>CAWHUF010000007.1:0-241563 GCA_963832495.1 uncultured Acidobacteriota bacterium | reverse complement strand
TGCCGCGCCTCCCTCCGCTGCTCCTATGAATCCCTTGGTTTATTTTCCTGGTCGATTCCGTTCATCCTTGTACTCATAGCCGGAGATTCCAGGAGATGCAAGGCAACCCCTTCGGGGCGTGCTCTGCACGACCTTGACATCTCCTGGATTCTCCGGCTCAGCATCAGTCCATGATGAACGGAAACGACCAGGAAAAGAAAGGGACTCTGCCATGAATCGCAAGCTCCTCCTCGCCTATCCTCTCGACGTCCAGGAACTATTCTTCTTTGGTGCCGAACCCGCGTCCGTGCCCTTTGCTACCACTCTTGCGCTCGCTGGTTACGACATTCCTCGCGGCGAAATCGACGTCTATCTTCATGGTTGGCAACTCGATTGGAAGGACACGCGCGTAGTCTACTTCGATGAGGATAGGCTCACCGTGATCATCGTTGATTGTAATCGGGAAGGCTATCTGTTCACCTTCAACGACCTTGCTTCCTACACCGAAGGCCTTCGCAGCTCTTTGGAATATCCTCTCCGTTGGTAGGTTTTCACCCGGACCCCCGCAATGACGAGGCTGGCCCAAGACGCCGGCGTCTTCATGCTCTGGGGACGGGGAGCAGCCTTCGCTTCAATGGCTGCCATGCGCTGGTCATAGCATTCTGTCCTCGGTTTCATAACGCGGCAGCTCAGACTCGAATGGACGGTGGCGAGTACCACAAGCAGCCGTTCTCTTTCCTTGAACCCGACGCGGGTTGATTCGATAGACGTTCCTTTCGGTAAGTGTCCCTCGTGCATAGCTTCGTGCCTACCCGAGAGCTGGAGTGGCCGCAAGGCAAACCCTGACGGGCGCGCTCACGCGCGACCTTGACGTCCACTCCAGTCTCTCGGGGTCTCTCCGCCTCAGCACGAGGGACACCGACCGAAAGGAGAGACCAAGGTGAGTCACATCGTTCTCCCAACATCCCAACGCAGGGACACTGAGAGGCCCACAGAGAAGCCCCGGCATACCGCCGCCAAAGCTCACACGGTGACCCGCTATCGTCTCCGCCTCATCAAGGAAGACGAGGAGCCCGTTGCCGAGCCCGAGACTCTGGCGCGGCCCGCGGAGATCGCGGCCTTTCTCTGGAAGCGCGTGTTTGATGGCCTCGACCGCGAAGTCATGTGTGCGGTCTACGTGGATAACTGTCACCGCGTCATCGGCTGGACCGTCGCCTACGTCGGATGCCTTTCCCGCTGCAACGTCGAGCCCCGAGGGTTGGTGGTGCCAGCGTTGCTCGCCAATGCCAGTGGCCTGGCGATCGCGCACAACCACCCATCGGGTTCAGCGCAACCCAGCGAGGAGGACAAGCTGTTCACCAGAAGGATTCACCTCGCCTGCGACATTCTGGGCCTGAAGCTCGTCGACTCGTTGGTTGTCGCTGAGGATCCCTCGGGACTGTGCTGGACCTCTATCTTGGCAAGGGCCAGCACATGGACCTGATCACCAAATTTTCTTTTCTCCGGATGCGACCCTAGAGGCAAGGGTTCTCCGCTCAAGGACTGGCCTGCGACCCGGGAGTCTGACGACCCCGTTATTTCTAAAAACGAGGAAGTTCCCATCCTGATGTCCGCGCTCCATTCCGCTTATGAGGCAGGGTGCTTCGCCCTGGCTGAGGAGCTTGATGCAGCTCTAGAGAGCTGGCTCGATAGCACGTCGCCAGAAGGCGCTGGCCCGAGTCTTTGCAGAGAGCCTACTGAGGAGGCGAAAAGCGCCTGAAGCCGACTAAAAACGTGCCGGCTCACTCGCGACTTCCAGGCATTTCCCGGGGCGTAAGGGCAACCGCCTCCTGGGAGGTCCCTCTCGTGGTCCAGCGTCCGCCGCGGGATGAGAGGCCTCCAGCCTCGGCACACGCCATCTGAGGAGGTCCACGGCCCCTCTCCCGCTCGCCATCTCCTCGGTAAAGAGGCGGCGCCGACTGAACCGCGCCCGCCCGGGCGAGCGTTCCTTTTAAAAACCATTTTCTACCAGGAGAAGCTCATGTCCAGTGTCGATGAGATCTTCGGCCGCGTCCTCCACCAAGTTACCCGCGAGGGACCTCCTGCGGGACGGCATCCTCGTTGAAGTGTCCAACCTGGCTGCGGAAGCCGGCTTCAAATTCCCTGTAGCCGTCAGTTGCACTGTGTGGAACGCCTACGTCGAGGTCCCTCCAGGTGTCACCGGTCAGGACGAGACCGGTCGGCTGTGGGACATCCTGTTCTGCGTAGCTGTACGCAACGACAATTGCCGACCGCGCCCCGTCCAGCTCAAGGCCATATGCGGTCCAGGCGACACGCCTGAACCGGTGATCACAATTCTCATGCCGGACGAGGAGTAAGTATGCGGAGTTACGCCTACACCCAACCTACTCGATCGAGTTGACATGCGGCGCCAGCCTTCTTTCCCTGGGGCAGGCCCTCCGCTCTACCTACTCATCGACCTCCTCAATGGCGACGCCGGCCCCAAGGGCCGGCGTCGCCATCCCCCTCGATCGAGGCTGTTTCCGAGGGCCTGCGCCTCGGGTCTGGCCTTCGGCAAGACTCCGACGCGCAAGTCCCTCTCCCAAGATGGTGTCCGACGTGCAGAAATGTTGGGCGAAGGAGCCCGGGCGCGATGAATGAGATGGGGCCGTGGAGCGGCCCGACCCTTACCGCCACGCATGTGGCGGCAGAACGCTTAGGAAATCAAGATTGAGGTCGCAGCTCCCCGAAGGGCCTTGCGCTTCGGGCCTGGCCTTCGGCCAGTTCCCGAACCGCAAAGACTCTCTCCGGTATGCCGATGACCATCCTTCATTCCTGAGCCGAGCTGCCGCCACATTCATGGCGCTAAGGATAGGGCCGCTTCGCGGCCCTATCTCTCATCGCGCCCGGGCTCCCACTCCCCAGCCCTGGAGCGTCTCTTCGCCCAACTTTGGTGCACGTCGGAGCGGTGTGGGCCGCCTGTCTTCCCATTGTGGGCGACGGCGGCCGCCTGTCAAGGCAAACCCCTTCGGGGTCGGCTTTGCCGAGCCTATGACAGGAGGCCCCCGTCGCCTCCACCTCCTGCGGAGGCGGCCCAAAACACTAACAACCGGTGCCGCAGAGAAAAGGAGCTACTCATGACACCGATCCCCTCTGAACTCGAATTTCTCTTTACCTTCACCTGCAGCGACGATCCGATGGCCTGGTCTGGAGAGTACCGTCCGGGCTCCCTCCAGCCCGATGAGGACATCCCTACCGTGCTGGACCGTCTGCCCGCCTGGGAATCTGTGGATTACGAAGCCGACGAAATGCCTGCCATCTGGGGAAACGACCAACGCCTCGCCCTTCTAATCATTGACTTCGAGGGCGGTTTGGTTGAGCTCCGACTGTCGCCCAGCCGGGAAGCATACGAGGACTTCAAGCGCTATCTTCCCCGGAGCCTTGAGGTGCTCTGATTGTTGGCGCTGTATTGGGCCTTCTCCCCTGGGGTAGGCCCTTCGCCTCTACCTGCTCATCGACCTCCTAAATGACGACGCCGGCCCCTTGGGGCCGGCATCGTCGTCCCCCTCGAAGCTCTCCGAGGGACCTGCGCCTCGGGTCTTGCCTTCGGCCAGCCCGCGACGCGCAGGCCCTCTCCACAAAATGGCGACTTTAATCTTGATGTCCAAAGCGTTCTGCCGCCACATACGTGGCGGTAAGGGTCGGGTCGCTCCGCGCCCCATCTCATTCATCGCGCCGCTGGCGCGTCTCTTCGCCCACCATCAGTGCACGTCGGAGCGTTGTTGGGCCGCCTGTCTTTCCATTGTGGGCGAGGGGGAGCGCCTGTCAAGGACAAGCCCCTTCGGGGTCGGCTGCGCCGATCCTTGACAGGAGCCCCCCACTCGCCAGCGCCTCCTCAGAGGCGGCCCAAAATAACAACCCGGTCGCCATAGGAGAAAACCATGATCCCTTCCATAGTTCGCCACCTTTGGTTCACCGACGCACCTACCGTCTACATGAGCGAAGCCGAAGGTGACCCTTTCGCCTACTTCTCCTGGGAAACCAAATACCGCAATCGCCCGGTTCAGCTCCTGTTCGGCCTCTGCCCGACCCAGCCCCCGACCGAGATCACCGCGCTGCTCTCGGGCTTCGACGTCGAACAGATAAACGACACCGTCCTTTGGATCTCAGAGGACGAGAAGGCCATCCTCTACTACCAATCCACGTGCGGATACCTTGAGTGGACCTACCATCCTTCGCTCAAAAGCTTCGAAAGCCACCTCGCGATGCTCCGCTTTTACGCCGCAAAGGACTGGAACTGAGGTTCTTTGCCCTCCGGGCCGGGAGTCCTCTCCGGAGGGCTTCCGGTCTTCGTACCCGGAGATCCACCCTCACCCTCTGCTTTCGCTTTCCCGGAGTCTCAAGCTTCCGCCTTCATTAGCGCTCAATACACAACCAAGGCCCGGCTCCTAGCGGGCCGCGCCTTGCGTGCACTACGCAGCCATTGTCGGGGGGCCTCCCGCCCTGGCCAGACCTCCGGCCTGGACCAGGGCGGGACGCCCCCCGAGCGCGTCCGACCGGCACAGTGCTGTCCTCGGGTCCCCTTTCGAAATGCTGAGGGCGCTCCGCGCCCCCTCCAGCGAGCCTTAGCGCCCTACATCGTGCCTTGAGCGCGCTTCCAGCGCTGCTCAACTCAGCGCACGCCGCTCATGTAGCGCGCTCCCTTCGCTGACCCATCGCTCGTCAGCGAGCTTCAACGCTTTGCCGAGCGCTCTCTGAGCGCTACCACCTCCTCGCTATTTGCTGACGAGCAGCCTTCCAGCACTACGGAGCGTTGAGGGGGGCCTCTGGTCCAAGGCTCTCGCCTCCGGCGGAGCCCAAGACCAGAGGCCCCCCATGCCGCCGCGACAGCGACCACGTGGCCAGCGCCAGCGGGAAAGAATCCTCGTGTGGTTACGCCGTTCCAGAAACCCGCCAGTGGGGTGGCGGTGGCAGGTAACCAGACGGGCTCCGCGCAGGCGGACCGGTCGCAAGCACTCTCCTGGTGTGGGGTCAAGGGACGAGTCGCTGGCCTAACCTCCCGAGTGATTCCGGCCCACACCCGTCGCTTCGGGACCCTCGAGACCCTTTACCCGAAATCGCTGAGGAGGTGGCGGCGGGCACACCAAGCCGCCGGCGTCAGTCAAATGGATCCCGGGGTGATGACGCCCCAGATGCCCGGTTGAACGGGGAGGGGTGGCGGGGAACCCGAAGAGGGTGCCCCGCGGGTGGGGGCCGCTAGGGCGTTGCCCGTGCCGGGCGGTTCTCTGCGAGGACGTTGGAAGCTCCAGCGTCGGGGCATTCGGCCGCGGTCCTCGCGGCACCCGCGGGGGATCGGGAAGTACCGTGCTCCCGTTGAGTGCGATCCCCCCACCCAGGTAGTTAGCCGAAGCGGCCCCGAGGGGCCTGGGGGGAATGCGGGAGCCAGCCATGTTTCCGGCTGCCGTAAACGGGCAGGATGCTCCCGCTGGTCGCACCTGCCCCTGCCCAACATCGAGTCGTGACTTTCGGAGACCTTCTGTGAAGGCCGCGTCGAACGCTCGGGGAGCACTCGAGAGCCTCCCTCTCTCCGCCGCCCTTTCCGGTCTGAAGACGGTGGAGGCCCAGGCCGCGGCCACCGATCCGGCGGCTCCGGGCGGCACGCTGGGTGGTGGAGGGCCGCCTCCGTTTGGGCCTGCTGGCCGCGAATCTGACCGCCATATTCAAAGCCATGGCCGACCGGCTGCTGGCACTCGCCGGCATCGCGATCGAGGGGATCTCCGAGCGCAAGCTGGACAAGATGCTGAACGACCTGGAGTCCCGTTCCGCCCAACTCGCGGCCCTGCCGTTCGCCGCGGTGGCCGAAACGACCCGCGGTTCGTCGATCAGGTCGAGAAGGTGGTCGCGGATCTGAGCGCCCTGATGGTCCAGGTGCGGGCGGAGCTGAGGCCGCGATCACCAAGTTCGAGACGGCGATCCGGAAAGTCTTCGACGACGCCGACGTAGCGAATCCTGCCCCAAAGAGCAGCTCCTGCGGACCGTCTACTCCTTGACCACCGGGGGCCTTATAAGGGATAGGTCGCAGATCGTGCTGAGGCCGATTGCCCTGGTCATTGGCCGGCAGGCGGTTGCCAAAGTTCTACCTTGTTTCCTTCTGGATCGATGACCCAGGCAAACTTCCCATACTCGGAATCGTCAATCTTCTCGAGAACGTTGCAGCCTTCTTCGCGTAAGACTTTAACCAGGGCGTGGAGATCCTCCACCCGGTAATTGATCATGAAAGTTGCAGTGCTAGGCGCAAAGTGGTCACCTTGCGCCGAACCAATGGACCAGATGGTTGTTCCGGCAACCGGCTTACCTTCATCGTCGGTCCAGGTGAAAGCCGTGCCACCCCATTCTTGGACATCAATTTCGAGGTGCCGCTTGTACCAAGCCTGTAGTGCCGGAGCGTCTTTGGCTTTGAAGAAGATGCCGCCAATGCCAGTGACTCGCTTCATAGAACCTCCGAGGACGGGTGGTAGTGAGGAAGAGTTTGTTTCCTGCGGCCTAACTTTATAATAACGATCGCCGTTACGGCTTCCAATCCGCTTTATCACAATCCCGCCAAGTCAAAGCAAGGTAGTCCGGAGAAATCGCCATGGCACTATGTGTTGAGGTTGCCATAACTTACGTTGACTCTACGCCGGTTCGGTATCCTCGTCAACTCTTTAAGACGGCCGTGTAAGCAGCCAGGAAGGGCGATCGTGGAGAGTCGACTTACACGGCCGAGAGGCACTGTCGCAGGACCTGAACGACGCAATGGCCGAGGTCGAATTTGCTCTCCCTGCCTTCTAGAGTCTGGGAGTCCTGGAGATAGAGCACGCCCGTGAGGTCCTGGGAGAGGTCCGACTCCCGTCCTGGGCAGTACCGATACCGCGGTCTTCTTCGGTTTCGAGGCAGCGGCCTCTCCGTACAAGCCGAGCGGTCAACGACGGCGAAGCGGTGGTCTGCGACCAGACTGAAGCGGCCTTTGACGATCACCTGGAAGACATCACCGTCCCCGTCCTCTACGTGGGTGCTACTGCCGGGAAAATCGAGGAGGTCGTGCAACTCGGGGAGAGCTCGGACGTGACGACTCCCCATCGTCAACAAGGTCCCGGCCGCCCAGTGGGTCGTCGACTGCGGCCACGCCGATCTGTTCCTGGCGAGCGATGCCCAGACGCTCGTCTGGCAGCCGATCCCGAACTAGCTCCAGGCACACTGAGACGGGGGGGCAGTAGGTGTAACTGGGCCCCCAGTCGCCGGGACCTCCCTCCAGCAGGTCGAAGAGGTGCCAGGCGCTGCAGAAGTCATCCCCGGGCTGGATCTCGGCCTTGGAGACGCGGTAGATTCGGCCTTCCCGGTCGCGGCGGAAGGTGGACACGCCGGGCATCGGCCCTTCGGGGACCTCGAAGCCGGCGGCCTTGTTGAAGCTAGTCCCATGGGCGGAGGCCATTCGGAACCGCCAGCCCCGGCCGGTGGCGAATTCCTTCTGCACCTCCGGGCTGTCCGGGGAGGCCACCACGAAGGCCGCCCGGTCCTCAAGGTGGGGTAGGAGGCCGTTGAAACCGTCGGCCCACATGGTGCAGTAGGAGCAGCCCCGGCCCATGTTGTGGATCACGATCAGGTCGTCCTTGTCACCGAAGAGCTTCCGAAAGGCGGACATTGCCGCCGTCCCAGGTCTTGAGGGTGAAGTCCTCGAATTCCTCGCGGGGCGCCTGCTGGCGCAGTTCGGCCAGCCGGCGTTTCGCCTCCAGGATCTCGGTCTCCATCTCGGCGATGCGCCGCCGGTAGTCGGCCAGGGTCTGAAGCTCCATCGTTTGGGTTCTCCTCTCTTGTTCCGCGTCAGACCGCGACCGCTCTGGGACGCTGGTACCGGGCCGTGATCAGGTAGCCGCGGGCCTCGCGCTGGAAGTCGCAGTCAGGATAGAGCAGCTTGCAGATACCGTCGTACACCACCATCGAGAGCACGGTCATGATGAACCGGGTCGAGCTTCCGGACGCCGAAACGGCGCTGGGTCTCGATGAGCTGGTAGACGAAGCGGGTGACCTCGAAGTCCTGGCATCGCAGCGAGGAGTGGCGCGCCACCAGCTCGCGGATGGCGGCCTCGAAGCTGGACCGGTCGCACCGCGGTGAGCGCCAGAGCGCCCCGTCCCAGAGGATCCGGGCGCAGATTTCGCCCTGGTTGTTCACCAGGCCGAAGAAGAAGTCCGTGAAATCCCGGAGGTCTTTCTCCTCCAGCTCGGCGACCAGGCCGGCATCGAGGATGACGACCTCTCCCCAGCGCCGCAGGAATACGTTGCCCGGGTGCATGTCGGCGTGCACGAAGCCGTCTAGAAAGATCATCTTGTAGAGGGCCCGCAGGCCGGCCAGGGCGGCGGTGCGGCGTTCGTCCCCGTTGAAGCCGGGGGCGGTCACCTTCTGCAGGCCATCCAGCAGCTCCATGGTGAGGACCGGCCCGCGGCACAGCTCCTCGACCAGGGCCGGCAGGGTGACGTGCTCGACGCCGGAGAAGTTGGCACGGAACCGGCGCAGGTTGGCCGCCTCGCGGTCGAAGTCGAGCTGCTGGCGGATCGGGGTCTCGAGCTTCTCCGATCAGCTCCTCGAGGGGGACCGCCCGCATGGGCGGCAGCCAGGCGGCCGCGCGGGCGCAGAGGCGCACGAGGCGGAAGTCCTGCTCGACCCGGCGGGCGATCCCGGGACGGAGGATCTTGACCGCCACGGGACGGCCGCCGTGCAGCCGCGCCCGGTGGACGTGGGCGATGCTGGCGCTGGCGGCGGGCGTGGGGTCGAAGCTCTCGAAGATCTCTTCCGGAGGACGGCCGAAAGCCTTCTTCGAGGATCGCCGGTACCCGGCGGGTGTCGAAGGGCGCCACGCTGTCCTGGAGGCGCGCGAGGGGGACTGTCACCTCGTGGGACAGGAGGTCGGGGCGGAGCTCAGGATCTGCCCCAGCTTGATGAACGTGGCGCCCAGGCGCTCGCAAAGCCTGGCCAGCTCCTCGCCAAGCAGGCGGCCGGCCGGCACGGGCCGGATGATCGCCAGCCGGGCCAGGGCGAGGCGCGTGCAGAACCGGCCGCCGTGCCAGGCGGCCAGCGTCGAGATCTGGTAGAAACGGACCAGGGTCGCGGCGAATCGCATTCTGGAAGTCCTCCCTTTCTCCTGTCCGTCCACCGGACGGACCGCCTCACATCTGTCAGCGCCTCTGGAGGTGGACCGGGGTGCGCTCGCGGCCTCCCGCCGGCCCCGCCAGCCTCATGGGTTGGGGAATGGCAGGCTCGCGCAGCGGCGAGCCGGGGCCGAAGACGTTCTCCGCCAGCCAGAATTCCACCCGGTGTTCGAGGGTGGTGAACAAGATGCCGCGGCCGTCCGCCGAGTAGGAGGCCCAGCGGGCTCCCGGGCCGGCCTGGGTGAGCACCCGCGTTCTGCCGTCCGGCGAACGCTCGACCAGCCGCTCCAGGCCATCCTTGCCGAAGGCGCTCCAGAGGACGGCGCCGTCCGGCCCCATGCGGGGGAAGTTCTTCTCGTCCCAGTCGGGGCCGGCCAAGGTCTCCAGCGAGCCGCCGCCGAGCGTCAGGCGGAACAGGCCCCAGGTCCAGTCGCCGGCGCGGGTCGACATGAAGAGCATCTGGCGACCGTCCGGCGACCAGGCAGGGGCCTCGTCGAACCATGCCCCCCGCGTGATCCGCTCCAGCCGCCCAGACACCGGCTCGACGGCGAAGAGGTTGGCCTCGTACGGCTCAGTATCGGCCTGGAAGAGGATCCGGGTGCCGTCGGGGGACCAGTCCAGGGGCCCGTCCATACCGTGCAAGCCTGGCTTGCCGGCGGTCAAGAAGCGCAAGCCGGAGCCGTCGGGCGCGGCGACGCCGATTTCCCAGCGGTTTCCCGGCTTGCCGGCAAAGGCGATGCGCCCGCCGTCCGGCGACCAGCGGGGGAAGCAGGCTTCACCCGTCCCGGTGTCCAGGCGCCGGGTGGCGCCGCTCTTGAGATCGATCACTTTCAGCACCTTGCGGCCGGGGAGCTGGGCGCAGTAGGCGAGCTGTCCGCCCCGGGGGTCCAGGGAGCCCTGGAGCGGCCTCTCAGCGGCGCCCACGAGAGTGCGCACCCGGCCGGTGCGGCGGTCGAGGAGCGACAGGCCGGTCCCCTCGTCGACGATGCGGTGGAACAGGAGCTCGCGGCCGGTGGCGCTCCAGGTCGGCCAGCGGTCCGGGTACGGGGAGCCGGTCAGGTAGCGGACCTTGCCGCCCGTGGCCGGCATGGCGGCGATCCGGGCGGGCCCCTCCTCGCTACGGGAGAAGGCGATCCATTTGCCGTCTGGCGTGGGCGCCGGCTTGTAGTCCCAGGAAGGACCGAGGGTCAGCGGCGTGATCTCGCCGTCCGCCAGCCAGAGCCGGAAAACGTCCCCGCTGCCCAGGTCGTAGCGGTGGCAGAGGATCGATTCGCCGGTGGGATCGAACATGCAGGCGCCGAGGAAACCCGGCTCAGGGCTCAAGCGCCGGGGCACGCCGCCGGCCGCGGGCACGAGGAGGAAGTCGCGGTGCTTCCAGGGTCCGCCGGTGTAGAGCACGCCGGTGCCGTCCGGCGTCCAGGCGGGGTATTCGTCCTCGTTCCTGGAGAAGGTGAGCTGGCGCGTCTGGCCGGTGGCGAGGTCCTTCAGCCATACGTTGCGGTAGCCGCTACGGCTGGAGGTGAAGGCGAGCTGCCGGCCGTCGGGGGACCAGCGGCCCTCGAAGTCCTCGGCCGGGTGGCGGGTAACCTGCGTCCAGCGGGAGGCCGCGAGGTCGAAGGTCCAGAGGTCCCAGTTGCCGTTGCGCCGGGAGGTGGTGATGAATTTCTGCCCGTCGGGAGAGAGGGTGGCATCGCCGCCGCCCGCGGGGTCCACCGCCACCTTGCGCAGGCGGAATTCCGGCTCGCCCCCGGGGCCGGCCTCTGCGGCGCAGCCAGCCGCCAGGAGCACGGCCGCCAGAGCGAGGAAGCGTCGCGATCGCCGGGTTTCGGGCATGGGCCTCTCCTCCGGTCAACGGGTGACGAGCAGGACACGCCCGCCGCGGGTCCAGAGCGAGGAAGCGGCGAAGGCGGCGTACAGCAGGCCGCCGGCCAGGAAGGCGTCGGCGGCCGAGAGCCGCCCCTGGAGCGCTGCCGCGACCCCCATGGCGGCTACCAGTGCGCCGTCCTCGCACTGCTTGATGATGGAGAAGACCCGCCCGAGCAGGCGCTCCTCCACTACCGTCTGCAGGATGGAGTAGAAGGGCACCACGATCATCGACACGGTGATGCCCCAGGCCAGCATCAAGGCGTTGGCTCCGGCCAGCGACGGCGCCCGCGAATAGAGCGCCATCACGGAGGCCTCGGCCAGCAGGGCGGCGAACAGGACCCTCCCCTTGCCGAACCGCGTCACGAGGCGCGGCGCCACCAGGGCCCCGCAGACGGAGCCCAAGCCGAAGACGCCGATCTGCCATCCCAGGTTCGCCGGGCCGGCGCCCAGAGAATCCCGGAGGAACGAAGGGGCCAGGGGGAGCCAGAGGCCGGTGCAGAGCAGGCTGACGAAGAAGAGCAGGGCCATCCACGACGCCAGGGGGTGTGCGGAGAGGTAGCGCCAGCCTTCGCGCACGCCGGCCAGGGCCGAGCCGGGCGCGGCCCCACCTCCTGGACCGCCGAGCCGGAGGCCGGCCAGCAGCGCGGCGCTGGCCAGGAACGTCAGGGCGTCCACGGAGAGAGTGACCGCCAGGCCCCAGCGCGCCAGCAGCCCGGCGCCGAGTACCGGCCCCACGATCAGCACCAGGTTGCCGGCCGCCTGCTCCACGCCGTTGGCGGCGGGGAGGTCGCGCTCGCGCACCAGGCGGGGCAGGGCCGAGGAGCGGGTGGGCTGGAAGAAGGCGGTCGCCACCGACTGGAAGGCCGCCGCCACGTAGATCATCCAGACCGTGGGCCACGCCAGGACGGCGCCGGCGAACAGGGCTCGCAGGAGGTCCGCCGCGATCATCACCCGGCGCTTGCTGGCGCGGTCGGCCACCACGCCGGCCAGGGGGGCGGCGAGCACGCCGGGGAGGGTCTCCAGGATGACCAGCAGGGCGATGCCCGCCACCGATCCTCTTTCCTCGAAGACATAGAGGATGAGGCCGATGCGGCCGATCTGCGATCCCAGGGCGGAGAGCCAGCCGGCGGCCCAGAGGCGGCGGAAGCCGGAGTGGCCCAGCACGCGCCAGCCGACGGGCTCCGTCCTCCCATCGATTTCATCCTGGACGGCTGCCTGCGCCATCGTCGTCAAGGCCTCTCCTAGCTCATCGACCGGGATGCCCGGCTCCGGAGGGTTCCCGCCCTCCGGAGCCGTAAAGATCGCGACGCTTCAGCGCGGATAGTCGCGGACGTGGCGGCCGGGCTCGTCGGGGATGCCGTCGAGATTCGAGTCCACCTCGCCCTTGATCGTGGCGTAGGCCGGCAGATAGTTGAGGTCGATGATCTCGTCGCCGTCCCAGTCGACCACCTTGCCCTTGAAGCGGCCGGTGAAGAAGCCGTTCGTCCTCGGGCCCACCTCGGGGTGGTGGAGGGTCGAGAGCACCGAGTTGCCGGGGAAGAAGAACTCGCCGCCGGCGTTCTCAATGCGCTCCAGGTTGACGTACGACCAGCCCTGGAACAGGCCGCGGACGTACTCGATGGCCTTGCGGCCCTTCACCTCGATGTTCTCGTTGAGGAACCACTGGCCCTGGCGGGCGAACGGCACGGTGACGTTCTCGACCACGCCCTTCGAGGGGTCGTTGGCGCGGCCCGACAGGAAAATCGGGCGGTTGGTATGAGTCTCGAAGTAGAAGTTGCCCTGCAGCGGGTTGGTGAGCTCGGTGAAGCCGCGGAACAGGAAGCCCTCATAGTGGTTCGAGCCGTCGGCGTTGAGCCCGGACAGCGTCTTGGCGACCACGATGCTTTCGTCCCGGGTGCCCATGTTGTTGCAGGCGAGGGCCTGGCCGAACACCCGGCGCAGCATCTGCGGGCTGATCAGCAGGTGGCCCCACATGTTGTTGCCCGGGCCGAGCTTGATGTACAGGTTGCAGGTGATGTGCAGGTAGATGGTCTGGTCGAAGGTGCGGCCCTCGTAGTGCTTGAACTCGCGGGCGCGCCGGAAATCCTGATCGGTCCAGCCCATTTCCCAGGAGAAGACGCGGGCCCACTCACGGACGCGGTGGTCGCGGTCGTCCGTCAGCTCCAGGCCGATCTTGCGGCACTCGTCGCTTTCCAGCCACTCGAGCATCCACAGCAGGTTGACGCGCAGGTCGGTATCCGTGTCTTCGAACAGGGCTTGGCGGATGACCGGCAGAGCCTTGACGCCGTTGCGCGCCACATACTGGTACAGGGCGTGCTCGCGCAGAGCGGGGTCGGACAGCTCACGGCCGTCGCGCAGCAGCTCGGCATCGGTGCGCTCCTCGAGGCTCAGCGCGGCGCGCGCGATCATGTCCTCGAAGCGGACGGTCGGATCACCGTAGCGGGCCTGCCCGGCCTTCAGAGCAGTCAGCTCATTTCTGGCAAGAACTGACGATTTGTACATGCGTTCCTCCCACCTTTCTTTGGTCGTGATCTGAGAGTGATCTGAGAGTTGTCCCAGACGCCTTGCGGCCGGGTCTGCTGGCGATGCCTCGGGCCTGCCGTCCTGACGGTCCTCTCCATCCTGGCGCTCCGGGCTCCGCCGGGTCTCGGGGCTGGAGCGTCGTGGCGGGATGGAACCGGCGCGACCGCCTGAAAGCCTGCTTCCGTGAGCCTGCGTGGCATCCCGAGTCCTCCTGTAGAGGTTCAGCAGTCCTGGCAGTCCTATTAAAAGCGGAGCGGCCGGCCAAGTTCTTATCCCGAATTGCTGGATGAGCCCGGCGCGGCAGAGAGCACCGGCACCACCCGCAGGGCGCCGTTTTCGACCACGGCCCGCAGCCGGGCCCCGGCGCGGCCGGCGCGCGCGAGGAGGAGGTCGGAGACCGCGTCCTGGACGTGGCGCTGGATAGCGCGGCGGAGCGGACGCGCACCGGCTGCCGGGTCTAGCCCGGTCTGGTCGAGGAGCCAGTCGCGGGCTTCGTCTACCACCTCGATCGCCACGCCGAGCTCGGCGAGCTGCCCAGACAGCTCAGCGAGCAGGAGGTCGCAGATCCGCCGCAACTCGCGCCGGCCGAGCGGCCGGAAGACCACGATCTCGTCCAGGCGGTCGAGCAGCTCGGGGCGGAAAACCCGCCGCGCCTCGGCGACCACCTCCGCGTCGAGGGCCTCCGGCGCCGCCGGCTCCCCGGCAAAGCCGGGCCGCACCCGTTCGCGGGTGAGCAGGCGGCTGGCGGCGTTGGAAGTCAGCAGCACCACCGTGTTGGTGAAGTCCACCACGCCGCCGAAGGAATCGGTCAGCCGGCCGTCCTCCAGGATCTGCAGCAACAGGTCCCAGACGGCGGGATGGGCCTTCTCCACCTCGTCGAACAGGACGACGCAGTAGGGCCGGCCGCGCACCTGTCCGGTGAGCTGCCCCCCTCCTCATAGCCCGCGTAGCCGGGGGGCGCACCGATCAGCCGGGAGATGGAGTGGCTCTCCATGTACTCGCTCATGTCGAAGCGTACGAGGGCGTCGCGTCGGCCGAAGAGCAGCTCGGCCAGCCTGCGGGCGACCTCGGTCTTCCCCACCCCGGACGGGCCCACGAAAAGAAAGGCCCCGGCGGGCCGCCGCGCGTCCGCCAGCCCCAGGCGGGACCGGCGGATGGCGCGGCTGACCGCTCGGACCGCGGGCTCCTGGCCGGCGATGCGTTCCTGGAGCTCCCCTTCCAAGGCCCACAGCCGTTCGACGTCGGAGGCGCGCAGCCGTGCCACGGGAATGCCCGTCGCCGCGGCGGCCACGTGGGCGACGTCGTCCTCGTCCACCTCCGGCTCGGCGGCGTTCTGCCGCAGCACCTTGGCCCGCGCCCCGGCCTCGTCGAGCAGGTCGAGGGCCTTGTCGGGCAGTAAACGGTCGGGCAGGTAGCGCACCGAGAGCGAGACCGCGGAGCGCAAAGCTCCGGGCGTGTAGCGCACCCCGTGGAACTCCTCGTAACGTCCGCGCACGCCGTCGAGGATTTGCAGCGCGTCCTCCGGCGAAGGCGGTTCGAGGTTCAGGGGTTGGAACCTGCGCACGAGTGCGCGGTCCTTCTCCAGGTGCTGCCGGAACTCCCGGACGGTGGTGGCGCCGATGCAGGAGACCTCGCCGCGGGCGAGGGCGGGCTTGAGCAGGCTCGCCACGTCCTGGGAGCCCTCGGCGGCGCCGGCTCCGATGACGGTGTGGATCTCGTCGAGGAACAGGATGCGGTCGCCGAACCGGCGCAACTCGGTGAGCACCGCTTTGAGCCGTTCCTCGAACTGGCCCCGGTGCTTGGCGCCGGCGATCATCGAGGCCAGGTCGAGGGAGACGATCCGTTTGTCGAGAAGGTGGTCGGGCACGTCGCCGTGCACGATCTTCTGGGCCAGACCCTCGACCACGGCGGTCTTGCCCACTCCGGGCTCGCCGATCAGCAGCGGGTTGCTCTTGCTCCTGCGGGAGAGGATCTCCACCAGGCGGCCGACCTCGCGCTCGCGGCGGATCAGCGGGTCGAAGCCTTGCCGCCGGGCAATGCGGGTCAGGTCCGTGCCGAACTCCTCGAGCACCGTCGGCGCCTCGCCGCGCACCGCGCGCACCGGAGGTTCGGAGACATCCAGGATCGCCCTCACCTCGTGGCGCGTGCGGGCGAGGTCGAAGCCGAGGCCGGCGAGAATGTTCGCCGCGGCGCCGGCCTCCATCCGCAGAAGGGCCAGCCAGAGGCAGGCGAGGCTGACGCGGCCGAGGCCGAGGCGGTCCGCCTCCTCGGCGGCCATCGCGAGGATCCGCCGGCAGTCTTCCCCCAGGGGGAGGTCGCGGGCCAGAGCGAGCGCCGCCACGCACGCCCCGCCCCCGCGCACCTGGCTGCGGATCTCCTCCGGCGCCACCCCGAACCGTTCCAGGAGGATGCTGACGACCTCGTCGCGCTCGCGCACGATGGCGAACAGGAGGTTCTCCGAGGATACCGTTCCCTTCCCCAGGCGGCAGGCTTCGTAGCAGGCTGTTGAGAAGGTGCGCCGGGCCTTTTCGCTGCATCGGTCGAACATGGATGGCTCGTGGTGCGGCCCGCGGCGCCGCCCACGTGCACTTTGCAACGGGCCGCCCGCCCGGCGCTTCTCCGGATTTGCGCGTCCGCTCGCTCCGCAGCAGAGGAGCCCCATTCGCGCAAGCTGGGAGAAGCCGGCGTGGGGCCGGAGGTCCTATAACTCCGGACAGGACGGCTCACCAGAAGGGGCCCACCGGGTCCGTTCCGCGGCACGCGGAGCGCAGGACCCCGAAGGAGCCGGCGGCCGGCGCCGCATCGGAAAGCAGCAAGTCGCGTAATTCGTGGAGAAGCCGCCGCGAAGCCGCGGCCACAGACTGGGGACCAGTACAACAAGAAGGAGGATTCGATGGACATCCAACGACAGCTCCTGCGCCGCGACGCGGCGTGGCTCGGTACCGTACTCGCCGTGGCGATCGTCTTCGGCGGAGCAATCGCGTTCGCTGCCTCCATGGCGCCCGCCACACCGCAACACGCTGCGATCGTATGGGATGAGGCGGGGTCACGCGATCTAGAGGCGGCCTACCATCGCCTTCACGACTCCTGGAACGCCATGGACGTTCCGACGCTCAAGTCGCTGCTCGTTGGCGACGACAAGCTCGCCACGTTCGACCTCGATCCCGACACGGACGTGCCGGTGAAGCTCAGCACGAAGGCCGACATGGATCGCTTCACGGACAAGATCTTCAATGGCTTCAAGACGTCGAAGGTGAAGACGCTCGCTGAGCATCCAATGATCGCCTGCCGCGTCTCGGGCGCTCTCGGCATTTGCACCGAGGAGTGTCGCGTCCAGCTCTACATGCCGGACGGCACCAAGCAGGTCCAGCAGCTACGCGCATCGGCCGTTGCGGTCAACGACGACGGAACGTGGCGTTTCATTCAATGGCACATGTCGCACAGCGGTCCGATCGAGTCGTATGACCGCAGCGGGAAACGAACCGGCGTTGCTACCACAAGCGGTACGAACTCTCGCCCCTGATGGCACTTTACACGTCCCACACGCGCTGATTGGAGAGAGCTATGAAAAACCACAGCTTGCTCGTTAAGCTCGTTGTCTGCCGCGCGCTTGTTGTCTGCTGCGCATTCGGCCTGGTGCACAGCCCCTCGTACGCGCAGGGGCGTGCCCTAACCGCGACGCAGCTGGACGCTATCGTCAAAACGGACTTGGCGGACTGTTCGACCCAAAGTGCCCAGCTTTCGACGAAAGGCGGCCAGCTCCAGAGCGGCCGGCTGGACCCAGCTTCCATCATCCCTACCAGCAATGCGCGAGAATTTCCCAAGGACAGGATTGCGAAAACACTGCATGGGATGTGGCGAGGGCGAGTCTTGGGGGACGACAAGGATGTAGGCGTCGACTATTTCTGGATCATGGACACCAAGCGTAGCGAGGGGCTGATTATCGCACAACGCACTGGCAAGGAGACCATGGCTGGACTGAAGCCGATTGCCAACGCACCGAAGCTCACGTATCTGATGTGTGCTCACGAAGGGTATGTCCCCAGCAAAGAGACCCCTCAGATTCACGAGTTCGTCAAGGTCTCTAATAGCATCGAGGGCGCTACACGGATTCTGCAGGAGTCGACGGGGCTGAAACTTCAAAAAGCGCAACCCACGCTTGCAGATCTGTGGCAAGGGCTTGTAGCGAAGGGATATTTCACCAGTCTGCCTGCCGTGGCGTATGCCGGTGGCTTCTTCAAACCGTTACAGATCGAACGTGTCGCAAGCGCAATCGGGCCTGCCCAGGTTTCGATGAAATGGGATGCGGAGTACTATGGAGGTGGAGCGACCAGCCTGAAGTTCACGAAAGCCGTGCCCATCAAGGGCGTCGAATACGCGCAGTTTGTCGGAACGTCCACAAGGTCGGGGGATTTTCTCGTGTCGTCGCCCGGGAACGGGAAATTGTGGAAAGTGGAAGCCCTCAGCGGAGCGACCTACGACCTCGCCTTCGATTCAGTCGTCCTCGGGCCTTTGCAGCAACAATAATCGAGGGCGTGCGGCTCGGACCAGCAGAAACGGCACTTTGCGCATTTCGGACATACAGGGCGGCTGCGGAACTTTTGGGCGCCTATCGCGAGCAGCCGCCGCGATAGGCGTCCACAGGCGCCACGTGGCCAGAGGTTAGACGCGATGGCGCGGGCGGGAGCAGAGGCCAAGGCGCTGATTCTGCTGGTGACGTTTTTTCCGCAATGCGTCGTCTCCATGCTGAGCATGACCCCGCCGGTCATGGCCAGTCAGATCGCTCTCTCTCTCGGCCTTTCCCCGCAGATTGCCGGTGTCTATGTCGGGCTGGTCTACGCCGGCGCGATCCTCAGCAGCTCCTTCTCGGCCTCGCTGATCACGCGGCTAGGCCCGTTGCGCACCAGTTTTGCCTGCGTAGTGACCGGCGGCGCCGGGCTCGCGTTACTTGCCGTTCCACATCTCGCTTCCTCCTTGTTGGCGACCGCCATCATTGGGCTGAGTTATGGCCCGCTGACGCCGGCGAGCTCACACGTGCTGGCGCGCTACCGCAGCGGCGCCGGCATGGCCTTCCTGGTTTCGGTGCGCCAGACCAGCGTGCCGATGGGCGGCGTACTCGCCGGCTTGGTCGCGCCGCAGCTCGTTCTCGGGTTGGGGTGGAACGCCGCCTGCGTGTTCATTGGCGGGGTAACCGCCGTGCTCGGGGCAGCTGTCTGGATCGTAGTATCCGTGGTTCGCAACGAGCTACCGGACAAGCCGCACGGATATAGTGCCAGCCTCTTCGAGCCGGTTCGTTTCATTTTCCGTCGCCCCGCCCTCGCCACGCTTGCGGCGAGTTCGGTTGTCTACGCGGCAATGCAACTGGTCCTGAGCTCGTTTCTCGTCGTCTATCTGACAAGCGTAGCCTGCCTGGATCTCGTGCTCGCCGGCGCGCTGCTGAGTGCCAGCCAACTGGCCGGCGTGGCGGGCCGCCTCGGCTGGGGTTTCGTCGCGGATCGGGTGGGTGCACCACGTCTACTGCTACTTGGCATAGCGCTACTGATGGCAGTAGCTGCCGGGTTGATGAGCCTGTTTACGGCGGCATGGCCGGTGGGCGCGATCGCCGCCGTTGTCATTTTGCTTGGCACCACCGCCAGCGGATGGACCGGCGTGTTCCTGGCGGAAATCATCCGCGACGTCAGGCCCGCTGAAGTGGGCCTCGCGACATCGGGAAGCCTGATGTTCACCTATATGGGCACCGTGCTTGGACCGTCACTGTTCGGCGGGCTGGCGAGCGCCGTCGGCTTCGCGAAAGCATATCTCGTCATGGGCGCGGCCGTGCTGCTAGGCGGCATACTCGGAGCGTTCGGGCGCGCGGGTCGGTCAGACAATGCACGGGGATCTGACCGTCCGGTTCGCCCGGTAGATTGAAGCAATTCGGGTTGCAATAGATGGGCCTATCATACCCGCGACAAACCCCGAGCCCCCGGCCAGGACCCAATTCCTACACGGCGAGCGGTTTCCGTGCCCTCACGAAGGCGCTCATGACCATGCCATCAACCGCTTCGACGCCTGCGGAGGCGATCCCGGCTTCCTACCGCCGCCTGAGCCCAGGCCGAGCACCGTCTCTCCCTGCTTCCGCTCCGCGAGCGCCGTAGGATTGCCGCACCCGAGCGAAGCCCCACCGGTCCAAGTTCGCGAGCTTCTCGAAAAGGGTGGATTCCATGATCCATCCTCCACCCGCCGTCCCAGGACGTTATTCCGCGACAAAGCAATGCCAGAGCGGGAGGGTAGGCCCGGTGTCAAGGTGTCCGAGGCGTGGGCCACCCCTCAAGACGGTCAATAGCGTAGCGTCCGAGATGCATACTGATTGTTCGGGCAATCGTCCGAATTCCAAAAGCCTCCGCCGTCGCACTCGTCGTCGCCGTGGTAGATGGCGTGTTTGCTCTCGGCGCTGAAGAGGGCGGTGTTGGCGTCGAGCGGCCAGTCGCGGTCGCAGGCCCAGTTGAACTTCCGGTTGCAGGTCGGAGTCCAGGTGCAGGCCCGGGCCAGGCACTCCGATTCCGATGTGAAGCCGGCCGTCACCGCAACCGGAAAACGGTGAAGCGGCGCAGCCCAGTGTTGCAGAACCAAAGATGGTGGTTCGCTGGGCCTTCTTCGTCCCCAATCAATCCGAAAGCGGGGAGCCCACATCGAAGAGCGTGGAAGCGCCCGGGGTGAGCGGCCGGCTGTAAACAAAATCCATCCCCGACCCATCGAAGTGAATATCGTACACGCACCCGCCGCCGTCATGCTTGGAGTAGGTCAACAGCTTCGGCCCAGAGTGGTGCAGGGAAGCCGAATGCGTGAGTCATCACCGCGACCAGCAGCTCGTCGCCCTTGCTGCAGGCGATCGACACCGCGTAGACCGGGAGACCCTGGACGAAGTTCGTGGCGCCGTCCAGCGGATCGATCAGCAACTCGTACTGCGGCCCCGGCGGAAGTTTTTCAGCAGCCTGCTAAAAGAGACCACTCAGATACCGCACATATAAAACTCTCTATGGAAATATTTTATCCAATCTTGCTGAATTAGCGATTTGCTGCTTTAACGGACAGCTTATAGGTAGTACGCTTTCCATCCGGTTTCAGTATGGCCAGGTCGCGTGTATCAGGCGACTGCATTGTCGACGATTCAGCTGACAAGTTGTGAACACGCCGAACTCCTGAGAGGATCAAGGATGCGCGCCCAAGCTGGCGAGACGGACTTACACCCCGCGCTGTTGCGCTCGAAAGAGTTGAGCGCACCTCCGTCGCCCCCCCTAACCAGCACGAAAGACTCCACCACCTAGCGATCAGCCGCGTCCTCTCCAGCATGCGCAGTCAACTGGACGAGAGCTTCCCGCTAGAACGCATGGCTGACGTGGCTTTCATGAGCCCGTTTCACTTCAACCGCGTCTTTCGCAACATAACCGGCATCCCCCCTTGTCACTTCCTGAGCGCGCTGCGCATGGAGGCGGCACGGCGGCTGGTGGTGATGACCCAGCACAGCATCACCGACATCTGTCTCGAGGTCGGATTCAAGAGCCTAGGAACGTTCACGCGCCGCTTCACCGATCTGCTCGGCACCCCGCCGCTCCACCTGCGTCAGTTGGCGCGCTCGCTGCCGCCCTCCTTGTTGCCTGACAGCGTGCCCTCCACGAACGGGCTGCTGAGGATGGGCGGCGTCATCGAGGGTGAGGTTGACGTGCCTTCGGGTTTCACGGGCACGATCTATATCGGCCTCTTCCCTACAGTGATCCCACAGCGTCGCCCTCTCAGCTGGGCAGTGCTCACTGCACCCGGGCGCTTCTCACTCTCCCCCGTCCCAGACGGCCGGTTCCATGTATTTGCGATGGGTCTCTGCCAGCCGAGGCGCAGCGAGGATCTCTTCCTTTATGACTCGGCGTACCGAGGCCGCCAGCCGGTGTGGGTGCGCAACGGCCGGCCAGGGGAGGCGGTCTGCATCTCCTTGCATCCCCCGCTGGCCACCGATCCGCCGATTCTCCTGACCTTCCCCGCGCTGGTCGACGGTCCGGGGAGGCTCCCGCCGTTGGCCCGGTTACGCCGCAAGCGTGGCTGACGGCGACGCCCGCGCCAGGATCTCCAGGCAGTCAGGCGTCGGCACGGCGACGGGCCTGGAACAGCAGGTAACCGAGCTGGCCGGAGCGAAAGGCGCGCAGGTAGAGCTCCCCCACCTGCTGCCAGCCGCGGAACGTTTCCTCGCCCTGAAGCTCGATCACCTGATCGCGTTGGCAGGCCAGCGCGGCGTCCATTTTCTCTGCCCCCGCGCACGCCAGCGGGGTCAGGTCCTCGGCGCTGTAGGCTTCGAAGCCGGCAGCCGCGACGAGCGCCGAGTACTCCCCGGGCGATGGCAGGTTGATCATGCCGTCGACCTCCCACGCGAAGCGGCGGACGGTATCGGTGACCGCCGGACCGGCGACGACCGTCGCCACCAGCAGCGATCCGCCGGGACGCAGGCAGCGGTAGGCCTGGCGCAAGAAGCGCGGCACGTCTCCGATCAGCATCAGCGAGTCGATCGAGAGCGCCACGTCGTAGAGACGCCGCGGGCGCCAGCAAAGGACGTCGCCAGCGATCAGGCGCACGCGGGTCGCCACCTCCTTTGGCGCTTGCGCCCGGCGGAGGCGCGCCCTAGCCACCTGCTGCGGGTTCAGCTCCACGCCGGCGACGCGGCAGCCGTAATGCTGGGCCAGATAGAGGCAGGGGTCGGCAAGGCCCGAGCAGAGGTCGACGGCGTTCACCCCGCGCGCGAGGCCAGCGCGCTCTGCGATCAGGTCGAGCAAACGGCGGCCTCCGAGGTTGATGAACTGCCAGCCTTCATGCACTGGGCCGTAGACGGCCAGATGCCAGACCGGGTCACCGGCGTTGTCGTACAGCTCGCGGTTGCGTGCCGCGAGCTCTACCGCGGTGGCGCGCGGGCGGTAGGCCGCAGGCGGTGCGGCGGCCGGGGCCTGGCCAGCGAGTGGAGCTGGGAACGGAGCTTCGTCCGATTCAGTGTCGCGCAAGTCTCTTCTCCTCTCCCGCGGCGCCGGCGGCCCGGCAAGCGCCGCTGCAACCTCGCGCAACTCTAGCTCGCAGGCCCGCTGGTGGCTTATCCGGGCTTGCGGGAATGGCCTGTCTTCAGACCTGGCCACGAAAACGGTTATTATAGACGATCGCCACTAACTGGCCGCTTTGCACGAACTCCATGGCACTATGATCTTTCTTCTGTAAAATGTCGAACGCCAGCCGAGGGTCGGTGTAATTCAGAAATTCCGCCGAGACGTTTGAGTAGACCGCCCCCTGATCAGCCACTCCGTCAACGAATAGCGCGATGTCGATTAGAATTAGTGCCGGTACGTGATCGACTCTTCTACCGTCTGAAAGTCTGTCATCTTCCGATGGATAATATCGGAAATGGTTTTCGGCGACGGCTGAGAGACAGGATTTATCCCTACTTATCCTTACATCGGAAAAATCCAAGAATTGCCTTGACCGCCGGACGAAGTTTGCAAGAGATGGCGGAAGGACATTGAATGACGTTATGGTTATACGAGCTTCGACGCCGTATTTTGTGACAAGAGTTGATCTGAGAGCCGTAACGGTGTCATGGCGCTTGGCCATGACCTCAAAGCGCAACGAAACATCAAACTCGTCGACCGCGTCGATGCTGTCCACCGCAGTCTCTACAGATCTTATCGCGAAGGCGAAATCTTCGGGCACTCCGAATTTGCTGCGGCCAACCAGCAGAGACAATCGATGGCTAATCGCAAGCTCATTGAGAACCGTCGCTCGCGAACGAAATACCGCAGTCTGTGCGTCTCTGATGGGAGTCGGCAGTTGGAACCGAATCTCGTCATCTGACTCGGAATATTTCAGAAGGCTAGCGCTCCCATAGTATGAGCTTAAGATCTCGACAATCATTTCTTTTCTGCACATTGATGCTCCAGCGTTGCCACCATTTCTCCCGTCTGTGAATCACAAAGTTGCAAGACTTGTCGCTTTAGCTCATCGCCGGCCGACCTGGCGATCAATCCCTTAAATAGATGACGGCGCTCGCCTTGCTCAAAGTGAGCAATCGCAATAACCGAGACTATATTGCAGTACCGAACCCAATATTTGATCATCGCCACAATAGCGCTCGAAGCGTGAGCTGGCGGCATTGTAAGACACAGGGTCGGCCCGCGAATTCCTTGCTGAAGGGCCGGCAATCCAGCCACTATACTCGGGCTCGCTCCGGCAAATCGGAGCGGTGAAATAGTCCCTTGCGCCGCCGTGCGAGAGAGATCTCGTATCGTGCTCAAACTACATTCATCGCTTACCACGATCAACCCTGTATGATGTGGCACGATTCCGCCTTCATCTCCGATCAGCAATTCCGTGAAATTCGCGGCTGCCCAGGCAACCGGCGGCGCATAAAAGGAGGGCCTATTTCGCACTTTTATGTCACTGTATATCGCTGTCTTCACTACCATGACCGTGCGCCCCGTGTATTGGCAATCAGACTCGCGCAATTAAAGCGGTGTTGAATCCTCCGAAACCAAGCGTGACGCTTACGCCATAAGGACCGCTGAGCGGGCGCCCTGCAGGGCCTGGGAATCTCGCAGAGATGCTGCCGATAGGATCGGTTAACCCGACCGTGGCCGGCGCGAGCTGCCTATTCAACATTTGGAGGAGAAGAATAAACTCAACCAAGCCACAGGCACCGAGAGAGTGGCCCAGAGCTCCCTTGGTTCCGACGATAGTGAGCATTTCATTGGTAGCAAAAACTTCCTCGACGACCTTCGCTTCGAGGTCGTCGTTAAGTTGCGTCCCTGTGCCGTGCGCAAGATAGAGCGCCAGATCGCTATAAGTCAGCTCAGCGGCGAGAAGAGCTCGGTCCAGCGCAAGGCGGACCGACAGGCCTGATGGATCGGGAGCAGTCAATCCAAAGGCATCATTCGAAGCCCCTATTCCAACCAACTCTCCCCTGCGCTCAGGGCAATCCTCACTTCGCATGAGCACTACCGCCGCGGATGCTTCGCCGAGAAGCATTCCATTTCGACGAATATCGAACGGCTGGTGATAGCCTACCGCCATCGTTCCCAAGGTTGAATGCGCGATTCGCTTCGCCGCGGTTACGATATCCACGGCTACAACAATTGCTATGTCGATTGTTCCGCAATCAAGCATGGCGGCAGCGACACCGAGCGCGTCGGATCCCGAAGAACATCCGGATCCGACCACTATTGGATCAAGATCGCACCGCACGCTTCGAACAACATCTTTGGCCCACGTTGACATCGTATCGCTACCCGCATCATCGACCAGATGACCATAGCTCGTGGCAAACACAAAGGCGCAACGCTCTCGTGCTTTCTGCATGTCCATCGAGAGCATATCCAATACTTTGCGGGTAACAGATGTCGCAAGATATCTCTGCCATTGGCCGTCACGTGCCGCATGACTCGGCCGTGCCGGCACGACCGCGGCTAGAGCATTTCGTAGTTTCCAAGGCGATGCCTGGGGAGAGAAGGCTGAGCGCTGCTCGAACAGAGCATTGATCGTTGCTTCATCTTCGCCTGCCGGAGTCATCATTGACCAAGCAGCAACAGCTAATGGTTTCATGTGTGATTTTCAACCAGCGCCAAGGAATCCACTGCTGTGCAAAATTTTTCTATATGCAGTGCTACACGATCCGGCTGATCAAGGATAAAATAATGCCGTCCATCGAACCATTCGATTGTCAGGAACTTCGACGTGTAGTCCTCCCACTCTGCCAGTGCGGCCGCATTAGTCATTTCGTCGTCTCTACCTGCCAAGGCAAGTATTGGCACATTTATCCTCGTTTCACCGGGATCGTAACCACGGAACATCGTTTGATCATTGCGCAGTACGGTGAGGAAATGCTGGGCCATGGCGAAACTCAAGCCTTTTGGTATGCCGCCGAGCTCCTGCATTTCCTTGAATAAGCTCCGGTCATCCAACCCCGGCACTCGGCGCAACCAGTCGCTTACGTGTCTTGGAGCATTGCGTCCGGACGCCACCATAAAGCTTGGAAGCTGCCTTCCGCTCGCCTCGATCAATTTGATCGCTTCAAATGCCAGGAGTGCGCCCATGCAATGGCCATGTAAAATGTATCTCTCGCTCTCCGTGTCTATTTCCTGGAGCGCAAGAGCTGCGCATTCCTGGATGGATTTGGCGTATTCCTCGTGAGATCTCTTGCCGCGCCCTGGTATTTCCACGGGAACGACACGCCCGATATCGCGCGGAAAGCGAGCAGCGTAGGAGCGATAGCTCGATGCGCCACCGCCTCCATACGGAAGAAGAAATATACCTCTCATGGTCTGATACTATTTATGAAATACAACGCTTGTCTCTTGAATAATTCGGTCCGGGATTTCGTGTAATCGAAGGGACGACCTCATGAATTTTTTGATTTCTTCGAGATCAAGTACCTTGTCATCTTTCGCCCACAAACGCGTCACTAGTGAATTCATATCGCCTGCCGTTGTGCGCGCACACTCAATATCTGGATGGGACTCGGCAACCAGGTCTATGCTCCTGGTATTCAGTTTTTCACCCTTAACAACCAATATGTCGGCTTTCCGCGCAACATAGCGAAGGTAGCCAGCGGCATCCGTAGTAAAGAGATCTCCCGTTTCCAAAAATCCATCAGCTGTGAACGGTTGGCGCAGGATATTTGCTCCAACCTTCCGGCGGCAGACGGATGGCGTCTTAACCAATAGCTGGCCGACACCGTTGGCATCCGGTGTTTCTATTCTTGTTGAGACACCGCCGAAGGCCATACCCACGGAGTCGTACGCTTCGATGGGCGCAGTGTGCGCCGGCAGAACGGAAACTCGCGGCCCGGCCTCTGTTTGACCGTAAGTAACGTAGAGCTCGTTTATAAACGGTTTGCTCAGCAAGCTCATCACGTCTTCAGGAGAGAATCGATCGCCACCAATGCTCATTGAGCGCAAGGCGGGCAAAACGGTTTCCCTTCTGAGGAGGTCCCGAGCAATCGTCGGTGTGATACCGCATATCGATATACCCTCTTTGCGAATGACATCAGCAAAGCGATTGGCGTTGAATGGTGGTCCGTCGATCTTAAGCTCGCAGCCGCTAATGATCGATCCAATGCTCTGAGTGACAAGTCCGTAGCTGTGATACAGCGGCAGTATGACGAGTTGCTTATCGGCCGCGGTTATGTTGAGAGCCTTATTCGTCATGCCAGCGTTGCATGCGAGCGACTCGACGGTGTGAACGCACGCCGTCTGTGATCCGGACGTACCGGTCGTCAGGATCAGGACATCGAATGGTTCGTACGCCGGCGGAATGCGATCGAAAACAACTGCATTAAACGTGCCTATCCTGGCAAAGTGTTTCGCTTGGTAGCGGGCGGGCTCCAATTGAGGCCCTACGATCGCTGAAATGTTTAACGATTTTTGGAGCGCGCTTACGAGCGACGCCTTCGATGGGGGGATCGCACAGGGAACATAACCATTCGCGAGAGCAGCGATCCAATGAAAAAGAAATTCGCCACTGCTGGGCGCGAAAATTAGTATCGCGGAACCTGGCTGCAACGCCAATCGAGCATATCCTTCGAATAACTGACCGTACTTTGGCGAGGCATCGCCGAAGTCAGAAATGCGCCGCTCGAGATCAGCGGCGCTATCAATAATCATTCTCGCGGCTGCGCTCATCTCGTTATAACGTGTTACTGCTGCACACTGTTGGCATTGCGGTGCCGATTGATCAGGCTGGTGAGAGACGATATCGTTGAGAAATTCTCTGGCGTAAAGTCGTCATCGGAAATAACGATACTGAACCGCTTCTCAACTTGCTCCCTCAACTCTACAAAACCGAGCGAATCGATACCCAGCTCTTGCCGAAGAGAATTGGTCGTAAGGATTCTATCCTTCTCGAATTCTACGAAGAGATCTTCGATCAGGATGTCTCTAAGACAATCTTCGATACTGCTCATCAGTTTTTCTCCGTTTTACTAATCTACCACTAGCTGTCACATGTCGATTTGGTACCCACGGCGACCAGCGCGTCACGCGGAATTTGTGCTACATATCGGCCCGCTTCCTGCCGAATCGATATGGGCCCGAGCGTTTTGGTTATGTGCCGCTCAAGGCAAGGGGCGATATCGCATGCGGAGTTCGCGACCTTGACTAGGTCATACATGTAGTACATATGCATGATGGCGTTGTGCTTGGCTTCTTCGGGTGAGCTTCCGTATAACGTGAGCGGATCGCGGATTTCAAATACCCTAACGTCGCGAAACCCTGCGCTTGTAAAGAGATGGAGCATTTCGTGGCGCGAGAAATGCGCATGCGGATGTCCAGTCCGCGAATAAGGGTGCACAATGCTGTCAAACCAGTTGGCGCATCTTTCGCCGATCTCGAAATCATGCAATACAAGACGACGGCCCGCTCTCAGCGTACGGTGCGCTTCGCTAACTGCCAGTCGCCTTGCGTCGCTGTCGAGATGATGGCTGCCATAAGCAATGAGAACGCCGTCCAATACGTTGTCACGGAACAAGCTTCTCGTTGCCGACTGACGTACGCACGGTAACGCCTGGGCGTGGCAGGCGTCGATCATGAATTTCGAGATGTCAGCTGTATAAATCGTCGGAGTGTGATGCCCCAGCGTTTTACAGAACCGTGCAAAGGTCCCATCGCCTCCGAGCACATCCAGAATCCTGAAATCCTGACCAGAAACTTCGAAGGAAGAGCATAAGAACTTCAGAAGTGTGGTCATTCCCACTTTTCGATTGTCCGCGCTCTTCTGTGCAAAATTGTAGGCCAAGCCGCGGCCACCCATGTTCTCACTCTCGAACTCCCACGAGATCCTATTCATCTTAGAAATATGCGGCTCGGCGCCGCAACATCTCTCGTGGCTAAGAAGATCATATAAATCGGGATGACCATGGCGCAGGTAATCTAGATACTCCTCAAAGCTATATCCATTCAAGTACAGCTCGGTTCGTATCTCTTTGTTTGCCGCAAGCATGTCCGTGCCACAGTCTCCTTGCCACTCCGTCGTCCCCCTAGACCCGCCCTCTCTTGGTCTCGCCACTTTGGGGCGACCCTCAGGGGGATATTTATCGCGAAATCATTGGCCCTATTCTTCTCCCGGATTGCTGGATTGCAGGGCGCGTCCGAGCAAGCGAGGAGAAGCGGTGGCGCCGACAGCTTGCTACGCTATAGGCGGCATATGTCTGATCCGAACGTCGTAACCCGAACTTTGACCGCTTGCCGACCCCTGATCGCGTTCATGCTTGTGGCCGCGCCGGTCGCGCTTCTCCCTGTCTTTCCGGCCGCCCCCCAGGGCGGCGCACCGGTGGTTTCGCCCGACCGCATCGAGGATGTGCCGACACTCAGGCCCGACGTCGACCCGTTTCCGAACGTGGACAATTTCGCCTGGCGCGCCTTTATCGCGCTCAATTGGCCCTCGCTGACCGACCGTGCTCATCGCGGCGTCCCTGAACGCGCCAAGACTCTTGGCGACCCCGGCCCCCGTGTCTGGGAGACCTTCAAAGCCCGTTATGAGCTGTTCCAGGCCGGTCCGGACGGCGGCCCGATCGCGCCTCAGCCATGGGCGACCTACGACGCGGCGAACCCTTGCGGAGCGGATGTCGACGGTCGCGCGAAAACGTTTGCGACCTTCGAAGCGTTCATGGATTTCAATCAATTCGTGGCGGGCGTGGCCGCCAATCCGCTGGTGGCGCAGAATCGCACCTATACCCGCTACGAAACGCGCATCAACGAACCGCAGTACTCGGCGCTTGCGCTCAGCGGCTGGAGCCAAGGCCAGAACCTGCCCGATCAGGACCATCCTGCGCGATTGCCCGCCGGGTCGATCGCGGTCAAGGCCGCATGGCGCCTTCTCACCGCGGCAGACACGCCAGCCGTGCGGGCGCGCTATTACGTGGTCGAGAACGCCAACGTCGTCGACGTCGCCAAAACGCTCGCCGCGCGGCGCGTTGTCTGTTCGAAAAGCGACGTCGCGCTGGTCGGCCTGCACATCGTGATCAGGACGTCACACCGGCCGCAAGGGGTGTGGAGCACCTTCGAGCACGTCGACAACGTGCCCCCGGCCGGCGCGGGCGAAGCGCGCGAGCCGGACGCCAGGGACGCGGGCGCGCCCTATTCCTATTTCAACGCGTCGAAGCCCAAGCGCCTTTGGCCGACGTTCGGCTCGTCCGGCACTTTTCCGGTCAGCATGGATAATCCGCCCAAGATCGACCCCACGCCGATGCAGGTAGTGCGCCGACATCCGATCCATCCCTCGACCATGGCAATGAATCGGGCTTACTGGGCGCTGCCTGGAATCAAGGGAACCGTCTGGGAGCATTACATGCTGGTGGCCAACCAATGGCCGACCTTCAACCATCTCATCGACCCACATAGCGACGGCATCTTTTTTCCAGAAGCGCGCAAGGAAAACCTCGCCAATACGACGCTCGAGACGTATCTCCAGGATCCACCGTCGAGCTGCATGTCCTGCCATCAGGTTTTCAACGCGCGCGGGCGCGACTTCGTCGGCATGCTCTCCAGTTTCCGCTGAGGCTGGCGTTTGGCCCAAAGTTGGGTTTTGGAAAGGAAAGACCGTGATCAAGTGGCTATTTCGCATCAGCGTTTCAATCGGCCTGGCCGGCATGGTGTTCGGTATGGCCATGGGTATCACGCAGAATTTCCTGCTGGCGCCGGCGCATGCCCATTTCATTCTGCTCGGCTATGTCGCGATGTTCCTGTCCGCGCTGTACTACCGCTCGGTACCGGAGGCCGCAACGAGCCGGCTCGCGCCGGTTCAGGCGGTCATCAGCGTGGTCGGTTCTGTCCTGTTCCCGATCGGCATCGCGTGCGTACGGCTCGGCGACCGTGCACGCTTCATGCCGGTGCTCGTTGCCGGCTGGCTCACCGTCCTGACCGGCATGCTGCTGTTTGCGGTGATCGTCTATCGCTCGGCCGGCCACGCCGCGGCGCGGGCGACCCCTGAATAATCTACAATCTCCGCCCTTCTTGCCCCGGTTCACGGCAATGTATTTTGACGCATTATGACCGTGCCCTCGTTTCTCGAATTCCTCGCCCATGAGCTACGGTGGCGGCTCATGGAGACCCTTGCCCGTAGCGACCGGCGCGTACAGGAGCTGGTCGAGCTTGTTGGCGAGCCGCACAACCTCGTCTTGTACCACCTGCGCCGGCTTCGGAGCCACGCGCTGGTGAGCGAACGACGGAGCGCCGCCGACGGTCGGGATATCTACTATCACCTCGATTTGGATCGCTTTAAGAGCCTCTTCTTTTCCGCGGGTGAGAGCCTCCATCCCGGCTTCGCGGAGCGGCACGCGACTGCCGCTACGGACAACACGATAGCGCCCGGCCGTCGCGTGCGCGTCCTCTTCCTAGGCGCTCACAACGGTACCCGCTCTCAGATGGCGGAAGGAATTCTCCGGGAATTAGGCGGCGGCCGTGTGGAGACCGCGAGCGCCGGAACGGAGGTGACTCGGGTTCACCCGCTCGCCGTCCGCGAGATGGCCGATCGCGGCATCGACGTCAGCGGCCATCGCTCGAAGCACATCGATGAGTTCCTGGGCGAGCGCTTCGAATACGTGGTGACGGTCTGCGATAACGCCCGCGAGGCATGCCCAGTTTTCCCAGGAGACCCGGAATGCATCCACTGGAGCATCCCCGATCCTTCGGCCGTAGAAGGCGAGGAACCGAAGCGGCGAGTTGCTTTCAAGAGAGCGGCAGACGAGCTTGTAACTCGGATTCGCTATCTGCTCGCGCTCGTCGAAAAAGGCCGATAAGTCAATGAGGATTCCTTCGCTCCTTAAGAGAGCCTCGGCAGAAGCTCTAGGAACGTTTATCCACGTGATTGGCGGCTGTGGCGCGATTGTGGTCAACCACGCGACCGACACCCTGGGGCATGGCGGGGTGGCGGCGAGCTTCGGCCTCGTCGTCATGGTCATGATCGCTGCCCTGGGGCATCTCTCTGGAGCCCACTTCAAACCGGCGGTGACTCTAGCCTTTGCGGTCACTCGGCACTTCCCGTGGAGGGACGTGCCGTCCTACATCGCGGGACAACTCGTGGGCGCGATAGACGGAACCGTGGTACTCCGCTCCTTCTTCGGGTTGAATGCGATGCTCGGCGCGACGGCACCCATAGGGAGTCCGCTCCAGGCGCTCGGGATCGAAATCCTCCTCACCGCCGTCCTCATGTTCGTGATCGTCTCGGTCGCCATGAATACCAGGCCGTGGACGAACTCGCGGTCGTTGCGATCGATGGTACGTTGCCTTGGACGCGCTCTGGCGGACCTGCCATGATGCGCGGTTTTTCCCGGATGCTCGCCTGCGGCCTCGTCGCCTCTCTCGGGGGCCGTGCCTCGACGGCCCTGCTGCACCCCGAGGCGCCGGAGATGAACCGGCGGGCCCCGGAGCAGTTCATGGTAAGGCTGGAGACCAGCAAGGGGCTGGTGGTCGTGGAGGTCCACCGCGACTGGGCGCCGCTGGGCGCTGACCGCTTCTTCAACCTCGTCCGCCACGGCTACTTCGATGAGGCGCGCTTCTTTCGGGTGATCGCCGGCAAGTGGGCGCAGTTCGGCATCCCTGGCGATCCCGAGGTCGCGAGGCTGTGGCGCGGGCGGACCCTGCCGGACGATCCGCCCCGCCAGCCCAATCGGCGAGGCACCGTGGCCTTCGCATTCGCCGTTCCCAACGGGCGGACGACCCAGGTGTTCATCAACCTGCGGGACAACGCGGAGACCCTGGATGCGCAGGGTTTCGCGCCGTTCGGCCGCGTCGTCGAGGGCATGGACGTGGTCGACGCCCTCAACGCAGAATACGGCGAGTCGGCGGGGGGCGGCATCCGCCGCGGCAAGCAGGACCCGCTCTTCTCCGGCGGCAATGCCTATCTCGCCCGCGAGTTTCCGCGGCTGGACTTCATCCGCCGGGCGCGGGTGGTGGAGGGACCATGAGGTTGCGCAACCTGGTCTGGGGCCTTCTCGTTCTCGTCCTCGCTGCTGGCGGTCTGGCTGCGCCCGCGGCGGGCGCCTCCTTTCCCGAGCCGGTCGAAGGGGACTTCGTCCTGCGCGATTTCCGCTTCGGAACAGGCGAAACCCTCCCCGAGCTGAAGCTCCACTACCGCACGCTGGGCCGGCCGGTCCGCGACGACCGGGGAAGGACGACCAATGCCGTGCTGGTGCTCCATGGCACGGGCGGCTCGGGGAGCAACTTCCTGTCGGAGACCTTCGCCGGGCAGTTGTTCGGTCCCGGCCGGCTCCTCGACGCCGCGCGCTACTTCATCGTGCTGCCGGACGGCATCGGACATGGCCGATCGAGCAAGCCGAGCGACGGCCTGCGGCTGCGCTTCCCCCGCTACACCTACGACGACATGGTGGCGGCCCAGTACCGGCTGCTGACCGAGGGCCTGCAGGTGAACCACCTGCTCCTGGTGATGGGCACCTCGATGGGAGGGATGCACACCTGGGTGTGGGGGGAGACCTATCCCGGCTTCATGGACGGTCTGGTGCCCCTGGCCAGCGTGCCGACCCAGATCGCCGGCCGCAACCGCGTGCTGCGCCGGATGGTGCTCGACTCGATCCGCGGCGATCCGGAGTGGAAGAACGGCGGCTACCAGGCGCAGCCTCGCCAGGGCCTGACCGCCGCCCTTCACATCCTCATGCTGATGACCAGCAGCCCTCTCCAGTGGCAGAAGACGGCGCCGACCCGCGATCAGGCCGACGCCTTCCTGGCCGAGCAGATCGAGCGCCGGCTGGCCGCCACCGACGCCAACGACATGCTCTACGCCTTGGACTCCTCCCGGGAATACGATCCGTCGCCGGGGCTGGAGAAGATCGCGGCGCCGGTGCTGGCGATCAACTCGGCGGACGACGTGGTGAACCCACCCGAGCTCGGGCTGATGGAGAAGCTGATGCCCCGGGTCAGGAACGGACGCTACGTGCTGATCCCCATCAGCGAGGAGACGCGGGGCCACGGCACCCATTCGCTGCCAGCGGTGTGGGGCTCCCACCTGGAGGCCTTCCTGAAAACGCTGCGCGGTGGAACGGCGGGTCAGCGATCGAGGCGCAGGAATCGGGTGATCATGGATTCAGATGACCGGAACCACGCGGATGGGGTCACCGAGGCTGAACAGGTCCGGGCGCGAGAGGCCCCCGCAGCCGGACACCACCTCAGCCGCGTCGACTACGATGCCGAGCTACGCATGCACAACGAGATGCTGCGCCGGGCGTACGGCATTCGTCCCCACGATCACGTCCTCGACATCGGGTGCGGGGCCGGACAGACGACGCGTGACGCGGCGCGGTTGGCCGTGGCCGGGAGTGTGGTGGGGGTGGACATCTCCGCGCCGCTCATCGAGCGAGCCCGCCGGCTGACGGAAGCTGAAGGGCTGCACAACGCCAGTTTCGAGCAAGCCGACGCCGAGACCCATCACTTCCCGGCTGAGCGCTTCGACGTCGCCATCAGCAGGTTCGGGACGATGTTCTTCGGTGACCCCGTTGCCGCGTTCACCAACATCGCGCGGGGCCCGCGTCCCGGACCAGCCGCGGCGGAGGAAGAACCCCGCGGCGGCAGCTCGTCGCCGATCTGATCTCTGAGATCGAAGGAAGCCACTCTCCACCGCCAGCGCACGGGAAGTCAGGTTCTGGGGGCCTCCGCTGTCCGTGGACAGCATCCCTTCGACCGCCCCGCGAAGTCGAAGAAGTCACCAGCGCCGTTGTTCCACTCGGCCAGCAAGGTGGTGCGCCGAGAACTCTACGAGATGTATGGATGGTTCGTAGCCGCCTTCCCCAGACGCCGAGCGGGTTCAGTGGGAGCGTGACGGGGCAGTTAGTCGTCCCCACAGAGGGTGGCGATTGAGATGCACGTTGGGCGGTCGCCGTCACTAACAGGTCGCGACTCGGCCCCTGTATGCCGTTCTGTGGCCAGCCCAGTCGTACCGGGATGCGCCGCCCTACCTGGGTGGCTTCAGAAGAGCTGTGCCTGGAGGGAGCGTGCTGAAAGCTCGTCGTTGGCGGACCTCCGAAGCATCACGACATCCCCATCCAAGCCTTGGCGATGCACGACCAGGCATGAGGCACGGCGCAACTCGTGTGCCGAGACCTTGATGTCGAAAGGGAAGAGCTGGGGCGCCTTCCGCACCTGTGCGATGACCTGGGACTCGGCGTCAGCACCTACGAGCACGGCCTCGATGACCCAGGCGGCGAGCGGAGCGCCGACTTCGATCGGCTTCTCTGCGGTATAGGTGCCGGGCTGCGTGCTCTCGCGGAGGACGCCCCAGTCGATCCAGCTTCGCACGATACGCTGCGCGGCTCTCTCTGCCGTTGATCGCTGCCCCCAACGTTCTGCCAAGCGACGCTGAATCTGGGCCAACGAGACGCTTTCCTGCAGCGCCAAGAGGCGGCCGGCCGCGTCGGCGGCGTCGCGGAAGAATGGGTAGGTGGCCAAGCCGAGCCCCCAGTGCAGCGCGAGACGTTGTCGGGGCTCCAGCTCCGGGAACAGCTTGCACGCGCCGTCCCGCAACGCGACGGCTTTGGCCGGGACATCCACCCAGAGATGAAAGAGCACGGTGAGCGTCTTCCTCCGGGCTTCGTCGGCCGGATACTCGCTCCGCAGGAGACTGCGGCCGAACTTCCACAGCTCAGGCACTGTCGCGCCCGAAGTCTGCTGACTCGCGATAGCGTCGAGCCATTCCTGCCGGAGTCGTCGATCGAAGCCGATGGTCGCCGTTCGTGTCATTCGCGCCATAGCCTCACGAAGGGAACCAGGACCTCCTCGAGCGCAATCCCGCCGTGTGCAACCAGATGATCTCCCTTGGGAGCGAAGGCGCTCCGCCCGGTGGCAAGCAACGCCTTGGCGTCGGCGGGCAGGCCGGAGCCCGGCCAGACAATCGTGTCTGGGAATTCCTTGCGCACCTGCTCGCGGAAGAGATCGCTCTCGTACACACGGGCCCGTACGCCGCGCGTCTCCACGAGCGAGCCCTCGCGGGGGCGGCCCTGTCCGACGGCCTCAATATTCCCATGGTCCGCGGTGAGATAAATAGCGAAGCCGCTCGTGAGGAGCCGCTCGATCAGCTGAGACAGGTAGCCCTGCCTCGCCCAGAGCTGGACGTTTTCGTGCATGCCGATTGTGCCGAGCATCATCCCATGCATGATCTCGTCAACGGTGTTGATGACCAGACCGAGGACCTGCATCTTCGGGTGGTCGGCGAGGTCGTCGATGTCGGCGGCGCCAGCCCTTCCTAGGTTCTTTCGGTATCCCACCGAATGCGGAGGCACTTGGACCTCGTCCCACACGCGCCGCCAATGGCTCTCTTCCTTCGCCGTGGTCGAGAGAGATTCCGCGAAGAGCAGGGGGATCTCGCCGGCAAAGATGGCCTGGCGCGAGATGGCCGTCAGCGTCGGAACCCATGCGAAGACGGCAGCCTCTTCCATGCGAAGCGCCGGCGACGACCGGACCAACTCCTCGCGGACCACTAGCCACTGATCGATGGCCAGTCCGTCGACGACGATCAGCACGAGGCGGGACTCTCCTGCCGACCGGCGGTCCGCGAGGTGGCGGGCAATGTGGTGGAGCATGACGGGCCGGCCATCCCGCTCGACCAGATTTGCGAGGCTCCCGAACCGTATCAGCATCCAATCCGCGAAAGTGCGTTCTACCGCGTCGTGGAGAAAATCCATCCGTCTCGCCAACTCAGGTTTGAGCGCTCCCGCGACGCCCGTCCGGAGAACCTTGAGCTCGGCCCATCTCCAGGCGAACTGCTGCCAGTCACGGTACGTCGCGTCGCCCGCTGGCGCTTCCTGCTCCAGCCGATCGAGGAGGGCGGTGAGCCGACGATGAGCCGTTACGATCGGATCGACCACCACCCCGACCTTTGCCCATTCGGGGAGCCTCTCCGGTTGATCGAACGGCACCGGACGCAGAGCACCGTCGAGAAACAGCGTGTCGATATAGGCACGTGCCTCCTCGAAGGGAACGACCGGAGAGGTCAGCGTCACGCTGCCCGGGGCCGTGAGGTTGGCGATGAACTCGGGCCACCGCTCCTGAAGGAAGCGAAGGAACGCCTCGCGGTCGGCGATGATCTTCGCCAACGGCCACGCGGTGAAAGCAGGGTTTGCTCCCAGAACCTCCGCCAGGTACTCGTCGAGGAGCGATGGAAAACGCGTTACCCGGGAGTGCTTCTCGCAGAGCAGCCGAAGCAGCTCCGGCGCAGTCGACACCAGATCGGGCGCGACCCTGAACACCTTGCGGAGCACGAAGTCCTTCGTGCCTCGGTCGCCCAGCTCTCCGCCGTCGTAGCTTGCATAGGCCTCGTAGAGAGGGTCGAGGAGCGATCGGTCGAGCGCCTGAACGGCCGGATTGGACAGCTTGGGGAAGATGTGCGCCAGCCGGAAGGTGGGCAATCGACGGCCAGCCTGGAGCAGGTCGAAGGGGAGGCTGCGCAGATCGTCCTCCTCCGCACGAAGAACGACGACCAGCTCCGTGTTCTCTCCGCGATCCCAGCATTGACGGTACTGCGACTCGTACGCGAAGCGGAAGGCCACCGGATCGTCGAACGGGATGAGGTCGAATCCGCGCGTGCGGATCGCGTTGACAATACCCTCTTCGACGAGGAGGCTGTCGGGGTCCGCGACGAGCGTGAGCCGAGAGGTCTGCGGCGCGAAGTGCGCGAGAATGTGATCCCGCCAGTCGCTCATGATTCGCTCTCGACACGTACGAGCACGATGGCGTCCAGCTCGGGCGCGACGTGCTCCCGCTTCGTGAGGCTGGCGCGGAGCATCACGGCTTCTCGTTCGAACTCGGCCAAGCGGTGCTGCCGAACGGCGGGCAGACCGATCCGGCGAAGGGCTTCACGTCTGCGCGTCAGAGCAAATTCCGTCTTCTCCCAGTCACGTTGAAGGCGCCGCTGGTGCTGTTGAAGAAGATCGCGAAACAGGTCGTGGCCGAGCTTCCTTGCGAGCGCCAGGCTCTCCTCGTAGGCCTGCTCGGCGTCTGTCCCTTCGAGGCGACCTGCGATCTCGATCCACTCCTCGCTGAGCAGCCGGTCCCACAGGTGGCGCGCCGTGGGAGCGAGCGAGCGTCCATCGTCGTGTCTGAAAACGGGAAGCACGCGAACCCGTCGTTCATCGTCTGCGCAGAGCGCCACGCGCCAGAGCGACCACACGCCACGGACCTCGACTGGCAGATCCAGCAACCGAACGACCGGCACCGGCTGCCTCTGCGCGATGCGCGGCAGGCTGCTCGCAAGCCCACGGATGCGCACGTCCTCGAGCGAGAGCAACTGTGTCCCTGTCATCTCGGCTTGCCGTTGATGGAAAACGGCGCCGGGCGTCGTCGCGCCATCTGGCCAAGTGATGTTCCACGCGAAGAGGTCGCGTTCGGCCTTGCCGCCCGCTGCTTCGAGGTACGCCACGGTCATGCGCTCCACCCAGCTCGGCAGAGGGTGCTCCGACACGCCGCGCGCGACGCCCGGATCGACCTCCTGCGTGGTGGCAAGCAGGCCAGCGCCCTCGCGCACCGCCTGGGCGCGCGCCCTGACGAGGGAGAGCAACGCGTCGACCTTCTGGCCGATCTGGGTCGGCTCCAGCAGCGCACCGACGTACATGCACTCGAAGCTTTGCTCGGCCTCGGCAGAGTCCAGCACGTCGCCTGTCTTGTCGACGCCGAATTCTTCGAGAATTGTCTGGAGCTTCGTCTCAAGAACCTCGCGAACTCGATGCTCCACGCTCTCCTCGAGCACTAAGTTCAAGGCGCGCACAATCCTCTTCTGCCCGATGCGATCGGCACGACCAATCCGCTGCTCGATACGCATAGGGTTCCATGGCAAGTCGTAGTTCACGACGACGTGGCAAAATTGAAGGTTCAATCCCTCACCGCCGGCATCCGTCGAGACGAGCACGCGCGCTTCGCCGGCGAACTCATGCTGCACGCGCCGGCGTTGCTCCATGTCCATGGAGCCGTTGAGGCAGGCGACGCTGAACCCGCGAGCCGTGAGGAACGCGCGGAGCATCTCCTGGGTCGGAACGAACTCCGTGAAAACCAGGAACTTGAGAGTCGGGTCGCTCTCCTCCTGCTGCAGGCGGTACATCCAATCGAGGAGCGCCTCGGCCTTGGCATCCGGTGCGCTCGCCATGCAGCGGCGCGCGAGCTCGAGGAGGCCGCCCACCTCGCCGTACTCGTTGCGCAGGGCCTGAAGGCGGGCCTCGAACAGGAGCTCCAGTTGCTCCTGCCCGTCGAGATCGCTCCACTCCGTGTCCGGCGGCAGATCGCGCAGCGCTGTCGCCCTCTCGTCATCGCCGAGGATCGAGAGCCGCTTCTTGAGAGTCGTGGCGATTGCCCGTGTGCTGCTCGTGACGAGGCGCTGCATCAGGATCATGAGAAAACCGATGTAGTGCCGCTTCTCGCGCAACGCCTGGTTGTAGCCTTCGCGGACGTACTCGGTGACCGCCTCGTAGAGGCGTCGCTGCTCGGCGTGGCGAGGCAGCCAGGCAACCGGAACGAGCTGCGTCCGCCGCGGCTGGAAGAGCGGATTCCCCTCGGCGTCAATGGCTCGTCGCTTCTCGGTGCGGATGACGTAGGGCTGGATTCGATCGCGCGTGACCGCTTCTGCGTCGGGGAAGGCTTCTGCGTCGAGGAGCCACAGGATCCGGTGGAATGCATCGGTTTTCCCCTGGTGCGGCGTGGCTGACAGGAACAGGAGGTACGGCGCGGCTTCAGCGAGTCCTTCCCCCAACCGGAACCGCGCCACGGTATCGGTGCTGCCGCCGAGCCGGTGCGCCTCGTCGACGATCACGAGATCCCAGCCTCCCGCGATCAGGTCACCGAACCGCTCGCGGTTGTATTGTTCGACCTGCTCCTTGCTCCAACCGCGTCGGCCGTCGAGCGGTTTGACGGAGTCCATGGAGCAGACCACCTGGTCGAAGCGCCTCCAGAGGTTTTCCTCGCCCACGATGCGACGGTATGCGCCGAGCTCGCCCGGGACGAGCAACCGGAGCTCCTCGTTGAAGTGCGTACGCATCTCGGCGACCCATTGGGTGACGAGCCCCTTGGGTGCAACGACGAGCGTCCGCCGGACCAGCCCGCGCAGTTTCAGCTCGCGCATGATGAGGCCAGCCTCGATCGTCTTGCCCAGGCCGACCTCGTCGGCGAGGAGATAACGGACCCGCGTCCCGGCGACCGCCCGGCCGAGGGTCATGATCTGGTGGGGCAACGGCTCGACATTCCCTTCGAGCGGCGCGAGCAGAACGTCCTGCGCCATTGCTTCGGCCACGCGCGCCGCGGCGACCGCGTAGACGAGCCTCGCAGGTCCACCGTCGGTCGCTTCCGAGACCGGCACAAGCCCGTCGCCGACGACGCGGACGACGGCCTCCCGGCTCGGAAGGAAGACGCGGTAGGCGACGTGGTCCCACAGCCGCGTAGCCTCGATGACCCGCACCACCTCATGGTGCTCGCGGCTAAAGGCCCAGCCTCCTTCGCGCAGCTCAGTCATCCGCTCGCCGCACTCCTGTCACGATTCGATCCGCATGGACGCGTTGTCGTAGTACATGAGGATAATCTGGTCCTCCTGGACCACATCCTCCGGGAGCTTCTGCGCCACCGAGACGATGGTTTGGTAGTCTCGCGCTGCCCATGCTGCCTTGAAGCCGGCGCGAAGGGCCTCAGTGCGGAACATTTTCAGCTTTTTCTTCGCCGCCTTGTACTCCTCGAACTCTCGCAGCAGCGCCTTTTCGCGCAGCTTCTCGAGGTCGATCTGCTTGTTTGGGTCGGGCACGTACCACCGACCCAGGTCGTCCTCCAGGAAATTCTGCTGCAGAATATCCCGCAGCTCAGGCAAGTGCTCATAATCCGCTTTGTGTAGCTCCCTCAGAAACTTCGGTTGGATCTGCTGGTACGTCTGCGGCTTGCGCTCAAGCTCTTGGCGTAGCCACTGGATCGCCGACCGCTCGCCATCAACGAAGAGAACGAGCTGTGAAAGCTCTTCAACCGCTAATCGACGTCGGTCGTACTCAGGAACCTGCTCTGGGAGAAAGTACATTCCATCGCGGTCGGGGAATCTCTGCCGCAGACCGGCATAGAACTCGGCGGCGTTCAGCGGCACGGTCGCACCTCGCTGGATGTGGAAAGCCACCATTCGATCGAACAGCAGGAAGGGTTGCCGCTCCGCAATCATCTCGGCCTTTCCCTTGGCTTCCACGAAAACTGGCAGGTGCAGGAGGTGCTGTCTCACGAAATCCCACGCGCCCTCCGCCATCCCGGCGTTAATCCTAAATTTCTGTTCCAGGCCGTCGTTTGGCTTGTAGGCCGAGATAACGAGATCCTGCTTCACCGCCGTGCTCGTGATCTGCCGATAAGAACCCTGCTGCTTGTCGAGAGTGCGCACATCGGCAACCACGAATCCCGCCGACAAGAGCGCCTCTTGAACCGCGTTCCAGACAGCGTTGCTGGAGTTGTGGAATACGACGGTCATCCACCGCCCGGGCTTGAGTACGCGGCAGTACTCGGCAAAGCAGCGGCGCATCATGTCTTGGTAGTCGCCAAGGTGCTTGTTCTTCGCTCGGTCGATGATCGCCTCTGGCGCAGCGTTCGTCCGGACGCGGTGCCAGGACTCCACAAGAAAATTCAAGTCAGCGTAGTAGATGTTCTCTCCGAACGGCGGATCTGTGAAGATGTAGTCCACCGAATGATCCTGGATCGGTAGCTCTGCGCACGAGCCCGTCGTAATTGCCGTCATTTCCGAGCGCGGTGAGGCGTGTCTAAATGCTTTCAAGAGACGCGATAACTTGCCTTCGAGGATGTACCAGGGGCTCACCTCGACGATCTGAGAACCGACGTAGTAGACACCGTTTAGATACTGATTTACCTGGGAGAAGTGAGTTGGCGCATAGCGCGCAAGCACTGACATCCCCCAGATCGCCTGCTCGACGAACCAGATGAGCATTCTTCGAGTCGAGATGTGCCGTTCCGCGGTCGCTCTAGACCATAAAGATGCCAGAGAGAGGGCGGCACGGGGAAGGTAAAAATGATGCAGATGAGTAATTCCCGCGCTGTCGAGCCGTGCGCGCTCATGCGTCATGTGCATGTACGGCAATTCGACCGCTGGCACTTCGGAAGGAAGAGCTCTAGAGGCAGCCTTCTGTAGCACTTTAAAGTCGCTCGGGTCGAGAACCTTCTCGAAGGTTTTCCCAGCGACGTCATAGTTCACCAGCACAGCTTTTCTCTTGGGGGTGCGGATCGTCGTTCGGATGGTGGCATCGAAGCGTGTCTCGTAGGAACGTTCCAGGCGTCGCTTTGTCAGTGACGCTTTGCAGTGGGGACAGGGAAAATCGTCCCGGACGCGCTTCGATTCGCGATCCACCGCTTCCTCCGCGAAGACAATCTCGCCAGAGCAATCTGGACACGCGCCAACCTCACTCCACACCACGTAGTTGATTCGACCCTTCGTTCCGTCCTTGTGAAGGGTCTCCCACATCCAGCCCAGCTCGTCCTCGACCTCGTGAAGGAGGGCCTGAGATGCCTCAGCAAATTCCCCGAGATCGAACGGGAGGTTGTACCCGGCAGCAATGAATGTGGCGGCGGGCGAAAGGTCGTTGAGAATCGCTCGCCGCGGCCCCCACACAGGCGATTGTCGCTTCTCGTTCTTCCACTGCTCCTCAAGGGCGCGGCGGTAATCCCCGGGTGCCGAGTTACACCACTGAGTGGCGACACCAGTCATTCCCGAGCCACAGAATCCGTCGAGAACTACGTCACCGGGAGACGTATAGTGAAGAATCGATGGCACAATGGCAAGATGGGGAACTTTTGTGTGATACGCATGCGCCTTGTAGAGTGGGTCCGTTTTACCGACGCTCACGTCGACCGCGAATGGCTCGCGGAAATATGGCTCCTCTGGATCGTACCGCCGGCCGTGGAACTGGACAAAGTCACCGAGAAATGGATTGGGACAAGCTGTATGGTACGGCGGATCCGACATCGCGAGGATGTCGTCATCGGTCGCATCGGGGAAACCCTCGATCTCGCGAAACGCCGGCTCGCGAAGCTTCTCGGCGAGCGCCCGCCGAAACTGCGCGTGACGAGTCTCTTCGTCCGGGAAATCTCTTCCCAGAGCTCGCTGTTCGGCGGATTGAGCAAGCAGATGTAGTTGTCCCGAGGAGTCGATGAACAGCTCGCCTGCTCCGCTTGACTTCTTACTCTTTGCCATCAAACAGCTCTCCAATCCACACCTTACTCGTGAAGCCCCAGCAAATCCACGATCCGCGGCCAGTCGAAATCCACGCCTCCCGCTGTGACATATGACTTCCCGTGGCGACGAATGATCCTCAGGACTTGCCCCCAGAACGTGAACTCAGCCTTGAAAAAGCTACGACCGCCTGTCGTCCTGCGACCGGGAAGCCTTCGAAGGAGACGCTCGTCTTCCAAGAACTGCTCAAGGGCGTCACGGAAGTCGCGTGGTGAAGCGCCGGCCATAGTGCGACGTGTCTGCTGAAACTCGTAAACGAGCTTCACGAGTTCATAATGCCGACCCTCGATCAATGCTCGGTTTGCGAAGAAATCTCTGAATCGGTTCGACGCTGGACCGAACTGACGACCGAGATGCACGAGAAGACGGCCCGCCTCGGTGAGCAGACCCTCGGTATCCCAGAGGCCAAGATGGGAGAGCGTTACGCCCAGGTTACCGCAGAAATGGCCCTCGGAGATGTTCGGTTTGGTCCGGGGCCTCCCCTGAGGGTCGTTCGTCATTCGGAGACGATACTCCTGGAAGACTGCGCGGAGAGCCGCCGACCTCGCATCCGCAGCGCCCGCGCGTCGATCAAGCTGGTCGAGTGCCAGGAAGAACTCGTGAAGACTGATGTCGCGCCAGAACGCCCAAAAGGTCTCCTCGACGTTGGGATGCTTGGTTGGCTTCCGCTTCGAAGGAGAGCCGCCTACAGCCTTCAGGAGATCGAGAGAAATTCTTCCTGCCTGGAGCTCGACAGACGCGGCCGGGTAGGCATAGATACCGACCTCTTCGGGAACACTCTTCGCGCTCGCTAGATAGGCGGCGATCTCAAAGCCATCACTAGCCCGGTCAGGGACAACGAGCGCGGACGACTCGTACTCGGTAAGATACGTGAGCGCCTGGCCCAATCCTCTCACGCATTCGCCCTTTGAACTGTCGGGTGGCTTGAATTCTAGTGCGCATTTCGGACCGGACTCGTCTGCAGAATCGACGATAACAGCATCGGGTAAGGGCCATGTCGTCAGCGAGCGTACGTACCGCAAGTGAAGGTCGGGACTCTGAAAGACCTGCTTCCACCTTCCCCCACTGTGGATCAGGTGGACCAACGAGCGAGCGGCGGATAGCGCAAGGACGTTGTGCAGGCTCATTCACATCTCCCCCAAAATCTGCCGCCGGGCGGTCCGTTCGATTTTCGAGGCGTCGATTCGTCCGTTGGGTCCGTCCTCCGAGGTGATGAGTTGCGGCAGGAAGCCGTTCTTCTCATACCAAGCCCATTTGCGCTCCCAGCTCTCGCCGTACGAAGGGATCCCTCGGTGCTCCCTGTAGAGGGAGTCGCCCTGGAAGGCGACGGTGAAGTCGGGCAGGAGGAAGTCGCCGGGCCTCCCTTAGCATCTAGCCGCTTCTCATACTTGTAACTGATTCCGAGCCGCGGCAGCGTGTCGGCCATGATCACCTCGGACTTCGAGCGTACGAGCACCCCGGTCGCCGTCCGGTGGATGAAGTGCGCCGCGTACGGGCCTCCGACCGTCTCAGGTCGAACCATCGTAAATAGATGTGAGTTACCAGGCCGGGCGTCCGAGCGCACCGGCCGTCGAAGGGACTCCAGCGGCGCGGTGTCCCAGCCGCGGTCGTGCCAGACCAAGCGTGCCCAAAGGTGTGTGGTCATGGTCTCACTCGATCACGATCCGGACCTTCGCAGAGTCCTTGCCGCGCGTAGCCGCCTCGAGGTGCCTCTCAAACCGGGCCTTCATCTCGCTCACCGGACAGGGCGTGCCTCCCTCAGTAAGCGCTTTCTTGATGTCGACGGTCGACAGCGTGATCTTCTCCAGGCCTTGGAGCACCTGCCGGAGAATCGTGACGAGCTCGTTCTCGATCGTCCCAGGGAGCTCCTTCTTGTCGATGAGCTCCTCGACGAGCTTACGCTGTTTCGCCCCGAGAGCCTCCATGCTGCGCTTCACGGTCGGATCGGCGAGGTTGTCGAGAAGCGTCTGCGTCCACTCCGCGTGCAACTGGTCGAGCTGGCCATCGACCGCGGCCAGAGTCTGTGCCGCCGAAATGCCGCCGGCCAGCCGCTCCGACTCCTCGACCGGGCGGAACTGGCAGTGCGGGCAGACCGGTTGAGATTCCAGCTCCGCCTTCGTTAGGCTGAAGCAGGGTTGGGCGCCCGTTAGCCGGTTCTCGACGTCGGCGAGCTGCGCGCGCGGAAGGAGCTCGATCCCGACTGCCAGCTTCCGGAGCTGACCCAGGCGTGCGTCCTGGAGCAGCTTTTTCTTCTTCGTGTCATCGTTCGCGCCAAGCCGCGCCCTCGCATGAAGCGCGAGGTAGGCCTCGATGTACTCCTGCTTGAGTTGCTGCAAGCCCTGCGCGAGCTGTCGCTGCACCTGCGTGCTTCCACGCTTCTGGGGATTACTGAGCTGTGCGAACACCTGAACGCGACGCATACCCACCTTTTCGCGCCACGATTGGGCGGCGGGCATCAGCGCCTCCGCAGTCGCCAGATAGGCAGCGAGGTTGCCGAGGTCCTGGGCCTGGTGCGCAAGCTCCTCCAGCGTCGCGAGCTGGCCGAGGCCCACTTTCTGGGCGGCGATCTGCGCGCTGTCGTGCTTGAAGTTCTTCAGCTTGCCCGGCGTGTTGAACGCCTGGAGCGATTCCAGGAAGGATTTGAGCGCGTCGAGCTGTCTTCTGGCAGCATCCTGCTCCTGGGCGGAGAGGAGCGTCCCGCTCCAAAACGGAACTCCGCCCTGCGCGTGCTGCTGGGCCCTGGCGACTCGATCGAGGAGTTTTGCGATCTCGGTCTGAAGCTGCTTGATTGCTTCGTCGCGGGTGGCCGGGCTCACGACAAGCCCAGGCGCGAGCCCGAGAAGGTCGAACAGCTCTTTGAGCGGCCCGATCGGAAGGTCTTTCGGCCGCTCGACGTGCTTGAAGCTCATCAGGTCGGCGACCAGCGTGCGCGCCAGCTCGTCCAGCGACGCCGCATCGAGCTTCTGGCCCGGCAGCGTGAGCGTGATGTCGCCGGAATGCACGAGGGCGGCGAGGAGGACGACCATCCACTCGGGCTCGAGCCGGAAGCGCAGGTCGTACTCGACACCTTGCACTTCGGCGATGAGCTCCGCCCGGTTCAGCACCTGGCCCTGCCCCTTCTTCCCGAGAAGGTCCAAAATGTGGTTTGCGTAGCGCGACTGCCTGGCTACCAAGCGGTCGCCGTCCAGCAGCTCGAGCGCGTCGAGGATGGCGGCCGCCTGCTTGCTTTGGACGTTGCCAGCGATCCACCGGATCGCATCCTGTGCGGCTTGCGTGCGGTTCTGGTTGGTGATGAGTGTGGAGAAGACCGGGTAGTCGGGAGCCAGCTCGGCGAAGCGGGTTGCCAGGCAGACGGAGCCGGCCGCTTCGACGAGCTCGCGGACGGACGCGCGCGCAACCGCGGTCCCCTTGATCCACTCCGCGAGCTTTTTCGGCACGCCCTTGTAGGTCACCTCGAACGAGGTCGTCATCCGTTCGCGGAGCCACGTCGTGAGCTTCTTGAGGTGCTCGGATGCCCTCTGCTCATAGATCTGCTTCGCGCCTGCGCTCGCGGTCAGAGCGAGCTCCCGCGCGCTCGCGAACAACCGCAGCCACCGGCGGAAGTCGTCGTCGACGTCGACCAGACGAAAGAACACCTCGTCCGCCTGCTGGCCGTCGGTGAACGGAGGCGGGTCGTGAGGCTGAATGAAATAGAGGTAGAAGTCGAGGGGTGGCTGCGCGGTGGACCGCTGATTCGGGGCGCCGAAGAACAGATAACCGCTGCGGGTCGCCTTCCTTTCCCGCCACTCGACCTGGTGCGGCCAGATGTTGTAGCCCGTGACGTACTGTGGGGCCGCCGGGTCCTCCAGCACAATCTGCTTGAGCGCGTCGAAGTAGTACTGGTCGAGCTGAGATTCGGAGAGCCCGCCGGCCTTCTGCTCGATCAGCGAATCGAAGTCGATATCCTTCTTGAGGTCCAGGTAGTACTGACCGTTGTCTGCGTTGAACGACAGGAACTGACCGCTGACGGTCTTGACGATTTCCCGGAGGACCGTTTCCACCGTCGTCTTGAGAAAGTCGGCATCAGGCTCCGGAAGCGGCAGGTACAAGCAGAGATCGTCGCGCAGCTCCTCGGGCGTGGCTCCGAGTTGTGCATAGATGTCCGCTGTCGTGAGGCGGTGCACCGACAAGCCTTGGATGATGCGCAGCGCAACCGGCTTGTACTGCGGACGCGTGAATGCCTGTTGGATGCGCCCCTCCAGAACCTGGCTCTTGTCGATGACCTCCTTGATCTCCGGCAGGCTGCGGAACGCAGGATTATCGCGGAGGTTCTGCCAGTAGGAGTCGTAGGCGATCAGCCCGGGCTCGTCCTTCGGAACCTCTTGTTCGACCAGGCGCTTCATCGCTGCGGAGAGGGTCTTGAGGACCTCGCGCTTCTCGGCGACGTAGACGTGCTCGAAGGTGTCTAGGTAGGCCGGGTGGACCGGGAACAGCCGCACGAACTCGTCGAGGCGCTCGTTCATCGAGCCGTAGAGCTTGGCGAACGGTTGCAGGTGCTCGCGGATGAGGGCTTTCTGCCTTGCGTCCTTCTTGAGGAGACGCTCGGAGACGACGAAGGCGACGTCCTCGCGGGCGATGCGCACCTGCTCGAAGCGGTCCTTCACGCGGCGCATGGTCTCGGCGACGAACTGGAAGCGCGGGTTGTCGAACAGGCTCTCTTGGACGCCCGCCATGAACCGGAACCGAGTGCGTGCGCAGACCTCTCCGACCTCACGGAGGAAGTTCAGGTCGAGGATCAGCTCCTGCTCCTTGCGGGTCCGCAGGAAGTCGAGCAGCTCGTCGACGACGAGCAGCAGGCCGTGGTTCGGGTAGGCTTCCTGGAACGCACCCATCATGCGCACGAACAGGTCCTTGTTGTTCGTGACCGTGCTTGCGGGCGGGAACTGGTAGACCACACCCAGCCCCTTCAGGTGTTCCTCCAGCTCCACGCAGATGACATCCCGCAAGGACATCACAACGGCACCGATCTCCGTGCGTACCACCTTGAATCGCCCCGCCACCGGCGACGCGTTCTCGGCGACCCTGACGTGACGGACGTCTTGTGCGACTTCGCCGTGCTCGGCCAGTGCAGAGAGCACCGACATGAGGTGGGACTTGCCGGTGCCGTAGTTGCCGACGATCAACAGCCCCTTGTTGTCCTGCGGGGCGTCGAACCGGAGCTGCGGCAGGACCACGTCGATGATCTGCTCGGCCATGCGGTCGGAGATCACGTACGTCCGGGCCAGCTGCCGCGCCTCGGCGACGATGTCTGCCTCGCGCAGTTGGATGACCGTTTCGATCGGGTCGAACTGGAAGAGCTTCTCCATACCTCATCGCGCATCTCCGTCGGCCGCGCGTGCATCGCTCCTGCGACTCGCCCGGATGAGAATCGTATCGACTTCCGTGTAGCGCCGGTGCTCGCGGTGCCCCGCGGCTGCGTAGGTGAGCGTCCGCCCGGTGGTATCGCCGTTCCAGCTGGCGACGATCGTGCGGTTGCGGGATGCGAGTTGCAGCAGGCGCAGCGGGTCTTGTTTCAGGGCGGGATCAAAGACGATCTCGATGTTGTCGAGGACGACCACATCCCCTTCGAGCTTTGCCAGCACATCGTCCAGCGCAGCGCGGACCCGTAGCGGCCGCGCCTTCGAGGCGTGCTCGAGCAGCCTCTGACTGAGCGCGAGGTTCAGGTTCACGTAGGGTAGTCCGCTCTCCTCGCACAAGGCTTGGAGGGCGGTCGTCTTACCGGTACCCGCAGGCCCGACGACGAGGACCAGCCGGTTGTAGAGGTTCCGTGCTCCCTCGATCTGGACGCGGATCTCGTGGGCGAGCGCGTTCAACGCTTATCTCCGCAAGCCGCGCTTGGAGTGCTCGTCCTCGTGCGCTTCCACGGTGGCCTCCGCCTTCCGTGCCTCGATCCAGGCATCGATGTCGTCCTTCTTGAAGCGCCAGGTACCCGCGACCTTGAAGCCCGGGATCTCCCCGCGTTTCGTGAGGCGGTAGATGGTCTTCTCGTCGACATTGAGATACGTCGCCACTGCGCGGACTGTCATCGCTGTCGGCTCCACGAGTGACCCCCTTCCTAGACTGTGGCCCAAGCGAGGGCAAGGTAGTCCAGTCTGGTCCACGAGTCAACCTCCGTTCAGGGGTGTAGAAGTCCCCGAATCCGCTTGCAAGTAGCTACTCTGGCGTAATCACGGCGGTATCAGATCACCTGGAAGCTGGACGTCCACCTCGCGCAGCCAAGCAAGGAACGAGTTCTAACGCGCACTTGGTCCACCGATGTCCAGCTCAATGTCTGGATGGAGGGATCTGGTGGAGCAGAAGGGATTCGAACCCAGAAAACCGGTTGGCCAGGGGTCCACCCGGGCGCAAGGATGAGGGAAACTCCTCAGGCGAAGAGTTGCGGAGCTGCCTCTTTCTGTTGTAGAGTAACTCTAATGGTAGCTTAATGGAGACCCGGCACGCTTCAATACCTCCTTACCCGGTGCGCGGGAGAGGACGAGCTAGGGATTTCGTAGCTGCCCAAAGAAGGAAGAAGGAGCAGAGATCGCCGATGTCTCGCAAAACCGACAGAATGAACAAGAGCCTGCGCCGGTTCTACACCATGGGCGAAGTCGAAGCTATTACAAGTCTGTGCAGAGCCACCATCTACAGAAAGATGAGCCAGGGAACCTTTCCGACCTCGGTTCCCATCTCAGCCGGTCGGGTCGGCTGGGACAAGCGAGCGGTTGAGGAGTGGTGTGAACAGAGGCTTGCGGCAAGCCTAAACCCGGGATGAGCCGCATCGCCAGATGGAGTGCAGGTGTGCTTAGTCGTCGAGACGCACACCCGGTGCGCTCCTCGGACTCTGGCGTAATACTCGGGCCGCCACTCCCACTCTCACGCCGCCAGCGACTTGGCCCGAGCACCCAATTCCGCGAGCTTGGAATGCCACAAGGCCAGAGCTTGCTGCCTCTCCGGCCAGTAAGTCCAGATGTTGTAGGTGGCCTTTATCTCGCCTTCCGCGTGTGCCAGGACGGCCTCAGCCACCTCGGTTCGAACACCAAGGGCCGAGAGGTGCGTCCTGCAGGTGCGCCGAAAGTCATGCGGACGGATGTCAACTAACTGCGTCAGCTCTCGCAGTTGCTCGTTTCCATCTCCTAAGGCTTGGGGATAGTCCTTTGTCGTGACGTATTCCCAGAAGAGCGGACCTCTGCCGCCTACTTCCAAATAGCGGCGGTTGATGACCTCGCCGATTGGGCCGGTCAAAGGGATGAGGAACTCTCTTCCCTCCTTCGACTTATGCTCGGGGATGCGCCACACCCGGTCCTCTCCGATCCGGATGATGTCCTCTGCTTCAACGAAGGCCGCCTCGTTGGGACGACACGCCGACGCCAGCATCAGCAAGTAAGCGTCCGCGACGCGGCGATCCTTGAGCTTCCGGCAGGGCCGCTAGGATGGTTACCAGCTCGTCATCGGGAAACCAGCGCTTTCTTCTATTCTTCTTGACAGTGACTTTCACCTCCCGACAGGGGTTGTACCGTATTCCGTGCCAATGAGAAAGACCGTATTCATAGGCTGCCGACAGCACCTTCTTAACGTGGCGCGTCATCTGTGGTGCATCCTTAGCTACTTGGCTCAACTTCGTGCGGAGAGCCGCCGTCACCCCCTCCAGGTCATGCGCTCGGAGCTGAACGAAGCCCACCAAATGAGTCTGCGCGGTAGCGATGTAACCCCTGAAAGTCCGGGGCGCGAGATTGGGCTGAGCGTAGAGCACGAAGTAATCCGCGAGCAGGGCTCCGACGCTGCCCCGATAGAAGCCCTGAGGAAGTAGCTTACGGAGCAAAGCGGGGACCGCCTCCGGTTCCACCTTCTCACTCTCCTCCTCAACCTCTGAAGCACCTTGCCCCTGAGCCTCTCGCGGATCCACTCCCTGGGCCAATATGCCGCGGAATATTGCATACGCCTTTTCGAACTCCTTGAGGGTCATCGGGGGAAGCGGCCGGCCCTTCCCTGGTCCCAATCTTCCGGAGGGGTGATAACCGAGTTGGTAGCGGGCAAGCTTTCGGGAGCCGGGAGGACGGAAGAGGACAAACCAGACCTTACGTCCCTCCTTCGAGACCCGCAATCCGGCTCCAGGAGTCATGGTGTGTAGAATGTCCTCTTGGTTCTTAGTGGTTTCGAGCCCGGCAATCAACTTCTCGCTCAGCTTAGTTCGCATGAAAGCCCCCCGTGTTCCTGTGGACCAACCCCGCAAGTATCCTACAGGTAACCAATGGCGTTGTCGAGCCTGCGACACCGGGAGTTAGCTTGAGACGGATTGAGAACCGTAACTAGTTCAATATTCTTGGCTTAGCACTCCTAGCGAGACAGATATGGACACGGATGGAAGTCATGATTCAGGTAACTTCCCCCTCACCGGGAGAGGGGGAGTTGGAAGGGGGCTGGCGGTCTTCCTCTGTGGGAGAGGGGGAGTTGGAAGGGTCTTCCCCCTGAGTAGAGGGGGAGTTGGAGGGGGTTTTGCGGTCTTCCTTGGCCCTGGGACGAAGCCAGGGAGGGGGAGCAATGTGGGTGGCATTGGAAATTGTCTTCAAGACAGAATCGAGATCGTCGAAAACCTGCTGATTCGAGAATCGAAGAACTACGTAGTGATGGCCTTGGAGGTGGGCGTCGCGATCCTGGTCGTACGCTTGTTGCTGTTCTCCCTCATGGACTTCTCCATCCAGCTCCACAACCACCCTCCGATCGCGGCAGCAGAAATCCGCGATGAACGGACCGATGGGTTGCTGGCGGAGAAATTTCAGCCCGTGAAGCCGCCGATCTCTAAGCTGCTCCCAAAGGATCTTCTCCGCAGGAGTTTGATTCCTCCGCAGCTCTCTCGCTCGTTGCCTGGGGGTAGTCATCCACATTCCTCCAAGGATCTGGCGACATACATTATCGCAACAATACACGCCTTTCTCCTCGTCTCCCGCCCTTTCTCCCTCCCTCTTAAACGCTTTTCTCCCCCTCTCCCGGTGAGGGGGGAAGGGAGGGGACGGGAGAGGGGGCCGGGGGGTGAGGGCCCGCGAGGGGGGATAAAATCCCCCCGTGCCTACCACCACCCCCTACCCCCTCCCCCCCATCCCCTACCTCCGCCTCCGCGTCCTCCTCCAGGCCCAGGCCCCCGCGCAGCTGCCGCCCTACAAAGGCTCCATGCTCCGCGGCGCCTTCGGCCACGCCCTGCGCCGCACCGTCTGCGCCATGGGACCCGACCAGCCCTGCGACACCTGCCGCCTGCGCCGGGCCTGCGTCTACACCCGCCTCTTCGAGACCTTCATCGAAGACACGCCGCCGCCCTTCCTCCGCGGCCTCGACACCGCCCCCCGTCCCTACGTCTTCGAGCCGGGGGACGCCACCCAGGACTTCGCGCCCGGCGGCCTCCTCCCCTTCGACCTCCTCCTCCTCGGCCAGGCCGCCGAGCTCCACGCCTACGCCCTCCTCGCCGTCGAGCGCATGGCCGCCGCCGGCCTCGGGCACCGCCGCACCCCCTTCACCCTCCACACCGCTCAGGCCCTGGCTCCGGACGGCACCTGGCTCCCCCTCTTCGACGAAGGCCGCGCCCGGTTTCCCCCCGGCCTCGCCCCCTGCCTTCCCGCCAAAGACGAGCTCGACGGCGCAACGGCCACCCTCCACCTCCAGACTCCCCTCCGCGTCAAGGTCCGCGACCGCTTCGCCACCACCCTCGACTTCCGCACCCTCGCCTTCCACGCCCTCCGCCGCGTCCTCGAAATCGCCCACTTCCACGTCCCCGGAGCCCCTCTTGACTGGGACTTCCGCGGCCTCCTCGACCAGGCCGCCGCCGTCCGCGTCACCGCCACCCATCTGGACTGGTTCGATTGGGAACGCTACAGTAACCGCCAGCAGACGAAGATGGTCTTCGGCGGCCTCGTCGGCACCCTGGAGATCGAGGGCACCGGCCTCGCCCCCTTCGGCCCGCTCCTCCGCACCGCCGAGATCCTCCACGTCGGCAAGGGAGCGACGTTCGGGCTCGGAAAGATACAGTTGGAACCCCGAGATACACAAAAACTCTCCCAGAATGTGTAGAACAAGCGCCGCGGTACACATCCCGAGCCGGGAAATGTGTAAACCGCGAGCCGCGGAGCCCGTCTCGACCGCCGCAATACACATTTCTTCCGCCAAAGTGTGTAGAATCTCCGCCGTGGAGCGTTCCCCCGCCGCCGTAGAACGCTCCATGGCCGCCAAAGAGCTGAAAATTCCGCCGCTTTACACATTTTCCTGAGAAAAATGTGTACCGCGGACCGATTCATACACTCCGCGGCGCCGCCGGACTGTATTTTTTCGGCCGTGGAACGTTCCGCGGCGCCCGGAGACACAGGAGAAAGCCCGCCATGCGCATCAATGTCGAGGTTGAAGACGATCTGATGAACAAAGCCCTTCGCCTGACCGGCATGAAGACCTATCGCGGGGCTTTGCACGAAGCTTTGACCGCCCTCGTCCAACTCTACGAGCAGGGAGACGTCCGCGGCCTCCGCGGAAAGCTCCACCGCCAGCCCGGCGAGCCGTCCGAGCGCAAGAGGCGCTGACCCATGTGGATCCTCGTCGACTCCACCGTCTGGCTCGACTACTTCGAAGGCACCGTCACGCCCCAGACCGACTTCCTCGACCGCGCCCTCGGCTGGTGCTGGCTGGGCGTGGGGGACCTCATCCACGCCGAAGTCCTCTCCGTCTACCTGGACGAGCGGGAGCGCGAGCTCGCCGAGAACGCCCTCAGCCGTTTCCGCCGCGTCAACATGGTCACCTTCGACCTCGCCCGCCTCGCCGCCCGCAACTCCCGCATCCTCCGGGCTAAAGGCCTCCCCGCGCCCAGTACCCTGGAAAGCCTCATCGCGACGTTCGCCATCGAAAAGAACTGGACCCTCCTCCACGACAACCCCGGTTACGCCCCGTTCGAGGAGCATCTGGGATTGAAGGTGCCGGAGCTTGGGCGTAGAATGTCCTCCTGAAGGATTTTCTTTGAAAACTTGGAAACCCCGCGGCAAACCCCATGCCCGACAAGAAGCATGCCAGCGCCAGATCGCCATTTTGGCACGGAGGTAACACGGAGACTCCAAACCCTGATCTTTCCAGGAGTTACGACGAGTGCGAGCCACACGAACAGCCCAGAGAGACCCCGATTCCAAGCAGCGATCGGGAGGTAACACGAAACGGCCCCTTAACCGCTTTGTTTTCAGAAGCCTGGAAGAGTGCCAGTCGGAAAAGCCCTAATCAGTACGGTGGGATTGCGACGCCGAGCGTGGGAACAACCAGATCCGCCGAGAACGATGATGTCGGAAAAGCCCTAATCAGTACGGTGGGATTGCGACTTCTCGATGCTCGCCGGAGCAGGATCGCTGCTCATCGGCGTCGGAAAAGCCCTAATCAGTACGGTGGGATTGCGACGTGTACTCCACTCCCTCCCACCAGTACGCTGCGACGACATCGTCGGAAAAGCCCTAATCAGTACGGTGGGATTGCGACGCATCGTTGACCACCTTGAACGATAGGAGGTTCGTGCCACCGTCGGAAAAGCCCTAATCAGTACGGTGGGATTGCGACGATGAGCCGCCAAACCAGGAGTCAATGGTTGTCATAAGTCGGAAAAGCCCTAGTCAGTACGGTGGGATTGCGACTTTTCGGCATAGAAGTGAAACAGATTGGCCATGATATGGTCGGAAAAGCCCTAATCAGTACGGTGGGATTGCGACGTGAGCACAAGACGGTGCACGTAGAGGTGGTCCTTCGCGTACGTCGGAAAAGCCCTAATCAGGACGGTGGGATTGCGACAGGATGAGCCCGGTCTTACGGTAGGTCTGCGCCTGGTTACGTCGGAAAGCCCTAATCAGTACGGTGGGATTGCGACTCGGCCCATAGAGACAGATCCTTCCAACAATCGTCTTCGTCGGAAAAGCCCTAATCAGTACGGTGGGATTGCCCTCCCGCCCCGAAGGGGCATAGGCATAAAGCCTGGCGCTTCAGCGCCAGGAAAGCGAACCCATTTATTCAGGAAGCCCCGGAGGGGCGTAGGCAGGCAACGTCTGAGATCGTAAAACTGCCTGCGCCCCTCCGGGGCTTCCTGAGGTAAGGGGGCCGGTTTTCCTGGCGCTGAAGCGCCAGGCTTTATGCCTATGCCCCTCCGGGGCGGGACAAGGCCTCATCCGTCGGGTTCACCCGGCGGTTTTCACGTAGCCCGGGCATTTATGCCGGGCGGGGGCTGACGTTCACGCCGCCCTGTCCGCCGCTTCCGCTGGGTGGTGGCTGCGGATATTGACGGGTTTTTCGACAACATTGATCATGACCTCCTGCTGGCGCATCTCCACGCCCGAGGCGTAACCACCGATCAGGTTCATGAAACGGTATTGCCTCCGAAGAGACGTCCCGACGTTGGCGCACCCGGCAGGTCATCTTGAACGGGCTGGGATGTCTCTACCGACACGTTCGTGGTGACGGGGCCGATGACGCATTAATTACATTCCTCGGTTCTCATTCAATGCCCTCCGGACCCTCTATCGTTCCGAAAACCACCGGCGGGTCCGTAGAGACGTTCCAGGCCGTCCACCTCGACCTCACCGATAGCACAAACGGCGGAACGTCTCTCGAAGGCAAGGCCGCTGTAATTGGCATGGCCGGGCTGGAGACGCAAGACGCAACATCTCCGTCTTTCCGATCGCCAATGCCCTCTGCCGCCTTCTGACGAGGCTTCTTGAATCTTGGCGGGGACGCACGTTTTCCCAGGGCTCACGCCGCTGGGCTATGGGTCTGACCGCCCTCCGGGCTCAAACGATGATCGTACCTCTCCCTCTTCTCCCGGCGGCCGGGCATGAGCCGGCCGAAGGACGGGGAGGAGAAGAGGGCCGGGGTGATGAGGGGCCGCCTTCCGCTTGCCATGCTGATCGTAGTTTCGTATGATGTAAGGAGTGACCGTCGGCGGACCCGTCTCGCCCACATGCTGAAAGACTTCGGGCAACGGGTCCAGTACTCCGTCTTTGAATGTCTCCTGGACGCCGAAGCCCTCGACCGTCTCCGGCAGAGGATCGAGAAGCTCACCGATCCTCTGGAAGACAGCGTCCGCATCTACCGTCTCTGCCTGGAATGCGGGCAGAAGGTAGAGATCCGAGGGCTGGGAAAGGTCACCAAAGACCCCGACGTCTACGTTCTTTGAAAATCAAACTCCATGTCAGACAAAACTCATGCCAGCGCCCATTCGCCATTTTGGCACACCGGTTGGAACTCCGATGGAAACCTCGGAGAATGAACGGCTTAGCCCGATTCCGCCGTGGGAAGGAGCGCTGCACCATGAGGAAAAATGAACGTCGCCACCGAGGTTGGAAAAACAGGCCCCTTAACCTACGTAGTTGCAAGGGGTTGGGAAGGCTGGCTCGGAATTGCCCTGATCTGTACTGTGGGATTGCGACTCTTATATCCAACTTCTGGAACTTGAAGTGTATAAATAACTCGGAATTGCCCTGGTCTGTACTGTGGGATTGCGACAGCCAATCCAAGAGGCGCTGCGCCTCCAAGAAGGACAGCTCGGAATTGCCCTGATCTGTACTGTGGGATTGCGACTCGCTGGCGGTGTTCGTGTTCTGCAGGATGCCGTTCAAACTCGGAATTGCCCTGATCTGTACTGTGGGATTGCGACTTGTGTTCGCGATGATCGCCGTATTTGTGTCCGAACACTCCTCGGAATTGCCCTGATCTGTACTGTGGGATTGCGACATGAACGCCGTTCCCCACCACCACATAGGCTTGCCATCTCGGAATTGCCCTGATCTGTACTGTGGGATTGCGACTCTGAGGGTCGGCCACGGGGCATCCTCGATCCCGACGAGTATCTCGGAATTGCCCTGATCTGTACTGTGGGATTGCGACGTGAAGAGCGTGACCTGGGGGGCGTAGCGCCTCTGGCTCGGAATTGCCCTGATCTGTACTGTGGGATTGCGACCATCCGGAAGCCGCTCTGCTTGCGCTGGCTGAGTTTGTCCTCGGAATTGCCCTGATCTGTACTGTGGGATTGCGACGCTGTTGCTCGCCGAAGCGGGAGTCGTGGGTTTGTTGCCTCGGAATTGCCCTGATCTGTACTGTGGGATTGCGACATAGGTAGTCTTAGTTGGTAGCAAAACCGGCATACGATCCTCGGAATTGCCCTGATCTGTACTGTGGGATTGCGACTCGACATACCAGCCGATGAGGCCGCAGAAGAAGCACAGGCTCGGAATTGCCCTGATCTGTACTGTGGGATTGCGACGAGATTTGCTGGTCGCGGATATGGCGAAGATTGAAGAGAAGCTCGGAATTGCCCTGATCTGTACTGTGGGATTGCGACAGGATTTCTTCAGCCTCCTTCTCAGCAGCAGCATCGGTCTCAACTCGGAATTGCCCTGATCTGTACTGTGGGATTTGCCTTCACGCCCCGAAGGGGCCGAAATTTGATTAGCCTGGTGCTTCAGCGCCAGGTTCCCGGATTTCCCAATCCCCATGTATCCGCCCTGAAAGGGCGGTGCTTTTCGAACCGTCGTGTTCCGCCCCTTCAGGGCGGGGGGGAGGACGGGGGCCTAGGTTCCCGGCGCTAAAGCGCCGGGCTATTCAAATTTCGCCCTTTCAGGGCGGCCTCCGACGCACGTGGCCTGATCGGTACCGCGGGATTACGACGGGGAGCTGACTCCTACCCCGAGACGCGAACGGATTCCTGGTCGGCCTGCGGTTTTTGCGGCCCAAAGGGTCGCGAGACTCCAGCCCAGGGCCGAGGCCGAAGGCCGATGCCCTGGGTCAACAGCCCCCACACCCCTGCGGCCTGAAGGGCCGCGAGAACCCTCGGCGGATCGAACCGGCTCCAGCCCAAAATCTCTGGCGGCCCTTCAGGCCGCGTGGGGCGGTTGTCGTTTCACACCCAGGGCATCGGCCTCCGGCCTCGGCCCTGGGCTGGAGTCTCGCGACCCTTTGGGCCGCAAAACCCCCCGCTGACGGACCGATGACCCTCCGCGCGATGGATTTGCGCGTATAGGGTCAGGGGATCTAAGGCGGTGCATCGATCCTGGGGACCCGCGAGACATGCCGGTAGATCTCCACGCCCACCTTCCGCCTTCGCGGGCTGAGAATCGCCTCTCAGCCCGCGAAATGGAAATCCGCCCACGGACACTCCTCCACGACAACCCCGGCTACGCCCTGTTCAATGAGCATTTGGGATTGAAGGTGGGGGCGGTGGGGGCGTAGAATGTCGAGTTGAGGAGTTTCTTTGAAAACTGACGTGGGGGGATGGATTGCCCTGATCTGTACTGTGGGATTGCGACTCACGGTTGAACTTGATGTTGTCGCCACCCTCGAGCGCCTTGGAATTGCCCTGATTCGCACTGTGGGATTGAGACACGGGACTTGGATCGCACTCCCCCTCCTGCTCGGGGATGTGGGAATTGCCCTGATCTGTACTGTGGGATTTGCCTTCACGCCCCGAAGGGGCCGAAATTTGAATAGCCTGGTGCTTCAGCGCCAGGTTCCCGGATTCCCCAAATCCCTATTTCCGCCCTGAAGGGGCGGTGCCGTTCGAACCCATTGGGTTCCGCCCCTTCAGGGCGGGGAGAGGACGGGGGGCTCCGGTTCCCGGCGCTGAAGCGCCGGGCTATTCAAATTTGGACCCTTCGGGGCTCGATTGCAGGATGACCGATGCTGGCTGGTTTATAGGTCGCTAGACCAGCGTATTCAATCGGCTTCAGAAGACCGCGACAATCGGCCCGCCACCACGTCCTGAAGAAACGGTGATCGCGGGAAGATAGCGGGGTCGTCCCACACCGTCCTCAAGCTCATACAAGGTGACCCGCAGCGTGTTGAAGAGGCGCCCCAGCAGGACGGCGCTTGGGAAAGATGTACGCAGGAAGAGGTGGATTTCATTCGTTTCGTGCCGGCCCGCGAAGTCTCGGACCAAATCGGCGATAACTGTGATCGTAACGCCGATCTCTTCCGCCACGAGCCTGCGGGGCTGAGCGAGGCGAATCCTCAGGAAAGCCGAGTGATCGATCAATCCCGAAGCCAGGAAATCACCAAAGGCGTCCGTGGGAGGCAGGGTGGGTACCAGATCCACCAGGACGGCCACGGGCTTGCGAGGTGATCCCGTGGAAGTCTCCTCCAGGGATAGCTCCGTGGGCGTTCCCGTCTCCAGGAGCTTCCCAGACGATCTGGTTTTGATCCTCCACCATTAGCGGCCACCTGCCAGTCGTGGGGAGAGCGGCTCCAACGGCGAACGCGGCCGACAGGTGCGCTCCACCCCTCAGCAGAACCCGCTTCGCGCCGGAAGCTTCGACGAGGGCTGGAAGAGCCGCGAGGAAGGAGCGCAAGGGTGGCCATGTCTCCGGCGAGGGAGCGCGGAATCCGTCCTTTGGCGGAGGCGTCCGCACGACGAGGGCCGTCTGGTTCGTAAAAGCCTGGGGCACGAGACGTGTCTGGAGATCGATCGTCAGCGTTTCTTCTCCGAGCCTGCGGTAGGAATCCATGCGGCGGCGGACCATCCTTTCTGCGATCTTTTCGCAAGCATCAGATTCCAGAAGAGAGTATTGCTTCAGCGAGCCGAGGGTGCCGGTTGGCTGCGAGAGCAGGCGGTCAGGCGCTTCGAAGTCGAGGTGGCCGGGCTTGCCGGTTTTCTCCATCGTGCTCGCGATGACGAAGATAAAATCGGGATCGGAGTGGAGCCGGAGCAGCTCAGGAAGCTCGACATCCTTCACGACGACGGAATCTTTGAGCTCAGGGGTCGCGAGGAGCACGACACCGGAGAGGCCGCCTGCGAGAGCTTCCTGAAGACGGGTGCGCGTATCGCCGGGCGGCATGTCGTCCTGGTCATGCCAGACCGGGGCACCGGCGCAGCGAAGAGCCCGTGCCATTTTTACCGCGAGATCGGCTCCGTCTGAGGATCGGTAGCTGATGAACACGGGACCGAGCGGATCGACTCCCCTACCCGAGCTTGGCATCTCAGGAGCCTTCCCCGTCCGGCCCGGACAGTTTCTTCTTCAGCTCAGCCAAGGAAGCCAGGTTCTTGCCGCTCATGGCCCCCAATTTCTGGGGAGGTGGAGGCGCTGGCCTCTTCTCTTCCCGGCCTGGCAAGGGCGGGCGCCGGTCCCGTGGATGTTGCGGCGGTCGACCCTGGCGGGTGTCCTGACGATCTGGCCGCGGGGCGCGGGATTCCGATCCTTTCTCTGTACGGCGATCTTGACGAATCAGGAGCAGTCGCGCGGTCCATCCGAAGAGGCTCTTGAGCTCGGCGGCTTCCCACTCGTCTCCGTCGAGGAGACGGCCGACCTCTCGGATTACGACCCGGACCTGATCGCCAAAGCCGCCGCCCCGCTTCAGGTGCCCGCCGCTCCCTTTCTCCAGGAGATCCAGGGTCCGGCGGAGCCGCGGAAGATCGCCCGAGGGATCACTCATGAAGGTTGCGACCACGGCGAGGAAGGCATTCTTGCTCTTCACCGGGGTCGGTCCAGCCTGGAGGTTCAAGGCCAGGCGTTCCGCGTTCTGAACGATCTCGACCTGCGATTTCTGCATGGCGCAATCCTCAGGCTGGCCCGCGGAGCAACTTCGCCACTTCTTCCAGCTTCGGCCAGAACTTGCCGGCCCAGGCGGAGGTGCGGGCGGCTTCGATCCACGTCACGGCCTGCTCCTGGAGCGAGTCACCTTCGAGACTCTTACGCTTGGGGCTCGCCAGGATGAGCTTCCGCGGCCGGACCTTCACGGCGCCCTTTCCGTCGTATTTGACGCCGCCGAGGCGAAGGAAGAAGCGGGTTGCGTCATCCGCTCCGATTCCCAGAGAGAGGAGCAGGCGGCCCAGTTCTTCCTGTGAGGCGTTCCAGAAGGTCATACGGGTTTCGAATGTTCCATGGAACACCTCGCGGGAGAGATCCTTGGGCTGTTTGACCGAGATCCTGCGATCGCGATCGAACACCGTGGCCTCCTGGAAATCATATAGGCTGACATCTCCCTCCGGCTTCTGCGGTGTCCAGGGGACGGGCACCTGTTGAACCTCGACCCTCACGGATTCCGGACCAGCGGGTCTGGCATCGTCGAAACCGACCCGGCCACTCCGGCCGAGGATGCCAAAGAGAGAGCACGCGTCGCACGAGGAGCGAGGGCTGCACCGGCTCGCTTCTGTCCGCCGCCGCTCGCGATCAGCCCATGCGAAGGGATCACAGGAAAAAGAGAGCAATTCATAGAGAGTGCGGACGGCACCCTTGATGCCGCTCCCAGGAATCACTGGCATGCCGGCAGCGCGAGCGGCTTCCTGCGCAACCACCTCGGCCGCACCCTGGGATGTGAGAGTGAGACGGCCTGTGGAGGGAGAAACGAACTGGCCGTCAGGGATCTCCAACGAGAGCCCCAGGGTACCGGTCAGCCGGTCCTTGATCCACTTGTTGTGAGGAGGGGTTTCCTGGAAGTGGATTTCCCCTTCGGGACGCATCAAGCCGCGCCGCGCCATGGATCAGCTCCTCCCTTCGAGGTAGCGCTGAAGCGGTCCTTCGACGAGCGCCGCGGACAGAGTTTGAACGGCCTCGTCTCCTTCATAGCGCAAAGCCCGGAAGACGCCGCGCCGGAGCGCTTGACCGCCTTCAGGAGCGGCGAGGTTGTCGCTTGGTGGCAGCCCGTACCGGCCCTTGTCCCCCTCCATCTGCCGGGCTCCCGTGAGGGTGGCCGTCTCGTTGTTCAGGAATCCCAACTCAACGGAACAGTCCCGCACACGGACGCTTCCCATGCCCCGGGCCTTGGCGCCGCCGATACGCACAAGGCCGCTGTCGAGGTCCTGGAGGGCGGCGAGGATGAGCCCGAGTTGCCAGAGCGAAAAGTTCTCGCCGTTGATACGGGCGCGGAAGGCGCCACCGACCACGACCTCGGCGTCGTAGAGCACACCTTGGGCGGACGATTGGGAACGACGGTCGATGCCAACGCCGGTGCGGACCTCGGTCCGGTTCGCGTCCTCCTCCCTGCCGGGAGCCGGGTAGGCATCGCCGATCCGGAACCGCCCCGCCAGGGCGAGAGAGCCGAAGGTGAAGCAGGCACCGCACTGGCCGGCGTGCGGATAGTTGGGCGGCTGGGGCGGACCGATCTTTTTCTTGCCGCAGGAGCTCTCGTCACGCACCTGGGTGGGATCACACGCGAACCGGCCGGAGGAGCGAAGGAGGCGCTCGCTGTGGGAGCGGAGCACGCCCTTGAGACCGGAGCCAGCCAGGAAGACGGTGGGCTTGCCGTTCCGATGAGTCCTCTGGAACTCCATGTCGGCCGGTCCGGGGTCGATACCGACGGACTGCGCCCGGATGAGGATTGGCCCGTCCGGCTCGAGGGTGACATCGATGCTTACGGTGTTCTGAAGGGTTCGGAACATGGCGTCACCATCCTGGAATCTATGAGGCAGCCGCGGCGGAGTCCGCCAGCTCCTGCAGGCTGTCGAGGTACTTGGCCAGCTTCTCTTCCACGGGACCCAACTCCACTGAGGCTTTACCGGCCTGCCGGGCCAGCAGCTTGGCGGCCTCGATATCCCGTGGAGTCGTGACCTCCACCTGAACCCAGCCCAGCCCCCGGGCGGATTTACCGCCGAGGAGCAGCACACCTTCGTTTAACATCCAGAACGCCTGAGCAAGGAGTCCCACTTCATAATCCGCCGGGTTCTTGAAGCGAACGCGGCCACGAAAGCGCGTCCCCGCGGGCACGACTTCGACGTCGAACTTGACGGACTGGGCCGCCGTGCGGGTCTCGCGCTCAATTCCCACGCCGTCCCGCACCTCAAACTGGGCGGCGCCCTCGCAGGTCGCGTCCGAAATCTGGAGGCGCGAGCCATAGGAGATGACCTTGACGGCTTCGGGATCGCGCTCGGCGCCCTCGACGGAGCCGAAGAGACGCTGCACGAGGCTGAGATTTCTCCATCCTTTGGCAAGGTCTTCCGGCACACCCGCGGGAAGATCGTCGGGGGTCCGGTGGTGGAGCTCGTTGAGACCGAGGGAAAGAGCAAAGGATTCGATACCAGACCGCAAGACTCCGCGGAGCGAAGAGCCCGGAATGAAGGGACGTCCGGAAGCATCGCGGACCACCGGCAGATCGCTCCCGGCAAAGTCGACGCTCTTTCCCGCACCGATGTGGAGACCGCTCTGGCAGGTCAAGCGAAACTCGAACAACACGATTCGTTCGAGGGCAGCGTGGTGGCGGACGCGGAGGTCGGCGGCGTTCACGGTCTCACCTCTGGGGTTGCGCGGACGGTCGCGGTTGGTTTCGGGCTTCGAGGTTCAGTTGATCCAGATAGATGTAGTGCCGGACCAGGTATCCGAAGAACTGCTGGATGGCCAGCCGGCGGGCCTCGGATCCCTGAGCGGAGATTCTCGTCTCGATCTCCTTGAGGACTTTCACGACCGGCTCATGAATGAGCTTCCAGAAGTCACGGGTTGCCCGCCGGCCTCTCTGATAGTTGAGGAAGTTTTCGAGCACCGCGACCTCGGATTCCTGCTGCGTAATCTGCACGAGGTTGCGGAGCTGAGAGGTCGCGTTTCTGAAATCCCTCTCGTTCTTGACCTTGTTTAGTATGGTCTCGGCCTGCTCGACCATCCAGGTCTTCAGGACATCTCCCGGCTCAGGGTTCATCTCTGGCTCCTTCGCGGTTTCCGGCTCGAACAGTCCAAACCTCCCGCACCCGCTCTCAGTCCGCAGTCCGACTCCTCGCCGCAGCATCGGGATCAGCCGATCCAGAGTGGATTGGAGATCGCCTTCGGCGAGGCTGTACACGAAAACGCTCCCGGCACCCACGGCGGGGAGGAGATCCTTGAGGGGTGCTCCGTCCTCCGGCCGCTGGTCGTAGCCACCGGAGGTGCCCGGAAGCAGGAACCGCCGGTCTGGACCGAAAACCGGTAGCCCCAATCCCGCCAACTCGGGCTCGGCCAGCGGATGGTCGACGTTCCGCCCGGAAGGAACGTAGTCCGAACGGGAGAGGAGGACCAGCGGGAGACGGCCATTCGAGGCGGGTGAGCTTTCCAGGCCGGCCCTCCGAGAAAATTCGGCCACACGCTTTTCGATCAGGGCGGAGAGGCTCCGGACCGTCTCCTCGGGTTCTTCCGTGGGCTCGGCCTCGAAGCGGACATCCACCTCCACCAGGCCCAGACCATGCTTGCGGCCGGCCCCGATCAGCACCGCCACTCCTTCGAGCTGTCTCAGCAGGCCGGCGGTCTCGGAGGTGAGCCCCTCCACCCAGGAGACGAAGCGGGCAGGCAGAACCTTCTTCTGATCTTTCGACGAGAGATTGGGATCGAGTTGCTCGATGGAGAACAAGCGGCTTTCCGCGGCTGTTCCCGTCCAGCGATCGATGCTGACCCGAGTCCGTGTATGGCGCACGAGACCTCGGGCAGGCCGAGCCTCATCAAAAGGATCCAACCGATCGGGGCTCTCGTCGGCTCGCAGATACTGGCCCGACTCGGCTAAAAGATCGTTGACTCTCTGGCGGGCCAACTCAGCCATAAGGGTGTTTCGCAGGTCGTTCTCCGCACCGCGCCGCTTCCGGGCCGTGGCCGAAAACAGTGTGGGCTCGGAGTCGGGATCGTGGACCAGCAGGGCGTCGCCGAAGCTCGCCGGCGGGCCTTCCAGGAAAAGGGATATGAAAGAGGAGTCTTCCGGCTTCACCCGGTTATTGCGCAAGAGAGCCCAGGCGATGGCTCCCCGGACCGTGGCCCCTGGAATGTACGTCCGCGTGGCGTGGTGGTTGGCATGCGGACCGCCGTCTCCGAAGTGGGCGGGCTCCACGAGAGTAAAGACGAGCCGGGCTCGGGTCGCCGTCGTAGGGTCTCCCTGGACACGGACGGCGGTGGGCGAGTCTCCTTCGAGCCAGCGGATGGAGACCTCTCCCCCGCCCTTGGCCTTACCCGCGCCAATGCCATCAACACACTCCACCGCCGCCTGGAGGAGGTCGAGATCCCCGTCTTGCAGCTTCGAGGCCTCGATGACCGTCAGGTGAGAACGGAATACGAGGGGCTCGGCGGAGGCCTCGGCGACCTCCCGGAAGAAAAGCTTCTGGTCTTCGGCCGTGGCCGTGAAGTCTTCAAGCTCCACGCCGGGACGCAGGCGAAGAGCGGACTCTGCACGGGAAAGGTCCACGGGGAGAGCGTCGCTGAAACGGAGAGCGCCTTCTCCGGAGCCTTTCCGCTCGCCCGTCCGGCCCGAGAAGCCGAAGAGTCGGGCTACACATCCTTTCAGGTCGGGAAGCGCTTGGCCGTCCGGCCCGTCGAGGGGGTAGGGGCCCACGGCGTCGTGATCGAAACCTCCGCCTTTGAGCAGCGCCTCGAGTTGAATGCGCAACGCACCTCGGAGAGCCGTGGCTGGGATGTACGGGATCAGCTTCCCTTGGTACAGACGGCGGGCAGTCGTGAGATCAGCGCCGGAGGCGGACGCCGTGCCGCCAGCTACCAGAAGGTGCCCATGGACGGTGATCTCGAGAACCGGCACCGTTCAATCCTTCCGCCAGCCCAGAAATGGAGCGAGTTGGAGTCCGTCGGAGATCCAGGTTCCAGAGCCCTGCGCGAAATTGTGGACGAAGAAGCTCTCCACCGCGGCTGGATCGGAGGGCTTGACCCCGAACGCCTTAAGCCAATCTTGATACTTCTCGCCGGCCGGCTTGCGGGCGATCTGATACCTGAGAAAATTGAGGAAGACGCGTCTCCCTTCCCGTGAGCCCTCCTGAAGAGTGTAGAGCTGTGAGGTCGCCAGCCTGACATGCTGAAGACTTCGTAACCTGTCGAGGAGCAGACTGAAACCTTCGGCGGTGTACGGGCGGCAGGAACGGCGGAAGTCTGGATCTTCCGTGCGATCGGTGAGGGCGCGGGCCGATTCTAGCTTCTCGCTCAAGGGCGAACCCTCGGTGAGCACCTCGAAATCGATTGAGGAGATCGCTCGTCCTGGGGCACGGTAGAACATCGCTTTCGCGCTCTTCTGAAGCTCCTTGGCCAGACTGAATTGATACCGGACGGGATAGCTGTACCCGCAGAGGACGAGCCCCGCCCCCAAGGTAACGTAAGACGACTTCGTCCAATTGAAGAGGAGCTCTGGCAGACCGGTGATGGCCTTGGATTCCTCCTCCATCCACGAAGAGAGGCGGCCGGCGACATCGACCGCCAGAGCCCCAGGAAGAATCCAGATCGCTTCGTCCCCCCCTCCCAGATAGCTCACGACAGGCAGGTCCAGATCTTTCCTTCCCGGGGCGAATTCCCGGACCGCACCTTTGACGCGCGAGTGAAGGCCTTCGAAGACCCTTCGCACCGCCTGGCTCAGAAAACGGATCTGCGCCAGGGAGGAGAGGCGGCCGAAGAGCGCTCCCATGGAGTTGCCATCCGCGTAGAGGAAGCCGATGTACTTCGACTTGGCTCGTTTGGGTCCCGCCGCCTCCACCAGCTCTTCGAAAGATATCCCCTGGATCTCTTTCCTGCCGACGTTCCAGCGGTGGAAACAGGGATCACAGAGAAGGCCATCGACGGGAGCATCCCGGCGGAGATCCTGAATGGTGTGCTCGCCTCCAGCGCGGTCCCGGCAGGAGACGCAACGCTTGGAGTCGCCTGCCACACGTGCGGGAGCGGGTCCTCGCTCATCCTTCTCACTACGGACCTGATCGCGAAGCTGGGAGAGCACCGCCTGGGTACCCGAGACGAGGCGAACCCCGCCGGCGGGATCCTTCTCTTCGGTCGAGGAGATAAAATCGTGAGGCCCGACCGGAAGGAAGCTAGTAGTGACGGAAAGAGCGTTCTCCGTTTTCGAGGCGTAGACTCGCTTGATCTCCTGACAGATCTCCCGACCCTGGCCTGCCGGCAACAGCAGCATTCCTTCGCCGCCTCCGGAGAAGATCACGAACCTTTCATATTGGGTCTCGGCGATATGCTCATTAATCTCCCGGAGGATTGTCGAAGCTCCCGTGATCACCGGTGGACGGCTGGATTCGAAAACGTAGGAAGCGATCCGATCGGTATCGAAGAGGACGAGATCGAGAGGCTTATCGGTGCCGAAGATCCGCCGGGTCTCATCCAGAACTGCGCGGCGATCCCCTTTGCCCGAGGCGATAGCATCCACGAGCGTTCCTGGAACGTCCTCCGCGTTCCCATTCACCCGCTGCGCAAGGCACAAGGCGGCGATCTTCGCCACGGCTTCGCGGCTTTGATCTACAGTTTGTTCGAGCACTGTCAGTTCATCTTAGGTGAACGAGGCGCACCTCGCAAGCACCAGACCCTGTCAGGACAAACGGGGGTTAGGTTAGGACAAACTTCTTGCCGCCCTCGGGCTTGACAACGTCGGGATGGCCGGGGTCCCGGAGGGATAAACACTCTCCGTTGGACGGGGGTCTACCCCGCTGGTGAACCGATGACCCTCCGCGCCGCGGATTTGCGCGTATAAGAGTCAGGAGATCCAGAAGCAGTGAATCGATCCGGGTGAGACACGAGGCATGCCTCTGGATCTCCTTGATCCCTTGCTCAGCAGCCGAGCGAGAGGCAGGCGGCCGGGAGATGCTAGACTCCCGTCCTTGATGAGAGCGAAACTCGCGCTCCTGTGCTTCTTTTTGCTTGCCTCGCAGGCTCGCGCCGACAGCCGGATCTCCGAAATCGAGGTCAACCTCGACGGCGGCCGGGTGCTCACCACGTTCACCCTGCACGAGGCCTTCAATCAGCGGTTTCGGGAGCGGCTGGAGAGCGGCCTGCCCACGCCCATCCTCTACCGCTTCGAGCTGGCCCGCGACCGCAAGCGGTGGTGGGACGAGAAGCTCAAGACCAACACCCTCGAAGTGGCGGCCACGTACGACGCCGTCGCGCGGGCCTACAACGTCCACTACCGGCTGGACGGAGAGCTGATCGAGAGTCGCACCGTGCGCGAGCTCAAGGATCTGGAGGCGGCCATGACCGAGGTCCGGGACCTCCCCGTCTTCTCGGTGGCCGGCCTGTCGGATCGCTGGCGGCTGCTGGTGAAGGTGCAGGCGGAGATGGGGTCGCGTACCATGTTGTCGTTCATTCCGGTGACGATCAACACGGACTGGAAGGAGTCTTCGAAGTTCCACGCCCCGAAGCAGCCTTGAGCCAGGGGGAGTTAATCCCTTGAGCTGAACGCCTCGGGTCCCTTACGGTTATCTCCGAATGGACCTCCGCGAGAAGATCCTCCGCCACCGCAAAGACCACCGCCTGATCGGCGGGGGGCTGGTGGCGCTGCTGCTGCTCTTCACGGCCCTGTTCTATCTGGCCCAGCGGGGGCGGGACCTGCCGGCCGCCCTGGTGACGAACCGGGTGCTGCTGTTCGTGCTCTGGTACGTCAACGTCATCCTGATCCTGATCGTCGTCTTCGTCCTCCTGCGCAACCTGCTGAAGCTGCTGGTCGAGCGCCGGCACCGGGTGCTGGGCTCGACGTTCAAGTTCAAGCTGGTCGCGACCTATATCGGCCTGTCGCTGATCCCCGTGCTGCTGCTCTTCGCCATCGCCACGGAGCTGCTTCAGGGATCGATCGACCGCTGGTTCAACACGCCCGTGGCCCCGGTGCTGGAGCGCGGCAACGCGATGGCCCAGGCCCTCTACGACCGCATACAGGGAACGAACCTGCGGGACGCCTCGCGGGTGCTCTCCGAGATCGAGGAATTCGACCTGAACGATCCGAGCGAGCGACCGTTTCTGACCCGGCGGATGGAGGAGCTCCTCCAGGAGATGGGCCTGGACCTCCTCGCCGTCTATGAGGGGCGGGAGTTCATCCACGCCACCCTGAGCTCGCAGTCAGGCATCCCCGACCTGCCGGAGCCGGACCGCTCGTTCCTGGAGCAGGCCGCACGGGACGGCTGGGCCGCGACCGCCCAGAAGCCGCGCGGCACGGACGGCAGCCTGCTGATGGCTGCCGTGGCCAGGCCGGCTCTGAAAGGCACTCCGGACAGCCCTCCTCCCCCTCCAGTCATTGTGGTCGCGGGCACGCTCCTCGACCCGGTGCTCTCGGAGCAGCGGGAGAAGCTGGTGGAGGACCGTCAGGCCTACCGCCAGCTCGAGGTGCAGAAGGACGACCTGCGGGCGAGCCACCTGCTGCTGTTCCTCATGGTGACGCTGCTGATCCTCCTCGCCTCGTCGTGGACCGGGCTCTACCTCGCCCGGCGGGTGACGGTGCCCATCCAGGCCCTGGCCGAGGGCACGCGGCTGATCAGCGGCGGCGACCTCGCCCACCGGGTGGACGTGGAGGCGGACGACGAGCTCGGCGTGCTGGTGGACTCGTTCAACAGCATGACCCAGGAGCTGGAGAGCAACAAGGAGTTGCTGGAACGGAGCAACCGCGAGCTGACCACGAGCAACCAGAGGCTGGCCGAGGAGCGGGCCCTGATCGCGGCCGTGCTGGAGAACGTGGCCGCGGGCGTGGTGTCGATCGACTCTGCGGGCCGGATCTTCACCTGTAACGGCGCCGCTCTGAACATGCTGCGCCAGCGCGAGGGGGACGTGGTGGGCCGTCCCTTCGAGGAGGCCTGGGGCGACGTGGAGCGCTCTCGGCTGGCCGCGGTGGTCAAGGAGGCCAATCTCGCTCCCGGAGATCACCGGGTGTCCCAGGAGGTCCATATGATCCTGGGCGGCGAGTGGAAGACCTTCGAGGCCAAGGTGACCGGCCTGCGCGACGCCCAGGGACAGGTACAGGGCCGGGTGCTGGTGCTGGAGGACCTGACGGAGCTGATCAAGGCCCAGCAGCTCGCGGCCTGGCACGAGGCCGCCCGCCGGATTGCGCACGAGATCAAGAACCCGCTCACCCCCATCCGCCTCTCCGCCGAGCGGCTGCTGCGCAAGTCCCAGCAGGGCGATCCCGGCCTCGGCAAGGCCATCGAGGAGGGGGTCGAGATCATCGTCCGCGAGGTGGTGACGCTCCAGGGGATGGTGGACGAGTTCTCGCGCTACGCCCGCATGCCCCGGCCGCGGCCGGCCACCGTCGATCTGCCGAAGCTGGTCTCGGAGACCATCCACCTCTACCGCAATCTGAAGCCGGGGGTGGAGGTCGAAGGCGAGGTGGACGCGGGCCTCTCCATGGTGAAGATCGACGGCGAGCAGGTGCGCCGCGCCCTCATCAACCTCCTGGACAACGCGGTCGAGGCCACCGAGGCGCCAGGCCGGGTGAGCGTGGCAGCCCACGCCGTCAACGGGCATCTGGAGATCCAGGTGGCGGACACGGGCCGGGGGATTCCGCCGGAGTCGAAGGAGAAGCTCTTCCTCCCCTACTACTCCACCAAGGGCCGCGGCACGGGCCTGGGCCTCGCCATCGTCCACCGGATCGTCTCGGACCACCAGGGGTCGATCCGGGTGGAGGACAACGTGCCCAAGGGGACAGTCTTCACGGTGGAGCTGCCGATTTAGGGGCCGACCGGGACTCTGATAGATAATTTGCCATGCTCAATCACCACTCTTGGGGTGGCCGCCTCCTCGCCGGGGTCTTGGCCTTCGTGTTCCTCGTCCAGACCTCGGCCTGCACCACGGTCCGCCTCGACAAGCGGAGCGTTTATAAGTACGACCATCCGACCGCCGTAGAGGACGACGCCTTCCGCCGCTCGCTGAACGCCTTCGGCAACACGATGGCCGGGGGGAACCGCGCCGAGATCCTGAACAACGGCGACGAGATCTTCTCCGCCATGACCAAGGCGATCCGCGAGGCCAGGGCCTCGGTCAACCTCGAGTCCTACATCTTCAACGACGACCGGGCGGGCAACATCATCGCCGATGCGCTGATGGAGGCCGCGCGGCGGGGTGTCGAGGTGCGCGTGCTGGTGGACGGCACGGGCAGCAAATTCTCCGGAGCGCTCCTGGACCGCATGCGGAAGGCGGGGGTCAACGCCCGCGTGTACCGTCCCATCCGGCTCTGGACCCTCTACAAGATCGCCCAGCGGACGCACCGGAAGATCCTGGTCGTCGACGGCACCATCAGCTTCACCGGCGGCTTCTGCATCGCCGACTCGTGGCTCGGGGACGCTCGCAATCCGAAGGAGTGGCGGGACATGATGGTGCAGGCCACCGGCCCCGTCTCGGCGCAGATGCAGGCGATCTTCAGCGAGGACTGGACCTACACGACCGGTGAGATCCTGGCGGGCGACAAGCTCTATCCCCGGATCGCCCCGGAGGGAGAGGTCATGGCCCAGGCGATCAAGGTGGCGCACGGCGACTCGTCCTCGCTCGCGGCCATGCTCTATTTCGTGGCGATCCAGTCGGCGCGCAAGTCGATTCACATCCAGAACGCCTACTTCGTCCCCCACCCGCAGATCCGCGAGGCGCTCATCCAGGCGGCGAAGCGCGGTGTCGCCGTGCGGATCATGGTCCCCGGCCGGCACATCGACCAGCCGGTCGTGCGCATGGCCTCGCGCCTCCACTATGGCGAGCTCCTCACCGCGGGAGTCCGGATCTTCGAGTACAACCGTACGATGATGCACAACAAGAACGCCGTGATCGACGGCGTTTTCAGCACCATCGGCTCGATCAACTTCGACTCGCGCTCGAGCTATGAGAACGCCGAGGCGAGCCTGGCCTTCTACGACCGCGGCCTCGGAGAGCAGATGGAGGCCATCTTCGCCGAGGACGCGAGACACTGCCGGGAGATCACCTACGAGAGCTGGAAGAAGCGCAGCATCGAGCAGCGCCTCGCCGAGCTCATCTCGGGTGCGTTCAAGCCCCTTTATTGAGATTTTGGAGGTGAGAGTTCGGCTTATGCGGCGAAACGGAGGATCTCGACCTCAGCACCGTTCTGGATCGCCCGTTCCGCCCGCTCCAGTAGCTCTCCGGTGATGTTCTCCGAGAGGTAGTACTCTCCGCAGTTCTCGCAAACGTCAGCAGGAACGTCTTTAAAGATGACAACGGTCTCATCACGTTGGAGCACCACCGACACTCGCCCCGGATGGGTTTGGCCTTGTCTGCAGAACAGGCACGTCATTCAAGTACTCCCGATTCGTTCCGCCTGATTGTAATGGCTCGCTCGGCATTACGACAGATGAGGGCCTCGCCGCGATAGAATCGTTCCATCCTCCAAGGGGACTCTCATGCTCGGCAGGGTGGTCGGCAACTACCGGATCGTGGAGAAGATCGGCGAAGGCGGCATGGGGGCCGTCTATCTCGCGGTCGACGAGATGCTGGAGCGCGAGGTCGCGATCAAGGCGATCCGGCCGGACCTCGCGCGCGAGCCGCAGATCGTGGAGCGGTTCCGGGCCGAGGCCAAGATCCTGGCCCGGGTGAGTCACCCCTCGATCGCGGGCATCTACAGCTTCTTCTACGACGGCGGCGAGCTGTTTCTCGCCATGGAGCTGGTGCGCGGCCGGACGCTCTCGGACGTGATCGAGGCCGGTGGAGCCCTGCCGTGGCAGCGGGCCATACGCCTCTTCTCGACCGCCCTCGAAGGGATCGAGCAGGCGCACCGGGCAGGGATCATCCACAGGGACCTGAAGCCCGATAACCTGATGCTCACCGAGGCGGAGACGCTCAAGGTGATGGACTTCGGCATTGCCCGGATGGCGGGGAGCAGCCACCTGACCCGCACGGGCCTCCTCGTGGGGACGCTACGCTTCATCGCCCCCGAGCAGATCCGGGGCGAGGAGGTGGACCAGCGGACGGATATCTACGCCCTGGGTGCCGTGCTCTACCAGATGCTCACCGGGCGCGTGCCGTTCGACGGGCCCACGGACTTCGCAATCCTGAAAGCCCAGCTCGACGATCCTCCCGTGCCGCCCGGCTCGCTCGTGCCGGACGTCCCCGGATGGCTCGACAGCGCCGTCCTGAAGGCCCTGGAGAAGGACCCGGCCGCAAGGTTCCAGTCGGCCGAGGAGCTGCGCCTGTACCTCAACCGTCCCGGGACCGCCGCCCCTGGGGTCCGGACGGACGAGGACTTCCCCACGCTCGTCCTGCCGGCGAAGGCGAACCCCACGCCAGTCCCGGCACCCCCGGCGTCGCCGGCCACGATCGAGACAGACCGTACCCGCCTGCCGCCTCCTCCGCCGTCCCTGCCGACGAACGTGGCGCCGGCCCCGGTCGCCAGCACCTCGTACCGTCCGGTGGAGGGAAAGGGATGGAAAGGCGGTGTGGTCGCAGCGGTCCTTCTCCTGATGGTCATCGCGGTGGGAGCTTTCCTCTGGACCCGCCGCGGACCGGTCGAGACGGTTCAGACCGAGACGACGCCGATCTCCACCGAAGAAACTCCTGTCCAGACAGCGCCGCCTCCCGCGGCATCGGAGCCCATGACGACCATGGCCGCCGTGCCGACCGCCACGGCCCAGCCTCCGCGGCCGGAGCCCTCTCGCCGGCAGGAGGTGCCGAAGCCCGCGGCTCCTCCGCCGTCCAGCGTTCCCGAGCCGACGCCGGCGCCTGCCGTCTCCGAGGAGGCACCCGAGCCCGCCGCGCCGGTTGCGGACGAGCCGGCGCCGGAGCCCTCCGTATCTTCCGAGGGAGAGCTGCCCTATGACGAGCTGCGCCGCACGAGCCAGGAGCTGGTCACCGCGAGCGAGAAGCTCATCGAGACCTACGAGGTCTTCCTGGAGCAGAAGGAGGACGGCGGCACGGAGCTGACTCCGGCCGACGAGCAGCTCCTGGGGCAGATCGAGCTCCTGGCCGAGGCCGGGGAGCGCCTCAACAAGCGCTTCAAGGACGGGCTCTTCACCCGCGGCCGGCTGCGCACCCCGCAGAACCGGAAGGAGATCGTCGACCGCCTCCGCGCCCTGGCCGACACCGCCACGCAGGTGGACCGGCTGATGAGCCAGGTCCACCCCAGCCCCGAGGTGCGCCAGGACTGGCAGGAGGTGCGGCGGCGCTGGGTGCGGATCAGCGAGATCGTGCGGCGCTGAACCCTCACCCCTACCCCTCTCCCGGCCCTCCACCCACCCCTGCCGGGGAGAGGGGAAAGAAAACAAGAAAAGACGGCCGATTCTTTATGTCTTTCTCCCTCCTCTCCCTGGCAGGGGTGGAAGGCCGGGGAGGTGAGGACCTAAGCCAGCCGCCGGTTTACCGTTTCGTGGATCTCTGCCAACACCGCCTGCGGCTCCTGGAAGATCCTGTCGTTGGTGAACCGGAGTACGGTGAGCCCGATGGAGCGGAGATAAAAGTCCCGGTTCTCATCGTGAGTCTTCTGCAGAGGCTCCTGGTGGATCGGTCCGTCCAACTCCACTACGAGCCTCTCACGATGACAGTAGAAATCGACGATGAAAGAACCGATCGGCACCTGCCGCCGGAACTTGACACGCAGCAGGTGCCGGTCACGCAGCAGGTTCCAGAGCGCTTGCTCAGCAGCCGTCTGCTCCTTCCGCAGCTCGCGGGCCGCGGCCTGTAAAAGAGGACTCTTCCTTCTGATCATCTCCCAGCCTCCTGTTCCCGACTTTCAGGACCTTTGGCGGGAAAGATAACGCAATCTGGAAAAGCCCTCACCCCTGCCCCTCTCCCGGCCCTCCGCCCGCCCCTGCCGGGGAGAGGGGAAAGAAAACAAGAAAAGACGATCGATTCTTTATGTCTTTCTCCCTCCTCTCCCCGGCAGGGGTGGGTGGAGGGATGGGAGAGGAGGGCCGGGGAGGTGAGGGCCTACCGGATCAGCGCTACCGCCGCCCCCACGGCCACGCTCCCCACGAGCACCGGCACCATCCCCAGCTTGAAGCGGAAGATCGCCACCATGGCGGCGGCGGCCAGCGCCAGGGAGGCGGGATCGAGGGTCCCCCAGTCCGGCACCAGGAGCCGGGCTCCGAAAGCGTGGACCTCGTCCACCCGGGCGAACAGGGTGTGGACCGAGAACCAGACGGCGAGGTTGAGGATCACTCCCACCACGGCCGCGGTCACGCCGGAGAGGGCGGCCGTGAGCGACTGCCGGCCGCGCAGGGCCTCGATGTAGGGCGCGCCCAGAAAAATCCAGAGGAAGCAGGGGACAAAGGTCACCCAGACAGTGACGACGGAGCCCAGGATCCCCGCCGCAATGGGCGAGAACGGGCCCGGGTTGCGGAAGGCGCCAAGGAAGCCCACGAACTGGAGCACCATGATCAGCGGGCCGGGCGTGGTCTCGGCCATCCCCAGGCCGTCCAGCATCTCGCCCGGCCGCAGCCACTGGTAGACCTCGACCGCCTGCTGAGCCACGTAGGCGAGCACCGCGTAGGCGCCGCCGAAGGTGACCACCGCCATCTTGCTGAAAAAGATCCCCTCTTCCACCAGGACGTGCCCCCGGCCGAGCGCCAGGACCAGCAGGAGAACCGGTCCCCACCAGAGGACGAGGTGGATGGCGAGCACCTTGGCTCCCCGAGCGAGGGATGGGCGTGTCGTGGTAGTTTGGGCCTCAAAAGGCGCCGTCTCGCCGGACCAGCGGAATGCCAGGTACCCCGCGAGCCCGGCCGCCACGATGATGATGGGGAACGGCACCTCGAAGAAGAAGATAGCGATGAAAGCCAGGGCGGCGAGGAGGATACGGAAGCGGTCCTTCAACGCCCGCTTGCCAATCCGCACCACGGCCTCGACCACGATGGCCACCACGGCCGGCTTCAGCCCATAGAACAGCGCGGCGATCAGGATCGAATCGCGGAACTCCGCGTAGAGGATGGAGAGGGTCAGGATCGAGATGAACCCGGGCAGCACGAAGAGGATGCCGGCGATGAGGCCGCCGATTGTGCGGTGGAGCAGCCAGCCGATGTAGACGGCGAGCTGCTGCGCCTCGGGACCGGGGAGCAGCATGCAGTAGTTGAGGGCGTGGAGGAACCGCTCCTCGTCGATCCAACGCTTCTCCTCCACCAGGATGCGGTGCATCACCGCGATCTGGCCGGCCGGGCCGCCGAAGGAGAGGGCGGCCACTTTGGCCCAGACTTTGGTGGCTTCGCGGAGGGGGATGGGAGGGGCGGTCACGGTGCCGGAGTATATGCCCTCACCCCCTGCCCCCTCTCCCGGCCCTCCGCCCACCTCTGCCGGGGAGAGGGGGGAGCCCAGAGGATAGGGTATTGCCCGTAGGATGTGCTCTGCGCACCTTCAACGGCGGTCCTGGTGCGCGAGCGCACCCTACAGGCTGTACCGCTTCAACAAAATCCCCCTCTCCCTGGCCGGGCGGGCGGAGGGCCGGGAGAGGGGGCAGGGGGTGAGGCATCAATACCGGAAGATCGCCGCCATCGCCTGGCCGTCCGGGATCTCCTGCTGGGGCACCGCGTAGACCGTGCCGCCGTTCAAGAAGGTCTGGACCGCCGCGAGGTCGAGGAGGTCTTCGCTATGGTTGCGCTGAGTGTCCTGGTCCTCTTCCAGACGGACCTCGCGCTTCTGAACATCGTAGGAGCCCCAGAGGCGGACACCGCGAGCCACGAACAGAGTGTCGATCCGGCCGTCGTGCGCCGCCGGCAGGATGTCCTGGTAACTGCTGGAGGAGCGTCCCGAACCCGAGAGGTCGCCGTAGCGCTCGGCGGCCTTGCGGCGGTCCTCCAGGAAGTAGGGCTCGACGATCTCCCAGGCGGCGTCGCGCAGCTCCTGCGCTGAGAGGAGGTCGGCGTTGCCGGTCAGGCCTTCCTCCAGGACCTTCGGGTGCTCGGTCGTGTACTTGTACCGGGGGAGCAGGTACTCGACGCCCGCCAGCACGACGGGAGCATCGCGGTCCATGTACTTCTGGAGGGCCTTGTCGGCGAGGTTGAAGTACTGGAGGATCTCGGGCTTGAGAGTCTGCTCCCGGTTGCCGTGGCCGTGGTAGATGCCCGCCCTCGCGATTTTCGGGTTGGGACGCGGCTGAAGCTGCTCGTTATCCCAGGTCAGCTTTCCAAGGGCTTCCGCAAGGCTCTGGGGCACACCGGGCAGCTCGAGCTCCTCGGCGCTGTGCCGGGAGGCGGCGATCAGCCGGAGGCTGTTGATGCTCAGGGCCAGGACGTAGAACCGGCCGTCCCCGTTGACCAGGGAGAAGAGCGGCTTCAGGTGGAAACGGTTCTCCACCACGGCGTTCTCGTCGAGCGTGGTGGGCAGCCTGAAGGTCTTGAGGACCTCGGGCGAGCGGAAGATGGCGAGACCATCGGCCTGCTGCTGCCAGAAGGTCTGGTCGTCCACGAGCTCGCGCACGGGCGCCATCAGCTCGGCGGCGGCGGTGTCCTTCATCCCCGTCTCTTCGAGCCGCTCCTGGACTCTGCGGAGGAGGTTCTTGAGACGGATGGGGTTCTGCTGGGTCTCGGCTCCGGCCCGGATAGTGGGCATGTAGATGGAGACGCACGGTCGGCCCGGGGTCTGGAGGAGGTTCTGGATCTCTTCCCGGGTGGCGGCGCTCAAGGGTGGAGCCTGGGTCTGGTCACGGGTCAAAACGGCCATGGGTACCTCCTAGAGGGAGTGAACAGTCCCTGTCGCGCCGACCAGCGCGCGAACGGGGCTGTCCTAGATTTCCAGCAAGGGGCGTGCCGTGTGGGCGGCTGCTTGACGACCTGTAACGTCTCGTGTTACACCTACGGTCGTGATACGGAGCTTCCGGCACAAAGGCCTCGCAGAGCTTTTCGAGACGGGCTCCAGCCGGAGGATACGAAATGATCTGCAGGTACGGGCGTTGCGGAGACTCGATGCCCTGGATCATGCTGAGACTCTCTCTGACCTGGATGTCCCCGGCTTCAACTACCACCCGCTCCATGGAAAGCCGCAGCGATACAGCCTGCACGTCAATGGCCCCTGGTGCATCACCTTTGAATGGGAAGAAGGCGATGCCTTGCGGGTGGATCTGGAGCAATACCACTAGTGAGGGGGAAGATGTCTGAAGAATTCCTGGTACGCAAAAGGCCAAACCGGTCCCCCACTCATCCCGGGGAGATGCTGCGTGAGGACGTGCTGCCTGCTTTGAACCTGACGGTGAGCGAGGCCGCACGACAGCTCCGCGTCACGCGCCAGACGCTCCATCGGGTGCTTTCCGGCGCCTCCGGGGTCAGCCCGGAGATGGCGGTGCGCTTGGGGAAGTTCTGCGGCAACGGTCCGGGACTTTGGCTGCGCATGCAGCAGACCTATGACCTGTGGCATGCCGAGCAACGGCTCCGCGAGGAGTTGGAGAAGATCCCGGCGCATAGGGCTAGGTAGAGGCCGTTCATCGCTATACTGGCACTGGAGATCTCAGTGCAGCCTTTGCCCGTGATCCACAGTGATCCCGACATTTTGGGTGGTACGCCCGTCTTCCTTGGGACTCGAGTCCCTTTCCAGAGTCTCATCGACTATTTGAGGGCCGGATACCCCATCTCCGAGTTCCTCAAGGATTTCCCTTCTGTGAGTCATGAGCAGGTGATCGCCGTGCTGGAGCAGGCGAAACATGAGCTCTGAATACAATACGAAGTCATCCTCTTCTGGAGTCCCGAAGACGAAGCCTTCATCGCGGAGGTTCCGGAGCTGCCCGGATGCGCGGCCGATGGTCCGACCTACGAAGAGGCTTTGAAGAACTTGGGAGTCATCGTCTCGGAGTGGATCGAGACCGCTCGCGATCTGGGGCGTCCGATCCCGGCGCCCAGGGGTCGACTGGTATTCGCCTAGTACGTTCTCCCCTCTCCCGGTGAGGGGGGGAGGGAGGGGTCGGGAGAGGGGCCGGGGGTGAGGGTCCGGCGCGGCACCTTCTTCATCCCATACGCCCCCACCAGCAGGACCGCGCCGAGGATGATAATCGCCGGCCCGGAGGGGAGGTCGTAGTAGAAGGAGAGGACCAGCCCGCCGAGGGTGATCCCCACCCCGATCAGCACAGAGCCCAGGAGCACGCTCCGCAGATCCTTCCAGAGCATCAGGCTGATGACGGAGGGGATGGTCAGCAGGGCCACTACCAGGATGATCCCCACGACCTGGATCAGGATCACCACCGAGAGGGCGATCATGGCCAGCAGCAGGCACATCAGGAACCGGACCCGCACCCCGCTCACCTGGGCGAAGACCTCGTCGAAGACCACGGCCACGATCCCCTTGAAGAAGAGGAAGAGGACCGCCAGGACCGTGGTGGCGAGGACGAGGATCACCATCAGGTCGTGCCGCGAGACCAGGAGGATGTTGCCGAACAGGTAGGTCATCAGGTTGGGCGCGTAGCCCGGGGTCTTGTAGACGAAGACCACGCCCACGGCCATGCCCACGGCCCAGAGCACGCCGATCAGGGCGTCGTAGGAGCGGATCGTCTGGCGGTCCACGGCGCCCAGCGCGAGGGCGCAGCCCAGGGCTACGGGGATGGCGCCCAGCAGCGGATCGATCCCCAGGAAGAAGCAGACGCCCATGCCGCCGAAGGCCGCGTGGCCGATGCCGTCGCTGATGAAGGCGAGCTTCTTGACCACCACGAAGGTGCCGATGACGCCGCAGAGAATGGCGGCCAGGACGCCCGCGATCAGGGCGTTCCTCAGGAACTCGTAGGACAGGGCCTCGAAAAAGGTCGGCACAAGGTCGCCTCAGTGGTGGTGAGGGAGCACCCGGTGGGGCACGCCGTGGCTGACCAGCTCGACCGGGCAGCCATAGACCTCTTCCATGACCTCCTGGGAGAGCTCGGGACCGCCGTGGTAGAAGAGCCGCCGGTTGATGCAGGCGATGCGGTTCACCATGGTCGCGATGGAGGTCACGTCGTGGGTCACCACGACGATGGGGATGGCGCGGTTGAGCTCCTCCAGAAGGTGGCTCAGGGTTTCGCGGGATTCGGCGTCGATGCTGGCTGTGGGCTCGTCCAGGAAGAGGATCTCCGGGCTGGAGACCAGGGCGCGGGCGATGAGCACCCGCTGGAGCTGGCCGCCGGAGATCTCGGAGACATGGGCACGGGCGATGCCGCGGAGACCCAGACGGTCGAGGGCCGCGTCGGCGGCGGCGCGGTCCTGCCGCGAGTAGGAGCGCAGCAGGCCGCGCCCCCCGTGATGGCCCAGGCGGCCCATGAGCACCATGTCCCGGACCCGCAGGGGAAAGTCCCTGTCGAAGGTGGAGAACTGCGGCACATAGCCGAGCCGGCCGCGAGAGTCCCCGCCGTTCGGCAGGTGGTAGACGACCTCGCCGGACCAGGGGCGCAGGAGCCCCAGCATCACCTTGAGCAGGGTCGTCTTGCCGCCGCCGTTGGGGCCGATGATGGCGAGGAAGTCGCGCCGCTGGATCTCCAGGTCCACGTGGTCCAGCACCACCTCCTTCCCATAGCCGAAGGTGAGGTGGCGGACTTCGACCAAGGGCAGGGTGACCGGCGTTTCAGGCATGGGCGCCTCCCGCCCGGGCATAAATGCCCGGGCTACGCGAAAACAGCCGGGTAAACCCGACTGCTGGAGTCCCCTTCAGGGGGCTCTTTTGATTAGCCCGGGCATTTATGCCCGGGCGGAGGCGCCGGAGAGATACTTTTTCAGCACCGATGGCCTCGCTCAATTCACGGGTCACGCGGCGGAGGTTGCCGAGCCAGTCGTGCTCCTGGGGATCGGCGACCACGACCCGGCCGCCCACGGCGTCAGCGATCACCTGCGCGCTCTTCCTGGGGAACCCGGCCTGGACGAAGATCACCTTGACCCTGTGTTCCTTTGCTTCCTCGATGAGCTGGATGAGCCGCTGGGCGCTGGGCTCCTTGCCCTCGGCCTCGATGGCGACCTGGCGCAAGCCATACTCGTGGGCGAAGTAGCCCCAGGTGGGGTGGAAGACCATGAAGGCCTCGCCACGACGCGGGCCGAGCTGGGCGCGGATCTGACGGTCCAGGTCCGCGATCTCGGCCTCGAAGCGCCGCAGGTTAGCGCGGTACTCGGCGGCGTGGCCGGGATCAGCCTGTTCCAGGGCCGCCGCGATGTTGCGGGCCGCCACGGCCACCGTATCCGGCGCCACCCAGACATGGGGATCGCCGCCCTCATGGCCATGCCCGTGCTCGTCCTCCCCCATCCCCTCCCCCTCGCCTTCGATCAGAGTCATGCCGCGGGACATGTCCACGACCTCGAGACGGGGAAGCTCCGAGAGGAGAGGCCAGACGCGCGCCCGCTCGAACTCGAAGGCAGGGTGCCCCACGGCCACATAGAGCCGGGCGCGGCTCAGGGCCACGACCTGCCGCGGAGTCAGGGGATAGTCCACGTGGGAGTAGCCCGGCGGGATCATCGTCGTGATCTCGACGCGTTGGCCGCCGATGCGCTCGACGAAATAGGCCTGCGGCGGCACGCTCACGGCGACCCGGAGGCGGCCACTATTTCCGGGGAAATCCTTGGGAGGCACGGCCGGACGGCAGGCGGCCATTACGAAGGAGAAACCGAGGAAAAGCAGAAGGAGGATTCTCACGCCGCACACGCCGCGCAACGGCCGTAGAGGACGACTTCGTGGGACTCCAGGGAGAAGCCCGCGGGCGTCAGGCTGCGCAGACCGTCCGGACAGCCCTCCAGCTCATAGACGCGGTCGCAGGCGCGGCAGTGAAAATGATGATGGTGGCGCTTGCCCGTGGTCTCGTAGCGTGGCGGCTCGCCCGGCAGCTCGACCTGCGCCAGCGCCCCCTCCTCCACCAGGGCCTTGAGCGTGCGGTAGACGGTGGCGATGCCGAGCCCCGCGTGGTGGACGCTCGCGGCGTCCAGCACCTCGCGAGGGCTCAGGGGCCGGTCCACCTCTTCGATGGCCCGCCGGATCGCCTGACGCTGTCGGGTATCCCGTTTCATGACGCTGAAATGATAATGCAATCTCAATCCCAACTCCAACCCCTCTCTGCAATCCCCCCGATGATCCCCCTCTATAATCCCCCCATGACTACGACACCTCCGCAGCAACGCATTGAGGCCGACGTCAAGGCGGCCATGAAGTCGGGCGAGAAGGAGAAGCTTTCGACGCTCCGGATGCTCCTCACCGAGATCAAGAACGAGCGCATCCGCCGCAAGGGGGAAGAGGTGGACGAGGCGGGCTTCATCTCCCTCGTGCGCAAGGCGATCAAGCAGCGCGAGGACTCGATCTCCCAGTACCGGCAGGGCGGCCGGGAGGAGCTCGCCGCCAAGGAAGAGGCGGAGATGAAGATGCTGGAGGCCTACCTGCCGGCGCAAGTGGACGAGGGGCAGATCCGCGCCGCCATCGAGGAGCTGGTGGCCTCGCGCGGCCTCTCTGGACCGACCGCCATCGGGCCGATCATGAAAGAGATGCTGGCCCGCTTCGGATCGAGCGCCGACGGCGGCACGATCAACCGGATCGCCCGGGAGACCCTGGCGAAGTGAGCCCTCACCCCCTGGCCCCCTCTCCCGCCCCCTCCCTTCCCCCCTCACCGGGAGAGGGGGAAAGGGAAGACAGGAAGAAGAAAAAGATCTCTCTGGGCTTTTTTTGTCTTTCTTCCCCCTCTCCCGGTGAGGGGGGAAGGGAGGGGGCGGGAGAGGGGGCCAGGGGGTGAGGGTCCGCGTCATCGTAGGCACCGCCGGGCACATCGACCACGGCAAGACCAGCCTCGTGCTGGCCTTGACGGGAATCGACTGCGACCGCTGGGCGGAGGAGAAGGCCCGGGGAATCACCATCGACCTCGGGTTCGCCCATCTGACCGAGGGGGACCTCCAGCTCGGGTTCATCGATGTGCCCGGGCACGAGCGGTTCCTCCACAACGCCCTGGCAGGGCTGGGCGGCATCCGCGTGATGCTCCTCGTGGTGGCGGCGGACGAGGGAGTGAAGCCGCAGACGCGGGAGCACCTGGCCGTCTGCTCGCTCCTCGGCATCCCGGCCGGGATCGTGGCGCTCACCAAGACCGACCTCGTCTCGCCGGACCTCCTGGAGCTCGCCCAGCTCGAAGTCGAAGAGCTGCTGGCCCCCACGCCGTTCGCTGGCTCGCCCGTGCTCCCCGTCTCCAGCACTACGGGCCAGGGAATCCCGGAGCTGAAGGCGGCGCTGCTCGATCTCGCGTCGCTTCACGCCGCGCCGGTCGATCTGGAGAAACCCACGCGGCTGCCGGTGGACCGCGCCTTTCATCTCAAGGGCCTGGGCGTGGTGGTGACGGGCACGCTCGCGAGCGGCGCCGTCAAGCCGGGCGACACGCTGGAGGTGCTCCCCAAGGGCTCCCTCAGGGATCGCGTGCGAGTCCGCAGCGTCCAGGTGCACGGCCAGCCGCGGGATCAGGCCGAGGCCGGAGAGCGGACGTCCCTCCAGGTGACGGGCGTCGAGCTGGAGGAGCTTGCCCGCGGCATGCAGCTCGGCACGGCCGGGGCCTTCGAGGCCACGACGAGCCTGCTCGGCCGGTTCACCCTGCTGGCGGACGCCTCGGCGCCCATCCGCGGCTTCGTGCCCGTACGGGTGCACCTCTTCGCGAGCGAGATCCTGGGGCGGATGCGCCCGCTTTCCGCGGAGGGGCTGGCGCCTGGAGAGACCGGGCCGGTCGAGATCCGCCTGGAAGGTCCTGTCTCCTCCCTGCGGGGGGACCGCTACATCATCCGCCGCCCCTCGCCGCAGGCGACGATCGGAGGCGGCGAGATCCTCGATCCGCGCTGGCGCCGGCACCGGGGCGCCATCCTGGGCCAGGCGCTCACGGCTCTCCAGGGCAACCTCCGCTCGGCCCTGGCCTTCTGGGTCCAGGAGGCGGGCGAGCGCGGCGTCGAGGCCGCGGAGGTCGCCCGCCGGCTGGGCGTGCCGCCGGCGCGGGTGGCCAAGGAGCTGGCGGTGCTCGCGGCCGGCCAGAAACTGATCGAGGTTCCCGAAGAGCACGGGCGCGCCAAGCGCTGGATCGCCCCGGGAGCCGTGCAGAGGGTGACCGAGCGGGCCCGCCGCGTGCTCAAGGACTACTTCCAGAAGGATCGCCTGGCCGAGTCCATGCCCAAGGCCGAGGCCGTGCGGCGCATCCTGCGCGGCCGGGCGGCGGAGCTTTCGGACGTCTACTTCGGCTGGCTCGAAGCGCAGAAGGTGCTCACGGTGCAGGGAGACCAGGTGACACTGCCCGGCCGGAGCGCCCAGCTCACGGGCGAGGAATCGAAGCTCTCGACGGCCGCGCTGGAGCGCTTCGACAAGGCCGGCCTCGCCCCGCCCTCGCCGGGCGAGGTGGCCCAGGCGCTCAACGCCAAGCCGCAGATCCTGGACGGCGTCATCCGCCACCTCATCGCCCGCGGCCAGCTCACCAAGCTGCCGAGCGGCCTGATCCTCGCCACGTCGGCTCTCAAGAGCCTGCGGCAAGACCTCTTCGCCACCTCCTGGGAGCGCTTCTCCGTGGCGGACTTCAAGGACCGCTTCGGCCTCACCCGCAAGTGGGCCATCCCCCTCCTGGAGCACCTCGATTCGACCGGGGCCACGCGCCGCATGGGCGACGACCGCATGGTCGTACGTCCGGCCGCGAAGGCGGCCGGATGAGACCCGCAGGCATTCCGATGACGTTCCCGGTGCTCCTGCATCCCGATCTCTACCGCCGGCTGCAGCAGAGCGAGCGGGAGGTCCGGTCGCGGGTGTGGAAGACGCTCTCCCGCCTGCGGGAAGGCCTCTGGGGCGGCGGCACCCGGGTCAAGCGGCTGCGCGGCATGGCCGGCCGGTCTACGAGGCCCGCACGGACTCCGGGCGACCGGCTGCTGTTCACCGTGGTCCGCTCGGCGCTCGCCAGCCAGCCGGACCGCTTCGCCTCCCATCTCCAGATCTGGGACCTGGTCGAGCACGACGACGCCGAGCGCGCCGCCCGCCGCAACCGCTCGCCCGAGCCGAGTTCCTGGAGCTCGAGAGCGTCGAGCAGTTCGAGATCGACGAGCCGCCGCCCCACCCCGAGGCCGGCTTCGACGAGCTGCCTCCGGACGGCTCCGGCGACGGCCGAGCCCCTCCTCCGCTTCCTCCTCCCTCCCGAGGGCTTCGTCTCCGATGCCGATGAGGGGATCATCGGCGGCGTCCGCTGGTACCGGCTGGACCCCGGGCTGCTGGCCGGGGAGGAGGACTTCCAGCGCCTCTTCGACGCGGGCGGCGACGAGCTGGAGCTCAAGCTCACCCGCGAGCAGTACGAGGTCCTGAACGCGCCCGGCCCGGTGCTCCTCGCCGGCAGCGCCGGCAGCGGCAAGACCACCGTGGCCGCCCACCGGCTGGCCGCGGCGGCCGGCATCGTCCGGATCGGCCCTCTACCTCTCCTACAGCCCGGCCCTGGTGGAGCACGCCCGCCGGCTGGTGCCACGACCTCCTGCTCGCCCGAGGTGTCCGCGACGGTGACCCCGAGCGCAATCCGCCCGACTTCTTCACCTTCGGCGACCTCTACCGCTCGCTCGTCCCCCGCGATTTCCGGGAGCACCAGGCGCGGCCCATGAACGAGCCGCTGTTCCGGGAGTGGTTCCGCAAGTCCGGCCGGTCGCTCGACCCGGCCCTGGTCTGGGAAGAGCTGCGCAGCATCCTCAAGGGCGCCTGCCTCTCCCTACCCAGCCCATGCTCGACGAGGCCGCCTACTTCGAGCTGGGGCGCAAGCGGGCGCCGCTCTTCGTCAACGAGCGGCCGGAGATCTACCGCATCGCCCAGCGCTACCAGGAGTGGCTGGCCGAGGAGGGGCGGTCGGACCGCATCGACCTCTGCCGCCGCGCCTTATTCGAAACAAGGGCCGAATCCCGCCAGCGCAAGATCAAGCGGTACGACGTCGTGGTCTGCGACGAGGTTCAGGACCTGACCGAGCTGGAAGTGGCCTTCGTCCTCTCCCTCTCGCGCCGGCAGGACCTCTCGGGCGTGCTGCTGACCGGCGACACGCAGCAGATCGTCAACCCCAGCGGCTTCCGCTGGGCCGAGGTGCGGCGGCTGGCGGGCAAGGTCGCCCACGCGAAGACGGCCCCGCCCGTGCTGCGGCTGCGGCGCAACCTGCGCAGCGTCCGGCCGCTGGTGGAGCTGGCCAACGCCCTCCTCCTGCTGCGCCGCGAGGTGTTCGGCCGCACCGAGGAGGACGACCCCGAGGAGGCGTCGATCGAGGGCCCGGTACCCGTCGAGGTGCCGGCTCCCGAGGAGGATCTGCTCGCCGCCATCGCCGGCTTCGGCCCGCGCTGCGCCGTGCTGACCCTCGACGACGCCGAGACCGAGCGGCTGCGCGAGCGGCTCGGCACCGAGCAGGGTCTTCCACGTGCGCGAGGCCAAGGGGCTGGAGTTCGACACGGCTGTCCTCTGGAAGCTCCTCGCGCCGGACCGGGACCTCGTGGACCGCTTCCTCCGGGGAGACGAGCGCCTCGCCCGCGAGCCCCGCTTCGGACGCCTCCTCCAGCACCTTTACGTGGCCGTGACGCGGGCGCGCCGGCATCTCGCCCTCTACGAGGGGGCCGAGCCCGATCCCTTCTGGCGGCAGGAGCGGTTCCGCGGCCGGCATCGAGCACGGCACCCTGGAGAGCCTCGGCCACCTCTTCCATCCCACGGCCTCCCCCGCGGACTGGGCGCGCGAAGGCGACTACTTCCTGGAGCGCGGCCACTTCCGCCAGGCCGCCGAGTGCTTCCGCCGCGCCGGCCTGCCCGAGCGGGAAGCCGAGGCTCTGGCCCGCGCCACCGAGGAGATGGAGGACTGGAGCGGAGCCCTCGCCCTCTGGACCCGTCTCGGCGTGGCCAGCCGGCAGGCGCCCCTCCTCGAACGGCTGGGCCGGCTCGAAGAGGCGCTCACGCTCTACCGCCAGGAAGGGATGGAGCGGGAAGCGCGGGCCTGCGAGTTGCGCCTCCTGGAGCGCCGCAAGGCCTGGGCCGAGGCCGCCGCCGGCTGGGAGGCGCTCGACCGTCCCGCCGACGCCGCCCGCGCCTGGGAGCGAGCCGGCAACCGTCCCAAGGCCCTGGAGGCGAAAGCCCGAGGCGCCGAAAGGGCCGGCGACCCGGCGACCGCCGGCGAGGCCTGGCTGGAGGCCGGGCGCTACGAAGACGCCGCCCGCTGCTTCCGGGAGGCGGGCGACAAGGCGCGCACGGCCCTGGCCCTCGGCCGTCACTACGAATCCGCCGGCGAGTGGGGCCGCGCCGCCGCGGCCTTCCGCCTCGCCCGCCAGCCGGAGGACTCGGCGCGCAACCGGGCGCGATCCCTGGAGGCGAGCCGTCCCGGCCGGGCGGCGCGGATCTGGGAGAAGCTCGGCAATGTCAGCGATAGGTCGCGCGCGTTCGACCTCTACGTCCAGGCCGGCGACTGGCCGGAGGTGGCGCGCCTGGAAGATGTGAAGCCCGAACCAGACCTCCGGCTTCTCGCCCACGTACGGGAGCTTGTGGATTCAGGAGCCTGGACGGAAGCCGCCAACCTCGCCCGGGCGCGGATCGCGGCCCTGACTCCCAAGCTGCCGCAGCTCCCCTGGTTCATCTTCCTCGACAAAGAGCGCCAGGCATGGCAGGAGGTCTGCCAGCTCCGGGCCCTGGAGAAGAAGTGCCAGGCGCTGGAAGCCGAAGCCGCGCAGTCCTGGAGACGCGCCGCCCGCCTCTGGGCACAGATCGGAGAAACCGAACGCGCCGCCACGGCAAGGCGCCACTGGATCAGCGAGATCCGCAACCCCGTCCGGCAAGCCCGCGCCTGGTTCGCCGTGGGGGAGACCGAGCGAGCCATCGGGACTCTCGAAGAGGCTGCCGGACTGAGCGCTGATGCAGCCCGGGGAACGGTAGCCGCATGGCAGGCGGAACGCAGTGGACGATGGCAAGAAGCCGCCGCTCTCTGGCGCTCTCTCGGCCGGGAAGACGCTGAAGCCCGCTGCCTCGCCAAAGCCGCTCCGAAGGCCAACGACGGCCCGGCGCCCGCCGCAGCTCCTTGAAAACCCCGGGGACAGTCACCGTCCCTCCAGACAACGCGCCATCTCCCGAGGGATGGTGACCGTCCCTCTGTACAACGCTCTGCATTCCGAGGGACAGCGGCTGTCCCTCCCGCGCCAGACCGATGTAGCGAGGGAAGACGACCGTCCCTCCTGACACCAGAACGTCTTCCCGGGGGATGGTTACCGTCCCTCGCGCTCCAGACCGTTGTCGAAAGGGATGGAGACCGTCCCTCCGGACAACAAGCCGTCTCCTGAAGGGAAGATCGCCATCCCTCGGGATACAGACCGTCGTACAAAGGGATGGTCACCGTCCCTCCGGAACCCATACCGTTTCCGTAAGGGACAATCGCAGTCCCTCCGGCGCCAGACCGCCGTCAAGAGGGACGGCGGCCGTCCCTCCGGACAGCGAACCGTTGTAGAGAGGGAGAACGGCGTTCCCTGGAGATACGAAGCGAAGTAAAGAAGCGGCGTCTCAGCGCGAAGGATCGCCGGACGTCTTCGGATCTGTGACGTCCTGGCTCGCGGCGGCATCCTTCACCTGCTTCGGCTTGCGCGGGCCGCGCTTCTGTGGGCGGAACGGTTGAATCCCGAACGCGGCCAGCCGCTCGCTGTCAGGACCGTAGTGGTCCTTGAGGATCTTGCGGATCAGGGTGGCCGTCCTGCATCCGGCGGGGAGGATCTCGCGGATCCTCTTCGTCGCCTCCTGTTTCTGAGCCTCGTAGGAGTCTCGCTCGACGAGCAGCTTCTGGACCTCTCCGAGATATCCCACAAGCTTCACATGGGCGTGCTCCAGCGGAACGACGCCCGCCGTTACTTCCGGAGTGACCTTCTCGGAAAGGTCCATCCAATCACCAACCGTGGAATTGATGGGCGCTCTGGGCATGCTGGGGCTCCTTTGGGTGGGCGGATGGTACACCGGGAGGGAGGGCGGGGGGAAGGGTGGGAAAGGTGGGATGGGAAAAGCGGCGGAGGGTCCGTCTAGCTGTGGTGATCGCGAGGAAAAAAAGAGTCGTATCAGTACTAGCCCCGGTAGGGAACCGGGAGCAATCAATGAAAGAGAGGGGCCAGGTGGAGAACTACGTGGTGATCAAGAAAATGATCGTCTTAGGCCTTGCGCTGGCTGCTTGGCCGATGACAGCTACGGCTGCATCCCCTGAGGTTTGCATCGAGTACGCAAGAAGCATTGCATCCGAGCGCAGGATCAGTATTCGCTACGACAACATTGACGCTTGGATCTACCAGCAAGACTGTGGATCTGAGATCATCAGATCACAGAGTGGGGAGAGTCTCGATATTGGGATTCCCGATGTCATCTCCGCAGATGGCCGAGGAGAGCGGCGCCAGAGGAAATCCAAGGAATGGTGCGAAACGAACAAACACTTGAAGAGTAGCGAAAAAGCCGCATACGAGTATCATGACAACATAGTAAAGCCTGCGCTGGATGTCCTGAGAAGCTGCGCGGACGCCCACGCAGCAAAGATCAGGGTAGAACCTGCGCTCTCTCCGGACAGGACCGTCCTTACAGTTATCCTAACCAACCATACAAGCAACGAAAATTTAATCGCCAGCGAGCCAACGATCCGTGGCGACGCATCATGTGATCTCATTGTAGGCGAGAAGGTAGAAGAGAGCGGCCGAGTGCGCCTGCCACTAAATAAAGCGGTTACCTTTAATTGCAAGCGGCCAAACTTGATCCCACAGGAAGGCTTCACAGAGGCCGTTATCACCATTGCCTCAGACGGCATATCAACCCCATTGCAATTCCAACTACCTCCGATTTCTCGCCATAAACTCAACTCCGATGAATTTGACGAACTCTCTTCGCGTTTGACGCAGGAGGATCTCAAGCTCGCCGACCGGGTTGAGAAAATCGAGAACCCCCAGCAATGCGAGACCCCAATTCCTCACTGCGTTTGCAAGAATGATACGGGCGGAACGAATCTGGGGGTTGTCGAAATCTGTCTCAAGACTTGTCCAGGGGGTAGAGTCAGCGGAATTACGATCAATAGAGTCGTTATATCGGAGGATGGTAGCAAGACGAAGTGCGCGATCGATTCGACCGAGACCTGGTAGATCCCGTTGGTCATCTTAAGTACCACCCCCGTTAGGGCAGAGGCGGGGGGGGACTCCGCTTTCCCGGCGCTGAAGCGCAACCTCTTATACACATTTCGGCTCTGGTGCTTGTGCAAGGAGATCCGGCAGTTTGTCTTGGATCGCTGCGATGTACCCTTCGAAGAGACGCCCCGACGTTTGAGGACCCGGAAAGTGCCCGGTTAAGGACTGAGGCGTCTCTACGGAACGGTTGTGCCGACGCCCAAGATGGAGGTTACGGGGGCTCGTGCCCGACAACCCTGTAACCTCACCGTCCGCAACGGCAACACCGTCCCGTAGAGACGGCCCAGTCCTCTACCGACGCCCTCTCCGGGTGCACCATCGGCGGGCCGTCTCCTCGAAGGGCAGACCGGGACGATCCACCTCGCCCTCTTGAAGACCCCGAGATGTGTATAGGAGGGTGCGCTGAAGCGCCGGGCTATTCAAATTTCGCCCTTTCAGGGCGTTCGAAGCACAACCACCAAGCCCACTACGAAGCTGTCGCGCCTTCGAAGAGTCTGTGTTGATATAAGCCGCACACGCCCTTCAGGCCCGCCACCGCCGTGCCGCTCTCGGCCTTGCAAACCAAGCCCTTTTTCTGTAGAAACTGAACCCGACTTCCCATCACCTGGGAAAGTATCTCCAGAGAAAGCGCACGGTTGCGACCGAGCCCTGAGCATCCTCCGCGGGAAGCTTTCCGCCGCTTGGCGGGTGGTCTCGCGTCCCCTCAGGAGACCCGCGAGGTCGTCCGCCACCTGCTCGCCGGGTGCCTCGCGTGCGGGCGGATGGCCGCTCAGGTCCGGGAGGAGGCGCGGTCCCGCCCGCCCCAGAGCTACGACGACGTCTTCAACCGTCTCGAGCAGCGGATCGCTCGGGGCGCCAAGGCCCTCTCCCCCCCGCCTCCGGGCACCGAGGAGCTTTACGCGGAGCTGCTCGATCATCAGGCCGTCGAGGGCCTGTTCCAGGTCCACAGCACCCGCCGGTTCGCGAGCCTCTCGCTCTGCGAGCTGCTGCTGAAGAAGAGCCGCGAGCTCACTCAGGAGGACCCCGGGCAGGCGCGGCGGGCCGCGGATCTGGCCGGCGCCATGGCCGAGCAGCTCGACCTCGAAATCTACGGCGCTCCCGTGGTGCAGGACACGCGGGCCATCGCCTGGGCCTACATGGCCGAGACGGGGCGGGTCTCAGCCGATCTCCGCACCGCCGAGACGTCTCTCAGAGCCGCCGGCCGCCTGCTCGGGCAGGAGCGCCGCGATCCTCTCGATCAGGCGGATCTCCTGACGCTCCAGGCCTCCTTGCGCGTCTACGGTGGCCACTTCGAGCAGGCTCTCGGGCTGCTCAACCGCGTGGCCTCCATTCACCGGCGGGCGGGAGACCGGCACCTGCTCGGCAGGACCCTGCTCAAGAAAGCCACAGTGCTCGGCAACTCCGGCCGGCCCGACGTGGCGGCGCGCCTGATCCGGCGCAGTCTCGAATGGATCGATCCGCCCCGCGAGCCCCGCCTCCTGGTGTGCGCGGCCCACAACGCTATTTGGTTCCTCGCCGAGAATGGCCGGATGAGCGAGGCCTCGGCTTGGCTCCACGGAGCGCGCCGGCTCTACCAGCAGGCCGGGGACCGCCGGCACCTCGGCCGCCTGCGCTGGCTCGAAGGCAAGCTCGCCCCCAGCTTCAACGCCGCCGAAGGAGCCCTGGCCGACGCGAGAGAGAGCCTGGCCCGGGAGGGACTTCCCTACGAAGCCGCCCTCGCGGCCATGGATCTTGCCGTGCTCTACGCCAACGAGGGCAAGCGCACAGCCATGCGCCGGCAGGCGGACCAGATGCTCCCCTTCTTCCGCTCCGAGACCCTGTACCGGGAGACCGTGATGGCCTTGCTCTCGTTCCAGCAGAGCGCCGGCCAGCGCGCTCCGGCGGAGTTGGTGGCCGAGGTCGGGAGCTATCTCGACCGCACCCGGGGGGAGATGAATCCGCCCGGTCTCGCGCGGCGGCTCGCGGGTCCTCTCCTATAATCCCCCTGAACCGTCTCTTCTATTTCCCTTCCAGGGAGGCCTATGCTCCATCCACTGCAATTCCCGGTCACGCTCACGTTCAAGCTGATCGCCCTCGCGCCGCAGATCTACGTCAAGGACGCCGCCGGCCGCGACATCCTCTACGTCAAGCAGAAGCTCCTGAAGCTCAAGGAGAAGGTCCGCGTCTTCGCCGACAGCTCCCAGTCGCAGCAGGTCTACGAGATCAACGCCGACCGCTGGCTCGACTGGTCGGCCCGCTACACGGTCACCGACCTCCAGGGACGCACCGTGGGCTCCGTCCGCCGGCTCGGCGCGCGCTCGCTCTGGAAGGCCACCTACGAGGTGGACGGCGCGGAAGGGCAGAACCTCTTCCGTATCGAGGAGGAGAACCCCTGGGTCAAGGTGCTCGACAACGTTCTCGGGGAGATCCCGATCCTCGGTGCTTTCACCGGCTACTTCCTCAATCCCAAGTACGTAGCCCTCCGCGCCGGCACCAACCAGCCGGCCCTGCGGATCTCCAAGCACCGGGCGTTCCTGGAGAGCCGGTTCGAGATCGAGAACCTCGCCGGTGGGTTGACCGAGGCGGAGACCGAGGCCGTGCTCCTCGCCATCCTGATGGCGACCCTCCTGGAGCGCAGCCGCGGCTGACCATGGCCCTCCTGTCACCCCTCTCGGACGCTGAGCTCCTCGCCCGGCTGGTCGCCTTCGACACGACCAGCCGGAACAGCAACCTGCCGCTCGCGGACTTCCTCTGCGGCTATCTCGACCGCCCTGGCGTGCGGATCGTCCGCAACCCCTCCGCCGACGGCCGCAAGGCGAACCTCGTCGTCTGGATCGGCCCCGAGCCTTCGGGAGACCGGAGAGGCCTCGTGCTCTCGGGGCACATGGACGTCGTCCCCGCCGAGGAGGAAGGATGGAGGAGCGATCCCTTCACCCTGTCGGATGAGGGGGACCGCTGGGTAGCCCGCGGCTCCTGCGACATGAAGGGATTCCTCGCCGTGGCGGCCAATCTCGCGGCGGAATCCCGGCCGGAGCGGTGGCGCGCGCCTCTCGCCCTGGTCTTCACCTACGACGAGGAGGTGGGCACTCTGGGAGCGAAGCGGCTGACGGAGAGCTTCCCCGAGGCCGGCGCCCTGCCGCGGAGCGCCATCATCGGCGAGCCGACGTCCCTCCGCGTGGCGCGGACCCACAAGGGTCATTTCAAGATGCGGGCGATCCTCCACGGCGTGTCGGCCCACAGCGGCTACCCGCACCTGGGGGTCAACGCCATCGAGCCCGCCGGCCGGGTGATCGTGGCGCTCTCCCGCCTGCGCCAGGAGCTGGAGTCGGAGACCCCGGCCAACCGCGAGCTGTTCCCGGAGGTCCCTTACGTGCCGCTCAACGTCGGCACCGTCCACGGCGGCTCGGCCATCAACGTGGTGCCCGACCGCTGCGCCGTGGAGCTGGGCGTGCGGCCTCTCCCGGGGATCTCCTCCGAAGAGCTGGCCTCGCGGGTGGCCCAGGCCATCCGCGAAGGAGCCTCGCCCCTGGAGCCCGAGATCGAGATGCTCTCCGACAGCCCGCCCATGCTGCTGGACGAGAGCTCCCCCATCCACCGCCACCTCTGTGGTCTCGTGGGGCAGACGGCGGGGGCCAGCGTCTCCTTCGCCACGGACGCCGGCTGGCTCCAGCGCTTGGGGCTGGACTGCGCCATCTTCGGACCGGGCTCGATCGAGGTGGCCCACAAGCCCAACGAGTACATCCCCAAGGACGAGCTCGCCGCTGCCCGGGGCCTGCTGGAGCGGACGATCCAACGTTTCTGCGAGGAGGCCCTATGAGGCCCTATGAGGAAGACTGAATGGCCCAGATCCTGGAAGCCGACCTGACCTGGACCGGCAACCGCTTCGAATCCGGAGTGCAGGTGGCCGTTGACGACGGGCGCATCCAGGCCGTAGGTGCCCTGGACCGCATCGCTGACATCCGCCTGATCAACCGGGCGCTCCTGCCGGGCATGGTGAGCGCCCACTCCCACGCCTTCCAGCGGGGCCTGCGCGGACGCGGCGAGACCTTCCCGGCGGGGCGCGGCAGTTTCTGGACCTGGCGCGAGGCCATGTACAGGCTCGTGGGCCGTCTGGACGGGGAGGAGCTTCAGGCCCTCTGCATCCAGACGTTCCGGGAGATGCGCGCCGCCGGCATCACCACCGTGGGCGAGTTCCACTACATCCACCACCTCGATCCGGACGCCGCCGACTATGCCTTCGACGAGCGTGTGCTCGCCGCCGCGGCCGAGGCCGGCATCCGCATCGCCCTGATCCAGTCCTACTACCGCACGGGCGGCGTGGGCCAGCCCCTCGAAGGCTCTCAGCGTCGCTTCGACTCCCCTTCGCCCCAGGTCTATTGGGAGCAGGTGGACCGCCTCGCCGCGCGTCTCGATCCGAAGCGGGAGACCCTCGCCGCCTCCGTCCACAGTCTCCGCGCCGCGGGCCCGGCAGACCTGGCCGCCATCTACGACGAGGCCCGGCGCCGCGACCTGCCCTTCCATATCCACGTCGAAGAGCAGCGACGGGAGATCGAGGACGTCATCGCCTACTACGGCCAGCGTCCCATGGCCCTCCTGCTCCAGACCCTGGGCACGGCCACGGACCTGACCGCCGTCCACTGCACCCACACGGACACCGAGGAGATGGAGCGCTTCCTCGCCGCGGGCGGCACCGTCTGCCTCTGTCCCCTGACGGAAGGCAACCTCGGCGACGGCATCGCCAACGCCCCGCGTGCCCATCCCACGAGCGGCGCCTTCTGCATCGGCAGCGACTCCAACGCCCGCATCTCCCACATCGAGGAGATGCGCTGGCTCGAATACGCCCAGCGCCTCGGTACGGAGAGCCGCGGTGTGTTCCGGGACCCGGAAGGAAACGTCTCGCGCCTCCTCTTCGAGGCCGCCACGGCCACAGGAGCCCAGGCGCTGGGGATCGACACCGGCCGCATCGAGCCCGGCCTCTGGGCCGACTTCGCGGCGATCGACCTGGAAGCGCCCTCGCTGCGGGGATGGGAGCCGGAGACGCTGCTGGATTCGGTGATCTTCGGGGCGACCGAGGAGGTGGTGGCGGCGACTTGCGTGGGTGGGGCGTGGATGGAGCACCGGGGTCGGGGATAGCCTCAGGCGCCGCTCATTCGAGCCGGTGCCGCCCTCCCTCGCCAGGGATTGAAATCCCTGGCTACCGACTGTGACCCCTCCGGGGGCGCAAAAACCGCGGTCCCGCCAGGGACCACCGTAAGTAGCCAGGGATTTCAATCCCTGGCGAGGGAGGGCGGCTGAACGATCCGGCCGCTGCCATCTACTTCACGCGGTAAAATGACCTGCCCATGTCCCTCCTCCTCCGCATCGCCAAATCCCGGGGCCTCCTCCCCCGCGTCTCCGACACCGAGCGCGAAGCCCTCGAAGCGGGCACCGTCTGGGTAGACGGCGAGCTCTTCTCCGGCCGGCCGGACTTCCGGCGCATCCTCTCCGAGCCCTACCCGGAGCTGACGGAGCGCGAGCGGGCGTTCCTTGATGGTCCCGTGGAAGAGGCGTGCCGGAGGGTGGACCCCTGGGAGCTTTCCCGGCGCCGAGAGCTGTCTTCCGAGGTCTGGGACTTCCTGAAGAAGGAGCGCTTCTTCGGGCTCACCATCCCGGAGGAGTACGGCGGGCATGCGTTCTCGGCCCTGGCATGCAGCAGCATCTTCGGCAAGCTGGCCTCGCGTTCGCTGCCGCTCTCAGCCGTCGTCCTCATCCCCAACTCGGTGGGACCCGCCGAGCTTCTCCTCGCCTATGGCACGGAGGAACAGCGCTGGTATTACCTCCCCCGGCTGGCCCGCGGCGAGGAGATCCCTTGTTTCGCCTTGACGGAGCCCGAGGCCGGATCGGACGCCGCTTCGCTCACCTCGGAGGGCGTCGTCTTCCGGGGCCGCGACGGCCGGCTGGCTCTTCGCCTCAACTGGAAGAAGCGCTACATCACCCTCGCCCCGGTCGCCACCCTGCTCGGTCTCGCCGTGCGGCTGCGCGATCCGGAAAACCTGCTTGGACATCTCGGTCATCGTGAGGACGTGGGGATCACCTGCGTCCTGGTGCCCACCTCCACCCCGGGAGTCGAGATCGGACGCCGGCACGATCCGCTCGGCATCCCCTTCCCCAACGGTCCCACCGAGGGACGGGATGTGGTCGTGCCGCTCGACGCCATCATCGGCGGTGCGGCGGGCGCGGGACGGGGATGGAAGATGCTCATGGAGGCGCTTTCGGCGGGCCGGTCGATCTCGCTCCCAGCTCAGTCCGCGGGCGGCGCCAAAATGATCGCCCGGATGGTGGGCGCCTACGCCGCCGTGCGCCGGCAGTTCGGCCTGCCTATCGGCCGCTTCGAGGGGATCGAAGAGCCTCTCGCCCGGATCGCGGGCCTCACCTATCTCATGGAAGCGGCGCGGGTCTACACCTGCGGCGCCGTGGACTCCGGACAGAAGCCGTCCGTGGTCTCCGCCATCGTCAAGCTCCAGGAGACGGAGTTGTTGCGCCGGCTGGTCCTGGACGGCATGGATGTGCTGGGCGGCGCCGGCCTCTGCCGTGGACCGCGCAATCTGATGGCGGACGGCTACACCGGCGCGGCCATCGGCATCACCGTCGAGGGCGCGAACATCCTCACCCGTACCCTGATCCTCTTCGGCCAGGGAGCCGTCCGCTGCCATCCGTACGCCCAGAAGGAGATCCAGGCGCTGGCGGCGGGCGATGCCAAGGCCTTCCGGCGCGCCCTCTTCGGCCACGCGGGGTTCCTCCTTGGCAACTTGATCCGCTCCGCGTTCCTGAGTCTGACCCGAGGATGGCTGGCCCGATCGCCCGTCTCCGGCCCCACGGCGCGCTACTACCGGCGCCTGGCCTGGACCTCGGCCCGCTTCGCCGCGCTCTCGGACCTCGCGATGCTCTCGCTCGGCGGCAAGCTCAAGCTGCGCGAGAAGCTCTCCGGCCGCTTCGCCGACGCCCTCTCCTGGATGTATCTCGGCGTGAGCACCCTCCGCCGCTTCGAGGCTGAAGGACGGCGGGAGGAGGACCTTCCCCTGGTGCGCTGGGCCCTGGACTGGAGCCTCGCCCAGATCCAGGAGGCCTTCACAGGCATCTACCGCAACTTCGAGGGGCCGCTCGCCTTCTGGATGCGCGGTCCGGGAGCGTTCTGGGCGCGGCTCAACCCGATCGGCACCCCGCCTTCGGACCGCGAAGGTGGACGCCTGGCCGCGATCCTCCAGACGCCCGGCGCCCAGCGGGACCGCCTGACGGCGGGCCTTCACCTCCCTGTTGATCCCACCGAGGCCGTGGGCCGCTTCGAGCGCGCGTTCCTCCTCGTGGTGCAGAGCCGGGAGATCGTGGAGCGGGTGCGGGCGGCGAGCCGCGCCGGTAGAATCCCGGCCGGACCTCCGGAGTCCCGGCTCGGCGAGGCCGTTGCAGCCGGGATCATCGACCGGCGAGAGGCGGATCTCGTCCGCGAGGCCGCCGAAGCCCGCCGGGACGCCATCGAGGTGGACAGCTTCACGTTGGACGAATACCTGGGGATTTCAGAGGAGAAACTTGCATGTGTGGACGCTATACGCTGAGCACGCCCGCCGATGAGCTGGCTCTCCTCTTCGACATCTCAGAGCTGCCCATGGTCGTGCCGCGCTACAACATGGCCCCCACCCAGCAGGCGGCCGTGGTGCGCGTGCCGGCGCCTGGCGAGCCGCGGCGGCTGGACCTCCTCAAGTGGGGCCTGATCCCCTACTGGGCCAAGGAGGCGGCCATCGGCAACCGCATGATCAATGCCCGCGCCGAGAGCGTGGCCGAGAAACCCGCGTACCGGACCAGCTTCAAGAACAAGCGCTGCCTGATCCCCGCCAATGGCTTCTACGAATGGAAGAAGGAAGGCAAGACGAAGCAGCCCTACCTCATCCACCGCCAGGACGGCGGACCCTTCGCCTTCGCCGGCCTCTGGTCCATCTGGAGGGACCCCGAGCAGGGCGGCCAGCCGGTCGAGACCTTCACCATCCTCACCACGGACGCCAACGACCTGCTCCGTCCCCTCCACGACCGGATGCCCGTGATCGTCGACCGCGAGAACTTCGATCTCTGGCTGGACCCGAAGGTGGGAGACCCGGCAAAGCTCCAGCCGCTCCTCGTCCCCCACGCGGTGGACGGCTTCGAGGCCTTCCCCGTAAGCCGGGCCGTCAACAGCCCCGCCCACGACGCGCCGGACTGCGTCGAGCCGCTGGTGCAGGATTGATCAGATTATTTGGTCAGATAAATTGGGTCAGATGACGTACGCGAGCACAAAGATCCCCACCATCGTGAAGATCAGCGCCAGCTTGCCGGCGATTCCGAAGAGCATCCCCAGCCACGTCCCGAGGCCCACGCGGCGCGCCTGAGCCCAGTCCTTCCGCGCGAGGTACTCCCCGAGCACGGCCCCCACAAAGGGGCCGAGGATGATACCCGGGATACTGAAGAAGAGGCCCACGATCATCCCCAAGGCTGCGCCCGCCAGCGCCGCCCAACTCGCCCCCACCCGCTTCGCGCCGAGGCTCGCCGCCATGAAGTCCACGACGAAGGTCAACACCGTGAGGACCGCCAGGACGGTCAGCGTAAACCATCCCACTTTCTCGAAGTGGTCCACCCAGGCGGCGAGCAGCAGCCCGAGGAAGACTATGGGCGCGCCGGGCAGAGCCGGCAGGACCGTCCCAATGACGCCTACCACCACGAGCACCACCGCCAGAATCATCAGGATCGCGTCAGTTTCCATCCGCCCTATCCCTCCGGCTCGACTCCGATCTGGAGCTGGCGGCCGAGGACCTTCCGGCACAGCTCCACGTAACGCCGCTTGTGCAAGGCCCCGTCCAGGACATCATAGTGGTTCGGTACGATCCACCGCGGATCCATCTCCAGGACCTTCCTCAGGCTCGCGGGCACCAGCTCCGGCTGGCTGGTGAAGATCGGCGGCGAGAGGTGGGTGTTGAAGAAATAGCTCGCGAAGAGGTCGCCCGAGAACAGGAGGTCGTGCTTCGCACTGTAGAACCCGCAGTGGCCCTCCGTATGGCCCGGCAGGTGGACCACCTGGAGACCGCCCCAGAACGGCAACTCGTCACCGTCTCCGATGGGCTCGTCGATGACGGCGCTGCGATATCTGAAGGCGTGCCGCCCCAGGGCCTCCAGCCAGCCGCACCACCGCGCCGTCCCCTCGTAGGGATAGGTGCCGTCCACGTGCGCCTGCTCCGCGGGATGCCCATACACCGGCGCCCCCGTCCACTCCTTGAGGGCGGCCAGGTTGCCGGCGTGATCGAGATGGCCATGCGTGAGGAGGATTCCCCGGACCGAGCCGGGGGACAAGCCCAGCCGGCGCAGCAGCCGGCGGAAGAGAGGCGGCTCCCCCACCATCCCCGTGTCGAGAATCCAGGCATCCTGCCCCTCCACCAGGAGATGGCAGACACTCATGACGCCGCGGATTCCGTAGAGGCCAGGTGGCACGTTTCGGCTCATACCCTTCACAACGCTCCAGGACCGCGGATCTTTCCCGGACCCTCACCCCTGCCCCTCTCCCGTCCCTCCGCCCGCCCGGCCGGGGAGAGGGGAAAGAAGCGGAGCTTATTCTGCCTTTCTCCCTCCTCTCCCGGTGAGGGGGGGAGGGAGGGGTCGGGAGAGGAGGGCCGGGGAGGTGAGGGCTTCAACCGCCGCTCGAAGAACTCCGCCGTGGCCTTCTCGACGGTGAGCCAGCTCGCGTAACGCAGGAACGAATGGATCTCGTCCGGCAGGATGAGCTGTTCCACCTCGACCTTCCGTTCGCGTAGCGCCTCGACCAGCTCCACCGTCTCGCTGAAGGCGACATTCCGGTCGTCGTCCCCATGAATCACCAGCACCGGCGAGCGCCAGCCGTCGAGCGAGGCCATGGGTGAGGACTGGAAAGCGAGCCGCTCCTCCTCCGGCTTCGGGTCGTACTCCGGGATGAAGTTCCGGATCCCCGTGTTCCAGTTGTGCACGCCGTGGATGTCCACCCCGGCGGCGAACAGGTTCGAGGCACGGGCGAGCCCGAGCGCCGTCAGGTAACCGCCGTAGGAGCCCCCCCAGAGGCCGATCCGGTTCGGATCGACGTCCGGCCGGCTCCGCAGATAGAGCCCCGCCCCCAGCACGTCGTTGAATTCGCTCGCGCCTGTGGCTCCCTGGTTGGGCGCCTCGCGGAAGGCCATCCCATAACCCGTACCGGCGCGGAAGTTCACGGAGAGCACCACGAAGCCCTGGCTCGCGAGGTATTGGTTCAGCGCGTAGGCGTTGTTGTAGTACCCCGAGTAGTGCCAGCCGAGCAGCATCTGCCGGTGGGAGCCGCCATGGAGGAAGAGGATGCCCGGCCGGCGCTCTCCTTTTTTGCCTCCAGGAGGCAGGAAGAGCTGGCCGTGGATCTTCATCCCGTCTGACGCGCTGAAGACCACCGCCTCCGGCTCCACCAGGGCGCTCTCGGGGAACTCGGACGGCACCGTCCCCGGCGCCAGCTCCCGAGCAGCGTTCCCTTCGACTTCGATCACCGCCTTGGCGGGCTCCCGGGCGCCTGAGCGGAAGTAGGCCAGAGCCTTGCCATCGCTGGTCATCACGGGCAGCCACTCCAGGCCCGTCCCCTTCGTCAGCGCCACCGGCCGGCCGCCCGTCACGTCCACCTTCCAGACGTGGCGCCGGTTGATGTCGTCCTGGTTCGAGTTGAAGATCACCTGCCGGCGGTCCGGCGAGAGGTTGACGAACTCGATCTCGAAGTCACCAGGGGTGAGGAGCGTTGCCTTGCCTCCTGAAGCCGGGACCGAGTAGAGGTGGAGCCAGCCGTCCCGCTCCCAGGGGAAGACCAGCCGGTCCTCGGCCGCCCAGAGCACCTGGTTCGCCGCCACCATCTCGTGGAAGGCGCTCCCGGGCCCCGGCTCGGCGCGCCAGGCCGTCTTCGCCTCGCCCGTCGCGACGTCCGCCACCAGGATGGACCAGGGCTGTGCCGCGCTTGGATTGGAATGGAAAAGTGTGATCCTGGACGAAGCCGGCGTGCGGTGGAAGGCGAGCCGCTTCCCATCCGGTGACCAGACGGGCTCGCTGTCGCCGTCCACGCTCGGAGCCATCCAGCGCAGGGCCTTGGCGGCCACATCGTAGACGCCGATGAAGCTGTGGTCCCCCCGGTTGCTGGTGAAGGCCAGCTTGGAGCCGTCCGGAGAGAAGCGCAGTTGCGCAGCACCGCCCCGGATCTTGACCCACTGCACCGGCTCCCCCTTGCTTTCGAAGGCCGCCCAGAAGATCCCGGGACCTTTGAGGAAGGCGATGCCGTCTCCTCGCGGGGAAACGGCCACCGCACGGCCCTGGGAGATCTTCACCGGCTCGCTCCCGTCGAGAGAGACCCGCCAGATCGCCTGCTCGGCCCCGGCCGGATCGCTCGTGGGGTTGGGGATGTCCCCCTGCCGGTTGGCACCGCCGCCGCGGACGAAGATCAGCGCCTTGGCATCCGGTGTCCACTCCAGGCCGCCCAGAGCCTGGCCGTCATCCGCCGTATACCGGGTGACCTGCCGGCCCCGATACTCCGGAGGCTCGGCCACCCAGAGATTGCGGACTCCCTTGGCGTTCTGCACCCACGCCAGCTTGCCCCCGGTGGGAGATGCGAGAAGCTCCGTAGGAAACGGCGCGCTCAACAGCCCCTCCAACGTGACCGCCGGCTGCTGGGCCGCCAAGGGAAGGCAGGACAGCAGGAGGATGAAGGTGGCAGCGAGACGGCGACGGACCTGGAGCATCGACCCCTCCGGGATGGTGGACGGTCAGACCGGTGGGGTCATTTTCTACCAGAAACGACGGTCAGGACTACTTCCAGGCCAACAATCGGACGTGGTTGAAATTGATGACGTCAGTACCCATTCCCTGGAGACGCTGGGAAAGAGGGAAGTCATCCGTCAGGACCAGGTGAGCCCCCTCACTCAGACTCAGGATGCCGGTGTCCGTGAGGCCCAGCCCCACAAACTCAGGCAGCTCGGCTACCCGACGGCTCTCGACGTAACGCTCTTCGAGCAGGCCGATCTCACTGGCGAATCTCTTGAAGTAAAGCGTCCGCAGAGGATCGGCTAATTGGCCTGAAAAGCTGCTCACCTCTGTAAGAACGTTGGGAGTGGTCAGCAGCTTCTCGAAGTTCTTCAGCATGAGAAACAACGTGCCATAGTCCTCGACAGTGAACTGCTGAGTCCGTTTGAAGCGTGGGATCTCCCTCGGACTGAACCGGCCCAAGAAGTAAAGGAGGAGGATGTTGGTGTCGACGAGCACTCCCGTCTTCCGGTGCTTCTGGATCAGCCGGAGGACGAGATCTTTCATACTTGCCGAATCTGCATGGAGCGCACTTCTCCAGTCTCTGCCGAAATCTCGAAGACCTTGTACTCCCGCTTGAGACTTTCAGCGCCCATTGCCTCAAGGTATGGATTCGTGGGCACCGGGCGCGAAAAGCCCAGGGTCACCAGCCAATACTGGTCATCCTCCGAGAGCCTGACCTCCTCGAGGAGGACGTCTCGAAGATCCTTGTCCTCGTACAGGGTCGCCAGATAAGCCGTGGCGATTCGGACCGCTTCCTTGACCCCTATCATGACTTCCTCTCTCGCAGCCTGTGCCATTCCTCAGCCTCCCTCTCGACCCATCAGATACCTTCTCAAGGGTACTGAGTATAGCCGAAGAGCCCACAAGCCGGTGCTCTACGACACCATCTCCTGGAACCGCAGCTCCGGATCATACTGGGCCTTCCGCAGGTAGCAGGCCACCCTGGAGACCAGGTCCACCGTGGCATACTCGGCCTCGGCGGCCTGCTTGAGGAAGGCCAGAGCCGCCAGGGCCTCCCGGTGGATGTGGAGAGACGAGAAGATCGGCACCATCTCCTCCGCCAGGCGCTTCAGGTCCGCCGTCCTCCTCTGCTTGGCGTACAGAAGCGCGAGGTCCAGGGAGACCAGGGCGGTGTCGAACGAGATCCCCTCTTCGATGAAACCCTGCCGGGCGGCCAGGAACAGCGACTCAGCCTGTTCGAGCTGACCGAGACCGCAGGAGATCTTCCCCTTCACCCACTTGCGCCGGTTCTGCGTCCAGGCGTCCTGGAAATTGCGGTACAGCGGACGCGCTTCGCGGTAGTTCCTCTGGGCTTCCAGGTACCGTCCACTTTCAGCAAGATCGTCGATCAGATTGTGCCGGGCGCAAAGCACGAGCCGCGGCTCCTCTTCAGGATCGATCAGCTCAAGCGCTTGATACAAAATAGTGATTCCCTTCTCGGGCTCCCCTATCTGATGGTAGACGTCATCTATCTTCAAGAGAGACCTGCCGGCACGGTGTCTCTGTCCGTTCTGGACAAAAATGGCTACGGCTCTGCGCAACAATCTGAACGCCTCGGCAAATTGCCTCTGGTCTCTTCTCAATGAAGCTTCCAGATCGATGAGAATGGCACGTTCAAGGATGTCGTTCGTACCATTCTTCAAATGAAAGAAGGCCTTGGCAAAGGCTTCATCAGCCCCTGCCAGGTCAGACCTGACCCGGCGGGCATTGCCAATATGCGCCCAAGCCCGTGCTCTCAAATCCTCGATTAGCTCAACTCCATAGCGATCAGGATCCAAGGAGCCTGAGAGCCGTAACGCCAGCGAGCCAAGCTCTTCTGAATAACTCGGGTTGCGAAAACCTGTTTCCAGGCTTCTTTCGATCAACAACTCGAAGACACCCCAGGTACGGAAACGAACAGAGTTCTGAAGCAGAAGATCCCGCTGCTCGGCAGGATAACTCGTCAGCTCCACAAAGAGACCAGGGGCCTCCGCTCTTTCCTTGGCCAGGATATGGGTCCGGTCCTGAAGCAACTGTTCAGTGCCCTGTAAAGCAGGCGCATAGTCGGAACAGTTTCGCGGCCACTGCAAAAGCTCTGCGATCCTCTCCGCGACAGGACCTGAGCGCCGCTGGACCAGGCTTTGAAAACGGCTTCGGCACGTGGTGCACTGGACAAGGTGCCCGACGATCGCCAGATGCTCTCCAGAAAGCGCCAACAAGAGCTCCTCCAGTGCAAACGCATTGGGGTGGATCTTCAACACAGACCTCCTCTCATCTCATCCCTGAGGCGGCCAGAGTCCGCCTCCAAAACATAGTTACCGCAGAGGGGTGAATCGGGACAAGGAACTGAGAGAAAAACCCAGGCGCCGGCCAAGACCAGCGCCCCTTCGGTGGCTTGACTTAGCTAGTTATAGCCATCTGGGTCCATATGACTGCCTGCTTCGCATGCTTCAGGGGAAAGTCCGTTGCCCTGGAACATACCGTTCGGATCCATCTGACTGCCTGCTTTCCCCCAGGCCTCTTGGACACCGGGCTTCTCGCGGGCCGGCAAGAGCAGCGATCCTAACCAGTCCCAGGCAGCGGTAAAGACACCCGCATGGCGGAAGACTTCTTGCCGCTCAGACGGCGGCACGGCATGCGCGGCGGGGGCGAAGACGTGGACGAGGACGAGCATGAGGACGGCAGAACCAAGCTTGCGGGAAGACAAAAACATGAGCGCCTCTCCTTCGGCGGACATTTCACGGGCGGCCTCCACGGCCACCAACCATTCCACCTACTCATAAGTGTGCACTTCTTCCCTCAAAACGGTACGTTCCTCCTAGGCCGTCACGGAACGGAAGGATTTGTGTGCTCCGGAGACCAGAGGCAGGCCCGTCCATCAGAAACGGTACAACCCCTGGGAAATAGATGCCGGCGCTTGGAGCCGACGGGAGGAACGCCAACCAGCCGGGACGGCTCCCGTTCGAGCCCAAACGGCCCGCGCGCCTCCCCACGTAGTATCATCCAAGCGCTATGCAAATCTATACACGAGGGCCTATTGACAACACTTCCCTCAAGCCCTATCGCGCGCTGCTGCCTTTTTTTGAGGCCCTTTCCAACTCGCGTCCGCCTAGCCCGCTAACGAGCATCCTTGTTAAAGATGACGGCCTGGTTGCTACTGGCTGAAGCGCTCCCAGTGAACAGAGACACCTTAGTGAAAACGGGAAGTCTACGATGAAGACTATTCAGCGGTTTGGGCGAAGAGTCTCCTTGCTGGACGAGGAGCAGGCGCACCGTATTCACGACGTGTCGATTCGGACGCAGGAGGCGTACGACCGGACGGAGACGGTCTGGGGGCTCATCGAGAAGCAGGCGCAGGCGCATCCGGAGCGGACCGCAATCATCGATGGCGAGATGGAGATCGACTACGAGCGCCTGACGGAACGGGCGAGCGCGATTGCGGGCGAGCTTGTGGCTCGGGGCGTGGAGCCGGGGTCGTTGGTCGGGGTGTGCATGAGCCGCACGTGGGAGCTCGTGGCGACTCTGGTAGGGGTATTGCGAGCGGGGTGTACGTACGTGCCGTTGGATCCGGCGTACCCGCGGGAGCGGGTGCGCTACATGCTGGAGCACGCTCGTGCAGCGGCCGCCATCGTGGACCATGAGAACAGGGGAGAAGCTCTGCGAGGGGGTGCCCGAGCTCGTACGACTCGATGAGGTGGGGGAGTGGACGGCGGACGGCGTGGCTGGGCCGTCGGCGAGGGACCTGGCGTATGTCATCTACACATCGGGCTCGACAGGACGACCGAAGGGGGTTGCCGTCGAACATCGAAGCGTTGTAGCGATGAGCCGGTCAATGCGCAAATTGCTGGATGACGAGGAGCTGGCGGGTATGCTGGCGGCTACCTCTGTCTGTTTCGACCCCTCGGTCATGGAAATCCTGGGTACGTTGTCACTCGGCGGGACGGTGGTGCTGGCGGAGAACGTGCTGGAGCTGCTGGAGCTGCCGTCGGCGCACCGGGTGAGGACGTGCATCATGGTGCCGTCGGCGATGCAGGCGTTGCTCGCGGCCGGACGGCCGCCCGAGGGAATCCGCTGTCTCGTTTTCGGAGGCGAAGTGCTCAAACGGTCGCTGGTGGACCAGCTTCACGCGCTGGAGCCAGCGCTGCGGGTGGTCAACGTGTATGGGCCGACCGAGGACACGGTCTATTCCACGGCTGCCGAAGTTCCTGTAGGGGTGGAGACGGTCACGATCGGCAAGCCGGTGTCGAGCTCTCGGTCATACATCCTGAACGATTCCATGCAGCCGGTTCCCGTTGGGGTACCGGGAGAGCTGTACTTGGCGGGAGACCAGCTTGCGCGCGGATACCTTCACGACGAGGAGCTTACGAGGGAGCGGTTCATCGAGGTGGATCCGAACGGCCCGATTCGGGAGGAGCGACTGTACAAAACAGGAGACTTATGCCGGTGGAGGCAAGACGGCGAGATCGAGTTCCTGGGCCGGGTCGACCAACAGGTAAAAATCCGAGGCTTCCGGGTAGAGCTCGAAGAGATCGAGTCGGTGCTCGAGTCGATGGCAGGCGTGGACGGCGCAGCCGCGGCGGTCGTGGACGGGGGCGGCGGCCAGAAGATGCTCGTGGCGTATGTGGTGAGCCGGGACGAGGCGGTGACGCATGAGGCGGCGCGAGCGTACCTGGCGGAGCGGCTGCCCAAGTACATGGTGCCTCAGGTCGTGATGCACCTCGAGGAGTTGCCCCGGTTGCCCAACGGCAAGCTCGACCGCAAGCAGCTCCCGAACCTGGAGGTGAGCCGCGATCAGGCCAGACACGAAGACCTCGCCCCTCTGGCGGGCCTTTCGAAGGACGGCCGGCATGCGGCCCTGCTATCGATCATCAGGGGCGAAATCGCATCTCTCCTTCGTTTTCGTGATCCCGATCAAGTCCCGCCGGACCAATCGTTGGACGACCTCGGCGTCGACTCGTTGACCGCGGTGGAGCTGAGCGGTCGGCTCGCCGCGATCCTAGGCCGAAAGCTGCCGGCATCGACTCTCATGGAGCGCTTTACTCCCGCCGCCGTGGCCGATTACGTTCTCGACTCCATGGGGAGCGCCCCGGAGCCTGTCTCGACGGAGAAGCCGCGAGGTGGAGCCTCGGATGCACTCGGTCGTTTTCAGGCGCAGATGCAGTCCTGCCACCCGCCGTTCCTGGCTGCGAAGGCGCCCTCCTGGTCCGCTACCGACAAGGGCACGCTCGTCCGGGAGCTCAAGCGCCTGGTCAGCCGTCATGGCCGGAACCCCTACGGGAAGCTGGTACGTACAGGGAGCGCGCCCAGAGGCATCGTCGCCGACGCGGACACCGGCGAAGAACGCGAAGCCATCATCTGGACCACTAACCTGTACCTCGGCCTGAACCGTGATCAGGGAGTCATCGAGGAAGCCAGATCCGCCCTGGAGAGTTTCGGGACCGGAATGGGAACATCCGCAGCGGCATCCGGCGTGACCGATCTCCACCTGGAGTTCGAAAAAGCCTTTGCCGAGCTGGTGGGAAAACCTGCCGCGTGCCTGTTCCCCACGGGATATACCGCGAACATCGGGGTCATTGCAGGCCTTCTCGGCGACAACGACGTCGTCGTGATGGATCAGCTCTGTCACGCTTCTATCGTCGACGGCGCTCGGCTGTGCGGCGCGACGATCAGAACGTTTCGACACAACGATCCATCGGACCTTCAATCGGTCCTCGAGACGGAAGCGTCGCCCTACCGGACGGTCCTCGTAGCTCTCGAAAGCGTTTACAGCATGGGGGAGGGGGCGGCACCGGTATCGGACATCGTGCACACGGCGAAGAAATACGGCGCGCTCGTCCTCGTAGACGAAGCACATTCCTTCGGTTTGTACGGCCCTCGAGGAGCCGGTCTTTGCGCGGCTCGAGGTGTCACCGCCCAAGTAGACTTCATCATGACGACACTCAGCAAGGCGCTCGGGAGCCTTGGGGGTGTCATTGCCGCCCGAGAGGAGCACATCGCCCTGCTGAAGTCGTCCGCCAGAGCCTACATATTCCAGGCTTCAGCCAGCCCTGCGGATATCGCGGCAGCGCTCGCCGCCTTGCGCCGACTCAGCGCGGACGACACTCTGCGAGAGCGGCTCTGGAATACAACCACCTATATGCGGAAGCGCTTCTCCGAAGCAGGGTACGACCTCGGGACGGGAGACGGCCCCATCGTCACCCCGCATTTTTCCGACAAGGACAAGCTCTTTGCGATCGTTCACGGCTTGTACGAGCGTGGCGTTCACACCGCGGCCGTCACGTACCCGATCGTGGAGAGCGGACGGGGTCGCCTGAGGTTCATCTGCTCGGCTTCTCACACCCGAGAGGACGTCGACAGGACGCTGGAGGCCCTGATCGACGCGGAGCGCGAAGCCGAGGAGGAGCGACAGGCTGCCGGAGAGGGTTCGAGCGACGCCCCTCCGGGACGATCCGCCGTGGAGGAGTGGGCCAACGCCTTTTCTGCCTACATGAAGGAAACGATGGCTAGGGCCCCTGGCCCGACTCCTGATCTCGCCGTGTCCATCGGACTTCCAGATCATGGAGAACCGATCACGATTGTATTCAATGAGCGAGACGTCACGTTGGGAGCTCACGAGACAACGGATACGCCGTTCTGTTCATTGCTTCTCACGGACAACCGGGCGGTCTCCACCTTGTGCTCGTCTGATGTGCAGGGACTGCTGGAGAGCATTATCAAGGGCGCATGTGTGTTGAACGGCCAGGTCGAGCCGTTCATATGGCTCATTGGGCGAATGGCCGAGCGGCAACGTGACTCGTCCGCCTAACGCTTCGAAGCGATGCCCGGCGGGCACCATTGGGAAGGCACGGCTCTGTCCGTCGGACTCAATCAGAGGGAGGTAACCGATGCTACACCGCACCACTACGATCCTGCTCGCGGCGCTCGTGGGCGCGGGCGTGCCGGGCTGCGGCGGACTCGCCACCACGCGCCCCGTGGGCGCGGGCGTGCCGGCCGCCGCTGACGACGGGGCCGGCGTCACGTTCCACGATCTGACGGCGGACAAGGCTTCCGGGATCGATTACCGGCGCGTGCCGTCGGCCACGAACGCCGTCTTCGAGCGGATCAAGGCCCAGCCCCGCTACACGATGCCGCTGATCATCGCCACGCCGGAGAAGCCCCGCGGCTCACCGGGTGTGGCGCTGCTCGACTTCGACGGCGACGGCGACCTGGACCTCTACGTGACCAACGGTCCCGGCGCCGCCAACAGCCTGTACGCCAACCGCCTCGAGGAGACCGGAGCCCTGCGCTTCGAGGACGTGGCGGAGGCGGCGGGGGTCGCCGCCACCGACCAGGACTCCACCGGCGTCTGCTTCGGGGATCTGGACAACGACGGCGACCCGGACCTGGTCGTGCTGGGCCGCTCGGAGCCGAACCGCCTGTTCGAGAACAGGGGCGACGGCACCTTCCGGAACGCCACCGCCGAGAGCGGCCTGGGCGAGAGCGCCCTGGGCCACACCCACTGCTCCGTGGGCGACGTGGACGGCGACGGCCGGCTGGACGTGGCGGTGGCCAACTCCTACGACTGGAGCCGCCGGGAAGCCACCCTGGTGGAGTCCTGGGAGCACAACCACCCGAACCAGCTCTTCGTGAGCCAAGGCGGCCTGCGCTTCCGGGACGCGAGCGTGAGCTCCGGCATCCGGAACCTCACCGGCTTCCGACCGCCGCGGGACGGCGCCGCCACCATCACCTGGGCCCTGGCCCTGGTGGACTACGACCAGGACGGGGACCTGGACCTGCTCCAGGCCGACGACCAGGGGGGCCTCCTCCCCCCGAAGGAGGCGAGCCGCGGGCTGATCCAGGTCCTGAACAACGACGGCACCGGCCGGTTCACCGCCGTGACCGGCCGGGCGGGCACGGACCTGCCCGGCACGTCCTGGATGGGTCTCGCGTTCGCCGACTTCGACTGCGACGGGCACATGGACTTTTTCGCCACGAACATGGGCGACTACGTCTTCTCGGCCGTGGGCTTCCCCTTCACCCGGGGACAGCTTTCCTCCCGGGCCTTCCTCGGAACGCCCGAGGGCGCCTTCGTGGACGCCGGACCCGGAGCGCTCCGGGCCACCCCCTTCGGCTGGGCGGTGATGACGCCGGACCTGGACAACGACGGCGACCCGGACGTGGTGTTCTTCGGCGGCCTGGACGGCGCCCTCCACACCATCACCGCCGACAACCCCGGGGCCGTTCTCCTCAACCCGGGCTGCTCCGCCCACTTCGAGGCCGACCTGGACGCCCTGGCCGTGGACCACACCCGGCGCAACGTCCATGGCGGCGCCACCGGCGACCTGAACCGGGACGGCTTTCCGGACCTGGTGACCGCCTCCGCATTCGACATCCCGGAAGAGGTCCCCCTGAAGCGCTACCCCGTCGAGTACGGCAGCCCCTTCGATGCCACCGCCTTGTACGTGGAGGCCTTCACCCCGGTCGGAGGTGGCGACTTCACCTGGAACGGCCTCGAGTTCCCGAACGGGGGCCTGGCCGTGGAGATCAACGACGGCAACGACAACGGCTGGGTCGAGGTCCGCACGCTGGGGACCGTGGGCCTGCTACCGGACGGGCGGGTCAACCGGGACGGTGTCGGGGCCGTGATCCGGGTGACCCCCGAGGGAGGGCGGACCACGCTGCGCCCCGTCACCGGCGGATCGGGCTTCGCCTCCCAGGACGCCCTGGCGCAGCTCTTCGGGCTCGGCCGGGCCGAGACCGCCACGGTGGAGGTCCTGTGGCCCGGGGGCACCGTCAACCGCCTCGACGGCGTCAGGGCCGGCGAGCGGATCGTCTTCCCCGAGATCCCGTGCGACCCTCGGGACCCGTCGCTGGGCCGCCGGAAGTACCGCTCGTGCGTGGCCGGCGCCCTGGAGGTGCTCCGGGATCGGGGCCTGCTCTCCCGGAGCCTCGCCGCCCGCTTCCGGGCGAGCGCGCTCCGGGCCTGGACCGGGCCGGAGCGGCGCGACGCCGGGGTCACGGACAGGACGTCCTCCGGCGGGCCGACCGGCTGACCGGATCCTCCACGGTTCCGGGCGGGGCTACAGGGGGTCGAAGCAGGGGCGCGCTTCGTCGCAGCGGCCGTCGTCGCAGACGCGTCCGTCGGGACCGAGGCAGGTCATGGTCAGGCTGCACCAGAAGAAGCCGTCCCTGGTGTTGGGGATGGACGGGTCGGGCTCGACGTCGACGAACATCCCCTTCCAGCGCAGGCGCGCACACGGGAGGCGGGGCGTCGCTCCGGGCTTGGTGACGGGGCTCATCGTCAGGCCTCCCCTTCCGTTTCCATCATCCCCGCCGCCGTGAGGAGCGCCCGCTTCACGGCCACGCGGGTCAGTTGGATCTTGTACTGGTTCATGGAGAGGGCGCGGGCCTTCTGGACGGCGGTCTCTCCCGCCTTGTCCGCGACGGCCGGGCCGATCGCCTTGCCCTTGAGGAGCTCCTCGGTCTCGGCGGCGACCCAGGGGATGGGCGCCACCTGGCCGAGGACGACCCGGGCGCGGAGGACGGTGATGCCGTCCAACTCCAGGACTATGGAGGCGGTGGCGAGGGACCAGTCGAGGGTCTCGCGCTGGCGCACCTCGTAGCTCGCGATCTTGCGGCCAGTACCCGAGGAAGTACCCGAGGGGTTCGGGGGGAGCAGGACTTCGGTGAGGATCTCGCCCGGGCGCAGGTCGTACTCGCGCTCGCCTTCCTTCTGGGGGATCCGGTAGAACTTTTCGAGCTCGACGCGGCGCTCGCCCTCGGGTCCGAAGAGGACCACCTGGGCACCCAGAGCCACGAGCAGAGGGGCCAGGGTCGACGGCTGCACGAAGTAGGCGGGGCCGTCGTTGCCGAGAATGGCGTGGAAGCGGTTGTCCCCCTCGGGCACCATGGGCTTGCCGTCCTTGAGGGCCAGCAGCCCGAAGCCGTTCCGGAAGTACCAGCAGCGGGGGCGCTGGCAGAGGTTGCCGCCCAGGGTGGCCACGTTGCGGATCTGGGGTCCGGCGAGGCGGCCGGCCGCGGCGGCCACGGCGGGGTGGTCCCAGCTCAGGGCGGCGTCGGCCGACAGGTCGTCGAGGGTGGTGAGGGCGCCGATCCTGACGCCACCCGTTTCTTTCTCGGAACGGACTCCCTTCATCCCCTCGATGGCCTTGAGGTTGACCAGGCGCCTGGGGGTCTCGATGCCGTCCTTCATCAGAGCCAGGAGATCGCTCCCGCCCGCCAGCGGAGCGCTCCGGCCGGGCTCGGTGCCGAGCAGCCGCACGGCCTGCTCGCGGGTGGCGGGGCTCGCGTATTCGAAGGGGTGCATCAGGCGGTCTCCTTCTTGCTGGCGGCAGTCATCGCCAGGGCGTCGAGCACCCGCCGCGGGGTGAGCGGCAGGTAGGGGACGCGCACGCCGACGGCGTTGGCCACGGCGTTGGCGATGGCGGCCGCGGGCGAGACCATGGGCGGCTCGCCCAGGCCGATGACGCCGCGCTCGTCGTAGCCCGGCCCCGTCATCATGTGGACCACCAGCTCGCCCACGTCGGCGATGCCGGCCATCTTGTAGGACTCGAAGTCGACGTTCAGGATGATCCCGGTCACGGGATCGGTCACCTTCTCCTCGGACAGGGCGGTCGAGACGCCCATGATGAGGGCGCCGTAGACCTGGCTCTCGGCCGTCTTCAGGTCGATGATCAGGCCGCAGTCCTGGACGGCGACCATCTTGTTGACCTTGACGACGCCGGTCTCGACGTCCACGGAGACGTCCGCCATCTGCACGCCGCCCACGCCGCTGGTGGTCAGCTCACCATCTCCGGGATTGGCGCCCGTGGCGGTGACGGGGGTGCGTCCGAAGAGGGAGATGGCCTGCCGCCAGGTCAGTCTCTTGGAAGGATCGGCCTTGACGCGGATCGTGCCCTCGGCCGCCTCCAGATCGCCGGGCTGGACGCCGAGTTGGGGCGCCGCCTTGCCGTAGATCAATTCGAGAGCGTTCTGTGCCGCCCGCCGGGTGGCGGAGCTGACGCCGCCCACGGTGGTGCTGCCGCCGGAGCCTCCGGAGGAGGGATAGCGGCTGTCTCCCAGGCTCACCTTGACGGCTTCGAGAGGCAGGCCGAGGGTCTCGGCGAGCACGATGGCGATCACCGTGCGGGTGCCGGTGCCGATGTCCTGGGTGGAGATCTTGGCCTCGGCGATTATTATGGAGTACCACTGGGGGTTCCATCAGGATGCAGGGTGACCTCGCAGTTGCTGCGGTGGCCGCGCCCGCCCCAGGTGTGGATCGAGAGGCCCAGGCCGCGCTTGACCGGCCCTCTGGCCCGGTCTCCCCTTGGATGCCAGCGCTGGCGCCAGCCCATGAGCTCGTCGGCGATCTGCAGCTCCTCGCGGTAGACCTTCTCCAGCGGTCCGGCGATCGAGAGGTTCTGGAGGAAGAAGTCGAGCGGGTTCATGGCCAGCACCGCGGCCAGGTCTTCCAGGGCGCTCATGGTGAGGAAGCACCCCTGGGGATGGTTGGGCGCCCGCCAGGCGCGGGCGCTCGCCTTGTGGGTGGCGATCGAGGAGTGCTGTTGCCGCCGGTTCGGGATCTGGAAGACGTAGGGCAGGGGCGGATTGCCGGAGCTCCCGAGGCCGCCGGTGCCCCAGGACTTGGACGTCCACGCGGTCAGGGTGCCGTCGGCCTTGGCGCCGACCTCGATCTCGGCCCAGGCGGACGGCCGGTCGCCGGCCACGGTCAGCTCGGCGCGGCGGTCGAGCATGAGCTTGACCGGGGCGCCGGCCTCCCTGGCGAGCTTCGCGCACTCGACGCCCCAGCGGTCGATGCTGAACTTGCTGCCGAAGCCGCCCCCCATGTATTCGGTGACCACCCGCACGTTGGCGGCGGGGATGCCAACGCCCTCGGCGAGTTGGGTCGCGACGCCGGACACGGCCTGGGTGGAGCACCAGGCGGTCAGCGTGTCCGGTCCCGTCCACTGGACGATCTGGCCATGGGCTTCGAGGCAGTTGTGGGCCACCACGGGCATGCCGTACCGGCCCTTGATGCGCACGGCGGAGGCGGCCATGGCGACGTCGGGCTCGCCCACGGTCTCCTCCGGCTCGGGAGTGACACCCGGAGCGCCGTCGAGGGGCTCGTCCTTTACGTTATGGGGGAGCACCTCGTATTCCACCACGATGGCGCGGAGGGCGTCCTCCGCCAGAGCTTCGGAGGTGGCGGCCACGGCCGCGATCTCGTCCTGGGCCCACTGGATCTCGGTGCCCGGTCCCTGGATGACCCGCAGGGCCTTGACCCCTGGCATCCTCTGGGCGGCCGAGACGTCGAGCCGCGTGACGCGGGCGTGGGCGTGGGGGCAGCGCAGCACCCTGGCCCACAGCATGCCGTCGGGCTTGAGATCGTAGGTGTACTTGGCCTTTCCCGAAGCCTTGGCGGGGCCGTCCAGGCGCGAGATCCGCTGCCCGATGAGGCGCCGGTCCTTGGCGTCCGGCCAGGAGTGCTCAACCACGGCCCCTCCTCTTCTTCTTCTTTTTCTTCTTCTTGGCGTCCGGTTTCCGTTCCTTGGTGTCCGCTCCGCTCTTCTCGATCCCCTCGGCGTCCGTGCCCTCTGCCGCCTCCTCTTCGTCCCGCCGGGCGAATGGCGCCGCGGCGAGCACGGCCTGGCGCATGCCGGCGTAGGTGCCGCAGCGGCAGAAGTTACCGGAGAGGCCGTGATGGACGTCCGCCAGTTTGGGGTTGGGGTTCTGCTGGAGGAGCGCCCGGGCGGCCATGATGAACCCGGGGGTGCAGAAGCCGCACTGCTGGGCGTCGTTCTCCACGAAGGCGGCCTGGAGCGGATGGAGCCTCTCGGGCCGGCCGAGCCCTTCGATGGTCTCGATGGGCTGGCGCTGGACGTCGATGGCCAGCAGGCTGCAGGCATAGACGGGCTTGCCGTCGAGGATCACGGTGCAGGCGCCGCAGGTGCCGCGGTCGCAGACCCTCTTGGCACCCGTCAGCTCCAGCTTTTCGCGCAGGGCGTCGAGCAGGGTCATGCGCGGCTCGAGCTGCAGGTCGTAGTTCTTGCCGTTGAGGCGCAGCCGCACGGGCACGGGTCCAGGCCCGAAGATCTCCACCCCGGCCTCCATGTGCCCGGCGGGCTTGCCTTTGGCGCCCTCGGCCAGCTCGCCCACCAGGAGCCCCGCCGATCCGAGGGCTCCCACCGCCGCGCCGCCGCGCAGGAAGTCGCGCCGGGAGATGCCCGTCCTCAGGGGGGAGGGAGCTCATCGCGCTTGTCATCCTTGGGCATTCATCCTCCCTGCCTTGAAACCCGGCTCAAGGTACACGAAAAAGGGCCGGCTTGCGCCGGCCCCTGGGCAGCGGACGTGTAAAGGGGATGCCTGGATCAGGCTAGCTCGATATCTGTCTTAGAAAAGTCCTTTCCGACGCACAGCAGCGGACGTCCCGCGATTTTCGCTGTCGCGTAGGACATGCAGTCCCCGAAGTTGAGCTTCGCCGGGTGCCGACCTTTGCCAAAGCGTAAGAAGGCGTTCGCGGCTTCAAGCCGGTGCGCATCCTCGAAAGGCAGGACGATAGCCTTGAGCTCGCGGAGGAATCTCTCTAGATAGGGAGCTGGATCCTTCTTAAGACGGCCGGCCAGAACCATAGTCGTTTCCAGCAATGTTGGAGCTCCCACCTGGACGGGGCCTGGATTCTGGAGCTTTGACAGGAGCTCTTCGGCGCTGGTCTCCTCCATCAGGATCGCCACGATGGCCGAGGTATCAAGGATCATACGCCGTCAGGTCCGTAGCCGAGGATCTCTTCTTCCTCTTCTTTGGTGATCGACTTTCCTCGGACCTCAGGAGGGATATTGGGCCAGACTTCTTCTTCCAGGAACCGGCGCAGCTTCGCAACCCGGTCGGAAGGCACATTCGCCGGAGCCAGCCGTTGCTTTCTTTCCTCCAGAGATTTACGGATCGCCTCTGTCTGGCTCTCGCCAGCCAGTCGGGCAACCTCGGCCACCAGCCTCTCAGTTTCAGGGTTCTCGATCGTCAACATGGCTTCATGGTCCCAGTCAGGATGAGCTCTGTCAATCCCGAGGGAGGACGAGGGGCAGGGACGAGCCTCACCCCTACGTCTCGAGAAGACTATGTCATCACCAACCGCACTTCCGGCCCTGGTTCTGCTGGTCGAGCCAGGTCTTCAGCGGGGCGAAGTAGTCGATGATGGCGGTGGCGTCCATCTGCTCCTGGCCGGTGACGACCTTCAGGGCCTCGGGCCAGGGGCGGCTCTGCCCCATCTCCAGCATCTTCGCGAGGCGGGCGCCCGCCTCCTTGTTGTTGTAGATCGAGCAGCGGTGGAGCGGACCCGTGTTGCCTGCCGCCTGGCAGAGACCGCGGTGGAGCTGGAACTGCAGGATGGCCGCCAGGAAGTAGCGCGTGTACGGCGTGTTGCCCGGCACGTGGTACTTGGCACCCGGATCGAAGTCCTTCTCGCTGCGCGCCACCGGCGCCATCACGCCCTGGTACTTCTGGCGCAGGTCCCACCAGCCCTTGTTGTAGCTGGCCGGCGTGATCTCCCCGGAGAAGACCTTCCAGCGCCACTGGTCGATCAGCAGGCCGAAGGGGAGGAAGGCCACCTTCTCGAGCGCCCGGTCCATCAGCAGGCCGAGGTCCTTGGAGGGATCGGGGACCTGCTCGATCAGGCCGAGCTGCTTCAGGTACTCCGGCGTGATCGACAGCGCGATGGTGTCGCCCACGGCCTCGTGGAAGCCGTCGTTGGCGCTGTCCTGGTAGAGGAACGGCAGCTCCTTGTAGGCGCGCTGGTAGAAGTTGTGTCCCAGCTCGTGGTGGATGGTCCGGAAGTCCTCGGCGTTGACCTTGGTGCACATCTTGATCCGCAGGTCGTCCTTGGCGTCGATGTCCCAGGCGCTGGCGTGGCACTGGACGTCGCGGTCCTGCGGCTTGGTGATCATCGAGCGCTCCCAGAAGGTCTCGGGCAGGGGAGCGAAGCCGAGCGAGGTGAAGAAGCTCTCGCCGTACTTCACCATCCCCTTGGCGTCGAGCTTCTTGGCCTCCAGGAGCTTGGTGAGGTCGTACCCGGGATCGGCGTTGGGCGGAGAGACCAGATCGTAGATGTTGGTCCAGTCCTGGGCCCACATGTTGCCGAGGAGGTGGGCCGGGATGGGCTTGTCGAGCGGCACCACGTCATTGCCGTACTTCTTGTTGAGCCCCGCCCGGACGTAGCAGTGGAGCGAGTCGTAGAGCGGCTTGACCTGGCCCCACAGGCGGTCGAGCTCGGCCGCGAACTGGTCAGGCGGCATGTCGTACCCGGAGCGCCAGAGGGCGCCGGTATCCTTGTAGCCCAGCTCCTTCGAGCCCTCGTTGGCGATCTCGACCAGGCGCTGGTAGGGTTCGCGCATGGGCGGGGAGATGCTGTGCCAGCCGGTCCAGGCTTCGAGCAGCTCCTTGGGATCGCGGCTCTTCATCAGGACGTCTTCGAGATCGGGCAGCTGCTTGCACTCGCCGCCGCCCGGCGGGCAGTACTTGCCCGAGCCGTACATGGATTCGAGCTTGGCGGACAGTTGGGCGAGCTCGGCGGTCTTCGCGGGGTCGTCCTTCGGCGCCGGCAGCACGAGGGAGCGCTTGAGGAGATCCATCTGGCGCCGCAGGTCGTCCGGGAGCTTGACCTTGTCGAAACGCGCAGCCTGGTTGGCCGCCTCGATGGCAGCGCCGAGGAGCACCTCGTTGCGCTGGGCGGCGAGGATCTCGGTGTCGTAGGTGATGTAGGTGGCCTGCACCCAGGCGGCCCGCTGCGCCTCGATGGCGAGGTCGAACAGGTTCTTCTGAGTGTCTTCGAGGAACTTGCGGGCCTCTTCCACCGTGGGTTGGGCACCTTTCGGTGTCTGAGCAGAGGCGGGAGGAGCCGCCAGCGCCAGGACGAGCCCCACGCCCGCCAGAAGCGTGGCGGGAAGCCGGAATGTTTCAAAACAGATCTTCATAGAGTCCTCCGCAAAGAGGTTCATATCCGCGGTCGAGAACGAAGGACCGCGCCCAATTATTCACCCAATTATTCATTTACCGGGCCAACGCCGCCGCGATCCGCTCCAGCCCTTCCGTGAGCGTGGCCCGCGAGCAGGCGAAGGAGAGGCGGATGTGGCCCTCGGCACCGAAGGCCGCTCCCGGCACCACGGCGACCCCCGCTTCTTCCAGCAGGTAATCGGCCATGGCCATGGAGTCCCCAAGACCCGGGCGGAAGCAGGCGGAGACCTCGGGAAAGGCGTAGAAGGCGCCGTCCGGCGGCCGGCAGCGGAAGCCGGGGATGCCATTGAGGAGGGGCACGAGCATCTCGCGCCGCGCCCGGTACTCGGCCACCATGACCGCCACCTCGGGCTCGGCGTTGCGCAGGGCTTCGAGGGCACCCACCATGGCAAAGGAGGTGGCGTTGGAGGTGGAGTGGCTCTGGATGGCCTCGGCCGCGCGCACGACCGGAGCCGGCCCCAGCAGGTGGCCGATGCGCCAGCCGGTCATGGCGTAGGTCTTGGAGAAGGAGCCCACCATCACCACGGTCTCCGGGAACTCGGCAGCCAGGGAAGCGGCGCTGGCGTGGGGGTCGTCCCCGTACACGAAGCGTTCATAGGTCTCGTCCGAGATCACGAAGATCCCCCGCTCGGCGGCGAAGGCCACGATCTCCCGCAGGTCTCCGGCCTCCACGATCCCCCCCGTGGGATTGCACGGGGAGTTCAAGAGGATGGCGCGGGTGCGCTCCGTGACCGCTTCGAGGAGAGGGCCGGCGTGGATGCGGAAGCCGTCTTCCACGCACGTGGGCACGGTCACTGGCCGCGCCCCGGCGAACTGGATCTGCTCGGGGAAGCTCACCCAGCACGGGGAGGGCAGGACGACCTCCTGCCCCTCCTCGAACAGGGCCAGGGCGATCTCGAACAGCGCCATCTTGCCGCCCGCGGTGACGATCGTGTCCGCCGCCTTCCAGGGCGCGCCGTAGCGCTGGCGGTAGGACTCGGCCAGGGCCTCGCGCAGGGCGGGCAGGCCGCTGCCGGGAGTGTAGCGGGTGAATCCTTCGGCCAGGGCGCGGCGGGCCGCCTCCACCACCCCGGGAGGGGAAGGGAAGTCGGGCTCGCCGGCTCCGAGGTCTACAACGGAGACGCCCCGGGCCCGCAGCTCGGCGGCGCGGCGAGTCACGCGCAGGGTGGCGGACTCGCCGATGGAGTTGGCGCGATGGGAGAGTTTCACGGCGCCGGATCGTATCACCGGAACCGTGTCACCACTTCCCCCAGGAAGACCAGACCGAGCACAGGGCCGCGTGATCACAGGGGCGGAGCCGCCGCTTCGGGCCGGTGTAGGTGGCGCTCATGACCGCCCCGGAGCGGTCGATGTGGCCGAGACCCAGCGCGTGGCCGGCCTCGTGCAGGGCCACGCTCTCGACGTCGATCCCGCTGTCTACGGCGCCATCGTTCGACCAGGAGAAGCCCTGGTTGTAGTAGATCTCGCTGTGCGCGGCGTCGATGTAGCCGTCGGCGTCGATGTCCGAGGGCTCGCCGTCGGGACTCACGTAGATGAAGGTCACGGAGAGGGCCAGCACGCTCTCGCCGCCCCCGGGACCGGTCACCTTGTCGAAGAAGTCCGGGGGCAGCCAGGCGGCGTGCACGATGTCGGCGGCGCGATAGTCGCCAAACTCTCCATAGCCGAACTGGGAATCGAAGATGTCGGCATCCACCGGGGTGTCGCTCTGGCGCTTGATCAGCGCCAGCTTCTGGAAGCAGACGTCGGAGCTCCAGCTGGCCATGGCCCGGTCGACCGCCTCCTCGGTCGTCATTGTATCGAGGCTGCTCGCCCCGAATCCTTCGGAGACGTCGACCTGATAGGTCAGGCCGGTGCCCTCGGCGGCACGGCGAGGATCGCCCGGCACCCAGCGGAAGGGCTGGCGGTGGATGCGCCCGCCGGCCCGCTCCTGGCGCATCGTCAGCAGCTCGATCTGCTCGATCCGCAGGTCCATCCACTCCGCCCGCAGCGTCCGGTTGAAGTCTTCCATGACGGCGAGGACGTAGGGATCTCCCTCCCCCGGACTCGTCTCCTGCGCCTGAGAGGCCATCGGGGCCATGAGCACCAGCGCGGCGCAGAGAACGGCTCTTCCAAACATCTCCTTCTCCTTTCTGGAGTCCGAAAGCATCCTGCCATATTCCGGTGCCGCACCACCAGGGTCCGGTGGGGCTCTCCATGGCTCTCTATATATGGAGTGCCGCTGACTGACGAAAGTACGACGGTATTATGACAAAATCCTTCCCGAAATTGGGGCTCAGCTCCACACGAGCGAATAAATCCTGGCAAATTCCTGTTCCCCGCTCACAGACCGACGTGAGGGGCGACCCAGGAGGAAATACGTCTTGGCCCATTCCATTATGCAACTTTCCTGCCTTTTGGCCGCTCTAGGGATCGCCGCGGCGCCCGCAGGAGCGCAGATCGGGAAACAGCAGAAGGCGTCCTTCGTCCTGCACGCGGACCGCACCGCCTACGAGGCGGGAACCCCTGCCCGCGTCGCCGCCCTGGTGAGCATCGAGCACGGATGGCACGTCAACAGCCACAAGCCGACTTTCGAATACCTGATCCCCACGGTGCTCGAGCTCGCGCTGCCGGAGGGATGGTCTCCCGGACCGGTCCAGTACCCGCCGCACGAGATGCAGACCTTCGCCTTCGAGAACCAGCCGCTCGCGGTGTACGACGGCGACGTGGTGATCCTGGCCGACGTCAAGGTCCCGGCCGGAGTCCCCGCGGGCTCCTATCCTGTCAAGGCTTCCCTGCGCTACCAGGCCTGCAATGACTCGCAGTGCCTGCCGCCGGTGACGGCCGAGGCGGAGGCCCGGCTCACCATCGGGGCGAACGGCCAGGCGCAGCAAGGAGACCTGTTCGCGAAGGCCGCTGCAGCAGCGGCGGCCGGGGAAGGCGGAGGCGGCGGCGGAGCGCCCCCTGGGGCCGCGCAACCAGCGATGACTGCGGGTGCGGGTGCGGGCGCGGGCGCCGCCCCTGCCCGGCCCGCCGGCAGCCTGGCCGTCACCCTGCTCCTCGCCCTCCTCGGCGGCCTCATCCTCAACGCCATGCCCTGCGTCCTCCCCGTCCTCTCGCTCAAGATCTTCGGCCTGGTGCGCAGCGCCGGGCACGGCCGCTCCGAGGTGGTGCGGGGGACCCTCGCGACCTCGGCCGGCATCCTGGCCTCTTTCTGGGCGCTCGCGCTCGCGGCCATCGTGGCGCGCTCGGCCGGAGCGGCGGTGGGCTGGGGCATCCAGTTCCAGCGGCCGGGCTTCGTGGCCTTCCTCGCCGTGGTGGTGGTGCTCTTCTGCCTCAACCTGTGGGGGCTGTTCGAGATCCCCCTGCCCCAGTTCCTCGCCCGCCTCGGCGGTGGTGAGCCGGTTGCCGGGCGCGAAGGAGCCGCCGGCCACTTCGTCTCGGGCCTGTTCGCCACGCTGATGGCGACGCCCTGCTCGGCGCCCTTCCTGGGCACGGCCATCAGCTTCGCCCTCGCCCAGACGGCGCTGGTGATCCTGGCCGTCTTCACCGCCCTGGGGCTCGGCATGGCGCTCCCCTACCTCCTGGTGGCGGCGGCGCCCGGAATCGCGAAGCTCCTCCCCAGGCCGGGAGCCTGGATGGAGACGGTGCGCGGCGTCATGGGCTTCCTCCTGGCCGCGTCGGCGGTGTGGCTCTTCTACGTCCTCTCCTCGCAGGTGGCGCCGGAGCAACTCGCGGCCATCCAGCTCGGCCTCCTGGGCATCGCCCTCTTCACCTGGATCCGCCACCGCGTGGCGAACGGCCGCGCTCTGCGCGGCATGGCTCTGGCGGGCGTCATGGCCGCCATCGCCGTCACGCTCGTCTCGGCCTCCACGGAGCGGGGCGGAGCGGCGCGCATGGCGACCAATAATCTGGCTAATAAGCCGGCAGGCCTGATCCCCTGGGTGGAGTTCGACCGCGCCAAGGCCGAGTCGCTCGCCGCCGGCGGCCAACTCGTCTTCGTGGACGTGACCGCCGACTGGTGCTTTACCTGCAAGGTCAACGAGCGGCTGGTGCTCGACACCCCCGAGGTGGCCCGGGCCTTCGAGGATCACGGGGTCGTGCCCATGAAAGCCGACTGGACGAACAAGAACGACGCGATCGCGAAGTTCCTCGCCGAGCATGGCCGCTACGGCATCCCCTTCTACCTCCTCTACCGCCCGGGCCAGGAGCCGCACGTCTTCGGCGAGCTGCCGAGCAAGGACGGCTTCGTCGCCGCCGTGCGCGCCGCCGCGGACGCCCGGCCGATCGCACAACGGTAGCCCCCCATGCTCGACGACGACGAAGACGGCGAGGATCTCGGCGGCTTCGAAGCCGTCGAGCTGGCCATCACCGACGTCCTTGACCTCCACAGCTTCCGGCCCGCCGAGGTGCCGGACGTGGTCCGCGACTGGCTCGACGCCGTCCGCGAAAAGGGCTTCCGCGATCTGCGGATCATCCACGGCAAGGGGATCGGGGTGCAGCGCCAGACCGTGCGCACCCTCCTGGAGCGTGATCCGCGGGTCGAGGCCTTCGGCGACGCTCCTCTCGAAGCGGGCGGCTGGGGCGCCACCTGGGTGCGGCTGCACTCCTCCTGAGGCCGGCCATGCGATCCTTCCTTGCCAAGGTGCTCCGCCAGGGCCGGCGCAGTATCTTCCGCATGGGCGGCCTGCCCCGGGTTCGGCTCGTCTACAGCCGCCGCTACCAGTTGGAGATCCCGGGAGCCACTCACGACTCCCAGCGCGGCGAGCGCATCCTGGCGGCCCTCGACGCCGCCGGCCTCCTCGACCCCGCCAGCGTCCACCCCGCCGAGCCCGCCGCCTTCCAGCACCTGCGCCGGATCCACACCGACGACTACCTCGACTCCCTGAACCGGCCCGGGGCGCTGACCCGCATCGTCGGCTTCCAGCTCTCCGAGAGCGCGGCCGACCGCATCCTCGAAGGGCAGCGCACCATGGTCGGCGGCACCCTGGCCGCCACCCGCCTGGCCCTTGACGGCTCATGCATCGCCGTGAACCTGGGCGGCGGCCTCCACCATGCCTTCGCCGGCCGGGGCGAGCGCTTCTGCATCTACAACGACGTCGCGGCGGCCATCGCCGAGCTGCGCTCCCGCGGTATCCAGTCCCGGGTCCTCGTGGTGGACCTCGACCTCCACGACGGCGACGGCACGCGCTCGATCTTCGCCGGGGACCCTTCCGTCTACATATTCTCGATCCACAACTACACGACGGCTCCCGTGCCGGAAGGCTCGACCGCCATCGAGCTCGGCGCCGGCGTGGACGACGAGGCCTATCTGGAGGCCGTGCGCACCCACCTGCCGCCGGTCCTGAAGTCGTTCCATCCCGAGCTGATCTTCTACGTCGCCGGGACCGACCCGGCCGCGGACGACCAGATCGGCGACTGGAAAATCACCGCCCAGGCCCTGCTGGAGCGGGACCGGTTCGTCCTCTCCTCTGTCCACGCCGGAAATCGTGGCAACCCCAGGATCCCCCTGGTGATCGTGCTCGCCGGAGGCTACGGTTTGAACGCCTGGCGCTATAGCACGCGCTTCCTCTCCTCCCTGCTCAACCGGGGCCGGGCCGTCGAGCCGCCCAGCACGGAGGAGCTCCTGCTCTTCCGCTACCGCGCCATGGCCCGCACCCTCGAAGAGCACGAGCTCACCGGCGAGCCGCACAAAGACAAGGACGACTGGGGCCTCTCCGACGAGGACGTCGCCGCCGCTCTCGGAGGCCCCCGCCGGCCGCGCCGCCTCCTCGGTTTCTACTCCCCCCAGGGCCTGGAGCTCGCCGTGGAGCGCGCCGGCTTCCTCGACCGCATCCGCAATCTGGGGTACGAACGGCCCTTCGTGGAGCTGGACCTCGACAACCCCGCGGGGGACACCGTGCGCCTGTACGGCGACCGGCGCAAACGCGAGCTCCTGATCGAGCTGCGGTTGCGGATCGACCGGCACAGCCTGCCCGGCCTCAGCCTGCTGCGCATCGAGTGGCTGCTCCTCCAGAACCCGCGCGCCCGGTTCACCCCGGAGCGCCCGCGCCTGCCCGGCCAGTCCCACCCGGGCCTGGGCCTCCTCCAGGAAACCGTGGCCCTGCTCGTCCTGGTCTGCGACCGGCTACAGCTCGACGGCCTGATCCTCGTGCCCTCGCGCTACCACGTCGCCACGCACGGCCGCAAAGCCATGCGCTTCCTCAACCCGAATCACGAGGGGCTCTACCGTGCCGTCCAGAAGGCGCTCCAGGGCTTCACCCTGGTCCAGGCCGCCGAGGCCATGGCCGAAGGCCGGGTCGTGGACGCCGCCACCGGCAAGCCCTTCGCCTGGGAACCCGCCCCCATGGTCTTCCCGGTGAGCGACCGCTTCCACGAGCTCATGGAGGCGGAAGAGTACGTGCGGAGGGCGGCCGAGAGCGAAGGCCGCCACGCCTTCGATCTGCGGTAAGCCCACCTCAGGAAGCCAGCCGGACCACGATCGAGGCGGCAAGGGATTCGCGCACGATCCCCAGGAACTGGAAGATGGGCTGCGCCTCTCTCGCGAGCTGCCGTGCCGTCTCCATCTTGCCGAGCTGGGCATAGAGCGCCGCCATCTCCAGGCTCACCAGCGCGGCCAGATAACCGTCTCCCCTCTTCGCGAAAGCCCTGCAGACCTCGTTGAAGATCCCCATGGCTTTGGCATGCCGGCCCAGAGCGAAGACGAGCCGCGCCTCGACCCAGCGCACCCGGAGCTGGCTCACCTCCTCCGGGAAACAGAAGCTCTCCAGGCTTCGCAGCAGGAGCGCATGCGCCTCGAAGGCCCTCTCGACATCCACGAGACAACTGATCCGGTTGAACAGGATGCAATGGTACAGATACTCGTCCACCTGGGGATCGGCCAGCCTCTCCGCCCGTTCAAGCAGGCGGATCGCCCGCTCCGGCTCGCCTCCATACTGCTCGGCCAGAGCGAACCCCACGATCGCCTCGGCAGCGCGCCGCCCCTCCCCCGCGCACAGATAGATCGAGATCGCGCGCCGGAACAGGCGCGCCGATTCCGCGAAACGGCGCTCGTCCCGGCGCAGGCAGGCCTTGAAATTAAGGAGCTGGGCCTTGTCCAGCCAGTCGCCCAGCCCATGGGCGAGATGCTCCTCGGCCGTCCGGAAGGCGTCCTCCGCTCCTCTCAGGTCGTCGGCGATCCTGCGGGCGTTGCCGATCGCGATCCAGGCCCGGGCCCGTGCGTCCTCCAGCGCCCGGCCGCCATACCGTTCCGGGTCCAGCGACTCCGTGATGGCGAGGGCGAGAGCCGCCAGCCGCTCTCCGCGGAGGGGGTTCCCGATGCTCTCCTCGCGGCTCCTGTCGAGGAGGATCCGGCAAAGAGCGAGGCTCCGGAAGCGGGGATCCATGCGCACCTGCTCCTCCCACCGCTCGACCGGGCTCCTCAGCAGGTCCGAGAGCAGGGCGGGTGCCTCCGCCAGCTCCCGCACCACGGCGTCCAGACGCGGCCGGAACCGGTCGAGAACGTTCTCGATCGCCTGGTCGTATTCGGCTCCCGAAGAACGCCAGGGGAGGACCCGGCCACCTCCCTCCCCTCCCTTCACCCCAGGAACGAGATAACGGCAAAGACGATCCCTCTCCTCTGGAAACAAGCGAAGCAGACCCTCGAAGACTTCCGGCTTGGGATGGATTCTCGGCATGGCACCCCCCTTACTCTTCTTGATAGTACATCTAAATCCAAAGAATGTTTCCATATTTCTTGTTACAGGCTTGCCGAGAATGAAGATCATTGATGAAACGTGGGGTAGGTGACGCCCTGCTATCATCTGGACAGCCTATGAACCGCCTCGTGAGCCTTCCGCTCTGGCTGGTGGTCGTCCTCATCCTGCTCGCCGCCTGGGCGGCTCTGGACCGCCTCCTCGTCCCCGGCGTCCGCTGGTACCTGAGGCGGCGGGTCAACCGGGCCATCGACAAGCTCAACACCCGCCTGCGCCTGGAGATCCCGCCCTTCCACCGCGCCCGCCGGCAGGTGCTGATCGACCGGCTGGTCTACGACCCCAAGGTCGTCCAGGCCGTCGACGAGACCGCCCGCGAGCAGGGCGTGCCCTGGGCCGTGCTGACCGCCCGCGTCAAGCGCTACGCCCGCGAGATCGTGCCGGCCTTCAACGCCTACTTCTACTTCCGCGTCGGCTACTGGGTCTCGAAAAGGGTGGCGCGCTTCCTCTACCGCGTGCGCCTGGGCTTCTCCGACGAGGCGGGCCTCGCCTCCGTGGCCTCCGGCTCCACCGTGGTCTTCCTCATGAACCACCGGAGCAACATGGACTACATCCTCGTGGCCTACCTGGCCGCGGACCGCACGGCCCTCTCCTACGCCGTGGGCGAGTGGGCGCGCATCTGGCCCCTGCAGACCCTGATCCGCTCCACCGGGGCCTACTTCGTGCGGCGCAGCTCGGGAGACCCCCTCTACCGGCGGGTCCTGGAGCGCTACATCCACATGGCCACCTCGGCCGGCGTGCCCCAGGCCGTCTACCCTGAGGGGGGGCTCTCCCGCGACGGCCGCCTGCGCCGCCCCAAGCTCGGCGTCCTCGACTACATGCTCCGCTCCTTCGACCCCGTCCACGGCGAGCGCGACCTCGTGTTCATCCCCGTGGGCATCAACTACGACCGGGTGCTCGAAGACCGCACCCTGCTCCTCGATCTCGATCCGGAGAAGAAGAAGGGAGGGGCCCTCCATGCCGCGGCCACCACCCTGCGCTTCGCCCTGCACAACTTCGCCCTGATGCTCCGCAACGACTGGCACCGCTTCGGCTACGCCTGCGTGAACTTCGGCAGCCCGGTCTCCATGCGGCGCTACCTGCGGGAGCGGAACCTCGACCTGCGCCTCCTCTCCAAGGAAGAACGCTCAGCTCACCTCGAAGCCCTGGGCGCCACCCTGATGGCGGAGATCGGCAAGGTGATCCCCGTGCTGCCCGTGCCGCTGGTGGCTACGGTGCTCCTGCGCCACGGCGAGCCCCTCTCCGAGTTGGAGATCAAGTTCAAGGCCTTCGAGCTGATGGAGGATCTCCAGGCCACGGGCGCCCACGTCTACATCCCCCGGAGGGATCAGGACTACGCCATCGTCGCCGGCCTGCGGATGCTGGCCCTGAGGCACCTCGTGGAGGAGAAGGACGGCCTGTACGCCGCGAAACCGGAGGAGATGAACGTGCTGCGGTACTACGCGGGGTCGATCGAGCACCTTCTACCTGTCAGCCAGCCTGCCGCGAGTGAGCCTCCAGCCATGCGCTCAGATCCTGCTCGGTAATGTCACCCTCGGCCAGCCGCAGGAACGTGAGGTATTTTTCCTCTTGAGAAGCTTCCAAGTGAATCCCATGGAGGTGTAGAAACGTCAGGCACGCCGTGAAGGCAACCCTCTTGTTCCCGTCTACGAAGCAATGATTCCTCGCCAAGCCATAGGCATAGCTGGCGGCAAGGTCGAACAGACTGGCATCCTCGGAGTAGGCAAGGAGGTTTCTGGGGCGTGCCAGGGTAGACTCCAAGAGACCCCGATCCCGGATTCCGGTAGGGCCGCCGTGCTCGGCGATCAGAGCCTCATGGATGGCGATGACAACATGGATCAGGAGCCAACTTGGCTCAGATCTCACTTGGCTAACTCGCGTAATACATCCCGGTTTTCCCGCATGACTCGCTCCGCCGCCTCCATCTGCCGGGCAAATTCTTCGTCATAAGGAGTAATCTTGTAACCATCCGGCGTCTCTGTAAGATACAACACATCTCCCTTCTGCAGCTTGAGCCGAGAAAGAACTTCCTTCGGTAACACCACCCCGGTCGAATTTCCTACCGTCATCACCTTGAGCTTGTACATCGAGCCCACCTCCAGTTATAACAAAGATCATAACAGGGATCGCTCAGCCTAAACTCCAACCGTACCCCTCCGTATCTCAGCCTCATGAAGAAGAAACCCCCGGGCACCGTCCAGAGCCTCCAGGCCTTCTTCCGGGATTACACCAAGGGCCTGAAATCCCGGGACGTCCAGCGCCTGTTCGACCGCGACGCGGCCCGGGCGTATCAGGTGCTCACCCGCGAGCACAGCCAGGAGCCCGAGCCCAAGAAGGGACTCGGCCGCTTCCTGTTCCGGGCGAAGCTCGCCTTCCTCGGCCTCTCCTCCAAGCTCACGCCGGCGCGGAGACTGCTCTTCGGGGTCTCGCTTCTCGCCTTCCTCGTCGGCCTCTTTGGCGACACCGTCTTCTCCTACTCCGCCAAGGGGACACGGATCAGCCTCGACTTCTCCCCCTTCTGGTTCGGCCTCAGCGTCGGCGGCATGATCTTCCTGCTCGCCCTGGAGCTTGTCGACCGCATCCGCGTCCGCGACGAGCTGGAGGTGGCCCGCGAGCTTCAGGACGACCTGCTGCCCCACGACCTCCCCGTGGTGCCCGGCTACCTCTTTGCCCACTCCTACCGCACGGCCAACGAGGTGGGAGGCGATTACTACGACCTCACCCCCCTGCCCGACGGCCGCCTCTCCCTCATGGTGGGGGACGCGAGCGGCCATGGCATGGCCGCGGGACTGGTCATGGCCATCGCCAACGCCACTTTGGAGACGGCCATGGATCTCGACCCCAACCCGGAGCGCGTGCTCGCCCTCTTGAACCGCACCCTCTGCCGGACGGGCACCAAGAGGACGTTCATGAGCGTCTTCTACGCCGTGCTCACTCCCGAGACCGGAGAGATCGAGTACGTCTGCGCCGGCCACCCCTTCCCCCTGATTCGCCGGGCCGACGGCTCCGTCGAAGAGCTGGGCTGCGGCGGTTTCCCCCTGGGCATCCGCGAGCCCCTGGACTTCGTACGCCGGACGGTCCAGCTCAACCCCGGCGACCTGCTGCTGCTCTACACAGACGGCCTGCCCGAAGCCCTCGACGCCCTGGGGAAGACAGCCTTCGGCTACGAGCGCATCGAGGCCGTCGTGACGCTCGGCGGCTCTCCGCAGACCGTCCACGACGGCATCCTCCAGAGCTTCGACCGCCACGTGGGTGGAGAAGCCTTGCGCGACGACCTCACGCTGATGGTGGTGGCGCGGCTGCCGCCTCTGCCCCGGGAGAATTCTTCCTCAGATCAGTCCGATCGGTCCGATCCGTCCGATCCCCCTACCGCAGAAACGTCCGCAGCCACCGCCGCCAACTGAAGCGCCGCCCCACCCCCACCGCCCGAGCCGTCTCCCGGGGGACCCCCAGCTCAGTCAGCAGAGCCTTCGTCTGCTCTCCCAGCCCGGGCACCCTGGCGTTGGCGGCCCGTGGCCGTTCGCCGTCGAACCGCGCGGGGAAGGCCAGGCGCGGGAGGCTGTCCGGCCCGCGCGAGAGAAGATCCCGGGCCAGCACTTGAGGGTGCTCCCGGGCCTGCGCCGCGGAGAACACCGGCTCGGCGGGCACGTCCTCGCGACTCGCGAGGTCCATCCAATCGGCAAGGGTCCGGCTCCGGATGAGGTCCCCCACCTTGCGGCGGGCGCGGCCGGAATCCAGGTACTGGAGGCGGATCAGGTCCTTCCGCCCCGCGGCGAGGCAGAAGCGGCGCCAGAAGTGGGGCTCCAGGGCCGCGAGGGCGAGCAGGCGGCCGTCCGAAGTCTCGTAGACGTTGTAGCAGGGGAGGCCGCCCGTCAGGGGAAGGCGGTCTCCGACTTCTTTCCGTCCTCCGGCCTCCACGGCCCAGCCGACCAGATTGGCGTGGACTCCCGCGTCCAGGAGAGCCGCGTCGATGCGGCACCCCTGCCCCGTCCGTTCCCGCTCCAGCAGGGCCGCCAGGACCGAGGCCACGGCGCTCCACGCGCCGGTCAGGTCCGCCAGGAGAGCCGTGGGCATGGCCGCCCCCGGCGCGAGCGCTCCGGCCACGGCCTGATAGGTGAGGTCGTGGCCCGCCCGCGCCGCGTAGGGACCCTCCTGTCCCCACCCCGAGATCGAGCAGACCACCAGCCGGGGATAGCGCGTCCGCAGCTCCTCCGGCGGAAAGCCCAGACGCGCCAGCGTGCCCGGGCGGAAGCTCTCCACCAGCACGTCCGCCCGCTCCAGGAGGCGTCCCAGGATCTCCTGGCCCGCGGGCTGCTTGAGGTCCAGCGCGATGCTCTCCACCCCGGCCAGCAGGATCGCGGCCATGGCCCCGATCCCCTCGCGGACCGGCGGCGCCGTCCGCACGGGATCCCCCTCGCGGGGCTCCTCCACCTTGATGACGCGGGCCCCCAGATCCGCCAGCAGACGCGCCGTCAGCGGACCCGGGAGATTGCGGGAGAGGTCGACGGCCAGGAGGCCGGCGAGCGGAGAGGCCACCTGCCTACTCGCGCTCGACGACCATGGCGAACCCGACCCCGCCGGCCGCGCAGACCGTCACCAGGCCGAGGTTCTGGTTGCGGCGCCGCAACTCGTAGAGGAGCTGGGTGACCACGCGGGCACCCGTCGCGCCGAAGGGATGGCCGATGGAGATCGAGCCGCCCGTGACGTTGTAGCGCTCGAAATCCACCACGCCCAGGGGCTCGCTCCGGCCCAGCTCGCGCTCGGCGAACCTCTTCGAGGCGAAGGCCTTCATGTTCGAGAGGATCTGCGCCGCGAAAGCCTCGTGCATCTCGATCAGATCGATGTCCGAGAGCTTGACCCCGGCCGCGTCCAGGGCCATGGGCGCCGCGTAGGCCGGCCCCTGGAGGAGCTGGTCGCCCGGGTTGAGCGCCGCGAAGGCGTAGGAGCGGATGTACCCGAGCGGCGTGTAGCCCAGGGCGTTGGCCTTCTCCTCGCTCATCAGCAGCACGGCCGAGCCGCCGTCCGTGAGCGGGCTCGAGTTGCCGGCCGTGAGCGTGCCGTAGCCCTTGTCGAAGACCGGCTTGAGCTTCGCCAGCGCCTCCAGGGACGTGTCGGCGCGGACGCCGTTGTCCTTGGTGACCGCCTTGTCGTAGCCCGGCGGCGGGAAGGCCGGCGCGATCTGCACCGCCAGGCGCCCGTCCTCCGTGGCCGCGGCGGCGCGGTGGTGGGACATGAGGGCGATCTCATCCTGAGCGAGGCGCGAGATGTCGTTCTCCTTGGCCATCTTCTCGGCTGACTGGCCCATGGAGAGCCCGGTCGTGTACTCGGCGATGGCCGGGGCCACCGGCGCGAGGTCAGCCGGCCGCAGCTTGCTGAACGTCGCCACCTTCTGGGGCAGCGTCTTCGCCTTGCTCGCCTCCATGAACGTCCGCGCCGCCTTGCGCGAGAACTGGATCGGGACATTGGTCAGCGACTCCGCCCCGCCCGCCAGCACCACGTCCGCCTCGCCGGAGAGGATCGCCCCGGCCCCGAACGTGAGCGCCCGGGTCGAAGAGGCGCAGGCCAGGTTCACCGTCACGCCCGGGATCCGCATCGGCAGCGACGTGCGGAAGACCACCTCGCGCCCCAGGTTCGGGGCATGGAGCGCCGGCACCACCACGCCGAAGATCGACAGGCCGATCTCGTCAGGATCGATGGCCGTCCGGGCGATCAGCTCCGACGCCGCGATGCCCGCGAGGTCGGTCACGTCCATGTTGGCGAAATCGGTGCCCGACTTGATGAACGGCGTCCGGCACCCGTCGACGATCGCCACCCGGCCGCGGGGGCCTTTCAGCTCGCGGCGCGACGTCGTCTGGACTTTGACCGCCGGTCCGGACTCCCGGGTCCAGACGGTATCGGCACGCTCCGTGACCTCCTCCAGGGCCGAAGACGTGTTCGGCGGCCGGAGAGGCGCGGGCGGTTGGACATTGAGGGCGCTGTTCTCAGGCGTCTCAGGCATCTCGGGCATGGCTCCTCCTCCTCGCCGGACCTATATACCACGGTTACGCCGCTGTGCGGCAAGACATGGATCAGAAGGCCGGCAGGGATGCCGGCGGTCCCAGGGAGCCCACCCCAACCCCCCGCCCGCGCCAGAACCCCGCCTCCTCCTCTCCGAATCCCTCCCCCACCACCAGGACCCTCCGCAACCGCCGGAACGGCGACTTTCGGAACCAGCCCTTCCCCTCCTTCTCCACCCATCCCCGCAGCGCCGCGATCTCCTCCGCTGTTCCGTGGAACACCGTCGGCCTCACCCAGGTGGCGGTCACGACGCGGTGCACGGGATTCGGCTCCAGGACCACGGCGGCCCCGGCGACCGTGGCCCAGGAGAGCATCGCCCGCTCCTCCGGCCGGCCAAGCGGACCGCTCAGCACCACGATCTCCCTCGGCCTCTGCCGGGGTGGCGGGTCGATCTGCGCCTGGACCTGCTCCGCCATCGCCGCCAGATCCGGCATCGCGCCGTCTCCAGGAGGCCGATGAAAGAGGGGGACAGAGGACGGGGGATCGATCTCGAACCACTCTCCCCAGCCCTCCGCCACCGGCCCCGAGACCGGCACGGACACCAGCCCCGCCGCCTGGATCGCCAGGTCGAGGATCACGGTTTCAGGAATGGCTGTATAGGAAAAGGAGATGGGAGAGCCCGCCGGCAAAGCGGAGAGGCGCTCCGCCCAGGTGGACATCCGGAGGGCGGCCTCGCCCCAGGACCACCAGCGCCAGTCCCAACCCTCGGGACGGAAGAGCCAGGGCTCTTCGCGGGCGAGCTCGGCGTGGCGCAGCAGCGCGGCAGGCAGGGATGGTGGCTCGGGCACTCAGCCCTCGGGGAACGTCAGACGGCGATCTTCTTCATCACCGAGGAGATCTTCTGCTCGATGACGGGCTTCATCAGGCTTGCGGGAGGCTTCAGGTGAGCCCGGCCGACCAGCCAGCCATCCTCCAGGACGATGGTAGCCTTGGCCCCAGGACCGGAAAGATGCATCACGTCGCCCTCCCAGTGCCACTTCAGCATGCCGCCCGGAAAGGCCTCCTTGAGGCCGGCGTCGAGCACGGGGCGGATCTCTTCCATGGATGATTTCGTCGTCGCCACCTCGATGGTCAGGTCACTCATGGGCGAAAAGCTACCACAGGTCCCGGCTCCCGCTTCCAGGGAGCGGCTCGGATACCTGATACGCTATTGACGTGAGTCGTAACGTTCCGTCTTCTGGTCCCGATCCCGTCCCCCACCATCACCACCACTGGCGGACGCGCCTGCGCAACCTGCTGATCGCGGGCCTGCTCATCCTGGCGCCCGTCTACCTGACGATCTACGTCCTCGTCCTGCTGTTCCGGTTCATGGACGGGATCTTCGCCCCCCTGATCGACCGGACCCTCGCCACGTTCCTGGGCGAGCGGAGCCTCCACATCCCGGGGCTGGGGATTATCCTCACCCTGACCGTGGTCCTGTTCCTCGGCTGGCTCTCCCGGCAGGTGGTGGGCCGGCGCATCCTCGACGCCGTCGAGAACCTCATCCGCCGCATCCCCATCGCCAAGTCGGTCTACGGGGCCACCAAGGGAGTCCTCGAAGCCGTCTCCCGCGACCAGGCGGACGCCTTCAAGCGGGTGGTCATCATCGAGTACCCGCGCAAGGGCATCTACGGCATCGGCTTCGTCACCGGCATCGCCGCCCGCTGGGGGACCGACCCAGACGTCGAGGAGATGGTCCCCATTTTCGTCCCCACCACCCCCAATCCCACGAGCGGCTACCTCCTGCTCGTGCCGCATCGAGAGATCCTGGAGTGCCCCATCACCATCGAGGAAGGCATCCGCATGGTCGTCTCCGGAGGCATCCTCCAGCCCCAGGCCATCCTCCAGCAGGCTCCGGCTCCGGAGCGAGCGCGAGCCCGTCAACTGTCCTTGACGTCCGTGCCAGTCCGTGCTCGTCCGTGCCCGTCCGTGTTCCCCTCCCCTCCCCGGGACTTTTTCCCCACCGCGCCCCTGTTGTCATCCATGGACCTCCATCTGATGCGGTACTCTTGCGACATCGATTCAAGGGGATGGCCATGAACCCAAGAAGCACACTCGCCTCCACCCTGGTTCTCCTTCTCGTCTTCTCCGCCGTCGCGCCCGTGGCGGCGCAGGCTCCGCAGCCGGCTTTTCCGGGGATCGCCAATCCCGACCTCTTCGAAAAAAGCATCAAGGTGGCGACCGAGGCGGCGGCCCAGTACGGCACGCCCGACAACCCCGAGGATCTGGCCCGCGTCAACCGCATCGGCTACGAGCTCGCCCAGCAGGCGGAATTTCAGAAGTTCCCCTTCACCTTCGCCATCGTCGACATGCCCGTGCCCAACGCCTTCGCGCTGCCGGCCGGCCAGATCTTCGTCACCAGCGGCATGCTCGACCTGGGGCTCGACGACGACATGCTCGCCAACCGTCCTCGGCCACGAGATCGGCCACGTCACCCAGGAGCACTACCTGAAGATGCAGCCGCAAGGCCACGCTGATGAACGTGCTCGGCAACCTGCTGGTGGCCGGCGTCCTCCTCGGAGAAGCCAACAGCAACCGCCGGCAGGGTACCCAGGCCCCCTACGACCCGCGGGTGGGCTACGACTCGGGCGGCGACCTCGTCCAGGGCGCCGCGGCGGCGAGCCTGGTCATCTCCGAGCTGCTTCTGCGCAGCTACAGCCGCGACCATGAAGACGAGTCCGACAAGGAGGGCCAGCGGCTGGCCGCGGCCGCCGGCTACGATCCGGACGGCGCCCGCCGGCTCTGGGAGAAGATGAACAGCCGCGCGCCCCAGCTCAAGGAGTACGGCTACTGGCAGACCCACCCCTTCGGCGACGAGCGCGCCCGCTCCGCCGAGGCCCGCAAGAGCACCTGGGCCGTGGCCACGAAAAAGTCAGCGGACGACTACCGCAAGCGCACCCAGGCCACCCTGAGCAACTACCTGGACCGCCAGAAGCCCGCCGAGGACGTGACCGCCTTCCTCAAGTCGGCCCTGCTCGCCTCCTGGCCGGAAGGCAAAGTCTCCGATTCCCTGCGCCTGGAGAAGCTCCACAAGCGCCGCGACGAGGAGATCGCCCGGCCCCTGCTCTCCCGCGACTACGGCGCCGTGCTCAAGCTCTACCGGCAGGAGCTCGCCGAGGTGAAGGCCCTCGACGCCAGGAGCGATCTGATCCGCGCCCTCGAAGGCGAGATCTCCGACCTCGAAGCCAAGCGCAAGGAGCTCTACCCGCGCGCCGTGGAGGTGCTGGGCGGCGGGGTCTACGAGACCTCCTTCCTGGTGAGCTTCCTGAGCAACTTCCCCGAGGCGCCGCGAGGTGCCCGAAGTAGCCCTCGCCCTGGGCGACGCCTACAGCCGCCTCGGCAACCGCACGGAAGCCGTGACCCGTACCTGAAGGCCTGGGAAACCGCGCCCGAGAGCACCGAAGGCAAGCGCGCCCGCACTGGCCTGCGCATCCTGGCTCCCAACCTCCAGGAGCTCGCCGCCCTGCAGCAGATGGCCGAGCAGGACCAAGGACCCCGAGCTGAAGAAAGTAGCCGAACGAGCGCCTGGCCGCCGTCGTCAAGAGCTACGACGAGGTCGCCAACGGCGCCGAGTACCTGCGCCGCTTCCCCGAGGGCCCCTACGTCGTACCCGTCATCGAGCGCCTGAACGTCCTCGCCGACAACCTCTACGGCGAGATCGTCCTCTACCAGAGCGTGGGCGACACCGTGAAGGCCATGGAGCGCATCAACAAGATCCTCACCCACGCCCCCCTCTCCCCCGCCGCCGAGAAGCTGCGCGACCGGGCGGTGCTGACGGCGGCGAAGACGGGGTAGAAATCAATATCTGATAAGAGCGAATCCCCCTCTGGTACGATAAAACTCATTCCAGAGGGGGACTGCCCATGATCGCGCCCGCCCTGATCGCAGCCGTACTGCTTCGAGCCCAGCCAAGCCCCCGGCCGTTCCTCCTCCCCCCACTCCGGAAGGAGAAGTCTTCGCGCTCAGCCCCTGCGGCAACTGCCGGTACGGCCCGGCCACCGTCTCGGGCGGCGCTCCGGGGACGTTCATCGCGCAATGGAACGCGGTCGAGGGCTTCAGCACCTACTTCCGCACGTTCGACGTGAACGGCAACGCGACGGCCGAGCAGCAGGTCTCCCGCAATCCCACCAAGGGAGGAGGCGTCGGCACGGCGGGGGATGGCAGCTTCAGGATGAGCTGGCTCCAACCGGGTGAGGTCTTCGTCCAGAGCCTCGGTCCCAATGGAGCCCTCGCCGGCAATGGAATCCATGTCAACGCGGGACGTCCCCCCCGGATCGATGACGACGACGCCTCCATCGCCGTGCGCCCCGACGGTAGCTTCCTGATGGTCTGGGACCGCCTGAGCTTCGGGGCTCCCATCACGCCGCACGTCCTCTCCCGGAGAGGCGATGCGAGCGGAGAGCTCGGGCCGTTCATCGAGCTCGGCCCCATCGTGGGCCGCTCCTTCCCGACCGCCTGCTTCCACCCTTCGGGAGCGGGCGTCGTCGCCTGGATCCTGCGCCGTGTGGAGGGCGACGGGATCCCGACGCCGGCCGGCATCGCCCTGCGCCGGATCGCGCCCGACGGTACCCCCGTGGGCTCCGTCGTCGAGGCCGTGCCCCCGAAGGACGTCACCTGGGACCCGGGGCACGCGCTGGCCTGCGCGCCGGACGGCGGCTTCTACGTGGTCTGGCACACCCTCCAGCGCCCTGCCAAGGCAGGCAACGACATCGTCGTGCAGCGGTTCAACTCCAAGGGCGCCAGAGTGGGAAAGCCCGTGCTGCTGAACACCACGACGGCGGGAGACCAGACCTTCCCGGCCCTGCTCTTCGAAAAGAGCGGCAACCTGCTGGTCCTCTGGGCGAGCGCCAACGGTGCCCAGGGCGAGATCCGGGGCCGCCGGATCTCCTCCAAAGGCAAGCCCCTCGGCACCGACTTCATCCTGCATCAGTCGTCTACCGAGATCCTCCTCACCTACCCCACTCTCGCCACCGTGGGAGAAAGCGGCCAGTTCGTGGTGACCTGGAACGAGGGAGAGAAGAACTTCGCCCGGATCTTCAGGCCATAGGGGGACGCCGCAGGGGCGTCTGCTATAAAGACCTCCATGTCCTTCCTCCAACGCCTATTCTCCTCCGAGCCTCCGGAAGACCACCGGAAGCTCCTGGCCGACCTCGAAGCTCTGGGCTTCTTCCGCTATACGAAGCCGGAGGATCTCGAAAAGCTCCAGTACGCGATCCTCCAGGAGGGGTGGTCCGGGGTCTTCGGCGAGAGCGGACGCCTGTTCTTCGCGGATGCCGAGACTCTGACGGAGGGCGGAGTCAGCGATTTCCTCTCCGAGGTGACCCCTTTCCTGGAGGAGCAGGGAGTCAGTGTGCCGGCGATCGAGGACGACTTCGGGGAGTCGTACATCCTGATGGCCGGCGAGGAGAAGATCCTGATCTGGAGCCGGGAGGAATCCCAACGGGAGCTCGCGGGCGAGCCGGGGCTGTGCTGGGGCCTCAGCTCCGCCCGAACCGTCCAGATCCTGAACGACTGGCTCATGGAGGTCGGGTCCCCCGAGAAAGCCTACGGGATAAACGGGGGCAATGACTTCGCCGTCTTCTTCCTCACGTTCGAGCTCTACGCGCGGATTCGCCAGGATCCCAAGGCTTCAGCCGAATACGGTCCCTACGTACCGGATCTGCACTACCCCTTTTTTGGACAGCCCCACGGATCCTGAGGGATCTGACGTTCCTTGGCGCCATTCCGGCGCGCTTTGCAGCGTCCTGGAGAAGCTGCCATCGCCGTAGATCCCCTAACAACGCCCTGGAGAAATGGCGGCGCTTCGGAGAATCTCCCAACGCCCTGTCTCCCCAGACGATGGCATACCTCCCAAGACAACGTCTGGGAGAATTCCCCAGCGCTCCATCTCCCGAGACGACGGCGCATCTCCCGAGACAATGGCTGGAGAAAGTGACGGCGCCTCAGAGAATCTCCCAACGCGCCGTCTCCCGAGACCACGGCGTATCTCCCGGGCGCAGGCTTGGAGAATCTTTCAATGTGCCATCTCCCGAGATCACGGGCCGGAGAAAATGACGACGCCTCGGAGAGCTTCCCAACGAGCTGTCTCCCGAGACGATGGCGCGTCTCCCTGGACAACGGCCCAGAGAAATGACCGCGAGCCGCCGGAAATTCTCTAGGGCGCCGTCAAATTCTCCGTAGCGTTGCCGTCTTCTGGGGCATAATCCCCCAAGCTCTTCTTGGCTGCTTCAAGATGAACGCCCTCACCCGCCGCCTGACCCTCCTGGGGCACTCGGTCCAGCGTCCGCTGCTGCGGCGGCGGCTGGGGCGTGTGGCCTTGGAGGAAATCGACGGCGTACCTCTGGTCGTCCTCCCCCAGGTCTTCAATCCAGTCCTGTTCCGGACCGGCGAGATCCTCGCCCGGACGGTGGCTTTCTCGCCGTTCGCGGCACCGCCGGAGGAGGGTGGCCGAGCCCTGGACCTGGGGACCGGCTCCGGCGCGGGCGCCGTGTTCGCGGCCCGGCGAGGCTTCCGGGTCACGGCGGTGGACCTGAACCCCGAGGCCGTTCGATGCGCGCGGATCAACGCGCTCGCCAACCATCTGGAGGACCGGATCGACATGCGCGAGGGGGACCTCTTCGCGCCGGTCGCGGGGGAGCGGTTCGACCTCGTCCTCTTCAATCCTCCCTTTTTCCGCGGCGCTCCCCGGGACCGTCTCGACCTCGCCTGGCGGGGGACGGACGTGCTGGAGCGCTTCGCCGCCGGTTTGCCCGAAGCTCTGACGGAGCGGGGCACGGCCCTCCTCTGCCTCTCGACGGATGGCGACGGGGAGGCCCTGCTCGCCGATCTGCGCCGGGGCGGTTTCAGCATCGAGACCGCGGCGCGCAAGGATCTGGGCAATGAGGTCGTCACGGTCCACGCCGTGCGGAGGGTGGGAGGCCGATGAGGAACAAATGAAGGTCCTCCTGGTCAACCCCAAGATGTGCCCGCCCAAGGCGGTGCGCATGCCGCTCTCGTTGCTCGCCCTGGGCGCGGTGCTGGAGGGCCGGTACGAGTACCGGATCGTCGACGGCAACGTCGATCCCGGCGCCCGCGGCACCGTGCTGCGCGAGCTGGCGGCGGGGCGGTGCGACCTGCTGGGGATCACGGTGATGCCCGGGCCGCAGGTGGCGCCCGCCATCGAGATCGCCCGGGCGGTGCGGGAAGCCCATCCCGAGGTGCCCATCGCCTGGGGTGGCTATTTCCCCACGATGTACCCGGAGGCTGCCATCAACGCGCCGTACGTGGACTACGTGGTGCGCGGCCAGGGCGAGGGCACGCTGCTGGACCTGCTCGCCGCCCTGCCGGACGCGGGGCCGCCCTCCCGGACCTCGTCGGCCCGCGACGGCTCGGCCCTCCAGGGAATCGCCGGCCTCACCTGGAAGGACGCCGGAGAGGTGCGCCACAACCCGGACCGCCCCTTCGAGCCGCCGGACCGCTTCCCGCCCCTTCCCTACGAGCGCGTCGCGACGGACATGGACCGCTACCTGCGGCCGAGCTTCATGGGCACGCGCACGGCCGTGCACCAGGCGGCGATCGGGTGCCGGTACCGCTGCACCTTCTGCGGCGTGGTCTCCATGTTCAACGGCCTCACGCGTCTGGATGCGCCGGGGCGGATCACGGCCGCCCTCACCACCCTGCGGGACCGCTGGGGGGCCACGGCGGCGCAGTTCTACGACAACAATTTCTTCGACCGCGAAGAGACGAGCGTCCCCATCCTGGAAGCCCTGGCGCGGATCGAGATGCCCTGGTGGTGCTACGCCCGGGCGGACACCCTGGCCGAGTTTTCCTCCTCGACGTGGGAGCTGATCCGCCGGAGCCGCCTGAGGATGGCCTACATCGGCGCCGAGGCGGCGAGCGACAGCGTGCTGCGCTCCATGAAGAAAGGCAGCCGTGTGGAGCACACCTTCGAGTCCGCCCGCCTGTGCCGGGCTCACGGGGTGGTCCCCGAGTTCTCCTTCGTCCTCGGCGGCCCCGAGGATCCCGAGGGGGAGATCGAGAAGACCTTCGAGCTGATCAAGCGGCTCAAGACCCTCCATCCCGAGTGCGAGGTCATCCTCTACTTCTACAGCCCGACTCCGCAGCGCGACCCGGCCGCCGTGAGGGTCTCATCAGAGATCCGTCTCCCCATCCTCGAACGCTACGGCCCGGAGGGACCGCCCCTCCCCACGACTCCCGAGGAGTGGACGGAGCCCCGCTGGCAGAGCTACGTCTGCCACCAGGACGCTCCCTGGCTCACCCCGCGCACCCGCCAGAGGGTGAAGGACTTCGCGACGGTGCTGGGCTGCCGCTTCCCCACCGTCCAGGACTACCGTACGCCAAGATGGGGCAAAGCCCTGCTGCAGGGGTTGGCCCGGCGGCGGTACGAGTCCGGGAAGTACGACGATCCCTGGGAGCTGCGGCTGGCGAAAAGGATGATCCCGCTCCGGGAGCCGGCGCGGGAAAGCGTGTGACGGGCTAGAATCGCAGGATGATGTCCGATCGGCAACAGATCTTTCGCACGTTGCAAGCCCACCAGGAGACGATCCGGGCCCTGGGAGCGCGGAGGCTCGGCCTGTTCGGCTCCTTTGCCCGGGATGAGGCCACCGAAACGAGCGATCTGGATTTTCTGGTGGAGTTCGAGCCCGGCGCCAAGTCCTTCGACAACTACATGGATCTCAAGGCCCTTCTTGAAGAGCTTTTCGGTCGCCGGGTCGATCTCGTGCTGTCGAGCGTGATCAAGCCGCGGCTGCGGGACAAGATCCTTCAGGAAACGGTCTATGCCCCGGGACTATAAGGTCTATCTGGACGACATCCTGGAAGCCATCGCGTGGATCCGGATCTATACGACAGGAGTTACCTACGATTCCTTCCAGGACGACCGGAAAACCATTGACGCCGTCGTCAGGAATCTGGAAATCATCGGAGAGGCCGTCAAGCAGATCCCGGAGAAGATCAGAGGCCAGTATCCCGACATCGACTGGAAGAAGATAGCCGGCCTGCGGGACATCCTGATCCACAACTACTTCGGCATCGATCTGGAGCTGATCTGGGACATCCTCCAGAACAAGCTGGATTCCCTCGAAGAGAGGGTCAATCAGATGCTCTCGGAGTAGCTTGAGCCGGCGTGGCCCCTTTCCTCCCCCATCCTCGCGTACTGCTCAGAGACCGGTAGGCGCCGGCCTCCTCGTTCAAAGGGCGGCTCGTGGGCCGGAGAAAAACCGACACATCGAGCCGCCCCTTTTTGCCATCTCTGCATCCCTGCCGGACACTGCGGAGATCAGGAAACAGCCGGTAGAGCTCCCCTTGGGAAAAGACTCAGGGGAAATCCTCTGCCATGTGACCCCTTGTCTTTAAACGCGAAACTTCGGGACGAAAAGGGTCACGCGGCCGGACGGCCCCAATCTGCTCCTCCTGCTTCGACAGGGAAACGCATGAGGGAAACGAGGCTATGATCTCTTTCCTGGCGGAACCCCGCGTTTAAGTCCTGGGACTCGCCGGGCCCGGAAACAAGCCGGTTCGGCCGGAGGAGGCTCACTCCTCAAGCCGAACCGGAGAGCGCCAAGCCTACGGCCAGCTCGACCGGTGGAGGGTCAAGACATACACGGTATCGCCGCCGTTCAGGCTCTCGACTTCGAGAAAATAGCGGCCCTCCGCGAGTGCGTGAGTGAGGCGCAGGGGCGTACCCACGCCCTTGCCGCGGGTCATCGCAACCGCCAGGCCGTCGCGGTCCCGCAGCACGAGCCGGAGAACCGAGTCCGAGACGGCGTCGATCGTGACCACGGTCTTATCCGTGGGGTCCTCCTGCTCCTCCTCCAACCCGGAAAGCTCACTCCCAAAGGGAGCGGTGGGCGGAGGCGGTCTCCTGCCGTCGAGGTCGTCATCCCAGGGGTCGACGTCCTTATCAATAAAGGGATTCATCTCGGTCGAGCCCGAAGGGCCATACAGGTCCAGGGTCAGGGACCCGGCCTGGGGGATCTCGATCTGAAGCCGGACAGCCGGAGAAGCCGCCGAAGCCGGTGGCAAAGCGAGCAGGAAACCGAACGCCAGGGCGGTCAGGACGCGGACCGCGTGATGGAGGCAAACGTGTTGAGAAGACATGGTTCTCCCTTTCGAGGCGAGCCAGGGGCTCGCACGATGGACCAGGTTGTCTCGGGTTTCCGCACCGTCCGGGGTACCCCCCCAGACGGGCTTTTCGGTCGGCCGGCAGACGTTCGAGGCCGGGTGATCAGCCCTCTCGTTGGCCTCTACCGCTCGATAACTTCAAGTCGGTCCGCGGTGGCGGGGTGGAGTCGATGAGCTTCCGGGAAAGGCCGGCGGAGCTCCTGGAAGAAGAGGAGAGGGCGAGCGAGGAGGCCGGGCCGTTTACCCGTTTCGTCCGGGAATGGGAGCCGGGCCGCGAGCCCGAGCCGGCCCTGGCTTCTGCCATGTGGTCGGACGCTCGGGCGGATCGTTCGCCAGGAGCTGCGCCGCCGGTCGCTGAGCCAGACCTCCCCGCAATGGCTGGGGGTCTACGGCTTCCGCGGGTGGTGGGAGGCGGCCGGCCGGGGCGGACCGTTCGAGGAGCTTCTGGCCGAGTCCTATCGCTACGTCTTCATCGACCGCTTCGCGGCCCTGAAGGCGCAGACGCAGACAAAAGCCAATATCGAAGGGCTGGTCCTCGCCTCGGTGCGCAATTTCCTGCACGACCGCCAGAAGCTGCATGACCGCCTCGGCGCCCGCCTGTTCGAGGTGCTGTCCCTCGCGGTGCGCCGCGCCGTGGAGCAGGGGGATCTCACGGTCCTGACCGGCTCCGCCAGGATCGGAAGCTCCACGATCCTGGCGGTTGGCGAACGGGTGGCATCCGCAAGCCCGGCCGAGCCGGAGAGGCTCGTCCCGATCGTCCGGCGATGGAATGACGAGCTATTGCCGGACCTGGTGACCGCTTCCCGGGCGGACAAGCGCCGGCTCATCGAAGAGCTCGCCCGCCGCCTCGCCGAGCTGGAGCTCGTGGGGGTCGCGGCCTTCCGTTTCCGGGATCTGATCGCACCGCTGGCAGCGGACGTGCGCCAGCGTTGGGCGGCCTTGCTCGAACCCGCCGAGCAGGAGGAGCCGCCGGACGACGAGGACGCGCGCGGATTCCGCCGCCTGAGGCGCAGCTTCGAGCCCACCTTCGAAGACCAGTTGATCGCGGCGGACCGGTTCATCAAGCTGATCGATTGTGCCGACTACGCCATCGAGGCCAGCCCGGCCTCCGAGCGCACCCGGGGCTACCTGCGCCGGGTCCTGCTGTTCCTGCGCGCCTTTGCGACCGCGGAAAGCTCGCCCGTAGCGGAGGAGAGCGGCGGAGAGAACGGGGATTGCCTGCCCTCCTTCCGCCGCTTGGCCGACCATCTCAAGATCCCGCGAGAGCGCCTGCGCGATCTGATCGGAACTTTGAAAGGTTTTTTGGAGCGTTGTCACGGCCAGGTGGATGGCGGGCTCGCCCGCCTCCGTAGGGAGGTGCGGTCATGACGGACGAAACTCTCCCCCCGGACCTCTGGCAGGAAACCCGGCGGGCGGCGGAAGCCTGGGGACGGCATGCGGGCGGCTCGCGTGGAGACGCCTCCGGCCCGGTCGGCGCCGGCCAGGTGCTGGCTCTCCCGGAGCTCGACGAGCCAAGACTGGCCTGGGCGGTTCTTCGCCGGGAGAAGGATGAGCTGCTGCTGGTGGCGGCCGACGTCAATCCGCTGGTGGGCTCCGGCGACGTCGCCGTCACCGCCGCCACCGGCCCCGTGACCAGCCCCCTCACCCTGCGCTGCCGCTTCGCGGTCCGGATGAGCGAGCGGGAGATCGGCCCGGCCACTCTCCTTGGAATCCTGTCTCCGGAGGCGCTGGCGCGCGCCGACTCCCGCTGGTGGGCCCTTACGGAGGGTCAGCCGGTCGGCACCTTCAGCGAGCAGGAGACGGAAGAAGATCCCGAGTATCAGGATTGGATCGAAGACGTCGTGCGTCCGGCCGCCGGCAAGCTCGAAGCGCGGGCCGGCACCGCCGCTCCCTCCCCACTGCCGGCGATCCCCTTTCCTACCCAGCCGCGGAGTGAGCCCCGGCCCTCGCCACGCGGAGCCTGGATGCGTTGGGCGGCCGTCCTGGCCTTCGTGCTGCTCGGTACCGGCAGCGGCTTCCTCTGGTGGCGCCAGAGCCAGGAGATCGCCGTCTTGCGGGCCGCGGTCGAGGCCGAAGAAGCCGCGCACCGCCAGGCGATCGAGGATCTGGAGGCCCGCCGGAGGGATCTCGAAGCGAGATACCAGGAGCAGATCCAGAAAGCCGGCCAGGACCGGGCGCGGCTCGAGTCCGAGCATCGGGCACGGTTGCAGGAGCTCGAAACACAGGTCGAAAAGCTGCGCCAGGCGACCGAGATCAGGAATCCCGTCCTGGCGATGTTCGATCTTCCCGGAACCCAGCGGGGATCAACCCGAGTCAAGGTCGGCCCGGAGGCCAGCCACGTGGTGCTGCTGATCCCGGTGAGCGATCCGGCCGGAACCGAATTTGAGGTCGAGATCCTCGAACAGAGCTTCCGGCAAGCGGATCTGGCTCCAGAAGGGGCTCCGGTCCGATGTCGTCGGCGAGGTGAGGCCGGGCATTCCCGCCGCTCTCCTGCCGCCCGGTGAATATCGCCTGATCCTGTCCCGCCGGGACAAGGGGAAGCTTCTCAAGGTCCGCGAGCAAGGGATCACCATCGCCGAGGAACCCAGGCGCTGGCCGCCGCGCTTCTGAATTGGAATGAGCTTTTCCCTGCGTTTCCCGGTCTGCGTTCTTCTCTGCCTCCCGGTCCTGGGCGCGGCTCCGGCGGTTGCGGTCTCCGGAATCGTTCTGGACGAGGTCGCGCCCGGATCGGAGATCGAAAAAGCAGGCCTTCAGGCCGGGGACGTGTTGCACAGTTGGGAAAGGCTCTCTTCCCCTCCCGCCAATCCGGAGCCCGCGCGCGGCGTCCTCGAATCCCCTTTCGACTGGATGTGGCTGGAAGTCGAGCAGGCGTACAGGGGAACCGTGATCCTGCACGGTGAAAGAACGGGCAAGGAAAAAGCCTGGAGCGTGGCCCTGGGGGAATGGAACGTTCACTTCAACTCCGAGCGGCGCGGGCGTTCGAGAGCTCGTCCGAGTCCTCTCCCCCGAGGAAGCTGCGCTCTACAAACAGGGCGAGATCCAGATACGCCGCCGAAAACTGAGCGAAGGGACTGCCCTCTGGCGGCGGCTGGCCAGCCAGATTCCGGATCAACGGAGCGATCCCGTGCGCTGCTGGCTCCTGCTGCGGGTGGGGGAAATCTGGGGCGAGGCCGGCCGCTGGGAGCAAGCCCGCGAGGCTTTTCAAGAAGCATCCCGCTGGGCTCAGAGCGATCGGACCCGGATCTTTCTCTGGGAAGCCCTCGGCAAGAGCCTCGAATACCAGGGCCGTTTCCCGGAAGCAGAGGAGAGCTACCGGTCCGGGCTCGCGATCCGGCAGGCGACGGAGCCCGACAGCCTCGGCGTAGGCCGAAGCCTGCATCAGATCGCCTCCCAAGAAAATAATCTGGGCAATCTTGATATTGCCAAGGAAGGATTTGATCGGGCGCTCGCCCTCCGTTCGCGTTGGGCGCTGGGAAGCTTCCTCGAAGCGGACAGCCTGCAGTCTCAGGGCATCCTCGCCATCGAACGCTCCGATCTCGAGAGTGCGGAGCACTTTCTAAAGCGAGCGGTGGCAATTCAGGAGCGGCTCGACCCCAGCAGCTTCTGGATGGCCTTCAAGCTGCAGCACCTTGGGGACGTCTATGCCTTGCGAGGCGACCTGGAAGTGGCGGCCCACCACTTTGAAAAGGCTTTGGAGATCCGTCAGCGGCTGGTGCCTGACGGCGAGTCCGTGGCGACAGCCCTCATCCGACTCGGCCGCTTGAAGCTCGACCAGGGTAGATGGCAGGAAGGACGCGATCTCTTCGAACCGGCCCTGGCCATTCTCCAACGGGTCTTTCCCCGGCATCCCATGATCGCCGCGGTCCTCAACGACCTGGGAGATGCGGCCCTGGCCGCGGGAGATCCCCAGCGCGCCGAGATCTCGTACCGGAGCGCCCTGGCCCTGCTCGCCGCCGTCGCCCCGGAAAGCCCCTGGACAGCCCATAGCTGGAGCGGCCTGGCCGAGGTGGAATCCCGGCGGGGGAACTGGAAGGGGGCGCTCGCCAACCATCAGAAAGCTCTCGCGATCTACCGGCGTGTGGGCACCGGGACCGATGGCGAAGCCCGTGCTCTGGCCGGCCTGGGCCGCATCGCCTGGCGCACGGGCGACCTGGAGCAGGCCTCCAGCCGCCTCCACGAGGCGATCCGGGCCCTCGAAGCCCAGGTCGGCAGGCTCGGCGGCTCGGAAGACGTGAAAGCTGATTTCCGCTCTCTCCGGCGCAGGGTCTACTTCGACGCCGCCGCGGTCGAGTTGGAGCTCGGCCGCAACGAACAGGCTTTCAACATCCAGGAATCCGCCCGCGCCCAGGGCTTCCTCAGCCTGCTCGCGGCTCGCGACCTCAGCGTCTCCGACGGGATTCCGGCCGAGCTCGAAGAGGAGCGGCGGCGGGTAGGCCGCCAGTTCCGGCAAGCCCTTTCAGCGATGAGCTCGATTTCAGCCCCAAAAGAGCAGAGCTCCGCGGAGAAAGCCTGGCGCGAGCTTCCGATCCTGCGCGAGCAACTGGATTCCGTCTCAACAACAAATCCGTAAGCTGTCTCCTCGTCCCTCGGCCTTGCACTTTCCACGCCCCTTGCGCGCGGGCGAGATCGCACGCACATCTGGACGCCGGCATGAAGATCCTCGCCTACCAGGTCGGCGAGACGGCGACCCAGGTCTTCGTGCTCTCCGGAGACGGACGGGTCGCGGCGTCGAAGCTCCCCGTGGGGACGGACGAGCTCCAACGCGAGCTCGAACGCTTTCACGCCGCCCTGGAGAACCGGCTCACCGGCAGCGACCAGGCCGTCCTGACTCCACTCCGCCAGCTCTACAGCTCCCTCCTGCAACCGGTCGAGCCGCTCCTGGAGGGGGCGGGCCGGCTTCTGATCCTGCCGGATGGCCCTCTCCATGCCGTGCCCTGGGCAGCCCTGGTCCGCGAGCCGGCGGCGCAAGGTCCACCCGCTGGACGGAGCTGGCAGTTCTTCGTGGAATGGAAACCTTTTTCCATCGCTCTCTCCGCAACCGTCTGGGCCGAGCTGAAGCGCTCGCGCGGAGCGCACCAAATGAGAAACGTCGCACAACCAGCAGCCGGGTCCTGCCGATCGCCGCCTTCGGCGATCCCGTTCTCCAGCCCGTTCCGCTCGATCCTGAGGCGGCTCCTCTCGCGGGAGCACGGCTGGCGGGATCCCTTCGCCGGGGACTGGATCTCTCTCCTCTGCCCTTCTCCCGGCGCGAAGTCGAGGGAATCGCCCAGCTCTTTCCCGGGCAGGTCGCGGCCTTCCTCGGCTGCGGAAGCGACGGAGGAAAAGGCCAAAAGCCTCCCCGAGGGCACGCGGATCGTCCATTTCGCGACGCATGGCTTTGCCGACGAACGCATGCCCATGAGCTCGGGCCTTCGTGCTCACGATTCCGGACCGCACGGAAGAAGCGGCGGAAGACGGCATCCTCCAGGCCTGGGAAATCTTCGAGCGCGTCCGTTTGAAAGCCGATCTCGTCGTGCTCTCCGCGTGCGACACCGGGCGGGGGAAAGATCTGGGCGGAGAGGGACTGCTCAGCCTGACCAGAGCCTTCCAGTTCGCGGGCGCCCGATCGGTCGTGGCGTCGCTGTGGCAGGTGCCGGACGAAGGCTCGGCGGACCTCATGATCCGTTTCTATCACCACCTCAAAAACGGCGAAGCGGCCGCGGACGCTCTGCGCGGCGCTCAACTGGAGATGATCGCTCAGATTCCCTGGCTCCGAACCCCACGCGCGGAGAGGCGCGCGACCGGTCTCTCCAGGGACCTCGTCTGGGCCGCGTTCGAAACCTTTGGCGACTGGCAGTGAGGCTTTCCTTCCCATGCTCCATGAAATTCCAGACTTTGCTATCATCCCCTTGTCCATGACCGACACCAAAGGAGAGGTCACCCGCCTCCTCCTGGCCTGGAGCGAAGGGGACGCCGCCGCGCTCAACCGGCTCATGCCTCTCGTCCTCGAAGAGCTTCGCCGGATGGCGAAGCGCTACCTCGACGGCGAAGACCCCCGCCACACGCTCCAGCCCACCGCCCTCGTGAACGAGGTCTACCTGCGCCTGGTAGACCGCCGCAAAGTGCAGTGGCGCAACCAGGCCCACTTCTTCGGCTTCGCCGCCCAGCTCATGCGGCGCATCCTCGTGGACTACGCCCGCGGCCGCCAAACCAACAAGCGCGGCAAAGGCAGCCGCCCCCTGTCCATCGAAGCCCTCCTCGACCTGCCCGAGCGGCGGGACCTCGAAGTCCTCCTCGTCGACGAGGCCCTGACCGCTCTGGCCCGCGAGGACGAACGGCAGGCACGGGTCGTCGAAATGCGTTTCTTCGCCGGCCTCAACAACGAAGAGATCGCCGAGGCCCTCGGGATCTCTCCCACCACGGTCAAGCGCGAATGGGCAACCGCCCGGCTGTGGCTCCTCCGCGAGCTTTCCCAGGGTTGAAGGGCTTCCCTTGAGCCATCGAGAGCGCTGGCCGGAGGTCAAGTCTCTGCTGGAGCAGGCCCTGGAGGTGCCGGCGGAAGAGCGGGGCGCGCTCTTCGCCCGCCTCGGCGCGGCGCCTGCCCTGGTCGCTGAGGTCCAAGGGCTGCTGGCTCTCGAAAGCCAAGCCGAGGACTTCATCGATGAACCCTTCTTTTCCTTTCGAAAACCCGTCCCCGAGCTCGAAGCCGGGCGCCGGCTGGGGCCCTGGCGGCTCCTGCGCCCCCTCGGCAGGGGCGGGATGGGCACCGTCTACCTCGCGGAGCGGGCGGACGGGGCCTTCGATCTCACCGTGGCGGTGAAGCTCCTCAAGACCGGGCTCGACACCGAGGAGCTGATCTCCCGCTTCGAGGCCGAACGGCACATCCTCGCGCGCCTGATCCATCCCAACATCGCGCGCCTCTTAGACGGCGGCACCGGCGAAGATGGTCGGCCCTACCTCGTCATGGAGTATGTCGAAGGCGAGCCGATCGACGAATATTGCGACCGCCGCCGGCTCCCGACGCGCGGACGCCTGGAGCTGTTCCGGTCCGTCTGCTCGGCCGTCCAACTCGCCCACCAGAACCTCGTCGTCCATCGCGACCTGAAGCCGGCCAACATCCTGGTGACGGCGGACGGCACGGTCAAGCTCCTCGACTTCGGCATCGCCAAGCTCCTGCCGCCGCCCCAGGAGGACTCCCGAGCCCATCCCGACCCGACCCTCGCGTACCTCGGCGGCGCGCCGCTCACCCCCCGGTACGCGAGCCCCGAGCAGGTCCGCGGCGAGCCCATCACCACCGCGTCGGACGTCTACTCCCTGGGCGTCGTGCTCTACGAGCTCCTCACCGGGCACCGGCCCTACCGGCTCGACACCCTCTCCCCCACCGAGATCGAAAGGGCAGTGTGCCAAGCCGTACCGCTCCGGCCCAGCACCGCCGTGCGCCGAAGCGAAGAGATCATCACCGCAGACGACCTCCTGCCGCGGACGCCGGAAGCCGTGGCCGAAGTCCGGGAAGGCGACGTCACGCGGCTCTCCCGGCGGCTGGCCGGAGACCTCGACACCATCCTCCTCACCGCCCTGCGCAAGGAGCCCGAACGGCGCTTCGCCTCCGCCGAGCAGCTTTCCGAGGACATCCGCCTCTACCTCGCGGGCCTGCCCATCCGCTCCCGGCCGGACTCCTTCGGCTATCGCGCCGGGAAGTTCCTGGCGCGCCACGCGCTCGGAGTCACCGTAGCGACCGGAGGGCTCCTCCTCCTCCTCGCCTTCGCCGGGATGATGACCTGGCAGCGCGCCGAGATCGCGGCCCGGAGCCGCGAGGTAGCCCAGGAGCGGGACCGCGCCGAAGCCACCAAGGAATTCCTGCTGAAGCTGATCGGCCAAGCGGACCCTCGCCAGGCCAAAGGGCGGGAGATCACCATCCGCGAGGCCCTCGACCAGCGCGCCAGCCGTCTCGCCCAGGAAACCGGCCTCGATCCCGCCACCCGCGCCGACCTCCTCGACGCTCTCGGCGTGGCCTACCGCAGCCTCGGCCTCGACGAACAAGCCGGACCCTTGCTCAAAGAAGCCCTGGCCCTGCGGCAGCAGACGCTCGGCCCCGAGCACGTCCAAGTGGCCGAGAGCCTGTTCAACCTCGCGAACCTGGAACGCCAGACCCAGCACCTGGACGAGGCCGAGCGCCTGATGCGCCAAGCGCTCGAAATCGAGCGCAGCGCCTTCCCTCGGGGTCATCAGAATCTCGCCCGCGGCCTGAACAACCTCGCCTCCTTGCTGGCTCAGAAAGCGACCGTCGAGGGTACGGCTGGCGGTCCCCTCCTAGTCGAAGCTGAAGCCTTGGCCCGCGAAGGCTTGGCCATGCAGCAGCGGCTCTTCGGTCCAGAGAATGAAGAAGTGGCCGTGTCCCTCAACACCTTGGCGGTGATCCTGAGGGCTGTTGGCAAACCTGCCGAAGCCGAGCCCCTCTTCCGCCGCTCGATCGCTCTCCGCCGAAAGCTCGACGGCCCGCTCTCCCCCGGCCTGGCCAAAGCCATCAACAACCTCGCCGTTCTGCTGGCGGACGAGGGCCGGCTGACCGAAGCCGAAGCGCTCCACCGAGAAAGCCTGTCCATGCGCCGCAAGCTCTACCCCAAGGGCCACCAGGACCTCCTCCGCAGCCTGCAAAACCTCAGCGACCTCCGAGCTCGGCAAGGAGACAGCGTCGAAGCGGCTGCGCTCTCGCGGGAAGCGGCAGAGCTCGAAAAGCGCCTGCAAGAGAATCGGGAAATAGGCTGAGCTGGTCCACCTGGCCCGCGTTCCACGCGTTTAGGGCTCAGGAGGATTTCGCCCATGCCCATCGCCTGGCTCCAGCCCCGCTCTGCATTTGTCCTTTTTCTTTCCTTTCCGTGGTTTCCCCTGCCTCCTCTGCCGCCCTCTGAAGCTCAGCCACCGGTCGTGACGGTGGAAGCAGGCCTATCCGGTGAATCGCAAACGGCTGTATCTGCTGCTGAGGAGCTGCGAGTTTTGCCCGGCGTGGTGATTGAGGAGATTCCTAAGGGCTCGGCGCTGGAGAAGGCGGGATTGCAGGTGGGGGATGTGATTTTTAGTTGGGAGCGGTTGCCGAATCCGCCGGTGAATCCGGAGGGGTCGAGCGGGAAAATTGATAGCCCGTTTGACTGGATGTGGCTGGAGATCGAGCAGGTGCCACGGGGCGTCGTGAGACTCTCGTGCGTCCGGAAGGGACGTGTAGCTCTGGCCAATGTCTCAGAAGGCTACTGGGGCGCGACCGTAACCTCTTGGCTCTCAGGAAGCGCCGCAAAACGGTTCGTAGCGCTGAAATCTCAATTAAAGGACGCTAAAGGTGAAATTGCTTTTGCCAACGTACATGAAAGCCTGGAGCTCCACAGAAAAGACCTCTCACTGGAAATTCAGAGTTCTCAACTACTTGAAATTGGTGATGTCTATGCTCGCTTCTCGCGTTGGGAGGACGCGAACAAAGCCTATCAAGAAGCGCTTTCAGGCCTTGACAGCGAACTCTTTCGGACGATGATCACCTCCTCTATCGCCTCTCTATACAGTGAACGCAACATGATTGACGAAGCGATATCTTTTTCCAATCAGGCGAGTGATCAGTACAGCGCAACAGGTGCCAACATCCTTCTCGCGAGAGAACTCCAAAGGCTTGCCAAGCTCTACGTTACTCATAACTCCTATCCTCAGGCTGTCAAGACTCTTGACGAAGCGGTAAAGAGGCTAGAAGAGAGTTGTCCAGGATCTTTGGCCCAAGCATCTGTTCTCAACTCTCGCGGAGTGCTCCGCCGGGAGCTTCGCGACCTTTCCGGCGCACGCTCAGATCACGAAACCGCCCTCTCCATATACAGGAGCCTCGCACCCTGCAGTAGCTACGAAGCCAGCGCACTTCTTAGTCTTGGAAATCTATTGTACATTCAGGGTGATTTAAGTCAAGCCGAAAAAGCCTACCGAGAAGCACTCGCAATTCACGAGCTGACCTCTCCAGAAAGCCTACTCATGGCAAAAGTGCTCACGGGTCTCGCACTGGTTTTTTATCGAAGAGGAGAGAAAGAAGAGGCACTTCTTCAGGACGAACACGCCCTTAGAATCAGACTGGCTCTTGCACCGAATAGTCTAGCAGTAGCAGATAGCCTCAATAGCATCGGCCTTGCTCATAAAGGCATAGGCGAACTCTGGGTTGCCGAAAGCTTTCTCGAGGAATCCTTACGAATTAGATCCACCTTGATTCCCGGTAGCTTGGCCGAAGCCCAAACTGTCTCGAACCTTGGCCTCATAGCCTTAAAAAGGGGTGAGTTAGACAGGGCTATAACCCTATTCTCTCAAGCATGCCAGTTAATGCGGCCCTTGCCGCAAGGCAAGACCTCTCTAGCGGGAACATTACTAAATATTGGCAGCGCATACCATCAACGAGGAAATATTGTTGCAGCAGAGAAATTCCTAACTGAGTCTTTTGAGATGTTCAAGAATGCATCTGCCAGCAACTTTGAATTGGGCACAGTATTGCTGAATCTAGGAAACATATCCTATGAACGCGCAGATTACGAGTTAGCGGGCGAGAGATATCGCGAAGCAGCAAGGCTGTTCGCCGGGTTGGGCGAGAATTCCCGCGAAGTAAGCACCTGCTGGGCAAATCTTGCTTCAGTCGCGCAGAGAATGCAACGATTTGAGGAGGCGTCAGCACTCTACAATGAGAGCCTTGCCATTGAGGAGAAGCTAGCGCCTCATGGACCTGATATATCTAGGGTCTTGACTAATATGGGGGTGCTTTACCTCGAAGCGGGAAGACTCTCAGAAGCAGAGAACCTTACATCGCGAGCCCTTCTAATCAAGAGGGGATATGGGCAGCCGCTTGAGGTGACCTCCACGTTGATAAATCTCGGCGAGATCGCAATGGTAGAGCGAAACTATGACAAAGCGCTCGGCTACTATAGTGAGTCATTGAGGATAATTGATGAGAACGAAGGCAGGCCACGCGAACGAGCTGAAGTTCTATTCAATATCGGCTGGCTGCATAAGGAGATCGGAGACTATGGTCGCGCTCGAACTCTCCTGTTGGAAGCGAAGGAGGCCAGTAAAGGCTGGGCACAGGGCACATGGTTCGAGGCAGAGATCGAACATGCTCTCGGCAACATAGCTAAAAGACTTGGCGAAACCAAGACAGCTGAGGAAGCGTTCAGTAATGCAGTGCGAGCTCTTGAGACACAGATGGCGAGAATCGATCCTCAACCGTCAGATCGCCGCCAGTTCCGCGAGAAGTACCGAGAATTTTACGGGAGCTTACTCGAAATCCTGATTTCAAAAGGAGGCCTGCCTGAGGCTTTCGCAGTTTCCGAGCGGGGCCGGGGACGGTCCTTTCTTGAGGCACTTTCTATGCGTAGGCTGGAGACAGGAGAATACTTGACGACTCAAGACATAGAATCGCCTGACCTTGGCGCCGTAGAGGCCAGGAAAATGCAGATCTCTCAAGAACTCTCTGTCGGCTTGACAGCACAAGCCGAGCCAGGAATAAGGCGAAGAAACATTGAAAAGCTCCTCGGCTTGCGCCAAAAATATAGCGAGACCCTAAGAGACTTGGCTCCAAACTCTTCCCTAACTGCTGCTCCTCTGGATCCCCAACCTCTCAACGTGGATGCTGCGGCTGCATCCTTGGAGCACAAAACGGTACTTCTGTCTTATTGGGTGAGTGCTGAGCGGTCTTTCCTCTTCGTCCTTAATTCAGAGGGTACTTTGAACGTTCATGCCATATCCGTTGATCAAGGTTCCTTGAAGGATCGAATCTGGCGCTTACGAAGCCTTATCAACGAGGCGGCCTCCAAGACAGTCTTGGGTGAGCACCGAAATAGGGAAAGCAAACGCCTTGGAGGGGAACTCTATCAACTCCTCATATCCCCTGCTGAGGATCAAATCAAAGTGACCGAGCGAGTGGTCATCATGCCGGATGGCCCCCTGCATTATCTTCCCTTCGGCGCTCTAGTGCGGAAGGCTTCAGAAAACGATGGCACGCTACGCGATCAGTACCTCGCCGAGTGGAGGCCTTTTCATTCTGTACTCTCAGCCACGTTGTATGCGGAAATTAAGAAGAGCCGGCGGTCAGCAGTTGAGAGCGCAAATACGAAGCAGGGAGTACTGAGTCTTGTTGCCTTCGGCGATCCCCAGTTCCCATTGGAGATGAGTCAGAAGAATCCCGACTCCGTCTCTGATCTTCGCGTACGTTCCGCTGTACGACACGGCGAAATTTCGCTCGAACCACTCCACTTCAGCCGACGAGAGGTAGAGGGTATTCTGACACTTTTCCCGCCCAAAGAAGCACAGGCCTTCTTGGGTGTAGAAGCTACCGAGGAGAGGGCCAAAGCGGTCGGGAAGGGGACTCGCATACTTCACTTCGCCACTCATGCACGCCTAGACGATAGACTCCCTTTGGATTCAGCTTTAGTTCTGACTATACCCCAGGGTCTCCCCTCGGATCGTGACAACGGCCTGCTTCAGGTCTGGGAGATCTTCGAGAAGATTCGTCTCGATGCCGACCTCGTGGTGCTGTCTGGTTGCGAGACCGCACTAGGCGAAGAGCAGGGTGGAGAAGGGCTGATTGGTCTCACACGCGCCTTCCAGTACGCCGGAGCACGCACGGTAATGGCGAGCCTCTGGAGTGTCCAGGACCAGGCGACCTCCGAGCTCATGATCCGTTTCTACAAACACCTGCGAGCCGGCAAAACCAAGGACGAAGCTTTGCGGCAGGCCCAGATCGAACTGATCCGCGGCCCCATCGAGGTCGTCAATGAGAAAGGCGAGAAGACCCTCTTCGACGCCTCCACGCCGTACTACTGGGCTGGGTTCCAGGTCTATGGGGATTGGCAATAGAGAAGTTTTTCTAGTGGTCTCCTTTCGCTCAGCGCCACGCGTTTAAGACTAGAGACAATCGAACAACGCAACCGCTGAAGACATAACTAACGGAGGATCGGCAAATGAGAAGATCTCTATTACCTGTACTTATTTCTGTTCTACTACTACCGAGCGTCCGGCAGGCGGGCTGTTCAGAAAATGATGCCGTCGCAGCTTCCCAACAGGAGTACCCGGAGAGTTTTCCGGGGCAAACCAAGGCGCTGCCCAGCGGCATCGCAATTTCTGCAAGCATGCCTTGGCCGATTTCCGGGAAAACTGTAAAGGATATCTCAATCTTCTGGAATGTCGAGGATGCTGTCATACCAGGAGTAAGAAAGAGCTGTGCTCGCGCGGCCTGCAATACGTCGGGCACAGGAGAACTGCACTTTCCTAGGCATTTTGGTATCGACATCGCGGCGGCTTCAGGATCGCCTGTCAAACCTGTGAAGGCTGGGAAGGTTGAGTACGTCGGAAGCTGGAACACAGCGACTGTGCCCTGGGGGCAATTCGTCGTCATCTCCCATGACAACAACACCTGGATCTCCCTTTATGGCCATGTCGATGTTGATACATCCAGGATCAGGGCTGGGACGATAATCTCCACCACCACGACGATAGGAACCGTGAGAGATTTGGACCCCGTGGCCACTGGGGACATCGATCATCTCCACTTCGGGATTCGGGCGAAAGCGTGGCTTTCTACAGATAAAGTTTCAAGATATGGCTATGCGCCAGATTGCGGCCAGTCCTCAACGCTCGACTGGGTTAATCCTCTCGATTATCTGAGCAAAAAATACGCGAGTATAGGCGACGACAATTCGGCCACAAACACCGGAACCTGGACATGTTCTACGGGGGTCGACTTCTATTACGGCACCGGCTTTCGCTATCTCGCCAGTGGAGCGTCCGGCTCCAGCACGTATACCTTCAACGTTACTGCGGGTGACTACAAGGGTCTATGCAAGATGGACCCCGCACGAAAACAGGACTAGCAAAGCACGCTTTACAATTACCCAAGGAAGCAAAACCGTGACCGCAGAGAAGAGCCAAAAAGAATTCCCTCGCGGCGGCTGGGTCAGTCTCGCCACAATCACATTGACCAGTTCGCCCGCTCTGACAGTCACAGTCAAAAATGGGAACTCTACAGGAATCCTTGTGACGGATGCGATCTTGATCGAGAAACAGTAAGTTGCATTGGATGTGAGCCATGCAAAGTGCTAGGAGGTAAAGGTGATTTTGAAACGCCACGGCTTTGCCTTACTTCCCTTCCTCACCTTTGTTGCTTTCATGATACAGCCGCGTGTCATCCTCGCCCAATCCCCCCACCTATCCCATCCCTTCACTGAGGAGAACTATGGTAGGGCGAGCCAAGTGGCAGCACCGCCCAGATCCGAGTTGTCCACAGGCTTTGCGGTGATCTACACCCGTCCTGCCGACGGAGACACCGAGTTCCCAGTGTCCAACCAGCCGGAGATTCGCTTTAACCGCACTCCAGTAGCCGGGCCGGGAATGGACGGGATCACACTGACGGATGAAGAAGAAGTGCCCGTCCCCATCAACCCTGTCCTGCGGGCGAGCGAGAACCGGCTGGTGATCACTCCAGCCACAAGCCTGTCGCCGGGCGTGACCTACACGCTCACTGTGCCCCAGGACGCGGTGCTGGATGAAGCAGGCAGTCCTCTCCCCGGAGACGTCCAGTTGAGCTTCACTGTGGCTTTGGCCGGCACACCGCGAATGTACTTGACAACCTACCCCAAATATCTGATGGAAGGTTCCCGGACCCGGGTCAGCGTCTGGTTCGAGAAGCCTGTGCCAGTCGACCGGACGGTCACCCTCACGCAGACGCCTCCGGGTGAGCTCACCGGCCTGAGTGAGATCTTCATCCCGGCGGGAGAGGTTCTCGGCGAGGTCGAGCTTCGGGCTCGCCTGAACCATAGCAGCACCGACGACGTATACGTGACGCTGGCCGCCTCGGAGCCTACCGCCGGGCAAAGAAGCTTCATCATCGAAGTCAAGAACGACACCAGCGTCACCGGAACATCCCTCAGGTATCTGGCGGCGGGAGTGACCTCCGATACCGATGGCGACGGTGTTTTCGAGTCGGACGAGCACGCGGAGATCCTCTTTGAGGTCGCGAACTTCGGGTCACAAATCGTCTGCAATGTGATTCTGACCTTTCGTGTGCTCAACACCCGGAACATGTCAATCCTGGGCGGCGCCCCGTTTCAGTGCATCATGGGCTGCCTCGCAGCGGGCCGGGCGGGTAGCTGTGACCGCAGCTTCGGGGCCGATGAGGATCTGCCCACGGGCGACTACTTCATTGAGGTGACTGGTACCTCGAACGTCAATTCTTTTCTCGATCAGCAACGGATCTCGGTGGTCAACCAGGCGCAACCGGATTTCCTTTTGAATGTCGGCAACACTCTCAGCAATCCACGCCCACCGAGGACGGTCTACAATCTGCAAATTACGCCGCGTAACACCGGAGATGGCTTCGCCGCCTCTCCTCCATTGCCAGCCCCGGGACTGCCGTACTTTCGAGTGTTGATGGACGTTCAGGGGCAGACGCAAGTTCTCTACGACCGCGTTTATGCCGAGGTACGGGGAGACATCAACCATTCGCAGGACTTCAGCTTACCGATCGTCTACCCAGATACACCGGGAACGCACGCCATTCGGATGGTCGTCGATCCGGACGGGCTGATCGGCGAGAGCAACGAGGGTAACAACGAGGCCCCGGTCCGGTTCATCACCGTGTCCGAGATGAACCAGCCCCCTGTCCTGGCGCCGATCGGTGGACCCTGGATGGTGAGAGTGGGGGCTCAGCTTTGCCTGAATCTGAGCGCCAGCGATCCCAATGGCCATACTCTGTCGTTCTCGTTCTCGCCAGCTCTCACGGGGACCTCCCTGGTCCCGCTCAGCCCGAGCTCGGCACGTTTCTGCTGGACGCCGTCCAGCAACCAGGGCCCGGCGGTTCACTCTCTTGTCTTTACAGTTACGGACAACGGCACGCCATCCCTCTCGGACTCGGAGACAGTGATCATCGAGGTCCCCGGCTCCGACCTGCCCGTCCTGATCTTCGAAGACGGCTTCGAGACGGGAGATACCTCACGGTGGTTGTCTCCACCTTCGTGACTCCGAGCGTGTGTCGGGAGAAGGAAAAACTGTCGCAACTTCGAGAGAAGCCGTCGCAAGGTCCGAGGACGGAGCCGCAAGGTCCCGGAACCTTGTGACTCCGTCTGAGGAAGTCGTCCCACCAGAAGGCGACGGATCGGCTGCTTCTGGAGAAGTGGCGAGCCGATAAGCAGACGGAGCCGCGACTTCCAGAGAAGTTGCCGCAGATAAGCGGACGGAGCAACGACTTCCGGCGACGTTGTCATCCGAGAAGCGGATGGAACGGCGACTTTTCGGGAAGCTGTCAGCAGGTAGGTTGATGGAGCCGTGGTCTCCGGAAAAGTCGCCTCAGATAAGCCGACAGAGCAGCAACTTCTGGAGAAGTCGCCATCCGGTCAGCCGACAGAGCGATGGCTTCCCGGGAAGTTGTCAACAGATAAGCTGATCGAGCCACGGCTTCCGGAGAAGTTATCGCAGATAAGCAGACGGAGCTGCGACTTCCGGAGAAGTGGTCTTCCGGTAAGCTGATGGAGCGATGACTTCTCGGAGAGCTACCAGCCGGTAGGCGGATCGAACGGCGGCTTCCCGGGACGTCGCGACGAGGTCCGCGGAGATTGCAACACCTTCCCGAGACGTTGTGGCCATCCCTCCTTCTTTGCCGCAATGCCCAGAGATTTTGCGACGACTTCCCGGGAAGATCACGACATCTCCGCCTGCGGCCACAGCCAGTCGCCGAGCATCTTCTCGACCGGCAGGCCGTAGGCGTCCCTCTCCAGGCGCCAGCGGGCGAGAGCTTGGACGGGGCGCTTCCAGGAGGCCGTCCGGTTCCAGGCGATGCGCTGGTAGAACTTGAAGCGCTCGATGAGCCGGTGCCTTTCGGGGCTCACCCAGGGGCCGGCGGAGCCGATGAAGTCGAAGCGGGCCCAATCGTCCAGGGTCTGGGGGAGGAGGTAGCCGTCGCGGACGGCGTCGTCCGTGAGGGCCGAGCCGGGGTAGGGCTTGAAGTAGAAGATGGGGGTCTCGAAGCCGGGGGAGAGGGCCCTCAGGCGCTTGGCCACGTCGAGGGAGGCCTGGACGCTCTCGTCGCTCTCGCCAGGGAAGCCGACGATGAAGGGGAAGATCACGTTGACGCCGTGGCGCAGGCACTTCTCGGCGCTTTCGAAAACCTGCTCCAATTTGATGTCTTTCTTGATCCTGTCCATCATCTCCTGGGAGCCGGATTCGACGCCGATGATCACTCTTCTCAGGCCGGAGCGCTTGCATTTCGCCATTGCGTCTTCGGGAAGGCGCGCACCCTGGTCGGCCCTCATGGTGGCGGCCCAGGTGATGGGGAGGCCGCGCTGGAGGAACTCGTCCGCCACGGCTTCGACGCGCGGGGCGTAGGTGAAGTAGGTCTCGTCCTGGAAGGAGAGGTCGTCGAATCGGTAGCGATGCCAGAGGGTCTCGATCTCCTCGCCCATCCTCTCCGGCTCCAGGCCCACCCACTTGCGGTTGTAGACGAAGGGGTCCGCGCAGAAGGCGCAGCGGAAGGCGCAGCCCTGGGAGGAGATGTAGTCGAGCTGGCGCTTGCCCTTCAAGCCGTAATAGCGCTCGACGGGCAGGAGACGGTAGTCGTGGGGGCGCAGGCGGTTGAGGTCCTGGAGGGGACGCGGCGGGTTCTGCTTCACCTCGCCGTCCGTGGTCCGGTATGCGCAGCCGGGGCAGCCTTCAAGGGATTCCCCCGCCGCCAGCCGGTCGCAGATGTCGTGGAAGGTGATCTCGCCCTGGGCCTGGACGGTCACGTCCACGCTCGGCTCTTCCAGGCACTCGCGGCCGAACATGGAGGGGTGCCAGCCGCCCCAGATGATAGGTAGATCGGGATTTCGGGCCTTGGCGGCGCGGGAGACGGCGATGGCGTCCGCGATGGGCGCGCCGGTCAGCACGGTCACCCCCAGACAGAGGGCGCCGTCCAGGTGGGCGCGGACGGCGGCGACCGGATCGGCTTCGAGGCGGCCGTCCACGATCACCACCTCGTAGCGTTCCGGATCGAGATGGGAGCCGATGGCGACGAGCGCCAGGGGCATGGTGTAGAAGACCGCCCGCGGGTTGTAGAAGACGACCTTCCGTGGGCCGTTCATGGCGCGTCTCCCTCCCGCAGCGACAGCGAGCAGACGCAGCGGCGGCAGACCTCGTCCCGGCGGGTGTCGAGCCCCTGGCGCCAGGCGATGGATTCCGGAGAGTTGAGGAGGGCGTCCAGGCTCCCTGCCTGCCGGAGGTTGCCCAGGGGCGGCTGGAAGAAGCAGGGGCGCACGGTGCCGTCCGCCTCCACCACGGCGGAGACCCAGGGGGCATTGCATGCCACAGGCGCGAAGTCGCCCTCTCCCAGCAGGGCGGAGAAATGCTGGAGGAGACGCTGGCGGAGCTTCTCAGGAGTCTCGGCGACGAAGCCGTCTGAACAGTCCAAGGCGTCCAGCTCGGCGGCCAGGACCGGCAGATCCTCGCGGCGCAAGGCGACTTCGGAAACGCGATCGGAATCCCAACCGCCGGGTCGGTTGAAAGCCTCGCTGGTCACGTCCGCGGCGAGGAAGCTCAGACGGTCGAGACCCAGCTCGCGGGCGGCGGCCACCGTGGCTCTCAGCTCGCGATAGTTCTCCCGTTGGACGGTGCAGCGGCCCGAGATCGTAATACCAGGGCTAGCAGCGTGCAGGGCCGCGACCCCCTCGGCCAGGCGGTCGAAGGCGCGGGGTACGTCGCGGACGCGGTCGTGGACCTCGCGGGGGCCGTCCAGGGAGACGATGACGTCGTCGCAGTAGAGGGCGAGACGGGCCGCGTCCCGGGCGAGGAGCAGGCCCGTGGTCAGGACCGTGATCCCGATCCCCGCCTCGCGGAGCAAGGCGCAGAGGTCCCAGAGGTGCGAATGCAGCAGGGCCTCGCCTCCCGAGAGCACTACGCGCTGGACGCCCAGGGAGCGCCACTCGGCGAGCCAGCCGGCCACGTCCGCGGCGGAGATCTCCTGCCGGTTCCGGTCGCGCCAGATGTCGCACATCAGGCAGCGGCAGTTGCAGCGGCTATGGGGATAGAGGATGAGGATGGGCAGCCGCGTGACCGGGTCGAGCCGAGGCAGAACGGCTTCGCGGCTTGTATCAGGCCGCGGCCGGGGCACCAGGACGGTCACCGCCGCTCCAGCTCCAGGAGGTAGTGATCGGCAAGCCAGGGCAGGGGCGGCACGGTCTCCAACCGCTGCTCCCAGTGGGCCAGCGTGGCGAGAAGCCGGGGGTGCCGCTTCGTCCAGGGCTCCCATTCGGTGGGTGGCAGGAGAACCCCCACGGCGCTGACGCGGAGGGGCCGGAAACCGGCGGCGAAGGTATCTCGCAGTGCGCCGATCGAGGGATAGCGGACGGTGATCCCCCGCCAGGCAACACCGTCCCGCCGCAGACGGCGGAAGGCTTCGCCGGGCTTCCCCCGGAGCAGGAACCCGGCCCACTCCCAGGGCACCAGAGGTCCCATGACACAGAGCAGGAGAGGCGCGCCGGGCTTCAGGAGGTCCGAGAGGAAAGCGGCCGCGAGCCGGAGGTCCGCCACGCAGTTGAGGCCGCCGAAGTTGGAGAAGGCCCCATCGAAAGAGCCGGAAAGGGTGCCCAGGTCCTCGATGGCGAGCCGCCGGACCTCGACCGTCCCGGCGAGCCCCTCGGTCACGATCTTGGCCCGCGCCTGCTCCACCATCCTCGGAGAAGCATCGGTCGCCAGGACACGTACTCCCCTCCGTCCCAGGTGGACGGCGTCCTCCCCTGTGCCGCAGCCCAGCTCCAGGACACGATGGCCAAGTGCGAAACGGGCATCGAGGCGGCGGTAGACGGCCTGGCGGAGATAGATGCCGAGGGGCGTGCCGGTGAAACGGGCGTCGTAGTCGGCGGCGAGGGTATCGAAACTGGTCTTCACGCCTCCACCTCCCCCGCCATCGCCATCATCGCCTCGCGGGCGGCCAGGGCCTCGGCCCGTTTCGCCGCCGCGGTCTCCGGATCCTCGCCTTCCAACCGGAACGCCGCGACCTCGCTCCTCAGCCAGCGGTCCGCCTGCTTGTAATAGTCGCGGGAGTGGCGGCCGCGGAGGAGGTAATCGCGGTCGGTCGCCTCGTCCCAGGCCTTCGGCGCCACCACGCGGCCGGCCGCGTCGTCCTAGAAGCCGGTGTTCTTGATCGGATAGGCGACGGTGGTGAAGAAGACGTCCGGGTTGGCCTTCTTGACGTGCTCGACGGTCGCCTCCATGTCCTCCAGGGTCTCGCCCTCGTAGCCCCACATGAGGAACATGCCCACCTGGATGCCGTGGCGCTGGGCCGCCCGGGTGGCCCACTGGACCTGCTCGGCCGTGACCCCGCGCTCCATGGCGTCGAGGATGCGCTGGCTGCCGCTCTCCGAGCCGATCCAGATGCGGTAGCAGCCCATGCGCGCCAGGGTCTCCAGCACCTCCTCGCGCATCATGCGGTCGGCCCGGGAAATGGTTTCGAAAGGCAGGCGCAGGCCCCGCGGCTCAGCTCCGCCGAGTACTCGAAAAGCCAGCGGTGGTTGATGGTGAAGACGTCGTCCGCGTACCAGACCTGATCGGGACGCCAGCGGTCGCGGATGTGCTCCAGCTCGTCCGCCACGTTGAGGACGCTGCGCCGCCGGTGGCTGAAGCCGAAGACGGCGTGGGAGCACCAGCGGCACTTGTAGGGGCAGCCGCGGGCGGTGATCAGGTTGACGCTCCCCATGCCGTGGTGGGTCCGCCAGACGTCCACGTAGCGCTGCTGGTCGATCCGCTCCCGGTCGGGCCAGGGCAGGGCGTCGAGGTCCGCGATCTGGGCCCGTTCCGGGTTGTGGACCACGGCGCCCGCCTCGTCGCGAAACACGGTGCCGGCGATCCCCTGGAGCCGGTGGGGGCCGCGCGCGGCCAGGGCCGGCAGCAGCTCGGCCAGGGTCTCCTCGCCCTCCCCCGCCACGATCACGTCCGCGCCGCGGGCGAGGTACTCGTCCGGATAGTTGGCGGACTCGGGGCCGCCCAGCACCACCGTCCAGCCATGGGCCTTCGCGGCGGCCACGAGGTCGAGCACGGGCCGGCGGGTCATCAGGTTGGTGTAGAAGCCCACGACGCCCCCGGGCTCAGCGGCGAAGCGCGCCAGCAGCTCCTCGCGGCGGGCGAAGGTGGTGTCGAAGAGCTCCACCGCGAAGCCCTTCTCCCGCAGATAGGAGGAGATGTAGAGCAGCCCCAGGGTGGGATAGGGCTTCATGATCTCCCGCTCCTTCTCGTCCTCGTCGAGGAAGTAGCCGTGGGTGAGCAGGAGGTCGGCCATGGCAAACCCTCAGTTCCAGGGCCGCGAGAGGTCGGGCTCCGGGAGGGACTCGTAGGGCTTGTGCACGGCGGTGGGGGCGGCGCTGCGGCAGGTCCGTTCGAGCCGTTCCAGCTCGCGCCAGTCCGCCTCCAGGCAGCCCAGCTCCAGGGTACAAGCCTCTCCCTTTCGAATCTTCAGACGCAGATCGAGATCGGCATGCACGACCTGCCGGAGCTTGCGGTAGAAGGGGGTCTGATAGGTGCCCTGGAACATCATGGCGAGGTCGTTGCTGTGCTGCCAGTGGGTCTTCTCGCCCAGTTCGGCCTGGACCATGTCGAAGAAGCGGGTGCCCGGCAGCGGATAGGAGACGCTGACGCCGACGTCGTCCGGCAGGACCTCGCGCACGAGGGAGACGGTGGCGGAGACGTCTTCCCAGGTCTCGCCCGGGTAGCCGAACTGGAGGAACCAGCAGGCTCGGATGCCGGCGGCCTGGAGGCGGCGCGTGGCCTCCACGATCTGCTCGACCCGGGTGCCCTTGTCCATGGCGTCGAGGATCTTCTGGCTGCCGCTCTCGGCGCCCAGCCAGACCTCGGAGCAGCCGGCGCGGGCGAGCCCGGCAACGGCCACGGGCGTCATCAGGTCGGCCCGGGACTGGATGGTGAAGGGGATCACGGCGTCCCGCTCCTCCACCTCGCGGGCCAGCTCGGCCACCCACTTGGGCTGCAGGCCGAAGATGTCGTCCGCGAACCAGACGTGGTCCGGAGCCAGGGTGCGCTTGACCAGGGCCATCTCCTCGGCCACGTTGGCGGGCGAGCGCATGGCGTAGCGCCGTCCCCAGATGGGCTTCGCGCACCAGTTGCAGTGGAACGGGCAGCCGCGGGTGGTGACCAGGTTGACGCTGTAGAAGCCGTGGGCCGCCTTCCACGCGGCGCGGTAGCGCTCGACGTCCAGCAGGTCCCAGGCGGGGAACGGGAAGACGTCGGGGTGCCGCTCGGGCTCGCGCGCGGGGGTACGCCGGCCGTCTGGGGAGATCAGACCGGCCACCTCCTCGGCCTTTCCCTTTCCTTCCAGCGCGCCGAGCAGCTCGCGCAGGGTGTGGTCGGCCTCGCCCGCTATGCCGTACTGGACGCCGCTCTCGAAATACGGGCCGGGGTGGTCCGTCACGTCGGAGCCGGCGGCGATGACCACGGCCCCGGCCTCGCGGGCGCGGCGGCTCATGCGGCAGGCGGCCTCGCGCGCATGCTCCAGGCACATCTTGGAGAGGAAGTTGAAGCTGTCCTCGTAGAAGGCGACGAAGCGGGGCCGGTGGCGCTCCAGGGCCGCGGCGAACTCCTCCTCGCCCCCGGCAAGCATGGCGTCGAAGAGGGCCACGTCCCAGCCGTCCGCCCGCAGATGGGAGGCGGCGTAGAGGGTCGCGAGCGGCGCGTAGGGCCGCATCTTCTCGACCTGCTTGGGGTCGTTCCGGAGGAAGAACGAGTGGGCCAGCAGGACGTCAGCCATGGCGGCGATTCATCTCCGAATAAGCTCCAGTGCGAAGAAGGTCCCCAGGATCCGGAAAACGGGCAGAGCCGAGACGGCCCGCTCCCAGCGATCCAGGGATTGTCCAGAGTTGTCTTGTCCAGGATCGGCCACCGGACGAAGGATACCTTGTCCGGCCAGCCGGGAGACCGAAAAATCGGGAGAGAAAAAACGCGCCAGCTCGCGAGGGCTCCAGAGACGGTGAGGCACCTCGACCCCGGCGATCCTCACCGTCAGGGCCTTGCCCTTCCGGCGCGGGTTGAGGACGTGAAGGAACAAGACGCCCCCGGGCCGCACCAGCCGGGCCGCGGCACGGGCGAAGCCGCCGAGGTCCGTTGCGGCGTTGAGCCCCGCGAAGGTGGAGATCAGTCCGTCAAAGGGACCGCCGGGGTCCGCTTCCTCCAGGCGTTCGAGATCCGCCACGAAGACGGGCACGGACGGGGATTTCACGGACAGGCAGGCCAGCATCCCCGGGGAGACGTCGCAGGCGGTCACGTGGACTCCCCGTTCCACGAGATGGCGGACGTCGAGGCCCGTGCCCGCCGTGACGTCCAGGACCCGCGCGCCCGGGGGAAACAGGGTGTCCAGCCGCTCCCAGAGGCGCTCCCTCACCCAGGAGGACGGCGCGACGGCGGCGTCGTACTCCGGGGCGAGGGCGTCGTAGGCGGCGCGAGCTGAACCAGGGGTCATTCAGGGGCTCAGGGCTGCTCCGGGTTCCGAAACGTTCAGGGGCAGCTGCGGCGAACGGTTCGCGGGCAGCTTCTGGGAGAGGCATTCCACCGAGACGAGGTAGGCCCCTCCGGCCGGCGGCACCAGGTCGGTCTCGTAGATGCCGTTGCCGGCGGCACGGGCCGGGAGCGTCTTGTGCCACATCCCGGGCGAGAGGACGGCCAGCGCGCTGACGTCCTCCAGCCCCTCCGCCGGGGCTCCCGTGCGCGGATCGGTCAGCCGGAACCGCAGGCGGAGGGGGCGTCCCGCCACCGCAGGAACGGAGAGGTCGGTGAGGTGCTCCACGTGCACCGGCGCTTCCTGGAGGCGCTTCTCCGCCAGCTCGGGGTCGGGGGCCACCGCGACCTCGAAGCAGCGCATCGTGCGCGGCGAGTCGAGGAAGACGGCGACCCGGTAGCGGCCCGGCTGCGACAGCCGCGCCACGGTGGAGTACGTCCCCGGCTGCCGCTCCTTGAGGCTGCGGTCCACCACCAGCACGGCCCGCGGCTCCCGGCTGTAGTTCTGGAAGCTCCCCATGGGCGCCGCCATCCCCTCCTTGTAGTAGAAGATGGCCTTGTCCGCGGGGTTGGCCACCAGCACGGCGGTGGCTCCCGGCGCGCGCACGATGGAGTCCGCGGGGCTGGAGCGGGTCCACCGGCCGAGAGGATGCTGGCCGCCGGGGAAATCGACGACGGGCACCGTGCCGCCTTCCCGGCCGAGTTGCTCCAGGGGGATCATCATCACGACCTCGCTGCCACGGTGCCGGATGTAGGCGAGGTGGTCGGAGAAGGTGACCTGGTCGGGCCCATCCTGGACGCACGCCGTCTGGACCACCCGGTTGCGGGCGGCGTCGAAGATGTGGACCCGGTCCTTCTGTGGATTGACGGCGAAGCCCAGCCCGCCGCGGGGGGCGAACCGGACCTGCCCGAGCCCGGGCTCCGCCTGGAACCGGGCCGCGATCCGCGGCTTCCCCTTGGACAGGGAGACGGCCGTGAGGGTGCCCGTCTCGCTGCTGGCGTAGGCCGACCGGGCCAGGGAGGAGTAGGCGATGGAGACGGGCGCCGCGCCGAGATCGACGTCCCCGGCCCCGGCGAGCTTCACCACGTCGATCACCGAGACCGAGCGGGCGTCGAGGTTGGCGACGAAGACGAACCGGCTGTCCTCCGAGAGCGCGAGGTCGTGCCGCCCGGCCGGGACCGGGATCCGCGCGGCGATCCGCGGGGTCTTCGGATTCCGGACGTCGACGGCCACCATGGCGTCCTGGAGAGCCACCCAGAGATAGGCCCCATCCGGCTGCAGGGCCAGGCGCTCCGGACGCGGACCCACCTCGAGATCGGCGAGGATCTGCCAGGAGGCCGTGTCGATCACGGCCAGCCGGCCGGCCTCCGGCTGGGAGACGAACAGGCGGCTCTTGTCGGCGCTCAGCACCCAGTCCTCTCCGGGGCTGCGGAGCTTGACCATGGCCAGGAGCTTGGTCCCTCCGAACCCGAACAGGGGATCGACCACGGTGATCGAGGCGTCGTCGTTGAGCGCCAGCACGAAGTAGGTGTTGAGATCGACGTCCGGCCTGGAGAACAGGTCGCCGCCGAGGAACTTCTCGACCTGGCGGGTGCACTCCCCGGGATCGGTCAGGGCGCCGTCGGCCAGGATCTCCATCCAGCCGGCGGGAGCCACACCCGAGAGCGGGCTCCCCGTGGCCGTGTCGGTGATCCTGAACCGGACCGCCGCGTCATCCCCCTCCCGCACCTCGGTCCGCTTCACCGGTCCCCTGGACACGGGCTCCACCGTGAGCCTCGATGGCGATCCCCTGCTCCACCACCCGGGAGGGGGTGTCCCCCCGCACCGCCCCGGCGCTCCCCGAGAGGAGAGCGCCGAGGAGCGCCGGAACGGCGAGCTTCAATTCTGAACGGCGCACGTCAGGCCTTTCGCTTGCGCGTCCGTGGAGCTCAGGACCTGGAAGATCCCCCAGGGGCCGAGACGGAAGTGGGCCCCCGAATAGCTCCGGTAGAGGTAGTTGCCCGGCGTCCTGTTGGCCCCGCCGGCCGACGGGATCAGCACGTCCCAGTGGTTCTGCGGACCGTGCCCCATGTGCGAGCCCTGCCACTCGTTGAGAGACTCGTCGCTGGTGCCGCGGTTGGAGTAGTTGAGCTGGAGCCGGTCGAGGACTGCCTTTGACAGAGCCATCGTGGCCGGGTTGTTCGCCCTCGTGGCGCACTCGTTGAAGATCCCGATCGTCAACGAAGAGTAGAGGTTGGTGTGGGTGGTCGGCGTCAGGCAGCCCAGGCCCTGGCTCATGTACGGCGCCTCCGAGAAGGTGTGGCCGAAGAGCTCGAACACCTGGTTGGTGTTGATGCCGCCCGGATGCAGGACGCGGAAGCGGACCTCCTCGCCGGCGCAGGCCTGGAAGGTCGGCGTCTGGAGCGGCGCGCAGGTGGCGTAGTTCGTGCTCGGGCAGGTCGGCCGGGCCGGATTGCTCCCGCTGACCAGTTGCGTGCAGCACTGCGCCGCCGTCGAAAGCACGCAGGAAAGGTCGGTGGTGTTGGCGCACTTCCGCAGGAGCGTGGGGGTTGGAATCGAAAGCGCCAGCATCTCCGTCTTGTAGTTGACCGCCTCCATGTTGCCACCGCCCAGGGTCGGGGCGCCCACCGTGGTCGAGGGGAGCTGCCACAGAGCCGGCAGGCCGTCCTGGAAAGCGAGGACGAACTCGCGGAACGTGAGCTTAGGAGTCTGGATCACGGCCGAGGTGCCCCGGCACTGCTCCAGGGGAGATCCCTGGCAGGTGGCGCCCGGCGGCTCGATGACCAGGGCGCCGAACAGGCCGTACTGGTAGTGGTTGATCGGGTCGGAGGCCAGCAGGTTCGCGGCGCCGAACTCGACCGGGATGTACGGCTCCGGCGCCTTGGGCGAGATGTTGCCGGCATACCAAGTGTAGGAGACGCAGTTGACTCCCGAGTTCGGGTTGGCCGTGCAGGACGTGCTCGCTCCGTTGGAGGCGGCCACGGTCTGCGCCGGGTTGAGCCCGGAGTTGAAGCCGTTGCTCACCCCGCTGTCGAAGGTGACGAGTTGCGGGTGGAGGCCGACGGCCGACGAGGTGTTCGATTTGAGCGAAACCGGGGCCGCCGAGGAACCGGCGATCGCCACCGGGCTGGTCGAGCCGGTCCCGAGATTGGACGCCTGGATCGCGTTGTAGAGCGTGACCTTGATGCAGTCTCCGGCCGCCGCACGCAGCACCAGGGGCTGCGGCGAAACGCCTTGGGGCAGCTTGCAGGTCTGGAAGGCCCTGGTGCAGGGGGAGCCGCCGTTCGAGGCCACCAGGTCGTCCTGGTTGATGTAGAGGATGGCCTTCTGGTCCTGGGCGATGATGCTGCTGCCCTGCTGGTTGTAGATCAGCGAGCCGCCCGTGGCCTGCTGGACCGTGGTCGCCACCACGTTATAACCCCTCGGCGTGGAGCCCAGGGGGCAGACCGGCATCGCCGGCGGCAGGCCCTGGTCGGTGGGCACCTTCAGGAGGTCGCCCTGCTGGGAATTGTAGGCTCGCATCAGGGCCCAGTTGCCGCCGGCCTGCTCGATCGCGGCCGCCCCGCCGAGGACGAGGTAGTCGGTTTGCGGAGCACCCGGGCCGCCCGTGAACGATGGCGGCATCTTGAAGACCTGCTCGAAGTGCTCCGAGATCCCCATCACCTGGCTGCTGCGCCATCCGGAATCGACGAACGAGGGCTCCATGAGCCACTTGACGCCGTGGATCGAGAAGTTATGGGGATTGATGTGGGCGCCGGTCAGCACCCGCACCTGCACGTCGTCCCCCGCGTAGGCCCGCATCAGGGGCGTGAAGGGGTCGCCGGGCTGGACGCCGGGCGTCAGCGGCGGGTACGGAAAGCCCTTGCAGACGGCGGTGGACGGTGATCCGCACCGGGACTTGTCGCCCTCCGTGCAGAACGCGTTGTTGTCAGAGCAGAAGCCGCCGAGGTTGCAGGTTCCAAAATTACAGTTCGAGTCAGAGCTGCAGGAAGTTCCTGTGTTCGAGCACTTGGAATTCACGCACGTACCCACGCACTGGCCTTGAGTTGCCGTACAGCTCATCTGCAGTGCACCCGAGCACTGCCCGCGCACGCTGCCGCGGTCGATCGAGCTGTAGGCGAACGACAGGTCGGCCGCGTTGGCCGCGGTGCTCGAGGAGTTGACGCGCTGGAAGAGCGGCTCGCTACGGTAGTTGAACAGGAAGTTGTTGGTCGCGCCGCCCAGGGTGACCAGCTCGACCGTGCCGTTGGGCGTCGTGGTGGACGTTCCCGGGCCCGGGGCGTTGATCGGCGTGGTTCCCCAGGACAAAGGCTGCGCAATCGTGGTGTTGGCGATCGGCGTCCCAGGGATGCCGGCCACCAGGTTGCAACTCGGGTTCTTCCCGTTATTGGTCGGACAGGTGGCGACCATCGCAGAGCCCGTGCTCCCGCAGGAGAGCTGGGGGTTGTTGGAGCACTTGCCGTTGGTGCAGTGCCCGCAGACGTATTTCTCGACGGTCTCCGGGGTGCACTTCTGGTTCAGGCTGTTGGAGCAGAAGCCGTAGGCGTAGCAGACGGCCCCCACGCCGCAACCGCTCGCGGGCTGGCTCGCCGTGGCCGGCGTGCAGGTGGCGCCGGTGTCGGAGCAGAAGCCCGTCGTCAGGAACGCCGGGGGAGCCGTGGTGAAAGAGTCGAACGGCTGGTAGAGGAGCGCCGAGTCCTGCATCTCCACCATGAACTCGCGGAAGCTCGCGAGCGTGTTGGGCGCGGGCTTGTCGGGCGCGGGCGCCACGATCACCGCCTGCCAGGTGGTGGGGCCGCCGTCCAGGACCTGGAGGCCGCCCGGCCCAGTCGCCACGCGTCCCGGCCGTGGCCTGCCCTGGGCGTCGACGCCGCCGAACGGACTGGCCGGATAGTCACCCGGCCTTTCGTTGTAGAACCAGTTCGAGCCTTCCGGCTCGACCACCAGGCCGGCGTAGAGCCCCGCCTGCTGGTGGGTGGAGGGGCCGAAGTGGTCGTGCGTGAAGACCGTGCGCAACGTACGGTCCACCCCGGGCTGCTGCAGGGTGCCGTCCCGGATGGGGTCGGCGAACCAGCGCTGGATGGTGGCCTGCGCTCCCACCCACTGGCCGCCGGGGCCCGGTCCGAAGAAGGGCAGGGTCTCGGCCGTGAGCGTCTCCCCCGTGCCGCCGGTGGAGGCCGGCTTCAGGCCGCCCCCACTGTTGATGGCGGCGATGCGCTCCGTCACCTCGTTGGGGGCGAAGGTGCCGTCCTCGTAGTTGAAGCCGTTGGTGGCGCCGTCCGAGGAGGTGACGTCGAACTTCACCAGGTGGATGTGCTGGCCCAGGATGTCCGTGGGCGTGCGCACCTGGAAGTCGTCCAGCTCGTAGACGTTGGGCACCAGGTTGGCCAGGGTGTACTCGATGCACTCCCCGGAGTTGGCGCGGAAGAACAGCGGCTCCGGGGGCCGCTCGCCGGTCGAGCGTCGCCTTCACGTCGCCCCAGAGGAGTCAGATGCGCTGCTGCGGGATAGTGCCACCCTTCCTTGTTGAAGATGGCGTCGAGCTGGATGTCGGCCGCCTTGTAGCGGCGGGTCTGGAGGTTCGGGCGGTACGCCGCCCTGCAGGCTGTAGGAGATGCAGGGGTCGGCATACGGCGCGCCGGGGGCCGGCGGCAGGCCGTTCAGGATGAACTGCGCCGGCCGCATGTTCCTGCGAGTGGCTGCCGGGGTCGTAGCCGTTGACTGTCTCCGTATCGCCGGTCGGCGTCACCGAGTCGCATCAGGCGCACGCTGCTGGGCCGCCATGGCGACCTTCTCGATCGAACGTCCCCTCTTCGGGGAGCCGGAAGGCGTCGACCTTCTCCAGCGTCTTGCTGAAGTCGGTCGGGTTGACCGGCGGCACCGTGGCGCAGTCGCTGGCCTTGCCGGCGCAAGCCTTGACCAGGTGCCGCGGCAGGCCGCCGTCCAGGGGCTCGCAGGTCGCCTGGGGCTCCGGCAGGCGGCGAGGTCGGCCGGCTTGCCCAGGAAGGCCGGGGTGCACGCCTCGCCGTTGTCCGAGCAGGCATAGGCGAAGTCCATGGGCGGATGGGGCGCCCGCTGGCCGCTGATGCCCGGGATGAAGAAGGGGATAGCCGGGGTTGCGCCAATCCTTGGGATTGTCCGTCCCGTCCGCGGGCAGCAGGTTCGGCCGGCACTCCGTGGTCCCGTTCGCGTCGGCCTGCACACCGACACCTGGGTGCCGTTGTTGGTGAGCTGGATCTGGGCCGGCATGGGCGGCATGGGGATCGTGGGCACCGGGACCACCGCCGGGATCGGCGTGCCGGTCGACGATCTCGCCGTCGGGCAGGGCCCGGGTCGTGGTGACCTGTCCGCCCCCTCCGGGGAGGAAGCCGGTGACGGGCCGGCCGGCCTTGTCCAGCTCCGTGCCGGTCTCATACACGTCGTGGACCCGCCAGAGCGACCACATGCCGCCCGCGAAGTGGGGGTAGAAGTGGCAGTGGAAGATCGAGTCCCCCAGCGTCTGGTTCACGTTGCCGCTGCCGTTGTAGACCATCTCCAGGGTGAACGACGAGCCGGGGCCGATCGACTGGCTGTCGGTGTAGTCGCCGTTGGCCGTGTCGGGCGAGTGCAGCCACTGGTGGGCGTGCTGGTGGTGGAGGTGGTGCAGGTCCGACCCCGCCGTGGAGGATGCGGAAGACCGTGTGGTCCGAAATGTAGCTGTGGTAGACGTTCGACGGGTCGTCCGGGTAGAAGGCCTGCGTCGCGCGGTTGTCCGCGGTCACCTTGCAGGTGGGCGTGCACACGCCTCCGCCGGAGCAGGTCGAAGGGGACGTGCCGGGATTGCACGAAGTGACGCCGTCCGAGCACTTCCCCTCCGTTGTGCTGCACTGGTTGGTGGCCGGCTTGTCCACCACCATGGCCGGGTCGCCCACCGTCCACGAGGTCAGGAAGAACTCCTCGTACTTGCAGGTCGGGCAGTTGGCCATGGGTCCCACGCCCAGCCGGTTGGCCAGGATCTCCGAGCCGATGCCGCCCATGCCGTAGTTGATGCCGAAGTAGTCGCCGCCGGGAGTCAGCGCCGTCTTCACGGTGGCGGATTTGTACAGGTTGGCGAAGGCCTGGGTCGCCAGGATCGATTCGTGGTAGATGATCGTGAACTCCCGGTACGGCTGCAGCCGGTCCGGCAGCGGATAGGAGGACTGGAGGATGACGGGCTCCTCCTCGCCCGCGACGAAGCGGCCGGCGGCCGGTCCGGTGATGAGGGCCGTCAGGTCGCTGTGGACGATCTCGTCGATCTCACAGGAACCTTGCTCGGCGGCCTCGGGGGTGCACAGCATGTTCAAGACCGGCCCCACCCGGCAGAGGCCCTGCTTGAAGCAGGCACTGTCCTTGGTGTTGGTGTAGAGCGCCTGGTACCTGATCTCGGGTTGGTTGAAGGGAGAGAGCTTGTCCGTCGCCACCTCGAGATCCTCGGCCGTCACCTGGCTGCGGTACGACTCCGCCCCCTCCACCTCGACGTTCACCGCGCCGAAGAGCCCTTGCTGGAGCTGGCCGCCGTCGGGGTTGCCGCTGAAGTTGTCCGCGGCGCTGTAGAGCAGGTAGGTGCCCTCGTGGGGCGCGTACAAGGTGTAGGTCGCCTGCGGACCGGACTTCCCTGTAGGCAAAGGGGGAACCAGGCTGCTCGGATTGTCGCCCACCGAGGAGCCGTCGTCCTTGGGGCCGCTGACCCACTCCAGCCCCTGCACATGGACGGAGGCCGTCGTGGTGCAGTTCGAGCTCGCCGACGAGCAGCTCGAAGGGGCGGGGCCCAGGAGGTTCGTGAACTGGATCTGGAGGCACTGGCCGCGGTTGACCCGCAACGCGAGAGGACGCGGCCGCTTGTACGGCTTGAGCATGACCTTCCCCGCGGCCGGCACCCCATTGGGATCGCACGTCGGCTGGCCGTTGACGATCGGCCCACCGGGAGCGCAGACGTCCCTCTCCAGGGCGAACATCATTCCGTTCAGGAGATTTGCCCCCAGACGGTTGTAGAAGACCGTCTGGTTGAGAGCGACCACCTTCGCGATAACGGTCTTCCCTCGTTCGGGGCAATCCTGCGCCCCGGCCTCCGGCGCGAGTACTGTCAACGCCGCGAACGCCGCGAGACAACAAAGCAGAAATCTGGTGAACACACGTCCAGCCTTCATGGATCATCCCTCCTGCGCGGCGGCCGAGCGGCAGCCCGCGTCAATGAAAGAGGGGATGCGCCGGCAGCCCCTCAGGGCGGCGCATACCCACGACAGCCAGTCTCAAAAGAGCCTGCAGAATTTCCGTTGGATCTTTCGCAGAATACCCGAAGCTTTCGTGTTTGCATAGACCCAGAATTCCCGAAGGCCTACCCCTCTTCTGCCGCGGCCCGGACGGCTATCTCACCCCGAGCCGCAGGAGCCCTCGCCGCGCCATCTCCCTCAGGGCGCCCAGGGCCTGCTCCACGGTGATGGCGGCGGGGTCGTTGGCCACGTCGTCGCAGAGGGCCCAGCAGGCGCGGGTCCGCGGGTGGGAGTGGGCGAGCTTCTCGCGCTGCGCGAAATAGAGGGTGGGAGCCGCCACGGCCTCGGCCATGTGGATGGCCGCGCTGTCGTTGGCCACCAGCAGGCGCGCCCCTTCGAGGAGCGCCGCCAGCACTCCCAGGGGCTCCGTGGCCGCTACGAACCGCCGCCGTGCCTCGCCCGGCGGCACCGCCGCCAGGATCTCCGCGAGCAGGCCGGCCTCCGCCGGCGCTCCGGAGAGGAGCACGTGGAAGCCGAAGTGCCGGGTCAGCAGCACCCCCAGCCGGGCGAATTTCTCCGCCGGCCAGCGGCGCGACGACGAGCCTCCAGGGGCGATCACGGCGAACGGCTCGCGGTCGAAGCCGTTCTCCTGGAGCACCTGGTCGGCCCGCTCCCGGGAGGCCCGGGAGACGTGGACCTCCACCCGCCGGTCCCCCTGGAACCGGTCCCAGGGCTCCGGCGCCAGGAGAGGGTCCAGGGTATGGAGCAGCATGCGGGGGCTCGCCATCGATCCCCAGAAGAAGCGCCCCTCATGGGTGAACAGCCCGTCCGGCGGACCGTCCTTCAGGAAGAGGTCGTGGTACTCCAGGTCGATCCGCCAGGGCACTCCCCAGGCGGCCGTGGCCTCGGCCAGCCAGCGGCTCTCCCAGCGCCGTGCGAAGGCGAAGAGGGCCGCGTCGAACGGCGGTCCCCCGGACTCCTGGAGCTTCCCGAAGGACACCGAGAACGCGCCGCCGCCCCGCCTCGCCCTCCTCGGGGTGGTAGGGGACGAGCCGGGTCACCCGCGGATTGCCTTCCAGCACCTCCCCGGCCACGGGAGGGCCGACCACCGTGATCTCCGCTCTGCGGAAACGGCGGGCGATCTCCCGCAGCAGAGGGGTCAGCCAGAGCGTGTCCCCCACGTGGAAACGGGCCTGATGGACCAGGAAGCGTGCGGGGCTCGCCAGGGACCGGGACCCCGCGGCCGGCGGCGCCGGCACCGTGCTCCAGCGCGGCGACTCGTGCCGGAACGCGGAGAGCAACGACGAGGACGCCTGCTGGCTCTCAGGCTCCCAGACGCAGGCCGTGCTGAAGTCCAGGGGCACGGCCGCGGCCACGCGGACCCGCGAGCACTCCGCGACCAGGCGCCGGGCGCCCCGGGGCGGCGCGACCAGCACGCAGGCCGCCCCCTCGGGCACCTCGTCGAGGAACCGGCGCAGACCCGCCGCGAGCCGTCCACGCCCCCCCTCCTCCGTGAGCCTCGATACGTGCTGGACCGGCAGCGGGCCGAACGGCGCCAGGTCCCGGAGCGCCGAGCGCACATGCAGATGGATCTCCGCGTCCGGCGCCGCTTCCCGCAGGGCTTCCAGGATCCCCTGGAGCCCCTGGTATTCGAGCACGTGGTGGATCGGCCGCAGGCACAGCACGTGGAGCCGGCCCGCCCGGTCAAACGGCGAGAGATCCCTGAAGGCCGCGCTTGCCGCCGGCCGGGAGGCGGGCGGTCCAAAAGAGCTCGCGGGAGCCGAGATGGGCGGCTGCCGCGGATCGAAAAAAGTCGCGATCCCGGGCCTCCTTTACTGATGAAAGCTTTTCCGCGCCGTAGTATACGCGTGCCGTGCGTGTCTTGGACGATTTCTCCCACGTTGTCTTCTGGATCGGCGGCTCGGCCTGCGCCGGCAAGACCACCCTGGCCCGGCGCCTCGCGGCCCGCCACGGCCTCGTCCTCTACTCCTGCGACGACCGCTTCGAAGACCACCGCCGCCGGGCCGGCCCGCGCCGCCACCCGCGCTTCCGCGCCCTCATGGACCTGCCGCCCGAGCGCCTCTTCGCGCCGCCGGCCGAGGCACGCGCCGAAGAGCTCCTCGGCTTCTACCGCGATGAATGGGAGATGGTGCTGGAAGACCTCCGCGCCCTGCCCGGCCCGGTCGTGGCTGAGGGGGTGGGCCTCCTGCCGGACCTTGTGGCCGCCGTCTGCCCCGATCCCCGCCGCTCCCTCTGGCGGATCGCCACCCCGGCCTTCCGGCGCCGGGTCTACGCCGGGCGCGAGGACGTGGTGCGAGAGACCCTGGCAGGCCTCCCCGATCCTGACCTGGCTTTTGAAGGCTGGATGAAGCGCGACGACCTCATTGCCCGTCATCTCGAAGAGGAGGCGCGGCGGCTGGGCCTGAGGGTGAAGACGCCCAGTTTTCGAACCACCGCGAGCCCCGCTCCGGGGCCTCCTTCGCGTACCAGGTGGACCGCAGGCTCTTGAAACCCGGCAGCACCGGCTTCACCACCTCGTCCCAGAACCGCTCGACGTCCCCGAAGCTCCGCAGGCGCGAGGGCCGCTCCGGGTCCCACTCCGCGAGGAGCCGCCGCTCGATCTCCCCCAGTCCCGCCACCATGTCCGCCACCATGCGCTCGCCCGCCTCCCGGCTCGCCGCGGCGGCGTTCTTCCCCATGGCGAACAGAGGGAAGACCGGTTCCGCGGGGATGCGGTCCAGAGCCACCCCCTCCGGCTCCAGGGCCAGGAGCTGCGAGGTCTCGACCTTCCCCGCGTGATCGCCGTTCGCAGTGTCTGCGGGATCTGCGGGGTCCCCGGGAAAGCCCGGCCGGTTCACCTCGAAGTCCGGCAGCCCGTGGAGGCGCATCCGCACCCACGGCTGGAGGAGGTCCACCAGCGTCTTCAGATCCTCCCAGTTGGGACCGTAGTGGCCGGTCAGGAGCACGGCCGCGTGGAAGCCCAGCACCTCGGCCGCCCTCACGTGATAGCAGACGTTCTTGAAATGAACCCACGGGGGTACGGCGGTCAGCCAGGGACGGGCCTCGCCGATCTCCCGCTCCGCCCAGATGGCGTACCCGCCCAGCTCGTGCACGTGCCAGAAGTCCGGCGGCGCCACGATCCCCCCGTGCTCGCGCGCCGCCCGCACCAGCAGGCCGTGCGCCTTGAGGCCGTCCAGCCCCAGCACGTTCTGCGGCCCATGGGGCTCGCAGAGGCCATAGGCGAACCACGCCGCCGGGCAGGCCGCGAAGGCCTCCTCCAACTCGTGGGGGAACATCCTTTCCCAACGGACCTCGCGCATGGGACACAGCTCCACTACGATGCAGATCAATTAAGATGCAGTGCAAAGATACAACGGAGGTCGATCCCGATGCTGACCGGGGAGCAGCGGGCCTTCTTCGAGGAAGAGGGCTATCTCGTCATCCCGAACGCCCTGACGCCGGAGGAGCTGGCGCAGGCGCGCCGGGCCGCCGACGCCGCCGAGGCGCGCTGGCGGGCTGATCCGTCCCTGCCCGGCGTGCGCCGTCCCGACCTGGAACAGGTGCTGGGGATCATGGAGTACGACCCCTTCCTCGCGGATCTCCTGGAGCACCCGCGCGTCTTCCCCAGGGTGCGGGAGCTGATCGGCCCCTCGGTCATGATGCTCGACCACGACTACTTCATCACCCCTCCGGGCGCCGAGATCCCTTTCGGCTGGCACTTCGACTTCGACATGCCGGCCGTGGACCATCCGGGCTCGCGGCTCATGGTGAAGGTCTTCTACGTGCTGGAAGACATCCCGGAAGACGGCGGAGCCACCCTCGTGCTCCCCCGCTCCCACCGCACGCCCCTGGGTGTAGAGATGCCCAACTCCGAGGCCCCCGAAGACCTCCCCGGCGCCGTGAAGATGGCCCTCCCCGCCGGCTCGGCCTACATGATCACGGGCCGCACCTACCACGCCGCGGGCAACAACCGCTCGGACGTGATCCGGCGCCTGCTCATCTACACCTACGGGCACAAGTGGATGCGGATGTGGGATGAATACCGGCCGTCGGAGGCTTTGGCGGCGGGGGCGGAGACGGAGGTGCGGCGGCAGTTGCTGGGGTTGACGGATCCGTACTCCCCCTCCCGGACCCTCACCCCCGGCCCCTCTCCCGTCCCCTCCCTTCCCCCCTCACCGGGAGAGGGGAGAAAAGCAAGTCAGGGAACGCCCGCGATCGAGCCTCTTCTTACTTCTCCCCCTCTCCCGGTGAGGGGGGAAGGGAGGGGGACGGGAGAGGGGGGCCGGGGGGGTGAGGGTCCGGGAGGGGGCGAACCCGGCTACCTCGTCATCGAAAACGCCCTCTCCCCCGCCGAGCTCGAAGCGGCCCGCCGTGCCGCCAACGCAGCCGAGGCGGCGTGGCGGGCCGATCCGTCGCGCCCCGGGACGCGCATCCCGGAGTTCCTGGAGATCGAGGGCATCCTGGAGTACGACCTGCTCTTCTTCGACCTCGCCGTCCACCCGCGGATCTTTCCCCTCGTGCGCGAGATCCTGTCTCCGGACATCGCCCTGATCGACCACGCCTACTACATCACCCCGCCCGGCGGCGCGCTGGACGGCGAGGCCTGGCACACCGATGTGAGGAAGCGCGTGCCCGGCGTCCATCACGCGGGCTCGACCCTGATGGTCCGCGTCATGATCGCCCTCGACGACATCCCCGAGGACGGCGGCGCCACCCTCGTGCTCCCCGGCACCCATCGCCAGCCGGACGACACGCCCATCCCCAAAGTCGCCGTGCCCGAGGACATGCCCGGCGCCGTGGCCCTCGCCTGCAAGGCCGGCACGGCCTACTTCTTCAACGGCAACCTCGTCCACTCCCCCGGCACCAACCGCGGCACCGCCACCCGCCGCGTGCTGCTCTTCAACTACGGGCACAAGTGGATGCGGATGTGGGCCGGCCATGAGCCCTCCGAGCGCCTCGCCGCCGCGGCGAAGACGCCCCTGCGCCGGCAGCTCCTGGGACTCACCCCTCCCTACAAAGGACCGGAGGCGGAGCTGGACATGGTACCCTCAGTTTTTAATCGTCGTTAAAATGCTCCTTGTAGCGAGGAAAGGGAGGGTCACCATGGCGTCTCAACTCTCATTTCAGCTCACGTTGCTGTTCAACGTCCAGTTCAACGACAACGGAGGCAACTGGCAATACGCCGGTGCCAACGCCGTCGATCCCAAGACCGGGCAGACGGCGACGCTGATCGCCACGAAGCGGGACAACAGCCACTGCAACTTCAGCTTCCCGGCCTCAATGCTGACCGCGACCGTGATGTTCCCCTCCACGGCCGGCAGCTTGGTGCCGCCAAACCTCACCCTCCAGGGGGTCCACGACCTCACCACCAACGACGAGACCGGGAGCGTCAGCGCGGCCTCCCCGGATTTCGCGGCCTACATTGGCGGCGCCTTCTCGTTTGACGCCGCGAGCGGCGTCCTGACGATCTCTCCGGCCGCTTGACGGCAGCAGGATGGGATAGACCGTGCCTCCGTGGCACTGACTTTATAGAACTGAATCCCTAGGGAGGGACCATGAGCTACCTCGACGTCCCCCGGTTCCACTTTGCCGGGACCTTTACGGCCAATCCATCGACCCTCAACAACACCCCAACCAACTACGGCTACAACCCCGCCGCTAACAACCCGATCCAGATCGCCCCGTCGTGGAATCCCTACGGCGACCATGCCTGGACCATCAACGCCACCGTCCAGAGCTTCTTGGACAGCTCGGGGGTGCTCCACACAAGCGGCGATCCCCTGATCGGCGCCGCTGTCACGAGCTACGCGCCTCAGTTTCCCGCCAAGCTGGTGGACCTCGACACGGAACAGCAGGGAGTCACCCGCCTCTTCGGGCTCGAGCTCCAGATCGCGCCCGAGGCTGGCGGCGGCTTCACCGTGCAGGGGGCGTGGGACAACGCGGGGACGTTGATCAACCTCTGGTTCGGCCGTGTGCCCAGCGGAGGGGGAGACTCCGGGGCCGGCGGCGCCTTCCAGTCGGTGCTCGAACAGCTCGTCTGGCAGAACCTGGAGAGCTCTCCCTTCCTGCAGCAGCTCCAGGAGGCGAGCCCGAACGGTCTCTCGGTGCGCCTCTCTACCTACGGCTACAATGCCAGCACGGCCTCACCGGGGTTCCACACCGGCATCATCGTGGGGACCGTTGGGCCTTACTCCGCCGGCGAGCCCAAGCACCTCGTGGCCGGCCGTTTCCTGAACCCGGCGCAGGGCAACAGCCCCCTGTACTACGCCCCAGCCAAGCTCGACGCCACACGCAACACCCTCACCATTGACCTCGGCAACTCCATCCCCGACCAGGAGCCCGGTGGTCCGCCGCTCAATCTCGGCACCATGGAGGCCGCCATCCTCGGCCCGAGCCTGCCCACCGTGCTGGGGACCATCGACTACGGTCCTGACAACGAGACGGCGTTCCAGCAGACGGCGGCGGTCTTCCAGCTCAACCTCACGCCCGAGCAGACCGCCCAGGCGGCCCAGCTACCCCTGGGCATCCTCCTCGGCTCCAGTGCAGCGCTGGCGGAGAACGACCTGGGGACCTACGTCGACGTCGATGGCTGGAGCCAGTACATGAACCCTGGCGACGAGGTTACCGTCACGATCTGGGGGACCCGTTTCGGAGCCCCGGCAGCCGGGCTCCCGGTGCCCCTCCAAATTATCAGCAACAGCGATAACCAGAACGTACCATCCGACGCCAACCAACCCCCCAACATCCTCACCTTTCCCTCCAGTGTGACCCTTGGCGCGGACGGCAGCGCTCCCGCGACTTTCAAGGCGAGCGACTCCTTTCCCGCGCAGGACATGCCGTCGACCCGGCAGAGCATCGGCGGCCAGCTCTACTTCGTGGGCGGGCCCTGGGCGTCAGGCGCCGCCAGCTCTGGCGCGGGCGCACCGCTCACCCTCAAGGTCTTCAACAGCATTGAGCCGCCCATCCCCAACCCCAAGTGGGAGGACGTGCAGCCCATCCTCTACCAGTACTATTACCTCTACGCCGTCATGGTCGGCTATGTGGATCTCTCCAATTACGAGAGCGTCGTCGCCAGCGCTCAGCAGATCCAACAGGTCTTGAACCTGCCGTTCTCCGATCCCAACTACATGCCCGTCACCCGCGAGATGTCGAGGGACCAGCAGCAGCTCATCCTCACCTGGATCAAAAACGGCTGCCCGAAATAGCTCCCCGAAATAGGCGATGAGAACCGTCCGATGAGAAAGATCCTCTGCGCCATTCCGTTGCTGGCGCTCGCTCCGATGGCGGCCGGCCAGGAGCCGGCCGCCACCTTCTACTCCACCGCCACGGTAGAAGAGCGCCCCCTCTCCTCCGCCACCGGCTCCGTCACAGTGCTCGACCGCGAGACCATCGAAAGCTCGGGTGCCCGCACCGTGGCCGACGTGCTGCGCTTCGTCCCGGGCCTCGACGTCACCACCAACGGCGCCCGGGGCGGCTTCTCCACGGCCCAGATCCGCGGCGGCGATCCCAACTTCACCCTGGTGCTCCTGGACGGCGTGCCGCTCAACGACCCCACCTACCAGGTGGGAGACGTCTTCAATTTCGAGGGACTCCCGGCGGCCGCCGTGGAGCGCGTCGAGATCGTCCGCGGCCCCCTCTCCTCCTTCTACGGCTCCACGGGGCTCGCGGGCGCCATCAACATCGTCACCCGCCAGGGGCAGGACGGGCCACCCGCCGTGGAGGCCGAGGCCATGGCCGGCGACGCCGACCTGCGCCGGGGGCAGGGCTCCGTCTCCGGCTCCGTGGGGAAGGCCACGTACTTCCTCGGCGGGACCTGGGAAGAGGAAGAGCACCGGGTGGCCGAGGAGAGATTCCAGCAGTCCAACCTCCACGCCAACGTCGCCGTCCCCCTCGGCAAGGCGCGCCTCCAGTTGAAGACCCGTTGGGCGGATTGGGAAGGCAACGACTACCCCGATGCCTCCGGCGGTCCCGTCTACGGAACGGGCGAGCTCCGCCGGTCCGATCACGAAGAGGCCTCCCTCGCCTCCGAGCTGGCCTTTGGGACCCAGAAGCTCACCCTCGCCCTCTACCGCCACGACCGGAACACGGACAGTCCCGCCGTCTTCCCGCAGGTGCCGCCGTCCCTCGAATCCGCCCGCTACACCGTGGCCCGGGCCGGCTGGACCTCGACCCTCCACGACGCCGGAGGCGTGCGGCTGAGCGCGGGCGCGGACGTGCAGCGGGAGAGGGGGGAGAACGACAGCGTCCTCCTCCTGCCACCCGAATTCGGCGGCGAGGTCCGGGGCGACTACGAGATCACCCGCACCCTGCCCGGCGCCTTCGCCGAGCTGGTCGTGGACCGCGGCGCCTTCGTCTTCGAGGCCGGCTCCCGCTTCGACGTACCCGAGGACGGCCCCCGCCAGTGGAGCCCGCGCCTGGGCGTGAGCTTCCGCCCCGGTGCCTCGGGAAATGGCCCCACACGCCTTCACGCCTCCGCCGGCAGGGCCTGGAAGCAGCCGAGCTTCTTCGCCCTGGCGAGCCCGCCCCAGCTCGGAGGCAACCCAGCCCTCCGGCCCGAGAAGGTCCTGGGCGGCGACATCGGAATCGACCGCCACTTCGCCGCCGCCCGCCTGGAGACCGGCCTCACCCTCTTCTACAACCGCTACGAGGACCTGATCGACTTCGACTTCGACACCTTCACCCACCTGAACCGCTCCGAGGTGGAAGCCCAGGGAGTGGAGGCCACCCTCGGCTGGACGCCCGTCGAGAGCCTCGCCGTCCGGGCCAACGCCACCTGGCAGCAGGTCGAAGACCTCACGACCCAGGCCCGTCTCCGCCACCGTCCGAAGTGGGTCGGAGGTCTGAGGATCGACTGGCGCCCCTCCGACCGCCTGGCCCTCCAGCTCGACACCCAGGGCGTTTCCGAGAGCTTCGACGAGCAGATCCCCGTCCCCGAGCGCGACACCGTCCCCGGCTACGCCCTCGCGGGCCTGGGAGGCACCTGGCGTCTCAACGGACCGTGGGAGATCCAGGGACGCATCGACAACCTGACGGACCGGGAGTACGAGACGCTGATCGGTTTTCCGGGGCCGGGACGGTCCCTGCGGGTGGGATTGCGGTACGGACCCCGCCGTTAGCTCTGGCCCCCTGCACGAGCCTCTCGCGCCGCCCTGCGGAAGACTCGCCGGCTGGAACGAGGGGTCCGTTGACCCTTACAGAAGGCTCGTTCCGGCCGGCGAGCCTCCCGTTCCGGTCAAAAGCTCACTCGTTCCGGCCGGCGGGCCGCTCGTTCCATCGAAAAGCTGATCCGTTCTGACCGGCGAGCCTCTCGTTCCCGTCAAAAGCTCACCCGTTCCAACCGGCGAGCCGCTCGTTCCGGTCAAAAGCCGGCTCGTTCCGGCCGGCGAGCCTTCCGTTCCGGTGAAAAGCTGGCCCGTTCCGGCCGGCGAGCCTCTCGTAAGGGTCAACGGGCCACTCGTTCCAGCCGGCGAGCCTTCCGCAGGGCGGCGCGAGAGGCTCGTTCGGGGTCCGGACAGGGCTTTGGGGGAACGCTGGCGTCCCGCTGGTCCTTCGAATCCAAACGCCGCGCCGCGAGACCGAGCAGCACCTGCCCTCAGGCGGCGAGCGCCTTGGCCGGGTCGACGAGCTCGTAGCCAAGGTCGTTGGCAACCGCTGGGTAGGTGACCATGCCGTGGCAGACGTTGAGCCCTTCGAGGAAGTTCGGATTGTCGAGCAATGCCTTCCGTGGGCCGCGGTCGGCCAGTGCCAGTGCGTAGGGCAGCGTCACGTTGTTGAGCGCGTAGGTCGAGGTGCGCGGCACCGCGCCCGGCATGTTGGCGACGCAGTAGTGGACGACCCCGTCGACGACGTAGGTCGGTTCGGCGTGCGTCGTCGGCCGCGACGTCTCGAAGCAACCACCCTGATCGATCGCCACATCGACGAGCACCGAACCCGGCCGCATGCGCTTGACCATCTCGGCGGTCACCAGTTTCGGAGCCTCGGCGCCGACCACCAGCACCGCGCCAACCACCATGTCAGCGACGAGCACATGTTCCAGCAGCGCCGCCCGTGTCGAATAGAGTGTCTTCAGCGCCGGACCGAATTGCCGGGAGAGCCGCCTCAGCACGTCGACGTTCCTGTCGAGCACAGTGACATCGGCACCCATGCCCAGGGCCATCATGATGGCGTTCGCGCCGACGACGCCGCCGCCAATCACCACAATTTTCGCCGGCGCGACGCCCGGCACGCCGCCCAGAAGGATGCCCTTGCCGCCGTGCGCCCGCTCCAGGCAATGCGCTCCCGCCTGGATCGACAGCCGGCCGGCAACCTGCGACATAGGCGCCAGCAGCGGCAAACCGCCGCGACCGTCAGTCACGGTTTCGTAGGCGATACACGTCGCTCCGCTGGCGACGAGATCCCGGCACTGCTCCGGATCGGGCGCCAGGTGCAGGTAGGTGAACAGGATTTGTCCGTCGCGCAGCATCCGGCGCTCGCTCGCCTGCGGTTCCTTCACCTTGACGATCATCTCGGCCCTGTCGAACACCCCCTTCGCGTCGCCGGCGATCTCGGCACCGGCCGCCCGGTAGTCTTCGTCGGAGCTGCGGATCCCGGCGCCCGCCCCGGTTTCGACGACAACCTTGTGGCCGTGGACGACGAACTCACGGACGCTATCGGGGGTCAGCCCGACCCGATACTCGTGAACCTTGATCTCCTTGGGAACACCGATCAGCATGGCTTCCTCCCGTCCTCCGATACACCGTGACCGCGGCCTCTGATCCGGAGGACTCCGTCCAGGAATCTTCCCTATTCGCTTGGCCCGAACCTATTGGACCTTCGTCCCACAGCCGCTCGGACGGACTGGATCTCCAATGGATAGAATAGTTTGAGATCTTTTGATGAACTTTGATCCAGTATTTGAGGACTCCTGATAAGGCCCTGCCCTACACTCCCAATCAACAAGAGCGACCTGAAGACGCGAGAGCGAACGAGGGAACCTCGAGCCGTTCGAAGTAGCAGTTCTTATTTTGATTTTTTGAAGTCTCTTAGGGGGGACACAAAGCCCGGGTGGAGCGATCCACCCGGGCCTTTGTGCTTTGGCCCAGGAGACTCGCGAAAGAGAGCCCGGCGGCCTCGAGTTCGTAGATGATCTTCAGAAGGACCAGCTTGGCCTCGGGTTCCGTCATACGTCATCCCTCCGCTCTTGAAGTCTGGCAGCCCAGGGCGAACGCCCGGAGCATGTGGGTGGCGCAGGCGAGGGCCGTCGGGCCTCCGGCTCTTTCGATCTCCTCCCGGAGGCGCTGCCAGCCGGTTTCCAGGTTCGCGGCAGCGCCGAAGACGAGCTCGTCCAGCGCGGTCCCCAGGGCCAGCGACAGCCGGACCAGCTCCGCGGCGCTGGCTCGCACCCCTCCGCGCTCCAGCTTCGAGAGCCGTCCAGGGTCGATCTGAGCCCGCCGGGCCAGTTCCCGCTGTTTCCATCCCCTCACCCGGCGTAGTTGCGCTAGACGGGAACCGAAGGCCTGCCGGAACGGCCGGTTCCAGTCCCCCGCTTCCGCGAGGACCGCCGCTTCATCATCCATGTGCAGCATGATGAGCGGCACGAACGCCGATTGTCAATGCCTTTTTACTAAATTGTAGATCTAGCGTCTCAATGGTTCAGGGAGACTCCAAAGAACGCTGAGCCGATCTCGCCGTGCTGTCCACCGGTCAAATCGTTGCGGATCGAGAGGCCATCCCCGTAGATTCGATTCCATCGCACCCTGCCCTTGGAGGCGTTTATTGCCCCCCGGACAAGAAATTGGGTCCGGAAGGCGCAAACTAGGGAATGCCGTTCGGTGATCCCGTGGACACCCGGGCCAATGACGGCTCGTGCGCGAGCCACGGCGATGGAGGAGGGATGTATGTTCTTGAAAAGAGAGATTCGAATCGGAGCCGCCGTCGCGCTCGTGGCCGCGCTCGCCCTGGCGTCGGCGGCTCCCGCCGGGGCCGCGGGATGGTCGGGCTGGGACGAAGCCCGGGAGTGGTCGGGCGGGATCGTGCCGCGCGTGCTGTCGTGGCTGGGCCTCGGGCCAATCACGGTCTTGCCGAAGTGCGACCATGGGTCAAGTATCGATCCCAACGGCTGTCCAAGAGCCACGGCCCCTATGGATAGCACGTTGGCTAAAGACGGCTCCCAGATCGATCCCAACGGCCACCATTGAATAACTCTGTCGCGGCAGAGGATCCCGGGGGCAATCCGCTTCCGGGTTCTCTCCCGACGTGCTTTTGTGAAATACTTTCGCAGCTTGGTGTCAATTTCATCTGCATGGAGCGTTCGCATGACGCATCCTGGGAAGGGAGAGATCGCGGATTTTCTCGCCGGCCGGCTGGAGGGTGACGTCCGCAGCCGGGTGGTTCGGCACGTGTTCGGCGAAGGCTGTCTGCGCTGCCAACGATTATTCAAGAAGCTGGCTGAGCCACTTCTTGGAGACGAACCCTGGACGGCGGCGGAACCTGTAGCAGAAGGGCAGTACGATGAAGCCCTCGCTCGTGCCAGGATTGCGGCACGATCCTTAAAGGCCCGCTGGAGTAAAGAGACCGCTAAGCTTGAACGGGCCGTCGCCCTCCTTGATCAGGTCCCAGAAGGACTGGGAGACGCGAGAGTCTCATACCGGGAGGCACGAGCGCTCCACGGCTGGCCTCTCTGCGAAGCTTTGCTTCGAAAGAGCTACGAAAGCCGCTTCAGCGATCCCAAACGGATGCTGACCCTGGCAGAAGATGCCGCAGGAGTGGCCAAGCATATTCAGCCGGACAAGTATCCCTGGCCAGGGTTTGTTGCGGATCTGCGCGCCAGAGCTTTTGCCGAGTTAGGTAATGCCTACCGTATCAACGACCGATGGGCTGAAGCCAATGCGGCTCTTTCACAGGCTCGGGAGTTCCTGAACGAAGGATCGGGCGATCCACTTCTGCAAGCGCGCGTGCTGGATCTCGAAGCCTCAGTCCGGAGAGCTGAGAGGCGTCTCGATGAGGCCATCTCTCTGCTCGATCGCGTTCATGACTTCTATCTAGAAGCTGGTGATACCCATCTTGCTGGCCGAGCTTTGATCTCTAAGGGCACCAACACCTACTATCAAGGACATCCCCGGGAGGCTCTGGATCTCTTTGAAAGAGGGGCCAGTCTGCTCGAGCCTGATAGAGATCCGCAACTTCAGCGGTCCACAGTCCTCAATACCATCGACGCCCTGGCTGCCTGCGGCGAGTACAGCCGCGCCAGCCTCCTCCTCCTTCAGAGCGGTCTGCGGAACGCGTTCTCAGCCGAGCCTCTCAACCTTTTGAAGCTGCGGTGGGTCGAGGGGAAGATCTACGCTGGGCTCAACCGTCTGGCCCGGGCGGAGCGCGCGTTTTCCGAAGCGAGGCAGGGGTTCGTCCAGCGCGGCCAGGGGTATGACGCCGCCCTCGTGGGCCTGGACCTGGCGGCGGCCTGGCTGAAGAAGGGCCGGGCGGCCGAGGTGCTGCAGCTGGCCGAGGAGATGCATGCCACGCTGGACGACCTGGGCGTCCATGTGGAAGCGGCACGGGCACTTTACTTCGTGCGCGAAGCCTGCCGGTGCCAGGCCGTCACCGTGCCGATGATCGAGCGCGTGCGGACCTTCCTGGAACGGCTCCCCTGGCAGGCGGGGTTGCGGTTCGAGCCGGCGATGTTCGCTCCGTAGTCTGTCGAGGCTCAGCGCCCGGAGGCGGACTCGGGGAGCAGGCCGTGCCGGCGGAGGACGTCCATGACCCTCTGATCGAAATCGTCTCCTTCGGGGGCCGGGGCCTCGGGGTTCTGGGCGGGACCGGGGTAGGCCATGCGGAAGAGCTCGGACCACTCCAGGCCCAGGGCGTCGGCCATCTGGAGGAGGTGGCCCAGGGTCATCGAGATCTTGCCGCCGAGGACTTTCTGGTAGACGGAGTTGCCGACCCCCATCTTCTGCTCCAGGGACCGGATCGAGACACCCTGACGCTGGATCTCTCCGCGCAGAATGGCGGCCAGACGCTGGGCTTCCTGCTGGTAGCGCGCCCGGTCCATGGTGGCCGAAGTATACCGCAGCCCCGGGAAGGCTCCCGTTTGCTTCACGAAGCGAGCGGCTTGATCCGCGAAGCGAGGGGCTTGATCCGCCATGCAAGGAGCTGCATCCGCGAAATCAGGGCTCACTTCGCGAATGCAGAGGCTTGCTTCGCGGATCAAGGCGCTTGCTTCGGGAAGCAAGAGGCTTGATCCGCCATGCACGGGGCTTGATTCGCGAAATCAGGCCTCACTTCGCGGATGGAGCCGCTGGCTTCGCGGATCAAGCGGCTCGCTTCGCGAAGCAAGTGGCTGCGCTGGGGCCAACAGGGAGGCCTTACCGGCCCGTTCTTGCAGTGCGTATGGAGGAGACGAGCTTCGCGATCCCGATCAGGGCCAGCCCCCCGACCAGGACGGGGAGGGAGAGGAACTGGATGGCGACCAGCACCACCGCTCCGATCGCGGTCTCGGCGAAGTATCTGGGCGGCTGGGACTCTCTCGTCATGGGAGCCTCCTCTCGTGGGTGGCCACCTATTGTAGTCCTATCTCGAGCCCGTGCTAGGGCGTGAAGGCCTCCTTGTCCACCATCCCGGGCAGCGTCTCGCTGTCCGCCGACACCGCCGGCAGATCGTAGTAACGGACCTCCGAATCGGCCGTCCGCTCCACCCAGACCTCCAGCCGGGAGACGGTGAACCGCACGGCCTGCGTCCAGAGGAAGCCGTTGGGCCGGGGGCCGATGACGCGCAGGAACAGCTCCGTGCGCGTGGGCAGGGAACCGGCCACGCAGAGGGTCTCCGGCACGCAGTCCGCCACCTGGGTGCCGGCGGCGCCGCCGTTGATCCGCACCTTGAACCGGTAGCCGGGGGAGCTCCGTGGTGGTGAGCCATGGGCCGGCGGGCGGGTCCGGGTCCGCCACCCCGATCTCCGCCCCCAGCAGGGTGAACACCGTCTGGACCTGGACCGTGCCACCTCCCTGGTTGCGGACGGTAACCGTGTAGATGCCGGCCGGCGGTTGGTTGATCTCGCAATAGGCCACGGGGATCCCCGAGCCGCAGCTGACCGTGCCGGAGGGCCCCGACAGCTGGGTCCGCAGCAGGTTGTTGCCGCTCGTCCCCACGCGGAGTTGGGCGGCCCCGGCCGGCACGGCGACGGAATTGGACGTCGCCTGCGAGGTCACGAAATTCACCCGCCCCAGGACGGAGGTGTTCGCCGCTCCGGCGTTGGGGAGGGCGCTGCACTGCACCGGTCCCGTGGCGAGGTCGGCCCCGGCCGCCGAGGCGATCCAGGCGCGGTCGGAAAAGACGTCGGCGTCGTACGAGAAATCGTTGGCCAGGCAGGAAGGGTGGAGCCCGAACGAGGTCACCCCGGCCAGCACGACGCCCTGCGGCGTATTGACGAAGAGAGGGCCGCCGGAATCACCGCTGCAGGTGTTCGACTGGCTGCCGCTGAACTCCCAGCACACGTGGCCCGGGATGTCGCACGGGGCGGTCGTGATGGCGCCCGAACGCTTGATGCCGAGATCGCTCGCGGAGCCGCTGGTCAGCCCGAAGCCGACGATGGTGCCGGTGACGCCGTCCGCGACCGCGGCGTTCTGGTTGATCACCGCCGGCGCGATGCCGGTGACGGGCGAGGCGAGGCGGATCACGGCCAGGTCGTGCAGAGGGTTCGAGGAGGCGCTGCCCGGATTCCTCTCCGGGTGGACGGCGACCGAGGAGACGGCGAAAACCCCGGCGTCGTGGAAGAACATCGCCTTGTCCGCCGCTTCCAGGAGGCCGGCGCTGGCGCACTCGGCCGGGGCCAGGTCGACTCCCGTGACCGGGTGGGTGCACAGGCAGTGAGCCGCCGTCAGCACGGTCTGGCAGCCGATCAGCGTGGCCGTACAGAGGCCGCCGAACGCCTGGAACCAGCCGACGGCGGGATACCCGGGCTCGTTGCTGCCGTTGACGATCTTGGGCGGGGATGGCGGGGATGGTTGTTCCGCGGCCCGTAAAGTTGGGACGGATGTGCTGGCGAGGAGCAGGACTCCGAGAAGAAGACGCAGGACCATGAGACCCCCCTTTCCCTCAACTCGGCAGGCGCGGGGCGCGCGGGCTGCAAGTGATACGCTACCTGAAATACCTTTGGATCGGTGATGAAACACTACTGGCTGCTGACCCTGGGGATGATGGCCGCCTTCCTGGTCCTGTTCGGGATCGCCGAATGGCTCCGGGTGCCCCTGCTGACGGACCCGGACCCGTGGCTCCAGCGCGGCGGGTGGATCGCGGCGGCCGTGGGCGTGGGGCTGCTGATCGCGGACGTGCTGCTGCCCGTGCCCGCGAGCCTGGTGATGATCGCCCACGGCGCCCTGTTCGGCGTGCTGACCGGCACGCTCCTCTCGCTCGCGGGCGCCGTGGGGGCGGCCCTCTTCGGCTTCGCCCTGGGCCGGCGCGGCGGTCCCCTCCTGGCCCGGCTGGTGCCGGAGGACGAGCGCCGGCGGGCCGACGCCCTGCTGGCCGAGTGGGGAGACCTCGCCATCATCGTCACCCGGCCTATCCCCATCCTGGCCGAGACCGTCTCGATCCTGGCCGGCGCCTCCCCTATAGGCTGGGGACGGATGGTGCTGGCGACCCTGGCCGGCAGCCTCCCCGCGGCGCTGATCTATGCCCTCACCGGCGCCACGGCCCGGAATCTGGACAACCTGGCGCTCGTCTTCGGCCTCGTGCTCGGCGTGGCCGGGCTGTTCTGGATGGTGGGACGGAGACTCAGGAGCCGGGAGCCGGCCGGGCAGCGTTGACCGCGATGGCCTCTCGCAGGACCTCGGCGTAGCGCGCCACCACGGTTTCCGGGGCACAGAGGCGGGCAACCTTCTCCTGGAGCCGCCGCCCCCAGGCCTCCCGTGAATCTTTCAGGAGCTCCAGGGCGGTCTGGACGGATCTGGCATAGAGGGGGTGGTCCACGAAGAGGATCTCCTCGCGGAACAGCTCCGGCAGCGCCCCGACCGGGGTGGAGATCACGGGAGTCCCCACCATCCCGGCCTCGATCACCACCCGGGGGAACCCCTCGTGATCAGACACCAGGATCAGGGCGTCGACGCTGCGCAGGAGCGTGCCCACGTCCCGGGAGGGCGGCAGGAACCGGACCCGCTCCCTGAATCCCGCCTTGGAGGCCCGGCGCTTCAGCTCCGCCACGGTGACGAGCTCCGTGTCCAAGGCCTGGATCAGCAGGTTGCAGCCGAGCACCTCCACGTTGTCGACCAGCCAGGGCACGTTCTTCATGGGGGCGAGGCGGCCGAGGAAGCCCAGGGTGGGGCGGCCGGGCGGGAACAGCTCCATCGCAGGTCCTTTCAGGGTCTCCCCCGAGCAGGTGTTGGGGATGAAGACGGCGCCCGGGATCTTAATCGTTGGAGAGACGCGGACCGTGGCGTCGACGGTACGCCCCCAGCGCCGCTCGAAGCCCGGGCCGTCCACCTCGCGCTCCGTGTGGACCACTCGGACCGAGGCCGGGCGCTCGCCCATGGCCGCCAGCACGTCCGGCACGGCGTTGACCACCCCGTACCAGAGCACGGCGTCCGCCTCCCGGAACCGGGGGCGCAGCTCCCAGCGCTTGCGGATGGGGGTCCAGCCGGGGAAGCGCGCGTCCAGCTCCGGCACCAGGGTCCGGTGCTCGCCGGGGGCCCTGCCGTCCCACAGGGCGCAGACGTCGAGGTCGAGCTCGCCCCGCAATCCTTCCGCCACGTCCATCATGACGGTCTCCCCGCCCCCCAGGCCGAGGTGGGGAAAGACCAGGCAGAGCCGCGGCCGTCTCATGGAGAGGCCTCTCCACGCTTCAAGGGGAGCACGCCCCTGACGCCGTAGAGGAACGCCTGCCGGGAGAGCAGGGGCGCGTACCGGCCGGCGGCCTCCAGGTGCTCTTCGAGGAGCTCCGGGGTGTAGCCCCGGCCGGCGAGGAAGGACCGCATCCGGGCCTGCCAGGAGCTCCCGGAGCCGTTCCCCAGGGCGCGCAGGCGCGCCCGCACCACGGTGTCCCAGTCGCCGATCCGTTCCACGAAGGAGGGGCAGAAGTGCTCTTTGAGACCGGGGACGTGCGCCAGGGCGGCGTGCGTCTTCCGGTAGGCCCGGCGCAGCTCCCGGCGCAGGAGCGACCGCCCCTTTTCGCCGCCCTCTTCGGAGACGTGATAGAGGTCCTGGAGGAAGCCCACGGAGCCGCGGCCGGCCCGGCCGTCGCTCCAGGGGCCGAGGATGAAGCGCTCGTCAGCCTCCATGCCGCGGAGCGCCTTGAGGGGACGGAAGTCCCCGTCCCGGCCGGTGTCCACCCGCAGGGCGTCGTGGTCCATGGAGACGAGGCCCACCCGCCAGCGGGAGCCCGTCCAGGCGCTCTTCAGGCCCATGTTCCGGCCCACGAAGGACTCGCCCCGCGAGTAGCCGCGGATGGCCAGCAGGGTCCCCCAGAGGGTGCCCAGATCGCGCATCGCGTCCCGCCAGGCGCGGTCCGCGGCGGCGCGGTTGGCGGGCACGGCGAAGGCTGCCCGCACGTAGCTCTGGTGGCCACGGTGTCGGCTCTCCGGCGGCACGTACGCCCCGAGTACCTCCTCCAGGATTCCGTCCGCCGCTTCCCGGGTTTCGGGCCAGGCAGGCTCGCCGTCTCCTCTCCCTGATAAATACCGGGCCAGCCGGTCCAGCCGGAACGCGCTCGTGCCGGCGAGGATGGCCTGCCCCGGCGCGGCCTGGGAGGTGAACAGGAGCGTCAGCCCCAAGTCCCCCGGCAGGTGGCCGATGCTTTGAGCGATGCTGTCGCCGTCCTCGCGGGTGAAGGCCTTGACCACCTCCGCCATGGCGGCCCGCATGCGGGCGAAGCCCTCGCCGAAGGCGTCCGGCTCCGTGAAGTAGTCCAGGGTGTGCCACAGGCGGTCCCCGGACGGGATGGAGTAGATGGACTTGATGGAGAGAGTCCGCGAGATGGGCGCCTCGCGGCCGTGCACCAGCCGGTAGATCCGCGAGAGCACGGCGGCGGACCCGGCGTCCCAGTGGAGGGAGCGCAGCATGCTGCCGCCCTGCAGCCGGTGGGGGACGGGCACCGCGGCGCCGTTGCGGCGGAAGACCAGCCTCAGGGGGCGCTCCTCCAGGAGGCCGCACCTCTTGATCTCGATCTCGAGATCGCTCCCGGGCGGCTTCACCACCAGCACCACGGTGCCCGGCGGGCGCTCCACCAGCGCGTGGGGGCCGGCGGGGGTGCGCTCCGAGACCCAATAGACGGCGGGCGGCTCGCACAGCCGCCGCACGATCTCCGCTTCGAACGGCGGCAGGCGCGAGAGGGCGAGCCCGGCCTCCGACAGGACGCAGGCGGGCTCGATGGCGGAGGGGGAGTCGAGGCCCCGGGAGACCTTCACCAGCCCGCGGACCCGCGCCACTACCTCCTCGGGGGTAAACAGGTAGCGAGCCAGGGGCAGCCGGCACTCGGAGCGGGAGAGGCGGATGACGTCCCGCCAGACCGCCGTGGGCGTGGCCTCGCCCCGGAGCCGGGAGAGGAGGGGGGCCGCCCGGCCGATGCGGCGCCGGAACCGGCGGACGAAGTCCCGGGGATCAGCCCCCGGGTAACCTTCGATCCCCAGGCTCTGGAAGAGGAAGCCGTATTCGCCGAGGTCCCGAACCGGGATCCGCAGGGCCTGCGCCTGGAGCATCAGGGCGGCCAGGCAGCGGACCTCCCAGGCGTCTCCCTCACCGCCGCGGGCGCGGTGCAGGAGCCGCGACGCGAAGCCGCGATCGTACGCCGGATGCTCGCGGACCTCCTGGAGCAGGAGTAGGACCGCAGGATCGCGGTCACCGCGGTCACTCAGCCCCTCGGCGGACGCGGCGCTGCGCAGAGCCCCGCCCATCCCTTGTCTGTCCGGATCCTGGAGAGCCTACTTCTTGACCGCGCCGTCCTTCTTCGGCTGGCAGGTCATGCCGAGCGCCTGGCTGAGCGCCAGGAGGAGATCCTTGGCCGTCTCGGTGCTGAGCTCCACTTTGACCGTCCCCGCGGAGCCTGCCACATTTCCGTGTCCCGCCATGACATACCTCCCTATGGATTGCTGCGGATGGTGAGGTCCCTGCCGTGGTCCAATGACAGCTTTCAAGCCGCTTTCAAGCCAGACTGGGACTCGATTGATTCAGTATATCCCACAGCTCGAGCCCGGCGAAGGGTTCCATCCCGTGCTCCGTCCAGAGGCGCCGGCACTCCTCGCCGTGCCAGCCCTCGCCTTCGAGATCGAGCTCGCCCAGCCAGGAGGCATAGGGAGCCCACCAGGCGGGGTCCACGGGCGAGGTGCGCAGCCCCTGCTCGTTGAGGAAGCGGTCGTAGCGGTCGTTGAGCTGCTCGGGCGTGAAGCGCCAGGAGAAGCGGAGGGTCTCGATCATCTTGTACCAGGCCAGCTTGCTCCGGTGCCGGCGCAGGCTGGCGAACGCCAGGTGGAACACGCCCCCCTCCGCCATGGAGGCGAGCGGCTCACGCTGGCCGGAGGTGCCCTTGAGCTCCCGGCAGTGGATGTCGTACCCCTCGACCCGCGAGGCGCAATGGAGGTCCGGGGAGTCGCGGTAGCCCAGGTCGCGGACGATCCGGGACAGCCGGTCCTCGTCGTCGCGGTAGCGGTCCAGGCTCCGCCACAGGGCCAGCCACGGCAGGCGCAGGGCCTCGCCCGGCGCGAGGGAGGCGAAGAGCCCGCGCAGGGAGGGAAGGAGGTTGCCGGTGATGACCTCGTCGGCGTCGAGGGAGATCAGGTGGGTGGCCCCCCGGGCCCGCGCGGCCTCCAGGAGCCGCTGGCGGATCTCCCGCTCGTGCCACACCGGGTCCTCCTCCCGCAGGAAGTGGACGCGCCCCGGGTGCTCCTCCGCGATGCGCCCCACCAGGTCCGCCGTGCCGTCCGTCGAGGCGTGATCGAGGAGGATCATCTCGTCGGCGGCCAGCAGGGCCGCGCGCAGGGAGAGCCCGAGCACCCAGCGCTCGTTCCTCGCCACCATGGTGCCGGCCAGCTTCATCCGGCTTTTCCCCGCCAGTACTTCCCCACCCAGTCCACCTCGTGGACCATGGGCACGCCGTGGAAGACGATCACCCGGGTGTCCCGCGACAGCCGGTCCTCCCGCCCCTTGAGGTCTCTCTTGTAGCTGGAGAACCAGTTGCGGGGCAGCGGCTCGATCAGGCTGCTCTCAGGAGTGACCTCGGGCCACAGGAGCCGCGCCCTCCGGCTCCGTACCCCCTGCGCGTGCCGGTTGCCGGCACAGGCGTTGATCCAGTCCTGATCGCCGACGATCTCCCGGATGACCTCCTCCTTTCGCGGCTCGAACTGCTCCCACAGCTGGGAGTAGCGGCCCACGGGGAACCGCAACAGGCCCGACCAGTACTCCGTCTCGCCCTGAGTGGCCAGGATGGCCAGGAACTCGCCCGGATACCGGGCCAGGGCGTCGATGTTGCGGATGACGATCATGTCGAGATCGAAGAAGAGCACCGTGCCGGTGAGGTCGTGGAGCCGGGGTTTGAACAGGGCGAGCTTGTTCCACCAGCCCGGCAGGTCCTCCAGCAGCGGCCTGACCTCCACCCCCGGATCGAGGCCCTCGGGATCGTCGGTGAGGCAGACGAACCGGTGCGGAACCGTGAGGTGGCGGCGCACCCCGCGGTAGAGGTTGTTGACGTACTCCGGGGGGAACTTCGTCCCCCACTTCAGGCAAACGACGTTGAGGTCTTCCATAGGAGTTACAGCAGCCAGCCCGCGGGCGGCTCCTCGTGGGGGATCGTGCGCAGCCCCGTGCCGGGCGACAGGTTGACGACGCGCGACCCGCGGGCCGAAGCAGCCTCGTAGAAACGCCGCCAGCCGTCGCGCACGCGGCCGTCGCGGCCGGGATCGTCCGTGAAGCCGCTCCGGTGGCTGCCGGCCCCCGCCGCGTGCCCCCCCTGGCCGGGGATCATGTCGAGCCCCAGGAAGACGAAGCTGCGGTAGCCCCGGCGGGGGATCACCTTGCCCGTGCGGGCGGCGATGCGCTCGAGCCGCTCCAGGCCTCCGCGTCGCGCGGCCAGTCGTTGTGCAGCCAGTTGCCCATGGCCATGGCCGAGCTGCCGCCGAACAGCCCGCCCGCCGGATCGTCGCTCCACTCCAGCACCCGGCGCACGTAGGTCTCCGCCTCCACCTCCTCGCGCTCCGCCTCCTGGGTGAGGCGCCAGGCCGGGATGCCGGCCCAGCGGTCGACGAACCCGGGGATTGTCTCCTCCAGGTGGTTGCCGGCCCGCATGGCCGCCACGTGGGTGAACCGCACGCCATGGGCCTCGCAAGCCGCGGCCATGAGGGCGCCGTTCACCGAGACCACGGCCCCGGCGCCCTGGACTTCGTTCCAGGCCTGGGCCGACAGCCGGTCCAGGGAAGGACCGGCACACACGATCACCGCCGTCCGCTCGTCGATCCGCATTCTCAATCCTCTGAAGGCCCTATCCTACCGCAGCCCATCCGGCTCTGTGCTATCGTTCGCGAGAACCTGAAAACGTGAGAGCCATCAACTTGGAACCGCTGGAACCGGCAAGGCCGCTGCGCTTTCACTGGAGCCTCTCCTCGGCGGGCGAAAAGCTGCGCGGGGCCAAGGCGCGGGCCGCGCAGTCGGGCGCTCCCGACCTGGACGGCCTGGCCCTCTTCTGCCGCCGCGCCGAGGAGTGCGGCATCGAATCGCTGCTCATGGCGTTCGGCTTCCACCGGCCCGACCCCATCGTCCTCAGCACCGCCCTGGGCCTGCGCACCGAGAAGATCAAGTTCCTCATCGCCAGCCGCTCCGGGATCTGCTCCCCCACCGCCTTCGTGCAGCAGATCAACACGCTCTCGCTGCTGACCGGCGGGCGGGTCGCGATCAACATCGTGGCCGGCCACTCCCCCCACGAGCAGAAGTTCTACGGCGACTTCCTGGACCACGACGAACGCTACGAGCGCACGGACGAGTTCTGGTCCATCTGCCACGGCCTCTGGCGGGAGGGCGAGGTGACCTTTCAGGGCCGGCACTACCGGGTCGAAGGCGCCAAGCTCAACACGCCCTTTTCCGCGAACGGCCGCACGGCGCCCGAGATCTTCCTGGGCGGCAACTCGGACAGCGCCGAGCGCCTGGCCGCGCGCCACGCCTCCTGCCTGCTGCGCCTGCCCGAGGCGCCGGAGCGGATGGCGCCGCGCATCCGGCCGCTCCTGGACGGGGGCACGGAGGTCGGCCTCCTGGTGTCGATGATCGCCCGGCCCACCCGGGAGGAGGCCCTCGCCGCGGCCTCCGGGATCCTGGAGTCGGCCGGCGCCGAGGCCCTGGCCGTGCACCAGACCTTCGCCAACCGCTCCGACTCCGTGGCCTTCCGCTCCACCTACGAGCTCGCCAGCGAGGACTCGCCGTGGAAGACCCCGTGGCTGTGGACCGGGGCCGTGCCCTACCTCGGCGCCCCCGCCATCGCCCTGGTGGGATCGGCGGAGGACGTGGCCGGGGCCATCCTGGAGTACAAAGCCGTGGGCGTCTCCCAGTTCCTGTTCATGGGCTGGCCCGATTACGAGCAGATGACCTTCTTCGGCCGGGAGGTGCTGCCCCTTGTGCGCGAGCGCGAAGGGCTGGCGCCGGCCCCCGCCGAGGAACCCCGATCAGAAGGAGGATGGGCTTCTTGACCGACCTGCGCTTCATGAGAGAGGCGGACCGGGTGGACGCGGCTCGCGCGGCTCCCGCATCGGGTCCCCTGGACGTGTCCCCCCTGCTGGGCCACTGGATCAACACCAACCCCGATTCGCGGGGCATCGTGCGGTTCGTCCTCGGCTCCCGGGACGGCGTCCTGACCGTGCGCGCCTTCGGAGCCGGGATGACCGAGGGGGGTGGCGAGGCCGAAAAGGACTGGGGCGAGGTGGACGCGGAGCGGATCTTCACCGACGGCCTCGCGTCGGACAACGTCATGTCCTTCACGGCCCGCTATGACTTCGGCTTCCTGGAGAGCCACCTGCAGGCCAACATGAACCTCGGCCTGCTGGTGGTGGCGGGCTTCAACACCTTCAAGGACGGCAGCGGCCGGTCCAGCTACTTCTCCCGCGAGTTCTACCACCGCTGAGGCGACTGACGATGACGATGACGACGAGCCTGCCCTGGTCGCGCGCCGAGGACCTCCCTTACGACACTCCCCAACCCGGGCCGGGGACGCTGGACCCCGCCCCCCTGCTGGGCACCTGGATCAACACCAACCCGCGGGTGCGCGGGATCGCACGGATCGTGCTGGCCGCGGACACCGGACGCTTCACGGTCCGGGTCTCCGGAGCGAACGGCGGATCGCCCATCGACTGGGGCGAGATCCCGGCCGAGCCCTTCGCCTACAACGCCGGCTCCCGCGAGGTCATGGCCTTCAGCGCCCTCTATGACTTCGGCTTCCAGCGGGTCCACCTCCAGGCCAACGTCAAGCAGGGCGTGCTGGTGGTGGCGAGCTTCAACGAATTCACCGACGCCAGCGGCCGGTCCAGCTACTTCACCCGCGAGTTCTTCTACCGCTGAGGAGCGGCCTCGAAGACGCGGGTGCGAGACCGCCACGAAGTTCACGTGCAGCCGGGGGTGCGAGGTGCGGGACCGCTCCGAGACCGCATGCACCGACTCGGGGGAGTGCAGGAAGAAGACGAGCGTGTTCGGCCGGTAGGGGACGGTCTTCACCTTCTCCACCAGCTCTTCCGGCACGCTCCGCCGCTCCCCGTACTCCCGGCGGCTCCCCTTGAAGCGGTAGATCTCCAGGTCTCCTCCCGTCGAGTCGTCGTCCTCCCGCCGGAAGTAGAGCAGGCCCGCGTAGAGGGCCACCTCCCGGTCCACGTGGGGGCCGATGGAGCGGGACGGCTCGTCCACCGGCGTGCAGCACGTGGGCTGGCACTCCAGGCCCGCGTCCCACCCCTCGTCGCGGAAGCGCACTCCGGTCGCCATCTCCTCCAGCCGCCGGCCCACAGCCCCTTCGAGGTGGGGATGGAGCGCGCGGATGCGGCCGCCGAAGAGATGGACCACCTCGGCGAAGAACCGCGGCGACACGTGGCGGGCGATGAAGTCGCGCCAGAGCGGGCTCACGCCGGGGTTGTCCAGGGCCTGGGAGGCGTGGAGATGGGCGTAGCTGTTGCCGGCCCGCGTGCGCCCTCCCAGGATCACCTCGGGGGAGGGGAACTGCCGCGCCAGATCCCGGTACAGCTCCGGGTCCAGCGCCTCCTCCAGCACCAGGTGGGGAAAGGGATCGTCCATGACATCGGCGGCTGTGGCCCGGTGCAGGATGCTGTCCATCCGGAAACCCTCAGGGCTTGTAGAACGAGGCGTCGAACGGCTGGCCCGAGCACCGCCCGGCCGATCGTGGCCAGCACCTGGTCGTCGTTGTCGTGGCGGATGTAGAACGACAGGTCGCGCAGGATGCGCTCGAGCGGGCTCGGACGGATCAGCGACCGCGCGCCGCAGGCGCGGATGGCGTGCTCGACCGTCTCCTCCGCCAGGTGCTCCACCACGTGGCGGACGCGGCTGCCGGCGATCTGCGCCTCCTGCCGCCGGCCCGTCGTCCCACAGCTCGCGCCACGTGGCGCAGCCAGAGGTGCGCCGTCTCGACGTGGATCGACATGCGGGCGACGTGCTGCTGCACGTAGGGATCGCCCGTCTTGCCCTGGGTGGTCAGGTACTCCAGCGCGTACTCGTAGGCCGCCTCGGCGGCGCCGAGGAAGCTCGCCGCGTAGTGCGGGCGCGAAGGCGGTCTGCCAGTCGTCCGCGAGGTACTGGCCCGGCTCGCCGATGCGGTTCTCGTCGGGGATGAAGGTCCGCTGGAAGCGGACCAGGTGCGAGACCGTGGCGCGCATGCCGATCGGGTCCCACCACGAGCCGTCGACCTCGACGCTGGGATCGGCGAGGTCGCAGGCCAGCATCAGCAGCGTCTCGGGCGAGCGTGGTGTGGCGGGCGCCGCCCGGGCCGGCGGAGTTGACCAGCAGGATCGCCCAGTCGCGCGCCGCCGGCGCTGGTGGCAGAACACCTTGGTGCCGTCCACGATCCAGCCGCCGTCGACCGGCGTCAGGGTGGTGCCGAAGCGCGACGTCTCGCCGGGCGCCCGCGCCTGCGGCTCGCCGCTCCAGACGACCCACTTCTCGCCGCGCTCGACCACGCCCCGGAACCAGCGCCGCTTCTGCTCGTCGAGCCGCCATGGCGTCGAGCAGCACCAGCGAGTTGGCGTGCCCCTCCCAGCAGCGGGCCAGGGACAGGTCGGCCTTGGCGATCTCCTTGGTCATCATCCAGAGCGTGAAGGCGTCGCCGCGCAGGGGGCCGAGGCCCGAGGCCGCCGTGCTCGTCGGGAACCGTCGGCGCGTGCAGGCCGGCGGCGAACAGGTCGTCGAAGTCTTCGGCGGGAAACGTGGCCGTCCGGTCGTACTGGGCGGCGCGCGGCGCGATCTTCTCGCGGGCCAGATCTCGGACGCGGTCGACGGGATTCATCGTGGGAGGGCTCGCTGCCGGTGCCGCAGATGCTAGCACGGCCGCACCTCCGGGCTTCCGGGCCTCCCGGGGCCTCCAATAAGGGCCCGCGCCGGGCCGGCCGGCATGCTCCGCCCCGTCATCATCCGGAACTGGCGGCGGGCCTCCACCAGCAGCACCTCGCGGCCGTCGATGGCCACGCCCCCGCGCTCCCGGGCCGCCGTCATCAGCGGCGTTGGAGAGGGACCGTAGACGCAGCTCCACCACCACGCCGTCCGGCGCGCAGCTCCGCCACCGGGAACGGGCTCTCGGAAGTCAGGGGCGTGGCATGCACCACCAGGAAGAAATCTCTCGCGTCGGAGACTCCGGCGAGCGGCACGAACGGCAGGCCCAGCAGGCGGGCGGCGTAGGCGCCCCGCTCCGTCCCGCGATTGACCAGGGTCACCTCGGCTCCGGCCTGCTTCAGGCCGGCCGCCGCGGCCCGCCCGGCGCCGCCGCAGCCCACCACCGCCGTCTTCCTCCCGGCGAGTGGCACGCGCTTCTGAGCCAGCACCCGGACGACTCCCTCGGCATCGGCCGTATCGGCAAGCCAGGAGCCGTTCCTGCGCAGCAGGGTGTTCGCCGAGCCGGCCTGCCGCGCCAGCACGCTCGCGCCGCTGGCCGTGGCCAGCGCCTCCTCCTTGTGCGGAGAGGTCACGGTGAGCCCTCCCAGGGGCCAGCCCAGGCTGTCCAGCCCCGCCACCACGTCCTGCCAGAACCCGGTCGAAGCCCTCCGCGATGAAGGGCAGATACAGCGCCTCCATCCCCAGCGCGCGGTAGGCGGCGTTGTGCAGGCGCGGCGACAGGGACTTGCCGGCCGTGCGGCCCACGATGCCGAACAGATCTTCGCACCGGCGGCAGGCCCGGCAGCCCGTAGTCCGACATGAGTTGGGAGACCGTGGGCTCACCGTCTCCACGATTGTCCCCCAGGAGCGAACCCACGACGACCGGTGCGCCCAGCCGGGGGGCCAGCACCCGCGTCCACGTTCCCGCCGGGCCCGTGGCGTAGGCGAGCACGTCGCGCCGGTCCAGGCCCTTCAGGAGCCGCAGAGGCGCCAGGCCCTCCTCCGGCCGCGCAGCTTGGGGAGCCAGCCGGTAGAGCCGGGCCTCGGCCGAGGACAGCCGCGCCCAGCGCTCCGTCAGCCCGTCGAGGCCGGCCGAGGGGCCATGCCACGAGATCAGCCGGCGGCCGGAAGGCACGGCGGCCAGGGTCTGGGGATCGAGGTCGTCCGCCCCGAGCTCCACCAGGTCGAAATTCTCGGCCGCCCGGGCCAGCCGCCGGCGGCGCTCTTCGGGAGAACCCTCGAAGGCGCCGCCCTCGGCCCGGCCGCGCAGGCTGTAGATCAACTCGCCGGAAAAACGGTTGCGCAGACCCTCCGGATTCAGGTCGCCCGCGAGGTCCGCCCGCACCTCCAGCGCACATACCGCCTTCGGCAGGGACGACAGCTCGCCGTTCGGGGACGCCGACAGCGTCGCGATCAGGGTGGCGTCAGTCATGGCGGTCATTGCGAGGAATCCCGCATCTCCGCCCGGGCATAAATGCCCGGGCTACCCAAAAGAGCCCCCTGAAGGGGACTCGAGGAGTCGGCTTCAGCCGGCTCTTTTCGCATAGCCCGGGCATTTATGCCCGGGCGGGGCTGCGCTGTAGAATCCCCTCCCAGCTCATGGATAAGGACTTTCTCGACATCCTCCGGGCCCGCCACTGCAAGCGAGCCTTCCTCGACCGCCCCGTGCCGCGGGAGGTGCTGGAGGAGGTGCTCGCCGCCGCGGCGAACGCCCCGTCCACCCGCAACTCCCAGCCCTGGCGCGTGGCCGTGCTCCTGGGCGCCGCCCGCGAGGAGCTCGCCCGCAGGCTGTGCGACGGCTTCGACCGCGGCGTGCCCGCCCGGCACGACTACTCCAACCGCCCTCCTTCGGAAGGATCGGTCGAGGAGGCGCGGGCGCGGGCCGCGGGCGCGGGTGTGTTCGCGGCCAAGGGCATCGAGCGCGCCGACGAGGCGGCCCGCCGCGCCCACCTGCGCGACAACCAGCGCTTCTACGGCGCGCCCGTCGAGCTGATCTTCCACCTGCCCGCGGACGCGCCGCCGGGGATCTTCCTGGAGATGGGCTTCTTCGTGCAGAACGTCATGCTGGGGCTGGTGGCCCGCGGCCTCGGGAGCTGCCCGCAATACTCGATCACGGCCTACAGCGACATCATCCGCGAATATTTGAGCCGCGAGCACCCGGGCTTCGGCCCCGATCGCCTGATCGTCTGCGGCATGGCCGTGGGATACCCGGACCCCGCCGCGCCGGTCAACGCCTTCGCGCCGGAACGGGCTCCCCTCGCGGACTACGTGCAGTGGTTCGATGGCTCCTCCCCCTGCTCAGACAACGATGGCTAGACCGGCATCCCTGAAAGCTCGTCCAAACGCTGCCGCACCGCTCCCCGGATCCGCGCGAGACACGTCCGGTACGCCTCCTGCCCGTGGCCGATCGGATCGGGGACGTCCCCGTCCGGATCGAGGCAGACCGTCTTCCCCGCCGCCGCCGGCACCAGGGCGATCACCATCTCGCGCTGCGATCTCGTCATGCAGAAGACTGTCTCGGCCCGCTCGATCATCTCAGCCGTCACGGGGCGGGCCCGGTGCCGGATCGCCGGCACGCCGATCTCCCGCAGCGCCACCACCGCCTCCGGCGTCAGCGGCTTGCCCGTCTCGGCCTTTACCCCGGCGCTCACCGCCTGGATGGGCGAGCGCCCGAAGTCCCGCCAGGGGATGCGCAGCCGCGCCGCCAGCTCCGCTCGCGCCACCGCCACGGCCATGGGCGAGCGGCACGTGTTGCCGCCACAGACGAAGAGGAACAGGCGCGTCCGCTCCGGCCCCGCCGTGACCTCCCCCTTCCGGGCCAATGCGGGCCACGCCAATACCACCAGCGCCACCACCACCAGCCCGGCCGCCGCGAGTTGCCAGGCGCTGGGTGGCGCCTCGCCGAACCAGGCCGCTACGCCAAAGGAGGCCACCACTCCGGCCAGCAGGCTCGCGCCGCGGTTCACCGGCACGCAGAACGTGTACTCCCGAGGGCTCAGATAGATCAGGCTGCCGAAGATGAACAGCCCCTCGTACAAGAGGCCCACCAGGAACGCCGGCACGGCCGCGGGGGTCAGGAGGAAGCTCGTGAAACCCCGCCGCAGCTCCTCATGGCCCAGCAAAGCCGGGATCAGCAGGATCAGCACTTGGAGCGGCGTCGAAGCCAGATGCTCCTCGACGAAAAACCGCCGGTTGAGCTCCGGGTCGCGCGTCTTGGCGAACCGGCTCATCACCTCGAACCGGCCGGCGTAGCCCCCGACGTACACGGCCAGCGACAACACCGCCGCCCACGTCAGCGCATAGCTCTTGACGTCCGCCAGCGCCACCGCCGCCGCCGTGAGCGACAAGCCCAGGGCCGCCCAGGAATACCCGCTCACCCGCCGCCAGTGCAGAGCATCGAGCAGCGGCGAGAGAACCAGCACGCCCGACCGCATCAGGAGCAGCATGAACAGGATCGAGACGCCCGTGAACGTGAAGTTGAGTGTCGTCGCGGCGATGATCAGCGCCGTGAAGAACGCCGCCGCCAGCGTCTCCCGTCCCGCCCCGGGCACCGAGAGCCCCCGCCAGCGCAGCGGCCGCGCGTGCCGCCACAAACCCGTCACCAGCAGGAAGACCAGCATGCCCGCGAGAGCTTCCCAGGGCCGTGGCCGGCAGCAGCTCAAACCCCGAAATCGGCCCCGGCACGCCCGGGTATTTGCCGGACGACAACACCTTGGCCAGGCCGCTGTACGGCACATACCAGAGGAAGTATCCCAACCCCAGGGCCGCGATGCCGGCATGAGCCCATCGATTCCGGAGGGCCATTCGAGATCCTTTCGTGACAGGGCGGCGAGTTTAGCGATCGTGAAAGGAAAAGGAAAGAGGAACGGGCGATCCGATCGCAGTTATTACAACCTCCCAATATAGAGACTTCTCTACAGCAAGCCCGTCCCCCCCGGGAAACAGAAGGGATTCCTTCTTCGGTCTGCCGCGAGGAGCGGGATTGTCTCAGGAGGCCCTGATAGGATTCGAGCCTTGCGAACCGTCTACGCCACCCGCTACGTCACCCCTCTCCGCGAAGGCGGCTCGCTGCCCGCGATCGTCGAAGCGGACGACCTGGGCCTCTACGTCCTCAAGTTCCGGGGGGCGGGCCAGGGACCGCTGGCGCTGGTGGCCGAGCTGATCGCCGGCGAGACCGGCCGCGCCCTGGGCCTCAAAGTGCCCGAGCTGGTCTTCGTGGAAGTGGACGCGGCGCTGGGCCGCAACGAGCCCGACCCCGAGATCCGCGACCTCCTGAAATCGAGCGTGGGGATCAACCTCGGCCTCGACTACCTCCCCGGCTCCGCCACCTTCGACGCCGCCGCCGCTGCCGCAGATACCGTCGAGCCTCATCTGGCGTCCGAGGCCGTCTGGTTCGACGCCTTCGTCACCAACGTCGACCGCACCCCGCGCAACCCCAACCTCCTGTGGTGGCACAAGGCCCTCTACTTCATCGACCACGGCGCCGCCCTCTACTTCCACCACAACTGGGAGAGCCTGGAGACGAGCGCCCGCGGCCGCTTCCCCGCCATCCGCGACCACGTCCTCCTGCCCTGGGCGAACGGCATCGAAGAGGCGTCCCAGCGCCTGATCCCGCGCCTCTCCGAGGCCCTGTTCGCGGAGATGATCGGGCAGATCCCCGACGGCTGGCTCGATTCAGATCCCGGTATTTCCCCAAAAGACCGGCGTTCTGGCTACCTGGACTTCCTGACCCGGCGCCTCGAAGCGGCGTCCCTGTTCACCGAGGAGGCGGTGCGTGCCCGCGCTCAGCTCGTTTGACTACGGCATCATCCGGGTGGTGCCCCGGGTGGAGCGCGAGGAATTCATCAACGCGGGAGTGATCCTCTTCTGTCTCGAAAGGGACTACCTGGCAGCCCGCGTCGAGCTCGACGAGCCCCGTCTCCGCGCCCTCTGGCCCGACACCGATCTGGACCTGGTGCGCCACCACCTCGAAGCCATTCCGAGGATCTGTGCCGGCCGGCCGGACGCGGGTCCCATCGCCCGCCTCTCTCTCCGCGAGCGTTTCCACTGGCTCGTGGCCCCACGCAGCACCATCCTCCAGATCTCCGCCGTCCACTCCGGCCTCTGCGACCAGCCCGAGCGCGCCCTCCGCGAGCTGTTCGAGCAGAGGGTGCGGGTGCCGTAGGGACCTCACCCCGGCCCTCTCCTGAAGGAGAGGGAGCTCGAACCCTGTTTTTCTCCCTCTCCTTCAGGAGAGGGCCGGGGTGAGGTCCCTACGGCACCCACCTTGCACTATCCTGAGGATGTAGGAGGCGCATATGCAAAGCCGCACCCCATTCCTCCTCATCCTTCTCCTGGTCCTGACAGGGTCGAGCCCTCAGGACGACAAGACTCCGAAGCCCCAGACCAAACAAGGCGAACCGGCCCAGGAGAACCCCTACGTCAAGCGCTTCGAAGAGCTGGACCGCGACAAGGACGGCTACGTCTCCCTCTCCGAGTGGCCCCTCGATCCGGCCGCCTACCGCACCGTGGACCGCAACCAGGATGGCCGCCTGAGCCGCGACGAGCTCCTGACCCCGAACGTCCTGCGCCGCGACGACCGTTTCCGCCAGCTCGACACCAACGGAGACGGCCGCCTGAGCCCGGCCGAGCGCCAGCCCGAAGGCACCGTCCTCGACCGCCTGGACCGCGACAAGGACAGCTACGTCACTCTCCGCGAGTACGACGAGTCCCGCAACATCGGAACCACCTGGAGCCCCCGCGCCACCGTCCGGGAGCAGCAGCGCTTCCAGCTCCTCGACCGCAACCGCGACAACCGCCTGACCCGCCCCGAATGGACCGGAGGCCCCACCCGCTTCCACCAACTCGACCGCAACCGCGACGGCGTCATCACCCCGAGCGAGTGGCCCGGGTAGGCCCTCACCCTACCCTCTCCCGACCCCTCCCTGCCCCCCTCACCGGGAGAGGGGGAAAGAAAAAAAGCAAACAAGTTTTTTGTATTTCTCCCTCTTCTCCCGGTGTGCGGGGGAAGGGAGGGGTCGGGAGAAGAGGGCCGGGGTGATGAGGGGCTTCTAATACACCGCCAAAGGAATCCCCGGAGACCCGCTCGCCCCCTTGATCGGCATCGGGCTGTAAACATACGCAAACTCATACACCTCCGCCTCCGCCAGTTCCTGCAGATGCATCGACTCCTGCATCGGTATTCCGCTCTTCGCCAGGAAGTGGTGGTGCACCGGAGCGATCAGCCCGGCGGGGGCGTTGAAATTGGGCAGCACGTCGATGCCCCAGTTGTCCGACCCGATCAACCCGATCTTCTTCTCCGACAGCCAGATCGCCGCCGGCAGCCCGAGCCCTGGAGCCGCGAGCGTGATCCCGAGCCCGGGATAGAAATCCAGGTAGTAGTTCGGCGCCCCCCACAGCTCCTCATGCCCGGTCCGGATGAGCACCGCATCCCCCTCTCGGATGTCTGACGGCTTGAGCTTCTGGGCCGCCAGCGTCTGGAGAAGCATCGCGACCGTGATCTCCTGTCCTGCCACGAGCCGCTGCCCGCCGTTGGCATACCGGGCCACGTCGAGCAGGATGCCGCGGGTGAAATAAGGCTTGATGTTCTCCACCCCGAGCCGAGCCAGCCCCTTGTTCGGCGCCCCGGAAGGGACCAGATCCTCCCCCGTGTTCTGGTTGTAGAACAGCGCATCCCCGAAGCCCGTCCCGCCCGGAGGCAGGTATCCGAAGTGGCCCAGCGTATCGAGCTGAGTCCCCAACTGGCCGATCTCGATCGGCCCCTCGAGCAACTCCCCGATCGACATCTGCCGGTCCGTAACGAACACAGGCTCCGCCGCGGAAAGGATCCAGGGATGGGTCCCCGGGAACTGGGGCATCCCCTCCTCATAGACATGCCCAAGCTGAAGCACGATCCCCCGCTTGATGAGCTTCTGAGCCTCCTTCACCTTCGCCGGCCCCTGCGTATTCGAAGCCCCCGCCTGGTCCTCCGGCCCAAACCGGGAAGGGCCGGGGGTGGGATCGTAGGGCTGGGAGGATGCGGAGGACGGCAGCAGCGACAGGGTGAAGACGATGGCAGTCAAGACAACGCGCACCATGGTGGTCTCCTTCTGGGAAAGGACTTCCTTTATACAGGAGAAAACGATGGTGCGGAGGAGGTTCCCTCACCCCGGCGGGATCTGAGGACGGCCTCCGGCGGAGGTGCCCGCCGGAGGCTTTCTGCGGGCTTGTTTACTTCGTGGGATCGCCGAGCGACCACTTGAGCCCGAAGCGGACGCCAAGCTCCTCGTCCACCTCGCCCCGGAACTCGGGCTTGCTGCCATAGACCAGCGTCACCACGAGGTCGCTGCCGGCTACAGCCTGAGCGATCCCGCTCAGTTTCTCCACCCAGCTCAGCTTGCCGACGAACCGGTCCTGACGGGCCGGGTCGTCGCTCACATCGTCGTAGCTGGCCTCGAGCTTCGAGCCGGCGGTCGCGGTCGTTGTCACCGCCAAAATACCAGCCGCCGCGCGCCATGCCCGTGATCTTGGAAGCGTCGGGCTGGACGAAATCCGGTACATTCGCCGCCAGCGGGATGCGGAGCTCCGGGTAGCTCGAATAATCGATCGACACCGAGAACTTCGGCAGAGCCTTGCGCGCCTTCTGAGTGTCCAGATACTCCCCGACACTCGCCGAGGCACCCTCTCCCTTGATGGCTTTATTGTTCTCCCCCGCCCAATCCTTGAAGTCCCGGTACGAGATGTTGCCGAACTCGTAGCGCACGCTGGCGGAGCGCTCATCCGGGCCGGCGGCATCGTCACGGCTGCGGTAGGCGACTTCGACGGTGAAGCGCGGCTCGCCCTCGATGAGGTCCGCCAGATCGAAGAAGCGGGCCCCTGTGAGGGCGTCGCCCAGCGTAGTGAGGGCGCTCTTGCCCTTCTCCCGGAGATCGCCCGCAAACTGCAGGAAGTGCGCCCTGGCGGCAGGATTGGCGCAGATGTCGGACACAGGAGTCGTCGACACCTTTTCCTTCGAAACGGACAGATCACTGGCGATAAGCTGTTCGAAGTTCGCCCCTTGCTCGGCGATCGCCAGGAGCTCCGCTTTAGCGGCACCGTCGTAGGCGGGCTGGAAGATATCGCTGGCCAATTCCTGGATCATGGCGTCCGGTGTACTGGAGGCATTGGTCCAGCGCAACCGCGCCTCGACGTCGTCGAGCTCCCCGAGATCTTCTTCAAAGGTGTCCTTGGTGCTCTGGAGAATGGCCGCCGGCAAGGTCCCGATGTGCTTGTCCAATGCCGTGAAGAGCACCGGGTCGTGGACGATAACCCGTGGCGAAAACTTGCCAATGTCGAGATCGAGAAAATCGGGATTGAAGTTGAAGACCAATTGCCCTTCCTCTTCATCTACCTGGCCCAGGCCGAGCGCCACGAAAGCGCGGTGCAGGAGGTCCAGATTGCTGTCGGTGAGGCCGTCGGCATTGGCGCGGCTGGCCAGTTGGCTCTTGGTCTCGGCCTTGGCCGCATCCGTCCTTCCATTGAACTCGTCCGAGATCTGCCCGCTCAACTGCTCGAAATACTCCCCGTAGCTCAGGTCCGACGTGCAAGGATCGCTCTGCGCCAGGGCTGCGGCCGTGCAACCGAGAAACAAGGTAAACACCAGAATCGTTGTCTTGCTCATGGCATACCTCATGGGATCATCACGAGACGGAAGAATTTGTCTTTGGCCTGACCCTGGACGGTGACAGACTTTTTGCCTTTGACGGCTCCGTTCATGTCCAGGACCTCGACCTTGAGCGTGACCGATCCCTTTGTCACGAAGGCTCCGCTCCAGACGATGTTGTAGCTGTTCGCAGGGTTCAGCGGCATCTGGGCCGGGCCGGGCGTCAACTGCTTGTCGGTGAAGCTCTTGTCGTCGCTTCCCGTCGAGCCAACCTCCACCGACGTGGCGACCGTCGCTTTCTTGGACACCGAGAGGCTGAGCGTGGAAGCGCTCGTGACGGCGGCCATCTTCTTGATCAACTTCAGGGCCATAGGGTTCTCCCTTCTTTTTTATCTACCCCTCAAGAGACGGACAGGCCGCAGGATTTCCCACGTAGCCAGATGCACGTCTGGCTTTCGGACTACAGGGGCTTCTGGACGCCCGTATACCGCGACGGCGTTCCCGGAATCGTCGATGAGAACGTGATGGAGATCGACCAGGATTACGACTGGAACCATCCGTCGAGCACCGAGTGCACCTACGACACGGACGGCTGCGACACATGCAAGTCGGGCTACAACAAGGCCGGCTTTTCCAACGGCACGGGGCGGATGATCTACGCCCGCCAGCACCCGCACCTCGCGGGCTCCTGCCGGTCCCGATTACGAATGGGCTCCCGCGGGCTGTGAGCGGAAGTGGTGTGGAGGCTGCGGCACCCTGGACGGCTACAAGCAGCGCTGCGACTATCCCAACGGCTGGGTCCCGGCGAACTGGCCGCTGGACCGAGTCCCTACCCTCGGACGGGCGGCGGAGCTCTCACCTTTTGGAGCCGCCGCCCGTCGAGGCTCAGCGCTTTGTCGAGCCCGGCTTACCGAGGCCCGAGTTGGAGCGCCGTGTCGATATTGCTCGCGGCAACATCGGTGACTCCGATGCTGAGGAGCAAGTTACCGACGGACAACGTTGCGCCGCCCGAGACGCGGGAGAAGCTCGGAGGAGTCGATTTCACGCGGAGTGTTCTTGAGCCGGGAAACTTTGCGCATCACGAAATCCCCTTTCATTGGTCAAAGGTAGGAGTAGGGATCGTACTCTAGCTCAATTCGGATACTCCGCCGCTTACGTCACTTGAAGCTGCCGCCCGCCGTACTCCCGCCGCTGCCGCCGCTCACGGCAGCGCCCGTCCAGGCACCAGCCCGCGCAGAAAGTCCTCACAGGGCAGGCAGCGGATGCCGTCGATCTCCAGGGATTCCCGGCCGCGGTACAGGAGGCGGCACGTCGCCTCGGGGTAATCCTCCCGAAAGGCCTTGAGCCCTTTGAGATCCGCGGCCCGGATCGTGGCGGTGTGCTTGATCTCGAAGGCCCAGAAGCCGTCCCGGCCGTAGAGGACGAGATCGACCTCGTTGCCGGCCTTGGTGCGCCAGAAACTCAACGAGAGATCCGCCTCCGAATAGTCGATCCAGGCCCGCAAATGCTGAGCGACCAGCCCTTCGAGGGCGGCACCGGCGATCTCCTCAGGCCGGTCCAGCGGTCCCCCGGGCCTCATGGCGACGTAGAGTCCGGCGTCGCCATTTTTGCTTCCTTTCTGGCGGTAGAGTCGCCAAATTGGAGGCAATCGGGGCTTCTGATTGCAAACGCCCGGGTCCTCACTACGGCCACTCCACCGAACACCCCGCCACCCCGCCATGCCAGGAGCAACACCCCCGGTGCGATCCTCCGCAGATGCATGACGGCGACCGCGTCCCGTCGTTGCACAGGAGCGGAGCCCTGGCCCACCTCCTCTGCGCGGCCTCCCGGGCGGCCTCTTCTCTCTGGCGCGCCCGTTCGGCTGCCCGGGCTTCGGCGTCCCTCTGGCGCTGGATTTCCGCCAGGCGCTGCTCTTGAAGCTGGGCGCACTTCTCCTCGACCTCCTGGGGGATCATCAATGAGGCGTCGTCCGGCAGTATTGGGAGGGGTATTGGGAGGGGTATTGGCAGGGAGGCCAGGCCCTGGATGTGCGGAGCGATGTCGTTGCAGGCAGCCACCCGGTCTTCGAGCGGCTTGCGGCGGGACTCGATCACCTTCCAGAGGGGGAGCGCATCCTCGAGGTACACGCGGCGGCGGAGGCCCGCCAGGGATCGGGTCTGCCGGAAGCTCGGGAGGAGCGGAATCGAGCACGAGGGCGCTCTCGGCGAATTCGCCCTTCTCCTGGAGAGCCGCGCCGGCCTGGATCGTCACCTCCATCGCGTGCGCCCGGGCCTGCTCCTTCCCGGTCTCGGTCAGGAAAGGCAACGAGGCGGCGGCCTCCCAGGCCCTTTGCGGATCGCGGGCCTGCCGGACCCTTCCAAGCTGAAGCTGATCGTGGAAGGCGGCGGCCGGCTCCGATTCGACTCCAAGATCGAAACAGGCGGCCGACTCGCGCAGGGCCTCCTCCAACTGGCCTCTCGCCGCGACCGCCCGCGCATGGTCGAGCGAGGGTCCGCCCGTCGCCGCGAGCCCGGCCTGCGTCAGGACGACCAGCAACGCCGGCAGCCCCGACGCGAGGGCACCCTTCCCTTTGCGGCGCTCCGCCGGCAGAACCCACCAGAGGACCAGGGGAACGATACAGAGGCCCAGGACCAGCGCGAGGAGCCAGAGCCCTCCGTAATTCGGCGTCGACCGGAAAAACGCGTGCCGCGCTCCGTACCAGACCGCCAGAGCGGACCCCGCCAGGACGGCCCCCGCCATCCCTTCCAGCGTCCGGAGCCGCCGACGCTCAAACGGCCCGCGGCTCGAATCGTTCTCGACAATCCGCCCGTCCCATCCCTGGACCTGGACCGAGCCCGCGACGCCTCCGAGCTGGTAGGCCACCGTCGTGATCTCGCTCCGGAACCCTTGGACCGCAACCTCCTGAAGCCTGTCCTCTCTTGGGTTCGTCCCTGCCAGATCCGATCGCCGGAGGACGTTCCTCAGCTCGGCAGGCGCCTCCTCCACCATCCGGCCTCGCCAAACCGTCCCGCGATCGAAGACCTCCTCCCTGATTTCGAGCCACTCCTCCACCTTGCCCTTCCCGCCGCAAGTCCCGCAGGAAACCCACCCATCGCGGCAAGAGCAGCGCCTCTCGCCATCTCCCCGGCACGCGCGGCAGGCAATCATCCGCCCCGACCTCTGGGACCCGACAGAACCGCTCCCGTTGCACGAATCGCAGGAGACCCTCGCCGAGCCCTGGCACGTGACGCACCGCACCCTCTTCTCGCCGCCACAGTCCCCGCACCGGGAGAGCTGAAGCGTCCGGACCGCCAGAGATTCCGAGGCTTCCGCCCAGGGATCGAACAAACCCGGATCGAGAGGCTCCTGGACATTCCGGACCCTGCTCTCCGTGAGAACCTGCCGAACGACGACCCGGCGGCTCCGTCCCCGCCATCGCACCCGCACCAGCTCGACAGGCTCCCGCGTGGCCCTGATGACAGCCGCTTCGAATCCGCTCCGCGAGATCAGAAACTGCCGGGCCCAACGTCCCGCCGCATGGACGGCCGGGCCGGCATTCTCCGACCTGCTACTACGTACTTCCAGCAAGGGCCACAGACCTCCTCGACCTCAAAGACAGCGTGGCCGCTGGTTTGTTGAGTGTTAGGCTCGCCGCCTGCTCCATGGCGAACTGCTCCAAGCTGCCTAGGGATCTTCGATCTTTAACCTCGGCCGGAAGCCGAGGAAGATTAGGCCTTGGCCTCTAAAAGCCGGCACCGAGCGTCAAGTCACGAATACCGTCCTCTTTGGAAGATCTACGGGGATCCCTCACTCCAACACGCCCTAACCAGCGTTCCCATAACTGGCGGAGAACGGCGCTGGAGCACTCTTGGATAGCATCGGCCATAAGCTCTTCTCTTCCTCGCCTACGTATACCTTCTGCGCAGACTACCCACAGCATGTTAAGAAAGGCCTTAGGGACAGAAAATCCCCTAAGCATTCCAACAAGCTCCTCAGCCGAAAAACTCTCGTCTATGACATAGGATATTCCCCTCTCAAGCTCACGAAATGCGATCTCTGACTCTTCCTTCGGCAAGGCTAGAGAATCTTCATTCCGGACTGGGCAAGCAAAGCGGGGCTCACAAATATAATCCATACAATCTTTGTATACATGCAGACTGTCGCTCAGATGGTTATACGATCCCAAGCCTACACCTAGCCAGCCAGCCATTACTTCTTGCAAAGTGGTAAACTGAACAACGTTGTACGGAAACCCTCTATAGAGATCGTTGCTCCGCATAACCTGAGTCCACTCAAGCTTTCCTTCCCGAATCTTTAAAAGAGCAGCTATGTTGCACGGAACATCAGGAGCGGCTTCAACTCCAAATTCATTAGGGAGATCAAGAGTTGGGCTCCAAATCTGAAGAATGACCTGCCGACTCGAGGGACTCGCCAGCAACACTCTATACGCTCTTTCAAGCTGGTCTAGTCCTTGGCCATACCGCAAACGGAAGCCGTAGGCTCCATGATAGGAAGAGCCATACCCAGCAAACTTGCACAGGCTTCTATTGAAATAATTCAAAAACGAAGAATCGTTACGACCCTGAACAATCCAAACAACCTCTGCGATAGCGAAAGCGGGATTAATTGCTGGGTACCGCGATACGACCCATCGCTGTCGAGGATCGTTGATAGAGAGAGCGGCATGCAGCATCTCTACCGTCTCTCCTCCTCTGCCTCCCTGCATGGAAACTCGTTTCCCCTCCCGAAACGAAGCCCCTAACATCTGCCATAAATCGTCTGCCGAATCTGCCTCAAATACTTGGAACATAGACATCTCCACGATCTATCAACTGGTTCAACCCCCACTTAGGAGGAAAGAATGGCTGCGGAAGTGGTGCCGCAATAGACCGATATCTCTGTTTAATTTTCCGCCGGCCTGTTCGGCCAGCGAACCCCGGATGAAAGATACGAGCATACTTGTCTACTTCGCAAAAGATGTTTTGTACATCAACCAACTGTAGTCTTCGACCCCAAAGGGTCTTGAACGAGAGTCCCCTCTGTTCAAATTCCAGCTCTTGCCGATCTGCAACAAACCTGACCAAGTCAGACTCGGACATACCGCCAGTATCCGAGAAGCATTTACTCATACCATCGCGCGCCCCAGGCCCAGGCACTACAAAGGCCATCTCATCGAAATGAAGAAAGTTGCTATAATTCATGTCTATCAAATATTGATAGGCCAAGAAGTCTCCGAGCGTAGGGTAAGCACGGAACAAACTAAATGCCTGCGGCATTGCATCACATTCGGCAAGTCGATCCGGAAGCCTGTCAAACAACATACGCCTTATCAACTCCAAGTGCACATCATGCTTTCTAGCCATTCGCAACTCACGGGACCCCGAAGGCATGATGTATGCCGCCGAGTAGATCTTCTTCCCCGCCACAAGAGCTTCGCCCAAGACTTGGCTATAGTCTTTCGGTCGAAAGTCGTGACAAGATATGTCACCCAACGCAGCCTTCAACAACCTCCACGTCTCGATTCGGTTGAAGAATTTGAACAAGATCGTCCGGAAGAAAACTTCTTGAGGCTCTTGACTCCCCGAATAAATTACCTCCTTAATGAGATATTGACTAACCCTATCTGAAGCCCGATAGCAGTTAGTGAACCGATGCTCACGAATTATCGCATCATCAGTCCAAGGAGGCGGAAGTTGCTTCAGTCTCCTAAATAGAACCTCCTGCCTCTCAGCAGCAAACCGCCAGTAAGTATCATATACTGGCGTAACCTGAACAGGTCTTAAGCGACTGCACATTATTAGGCTTGCCATATTAATCACCGTCCGAACCTACCTCCTCCTCTACTTGGCCAAGCGGAGAAGGAAGACGAACGATAACATCTTTAAATGTACGACTAATCGGGCCGTAGTTTCGTATCAGATCTACGGAAGTGGTCTTCTCTTCTCGTAGCGCTAGGCGCTCATACTCCTCTCTTAGCAAGTTATGATTACCCTGCAGGCTATGCATGTCAGGGATATCAGCCCGATCCAGCACAAATATCTTAGCGGGCTTAATATGGTGCCAATACAAAAGTTCGACTTGAATCATGAGATCAAGGACTTCCGCGGAAACACCTCGAACCCGTCCATACACCCAAGTAGACCACCAAAATCGATCCAGTATGACATGCTGACCAGCTTCCAGTACTGGCTTGATTCTTACCTCAATCTCATCTACATGGGCTGCGACATGAAGAAGCTGCACACTCGCAGGATGCATAAGTAGTGACCGTTGAGCATCGTTGGACTGATGAAGATCGTAGACAAATCGCCCTAAACTTCCTGGCCTGATTCCGGGGAATGCGAAGTATTCGCATCTGTGACCTGAACGCCGTAGATAGCTAACCAACATACGTGCAATTGTCGACTTACCAACCCCGTCAGGGCCTTCAAAGACTATAAGGTTACCTCGCGCCGACATATCTAGCCCTATCTTACGGCTCCAACGGAGCCTGGGGCCTCCTTGGGGGTATTGTAGTAGCGTTAGAATCCGATTGGGACTTTGGACGTCCGTTTAAGGTTCGGCCGCTTGATTGACTTGACTCGACATCCGCGTGGCCCCACTTTCGTAATTCACCAGAGATAAATTCAAGCGCAGGTCGAGCAATAGCCGCAAGCACCATGAGGAGTACCGCGATCGCAATACCTTTCCAGAGGGTAATATCTTTCTCTACAGAAGCTATCCTCTTGTCAAAGTCTACCCTCATGTCCTCTACCAGCTTCTTAAGGGCAGCGGGAGATGCTATCTCTCCTTGCAGCAGCCCCACGTCGACAGAGCTTATACCATAGAGTGGTGGCTTGTTGTAGACATCTTCCGTAGGCCCCGAGAGATCGCCAAACCACATCATGAATATCTTCTGCCCCCGTTCAAGAACTATATCCTTGCTGCCCGCATTATAGACTGCGAACTTTAGACGCCCTCTAAATCCTGGATCCACATGGAACCCCGAGACATTCACCAAGCCCTGAAATTTTATACTTGCCCTTATTGATATGAAACCAATTGCCATCGCCGGAACAGTCACAACTTCCTCAGTGGTCAATAGACCAAACTGGCCCGATGGAATACGCAGAATTTCCTTTTCCTGGAGCAAAATCTTTGATTCGGATGAAGTGATGTATGCCTCCGGACCAACCGCCATCTCATATGCGCCATGCTTGATGTTTGAGATATCATATGGATCAAAAATATTGACCCTTGTAGCCTCGGTACGCAAACGCTCACTGCTCCAGAAGGCCATTCTCAATGCCCCTCCGCAGCAGCAGAAGTCAATTGCGAACGCCTCTGATAGTAGGGCTGCGCGCTAAGGGCCATCTCGATCTTGTACGCAAGGTCTTTTAACTGGCCCTTGGGGAGGCCACCTAATTCAGGGCGCGCCACGTAGCAGTTAAGCCGCTTCAGTTCTAGACCCAATTCGGCAGCCATAAAGCTCCCTAAATGAATTAGACCTAGATAATTTCCATAGGCACGGCTAAATATGTACTGAGTGGGGTAATAAGCATTGACAGCAAGACCGTCCCCACCGTCATGTCCGAAACTTACCTGCTGCAGGCAAGGAAAGCCCAACAGTGCACTGCCAGTATGATCTTTAACAGGATCGAAGCACGAGACTTGGAGCGCCGATTGGCGCGGCCTCTTTGGTCGACTCCTCTCTCGCCTCCAATCATTTATTATGTGGAGCAGCTGATTGACATACTCCACACTGACTTTATTTTGAACAACTTTAACACCTGAATACGCTATCATCCGCTCAAAATAGGTGTGCCGCCTGCTGCCCTTCGCTCGCGCCTTTAGCCTAGGCAGGTAACTATCAAGATACCAAGAAGAGAAGTCAGCAATGCCAGGACAGCCCTGCCTCTTCCACTCTCCATAAGGAAATATGATGCGCGCCGAATCAGAACAACTAAAATTATCAGTCTGCCTAAGAGCAGAGTCTAGCGACTGCCGGATGATTAGATCTTCGGAGGGTTGCCCATCGCTGAAGCCGTCCACTGATATGAGCAAAGGAGTCAGGTCGCGCCGACTCCACTTCATCGTCCTGAGGAAGGCTTCTGCCCATGCATAGGAAAGATTGCTATTATCGATGGGCTCAGGCAATCTCGTTGACATCAGGATCCTCCAAGTAGCGGTAAATACTCCTTCCAACGAAGCTCCTCTTGCTTATCCGGACGATTGTGACCCAATCTCTATCTTCTGAAACTAGGTGAGCCGAACCTGGCTCTAGCGCAATCACAGCAAGCCCAAAGAATGATTCATGTGAAACAGCAACTGCCCTGCCTTCGATATGTGAACCCTTAGGCACTACAGCATAATCACCGACTTCTAGATCCACTGGCACAGAATCCCAGGCAGGATCAACTATTACAAGGTGCGGAGCATCCGTACATCCAAGTAACTTTCGGCGCAAGTCCTTAGGGTGAACTTTCAGAAGTCGTGCAGCCTGCTCAGCGGAAATCATGCCGAGTGATCGAAAAAGATGATTGGTAAGAGTAGAGTACCCCACTCCAAGTTGCATTGCTACGGTGTAAACCTGAAGAGGCGTACCGCCCCTCAAGGGCCAGCCTCTAGACTGGAAGGCTTTTCGAACAGCCTTGGGAGGCATGAGAAGGTAACTAGCGAATGCATTCGCAAGGATCTCTTCATAGGACCTCTCTAAGCAACCTTCAAAGGCTTCGAGCTCATAAAGGGAGGATGCGTGGCCAAAGAACCAATGGCCTAACTCATGAGCACAAGCGAAGGCCTTCCTGCCTGGCGGACGAAGAGCAGGTACCAGAATCGTTCGCGAAGCTCTGGAATACATGCCCTCAAAACTGGTTTCACGAACAAACCGCACCTCGACCCCAAGAGTCTCGGCAAGATCATATACGCAGATTGGAGCAGCCCCACTTACATTAGACTTGTTACGCAAGTCCAGTGCCCCGCGAAAGCCTTGGCGAGTGATCCCGGTACGGCTAGATGCATTAATCATCTGCTGCCCTTCGCAGGGTCCGCAAGAGTTGGAGGACCCGATTCAGATCCTGCTTTTGCAGCTTTGCGAGTTCTCGTGCGGCAAGCTCAAAAGCCGGATCAGCAACTTCCGCTTCATTACGGGCCAGCCAGTTTAAACTAACGTTGTATATTCTTGCAAACTCGGCTAGCTCCTCCGCATATACTCTTCTCCGACCTGCTTCAATCTCAGTTATTGAGGGCCGCTGAAGGCCTAGCATCTTCGCTACTTGGCCTTGAGAGAGGCCAGACTGCTCGCGAGCCGCTCGTAATCTCGCAGCGATAGCTGTACGGGCTGGATCGATATCGGCCATTTAAAAGAGACTCCCTTGGCTCAACAGGAAGCAGAGGTAGTCAGTTAATTGACCTACGGTTCGCGGAGAATGCTTTGACTCATCGATGAGCGGATTCTGATCCACAGGAAAATAATGAGGCAGCCGCTCGCTAAGAGCACACGCTAACTCTACCCCATCTGCGCTGGTCAGACCCAACTCGAGGAGAGGGTTGGTGTCTTCCGTGATCTCCTCTCCAGAGGCAGGGCAGAACTCCTGAAGAGCACTAACAACTGTCTCCATCACCTCTTTACGTATTTGGGCCATCTACCACCTCCTTACCACTGGTAAGAGATTCTTACATGGCTCCCTTCCCCTGTCAAGCTCCGATCTTCCCCACCCCAAACCCTGTTGATGAAGGGGGCCACCGGTCCCCGGGGCTGACGCCCCGGGCTAATGTCTGCCGCCCCTGGCGGGGCTGGGTTGGAGGGGCCGGTGTGGGTGCTGGCGTGGGTCCATCCTGCTGGCTCCTCGGGGGCGGAGCGGGCTCCGAGCCCGGAAATCAGCCGCGCGGTCCGTCTCCTTCGGCGGATGCCATCTCAAGCCGGAGGCCTGTTCATGACCCAACATCGCTGGTTCTGCACCGTCCTGCTGCTCCTTGCCCTCCCCTTCTGCGCGGTTGCTCAGCCCCAGGCGACGCCGCCTCCCGCGGAGGGAACTCCGAAAACACCTCCAGGCGCCGCGGCGGATCCCAAGAAGGGCGGTCCGGCGGCCGCCGTGGACCCGTGCCTGAAGGCAACTCGCCCCACCCTGACGTCGATCCTGGTGGGCTCGGGCCGGAATCTCGGAGAGGTCGCCTCGAACACGGCGGACAAGCCTGGCGCGCCCGTCGACCTGGGCCAGTGGCTCACCCTGAGGGGGTGCAGGCTCGGCGAGATCGCTAAGGACGGCAAGCCTCTGCAGCTCTATCTCAACGGCATGCCTCTTAAGGGGGTGGATCCCGTCATCCTCCACAAGGACGAGAAGATGTCCGGCGTACGTTTCGAGCTGGTCCGCACGGACGACTCCAAGGACACCTGGGCCGCCCTGCTGGGGAGGCCCAACACCGCCAGGATGGCCGTGGACGTGAGCCTGGGTCCCAAGGATTGCGGCGAGGTCTGCACGAGCATGACGAACCCGCTCCAGATCCACCTCGTGGCTCTGCGCAAGTGGTGGGCCCTCTTGTTCATAGCCGTCCTCATCCTGCTCCTGGTTCTGCTCGTGTGGCTGGCCGTGACGCGCGGGCTCCTGCGGGACCGCGGTCCCGGGTCTCCCTGGAGCCTCGCCCGCACGCAGATGGCCTGGTGGACCTTCTTCGTGGTCGGCGCGTTCCTCCTGATCTGGATGGTCACCGGGAGCTATTCGAGCCTCAGCGGCTCGGTGCTCGCCCTGATCGGGATCAGCTCGGGCACGGCTCTCCTGGGCGCGGTGATGGACGACACCAAGGAGAACCAGATGAAGCAGAGAAACGCCCTGGTGACCGAAAAGCAGGGTCTACAGACGCGGGCCGCGGCCGCGGCTCTCAGCGCCGCCGAGCTTCAAGCGTCTCGCCGAGGTCGACCGCCAGCTCCAGGAGATGCCCGCCATCACGGAGAAGCAGCCCAGGAACTGGCTCTTCGACATGCTTTCCGATGAGAACGGGATCAGCTTCCACCGCTTCCAGATCGCCATCTGGACCGTGGTCCTCACCGCCATCTTTGTGGTGAAGGTGTATGCCACGCTCTCCATGCCCGATTTCGACGCGCAGCTCCTGGGGCTCACGGGCATCAGCGCCGGCACCTATCTGGGGTTCAAGTTCCCGGAGAAGAAGGTGTGAGGGGGGCGGCCCCTATGTCCTTCCCACAGGAAGCCGGATGATTCCGGCGGCTCAGAGCGCTGGGCAAGGCCGGATGATTTCACCCAATCATCGGATGATTACCGGATGATTCCGTCAGGCAGGCACACTCTCCACCGGAACCTCCATCCTGTAGGGACAGGACGGACTTTCCCCAGCAGGCAGCGCGGGCGATCAGACGCCAATCAGGCGGATGTCGCGGCCATCGGGAAATCGCGCGTGGATCTCGAGGTCCCCGCCAAGGGAACGCACAATGCGCCGCAAGGTTGAAACCATGTGATCCTCACGCTGCTCGATGCGGGAGATCTCTCCTTGCCCCATCCCGCTGGCTTCAGCGAGCTCGGCCTGGGTGACGCCGAGTTGCTGTCTCAGTGCCTGAAGATTCAAGTCGACGATCTGCTGCTCGACCCAAGTGGCATTGGAAGCCTGGGCTTCGGCGGACAGCGGTCGCCGCTCTTTTACTTCCGCCCAGGTCTTCAGCTTGCGGTCAGACATCTTCAGCCTCCTCGATCTTTTGGCAAGGCAGGCCCATGTCCCCTTTGTCCCCTTTCTGTCCCCTTGGGGAGAGCCGGTCTCTCATGTCCCCTTTGTCCCCTTTATGGCCCCTTTCCGGGCGAGCACGTAGTGTGTGCCGCGGCCGGTCGTACCGACCCGGTCGAGGACTCCTTGCGCGACCAGGTCGTCGAGGTCCCGCGTTGCCGTCTTCTTGGTGCTGCCCGTCACCCTCTGGTATTCAGCGTTGGTCAGCCGGCCCACGGTCTTGAGCTGGAGGAGGGCCTGCTTCTGACGCTCGCTCAGGAGCAGCGTCGCGAGGAAGGGCTCGGTCAGCCAGTCGCGCCAGAGGGTGGTCACGAACTGATCGCCGCGCTGCTCGAAGTCCGGCTCCGGCAGGCCGGCCGCGAGGCAGAGACGGATCATGTCCAGGGTGCCTGTGCCGGCTTTCTCGATGTAGTGGGCCAGGTAGAGCGCCTCGGACAGCAGAGGATTGCGCGGAATCGAGGCGTGCTGGCTACGGAGCAGCTCCGGCGTGAGGCTGTAGGGCAGCTCCCCCGGATTCCAGATTTCCACCCGGTCGCTGAAGACGTTGACCTGGACAGCCGCGTTCGAGGTGTAGTCGCGGTGCGCCACGGCATTGACGATGGCTTCGGCCAGGACGGCCCGCGGGATCTCGTAGCCGACCGGAGCCGCCGAAGCCTCGTGGCGCGGCCCCACGCTCCGCGCCAGCTTGGAGAGGACGAAATCGATCCCCTGATCTACCACGTCGAAGACCGTCCCCTTGAACAACTGAAAGGAAGGGATCGGCTTCTGGACCTCGGTCCCGTGGAAGTGCAGGCACTTGAGCTCCGAAGCCGGCAGGAAGCGTTGCGGATCCCTGCCGAACAGGAGGACCGCTGCGTATGCCGGTCGCTTTCCGTCCAGCAGGTTCAGATGGGTCAGCACTTCCAGAGGGGACGCGGTGGGCTGGAGGGGGAACTGGCGCTCCTCCCGGGCCGTCTGGAGGAACCAGGCAATCCTCTCCTTGGAAATGTCCCGCATCGACGCGCCGGGGCAGGCTGCCGCCGGGAGCGGCCTCTGCCGGAGGACGCCGCGCTGATCGAGGACGTCGAGGAGGCTCGCGAAAAGCCCGGCGGTCAGGTCTGGAATGGCGTCGAAGCGCCGGCGGACGAGTTGGCTCTCCGCCTTCCGGATCAAGGACCGCATCTTCGGGTGCCTCCTCTCCTGGGGGCCTCCCTTGATGAAGACCAGGCGGCACTTTCCCTTCCGTGTGGCACGGTCGAACTCCCGCTCTGTGGGTGAAACGCCCTCCCCATCTTCCGAGCCGTATTCATAGCCGAAAAGGCCTACGTAGACAGCGGCACGGTCCACTTTTTCCAGGTAGAGAGTGTCGACCCTGCGGTCGATGGCCGGCAGCTCTTCGAAGAGGAAGACGTCAAAGAAGCGGCCCAGCAGGACGTGGCCGCGGATGAATTCGGCGACGGCCCGGCGCTCCGTGGCAAGCTCATTCTGCACGCTGCTGACGAAGACCAGCTCTTTCATGGACCCGGAGTCTCCTGTTGAAGACAATTTTCGTCTATTGATGGAGACTGTAGCACGTACGGGGGCCTCAATATTCCCAGGGGCCGGCATCCCCTGGGCATGGGTACAACGCCCCGGGCGGGGCGGCGGACGAGGTGGGTGTGAGGCCCCCGTCGGATTCAGTTTTCAAAGAGCGGTGCTGCTTGTTCGGCAAAGTTCGATGGGCCGGCAGGGATGCCGGCGCTCCCAGGGACAAAAAAGGAGGGGGAGCGCTCGCTCCCCCTCCTTGAGTGAGGTCCTGCGGGTGGGCTACTCGGTGAGGGCGGCGGTCACCTCCGGAGGCAACGGGACGGCCGGGGCCGGGGGCACCGGCTGCTTCACGAGGACCTTGCGGGGGCCGCGCTTGCGCAGGGGGGCCACGTTGAAATGCACCGAGGAGCTCGCTCCGGGAACCCAGGAGGGACTTGACCGCTCCGCGCAGACGGCGGGCCGCCTCACGGCCCTCCTCCTTCAGGGCGTCGAGCTCCTGGGTGGCGGCCTGCTTCTGGGCCGCCAGAGCGTCCTGACGGCTCTTCACCTCCTGGTTCTGGGCGAGCAGACCCTCCAGGACGAACCGCAGGGGCTCGATGCTCCCCAGGATCGCGGCGTTGTCGCGGCAGGCGGCCAGGAGCTTCACCCAGTCGCGAATCAGATCGGCGTACGACTTGATCTCAGGCATGACGTTTCTCTCCTTTCGTTTCGTTCAGTTACAGGTTTCTGGTTCGCCCCGGTCAGCCGAGGCACTTCGCGAAGTCGAGGTCCTTTTCCGAGAGGCTGCGGTGGCTGGGACCACTCCTCCCTTCGAGGGTGATGGCCAGGTACCGGCCCCCGATGAGCCGCACGCCCACGCACCGCCCCAGGCTCGCCGCGGACTTGAGGACCCAGGCGGCGTAGTCGGCCGCGATCTCCGGCGTGGCGAGGTCGCGGACCCGGTCGATCACCCGGCCGCCGGGCTGGAGCTTCCAGCCAGGCATCTGCCGGAGCATCTCCTCCACCCGCTCGGACTTGAGACGGTTCTCCACCACCTCCACGGGCTGGGACATCAGCGTCCCGCCGCCCGGGCGCCGGGGAGGCCGCCTCAGGTCCGAGGCCGGGCCGGGAAGGGTCTCCTCGTAGGCCCCCGGATCGGTCCCATTGGTCCCCTCAGCGGGGACTTCCTGCACCTGCGTTTCCTGCGTCACAACTTCCTGCTTCGTCTCCATACGGCTTCTCCTTTCAAAGCTCCGGAGCCACCATGGCCCCGGAAGGTCTATCCGGTTGTCTTTGTCTCCTTGGCGCTGGGGACCAGGCGGGCGAGGAAGCTCATCGCCGTCCGCACCAGCTTTTTCTGCTCCGGGTTGAGGCCGCTCTGCGGCTTCCCCGTTCCGTCTCCCACCAGGTCGTCCAGTCCCACTTCCAGCTCCCTGGCGAGGTCGACCAGCTTGTCGACCGGCGGCGGGTGGTCTCCGCTCTCCCACTTGCTGAGCCGGCTGCGCGAGACCTTCACCCGCGAGGCCAGCGATTCCTGGGACCAGTCCCGTCCAACTCGCAATGCAGCAATGTTTCGCCCGATCCGCCGGGCCAGCGATCCGTTCACCACAACCGCCCCTCCTTCCCTGTTCAGTTTGTTTACGTCACCGTCAGTGAGGGGAATAGTACTCAGCCGCGGTCGCGAGTCAACGCATTGATTTCATCTTGGAATCCGGGAAATCGTCTCTTCCACCGGCGAACCGGCGGTGCGGACGAGCTTCCGGGCGCGACATTTCGCCGGGGCTCGCCATGGCGGGGATGGCTTGTTTGCGGATGGAGGGAACGAGGTCCGTGAAGATTGCGCGCCGGGCTCGCGAGGTTGCGAGGGCGCCTCCCAATCTCTCTCGCAATAGGGGCAAACTAGGGCGATTGGAATCGTCAATTCAGAGCCGCGGGCGCTCTGGTCATGGAGGCTCGGGATGTTCCCGCGGCAAGGAGAGGGGATCTATGTCTCAGCGAAAGATTGGCCGTGCCTGTGCCGCGGGGCTCCTCGCGGCGGCGTTGCTCGTGGCCGGCTCCGTCCCGGCGGGCGCCGCCGAAAGAGGATCCGGGAGCCTGTGGCGTTGGATGGTGAAGGGTTGGCAGGAATGGACAGGCACAGTCTTCACTCCCTGGCGGTCCGCGGAGACGCCGCGCTCAGGGGAGAGGACCTGGACCAAAGGCGGGCCTGGGATCGATCCCAATGGAGGCACGGCCCCCAAGCCGGACGGCACCGCGGGAACGGCCTGCCAGGACTGCGGCAATGTGGCAACCGGTGGCGGAGGTCTCTAAGAGTCGACTCACCCCAGCCCCTCTGACCTCACCCCGACCCTCTCCTGAAGGAGAGGGAGCTGGAGGGTGAGGTCGGGGGCTCTTCATCGCGGGTCACCCTTGTGAGAGAATGCCCCGGTCCATCAAAAGGAGACGCGATTGAGCGCGCACGTGACCCCGGAGGAGTTGAGGGCCGCTGAGAGTCTGCCCCTGAAGCGCAGGCGGGAAGTCGTCACCCATCTCCTGGCAGGTTGCCCGGAGTGCAACGCCCTCACGGCGGGCTGGTACCGCTGGGCCTGGAGCGCCGAGCCGGAGCCGCGCGTGGATGGCGCCATCTACGACGACGCGATCGACCGCGCGTTCGCCGTTTTCCGGGAAAAGGAGCAGGATCTCGTCCAGAGCGAGAACGCCATGGACCGGGCCGGCATCCACTATCTGTGGCGGTCCATGGCCCTGGCCGCGCTCGCGCCTCTCGAAGGGATCCCCCTCTGCGACGCGCTTCTCGACTGGAGCTGGTCTCTGCGCCACGACAATCCCCAGGGGATGATCTTCCTGGCGGAGGTGGCCGCGAAGACGGCGGCCGGCCTGCAGCCCGTTACCCCCGAGGTGACGGACGCCAGGGCCCGGGCCTGGGGCGAGCTCGCCAACGCCTACCGGGTAAAAGACGATTTCCTGGAGGCCGAGCGCGCTTTCCACAAGGCTTTCAAGCTCCTGGAGCAGGGCACGGGGGACCCCGCCCTCAAGGCGCGCCTCTTCAGCCTCCATGCCTCCTTTTTCGGAACCCGGCGGCAGTTCATGCTGGCGTTCAGCACTCTCGACGTGGTCCACACCCTCCATCTCCAGATGAGGGACACTCACCTCGCCGGCCGGGCGCTCGTCACCAAGGCCCTGTATGCCTTCTACGCGGGGAAGACCGATTGGGCGCTCGCGATCAACCGGGAGGCGATCCGGGAGCTCGACGGGCGGCGTGACGCCGGCCTCGTATCTCACGCCCTGCACAACCAGATCCTCTATCTCATCCACGGCGGCCACTATCTGGACGCCCGGAAGTTCCTGTTCCGGAACCGGCCTCAGGCTTTGAGGGGCGGCCGGATCAACGAGCTGAAGGTCCGCTGGCTGGAGGCCCGCATCAGCTACGGCCTGGAGGACTTCCCGGGGGCTGAGATCGCTTTCCGAGAGGTGAGGGAAGGCTTGGAAGCGGAAAAAAAGGGCTTCCACACCGCCTTATGCCTGCTGGACCTGGCGCTCGTCTGTCTCCGGCAGGAGCGGGCCGGAGAGGCCGAGGAAGCGGTGGCCGAGGCTACGAAGGTGTTCTTCTCCCTGGAGGTCCCCGAGGTGTACAGCACCGTGGTGGTCCTCCGGGAGGCGATGAGGCTCGGGAAGGCGACGGTGGAGCTCGTCGAGGACATCGTGGCCTGGATCCGGCGCTGGCAGATCAACCCGGACCTGGCGCTGGAGTGACCGGCGGCCTCGGTTCCCTGTAGGGGCGGCCCCATGTGGCCGCCCTGGTTGGGGGGCCTGTCCGGATCGTGCTTCCCCCACCCCAGGGCAGCCACACGGGGCCGCGCCTCTCGGCAGACAGGGCGGCCACGCAGGGCCGCCCCTACTCCCCGCTCGCCCGCGGATGCTCGGTGACGGCATCCACCAGCTTCTTCAATCTCGCGTCGATGATGCGGTTGATCTCGTGCTCGCTCAGCATGGGCGGAGGCGGCGCGGCCGGAGAGCCGGCGGGCCGCGACGGCTGGAGCTTCGAGAGCCGGGCGCGGATGGTCTTGGCCGCCTCGCTCGCCGGCTCGGCGCTCTCCGGGTAGGCGAACTCGAAGAACTCGGCCGGGGTCAGGCCCATGGCCCGCGCGATGGACAGGATGTGCTCGAGCTTCACCTCCACGTAGCCAGTGAAAACCCGGGTCAGATAGCTCGGGGACAACGCCAAACGGCGCTCGATCTCGCGGTTGGAGAGGTCGAGCACGCGCAGGAGGGTCTGCATGACGTCGAGGATCCGCTGGATCTCAGGGTCTTCCGGTGGTTTCTTGGGCATGCGCCGGATAGTACCTCATCTTTGGATTGGAAACCAGTGGTTTGACTTTTCGGCCGTTCGTGATGTACAAACGTTACGAGGCCGGAGCGACTTTCCCGGCGACCGGAATATGACCCTGACAAGGAGAGCCATGATGCCCGACCAAGCGATGCTCCGCAATGCATTTTCGTCCGAATACCTGCAGACCCTGAACGAGCGGGATGAGTCCGGCGGGCTGGCGGTCGAGGCCGGCGACCGGCTGGTGTTGCGCCAGTGGGGCGACCGTTTCGGCCTGTTCCTGCCGTGGCGGAGCTGGGAGGCGGGGGACACGCCGGAGGTCGAGCTCGACAGCCGCGAGGACGCCCTGCTCTTCCTGGCCGCCTGGACGGTGCGGGCACGGAGCCCGCGGTACGAGCTTCCAGGCGGCCGTGGAGCCCGGAGGCCACCGGGTGATCCGGGAGGGCCGCGTGACGGGCCATCTGCGTACGTTCGATCCGGAGCTGATCCTGGTCGCCAACAGCCTGGCGGGCCTGGCGATCTCCGCCGAGGCCCTGGCACTGCTGCTGGAGGTCACAGGCCCCACGAGGCAGCGAGAAGTGGGCGAGATCCTGGGCCGGACGATCGAGGAGCCTTCCTCGTAGATCCGCTCCGGGTTCCCGGCGGTCTTCCCCAGGTCCCCGGGAGCCCGCCTCCGCTCCCCCACCCCGTCTCCCCGAGAGCCGGACGGCTTCCTCTCGGGGAGGACAGCCGGGCTCCCGGGGCCGGTCCTTTTCCCCTCACCCTCCAAGCCTGAAAAGCCGTCCGAACACGTCGATCTTCTCGTCGATCCAGCCGAGGAGGCTCAAGCCGGAACGCAGGGAGCGGGGCGGATCGGCGATCAGGGTGTCGTGGCGGATCAGGCGGCTGAAGTCGACGCGGACGGGGCCGGTGCGCTCGGTCCTGCCATCGGGCAGGAAGAAGCGGGCTCCGGCGGACTGCATGACGTTGATGAATTCCTGGGCGAGGATGCCGTAGGCGACGGTGGTCGGGTGGACGCCGTCCAGGGAGAACAGGCCCCCCTGGAGGCGGCGGCCCTGGTCGTCCGCCAGGAAGAAGCGCGAGTCGGGCTCGGGCTGGAGGGCCTTGAGCTCGGGCGGCAGCTCGTATTTACGCCACCAGGCGGGACGCGCCCGGGGGTCGGCGATGTAGCGTCGGGCGGCGAGGCGGTCGAGCACGCCGGCCGCGTCGAGGAGGAGCCAGCTCTTGCCCTGCCGGCGGGCGGCGCGGACGACTTCTTCGATGGACCAGTTGTATTGATCGATCGCGCTGTCGATGGCCCGTGCCTCGGACTCGGTGAGGTGCGGGTCGCGCTTGTCGTCGAAATCCTGATCTGAAATCCAGGGCCGGGTGTAGAACGGGAAGTAGCGCGAGCCCTCGCGGACCTTGCGGTCCACGCCGCGCGCCACGGGAGCGATGGTGACGTGGGGCACGGTCGCCCAGATCACGTGGCGGGCCCGGATGTTGTGGATTTCGGCGGCGAGCTTCTGGAGCTCGGATTCGAAGTGCGTGGGCCGCCAGACGGTGAAGGCGGCCTTTCCCTGGAGGGTGTCGAAGCCCGGGCCGCTCCATTCCACTTCGAGCCGCGTCACGGTGGGGAGGGCGTTGTTGGCGCCGAGGAAGACGATCAGGGTCTCGATCCCCGTCCCCTGCGCCCCCAGCTGGGTGGCCTGCCCGAGGGGCGTCAGGGTGTTGCGCGCCTTGTGGGCCGTCGAGAAGTTGAGCACGCGCAGGGCCGAGCGCTCGTTGGCGTTCTCGACCATCTGCATCAGGAGCTGGTCTTTGGGCTTGCCGAGGGCGTTGAAACAGATCTGCCCCGTGCGGCCGAGCGTGTCGCGCAGGTCCCAGCCGTAGACGGCGAGGTTATGATTGATCTCGTTGAAATCGGGGACGCGCGAGCCGGGGCCGCGCTCCCACCAGTCCTCGACGTCGCTCATATGCTGGCGCAGGGTGAAGGCGGCAAGCCCCAGCTCCCACCAGTCGATTTCGGCGCCGAAGCGCTGCTCGAGCACGCGCACCAGGAGCTCGATGTTCAGCGGGAGCCCGCCCTGCCCCTCGTAGCGGGGGAAACGGAAGCGGCCGGCCATTCCCATCTCGTGAGCGATGATGGCGGGATAGGAGAGGTCGGTGTTGAAGATGGCCCCGCTCTGGAAGCCGTGCGTCAGCGAATCTCCGAGAGTCACCAGCCGGTGGGTGAGCGGATCGCGGGGCTGGGCGGGAACGGCGATGCCGAGCGTGGGGTCCGTCACCGGCTCGCGAGGCTCCAGGGTGACGATGACGTCGGGCGGCGTCCTGGGATCGAGGAGCAGGTCCGGAGCCCGCTGGAGGCTGGCGAAGACGTCCGCCGGGATGGAGGTCGGGGGCTTCGCGGCTTTTTTCGCGGTCGCTGTCTTCGCGGCTTTTTTGGCGGGTGCGGGGTTCATGATGGCATTTTAGCACCACCTCCGTTATAAAATGGAACGATTACAGGGAAGGGAGGCTCATGGCCCAAGCGACGAATCCCAGGACCCGGCGGATGACCATCGTCGCACAGGATCCCGCGATCATCGGCGACGATGGCAACATCGTGACCGCCCAGGTGGACATCCCGGCCGAGCTGCTGGCCCCGGGGCCTTGCGGCTACCGGGTCCACGTCATCGACTACGACAGCTCCAGCCGCACGCTCTATCAACCGGCCGAGCTCGATCCCATGCCTGGAGACCCTGGCGCGCCTCCGCTCTTTGAAAACCCTTCCAGCGACACCATCCTCGGCGATCCGCGGTTCCACGCGCAGAACGTCTACGCCATCGTCATGCGCATCCTGGGGCGTTTCGAATTCGCCCTCGGGCGGCGGGTGAGCTGGGGGTTTTCGTCGCATCAGATCAAGGTGGCGCCACACGCTTTCGCGGACGCCAATGCGTTCTATTCGGAGCGGGACGAGTCCCTGCTGTTCGGCTACTTCCCGGGCGGCGACGGCAAGCCCGTCTTCTCCTGCCTGTCCCACGACGTGGTGGCCCACGAAACCACCCACGCGTTGATCGATGGCCTGCGGGGGCGCTTCACCGATCCCTCCTCTCCCGATCAGGCGGCCTTTCACGAAGGTTTCGCCGATGTGGTGGCCCTGCTGTCGGTGTTCGCCCTGCGCGATGTGGTCAAGGCCATGCTGGACCGCAGCCTGAAGGAGGAGCACCGGCGCGGACGGGCGCCCGCCGGGCTGGTCCACCAGGATTTCCTGAAGGCCGACGCCCTGCGCGACTCCGTCCTCCTCGGCCTCGCCAAGCAGATGGGCGAGGAAATGTCCTTCATCCGCGGGCAGGCGCTCCGGCGCTCGGTCAAGCTGAGGCCGGAGGAGGTCCTCGCTCAACCCGAAGAGTTCAAAGAGGAGCACCGCCGGGGGGAGATCCTGGTGGCCGCCATGCTCAACGCCTTCGTGAGCGTGTGGACCCGGCGGCTCGGCAACCTGGGCCGCATCCAGGGGAAATTCTTCGACCGCGAGCGCATCGCCGAAGAAGCGGCCGACGCGGCCGATTACCTGCTCACCATGTCCATCCGCGCCCTGGACTACACGCCGCCCGTCCACATCCAGTTCGATGATTTCCTCTCCGCCCTGCTCACCGCGGACTACATGATCCGGCCGGATGATTCGAAATACCGGTACCGCGACTCGCTGCGCGAGAGCTTCGCGAGCTATGGCATCCAGCCGGCGTCGCAAGGGGGCGCCGAGGAGGGGATCTGGCGCCCGGCCCAGGGAAATATCGATTATTCCTGCGTTCATTTCGATTCCATGACACGGGACCGCGACGAGGTCTTCCGCTTCATCTGGGAAAACCGCAAGGACCTGGGCCTTTTCGAAGGGGCCTACACCCGCGTCGAGACCCTCCGCCCCTGCATGCGGATCTCTCCCGACGGCTTCATCCTGCGCGAGACCGTGGTGGAGTGCACGCAGCAGCTCGAGATCGAGGCCGGCAAGCTCCACGAGCTCAAGATCGAAAAACCCAAGGAGATGCCGGACGAGACCGAGGTGAAGCTCCAGGGGGGCCTCACGCTCATCTTCGACGAACGGGGCCAGCTCAACTTCTCCATCTCCAACCAGCTCGCGGGCTCGAAGGATGGGGTGACGGAACAGCGCCAGTCCCAGCGGCTCCAGGACCTGTGGAGATTCGGCGCTTTCAACCGGGGGGCTTCCCTCAACCGGAAGCTCTCCGTCCAGCACCGTATGCGGGCCATGGGCTCGTCGCGGCATTATGATGAGGTCTGGTGATGAAGTATGGTGAGGAGGTCTGGTGACATGGCAAAGAAACCGAAACCGACGTCCGTGACCATCCGCTCCTACCAGGTGGGCTTCGGCGACTGCTTCCTCCTCTCTTTCCATTACGGGGAGAAGGCAGGGGCCGAGGCCCGGCACGTCCTCATCGATTTCGGCAGCACGGGCAAGCCGCCCAAGAGCGGCCTCACCATGCTGCAGATCGCTGAGCAGATCAAAAGCGCCTGCGGGGAAAAGCTCCACGCCGTGGTGGCCACCCACCGCCACGCCGATCACATTTCCGGTTTTGCCGGCAAGTCCGGCGAGCTCATCGCGGGGCTCGATCCCGATCTTGTCGTGCAGCCCTGGACCGAGCATCCCGACGCGCCAAAGGACTCGGTCGAGCTGCCGGCCCATCTGCGCTTCGAGAGCTCGAAGAAATTCGTCGGCATGCTGAGCCGGATGCACGGAGTGGCGGACAGCGCTTTAAAGGAGATCGGCCAGATCCCGAACGCGCTCAAGACGACCGCCCGGCAGCTCCAGTTCCTGGGCGAGGACAACCTCAGCAACCGGGCGGCCATCGAGACGCTGCGGACCATGGGCCGCAAGCACGTCTACGCTTCCTATGGCGAGCCCTCCGGCCTCGAAGCGATCCTGCCCGGCGTCAAGGTCCGCGTGCTGGGCCCTCCGACGCTGAAGCAGTCCCAGACCATCCGGAAACAGCGCTCGGAAGACCGCGACGAGTTCTGGCACCTCCAGTCCAATTTCTGGGAGCCTCCAGTCCATGGCCTCCGAGCGGTCCGCCGCCTCCGGACAGCCGCTGTTCCCCAACGCCGTCCAGGTCCCGGCGGGCCGGTATCCCGACAACACCCGCTGGTTCATCCCCCGGCTGGAGGCCATCCGCGGCGATCAGCTCCTGGAGATCGTCCGCATCCTCGACGACGCCATGAACAACACGAGCCTGATCCTGCTCTTCGAGGTCGGCCGCAAGAAGCTCCTCTTCCCCGGCGATGCGCAGATCGAAAACTGGGAGTACGCCCTCAAGGCGGCCAAGGACCATGAAAAGGTTTGCCAGCTGCTCGCCGAGGTGGACGTCTACAAGGTCGGCCATCACGGCAGCTTGAACGCCACCCCCAAGACGCTCTGGAACCTGTTCGACAAGCGAGGGGACAAGACCCGTCCCGACCGCCTCCAGACCTTCATGTCCACCATGCCCGGCAAGCACGGCCACGAGGACCGCGGCACGGAAGTGCCGCGCAGGAAGCTGAGAACCGCGCTCGAGGACAACAGCACGCTGCTCTCGACCGACAAGCTGACGAGCAAGAAAAAGCCCTGCCACGAAGTGCGGATCCAGGTGTAGCTCTTTCGGGTATCTCCTCAGGAAAAGGGGAGCCGTGTCCGTCCATTGGGTAAACGTACACGGAGGAAAGCTCTCCATGCTGGAACACCTCGATACCGTCATCGCCTTCGCCACGGTCATGCTGCTGTTGAGCCTGCTGGTGACCACGGTCGTGCAGATGGTCTCCGCCTTGCTGAACTTGCGCGGCCGGTGCCTGCTCGAGGGCACCGAGCAGCTCCTGAAACAGCTCTATCCCGATCTCAGGGAGCAGGCGCGCGCGATCGCGCGGAAGGTGCTGACGCACCCGGCCATTTCCGAGAAAACGGGGGCCTTGAGCGCATTTTCCGAGGAGGACCAGGGAGCCTCCCTCGAGCAGGGGGCACCGAAGCTCGCCGTGGCGATTCGCCCGCAGGAATTGATCCTTGTCCTGCAGGACCTGGCAGAGGACAGCAATATTTTCGATCAGGCGACCCGGGACAAGATCAACGCCTTGTTCACCAGCACTTCGGGCCAGGGCTCGCCCGAGATGGTGGCCAAGGCCGGGGAGCTGCTCAAGAAGCTGGAAGGTCAGTTCCCCAACCAGGCGCAGGATCTGAGGTCCGCCGTCGAAGGCGTCCTGGGGACGACCCAGAGCATCGTGGTCAAGGTGGACGCCTGGTTCGACACCGTGATGGACCGCACCAGCGAGGTCTTCAAGACCTATACGAGAAGGATCACCATCGGGGTTGCCATTGTGCTCGCCTTCCTGCTCCGCGTCGATTCCCTGTCGATCCTGAGCCAGCTCTCCCAGGACGAGGACCTCCGCGCCCAGCTGGTGCAGATGAACGATACGGCGCAGGAGAGCGCCAGGAAAGCCATCGCCCTGGAAAACGCCCCCCTGGCGACCGAGGCGATCCAGGAGCTGGCCCAGGACGAAAGCCAGCCCGGCGTCCGGCAAGCCCTCACCACGCTCTGCACCCCGCCGCAGGATGTGAACCTCTGCTTCACCGGGCTCACCACCCGCCAGGAGGGAAAGAGCTGGCTGAACAGCCGGCTGACGGATCCGAAGCAGCCGGTCCTGGAGGCATACGACAAAAAATTCACCGCGGTGACCCAGACTCACCTGGAGAAACTCGGCCAGTCCTTCAAGGACCTCCAGGGCCACCTCGCGGAAACGAAGCTCGCGATCATCCCCGATCCCCTCTTCCCCTGGGACATCCGATCCGCACGGACACTCCTGGGAGTCATCATGACCGCGTTCTTCCTCAGCCTGGGCGCTCCGTTCTGGTACAACGCGCTGCGCAAGCTCTCGGACCTGAGGCCGATCGTCGCCCGCCGGGTGGAGGACGACCAGGGCACATCGAAGAAGACGGGCTGACCTTATTATCCCCACCGAATAATCCCACCGTATAATCCCCTCGGCCGGATCGCCTTTACCCGGCCGAGGGGGAACGATGACGACAGCCGCCGCGCCCGTTTCAGAAACTGTCCCTGAAAAGGAAGACAACCCGGAGCAACCCATCGTCACGGGCGAGGACTACGTCCGGAGCCTCCGCGGCCGCGGGCTGCGGGTGTTCCTCTTCGGCGAGCTCGTCGAGGAGCCGGTCGATCACCCGGTGATCCGGCCGTCGATCAACGCCGTCGCCGAGACCTACGACCTGGCGGTGCGCGAGCCCGAGCTCGCCACCGCGATCTCTCCCTTGACCGGCGAGCGGGTCAACCGCTTCCTCCACATCGCAGGGAGCCCCGAAGACCTGGTGATGCAGAACAAGATGCAGCGCAAGCTCGGGCAGCTCACGGGCACGTGCTTCCAGCGCTGCGTCGGCATGGACGCCTTCAACGCGCTGCACTCCGTCACGTACGAGATCGACGAGCAGTACGGCACGCGGCTACCACGAGCGCTTGAAGACCTTTCTCGCCGGCGTCCAGCGCCGCAACCAGGTGGTCGGCGGCGCGATGACCGACGTCAAGGGCGACCGCTCGAAGGCGCCGCACCAGCAGGACGATCCCGACCTCTTCGTCCACGTGACGAAGCGGACCGACGAGGGGGTGTGGATCCGGGGCGCCAAGGCCCACCAGACCGGCTGCCTCAACTCGCACTGGATGATCGTGATGCCGACGATGCGGCTCGGCCCCGAGGACCGCGACTACGCCATCGTCGGCGCCGTGCCCGTGGACGCGCCCGGGATCACCTACATCTACGGCCGCCAGTCCTGCGACACCGCGCCATCTCGAAGGCAGCGGGCTCGACGCCGGCAACGCGCGGTTCGCCGGCCAGGAGGCGATGGTCATCTTCGAGGACGTCTTCATCCCCCGCGAGCTGGTGTTCATGGACGGCGAGACCGAATTCGCGGCGATGCTGGTCGAGCGGTTCACCTGCTATCACCGGCGCAGCTACGTCTGCAAGAGCGGCGTCGGCGACGTGCTGATCGGCGCCGCGGCCGCGATCGCCGAATACAACGGCGTCGACAAGGCCTCGCACGTCAAGGACAAGCTCGTGGAGATGACCCACCTCAACGAGACGATCTATGCCACGGGCATCGCCTCGTCCTATCAGGCGCAGCCGATGAAGTCGGGCTGTTATCTGAACGACGACATGATCGCCAACGTCTGCAAGCACCACGTCACGAAGATGCCCTACGAGATCGGCCGGCTCGCCCAGGACCTCGCCGGCGGGCTGATGGTGACGATGCCGTCCGAGAAGGACCTCGAGAACGAGGAGACCGGAGCCCTGCTGCGCAAGTACCTCAAGGGGCGGGCCGGACATCCCGGCGGAGACGCGGATGCGGATCCTGCGCCTGATCGAGAACATGACGCTCGGGCCGCAACGCCGTCGGCTACCTCACCGAGTCCATGCACGGCGCCGGCTCGCCGCAGGCCCAGCGCATCCAGATCGCCCGCCAGATGGAGCTCGACTACAAGAAGCGGCTCGCCCGCAGGCTGGCCGGCATCGAGGAGACGGAAGCCGCGCCGGAGGAAGGCGGGTACTTCGAGCGCGTCTTCGAGCCGGAGGGTTAGAGGCGGCCTTGAGGATTGGCAATTTTTGTCCCGCTCTCCTGCCCTGCCGCACCCTTGAAGAGTAGGAAGGTTTCTGTCTCACCCCCCTTGGAGGTATCCCCATGAAACGAACCACGGTCCTTCTGTTCACGGTCCTGGGGCTCGCGGCTGTGCTCTTTGCGCAGCCGGTCACGGCGGACCCGCACGGCAACGGCCCGAACCAGCTTCAGCTCGTCGAGGCCACGATCCCGCAGTTGCAGGACGCGATGCAGACGAGGCTGATCACGTCCAGGCAGCTCGTGCGCTTGTACCAGGCACGCATCGACGCCTACGAAGAGGCGGGACCGGCCGTGAACGCGTTCCTTCACATGAGCTCGCACGCCGAGCTGGACGCGTTCCTGCTCGACCTGCTGCGCCCCGTGGTGCGCCCGAAGAGCCCGCTCTACGGCATTCCCATCCTCCTCAAGGACAACATCGATACGTTCGATATGCCGACGACCGCAGGCTCGGTGGCGCTCGCCGGCTCCCGCCCGTCCGACGACGCCTTTATCACGAAAAAGCTCCGGCTGGCGGGCGCGGTCATCCTGGGCAAAGCCACGCTCACGGAGTTCGCGAACTTCATCGCCCTCGGCATGCCGACCGGCTACAGCTCACTCGGCGATTTCGGGTTCAATCCCTACGACCCGCGCGAGCTGCCGGGCGGCGACGGCCGGCCGGTGCTGCAGACGGGCGGCTCGAGCTCGGGCTCGGGCATCGCCACCAACGCCAACCTCGTCACGGTCGCGATCGGCACGGAGACTTCCGGCTCAATCCTCAGCCCGGCGAGCGCCAACGGCGTGGTCGGCATCAAGCCCACGGTAGGGCTGGTCAGCCGCGACGGCATCCTGCCGATCACGGCGGACCAGGACACCGCCGGCCCCATCGCCCGCACCGTCACGGACGCGGCGATCGTGCTCGGCGCCATCGCCGGATTCGATCCGAGAGACCCCGCCACGGCCGCCTGCCTCACCCCGGGCAAATGCTTCAGCGACTACAGGCCGTTCCTGGACGAAGACGCGCTTGACGGCGCCCGCATCGCCGTGGTGACGCCCATCCCCGCGAGCCGGCTCGACCTCATGAACGCGGCGATCGACGTGCTGCGCGCCGAGGGCGCCCACGTCGAGCTCCTGCCGGAGCCGTTCCCGGCACAGCTCGGTTCCTGCGTGAGCTATCCCCCAGTGGCGGGCTGCTCCACCGTCCTCCTCTACGGGCAGAAACGGGACCTGAACGCCTACCTGGCGGCGACTCCCCGCGCGCCTCGCAGGACGATCGAGGAGATCGTGGCGTTCAACAGCACCTATGTCCCGCCGATGAAATACGGGCAGGCGATCTTCGAGGCGGCGGCGCAGGTCGACACCTCTCCCGGCAGCGCGGACACGCTGCGCTACGAGGCGGACCGCGCCGAGGATCTCGCGCGGTCGCGGGGCGCGCTGGATGCGGTCTTCAAGGGCCCCGATGGCGTCAAGGGCACGGCGGACGATTTCGACGCCATCCTCTCCGCGGCGAACTTCTTCGCGGCCGCGCCGGCGAAGGCGGGTTATCCGAGCATCACCGTGCCCGGCGGGTTCCTGCCGGCGACGCCGCCCGTCGAGAATCCGTTCCCGTCGGGAACGACGTTCACCGGTCCGGCGTTCTCCGAGCCGGTCTTGATCGGCCTGGCCTACGCGTACGAGCAGGCGACCCACCTCCGGGTGCCGCCCGCGAGCACGCCGCCGCTGCCTTCGGACAGCGTCTCCCGGCCGTAACGCGCCGCGGTGTACCGCTTTTGGGGGATTGGAGGCACTTACTAGTGGGACATCCCATGGCTCCTTCACTTTCGAGAGGTGATAGATGAACAGAAAAGCCCTCTGGACCGTCACATGCCTCCTCCTCGCTTCCTGCACAGCCGCGTCCCTGCCGGCCCAGGAGCCCCCCACGATCACTCTCCCCCGTCCGACCGGTCAGCTCGGCGTCGGCACCTTCGTCTGGCACTGGCCGGACCCGGATCGCCTCGATGAGATCTCTCCCGCTCCGGACGACGTGCGCGAGGTCATGGCCCAGGTGTGGTACCCGGCGGACACCGCGGCGGCGGCGCCGACGGGCGTCTACTCGCCCATGGACAACGACATCGATCACGTTACGGGTTGGAGCCAGCCCGGGGTGCCGTTCACCTCGCAGATCCGGAAGGCCCCTCTCATCGCCATCTGCCCGGGCGCCCGGATCTCCCGCACGCTCTACACCTCGCTTGCCGAGGACCTGGCCAGCCATGGCTACGTGGTGCTCATCCCGGACTTCCCGTACGTGGGCTTCGTGGCTTATCCGGACGGCCGGGAGATCTCCAACGCCTTCCCGGTCCCTCCCATTCTGCAAAGCGGCCCCTACTCGGGCATCGACCAGTTCCTCGAGACGCCGGGCGCCCTGGCGGCGGGAGACCTTCAGCTCGCCCTCGACAACCTCGAGGAGATCACCGATGAGGATCCGGCCCGCCGCCTCACCGGCAAGATCGACTGGCACCACGTCGGGCTGTTCGGCCATTCGCTCGGCTCCAAGGCCTGTGGAGGCGTGGCCGGGGAAGGTAAACGGTTCGACGCCGTCGCGAGCATGGAGGGAACGTTTCCCATTGCGGTCCGCGAGCGGGGGCTGAAGGCTCCCGTCCTGCTCATGTTCGGCGTCGGCCTGCCGCAGCGGGTCCGGGACGCCATCCGCGAGGTGATCCCCAACCGCCGCGACGACCTCTACGACCTCACCCTCCAGAGCTTCCTGCACAACAACGTCAACGAGCTGGCGATCATCTTTCCCACCCAGTTCCCATCCTTGATGGACCCGTACGTGGGGCTGGAGCAGACGCGGGTGGTCCTGCGGACCTTCTTCGATCAGCACGTCAAGGAGACCGGTCCGGGCGTGCTTTCGCTGCCCTCCCAGATCCCCGGCGCGACGGTGCAGCTCTACCCTGGCCCCAGCCACGGCCACGGCCACGACGACTAGCCTGCGGCGAAGATCACCCGGGGGGCAGGCGCTCCTGTCCCCCGGGGCTTGCTCCTCAGACCCGGTCCCGCAGCCCGGTACGGGTGACGCTGCGAACAGCCTTAATGAACTTCCTGCACCGGGATGTCAGCGATCAGCTCGTCGCCACAGAAGACCTGAACCTGCTTATACCGGATCGATCCTCCGATCTTGTCGTAGCGGGCCTGCTTCCAGACGAACACCTGGGGCCAGATGCCCGGCCTCTGGATCAGGTAGAGGTCCAGCAGCAGGATCTCTGGATTGATCCCCTGCGGGGTCCTCGGAGTCAGGAAAGGGTCGACCCCTGGATTCGGCACGTAGACTTCCCCGATCACATGAAAGTCATCCGGCGGTGGCGGCATCAGGTTGAGCCAGGCGTACCAATCGCGGGTCTCGATTCCACGGCAGGGCAAGCAACGGCCTTCGGCGCTCTTCTCATCAGCCATCGGATTTCTCCTTATCGTGAAGGTTGAGCGTTTGCACCTTCTTAGACGGACAGAAAAGGATTTTTCCTACGGCGCCGAGGCCACCCGGCTGGCCTCGGCGGCCGCCTGGTCCTTCACGATCGCCTCGCCGCGCGCTTTCCAGTCCGCCACCAGCGCCGCCGGCACCTTGCTGCCATTGCCGGTGAAGCCCGCCAGCGCGTGCAGGAAAGCCTGCATGACTTTGCCGCTGGTGGCGTGGCTCCTCGACGCCCCGGCGAGGTCTCCGGCCAGGTTGCGTTCGAGGGCCCGGTCGTTGTGCATCCGCGCCGGATGCATCGAGACCGGCAGCAGGCCGCCCGTCCGGATGCCCTGAGCGTTGGCCTTCTCGATCTCGGCGATCAGCTCGGCGATCTCCAGGCCGATATAGCGCGTCATGCTCTCCTGGGTGGCCACCACCATCTGCCGTACCGTCACCGATTTGTGAGCCGGCGGCAGGCCAGGGTCCGCGGTGCTCTCGCCGCTGAAGACGAGCTCGTAGGTGGTGTCCTGCATGCCGGCCCAGCTTCGCGGCACCCGCACGGTCAGCTGGTTCTGCAGGGTGTCGAGCGGGGCCAGGGGGCCGGCTTCGAGCGGCAGCGTGGCCGCCGTGGTCCACTGCGCGGCCGGGATCCGCGCCGGCACGGCACGGTAGGGGCAGCCGGGGAGAGTGCCCAGCGTGGTGAGCGTGCAGCCGGCTGGATTGAAGTCCAAAAAGTCCAGGCCCAGCCGCACGGTGTCCTCGACGTTGCCGCCGTTGGCGGCCTCCAGCAGATACGTCCGCGCGACGCCCGGCTTGGCCGCGGAGCGGTCCGGCTGCACGGCGACGTAGGGATCGTAGAACGCCGTCACCTCGATGAAGACCACATCCGCCGCGCCCACACGCGGCTGGCCGGAAGCGTCTGGGCCCAGGAGCCCGTGCGCCCGTGCCCCCAGGCTGTCACCGCTGATCTCGACGGGATAGAGGCCGGGCTCGGTGAGCGGATGGCGGAACGGGCTCACCTTCAGCGTCAGCGTCCGCGAGGCCGGCGGCTGGCTCGAACGCTGGTAAGGCGGCACCGCCGGGATCTCCTGCTGCGCGAAGATGGCGGCCTCGGGTGAGGTGAGCCAGACGTCCGGCGGGTCCTCGTCGGGCCAGCCGTCCTTGTCCTCGTCACGCACGGACAGCACGCCGTCGGGGCCGATACCGTCCTCGTCGATCGATTCGGTGCGGCCGGCGAGCAACTCGCCGCTGGCCCCGTAGCAAACGTCCGCCTTGCCGTCGTAAGGATCGCCCCGGTAGCGGGCTCCCGCGCCGTCCGTGCAGTCGAAATCGGTGTTTGGATCGATCACAAAAGTGAACGGCACCTGCTGGCCGGAACGGTTCGACAACGCGCGGGCGAAGTTGCCAAAGGTGTCCGTGACGCTGCCGAGATTGGTGACGTCGATTTGAAAATCACCGAATTCGCCAGGCTTGATCCTCAGCGTATCGCCGCTCACCCGCAGGGCGGGATCCGTGGTCAGCGGGCTGGCGTCCACGCGCAGCGCGTAGTTCTCGACGAAAACGGGGACCTCGATGTCTTCCGTGCCCGCGTGCTGGCCGATGGGGATTCCATAGTCGTCCAGGCTGAAGGTGAAGTTGTAGATCGTGAACGAGGCGATGTCGGGGATGGGCGACAGGATGCCGCCGAACTGGAAGGTGGCCTTGAGCGCGAGCTGCACCTTGTTGAGGTAGTAGGTCAGGTCCGACAGCGAGAGGCGGGCGTTGTCGGCGAAGGGGGTGGCATCGTAGTTGTCCACTTTCACGGGGCCCAGCGCCACGAGGCCGGCCGCTCCCTCGTCGGCCGAGTGCCGGTAGCGCACGTTCTGGTCGGCCCCCAGGGCGGGCCTGCCGTCCTCGCGCGCGTCCCATTTCGCCGTGATGAGGTCCGAGCCGGCCGACACCTCGAAGCCGAGCCCGACTCCCAGGTTGGCGCCGCTGACGCCGAGCACCAGGTTGGTGCAGATGGGATACACCTTGCCGCCGATGGTGACGACCTCCTTCTCCACGCGCGCAACGTCACAGTCGGCGCGGATGTCGTAGCTGCCGGTGAAGGGAAAGGCACGGATGGTGGAGAGCAAAGGATTGTCCGGGTCCGGCTCGCTGCCGAACGGCGTGGTGAAACTCTGGCAGTTGTCGAGCTGATCCTTGATCGCGTCGAGCACATTGCCGCCGGTGCCCACGCCGACGCCGAACTGGACCAGGTCTTTCAGGCTGACGTCACCCTCGCGGACTTTTTTCAGCAGCTTGTACATCGTGCACATGGCGGGCAGGTCGACGTGGGAGTCGATGGCCCAGTCGATGACCGTAGCCCCGACCACGCGCACCTGCACGCCGGCGAAGATGGTTTCCGCGGCCACGAGCTCGGCACCGTCCTTCTCATCAGCGCTCTTAAAGGGATTGAGCGAGTCGAGGAACTCGGGGAAAGCGAAGCGGTCGCAGCTCGCGATGAACCGCTCTTGGTCCAGGTGGTGCTCCTGGCAGAAGGCCTTGTACTCTCCCACCGTGAAGTCCAGCGGCGCCAGCTCGGTGTGCAGGGTGAGCTCGCTGCCGGCCAGAGCCGACGAAGGCACGTCCGTGACGTTGACCTCGACCGGCAGGCGCAGCCCCACCGCGACGTCGAACTCATAGCCGATGCGCGCCCCGAAGATCTCGAAGCAGAATTCCGTGAAGACCAGATCGATGCAGACCTCCTCCGAGACCTCGTACCCCCACTCGATCACGGGCGGCGCGAAAGTGAACCCCATCATCGCGTTCCTGGTGAAAGGAGCGCTGGACGCGGCCAATCCCTGCGGCGGCGGCAGGCTCGCCGCGGCGAATCCCTGCGGCGGCGCCGGCTCCACGCACTCGCCTTCCACCAACTCGGCGTCCTCGTCGCAGCGCACCGTGAGCGTCTCCTTGAGCTTCATCCGGCGGGGCGCCTGGCCGAGCTCCATCAGTTCCTCCTCGCCATCCCCGCCGGACCGGAGAGCTTTCTTGCCATGCTTCTTCATCGCCTCCTTGTTGACCGCCGCGGTCACCGCGCGCGTCAGATCGCATTCGCCGTCCGGCGTCATCTCCCCCAGGCCCGGCGGCAGGCCCATGGCGGCGCCGAAATCGTGGCAGGCCGCCTCCACGCTCTCGGCGGGCGGGTCCTCGCCCACGCGGCCGTCGCCGTCGTGATCGATGGCTTCCGGGCCGTCCTCGTCGATCAGCGCCACGGCGCCCGGCTGGCTCGCGCACTGGGCCGCGGGATAGATGGTCCCCTCGGCGTCGATGCAGTCGTGGTCATTGTTCACGGCGTCGCCGCGCGGGTCCTCGCCGGCCACACCGTCGCCATCATCGTCGACGGCCTCTGGGGAATCCTCGTCCACCAGTTCCTCGACGCCGGCCTTGAGAGTGCCGTCCGCCTCGAAGCAGGAACGGGGATCGCCGTCGGGAATCAGGTTGGCCGGCGTGGCCGGACCGGCGGGATCGAGATAGCCGCCCCGGTGCTCGCCCGTCTTTGTGTCCATGCAGTCCTTGTCGTCATTGCTCTCCGGACCCGTGAAGAGCCCGGCCCGGCGCACCCTGGTGCCGCCCCCGGGCCTATTGAGGTCTCCGCCGGCGGCGCGGCCCTGGCTGCCCTTGTCCATCTTCTTGAACCGCACCGGGTCCCAGGCGTCCTTGTCCTTCGCCCGTGGATCCGGGAAGTCCAGGGTCATCTCGGTGGCGATCTTCTTTCCGTTCACCTTGCCGTGCGGGTTCTTCATCTCCTCAATGGCCTGGTGTTTCACTCCTTGCCAGGAAACTTGCACTTCTTCTTGATCTCCTTGGCATCGCCCGCCTCCATCGCGGCCTGGCATTCCGCGTTGTCCTCCATCTCTTTCTTCTTCTTGCCGTCGGCCCACTTTTCGATCATCTTTTGCAGCGGCGTGCCGGTTTCATCGATCACGATCCGCGGCCGGCCGATCCCTTTGCCCGTGCCCGATTGTCCATGGGCTGCCTGCAGAGGCACGAGCGTCGCCAGCACACAGAAGACCATGCCCAGGGTGCCACTTACCCTCGAAGAATGCGCGCTCATACCTGCTCCTTTCGAGAAG
>CAWHUF010000006.1:0-54538 GCA_963832495.1 uncultured Acidobacteriota bacterium | reverse complement strand
ACCTGAAGATGCTGGCGGCGGTGCAGCCGTACATCTCGGGCGCCATCAGCAAGACGATCAACATGCCGGAGGAGTCGACGCCGGAGGACATCATGCAGGCCTACGTCGAGGGCTGGCAGATGGGCCTCAAGGCGGTGGCGATCTACCGCGACAATTGCAAGCGCAGCCAGCCGCTGTCGACCAAGAAGGACAAGGAGGAGCCCCTCCAGGCGGTGGTGCCGCTCCAGGAGCGCCGGGCCGTGCGCCGCAAGCTGGCGGACGAGCGGCACTCCATCACCCACAAGTTCTCGATCAACGACCACGAGGGCTACCTGACGGTCGGCCTCTACGAGGACGGCACGCCGGGCGAGATCTTCCTGGTGATGGCCAAGCAGGGCTCCACCATCTCGGGCCTGATGGACTCGCTGGCGACGTCGATCTCGATCGCGCTCCAGTACGGGGTGCCACTCCAGACGCTGGTCGACAAGTTCAGCCACACCCGTTTCGAGCCCTCCGGGTTCACCAAGAACAGGGAGATTCCGATCGCCAAGTCGATCACGGACTACATCTTCCGCTGGCTGGCCTCGAAGTTCCTGTCGCGGGAGGACAAGATCGCGGCGGGGGTGGTGCTGCGCGAGGACCTGGGGGGCGAGCTGCCGGCCCCGGCGCCGCTGCCGCTCTTGGGCGGCGGCCGTCTCGAGCCGATCGCCCCGGCCGTGGGGGTGGGGGAGATGAAGCCGACCTTCCACTACCAGCAGGACGCGCCGAGCTGCCACGACTGCGGCTCGATCATGGTGCGCAACGGCAGTTGCTACAAGTGTCTGAACTGCGGCTCGACGAGCGGCTGCAGCTAGATTTCTTCCTTTCAGCGTCCTCAGGGGTGGGGACGTCGCCAGGTGGAGCGGGAGGGGGCCGGGATTTCCCGGCCCCCTCATTTTGTTCCGGGGGTGGGCATCATCCCTTATTCTTGTACTCTTGCGAATATCCTTGCGAGGCCATGACGATGACGAATCTCTCCCGTTCCTTGCGGTCGCGCCGCTCCCCGCTGGCGGCGGCCCTGTTCGTATCCCTCCTGCTCCTGGGGTGCAGGGACGCCATGACGGCGGACAAGAAGGCGCCCGGCGCGCCGGTGGACTTCCGCCTCAAGACGGTGGACGGCCGGACGATCGGCCCCAAGGACTTCAAGGGCCAGGTGGTGGTGATCGACTTCTGGGCCACCTGGTGCGGCCCCTGCCATCTCCAGGCGGAGATCCTGCAGCCGGTCTACAAGGAGTACAAGGGACGGGGCGTCCAGTTCCTGGCGGCCAACGTCGGCGAGGATCTGGACACGGTCAAGAAGTTCCTCGCCAAGAAGCCTTTCCCGTATCCCGTGCTGCTGGATCCCGACCAGAACGTCTCCGCCGACCTCGGCGTGGTGGCCCTGCCCACCCTCCTGGTGGTGGACAAGAAGGGCAAGGTGGCGTGGCTGCAGTCGGGGATCGCGGACGGGGATACGCTGCGGGAAATGATCAAGAAGGCGGGGGCGTAGGGCCGCGCCACCCGCCCACCCGACGTACACGGACAGGCACGGACCAGCACGGACGGACCAGACATCCTTGTCTGGAGTCTGTGTTCGTCCGTGTTCCGTCCGTGTTCGTCGGAGGGTGGGGGATGGGCTCTCCCTACTGCAATACCACCAACGCCACCCGGCGGTTCTGCGACCGGCCTTCGCGGCTGCTGTTGTCCGCGACCGCGGCGGACTCGCCGTAGGAGATGACGTTGATGCGGTGGAGCGGGAAGCCGTGCTTCTGGTTGAGGTACCGGCGGACGGCCTCGGCCCGCAGCAGGCCCAGCTCCTCGTTGTAGGTCTCGGAGCCCACGCTGTCCGTGTGGCCCTGGATCTCGACGTAGACGTTCTTGTTCTCGCCCTTGAGCTGGCCGGCGAACTCGTCGAGGGCGGACTGCGCCTCGGGCGAGAGGTCGGAGGTGTCGAAGCCGAACTTCACCTTCTCGTCGGTGAGCACGGTCTCGTAGAGGAACTTGCCCTCGGCGAGCTTGCCCGCCTCCTGGGCGCGGCGGAGCGCGTCCTGGGCGGTCTTGGAGGTTTCGCCGATCTGGCGCTCATGGGTGTTCAGGCGGGTCTGGGCCTCTTCGACCTGCCCCTGCACACCGTCGACCCGGGTATTGACCGCTCCGGTTTCCTCCCGGACGTACTTCTTGGTCGCGCAGCCGGTCGTGCCCACCAACAGGGCCGCCATGGAAAAAGACAGGATCAACGGCTTCATGGTCATGGTTGGTCTCCTTGTAGGGAGGGCTCCTCTTCCGGCGGAGGACGCCTCCCGGGTTCGATTCAACCGCCCGCGCGGGTCGCCACGGGCGGGGTTCCCTTGTATCCGCGCCGGAAGACGACGGTGCTGGCCCCGGTCCTTGCCCTTGACCTCGACCGCGAGACGCCGGAACTTCACGGCGCCGTCGCCGGTCGAGAATCCGAGCACGTACTGGTGCCGCACGTCGTCGAGGATGGCCGTCAACGCTTCCTGAAGCTGCTCAGGATTCTGGATGGAGTAGTAACGTCCGCCCGTGACGGCCGCCAGCAGGCTGAGCACGTCCGCGTACCGATAGATCTTCTCTCCCGCCTGCGAGAGCTCATAGGGTTTCCGGAGCCCAGCCCCAGGACGTAGGTCGGGAGCTGGGCGTCCTGGACGATCGCCCGCGCCTGTTCGGGCGTCAGGCGGCTGGCGTTGTCCACGCCATCGGTGATCAGCAGGGCGAACCGCTTCGGGTTCCGCCCTTCGAGCGAGATCTGAGGCATGCGGGCCACCGCGTCGTGGAGCGCCGTGGTGCCGTAGGCCTTCCAGCCCGTCACCGCCTCCCGCACCACCTTCAGGTTGGCGGTGAAGGGCACGTCCACCTGGAACATCTCGCCGGCGAAGATGGAGATGGCGAATTCGTCCCCGGCCAGGGCCTTGTCGAGGAAGAAGCGCACACCTCGCGGCTCAGTCCGATCTTGCCCGCCGCCTCCATGCTGCCGGAGACGTCCTGCAGGATGACGATGCTGGCCGGCGCGTCCGACCGGCGCTCGAAGCTCTCGATCAGCGACCGGCTTGCCCTCCACCGACAAGCGGAAGTCGTCCTGGTCCAGGTTCTTCGCGTAGCCGCCGAGCCGGAGCGGACCACGACCGGCACCAGCACCAGCCCGACCGAGACCTCGTCCCCGAACGCCGGACCGGCGGCTCCTGGGCGAGCAGCCGGACCTCCCCCGTGAAAATCGCCAGGATCGCCAGAAACCGCCGCCAGGGCACGGAGGCGTGGTGCTACTCTCATGGCATAGGGCCAGGAGTGCAAAGAGGCGGGCCATCGTGGGATGATGATTTCTGGGAGGAGGACTCGTCATGGGCTGACGAAATCAACATCCGGAACATTTCAATCAAGTGCGGGAACTGCAACACCTACCAGACCCTCTCCAGCTTTGGCCGGCGGGAGGACTGGAACGTCTATACCTACGAGTGCGAGAACGGCATCTGCGACCCTGAGGTCACCCGCACGATCGTCGAAGTCCCCCGGGAGATAGACAGCTTCGCCCGCCGGGACCCCGAGTGGCGGGGCGGCGGCAAGCACGGCGAGATAGGAGACGGGAGTCCGGAGGACTGAGACGGGCGGCTTCACATAGAGACTTTACAATATTTGCGCGGTGGAGTCCTCCTCCCGGCCCCTGCATCCTGTCCTTTGGAGCCGGAGGGGACCGTCCGGGATATACTTACGCGCTGAAAGCTGACTCTTCTCTAGCGAGGATTCCCCATGCGCTCCTCGGGCGACGTAACGCGGCTGCTCCAGCGCTGGGGGGCAGGGGATGCCCAGGCGATGGAGGAGCTGCTGCCGCTTCTCTATGACGAGCTGCGCCGGCTGGCGGCGGTCTATATGCGGCGCCAGCCGCAGGGCCACACCCTCCAGCCGACGGCGCTGGTCAACGAGGCGTACCTCAAGCTCGCCGGTCAGCAAGGCCTCTCGTTCGCGGATCGCGCCAGCTTCTTCGGCCTGGCGGCCAAGGTGATGCGCCGCCTCCTCGTGGATCATGCCCGGGCACACGACGCGGCCAAGCGGGGCGGGGACGCCGTGCGGGTGACGCTCGACGAGGGGATCGCCAGCCTGCCGTCCCGGGACGTCGATTTCGCGGATCTGGACGCAGATCGAGTGGCCGCTCGTGGCCCGTGGAGCTACGCTTCTTCGCCGGGCTCGGCATTGAGGAGACGGCGGCGGCCCTGAGCCTCTCGCCCGCCACGGTCAAGCGCGAGTGGGCCACGGCCCGCGCCTGGCTCTACCGGGCGCTGAGCGAGGGGAGGCTGGCGGGTTGACCCCCGAGGGGGGGGGATGGTGACCCTGGAGATTTCTAACTCATGATGACCCTCCGCCTCTTCACTACCAAACCTCCTGATGTGCCCATGTCCACGGCGTGGTATCTCGCCGATTTGGGCGAGGCCAAGGGCAAGCAGGAGCTTTTTGCTCGACAGTCGCCGCAACGGTTGAAGGCCCTGCGTGAGCATGCCTTGATCGAGAGTGCCATCTCTTCCAACCGTATCGAGGGTGTGGAGATCGACGCTTCACGCGTCCGCGACGTTGTCCTCGGCAGGCCGGCCCTGCGCGACCGGAACGAAGAAGAGGTGCGCGGCTACCGTGACGCCCTCAAGCTCCTCCACGAGTCCGCAGGAAGACTCGTCGTTTCGGAGAAGACCATCCTTGACCTGCACCGCATCTCGCGAGGTCAGAGTGGGGACGCGGGACAGTAGAGAGAGATGTGGACATCATCGAGACATACTCCGACGGCCGTTCCCGTGTCCGATTCAAAACTGTACCTGCCAGCCGCACGGGTGCAGCGATGACCGAGCTGGTCTTCTTCTGGAACAATGCTCTCGAGGAACGACGCCTGCACCCGCTCCTCGCCGTCGCTGCCTTCAACCTCGATTTTTTATGTATCCATCCATTCCGCGACGGCAATGGCCGTGTCTCGCGGCTCCTCCTGCTCCAACAGTGCTATCAGCTCGGCTTCGAGGTCGGCTGGTACATCAGCATTGAACGCATCATCGAGCAGACCAAGGACCGTTACTACGAGACCCTGGAGCAGTCGTCCCAGGGCTGGCATGATGGCAAGCACGACCCTTGGCCCTATCTGGGCTACCTGCTCTACGTCCTGAAGGAGGCGTACCGCGAGCTTGAGGATCGTCTCGGGCAAATCAAGGCACCTCGAGGCGAGAAGAGTGAGGTCGTCGTCGATGCCATCCGCAGGATGGCGGGAGATTTCACTGTCGCCAGCCTCCAGCGTGAGTGCCCCGGCGTCAGCGTGGACATGATCCGCCACGTGCTCAAGCGGCTAAGTCGAGAGAATGAAGTGGAGTGCCTTGGGCGTGGCCGTACTGCCCGCTGGCGGCATCGCGGGCCGTGAATTGGGTAAGAACAAGGAAATTGGGTAATAAACCAGGTAATGTCTGCTCCCTATGTAGGGGGCGTGATGCTCAGGCAAGGGGAGAGCGATTGTGACCCCCGAGGAGTGGCGCGAGGCCAAGGATCTGCTCGCCGAGGCCCTGGAGCTGCCGGCCGGCCAGAGGGCCTCCTTTCTCGATTCCCGGTGCGGCGACCCGGCCCTGCGGCGTGAGCTCGAGGCCCTCCTCGCCGCCTCGGACGGCGACGGCTTCCTCGACGGCGAGCCGACGCTCCCGAACCCGGCCGGCGCAGTTGTTCCCGCGATTCCCCCCGCGCCCGCGGCGCCCGCGATCGACGCGGGGGAGATCCTCGGGCCCTACAGGATCGAGAAGAAGCTCGGTGAAGGCGGCATGGGCGAGGTCTACCAGGCGCTCGATAGCCGGCTCGGGCGCCGCGTGGCGATCAAGGTCCTGCCCGCGCGCCTGAGCCAGAATGCCTCCGCCCTGAAGCGCTTCGAGCGCGAGACCAAGGCGCTCGCGGCCCTGTCCCATCCCAACATCCTGGCGATCTTCGACGTCGGCCGGCATGGCGGCACGGCCTTCGCCGTCACGGAGCTGCTGACCGGCGCGACCCTGAGAGAGCGCCTCGAGCGCGGCAAGCTGCCGGTCGCGGCCGCGGTCGAGATCGCCACGCAAGCGGCCCGCGGCCTCGCGGTCGCGCACGAGGCGGGGATCGTCCATCGGGACCTGAAGCCCGAGAACCTGTTCGTGACGGCCAGCGGACAGTTGAAGGTCCTCGACTTCGGCATCGCGGCGTTCACCCCGCTGCGGGACGGCGAGGACGAGGCGTTTCGCTTGACCGTCGACAACGCCGTCATCGGCACGGCCCGCTACATGTCGCCCGAGCAGGCCAAGGGCGAGACCTGCGACCACCGCTCGGACATCTTCTCGCTGGGCGCCGTGCTGTACGAGATGCTCACCGGCAGCCCGGCGTTCCCCGGCGAGACGCCGCTCGCGGCGATCCACGCCGTCGTCGAGCTGGATCCGGTGCCCTTGGAGACGCTGTGCCCTGCGGCCAGCCCGCAACTGGTGCGGCTCGTCCATCGCTGTCTCGACAAGGATCCGGCCCGCCGCTTCCAGTCGGCGAGCGATCTCGCCTTCCATCTGGAGAGCCTCGTCGCGGCGGCGCCGCCCCGACGGCCCTGGCGTTCCCCATGCCCCCAGTACCTCCGGTGGGACGCCGCCGCGGCCTTCTCCGCGCCGGAGCCGTGGCCGGCCTGCTCCTCGCGGTGGCCTTCCCCGCCGGTCTCCTCGTTCAGCGGCGTTGGGGCCAGAGCGAGCCACCGAGTTTCCAGCGGCTGACCTTCCGCCGTGGGATCGTCACGAATGCGCGGTTCGCTCCCGACGGCCAGACGATCGTCTACTCCGCCGCCTGGGACGCAAAATGGGGGGAAATCTTCACCACGCGTACGGACAGCCCCGAGTCGCGTCCGCTCGGACTGCCCCAAGCCCTCTTCATTCGATCTCGCCAAGGGGCGAGATGCTGGTCAGCCTCCGCAAGATCAAGGAGGGCACCCTGCTCGGGGATACGCTTGCGCGAGCGCCGCTGGCGGGCGGTGCGCCGCGCCCGCTCCTGGAGGCCGACCGGCCCCTCTGGATCGACTGGGCGCCCGACGCCGAGACCTTCGCGATCCTGTCGTATGAGGCGGAGGGGTCTCGGATCGAATACCCGCGCGGCACGCCGATCTGGCGCTCGGAGAACTATGCCTGGGACCTGCGGCTGGCCCCGGCAGGGGATGCCCTGGCTTTCTGCGAGGCCCACGGGATCTCCGAGCAGGTGGTCGTGATGATCGACCGCACCGGCAAGGTCTTGGCGCAGTCCGGCGGCTGGAACGTTCCCACCTTCAATGAATGGATACCTCGCGGGTGTGTTGCATGGGCGCCGGACGGCAAGGAGGTCTGGTTTGCCGCCACCCGGCCGGGAGGAAGGGAGTCCGGCCTCTACGCCCTTGCCCGCAGCGGCGAGGTCCGGCCGCTCCTGCGCATCCCGGGCGAGCTGGCGCTGTACGACATCGCCCCCGATGGCAGAGTGCTCCTCACCCAGGTCAACCGGCGGGTCACGCTCATGGCGCGGGCGCCGGGAGAGACGGAAGTGCGGGATCTCTCCTGGTTCGAGACCTCCGAGCTGGCGGACCTCTCGCCGGACGGGCGCTGGATCCTCTTCACCGAATCCGGCCAGGGGGGAGGCAAGCGGTCGTCCGTGTATCTCCGCGGCACCGACGGCTCACCCGCGGTGCGGCTGGGCGACGGCAAGGCCCTGGCGCTCTCGCCGGATAGGCGCTGGGCCTTGGCGCTCAGCGCCACCAACCCGAAACAGCTGGCTCTCCTGCCGACGGGAGCCGGCGAGCCGCAGGCACTGCCAGCGGCAGCCATGGACGTCGTCGGAGCGCGCTGGCGCCCCGACGGCAAGCAACTCCTGGTCCTGGGCACCGAGCCCGGAAAGGGTAGCCGGCTCTACGCCCTGGACATCGGGGCGAGGGAGGCGCGCCCGTTCACCCGGAAGGGGCCCGGCTTTTCGTGCCTTCGCCCGACGGCTCCAGAGTCGTCTCATGGGGCGGCGACGGGACGAATATCTACCCGATCGACGGCGGCGAGCCCCGTGCCGTTCCGGGCGTGGCCCCGCAGGAGTTTCCCGATCCAGTGGCGCGCGGACGGGCGCGCTCTCTACGTAGGGGGGTTTGTCGAAGACCCTACCGGATCGACGAGGTCGACCTCGCGACCGGCAGGCGCGGGCTCTGGAAGGATCTGCAGTCGACCCCAAGGTTCCCGATCCGGAACATCAAGATGACCCCGGATGGCGAGGCTTATGCCTACGACCTGAGGAACTCCCTGGCCGCGCTCTACCTGGTCAAGGGACTGCGGTAACGCCGCTATGAGCCAGACCTTCGGCCGCACCGCCGCCGCCCTGTCCGGCGACCGCTCGCGGGAGATGGCTATTTCCCTGGCTGTAGCCTTGACCGTGCTCTTCGCCTGGGCCGCGTGGCTGGTCGTTGCGCGGCTCCGCTCTACGAGGTCTCGGCCTCGGCGCGGCTCGAAGCCGAGCGGGCGCCGCATCCCTTGCAGGCTCCCATTGACGGGCTTCTGATCGAAAGCGCCCTGGAGCCCGGCCGCCGCGTGGCGGCGGACGACGTCCTCGTGCGGATCGAGGCCGAGACGCAGAGGGCGACGAAGCGCGAGGCCGAGACGCGCCTCACCGCCCTCGAACGCGAAGCGCGGGCCCGCAACGCGGAGCTGGCTCTCCTGGAGAGTGCCGCCACCGAGGAGCGCGCCGCGGCACGGGCCGCGCTCGATGCCGCGCGGGCCCGGCTGCGCGAGACCGAGGCGCCGGCGGGCTATCTGCGCGACGAGGCTGGCCGGCTGACCCAGCTTTCGGACCAGGGGCTCCTCGCCCAGCGCGACGCCCTGCGCGGGGTGTCCGAAGCCGAGCGCCAGGCCGCGGCCGTGGCGAGCGCCCGGGCGGCCGTCGAGCAGCTCGGGCGCGACGAAAGCGTGAAGGAGCGGGAGAGGGGGGCGCAGCGGCAGCGCCTGCTCGCGGAGATCGAACGGCTCGACGGCGAGATCCGCGCGGCCCGCGAGTCGCTCGGCCGCCTGGAGATCGAAGTGGACCGCCGCCTCGTCCGCGCCCCTATCGCCGGCACCGTGGCCGAGGCCGCGGAGCTGCGCCCCGGGACGTTCGTCTCCGCCGGACAGACCCTTGGCGTGGTGGTTCCGGATGGCCGGCTCATCCTGGTGGCGCGGCTGCCGCCCGCGGCGCTCGGAAGGGTGGCGGCCGGCCAGCCCGCGCGGCTACGGCTCGCCGGCTTTCCGGCGGCCCAGTACGGCACCCTTGCCGCCCACGTGACCCGTGTCTCCGGCGAGGTGCGCGAGGGGACGATCCGCGCCGAGCTGGCCCTCGACCACCCGGAGCGCTCGCGGGTGCCGCTACGCCACGGATTACCGGCAGAAGTCGAGATCGAGGTCGAGCGGCTCTCGCCCGCGGCGCTCCTCCTGCGCCTCGCCGGCTCGGCGCTCGATGCGCCGCGCGCCGGCCGCTCAGGGACGCGCCATGACGGCGCCGCGGAAGCTCTTCGCGCCGGAGGTGATCCAGACCTCCGCGATGGACTGCGGCCCGGCCGCGCTCAAATGCCTGCTCAACGGCTTCGGCATCGCGGCGAGCTACGGGCGCCTGCGCGAGGCCTGCCAGACGGACGTCGACGGGACCTCGATCAACACCCCTGGAAGACATCGCCGGGGCGCTCGGCCTCGACGCCAGCCAGACGATGCTCCCTGCCGACTGGCTGTTCCTTCCTGAGGCGCGGGCCTTGCCCTGCCTCCTGGTGGTCCGCATGCCGGGCGGCTCGACGCACTTCCTCGTGGTCTGGCGGCGGCACGGGCCATGGCTGCAGCTCGTCGACCCCGCGACCGGCCGCCGCTGGGTCCGTGCCAGGGATTTCGAGCGGGAGGTCTTCCGGCACGAGCAGCTCATCCCGGCGGCGGCGGTTCGCGGCTGGCTCGGCTCGGACGTGCCCGCCTCCGTCTTTGGCGCCCGCCTCCGGGCCCTCGGCCTCTCGCCCGGGGCCGCGGAATCTCTGTTGGACGCCGCGCGCCACGACTCGTCGTGGCGGACGTTCGCCGCGTTCGACGGGGCGACGCGGCTCGCCGGGCTTCTCGCCCGACGCGGCGCGCTGAGCAAGGGAGGACGCCCGGGCGCTGGTGGCCGCGCTCGTCGCGGACCCGGCGCGCATCCCGGACCGCCTCCTCGCCGTGGTGACGCCGAGCAGACGCCCGGACAATCGACGGCGAGCCGGGGTGCGCCTGCGCGGCGCCGTCTTCCTGAAGGTGGCGGGCCCCAGCGCTATTGAAGGCGAGATCGCCGAGGACCTGCCGCCCGCGCTGCTCGCGGCGCTCGGAGCCACCCGCGCGCCGGCGCGGCTCCTGTGGGACCTGGTGCGCGCGGACGGCCTGGTCCCGGCGCTCGTGATCGCCTGCGCCGCGGTCGTCTCGGCCGCCGGCGCAGTCGCCCTCGGCCTTGCCCTGCGCGGGCTGTGCGACCTGCGCGGCGAGCTGCCGCTGGCGGGCCAGCGGCTCCTCGCGCTCGCCGCCGTCGCCGTGCTCGTCGCCGGCCTCCTCCTCGTCGAGGCGCCGGCTGCCGCCGCGGTGCTGCGGGCCGCGCGCGGGCTGGAGCTCCGGCTGCGGCTGCGCTTCCTCGACAAGCTGCCTCGCCTCGCCGACCTGTACTTCCGCAGCCGTCCCCGCTCGGATATGGCGGAGCGGGCGCACGCGCTGCACCGGATCCGCCGCCTGCCGGACATGGCGAGCCGTTTTCTGCGGGCCGCCCTCGGTCTCGTCGCGACGGCCGCCGGGATCGTCTGGCTCGATGGGAGGACGGCGCTCCCCGCCGCGCTCGCCGTCCTGGTGGCCTTCGCGTTCCCGCTCCTGGTGCAGCCCGCGCTCTGCGAGCAGGACCTGAAGCTCCGCAGCCACGCCGGCGCGCTGACCCGCTTCACCCTCGACGCGCTGCTCGGCCTGCACGCGATCCGCGCGCACGGCGCCGCCGGCGCGGTCCGCGGCGCCCACCGCCAGCTCCTCGGCGAGTGGGCGGGCGCCGCCTGGCGCCTCGAGCGACCGCCATCCGCGTCGAGCTGGTCCAGATGGCGCTGCTCAACGGCCTCGCCGTCTGGCTGGTCCTCGCGCATCTCGGTGGGAGCCGGGGCGGGGTGGGGAGCGGCACGCTCCTCCTCGTCTTCTGGTCGCTCCTGCTGCCGGCGCTCGCCCTCGATCTTGCGCGCGCGGTCTGGCAGGTGCCGGCAGCGCGGAGCGTGACGCTGCGGCTCTTGGAGCCGCTCGGCGCGCTGGAGGAGCCGGCGGCCGGGTGCGATCCGACGGATCCGACCGATCGGACCGATCCGTCCGATCGCCCGTCGCAATCACCTTCGCAGCGTAACCGTGCGGGCCGGCGGCCACACCGTGCTCGCAGGCATCGACCTCGACCTGCCGGCCGGTGCGCACGTGGCCGTGGTGGGACCGTCGGGGCGGGCAAGTCGAGCCTGCTCGGGCTCCTGCTCGGCTGGCACCGGCCCGCTTCCGGGCAGGTCCTCGCGGATGGCGCGCCGCTCGACCCGGCCCGGCTCGCGGCGCTCTGCGCGGCCACGGCGTGGATCGATCCGGAGGTGCAGCTCTCGAATGCCTCGTGCCTCGACAACCTGGTCTATGGCGCGCGGACGGCGCCCTCCCGGAGCTGGGGAGGATCCTCGCCGACGCCGAGCTCGCGCCCGTCGTGGAGAAGCTCCCCAACGGCCTCGGCACGCCCCTCGGAGAGGGCGGCGCGCGTGTTTCCGGCGGGGAAGGGCAGCGCGTCCGGATCGGCCGGGCCCTCCTGAAACGCCAGGCCCGTCTCGTTCTCCTCGACGAGGGCTTCGCTGCCTGCACGCGCGACCCGCGGCCGCCTCCTCGCGCGCCTCCGGACCTCTCCCGCGAGGCGACCCTATCTTGTCTGGCACGACGTCGGGCAGGCCCGCGCCTTCCCGCGCGTGCTCGTGATCGACGGCGGACGCATCGTGGAGGACGGCGCGCCGGACGACCTCCTGGCGCGCCAGAACGGGCGCTTCCGCTCCCTCGTCGACCGCGAGGCCGCGGTTCGTCAGCATCTGGCGCGCGAGGAGGGCTGGCGCCGGCTGCGCGTCGAGGACGGCGGGCTGGTGGAAGAGGCGGGATGAGCGGCGAGAGGACCTGGCCGGTCGAGCTGGCGGGCGACGCCCTCGCCTGGCCGCCCGGCGCGCCGGACTCCCGGTGGCGGAAGTATCCTGCCGCGCCCGACACCCGCGGCGCTGGCCTCCCCTGAGGCGTGGGTATCCGCTCTGGCCGGGCTCCTCGGCCTGGAGTGTCCTCGCCACGATGTCCTGCACGGTGATCTCGGGAACGTTCTCCGCCGCGCCGCCCTGGCCCTTGTACCCGCGGTAGGACGGCTCCTCGTCGTCGTACGGGGCCGGGTCCTCGCGCCGGACGGCGGCCTCACCCGCTGGCCCCCCGCGGGCTCGTCGAGTCGGCCTGCGGGCCGCTCGAGACGGCGGCGCGCGAGCGGCTCGCACCGGTGGTGGCGGCGGCGGGGCTCGACGGCCGGGCGAGGCACGCCGCGGCCGAGGCGCTCCTCGACGAAGAGCTGGCCGGTGTCACTGTGCGGGTCCTCGAACCCGCCTGCCGCCCCGGCCCGGTTATCGCGCTGGTGCGCTCGGCCGGCCTGCTCTCGGGAGCCGTCCGGCTGGTGCTCCTGGGACCGCCCTGGCCCTCGCCCTCTTCCTGCTCGTCCTTGCGCATGCTCGGCGCCTCGCTGCTCGCCGGCCGTTCCGCGCCCGGCTGGCTCCTGGCCTGGGCGCTTCTCCTGCTGACGCTCGTCCCGCTCCACCGGACCTCCCGGCGGTTGGAGGCGTGGCTGGCGGTGCGCGCCGGTTTCCTCTTGAAGGAGCGGCTCCTCACGGCGCCCTGCGCCTGTCGCCCGAGACCCTTCTCAACCGAGGAAGCCGGGAGCCTGCTGGGCCGCGTCCTCGGAGCCGGCGAGGCGCTCAAGGTGGCCGTGCTCGCGGGCGGCCTCGCCGGGCTGGTGGCGGCCGTCGAGCTGCTGTTCGGCGCGCTGATCGTCCTCCTCCTCGCGAGCCTGCCGCTCGCCGCGGGCCTGCTCGCCGTCTGGGGCATTCTGGCAAGGTTTTCCTCTTCGCCGTCGCGCTGGCGCGTCTCTCCACGGTACGAACCGAGCACCGTCTACGCCATGACCAACAGCCTGGTCGAGCGGATGGTAGCGGACCTGGGACAGCGCCTGACGCAGCTCCCTCGCGGCGGTGACACGGCCGAAGGCCAGGAGCTCTCCCTGCACCACCAGCTCTCCCTGCGCCGCGACCGCGCGGAGCAGGCACTCGTCACGCTGCTGCCCCAGGGCTTCCTGCTGGCGGCGCTCCTCGTCCTCGCGCCAGCGTTTCTCGGCGACGCCGTGGCGACCCCGGCCCTGGCCGCCGGGCTCGGCGCGTCCCGTGCTGGCGCGCGGAACGGCGCTGCGGCGCGCCGGCTTCGGCCTTCTGGCCAGTTCGCCGACGCGCGCGTCGCCCTGCGCCAGGCGGGCCCGCTGCTCCAGGCGGCGGCCCTGCCGGAGCCGCAGGGCAGCTCCCCCGTCCACGCCTTGACGCCGCCCTCGGGCGACCTCGTGCTCTCGGCCCGCGAGCTGCGCTTCGTCTATCCCGGTACGGAGGTCCCGGTGCTCACCCACGCCAGCGTCGACGTCCGGCGAGAGCGGCTACCTGCGTGTCGGAGCCTTCCGGGGGCGGCAAGTCGACGCTCGCCGCCCTCCTGGCGGGCACGCCGGCGGCCCATGCCCGGCCTGCTCCTCGCGTCGGGTCTCGACTCTCCCACCCTCGGCGCCGACGACTCCGGCGCCGTGTGGTCCCGGGTCCCGCAGTTCCATCCGAACCACGTCTTGACCGGCCCCCTCGCGTTCAATCTGCTGATGGGCCACCCCGACCCTTCGACCCCGCGCGCCCGGGATGAGCCACTTGCGCGATCTGCGAAGAGCTCGGCCTCGGGCCGCTCCTCGCCCGGATGCCCGGCGGTCTCTATTAGATGGTGGGCGAGACCGGCTGGCAGCTCTCGCACGGCGAGCGCGGCCGCGTCTACGTGGCCCGGGCCCTGCTCCAGAACGCCCGGCTCGTCATCCTCAACAAGAACCTCGGAGCCCTCGATCCCGAAACCCTGGGCACGGTGCTCGACTGCCTGGCGCGTCGCGTCGAGAGCCTCATCCTCGTTGCGCATCCCTGAGCCAGACTCCACGTCCGGGCCGCCGGGGACGAGGCGCCGGAACGCACCGTCGAGCCGCCGCCGCACGGGCTCCAGCCGCTCGCGCGCGACCCCGCGCCGCAGAAACTCGAGGTCGCGCACGGGCCGCACGGGGGCGTGCCGCAAAAACTCGCCCCTGAGTTTCCGCCGCACACCCCCGTGCCGCCCGTGCACGGGGGCCAGCCGCCCGCGCTCGCCCCTGAGTTTCTGCCGCGCGCGCTCGTGCGGCCCGTGCGCGACCTCGAGTTTCTGCGGCGCACGGGTGAGTTTCAGCGGCACACCCCTGAGTTTCTGCGGCTGGAGGTCGAGCGGAGGCGGCACGGGGGCGCGATCGTCTAGAAACCCGGAACGAACTTCGGGCACATCCCCCCGCCGGACCAACCGTGACAAGATCTGGCTACGAGAAAGGATCTGCCATGGACTCGAAGCTCCCCGCTACCGCCTTGCAGGCCGCGCCCTGATCCTCGGGCGCTGCTGCTCGTCGCGATGCTGCTGTCCCCCACCGGCGCTCGCAGCAGGCGCCGGCGGGATACGATGCGCTGGTCGCCCTCTTCGAGGAGTGGCGGGCGTCGAGCAGCCGCCGAAGCGCGACGGAGCGCCCGACTATGGGGCGGCGGCCATGGCGGCTCAGCACGAGGGGCTGCGCGCCCTCCAGGCCCGGCTGCGGGCGATCGATCCGAGCGGCTGGCCCATCGCGCAGCAGGTCGATTACCACCTCGTGCGGGCCGAGATGAACGGGCTCGATTTCAATCACCGGGTGCTCCGCCCCTGGGACCGCGACCCGGCCTTCTACCTTTCCGTATGGACCGAGCAGAGCGACACCCCGGCCCATGAGGGACCGACCCACCACGCCATCATCGACCTGTGGACCTATACCTTCCCGCTGACGGCGGCGGATGAGGCGAAGCTGGCCGCTGAGCTGGGGACCATCCCGCCCTTGCTCCGGCAGGCGCGGCAGAACCTCGTGGGCAATGCCCGCGAGCTCTGGCTGACGGGCATCGGGACGATGCGCGGCCAGGTGACGGCGCTGGAGGATCTGCAAAGCCACTGCCGGAGCCGGCGAGGCCCTCACCAGCTCCATCACCGCGGCCCTGCGGGCGACGCAGGACTTCGCCGCCTGGCTCGAAGAGCAGGCGCCCTCGAAGACCGGCCCGTCAGGGATCGGCAAGGACAACTACAACTGGATGTTGCGCAACGTCCATCTGATCCCGATGACCTGGGAAGACGAGGTCCGGCTGCTGCGGCGGGAGCTCGACCGCGCCGACTCCTTCCTTCATCTCGAAGAGCAGCGCAACCGCAGTCTGCCTCCCCTGGCCGCCATCGCCACCCCCGAGGAGTACAACCGGCGGGCCAACGAGGCGGTGAGCAAATATCTCGCTTTCCTGGCGAAGAAAGAGATCATGCCGATCCGTGGCTACATGGATCCGGCGCTACGCGCCCACCTCGGCGCCTTCGTGCCCATCGAGTCGCGCAACTTCTTCCAGATCGCCACGCACTACGATCCCACGACGCTGTATACCCACTTCTACCACTGGTGGGATTTGGCGCGCATGCGGGAGGAGCCGAACCCCAGCCCGATCTGCCGCGGCCCGCTGCTGTACAACATCTTCGCCGCCCGCTCCGAGGTCTGGCCACGGGCGTGGAAGAAATGATGATGCACGCCGGCCTCTACGACGACAACCCGCGGGTGCGCGAGATCGTCTGGATCATGCTGGCCCAGCGCGCCGCCCGCGGGCTGGGCTCCCTCTACGTCCACGCCAACGATTTCACGCTCCAGCAGGCGCGCGATTTCCACGTCGAGTGGACCCCCCGGGGCTGGATGCGCCCAGACCTCGATCTCCTCGGCTTCGAGCAGCAGCTCTACCTGCGCCAGCCCAGCTACGGCAGCAGCTACATCACGGGCAAATACCAGATCGAGCGCCTGCTGGCCGAGCGCAGCCACCAGCTCGGCAACGCTTTCAAGCTCTCCGACTTCTTTGCCGAGGTCGATGCCGCCGGGGTCATCCCGGTGTCGTTGATCCGCTGGCGACTGACCGGCAAGGACGACGAGATCCGCGCCCTTCTCGCGGCACTGGCCGAATGAACGCCGCCTGCCTCATGAACGAGCGCGCCCAGGAGGCGCTCGCCGCGGCTCGCCCCTCCTCTGTGCTAATCTCCGCCCGTCGCCGCCGGGTTGCGGCTCCTTTCCGTCCAACAACGTTCTCTCGAGAGGGAATCATGAAAAAGATCGTCCACATCGTGGGCACGGGCACGATTGGCGAGCCCCTGCTCGGTCTCTTCACCGACTTCCGGGACCGGCTGGGAATCGATGAAGTCACCTTCCACAAGCGGACGCCGCTCGCGTCCGACCGGGCCAAGCTCAACCACCTGATTCAGCGCGGCGCCAAGCTGGCGGTGGACGAGGACGTCCGTTCGGAGTTCGAGAAGCTGGGCCATGAGGTGAGCTTCGAGTCCCGGGAGGCCCTGGAACGGGCTACCGTGGTGCTGGACTGCACGCCCGCGGGCAACGAGAACAAGGAGAAGTTCTACGAGAACCTGACCGGCCCCAAGGGCTTCCTCGCCCAGGGGAGCGAGTTCGGCTTCGGCAAGCCCTACGCCCGCGGCATCAACGAGGAGATCCTGGTGCCCGGCGAGGACCGGTTCATCCAGATCGTCTCCTGCAACACGCACAACATCTCGACCCTGATCAAGACGCTCTGCCACGACGGCGGCCAGGACTTCTGCATCGAGCGGGGCACCTTCGTCTGCATGCGGCGGTCGAACGACATCTCCCAGGCGGACAGCTTCGTGCCGGCCCCAACGTGGGCAAGCACGACGATCCCGACTTCGGCACCCACCACGCCCGGGACGCCCACTACGTATTCGAGACGCTGGACCTGGACCTCAACCTCTTCTCCAGCGCGGTCAAGCTCAACACCCAGTACATGCACTCGATCTGGTTCAACCTTCAGCTCAACCGCGACATCACGCTGGAGGAGATCAAGAAGCGCCTCCGGGACAATCCGCTCGTGGCCACCACGGACAAGCGCTACGCCAACCTGATCTTCAGCTTCGGCCGCGATCACGGCTACTACGGCCGCATCCTGTCGCAGACCGTGGTGGTGGCTCCGACGCTGGCGGTGCGCCACAAGCGCGAGGTCTACGGCTTCTGCTTCACGCCGCAGGACGGCAACTCGCTGCTCTCTTCGGTGGCGGCGACCCTCTGGCTGATCGAGCCGGACTGGGAGAGGGTCGAGAACCGCCTCGGACCTTTCCGCCGCTGGCTGTACCGGGAGATCTGATCGGCCGTCGCATGCGACCCGTCGAGCTCCGTTTCGGTGACCTCCGCATCGAGGGCTGGTCCCGCGCCGGGGATGACAACTGGTTCCGCGTCCATCCCCCGGGACTGGCGCTCGACGTGGGCCGGGGGGCGCTCCAGCTCGCGGGCGCTCACGACGTCTTCCTCTCCCACGGCCATCTGGACCACGCGCTCGGGCTGCCGTACATCCTCTCCCAGCGCTCGCTCCACCGGCTGGTGCACACGCGGGTGTTCTGCCCGGCCGAGACCGCCGAGGCGCTGGGGGCGTTGATCGCCGCGGCCGAGCGCCTGGAGCGGGCGGAGTACCGGTACGATCTGATCCCGCTGGAGCCGGGCGACCGGGTGGAGGTGGGGCGGGGGCTCCGGATGGAGGCGTTCGCCACGGACCACGTGGTGCCGAGCCTGGGCTACCACCTCTGGCGTTCCCGGCGGCGGCTGGCCCCGGCTTTCGGAGGTCTGCCGCCGGCCGAGCTGATCTCCCTGCGCGAGCAGGGGGTGGACACCTCGGAGACGGTGGAGGACGTGTGGCTCACCTACTGCGGGGACACGGGGCCGGGGATCTTCGAGCGGGAGCCGCGGGTGTTCCGCTCGCGGGTGCTGATGCTGGAGTGCACCTTCCTGGGCGAGGAGCACCGGGACAAGGGGGAGCGCTTCAAGCACCTCCATCTGGAGGACATCGCCCACTGGGCGGCTGAATTCCGGAACGAGGCCCTGGTCTTGCACCACCTCTCCCGGCGGTTCCGGGTGGAGGAGCTGCGGGCCGAGGTCGACCGGCGCCTGCCGGAGCTGGCGTCCCGCATTCACATTCTCGTGGAAGGACAGGTGGGATGAGAGGACGGCAAGGAGGAGAAGGCAGAGGGCCTGGACGCCCAGGAGGAGGCCGCGGTCGCGGTCCGGGAGCAGGGCCGTCGGGTCCAGGACGGCGGGGGCCGGGAGGACGTGGTCCGGGATCTCGTGGTCCGGGACCTCGCGGTCCGGGCGGGCCAGGGCCGAGGGGCTCCGAGGCGCGGCGTGCGGACGACCAGCGTCCGGATGACCGCCGTCCGCCGCGCCGTCCTCCTGACGGCCCGGGAGCCGTGGTCCTTTCCGCCGCCGCAGGGAAGACTCGTCCGAGGCGCGGCCGCCGCGGCAACCACCGAGAAAGAGCTCCGAGGCCCACGGCTTCGCCCAGAAAGTCCTCGACGGACACGTATCGGTCGTGCCTCCGCTCCCGCTGGACATGCCCCCTCCTCCCGGCGCCAAGCTGACCGACGTCCAGGAGCTGGTGGGGAGGATCGAAAAGCTCGTGGCCGGCGGCGAGGGGCTTGCCCGGTTCGAAGGCGTGACGATCTTCGTTCCCCGCTCAGCGCCGGGCGACCGGCTCCGGATCAAGATCACGGAACGGAAGCCCGACTACGGCCGGGCGGAGATCGTGGAGATCCTGGAGCCCGGTCCGGACCGCCGGCCCGATCCCGTGCCGGAGCTTTCCCTCACGGGCGTCTGCGACCTCCAGCACCTGCACGAAGCCGCCCAGTCGCGCCTCAAGGCCGAAGCCGTGCGGGAGACCCTGGAGCACATCGGCAAGTTCACCCTGCCTCCGGACACCCCCGTGATCACGGGAGAGCCCTGGGGGTACCGCCTGCACACTCAGATCCACACGGACATCGATCCCGTGGCGGGCGGCGTGCAGGTGGGCTATCACGCCCGCGGCACGAACACGGTCATCCCCGTCTCCCGCTGCCCCCTGCTGGTGCCGGAGCTCGAAGCCTTGCTCGCCGAGCTGCCAGCCGTCCTGGGACCGGACGCGCCGCGCCGGCTGGACCTGGCGGCGGGAGATGGCGGGGAGGTCACGGTGTCCCCGGTCGTCGAGGGGCTGCCTCACGGCGAGGTCTCGACCCGGGTGGGGGACTTCACCTACTCCTACGACGCCCGCTGCTTCTTCCAGTCCCACCGCGGGCTGCTGCCGAAGCTGATCGAGCTGGCGGTGGGGCCATGGGAAGGGGACACGGCCCTGGACCTCTATGCCGGTGTGGGCCTCTTCAGCCTGCCGCTCTCCCGGAAGTACCGCCGGGTGATCGCCGTCGAGGCGGACCAGATCGGCTCGCGCTTCGGCCGCATGAACGTCAAGCGCAACCGGGTGGACAACATCGAGATGGTGAACCAGGTCGTGGAGAGCTGGATCACAGGCTCCCCGCCCAGGTGGGCCGCGTGCTGCTGGACCCGCCCCGGGGTGGGCTCGCGATGCGCACCCGGAGCCAGCTCAAGAGGCTCCCCCCGGCCCGGCTCACCTACGTCTCTTGCCACGCCGCCGCCCTGGCCCGCGATCTGCGCTCGCTCCAGGATGTGTTCCAGGTGGAGAGCATCGCGCTGGTCGACCTGTTCCCCCAGACGGGGCACATGGAGGTGGTGGTGCAGATGGTGCGGAAAGAGGAGGGGTAGGGGGCAGATCTCTATTACCGCACCCCCGCCCGGGCATAAATGCCCGGGCTAGGTAAAACAGCCGGGTGAACCCGACTGCTTGAGTCCCCTTCAGGGGGCTCTTTTCGACTAGCCCGGGCATTTATGCCCGGGCGGGGGTGCGACCGCCTCAATCCCTGGCGAAGGAGGCTGGCCTGGCCCCCCTACCCAAACCATCGCCCATCCTCTATCTTTGATCCCACTTTCGGGATCCCTCATGTCGAAACCCATTGCCACTCCAGAGGAAGGCCGCGGCTTCATCCGCGAGCTTGGCCTGATCGACTCGATCATGGTCGTGGCGGGGTCCATGATCGGCTCCGGCATCTTCATCGTCTCCGCGGGGGTGGTGCGCCAGCTCGGCTCGGCGGGGTGGCTGCTGGCGGCCTGGGTGTTCAGCGGACTGCTGATCGCGGCGGCGGCCACCTCCTATGGCGAGCTGGCGGCCATGATGCCCAGGTGGGCGGGCAGTACGTCTACCTCCGGGAGACCTACTCGCCGCTCATGGGCTTTCTCTTCGGATGGGCGATGTTCATGGTCATCCAGTCGGGGACCATCGCGGCGGTTGCGGTGGCGTTCTCCGCTTCCTGGGTGTGCTGGTGCCGGCGGTTTCGTCCACGGCGTGGATCGTGGAGCCGGTCGCTCTCTCCGACGGGTATGCCGTGAGCCTGTCGGCGCAGCAGCTTGTGGCGATCCTCCTGATCGTCTTCCTGACCTTCGTGAACACCCGGGGGATCAAGACGGGCAAGCGGATCCAGAACGTCTTCACGTGGACCAAGACCCTGGCGCTCCTCGCCCTGATCGTGCTCGGGCTGGCGGTGGGCCGGGCCGTGGGCAATTTCGAGGATCTCTGGACGCCCGCTGGCGCGGTCACCACGGTCACGGTGACGCCGGACCTCCCCGGCGTGCCCGCGGTGAACGCCAGCGAGGGGGGCTTCGCCCTGTTCGCCGTCTTCATCCTGGCCCTGGTCGGACCGCTCTTCTCGTCCGGCGCGTGGAACGACGTGTCCTTCGCCGCGGCCGAGCTGCGGAACCCCCGGCGCGACCTGCCCATCGCTCTCGTCGCCGGGGTGGTGCTGGTGGGCATCCTCTATCTCCTCACCAATCTCGCCTACCTGCGGGCGCTGCCGCTCGAAGGCATCCGCAACGCCGCGGACGACCGGGTGGCGACCGCCGTGCTGGATACGGTTCTGGGTGGGGGAGGAGCGGCCATCATGGCGATCGCCATCATGATCTCCACCTTCGGCTGCAACAACGGATTGATCCTGGCCGGCGCGCGGATCTACTACGCCATGGCCTGCGACGGGCTCTTCTTCCGCGGCGCGGGCCGCCTCAACCGCCAGAACGTGCCGGCCGTGGGACTTGCTATCCAGGGAGTGTGGGCCTCGCTGCTGGTGCTGCCGCGAACGCGGTCGGTCGACGAGGCGGGGCTGGTCCAGTACGGCAACCTCTACTCCAACCTCCTGGAATACGTGATCTTCGCCGTGCTGCTCTTCTACATCCTCGCCATCATCGGCGTCTTCGTGCTGCGCCGGACGCGGCCCGACGCGGAACGCCCTACCGGGCGTTCGGCTATCCCGTGGTGCCGGCCTTCTATATTGTCGGGGCGAGCCTCGTGGTGCTGGCCCTGCTGGTCTACCGCACGCAGACGACCTGGCCCGGGTTGCTGCTGGTGCTGGCCGGCATCCCGTTCTATTTCTTCTGGAAGAAGGGCTGATCTCCCATGCCCAGACGTTACGCAGACTTGGCCGCAGCCGTTACCTCCGTCCCTTTGCGCCTGGGGACAGCTCTTCGTGAACGGCTCCGTCATGGCTACAGCCGCGACGACCTGCGCGCGGACCTGCTCGCGGGCATGGTGGTCGGCATCGTCGCCCTGCCGCTCTCCATGGCCCTGGCGGTCGCCTCGGGGGTCGCGCCCCAGTACGGGCTCTACACCGCCATCATCGCCGGCTCCTTGATCGCGGCCCTGGGCGGCTCGATGGTCCAGGTCTCGGGTCCCACCGCCGCTTCGTGGTCCTGCTCGCGCCCATCTCCGCCCGGTTCGGACTGGGCGGCCTGGTGCTGGCGACCCTCATGGCCGGCATCCTCCTGATGATCATGGGCGTCGCCCGCCTGGGGGGACTGATCCAGTTCGTGCCCTATCCCGTCACCACCGGGTTCACGGCCGGCATCGCCGTGGTCATCGCGACCCTCCAGCTCAAGGATTTCCTGGGCCTCTCCGTCGCCCACATGCCCGAGCACTACCTGGAGCGGGTGGCGGCGCTGGCGCGGGCGCTGCCCACGGTGCGGTGGCAGGACCTCGCGATCGGCCTCTTCACCCTGGCCGTGCTGCTCCTCTGGCCGCGGATCACGCGCAAGATCCCCGGACCGCTCATCGCCCTGGGCCTGGGGGGGATCCTGGCCGCGCTGCTCACCCGCTGGTGCCGGGCTTCGAGGTCGCGACCATCCACAGCCGGTTCGCGGACGGCATCCCGCAGCTCCCGCCCTGCCGAGGCTCCCCTGGAACCTGCCGGGGCCGAAGGCCAGCCGCTCGGCCTCTCCTTCGAGCTCCTCCGCGCGCTCCCCCTCGGCCTTCGCCATCGCCATGCTGGGCGCCATCGAGTCGCTGCTCTCGGCCGTGGTGGCGGACGGCATGACGGGCGGCTCGCACGATCCGGACGCCGAGCTGGTCGCCCAGGGCGCGGGCAACATCGTGGCGCCCTTCTTCGGCGGCATCGCGGCCACGGGCGCGCTCGCCCGCACGGCCACCAACGTCCGCTCCGGTGCGCGCTCGCCCCTCGCCGCCATCTTCCACTCGGTCTTCGTGCTGCTCGCGGTGCTGCTGCTGGCGCCGGTGCTCGGCTACCTGCCCATGGCCTCGCTCGCCGCGCTGCTCCTGGTGGTGGCCTGGAACATGAGCGAGGCCAAGCACTTCGCGCACGCCCTGCGGGTGGCGCCGCGGAGCGACGTCCTGGTGCTGCTGACCTGCTTCGGCCTGACCATGATCTTCGACATGGTGGTCTCGGTAACCGTGGGCGTGCTCCTGGCGGCGCTCCTCTTCATGCGGCGCATGGCGGAGGTCTCGAACGTCCGGCTGGTGGACCAGCACCCCTTCACCTGGAGGGGCTGCCGAAGAACGTGCTGGTCTACGAGGTGGCCGGCCCGCTCTTCTTCGGCGCGGCACAGAAGGCCATGTCCGCCCTCCAGAGGGTGCCCACGGGGATCAGGTCGTGGTGCTCGACCTCTCTTCGGTGCCTGTGATCGATGCCACCGGCCTGGTCAGCCTCGAATCCGCCGTGGCCCGCCTCCATCAGCTCGGGATGATCGTGGTCCTGGGCGGCGTCCAGGGCCAGCCCCTGCGGGCGCTCGCCAAGTCGGGTCTCCCGGGGCACCGCGACCGTCTCACCGTGCACGGCACGATGGAGAAGGCCCTGGCTGTGGCGCGGGAGGTGTCGGAGACCGGCTCTCTCGACGATACGCGGGCGCGGCATCGGACGGGGGGACGGATCGCTGACCTCGATGAACCTGGAGGCATCCAATGACCCGCTGCCCTTTGGTGTTTGATCAGCGCGAGTCGGTCGAAGGAGCGGCTTTGTTGCGAGAGCTCCCTTTCTGGCCGGGCCTTGCTGACCAGAGAAGGCGGCGAGGTCGTGGAGGGCGTCAATCCGGGAGGGTTTGCCGCCTCCGGAAAGAGCCCGGCCGAGGCCCTGGCGGAGTTGAGCAGGGCGTTCCGGACGATCCTCTTCTACATCGCCTCCGACGCCGCGAGCTTCGAGGCCTTCCGCGAGGAGGTCCAGAGATTCTTGAGGAGACGAGCGGTCCTGCTCTGCAGGAGTGGGAAGAGGCCGTGCGCCCCGAAGGGGCGGAATTGGTATAGCCCGGCGCTTCAGCGCCGGGAACAGGAGCCCACCCACCCCTCCGCCGCCGAAGGGGCGGGACCCAACGGTCCGAAAAGCACCACCCCTTCAGGGCGGAGGGGAGGGAGGGGGCGCACGGTCGGGCGCTGAAGCGCCAGGCTATTTAAATCGAGATCCTTCGGGTCTCGCGTGATCCCAACCGTCAGAGGCTTTGCGGAAAGCGGATATGATCCTCCCTGAGCCATGATCACGCTCGTCGAAGCCCTCAACTACCGCTGCCTCCGGTACATCAGCCAGCCTCTTGGTCCGTTCCACGTCCTCGTTGGCCCCAACGCCAGCGGGAAAACGACCTTCCTGGACGTGATCGCGTTCTTGGGATGGCCGATCTTGGACGGTCCTGATGCGGCGATCGAGGAGCGGACGCAGAATTTCTACGATTTGGTCTGGCGCGGTGAAGGAATGCACTTCGAGCTGGCAATTGAAGTTGGCATGCCAGACAAGTCGCGTGGGCTCCCGATTAAAGCTGGAGCTGATGTAGTCCGCTATGAAGTGACGGTTGGGCTTGATAAGCGGACTCAGGAGCGAGGTATTCAGTCTAGCGAGTTCGCCTCAAAAAGGCCAAGGCGGGAACTACCGTGAGGTCAGGCACTCCGGACACGCTCGCCAAGCCTGAAGATAATCTACAAGCTCACATCCCCATAGATAGGGGAGTTGACTGGGGCGGCGCATTCTACGCGGAAATACCAGTGAAAGAGTTGAGAACCTGGAAGACTCGTACAAACAAGATGCTAAGGCGCTCAGCTTTGGGCAATCTTGCGGTTGATGAAGAGTTATTTCCTGTCACTCACTGGCTGGGAGGCGTTCTAAGCTCGGGTATCCAGCAACTCGTCCTGAATAGCACCCTTATCCGCAAGGCCAGCCGCCAGGCCCAGGGTCTGGCTTCCGCCCGACGGCTCCAACCTCCCTTGGGTCGTCGCCGATCTGCGCCAACGGTTCCCCGAGCGCTTCCGGCAGTGGATCGCCCATCTCCAGACCTCCTTTCCCGATCTGGAGAACATCGACACGATCGAGCGGCCCGAGGATCGTCACCGCTACCTCGTCCTCCAGTACAGCGGTGGCCTCAAGGTCCCCTCCTGGATGGCCTCGGACGGCACGCTGAGGATGCTCGCCCTCACCCTGCCGGCGTATCTGGAAGACTTCAAGGGCATCTATCTCATCGAGGAGCCCGAGAACGGATCCACCCACGGGCGATCGAGACGATGACGCAGTCTCTCTCCTCGGTCTACAACGCCCAGGTCCTGATGGCGACCCACTCTCCCGTGGTCCTGAGCACGGTCGAGGCCGAGCAAATCCTCTGCTTCAGCAAGAACGCCGAGGGGGCCACGGAGATCGTCCGCGGGAGCGAGCATCCGGCGCTCCGGGACTGGAAGCACGAGACCACGCTGGGAACGCTGTTCGCCGCGGGCGTCCTGGGATGAGCGCGGCCCCTCTCGTAAAGACCTCATTCTCCTGGTTGCCGACAAGGACATGGAGATGTCCCTCAGGGGGCTTCTGCCACGGCACCAGTCCCTGGGATTCCGTCCGGTATCCTTCGACCTCTATGTCCACCCCGACCGGGACCCCGGGTGCTGCCATCGGTCCCACGATTTCCTGCGGCCCTTCGCCAACCAGTACGAACGCGCCCTGGTCCTGTTGGACCACGCGGGGTGCGGCCGTGAGGGAGAGGACCGGTCCACTCTGGAGGCGGACATCGAGAGGCGGCTCGGCGAGTCGGGCTGGCAGGACCGGGCCGCCGCCGTCGTCATCTCTCCGGAGCTGGAGATCTGGGTCTGGAGCGATTCTCCCCAGGTCGATCTCATCCTGCGATGGCGGGACACGGTTCCACTGAGGGAATGGCTTCAGGGCAAGAGCCTCCTGGAGAAGGGGGCGCTCAAACCCTCCGATCCCAAGCGGGCCTTAGGGATGGTGCGGCGCACGGTAGGCCTTCCACAGTCCGCGGCCCTCTTTTCCGATCTCGCACGAAGTGTGGGCACGGAGCGGTGTAGCGATCCCGCGTTCGCGAAGCTCAAGCACTGTCTGCGGGAGTGGTTCCCTGCCTGAGGGGAGAGCCGGGGCAAGCGTTACTCTCGGTCAGATCCAGAGGATAATCCGCCCATGGCGACCTCGACTGTTGATGCAGAGCGGCGTGTGGTCCTGCCTGCGGCAAAACCCGGAGACATCTTCGATATCCAGGGCCAGGGTGAAGGCCGTCTACTGCTGGTGCGTCTCGAACGTCCGGAGCCAGGATCCAGGATGAGTGTGGATCGCTGCCTTGAGGCCATCGCCGCCGCCCCTCTGCGGCCGAGAATGACCTGGGACTCTCTGAAGGCCATGACCCGGGAGCCATGATCCTCCTCGATACGAACGGCTTGATCTACGCCTCCACCAATCCGTTCCCCTTTCTCGACCAAGGGACCCCAAACGCGCGCTAGAGATGGTGCGGCGCAGGGCAGGCCTCCCCCGATCCCCGGCAGTCTTTTTCGACCTCGTACGAAGAGTGGGCACGGAGCGGGATAGCGATCCCGCCTCCGGGAGTGGTTCCCCGCTTGACGGGGAGCGCTCCCGCCGGTCTCCCCCTCTTCGTTCCGGTATTCCCCTCTCTCGTGGCTCTCTCCCCTTCCTTATTTGGGCTCGCCCAAGAGAGGGGAGCAGTGAATCAAGAGAGGGGAGAACCCGCCCAAGGATGGGCGGAACCGCATCAAGAGAGGGGAGAGTCCGCCCAGGAGAGGGGAATGCCGGAGGAAGCGAGGGGAGACACCGCCCACGAGAGGGCAGAGGCCGCCCACGAGAGGGCAGAGGCGCACGAAGCGAGGGGAATACCCGCCCAAGAGAGGGGAAAACCGGAACGAAGAGAGGGACGCACCGAGCCCGGTTACTTTTTTTCGGTCAGGGGAGTCTAAGCCTTTAGGATGAACACGACACGAACAGCAGTCTCGACAAGCGTCTGGGGAGGCGAAGTGCGGGACCAACCCGATGGAGCCCAAGAACGGCGGCTGCTCGCCGCCGTGGCCGCCGGGGACCGGAAAGCCGCCGAGCAGCTGGTGGAGCGGACCTACCGCGGGGTCTTTTCTCTCCAGCGCCGGCTCTGCGGCGATCCGGACCTTGCGGCGGATCTCACCCAGGAGACCTACCGCAAGGCCTGGGATGCCTTGCCGGGCTTCGATGGCCGGGCGCAGTTCTCGACCTGGCTGTTCCGCATCGCCTACACCACTTTCCTCAACCACATGCGCCGGCCCCGGCGTCTCGTGCCGCTCGAAGAGAAGCATGAGACGGCGGTGCCGGACCCCGCGCCGCTGGCTGACGAGACGGTGGACCGGGGGGCCACGGGAGACCGGCTACGGCGCGCGGTGCTCTCGTTGCCCGACGAATTGCGTTTCACCGTCACGGCCCTCTTCTGGGGGGACCTGCCGGTCAAGGAGATCGCGCGCCATGAGGGGGTCACGGCGGTGGCCATCCGCAAGCGCCTGAAGCGGGCTTTGGGGATGCTGGCCCTGGCCCTCGAGGAGGACGTCCGATGAGCAGGCTGAACGAGCGCGAAATCGCCCGGAAGCTGGCGGAGCGGGAGGACTTCGAGCCGCCGGCCGGGCTGCTGGACAAGATCAAGAGCGAGATTCCCGATTCGATCACGGTCGGCACCGAGGCACCGGGAGCCGAAAGGAGGAGCCCCATGGCAACGAAGCAGCGCTGGTTGATAGCAGCATCGTTGGTGGTGATGGCGGGAGCCGGGCTGGTGGCTCTCCAGGTGCGCGAGCAGGCGGCTCCCCTGGCCGAGATGGCCGAAGAGGCTGAAGAGAGGGTGGCGGCGCCCCGGGATCAGCAAGCGGAGCCGGCGCCTTCCCCTTCCGCGGCTCCCGCGCCATCCACGGAGTCCAACGCGGCCCCGTTGGCTGGGAACGAGCTGCAGTCCGGGAAGAAGCAGGCAGAGAACAAGGACAAGGCTGCCGTCGAGCAGGACGCCGAGGCTTTCCTCCAGGAAGCCAAGGAGCTTGATGCTCCTGTGCCCCCACCGCCGCCCCCGCCCCCGCCTCCTCCGGCGGCGAAGCCGAGGGCGCGGGGAGAGCGGCAGGCTCTCAAGAACTTGGGCTATATCGCCAACGCTCCCGCTCCCGAACCCATGTCCCCCGCCGAGGTCGAGGACAACATAGTGGTGATGTCGGAAGAGGTGGTAGGCGGCGTCGAGGGCGGAGTCGTCGGGGGCGTTCCGGGTGGAGTCGTAGGCGGCGTTCCGGGCGGAGCCGCGGGCGGCTCTACAAGCCGCATCGCCGTGGGCAGCAACGAGAGCGGCCAGCCCCTGCGGGCCGGGAATCTTCAGCCGGGCCAGGCCTATGCGGACGTGCGCTACAAGTCGGCCGGCGTCAACGGGTTCGAGGACACGGAGAAGGACCGGCTGTCCACCTTCGGGCTGGACGTGGATACGGCGTCCTACACGGTGGCGCGCCGGTATCTGACGGACGGCAACCTGCCGGACCCCCGGTCTGTGCGGGTCGAGGAGTTCGTGAACTTCTTCGACTACGGCGATGCGCCGCCGTCGCGCGGGGACTTCGCCATCCGGGCCGAGGGTGCGCCGTCGCCCTTCACCCAGGGACCCCAGTACCGGCTGCTGCGGTTCAACATCCGCGGCCGGGTGGTGGACCCGGCCAACCGCCGGCCCGTGGTGATGACGTTCGTGATCGACGTCTCGGGCTCCATGGACATGGAGAACCGCCTGGGACTGGTCAAGAAGTCGCTCTCACTGCTGCTCGACCAGCTCAAGCCTACGGACCGGATCGGCCTCGTGGTCTACGGCGGCGAAGCGCGGCTCCTGCTGGAACCCACCGGCGACAAGGAGGCCGTGCGGCAGGCGATCGAACGGCTGCGGCCGGAAGGCTCGACCAACGCCGAGGCCGGGCTGATGCTGGGCTACGAGGTGGCTATCCGGAACTTCCGGCAGAACGCCTCGAACCGGATCATCCTCTGCTCGGACGGCGTCGCCAACGTCGGCCACGCCGGTCCCCAGGCCATCCTGGGCCAGATCGGCCGCGAGGCCCGGCGGGGCATCGAGCTGTCCACGCTCGGGTTCGGCATGGGCAACTACAACGACCACCTCATGGAGCAGCTCGCGGACAAGGGCGACGGCCGCTACGCCTACATCGACACGCTCGACGAGGCGAAGAGGGTGCTGGTGGAGGAGGTCACCGGCATGCTCCAGACGATCGCCAAGGACGCCAAGGTGCAGGTGGATTTCAACCCGGCCGTGGTGGCGCGCTACCGGCTGCTGGGCTACGAGAACCGGGCCATCGCCGACGAGCGGTTCCGCGACGACAAGGTGGACGCCGGAGAGATCGGCGCCGGCCACAGTGTGACCGCCCTCTACGAGGTGGAGCTCAGGCCCAACGTGCCGGCCGGCGGTCAGATCGCCACGCTGCACCTGCGCTACCGGGCGCCGGTGGTAGGCAACCAGACGGAGACGGCGCGCAGCATCCGCCTCTCCGATCTGGCGCCCTCCTGGGAGAAGGCTTCGCCGGGCTTCCGGCTGGCCGCCTCCGTGGGCGCGTTCGCCGAGATCCTCCGGGAGTCGCCGTGGGCCAAGGGGATGCTTTCGGATGTGAACCGCGAGATCCGGGCGGCCTCGGCGGGGATGCCGAAGAGCACCCAGGATCGGGTGAGGGAGCTGGGGGATCTCGTGGGACGGGCGGGGCGGATCAAGGCGGAGGGGGCTTTGGAGAAGCGGTAAAGGCCCCCTCCCCGGGCTCTCACTCCTAGGGGGTGAGGGCCCGCAACTGTTCCTTCAAAACCTCCGTCTCCCGCTCGAGCTGCTGAATCCTCTCCTGAAGGGCCTGCTCCTCCTTCCCCTTCAGGTTGCTCGTGTGGATCTCCTGAATGGCCTTGGCGGCGTTCCTGCGCTGGCGGCCGTCCGCTTCGGAGCGGGCGCGGCGCTCGATGGCGGGGATGGCCGCCGGGTCTCCCAGGCGGCCGAGCATGCGGTAGGTGGCCTCGCGCAGGGAGTAGAAGGGATCGTTGAGATACCCCTCCAGGACCTTGAGGACGTCGGCGCGCCGCCGGGGGTTCTCCTGGCCGATGGTGACGAGGGCTTCCAGGGCCTCGTCGCGGCTGTCGATGGGGGCGCCATACTTCGCCAGGCGCTGGGCGGGCTCCCAGGCGCGGTTGGGCTCGATCTTGGCCAGGGACTTCAAGGCGGCGCCGCGGACCATCTCGCGGAAGCTGTCCTGGGAGAGGGCCGAGACCAGGATGGAAGCGACCTCGGCACGCTGCTTCTCGAAGGCTCCGAGGGCGGTGGCCGCAGCGGTCCGGGCGAAGTAGCTCTCCTCCTGCTCCAGGGCGCGGCGCAGGATGGGGATCAGCTCGGGGTTGTCCGGGAAGCTCTCGAGGTTCTCCAGGACGGTGGTCCTCACACGGCTGTCCTTGTCACCCAGTCCGGCACGCAGGGCTTCGAGGGCCGGGGCGGTGGCGATCTTGCCCAGGGCCTTGGCCGCTTCCTGGCGAGGGCCGCGGAAGGGCTCCTCCCGGAGCGCGCGGCCGAGGGCCGTCACCGCTTCGGCACCCCCCAGGTCACCCAGGGCGCGGATGGCTTCCAGCCTGGCCGCCAGAGGCTTCGAGCCCGCGAGTTGGACTACCCACTCGGCGGCGGGCTTGTCGAAATCCACCGTCTTCAGGGTCCAACCGCTGGGATCGAGCACCACGGTACGCGGGCGGTGATCGCCGGGGTCGCCGGGGTCGTCCGGGCCGAGGGGGATGTAGAGGTCCTGGAATTCCCGGGGCGCGATGTGGACCCGCCGGATCTCGGTCTCCTTCAATCCCACCAGGGCGATCTCCATGGGGAAGGAGAAGAGGCCCGTCTGCTCGTCGAGCTTCTGGACCTGCCGCACCTCCAGGTGCACCTGCCGCGCCTCCGGGTCCCAATCCCACTTGACCTTCAGCTCCGGATGGCCGGCGCCGTGGACGTAGCGGTCGAAGACCGGGCCGAGGGAGACGCCGGTGGCCTCTTCCAGGACGCCCTGGAGGTCGGCGGTGGTCACCGTCTGTCCGGCGAAGCGCTCCAGGTAGGCGCGGACCCCTTCCACCAGCCCTCCTCGCCGAGGAGGAAGCGGAACATGTGCAGGACCAGCGCTCCCTTGTTGTAGCTGTGGCTGTCGAACATGTCGATGGGGTCGGCGTAGCGCTGGTGGCGATGGGCCGCCGGTATTCGTCCGCGTCCTCGGCGAGATAGGTGGCGCGCAGGTTGTCCATCTCCAGGGCGAGCTCGTCCTCGCCGCGGGCGTGCCCCTTGTAGAGGGCGGTGAAGTAGTCGGCGAAGCCCTCGTTGAGCCAGACGTGCGGCCAGTCCTGGCAGGTGACGAGGTCGCCGAACCACTGGTGGGCGAGCTCGTGGGCGACCAGGCCCTCGCTGGAGAAGTCGAGGGCGGCGCGGGCGTCGTGGAGGGTGCGCGAGGTCTGGGTGGTGGCGGAGATGTTCTCCATGCCGCCCCACATGTAGTCGACCACCACGGACTGGGCGTACTTGGCGTAGGGATAGGGCCGGCCGGTGACCTCCGAGAAGTACTCCATCATCTTGGGCGTGTCACCGAAGGAGCGCCGGGCCTTCTCGGCGTCGCCGGGCCGCGCGGCACGTAGTACTCGACCGGGATCCCCTTCCACTCGTCCGCGACCTTGGTGAACTCGCCGATGGCGACCGAGACCAGGTAGATGGTGTGGGGCACGTCCATCCGCCAGTGGAAGGTCCGCCGGCCATCGGGCCGGTCGGTGACTTCGAGCAGCTTGCCGTTGGAGACCACGTCGAGAGGGCGCTTGACGGTGGCGACCATCTCGGTCGTGGTGCGGTCGTTCGGGTAGTCCCAGCTCGGGAACCAGTGGCGGTTCAGGTCGGCCTCGCCCTGGGAGTAGATCTGGCGGGGCTTGGTGGGGTAGCCGGCGTCGGGTCCCACGAAATAGAGGCCGGCCTGGGGATGGGCCGAGTAGTCGACGGCGACCTCCAACTTGTCCCCGGGACCGTAGGCGCGGTCGAGGCGCACGGTGAGGGTCTCGGCGCCGGGATCGACCGTGAACGGGCGCTCCGCGCCCCCCACCCGCACCTTCTGGACGTCGAGCCCCTCGGCGTGGAAGACCAGCGCCTGGAGCCCGGGCAGCAGGGGGACGAGCGTGTTGGTGGCCGTGCCGGCGACGCTCTTCGCGTCCCAGTCGAACGCGAGGTCGAGCCGCAGGTGCTGGAGGTCGTACTGCCGCGTCGGCATGTACCGGAGGGAGTGTCCGGAGGCGCGAAGGGTTGCCGCTCGGCCGGGCCGGCAGGATGGCAAGGGGAGTGAGGAGGAGGAAGGCGGCGAGCGAGGCTTTCATAGGCGCCTATCTTAACGGGGCGGCATAGAATCCCAGCCATGCCCCGCTACCGCATCGTCCTCGCCAAGGAAGACTTCAAGTTCTCCGCCGCCCACTTCACGCTCTTCGCCGACGGCCGGGCGGAGCTCCTCCACGGCCACAACTACCGGGTCCGGGTGGAGCTGTCCGGGAGGACCTGGACGACGAGGGGCTGCTGGTCGACATGGAGAGCTTCAAGAGGACGCTGCGCGGGATCTGCGCCCGGCTGGACAGCCGCACCCTGCTCCCGGGCGAGAGCCCCCGGCTGGACTGGACGCGGGAGGGCGAGGCGATCGAGGTCCGCTGCGGCGAGCGGAGCTACCGCTTCCCGGCGGAGGACACGCTGGTGCTCCCCCTCGCCAACACCTCGATCGAGCTGCTCGCCCGGATGATCTGGCACGATCTCGCCCCCGGCCTCGCGGGCTCGCGGGTGGACCTCCTGGCGGTGTCGGTGGAGGAGTCCTCCGGCCAGCACTGCTGGTATGAGGCGGCTGTCTCCGGTGAGAAATCACCCCTTTCATCTCCCGCCCCTTCCAACTCGCCCTTGCCCCGCCGCCGGTCGGCACGCCCAGGACGAGCACGCCGGCGAGCAGCACGGCGTCCAGGGGATAGAGCAGGCCCCAGCCGGGCGTGCCCACTGCCGGAGCGGAGGAGCATGGAGGCCGCGGCGCCGGCGCTCCAGAGGAGGGCGGCCTCCACCCAGAGCCGGCGAGGAGACCGGCGAGCAGCACCAGGGGCGGCAGGAGCAGGACCGCCAGGACCGCCGCCGTCCCCGGCGACGGGCGAAGATCCCGCCCAGGTTGCGCCGCCAGCCGCGGAAGGTCTCCTCCACCCGCGGTACATGCGCACCCGCAGCCCCGCGCGCGGAAGAAGCCGGTGCGGGAGCCGTGCGCGCGCAGCCGGGCGGCGATCGCCACGTCGTCGATGGGCTCCTTGCGGACGGGCTCGAACCCGCCGGAGGCCTCCCAGGCCTCCCGCCGCAGCAGGATGAACTGGCCGTTCGCCACGGCCGGCCCGGCGCCGGCGGCCACGGCCCGCCAGTCGCCCAGGAGCGCGTCGAGCAGGGCGAAGACGGCCGGGATGAGCAGGTTCTCGCCCAGGCCCCGCACCTCCTGGGCCCGGCCAGGGAGACCGCGTCGAGCCGCCGCCTCGGCCGCCGCCAGGCGCCCGGGCGAGGAGGTCGGGAGCGTGGCGGGTGTCGGCGTCGGTGAGCAGGATCCAGGGGGTGTCGACCCCCCGCGATCCCACCCACAGGGCGTGGACCTTGCCGCGCCAGCCGTCGGGCAGCGGGCCGGCGTCGAGAGCTGAGCCGCGGCTCCCCGGCGGCCCGCCCCGCGACCAGGGCGGCGGTGCCGTCCGTCGAGCCGTCGTCGATCACCCGCACCCGGGGCCGCCCGTCTGGGCGAGGAGGGTCTCCACGCAGTCGAGAACGTTGTGCTGTTCGTCACGGACGGGGAGCAGAATCGGTGTTGCCGGGGGGAGCCGGGGAGGAGGGAGCGGGGGCGCCCTCCGCCGCTGCTCCTCCGTCCTCAGCGCCAGCCCGAGAAGGCCGGCACCGAGGAGGAGGGAGAGGACGAGGGCGAGGGTCACGCGCGGGGAGGGGATCAGGCGCTGACGCGCTGCTCGAGCTCCTTCTCGACCTCTCCGGGCGGGGGGAAGCGGCCCAGCTTTTTCTTGGAGAAGATCAGGTCGTTGCCCACGGTGACCTCGAAGACGCCCCCGCGGCTGCGGACCAGCTCGGCCTGATGCCGAACTTCCTCTCGATCTCCGCCGCCAGACTGGCGGCGCGGGGGTAGTAGTTTCAGCTCGTGCAGTACTCGATGCGACATTTGTAGGCATGGGCTTCTCCTTTCGCGGCCCGTTTTATAGTACTAATTATAGCCACCCGTGCAAGGGGTGGGCCCTCCCTCGCAGGCTGGAGCCGGAGGTCCCGCTGCGACTCATAGCTCAATTGGATGATTTTTGTCAAGAGAGGAATGAAATTACAGGAAGCCTTGTTGGGACTGTGTAAGGTGCGGCCGAGGCCAAAACGGGACAAGCCGCCGAAAATTTTTTTCCTGGAGCTGGATTTCCGTCCGACACCTGAGTATAATCGAGATTGTTCAACCTCGCTGTGAGAATTGCAGGTCTGTTCTTGAGCTTGCATGGCCCACCGGGTGCACCGGGGGGAGTGTAAGAAGGTATAGGAATTGAATTGTATGAAACTTGGAGGTAAGAAAATGAAAGGCGAGGCGCCGAACATGTCATCGAAAGAAATGGCCCAGATCCGGCAGAACCTTGAGGGGACGCCGGACATCGAGGAGGCGGCGGAGCTGATGAACCTGGCCGGGAACTCGACCCGGCTCAAGCTCCTGTACCTGCTCGAGAACATGAAAGAGCTCTGCGTGTGCGATCTCGCGGAGATGCTCGGGGTTTCGGTTTCGGCCGTCTCCCAGCACCTGGCGAAGCTCAAGGCCTACGGCCTGGTGGCTCCGCGCCGCGACGCCCAGACGATCTACTACCGTCTGACGGACCACGAGTTCAACGCGAAGCTCCGCGACAACTTCTTCAAGCAGTTCCAGGTCTGAGCCGACTCGGCTCGGATTTGTTCCCGAAGGCGGCCGGTTACCCCGGCCGTTTTCCTTTTCAGGGGTTGCGATCGCAGCCACCAGGCGCACGCAGGTGTCGACCATCCGCGCGGCCTCCTCGTCGTCGACCCGGTCGAAGCTCAGGGCGGAGAGGGTCATGGCGGCCGGGGCGGGGAGGACGGCGAGGCAGCGCAGGACGTCTTCGAGCTTCGGGCCGCCCGGCACGGGGAAGCCCACAGCCGGGGCGTCCGCGGGGTCGAGGCCGTCCAGGTCCACGTGCAGGTAGAGCGGCCGCGAGCTGCCGGATCTCCAGGGTGTCGGCTGTGGCGATCCGGTCCGGGGGGATGGCGGCGAGCCCGCGCCTCCGGAAATTCTCGACCTCCAGCGGATCGAAGGACCTCCCCGCAGGTGGACGACCAGGTGCACACCGAGAGGTTGAAGGCCGAGCACCTCCCGGCCTTCCTTCAGGCTCAGTCCGCAGACCGCGGCGAGAGCCATCCGTCCCAGTAGCCGCTGCGAGGTGTCCTCGGTGTTGAAGTCGCCGTGGGCGTCGATCCAGACGACGCCAGGTCCGGCCCGGATCTCGCAGTCCGGTCACCACCCCCACGTGGCGAGGCAGCCGCCGGAGAGCACCAGGGGAAAGCGCCCGCGGGCCACTGCGGCGGCCACGGCCCGGGCGATCCAGCGCCCGACCGCGACACTGTGGCGGGCTTCCCGACCCTCCGGGATCATTGCTTCGTCCAGGTGAACCTCCCAGCCCGCGCTCCGGAGCCGCTCCAGGAAGCCGTGCGCCGAAGCGTCCCACCGGGCCGCGGGCCATGGCGGTGTCCCGGCGCTCGACGTCGTAGGGGACCACGAGGGCTTCGAGAATCTTCTCGTTCATGGGAGACATCCTATTCGATAGAATCCCTGTTCGATGACTTCAAGGGAGGGGAAACATGAGCCAGCATCCGCGTCCGAAGTTCACCTACCTGGGCCACGCCACCGTCCGCTGCGACCTGCCCGGCGGCGAGGTCGTGCTGATCGATCCCTGGGTCAAGGGCAACCCCGCCTGCCCAAGGAGCACAAGGAGCTCGACCGCCTGGACGCCATGCTCATCACCCATGCCCACTCCGACCACATGGGCGACGCCGTCGAGATCTGCAAGAAGCACAAGCCCAAGAAGGTCGTGGCCAACTTCGAGATCTGCACTGGCTGGGCGGGAAGGGAGTGGAGAACTGCTCCGGCATGAACCTGGGCGGCTGCCAGGACGTGCTCGGGCTCCAGGTCACCATGGTCCGCGCCGACCACTCCTGCGGCCTTCAGGACGGCGACCAGATCCTCTACGGCGGGGTGGCGTCGGGCTACATCGTGCGGCTGCCCGGCGGCTTCACCTTCTACCACGCGGGCGACACGGCCCTGTTCTCGGACATGCAGCTCCTGGGCGAGATGTACCGGCCCGAGCTGGCCTTCCTGCCCATCGGCGACCTCTACACCATGGACCCGCGGCAGGCGGCCCGCGCCTGCCGTTTCCTGGGGGTGCGCCAGGTGATCCCCATCCACTGGGGGACCTTCCCCGTCCTGACCGGCACGCCCGAGAAGCTGGCGAAGGCGCTGGGGAACGACGGGACCACCTGCGAAGTGGTGACCCTGAAGCCGGGCGAGAGCTACTAGAACCGCACGGCCCCGCCAAGCCCGGCGAACCAGTTGGGGCCGGGATCGTTCAGTCCGGCTCCAACGCGAATATCGAGCTGCAGGTCGTTCGAGACGCCGAAGGTCACGCCGCCGTTCAAGTAGTTGGTCGAGGAGCCGTCCAGGCTCTCCTTGGAGAAGCCGTAGGACTCCACGTAGGCCCCCAGCCGGTCGGTCAGCGAGAAGCTCGCCGAGAGGGTCGCTCCGAGCTGGTGGAAGCGGTCGTCGCCGTCGCTGGGATACCCGTAGATCAGGTTGGACGACAGGGAGAGGAAGTCGGTCAGGTCCCAGGCCAGGGCCAGCTTGCCCTCCGGCTGCCACTCGTCGGACGTCAGCTCGTCGCTCCCCACGGGAACGGAGGTGGAGAGGAGGATGGCCATCTGGGGATGCCCGGGGGGATGAGGTTCGGGTCGCTCGCGTTGAGCCGGACCTTGATGCCCAGGAACGGATCCTCGTAACCCGACAGGGTCGAGGAGCCGGGGACGCCGGGATCGACCTGGCTGTAGGAGCCGATGCCGAGCCGGGCCTCCACCCGTTCGCCGGTGCCGATCCGCACCAGCAGCTCGCCCAGTGACGAGGATTCCTCGTCCCCCTGGCGTGTGAAGGTGTAGCCCCCCTCGACCTGGAAATGGCCCTGGGGGATCGTGGAAGTGCTCTCTGTGAAGTCCGGCCGGTCGGTCACGATGGAGTCCGGCAGGTCGGAGAAATCCTGGGCGAGGGCGGGCGCGGCCAGCGCGAGGCCCAGGCCCAGGACGAGCGTGGCAGTCCTCAATGTCATGTTCAATCTCCTCTTCTTTTCCAGCTTCCATCCTATAACTGATGGGCGAGCTGATGCGCCCGGAGGTCTCCAGGACCTGAGCGCCGCTCGCCGTCAGGCGCAGCCCCTCACCCGCGCGCTCCACCCAACCCTCCCGGAGCAGCTCGAGAGCACTCTCTGGAGGCGCCGCGGGTCCCAGCCGAAGCGCCGCTCCAGCACCTCGACCGGCAGCCCCTCCCCGCCCTTCGCAGGTGGAGGAGAAGGAGCTGCCGCGGCCAGCCGGCCGCCCAGGCGGCGGTGGATCAGCAGCCGCGCCAGCAGGCCGTGCGCAGGCGAGAAGAGGAGCGGCCAGGAGGAACAGGATGCCCGCCACCAGCGCCATGGCGCCCGGCGATCGAACAGTCCCACCAGCGGGCAAGGCCGTAGCCCCGCCGCCGCCGAGGTGACGCCCAGGGCCGCCGCCAGGGCCAGCATCGGACCCAGGCGCTCGGTCAGCAGGTAGCGCCGTGGCCGGCGGCACCACCAGCATGGCCACCACCAGGATGGCCCCCACCGACTCGAAGGCCCCCACCACGGTCACCGAGACGGCGCTCATCAGCAGGTAATGGAGGAGGACCGGCGAGAAGCCGAGGGTCGCGGCCAGGCCGGCGTCGAACGTCGAGAGCTTCAGCTCCTTGTAGAGGATGAGGACGAACAGCAGGTCCACCAGCAGGATGCAGCCGTTCACCCACAGCGCCTTGGGGCCGAGTCGCTGGCCGGCCCAGGTCAGCGTGTCCCAGGGCGCGTAGGCGATCTCGCCGTAGAGCACGCAGTCGAGGTCCAGATCCACCTGCGCGGCGTAGCGGCTGATCAGGATCACGCCCAGGGAGAAGAGGGCCGGGAAGACGACGCCGATCGAGGCGTCCTCGCGCAGGCGCCGGCTGCGGTTGAACAGCTCGACCAGCAGCACGGTGAGGAGCGCCCAGGGCGCCCGCGCCCAGCACCATGGGCAGCGGCCGCCCGGCTGCCGGTGACGAGGAAGGCGATGACGATGCCCGGGAGCACGGCGTGGCTGATGGCGTCGCCCAGGAGCGCCATCTTGCGCAGCACCAGGAACGAGCCGACCAGGGCGCAGCTAGCCGCCAACGAAGCGCCGGCCGAGCAGGATGACTGAGCGTCGGGCTCATGCGACGGCCCTCCGCGGCGGGATCGGCCGGCCATGGGGATCGAGCGGTCGGGATGGCCGAGCTGCTCTTCCAGCCTGACCGCGGCCTCGTCGGAGAGGGCGTGCTCCATGGCCTCGGCGTCGCGGTGGACGTGGTCGCTCGCCAGCTCCAGCCGGCGGGTGAGGTAGAGCTCCCAGAGGCGGTGCTTGCGCACCACGCTCTCGGCCTCCCGCTGGCCGGCGGGGGTGAGGCGCAGGGCGTCAACTGCGGGGACTGCTCGACGAGCCCCGCCGTTTCCAGCGGCCGCGCGCTCCGCGCCAGCTCCCGGGCCGTCTGCCCGCGCACGCCCATGAGCAGCGGCCAGGAGAGGTACTCCCGCCAGTTCTCCGTGGCGCTCGCCCTGGAGCCAGAGATCCTTGAGCAGGTTCTCGCGCCGGATCCGGCGCGGCCACCTGCCGCTCCCGCAGCATGCGCCCACAGGAGGCCGCGATGGGGGGCGAAGAGGAGCGAGACGATCAGCACGCCGCTCGACACCACCACGATCACCGGGCCGGTGGGCAGCCGGGGCACCAGGGCGCTGGCAAGCGAGCCCGTCACCCCGGCCGCGGCGCCGATGCCCGCGGCGAGCAGGATCATGGAGCCCAGGCGGTCCGTCCACTGGCGCGCGGCCGCGGCGGGCGTGATGAGAGCGGCCACGATGAGCACTACGCCCACCGTCTGCAGGCCGACCACCACCACCACCACCAGGAGCAGGGTGAGGAGGACCTCCAGCCTGCTGCATCGGAAACCCCAGGCTGGCCCCGAAGGCGCGGTCGAAGGAGAGGAGCTTCAGCTCCTTGTAGAAGAGGAGGAGGGCCACCACCACGATCCCGCCCAGGATGGCCATCACCTTGAGGTCCTCCTCCACCAGTGTGGCGGCCTGGCCGAAGAGGTACTTGTCGAGGCCGCTCTGATTGCCGTCCGGCAGCTTCTGGATGTAGGTGAGCAGCACGATGCCCGACTCCGAAGAAGACGGAGAGGATGATGCCGATGGCCGAGTCCTCCTTGATCCGGCTCCAGCGGACCACGGCGACGATGAGGAAGGCCCCCAGGAGGCCGGCGGCGAGGGCGCCCAGGAAGAGCGGCAGGGGGGTCTTGCTGCCCGTGAGCAGATAGCCGAGGCAGACCCCTGGCAGGGCGGCGTGGGCCAGGGCGTCGCCCAGGAGGCTCTGGCGCCGCAGCAGCGCGAAGCTGCCGAGCATCCCCCCGAGGGCACCCAGCATCGTGGCCCCGATCAGGACGTTGCGGGCCGTGAAGCTCAGCTCCATTCTTCCTCCTCCGCTTCCGTGCGGCCCGGCAGCGCCCGCTGCTGGAGCAGGGCCTCGGTGGCCTGGGTCAGCACGGTCAGCCGTCCGCCGTAGGTGCGCTGGAGGTTCTCGGCCGTGAAGGTGGTGGTTACGGGTCCCGCCGCCACCAGCCGCATGTTGAGCAGCACGACGTGGTCGAAGTACTCGGCCACCGTCTGGAGGTCGTGATGCACGGCCACCACGGTGCGGCCGGTGTTGCGCAGCTCCTTCGAGAGGGAGAGGATGGCCCGCTCGGTGGTGGCGTCGACCCCGGCGAACGGCTCGTCCATGAGATAGAGCCGGGCGTCCTGGGCCAGGGCGCGGGCCAGGAAGACGCGCTGCTGCTGGCCGCCCGAGAGCTGGCTGATCTGGCGGTGGGCGAAGTCCTTCATCCCCACCTTCTCCAGGCAGGCGAGGGCCGTTTCCCGATGATGCCGCGAGGGGCGGCGGAACCAGCCGATCTGGCCGTAGAGTCCCATGGTCACCACGTCGAGGGCGCTGGTGGGGAAATCCCAGTCCACGCTCTCCCGCTGCGGCACGTAGCCCACCCAGGAACGGCGGCGGGCATAGGGCTCGCCGAAGATCTGCACCCATCCCGTCACCGGGGACACGAGGCCCAGCATGGCCTTGAGGAGCGTGCTCTTGCCCGCGCCGTTGGGTCCCACGATGGCGATCAGCCGGCCCTCGGGGAGCTGGAGATCCACATCCCACAGCACCGGCTGGGTGCGGTAGGCCACCGTGAGGTCGTGCACCTCGATGGCCGGCACCACCCCGGAGGGCCTCTCCACGGGGGCCTCCTCGCGAGGGAACCGGGCGGCGACGATCTCCGGCAGGCTCACGGCGTTTCTCCTTTCAGGGCGTTGACGATGGTGTCCACGTTGGCCCGAACCATCCCCGGGTACGTCCCGGCGGGGGTGTTGGCGCCGCCCAGCGAGTCCGAGAAGAGCTGGCCGCCGATCTGCGCCTCGTATCCGCGCGACTGCACCGCCGCCTTGACAGCCTCGATCGACCGCCGTGGCACGCTCGATTCGATGAAGACCGCCTTCACCTTGCGGTCCACCACGATCTGGGCCACCCGGTCCACGTCGTGGAGGCCGGCTTCCGAGAGAGTGCTGATTCCCTGGATGGCCACCACTTCCATGCCGTAGCGCCGTCCGAAGTAGCCAAAGGCATCGTGGGCCGTCACCAGCACCCGCTGCGCGGGCGGGAGGGTCTCGACCCGCTGCTTCACCCAGGCGTCCAGGGCGTCCAGCTCCTTGCCATAGGCTTCCGCGTTGGCCTTGAACTCCCCGGCATGGGCCGGATCGAGAGCGGAAAGCTCGCGGACGATGGGATCGAGGGTGTGCCGCCACATGGAGACGTCGAACCAGACGTGCGGGTCGTACTGCCCCGCGAATTCCGGGGGCTCGCGCAGCAGGTTCTGAGGGATCTCCTCGGTGGTCGCCACGACCGGCCGGCTGCGCGCCAGGCGGGTCAGGATGTCCCCCATCTTCCCTTCCAGATGGAGGCCGTTGTAGAGGATCAGGTCCGCCTCGGAGAGCCGGCGGACGTCGCCCTCGCTCGCCTTGTAGAGATGGGGATCGATGCCGGGGCCCATCAGCGCCGTGATCTGGGCGTGCTGCCCGGCCACGCGCTTCGCGGTGTCCGCGATGATCCCCGTCGTCGCGACCACATGGAGGGGGCCTTCCTGTTTATCGGCCGCCTGGGTGCTCTCCCCGCCGCCGCAGCCTGCCATGAGAAGGGCGAAAGGGAGGATCAGGGTAGGGAGAAGCTGGATTTTTGGCATACCAAAATTATCTTGTAGCCAAGGTGAAATGTCAAGCATGGTAGTCTGTTTCTCATGCCGACGAGCACCGTCGAGGACTACCTGAAGTGCATCCTCCTGGAGCAGCAGCGCGACCCGGAGGCCCTGGTCTCCATGCGCCAGATCTCCGCCGCCCTGTCCGTGGCGCCGGGGACGGTGACGGCCATGATGAAGACGCTGGCCGACAGCGGCCTCTTGAGCTACGAGCCCTACAGCGGCGTGCGGCTCACCGACTCAGGCCGCCAGCTTGCCGTGCACGTCCTGCGCCGCCACCGGTTGATCGAGCTGTTCCTGGTCAAGGTGATGGGGATGGACTGGAGCGAGGTCCACGCCGAAGCCGAAGAGCTGGAGCACGCCGTCTCCGACCGCCTGATCGAGAGGATGGACGAGATGCTGGGCTACCCTTCGACAGACCCCCACGGCGATCCCATCCCGGACGTCCATGGCGTCGTGGAAGAGGTCGTCCTGCCCAGCCTCCTCGACTGCAGTCTCGGAGAGCCTCTGAGGGTGGTCCGTGTGGGGGACCAGAGCCGCGACTTCCTCCAACTCCTCGAAAGGAGGGGCCTGAAGCCGGGCAGCGGCCTGACGGCCCAGAGCCGCGACGAGGTCGCGGACGCCGTCGAGCTGCGGCTCGACTCAGGGGAGACGCTGACCCTGGGGTTCCGGGCGGCGTCGAAGATCTATGTGGAGAGGATCAGCGAGCCGAGCGCACGCTCGTAGACCCTTTTCAGAGGGAGCGTGCACTGGATCGACAGCAACTCGACCGTGGCATCGAGATCCTGGACATCCTCAACGACCCAGCGGCCGTCTCCCCCTCGCACCCAGTGCTCTATACGAGGACGGTCCTGGGCCACCAAAAGGATCTCGGCGATGGAAGGGGTCCTCCGGTAGTGCTCCAATTTTGTAAGGCGGTCGTAGGCTTCAGTCGACGGTGAGAGAACCTCGGCGATTAGGATCGGGTTGAGCAGAGTGTCGACCTCAGAGTCATCAAAGAGCAGCTCGCCACAGGCGACGACCACGTCCGGATAAGTGAGTAGATCGTCAGGGGTTCTCACCCGCATTTCGCTGGTATAGACCTCACAGCCACTTCCCCTAAGCTGCACGAGAAGAGAGCCGAAGATGTCGCCACACACCAAGTTGTGCTCGCGGCTGGCCCCGGCCATGGCGAACGTCTCGCCGTCCAGATAGTCGCTCTTCGTCTCCGCCTGTCGCTCATGGGCCAAATATTCCTGGATTGTGAGCCGCTGCTTCGGGTCAGTCGCCATAGACGGTTACTGTAGCATACTCATCGTCCCACCCACCGAGCCCGCAGCAGGAACCCGATTCGCGATCCCACCCCCAGCCGGGGAGGCGCCGCGAGCACGTCCCGGTTCTCGTCCTCGATCTCCGTCAGCAGGCGCAGGGCGGCCAGCAGAGAGAACACGGCGGCGCGGCGGTAGCCGTGGGGGAGGCCTACGAGACCGCGGGGGGCGCGTAGCAGGCGGGGGCGCAGGCGCTGGCACTCCCGGCGGGTGGCCTCGCGGAGCTGATCCCGGTTGAAGCGGCCTTCGTCCCCCTCCTGGACCTCACTCAAGGGCAGGGGGCAGCGCTTGCGGTCGATCTCCTCGCCCAGGTGCTGGAGGGACCAGAGGCGGACGAGGGCGCTCGCGAGGCCGTCGATCTCGGCATTGAGGCTCTTTTCCAGCAGAGCGGCGGCCACGGCCCGGCCCAGGCTCAGGGCCTCCACGTCGGCGTCGGCTACCATGGAAGGCTGAGAGCGGGTGGCCCGGCGGCGGGCGCAGGCGGCCAGCTCGTCCAAGGCGTCCACGGGCCAGCGGCGGCGCTCGTTCTCGCGGGCCATGCGGACGAAGATGGGCTGGCCCACCCGCTGTCCTGATAGAGCGGCCTCCAGGGTGAACTCCCAGCGGTTGATCTGCGCCAGACGCTCCCCCTCGACGCCCCGCTGCCGGGCGAAGTCGAAGAGCGTGCAGGCGTAGGCGAGAAGGGCCTGGGACCGGCGGCGCTCGGTGCCGGGCAGGAGCAGCAGGGCGGGGGCGAAGTCGCCGAGGAGATTGCGGGTGATCTCGGCGCAGAGCGCCGCCGCCTTCTCCTCGTCGAAGTCCTCCAGGGGCCGGCTCGCCTCGGCGTCGAGCCGGCTGTGGTGACTCCGGGCGAGCGAGTCCGCCCGCCAATCCTCGCCTCCCGGCCGGCCATCGCGGCCATCGCGCGATCCGTCCAAGGCCGTCAGGCGAGCAGCCGCAGCAGCTCGCGCTGGGGCTCGCCGCCGGTGATCTCGGGCGCGTCAGCGGTCAGGGCGACGTTGATCTCGCTCCTCACCCCGAAGTCGCCGGTGAGGTAGACGCCGGGCTCGATGGAGAAGCCCGTCATGGGCAGCAGGAGGCGTGTGTCGTGCGTCTCCAGGTTGTCCATGTTGGCTCCCTGCCCGTGATCGGTGATGCCGATCGAGTGGCCGGTGCGGTGGATGAAGAAGTCGCCGTACCCCGCCTTGCGGATGAATTCGCGGGCGGCGTCGTCCACCTCGAAGCCCCGCACGGGCTGGTGGGGGAAGCGGCTCTTCACCAGCTCCCAGGCGGCGTCGCGGCCGCCGGCCACGACGTCGAAGACCTCCTGCTGCCGGTCCGTGGGCGCGGCGGCGCAGACCCCGACCCAGGTGATGTCGGCGTAGACGCTCCCCGGCAGCTTCTCCTTGGCCCACAGGTCGATCAGCAGGAAGTCGCCCTCGCGGATGGGGGAGGACACACCCGCGCCGGGCTGGTAGTGCGGGTCGGCGCTGTGGGCGTTGACGCCCACGATGGGGTCCGACTCGGTCCACAGGCCGGCGAGGTCCATGGCGTCGAGGATGAAGCGCTGGACGGCGTACTCGTCGATCTCGTCCCCTCGCCGCAGGGCGTCGGTCACCTTGTGGAAGGCTTCGAGGGCGATGCGGTGGAGATGGACGTTGGCGCGGCGGTGCCCTTCGAGCTGCTCCTGGGTCCAGGTGGCGGCGAAGCGCTGGGCAAGGTCGGCCGACGAGGCGAGCTCGACGCCCGCGGCCCGCACGAGCTCGGCCGTGCCGGCGTCCAGGCGCGAGACCGTGGGCAGCTCGTTGTTGGGGCTGTACTGGGCCGCCAGCTGCTTGAAGCCGGAGACGAGCCTGGCCATCTCCTCGCGATGCTTCTGCCAGGTGAGGTAGACGGATTTAGGGCCCGGCAGGTGGTCGAGCATGGCGGGCTCCAAGGCGTGGACGAGCTTCCTCGGCTCCCCTTCGCGGGGTACCAGGTAGTAACAGCGGCGGGTCACCAGCTTACCCTCACCCGAAAGGCCCAGGAGGTCCATCCCGATGGGGTCGTTCTGCTGGAAGCAGGCAAAGAACCAGCCGTCGAGGCCGGCTTCGGCCAGGGCGGACTGAATGGCGGGAATCCGTTCGGCCAGCATGGCACCTCCTCTAGAGGGGCGGAATCGTATCAGACCCCGCCGGCGTTATTCTGGAGGACATCCTGGGTACAATTCCCCCGGTTCCACAACCTAGAAAGGAACGACCCATGACTCCCATTCGCCGCTCGACATACACCGCCCTCCTGCTGGCGGCCGTGCTCGCCGGCTCGCTCCACGCCGCGGAAGAGGGGCGGCTCCTGGTCACCGTTTTGGACGACGAGACGAGCAAGCCCATCGAAGGCGCCAACGTCGTCCTCGTCCGCCCGGGGACGAGCTACAAGCTGGAGAAGAAGACCGACAAGAAGGGACAGGCCCAGCTGCTCGTCCTGGACGCCACCCAGGACTACGAGATCCGGGCCGAGAAGGAGGGGTACAACCCGTTCGAGGGGCCGGTCAAGCCCAAGATCGCGGACACCATCCGCCTGACGTTCACCCTCACCAAGCCCGCCCCGGCGGCGGCGAACCCGAACGCGCCCCAGGAGCTCACGGGCACCGACAAGGCCATCCTCGCCTACAACGACGGGGTCGAGAAGCTGAAGGCCGATGACCTGGCTGGGGCCCTTCCCAAGTTCGAGGAGGCGGTCAAGGAGAACCCCGATCTGCCGGAAGCGCTGGCCGCGCTCTCCGACGTCTACATGGAGCTCAAGCGGTACGGCGACGCCCTGGCCACCGCGGACCGCTTCCTGGCCCTCAAGCCCGGCGACGTCCGGGGCCTGCGGAACCGCTACGACGCGCTCAACGCGGCGGGAGACGGGGAGAAGGCCCGGGAGGCCTTGGAAGCCCTCCACGCGGCCGATCCGAACAGTCCCGAGACGGCCGTGCGCTACTTCAACGAGGGCGCCGCGCGCACCCGTACCGGCCAGTACGACGAGGCGGCGGTCTTCTTCGAGAAGGTCGTCGAGATCGCCCCGGAAGACCCCAAGTTCGCCAAGGCCCACTACGTCCTGGGGCTCTCCTACGCCAAGGATGACGCCAAGAAGGCCCAGGCCCGGGAGCATCTCCAGACGTTCCTCCGGCTCTCGCCGACCGATTCCGACGCGGAGACGGCGAAGCAGATGCTGGATTATCTGAAGTAGACCCTCACCCCTCTCCCGGCCCTCCGCCCACCCGGCCGGGGAGAGGGGCAGGGGCCTACACCGGCAGCCGCAGCAGCGCCTCGCACCCCGGCTCCGGGGTGCGGTTCTCCAGCGTCAGGGTGCCGCCGTGGGCCTCGGCGATCTGCCGGGAGAGGGCGAGGCCGATGCCGCTCCCTCCCGGCTTCGTGGTGTAGAAGGGGACGAAGAGGTTCTCGGTGTTCGAGATCCCCGGCCCCTCGTCCTCGACCCGCACCTCGATGCAGGTGCCGTCCGCCCGCCAGCCCATGCCCACGCCGCCGCCGGTCACCAGGGCGGCGTCCACGGCGTTGCGGATCAGGTTGATCAGGAGCTGCTCGAGCTGGTCCGCGTCCGCCTCGAGCGTGACCTCCGGACCGCTCTCGACGTAGACGGGCAGGCGCGTCTCCAGCGCCGCCATGCGCCGGATCAGGGCCGACAGCTCCAACGGCGCGCGGCGCGGCGGCGGCAGCCGGGCCAGGCGGGCATAGGCGGCCATGAAGCGGATCAGCGCCTCGGAGCGGTTGCCGATCACCTCGAGGCCGCGCTGCATGTCCTCCTTCCAGTCCTCGGGCGGCGGCTCGCGGAGGAGCAGCTCCGCCAGGGTCGAGGCCATGGAGCGGATCGGCGCGAGCGAGTTGTTGAGCTCGTGGCCGAGCACCCGGATCAGGCGCTTCCAGGCCTGGCGCTCCTCCTCGCGCAGGGTCTGGGTGAGGTCGGAGATCACCAGCAGCCGGTGCGGCAGGCCCTGCTCGCGGAAGGTGCTGCGCCGGATCTCCCAGCGGCCCGGCCCGCCCGGGAAGGTATGGCTCTGGAGGCGCGCGACCTCGCCGTCCAGGAGGTCCGCGAGGCCCAGGTCCTCCGCGGCCTGCCCCAGCAGGCGCTCGGCCGGCTCGCCGAGCAGGCGCTCGCCGGCGCGGTTCACCAGCCGCAGCCGGCCGTGCCGTCGAAGGCGAAGACGGCCACGTCCACCTCCTCCATGACGCGGTGGAGGAGGGCCGTGGCCTCGACCGCGCCCAGCCGCTGCTCGCGCAGCATCTCGCCGATGGCGTTGACCTCGTGCATCACCTGCGAGAGCGCGTCGCCCTCCTGGGACGGCCGGGCGCGCAGCGAGAAGTCCCCCTCGCGCAGGGCCGAGAGCAGGTTGGACAGGGTCTGGAGGGGCCGGACCACCCGCTCGCGCAGGTTGACGGCGAGCCAGGCCCAGAGGAAGACGGCCGCGAACGTCACCGTCCAGCGCAGCTTCAGGCTGTGCGGGTCGAGCCAGACGAAGAGCAGCGAGAGGAGGGTGCCGGGCAGGCCGATCGCCAGGGCGAGAGCAGGATGCGGTCCTCGAAGCCGAGCGACCCCCGGCGCAGGCCGCGCAGGAGACGCCCCGGCGAGATTCCGGGAGCCGGCGTCTCTTGTCCCGGCTGGCGCTCCAGCCCCTCAGAGGCCATGCTTCTCCAGCCGCCGGTAGAGGGCGCTGCGCGAGAGCCCCAGGGCCTGGGCGGCCTGGCTGACGTTGCCGCCGTAGCGGGCGAGCGCCTTCTGGATGAGCACCCGCTCGACGTCCTCCAGCGGCAGGTCCTCCAGCCGGGCCGGGGCGGGAGCGGACGGGGCCCTGGAGCCCCAGGTCGCGCGCCCGCACCCAGTCGTCCCCGCGCCCCATGAGCACGCCGCGCTCGACGGCGTGGTCGAGCTCGCGCACGTTGCCCGGCCAGGGGTGGGCCAGCAGCACCGCCAGCGCCGCCTCGTCGAAGCCCCGGAGGCTTGTTGCGGTAGCGCTGGGCGTGCTGGCCCAGGAAGTGCTCGGCGAGCGGCAGGATGTCGGCCCGCCGGTCGCGCAGCGGCGGGATGCGGATCTCGACCGTGTTCAGCCGGAACAGGAGGTCCTGGCGGAACCGGCCCGCCGCCACCTCCTCGCGCAGGTCGGCGTTGGTGGCCGAGAGGATGCGCACGTCGGCCGTGCGGGTCTTGGACGAGCCGAGCCGCTCGAACTCGCCGGTCTCCAGCACGCGCAGGAGCTTGGCCTGCTGGGCCAGGGAGATGTTGGCGATCTCGTCGAGGAAGAGCGTGCCGCCGTCGGCCAGCTCGAAGCGGCCGACGCGGTCGGCCTTGGCGTCGGTGAAGGCGCCGCGCACGTGGCCGAACAGCTCGCTCTCGAAGAGCGCCTCGGAGAGGCCGCCGGTGTTGACCGTCACCAGGGGCACGGCGGCGCGGGCCGAGACGGCGTGGAGGGCGCGGGCCACCACCCCCTTGCCGGTGCCGTTCTCGCCGGTGATGAGGACGTTGGCCTCCGAGGGGCCGACGCGCTCGATCAGCTCGAGCACCGGCCGCATCTCGGGCGACTCGGCGATCAGGCTGGGCTCGCCCGTGGAGCGCGAGCAGCTCGTTCTCGGCCTCCAGGCGCTTGCCCCGGCGCAGCGCCCGGCCGAGGTCGACCTGGGTGCGCAGGATGGAGAGGAGGCGCGTGTTGTCCCAGGGCTTCTCGACGAAGTCGCGGGCGCCCTGGCGCATGGCCTCGACGGCCAGGTCGACGCTCGCCCAGGCGGTCATCACCACCACGGGCAGGGAGTCGTCGATGGCGCGCAGGCGGGCGAGCAGGTCGAGCCCCTCCCGGCCCGAGGTGGTGTCGCGGGTGTAGTTGAGGTCCATCAGGACCACGTCGAGCTCGCGGGTGGTGACGGCCTGGATGACCTCGGCCGGGGAGGCGGCGGTCTCGGTCTCGAACCCCTCGGCCTTGAGCAGCAGGCGCAGGGCCTCGCGCACCTCGCGCTGGTCGTCGGCGATCAGGACCCGGGGCTTGGCGGCGAGGGGGTTCATGCCATGACTTTACCAGCCTGGTACAAGCGAGGGGACAAAAAAAAGGGCTGCCGCTATCGTGCGGCAGCCGTCAAGGCGCGCGAACATCACCCGCGCACGATGCGCGGGGTACCTATTTCCTTGTCAGACGACCTCGAATCCGCTCCTCTTGAGCTCGCGCTCTCGATCTCCCGCTGGACCCCGGCTCCTCCTCGACGACGCGGCCGTCGAACAGGTGGATCGAGCGCTGCGCGTAGCGGGCGAAGCGCGGGTCGTGGGTGACCATGCAGATCGTGGCGCCGTCCTTGTGCAGCTCCGCCAGCAGCTCCATGACCGGTCTCGCTGTTGCTGCGAGTCGAGGTTGCCGGTGGGCTCGTCGGCGAGCAGGATCGACGGCTTGCCGACCACGGCGCGGGCCACGGCGACGCGCTGCTGCTGACCGCCGGAGAGCTGCGACGGGTAGTGCTTCATGCGGTGCGACATGCCGACCCGCTCCAGGGCCTCCTGGACGCGCTCCTTGCGCTCCTTGGCGGCCATGCCGCGGTAGGTGAGCGGCAGCTCGACGTTCTCGTAGACCGTGAGGTCGCCGATCAGGTTGAACGCCTGGAAGATGAAGCCGATCTCCTGGTTGCGGATGCGCGCCCGCTCCGAGAAGGAGAGGTCGGCGACCTCCTTGCTGTTGAGCATGTACTTGCCGTCGCTGGGCGTGTCGAGCAGGCCGAGGATCGACAGCAGGGTGGTCTTGCCGCAGCCGGAGGGGCCGGCGATCGAGACGTACTCGCCGTTCCGGATCTCCAGGTGGATCCCGGACAGGGCGTGGGTCTCGACCTCGTCGGTCAGGAAGACCTTGGTGACGCCGTCGAGGCGGATCGAGCGGCTCGGATGTGTTCATGATTCCTCCGTATCTCGCCGGCGGTACTTCCGTGCAATATTCTTCAGTTCAACCGGATCTTGTCGTAGCCGTCCTGGGCCGAGGTGTCCGAGAGGATCACCTGGTCGCCGACGCTGCAGGCCGCTTGACGATTTCCATGGTGTTGACGGACGTGCGGCCCAGCTCCACCGGCACCCGCACGGCCGTCTTGCCGTCCTCGATCAGCTTGAACAGCTCGACCTTGCTGTTCGCCTGGCCGACGCTCGGCCGGCCGACGTAGAGCACGTCCGTCAGGCGCTCGATCTCGATCGTGCCGTCCACCGACAGGTTCGGCCGGGCGCCCTTGGGCAGCGGCCCCGTCGAGGGCCACGTCCACGATGACGGTGCCTCCTGCGCCGAGGGGGCGACGCGCATCACCCGGCCGGGGATGATGCCGTTGCGGGTGTCGATCGAGGCGTCCTGGCCGACTCATGCACGTCCTTGGCCTGGACCTCCGGGATGCGCAGCTCGGCCTTGAGCTTCTCCGGCCGGGCCACGCGGGCGAGCATCGTGCCGGGCGTCACCCGCTGGCCCACCTGCACCGGCAGCTCCTGGAGCACGCCGGGGATGCCGGCCCGCACCTTGAGCGACTCGAGCTGGCGCCGGCGCAGCTCGTAGAGGGCCCGCATCTGCTCGACCCGGGCGCGCTGGGCCGCGAGCTGCGCCTCGTTGGAGCTGCTGGCTCTGCAGCGTAGCGCTCCTGCTCGATGCGGGCCTGCTTGACGAGCTGCTCCGCCTGCAGCCGCGAGCAGCTTCAGGTTGAGCTCGGGGATCAGCCCGTCCTTGGCCAGCTTCTCGTCCGCCTCGGCCTGCAGCTTGGCCTGCTCGGCTCGCCGACTCGGCCGGCGTTGACCTGCGCCTGCTGGTCCAGGAGCTGGCTCTCGAGCTGGGCGCGCAGGTCGTCGTAGTCGGCCTCGCCGGCCCGGAGCTGCGACTCGGCCTCGAGGGCCGCCTGCTCGAGTCTGCGGGATCGCTCATCTCGAGCAGCACGGTGTCCGCCTGGACCTCGACGCCCGGGCAGCGCCGGGATGCGCTCCACGCGCGCCTTCGACCGGCGCCGAGATCAAGCGGATGTCCACCGGCACCAGCGTGCCGGGGCCGCGCACCTCGCGCAGCATCGGGCCGCGCTTCACCGTCTCGATCCAGAGAGTCTCCTTCGTCGACCGTCGGAGCCGCCGGCTCGAGTCGGGACAGCCCGAAGGTGATCAGCGAGACCACCGCGATCGCCGCCACGATGAGGATGTTTCGCCTCATGCGGCGCTTCTCTGCGTGTCCAGTGCGAGGAATGTCCATAGTCGTTTCTCCGGTCCCTACTACGCACGGCCCGTGCCAAGGTTTCAGACGGCGTAAGTCCGTTGATCACTGGCTGAAGTTTTAAGCGTTCGTTGCACGGGCCGGGTCTGTCCGCTGGCGGGATGCGGCTCGTCCCAGAAGCGGACACTTCCGCCAGCTCGCTCTACGTGCTAGCCTCCGGCATGAGCGCCGAGCAACACCGCCGCGCCGCCCCCGCCGTCCTGGGTTTCGCCGTGCTCACCGTGAGCGACACCCGCGCGGCCGGAGGACGACGTCAGCGGCCGTACGCCTCCGCGATCTGGCCGCAGCCGCGGGGCACCGGGTCGATGGATTCTACTCTGGTCCCCGACGATGTGGCGGCCATCCGCGGCGCCGTGCGGCGGATGCTGGAGCTGCCGGGGGTCGACGTGGTGGTGACTGACCGGCGGCACCGGCTTCTCGCCGCGCGACGTCACGCTGGACGCGGTCGGCGCCGCTGCTCGACCAGCCGCGTCGAGGGGTTCGGCGAGCTGTTCCGGATGCTCTCCTACCAGCAGGTGGGCGCGGCGGCCATGCTCAGCCGCGCCGCCGCCGGCACTGGCTCGGGCACCAAGGCCGTCTTCCTGCTCCCGGGCTCGCCCAAGGCGGTCGCCCTGGCCATGGAGAAGCTGATCCTGCCCGAGGCCGGCGCACCTGCTCGGCCAGGCGCGGCGGACCCTCACCGCCTGATCGCCCTCTCCCGACCTCTGCCAGCCTCACCGAGGGCGGTCATCGCCGTCGCCCGAGATCATCCGCCAGATGACCAGCAGCAGGATCGAGCCGATGACGGCGATGACCAGGCTGCGGAAGTCGAAGCCCGAGATGCCGCCGAAGCCGAGCGAGGTGGCCAGGAAGCCGCCGAGCAGCGCGCCGACGATCGCCGATGATGATGGTGATGATGCAGCCGCCCGGGTCCCGCCCCGGCATCAGGAACTTGGCGATGGCCCCGGCGATCAGGCCGAGCACGATCCACGAAAGCAGCCCCATTCACTTCCATGTCCATTCTCCTTTCTGTTCGCAGCCGGCCTGACTGCTCGAGGGGCGGCAGTGCCAGACCCGTGCCAGGACTGGCAGGACGCAGGATGGCATAGAATGTCCCCGCCATGCCCGAGACGACCGAGACGACCGCCAGCGCCACCCGCCCCGTCTGTTCCTGATCGACGGCTACTCCAACATCTTCCGCGCCTTCTACGCCATCCGCAACCTCTCCAACTCGAGGGGGGAGCCGACCAACGCCGTCTACGGCTTCATCACCATGCTGCGCAAGCTCCTGCGCGAGGACAAGCCCGGACCTGATCGGCGTGGCCCTCGACGTCGGGCAGGACCTTCCGCAGCGAGAAGTTCGAGGACTACAAGGCCAACCGCGGCCCCATGCCCGAGGACCTGCGCGAGCCAGCTCCCCTGGATCCGCCGCGTCCTGGAGGCCTACCGCATCCCCATCCTGGAGCTGGCCGGCTACGAGGCGGACGACGTCCTCGGCACCCTCTCCTGCCGGGCGGCCGAGGCGGGCTACGACGTGGTCCTGGTCTCCGCCGACAAGGACCTGATGCAGCTCGTCGAGCCCCGCGTCTCCCTCTACCACACCGGCCGCAACAAGCTCTACGGCCCCGCGAGGTGGAGGAGGACTTCGGCGTGCCGCCGGAGAAGGTGGCCGACGTCCTGGCCCTGATGGGCGACTCGATCGACAACATCCCCGGCGTGCCCGGGCATCGGCGAGAAGGGGGCCAAGGGCCTGATCCAGGAGTACGGCTCGCTCGAGGAGCTGCTCGAGCGCGCCGGCGAGGTCTCCCGCAAGGCCTACCGCGAAGGGCTCCAGCGAGCACGCGGAGCAGGCCCGGCTGTCGAAGGAGCTGTCGACCATCCACACCGACCTGCGACATCCCCTTCGACCCCGAGGCGCTGCACCGCGACCCGCCGGACCTCGAGGCCCTGCGCCAGCTCTTCACCGAGCTGGAGTTCTTCTCCCTGGTCGAGGAGCTGGAGGCCGGCGGGCGCCGACCGACGGCGACGAGGAGCTGCCCGCCCGCCGAGGAGGCGGTGCTCCGTGGACGGTCTGGGCGGACCAGGCCGGCCGGCTCGGCGGGCGGGCGAGGTCTACGTCGCCGTGCTCGGCGAGGAGCGGCCCCTGGGCCTCGCGGTCGGCCGGCGGCCGGGGACGGGCCCGGTCCTCTACGCCGACTTCCGGCGCGACGGCCTGCGCGGAGGCCGCCCTGGCGAGCCTCGCAGGGCTGGATCGGCGACCCCAGCGTCCGCCTCGCCGGCCACAACCTCAAGGAGGTCCTCCGCCTCTGCCCGCGGGCCCGCTCTGCGAGTCCGCCCTGTTCGACGCCATGCTGGTCTCCTATCTCCTGAAGCCGTCGGTCCACGGCCACTCGCTGGACGAGCTGGCCCTGGAGCGGCTGAGCCGCAAGGCCGATCACCGCCAAGGAGGCGGGCTGGGACAAGGGGCAGGAGCCGCCGGTGGGCGACTCGCGGCTCGCCGCCTACGCCGGCGAGCGGGTGGAGCTGGCCCGCGCGGATGGCCGAGGCCATGCGCCGCGAGCTGGAGGCGGGCTCGCTCGCCCGGGTCTACACGGAGATCGAGGCGCCGCTGGTGCCGGTGCTCCTCGGCATGGAGGAGGCCGGCATCCTGCTCGACGTCGGCTTCCTGCAGGAGATGTCGGCCGAGCTGGGCCAGGAGCTGGCCGACCTGGAGAAGGAGATCTACAAGCAGGCCGGCGAGCAGTTCAACCTCAACTCGCCGCAGCAGCTCGGCGTCGATCCTGTTCGAGAAGATGGGCCTGCCGGTCCTCAAGCGGACCCAGAAGACCAAGAGCTACTCGACCGGCGCCGAGACCCTGGAGGAGCTGGCGGCGCCGCGGCTATCCCATCGCCGAGCTCCTGCTGCGCTACCGCGAGCTGACCAAGCTCAAGTCCACCTACGTCGACGCCCTGCCGGCGCTGGTCGGCCCGGACGGCCGCCTCCACACCCGCTTCAACCAGGCGGTGGCGGCCACCGGGCGGCTGTCCTCGACCAACCCGAACCTGCAGAACATCCCGATCCGCACCGAGCTGGGGCAGCGCATCCGCCGCGCCTTCGTCGCGCCGCCCGGGCGAGCTGCTGCTGGTCGCCGACTACAGCCAGATCGAGCTGCGCATCCTCGCCCACATCGCGGACGAGCAGGCGCTGATCGACGCCTTCGCCGCGCGGCGAGGACATCCACCGCTCGACCGCGGCGACGGTCTTCGGCGTGGCGCCCGAGCTGGTGACGGCCGAGCAGCGGCGGGCGGCGAAGACGATCAACTTCGGCATCCTCTACGGCATGAGCGCCTTCGGCCTGGCCAGGCGCTGAAGATCTCGCACGCAAGGAGGCGGACCGGTTCATCACGCGCCTACCTCGACCGCTACCCCGGGGTGCGGCGCTACGTGGAGGAGACGCTAGAAGAGCGCCGAGCGGGAGGGCAAGGTCGAGACCCTCTACGGCCGCGTGCGCTGGCTGCCGGACATCAAGAGCAAGAACTGGAACCTGCGCGAGAACGCCCGCCGCATGGCGATCAACGCCCGCATCCAGGGCACGGCGGCCGACCTCCTGAAGC
>CAWHUF010000005.1:0-3484253 GCA_963832495.1 uncultured Acidobacteriota bacterium | reverse complement strand
GGTCTGCTGGACGGCCTGTTGAAGCAGCATACCTTTCCGGGCAGCCTGACCTGACCCCATTGATTTGGGAAGAGACAGAGAGCGAGAGAGAAGAGGGATGAGCACTCCATACGATCACAAAGCGGTCGAGGCCAAGTGGCAGGACCGCTGGGAGAGGCAGCGGGCGGCCGAGGTGGACCTGCGCCACGCCCGCGACAAATACTACATGCTGATGATGTTCCCCTACCCGTCGGGAGACCGCCTCCACGTCGGGCACGGGCGGAACTACATCCTGGGCGACGCCCTGTACCGCTTCCTGCGCATGAATGGCAAGCGCGCCCTGAACCCCATGGGCTGGGACGCCTTTGGCCTGCCTGCCGAGAACGCCGCCATCCAGCGCGGCGTCCACCCGCAGGACTGGACGCTCGCCAACATCAAGGTGATGAAAGAGCAGTTCCGGCACTGGGGCATCCTCTACGACTGGTCCAAGGAGATCGCCTCCTGCATCCCCGAGTACTACAGCTGGAACCAGTGGCTGTTCCTGCGCATGCTGGAGAAGGGGCTCGCCTACAAGAAGAAGGCCCCGGTCAACTGGTGCCCGAGCTGCCACACCGTGCTCGCCAACGAGCAGGTGGTCGACGGCGCCTGCGAGCGCTGCGGCACGCCGGTCGTTCAGCGCGACCTGGAGCAGTGGTTCTTCCGCATCACCGACTACGCCGACCGGCTGCTCGCCGGGCTCGACAGCCTCGAGGGCTGGCCCGAGAAGGTCAAGGTGATGCAGCGCAACTGGATCGGCCGCTCCGAGGGCGCCGAGATCCGACTTCGAGATCCCCGCCCTGGGCGAGTCAGTGACGGTGTTCACCACCCGGCCCGACACGCTCCACGGCGCCACCTTCATGGTGCTGGCCCCGGAGCACCCGCTCACTCCGCGGCTGATCGCGGGCCATCCCGAACAGGGCGGAGATCGAGGCCTGGATCGAGAAGGTGCGCAACACGCCGCGCATCCAGCGCGTCGGCCGAGGAGACGCCCAAGGAGGGTCGCGACACCGGCTCGCGTGGCCTTCAACCCGGCGACGGGGGAAGAGATCCCCATCTGGCTCGCCAACTACGTGCTGCCCGAGTACGGCACGGGCGCCGTGATGGCCGTGCCCGCCCACGACGTGCGCGACCTCGCCTTCGCCCGCCAGGAGGGGCTGCCGGTCCGGCTGGTCTATCACCCGGAAGACCGGAAGCGGACCCGCGCCACGATGACGGAGGCCATCCTGCACGAGGGGGTGATCCGCAACGCGCCGCCCTTCGACGGCCTGAAGGACGGTCCGGAGACCATCCAGCGGGTCATCACGTGGATGGAGGAGAAGGGCTGGGGCAGGGCCAGGGTCACCTACCGGCTGCGCGACTGGCTGATCTCCCGCCAGCGCTACTGGGGGACGCCGATCCCGGTCGTCTACTGCGACAAGGACGGCATGGTGCCCGTGCCGGACGACGAGCTCCCGGTCGAGCTGCCCTACGACGTCGAGTTCACGGGCCGCGAGGGCAACCCGCTCTCGCGCTCCAAGTGCTTCGTGGAGACGAAGTGCCCGAAGTGCGGCGGCCCCGCCCGGCGCGAGACCGACACCATGGACACCTTCGTGGACAGCTCCTGGTACTACCTGCGCTACCTCTCGCCCCGCGACCCGACGCGGATGTTCGACCCCGAGCTGGCCAACCGCTGGATGCCGGTGGACCAGTACATCGGCGGCATCGAGCACGCCATCCTCCACCTGCTCTACGCGCGCTTCATCTGCCGGGTGCTGCACGACTTCGGCCTGGTGGAGCTGGAGGAGCCGTTCCAGAACCTGTTCAACCAGGGGATGATCACCCGCTGCTCGGAGAAGTCCGGCCGCATCGAGAAGATGTCCAAGTCGCGGGGCAACACGGTCTCGCCCGACGAGCTGATCGAGGAGATGGGGGCCGACACCGAGCGGGTCTACACCCTCTTCATCGGCCCGCCGGAGAAGGAGGCCGAGTGGAGCGACGAGGCGGTCTCGGGCGCCTACCGTTTCCTCCAGCGGGTCTGGCGCATGCGCGAGCGGCTGCCCGAGGCGCCGCCCACGGCCCCGGCCGACGCCGAGCTGGAGCGCGACCGCCACGCCACCATCCAGCGGGTGACCCACAGCATGCAGCGGTTCTCGTTCAACACGGCCGTGGCGTCGCTGATGGAGCTGTCGAACAGCCTCTTCCGCGCCCTGGAGGAGAAGACCGCCTCGCCGGCTGCGTTGCGAGGAAACTTTCGACACGCTGGTCCAGCTCCTGCACCCCATGGCCCCCCACATCACCGAGGAGCTTTGGGAGCGGCGGGGCCACGGCGAGAGCCTGCTCGAAACGCACCTGGCCGGAGTTCGACGAGAGCAAGCTCCGCCGCGAGCGCATCCATCTGGTCGTCCAGGTGGACGGCAAGCTGCGCGACCGGGTGGAGGTGGACGCGTCGGCGGATGAGAAGGAAGTGCGCGCCGCCGTGCTCGCCAGCCCCAAGGTGCAGGAGCACCTGGCGCGGTCGCGAGGTGGCCAAGGCCGTTCTGGTCCCCGGCCGGCTGATCAACCTGGTGACGAGGAAGTCCGCATGAGAAGAAGACTGAGCTCCGAGGGCCCTTGCGGCCGCACTGATCCCGATCATTCTGGCCCTCTCCGGCTGCGGCTACGCCCTAGTGGGCCGCGGCAGCACCGTCCCTGCCGACATCAAGGCGGTCTACCTGCGGCCCTTGGAGAACCGTACGCAGCGGTCCCAGGTGGAGCAGGCCCTGACCCGGGCCATCGCCGAGGAGCTGGTGACCCGGCAGCGCTTCGCCGTGGTGGGGAGCGAGGCGGAGGCCAACGCCGAGATCCTGGGCGCCGTGACGGGCTTCGGCGTGACCCCGGTCACCTTCGACGAGGGCGGCCGCGCGACCGAGTACGAGATCGCAGTCACCGCCCAGATCACCTTCAAGCGGGTGGGAGAGACGGGAGAGGTGATCTGGAAGAGCGACCGCTACACCTTCCGCGAGAACTACCCCGTGGAAACCTCTCGGCCGAGTACTTCGACCGCGAGGACCAGGCGATCGAGGTCGCCTCGGAGCGCTTCGCCGAGACGCTGGTCACCAACCTGCTGGAAGGGTTCTAGAGGGCGACCTGGGGCGGCCCGCGCGAATGGCCGCCCTCTCCTACGTTGACCTGGGGGTCCGGGGGCCGAAGGTTACTTGCCGATGGCGGCGACGCGCTTCGCGAGGCGGGACTTGTAGCGCGAGGCGGTGTTCGCGTGGATGACCTTCTTCTGGGCGATCTTGTCGATCACGCCCAGGGTCACCGGCAGCAGCTCGTTGGCCTTCGCCGCGTCGCCGCTGGCCACGGCCGAGCGCAGGCTCTTGATCGCGGTGCGCAGGCGCGAACGGTGCGCCCGGTTCCGCTCCCGCTGCTTGAGGTTTTGACGGTTGCGCTTCTCAGCCGACTTGGTATTCGCCATATGCTTCGTTGATCTCCATAGCCATAGAAAACGAAGTCGCACCGAAGTGCGACGGAGCTTTATACCATTGGGGACTCCCCCGCGTCAACCTCCGATCTCGCGCAGCCGCTGCCGGGCGAGGTTGGCCTCGTCGCTCGTGGGGTACTGCCGGATGACGTGCTGGAGCTGGACGACCCCCTGGGAGCGCTCGCCCAGCTCGAGGTGGGCATAGCCCTTCTTGAGGAGAGCGCTGGGGATCTTGTCGCTGCGCGGATAGCGGGAGACCACGGCGTCGAACTGCTCGATGGCCTGCCGGAAGCGCTTCTGGCGGTAGTAGGACTCGCCAATCCAGTAGGTGGCGTTGTCCGACAGGTCGGTGTTGGGAAAATTCGCCAGGTACTCCTGGAACTCCCGCAGGGCGAGGTCGTAGCTCCCCTTCAGGTAGTCGTTGTAGGCCGCGTCGTAGAGGCTCTTGGGATCGGCTCCGCCAACCCCGCCCGTGGGCGGGGGGATTGCGGGGGGGGGCCGGCGCCGTGCCGTCGGACGGCGGCACCGCGGTCACCGGACGGGCCGCGGACTCGCTGCGGAAGGCCTTGAGCTCCTGGTTGGTGGCCGCGATCTGCTGCGAAAGCTGGGAGAGCCGGTAGTTGGTGTCCTCGAGCTTCGCCTGCAGGGCGTCGATCTGGCTCGACAGCTCCTTCAGCTTGACCTGCATGTCTGCCTCGGTCTTCAGGAGGCCCTGCATCTGGGCGGCCACGTTGGTCTCGAGGTTCGCGACCTCCTGCTTGCTGGGGGCCTGCTTCTGCATCTGGAGCATCTGGCGCTGGATGTCCGAGAGCTGCGACTGGATGCTCTCGATGTCCTGCGGCGAGACGCAGCCCGCGGCGGCGAGCGCCGCCGCGAGGCAAATGGCGATACCGTGCTGGTGCTTCTTCATATCAGCCGACGTTGGAGCGGCCCGTGATGACCATGTGGGCCCGGCGGTTCTGCGACCAGCAGCTCTCCTCGTCGGTGTCGCAGGCCTGACGCTCTTCACCATAGGAGAGGGTGCGCAGGCGGCCGCCTCCGACGCCCAGGGAGGTCAGGTAGTCCCTGACCGCGCTGGCGCGGCGCTCACCGAGAGCGAGATTGTACTCGTTGGTGCCGCGCGAGTCGGCGTGCCCCTCGATGGTGACCGAGAACTGTGGGTTGCTCTTGAGCAGGTCCGCGTTGCGCGACAGCTTGTCGCGGGTGTCGTCCGAGAGCGTGCTCTCGTCGTAGTCGAAGTAGATGTCGGCGCTGAAGCCGCGGCGCTGGAGCTCCTGGTTGACGATCTCCATGTCGGCCGACAGGAGCGGGTCCTCCGTCGTGTCGTCCACGGTGGGCGGCGCCGGCTGGTCGACCACATCCGTCGTGCTCGGAGTCGCCGGAGGCGCGGGCACCGTCGTCGTCTCGACGTCCAGATCCGCGGGCGGGGTCGCCGGCTTCTTCTTGGGGCAGCCGTACAAGAACGTCAACAGAACCGGTACCACGGTCCAGACTATCCACTTTCGGTTCATGGTATCTCCTCAATCGAAAAGGCTTGTCGGTACATCTCGGTCCCAGACTCTATCATTTTTCCGGAGCGCTCCGCGACCAGTCGGCGAGATCGTTGCTGCCCTCCGTGGTGAGTTGCTGGAGGTTCGAGCCGTCCACGTCCATCACATAGATCTGCTTGCTGCGGCCGCCGCGGCGCGAGGTGAAGGCGATCTTGCGGCCGTCGGGCGAGAAGGCGGGGGACTCGTTCTCGCCGGGGCCGGAGGTCAGGACCCGGGTCTCCAGCGTCACTATGTTGGTCACCGCGATCTGGAACTGGCCGTCCCGCCGGCTGGTGTAGGCGATCAGGTCCCCTTCTGGGCTCCAGGAGGTGCCGTCGTTGTAGGTGCCGTCGAAGGTGAGCCGCCGCTGGTTGGCGCCCTCGGCGTCCATCAGGTAGATGTGCGGGTTGCCGGCGCGGCTGGAGGTGAAGGCGATCTCGCCCCCCTTGGGGCTCCAGGCCGGATTGGTGTCGATGGCGTTGGAATTGGTCAGCCGCCGCAGGTTGCCGCCACTGCCGCCACTGCCGCTGGCAATGTCGGCGGTGAAGATCTCGATGTTGCCCTCGAGGGAACGGGCGAAGGCGATCCGCCGGCCGTCGGGGGAGAAGCTCGGGCTGGTATTGAGCGAGCCCGAGGTGACGACGGGGCTCTTCCGGCCGCTGGCGACGTCCGCCAGGTAGAGGCCCGGCGGGCCGTTGAAGAACGAGATATAGGCCAGCGAGCCGCCGTTGGGGCTCCAGGCCGGCGACATGGAGGTGGAGCGGTGGCCGGTGATGCGCCGCTGGTCCGCCCCGTCATAGTCCATGACGAAGATCTCCTTGTTGCCCGTGCGGTCCGAGGTGAAGGCGATCGACGAGAGGGCGATGCCGGACCGGCCGGTCAGGAACAGGATGACCTCGTTGGCGAAAGTGTGGCCGATCCGCCGGCTGACGTTGAAGGGACCCCGGTAGCGCTTGGCGAGCACGGCCTGGCCGCTGCCCAAGTCGAACACGCGCCCCTCGAAGACGATGCGGTCCCCCTCGGCGCGCAGGTCGCCCAGGAGCAGGATCTGGTTGCCGGTCGAGCGGTAGGCCGCGAGATCCTGTTGCACATTACCCGTGAGCGCGAGGCCCGAGAGGACGTCCGGCCCCTGGATCTCGAAGTAGCCCGAGAGCTCCAGGTCCCGCCGCACCGTCTCCTCGAGCTCCCGCCCGGCCGGGGCCGATCCGCCCGAGAGCTGGCCACGGAAAGCCGGGAAGGCGATCTTGATCTTCCTCGGCTGGCCGCTCTGGTCCAGGACGATGGTGACGTCTTTTGGCTGCTGCCCCTGTGGTTGGGGGGCAGGGTCTTGCGGCGGCTGTTGGGCGGCCATCAGCAGACCGGCGAGGAGCAGGCAGACAAGGATGGTCAGAGCGGCATTTCTCGATCTCATGAAACCTCTCAGCGTACGATCAGGTTGACGCCCAGGGAATCGTTGCGGTATGCCCGCGGCAAGGGCGGGAAGGGGGCCGCGTTCTGGACCGCGCGGAGCGCCGCGAGGTCGAAGGAATTGTAGCCCGAAGACACCGCCACCTGGAGGTCGGAGAGGCTGCCGTCGCGCTGGATGCGGAAGGAGATGGTCGCCTCGACGCCCTCGCCCAGATTCGGCCGTACCCACTTCGAGTCGATGGCCGAGAGGAGCTGGTCCAGGTAGTAGCCGAACCGGAAATCCGGGTTGTCCAGCCCGGCGATGGAAGAGCCGAAAGCCGTGGTGCCGAGTGGGTTGCCCGTGGCCGAGCCGCGGCGTCCCGCTTCGCCGTCCGGGGTCCCCTGGGCGGCCGTGCCGGCCGGATTGGTGCCCATCCCACCGCTCGCGGGCGGCTTGGGAAGGGTTTTTTCCGGAGTCTTCTCCGCGGGTCTGCGCGGCCCCTCTGAGGTGGTGGAGGGCTTCGGCGGTTCGGGTTGCTCCTCCGGCTTTTCCGTGGGCAGAACGGGGACGTCCTCCTGTACGGGCTCCGGCTTCTCCGGTTCCGGTGCGGGGCGCTCCGGCTCTTTCGCGGGCTCTGGCCTGGGTTTCTCCGCCTTGGGCCGGCTGGCGGGCCGGCGCACGCCGAGCGCCTGGGCGGGGATGATCTGCACCGGCACGAACGAGAGCGGCGGGGGAGGCGGAGTCATGCGCGGCAGAAAGAGGATCAGAGCCACCGCCAGGACATGGAGCAGGGCCGCGGCAGCCAGGCTCACGACCTCAGGCCGGCGGCCCGAGGGTCGCGAGCGCCGCTCGATGATGCGGTCGACCGCGAGGCTCACGACTCCCGGCGGCTCCTTTCCGTGCGGCGGTCCGTCACCATGCCCACGTGCACGATGCCCCCCTGGTGGAGGGTGTCGAGCACCTCGATGACCTTGCCGTAGGGCACGTCGCGGTCCCCCTTGAGGAACACCGTGTCGTCACCCTTGGCGGAGATCCGGGACTTGACCTGATCGACGAGCTCATCCGTCTCGACCGCGTCCTCGCGCAGGTAGATACGGCCGTTGCGGTCGATCGAGATCACCAGCGGGTCTTCCATTTTGATGGGCAGATTGGGGGCGTCGGCCCGGGGGAGGGCCACCTCGACCCCCGAATGGAGCATGGGGGCCGCGACCATGAAGATGATGAGGAGCACCAGCATCACGTCCACCAGGGGCGTGACGTTGATGTCCGCCAGGATCGGATCTTCATCTCCACCATTGCCGAGAGTGAAAGCCATCGTCTCTCTCCTAAAGACGGTCCTAGGTGAAGTTTCGTTCCGCCAGGTTGAGGAATTCGAGCACGAAGTCCTCCATCCTGCCCTTGAGCGCCCGGGCGTGCTGCGAGAAATAGTTGTAGGCAATGAGCGCCGGGATGGCCGCTCCCAGGCCGGCCGCCGTGTTGATGAGCGCCTCGGCGATGCCGGGCGCCACGGCCACGATCGAGGTGGAGCCCTGGAGGCCGATGTCGTTGAAAGCTCTCATGATGCCCCAGACCGTGCCGAAAAGGCCGATGAAGGGCGTCGCCGATGCCGTGGTGGCCAGGAGGCCCAGCCAGCGCGCGACCGTCCGCAGCTCCACGCTGACCGCCCGCGCCAGGGTCCGCTCCAGGGCGGTCAGCGAGGTGATGCGGTAGGCCCGTTTCTCTCCGGGCCGGTCTGGATCCGGAGAATTCTTGATCTGGCTGTCGATCTCGGCGTAGCCAGCCTGGAAGATCCCCACGAGCGGCGAGGTACTGAGCTTGCCGGCCACGGCGTTGACCTCGCTGAAGCGCTGGCTCCTGTGGAAAGCCTCCAGGAAGCGCTCGCTCTGCCGGTCCGCACGGCGGAAGTGCAGCAGCTTGCCGAAGATGACGGCCCACGAGGCGATGGAAAAGAGGGCCAGCAGGGCGAAGATGAACCTGCCCATCGGGCCGCCTCGCAGGAAGAGGTCGAGCAGCTTCGGCCCCTCCGCGGCCCCGCCGATCTGTAGAAACATCAAAGACATGATGAACATGCGCGCTCCCTTGTCACCCTTGTACGACTTCGCCCGCGGCAACGTACCATGGCCGTGCCGCTGAGCAAACCCCGTGCCTGACCTACTCCGTGTCCGCGGCCGGGTCTTCCAGGGGTGGTGGCAGGACCACTTTGTGGCGGCGCAGGAAGTCCTCCAGATGATGGGTGACCACCTCTACGGCGTCATCGATCGTGTCCACCCAGACCGCGATGTCGAGGTCCGGCGGCGAGGCCAGGCCCCGCTGGATGATGTCGCGTTCGATCCAGTCGCGCAGACCGCGCCACATGGGGCCGACGAAGATCAGGGGCCGGTCCCGCAGCATGCGCACCTGGAGGAGTTGCCAGACCATCGTGGCTTCGAGCGTCGTGCCGATGCCGCCGTCCATGACCACGTAGGCGTGGGAGAGGCGGATGAACTGGTGGAGCCGGGAGAAGAAGGTGGAGTGCTGGGCCACCTCGTCGAGGAACGGGTTGGGCTGCTCCTCCATGGGGAGGAGGATGGTGAGGCCGAACGAGCGGGTCTTGTAGTGGTAGGCCCCGGCCCGGGCTCCCTCGTTGGCTGCCCGCATCAGGCCCGGCCCGCCGCCGGTGACGATGTCGCACCCCATGTAGGACAGCTGCCGGGCGAGCTCCTTCACCTGGGCGTAGGCCGCGTCCTCGGGCTCGATCCGGCTGGACCCGAAGATCGCCACCCGGAAGTAGCGCCGCTCGATGGGAGCCCGGCGGTCCACCCAGGCGATCAGGCGGTACAGGGAGAGGATGGTACGGTCGAACCACCGCAGCACGTAGGTGCGCCGTTTGCGGTGCCACCGCTGGATGCGGGTCTCCTTCGGGGATGCGGGGGCTTCGGGTGGGAAGACGCGGCGGGACGACATAGGGGGGAGATTGTAGACCGGCGGAGCGATTCACCGAAAAAGCTACCCCGGAGGCGGATCATGGGTTCTCGTCCAGCCATCCCTTGACGAGCCAGTTGTAGTCGACAAAGGTCAGCTCTTCAGTCGAGAGGCGTAGCTTGTGGCAAAGGGAGGGAAGCTCCTTTCGGAAGACATCATAACGGGCACCAATCGCCTCACCTCCAGGCATGCTGATGGAGGGGGATGCGCTGCGGAGCCAGTTTCTCACTATGGAAATCGTCGTCTTTGGGTCGTTCCCATGGGCTCGAATGTCTTGTCCAGAAATATCCGAAATGAACTTCTGGTATCGGTAACTCTCGCGGTCCAGAATTAGGCAGATCTTCTCCTTGTGCTCACCTCGGCCGTACTTCTTGGCTCCAAGGAACATCCCAAGCTCCAGAGGCATGTTGAATCTGGGCAGATGAGATGCCTCATCTAACTCGGTCTTCGAGATGTCGTGGATGCCGAACTTGCAGTCCGAGATGATGTTGAAGATCTTCTCTATTCTGATCTGGCTTCCGTCATCGATCTCCAGAGCGCACCGGGGGCGGAATCCGCAGTCGAAGACTGCAAAGACGATGGCTTCGAAGAGCCCTTTGTAGTGAGTGTCGAAAGGACAGTTGATGAAGACGTGCTGAGCCTGGGGAACTCCCATGGGAACGTCAGATCAGATTGGCCCGATAGGCAGGAAGCCGTTTTAATTTAAGGGTCTTCTTTCTCGTTCCGCTTGGGGCGAGGCGGGGGAGGAGGTGGAGAAAGAGGGCAAACTTGGGCCTCAATCGGGTTGTCCCGCTCACGGATCACCGCTCGTACCGCAGCTCGGATCTCTTCGGGAGTACGGGACCCCTCCTTCAGTGGAGTAGGGATCTCGCGTTTCTTGGCGATGCTCATGACAGAAGGTTACGCTTTCCCATGCCAACAGTCAACCTCCCTATCTCTCAGATAGCCTCACTACCAAGGCAAACACAACACATCTAAACGGATCGCTGAACGACCACTATTGCCCTTCCTGCTGCCATCTCGGCGATCCGCAGCTCTCTCTCCGCCGCCACTTTCTCTACGGCGGCTCGAATAGCCTCGAGCTTGGAGGAGCGGACGGCCGGAGGGAGGAGAACCCGCCTCTTCAGAGGAGAAGAAGGCTTGGGTGCGGGCAGGAGCTTGATCGCTGGCGCTGACATACATTTAGGATACCCCATTCCTCCCGTAGATGTCAACGCTCCCAGTGCCCTTCCCGTGATAGTCTCACTTTCACTCCGCCGCTGCACCACTATGCCTGTGGCGGGGTCGTGCCTTGCCGTACCCAACCCTGGAGAGAGCGTGAACGGTCGAGTCCTGATCACCGGCGCTACGGGCGCCCTGGGGCGGAGCGTGGTGGCTCGCTTCCTTGACGGAGGCGACCGCGTGCTGGCCGTGGGCACCCACGAGGCGGCCCTCGGAGAGCTCGCGGCCCTGGCTCCTTCGGACATGCTGTCGGTGCGCCGGGCGGATCTCTCCCAGACCGCCGAAGTCGAGCGGCTGTTCGACGAGGTGGAGAGCGCCTCGGGCGTGCCCCGGGCCGTTGTCCACCTGGTGGGCGGCTTCCGCTGGGCACGGTTCGCCGACTGCTCGGACGCCGACTGGAGCTTCCTCATGAAGGTCAACCTGGAGACCACCTTCCGCGTCTTCCGCGAGTGCGCCCGCCGGTTCGAGCGGGCCGGCGGCGGCGTGGTGGTCGCCGTCTCCTCCCCGGCGGCGCTGTTGGGAGAGGCGGGGGTGGGCGGGTATGCTGCCGCCAAGGCCGGTGTGCTGCGCATGGTCGAGTCGCTGGCGCGCGAGATGGCGCCGTTCGGCGGCCGGGCGAACGCCGTGCTCCCGGGCACCATGGACACTCCCGCGAACCGGGCGGACATGCCCGGAGCCGATCCCTCGAAATGGGCCTCCACCGAGGATGTCGCCTCGGTCATTCACTTTCTCACGACTCCCGCCGCCGTCGCCGTGAACGGCGCCGCGGTGCGGGTCCCCGGACCGACTCTATGAATCCTTCGATTCCCCCTTCGTCCCTGGACTGTCACATCTATTACCATTCGCAGCGCCACGAGGTGCCGCCGGCCGAGTGCGGCCATCAGGTCGACCTCGCCGCCGAGCCGGAGGCCGCGGAACAGCTCGAGAAGCTGGGCATTTCGCCCGAGGCGGACCTGCCCGCCGTGCTGCTCACGGAGCCGGATGGCAAGATCCGCATCGTCGGCGTGCGTCTGACGCCGGAAGAGACGGCCAAGCTCGCCGCCGGCAACGGCATCCATGCCTCGCTCCTGGTGGTCTACAGCTCCGACTGGTGCCCCGACTGCCGGCGGGCCAAACGGGTGCTGGAAGAGGCCGAGGTGTCCTTCGATGAGGTGAACCTCGACGGCGACCCCATGGCCGAGGCCATGGTGCTGCAGAAGAGCGGCGGCCGGCGCGTCGTGCCCACCCTGCGGTTCGACGACCGCGTGTGGGCGTTCAACCCGGCTCCGCCGCTGCTGCGCCGGCTGCTCAATGGCCGCGGGGAGCGCGCGAAGCAGGCGTAGCCGGAATCCCAAGGAGATCTCTGAATGAAGATAGCCGTTTGCATCAAGCAGGTCCCCAACGCCGAGGCGCGGCTGCGGGTCCGCCGCGACGGGAAGTGGCTGGATGAAGAGGACCTGCCGTTCATCATCAACGAGAGCGACGAGTACGCCCTGGAAGAGGGGCTGCGCATCGCCGAGAAGACCGGCGGCGAGGTCGTCGTCTTCAGCCTCGGCCCGGAGCGGGTCAAGGAGGCCCTGCGCAAGGCTCTGGCCGTGGGCGCGGCGCGTGCGGTCCACCTGTCGGACCCGGCCTTCCTGGGCGGCGACGCCCTGGCGGCCGGCCGCGCGCTCTCGGCGGCCATCGCCCGCGATACCCGCGATAATTTCGACCTGGTTCTCACGGGCTCGCAGTCGGACGACGTGGGCTACGGCGGCACCGGCTCGGTGATCGCCGGCCACCTGGGCTGGCCTCACGTGTGGCTGGTCATGGGTGTGGAGCTCGAAGAGGGGAACAAGAGTGCCAAAGTAACCCGCGAGATGGAGAGCGGCGTCAACGAGATCTCGCGCGTCAGCCTGCCGGCCGTGCTGGAGATCCAGGCGGGCCTGAACCACCCCCGCTATGCCTCGCTCAAGGGGATCATGGCGGCCAAGAAGAAGGAGATCGCGACCGCCACGCCGGCCGATCTGGGGCTCGACGCCTCCCAGGTGGGCGAGGCGGGCTCGCGCCTGGAGATCGTGTCGGTGAGCTTCCCTGAGTCGGGCAAGGGCGCCCAGATCCTGGAAGGGGACGCCAAGGTTGCGGCCAAGGCGCTGGTCGAGAAACTGCAGAAGGAAGCGAGGGTGCTCTGATGTCGAACCGGGTCTGGGTCGTCCTGCAACAGCGCGGGGGTCAGCTCCCGCGCATCTCCTGGGAAGCCGCGGCCGCGGCGCAGAAGCTGGCGGCGGGCCTGGGAGTGAAAGCCGAAGCCGTGCTGCTCGGCTCGGGCGTGGGCCTGGCCGCCGCGGACGTGGCCAAGCTCGACCTCGCCGCCGTCCACGTGGCGGACCATGAAGCCCTGCGCGCCTATACACCGGGCGGCTACATCGGCGCTCTCGCTCCCGCGATCCGGGCGGCGGAGCCGGCTTTCGTCGTCTTTCCCCACACCTATCAGACCGTCGATTACATGCCCCGCCTGGCTCAGGCCGTGGGCGCCGGCCTGCTGCCCGAGGTGACGGCGTTCGAGAACGGGGCTGGCTCGGAGACCGGCCTGCTCTGGACCCGCCCGGTGATGGGCGGCAAGCTCCAGTCCAAGGTGCGCGTCAAGGGCGAGGGCACGGTGATGGTCTCCGTGCAGTCCGGCGCCTTCCCGGCGGACAGCGTGGCCCGGGGCGGCGAAGCCGAGGTCAAGCCGCTGGAGACCGATCTCTCGGGCATCCAGCCGGACCGCGAAATCCTGGGCTACGAGGAGGTGGGCGGCGACACCGTCGACCTCACCAAGGCGGACGTCATCGTGGCCGTGGGCCGCGGCGTGGGCGGAGCGGACAAGATGGGTCCCGTCGAGGCCCTGGCACGGGTCCTCGGGGCCGAGATCGCGGCGAGCCGCCCGGTGATCGACAACGGCTGGCTCCCCCGGGACCGCCAGATCGGCTCCTCGGGCCAGACGGTGGCGCCCAAGCTCTACGTCGCGGCCGGCATCTCGGGCGCCATCCAGCACCTGGTGGGCATGAAGGGCTCCTCGGTGATCGTGGCGATCAACAAGGACCCGGGCGCGCCGATCTTCAACGTCGCCCACTACGGCATCGTCGGCGACCTCCACGAGGTGCTGCCGGCGCTGACTGAGGCCATCCAGGCCGCCAAGGGCTAGTGGCTCCCTCCTGGGTCGTCCTCAAATTCGGTGGCACCAGCGTCTCGACTCCCGAGCGCTGGGCCACCATCGCCAGCTGACCCGCCAGAGGATCTCTGAAGGGTTGCGGCCCCTGATCGTCTGCTCGGCGCTCTCCGGCATCTCGAACCAGTTGGAAGCGCTCCTGGGCCTCGCCGTCCAGGACCGGCACGAGGAGGCCCTGGCCGCCCTCCGGGCGCGGCACCTGGAGCTGGGGGAAAGGTTGGGAGTCGACGCTTCCGGGCTGCTGCGGGCGGAGCTTGAGGAGCTGTCCCGGCTCGCCCTGGCGGCCTCGCTGCTGCGGGAGGCCGGTCCGGCCCTGAAGGCGCGGGTGATGGCCTTCGGCGAGCTGATGTCCACCCGGCTGGGCGCCGCCTTTCTCTCCTCGCGGGGGATTGCTACGGCCTGGCATGACGCCCGGGAATCCATGATCGCTCAGGAGGATCCCCATGTCCTGGGGCCGCGGGCGTACCTCTCGGCCACCTGCGATTTCGACCGCGATCCGGAGCTGATCGACGGCCTGTCCAATCTCCCGGGTCAAGCCGTTATCACCCAGGGATTCATCGCCCGCAACCGGGAAGGGCAGACGGTGCTCCTCGGGCGGGGCGGCTCGGACACCTCCGCCGCCTACTTCGCGGCCCGCCTGGGCGCCGCGCGGTGCGAGATCTGGACGGATGTCCCCGGCCTGTTCACGGCCAATCCCGCCCTCATCCCCTCGGCCCGCCTGTTGCGCGCCCTGACCTACGAGGAGGCGCAGGAGATCGCCGGCATGGGCGCCAAGGTGCTCCACCCGCGGGCCATCGCCCCCTGCCAGCTTCAAGGCATCCCCCTCCACGTGCTCTCGACCGATCGGCCCGACATTTCCGGCACCGTGATCTCCGCGTCCGGCCCGGCGAGCGGTCCCCAGGTGAAGGCGGTCTCCAGCCGCAACGGGCTCACCCTGGTCTCCCTGGAGACCGTGGGCATGTGGCAGCAGGTGGGCTTCCTCGCCCGGGCGTTCGAGGTCTTCGCCCGCCATGGGCTGTCCGTGGACTCGGTCTCCACGTCGGAAACCAACGTCACGGTCACCCTCGACCCCCAGGCCAACACCCTCGAGCCGGCCGTGCTCCCGGCCCTGCTCGAAGACCTCTCGGCCTTCTGCACGCCGCGCGTGGTGGCGCCCGCCTCGTCGCTGTCGCTCGTGGGGCGGGGCATCCGCGCCATCCTCCACGAGCTGGGGCCGGTGCTGGAGGTCTTCGAGGAGCTGCAAGGTCTACCTCCTCACCCAGGCGGCGAACGACCTCAACCTCACCTTCGTGGTGGACGAGGAGCAGAGCGAGAGGCTGGTGCGGCAGCTCCACGGCCTCCTGTTCGCCCAGAAGGGAGAGGGCCCGCTCTTCGGCCCCTCCTGGACCGAGCTTTTCGGGGACGCCGAAGAGGAAGCCGCCGGCCCGTCTCATGACTGGTGGCGTACCCGCCGGGCCGAGCTGCTGGGCCTCCAGGGTCCGGTCTATGCCTATGAGGCCGGTACGTTGCGGGAACGGGCTCGGACATTGCTCTCGCTAGACGCCGTCTCCCGCGTCTTCTACTCCGTCAAGGCGAACAACCATCCGGGCGTTCTGCGGACTTTCCACGAGGAAGGGCTCGGCTTCGAGTGCGTCTCGGCGGCCGAGATCGATCACGTGCGCTCCGTCCTCCGGGAAGCACCGATCCTGTTCACTCCCAACTTCGCGCCTCGCGAGGAGTATGTCCACGGCTTCGAGGTGGGGGCCCAGGTGACGCTCGACAACCTCCACCCCCTGATCCACTGGCCGGAGGTCTTCCGCGACCGGGAGGTCTTCCTCCGGCTCGACCCGGGGCGGGGGAGGGGGCACCACTCCCACGTCCGCACGGCCGGAGCGCAGTCGAAATTCGGCCTGGCCCCGGAGCAGCTCGATGAGATCCAGCCGCTCCTCCAGGCCTGCGGCGCCCGGGTGGTGGGGCTCCACGCCCACTCCGGCAGCGGCGTGCGTACGGCGGAAGCCTGGAGCGAGGTGGCGATCTTCCTAGCGCGGACCGCCGAGCAGTTTCCCGGCGTGCGGGTGCTCGACTTGGGGGGTGGCCTCGGCGTGCCGGAGCGGCCCGGCCAGGTGCCGCTCGACCTCGAAGCCCTGGGGGACCTCCTGAGCCGCTTCAAGGCGGCCGACCCGCGCTTCGAGCTGTGGCTGGAGCCCGGCCGCTTCCTGGTGGCAGAAGCCGGAGTCCTGATCGCCCGGGTCACCCAGATCAAACGCAAGGGAGATGTGATCTACGTGGGACTGGAGACGGGCATGAACTCGCTGATCCGCCCGCCGCTCTATGGCGCCTACCACCCCATCGTGAACCTCTCGCGGCTGGACGAGCCCGCCACCTGGACCGTCCACGTCGTGGGCCCCATCTGCGAGACGGGCGACATCCTCGGCCGCTCGCGCCGCCTGCCCCCCACGTCGGAAGGGGACGTTCTCCTGATCGCCAACGCCGGCGCCTACGGGCGGGTCATGAGCTCCCGCTATAACCTGCGGGAGCCGGCGGGAGAGATCCTGCTGGCTTGAAACCCGCCCCTCCGTCCCAGCGTAGTCCTATCCGAGGAGGCACGAACATGGACATGAACGCGAGGGACGAAATCACCCTTCCCGATGCCGTGCTCTATTTTTTGAAGGCGCCGTTCCGGCTGCGGACCTATACCAATCTTCTGTATCTGGCCCTGGCCTTCCCCCTGGGCCTGGTCTACTTCATATTCCTGGTCGTGGGGTTGTCCGTGGGGGCCGGGCTGACCCTCGTCTGGATCGGCATCCCTATCCTGGCCCTGGTGTTCGCCGGCAGCTGGGGGCTCGCCGCAATGGAGCGCCAGCTCGCCATCCACGCCCTGGGCGCCCAGGTGCCTCCCATGTCGCCGTCGCCGGTCGCGGAGACCCGGACCGTCTGGCAGCAGGTGAAGGCCGTCTTCTCCAACCCCGTTACCTGGAAGGGGATGGCCTTCCTCCTGTTCAAGCTCCCGCTGGGTATCGTGAGCTTCGTCTCGATCATCTTCCTGCTCACCACCAGCCTGGCGTTCCTGGCCGTTCCGTTCGTCTGGCAGTGGGGGGCGGACTTCGAAGCCGACGGCGTGATCCTGATCGTGGACACGTGGGGCGAGGCCTGGCTGTGCGCCCTCTTCGGCCTGGGACTGCTGTTCGTCTCGCTCAACCTGCTCAACGGGTTGGCCCTGGTCTGGCGCTGGATGGCCACCTTCCTCCTGGGCAGCGAGCGGTTCGCGCACCCGGCGCCGCCGGCTTCACCCGTCTTGACGGACGGGATGGCCCTGGCCTGACGGCCCTTTTCCGGCACGCGCGCGCGGCTGGTACCATTCCAGCCGGGATCACAATGCGGAGTCACCGGAGTCACCGGAGTCACCGGAGCCACGGCAGTCCTTGAGCCTTCTCTGGCTGGAGTCCCTCTGGCAGGACACCCGCTCGGGTGTCCGCAGCCTTCTCCGGAGCCCGGGGACCACGGCGGCAGCCCTGCTCGCCCTGGCCCTGGGCATCGGCGCCAACACCGCCGTCTTCAGCGTGGCCCGCGCCACCCTCGGCCGCGACCTGCCGTACCGTGACCCCGACCGGCTGGTGGCGGCCTGGCAGGGGATCCCCGCCTTCAACTACAGGAGATCCCCGGCCACGCTCCGCATCTTCCAGGAGTGGCGCCGCCAGAGACGCGCGTTCGAAGACCTCGCCGCTCTCAGCCAGAACCGGATGAACCTCACCGCTCCGGGACGGTCCTCGCTGGTGCCACAGGCCTGGGTCACGGCCAACTTCTTCCAGGTCGCCGGCGTGGAAATGGCCGCCGGCCGGGCCTTCAGCGGGGAGGACTTTCGCCGGCGTGCCCGCGTGGCCGTCATCTCCTACCGCCTCTTTCAGGAACGTTACGGCGGCGCCCCCTCCCGCCTCGGCCGGGGGCTCGTCCTCGACGGCCAGCTCTATGCCATCACCGGAGTCGCTCCGCCCGGGTTCGTCCTGTTCGGAGACTGGGCGGTCTGGCTGCCGGACGTCTTCCGCCCCCCTGAGAGGGACTCGGGCATCCACTTCCTGCGCGTCCTCGGCCGGCTGCGGCCGGGCGTGAGCCTGGAACAGGCGGACCGCGAGCTCGAAGGGGTCTCCCGTGCCTTGACGCTGTCCGAGCCGGAGGTCTACGCGGACCGCACGGTCGAGATCGATCCCATCCGGGCCGTCGGCTTGGAGGAGGTCCGGCGGACGCTGGCGATCCTCGGCCTGTTCGTGGTGTTCGTCCTGCTGATCGCCTGCGCCGACGTCGCGGGCATCCTCCTGGCGAAAGCCACGGGCCGCGAGGGGGAGATCGCCCTGCGCGCCGCTCTCGGCGCGGACCGGCGGCGGCTCCTGCGGTGGATGCTCACCGAGAGCCTGGTCCTGTTCCTGGCCGGCGGCCTGCTCGCCCTGCCCCTGGCGTTCTGGGGCACGCGAATCCTGGCGCGGCTCGGGCCGGCTGGGATCGTCGCGCCGGAGACCGGTCCCCATACCGGCGCCCTGCTCTTCACCTTCTGCCTCTCGCTCGCGACCGGCCTGCTCTCCGGCCTGCTGCCGGCGTTCGCGGTCACCGAGCGCCTCGCGGAGAGCCTGAAAGACGCGCGGCGCCTCGGGGGCCGTCCAGGCAACCGGGCGGTCCGCCGCCTGCTGGTGGCCGGACAGGTGGCCCTCACGGCCGTCCTGGTCGCCGGCGCCCTTCTTCTCTTCCAGAGCTTCAACCGCCTCCGCGGTGTGGACCCGGGGTTCCGGCCGGACGGGATCCTGGCCCTGCCTCTCCAACTCCCGCTGGACCGTTACAGCGAGCCGGCCCCGCGCGCCGCTCTCTACCGCCGGGTGCTCGGCCTCGCCCGGAAGATCTCCGGGGCCGAGGCCGCCGCCCTGCAGGACGCGCTGCCCTTCTCGCCCAACCCCTCCATCCAGTTTGCTGTCGAGGGAATCCCCAATCCTCCTCCGGGCAAGAACCTCCTGGTCTCGGCGCGCTGCGTCACCCCGGGGTACTTCGAGATGCTGGGGATCCACCGGGTCCGCGGCCGGCTCTTCCGCGATTCCGACGGAATGGGCACGGAACCCGTCGTCATCATCAACGAGACCATGGCTGCCCGCTACTGGCCGGGGCAGGACCCCGTGGGCAAGCGTTTCGGCTTCGGCTATCCGGTACCCGACGGATGGATGACGGTGATCGGAGTGGTCCGGGACACCCGCCAGAAAGGGCTCGCCACGGGACCCATCCTCGAAGCGTACCAATCCCTGTTCCAGGAGCCGCGCCCCCGGGCCGCCCTGACCCTCCGCGTGCTGGGAAGTCCGCTGGACTGGGTCCCGGCGATGGAAAAGGCCCTCCGGCAGGCCGATCCTGGGCTGGCGAGCGGTTCCCCCGTGGTCCTGGCGGACCTCGTGTCCCCCGATCTCGCGGCAAGCCGCTTCAAGTCGCTCCTCGCGGTCCTGTTCGCGGCTCTCGCCCTCCTCCTCGCGGCGGTGGGGATTTACGGCGTCATCAGCTACGCGGTGGCCCGCCGCGCTCACGAGATGGGGGTCCGCATCGCCCTGGGCGCCCAGCCCTGGGATGTGCTGCGGCGGGTGGTCCTGGAAGGGATGGTCCCGGTCGCCGCCGGTCTCCTCGCGGGGCTTGCCGCCGCCCGGCTCCTCGCCGTGCTCCTCAAGGACCAGCTCTACGAGGTGAAGAGCGGCGATCCCCTGACGCTGACGGTGACGGCGCTGGTGATCGTCCTCGCCGGCCTCGTGGCCACCTATTTCCCGGCGTACCAGGCTACACAGGTGGATCCTCTGGCGGCTTTGCGGGAGGAGTAGGGGGCGTCAGGGGTCTTTCTTGAGTTGCTCGATCACTTGGCGGCAGAGCTTCTCAGAAATCCACAGGTCCGGCCTCGCGGCGATCTCCAGCAGAAGAAGCTCGACCTCGTCCAAGGTCAGAAGCTTTGCCCGATAGGCTTGGACGAGGACACCCACAGTACCTTTGACGGGGAGGCCGAGGCGTCGAGCCTCCTCTCGTGCAGACTCGTCATCGATCAGGACCTGGACCTCGGTCTCTGAGAAGGATAGAGCGAGGCTCAAGAGTTGCCTCTCTCCCCAACCCAGGTGAGACCACCGCTCGTGGCGGCGGAGAGTTTCCTCAGACACGTCCAGGATTGGGAACTGGTAGTGATTGAGGAAGAGGTGGATATTGAGCGAATCCGGGGCCTCCCGAACAGCCCCCTCGATCAGGCTCTCGTGGTAGACGGCTCGAGGTATGTGGATGACGCCGTAAAGCTCGGCCAGCAGATGCAGGCGGTTCAGCTTGCCAAGCGCGATCAGGGGACCGGCATCGACGAGAACGATTCGCAAGGTCGTTCAGCCGCTCTTCGGCAAGGGTGGCGGCGCTGAAGGGGGGCTCCAGACCTCGCGCATACGCGTGTCGGGAAAGCTCGGAACGGGAGATCCCAGCTTGCTCCACGGCGGCTGCGAAGGACAACTTCCCTTGGGCATAGAGACCGAGGACCCGATCGATCTTGATCTCTCGCAATCCCCGCTGGAGGAGCTCGACCAAAAAGTCTTGCTGGAGCGTCTCAAACTCTTCCACCAGAGAAGTCGGGAGCGTCAGGGTCAAAGACTTACCAGCCATGTCTGAAGTATACGCCGGGGAGTCTGAATACAGGAGGCGCGCCGAAGACACCATCTCTCCGGCCGCGTTTCTACACATCCAAGGCTCTACTTGTGTCTTCCCGGGATGGAAGAGGCTCCAGGGACGCGAAAATACACAGATCAGTCTCCGGAATGTGTAGATCTCCGGTTTTCTTACACCAAAGCCCAGGCAAAGGGTGTAAATAGGCCGTTTTTCCGGAGGGGACAGAGATCTGGAAGCATCATTCCCCGTCCGCCCGGTCCAAACGGCGGACAGAATACACATCCTGCCGAGAAAAATGTGTATTCAGGCGGTCCGACCGAGCTGTTTGCCTGCCGAGTCACACATTTTTTCGAGGATAATGTGTAAAACGGCGGCGGTTCTACACATTCAGGACGAGGAAATGTGTATTCCGAGCCACTCCGGCACTGCCGCGACCGAATCCAGCACCACATCCGCCGCCCGTTGCGCTCTTCCCTCGTCCTGGGGACGGTACTTGCCGGTGCGGACGGCGACGCCGATCATCCCGGAGGCCCGGGCTCCGGCGACGTCTGATTCGAGGTCGTCGCCCACGACGGCGATGCGTCCGGGCGGGACTCCCAGCTCTCCGGCGGCGGCTTCGAAGAAGGCGGGGCTGGGCTTGCCGGCCAGTGTAGCCGTTTTGCCGCTGCCGTACTCCAGCGCGGCGACGAAGGGGCCGGCGTCCAGACTGAGGCCCCCATCGGTGCGCCAGTAGCGGTTGCGCTGGATGGCCAGCAACTCGGCGCCGTCCATCAGGTTGCGGAAGGCCTGATTGAGGAGGGGGAAGGTCCAGTCCTCTCCGAGATCGCCGACGACCACGGTCTCGGGCGAGCGGCCGGTAATCTCGAATCCCTCGAACTCCTCGAAGGTGGCCTCGGCAAGGAGGAGCTGGACCCGGTGCACGCCCTTCGATTTCAGCCAGCGGGCGGCCGCGGCCGGAGCCGAGAGGATCTCTCCGGGATGAGCGGCGACGCCCATCGAAGAGAGCCACTCGGCCAGGGCGGCGCGGGGACGGCGCGTGGTGTTGGTCGTGAAGCGGAAAGGGAGATCCCGGCGCCGCAGGGCTTCCAGCGCCTCCGCGGCTCCGGGGATCGCCCGGCCTTCCTGGTAGACGGTGCCGTCGAGGTCGAAGAGGAGACCCTCGACGCGGTTACCGGGATTGCTCATCCGCCCGCCGCCAGCTTCTCCCGCACTTCGGGCGGGACGACGTCGGCCCGTCTCGCCCAGGTCGTCTCGGGATAGCGGGCGATGAGGTCGTCCCAGCGCCGGACCACCTCAGCGAGCCCTTGGAGCCGGTAGCCTGCGGCCGCTCCCCAGAACAGCGCCTCGGGGGCTGCGCTCGCCCGCGGGTACATCTCCGCGGCGCCGTCGAACCAGGCCAGGGCATCCTCGAACTTCGAGTGGGTCATGGCGGAGAGACCGAGGACGAGCCGCAACTCGGCCAGGAACTCGTCCGGCGGCAGGAAGCCCACGTAGCGCCGCAGCTCGCTGCCCCGGCCATCCAGGAACACGAGCAGGGGAGCCCATAGAACCTTCCCCCGGCCGAGCGCCTCCTTGAAGTCCGGATGGGGCTCCTTGATGTTGAGCTTGATGGGAACGAACCGCTCCGAGACGAATTCAGCGACTTCCGCGTTTGGGTACGTCACGGCACCCATTTTCCGGCAGCCGAGTCACTCGGGGGTCCAGAAGTAGAGGAGGACCGGCTTGCCGCCGTCGCGTGCCTCCTCGAGGGCCGGCTGGAGCCGGTCGCGCCATTGGATCTCGGACATGGGGTGTCTCCTTGGTCTAGGGAAAGAGGTCAGCGAGGGGGATGGAAGCCTCGGGCCGGGCCAGCGGGGAGACCCGGTCCGTCACGTTCAGGACGGTGCTCGACCGGTAGGTCCCATCGTGGGGATCGCGAAGGACTTCCAGTTGCCGCTTACCCAGGATGAGGATCCAGTACTCCGGGATTCCAGCGTGCGCATACAGAGCCGCCTTCTTCCGGTCGTGCTGAAGGGAGGTCTCCGCAACCTCGACTACCAGGACGGCCGAGGTGGGGTGGGATACCAGATAATCCCTGGGATCTCCTGGGACGACCGCGAGGTCCGGCTCCGGCTCCGAATCAAGACCCATAGAGAGGGGCATCTGCACCAGGATGTCGAAGTCCTCTCCGAAGACGCGGGCCAGGACTCGCCGGGTCAGGCGCACGCTGACCACATGCCGGGTACTCTGGGCGCTCATCTCGTAGATGTACCCATCGACCAGCTCCACCCTCTCGTCAGGATGGAAGAAGCCCTGCTCAACGAGATCCTCATATTCCTCCCGCGTGAACCGGCGGAATTTGGCGGCTGTTGCCATCCCGAGACTCCTTCGGACATCGCAGTCCCACGATGCCTCTACGTCATTCTATCTCCATCCCGGATCCCACAACGGCACCATCCCCAGAGCCTGCAACCCCAGCACCGCCCCGGCCGCCACGAAGCTCAGGAGGAACCTCCAGGCCGTCCACTCCCGGCTGCGGGGGAGGGACGGGTCCCGCAGCTCGATGGCCGCGTTCACCAGTGTCACCAGCACCGTGGCCGCCAGGATGGCGAGGACCGACTCGACGGGTAAGCGCCGGGTGGCGATCGCGGGACCCACGACGGCCAGGAATGTGGCGAGGAGGGCGATCCCCAGAGCGGCCACGGTCCCGCTCCGGCGGCGCTCCAGGCGGAAGACGCCGGTGTCCAGGCTGAAGGCGAGCACGGCGGCGCTCGCTCCCAGATAGGGACCGAAGAACATCTCGTACCGCCCCAGGCTGTTGGCGAGCACCAGCATGGAGAACGGCGGGAGGAGCGCCCGCGCCACGGTCCGCACCTTGATTCCGGACGCGTGCCCCGGCGGTGCGTAGCGCTTCCAGGCCGCGAGGTACCCCACGAAGCCCACGAACACCGGCAGCGCCCAGATCCAGGATCCCAGGGACCACGTCCCATAGGCGAAGAGGATGAAGGTGATCGCGCCCCCCACGTTGAACGAGCGGAAGCGCCAGGCGGCGAGGCCCACCCCGAGGCAGATGGCGAGGAGCGAGAGGTTCTGGAAGATCACCTCGGAGAGCGGCTTGGTCGTGATCTTGCCCAGGATCACCACAACCGCCAAGGGGACGAAGAGGTTGTCCGCCCCCTCCAGAGAAATTGCCTCGAAGCCCGTCACCAGGGCCGCCACCAGGAGCGCCGCCAGCACGCAGACGGGGCGCGGCAGGTCCGTCAGCAGCAGGGTGGGCAGGTGGATGGCCAGGAAAGCGATGACCAGAAAGACGAGCGAGCCTTCGAGGCTTTTCCGGTCGTCTTCCACCTCGTAGCGCACCACGCCGTAGCGGCTGCCGATGAGGGCGGCGAAGGCGTCGCCCACGGCCAGCACCAGTACGGCCGAGAGGTAGAGCCAGGGCCGGCCCGGAGTCATCAGGAAGGCCAGGAAGACGGAGAGCGGGTAGTACTCCGCCCCCCGGCTCCGGCGGGCCACGCCATGGAGGCTCTTCAGGAACCCGAACCGGCTGCCGGCTACGAAGAGCCCCGTGAGCGGCAGGGCCAGGGCCAGCACCACCCAGGGGGACTGCACCAGGAAGGGAAAGAAGAGGCAGGCGATACCGCCCCCCAGGTGAACCAGCTTGCGCGTGTGCTCGGGCTTTGGAGTGCCAAAGCGGCGCCAGAGCTCCGCGATCACCAGCAGGGACAGGAAGATCGCCGCGAGGATCGCCGCCCCGCGAAGATCGCTCGCAGAGATCGCCGGGAGCGTCAGACGGCTTCCTCCAGCACGAAAGCGCTGTAGAAGAAGGCGAGGTCCCGGGCGAAGAGGGCCTTGGCCTCCGCGTCGAGGGAACGGACACGGCCCGGGAACGACTCGGCGAGACGGCGGGGCACTAGCATGTTCCAGTAGGCGAAGCGGGCTCCGGGGCGGGCTGTCTCCAGCAGCCGCCCGTAGACGTGCGCCGAGGTCGGGGGATCGAGGTACTCGAAGATGTCCGAGAGGTTGAAGCCGTCGAACCCGCCATCCCGGTGGGCCTCGGCCGCCTTCTCGATGGGACCCTCGAAGAGGATCAGCCGGTCCAGGTTGCCCTTCAGATCCGCGAAGACCTCGGGCCGCAGGTAGAGGGGCAGGACGTTTCTGAACCGGCCCGTCAGGATGTATTCGACGTAGGGATTGGTATGGACGGGCAGGAAGGTCAGGGCGTATTCCACACGGCCCAGGATGCGTTCGGCGACCGATCCCTCGACATAGCGGAAGAACTCCGGGTCGCGCCCCAGCCGGCCCATGGCGAAGCGGCTGAAGAAGAGGCGGAACAGCAGCCGCCAGCGCAGGTTGTCCCAGGTCTGGTCGTAGAACACTCTGCGTCCGGCCTCGTCCCGGATGTCGAGCAGCGAGAGGACCGTCTTGCGCCGGTGGACCAGCGGCAGGACACGTTCGCGGAAGAGCTCGAAATAGCTCTCGAACTTGCCGTGGTGGATGACGCCCTCGGCCACGGCCTCCTGGCGCTCGCGCCAGAAATCGCGAGTCCGCTCTGGAAGAGCGTGCTCCAGCTCCTCATAGACAGCCCGCCGGTCCTCCTCGCTCTTCTGTACGCCCAGGAAGGAAAGGGCGTCGTCGTAGCTGAGCCGGCTGATGGCCGCGCGCTTGAGCTCGATCAGGGCGAGTTGGGCGGGCGAGAGGTCCGCCGCCACCACCTCGGCGCCCGCGGCGAGCAGGGCGAAGGCGTTGTCCCCCGCCGAGGCGATCGAGAGGATGCGCTTGCCCGGGGCCGGCGCCAGGGCCTCGCGCAGGATCTCCGCGTCCTCCCACACATTGGCGTAGCGGACAAGGTCGAACCGGGCTCGGTGTTCGATGCGGTCGGGCATGGGGGATGTGGGGGGAGTGTACATCTCCCTGGGACCGCCGGCATCCCTGCCGGCCCATCTAGCTTCGCTTTTTTAAACCAGCTCCGGATCCCGCAGCACCGTCCCCAGAAGCCCCTGCAGCTTCGCCGCCGCCATCTTCCCCGCGGCCAGGACCTCCTCGTGGTTGATCGGCGCGTCGGTCAGGCCCGCGGCGGCGTTGCTGACCATGGAGACGCAGAGGCAGCGCATCCCCATGTGGTGGGCCGCGATGACTTCGAGGACGGTCGACATCCCCGTGATGTCCCCTCCCAGCAGGCGGAACATCCGGACTTCGGCGGGAGTCTCGTAGCTGGGGCCGGCCACGCCTACGTAGACGCCCTCGGGGAGAGGAATGCCGAGCTCCGCCGCGACCCGGCGGGCCAGGGCACGCAGGCGCGGATCGTAGGCGTGGGTCATGTCTGGGAAGCGGGGACCCCACTCCGTCGGGAGCTGGCCGCGCAACGGGTTCATCCCCAGGAGGTTGATGTGGTCCCGGATCAACACCAGGTCGCCGGGCCGGTAGTCCGGATTGAGCCCGCCCGTGGCATTGGTCATCATCAGAACCTTGGCGCCCAGGAGGGCCCCGAGACGGATGGGGAAGACGGTCTCGTCCGCGCTGTAGCCCTGGTAGGAGTGGAGGCGTCCCTTGAAGTAGAGGACGTTGCGGCCCGGCACGGGCTCGAACATCTCCACCGCCAGCGGGTGCCCTTCGACCGCGTGGCTGGGGAAGGGGAGGAGGAACTCGAGCTGCACCGGCCCGTGGGTCCTCTCGCCAAAGTCCACGGCCAGGCCGGAGCCGGAGACCAGGACCACGTCCGGTCGCGGCCAGCCCAGCATGTCGAACCGCTCCACGGCGGACTTGTGCCGCTCGATCAGGGTCTCCAGGCCCGCGGGCGAGTCGTCGAGGGAGTGGTGGACCAGCCCTTCCAGATCGTCGGTGTCTTCCATGGGCGCGTATCGTAGCGCCTTTTCGCCACTTCTTGAGCGTGGGGGCTCCGGCTCCCTTCAAGCCGCAGGTTCGCGCGGTGGCACTTATTCTGCAGGAGCTATCTTCGTATTATTGCGGCGGCTTTCCGCGAAGAAGATCTTCGCTTCAGAAAGGAGTCGTTATGAAGAAGATGGTTCTCGGGTTCTCCTGGGCTCTCGCAGTTTTCGGCCTCTTCATGTCTCCGGCCCTGGCGGAGACGAACCCGCTCCAGGCCGCGCCGGCGCTGAGCACTGCGGATCAGGCCTTCCTGGCCTCGCTTGCCGCACGAGGGGAGCCGACACCCGCAGCGAAGCGCCCGGCCTTTGGACCGAAGGCCCTGTGTACCGCCACTGCGAACTGCGCGTTCGGCGGCACCGTGAGCTGCCAGGGCAACAACAGTTACTCCAGTTGTTCGGCCTCGGACGGCAACTGCGAGTGGGGCAGCGTCGGGTATGTCATCTGCGACGGCAACTACTATGGGTGCCCCGGGTCCTGTTGTTCGGAGAACTTCTGCACCCGCGACTGGCAGTGCGCCCAGTCCTGCTATCCCTGTAATCCCATCTACACCTGCCACTGGGGCAGTTGCTCGGACAACTGTGACTGCCAGTGGAGCACCTGCCCTATCTAGGCCCGGCCTCGTAAGCGCGGAGAGCCCCGCCCGCGGCCGGTAGCTCCCAAAGGGAACCGGCCGCGCCTGTCCGCGTTGCTGAAATATTTATCAGGCAAGTGCTATCTTCATCGTGCGGCGGCTTTCCGCGACCTCTTTCCTTTCAGAAAGGAAATCGTCATGAAGAAGATGGTTCTTGGGCTGTCTTTGGCTCTGGCAACTCTCTGTTTCTTCGTGTCCCCCGCCATGGCGGCGGACCCGCCGCAGGGCCTGCAGACGGTGAGCGCGGCGGATCAGGCCTTCCTCGCATCCCTCACCGAGCAGGCCGGGACTCCTGACCCGGTACCCGCGGCAAGGCGTCCGGGGCGTCCGGAAGGAATCGGGGAGAAGGCCCTTTGCACTGCCACGGCGCATTGCTGGAATGGGACGACCGTCACTTGCCAGGACAACACCGTCCCCGCCAGTTGCACGGCTGTAGACAGCAACTGTCCGGGCCAGCGAGGATCAGTAACCTGCAATGGCATCACGACTTTGTGCCCGGCCTGCCCCTGCAACCTGAACTGCAACCAAGAAAAAGCCGAGTGCTTGGACTACTGCGATCCCTGCCCGATCAGTTTCTCGTGCAACCTGACGACGTGCACTTCGACCTGTACCTGCAGGTACTCGACCACGTGCAACTAGCGTAAACGCGGAGAGCCGCCGCGTCCCTCTTTGTCCTGCTCAGATGGCCATCCTGCTGATTCGCGGTGTTGTTATTTATTCTGCAAGTGCTATCTTCCTCGTGCGGCGGCTCTCCGCGAAGACTCTCATCCAGAAAGGAGTCGTCATGAAGAAGATGGTTCTTGGGCTGTTTTGGGCTCTGGTAACTCTCGGCTTCCTCGTATCTCCAGCTCTGGCGGCGGATCCGCCGCAGGCCCAGCGGGCACTGAGCACCGCAGATCAGGCCTTCCTGGCCTCCCTGGCAAAACAGGCGCCGGTGCCCGCGGCGAATCGTTCGGGAAGAATCGGGCAGAAGGCGCTCTGCAGCGCCACGGCATATTGCTGGGATGGCAGCACCCGCTACTGCGAAAGCAACACGAGCGCCACCAGTTGCTCGGCCGTGGACAGTAACTGCCCGGGCACGCAGGGGCATGTCACCTGCAACGGCCAAACCCAAGCGTGCCCGCCGTGTCCACCAGGCGGCTGTGGACCGGACTTCTGCACCTCGGAGGAGGAGTACAACTGCCAGCTGAGCTGCGGTGGCTGTCCCTACACCTTCACCTGCAACTACACGTATTGCTTCGAGCGCTGCAAGTGCAATTGGAGTATCTGCCCAGTGTAAGGTCCGGCATCGGATAGACGCGGAGAGCCGCCCGCGCCTGCCTCCTTCAACCCCTCCACCTTTCTCGGATAGGCTATCCCCCTCAGCGGAGGGAAAGCCGAATCCATGTCCGAGCTCGACGACCAGATCCAGAACCGGAGAGAGAAGCGCCAGCGGCTGGCGGAGGCGGGGATCTCCCCCTATCCGCACCGCTTCGAGTGGGACCTGGAGCCCTGCGGGGTGTGCCGGGCCTATAACGACAAGACGGCCGAGGAGCTGGAGGCCGCCGGCATCCGGCTGCGGGTGCCGGGACGGGTGCGCTCCATCCGCAGGCAGGGGAAGCTGGCCTTCGCCGACATCCACGACGGCAAGACGAAGCTCCAGCTCTTCATCCGCCGCGATGACCTCACGGAGACGGGCCGGCTCGTGCTCGAGAACCTGGACCTGGGCGATATCGTGGGAGCCACCGGGACGCTGATGCGGACGAGGGCGGGCGAGCTGTCGCTCAAGGTGGACGACTTGGCGTTGCTCTCCAAGGCCCTGCGGCCCATGCCCGAGAAGTGGCACGGCCTGGCCGACATCGAGACCCGCTACCGCCAGCGCTACCTGGACCTCGCCACCAACGAGGAGTCGCGCACGGTGTTCGAGGTCCGCGCGGCCCTGGTGAAGGGGATCCGGGAGTTCCTGGACGCCAAGGGGTTCCTGGAAGTCGAGACGCCCATGATGCAGGTGATCCCGGGCGGGGCCACGGCGCGGCCGTTCAAGACCCATCACAACGCGCTCGACCTGGAGCTCTACCTTCGCATCGCGCCCGAGCTGTTTCTGAAGCGGCTGCTGGTGGGGGGCATTCCGCGGGTCTACGAGATCAACCGCAACTTCCGCAACGAGGGGATCTCGACCCGCCACAACCCCGAGTTCACCATGCTGGAGTTCTACTGGGCCTACGCCGACTACCAGGACATGATGGACCTCACGGAGGAGCTGATTACCGTCCTGGCCGAGGTCGCGCGGCGCATCCAGGGAAGGGACCAGCTCACCTGGGAAGGGCGGCCCGTCGATTTCTCCCAGCCCTGGCAGCGCATGTCCATGCGCGAGGCCATCACCCAGCTCGGAGGCGTACCGGCCGAGCGGCTGGAGACGGCGGAGTCCGTGCGCGCCGTGCTGGAGGAGAAGGGGCTGCCGATCCCGCCGGGAGGGACCTACGGGCACCTGCTGATGGGCCTGTTCGAGCAGACGGTGGAGGAGCACCTGTTCGATCCGATCTTCATCACCGACCATCCCGACGGACGTCTCGCCGCTCGCCAAGCAGCGGCCGGACGATCCCCGGTTCACGGAGCGGTTCGAGCTGTACATCGCTGGCATGGAGATGGCCAACGCCTTCTCCGAGCTGAACGATCCGGACGTGCAGGCGGAGCGTTTCCGCCAGCAGGTGGCGGCCCGGGAGACGGGCGACGTCGAGGCCCATCTCTACGATGCCGACTACGTGCGCGCCCTGGAGCACGCCATGCCGCCAGCCGCGGGCATCGGGATCGGGATCGACCGGCTCACCATGCTTCTGACGGACCGGCAGTCCATCCGCGACGTGATCCTGTTCCCGCTGATGCGGCCCGAGGCGGGGGAGAGCGACTAGGCACTTGAGCCGACCTTCCCGCCTCCTCCTCCGCAAGCTCCCGTTCCCGGCGATCCTGGCGCTGCGGTATCTGCGCAGCACGCGGCGGGACGCCTTCGCGAGCTTCCTGTCCGCCGTGGCGGCGGGCGGGCTGGCGCTCGGGGTGGCAGCGCTCATCCTGTCGCTGGCCGTGATCTCGGGCTTCCAGAGCGCCCTGCGCTCGGAGCTTCTGGGGCGCACGCCGCAGATCGAGGTGGAGCTGCCTCCGGGCGCGGACGCCGAGGCCGCCCGGGAGGCCGTGCGCAAGGTCGAGGGGGTCGGTGCGGTTCAGATCCTGGTACGGGGCGGCGGCTGGCTGGTAGACCAGGGGAAGGTCCAGCCGGTCGAGCTGGTGGGGTTCGACGGCACGGTCCCGCGCTCGTTCCCGGGCGCTGCGGGCAAGCCCGAAGGCCTTTACGTGCCGGCGGCTCTCGCGGCCCGCTGGGGGATCGAGCCCGGGCAGATCGTGGAGGTGGCCTCGCCCAAGCCCACGCTGACGCCGTTCGGTCCCCAGCCGCGGGTGCGCAGCGTGCCGCTCGCCGGCACCTACGAGGGCGGCCGCACCCAGGAAGACAAGGAGCGGGCCGCCCTGCCGCGCGTCCATCGCCGAGAGCCTGCTGGGCAACGGCGGACCGGCGGCTGGACGTGGAGGCGGCGGACCTCGACGCCGCGCTCGACGTGGCGGAACGGCTGCCGGAGGTGCTGCCCCAGGGGAGCGAGGTGCGGACCTGGAAGGACCTGAACCGGCCGCTCCTCTTCGCCCTGCGCCTGGAGAAGGTGGTGATGTTCGTGGCCGTCTCGCTGATCGTGCTGGTGGCTTCGCTTGCCCTGGTGGCGGACCTGGCGCTGATCATCTCCAGCAAGCGGCCGGAGATCGGCATGCTCGGCACCATGGGGGCGACCCCGGCGGCCCTGCGCCACGCCTTCGTGCTGCTGGGCGGCCTGGTCGCTGGTTCCGGCATGCTGGTGGGGATGGTGCTGGGCGTGGGCGGTCGCCTGGCTGGCGGACCGCTACCACTGGCTTCCGGTGCCTGGGCGGGTCTATTTCCTCGACTACGTGCCTTTCCTGGTGGAGCCGGAGGATCTGGTCCTGGTGCTGCTGATCACGTTCAGCCTGGCCCTGGCCTCGGCCTTCTATGCCGCGCAGAGGGCCGCGGCCCTCGATCCCGTGGAGGCCCTGACGAGATGAGCCCTCACCCCCTGGCCCCCTCTCCTCCCCGTCCTTCGGCCGGCCATACCCTCCCCCCTCACCGGGAGAGGGGAACGAGATGAGCGTCGCCGTACGGGCCGCCGGGCTCACCAAGACCTACCAGGACGGCGTCCGGCGGGTGGAGGTGCTCAAGGGGATCGACCTCGCGATCGAGCCGGGGGAGATGGTGGCCATCGTCGGCCCCTCCGGCTCGGGAAAGTCGACGCTGCTCCACCTGCTGGGAGCGCTGGACCGGCCGGACGTCGGGGACGGTGGAGATCGGCGGGCAGTCCCTCGCCGAGCTCTAAGGGGGGCAGCTCGCGGCGTTCCGCAACCGCACCATCGGTTTCGTCTTCCAGTTCCACCAGCTCCTGCCGGACTTCACGGCCCTGGAGAACGTCATGCTGCCGGGCCGCATCGCCGGGATGGAGCCCCGCCAGGTGCTGGAGAACGCCCGCCGTCTCCTCGACGAAGTCGGCCTGGCGGAGCGGCTGGACCACTTCCCGAACCAGCTCTCCGGCGGTGAGCGCCAGCGGGTGGCTCTCTGCCGCGCCCTGGCCCTGGAGCCGCCGCTCCTCCTGGCCGACGAGCCCACCGGCAACCTGGACCCGATAAGCGGCGAGCACGTCTTCGATCTCCTCCTGGACCTCCAGGCCCGGCACCGTACAACGGGCATCCTGGTCACCCACAACCCGGAGATCGCCAGCCGGTGCACGCGGATCCTGCGGCTGGATGGTGGGGTCCTGCACACGTAGCCCCTGTCCGCTTTTCCCGCCACCTCCGTCCTCGATTCCCGACTGTAGATACACTCTTGCAGAGGTGCCTCTCTGGGGGACACGCCTGGGCGGGAATTTTGCAGCCGTCCCGGTCGCTTGAGCGGAGTAGGAATCGGAGAGCCGTATGACGCGGGGCGTGCTAGAATCTGAAGACAGAATTAAGACGTACGCGGCTCTCCATAGGGTTTACAGTAGGGTGTGGTGTAGCACGCCGTGCGTCGGGAGAGTCGAACCGCATGTTTGAGAAGTACAACGAGAAGGCCCGCCGAGCTCTCTTCTTCGCCCGCTACGAAGCAAGCAAGCTGGGCAGCCGCGTCATCGAGTCCGAGCACATCCTCCTGGGAATCCTGCGGGAGGGAGAGGAGACCGTCAGCGAGATCTTCCGCCGCTTCCAGGTGAAGCCGGAGGATATCCGCCGGGAAATCGAAGGCGAGCGGGTCTTCGTCGAACGCATCTCCTCCACTGCCGAGCTGCCTCTCTCCGAGGAATCCAAGAAGATCCTGGCCTACGCCTCCCACGAGGCGGAGAGCATGCTGCACGCGACCGTCGGGTCGGAGCACCTGCTCATCGGGATCCTGCGGGTCGAGGGGTGCACGGCCATGCGCATCCTGGCCCAGCACGGATTCGATGTCTACACGGTGCGCGAGGAGGTGCTCGCCATCGCCAAGGAGCGCGAGGCCTCGCAGCAGAAGAAGGAGCTGCCGTTCCTCTCCGAGTACGGGCGCGACCTGACCTCGCTGGCCGCGGAGCAGTCGTTCGACCCCCTGATCGGCCGCGAGGAAGAGGTGGACCGCATCATCCAGATCCTCTCCCGCCGCACCAAGAACAACCCCATCCTCCTGGGCGAGCCGGGCGTGGGCAAGACGGCCATCGTCGAGGGCCTGGCCCAGCGGATCATCGAGGGCCGGGTGCCGATCTTCCTGGCCAACAAGCGGATCATGGCGCTCGACCTGTCGCTGATCGTGGCCGGCACCAAGTACCGCGGCCAGTTCGAGGAGCGCTTGAAGGGGATCCTGAAGGAGCTCAAGGACAGCAAGGAGCTGATCGTCTTCATCGACGAGATCCACTCGCTGATCGGCGCCGGCTCGGCCGAGGGCTCGCTCGACGCGGCCAACATCCTGAAGCCGGCGCTGTCGCGGGGGGAGATCTCCTGCATCGGCGCGACGACGCTCAAGGAATATCGCAAGTACATCGAGAAGGACCGCTCGCTGCTGCGCCGCTTCCAGGCGATCCAGGTGAACCCGCCGACGCCGGAGCAGACGCAGGAGATCCTCGAGGGGGTCAAGGACCGCTACGAGTCCTTCCACAAGGTGCGCTACCGCCCGGAGGCGCTGCGCACGGCGATCTACCAGTCGAGCCGCTACATCCCGGACCGCCACCTGCCGGACAAGGCGATCGACGTCATCGACGAGGCGGGCGCCCGGGTCAAGCTGCGCCGGGTGCGCGACACCCAGAACCTGCGCCGGCTGGAGCAGGAGATCCGCCAGGTGGTCAAGGAGATGAAGGTCGCGATCTCCGACAAGGACTTCGAGCGCGCCGTCTACCTGCGCGAGCGGGAGATCGAGCTGCGCGAGGACTTGGAGAGGATGAGCGTCGCGACCGACGAGACCGGCACCCTGGAGGTGACCCGGCACGACATCGAGGAGGTCATCTCCTCGTGGACGGGCATCCCGGTGGCCGCTCTCCAGAGCGAGGAGGCCGAGCGCCTGCTCAAGATGGAGGAGATCCTGAAGCGCCGCGTGGTGGGCCAGGACCGCTCCATCCACGCCATCAGCCGGGCGATCCGCCGCTCGCGGCTGGGGGTCTCGAACCCGCAGCGGCCGGTGGGCTCGTTCATCTTCCTGGGCCCCTCGGGCGTGGGCAAGACGGAGGTGGCGCGCCAGCTCTCCGAGTTCCTGTTCGGCAACCAGAGGGCCCTGGTGCGGTTCGACATGAGCGAGTACATGGAGAAGCACGCGGTCTCCAAGCTCATCGGCTCGCCTCCGGGCTACGTGGGCCACGAGGAGGGCGGCCAGCTCACGGAGCGCGTGCGGCGCCAGCCCTACTCGCTGATCCTGTTCGACGAGATCGAGAAGGCGCACCCGGACGTGGCGAACCTCCTCCTCCAGATCCTGGAGGACGGCCAGCTCACCGACGCCTACGGCAACCAGGTGGACTTCCGCAACACACTGGTGCTGATGACCTCGAACATCGGCAGCAAGCTGGTGCTGCGGGGCGGCCGCATGGGCTTCGGCGAGGGTAGCGAGGAGTCGAGCTTCCAGCGGATCGAGGAGGAGATCCTGGCCGAGCTGCGGCGGACCTTCAGCCCCGAGTTCATCAACCGCATCGACGAGGTGATCGTCTTCAACCCGCTCGGCGAGCGGGATTTGCGGTCGATCGTGGACATTCTGCTCGAAGACGTCAACAATACCCTCGCTGAGCGGGGGTTGCGGCTGGAGGTCTCCGACCCGGCCAAGGAGTGGCTGCTGGCCAAGGCGGGTGTCGAGCCCTCGACCGGGGCGCGTCCGTTGCGCCGGACCATCCAGCGCCACATCCAGGATGCGGTGTCGGAGATCCTCATCAACCAGCACGGCGAGACGATCGACCGTATCGACGTGGATCTGGAGGGCGGTGAGCTGACGTTCCAGGCCGGCGCCCAGGAGATCGTCATTCCCAGGCGCTGACCCGCCGGCCGGCGGCCCCCAGCAAGACTGTGTCAGTTTTCCCCGGCGGCTTTCGAGCCGCCGGGGTCAGGAAAGGACGAGACGATGCCCGATCTCATCGTGGGCCGGCGTGGATCGCGTCGATGGACGATCACGCGCAGGCTCCTGGTGGCGCTGCTGCTTCCCCTGCTGCTCTCCGGCGGCATCCCCGTCGAGCGCCCAGAATGCCCAGCCTTCCGCGGCCAGCGGCCGCACCATCGAGGCCATCGAGTTCCGGGGCCTGAAAGCCCTGCCGGAAGACACGCTGCGCTACTACCTCGGCATCGAGCCGGGCCAGGCGCTCGACGAGGAGACCCTGAACCGGAACATCAAGCAGCTCTGGGACCGCGGCCTGGTGGACGACGTCGCGGTGGAGAGCATCCCCACGGCCTCGGGCGTACGCCTGGTGATCACGGTCCAGGAGCGCCCGATCCTGCGCTCGATCGAGTACGAGGGCCTGAAGCGGATCTCGAAGACCGACCTCCAGGACAAGCTGACCACCCAGCGCGTCCGCGTCCGCGAGGGCGAGCCGCTCTCTCTGGGCGAGCTGCAGCGGGTCAAGACGCTGATCGAGGAGATGTACGCCGAGAAGGGCTACCGCTTCGCCAACGGCCCAGTACACGGTCGACGGACCTGGGACCCAACGAGAAGAAGGTCACCTTCACGGTGGACGAGGGCAACCGCGTCCGCATCTCCGACATCGGCTTCGAGGGCAACACGGTGTTCAACGACCTGCGCCTGCGCTGGTCGATGAAGAAGACCAAGGAGAGCGGTGCCATCACCCGGTTCAACAAGAAGGACATCTACGACCCGGCCAAGCTCCAGGAGGATCTGGACAATGTCCGCGACCTCTACAAGGGCGCCGGCTACAAGAACGTGGTCATCGGCGATCCCAAGGTCGAGGTGCGGGCGGAGAACCCGAACGCCAAGGATCCCAAGGACCAGAAGCGCCGCATGTTCCTCACCGTCCCCATCGAGGAGGGCGAGCGCTGGAAGTTCGGCCAGGTGACGATCGAGGGCAACGAGATCTACACCGACCAGGCGCTGCTGCGGGCCTTCGAGCACAAGACCGGCGGCTGGCTGCGCTCCAAGGTGATCGACGACGGCGTCAAGCAGATCGACGACCTGTACCACAACACGGGCTACATCTTCGCCCGCGTCGAGCCCGAGCTGATCGAGAAGGAAGGGCGGATCGCCGACGTGGTGGTCCACGTGCGCGAGGGCGACCAGTTCAAGGTCGGCCGCATCGAGTTCCAGGGCAACGACCGCACCAAGGACAAGGTGCTGCGCCGCGAGCTGCGCCTCTACGAGGGCGGCCTGATGAATGTCACGGCCATCCGCAACAGCGTGCTCAAGGTCAACCAGCTCGGCTACTTCAAGCTGAACGAGGAAGACCCGGTCGAGATCGACACCGACACCGAGCAGAAGAAGGTCAACCTGGTCTTCAAGGGGGACGAGGCGGACCGCACCGAGCTGCAGTTCGGCGGCGGCTGGAGCGAGTTCGACGGCTTCTTCGGCCAGTTCGGCGTCAATACCAAGAACTTCCTCGGCCGCGGCGAGCAGGTCGGCGTGTCGGTCCAGACCGGCAACCAGCGCGACTTCTTCGACGTCTCCTACTACGTCCCCTGGTTCCTCGACAAGCCGCAGAGCATCGGCCTGCGCGCCTACGACCAGAGCCTGCAGTACGACCTCGGCACCAGCGCGGAGCGCTACCTGCGCGATAGCAGGGGGGCCGTGCTGACCTACGGCCGCAACTTCCGGCTGTTCCAATCGGCGAGCATGAGCTACAACCGCTCCGAGTACGAAGACGAGACCCGCACCGTCGCCCTGTTGCCGAATCAATTTTGCGAGACTCCGGTACCGGTGGGCGGCGTTTGCGTCAACCGTGTGACCATCGACAACTCGTCTCTGCGGCCGGCCTACGTCTTGGACAGCCGGGACAACCCCTTCGAGCCCACGCGCGGCAAGCGCCTGTCGCTGGCGGTCGAGTACGCGGGCGGCTTCCTGGGCGGCGACAACCAGTTCCTCCGGCCGGAGCTCACGTTCAGCCTGTTCCAGCCGGTGAGCAACTATCCCACCAAGACGCTGGTGGCGCTCAACGTCGAGACCGGCCTGATCGATGCGTTCGGCGACAACGAGCTTCTCCCCCCTGGAGCGCTTCTTCCTCGGCGGCGAGAACAGCATCCGCGGCCACCGGTTCCGCTCGATCTTCCTGCGTGACGACAAGGGCCAGCCGCAGCGCGACCAGTTCGGCAACGTCCTGGGCGGCGACAGCTACGCCCAAATCAACTTGGAGTACCATTTCCTCCTCGGAGGACCGTTCCGGGTGCTGCTGTTCGCCGACGCGGGCAACGTCTTCGGCAAGGACCAGAGCTTCGACCTCTCGAACCTGCGCACCACGGCCGGGGTCGAGCTGCGGGTGTTCCTGCCAGTTTTCGGTGCTCCGCTGCGGTTCATCTACGCCAAGAACCTGGATCCCTTGCCGCAGGACAGCTTCGAGGACTTCCAGTTCAGTATCGGTACGAGCTTCTAGTTCTGAAGATAACAAGGAGAAGAGACCATGTCGTTCCAGAACCCCCTATCCCGAGCCGCGGCGGCGGGCCTCCTGAGCCTCGCGCTGGCGGCTCCGGCCGCTCGGGCCCAGCAGGCGGCTCCGGCCGCCGCTCCAAGCGGTCCGATAAAGATCGCGGTGATCGACACCGAGAAGATCCTGCTCTCATCCCAGGCCGGCAAGAAGGCCCTGGCGGACCTGAAGAAGCTCCAGGAGGCCAAGGAGAACGAGCTGCGCACCAGGGCCCAGGAGCTGAAGGACCTGCAGAGCAAGATCACCGAGGGGCGCCTCTCGCTCGCCCAGGACAAGCTCGCCGACCTCTCCAAGCAGTACGAGGAGAAGGAGATCGCCCTGCGCCGCCTGCAGGACGACGCCACCCGCGAGCTCAACAAGAAGCGCGACGAAATGCTGGCGGCGATCGACGGCCGCGTGATGCCCGTCATCAATCAGGCCGGCAAGGACCTCGGCTACACGCTGATCTTCCGCAAGTTCGAGAGCGGCCTGATCTACGCGGACGAGGCGGTGGACATCACCAACGTCATCATCCAGCGGTTGGACGCCGCCGCGGGCCAGGGCAAGTAACGGCGTGGGCTTCCGGCTCGCCGAGCTCGCCGAGCTGGTGGGAGGCCGGGTCGAAGGAGACCCGGACCGTGCCATCGAGGCGATCCGCACCCTGGAGGCCGCCGGTCCCCACGATCTCTCGTTCCTGAAAGACCCCCGCTATCGGGCACAGGCGGCGGCGAGCGGCGCGGGAGCCCTGCTCGTGGGGCCGGCGCTCGTGGACGCGGTTCCCGGCCGGGACCTGCTGGTCGTGGCCGATCCGGACTACGCGCTGGCCCGGCTGGTCACCGTGCTCCATCCGCCGGCCCGGCGCGAGCCGGGGGTCCATCCCACGGCCGTGCTGGAGCCGGGGTGCGAGGTGGACTCCACCGCGCACGTTGGACCCTACGTGGTGATCGGGGAGGGAAGCCGGATCGGGCCGGGCGCCACCGTCCACCCCTTCGTGTCCATCGGCCGGGGCTGCTTCCTAGGGGAAAGCGCGGTGCTTCACCCCCATGCCGTGCTCTACGACGGTACGGAGGTGGGGCCGGGGAGCGTCGTCCACGCCGGCGTGGTCCTGGGGGCCGACGGCTTCGGCTACGCCACCCACGGCGGCGCCCACCACAAGGTGCCGCAGGTGGGGCACGTGGTGCTCGAGGGGGATGTCGAGATCGGCGCCAACTCCACGATCGACCGCGCCACCCTGGGGGAGACCCGCATCGGCGCCGGCACCAAGATCGACAATCTCGTCCAGGTCGGGCATAACGTGCGGGTGGGCCGGCACTGTATCCTGTGCGGCCAGGCCGGCATCGCCGGCAGTACCCGGCTGGGCGACGGCGTCGTGCTGGCGGGGCAGGCGGGAGTCTCGGGGCATATCCAGCTCGGAGACCGCGTCCAGGTGGCGGCCAAGTCGGCGGCCCTGTCGTCGGTCGAGCCCGGTACGGTGGTGGCGGGCATCCCGGCGATCGAGCTGCAAGAAGTGGCGGCGCCAGACCGTGATGCTGTCGCGCCTGGAAGAGATGAGCCGCAGGATCCGGGCTCTGGAGAGAAAGCCCAGGGCGGGGACAGACGAGGAGGAGGCCTGATTTGAGCGAAACCCCCGAAGTCACCCAGAAGTGGGACATCGAGTGGATCCTGTCCGTGATCCCGCACCGCTATCCCATCCTGCTGGTGGACCGTGTGCTGGAGATGGAGCCCAGGAAGCGCATCGTGGCCGTCAAGAACGTCACCATCAGCGAGCCCGTCTTCCTCGGGCACTTCCCGGGCCGGCCGGTGCTGCCGGGCGTCTTCCTGGTCGAAGGCATGGCCCAGGCCGGCGGGCTGCTCCTCCTCCATGACATGCCCGACCGGGAGAACAAGCTCCTCCTGTTCGCCGGCATCGAGGAGGCCAAGTTCCGCCGTCCCGTGGTGCCGGGCGACCAGGTCCGCTACGAGGTCGAGGTGCTCCGGCTCCGCTCCACCTTCTGCAAGGTGGCGGGCAAGGCCCTGGTGGACGGTGAGCTGGCCGCCGAGGCCGTGCTCTCCACCGCCATGGTGAATCGATGAGCGCCCGGATCCATCCCCTGGCCTCCGTCGATCCGGGAGCCGAGCTGGGCGACGGCGTCCAAGTCGGCCCGTTCGCCGTCATCGGTCCCAACGTCTCGATCGGAGAGGGCACGGAAGTGGGGGCCGGCGCCCACGTCTACGGCCCCACCCGGATCGGCCGGGAGAACCGGATCTACCCTCATGCCGCCATGGGCTTCGATCCTCAGGATCTGAAGTTCAAGGGCGAGGAGGTCTGGCTGGAGATCGGCGACCGCAACCACTTCCGGGAGTTCTGCACCGTCCACCGCGGCACGGCCAAGGGGGGCGGCGTCACCCGCGTGGGCAACGACGGACTGTTCATGGCCTACACCCACATCGCCCACGACTGCCAGGTGGGGAGCCGCCTCGTCTTCGCCAACAACGCGACCCTGGCGGGCCACGTCGAGGTCCACGACGACGCCATCATCAGCGCCTTCACCTCCGTGCACCAGTTCTGCCGTGTGGGCCGTCACGCCTACCTGGGCGGCTACACGGTGGCGACCCTGGACGCCCTGCCGTTCGTCAAGACCGTCGGCCAGAAGCCGGCCTGCTACGGCCTGAACTCGATCGGCCTGAAGCGCAAGGGGCTTGATCCGGAAAGCATCCGCCTCCTGGAGCAGGCCTACCGCATCCTGGTCCGCTCACGGCTGCCCACGCCCAAGGCCCTGGAGCAGATCCGCGCCGAGCTGGCGGGCGATCCCCAGGTGGACTACCTGATCTCTTTCATCGAGAGCTCCCAGCGGGGGATCATCAAGTCGCCGCCGCGCGGGGGCGGCCGCGGGGGAGGCGAGCCTGAGTAAACCGATCCGTGCCGGTGTTTTTGGCACCGGCTCGATGGGGCGGAACCACGTCCGCCTGCTGTCGTCGCTCCCCAGCGCCGAGCTGGTGGGGATCTACGATCCCAATCCCGGCGCGGCCGAGGCCGTGGCCCGCGAGCACGGTGCCCGGGTCTTCCCGCGCCTGGAGGACCTCGCGGACGAGATCGAAGCCGCCGTGGTGGCGGCGCCCACGGTGGCCCACGCGGACATGGGATGCGGCCTCCTGGAGCGCGGCCTCCACGTGCTGATCGAAAAGCCCCTCGCCGCCTCCCTGGAGGAAGCGGACCGGCTGCTCGCGGCCGCCGGCGCCGGAGGACACCGGGTGCTGGCCGTGGGGCACGTCGAGTTCTTCAACCCGGCCGTCCAGGCGCTGCTGTCCGTGGGCATCGGCGCCCCGTTTCGTCGAGATCCAGCGCCTGGGCGTCTTCTCGCCCCGCAGCCTGGACGTGGACGTGATCCTGGACCTGATGATCCACGACCTCCAGATCCTCCACGCCCTCGACCCGAGCCCGGTGGCGGAGGTGAGGGCGACGGGCATCGCCGTGCTCTCGCCGCGCATCGACATCGCCAATGTCCGCGTCGAGCTCGCCTCCGGCTGCGTGGCCAACCTGACGGCCTCCCGCGTCTCCTCCGAGCGGGCGCGCAAGCTCCGGGCCTTCCTGCCGAACCGCTACTACTCGCTGGACTACCAGGCCCAGGAGATCAAGGGCTACCGTCTGGAGGATCATGGAGGGGAGCGGCGCATCCTGCCGGACGACCTGCCAGTGGAGCGCGCCGAGCCCCTGAAGAGAGAGCTGGAAGCCTTCCTCGCCGCCTGCCGGGGCGAGGACGCTCCCCGGGTCGACGGCACCCAGGGCCGCCGGGCGCTGGAGACGGCGCTGGCGGTTGTGGAAGCGATCCGGTAAGCCCTGCTAGACTCTGCCGGCTCCACGGCTGGCAGACCGACTTCAGTTTCAAGGAGGAGTTTCCTGATGAGTGACATCCGTATCGGTGTGATCGGCGGCAGCGGCCTCTACGGGATGGAGGGGATGACGGTCCGCGAGGAGCGCCGGATCGAGACACCGTTCGGCGATCCTTCGGACGCCTACGTCATCGGCGAGCTTGACGGCCGCCAGGTGGCCTTCCTGCCCCGCCACGGCCGCGGCCACCGCCTGCTGCCGACCGAGCTCAACTACCGCGCCAACATCTACGGCTTCAAGGTGCTGGGCGTCGAGGAGATCGTCTCGGTCTCCGCCGTGGGCTCGCTCAAGATCGAGTACAAGCCCACGGACATCGTGGTCCCCGACCAGTTCTTCGACCGCACCCGCCACCGGCCGGACACCTTCTTCGGCAACGGCCTCGTGGCCCACGTCTCGATCGCCAAGCCCATCTGCCCGCGGCTGATCGACTTCGCCGTGGAGGCCGCCCGTGCGGCCGGGGCCGTGGTCCACCGCGGCGGCGCCTACGTGTGCATGGAGGGGCCGCAGTTCTCGACCCGCGCCGAGTCCGAGTCCTACCGCCAGATGGATATGGACATCATCGGCATGACCAACCTCCAGGAGGCCAGGCTCGCCCGCGAGGCGGAGATCTGCTACGTCTCCCTCTCCATGGTCACCGACTACGACTGCTGGCACGAGACGGAAGAGGCGGTCTCGGGCGAGGCCGTCATGGAGGTCGTGCGCCAGAACGTCAAGATGTCGCAGGAGGTGGTGCGCGAGATGCTCAAGCGGATGGGCGAGCCCCACCAGCGCGGCTGCATCTGCGAGGAGGCGCTCAAGTACTCCCTCATCACGGAGCGCTCGATGATCCCGGCCGAGACGCTCAAGGCCCTCGCAGCCGATCGTGGGAAGGTACATCAAGGCGGAATGACGCGCATCCTGATCACCAACGACGACGGCATCTTCTCCCAGGGGATCCGCCTCCTCGCCTCCTCGCTCTCCAAGATCGCGGAGGTGGTGGTGGTGGCCCCGGACCGGGAGCAGAGCGCGATGGGCCACGCCCTCACCCTCTCCCGGCCCCTGCGCATGCAGAAGATGGAGGAGAACTGGTACGCCGTGGACGGCACGCCCACGGACTGCGTCAACCTGGGGGTGCTGTCGCTGCTCAAGGACCGCCCCCCGGACCTGGTCTGCTCGGGCATCAACTTCGGCCTCAATCTAGGGGACGACGTGACCTACTCGGGCACCGTGAGCGCGACGTTCGAGGGGACGCTCCTCGGCATCCCCTCGGTCGCCTTCAGCCAGGAGGTGGGGGAGGGGTTCTCCTTCGAGCCGGCCGCCGAGCTTCGCCCGCACGCTGGTCGAGACCCTGATCGAAGAGGGGCTGCAACAGTTGCCGCGCGACCTGCTGCTCAACGTCAACGTGCCCGCCGGGCCGATCCAGGGGGTGAGCTACACCCGGCTAGGCCGGCGGGTCTACAAGCAGTCGGTGATCGAGAAGCTCGACCCCCGGGGGCGCAAGTACTACTGGATCGCCGGCACGCCGCAGTGGCAGAAGGCGAGCGGCACCGACTACGAGGCGATCTCCACGGGCCGGGTCTCGGTGACGCCGCTCCACCTGGACCTCACCTACTACCCGGGGCTGGAGAATTTCACTTCGCTCCGCGAGAAGCTCACCGGGCTCTCCTTTCCCCCCGCTCAGAAATGAGCGACTACACCGTCCAGCGCGAGCGGATGGTCCGCGACCATATCGCCGCCCGCGGCGTGAAAGACGAGCGCGTGCTGGCGGCCCTGCGGCAGATCCCGCGCCACCTGTTCGTCAAGGACCACCTGCGCACCCAGGCCTACGGGGACCACGCGCTGCCCATCGGCTCGTCGCAGACGATCTCGCAGCCCTATATCGTGGCGCGCATGACGGAGCTGCTGGAGGTGAAGCCCGAGCACTCGGTGCTGGAGATCGGCACGGGCTCGGGCTACCAGACGGCCATCCTGGCGGTGCTGGCGCGGCGGGTCTACAGCCTGGAGCGCATCCCCGAGCTCGCTCAGGCAGCCATCCCCCGCATGCGCCAGCTCGGCTTCGACAACGTCAAGATCCAGGTGTTCGACGGCACCGTGGGCTGGAGCGAGTGGGCGCCCTACGACCGCATCCTGGTGACCGCCGGCGCGCCCAAGGTGCCGGAGCCGCTCCTGGGGCAACTCGCGCCCGGGGGCACCCTGCTCGATCCCGGAGGGGCAGCTCAACGCCCAGCGGCTGGTGCTCTACCGCAAGTCCCCGCGGGGCGAGATCCGGCGCAAGGAGGGCGAGGAGGTCGCCTTCGTGCCGCTCCTGGGCCGCCACGGCTGGAAGGAGCGCAAGTGAGCGACGCTGGGGATCAGCTCGCTCGGCGGTTCCTGATCGCCGGCAAGGTCCAGGGTGTGGGTTTCCGCTGGTTTACCCGCAGGGCGGCCTCGGAGCTGGGCGTCACCGGGCGGGTCCGCAACCTGCCGGACGGCGGGGTGGAGGCCGAGGCGGCCGGCAGCCGCGAGAAGCTCGACGCCTTCCGCGAGCGGCTGCGGCAGGGACCCGGCGGGAGCCGCGTCACCCGGATCGAGGAGCAGGAGATTTCTCCCGTCCCCGAGTGGGATGGATTCGTTATTGATCGCTAGGAGGAGACGATTTTAGGAGGAGAGTTATGGAGGACCTGAAGGCGTTCATCCGCGAGGTGCCCGAGTTCCCGAAGCCGGGCATCCTCTTCTACGACATCACGACGCTGCTGCAGAACCCGCTGGCCCTGCGCATGACGGTGGACCGCTTCGTCTGGCTCTTTGCCCAGAAGCGCATCGACAAGGTGGTGGGCATCGAGTCGCGCGGCTTCATGTTCGCGCCCATCGTGGCCTACAACCTGAACGCCGGTTTCGTCCCCGTGCGCAAGCCCGGCAAGCTGCCGTATCAGAAGATCAAGCAGACCTATGATCTCGAGTACGGCACCGATTCGATCGAGATGCACAACGACGCCATCCAGCCCGGAGAGCAGGTGCTCATCGTGGACGACCTGGTGGCGACCGGTGGCACGGCGCTCGCCGCCGCGCGCATGGTGGAGTCGCTGGGCGGTGTCGTCTCCGGCTTCGGCTTCATCGTGGAGCTGACCTTCCTTCCGGGCCGCCAGAAGCTCCAGGGCTACGAGGTGGAATCGCTGATCCAGTATTGAGAAGGACTTGAGAAGGGCTTGAGAGGGGCCTGGGGTATAATCCGTCGGCCTGCGGCTGTAGCTCAGGTGGAAAGAGCAGGAGTTTCCTAAACTCTTGGTCGGGGGTTCGAGTCCTCCCAGCCGCACCATCTTCTTTGACTTCTCTGCTATAGATCTTTGTTAAAACTTTAAGTTTATCCCCTCTGTCCCACAACCGGTCTGGCCCAGCACTTAAGACACGAGGGATTACCGACGCCAGAAGGACGGTAGCCGCAGTACGTTGTTCCGCTGAGGGTTTTTCTGTAGTCCCTACGTTTTTTCTGCTCGGGGGAGCTTGCCAGACAGCGAGGAGTTGCATGCCGGTCCGGTTGAATCGAGCGGAGGAAACAGCCTCCACCTGGATAAAAGTCTTGCAGGCCCGTGCGGCGGAGTCGCCCACGGTGCGTGCCTATACGTTTCTGGCTGAAGGGGAAGAGGAGTCCGAGAGCCTCACTTATGCGGAGCTGGAGTCCAGGGCCAGGGCCTTGGCGGCCTGCCTGCAGGGAGCGGGAGCCGCCGGCGAGCGGGCACTGCTCCTCTACTCTCCCGGCCTCGACTTCATCGCCGGCTTTCTCGGCTGTCTCTACGCCGGCTGCGTTGCCGTACCGGCCTATCCCCCCCGGTCGGCCCGCACCCTCCCGCGCCTGCGGGCGATCGCGAAAGACGCCGGCCCGGCCGTCGTCCTGACGACCTCGGACCTGCTCTCCGGCGTCGAGACCCTGGGCGGCAGGCTCCCGGAGCTGTCGGGTGTGCAGTGGCTGGCGACCGACACGCTCGACGTCGAGCGTCTGGCCGGGGAGTGGCGCGAGCCCGAGGTGAACGGCGACACGCTGGCCTTCCTGCAGTACACCTCCGGCTCCACGGCCCTGCCCAAGGGCGTCATGGTCACCCATGGGAATCTCCTCCACAACGAGGAGATGATCCAGGCGGCCTTCCGGCAGTCGGAGCGGTCGGTGATCGCCGGCTGGCTGCCGCTCTACCACGACATGGGGTTGATCGGGAATGTCCTGCAGCCCCTCTATGCCGGCGCCCCGTGCGTGCTGATGTCCCCGGTGGCCTTCCTGCAGCGGCCCCTGCGCTGGCTGCGGGCGATCTCGCGCTACCGGGCCACGACCAGCGGCGGGCCCAACTTCGCCTACGACCTCTGCGTCAAGCGGATCCCGCCCGCGGAGCGCCACGGGCTCGACCTCTCCTGCTGGGAGGTGGCCTTCAACGGCGCCGAGCCGGTGCGGGCCGACACGCTGGAGCGCTTCGCCGAAGCCTTCGCGCCGTTCGGCTTCCGCCGCAAGGTTTTCTACCCCTGCTACGGCCTGGCCGAGGCGACGCTGTTCGTGTCGGGTGGACGGGTGGAGGAGCCGCCGGTGGTGGCGGGCTTCCGGCCCGGCGATCTGGAGCGCGACCGGGTCGCGCCTGCGGACTCGCTCGATCCCTCGGCCCGCAGCCTGGTCGGCAACGGCACGGCCTGGGACGGCCAGGAGATCGTGATTGCCGATCCCGAGACCGGGCTTCGGTGCCCGCCGGACCAGGTGGGCGAGATCTGGGTCGCGGGTCCCAGCATTGCCGGGGGGTACTGGGGCCGGCCGGAGGAGAGCGAGCGGACCTTCCAGGCCCGGCTCGCGGACGATCCGGGCGCCGGTCCGTTCCTGCGCACGGGGGACCTCGGGTTCCTGAGCAACGGCGAGCTGTTCGTCGCCGGCCGCCTGAAGGACCTGATCATCCTGCGCGGGCGCAACCTCTATCCGCAGGACCTGGAGCTGACGGCCGAGAGGAGCCATGCGGCCCTGCGCCCGGGCTGCGGCGCGGCCTTCTCAGCAGACGTTGCCGGCGAGGAGCGGCTGGTGATCGTCTTCGAGCTGGAACGCCGCCGGGAGAGCGAGGCGGGGCCTGCAGCCGATGCCATACGGCGGGCCGTGGCCGAGGAGCACGAGGCCCAGGTCCACGAGGTCGTCCTGGTCCGGATGGGGAGCGTCCCCAAGACCTCCAGCGGCAAGATCCAGCGCCACGCCTGCCGGGCCGCCTGGCTCGACGGCCGCGTCGAGGCATTGGAGGTGCTGGAGCGCAGCCCGCTGGCGGTCGACGAGGCCGAGGAGATCGAGGCCGGCGCCGGGTTGGACCGCGACCTGCTCCTCTCGCTGCCGTCCGGAGAGCGCCGCGGAGCGCTCGACCCGTGGCTGCGGGCCGCGGCCGCGAAGTCCCTGGGCCTGCCTCCCTCCCGGATCGATCCCGCCCGTGCCCTGACCACGCTCGGCCTCGACTCCCTGGGAGCGATCGAGATCAAGAGCCAGGTCGAGGAGACCCTCGGGGTGCCGCTGTCGCTCGCTACCCTCCTGGAGGGAGCCTCCCTCGCCGGCCTGGCCGTAGAGGTCCTGGAGCAGCTCGCCGAGGCCGCTCCCGAGCAGGCGCAGCCGGCCGCGCTTGGCGAGGAGACGGGAGAGTTCCCCCTCTCCTACGGGCAGTGGGGTCTCTGGTACCTCCACCGTCTGGCCCCGGAGAGCCTCGCCTATCACCTGGCGGGGGTGGGCCGGGTGCGCGGCGCTCTGGATCCGCAGGCCCTGGCCCGTGCCTTCGCGGCCCTGGTGAAACGCCATCCGGCCCTGCGCACCACCTTCCGCGAGACGCCCGAAGGGCCGGTCCAGATCGTTCACGAGGAGCTGGCGCCCGAGATCGTGACCGTCGAGGTCGGGAGTGGAGAGGACCCGGAGGCGCGCCTGCACGCCGAGATCTGGCGCGGTTTTGATCTGGAGAGAGGGCCGCTCGTCCGCCTGGGGGTCCTCCGCTTCGCGGGCGGCGATACCCTCCTCTTCCTGGCCATCCATCACATCGTGGCCGACTTCGGCTCGCTGGCGGTGATCGCCCGCGATCTCGGGGCTCTCTACGCCCTGGAGACCGGCGGCCCCGCGCCGGCCCTGGCGCCGCTCGATCTTCGTTATGCCGACTTCGTCCGCTGGCAGCGGGAGCAGCTGGCCGGACCCCAGGGCGAGCGGCTGTGGGACTACTGGCGGGAAACGCTCGCTCCCGCGGGGACCGAGCCGCTCTATCTCGATCTGCCTTCGGACCGGCCGCGGCCGGCGGTCCAGACCTGGGCCGGAGACGGCCGTGTCTTCCGCCTGGACGCCGCGCTGGCGGCGGGTCTGCAGACCCTGGCCCGGCAGCGGGGCGCGACTCTCTACATGGCCCTGCTGGCGGCCTTCGAGGCCGTGCTCGCGAGATACACCGGCCAGAGCGACCTGCTGATCGGCTCGCCGACCACCGGCCGGTCCTCCGGCGCCGTGGCGGACCTGGTGGGCTACTTCGTCAACCCGGTGGCCCTGCGGGTCGCCGTGCCTTTGGAGGCGGGCTTCCAGGCTGTGCTCGACGAGGTCCGGCGCGCGGTGGTCGGGGCCTTCCAGCACCAGGATTTCCCGTTCGCCCTCCTGGCCGAGCGGCTGCAGCCCCAGCGAGACCCCAGCAGGCCGCCTCTGTTCGACGTGGTCTTCACGTTCCAGAAGGCGCGCGGCGCCGGAGCCGAGCTGGGAGGCTTCGCCCTGGGAGAAGGCGGGACTCGTCTCCCGCTGGGTGGAGTGGAGGTGGCGGCGCTCCCTTTGAAGCCGGTGGCCGCGCCCTACAGCCTCGACTTCATGATCGCCGAGGTCGAGGACGGGCTGGGCGCCCTGCTGCGCTTCAACTCCGGCCTGTTCGACGGCGCCACGATCGAGCGGCTGGCGGGGCACTATCAGACGTTGCTGAGGGGGATTCTGGACAGCCCCGGCACGCCCGTCCGGGACCTGCCGCTGCTGACGGGGGAGGAGACCCGCCAGCTCCTGGTGGAGTGGCGCCAGCCCGGGCCGGACTGGCCGAAGGACGTGCCGCTGCATGGGTTCTTCGAAGCCCAGGCGCGGCGGACGCCCGACGCCACCGCCCTGATCGGCGGCACGGAGCGGCTGACCTACCGCGAGCTCGACCAGCGGTCGGAGCGGCTGGCCCGGCGGCTGCGGGCCGCGGGCGTGGGGCCGGAGACGCGCGTGGGCGTCTTCCTGCGGCGCACGCCCCGGCTGGCCGTCTCACTCCTGGGCGTACTGAAGGCCGGCGGCGCCTACGTGCCTCTGGATCCGGCCTATCCGCGCGAGCGCGTGGACGCGATCCTGGGCGACGCCGGAGCGCCGGTGGTGGTGACGGAAGGCGCGCTGCTCACGGCCCTGCCCACGCACCTGGAAGCCGAGGTTGTCCGTGCGGACGAGGAAGGCCCGGCAGACCTGCCGCCGCTCGCCCCGTTGCCGGTGTGCATGGAGCAGCTGGCGTACGTGATCTATACCTCGGGCTCGACAGGCCGGCCGAAGGGCGTGGCCATCGAGCACCGCAGCGTTTCGGCCTTGATGCACTGGTCGCGGGAGTCGTTCCGTCCGGAGGAGCTGGCCGGCGTGCTGGCCTCGACCTCGGTCTGCTTCGACATGTCGGTGTTCGAGCTGTTCGGGACGCTCGCCTGGGGCGGCACGGTGATCCTGGCCGACAACGCCCTGGCGCTCCCGGAGCTGCCGGCGCGCGGCGAGGTGACGCTGATCGACACGGTACCCTCGGCCATGGCGGAGCTGGTGCGCCAGGGAGCGGTGCCGAAGTCGGTCCGGACGGTGAACCTGGGGGGCGAGCCGCTGCGGGGTGCCCTGGCGCGGCAGGTGCTGGGCCTGGGCACGGTCGAACGGCTGCTGAACCTCTACGGCCCCTCCGAGGACACAACCTTCTCAACAGTTGCCGATGTGGGCCCGGAGGGCGAGCCCCCGATCGGCCGCATCCTCGCCAACAGCTACGGCTACGTGCTGGACCGCCACCTGCGCCTGATGCCGGTGGGCGTGCCGGGCGAGCTGTACCTGGGCGGCGTGGGGATCTCCCGCGGGTATCTCGGCCGTCCGGACCTGACGGCGGAGCGCTACGTGCCGGACCCGTTCGCCCGGGTCCCGGGCGAGCGCCTGTACAAGACGGGCGACCTGGTGCGGTATCTGCCCGATGGCGAGCTGGAGTACCTGGGCCGTCTGGACCACCAGGTGAAGGTGCGGGGCTTCCGGGTGGAGCTGGGGGAGATCGAGGCGGCGTTGCTGGCCCACCCGGCGGTCCAGGACGCGGCCGTGCTGGCGCTGGGTGAGGGGGGCGATCGCCGTCTGGTGGCCTACGTGGTGCCCAGAGAGGGGCATGCCGCGCCGGATTTCGCCGAGTTGCGCGCCTACCTCAAGGAAAGGCTGCCGGAGTACATGGTGCCCTCGGCGGTGGTGATGCTGGAGGCGCTGCCGCTGACGCCGAACGGCAAGATCGACCGCCGGGCGCTGGCGCGGATCCAGCCGGAGCGGGTGGCGGAGGTGCCCGGATATGTGGCGCCGCGCACGCCTGCGGAGGAGCGGCTGGCGGAGATCTGGTCCGAGGTGCTCGGCGTCTCGCCGGTGAGCGTCGAGGACGACTTCTTCGACCTCGGGGGGCACTCGCTGCTGGCCACACAGCTCGTCTCACGGGTGCGCGAGGCGTTCGGTGTCGAGCTGCCCCTGCGGCGGCTGTTCGAGGTTGCCACGGTCGAGGGTCTTGCCCGGGAAGCTCGAGGATCACGGCATGGCGGCCGGCTCCTCGCCGGTGCCGGCGTTGCGGCCGATGGGGATCACGGGAGACCGGCCGCTGTCCTTCGCCCAGGAGCGGCTGTGGTTTCTGCACCGCCTCGAGCCGGGCAGTCCCCTGTACAACGTCCCGGTGGCGGCACGGCTCTCGGGCCGTCTGGAGGTGCCCGCGCTCTCTTCGGCCCTGGGCGAGATCGCGCGCCGTCACGAGGCCTTGCGGACGGTCTTCGCCGAGGTGGCCGGCCGCCCGGTGCAGAGGACCGCTCCCTGGGCTCTCTTCGACCTGCCCGTGGCGGACCTCTCGGCCCTGGAGGATGCTCGGGAGCCCGCCGCGAAGACGCTGATGCGGCTGGAGGCCCGGATCCCTTTCGACCTGTCCTCGGGCCTGCTGCTGCGGGGGCTCCTGATCCGGCTGCGCGCAGAGGAGCACGTCCTCGTCCTGAGCTTCCATCACATCGCCTCGGACGGCTGGTCCGTCGGGGTGTTCCTGCGCGAGCTGTCGGTCCTCTACGGTGCCGCGGCGGCAGGGCAGCCTTCACCGCTGCCGGAGCTCCGCGGTGCAGTACGCGGACTTCGCGGCATGGCAGCGGGAGTGGCTGCGGGGCGAGGTGCTGGAGGAACAGATCGCCTACTGGCGCAGCGCCCTGGCGGGGTTGCCGCCGGCGCTGGACCTGCCGGCCGACCGGCCCCGTCCGCCCCTGCGCGGCTCGCGGGGAGCCTGCCTGCCGGTCTCGTTCGCCGGTCCCCTCGCGGACGTCGTACGGTTGGCGGCCCAGCGCGAGGGGGTGACGCCTTTCATGGTCCTGCTGGCGGGCTTCCAGGCGGTCCTCTCCCATCTGAGCGGCCAGGAGGATCTGGCCGTGGGCTCGCCGGTCGCAAACCGCCAGTGGATCGAGACGGAGCCGCTGATCGGCTTTTTCGTCAACCTGCTGGTGCTGCGGGGCGATCTGACGGGCGGTCCGAGCTTCCGGGATCTGCTGGGACGGGCCCGGCAGGTGGCCCTGGACGCCTACGCGCACCAGGACGTCCCTTTCGAGAAGCTGGTCGAAGAGCTGGCGCCGCCGCGCGATCCGAGCCGGACGCCGCTCTTCCAGGTCTCCCTGGCGCTGCTGAACGCTCCGCCGGTCCCGCTCGTCCTGCCAGAGCTCACGACCGGGCTGGTGGATACGGACGCGGGGGTATCCCGGTTCGATCTGACCCTGCTGCTGCGGGACACGGCAGACGGGTTCGTAGGGTCGTTGGAGTACGCCGTCGACCTCTTCGACGCGGCCACGGCCGAGCGGCTGCTGGGACACTTCGAGACTCTACTCACCCTGGCGCTGGCGGATCCGGACCAGCGGATCTCCGAGCTGCCGCTGCTGGGAGAGGGAGACGCCCGGCACCTCCTCGCGGAATGGGCCCGGAACCGGGTGGTGGCCGGCCCCTACAGGATCCAGGCGGAGCGGGGGGCGGGGTATGTGGGGCCCCGTACGGCGGTGGAAGAACGCCTGGCGGAGATCTGGGGCGAGGTGCTTGGCGTCCCGCGGGTGGGCGTTCAGGACGACTTCTTCGACCTGGGAGGCCACTCCCTGCTGGCGGCGCAGCTCGTCTCGCGAGCCCGCGAGGTGTTCGGCACCGAGCTTCCCCTGCGCCGGATGTTCGAGGGAGCCACCGTCGAGGATCTGGCGGCCGAGATCGAGACCCTGCTGCGGGGCGGCCGGACCGCAGCCGGCCCGCCGCTGGTGCGCGGCGCTGAAGAAGGCGAATACCCCCTGTCCTTCGCCCAGGAGCGGCTGTGGTTCCTCGATCAGTTGGATCCGGACAGCCCCCTGTACAACATCGCGGCCGCCTCCCGGCTCGTGGGGACCCTGCACGTTTCCGCTTTCACCGCGGCTCTGGGGGAGATCGTGCGGCGCCATGAGGCGCTGCGGGCCATCTTCGCCGAGGTGGACGGCCGGCCGGTGCAGCGGGTCGCGCCCTGGACCCCCTTCGATCTGACGCTCGTGGATCTGTCGGGCCTGCCGGAGGAACCGCGAGGAGAGACCGCGGAGGGGCTGATCCACGAGGAGGCCCGGACTCCCTTCGATCTGGGCCAGGACCGGCTGGTCCGGGCCCTCCTGCTGCGCCTGGGAGGGACAGAGCACGTCCTCGCCCTGACCTTTCATCACATCGCCGCGGACGGCTGGTCCACGGGCATCTTCCTGCGCGAGCTGTCGGCGCTCTACCGTGCCGCCATGGCGGGCCGGCCCTCGCCGTTGCCGGAGCCTTCCATCCAGTACGTGGACTTCGCGGTCTGGCAGCGGGAGTGGCTGCAGGGCGAGGTTCTGGAGAGTCAGCTCGCCTACTGGCGCGAGGCGTTGGCGGGGCTGCCGCCGGCCCTGGACCTGCCGCTCGACCGCCCCCGCCCGGCGGTCCGTGGCTCCCGGGGCTCCTCTCTGCCCGTGTCGCTCACCGGCGGCCTCGCGGAAGGGGTCCGGACCCTGGCGCGGCGCGAGGGCGCCACGCCGTTCATGGTCCTGCTGGCGGGCCTGCAGGCGCTCCTGTCGCGCCTGAGCGGCCAGGAGGACCTGGCGGTGGGCTCGCCGGTGGCGAACCGCAACCGGATCGAGACCGAGCCGCTGATCGGCTTCTTCGTCAACCTGCTGGTGCTGCGGGGTGAGCTGTCGGGCGATCCGGACTTCCGCGGCCTGCTGAGCCGGGCTCGGACGGCGGCTCTGGGGGCCTACGCCTACCAGGACGTGCCCTTCGAAAAGGTGGTGGAAGAGCTGGTGCCGCAGCGTGATCCCAGCCGGACCCCCTTGTTCCAGGTCTCGCTGGCCCTGCAGAACGCGGCCGAGGTGCCCCCGGGCCTGCCCGGCCTGCGGAGCGAGCTGCTGGAGACCCATGCCGGCGGCTCCCGCTTCGACCTGACCCTGCTGCTGCGGGACACGGCGGACGGGTTCCCGGGCTCGGTCGAGTACGCCGCGGACCTCTTCGACGCGGCCACGGTCGAGCGGCTCCTGCGGCATTTCGAGACCCTGCTCTTCACTGCCCTGGCCCATCCGGACCGGCACGTCTCCGAGCTGCCGCTGCTGACGGCGCAGGAGACCCGCCAGCTCCTGGTGGAATGGCGCCAGCCCGGGCCGGACTGGCCGCAGGACGTGCTCCTGCACGAGTTCTTCGAGGCCCAGGTGCGGCGCACCCCGGACGCCACCGCCCTGATCGGCGGCACGGAGCGGCTGACCTACCGCGAGCTCGACGAGCGGGCGGACCGCATGGCCCGGCGGCTGCGGGCCGCGGGTGTGGGACCGGAGGTGCGGGCCGGCATCTTCCTCCAGCGCACCCCGCGGCTGCTGATCTCGATGCTCGGCGTGCTGAAGGCGGGCGGCGCCTACGTGCCCCTCGATCCGGCCTATCCGCGCGACCGTGTGAACGCGATCCTGGACGACGCCGGGGCGCCGGTGGTGGTGACGGAAGGCGCCCTGATCGATGCTCTGCCCGCGCACCTCGAAGCCCGAATCGTCCGGGCGGACGAGGAAGGGCCGGCGGACCTGCCGCCGCTCGCGCCGCTGCCGGTGCGCATGGAGCGGCTGGCCTACCTGATCTACACCTCGGGCTCGACGGGCCGGCCGAAGGGGGTCGCGATCGAGCACCGCAGCGCGTCACCCCTGATGCACTGGTCGCGGGAGTCCTTCCGGCCGGAGGAGTTGGCGGGAGTGCTGGCCTCGACCTCGATCTGCTTCGACATGTCGGTGTTCGAGCTGTTCGGCACCCTGGCCTGGGGCGGCACGGTGATCCTCGCTGACAACGCCCTGGCGCTGCCAAACCTGCCGGCGCGCGACGAGGTGACGCTGGTCGATACCGTGCCCTCGGCCATGGCCGAGCTGGTGCGCCAGGGAGCGGTGCCGGCGTCGGTGAAGACGGTGAACCTGGGCGGCGAGCCGCTGCGGGGAGCTCTGGCGCGGCAGGTGCTGAGCCTGGGCACGGTCGAGCGGCTGCTGAACCTCTACGGTCCCTCTGAAGACACGACCTTCTCGACGGTCGCCAATGTGGGAACGGAAGGCGAGCCCACCATCGGCCGCATTCTCGCCAACAGCTACGGCTACGTTCTGGACCGCAACCTGAGCCTGATGCCCGTGGGCGTACCGGGCGAGCTGTACCTGGGCGGGGTGGGGATCTCCCGCGGGTATCTCGGCCGGCCGGACCTGACGGCGGAGCGCTATGTCCCAGATCCGTTTGCCAGGACCACCGGCGAGCGCCTGTACAAGACGGGCGACCTCGTGCGGTATCTGCCCGATGGCGAGCTGGAGTACCTGGGCCGTCTGGACCACCAGGTGAAGGTGCGAGGCTTCCGGGTGGAGTTGGGGGAGATCGAGGCGGTGCTGCTGGCCCACCTCGAGATCCAGGACGCGGCCGTGCTGGCGCTGGGGGAGGGCGGCGACCGGCGTCTGGTGGCCTACCTGGTGGCCCGGGAGGGGCACGTGGTGCCGGAGTTCGCCGAGCTGCGCAGCTATCTCAAGGAGAAGCTGCCGGACTACATGGTGCCCACGGTCGCGGTGGCGCTGGAGTCGCTGCCGCTGACGCCGAACGGCAAGATCGACCGGCGGGCGCTGGCGCGGATCCAGCCGGAGCGGGCGGTGGCAGCAGACGGGTACGTGGCGCCGCGCACGCCGGTGGAGGAGCGGCTGGCGGCGATCTGGTCCGAGGTGCTCGACCTCTCCCGGGTGAGCGTGGAGGACGACTTCTTCGACCTGGGGGGCATTCCCTGCTGGTGACGCAGCTCGCCGCGCGGGTACGCGAGTCCTTCGGCATCGAGCTGCCCCTGCGGCGCCTCTTCGAGATCTCCACCGTGGCCGGTCTGGCCCGGGAGCTCGAAGAGCACGACACGGCGGCCGGCGGCTCCTCGGCAATTCCGGAGCTGCGGCCCCTGGGCACCCCGGGCGACCGGCCGCTTTCCTTCGCCCAGGAGCGGCTCTGGTTCCTGCACCGCCTCGAGCCGGACAGCCCCCTGTACAACATCCCGGTGGCGGCACGGGCCACGGGCCGCCTCGAGGTGGCCGCGCTCTCCTGGACTCTGGGCGAGATCGTGCGCCGTCACGAGGCCTTGCGGACGGTCTTCGCCGAGGTGGCCGGCCGCCCGGTGCAGAGGGCCGCTCCCTGGGCTCCCTTCGATCTGCCCCTGGCGGACCTCTCGATGCTTTCAGAAGAGGCCCGGGAATCCGCCGCGCAGGCGCTGATCCGTAAGGAAGCCAGGATCCCGTTCAGCCTGTCCTCGGGCCTGCTGCTGCGGGGTATCCTGATCCGGCTGCGCAAGGACGAGCACATCCTGGCCCTGAGCTTCCACCACATCGCCTCGGACGGCTGGTCCGCCGGGGTGTTCCTGCGCGAGCTGGCGGCCCTCTACAGCGCCGCGGCCGAGGGGCGGTCCTCTCCACTGCCGGAGCTCCCGGTGCAGTACGCGGACTTCGCGGCCTGGCAGCGGGAGTGGCTGCGGGGCGAGGTGCTGGAGGAGCAGCTCGCCTACTGGCGGAGCGCCTTGGCGGGGCTGCCGCCGGCCCTGGACCTGCCGACGGACCGGCCCCGCCCGCCCCTGCGCGGCTCACGGGGAGCCTATCTGCCGGTCTCGTTCGCCGGTGCCCTCGCGGACGCGGTGCGGTCGGTCGCCCAGAGGGAAGGGGTCACGCCGTTCATGGTCCTGCTGGCGGGCTTTCAGGCGGTCCTGTCCCGCCTGAGCGGCCAGGAGGACCTGGCGGTGGGCTCGCCGGTCGCGAACCGCAAGCGGATCGAGACCGAGCCGATGATCGGCTTCTTCGTCAACCTGCTGGTGCTGCGGGGCGATCTGGCCGGCGGTCCGAGCTTCCGGGAGCTGCTCCGGCGGGTCCGGACGGCGGCTCTGGACGCCTACGCCCACCAGGACGTCCCCTTCGAGAGGCTGGTCGAAGAGCTGTCGCCGCCGCGCGATCCGAGCCGGACGCCGCTTTTCCAGGTCTCCTTGGCGCTGCTGAACGTCCCGCCGGCCTCGCTCGCCATGCCGGGCCTCACGACCGAGCTGGTGGATACCGACGCAGGGGTGTCCCGCTTCGATCTGACCCTGCTGCTGCGGGACACGGCGGAGGGTTTCGTGGGACCGCTGGAGTACGCCGTCGACCTCTTCGACGCCGCCACGGCCGAGCGGCTCCTGGGGCACTACGAGACCCTGCTCACCCTGGCGCTGGCGAATCCGGACCAGCGGGTCTCCGAGCTGCCGCTGGCGGGAGAGGGAGACGCCCAGCAGATCCTGGCCGAGTGGACCCGGAACCGGGTGGTCGCCGGTCCGCGCGGGATCCAGACCGAGCAAAAGGCCGGGTATGTGGCGCCGCGCACGCCGGTGGAGGAGCGCCTGGCGGAGATCTGGGGCGAGGTGCTCGGCGTCCCGCAGGTGGGCGTCCAGGACGACTTCTTCGACCTGGGAGGCCACTCCCTGCGGGCGGCTCAGCTCGTCTCGCGGGTCCGCGAGGCGTTCGGGGTCGAGCTGCCCCTGCGCCGGCTGTTCGAGAGCGCCACGGTCGAGGACCTGGCCCTGGGCTCGAAGAGAGCGCCAGGAAGTCCGGGGCCGCCGCGTGGCGTGCGCTGGGGCTGGCGGAGCGCACGGGGGACCTGCCCCTGTCCTTCGCCCAGGAGCGGCTCTGGTTCTTCGATCAGATGGCGCCCGGCTCGGTGGCCTACAACCTGCCGGTCGTGGTGAGGCTCTCGGGCTCCCTGTCGGTGGCGGCGCTGGCCGCGAGCCTGGAGCGGATCGTGGAGCGGCACGAGGCGTTGCGCACGCGCTTCGAGTCGCGAGGCGGCCAGCCGGTGCAGGTGATCGAGACGGGAATGGCCCTGGCGCGGCTGCCGCGGATAGACCTCCAGGGCCTGCCGCCAGAGAGGCGCGAAGCGGAAGCCCTGGCGCTCTGCGGCCGGGAAGCGGCGCGGCCGTTCGACCTGTCCCGCGGGCCGCTCTTCCGTCCCTACCTGCTCTGCCTGGAGCCACGGGAGTGGATCTGCCTGGTGGTGATGCACCACGTCGTCACCGACGGCTGGTCGATGGGAGTGTTCGTGCGCGAGCTGGTCACGGCATACACCGCCCTGGTCCAGGGGAGCGAGCCCGAGCTGCCGGTGCTGCCGGTGCAGTACGCGGACTTCGCCGTCTGGCAGCGGCAGTGGCTGCAGGGGAGATTCTGCAGGCGGAGGTCGACTGGTGGCGGGAGCAGCTCGCCGATGCGCCGCCCGTGCTGGAGCTGCCGCTCGACTGGCCGCGGCCGGCCATGCAGACCTTCCACGGCGCCCGCGAGCGGGTGGCGATCCCCGCCGCTCTGTGCCGGGACCTGGAGCGGCTCGCCCAGCCTTCGGGAGCCACGGCCTACATGGTGCTGCTGTCGGCCTTCGCGGCCTTGCTGGGCCGGATCTCCGGACAGGAGGACGTGGTGGTGGGCTCGCCCGTGGCCGGGCGTACCCGGGGCGAGATTGAAGGGCTGATCGGGTTCTTCGTCAACACCCTGGCCCTGCGGGTGGACCTGTCGGCCGACCCCTCCTTCGACACGCTGCTGGCGCGGGTGCGGGAGCGGGTGCTGTCGGCCCTCACGCATCAGGATGTTCCCTTCGAGAAACTGGTCGAGGAGCTGGCGCCGGAGCGCAATCTCTCCCACAGCCCGGTCTTCCAGGTGCTGCTGGCGGTGCAGAACACCCCCCTGGAGGCGAGCCTGCCGGGAGTGGAGCTGAGCGGCGGCCTCGACGTCTACTCCGGAGTCGCGAAGCTCGACCTCACGCTGGACCTGGTGCAGGAGGCGGACGGCGGTTTCGCCGGCTGGCTCGAATACAACCGGGACCTGTTCGAGGCCGCCACGATACAACGCCTGGCGGAGCAGCTCAGCCGGATCCTCGCGGCGGTGGCGGAGCGGCCGGACCTGAGGCTCTCGGAGTTGCCGCTGGTGAGCCCGGCCGAGCACCGGCGGATGCTGGACGAGTGGAGCCGCACGCCCGGCCAGCCCGGCCAATACCGGCGGGGAGGAACCGTTCACGCCCTGTTCTCAGAGCAGGCCGTGAAGACCCCCGAGAAGGCGGCCGTCGTTCGCGGCCGCGAGACCCTCACGTTCCGGGATCTGGATGCACTTTCCAGCCGGTTGGCCCAACGGATCAAGGAGGTGGTGAGTGATCGAGAATCGTCAGTTTCGCCTGAGTAAGTTCGACGTGATAGGCGCCGAGTCGATCGCCGGAGTGATCGAGAAGTGGGTGGGCCGCGAAGCGCTCCGCTGGTATATCGCCCAGATCACCGAGGACGAGATCGTGGTCGAAGCCACCTTCTATGAGGGCGAGGTCTCCGAGCCGGCTGAGGGGATCGAGAGCCGCGGTACGTTCCCTGGACGCAACGCGGTGGTGAGCATCGTGCCCACGGGCGTGGGATGCAACCTCGGCGGCTACGCGGGAGACGCGGCTCCGGCCACCAACCTCCTCGCGGCCACCACGGACTACCTGATCACCAACCCGAACGCGGTCAACGCATCGAACTTCATCAGCATGGACGAGAACGTCCTGTACACCGAGGGCCTCTGCATCGACTTGCTGATGAAGGGGGCGGTCGACCTTCACGTCCCGTACGCCAACCGCATCGGGCTGATCGTGGAGAAGAGCTCCCCCGAGAACCTGGACGTCGTGTTCAACGTCGTCAACACCGTCCGGGCCGTGCACGGGGTCGACATTCCGGAGATCGTGATCACCGAAGAGCCCATCGGCAGCCACTGCGTGGAGAACGAATCCGGGGCCTTCGTCGGCACGGTCGACCGGCCGCAGGTGATCTTCGACGCCTGCGAGCGGCTGATCCGCAAGGGCGTCAATGCCATCGCCATCACCACCAACATCCAGGATCTGCCGCCCGACAACTACGTCAAGCACTTCGACGGCGAGTACCCCAATCCCCTGGGCGGCGTGGAAGCCATCATCTCCCACATGATCGTCAACCGGTTCAAGGTGCCGGCGGCCCACGCGCCGATGATCAATACCAAGGAGCTGCGAGCTGTCGCACCCGATCGTCGATGCCCGGGGTGCGGGAGAGATGTCCTCGGTTAGCGGCCTCGCCTGCACCCTCATCGGCCTGCGGCGGGCGCCGCAGATCAGCCCGGAGCGCGCCTTCCGCTGCGCCGACATCGTCAACGTCCGCAACCTGCTGGCGCTGGTCAGCCCCGCCGGCTGCCTGGGTGGCGTGCCGGCCATCTACGCCCACAAGTACGGCATCCCGATCGTGGCGGTGGCGGAGAACGAGACGATCCTCGGCGTCTCCGCGGACCGCGTGGGCATCAGCAACGTGATCGAGGTGCGGAGCTACGCCGAGGCCGCCGGGGTCCTGCTGGCGCTGAAGCGGGGGATCAGCCTGGAGAGCGTCCGCCGGCCCCTGCCCACCCACCGGCACCGGTTCGGCGAGAGTGCCCGTTCCCAGAAGAGGTCATTTCGTGTCCAATTCGCATGAGCCCCTGGTGGGCTTGCTGGCGGACCCCGGGCCTGAGCTGGCGGTCGGTCTGCTGGGGATCCTCAAGTCGGGGGCGGCCCTCGTCCCCCTGAGCCCCGCGCAGCCGGACGAACGGCTCGCCCTCATCGCCGCCGACTGCGGTCTCGACGTCCTGGTCACCGAGCGGCGCTACCTCGAGCGGGCTCGGAACCTGGTGGTGTGCGAGGTGATCTGCATCGATGAGATTGATGGCTCGCCTGCCATCCCCGGGAGCATCCCACCGGAATCGCTGGCGTACGTGATCTACACGTCGGGCTCGACGGGCCAGCCCAAGGGCGTGGGGGTGTCGCACGCCAACATGGTGCCGATGCTGGACTGGAGCCGGCAGTACTTCGGTCTCGACGAGACTCGCCGGGTGCTGCAGAGCCTCTCCTACGCCTTCGACTTCGGTCTCTGGGAGATCCTGACGACGCTGATCTCCGGAGGCACCTTCTTCGTGCCCGGACCGGAAGAGGCGGGCGATCCGGAAGCCTACGCCCGGCTGGTTCGGGAGTGGGAGATCGACACCGTGCACGCCACGCCGTCGTTCTTCCAGGCCGTGGCTCAGTCATCCCAGGCTGCCGGAGGACCGTTGGAGAAGCTGCGCACGCTGCACCTGGGCGGCGAGGCCCTGAGCCGCGGCCAGGTGGAACGCTTCGCCGAGGCCGTGGGCCAGGAATGCCGGCAGTACAACGGCTACGGTCCGACGGAGGTGACGGTCAACAGCCTGATCTTCGAGGTTGGGCAGCGCGGCTCGCTGCGGGGCGGCGAGCGGGTGCCGATCGGCCGGGCCTCGGCGTACAACGAGGTCTATGTGCTGGACCCCTGGGGCCAGCCGGCGCCCGTAGGGGTGTCCGGGAGAGCTCTGGGTGGGCGGTCCCGGAGTGGCCCGGGGGTACCTGGGCCGTCCGGACCTGACGGCGGAGAAATTCATTCCGGACCCGTTCAGCTCGGTGCCGGGTGCGCGCATCTACCGGACGGGAGACCTGGTGCGCTGGCTGGCTTCGGGGGACATCGAGTTCCTGGGCCGGATCGACGGCCAGGTGAAGGTGCGGGGCTTCCGCATCGAGCTGGGCGAGGTGGAGTCGGTGCTGCGCCGCTACCCCGGAGTGCATGAGACGGTGGTGATGGCTCGTCCGGACCGCACGGGGAGCCTGGCCCTGGTGGGTTACATCCTGGGCGAGGCCTCCGGCGAGGAGCTGCGGACATTCCTGCGCCAGCGGCTGCCGGAGGCCATGGTGCCGTCCGTCTTCATGACGCTGGAGTCTCTGCCTCTGACCTCCAGCGGCAAGGTGGACCGCCGCGCGCTGCCAGAGCCTTCGTGGGGCTCGCCGTCGGAGGGCGCGGCGCAGGCACCCCGTACCCAGGTGGAGGAGCTGCTGGCGGGGATCTGGTCAGAGGTCCTGGGACTGGAGCGGGTGGGGCTGGAGGAGAGCTTCTTCGAGCTCGGGGGCCACTCGCTCCTGGCGACCCGGCTGATGTCGCGGGTGCGCCAAACGTTCGGAGTGGAGCTGCCCCTGCGGCGCCTGTTCGAGGTCTCCACGGTGGCGGGTCTGGCCTCCGAGATCGAGACCCTCCTGCGCAACGAGCGCCAAGCGGGTGCGCCGCCGCTGGTGCGCGGCGCCGAGGAAGCCGAGTACCCGCTGTCCTTCGCCCAGGAGCGGCTGTGGGTGCTCGACCGCTTCGAGCCCGGGAACCCGGCCTACAACATGCCCGCCGCTGTGCGCCTGCGGGGTGGCCTGGACGTCTCCGCCCTGGAGCGCGGCCTCGCCGCGCTGGTGGACCGCCACGAGTCGCTGCGGACCGTCTTCGCGACGCGCGACGGCCAGGCCGTGCAGGTAGTGACGGAGCCCGGTCCTCTCCCCCTGCCGGTGACCGACCTGACGGTGCTGCCCGCGCCGGAGCGGCAAGGGGAAGCGGAGCGGATTGCCTCGGAAGAAGCGCTCCGTCCCTTTGACTTGGCGCGCGGGCCGCTCCTGCGCTCACGGCTGATCCGGACGGGGACGGATGAGCACATCCTGCTGCTCAACCTGCACCACATCGTCTCGGACGGCTGGTCGCTCGACGTGCTGGTGCGCGAGCTGGCCGCCCTCTATGCCGCACCGTCTTCGACCTTGCCGGAGCTGCCGGTGCGCTACGTCGACTACGCCTCCTGGCAGCGGCGCTGGCTGAGCGGCAACGCGCGGGAGACCCAGCTCGCCTACTGGCGCGGGCAACTCGCCGGAGCCCCTCAGTCGATCGAGCTGCCGACGGATTATCCGCGTCCGGCGGTGCGCACCCACGGCAGCGGCCACGTTTCGCGCCACGTCTCCGGCCCCGTGGCCGAGGCGCTGCTCGCCCTCGGCCGCCGCGAGGGGGCCTCCCTGTTCATGGTCCTCCTGGCGGCCTTCAAGGTCCTGCTCCACCGCCTTGCCGGCGAGGAGGACATCGTGATCGGCTCGCCCATCGCGGGCCGGGGCCACCGGGAGCTCGAAGGGCTGATCGGCATGTTCCTCAACACGCTCGTGCTGCGGACCTCGCTGGCGGGCGACCCCACGGTCCGGGAGCTCCTGACCCGGGTGCGGGAGACTGCCCTCGACGCGTACGCCCATCAGGACGTCCCGTTCGAGATGCTCCTCGACGAGCTGAAGCCCGAGCGCGACCTGTCGCGCACGCCTCTGTTCCAGGTCTTCTTCAACATGCTCAACATGCCGGCCGGGGAGATCCGCCTGCCCGACCTGACCCTCGAAGGGATGCCGTCGCCGGACATGCCGTCCAAGTTCGACCTCACCCTCTACGTCCAGCCGATGGCTGCGGGGATCGCGGGGATCGAGGGGATCCGCTTCGACATGGCCTACAACGGCGACCTCTTCGAGCCCCAGCGGATCGCGGAGATGCTGGAGCAACTCGCCAGCCTGCTCGGCCGCTTCGGCGAAGACCCCGAGGCGCGGACCGGCTCCTTTTCCCTGCTGACCCCGGAGGCCGTCGCCGTCCTGCCGGACCCGCGGGCTCCCCTGGGCGAGGAGTGGTGGGGACCCGTCCACGAGCGGCTCACGATGCATGCGCGCCGGGAGCCCGGCCGCCTGGCGCTGCGCGACCGCAACGGCGCCTGGACCTACGGCGAGCTCGAGGCGCGGAGCAACCGGCTGGCCCACGAGCTCGTGGCGGCGGGGCTTCGGCCCGAGGAGCCGGTGGCGATCTACGCCCAGCGCTCCGCGACCCTGGTGTGGGCGGTGCTCGGCACGCTCAAGGCAGGCGGGGCGTTCGTCATCCTCGATCCGGCCTACCCGGCCGCCCGCCTGATCGAAACCCTGAAGATCGCGGAGCCCCGGGCCTTCCTGCGGCTCACCGAAGCCGGACGCCTGCCGGCGGAGCTCGACGCCTTCCTCGGCTCCCTGCCCGGCTGCATCCGGCTCGACCTCGATCCGGTGTCTCCGGAGGAGCGGGTCCTGGCCGGGCTGGCCGGCGAGCCGCCGGCCGTGACCGTGGGACCCGACGATCTCGCCCTGATCGCCTTCACCTCCGGCTCCACCGGGCTGCCGAAGGGGATCCTGGGCCGGCACGGGCCGCTGTCCCACTTCCTGCCCTGGCAGGTCGAGACGCTCGGGATGGGGGCGGACGATCACTTCAGCCTGCTCTCCGGCCTGTCGCACGACCCGCTGCAGCGGGACATCTTCACTCCTCTCTGGTTGGGGGGCTCCATCCACGTCCCCGATCCGCTCGACATGGGCACACCGGGCCGGCTGGCCGAATGGATGCGCCGCGAGGAGGTGAGCGTTGCCCACCTGACCCCGGCCATGGGCCAGATCCTGACCGAGCGGCCGCCCGGAGCGCCTGGACTCCAGGAGAGCGAGCTGCCCGCGCTGCGCCGGGTGCTCCTCGTGGGCGACGTGCTGACCCGGCGCGACGTGGTCCGGCTGCGGCAGCTGGCTCCCAGGGTGACCGTCGTGAACCTCTACGGCAGCACCGAGACGCAGCGCTCGGTCGGCTATCACGTGGTCCCCGAGGACGGGGCCGCCGACCGCGCCGGACGGTCGCGGGAAATCCTCCCCCTGGGCCAGGGCATGCGCGACGTGCAACTGCTGGTGCTCAACAAGTCCGGGGCCCTGGCCGGGATCGGCGAGGTGGGGGAGATCTGCCTGCGCAGCCACCATCTGGCGCGCGGGTACCTGGGCGACGAGGCCCTGACGCGCGAGCGCTTCCGGGTCAATCCCTTCACCGGCCGGGCGGCGGACCGCATCTACCGCACCGGCGACCTCGGGCGGTACCTGCCGGACGGCAGCGTGACGTTCGTGTCGCGGGCGGACCAGCAGGTCAAGATCCGCGGCTTCCGCATCGAGCCCGGCGAGATCGAGGCCCGGCTCGGCCGGCTCCCCGGCGTGCGGGAGGCGATCGTCCTCGCCCGCGGTGATAGCGGGAGTCCGGGCGACAAGCGTCTGGTAGCCTATGTGACACCCGACCCAACCGCTGGAGAGGTGCCGACCGCGGCCCGGATGCGGAGCTTCCTCAAGGAGAAGCTGCCCGCCTACATGGTCCCCACCGGCTTCGTGGTGCTCGACCGCCTGCCGGTCACGCCCAACGGCAAGGTCGACCGCAAGGCGCTGCTCCAGATCGACGACAGGCACAGGGAGGCCGACGTGGACTACAAAGCCCCACAGACCGAAGCCGAGGTGATCATCGCTTCGATCCTTCAGGACGTCCTGAAGGTCGATCGGATCGGCGTCGACGACAACTTCTTCGACCTCGGCGGCAACTCCCTGCTGCTGGTGCAGGTTCACGGGCGCCTGCAGGAGCAGTTCGGCCGGGAGATCCTGCTGGTCGAGATCTTCAACCATCCCACCGTCCGGGCGCTCGCCTCCCATCTCGAAGGGGACAAGGAGGCCGCCGCGCATTCCGAGCCGTCCAGCGCCCGCACGGACCAGTTGCGCCAGGGCCGGGACCGGCTGCGCCGGCGCCTCCAGCAGCAGAAGGCAGGGACCCGATGAGACACGAGGAGACAGACATGAGCGACGCGGAAGCCTACGGCGACGGCACGGGACTGGAGATCGCCATCATCGGCATGGCGGGCCGTTTCCCGGGCGCCGGTGACATCGAGGAGCTCTGGCGCAATGTGTGCGACGGGGTGGAGTCCCTGACGACGCTGACCGGCGAGGCGCTGGAGGCGGTCCCCGCCTCGTTGCGGAAATCGCCGTACTTCGTGCCGGTGGCCGGCGTGGTCGAGAATTCCGACCGGTTCGACGCCGCCTTCTTCGGCGTGAACCCCCGGGAAGCCGATGTGATGGACCCGCAGCACCGCCTCTTCCTGGAGTGCTCCTGGGCGGCCCTGGAGCACGCGGGCTACGACCCCGAGCGCTACCCCGGCGCCGTGGGCGTCTATGCCGGGTCCCGCCTGAACTTCTACGCCTGGAACGTCTTCTCGAACCCGGAGATCGTCCGCGCGGCCGGGGAGCTCCAGGCGCAGATCGCCAACGAGAAGGACTATCTGGCCACCCGGATCTCCTACAAGCTGAACCTGGGAGGCCCCAGCCTCACCGTCCAGTCCGCCTGCTCCACGTCGCTGGTGGCGGTCCACCTGGCCTGCCAGGGGCTGCTGAGCGGCGAGTGCGACATGGCCCTGGCGGGAGGCGTTTCGATCAAGGTCCCCGAGATCGGCTATGTCGCCACCAGCGGCGACGCCAACTCCTCCGACGGCCGATTGCGTCCCTTCGACGCCAAGGCCAAGGGGACGATCTTCACCAGCGGCCTGGGGGCGGTGGTGCTCAAGCGGCTGGCCGATGCGCTGGAGGACGGCGACACGATCCACGCCGTCATCAAGGGATCGGCCGTGGCCAACGACGGCTCTCACAAGGTCGGCTTCACGGCTCCGGGCATCGACGGGCAGATCCGGGTGATCCGGACCGCGCTGACCGTGTCCGGCGTGGAGCCCCGTCAGATCAGCTATATCGAGACCCACGGCACCGGCACGCCGGTGGGGGACCCCATCGAGGTCAACGCGCTCACCAAGGTCTTCCGGGAAAAGACCGGCGAGCGGGGCTTCTGCGCCCTGGGCACCCTCAAGGCCAACATCGGCCACCTCGGGCCGGCCGCGGGCGTGGCCGGGCTCATCAAGGCCACCCTGGCGCTCGAGCGCAAGGTCATGCCGCCGTCCCTGCTCTTCGATGAGCCGAACCCGCAGATCGATTTCGAGAGCAGCCCCTTCTTCGTCAACACCGAGCTGCGGGAGTGGGAGTCGAACGGGTCCCCCCGGCGAGCGGGGGTGAGCGCCTTCGGCATGGGCGGCACCAACGCGCACGTCATCCTGGAGGAGGCCCCGGAGCCCGCGCCGGACGATCCGTCCCGCCCCTGGCAGCTCCTGCTGCTCTCCGCCCGTTCCGAGACCGCTCTCGCCACCGCGACGGCGAATCTCGCCGCTCACCTGGAAGCGCATCCGGACATCAACCTGGCTGATGCGGCCTGGACACTGCAGGCCGGGCGCAAGGCGCACGAGCACCGGCGCGCCGTGGTCTGCCAGGATGCCGGGCTGGCCCGCCAGCTCCTGACAGGCCTGGACCCGGAGTGGGTCTCCACGGCCTTCTCGCCCGGCCGCGAGCGCAGCGTGGCCTTCCTCTTCTCCGGCCAGGGCGCGCAGTACGTGGGTATGGGAAGGGGGCTCTATGAGTCCGAAGCCACCTTCCGGGAGCAGGCGGACGCTTGCTGCGAGCGGCTGCGTCCGCACCTGGGACTCGACCTCCGGGACCTCCTGTTCGCCAGTGAAGACAACTCGGAAGCGGCCGAGCAGCTCGGCCAGACACGCTTCACGCAGCCGGCCCTGTTCGTCGTCGAGTACGCCCTCGCCCGCCTCCTGATGGAGTGGGGCCTCACCCCCAAGGCCATGCTCGGGCACAGCATCGGCGAGTACGTCGCGGCCTGCCTGGCCGGGGTGATGTCCCTCGACGACGCCCTCCTGCTGGTGGCGGAGCGCGGCCGCCTGATGCAGAGCCTGACCTCCGGGGCCATGCTCGCCGTGCCCCTGGCGGAGGAGCAGGTCCTGCCGCTGCTCGGCGCCCAGCTCTCGCTCGCCGCCATCAACGCGCCCGGCCGCTCTGTGGTCTCCGGCCCGCACGAGGCGGTGGAGGCCCTGCGCGCGGAGCTGGCCGCCCGGGGTGTGGCCGCAAAGCCCCTCCACACCTCCCACGCCTTCCATTCCGGGATGATGGAGCCGATCCTCGCGCCCTTCATCCAGTGCCTGTCGGGCATCGAGCTGCACGCGCCGCAGATCCCCTATGTGTCCAACGTCACCGGCACCTGGATCACGGAGGCGGAGGCCACGGATCCGGGCTACTGGGCCCGGCACCTGCGGCAGGCGGTGCGCTTCGCCGACGGCGTCCGTGAGCTGGTGAAGGACCCGCATCTGGTGCTGCTGGAGATCGGGCCCGGGAACACCCTGGCGTCGCTCGTCCGGCAGCATCCCGATGGCAAGGGCCGGGGAGCCCTGTCCTCGCTGCGGCACCCGAAGAGCCGCGAGGCCGATCTGCCGGTCCTGCTGAAGACGCTCGGCCAGCTCTGGCTCGCCGGCGTCGAGGTGGACTGGAGCGGCTTCCATGCCCGTGCCCGGCGGCGGCGGATCCCGCTGCCGACCTACCCCTTCGAGGGAAGCCGTTTCTGGGTCGAGGCCAACGAGGCGGGCTCCTCCCCCCTGGGAATGTACGGCGGCCCGGGGGCCGAGGCCCAGAAGAAAACGGACGTCGCCGACTGGTTCTATCTGCCGTACTGGAAGCCTTCCGTGCCGCCGGCCGTCACGCCTGAATCCGAGGAGAAAGGACAGAACTGGCTTCTGTTCCTCGATCCGGCGGGGGTGGGCGAGAGAGCGGCGGCCCGCCTGCTGAGCGCAGGCAGGACCGTGACCACCGTGCTGCCGGGCGAGGGCTTCCGCAAGGCCGGGGACGGCCTCTACGAGGTGCGGCCCGGTGAGCGCGAGGACTACGACGCGCTGATCAAGGACCTGGCCGACGAGGGCCGGCTGCCGGACCGCGTGCTCCACCTCTGGAACGTGGGGGTCCCGGGCGGTCCCGAGGCGCTCGAAGCCGCTCCCGGCCTGAGCTTCTGGAGCCTGCTCCACTTCGCTCAGGCCCTCGGCAGGAACAACATCACCCAGCCCATCCGCATGGCGGTGGTGTCGAGCCACATGCAGAAAGTCGCCGGGGAGGAGGGCCTGCTGCCGGAACGGGCGCTGCTGCTGGGGCCGGTCAAGGTCATCCCCCAGGAGTACCCGAACCTGGGCTGCGTCAGCGTCGACGTCGAGCTGCCGGCCGGCGACGCCATGATCGGGCGCCTGATCGCGGAGGCCGGAGCCGAGTCGCGAGACGCGGTGATCGCCGCCTACCGGGGCGGACGCCGGTGGCTGCAATCCTACGAGGCCGTGCGCCTGGAAGCCTCCGAGAGCCGGTCCGCCCGGCTCCGGGAGCGCGGCGTCTACCTCATCACCGGCGGCCTGGGAGGCCTCGGCCTCACCTTCGCCGAGCACCTGGCCCGGGACTTCCAGGCCCGGCTCGTCCTCGTCGGCTTCTCGGCCCTGCCGGACCGTGACGGCTGGAACGACTGGCTGCGGACGCATGGCGAGGGAGACCGGACCAGCCAGAGGATCCGCAAGCTCCAGGAGCTCGAAGGCCTGGGCGCGGAGGTGATGGCGGTCAGCGCCGACGTGGCCGGCCGCGAGCCGATGCAGGCCCTGGTGAAACAGGCCCTGGAGAGGTTCGGCGAGATCCATGGCGTGATCCACGCCGCGGGTGTGGCCGGCGGCGGCATGATCCAGCTCAAGACCCCCGAGGCCGCGGCCCGGGTGCTGGGACCGAAGGTGGCGGGCACCCGCGCGCTGATGGACGCCCTCGCGGGCGTTCCCCTCGACTGGGTGGTCCTCTGCTCGTCGACCATCGCCGTGGCCGGCGGCCTGGGCCAGGTGGACTACTGCGCCGCCAACAACTTCCTCGACGCCTATGCCCATGCCATGGCGCTTCTCCGGCGGGCCGCGCACCCTGTCGGTCAACTGGGGAGCCTGGGAAGAGGTCGGCATGGCCGTGGCCGCCGGCCTTATGCCCAACCGCGGCCCCTCCCAGGCGCAGCCGGTCGCGCGGGACGTCCATCCGCTCCTGGACCGGTGCGTCTCGGAGACGGCGGAGCAGGCGGTCTACGCCACGGACTTCAGCGCCGCGCGGCACTGGGTCCTGAACGAGCACAGGATCCTGGAGACTCCCACTCTGCCCGGCACGACCTACCTGGAGCTGGCGCGCGCGGCCTTCCTCCATCATGCCGGCAGGCTCCAGGGCTACCCGGCGGACGGGGGCGTCGAGGTCCGGGACGTCTTCTTCCTCAGCCCCCTGCTGCTTCCCGAGGGGGAACGGGAGGTCCGGGTCTTCCTGGAGAAAGAGGGCGATACGTTCAACTTCCGGGTGGCCAGCCGCCTGGATTCACCGTCGGGTTCGGGGGAGCCGGCCTGGCAGCCCCACGCCCGCGGCAAGGTGGGGGCTCTCACCGACCCCACCGGCCCGGAGCGCTATGACGTCGGCGAGATCCTCGCCCGTTGCGGGCAGGAGGTCGGGATCGATGCCGAACACATGGGAGTGAGCGAGAAGCTGGTCTCCTGGGGGCCCCATTGGCAGAGCCTCAAGAAGATCCACCTGGGAGAGCAGGAAGCGTTGGCCCGGCTCGAGTTGCCCGAGGAGTTCGCGGAGGAGGTCGGACCCTACGGCCTTCACCCCGCCCTCCTCGACGTGGCCACCGCCCTCGCCAGCTCGACCGAGAAGGAGAGCTTCCTCCCCCTCTCCTACCACCGGGTGCGAGCCCACCGCCCCATCTCGCGGAAGCTCTTCAGCTATCTGCGCCGGCATGGGGAAGCGGGCGCGAGCGGCGAGACCATCTCGGTCGACATCGTGCTGCTGTCCGAGAGCGGCGAGGTGCTGGCCGAGATCGATCACTTCACGATGAAGCGGGTCGGCCAGTCGGCGGGGAGCTTCAAGCGGGTCGCGGAGGCTCCGGCGATGGGAGCCGAGGGTGCCGAGGCGCCGCTGCCCGTGCCGGCGGCCCCGGAGGCTGGCGGGGAGAGCGACGGGATCCTCCCCCATGAGGGGGTGGAGGCGCTGCGGCGGCTGCTCTCCCGGAACCTGGAGGTCTCCCAGATCGTGACCACGGCCAGGGACCTCCACGCCATGATCGCCCAGGTGAGCTCCGCCAACCGCTCCAAGCTCCTCGAAGCGGCCGGCATGGGCGCCGGTATGGGGAGATCGTCGCAGGTCACCCATGCCCGCCCGAACATCCCGACTCCCTATATGGCTCCGTCCACCCCGCTCGAGAGCCGTCTGGTGGAGATCTGGCAGGCGACGCTGGGGATCGAGCAGGTCGGAATCCATGATAACTTCTTCGACCTCGGCGGCGACTCCATCCTGGGGATCCAACTGATCGCGCGAGCGACGGATGCGGGACTGCAGCTGCTCTCCCGACCAGCTCTTCGAGCACCAGACGGTCGCAGAGCTGGCCAGGGTCATGGAGCCCGTGGCGGGTGGGGAGGGTGTGGCGGCTCCGCCTCTGGCGGAGACCTCCTCCCAGACCGGCGGGGGTGCCCTGACCCCCACGGACTTCCCGGAGGCGGATCTCAGCCCGGAAGACCTGGAGAAGCTGTTTGGAACATTGGAAGGAGTCTCCTGAGCGATTGTCAAGAGAGTGTCCCGATCCGGCTGCGCAGCCGCACATTTACCGTGTAGGGTTCTGCGCCCGCTCGGGGTTTGTTCATGAACCTGAGATTCAAAAGTTGGGAAAGGAGAATGTCGCGTGAAAAGAACCATTAAAAGTACTTTCGGTGCGCTTTTGTTGATGAGCGCGGGTGCCGTCTTTGCCGATGGAGGGGTCACCTTTACCAACATCGCCGCGGACGACGGGGCGGGGATCACCTACCGGCGTGTTGCGACTCCGGACCGGCTGGCCGACCACGACGAGATCGCGGCCACGGCGATTCCGACGAACATGATGCCCGCCTTCCAGGCGGAGTCGCCCCAGAAGTGGCACGGCGCTCCGGGCGTCGCCATTTTCGACTTTGACAACGACGGCGACCTCGATATCTACACCACCAACGGCCCGGGGGCGAACAACAGCCTCTATGCCAACCAGTTCGCCCAGAACGGGCAGGTGACCTTCGTCGACGTGGCCGTGGCCGCGGGCGTCGGCCTGCGGGACCACGACGGCTCCGGCGTCTGTTTCGGCGACACCGACAACGACGGCGACGAGGACCTGTACGTCCTCGGGTCGGGTTACTCGAACCACTTCTTCGAGAACAACGGCAACGGCACCTTCACCGACATCACGCCCGATGCCGGCGTGGCCGGCGACCCCACCTGGTTCTACTCGGGCTGCTCGATGGGCGACGTCAACGGCGACGGCCTGCTCGACATCGTGGTCGGCACCACGTACCACCCCTGGACGCACCGCCACCCGGTCTTCGTGATCGGACACATCCCGGGGACCGAGCCCGACTACCTGTTCCTCAACACCGGCGGCAACGAGTTCAACGATGTGAGCGAGACCTCAGGCATCCGCAACCTGATCGGGCTGGCGCCGAACGGCGAGACCATCACCTGGGGCATCGCCCTGGTCGACATCGATCAGGACGGCGACCTCGACATCATGAACGCCGAGGACGCCGGACCCGGTGCGCACGAGCGGGGCTACGTGCGCATGCTCAAGAACGACGGTAGCGGGCATTTCACCGACGAGACCGAGCACGTGGGCCTGGCCGTCGAAGGCGGCTACATGGGCTTCTCCTACGGCGACTTCAACTGCGACAGCACACTCGACTTCTTCGTCACCGACACCGGCAGCTACCTGACGCCCATGCGCCCCTCGCGCTGGTACCTGCAGAACGCGGATGGGACCTTCCGGAACCCCGGGCTGGGGGCCCTCGGCGGCACCCCCTTCGGCTGGGGCACGTCGACGCTCGACTACGACAACGACGGCGACACCGACATCTTTTACGACGGCAAGGTCGACATGGTGCGGTTCGTCGTCCTCGACAACCCCGGCATCATCCTCCGCAACACGGGCATCTGCTCGGCCAACCTGGCCTATGACGCCGACGCCATCCTGGAAGACCACCGGCCGCGCGTGGTCGAGGGCGTCGCCATCGGCGACCTGAACAACGACGGTTTCGACGACCTCATCACCGTTTCCGAGATGGACGTCGAGCCGTTCAACTTCTTCCTGTTCGTCCCCAACGCCGTTCCCGTCCCGCGCAGCCCGATCTTCGACCCCATCGCGGCGATCGAGCTCAGCTTCGGCCGCGTGGGCACGAACTTCATCTGGGCCAACCCCCAGATCAGCGACGGCACCCTGTCGGTGGAGATCAACAGCGGCGGCAACGGCAACTCGTCCGCGCAGCTCACCCTCATGGGCACCAAGGGCCTGGTCGCCAACGCGCAGTCGTCCGGCAAGGTCAACCGCGACGGTTTCGGAGCGGTGATCCGGTTCACGCCCGCAGGCGGCAAGACCTCGATCCGGCCGGTCGTGGGCGGCGCCAGCTACGCCTCGCAGGACAGCCCGGTCATGACCTTCGGCCTCGGGACCGCGGCGAAGGGCACCGTCGAGGTGCTGTGGCCCGGCGGTGTGGTCAACCGGCTATACAACGTCGCGGCGGACGAGAAGCTCACGCTGCCTGAGATCCCCTGCAGCATCGTGAGCTTCGACGGTGGCCTGCCGGTCACCGCCAGCCCCACCGCGCGCCGGAACAAGTACGAGAAGTGCGTCAAGGAGTCGCTCAAGGACCTGGTCCGTCAGCACGTGATCGACCAGAGCTTCTCCGACCGGCTCGAGACGAGCGCTCTCCAGGCCTACCAGGCCTTCTCCGCGCGCCTCCCGAACGGCCGCCTGTAAGTCCTGACCGTACCCGAACCCGCCCGGCCTCGTGCCGGTGCGGGTTTTTTGTTCGAGGTGGTATCTGCTCCATGGAAAGCCCGCTCCGGCGTTCGCTCCGCCTTCCGCAGTCTCTCCCCTGGGTTTGATCAGGTGATTGGATGAACAGAGAGAACATCGAGGACATCTATCGGTTATCCCCCATCCAGCAGGGCATGCTGTTCCACACCCTTTACGCTCCGGGGGAGGGTGTCTACTTCGAGCAGTTCAACCTGCGTTTCGGCCAGGGTTTCGACCCGGCTCTGTTCGAGCGCCTCTGGCAGCAGATCGTGGACCGCACACCGGTGCTGCGCACCTCCTTCGCCTGGGAGGGGCTGGAGGATCCCGTCCAGATCGTCCACCGGCGGGTGAAGCTGCCGTTCGAGATCCTGGACTGGCGCGGGGTCCCCGAGGAGGAGAAGGCGGCGAAGGTCCAGGAATTCGTCGCCGGGGAGCGGCGCCGGGGCTTCGACCTCTCGAAGCCGCCGCTGATCCGCTTCAGCGTCCTGCGGCTGGGGGACGACCAGTGCCAGGTGGTCCTCAGCTATCACCACGCGGTGCTCGACGGCTGGTCGATCGGCCTCCTGCTCCAGGAGGTGAGCACCCTGTATCCCCTGGTGCTGACCGGCCGGCCGGTCCAGGCCGAGCCGCGCCGCCCGTTCCGCGACTACATCGCCTGGCTGCGCCAGCAGGACCTCTCCCAGTCGGAGGCGTACTGGCGGCGGATGCTGGGAGGCTTCACCACGCCGACCCCCCTGGGAATCGACCGGCCAGCCGGCCGCGGCCGCCGCGAGGACCTCGACCGCGGCATGAAGGTGGCCCTCCTGCCGGAGGAGGAGACGGAGGCCCTGAAGGGCTGGGCGCGGCAGAACCGGCTCACCCTGAGCACGGTGGTGCAGGGCGCGTGGGCCCTCGTCCTGTCCCGCTACAGCGGCGAGGACGACGTGGTCTTCGGGGTGACGGTCTCCGGGCGCCCCCCCTCCCTGCCCGGGGTGGACGCGATGCTGGGGTGCTTCATCAACACGCTGCCCGTGCGTGTGCGCTTATTCGCCGGAGTGCCCGCCGGAGAGAACGTCCTGCCCTGGCTGCAGGCCCTGCAGGCCGAGCAGGTCGAGATGCGCCGTCATGAGCACAGCCCGCTCGTCCAGGTGCTGGGCTGGTCGGACGTGCCGCGTCCCATGCCGCTGTTCGAGAGCATCTTCGTCTTCGAAGGCTTCGCGGGCACCGCCCACGAAGGGGTGTTCCAGCGGACCGGCTATCCGCTCGCTCTGGTGGCGGGTCCGGACCGGGAGATGGTGCTGCGGATCGACTACGAGCGCGAGCGCTTCGAGGCGGGGCCGGTCGAACGCCTGCTCGGCCACCTGAAGTCCGCGCTCTCCGCCTTCGTGGCCGCTCCCGGGCGGCGCCTGGGGGACGCAGACATTCTGGCGCCGGAGGAGCGCAGGCAGCTCCTGACGGTCTGGAACCGTCCCGCGGTGGAGAGCCGGGAGCCCCTCTGCCTGCACCGGATCTTCGAGGCCCAGGCGGAGCGGTCCCCTGACGCTCCCGCAGTGACGTTCGAGAGCGAGAGCCTCACCTATCGCGAGCTCAACGAGCGGGCGAACCGCCTGGCCCACCACCTCCGCCGCCTCGGGGTCGGGCCGGAGTCGCGGGTCGGGCTCTGCGTCGAGCGCTCGTTCGAGATGGTCGAAGGAATCCTCGGTATCCTCAAGGCCGGTGGTGCCTATGTGCCGCTCGATCCCCGCTACCCCTCCTCCCGCCTGGCCTTCATCGCCGAGGACTCCGGGCTCGACGTGTTGGTAACGGCCGAGCCGCTGCGCGCGCTCGTGCCCGGACCGGCGGCCGTCGTCTGCCTCGACACGGCTGGCCCCGAGCTCGCCCGGGAGAGCGCCGAGAACCCCGGAAACACCACAGGGCCCGAAAACCTCGCCTATGTCATCTATACCTCGGGCTCGACCGGCCGCCCCAAGGGCTCGCTCCTCACCCATGCCAACGTCGCCCGGCTGTTCACCGAGACGGACGCCTGGTTCCATTTCGGCCCGGAAGACGTCTGGAGCCTGTTCCACTCCTTCGCCTTCGACTTCTCCGTCTGGGAGATCTGGGGCGCGCTCCTCTACGGCGGCCGCCTGGTGGTCGTGCCCTACTGGGTGAGCCGCTCGCCGGAGGCCTTCCGCGAGTTGCTGGTCCGCGAGCGGGTGACGGTGCTCAACCAGACCCCCTCAGCCTTCCGGCAACTCGTGCAGGCCGATCTCGAGGCGGCCGGGGGAGCTTCGCCCTGCGCTGGGTGGTCTTCGGCGGCGAGGCCCTGGAGCTGGCGAGCCTCGCGCCCTGGTTTGCCCGCCATGGCGACCGGCGCCCGGTGCTGGTGAACATGTACGGCATCACCGAGACGACGGTCCACGTGACCTACCGGGAGGTGACGCAGGCCGATCTTGCCGGTAGCCCCATTGGGGTGCCCATCCCGGACCTGCGGGTCCACCTGCTGGACCGGCACCTGAACCTGGTGCCTGTAGGCGTGCCGGGCGAGATGCTGGTGGCGGGAGGCGGTCTCGCCCGCGGCTACCTCGGCCGTCCGGACCTGACGGCGGAGCGTTTCATCCCCGACCCGTTCGGGGCGCCGGGGGAGCGCCTCTACCGTTCCGGCGACCTCGCCCGCCGGCTGCCCAGCGGCGAGCTCGAGTACCTCGGCCGCATCGACCACCAGGTCAAGATCCGCGGGTTCCGCATCGAGCTGGGCGAGATCGAGGCGGCGCTGGTTTCGCATCCGGCCATGCGCGAGGCCGTAGTGTTGGCCCGCGAGGAGGCCGGTGGCGACCGGCGCCTGGTGGCCTGGGTGGTGCCGCGGCCGGGGATGGGTGTCTCCATGGCGGACCTGCGCTCCTTCCTCAAGGACCGGCTGCCCGACTACATGGTCCCCGCCGCGCTGGTCGAGGTCCCGGCCATCCCCTTGACCGCCCACGGCAAGGTGGACCGGCGCGCGCTCCCCGACCCGGAGGCCGCCGCGCCGGTGGAGAGGGCCTTCGACCCGCCCCGCACTCCCATCGAGGAGCTGCTGGCGGGGATCTGGTCGCGGGTGCTGGGCGTCGAGCGGGTGGGCCGGGACGACAGCTTCTTCGACCTCGGCGGCCACTCGCTCTTGGCCACGCGGGTGCTCTCGCGCCTGCGCGAGGTGCTGCAGGCCGATCTCCCCCTGCGGACGCTCTTCGAGGCCACGACCATCGCGGAGCTGGCACCTCTGGTGGAGGCCGCGCTCGCCGCCAGCCGGACCGAGCTGCCCCCGCTGCGGCGCCAACCCCGGGAGGAGCTGCCCCCGCTCTCGTTCTCCCAGGAGCGCCTCTGGTTCCTCGACCAGCTCCAGCCGGGCACGGCGGTCTACAACATCCCCGGCGCCGTGCGGATGGCCGGCGCGCTCGACGTCGCCTCCCTGCACCGTTCCCTGTCCGAAGTGGTCCGCCGCCACGAGGCGCTGCGCACCGTCTTCACCCTCGACGCGGGGCGGCCCGCACAGCGCATCCTGGAGGACTTCCAGCCGGCCCTGCCGCTGGTGGACCTCTCGGCGCTGCCGCCCGGGGGATGCGAAGGAGAGGTCCGCCGCCTCTCCACCGAGGAGTCCGCCCGGCCCTTCGACCTGGCAACGGGACCGCTGATGCGCCCGACGCTGCTGCGGCTGGGGGAAGGGGAGCACGTGATGCTCCTCACCTTCCACCACATCGTCTCCGACGCCTGGTCCCTGGAGGTTTTCCTGCGCGAGCTGGTGGCGCTTTATGAGGCGTCGCCTCTGCCGGAGCTGCCAGTCCAGTATGCCGACTTCGCCCTGTGGCAACGGCAGTGGCTGGACGGCGCGGCCCTGGAAGCCCAGCTCGCCTGGTGGCGCGAGCAGCTGGCCGGGGTGCCCGTGCTGCAGCTCCCGGGCGACCGGCCGCGTCCGGCCGTCCAGAGCTTCCTGGGCTCGATGCGCTCCTTCACGCTGCCCGGGCCGCTCTCGGAGGCGTTGCGCGGCGTGGCGCGGGCGCGCGGGGCCACGGTCTTCATGACCGTACTGGCGGCCTTCCAGACGCTGCTCGGCCGCTACTCCGGGCAGGAGGACTTCGCCGTGGGCTCGCCCGTGGCGGGGCGCGATCTCAAGGAAGTCGAGGACCTCATCGGATTCTTCGTCAACACACTGGTCCTGCGGGCTCCGCTGGCGGGCGACCCGGAATTCGCGAAGCTCCTCGACCGGGTGCGCGGCGTGTCCCTGGCCGCCTACGCGAATCAGGCCGTGCCGTTCGAGCGGGTCGTCCAGGAGCTCTCCCCCGAGCGCAACCTGAGCTACACGCCGCTCTTCCAGACCATGCTGGCGTTCCAGAACGTGCCCCAGGAGCGGATCGGGCTGCCGGGGCTGACTCTGTCTCCGGTGGCGGACGAGTTCCCCGTCTCCAAGTTCGACCTCACGCTGACGGCGTTCGATTCCGGCTCCCAGATCTTCGGCCAGTGGGTCTACAGTGCCGCGCTGTTCGAGGCGGCCACGATCGCGCGTTGGGCCGGCCACTTCCAGGTCCTCCTGGAGGGCCTGACGGCCGATCCGAAGCGCCGGGTCTCCGACCTGCCCCTGCTGAGCGCCGCCGAGCGGGAGCAGCTCCTGGTGGAGTGGAACCAGCCGCCGGAGGACTACCCGGACGAGGGCTTCGTCCACCACCTCTTCGAAGAACAGGCGGCGAAGACCCCGGACGCCGTGGCGGTCGTGTTCGAGGGTGAGACGCTCAGCTATCGCGAGCTGAACGGCCGCGCCAACCGGCTGGCCCGCCACCTGCGGCGCCTCGGGGCGGGCCCCGAGGTGCTGGTGGGCATCAGCGCCGAGCGGTCGTTCGAGATGGTGGTGGGGCTCCTCGCCATCCTGAAGGCGGGGAGCGCCTACGTGCCCCTCGATCCGTCGCTCCCGGCCGAGCGCCTGTCCTACATGATCGAGGACGCCGGGATCGAGCTCCTCCTGACCCAGGACCTGCCCCGCAGCGATGGGGAGCGGGCCGAGGACCTTGGTGTCCCGCTGTGTCCCGAGAACCCCGCCTACGTCATCTATACCTCCGGCTCCACGGGCCAGCCCAAGGGCGTCGTGGTCTCCCACCGAGCCCTGGGCAACCGCCTGCAGTACGCCCGGACGGGAGACGTGAGGGCGGAAGACGCCTTCCTCCAGAAGACGACGATCAGCTTCGACGTCTCGCTCCTGGAGATCTTCGCTCCCCTGGTGATCGGCGGCCGGACCGTGCTCGCCCGGCCCGGCGGCCAGCAGGACCCGGAGTACCTGTTGCGGCTCATCCGTGAGGAGCGGGTCACCTACACCTCCTTTCCGCCGTCCCTGCTCTACGTGCTGTTCGAGCAGGAGGGCTTTACGGAGTGCGACAGCCTGCGGGTGGTCATCACGGGCGGCGAGACCGTGCCCGCGGTGCTGCCCGGCCAGTTCTACGAGCGCCTGCCGGGCGCCGACCTGCTCAACCGCTACGGCCCGACGGAGACCACGATCTCGGTCACCTCCTGGCTCTGCGAGCGCGAGGGCGCGCCGCATTCGCTGCCCATCGGCCGGCCCACGGCCAAGGCGCGCGTCTACCTGCTGGACGCCCGGCTCCAGCCGGTGCCGGTGGGGATTGTGGGCGAGATTTTCCTGGGTGGCCTGTGCGTGGCGCGGGGCTATCATCGCCGGCCCGCTCTGACGGCCGAGCAGTTCATTCCCGATCCGTTCTCGGGTGAGCTTGGCGAGCGCCTCTACCGTACCGGCGACCTGGCGCGCTACCGGCCGGACCGCCCGGACGGTGCCATCGAGTTCGTGGGCCGCGTGGACCACCAGGTGAAGATCCGGGGCTTCCGCGTCGAGTTGGGGGAGATCGAGGCCGCTCTCGCCCGCCATCCCACCCTGCGCGAGGTGGCGGTGATCGACCGGGAGGACGGCCCCACCCGCAGACTGGCCGCCTACCTGGTGCTCCAGCCGGGCGCGGCGGCGGCGGGAGAAGCGGAGCTCCGCGGTTTCCTGCTCGAGAGCCTGCCGGCCTACATGGTGCCCTCGGACTTCGTGGTCCTGGAGAGCCTGCCGCTCTCGCCCACCGGCAAGGTGGACCGCAACGCGTTGCCGGCGCCTGAGCGGCGTGGCGCGGCCGGCGATTTCGCGCCGCCGCGGACGCAGACCGAGGAGCTGCTGGCGGCCATCTGGGCCGGCCTGCTGCCCTCCGACCGGATCGGGATCGACGACAGCTTCTTCGACCTCGGCGGCCACTCGCTGCTGGCCACGCAGGTGATGGCGCGAGTGCGGGAGGCCTTCGGGGTGGACCTGCCGCTGCGCGTCCTCTTCGAGCAGCCGACGGTCGCCGCCCTGGCCGGGGAGATCGCCGCCGCCGTCCGCGCCGGCGCAGGGGTGGCGGCGCCGCCTCTCGTGCCCGTCTCCCGCACGGAGGACCTGCCGCTCTCTTTCGCGCAGCAGCGGCTCTGGTTCCTGGAGCAGCTCCAGCCGGGAACGGCCACGTACAACATGCCGGCCGCCCTCCGCTTCCGCGGCGTCCTGGACGTGGCCGCCCTGGGCCGCAGCCTGCGGGAGGTGGTGCGGCGCCACGAGCCCCTGCGTACCACCTTCGCCGTGCGCGGAGGGAGCCCGGTCCAGTCGGTCGCGGCGGAGATGGCGCTGGACCTGCCCTTGATCGACCTGCGGGGGCTGCCGGAGGAGCGGCGCGAGGCCACGGTCCGCCAGCTGGCGGGGGAGGAGGGGCGGCGTCCCTTCGACCTCGCCACGGGGCCGCTGATCCGGGCCGCGCTTCTATGTGCGGGGGGGGCGGGAGAGGATGAGCACGTCGCCCTCCTGACCCTCCACCACATCGTGGCGGACGGCTGGTCCATCGAGGTGCTGATCCGCGAGATCGGGGCCCTGTATCCGGCTTTTCTCTCCGGCGAGGCATCCCCCCTCCCCGAGCTGCCCGTCCAGTACGCCGACTTCGCCGTCTGGCAGCGCCAGTGGCTGCAAGGGGAGGTGCTGGCGGCCCAGCTCGCCTGGTGGCGGCAGGTGCTGGCCGGGCACTCCGTGCTGCAGCTCCCCACCGACCGGCCGCGCCCGGCGGTCCAGAAGTTCGAGGGGTCCGACGAGCCTCTCGCCCTGCGGGCGGAGGTGAGCCAGGCGTTCCTCGACCTCGGCCGGCGGCAGGGCGCGACGCCGTACATGGCCTTGCTGGCGGGCTTCCAGGCGCTGCTGCACCGCTACTCGGGGCAGGACGACGTCATCGTCGGCGCCACGGTGGCCGGGCGCGACCGCCGCGAGCTGGAGCCGCTGATCGGCTTCTTCGTCAACACCCTGCCGATGCGCACCCGCCTCTCGGGCAAGCCCGGCTTCGAGGAGCTGCTCGCCCGGGTCGCGGGAGGTGGCTCTCGGCGCGCTGAGCCACCAGGACCTGCCGTTCGAAAAGCTGGTGGAGGAGCTGCAACCCGAGCGGGACCTGTCACGTTCGCCCCTGTTCCAGATGGTCTTCCAGCTCCAGCAGGCGGTCTCTTCGACACTGGATCTGCCCGGCCTGGCTCTGAGTCCTCTTAAGGGCAGCGAGGCCAGCAGCCAGACCGCGAAGTTCGACATCGTGCTCAACCTGCGCCAAGGCCCCCAGGGCCTGGCGGGCGTCTGGAAGTACAACACCGACCTCTTCGACCGGGCGACGCTTTCGCGCCTGTCCCGGCACTTCGAGAACCTGCTGGACGGCGCGGCGGCGGACCCGGACCTGCCCATCCCGGAGCTGCCGCTCCTGACCGAGGCGGAGCGCCAGCAACTCGGCCTGGAATGGAACGCCGCGCCGTCGGAGTCCCTGGCCGGCCCCGGCCTGCACGAGATCTTCGCGACCCGGGCGGCGAGCGACCCAGAGGCCGTCGCGGTGGTCTGCGAGGGCGAGCGGCTGAGCTATGGCGAGCTCGACCGCCGGTCGAACCAGCTGGCGAACCACCTGATCCGCCTGGGGATTTCCCCTGGAGAGTTCGGTGGGCCTCTGCCTGGAGCGGTCCGCCGGGATGGTGGTGGCCATCCTGGGCGTGCTCAAGGCCGGCGGCGCCTACGTGCCGCTCGATCCGGCCTATCCGCGGGAGCGTCTGGCCTTCATGCTGGAAGACAGCCGGGTGCCGGTGCTGCTCGCCCACGAGTCCCTGGCGGAAACGCTGCCGGAGCCGGGCCCTGCCACTCGGGTCGTCTTCATCGATCGCTGGGAGGGAGATCCGTTCGCCGGCGAGAGCGAGGTGGACCCCGAGGTCCCGGTCTCGGCCGGGCACCCGGCCTACGTCATCTACACCTCGGGCTCGACAGGCAGGCCCAAGGGCGTGGTGGTGCGGCACGGCAACGCCGTGCGCCTGTTCTCGGCCACGGAGCACTGGTTCGGCTTCGGCCCGGAAGACGTCTGGACGCTTTTCCACTCCTACGCGTTCGACTTCTCGGTCTGGGAGCTGTGGGGGGCGCTCCTCTACGGCGGCCGCCTGGTGGTCGTGCCCTGGTGGATGAGCCGGTCGCCGGAAGCCTTCTACGAGCTGCTCCGGCAGGAGCGGGTGACCGTCCTCAACCAGACCCCGTCGGCCTTCCGCCAGCTGATCCGTGCCGAGGAGCCGGCGCTCGCCGGGGCGGCGCCGGATCTCGCTCTCAAGTGGGTGGCCTTCGGCGGCGAAGCCCTGGAGCCGGCGAGCCTCGCGCCCTGGTTCGCCCGCCACGGCGACCAGCAGCCCCGGCTGGTCAACATGTACGGCATCACCGAGACCACGGTGCACGTCACGTATCGTCCGGTCGAGCGGCAGGACGTGAAGCGGAGCGTCATCGGCCGGCCGATCCCGGACCTCGGGCTCTACGTGCTGGACGGGGAGTTCCAGCCTCTGCCGGTGGGAGTGCCGGGGGAGATCCACGTCGGCGGCGCGGGCCTGGCCCGGGGCTACCTGGGGCGGCCGGAGCTGACGGCGGAACGCTTCATCCCCAATGCCTGGGGCGAGCCGGGCTCGCGGCTGTACCGGAGCGGCGACCTGGCGCGCCGCCTGCCGGACGGCGACCTCGAATACCTGGGTCGGATCGATCATCAGGTCAAGGTCCGCGGCTTCCGCATCGAGCTGGGGGAGATCGAGTCGGCCCTCGCCGCCCATCCGGCCGTGCGCGAGGCCGTGGTGCTGGCCCGCGACAGCGTCACCGGCGCCGGCGAGAAACGGCTGGTGGCCTATGTGGTGCCGGCCGGCGACGCTCCCGCCCTGGCCGAGCTGCGCGACGCGCTCGCCGGCAGCCTGCCCGAGTACATGCTGCCCTCCGCCCTGGTGGTCCTGGAGAAGCTGCCGCTGACCGCCAACGGCAAGGTGGACCGGCGGGCGCTGCCGGAGCCCGAGGCCGTGCGCACCGGAACCGAGAGTCCTACGTGGCGCCGGCCACGGCGCTCGAGGGCTTTCTGGCCGGCCTGTGGCAGGAGGTGCTGGGCGTGCCGAGGGTCGGGGTGCACGACGACTTCTTCGAGCTGGGCGGCAGCTCGATCACCGGCGCCGTGCTCGTCAACCGCCTCCAGGAGGAGCTGCGCGAGATCGTCCACGTGGTGGTGATCTTCGACGCTCCCACGGTCGCCGAGCTGGCGGCCTATCTGATCGGCCAGCACCCGAAGGCCGTGGCGAAGCTGTTCGGCCCCGAGGCGCTCGGCGAGGGAGGCCTGGCGCAGGAAGCGGCGGCGGTTCTTGGCGGGGTGGGCGACGCCGAGGTGAACGTGTTCCGGAGCCTGGTCCGGCCGCTGGCTCCCCTGGCGAGCACCCCACGGAGGAACCCCTCCGCGGTGTTCGTCCTCTCTCCGCCGCGCTCGGGCTCGACCCTGCTGCGGGTGATGCTCGGCGGCCATCCCAGGCTCTTCTCGCCCCCGGAGCTGGAGCTGCTCTCGTTCAACACGCTCCAGGAGCGGCGGGCGGCCTTCAGCGGGCGCGACAGCTTCTGGCTCGAAGGCGTGGTCCGCGCCGTCATGGAGGTCCGGTGCTGCAACGCCGAGGAGGCCGAGGCCCTGATCGCCGAGAGCGAGCGTGAGGACCTGACCACGCTCGAGCTCTACGGCCGGCTCCAGGAGTGGCTCGGCGACCGGATCCTGGTGGACAAGACGCCTTCCTACGCCCTCGACCCGGCGATGCTGCGGCGGGCCGAGGAAGGGTTCGAGGAGCCGCACTATATCCACCTCATCCGCCACCCCCTGGGGATGATCCACTCCTTCGAGGAGGCCAAGCTCGATCAGATCTTCTTCCGCCACGAGCACCCGTTCTCGCGGCGGCAGCTCGCCGAGCTGATCTGGCGGGTGAGCCACGAGAACATCGTGGACTTCCTGGCCGGGGTGCCGACGAGCCGCCAGCACTGGGTGCGCTTCGAGGACGTCCTGAGCGAGCCGGAGCAGACCCTGCGGGACCTCTGCGCATCCCTGGGCCTCGACTACCACCCGGACATGGCGGAGCCGTATTCTGATTCCAATAAATCGGAGAAGTCAGCCCGCATGACGGACGGACCCCACGCCGAGTCCCGCATGCTGGGCGATGTCAAGTTCCACCAGCACAGGGGCGTGAACCGTGGCGTGGCCGAACGCTGGCGGGAGGACTACCGCGAGGACTTTCTCGGAGAGGGGACCTGGCAGCTCGCGGCCCGGCTGGGCTACGAGAACGAGAGCGGGCGCGCGGGCGCGGGCCTGGCGCCCATCGAGCCCGGCGGCTGGCGCGAGGGCGAGCCCCTGCCGCTCTCCTTCGCTCAGGAGCGGCTCTGGTTCTTCGACCAGATGGAGCCCGGGAGCCCGGTCTACCACATCCCGGCGGTCTTCCGCCTCGCCGGCCGCCTGGACACGGCGGCCCTGGACGCCAGCCTCCGCGAGGTCGTCCGCCGCCACGCCGCGCTGCGGACGGTGTTCTCGCTCGCCGAAGGCCAGCCGGTGCAGGTCGTCCGGCCTGAGGGGGAGGCCGGCCTGCGCGTCTTCGACCTCGCGGCCCTGCCGCGGGAGACGCGCGAGGCGGAGGCCCTGCGCCTTGCGTACGCGCTGGTGCGCCAGCCGTTCGATCTGTCCCATGGGCCGTTGCTGCGGGCGGGCCTGCTGCACCTGGGGGTGGAGGAGCACGCCGTCGTCCTCACCATGCACCACATCGTTTCGGACGGCTGGTCCATGGGCGTGCTCATGCGCGAGGTGGCGGCGCTCTACCGGGCTCGCGTGGCCGGGGAGCCTTCGCCGCTGCCCGGCCTGCCCATCCAGTACCCCGACTACGCACTCTGGCAGCGCCGCTGGCTGGGAGGCGAAGCCCTGGAGAGGCAGATCGCCTTCTGGAAGGGCAACCTCGCCGGAGCGCCCACCCTGCAGCTCCCGGCCGACCGCCCCCGGCCGCGGGTCCAGACCTACCGGGGCGGCACCGAGACGTTCCGCCTCCCGGCGGAGCTGAGCGGCCTCTTCGCCCGCCTCGGACGGGCCCAGGGAGCGACCCCGTTCATGGCGCTCCTCGCCGGGTATGCGGCCCTCCTGGCGCGCTACTCCGGGCAGGCGGACGTCTCCGTGGGCTCGCCGGTGGCCAACCGCAGCCGCGCCGAGACCGAGCCGCTGATCGGCCTCTTCATCAACATGGTGGTGCTGCGCAACGATCTCTCCGGGGACCCGGGGTTCCGCGAGCTGCTCTCCCGCGTCCGCGGCTCGGCACTCGCCGCCTTCCGCCACCAGGAAATGCCCTTCGCCCGGGTGGTCGAGGAGGTGCAGCCGGAGCGCGACCTCAGCCGCGCGCCGCTCTTCCAGGTGATGCTCGTCCAGCAGAATAACCTCGGGGGTCCAGGTGAGCCCATGGCGCTGCCGGGGCTCACCCTGGAGCCGCTGCCGGGGCTGGAGGGGAGCACGTCCAAGGTGGACCTGACCCTCTCCTTCGCGGAGACGCCGCTCGGGCTCGCCGGCCCCCTGTACTACAACCGCGACCTGTACGACGCCGCAACGGTGGCCCGGTTTGCCGGCCATCTCGGGACCCTGCTGGCCGCGGCCGTGGCCGATCCGGACCGCCCGTTCTCCGAGCTGCCGCTGCTGACCCCGGGAGAGGAACGGCAGATCGTCGACTGGAACGACACCGCCGTCTCCTACCGCACGGACGCCTGCCTGCACGAGCTCATCGAGGAGCAGCTGGAGAGCGATCCGGACCGCGTCGCGGTGGTGTACGAGGGCGCGAGCCTCACCGGCCGCGAGCTGAACGCGGCGGCCAACCGGCTGGCGCACCGCCTGAGCGCAATGGGGGTCGGTCCCGAGGTGCCGGTGGGGGTCTTCGCCGAGCGCTCGCTGGAGATGGTGGTGGCCCTGCTCGCCATCCTCAAGGCCGGCGGCGCCTACCTGCCCCTCGACCCGGACTATCCGGAGGAGCGGATCCTCTACATGCTGGAGGACTCGCGGGTGCCCGTGCTCCTGACCCAGGCGCGCTTCGCTGAACGCCTGCCGGAAACCGGCTCCCGCGTGGTCCTCCTCGACGCCGGAGAGTCCGGGGTGGGGGAGGATGTCAATCTGGCGAGCGGCGTCCGGCCCGGCAACCTGGCCTACGTGATCTACACCTCCGGCTCGACCGGCCGGCCCAAGGGGGTGATGAACACCCACCGGGGCATCGTCAACCGCCTGCTCTGGATGCAGCAGGAGTACGGCCTGACGCCCGAGGACCGGGTGCTCCAGAAGACGCCGTTCAGCTTCGACGTCTCGGTCTGGGAGCTCTTCTGGCCGCTCCTGACGGGAGCGCGGCTGGTGATGGCCCGCCCCGGCGGGCACCAGGACGCCTCCTATCTGGTTCGCACGATCCAGTCCGAGGGGATCACGACGCTGCACTTCGTGCCCTCCATGCTGCAGGTCTTCCTGGAAGCGCCCGGAGTGGAAGGGTGCACCTCGCTGATCCGGGTGATCGCCAGCGGCGAGGCCCTGCCCTACGAGCTGCAGCGCCGGTTCTTCCTTCGGTTCTCCCGTGGTGGAGCGGAGCTGCACAACCTCTACGGCCCCACGGAAGCGGCGGTGGACGTGACCTACTGGGCCTGCGAGGCCGAGGGGAAGCGGAGCGTGGTGCCCATCGGCCGGCCGGTGGCGAACACCCGCATCCACCTGCTCGACGCCAGCCTGCGGCCGGTCCCGGTGGGCGTGCCGGGCGAGCTCCACATCGGCGGCGTCCAGGTGGCCCGCGGCTACCTGGGGCGTCCGGAGCTGACGGCCGAGCGCTTCATCCCAGACCCCTTCTCGGCGGAGCCCGGCGCGCGCCTCTACAAGACCGGCGACCTCGCCCGCTATCTGGAGGACGGCGCCGTCGACTTCCTGGGCCGTATCGACCACCAAGTCAAGTTGCGCGGCCTGCGCATCGAGCTGGGGGAGATCGAGGCCGCCATCGCCACCCAGGCGGGGGTGAGGGAGGCCGTCGTGCTCGTGCGCGCCGAGGGCTCGGGAGCCCTGGGCGCGGTCAACCTGGTCGCATACGTGACCAGGTCGGGAGCGGAGGAGCCCGTGCCCGCCGCGCTGCGCGCCCTGCTGGCCCGTTCGCTGCCCGACTACATGATCCCCGCAGCCTGGGTGGTGCTCGACGAGCTGCCCCTCTCCCCCAACGGCAAGGTGGATCGCAAGGCCCTGTCGCACATCGCGCCCGAGCGCACGGCCGGCGAGGCGGTGGAAAAGGTGGTGCCGCGCACGGAGATGGAGCGCGCCCTCGCCGCCCTGTGGAGCGAGGTCCTGGCCCTGCCGGCTGATGGTCTCGGCATCCACGACAACTTCTTCGAGCTGGGCGGCAACTCGATCACCGGCGCCATCTTCATCAACCGCCTCCAGCAGGCCCTGGGGGAGATCGTCCACGTGGTGGCCATCTTCGACGCGCCCACCCTCGCCGCCCTGGCCGCCAGCCTGGTCAAGGACTACCCCGAGGCGGTGGCGCGGGTCTGGGGGCCGGAGTCGCTGGGCGAGGCCGGGGCGGGGGTACTGGCCCAGGCCGCGCGTCCGCTCGATGAGGAGCGTCTGGCCGAGGTGAGGAGCCTCATCCGGACGCTCGCGCCTGCCCGCATCACGGCTCCGAAGAACCCGCCCGCGCTGTTCGTCCTGTCACCGCCCCGGTCGGGCTCGACGCTGCTGCGCGTCATGCTGGGCGGCCACCCCGGGCTCTTCGCCCCGCCGGAGCTGGAGCTGCTCAACTTCAACACCCTCGCCGAGCGGCGAGACGCGTTCGCTGGCCGCGACGCCTTCCGCCTGGAAGGGTTGCTCCGCGCGGTCATGGAGATCCGGGGCCAGGGTCCCGACGACGCCCGCGCCCTGGTCGAGGGCTTCGAGCGGGAGGGGATGACCACCCAGGAGCTGTACCGCCAGCTCCAGGAGTGGATCGGTCCCCGCCTCCTGGTGGACAAGACGCCGACCTACGCCTGGGACCTGGCCACGCTCCGGCGGGCTGAGGAGGCTTTCGAAGACGTCCGCTATCTCCACCTCGTCCGCCATCCCTACGGCATGATCCGCTCCTTCGAGGAGGCCCGGATCGACCAGATCTTCTTCCACGAGGACCATCCGTTCAGCCGGCGCGAGCTGGCCGAGGCCCTGTGGGTGATCGCCCACCGCAACGTCCTGGACTTCCTGGAGCAGGTGCCCGAAGAGCGGCAGCACACCGTCCGCTTCGAGGACCTCCTGCGCGATCCCGAGGACGTGCTGCTGCGGATCTGCGCGTTCCTCGGGCTCGAGTACCACCCCGACATGGCCGAGCCCTACAAGAAGAAGTCGGAGCGGATGACCGACGGCCTCCACGCCGAGTCCCGCATGCTGGGTGACGTCAAGTTCCACGAGCACAAGACCGTGGACCGCAACGTGGCCGAGGGCTGGCGCCGGCACTACACCCGCGACTTCCTGGGCGGCGTGACCTGGCGCCTCGCGGCCCGGCTGGGCTACGACGTCGAGAAGGAACGGGTGGGTCCGGGCGCGCTCCCGCCCTCCCTGGTCAAGCTCCGGCCGGGGTCGTCCCCGCGCCCGCTCTACCTCGTCCACCCGCTCTCGGGCGAGCTCCTCCTATACCGGAATCTGGTCCAGGGCCTGGGTCCGGGCCAGGCGGTCTACGGCTTCCAGGCCCGCGGCTTCCTGGACGGTGAGCCGCCCCTGGAGACCATCGAGAAGATGGCGGACCTCTATGTCGAGTCGCTCCTCGCCTTCCAGCCGCAGGGTCCGTACCTTCTGGCGGGAAGCTCCCTGGGTGGCCTGATCGCCTTCGAGATGGCCCGCCGGCTCCAGGGCCTCGGCCGTGAGGTGGCGCTGGCCGCCATGCTCGACGCGCCGCCTCCCGGCCGCACCGCCAAGGACGGCCCTGGAGAAGCCGAGCTGGACGTCCTCCGCTACGCGACCGGCGGCAGGACGACCCGGACCCTGGAGGACCTCGCCCGTCTCACTCCGGACCAGCGCCTGGAGCTCATCCTCGCGGAGGGCCGCGAAGCGGGCGGCCTGACCGCTGGCATGGAGCTGCCGGAGCTGCGCCGGCTCGTCCGGATCCTGGAGGCGAACCGGAAAGCCCTGCGCGCGTACCGGCCCGAGCCCGCCACCGTCCGGGCCACCTACGTACGTGCCGCGGAAGGCGTCCGGGCGGACTCCGCCTGGGAGCCCCTGGCCCTGGGAGGCCTGGAGGTCTACGAGGTCTCCGGGAGCCACCTCGGCATGCATTTCCCGCCCTATGTCCACGCTCTCGCGGCCCGGCTGGCTTCCTGCCTCGAGCGGGCCGCGGGCGAGGCGGCCAAGGAGGGGGTCCGCACGGTGGAGGCCCCGGCGCCCTGACCCCCTTGCCGCCAAGGTCGATCCCCTGGTGGCCCTGCGCTACGACTAGATTTGATCAGGTGACTGGATGAACAGAGAGAACGTCGAGGACATCTATCGGTTATCCCCCATTCAGCAGGGCATGCTGTTCCATACCCTTTACGCTCCGGGGGAGGGTGTCTACTTCGAGCAGTTCAATCTGCGCTTCGGCCTGGGCTTCGACCCCGCGCTGTTCGAGCGTCTCTGGCAGCAGATCCTGGACCACGCCCCGGTGCTGCGGACCTCTTTCGCCTGGGAGGGGCTGGAGGAACCGGTCCAGATCGTCCACCGTCGGATGAAGCTGCCGTTCGAGGACCTGGACTGGCGCGGAATCCCCGAGGAAGAGCAGGCGGCGAAGGTCCAGGACTACATCGCCGGCGAGAGGCGCCGGGGCTTCGACCTCGCGAAGCCGCCGCTGATCCGTTTCAGCGTCCTCCGGCTGCGCGACGACCTGTATCAAGTGGTCTGGAACTATCACCATGCGGTGCTCGACGGCTGGTCGGCCGGTCTCCTGCTCCAGGAGGTGAGCGCTCTGTATCAGGCGGCGGTGAACGGGCGGCCGGTCCAGGTCCAGCCGCGCCGCCCGTTCCGCGACTACACCGCCTGGCTGCGCCAGCAGGACCTCTCCGAGTCGGAGGCCTACTGGCGGCGGATGCTCGGAGGCTTCACCACGCCCACGCCCTTGGGGATCGATCGGATCGACCGGCCGGCCGGCCGGAGCCGGCGCGGGGAGCTCGACCGCGACATGAAGGTGGCCATCCTGCCGGAGGAGAAGACCGAGGCCCTGAAGGCTTGGGCGCGGACCAACCGGCTCACCCTGAGCACGGTTGTGCAGGGGGCCTGGGCCCTTGTCCTGTCCCGCTACAGCGGCGAGGACGACCTGGTCTTCGGGGTGACAGTCGCCGGCCGTCCCACCTCCCTGCCAGGAGTGGACGCGATGCTGGGGTGCTTCATCAACACGCTCCCGCTACGCGTGCGCGTGCCCGCCCGAGAGCGTGCCCAGTCCTGGCTGCAAGCAGTGCAGGCGGATCAGGTCAAGATGCGCCTGCACGAGCACAGTCCGCTCGTCCATGTGCTGGGCTGGTCGGACGTGCCGCGCCCCATGCCTCTGTTCGAGAGCATCTTCGTCTTCGAAGGCTTCGCGGGCACGGCCCACGAGGGCGTGTTCCAGCGGACCGGCTATCCGCTCGCTCTGGTGGCGGGGCCGGACCGGGAGATGGTGCTGCGGATCGATTACGAGCTCGAGCGCTTCGAGCCGGCGCCGGTCGAACGGCTCCTCGGGCACCTGCGGACGGTGCTCTCGGCCTTCACGGCCGATGCGGAGCAGCGGTTGGAGGACCTCGAGATCCTGACATCCACCGAGGTCCAGCAGCTCCGTGAAGGGTCGGCCACCGGCGTCCGGTACGAGGACGGCGACCTCCTGCTGCACCAGATCATCGGGAGACGGGCCGCTTCCTGCCCGGAGGCCGTCGCCGTCATCTTCGGCAGCGAGTCGCTGACCTACCGTGAGCTCGACAGCCGGGCGAACCGGTTGGCGTACCGTCTGCGGAGGATGGGGGTTGGCCCCGAGGTGCTCGTCGGCGTCTGCGCCGAACGCTCGCTCGAAATGGTGGTTGCCCTTCTGGCGGTGCTCAAGGCGGGTGGAGGGTACGTTCCGTTCGATCCCGCCTATCCCGCGGACCGCCTCGCCTACATGCTCGAGGACTCCAGGGTGCCGGTACTGCTGACCCAGACGGCGGTGCTCAGCCGATTGCAGGATCCCGAAGCCCGGATTGTCCTGCTCGACGCCGGCGATGAGGATGAGGCTGCGGAAAAGGCCTCCCCCACGGTCGTGGCGGCGCCGGACCAGATGGCCTACATGATCTACACCTCCGGCTCGACGGGACGTCCCAAGGGAGCGGTCAACAGTCACCGCGCCATCGTCAACCGCCTGCTCTGGATGCAGGAGGCTCTCGGGCTCGAGGTCTCGGACCGAGTGCTGCAGAAGACACCCTTCAGCTTCGACGTCTCGGTGTGGGAGCTCTTCTGGCCCCTGATGATGGGAGCCTGCCTGGTGGTGGCGAAACCGGGAGGCCATCAGGACTCCGAGTATCTCGTCGAGGAGATCGCCCGGCAGGGGGTGACGACCCTTCACTTCGTTCCCTCCATGCTGCAGGTTTTCCTCGAAGCCCGGAATCTCGACAGGTGCGTTTCGCTGCGGCGCGTCGTGTGCAGCGGCGAGGCCCTGCCGGCCGAGCTCCAGCGACGCTTCTTCGAGCGCTTCGACGTACCGCTGATCAACCTCTACGGACCGACCGAGGCGGCTGTGGACGTGAGCTGCTGGCGCTGCCAGGAGGGCGACGACCGCACCACCGTACCCATTGGACGCCCGGTCGCCAACACCGGGCTCCATGTCCTGGACCATGCCGGCAGACCGGTGCCGATCGGGGTCGCAGGGGAGCTTTTGATCGGAGGCATCCAGGTCGGCCGCGGTTATCACGGGCGCCCCGAATTGACGGCGGAGCGATTCGTTCCCGATCCCTTCGGGAGCCCGGGAGCCCGGCTCTACCGCACGGGAGACCTCGTCCGCCATCTTCCCGACGGCTCGATCGAGTTCCTGGGCCGGATCGACTACCAGGTCAAGATCCGTGGCTTCCGGATCGAGTTGGGGGAGATCGAGGCGGCTCTGGCTGCGCATCCATCCATTCGTGAAGCCGTCGTGGTTGCGACCCCCGACCAGCGCCTGGTGGCCTATCTGGTCGGCGCCGCCGGCGCGGAGATCTCTCCGGCCGACCTGCGGTCCCATCTCGGGGCCGTGCTCCCGGAGTACATGATCCCCTCGGTGTTCCTGGTTCTCGATGCCCTGCCGCTGAGCCCCAACGGCAAGGTGGACCGCCGGGCTCTCCCGGCGGTCGGGACGGCGGCGAGCCTCGGCACGGGCACCGCCTTCTCGCCTCCCCGCACACCGGTCGAGGAGATCGTCGCGGCGGTCTGGTCGGAGGTTCTGGGAGTCGAGAGGGTCGGGCGCGACGACAATTTCTTCCAGTTGGGAGGCCACTCCCTGCTGGCGACGAAGGTCTCCTCCCGCCTGTTGGCGGCCTTCCGGGTCGCTCTCCCGCTGCGGTCGCTGTTCGAGGCGCCGACCCCGGCCGCTCTGGCCGGTGTGCTGGAGTCGGCGCGGGCAGGTGCGGATGGGCTGCCGGCCATTCCGCCTCTCAAGGCCTTGCCGCGTCCGGAGAGCCTGCCCGTGTCGTTCTCCCAGGAGCGCCTCTGGCTTTTCGATCAGCTCCAGCCGGGCACGGCGGTCTACAACATCCCGGGTGCCGTGCGGATGAGCGGGGCGCTGGACGTTGCCGCCCTGCGCCGTTCCCTGGCGGAGGTGGTGCGCCGCCACGAGGCTTTGCGGACCGTCTTCGCTTTCCACGCGGGCCGTCCCGCGCAGGTGATCCGCGAGGATACGAGCCCCGCCGCCCTGCCTCTCGTGGACCTCTCGGGCCTGCCGGAGACCCTCCGGGAGGTGGAGGCCCGCCGGCTCTCGAGCGAGGAATCCGGCCGTCCCTTCGATCTGGCGGCGGGGCCTCTGATGCGCCCCACTCTCCTACGGTCGCGGGAAGACGAGCACGTGATGCTGCTCACCTTCCACCACATCGTCTCCGATGCCTGGTCCATGGAGGTTTTCCTGCGCGAGTTGGTGGCGCTCTACGAGGCCTTCACTGCGGGGGCGGGGCCGGACCGCCCCTCGCCCCTGCCGGAGCTGCCGGTCCAGTACGCCGATTTCGCCCTCTGGCAGCGGCAGTGGCTGGACGGAGCGGCGCTGGAAACCCAGCTCGCCTGGTGGCGCGAGCAACTGGCCGGCGTGCCGGTGCTGCAGCTTCCAGGCGACCGGCCGCGTCCGGCCCTTCAGAGCTTCCGGGGCTCGATGTGCTCCTTCACGCTGCCCGAGCCGCTCTCGGCCGCGCTGCGCGCCCTGACGCGGGCTCGCGGGGCCACGGTCTTCATGACGGTCCTGGCGGCCTTCCAGGCGCTCCTGGGCCGCTACTCCGGACAGGAGGATTTCGCCGTGGGCTCGCCGGTGGCGGGCCGCGACTGCAAGGAGGTCGAGGATCTCATCGGCTTCTTCATCAACACGCTGGTCCTGCGGGCTCCCCTGGCGGGAGAGCCGGGATTCGCCAAGCTCCTCGACCGGGTGCGCTCGGTGGCCATGGAGGCCTACGCCCGCCAAGGCGTGCCCTTCGAAAGAATCGTGCAGGAGCTCGCTCCCGAGCGCAACCTGAGCTACCCGCCGCTCTTCCAGGTGATGCTGGCGTTCCAGAACGTGCGGCAGGACCAGCTCGAGCTGCCGGGGCTCAAGCTGACTTCCGTGACCGACGAGTTCCCCGTCTCGAAGTTCGACCTCACGCTGACGGCGTTCGACTCCGGCGCGCAGATCTTCGGCCAGTGGGTCTACAGCACGGCTTTGTTCGAGGCGTCCACGATCGCGCGCTGGGCCGGCCACTTCCAGGTCCTCCTGGAGGGAGTGGCCGCCGATCCGAAGCGCCGGGTCTCCGAGCTGCCCCTGCTGAGCGCCGCCGAGCGGGAGCAGCTTCTGGTGGAGTGGAACGAGCCACCGGAGGACTACCTGGACGAGGGCTTCGTCCACCGCCTCTTCGAGGAGCAGGTGGCGAAGACCCCCGAGGCCGTGGCGGTCGTGTTCGAGGGTGAGACGCTCAGCTATCGCGAGCTGAACGGCCGCGCCAACCGGCTGGCCCGCCACCTGTGCCGCCTGGGGGCCGGACCCGAGGCGCTGGTCGGCATCAGCGCCGAGCGGTCGTTCGAGCTGGTGGTGGGGCTCCTCGCCATCCTCAAGGCGGGGAGCGCCTACGTGCCCCTCGATCCGTCGCTGCCGGCCGAGCGCTTGTCCTACATGATCGAGGACGCCGGGATCGAGCTGCTCCTGACGCAGGATCTGCCCGGCGATCTGCTCGGCTACGAGGGGGAGCGGGCCGAGGACCTTGACGTCCCGCTGTGCCCCGAGAGCCCCGCCTACGTCATCTACACCTCGGGCTCCACAGGCCAGCCCAAGGGGGTCGTGGTCTCCCACCGCGCCCTGGGCAACCGCTTGCAGTACGCCCGAACGGGAGACGTGAGGGCGGAGGATGCCTTCCTCCAGAAGACGACGATCAGCTTCGACGTCTCGCTCCTGGAGATCTTCGCTCCCCTGGTGATCGGCGGCCGGACCGTGCTCGCCCGCCCCGGCGGCCAGCAGGATCCGGAGTACCTGCTGAGGCTCATCCGCGAGGAGCGGGTCACCTACACCTCCTTCCCTCCGTCCCTGCTCTACGTCCTGTTCGAGCAGGAGGGCTTCACGCAGTGCGACAGCCTGCGGGTGGTCATCACGGGAGGCGAGACCGTGCCCGCGGTGCTGCCCGGCCAGTTCTACGAGCGCCTGCCGGGCGCCGACCTGCTCAACCGCTACGGCCCCACGGAGACCACGATCTCGGTCACCTCCTGGCTCTGCGAGCGCGAGGGCGCGCCGCAGTCGCTGCCGATCGGCCGGCCCACGGCCAAGGCGCGCGTCTACCTCCTGGACGCCCGGCTCCAGCCGGTGCCGGTCGGGGTCGTGGGAGAGATCTTCCTGGGCGGCCTTTGCGTGGCGCGGGGCTATCACCGCCGGCCCGCCCTGACGGCCGAGAAGTTCATCCCCGATCCGTTCTCGGGCGAGCTTGGCGAGCGCCTCTACCGTTCGGGCGACCTGGCGCGCTACCGGCCGGACGGCGCCATCGACTTCGTAGGGCGTGTGGACCACCAGGTGAAGATCCGCGGGTTCCGCGTCGAGCTGGGGGAGATCGAGGCGGCCCTCGCCCGCCATCCCGCCCTGCGCGAGGTGGCGGTGATCGACCGGGCGGACGGCCCCACCCGCAGCCTGGCCGCCTACCTGGTGCTCCAGCCGGGCGCATCGGCGGCAGGAGAAGCCGAGCTGCGGAGCTTCCTGCTGGAGAGCCTGCCGGCCTACATGGTGCCCTCGGACTTCGTGGGCCTGGAGAGCCTGCCGCTCTCGCCCACCGGCAAGGTGGACCGCAACGCCCTACCGGCGCCCGGGCGGGCGCGGCGCGAGACCGGGTTTGAAGAGCCGCAGGGTCCGGTCGAGGAGATCCTGGCCGGGATCTACGGAGACGTCCTGGGCCTCGAGCGGGTGAGCCGGACCGGCGACTTCTTCGAGCTGGGCGGGCACTCCCTGATGGCGACCCAGGTGGTCGCCCGCGTCCGGGAGCTGCTCGGCGCCGATCTCCCCCTGCGGCAGCTCTTCGAGACTCCGGCCGTGATGGAGCTGGCCCGGCACGTCCAAACCGCCCACCAACGAGACCTCGCTGTGCCGCCGATCGTGCGGGTCTCCCGGGAGGAGGCCCCGCCGCTCTCCTTCGCGCAGGAGCGGCTGTGGTTCCTCGACCAGTTCCAGCCGGGCTCGCCGGTCTACAACATGCCGGCGGCGGTGCGCCTGCGCGGAACGCTCGACCTGGGCGCCTTTCGGGCGAGCCTGCAGGCCGTGGTCGACCGTCACGAGGCGCTGCGGACGACCTTCGGTATCCGCGGGGGTCGCGGGGGCCGCGGCGGCCGGGCCGTCCAGGTGATCGCTCCCGGGCTGACCCCGCAGATACCGCAGGCGCCGGTCGTCGACCTCCAGGCCCTGCCCGCCCTGGAGCGCGAGCGCCTGGTCCAGGCCCTGGCGGGGGAAGAGCGCCTGCGCCCCTTCGATCTGGCCGCCGGGCCTCTCCTGCGCGCCACGCTGCTGAAGTCGCGGACGGAGGCGGACGAGGAGGAGCACATCGTCCTGCTGACCCTGCACCACATCATCACAGACGGCTGGTCGATGAGTGTGCTGGTGCAGGAGATCGCGGAGCTGTACCGGGCCCGGAGGACGGGGACCGCTCCGTCCCTGCCGGAGCTGCCCGTCCAGTACGCGGACTTCGCGGTCTGGCAGCGGGCCTGGATGAGTGGCGAGGCCCTGGAGGAGCAGCTCGGCTACTGGCGGCGCCAACTCGCGGGCCTGCCGCCGCGGATCGAGCTGCCGGCGGACCATCCGCGCCCGGTGGTGCAGAGCTTCCGGGGCGGACGGGAATGGACCGCCCTGCCGGCCGTCCTGGTGGGAGGGCTGCGGGAGCTGTGCCGCGGCGAGGGGGCCACCCTGTTCATGGGTCTGCTGGCGGCTTTCCAATCGCTCCTGCACATGTACTCGCGGCAGGAGGACCTCGCCGTGGGCTCGCCGGTGGCGGGCCGGAGCCGCCTGGAGACCGAGCCGCTGATCGGGTTCTTCGTCAACAACCTGGTCCTGCGCGGTGACCTGTCCGGCAATCCCGGTTTCCGCCAGCTCCTGCGGCGGTCGCGGGAGGTGGCGCTCGGTGCGTACGCCCATCAGGACCTTCCTTTCGAGAAGCTGGTCGAAGACCTGGCGGGCGAGCGCAACCTGAGCCACACGCCTCTGTTCCAGGTGGCGCTGGTGCTGCAGAACGCTCCGCGGCAGACGGTGGAGCTCCCGGGGGTGACGCTCTCCCGGATGGGCGGTCAGGAGGGTGGCACCTCCAAGTTCGACCTCACCCTCAGCGCCCTGGAGACGGAGGGCGGCGGCCTGGGGATCATGTGGGCGTTCAACCGGGATCTTTTCGACCCTGCCACGATCGCGCGCCTGGCGGGCCATTTCGAGACCCTGCTCGCCGATCAGGTCAGCGCTCCGGACCGGAGCCTGGCGGAGCGGCCGCTCCTGAGGGAGGGAGAGCGCCGCCAGCTCCTGGAATGGAACTCTCCGAAGCGGGCGAGCCGGCGGGGCTGCTGCTGCACGAGATCCTGGAGGAGCGGGCGCGCCGGAGCCCGGACCGCGTGGCCGTGCTCTCGGAGAGCGGGAGCCTGACCTACGGCGAGCTGAACGCCGGCGCGAACCGGCTGGCCCACCGCCTGCGGCGGATGGGAGTGGGGCCGGAGGTCACGGTGGGCCTCCAGGTGGAGCGCTCGCCGGAGATGGTGGTCGCGATCTTCGGCATCCTCAAGGCCGGCGGGGCCTACGTGCCGCTCGATCCCGCGCATCCGCAAGACCGTGTCTCCTGGATGTTGGAGGATGCGGGGGTCTCGCTCCTGCTGACGCAAGACCAGCTCCATGGGGATGGGGAAAGTGAAGAGGCGCCGGAGAGCGGCGTCACGGCGGAGAACCTGGCCTACGTGATCTACACCTCGGGCTCCACGGGCCGTCCCAAGGGCGTGCTGGTGCCGCACCGGGGCCTGGGCAACCTCTCGGCGGCCCAGGCGCAGCTGTTCCAGGTGGGGGAGGAGAGCCGGGTCCTCCAGTTCGCCTCGCCCTCCTTCGACGCCTCGGTGGCCGAGATCGCCATCGCGGTGCGGGCCGGGGCCACGCTCTGCCTGCCGCCCAGGAGCGCCCTGCTGCCGGGTGCCGAGCTGGTGGAGCTGCTGCGCCGGTGGGAGATCACCAAGGTGACGTTCCCGCCTTCGGTGGCCTCGACGCTGCCAACCCAGGAGTTCCCGGCGCTGCGGACGGTGGTGGTGGCGGGGGAGGCCTGCCCGGCCGAGGTGGCGGAGCGCTGGTCGCGCGACCGGTTGTTCGTGAACGCCTACGGTCCCACGGAGACGACCGTCTGCGCGACGGTGGGGGCCTACGTGCCGGGCAGCGGCCGGCTGACCCTGGGGCATCCGATCCCCGGCGTCACGGTCTACGTGCTGGGTCCGGACCTGCGGCTCACTCCTCCGGGAGTACCGGGCGAGCTGTGCATCGGCGGGATCGGAGTCGTCCGGGGCTACTCGGGCCGTCCGGAGCTGACGGCGGAGCGCTTCGTGCCCGATCCGTTCTCGTCGTCTCCCGGAGCGCGGCTCTACCGCTCGGGAGACCTGGCGCGTTTCCGGGCGGACGGGACGCTCGACTTCCTCGGGCGTATCGATCAGCAGGTCAAGGTCCGCGGGTTCCGCATCGAGCCGGGAGAGGTCGAAGGGGCTCTGCTGCGCCATCCGCTGGTGCGCGAGGCGGTGGTGGTGGTCCGCGAATCCCAGGGAGACCGGCGCCTGGTGGCCTATCTGGTGCCGCGGGAGGAGAGTGCCACAGCGGTTGACTGGCGCGGCTTCCTCGCCAAGTCGCTGCCGGAGTACATGGTGCCCTCGGCCTTCGTGCTGCTGCCGGACCTGCCGCGCACCATCAGCGGCAAGGTCGACCGCAAGGCCCTGCCGGCTCCCACCGTGCAGATGACGAGGGAGGACTTCGTCGCGCCGGAGAGCCCGCTGGAGGTCTTCCTGGCGGATCTCTGGAAGGAGGTCCTGGGGATCGAGACGGTCGGGCTCCACGACGACTTCTTCGCCCTGGGCGGCAACTCCATCACCGGCGCTCTCCTGATCAACCAGCTCCAGGAGAAGCTCTCCGAGATCGTGCACGTGGTGGTGATGTTCGATGCGCCGACGGTCGACCAGTTGGCGGCGTACCTGCGGCAGCACTACCCCGAAGCCGTGGCGCGTCTGTTCGGGGAAGCGGGCTCGGGCGGATCGGCCTCTCGGCGGGTGGACGAGGAGCGAGTGGTGGAGATGCTGCGGGTCATCGAGCCCTTGCCGCCGGGCAAGCCTGGACCGAAGAACCCCCCTGCGGTGTTCGTGTTGTCGCCGCCGCGTTCGGGCTCGACCCTGTTCCGCGTCATGCTCGCCGGCCACCCCGGCCTCTTCGCTCCGCCCGAGTTGGAGCTGCTCTCTTTCAACACTCTGGCCGAGCGGCGGGAGGCCTTCGGCGACCGCTTCAGCTTCTGGCTGGAGGGCGCCACCCGGGCGGTGATGGAGGTCCGGGGGTGCGACGCCGAGACGGCCGAGGGCCTCCTGGCGGACTTCGAATTGCGCGGGTGGACCTCGCAGGACCTCTACCGCCAGCTCCAGGAGTGGATCGGCGACCGGCTGCTGGTGGACAAGACGCCCTCCTATGCCCTGGACCTGAAGGTCCTGGAGCGGGCCGAGGAGACGTTCGACAACGCCCGCTATATCCACCTGCTGCGCCATCCCTACGGCATGATCCGCTCGTTCGAGGAGGCCAAGCTGGATCAGGTCTTCTTCCGCCACCCGCACTCGTTCTCGCGGCGGGAGCTGGCGGAGCTGATCTGGCTGGTGAGCCAGCGCAACATCCTGCGCTTCCTGGAGGGGATCCCGGCGGAGCGCCAGCTCCGGGTCCGCTTCGAGGACCTGCTGGCCGAGCCCTCGACCCGCCTGGAGGAGGTCTGCTCGTTCCTGGGGATCGAATTCCGTCCGGAGATGGCGGCTCCCTACGAAGACAAGCAGCGGCGCATGACGGACGGCATCCACTCGTGGTCGCGGATGCTGGGGGACGTCAAGTTCCACGAGCACTCGGGGGTCGATTCCACGGTCGCCGAGAAGTGGAAATCCCAGTACAAGGAAGACTTCCTGGGCGAGCCCACCTGGGAGACCGCCGCGGCCCTCGGCTATCCTCGCCGGGAGTCGCAATGGGTGCCGCTGAAGGCCGTGCCGAGGGACGCCGGCACGCCTCTGCCGCTCTCTTTCTCCCAGGAGCGGCTCTGGTTCCTCAGCCAGCTCCAGCCGGAGTCGCCGGCCTACAACCTGCCGATTTCAGTCCGCCTCCGCGGTCGCCTGGACGTTGCCGCCTTCACGGCGGCTCTCCGGGAGGTGGCGCGCCGGCACGAATCGCTGCGCACCAACTTCGTCGTCCAGGGCGGCCAGCCGGTTCAGGTGATCGCCCCGGAACGGCGCCTCGAGGTACCGCTCGTGGACCTTCGGGACCTGCCCGCCCAGCAGCGCGAGCAGGCCGTCCGGCGGCTCGCCGAAGAGGAAGGGCGGCGCCCGTTCCGCCTCGATGCCGGCCCGCTGGTGCGGTGTACGCTGCTGCGGGTCCTGAGCGGGCCCGAAGAGGAGCACGCAGCCCTCTTCACGATGCACCACATCATCTCGGACGGCTGGTCGACGGGCGTGCTGATCCGCGAGATCGCCGCCCTTTACAGCGCTTTCCTGGACAGCCGGCCTTCGCCCCTGCCGGAGCTGCCCATCCAGTACGCGGACTTCACGGTCTGGCAGCGCGGCTGGCTCCAGGGAGAGGTGCTGGAGGCCGAGCTGGCCTACTGGCGGGAGCGGCTGCGGGCGGTGCCGCCCCTGCTGGATCTGCCCACGGACCGGCCCCGCCCGGCGGTCCAGCGCTTCCAGGGAAGGCACTACCGCGGGGTGATCTCCAAACCGCTCATGGACGGGGTGGCGGCGCTCTGCCAGCGCCGGCATGCCACCTTCTTCATGGGGTTGGCCGCCCTCTACCAGGCGGTCCTTCAGCGCTATACCGGGCGGGAGGACGTGGTGATCGGGACGCCGATCGCCGGCCGCAGCCGGCGGGAGACGGAGCCGTTGATCGGCCTGTTCCTGAACAGCTTGGTTTTGCGCACGGACTTCTCCGGCGATCCGGGCTTCCTGGGCCTCCTGGAAAGAGTGCGGAAGATCACGCTGGAAGCCTACGAGCACCAGGACCTGCCCTTCGAGAAGATCGTCGAGGAGATGGTGCAGGAGAGGAACCTCTCCCACGCGCCTCTTTTCCAGGTCATGCTGGTCCTCCAGAACGTTCCCACCGGGTCCATGGAGCTTCCGGGCCTGACCCTCACACCCGTGGAGACCGAGGGCACCACGGCCAAATTCGACCTCACCCTGAACGTTCGTGAGACCGAACAGGGCCTTTTGCTGCTCTGGCTGTACAACAGCGATCTTTTCGACGAGCCGACCATCGCCCGCCTCTCCGGCCACCTGGGGACCCTGCTCGCGGCGGCGGTCGCGGAGCCGGACCGCCCGTTCTCCGAGCTGCCGCTGCTGACCCCTGCGGAGGAGCGGCAGATCGTCGACTGGAACGACACCGCCGTCTCCTACCGCACGGACGCCTGCCTGCACGAGCTGATCGAGGAGCAGCTGGCGAGCGATCCGGACCGCGTCGCGGTGGTGTACGAGGGCGCGGGCCTCACCGGCCGCGAGCTGAACGCGGCGGCCAACCGGCTGGCGCACCGCCTGACCGCGATGGGCGTCGGTCCCGAGGTCCCCGTGGGGGTCTTCGCCGAGCGCTCGCTGGAGATGGTGGTGGCCCTGCTCGCCATCCTCAAGGCCGGCGGCGCCTACCTGCCCCTCGACCCTGAGTATCCGGAGGAGCGGATCCTCTACATGCTGGAGAGCTCGCGGGTGCCCGTGCTCCTGACCCAGTCGCGGCTGGAGGAGCGCCTGCCCAAGACCGGGGCTCGAGTGGTCCTCCTGGACGACGGAGAGGTAGGGACGGAGGACGCTGATCCCCTGTCCGGAGCACTCGGCGTCCGGCCCGGCAACCTGGCCTACGTGATCTACACCTCCGGCTCGACCGGCCGGCCCAAGGGGGTGATGAACACCCATCGGGGCATCGTCAACCGCCTGCTCTGGATGCAGCAGGAGTACGGCCTGACGCCCGAGGACCGGGTGCTCCAGAAGACCCCGTTCAGCTTCGACGTCTCGGTCTGGGAGTTTTTCTGGCCGCTGATGACAGGAGCGCGGCTGGTGATGGCCCGCCCCGGCGGGCACCAGGACGCCGCCTATCTGACGCGCACCATCCAGACCGAGGGGATCACGACCCTGCACTTCGTGCCCTCCATGCTCCAGGTCTTCCTGGAAGCGCCCGGAGTGGAGGCGTGTACCTCCCTGATCCGGGTGATCGCCAGCGGCGAGGCCCTGCCCTACGAGCTGCAACGCCGGTTCTTCGGGCGTCTGGGGGCAGGGTTGCACAACCTGTACGGTCCGACAGAGGCAGCCGTAGACGTGACCTACTGGGCCTGCGAGGCCGAGGGGAAGCGGAGCGTGGTGCCCATCGGCCGGCCGGTGGCGAACACCCGCATCCACCTGCTCGACGCCCACCTGCGGCCGGTCCCCGTGGGCGTGCCGGGCGAGCTCTATATCGGCGGCGTCCAGGTGGCCCGCGGCTATCTCGGGAGGCCGGAGCTGACGGCGGAGCGCTTCACTCCGGACCCGTTCTCGGCGGAGCCCGGAGCGCGCTTCTACAGGACCGGCGACCTCGCCCGGTATCTGCCGGACGGCGCCATCGACTTCCTGGGCCGTATCGACCACCAGGTCAAGCTGCGCGGCCTGCGCATCGAGCTGGGGGAGATCGAGGCCGCCATCGCCGCCCATCCAGGGGTGCGGGAAGCCGTCGTGCTGGTGCGGGCCGAGGGCTCGGGAGCGCTCGGCGCGGTCAACCTGGTCGCATACGTCACCCGGTCGGGAGCGGAGGAACCCGTGCCCGCCGCTCTGCGCGCCCTGCTCGCCCGCTCGCTGCCCGACTACATGATCCCCTCGTCCTGGGTGGTGCTCGACGAGCTGCCCCTGAGCCCCAACGGCAAGGTAGACCGCAAGGCCCTGGCGCGCATCGCGCCCGAGCGGACGGCCGGCGAGACGGCGGAGAAGGTGGCGCCGCGCACGGAGATGGAGCGCGCCCTGGCCGCCCTGTGGAGCGAGGTGCTGGGCCTGCCTGGGGACGGCTTCGGCATCCACGACAACTTCTTCGAGCTGGGCGGCAACTCCATCACCGGCGCCATCTTCATCAACCGTCTCCAGCAGACCCTGGGGGAGATCGTCCACGTGGTGGCCGTCTTCGACGCGCCCACGATTGCCTCCCTGGCCGCCAGCCTGGCCAAGGACTACCCGGAGGCGGTGGCGCGGATCTGGGGACCGGAGTCCCTGGGCGAGGCCGGGACGGGGACCTCGGGCCAACTCGCGCGTCCGCTGGACGAGGAGCGTCTGGCCGAGGTCCAGAGTCTCATCCGGACGCTCGCGTCCAGCGGGTCTCCGGCATCGAAGAACCCCCCCGTGCTGTTCGTGCTGTCGCCGCCCCGGTCGGGCTCGACGCTGCTGCGGGTCATGCTGGGCGGCCATCCCGGGCTCTTTGCGCCGCCGGAGCTGGAGCTGCTCAACTTCAACACCCTCGCCGAGCGGCGCGACGCGTTCTCCGGGCGCGACGCCTTCCGCCTGGAAGGGTTGCTCCGCGCCGTCATGGAGATCCGGGGGAAGGGTCCCGACGACGCCCGCGCCTTGGTCGAGCGCTTCGAGCGCGAGGGCATGACCACCCAGGAACTCTACCGCCGGCTCCAGGAGTGGATCGGTCCCCGCCTCCTGGTCGACAAGACGCCGACCTACGCCTGGGACCCGGCCACGCTCCGGCGGGCCGAGGAGGCTTTCGAAGACGTCCGCTATCTCCATCTGGTCCGCCATCCCTACGGCATGATCCGCTCCTTCGAGGAGGCCCGGATCGATCAGATCTTCTTCCATGAAGACCACCCGTTCAGCCGCCGCGAGCTGGCCGAGGCCCTGTGGACGATCGCCCACCGCAACGTCCTGGACTTCCTGGAGCAGGTGCCGGAGGAGCGGCAGCACACCGTCCGCTTCGAGGACCTGCTGCGCGATCCGGAGGACGTGCTGCTGCGGATCTGCGCCTTCCTGGGTCTCGAGTACCACCCGGACATGGCCGAGCCGTACAAGCAGAAATCGGAGCGCATGACCGACGGCCTCCACGCCGAGTCCCGCATGCTGGGTGACGTCAAGTTCCACGAGCACAAGACCGTTGAGCAGAGCGTCGCGGAGAGCTGGCGCCGGCACTACACCCGGGACTTCCTGGGCGGCGCGACCTGGCGGCTCGCGGCCCGGCTGGGCTATGACGTCGAGAAGGAGCGGGTGGGTCCGGGCGCACTCCCGCCCGCCATGGTCAAGCTCCGGCCGGGGTCGTCCCTGCGTCCGCTCTTCCTCGTCCACCCGCTCTCGGGCGAGCTTCTCCTGTACCGCCATCTGGCCCACGGTCTGGGTCCGGATCAAGCGGTCTACGGCTTCCAGGCCCGCGGTTTCCTCGACGGAGAGCCGCCCCTGGAGACGATCGAGGAGATGGCGGACCTCTACGTCGAATCGCTCCTCGCCTTCCAGCGGGAGGGACCCTACCTCCTGGCGGGAAGCTCCCTGGGCGGCCTGATCGCCTTCGAGATGGCGCGCCGGCTCCGGGGCCTCGGCCGTGAGGTGGCTCTGGCCGCCCTGCTCGACGCGCCGCCCCCCGGCCGTACCCCGAAAGACGGTCCGGGAGAAGCCGAGCTGGACCTCCTCCGCTACGCCACCGGCGGGAGGACGGCCCGGACCCTGGACGACCTCGCCCAGCTCACGCCGGACCAGCGCCTGGAGCTGATCTTCGAGGAAGGCCGGGAAGCGGGCGGTCTGGCCGCGGGCATGGGGGTGGAGGAGCTGGGCCGGCTCGTGAGGATCCTGGAGGCGAACCGGCGGGCCCTGCGCGCCTACCGGCCCGAGCCCGCGGAGGTTCGAGCCCTCTACGTGCGCGCTGCGGAAGGTGTCCGGGCGGACGCGGCCTGGGAGCCTCTGGCCCTGGGAGGCCTGGAGGTCTACGAGGTCTCCGGGAGCCATCTCGGGATGCACTTCCCGCCCCATGTGCAAGCGCTCGCGGCCCGGCTGGCCGCCAGTATTGAGAGGGCGGCTGGCGAGGCGGCGGAGGAGGACGTCAGCACGGTGGGGGCGCCGACGCCGTAGGAAGGACACCAAGGACACCAGGGACAACAAGGACCAGGAAGGACTGTCCTTGCTGTCCCTGGTGTCCTTGAGGTCCCTTCTGTCCTTGCCTGGGTTGGGGCGCGCGTTCCCGTCTGCTATGATGCCGCACTCGTATGATTGCGTCGGGAGGGCGGAGCTTTCCGTTCTCGATTCTCCTCCCTGGAGAGAACCCATTCCGGAGCTTGTTGATGAACCAACGTCTGACCCGTAAAGAGATCAAGCGCGACGACTTCGCCGCCGTCGTCGGCCGCAGCGTCGAGTACGCCGAGAGCCACGTCAAGACCCTCGTCTACGCCATCGGCGGAGCCCTCCTGCTGATCGCCCTGCTGGTGGGGATCTACTTCTACCGCCAGAGCCTCCGGCAGGATGCCGGCGAGTCTCTGGCGAAGGCCACTGCGGTCTACCAGGCTCCCATTCAGGCCACCGGCGCCAAGCCGAACGATCCCAACGAGCCGAGCTTCGCCACGGAAGCCGCCCGGCAGGCGCGGGCCAAGGAGATGCTGCAGAAGGTCCGCGACGACTACGGCTCGACCGAGGCCGCCGACATCGCCGGCCTCTACCTCGCGCAGATCGCCGCCAATGAAGGCAAGCTCGACGACGCCCGCAAGCTGTGGACCGACTTCGTGGACGACCACGGCGACAGCCTGCTGGCCGGCGAGACGCGGCTCAACCTGATCGATCTCGACCGCAAGCAGGGCAAGGGCGAGCAGGTGGTGCAGGATCTCCGGTCGATGCTGGAGAAGAGCGACGCGCCCCTGCCCCAGGACGTGGTCCTGATGGAGCTCGGCACGACCCTGGAGCAGCTCAAGCGCACCCCGGAGGCCATCCAGACCTATCAGCGGATCGTCGACGAGTTCCCCGAGTCGCCCTACCGGCAGGAAGCCCAGCAGAAGATCACGGCCCTCGATCCGACCCGGCCTGCGACCGGCGGCGTTCCCGGACTTCCTCCGGGGATCTCCGTCCCCGGCTTCCCCGGCTGATCCGGCTGATCCGGTTGATCCCCATCGGGGCTGACCTCATGGCTCTTCCCTATCGCATCCTGGAGCGCAAGCGCGCCGGGATGCGGCTCACCGAAGAAGAGATCCGCTCCGTGGCGCGCGGCGCCACCGACGGCTCCTGGAGCGAAGGGCAGCTCGCCGCCTTCCTCATGGCCGCCTACATCCGCGGGCTGGACCCGGAGGAGACCCGGGCGCTCACCCTCGCCATGCTGGAGTCGGGCGAGCGCTGGGACCTCGCCCGCGAGGTGCCCACGCTCTGCGACAAGCACTCGACGGGCGGCGTGGGCGACAAGGTCTCCCTGATCCTCGCCCCGCTCCTCGCGAGTTGCGGCCTGCCTATCGCCATGCTGACGGGCCGGGGCCTTGGCCACACCGGCGGCACCATGGACAAGCTGGAGAGCATCCCCGGGATGGATCTCGCCCTCAGCCGCGCCCGCGTGCTCGACCTCCTGGCCCGCTGCGGCCTCGCCATCGGCGGCGCCACCGGGGAGATCGCGCCCGCCGACCGCCGGCTCTACGCCCTGCGCGACACCACGGCCACGGTGGATTCGATTCCTCTCATCACGGCCAGCATCCTCTCGAAGAAGCTCGCCATGGGGCCGGCGGCCGTGGTCTTCGACGTCAAGACGGGCAACGGCGCCTTCCTGCCCGAGTTGGAGAGCTCCCTGGAGCTGGCCCGCGGCCTGGTGGAGACGGCCCGCGCCCTGGGCACGGCCGCCTCCTGGCTGGTGACGGACATGAGCCAGCCCCTGGGCCGCTGGACCGGACACACGGCGGAGGTGCTGGAGACGGTCCAGTGCCTGTCCGGAGAGGGTCCTGAGGACCTGATGGAGGTCACCTTCGCCCAGGCCGAGGAGGTTTCCCGCCTCGTCGGCCAGCCCGTGACCTGGGAGCAGCTGGAGGAGGCCATTTCCTCCGGCCGGGCCCGCGAGCGCTTCGAGCAATGGGCGGCTCTCCAGGGAGCCCATCCGGCGTGGCTGGCGAACCCCCGATTCCCCCTGGCCCCTGTCGCCCGTCCTCTCCTCGCAAGGCGTTCCGGCACGCTCGCGGCCGTGGACGTCCGCCAGATCGGTCTCCTCCTGGTCGAGGCCGGAGGAGGCCGCAAGCGTCCCGAGGACGCCATCGATTTCGGCGTCTCCCTGGAGACCAGGGCGCGTCTCGGCCAGGAGGTGCGGATGGGTACGGAGATCGGCCGCGTGTACCTCCGCCGGGACGACGACCGGCTCGCCCATGCCTTCGAGGCCTGCTTCACCCTTGCCGATACGGGTGAGGCGCCGCCGTTGATTGCGGCGACCTCACCCCAACCCCTCTCCTGAAGGAGAGGGGCTTGACGCTCGCTGTCTAGCTTTTCTCCCTCTCCTTCAGGAGAGGGCCGGGGTGAGGTCGCCCCTGCGATATCATCCCGCGCCATGAAGGCCGCCATCCTCGCCGTGGGATCGGAGCTCCTCGGCACCGACCGGCTGGACACCAACTCCCTGGCGTTGACCGCCCTGCTCGACCGCTACGGCGTCGAGCTGGTGCGTAAGGCCGTGATCGGCGATTCGGAGGCGGAGATCGCCTCCGAATTGCGGTCCCTGCTGCCGCGGGTGGATCTCATCCTGATCACGGGTGGCCTCGGGCCCACGGCGGACGACGTCACCCGGGAGGCCGTCGCGGCGGCCCTGGGACGGCAGATCCGGCTGGACGAGGAGGTCCTCGCGACGATCGAGCAGCGCTTCCAGTCCCTGGGCTGGCGCATGCCGGAGGTCAACCGCAGGCAGGCGTTCGTCGTCGAGGGGGCGGAGGTGCTGCCCAACGAGCGCGGTACGGCTCCTGGGATGCGCCTGGAGGGAGATTATGGCGGAAGGAACTGCACCCTGTTCCTCTTTCCGGGCGTGCCCATGGAGCTGGACGGTCTCATGGCATCGGCCCTGGAGCCCTGGCTGGCCGGCCGCTCCGGCGGGATCGCGCGGGAGACGGCGGTGCTCAAGATCGCGGGCCTGCCCGAGTCCGTGGTGGAGGAGCGCATTGCGCCGGCCTATGGCGAGTTCGGCCGCGAGGCCATCACCATCCTGGCCAGCGCGGGCGAGATCCGGCTCCAGGCCACCGCGGCAGGACCCGGGCCCGAGCGCGGGCAACGGCTCCAGGCCATGGTGCGGCGCCTCTCCGAGCTGGCGGGCGACGCCGTGTTCACCACCCGCGAGGAGGACACCCTGGAAAGCGTGGTGGGCGATCTGCTCCGCGCCGCGGGCCAGACCCTCACCGCCGCCGAGTCGTGCACCGGCGGCCTCTTCTCCCAGCGGATCACCGCCGTCCCCGGCAGCAGCGACTACTTCCTGGGCGCCGCCGTCACGTACAGCAACGAGCTGAAGACGCAGATGGTGGGCGTGCCGCCCGGGATGCTCGAGGAGCACGGCGCCGTCTCCGAGCCCGTGGCCCGCGCCATGGCGGAAGGAGTGCGCCGGAGCCTGGGCAGCGACTGGGGCGTGGGCATCACCGGCGTCGCCGGTCCCGGCGGCGGCAGTGAGGAGAAGCCCGTGGGCACCGTCCACGTCGCCATAGCCGGGCCAACCCCGCAGGACACCACCCATCATCGCAAGCTCCGCCTGCCGGGTGACCGCGACCGCATCCGGCGGTTCTCGGCCCAGATCGCCCTGGAGATGCTGCGCCGCCGTCTGCTGTCCAAGGAGAATGCATGAGGCTGTTCGTGGCCCTCGAAGTCCCCGAGCCGCCGCGCCGGGAGGTGCGCCGCCGGGTGGACGCCGTGCGCGACCGCTTGCCGCGCGGCCGCTGGGTAGACCTGGACAACTTCCACCTGACTCTCCTCTTTTTGGGTGAGACGGCCGAGGGGGACGTGCCCGCCCTTGCCACCGGCCTGCGCGAAGCCTTCGCCCGCTGCCCCCCGCTCGACCTGCGTCTCGCGAACGGCGGCACCTTTCCGCCGGGCCGGCCCGCCCGCGTGGCCTGGGTGGGCGTCGAAGCCCCCGAGGAGCTGATGACGCTCCAGGCGGACATCACCAAGGCCGCCGTGGAGGCCCTGGGCTTCGAGCCTGAGGAGCGGGCGTACCACCCGCACGCCACCCTGGCGCGCTGTCCCGATCCGTGGCGGCGGGAAGCCATCGACAAATTCAAGAACGCCTTGACCGGCAACCTCGGTCCCCCGTTTGTGGCGGACCACGGCATCCTCTTCGAGAGCAAGCTGTCGCCCAAGGGGGCGCGGTACCGGGCCGTCGAAACCTTCCCCATGACGGGGGCCCCCCCATGATTGGGGATCAGATTGGGGATCAGAATTGAGCCCATCCCTCGCCGCCACCCTCGTAGCCGGCGCCTACCTGCTGGGCTCCGTCTCCTGGAGCGTCGTGATCGTCAAGCTGCTCCAGGGGCTGGACGTGCGCACGGTCGGCAGCGGCAACGCCGGGGCCACCAACGTGCTGCGCGCCGCGGGCAAGAAGGCCGGCGCCGCCGTGCTGGTCCTCGACGTGGCCAAGGGCATCACGGCCGTGGCCGTCCCCCGGGTGCTCGACGCGCCGCCCGCCGTGGTGAGCGGCGCGGCGGTGGCCGTGGTGGTGGGGCATGTCTTCCCCGTCTTCTTCGGCTTCCGCGGCGGCAAGGGGGTGGCGACCGCCCTGGGCTCCCTGGGCACCCTGGCGCCGGCGGCCATGGCCCTGGGGCTGGTCGTCTTCCTGGCCGTGGTGGCCTGGAAGCGCTACGTCTCCCTGGGATCGATCGTCACGGCCGCGATCTTTCCGCTCCTGGTCTGGATCACCTACCGCGACCCCTGGCTCCTGCTGGCCTCGGGGGCGATCGCGGTCCTCATCATCACCAGGCATTCCAGGAACCTTCAGCGCCTGAGGCGCGGTACCGAGCCCCAGCTCCGAGGAGGCGGGCGATGAACGACTGTCCAAAGCGGATTCGGCATCCTGGGCGCGGGTTCGTTCGGCACGGCGCTCGCCGTCCACCTGGCAGGCGTCGGCAGCCATCCGGTGCGGCTCTGGGCGCGCGACCCGGAGCTCGCGCGGCGCATGGCGGAAGAGCGCGCCAATCCCCAGTACCTGCCGGACGTGGTGCTTCCTCCCGGCATCGTCCCCACCTCGGACATGGCCGATCTCGCGGACAGCGAATTCATCCTCGTGGCCGCCCCCTCCCATGGCTTCCGGGACGTTTTACGCCAATTATTGAGCCAGTTCCTGCGCTTCCACGCCGACGGCCGGCCGCTGCACCTGGTCTCGGCCACCAAGGGGATCGAGACCGAGACCCTGGCGCGGATGAGCCAGGTCTCCACCGAAGAGGGGAAGGCCGCGGGCCGGGAGGTCCGCTTCGCCGTGCTCTCCGGCCCCACCTTCGCCGCCGAGCTGGCCCGCAAGGCGCCCAGCGCCGCCGTGATCGCCTCGGAAGACGCCGCCTTCGCCACCGAGGCCCGCGAGTGCCTCTCGACCCCCCTGCTGCGGCTCTACTCGTCGTCCGACGTGATCGGCGTCGAGCTGGGGGGCACCACCAAGAACGTCATCGCCATCGCCGCCGGCACCCTGTCAGGGCTCGGCCTGGGCCACAACACGCTCGCGGCGCTCATCACCCGCGGGCTCCACGAGATCACCCGCCTCGGCGTGACCCTGCGGCGGCCAACCCCGTACCTTCGCGGGCCTCGCCGGCCTGGGCGACCTCGTGCTCACCTGCACCGGCGGCCTCTCGCGCAACCGCAAGATCGGCCTCGACCTCGCCGCCGGCCGCAGTGTGGCCGAGATCACGGGCGAGACCCACATGGTGGCCGAGGGCGTCCGCAACTCGATCGCCATCTCGGCCCTAGCGGCCCGGCACAACATCGAGATGCCCATCACCCAGCAGATGGTCGCCGTGCTCTACCACGGCCAGAACCCCAGGAAGGCTGTGGAGGAATTGATGACCCGCGGCCTCAAATCGGAGACCGAGCTTTGATGACCGAGCACCAGACCGTCCTGATCCTCGACTTCGGCAGCCAGTTCACCCAGCTGATCGCCCGCCGCGTGCGCGAGAACCGGGTCTACTGCGAGGTCCACCCTTTCGATCTGCCGCTCGAGGAGATCCGGCGCCGCCAGCCCATCGGCCTGATCCTCTCCGGCGGCCCGCAGAGCGTCTACGAGCCCGGCGCAGCCACCGCCAATCCCGAGCTGTTCGACGCCGGCATGCCGGTGCTGGGCATCTGCTACGGCATGCATGTCATGGCGCACGAGCTGGGCGGCGGCGTCGAGGGATCGAGCCACCGCGAGTACGGCCGCGCCGAGATCTCCATCTCCGCTCCCGGCAAGCTGTTCGAGGGCCTGTCCACCTGCGAGACCGTCTGGATGAGCCACGGCGATCGCGTGCGCGGCCTGCCGCCCGGCTTCCGGCCCACGGCCAGCACCAGCAGCGTGCCCCTGGTGGCGTTCGAGAACCCGGAGCGCGGGCTCTACGGCATCCAGTTCCACCCCGAGGTCTCCCACACCGTCTCCGGCGGCGAGATCCTGCGCAACTTCCTCTACGGCGTCTGCGGCGCCCGCGGCGACTGGCGCATGGCCTCCTACCTCGACGAGGCGGTGGCCACCATCCGCGAGAAGGTGGGGGAGGGCAAGGTGATCTGCGCCCTCTCGGGAGGCGTCGATTCCTCGGTGGTGGCGGCCCTCCTGAAGCGCGCCGTGGGCGAGCGCTCCACCGCCATCTTCGTGGACAACGGCGTGCTCCGGAAGGACGAGGCCACCCAGGTCGTCCACAGCCTGCGCGACGGCCTCGGCATACCCATCCTCGCCATCGACGCCCGGCAGCGTTTCCTCGCCGAGCTGGCTGGCATCGAGGACCCCGAGAAGAAGCGGAAGACCATCGGCCGCGTCTTCATCGACGTCTTCAAGGACGAGGCGAAGACGATCGAGGGCGTCGGCTTCCTCGCCCAGGGCACCCTCTATCCGGACGTCATCGAGTCGGTCTCCGTGAAGGGTCCCTCGGCCGTCATCAAGACCCATCACAACGTCGGCGGCCTGCCCGCGGAGCTGGGCTTCGAGCTGGTCGAGCCCCTGCGCTTCCTCTTCAAGGACGAGGTCCGCCAGCTCGGCCGCGAGCTCGGCCTGCCCGAGCAGATCCTCGCCCGCCATCCCTTCCCCGGCCCGGGCCTCGCCGTGCGCATTCTCGGCGAGGTGACGGCCGAGCGGGTGGCCCTGCTCCAGGAGGCGGACGCCATCTTCCTCAACGAGCTGCGCGAGAGCGGCTGGTACGACAAGGTGAGCCAGGCCTTCGCCGTGCTCCTCCCCGTCAAGAGCGTGGGCGTGATGGGCGACTACCGCACCTACGAGAGCGTGGTCGCCCTGCGCGCCGTCGAGACCCAGGACTTCATGACCGCCGACTGGAGCCCCCTGCCGTACGATCTCCTGGGCCGGGTGGCGAACCGCATCGTCAACGAGGTCAAGGGGGTCAACCGCGTGGTCTACGACGTGACGAGCAAGCCCCCGGCGACGATTGAGTGGGAATAATTGAGTGGGAGTAGCCATGATTGCTGCCGTCAAGATCCAGCTCCCCGAGGCCGAGATCGAGAGGTTCTGCCAGCGCTGGAAGATCTCCGAGCTGGCTCTGTTCGGCTCCGTCCTCCGAGAGGATTTCCGGCCGGACAGCGACGTGGACGTCCTGGTGACCTTCTCCCCGGATGCGCGATGGAGCCTGTTCGATATGGTACGGATGGAAAGGGATCTCGAAGCCATCCTTGGCCGGCCGGTGGATCTCGTCGAGCGGAAGGCGGTCGAGTCCAGTGAGAACTACATCCGCAGGAAGCACATTCTGAGCAGCCTCGTACCAGTCTATGTGGCGGGATGAAGCTCTTCCGCCGCCTCTCGCCCAAGGCCACCTATGAGCTCGTCACCCGCGAAGGGTGCCACCTCTGCGACGAGATGGCGGCCGTCCTCGACGCCGTCCTGCCCGCCTACGGTCTGACCTGGTCCCCTCGGGACGTGGACGCCGAGCCGGAGCTGCGGTCCCGCTATACGGACGTGGTCCCCGTGCTGCTCCGGGACGGCCTTCCCGTCGCCAAGATCCGGCTCGACCGGCGCTCCCTGATCCGGATCCTCGAAGGCCGGCGCTAGTCCGGAGCCGCTTGCTTCGCGAAGCGAGTGGCTTGATCCGGGAAGCAAAGGGCTTGCTTCGCGAAGCCAGAGGCTTGATCCGCGAAGTAAGCCTCGTATTCGCGATGTCAGGGGCTTGCTTCGCGAAATGAGGAGCTTGATCCGGGAAGCAAGGGGCTTGCTTCGCGAAGCAAGGAGCTTGATCCGCGAAGTAAGCCCTGAATTCGCGGATCCAGCGGCCTGCATCCCGGTGCGAGCGGCTTGCTTCGCGAAGCAACAGGTTGCGGGCGGTATCAGATCCCCAACCGCCTCACCACCGGGTCAGCCACTGCCGCATCTGCCGGGCCTTCGAGTAGTACCAGTGACTGACCTTGCAGACCTCCTCGAAGCCGATCTGGCGGTAGATCATCTCGCCGTCCTTAGAGGCGTGGAGGATGCCGGTCCGCACCCCGAGGTCGCGGGCGTGCTCCAGGGCCGCCAGGGTGACCGCCTTGCCGATCCCCTTCCCGCGGGCCTTCTGCACCGTCCCCACGTGGTAGAGCCCGGCGACGCCGGCCCCCAGGAAGACCGTGGCGCAGCCCACCGGCACGCCGTTGAGGCTGGCCACGAAGTGCCAGGCCCGCCGGGGCTCCTGGTGGACCATCCACGAGACCCCTTCCACCAGGTTGCGGCGGCGCTCCGTGGTCACGGACCCGAAGAAAGGATGCTCGTGCTTGCGGAAGATGGAGAAGTCCTCCAGGGGGGCGATGGCGAGCCCCTCCGGCCGGCGGAACTCCGTGCGGATCGCCTGGAGGTCCGCGGCCATGCCCGGCAGGTGGTTCTGGCAGACCAGCCCGGCGGCAAGCAGCCGGGCGCCGAGCGCGGCGGGGGTCGACACCGGCCCCGTCCACCAGATCGTCGGCTCCAGGTGGCGGCGGTGGTGGGCCAGGATCTCCTCGATCCGTCCGTCCGCCGTCTCCTCCGTGAACCGCGCTCCGGCCACCGCGCCGCCCCGGCCTGGAAGGGTGGAGAAGGTCCACACCACGTCCCCGTCGTCATGCAGCTCCACCCCCTGGATGAGGCCCTTCAGCCGGGTCCACTCGACGACGTTCTGCTCGACGGCGGCGATGATGGCGGGATCGGGATCGATCGCGGGCACGGGGGACGACTCTAGCATCCTCCTCACGTCCAGAATTCACGTGTTTGTCTCCCTCTTGGCGTACTCCGGGCACTCATTGTCTGAAGCTCGAAGTGCGAGGCGCACCGGCGGTCTCCGGAGACCGCGAGGGGAGCCGAGTGCGAAGAGGAGGGGAGATATGTTCTGTCCTGAATGTGGTCTTGATTATGAGGAAGGGACTTCCCACTGTCTGGATTGTGACCTGCCTCTCATCGAAGAACCTGAAGAGGAGGCCGAAGAGGCCGAGTTCCTGCCGCTCGTCGAGGTGACCGACGTCGGCGCCTTCGCTCTGGTCACGTCTTGTCTCGAGCAGGCTGGAGTCGCGTGGTTCGTCCAGAGCGAGCCGCCGCTCGGGGTCTCGTCCGAGCTGGGTGATCCGGTGGCCGTGATCTACGTGGCGGAAAACCATCTCGACCCTGCTCGCAGGGCTCTGGAATCGGTGAATCTGGCTGTCGTCGGCTAGAGATTCCGGCAGGATCCCTCCCGGGAATGGCGCGCGGGCGCCGTGGGGTTGGAATCTGGAGCCCGTGTGCGCTTGGGGAGGGAAGGTCGTATGAGATGGTATGGATGTCTGGCCGTGGCGGCGTTCGCGTTCGCCCCGCTGGCGGCACAGGTGTCTCCGGAGTCTCCGGAGACCGTTTCAGGATGGGAGCGCTACGAGGAAGAAGGCGGCTGCATCGGCGGCAGCCGCTGTGGCGATCAGGGGGATTCGATCCAGATCCCTCTGGAGAACGCCCCGGTCGAAGCCGTCCGCTTCCACGCTCATGACGACGTGGGGGACACCCGGGACGGCCGGCTGCGGGTCCGCATCGACGCGGCCGCCGTGGCGCCGGACTTCGACGTGGCGGACGAGGGCCGGCTCTACGAGCTCCCCGTCCAGGGCCGCCGGGGACGCTTCCTGATCCTCGAGACCCGGACGGACGACGAGGTCGTCGTCGAAGACGTCGAGATCCGCTACCGCGGCCTCCGGAAGCCCCGGGAGCAGCGCGAATGGCGGGCCTATCCCGATGGGTCCGGCTGCATCGGCGGCGAGCGCTGCCGCGATCAGGGGAGCGTGATCCGGATCAAGCTCGAAGACGCTCCCGTCTACGCCCTCCGTTTCCACGCCCACGACCAGGTGGGACCCCACACCCGCGGCCATCTCGCCGTGCGGATCGACCGGCGCACCCTCGCCCGGGACATCGACGTGCCGCGTGTCGGCCAGGTCTACAACCTGATGGTCGAAGGGGTGCGCGGGCGCTATCTCGTCTTCGAGGCCCTGACCACCGAGGAGGTGGTGGTGGAGGACATCGAGGTCCAGTACGGCGGGCTCAGGGCGCCTTGGGAGAAGAAGCCCTCACCTCCCCAGCCCTCCTCTCCCGGCCCGCCTCCCGTCCGCCGGGGAGAGGAGGGAGAAACGCTATGAAGGGGTTTTCGTCTTTCCCCTCTCCCCGGCGAGGGTGGGCGGAGGGCCGGGAGAGGGGCCAGGGGTGAGGGCCTTCCGGAAGCTCGATCTTCCCGAACTTCTCCGGTTTCTTCTTGAGCTCGCGCGCCAGGCGGGTGCCCAGTCTCTTCTGGAGCTCGCGGCGCTCGGCGGGGTCGGTCACCTTGGCGGCGTCGATCCAGCCGCCCGCGATCATGCCGTGGCCGCCTCCCTTGCCGCGCCGCCCGACCAGGCGGTTCATCACGCTCCCCGCGTCGGCGCGCGTGTTGGTGGTGCGGATCGATAGATACAGGCGGTCGTTGTAGTAGCCGGTCGCGAGCGACCAGGTCTTTCCCTCCATGCGCAGCAGCAGGTCCGCGATCTCCGGCACGATGTCCGGCTGCTCGACCGGACCCAGGTGGCTCACGATGAGCGACTCGACCGACTCCATGTTCTCCAGCGCGTCGTGCAGGTTGCCGAAGTAGGTGAGCGGCAGCCGCGGGCTCTGGATGCGCGCCAGGAGCCGGTGGTTGGCCTGGGGGAAGAAGAGGTCGTGGATCGCCTTGTCCGGCCCCGCGTATTCGCGGGCGAAGTCCAGCGTCTCCGAGCGGATGGCGTAGATCAGGGCCGTGGCCAGCGCGTGCGTGGGCTGGAGGCCCGCGGCCAGCATGTACTCGGCCAGGATGGTGGCCGTGGCCCCGTACTTCGGCCGCACGTCGTAGAACGGCCCTGTCTGCGTGTTGTGCCGTACAGGGTGGTGGTCGATCACCACGTCGGGCACGATGCGCGAGGGGAGCTGGTTGTTGCCGCTCCGGGGCTGGGTGTCCACCAGGGCGAAGCGCTTGTACTTCTTGAAGCTCAGGTGGCGGACGTGGCTGAAGGGCAGGCGCAGGCTCTTGACCAGCTCGCGGTTCTCGGCCCGGCCGATGATGCCGCCGTAGGCCACGGTGACCGTCTGGCGGAAGGCCTGGCGGAGGATCCGGGCCAGGATCTGGGCGGAGGCGAGGGCGTCGGGATCGGGGTTGTCGTGCGTGAGCACAAGCCAGCGGCCGCCCTTGCCGCCGCTCTGGACCAGATCCGTCAGGGCCGCGTAGCAGTCGCGCGTTGCATCCGTGACGATGGGAGCAATCCTGGGCTCAGTCACTGCCGCAGGCTTTCGGCAAAGCGGTCACGCGCATCACGCAGCCCGGCGGTGTCCTCGCCGGCCGCCGTGGCGCGGGCGATGAAGTCGTCGAGGCGCTCCAGATCCTCGAACACTTCGTAGCGGCCGGTCAGCTCCTCGTCCCCCTGGAACCGCCGTACCCACACGTACAGCCGCGCCGGCTCACCCTCCTCCGGCTCGCTCAGGGACGCTTCGAAGGTCACCCGGTCGTCGATTGCCATTGGGGGTAGTGTATCCAAAAGGAGGGGACACGGACGAACATGGACAGGCACGGACGGTCACGGACGGTTGAAGACGGGATTCCCCTCTCTCGGATGGGAGGGCGGGGAGAGAGGGGCAGGGGAGTGAGGGCCGTGCTACCATTCCGGCCCGGCCGGTCCGGCCCCCCATCATGATCAGAGAAATCTTTCACATCGGTTCCTTTTCCATCAGCCCGTTCGGGGTGATGCTGGTCTTCGCCTTCCTCGCGAGCTACCTGCAGCTGCGCTGGGGCATGAAGCGGCTCGGTATCGGCGACGAGGAGGATGCAAGCGCCCTGGTGTTCGCCGCGGGTGTCGGCGGCATCGTGGGCGCCAAGGTCTACTACGCCATCCTCAACATGGACTGGCGGCTGCTCTTCGACCGCTCGGGCCTGGTCTGGTACGGCGGCTTCATCCTGGGCGCACTGGGCGTGATCTGGATGATGCGCCGCCGCCGGCTGCCCGCCTGGCCCATGGCCGACGTGGCCGCGCCCGCCCTCGCCCTCGGCTACGCCGTGGGCCGGATCGGCTGCTTCCTGGTAGGCGACGACTACGGCCGCCCCACCGACCTGCCGTGGGGCATCGCCTTCCCCGTGGGCCTGCCGGAGACCACCGCGGGCAACCTGCGCGAGATGTTCGGCGTCGCGGTCCCCGAGTCGATCCCGGACAGCACCCTGATGCGGGTCCACCCGACCCAGCTCTACGAGACGGCCATGGCCCTCGCCATCTGGGGCTTCGCCATCTGGCTCTTCAAGCGCCGGCTCCAGCCGGGCACGGTGGCCTTGACCGTGCTCGCGCTCCTGGCCGTCGAGCGCTTCCTGGTCGAGCTCGTGCGCGCCAAGGACGACCGGTTCTTCGCCGGCTTCACCCTGGCCCAGGTGATCAGCATCGTGGTCTTCCTGATCGTGCTCGGGTTCGCCTGGTACCGGCGCGGCCGGCTCGAGCCGCGGACGGCATGACGGTCCCGCGACTCCTCACCATCGCCGGCTCCGATTCCGGAGGCGGAGCCGGCATCCAGGCCGACCTCAAGACCTTCGCCGCCCATGGCGCCTACGGCATGAGCGTGATCGCCGCGCTCACGGCCCAGAACACCCGCGAGGTGCGCGCCGTCCTCGAAGTGCCGCCGGAGATGGTGGCCGCGCAGATCGATGCCGTGCTCGAAGACATCGGCGCCGACGCCGTCAAGATCGGCATGCTGGCGAGCCCGGAGGTCATCCGCGTGGTGGCGGACCGGCTGCTGGCTCACCTCGGAGGCAAGGGCACGCCCGTGGTCCTCGATCCCGTGATGGTGGCCAAGAGCGGCGACCGCCTGCTGCGCGAGGACGCCGTCGAGGCCCTCCTCACGGACCTCCTGCCGCTGGCGACCCTGGTGACTCCCAATCTCCCGGAGCTCGAAGTGCTCACGGGCCTTCCGGCCGGCACGGAGGAGGAGCGTCTGCGGGCAGCCGAGGCGCTGGCCGCGAAAGGCCCCGCCGTGCTCGCCAAGGGCGGCCATGCCGAAGGAGATCTCGTCGTCGACCTGCTCCTCGAAGGCGGCCGGGTCCACCGCTTCACCCATCCGCGCCAGCAAACCCGCTCGACTCATGGCACGGGCTGCACGCTCTCCTCCGCCATCGCCGCCCGCCTGGGAGCGGGAGCGGATCTGCCCGCGGCCGTCGAGGGGGCCATCGTATATCTCCAGGGGGCCATGGCCGCCGCCTACCCCGTGGGCTCCGGGAATGGCCACGGCCCCGTCAACCATTTGTACAGGGTTGGAGGGAGGACCACTGAATGACTGACACACTCGATCTGCTCGTGGTGGGCGCCGGCCCCACCGGAATCGCCATCGGCGCCGAGGCGCGCCGCCAGGGACTATCCACCCTGCTGGTGGACCGCGGCCCCTTGACGGCGGCCATCCAGGGCTATCCCACCTTCATGGAGTTCTTCACCACCCGCGACCGGCTGGAGATCGCCAACGTCCCGTTCACCATTCCGGACGACAAGCCCACGCGGCGCCAGGCGCTCACCTACTACCGCTTCGTGGTGGAGCACTACCAGATCCCGCTGGCTCTTTATGAAGAGGTCCTGGACGTAAAGAAGGAGGGCGAAGAGTTCCTCGTCCGCACCCGCCGCCTGACGGGGGAGCGCACCTTCCGTGCCCGCTCCGTGGCCATCGCCACCGGCTACTTCATCAACCCCCGCGGTCTGGGAGTCCCGGGCGAGGACCTGCCCTGGGTCTTCAACCGCTACAAGGAGCCCCACCCGCACTACGGGCAGGACGTGGTGGTGATCGGCGCCGGCAACACGGCCGCCGAAGCCGCGCTCGACATGTGGAGGAGCGGCGTTCGCGTGAGCTTGGTCCACCGGGGGGCGCACTTGAAGCCCGGCGTCAAGTACTGGCTCAAGCCGGACATGGAGAACCGCATCGAGGAGGGCTCGATCCCCGCGAAGTTCAACACCCGCGTGCGCGCCTTCCTCCCCGAGGGAGCCATCGAGGTCGAGACCCCGAATGGCCCTGAGGTCATCCCCGCCCAGGCCGCCTTCGTGCTGATCGGCTACACCCCCGACGCCGACTTCGAGCGCCGCTGCGGCATCGAGGTCGATCCCGAGACCCTGATCCCCAAGTTCGATCCGGAGACCTGCGAGTCGAACCTCCCCGGCCTCTACGTCGCCGGAACCCTCCAGGCTGGCCGCCGGACCGACCAGATCTTCATCGAGAACTCGCGGGATCATGGGCCGAAGATCGTGGCGCATTTGAAGGAGCGGCTGGCGGCGGTGCCGGTGTGAGGTAAATTCCCCCTTCACCCATGAACCGCCGGTGACACCCCCAGCCCCCGCGCCAGGCTGGCCTCGAACTCCAGCCAATTCTGGAAGCGCACCTCCAGGGCCTCCGCGCCGGTCTCGCGGCCTGCGAGCTCGTAGAAGAGCTGCCAGTGGCGGCGCTCCGCGGGACCGAGATCGGCGAGGAGGTGGGCGACCTCCTGGTCGTCCACGACCTCCAGGAGACGGGTGAACCGCTCGCAGCTCCGCGCCTCGATGATGGCGCCGAACAGCAGGCGGTCGATCTTGGTCCAGGGCTCGCGGCCGGGAACGATCCGCGCCCTCAGGCTCTGGGCCCAGGGGTTCTTCCGCCTTCCTCCGAGGGGCCAGCCCCGCTTTCTCAGGATCGCCACCACCCGCCGGAAGTGCTGCACCTCCTCGGCCGCCAGCGCCGCGGCGCGCTCGACGAGCTCGGCATCGTCGGGGTAGTAGCCGGCGAGCGACAGGGCGTAGAGGGCGACCTGCTGCTCGCAGACCGCGTGATCGGCCAGGAACTCGGGCAGGTTCGCCGCTGCGAGCTTCGCCCAGGAGCAGGGCGTCGGGTGGAGCAGAGGAAGCGCGGCGAACACCTCCTCGAAGTCGATCGGAGCGGCCGGAACACTCTCTGGGCCGGCGGGGCGTTTCATGGGCCGGAATCATAGAGCATCTGGTTTGTCCCGTCTTGAGCTTTTCGCGCACTTTCTTCAGTAGAGCCCTGACTCGCTCAGGCGTGGTTTGACTTTTCATAATGGGAGTGAGCTTGGTCGTTCTCTATACCCGTTCTCCTTCCCGGTCTTCCTCGCCCCCCCGCGGCCCTCCCCTGGCCTCGGCTCGTCCCTTTGCCCCAGGAGCACCCGCGCGTGGACGGCACCGCGCAGCCGTCCGGCTCCAAATTCTTTGACAAGGAGAAGAACAAGATGCAACGTTCCAAGGTCTTTTTGTTTCTTTTATCAGCCATAGCTCTTACAGTCTGCATCCCCCTCTCAGCCGCCACGGTGATCCAGATGAACCTGGAGCAGATGGTCGGCCGTGCCGACCTGATCTTCCGGGGCACCGTGCTGGACGCCCGGGAAAGCACCCTTCAGGTGGGTGGTGGGACTCTGCCCGTCGTCACCTACCGCATCCGGGTGGACGATGAATTCAAGGGTACGTTCGGCGAAGTCAAGGGCGAACCGGTCGCCGAGATCAAGATGCTCGGCAAGCTCAAGCCTGCCAGCTCCGGCTCCCTCCGGAGCCTGGGTCCCCTGGAGAACCTGCCCCGGCTCGAAGTGGGGCGGGAGTATCTGCTCCTCACCACCCCTCCCAGTGCCGTCGGGTTGTCCACGACCGTCGGGCTCGGCCAAGGGCGCTTCGTGCTGCAAGGCAAGCGGGGGCAGGAGCTCGCGCTCAATGACAACCATAACCGTGGCCTCTTCCGCGGCATGGACACGGGTCCGTCTGGAGTCGGCAGCACGCCGGAGGGAGCAGTTCCCTACGCCGTCCTGGCTGACCTGATCCGCGACATCGTCGGTGAATGAAAGGGGACACGGCCATGAATAACAGAATCAAGAGAGCACCACGTTTTTCCGCGTTCCTCCCCGCAGTCATCGCCGCGCTGCTCTGCGTGGCGGCCCCGGCCTTCGCCGCCGGTCCGCTGTTCGTCTGCAACCCGGGCCAGCCGTTCCTGTGGCCCGCCGGCGGCACCAACATCCCGTTCAACCCGGACCAGGGCGGCCTCGGCCCTCTGACCAACGCGCAGGCGATCACCCTGGTCGCCACCTCCTTCCAGCAGTGGGGGAACATCCCGAGCGCCTCGACCACCTATCTGCAGGGTGCGGCCCTGCCGGTCGACGTCGATGAGACGAACTTCGGGCCGTACTTCTCTCCGGCCGCACCGGACGGCCTGTCCGCCATCGTGTTCGACGAGGACGGCGCGATCTTCGACCTCCTCTTCGGTCCCGGATCGGGCGTCCTGGGCTTCGCCAGCCCCGAGTGGGCGAACTTCGTGACCTGCGAGATCACTGGAAGGCGTCTCGTTCATCAACGGCGGCGCCTTCGTGGGGCCCGACGCCGCGGCCCAGGCGCTCGACGTCCTGGTCCACGAGTTCGGCCATTACCAGAACCTGGCCCACACCGTGGTCAACGGCCAGGTCGTGCTCGGCGACACCACCGGTCCGAGCCCCAACAACACCTTCCCACTCACGCCGCTGAACAACAAGATCGAGACGATGTATCCGTTCTACTTCGGCATCGTGGCGGGCACCTCCACGCCGGACAAGGACGACGTCGCCAGCCTCTCGACCCTCTACCCGGCGCCCATCTTCGCCGCCACCACGGCCACGGTCTCGGGCCTCATCCTCGCGCCCAACGGCACCACGCGGCTGACCGGCGTCAACGTCATCGCCAGAAACGTCATCGATCCGTTCGGAGACGCCGTCTCGGCCATCTCCAGCGACTATCGCGATCGATTACAGCCAGGGACAGCCTTTCGTCGGGCGCCTACACCCTGCGCGGCCTCACGCCGGGCGCCCAGTACGCCATCTTCGTCGACGAGATCCTGGCCGGCGGCTTCAGCACCCCGCCGCTGTTCCCCCTGCCGGGTCCCGAGGAGTTCTACAACGGCGCCGGCGAATCGAACAACGCCGCCACCGACAACCCGACCGTATTCACCCCGGTGGCCGTCGCGGCCGGAGCGACGCAGAACGGTGTCAACGTCATCTTCAACGCGCCGGCTCCCGACACTCCGCTGCCCGTGGGCGACGACGGCTCGGTGGAGCTGTTCCTGCCCTTCGACTTCCGCATCTGCGGCCAGCGCTTCGACTCCGTGTTCGTCAACGCCAACGGCAACCTGACGTTCGGCGCGGGCAGCGGCGACTTCAGCGAATCGATCGCCGAGTTCCTGGCCGGGCCGCCCCGCATCGCCGGCGTCTGGGACGACCTGAATCCCGGAGCAGGCGGCACGGTCTTCTTCCAGCAGACCTCGAACACCTTCACCGTGACCTATCAGAACGTGCCGGAGTTCGTGGCCACGGGCGCGAACACCTTCTCGATCGTGCTCCAGCGCTCGTCCAACCACGTCGACATCACCTACGGCGGCCTCACGGCCACCGACGGCCTGGCCGGCGTGAGCTGCGGCGTGGCCGTCACCTCGCAGTTCGAGCAGCCGACGAGCCTGAGCAGCGGCAACGACCGCAGGGACCTCAAGAAGCAGCCGGCCATCTTCGAGCTGTTCGGGCCGGGTAACCTCCTCGACCTCGCGGGCCGCACGGTGAAGTTCAACGCCAAGGCCACCTTCGACGACGAGCTTCGAGCACAACGACTCGCTGGCCCGGGCGAAGGACATCCGCCTGCCATTCGATTCGGAGGACCTCGACGACTTCACCGAGATCGAGCCGCTGGGTGACGACGTCGATTACTTCGAGTTCCGGGTCAAGGCCGGAGACATCCTGGCCGTCGAGGTGGTCCGCGGCGGCATCGATTCCGTGATCGGTATCTTCGACGCCGACACCGGAGACCTGCTGATCGCGGACGACGACGGCGGCGACGGGCTGCTCTCGCGCCTCCTGGTGCAGGTCCCGAGGACTTCAACCTCGCAGTGGCCGTTTCGACCTTCCCGGACTTCGACTTCACCGGCGACGGCGAAAGCAGCGGCCGCTACGTGCTCCAGGTCAACCGCTACCGCGGCACCGTCCTGGCGGCCGGCGACGACACGTCGACCCCGCTCAACCTGGGCTTCAACTTCCGGTACCAGGGCACCAACTACAACAGCGTCTTCGTCAACTCCAACGGCAACCTGACGTTCGGCGTAGGCGACACCGACTTCTCCGAGTCCGTGGCCGAGTTCCTCGCCGGACCGCCGCGCATCGCGCCGCGGTGGGACGATCTTGACGCCGGCGATGGCGTGATCGTCGTCTCGACTGATGAGGACGACGATTTCGATGGGCATCACGACGACGCCATCGTGAAGAACGGCGGCGGCCACGACGACGATGATTCCGTGACCATCCACTTCGTCAGCGTGCCGGAGTTCTTCACCACGTCGCCCAACTACTTCTCGATCAAGCTCGAGGAGGACGACGACGAGATCGAGTTCGACTACGGCGCCACCGCGCGTACCGATGGCCTCACCGGCATCACGCAAGGCGGCGGCGCGGCCGATCCGGGGGAGAAGGACCTCTCCCGGGACGACGACCATCCGAACACAGGCACCACCTACGAATTCTTCACGCCGGCCGACGTCTTCAGCTTCGATCTGTTCTTCTACAGTCTGGAGTTCGAGGACGACTAGACCGCTGTGAGTGCGCCGGGGGCAGCCTTGGCTGTCCCCGGCCGTTGACACCGTGATCCGCCTGGCCTATCCTCCGCAACGATCGCGAGAGGAGTTTTCCCATGAAGAAGGTCCGCCGCTTTGTTGCTTCGGTTACCTATCGAGAAATCGATGGAACAGACAAAGAAGAAACCTTTCCCGTTCACGTGATGGATTACGCGGCCGCCCAGTCCGTGGCACTCACCTATGTCTTGCAGACCTTGAAGCTCGCAGACTTCGAGCTGCGGATCGTCGGCGCCTAGGGCGCGCTCTTCCTGTTCTCACCAAGAAAAAGTTTTTAAGGTGGGGGTGGGGTATTCGATCAGTGTGTCCCGTCACGCCCTCCCCTGTCAGGAAACCTCGGTCCGTTATCCCTTAATATAAGGCCGCCGTCTTTCACTTTCACTACGCCAAGAAAAACTTTCCAAAAGCAGGGGTGCGGCGCTCGCTCCCACTCCGTCCCTTCCGGGCGGAGGCCTCTCCCCGGAAACTGCCAGGCTCGTCCGTCTCTATCCCTGGGTGGGGTGCAGCACCCCGTAGTTTCTTGACCTCGTCAAAAGTGCGGGGTCGTGCTATCTTTCTTGCATAGATGCCAATCAACAGCATTGTTCCCTTGAACGATGCTGTCCCCGAGCTCGGAGGCGTATTGCGGCGAGCCTATCGAGGACCGATCCTGGGAATCAGCGCGGTAGGGCTGCTTGTGCTGGGGTCGGCCACGAAGCTTGGAGGATTTTTCGGCTTCCTGCCGGGAGCGGAGCGCCCCTACAGCCGCGCCCACCAGCAGCTCCTCGCTTCTCTCGAATCGACTCGCCCGGCCGAAGCCCGCCTCTCCGGAGACAGCTCGTACCGTCCCTACGTGCGACCGCCACAGGTCACTGCCAAGGAAGTCGAAGCCGCCATCCGCAGAGAGGATCGGCGGGAGCCCTCTCCGGAGAGCCGCGCCGCCCTGGGCATCCTGGCTCTCGTCCAAGGCACGCCGGACGAGGCCGTCGAGCTCCTCCGGGGAGCTCAGGCCCGAAAGCCCGAAGACCCCCGCATCCTGAACGACCTGGCGGCGGCCCTGCTGGCTCTGAACCGGTCCACGGGGGATCCATGGGATGCGGTCGAAGCCCTTGAAATGGCGGAGCGCTCGAACCGCCTGGAACCCTCCCTGCCGGCCTTGTTCAATCAGGGGATCGCCCTCCAGAGGCTGGGGTTGCACACCCGGGCGGCCGTGGCCTGGCAGGGCTACCTGCAGGAGGATTCCCGGTCCGCCTGGGCTCAGGAAGCCGTGCAGAGACGCGACCGGCTGGAGAGAGAGGCCGCCAAGGACCGGGCCGCCTTCAAAAACAACCCATGGGCCGCTCGCCAGACCGGCGAGCGGGTTCTCCTCGCCCGTTGGGGAGAGAAGACCCTGGCGGGCCGGGGAGCGGAAGCCGAAGCCGCTCTGGCCCGAGCCGAGGCTCTCGCCGCAAGCCTGGCCCCCGGTGCGGGGAGACTTCTGGCGGCCAGCGCTGCCTCGATCCGCAAGGCCCAGCAGTCCGGCGACCCGTCGAGCGTCGAGCTGCTGGCCCGGGGGCACCAGGCTTTCAGCCAGGCCTTCGCGCGCTATCGGGAGGAACGGAACGCCGCCGCCCTCGCTCTCCTCGAAGAGGCCATCGGCGATCTGCGCGCCGCGAAGAGCCCGTTCGAGCTGCGCGCCCGGGTATTGAAGGCCTGGGCAGTCGCGAAGCCGGACTGGGCCGAGCTGCGGGATCTGGAGCTGTCGGCCGAAGCCGGAGGATTCCATTCCATCACGGCCGAGGTGCGGCGTATCGCCGCCTACCGGGCCACCGTCGAGGGGCGCCTGGAAGCGGCGATCGATGGCTATCGAGACTCCCGGCGGCGCTTCGAGGCCCTGGGAGAGCGGGAAGCGGCCTCGGTCGTCGCCGCCCTCACCGCCGAGCTGTTCGGGCTCCTCGGCCGGGAGCGGGAGTCGGCAACAGAGCTGAAGGCGGCGCTCACAGCCGCTCCCTGGGACGCCGATCCCTGGAACCGTTACTCCATCTACGTGGTCGCCGCCAGTGGAGCGTCCGGCCGGTTCAGCCGGGCGGCCGTCGAGCTGCGTTTGGAGGCGGCTGGTGCGTGCCGGGATCTCCCCGAGCGTCCTCTGTGCGCCGTGGACTCCTGGATGCGGGTAGCGGCGATCACGCCAGATCCAGAAGTCGCCAGAGATGCCCTAGAACGGGCTGAGAAGCTCCTGCCCGCCGCTCCAGATTCGGATGGCAAAGCGCTGACCCAGACTGGTCTCGCCATGGCGAAGGCACGCTGGCTGACCGGAGAGGGCAGGTCCCGGGCGGAATGGGAAGAGGCGGTCGAATTGCTCAGCCAGGTCGTCGCCAGCTACGAAGCCAAGGGGCGTGCCGTCACCGCGGCATGGGCTCGGGCCGCGAGGGCGCGGACCCTCCTGCAACTGGGCCGGCCGGAGGAGGCGGCCGAGGAGTATAGGGCCGGGCTCCGGCTTTTCCGGCGCTGGGACGAGAGAGAGCGCTTCCGGCCTGAACGCGCGGAGAAGCGCTCGCCTCGCGAGCTGCGCGAAGTCTACGAGGCCCTCCTCGGCTTGGCCCTGGACACAACCCGAGGTGGCCCGAGCCCGGCCGCGTTCCTGCTTTCCGAAGAGATGCGTGACCGCCTGGCTCCCCGCCGGAGTGCCCAGCTGTGGCTTCCTGGCACGACCGACCTCGACCGGTTCGCCGCCTCCGTCCCACCGGGAACGGCCGTCGTCGAGTACGCCATCGCCGGAAAGCGGGCCGTCGCCTGGATCCTGGCCGGCGGACGCCTGGAGCAAGTAAACCTCGATCCTCAGGACGAGCTCGGCGGACGCATACATTCCTTGACGCGGGAGCGCGACCCTGGTGCCTGGAAGCGCATTTCCGGAGAGATCTTCGCGGACCTTCTGGCCCCGGTCCTGGACCGCCTGCCCGTCGGCACGGAGCGGCTGATCCTGGTCCCTGACTCGGAGCTTCATGACCTGCCGTTCCGCGCCCTGTGGGACCCGGCCTCCGGCCGCTATCTGGACGAGAGGTTCCTCCTTTCCTTCGCGCCAAGCGTGCGTCTGCTCCTGGATCACGGGAAGGACCGGCACGCCGAGCCCGCGTGGGAAGGGCCGGTCCTGAGCCTTGGCTTCCCATCTTTCCTCCCGAACCTGGGGCTCAGACCGCTGCCGCAGGCGGCCGTCGAGGCCGAGGCCGTACGCGCGGTCTATGGAAGAACCGCGTTGGACGATTGTGATGTGAAGGATTGGGCCGGTTTCCTCCGGTGTGCCCCCAGGGCCGGCGTCGTCCACCTTGCAACGCACGCTTCGGCCAGCACGACCCAGAGTGAACGGAGCTGGCTGGCGTTCGAACGGGAGACGGTCACTCTGGACCGGCTCTGGCGGGAGCTTCCGGACCTGCCGCGGCGTCCCCTGATCGTCCTCCCGGCCTGCCAGAGCGCCGCCGCGGGCGGTGAGGGACTCGGCGGTCTGGCACGGCCGTTCCTCGCGAGCGGAGCCCGGGCCGTGGTGGGGACCTTGTGGCAGATCAGTGATACAGACGCCGCGATCCTCTTCCCAGCGTTCCACCGGGCCTACCGCGGCTCCGGCAACGCGGCCGAAGCGTTGGCCCAGGCCCGCGAGAGTCTGGACCAGTGGGAAGAGCAGCCGTGGGTATGGGGTGGCATAGAAGTGGTGATCTCAGAGATCCAATGAAGAAGAGGAGGTCAAGTGTCCTACACGTTCCGGGTGATCTTCGAGGGTGTCCTTGGCTATATCCCCGATAAGCCGTTCTTTGTGCGGTGCTGCAAAGGTAAGAACTATTGCTGCACAAAATACAGAGATCAAGCAAGCGGAGCAACGAAAAAAATATGCTACAACTGTGATCCAGATGAGGGGTGCTGGAAAAGGAGGAGCGACGCCGTAGATCCGAACGATCCTGAGTCAGGCCCGATCCGTTCTCTCGCGGTGTTGCTGCCGGATCTTCGGCGTCCTGGGGTGCCCAGCGTTCCCGGATCCACGCAACCTTGTCCTCATTGTTGCCCTGAAGAGGCGGAGCAGGATTCGCCGAGGCTGAACTTTCCCAAGTTCCGTGAGCCCCACTTTCCGCTGCTGAGTTTTCGGCTCAGTGACCTCCGGGAAAGCACGACTCGCCGAATCGATCTCGTAGCACGGGATATCTCGCGGCAAGAGGAAGAAGGCCTCCTTTTCCTCAGGCGCGAGCAGATCCGCTTCAAAATGGTTGCCGAGAATGCCGAGACCTTCAGTTTCGCGGGGTGGGCTCCCTGTCCACCCCCGCCCCCCTACAAACTGCCGGACTGCTGCGACCGATTAAAGAAATTGCCGGAGTGGTGGGGGAGATCTCCCGATCTGGGAGACCGCGAGCAGCTTGAGAGCCTCTGGTGGCTGCCGGATCTGGAGCGGATCGTCCTTGACCCGGCGTTCCAGAAAGCAACCCGGGCCCGGCACGACATTCTGCCCTCGTATCGCGGGCCTTTCCCTGAAGGGCTCGTCGCCCGAGTCGAATGTACTGGAGGCCGCTTACGGACTTACGATTTCAATAGGGGCGTCGACGGCTTCCCCTTCCGTTGGCGCTTCGCGAAACCTGAGGATGCATGGGGCCCCGGCTCCTGGAACCGCGCTCTCGCCAACTCTCTTGCGCTCGAGTTCTTTGATGTGCGTGATGAGGTCCGCATCGAGCTCAAGCGTCTGGCCAATGAGGTGGTGGTGGAGGAACTGGTCTTGGCGCCCGCGCCCGGCGCCTCTCGTCCGGTGCTTGAGATTTGCATCTCGAACCGGGAGCCCGACCTTCTCTTCCAGGAAGAAAGCTTTAACCGATCGTCACTTCCCGACATGGACTTTCAGCCGTTTTACGAACAGCTCAGCGAGGCGTCTGAGAACGATTGGGCGAAGTTGCCCATTCCAAACCCGGGGACAACCTCGTTTTTCGGGCCTGTAGAGAAACCTTGTTCCGGGACCGTGATCAGAGGTCAGGGAGGAACAGATGGCCAATGATGAAGTGCGCGAGGTGAAAAGAAAGCTTCGCGAGCTCCAAGCCGGCGAGGAAGTCGCTGCTTTCTCTGTAAGACAAGAAAAGGGAGAGAGCCAGCCTAAGATATGGCTAAGTTGGGTTGGAAAAAGCAGCGCGAAGTTGAAGCTCTTCATTGAAGAGCACAAGGGCCAGATTGAAGATGAAACTCCTATTGAACAGGCTTTTTACTTCTTGAGCAGCGAGCTGCGGCCAGGATCAGGGCTCATTCGGGTGTTTGGTGGAAGGCACGAGGGTCCTGGAGGGACTTTGACGTGTCTCCTGTCGTCAATGGACGGTCAGGATATCTACTTCGTGGCAGCCGGTCACGTCCTGACGAACTTCTGGCGCTGCACCGGTCTTGATTCTCGTGGTTCCATTTACCGCTACCGTAGAGGTTTTCCGCCCTCGGACAGCACCCGGTTTCTGGGCAGCTGCCTTTATCTCCCGAGCCAGAAAGAACTGCCGAGGCCGATCCAGGATCGACCCATGGGGAAGGGCGTAGAGTTGGACATTGGTATCGTGAAGCTTGAGGGGGAAGCGGATTGGAGGCAACGCACTACATGCTATGGAAGCTTTGGAGAGTGGCCGCCTAAACGAAAGCTCAAGCTGAAGGGGCGGGAGGTCATGAAGTGCGGTTCCCAGGAGACTCATTGGACCAAAGCACGAATTATAAAACTTGGCGCTGAAGTTCCGGTCTATGGCCCTGGGGGGCTCCTCTATCGCTTTAGAGATCAGATCATTCTGGAAGATATCCGAGAGGCCGCCCCCGAGGAAGATTGCCGCTGCCGCAAACCGCCCATACCGGACTACCCCCAGAACTCCTCCGGAACGCCATTTGCCGTGCCGGGAGATTCCGGAACCATGGTGGTAGACAAGATGAGCAGAAGGCCCATCGGCATGCTGATTGCCGGCTCGATCCTGAATGGTCTCTACGTGGTGACGCCGTTCCCCAAGATCCAGAAATTTTGGGAAGACAGGAATCTCATCATGTTGAGGGCCTGAAGATCAGCCAGCATGAGAAGCATCTCCAAAACGCTTGTTGAAAGGGAGGGTATTCATGTCCGACTCAATACTTTTCTGGAATGAAGTGGCCCTGGAAGCCAACCGGATCAGTCATACCAACGGCAAGATGGAGCAGGCCGGGCCGACACTCAGCTCGCGTGCCCTCGCGATCGTTCACCTCGCCATGTATGACGCCTATGTGGCCATTGATGAAACCGAATACCCTCCCTACCTTCCGGACCTTCCGCATCCTCCACGGGGAGCGGACCCCCAGGCAGCGGTCGCGGGGGCGGCGCACAGAACATTGACGGCCTTGTTCCCGAGCCAGACGAGCTTCTTCGACGCCAGATTGAAGTCACTAGGCTGTCTTGACGGGCCAAGCTTTGAATTCGGGCGGTACGTCGCCCGGGCCATACTCCTGGACAGAGAGGATGACCCCGATGCTGGAGACACTGGTTACGAGCCTTCGCCTTATCCAGGCCGGCACCGGGTCGATCCTGACAATCCCGGGCAGGGTTTTCATGGTCCCTTTTACGGAGCGAATTCGAAGGGCTTTGCCATTACGGCTCGCCACACGATCCTTCCTCCTCCATTCAAGGGCAAGGAAAAATGGCATGGCGGATATCTGAGGGCTTTGCGGCAGGTTCGCGGCAAAGGAATCGCTCCAGACCTCATGGGTACTCTTACCAGAAAGTTCTTGAAGCGAACGGTCGAACAGTCGCTCATCGGCCTCTACTGGGCCTATGACGGGGCGGCTGAAATCGGCACGCCGCCTCGGCTGTACAACCAGATCGTGCGCCGTATCGCGATTGCTCGCGGTGAGCCGGAAGCCCGGAATGCGCGGCTCTTTGCTCTGGTGAACGTGGCGATGGCGGATGCTGGGATCCTAGCTTGGGCTGAGAAGTACAAATACGATTTCTGGCGCCCCATTCTCGGAATCCGTGAGCATGACTACTCGATGGGACCGGCTGCCCAGTACGCCAACAACAATATCTCGCCCAACACCGATCTAGGTTGGCTACCGTTTGGGGCCCCTGCCACCAACTCGATGCGCCAATACTTTGCGGTCGAAATTGCTGGTGCATTCCCATTCAACCATGCCATCGTCGGCCGGCTGAAGAATTTTACCCCTCCATTCCCATCGTATCCGTCGGGGCATGCTGCGTTCGGAGCCGCTGCATTCCACATCACACGGCTTTTTTATGGTATTTCGTATGGGCATCGGGGCAACGATCACTTGTTTGACGATCTTGATCTCGATTTCGTGTCCGACGAGCTGAATGGCCTCAATGAGGATAACCGGGGTACGCTCCGGCCACGGCATCTCCGGAATTTTCCAGGAGGATTATGGCAGATGATCGAGGAGAACGCGCGCAGCCGCGTGTACCTTGGTGTCCATTGGATTTTCGATGCATTCGCAGTGAACAAAGCCGGTGAGATGAACCTGTCACGCAACATCGGGGGTGTTCCGTTAGGCCTGAAAATCGCGGAAGACATCTACCGTCACGGGATGAGGAAGTCGACCGTGGGCCCATGTGCACCTGACGTGGGGTACTCCTGGGAATTCACCGCTGCGCCTGCAGCAAAGGCGCCACCCGCTCAGCTTCCTGCTCGAGCTCGGCGAGGAGTGCGGCGGCCTCGGTGAGCTCCGCGTTCAATCCTTTCTCTTCCAGGTCGGCGCTCAGGGCGGCCAGGCGGAGGGCGCCGAGTTGGGCGCTGCTGCCTCTGAGGCTGTGGGCCACGAAGGCGAGGTCCTGGGCGTCTCCCTGGTCCAGGGCCTGGCGGAGCCGTTCCAGGCGGCGCGGGGTCTCGGTCAGGAAACTGCTCACGATGCCGTCCAGGACGGAGCGGCCCGCGATCTGGCCCAGGAGGCGGAGGCCGTCGAGGCGCGCGACGTCCAGAGAGGGCGAACCGGAGGCGGGCTCGGGAGCGGTCTCCGGAGCTTCCGGGACCCCGGGGGGCTCCGTGCCGTAGCTGCGCAGGAGGGCCGCGCGCAGGTCCGCCAGGCTCATGGGCTTGGCCAGGAAGTCGTTCATGCCGGCCTCGAGGCAGGCTTTGCGGTATTCGACGAGGACGTTGGCGGTGAGGGCCACGATGCGCGGCTGGTGGTCCGCGGGCGCTTCGGCGCGGATGCGGCGGGTGGCTTCCAGGCCGTCCATGCCGGGCATGTGCACGTCCATGAGGACGAGGTCGTAGCGCTGGCGCAGGATGGCGGCCAGGGCCTCGTAGCCGTCGGCGGCCACGTCGGCGCGGTAGCCGAGGCGCTCCAGCATGAGGAGGGCGACTTTCTGGTTGACCGAGTTGTCTTCGGCGAGAAGGATGCGTAGCGGCAGGAGAGCGGCCAGCGGTGCCGGGGCCGGGGTTGGAGCCGAGGGGGCCGTGGCCTCGGCGGGCCGGCAGCGGATGGTGAAGGAGAAGGCGGAGCCCTTCCCGGGCGTGCTCTCGACCCACATGCCGCCACCCAGGTGCTCGGCCAGGCGGCGGCTGATGACGAGGCCCAGACCGGTGCCGCCGTAGAGGCGGGTGGTGGAGGAGTCGGCCTGGCTGAAAGGCTGGAAGAGGCGGTCCAAGCGCTCGGGCGGGATGCCGATCCCGGAGTCGCGGACGGTGAAGCGAAGCTCGATGTCTTCGGAATCCTCAGGGCTGCCAGGATCGGCGGTGTCGCTGGCGCTGCCGGCAAGGTCTCCGGCGATGGGGACGAGCTCGACGTCCAGAGAGACTTCGCCGCGCTCAGTGAACTTGATGGCATTGTCGAGCAGGTTGACCAGGATCTGGCGGAGGCGGGCGGCGTCGCTGGCGATGGCGTCGGGCACGCCGGCGCCGATCCGCCGGACGAGGGAGAGCCCCTTGGCTTCGGCCTTGGGGCGGACGATCTCCAGGGCATCTTCGAGGCAGTTGCTCAGGACGAAGGGGACGATCTCGATCTCCAGGGCGCCGGCTTCGATCTTGGAGACGTCGAGGATGTCGTTGATCACGGAGAGGAGGGCGCCGCCGCTGTGGCGGATGGTCTCGACGCAGTCGCGCTGGCGGGCCGAGAGAGGGGTCTCCAAAAGCATGCTGGTCATGCCCAGGACGGCGTTGAGCGGCGTGCGGATCTCGTGGCTCATGTTGGCCAGGAACTCGCTCTTGGCGCGGCTGGCCGCTTCGGCGCGGGTCTTCTCCCGCTGAAGATCGCGGGTGCGTTCTGCCACCAGGTGAGCGAGCTCGCGCTCCCGGCGGCGCACGGAGCGCAGGCGCAGGCGCCCGGCACCGATCCCGGAGAGGAGAACGAAGCCCAACAGGCCGGCCGCGAACCAGGCGGTCTCCCAGAAGTGGGGCGGGACGACGATGTCCAGCCGCGCGCCCCGGGTGTTCCAGACGCCGTCGCCGTTGCTGCCCACGACGCGGAAGGTGTAGGAGCCCGCCGGGAGGTTGGTGTAGATGGCGCGGCGGCCCGGTCCGGCTTCGGTCCAGTCCTGTTTGAAGCCCTCCAGGTGGTAGCGCAGGAGTGCTCTCTCCGGAGCCAGGAGGCTCAGGACGGTGGCGTGGATCTCCAGGTTGCGCCTGCCGAGAGGGAGCTTGAGAGGTGCGCCCGGGGTCCACGGGATCCGCTGGCCGTCGGATAGGATCTCTTCGATGACCACGGGAGGCGGCCGGTGGTTGCCGTGAGCTCGCCCGGGATCGGTGATGGCGAAGCCGCGGGTGGTAGGGAACCAGAAGCGGCCGTCGCGGGCGATCAGGGCACCGGGCGTGTTGCCGCCGGAGCACTCGATACCCTTCATGCCGTCGGCTTCGCCGTAGAGGACGCTGGGGATACGGGGGATGCGCCCTTCGGCGAAGGCGTCGAGGTCGGCACGCCGGACGCGGTAGATGCCCCGGTCGCTGGTCATCCAGAAGCGGCCCTCGGCGTCTTCGAGGATCTGGAAGGCGGTGCCGTCGGGCAGGCCGTCGCGCGGGCGGAAGACGGTCCAGCGGTCCTGGCGCCGGCGCCACAGGCCGTCCTGGGAGGTGCCGAGCCAGAGGGTGCCTTCGGCGTCCTCATGGGAGGCGAACACCAGGGTCACGGGGGAGCCTGGAACGCGCTCGAAACGCCCTCCCGCCTCGCGGAAGAGGCCCAGGCGGGTGCCCGCGAGGAGGGTGCCGCTGCGGTCGCGCCGGACGAAGTAGATGGCGTCTTTGGGCAGGCCGTTGGGAGTGACGTCGCGCACGGCGCCACCGTCGAGCCGGGCGAGGCCACGGAGGGTGCCGATCCAGAGGGTGCCGCGGTCGCGGAAGAGGGACAGGACGTAGTCGTCCGGCAGTCCCTGGCCCCGGGTCCAGGTCTCGATCCGGCCGTCCGGATGGCGGCGGGCGAGGCCCCTTTGGGTGCCGATCCAGAGGCCGCCTTCACCGTCGTCGAGGAGGGGGCGGACCTTGTCGCTCGGCAGTCCCTGGGCCGTGGTGAAGGTGTCGGTCCGGCCGTCTCGAAGGCGCAGGAGGCCGTGCTCGCCGGTGCCGATCCAGAGAGTGCCGGCGGCGTCCTCGTAGGCGGACCAGACGGTGCCGCGGACGCCCGGCGGCTGGAAGTTGGTGAAGACATTGTCGCGCAGGCGCAGGAGGCCGCTGGTAGCCGTCCCGGCCCACAGGGCGCCCTCGGCGTCTTCCAGCAGCGCGAGCACGGGCTCGGCCGGCTCATCCTCCGGGGCGGGCAGAGCCTCGAACCGCGCCCCCCGGAGAAGGGCCAGTCCCCGGCTCGTGCCGGCCCACAGGTTGCCGTCGCGGTCGGCCAGGATGGCGGGCACCTCGGCTGCCGGCAGGCCGTCGCCCGGAGTGAACCGTTGCCACCCGCCGCCAGGGACGGCCAAGTGCGCGACCCCGTTCGCGGTGCCGGCCCAGACGCCGCCGCGCCGGTCCACCGCGAGAGAGAGCACGCGCTCGCCCGGGAGATGGTTGCCAGAGGCCGCGAGGGTGCCCCCTTCCAGCCGGACGAGGCCGTCGGCGGTGCCGACCCAGAGCGCTCCGCCGGGTCCCTGGGCGAACGCGAAGACCCTGCGGCCCGCCGTGGCCGGCACGAGCTCCAGGCGGCCGCCGCGCAGGCGCACGGCTCCCTGGCCGGTGCCGATCCAGAGATCGCCCCCGCGGTCTTCGAAGAACACCTCTACGTCATCGGACGGCAGGCCCTTGCCGGTGGTCCAGAGGATGTTGCGGTTCCCCGTCCACTGGACGGCGCCGCCGGTATTGGAGGAATACCAGAGGTCTCCGGAACGGCGGGTGAGGATCCGGCCGGGGCGGGTGCGGAAGGATACGAAGCGCACGCCGTCGAACCGGACCAGGAATCCCTGCGAGGAGAGCCAGAGGTATCCGTTGGGAGCCTGGGAGATGGAGGAGACGGTGGATTGGGGAAGTCCCGCCCGCGCACCCCATCGCTGGAGGTGGTACTCCGTGACGGCACGCTCCGGGTCCAGCGCCAAAGCCGGGGCGCAGGCGAGGAGGACGCCCAGGGCGTAGCACCGGATGGGGCAGGGGTTCATGGTGGATTGATAGACGAAGTATTGTGTCACGAATGCCCGCCGGACCCTCACCCCCGTCCCCTCTCCCGTCCCCTCCCTCCCCCCGCTCACCGGGAGAGGGGAGAAGAGGAGAAGAGAGAAAGAGGGGAGGAGAAGAAAACAAACTTTCTCCTGTCTTCTGTTTTTTCTGTCTTTCTCCCCTCTCCCGGTGAGCGGGGGGAGGGAGGGGACGGGAGAGGGGCCGGGGGTGAGGGTCCGGCGGTGAGGGGCTAGTTGCAACTGACAACCATCTCTGCTATGCTCCTTTCCGTGAGCAAGGCAACCGTCCTCCCGATCCTCCCAGCCGATCCCCCGGCCCCTCCCGATCCCGTCCTGGAGCGGGACGCGGAGGAGCTTTACCTGGCGCTTTCGGACCTGATCCGCGTCTATGAATCGCGGGACCGGGATCGGATCTGCTGCTACGACGTCTCCGTGACCCAGTGCAATGCCCTGGAGACGCTGGTGCGGCAGGGTGGGATGACGCTGAACGAGCTCGCGGCCCGGCTCTACCTCGACAAGAGCACGGCGAGCCGCGTGGTGGATGCCCTGGAGCGCAAGGGGTACGTGGCCCGCATGACCCATCCGCAGGACCGCCGGGCCGTGCTGCTCGAGGCGACCAAGGCCGGGCGGGCGCTGGAGGAGAAGATCCGGGAGGACATCCTGGCCCAGGAGCGGACGCTGCTCGCCGGGTTCGCTCCCGAGGTCCGGCAGGCCATGACGAAGCTCCTGCGCCAGCTGGCCCGCGCCGCCGCTTCAAGCACCCCAAGTGGCTGCTGCACGGCTCCGTGAAGGCGCCGTTTTTTTATAAACAGATAGTTGCTAGTGACAACCATAGAAAGGAACGGACAATGAATACTCAGACTTCAGACGCTCAACAGCTCGATCCCACGGCCCTGCGCGAGGTGGTGCAGGCGAAATATGGCGAGGCGGCGCGCAGCGTCCGGCAGGGCACGGGCGCGGCCTCGTGCTGCGGCGGCGGGAGCTGCGGAGCTTCCAATCAGGACCCGATCACCAAGGATCTCTACGACGAAAAGCAGACCGCGGGCCTGCCGGCCGAGGCCGTCCTGGCGTCTCTCGGGTGCGGCAATCCCACCATGCTGGCGTCGCTTCAGCCGGGCGAGACCGTTCTCGACCTGGGATCGGGGGGAGGGATCGACGTCCTCCTCTCCGCGCACCGCGTGGGGCCGTCCGGCAAGGCCTACGGGCTGGACATGACGGACGACATGCTCGCCCTGGCGCGGGAGAACCAGCGCAAGGCCGGGGTCGAGAACGTCGAATTTCTCAAGGGAGAAATAGAGGCCATCCCGCTGCCCGAGAACGCGGTGGACGTGGTGATCTCCAACTGCGTGATCAATCTCTCGGCCGACAAGCGTCAGGTGTTGGCGGAAGCCTTCCGCGTGCTCCGTCCGGGCGGCCGTTTCGCCGTCTCGGACATCGTCGTCCGCGGCGAGGTGCCGGAAGCCCTGCGGCGCAACGTGGAGCTGTGGATCGGCTGCGTGGCCGGAGCCCTGGAGGAGACGGAGTACAAGCGCCTCCTGGCCGAGGTGGGCTTCGAGGATGTCGAGGTCGAGCCCACGCGCATCTACAACACCGAAGACGCCCGCGATTTCCTCCAGGGAGTGGGGATAGATCCCGCCACGGTGGCCCCGGAGGTGGACGGCCGGTTCATGAGCGCTTTCGTGCGGGCGCGCAAGCCGGCCTGATACGACGTGCCCTGAATTCGTTCCGGGTTCGACGGCCAAGGTATCGATTACCGCGGCCCCGCCCCGGGCATAAATGCCTGGGCTACGTTGAAGAAGCCCCCTGAAGGGGACTCCATTGTCTCCCTGATTGTGGAGTCGGCTTTAGCCGGCTTCTTTTGCCTGGCCCGGGCATTTATGCCCGGGCGGGGGCGCCATCGTCCCCAGCCATGTACCTTAACTCGGTGTCCGTGGAACCGGGGGAGGTTCAGGCTGGGATCTCGCGGCCCTTCAGGCGATTCCGGTTACCGCCGGCTACCCATCGCCCTCCGGCAGGGTCTTGAGCACCGCCCGCAGGGTGTCCAAGGTGATGGGCTTGGCCAGGAAGCCGTCCATGCCCGCCGCCTCGCAGGCCCGCTCGATCCAGGTCAGGGCACGTTTTCGAACGTTCCTCCTTGCGTTGCGAACGCTCAAAACGCCGTGTCGAGTGTTCACCCTGCGTTTTTGAGCGTTCGTCATCCCTTTTCCAGCGTTTGAAAACGTGTGTCGAATACTCGGCACCGGTTTTCGAACGTTCGTCTTCCCGTTGTGAACGTTCAAAAACGCTTTTCGAACGCTCGCCGTCCGTTTTTGAGTGTTCGTCACCGCTTTTCGAGCGTTCGCAAACGGTTTTTGAACGTTCGCAACCGGTTTTCGAGCGTTCGCAAACCGTTTTCGAGCGTTCGAAGGCACAGGGAAGGAATACGCAGTCTCCGGGTTCCAGGATCTTGATCTTGAAATGCAGTATAGCTTACCTCCGGAGTCGGATGCCTCTCCTGCGGGAGGAGTCGGATGCTCTCGACGCCCTCATCACCAGGGCGAAGTCACTGGGGAACGAGCAGGAGGTCCTGACCGGCCGCCTGCGCGAGATCACGCGGCTGCGCCAGGAGCCCAGCGCGAGAGCAACGACATGCGGAGCGGTTTGTCCGGGAGGGTGGCACCCATTCGGCACGCCGTACGAGGGATCTGTCAAGGCAGGATTGACGCATTGGCGTAGCGTCCCTGGGAGCGCCGGCATCCTGCCGGCCTTCTAACTTTGCGTTTGATTGGATGGGGCCGGCATCCCTGCCTTGACCACAAGGCAGAACCTGGGTCTCTTCAGTGGGCGTCAAGGTATTGATTCCGGAGTCCTTAAGAGACGCTCTGGAGGGATATGGCCGAGGATGTGCCATCCTCGTTCTGTATGCACGCGACGATCACCGTGGCCGGCGGTGGGGAAGAGGCGTTCGCCACCGCATCGCCCAGACCAGGGCTACTTGACGGTCTCATTTTGTGTAGCTACACTATTTATGCTGATTGAGCTCGATCCCGCCAAGGATGCGACCAATCTGGCAAAACACGGCGTGTCACTCGCCTTGGCGAGTAAGCTCGATTGGGATGCTGCGCTGGTCTGGGTGGATGAGCGGTTTGCATACGACGAAGTGCGGATGATCGCGCTCGCTCCTGAGGCCGACACCCTCTACTACGTGGCCTTCGTGGATCGTGGTGAGGTGCGGCGAATCATCAGCCTGCGCCGAGCCGAGCGTCGCGAGGTGAAGTACTATGTCGAAAACGTCTAAGCCATCGGGCATTCGGTTCCCTACCCCTGAAGAGGACGCCTCCATTGTTGCCGCCGCCAAGGCGGATCCGGACGCACAGCCTCTTACCGATGAGCAACTGCAAGCCATGGTGCCAATGCGTGCAGTCCGCGGACGGCCGAAGTCTGCGAGCAGAAAGCAATTGCTGTCGGTGCGTTATAGCCCCGAGGTCATCGAGTATTTCAAGTCGACCGGCGAAGGTTGGCAGGCGCGAATGGATGAGGTGTTGCGAGACTACGTGGCCCGCCATTCTCGCTGAACGACGCCGAACCCGACCTCCGCGGAGGTCCGATGGGTGGGGAGCGGCGCACGTGTATCACCACCACTGAGCGCCGCACCCTCACCATTCAAGGCCGGTTTTGTCCGGGAGGGTGGCACCCCTTCGGCGCCGACAAGCTCCGGAAGGGGAATCGAACCGTGCTCTTCCCAAGAGGATGCTTCCCGCCCGCCTTGCCGTTCGTGGGTGGGTAGAGCTCGGAGCGTTGGGTCTGGCCTCACAGCTTTCTTGGAGCGTCTCTCGACGAGAGGAGGGTGGGGGTGTGCTCAGAGGACAGTTTTGCTTGGGATTTCCGGAAGTGAGTGTCCTGTTTTGGCGGGGCAGAGGTGCCTGTGCAGACCCTCGAAGCCCTCTTCTCGCGTCCTTTGGGTGGAGAGGAGGAGATCAGGAGTCAGCGAGGCGGAGGAGAGTGGAGAGGTTTTGTCCGGGAGGGTGGCACCCTTCTCTGGGGTGCTTTGTCCGGGAGGGTGGCACCCATTCGGCCGGCCGGCAGGAGGGTGGCACCCTTTCGACAGCGCAGGAGTGGGTGAACGGGCGGGGCGAGGTCGTTCGGCTCCTTCCACAGATCGAGTCCCCCCCTTTCCTCCGTCAAGCCACTGGTATGGACTATACTGACGGCCAGGGCTGGAGGGGCCATCCGCCACAAGGTAGAGCCGACGGCACTATGGGATTAGACGCTCGTGGGATCTCTTCCTTGGCGTAAATAGACTATGACTGCCATACAGCGGGCAATGGCGGCCAAAGGCGACGACCACTTACCGTTGCAAGACATCGCCATGAATCCTCCAGTCCGAAGGGCCTCTCCGAGATCGAGGGAGTAGATATGCATTTTTGCGTTGACGGAATGGACGACTTCAAGAGCCCATCGCTCCCAAAGAGCGTCGAGAGGGCATTGCGCAGTTTGCTTCAATCCGAAGGCGTTGTTAGTGTCGAGACGCTAGCAGAATTACCTGAACCTAAAGACAGCAACTTAGATAGCAACTTGGATGTGATCGCAGAGACTCTGGGTCATGAAGTCGTCGCGGATGGCTCTATTGCCTTGCAGGTCGTAATTGAAGGACTCAAGCGTCGCTTGAATACCGTCATAACACCTAACGAGAAAATTCGCCTCGTTGGAGACTAGGCAATGAAGTTGCGGCAGTTCGTAACCAACACCAGCTTCTCGGCCGGCCAGTATGAGGTACTTACTCCCGGCACTAACAGCTTGGATTGCCTTCTCAACTTCACGCAAGCAACAGGTGATGAAGCTGGTTCGCGACATATCGGCACAATAGCTTGTCCCGGTTCAGGGACCGCTGCGCTGAGAGCCGAGGTGTTTGCGGCAGTTGTTCGCGCTGGTGCCCGTCATCCCGGTCTCCGCGACGACGAGCTCGCTAAATTACATCGCGCGGCCCTGAAAGATAGTCATGTTGAACTCTTTGCTGACGTGAACGCGCTGAAGACCGGGTTGCTCATGCATCTCATTACTTCGCTCGGTAGAGCCGTGGCGCGCGTGGTAATAAGCTCTTCGTCAATCGACGTTCTCCATGAGTACCAGTCACACTATGTAGCAGAGGCGAAGATTCAACGCGCAGGCATGGTGCGAGGATTGCGTACACTTGAAAGGGTCCGTGAAACGACGCCAGTTCATATTCATCAGTTAGAGCCCGGTGCCACTCGTTACTTCACGCGCACCGGGGCCCAACCAACAGGCTCGACAAAGCGTGAGCCTGGACCCGAGGAGTCGCTCTATATTTCCGAGGATCGCCAGATGGTAGCGGCCTTCTGGGACTATCAGACTAAGAATAATCCGCGCATCCCAGTATTTCTAATCACATCGGATTTTAACCTTGCCCATGTATGTGCAGCCGAACGCGCTCCTTTTATCTTTTGCCAGACGCCCTTTGAATGTTGGCGGGAAACTGCCGGGCCGATTCAGTTAGATTCTCTTTGGTTTGATCCGTTTGCGCTCGCTGTGCGAGCTTGTCTCCCCCACGTACTTATTTGGGAACTTTGCCTGACCTTCGGCAAGCTTCGTCTGGTTCGTGACGGCGAACCTCAAATCGATCTCGTTTATAACTACAAGATCCAGCGACCCGGCGAGACGGAAGATATTGACGTCAGGATTCCAGATGAAACCCTTCTTTCTTCTGGACCTCCTCCAGCAAAAGGGCGTCGATCGGCACCTAGATCCTCTAAGACAACTGAGGGAATGATCAAAATTAGTCTTACTAAAATCATCGAGGTGCTCCCCACTCGTACTGATCAGCGCACCTCTGTGCGGACATTCGGTGCCCGCGACGAGCATTCCTTGCGGCAACTTCGTCAAGTCGGCGACTTAACGGGCTTGTATCAGATAGACGGTGAGGAAATCATCGCTGGTCCTGCGTTGCAAGAGCTATTATCTGGGCTTTCCGACGGTGATTACCTTCGCGTAAATCAAGTTTTTCGCCGGCACCCAACCTACGACAAGGCCCTGAAGGCCGCTGAGACTACAAAGCGCTTCCCGAATAGCGCAGTTGTTGGTGCTGCTACAGGATGGGCAGTGATACTCGGTGCTGGTTACAAGACTAGAGAAGGCGTCCTTTATGGCCTTGCCGACGTTTCAGCGGCGAAGTTCGAAGAGACAGTGGTACGTTTTCATAACGAACTTGGAGAGGGACAGCCAGCAGCGCCCTTGCCTCATATCTTAGACCGAACCTGTGTCGCTTTACAGTTGTCGCCCATAAGGTTTAGTGAACTCCTCGGTCGTTCTCTGGGTCGCGGAGCCTTGGCAGATTTTGAAGCTCAACGCGCCTCTGTGGATGCCCCTATTCCTTCGCATCAGGTGTTAGTGGTTCCGACGTCAACTTCACCCAAAAGCTATCTAAGAACGATTGAGCCCGGTAAAGGGATAGTAATCAACCGTACCCTCGTCAGTTCCTTAGTCCGTCGTCCGGGGAGACGCTAAATGGCCGAGCTTGATCTCGACTCTATCCTAAACGCGGTTGTTCCTGCGGCGGAAGCTCGAGAGAGGACTTGGAAAAAGTTCGGCTTCCTACGGAATCCTTATCCTTCACGGTCGCACCCCATATGGGATGTATTCTATAACCAAGTGGATGTTAGGAATCGTTTCTTGCGCGACCTACAGGAGTTCCTCCGCGAGGGAAATACTGTCACCTTGTTCTTTACGGGTGGGAATCGCGTCGGTAAAACGCACTTTATGGAGCATCACCGACAAGAGCTAACAGACAAGTTCCGTACCGGTGGAATAGTCGTCCCAATCGCGGTTACCACTGCCCAATCGTGCGATTTTAGGACGCTCTACGGGCAACTGATCGATCAAATGGATGAGAGTCTTCGAATTCAAACTGGGCTGCGCCTGTTCGAAGCGGAAATTTCCGAAGAGGTGAGAAACGGTCTCGAGAGCTTGCCTCCAGGAGATTTTCAGCGAGCCGTGAAGGCAACCGCTTCCTCCACTGATAGGGATATGGTGCTTTTGCTTAGGCGATGGTTGCGAGGTGAGCGAATCCGAGCACCTCAACGGTCACTTCTGGGAGTCAGCAGCCCAATCGAGTCGCCGTCGCAGATGCTGAATGCCCTAGAGGGATTGATCAAATTCCTTCGTCTTCCTGGGACGGCAGCTACTGGTGCGGAGGCAAGGTGTCGTGGGCTGTTGGTTTTCTTGGATGAGTTTGAATTGATTTGGAAGGCGCGTCGGGATCGGCGGGATCAGTTTCTGCAAGCCTTACGCGCGTTGATCGACGGCGCTCCATGGGGCATGTTCTTATGCGTCGGCATGGCTACTGGTATTAACGTTGCAATGGAGGAAGTGGAGACGTCGTATCCGGCACTGTTTGCTCGGCTTAAGGGAGCACGGGTAATTCCTGCGCTTGTCCAAATAGGATTTGTCACCGAGGCGATTGGCTATGCCCGCGCCTTTGAGCGTCATGCGAGAGCAAAGTTTAATCAGGAAGCAGGTGGTATTCCCGGCACGTATGAGGAGCTTTTCACTGATCAGGACATAGAATCGTTCTTCAAAGACCTCGCCGGTAGAGGGTCTGTTTCGCAGGGCGACTTTTTTGACCGTCTACATACGGAAGCTGAGCGCCGCACGCGGGAGGAGGCGGCAGACAACGGAAATCTATAACATACCGTTTAGAGCTTCGGAACCCTGAACCTGAAGCGCGTGTAAGAACGCAACCTTCCTTTTGGACTCTGGTTTGGCTGCCAGAAGCTTGGTAAGCTTTTTCAAGAGACGATCTAAAGTCCGAGGCCCGTCTCCGTCCAGCCGTGCGCCCCAGGTGTTCCAGACGCCGTCGCCGTTGCGGCCCACGACGCGGAAGGTGTAGGAGCCCGCCGGCAGGTTGGTGTAGACGGCGCGGCTGCCCGGTCCGGTTTCGATCCCGCCTTGCCCTCTGCGCTCGGTTCTTGTCACGTCTCCATCAATTCCCTAATCTTTCCGAGCTTTTCTCCGGAATCTGGCCCGTCCACAAAGGTTCGAACTGCCGGGACAAAGGCCCGCAGGTCAGTAATGTTTGATCCTTTTGACCAGCGCCGAAACGGTTTCGCCGCGTCAATTTTGAGTTTCTCGGTCCTGGAGCCTCAAGTCGAACCTATGACTTGCAGGATGAGCCGTTTTTCTTGCGGCGTTCCGCTCTGGAAGTGCGAAGCCGCTCCATTGAGGCGGTTTTCCCCAGGAGGTGCCAAGCGATCCCGTCAAGGGAGAGGAGACGGCCCAGATGACCGGCTGAAGTATCTTCTCTCCGATCCCTGAGACCGTGACGTTTGACCCTCTCTCTTGCTGGCGGCACATCTCGCCGGAAGGACGGCGCAAGCGTTTAGGGTTGGCGAACCTTGGGGGGGAAGTAGTACGGTGGTTGAAGGACGGAGGGGATTTGGTTAGTCGGGCCGGCAGGGATGCCTGCGCTCCCAGGAAAGCCCAGGCTGGCATATTGTCCGCATGGGAGGGCGGACATGCTGCAGCTCGAAGCCACGAACATCCTGGTCGGCGCCCGGGCGGAATCCAAGGAGGACGCCATCCGGCAGGTGGCCGGCCTGCTGGTGCGCTCCGGGTGCATCGAGCCGGGCTATGCCGCGAGCATGCTGGCGCGGGAGAAGGTCGCCAACACCTATCTCGGTCATGGCATCGCCATTCCCCATGGCATGCCGAAGGACCGGTTCCTCATCCAGCGCACGGGCGTGGCGGTGCTTCAGGTGCCCGGCGGCGTCTCCTGGCAGCCGGGGGACACGGCGTATCTCATCGTGGGGATCGCGGCGAAATCCGATGAGCATCTGGAAGTCCTCGGCAACCTGATCCGGCTGCTGCACGACGACGAGCTGGTGAAGCGGCTGGCGACGACCACGGACCCCCAGGAGGTGGCCGCGGCGTTGAGCGCTCCTCGTGAGGACACCGCGCCGCCTCCGGGTCAGGAAATCCCGGAGACCGGCCCGGCCGTCGAGGCCACGGTGGGCAGCTCGCACGGCCTCCACGCCCGGCCGGCGACGGCGTTCGCCGAGGCCGCCAAGGGGTTCGCGGCCGAGGTGACCGTGCGCCACGGCGGCAAGGTGGCCAACGGCAAGAGCCTGGCCTCGCTGCTGAAGCTGGGGGCCAAGGGAGGGAGCAAAGTCAGGATTTCCGCCAACGGGCCGGACGCCGAAGCCGCTCTCGTGGCCCTCCAGCGGGTGATCGAAGAGCCCGAGGCCGAGGAGATCTTCCTTGCCGGCCCCACGCACGGCTGGGCTCCCCGGGTGGCTCTGGACACCGTGCCCGGGATGGCCGCGTCGCCGGGCCTGGCGATCGGGCCGGTGCGCCTGCTGCGCCAGCGCAAGATCGTGGTGGAGCGCACGGCCAAGGACCCGGAACGGGAGCGCGAGCGGCTGAGCGAAGCGGTCGCGACGGCGCGAGCCGAGCTTCAGGAGCTGTATCAGGACGTCAAGGAGAAGTCCGGTCCGGCCAGCGCCGCCATCTTCCTGGCCCATGCCGAATTCCTGACTGACCCCGATCTCCTGGCGCGAGCCGACGAACGGATCCTTCAGGGACAGAGCGCCGGCTGGGCGTGGCAGAAGACCATTGAGGCGGAAGTGGATTCGCTGGCGAAGCTCGACGATCCGTTGCTGGCCGCACGCGCGACGGATCTGCGGGACGTGGGCTGGCGCGTGCTGCGGTATCTGGCGGGTGTGATCGAAGAGGGGACGGAGCCGCCGGCGGAGCCCGCGATCCTGCTCGCGGAGGACCTGACGCCTTCGGACGCCGCGGGTCTCGATCCGGCGCGGGTCCTGGGTTTCTGCACGGCCGGGGGCGGGCCGACCTCGCACGCGGCCATCATCGCGCGGTCGCTGGGCATTCCGGCCGTGGTCGGCGCGGGGCCGGCGGTGACCCATCAGCCGGATGGGGCCATGGCGGTGCTGGATGGCGACAATGGTTTCCTTTATGTCCAACCGAGCGAGGAGGATCTGCGCGCGGCCCGCGTGGCGCAGGGCTCCCTGGCCGATTTGCGCGACGCGGAGCACCAGACGCGCTACGAGCCGGCCCTCACCACCGACGGTTATCGCGTCGAGGTGGTGGCCAACACGGGCCTGGCGCACGAGGCGGCGCAGGCCGTGGAGGCCGGCGGCGAGGGGATCGGCCTCATGCGCAGCGAATTCCTGTTTCTGGAGCGCGACTCGCCGCCTTCGGAGGAGGAGCAGTACGAGGCGTACCGCACGGCCGTCGACGCCCTGCGCGGTTTGCCGCTGATCATCCGCACGCTGGACATCGGCGGCGACAAGGCTGTGCCGTATCTCAACCTAGCGCCCGAGGAAAATCCTTTCCTGGGCGTGCGCGGCATCCGCCTCTGCCTTGCCTATCCCGAGCTGTTCAAGACGCAGCTGAGAGCCATCTTCCGTGCCTCCGCGCACGGGCCGGTCAAGATCATGTATCCCATGATCTCCGGGCTGAAGGACCTGCGGGCGGCGGTTGCGATCACGGAAGAGGTCCGCCGGGAGCTGGGCGCCGGAAAACTGGAAGTCGGGATCATGATCGAAGTGCCGTCGGCCGTGCTGATGGCGCGTGAGCTGGCGGCGGAGGTCGATTTCTTTTCGATCGGCACCAACGATCTGACCCAATATGTGCTCGCCATGGACCGCGGGCATCCCATGCTCGCCAAGCATGCCGACGGGCTGCATCCGGCGGTGCTGCGGATGATCGATCAGGCCGTGCGCGCCACGGAAGGGAAGAGCACCTGGGTGGGCGTGTGCGGCGGTGTGGCGGGGGAGCCGCTGGGCGCGGTGATCCTGATCGGTCTCGGCGTGACCGAGCTGTCCGTCAGCATCCCGAGCATCGCGGCGATCAAGGCCCGCATCCGCAACGTCTCCATGCGCGACGCCCGCGCTCTGGCGCAGCGGGCGCTCGCCTGTGACAGCGCCGAAGCTGTGAGGCGCCTGGTGAAAGGATGAAAAATATTCCCGTAAATACTCCCGCTGCCATTGTCACCGTCACCCTCAACCCGGCGATCGATCAGACGTTGAGCATCCCCGGATTTGCCGCGGGCCAGGTGAACCGGGTGGCCGAGAGCCGCTCGCACGTGGGGGGCAAGGGCGTGAACGTCGCCTGCTTCCTGGCCGATCTCGGGGCCGAGGCAGGAATCGAGGTCTTTGCCACCGGCTTCCTCGGCGCGGAGAACGATACCTTGTTTGAATCGGTGTTCGAGCGCAAGGGCATCGGGGATCGTTTCGTCCGGCTCTCAGGCTGCACGCGCGTCGGTATCAAGATCGTGGACGGCTGGACGCAGGAGACCACGGACATCAATTTACCGGGCCTCACGCCCAACAGAGAAGAGATCGAGGATCTGTTCGAGAGAATCGACGATCTCGCCGCGCCGGACTGCTGGTTCGTGCTGAGCGGCAGCGTCCCGGCCGGAACGCCGCAGAACATCTATGCCGGACTGATCGAGTTGATCCATGAAAAAGGTGGGCGCGTGCTGCTGGACACGAGCGGCAGGCCGCTCCGGGCGGCTCTGGAGGCCACCCCCGAGGTGGTGAAGCCGAACGTGGACGAGCTCAGCGAGCTCGATGGCTCAGACCCTGGCTTCTCCAACTGCCGTCCGCGCCGCCGCGGAGTCCCTGCTGGATCGCGGGATCGGGCGGGTCGTGGTCTCCATGGGCGGCGACGGCGCGGTCTTCGCCGAACGCGGGCAGGCCCTGCTGGCCCGGCCGCCAAAAGTCAAGGTGCAGAGCACGGTGGGCGCGGGCGACGCCATGGTGGCAGGCATCGTCTACGCGACGATTCAGGATTCCTCCCTCGAGGATCTGGCACGCATGGCCACCGCCAGCGGCGCGTACGCCGTGACCCGCGTCGGCCCGGGGATCGAAGACCGCGCCGCGCTCGATAACCTGCTCAATAATCTGATCGGACAGGTCGAGATCGAAAGGTTGAGCTGACGCTGCTTTGTCAGACTGTGCCTTGCCGCGCCCCCGCCCGGGCATAAATGGCCCGGGCTAGGCAAAAACACAGCCGGGTAAACCCGACTGATTTAAGAGGCCGCGATCCTCGCGGGGACTATCGTGACGGCGGCGGCGCTTTATCTGGCGAAGCGGCCGGTTGGACCCTCACTCCTCCCCGTCCCTCGGCCGGCCATACCCTTCCCCCCATATCGGGGGAGAGGGGAAAGGGAAGAGTCCTGCTGTTCGCGGCCGCCCTGGGGGTGCTCTACAGTGGTGCTGTTCTGCGGCCTCCGGGGTGTGGTCAGCCGCTGAGGCAAATGGAGCCGCCTCGTTTTCCTAGGTTTTGATCTTGGAGAGGTGCGTGGGCAATGACTCCACCGATTGGACGCAAGTCACGGTCTTGCCATCGTAAATAAAGATCGGTTGATCCGATGGGCCAAGAAACACTTCCGCCGATTTCCCCATTTGACCCACCTTTTCGCCAAATTCCTGCCAACCTTTTAAACACTTGAGGTCTATCTCACTCTCGCCGGAAATAGGCCGGTGGTAACCAAAGATCTTGAATTGAGCATCTTTGCCCACGAACGCGTCGTCCATGGCGGTAGCCATTTTGCCGTTGTAGGATGAGCTTTCGGGGTCATGGCCTGGCCAATGATACACACAGCTTCCAGCTGAGCTCAGCGCGAAAACGATTGCGCAGCCCGTCAGTTGAGTGCTGGTGTAAGAATCACCCGGTATTAAGGTCATGTAGACGTTCTGCGCCACCGTATGGTTGCTGCCCGTAACCTTGATTTTCTTCTCTTCTTTCTCTTTTTTTTCTTCTGTATCTTTTTTCTCTTCCTTCTGTTTCTTCTCTCCTTGCGGCACCGGCTTATAATTATTGCTGGGGCAACAGTAGGAGGTTATGGAGGCCCACAAGTCTGAGAAGAAGCCGTTGGCTTGAATCAACCCAGCAGGCGGCCGGACACTCACGGGAGAGACGATCGGCCTCCTGGCAGGTGCAGGGCGGGGGCTGGCCTGGGCCGTCGCCGTGACCATCGCTCGAACATGCGGCGCAGGCGGGCGTGGAGCGCCAGGAGCGCCGATCTTCGGCTGTGCCACTCTGGCAAGAGCGGCCTGCACATGAGGCGCTCGGGCCACCGGGGGCGTTGTTCCGGCCTTGGCCTGCGCCGGGGCGAGGGCCGCCTGCACGTGCGCCGCCAATGGGCGGCCTGGCAGGAGCGGCTTGGCCTGGATCTCCCTCCGCGCCACGGAAGGGCCGCGTCCAGAAGCCGGAGGAGGGAAGGGTTTCGGTTGCATGGTTTCGAGCCAACGCTACTGTAGGCCCCCTCAGCATCCGCGTCAATCCAGCGGTAGAATGGCGAAGCTCCGGCCCGCACCCCAGCGGCCCGGAGCCTTCCGTAGGAGACACTGATGGACCCCACCTGTGACCTTCCCCTCGGCCGCAAACTGACACCGGGCGAATTTCCTGACCCGTTGATCGATACCGTTCCGGCAACCGGAACCCAGTCCGCCATCCTGGCCGGAGGCTGCTTCTGGTGCGTCGAAGCCGTGCTCAAGGAGCTGGACGGCGTCCTGGAGGTGACCTCTGGATACTCGGGCGGCACCGCCCAGACAGCCGACTACGAGGCGGTCTGCTCCGGGAGGACGGGCCATGCGGAGGCCGTCCAGGTGCGTTTCGATCCGTCCCGCATCAGCTACGGCCAGTTGCTCAAGGTGTTCTTCTCGGTGGCCCACGACCCCACCCAGCTCAACCGCCAGGGCGCGGACCAGGGCACTCAGTACCGCTCCGCCATCTTCTACACGGACGACGAGCAGAAGCGGGTCGCGGAGGCCTACATCCGCCAGCTCAACGAGGCCGGCGCCTACGACTCGCCGATCGTCACCCAGGTCGTGCCCCTGGAAGCCTTCTACGATGCCGAGGCGTACCACCAGGACTACGCGGCGCGCCATCCCACGCAGCCCTACGTCCTGTTCACGGCCGCGCCCAAGGTCACCAAGTTGCGCAAGAATTTCGCGGACCGTCTGAAGTCCTGATCACAGCCCGTACAGGCGCATCTCGCCTTGAGCGTATTGCGGGAAATCCCGAGCAGGCGGCTGGCCTCGCTGAGGTTGCCGCCGGCCTGCTCCAGGGCCGCCGCGATGAGCCTGCGGTCGTATTCTTCGCGTGCCGCCTGGAAGCTGCCCGAGCCCGCGTTGCCGGCAGCGGGCAAAGGCGGAGGCGCCGGCAGCTCGGGGGGCCGGTTGGTGCCGGGGGTGGCGGCCTCCAGCCGCGGGAGCACGAAGGCGCCGGCCGCCGGCACGCTCCAGTTGCGGACGAGATACTGGCGGGCCTGGATCAGCTCGCTTTCGCTGAGCTGGCGGATGCGCACGGCGGCCAGAAGCTCTTCCCAGACGCGCCGGATCTGTTCGTTGCAGGCCTCTCCCGCCTGGGACGTCGCGGCGATGGCCTCCTCGCACAGGGCCGCGGCCTTGCCGAGCGCACCTCTCCGGCAGAGACACTCGAAGAGCGTCAGCAGGGTGATGAAGGCTTGCTTGTAAAGCTCGTGTTCGAAAAAGGCTCTGATCGCATGGCGGAAGAGCTTTTCGGATTCCCTCACGCAACCGAGGCCGTCCAGAAGCCGCGCCTCGAAGTGGAGGGCGTGCAAACGCGTCCCCGGGTCGGCCTGCTCGCAGAGCGATTTCGCTTCCAGGAAGTGGGGAAGCGCCTCCAGGGGGCGCTCCAGAATGACAAGGCTTTCGACGAGGATAAACTTGGCCAAGGCTTGAAGCCGAAGCTCGTGCGGAGGCATGCGTTCGAGGGCGAGTTGGGCTCTTTCGATCGCTTCCGCCGGCCGGTAGGCGGCGAGCAGGCAATTCGCCTCCTTGACCGCGTTGTGCGCGACGGCCTGCCAGTCCTCCAGCTCCCGGAAGATCTCCACGGCCCGGCGGACGCAGGCCAGGGCCTTCTCGAAATCGCCGAGGTCGGTGCACAGCGAGCAGTGGATGGAGAGGAGCCCGGCTTCCAGGCCCGCATCTCCCGTCCCTTGGGCAAGGTAGCGCCGCGCCTCTTCGACCGCCGCGGCCGAGCCCGGAAAATCCGCCGCGAGCCGGCGGCAGTTCGCGACGACCGTCAGGGCCTGTCCCCGCAGGTCGTTCTTGAGGGCCCTCGGATATCGGGGCTCCGGAAGGAGGTCCGCGACGGTCAAGGCGGCCTGGATCAGGCTCTCTCCGAGGAAGGGGTCCGAGCGTCCGGCGGCTCTCGCATCGTCCAGGATCGTCTCGAACACCGGCAGGCTCTGCAGAGCGGCGGTCGACCGGATCTTCCGGATCTGCCCTTCCGGACTGAGATCCCTGATTTCGGCCCACCAGCTCCGGGCCTTCAGGACCTCGACCGAGCCGTTCACCTCCGCTTCGAGGAGCGTCACGAGAGCCTGGCGGGCATCCGTGGGACGGAGCGGCGGCCCAAGCAGGCATCCTGCCGCCCTCGTCCGGCAACGGCGGCAATCCACCACATGCCGGAGGGCACGCGTCATCTCGGCCTCGCTGGCCGGCCCGCTGAGAAGCTGCAGCAGAGCTTCCCGACTGAAGTGTCGGCTCATCCCGTTCTCCAGCAAATCCTTTTTGTAGTGTAACGGAAAAGGGGGCGAAGTGGCCCCCCAAGAGAAGAGGGTGCTCCAAGCCGGGTACAGCGAGCCGTTAGCCGTCGGGGTCGAGGTGGTTGCCCGCGTCGCTGTGGGCGGACGCGCCATCCGGGTCGGCACTGCCGCCCGCGTCGCCCATGGCTGCCAGGCCATTCGGGTCGTAACCGCCGCCGGCCTTGGCTGCCGCCGCCCCGTCCAGAAGCTGCCGAAATGGAACGCCCCTCCTCCGAGAGCGAGAGCCAGCACGAGAAGGGCTGTACGAATCATGGAACCGTCCTTTCCGGGGATGGAGACCGCGTCTGGTCAGCCATTGACCAAAGGTCAGAAAAAAGCACCCCTGGACCAGTGTGCCTCTTTGCCAGAGTCGGGACAAGCGACCGAAAGGAGGAATCCATGGACCTGTTCCAAGCCCCGACCCTGGAAACCGAGCGCCTGCGGCTGCGGACCTTCCGCAGGAGCGACATCGACGCCTATGCCGCGCTGTACGCGGACCCCGAGGTCTTGCGCCACCTGGGAGCGGGAACCGAGCCCTGGGACCGGGGCCGGGCCTCGCGGCACCTGGCCTTCGTCATGGGGCACTGGCAGCTCTGTGGTTGCGGCGAATGGGCCGTCGAGCGGAGGGAGGACGGAGCCTTCCTCGGAGCAGTCGGCTTTTCCGCGCCCGAGGGCTGGCCCGGCTGTCGAGCTCGCCTGGATTCTGGCGCGGCGTTTCTGGGGGTATGGGTACGCCACCGAGGCCGCGCGGGCTGCGCTGTGCTGCGGCTTCCTCGACTGGCGAAAGGATCGGATCATCAGCCTCATCCATCCAGAGAACCGGGCCTCCATCCGCGTCGCCCAACGGCTCGGCGAGAGCCTGGAGGGGCGCATCCATCATTTTGGCCGGGAGATGCTCTGTTACGGGATCGACAGGGAGACTTACCTGACGCAGGTGGCACCGCTGGCGGTGTGTGCCTGACGGGCAAGACCTCATCGCCCATTTCAACCTCAAAACGCCTCATTTCAAGCTTGAAACGGCCCATTTCAGGCTTGAAACGGGCCATTCCATATTTGAAATGCCTCGTTTCAACCTTGAAATGAGCCATTCCAAACCTGAAAAGGGCCGTTGCAAGATTGAAACGAGGCATTTCAGGTCCGAAATGCTCCATTGCAACCTTGAAACGCTTCATTTCAACCCTGAAACGAGCCATTTCAAGCCTGAAACGCTCCATTTCAGGTCTGAAACGAGGCGTTTCAATCCTGAAATGAACCGTTTCAACCTTGAAATGGGACAAAAAAAGGGGGCGTGCACGAGGCACGCCCCCTACGGTGAGATACCGCTACTTGGCCGGCTGCGGGTCCGGAGCGGTGGGCTCCTCCGCGGGCTTGCGGACGCGAGCCCGGAACGGCTGGACGCCGAACTCAACCAGCTTCTCGCTGTCGTTGCCGTACTGCTCCTTGAGCACGGCGCGGATCATCGAGGCGGTCTTCCTGCCATCGCGCATGACAGCCTGGATCTGCTTCGACATCTCCTGCTTCGTGGCCTGATGAACCGCCTGCTGGGCGGCGAGCTCCCGAAAGCTCCCCAGCAAACCCTCGAGCTTCAGGCGTGCGCCTTCCAGTTGCGGAAGTAGGGCGAGGTTGGCGATCAGCGACCGGATCAACTTCTCCCATTCATTGGCCTGTCCTGCGTAACTCTGCTTGACACTCTTGATACTCATGGCGTTCTTCCTTTCGGACCCCTTGTGAGTCCAATGACCCGGCACCTTCATGGTGCCGAGATATCTATTTGCATTTCCTTGAAATACTTCCAAGCAACGTCTAGAGGGACTCTAGCAGCTCCTGTGGCTACACGCAATACATCCGCATAAGGATAGTAAATGGGTCATGAATAGCCGATTGTGAAGACAGATGCCGGAAGATGGCGACATGCATGCTCGCCGTTGAGAACGGAGACGCTGCGCTCGCTCCCCGCGTGCCCGGCGGGCATAAAATACTCCCAGATCCCGCCACCTGCCATGAAGTGGGAGCGGACTGCATGGGAGCGCCCACCTTTAGGGGTGACGAAGCATCTCTGAGCGTGCGAGCATATTGGAATGGACCTGCACGTCCGGCGAGCCAACGAGTCCGACGTCCTCGCTCTCCTGGGGATCCAGCTCCAAGTGGCTCAGGACCTCACGGCTCGCTATGGCCGCGGCCATTGGAGCTCGTGCCCCTCGGAGGCGGGCGTTCTTCGACGGATACGGAATTCTCATGTTGTGGTGGGGAGTCTCGGTACCGAGATCGTGGCGACTCTGACATTGGCGACCAAGAAGCCCTGGGCCATTGACGCCTCCTATTTCACGCCCGTTCCCAGGGCTCTCTACCTGCTCGACATGGCCGTCCAACCGGGCCGGCAACGCCAGGGTCTCGGGCGGGAGCTCCTTCGTGAAGCTGATCGGCTGGCCGAGAGCTGGCCGGCGGAAGCCATCCGTCTCGACGCGTACGACGCCCAGGCCGGGGCAGGGACGTTCTATGCCCGGTGCGGTTATCAGGAAAGGGGGCGCGTGGTCTATCGAGGTACGCCGTTGATCTATTACGAACACCTGCTTGGGCCTTGTGCAGCGGATCGCGGAGAGATTTGACAATACGTTTATCGAACCTGCCACGCCGACCTCGCGCCTCTGCGCGTCCATGTCATTCTCTTGCAATTTCGTTGTTGACAAAGAAGGAGAGAGGAAGATAGACTCATAGAGTCCCCTCTTGCTTGAGCAGGGAATGGCAATGGACAGTGACTCCTGGGAGAGCTCGCGCCGGCCGGCTTTTTTCATTCTCGACTATGAGAACGTCAAGTATGACTTTCGACTCTGGATGCAATCCTCCCTCGGGGTCGAAGATCTCTCGAAGCTGCATGCCTGCAGCCCCTACGCTCCTTTGACTCCCGACGACAGATCCATGCGGGCGAAATGGAGTTCCTTGTGCCAGAGAAAGCTGTCTGGCTTGTTACCCATCCTCTATTCGTTCATCCAAGCGGAGCTGTCGCCTCATTTCCTGGCGACGCCTACAGTGCGCCATCCACCCATGTTTCGAATCCATCCTCCTGGATGGGAATCCATCTCGCCCTATCACAAGGATAGCGAGTATGGGTTATCCCCTGGAGCGATCAACGTATGGATTCCCTTGACAGACGTATGGGACAGTAATGCTCTGTGGATTGAATCCGCCGAAGATCGCCACGACTTTCGGCCCGTCTGCCTGCACTACGGTCAGTCACTGGTCTTTGATGCCGTACACCTGACTCATGGCAGCCGAAAGAACACCACGAGCTCCACGCGGGCGAGCTTAGACTTCCGCTGCCATGGTTCCCTGCGTGGACGGTCATGAGCCACTATACACTTCATCTGAGCGGTGCCGAGCTGGAGCGCTATCGCTCGATGGCTGAGGCCGCCATGGCTCTGGAGATGAGTGCGTGGAGCTCCGCGGGAATCGCCTCCGGAGCGCGGGTGGTCGACGCGGGGTGCGGCCCCGGCTTTTTCCTGGCCGAGATTGCTGGCCGGATCGAGCCGGGCGGTTTCGTCGTGGGCGTGGACCGTGACCTGAAGGCCTGCTCGTTCGCGGAACAGTCCGTCCGGGACAAGAAGATTGTGAACGCGTATGTCTGTCATGCCGAGGCCGCCGCGACGCCCCTCCGGCACGGCTTCTTCGATACCGTCATGATGAGGCACGTCCTCTTGCACAACGGCCTGCGTATCCGGGAGGTCGTATCGCATCTGACCACCCTGTTGCGTCCGGGAGGCCATCTCTTCTTCGTCGAGACGGACTGCCGAAGCTGGCGGGACGTACCGAGTGACGAAGATCTCCTGGACCTCCAGGAACGTTGGTTCGAGCTGCTCCGCAGGAAAGGAAATGATCTGGAAGTCGGCCCCAAGCTGGGCCACATCCTTCTTGAAGCCGGGCTCGAGCTGGTGGCTCTGTCCGCCCGATATGACATGTTCACTCCAAACCCCGGCGTCCGTGGCGCTCGCTGGGCAGCTCGGCAGTCGTTGCTGGAGGAAGGGCTTGCAAGTCCCGAGGATGTAGAGCGCTGGGACGCTGCATACTCCCGCTACCATGGGTTGCCGGGCCTGAAGGTGACGTTTGGACCCATGTTCCTGGCCGTCGGCCGAAAGTCGTGAGCTCGTGAGGCTTGCTGTTCGTAGCAAGCTTGAAGATCGATAAAAGAAAAGGAGGACAGTATGTCAGCCGATGGGACGTGGTACAACGAGCTGGGTTCAATAATGACATTGGCCGTGAACGGTGCGTCGGTTACCGGGACGTATCAAACAGCCGTTGGGGATGCGAGCGGCCTCTATCAGCTTGTCGGCAGCCTGGATACTGATGGAGACCCGAACCTCAACGGTCAGGCGATTGCCTGGGTAGTCGTTTGGAACAACCCCGTGAAGGGCAGCAGCCATTCGATAACGGCCTGGTCAGGCCAGTACCAGATCATTGATGGCGAAGAGGAGATCACGACCTTGTGGTTGCTGACGGTAGAGACGCCTGCCCAATCCGATTGGTCTGCAACCACTGTCAATCAGGATATCTTCAAGAGAATTCCGCCGACTGCAGCCCAGACCAGTGCAGCGCTGAAGAGGGGCAGGATTTCTCATCCAATTCAGCAGGCTTGAGACCAGGAAAGAGGACGCGTGGTCTATCGAGGTGCGCCGTTGGTCTACTACGAACACGTACTTGAACCTTTGCAGGTGGGGTGACGAAGCCCTCGTTGAGGACGACAACAGCCTTGGTACAGGTCTCCAATGGCCAGATAGGGACTAGGTAAATCGGCGGGAAGCTTCGCCGGGGAGCTCCCGCCAGTAGAAGGCCACTTGAAGATCAGTCGCGGGTCCACGTTGTTCCATTGGACCACAGGATCTTGTTGTCGCCGACCAGTACCCCTGTATGAGCCTTTTCGTCGGGAAAAACTGCGTTAATGGTAGGGGCATAGAGATCTAATTGGTATCCGGTAGCGTTCGGCCGGTTCTTCAGCTTGATCGTCAGCAGCTTCTGCGGAGTCTCTGTAATCGTTATGTCGCCGGGATTCCACTTGCCTCCGAAGCTCGCCATGGGTTTCTCCTTTTCTTGCAGCCAAGGGTTGAAGGTTTCCTGATCCGAAAAGGGGCTTTTCTCTCAGGATCAGGATTTCGTTGATACAAAGAGATTATCTCACGAGATGAGTCAATGTCACGGGATCTAGATGCCCAAAAAAGGGGGGCAGAGCCGGGCGATGCGTGGACGTGTCCGCGATGCACCACCAAAGGGCTCTTCCACTGTGGCTGCCGGAGTGAGTTAAAATCTCTCCACCAATGGAGAGAGAACGAGTGAGGATCCGAACCGCCATACCAGCCGACGCGCCGACCCTGGCGCGCCTCCGCTACCGTTTCCGGATCGAGCACGGAGAACCCATCGAGACGGAAGAGGCCTTCGCCGGCCGCTGCGCGAGTTGGATGGCGGACCGTCTCGAGGCGAGCCGTCAATGGAAATGCTGGGTGGCGGAGCAGCCGTCCGGCATTACTGGCAAAAGTACTGGCAAAATTATTGGCAACCTCTGGCTCCAGGTAATGGAGAAGCTGCCCAACCCGGTTTCCGAGCCCGAGCACCACGCGTACATCACCAACGTCTACATCCTTCCTGACTGCCGGAACGAGGGCCTTGGGGCGCTCCTCATGGACGCGGCGCTCGAATGGTGCCGGAATTCGGATATCGACGCGGTGTTCCTCTGGCCGACCGACCGTAGCCGGTCCTTCTATCAACGCTACGGGTTTTCTGTGCGGGACGACCTGTTCGCGCTGCGTCTGGCTTCAGGCGAGATGCTTCACTGAAGAAGAGGAGAGGCCATGGAGAGAGCAGTCCAGGTTTTCGCGATCATCAACCTTGTGATCATCGGCTTGTCTCACATTTTCCAGACCCACGCGTGGGTCGATTTCTTCGTGCCTCTTCGGGAGCGTGGGCGCGCGGGTGTGTTCGTTGCCGCCTTCATGAGCCTCTGGTTCGGTTCCATCATAGTGGCCTTTCACAATGTGTGGACCGGCATTCCCATCGTCTTGACCTTGCTGGGATGGGCGCAGGTTCTCAAGGCTTTCATCTACTTCGTTTTCCCAGAGTTTGGCCTTCGCAAGCTGCAGTTGCCGTCCCATGAGCGTGCTCATCAGTTCATCTATCCCGGCGTGGTCTTTCTTGGGCTCGCGGGTTTGCTGGGATATCACCTTTTTGTGACTCGATAGGGACGGCGAACGTAGAATCGATGTATGTTCAATCGGTTGACTTCCTCGAAGTCACTTTAGAAGACCCAGGCTTATCCGGAAACCAGGCGGGGATGGGCGATCAAATCGTAGATAACCATAGGGTCGACCGGCTTGGTCAGGTGGTGGTCGAATCCAGCTTCTTGCGCGAGGAGCTGGTCCTCCTCTTGTCCATAGCCGGTCAAGGCGATGAGCAGTGTTTTTGCGGTCCGTCGCCGCTGACGCAGCTTGCTGGCGACCTGGTAGCCGTCCAGCCCGGGCAGGCCGATGTCGAGCAGAATGACGTCGGGGTGAAACGAGCGGGCTCTCTCCAGCGCCGCCGGGCCATCGTAAGCGACCTGGACTTCGTGCCCCTTGAGGCGCAGGAGGATGGCCAAGCTCTCAGCCGTATCCACGTTGTCTTCCACCACCAGGACGCGGCGCGGGCCCACGGCGACAGGGACGTGCGTCAGGCGTTCACCCGTAGCGCCTTCCAAGGCGCCGGCGTTCGCGCGGGCCAGGACGGGCAGGCGCACCACGAATTCGCTGCCGTGTCCCAGGCCCGCGCTGTGGGCTTCGACGCTGCCGCCGTGCAGCTCGACGAGGCGGCGCACCAGAGTCAGGCCGATTCCCAGCCCTCCCCCCGAGCGGTCGTAGGAGCGGTCCGCCTGCATGAACAGCTCGAAGATGCGCGGCAACACCTCCGGAGCCATGCCGGGGCCGTCGTCGCGGACCCGCACCACGACCTCAGTGGGAGTCTCAGGCCCGTCGGTCACGAGCTCGACCGCCACCCAGATATGGCCGCCGTAGGGGGTGAACTTGGCGGCGTTGCTCAGCAGGTTGCCGAAGATCTGATCCAGCCGGGTGGAGTCCGCGTCGAGGTAGACCGGCTCGCTCGGCAGCGACAGGGAAAGCTCTTGGCCGCGTGCCTTCATGGCGTGCTGGATCAGCTCCACCGCCTCCCTGAGGAAGGCCGCCAGCTCGATCCGCTCTTTGCGCAGGCGTACCTCGCCCCGGGAGATGCGGGACACGTCGAGCAGGTCTTCGATCAACCGGGCCATGTTTTGAATCTGCCGGTTCATGATGCTCCGCGCCTGCTCGACCGCGGCGCCATCAGTACCGGCGGCCTCCAGCACGTGCGCGGCATTGCGCAGGGGCGCCAGGGGGTTGCGCAGCTCGTGGGCCAGCAGGGCCAGGAATTCGTTCTTGCTGCGGTCGGCCGCAGCAAGCTCCTCGACGCGCTGGTGCAGGGCCCTTTCCAATTCCTTGCGTTGGGAGATGTCTTCAATCGCCAGCAGGATCAACGACCTCTGGCCGCTCTCCTGGAAGAACCGCCGGGCGTTGAGCCGCATGATCTTCCGGCCGATGTGCTCGAAGTCGTGTTCCACCTCGTAGCCATCCACGCCGCTGTCCTGAAGCGTGTTCTCCTCCAGGAGCCGGCGCAGCTCGGGGATGTTCCATTGACCTTCTCCGAGCTCATAGAAAAAGCGGTGTTCCGTTTCTTCGGGTGTCACCTTGAAGGTTTGATAATAGGACTGGCTCGCGGTCTGCACGCACAGGTCCGAGTCCAAAACCAGGAGAGATTCGCGCACCGTCGCCACGATGCTTTCGGCATATTCGCGGGCGCGCCGCAGGGTATCGACGTCGACGAGCATGATGACCGCGCCGTCGGCCTCATTTTCCAGGGTTCTGTAGGGCTGGATGCGCAGCGAGTACCAGAGCCCGTTCCTGGCCTGGACCTCGCGTTCCCGGGTGCTGGCCGTGTCGATCACCTCCGCCAGTAATGTGTCCAGATCGGGGACGCTCAAGTTGAGCTTGACGTCGCTGATCGGCCGGCCGATGTCGGCGGGAATCAGGTTGAAAACCTTTTCTGCCATCGGTGTGAAGCGCCGGATGCGCAGGTTCTGCCCGATGATGACGATGGCCATGTGAACGCTGCTGAGGAGGTTGAACAGGTCGTTGTTGAGCAGGTTCAGCTCCACGTTGCGGTTTTGGAGCTCGTCGTTGACCGTGGCCAGCTCTTCGTTGCTCGACTGGATCTCTTCCTTGGAGGTTTCCAGTTCTTCGTTGATGCTCTGCAGCTCCTCGTTGGCCGATTGCGCCTCTTCGTTGGCCGACTGCAGCTCTTCGTTGGCGGTTTCCTGCTGCTCGATCACTGATTGGAGGTATTCGCGGGTAGCGGCCAGCTCCTGAGCCAGACGGGCGTTCTCTCCCTGGCTGTCTTCCTCCACCGCGGCAGCCCTGGCCTGGGACTTCGACACCCTGTCCCTCTTACCTCGCGGGAGAAGGGTTGGGGTGGGCTCTTCGAACAGGACCAGGAAAGCGCCTTCCGGCGCCGAGCTTCCCTTGACGGGAACCACCTCCAGATGGACTTCCCGGTTTCCGCCATCAGCCTTGACCCGCAAGCTTTCCTCACGAATCGAGGTTTGATTCTTCCTGGCCTTGTTGATCGCGGCTCGCAGCGTGGCCGCCAGACCCGGCCGCGCCATCTTGAGCAGGTTCAGGCTGGCCTTGCCTTGTGCCGGGGCCAGATACGGTCCGGTGTCCCCGTGGAACTGCAGGATCTCCAGATTGGTGTCGACCAGCACGCCAGGCGGGGCGTATCGGGCCAGGAGGATGCGGTCGGCCTCTTTCTGCACGCCGGTCCCGGCCTCGGCTTGCGAGCGGCCCGGGCCGTGGCCGGGCTCTCCCCGGCCCCGGTAAGGGCCGGCGGCCGGACCGAAGACCACCCGGCGGGCGGAGGGTTTCTTGCTGTAGATCCTGTGTTTGGCGTCCGCCGCCTCGAACAGGTCGCGGTAGGAGCCGATCGTCTCCGATCCTCCCAGCAAGAGGAAGCCGGGGGGCTTCAAGGCATAGTGGAGGAGCGGCATGATCTTCTGTTGCAGCGACGGCTCCAGGTAGATGAGCAGGTTGCGGCAACTGATGAGGTCGATCTGCGAGAAGGGCGGATCGGTCAGCACGTTGTGGCGGGCGAACACGCACATGTCGCGGATCGTCTTGTTGATGCGGTAACTGCCGTCCACCTCCGCGAAGAAGCGGCTCAGGCGCTCCGGTGAGACGTCGTGCAGGATGCTCTTCGAGTAGACGCCCGCGCGGGCTTTGTCGATGACCGCCCCGTTCAGGTCGGTGGCGAAGACCTGGACCGGGAGCCGGCTGCCCCTGGCCTCGGCGAACTCGGCGCAGGCGATCGCGATGGAGTAGGCCTCCTCACCGGTCGAGCACCCCAGCACCCAGACACGCAGCGGCTCTTGCAGGGAGCGGTCCCTGAACAACTGGGGCAAGACCGTGGCCGTGAGCGCCTCGAACGTCTCCGGGTTGCGGAAGAACCTCGTCACGCTGATGAGGATGTCCTGGTAGAGGGCCTCCACCTCCCCGGAGTTTTTCCGCAGGAAGCGCGCATAGTCCCGAATCCCTTCCAGCCTGTGGAGGATCATGCGGCGGCTGATGCGGCGGTAGAGGCTGCTCACCTTGTACTGGGTGAAGTCGACGCCCGTGACCCCGCGCACGATCTCCAGGATCTCGCGGGTGTCCGGCGGCTCGCCCTCGTGCCCCTCGTGCCGGGCCGGCGGCGCCTGGGCCACATAAGGGTGCCGGGCGATGCGCCCGATCTCCCGGGCGATCTCGTCCGGGGGGAGCACGAAGTCCACGCAGCCGGTGGCGACGGCGCTGCGCGGCATGCTGCTCTGCTGGGCCGTGTCGTCCTGGGCGAAGGTGATCCCGCCCTCGGCCTTGATCTCCTCCAGCCCGAGGGTGCCGTCCGTGGCGGTGCCGGACAGGATCACGCCGAGCGCCCGGTCCCTCTGGTCCTCCGCCAGGGAGCGGAAGAAGAGATCGATGGGCCGGTGCTGGCCGCGGGCTTGCTTCCGGGGAAACAGTTGCAGGACCCCTTGCGCGATGATCATGTCGCGGTTGGGCGGGATGACGTAGACGTGGTTCGGCTCCACCCGCGGCTCGTCATGGACCTCCATGACCGGCATCGCGGTCGCCCGGGAAAGGATCTCCGTCAGCAGGCTGGGGTGCGTCGGGGCCAGGTGCTGGACCAGGACGAAAGCCATCCCCGTGTCGACCGGCAGCGCGCCGAGCATCTGCGTGAAGGCCTCGAGCCCCCGGCCGAGGCGCCGACGCCGACGACCGGAAAAGCGGCGGGTTCCACGGGGCCTTCAGAGGCCATAGGCGGAGCCGGTTCTACTGCCGCGCGGCGCGGCGCGGGGGGGGGGGACTTCCGTCTTTTGTCAACCATGCAACGTCAGGCTACACCCGATCGGGAGATATCTCAACAAATGAGGTCTTGGGCTTTGCGGCTTCGAGCGAGCCGCTGAGGGCGCGTGGTCTATCGGGGGACGCCGTTGATCTACTACGAACGCCAGCTCAAACCCGAGAGCAGTCTCATAAAGAACGCTTCCTCGCCAGGGACTTCAATCCCTGGCAAGGAAGAAAGACTCCTCAGAAGGCGCCGGAAGCTATCCTCCTAGGGGCAGGTGGAGGGTACCGCGAACAGGTTGCTGAAGTTGTTCGTCTCGTCGGACTCCACCACCTCGTTCAGACTGTCGATGTGCGCCTGGAACGTCGTCGTATAGGTGGTGGGGAGGCAGTCGCAGGGGCCATTCCAGAAAGTGCAGGTCAGTTGGACTGTGCGCGACCAGTTCGCCTGGATCGAGCGCCGGACCAGCCGGCAGACGGGTGTAAAGCCGCCGCCTGTCGACTTGAGCAGGTCGAGATGGAAGGGGGCGCTGGCCACCGGCCCGGCGTTGGTCTCGGTGACTGTGAAAGTCACGACCTGTGTACCACAAGTGAGAGTGGCGGGAGCGTTGACGGTAAGGCCGCTCACCTGAAGGTCCGGGAGCTGGGCCCAGGCCCCAGAAGCGGTGAAACCCAGAATGGCGATCCACAAGAAAAAGGCTGTTCTTTTCATGTTCTCGTTCCTCCTGAAGTGCAAGGTGCCGCAGAGCCTCCCAACCGAGCCATCCGGCCTCTGGCCACTGCAGAGGCCGTCCCATGAGCGCGCTTATCAGCTCATCTATGGCGGCGTCTTCTTGTTTGTGCTGACCGGATTGTTGGGCTATCACCTCCTGACAACTCGATAGGGACGGCGAACGTAGAATCGATGTATGTTCAATCAGTTGACTTGGATTGTTCAGGTGTACCCTCCGAGGAGACGCCCCGCCGTTTGAGGACCCGGAAAATGCCCGGTTAAGGACTGGGGCGTCTCTACGGACCCGTCGTGCCGAGGCCAACGATAAGATTACGGGGGTGGTTCCTCGATATCCCCGTAACCTTACCGTTTGCAATGGCAAAACCGTTCCGTAGAGACGCCCCAGTCCTCTACCACGTACTTACCGGGTGCACAAACGGCGGGGCGTCTCTTCGAAGGGCAGATCTTGACGATCGATCTCGGTGCTCCTGAAGGCCCCTACGACGTAGAATCCACCCCATGCCGTCCCCCGAGAACGCCTCTCCAAACCCCGGCACCATCGGCTCGTACCGCGTGGAGAGGCGCCTGGGGCAGGGCGGTATGGGCGAGGTCTTCCTTGCCTGGGACGACCGCCTGGGACGGCGCGTGGCTATCAAGCGCATCCGCGAGGGTTCAATGATTGCGACGGGGGCGAGGCAGGGGGAGCGGTTCCGCCGCGAGGCGCGGGCGGCGGCGCGGCTGAGCCATCCGGCCATCGTTCATATCTACGATCTTCTGGAGGACGACGCGGGCCTCGCGATTGTCATGGAGTATGTCGAGGGGCGCACGCTCGCGGATCTGGTGGTGGGCGGGCTGCCGGAGCCGGCGCTTGCCGTCCGCCTGGCTCGCGACGTTGCCGAGGGGCTGGCCGCGGCGCATGCGGCGGGACTGGTCCACCGCGATCTCAAGGCGGAAAACGTGGTCGTGACGGCGGAGGGACGGGCCAAGATCCTCGACTTTGGTCTCGCCAAGCCGGTCCTGGCGGACAAAGGCGAGGAGTCCCTGACGGCGCACGGCGCGGTGATCGGTACGTTCCATTCGATGTCCCCGGAGCAGGCGAGCGGCGGCGACGTCGATGCCCGTTCGGATCTCTTTTCCCTCGGGGTTCTGCTCTATGAGATGCTGACCGGCCGGTCTCCGTTCCGGGGCAGCAACTCGCTGGACACTTTGCGGCGGGTGATCACTCATCATCCTCCTTCGGTTTCCGCCCTGCGGCCGGATCTGCCCGGCCGTCTCTGCGATCTGATCGAAAGCCTGCTAGCCAAGGACCGCGAGGCGCGGCCCCGGAGCGCGGCCGAGGTGGCGGCGGCCTTCTCGCAGATCGCAGCTTCGGATCTCTCGTCATGGACGGGAGCCCTTCCTGGGAACGAACGGTGGAGCGAGTTGGCGACCCGGGGCACGGTGGCTCCGTCGAGCGCGCTGTCGCCCCGCTACCGGCGATGGCACGTGATGGTGATCGTGGCGGTCCTGGCCGTGCTGGCTCTCGGAGCCGCCTATTTCGTCAGCCGGCAGCCGGTGGAGCCTTTGCGGATCGCCGTCCTCGAACCACGGATCGCGGGTGTGGGGAAGGAAGAGATGGACCTCGCGGCCTCGGGTGTCCTCATGGCGACTCTGTCAGGTCTTTCTTCCCTGGAGGGGGTGGCGCCGCTCGATCCCCAGCAGGCCGGTTCGGCGGCGTCACCCGTGGAAGCGGCACGGTCAGCCGCGGCGGACGAGGTGCTCGCGGCGACGATTCAGGGCCAGGGGAGGCAGGAGGCCAGGGTGTCGCTGCGCCGCATTCAGGGGAGCGACGGGCGGGTCCTGTGGGCGGAGAGCTTCAACGTGCCAACGGAGCCGCGGAGCCTGCGCCTGCTGGCCGATGCCGTGGCCGTGCACCTGCGGCGGGCCTATCCGGACCGGTCCCCCCGCCCCGGCACGCCCGAGCTGGCCGTCCGCGACGAGGACTATGCCGAGCTGCTGCGGATCAAGCGGCGGGTCGACCGGGGGGAGGGTCCCCTGGCTCCGGAGCTCGCGAAGCTGGAGACCGTAGTCCGCGGATCGCCCCGGTTCCTGGAGGCGCACCTCCAGGTCGTCAACGTGACCCAGAACCTCTTCCGCTCGACCCGCGATCCGCACTATCTCGAACGGGGCCGGGAGGCCGTCCGGGCCGCACAGGCGCTGGCTCCGGACGATCCCCGGCCTCTGAACGCCGGGTTCAGGATCGCCCTCGCGGGCAGCGAGACGGAGGAGGCTGCCCGGCTGCTCTCCCAGCTCGAGCCGCTCCTCGCGGGAGACTCCGAGGTCCAGGTGCTCGCCGGCCAGCTCGCGGAGGCGCAGGGCGACCTGGACCGGGGCGTTGCCGAGCTTCAGGCCGCCGTCCGGCGCAGCCCATCCTGGTACAACCTCTTCCGGCTGGCGGACCTGGAGCTCAAGGCCGGCCGGGTCGCGGACGCACGGCGCCATCTCGAAGAGCTGATCGCCCGCAGCCCCCGCAACATCTGGGGCCTCGACAAGCTGGGCAACCTGGAGCTGCTGGTGGGCGACGCGGCCCGCGCCGAGCGGCTCTATCTGGACATGATCCGCCTCCAGCCCCAGCGTTCCTATTACACGAACCTCGGCCTTGCCCGCTCCCTGCTCGGACGCAACGAGGAAGCCGTGACGGCTTATCGAAAGGCCCTGGAGCTCGCCCCCGGCCACATCGCCGCCACGCTCAACCTGGCCGATGCCGAGCTCGCGCTCGGCCGGGAGGAGGAGGCCCGGTCGCTCTACCGGCAGGTCCTGGAGCGGCTCGAAGCGAACGAAGCCGCGGCCGAGCTTCCTCCCCTGGACCGGATGGCCAAGGCCCAGTGCCTCGCCCATCTGGGACGCACCCGCGAGGCGGTGGAGCTGACCCAGAAGACGCTCCAGCGCAGACGCCGAGGATCCCCAGGTCGTCTACGCGGCTTCGCTGGTCTATGCCCTGGCCGGCGACCGCGCCTCGGCCCTGGTCAACGCCGAGATCGCCCTCGGCAAGGGTGTCCAGCCGCGCTGGTTCACCCTCGCCGCCTTCGGACCTTTGCGGAGCGATCCGGAGCTTCAGGCCCTGCTGCGGCGACCTCACCCCCGGCCCCTCTCCTAGAGGAGAGGGGAGAACAACAAGCTTCAAAGCCCCTCTCCTCTAGGAGAGGGGTTGGGGTGAGGTTCTAGCCAGGCGCCGGCGGCCCGAGGTTGTCGATGATGGGATCGTGGCCCGCCAGGAGCCTGCCGTCCCAGTCCCGCACCTGGAGGTGGTACTGGAACTGCTTGGCCCACCGGTAAGGCGGGATGGCCGCGACGAAGCCCATGCCGCTGGCTTGGACGGTGCCCGCTTCATCTTTGCACGCGTTGAAAGCGACGAAGGGCCCGGACGCTCCATCCATCTCCTCGATCGGAGTCCCGTCGGCAGCGGTCGCGGAACTGAACTTGAAGCAAACGAAGGCGTCGGGCGGCACGCCTTCGAAGTACCAGGTCGCCGTGTCCCCCACGTTGAGGCACACCTCATTGGGGATGACGGTGATGGTCTTGGCTTGCTCGTTATAGGTCACTTTGATGTCGGGCGTCGTATCCTTCTTCGACACGTGGTTGTGGATCGTCCCGCTTCCTGAAGCGACGGCTTGGTTGTTGTTCAGGTTCAGGATCAGCGCGAGATAGGCGTAGGTCTTCTCACCCTCGCCTTTGTTGCCTTTGCCCAGGAACGAATCGGTGCCGTGGGACCGCAGCGAGTGGAACGGTCCGAACTTGCCAGCCTCCGGCTTGAAGGAGATGAATCCGAATTCCCCTTCGTTCAGCCCCCAGAACTTCCACTCGACCCAATCGCCTTCCGCCAGATCGAGAGGGTTCGGATCGATCGTCAAGACGCTGCCGTTCCGATTGACGTTGACTGTCTGCTGTCCCATGGCCATCTCCTTTCAGGTTGGTCTTGTCATAGAGCACACGGGATGCCCGGCCGTACGGAGTGGCCGTCCCTGGGAGAACTGTCACTTCTTCCCTATCGGATTGGTTAGACTCTAGCCGATCCGATAGGAGTCCGCACCTTGAATCCGAGCCTCGTCTGCTTGAGCGGCCCCCTCGCGGGCCAGACGTTCCCGGTGGGGGAGGAGGCGCTGTCGATCGGACGCCACTCCTCGAACCGCCTCCAGCTTCCCGACCTCGCGGTCTCGCGGCATCACTGCGCCATCGAGCCCTCGGACGGGGGCTTCCTGCTGCGCGACCTGGGGAGCCGGCGGGGCACCTTCGTCAACGGCCTGCCGGTCCAGGAGAGGACCTTGGAGGAAGGAGACCTGGTCACCCTCGGCGGCTCGCTCTTCCTTTTCCAGACGGGGAGGGGAACCGACAGCGGGCCGGCGGTCCTGCTGGGGGCGGCCACGCCTACGGCGGAGACCACGATCCTCCTCTCACCGGAGGACTCCCTCTACTCGCGGCCAGGGGAGGTGCTCGCGGCGCTTGCCTCCGACCGGACAGGCCGGACCGCCCGCGATCTCCACACCCTGCTGCAGGCCGGCACCGCGCTCCAGCCGCTGCGCTCGACCGGGGCCTTGGCCCGGCGTCTGCTGGATCTGGCGCTCTCGGCCGTGCCCGCGGACCATGCCTCCCTGTTCCTGGCGGACCGTGGAACGGCGGACCTGGCCGATGCCTTCGCACTCGACCGCCAGGGCTCGGAGAAGCTCTTTCCGGTCTCCAGGACCCTGGCCGGACGGGTGATGGAAGAGCGCCGCTGCCCTGCTCGCCGCGGACCTGGTGGAAGAGCCGGATCTCCAGGCGCTGATCGCGGTGCCGCTGTTCCATCTCGATCGGCCGCTCGGCCTCCTTTATCTCGACACCCGGGAGCCGGGACGCCGGTTCGACGAGGGGCATCTCCAATTGATCACGGCCCTGGCCGGCATCGCCTCGGGAGCGCTCGCCACGGTGCGGCGGATCGAATGGCTGGAGGAGGAGAACCGCCGTCTCGCCGCCGGTTTCGCGCACGACATGGTGGGCGAGAGTCCCGAGATGCGCGAGATCTACCGTCTCCTGAACCGGGTGGCCGCCACGGGCTCGACGGTGCTCCTGCTGGGCGAGAGCGGCACGGGCAAGGAGCTGGCGGCGCGCGCCATCCACCGGGCGAGCCCGCGGGTGGAGCGCCCCTTCGTAGCGGTCAACTGCGCCACACTTTCAGAAACCCTTTTGGAAAGCGAGCTGTTCGGCCACGAGCGGGGCGCCTTCACCGGCGCCGTATCGAGGAAGATGGGGAAGGTCGAGGCGGCGGACACGGGCACTCTCTTTCTCGACGAGGTGGGGGAGATCCCGCTGCCCTTGCAGGCGAAGCTCCTCCGCTTCCTCCAGGAGAGGGAATTCGAGCGCGTGGGGAGCACGCGGCCGCTCCGGGTGGACGTGCGGGTGATCGCCGCGACCAATCGAAATCTGGAAAAGGAAGCCCGCGCCGGCACCTTCCGCGAGGATCTCTACTACCGCCTCAACGTGATCTCGCTGCACCTGCCACCCCTGCGCGAGCGGCGCGAGGACATCTCCCTCCTCGCCAGCCATTTCGCGGCCCAGACGAGCCAGCGGCTGGGGAGGCCCGTGGCAGGCTTCACCCCCGAGGCCCGCGCCGCCCTGGTGCGCTACGACTGGCCGGGCAACGTGCGCGAGCTGGGCAACGCCATCGAGCGGGCGATCGTGCTGGGGGAGGACGACCTCATCCATCCCGAAGACCTTCCCGAGGCCGTGCTCGAAACCGGCGGCGGAGCGGGCGCGGCCGTCACCCGCTACCACGAGACCCTGAACGAGACGAAGAAGCGGCTGATCCTCGCCGCCCTGGCGGAATCCGGCGGCAACGTCACCAAGGCCGGCGCCCTGCTCGGCCTCCATCCGAATTACCTCCACCGTCTGATGTCCAATCTGGGCCTGCGGGTCTAACCGATCGGATAGAGGAGTCTCACCGATCGGTGAGACTTTCATCTCCATGGCCCTCTTCTCCCCGACGGAGAGGAGGGAGAAAAGCGAGTAATCGCGGGCTGGCATTGATCCTGCTCTGATCGATCGGCGGCAGCTTTCGATACGCTCACGACAAGGAGGAAACAATGAGCATTCTGTTCAAAACGGCTCTCGTGCAAGTCAAGGGCACCGGCAACTATGATGCAACTCTCCACTTCGATTCAGACATTGCCAACGCGGAGGTTGCCCTGCGCGGTCTGGGTCTGACGAAATACAAGGATGGCACGGATTTTCATTACCGGGGGCCGACGATCGTCCGGGTCACCAAGGTCGAGGCGGTCAGGAATATTGTGACGTTCAGCTTTGACTTCAATTTCTCCCAAAGTCCCAGCGATGAGATGGTCGGCGATATCGAATTCCTCGTGATCGCGATCCAGAAGTAGAAGCGTTCGGATTCCATGCTACGAAAACAAGGAGGTCGTTATGGAGCTCGAGGCCCGTATGGAAATCGAAGATTATTGGGAGCGTTACCGTACGCACACCGAAATCCAGAAGAACGGAGCGGTCACCAACCTGGGAGACGGCATCGCCATCACCACCCACGGCATCAATACCCGCCTGATCGCCTGGCCGGGCAACGGTTTCCAGACCGAGGCCGTGCACGTGCTCACGCTCAAGCCAGGAGAAGAGAGCGAAACGTACGCCTACGACATGGCCGAGGAGGCGATGGTCTGTTTCAAGGGCAAGGGGCAGATCCTCCTCCGCGGGCAGTGGCTCGACGTGGAGCCGGGCGACATCGCCTATTTCCCCTTCACGGCCGAGCGGGCCCTGCGCAATCCAGCGGACAACGAGGACGACTTCGTGGTGGTGACTTCGATCACGCCTCCGCAATTCGATCTCTACGAAGACTCCGGCTTCTACGATCCCGTGAACAAGGTGATGAATTTCGAGGCGATCAATTACGCCAAGCTCAACACGAAGCGCGTCCAGTACGCGCCGGACAACGAGATGGCGTTCCACGACAGCCACCCGGAAGTCCGCGCCTGGAACCTGAGCAACGACGAGATCCGGAGTGGCGGGGCGCTGTTCAACGCCTTCTACGGCGGGCCGCTGACCGGGCTGGTGCAGGGCGGCGCGGATAGCACGGACACGTCGTCCATGCTCCTCATCCTGTTCGCCGGCTTCGGCACGGGAGCCCCTGGTTTCAACTTCTGCTGCATGGCGCCGGGCATGACGGCCGACATCCATACCCATCCGGTCTCGGATGAATGCGTCGTCAACTGGTGGGGCGGCAACCCGTGTTTCCTGGGGGACCGCTGGATCCAGACGGCGTCCTACGACTGTCTCCTGGCGCCGAGGGGCGTGCGCCATGGCGGGTTCATCCCCAAGGACGCCCAATCCGTGTTCGTGGGCGGGCTCGCCGCTCCGCCGCAGCTCGACCTGCTCATCAACAGCGGCTACTACAAGGACGGGAAATTCACCCGTCCGGAGCTTCGCCCAACTGGCGGTGGATTGACACCACCTTGCCCCTCTCCTGACAGGACGCTGTCAGGAGGGGGGTGGCATTCTTCTCCTTGCGCAGGACAACCAACCGACCATCCCCCAAAGGAGGAGATATGAAAGCGGAGTATCTGGTAGCGGAGCTCAGGAGCATGGAGGCCTTCTTCAACACCTCGACGAGCTGCCTGACGGAGGCGGACTCGGACTTCGCCCCGGTCGGCGGGACGTGGACGGTGGCCCAGCAGGTGGCCCACGCGGCGCGCACGATCGACTGGTTTGTCGAGGGCGCGTTCCGGCCCGAGGGGTTCGACATGGATTTCGACCGCCACGTGGAGGAGAGCTCGCGGGTGCGTTCGCTGCAGGCCGCCCGCGCCTGGCTGGAAGCGGCTTTCGCCCGTGCCCGGGAGGCTTTCGGCACGAAGCCGGACGCGGAGCTGAGCCAGCCGTTGCCGGAAGGGCCGGTGATGGGCGGAGTGCCCCGGTGGGACGTGGTGAGCGCGATCGGCGACCACACGGCCCACCACCGCGGCGCGCTGACGGTCTACTCCCGGCTGCTGGGCAAGGTGCCGGCGATGCCGTACATGGGAGAGCCGGCGGCCGTTACTGTGGCTGTTTAGGGATTAACGCCCGCCATCCGGTCCGGGTCCATCAGGGCCAGGAAATCCTGGAGCGTCCGCCCCGGCTCGTGAGGGAAGGGATCGAGGACCTCCAGGTCCCGCATCCGGTCGAGGCGGAAAACCCGGAAATCCTGCCGCAGCTCGCACCACGCGGCGAGGGTCCACACCGGTCCATAGAAAGACAGGCCCAGGGCGCGGACGGTCCGCTCGGATTCCGCGCCCTGGGCGTCCGTGTAGCAGAAGCGGATCCGCCGGGAATCCCGCACAGCCTTGCGAAGGGTGGAGAAGTCGACCGTGATCTCCTCGCTCCAATGATCGTCCGGGGCGAACAGGGGCGTCATCCGCACCAGATGGCTGCGGTCGCGGGGGAGCGCGGCCTCGATCTTGGCCAGGGCTTCGGAAGCGGCCTGGGCGAGGCCCTTGTCCGTCCAGCTCTCGACGATCCGCGCGCCCAGCACCAGGGCCTCCACCTCGTCCCGCGAGAACATCAAGGGCGGCAGATCGAACCCGCGCAGCCGGTAACCGACCCCTGCCTCGCCCTCGACCGGCACGCCGGATGCCACCAGATCGCGGATGTCCCGGTAGACCGTCCGCTCCGAGATCTCCAGCCGCTCGGCCAGATAGCGGGCCGTGGTCAGCCGCCGGCGGCGGAGGATCTGGACGATCTGGAAGAGGCGGTCGGCGCGGCGCATGGGTGGAGGAACTATATAGGGTACGGCCGGCCCGCGGCCAGGGCGGCATTGACACACCGTGACAGATACCTAAGGTATCATCTGACACACCCAACTCTCTTTCGGACACTGCAATCTGGCATTTTTGCGGGCCAAGGCCTGGCATGCCATTTGAAGTGCTACAGAGCGTCTGTCAGACATCAAGGCAAACACGATACGGTTCCACGGGTCACCAGTAAACATGTGTCAAAAAGGAGAGAAAAAATGGCCAATTCCTTCGCCTTCAACCGTCCGAACGCCCTTCCCGACGGAGTGCACTGCGTGCTTGGCGGGTATGTCCACACGGCGGCGACCAACACAGCGACGATCACGGACACCAACGGCAATACCGTGGCCCAGATCAGCGCCATCGGCGGGACGACAGGCGGCTACGTGGGCATGACTCCTACGAGCGGCAATACCAACATCTTCCAGCCGCAGTCCTCGGGCCAGCCGTACACGATCACCTTCACGAACAGCGGCTCCTATCAGAGCCAGTACCTTTCCGCCAAAAACGCCATCAACAACGGGAGGACGACGTACGCCGAAAGCTACACTTTCGTCACGGAGGACGCCACTGACCATGACTACAACGACTCGACGGTCTTTCTCAGTTGGAACGTGACGGGCTCCTAAGCTCGCGGCGTCTCCCCCTTCCTGGCAGGATGCTGTCAGGAAGGGGGAGAGCGTATGTAGAGCCCTGGTTTCCGCTCCTTCCTTCGCAGTGCTCCCTCTTTTCCGCAGGCGACAAAAAACCGGCCCAACGGGCCGGTCTGCCACCGGTTTGGTCAGCCGCTGCTTAGGTCCCATCGTGCAAGAGGTTGAAGCACTCCTCAGGGGTCAGTTTCGCGGAGACAATGTTGTACTCCCCCCACGAGGTGATTCCGGCCTGTCACTGACAGGGCATGGCTTCATTTTCGCGCTTTCCACCCTCAGAAGCACTCTACTTTATGGAGAGCCACACCGGCCCCGAATTGAAAGGAGTGTGTCCGATGACGAAAGCGTCCTCCAAGGTCCCCGGAAAGCTTCTGACGCTGCTGCTGATCGTCCTCGCAATCGCCGTCCTTGGGACTGCGCCCGCCGCCGCGGCCGGCCGGTCTTATGACGAGGCTCCCATGCAGGTGCAGACGAAGGGGTTGAGGGCCGAGCAGCATCTGCAGCGGCAGGCCGAATTGAGCGGCCGGCTGGCCCGCGAGCTGCCTCAGGCCGCGCTGGAGCAGGCGGTCCGGGTCTCGCTCACGCGGGACGAGATCACCGCCGTCGAGCAGAGCCGAGCTTCTCCCTCTCAAGATCGGTGCCGTCAAGCCTCTGGAGACGGAGATCGGGATCGGCGCCGGCCAGGTCCGCCGGACGGCGGATGGCGGGCTCGTGTGGGCCGCGACGGTGAGGGCTGAGGGCGCGGGAGCGGTCCGCCTGCACGTGCAGGACATGGCGCTTCCCCTCAATGCCGAGCTCTACGTTTACAGCCGCAACGGCTTGGCTTACGGCCCGTACACCGGCGCCGGCCCGGACTTCACCGGTGACTTCTGGACCCCGGCGGTCTTCGGCCCGGAGGCGGTCGTCCAGCTCCGGCTCAATGGACCGGTGGGGGAGGAGGATCTGCGCTCCGTATCCTTGCGGATCACGGAAGCCGGGCTCATCACCGAGCGGTTCGCCGGCCGTCTGCGGGAGGGCTTCGATGCGCCGGGCCGGATCCGCGAGAAGGCCGAGACGGACGCGCCTTTCCCCTGCGACAATCCGAATTGCGTGGTCGACGCCACGTGCACCAACGTGGCCATTGCGAATCCTGCCAAGCTCGCCACCGCGAAGATGGAATGGGTGCAGGGCGCGTTCATCTACACGTGCACGGGCGGCCTGCTCTCCGACAACAATCCGAGCCAGGGCAATTTCTTCCTGACCGCCAACCACTGCTTGAGCAGCAGCAAGACGGCCAAGAACGCGAGCTTCTACTGGCGGTATGCCACGTCCTCCTGCAACGGCACCTGCCCGAGCAACGGCGGCTGGCCGTATGTGACGACGGGCGCCACGGTCGCGGCGAGCGGCAGGAAGGGTGATTTCACGCTGATGCAGCTCACCACGAACCCGCCGGCCGGCTCGGTCTTCCTGGGCTGGACCAATGCGCCCGTGGCCAACACCAACGGCGCGGCCCTGTACCGGATCAGCAATCCGAACTTCGGGCCCCAGGTCTACTCGCTGCACAACGTGAGCACGAGCGCCGGGACGTGCCAGGGCTGGCCGCGCGGCGAGCGCATCTACAGCCGCGACATCACGGGCGGTACGGACGGCGGCAGCAGCGGCTCGCCGGTGCTGAACTCTTCGTCGCAGGTCGTTGGTCAGCTCACCGGCGGCTGCGGAACCAACGTCAACGATCCCTGTGACGTCCAGGCGAACGCCACCGTGGACGGCGCGTTCGCGTTCTACTATTCGACCGTTCAGCCGTTCCTCAATCCGTAGCCCGGCTCCCCATTCGGTCCTGGAGATATCGCGCCCCTGTCCGGCATTGGTGCCGGCGGGGCGCTTTATCGCCATGGAGTTGCGAAACAGGGGAGCGATCTCTTATCTTCATTCCTGGGAGAGATCACATGGCTCAAGACAGGAAATCGGATGGGGAGGCCGCCCCGGTTCCCCCACTGCACAAAGCCGTGATTGACTTTCTGCAGGCTCCTTCTTCAGAGGATGCGGTGCGCGTGTTTGCCGCCTCGCGGATGGAGCTGGGCAGCCCGGAGGTCGAAGCGCTGATGGCGGAAGTGCTCTCCGAGGTGAGCCAGAGGAACATGCTGGAAGCCGAGGCGCTCATGGGCGTGCGCTTGGATTTGTTCCGGCGGCTGCGCCGCGCCAGCGCGGACCTCCCACCGGCGGGCGGCGCCACCGAGCTGCTGAGCCAACCTGAGGTCCGGGAGGTGCTGCAGCTCGAAGAGCAGCGGCGGTCTCTGCCGGCTTCCATCAAGGAGGTTTTGCCCTACGCCCTGTCCGCCGGCCGGCGCCATCGAGGCGGGCAGGACAGGCAAGCACTGGACGAGGCGCTCGAAGCGTGGGGAAGAGTGCTCTCGGACGGGGGCTTCGATCAGACACCTGCAGCCTTCCAATCCGTGGTGCTCGAGAACGCCGGGGCGGACGCCCTGATCCGTTACCGCGTAGCGGGAAACCAAAGCGATAGAGACCTTGCCATCGACAGATGGCGGCGCCTGGTGGAGCTCTCGCCGCCAGAGGACCGGACCGGCCTGGCCGTCAAGTTGGCTGTCAAACTGGCCGGCAGCTATCTGGCCTGGCCGCGTGACGAGGAGCTCGACCGAGCGACGGAATGGCTGTTGCAGGCCCTGCAGGGCGCCTCGGCCGCGGAAAGCGCGGAGGCCCTGTACTTCCTGGGGAATCATTTCCGCAATCTCCTGTCTCAGGCACAGAATTATGCAGGCCTCGATTCGACGATCGCCTGCCACCGGCTGGCGGTTGCACAAACCGCGCTGGACGACCCCAACCTGCCGGATCGCCTGGACACTCTGGCGATCGATCTGAACTACAGCTTTGAGCTGGGAGAGCGGTCAGTCCTCGACGAAATGATCGGGACCTGGGAGAAGGCCGCGGAGTTGGCGGGAAAGATCCCTTCGTTCCGTGAGGATTACCTGGCAGATTACCGGTCCAATCTAGGGGCGGCGTTGATCAAGCGGTATGAGATCGTGGGCAACCCGGGCGACCTCCAGCGGGCGACCGATTGCATCGAGCAGGCGGCGAGGCAGGCCCCTCCGGATTCGCCAAAGCAAGCGCAGCTGAGGCTCAACGCCAGCGGTGTCCGATGTACGCTGTTCGAGCGTACCGGCGACCTCCGGGACCTTGACCGCGCGATCGAATGGCGCCGGCAGGCCCTGGCGGCGTTGGCTCCAGGGACAGCGGAGAGGGCCGAAGTCCTCCACATTTGCGGAGCGTTGCTGCTGTGGCGCCACCAGTTATCCCCCAACCCTGAAATGCTGGATGAGGCCATCCGGATGTTGGATGAGTCTCGCGCCGTATCCGGCCTCCATCCACAAAAGCTCGTGGATCGATCGTTGGCTCTTTCCGAAGCCTTGCGGATCCGTTCGGGCCTGACGGGTGAGGACTCCGACGCCGGCAAAGCCATCCAGGTCCTGGAGGCGGTCCTGGCGCTTGCCAGCTACTCTCCCCGGCGCCTGCATCGCGTTTCGAACGATCTGGCCGCGCTCCTTCGCCAGCGCTATGAGCGGGCCGGCGAGACCCGCGACCTCGAACGGGCGGAGGATCTGCTGGCCAAGGCCGCCACACTGGACACCTCGGGAGAAGAGGAGCCGTGAGCCCGCAGGAAAAGGATTACAAAGGCGCTGCGCTCAACGGCGCCGATTTCCATGATGCGCAGCTCGCGGGCGTCTGCTTCGACGGCGCCAATCTCAACAACGCCAACTTCAGCGGCGCCAACCTGCGCGGCGCGAGCCTTGCCGGCGTCCAGGCCTTCGGTGCCAGGTTCCCAGGGGCTGACTGTTCCGGGGCGAAGCTCAACGGCTCCATCCTCTCCTACACGGATCTCACGGATGCCCGTTTCGAGGATGCCGAGCTGGCGAACGCGGAGCTCGAAGGCGTCCTGGGAGCCCGGGTGAGCTTCGACCGGGCCCATCTCGCGGGTGCCCGCTTCTTCGGGGGAGAGTTGCAGGGTGCCTCGTTCCGGTCCGCCAACCTGCGGGGCGCTGGAATTTACGGCACCGATCTGAGCGGTGCGGATCTCACCGGAGCGGACTTGAGGGAGGCCCGGATGTCCGACCCGAAGATCGACGGAACGACCTTCGCGGACACCTGGATGCCGGACGGCTCGTTGGCCTTTCCATCCCCGGCAATGATCGCCGGCCTCACCCGGGATATGCGGGCACAATACAACGAAACCGGCGACCCCGAATATCTGGAAATCGCGATCCAGATGCTCGAGCGAGCGCTCGAAGTCGGCGCCCCAGGATGCGGGATTGCTGCACAACCTGGGCAGCAATCTTGGAGATCGCTTCCAGCGGAGCGGTGAGATCGCCGATCTCGAACGCGCGATCAAAGTCACCGAGGAAGCCGTCGCGCTGTCTCCGGTGAGCGACCCGTTTCGTGCTGGCCGTCTCACCAACCTTGCCAATATGCGGCGTTTGAGCTGGCAGGTCTTGGGACGCGCCACCGATCTTCGCCGGGCCGTAGAGGAGGCGGCCGAGGCGCTCCAACTCGTGCCGGCGGGATCTCCTGACCGATTCATTTACTTGGTCAATCTGGCGGCGTGCCTCCTGGCCCGTTTCGATTACGAGAGAGTGCTGGGCGACCTTACCCGTTGCCTGGAGCTTTACCAGGAATCTCTCGATCTGATGCCTGCCGGGGATCCACGCCGCTACTCCCTGATGGCGGATCTGGCGAGCGCACTTCTGTTGCGGTATACGGAAATCTCGGAAATCGGCGATCTCGACAGGATGAGCGAGCTGGTCGACCAAGCCCTCGAAGATGCACCTGAAGGCTCGACCTCCCGTCCCCGGCTCCTCGTCCTCCAGGGGAGCGCGCGGGCACTCCGCAGCCTTGTGACCGGCAGCCCGGAGGACCGGAAACAGGCTGCGGAGTCCTACCGCCTTGTCTGCTCCCGCGCTTTGGAGGCCTTCCCGGAAGTCTGTCTCCATGCCGCGACAGCCTGGGGCCGGTGGTCCGGAGACGGAGAGGATTGGGAGGGTGCGGCGGAGGCTTACCGGTATGCCCTGAACGCGCTACAAGCCCTGTTCCAGAAACAGGTCCCCTTGAGCCACAAGGATGCACGGCTGCGCCAGGCGGTGGGATTGGCACCGCAAGCTGCGTACGCCCTCGCCAAGACTGGCGATGGCAAGGCAGCGGTTCTCGAAATGGAGCGGGGACGTGCGCTGCACCTGTCGTCGGTGCTTGGGCGCGAACGGTTCGACCTGGACGGGCTCGCCGAGGCCGCGACAGGCTCGCCGCTGGTCTATTTCAGTGCCACCCGCTGGGGCGGGCTCGCCTTGATCGTGAACGATCAGGGAACTCGGGCTCAATGGCTCCCGGAGCTGACGGAGGAAGCGCTCCGGCAGCGCAGCGAGACTTATCTCGCAAGCCTCAGGGCAGCAGATATATCAAGTTTCCAAAGCCATCTCGACGAGCTCACCCGCTGGTTGTGGACCGCCGCCATGGGGCCCTTGATGCCCTCACTGGCCCAACACGGACAGGCGATCCTCATCCCCTCGGGGCTCCTCGGCCTCTTGCCGCTGCATGCCGCATGGAAACCAGAGGATGGCCATGCCGACGGCCGGCACTACGCCCTCGACGATCTGCTCCTGACCTGGGTCCCCACGGCGCGGGTCCTCCTCGATGTACGAAAGGCTGACGCTGCCGGTCCGGCCGGGCCGAGCGCCCTGGTGGTGGAAGATCCGCTCTCGGCCTACGCGCCGCCGCTGCCCTCCGCAAAGGTGGAAGCGGCGGCTGCGGTGGCGGCTTTTTCTCCGAGAGCCGTTCACCTCCGGCACGCTGGGGCGACTCGAAAGGACGTTGCTGAAGCGCTCCCTCGCCACGACGTCGTTCATTTCGCCTGCCACGGAGTCGCCAGCCCCGGCCAGCCCCGGGAAGGCGGTCTGTTGCTCGCAGGCGACGAACGCCTGACGCTCGGAGACGTCATGGGCTTGCGCCTCAGAGCCCGCCTGGTCGTGCTCGCAGCCTGCGAGACTGCTCTCGCCGGCGAAGACCTCGTGGACGAGGTAACGGGGCTGACAGGAGCCTTCCTGGAGGCCGGAGCCGAGGGTGTCGTGGGCTCGCTGTGGCCGATCAACAGCATCGCCGCGACCAACTTGATGGTGCGTTTCTACGAGCAATGGCGGCCGGACGAGCCGGCTCCCGAGGGTCTGCGCCGTGCTCAACTGGAAGTCGCCCATAACAGCCACCCTTACTACTGGGCTGGTTTTATCTACGTGGGCAGATAAACTACCCCCCATGTTCATCGGACATTTCGCGCTCGGCTTCGGGGCCAAGCCCGTGGCTCCCGCCCTCTCGCTGGGCACGGCTTTCCTGGCGTGCCAACTCGCCGATCTCCTCTGGCCTACCTTCGTCCTTCTGGGAATGGAGAGGTTCGAGATCCGGCCGGGGATCACGGTGGTCACGCCTCTCGACTTCATCCGCTACCCCTATTCCCACAGCCTGGTGGCGATGCTGCTCTGGGGCACGGCCCTGGCTCTCGTCTACTGGGCTCTCCGGCGGTCGCGGCCGGCTGCCAGAACCGCAGCGGTCGTCGTCGGCGCGCTGGTGGTCAGCCACTGGCTCCTTGATTTCCTGAGCCACCGCCCCGACATGCCCCTGACGGTCCACGGCACGGAGCGGTTCGGGCTGGGGCTCTGGAATTCGCTCCCCGCGACCGTGGCCGTCGAGCTGGCTCTCTTCGCCGTTGGCGTGGGCCTCTACGCGCGGTCCACCCGGGCGCTCGACCGCTGGGGAACCCTCGGGCTGTGGGGGCTGGTCGCCTTCCTGGGGATCGTCTACTTCGCGAACCTCTTCGGTCCGCCGCCGCCGAGCGTCGCCGCGGTCGCCTGGAGCGCCCAGGCGATGTGGCTCCTCGTCGCCTGGGGCTACTGGGTGGACCGCCACCGGCAGCCGCGCAGGACATCGTGATCGGCACCTGATTGCGGTATCTTCCTGCTGGTAAGGGAGTGCTCCCAGGAGGGTACCCGCCATGACCATGTTCTTCTACACCTTTCTCGCCGTTCCCACCCCTGACGCCAGGGAATTCCAGGACTCCGGGGGCGCCTACGTCAACTGCTGGATCCGGAGCGATGGCAGCGACCGCTATCAGGCGGAAGCGCGCGCCAAGGACCTGATCCACGAGTACGGCTGGTCCGTGGAGGCCCTCGAAGAGGGGGCGGTCGTCGACAGCGGGAGCTATGGCGAGGACGATGAGGACCGCGAGTTCTTCGAGCAGGCCCTCGTCGAGGGCGAGGTCCTCGTGTTCAACACCTGGCCGCGCGGGGACGAGGACGGGGAAGACGGCGAGGAGGACGAGGACGAGGAGGGCGACGGTTGAGCCCGGGTGCGTGATACCCTTCGGGGTCATGGCCTGGATCCTCGCGACCACCCTCGACGGCAAGCACGCCAACCTCCAGATCTCACAGATCGCCGCCATCCTCGATCGCATCAAGGGAGAGCCGCGGGAGGGGAGCGTGGTCCACCTCGCCTCCGGGAGCACCCTGGAGGTGAAGGAGAGCCCGGCGGAGCTCCTCCGTTCCATCGAGTCCGAAGAGCACCCGGAGAGCTCGTCCGTTTCGCCCCGAGACGTCTGGTAGGGGGACCGCCCTTGGAACGACCCTCGCCGGCCGAGTACATCCCTTATTACGGAAAATACATCTCTCTGGTCGGAGAGGGAGAGGACGTCCTGAAGCTCTTCGAAGAGCAGCCGCGCGACCTGGGAGCGCTCTTCGCGGGCGTTCCCGAGGAGCGGGGCGGGTATCGCTACGAGCCCGGCAAGTGGAGCGTGCGGGAGGTGGTGGGACATCTCGTGGACGTCGAGCGGGTGCTGGGATTCCGGGCTTATTGCTTCTCCCGAGGGGAGGCGCAGCCGCTCCCGGGCGTGGACTTCGAGTCCTACGCGGCCCTGGGGGAGCACGACCGCCGGACCCTGGCGGAAATGCTCCAGGAATTCGAAGGCCTGCGGCGCAGCCACGTGGCGATGTTCCGGGCCCTGGATGAGGAGGCGTCGCGGCGGATCGGCACGGCCGACGGCAATCCGATCTCGCCGCGGGCCCTGGCCTACATCCTGGCCGGCCACGTGCGGTACCACGCGCGGCTCCTGGAGGAGCGGTACGGCGTTCAGATCCTCCCGCCATGAGGATCGTTCGCACCCTTTTCGCGGCCGGCTACTCGGCCATCGCGCTGCTCTTCTACGGCTGCGGGATCGCCTTGATCGTCTTCGCCGCCCTGGAGCTCTGGCAAGGCATCAATCTCAGTGGCGGCCTGGATCCGAGAACCCGGTTCAATGCCGTCCTCGAAGCCATCGGGTTGCTGACCATCGCCGTCGCCGCGCTGGAACTGGGGCAGACGATCTACGAAGAGGAGATCCTGAGAGAAGCGCACATGAGCGCGCCGACCCGGGTCCGGCGCTTCCTCTCACGTTTCCTGATCGTGGTCATCGTATCCCTTTCGATCGAGACCCTGGTCGCCGTCTTCCGCTTCATCCATGACGACCCCAGGCTTCTGCCCCAGGCTTCCATGATCGGTTTCGCCGCGGCCGCTCTGCTGGCCGCCTGGGGCGTGTTCATCCGGCTCAACCGGAGCGCGGAAGAGCTGGAGCCCGAGGCGATGGAGAAGGCCAAGGGCGAGGACAAGCAGCTGGAGTGATCGGCCTCACCCGGGGCGGCCACATGGCGCCGCCCCTACTGGTCGTTGTGCAGCTCGATGAGCTCGTAGATGAAGTTCCCCGTGCCCAGCGCATCCGAGAATTCATTGATCACCACGCCCTTGGCGCAGCCGGCGCCCGCGCCGCTTCCCGGCGTACCCGAAGCGGATGCGACGACGCTCCAACTCGCCGTGGCGGACGGGGAGTTGCATGGGTCCTTGCGCTGCACGCTGCTGCCGCCGCTGGAACCCATGGCGATGGTCCTGCCGTCGATCCGCGTGCCCGCGGCGTTGTAGAGATCGTAGGTCTCGCTGCCGTTGATCACCGGCATGGTATCTCCGGAATTCAGATAGAGCACGTTCGCGGGCAACGGCGTGCCGCCGCGCCAGAACGCTTCGAAGGCGCTCTTGGAGGCGTTGCGGCCGACGATCAGATAACCGCCCGCCGGAATGACCGTGCCGGCCGGGATCGTGTAGTTGTAGGTGGCGTTGAGCTGCGAGATCCTCCAGCCTGAGACGTCGACGTTCGTGCCGCCGCCTCCGCCGGGGCCGTAGGTGATCCACATCGGAGCCGACCAGAGATCGTGGCCGTCGGACTGGACGGCGCGAACATAATAATAATAAGTCCCGGAAGTCAGATTCTCAGTGAGCGTCAGGCTCGACTGGTTGGAAACCGTCCGGTAGGCCGATGCGGGGACACCGCCGCCGATCTGTCCGCGCCAGATCTCCAGAGTGGCCACGGACTCGTTGCCTGGATCGTAGACGGCCGCCCGCAGAGTGGCCGAGCCCGCGGCGCTGAAGATGTCTCCCATGACGCGGCTGCCGTCCGACGTGGCGAAGACGAGCTGCGCGTTCGAGTCCTCGGTGGCGAAGAAGTGGCGGGCCTTGTGGGCCTGGAGGAGGGCGTTCTTGGTGAGCGCCGGCGAGACGTTGTTGCGCAGCAGATAGACCGTGCGGTTGGGAATCCCCACGCCGAAATTGTTGCAATGGGCGTCATGGTCGGCCACCGGCCCGAGATGGAAACCCTTGTTGAGGGCTTCGCGCCAGCGGGGCGTGTAGTCCGTCGAGGCCACGTTGGCGTCGGCGCAGTTGGTCGTGGTGTTGAAAGCCAGCCCGCTGCGCACGGCGATGCCCTGGAGGGCCTGGTCGGCGTCGGAGTTGAAGGCGTAGTTGTCGAACTCGCCGGTGGAGGGATGACAGAGGATGCCGAGGGCTCCAGCCGGCGAGGGGTTCTCGACGGAGCGCTTGTACATCGTCAGGTAACCGAACCTCTTGGGCGTGAAGACGTCGAAATAGCAGTTCGTGCCCGGGGCGCATTCGGCATTGGGGCCGTTGCAGGTGCTGCAGGTCTCCCAGCTGAGCAGCTTGGGGGTTTCCAGCAGCGTGACATGCCCCTGATCCGCGTTGGTGGTGACGCCCCACTCCATGCCATAGATCGCGACGAAAGTGCCGTTGACAGTCGCGGCGTTGGCCGCGGCGAGGCCGGCGGCATAGCGCTGGCGGACCTTGGCCTCGGTCACCGGAGCGTTGTTCGTGGCCACGGAATCATTGATCAGGTGGTTGTGCTCGTTGATCACCCAGAAATCGAGCCCGGCGGAATTGCGGGCGTAATCGTAGACGGCGGCGGGATCGAACGTGCCGCTGCCGTAGGCATTGCCCGACGAGCAGGCGCTGGTGGGATGGCCGCCGTCGGAATAATTCGAGTGGCTGTGCGTGGAGCCGTAGTAGAAGTTGTAGCCGAAGCCCGCCTCGATGGGCGTATTTTGCTGCATCTGGCAAGATCCCAGCGCCTTGCTCATGCGCAGGCGCACGGCGGCGTCAGCGGTGATCCCATAATTCACGATCACGTCGAAAGTGGAAGCGGCGGCCTCGTCCACACCGGGCGCGCCGTCCAGATCGCCATAGCCGAGCACGGCCTTGTCCTGGAACAGCCGGTCGGGAGCGAAGCGGCCGAGGAAGGTGTACTGATACGTCCCCGCGGGCACCAGGCGTCCCTTCTCATCGCGGCCGTCCCAGAAGACCTCGGCCACGGCCTGGCCCGCGGAGTCGATGCGGACACTCCCTTCCTCGGTGCGCACGAGCCGCTGCGCACGGCCCACGGGACCGCGGATCTCCAGGCGCCAGAACCCCTGCCCGTAGTCCTGCCCGGCGGCCGCCCGCTGATAGGAGAGGACCGAGTAGAGCTGGACCCTGCCGAGCTCATCCGGCAGGCGGGGCGAGAACTGATAGGCGTCCGAGCCCAGGAACGCGATGAACTTGGCATCGCATTCGTCGTACTCGGCGAAAGCCGGTATGGCGGCAAGGCCGAACAGCAGAGCGAAGACGAGACTCTTCCAACTCTTCATGGTGTCTCCTTCCACAGCGCACGCCCGGTATGGGAGCGCCTCTAGGAAGAGAGGTGCTGCAGGAGGGGAGGCTGAGCCGGCCGGCCGCTTGGGCCTGGCGTGAACCCTACTGGTCGTTGTGCAACTCGATGAACTCGTAGATGTAGTTGCCCGTTCCCAGCGCATCCGAGAATTCATTGATCACCACACCCTTGGCGCAGCCGTCGCCAGCACCGCTTCCCGGGGTGCCCGAAGAAGACCCGAAGACCGTCCAGCTTGCGGTGGCGGATGGGGAGTTGCACGGGTCCTTGCGCTGGATGCTTTGGCCGGCCTTGGCCGCCATGGCGATGGTCCTGCCATCGATCAGGTTACCCGCGGCGTCGAAGAGGTCGAAAGTCTCGCTGCCGTTGATCAAGGGCATTCTGTCTCTGGAATCCAGGTAGAGCACATTCGCGGGCAACGGCGCGCGGCCGCGCCAGAAGGCTTCGAAAGCCGCTTGGGAGGCCTTGCGGCCGATGATCAGGTAACCGCCGGCGGGGATGACCGTTCCGGATGGGATCGTGTAGTTGTGGCTGGCATTGAGCTGCGAGAGCCGCCAGCCCGAGACGTCCTCTTCGGTGCTGCCGCCACCGCCTCCTCCTCCGCCGGGGCCGTAGGTGATCCACATCGGAGCCGACCAGAGGTCGTGGCCGTCGGACTGGACGGCGTGGACGTAATAGTAATAAGTGCCGGAGTCCAGCGTCTCCGTGAGCGTCAGGCTCGACCGGTTGAAGACGGTACGGTAGGGCGACGCGGGGCCGCCGCCGCCGGTCTGGCCGCGCCAGATCTCCAGCCTGGCCACGGTTTCGTTGCCTGGATCGTAGACGGCCGCCCGCAGGGTGGCCGAGCCGGCGGCGTCGAAGAGGTCTCCCATGACGTGGCTGCCGTCCTGCGTGGCGAAGACGAGTTGGGCGTTGGAGTCTTCGGTGGCGAAGAAATGGCGGGCCTTGTGGGCCTGGAGGAGGGCGGTCTTGGTGAGAGCCGGCGAGGCGCTGTTGGGCAGCAGGTAGACCGTGCGGTTGGGGATGCCCACGCCGAAATTGTTGCAGTGGGTGTCATGGTCGGCCACCGGCCCGAGATGAAAACCTTTGTTGAGAGCTTCGCGCCAGCGAGGCGTGTAATCGGTCGAGGCCACGTTGGCATCGGCACAGTTGGCCGCGGTGTTGAAGGCCAGCCCGCTGCGCACGGCGATGCCCTGGAGGGCCTGGTCGGCGTCGGGATTGAAAGCGTAGTTGTCGAACTCGCCGGTCGAGGGATGGCAGAGGATGCCGAGGGCTCCGGCGGGCGAGGGGTTCTCGACCGAGCGCTTGTACAGCGTCAGATAGCCGTACCTCTTGGGCGTGAAGACGTCGAAATAGCAGTTCTTGCCTGGGGTGCATTGAGCGGTGGGCCCGTTGCAATTGGTGCAGGTTTCCCAGCCGAAGAGCTTGGGGGTTTCCAGCAGCGTGACGTGCCCCTGGTTCGAGCTGGTGGTGACGCCCCATTCCATGCCGTAGAGCGCGATGAAGACGCCGTTGACGGTCGCGGTGTTGGCCGCGGCAAGGCCGGCCGCGTAGCGCTGGCGGACCTTGGCTTCGGTCAACGGAGGGTTGTTCCGGGTCACGGAGTCATTGATCAGGTGGTTGTGCTCGTTGATCACCCAGAAATCGAGCCCTGCGGAATGACGAGCGAAATCATAGACGGCGGCGGGATTGAACGTGCCGCTGCCATAAGGGTTGCCCGACGAGCAGGCGCTGGTGGGCTGGCCGCCATCCGAATAATTCGAATGGCTGTGGGTAGAGCCGTAATAGAAGTTGTAGCCGAAGCCCGCTTCGATGGGCGTGTTCTGCTGCATCTGGCAGGACCCGAGCGCCTTGCTCATGCGCAGGCGCACGGCGGTACCGGCGGTCATCTCATAGTCTACGATGACGTCGAACGTGGAGGCCGCAGCCTCGTCCACTCCGGGTGCGCCGGCCAGATCGTCAAAGTCGAGGATGAGCTTGTCCTGGAACAGCCGGTCGGGAGCGAAGCGGCCGAGGAAGGTATATTGATACGTTCCCGCGGGGACCCTGCGTCCCTTCTCATCGCGGCCGTCCCAGAAGACCTCGGCCACGGCCTGGCCCGCGGCGTCGATGCGGACACTCCCTTCAGCGGTGCGGACGAGCCGTTGCGAGCGGTCTGCGGGACCGCGGATCTCCAGGCGCCAGAACGCCCGGCCATAGTCCTCTGTGGCAGCCGCCCGTTGATAGGAAAGCACGGAGTAGAGGCGGACCTTGCCGAGCTCGTCCGGCAGGAGGGGCGAGAACTGATAGGTGTCGGAGCCCAGGAACGCGATGAACTTGGCGTCGCATTCGTCGTACTCGGTGTCCTCGGCAAGGGCCGGCACCGCGGCAAGCCCGAGCAGCAGAGCGAAGGTGAGGCTCTGCCAATTTGCCTTGTAGATTTTTGGTAACATGGCTACCCTTCTTTCTATTGAAAATATCTACATTTTAATTGAAATGAGCAGGAATGGGAAGGCGCACTACCTGAAGGTGTGGCCAGCCGTCGCCGAGGCCGCGGATCTCGCCCGGTGTCTCGCCGGCTGAAGTCCGACCGCTGGCGTAGCGCCTTCCTGGGAGCGCTGGCATCCCTGCCGGCCCTTCTAATCAAAAGCGGAGTTGGTCGGAAGGGATACCGGCGCTCCCAGGGGCACACGCCAAGCCCGCTGGACAGCCTCCTGGGCTCGCCGCTGGCGGCCCCATGAGGCCGCCTCTATGGTCGGGCGAGAATCAGTTGGTGACGGTGATGTAGACCATGCCGTCGTCAACCTCCGGCTCGGAGCACCAGCCGTTGAAGCACTGCAGGCAGCCGCCGAGCACGTAGCTGAAGCTGTCGCTGCCCACGTAACCCGCATCGGGCGTGTACTTCAGGGCATCAATGCCCACCAGTTCTACGGTTCCATGCTGGGGTTGGCTGAAGCTGTTGAGATCCTGAGCCGGAGTGTCGGTGTCGTTCCACAGGGGGCTGAAGGTCACGGGAGTATTCTTCGCCGTGTTGACGTAGTCGTCCGCGGCCACAGGAATGACGACCCGGCAGGCCTTCTCTACCGTCTTGGGAATCCCGATCTCGATCAGGTTGATCTCGCTGGGGGCTGGCGTCCGGGGAGCCTGGGACTTCGTGGATGAAGCGGTTCCCGGGTGGACCCAGACGAGAGCCAGCAGGGACGACACGGCAGTCAAGCGTAGGACGTTCTTCATGCTCTTTCCTCCATGAACGGTCACAGGCCGCTCCAACAGCGGGCGGCCGAGCAGAATCGTATAAAACTAAATAGCTTAAAGCAAATTTATGTCGACAGGCAGTTATCCCAAAGGCCTTCTGCGGCGGGCGCGCGTCTCGGTCTTCTCGGACGGGTTCGAAGCGGGGAATGCCGCCCGGTGGTCGGGGAGGGTACCGTGACGGGGGGAGCGAAACGGTCAAGCCGAAATGCGGAGCACCTCTCCCGGGCGAATTCTGGCCAGTTCCTCGGTTACCCGGGGGATCAACGGTTCATAGTCTTGAAAGCGGTTCCGGCGAGCAATAAGGACAATGACCGTAATGTCAAACTGCGGTACATTCTGCTGATATTGAAGCTTCCTGTCAGGTGTCAGGAAAATTTCGAATAAACCGCTTGCTCGGGCGAGAAGCTCTCCGTTGCTGAAGCTCTTCCAGCCCATCTCGGCTACCGTATGGACTCGATGACCGGGGAAGACTGTTTTGAGGCGGTACGGCAGCGACTCGTCAAGCAAGAGCCGCATCAGCGTCCGCCAGCAGGGCGTCCTTCGCCAACTCGAGAACCGTGACGGCCTGTTCCCGAGTCACTGAGGGGAAGTCCGCGAGAAAGACATCGAGACTGTCTCCGGCTTCGAGGTGATCGATGAGGGTTTGGACCGGTACGCGAGTGCCCTTGAAGACCGGTGTTCCGCTCATTACTTCGGAGGAGCATTGAATGGCTTCTGCGAGACGGTCCTTGGGCACCATGCTCCCAGAATACTCCGGAAGTAGCAAAAAGTTCAACTCCCCGGCGATCCTCGTCCGGCTCGTCTCCGGCTCGTCGCTCTGGTAGACTCCTCCCGTCCCGAGGTAACGTCTTTCCAGTCCCATATGACCCGACTGTTGAACTGAGCCGAGCCTTTCCGTCTTGCTCCGCGAGATCCATGTCCGCAACCTGGCCGTACTGGCCGAGGCTTCCGTCGAATTCGGCGAGGGGTTCAACGTGCTCTCGGGCGAGACGGGGGCGGGCAAGTCCATCGTGGTGGACTCGCTTTCCCTGCTGGCCGGGGCGCGGGCAAGCACGGAGATGGTGCGTACGGGAGCCGAGGCGCTGACGGTCTCCGGCGTGTTCGAGCCGGAGGGGGAGGGCTGGCGGAACGTCCTGGAGGAAGCCGGGCTGGAGGCGGAGGGGGGGGAGGTCCTCATCCGCCGGGAGATCGGGCGGAGCGGCCGGAACCGCGTGTTCGTCAACGATCAGCCCACGACCCTGCGGCTGCTGGCGGACCTCGCCCCCTATCTCCTGCGCATCCATGGCCAGAGCGACGAGCTGGGGCTGATCGAGCCGGACCTCCAGCGGGCCATGCTCGACCGTTCCGGCGGTCCCGAGGCCGGTCCGCTCCTCGCCCGGTGGCCGAGGCGTTCGACGGCTACACGCGTCTGGCCGAGCGGCTGGAGCGCCTTTCTGGAGACGACCGGATGCGGCGTGAGCGGCTGGACCTGCTGCGCTTCCAGGCGGGCGAGATCGACGCCGCCAAGCTGCGGGCCGGCGAGGACGCGGAGCTGCAGGGCGGAGCGGGACGTGCTGCGGAACGCCGAGGCCATCACCCGCTCGCTGGGCACGGCTCTCTCGCTGCTCTTCGACGAGGAGGGCGCGGCCGTGGAACGGGTCGGCAAGGCTCGGTCCCTCCTCGCCGAGGTGGAGGCCTGGGAGCCGCAGGCGGCGGCCTGGGGGGCCGAGATGGAGGAGGTGCGCATCCGCCTGTCGGAGACGGCGCGTTCGCTTCAGCACCGGCTGGACGGCCTGGAGGCCGATCCGGCCCGGCTCGACTTCGTGGAGGAGCGGCTGGCCCTGATCGAGCGCCTCTGCCGCAAGCATGGAGGGGATTCGGCCGCCGTGCTCGCCCGGCGGGCGGAGATCGAGGCCGAGTTGGCCGAGCTGGAAGGGGACGACGCGAACCGCGACGAGCTGGAGGCGAAGGTGGCCGCGGCCCTGAAGGAGTACCGGGAGGCGGCGCTCGCCCTGTCGAAGGCCCGGGAGACCTGGGGCAAGGCCCTGGTGGAGCGGATCGAGGGGGAGCTCAAGGATCTGGGGCTCGCCCGCGCCCGGCTGGCCGTGTCGCTGGAGCGCCGGCGCCGGGCAGGGAGCCCGCTGCGCTTGTTGGAAGGACAATCGGAAGGAGAAGAGGTCGACTTCGGCCGCGACGGGATCGATCAGGTCGTCTTCCTCTTCGCGCCGAACCCGGGTGAGACGCCGCGTCCGCTCGCCAGGATCGCCTCGGGCGGCGAGCTGTCGCGCATCCATCTCGCCCTGCAGCTCGCTTCGCGGGGTGAGGCCGAGAAGGCGAGCCCCACGCTGGTCTTCGACGAGGTGGACACGGGCATCGGCGGCGCCGAGGCCGCCGCCCTGGGGGCCAAGCTCCAGCGCCTGGCCAAGGGCGGGCAGATCCTCGCCGTGACCCACCTGCCGCAGGTCGCGAGCCACGCCGACCTCCATTTCAAGGTCAGCAAGAAGGTGGACGGGGGCCGGACCAGCGTGCGGGTGGAGGAGCTGGGCTCCGACTCCCGAGTCGAGGAGGTGGCCCGCATGCTGGCCGGCAAGAAGATCACGGACCTCTCCCTCTCCCACGCCCAGGAGCTGATCTCCGGGGCGGCGCGGAAGAAGAAGTGAGCCCTCACCCCCGGCCCCTCTCCCGGCCCTCCGCCCGCCCCTGCCAGGGAGAGGGGAGAGGGAACTTTTTTGCGATTTTTGGTCTTTCTCCCTCCTCTCCCCGGAAGGGCGGGAGGAGGGACGGGAGAGGAGGGCCGGGGAGGTGAGGGTCTGGCACTGGGGCGATCCCGTCGAGCCTCTGCGAGCCCTCCTCGCCCGCGGCGGCGTCCTGGCGTTCCCCACGGAGTCGAGCTACGGGCTGGGGGCCGATCCCCGGAACCCGGCGGGGGTCGAGGCGGTCTATCGGATCAAGGTGAGAGAAGCGGGCAAGCCTCTGCCGGTGGTGGTCTCGGGCCGCGAGCAGCTCGCGGATTTGGGAGTCGATCCCAACCTTTATATAGTGGAGTGTCTCTTGGAGCACTGGCCGGCGCCGCTCACGGCGATCCTGCCGATCGCCCGGCCGCTCCCGGCCTCGGCCGGTACGGGGACGCTGGCGGTGCGGGTGCCGGATCACGAGAGGCTTCTGGGCCTGCTGGCGGAGCTCGGGCACGGCCTGACGGCGACCAGCGCCAACCGGAGTGGCGAGGAGCCGGTCCTGGACCCGGCCGAGGCCGCGGAGCTGCTGGCGGGCCAGGACGCGGTGGTGGTGGACGGCGGCGTGCTGCCGGGCGGGCCGCCGTCGACGCTGGTGGCAATAGAAGAGGAGGGGCTGGTGGTTCTACGAGCAGGGAGATTTCCCGCCGAGCGGCTGATGGAGACGTTCGCTCGATCGTCTACGGGAGAGAGCCGGTATGAGACATCCAAGAATTGACCCCTCGATCCGAGCAGCCCTGCTCTTGATGGCAGCGTTGCTTTGCGCGGTACCGACGTCTGCGGGGACCGCGGACGCCGCGGACGCCGCGAACAAAGACGATGCCGCGGCGGCCCCGGCCGTATCCGCGATACCGTCCGGCGCGCTGCCCACGATCCCGCTCGCGGAGGTCCAGCGGGGGCAGCGCGGCTATGGCCTGTCGGTGTTTTCCGGCACGGAGCCCGAGCGGTTCGACGTCGAGGTGATCGGCGTCATGCGCAACGTCAGCCCGGACGTGAGCTACATCCTGGCCCGGCTGACGGGCCATGGCCTGGAGAAGAGCGGCGTGGCCGGCGGCATGAGCGGCAGCCCGGTGTTCCTCGACGGCCGCCTGGCCGGCGCCGTGGCCTTCAGCTGGCCGTTCACCAACGAGGCGATCGCGGGCATCACGCCGATCGAGTCCATGCGCGAGCTGTCGAGCCTCAAGCCCCTCCCGGTCACTCCGCCTCCTCCTCCCCTCAATCTCTCGGAGATCCTCGGCGGACGCGTGCCCCAGGACCTGCTCATGAAGCAGCTCGCCAAGCTCCAGCCGCGGTTCGTGGACGGCGCCGCGGCGGCCGTGCAGTGGACGGCCTCGGGCTTCGGCGAGCAGTCGCAGGGCCTGCTGCGCCAGGCGCTGAGGAACGTCTCCTCCGCGGGCAAGGCGGCGCCCGGGTCGGTGCCGGACGAGCTCGCGCCCGGCAAGTCGGTGGCCGTGGTGCTGGTGGACGGCGATTTCCAGTTGGCGGCCAACGGCACGGTGACCGATCAATACGGCGACCAGGTGCTCGCCTTCGGCCATCCCTTCCTGGGGCTCGGGCCGTTGCGGGTGCCTATGGCCACGGCGGAGGTGGTGACCGTCCTGTCGAGCCAGAACAACTCGTTCAAGATCTCGAACACCGGGCGGATCGTGGGCTCGTTCGAGCAGGACCGCAAGATGGGCATCCAGGGGCGGATCGGCGTGCCGGCGCCCATGGTGCCGATGGTCCTGCGGATCAAGGGCGAGCGTGCCGCGCGAGTACCGCATGCGCCTGGCGGATCTCCCCGAGTTCATGCCCCTGCTGGTGGGGAGCACGGTGATCGCGGGCCTGGAGTCGGCGAGCTACACGACGGGCTCCCAGAGCCTCGACATGACGGCGCGCCTGAAGCTGTCCCGCTACGGCGACCTCGAGGTGCGCCAGAGCTTCGACGGCGATACCGCCACCACGGAGGCTTCGACGTTCCTGCTCTCGGTCATCTCCTATCTCTCCCAGAACCCGCTCGAGAAGGTGAGCCTGGAAGACATCGAGGTCGAGATCGTCCAGACGCAGAGGCCGCTCATGGCCGCCCTGGTGGGGGCCAACGCCAGCCGCACGGTGGTGCGGCCGGGAGACAAGGTGAGCCTCAATCTGGACCTCGTGGCCTACCGGGGCGAGCGCTTCCGCCACTCGCTCTCGCTCGATCTGCCGGAGGACCTGCCGGCCGGCCGCTACTCGCTGCTGGTGGGCGACGGCGCGAGCGTGGACGCCGCCCGGCTGGCCATGGAGCCGGCCGAGCCGGTGACCTTCCCGCAGGCCCTGGAGCTGCTGCGCTCGTTCCACTCCCGGCGCGACCTGATGGTGCTGGGGGTCTACGGCGGCCCCGGCCTCTCGGTGGCGGGCGAGATCATGCCGCGCCTGCCGGGCTCGGTGCGCTCGCTGTGGGGCGCCGCGGCCTCGGGGAGCGCCACGGCGCTGCGCACCACCGTCGCCCAGGAGAAGCGCGAGGTCATGGACATGCCCGTGCAGGGGCTGGTGAGGATCGATCTGGAGGTCCGGCGCCGCGAGCCGTTCGCGGGCGAGGGACAGGAAGGGACGGAGAAGGGAGCCGCCGCGGAAGCCAAGGGAGCGGCGGCCAACGAGAAGGGGCGTTCATGAGATCGAGGTTTCTGGGGGTGATTGCGGGGGTGGGGCTGCTGGCTCTGGCGGCGGTTCCATCGTTCGGTACGCAGGTGAAGATTTTTCAGGCACAGAGCCAGGCGGCCTTTCTCTCCGGCACCCTGGAAGGGGTCAGCGTGGACTCGCTCGGCCGCATCGAGCTCGCCCCCCGGGTGGACCGGGTGGCCTCGATCTCCGAGCCGTTCCTGCTCGCCGCCGCCGTCCATCCGGACGGCTGGGTGGTGGGCACGGGCAACGCCGGCAAGGTGCTCAAGGTGGACCGCAAGGGCGAGGTGACCGAGTTGTTCGCCGCGCCCGAGCCCGAGGTCTTCGCCGTCTGGGCGGATCCGGATGGAACGGTTTTCGCGGGCACGTCGCCGCGGGGCAAGGTCTACCGGATCCCACCTGGAAAAAGCGCGGGCAAGAACGCCAAGGGCGAAGTCTTCTTCGATCCCGGCGAGACCTACATCTGGGCGCTCGCCCGTTCCTCGGACGGCGGGCTGCTGGTGGGCACCGGCACGGAAGGCAAGCTCTTCCGCGTGGACGCCAAGGGCAAGGGGGAGGTGCTCTACGACAGCGACGACACCCACGTGCGAGCCGTCGAGACGGTGCCTGGTGGGGACGTCCTGGCAGGCACGGCGGGCGAGGGCCTGATCCTGCGCATTTCCCGCGACGGGCAAGCCCGCACCCTCTACGACGCCGAAGGCCCTGAGATCGTCTCGTTGACAGCGGCCCCGGACGGCACCTGCTACGCCGGCGTGATCTCCTCCGAGGCGAGCCTGGTGGACCAGGCCCGGGACCCGGCCGCGGCGGCGGCCCCGGCGCAGGGCGGTGCGAAACAAGGGGGCAGCGGCAGCCAGCCGCAGGTCTCCGTCACCGTGGAGCAGATCGATTCGGCGCCTGCGGGGTCTGCCCCGGCGGCGGGTGGCGGGCGGCGGACGGGAGTGCCCCGGAGCGAGGTGCTCTCGATCACCCCGGCTGGAGTTGTGGAGAGCCTCTGGACCTTCGCCGACGACACGGTCTACGACCTCGCCTGGCAGGGCGGGCGGCTGTGGGCGGCGACCGGCCTCGAAGGCAAGCTCTACCGCTGGGCCGATCAGCAGATGATCCTGGAAAAGGACGTGGACGAGCGGCAGATCGTGACCGTGCTGCCCGGCGATCCCGGCCCCGTCTTCGCCACCACCAACGCGGCGGCCGTCTTCCGCGTGACCGCGGACACGGAGCGGACGGGCACCTACACCAGCCCGGCGCTCGACGCCGAGCAGGTGGCGCGCTTCGGCACCTTCTTCTGGAAAGGGGACGGCTCGATCCGCTTCTCGTTCCGCAGCGGCGTCAGCGCCGAGCCGGACCGCACCTGGTCCGCCTGGACCGAGCCGCGCGAAGGCTCCGAGATCTCCCTCTCGGACGTGCCCCGGGGACGCTACGTCCAGTTCCGGGCCGAGTTGCGCGCCGGCAGTGATCGAGGTGGCGGTTCCTCGCCGCGGATCTACGAGACCGAGCTCTCCTATCGCCAGGAGAACCTGAGCCCCAAGATCGGCGGCCTCACGGCGCTCGAGCCCGGGCAGATCCTGGTGCCCGCCAACTTCAATCCCTCGAACCAGGTCTATGAGCCCGCCCATCCCAACCGGGAGGGGATCTTCACCAGCCTGACGGCAGCCGCGGAAGACGACGGAGGGGGCGGTGGCCGCAACAAGGTCCTGTGGAAGCTCGGCTTCCAGACGCTGCGCTGGTCGGCGGCCGATCCCAACGGGGATGATCTGGTCTACGATCTCTCCTTCCGGCCCGCCCAAAGCGAGGGAGGAGACCCCAAGGAAGGGGAGTGGCTCAAAGTCGTGGACGAGCTGAAAGACGATTACTACAGCTTCGACTCCCTGTCGCTGCCCGACGGGATCTACCGCTTCCGCCTGCGGGCCTCCGACCTGCCGTCGAACGATCCCGAGGCCGCGCTGGTGGCCGAGCGGGTCAGCGATCCCGTGGTGGTGGACCACGCGCCGCCCCAATTGATTCGGAAAGAACCGGTGGGGACGGACCGGGACAAGGGGGGCGCGCTCAGGGTCACGGTGCAGGACGCGGCCAGCCCGATCCGGGAAGCGGTGTACAGTGTGAATGCGGAGGAGTGGAAGCCGGTCCGGGCCGCCGACGGGTTGCTCGACGGGCGCACCGAGATCCTCCTGATCGAGGCGGGCAAGCCGGGGGACCTCGCGCTGCTGCGGGTCACGGACGCCGCTCAGAACGTCGTCACCTTCAATCTCACCCAGGAGCGATGAGCACCAGCGGATCGCCGTCTACCCCGGGTCCTTCGACCCCATCCACAACGGCCACCTGGACATCATCGAGCGGTGCCGTCCGCTCTTTGACGAGGTGGTCGTGGCCGTATTGGTGAATGAAAAGAAGCAGCCGCTCTTCAGCGTCGAGGAGCGGATCCAGTCCATCCGCGAATCCGTGGGGACCGGCTGCCGCGTCGAGAGCTTCTCCGGCCTGCTGGTCGACTTCATGGACCGGGTGGGAGGCCGGGCCGTGATCCGCGGCCTGCGCGCCGTCTCCGACTTCGAATACGAGCTCCAGATGGCCCTCATGAACCGGCGGCTCAACCCGCGGGTCGAGACGGTCTTCATGATGCCGAAGGAAGACTACATCTACCTCTCCAGCCGGCTGGTCAAGGAAGTCTTCGCCCTGGGCGGCGACCTGACGGGCCTGGTGCCCGAGTCCGTGCTCGCCCGCCTGCGCGAGCGCCTTGGACCTGCGGGGCGGACGGTGCACGCATGAGCCTCGACCGCTTCCTGCTTCGCATGCCGAAGGTCGAGCTGCACGTCCATCTCGAAGGCTCCATGCGTCCGGCCGTGCTGCTGGAGCTCGCCCGCCGGAACGGCATCGACCTGCCAGCCAAAGACGAGGCCGGCCTCAAGCGCTGGTTCCGCTTCACGGACTTCGAGCACTTCGTGAAGGTATACCTCGCCTGCTCCCAGGCCCTGCGCCGGCCCGAAGACTTCCAGCTCCTGGTGCTGGATGTGCTGGCCGAGCAGGCCTACCAGAACGTCGTCCACACCGAGGCCCACTTCACCATCTCGACCCACCTGATGAACGGCGCCAACGGCGGCGAGGTCCTGGCCGCCATGGCCGAGGCCATCGCCGAGGGGGAGCGGCGCTACGGCGTCACCCTGAGGCTGATCCCGGACATTGTGAGGAACGTGGGCGTCGAGCCGGCGGACCGCACCGTGGAATGGGCGCTGGCGGGCCGGGAACGGGGGATCGTGACGGCCCTGGGTTTTTCCGGGAGCGAGCGGCTCTATCCCAACGAGCCCTTCCGGGAGCACTTCGCCACCGCGAAACGGGAAGGGTTGCACCGGGTTGCCCACGCCGGCGAGCACGCGGGGCCGGAGTCGGTCCGCTCCGTCCTGGACGTCTGCGCCGCCGAGCGGATCGGCCATGGCGTGAAGTCCATCGAGGACCCGGCGCTGGTGGAGGAGCTGCGGGCCGCCCAGATCCCGCTGGAAGTCTGCCCGAGCTCCAACGTCTGCCTGGGCGTGGTGCCGGACGTTGCGAGCCATCCCTTCGACCGCCTCTACCGGGCGGGAGTGGCCCTGTCGATCAACTCGGACGATCCGGCCTTCTTCAACACCAATCTGACGCTGGAGTACCTGCGCCTGCACCAGACCTTCGGCTACAGCCCCGCCGAGCTGGCCGGCTTCTCCCTGGCCGCGCTCCGGCAGTCCTTCCTGCCGGAAGCGGACAAGGCGGCCCTGGAGGAGAGCTTCCACCAGCAGTTCGACACCCTGGGGCGGGAGCTGTTCGGGGCGCCGGTTGAGGCGCCGGTGAGTTAAACTAGGGAGACGATGGTGAAGCCCGGTGTCATCGGTTCGTCCTTGGAAAACCCAGCAGGTAAGGAAGATCCCTCCAGGGACCTCCTGCGTTCCATTGAGGATATCCAAGCTGGAATTCGAGTAGAGGAGAACTGCGAGAAGCTCTACAAGCGATTTCGCCCAATAGTACGTTCTTTCTTCCTGCGCAAGGGATTTTCTTCCCAGGAGAGCGATGACCTCACCCAAGATGTCTTCCTGCGGGTCTTTAGATCCATAGACACCTTTCGACGTGAGTCGAGATTCGAGAGGTGGTTATGGGAGATCACGGGACATATATACTCGAACGAGATCCGGCGACGGAAGACCGAGAAGAGAGATACTCTGGATGCGGCTGAAGAAGGGGCGGCTCCGGGGTTTGTGATCCCCTCTCCCGGACCGAACCTAGAGGATCAGACCGAGCGGTCGAAGGCTCTCCAGGCTGCTCTCCATGGACTACCAGACCAGATGCGCCGTTGCTGTATCCTTCGTTACGAGAGGGGGTTTAAGTACCAAGAGATTGCCACCGTGATGGGAATTTCTATAGAGACTGTTAAAGCGCATTTGCATCAGGCCCGTAAGCGGCTTACCGTTTTGCTCGGAGACGATCCCAAGAAGGAGCAAGGCTCATGACCAATGATGACGACGAGTTGGACAGGCGTATCATCCGACTTTTCGAGAAGGGCCACCGCATAAAGCGCCCGGAGGAACATCCTGTTCCGGAGAAGCTATCCGCCTATCAGGCGAACGAGTTGCCGCCTGAGGAGGCCGACGATATCCAGGAACACCTTATCCAATGCGTTTTCTGCACCGATCTCCTCCTGGATCTCGAATGCTTCCTGGAACCTTCAGAGGAGGATTCTGCTCGGGAGGGCGTGTTTGATCTGGGAACGGAAGCGGGATGGCGTAAGTTGCAGGCAGAGATAGGGTGGGGGAAGTCTTCGGTTGAGGTGTCGCGACTAAGAAGGCGTTTGCGGGTTCTCCAGGCAATCGCGGCAGCTCTTCTAGTGGGGACGACAGGGTTATCCGTTTACGTATTTGGTCTGCACGAAAATCTTGAAGACCCCCAACAGATTTTCCTTACCATGTCACTACCTAGTGGAGTGAGGTGATGGGGAAGCAGTCTGATGAATTAGCTCGGGCTCTGTATCGTGTCTTGATTGCGGAAGTCCGTCAGCGAAAAGAGCCTGAATGGCATCCGACGCTTGCGGAGTTGGAAGCCTATTGTAAGGGTGAGCTTTCGGCTAAGCTCAAAGAGGAGCTTCGAGATCATCTCGTCCTTTGTCACGGTTGTTCTGATCTCTTGCTAGTGTGCAAGGACTCTTCAGATCTGCAAGCCGAATTCGAGAGGTTCCTCCATCCTGAGCAGGACGATTTGATTCCTTTAGAGGGCGAGAGTGACTTCAAGAAATCTTGGCGAAGCCTTGTTGAGGCAGACCTGATACAGAGGATTCGAGAAGGGCTGCCCCCAGATCTTGAGACACGCTATAAGATTCTGGCCTTAAAGAGAGATTCTGAGAAGCTGACTCCTGCCGAATATGAGGAGCTTTTAGGTCTTTCCGACCAGATTGAGCGGTTGGAAGTACAACGGTTGGAGTCGTTGGTCCGATTGGCGAAGCTCCGCGAAGTCCCATTTGAGACCTTGATAGAAGAGCTGGGCCTTAAGCCTGACTCGAATGGCTGAGCTTGCCGGGAGGTTGAGGCGGGAGGTCGCTGCCCGGGCCACAGGACTTTGCGAGTATTGTCGATGCCCGGAACTCCTCAACACCGGGACCTTTTCCGTCGACCACGTGATCCCTCGATCCAAAGGCGGCGGCCACGATTTGGAAAACCTGGCGTTTTGCTGCCAGGGATGTAACAACATAAAATATAACAAAGTTGACGGCAAGGACCCCGTGACGGAGGAGCTTGTCGCGTTGTACCATCCGAGACGTCAATGGTGGGAAGACCATTTCAAGTGGAGCGATGACTTTCTTAGGCTGGAAGGCCTAACGGCTACCGGACGGGCGACGATCAGCTTGATGCAACTGAACAGAGAAAAGTTGGTCGCTATTCGTGCTCTTCTTAGACAGGTAGGAAAGCATCCCCCTCCTCACGAGGAGAGGTGAGATCAGGCCTCCGGCAGAATCCAGAGCTCCAGCCCGGCCCGCCGAGCCAGAAAGAGAAGGTGCTCCATCCGCTGGAGGAACTCCAGGAGCCCTCTCCAACCGAGCTCCTCTCCGAGACGGATGTCCCCTGTTCCTTCAAGCCCCACCCAGTCGGGGGGCGGCGGCACTTCCTGCCGTTTGGCGAGAGAAGCCAACTCTTCAACCTCCCGCGCCAGTTTCTCCCGCGCCTCTTCCTCGACGGGCGTCTCCTCTTCCGGGGGCAGTTCCCCGAACCGCTTGAGGGCCGGAAATCCGTCGAGCCCTGAGAAGTACGCGAGGAGTTCGTCGTCGAGGATTGCATAAGACTCGGAGAGGAGGCTGCCGTCCGCGGTGGCGAGTTGGAGGGTCAGGGCCATGCGGGAGAGTGTATGCTGGCTGAGAATTGACAAGGTATCCTGGGGCATCGTATGTTAGCGAAGGAAGTACTTTTGTAGATCTCAATGTCCTTTTCAAGAGACATGTCTGCTTCCAGGGCGCGGGATCTGTGGATACCTGGGCGCCCAGGATCCTCCTGCGGCAGCAGTTTATGCCCCGTCCGGCCACTCTTTCTCCTGTGAGCCCGATCTGGTGGACGACACTCTCAGGGTCATCGAGGACATCCAGGCGGGAATCCGCGTGGAGGAGAACTGCGAGAAGCTCTACAGGCGCTTCTGGCCCTACGTCCGTTCCTTCTTCCAGCGCAAGGGATTCTCCCCCCAGGAGTGCGACGACCTCACCCAAGATGTCTTCCTTCGGGTCTTTAAATCCATAGACACCTTTCGACGTGAGTCCAGGTTCGAGAGGTGGCTATGGGAGATTGCAGACCATATTTATGCGAACGAGATCCGGAGACGGCGGACGGAGAAGAGGTACGCCCCGGAGCAGTCCCTGGACGCGGTCATGGCCGCCCAGGACGGACCGGGGACGGTGCTCGAAGATCCCGTCACCCGATCCAAGCCCGGAGGAAGAGGTAGCCCATTGCCAGAGGTCCAAGGCGTTGCATGCCGCCCTCAAGGAGCTGCCGGAACAGATGCGCCGATGCTGCATCTTCCGTTACGAGCAGGGGCTCAAGTACAAGGAGATCGCATCTATGATGGGAATCTCCATCGAAACTGTGAAGGCACATCTTCATCAGGCCCGCAAGCGGCTCACGGGCCTCCTGGGGGAGAACGACCAGTGACCGACGACGATCAGGACAGGCGACTCGCCCGTCTGTTCGCAGAGGGCCGCCGCCGGGAGGATCCCGAGGAACACCCCGCCTCGGAGAAGCTTTCCGCTTACCAGGCCCGCGAGCTACCCCCTGAAGAGGCTGACGCTGTCCTGGAGCACCTCGCCCATTGCAGCTACTGCACCGGTCGCCTCCTGGATCTGGAACGTCTCCTGGAGCCCGAAGAGGAGGACCGCCCGCGAGAAGGGGTAGCGGATCTGAGGGCGGAGGCGGTATGGCGGAGGGTGCGGGCGAAGATGGGGTGGGGGGACGCAATAGAGGTGTCGCGGCTACGTAGAAGTCTGCGGGTGTTCCAGGCGGTGGCGGCGGTCCTGCTGGCGGGAGTGGTAGGGTTGTCCTTCTATTCCCTGCACGTCCGGCAGAAAGCCCGCAGATTTGACCCTAATCCCGTTTCAGCGTCTGTTCCCTCCAATCTGGGAACTCGTAGCGGGGTTGAACCGACGATGATCGAGCTACCCCGAGGAACGGAGACGAGGGTTCTCCTGACTCTCGAGGGTAGCGCCGACGAATACCCGGAGTTCCGGGCGGACATCCGCCGCAGGGGAGGCCGCAGCTTTTCGAGTGTGCAAGGCCTCGTGCTTCAGGACGGTGTGTTCCAGTTGACCATGGACTCGGAAGGCTTGGAGCCTGGAATCTATGATGTTGAGGTGTACGGGCTGGGAAAGGAGCCTCCTGTTCAGGTAGGGCAGTACACGATTCAAATCGAGCGGAGATGAGGCCCCCGGCTCTCTTCTCCACGAACCGCGCATTTCTCTGGGCTGCACTCCTCCGGTAAAATAGAGGTTTGATCCTCACGCAGGATCTCCAACACAAAGCTGTAGTGCGATGTTTCAATTAGATTCCACGGAGGGAGTCTGTTCATGCCGAGCCCGGGGAAGCATCTGATCGTCTGCCTGTTCGTGTTGAGTGGAGTGCACCTCCTCCACAGCCGGAATCCTCCTTCGTATCCATCCTCTCCTCTGTCTCCTGCTGTTTCTGCAGGCCCAGCCACAGCCGTGGCGCCGGTCAAGCGTAGTCAGGACTTTAACCTGAGAGAGCGCAGTCCCATTTCGAAGCGGTTGCCAAGGGGAGCGCTCCACGTGTACAGAGTGCTCCTGGAGAAAAATACATTTCTCCATGCCTGGGTCGATCAGGATTCCGTCAAAGGTCAAGAGATCGATATTGCATTGCACCTTTATGGCCCGCAAGGCCCGCTCTTCGAGATCGACAGCCCGACGGACGAATTCGGCTCGGAGGAGATCTTCCTGCTGGCCGACCGTCCTGGAACCTATCGTGTGGAGGTCGAGGGCTTCGGGGAAGTGGGAGTTTACCGCATTCGCGTGGATACGGTACGCCCCGCAACGGCCGCGGACCGGATCAACGCACAGGCGGCACAGCAGTTCTTCCATGCCCGCAAGATCTCCCGGGAAAATCCCCCGCAGGTTGACCAGGCGGTCCAGGAGTACCTGGAAGCGGAGTTCCTCTGGCGCGGTGTGGGGAATAAGAGATGGCAAGCCCATGCATTGGACCGGGCTGCAAGGATCCTGGCTGAACATCAGCCGCGAGATTGGAAAAGGGTGCTGGCGCTTCAAACACGAGCACTGAATCTGTTTAGCGCGGAGGGGGATCGCAGGTGGACCGCGAAGACGCTGGTGGAAACAGGCGTCGCACAAAAACAGCTCGGAGAATTGGCGCAGGCTGAGAGCCCTACCGTCAGGCCCTGGAGATTGCGGAAGATGGTGGCTATACCGTAGAGGAAGCCGAGTCCCTCATGAAACTGGGCCTTCTCTTGGACCAGCAGGGTGACTCATGGAGTGCCGTGGAAGTCTTGGAACGCGCACTCAAGTTATGGAAGAGACGGAAGCGTATTGACAACCAGATCAGGACTCTCAGCTATCTGGGGGTTTCCTATTTCACTCTTGGTAAGCACTACTTGGCAAACAGCAGGTTCGGCGAAGCCGAGCGCCTTTTGCCGCTGCAGTCCTCCGAAGGGCTCCGGGCTGAGATTCTCACTCGGATTGCGGAGATGTACGGGAGGCGGAAAGACAAGAAGAACATCGATCTCGCGCTCGTCTATGCCCGGCGTGCCCTGATCTCCAGGAGGAAGGTGAGAGATCTCCGGGGCGAGGCCGTTACTCTTGCCGGCATGAGCCTGTGGTACAGGGCGAAGGGCGACCTGTTCCGGGCCAGGAGGGTCCAGGAGGAGGCTCTTTCAATCTTCCGCCAGCTTTCAGACCCCCGCAGCGAATCCATAGCCCACTACAATCTCGGATTGATCCTGCTCGATCAGAAGGACCCTGCACGAGCGCTGGAGCACTTCGATCAAGGGGCCGCTCTGGCGCAGCGTCAGGGATTCCCGGAAGGCAAGATCGCTGCACTGTACGGCAAAGCCCTTGCCCACCGGGCCCGAGGCAATCCCCTCGCGGCGAGAGCTGCGGCGGAAGAGGCTCTGAAGTTGATTGGATCCGGCGTCAAAGTGGCGGCGAGTGATGAATTCGAGAACCCGCACCTGATTGCCCGGCTTGGGACGTACGAACTGTTGATGGACGTCCTGATCACTTCGCCGGCCTCTTACACACCGGAAGAAAACAAGGCGCGGGCCTTCGAGATCAGTGAAGGAGCACGGTGGCAGTTCCTGTTGGACGAGCTCTCCACGGAAGGACGCTCGCGGCTCCTGCGGCAGCCGAATCCCGCTCTGCGTGCAGAGTACCAACGGGTCCGGGCGGAGCTCGAAAGAGCGGAACAGGAACGCAAACGTCAGGGCTCCAGTGCCTCGCCGGGAGGAGTGGCTCCGTCAAGAATCGCCGAGCTGATTGATCAGTTGGACGCTCTAGAGATCCGCCTGCGGAGAGAAGAGGAAGGCGATCCCAGCCAGTCGTCACCAGTCACTCTCAAGGAAGCACAGGCCCTCCTGGATGCTCATACTGTTCTGTTGGAGTATTTCCTCGGGGAGCGAAGGAGCTTTCTCCTTCTCGTCACCTCGACTGCAATTCATATATTCGAGCTGCCTGGACGTACAGTCATTGAAAACAAGACCCGGCAGCTTTACGACCGGTTGAGATTGAGCCAATTTCCGAAACAACGCAAAGAGGCGGAAAAGTTGGCACGAGAGTTGGGCAGCATGCTCATCGAGCCCGTGGCCGCCTATCTTGGCAATGCGAAAAGGATCCTGATAGTTCCCGACGGTGCTATCCACTACGTACCGTTTGCCGTGCTGCCCTCCCCCCTCCCGGGCCCGGCCTCCGGAAAACGGAAGACCGGAGGGGGCCCTCTCCTGTTGGACCGGTATGAGATCGTCTATGAGCCTTCGGCATCCGTGCTCAAGGCACTCCGTTCGGAGAGGTCCTATCGCAGGCCGCCTCCGGGTTTCCTGGCTGTCATGGCCGACGCCGTTTTTTCGGACGAATACGCACCCTTGAAGCACAGCCGGGAAGAGGCTGAGGCGATCCTCGCTCTCGTGCCCCAAGGAGAAAAGAAGCTACAGGCTTTCCGCCACGATGCGAACCGTGATCTGGCCTTGAGCGGAGAGCTGGGCAAGTACCGATATCTTCACTTTGCCACTCACGGCAACAACCGCCCTGAGCAGCCCGCGCTCTCGGGGATCGTCCTCTCACAACTCGATCGCCAGGGCCGGCGCCGCGTGGGGGATTTACGGCTGCAGGACATCAAAAGGCTGGACCTCCGGGCGGATCTCGTCGTGTTGAGTGCCTGCAAGACCGCCATCGGAGCGGAGATCCAGGGAGAGGGGTTCGTCGCCCTGCCTCAGGGCTTCATGCAGGCCGGAGCTGCCCGGGTCGTCGTGAGCCTCTGGGACGTGAAGGATGAATCGACAGCTCACTTGATGAGACGGTTCTATAAGGCTTTGCTGGATGAGAAACAGTCGCCCTCCCAGGCGCTGAGGACGGCTCAGCTCTGGATGCTCTATGAAACCCGGTGGAAATCGCCCCATTACTGGGCACCCTTCGAAATCCAGGGAGAGTGGTACTGAGGTCGGTTATTCGCTGGAGCCGCCCTCAGTAAACAACCCTGCGCGCACAGGGTCTCCTGTAAGAGGACGCGGCGGTAGGCGGATTGTAACGCCGGGTGAGACCTCTGGTCTCCGGCTGGCCGAGATCTCCGCCCATCTGGCCGAAAGCCTGAACAGGAGGATAACCATGCAAACGCAGGACATGACAGCGAAGCCTGGCGGAGCGAAGGGAAAGAGGAGGCGGAAGGACGCCCGGAACAACCCCATCGATCAGTCGACGGCGAGCGCCGATCCCGGCGGCGATTCCCCACCGCTTGGCACTCCGCCCCGGCCGCCCTACGATGGGCCTCGGGGCGGCGGCAAACACAAACGCAAGTGACGGATGGGGAGACCGGCGCAATCCGCTGCACCGGTCTCTCCGGCTCCCAGCCCATTTCTGATTGAGAGAGGGATCAATGTGTGCGACAACTGAAATATCTAGCGACGTTGCTGGCTCTCTTCTTTGCGGCTTGCAGCCAGCAAGGACCCAAATCTCAAAAGTGTTTCGATGATATCCGTGGCATGGTGCAAGGCAGGACAGCCGCTGAGGTCGCGAGTCTTTTAGGTGAGCCGGACAGCCGCCAGCCGTTGATACTCTCCGGAGAGCGGTGGATCTGGTGGAACTACACCTATCTGGACGGCCAGAACTACCCTCCGGAAAAGCGGGGCCAGGTGGTTCATCTGGAGATCATCTTTGAACGAGAGCCGAATGAGGCGGGAAACACGAAAGCGGCACTGTCCAGTCTGAGGGCGATCGATCCGCTGGCCGTGAGCTATACGCTAGCGGAACCGGCGATGTAATCGACTGATGGGAGAAATATGGAATCGAGCGAAGCCAACGCAAAAGAGCGCTTCTTCTTCAACGGCGTTGAAGCCCGTTCCGGCCGGTACCTGTTCCCGCCCATGTCGGCGGCGAAGATCGTGAAGCGCCTCCGCAGGATGCAGAGGAGCCGCAAGAGGCACTTACCTCCCGGTGTCGATGCAAAGGACCTGTCACAACTCGGCTGGGGAGTCATTTTCCACCACCAGGAAGACCCTGAGGTCCGGGAGGCACTGGCGCCTCTGCTCGAGCACCGCAAGGCGCAAGCGGGCCGGCGCTACGACCATTACTACAAGGAGCTCAGCGGCGCGCAAGGATACCAGGACGGCCTGAGTAAGGAAGACTTCCTGGAGGCTCATGATGCAGACTCCGGGGCGGTGAATCCCAATCGAATGCCCTACTATCTGCTTCTGGTGGGCGGGCCGGAGCGGATTCCCTTCCATTTCCAGCATCAGTTGGACGTCCAGTACGCCGTGGGGAGGATCGCGTTCGATACGGTAGACGAATATGCCCGCTACGCAAGAAGTGTGGTGAAGGCGGAAACGAGAAGGCGAGCGTGCCAGCGCCGGATGGCTTTCTTCGGTGTGAGGAATCCGGACGATTACGCGACCGAGCTGACGGCCGACCGGCTGATCCGTCCCTTGGTGGAGCGACTGGGCACTCCTGAGGACTGGCAAAAGGTGCGGGACTGGCAGATAGACTCCGTCGTGGCGGCGGAGGCCACGAAGAAGAGGCTGGGCCAGCTCATGGGGGGGAAGGAAACCCCTGCGCTGCTGTTCACCGCCAGCCACGGCATAGGTTTTCCGAACGGCGACCGGCTTCAGGAGGCGCATCAAGGTTCTCTTCTCTGCCAGGACTGGCCTGGCCCGGAACAGTGGCAAGAGCCCATTCCACCGGATCTCTATTTCTCCGGCGACGACGTGAACGGCTCTGCCCGCCTGCAAGGCATGATCGCCTTTCTTTTCGCCTGTTATGGCGCGGGATCTCCCGCGGAGGATGAGTTTGCCGTGAGCGCGCGCAAGCCTCCCAAAGCCCTGGCTCCAAAACCCTTCGTTTCCCGCTTGCCTCAAAGGCTGCTGGCGCATCCCAAAGGCGGAGCACTGGCCGTGATCGGCCACGTGGAGAGAGCCTGGGCCCACTCTTTCCTCAGCAAGCAGTCACAGAGCCAGATCCAGGCCTTCGACTTCACTTTGCGAATGCTGATGGACGGTTATCCCGTGGGACACGCCATGGAATGGTTCAACTATCGGTACAGTGCTCTTGCTACGGACCTCACCCTGGCGATGCAGCAGATGGGCTACGGCAAGAAATTCGACCCGGATGAGCTGGCCGGCTTGTGGATTGCCAACAACGACGCCCGCAACTATGCCGTCATCGGCGACCCCGCTGTACGGTTGAAGGTGGATTGAGATGGAAACCATGCCAGAAGCCAGGGGACGTTGGGCGCTGCTCGTCGGAATCGACTGTTACCAGAAGCTCGATCTCGAATTGAACCTCGAAGGATGTGGCAATGACGTAGCCATCATGCGAGACGCTCTGAGCCGCCGCTTCGGCTTCAAGGACCATCAGATCACGGCGCTGTGTAACGAGCAGGCGACTCGCGAGAGTATCCGGGAAGCCATGGAGGCTCTGGTCCAGCGGGCAGGGAAGGACGAAGAAGTCGTCTTCTTCTACAGCGGACACGGTTCCCAGCAGACGGATGGCGAGGAGCACGACGAGGCGGACGGTTTCGATGAGACCCTGGTACCCTATGACAGCGGAAGGGATCCCTATCCGAACCGCGACATCTCGGACGACGAGATCTATCTCTGGCTCCTCCGGCTGACGGCCAAGACCTCCTTCGTGACGCTGATCTTCGATTGCTGCCATTCGGGGACCATCCTGCGGGATGGCTTTGGCAGCAAGCAGCGCAGGATTCCCCAGGATACGAGGCCCCCTTCCGAGCTGGCCGCACGCATTCCACCGGAATCGTTCGAGTTGCTGAGGGGCGGAGAGGATTCGCCCGCCGCCTTGCAGCGCCTCGGGGAAAACTATGTGGCGCTGGTGTCCTGTGGCAGCGAAGAAACGTCGAACGAATATCTGTCAGAGGAGCCGAAAAAAATTGCACACGGCGCTCTCACATATTTCCTGGTCAAAGCGTTGATGGACCCTGATTTCCGAGGTGCCACGTGGCGGGAGGTCTTCGAGCGCGTGGGACCCCAGGTGACGGCCCATTTCCGGACGCAACATCCCGAGCTCGAAGGGGCTCGGGACCGCGAGGTCTTCGGCGTCTGTGAGATCCAGCCCATGAGGTACGTGCCTGTCGAGAGCTGCGAGAACGACGTGATCGTTTTGGGTGCAGGCAAGGCGTGCGGGCTGACGGATGGATCTCGGTGGGATGTGTACGCACCGGCGACTCGATCGATTGAAGACGAGATGAAGTATGTGGGGCAGGTGGAGATCTTCGAAGTTGGGGTGATCTCCAGCAAAGCCAGGGAGGTGGAAGAGGCGAGGAGAGGGGAAGAACCAGGGGAGAAGAGAACGGAAGCACATCGTACGATCCGTGAGGGGATGCGCGCCGTGGAGTCCGCCCGCTCCTTCTCGGGGGTACGCTTGACGGTGGAGATCGTGGCCCCGCCCGGACACGCCTCGGTAGAGCGACTCACGGAGCGCATAGAGCGTTCGCCATTCCTGTGGAAGGCGGGCTCCGGAGACCCGGCCGACGTCCGGGTTTATCTGCTGGAGTCGCGGAAGTCCTGCGGTTCAGAGGATCCTGCGCCCATGCTGGGGCCTCTCTCAGAAGAGACCTGGGCGCCCGTGGGCCGAGACGGGTTTCTGGCCGGGCCGGCGTTCCCGCGAAAGCATCCCGAGGCTGTGGAGAGCGTGGTCGAGAATCTGGAGAACGTGGCCCGTCTGCGGGGGCTGGCCGGGATTCGCAACGACGGCAGTCCACTGAAGAAGCAGGTCGACTTTCTCGTTCACCGCCTGGAAGGTGGGAGACGTGTCGAGCCTACCCTGAAGGTCGGCAAAACCCCGGTCTTCTTCGAGGGCGACCGCCTCGTCCTCGAGGTCCGAAACCGTTCCGAGAGGAAGCTCTTCTTTTACATCCTCGACGTCGGGCTCACGGGGAAGGTCTCCCCCGTGTTCCCGCGTCTCGGTTCCCACGAGCCTCTAGAGCGGGACCATGAGGTCTTCGTGGGGCTGAACCGAGAGCCCCTTGAGCTCTTCATTCCCCCGGACTTCCAACTCCTCCACAAGGTGCCGGCAGGGATGCCGGCCGAGGGGGTTGAGACCCTGAAGCTCTTCGTCACCCCGAGCCCGGCCAACTTCAGTCCGCTATACCAGCGGTCGATGCGGGTTCCGCACAGGGCCACGTGGTGCCTGAACGACATCCTGGACGCCACCTTCCATGGCGGCTATGGGTACATGCGGACGCAGGAGGACTGGACGGTCATCGACCGGACCTTCCGGCTGCGGTCCCGCTGACCCCCTTCCCCCATTCCGTATATGCTCCCTGATTGCCGTCCCCCGGGGGGACGTGACAACCTTGGGAGCCCTGGGCCGGCTTCCTGAATCCAGGAAATCTGGCCCGCATGGAATGGAGGAGGCAACGGGATGAGCAAGCACCAGGCTCCACTCAACTGGTACACGGGTGGAGGTTCGGATACCGACGTCAACGAGACCGAGGAGTGGCTGACCGCGTTCGAGCAGGTGGTGGAGATCGAGGGGCGCGACCGGGCCTGCTTCCTCCTCCAGAAGCTGCTGGAGAAGGGGTATGAGAAGGACATCGTCCTCCCCTTCACCGGCAATACGCCTTACATCAACACCATCGCCAAGAGCCAGGAGCCTCCCTATGCGGGGGACCGGGAGATCGAGCGGCGCATCAAGAGCATCATCCGCTGGAACGCCATGGCCCTGGTGGTGCGGGCCAACAAGAAGTTCGCCGGCCTGGGCGGCCACATCTCGACCTTCGCCTCTTCGGCCACGCTCTATCAGGTGGGCTTCCACCACTTCTTCCGCGGCCGGGGGGAGGGCGGGTTCGACGGCGACATGATCTACTTCCAGGGCCACGGCTCGCCCGGGATCTACGCCCAGGCGTTCCTGGAAGGGCGGATCCCGGTCGAGAAGATGGAGGCCTTCCGGCGCGAGCTGCGAGAAGGGCGGCGGCCTCTCCTCCTATCCCCACCCCTGGCTGATGCCGGACTTCTGGGAGTTCCCCACGGTGTCCATGGGCCTCGGGCCCATCTCCGCCATCTACCAGGCCAAGTTCAACCGCTATCTCCGCGACCGCGGCCTGCGCGATCCCCAGAACCGGAAGGTCTGGGCCTTCCTGGGCGACGGCGAGACGGACGAGCCCGAGGCGCTGGGCGCCATCACTCTCGCGGCCCGGGAGAAGCTGGACAACCTGATCTTCGTCATCAACTGCAACCTGCAGCGGCTGGACGGCCCGGTGCGCGGCAACGGCAAGATCATCCAGGAGCTGGAGACGGCTTTCCGCGGCGCGGGCTGGAACGTCCTCAAGGTGATCTGGGGGAGCGACTGGGACCCGCTCATCGAGGCGGACAGCTCCGGCCGGCTGATCCAGCGCATGACCGAGGCGGTCGACGGCGAGTACCAGAAGTACGTGGTGGAGCCCGGCTCCTACATCCGCAAGGAGTTCTTTGGCAAGTACCCGGAGCTGCTGGAGCTGGTAAAGAACTATTCGGACGATCGGCTCCGGACGCTCCGGCGCGGCGGCCACGACCCGGTCAAGGTCCATGCCGCGTTCAAGGCCGCCGTGGAGCACGAGGGCTCGCCCACGGTGATCCTGGCCAAGACGGTGAAGGGGTACGGCCTGGGCGAGGCGGGCGAAGGCAAGAACGTCACCCACCAGCAGAAGAAGCTCACGGAGGACGAGCTGCGCTTCTTCCGCGACCGGTTCGACATCCCGGTCTCCGACAAGGATCTGCCCGAGGCGCCGTTCTACAGCCCGCCGGAGAACAGCCCGGAGATCCAGTACCTGCGGGAGCGCCGCCGTGCCCTGGGCGGGCCGGTGCCGATGCGCAAGGTCCGGACGGAGCCCCTGGCGATCCCCGAGGGCGGCGACGTCTGGGGCCGGTTCTTCGAAGGGGTGGACCGCGACGTCTCGACGACCATGGTGTTCGTCCAGATCCTGACCCAGCTCCTCAAGGACAAGGAGACTGGCAAGAAGATCGTGCCCATCGTGCCCGATGAGGCCCGCACGTTCGGCATGGAGTCCCTCTTCCGCCAGTTCGGCATCTACTCCCATGTGGGGCAGCTCTACGAGCCCGTGGACAAGTCGATGCTGCTCTACTACCGCGAGGCCACGGACGGGCAGATCCTGGAGGAGGGGATCACGGAGGCGGGCTCGATGTCGTCGTTCATCGCCGCCGGCACTTCCTATGCGACGCATGGGATCGACATGCTGCCGTTCTTCATCTTCTACTCGATGTTCGGCTTCCAGCGGGTGGGCGACCTGATCTGGGCCGCGGCCGACCAGCGCACCCGCGGCTTCCTGCTGGGTGCGACCTCGGGCCGCACGACGCTCAACGGCGAGGGCCTCCAGCACGAGGACGGCCACAGCCAACTGCTGGCGACCGTGGTTCCGAACCTGCTCTCCTACGATCCGGCGTATGCCTTCGAGCTGGCCGTGATCATCCGCGACGGCATGAAGCGGATGTACACGAACCGGGAGGACGTCTTCTACTACATCACCCTCTACAACGAGAACTATCCGATGCCACCCATGCCGGAGGGTGTGGAGGAGGGGATCCTCAAGGGGATCTACAAGCTCAAGCCTGCCCCCCAACAGGAAGAGAATCGGGACGGCGACCGCCCGCGGGTGCACCTGCTGGGCTCGGGCTCGCTGATGCGGGAGGCGTTGCGGGCCCAGGACATCCTGGCCCAGCGCTACGGCGTGGCCGCGGACGTTTGGAGCGCCACCAGCTACAAGGAGCTGCGGCGCGACGCGATGGAGGCGGACCGCTGGAACCTGCTCCACCCGGACCAGGAGCCGAGGAAGCCCTATGTGGTCCAGGTCTTCGAGGGGGACGACCGGCCCATCGTAGCCGTCTCCGACTACATGAAACTGGTGCCGGACCAGGTGTCCCGCTGGCTGCCGGGCCGGCTCTACTCCCTGGGTACGGACGGCTTCGGCCGCAGCGAGACCCGCGAGGCCCTGCGCCGCTTCTTCGAGGTGGACGCCGAGTGCGTGGTGATCGCCGCCCTCCATCAACTTTCTCAGCGGGGCGTGGTGGACCGCACTGTAGTGCGGCGGGCCATCGACGAGCTGGGGGTCGATCCCGAGAAGCTCGATCCGCTGATCAGCTAGAACCCCGGACGGTTTTTCCGGGACTGACTGGAGATGCCGCAGGGGCTGCAGTTATACTGCATTCCCTGTAACGGCTTTATCCGAGGAGATCCCAATCGTGAAGAGCAAGACCTTCCTGAAGGCCCTGACGCTGTCACTGCTGCTGCCGGCCCTGGCCGCGGCCGAGCCCGTGACCTACAAGGTGGACGCCGACCACAGCGGCGTCGGCTTCAGCATCCGCCACTTCGTCTCCAACGTCCCCGGCCGCTTCCGCGACTTCGACGGCGTCATCAAGTACGACAAGCAGAACCCGGCGGCTTCGAGCGTCGAGTTCACGGTGAAGGCGGCGTCGATCGACACCTCGAACAACGATCGCGACGAGCACCTGCGGGGCCCGGACTTCTTCGACGTCCAGAAGTTCCCCACGCTGACCTTCACCAGCACCAAGGTGGCCGCCAAAGACGCGGACACTCTGGATGTGACGGGCAACCTCACGATGCACGGAGTGACCAAGCAGATCACCATCCCGGTCGATGTGCTCGGCTCGGTCAAGACGCCGAACGGCGAGAAGGCCGGTTTCGAGTCGAGCTTCACGGTCAACCGCAAGGATTACGGGATCGTCTGGAACCGCGTGCTCGACGCCGGCGGCAGCGTCCTCGGAGACGACGTGAAGATCAACATCTCCATCGAGGCGAACCGGCAGATGGAGAAGCCGGCGCAGTAGGGTGTTTCCGTGGGGGCGGGTTGTCGAGGATGGGGATCGCCACCCGCCCCGCGTTGAATTCAGATCGCTTCTCGATTTACAGACAGGGAGCGCCCCAGGCGCACTCGGGGCAGACCCAGGTCTGGCCGTCGCAGTAGACCCACTTCCAGCCAAAGTCGCACAGCACGTTGCCTTCGCAGGTCAGCCAATAGCCGCCATCGCAGTACGTCATGGCGACGGCCCGGCACGAGGAGGCGTTGAGAGGCTCAGGTGTCCCAAAGAGCGGGAGCTCGGGGGCGGGGGTGGCCGGCTGCTCCACGGCAGGAGTCATCGGCGCCGGCTCCGACGTCTGAGGGATCTCGGCGGCGGCGAGCGGGAGAGAGCTGAGGACGAGAACGGTCAGAAAGAATGACAGACGCTTCATCGGAGACCTCCTTGGCCCACAGGGGGCGATCGGTTGTGAGGTGAAGCGGGCGAGGGCGATCCCTCAATGAACCCGGTGCGGGCTGTCCTTCGCGGCGAGCCGGCCGTCTGGCAGGAATTGACAAGATCTGCCATCCTCCCTACGCTGTCTGAGGAGGAGGCAGGTCCATGACGACGCTCAACATCTCTCTTCCCGAACACCTGAAGGCCTTCATCGAGGACCAGGTCGCCTCAGGAGGCTACAGTACGGCTAGTGAATACGTTCGGTCGCTGATCCGAGCAGCGCAGGAGCGGAAGACACGGGAGGCCCTGGAGTCGAAGCTCCTGGCAGCCCTTAGCGACGAGCCCGAGGAGATGAGCCGGGAGGATTGGGACAGATTGCGGGCTCGGGTGCGCCAAGTCGCGGCCGAGAAAAAGGCGTGAAGCGCCGCCTCGTCGTTCGTCCTTTGGCCAAGGGCGACCTCGACGAGCAGTCCCGTTACATTGCTCGTGACGATGTCGAAGCAGCCCTCCGCTTCCTGGATGCCGCGGAGGGGGCGTTCGACCGTCTGCGGTCACTGCCTGAGATCGGCAAGGCCAGGAAGTTCCTGCACCCCGAACTGGTAAACGTCCGCTCGTGGCCGATTCCGCGATTCGAGAAGCACGTGATCTTCTATCGGGCGAGCCCGGACAGAGTGGAAGTTTTACGTGTCATTCATTCCGCCCGCAACCTCGCCGGAATCTTTGGCCCCGAAGACTCTTTAGGCTCAAGTCCTGGTCGAAAGCTCTAAACACGGTCCACGTAGCCGGTGTCTTCGAGGACGATGCTGAAGCGCCGCAAGAACGCCAGAGTCGAGGATTTTGATCTCCGGATCGAGAAGACGCCGAAGGGATTCCGCGCCCAGGTTTCGGACCCTTGTGATGGTGGTGTAGCTCTCTGGGATTTCGGCGATCCTTTCTCCGGTGAGCCCAAGATTCAGGAGGCTCTCCTGGAGACGGCCGGTGGCTGCCGGGACCTGAAACCCTCCCGGCCGCCTTCTCAGGACGATACGCGAGATCTCGGCACCCGCTTGTTTCAAACAGTATTCGGCGGGTATGTCCTGGCTTTCTGGAAGCAACGTCTTCTTCAAGCCCAGAAGGCAAAAGGGGGTCTGCGTCTCCGGCTTCGTCTGGCCGACCCGGGAGCTCTGGGACTGGCCCTGGGAGTTGCTCTGCGATCCTGATCGAGGTTTTCCGGCGGTCGATCCGGCTACCCCCTTGGTGCGCTACATCGAAATGCCGGCCCCCGTCTTTCCGTTGAGGGTCCGGCCTCCTGTGAAGGTGCTCGTGGTGACGGCCTCTCCTTCAGGGATGAGCCCCATCGGGGTTGAAGGAGAGCTGGAAGATCTGGAGAAAGCGCTGGCGGATCTGCTGGCTGAGGATTGGATCGAAATCACGGTGCTGCGAAACGCGACTCGGAAGAGTCTTCTCCGTAAGCTCCAGGAAGAAGACTTTCACGTCTTCCACTTTATCGGCCACGGTACGTTCGACGCCAGACGAGAGCAAGGCGTGATCTATCTCGAAGAAGAGGAAGGCTCTCCTGATCCCGTGGACGGCCAGGGGCTCAGTGTGGTGCTCCTGGCCCAGCCACGGCTCCGGCTCGTGATCCTGAACGCCTGCAATGGCGCTCGGGGGAGCCAAACCGATCCTTTCGCGAGCCTGATGCAGAGCCTTGTTCTGGCCGGACTCCCCGCGGTGATCGCGATGCAGTCCGCGGTGACAGACCGGGCAGCCACCATCTTCGCGCGTCACTTCTACGAGTCTCTTTCCCGGAGACAGCCGGTGGACCAGGCGGTCACGGAAGCTCGTCACGCCATGTTTTTCCTGGGCTCGGGCGAGTGGGGAAGCCCTGTCCTGGCGATGCGCGCTCCGGATGGACGGATCATCGTGCCTCCCCTGTGGGAGGTTCTGGCTCGAAATGTAATGAAAATCCTGGAACCCTGGAGGCAAGCGCTCGTGTTGCTCTTGCTGCTGTTCCTCCTGGCTTTCGGGGGATGGGGTCTAGCCAGACGCTGGTTCGATCCCAATCTGCTCTATGCCTTTCTGAATCCTTCGGAGTGCCCTTGTCCGCCCGGCCTTCCCATCGCTTTCGTAAAGATGGAGCCTGAAGGGAAGCGTCCCTTCTGCATCAGCCGTTTCGAGGTGACTCAGCGCATCTGGAGGACCATCGAGAAAAAGGTCCCGACCCGGCGGCGGGGGGATGCGTTGCCCGTCGTGAGGGTCTCCTGGGACGACGCGAACCGCTTTCTGAACCGGCTGGAGAAACGCGCGCCGGGCGCGGGCTTCCGAATGCCGGCTGGAGCCGAATGGGGCTACGCGGCGCGGGCAGGCAAGAAAGGTAGTCCCGGAGCCCCTCTCCCTCAGGAGGCGAACTGTGACAACAAGGAGGAGACCGACGGATATGAGGGATTGGCCCCGGTCGCCTCTTTCCCTCCCAACACCTGGGGGCTGTACGACATGGCGGGCAACGTCTCGGAGTGGGTGAGCGATCAGGATAAGTCAGGAGTGGAGAGGGTTCGCTGCGGAGGGAGCTTCGAAAACGTGCCGAAGAACTGTTCGATCACGTATTCCACCAGCTCGGAACCGGATCGTTCGTATTATGACGTAGGCTTCCGCATCATCCGCGATCCCATCCCCGCGAAATAAAAAGGGCGGCCTCGCGGCCGCCCTCGGTCCATAAACCTGAGGATCCTTTACTTCCCCTTCATCACCTCCGCCAGCGCCTTCTTCCGCGCCGCTTCGAACTCGTCGCCGGGGTTCCAGGCGGGGAGCTTGGTCGGTCGTTGGCGATCTGGAGGCCGGCGTAGAAGCCGAGCTGGGCGTCCTCGATCATGCCGTCGTAGTTCCAGTCGGGATCGTATCTCGTCGCTCGGCTGGTGGTAGCGGTGCTCCTCGTACTCCTCGATCTGCTGCTTGCCCCAGTCCTCGGGCTTGCCGATGAACTCGGTGCCGGCGTCGAGGTAGATGGCCGGGACGCCGATCTTGGCGAAGTTGAACTGGTCGGAGCGGTAGAAGAAGCCGCGGTCGGGGAACTGGTCGCCCACGACCTTGCGGCCCTGCTGCGCGGCCAGGCGTCTGCACCACGTCGTCCAGCGAGGACTTGCCGAGGCCGATGAAGGTGAGGTCCGCCGTCCGGCCGAAGATGTTGCCGCCGTCGTAGTTGATGTTGGCCGCGATCTTGCCCGGCCGGCAAGGGCGGGTGCCGCGCGTAGTACTCGGAGCCCAGCAGGCCCTGCTCCTCGGCCGCCACGAAGACGATCAGGATCGAGCGCCGCGGCGCGCTCCGGCAGCGCCGTGAAGGCCTTGGCGATGGCCAGGAGCTGGGCGCAGCCGGCGGCGTTGTCGAGGGCGCCGTTGTAGATCTTGTCGCCGTCCTTGTCGGGCTCGCCGATCCCCAGGTGGTCGTGGTGGGCGGTGTAGACCACCACCTCGTCCTTGAGCTTCGGATCGCTGCCCCGCAGCAGGCCGAGGACGTTGGCGGTCTTCTTCTTGGAGATCTTGTTGGCGAGGGTCAGCGAGGTGGTGACGCCCAGCGGAACGGGCTTGAAGTCGCGGCTCTTGGCCTGCTCGACCAGCTCGTCGAGGTCGTGGCCCGCCAGCCTGAACGAGCTTGCCTGGCGGCGTCCTCGGTCATCCAGGCCGCGACCTGGATGCGCGGCTCGCCGGCCGCCGGCAGCTCGAACTGCTCGCCGGTCCAGGAGGTCTGCACGACCTGCCAGGGGTAGCCGGCCGACGGCGTGGTGTGGATGATGATCGCCCCGGCCGCGCCCTGCCGCGCGGCGCTCTCGTACTTGTAGGTCCAGCGGCCGTAGTAGAGCCGGCGGTTGCCCTCGAAGAGCTTGGGGTCCCAGTCGGGGTCGTTGTTGAGCATCAGCAGGACCTTGCCCTTGAGGTCCATGCCCTTGAAGTCGTCCCACTGGTACTCGGGGGCCTGGATGCCGTAGCCGACGAAGACCAGCTCGGCGTTGTTCAGGATCGCGTTGGGCTCCTGGACGCCGCTGGCGGCGATGAACTCGTCCCGGGACTTGAGGGCGACGCTCTGGCTGCCCGCCTTGAAGTCCCAGGTCTCCGGCATCTTGGCGTCGATGCCGACGATCTCGAAGGGCTGCAGGTAGCTGGCCGTTCTGGGCGCCGGGCTCGATAGCCCATGGATTCCAGGGTGGTGGCGAGGTAGAGCCTGGGTGAGCTCGTCGCCCCGGCTGGCCGGTCCGCGGCCTTCCAGCAGGTCGTCCGCCAGGAAGCGGATGGGGCCTTCGAGCGCGTCGCGGGTGATGGCCTTGGCCGCCGCCTGCTCGGCGCCGGCGGGAAGGTTGAGTTTTGCCTGCTGTCCGGAGAGGACCGCCGGGGCGAGCACGAGCAGCAGGGCGCAGCCCAGGATCCCCGGCCCGGCCTGTCGTTGAGGAATTTTCATAAAAGCCAAACCTCCTTGGGGTCAATGACTTCCCATGGGGGGAACTGTAGCAAAGGTGGCGCCCCGGCGGCGGGGGGAAGGGGAGCACGGACGGACACGGACGAGCACGGACAGGCACGGACGGCGGAGGGATGGCTTGCGGGGCGGGGTCTTGCACGCTATGGTTCCGTAGGGCCTGAAACGATGCTGCGCACCACAGTCAGAGACTGCCTTTACCTCAACTGGGCCCTGCCCGCCGAGTCGCTCCCGAAGCCACCGGCGCCGTTGCGGTACCAGCGCCACTCGTGGCAGGGGCGGGACTGGGTGTTCGCCTCGGCTCTCCTCTTCCATCAGGACTCCCTCCACCTCACGGCCTTGCCGCGGCTGCGCTTCCGCTATCCGCAGCTCAACCTCCGGGTCTGCGTGCTGGACGAGGAGGGAGTGCCCGCGGTGCTCTTCCGCAAGATGCTGATGCCGGCCTGGGTGGCTCCCGGGGTGCGGCTGATCACGCATCAGCCGGCCCAGCGGGCGCGGCTGGACTTCCCCCATCCCTCGCGGGACGTGAACGGCGGCCCCTGGCACTGGCGGGCGCAGCGGAAGGGGACCCTCGACGTCACGGCCTGGCAGGACAGCCCGATGGTGGGGGAGGGGCCGCGCCTGGGGTCTTGGGAGGACGCGGTGCGCTACTTCCAGGACCGGCCCCGGGGATATGCCCTGGCCTCGGGCGAGCTGCACCGGATCTCTTCGGAGCATCCGCCGGTGCCGGTCTGGCCGTTGAAGGCGGAGGTCGAGGGGGACGGCCTGCTGCCGCGCCTGTTCGACGTGCCTCCGGGCACCCATTGGCCGGGCCTGCACTCGGCGTGGCTGTGCCCGGAGATCCCGTTCGTCTTCGAGCTGGGGATGATCCTGCGGGTGCCGGCCGCACCGGTCCTGCCCCATCCGGCGGCCGGGCGGGTAGCGTGTCTCCTGCCGATCGGCAGACCTCCCCAGAAGGGGGCGGGGGTCGTGCTAGCATCCGCGGCATGAACCCGACCCCTCCCTCTCAACGCAGGCCGCAACGCATCGCAGTGCTCCCTGGAGACGGCACGGGCAAGGACGTGACCGCCGAGGCGGTGAAGGTCCTCGAGGCCGCCGCCGAAGCCTGGGATCTTCCTCTGGAACTGGTCCATCTCGACTGGGACGCCGACCGCTATCTCGCCACGGGCGAAACCCTCCCCGCGGGCGCCCTGGACGACTTCCGCGAGAACTACTCCGCCATCTTCATCGGCGCCTACGGCGATCCCCGGGTGCCGGACATGAAGCACGCCGCGGATATCCTCCTGGGAATCCGCTTCGGGCTCGATCTCTATATCAACCTCCGGCCCGTTAGGCTGTACGACACCCGCCTCTGCCCCCTGAAGGACCGCACGGAGAAGGACGTGGACTTCGTCGTGTTCCGCGAGAACACGGAGGGCGCCTACGTGAACGTCGGCGGCAACTTCAAGAAGGGCACGCCGGACGAGGTCGCGGTCCAGGAGGAGATCCACACGCGCAAGGGCGTCGAGCGCATCATCCGCGCCGCCTTCGAGTACGCCGTGCAGCAGGGCCGGCGCGAGGTGCTGATGGCGGACAAGTCGAACGTCATGCGCTACGGCCACGACCTCTGGCAGCGGGTGTTCGCCGAGGTGGGCGCCGAATATCCCGCGATCGAATCGCGCCACATGTTCGTGGACGCCCTGACCATGCAGATGGTCAAGAACCCGTCCTCGCTTGACGTGATCGTAACCAACAACATGTTCGGCGACATCATCACGGACCTGGGCGCGGCGCTCCAGGGCGGCCTGGGGGTGGCGGCCTCGGCCAATCTCCACCCGGGGCAGACCTCCATGTTCGAGCCCGTCCACGGCTCCGCTCCCAAGTACGCCGGCACGGGCAAGGCCAATCCGGTGGGAGCCATCCTCTCGGCGACCCTCATGCTCGACTACCTCGGGCATGCCGAGGCCGCCAAGGTGATCGACGACGCGGTCGCCCGCTCCTTCCGCGAGGGGCAGACCACGCCGGATCTCGGCGGATCGCTCACCACGTCGCAGGTGGGGGATCTGATTGCGCGGACGGTGGGGAGCCGCGAGACGGTGGCGCGGTAGGCCCTCATCACCCCGGCCCTCTTCTCCCGTCCCCTCCCTCCCCCCCACACCGGGAGAAGAGGGAGAAAGACAGAAGATTTGATGTGTCTTTTTCCCCCTCTCCCGGTGAGCGGGGGGAGGGTATAGCCGGCCGAAGGACGGGGAGGAGAGGGGGCCAGGGGGTGAGGGTCCGGGAGGGGGCCGTATAATCACTGTTAAATCGGAGACATCGATGCAACCCACCGAGAACGACCTCATCTACGATTGGAACCGCGCCTCCGGTACGGAGCTGCGCCCCGCCCGGGGCAAGGTGGAGCTGGACGACGAAACGCTGCGCGATGGCCTGCAGTCGCCCTCCGTGCGCTCCCCTTCGATCGAGGACAAGCTCCAGATCCTCCACATGATGGCCGAGCTGGGGATCGAGTCGGCCGATATCGGCCTGCCTGGCGCGGGGCCGCACGTGGTGCGCGACGTCGAGCGCCTGGCCCGCGAGATCGTGGAGCAGCGCCTGCCCATCGAGGCCAACTGCGCGGCCCGCACCGTCATCGCGGACATCCAGCCCATCGTGGACATCGCCCAGCGCACGGGGCTCGCTATCGAGGCCTCCTGCTTCATCGGCTCTTCGCCCATCCGCCAGTACGCCGAGGGGTGGACGCTTGACCGCATGCTCAAGCTCTCCCGTGAGGCCGTGGAGTTCGCGGTGGGGCACGGGCTGCCGGTGATGTTCGTCACCGAGGACACGACCCGTGCCGCGCCCGAGGACCTGCGCCGCCTCTACACCGAGGCCGTGGAGGCCGGAGCCCGGCGGGTCTGCGTGGCCGACACCGTGGGGCACGCGACGCCCAACGGGGCGCGCAACGTCATCCGCTTCATCCGCGAGGTGGTGGATGCTACCGGGGAAGACGTGAAGGTGGACTGGCATGGCCACCGCGACCGCGGCCTCGGCCTGATCAACGCCCTCGCCGCCGCCGAGGCCGGGGCCGACCGGCTGCACGGCACGGCCGTGGGCATCGGCGAGCGGGTGGGCAACTGCGCCATCGACCTGCTGCTGGTCAACATGCAGCTCCTGGGCTGGATCGACCGCGACCTCTCCGCCCTCCAGAAGTACTGCCGGTTCGTGGCCGAGAAGACGGGCGTGCCGCTGCCGGACAACTACCCGGTCGTGGGCCGCGACGCCTTCCGCACGGGCACGGGCGTCCACGCCGCGGCCATCATCAAGGCCAAGAACCGCGGCGAGGAATGGCTGGCCGACCTGGTCTACTCCTCCGTGCCGGCCTCCATGATCGGCTCGCGCCAACTGATCGAGGTCGGCCCCATGAGCGGCGAGTCGAACGTCGTCTACTGGCTGAAGGAGCGGGGCATCGAGGCCCATCCTGAGCTGGTGAAGGAGATCTTCTCCAGGGCCAAGTCGGCGGAGACCATCCTGGAAGAGGGGGAGATCCTGGAGATCTGCTCGGCTCGCGGAGTGGTGGGGCGGTAACCTGCGCTGATTGGGACCGTCTTGCCCGTGCGACCTCACCCTCCGGCTCCCTCTCCTAAAGGAGAGGGAGAGAAAAACAAGACAGCCAATTTAAAGCCCCTCTCCTTTAGGAGAGGGGTTGGGGTGAGGTAGCGGTGGCCACGCAACCCGTCCCCCCCTGGCGCCGCGCCCTCGACCGCTACCTGGAGAGCCTGGCGGTCGAGCGCGGCCTGTCCAAGAACACGGTGGACGGCTACCGGAACGACCTCTCCCGCCTGGGCGAGGCGCTGGCAAAGAAGAGCGACCAGGGGGGGCGGGACCTCCTGGCGGCCCAGGCCGCGGACCTCTCCGCCCACATGCGGGACCTCCAGCGCCAGGGCCTCTCGCCGCGCTCCTCCGCCCGGGCGCTCTCGGCCATCCGCGGGTTCTACGAGAACCTGGTCACCCTCGGCGAGCGGACGGACAACCCGTCGGTCAACCTGCTGCCGCCCAAGCTCTACAAGCCCCTGCCCAAGGTGCTCTCGGAAGACGAGGTCACGACCCTGCTCGCGGCGCCGGACGTGGGGACGCCTCTCGGCCTGCGCGACCGCGCCATGCTGGAGCTGCTCTATGCCACGGGCCTGCGGGTGAGTGAGCTCGTGGGGCTCCAGATCCCGCAGCTCCGTCTGGACGTGGGCTTCCTCGTGGCCTTCGGCAAGGGGAACAAAGAACGGGTGGTGCCGGTGGGAGAGCAGGCCGAGCTGCTGGACGCGGCGCTTCCTGCGCGAGATCCGTCCGGACCTGGCCCAGGGCCGCCACCAGGCCGTCTTCGTCAACAAGGACGGCAACCCCATGAGCCGGGTGGGTTTCTGGATGATGGTCAAGAACTACGGCTTGAAGGCCGGCATCCGCTCCCACATCTCCCCCCACGTCCTGCGGCACAGCTTCGCCACCCATCTCCTGGAGCACGGGGCCGATCTGCGCGCCGTCCAGACCATGCTCGGCCACGCGGACATCTCCACCACGCAGATCTACACGCACATCCATCAGCAGCGCCTGAAGAGCCTGTACGACCGGTTCCACCCGCGGTCGTAGCAGTACGAACCTGGAATCCACTGGATTCTGGTCCAGAAGCATTCATTTCGGATCCTGAATCCGTTCGATCCAGCGTAGAAGCATTGTGATCCAGTTTCAAATCCAGTGGATTCGAGAGCCGAATCCACTGGATTCCGGTCCAGAAGCATTCATTTGGGATCCTGAATCCATTCATTCCGGCTCAGAAGCATTGTGCTTTCTCTTCGAATCCACTGAATTCGAGTTTGGAATCCAGTGGATTCCGGTTTGGATCCAGTGGTTTCAAGAGCCGAATTCACTGGATTCCGGTTCCGAGATGAAAGTTTTTGGCGAGAATCCAGTGGATTCCGTTTTCGAAATCACTGGATTCCCCTCTCGAATCCACTGGATTCCAGATCAGAAATGGACCGTCCGGGACCTGAATAGAATGCTTCAGGATCTGGCTTCAACCCGTCTATTGACGAATTGTATCTTCCTGTAGACAATGGCGCTGCTTCCACCGCACGCTGGGGTCTTCAAGAGGGAGCTGGAGCAGAGTAGCGCCATGGTGGACTTGCCACTACCCGAAGTGAGCCGTCTGGTGACCGCGGCAAATGCGGCGCGCTGGCAGAGCGACCACGCATTCGACGCTGAACGGCAGCTTGATGTCCTCTTCAGGACCAGCCACACTCTGGCGGTATACGGCACCTTCGCTCCAGGCCAACCCAACCATCATGTCGTTGCGCCCTTGGGTGGTGAGTGGACGGACGGCTGGATCGAGGGAGATCTGTTTCCTGTGGGATGGGGAGCGACGCTCGGCTATCCAGCCTTCCGCCCTCGGGCCGGGGGAGCCGCCGTTGCAGTCAAGGTGTTGAATTCCCCGATGTTGGCAACCGCCTGGCCCGATCTGGACCGCTTCGAAGGCCCGGAGTACCGGCGCATCCTGGTACCCGTCTTCGGACCCGCTCTGGGAGGGCTGTACACGGTCGCCAACCTCTATGCGGCTGCTGAGACGAGTCCCGGTGAGGACTCGCGCTGACGTTGCGTTGAGACCGCAATGATCCAGATCCGTGAATATCAAGAGTCCGACTGGCCAGCCGTCTGGCCCATCCTGCGCGTCACGTTCGAGGCGGGGGATACGTACACTTTCTCCCCGCAGAGCAGCGAAGCCGAGATCCACAAGGCCTGGATTGAAGTGCCGGCCGCAACCTTCGTGGCCTGTGAGCCCGACGGCCGGATTGCCGGCACCTACTTCATCAAGCCCAACCAGCCGGGCCTGGGCTCCCATGTGAGCAACTGCGGCTACGTCGTGGCTCCACACGCTCAGGGCAAAGGCATCGCTGCTGCCATGTGCGAGCATTCCCAGGCAGAGGCCATCGCGATGGGCTTCAGGGCCATGCAGTTCAACTTTGTCGTTTCCACGAACGAGCGGGCTGTGCGCTTGTGGCAGAGGCTGGGCTTCTCGGTTGTGGGACGGCTTCCTGGCGCGTTCCGGCACCAACAGCTCGGGTATGTCGATGCGTTGGTTATGTTCACCCTCCAGTTGCATTGAAAAAACCGTATGAACGTAGGTAGAGCCCCAAAGGTAGGGCGTTTGCTCTCTTCTGAGAGGTCTGGCGAAACTTCACCCCAGGTGAGGTTTGCGCCCGTGGCGAGTTGATGGAAAAAGGCGACCCGTTTGGGTTACAATCGATCTGCCAAGAAACGATCAGTACCCCATGGAGGTCGCCACCATGAAGCTTAGCAGATCGCAGGTCCGACGTAAATCCCACGCTCTCCCCCAACTCCGCTTCGAAGATCAACAACTCACATCCTTCTCCGGACTGGTCTTGTTCCAAGCACTTTTTGATCGCCTTGACCTCCGTAACCGCCTCCAACAGTGCTTCGGACAACTCCAACCCTCTCGGGCCTACGGCTATGCCATTGTGGTGTTCAGCCTCGTCGTTCATATCTTGCTCGGCTATCGACACCTGCGAGACTCCCGCTTCTACAACGACGACCCTCTCGTCCTGCGCCTGCTCCAACTGCGCCGCCTTCCTCATGTCGCCACGGTCAGCCGAGTCCTGGCCCAAGTCACACAGCCCATGATCGACAAACTGCGGCACCTGCTGCGTAGTTTGGTGCTGCAACGCCTCGCGGCTCTTCCACTGCGCCGGCTCACTCTCGACTTCGACGGCTCGGTGCTCGGCACCAACCGCTGGGCAGAAGGCACCGCCGTCGGCTTCAACCGCAAGAAGAAAGGCCAACGCAGCTACTACCCTCTGTTCTGTACCGTCGCCCAGACCGGCCAGGTCTTCGACTTCCTCTTCCGCTCCGGCAACGTTCACGATTCTCACGGCGCATGCGATTTCATTCTGGCTTGCATCCAGGAAATCCGGAAGGCACTGCCCGGCGTACACATCGAGGTTCGCATGGACAGTGCCTTCTACAACGACGCGATTGTCGTCCCTCTTCACAACTGTGGCGTCGAATTCACCATCTCTGTGCCGTTTGAACGCTTTCCTCAGCTCAAGAAAATCATTGAACAGCGCCGCTTCTGGTGGCGTATCAACACCACCGTTTCCTACTTCGAGCCCCGTTGGAAACCCCAGAGTTGGGACCGCCGCTTTCGTCTGCTCGTCGTGCGCACTCTCACTCCTGTACGCTCCAAAGGTCCCGTCCAACTCGACCTCTTCATCCCCTACGACTACAGCTATCAGTTCCAAGTCGTGGTCACCAACAAGACGATCTCGGCTCGTCATGTCGCGGCCTTCCATCATGGCCGCGGGGCCCAAGAGGCGGTCTTCGCGGAACTGAAGTCTCAGGGCCACATGGACTACATTCCCACCCGGAAACTACTTGGCAACCAAACCTATCTGCTCGTTGTCGTGCTGGCCCATAACCTCAACCGAGAGCTACAAATGCAGGTCAGCGAACCGGAACGCAAAACCACGGAGAAGCGGGCCGCCCTGTGGCCTTTCGAGCGATTGGCCACTCTGCGCCAACGGTTGATTCAGCGCGCCGGCCGCTTGACTCGCCCCCAAGGCGTCCTCACCCTTACCCTCAGCGCAAATCCTGCCGTTCGAGAGGACCTGCGGGGATACCTTGAGACACTTCAAGCAGCTTGATGACTCACAGACAATGCAACGCTAGGGTTCAAACAACTGGTCACCTGACGGAGACATTACAATGCCCGAGACTTCATCTACATCAGAGTACCTTCTTCTCTCCCGCGGCCAGTGGGACCCGGCGAAGTCTAAGGAAGAGATCCAAGCCGCGATCGACAACTTCTACGCCTGGCACGAAAAGCTCGTCGCGGAAGGCAAGTTCAAGCCAGGCCAACGGCTTGCTACAGGCGGAGTGGTCGTCTCGCAAGTGAGATCACGGACGGTCCGTTCACGGAGTCCAAAGAGGTCATCGGTGGCTACTGGTTCATCATCGCCGGGAGTCTGCGGGAGGCTGCAGCCATTGCAGCCCAGAGCCCATGCCTGGCGTGTGGCCTGACGTACGAGATTCGCCCCATCGAGACAGAACGCGCAAGCGCCTTCAGACTGAGCAACGAAACGCCAACGAATACCGGGGGATCATAGTGTCTCGTCACAGCACATCCCGCTTGCCGCCATTTCTGCTGCTGGCTGCCGCCGCGTACTGCATTGCCAGCTTCGCGCACTTCATCCACAACGCCGAGTACCTGGCGGAGTATCCCAACATGCCGGCGTGGCTGTTGCGCTGGCAGATTTATGCGACCTGGATTGGCATCACCGCCATCGGCACCGCCGGACTCCTGCTCGCTCGCAGACGGTACCCGGCGGCTGGGTTGGCGCTTGTTGTTGTTTACGCTGCGTTGGGCTTTGATGGACTTGAGCATTATGCGCTCGCCCCAGTGTCGTCCCACACTCTCGCGATGAATCTGACGATCTGGTCCGAGGTTGTGGCAGCCGCTGTCTTGCTCCTGGTCGCCTTGCGCTATCTGGTTTCTGGAGCTCTGCGAAGTCCGCGGGGAGCTGATGGTTAGGCCGCCCTGGGAGATCACATGCGATACTTGATACTCTCGCTGTCTTCTGTCTCAGTCGCACTCCTTTCTATGGCAGGCCTCTCCAGCTGCGGAACCATTCCCTCGGGACCGTCCGGATCCAGCGTGTCTTCGTTTCTGTCACCGGATGATATACCAAGGCGTGTAATGATCAGGTCTGTGCCTGTTGCGCCAGACCATGATCCCACAGGGAAGGTTCTAACATCTGAACTACCTACTCTTGGATTCGAACTGGTTCACGAGAACCCAGAAGCTGTCTTCATTGCCACGGTAGAGTCCTCGGATAACTCGCCTGTCCAACTGCAGGTATCCCTGATGCATGTGGAGACTCGCCGAGTGCTATGGAGCGCCAAGATCGTCCGCAAATGGGACATTTATGCGAGCGTTGTCAGTGCGTTGGAGAGCAACGCAAAAGAGGCAATCCAACTGCTGCGGCGGGACCTTGAGAAAGCCAGGCGTCAAAAATGAAAGTAGGCAGGCTGGCAGACACGCCGAGCTTCATGCCTTCAGGCGGGGACGATCTCGCCGTCCAGGACGCCTTTCCCCCGTCGGCCACGCCTTCAGCCCCACCGGAGCGGCCGGTCTGCATGCGCCCCGAAGGGGCAAAAGGCATAAAGCCTGGCGCTTCAGCGCCAGGTTGGAGGGGCTCCTATTTTCCCCTGAAGTCCCGAAGGGGCGACGGCAGTTTCGAGGCTCCAGCATGGCTTGCCTGCGCCCCTCCGGGGCTTCAGGAAATTAGGGAGGCGTCCCAACCTGGCGCTGAAGCGCCAGGCTTTATGCCTTTGCCCCTCCGGGGCGGTTCAGTGTCAGTAGAGGCGCTAGGTAAGAATAGGTGGTAGCGGCGGGAGAAGATCTGCTCTCGCCCGCCGGTCAGGCGCCCCGACCTCGCGATGAGCGGCGGAGGTCGTCGAAGAAAGGCGTCCGGCGGGAATTATCTGCAGATTGCTAAAGTTAAGTGTTGATGTTGCTCGACTGAGATCGCTCGACAACCTTGCTCCATTCAACGTGCAAACTTAGGAGTCACAGCATGAATGCACAACGCAGATTTCTGAGAACGACCCTCTTCCTCGCCTGTCTGGCCGTCCTGGCGCTCCTGCCAACCCCGGCGGCGGCGCAGGACGGCGACTACGACGGCCTCCCCGACTCTCTCGAGCTCTCCCTTGCACAGTACTTCTTCCCGATCCTCAATCTCCATTGCGGCACCTATGAGGGAATGGCCTACGCCGACCGGCGTCAGCTCTACGGCCTGACCGTCTCCGGCTACACCAACTCCTCGAACGGCAGGATTCCCTTCACCGCCCGCCCCTACACCCCGAATGATGGATGGAACTGCACCGAGGACCGGCAGTGCATCGAGATCCGCTACGGCATCGCATGGAACTGGGATCTCGGGGACGACACCTTCGGCGGCTCCCACCGGGGCGACAGCGAGATGTACGCCATCCTGGTGGCGCGCAAGGACACCGACGGAGCGGACTGGGGAGTAAGCTGGGAGGCGGCGCAGAACGACCCCGCCCAGTGGCGGATGATCCGGGAGTTCATGTCCGCCCACTGGGGGACGAGCGCCGACAGCTCCTCCTACCGCTCGCACGGGAACTATGGAACCTCCTACTACCAGAGGATTTGGGCCGCGGAAGGCAAGCACGCCCTGTATCAAACGCAGAACGCTTGTAACAACGGCGGATTTGCCGATGCCGACGACTGCGGAGACAACCGCTGCGACATCGTCACGGAAGTCTTCCAGAAGGTGCAGAACACCGGCGAGTCCTATGCCCCGCTGAACCGCTACATCCCCTACCCCGGCTCCTCCAAGACCACCCCCCCCTCCGGCAGCTACGACATGTGGAGCTATCAGTCCTTCGGCGATTCCACCGCGTACCGGCAGCACATGGAGACCCCCCTCAACTGGTGCCCGAATACGTGGTGCTTCTGACCTGACCCGGCTGATGGCACCGTCCGGGCCTCGCTCTCGAACGGGGGGGCAAGGGCCCGGGTCCCTCATACGAATCCCATGAACGGCGGGGCCCTCCGCTCTCCGGCCCAAAATAGCCAAGCCAAAATAGGGTTCTGGGGGAGGGGAGGGAGCTCCTCTCAGAGAACCGCCGGAAATAAGTGCCAGCCAATTAGTAGAGCTGCCCTTCGGAGCTGTCAATCCGGTATCATCTGGAATGATCCACCTAGGTATACCCTGGCCGTCCGATCAAGGAGGGACATCTGGACGCACACGGCAAGCTCTCGCCAGCCACGCCTTCAGCCCCGCAGGGGCGGCCGTTGTTGGCCTGTATGCGCCCCGAAGGGGCAAAAGGCATAAAGCCTGGCGCTTCAGCGCCAGGTTGGAGGGACCCCTCTTCTCCCCTGAAGTCCCGAAGGGACGACGGCAGTTTCGAGGCTCCGGCATGGCCTGCCTGCACCCCTCCGGGGCTTCCTGAGACAGGGGGAGGCTGCTTTCCTGGCGCTGAAGCGCCAGGCTTTATGCCTGTGCCCCTCCGGGGCGGCTCAAGGCAAGGGGCTCCTCCTGAGCGTTCATCGTCGAGGAGCCGATGACGAAGGAATTGCGGGAGAAGCTCACTGATTTCGCCGCCCTCCTAACGGCGGTCGTGGCCCTGGGAACGACCATCAAAGAACTGCGAGAGGCGCTGCAAGGAGCCGGCACCGAGGTCTGGAAGAACTGGCCCTGGTACGTGGTGCCTGCGGTGATCTTCCTGGCGATCCTCCTTTGGCGGCGGGATCGGCTCGTCCAGTGGCTGAACCCGCGATCGACGGTATCCCGGCGCGACGCCTTCCACATCGGTCGAAAATACCTCCTGGGCCGCGAGGCGGACATTGAACGGCTGCTGCGAACCCTCGCCGAGTGGCCCCTGGTCTTCCTGGTCGGCGAATCGGGAGCGGGCAAGTCGTCTTTGCTGGAGCGTGGCATCCTCCCTCGGTTGAAGGAGAGCTCTGGCCAGTTGCCTCTCCTGATCAACTCCTGGGGACCAGACTGGATCGAAGGGCCGCGCGAGGCCCTGGCCCAGGCCTTGGAAGCTGCCATCGATGAGCCTCTGCGTAAACTCCTGGGTGTGGAGGGGCCTGTCTCGCCTGGCGATGCGCTGGCGGTCGTCGGCCGTCTCCGGAGTAAGGCCACTCGGACCCCCACCCTTCTCTTCGATCAGGTAGATGATTACCAGACGCGCCACCGCGACAAGTTTCTCAGCGGCTCCGAGCGCACCCTCCTGAGCGCCGAAGCCCTCGCCACCGCGAATCCTTTCTGGCGAGAGGTGGCCGATCTCCTCAAGAGCGGGGTAGTTCGCTGTCTGTTCACTACCCGGAGCGACGCTAAGATCGGGCTGGAGAGCGTCCGTTTCCAGGAGCCCAAGGCCTATCTCCTCGATCCGCTGGAGAAGAGCGCTGCGGCCGACCTCCTGGCGGAAATCTCTAGGGATGCTATCAATCATCCGGAAAGAAGTTTCGACAGACTCAAGGAGCGTCTCCTGAATGACCTCGCCGCAGATGGCTGGGTACTCCCTATTCAGATGCAGGTGGCCTTCAGCGGGCTCGCGGAGATGCGCTTCCTCTCCGTAGGGGAGTACGAACGCCAAGGCGGCCTGCCCGGGTTGGAAGCCCTCCACCTGGAATCGAGGATCTCGGCCGCCGCCCGCGCCGTTAGTGTATCCGTTACGGAGGTCCGAGCCGTCCTCCTTTCTTTGGTTGACCGAGTCACTCGTAAGACTGTCGCCCAGCCTACAGAGAAGCTCCAGCAGGCCTCCTCGGGCGGGAATAAGCTGATGGACCTTCTCGAAAAACTGGAGTCGGACGAAGTGGTACGGCGGCGGCTCGATCCGGGGGGAGAGGGTAGTGTTTGGTTGTTGGATCACGATTATCTAAGCAGAGGAGTCCTCGAACTGGATCGCAGGGCACAACGGTGGGCTCTGCTTCTGGAGGAGTCTGCCCGATCTTACGAAGGAGCCAGAGGGGTTTTTGAGCACTGGAAGAAGCTCTTACCCCCGTTCCTACAGGTTCGTCTTCTTTATGAACGGCTCCGCCGACGCCTTGGCTATGGCAATGCTGCAGCATATGCACGGGTGAGCACAATCAAAATTCTGGTCTGGCTTCTTATCCCGCTTCTGGCTTGGTTTGGCTGGCACTCGTTTAGCGTGTGGAGGGAAGCCGAACGGCTATTTGCCGAGTTTAGCGAGGGGCAAATGGCAACGGGTGAACTGCGGGCCCTTTGGAGTTTGACCGGCAAGGACCGGCGTTTACGGCGTCTCTTCTTAGACACCGCACTGGCTCACGGACCGAATGCTCGCCGATTCATCGGCCGAGGTGAACGCACTCTCCACGCTGCCATCGGTTTGAGAGAGGAGGACCGGCAATACGTTCTCGAAAAAATTGTACCCAACAGGTGCATGCTGGAGAATTCTGAGCAATCTGTCGCTGATCCTGTGGTAATCAATACCTGTGCCTTGTTGATCCAACAGACTTCTGTTCCTGCGGACGATGTAAGAAAAATAATTCGGTCGTGGCTGCCCTTGGTCAAGGATCTGCAAACACTTTCTGCTATTAAGGAATTCATGATCTCATCTCTGAGTTTTTCCGATCCCGAGCTGGTGCAGTCACTTTCCCGAAAGGCGTTTGATATCTACATAGGTTCGGAAGGCCCTGCGAGGTATGTAGTGGGACCTCTTTTAGTGCGTGAGGACAGAAGGCGATTGGCTGATCTGTTTCTTCAAAGCCTGAGGACCAGTGGGGCTAGGGGGGGAGTCATAGAACATGGGCTCTATCCTCTGGGAGATGTCATGACGATTGATGAGAGGAGGGAAGTTCTCGATTGGGCGGTGAGATCACTCGCAAATCATGGAGATGCTCAGTCCATTCTTGGAGTATACAGGGTTGTTGAGGCGGACCTGCCAAGGGGGGATAAGGAGAGAGTTTTGAATCTGGTTTTAAGTAGGCCGCGATCTAGTGAGGAGACTCTCCGGCTTGCTCTTTCTTCGTCGGGTTTTCGGGAAGTTTTGAGCTCGGCGAGAGCGAGAGAGTTGTTGGAGTCCTGGTTTTCAAATGACAAGGTTTCGCTGCGGCAGTCTCAGCCTTTCGACTATTTTTCTGTTCATTCTCTAGTAGAGAGGCTTAGTCCTTCTGATGCTGCAATTATATGGCGGTTGTGTCAGGAGGCGCTTGTATCACCTTCATCTATTGAACAGCGGTTTGGATGCCTGACAATGATTTCGCCCATCGCTGCGCGGCTTTCTTTTGTCGATGCAGAGAATGCCTCCAAATCGATTTTGGCAGCAATGGAAGTGGAATCTAAGGCAGTCCTCTATAATCTTGGGGGGATTCTAGAAGGTCTCGCGGAGAAGCTCCCTCCATCAGTGGCGCAGGATATGTATGAGCTTATCTTGAAAAAGTTGAACCAAGTACAGGGAGAGGAGAGGTCTCACTGGATGTCAGGGCTGATTGTCCTTGGTCCATTGCTGGGCTCACCTATGATTGCTATAACTTTTCAATATGTCGTAGAGGAAATGCGAAGGGGGTCCTATAGCTGGAATGTTGATCTCTCCAAGTTTGTGACTACGCTGCCGGACAATCGGGTTCGCGAAGTGGTAGCCTTGGTCACTCCCCAGCTTGAACATTCAGATAGTCCATTTGAAGTTGTGCGGCTTATCGAGCTTCTTGAGCCTAGATTGGAACCGAAGGAGCGTCAGCAAGTCCTCAAAGCCTTGTTTAGGCGACTGGAAAATGACTCTGCTCAGCTGAATAATATCTCGAGAGCTCTCATCCTCCTAGGTAAGGAAGCCTCGCCTGAGTTGGTACTGCCGGCACTGCAGAAGTGGATCGATAAGAACCGGCTCTCGGCAGTACCCAACTGTGCCGAAGTGGTGCCATTGGTCCTTGATCCCAGAGAGCCCCGGGTCATAGATCTTCTGAAATGGCCTACATGCTCCAGTGCTAGCCGTAATATTCTGGTTAGCAGGCTTGACCACTTGGTCTCGGACGCAACTTTCGGTACAAAAGGTCCTATGGATGAATACCACGCCGATATCTGGGGAAAGTTCCTGCCCTGGGCGAGGAAGCAGGGGCTTGACGTTGACAGTCCTCCAATCCTTCCTGACCTGGACCGCTTGAACGCTGAAAGATTTCCGATTTCCAGGTAGAGCAAGGAACCCGTCATGGAAAGATGTCCCTATCCTGTATGCCAGAGAGGTCAGAACTGGTGAGCGAGCCCGGCTATCTCCTCAAGATCCTGGCCGAGGACGGCACCTCGGTCCGCCGGTTCCATCTGGTGCCGGGCGAGCATCTCGTGGGCTCGCTGCCCGAGGCGGCGGTCCATGTCGAGGCGCTGGGCGTGTCCCGCCGCCACGCGCGGATCGACGTGCTGGCGGATGGCGGAGCGGTCGTCCGCGATCTCCAGTCCAAGAACGGTACGTTCGTGGCGGGGAGGCGGGTGCGGGAGGCCGCCGTGTGCGGGTTCACGATGGTGGCTTTCGGCTCCATTCAGGCCGTGCTTCAGCCGGCGGACCCGGCCCGGACGCAGGTGCTGCTCGGGCCGGGGGAGATGCCCCTGCCGCCGCAGGAGGCGCCGCCGGAGATCAGGATTCAGGGGGAGACGACCCGGGGGCTTCATCCCCTGGAGCGGCTGGCCGAGAGCCTGGAGGAGGTGCTGCCTTCGCTGGCGGAAGGGTTGACCAGCCCCAGCGAGGCCGCGGATGAGCTGGTCCATCGATGGATTGCCACGCTCCCCATCGGCCGCGCCGAGATCCTGCGGACGGGTCCCGCGGGCGAAGGGGTGGTCGCGGCAGCTTCGACCGAGGAGCGGGTGCCGCGCAATGTGACGACGCTGGAGGAGGCGCTGGAGGAGGAAGGCCCGGACGGCTGGCGGGTCCACCTGCGGTTCCCTTCGCCGTCCTCGAGCCTGGCTCCCCTGCGTCCTCTCCTGCGCCTGGCCCTGGCCTCACTGGCGGCCCGTTCCGCGCGCCGGCGTCCAGAGGCGCCGCGGCCGGGGAAGACGGAGACCGAGACCTCGCTGCCTTTGGGACTCGGGCCGGAGATGTCCAAGCTCTATCGCCGGGCAGGCAAGGTGGCGCGGGGGGACGTGCCGGTGCTGGTCCTGGGGGAGTCGGGCTCGGGTAAGGAGGTGCTGGCACGGTGGGTCCACGCCCGTTCCCGGCGGAGCGCCGGCCCCTTCCTCGCCGTCAACTGTGCGGCCCTGCCGCGGGAGCTGCTGGAGTCGGAGCTGTTCGGCATCGAGAAGGGGGTGGCGACGGGGGTCGAGGCCCGTCCGGGCCTGCTGGAGCGGGGGAGCGGTGGCACTGTCTTCCTCGACGAGGTGGGGGACATGGCGCCCGAGACGCAGGCCAAGGTGCTGCGGGTGCTGGAGAACACCAGCCTCTTCCGGGTGGGCGGCCGGACTCCCGTGCAGGTGGACGTGCGCTTCGTGGCCGCCACCAACCGGGACCTCCATGCCCTGGTGGAGGAGGGGGGCTTCCGGCGCGACCTCTACCATCGCCTTGCCGCTTTCGAGGTGACGCTGCCGCCCCTGCGCGAGCGGCGCGAGGAGATCCCCGCGCTGGCCGCCCGCTTCTTCCACAAGGAGCTGGAGAAGAACGGCCTCGCGAGCCCCGGCATCACCCGTGCGGCCCTGGGGGCCCTGGTCCACTATCCCTGGCCGGGCAACGTGCGCGAGCTGCAGAACGAGATCGCCAAGGCCGCTCTGCTCCTGGAGCACGGCGAGCCCCTCGATCTCCAGCACCTCTCGCCCCGTCTCCGCCTGGAGGCCGGTGCCCCGCCGCCCCTGACGCTCGACGAGACCGTCCGCCGCGCCGAGCGGGAGGCGTTCGCGGTGGCCCTGGCCGCCGCCCAGGGGGACGCCGCCCGCGCCATGGAGCTGCTCGGCGTCTCGCGGACGACGTACTACCGGAAGATCAAGGAGCTGGAGCTGGGGTAGGTGACCGCCACCGCGGTCGCGGCCGTCGCGGCCCCTGCGGAATTCTCTCCCTTCCAGCGTGGTTTAAAGCCCTTGAGAGCAATCCCCCCAGGAAAGGCTAGGCACCTGAGCCGGCCGTTCCGTACAATAAAGCGGACCGCTGACGACCGGAGTGGAGATTTTCGTCTCGATGCATAGCTTCAAGTCCTCCGTGCTCCCTCGCTTCCTGGCCTTCGGCCTTCTCGCCCTCGGTTTCCTCGCGCCGGCCCGTGCCGAGCTGGTCGTCCTGACAGACGGCAGCGTCATGAAGGTGGCGGCTTTCGAGGCCGATGGGGACTACGCCCGGCTGACCTACCCGGAGGGCGGGCGGATCACGATGGCCATCGACCGCGTCGAGCGGGTGGTGGACGATGAGTGGACTCCGCCGCCGCCCGAGCCGCCGAAGGCCGTGGAGGTCGTGGCCGAGGCCCTGAACGCGACGGCGATCCCCCTCCGCTTCGAAGAGGCGCAGGCGAAGGTGCCCGAGGGTCCCTACGGGGAGCTCATCTTCGAGACGGCGCGCCGGCACAAGATCAACCCTCAGGTGGTGGCCGCGCTCATCCGCCAGGAGTCGGCGGGCAATCCCCGGGCGGTCTCCCACAAGGGCGCCCGTGGCCTGATGCAGCTCATGCCCGCCACGGCCCAGCGCTTCGGGGTGCGCAAGGAAAAGCTCCACGATCCCAAGGAGAACATCGAGGCCGGCATCCGCTACCTGAGCTGGCTGGTCGATCAGTTCCCGAATGACCTCTCCAAGGTGCTCGCCGCCTACAACGCCGGTGAAGGCGCCGTCTGGCGCTACGGCGGCATCCCGCCCTACCGCGAGACCCGCAACTACGTCCGCCGCATCTACGGCAACCTGGGCTTGGCCGTCACGGGGATCTGATGGCCGCGGAGCCCGGTTGTTCCGATCGTGGCGAGCGCCAGTTCCTCCGCGATTTCCTCCGTCATACGCTCGCCACGGTGGCCTACCGGGGCGGCAAGGCCCTGCGCGGCGCTCCGGAGGGCTTCAGCTCCTTCCGGTCCGGCGACGGCAGCCGCACGGCGGGGGAGATCCTGGCCCACATCGGCGACCTGTACGACTGGATGGCAGCCCTGCTCGAAGGCCGTCACGTGTGGAAGAACGAGACGGTCCGGACGTGGGAGGAGGACGTGGCCCGCTTCTTCGAGGGGCTGCGGCGGGCGGACGCCTTCCTCGCCTCGGACGCGCCGCTCGGCTTTCCGGTCGAGCGGCTGTTCCAGGGTCCCGTGGCCGACTCCCTGACCCACATCGGGCAGATCGCCATGCTCCGCCGCCTGGCCGGCTCGCCGGTCAAGGGCGAGAACTACTTCAAGGCAGAGATCCGGGCCGGGGAGTTGGGGCCGGAGCAGGCGGGGGCGCGGGTGGAGTTCGATTAGTCCTTTTCCCTTTGGACCTCTGGTCCTAGAATAGGAGCTTCTAGAGGTGACCATCGAGCTCACGCACCATTCTGCACCAGTTGGTCGAAGAGTTGCCCTCAGAGGATCTCTCTACCGCTGAGCGAATCCTCCACGCGCTGAGCGCGACTGCAGTGCCCCATGTCCGCCTCGAAGAGGCACCCCTGGATCTCGAACCCGACGATGATGACTTCGATGGGGGGTTGACCGAGGCGAGAGCGGACGCTGAGGCTGGACGCGTCATACCCCATGAAGAGGTCAAGCGGCGTTGGGGCCTTCTGTGAGATGGAGCGTTGCCTGGACGGAACGTGCCCTCAGAGACGCTGACCACCTCGACCCGCAAATCCGCCAGCGGATCATCGCCGCCATCGACCGCTACGCTGCGGACGAACAGGGTGATGTGCTGCGTTTGGAGGCTGTGGAGCCTCCCGAGTGGCGGCTGCGGGTCGGTGCTTGGCGCGTCCGTTTTCGGCGTTACTCGGAAACGAGAACTTTGTCCATTCTGAGAGTTCTCCCACGAGATAAGGCCTACCGCTGAAGTTACGGGTCTTCTGTATCGTAGAATTCCTACCGTCCACGAGCAGTCCGGATGCCGTCCTCCCCGGCCAGGGATTCCCTGTCTACCTCACCTCCCACCGGTCCATCTTTGCAATGTGCTCACGGTAGACCGCCCGCATGTCGGGCCGCCGGCCGTCCACGTCTTCGAAACCGTATTCCTCCATCAGGTCCCAGTTGATGAACGTCTTGCCGGTCTTGGCTGAGACGTTGGGATCGGCGGCCAGCGCCGCCACGGCGCGGCCGACGCAGAACGGGGTTTCGGATTCAGCGAAGTTGGGGTCCTTGCGGATGCCGTCCCGCCAGTTCTCCTCGGTGACGCCGAAATGCTCGAGCATGACCTCGGAGCGCAGGAAGCCCGGCGACAGGGCCAAGGCCGTGATGCCGTGCCGCTTCAGCTCCAGGGACAGGGTCCAGGCCATGCGCATCGCCGCGATCTTGCACAGGTCGACGAAGAGGTCCTCGCGGTAGTACAGGCCGTCGCCGTCGGTGATCTCGATCACCAGCCCCTGCTTGCGGCGGATCATGAGCGGAACGCCGTAATAGCTGGTGATGATGTGGGAGTGGATACCCCTTTCCAGCATGACGAGACCCTGCTCGAGGGGCAGCTTCCAGAAAGATTTTCCCCACACCACGGGATCGCCACCCCACCAGATATCGTTGACGAGCACGTCGAGCCGGCCTTGCTCCTTCCCGACCCGTTTGAACAGGGATTGCACCTCCTTCGGGACGGTATGGTCCACCCGCACAGGGATGCCGACGCCGCCCCGGGCCGTCACCATCTCGGCCGTCTCCTCGATCGTCTCGGGGCGTTGAGGCCCGGACGCCAAGTTCCCGCGCGCGCTCCGTCCCGTGCAGTAGACGATCGCTCCGGCCTCGCCCAGACCGCAGGCGATGCCGCGCCCGGCTCCCCGCGTCGCTCCAGCCACCACGGCCACTTTGCCTTCGAGAGTCTTGGTTTTCACGGTAGTTCCTCCTTGAGATCGCCCCCGTCAGCCCTGCCGCGTCACGCGGAAGGGGATTGCATGGCTGACGGTCCGGCCCCCGGGAGGCCTTCCTTCGAGCGTCAGGCGCCAGGCCCCGGGCTTGAGCAGGTCGGAGCGGAGGCTCAGGACCAGCGTACCGTCCGCGGCCGGGTGGAGCCCTTCACCCTGCCAGACGGTGTGGCCGCCGGCGTCGCGCAGGGTGGCGCTCCAGGTCCCGATGTCCGGATCGGGAGGTTCCACCGCGAGCACGATCCAGGCGGGCTCGGCGCCCAGGGTCACCTGGTTCGTCTCGTCCTCTCCTCTCACGAAGCCCAGGGAGAAGATGGCCGTGTTCAACTGCGGACGGGTGAGCTGCGCGAGACGCCCGGCAAGCTCTTCTCTCTGGCGTCTCTCGGCCTGCAACTCTTCCTGAAGGCGGTCCCGCTCGGCCGCGAGAGCCGGGTCCTCCGCCACGGGCACAGGGGCCGGGGGTGGAGTCGCGGCGGCGGCCCGGGCTTCGGCGAGCTCCCGCCGCAGCTCCCCCTGCTGGAGGAGGAGCCAGGCAGGCAAGCCCACGGCCAGGACCGCCAGCAGGGCGGCGAGTCCCCACTGGACGGCTCGTCCGCGCCGGGCCAGCCAGGCCAGGAGGCCGAGGCTGACGGCCGCGGTGGCGCGGGTCTCCTCTTCGGCCGCCAGCTCCCGGAAGGACCCTTGAAGGTCTTCAGCCCAGGCGACCTGTTCGCGGCACTCGCGGCACTCCAGGAGGTGTTCCTCGAACTGTTCCTCCTCCTCGGGCGCGAGCCGGCCCATTGCATACGATTCGGCGAGACCCTGTTCTTCGATCAACTGGTGATCCATGGCTACCTCCCCACGGCGCCGCCGCCCATGGACAGCGCTTTTTCGACCAGGGCCTGATAGCGCCGGCGGGCGCGGAACAGCACGACGTTGCAGCTCGGCGCGGGAAAGCCCCAGGTCCTCGCCGATGCGGTCCTTGTCCTCCTCGTGGATGTAGAAACGGAGGAGGACCTGCCGGTCGCGCTCCACCGGCAGCTCGGCGAGGAGCCGGCGGATGATCCGGATCTTTTCCTCGTGCAGCAGGGTGCCGAGCTGGCTCGTGCCGTGGTCCGGCGGCTCGGGAGACGCTTCGAGAGGCGATTCCCGGCCGCCCCGGCGGGATTCGCGGCGGTAGTGGTCGATGCTCAGGTTCTTCGCCAGTCCGCGGAGGAAACCCGGCAGGCGTCCGGGATCGCGCAGCTCGCCCCGGCGGATTTTCTCGATGGCGAGCCGGAAGGTCTCCTGGTAGAGGTCGTCCGCGGCGTCGCGGTCGCGCGTCCAGCGCCGGAGGAGGAAGGCGAGGCCCTCGCCATAGAGCTCGACGAGCTTTTCTTCGGCCTGCAGGTCTCCAGCCTGGATGCGGGGGACGAGCTCGCCCGGGACCCGCGCGGGCTCCATCAGCGGGACTGCCCCCATGAATCCACCCTTCCATACTGGAGAGAGTGAAGCAGCACCGCCAGGAATTTCAGGGGTGGACCTCCTTCGTCAGTCTTCTCTCAGGTAACGGACGAAAGGATAGCATGGGGCCTGGACGGGCCGTCTTTCTTCGGCGGCTGTTTCTGTGTTATTGAAGGTGAGTCCGATCCACTGTAGTTGGATGAGCTTCAGCTTCGGCCGCGGCGGCGCGCCGTGGCAACAGGAGGGACTCTCATGCCTGGGACCTTTGCAGGGACGTGGGCCATCACGCCTGGGTCGATCATCGCCGGCACAAAGCAGTTCTTGGGGGAGCACGCTTTTATCGTGAGCTCTTACTCTGATCTGTTGTTTTCCTTCGGGTTCAAGATCGAAGGTGTCGTCTACGACCCGGAGGAAACCAATGCCATGGAGTCCCGTGATGGATTTCAGGCCAAGTTTGTCTTCAACCAGGTCCCATATACCGTGACCTGCCACCTGGTGGTCTTCGGTGTCCTGGGGCACGGGCTCCATCCCGTCATCCTGGGCATCCTGGGGCGGCCAGGCTCTTCGCCGGAGTCCCAGGATGAAGAAATCGTTTCCTTCACCGCCGTGAGGACCGGGCCTCCTCCGCCCTATATCCATGGATCATGATCCGGAGCTGGCGAGGCGCTGAGCGGGTGAAGCTGCCGGTCCTGGCGGCTCTGTGGCTCACTCTGTGCGCACAGGCGGCCGGATCGGTGGCCGTCCTCGACCCGTCCCATCCGAGCGAGGGGACGATTCAGGCCGGGGAAACGCTCCGGTTCGGCCTCGATCTGCCGGCCGGCACGTATGTGCGGGTGACGGTCGAGCAGCGTGGGATCGATCTCGCCGTGCGCTTCGAGGATCCGGGGGGCCGGGAGCTGGCCGCAGCCAACCGCCCTGGGGGAGCGGAAGTGCTGGAGGTCCTTTCGCTGAACGCCGCGGAGGGAGGCCTCCACGTCCTTGCGCTGGAGGCCCTCACCACGGGAGTGCCGTCCGGCGGGTTCGTCGTGCGTGTGGACGAGTTGAGGCCGGCCGAGCCTCGGGACGCTCTCCAGATCGCGGCCGAAAGGGCGGAGATCGAGGCGGGGCGGTTGTTGAAGAACCGCTCCGCCGAAAACCTTGCCAAGGCTGTGGACGGCTACCGCGACGCGCTCGCCCGGTGGCGGGAGCTGGGCGACGAGCCCAAAGCCGCCGAGATGCTCTACTGGATGGGCGTGGCCCAGAGGATTCAGGGCGAGAACCGGCAGGCTCTGGAGACGCTCGGCCAGGCGCTCGAAAAGCAGAGGGAGGCCGGAGACCGGCGGGCCCAGGCGGTCACCCTGAACCAGATCGGCGCGGGCCGCTGGGCCCTCGCGGAGGCTCGACGCGGCCCGGGAAGCCTACGAGCAGGCCATCTCCCTCTGGCGCGACCTGGGCGAGCCCCAGCGCGCCAGCCCGGCGCTGAACAACCTCGGCGTGCTCTACCAGAGCCAGGGCCAGCCCCGCCAGGCCCTGAAGGTCTACCGCGAGGCCCTGGAGATCTTCGAGCAAGAGGGGGATACCGCCCGCATCGCCACGGCCCTCAACCACCTGGGGGGCATCTACACGAGCCTCGGAGAGCCTCTGGAAGCCCTCCCCCTGCACGAGAGAGCCCTGGAGCTGGCCCGCACGGGCGAGACCCGCGTGGCCCGGGCGGAGGCCCTCAACTACCTGGGCAACCTCGCCAGCCAGTTCGGTGACGGCCAGACGGCCCTGGAGCGCTTCTCCGCGGCCCTGGCCCTCTTCCGGGAGGTCGGAGACCGGAGCGGAGAGGCCACGCTGCTCAACAACCTGAGCAGCCAATACGCCGATCTCGGCGAGCTGGAGCGCGCCCGGGACCTGCTGGAGCAGTCGCTTCCCCTTCAGAAAGCGACCGGAGACCGCCGCGGCGAGGCCGTCACCTATTACAACCTGGGGCGCTGCCAGTCCAAGTCCGGCCAGGACGCGCAGGCTCTGGAGGCTTTCCAGAAGGCGCTGGCCCTCCAGCGCGAGATCGGCGACCGGGCCGGCGAGGCGGCCACGCTCGCGGCTCTGGGGCAGCACCTGGCCTCTCTTCGTCCCGCGGACGCGGCCGATCCCCTGACCCGGGCCCTGGCCCTCTACCGGGACCTGGGAGACGTCACGGGCGAGGCGCGGACCCTCTACAGCCTTGGCCGCGCCCAGGCGGCCCTGGGGCGGGCGGACGCGGCGCGGACGTCCTTCGAGCAGGCGCTCGGCTCCCAGCGCCGGGTCAAGGACGCGCTGGGAGAAGGGGAAACCCTGCGCGAGATCGCCCGCCTGGACCTGGTCCTGGGGAATCCGCAAGCGGCCCGGGCGCGGCTGGAGCCCGCCATCGAGCTGGCCGAGTCCCTGCGCTCCCGCGTGGCCGGGGACACGCTGCGCACGGCTTACTTCGCCTCTCTGGGCGAGACCTACGAGCTGTCCATCCGGGCTCTCATGGGAGCTCCACCGCCGCGAGCCCGCGGCGGGCCTGGCCGCGCGGGCGTTCGAGGTCTCCGAACGCGCGCGGGCCCGCGGCCTGCTGGATCTGCTGCGCGAGGCGAGGGTCGAGATCCACCAGGGGGTCGATCCACAGCTCCTGGAGCAGGAGCGGCGCGAAAAGCTGGCCCTGGCCGCGAAAGCCGCCCTGCAAGACGCAGATCCTGGCCGGTGCGCACACTCCCGAACAGGAAGCCGAGGCCGAGCGGGACGTCGAGCCCCTGCTGGCCGCCCTGCGGCTGACGGAATCCCGCATCCGTGCCCGGAGCCCCGCCTACGCCAGCCTCACCCGGCCCGAGCCGCTCCGGCTTCAAGACGTCCAGAAATCCCTGGACGCGGACACTCTGCTGCTCGAATACCAGCTCGCGGAGCCCCGGAGCTTCCTCTGGGCCGTGACCCCGTCTTCCATCGAGAGCTTCGAGCTGCCGGCGCGGGCCGAGGTGGAGGCGGCGGCGCGCCGGGTCTACGAGCTGCTGAGCACTCCGGCTGCCGGCAGCGCCGCCGGGCGCCGCGAGGCCCTGGCGGGTCTGGGGCACATGCTGCTCGGACCGCTGGCCGGCCGGCTGGGCGGAAAACGGCTGGCCGTGGTGGCAGGCGGCGTGCTCCAGTACGTCCCTTTCGCGGCCCTGGCCGAGCCGGCCCCGGAAGGGTCGGCCGGCGCGGGCGAGCCGCTGATGGTACGGCACGAGGTGGTCTCCCTGCCCTCGGCCGGCGTGCTCGCCGAGCTGCGCGGCAACGCCGCCCTCCGCCCCCGGGCTGAAGGAAGGGTGGCCGTCCTGGCGGACCCGGTCTTCGGACCGGAAGACCCGCGGGTCCATGGCCGGCCCGGCGTTTCCGCTCCGTCCCCTGGAGCGGCGGGAGACGCCGAGCGCTCGGTGCGCGATCTCGGCGAGAACGGTCTCGTCCGGCTCTCGTGGACCCGGCGCGAGGCGGAGGCCATCGCTTCCGAAGCCGCCGAAGCCGGTGCCGGCGGGCTCCTGCTGGCCCTGGGCTTCGACGCCAGCCGGGAGAGGGCCACGAGCCCTGAGCTGGGACGCTACGGCATCGTCCACTTCGCCACCCATGGGCTGGTCAACAGCCGGCATCCGGAGCTGTCCGGCCTCGTGCTCTCGCTCTTCGATCCGGAAGGCCGGCCGCGCGACGGCTTCCTGCGGCTGCACGACGTCTACAACCTGAGCCTGAACGCGGACCTGGTGGTGCTGAGCGGCTGCCGCACGGCCCTGGGCCGCGAGGTCCGTGGCGAGGGCCTGTTGGGGCTCACCCGCGGCTTCCTCTACGCCGGCAGCTCGCGGGTGATGGCGAGCCTCTGGTCCGTGCGCGACCGCGCCACCTCGGAGCTGATGGGCCGCTTCTACCGCTCTCTGCTGCGCGAAGGCCGCTCCCCGGCCGCGGCCCTGCGCGCCGCCCAGGTTTCCATGTGGCGAGACCCCCGCTGGCGCGATCCCTATTTCTGGGCCGGCTTCGTGATTCAAGGGGATTGAGCTATTTTCCCCGCTTCAACGTGAACCCCTTTTGAGTTAATCGAACGATCTCCACAGATGCGCCGGAGGGCCGCCATGCGAAAGATCCTCGTCTCGTTGGGACTGTTCCTGGGCTTCGTCCTGCCCGTCCTCGCCGCCGCGCCTGAAGCTCCGGCACCTGCCGAAAGGCGGGCTCAGGTCGAAGCGGTCGCAGGCAATCAGACGAGCCTCCAGGTCCTGGAGATCGTTCCCAAGGTCGCTGAAGAGGACTGGCGGTCGTTGACCTTCGCCGTCACGGACCCCGGCGTCAAGGCCGAGCTGAAGGGTCTCCATCCTGGGGACCTGGTGCGGGTCACCACGAGCGGCAGGACGATGCAGGACGTCGAGATCCAGAAGCAGTCCGTGCCGTTCCTGCGGATCCTGACCACGCTGTTCGTCGTGGCCGCGCTCCTCTGGATCATCGCCTGGATCTGCCTCCGGGGGACGGGCTACGGGATGGCACGGTTCCTGGTCGGCCGCGACAACCGCTACAGCAAGTCCAAGTTCCAGATCGCCATCTGGTTCTGGACGGTGATCGTGGCGTATCTCGGGACTCTGTACCTGCGCTGGTGGGCGAGTGTGCCCAGCCTGATCGGTGGCGTGGACATCCCCCAGAACCTGCTGCTGCTCTCGGGGATCAGCGCCCTGTCGTTCGCCACGGCCAAGGGCATCACGCAGGGCAAGGAAAACCGGGCCGCCACCGCCGCCAAGCCGCCCGCGGACCGGCCGCGGTTCCCGACGGACCTGGTGTGCGACGACAGCGGCCAGCCCGATCTGGGCGACTTCCAGATGGTGGTGATCACGCTCGTCGCCGTGGGCGTGTACCTCGTGCAGACCTTCGACTTCCTCAGTCTGCTTCACATGACCGCGCAGGTCTCGCTGCCCGACGTGGACCCCACTCTCCTGGGGATCTTCGGCATCAGCCACGGAACCTATCTGACCAAGAAGGCCGTCAGCGGCGATGAAGGAGGGGGTGGCGGCGGGCAGAACGCGCCCGCCGCGAATCAGCAACCTGCGGCACCGGGGCCGGTTTGAGGGGAGATCGCGGGGTGCTGCCTCGCGTTGCCACGCCTGTTCCTACTTTGGTAGGATTCGAGTATGACGGTGCCCAAGCGAAAAATATCGGTATCGCTGGACGAGGATCTGGTTGAGGAACTGGAGCGGGAGGACCAGGGCCTCTCGGCTCAACTCAATCTGGCTCTTCGCGCGGAGCTTCGAGCGCCGCCGCCGCAACCGGCTTCTCATGGAGCTCCTCGACCGATTGGACGCGGAGCATGGGCCAATAGACGAATCCCTGGTCGAGAAGTACGCCAAGCTCCTCGAATGAACCGTTGCGTCGTGCTCGATTCCGAAGCCTTTGCAGCTCTGGCCGGCCGGCCCAGGCGTCGCAATCTGGAAGTTCGTGCCGCACTACGGGCAGCGGCACGTCTTCGGCGAGAGGTCATCGTCCCAAGCGTAATTCTCGCCGAGCTCTATCGTGGCCCTCGGCACAACCCCCTGGTAGATGCATGTCTGTCCCGCGAGACGGGAATCCGGGTGCGCGACACGGATCGCTCTCTGGCCAGGATCGTCGGGGGCGTTCTGGCTGCTGCCCAGGCGGGCTCGGAACACCTGGCCGATGCCCATGTCATCGCCGCAGCGGTCGAGCTCGGCGGTGGCCTCGTCCTTACAGGCGATGCTGACGATCTTGGCCGGCTTGCCGCATCTTACGGAAATGTGACGGTCATCCGCCTTCCTTGACCTCCTCACTACCCGATCTGCTCTCCTCTCCTGTGGCTGGAGAGGAGAGCAGGCGTTTTCTGATCAGAGTGAAACCGGTTCAATCGATCCCGTCAATAAACCTGGACCGGTTGCGCGTTGTAGTAGGCCGCGAAGCCGTAACCGTTCTGGCTGGGCGTCGTGTTGACGTCCTTGACCCAGATGATGATCTCCCAGGTGCCCACGTCCGCCGAGGACGGGGTCCAGCGGAGGACGTTGCTCGACTGCCAGGAAGGAGCCGTCACGTCCGGAATCCAGTTGGAGGTGCCGGCACGGCGGCGGAACAGGGCGTAGCGGATGGTCCCCGGGACGCCGCCGCTGGCGTTGGCCGTCCAGGAGATGCTCGTGCCCCAGGGCGACGTCGACGGGCTGCCGGAGCCGCTGACGGTCAGAGGAGCCGGCGCCACGACCTGCACCGTTCCCGAGTTGTACCAGGCGGCCTGGCCGTAGGTGTTCATGTTGGCCGGCGTGGCGCTGTCCTTCACCCACACATAGGTCTCCCAGGTGCCCACGTCCGCGGAGCTCGGGGTCCAGGAGTAGCTGTTGCTCGTCTGCCACGCCGGGGAATTGACGCTGGGGGTCCAGTTCGCGTCTCCAGCCCGGCGGCGGAAGAAGGCGTAGCGGACGCCCGTCCCGGTGCCGCCGCTGATGTTGGCAGTCCAGGTGATCGTCTGCCCGTAGTAAGCCTGCGACGGGCTACTGGTGCCGCTCACGGAGGGAGGCGTCACGACCTGGACGGATCCCGGGTTGTAGCTCGCGGCATAGCCGTAGGCGTTCTGGTTGGCCGGTGTGGCGCTGTCTTTGACCCAGACGTTGATCTCCCAGGTGCCAGTGTCCGTGGAGGCCGGGGTCCAACTGAAGGAGTTGCTGGTCTGCCAGGCCGGAGAGGTCACGCTGGGAGTCCAGCTCGTGGCCCCGGCGCGGCGGCGGAAGAACGCGTACCGGATGCCGGTCCCGGTGCCGCCGTTGGCGTTGGCGGTCCAGGAGAGGGCCGTCCCGGAGTAGACCGCCGACGGGCTCCCGGTGCCGCTGACGGTGAGGGGCGCCACGATCTGAACGGGTCCGGGGTTGTAGCCCGCGGCGTAGCCGTAGGTGTTCATGCCGGCCGGGGTGGCGCTGTCCTTGACCCAGATGTAGGTCTCCCAGGTGCCGGCGTCGGCGGAGGCCGGAGTCCAGCTCATGACGTTGCTGGTCTGCCAGGCCGGAGCCGTCACGCTGGGAGTCCAGGCCGTGGCCCCGGCGCGGCGGCGGAAGAACGCGTACTGGACGGACGTCCCGGTGCCGCCGCTGGCGTTGGCCGTCCAGGTGAGCGTGTTCCCGTAATTCGACGCGGCCGGGCTTCCGGTGCCGCTGACGGTGAGCGGCGTGACGATCTGGACCGTTCCCGAGTTGTACCAGGCGGCGTGGCCGTAGGTGTTCATGTTGGCCGGCGTGTTGCCGTCCCTGACCCAGATGTAGGTCTCCCAGGTACCGGTGTCCGTGGAGGCTGGTATCCAGATCAGGACGTTGCTCGCCTGCCAGGCCGGGGCCGTAACGTCAGGCGTCCAGGGGGTGGTGCCGGCGCGGCGGCGGAAGAACGCGTACTGGGTGGTGGACGGGGTGTTGCCGGTGGCGTTGGCCGTCCAGGTGAGAGTGGTTCCGGCGTAGGCCGATGCCGGGCTGACGGTGCCGCTGAGGGTCATGGGAGCCACGACCTGGACCCCGCCGGGGTTGGCGCCCGCACCGTAGCCGTAGGTATTCATGCCGGGCGGCGTAGCACTGTCCTTGACCCACACGTAGATGTCCCAGTTGCCGGCGTCCGCCGCGGCCGGTGTCCAACTGAAGGTACGGCTCGTCTGCCAGGACGGTGCGGTCACGCTGGGAGTCCAGGGGGTGGTGCCGGAACGGCGGCGGAAGAACGCGTACTGGACGTTCGTCCCAGTGCCGCCGCCGGCCGTGGCGGTCCAGGTGATGGCGTTGCCCGAGAGCGACCACGCCGGGCTCGCGGTGACGCTGAGGGTGAGAGGCGCCACGACCTGGACGTTGCCCGGGTTGTAGGTGGTGCCGTAGCCGGGGCTGGGCGGCGTGTCGTCGTCCCGCACCCAGAGGAGGATCTCCCAGGTGCCCGTGTCGGCGGAGGACGGGGTCCAGGTGAAGACGTTGCTCGACTGCCAGGCCGGAGCCGTGGTGGCAGGGGTCCAGGCGGTCGTCCCGGCGCGCCGGCGGAACAGCGCGAGCTGGGTGGTCGGTGGGTAGCCGCCGCAGGGAGTGGCGGTCCAGGTGATGGCCGTCCCCGTCGTCGCATAGGCCGGGCTGGCGGTGGAGCTGAGGCAGAGGGGCGCGGTGATCGTGACCGGGCCCGAGTTGTAGCCGGCGGCGTAGCCGTAGGTGTTCATGTTGGCCGGCGTGTTGCTGTCCTTGACCCAGACGTAGGTGTCCCAGGTGCCCACGTCCGCGGAGGTGGGGTCCCAGTTGAAGGTGTTGCTCGTCTGCCAGGCCGGGGCGGTGACGTCAGGAGTCCAAGCCGTGGTTCCGGCGCGGCGGCGGAAGAACGCGTACTGGTAGGTCGACGGGACGCCGCCGCTGGCGGTGGCGGTCCAGGTGACGAGCCGGGTGTCGTTGTGGGGTCTCGACTCCGGGCTCGGGGTGACCGTGAGGCTGAGGGGCGGGACGACCTGGACCGGACCCGCGTTGTAGTAGGCCGCGAAGCCATAGGCGTTCATGCCGGCCGGCGTGGCACTGTCCCTGGCCCAGACGATGATCTCCCAGGTGCCTGTATCGGTCCCGGCCGGGGTCCAGTTGAAGACGTTGCTCGCCTGCCAGGACGCGGCCGTGACGTCCGGAGTCCAGGGCGTAGTGCCAGCGCGGCGGCGGAAGAACGCGTACTGCCGGTTCACCGAGGTGCCGCCGCTGGCCGTGGCGGTCCAGGTGATGGGGAAGCCAGCGCTCGCCGACGCCGGGCTCGGAGTGGCCGTGACGGTGAGGGGCGTCACGACCTGGACGTTTCCCGGGTTGGTGGAGGCGGCGTAGCCGGGGGTGGAGGGCGTGGTGACGTCCTTGACCAGGATGGAGATCTCCCAGGAGCCGGTCTCCGTGGAGGCCGGAGTCCAGCTCAGGACGTTGCTCGTCTGCCAGACCAGGGTGGCGGGAGTCCAGGCCGTCGTCCCAACGGGCCGGCGGCGCATCGCAAACTGAGTGGTCGCCGGATCGCCATTGATCGCGGTGGCGGTCCACGTGATGGCATTCCCGGAGTAGACCGCCACCGGGCTCGATGTGCTGGTGACGGTGAGGGGAGCCACGACCCGGACCGGCCCCGGGTTGTAGTAGGACGCGTAGCCGTAGGTATTGGCGTTGGCCGGCGTGCTGCCGTCCTTGACCCAGACGCTGATCTCCCAGGTGCCGGTGTCCGCGGAGGCCGGGGTCCAGGTGAGTCTGTTGTCCGTCTGCCAGTTCGGAGCCGTCACGTCAGGAGTCCAGGGGGTGGTCCCGGCGCGGCGGCGGAAGAGCGCGTACCGGGTGCTCGCCGGGATTCCACCGCTCGCGGTGGCGGTCCAGGTGATGGCATTCCCGTAGACCGCCGCCGCCGGGCTCGGGGTGGTCGTGACGGTGAGAGGAGCCACGACCTCGACGGTGCCTGGGTTGTAAGAGGCGGCGTAGCCATAAACGTTCTCGTTGGGCAGCGTGTAGGCATCCCGGACCCAGATGAGCAATTCCCAGATGCCGGCGTCCGTACAGGTCGGGGTCCAACTGAAGGCGTTGCCCGATTGCCAGGCCGGAGCCGTCACTGCAGGAATCCAGACGCCCCCGGTGCGCCGGCGGAACACCGCGTACTGAAGGGTTGCCGGGTCACCGCCGCTGACGGTGATCGTAAAGGTGAGGGTCTGTCCGCAAGTTACGGTCCTCGGGTTCGGAGGGGGACCGATGATGACCGGCGATGGCGGGACGAGCGTCACCGTGGCGGTGTCTTTCTTGGTGCCGTCCGCCTGGCTCGTGGCGGTGACCGTCACCGTCGTCACGCTGCCGAGCGTCGCCGGAGCCGTGTACAGGCCGCTTTGATTGATGCTGCCCGCGTCCGGAGTCGCCGGTTGAATCGACCACGTGACGGCGGTGTTCGTGTTGTTCGCCACCGCCGCCGTGAACGGTTGCGTCCGTCCCGCCCTGACGGTGGCCGTCTTCGGGCTCACGGTGACCGTCGTCTCCACGGCGGGTGGAAGCAGCGTCACCAGAGCGGGTGGGGCACAGAGGGTGTTGTTGCTCCAGCAGGCTTTCACTGTGGCCGTGGTGCTGGCCGGCACCGAAGCGGGTGCCCTGTACTGCACGCTCAGACCGACAGGATCGATGGTGCCCTGGGTGGCGGTCCATTGCGCGAGCGCGGCATCCGGGCTGTTGCAAATCGCTCCCTTGGCGGTCAGGCAGATGGCGGAGAAGGGCCGCGACTCTCCTTGCCGCACCTCGGCGGTGACAGGTGAGACTTCGAGGCGGGAGAACGGCGCGATCGTGGGACTGGTCTGGCCGAAGGACGGAAAGTTGACCGTCGTGCCGGAGCTCGTCCTCAGCACGAAGCTGACTGGTGATCCTCCCATCGCCAGGGAGAAGGTGACCTTGCCGGTGATCAGGGAGTCCGACGCCGACGTAATCGTGCCCGGCAATCCGCCGTTGAACGTAACCGTGGGATTCGTGCCGAATCCCGAGCCCGCGATCGTGAAGGAAGAATCGAGCTGTCCCGCGGTCCAGTCACCCGTGACGGAATCGATCCGGATCGCATCCACGATGTCCAGGGGGTAGAAATCGGTGCAGAAATCCTCGACGGTCTGCTTGAGGCAAGCTCGAATGAGGACCCGGACTCTCTCGGTGGCTGACGCTTTGTAGGTGGCCACCAGCGTATCGGGCGTATCCACGGTGAGGCTGGCGTCGAAGAGATCGGGGAAAGGCTCCCACCGGACCTCCCGGGCCACGCCGGAGCCGCTGACAATGGTGGTGAACTGGATGGTTCCGTTGGGGGGCAGGGTGTGGGTGGCCGGGTTCGCGATAAAAAACATATCTATTTTCGGCACGCGAACTTTGGCCCTTCCGCAGACCTCCGTGGAGGCATTGGGCTTCACGCACGCCTTGACGAAGATCTCCTGCGTGCCGGTGATCGCATCCTTGCCGGGTGCCTCGAAGGTGGCTTTGGTGCTGTTGGCTCCGTCGGGAGTGATGGAAGCGCCATACGCAGGTTCCTCCAGCGTCCACTGCACGGCCAGTCCCGTCCCGCCTGGAGTCACCGTGGCGGTGAAATCGAGATTCTCGCCAGGGAGCACCTCATCGCCGGGCGGAGTCAGATCCACCTGGAGCGGCTCCAGGCGGATCGTGGCGGTGGAGCAATCATCCCGGAAGTTTGGATCGGCGTCGCACGCCACAATGGTCGCGGTCTGGGGGCTGGTGATCGTTGCCGGGGCTGTGTAGAGGTTCCCCTGCAGCGTGCCCGGCCCGTAGAAGCCGACTATGACAGCGGGAATGTTGGTGAAAAATCTCTGTTGCTGGCCTGCATAAAGAGTGACGACGGCCGGAGAGAGGCCTACGAAGCCGATAAACCTGCCCGCCGTTTGCGCGAGACCACAGGCGTTGTACGGCGGCAGAAACGGCACGCACGCGGTTTCGCCGCCCTGAGGGTAGATCGTGCCCCCGATGTTGAAATACTGGAGGTTCGGCCTGCAGTAGCGCAGCGGATCGACGAGCGTCGTAGAGCCTTCACACGTGCCTTGATACAGGACCAGATTGTGGGCGCCTTGCACCTGGTACACCGTGCCTGGGAAGCCGCCGAGGATTTCTGAGCATTGGCCGAGAAACGAGGTATCGCAGACGATGCCGCGCTGAGAGCCGTCATCGCCGAACAAACCGCAGAATGTAAGAGTGCGGGGGTAGTACTGGGCCGTAGCGGAGTCCATGGAGGTATCGCACACGGCAAAGACCTGGTTGTTCGACAGCTTTGAGATACTGGTGCTGACGTTGATCTCCCCGGCGACCAGCGCCTCCACGGCCGGGTCGGGGTTCCCCGTGGTGACCGTCTCGGGCGGCACAGGTCCCGGCGTGCCGCTCACCTCTTCAAGCCCGGGGCCGAGCTTGGCGTGGACATACGCGGCAAGGGATTGAAAGGCTTCTTCGCCGAGCCGTGAACGAAGCTCGTCCATGGCAGCGCTGACGATCTCCGTGCGTTCCGTGGGCTGATCGCTCAGGATCTGGTTGCAGGCGTAGGCGACTTCCTTGAGGATCGCTCCCTGCTCATCCGTGAGACCGGCCTCGCGCTGGATGAGGCTTTTCCATTCGCTCGCGTCCGGGTTGCCCTCGGCCACGGCTTTGTCCGCGGCGGCGTCGAGGCTGGCCAGGTGCCGGAAGAAGAAAAAGAGACTCCAATGGGTCCGGGGTGGGCGAGGCGTCAAGGGTGGGGGGCTGGCCCCCCGGGTCCGCGATCGTCTCGCTCTGTGCTTGTGCGACGGCGCCCAGCACAAGCAGGGGAATGGACAGGGCGAGTCCAAGAACTCGAAGCATTTTCATGACAGCTCCTTCTCTCGATCCGTCAGTCTGGCGGCGCAGATTCCGCTACCAGGTGATGCGGGATCGGAGAGGAAAGTCCGTCATCTCAAATGCGGGTGAGGGGAAGCGCGGTTTCGAAGCGTCCTCCTTGACGCCAGAAGGAGTCCGTGCCGTTCCTGCGGATCCTGAGTCGCTCGATCGTCTTCGCCCTGCAGGGCGGGAGTTGCCCAGCCCGGGGTGTCAACCCCGGGAACCGGGCACCCTCCCCCGTCCAAGTCCCGGAGGGCCGGCAGAGACGGTCCCGGAAGCCAGACCTGACAAGCACCGGATCTGTCGGCCCTTCGGGACTCGGGAATCTCGCGGCTCCCGTCCCCGGGGCTGACGCCCCGGGCTGGGCAACTCCCGCCCCTGCAGGGCGAAGACAATTGAGCGACTCACCGTAACTTGGGGCAGACCGGCCCAACGGGCCGGGAGATTCTAGTAGCGCCCCTGGGAGCGCTGGCATCCCTGCCGGCCTGCTGACCTGCTCTTCAGGAGGAGGCTCGAACGGGGAGGACGGCCTCCCGGACCCTGCGGCCCACCGGACACACTCTGCGCCGGACCGGGAGCACGGGAACCACGCGCCAACGGACACTTCCAACGCCTGGACCTGCGGGGGAAGCCTCCGTTCGTACACTTTGGCGGCCAAAGTGTCCGGGACGCGCGCCGTATGAGTGGGGCAAGGGCCGTCCCCAGTTGTACGGCCGCCGGATGAGTGGGGAGCGGCTTCGGACTGTCCGGGAAAGGGCTCTCCCCACTGGGGACCGGTTTCTCCCCAGTGGTGAAAGGCCTTTCCCGGACACTTTGGCGGCTTTCCCGGACCGTCCGAGGTCGTTCCCGGACACTTTCCGGGCTTTCCCCACTCGTACGGCGCGCGTACCGGCCACTTTGGCCGCCAGAGTGTCCGATCGGGGGCTTTCCCCGCGAGTCCGGACGCCGGAAGGGGCCGGGAGCCCCTTCTCCCCGTTCGATCCTCCTCCTGAAGAGCAGGTCAGAAGGCCGGCAGGGATGCCGGCGCTCCCAGGGAGGCGCTACGCCAGAGAGCCAATTCTGCTGTGAAGGAACACTCGGTGCGGTAGTGCCTTATAACCACTGCTTCGTCCGGGTTAGGACGTCCTCACCACCCGATCCCGTAGTCCTCCCCGTAGTCGCTCGACCCGCCCCACATCGTGCCGTTGGCGTGGTCGAGGAGGATGGCGTTGATGGGGCCGGAGTTGCGCTCCACAATCTCTACCTTGTAGCCCATCTTCCTGAGCTCGGCCTGCACCCAGGGGGGCGTGGTGGCCTGGATGGTGATGCGTCCGGGCTGGGACTCGTGCTCGCCGAAGGAGCTCCGCATCTGGTAGCTGGTGATGTTCGGGCCTTCCGCCGCTTCCTGGACGTTCAGGCCGAACTCGGCCACGTTCAAGAAGAACTGGAGGAGGTTCTGGTCCTGCGTGTCTCCGCCCTGGACGGCGAAGGCGAGCCAGGGCTTGCCGTCCTTGACGGCGAGGGTGGGGGTTAGCGTCACCCGTGGATGCTTGCCGGGGGTGAGCACGTTGAAGGGGTTCTGCCCCTCGTCGAGCACGAAGCTCTGCATGCGCTGGGAGAGGCCCACGCCCGTCTTGCCCGCGATGAAGGCGGGGATCCAGCCGCCGCTCGGCGTGACGGAGACGAGCCAGCCCTCCTCGTCGGCCGCGATGATGGAGGTCGTACCCGCGCGGAAGGCTTCGTCAAACGTCATTCCGTCCATGCCTTTCATGGGGTCAATCCGGGCATGATTGGGCTGCGTCCACTTCTTCGATTCCTCAGGCGTACCCCACTTCTCGAGCAGAGGTGAGTAGGGGTTCTTCTGCCCCTGAAAGGGATAAGGATCGCCGGGCTTGATCGCCGGGTTGTTGCGGTTGGCGTCCATCTCCTTGCGCCGGGCGTTGGCGTACTCCTTGGAGAGCAGACCTTTCACCGGCTCCTCCGGCGGGAAATACGGGTCGCCGTAGTAGAAGTCGCGGTCCGCGAAGGCCAGGTTCATGGCCTGGTAGATCGTGTGGATGTAGCGGGAGCTGTTGAGGCCCATGCCGCGCAGGTCCAGGGGCTCCAGGAGGTTCAGGGCCTGGAGCATGGCGGGTCCCTGGGTCCAGGTGGTGAGCTTGTAGACGTCGATCCCCTTGTAGTTGGTCTTGACCGGCTCCTCGATGTGCACCTGCCAGCGGGCCAGGTCTTCCTTGGTGAAGAGGCCGCCCTGCTCGCGGGTGCCGCGCGCGAGCTCGTCGGCGATATCCCCTTTGTAGAACCGGTCGTAGGCGGCCAGGATGGCCTCCTTGCGGCTCTTGCCGGCGGCCAGGGCCTTGGCTTCGGCCTCCACCAGCTTGCGCAGGGTGGCGGCGAGGTCCGGCTGGCGGAACACCTCGCCGGCCTGTGGGGCTTCGCGCGGTTCGCCGAGGTGGGGGAGGAGGACGGCTTTGGAGGCGGGCCACTCCTTGATGCGCGCCTTGTCGGCCTCGATGCGGTTCGCGAGTTGGGCCTCGATGGGGAAGCCGTCCGCCATCTGGATGGCCGGAGCCAGTACGTCCGCGAGGCTCAGCTTGCCGTACTCGGCGAGCATCACCATGAGCCCGCCCGGCGTGCCCGGCGTCACGGCGGCGAGGGGGCCGAACTCCGGGGGTAGGCCATGTTCTTGCCGTGGTAGAAGTCCGGCGTGGCGCCCGAGGGGGCCACGCCCAGGGCGTTGAGGCCGATGACCTTGCCCGTCTTGGGGTTCCAGATCAGGGCCTGGGTCTCGCCGCCCCAGCCGAGGGTGTCCCACATGGTGCAGGTGGCGGCGAGCATGGCGGCCGTGGCATCTACGGCGTTGCCCCCCTTCTGGAACATCATGGCGCCGGCCGTGGCCGCCAGCGGCTTGCCGGTGATGGCCAGCCAGTGGCGGGCATGGAGCACGGGCTTGGCCGTGCGGGCCTGGGCTGTGGAGATCCCCAAGGCAAGGGCGATCACGGCTGTCGTGAACCGAAGGATGCCGGAATGAGCTCTCATGGATTGCCTCCTCGGCAGGGGAGTCTACAGGAGGAGAGCCGCGCCCTGAGATAGGCGAACCCAACGCGGCAGAGTCTCCTTGAAGCGGCACGGCCGCTCCCCCTTCACTGACAGAGGAGACTTCTATGGCCCGCCCCCTGGTGCACGAGGCGTTCGAACCCTTTGACAAGGATCAGGCCGATCTGAACGTGGACATCGCCGTGGTCGGCGCCGGCGTCTCCGGCGCGTACTCAGCCTGGCGCCTCAAGCAGAAGTACCCGCACAAGCGCGTCACCCTCTTCGAGTACAGCGACCGTGTAGGGGGCCGGCTCTACAGCAAGCCCCTCCCGGGCATGCCCAACATCAACGCCGAGCTGGGCGGCATGCGCTACATCCCCGATTCCCAGACCTTCGTCCGCGAGCTGATCGAAAACATGGGCCTGCCCACGCGCGACTTTCCCATGGGCGCGCCGGACGATCCAGGGGGCATGAACAACCTGATGTATCTGAGGCGGCGGCTCATGCGCGCGCGGGACCTCACCAACCCCGCCATGGTGCCCTACCTGATGAATCCCTCGGAGCAGGGGATGAACCCCGACCAGCTCCAGCAATACGTGATGAACTCGCTCGTCCCCAACGCCGCGAACCTGACACCAGACCAGTGGAACGAGGTGAAGGTATTCAACGGCGAGCCCCTGTACAAGACCGGGTTCTGGAACCTGCTCTACCGCGTGCTCACCAGCGAGGCCTATCAGTTCATGGACGACGCGGGCGGCTACTACACCAACGTGGCCAACTCCACCTCCGTCCTCTCGCTGCCGGTCTTCGAGTTCGGCCCGAACGTCCGCTACAAGACGCTGGACGCCGGCTACGAGGAGCTGCCGCGGTCCGTGGTGAAGGCTTTCGTGGACGAGGACGGCGACTTCCAGCCGAACCTGCGCCTCGATTCGCTCGCCAAGAACGGCGACGAATATTCGATGCTGTTCGTGAGGACCTCGACCGACCCCCGTGGCTGCACGAACGCTCGTACGCTGCCCGGCGAGGCCAAGGAGACGCTCAAAGTCTCGGCGAAACAGGTCATCCTCGCCATGCCGCGCCGCTCGCTCGAGCTGATCCGCTGGGAGCCGCTCCAATCGAACGACGACGTGCGCCACATGGTCAACGCCGTGATCAGTCAGGCCGCGTTCAAGATCTTCCTCGGCTATCCCTACCCCTGGTGGCGCGTGCTGGGGCTTCAGGCCGGCCGGTCGATCACCGACATGCCGCTGCGCCAGACGTTCTACTTCCAGACCGAGGGCGAGCAGAAGGGCGCCGATCCCAACAACCTCAACTCCCTCATGATGGTGAGCTACAACGACCTGGGCTCCGTGCCGTTCTGGAAGGCCCTGGAGGCGCAGACGCTGGGACCGGAGTCGGTCTTCCGCGGCCGGCCCAACCCGTTCGTGACCGGGAGCGGGGAGCCGGCCACGCCGCAGCAGATCACGACCCAGATGGTCGACACGGCCCAGGCCCTGGTGCGCGAGATCCACAACCTGGAGTTCGTGCCCGAGCCGTACACCGCCGCCTACCACGACTGGTCGGAAGACCCTTACGGCGCGGGCTGGCACGCCTGGAAGGCCGGGGTCGAGTTCTGGAAGGTCATGCCGCAGGTCCGCAAGCCGGTGAAGGACGAAGACGTCTTCATCTGCGGCGAGGCCTATTCGATTAATCAGGGCTGGGTCGAGGGCGCTCTCCAGACGGCCGAGCTGATGCTGGAGGAGCACTTCGGGCTGAAGCGTCCATCGTGGCTGCCGAAGGACTACAACCTGGGATATTAACCTGAGATATTAACCTGAGATATTAAATCATGGCGAAGCCAACGATCACCGTCGCGGAATACCTGATCCTGCGCCTGAAGGAATTCGGCGCCGAGCACGTCTTCGCCGTCCCGGGCGACTACGCGGGGCCGTTCTTGAGTGTGGTGGACAAGACCAGACAGATCACCCGCGTGGGCGTCACCAATGAATGGGTGGCGGGCTACGCGGCCGACTCCTACGCCCGGCTGAAAGGTACGGGCGCGATGTGCCTCACCTACGGCGTGGGCACTTTCGGCGTGCTCAACTGCCTCGCCGGTTCCTATGTGGAAGAGCTGCCGGTGGCCCTGATCGTCGGCAGCCCCTCGTTCAACAACCGCCAGGTGGAGCGCCATGAAGGCGTGCTCTACCACCACTCCACGGGCAAGCTCTCGGCGGACCGGGATTCGGTGAAGAACGTGGTGGTGGCCCGAGAGGTCGTGCGCTCGGGAAAGCGGGCGGGGCAGAAGATCGATCGGGCCTTGAACGCGGCGCTCACCTGGCGCCGGCCGGTCTACATCGAGGTCTTCCAGAACGCGTGGACCGAGACCTGCCGCCCGCCGGAAGGGCCGCTCCAGAAGGGGGCGCTGCCGCTTTCGAAGAGCGTCTCTGGAACGCGCCGTGGACCAGACGCTCAAGCGGCTCGAAGGCGCCACGGTGCCGGTGATCTGGGCCGGCGTCGAGGTCCAGCGCTTCGGCCTCCAGGAGCTGCTCGAAGAGGTCATCGGCGTGACCCGCCTGCCCTGGACCACGGACCTCCTGGGGAAATCCGTTCTGTCCGAAGACCTCCCGGGTTTCCAGGGGGTTTTCGATGGCGCCTCGGCGGTCAAGAACGTGATGGACCTGTTCAACGCCTCCAACTGGGTCCTGGGCCTGGGGAACATCGTGACCGACGACTTCGCCGTCTGGGTCGAAGGTCACTACGACAACCTGATCCTGGCCTACAACAATTCAGTGCGCGTGGGGCGCAGGACGTACGACGACGTGCCGCTCGAAGCCTTCATGAAGCGGATCGCCGAGCGCCTCTCCGAGCGCGCCTACAAGGCCCCGGCCGGCGCCAAGGCCGTGCTCGCGAAGGTACCCACGCCCGGAGAGAAGGCCCAGGTTCGTCTGGCGGCGTTGCAGGCCGGCCAGGACGACCAGGTCAATTACAACAATTTCTTCGAGCGCATGAAGACCTGGGTGGACGATTCCATGGTGCTCATGGCCGACACCAGCATCGCCCTCTACTCGGCGGCCGAGCTGCCGGCCGCGAAGCGCAACGGCTTCATCGCCCAGGCCGCCTGGAACTCGATCGGTTACACGCCCGGAGGCGCCGTGGGCGTGGGCTACGCGGCGCCGGACAAGCGGGCCGTGGTCTTCTGCGGCGACGGCGGCTTCCAGGAGATCGTCCAGGCTGTCTCCGACATCGTGCGCTCGGGGCACGACGCCGTGGTCTTTATCTTCAACAACGCGCTCTACGGCATCGAGCAGGCCTTCGTCGATCCCTACTATTTCGTTCCCGACAAGGAGGGCAAGCGCCATCCCCCCGAGCCGTTCGACCTGCTGCACGCGTGGGATTACGCCAAGCTGACGGAGGTCTTCGGCGGCGGCTGGGGCGTAGGGGTCAGCACCTTGACGGAGCTCGATGCGGCTCTCGAGAAGGCGAAGACCCACCGCGGCCTGTCGCTGATCGATCTGCGCATCCCGCAGGATTCGATCACGCTCCAGATGCTCCAGCAGGCGGGCGTGACTCCGGAGGATGTGAGCGCGCCGGCGGCAAAGAAGGCACCGGCGAAGAAGAGTCAGCGGCGGTCGCGTTCGACGAAATCGATCACCGCCTGAACGAGCCGTGTCTGCCCGTCTTCCAGATGCACGGCGTGATCGGAGCCGGGGATGATCACCCAGCTCCGGTCGCCCGTGCCCAGTCGGGTGAACAGCTTCTCGCCCTTCTGGACCGGGGCGTAGGGGTCGTACACGCCCTGGATCAGCAGGACGGGGACCTTCACGGCCGCGGGATCGAACGCGTTGAACTGGTCTTCGCCGCGCCAGTCCACACGCACGGGATCGTCCTTCAGGGCCGTGGCCACGAACGTGTCGATGGTGGCCTTGGTGGTCGCGCCGGGAGTGATGAAGTCGGACGCCGCGTTCTCCGCGGTGTTCGCCTGTTTCGCCGGTACCGCGTCCGGCGGGGTCGCGGGCTGCTCGGCGTCGATATCCAAGGCGAAGCCCAGCAGGACCACGGCCGGCAGCTTGTCCGGATGGCGCTGCGCCGCCAGGATGGAGACGGCCGCTCCTTTCGACAGCCCGAGGAGGACCGGAGCCGTCTTCTCGCGCTGGCGGAGCCAGTCGAGGACCGTTGCCACGTCCTCTACGGCGCGGTCCGGAGTCAGCCATCCCGTGGCGTCGCGCGGTGTGGCGCCATACCCGCGGGAATCCATCGCGTAGGCGGCGTAGCCCCGGGCCACGAAGGCGTCCATCAGGGACCGTTTCTCGCCGGGGACCTGGAGATCGAAATTCGGCAGTCCGCTCCACGTCCTCCCATGCAGGAGAAGGATGGCTCCACGAGGCGCCGCGGGCCGCTTCTCCCACAGCGCCAGCTTGTGCCCGTCGTCCGCGGTGACGTCGTGCCGTACGGCCTTCTGGACGGCGGGAGGAGGGCTCGACGCGCAGGCGCCTATGAAAATGAGCAGGGCGGTGACGTAAAGCCGTAGGGTCTGACCAGCTTTCATGCGGTTGATCTCCTACCAGCGTCTCCTACCAGCGGAAGGCGGTCTGGGCTGCCTGCGTGGCGAGGAGATCATACAGATCGCGCGCGGTCTCGCGGGAGAGGTAGGGGATGTCCACCCGGTGCGATCCTTCCCCTCCGCCCGCCGTGTCCACCCGGACCCGTGCCATGGCGGCGCGGCGGTCGAAGGGGGACTCGTGGATCGCCACCGCCTGGATCTTCACGAACGGCGCGACGCTGACCTGCCGCCAGGCCCAGCCGGTGCGGAAGAAGACCGCGCGGTCCGTGGTGGCCCACCCGAGGTGCTTGACGTGCAGCCGGGCGCCGATGGCGGCCAACACCAGGAGGACGGGCAGCGAGGCAAGGCCCCACCATTTCCAATAGACCACGAACGGCACGGCGAACAGGGAAGAGAAGAGCATCGAGGCCTTGAGCTCCCGGCGGAACGCGCGCGGGTGGACGGGGCGCCAGTCCACGCCCGTGAGGTCCAGCCCGGGCAGCATCTCGCGGAGCAGGGCCGGCAACGCGTCGCGGCGGAGGATCGGAGCCAGCCATTCGCGCTGCGTCTTTTCTTTGTCTTCCTCCCCCCACTCGCCGCCGCCCCCGGCCGTCTGCACCTTCACCGAAGCCCGTCCGAACAGCCGGTGAAACGGCCCTTCATGGACCGTCACCGTCTGGATCCGGCGCAGGGGGATCGTGGCCGTGACCCGTGTGAGGAGCCCGTATTCGGTGCGCAGGTCCTCCCCTTCGAGCATCAGGCGGAAGCCGTACAGCCGGACGAGGGCCCAGCCCATGGAGACCAGGCGGACGAGCACCAGAAGGGCCGCCAATCCCACGAGGGCGAGCGTGATCCGGCTCCACGGTACGCCGCCGTCCCCGAACAGAGCGACCATGACGTCCCGCGACAGGTCCCGCACGAACCCCTTCTCCCAGAACTGCCAGTCCCCCCAGGACCAGTCTCCGAACCGGTTCGCGATCCCCATCTCCCAGAGCAGGCCGGCCGCCGCGGCAATGATCACGAAGCCGCGGTTCTGGATGAAGCCGTGGAGGATCAGCTCGCGCGGAGACAGTTGGAGCAGGGTCCGGCTCGCCACGGCTGGAACGGCGGGGGAGCCTTCGGAAACGGCTGGCGATGCCGCCGGCACGGCCATCTGCCGCTTCTCCTCGAAGACGCGCCGCCGCATCTCCTCGAAATCGGCCACCGGCAGCACGCTCATCTTCGCTTCCGGCTCCTGCCCGCCGCCCGTCTCCACCCGCACCTCCACCACGTTCAGGAGGCGGTGGAGCACGTTCTGGACGCCGTCGACGTTCTGGATGCGCGCATAGGGGACGTGGCGCTCGTTGCGGAAGAGGAATCCCGTGCGGATCACCATCTCGTTCTCCTCGTAGCGGTAGCGGAACGAGAAGTACCGCACGGAGGAGATCACCATGGAGGGGATCAGGAACGGCAGGGCCCAGAGCTCCCAGACCATCAAGCCCGCGGAGCCGGCCCCGATCAGCAGGAGGAGCCCTGGCAGGGCGAAGCTGCGCAGCCCGCTGATCAGCCCGAAGAGGATCGAGAGCGGATGGAGCCGCCGGTCTTCAGACGGCATCGTCGCTCTCCCTGGGCAGGAGGTGGTCGCGGATGAGGAGTGCCGTGCCGTGGTCCAGCCCGCCGAGCTCCGCCCGCGCGTGCTCGGTGCCCGCCGTGTAGATGACGAGCGTGCCGAGCCCTTGGCTCCGCTCCAGAGGCCCTTGCGACACGTCCGTGTGCTGCACGCGGGAGCGCGGCACGTTGATCACCCGGCGCCAGAAGACGCCCCGGCGGATCTCCATCCCCTGCCCGTCCACCCTGTAGGAGATGTGGCGGTGCTCCACCTCGGGCCAGTGGTGCCCGCTCCATGCCAGGACCCCCGTGACGGCGAGCCAGGCCAGGGCGGCCAGCGCGTCCGCCCACCCTGGCAGGCCAACGAGAAACGCGACGAGGAGGAGCGTGATCAGAGAGGGAATCGCGACCGAGGCCGTGAAGATCCAGCCCACGATCCGTGCCAGCCGGACGGAGCGCGGATCCAGCGAGCGCTCGACGCCGTCGGCGATTGATGGGGCTGGGAGGGCGGAGGATTGCTCCTCGGTCTCTATGGGCGCGACGGGCTCGGAGGAGTCGGCCTCGGGGCTCTGCTCGGCTTGTGGGACGGGGATGTCCATGACGGTCATCCCCATACTACGCCTTCCAGCGCCGCCGGTTTCGGTTTTTCAGGCCCCCAGCCTGCGCCGGCGCAGCAGGAGCAGGGCCGCGAGGCCGCACAGACCCGCGAACAGCACTTTGCCGGCGTCGCCCAGAGTCGGGATGCCGGGCACCATCGTAGTCGGCTGGTCGTTGTCCAGGATGGTCAGCTCGGCCGTGGAGGGCGAGCCCAGCGTGGCCCCCTGGGGTGCGCTCAGGGTGAGGATCACGGTCTCGCTGCCCTCCACGTCAGGGTCGTCGACGATGGTGACCTGGAAGGTCTTGGGCTCCAGGTCGCCATCCGCCCAGTTGAGGGTGCCGGCGGCGGGCAGATAGTCGCCGGGCTGGGTGGCGGTGCCGTCGCTCGTCTGGTAATTCACGGACACGGCGCCTTCGCTGCCACCTGTGCGGGTGACGGTGATGGTGGCCGTGACGACGTTCTCGAAGACGGTGTAGGTGGGCTCGCTGAACTGTATTGAGGTTGGCTGGTCGTTGTCCAGGATGGTCAGCTCGGCCATGGAGGGCGAGCCCAGCGCGGCCCCCTGGGGTGCGCTCAGGGTGAGGATCACGGTCTCGCCGCTCTCCACGTCAGGGTCGTTGACGATGGTGACCTGGAAGGTCTTGGGCTCCAGGTCGCCGTCCGCCCAGTTGAGGGTGCCGGCGGCGGGCAGGTAGTCGCCAGGCTGGGTGGCGGTGCCGTCGCTCGTCTGGTAATTCACGGAGACGGCGCCGGCGCTGCCGCCCGTACGGGTGACGGTGATGGTGGCCGTGCCGACGTTCTCGAAGACGGTGTAGGTGGGCTCGCTGAACTGTACGGTCCCGGCCCCGAGCTCGACGGAGCCGATGTCGATGCGGCCGCTCACGACGCGGGGCAGGCCGCGCTGGTCCGTGGCGGGCGGCGGCACGAAGGCCGGATCGCCAGCGTTCACGGCCGGGCTGGTGAGGGCCGGCAGGTGGGTCGGGGTGGGGCCGCCGTTGTTGGTCAGGGGACCGAGCTGCGGGTCCTGGTTGAGGACGTTGCCGCCGTTGTCGTTGAGGTTGGCGGTGCCCGGGAATTCGATCAGGCTGAAGCGGGCGTCGAAGGAGCCGTCGGAGTCATTGGCGAGGTCGTTGTCCACGGTGGTCATGTTGTCGCCGGCGATCGTCTGGTCGAGCGTGACGGAGATGCCCGACGCGTAGATCCCGCCGCCCTCGAGAGTCGTGAAGTTGCCGGCGATCGTGGAGTGCGCGATGGTGACCTCGGCGCTCGGGGCGGCGAAGTAGATGCCGCCGCCGTTCCTCCCGGCCAGGTTGCCGGAGACGGTGGTCTGCTCGATGAGCAGCGTCCCGTCCATGCCTTCCACGTAGATCCCACCCCCGTCGCGGTCCGCCGTGTTCCCGGAGACCGTGGAGTCCTGGAGGGTCACGCTCGTCGCCGGACCGCCGACCCAGAGGCCGCCGCCATCGGACGTGGCGGAGCTGCCGGTCAGCACCACTCTGTTCAGGGTCAGGTTCTCGCCGTTGTCGAGGATGCCGGCCCCCTGGATGGCGCTCCCGCCGCTGATCGTGAGCCCCGAGATCGTAACGTCGATGAGAGCCTGCCCGTTTTCGATATTGAAGACCCGGAGGCTGGTGTTGCCGGTCACGACGAGGCTCGGGGCGCCGGGACCCTGGATGTCGACCGAGTCGGTGACCAGGAGCTCGCCGGAGAACAGGACGATCGCGTCGGGCAGCGTCGGGATCTGGAACTGGATGACGTCCGCGCCGGCGGCGGCGTTGGCGTCTTCAATGGCCTGGCGCAGGCTGCCCGGGCCGGCGTCGTCCGTGTTGGTCACGGTGAAGGTGGCGGCCTGAGCGGGGGACGGCATTGCGGCCAGGGCGGCCAGGGCAAGGCCCAGCGCCAAGGCGGCGCCAAGCCGGGTGCCAAGCCGGGTAAGGCGAGTCTGCTGCGTGCCGGCGTCGGACATGCGTCCCTTCCTCCTCGATCCGAGGCACTACTATAAGATGAACGATTGGGGAGGAGAGTATACTCCGGTTATCCTGAAGCCGTATGGACTGCCGCGCCGGCTGCGGGGCCTGCTGTATCGCCCTCTCGATCTCCTCTCCCATCCCGGGCATGCCGGACGGCAAGCCGGCGGGGGTAAGGTGCATCCAGCTCACCGAGGACAACCGCTGCCTCCTCTTCGGCCTGCCGGAGCGGCCCGAGGTCTGCGTCCGCCTCCGTCCCTCGGAGGAGATGTGCGGCGAGACTACGGAGCATGCCCTGGTCTATCTCACCCTCCTGGAGCGGGCGACCGCTCCGGACCCTTCCGTTGTATAGTTGGGACCATCTTCAGTAGTTGAAGGTGACAGTCATCTTCGCTTTCACGAACCGCCCCGCGATTTACCCCAGGGAGACCCCCCTCCCCTGGAGCCTCATGTCCATTTCAGCAAAGGAGAGTCGTATGTCGGATGAGAATGAGAGGAATACGCCGGATGAACTGAGCCGCAGGACTTTCCTGCGGCTGGGCGCCCTCGCGGGCGCCGGTGCACCCCTGGCGGGCATGCTCGGAGGCGCTTCCGAGGCCAGCGCCCAGCCGGCGCCGGTGCCGGTGAGTGACGCCGCGACCGCTCTGGAGGAGGCGACGATCGCCGAGCTCCAGGCGGCGATGGGCCGCGGCGGCCTCACTTCGCTCGCCCTGGTCAACATGTACCTCGAGCGGATCGAGGCGATCGACCAGAACGGTCCGTGCATCAACTCCATTCTGGAGGTCAATCCGGATGCGCGCCGCATCGCCCGCCAACTCGACCGCGAGCGCAAGGAGGGCCGGGTGCGCGGTCCGCTCCACGGCATCCCGATCCTGCTCAAGGCGAACATCGACACGGCCGACCGCATGAGCACCACGGCCGGCTCGCTGGCCCTGGTGGGTGATCCGCCGAGCCAGGACTCCACGGTGGCGGCCCGGCTGCGGGCGGCGGGCGCCGTGATCCTGGGCAAGACGAACCTCTCCGAGTGGGCCAACCTCCGGGGCTTCAACTCGACCAGCGGCTGGAGCGCCCAGGGCGGGCAGACGCGCAACCCCTACGTGCTCGACCGCAACCCCTGCGGCTCCAGCTCGGGCTCGGCTGCCTCCGTGGCGGCCAACCTGGCGGCCGCGGGCCTGGGCACCGAGACGGACGGCTCGATCGTCTGCCCGGCGTCCCTCAACGGCGTGGTCGGCATCAAGCCCACCGTGGGCCTGACCAGCCGGGCCGGCGTCATCCCCATCTCCCACACCCAGGACACGGTCGGTCCGCACGCCCGCACCGTGGCCGACGCGGCGGCCGTGCTGAGCGCGCTGGTGGGCATCGACCCGCGCGATCCCGCGACCGAAGACAGCGCCGGCCACTTCTCGAACGACTACACCCAGTTCGTCGATCCCGACGGCCTGAACGGGGCCCGCATCGGCGTCATGCGCGGCGGCGGCTTCACCGGCTACAGCGGCGAGACCGACGCCATCTATGAAGAGGCGCTCCAGGCCATGGAGGACGCCGGTGCGGTGCTCGTCCCGGCGGAGATCCCCACGATCGACGAGCTCAACGCCGACCAGGCCGAGATCATCGTCCTGCTCTACGAGTTCAAGCGGGACTTGAACGCCTACCTCGCGACCCGCACGGGCGTGCCGGTCCACACCATGGCCGACGTCATCGAGTTCAACCTCGCGCACGCCGACCAGGAGCTGCTGTGGTTCGGCCAGGAGTGGTTCGAGCTGGCCGAGCAGGACCTCTTCACCGAGGCGGACTACCTCGCCGCCCTGGAGAGGGGACACCGCCTGGCCGGCCCGGAGGGCATCGACGCCATCATCGCCGAAGAGAACCTGGACGCCCTGGTGGCCCCCACGGGCTCGCCCGCGTGGCCCATCGACCTGATCAACGGCGATCACTTCCTGGGCGCCAGCTCCTATCCCGCCGCGGTCGCCGGCTACCCGATCATCAACGTGCCCGCGGGTCATGCCTTCGGGCTGCCGGTGGGGATCAGCTTCATGGCCGGAGCCTTCAGCGAGGCCACTCTCATCAAGCTCGCCTCGGGCTTCGAGGCGGCCACCAGGGCCCGCCGCCAGCCGACCTACATCGAGACGCTGCCGCTGCCCAAGGGCATCAACCCGTTCACGGGCAAGTCGGCCGTCGCGGCCATCCGCTTCGAGAGGATGGTCGAGAAGCTGAGCAAGCGGCCGGGTCTCCGGCTGCGCAACCTGTAAACCCTCCCTCCCTTGGCCCCCTTTCTCCGCGGAGAAAGGGGGCCAGCTAGTTTCGATTGATCAGACCGTCAGCTCCTCGATCTATACATGCAAAAGTTGTTATATCTGCAGTAGGCCATATCGCGCCTGTGCCCAGCCCATTCCCTTGATGAAACGTTTTTTTGTTTTTGTCACTGGGCAAGTAGGATGGCTTCTACTAGCACTCGCCCCAAGGCCAAGGAAGCTCCGGCCCTCGCCTCTCACCCCCGAGTCCGCTCAGGGCCTGGTGCCAAAATCCTTTCTCTGCTCCGGGAAAAACCCCTGGAGACGCTGCTGGGGCTGGCGGCTCTCGGGACCACCCTGAGCGCTGCTATCGGCGGCCTCGGTTTCGTTATCCTGCGCGCGCGGGAGGCGCTTCTCGGCTCTCCGAGCCTGAGCTATCCCAAGCAGGAGTGGCTGGCCACCGGCTTCGACGCTTTGGGCGCGCTTTTCTGGCGGGGACTCTCGGTCCTTGCCTCGGATCATCCAGTCCTCCAGAGAAGCGCCTGGGCTCTGCCTTTACTCCTCCTCGGCATCGTGCTTGCCGCAAAGTGGAGAAGCCGGCCGGCGCTCCTCCTCGGAATCCTCACTGTATCGACCCTGCTTCTCGTCGTGGGGATCAACTTCTACCGGTTCGCCCTCGCGGCAACCTCCTCGCCCTATAAGGACCCCAGCCGGGGATTCGATTGTGGCGAAGGGCTGAGCGTGAACCTTGCCGACAGGGCTGCCTTCGAGACCTGCTCTTGGCTGGTGAACAACGCACCCCGCAATAACAGGCGCCGCAGCGATCTCAGCGGCCTCCTGGGGTGGCTGCTCGCGGTCTGCCTTGCGGCGGTCGTGGCCGGCGTCCGCGCACCGGTTGCGAGCCGGCGGCTCTCTCGATTTCGATGGGTGCTGGTAAGCGTTCATGCAATCCTCGGTCTCCTGCTGTTGCACGACCTGCCGCGCGCCCACGCTTTCGGTACCTGGGGCTTACGCTATCCCCGGGTGCAGATTGCTGAAAAATGTGATGCGGCGCTCGCCCAGGCGACGGTCGCGAGAACTTGCCAGGCCTTCGATGTTTCAGCCGAAGCCGAGAAAAAGATGGTTTTTCTCCAGGGCTCCGGTTGTCCCGCGGGCCCCAACGGCACTTTCGCCCCCTTTGAAAATGACTGCCTGATTACCTTGTCCTCTTCACCGGAGGTCATCCCATGGACCGAATGACGCGCTACCGTCCACCCTGGCTACTGGGGATCCTCTTCTTCGGGATCGCGTTGGCAGCAGCCGGCCAGAGCCCCGATCCAGGACCCCCGGTTGGTCTGGAGATCGAGCCCAATGCGATCCAGGACCCGGCAAAGCCAATGGCCATCAGGGCGAAGATCCCTCTTGGCGAGTCCATCCACTTCCAGGTGCTGCAGGACTGCAGCGGCGACGGCCGGCCCGACCTCCAGGAGAGAGCGGGCTGCGTCAATCCGCTATACGAATGGGACAGCGCTCCGGCCGATGCCAAGGGCGTCAGTGATCGCTTGGACTTCCAGGCGCTGAGCGCCAAGGGCCGTCCCCTTCCGGAGGGCCGCCAACTCTGGCTGCGCGCCTCCCGCAAGGGATCGAGCCAGGCTCTCTACGCCCTGTTTGGTCTGGTGAAGGAGCCGTGCTCGCTATGGCAGAGCTTGCTGGCCACTTTTCAGCGTAGCCCCTGCCGTCTGGGTCTCGTCCAGGGTCTTCTCCGGCACCGAGGGGCCACGGCCTGGAAAGACGGCCGCTACGAGGTACAGCGTGTGGATCCGGGGGCGAAGCTCCTGCGACCGATGACCATTGGCGGGACGCAGGGGGCCACCGGGCTCGCCTGGCTCGACAACCAGACCCTGCTCGTTACGGTTATGCCATCGGTGGGCCACGCGCGGCTGCTTCGCGTGCCCGTCTCTGGCGGCTGCACGGAAATCCTTTGGGAAGCCCCTTGCGGAGACACCCGTTTCGTCACGGCACCGATCGCCTTGCCCGGAGGCCGGATCGCTTTCGTGCGCCAGGAGGGGTCTGCCTCTTCCTCTCTGCTGAGCGTGTGGGAAAAAGGGAAGATCGATCCGGACCGCGACCTCGTGCTGCCTGGCAGTATCCACCAACTCGTGGCAGCAGACCCCAAGGGAAGGGAAATCCTCGCCCTGACTCTCGGAACCGAGGAGAACCAGCCAGCATTTCTCCGCATCGACCTCGTGGCCCGCAGCGTAGAAAACCTAGGGTTTCATCCCGCTTTGTATCAGGCGGTTTTCAGCTCACCCCAGGGAGACAGCTCAATCATCGCCTTCGAGGACAACTCCGGCCAGGCCGGCTGGGACCTGGTGCTGGTCAACGCTGCAGGCAAGCTCGACAAGAAAGTACAGAGCCGACCGGAAGACGACCTCCTACCCGCTTGGCAACCGAACGGTAGCGGATTGGCGTTCCTGGCGGAGATCGAGGAGGAGGGAAAGCCATGAGATCGCTTCTTTGGGGTGTACTGCTGCTCTGCGCCTGGCCTGCGGTGTCGCAGGAGGCGGCTGGCCTCGTGGACGAGCGTGGTCGAGCTTCACAGCAACTCTCCGTGGCCGAGAACCACTTCCTTCGCGGCGAGGACCGGAGGGCTCTCGAAAGCTATAGGAAAGCCCGAGAGCTCTTCCTCGCCGCTGGCGATCAACTCGGACAGGGAGATACCTGGAGAGGCGAGGCCAAGGTCCTCTTGCGACTGGGCGAGAAGAAGGAGGCCCTCGAAGCTTGTGAAACCGCCCGGCAACTCTTCCGAGCCGCCCGAGAGCGCTTCCTCGCCACCCGCGATCAACTCAGGCTGGGACACACCTGGTACGGCGAGGCCGAGATCCTCTACCAACTCGGCGAGAAAGATACGCAGGCTCTCTATGGTTATGGAAGGGCCCGACAACTCTATGTTGCCGCCGGCTCCAAGCTCGAACAGGGAAATGCTTGGAGAGGAGAAGCCGATGTTCTCTCAAGACTCCGCAAGAACCAGGAGGCTGTCTACTCATACGGAAAGGCCCAACAACTCTTCCGATCTGCCGGCGACTCCGAGGGGGAGGGGGACACATGGCTTGGTGAAGCGCTTGCCTGGATTGCCATGTCGAGGCATCCGGTGACACAACTTTACGACAGTGCTGTCAACCTGCGTAAAGCAATCAAAGCTGCTGCTGCTGCGGTCACCCAGTATCAACATGCCGGTATTGTTCCCAAGCAGATTAGTGCCCTCCTCATCCAAGCCAAGGCGGAGACGGCGGAGGAGGAGTTGCGAGCCAGGATGTCGCAGGCTATATCAAATATGCAAAGAGGAACGGCGACCCCAATGGGCACTGCTTGGGTGAGCCTTATCTTCGAGGGAACGAGAAAGTCGGCCGCACGTTCGCTAGAGGAAGCCATCCGCCGTCACGGCCTGTGGCGCGGAACTGGAACCACGGATAGCGACCGCACCGCACGAGAGGAGATCATCCGGGAGGCCTATGACTTCCTGGTCACCCTCCGAGCCCGTCAAAAGGGCCAGGGGGCCGAGGCATTGCGGCTGGCCGAGGAAGCCAGATCCCGCGTTCTCCTTGATCTGCTCGCTGCCCCTCCGCCTTTCAGATATCAACCGGAGCTGGAGCTGAGCGTGACGCAGGAGGAGGTCTTCCCGCAGGAGCCTCCATTGGACGTTGCCGCAATTCAGAGCCTGACCCGAGAAACCGGACCCTTGCTGGTTTACTACACCACCGAATCGGAAGCCTGGGGATTTCTTATATTGCCCGAGACAGCCGAGATCAGCGTGCGATCGATTGCCATCTCGGAGAGCGAGTTGAAGGCGGAAATTTACGGCTTGAACAAGGGCCTTGCCAATTCCGTCTACGAACGAGATGCCGTGACTCATGCTTACAGGCTTTGGTATTTTCTCATCCATCCTTTCTTGAAACAACTCCCCAAGATTGGACCTCTGGTTCTCGTACCCCACGGGCCGCTCCACGAACTGCCGTTCGAGGCGTTGCGCGATGCCGAGGGCAAGCGGCTGTTCGAACGGTGGCAGATCAGTATCACGCCGTCGGTATCGGCCCTGGCACTGGCCCGCAGCCGCCATGCCGCGCCCTTGTCAGGCGATTCCTTCCTCGGTATTTCCTCCGGCCGGGGATTGGATCTTCCGGAGGTCGAAGTCGCCAAGATCTTCGGCTTCTTCGGCACCGGCAAGATCACGGTCGCCAACTATCAGAATTACAGAGAATCAGTGTCCCAGGCCCGTCACCTGCTGATTTCCACCCGTGGCGTCTACACCAAAGGAAGTCGCACCGGGACCTTCCTGGAAATCGAGCCTACCCCGGAGGTCCATGACAGTCGCCTCACCGCGGCCGAGATCGCCACGATCCCACTCCGGGCCGAGCTCGTCACCCTGGCCGCGTGCGACACCTCGTACGGCGAGCCCTTGATGAGCGACGAGCGACTCGATCTGACTCGCTCGTTCCTGATCGCCGGCGCCGCCGCGGTCCTTGCCTCCCGCTGGAAGGTGCCGGAGGACGAGGCCACCAGCCAGTTTCTGGCTGACTTCTACCAAGCCTACCGTCAAGGCGGACCGCAAGGAACCGGACTTCGCAAAGACGAGGCTCTCACCGAGGCCCGGCGCCGCTCCCGCGAGCGCCACGACTCGGCGCAGGTCTGGGCCGGCTGGGTCCTGATCGGGGATCCGAGGTAGGTGAAAGGCCCCGGGTCCGGACCCTCTGGTTGCGGGTCCGGCCAAGGACCTCACTCCCCGCTCTTCCCCCAGAGCTCCTCCAGGCGGGCGTCGCGGCCACAGCCCGAGCGGTAGAGCTTGTAGCGGACGGGGTTCTTCTTGTAGTAGTCCTGGTGGTACTCCTCGGCCGGGTAGTACGCCGAAGCCTGCACGATCTCGGTGGCGACGGGCTGCTTGAACCGCTTCTGGATCTCCGCCTTGGAAGCCTCGGCGAGCCGCTTCTGGGCTGCGTCGTGGAAGAAGATCCCCGAGCGGTACTGGGTGCCCGCGTCGCAGAACTGGCGGTTCTTGGCCACGGGATCGATGTTGTGCCAGAAGACCTCCAGCAGCTTCTCGTAGCTGATCTTGGCGGGGTCGTAGACGATCTGGACCGCCTCCGTGTGGCCCGTGCCGCCCGAGGAGACCTCTTCGTAGGTGGGGTTCTTCTTGGTGCCGCCGGTATAGCCCGAAGTGGTCGAGACCACGCCGTCCAGCTTGTCGAACGGCCCTTCCATGCACCAGAAGCAGCCGCCCGCGAACGTGGCCTTGGCAAGCTGGCGGCCTCCCTGGGCCTCTCCGGGAACGGGCGCGACGGCCAGCAGAACGGCCGCGAACGCCAGCCAGCCCCGGGTGAAGATCTTGTTCATGTCGGTTCTCTCCTTTGTCGTCCTTCCACTCCATCCTACGCGCCCGTGAGGCCGGTGGATTCCCAAGGTCTCGTTTTGTGAAGTTCTGAGCACATACAGAGGTAGGACCATGTCTTTCTTAAAAGGAGGAGCCATGAAGAAGTCTGTCGTTTTCGCCCTGCTGGGTCTCGTGCTGGGGGCCGCCGTCGCCTCCGCCACCACCATTGCCTACGTGCCCCTGAGGCGGTCGGTCCAGATGAGCGATCTGGTCCTGGTGGGGTATGTGGTGGGAGTCGACGCGGAGTACAACCGTGACGGGGAGATCGTCACCAAGGTGGACATCCTGGTGGAAGAGAGGCTCAAGGGGTTCGTCCCGTCCGGCGAGATCTTCTCGTTCCATGCCTGGGGCGGACGCCTGGACGGCGTGAATATGGAGACCGTGGGCGAGGCCCGCTACCGGCTCGGGGAGAAGGTCCTGGTTCAGCTCGAGAGCATCGAGGGCGAGTACCACACCCTGGGGCTCTCCTTCGGCAAGTGGAACGTCGTCCGTGACAAGGATGGGGCGCCGGTGATCACCCGCAACCTCGGGGACCTGGAGATGGTGGGAGTCAACGAGGCCCCTGTCCAGCAGGTGCCGCTCGAGCGGATGCGGCGGGTCGTGCGTACGGCCGAGGGCCTTGAGCCTCTTTCGAATTGACCCCCTTTCGAACTGACCCACGGTGACTTCCACTTTTCGAGGAGAAGACTCAAATGAAGAAGACCGCCATTTTCATCGGGCTCCTGTGCCTGTCGTCCTCCGTCTTCGGCTACAGCCTGAATGGCCGCAAGTGGTTCAGCAGCGCTGACGCGAAGTTCTACTACAACTCTTCCAGCGGCCCCTCCTGCTGCCTGTCGGCCAGCGCGCAGCAGAGCCAGATCGTCTCGGGCATCAACGCCTGGGGCATCGCGGGCCTCGGCGGCAGCACCACCAAGTCCGGCGCCAAGCGGGACGGCACCAACGTGATCTCCTGGGGCAAGCTGGGTGGCAACACGCTGGGCGTCACCCACTACATCTCGACGGACACGTCGCAGTCGCAGGTGTGCGGCGGCAACCTGATCTATCGCTTCACGGAAGTCGACGTCCGCTTCAACAACGCCTTCAGCTGGCAGAGCTCTTCGGGCTGCTCGGGCGGGTTCGACCTCGCCGGCGTGTCGACGCACGAGTTCGGCCATGCCGTGGGTCTCGGCCACTCGAACGTCCCGGGATCCACGATGTACCCCTCGGTCGCCGCCTGCGATTTCTCGATCTCATCCCTGGCAAGCGACGACCGTTCCGGCTACAGCGCCATCTACAGCGGCTGCAACTGATCGTTCAAGGCCTGCGCTTTTGAGCGGTCAAACCTGAGAGGTCAATCCTGAGCCCGGGCATCGGAGGTTTCCGGTGCCCGGTCCCGCCATCCCGAGACGAGCATGACCAGCACCCCCGCCGTGATCGCCATGTCCGCCACGTTGAAGATGCCCGTGCGCAGAGAACCGATCCCCACGCTGACGAAGTCGATCACGTGACCGTCGTTCGCCACGCGATCGATCAGGTTGCCGAAGCCTCCTCCCACGATCAGGGCAAGGCCCATCTTCTGTCCTGGGGACAGGCTGGTCGAGCGCAGCATGAAGACGAACAGCGCCGCGAGAACCAGGGCCACGAAGACCACGCCCAGCAGGAAGCGGACCTCGGGCGGCAGCTCCGCGCCTAGGGAGAGGAACGCGCCGGGGTTTTCGGCGTACTCGAAGCGGACGGCGCCGCCGAAGAGGGAGACCGGCGGAGACGAGGCCAGAGCGTCGCGGGCGATCGCCTTGGCCGCCTGATCGCAGCCTACGCAGAAGACAAGGCCCAAGGCGAGCAGACCGGAGCGTACAGATCCCTTCATGTTTGATTCCTGGTGTAGGGGATTCCTGGTGTCGGGCTTGCCCGGCAAGATAGCACAGCCAGGCTCACCTGGGACGGGGACGGACACCCTCTTCTATCAGGGAACCACTGAATTTCCAATCCGTTCCCCCAACGGAGGAAGCAAATGCCGGGTTCATGGAAGGTCTGGAGCACGTCTCTTTTGCTGTTCGCTGTCCTTTCCCCCGCGCTGCCGGCTCAGGAGTCGCTGAGCCTCGAAGCACGGGCGGCCACCGTCATCTCGCTCAATTCCCGTGTCATCGACACCAGCCGGCCGGAGACCGCTGGTACCGGGGAAATTGCCGGGGAAATTACCGGGGAAATCTCCGAAGCCCTGCGTGTACGGCCCGAGGATTCAATCGAAGACGAGATCCTGCTGGTGAAGTTCCCGGGACCGGTGACGGCCCGCCAGGTCAAGGCCCTGAAGGCGGCGAGTCTCAGGGTCTACGCCTATCTGCCGTACTACGCCTACCTCGTGAAGATGCCGGCGGGCAAGGCCAAGGCAAGCCTGTCCAAGATGGGCGCGACCTGGTCCGGCCCCTACCATCCCGCCTACAAGATCTCCCCGGCCATCGCCGAAGTGGTGGCTGGAGATGCCAAGGCCGAAGCCGCGAAGGGCGACTACCGGCCGGTGATGCTCCAGGTCTTCCCGGATACCGACCTGCGCGAGGTCGTCCAGAAACTCAAGGACCTGGGAGTCCAGGGGATCGCCGGCAGCGGCCGGGGCTCGTTTTTCTCGCGCGTCCGCCTGCTCCTGACGCCCTCCGAGATCGCCGCCTTCCGGGAGGCACTCGCCGGGTTGCGCGAGGTCTTCTGGATCGATCTCGAAGGCCGCCGCACGCTGCTCAACGACACCACCATCTGGGTGGGGCAGTCGGGCCTCTCGGGCGGGCAGACGACGCCCATCTTCAGCCAGGGCATCTTCGGCGAGGGCCAGGTCGTGGGCATCGTCGACACCGGCATCGACCCCGACATGTGCTTCTTCCGCGACACGTCCCTGGGCCTGCCGCCCACCAACGCCTGCAACGGCGGCACGGTGGTCAACAACAGCCAGCGCAAGGTCATCGCGGTCGACTTCCTCGCGTCCGGCGAGTGCAGCGGCGGCATCTCCAACAGCGAGTGGGACACCCAGGACCACGGCACCCACGTGGCCGGCACGGTGGCGGGCGACAACTTCGCCAACCTCCTGACCCACAACACGGCCGACGGCATGGCGCCCGGCGCCAAGCTGGTCATCCAGGACGCCGGCTATGCCGTGGACAACTGCGGCGACCTGCCCGGCATCGGCTGCCCGGTGGTGGACCTGAACCCCATCTTCCAGCAGGCCTACAACCAGGGCGCGCGCCTGCACACCAACTCCTGGGGCGACAACGAGAACGCCGCCGTGCAGAACAACTACTCGGCCGGCAGCCAGGACGTGGACGAGTTCATGTGGAACCACAAGGACTTCCTGATCTTCTTCGCCGCCGGCAACTCCGGCCCGGGCATCGGGCACGGTGGGCAGCCCCTCGACGGCCAAGAACGGCGTCTCCGTGGGCGCCACCCTGCGCAGCACGAGCGCCAACTCCATGGCCTCCTTCAGCAGCTGCGGCCCCACGGTCGACGGCCGCATCAAGCCGGACATCACGGTGCCCGGATCGAGCATCGTCTCGGCCAACAACGACAACAACATTACGACCAACAACTGCAACACCCTCTCCCTCTCCGGCACCAGCATGGCGACGCCCGGGCGCCGCCGGCCTGACGGCGCTGATCCGCCAGTACTACACGGACGGCTGGTACCCCACGGGCAGCGAGAATTCCGCCAACGCCTTCACCCCCTCGGCGGCCCTGCTCAAGGCCACGCTGGTCAACTCGGCCATCAACATGACGGGCACCACCGCCATCCCGGCCAACTGCCAGGGCTGGGGCCGGGTGCTGCTCGAAAACGCCCTCTTCTTCACCGGCCAGACGCGCAAGCTCTGGGTCAAGGACAACGCCACGGCCTTCACCACCGGCTCCACCAACGAGGACCGCACCTATACCTTCACGGTCACCGCGGGCGAGTCGCTCAAGGCCACCCTGGCCTGGACGGACTTCCCCTCGACCCCGGCCGCGAGCATCAACCTCAACAACGACCTCGATCTGATCGTCACCGGTCCCACCGGCACCGTCTGGCGGGGCAACGTCTTCTCGGGTGGTGCCTCGGCGACGGGCGGCTCGGCAGACCGCCGGAACACGCTGGAGCAGGTGCTCCTCTCCGCCCCGGCCGCGGGCGTCTACACCGTCACCGTGCGCTCCTTCAACGTGCCCAGCGGCCCGCAGCCCTTCGCGCTGGTGGTCACCGGCAACGCCGCCGAGGGTGGCACGCCGCCGCCTACGCCGGTCACCGTCTTCTTCGACGACTTCGAGACGGCCACGGGCTGGACGGTCAATCCGCGCGCCACGGACACGGCGACCACGGGCCAGTGGCAGCGGGGCGACCCGGCGACCACCACCTCCAGCGGCACCAAGCAGCTCGGCACCACGGTTTCCGGGGTCAACGACCTGGTGACCGGCCGCCTCGGCAGGAGCGGCGGCGGGCGACTTCGACCTCGACGGCGGCGTGACCTCCATCCGCTCGCCCGCCATCACGCTGCCCTCCACGGGCACGCTGACGCTGTCGTTCTCCTACTACCTCGCCCACGGCACCAACTCCTCGACGGCGGACTTCCTGCGCGTGCAGGTGGTGGGCACCACGACCGCTCTGGCCTTCGAGGAGCTGGGGGCCGCCAACAACGACGACGCGGTCTGGGCCTCGCACTCGGTCAACCTCACCCCCTTCGCGGGCCAGACCGTGCGCATCCTGATCGAGGCCGCGGACGCCTCGACGGCGAGCCTGGTCGAGGCGGCGGTGGACGACGTGAGGATCGTGCAGCAGCCGTAAATTCCACTTGTCAGACTGTATCTTGCTGCGCCCCCGCCCGGGGGCGCGGCAACCCCTCTGTCAGGCGCAACTTGAACCTCCTCCTCGGGCATGACAACATGCCCTTGCCCTCATGGAGGATCGACCCTTGGCAGCTCGCCGCACAGCAAAACCCCGGCTGCTTCCGACCTTTGATCCGGTGCCCTCGGCCCGGTTCGGCCTGGAGATTCTCGACCGGTCCAATTGCCGACGCGCGCTGATCGGACGAGTGGCAATGTGGTACTGGCTCGATGACGAGGCGGATCACGAGTACACCAAGGACGTCGACTTTGCCGTCCCTCAGGCAAGTATCCCCTCGATTCTCGAAGTCCTTCACCAAACCGACGCCGAGGTGTCGCAACTCACGATCGGCGGCGTCCATGCGCGCATCGCGAAACGGGCAGTCCGGACGGATTTCATCGATCGGTCGAGCGAGGAATGGGGGAATCTGCAGCCCCTCTACCTCGACGCCATTCGCGCCGCTGAAGCGCAGGACGATCAATTCGAAGGGCTTCCCGTGGCCCCGCCCGAGCATCTCGTCGCCATGAAACTGGCGGCCGGCACCGACAAAGACGAGCGGGATGCCATCCGTCTCATCGCGAAGGTCAAAGACCTGGACATCGAAGTGACGCGCGGCCTTGTGCGGAAGTTCCTCGGTCCCGGCCTGCTCGGCAGACTCGAAGAGTGCCTCCGCCGCGCAGGGCACCCACGGGCCAGGCGGGCCTACAGTCTGGGTTCCTGAGGGCCTGATCCGTCTGAAGCTCCCTCCGGCTATAGGCTCACTCAAAGCTCCTTCCTGCACCTTCTCAAGTATGGGAAGGCCCGGGCACGATGTGGTGCTCGCGGACCGGACGTCTTTCGGGACAAGGAGGATTACGGTGAGAAACAGAGGCATCCTGGCAGCGCTCGTGTGTTCGTTCCTTCTCGGTCTCTCTCCCTTGGCCGCTGATTCCACGATCCAGCGCGGCATCGACATCTTCGCGACCCGGGGCGATGGCAAGACCTTCTACGACTTTGCCCAAAGTCCCATCCCCGCCGGCTTCTTCTGCAAGGGCTCCAAGCCCTTCACCGGTCGTGTGGCGTTCAAGGGCCTGCCGCTCACTACCGGCACCCCGGGGCAGCTCTGGGACACCGACACGGTGATCGAGCGGCTCGACGACGCTGTCTTCGACGCCAACGGTACCGCCACGACGCGCATCCAGTTCCGGGCCCTGTCGCTGGTGAGCATCGCTCCCCTCAAGACCGCCTGCGGCGCCTTCCACGTCTATGTCTCGCTGGGTGGCAAGCAGCGCGTGACGACGATGGACATCTACCGCACCCAGGATGCCGGCGGAAACTTCGTCGCACCTCTCGCGGTCAACACGCGTGTGACCTTCATTCCCGTGAAGCCCGCGAGGAACAAGGCCGCGCGGAAGCTGGAGCTCGCGGCCGACTTCACCTTCCCGGCCACCCCCCTGCCGTGGAGATTCTCGGCGGGAGCGCGGGCGAAGGGAATGGGCCCCGTGATCGTCGACACCAACGGCGACCTGACCCCTGATACTCTGCTTCCCAGCACCTCGAACTTCTTGGCGGGCTCGTCGCCGGACCGTTTCATGTCGAAGGTCGACTCCTACTATTTTACATGTGATCCATGCGCGACCGAAAGCTGCCACACTGATCCGAGCACTGGCAAACAGCACTGCTCGTATCCGGTGTGGGGCACCGGCTGTGGTGAAATAACGTATTGCCCTTAGCTGTAGGGCCAAGCCTGCTTGTGCATCGAGAAAAAGGGCGGCCGGGCAGGCCGCCCTTTTTACGAGTCCGGCAGGGTTAACTTAGTGCAGGCGTCCGCTGCGGAGCTCCGCCTCGGCAGCGTCGATGTAGGCATGGTACCCCTTAGGGTCGATGAACGGTTCCACTGCGCCCTTCGCAGCAGCGCTGGCAAGGGCTCTGAGCGGCAGGATCGCGTCGGGGTCGTCGCCACCGGAGGCGAGGGTATAGGCGCTCGCTTCGCTCGCCCACAGTTCGGCACCAGATGCCTGCTGAAGCACGCCCAGCCCGCCGGCATGGTCGGGATGAGGCTCCGAGCTCAGGAGCACTCTGACATCCTTGATGCTGAAGCCGAGCTTCGCACGGCGGGCCCCTGCCCGCCTCGCTTTGTCGCATTCAGCCACCTGCCGACGAGTACTCGTCAAGGTTCCTTCTTCGGAGCTTGACCCAGAGCTTTTCGCCAGACGGCATCAGACCCGTGTGAGTGTGCCCTGCCCAGTGGCGTTGAACGCCGAGTTGGTCAGCGCCGTGGCGACACCGTTGGGGCCGACCGTGAACTTGACGTCCGCCGGGTAGTCGGGCATTTCGGGGGAATTTGTGTAGATGAACATGTCGCCGTCCAGGTGCTCGAGCGTGAATCGCATGTGGTTCGGACCTTCGACGATCTTGAGCTTCCCGTTCTGCGCCACGATCTCGATGTCACCCACGTAGGGGTTCGTGTAGGTACCGACATAGGCGGTGTCCGGCCGGGCTGCGGTCGGGTTCTCCGGCTTCGAAGGTTTGATTAGCTCGCCATAGATACTGGCAAACCTCTTCTGCCACAACGCGAAGACCTCGTCGTAGGTCACCGCTATCGAGTGGAGGTGGTTGAAGTACGCGTCCGCGATGGCCTCGGGTACGCCGATGGGGCCACCGTTGGTGAGGACAACGATGCCGAGGCCTTCACTAGGGATGAGCTTCGCGACCGTGGCGGCGCCGACGGTGAATGCACCGGAGTGATTCCATTCCACTTCCCTATAGGGCGTCATGCCGATAACCCACCCGAGTCCGTAGAAGGAGGCCGGGTCGGCGATGTTCGGGTGCGGTCGCCCGTTTATGATCACCGGGGTGTGCGTCGCGTCCAGTGCTTCCTTGTCGATGATAGTTTGGTCGCCCAACCTCCCGCCCTTGAGCGAGAGGCGCACCCAGCGAGCGAGGTCGACGACGTTCGAGCTACAGCCGCCGGCTGGGGCTTGGGCGTCGGGATGGCGCTTGAACGCTGGCTTCCACTGGCCGTCGATCTTCACGTGGAGCTCTGCACGGTTGGCCTGCTTCAGGTAGCTATGGTGGCGCATGCTCGTGGAGGCCATGCCCACCGGATCGAAGAGCACCCGCTCCGAGATGTCCTCCCAGTTCGACCCGGCCACCTTGGCAGCCACGTCACCAGCGAGCGTCATGCCGAAGTTCGAGTAGTCGTACCTGTCGCGGAATCCTATGATGGGTACGTAGCGAAGCCGCTGCAGGATCGTGTCGCGGTCGTACTCGATCAACTCGAGATCGTTGCCGGCTGATGCGCCTGGTAGCCCACTGCGATGTGCGAACAGATCTTTGAACGTGACGTGGTCGGTCACCCACGGATCGCTCAGGACGACGTTGGGCGCGTACTTGATGATTGGGTCCTCCCAGGCGAACGTTCCCTTCTCATAGTTGTTCCATTTTCCACCGCCGACCAGCCCGGCCATGATCGTCGCCGACACCGGCTTGGACAGCGAGGCCATCTGAAACACCGTCTCGGCTTGCACGCGCTCCTTCGTTTCGGTGGAGCGGAAGCCGTAGCCGTTCTGGTAAACAACCTGATCGTCGAAGACGACGGCCAGGGCGATGCCCGGCAGACCCGTCCGCTCCATCGTTTGCTTCACGATTTCGTCGAGTTTCCCGAACGACTGGTCAATCATGCTGCGGGTCGGTTTCATAACAACAGTCCTCCTGTGCCGATCGTCGTAGCGCTTCTCGTGACGGACCTCGAGACGCCGGTCTCCGCGCATAACGCTGATCCGCTTGAGCGGCCGGCGGCCCTTGCCGGTTGCTGGTGGCGAACCGGTCGCCCGCCGGTCCGCTCAAAGCGAGGGTTGGCCGGCGAACCACTTCGGTCTGGACTCGGGCCGATAGGCGTGCTTTCATCTGAGTGGCTCGCCGAGCTCCGGCGGCAATGGTTGGTTCCCGCAGCGAAAGGCAGTGCCACGCAATGTACGCCGTCCGTACTCCGACGCTCCAGGGGCAAAGGAAACCACGACGATGTTTGCTGATTTGCGCACAGCGCGAGCCCTGATTGTGGGTAGCAGCACACTAGGATTAAAGATCCCGATACTCTGTGACGTCTCAACTTCGGGAACCGTTGCTGAGACGGAGCCCAAGAACTCACAACCGTCGAGTGCCCGCGGAAGTTCCTCGCCCCCAGCTTTGTAGATGTTGAACACGAAGATCTCATCCATTTTGTCGGCGGGACGGGTCCACCCTACGCCCCGCTTCAAAACCTGTTTAGGCTGTGCCCTACACTCGTGGCAGTTTTGATCGTAAGGACATAGTTGACGCTGACCGGCTTGCCCTCGAGGATTGCCGGCAGGAAAACCCATTGCCGGACGGCATTCAGGGCTGCCGAGTCCTGGGACTTCTTGACTCCTTGGAGGATCCTCGGATCCCGCACGCATCCATCCTCATCGATGACGGCCTGCAGGATAACGGTGCCGTCGACCGGGGGGACTGAGAGCATAGGTTTCACCTGACGGAGGATCTTCGGTCGAGTGACCTTCCCTTCGACCACCAGCGGTTGAGGCTCAGAGGGCGCGAGGGGAGCATTCTGCTTCTTTTTGCACAATGCGATCCGTTCCCGCTTGGAATAGGCGCGCTCCGCGGCAGGGGGCACGCTTGGCTGCTCCACCGCGGTAGACTGTCCTGTCGACTGAGAGAAGGCAGCTAGGACCAGCGCAAAGAAGGGAACGGAAAAGATTCGCATATAGCCTCCAAGGTGACGCGCTTAGCTTCTACAATGGTGCCTCACCGGCCAACGCTTGGCGCCTCAGCGTGCGCTCGTTGCAGGCCGGCATCCTCCCCCGAAGCCACCAAGGACCGCAGGCCACGCCGCGAGAGAAGGGCTCAAGCGTCCGCTGCAGGCGCGGGGTTCGCCGGACTGGCTTGTTTGCTGAATTGTACCACGGTCCAGGCCTCGACGCCCCAAAGGGCGAGGCCGGTGCGGGCAAGGCCGGCCGGGGCTGCTGCGATCCTCACTTCGAGCGAGGAAACCGGAAGAGCAGGATGACGAGCAGCGGCGCCGGCCTGTCTCACGCTGGACTTGGGCGAGGGCGACAGGAGTAGGATAGGGCGAAGACAGGGGCCGGCCGGTTGCCGGAAGACCCGTTTCCCTTGAAGGAGGACTGTCATGCGCAAGAAGCTCATTCTTTTGGTGCTCGCCCTGGCGGCTGTCGCTGCGACCAGCGCCATCACGCCCGCTTCCGCGACGAGTTGCCCGCCGCCCCAGATTCAGGTCCACTGCGATGGCTTCACGATTTGCTGCTATAAGTTCCAACCCTGCATCTGTCCGTAGGCGGGGCGCTCCACGAGCGAGGGGAACAGCTCGGCAGCCCACAGGAAGAGCTGCGAAAGTCGAGGGAGGGGCTCGCGCAAGCTTCCGCGAGTGGCGGAGAAGCTTCGGGAGGACCCTGCGATGTCTGATGGAGCCGCGCAAGACTCCGGGAGAGCCGGTTCAGTCAGGACGCGTCTCTTCCGAGTCTTGAGCGAGCCTTTCCCTCCGCTCCGAGTCTCTCCCCAAGACTGCGGAGGTCCAGCGAAAGACTTCCCGCGTGGGGTTCAGGACGGCGAACGCTTGGGAGGTCAGCGTGCGCCCCTCAAAGGCCTCCGCCCGTGCTCGAAGCGAAATCGCGGACAGGACTCCAACCTCTGAGGATACGCCAAGCGTCCGCTGGAGCGACAGAGTTGGGCGCTGAGCCAAAGGCGCTCAAGTTCAGTAGTCTGCATCGAAGTCTAGATCTAGAACGAGCTTACGAACGCTACTGTGTCGGGAACCCCGCTGTGCCAGGAGGTGGAGACGGCGCTGGATTCTTGAGAGGCAGAGCCCCAGCCTTGATTTGATCACGCACCACTAGGTACCAGGGGAAGCCGATGATCCAGAGGAGTGCTATTGCCAGAAAGAGCACTACTGGACCGTAAGAGATGCCCGTCTTATAGAGCTTCAGCTGCAGCTTCTGCGAATCAAAAGCCGCCCATGCTGCTGTGAGCAGGATCATGACCCACGCCAAGTTTATGCCCACGAGATTGCTAACGATGACCGTGATTACGAGTAGTCCAAACGCAGCAGCAAAGGCCTTCAGCCATGCCATGACTCACCTCCTATGGGTAGTAGCAGTTGATGGCGGCCAGCCGATGGAACCCTTCTCCGAAAGCGATGCTTTGGTAACCTCCACAGAGACTTCCGGCGCCCAACCGCGCTTGGCGGTGAGCGAGGGGGAACCGCGCTGTTTGCGGTTTCCGTCCGCTCGACCGCTGGTGTTGGCCTGCGATGCCAAAACATTTCGAAATATGCATGCAGCTTTTCTCTTCAGAGACTGCTTCCATTCTACCCCGAATGCCCTGAACGAAACCAGAGGCTCTCAACTCAATAGGCTCTGCGGATGCTGACCGCAAACTGGTCGAGGTTCGACCTAAGGCTTGGGCAGCGGCGGCGGCGGCGACGACCACAAGAGCCAGATCCAACAGGCAATGAGTCCAGCGTGTGTGATGGCGTTGGCGATGGCTGAGTACAAAACGAGATTCCTGGGTGTTGGAGCTTGAAGCGAAACACGCTGTGCCTGGGTCAACTTGATGCCCTCGCGAGCGCGCACCTGCTCGGCGATCTCCTCAACCTCTGCGTTGAGCTGCTTGGTGAGTCGCCAAATGAAATAAGTCGTTCCAATCGCAAGTAGGTTGTGCATTGAAAACGCGTAGACGATCGGTCCGCGGCTCGGCAGCTGGACATACTGCACAACGACGCCTATACCTGCCACGTTTAATGCAAGGAAGGCCACGTAGAACTTGATATAGATGTCCCAAGCAGTGCGTATTGTCAGATTCCGCTCCTCAAACTGCTTACACAATAGGGTGTCCCAAGCTGAGCCTTTCAAACTCTGTGCCTCCTTCGGGTGCCTGGCGATCATAGAATTTGCCTCCCGCCAACCTTGCGCCGCCTCAGCGAGCGTGCGTCAGCCGTCCCTTGGAGTCGTGCGTTAGCCACTGGTCAACCACCACAGCCGCCTTCTATCTCTCGAATTCTAGTACGCTCGACCCCGATTTCACCCCTGCATTATCTTTGGGCATCAGTCTCCCACGTTGCCTGTTAGTTTCTTGCCCCTCTTCCGGGCGACTTGAACCGTGACTAGAAGCCAGAAGGCCAGATTTGTCGCGAGCGTTAGCTGCATAAGCGTCATCGCACCATGAATCCCCTTGGGAAATGGGTTCAATGCTGAACTATTTTGAGGAGCATTTCCCTCGGCTGGAAGTTCTCGATTCAAATCCATCTGCTTCTGAAGGAGCTCAAAGCCGGCGGAATCTGCCCGAAGAAGATCGTCTGCAATATACCCGGTGCCTACTATTCCAAAGATTAGTTGAACTGAAAATAGCGCAACCATGCAGTAGTAAGGAAATGGTGCCACTACCTTACCCTGCCCATCCAACGATGCCCGCAGAGACCAAGCCATTGAACCGAGAAGAAGCGTCAGGAAGAAAGTAAACCAGGCCACGTAGAGTTGAAACTCTACTCGGGAGTATTCGTAAATCTCGCGGAGCACGGCAGCAGACACAGTTGAATCCAATCTCGTCCTCCTAGCAAGATGGCACGAATCCGCGGCCAAAACGCTGCTGCTGCTCAGCGGCCAGGAAGCGGAGCTTTCTGGTCCGCTGGAGCAGCCGGGTTATACGCTTCGGATGCTGAGCACTTAGCCTGCTGCTCATTCTTTTGTTTGTTTTTGGTTGGCTGGAGCAGTAGCATTGAGGAGAGGAACGTCAAAACAAGAAAAGCGAGAGAAATAGGCACCGCATTCTCCCGCCACAACCCGGCAGAGACAACGTAGATCCACCCTGCAACTACCGCCGAATAGACAAGGCCAACGGCGAGCGTAGACTTGAGCAGCCCAACGTCTGTGGGCTTACCGTACATACATGAAAAGTCCGTGAACTGCCCCTTTATGCCGAGCTTATCTTCGATTTCCGTGCCCAACTCCATAAGCTGGCTGCAACGCTGATTGCCATGTACCTCAAAGAATAGCAGTCCAAATGTGATAAGCACACCCAATATACCTGCTGGAACAAGGCACTCCTGAGCGAAGGTCGCAGTGTACTGTTCTCTGGCTAACAGCGTAATAAGGGTTCCGGATGCCAGAGGAAGAAGCGCTAGCAGCTTGGCTCGGAAATCATCAAGAGCATGGAAGCTCTTGCAGACTTCTTGATAGGCCATCTGAAGGTTAGTTGTTCTATCGTTACTCATGTTACTCATCTGTCCCTTACTCCATAAGTGAAAGAGGCATACCGCAGAACGTTTTGGCCCTAAGCGAGCGGGCCGCCGTTACCACTCAAGCTGCGAGACAGCAACGCCCATTCCTCGACCACCGCCAGTAGAGACTGCGTCAGCCGTCCGCTTGAGGGCCTGGGTTGGGCGGCCTGTCTTTGTTTCTTCAATTGTACCACGGCTTGGACAGGGCTGGCCAAAGGGCAGCGCCGCTCTGGACCGAATGGCTGGCAGGCCATAGACGGTTTTAGAAATGAGCAACGGTCTTGCCACTCGACAGCCTTACTCGGAGCCCAGACGTTGCCGGCCACCTTGGCAGAGAGACCGCTTTGCAGGCCGGTGGGTCTCCCCTGCGGCGTCCAACCTATCGACACGGGAAACAAGACGGCCTGGAGCGGAAGAGGTCGAGGATCGGCGTTCTGTGCGAAGATCGGCAGCGGTTCGAGAGACCCCTTGACCATGCACGACACACCCGCACCGCCCGCACCGGAGATAGAGATCCGCCGCCCTCCCTCCGCCGCCGAGATCGCCTCCTGGATCCTCGCAGGCCTCGCCCTCCTTCTCGTCCTCCATCTTCGCGTGCTGGCGGCTCTGGTCGGCGGGTTGGCCGTTTACGAGATCGTCCACATCCTGGCGCGCCGGCTGCACTTCGTCCGCGGCCGCCGCGAGTCTGGCAAGTTCGTCGCCGTGGGCCTCCTCGCGATGTTCATCGTCGCGGTGCTGACCCTCTCCATCGTCGGCGTCATTGCCTTCTTCCGCAGCGACCAGGGGAACCTCCCCGCCCTGATCGGCAAGATGGCCGACATCATCGAGACTTCCAGGGAGCACCTCCCGGTCTGGCTCGCCCGGGAGCTCCCCGCCAATGCCGACGAGCTCAAGAACGACCTCGTGCAGTGGCTCCGAGAGCACGCGGGGGAGCTGCAGAGCATCGGCGCCGACCTCGGGCGTGCCTTTGTCCATGCCCTGATCGGCATGATCATCGGAGCCATGGTCTCGCTCCACGAAGCCCGGCCGACCGCCACCCGGGCGCCGCTGTCCGATGCGCTGGCCGCGCGGGCCGACCGGCTGGGCGATGCATTCCGGCGGATCGTGTTCGCCCAGGTGCGCATCTCGGCGCTCAACACGGTGCTTACCACTATCTATCTTCTCGTGGTGCTCCCGATCCTCGGCGTCCGGCTGCCGTTCACCAAGACCCTGATCGTCATCACGTTCCTCGCCGGGTTGATGCCGGTGGTGGGCAACCTCGTTTCGAACACGATCATCTTCGTCGTCAGCCTCTCCCACTCACTCGGCGTGGCAGTCGGCGCTCTGATCTTCCTGATCGTGATCCATAAGCTGGAGTACTTCGTCAACGCGCGGATCGTGGGCGGCGAGATCCAGGCGCGTGCCTGGGAGCTGCTGCTGGCGATGCTGCTCATGGAGTCGGCCTTCGGCATCGCCGGCCTGATCGCCTCGCCGATCTATTACGCCTATCTCAAAGCCGAGCTCTCCGACCGCAGGCTGATCTGATGGCTGCGGCCCTCCTCCTTGCGTTGACACCCGCGGCGGGGCCCACTATTTGGACGATCGAAGCGAAAGCTGCCGTCCGCTGCCAGCGCACTGGAAGTCAGGCTTGCTTTGCAGAGCCGAGGCCAACCGCCCCTTGGATCTGGACTTCGCGCATGCGGACTACGCTGGAATGTGCCGCTTCCACCAGACCTCGCTCCAGTAGAAGGCCCGCCGCCCCCGGCGAACCTTCTCATTCAGCGTTCGGCTGGGCCTGAAAGGCACCCTCTCGGAAGCCGGGCGTCGCCCTATCCACGCCTTGAAGGTCGAAGAAGAGGTAGTCGCATGGGTGGTCACCGGCACCGAGGATACTCTTAAGCCGGGCCAATAGTCGGCTAGCGGCTGAGCGTCTAGCCTCTGGGAACGCACTACTCACACCGTAGTAGCTGATAATCGCCTTGCGGCGCTCCGGGTAGAAGTGGCAAAACAGAAAGCCAACGAGGTTACGCCGATAAATCGCAACTAACACTATGTTCTCGGCGCGAACGTGTCGGTCCTCAGCGGTGGTGTTATCGAGGATCTCCAAAACTTCCGCCGGAGAGTAGTTCGTCCCGTCATCTTCGAATAGCTCCTGGTAGAGTTCTAGGAGAGACTCGTGCGCCGCCCAGTTGGAGAAGCGCACTCTGTTCACCTCCAGGAGCTCCTGCACCGTCCGGATGTCGTAACCACTCATCAAGAGATGGGTGGCGAAGGAGTGGCGCAAGGTGTGGCACGTCGCAGGTTTCACGATTTTCGCCTTGTGTACGGCTTCCTGAAAGATTCGCTGAAGCCTTCTTTCATGGAGATGATGCCGGCGGGTCTCGCCAGTCCTGGGATCGACGGAGAGCTCCGGTGCAGGGAAGATGTATTGCCACCCCCAATCCCGGTCGGCCCGCAGGTACTTCCTGCTCAGCGCGTGAGGCAGGTAGACCCGACCACGCCCTTCCCCCCAGCTCGCGTTCGTGCGCGTTCGTGCAGTCCCTTGACCTTCTGGAGATGCTCCTGCAACGCCGCCTTGAGGCTGGCCGGCAGCATGGTGACCCGGTCCTTGGCCCCCTTGCCGTCACGGATCAGAATCTGCCCATAGGCGAAGTCCACGTCCTTCACCCGCAGCCGAAGGGCTTCCGTCAGCCGCATCCCGGTCCCGTAGAGGAGGGCGATCAGGAGGTGGTCCTGACCCTTCAGGTGGACCAGGATGCTTTTGACCTCGTCCCGGGTCAGCACCACCGGCAGCTTCCTCTTCCTCCGCGCCCGCACCAGGCCCTCCAACTCTCCCACCTCCCGCGAGAGGACTGTCCGGTACAGGAAGAGGAGGGCACAGTCGCAAGGGGTGTAGAGAGTGCCGCACGGAGAGCGCCAATTCCTGTATATCTCCAGACATGGCAGCAAGATCCCCAGACTTTGCCGCAAAGTCTCCAGACTTTGTTCCGAGGTCCGGAGACCGTGTTGCAAGATCGCCTTGTGTCCAGACTCCTTTTGGGGACCGCCGGATGCCGAGCCGGAGAGTTGCGTCGAAGTCTCGCTCTTATACAGAAATGTGGGCTTCATCTACGGATGTCTCCCGCCATTCTGATGCAAGATGGATGCATGTACCCGCGAGATCGGCTCATTTCAGAAAATTTCTGGATGAGTTGATGCAATATGATGGAGAGAGGCACCGAGATCTGGGCGAGCGGAGGCCGCTTGATCCCGCATTGCCGCAATGTTTTAAGATCATGCGGTATTTTGCGCCGATCTCGCCCTGTGTTGTTCCTGCATTGATGCGGTATGTCGAGATTGAGCCTCAGAAATCAGGAACATTGCGGCATTATGGCGAGATGGCGGCTTGGCTTGGTGCCATCGTGCTGCACATCGGGCTCATATTTTCCGGAAGAGGCAGGTGACGGTTCCGGTTCCGTGGTATTGTTGCGATCTCCAGAGGGTTGTTGCATGAGCGGGTGGACATTGTTGCAATCTGCCGCGAGGGCGGAGCGCGGCGAGGCCATCGTGTTTCAGGAGGAGAGGGTATGAGCACCCATCTGTCTGTGGCGGAGATCTTCCGGAAGTTGGAGGAACGGATGCAGCTGCACGAGGAGCGGGCCGCGTTCCACGCGCAGCAGGAGGTCCATCACCGGGAGCAGGGCGCCTTCCACACGGCGGAAGCTCCAGAAGGTCAGGGAGCATTTCGAGGCTTTCAAGGCCACGGCCCTCACCGCGGCGGACCTGGCCCAGGAGAGCGGGGCACTCCCTTCGCCGGACAAGGTGGAGGAGGTGGACGATCTCCGCGATCTCATCGGCCGGCGGATCATGGTGAGCAAACTGGTCTCGCGGGTGGTGGAGCGGATGGGGGAAGGCGAGACGTTCGGGGCTGCGCGGGTTGCCGCGGAGGTGAACCGCCGGTACCGGGAGCATCTGCGCCGGCCGGCCAGCGCCCGGGCGGTGTCGGTGACGTTGCGCCGGCTGCGGGACGCCGGGGAGATCCGGGCGGTACGGGAGGGGAAGGCGTCTCAGGAGTCTGTCTATGCGAAGGCGGAGTAGGAAAAGCGGAGGAAGCGGGGCCGGCAGGGATGCCGCCGGTCCCAGGAGGGCTACGGCTCGAAGTAGCCGTCCTGCGTCCGCACCTGGAGGCCTCCGGGGACTTCCACCTTCACGTCGTGCCAGGAGCCGGTGCGGCCGGTGCGGCGGGGGGCGATGCCGAGGACGTACTGCTCTCTCAACTCGCGCAGGAGGGTGGTGAGCTGGGTAGGGATCTCTTCGACGGTGGTGAGGTCGACGATCCGGCCGCCGCTGCCGAGGACGCCTTCGCGCAGGAGGTCGAGCTCCGCCTGGTGCTCGGGGGCGCTGCGCCAGGCGGAGGTCACGAGGACTTTCTTGTCCACGTCCTTCCGGGGCAGGCGGAGCCAGTAGAGGGTCACCTGCCGGCGGGCGATGGCCCTCGCCTCTTTGAGGGAGAGGACGCTTTCGACGTCCACGCCGTCGGAGATCAGGACGGCGATCTTCCGCCCCCGGCGGGTTTCCAAGCGCTTGGAGGCGAGGTAGAGGGCATCGTTCAGGGCGGTGCCGCCTTCGGCTTTGACGCCGCGCAGGCCCAGGGTGAGGATGGATTGGATGCTGGTGAAGGGGGTCTCCAGGAGGATGCGGTCGGAGAAGAGGAGGAGCTTGGCCTGGTCGAGGACGGCCATGGAGGAGAAGAAGGCCCGCGCGCCGTCGAGGGCCTTGTCCAGGGGCTTGCCGTCCATGCTGGCGCTGGCGTCCACGAGCAGCACGGCGGTGAAGGGGATGTCCCCTCGCCCGAAGGTGACGACGGGCTGGGGCTGGTCCTGGTCGAAGACCTTGAAGGCGTCCTGGGTCAGGTCGAGGACGGGCTTGGCTCCGTCTTTGACGGTGACGAAGAGCTGCTGGAGGTCGACCTGGATCTCGACGTCGGCCGCGAGGCGGGGGGCGTCCAGGGTGGCCGTGACTTTGGTGATTGTCCCCTCGGTATTGGCTGGAGCATAGGCCACGGCTTCCAGGCGGTGGATCCGGTTCTCGTCGCCCGCGTCGATGAGGAGGCGGTAGGGGGCTCGCTCGGCGATCCCCACGGTGATGCCGTCGAGGAGGATTTCGACGCGGTCGATGGGCGTGCCGGGAGGAGTGACCTCGACCATGACCTCGATTTCGCCCAGGAGGGGCTCTCCGGCGGCGGGCCTCAGGATGCGGGCTTCGAAGGCCCAGACGGCAGGAGTGAGGGGGAGTGGGAGGAGGAGTATCAAGAGGATGAGGAGGGACAGGCGTCTTGCCGTTGCGACCTCACCCCCGGCCCCTCTCCTAAAGGAGAGGGGAGAAAGACCCATCAAGCCCCTCTCCTTTAGGAGAGGGGCCGGGGTGAGGTCAATTCTCATGGCGCCGTCTTCTCCAGGGCCCAGCCTAAGGCCTGCAGGTGTTTCTGAGCTTCCTGGCCGAGCTCCTGACGGCGGGTGGTGAAGGGTTCGTCGGGGGGGCGGCTGTAGCGGCGGCGGGCCGCGCCTCCTGCGTCTTCGCCTTCCTGGGGCTTGAAGCGGGTGATGAGCTGGCGGGCCTCGATGGACAGGCCGCTCCGGTCGAGGAGGGCGGCGAGCATCAGGGTCAGCTTTTCGTCGCCGGGGAGGCGTTCGAGACCTTCGCGCAGGGTTTTCGTGGCACCGGGCAGTCCCTGGGCCATCATCAGGCGGGCCAGCTCCTGGTAGGCCAGGGAGAGGCGCCAGCCGCTGGTCTCTTCTTTGATGAAAGCTCGGAGGGCTTCCAGGAATTCGGACGTCTGGCCCATGCGTCCCTGGGCCAGGATCAGGCGGAGGCGGGCTTCGCGGTTCTCGGGATGGGCCCGCAGCAGGGCTTTCAGGTGCTCGGCGGCTTCCGCGGGGGCGTTGCGCCTCGCGGCGCCGGAGGCCAGCTCGAGGAGGATGAGCTCGTCCTGCGGGTCCACCGCGAGCGCGCGCTGGAGCATCTGGCCGCCCTGGGCCGTGACGCCATTGCGCACCAGCTGGATGCCGAACACGGCGGAGAACCGGCGCGCCAGGTCTGTCTGGCCCAGCTCCCAGCCGAGGGCCACCAGGCGGCCGGCGATCTCGCGGGCCACGGTCGAGCCGCGGAAGCGCCGTTTCGGGCCGCTTTCTTCGAACAGGCGCTGGTGGAGGCGCAGCAGGGGCGCGAGGGTCGCGGCATCCGCGGTCACCAGCTCGCGGGCGGCTCCGGTCTCGATCTCCACAAGCTGTCCGAGGGTTGCGGCGTCGAACTTGCGGGTCAGGAGCGAATCCTCCACGGCCGCCACGGCCGCGATGGCTTCCGCCTCGCGTCCCGCGGCCAGCCGCGCCAAGGCGTCCCGGTAGGCGGAACGGACCGTGCTCCGGATCTGCCGGCCTTCGACCGTGTCGGGGATGACGGGGAGGGGAGCCGCCACCCCCGCGGACCCCGCGGTTCCTGGGGAAGCCGCCTGAAGGGGATCATCGTCCGGGAACGGCGGCGGATCGAGGGGCCCCAGGCTGGCCGAGCGGGCCGTGGGCCTGGGATCTCCACCGTCCGGCGGCGGCGAGAGGGCGGAGGGATCGTCCAGTTGCCCCAGATCGGCGACGGGCAGGGGGAGGGTGCGGACGCCGAGGTGCCCCGTGTCCAGGTTCCGCGCCAGCAACCGCAGGGTGTAGGCCCCCGGCTTCAGATCCATACCGGCCAGGAGGTCGACGCCGCCGCTCTCGACGGCGGCCCGCTGGGAGGAGAGGTCGATCTCGATGGTCTCCAGGACCGATCCGAGGACTCCGCCGCCGGTGCCCAGGGCGTAGAGGCCGGTCTCGATCCTCAGGAGATCCCCGGTCTGGCCTTCGAGGAGGGCCGGGCCGTCCATCCTCAGGCGGACGAGAACGTGGGCCTTGTCCTCATCATTTTTCTCAACGGGGATGGGGAGGGCGAGGGCCGAGAAGGGGATCTCGCCGCCCTGCTGGCCGCTCATGAGGAGGGCGGCGGATTCCACGCCGAGGCCATAGGTGGGGATGAGGCGGAGGGGCTCTTCGGCGTGGGCGGGAAGGGGGAGGGCGAGTGCAAGGAGGAGCAAGGGCATTGCAGAAAGGCGCCCGCCTTGCCGGTGCGACCTCACCCTCCGGCTCCCTCTCCTAAAGGAGAGGGAGAGAAAGGCAAGACAGCTAATTTCAAGCCCCTCTCCTTTAGGAGAGGGGTTGGGGTGAGGTCGCCTCACGGCTTCACCACCTCCGGCTTCGCCACCCCCGGCGTTATTCCCGGCGTCAGGGCCGTCCGCACCACGCTCTGGGCGCCGCTCAGGTCGTCCCGCAGGGCGACGGCGAGCACGCTCTCGCCCGGGGCGAGGTGGAGCGTGAAGCGGTAGCCGGCGGTGTGGCCCGGGGCCGAGAGCAGGCGCTCGTTGGGGATCTCGATGGGGAACTCGGCGCGGGGGAGGCCCGAGATGCGGCCCTTGCCGTCCCGCGCGGCCACGGCGACCGTCAGGTGCGCGGCGTGGAAGTTCTCCTGGGGCTGGACGTATACGGCGGCGAGCGGGAGGGACACGATTGCGGTGACGCGGAAGCGGCCGTCCTCTTCCTGCGTCTCCTCTTCGATGGCGACCTCGGCTTTGAGAGGGTTCTTCTCGGTGTCCAGGCTGGTCCACAGCGCGGCCAGCGCCCGGCGGAGGAGGGGATCGACCCCGTCGCCGTCGACCCGTTCTTCACGGTGGCGCGCCGCGAGGGCTCCTGCCCGGACCTTGACCTGGATCCGGTGTTTTCCCCGGTGTTCTCTGGGGTGTCCCGGCGGTGGGGTGTAGCTGAGCACGTAGGAGCCGGCCACGTCGCTGGCGGTCCTCGCCAGGAAGCCGGCGGGGTTCTGCACGTCGGTGACGACCCGGCCGCCGGTGCCGGAGGCGAGGTTGCGCAGGGCGCGGGCCGAGTCCTCGGGGTCGAACGCCAGCTCCGCGGTCCGGCTGGCGGCGCTCACGGTCCCGGTCTCGGGCAGGGCCAGCGCGTTCAGGGTGATGCCGGAGGCGTTGGCCCGGTCGATGGTTTCCTGGATCCACCGGCTGGCGGCGCTGTTGAGGGAGGTCAGGGGCGAGGCGCCGAGCTCCCCGGCGAACGCCCGGAACTTGGCGTCCCAGGCCGCGAAGAGGTCCGCTCCGGGGCGCAGGGGGAGACCGCCGCCCACATAGAGAAGAGCCTTGCGCTCGGGAAGCGTCGAGAGCAGGGCCAGGGTCTGCTGGAAGGCCGCGAGCAGGCTCCGGGTCTCGTTCTCCCGGGTCTGGACGTAATTGCGCAGGATGGCCTGGATCGCGGCGGCCTGGGCCTTCGAGAGGGCCCGGAACTGCTCGTCGTCCGGCGGATAGGCCTGCTCGATCTCCTGCCGGATCGTGGTGCGCTCCTGGGCCCTCGACCCGCCGGAGACTCCCGTCCCCAGCCCGTCGAGCCGGGTGCCGAGAGCGGCGGCGTCCCCGGTGGGATCGCCGTGGATCTCCAGCGAGCCGTCCCAGCGCAGGAGGAGGACCCGGTCCCGCGGGCGCAGGTTCTCGGTGAAGAAGCGGCGCAGGCCCGCGAGCGCGGTGGAGCGGGGAGAGCCCCGGAGGCTCGTCTCGTCGAGGAAGACGGCGAGCATGATGGGCTGGTCCGCGGTGGCGGAAACGTTCGTGACCTCGGCCACCTGGCCGTCCTCGAAGACCTGGAAGTCCTCCCTGGTGAGGCCCTGGACCGGCTGGCCGCCGTCGGTGACGAGCACCTCCAGCTGGGTTTCGCGGACTTCGAGCGATTCGGAGAACGAAGGAGGAGAGGCCGGGGGCTGGGCGCCAACAGCTACAGCGAGGAAAGACAGGACGGCGAAGACCGCTGACCTCGAAGGCACGGAAATCATCGTAGCATGCCCCCATGGACCTCCATGGCCTCTTTGCCATTCCCCTCCGGAGGGCGCCGGAGAAGCCCGCTCTGCGCTTTCGGGAAGGCAACCACGAAACTGTCCTCTCCTATCGCGAGCTGTTCGCCGAAGCGGACCGGCTGGCCGCCGGCCTCGCCGCCCGCGGCCTGCGCAAGGGCGACCGCGTGGCCTTCTATCTCGGCAACCGTCCCGAATTCGTCATCGCCTGGCTGGCCGTGATCCGGCTCGGGGCGGTGCTGGTGCCGATCAACCTCGCCTACCGGCGCCGGGAGATCGCCCACATGCTGGCGGACGCCGAGCCCCGGTTCCTCGTGACGGAACGGGAGGGTCTGGCCGTGCTGGACGAGCTTGAGGAGGGCGAGCGGCGCGGCGTGGAGACCCTCCTCGCCGAGGATCTGGAGGATTGGAAAGGCGATCCGTCCGGGTTTGTCCCTGTCGATGGCGGCGATCCCGCCATGCTCCTCTATACCTCGGGCACGACCGGACGGAGCAAGGGGGCGGTGATCACCCATGACAACGTCCTCGCGACAGTGACGGGCCTGCTGGCCGCCTGGGCCTGGGAGCCGGCTGACGCATTGCTCCTCTCCCTCCCCCTGTTCCATACCCACGGCCTGGTGGTGGGGCTCCACTGCGCCCTGGCCGCGGGAGCGACCGTGCTGCTGCGCCGCCGCTTCGACGCCGCCGGGACGGTGTCGGACCTGCTTGGGGGCGGTCCTACGCTCTTCTTCGGCGTCCCCACCATGTACGTCCGGCTGGTGGGGGAGTTGCGTGTGCGCCGGGAACCCGAAGTGAACCTTTTCCCTCTATCCCATATGCGCCTCTTTTGCTCCGGCAGCGCGCCGCTCTCGCCGGAGACCTTCGCCGCTTTCCGCGACCTTACGGGGCACGACATCCTGGAACGCTACGGCATGACCGAGACGGGAATGAACCTCTCCAATCCCTACCTAGGAAGGAGAACGCCGGGGACCGTGGGTACGCCGCTGCCGGGGGTCTCCATCCGCATCGTGGACCACGAAGGCAAGGACGTGCCGGCGGGTGGGGAAGGGGAGCTCCTGGTGAGGGGCTCGAACGTCTTTTCCGGCTACTGGCGCGCTCCGGAGAAGACGGCGGAGAGCTTCGTCCACGACGAGCTGGGCCGCCGCTGGTTCCGCACGGGAGATCTCGCCCGGCGCGATCCCGAGACAGGCTACCTCACGCTGCTGGGGAGGCGCACGGAGCTGATCCTCTCCGGAGGCTTCAACGTCTACCCGCGGGAGATCGAGGAGGTTCTGGTGACCTTCCCCGGCGTGAAGGAGGCCGCGGTCGTGGGGCGGCCGCACCCCGAGTGGGGAGAGGTTCCCGCGGCCTTCCTGGTGGCGGACACGGATATCAGCACGGACGAGCTGATCGCCTTCTGCAAGGAGCAGTTGGCGGGGTTCAAGGTGCCGCGGGAGGTGCGGTTCGTGGAGGCTTTACCGAGGAACGCTTTAGGGAAGGTGGAGAAGCACCGGCTGGGATAGCCCCCGCCCGGGCATAAATGCCCGGGCGGGTACTCCGGTCAGGAGCTCACGACCCCGGCCCGAACACACCCTCCAGGAAACCTGGCAACGGACTGCCTCCCGCGGCTCCGACCGCGGGAATCTCGAGGATCACATCGTCGGCCAGTCCGTCTCCGTCGGCGTCGACGGTCGAGCTGGAGTTCCCGGGGTGGCCATTTGGAACAAACAGCTGCGGATGGTCAAACGGGGCGCGCTGATACAGGACGCGCTCGTCGGTGAGGGATTCGAGAAACGCCACGATGGCGTCGACCTCATCGGAGGTCAGCGAGGGAACGCCCAGCGGCTCGATCGGCGTGCCGTCCATCTCGCTCACGGGAAACACGTTGCCACCGCGGCTGTAGAGCTCAACGACCTCGCGCAACGTACGCGCATCGCCATTGTGGAAGTAGGGCGCCGTGAGGGCCACGTTGCGCAGGGACGGGACCTTGAACGCTCCCTGGACTCCAAAGCCCTTGGTCACGGCTGCGCCGTCGAAGGTCGCGGGCGGGGTTCCGGGGAAAAGCCGGCGCGCGTGAGACAGCGGGCCAAACGCGTCGCTGGCACCGACGCCGAGGTCGTTGTCGGTGGGCCGCAAGCCGATGTTGTTGAAGCCCTTGTCGATCACATTGCCGTCGCGGTTGCGCACCGGTCCGTTGACCGCGGCCGCGACGCGGCGTGCCGACGCGTCCGTCAGCTCGTTCTGCTCATGGCAGTTCGAGCAGCGGATGTTCACGGGTCCGCGGGTCCGGTCGTTGAAAAGATGCGCGCCGAAGAGCGCAAGGCGGCTGATGTGGTTCGGGTTGGTGTTGTTCCACGGGTTCAAATCCGGGTCGGTCGCGGTGGGATTCTCCCGGCGGAACCGGTCCCAGGGCGTGTCGTCGGAGACCAGGGACGCCTCGTAAAGCTGGACCGCGATCCCGAAGAAGAGCGGGAAGTTGTACTGGATGAGAGCGTAGTCGTTTTCGGGCAAGGGGTCTTCGACCGGTTCATCGTACGATCCATCGTCCGATCCACCGTTTTTGTCCACCACGGTCGTGGTCCCGTCCGGGTTGACCCGGATCAGCTTCTTCGATTTCCACCACTTGTCATGGAAGGCCAGCTTGATCATCTTGTCGTAGCGGTTGAAGGTGAGCCCCTTATCCGGCCAGCGGCTCACCGCTCCGAGCACGCTGTCCGTTAGCGCCACTTTCTGTTTCCCCAGCGGCCGTACTTTCGCGAGCTTCTTGCCCTGATTGCGCTGGCCCCGGGCCAGCTCGCGTCCCACGTCGGCGGCCGTGCGGCCCGGTGCCGACATCTCGAGGTCGCTCACGATCGGGGCCAGGGCCTGCGACGCGAGGCTGGAATTCACCAGCTCGACCCGCACCTGGACCGGCGCCTGCTTGGGGTCGTCGGACCGGTAGACCTTGGCGTTCGGATCCCGCTGGCCCAGATGGTTCACGCCGTTGAACACGTTCTCGGCGCGCCCATCCCAGAACTGCCGGTGGTTGAAGACCGCATTGATCATGGTGGGGGTGTTCCGCGGCTCGACCCGGCGCGTGTTCATCACCCCGATGGAAAAGCCCAGGGGGTCCAGCTCGTTTCCGGGATGATGCACTCCCTGCGAGGCCACGGCGTCGTTGCTGTCCGTGGAAGGGTCAAGAGCGCCGCGAGTGCCGGGAATCGCAAGCCGCGTCAGCGGGAAGTGCGAGGGCAGGAGTTGAAAGTTGGGGCCATCTCCGGTCGAGTAGGTCAGATCCTCCGTTGGCGTCTGCTTCATGCCCGGGCTCAACTGATTCTTCGACCGGGGATCGGCTCCTGCGCGAAAGTGGCAGCTCGCACAGGCCTGCATATCGTCGCTGCCGACCTGCATGTCCCAGAAGAGCGCTTTCCCCAGCGCGAGCGCCATCGCCGGATCCTTGACGAAGTCTGCCAGGTTTGACGGGCCCGGCACGGCCACCGCCCGCAAGTCGCCGGGGAGATTGGCCAGGTCCGAGGCCAGCGGCGGATTCGGCACACGGGGTATGGTGGCATTGGGCGGTGCTTGGGCCAGAACCACGGATCCGACCGATAAGTCGCTGGCCAGTAACGCAAGCGCAACTACTGAAAAAAATCGCCTGCTTTTCACGATCTTCCTCCTTTATCTTGTCCGTCTATAAAGAGGACAGCGCGGGTTTACGATGGAATCTCAGGGAAGGTGGAGAGGCACCGGCTGGGCGAGCCTCAGCCGCCGGAACCGGTACGGAGAGGTCCCGGGCCAGCTCGACGGCGCTCCGGTCCCTCTTGAATTCGAGATTACGGCGGGCCAGCGCCTTCGCCTCCTCGAGGTTCACACCGGCGTCCAGATAGAGCCGGGCCAGCGACTCCAGGGAGTAGATCTCTCCGGCATCCAGAATGCGCCGGCAGGAGCGCTCGGCGGCTTCGAAATGGCGCCGCGCCTCCTCCGTCCGTCCCAGCCGGCGCGCCAGCGAGGCGGCGGCTCGGTGCGCTTCGGGATCGCCGCCAGACTTCTCGTAGAAGGTCAGCGCCTCTGCGAGGCGGCCTTCCTGCTCGGCGAGGCTCGGCTTCATGCTCCCGCAGGAACGGATCCTCGGGGGCGTCGCGCCGCACGGCTTCGAGGAGAGGCCGGGCCCGCGCGAGGTCTCCCGCGTCGAGCCAGACACCCGCTTCGCTCACCCGTGCCCAGACGGCGAGCGGCTCCACCTTTTGTTGCGACGCGAACCTGGCGGCGGCCTCGAAGGCCTTCGCCGCCTCCTCCAGGCGGCCGTTCGCCTTCATCCAGGCACCAAGGGCGGAGGCGGTGTAGAAGTCTCCCGGCGCGGCGCCGTCGGCCGGCAGCAGCTCGCGCGCCTCGCTATCCCGGCCGAGACCCAGCAGGGCCTCGACGAGGAGCGCCCGGATGCGCGGATCCTCCCGGTTGGCGTCGGCGGCCTGCCGCCCCCACGAGAGCGAGTCCTCGAACCGGTGGCCGAACCCGGAGAGCGCGGCCAGGCCGGCGAGCGCCTCGTAGCTGGGCTGGATCGCCATCGACTGTTCGAACGCGGCCCGCGCCCGGGCCACGTCGCCGGGATCGTGCGTCGCTTTCGCCCGCGCGAGATACGCCTCGCCGAGAAGGGCATGGGCCGGGTAGAGGCGCGGGTCCTCCTTGACGCGCTTTGCGTAGTAGCGGATGCGCGCTTCAGGATCAGGCGCCGGCGCTCCCGAGGCACAGGCGAGCGCCAGAACCAGACCCAACGCCAAGGTGAGGAGCAAGGTCAATCGCATGATGCAGGGCTACGGCCGGTGCGGCTCCGCCAGGTACGGGAACGTGGAGAGGAACGGCTTGTCGTTCGCGGACGGGAACGGCGCGTCGGTCATGAGCACGTTCTGAGCGCCGGGGCCGGGATCGATCGAGGCGACGAAATCGATGACGTCGTCGGTAGGCTCGCGCCCGTTCGGGATCTCGGCCCGGGCCGACGTGTTGTAGATCATGACGTCCGGCACCAGGCCGAGCTTCAAACGGTGGAGCCTCGGGTGGAAATTGTTCAACGCGAGGAACTCACCGAGCTGGCTGCGCAGGGAGCGGCCAACATGCTCGACGACCGGTCCCGAGACATCACCCACCCGCGCCGTGCCCCAGAGGAGGATGGTGTCGCTGTCCCCGAGGACCGCGTTGAGCGGGAGCTCGATCACGATCGCCGCGATGTTCTTGCCGATCTGCGGCCCACGGATGAACGGGTCGTCGCGCAGCCCGGCGAAGAACTTGATCTGCCTGGCACCGCCGTTCTTGAGCCCCTTCACCTTCAGGCGCGGGGTGCCGCCGGGGAAATCGATATTGAACCTCACGTCTTCGAGGATGCCACGGGGGTTCACGATGCTGCCGCCGTAGGCCGCGTTCGCCTTGGCATTGTCGAACGTGACCTCGCTGTGGTTGTCGATCGCGATCTGAAGCTTCAGGTCGCTCGGCCACGAGTACGTGGTCACGCTGGCCGGGATCGCGGGGTTCGTGTTCAGGATGAGCACGAGCCGGTTGCCGCGCGTGAACGCGAAGAGGTCAGAAATCCGAACGTCGTGGCGGCCCGTAGATATGAGCAACGGGGTATCCCCGTGATCCGAGGCGCGCACGGCGTCCGGAGCGGCACACCAGACGGCTAGAAAGGCGGCGAAGGCAAGGGAAAGCGCACAGCGGGAAGTACGGCGACGCATGTAGATCCTCCTCAAGAGACCTCTAACATAGAGGCGCTGATACTATTAGTGCGTCTTCCCCCTGGACGCGGGACACCCTTGTCCACTCTGGTGCCGCCGGAGGTGTGGTTCAACTCAGGCGTCTGGCCGTTCCGGGTCGGTCTCTATCCTCAAACAAGCCTTCCAAAGTGGCCAGTCCTCTCCTTCTGGCCGATGTAGATGTCACGGAAATTCTCCAGCAGACACAGTAAGAAGTAGATAGGAATCTGCTAAGGGAGTATTGACTGTACTCTCGCCCCCTGCATCCCTCCCTCCAATTCCTTTCGGATTGCCAGTCCTGAGTGTTGCAAAGCGCAGTTCCCGGAGCCCGGGGGCTGCTTTTCGATGAGCAAAGGAGGTAACCATGAAGAGCCGAGTCAGCAAGGTTGGCGGGGTCCTCTGTCTCCTGGCGTTCATCTTTCTCCCTGCAGCGGCGTCGGCCCATTGGCCTTCGCCAGCTGACTTCGTGAGGTTCCTGGATGTCCGTTGCTATGACATCCGCCCTCAGCCGCCGATCGACGTGCCGCTGCGGCTGGATCACCTCAACGCCTATTTCCAGTCGCTCAACCTGCCGCATGAGGATGTCAGGCTGCGAGAACCCGAGCAGCTCTGCGTCCCGGTCGTGAAGAATGATTACGAGCCCCCGATCGCGGTCCGGCGGATCCTCGAATTCGTTGATTGGAAGTGCTACGGCATCGAGGGACCCGCGCTCGACATCGATGTCCGGCTGACCCAGCTCAACCGGGTGATCAACGACATGTTCGGCCCGGAGGTGAAGGTACGGGTCGGCAGGCCGCAGCAGCTCTGCGTCCCGGTCGCCAAGCGTTCGCCAACCGCTCCTTCTTCGCCGGTCCCGCCACCGGATGTGCTGGAGATCATCCAGTGGCTGGACGTCAAGTGCTACGAGGTGAAGAGCGATCAGATCGCGAGAGGCGAGATCCGGTTGACCCACCTCAACCCGCTGTTGGCGGACCTCCCTCCGGAGACCGTCGAGTTCGTGGAGTGGTACCCGGTCCAGCTCTGCGTTCCGGTCGCCAAGAACCAGAGCTTCCCGCCGCACAACGTCTACAATCTCATCGCGTATTCCGACGTCTTGTGCTACAGGATCCGGGGCAGGGCGCTCGATACGCACCTCTGGCTGGACCATCTCAATCCCGTGCTGCGCGAGATGGGGCTGCCTCCGGAATTCGTCCGGGTCGGTGAGACCGAGGAGCTGTGCGTTCCCGTGGCCAAGGAAGACGTCTTCCCGCCCGAGTTCTGAGCGCTTCTTCCACCCAGGGCGGCTCCGCCAGGGCCGCCCTGCTGGTGGAGTGAGGGCTCAGGCGTCCGGCCGTTGCGGGTCGATCCAGGTACGGTCCAGATAGGCAGGAAACAGAGGGTCGAAGTCCTTGTCCGTCGTAATGAGGTGGGCTCCGGAAACGATGGCGGTGGCTGCGATCCACATGTCGTTCTGTTCGATGGGTTTGCCCGAACGGCCGAGAAAGAAGTCGACCTCAGCGTAGAGCTCGAGAACCTCGTCAGAGAGATCCACGACTACCAGATCTTCGAACAGGCCTTCCAAAGCGGCCAGCTTGGCAGGCCCCCAGCTTAGTTTCCTGGCAAAGGCCAGAGCTTCTCCCACCGTGATGATGGAGACCAAAGGCCTTTCCGACCTCATCCGCAACCGGAATCGGGAGTCGATGGTCCTCCCGATCGAGTTATCGCGAACGAGGTGAATCAGAATGCCGGTGTCTAAGAGGAGGGTGCTCGGAAGCGTCACGACATCTCTTCGAGAAGCGCCAGGATCTCCTCTTCGCTCTCGTCTCCCGGCCACTTCCCGATGATGGCGTTGATACCCGTCGTGGGACTTTGAGGCTGATGCAGGGCCTCAAGATCAAGCTTCCTTACGAGGACGTGATCACGAGACCCGACCTGGAGACGGCGTCCCCCTGTTTCAGGAGGATACGGTTCCTGGCCGAGCGTGGGTTTTTCAGAAGCCATCGTATCGCCCCCCTGACAAGTATAACTCCTACGCGACGGAACGTCTTCCTGCGGGCGGAGCTATAATCTGATCTGGATTCTTAGCGCCGGAGAAGGATACCAGAGATTCGGCCGCGGCGCCATCCCCGGTCCAGAGAAGGAACGGGAACCGCGGGGGCACCTCGTGAGGTGCCCCCGGGTTGGAACGCGCCAACGGATCACCTCCTGTTGAAGGCGTTGGCCCCCGAGAGGGGCCTACCAATAAGGTGCCGCGGCGGGCGTGGGCAGGGACGAAATCACCCGGGGCGCCACCGCCGCTTGCGCAACGGGAATCAGCCCAGCTTGAGGAGGCTCAGCACCAGCTCGACCACGATCAGGAGGACGATGGCGGTCTCCAGGAGCACCAGTCCGCGCAGTGTCCGCGCAGTATTCACGCGGTATAGACTGACTCCGCTCGAACGCGTCAGGAGGGAGGACACCTTGCCTGCTCCGGAAGAGACCGAGGCCGCCTTGGAGCCGTTGTCCGCCGTCGATCATGCCTGGTTGCGGATGGATTCTCCGGACAACCTGATGATCATCAACGGCTGCCTGGTGCTGGACCTGAACCTCTCCCGGGAGCGCCTCAAGGAGATCCTCGAAAAGCGCCTGCTGCCCATCGGGCGCTTCCGAAAGCGCATCCTCTACCACAAGGGAGACCCTCACTGGGAGCTCGATCCCGGCTTCGACATGGACGCCCACGTCCTGGAGAGCGACCTGTCGGCCCCCGGGGATGACAACGCCCTGCGCGGGGTGGTGAGCGAGCTGATGAGCCAGCCCCTGAAGCTCGACCGCCCGCTCTGGCGGTTCCACATCCTCCATGGGTACAAGGACGGGGGGAGCGTGCTCATGGGGCGGTTCCACCACTCGATCGGCGACGGCATGGCGCTGCTGCTGGTGCTGCTCTCCCTGACCGACCGCACGACGGAAGAAGCCGGCGACTCGGACGATCCCCACAATCCTTTCATCGATCTCTTCCGCCAGTCGCCGCAAGGGACGGAGGCGGCTCAGGAGCTCGCCCGGGAGATCATGCCGGACGGCATGCGCCTGCTGGAGCAATCAGCCGACGCGTTCAACAAGATGGGGCCGGTGGTGACCAGTGTCGCCTCCACGAGCGCCTTCGCCCGGCTGGTGGGGCGCCCCTCCGACCCGAAGACGATGTTCAAGGGCCCGCTGGGCGTGGCCAAGCGGGTGGCCTGGTCCGAGCCGATCCTGGTTTCGGACGTCCGTCACGTCGGGAAGGCGCTGGGGGGCACGATCAACGACGTCCTGACCTCGGCCATGGTGGGCGGGTTGCGCCGCTATCTCGACCGCCACGGCCAGCGGGCGCACGGCCTGAGCTTCCGGGCGGCCATGCCGGTGAACCTGCGCTCGATCGACAAGATGTCAGAGCTGGGCAACCGGTTCGGGCTGATGTTCCTGTCTCTGCCGGTGGGGATCGACGACGCGGTGGAGAGGCTGGCCGAGCTGCGCCGCCGGACGCAGGCGCTCAAGCGTTCGGCCGAGCCGGTGGTGGTCTATACCATCCTGAAGCTGCTGGGCCTGGTGCCCCTGGCGGTGCAGAAGATGGTGGTCAAGATCTTCGGCACCAAGGCCACGGCCGTGATGACCAACGTGCCCGGCCCCCGCGAGGAGCTGTACCTCGGCGGGCGGGCCATCCGTGAGCTCTTCTTCTGGGTGCCCCAGTCCGGCCGGCTGGGGCTGGGGATCAGCATCATCAGCTACGCGGGGCACGTGCGGCTGGGGATCGCCTCGGACGCCGGCCTCGTGCCCGACCCCGAGGTCATCGTGGAAGGGTTCCACGAGGAATTCGAGGAGCTGCGGGGGAGGGCCCTCAGTTCGGCGGGTCGTCCTCAGGGTATCGCGTGAAGTACTTCACGAAGTCGGACTCGGTCAGGATTCCCACCACGCGCCACCCTTCGACCACGGGCAGGCAGCCGAACTTGTTCTCGAACATCGTCTGGGCGGCTTCCTTGATCGGCTGGTCGGGGTCGGCGGTCTCGACCTCGGAGGTCATCACCTCCTCGACCCGGGTCCTCTTGAGGAGCGCCTTCTGGACGAAGAGCGGCAGGTCCGAGCGCTCGATGAGCGAGTGGCGCAGCAGGTCCCGGTGGGAGACGACGCCCACGAGGTCTCCTTCGTCGTCGATCACGGCGATGTGGCGGATGCTGCGCTCGGTCATGGCGTCATAGATCTTGTCCACGCTCTCCCCGGGACGGACGCTCAGGACCTTTTCGGTCATCAGGTCGCGGACTCTCAGCTCGTTCATCGTCGGTCTCTTTCATTCCTGGGGACGCCTCTCTGGCCGTCCTGTGCGTAACTGTGCCTGAAGACAGGAGTTTCCGCACCACCTGTCGGGGTAGTTTTGGCGTGCTAGACTCCGGGCGCCCCAAGAAACCCACGTTCGCAGAGCAGAGGCCGCCCCCGTGATCGGCAGCACCGTCTCGCACTATCAGATCCTGGAGCGCCTCGGCGGCGGCGGCATGGGCGTGGTCTACAAGGCCCGCGACCTGAAGCTCGGCCGCCTGGTGGCGCTGAAGTTCCTCTCCAGCCAGCGCGGCGCCCCCGAGGAGGAGAAGCGGCGGTTCCTGCGCGAGGCACGGGCCGCTTCGCAGATCGACCATCCCAACATCTGCACCATCCACGAGATCGGCGAGACCGAGGACGGCGCGCTGTTCATCGCCATGGCCCTCTACGAGGGGGAGACGCTGCGCGGCCGGCTGGACCGCGGCCCCCTGCCGGTGGCCCAGGCGATCGAGGTGGCCGCCCAGATCGCCGCCGGCCTCGCCCGCGCCCATGAGCGGGGGGTGGTGCACCGCGACGTGAAGCCGGCGAATATTGTCCTGACATCGGGCCTGACATCGGCTCTGACGACCGGCGGGCAGGTCAAGCTCCTGGACTTCGGCATCGCCAGCCTGAGCGACCAGTCGCGCCTGACGCGGGCCGGCATGACCATGGGCACGGCGTCCTACATGTCCCCTGAGCAGCTCCGGGGCGTGCCGGCGGATCCCCGCTCGGACATCTGGGCCCTGGGCGTCGTGATCTACGAGATGGTGGCCGGCCGCCTCCCGTTCGAGGACTTCTCGGAGCGGGAGATGGTGAGGGCGATCCTGGAGAGCGATCCGCCCCCTCTGTCCCAGCTTCGCCCGGGCGTGCCGGAGAGGCTGGAGAGGATCGTGGCGCAGGCTCTCGCCAAGCAGCCGGACGGCCGCTACGCGAGCATGGAGGCCCTGCGGAGGGATCTGCGCGCGCTGGCCGCTCCGGCTTCGCCGGAAACGGTGGCCGGGGACGACCCGACGCTGCTCGAGCTGCCGGAGCCCGCGAGCCACGCCTTCCGCAGGGGCTCGCCGGAGACCCGCGACGCCCTCCCCGGCGGGACGGTCGGCCCCTACCGCATCCTGGAGCTCCTGGGCGGCGGCGGCATGGGCGTGGTCTACAAGGCCGAGGACACCCGGCTCGGCCGCACGGTGGCGCTCAAGTTCCTGCCGCCGGAGCTGACGCGCGACCCGGTGGCCAAGGCCCGCTTCCTGCAGGAGGCGCGGGCGGCCTCGGCGCTCGACCACCCCAACCTCTGCACGATCCTCGAGGTGGGCGAGACCGAGGACGGCCGGCTCTACCTCGCCATGCCCTGCTACGACGGCGAGACCCTGCGCCGCAAGATCGAGCGCGGGCCGCTGCCGGTGGACGAGGCGGCCGACGTCGCCGAGCAGGTGGCCCGCGGGCTGGCCAAGGCCCACCGCCAGGGCATCGTCCACCGCGACATCAAGCCGGCCAACCTGATGGTCACCGGCGACGGCGGGTGGGCTGGTCAAGATCCTGGACTTCGGCCTCGCCAAGCTGGCGGGCTCGGCGGCCGTGACCCGCACGGGCTCCTCCATGGGCACGCCGGCCTACATGTCCCCCGAGCAGGCGCGGGGCGACGAGGTCGACCCCCGCACCGACCTCTGGTCGCTGGGCGTGGTCCTCTACGAGATGCTCGCGGGCCGGCGGCCGTTCCGCGGCGAGGACGAGCAGGCGGTGATCCACGCCATCCTCAACGAGCCTCCCCGGCCCGTGCGCGAGCTCCGGCCCGAGGTGCCGGCGGAGCTCGACCGCATCGTCGGCCGGCTGCTGTCCCAGGACCCCGGGGACCGCTACGCCTCCGCGGAGGAGGTGTTCGCCGGCCTGCGCGCCTTCCGGGGGGAGATGCTGACGGGGACGATGCTGACCCGGCCGGCAGTCCCCAGGAGGAGCCGGTCCTGGATCTGGGGCCTCGCCGCGCTCGTGCTGATCGCCGGAGGGCTGGGGATCTGGGCTTTCCGGCAGGCCCCCCAGGAGGTCCCGCCGCAGGCCACGTTCACGCGCCTGACGGACCAGGAGGGGCGCGAGTCCTTCCCGAGCCTGTCGCCGGACGGCAACTTCTTCGTCTACGCCAAGGCCGCTTCGCCGGGCAACCTGGACATCTTCCTGCAGCGCGTCGGCGGCGGCAACCCGATCAACCTGACGGCGGACTCGCCCGGGGACGACACCCAGCCGGCCTTCTCGCCCGACGGCCAGCAGATCGCCTTCCGCTCAGAGCGCGACGGCGGCGGCGTCTTCGTGATGGGGGCGACGGGCGAGTCCGTGCGCCGCGTCACCGACTTCGGCTTCAACCCCTCCTGGTCGCCCGACGGCAGGAAGCTCGTGGTCGCCACGGAGGGCGTCAGCGATCCCGGAGTCCGGCAGCTCACCAGCCAGCTCTGGCGGCTCAACCTGGCGACCGGCGAGAAGCGCCGGCTCCCCACGGGGGACGCCGTGCAGCCGAGCTGGTCGCCCCACGGCACGCGCATCGCCTACTGGGGGTTGCCTCCCGGCAGCGCGCAGCGGACGATCTGGACGGTGGCCGCGGACGGCGGAGACCCCGTGACGGTCACCGGCGACGCCTACCTCAACTGGAACCCGGTCTGGTCGCCCGACGGCAAATCCCTCTACTTCGCGAGCGACCGCAGCGGCATCATGAACCTCTGGCGGGTGCGGATCGACGAGGACTCGGGCCGGGTCCAGGGGGAGCCGGAGGCCGTCACCACCTCGTCCCAGGAGAGCGCGCTGCTGAGCCTTTCGAGGGACGGCCGGCGGATCGCCTACGCCGTGAGCGACAGCCGGACGCACCTGGAACGTACGGGCTTCGACCCCGGCACCGGCCGGGTCACCGGGCTTGCGGAGCCCATCCTCAAGAGCGCCCTCGGCATCCGCTCCTGCCGCGTCTCGCCCGACGGCCGGTGGCTCGCCTTCCACTCGACCGTGCCGCAGGAGGACCTCTTCGTGGTGCGCACGGACGGCACGGGCCTGCGCCAGCTCACCGACGACCGCCACAACGACCGGCACCCGCGCTGGTCGCCGGACGGCTCGCGCCTCCTCTTCTACTCGAACCGCTCAGGACGGTACGAGGCCTGGGCGGTCCGCCCTGGCGGAGGAGGGCTCGAACAGCTCACGAAGACGGCGGGCCCCTCGATCATCTATCCCATCTGGTCTCCGGACGGGAAGCGGCTCGCCTTCTCCCGGTCGAGCCAGGGCCTGGTGACGGTCGACCTGACGAAGCCCCTGGCGGCCCGGGTTCCCGTCTCCGTGCCGGTCCGGGGCGCGGGGGTCCAACAGCTCGCGCCCAGCGACTGGTCGCGGGACGGCCGGCGGCTCGCCGGCAACCTCGTCGAGGGCAAGGCGGTGGGGATCGGCCTGTACTCGTTCGACTCCCGTACCTACGAGAAGCTGGCCGGGAGCGGTTCGACGCCCTTCTGGCTGGCCGGTGGCCGCACGCTCGTCTTCCTGGACGAGGGCAGGGTCCACGCCGTGGATACCCTCACCCGGAGGCGCTGGGAGCTGATCGCTCCCGCCCCTGATTCCGCTCTCTTCTCGGTGAGCGCGAGCCCGGACGGCCGCGGCCTGTACACCGTGCGCATCCTTCATGAAGGGGACGTGGTGATGCTGGCTATGGAATGAGTGCTAAGCTTTCTTCCTTGCAGCCCAAATCATCGAATACGGGAGGCCGGGACTTCGATCCCGGAGAGGAGGAGAGACATATGGCGTTCAGGATCCAGGATCTCATGACCGACGTGGTGCCGGGCACGATCCGCTGGGCCTCGTGTCCGGGAGGCACGACCTGCGCGGGAGGCGGCTACGCCGCGGCCTCGAACACGGGCAAGGGGGACAAGAACCCGGGGTGCCGTCCCGTGAGCTGCGGCACGTCTGGAAAGCCTAATCCCAAGCCCAAGCCCCCCGGCGGCAATCCACCCGAGACCTACACCGACCTGGCCCTCCTGCAGCGGCAGCTCCAGCAGGCGCTGGACGGGCCGCGGGCGTAGGAGCCCGGCCGGCCGGCGGCATTCGTACCCTGCCGCCGGCCTCGGGATATTCTCCCCCCATGCAGTCGATCCTCCGGCGTGACTTCCGCGCCAGCCCCCGCTACGAGCTCGTGCTGTTCGACCGCCTGTCTCCCGGGGAGCAGGAGACCCTTGCGGAGCTGCGCAAGGACCCTTCCTTCTACGGCCTGCTCCGGCCCGGAGAGGCTGCGGCCGGGCTGGGCTTCAAGTCCGTGGACCGCGACACGGCCCTCCTCTTTCTGACCCTCCGCGAGCCGGGGCCGCTGCCCGGGTACGTCGTGGAGATGCTGGGGGCCGCCGCCCCGCGCACCTTGGCGCGGCTGGTGGCGGACGGCGTGCTGGAGATCCGGGAAGGCGAAGGCTTCGTCTGCGGAGCGGCGGCGCTCGCGCTGGTGGAAGACGGGGTCCGCGATGTCCGCGAAGGGGGGGAGGGGGCCGGCTGGCCGTGCTCTCCCGGGCGGCACTGCGCTACGCCCAGGCGCTCGCGGTGGACGATCCCCTGCGGCTGTCCTGGCGGATCTACGGCTTCAACCGCCGGCCGCTCACGCCGGACTGGCGGCGGCGGCTGCCTTCGGCCGAGGCCGTGGAGACTCTGCTGGGCATCGCGAGGGGCGGCAGGAACCGCCGGGTCCTCGACCGGAGCTGGCAGCCCGGGCAGCACGGGGAGCACTGGCTGACCTGGCACGCCCGCTCCACCCGTCCGGAGAGCCCGGCGGCCCTGGCGAGCTCCGGCGCCATCTACAAGCTCTACGTCAGCCCCGCTCCGGAATCCCTGGAAGAAGGCTTCGGCGAGATCCTGGCGGCGCTCTCGGCGTCGCGCGCCCAGCAATTCAAGGTGGGAGCGGACGCCGCCGGGCTCCTGCGGCCGGACAAGATCGTGGCCTACTTCCCGGACTTCGACCGCCTCTCCGAAGCCGCGGGCCGCCTCGGCGACCGCCTGGCCGGCCTGCCGCCGCAGGGCGTGCCGTTCACCGCCGAGATCGCGGGAGACGGCCTGCTCTCGTGGGGCGTCGATCCTCCGGTGGCCGAGCGCTCCCCCCTGCTGGGCGGCTGGGAGAGCTGGCGCCTGTGGCTCACCAACCGTCTGGCCGTGGCCCTCGTGTCGGCCCGGTCTGCACCGGAGGTCACCGCGGCCGAGCCCTGGCGGTTCGCGCTCGACCGCATGCGCCTCGAAGGCGTGGACACGGAGACCTGGACGCCCGGAGCCCTGCTCTGGAGGAGGGAGTAGGGGCGGCCCCACGTGGCCGCCCTGACCCCACGTGGCCGCCCCCACCCAGGGCGGCCACATGGGGCCGCCCCTACGTAGTAGTCTCCCGCCATGGCCATCACCGATCCCCTGGTGCTTCCCGAAGACGTCGTGCTCGTGCCCGTGACCGAGCTGCCGGAGGACGTGCGCGGCAAGCTCGGCTGCGAGGAGGGGGACTACGCCATCACCCGCCCGCGGCTGCGCGTGCCCTCGCGCATTCTCGACGCGGACTCGGCCCGGCTCCTCGCGGAGTTCCGCTCGCCCATCACGGTGGCCGAGGCCGTGATCCGCTACAGCCGCGAGCGGGGGACCGATCCGGAAGCCACTCTCACGGAGGCCTACCCGCTCCTCGACCGCCTCTTCGGCGCCGGCTTCCTGGTGGCCCAGGGCTCGGCGGGCGCGGAGGTCATCGAGCCCTCTCTGGCTCCGGGTGAAGAGATCGCGGGTTTCCGGGTGCTCGAATGCATCCAGGTGCTCGACGACACCGAGCTCCACCAGGTCCGCCGGGAAGAGGACGGCCGGGCCGCCGCGCTCAAGCTGGAGCGGGCCGAAGGAGCGGCGGCCGGCGCCTTCGAGCGCGAGGCCGCCGTGCTGGCCCACCTGGACGGCTCCGTCTCTCCTCGCCTCCTGGCCGCGGGAGAGGTGGGGGGCCGGCGGTACCTCGCCACGGAATGGAACGCCGGCATCGACGCCGCCACGGCCGCGGCCGAGCTGCGGCAGGCCGGCTCGCGCAAAGGCCTGCTCGCCCTCGGGCGTGCGGTGGCCCACGCCTACGCGCGGCTCCACGAGAGCGGCGTGGTCCACGGCGATGTGCACCCGCGCAACGTCCTGGTCACGGCGGGCGGCGGGACCCTCCTCGTGGACTTCGGCTATGCGCTGCTCGAGGGGAGGCAGGACGATCCCAAGGACCTCGGAAGGGGCGGGGTCGGCTTCTTCTTCGAGCCCGAATACGCGGCGGCGGCCCTGGCGGAGGAGCGCACACCCGCGGCCTCGCCGGCCGGGGAGCAGCATGCCGTCGCCGCGCTTCTGTACCTGCTGATGGCGGGCGCCCACTACCGCGACTTCTCTCTCGGCCGCGAGGAGATGCTGCGGCAGATCGCGGAGGAGCCGCCGCTGCCCTTCGCGGAGCGGGGCGTCGAGCCCTGGCCCGAGGTGGAGGCCGTGCTGGCGCGGGCTCTCGCCAAGAAGCCGGACGAACGGTTCCCGTCCATGGCGGCGCTGGCGGACGGGCTCGCCGCCGTCCCCCCTCCCCGGGACGTGCGCCCGCGGGTGGCGGGCCTCTCCCGGGCGGAAGCCCTGCTCGACCGGGTGATCGAGCGCGCCGGCCTGGAGGGGACCCTGCTCTCGGCGGCCCTGCCGCCGCCCCGCGCCTCGGTCAAGGGCGGCGCGGCGGGCATCGCCTGTGCGCTCTACCGCGTGGCAGCGGCCCGCGAGGACGCCGGCCTGCTGTCCCTGGCGGACGTGTGGGCGGAAAAGGCGGCGAGGGAGGACGGGGACGAGGCCTACTTCCGGCGCGAGGGGGACAGCGGGATCCTCCCCGAGATCGTGGGCCCCGTCTCCCTCTATCACAGCCCCACGGGCACCCGCTGCGTCCAGGCGCTCGTCGCCCACGCCCTGGGGAACCCGGGAGCGCACCGCCAGGCCGTCCAGGAGTTCCTGTCGGCGGCGCGCCAGCCGTGCTCCAACCCCGACCTCTCCCTGGGCCGGTCGGGCGTGCTGCTCGCCGCGGCCCTGCTGCTCGACACTTTCCCGGCAGGTCCGCCGTCCCCCCGGCCGGAATTGATGGCCATGGGGGAGGAGCTGCTCGCCGGGCTCTGGGAGGAGATCGGCGTTCTGCCGCCCATCGCCGGCTGCGCCGAGCGGCCGAACCTGGGCATGGCCCACGGCTGGGCCGGCTGTCTCTACGCCACGCTCCAGTGGTGCCGGGCCGCGTCACGGCCGCTGCCTCCGCGTGTGGAGGAGCGTCTCCGGGAGCTGGGCGGCTGCGCCCGGCCCCGGGGGCGGGGGATCTGCTGGCCCTGGTACGGCGAGAGCGGCGAGGACCACGGCACCATGTCCGGCTGGTGCAACGGCAGCGCGGGCTTCGTCTTCCTCTGGACGCTCGCCCACCAGCGGCTCGGGGACCCCGTATTCCACGCCCTGGCCGAGGGAGCGGCCTGGAACAGCTGGGAGGATCCCGGCGGCTCCGCCAACCTCTGCTGCGGCCTCGCCGGCCGCGCCTACGCCCTGCTCAACTTCCACAAGCACGAGGGAGGGGAGGAGTGGCTCGCCCGGGCCCGCGACCTCGCCGAGCGGGCCGCTCTGACCTTCGAGCGGGGGGGAGCGGAGACGCCCCACGGCCTGTTCTGGGGCGAAGCCGGCGTGGCGGCCCTCGCCGCCGACCTGGGACGGCCGGAGGGGGCGGCGTTCCCCTGCTTCGAGAACGAGGGGTGGTGATCGAAGGGAATCGGGGGATGCTCTCTCTTCAGACTGAAGAAGACTGATATAATTCTCTGGATTGGGTAAAAGCTGTTTTCTATCCTTCCGGCCCACGGGGGCCCCTGCCTGGGGAGGGAGACATGAGCTTCCAGATCCGCAATCTGATGATCCAGCATGCGCCTGACAAGGGGGAAAAGGCTTTCGAGGAAGCCGACAAGAAGAACCCCACCGGGGCCGAGCCCAGAGAGGCGCTCCCGGGGCTCGGCTTGCTGCGGCAGCAACTCCGGCGGACCCTGCGCCAGGCCGACTGAGTGGAGGGCACTCCGCGCGGGACAGCGTCCGGATCGGCCCGGGCGGAGGTGCTCCCTCTGTTAAACTTCAAGGGTTTCCCAAAGTTTTTGCAGACCGAGGGCCCTTGATCGGCACCACCGTCTCCCACTACCAGATCCTCGAACGTCTCGGGGGCGGCGGCATGGGCGTGGTCTACAAGGCGCGGGACCTGAAGCTCGGCCGCCTGGTGGCGCTGAAGTTCCTCGCCAGCCAGCGCGGCGCCCCGGAGGAGGAGAAGCGGCGGTTCCTGCGCGAGGCCCAGGCCGCTTCCCAGCTCGACCACCCCAACATCTGCACCATCCACGAGATCGACGAGACCGGGGACGGCGCCCTCTTCATCGCCATGGCCCTCTATGAGGGTGAGACCCTGCGCGAGCGGCTCGCCCGCGGGCCCTTGCCGGTGGAGCAGGCGGTCGACATCGCTCTCCAGGTCTCTGCCGGGCTCGCGCAGGCCCATGAGCACGGGATCGTCCACCGCGACGTCAAGCCCGCCAATATTGCCCTTACCAGGAGTGCCTTGACGGCCGGCGACCTGGTCAAGCTCCTCGACTTCGGCATCGCCGCGCTGACCGGCCAGTCCCGCCTGACACGCGCCGGCTCGGCCGTGGGAACGGTGGCCTACATGGCCCCCGAGCAGTTCCGCAGCGAGCCCATGGACCCCCGGTTGGACATCTGGGGGCTGGGGGTCGTCCTCTACGAAATGGTGACCGGCCGCCTTCCCTTCACAGGCGCTTCGAACCGGGAGGTCGTGCGGGCGATCCTCGAACGCGAGCCGCCGCTGATGAGCCGGCTCCGCCCCGGCGTACCGGAAAGGCTCGACCGGGCCGTGGCCCGTGCGCTGTGCAAGCAGCCGGCAGGCCGCTACGCGAGCATGGAGGCCCTGCGGGCTGTCCTGGGCTCTCTCGCGGGTCCGTCCGCCGCCTCGGGGAGCACGGATACGGAGCGGACGCTGCTCGAGCTGCCGGCGGCCCTGAACGGCGGTCTCCTCGGCCGCACGGTCGGCTCCTATTGCGTCTCGGAGGCTCCTGGGGAGCGGCGGCATGGGCGTGGTCTACAAGGCCGAGGACACCCGGCTCTCCCGCACGGTGGCGCTCAAGTTCCTGCCGCCGGAGCTGACGCGCGACCCGGAAGCCAAAGAGCGCTTCATGCGGGAGGCGCAGGCGGCGTCCTCGCTCGACCATCCGAACCTCTGCACCATCCTGGACCTGGGCGAGACCCGCGATGGCCAGCTCTACATCGCCATGCCCTGCTACGACGGCGAGACCCTGCGCCGCAAGATCGAGCGCGGTCCCCTGCCCATCGAGGAGGCCCTCGAGATCGCCCTGCAGACCGCCCGCGGGCTCGCCAAGGCGCACAAGAGCGGCATCGTTCACTGCGACATCAAGCCGGCCAACCTGATCGTCACCAGCGACGGGGTGGTGAAGCTCCTCGACTTCGGCCTCGCCAGGCTGGTGGGGACCGCGCTCACCCGCACGCACCCGGCGGCCGGCACTCCCGCCTACATGTCGCCCGAGCAGGCGCGGCAGGAGGGCGTGGACCCCCGCACGGACCTCTGGTCCCTGGGCGTGGTCCTCTACGAGATGGTGGCCGGCCGCCGGCCGTTCCGGGGCGAGCTCGAGCCCGCCGTGGTCCATGCCATCCTGAACGAGCGCCCCCAGCCCCTCCGGGAGGTCCGTCCCGGCACACCGCCGGAGCTGGAGAGGATCGTGGACCGGCTGCTGGCGAAGGATCCGCAAGCCCGGTACCCCTCCGTCGAGGCCCCCCTGGCCGAGCTCCCGGTCGCTGCTGGGGGAGTCCATGACCCGGGCCCTGCCGACCCAGCCGGTCCGCCGGGGGCTCCGGCCGTGGATGGTGGCAGCCCTCGCCGGAGTGGCGGCCCTGGCCGGCCTGTTCGGCTACCTTCTGAGCCCCGACGGCTCTTCCGCGGGTGGGCCGGTCCAGCCGAGCTTCACGCCCATGACGGACCAGCCGGGGGTCGAGGCGTTCCCCAGCCTGGCGCCGGATGGGGAGTACTTCGCCTATGCCCGGGAATCCACGCCAGGAAACGACGACGTCTTCCTCCAGCGGACCGGCGGCAGCAACGCCATCAACCTCACGGCCGACTCGCCCACCGGCGACACGCAGCCGGCCTTCTCGCCCGACGGCCGGACGATCGCCTTTCGCTCGGAGCGCGAGGGCGGCGGGATCTTCCTCATGGGGGCCACGGGAGAGTCGGTCCGGCGCCTGACGAGCTTCGGCTTCAACCCGGCCTGGTCCCCAGACGGCCTGGAGATCCTCTGCGGCACCGAGCCTGCTCTCGATCCGCGGGGCAAGGGCAGCCCCGGCCGGATCTGGCGCGTCGACGTGGCCACGGGCGAGGCGCGGGTCGTGGAGACCGGCGAAGCCATGCAGCCGAGCTGGTCTCCACGCGGCCGGAGGATCGCCTACTGGGGAGTGACTCCCGGCAGCTCCCGGCGGGTCCTCTGGACGGTCGCCGCGGGGGGAGGCCCGCCCGTGCAGGCCTCCGACGACGCGTCCCTCAACTGGAGCCCCGTCTGGTCGCCGGACGGCCGGTATCTCTACTACGCCAGCAACCGCAGCGGCAGCATGAATCTCTGGCGCGTGCCCATCGACGAAGAGACCGGGCGGCTGCGGGGCCCCGCCGAGCCGGTCACCACCCCTTCGTCCTGGAGCGGCCCGTTGAGCATCGCCAGGGACGGCCGGATCCTCTATGCCACGCGCAGCGAGCGGTACACCCTGGAGCGGACCGAGCTTCGACCCGGCCACCCTGGAGCCCGTCCGGCCCGCGGAGCCGGTGGTGCAGGGCTCGCTCCAGCTCGGATACGCCGAGGTCTCTCCGGACGGCCGGTGGATCGCCTTCAACACCCTGCTGCCGCAGGAGGACCTCTTCGTGGTGCGGCCGGACGGCGGCGGCCTGCGCCAGCTCACCCGCGACGCCTTCAAGGACCGCGGCATCGGCTGGTCGCCGGACGGCCGGATCCTCTTCTTCTCGGACCGCTCCGGCCGCTTCGAGGCGTGGACCCTCCGTCCGGACGGCAGCGGTCTGGCGGCCCTGACCCGCTCCACCGGGGACGCGGTCTTCTTCCCGCGGTGGTCTCCGGACGGCCGCTGGCTCGTCTGCGGAGACGGGTTCAAGGGGCCCGCCCTGATCGACCTCTCCCTGCCTCTGTCCCGGCGCAAGCCCCGGAGGCTCCCGCCTCCGCCGGCCCCCGGGCTCTTCGTCAACTCCTGGTCTCCGGACGGGCGCCGGATGGCGGGGATGGCCGAGGGCCAGGGGATCTTCTCCTTCTCGCTGGACACCCGCCGGTACGAGCGCCTGACCGCCGGCGGCAAGCAGCCTCAATGGCTGCCGGACGGCCACCGGCTCCTCTATCTCGACCGGGGCGAGATCCAGGTGCTCGACACCCGCACCCGGCAGTCCCGCCGGGTCCTCACGCCTCCCGAGGGGGCGAAATTCCAGACCTTCGACATGGCTCGTGATGGGCGTTTCCTGTACGTGGTGCGGGCCAACACCGAAGGGGATCTCTGGATGCTCTCTGTCCAGGGCGAAAAGGCTGAGTTATAATTTCAGGAAGCCGAAACTTCTACTTCTATTGATGTCCGCAGGGCCTTTGTAGGAGGGATTATGAGCTTCGAGATCCGAGATCTGATGGTCAAGCTTTCCTCTGGCGATGACCCGGAAGGCGACTACGGCGACTACGGCCAGGGGCTCCCTTGCGATCCGTGCCAGACGACGTCCAAGGAGCCCGGGTGCCCGCCCCCCAGCCTCTGCCCGTGCCTGTCCTTCCCTGAAAGCCAGGCTCCCGGCGAAGAGGACGTACCCCTCGCGCCTCCGCCGGAGGAGTCCGAGGGTCCTTGCGAGAAGGCGGCCGGCCTCCTCCCTGAGGTGGGGCTTGCCTTGTTGCAGCGGCAGCTCCGGCAGACCCTGAGCCAGACCGTCTGAGGCGCGGTGACGCCCCTCTTGGGGAGGGGCGGAGGTGGTAGACTCCTCCGGCCAATTCAGGTCCAGGAAAAACCACCCGTTGACCGGCAGCACCGTATCCCGCTACAGGATCCTCGAACGCCTCGGAGGTGGAGGGGCGGGGATCGTCTACAGGGCCGAGGACCTGAAGCTCGAGCGCACGGTCGCCCTCAAGTTCCTCTCCTCCTACAGGAGCGGCAACGAGGCCGACCAGCGGCGCTTCCTGCGCGAGGCCCGGGCCTCGTCGATCCTCGACCATCCCAACATCTGCACCGTCTACGAGATCGACGAGACCGACGACGGCCGGCTGTTCATCGCCATGGCCTTCTGTGAGGGCGAGACCCTCAAGAAGAAGATCGAGCACGGGCCGCTGCCGCTCCCCGAGGCGGTCTCCATCGCCGCCCAGATCGCCGACGGCCTGGCCGCGGCCCATGCCAAGGGGGTCATTCACCGCGACGTCAAGCCCGCCAACGTCATCGTCACCCCCGGGGGCCGGCTCAAGCTGGTGGACTTCGGCATCGCCAAGCTCGCCGACCAGTCGCGCCTGACCCGCGAGGGCACGGCCGTGGGCACGGCCGCCTACATGTCCCCCGAGCAGATCCGCGGCGACGAGATCGACGCCCGGGCGGACATCTGGGCCCTGGGCGTGGTGTTGTACGAGATGGTCTCGGGCGCCTCCCCGTTCGCCGCCGAGTCGGACCACGAGCGCATCCGCCGCATCCTTTCCCGGGACCCCGATCCCCTGCCCTCCCTGCGGGCCGGCGTGCCGCTCGAGATCGAGCGGATCGTCTCACGCTGCCTGGCCAAGGACCGCGCCGAGCGCTATGCCAGCATGGAGGAGATGCGGGCGGACTTCGTGGCCGCCGCCGGAGCCCTGGGCTCGGCCCTGCCCGTCGAGTCCCTCGATCCCACGCTGCGGGACCTGCCCTCCAGTGTCTCCGGGGTCTCTTCCGGCACGCGGACCGGCGGTGAGCCCACGGGCAGCCTGATCGGCCGTACGCTCGCCCACTACCGCATCCTGGAGCTCGCCGGCGGCGGAGGCATGGGGGTGGTCTACAAGGCCGAGGACCTGCGCCTGGAGCGGCTCGTGGCCCTGAAGTTCCTGCCCCCGGAGCTGACCCGCGACCCCGACGCCAAGTCCCGCTTCCTCCAGGAGGCGCGGGCCGCCTCGGCGCTCGATCACCCCAACATCTGCACCGTCCACGAGGTGGGGGAGACCGAGGACGGCCAGCTCTACCTCGCCATGCCCCTCTACGACGGCGAGACCCTGAGGAAGCGCCTGGAGCGCGGCCCCCTGCCCATCGAAGAGGCGGTCGACGTCGCCGAGCAGATCGCCCGCGGCCTCGCCAAGGCCCACCGCGGCGGCATCGTGCACCGCGACATCAAGCCGGCCAACCTCATCGTGACGAGCGACGGGGTGGTGAAGATCCTCGACTTCGGCCTCGCCAAGCTGGCGGGCGCCGCGGCCATCACCCGAACGGGCTCTTCCGTGGGCACGCCGGCCTACATGTCCCCCGAGCAGGCGCGGGGCGAGGAGGTGGACCACCGCACGGACCTCTGGTCCCTGGGCGTGGTGCTCTACGAGATGGTCGCCGGCCGCCGGCCGTTCCGGGGCGATCACGAGCAGGCGGTCCTCTACTCCCTGCTGAATGAGGACCCGAAGCCGCTCACCCAGATGCGGCCCGAGGCTCCGCCCGAGCTCGAGAGGATCGTCGAGGGCCTGCTGGCCAAGGACCCGGCCCAGCGCTATCCCGCCGTGGACGGCGCCCTGGGCGACCTCAGGACCCTGCGCAACGAGACGATGACCACGACCGTGCGCACCCAGCCGGGCTTGCAGCCGAAGATCCGGCCCTGGATGTGGGCCGCGGGCCTGGCCATGGTGGCCGCGATTCCCGCAATCATCGCGGGCGGGCTCTACCTGGCCGGCCCGGGCGGGGGCGGCAGGACACCTGCCCCGGTGGCCGGCAGCTTCGTGCGCCTGACCAACCAGGAGGGGAGCGAATCGTTCCCCAGCCTGTCGCCGGACGGCAAGTTCCTCCTCTACGTCAAGTCCGTGAACGGCAACGCCGACATCTACCTCCAGCGGGTGGGCGGCGGCAATCCGCTCAACCTGACCCAGGACTCGCCGGACGACGACACCCAGCCCGCCTTCTCGCCCGACGGCCAGCAGATCGTCTTCCGCTCCGAGCGCGAGGGCGGCGGCCTGTTCCTCATGGGGGCCACGGGCGAGTCCGTGCGCCGCCTGACCGACATCGGCTACAACCCCGTCTGGTCGCCCGACGGCCGCGAGATCGTCTTCGCCACCGAGGGGGTCGAGGCCCCCCTGGTGCGCAAGGTCACGAGCCAGCTCGTCGTCGTGGATGTCACCAGCGGCTCCAGGCGCCTGCTCGCCCGCGGGGACGCCGTCCAGCCGAGCTGGTCTCCGAACGGCCACCGCATCGCCTACTGGGGGATCCCCAAGGGGAGCTCCCGGCGCGTGATCTGGACGATCTCCGCCGGGGACCCCGCGGATACCGAGCCCGTCCCGGTGGTGCAGGACGATCACGTCAACTGGAACCCGGTCTGGGCGCCCGACGGGCGGGGCCTCTACTTCGTCTCCGACCGCAGTGGCAGCATGAACGTCTGGTGGGTGCCCGTCGACGAGGCCTCCGGCCGCGTCCTGAGCGAGCCCCGGGCGGTCACCACCTCCTCGCAGTCCCTGGGCCTCCTCTCGGTGTCGCGCGACGGCCGGCAGATCGTCTACGCGACCGAGGACGGCAAGTCGAACCTGGAGCGGTGGGAGCTCGATCCCTCGGCCGTGCGCGTCTCGGGCCAGGCCTTCCCCGTCACCCAGGGCTCCCGGGCCGTGCGCTCGGCCGCGGTCTCGCCCGACGGGGAGTTGATCGCCTTCGATTCCGCGTCGCCCCAGGAGGACCTCTTCGTGGTGCGCCCGGACGGCACGGGCCTGCGCCAGCTCACCGACGACGCCGCCAAAGACCGAGTTCCCCACTGGATGCCGGACGGCTCGCGCATCCTCTTCTACTCCGACCGCGGCGGCAGCTACGGCGCCTGGACCATCTTCGCGGACGGCAGCAACCTCCAGCACCTGCCCCACGGCAGCGACGACGCTCTCTACAGTCCCATCAACTCACCCGACGGCCGGCGGCTGGTGGCGAACCTCGGGCTCCAGAGCTCGGCGCTCGTCGACTTCAGCGCTCCCGGCAAGCCCAGGATCGAGCCGCTCCCCCGGCCCGGCAACGGCCAGGAGGTCTTCTCGGCCACCTCCTGGTCTCCCGACGGCTCGCGCCTCGTGGGCACGCTCGCTCACCTCGACGGGTCGCAGGTCCCGGGCGTCGTGGTCTACACGCTGGCCTCCCGGGCCTACGAACGGCTGACCGGCTCGGGCACGATCCCGGTCTGGCTCCATCAAGGCTCCAGGTTCCTCTACCTGCACGAGGGCCGGATCTTCCTCTACGACCTGGACACGCGCGAGCCCCGGCTCCTCGACGGGCCGCCGCCGAGCTCCGTCTACAACTCGCTCGCCCTCTCCCCCGACGACCGCAGGCTCTACACCGTGCACGCGACCGACGACGGGGACATCTGGATGGTGACACTGGCCGGGGAAGGTCCCTGAAATCGGTGATTTCACGCCATTCTGGTAAACTTGGATCAACCTTTTCTGAAAATTTCTCGCCGCCCTCGGGCCGGCGAAGTATGGGGCAAGCCCCAGGAGGAGATGATGAGGTTCAAATCCAGGGATCTGATGATGGACGTCCTGCCCACCGCGAAGCGTTACAACCCCGCCCTCATTCTGTGTGGCCAGGCCACGGCCGGCGGCGGAGGGAGGGAGGGAGGAGACGAGGAAGACGAGCTCGAGTGCGGCCAGGCCACCGCCGGCGATCCGGACGGCTTCACACCCGCGGAGGCCGGCCTGGCTCTGCTGCGGCAGCAGCTCCAGCAGACACTTTCTCTGAGGTGACGGGCATCCGTTCCTTTCCCGGGGCCCTCGCGGCTCTCCTCTGTGCCGTAGCCGCCTCCGTGCTCGCCGCGCCGCCGGAACCCTCCGGGTTCCGGCTGAACGGCGACGCGAAGCGGGGTCAGGCGGCGTACCTCAAACGGTGCGCCGTCTGCCACGGCGACGCGGGAGACGGCCGCGGCAAGCTCGCCGCGAGCCTCACCCCCAAGCCCACGGACTTCACCGCCCCGGGCGTGCTGGCCAGGCGTTCCGACTGGGAGATCTACCTCGTCGTGCGTGACGGCGGGCAGGTGATCGGCCTGTCCCCCAAGATGTTCGGCTGGAGCAAGGCCCTTTCCGACCAGGAGATCCGCGACATGTGCGCCTTCGTCCGCTCGCTCGCCCCGGCTCCCTCCACTTCCTGAAGCAACCGGCAGGATTCTTGCGCCCCCTCATTTCCTGGACCCCCTGGAAGCTCGCCGGGCTCCTCGCCGGCCTCCTCGCCTTTGCGCTCCTGGCCGGGCTCGACACCCCCCTGAAGCACAGCGCGGAGTGGGGACCGCGGCCCGCCTACGCCGCGGCCGGAGCGGCGCTCATGGCCATCTGGTGGCTCACCGAGGCCCTGCCCATCTACGTCACGGCCTGCGTGCCGCTCGTGCTCTTCCCCCTGCTGGGCGTGTTCGGCCCCGGGCTCGGAGCGAACGTCCGCCAGGCCGCTCTGCCGTACGTCGATCCCTACATCTTCCTCTTCGCGGGCGGCATGGGGATCGCCGCGGCCATGCAGCAGTGGAACCTCCACCGCCGGATCGCCCTGGGGATCATGGACCGCGTCGGCACCGACCCGCGCCGGCTGCTGGCGGGCTTCCTCGCCGCCACGGCTTTCATCTCGCTTTGGATCTCCAACACGGCCACGGCGGCCATGATGATGCCCATCGGCATCGCCGTCATCGTCCAGATCGAGGACCAGCTGGGGGGCCGTCGGCTCGCCCGCTACGGCATGGCCATCATGCTGTCCATCGCCTACGGCTCCAACGTCGGCGGCATCGGCACCAAGATCGGCACGGCCCCCAACGCCCAGTTCTCCGGCTTCATGGAACGGCTGGACGTCTCCATCTCCTTCCTCCAGTTCCTGGCCGTGGGGCTCCCCTTCGTGCTCCTCTTCCTGCCCGTGGTCTGGTGGATGCTCTGGCGGATCGGCCGCGGGGACGGGCTCGAAGGCGAGATCGGCGCCGAGATCGTCCACGGCGAGCTGGTCAAGCTGGGACCCGTCCGCCGGCCCGAGCGGATCGTGCTCGGCGTCTTCCTGGCGGCGGCCGGCCCTGTGGATCGCGGCCAAGGTGCTGACGGCCTTCCTGGCGCCGCGCGTCACCGCCTTCGAGCTCACCTCGGCGCACGTCGAGGGGGGCATCGCCGTGCTCGCGGCCCTGCTGCTCATCCTCTGGCGGTCGGAGGGGCGGCAGGTGCTGGGCTTCCGGGCCCTCTCCCGCGTCCCCTGGGAGACCCTGCTCCTCCTGGGCGGCGGCTTCGCCATGGCGGCGGCCATCCAGAAGAGCGGCCTGTCGGGCTTCCTGAGCGCGCAGCTCGCGGCCGTGCGGGACCTGCCCCCCTTCGGCCAGGTGCTCCTGGCGAGCCTCGCCACCGTGGCCCTCTCGGCCGTGGCCACCAACACGGCCACCATCGCCGTGATGCTGGTGGTTTTGAAGGACGCCGTCGCCCCCGACATCATGACGACCGTCCTCTTCGCCGCCACCATCGCCTGCTCCTGCGACTTCGCCCTGCCGGCGGGCACGCCGCCCAACGCCATCGTCTTCGGCAGCGGCTACGTGACGATCCCCCGCATGGCGCGGACGGGGGTGGTGCTGGACTTCCTGGCCGCCGTCCTCGCCGCGGTGTGGTGCTGGGTGATCGTGCGCTGGGTGGTGTGAGCCGGAATTCCATCGTCCCCATCTTCTCGTTGTGGAGGGTTCATGGACGCTCCACGGGCTCACCTTGTGGTAACAGCTTGACACGCCGGATCTGGAGACTTTAAACTAAATTTAGTTTTAAACCGCAAGAAATGACAAAAAAGCAAGAAATGACAAAAAGGAAAGGGGGCATCTCATGACCTTGCGTCGAGTCCGACTGATCCCATTTGTTCTGGTGGCGCTGGCCTTCCTGCTGCCGGACGCCGTTGGAGCGCAGAGCAACTGCTGTAGCTGCAGCTTCAACGGTACGAATTGCTCGGCTTGCTGCTACTCCTTTCAGGCTCCCGTCTGCGCGGTCGAAAGCTCCGGCTCGATCCTCTACTGCGCCTGCTCGTGCACAGGTGGCGGTGGCGGTGGTGGTGGTGGCTGCAGTATCAGGCTCGACTCCCGCACGACGGTGATGGGCTTGGATCGAGGCGCGGATCGAGGAGCCAAGCTCGCCGACCACCAGCTTCAATTCGGCCTCCTGAATTCGGGAGAGCGGCGGGATGGGTCCTTCAACTTCGAGGAATGGGCGCTCGTGTCGTCAGCGGGCACCGTGCTGAGAGCCTCGACCGTCGAGTTCGCGGACCGTGTCCAGAACGCCGCCGAGAGTTTTCGGCCACGCGGGAAGGGCGCTTCCACCGCCCTCGTGATCGAGGACGCGGACCATCCCCACAACAGCCGCGAGATCCCCGTCCCGGCGGTGGCACCGATCGACATCGACGCGGGGCTGCCGGCGAGCCTAGCCGGCCGGGAGATGTGGTTCCGGGCCGAGATCGGTAAGGACGGAGTGGTTGATCAGGTGATCCTCTTGAATATCCCCGATGAGCTCGTGTCGGGCACAGGGCTCGTGTCGGGTTCGCTCAACGATCGACTGCGAGAGAAACTGAGCCTTCGCTACGCCGATGCAAAACGGCATCGCGTCGTGGTGTTCGGCTTGGTGCGCGCCAACGCGAAGGGCCATCTCGTGATGACGAGATCCCGGGTGATCCTCCCCAAGTGCTGCTGCTACGGGGTTCACTGCGTTTGAGCGTGGTCTAAGGCCTTAAGAGAGGGGGATGACCGGCGAAGCTTCGTCGGTCATCCCTTCCCCTGGGCGGCTTTCCCCTCTCTTCCCCGGGCATTTCCCTTTCTTGAGCGGGTATTCCCCTTTTTGGGGCGGGCTCTCCCCTCTCTTGGGGCGGAACCGACGAAGAGAGGGGAGTCCCAGTTAAGAGAGGGGAGAACCGAACGAAGAGAGGGCGGAACCCCCCCAAGAGAGGGGAGAGCCCGCCCACGGAAGGGGAGAGCCCGCCCAAGAGAGGGGAGCCGCGGATAAGAGAGGGGAGAGGCACACGAAGCTTGGTCCGGAGGCTCCCCTTTCTTCCCCGCTCCCGCCCCCGTTCAGCGCCGCGCCGGGAACCGCTTGCCCAGTCCGCCAGCAGCCGTCCCACGGCTGGCCGAGCGGTGGGGCGGCCTGGACGGACAAGGTGGAGCGAGCGCGTACGGCATCCGGCTCCGGCGGATCGCGAGGGGCCTCCTATCGCGGAGCCGGATCGGAGAGGATCGCGTCCACCTCGATCTCCACCAGCATGCCGGGATCGATCAGGCGGCGGATCTCCACCATGGTGCTCGCCGGGCGGATGTCGCGGAAGAATTCGCCATGGGCCTTGCCGATCTCCTGCCAGCGGCTGATGTCGGTGGTGAAGGTCCGCGTACGCACCACGTCCTGGAGCCGGGCGCCGGCCTTGGCCAGGGCGGCCTCGATATTCTTCAGGACCTGCACGGTCTGCGCGTAGGCGTCGCCGACTCCCACGACATTTCCTTCTCCATCCAGGGCCGTGGTGCCGGCCACGTGGATGTAGGGACCCACGCGCACGGCGCGGGAGTATCCGACGATCGGCTCCCACGGGGCGCCGCTCGAGATGTTCTGCCTTTCATTTCCCATCACGTTCCCTTTCTGATCTTTTGACTGCAGATTCTGGCACACCTCTTGCGAATGAGAATTCCAGAACGCGGTGACCTTGATATCAAGGTCCAGTGCTTCTCCTCAGAGAATTTGAAGCAGGGCACACCGCAGTAAACCACAACGGAAGGAGAGGTCACGATGGCGAAACGAACTGATGTCGGCGGAGGCCCTGGCACGGCCACGCCCAACCTCGACCCATCCCACGAGCTGCCGGCCTACACCGGGACCTCCGAGCCGGGAGTCGCCCAGCAGGCCAAGGACCAGGCGAAGAACCTGGCGCACGAGGCCAAGGACCAGACGGTCAAGGTGGCCGAGCAGGCCCGCGATCACGTACAACATGTCGTCTCGCAGCAGAAGGACCAGGCGGCGGACCGCCTCGGCTCCCTGGCCGGCGCGCTGCGCGAGGCCGGGCGCAAGCTCAACGAGGGCGAGCAGAGCGGCGACTTCGGCCGCTACGCGGACCGGGCCGCCCAGCAGGTGGACCGGCTCTCGACCTACCTGCGGGACAACGACATGCGCGGCTTCGTGCGGGATACCGAGAACTTTGCGCGTCGCCGCCCCGAAGTATTCCTGGGCGGAGCCCTCCTCGCGGGGCTGGCGCTGGCCCGCTTCCTCAAGGCCTCCAGCCCGAACCGGGGCTTTGACGGCTACGAAGGCGGGAACTGGACCGGTTATCCCCAGTCCACCAGCCAGCCTTACACGGGCACGGGCCGTTCCTCCTATACCCCGGAGCGGCGCAACCCGGACGAGGCCCCCGCGGCGAGCACCGCGAACGCCGGTACGACGCCTTATAACGCGCCGTTGGGGGTATGAGCCATGGCGGTAGCAAGCGAGCGCAAGGAAGAACGGTCCATCGGGCAGTTGCTGAAGGAGCTGACGCACGAGAGCAGCACCCTCCTGAAGCAGGAGGTGGACCTCGCCAAGACCGAGATGTCCGAGAAGGCATCGCGTGTCGGGGCCAACCTCGGCGAGGTCGCCGTCGGCGGCGGAGTCGCCCTCCTGGGCGCCATCGCCCTGGTCCTGGCGGTGATCTACGGACTGGGCGCCATCCTCAACAACTTCCTCTCCCCCGAGACGGCGTCCTGGCTGGCGCCGCTGATCGTCGGCGGGATCTTCGCCGCGGTCGGCTACTCCATGATCAAGAAAGCCCTCGAACACCTCAAGCGTGAACCCCTTACTCCACAGAGAACCACCCAGAGCTTGCAGGAGAACAAAGAATGGCTCAAACAGAAGATTTCCTGAATGACGACCCGGACAACCTGAACGCGAGCTCCGGCCGGAGCTCCAGGGAGATCCGTTCCGAAATCGACCGCACCCGGGCTGATATGGACGAGACCTTCGCGGCCCTGGATTCCAAGCTGACCCCCTCGCAGATCGGGATGGAGCTCTGGCACCTCTTCAAGGGCGGCTCGAGCGCCGGCGCCAGCAAGCTTTGGCGGATCGCCCGCGAGCACCCCATGCCCGCGGCCGTGATCGGCCTGGGCCTCGGCTGGCTGCTGGTCGAAAGCTCCAAGGGCGACAGCCGCGACGAGGACTACGGCACCTACCGCGCCGGCTACGCCGGGAACTACGGCTCCGGCCGGCAGTCCTATGTGTCCACGGGGTACGACTACGACGAGTACGACCTGGAAGACGAGGGCGGCCGCCTCTCCGCCGCCAAGCACAAGGTCCAGGACGTGGCGGAGAGCGCCCGCGAGAAGGTGGGTGAAGCCGTCGGGACGGCCCGCGAGAAGGTGGGCGAGGCCGCCGGCTGGACCAAGGAGCACGCGCACGATCTCCGTTACCGCGCCAAGGGCCAGGCCAAGGCTCTGAAGGGCAAGGCGAAATACCAGGCCCGCCGCGCCAAGACCGGCCTCTGGCAGACGCTGGAAGAGAACCCCCTCATGGTGGGCGCCGCCACGCTCGCCGTGGGCGTCATCGCCGGTCTCCTGATCCCCGAGACGGAGAAGGAGAACGAGCTGATGGGCGAGACCCGCGACCACCTCTTCGAAGAGGTCAAGGAAGCGGGCCAGCAGACCCTGGAGAAGGGCAAGCACGTGGCCGAGGCCGTGGCCGACAAGGTCAAGGAGGAAGCCAGGAACGCGGGCCTCACTCCGGAAGGCGTGGCCGAGAAGGTCAGAAACGTGGCCAAGGAAGCCGCGAACACCGCCAAGCAGGAGGCCAGGAACCAGAACCTCACGCCGGCGGAGGCCAGGCCCGAGGTCCGCGAGTACGAGCCCGAGCTCGCCAAGAGGTAACCCCCGATCGTCAGACCCGGCCTGGAGCGTGCTCCCGGCCGGGCCTGATTGATCCCAGTATCACGATATCCTCAGCGCGCCATGACGACGCGCCCCATCATCAAGCCCGCCCCTGGCCAGGAGTCCGTCTGGGACTACCCCCGGCCGCCGGCGCTGGAAGATACCTCCCGGCACATCCAGGTCCGCTTCAACGGCGTCACCATCGCCGACACCCGCCGCGCCAAGCGCGTGCTGGAGACCAGCCATCCCCCCGTCTACTACATCCCTCCCGAGGACGTCCGCATGGAATTCCTGAAGGAGAACCCGCTGGCCACCTGGTGCGAGTGGAAGGGCCTCGCCCGTTACTACGACGTCGAGGCGAATGGGCAGAAAGCCGAGGCCGCCGCCTGGTACTTCCCTCTGCCGACCCGCATCTACGAGCCCATGATGGGTTGGGTCGCTTTCTATCCCCAGGCCATGGAGGCCTGCTTCGTGGACGGCGAGCGCGTGCAGGCCCAGGAAGGGGACGACTACGGCGGCTGGATCACCCAAGACGTCCTGGGGCCGTTCAAGGGCGGCGCCGGGACGCTGGACTGGTAGGGTGCGCTGCGCGCACCTCTGGATCAATTCCTACAGCAGGTGGAATTCCGGATTGGGCTCCCCCTCGGCGAAGCGGCTGGGGCGGAGAGGACGGGTGTCGATCGTCCGGGCCTCGCCGTCCAGGATCATCTCCGCCAGGAGCTGGCCCAGGGCCGGGGAGTGCATCACCCCGTGGCCCGAGGAGCCGTTGATCAGCCAGAAGTTTTCCAGGCCGGGCGCCCGTCCCAGGAGGGCGTGCTTGTCCGGTGACATCTCGTAGAGCCCGGCCCAGCAGGCGGCGCGGTCCACGGGCACGTCCGCGAGGCAGGGGACCCGGGCATGGGCACGGGCGAGCAAGCCGGAGAGCCAGGACTCGTCGAAGCTGGAATCGAAAGGATCGGCTGAGACATGGTCCTGAGGCCACAGGAGCAGGATTCGCCCATCCCGTACCCTCAGGTGGAAACCATCTTCGAGGAAGATCGTCATCGGCATCTCTTCGGGCAGCACGTCCGTGGGGACCGTTGGGGCGATCTGGCGGCGGAGAGGAGAGACCGGGACGCCGGCGCCGGCCAGGCGGGCCAGCTCCCCCGCCCAGGCGCCCGCCGCGTTCACCACGTGCCGGGCCGCGATGGGGCCGGAGGAGGTCTCGACCCGCAGCACCCGTCCCGGCAGGCGCTTCTCGACGAAGAACCCCGTCACCTCGGTCGCCATCTCGAAACGTACTCCCAGCCGCCGGGCGGCTTCGGCGTAGCCGTTCAGGATGTCCATGGGACGGATGAAGCCGTCGATGGGGCAGAACGAGCCGCCGGGGATGCCGTCGAGCCGCACCGCCGGGTTGAGCCGCCGGACGTCCTCCGGCCCCACCTCCTCGACGGGCACGCCCTCGGCCCGCTGCAAGGGGCGGACGGAGCGCAGGGCCGCCATCTGCTCCTCGTCCTTCGCCAGGAACAGGTAGCCGCGGGGCCGGTATCCGGAATCCGTGCCGATCTCTTCCGGGAAGCGCAGCAGCTTCTCCCGCGAGAGCAGGGACAGGCGGATGTTGACCGGCGTCGAGAACTGGGCGCGGAACCCGCCGGTCGCCTTGCCCGTGCTGCCGGAACCCAGGGCAGGGGCGCGGTCAATCACCACCACATCCCGGCATCCGCGGCTGGCGAGGTGCCACGCGACGCTCGCGCCCATGACACCGGCGCCGAGAATGGCGACTCCGAATGTAGGGATCTTCCTCTTGACTTCGGCGCCCGCTTCCGCTATCTTTTCGTTCATGCCAATGTCCCGTACAGCAGCCCTTCGGAAGGTTCAGCCGTTGGAAGCATGTGAGGAGGCATTCGAGGAGGATACTGTCATGCCCCTGCATTCACCCGTCAAGCCGAGCGCCACGGCGGAGCGCCTGCTGAGCTCGCCGAACGTCCGCAAGCCCACCCGCGACCTGGCCTCTATCGGTCTGCCGGCTCCCCGCCCTCTGAGGATGTCTCTCACGGAGTCCTTGATGATGGAGCGGGAGGGGCGGCTTGAGCTGCCCGGCAGCGTTATCTATTAGTACGATATCCCCCCAAGCTCGTTCCGTTTCTAAGTGATCGCGCCCCCGCCCGGGCATAAATGCCCGGGCTAGTCAAAAGAGCCCCCTGAAGGGGACTCAATCAGTCGGGTTCACCCGGCTGTTTTCGCTTAGCCCGGGCATTTATGCCCGGGCGGGGCTGCGGTGATCGATAACGTCCTGGCTCCCTCCTGAAGCTCACCCCGCCGTCTGTCCGCCCGCTTGGGCCAACCGGATTCCCGTGAACTGGAACCGGGTGTCGCCCGCCCAGAAGTTGCGATAGCTCGCCCGGATGTGGTTCTCCGGCGTGGCGCAGGAGCCGCCGCGCAGGACGCGGACGTTGTCCATGAACTTGCCGTTGTACTCCATCAGGGCGCCGTCGAACGGCTTGTAGCCGGGGTAGGGCTCGTAGTGGTTGGTGGTCCACTCCCAGAGGTCGCCGCCCATCTGGAGGAGAGCAGCGTTTCCGGCACCGTTTGCGTGCGCGGGCCGGGGGTGGAGGGCGCCGGTATCCAGGAAGTTCGAGCCCTTGTCCGGGAAGCCCGAGACCCGGGCCGCGTGCTCCCATTCACGCTCGGTGGGGAGGCGCGCCCCCTTCCAGCGGGCATAGGCGTCGGCCTCGTAGAAGCTGACGTGGCAGACGGGCTCGTCCGGATCGAGATCGCGGACGCCCGAGAGCGTCCAGATCCGCCAGCGGTCTCCCTCCTGCTCCCAGCGCTTTTCCCAATAGAAAGGCGCTTCCCAGCCCTGCTCCTTCACCTTGGCCCAGCCGTTCGAGAGCCAGAGGAGGGGATTGCGGTAGCCGCCGTCCTCCATGAACTCCAGGTACTCGGCGTTGGTGACCAGCCGGTTCATCAGGGCGAAGTCTTCGAGCCACGCCATGTGGACCGGCATCTCGTTGTCCCAGCACCAGCCCCCCTCGACGTTGCCGAGCTGGTGGAGACCGCCCTTGAAGGAGACCCAGCGTACCTGCGGGACGGTGCCCTTCGGAGCCGCCGCGGCAGGGCGGTACGCCTCGCGCAGCTCGGGGACGTTGCTCCCCAGGATGTGCTTGACCTCCGTGACGAGCAGCTCCTGGTGCTGCTGCTCGTGCTGGATGCCGGTGAAGACCAGGAAGCGGAGGCGTTCGAGATCTTCTCCAGAAGCCTTGCGGATCAGCTCCTCGACCCGCCCGTCCACCGACTGACGGAACTGGTAGACCTCTTCATTGCTCGGCCGGGTCACGAGCCCCCGGTGGTCGCGGCGGATCCTGGGGCCGAGCGACTCGTAGTAGGAATTCATCACGTATTCGAGCCGGGCGTCGTCCTCCGAGTAGCGGCCGAAGGGCTCAAGGATGTTCTTGGCGAAAAACCAGGTGGTGTGGCCGAGGTTCCACCACGGCGGGCTCACGTCCGGCATGGACTGGATGCGGTAGTCCTCCGGCCGCAGGGGGCGGCACAGCTCGGTGCTCAGGTCTCGGGTCTCGCGGTAGCGGCTCAGCAGCTCGTCTCGGTCCAAGGCTCTCCCTCCCGGGACCCATTCTACTGATCACGGGAGCTCTTGGCTCAGAAGAAATCGAGAGCGCAGAGGTGATGGTAGATGCTGTCCTTGGTGGCCGCATCCCAGGCACCCTGATACCGGTGGGCCATCTTCGCCCAGGCCAGCAGGAGAAGGACCCTAGCGCGGATCGAGGCTGCCATAGAACGTCTCGCGCAGTGCCTTCTCAGCCGCGAGGTCGCCCAGGAGGAAGTGGACGTCCGCGAGCTTCAGAAGGATGGAGACCTCCCGGGCACCCTGGAGCTTGGCCTGTCCGTAGAGCTGCCGCGCCTCTTCGAGGTCTCGGCGGGTGAAGGCCGCGTCCCCGGCACGCTCCAGCCAGGCGCCCGCCGGGACCTTGGCGGCCTTGAGGCCCTGGGCCATCTGGATGGCGTAGTCCCGCGCCTCCGCCGTCCGTTCCTCGAACATGGCGAGATGGAACCGCTGCTCGCTCGCGAGCGACAGGGCGAGCCAGCGCTTCCAGTCCTCCGGCCTCGCGGCCCGCACGGCGGCGACGGCCTTCTCGCTCCAGTCTCCCGCTGCCAGAGCGCCGAGGGACGGCGCTTCCCGGAGGGCTTCGGTGGCCACGGGATCGAGCCAGGCGCGGGCCTCGGCCAGATCGTTGCGCTGGGCTCCGGCCAGGGCGGAGACGAGGGCGTACCGGGGATCATCCCGCCAGCGGGAGTGGAGGAGCACGAGGAGATCGTCCAGCTCCTGCCACTTCCTGAGAGCCACCAGGGCGAAGGCCCGGGAGAGGGCGAAAGCCTCCGCATCCGGGACCTGCCGTGCCGCTGCCTCGAAAGCGCTCAGGGCTTCCTGGGCCTTGCCCGCTTCCAGGGCCTTGCAGCCGGACTTCCACAGCGCGGCGGCGCGCAGCTTCGGCGGGGCGGAGGCCTCCACGCCCACGGCCTGGGCCGCGGGATCGAGGAGGTCGGCGAGCTGGTCGAGCCGGTTTGCGGCCTTGAGCGTGGCGATGTCTTGGGACGACACGTCCAGCTCCGCCATCTCCAGCACGGTGGGGCAGAGGAGGGGGCTCCCCGGCTTGCGCAGCTTCTTGAAGAGGCTCACCTGCTCGGCGAAGCGGTCCACGAAGAACTTCCGGCGGCCGGGCGCCACGAAGGGCTGGCGCTCATTGACGCTGACACCGCCGTCCGAGGTGAGCACGAGGTCGTCGATGTAGAAGACGGCGTTCGACCGGTCATCGAGATCGCCGATGAAGGAGAACACGTTCACCGCCGCGCCTGGCTGCGAGGAGCCGTTCGGCTGGTCCCTGAGAGAGACGACCGGCCCCGGATTTCCCTCCTCGGTGACGCGCAGGTCGTAGCGGCTCCGCTCCAGGTCGTAGTCCACGTCGAATTCGTACCAGGTGAAGGGTTTCACTTTGCACAGGCGCTTGGGGATGCTGTCCGAGACGTGGCGGAGCACGCCGTCCTGCACTTTGAACCAGAGGGCGATGCCGTCCTCGCCGAGGCGGAACCAGCCGGGGCCGGCCAGGGCCACGTTCAGCTCCTGGCGCGGATTGGTCGTCAGCAGGGCGAAATGGAGGACGAGCCGGCCGTCCCGGCGCTCCGGGAAGAACCCCTGAAGCTCGGGGAAGTCGTGGTCCCCGGCCACGTCGCGGAGCTCGATCGAGTGATAGCCGCTGACGTGGAACGCCGTGGAGAGCTGGACGTTCCCCTTGGCGTTGCGGAAGACCGTGAAGGTGTCCGGTCCGGTCGCGGTGAGCCCGTCGTCGAAGCTGTAGCGGATCCGGACGGGCTCGGCCCCCTGGACGGTCCCTGCCAGCAGGAGACCCGCAAGGAAAACTGCGGCTAGAGATTGGCGCGGTATTCGGCGAGCCATAGTTTCCAGGCCTCGATGCTCTTCTGTTTTTGTTCGGGAGGGGCGAGGTGGTTGAAGCCCTTCTTCTGCCCCGTGTGGATCTTCAGGGCCAGGTTCGCGATCGCCTGGACCTGGGGCTCGGGGTCGGAGAGGGCGTCGATGAGCCTCTCGTAAAGGAGGACCTTCTGCGCTTCCGTGAGGAAGGGCTGATCGTACGTCAGGGCGCAGGCCGCCTTGTCGCGGAAGTAGGCGTTGCCGTCGTGGCGCATGATGTCGAGCAGCGTGTCCACGACCTTCTGATCGTTGCTCACCCGCCCGAGCGCGTACTGGACGGAGGTCCGAAGCTGAGGGTTGGCTGTGTGGACATCCCGGAGCAGGACCTGTTCGGCCTCTTTGGAACGCTGGCTGACCTGGTAGAAGATGCCGGCGATGGCGATTTTCCGCGACTCGTCGCCCGCCTCGTAGAGCCGGGCGAGCTCCGGCAGGGCAGCAGCCCCCAGGGCGCGGATCCCCTGGGCGTCGTTCTGCGCAACCAGCTCGGCGACCTGCTGGCGCAGGCTGGCCGCTCCGGCGGGGCCGGGGAGAGCCAGCAGGAGGAGAAACCCGACGGTACAGAACCCCAGGCGCCTCATGGCGTCCTCCAGACTGAGAAGAGACTGCGGAGAACAGGATAACATCGAGCCTCCACGGACAGGGAGAAGACCATGCCGAGAGCCATCTGGAATGGGAAGGTGATCGCCGAGTCGGACCAGCACGAGCGGGTCGAGGGGAACGTCTACTTCCCGCCGGATACGGTCAAGCGCGAGTACTTCCAGCCGAGCGCAACTCACACCACCTGCGGCTGGAAGGGGACGGCGAGCTACTACACCGTCGCCGTGGACGGCCAGGAGAACAAGGACGCCGCCTGGTACTACCCGGACCCCAAGCCCGCGGCGGCCAACATCAAGGACCACGTCGCCTTCTGGCGGGGCGTGACGGTGGAGCGGTAGGATGCTGTCCCTCCTCGACACCGCCGTCACCCGCCAGCTCGGCATCGAGGTGCCGCTCCTCTGCGGGGCCATGTACCCGTGCAGCAATCCCGAACTGGTGGCCGCCGTCTCCGAGGCGGGCGGCATCGGGGTGCTCCAGCCGCTCTCCATGGTCTACGTCCACGGCCACGAGTTCGGCGCGGGCCTGAAGCTCATCCGCAGCCTCACCAGCAAGCCGGTGGGGATGAACGTCATCGTGGAGCGCTCCTCCAAGGTCTACGAGGAGCGGATGCAGCGCTTCGTGGACCAGGCGATCGAGGGCGGAATCCGCTTCTTCGTCACCTCCCTGGGCAATCCCCGCTGGGTGGTGGAGAAGGCCCACGCCGCGGGCGGCTTCGTCTACCACGACGTGACCGAGCGCAAGTGGGCCATGAAGGGCCTTGAAGCCGGGGTTGACGGCCTGATCGCCGTCAACAACCGGGCTGGCGGGCACGCGGGACCCCGGAGCGCCGAGGCGCTGATCGAGGAGCTTGGGGATCTGGGCGTGCCGGTCGTCTGCGCGGGCGGCATCGGCGACGAGGAGGACTTCGTTCAAGCCTTGAGGATGGGCTACGCCGCCGTCCAGATGGGCACCCGCTTCATCGCCACCACCGAGTGCACCGCCCCCGCGGACTACAAGAGGGCCATCGTCGAGGCGGACGAGGACGACATCGTGCTGACCGAGCGGATCACGGGCGTGCCCGTCTCCGTGATCCGCACGCCTTACATCGAGAAGATCGGAACTAAGGCAGGCCTGATCGCCCGCTGGATGCTGAAAGGCCGGAAGACCAAGCACTGGATGCGGATGATCTACTCCCTCCAGTCCCTCTGGAAGCTCAAGCGGTCCGCCCGTTCCTTCTCCTATCGGGACTACCTCCAGGCCGGCAAGAGCGTGGCTGGAGTGGAGAAGGTGGAGCCGGCCGGGGAGATCGTGCGGCGGTTCCGGGAGGGGGCGGATCAGAGATCTGTGAATTTGAAAGTCAATTCACAATAGGTAGCTACTGAGTTCTTTGTTTCCCGTGACCTGACCTGCACCCCTATGAATACGTGGTGTCTTGACGTCTGCCGTCCGTGCTCGTCCGTGACCGTCCGTGTTTGTCCGTTCCCCTTCTCCGTTTTGCCCTTTCTGCTACTGGCGACCGCACCGGCCCCCGCCGCCGACCTCTTCGTCGACCGCGCCGCCGACTGGGGCCTCGCCTTCACCTACCGGACGGGCGCCACGGGCGAGCTCTACTTCCCGGAGATCATGGGCGGCGGAGCTGCGTTGTTCGACTATGACGGCGACGGCGATCTCGACGCCTTCTTGATCCAGGGCCATTCTCTAAAGCCGGGCTCTCCGGACCCAGGTCCCCCAGGCTGGGGGCGCCTGTTCCGGAACGACCGGCTCAAGTTCGTGGACGTCACGGAGGCGAGCGGCATCCGGGCCACGGGATACGGGATGGGCGCCGCGACCGGCGACTTCGACAACAACGGCCGGGTAGACCTCTATCTCGCCAACTTCGGCTCGAACCAGCTCTGGCGGAACAACGGGGACGGAACGTTCTCCGACGTGACCGCCAAGGCCGGCGTGGACGATCCGCGCTGGAGCACGGGCGCCACCTTCGCCGATCTCGACCGCGACGGCTGGCTCGACCTCTTCGTCCTCAATTATGTGGACTCCAAGGTGGAGAACAACGTCCGCTGCTACGCGCAGAGCACCCGGCGGGACTACTGTGGCCCTTCGACCTTCCCGCCGGTGACGAGCCGGCTGCTGCGCAACAAGAGGGACGGCACGTTCGAGGATGTCTCCCTGCGCTCCGGGATCGGCCGCAAGCCCGGCCCCGGCCTCGGCGTCGTGGCCGCAGACCTCGACGGCGACGGCTGGCAGGACCTTTTCGTGGCCAACGACGGGGCCGCCAACTTCCTCTGGATCAACCAGAAGGACTTTACTTTCCGAGAAGACGGGCTTCTCTCCGGCGTGGCCCTGAACGCCGCCGGCCGGCCCGAGGCGGGTATGGGGATCGCCCTGGGGGATGGCGACGGGGATGGCGACGACGACATCTTCATCACCCACCTGACGGCGGAGACCAACACCTTCTACGTGAACCTGGGCGGCGGGCTCTTCGAGGACGCCACGGCGCGGTCCGGCCTGGGCGCGCCCAGCCTGCCGTTCACGGGTTTCGGGACGAGCTGGCTCGACGTGGAGAACGACGGCCTCCTGGACCTCGCCGCCTTCAACGGCGCCGTCAACCTGGCCGGCGCCATGGGCTCAGGGGAAGGGCTCGCTCCCTATGCCCAGCCGGACCTGCTCTTCCGCAACCTGGGCGGCGGCAAGTTCGCGGAGGTGAGCGCCGAAGCCGGGGCCGCGTTCCGGACGCCGAAGGTCTCCCGGGGCGCCGCCTTCGGGGACGTGGATAATGATGGGGATACGGACATCCTCGCCGTGGACGCCGACACTCCCGTCCGCCTCCTGATCAACGAGACAGCCCGGAACCCGTGGCTGGGCCTGAGACTTGTACAGGGTGCCCGCGTGGAGGTGATCCGGAAAGGAGCGCCCTCGCTCTGGCGGCGGTCGGCCACAGACGGCAGCTACGTCTCGGCGAACGATCCGCGCGTCCTCGTGGGACTGGGGAGCGCTTCGGAGGTAACCAGCGTGAAAGTAATCTGGCCGGATGGCCTTACCGAGTCGTTCCCGCCGCCCCCTCTCCGGGCGTACACCACCCTCGTGCGCGGCACGGGCAAGCCCACGGGAGCTCCAAAATGAAGATCGCCGCGCTCGCCTTCGCGCTCCTGCTCGCCTCTGCCCCGGAGACGATCCCGGTGCGTTTTCCGGACCTCACCGGTCTGGAACCTGCCGTAGCGGTCCAGATCGGGGAGATGCAGCGGCTGGTGACATCGCAGATATCGCAGACATCGCAGACGTCGCAGGCCGGTGCCTACGGCGAGCTCGGACAGGCCTACCTCGCCTACGGCTTCAACGACGCCGCGGCCGACTGCTTCCGCAACGCTTCCGCCCTTGATCCCAAGGAAGCCCGCTGGCTCTACCTGCTGGGCGCCACCGAGCAGGCCGCCGGACGTCTCGATCCCGCGGCGGCGGCCTTTGAACGCGCCCTGGCCCTGTTTCCCAATGCCTATCCCGGCTATGTCCACCTGGGAGAGATCCGCCTGCTCCAGGGACGTCCGGAGGAGGCCGAGACGGTGCTGCGGAAAGCCCTCGAGACTCCTGCCGGCGCCGCGGCGCGCTCCCTGCTCGGCCAGGCGGCTCTCGCCCGCCGCGACTTCAAGGCCGCCGCGGAGCACCTCGAAGCCGCCCTGGCCGCGGTGCCGGAGGCGAACCGCCTCCACCATCCGCTGGCGCTCGCGTATCGCGGCCTGGGGGACCGTGCCAAGGCCGAGTCCCATCTGGCTCAGGCAGGACAGGTGGGGCTCAAGCCTCCGGACCCCTGGCTGGACGCGGTCACGAACCTGCGGGTAGGGGAGCGGACGGCGGTGATGCGGGGCCGTGTGGCCGCCCAGGCCGGACGCTACACAGACGCGGCCCAGGAGTTCCGGAAGGCCTTGGCCGCCCAGCCAGACAGCGTCGAGGCGCGGGTCAACCTGGGCTCGGTGCTGGCTCTCTCCGGAGACCGGACCGGCGCCGTCGAACAGCTCCGGGAAGCCCTCAAGCGGGACCCCGCGAACGTGACGGCCCGCTTCAACCTCGGCTCGCTTCTGGTCGATAGCGCTCCCGGGGAAGCCGGCTTCTATCTCGAAGCCGTCGTGGCGGCCCGCCCGGCGGATGCCGAGGCGCGCGGTCTCCTGGCCAAGGCCCTGCGCGATTCCGGCCGTGTGGAGGAGGCGCTCCCTCATTACGCTCAGGCCGTCGAGCTGGCGCCCGAAGATGAGACGGCGCGGCTGGGGGAGGCCGAAACGCTGGTGCGCCTGGGCCGCTACGCCGACGCCAGGCGGAAGCTGGAAGACGGCCTGCGGCAGATGCCCACCAGCGGCCTGCTGAGCCACGCCCTCGCCCGCCTCCTGGCCGCCTGCCCGGACGTTGCCGTGCGCGACGGCGCCCGCGCCCTGGATCTGGCCCTCTCCGTGTGGAACGCCCGGCCTCTGGCGGCTCACGCCGAGACTGTGGCGCTCGCCTTGGCCCAGCTGGACCGCTGCTCCGAGGCCGCCGAGTGGCAGCGCAAAGCCATCGAGGCCGCTCGCCAGCAAGGGCTGGAGAAGGATCTCACCCGTGCTCTTTCTGTTTACGAGAAGGGTTCCCCCTGCCGGCCCTGAGAAATAGCCGACTAAAAATAATTTCTCTTTTATCTTCCGAGAATTGACTTTATGAATATTCTCGGGCATCATCCCTCTTGCTCGAGCACAGGAGCCCCGACAGGGGCAGGGATCCCAGGAAGATCAACCGCTTCTTGACTGGAGTCGAACCATGAAGTTCCGTTTGTTTGGAGTTGCGTTCCTTCTCGTGAGCCTCTTCGCGTTGGGTGGCAAGGCGGACGCCGCCAAGGAATGCCCGACGAAGCACTACAACGGTGTCTGCATCCAGGTGATCACCTACGCAATCAACCCGGATACGGGGACCTGCTGCGTCTATCCGAACCCCTGCGTCGTGCCGGACGGCTGGACCTCGTCCTCGACCGGCTGCCCGCAGTAGGCTCGCTGCAGTACGGCCTTTCTCTAGCCGGTGCCGGCTCCGGAGAAGCTCCGGGATCGAGCACCGGCTTTTCTTTTTCCCTCAGCTTGCTTGCCCTCGCCACCTTCGCTCTCCTTGTATGCGCTATCATCTATCTGTGAGCCTGCTCAGAGGCTCCCATCCAGTCGACGAAAAAGGAGAGACCTTATGTCGAAGCTCAAGCTGCGCGTAGCCGGACTGGCGTTCCTCGCCCTGGCCTTCCTCGCCCTCGGCGGCCAGGCCGCTGCCGCGGTTACCTACTGCATCGACGTCGTCGCGTACGGCACCAACCCTGCGACGGGGGAGTGCTACCAGTTCCCCAACCCCTGCTCGGTGCCGGCTGGCTGGACCATCAGCTACCAGGGGTGCGCGTCGTAGACTTCCGGCGGCACGGCGAGGGAATCAAGGACACCAGGGACAACAAGGACGCGCGAGGAAAGCCGCGTTGCCCGTCCTTGGTATCCTTGGTTTCCTTGGTGTCTACAATGGCGCTCCTCTGCGGCTGCCAGGGGGACGTCGAGGCCACAGCCGCCGCCATGACCGGCGGCAATCCCGCGCGCGGCAAGGAGGTCATCCGCCGCTACGGCTGCGAGGCCTGCCACAGCATTCCGGGAGTTGCGGGAGCCCGCGGCCAGGTCGGCCCGCCGCTCGACGGCATCGCCAACCGAACCTATCTGGCTGGCCGGTTGCCCAACACGCCGGAAAACCTGATCCGCTGGATCCGCGATCCCCAGGGCATTCAGCCCGGCACGGCCATGCCCGAGCTCGGCGTCACCGAGCAGGACGGCAAGGACATCGCCGCCTACCTCTACACTCTCCGCTGATGCCGCTGATGACGACGGCCAGCCTCACAGCTCAAGCTGACTTTGTGTTAAGAAGGAAGAGGTCACTGAGCCTTCAACTGGAGGTAGGTCATGCCTCTTTTGCACCGCTTCGCTTCCGCGTTCTTCTTGGGTCTGGCTCTTCTCATCGGCGGCTGGGGCGCCTTCGGCGCCGAAGATCCGGGCGAGGCGTTGCGCGAGGCGGCGCGCGCCGGCGATCTGGCGCGGATCGAGGCGTTGCTCGCCGCCGGAGCGCAGGTGGACGCGCCGGCCCGCTATGGCCAGACGCCGCTCTACTATCGCGGCCGAGAAAGGCCATCTCGCGGCGGCGAAGCGGCTCGTCGAAGCGCGGCGCGAACGTCAATGTCCAGGACGAGTTCTTCGGCGCCTCGGCACTGGAGATAGCGCTGCAGGGCGGTCACGCCGAGCTGGCGCGGTACCTCCTGGCCCATGGCGCCGAGGACGCCGGCTTCGCTCTCGCGATAGCCATCGAGCGTGACGATCTGGAGCTGGCGCAAGCCGCGCTCGCCACCGGCCTGATCGAGCCGCTGGACCTCGCGGCTGCGCGCCGCGAAGTCGAAGGCGGCGCCGGGGCGAAGCTGCGCGAGCTGCTGGCCGCGGCGACGGCGAAACCGCGGCAGCGGCCGCCGTACAAGGCGGCGCCGGAGAGGCTGTCCGCCCTCGCCGGGCGCTACCGCGAGAGCCCCGGCAAAGAGGCCGTGGTCGCGGTGCGCGGCGAGGGACTGGGACTCACCTTTCCAGGCGAGACGGAGATGCTCCTGGCACGCGGTGGCCAAGGACCGTTTCGACAGCGCCGACGGCAATCTGTCGATGATTTTCGGCGGGCGCGGCGGTCTCGTCGAGTGGGCGCGCTTGAACCGGGGCGGCGAGGTTTCCTTCTTCGGCGTGGTGACCGCCGAGCCGACGCCGCTACGGACCGCGGCCAAGGATGGCGTGGAGGTGAAAGCGGAAGCGGCGCCGAGGACCGCGCCACGTCCCTGGCCGCAGTTCCGCGGACCGCAAGCCTCCGGAGTCGGCGACGGCCAGGGCGCGCCCGCGGCCTGGAATGTCGCGACCGGCCAGGGGGTGCGCTTCAAGACGCCGATTCCCGGCATCGGCCTGTCCAGCCCGATCGTCTGGGGCGACCGGATCTTCCTCACCACCGCGGTGAGCGGCAAGGGGGACACCACCTTCCGCACCGGGCTCTACGGCGATCCCTCCTCGGTCGACGACCTCTCCGAGCACTCTTTCCGCCTCTACGCGCTCGACGCCGCCACCGGCCGCGTGATCTGGGAGCGCGAGGTCTACCGCGGCGCGCCGAAGGTGCGGCGCCACCTCAAGTCGAGCCTCGCCAACGCCACGCCGGCCACCGACGGCGAGCGCGTCGTCGTGCTCTTCGGCGCGATCGGCAAGCTCGCGGCTTACGGCTTCGACGGCAAGCATGATCTGGCAGCGGGACATCGGCATCCTCGACTGCAACGATCCGCAGTCCGGCAGCGCCGAATGGGGGCACGCCAGCTCGCCCATCCTCTATGGCGACCTGGTTCTGATCCAGGGGGACCGGCGCAAGGACTCCTTCCTCGCCGCCTACCGGCTGGCGACGGGCGAGGAAGTCTGGCGGGTGGCGCGCGAGGAGCCTCTCCACCTGGGGGACGCCCAACATCCTGCCGGCGCCTTCGGGCGACGAGCTGATCGCCAACGGACCGACGATCCGCGCCTACGATCCGCGCACCGGCAAGCCGCTGTGGAGCCTGGGGCCGAGCTCCGAGGTGGTGGTCGCTACGCCGGTGGTGGGGGACGGCCTCGCCTTCGTGACCGCCGGCTATCCGCCGGTGCGCCCGGTCTTCGCCGTGCGGTCCGGCCAGCGCGGCGATCTCTCGCTGCCGCCGGGAGAGCGCAGCAGCAAGGCGGTCGCCTGGAGCCATGCGCGCGGCGGCACCTACATCCCTTCGCCGATCCTCTACCGCGGCATCCTCCACACCTGCAACAACAACGGCGTCCTGACCTCCTACCGTGCGGAGACCGGCGAGCAGCTCTCGCAGATCCGGTTGAGCAACTCCGGCACCTCCGTTTCCGCCTCTCCGGTGGCGGCCGACGGCCGGCTCTACATCGCCAGCGAGACGGGCGACGTCTACGTCCTGCGCGCCGGCCCCGAGCCGGAGCTCCTCGCCGTCCAGCCGATGGGCGAGACGGTGATGTCGACGCCGGCGATCTCCGGCGGTCTGACTGGTCGTGCGCACCCTCAACCACGTTTTCGGGCTCGTCCAGCCGGCCGAGAGCCGCGGGGCTCAATAGCGCGCGTCACCGGGTTTCCCCTGGGAGCGCCGGCATCCCTGCCGGCCCAAGCCCTGGATTGAAATCCAGGGCTACCGACGGTGGTCCTGACGGACCGCAGCCTCCGTACGGCTGCCAACGACTCCTTCTTGCGCTACGCTTTTTATGGGATACAAAGCGATGACCGACCCTGATTCCGCAAACGAGATCGAGCGTCTCCGCGCCGAATTGGCCGCTCTCAAAGCTCAGGTCCATGGTTCGGGTGCTATCGCCCAGTCCGATAGTGTGGCGGCCGGGGCGGGTGGGCAGGCAGCGGGACGTGACATCCTGAACTTCCACGTGCAGCCCGCCGAGGCCGAGGCATACCTGCGGCAACTCGGTCTGCCCACCCCAGACCTGAAAGAAGCCACCCGGGTCTATCTCCAATACCTGGTGGACGCCTACCAGTACCTCGACCTCCGGGGCATGGGCATCTCGGACCGCGTGGCCCTCAAGCTGCCCCTTCTGGAGATGTACGTCCCCCTCGAGGCCCGCCTGCACACGCCGGAAGGAGAGACCTGGGCGCGCCAACTCCGCGTGGCCGGCCGGGCACCAGGCACGGAGGAAGGAGCGGACATGGGAGAGCGCCTGTCCGCCCCCGTGCCGGTGCTGGACCTCCTTCAGAAGCATGACGGCCTTGTCCTCCTGGGGGATCCCGGCGCGGGCAAAACCACCTTCCTCAAGGTCCTGGCTCTGGCCCTCGCCTCTGGCCAGGGAGAAACCCTGGGGTTGGTTGGGCGGCTGCCCATCCTCCTCCCCTTGGCTGCCTATGCCAATGCCCTGGCCGACAGGGACGTTTCTCTCGATGCTTTTATTGCCCGCTATTACGAGGACGAACGGAAGATCCAGGTCCCCCTCAGAGCCCTGCTCAACGGAGCCCTCGCGGAAGGGAGCGCTCTCCTTCTCCTCGACGGTCTCGACGAAGTGCGGGATGTGGGACGCCGCCATCTCGTGATCGACCGCGTACGCGACTTCTACTCCCGGCATCGCAAGGCCGGCAGCGGCGGCAACCGTTTCGTCCTGACCAGCCGGATCGTAGGCTACCGCGAGGTTCGGCTCGCTGTAGAAGGCTTGGTGGAAGCCACCCTGGTGGACTTTGACGACGAGGAGATTGAGGCTTTCCTCGGTAAGTGGACGGCCGCTCTCGAAAAGGCTGTCGGTGGCGAGAACGACGTGACCCGGGCTCAGGCCGAGCAGGAACGCGGGGAGCTTCTGGCGGCAGTCCGCGTCAATCCGGGAGTACGGTCGCTGGCCGCGAACCCCTTGCTCCTCACCATCCTGGCCCTGATGAAGCGCGGCGGCATCGCTCTCCCCGACCGCCGGGTGGAGCTTTACAAGAACTACGTCGAAACGCTCCTCAAGCACTGGAACCTGGCCCGCAGCCTGGCGGGCCGGTCCGGCCGGGAGGTGGACCTGGTCGAGACCATGAAGGTCCTGGAGCCCCTCGCCCTCTGGATGCACGAGGTCTCGCCCGGCATCGGCTTGGTCAAGGAGGGGCCGCTACAGCGCAAGCTGGAATCCCTCTGCGCCGACCGGGGGCACGCGGATCCGGCCCGCGCCGCCGAAGGTTTCCTGAAGGATGTCCGGGATCACTCGTCGCTTCTTCTGAGCCGTGGCGAGCACCAGTACGGCTTCATCCATCTGACGTTCCAGGAGTACCTGGCGGCGGTGGCCCTGGCGCGCAAGGCCCGGGAGGGAACCGGCGCCCTGATCGATGTCCTGGCGCAGCAGGTGGGCGAAGCCCCGTGGCACGAAGTTATCCTTCTCACCGTCGGCCACCTGGCGATCATCGACCAATGGGAGCAGGCGGCGAGCGAGGTCGTGGAAGGTTTGCTGGACCGGGCGCCTGGCCCTGCGGGCGAAGCCGTGGTGTGGATGGGAGAGGCCGTGGCGGATGCCGGCCCCGGCGCCGTAACGGCCGCCTGCCGGGCAAAGGTCGTCGAAGCTCTCCTCGACACCCTGAGGGCCGCGGGCCGGGTCGAGCCGGCACGCCGTGCCGGCGCCGGCAAGGCCCTGGCCGCGCTTGGAGATCCCCGGCCCGGGGTCATGACGGTGGACGCCATGGAGCTTCGCACCGTGCCCGCCGGGCCGTTCCGTATGGGAAGTGAGAAGGATGATCCGGAGAGCTTTGAACACGAGAGGCCGGCCCACACCTGCGATCTCCCATACGAATACCAGATCAGCCAGTACCCGGTGACCGTGGCTCAGTTCCGGGAGTATGTGGAGGCGACCGGAGAGCAGCCGGGAGTCCTGGATAGCTTGCGCCGTCCCGGGAACCAGCCGGTGGTCTGGGTGAGCTGGTCCGAGGCTCTGGCCTTTTGCCGGTGGCTGGAGGTCCGCTGGCGCAAGGAGGGCCGTCTGCCGGAAGGTTGGAGCATGAGCCTGCCGTCTGAAGCGGAGTGGGAGAAAGCGGCGCGTGGGACGGACGGGCGGAAATTCCCCTGGGGTGACAGGTTCGATTCAGACCTGGCAAATACCGGGAAAGGAGAGGTCGGCGAGGTGAGTGCCGTGGGCTGCTTCCCCGGCGGAGCCAGTCCCTGTGGCTGCGAAGAGATGAGCGGTAACGTGTTTGAGTGGACCAGGAGTCTTTGGGGGAAAGAGTTCTCAAAACCTGCGCACCGTTATCCCTACAAGAGTCAGGACGGTCGGGAAGATACTAAAGCATCGCTGCAATTCCTCCGTGTTGTGCGGGGCGGCTCCTGCTTCAACGGCGCCGGGCACGCGCGTTGTGCGTACCGCCGCTGGCGCGGGCCGGGCTACCTCCACGACTTCATAGGATTCCGTGTCGTCGTGCTCCCCATTCTCCTCTGACCTCTGAACTCTCTGACCTCTGAAACTCTGGATTCTTGCGAAGGGGGAGTCCAGAGGGGGGGTGCTCCCCTTTGGGGCTGGAAAGAAACCGTATGGGCATCATCCTCCGAGGCGCGCTGCGGTCCCGCCAGGGACCACCGTCGGTAGCCCTGGATTTCAATCCAGGGCGGGGAGGATGGGGCTGTCTATTGCCATGCGGTCGGATCCATGCCGGCCCAAGCCCTGGATTGAAATCCAGGGCTACCGACGGTGGTCCTGACGGACCGCAGGCGTTCCACCACGGCGAGCGGCATAGACGGCGCGATCGATGGTCTCTTGATCGATTCCCTGACTCTGCGCCTTCTCCCTCGCCTTGGCGGCTTCCTCTCGCCACTCCTGATCTTCCTGCTGGGCGAGCAGCTCATCGAGCAGGCGGCGGTCTTCTGTGGGAAGTTTTTTGATCCGATCGAGAATGTCTTCAACGGCTGTGCGGCTCATGGGCTCTCCTCCGCCAGGGTTTCCCGCGTATTGTATGTACTCTGTAGAGGAGCAGGAGCCGGAAAGGAGATCCCGTATGGACCCGAAGCTGCTCGCAGATGCCTTGGTGATTACTCTCGCGCCGGTGCTGCCTCATCTGATCACAGGTGGTACGGAGGCCGTCAAGGCGGTGGGGAAGAAGGTGGGAGAGGGGACGTTCGAGCTCGGCCAGAAGCTCTGGGGAAAGCTTCACAAGCCGGTAGAGGAGAGCTCTCGCGCCCTCGGAGCAGCGGAGGAGGTCGCCGAGGCGCCGGAAGACGATGACGCCCGCGCGGGGCTGCGCCGCCAGCTCGTGAAGATCCTCGAAGCCGATCCCGATCTGGCTTCCGAGCTCGCGAAGCTCCTTGATTCAGCGGGACAGGGGGCGTCCTATCAGGCGTACCTCCAGGGATCGGGCGCCATCGCCCAGGGTCCTGGTGCGGTGGCGGCGGGAGAAGGAGGCGTTGCGGTGGGCGGGAGCGTGACGGGTGATATCTCGGTCGACCGGATTGGGCGGGGGACCGGGGATGATCATCGCTAATCTATGAGGATGCCCATGGCAAAGACAACTCGTGACGCAATCGAGATTCTGGACGAGCTCACGGGAGATGATCCCGAGTTGCGCGAGATGATCGCCGAGGAGGCGAAGCGTGCTCAGGTCGAGCGTATGATCTACGAAACGATTATGGGGAAATCTGAACAAGGTCGGATTCTCGGTAACAACGCCTTCAGCCCCGCCAGGGGCGATCGTCATTAGCCCGGGCGTTCACGCCCGGGACCCAGATCCTCTGAATCTCCCAGGAGCCCCGGCAGGGGCGGCAGGAGTTTGGCTCCACCGAGTCCTGCCGCCCCTGCCGGGGCTTGAAAATATGGACGGGGTACGGCATTCCCGGCCCTGAAGGACCGGGCTAATGACAGTCGCCCCTGGCGGGGCTGAAAGGCGCTCCGTCAGGTGTGCGCATGGCGGCCGTTCACGCAGCAACAGCTTGCCCATCTGCTTGGAACCCAGCAATCCGTCATCGCTCGCTTGGAGGCCGATTATCCCCCGCGTTGGTAAGCGGCGCCGTCACGAACCCTCGAATTCAAGCACCAGCCTCTTGCCCAAAGCATGGGCCACACGCTCCAGTTGCTTGAGCGTGGGATTGGCGTTCGGTTTCTCCAGGCGCTGCACCGCGGGCCAGGACGTACCCAGAGCCCGTGCGAGCTCCGCCAGGGTCTTGCCTTCGGCCTGACGGGTCACGCGCAGCAGAATCGCCGTTTGCACCGCCGCGCTGGGGCTCGCCACGGGCCGCCGGCCGCGCTTGCTGGGCAAGGGGAGGTCCGCCCCGTCCTCCAAGCGCTGTTCCAGGATACCCGTCAAGACCTCGGCGGCGTTGAAGGCGCACTCTTCGGGCGTCGTCCCCTCCGTGAAGGCTTCTTCAATGTCCACGAATTGGACGAGGAAGCCGCCGGTTTCCTGGGGTTCGAGGGTGTAGGGATATTCCAGCTTCATGTCAGTTTCACTCCGGTCTGTTTCACCTCTCTCCCACTATAGGCGAAGAGTGGCCCGGTCCGGCGCGGTGGCAGCGGAGAAGAGGGTGTTGCGGTGGGCGGGAGCTTTGCGGTCCCGCCAGGGACCACCGTCGGTAGCCAGGGATTTCAATCCCTGGCGGGAATCTGGAATCCAGGGCTCACGCCCCGGATCGAGTCTGCCGCCCTTCCAGGGCTCCCAATTCGGGGTCTCTCGGTTTTCCCAGGGCTCACGCCCTGGGCTAGGAATCTCCCCGCCCTCCGGGCTCAAGGCGGGAAGCTCACACGGAGAAACCCGGAATGAGCTTCGGGGACATCGTCGCCCCGGCAGGATCTCAGCACGACGTCCCCTTACGGCATCACAACGTGGCGCAACGCCGTCCCGACCTCCCCTGGCGCCGTCGTGGCATTCCCATGCATCGTACCGGCGTCCATCAACGCCGTCGCAACGGCTGGAGAGGCCGTTCCAGAATCTTCGGATCCCAGAGCGATGTGGCTCTACGCCGTCGCAACAGCGCACGACGGCATCGCGATGTCTGTGGAAAACGCTGCGACGTGCCGTGACAGGGTTGCAAGGTGGGGGAGCATCGTAGCAACGGCCAGAGAATTCGTCACCCACTGGCTCGACGGCGTGATGAGGACGGTCCGCGACATCGCGATATCTCCGGAATACCAAACAAAGTAGAGCGACTCTGGCGCAAGATGGGATCATGCTATCATGGCGTCTCTTGACATCGGCACAACATGGCCTGAGGTTGGAGCGGCGCCTCCGCTCAATGGCGCAACATCTGCTGGTGGCGTCACGACATGGAGCGACGTTGGTGGAACGCCGGGCCGTGGCGTGACGATGTCCGGAGATGCCGGCTCCTCGTCTGCTTCCTTTGGCGCGACGGAGCGGGACGTTGGGCCGCCGTTGAGCCACGGTATCGCAGGTTTCCTGGAAAGGACCAGAGCGGATGGCAGGGACTCCCTCGCTGCACGAGATGATCGAGAGCCTCCGGCGGACGGTGGCGTTCCATCGGGAGCGCGAAGCGTTCCATGCCCAGCAGCAGGCGCAGTATGCGCAGCAGGAGAAGCTTCATGGGGAAGAGCGGGCCCGGCATGCCACAGAGCTCGAGGCGGCGTCACGGCACCTCGAAGAGCTTCAGGGTATGGCGGAGCGCCTTGGCGAAGTGGCACAGCAGGCCCGGGCGGTGCCGCCCGAGATCCGCGAAGACACGCTCGGCGGCAAGCCCAACCTGAGCAAGGCCCTGGATCAGGTACTGGCGAATTGGCCGCCGGAGGTCTCGTTTACCGCCACCAGCATCGCCGCTGAAGTCGGCCGCCGCTACGGCGCGGTCCTCCGCCGTGACGTCGATCCCCGTGCCATCGCCGCCGCTCTCCGCCGCCGCCGTGAGGACGGGCTGGTCCAGGAGATCCGGGAAGGGCGGCCCTTTCAGGAGGCTCTGTACCGGAAGCCGGGATAGTGCTCAGGGTTGAAGAAGAGATTGATATAGTCGCTCCGGACGGCATATTTCCCTTCCATCCGCGTCCATTTCATCAGGCCGGCAGGCCACATGGGGAAGATATGAAGACGAAGATCCTTGTCACGGGGTCCCTGGGCCAGATCGGGTCGGAGCTGGTGCCCGCCTTGCGCGAGCGGTACGGGGCCGACCAGGTGGTCGCCTCGGACATCCGCATGATGTCCAGGGAGCAGCTCCTGCGCTCCGACGGGCCGTTCGATTTCCTCGACTGCACGAACCAGCGCCAGATCCAGGACGTCGTGCAGCGGCACCAGGTCAAGACCATCTACCACCTGGTGGCCCTCCTCTCGGCGGTGGGCGAGAGCAGGCCGCAGGTGGCCTGGGACATCAACATGGGGAGCCTCTACCGGGTGCTCGAGGTGGCGCGGATCAACGGCTGCGCGGTCTTCGTGCCCAGCTCGATCGGCGCTTTCGGACCCGGCACCCCCCGCGACAACACGCCGCAGGACACCATCCAGCGGCCGACCACCATGTACGGCGTGACCAAGGTGACGGGAGAGCTGCTTTCCGACTACTACTTCCACCGGTTCGGGGTCGATATCCGCGGCGTCCGCTATCCCGGCATCATCTCCTACGGCGCCCCCCCGGGCGGCGGCACCACCGACTACGCGGTGGAGATCTTCTACGAGGCCATCCGACATCAGCACTACACCTGTTTCCTGAAACCGGACACGCGGCTCGACATGATGTACATGCCGGACGCCGTGGAGGCTGCCATCAAGGTCATGGAGGCGGATTCCGACAGTCTCGTGCACCGCAACTCCTTCAACGTCACGGGCATGAACTTCACCCCCAAGGAGCTGTGCGTGGAGATCACGAAGCACATCCCCAAGTTCAAGATCGAATACCGGATCGACCCCGTGCGGCAGGCGATCGCCGACTCCTGGCCGATGTCGCTCGACGACAGCGCGGCCCGGAAGGAGTGGGGATGGAACCCCCGGTATGACCTCTCGGCCATGGTCCGTGACATGCTGGAGAACGTAGAGAAGAAGCTGGCCGCCGAGGAGGTCCACACCGATGCCCACTGAGACTTTGCAAGCCACCCGTTTCGAACGAGCCCTCTCCTCTGAGCTGGCGGCCCTGCGCGAGCGGGGCACCCTCAAGGGAGCCGAGTCCGTGATCACCCGCGTCCTGCCCGCTGAAGGCGAACGGGGACCGCGCTACCTGCTGGCGGGGGAGGGGGACAAGCCTTTCCTCAAGATGAACTCGAACAACTATCTGGGGATGGCGCTGCGCCCGGAGCTCGTCCATGCCGAAGAGACAGCCAGCCGGGAGTTCGGCGTGGGGCCCGGCGCCGTGCGCTTCATCAGCGGCACCTATCAGGCCCACGTGGACCTGGAGGCCCGCCTCGCCGCCTTCCACGGCCGTGAATCGGCGATGCTCTTCAGCTCCGCCTACGCGACCGTGCTGGGGGTGATTGTCCCCCTCATCACCGCTGAAACCGCGCTGATCAGCGACGAGCTCAACCACAACTGCATCATCAACGCCATGCGCCTGGCCCGGCCCAAGGAGAAGCACGTCTACAAGCACCTCGATCTCGCCGACCTGGAGGCCAAGCTCGAGGCCGTGGCCGGGAATTGCCGCCGGGCGATCGTGGTGACCGACGGCATCTTCAGCATGCGGGGCGACCACGCGCCGCTGCCCGAGATCGCCGCGGTCTGCCGGCGCTTCACCGAGCGCTTCGAGGAGGACGTGGTGCTGATCGTGGACGACTCCCATGGCGTGGGCGCCATCGGCCGCACCGGCCGCGGCACAGAGGAGCACACGGGCTCGGATCCCGTCGACATCCTGGTGGCGACTCTCGGCAAGGCGTTCGGGGTGAACGGCGGCTACGTGACGGGCAACCGGGTGCTGACCGACTTCCTGCGCGAGGCGGCGCCCACCTACATCTACTCGAATCCCATCACGGTGGGCGAGTGCGCGGCGGCGCTCAAGTCGCTGGAGATCGTGGACAGTGCCGAGGGGTTGCGCCTGCTGGAGCACCTGCGGGCCATGACTGCGCGTTTCGAGCAGGGACTGCTCCGCCTGGGCTACGAGACCATCCCCGGCGAGCACCCGGTGGTGCCCCTCATGGTGCGCGACACGGCGAAGACCACGGCCCTGGTGGCTCACCTGCGGCAGCACGGCGTGCTCGCGACCGGCCTCAAGTTCCCTGTCGTCCCCCACGGTGATGAGTCGATCCGCTTCCAGGTCTCGGCCGACCATACGCCGGTCGACATCGACTCGGTGCTCGCCGTGCTGGAGAGCTTCCCGGGGAGGGGATGACGGACGGGGGGCATGGGCCTTGCTGGGAAGGCGTAACCCATGACCCCCGCCCTGACCGCAGCGATGTGGTTGTTGCTGGCGAGCCCGGAGGCCTCTCCCCTCCGCCCGGGCATAAATGCCCAGGCTATGCAAAAAGAGCCGGGTAAACCCGACTCCTTGAGTCCCCTTCAGGGGGCTTTTTGGACTAGCCCGGGCATTTATGCCCGGGCGGAGGAGGGGCCGTCGCCTACCACCACCGGCGCCCAATCCTTCGCTGACACCCTCGTCGTCACCGCCGCCGGTTCCGACCAGCGCCTGGTGGACGCCGTAGCTCCGACCTCCGTTCTCACCCGCGAGGATCTGGTCCGCTCGCCCAGTTTGACCCTCGACGATCAGCTCCGGCAGATCCCGGGCTTCAGCCTGCTGCGCCGGTCGGGGAGCCTGACGGCCCATCCCACCTCTCAGGGCGTCTCCCTGCGGGGCCTGGGACCGAGTGGGGCGAGCCGTACCCTGGTGCTCCTCGACGGCGCGCCGCTCAACGATCCCTTCGGCGGCTGGGTCCAGTGGAACCGCCTGCCGCTCTCCGCCCTCGAATCCGTGGAGGTGGCCCGCGGCTCCCTCTCGCAGCTCTACGGCAGCGCGGCCATGGGTGGGGCCATCCAGCTCCTCCCGCGTGCCGCGCGTGCGGACACTTTCGAGGCCACCGTCCGGGGAGGAGACCATGGGACGGGGGACCTCGAAGTCTTCGCTTCGGATACTTCGGAGACAGGCGGCCCATGGGGCTACACCCTCGCCGGCCGCCTGTTCGGTACGGACGGCTTCTACATCGTCTCCCCCGAGGACCGCGGAGCCGTGGACCGCCGGGCCGGCGTGGGCTTCGGCACCCTATTCGGCCGCTTCCAGTGGGGCCGCTATCACGTGGGGGTGAACGCCTACGAAGAGGACCGGGAGAACGGCACTACCCTCCAGGCCAACGACACGAGCCTGCGCTCGATCGAGGCCGGCGGGTCCGGCGACCGTTGGGAGTGGAACGTTTTCGGCCAGACTCAGCGCTTCCGCAGCACGTTCTCCCGCATCCTGCCCGACCGGTCTCAGGAGCTCTTGACCGCCCAGCAGGATTTTCCGACCGATGGTTACGGAGGATCGGCCGCCTGGCGCTCCGGTGGCGGGCTCCTCGTGGGGACGGACGTGCGCCGTGCCACCTGGGAGGACCAGGATCAGACCCTCGGCGGTGTCTATGCTCAGCAGACCTTCGGGGTCTCCTCCCGCCTGGATCTCCTGGCCGGTGCGCGGCTCGACGTCTGGGAAAGCTCCCAGACCCGGACGAGCTTCAATCCACGGCTTGGAGTCCTGTTCCGTGCCGCGGACGCCGTCACCGTCCGCGCTTCCGCCTACCGTGGATTCCGGGCGCCGACCTTGAACGAGCTGTACCGTCCCTTCCGCGTGGGGAACGTCGAAACCCTTGCCAATCCGGATCTGGAAGAAGAAACCCTTGTAGGAGCGGAGATCGGAGCCGACTTTCACCCGTCGTCCTCCCTCTTCCTCCGTCTGAACACCTATCGCAACCGCATCGACGGCGCGGTCGGCAACGTCACGATCTCGACGACGCCGCAACTGATCACACGCCGCCGCGAGAATCTCGACCGGGTGACGGCGGACGGCCTCGAAGCCGAGCTTCGCTTCAAGCCCCTGCCCCGCTGGTCATTCCAGGCGGCCTGGCTCTACGCCGATTCCAGAGTCGAGCGCACCGGCCTGCGCGTCGCCCAGGTCCCCTTGAACCAGGGCTCGCTGGGGCTGTCTTTTGACGGTCCCGTCGCCATCCTCGTCCAGGGCCGCTGGGCAGGGGATCAGTTCGAGGACGATCTGAATCAGCTTTCTCTGCCTTCGTATACGCTGATCGATCTGTCCCTGCGCCGTCCCATCAAGGACCACCTCGATCTGTTCCTCTCCGTTGAAAACCTTTTCGACGAAAAGGTCGTCACCGGCCGCCTGCCCGTCGAAGCCCTGGGCGCGCCAATGCTGATTCAAGTCGGAATAAACGTAAGGCGCTAGTCTCCCTGGGACCCCTGGGCGGCTCAGTGCCCGCCGTCGCGCAGCTCCAGAGACACGCCGTCCCAAATGACCGTACCGTCGGCCCGGAGGGTCGACTGGACCGGCTCAGATCTCCCGGGGATTTCGAGCGTGAGGCTGTAATCCCCCCAGGATCCGGGATTGAAGCTCATCTCGTAGATCCTCTCGGTGCTGGTGATCCGAGCCCCTGGCCAGTTCCTGGCAACAGACCGGACCACAGCTTCCGGCGTCTTGGCATCCTCCAGAATGACCATCGAGCCCAAGTGCATTCTGTCGCCGCAACCAGCGAGGAAGAGGCCGAGGAGAAGAGGGTAGGCGTGGCGAGAGAGGATCATGAAATCAAATTCTACTCCTTCACCCGTACCAACAGGCACACCGCGGACTACGGCCCCATCAAAGCTCATTCCGCGTGGCAGCGCAGCTCAAAGGAGCCTTGCTCCTCCATGCCCTGGCTCGCCCGGGTTTTTACCCGGCCGCGCTCACCGCACGCCCGTGTACTCCGAGAGGATGCCGTACTGCACGTCCCGCTCGACGTTCGAGAAGCCGGCTTCCCGGAGTGCTTCGAGGATCACCTCCGGGGGCACGCAGCTCTCGATGGTGTCCCAGTAATACTCCATCAGCTCTTTGGACGTGCGGCCGCCGCGGCCGAAGCGGGCGAGGAAGGGGAGGATGCGGCCGAGATAGAGCTTGAGGAACCGGTGCTGCAGGCGCGAGGAAGGGCGGGTGATCTCCAGGAGGAGCACCTTGCCGCCGGGCTTGAGCACGCGGCGGTACTCCCGGAAGGTGGCGCGCAGATCGGCCACGTGGCGCAGGGCATAGCCCATGGTCAGGCGGTCGAAACGCTCGCCGGGGAAGGGGAGGGCCTCCGCGATCCCGCGCACGCGGTGTCTCACCCCCCGGGCCGCGGCGTGGCTCATCATCCCGAGGCTCGGATCGAGGGCCACGACCCGGCCCTGGCTGCCCACGATCTGCTGGCCGAGGGCCGCGATGACGCCGGTGCCGGAGCCGGTGTCGAGCAGACTCATGCCCTCGGCGAGGCCGGTGCGCAGCAGGGCCTGCCGCCGGTACCACGACCCGGAGCCGAAGCTCGCGGCCTGGTTGATCCAGTCGTAGTCGCCCGCCGCGCCGTTGAACCAGGCACTGATCCGCCGCGAGCGCTGCTCTTCGTCCTGGTAGTACCGCGTGAGTGGAGGATGGGGGCGCAGAGGAGCGGAGTCGCCGGTGCTTCTGTCCGTCGTCATGATGGGAGAAGCCTACCGTGCCTCCTTGCACAGGTCGAGCACCACTTCCACGCGCCGGTTCTTCTGGCGCTCCGGTTTCCTCTACTCTACCCGTTGAGGAGGGGCTGGAATGATCGGGAGGGCACCGTGCGACGAGGGAGTCGTCCTGGCTGGACAGGCCGGATCGTGCACAAAGGCCGCGGAGCCGTGGGTGCTCGCGGCCACCATCCTGGGCTCCAGCATGGCCTTCATCGACGGCACGGCCGTCAACGTGGCCCTGCCCGCGTTGCAGGCGAATCTCGGGGCCACGGTTGCCGAGGTCCAGTGGGTGGTCGAGGCGTACGCCCTCTTTCTCTCCGCCCTCCTGCTGGTGGGCGGTGTTCTGGGGGACCGCTTCGGCCGGCGGCGGGTGTTCCTGCTGGGGATCGCCGGGTTCGCCCTGGCTTCGGCGTGGTGCGGGGTGGTGCCGGATACCGGCCAGTTGATCGCGGCGCGGGCGTTCCAGGGGATCGCGGCGGCGCTCATGGTGCCGGGGAGCCTGGCCCTGCTCTCGGCGTCGTTTCCCAAGGAGAGGCGGGGGAAGGCCATCGGCACCTGGTCGGGGTTCGGGGCCATCATGGCCGCCGTCGGGCCGCTTCTTGGAGGATGGCTGATCGATCACGCCTCCTGGCGCTGGGTGTTCTTCCTCAACCTGCCTCTGGCGCTCGTGGTGATCGCCATCTCTCTCTACCGCGTTCCGGAGAGCCGTGATCCGGCGGCCCCGGCGAAGCTCGACCTTCCGGGAGCCCTGCTCGCCACGCTCGGACTGGGCGGTGTCACGTTCGGGCTGATCGAGTCGCCGCGGCTGGGATGGCGCCATCCGCTCGTGGCCGGAGCGCTGGTGATGGGCCTCGCCGCTCTCGCGGGATTCCTGGTGGTGGAAGCCCGGTCGCGGACGCCGATGATGCCGCTCTCCCTCTTCCGCTCCCGCGCCTTCGCGGGCGCCAACCTGCTGACGCTCTGGCTCTACGCGGCCCTGGGCGGCGCGCTGTTCTTCCTGCCCTTCAACCTCATCCAGGTCCAGGGCTACTCGGCGACCGGGGCAGGCGCCTCGCTGCTGCCGTTCATCTTCCTCATGTTCCTGCTCTCCCGCTGGTCCGGCGGCCTGGTGGACCGCTACGGTGCCCGGAAGCCCCTGATCCTCGGCCCAGCTGTGGCCGGCGCCGGCTTCGCCCTCCTGGCCATACCGGGATTGGACGCGAATTACTGGACCTCGTTCTTCCCGGCGGTCCTCGTCCTGGGCCTGGGGATGTCGATCAGCGTTGCGCCGCTGACCACGACGGTGATGGGCGCGGTCGAAGAGAGCCACGCGGGCCTCGCCTCGGGGGTCAACAACGCCGTTTCCCGGGCCGCCGGCCTGCTCGCCGTAGCGGCCCTGGGCCTCCTCCTCGTCGGCCTCTTCAGCCGCGGCCTGGACCGCCGTCTCGACGAGATCAACCCGCCACCCGAGACCCGGCGTGTGATCGAGCAGCAGAAAGAGAAGCTGGCCGCGATCGAGCTACCGAAGACAGCAGGGGAGCAGGTACGCGAGATCATCGATGAAGCCTTTCTGAGTGGTTTCCGGGCGGTGATGCTCGCCGCGGCCGGGCTGGCCCTGCTGGCCTCGGCGAGCGCGGCGTGGCTGATCAGCCCTCCTGTCTTGAACCGTCCGTGATCGTCCCTGTCTGTCCTTGTCTTTCTTCCCCCGCCGCGAGATCTTTAGGCCATGGCGACCTACGCGATCGGCGACATCCATGGCTGCTTCGACACCCTGAAACGCCTGCTGCGCCGCATCGCGTTCGATCTCCGCCAGGACCGCCTCTGGCTGGTGGGCGACCTCGTCAACCGCGGCCCGCGCTCGCTCGACGTGCTGCGCTGGGCCGCGGAGCAGGACGGCCGCCTCGTGGCCGTGCTGGGCAATCACGACCTCCACCTCCTCGCGCTCGCCGCCGGGGTCTCCGGCCCGAAGAGGCGCGACACGCTCGACGAAATCCTCTCGGCGCCGGACCGCGACGACCTGCTCGCCTGGCTGCAGAGCCGGCCCCTGTCCCACCGCGACGGCGAAACCCTTATGGTCCATGCCGGCCTGTTCCCCGAGTGGACTCCCGCCGAGGCCGAGCGCCTGGCGCGGGAGGTGGAGGAGCGGCTCCAGGGGGAGAAGGCCCCGAAGCTGCTGGCCGCGATCGATCAGAAGACGGCCGAGCGGTGGAAGGACGGGCTCACCGGCAGCGACCGGGCGCGCGTCGCGCTCGCGGGTTTCGCCAGGCTCCGCACCCTGGAAGAGGACGGCCGCATGTGCGCCGACTTCAGCGGCCCGCCAGCGGTGGCGCCCAGGGGGTGCCGTCCCTGGTACGCCGTCCCCGGCCGCAAGAGCGCGGGCGCCACCGTGATCTTCGGCCACTGGGCCGCCCTCGGCCTCAAGGTGGGCGACGGCGTCGCGGCCCTGGATACCGGCTGCGCCTGGGGGCGGGAGCTCACGGCTCTGCGTCTGGACGACTGGCGGGTTTTTCAGGAGCCGGCGGGGGAGGCGTAGGTTTGGGAGACAGACTGCTCCTCCGCACCAGGACCACGATCCAGACCGCGGCGAGCTGGACGAGGGGGATGGCCACGAGGTGCGCGAAGTCTTCCCGGGTGTACTCCCAGCCGCCGCTCCCGCCACTCCCGCCGGCAGCGCCCGAGAACAACCACACCACGAGCTGGCCGGCGAAGAAGACGCCGGCCAAGACCAGCCAGACCGCAAGCCATCTCATCCTGCCCGGATCATATTAGGATTCGTTCTCATGGACGACCAACCCTCCACCAGGACCTGGGATCTCCTGGGCCTCCTGTTCAAGGCCCATCCCTGGCACGGCGTACCGGCCGGCCCCGAGGCACCCAACGTGGTGACCGCCTACGTCGAGATCGTTCCCACCGACACCGTCAAGTACGAGATCGACAAGCCGAGCGGCCACCTCAAGGTGGACCGGCCGCAGACAGTTCTCCAACGTCTGCCCCACGCTCTACGGCTTCATCCCCCAGACCTTCTGCGGCGAGCAGGTGGCCGCCTTCTCCCAGGAGAAGACCCACTACCCGACGGTCGAAGGGGACGGCGATCCCATGGACATCTGCATCCTCTCCGAGAAGAACTTCTCGCACGGCGACTTCCTCCTCCAGGCCGTCCCCGTCGGCGGGCTGCGCCTGATCGACCGCAACCAGGCGGACGACAAGATCATCGCCGTTCTGAAAGGGGACGCGGCCTTCGGCCACTGCAAGGAGGTCACGGATCTGCCCGCCGGCCCTGGTCGACCGGCTCCGGCATTACTTCCTCACCTACAAGCGCCCGCCCGGCGCGGAGCAGGCAGTGATCGAGATCACTCACGTCTACGGCGCGGCCGAGGCCCGCGAGGTGATCGACCGGAGCCGCGAGGACTACCGGCACCGGTTCCCGGAGCTGAAGGAGCGCTTTCTGCAGGCTCTCGCCAGAGAGTAGAGAAGCGGAAGGGATCAGGGTGAGGACTCGAATCTCCGCGGCTCGTTCCCATCGAAGCCCCATTGCCGCCGAGGCCGCCGATTGCTCCCGAGTCCTCACCCTACGGCCTTTCTAGACGGACAGGAATCCGGGTTTTCCCGGCCGCGCGTATACCCATAGCACTCTTGGCAAATTTGCGTTAGAATTGGGAAAAATTGTTGATTCTTATCTGCCGGCCGGACAGCGTGAGGCCTGACGCCTCTGTAAGAACTTCCACGGCACGGACGTCATCCCAGGGGAGGGACTATTGACGAGGTCTAAGGACTGAACAGGATGGCTGTGCGCGGCGAAGAAAAAGAGAGAGTGGTCTACGAGTTCGACGGCTTTCGGGTCGATCCCGTCCGCCGTCTCGTGTCTCGCGGCGGTGAGCCTGTCGCCGTCACCCCCAAGGCCGTGTCGATCCTCGTCGCCCTGCTCGAGAAGGCAGGCGAGGTGGTGGGGAAGAAGGAGCTCCTCGACAAGGTGTGGCCCGGGGTCTACGTCACCGAGGCCAACCTCACCCAGAACGTCTTCTCGCTGCGCAAGTGCCTGGGCGAGAAAGCCAACGAGCACCGCTACATCGCCACCATCCCCGGCGAGGGTTACTCGTTCCGCGGCGAGGTGCGCAGGATCGACCGGTCCTCGACGGGAGAATTCGCCATCCCCGTGCTGGAGCTGGCGGCGCCCGTACCGGTCCCGGCGGTCTCTGCTCCGGCAGCGGCCCAGGTAGAGGCCGCGCCCGTCCCGCCGGTTCCGCCTGTTCCGCCTATTCCGGTAATCATTCAGGCTCCGGAGCCTCCGGCAGCGGTGGTTCCCTCGGTGCCGGAGCAGGCTTCTCTGTCCGATTCGTGGTCCGTCATGCCGGTCCCGGAAGGAGTCCCCGCGCCGCCCGCGCGGTCCTTCCGCCGCTCGTTCGCGGTCTGGGGCGTGCTGGGCGCGCTCCTCATGATCGGCACGGCGCTCTCCGGCCTCCTCCTGCGCAACACCGGGACGTCCGAGGGAGCCCGCACCAGCCTCTCGTCCCGCCGTCCGGCCATCGCGGTGCTGGACTTCCAGGCCCTCTCTCCGAGCGACGACACGCGCTGGCTCCAGACGGCCTTCGCCGAGATGCTCACCACCGAGCTCGCCGCCGGGGGGAGCATGCGCGTGGTCCGCGGTGAGGCGGTGGCGAACGCCCTGAGATCCCTGGACATCCAGGACTCCCGCAGCCTGGGGCGCCCCGAGCTCCAGCGGCTGCACGACATCCTGGGCGCGAACATGGTCGTCGTCGGCTCCTACGTCCCCTTCAATGGCAAGATCCGCGTCGACCTCCGCGTCCTGGAAGCTCCGGCAGGGGATCCGGTGGCCACCGTTTCCGAGGTCGGCACGCCGGCGGACCTCTTCTCCATGGTCTCGAGCACCGGCGAGAAGCTGCGGCAGGAGCTCGGCATCGCCGCCCTCTCCGATCGGCAGATCCAGGAGACCCTGGCCTCGCGGCCGTCGAGCACCAACGCTTCGCGCCTCTATACCCAAGGGATCGAGCGCCTGCGCGCCTTCGATCCGCCCGGCGCGCTCCAGTACCTCCAGAAAGCGGTCCAGGCCGACCCCAAATCCGCGGTCATCCGCTCCGCGCTCTCCCAGGCCTGGTACTCCCTGGGCTACGACTCCCAGTCCATCGATGAGGCCGAGAAAGCCCTGGTGCTCGCCCAGTCCCTCCGGCGCGAAGAGCGGCTCTTCATCGAGGGCCGCCTCTACAAGGCCCAGAAGAACTGGGAGAAGGCGAGCCAGACCTACCGTACCCTTTCGGCTTTCTTCCCGGACGACATCGAGTACGGCCTGGACCTGGCCGAGTGCCTCATGATGGGAGGCCGGAGCGCCGAGGCGTCGGCCGCGCTGGCGGCCCTGCGCAAGCTGCCGCTGCCTACGGGCGACGACCCGCGCATCGACCTCCTGGAGGCGAGGAACGCCAACCGCTCCGGCGACATCCCCACCCTGAAGCGCACCTCCGAGACCGCGGCGGCCAAAGCCCGCAGGTCCGGCCAGCACCTGATCGTCTCTCAGGCCGTCATCTACCAAGGCGTCGCCCTGCTGAGAATGGGGCACCCCAAGGAGGCCATCAGCCTCTTCCGGGAAGCCATGGCGATCGCCGACAAAGCCGGCTATCAGTGGGGGAAGGGCATGGCCATGGCGAACGTCGGGTGGGCCCTCCAGACCATGGGCGACCTCGACGGCGCGCAGAAAGCCAACGAGGAGTCCCTCGCCATCGCCCAGCACCTGGGGACCACCGTCGGCATCGCGTCACAGCTCCATGCGCTGGGCCAGCTCCACCAGGCCCGCGGCCGGTTGACCGAGGCCTTCTCCCTGCTGGAGCAGTCCCGGGGGCTCTACGTCAAGATGGGCGACCGCTTCATGGAAACGCAGGTGCTCAACACCGCCGGTGAAGTCCTCCTCGCCCGCGGCGACATCGCGGGGGCGCAACAGAGGTTCGCGCGGGCGCTCCAGCTCAGCCAGGCTGTGTCCAACCGCATGCAGGAGGGGCGCGCGCTCGCCCGCCTCGCCACCATCCTGGCCTACCGGGGCGAGCTCGAAGAGGCCAGGCGCCGCCACGCCGAGGCGTTCACCATTCTGAACCGGTCGGGAGACCCGAGCGCCGCCGCCCTGGCCCTGGCAGGTTCGGCCGACGCCGGAGCCCGCCTGGGCGACCTGCGCGTCGCCTGGCAGCAGTCGGCGCATGCTTTGGAGACCAAGCGGCAGGCCGGCGACCGCATCGGCACGGGTGATGTCCTCGGCTCACGCGCCTGGCTCGCCTACGAGATGGGAGACCTCGCGGCCTCCCGGTCCCTCGCCCAGGAGCAGCGCCAGATCGCCGAAGAGACCGGCGCGAGGTCCCTCGGCGCCTGGGCGCTCCAGAACCTCGGCCGCGCCGACTTCGCCAAGGGCGACCTCGAAGCCGCCAGCGCGGCGCTCGACGAGGCCCTGCAGACCAGCCTGACCCTGGGCGAGGAGCTGCGGGCCATGGAGATCCGCCTCGACCTCGCCCGGCTGGCCCTGGCCGAGAACCGCGCGAGCGAAGCCGCTCTGCTCGCCCGCGAGGCCGCGGCCTGGTACAACAACCGCGGCATCCCAGGAGGGGAGATCCGCTCCTGGTCCCTGCTCGCCGAAGCCCTCCTGCGCCAGGGACTCCGCCACGAAGCCCAAAAAGCCGCGGCCGCCGCCCGCACCCGCCTCGCCGCCAGCCAGGACCGCGAGCTGCGCGCCACCGCCGCCATCTCCCTGGCGCGGTTCGAAGCCGCCGCCGGCAACCCGGGAGAAGCGCTCCGTCTCCTGCGCAACGCCGCTGCGGACGTCGAGAAGACCGGCTTCACCGCCACCAGCCTCGAAGTGCGGCTCGCTCTCGGAGAGATCCAGCGCGCCCAGGGAGACGCCGGCGCCATGGCCACCCTGGCCGCCGTCCGCAAGGAAGCCGAGGCCCTCGGCTTCAAAAGGCTCGCCCTGAACGCCGGCCCGCGCCTGCCCGTGGTGACGCGGACGCCGGTGTCGGGGTGAGGGCCTACCTCACCCCCATCTCCTCCAGCAGCCCCCGAGCCGCCTCCCCGTTCAGCGTCTCCAGCACCCATAGCAGATACCGCACGTCCGCGCTGATATTGCGCGCCACGTCCGGGTTGTACCCGAAGTCGTTCGCCACGTTCTCCCACACGCGGTCGAAATTCACGCCCACCAGCTCGCCCCGGCCGTTCACCACCGGGCTGCCTGAGTTGCCGCCCGTCGTGTCCCCGTCCGCCAGGAAGGCCACCGGCACGTCCTTCAGCTTCGGATCCGCCCAGCGGCTCTTCGGAGCCTGGGGAGCCGCCTCCAGCACGCCCTTGGGCGCGTTGAACGGCTCCTCGCCCGTGTCCTTGGCCAGGACGCCCGCCACCGTCGTCTGCGGATTCATCCACACGGCGTCCTGCGGGGTGTAGCCCTTCACGTGAGCGAACGAGACCCGTAGCGTGCCGTTCGCGTCCGGGGCCACGGGACGGCCGGCCTGAGCGATCACGGCCCGCTGCCAGCGGGGGCGCAGCCGCGAGACGGCTCCCAGGAAGCGGTCCTCCCGCTCCTTCAGGCTGCGGAGCTCGGCGTCCAGCACGAAGGCCAGGTCCAGCAGCGGATCGCGCCGGGCGCGGAGATGCGCCTCGCTTTCCTCGAACATCTTCTTGCGCTCCGCCAGATCCGCCACCTTCGTGGCCGCCAGCAGGGCGTCCATCTTGGCGCGGATAGCCGCCCGGCGGTCTCCGCGATAGGGACCTTCTGGGCTCTCCAGGAACGCCTCCACCGCCGGCACCCGGCTTCCCTCGGGGAGCTGGGCGAAGCGGGTGAACACGTCCGCCATCAACGCCGCCTCCGTGGGGATGTGGAGGCGCTTCTGGTCCCGCTCCAGCCGTTCGGCCAGCCGCTCGCGGTTGCGCTCCTGATAATCCGGCTCCCGCTCCAGGTCCGGCTTCGCCTTCTCGCCCGCCCAGCGGGCCAGAGTCAGCGCCAGCTCCAGCGGCTTCGGACCGGCCTTCATCTGGTCGAGCAGGAAGTCGCGGTCCCATGTGCGCCGCTTCTCCTCGATCCGCCTGGCGAGCTCTGCGTGGGCCTCCAGCGCGCCCTTCTGATCCGGCCGCTTCGCCGCCCAGCCCAGCACCTCCCGCTCCGAGGCCGCCTTCTTCTCCAGGATGCTCCCGCGCCGGATACCCGTCACCTGCCCGCGCGAGTTCTTCTCCCGGTTCGCGAGCCCCTTCATGCGGTCCGCGAGCGCGATCCGGGCCGTCTCCTCCTGCTCCGAAGCGGCTTCCATGAGGTCGATCCAGGCGCGGTACAGCTCCGCCCGGCGCGGGTAGAACAGCTCGGCCCGCTCCCGCATCTCCGCCTCCGTGTACGAGCGGATCGTCAGGCCCGGGTAACCCAGGAGCATCACGAAGTCATCCGGCCCGACCCCCTTGGCCGAAACGGGGAAGAAGTGCTTCGGCTTGTACGGGCGGTTCGTCTCCGCGTGCGGCGCGGACTGGCCGTCCGGCCCGCCATACACCCGCAGCAGCGCGAAGTCCCCCGTATGGCGGGGCCAGCTCCAGTTGTCGATCTCCCCGCCATACTCGCCCACGGACCGCGGCGGCGCATACACCAGCCGCACGTCCGGGTACTCGACCCCGTCGATCAGCACATAGCGCAGGCCGCCGTCATACGTCGCCACCTGGCAGCGGTGGTGCTCCACCTTCTCGCACTCGGCCACCATCTCCTTCTGCTTGCGCTCGATGGCCCGGAACCGCGCGAGATCGTCCGCGCCCGCGGGCACGGCGGCTTCGACCTCCGCCGTCACGTCCGTCGACTTGAAGGGGATCGTGGCGCGCACCCCCGAGCCGGGCAGCTCCTCGGCCTGCGTCTTGGCGAGGAAGCCGTTGGTGATGAGGTCCCGCTCCGGCGTCGAATGCTGCTGGAGGATGGAGAACGCGCAGTGATGGTTCGTGATCATCAGCCCCTGCGCCGAGACGAACCCGGTCGAGCAGCCCTCGATCTTCACGGCCGCTTCCAGCAGGCCGCCCCCCTCGCGGCTCCACAGCTTCTCCGGGGGGATCTCGAGGCCCAGCTCGCGCAACCACTTCGCATCGTGCTCCAGGACCTGCTCCGGGGTCCACTTTCCTTCCACGGCGAACGCTCCTGAGGAGATGGCAAAAAGACCGGTCAAGAGGATGGCGGTACAGATTCTCATGGTGGGGGAGTCTAGCCTGGAAGGGCGGGAAGCACGAAGACGGGGAGGAGAATTCGAGTCCTGGGTCCGTCTACTCGCTGAAAAGAAAGCATCGCCGTTCTACCCTTATGGAGGAGCCTGGCATGCGAACGATCCGCACGAAGAAGAACCTTCCCCTTCTCATTGCAGCCCTGGCCCTTTCTTCCTGCGTCACCTTTGATCTGCCGACGCCCGAGATCGATCCCGCCGCCGAGCGGGTACAGGCGACGGACTCGGTCTTCCTGATTGGCGACGCCGGTGAGCGCGGTGCAGATGACCAAGTGCTCGCCGCGCTCCGTGAGGAGGTCACAGCGGTGTCAGCCAGCCTGGGAAGCGGTCACGTCGCGGTCGTTTTCCTGGGTGACAACATCTACAACGACGGCCTGCCGGACGAAAATACGCGCGACTTCGGACGGGCGCTGGCCCTCCTTCGGGCCCAGGTGCAGAGCGCGAACGTGAATCCCGGCGTCAGCGTCTACTTCGCTCCCGGGAACCACGACTGGGACAATAAGGGGCGCGAGGGACTGGAACGGATCAGGCGCCAGACGCAGGAGCTCACAAGATCCGGCCGCCCCAATGTCGAAATGCTGCCGGGAAACGGTTGCCCGGGCCCGGTGGTGAGGCCGGCCGGCGACCGCCTTCAGATTGTATTTCTCGATACGCAATGGTGGCTTCACGAGTTCGAACGACCGACGGCGGCGGATTGCGATCCAATCACTGAAGCGGGCGTTACCGCGGCCATCACAAACGTGCTCTCGAACGCCAATGGCCGATTGTCCATCGTCGTCGCGCATCATCCGTTGATCAGCGGCGGTCCGCACGGCACCGATCGAACGCCGGACGAGCAGGATCAGGGCGACGCCAGGAATCTGCACATGCGAACAGCGATCATTGGCGCGTTCCAGGCGTCGCCGCCTCTCGCCTGGGCCTCCGGGCACGAGCACACCCTGGAAGTCCTTCAGGGTGGTGGCGCACAATTCCTGCTGGTGAGCGGCACCGGCAACTTCGGCCATACCGATCACACCACTCCGGACCGCACGCGGGGGACCTGGCTCTTCCCCTCTTCAAGGGTGCGGCTCAGCGGGGGCTATATGCGGCTCGACATTCCCGCGGAGGGCACACCCTCGGTGTCCGTCATCACCGTTGACAGGAACAGGACGCGCAGGACCGTGTTCTCCAAGGTCCTGAACTCACCATGACCCCTCCCGCCACGGTGCTCCCAGGGAGGTGATATAGTCGCTGGCGCTGTATCACAACCTGAGGGACGGGAGCATTGAATGACGCCAATGCAATTGAGGAATCTCAGGCTCTATCTGCAGTTCAGGGACAAGCCAATGTCCATTGGATTGCTGTTGCGGTACAACACTGGAGCAAGGTGGAAGAGTTGGTGAACACCCAGGCAGGGAAGCCCTGACGGAAGATGCCTCGAATGACCTGATGAGCTCGCCAAAGATACCCAGGATCTTTACGCCCGAAGAGATGAAGGCGGCGATGGAGCGGGCTGCCGCTCTGGACCAGGAAGTCGACCACGCGATCGCGACCGGCGACTTCTCCCGGTTGACCTCGGCCGTCGGCCGCGGTGCGCTCTCCTGGAAACTCGCCCGCAACCGGGATTGGGCCAGGTCTGAAGAGGTCGCGCTCTCGATTCAGGACAATCCTGAAATCCGCGCTGAGACTCTCGCCCAACTGGCCCAACAACTGGCGGACTCCGGTGACCCCGTCAACGCGGAGCGTGTCGCGCATCTGGTTCCAACCGATCTTGCGCTTTTCAGCGCCCTCCAGGAGAAGTGTCTGGCGCTGATTCGAACGGCCGATGCCTTTGCAAAACAGGCGTCGTTCGACGAGATGCAGCGGGTCCTGGGGGACGCGGGCGCGTGCATCCGAGTCCTTGACGAGGAGGCGGCATGGGAGGCGGCCGACTGCTGGCTCCTGGTGGCTCTTGTCTATGCAGACATCGGCTGGCACCCGGAGGCGGAAGGCGCTCTGCAAGAGGCCATTCTCTCGGCAGGGCGGCGCGAAGACGAATTCGAGTGCACAAAAATCCTCGCCCAGGCAACGGCCGAGCTGGCGAGGTTGAGATCGCTGTGAGTTGCCGCTAGATCCCACCCACCCGCGACCGCACGGGAAATGGAAAAGGGGATCCCGCGCCTTGCCCGGCCCCGGCCCCAGCAGCACCCTGGCGGCGGTGGCGACGCTCAACGAGCCTCCAGAGGTGTTGCCGATCGATCTTGCGCAGCCGCGGACGCCGGTGCTCGCCGCTCGAATGCACTTACCTCTCGAATATTTGGCCTCCTATCCAGCCTTCGCGCTCGCCGACGCGAGAACTTTGGCGGCCGGCAATGTGGTGCAGGTACTGGATGTCTCCCGGCCGTCTTCTCCCCATCCGGTCGGACAACTGCAACTGCGCGGTCGCTAAGGGGCGGCCAACCAAGGGAGCACAGGGAAGTATTGATTCTTGTCCGTCTACATACAGGAACGGCTGATGTCTTTGCCCGGCCGGGCGAGCTTCGCGAGTCTTAGAGACCGACTCGTAATGAGTTCTACACAGTTGACTAAGGAGGAACGTGCTCATGTTAATTGCCGTGGTGTGCGTCCTATTGGTCCTCGTGCTCTACCACGCTTGGCTTGAGTCGGTGGGCAACCTCGCCGGCTATCTCTGCTCTCTGCTTCGGATCGAGCCATGCCCGAGTTGGCTTCCTCCCATTCTCACGGCTCTCGCGATCGGAAACCTGGCGCTCCCCCTCGTCGGTGCCCTTTTCTTCCCTCAATGGCAGCAACTCCTGCTCGCTTACGCGTCCGGCGGCTTCGTCGGCGATACGTTGTCGACGCATGTTATTCCCTCTCGGGCGACCAGGGAGCGAGCACCGGCGCTCTCGACTTGGTGGGTGTACCTGCTTGCCGGAGGCGGTCTGGCACTCTATTCTTTCGTCCTCGTACCGTTCGTGCTTGGCATCATCTCATTCGTGATCCTCTGGCCCGCGATGCTCGCCCTGCGGGCAGCAGCAAGGCGGCGACACCTGGCAACCCAGGAGGTAGGTGGCCAGATTCCAGGATAGACCACCAATCCCGGGAACGATACCTGCCGGGCTCGGTCGGGGAGTAATAGGGATAGGAGCTAATCTAGTCTGATAACCGAAAAAGGGAGATGTCTATGTCAACCCCATTCATTGGCAAGGAGTTCACCTTTACCCAACCTGACGGGACTGCCTTACGGGTCCGAGGTTGGGGCGATCAACACCACGCCGTCTTCGAGACCCTGAACGGCTACACTGTGGTCGAGGATCCCGCTACCGGTTTCTATCAATATGCCGACGTGAGCCTGGACGGCGACGAACTGATCCCCACCGGGGCACGGCCGCGCCTCGTGAATCCGAGAAATATAGGATTAACCCCCAGTGTCCGCGTAAAGCGCGAGGCTGCAAAGGCGAAGGCGATGGAGAGCCCGGGCTTACCGCCGGGAACCTCCCGTTGGGAGGAGCGGCGCAAGCGGTTCAAAGAGGTGCTTCGCAACGTTGCGGCGGCGCCCGGTATTGCCCCCGCTCCGCCTCAACGTCAGACGGTCGGCAACTTTGTCGGCCTTTGCCTGCTCATTCAGTTCCCCGACGTGCCCGGAACCATCACACGTGACGAGGTGGAAGACTTTTGTAATACGCCCGGCTACTCCGGGTTCGGCAACAATGGGTCCGTGTACGACTATTTCTTGGAAGTCTCCGGAGGCAGGCTCAAATATACGAACATCGTTACCCCCTACTACACGGCGCTTCACCCTCAGAGTTACTATACAAACGAGGCTGTTGACCAACCGATCCGGGCTCGGCAACTGATCAAAGAGGCATTGGACTATCACCAGGCTCAAGGCTTCGACTTCACAGGACTCACGGCAGACGATCAAGATTATGTCTACGCGACGAACGTCTTCTACGCTGGGACCCGGGTCAACAACTGGGCGAAAGGGCTTTGGCCTCACTCTTACCACCTGCTGACGCCCTACCAGCTCGCCCCCGGTAAAAATACTTATGACTACCAGATCACGGACATGACAGATGAGCTATCGCTAGGCACGTTCTGCCACGAGAATGGCCATATGATCTGTGATTTTCCTGATCTATACGACTATGGGTACGAATCGGCGGGCGTCGGCAAGTTCTGCCTTATGTGTGCGGGTCCGAACGCGGACGAGAAGAATCCGCCCCATGTCAATGCCTATCTCAAGTACCGCGCCGGGTGGGCGCAATCCTTGACTAGAATCACCGCCGGTCTGAACGCAACGGCCGTGGCTGGATCAAACGCGTTCTTCATCCACCGCAAGGGACCCGCCGAGTACTACATTATTGAGAACCGACACAAGGCAGGGCGTGACCAGGCGTTGCCTGGTTCCGGTCTAGCGATCTGGCGCATTGACGAGCTGGGTGACAACAGAAATGAGCAGATGACGGCTGCACTGCATTACGAGTGCTCGCTGGTGCAAGCAGACGGCCGTAATGATTTGGAGAATGATCCAAACAACTATGGCGACGCTTCAGATCTCTTTGGCGCAGGAGTGAATGATCACTTCGCCAGCGGAACCAACCCAAGAAGCGCATGGTGGGACGGCACAGATTCGAGGCTGGACATTAGTGCAATTGGTCCAGCCACGGCACAGATAAACTTCATCGGTAACGTTTGATTGTTGGAACTGGGCAGCCAGTACCGACACTCTCGACTTGGCGTTCCGAAGCACTATCAGATGGTCCGCCTCGAGGCGTCGCCGCCCCTCGCTTGGGCGTCCGGGCACGAGCACACTCGTCAAGCTCTTGAGGGCGGTGGCGCACCGTTTCTGCTGGTGAGCGGCGCCGGCAACTTCCTCCATACCGACGCCACTACCCCGGACCCAGGGCGGGGAACCTGGCTCTTCCCCCGTCAGCGTTACGGCTCACCGGAGCAGGAACAGGACGCGTACGACCATGTTCTCCAGGGTCCTGGCGACGCCGGATTGACCCCGCTCGGGGTGCGATGGTATCTAGGGACCCGATGCCGGTCCATCGTGCCCAACACCGCCGCGGGCCGCTCCGCCCGTGAAACGCGCCATCCTTTACGGCCTGGCGGGCGGCGTGCTCATCGCGTTGCTCAAGATCCTCGAGTACCAGCACTTCGTCCGCGCCTATCCCACGGAGGTCTATGGCGGCCTGGTGGCGGTGGTCTTCTCCGCCCTGGGCCTCTATTTCGGGCTGCGGTGGGCCCGGTCCAAAGAAGTGGTGGTGGTCAAGGAGGTACGGGTCGCGGCGGGCGAGCCCTTCGTGCTCGACAGGGGGAAGCTCAAGGAACTGGGCATCACCCAGCGCGAGCACGAGATCCTCGGGCTCATCGCGGAAGGGCTGAGCAACCGGGAGATCGGCGAGCGGCTCTTCGTCTCCGAGAACACGGTCAAGACCCACTCGTCCCGGCTGTTCGACAAGCTGGGAGTCAACCGCCGGGTCCAGGCCGTGCTGAAGGGAAGGGAGCTCGGTTTGATTCCCTAGGAGGGGATTTTGATCTCCCGGAAGAGATCATCCGGCGGGTCAACGAAAGTATGAATTCCGGGTTCCGGCCCGAAGATCACCCGAAAGTAGGACGACGGAGCCGCGCCACGATGCCAGGCTGCGGAACAGACAAAGGAGGAAACGGCAATGCAGAAAATCGTGCTCCGCTTCGGTCTCATGTCGGGTGGCCTGCTGGTGGCGGTGTTGGCGCTCATGCTCCCTCTGTGCAGGGACGGGATCCTCGACTACGACTACAGCCAGGTCATCGGCTACAGCTCCATGGTCCTTTCGTTCCTGCTGGTCTTCTTCGGGGTCCGGTCGTACCGCGACACCGTGGGCGGTGGGGCGATCAGCTTCGGCAAGGCGGTCGGGGTCGGCCTTCTCATCACCCTGACGGCCTGCGCCATGTACGTGATCGCCTGGGAGATCGCCTACTTCAACTTCTTCCCCGACTTCCTCGACCAGTACACGGCCCACCTCCTCGCGCAGATGCGCGAGGCTGGCGAGAGCCCGGCGGCCATCCAGAAGACGACGGAGCAGATGGCCGACATGGCGAAGCTCTATACCAACCCGCTCTTCAACTCCGCCATCACCTTCATGGAGGTCTTCCCGGTCGGGCTGATCGTGACGCTGGTCTCCGCCGCGATCCTGCGCCGCCGGACTCCTCCCCAGGAGGCGCCGGCGGCGGCTGTGACGGCCTGACGCGCCGCTTGGCCCGGCCGGGTGGAAGCTGTTGCTTGTCCCGGACTCTGGCAAAGCGGCACACTGCCGGCCGGGAGATTTTTCTGACCCGGGTCAATGGTTGATCCGCGGTAAGACCCTCCTGGGAAGGCAGGTTTTCCTATGTTCCGTGTGTTGCTTGCGTTCGCGCTGCTGTTTGGCTCAGGCATCGCTGCCAAGGTTGGGAGCGGCTGGGACCCCGACGGCCTCACCGTGGACAACGAGGACGACGCCGGGAGCCATTGGGACCCGAACGGCTAGAGCCGTGGGCGGCTTTCCAGAACCGGCGACGGGAAGGGGAGGAGGTCTTCGGCCTTCTCCTCTTTTTCCTTGATTTGGTTATACTCAAGCTCCACATGGCACCCCACCTGTCCTGGGCCGAGCTGACCGGCCTTCTTTCCGGGGAGGCGGCTCGGGCGGAGGTGGACCGCATGGTCCCTCATCTGATCGCCTGCCGGCCCTGCTGGGAGCTTGCCGCCCGGGTGGTGGCGGAGCTGAAGAAGGACAGCCCTCTCGCGCATCCGGCGGACCCGCGGGCTGTGGCGGTCCTGAAGCTGCTGGAAGACGAGGAGAGGGAAGCCCTCGACCTCCTCAAGGCCCGCGCCTGGTGGGCCGAGCTGCAAGGCCCTGTCTCCCGAGGAACAGATCGAAAGGATTGACTCCGTGGTCGCGCTGAGGAGCCGGACAATGTTCGAGGTTGTCCTCGCCGAAGCGCGGGCCGTGGCCCCGGGAGACCCCTTTCTGGGGGAGGAGACCGCACGCGTGGCCTATGCCCTGGCCGGGTCTCTTCCGAGCCTCCGCCATCCGCAGAAGCTCAAAAGCGATCTGCAGGCCGAGGCGATGATCGCGGTGGCGAACTCCCGGCGTATCGCAGCCGACTGGAAGGGCGCTCGCGCAGCCTTTGCGGCGGTCAGGAATCACCTGAGCCGGGGCTCCGGCGATCCGGCCCGCGAGGCGCGGTTCCTTTCGAACTGGGCTTCTCTTGCGTCAGATACAGGAGATTTCGAGACGGCGCTGGGCCTGCTCGGACGGGCCGCCGAGCTTTATCAGTCTGCCAAGGAGCCATCAGGTCTCTCTGTGGTGATTGTGCAGGAGGCCAGCACCTTGCTGGCCGCTTCCCGGCACGAGGAAGCGGCCGCCCGGGCCGACGAGGCACTCGCCATGCTACTGCCGGGAGAGGCACGGCTCGAAATGCTGGCGAGGAGCATCCTCACGGAATGCCTCGTCTACCTGGGCCGACCGTCGGAGGCGTTGCGGAGCTTCGTTGCTACGCGGCCGCTCTATGAGCAGTTTTGGGGGCGCCGTACAGAACTGAATGTAGGATCTTTGGAAGCCCTCCTGCTGGACTCCCTTGGCTGCGTGCGTGAATCGGAGAAGTCCTTTCGCGAAGTCATCCGAGGGTATCTGGAAGAAGAGCTGTACAAGGATGCCTTCCTGACCCTGCTGACCTTCTTTGAAATCCTTGTCAAACGAGGCGCCTTTCGAAAGGCGAAGCAGATCTACCGGCAGGCTGCCGAGGTGCTCGCCCAAGCGGGGAGCAGCTCTCATGAGCAGATGAGGCAGGTCTGGCGGCACCTCCTCCGGCAGATCGAGAAGGAGTCGCTCAAGGAATACCAGCTTCAGGAAGTCCGGCAGTATGTGTGCCGGTATTGGAATACGCCGGCTCCACGCCCGCCGTTCGGCACCTTTCCGGCCCGGTGATACAGCAGAAGCGGTCTGCCGCCCCTGGCCGGGCTGGGAGGCTGTGCGCCAGAAAAGCCAGGCAAGGACACCAAGGACTACAAGGACAACAGGGACAATAATTACCCGGATCGTTACCGGTCCTCCAGCTTTTGAGGTCCTTGCCGTCCTTGCTGTCCCTGGTGTCCTTGTTTTTGGTTTTCTGCCGTGCGGGCTCCTAGCCCTCTCCTAGCCCCCAAAATCTCCAATCGTGGTGTTGCCAATCGGCTCGACTTCCACGCAAGGCTCGCAGGGCTGGGGGCAGTGCGAGCTGCCTTCCGTTTCCGGATGGCACGAGGGGTCGGAGGAGCCGCTGTGGCATTCGTAGTCGCCGTATCCCTCGTACGTCAACGTCTGGGTCCCGCAGGCGTCGGTATCCGTATTCTCCACCGGGTCCACCGCCCTTGTAGTCTTGGCGAGCCGGTGCTGCCTGGCTTCCAGAGCCCGGACCCGCTCGGGGCTCATGCCCACGAGGAAGTTGCCAAGCGCCTTGGGGAGCGAGGTATCGGGGATCTGGTCGCCGTCGGTATCTACGATCACGCTGGCGGACCGCGCGCTGGGCCTCTTGTAGCGGACCGCGTTCCAGGTGGCGTTGGTGGCGGGCAGGAGACGGAAGCTCCGGATGATCTCCAGCCGCTTCGCCGAGATGCCGTCCGCCGGCATGAAGGTCAACTTGAAGTTGACGCGGACCGGCGCCACGTAGCGCCCGCCGTTTTCGCTTTCCTTGATGATTCTCATCTTGGTGATGGGCTGCTCGCCATGGGCGACGACCCGGATGTTGTAGTCACCACAGGAGGTCTTGAAGGGAGTAACGTTCTCCAGTTGCAACGCCCGGAGCTGGATGCGGGTCTCGGCGGTGCCGTTCTCGCCGAAGGTGGCGTTGTCGAGACGCTGGACGATGGTGTCCGCGCCTCCGAAGCTCACCGGGCCTTCCCGTGGCGAGGGGACGGCCGCGGAGGATGATCTTGCCAGTGAAAGCTTCCGATCTCGGGCAGAAGAAGCCCTTGGGGATCGCACGGTTGGCAAAGGTGATGAAGGTGGTGCCATCCCCCGGGGTCCACCAGACGTCGATACCGCTTTCGACGGTATGGACCGGGGCAGCGAGAGCCGGAAGGGCGAAAAGGCAGGCGAGAGTCAGGGAGCAGAGAACGATTTTTTTCATGGAGAATTCCTCCGAATTTCAGTTTCCTCTAGACAGAGTCCAGCCGGCTGAATGGAAGTTTCTTCGGGAGAATGGCGGCCCGCGGGCCGGGAATCTCTGGCAGAGCTCCAAAACACCTCCTTGTTTGGAGATCCGAAACAATCGTTGGATTGGCCAGAAAAGGCGTGTCTTCGAGGACGCCCTTATCTATCCTGGTACCTCCCAGCGGGTAATCGTGACATTCAGAACCCGCAGGCGGGCAGGACGGAATCCTGATTCTCCGTCCGTCTATCAGGATTGGGAGGTAGTCATGTCCCGACGTCATCGCCAAGGTGTGGTGTGGGTCCGGCCGGTGGCTGCAGAGGCCGCCGAGCCCGCTGAAGCCGCTGAAGTCGCCGCGGCCCCGTTCGCGCTCGATCTCGAATCCGCCTTGCAGGACCTGGGGTTGCCGGCCTTTCCGGATCTGGACCCGGAAGGAGAGCTGGAGAGCCCTCCTCGCGGCCGCCGAGGTCGAGCACGGCCTCATGGCGCAATACCTGTACGCCGCCTACTCCTGCACGGACACCGCGCTCGCGTCCCTGGTGAAGCTGATCTCCATCGAAGAGATGGGGCACCTGGTGACGGTGCAGAACCTGCTCCTCGCCGCCGGGGACGCGCCCTATCTCGGCAGGTACGACCGGAGCCCGAACGCATTCGATCCTTTTCCCTTCAGCCTGCAACCGGTCGACTCTCGGGTCATCGCGAAGTACGCGGTCTGCGAGATGCCGGGCCGGGAGGAGGTCGATCCCGAGGACCTGGACGTCCTGCCTGATCTCATCGCCGACGCGACGGCTTCGGCCGGGAACATGGAGCCCCACCGGATCGGCCTTCTGTACATGAAGATCTATTGGCTCCTGAGGCCGTCAGACGAGCCGCTTGCCGATCCCACCCAGGAGCCCTGGCCGGATTACCCGGTCGAAAAAGTCGCGGAGATGTTTCCGGGCCGGCACGTCGGGACGTTTCCGCCGCCGGCACCCTCTCTTCGCAGGCCAGGGAAGAGGACTGGCAGTCCGGGACGGACTCCGTGATCGTGCAGCCCATCGAGTCCCGCGAGGGCGACAAGGGCGCGCTCCACGCGGTGGTGCGGATTTCCTCCCAGGGCGAAGGATTCAATGGCGAGGCCGACGCGCATTTCGACCGCTTCGTCAGCGCGTACCGCACGGCGAAACAGGCGGGTCCGATCGCGCGGCCTTTCGCGACCGATCCGTGGTTCGAGGGCTCCGGCGCGCCTCCAGGCAAGCCGGAGGCGCAGATCACATCGCCGGTGGCAATCGATTTCGCCCGGCTCGGAGATCTGCTGTATGAAATCCTTTTGATCGCCATCGTCCTAGCCCTGCACCGCGACAGCGGTTTCGGCGGGCCGCAGCGGAGCCGGGTCGCCGGCTTCTGTATCGCGCTCATGCGCGAAGCCCTGGGGCCTTATGCCCGCGTCCTCCCGCGCCTGCCGATCCGCGATGAGGCCAACAGCCCGCAACTGTCGCTCTGTCTCAGCCTGCCCGGCATTCCGGACGGCCCGGAGGAGATGCACGCGCAGATCGATCTCCGGATCACGCAGGCGCTGGCCCTGGCGGGAATGCTGGAAACCCAGGCCGGCCTTCACGTCACCCTGCGGAGCCGGGCGAGGACCGTCCGGGAGCTTCTCGAAAGCCGGCGGGGAGACCTGGTGATCCCGCAAGAACCTTGAACCGAGCCCGCACACAGGAGGTCCTATGGGAAAGCACTACAAGATTCATCCGGGGATTGGCGTCGCCCGCGTCGGGCCGAGCCAGGATGGGTATTTCCTCGGTTCGGAGACGAAGGACGGAAGGCCTTTCGAGCTTTCGCCGGGAGGCGAGGCCGCTTTCCGCGGCTATAAAGACGCCTCGTTCCTGATGCGGCGCGAGGGAGCCCGGTTCCGGGTCTTCGAATACGAACGCGACGACGCGACGGGCGCCCTGACCTTCGTTGGCGAGGTCACGCCCGGCATGGCCACGGTCCACTGGTCCGTTACGCTCGGCGACCGCAAGGCCGCCGGTCCGTTCATGAGGGGCTCCACCGGTCCGCAAGGGGAGAGGATCATCGTGCCCAGGCCGTCGGGGGCCGGCGTCTCACGCCGCAACAACGGCGTCACCGACCGGACCCGGCTGGCGGCCTCGGCCTCGCTCTCCGGCATCGGGGGGGCGAACCGCCCTCTGGAGGCTCTCCGGGGCGAGATCATGGACAGGGAGGTGCTGCTCGGCGAGGCGGGTACGGATCACCAGGGGCGGCTCGTGGTCCTGGGCGGGATGGGCCAGTCCGCCTCCTGGGAGACGCCGATGGCTTCGCTGCCGGATTTCCTCAACAACGACGGCTGGTTCGACGACATCTCCGATGGGCCGGTGGATGCCGAGCTCGAGTTTCCCGACGGCAGCCGCGAGCGGGTGCACGACGGGGCCTGGGTGATCGTCGGTCCGCCGGATTTCGCCCCCGAAGTCCGGCCCTTTGTCTCACTTCATGACCTGATGTTCGATACGCTCGTCCAAGCGGGGCGGCTTCCGCACCCGGGCCGGGTCTCGTTCCAGCAGGACATCCGGCCCATCCTGGAGCGAGCCGCCAGCTTGCGGTGGGTGAACCGCATTCCCCTCTGGAGCGACCTTGCCGAGACGATCCAGGATCTCGCGGCGCTCGCCGACCCGGGCGAGGGCGCCCGGTCCCGCCGGGAGGATGCGCTCGCGATCCTGCTCGAATGCGAGAACGAGCTCGATGGTTTCCGTCTCACCCGGACGCAGAAGAGCGACCTTTTGACCCCTTGGGCCGACGGCCGGTTCGAAAGCGATCTGGACGCGCCCGGCCCGCAGCTGAACGCTGCCGAGGAGCTGGACCGGGCCGCTCTGACGCGTTGCATGGGGAGCGGCCTGTTCCCGGGCATTGAAATGGGTTTTCTCGCCACCAATCCGAATCTTTACAGCGAGCTCGGCAGGCTCACTCGCGGCTCGTTCAATGATTTCAACGGTCCCAACACCCTGGAGGCGGGCTCCGTGACGCAGCGCATGGCGGTCCCATGGCAGGCCGACTTCATGGAGTGCGTGGTGCAGTGGTGGCCCGTCCAGCGGCCCGACACGGCGCTCTTCCGGGAGGACGGCTCTGCGACGGCGCCGGATTTCCGCTGGGACCGCGGTCTCGTGGTGCCAGGGCCGGACGATACCAACTCCCCCGAGAGTCATCTCAACATGGTTCTGCACTTCGCCAGGCTCGGGGTCGTGGACCGGATCACGGTCAACGGGCAGGAGGTGATGGCCGAAACCGGACGAGATCCTGGGCTGGGCGGTTGAAAGGCCGGCATGCGCTCCGACGTCGTCCTCATCGGTGGTGGACCGGCGGGCGCGGCCTGTGCCTTCGCCCTGGCCCGGGGCGGCGCGCGGTGCATCCTCCTCGAACGGAGCCCGTCGCCCGGCTGGAAGGCCGGGGAGGTGATCGACGCCAGGGTGCAGGCCCCCCTCCGCGAGCTGGGAGTCTGGGAGGAGCTCGCGTCCCGCGGCTATCTGCGGAGCGCCGGTACCATCTCGGCCTGGGGACCTGAGGTGGAGGAGAAGAGCGCCGCGGCGAGCCCCTATGGCGGCAGCTTCCTGGTGGACCGCGCCGACCTCGAATCGATGCTGCTCGGCGCCGCGGCGCGGGCCGGAGCGCTGGTCCTCCAGGGGACCCAGGCCCAAGCCGTGGAAAGGGCGGGAAGCGAGTGGCTGATCCATGTGCGCCGCGGCTCCGAAACGCCGCGGGTCCTCCGGACGCCTCTTCTCATCGAGGCCATGGGGCGCGGCCGGTCCTTCACCGGCACGGGAGAGCGCGTGCGGGTCGACTCGCTGGCGGCCCTCATGGCGTATCCGCCGGCGGACCCCGTGCCGGATCTGCGTTTCGCGATCGAAGCCGTACCCGGCGGCTGGTGGTATGCCGCGGCCCTGCCGCGGGGCAGGGCGGTCCTCGCCTTCATGACCGACGCCGATCTGCTCCCTGCCGGCAGCGCTGAGCGTGAACAGTTTTTTCTCCAGCAGCTGGAACGCTCTCCGCTCATGAGGTCACGTTTTTCTCCCGCGAGCCTCACCGGCCTGCGCGTTGCGCCAGCCATGAGCGCGATCCGGCGGACTCTCAGCGGAGATGGATGGGTTGCGCTGGGAGACGCTGCCGCGACGTACGATCCCCTGACGGGAACAGGAGTCACGGTCGCCTTGAGCAAAGGGCTTGCGCTCGCCCGTCTGCTCCTTTCCGAACCGGGCACCGCGGCGTTCGCCCGGTACGCGGAGGCCGAAAGAGCGGCGTTCGATGATTACCTCAAAGTGAGGCGGTCGATTTATCAAGGCGAGCCGCGGTGGCCGGATGCACCCTTCTGGCAAAGGAGGACCGCCGCATGGTCCTACGAAAGCAACTCGTCCAACGGCTTGCTCGCAGGCGGCTCTTCATCGAACAGCTCGCGGAGCTTCGTATCAAACATTGTGCCGCCCGTGATCTTGAGCGGAGTCCCGTACCGCGGCTCCAGGCTCTCGGAGGCGGCCGACTTCGGGACCCAGGAGACCCAGGAGTAGTCGAGCTGGCGGAGCGTCTTTTCCAGCACCGGCTGCACGGACGACGTCGCGATCAAAACCCCTACGCGCTCGCCGATGTCCTCCATCTTTTCGAGCGTGTTCCGGAGGGTGACGCGCGCGCGCTGATCCCACAGGTTGCGCCCCTTCCCGATCTCTCTTCGAAAATACAGGTTGTCAACGCCGAACAGCAGAAACGCTTCGTCTCCCGCGACTGCCAGGAACTCCTCGCCGCGCAGCTGCCCGTTCTCAAGGTGCCCGAGCGAGACTTCCTTCCTGGCCTTTGGAAAAGGGAACGCCTTCAGCCATGCGGCCCCCGCGACTCCGACTCCTCCCTCGAAGCACACCAGCCGGAACGGGTACGTTTCATAGAGAGCGGAGAGCATCCACACGGTATTGATCTCGCAGTGCAGGAGGTGGCCCGCGGCGCACTGGATGTGAATGACGAAGGGGTTCTGTTTCGCGCCTTCGAAGGCCGAGCGGACGTGGCCGCACGAGTCGAGTCTCTCCAGCAAGGCGTTCCGCAACGTGGATCCCGAGGCCCGTTGCGCGATCAATTCGCGCAGGACGGCCTCGCCGGCAGCCCGCTGGCCCTGCTCCGCGGCGTCCGCGGCTGCGGACTGCGATGCGGACGCAGCGACTTCCTCCGGCGGAAACGAAAGCAGCGATCCGGCGATCTCGATTCTCTGCGCCAGCGTCTTCAGCTTCGTAGGGGCACCCGTGACCGCGGGCGCGGTCCGCATGCGAGGGCTTACCATCCTACTCTCGGCATCGACCGAGGCCGGATCGATCCTGAAGATCGCGCGGAAGGTGTCCCTGATCCTGTCCGCCTGGTTCTGCGACACCAGCCAGGACTCGACGACCGAGTCGCTGCCGTACAGATCGACCGCGGGAGCGGTCATCAGTTGCCGCGCGAAACGCGCCGCCAGATGGTTCGTGATCAGGCGCCGGTGATCCGCCTCGCCGCCGCCGCTGATCGGCGAGCTTCCGGAATTCCTTGCCCACGAAGACCGCCGGCGGCTGCAGAGCGCGATGCAGCCAGGCAGAGAACGGCATCAGCGTCAAAGCGGTTTTCCTCAGGCGGAGCCTGTGCGCTTCGGCGCGGATGGGCGTGACGAAGTCGTCCCGCCCTGATCGCATTTCGCTGAACGCCTGGGAAAACCAGAAGGGTGAGCCCCAGCCTGCCAGGCGGCAGATCTCCTCTTCGAGCGCATCGAGCTTCCCGCAACTCGGGCTCCTGGTCGCCACGCACCAGGGCCGCGTATCCTTCGAAGGCCACCGGCGGGAGCAACTGGGGCTTCCTTTTTTCAAACCCGAGCAGGGCGGAAACGTCGATGGCTGGCATTGGAATCTTGTACTGATCGAGGAGAGCCACCGCCCGGCGGAACCGGTGCCCGGGATGGAGGTCCTCCCAGGTTGGATTCCTGGCCAGCCCGGCGAGCAGAGGATGCAGCGGCGACTGCAATGCAACGTCGCACAACATCAGGAACGTGAGGAGCTTTGGGTAGCGATCGAGTGCGCGGAAGCGCTCCGACTCGAGCGCCACGGCCATGGGCTCCAGCGCGGAGTGATGCACGAGCTTCTCGATCTCTTCCAGCACCGACGGGCTCCAGCCTTCGACGCCGGCGATGTAGGCGATCTGTACCGCGGTGGCGGCGGCCTCGGCGATGGCCTGCGCGCCGAAGGGTGCCGCGCCATGGCTCTGCCGCGAGATCACGCGCGGCTGGCCGAGACTCCCCCCGGGCCGCACGAGCGCGCCCCACTCTCCCGGCTTGATGCTGAGGCCGCGTCCGAGGAGACGGAGGAGGAGGCCGCCCAACCCGGGCTCGAACCGGCGGCTGAATCGTGCGAGCGCCCGATCGGCTTCTGCGAACCGCGCCGTAATATCGAGGTCGCCGCTGTCGCTCTGCTCGAGGGCGCGGATGATGGCTTCGCACGCCTCCCAAGGAGCGGCGTAGTTTTGATCCAGGCGCCGGAAGCGAGGATCACTCGCAGCACGCCTGCGGACGGAGTCGAGAAGCGGCAGCTCGCAGGCGCCCGTCTCGCCGAGCTCGCGCGCGAGACCGATGGTCAGCCACGTCTGGCAGTGCTGCAGCGTCTGCAGGTACGCGTAATACGGGCACGCCGCGATCTGGACGAAGTGGCAGTACTCATGAAGGTAGATCGAATGAGCAAAAAGCTTGTGCTGCCGCTCGAGGTTTCCTACCACGGCGTGCGGTGCCGTGGAGGCCGGACGGGGCGGTGCGACGGCATCCTTCAACCACTCATGCGATGCCATCTCCTTCGCGTCGAGCTCATCGTAGATGCGGATAAACCACGAGAGCTGCTCGGTGAGAGCGTAGATGCGCTGGCCGTCGAGGAGGCGTAACAGGTAACGGTCCGCCATGACTCTTCACCGTTTCGTCCGCAGGAGCTCGTCCACCTCCTGTGTGCAGAGCTGATGGACGCCTACCTTGCAGATGTAATAGGCGAGCGGGATGGCAATCGCACTGGGGAAGTGAGCCTGCAGGAGGCCGATGATGAACATCAAGAGATCGTTGGCCGGATGATTCAGAACCTTGCGGTAGTCTGATTTGCAGATCGCCTTGCGGATGGCTTCGTAGTGCTCGACGATCCAGGCGCGCGCCAGCCGCGTGAAGTCCACCTTCCTGGCGTAGAGCGGCCCTCCGGGCTCGGCGTACTGGACATCGTGAAGAATGTGCCCAAGGTGTTCGAGCAGCTCATCGGCCGTGAGCGACTCCTCGTTCATGAGAAAAGACTAGGAGCTTTTCATGGACATGTCCAGGGCCGGCAGGTGATAGGATCTGCGATCCCTCGAACCCCGCGCCGGATTGACGAGGAACCGGAGCCCCTCCTAAGATGAGGCGCTTGGTGGTCAAGCACTTTCCCCGGCGGCGGGTTTACGAAACATCTGATCCGAAGAATGCTCGGTATCCTGCTCGGGGCTTTGATGCTTTGGCTGGCGATTCTCGCTTCGAGCATCGTCAGCTTCGGCGCCCGCGACAGGGCCACTTCCCACGATGCCGCCGTCGTGCTCGGGGCGGCCGCCTATGGCTCCGTGCCCTCTCCCGTTTTCCGCGAGCGCATCCGCCACGCTCTTGCCCTGTACCGTGCCGGCACCGTCCGCAAGCTGGTCTTTACCGGGGGCCACGGCCCTGGCGCAACCCTTGCCGAGTCCGAGGTGGCCCGCGATCTCGCCTTGAAAGAGGGCGTTCCGGCTCCGGACATCCTCATCGAGACGCGCTCCCGCACCACCTATGAGAACCTGCTCGAAGCCAAGCGGGTCATGGATTCAGCCGGGCTCCGCACGGCCGCCGTCGTGAGCGATCCCCTGCACATGAAGCGGGCTCTCCGGATGAGCCGGGATCTCGGCCTGGAAGCGGTTTCCTCGCCGACATCCACGACCCGCTACATGGGATGGCGCTCGAAAGCGACTTTTCTCGCCCGTGAGGTCTACTTCTACCACGTGTACCTGATCAACGGCATCTGACTCCGGGGCCTCCGAGCCTCGGGACGGGTAGTGACGGATCGCCGGTTTCCTCGTAAGATAGAGCAAACGCCGGAACGGGTACAAAGGAGAGAGACATGCCGAAAGTGTCGATTGCCGACACGCGGGAGGAGTGGGATTCGCTGTACAGCGCCCTGGGAGAGAACGAGGCGCTCAACGATCCGGCCCTGCGCGGCCTGCGCGAACAACTCGGGGCCGTGATCCTGGCCCTGAAGCTCCTGGCCGCCGACCAGCGGGATCTCCAGGCCCGCAAGCAGGCCGTGACACAGCAGTTGCGGATCACCCGGAAGAAGGGAGCGGACCTCGTCGTCCAGATCCGCAGCGCGATCCGCAGCCGGCTCGGTCATCGCAACGAAGGGCTGGTCCGCTACCGCATCCGGCCCACCCGCCGCCGCACGCGCAAGGTGGAAGAGGAGGTCGGCGTCGCCGTCTATCCCCGGCCGGACCTGCTCGCCGCCATCGGCCTCGCGCCCGCTCCTTCGCCCGCCACCCCGGACCCGGAGCCGGCCGCCCCTGCCGGTGGCACCCCGTCCTCCGAAGAGAGCTGACCTCCGCACAGCCTCGCACAGCCGTTCCCCGAACCGGGGGCAGCCATTGCCCCCGTGGGGGCAGTCGTTGCCCTCATGGGGGCGACCATTGCCCTCACGGGGGATCGTGCTGCCCCCGTGAGGGCAGTGACTGCCCTCGCGGGGGCAATGGCTGCCCTCATGAGGGCAACGCCTGCCCCTATGGGGGCAATGACTGCCCTCGCGAGGTACCATGCTGCCCTCATGAGGGCAATGACTGCCCCCATAGGGGCAATGGCTGCCCTCGCGAGGGCAATCGCTGCCCCCGCTTCGGTTGTTCGTACTATATTGGCCGTATGATCCGAGACCCCTTGTCGCGGCTCGTGCGCGCCGGCCTCCTGACCGGCGTCACTGACGGGCTCTTCGCAACCGTCCAGAGCGTCTTCTTCAACCATTCAACAGTGGCGCGGCTCTGGCAGGGAGTCGCCTCGACCCTCCTGGGCAAGGAGGCGATCGGCGGCGGGACCCTCCCGGCCCTGATCGGCGTCCTGATGCACTTCGGCGTAGCGTTCGGCTGGTCCGCGGTCTTCCTGTTCCTCGTCATGAAATGGGCCTGGCTGCGCCGCGTGCTCGCCTCGCGGTACGGGATCGTCAAGGTCGCCGCGGTCTACGGACCGTTCATCTGGCTGGTGATGTCGCTGGTGGTCATCCCACTGCTGACGCACCGCCCACCCAACGTCGGTGCCAGCTGGTGGGGCCAGTTGATCGGACATTTCCCGTTCGTGGGATTGCCGATCGTGGGGATGATCGGCAGCGGGGTTCAAGGCCATGAAAAAAATCCGTTATAGCGTCGCGATGAGCCTGGATGGGTACATCGCCGGCCCGAACGGCGAGAGCGACTGGATCCTCATGGACCCGGAGATCGACTTCGGGGCGTTGATGAACAGTTTCGATACGATTCTCATGGGACGCCGTACTTTCGAAGCGGCGCAGGGTCATGGCGGCGGGGGGATGCCGGGGATGAAGGTCTTCGTGGCGTCCCGTACGCTGCGTCAGGAGGATTACCCGAAGGTCACGATTCTCGGAAAGGACCTGGAAGAAACCCTGTCCAGATTGCGATCGGAGCCGGGCAAGGACATCTGGCTCTTCGGCGGGGGCTCGCTCTTCCGCAGCCTGCTCGACGCCGGGCTGGTGGATACCGTGGAGGTCGCGGTGATCCCCGTCCTGCTCGGTGGTGGATTGCCTCTGCTGCCAGGCCCGGCCAACCGGGCCCGGTTGAAGCTGGTCAGCACCCGGACCTACAAGAAGACGGGGACCCTGTCGCTGGAATACGTAGTGGAGAACGCCAAGGCCTGAGGAGTTTTATTTCCATGGCCACCGTAGCGTTGCTTGTGATCGATATGGCACGGGATACTCTCTGTGAACAGCCGGTGACGCAGGACGCAGCTCAGGTGCCGCGGCTCCGGCTCGGTCTGCTGCTTTGGGCCGCCGGTATGCTGGGTGTGATCGTCTTGACGGTCACGGTGCTGCCCCAGTTGGCGACGAAAGTCGTCCTCCCAGCGCCTCTGTGGGTAATCTCCTTGGCAAGCCTGGCGCAAAGCACCGTTTTGCTCGCGCTTGCCGTCTGGGGGGGCGTTGCGTTGGCTCCGGCGGTCGGCCTCCGGGCGCCTGCCTTCGAGGCCGTGGTAACGACTCGTGCGCTCGGGTCCGCGCTCCGGCCCTCACTGATCCCGGGCCTGACCGCCGGAGCCTTGGGCGGAATCCTGCTCTTTATCATCGGCCGTTATTCTCCCGCCGCACTGGTGAATGTACAGGAACAGTTCAACGTGCCACTCTTAGCCCGCGTGCTTTACGGCGGGATCACGGAGGAGCTGCTTCTGAGGTGGGGATTCATGACGTTGCTGGTATGGCTGGCGTGGAGGTTCATGCAACGCCGCCAGGGTGCTCCGAGGGCAGTTTTCGTCTGGCTTGCCATCGTCATGAGCGCGTTGTTGTTCGGCGCCGGTCACCTGCCAGCAGCGGCAACGCTGGTTGGAGAGTTGACCGGGAGCCTCGTGGCGTTCGTGGTGGGCGCAAACGCGATGTTTGGACTGCTGTTCGGCTACCTTTTCTGGCGATACGGCCTGGAATCAGCCATGATCGCTCACGCCCTGGCCCACGTTGTGAGCTACTCGGCAAGCTTACTTTGAGCCGGTACCTGAGCGACTTGTGACGAGTGACGTGCTGATCGCCGCCGTCGACGTCGATTACCGCGATCCCATGGCAGTCGCCGCGGGAGTGTGGTTCCGTGGCTGGCTGGCGGTCGAGTCTGAGCATGAGGCGGTGGCCACCTTCCGCGATGTCGCTCCCTACCAGCCGGGCGAGTTCTTCCGCCGGGAGCTGCCCTGCCTTCTCGGTGTACTGGAGCGCGGTCCGGCGGCCGATGTGGTTGTTGTGGACGGGTATGTGTGGCTCGGTCCCGGGCGGGCCGGCCTGGGCGCCCATCTCCACGCTGCGCTGGGTGGCCGGGCGGCGGTGGTCGGGGTCGCCAAGAAACCGTTCGCCGGTGCCACGGACGCTGTCCCGGTCTATCGGGGGCTCAGCCGGACGCCGCTGTACGTCACGGCGGAAGGCGTCAGCGCCACGGAGGCGGCCCGCTGGGTGGCCTCGATGCAGGGACCCCACCGCATCCCCAAGCTGCTCAAGCGGGCCGACCGCCTCGCGCGAGAATCTCTATAGGCGGCGGACGCAGAGGCGCGCGAACACGTGCGCGGAGGAGCCGCCGCTATAGACCTGGAGGTAGACGTCCTTGGGATCTCCGCCGTTCTGGTGTTCCAGGACGATGTGGGCTTCCTCGCCGGTGGTGAAGTAGGTCTCGACCAGACTGGGGATCGCGTTGGCCGTGCAGATGCTGCCGAAGGCGAAGCCGGCGTCGCGGTCCTCCGCTTCTTCTTCCGCGCGCCGCAGCCGGCAGTAGCCACCACACGCCGGGGACCGGGGCTCGACCATCTCGGGCGGCTCGTTGCCGGTGTAGTAGACGGTCGTGGAGAAACCGGTAATGTGATAGGTCCCGGGAGGCAGGGTGACGACGCCGGTCTGCTCATCGAGCTGGATCGAGCCGTCCGCGGAGCGGGACTCGATGCGATTGAACACGCGCGTGTTCATCCCCGGCTTCATGGGCTTGATGGTGGGGGAATACTCGGCAAAAACGGCGTAGCACGGAGCCTCGCTCATGGGCTTCTCCTCAAGCGCTCTTGCGGCCGAACGGCGCCAGGAAGAGCGGTGTGATGATGTCGTATGGGTCGGTGTAGAGGTTGAGGCCGAGATCGACCGGATATCCACCCGGGCGCGACATCCGCTGGATCTGGATCATGTCCCCCACGTAGACGTGGACACGCGGCTCCTCTCCGGGTCCGGGATGGATGGCCGCGGGGATCTCCGGCAGCGTGATCGTCGATTCCTCGCACGTTCCACCCGACTGGCGGATCCTCTCGGCGAGTCTCGCGGCCGCCTTGGTCTGGTCCTTCGCCGCCGTATGGACGAGCTGGATCGGCGTGCCCGTGGCACGGGATTTTTCGGCCAGGAATGCGGCGGCCCGGTCGAGACTGCCGGTGGGCGGGGTCCCGAAATCACCGCGTCCCGTGTAGATCGCGTCGATGTGGAAGAGCTCGGTGTTGCAGGCGAAAGCTACCCGGTCCTGGCGGCCCAGGGTGAGGATGCCGGAGAAGACCAGGTCATATTCGCCGCCGTTGATCCGCCGCTCGAATTCCTCGAACAGGACGTCGTTGTCCGTGCCGTCGCCCGGCAGCTCGATCTGCGCCTCGCACCACTCCGCCTTCAGGCCGGGTCTTCCGTAATGCCGGCCGATGATCTCGACGAGCGCGTTGCCAAGCTCATATTCGAACCCCGCGACGGTAACGGGCGTCCCCTCCTCCTTGTAGTAGTAGGGAGAGGAGGGAGAGACGCCGATGCGGACCGAGTCCCGGTCGCCCAGCGCCGCGAGGCCGCCGCCGGCCGCGTCCACGTCTTTCCAGTCCGGGCACGCGGAGGTGTCCGGAGCGTCCCAGGCCACGCCCATGTAGCGGGAGTACAGATCGGAGTAGGCCTTGCCGGCGGCGAATTCCTTGAACGCCGCGCCGAACAGGTCGGCGAGTTGGACTTTCCGGGGGGCTTTCCGATCGTAGACGCCGAGGATCCTGCTGACCAGATTCGTCGGAGTATCCGGCCCATGGCTGAAACCCACGGTCTTCTCCTCCCCCTCGCCTGTCCAATCCTCCGTCTGGTACTGCACGAACCTCAGCATGCCATCGAACCGGATGTGGTCCGCCGAGTTCGGATGGAGCTCGCCCTTCTCGGTCCAGTGCTGCCAGGACAACCGCGAGCCGTCCAGTCCATAGGTGATCACGAAGTCGGGGGGCCACAGGCAGGCGGCGGCGAGCACGCTGGCGCTGAGCTTCGTTGCGTCCGCTCCCTTGCCGAGGTCCCAGTATCCAACGTCCACACGGCCTCCCTGTGGGACCTCGTAAATAATTTGATGTCCCTGCCGAGTGGTCACGTTGTACCTCATCTCCCCTCCCTCTTCGGTATGTGGGGCGGGGAGCCTGCCACATTGGCGATGCCCGGCCCTCCAGGTAGTATCTCTGTCCTGAACCCGCCTCCTATCCCACGGCCCCCTCATGCGCATCGCCATCTCGGGCACTCACCGTTCCGGCAAATCGACGCTGGTCGAGGATCTGGCCGGCGCGCTTCCGGAGTATTCAACCGTCGAGGAGCCCTACTGGCTGTTGGTGGAGGAGGGCTACGAATTCGCGGAGATGCCGTCCGTCGAGGACTTCGAGCTGCAACTGGAACGGTCCATCCTGTACCTGGAGGGGGGCGATGAAAACGTCATCTTCGACCGCTGCCCGGCGGATCTCGTGGCCTATCTCCTGACGCATTCCGAAGCCGAGACGTTTGACCTCAGGCGGTGGCTCCCTCGTATTCGAAAGGCGATGGCGACGCTGGATCTGATCGTCTTCCTGCCGGTTGAAGAGCGCGACCGGATCGCCCTCCCCTCGTCAGAGGACGCCGAGCTCAGGACGCTGGTGGACGAGAAGCTCAGGGAGATCCTCCTGGAGAATCCATTCGGTTTCGACGTCGACGTGCTGGAGGTGACGGGGGCTCCGCGCGAACGGGCTCAGCGGGTCCTGATGGCCCTTCCCGGGCCCGGCCCTCGCGTCTAGAGATAGACGTTTCATGTCCATGAGGAGAGGATGAAGATGAATCATCGGAGTTTCTGCCGTTCCGTGCGGATCGGGCTCGTCATCGCCGCATTCCTGTTGTTCGGTGCCGCCGGCTCTTTCGCGGCGGACTTTGAGCACGACACCATGACGCGCGAGCTCGAGGCCCTGTTGGGGCCGCTCGGAGGCTCCGGCGGTGAGGCACCGGTTTTCACGGACCTGGGAGGCGGGTTCTATTCGGTCTCGATGACCCTTCCTCCGGGCGCGAGGGAGCGCTTCCTGGAAGCCATGGGGCCGGAAGAGCAGGAGAAGGCTGCATCGAGCCTGACGGTGATCTCCGTGGGGCAGGCGCCTGCTTTGCCCACTACTCCCGTCACGACGACCCACGGCGCGCTCTCGGACACCACGTTTGCCTATACCTACTGGATCATCACGCTGAACCTCGGACCCCAGACCGTGACGAAGACCACGACCTGGAAGCTCACCGGTCCGGGTTTGAAGTTCAACCGGTCAGCCCCGGTGGTCTATGGCGCCAACGGCATCTGGGGCATTGGATTCCGTCCGGGGGGCGGGGCCGGCACGCCTGGGATCTACACCTTTCAAGGCAGCGTGAGCGGCGGCGGGTCGATGACCATCAAGTCGTTCGCCGTGAAGCCCTGACGTTTGGCGCGGCCTCTATCCTTGGTCCTCGCCTGTCGGGGGGCCGGTCTGCGGTAGGATTCCCTGAAGAAACATTGGCCGTACCCGAACGTATTCTCGGGGAGGACCAAGGAGGCCGCGATGCTGAAGCTGTGCGCTGCGGGGATCTGCCTCGCCTTTTCTCTTCTGCTCGCCACATCCCACCCCGCCGCCGCGGCGGAGGACCCCGGCGACGCGCTGCGGCGCGCCGCCAGTACCGGTGACGTCGCCAAGGTCAAGGAGCTGCTGGCCGCGGGCGTGGACGTCAACGCCGCCAACGCCTACGGCGGCACCGCCCTCGCGTTCGCCGCCGACAAGGGCCACCTCGCGGTCGTCAACCTCCTCCTGGAGCACGGCGCCGACGTCAATGCCAAAGACCGTTTCTACAACTCCGCGCCGCTCCTCTGGGCCGTCTACCACGACCATGCCGAGATCGTGCGGGCGTTGCTTACGAAGGGCGCCCAGGGCGAGTCCGAAGCGTTGACGGTGGCTGCTGCTGAAGGCAAGACGGCCGTGGTGAAGGTGATCCTCGAGCGTGGCAAGATCGGCCCCGAGCCGCTGAGCGAAGCCCTCGTGGCGGCCTCCACGGGCGAACAGAAAGAAGTCGTGGCTCTCCTCGAAGCGGCCGGCGCCAAGCCCCCGGCGACGGCGGAGGTGGATCCCGCCGTGCTCAAGAGCTATGAGGGTGTCTACGAGGGGCCCTTCACCGCGACGGTCGCCTTGAAGGACGGCAAGCTGACCGTGACCGCCGACGGGGGCGCCCTGACCCTCGCACCCACCGATCCAGTCACCTTCCGGGCCGAGGAGTTCGCGGGGATCAAGGTCACGTTCCAGGTCGAGGGGGGGAAGGTCACCGGCCTGACAGTTCATCGGGGGGAGAGCTCGACCCCGCTCAAGAAGAAGGAGACGCCATGAGAAGGCTTGCGACGTCCGCCGCTCTGCTGCTCTGCCTGTTGCCTGCCGCCGCCATGGGAGCGAATGCTCCCAAGGCCGCCGGGCCGAAAGCGAAGGCCCCCGCCTGGCCTTCGTTCCGCGGAACCCAGGCTTCGGGAGTGGGGGAGGGGCCGGCACCCACGGCGTGGAACGCCGAGACGGGCACGAAGGTCCTCTGGAAGACGCCGATCCCGGGCCTCGCCCATTCGAGCCCCGTGGTCTGGGGCGACCGGATCTACGTCACCACCGCCGTGTCGACCGAGGCCAATCCGGTCTTGCGGACCGGGCTCTACGGCGACGTCGATTCGGTGGAGAGCAAGGCCGAGCATAGCTGGCGGGTCCTCGCCCTCGACCGCAAGACCGGCAAGGTGCTGTGGGAGAAGGTGGCCCACACCGGTGTGCCGCAGGTCAAGCGGCATACGAAGGCGACCCACGCCAACTCGACTCCGGCGACGGACGGCGAGCACGTGGTCGCCCTCTTCGGCTCCGCCGGCCTCTACTGCTACAAGGCCGACGGCACGCTCAAGTGGAAGAAGGATCTCGGAGTCCTCGACTCCGGCTGGTTCTACGATCCTTCCTATCAATGGGAGTACGGCGCGTCTCCGATCCTCTATAAAAACCTTGTCATCGTGCAGGCCGACGTGCAGAAGGGCTCTTTCCTCGCCGCCTACGATCTGGCCGACGGCCGCCAGGTCTGGCGCACGGACCGCGACGAGATCCCCTCCTGGGCCACGCCCACGGTGTTCGAGAGCGAGAAGCGCGCGGAGCTGGTGACCAATGCCACAAAGCACGTGCGCGGTTATGATCCCATGACGGGCAAGGAGCTGTGGCGCCTGGCCGGCAACTCGGAGATCGTCACTCCGACGCCGATCGGAGCCCATGGCCATGCGTATGTCACCGCGGGCTACCCCCCCATCCAGCCGATCTACGCCATCAAGCTGGGCGCGGCGAACGGCGACATCTCGCTCCCCGAAGGCAAGGAGACGAACGACGCGATCACCTGGAGCAAGAAGCGCGGCGGCCCCTACATGCCGACGCCAGTCGTCTACGGCGATCACCTCTACACCTGCTCCAATAACGGCATCCTGACGGTCTACGACGCCAAGACGGGGGCGCAGGTCTACAAGGAGCGGATTGCCGGGACCAAGAGCGTGGCCTTCACCGCCTCGCCCGTGGCGGCCGACGGCAAGCTCTATTTCCCGAGCGAGGACGGTGAGGTCTTCGTGGTCAAGGCCGGACCGAAGTTCGAGCTGCTCGCCACCAACCCCATGGGCGAGGTGCTGATGGCCACCCCGGCGATCGTGGACGGCATGATCATCTTCCGCGGCCGGCAGCACCTGTTCGCCATCGGCGAGGCGGCGGCGAAGCCTGGCAAATAGATGCCGACCCCTCTTGATGTGGCTCCTGGCCCGGTGCTCCAGAGATGCCGTCGTTCGGGCCAGGACGCCTCTAGAAGTTGACATCAGTGGGCTATTTCTCCCTATATTGCTCTATTCTGTCAATCCCGGAAAGATAATTCGACCGCAAGAGCCGAAGGCTCCAGGCACAGTTTTCTCTGTATGCGAAGTTCCATCTACGTATCAATCTGGGATAAGATATAAAAATCTAAGGAGGTAGAAATATGGGTGAAGGCGAGAATGATGTCGACGGAAAAGGGCTTTCGCCCAGTGACAAGCCTCCAGTCATTTTTGATTTCGAAGGTATGGCCTCGTTGGGGGGTAATCGAAGATCTAGACGTTATTTTAATCTAGAGCTAATTCGCCAGATGAATGGCGAATTGCCTGCTCTTGCAAGCGAAATTAAGCTAGAGTTGGATAAAAAATTACCTGCCGGCGCAAAGCTGGAAGTAGAAATAGAGTTCTTTTATGGGAGCGTTAAGTGGGATGGCATTGTTTCTGTCATGTCAGGTATTGCTCTGCTGGCGGATAATATAAGTTTTGTCGAGTACATAGCGAAGGCTATCAAATTTGCTATTAACAAGGTGGTTCGCGGTAGGATTGAATTGAGGGTTCCGGTTAAAGAGATTGAGACAAAAGTGTGGAGGAGGCAGGAGCCTGATCCGGTTCATCCGGTTTCGCGTTTCCTCTGGTGGTGCGCCGGTGCGGTTGTGGAGATCTTGGAGGACTCGAAAACGGAGCATGCAAAGTATCAGGGCATTGGTGGGGCAGTGCTCACCACGGGGATTCTGGCATTCTTCTCTGGTTCTTACGCTGTATATACGTTATTTGAAGATTCCCAGTCCAAAAATGTTATCGCTGTTGTTCTGGGCACAATATGGGCGTTGGTGATCTTCAACTTGGACAGGTACATCGTCTCTTCTATGAGGAAAGAGGGTCTTGGGATAGGTAACTCCTTTAGAGTATTTGTGAAGGAGTTGAGCTTGGCAAGCCCACGGCTTCTGCTGGCTGTCGTGATCGGAATCACGGTTTCTAAGCCCTTAGAGCTGAGGCTCATGCAGCAGCCAATCAATGAGCGGGTTGCAATCGGCCGCTACGACCTCCTTAGGGAGAAAGAGGCTGGTGTCAGGACAGGCTATGCTGCGCGAATAGCCTTGCTGAATAGTAATATAGCCCGAATTGATAGGAATATACAGGCCAAAGATAACCGCGCTCGTGGCTTGGAGGATGAATATCATAAAGAGATGGATGGTACTGGAGGTAGCAAGAAGTACGGCTACAGCATCGTGGCAAAACAGAAGAAGGAAGCGGCTAAACAAGCCCGGAGAGATGTCGAGATACTACAGCAGAGTAGGGTTCGACTCCAGTCACAAAGGGATGCATTCGAGACTGAAATCCAAGGGCAGATGGCTGAGTTCAGGAAAGATTCCGGCGGCGACTTCTTTACCAGGATGATGGCTTTGTCAGATCTGGTAAGAAAACACGACTCAGCTCGATGGGCTAATTATTTTGTTATCTTCTTTCTCATCTTGTTAGAGGCAACTCCTGTATTGGTCAAGCTTCTTTCCCCCATTGGCCCATACGATGTGAAGTTGAACGTAAGGAACGATGTGGAAAGCAGAGCGGCGGTGCACCGGGGGGATGCGATGAAAGAAATTCTCGCATATCACTACCGGCGCTTGATTGACGGTGAACGGCACGCTGAGGACATGTTCTTCCCAATCCGAGACGCCCTGAGAGAGGAACGGCTGAGGCAAATGGCTGGCCAGTGGCGATTACAGAACTCGAGCGGGCAAGCGCCGACTTTCGAAGAGCTGGAAGAATTCGTCAGGGACAACGTGTTTACGACGAGGAGAGATTAGTGGTCTGTCAAGGCAGGATTGACCTGCTGGCGTAGCGCTCTTTGCGGCTCGAAGGGGCGCCCTGAAAGATCTCTGGCGGCCCTTCAGGCCACAGAGGTTTGTCCCTTTCTTCCCAGGGGATCGGCCTTCGGCCTTAGCCCCGCGCAGCTCATGAGATCTCACGACCTTTCGGGCCGCAAAGACCACAGGCCGCCCCAGAAAATTCATAGCAAAGGGAGTCAGGCCGGCAGGGAGGATGCTCCCCAGGGATAGGAGGGTTCTCTGAGGGCCCAGAAGAGACGCGGCTCAGCTATACTGCACTTCTCTATAGGAGGTTCGGAATGATCGTATCGAGGATGAAGAACGGCAGGTCCGCGTCTCTTGTCCGGCTGGTCCTCGTCTTGGCCCTCACGGTCTTGGCGCTGCAGGTCAGCCCCGCCCCTTCCGAGGCAACGGGTTTCGATGACTGCGCGCAGTTCTGCGAGTCGCTCTGCGATACCTCGCGGTACCAGTGTTATGACGTCTGTGACTGGAACAACCCTCCGGGCTCGCAGGCTCAGTTTGATTGTTACTGGGACTGCTCGTATCAAATGGGTACCTGCCGGGACAACTGCCTGGTGCATTGCGGCTGGTGATACCTCTGGAAATCCGGCGGCTTGATCCAGAGGACGCGGAATCCCTCGTCGCGCTTCGCCGGGAGGCCCTGGAGAGCCATCCTCTGGCCTTCGGGGCCTCGATCGACGATGACCGCGCCCTTTCCCTCGAATTCGTGCGGACGTCCCTGGCCGACCCGGATCAGGCCGTCTTCGGCGGTTTCGACGGAGAAAAACTGATCGGTATGGTCGGCGTCCTCCGGGCGACCCGGGTGAAGATCCATCACAAGGCGCATCTCTGGGGGATGTACGTTTCCCCGCATGTACGGGCAAGGGGGATCGGGCGCGCGCTGCTCGAAGCGGCGATCGGTCAGGCTCGCGCGTGGCCCGGAGTCGAACAGCTGCACCTCGGCGTCACGGACGCCGCCGTTGCCGCGAGGAAGCTGTACGAGGCGGCCGGGTTCCGGATCTGGGGACGGGAGCCGAGGGCACTCCAGTGGGAGGGGCGCTTCGTGGACGAATTCCATCTCGTTCTCGACGTTCTCGACGGTGTCTGAGCTTCGATATCATGGCGCCCTGAGAGAGGGAGGATTGGAATGGTCTTCAAACCTATATACCGGATCACGACGTTCGTTCCGCCGGACAAGCTGGAGGCGTTGCTCGACGGCATCACCCGGGTGGTGCCTCTGAAGTGGGGGAAGTACGACCAGGTGGTCTGGGTTTCCGGCGAGGTGACGGAGCGGTTCCGGCCCCTCCCCGGCTCGAATCCGACCGCCGGCACGATCGGGAGCTCTAGAAGGTCCCCTCGGTGAGGCTGGAATTCACGATCCCCCGGGATCAGGCCCTGCTGGAAAAACTGCTGGCGGAAGGGCTCATCCCCAGCCACCCGTGGGAGGAGCCGGCCGTGTTCATCGACGAGTCTGTGATCACGCTCACGAAGACGCAGGACGGCGATTGAATCCGCCGAAGAGCCCCGGGATCCACTTCCCGCCGCCGTTCCTCTACGTGGCCCTGTTCCTGCTGGGGCTGCTGATGGACAACCTCGTCCCTCTGCCGGCGCCGCCGCGGGCTCCTTCCCGGGTCCTCGCGGCGCTCCTGCTCGTCCCCGGGCTCGGCCTGACGCTCTGGAGCCTGTGGCTCTTCCTGCGTGCCCGGACGAGCCCGCTGCCGATGAGGCCCGCGACCGCTCTCGTCCTGTCCGGCCCCTACCGCTGGACGCGGAATCCCATGTACCTGGGAATGCTGCTGCTCTACCTGGGTGTTGCTCTGCTATTCGACGTCACCTGGGCTCTCCTCCTGGCGCCGGCGGTCGTGTTCCTGGTGGGCCGCGTGGTGATCCGCCGCGAGGAGCGGTACCTGGGAGAGAAGTTCGGGGACGAGTACCGGCGGTACATGGGGCAGGTCCGGCGCTGGATCTGATCCCCTGGTCTGATTCCATATACTGCACCGGAAGCATAAAGCACCTGCATGTTTGAAAGGACTGTCATGACAGCTCGTAAAGCTCTCTTCTCTGCCGGAACCGCTTTCGCCCTTCTCCTCGGCTCGCTGGAGGCGGCCGAGATGAAGGCTGCCGAGAAGCCGCCCCTGGTCATTCCAGCCAAGGGCTTCTCCTTCAGCGTCCGCCAGCCGGACGGGTGGCTGGCCGACGAGCAGGCCATGAAGAAGTACCAGGCGAGCCTCGCCTTCTCGAAGCCGTCCCAGACCGGCCCGGAGCCGGAGGCGACCATCGTGGTGATCGCCAAGCAGAAGGTGAACGAGAACATCGCCCTGAGCCTGGAATCCGACAAGAACGCGTACCGCCAGAGGGAGCCCAACGTCCAGTTCGAGCCTCTGGACGTCAAGCACCCGTTCTACGTCACCTTCCCACAGCTGTTCTCGAAGTCCGGGGAGTTCTACGTCTACACGGCCTATCTCAACCCCAAGGGGTTCAAGCCCTACTTTTCCGTGGTGATGCCGAAGAAGAAGGCCCCCGCCACCCCCGAGGAGCTGGCGGCCTACAAAGAGGTACTGGAGTCGCTGCGGGTGATCCCGGAATCGGGAGCGGGCACGGAGTAGGCCGCTCTACCCCTGCACCATCGTCCTGTACGTCCTGAGGTGCCGGAAGGCGTCCTCGGGCTCGCCCAGCTCTTCATACAGGCCCGCGAGGTTGTAGTGGGCGTCGGCCAGGGTGCGGTCGAGCGCCAGGGCGGCCTCGTAGGCCTGGGCGGCGTCCTCGAGGCGGCCGAGGTCCTGGAGGGCCACGCCGAGGTTGTAGGCGGCGGTGGCGTCGTCGGGACGGGCGGCCAGGGCCAGGCGGTAGTGGCGCTCGGCTTCCGGAATCCGGCCCCGCTCGTGGAGGAGGCGGCCGAGGTTCAGATGGGCGTCGGCGAGGCCGGGCTCCAGCTCCAGGGCCTGGCGGTAGGCCGCCATGGCCTCCTCGGGGGCATCCTCTTCCAGAAAATAACCGCGCTCGTACCAGTCGAGGGCTCCCTCGGGCTCGTCGCCCTCCTCGTCAGCGGCCGGGGCCGGCGTGCGCAGGGTGAGGGTCGAGGCCTCCTGCGCCAGCTCGGCCAGCTCGAAGTCGAACAGCGCCTGGCCGGACTCGGGGTTCCACACGTCGCGCCCGTCGCGCACCACAACGTGGTGGCCCTGGGCGGAGATGCGCACGCCGGTCAGGGGGCGGTCGCTCGGCAGCTGCTCGCGCAGGTTCTGGAGGGCGAGGCGCACGCGCCGGCGGGGCACACGGGCGGCGAGGAGCCCCTTGGCCGTACGCAGGAGGACGAGGTCCTGGAAGGAGAAGTAGTACTCGCCCCGCGGTCCCTGCTGAGGGGAGAGGAAACCGGCCCGTACATAGGAGCGCACGCTCTCGGGCGAGAGGCTGAGGAGAGCGGCGACATCCTTCGTTGAATAGCCGCTGGGCGAAGCCGGGTGCTGGAAATCGTCCGGCCGGCTGAGAGCGGAAGACCGGTTCATCGCCCCCAGTGTACTCCGGCCGGGCTATCTCTTGGAGCTTTTCCTTTTCGGCTCTTCCGCGGTGGCCTCCGCGGGCTCCGGAACCGCGCGCGGCGAGCGGCGGGCCGGCTTGCGGTCGGCGAGCGAGATCGGCTCCGTCGATGCCTGTGATGTCTGCGGGGTCTTCTGGGGCTGCGCGGAGGCGAGGCTCGCCTTGAGGGCCGCCATGAGGTCGATGACCTGGGCCTTGGGCTGCGGAGCCGCCGGAGCGGTGATCTCCTCGCCCTGGACCTTGCGGTCGATCAGGGCGCGCACCTGGTGCCGCTGCGTGTCCTCGTACTCCTCGGGCTTGAACTCGTCGGTGGCGATCTGCTCGATGAGCTGGACGGCCAGCTTGAGCTCGGGCTCGCGCAATTCGGCCGGGCCGATGGGCACTTCCGAGAAGGCGCGCAACTCGTCGGAGTAGCGGAGCTGCTGCATGATGAGCCCCTCCTCGAAGGGGCGCAGCAGGACGAACTGGTCCTTGCCGCGGGCGACGTAGCGGGCGAGCGCCGCGCGGCCGGTCTGCTTCATGGCCTCGGAGAGCAGCCGGTAGGGCCGGTCGCCCCCCTTGTCGGGGCCCACGTAATAAGACCTTTCGTAATAGATCGGATCGACCTGGTCGAGGGGCACGAACTCGGTGATCTCCACCGCGTTCGTCGGCTCGGGGACGAGAGCCTTCAGCTCCTCTTCCGTAAACAGGACATATTGTCCCTTCGAGTACTCATATCCTTTGATCATTTCCTCTCGGCCAACGACCTCGTTGTCGACAGGACAGATGTACTGTTGCCGTAATCTGGAACCGCACTTCTTGTGCAGCATGTTGAACTGAATGCCGGCCGCGCTTTCGCCCGTAGAATAAAGCTTCACGGGGATCGTGACGAGGCCGAAGGAAATCATTCCGGAGGCAAAGGGTCGGGCGCTCATGAGGCGTAATATAACATTCAACGCCGGTGTCCGGGCGGGTTTTTACAAAAAAAGAGCACCATCCGCGATCGATGATTTACCCAAGATACTTTTAACGTTGATAGAGAGCCCCGGTCCTTTTGAAACCCAAGAACAAGTCGGATAAAGAGAACAATCCGGCGCCCACCCCGGCGGTCACTCTGCAGGAGGAGCTGGCGCGGCTGGGCGTTCCCCGCGTGGAGGTCGATCCCGCGGCGGTGAAGGCCATGAAGCCGGAGACCTCCGAGCGCCCGTTCAGCCGGCCGGGCTGGGTCTTCGAGCTCAAGTACGACGGCTTCCGCGTTCTCTCGGCGGGGGGAGCGGGGGAGGCGCGGCTTTTCTACAAGAGCGGAAAGGACGCCACGCGGATCTTTCCCGAGCTGGTCCGGGAGGTGGCCGCCCTGCCGTTCCGCGGGTTGATCCTGGACGGCGAGGCCGTGGTGCTGGACGAGGCGGGGAAGCCCAATTTCCAGCGCCTGCAGCGGCGGGGCCTGCGCACGCGGGCGATCGACGCCGCGCACGCCGCGGCGGCCACCCCGGCGACGCTCTTCGTCTTCGATCTCCTGGCCTGCGAGGGGTTCGACCTCAGGCCCCTGCCGCTCACGGCACGCAAGGAGATGCTGCGGCGCGTCCTGGCGGCCCGTGAGGGTGATGGCTGGATCCGCCTCTCGGAGGAGATCCCGGAGAGAGGGGAGGACCTCTATGCAGCCGTGTCGGAGATGGGGCTGGAGGGGATCGTGGCCAAGCGGGCGGACTCGCCGTACCGCGCCGGCTACTCGGCGGACTGGCTGAAGATCCGCGTCGACTGCTCCTCAGACTTTGCCGTCGTGGGCTTCGAGCCGGTCCCGCGGGCGCGCTCGGGGTTCCGCGCGCTCCACGTGGCCGTCCGCAATGTCCGCGGCAATGGAGGAGACCTGGTCTACGCGGGCACGGTGGGCTCGGGCTTCAGCAACGAGGAGATGAACGAGATCCGCACCCGTCTGGAACCGGCCCGGCGGGAGACGCCGCCCCTCCCGGCTCCCGCCGTCAAGGGGACGGTGTGGGTGGAGCCGGAGCTGGTGGTCGAGCTGCGTTACAAGGAGTGGACGGAGGGCGGGCACCTGCGCCATCCCGTATTCCTGCGCGTGCGCGACGACAAGACGGTGGACGAGTGTTTCCGGCCGGGGGAGGAGATGGAGGAGGAGCCAGAGCCGCAGAAGACCGTGCCTTCTTCTTTTTCCAATCTCGACAAGGTTTTCTGGCCTGGCGAAGGGATCACCAAGGGCGATCTGATCGAGTACTACCGGAGGGTGTCACCGTGGATGCTCCCCTATCTCAAAGACCGGATTGTGGTGCTGGACCGCTATCCCAACGGCATCACGGGAAAATCCTTCTTTCAGAAGGAGCTGGCGAAGGGCGGACCCATCCTCTGTGATCGAGAGGAAACCCTGCTGTCCCTGGTGAACCTGGGCGCCATACCCTTTCACGTTGAGTCGAGCCGCCGGTTTGCTCCGGACCAGCCGGACTGGTGCATCCTGGACCTCGATCCCAAGACCGCTCCTTTCACTCACGTGGTAGAGATCGCTCTCGCCATCCGCGAGCTGTGCGAGGAGATCGAGCTCGAAGGCTTCATCAAGACGAGCGGCGGGAGCGGCCTGCACATCCTCCTGCCCATGGGAGGGTTGTTCAGCCACGACCAGGTCCGTCAGCTCGCGGAAGTGCTGGCGCAGCTGATCGTCAAGCGCCTGCCGCGGATCGCTACCACGGCGCGCTCCATCTCGGCGCGCCAGGGCAGGGTCTACGTGGACGCCCTCCAGAACGGCCGCGGCAAGCTGCTGGCCGCGCCCTACGCCGTCCGTCCCCGGCCGGGAGCTCCCGCCTCCACGCCCCTCTCCTGGGACGAGGTGAACGGCCGCCTCGACGTGAGCGCCTTCAATCTGAAGACCCTTCCAAAGCGGCTGGAAAAACTGAAAAAGGATCCGCTCCTGCCCGTGCTCAGCCGGCAGCCGGACCTCGCGCGCACCCTGGATCTGCTGTCAGAAAGGTTTTGAAAAGGTCCCTCCTCTCCACGCAGGAGAGGAGGGACAGTGCGTGAGGGCCTACGGCGTGCAGGCCGTCACGGTGACGTCGTCGAGGAACCAGCCGTCACCCGTGACCGAGCAGTCGGTGATCGAGGTGAAGCCGATGAACAGCGTGCGTCCGGCGCAGCCTCCCGTGCCACCCGTGAGGATGTTGCAGGCGGCGTCGAGGTTCACCGTGGTGTTGGTGAACGTGCTCGACGTGCCGGTGAACACGGAGGCGCCGGTCGCTTCGGCGGACGGCGAGCAGTCCGGAGCGATCGAGCCGTTGTAGGCCGTGCCGGAGAGGATCGCCGAAGCCGGGATGTACTCGTAGTTGGTGCCGTCGATCGACAGGGTCAGCGTGCCGCCGTCGAAGCCGGTCTCGAAATTGCGGCGGTGCCAGAAGGACAGCCGCGTCTGGCTGGAGCCCGCCGGCACGGCGATACCGGTGGTGCCCCGGGGCTGGGCGAAGTTGAAGTTGTTGTTGCCGTAGTTGTCCGTGCAGGCCAAGCCGCCGTAGCGGAAGATTTTCGTGCCCGCCCGGGCGGTACAGGTCTGGATGCCGCGCCAGCTCGTGGTGCTGCCGAAGGTGAGGAAGCTACCCCGCGTCCAGTCGGAGAGACCGGTGCCGGTCTCGAAGCCGTTCGAGTAGAGCGTCGCGGTGGTGGTGCAGCCGCCCGTGCAGGTGCTCGTCGTGGCGGAGGCCTGGTTGGAGTTGCCCGACTCGCAGCTGTTGAAGGCACGCACGACGTAGAAGTAGGCCGTTCCGCAGGAGAGGCCGGTATCGCTGAACGTCGTGCCCGTGGCGGTACCCACCTGGGTATACGGCCCGCCGCTGGTGGCCGAGCGGTAGACGCGGTACTCGGTGGCGCCGGAGGCGGCACTCCAGGAGAGGTTGATCTGGGTCTGGCCGGCCGCCGTGGCGGTCAGGCCCGTGGGAGCCGCGGGAGGCGTGCAGGAGCCGCCGCCCGAGGGGACGACCGACTGGCAGGAGGACGGCGCCGCGGCGCAGGCCTCGTTGGCGCTCGGATGGGCGACGACCTGGTAATAGTAGGTGAAGCCGTTGGCCACCCCGTTGTCGGTGAACGAGGTGCCGGCGACGTTGTTGGCGACCTTGACGAAGCCGGAGTTGCAGCCGAGCTCGTTCCTGTAGACGTCGTAGACGATCCCGGTGCCCGAGCTTGTCCAGGAAACCGCGGCCTGGTTGGCGATGCCGCCGCCGAGGGTCAGCGCCGGCACGGCGGGCGCCGCGCAGCCGGCGAAGGTGACATTGGCGCCGGGGTCCGTGGTGCAGGCGATGCCGTGGCGGTTGAAGGCCGCGAAGAGGGCGCCGCCGTGGGGCGTGCCGTTCGACAGATTGCCGTCGTCGTCATCCACGGCACGCATGGTCTTCCAGAGCGATCCGGTGTTGCAGCCGTTGGAGGTCCAGGTGCCGCTGGCGGTGCAGGCGAAGGCCGCGGTGGCCGTGGAGCGGGAGAGGTACCAGAGCCGGTCGACGATCGACCAGGCCGCGCCCGAGCCGGGGCTCGGCAGGTCGCGGTTGGCGAGGTCCCACAGGGCCTCGGAAGAGATGTAGGACTCGCAGTGGCCCTCGCGGCCGCACGGGCCCCGGTAGGTGGCGCTGGTGGGGCAGCGGGGCTGGGTGAAGTTGGCCACCGTGTGCGGGGTGTTGGAGGAATGCTTGGCCCAGTCGATGTCGCGCACGCCCGTGCAGGCGGTGCAGGCATCGCCGTAGCCGCCGCAGTTGCTGGTCAGGAAGCCGGGGCCGATGCAGGAGGTATGCGTGCCCAGGGCGGCGGTGAAGTCGCCATAGGTTTCGCCCGTGCCGTTGTCGGGCGAGGAGCCGTTGCCGTCGTTGCTGTCGAGGCCGTGGCCGTACTCGTGGAGGGCGACGCCTTCGATCTCACCCGTGTTGCCGCAGCCGCCGCCGGAGCGGTAGAAGTTGACCGTCGAGCCGTTCCAGAAAGCGTTGCAGGTCTGGTTGATGTTGACGTTGGCCGTGAGCTGGGCGTTGAGCCAGGTGTTCGAAGGCAGCCAGCCGCGGGCCTGCTCCTTGGCGCGGTTCAGGTGGTAATACTGGGTGCGCGCAGCGTGGGTGTTGCCGGCGCCGCCGACGCCCGGCGTGGTGCAGTTCGTGCCGGTCGAGGTGCCGAAGGCGATGTCGCCCGAGGCGTTGCCAGCGAGGCTGATGGCACCGCAGCTGTCGCTTACGCGGACGTACTGGCCGGAGAGGGTCGAGGTGACCGTGCCGCCGCCGAAGGTGTAGACGCCCGCCGCGTTGGTGAAGCCGCCGGAGGACAGGTTGGCGAACGGAGCCGGCAGGTTGTTGGAGACGCCGAGGATCTTGGCGCCGCCCGTCACCTGGGCGTAGTGGTTGGCGTCCTTGAAATCCAGGACCTCGCCCGTCCGGGCGTCCACCTTGGCACTCCAGGTGCCGCTGGAGCCTTCCTGCCGGAAGGTGAGCTGCCAGACGGCGGCGAGGCCGCGCCCGCGCCCGAAGGCGAACCCGCGGCCGGGAGCATCCTCTTCGGCCACGGTCACCAGCCGCAGCGAGCCTGGATCCAGGAACGTCTCGCTGCCGGAGAAGCTGCCCAGATAGCCTTCGAGGGCCGCCAGGGCTTGGTCGCGGGAGAGCTTCGCCGCCGGCGTGCGCGCCAGGGAGGAAGGGAGGTTCTCGGTGCCGAACTGGATCAGGTTGCCGTTGTTGACGCGGAACACCACGCGCGCGCCGTCGATAGGGATGCCGCCGCTCGTCACGTCGAAGTCGACGAACCAGACGTGCTCGGCCGGCTGGCCCGAGCGGCCCTGGTTCAGCACCAGGTCCTTGGGGTTGACGCCGAGCAGGTGGGCCACCCGCGGCAGGTAGCCGCGCGCGATGGTCTCGAGGACCGACAGGTCGGGCTTCTTCCGGTCGCCCAGAGCCGGGGCGATGTCATCTCCCGTCAGGCGGTTGCCACGCCCCGGGAGCCAGGGGACGCCGGAACCCTCGGCGATCTCGATCTTGCCGCTGCGGCGGTCGACGTAGGCATGCCAGGAGCCGCCGGCGCCGCTCTGGAAGCTGGCCCAGCCGTCGCGCACACCGGGTTCGAGGAAGCCGAGGAGGCCCTCGACGGGCTCGACGGCCTGGGGCGGGTTGAGCTTTTCACTGGTGAAGACGAGGGCGTCCAGGGGATCGGACGGCTCTTTGATGACCTGGGCGGCTCCGGTGGCCGGGAGGAGGACCAGCAAGGCGAGGAGCATCGGAAGGACACGACTCTGCGATCTCATGGACGTGCAACCTCCTTGAAGGGGATTTCGAGGTTCATGCGGCCGGGGAAATGGCACGTGGTCCGCGGAGCTGGAGCAGGGGCGGGAGGTCCCCGGGAACGGCGCTGCCGCGCAGGTACGGGAAGGAGAAGCTCAACCATCTATAAAATAAAGGTACAGATGGCCGGAAAAAGCGAGTCACAAAGAAAAAAGCCCCCTTCCATTTAGGAAGGGGGCCGATCTCAATCAGAGAAAGCAGAGCCTACGGGACGCAGGCCGAAACCGCGACGTCGTCGAGGAACAGGCCATCGCCGGTTACCGAGCAGTCGGAGATCGACGTGAAGCCGATGCGGACCGCACGGCCGGCGCAGCCGGTGCTCGTGCCGGTGGCGACGTTGCAGGCGGCGTCCAGGTCCACGGTCGTGGTCACGAAGGTGGACTGGGTGCCGGTGAAGATGGAGGCTCCGGCCGCGCCGGCGGGCGCGCAGTCGGGGGCCACGGTGCCGTTGTAGGTGGCACCGGAGAGGATGGCCGAGGCCGGAATAAGGCTGTAGTTCGTGCCATCCACGGAGACGGTCAGCGTGGCACCGTCATAGCCGGTCTCGAACGCCCGGCGGTGCTTGAAGGTCAGCCGCGAGGTGGTCGAGCCAGCCGGGACGGAGATGCCGCCGGCGCCGTTGGGCTGGGCGAAGTTGAAGTTGTTGTTGCCGTAGTCAGACGTGCAGCTCGAACCGCCGTAGCGGAAGATCCGCGTGCCGGAAGCCGCCGTGCAGGTCTGGACGCCGCGCCAGCTCACCGTCGAGCCGCCGGACACGAAGGTGCCGGTGCTCCAGCCCGCGAGGCCCGAGTCGGCGTCGAAGTTCTTGGAGTAGAGGGTCGTGGTGGTGCAGACCGGGCAGGCAGCGGTGGTCGCCGAGGCCTGGGCCGAGTTGCCCGACTCGCACGTCGGGCTGTTGGTGGCGCGCACGACGTAGAAGTAGGTCGTGTTGCAGGCCAGGCCGGTGTCGTTGAACGAGGTGCCCGTCGCGCTGCCGGCGAGGGTGTACGGGCCGCCGCTCGTGGTCGAGCGGTAGACGTTGTACCCGGTGGCGCCGGCAACGGCGGACCAGGACACGGTGGCGCTGTTGGTGCCGCCGGTGGCCGTGACGCCCGTGGGCGCCGCGGGCGGCGTGCAGGGCGCGGAGGCCGGAGTCACCGACAGGCAGGTGCTCGGGGCCGAGCTGCAGGCCTCGTTGGTGCTCGGGTGAGCGACGACCTGGTAGTAGTAGGTGAAGCCGTTGGCCACGCCGGTGTCGCTGAAGACCGGGCCGGCCGCGTTGTTGGCGACCTTGACGAAGCCGGAGTTGCAGCCCTGCTCGTTGCGGTAGACGTCGTAGACCCCGGAGGAGCCCGCGATGGCGACGCTGACCGAGTTGGTGCCGGCGGTCAGGGTGACGGCGGGCACGGCGGGCGCCGTGCAGCCGGCGAACGTCGTGCTGGCGCCGGCGTCCGTGGTGCAGGCGATGCCGTGGCGGTTGAAGGCCGCGAAGAGGGCGCCGCCGTGGGGCGTGCCGTTCGACAGGTTGCCGTCATCGTCGTCCACGGCGCGCATGGTCTTCCAGAGCGAGCCCGTGTTGCAGCCGTTCGACGTCCAGGTGCCGCTCGCCGTGCAGGCGAAGGCCGCCGTGGCGGTCGAGCGCGAGAGGTACCAGAGCCGGTCGGTGATGGTCCACGCGGAGCCGGAGCCGGGGCTCGGCAGGTCGCGGTTGGCGAGGTCCCACAGGGCCTCCGAGGAGATGTAGGACTCGCAGTGGCCCTCACGGCCGCACGGGCCACGGTAGCTGGCGCTGGTGGGGCAGCGGGGCTGGGTGAAGTTGGCCACCGTGTGCGGGGTGTTGGAGGAGTGCTTGGCCCAGTCGATGTCGCGCACGCCCGTGCAGGAGGTGCAGGCGTCGCCGTAGCCGCCGCAGTTGCTGGTCAGGAAGCCGGGGCCGATGCAGGAGGTATGCGTGCCCAGGGCGGCGGTGAAGTCGCCATAGGTTTCGCCCGTGCCGTTGTCGGGCGAGGAGCCGTTACCGTCGTTGCTGTCGAGGCCGTGGCCGTACTCGTGGAGGGCGACGCCCTCGATCTCACCCGTGTTGCCGCAGCCGCCGCCGGAGCGGTAGAAGTTGACCGTCGAGCCGTTCCAGAAGGCGTTGCAGGTGAGGTTGATGTTGACGTTGGCCGTGAGCTGGGCGTTGAGCCAGGTGTTGCTGGGCAGCCAGCCGCGGGCCTGCTCCTTGGCGCGGTTCAGGTGGTAGATACTGGGTGCGCGCAGCGTGGGTGTTGCCGGCGCCGCCGACGCCCGGCGTGGTGCAGTTCGTGCCGGTCGAGGTGCCGAAGGCGATGTCGCCCGAGGCGTTGCCGGCGAGGCTGATGGCGCCGCAGTTGTCGCTGATGCGGACGTACTGGCCGGCCATGGTCGAGGTGACCGTGCCGCCGGGGAAGGTGTAGACGCCCGCCGAGTTGGTGAAGCCGCCGGAGGACAGGTTGGCGAAGGGAGCCGGCAGGTTGGTGGAGACGCCGAGAATCTTGGCGCCGCCCGTCACCTGGGCGTAGTGGTTGATGTCCTTGAGCTCCAGGACCTCGCCCGTGAGGGAGTCGACCTTGGCCTGCCAGGTGCCGTTGTCACTCGCGCGCCGGAAGACGAACTGCCAGACCCCGGCGATGCCGCGGCCCTTGCCGAAGGCGAAACCCTCGCCGACGCGGTTGTCCGCGACGGACACGGGCACCAGCCGGCGGGAACCCGGATCGACGAACGTGTCATCGGCGGAGAAGCCGCCCACGAACTGGTCGAGGACCGCGAGGGCCTGCTCACGGGAGTACTTCGCGGCCGGCGTGCGGACGTTGCCCGAAGGCAGGTTCTCGCTGCCGAACTGGATCAGGTTGCCGTTGTTGACGCGGAAGACGACGCGCGCGCCGTCGATGGGGATGCCGCCGCTCGTCACGTCGAAATCGACGAACCAGACGTGCTCGGCCGGCTGGCCCGAGCGGCCCTGGTTCAGCACCAGGGAGTTGGGGGTCACGCCCAGAAGCTTTGCGACGCGCGGCAGGAAGCCCCGCGCGATATTCTCGAGATCCTGGAGGTCGGGCTTCTTCTTGCCGTTCAGCCCGGGGACGTCGTCATTGCTGAGGCCGTTGCCGCGGCCGGGGATCCAGGCGATCCCGTCACCCTCGGCGAGCTCGACCCGGCCGTTGCGCTTGTCGATATGGGCCTTCCACTTGTCGCTGGCGCCGAGCCGGAAAGAGGCCCAGCCGTCGCGGACATCTGCATCGAGAGAGCTCTGCGCGTCGTCCACGGGCTCCAGGACGCCCGCGGCGTTCAGGCGGTCGTTGACGAACGCGAGGCTCTCCAATTGACTGGCATTCAGGTCATCTTTGATCTTTTGAGCGGCCGCCGGATAGGACTGGACGGCCAGGGTGCCGATCACCGCGAGAGTGACCGGAAGCAAGCGCATACGAAAGCTCATGGATTTCTTATCTCCTTGCCAAAAACTTTGGATTGAAAGGATCGAAGAAAAAGCTTTACTGCCGGGGGATAGGGACGGGTGGCGGGGTCGTTTCTTTTTTCGGGCTGCGCGGATTGGGACTGCTATACTGCCCGGCCTGCGCAAATGGCAATGTATATCCTCCATGAAATACCCCCGGAGGGGCGGATGGCGGTTGACGGCCGTTGAAAAAAGGTCACTACCTGTGAAGAGTGCACCGAGTTGGCAAAAGCGAGCCGGCCTCGCGGTGAAGATCGGGATGACCGTCCTGATGGCGGCTCTCCTCGCCGCGGCGGTCCCCCAGACGCCCGGGAAACAGACGCCGCAGACGCCCGCCGGTCCGCCTCCCAACCTGGTCCTGATCACGCTCGACACCACCCGTGCCGACCATCTCGGAGCCTGGGGCTGGCCCCACGCCCAGACCCCCAACCTGGACGGCCTGGCGGCCCGCGGCACCCGCTTCGCCCGTTGCGACACGGCGGCCCCTATCACCCTGCCGAGCCACGCCACCATCCTCTCCGGCCTCTTTCCGCCGCGCCACGGCGTGCGCGACAACGGCACCTTCGTGCTGGCCTCCAAGGTGGAGACCGTGGCCGAGCTCCTGGCGGCCCAGGGCTACGACACGGGGGCCGTGGTCTCGGCCGTGGTGCTGGAGCGCCGCCACGGCCTCGACCAGGGGTTCCGCGTCTACGACGACGACCTCGGGACGGGCTACGCCGCCGGCACCCTCGTGGCGGAGCGTCCGGCCGAGGGGGCCACGGCGGCGGCTCTCACGGTGATGAAGGGCCTCAAGCCGCCGTTTTTCCTCTGGGTCCACTACTTCGACCCCCACGAGGAGTACCGGCCGCCCACCCGCTTCGCCGACCGTGCCCGGGGACCCCACCGCCTCTACGACGGCGAGATCTCTTCCATGGACGAGCAGATCGGCGCGCTGCTCGGCAAGCTGCCGCCGGGCACCAACGTGGTGGCCGTGGGAGACCACGGCGAGATGCTGGGCGATCACGGCGAGCTGACCCACGGGCTGCTGCTCTACAAGGGCGTACGGCGGGTGCCCCTGATCCTCGCCGGCCCCGGCGTGCCCGCCGGCCGGGTGAGCGACAGCCTGGTGCGGACGGCGGACGTGGCTCCGACCCTGCTCGCTCTGGCCGGCGCTCCGGTCCCCGCCGGGCTGGACGGCCGCACCCTGCTGCCGGTGCCCGCCGGGGCCACCGCCTCGCGGCAGACCTACACCGAGAGCTTCCTGCCCTTCTTCGCCTACAAGTGGTACCCGCTGCGCTCCCTGGGCGGCGACCGCTACTTCTATCTCAAGGGGCCGAAGAGCAGCCTCTACGATCTCGAGGCGGACGCCGCCGAGGCGAAGGATCTGGCACCCCGCCAGCCGGCCCTCGTCCGCACCTGGGAGAAGAACCTCGCGAGCTTCCTGAAGCAGCAGGGAGACTCCCTCGACCTCCCTGTGCGGCCCAACACCATCCTCACGGAAGAGCAGCGCCGGAAGCTCGCCAGCCTGGGCTACACGGGCGGCTCCACCCAGGGGCCGGTGCGGGCGGACCTGCCCGACCCGCGGACCATGACCGAGGTGGCCCAGGCCCTCCACAAGGCCGCCCGCACCGTACAGGAAGGGAAGTGCGCCGAGGCCCTGCGCGAGCTCGACGCCATCGTCAAGCGCGATCCCCACAACTTCCCGGCCCTGAGCTCGGCGGCCTCCTGCCTGCGCCGGCTCGGCCGCATCGAAGACGCTCTCGCCCTCTTCCAGCGGGCCTCCCGGGAGAACGATCTCGATCCCATCCCCATCACCGACGCGGCCGGATGCCTGCACGATCTCGGCCGCCGGCAGGAGGCCGAGCGCGAGTACCGCCGGGCCCTGGCCCTCGACCCTGGCCAGCCCGTGGCCGCCGCCAACCTGGCCCGCATGCTGCGCGAGAGGGGAGAGACGAAGGAGGCCCTGGCCGTGCTCGACACCGCGATCCGCAGCGGCACGCATGAACCCGAGGTCTACCGGGAGCGTGCCCTCGCCAAAGCCAGTGCCGGCGGCGCGGGCAACATGGCCGACGCCCTGGCCGACTTCCGCGAGGCTGCGCGGCGCAACCCCAACGACGCCGTGGCCCTGGAAGGGGCGGCCCGGGCCGCGTTCCAGCTCGGAAGGTACCGCGAGTCCGTGCAGATCTACGAGCGGCTCCTGCAGTCCCAGCCCAACCGGCTCGACCTGTGGAAGACGGCGGGCGCCCTCTACCTCTATGAGCTCGACGAGCGCCCCGCGGCCCTGCGCTGCTTCCGCCGCGCCCTGACCCTGGAGGTCAGCCCCGCGGAGAGGGCCAAGCTGGAGGAGCTGATCCGGGATCTGGATGGGTAGCCAGCCCCCGCGGGGAGGGGGTGGCTTGCCGGATTTGCCGGAAAGCCACAAAATACCCCTCGTTCCCGACTTGGAGAGTACGATTGCTCAAAGACTTCCTGCGCAGAGTTTCCCTCTTCGCCGAGCTTGAGGGCGGGGCGCTCGACCACCTGGCCGCTCTGGTGAAGGAGGAGCGCCATCCGGCCTACAAGCTGATCTTCCGCGAGGGGGACCCGGTCGACGCCTTCTACGTCGTGCGTGAGGGGATGGTGACCGTCTTCCGCGATGAGCCCGGACGCCCCCAGCAGGTGCTTGCACGGCTGGAGGAGGGGGGCTTCTTCGGCGAGATGGGCCTGCTCAACGACAAGGCCCGGCGCTACGCCTCGGCCCGCACGGCCGCGCCCACGGTGCTCCTGCGCGTCGAGAAGGCCGACCTGATCCAGGTGCTCGCCGCCAACCCCGGGCTCGAGCTCAAGTTCCGGGCCGAGGTCATCCGCCGCCACGGCATGAACGTCTCGGCCCTGCTGGGGCTCGCTGGCCAGCGCGACGTGCGCATCCGCCTGGGCGTCGACGCCGTGATCGAGATGGAAGACGGCGCGCGCCTCTCCGTGCAGCTCGAGAACCTCTCACTCGGCGGCATCGGCCTCTCCGGCGTGCCGGCCAACTGGCAGACTGGGCACACCGTGAGCTTCCGCATCGGCCAGCCCGGCCAGCCGGACATCCTCGACGTCAGCGGCATCGTCACCTGGCGCGAGGGGGATACGGTCGGCATCGCCTTCGGTCCCCAGGAGGCCGGCAACGCCGTCCTGATCAACCGGGCGTTGCGGCGGTTCCTGAACGGGCGGCGGTAGGGTGGACCGGCGAGGCCCGGGTGGGCGGACCCGGACCGCGCCGGCAGAACTTCCCTGCACCCGGCTACTTGGTCGAGAGGGCAGGCTGGTAGCAATGGATGGCCGGATCGATCAACTTGCCCCGGCAAGGACTGTACGCCTTGCACTGCGAGTCCCAGCCCGCGTTGAAGAGCCTCGAGGCCACCGCGACCTTGAGGTCCGGCTTGAGGTCATTGTTGACGTCCACGATGACCGAAGAGCGGTTGATGGCCGGGGCCTTGGGGCAGGCCTCGCTCCGCCAGGGGGTTCTTTCCTCGGAGACCAGGAGGTTGCTCGTACCCAGTGTCCGCACGGTCTTGCCCTGTTTTCGCGTCAACGTCCACACCGCATCCACGGAGATCGGTGCGGTGAAGAAGCCTCCCCTCGCATCTTCCCGGACGATCGTCATCTCAGTCACGGCCTGCTCTCTGCCCAGGCCGACCTCGGCCGTCCATTGGCCACAGCCGGTCTCCAGCGGATCGACGGCCCGGAAGTGCAGCGCCCGGACGACGATTTTCGCCGTAGCAACTCCCTTGTCGTCGAAGACCGCGTCGTTCAGGCGCTCGATGACCGTGTCCGCATCTCCGAAAGCACCCTCGGGCAAGGTCGTCACCGGCACTCCTTCCAGCACGACCTCCCCGTCGAAGGCCGGGCAGTCCCTGTCGAGGAAGCCGGGGGGCAGGTGGAGCTCGGCGATAGTCGAACCGTTCCCTGGCGTCCGCCAGAGGTCCACCCCCCGAGGAATGACGTTGTCCTCCTGAGCCAGTGCGGATACCGCCACCAGCATGAGAGAGAGCAGAATCAGCCCTTGGTGTTTCCCACTTCTTGGTTTCATGTGCTTTTCCTCCCCGTCAGCCACGGGCTCCCAGTTTGAGATCCAATGCATGACACCCAACGAGCCGGCGCCCTCCGGCGTGGCTGACGATGCGGGGAGCGGAGACCGGTGCGCCAGCAGATCCGATTCAGAAGTTCCTGGCTGGCAGGCCAGGCAGAAGGATGTCTTGTTCGGGAGCCTTGGAGAGACCTTCTACTAAGGATGGGTGCTCGGGAGGTGAAGCAGTGGGACAAACAACTAAAGATATAACCAGGAAGGAGCCTGGCACCGTGGGCGGCCGTCAGGTTGGAGGACTTTCATGAAGCTGGGAGCCATCCCTCAGAACCCCATCGAGAGGATCGGCAAGGCCCTGGGCCTGCTGCCGGAGCCTCTGCTCGATACCCATATTGCCATGCTGCTCGCGCGGGCGGTCATGGAAGGCGCGCGTCTGGGCGTCTTCGAGGCTCTGAAAGCCGGGCCGCTTACAGCCGAGGAGATCGCAGCCCGCTGCGGCGGCCAACCGCGGTCCACGGCAAAGCTCCTCAATGCCCTCGCCGGTTGCGACTACCTGCGCTTCGAGGGCGGCCGCTACGACCTGGCCCCGAGGGCCCGCAAGTGGCTGCTGCCGGACGCCGGCCAGACGCTCCACGACAAGATGCTGTTCCAGTTCCTGGAATGGGACTTCATCAAGGACATCGGCGAGTTCGTGCGTACGGGCAAGCCTCTGGACATGCACGCCACCATGACCCCGGACCAGTGGGGCCTCTATCAGCGCGGCATGCGCTCCGCCACCTTCGAGCTGGGCACCGGAGGTGGGGAAGCGGACGCCCGTGCCCAAGGGAGCGAAGGACATGCTGGACATCGGAGGTTCCCACGGCCTCCTCTCCGTGGCGATCTGCCGGCGCCACCCCGGCCTGCGCTCCGTGATCCTGGACCTCCCCGAAGCCGTCGCGCACGCCGCGCCCATCCTGGCCGAAGAGGGGATGGGCGACCGCGTCGTCCACCGCCCCGGCAATGTCCTGACCGACGATCTCGGCACCGAAGCCTGGGACCTCATCTTCGTCGCCAGCCTCGTCCACCACTTCGATGACGCCACCAACCGGTCCCTGGCGAAGAAGATCGCCAAGGCCCTGCGCCCCGGGGGAGTCTTCGTCATCCAGGAGCTCTACCGTACGCACACCCCGAACGAAGCGGGGCAGATCGGAGCCCTGCTGGACCTCTACTTCGCCCTCACCAGCCAGTCCGGAACCTGGTCCTTCGAAGAGATGGCCGACTGGCAGCGCGAGGCGGGATTGAAGCCGATGAAGCCGGTCAAATTCCGGACGGCACCGGGGACCGGGCAGCAGGCGGCGGTGAAGAAGAGGTAAGTTGGTAAAGGGAGGGTTCAGGTGGCTCTCATCTCGGCGATGGCCGAACTAATAACCTCCTCGGCCACCCCCTGACGCCGCAGACTCTCCACCATCCGCTCGATTCCAGGGTTCCGGTCGAGCCGCTCCAGATCTTGCCGGAGCCCCTGTCCTATATAGGCACGGATGAGGGGCTGGTATCCCGAGAACCCCAGTACAGGAGCCACACGCTTGAGGTCTTCCACTACATCCTCTGGCATCCGGATGCTGATGGTGGCCATTGGGCGCTCCTTCTGGAGCCGGTTACGGAGCTGCTGAGTCTTCATAGAGGCTCCTCTCTGCAGATGTGGTGGGGCGGGCGGAGATGACGCGGATGGCCTCTTCCCTGAAGGTATAAACGACCACCAGCAGACTCCAACCCTCCGTCATTCCCATCACGGCTTCTCGCTCCTCTCCGCCAATCATCTCTGAGCGCAGGAGGCACACGAACGGGTCGAAGAAAATCTCGCAAGCCGTCTCGAAGGAGATGCCATGCTTGCGAAGGTTGGATTCCGCTTTCCCACGGTCCCAAACGAAGCGGATGTCGTTCCGCTTGTACACGACCTCGCCAAGTGAGAGTGTACCACGGCGTATATACGTTGACAATACGGTCTCCTTGGGCTCATAGTGAAGCAAGCTCTATTCACGACCGAGCTCGACAGACGACGTTACGTAGAAAAATTATATCCCGGAGCGTATATAAGACACAACCTGTGCCGCATACGAGCGTTCAGAAGTAAGGAGGGCTGCACTTGTTGACTGCCAAGCGCAGGTGTCGCCACTCGAAGCCGTCATAGAAGAGGAAGGGGAGGCCTTTAACGACCAGATAGCTCGGGTAGTTCTCCTGAGTGGAGACGGGCACCGCCGCCGGGATCCACGGCAGCACTTGCTGCGAATATTTCCATTCTGTCCGCTGAGCGCAAGTACCACTCCTGTAAAGCGTCACCGCCCCACGCCCCTGGGTAGGCCCCCACCCACCCGCCGCGTCTCCGAAATCACCCCGCGGGGTGTCGTGCCGCAGCCCGGCCCCGTGTTCCCATGGAACCATGAGGCGGAGTCCTCAGGGTCCGGAAAGGAGGATCCCATGAACGTCAAGGCTCTTACGGTTGCGTGCGCTGTCGGTATGGGGCTCTTCTACTTCATCTATGTGGCTTTCGCGCTGATGGTCCCGATCGATTATCAGGCCGGTGTGGTCGCGGGGTTCTGGCTTCCCGTGTTCCGCACGGTTACGCCGCTGGGGTTCCTGATCGGGTTCATCCAGGCGATCACCTTCGGGGCATTGATCGGCCTGGTGATCGGCGGGCTGCACAACTTCTTCCATAACCGGTGGGCTGCGGCCCACTGAAAAGGCAAGGAGAGACGGTCCGGCTGGAAACTTTTCGCAGGCCTCCTCGTACCTAGGCCCCATCGTGAGGAAGAGGAGGTCTATCTGATGAAGAGGTCGTGGCGCGCTCCGAGTATCCTGACAACGCTCCTGCTCCTCGGCGCCAGTGTCGCGCCGGCGGCAGGAGCCGATCCGTCGACGGGGACGGACTGGCCGCGGTTCCGCGGTCCGCACCAGAACGGGGTCTCTCTGGAGAAGGGGCTGCTCCGGAGCTGGCCGGAGAGCGGTCCGAAGGTCGTCTGGAAGAAGCCGATCGGCAGCGGGTTCTCCTCCCTGACAGCGGTGGGCGATGCCCTCTACACTTCAGCCGTCGAGGGGGAGAGCGAGACGGCCTACCGCCTGCGGGAGTCGAATGGCGAGGTCGTCTGGCGCGTCCCCCTGGGCCCGGTTTTCCCTGAGACGTTCGGCAACGGCCCGCGCTCGACCCCCACCGTGGAGGGGGACGTTGTCTACGTGCTCTCCGCCACGGGCCGGCTGCACGCCTTGAAGACCAAGGACGGCGCGCGCCTCTGGGAGGTGGACCTGGCGAAGGAGCTCAAGAGCCCGACGCCCATGCGGGGGTTCTCTTCTTCTCCGCTGGTGGACGGCGACCTCCTGCTGCTGGAGGCCGGCGGCCCGGAGGGCAAGGCCGTGGTGGCCCTGGAGAAGAAGACGGGCAAGCTCCGCTGGTCCGCCCTGAACGGCAGGCCCGGCTATGTGACGCCTCTGGCCGTGACCATCGACGGCGTCCGGCAGTACGTGTTCCTCCGCTCGGCCGAGGGGGACATCCTCGCCTTCCTCCCGGACGGTAAGATTCATTGGCAGTTTGCCTGGAAGAAGGGGGCCATCGCGTCGCCCCTGTTCATCCCGCCGAACCGGATCTTCGCGTCGGCTTCGGAGGACGCGGGCTCCGTCCTCCTGGAGATCGGCAAGCCCGGGCCGGACGGCAAGGCCACGGTGCGGGAGGTCTGGAGCAACCGGCTGATGAAGAACCACTTCAGCTCCTCGGTGCTGTACGACGGGCACATCTACGGTTTCGACAACGCGAGCCTGAAGTGCATCGTGGCCGAGACGGGCGAGCAGAAGTGGGTCCAGCGCGGCTACGGCAAGGGCTCGCTGATCGTGGCAGACGGCCTGCTGTACATCTTGAGCGACCAGGGACAGCTCATCCTCGCCGAGGCCACGCCCGCGGGCTTCCAGGAGAAGGGTAAGGTCAAGGTGATGGAAGGGAAGACATGGGTCGCCCCGGTGCTCTCTCACGGCCGGATCTATCTGCGGGACGAGGATGAGATGATCGTCCTCGACGTGCGAACCCCGGCCACGCCGCCGGCTGCCGGTTAAGGAGGCGTCCTCATGGATCGCAAGAAAACCCGCAGATTTGGACACTGCCTCTTCCTGGTCCCCGCCCTGCTCGCCGCGGTGGCTGTCGCCGCGGGCGGGCAATCGCTCGACGAGGTGCTCGCCAAGCACGCCGCGGCCCATGGCGGCGTGGAGAAGTGGCGCACCGTGAATTCGCTGATCGTCACCGGCACCCAGGCCACCTTCAGCAACCCCTCTCCCTTCGTTTTCGAATGGCGGCGGCCTGACTCCGTCCGCTTCGAGCAGTCGATGCTCGGGGCGAAGATCACGGTCACCCACAACGGCTCGGTCACCAAGTGGATCCACCCTCTCCTCAACATCCAGCAGCCGGCGCCGGTCCCCGAGGAGAACGCCGTGCTCGCCCGGCGGTCGCTCGAGATCGAGAGTCCTCTCGTGGACGCGGCCGCCAAGGGCAACAAGGTGGAGATCCTCGGCAAGGAGGATCTCGACGGCCAGCCCATCCTGAAGCTCAAGGTGACCCGCAAGGATGGAGCGCAGGAGACGTGGTATCTCGATCCTTCCACCTACCTAGAGGTGGCGCGCTTCGACCGCACGCTCGACCTGCCCGATCCCAAGGACCGCTGGACCTACTATTCGGATTTCCGCACGGTCGATGGACTGGTGATCGCCCACCGGCAGGAGCAGGAGTACAGCATCCGCAACGTGTCGGTGACGGTGGAGAAGGTGCAGGTCAATCCGGAGATCGACCCGGGGCGGTTCGAGCTGAAGTAGCGTCTCCCCGGGTCTGCGGTAATGCTAAACTCCATGCAAAGGAGGAACGGCATGACCCGCAAGCTGATGCTCGTGATTTGCGCTCTGCTCCTGCTCGGATCGCAGTCCTGGGCGGCCCAGAAAGGCCCCAAGATCTCCGTTGCCGACGATCCCTCTATGAAGGAGGGGAACCCGGGGCTCGTCCTCATCGAGGTCTCGGATTTCCAGTGACCCTACTGCGGCAAAGGCGCCCGTGAGGTGCTTCCGCAGGTCTATGACAAGTTCGTTCGTACGGGCAAAGTCGAGTTCGTCTTTCTCGATCTCCCCCTTCCGATGCACCCGGACGCTTTCAAAGCCGCTGCTGCGGCGGCTTGCGCCGGCGACCAGAACAAGTTCTGGGAAATGCATCACGAGCTGTTCGCGAACCAGGAGGCTCTCGCCCGGGAGCAGCTCCTGGGTTATGCCCGCGAGCTTGGGCTGGATATGGCGGCCTTCGAAAAGTGCCTCGCCAGCGAGAACAAGGTGCCGGGGATCCGTGAAGATATGAGGACCGCCCAGAATCTCGGCATCAGCGGCACGCCGGCCTATCTGCTCGGGCGCCGGATCCCGGGAGGTGACAAGGTCCAGATCCTCGATTCCATCAAAGGTGCGCAGAAATACGAGGTGTTCGAGGAAAAGATCAACGCTCTTCTGACCTCGAAATAGGCCGGCATGAAAATCCCTGAGCATCACGCGCGCGTCGCGACCACGACGTCGAAGGGGCCGGGGATCACCCGGATGTCGACGAATCCCAGCGCGGCGAGCGCGCCTCGGTGTACCAATCCACTTCGCGCAGGCGGCTCGTGCAGGCGTCCACGCCGATGAGGAAGTAGGTCCAGAAGAACTGGACGGCGAGCCGGTCGCGGGTGCGGAGCTCCTCGCAGACCACGAGCCGGCTGCCGGGCGGGAGCGCCTTCTGGGAGCGCCTTCTGGGGGCGCCGGTATCCCTTAATCGCTTGAGCGAGATAGTCCTTCAAGGGGCCAAGCCGAGCTCTTCCCTGTATTTCCCTACGTTCTCAACACTCTCCAGGGGGCATGGTGTGAATCCTCCTGAGCGATGATAAAAGAGCGGGAGACTGATGAGATACCGCCTTGCCATCTTCGACTTCGACGGGACCCTGGCCGACTCCTTCTCCTGGTTCCTCGGCATAGTGAACGTGCTGGCGGACGAGCACGGATTCCAGCGCATGGAGGAGCACGAGGTGGAGACGCTGCGCGGGCAGGCGGCCCGGCAGATCGTGGCGCACCTGAAGGTGCCCGCGTGGAAGCTTCCCCGTGTGGCCCATCAGATGCGCCAGCTCATGGCCCGCGACATCGGCCGCATCCCCCTCTTTCCAGGTGTGGACCAGGTCCTGCGGGAGCTGGCCGGCCGCGGAGTCCGCCTCGCGGTCGTCACCTCCAATTCGGTCGAGAACGTCCGCCAGGTGCTCGGACCGGAGAGCGCGGCGCTGATCCATTACTACGGGTGCGGCGCCTCCATGTTCGGCAAGCGGCCGAAGCTGCGGGCGGTCCTGCGAAGCGCCGGAATCCCCGCGGTCGAGGCGATCTGCATCGGCGACGAGGTCCGGGACCTGGAGGCGGCCCGCGCGGAGGGGATCGCCTTCGGCGCCGTGGCGTGGGGCTACACGACCCCGCGGGCGCTGCGAGCGCACGCTCCCGAGGAGGTGTTCGAGAGCGTGGAGGAGATCGCCGAGAAGCTTTTGTCTCCTTTTCACCCCGGCGCGCACCAGAATTTGTGAAGCTCGGTCTTCAGGATGTCCTCAACCAGTCACTCAGAGCTCGATTCAGCGCGCGTCTTTGAGCTTGCGGCAAGAAAGTCGCCAGCTATTTGTGAATTGGAGATGAGCATGATCGGTATCGGAATTTCCCGCCGCTGGCGGGCCATCCTGTCGGCGGGCGTTGTCCTGACCGCTGCGCTCACCGCGGCCACCACCGCGCAGCCGGTCGACAACAACCGGGGCAAAGACCCCCGGGTCGACTACACCTCGTTCACCCAGATCGGTCCGTGGGACGATCGCAACTACAACGTCACCAAGGAAGACCTCGACGCCCTCGCCGGCAACGAGAAGGATCTGAAGGACCCGATCCCCGTCTTCTTCCGCATCGAGCTGCGCAAGTCCAATCCCGACATGCCGCGCACGGGCGAGCCGCAGTACCCGCGCAGCGCTCTGCAGATCTTCAGGATACGGTACGGCGGCTACCTCGTGGGCAACAAGATGTACAAAGGGGCGATCTGGCGCAACGGCCGTTATGAGGTGGTCCAGAGCAGTGGCTTCACCCGGGAGGATCTCCAGGAGATCGAGGCCAAGGCCCTCGCCGGTGACGTGCGCATCACCTCGCCAACCGGTGCTGCCGAGTCGGCGGTGAAGATCCACCCGACCGACGTCAATAAGGTGGTCGCCGGATCGAACGGCCCGGGCTCGGGCCAGATCATGTGGTATTCGACCAACGGCGGCTCGTCCTGGACCCAGTCCGCGGCCCTGCCCCAGGGCGGCACCTGCTGCGATCCCACGGTGGACTGGTCCTCGAACGGCCAGTACGCCTATACCACCACCCTCGGCGGCTGCACCTCTCTGTGCAATGTCTGGGTGTACCGCTCTTCGGACGGCGGCGCCACCTGGAACGACCTGGCGACGATCACCCCCGGCGACGGCCGGCGCGAGGTCACCTCGGCGGGCACCAGCGACAAGCAGTACATCCACGTCGACAAGTTCGCGACATCTTCTTTCCGCGACAACATTTATCAGTGCTGGCACGACAACAACACTCTGCGGTTCTCGCGCTCGACCGACTTCGCCCATACCTGGAGCGCGCCGATCTCCATGTCCTCCGGCACGAGCCAGTCGGGCATCGGCTGCGACCTGACCACGGACAAGAGTGGCAATGTTTATTATTTCTGGCCGGCGACCAACGGCCGGACGATCCTGGTGCGCAAGTCGACCACAGGCGGCACGAGCTTCAACACGGCCGTGACCGTGGCCAATACGCAGGACGGCTACGACTTCGCCATCCCGGCCATGGAGACCCGCCGGGCCTTCATCTACGCGTCCGCCGACGCCGACCTTTCGAACGGCGCGTTCGCGAACTCGATCTACGTGGCCTGGACGGACACCACCGGCCCCGAGTCGGGAACGGCGGCCAACAACCACGGCCGCATCCAGGTCGCCTACTCCCGCGACGGCGGCGCCAACTGGACGGTCCGCACCCCGCACGAGACGGCCGACGCCAATACGGTCGACCGCTTCCATCCCTGGCTGGCCGTGGGGCCGGACGGCAAGGTCTACGTGATGTTCTATGACACCCGCCGCAGCCCCACCCGCGTGGGCGTCGACATTTTCTATTCCGTCTCTTCCGACGGCGGCAACACCTGGGCCACGCCGACCCGCCTGACCAGCGTGCTCTCGCCGCAGATCGACGACGGGTTCGAGTGGGGCGACTACAACGGCCTCGACGTCGTGGGCAGCCAGTTGATCGCCATCTTCACCGACAACCGCAACGAGGGCGGCGGTTCGGCCGATTCGATCGACGTCTACGGTACCGGCGTCCAACTCGGCGGCGGCCCGGGCAACACGCCGCCGGTGGTGACCATCACGGCCCCGGCCAACGGCGCGTCAGTGGCGCAGGGCACCTCGGTGACCTTCAGCGGCACGGCCACGGACGTCGAGGACGGCACGATCTCCGGCAGCCTCACGTGGACCTCGAGCATCAACGGCATCATCGGCAGCGGCGCGTCGTTCAGCACCTCGACGCTCTCGGTGGGGACCCACACCATCACCGCCTCGGTGACCGACAGCGGCGGCAGCCCGGGCTCGGCCACGAGGTCCCTGACGGTGACCGGCACCACCTCGACCACGGTGACCTTCAACTCCGTGGCCTCGCAGGACGGCCGCATCTGGGAGTCGGGCGAGACCGGCAGCATCGGCGGCGGCGGCAACTCGACCGACAACACCACGATCGCCCTCCGCATCGGCGACACCGACGTGGACGAGCAGTACAAGAGCATCGTCTCCTTCGACACCTCGTCGATCCCGGACACCGCCACGATCCTGTCGGCGACCCTGCGCCTGGTGCGCGGCAGCTCGTCGGGCACCAACCCGTTCACCACGCACGGCTCCTGCGTGGCCGACATCGTGACCGGCGGCTTCGGCGGCTCCACGGCCTTCGCCTTCGCCGACTGGCAGGCGGTGGCCACGGCCACCAGCGTGGCCACCCTGTCGAACCCGACCGTCAACGGTGCAGCCTCCACGGGCGGCCTGAGCGCGGCCGGCCTCTCCGCCGTCAACAAGATCGGCACCACGCAGCTTCGCGTCTACTGCACGCTGGGCGACAACGACGACCTGGGCTTCGACTACATCGGCTTCTACCCCGGTGAGACGGCCACGGTCGCGAACCGTCCGCAGCTCACGGTGACCTACCAGTAGGCTCCGCTTCATCCCCGGCGGCCGGACGCTTCGTCCGGCCGCCGGCGGCTGTTTTATGATCCCTGGTCCATGATCCCCCGCAAACGGCTGGACATTGGCTGGACCGATCTCCTCTTCGCCATCGGTGCCTGCCTCTGGCCGGGCGGCCGTGAGCGCATGCGGCACCGCCTGGAACGGCTGTGGTCCTCGGAAGGCCCCTTGGGGGGCAAGGGCCTCGCGTGCCTGTCGGTGCGCAGCGGCTTCGACGCCCTTCTCGCAGTGCTGGACCTCCCCCGGGGCAGCGAGGTCCTGATCTCGGCGATCACAATCCGCGACATGACGCGCATCCTCGAAGAGCACGGTCTCGTGCCCGTGCCCGTCGACCTGGACATGCGCGCGCTGGCGGTCGATCCGGAATCGCTGGCGCGCGCCGTCACGCCGAAGAGCCGGGTGATCCTCGCAGCCCATCTCTTCGGCAGCCGGATGCCCCTGGAGCCCGTCCTGCGGGTGGCTCGCGAGCATGGATTGTTTGTGATCGAAGACTGCGCTCAAGCTTATTGTGGTGCCTATTGTGGCGATAACTACAGAGGCCATCCGGACTGCGACGTCAGCCTGTTCAGCTTCGGACCGATCAAGACGGCCACGGCCCTCGCCGGAGGATTGGTCACGTTTCGTGACCGGTCTCTGCGCGACCGGGTGGCGGAGCGGCAGGCGTCCTGGCCGGTACAGGGACGGAGACGCTTCTTGACACGAATCTGCAAGTATTCGTTTATCAAGCTGCTCTCGTACCGGCCCGTGTTCAGCTTGTTCTATCAGGGGTGCCGGATCGTTGGCGCGAGCCACGACGCGATCATCAGCGCCAGCGTGCGGGGCTTCGCGGGGCCGGGCTTCTTCGAGCGGATCCGCCAGCAGCCCTCGTTCCCCCTGCTCGCCCTGCTGGCACGCCGGTTGAAGAGTGACAGGACGGGCATCGAGGAGCGCACCGCCCTGGCACAGAGGGCGATCGGTCTCATGCCCGCCGTGGAGCGGCCCGGCGACCAGGCGCCGTGGCATACGCACTGGGTCTTTCCGATCCAGGAGGACGAGCCGGAGATGTTGATCCCAGCGCTGTGGGCCAGAGGTTTCGACGCCACGCGCGGCGCTTCGAGCCTCTGCGTGGTCGAGCCGCCGGAAGACCGGCCGGAGATGGAGCCGTCCCAGGCCCGGCGGGCGTTCTCGCGCCTGCTCTACCTCCCGGTCCACCCGGGCCTGCGGCGCCGGGATGTCGAACGGCTGGCCCGGGCCATCCACGAGAGTCGTCCAGGAGGTCGTCCAGGAGGTCGTCCAGGAGAATAAAGCGGGGTAGAGGATGCCGAAGCAGTACAGCATGGGAGGCCGGGTCGGCCCGGGGATGGGAGGAGCCGGGGGTCCCGGCAGTAGCCCACCGGCTCCGAAGTCCATGCGCGAGCGTTTCGGTGCGCTGCGCAACCTGCCGCCGTTCCTGAAGCTGATCTGGCAGACCAGCGCCCGCCTCACCGTGGCCAACCTGGGGCTGCGCCTCGTCCGCTCCCTGCTGCCGGTCGCGACCCTCTACGTGGGCAAGCTGATCATCGACGAGGTGGTCCGGCTGGCCCAGACCTCTGGCAACCCCGTGACCTTGCGGGACTGGCTCGCGAGCGGCCTCCTGACCCATCTGGGCTGGCTCCTCGCGGCCGAGCTCAGCCTGGCGGTGCTGTCGGACGTGCTGGGACGCGTGGTCTCGCTGCTCGATTCGCTCCTGTCGGAAAAGTTCACCAACATCACCAGCGTGCGCCTGATGGAGCACGCGGCCACCCTGGACCTCGAGGACTTCGAGGACAGCGACCTCCAGGACCGGCTCGAGCGCGCCCGCCGCCAGACCATGGGCCGGATGACGTTGATGAATCAGCTTTTCGATCAGGCCCAGGACGTGGTGACCATCCTCAGCTTCGCCACCGGACTCGCGGTCTACGCGCCCTGGCTGATCGCGCTGCTGATCCTGGCGCTGGTGCCGGCGTTCCTCGGCGAGGCCCACTTCAACGCCCAGAGCTACTCGCTCAACTACGCGCGAACGCCCGAGCGGCGCGAGCTCGACTATGTGCGCCAGACCGGTGCCAGCGTCGAGACCGCCAAGGAAGTGAAGATCTTCGGCCTGAATGCCTTCCTGATCGACCGCTACCGCACGCTGGCCGAAGCCTTCTATCAGGAAAACCGGCGGCTCGCGGCCCACCGTGCCGGCTGGGGCGGCCTGCTGACCGCCATCGGCACCGTGGGCTATTACACGGCCTATGCCTTCATCGCCTGGCGCACCCTGCGGGGCGAGTTCAGCATCGGCGACCTCACCTTCCTGGCCGGCTCCTTCCGCCGCCTGAGGAACCTGCTCGAAGGCCTGCTGATCCGTTTCTCCCAGGTGGCGGGGCAGGCCCTCTACCTGGACGACCTCTTCTCCTTCTTCGAGATCCGGCCCGAGATCGTCTCGCCGGCAAACCCGCGGCCGTTCCCCAGGCCCATCCGCCACGGCTTTACTTTTAAAAACGTGGGCTTCCGCTATCCCGGCGCCGAGCGCTGGGCCGTGCAGAACCTGAGCTTCCACCTGCGCGCCGGCGAAGTGCTGGCCCTGGTGGGGGAGAACGGCGCGGGCAAGACAACCCTGGTGAAGCTCCTGGCGCGCCTCTACGATCCAGACGAAGGGCGTATCCTGCTCGACGGCTTCGACCTCCGCGAGTACAGCCTGGAAGAGCTGCGCGCCAACATCGGCGTCATCTTCCAGGATTTCGTGCGCTATCACCTCACGGCCGCGGAAAACATCGCGGTGGGACGCATCGAGGCCCGGGACGACCGTGCCCGGATCGTGGTGGCCGCCGAGCGCAGCCTGGCCGACGAGGTGATCGAAAAGCTGCCACGGGGCTACGAGCAGGTGATCGGCAAGCGCTTCCGGACCGGCGTGGACCTCTCGGGCGGCGAGTGGCAGAAGATCGCCATCGCCCGCGCCTACATGCGGGACGCCCAGCTGCTGATCCTCGACGAGCCCACGGCGGCGCTCGACGCCCGCTCGGAGTTCGAGGTGTTCCAGCGCTTCAAGGAGCTGAGCGAGGACAAGACCGCCGTCCTCATCTCCCACCGTTTCTCCAGCGTGCGCATGGCCGACCGCATCCTGGTTCTGGCCGAGGGGCGGATCGAGGCCCAGGGCACCCACGAGGATCTGCTGGCCCACGGCGGGCGCTACGCCGAGCTCTTCGAGCTGCAGGCCGCCGGCTACCGCTGAATTTCCAAAAGAAACTTCGAAAAGAACCCCAAAAACCGGCTCGGTTTCGCCAGCCTTGAGCACCGTCCTATTGTAGGGTTACTTCTCGTTTGACAGCGGGTGTCAAGGGCGGTTGTACATCTTGCTCGTGAATCCGGGATCGGTACCGGATGGCAAACCCTAATTCTCTTGGGGCTTTGTCCGTCTACAGGATCGGTCTCTCTATCCGCCTGAAGGAGGACGAAGAATGAAGAACATGAAGTGGGTCAAGCGTTTCCTCATCTCGGAGGGGGTTGTGTTGGCGTTGCTGCTGGCTCCGGTCGCTGTTACCGTTGCCATCGCAGCGACGGAGGCCCCAGCCGGGTACGACAACCTCACCAATGGATTCACCAACCAGACGACGTTCGATTTGGACCGCGAAATCTTCGAGGAATTCGAGTTGATCGAAGACGGCCTCGGGCCGGTCTACAATGCCCAGGCCTGCCGCGAGTGCCACCAGAACCCAGTGACCGGCTCCAACAGCCAGGTTACCGAGTTGCGCGCGGGCCGGCTCGACTCCTTCGGCAACTTCAGCAACCCGCCCGGCGGGTCGCTGATCAACGACCGCGCCATTCATCCCAACATCCAGGAGCGTCTGACCACGGCGGAGAACGTGGTGGCGGAGCGCGACTCGCTCAGCGTCCTGGGCGACGGCTTCGTCGAGGCGATCCCGGACAGCGAGTTCACCCGCATCCGGAATCTCCAGCCCAGCGGCATGAAGGGCACCATCATCAACGTCCCGGTCCTCGAATCTCCCGGCACCACGCGGATCGGCCGCTTCGGCTGGAAGAACCAGCACGCCAGCCTGCTCTCGTTCTCAGCCGACGCCTACCTGAACGAGATGGGCATCACCAGCCCGCTCCAGCCCAACGAGAACACCTCCATGGGCAATTCCGTGGCGGCGTACGACGACGTGCCCGATCCGGAAGAGGCGCCGACGGCGGCGAACCCCTTCGGTCCGGACGTCGAGTTCTTCGCCCGCTTCATGCGCGCCACCAAGGTGCCGCCGCGCGACACGGCTCTGGCGAATACGGCCGCGGCTCAGGCCGGCGCCCAGCTCTTCGTCTCGATCGGCTGCGCCCACTGCCATACCCCCACGATCACCACCGCGCCGGTGGGGACCGTGTTCAACGGCGGCAAGTTCGTGGTCACCGCCGCCCTCGGCGACAAGATCATCCACCCCTACAGCGACTTCATGCTGCATGACGTGGGTACGGGCGACGGCATCGTCCAGAACGGCGGCTCGACGACCCGCAACAAGCTACGCACGCCGCCCCTGTGGGGCCTGCGCACCAAGACCCGGCTCATGCACGACCTGTTCAACACCACCCGGTACAACACCATCCTGCGCCACACGAACGAGGCCGAGCCGGTCGTCCAGAACTTCGTCAACCTGAGCACCACGAACCAGAACAACCTCCTCACCTTCCTCAATTCGCTGTAAGAGCACCTCTCAACCACCGGCCGGGGCAAGACCCCCGGCCGGCCTTTTTCAGGGATGCCCCCCTGGCCCCGGCGTTGACGCGGGTGGGGAAGTGGCGTATCGTCGCAGCCCAATTCATCCCAAAACATGCGACGGCGTAACAGGAAAGTGGTGTAGACATTGAGCCGGGAGAGCTCCGAGCTGGTGGACCAGGAGGAGACGGTCTCCAGGCTCTGCCGTGAGCTGGAGGAAGCCCAGGCGGCGCGCGAGAAGGCGGAGCAGGAAGCCGCCAGCCTGCGCGTGGAGCTGGAGAGCTGGCGCTGGGACGCCATCAGCGCCCGCCGGGAGCTGTCGAACCTCCAGTCCTCCCGCCTCTGGCGCCTGGCCAGCCTCTATTGGGAGCTGCGGCGCCGGCTGGGGCTGGCGAGCCGGCCCCAGCGCGGTGTCAGCGGGAGCGGGAACGGGAACGGCGACGCCGTTTCGCCGCCCGCCGTTCCCGCCGTGGCACCCCCTCCGGAACCGAGCCGCGTGCCGCCCGCTTTTCCCTGGGTCCCCGCCAACCGCTGCGACGTCGTGGTCTTCTCGATCATCGACTGGGACTTCCGCTTCCAGCGGCCCCAGCAGATCGCCACCCAGCTGGGCCGCCACGGGCACCGGGTCTTCTATCTCGCGGTGGGGCGTTCGGTCCCGCCGGACGGACCGCCCTGGACCATGGCCTGGAAGGCGAAGAACGTCGTGGAGCTGGCCCTGCGCTCCCGGCCCCTGGACGTCTACGGCGGCCACCTGGAGAAGACGGACCTCGCCGTCCTGGAAGACGCCCTGGGCGACCTCCTGGAGACCCTCGCCCTCGGCGACGTCATCGCCCTGGTGCAAATCCCCTTCTGGGCGCCCCTGGCCGAACGGCTGCGCGAGCGCTACGGCTGGCGGGTGGTCTACGACTGCATGGACGAGTGGGCCAACTTCCCCGGCTTCGGCGCCCCGGTGCTCGCCCTGGAAGAGGGCCTGGTCCGCAACGCGGACCTGACCGTGGCCACCGCCGAGCGCCTCTACGAGAAGCTGGACGGCCGAGCCGCCCGGCTGGCCCTGGTGCCCAACGGTGTAGACCTCGACCATTACCAGCGGTATTACAAAGAAAACACCCTGATCCGAGACGCGCACCCCGTTGTCCACCCCGTTGTCCACCCCGTTGTCCACCCCGTTGTCCACCCAGTTGTCCACCCAATAATCGGCTACTACGGAGCCCTGGCCTCCTGGGTGGACGTCGAGCTCGTCGAGAAGATCGCGCTGCGCTTCCCTCACGCCACCCTCGTGTTTGCGGGCGGCGTCTTCGACGTCGACCTCTCCCGCGTCGAGCGCCTGCCCAACGTGCGGCTCCTCGGCCAGCGCCCCTACGAGGAGATGCCGGCGCTCCTCTGGCACTTCGACGCCTGCGTCATTCCCTTCCTGGTCAACGACATCACCGAGGCCACCAACCCGGTCAAGTTCTACGAGTACCTCTCCGGGGGCAAGCCCGTGGTCTCGCCGCGCCTCACCGAGCTGCTGCCCTACGAGGACCTCTGCTACCTGGCCGACGGCCACGAGGATTTCCTCGCGAAGCTGGAGCAGGCCCTGGCCGAGCCGGCTGACGATCCGCGAAGGGAGCGGCGCCGGGCCGTGGCCGCGGAGAACGACTGGAAGGAGCGCTACGACACCCTGAACGCGGCCGTGGCGGAGACCTTCCCCCTCGTGTCCATCATCGTCGTCACCTACGGCGGCCTGCCCCTCACGCGCCGCTGCCTCGAATCCCTCCTGGCGGGGGAGACCTGGCCGCGCTTCGAGGTCCTGGTGGTGGACAACGCCTCGCCGGACGGCACCCGCGAGTACCTGCAATCGTTCGCGGATCCCCGCCTGCGCGTGCTCCTTCAGGAGACGAACCTCGGGTTCCCCGCGGCCAATAACGCCGGCATCCTCGGAGCGCGGGGCGAGGTCGTCATTCTCCTCAACAACGACACCGTCGTACCGCCGGGCATGATCGGCCGGCTCGTCCATTCCCTGCAGAGGGACCCCCGCATCGGGCTCGTCTGCCCGACCACCAACTTCTGCGGCAACGAGGCCCGGGTCGAGCCCGATTACGAAGACCTCTCCGGCCTGCCCGCCTTCGCGGCTCGGCGCGCCCGCGAGCACTCCGGCCGGCTCCTCGACCTCTCCGTGGCCGCCATGTACTGCGTGGCCGCCCGCCGCGAGGTGATCGAGCAGGTCGGCTTCCTCGACGAGACCTTCGGCATCGGCATGTTCGAGGACGATGACTACTCCCTGCGCGTGCGCCAGGCGGGCTACCGCGTCGTCTGCGCGGAAGACGCCTACGTCCACCACGTGGGCCAGGGGTCCTTCCAGAAGCTTTCGGCCGAAGAGTACGAGGCCCTCTGGAAGCGCAACCAGGGACACTACGAGCGCAAGTGGGGCCGCAAGTGGAAGCCGCACACCATGCGTTCGGGCGTGTCCCCGGTGTTCTCCAAAGTGGGGCTGGTGTGAAGCTGCGGCTCCGCGACTACCTCAAGAGCGCCGAGTACAGGGCCCGAGCCGCGGCCGAGAGCCGCAAATGGGGCAACCACCTCCAGGTCGAAGCCCGGGGTGAGATGAACGCCTGGCTCGACCACCCGGAGATCGTGGCCCACTACCAGCAGCGCGCCGCCATCGACGGCCTCCGCTGGGAGCAATGGGTGCCCCGTCACCTGGGAGGCCCCGCGGCCCGCAGCCTCGACCTCGGCTGCGGAGCCGCCGCCCGCAGCATGGCCGTCTGGAACGACGGAGCCAGCGCCCATCTGGAAGGCGTGGACATCAGTGAGGACCGGATTGCCGAAGGTGAGCGCCGGCGCCGCGAGGCTGGCGCGCCGGGCCGTTTCTGGGCCGGGGACGTCAACGCCATCGAGCTCGAGCCGGACCGCTACGACCTGATCTTTTCGGCCCACAGCTTCCATCACTTCCTGGAGCTGGAACACGTGATGGAGCAGACCGCGCGCGCCTTGACGCCCCGCGGCCTCTTCATCCTGGAAGAGTTCGTGGGCCCCACCCAGTTCCAGTGGACCGACCTCCAGATGGAGATCACGGCCGGCCTGATGCGTCTCCTGCCCGAGAACCTGCGGCGCCTGCCCTGGGGAGCTGTCAAGAACCTCGAAGGCCGGCCCACCGTGGAGCAGGTCGTCGCCGTCTCGCCCTTCGAATCCATCCGCTCGTCCGAGATCCTTCCCCTGTTCGAGCAATATTTCGAGATCGTCCTCATCCGCAAGCTCGGCGGCACGATCCAGCACCTCCTCTACAACGGCATCGCTCACAATTTCTGGCCGTTGACAGAAGAAGCTTCGCGTGCTTTACAGGGCATTATCGCGGTGGAAGATTCATTGATCGATTCCGGCCTCCTGCCGAGCGACTTCATGCTGCTCGTGGGCCGGCGGAAGTGAACCGGCCGGCAATCCTCGGGATCGTCCTCTCGGCCCTGCTCGCCGGCTGCTCCCAAGGGCCGGTCCAGGCCCCGCCCTCCGCATCGCCGACCATCTCTCTGACACCGACGGAGGAGGGGAGGGCGTCCTTTTTCTTCCCGATCGAAATCCCCCTCTCCGAAGTGCAGCGCACCCTGGAGCAGGCCCTGCCGCCGCGCATGACCGACGAGCGCCAGCAGGAGCTGACGGCGGGATTGCGGGAGGATTTCTATCGCTACGTGATCGATCGCGGACCCGTGGAAGCCGGTTTCTCCGGCGGACGGATCACCTTCGCGATTCCGGTCAAAGGCACGCTCACCATCGGCGGACGCCTGCGCCCCGTGCCCGTGGGCCGCGGTCTGCCCGTGCAGGAGACCGTTGACTTCAGCGGCTGGGTGCGGGGCACGGCCTCGCCGTCGATCACGACTGACTGGCGTCCGGACCCTCAGCCCACCGCCCAGCTCGACATCGGCCGGGCCGAGCTCAAGATCCTCGACGTCTTTTCCGTCCGCGTCGTGAGCTTCCTCGAAGGGCGCCTCAACCCCATCCTCAACCAGGAGCTGAGGGAGGCCACCACGCGCCTCCTCGCGGACCTCGGCCTGCGCCGCCGCGCCGAGGCGGCCTGGAACAACCTCCACGGGGTCCGCCGCGCCGCTCTAGACGAGAACGTCTGGATCCGCTTCCAACCCACCGGCATTTCCCTGGCTCCCATCACCGAGGGGCCCGGCGCGCTCCGCACCGGCCTCGGCATCACCGGCCGGATCGCGCTCTCGATCGGAAACAAACCTCCGCAATCCTCTCCCTCGCCCCTGCCGCCGATCGTCCTGGACGGCCCCCGGACCAGCGGCTTCGAGCTGGAGGTGCCCGTTGCCGCTTCCGCTGAAGACCTCTCCCGCGTCGCCGGCCGCGCCCTCCAGGGCCTGCGCTTCCACACCAGCCGAACGCGCCAGGCCGTGATCGACGCCGCCAGCCTGCAAATCGAAGCGGACCGCCTCGTCCTCGCGCTCGATTTCCACACCGAAGGCCGCGGCACCCACAAAGGCCGGGTCATCCTCCGGGGCCGTCCCGTCTTCGACGCGGCCTCGAAATCCCTCCGCCTCGCCGATCTCCAATACGACCTCGAAAAAGGCGATCTCGGCCTGCGCCTCCTGGACTGGCTGAACCGCAACGAGCTGCGGGAAAGGCTGGAGAAGAGCGCCCGCCTGGATTTGTCTCCCCTGCTCGCCACGGCGGAGCAGGAGACGGCGCGGGCCATCAGGGATCTTTTCCCGTCAGGTTTTCACGGAGAGGTCAGGGTGGAGCCGCTCCAGATTCTGAACGTGGGTGTGGTGGGCGGTACGGTGTGGGCCCGGTGCCGGGTGGCAGGGGTGACGTTGGCATTGGTGCCGGGGCGCTGATCTTCAGATTCCACCAAAGCCAAGGAGTTGGAAGCTGGCCCATTTGGAGGGATGGTGGAGAGCCTGATCTTCGCCATAGAGAAGATCCAGTTGTGCGGATCTGAGGGCGTTTGCAGCATCCTGACCAGCACCGAGGTGTATATAGAATCGGTGGAGAAGATGATTTGTCGCACGATCGTCAATGTCCCAATAGCTTGCTGCCACGGCAGGAACCCAGTGATCCAACAAGTTTCCGGCGATTCCGAAGCCATTTTCCCTGCGTCCCCAGCGGTTGCTGACGGTACGGCAGGCAGAGAGAACGACCAATTTTATATTATCAGTTATTGGGAGGCTGTCAGCTTCTATGGTTTGATCGTATGTACGGTTTAACGGGTCCCAATGACCAGCAAAATGGATGATCGAATGTCTCTGATCAGGCCGAAAAGATAGCCCATGGTTTGCGTATATGCCTGTTATCGTTTCTGAACCTGGAAATAGGTGGAGAATGGTCTCTGCTTCAGATGCAGCTCCGGGCAGAGAGGGTCGCTGGACAGGATGCTTAATAGAAATAGGATTGTTGATAACGTAAGCAGTCCAGTCCCTGTGATTCGGATGCGGATGGCGAGCAAGCTGTTGTAGGTAAAGTGTGGCACTTGTGGTGGTCGATACAGAGTATTTTTCGATCATGTACTTGCCAGATTTAGGATCCGCCAGAGCTGCGAAGGGGATTTTGTTCAAATATCTGCCTGGTACGATAACCAGGTCTCCGGAGTCAGGCAGATCATTGCGTATGGGCTCGATGAGAGATCTATAGAGCATGAATGACAAGCTCTCAGCCTGAGTCGGTGATAGATTATTCATGGTGGCCAACCATTTGTCTATGGTTGTGTTGAGTTGATTACTATTCACGGGAGTCGAGTAGAGCCTCAGTTTTCCTTTGTATGCGATCCAGATGAGCAGGGCGTCTTTGGATGCGAAGTATTCAATTAAGGCCGTATCATCGGGAAGCTCATCAAGGATAGAGTCTATTGACATGCGCGGCCTTCTTGCAGGGGCGTTGCGCGTCTCGTCTATACTATGTGCCAGAGACACCCGAAGAAGTTTGAGCGCTTTTCGGATGTTTCCGTCAAGTGAAAAACTTTCTTGCTTGTACAGGCGGCAGACAGGACGATATAGACCGCCGAGACTTTGTCTGGTTCGGGGGTGCTTCAGCGCCGCAAAGTGGATCTTTTCTAATACAGAGTCGGTCAATAAGAAAAGATCTCCATCGTCTGGTAGCCAGGGAAGCAGAGGCTGAAGTAGCCATCGTGTAAGCTCCGGAGTGGCTACATTGACGCGGATTCGACCGCTTAAAGGATCCGGAGTAGGAGTGAGGTGTTTGAGGATTTGTTGCTTGGTTATGCCAAGTTTAATGCGCCGAACGCTCTTATCGCGGAATATCCACGCCGTAATATTTTCGCCTTGTACTGTGTATTCGATCAGAGTTGTCCATTTTGGCAGTTGGTGCCCAAATTCCATTTGAGAGTGGGGTCTATCGCATCCTCTTGAGGCAAGCATATACTCGTAAACAGGGTGATCATATGTTCTGACGATAGGAGCTGAGAGGGGCGATCTGGAATGGTCTATAAGTTCAAGTGCCGTTTTGTGGTCGCCGCGAGACACCCTTGAGATGGCTATCCTTTCATAGAGATCTTCAGTTTGGTCAAGGCGTAGGGATCGGGGAATGCCGCGGTTGGTTATTCCTTTTTCATAGATTTCAATTGCTTTGGTCAAATCTTCTTCTTCAGCCTCGGTTTGGGCTAGTAGATGATACGTATCCGCTCTAGTCTGGTAGGCGTCAGATAGAAGCGTCTGGTCGTGCTCCAGGTAGTATGCGATGGCGTTCGTCAGAACTTGGACGCAATGGGCAGGCATGTGGTCATCGAGAGTACGACACCGTGCCACTTCCTTTTTGAATTCCAGCCTGCGCCGGAAGATATGTCCGGCAAGGGACGGCCATTTTGTCTCAACAACAGCGAGATCTCGCCGTGCCCTGTCCTTCTCTCCTGTATGAGACCGGAACCTGCTGCGGTCGATCAGGAGTTCTATGATAGCACTCGGGTCCTGCAGATTATTGGCAACTTCTATTCCTTCCCTGAAAAGGTATATAGCAACCTCCGGATGCTTTTCAGAGAAGATGTTGGCTAGATTTCGTAAAAGGTCTGCGAGGTGTCTTGATTCTGGGTGGAGCGAGAGATTATAAAGGGCTCTGTAGAGATCCGACCAGTTTGGGCCTGAGGCTTCTTCAAGGCTCCTAGATAAATAGAAGTCGGTTACTCCTCTAAATTCTTCCTCGTCAGAGTACGCCCGGTCGGCAGATTGAAATGCCTTTGCAGCTTTAGATGTAACCATCTTCGAAAGATGTGCAAGGCCTTCAATCCAAAAGAGCCGTTGATTCAGAGCGGAATACCGGGTGAGGTGGGCGTCCGAACGTATCTTTGTGAGCAGACCTTCCATGGTAAGGAAGTCAGATCGGTAGCAGGCTATTTCTGCCAAGGTTGCGCGAACCCAATATTCAATCGGACTTCCTGTCTCTGCGAATAGCTCCATGGAAGTCTCCAGCCAAGGCTGCGCAAGATTAACTTTGCCGACCCGGAATTGTTCCATTCCGTGCTGATAAGCTTCGTGAGCTCTCAGCTAGAGAAGCCCGGTGCTTCTTTGTTGCAGTATCTATAGCTTCTATGGCATCCGAGAGGGTTCTGTCGCTGGGTATGATGTTTCCTATTTTCTGCGCCATATCAAGTTCCCTCGCAGCCTCGATAGGGCGGCCTTTAGAGAGCAGTGAGCCCCATCGTCCTAGAATATTCTCCATGGCATCTTCTCGGGCCTTCTGATAAATGCCGCCGCTATCCAAATCATGGGGGAGGGATGACGCAGGCATGCCAGCCTGTATTTGTTTTTTGCATACAAAATGCCAAAGTTCATAGAGCGGAGGGAAACGAAGTCCTTTCAGGTGCTCCCGAGCCTCTTCTGCCCAGCCGGAATGAGAGTCAAGGCGAAGGTATACCTTCCATGCGCGAGTAGCTTGGCGCCGTAATACGCACTGTTCGAGTGCTAAGGCAAGATTGAATCTCGCTTCGGGTAAGGATGGATTTTCTGTTACTGCTCGATGTGCCGCCTCTAGTGCGAGAAACCTGCTAGGTCCAGGTCTTGTTGAGGCCAAGTAGGTTGCTGCAAGATCGCTCCAGAGCGTAGCGTTATGTGGATCTTTCTGAGCAGCCTCTTGGAGAATCGCAATTGCCATCTCATGGTCCTTCTGTCCGAGGAGGATCAGTAACGCCTTGTCTCCTAGATTTTGAGGCGTTGGATTCCTCTGGTAGTCCAATTCAATCTGACGCGCAAACGGAGCTGCAAGGCGAGCTTGGGGCGGCTGGAGCCGGGAGGGAGATTCAGCCGTATAGCTCGAGCCGGCGAAGGTGTAGACTCTCCTTTCTAGAGGGAGATAGTCGAAGCCCCCCGTAACGCGACCTTCGAGAGGCCTTACAGCGCCCAAGGCTGAAACCAGAGCGATACGGTTTGCCGAGATGCCCGAGGATGGTAGGGAAGGAACGACGATCCAGAGCAGCAGAGCGAGAGCTGACATTCCGAGAATGCAGCCACCGGGCACAAGCACGTGTCTCCACCGACGAGGCTGATGCTCTCTGACAGGGGGGAGTTGACTCATGACCTCTCCATTGTTGGTTCAGTAGCCCATCCTGTATTTAAGCATGAGAATCGGCGAACTAGAAACCTGCGGCACCACCAGATGTTGCAAGCCTCGCCAGGGCGGCAGGCCGCGGCGGTGTACAATCGTCAGGGTCGTCCTGGAGCTCGCCACCCCATGCCAACCCCCGACCCCTACTCCCGAATCGAATACCGCCGCCTCTTCGCCTGGCCGGCCCGGATCGAACGCGAATGGCCCATGCTCTCCCGCGTCCTCGAATCGGGACCGTCGCGCCGCGTGCTCGACCTCGGCTGCGGCCCCGGGGAGCATGCGCGGCGGATGGCGGCCGAAGGGTTCAAGGTGGTGGGCGTCGATGCCTCGGAGGCCATGCTCGCTCAGGCCACGGCCGAGCCCGTGCCGGAGAATCTGCGGTTCGTTCAAGGCGACCTGCGCGAGATCGCGATGGTCGTGGAGGGCTTGTTCGGCGGCGCCATCTGCCTGGGCAACACGCTGCCTCACCTCCTCGACCGCGACGACCTCCTGCGCATGGCGCGCGGCCTTCGCGAGCGGCTCCTCCCCGGTGCGCCGTTCCTCCTCCAGATCCTCAACTACGACCGGGTCTTCGCCTTGGGCGAGCGGTCGCTACCGATCAATTTCCGTCCCGATCCCGAAGGCGAGCTCGTCTTCGTGCGCCTGATGACGCCGCAGGCAGACGGCAGCACCGTTCTCTTCCATCCCATGACCCTCCTGCTGCGTGCGGGCGGCGATCCTCCCGTCGAGCTCAAGCACGTCCGCGAGGTGAGACTGCGCGGCTGGAAAAGAGAGGAAATGGAATCGGTCCTCGCCGAGGCCGGCTTCGATTCCCTGGAAGCCTGCGGCGGGTTCGACGGCTCTCCCTGGGACGCACGCGAATCCCGCGACCTGATCCTCGTCGCGCGATGACCTGAGATCCAAACCTGGACCGTATCTTGCTAGGGGATCTCAATGTCGTGGGTTGCACCGCGACTTTGACAGGCCCCGTTACGGAAACCGGGGTTGATTGGCTCCTGAAAAAGAGCCTTTTCCATAGGAGAGTGCGAGATGCGTTGGACACCACGTGGCCGCAGCGCCAATCTCGATGACCTGCGGGGCCAGGGCCGGGGGATGGGAATGGGAGGCGCCCTGCCGAAGATGGGGATTGGAGGGTTCCTTGTCCTGCTGCTGCTGAGCTTCATCTTCGGGAAGGATTTCTTCTCCCTGGCCGGCGGCGGCGGACAACCCGCGACGAGCACGGCGACCCAGGGGGAGGCCGTTCCCACCACACCCGAGGAAGAGAAGCAGATCGAGTTCGTTTCCTTCGTGCTCGACGACGCCCAGAGCACCTGGTCGCAGATCTTCCAGAAGTCGGGACAGACCTATCAGCCGGCCCGGCTCGGCATCTTCACCAACGCCGTGGAGACCGCCTGCGGCGTGGGCCAGAGCGGCATGGGGCCGTTCTATTGCCCGGCGGACGAGAGGGTCTACATCGACCTCACCTTCTATAACGAGCTGCAGAGCCGCTTCCAAGCCGCCGGCGACTTCGCCCAGGCCTATGTGATCGCTCACGAGATCGGGCATCACGTGCAGAACGTGCTCGGCATCAGCAGCCAGGTCCGGGAGGCCCAGCAGCGCGATCCCGACCGCGCCAACGAGCTTTCCGTGCGCCTGGAAGCTCCAGGCCGACTGCCTGGCAGGCGTGTGGGCGCACTCCACCTCGCGGCGCGACATCCTCGAGGCGGGCGACGTCGAAGAGGCCCTCGGAGCCGCCGCCGCCGTGGGAGACGATCGCATCCAGAGCAAGTCCCTGGGCGGAGTCAATCCGGAGACCTGGACCCACGGCTCCTCCGAGCAGCGCATGCGCTGGTTCCAGAACGGCTACCAATCGGGGGATATCGAACGCTGTGACACGTTCGCGGCCCGGTAGAGGGAATTGAATTACCAGAGGGGATTGAATCATCAGGAGGGATTGAACCCGACAGCAGCAGGCAGAGGACAGACTCCAAGGAGACCTGCCATGAGAAAACTTCCTCTCGCAACGTTCATCATCCTGGGCCTTCTCCTCTTCGCGGCCTTTGCCAAGGCCGCCGAGACCATCACGGTGACCTATACGCCGCGGCCTGGCGCGGGCGCCGTTTTCGCTGTGTTCGACTTTCCCCGGGAGGGCGGCCGGGCTCAGCCCGCTCCCGTGACGATCAGCGGCGGGGTCCGCCGCAGCTTCATCGCCGTCCCCTACGGGCGGTGCGACCAGGTCCGGCCGGCCGGATTCGTCGTCAAGCTCAAGCAGCCGGGGCAGGGCCCGCTCAAGATCACGACCACGGGGATCCTCGTCCGGGCTCCATACCAGGGAGACCCCCCGATCGAGTTGCTCTACACCTGCTACCGCGTGCAGAAGTGAAGAAAGACGGCAGGGGCGGTCCCTACCCCCGTCCCTGCCGAAGGCCTGTCCCGCAGTGAGGGGATCTTCCCCTCGCTTCTGGGGTACATCCCTTATCCATAGATCAATCTGCAGCCACTAAGCTTCTCTGCCACGATGTAGGCTTGGAGGAGGTTGGGCCATGTCAGAACGGCACTCCAGAGTCCTTCTCGCCGAAGGCCTGGTGGCACGCCTGCCGGCCGCGAGGTCACCTGTCAACGGAGAAGAGGAGACAGCAGATGAAAACCCATCTCATGCGTCTTGCCTTGACCTTCGCTGCCGTGGCGGTCCTGATGCTCATGGCCGCCGCCCCCGCCACCGCGGCAACCCAGTCGGTCCGCTATCAAGACAACTTCTCGGTCTTCGTCCCCTGTGCCAACGAGGAACTCGGAGAGGTCATAGACGGCATCATCAAAGTTCACGAATTGGTTGGCCTGACGGAAGACGGGGCCGGCGGTTTCCACTTTCACGCCGAGGCCAACTACCATGGGGTCGCCATCGGCAGCGTGACGGAGGATGCCTACCGTATTGTCTTCAACGGGGTGACGTTCGACAACGACGTCGCGGGAGGTGGCGAGACCTTTGATTTAATCCTCCGTGGCGACGCCATCGGCTTGGGCACGGCTTCGAACTTCAGCATGACCATCCGCAGCAAGGTGACCGTGAACGCCCAGGGAGATGTGGTCGTGGATAAGCTCGTCATCACCGAGACCTGCAACTAGCCGGATCCCTCCTGTTCGCCGGGGTGGACGGCTCCAGCCGCTCCGCCCCGGTGCTGCTTTTGTGGCGGTGGGAGACCTGAACTGGGGCCGCACTGAGTGGATCTCCCCATGCTTTTGGGGTGAATCCCTCATCCATAGATCAATCTGCATCCGCTAAGCTTCTCTGCAAGGCTGCCTGATCCACTCTATACGATGGAGCCTGGCAGGCTTGGAGGAGGTTGGCCATGTCGGAACGGCGGTCCAGAGTCCTTCTCGCCGATGATCATCCAGTAACTCTCGCGGGTTTGTGCAAGCTGCTCGAGTCGGCGTTCGAGGTGGTCGGACAGGTGACCGACGGCCTGGCGCTCCTTGCCGCGGCGGAGCGCCTGCATCCCGACCTCGTCATCGCCAGCGTCGAGATGCCCGGCCTCGACGGCCTCGAGGCCACGCGCCGGCTGCAGGTCCGTCTCCCGGGTGTGAAGGTCCTGATCCTGAGCATTCAGGTCAAGCCCTCCTGCATGCGTGCCGCCTTTGCAGCCGGAGCCAGTGGTTATCTCCCCAAGACCACGGTTCCCGAGGAAATCGAACGCGCCGCGCATGAGGTGCTCGCGGACCGCTTCTACATCAGCCCGGTGGTGGTCCGGTCCGCCATCACCCGGGCGGTGCGCCGTCTCGTGGGCTCGCCACCGGAAGGGCTCACTCCCTGTGAGCTCCGCATCCTGCGCCTGAGCGGCCGGGGCTTGGACAACCGGGAAATCGCGTGCAGGCTCGGTGTGTCCGTGACGGCCCTCCGCTCTCACCTGAACAAGATCTACGACAAGCTGGACCCGGCGAGGCGGGTGGAGATGGCACTGCTGGCGGCACAAGGCGCCACGGCGGTCCTGTGAGAGGGTCGGTAACTTAAGGCTGGCGTGCAGGCGGCCCAAAATAAGGTGGGACCGGGAAGCGGCCGCCCAAGCCGCCTCCCGGGTACTCGTATCAATTGTCAATGAGCCCTGCTCCGGCTCTGCAACGCCGGACGGGCGGGTCCTGGTCCGATATTCCCTGGAGTCTTCTCTCATTGGGTCCCGCGGGATCAGAATACGGGCCAGCCACCGGTTCTGTCTATCCCCGGAATCAAGCGATTTCACTTCCCGATCGTTGTGATTAGTTCTCGTGGCCGGCATTTCAAATCTGGAATCCACTGGATTCCGGTCTGGAAGCATTCATTTCGGATCTTGAAGCCATTCGATCCGTCTCAAAAGCATTGTGATCTTCCTTGGAATCCACTGAATTCTTCCTTGAAATCCAGTGGATTCCATCTTGGATCCAGTGGCTTCAAGAGTGGAATCCACTGGATTCCGGTCCCGAAGTGAAAGATTCTGGCCAGAATCCACTGGCTTCAAAACCAGAATCCACTGGCTTCCAGATTCGAAACGGATCATCCGGAGTCTGAACAGAACGCCTCAAGAGAGAGTCTCAACGATCCTATTGACAGAACGGCACCTGCCGTAGACAATCACGCTGCTTCTGCCGTAGATTAATTCGTAGCAAATCTGTAGGTGTTTGACCTCTCCTTGCCGGACTTCGGCTCCGGGCAGGAGGGGAGCGCGTTCATTGACAATTGAGAAGGGACGGGGGCCGCCGGGTCCAAGGCCGCCTCCGTCCCGCCCTTTCTCCTGGCAGTGCCGGGAGAGGACGGGGATTCGTTCGTCGCGGATTGCCATCGACGGACGCAGCCGTCAAGCCCTCTGAAGGAGTAGAATGGCAGCAGCCGTCCTGGAAGAAGAGCTGGAAGACCCTGGCTGAAGGGAGAACCGAGTGCGAGTCTGGTCAAAGGACTTTGCGAAGCTGAAATGGAGTGGCAAGTGCCCCAGCTGCGGTAACCGGCATCTTATAAACCTGGTGAAAGCTATCAAGAGTTGGAAACTCTTTGACGGCCAGGGCCGGCCTCTCTTTGTCTTTACCCCGGTATGGAGGTTCCCTCGGGGGACCTACGCGGTTTGCCAGAAGTGCGGTTATAAGGTAGTGGCTTTCGCCGCCGACCAGATTACACCAACGAGAAGCATCGACTGAGAGCTCAGAAGGGTTGGCAATGGGTGGTGATGATGTTCCACGGAGATAAACAATGGAACTATTTGGGCTCGTCCTGATCTCGATCCTGGGTGGAGTTGTCCTCTTCATCGGCTTCTGGCTCCTCATCACGGGCTTGCTCCGCAAGGTGGCCGGCATGAGCAGAGGACTGAACGTCGACACGGGCAGGCTTCTTCGTGAATCTCCGTGGGGCTCCGGCTCTGTAAACGGAGTGAGGGCCCGGCGCTGCCTTCGAGTCGCCGAGTACGAGAGCGGGTGGATCGTTCGAATTGCAGAGGTTTTTGGCGGAGGAAAGCTCTGGCTGCCAAAGAGCGGAACGAAAATCAGCCAACCCCAGGCAGGTGGCCTTCTCTCTCCTGAATACAGCACGATCGAATGCGGAGAGGATAAGGTCCGCCTCTTCGGGAACCTGGCGGAGTTCGTCCAGGAAAGCCATCCCGTTTGAAGCAGGCCGCCAAGGGCAGGATGCTTGGCCTCCAGGTCAAACCTTGCCGGGCAGCGCCCGTATAAGAGCCACATCCTTTGCTCGTCGAGGAGGCATGGCATGGCTCGATTCCCCTTTTCCGCCCTTTCTCTCTCCCTGGCGCTCCTCGCTGCCGGACCCGCTGCGGCCCTCGATTGGCCGCAGTTCCGGGGCGTGAACCGGGACGGCGTCTCGGCCGAGACGGACCTGCCCCGGAGCTGGCCGGCGGAGGGGCCGCGGGTCCTATGGAAGCGGGCGATCGGGGAGGGATACTCCGGGATCAGCGTTACCGGAGACCGGCTCTACACCATGGACTCGGATGAGACGGCCGAGTACGTCCTGGCCCTGGAAGCGGGCAGCGGCAAGGAGGTCTGGCGCGTTCCGGCCGGGCCCAAGCTGATCGACAGCATGGGCAACGGCCCGCGGACGACGCCTACCCTGGACGGCGGCACGGTCTACGCCATGGGTTCCCACGGCCGTCTCCTCGCCCTGAAGGCGGCCGACGGGGCGAAGATCTGGGAGGTGGATCTGCCCCAGGCGTTCGGCGCCAAGCGGCCCAACTGGGGGTATTCGGGCTCCCCATTGATCGACGGCGACCTGCTCATCCTGGAGGTCGGAGGGAAGGATGGCCGGGGGGTAGTGGCCTTCGAGAAGACCACGGGAAAGGTCCGCTGGGGGGCCCTGGACGGCGATGCCGCCTACTCCTCGCCGGTCATGATGACGATCGGCGGCATCAAGCAATACGTGGTGCCCCGCCGGGCCGGCTCGCAAACGGTCGCGCTCCGGCCCGACGGCTCGGTCCTCTGGACCCACCCGGGGCCGTTCTCGGTCATCGCGAGCGCCCTCTTCATCCCGCCGGACAAGGTCTACGTCTCGGGCGGGGACGACGCCGGGGCGGTCCTCATGAAGATCAAGACCGAAGGCGGCAAGGCTACGGTGGAGGAGCTGTGGCAGATCCGCACGATGAAGAACCACTTCAACAATGCGGTCCTCGTGGGTTCCTACCTCTACGGCTTCGACAACGCCACCTTCAAGTGCCTCTCGGTCGCCACGGGCGAGCAGGCCTGGGCTTCCCGGGGCCTGGGCAAGGGCTCGCTCCTGACCGCGGACGGGGACCTGCTGATCGTCCTTTCGGACACGGGGACCCTCCTCCTGGTAGAGGCAAATCCCAACGCCTACACGGAGCTCGCACGGTTCCAGGTCATGGAGGGCAAGGCGTGGACCGCACCGGCCCTCGCCAACGGCCGGCTCTACGTGCGGGACCACGACGAGATCGTCGCCCTGGAGTTGAAGGCGCCGGGCAAGGTATCAGGTGGCACGGCAACGTCCACGTCCGCCAGTGCCAGCACGGCGCCTGCCCCCGCTACGAAAGGGGGGACAGCCGGAACCAGCCCCTCTCCCGCAACCACTCTCGAGGACGTCGTGGCCCGCTACGAAGCGGCCCGGGGTGGCCGGGAGCGCTGGCGGGCTCTGCGGTCCATCGAGATGGAGGGCACGTTCACCAGCTTCAGCGAGGAGGCCCCGTTCACCCTGCGCCGCAAGCGTCCGAACCTCTACCGGTTCGACTCCAGGATGACCCGGAAGGAGATGATCCTCGCTCAGGATGCCCAGGGGCCCTGGTGGCTCTATCCTCTCTATGGGGTCGACAGCCCGGCAAAGATGGAGGAGGCTCCCGTGGTCGTCATGACCGCCCGCGACGCGGAGATCGAGCCGGCCCTCTTCGGCTATCAGGAAAAGGGCCACAAGGTCGTCCTGGCCGGCCGGGGAGACGTGAGCGGCCAGGAGACTCTCCGCCTCGAGCTCACCCGGTCCAACGGCTGGGTGGAGGCCTGGCACCTCGATCCCCGGACGTACTTGGAGGTCGCGGTCGACTCCAAGGTCTTCGACTACTCCCAGCTTCCCCAGGAGATGCAGGAACGGGCCTACTTCTCCGACTTCCGGACCGTCGAGGGCCTGGTCATCCCCCACCGGATCGAGAAGGAGTACGGCGCCCGGCACACCGTAACGAAGGTGGAGAAGATCCGCGTGAACCCCGAGGTGGAAGACGGAGTGTTCGCGATGCCTGCCAAGTCATCGGGTACAGCCGCCAGTACACCACCACCCCGGTGACGTTTGCCGCAAGTCTCCCTCTGGGCGTTATAATGAAATAGGCGATGAGACTTATCGCAGACGCGGTCGGGAGGGCGCGTCCAGAGTGCTCTCAGGAGGGCGTTGACAATGCATCCCTTGGCACAGAAACAAATGCCAGCTCAGCGTACCAAGTCTGCTATTTCTACGACGCATAGCCGGGGATTCTCATCACAGAACCAGGTACCCTCCTTCATCCTTCCCTTGCAGCGCACGATTGGGAATCAAGCGGTACAGCGGTTGCTACAGGCGAATGGCGAACAGCTCGAGGCGGGCCCGGACACCAAAACATCAGTTCGCTCGATTGTCCAAGAAGTCTCACTCTCACCCGGTCAGCCTCTGGATTCAGCCGATACAGAGTTCTTTGAGCCGCGATTCGGACATGACTTCAGCAAGGTTCGCATTCACGACGATGTTCGAGCGGCCGCGTCGGCGCGTGCGGTCGACGCGATTGCATACACGGTTGGCCAGCACATCGTTTTCGATAACGGTGCATATGCTCCTCGATCGCTGGATGGTCGACGATTGCTCGCGCACGAGCTTGCGCACGTGGTTCAGCAATCCGCAAGCGCGCATTCACCCGGGGTGCCACCCTGCGAAGGGGCAAAGCAGCCGCGACTTTCACCTGGAGATGCCGAGATGGCTGCGGATCGAGCCGCCGGCGCTCTGCCCTCGTTAGAGCGCGTAGGACCTTGCGGTGCTGTTGCCGCGGGCACGCTGCAACGCCAGCCACGAGCCCTCACACCGGCACGTATCGAGTTGCTGCGTCAGCTTGCTCGGAATCCCCAGAACTTCGCCGCAGGTCGAGGGACCAGCTGGCAGCGCCTGACCTCCGCGGAGCAGGGGGCAGTGATGATGGCGATGGACCAGTACTACGGCGTGCAATTCACAACGGCGTTCGTTCGTTTCGCTACCGCGGGCCAGCTCGTAGCTGGTGGTATCAACCTGTCGCGTGGGGGCACGCTCGGCGAAGCCGTGCTGGATCGGACCGATCGGAGTCTCTGGCGCACGCCACGCTTTCCACCAACGTTTCCCGCTTGCCAGACGCTGGTCTATCCGAATGGAATGGAGTTCGCGCGGTGTGCTCCAGCACCGGCTGAGCCTGCTCAGGCAACGCCAGAAACCGCAGCCCAGCAAATACGGCGCGCGGTCGACGAGGCGCGGAGCCTTCAAGCAGCCGGCAACCTGCGACAGGCAATGACGGTGCTTGAACGAGCGCGTCCGGCCATGGAGCGCCTAGAGCGCGACGCGGCAGTCCGCGCTGGATTGAACCCCTCCGTAACCGATCCCGAAGCGGTGATCGATTTCATCGTAAGGCGAGGATCGATGTTCTTTCCGGTCCGGCTTCCGCCGGAAGTTGTTGACTGGCGCACTCTCTACAACGAGCTGAGGGCTGGACGCACCGGACCACCTTCGGATGACGAATTTCTGGAGGAATTACTGCAAGATGAGCCACCGCCTGCGCCATAAACGCGGGTGGGACCAGGATCTTTCCTCGAAGATCTGGCGCGCCACCGCGGCGGCGGCGTTGCTGTTTTTCCTGGGCTGCGGCGGCGAGCCGCCCGAGTGGTCGCAGTTCCGCGGCCCTTCCGGTCTGGGAGTGCTGGACGCGGGAGACCTGCCGACGACCTGGTCGAAGGAGAGCGCGAACATCCGGTGGAGCACGCCGATTCCGGGGGAGGGCGCCTCCTCGCCGGTGATCGCCCGGGGCCGCGTTTTCGTGACGACGGCGATCGAGAGCCCGGCCGGCAAGGGGGAGGGGAGCCACCAGGGGGCCGTCCTCGGGCTCGATCTTGCGACAGGCAAGGTGCTCTGGCAGACGCCTCTCTTCACCGCTCCGGACGTCGAGCTCCACCAGCTCAACACCCACGCGACGCCGACCCCGGTCACCGACGGCGAGTCCGTCTACGCCTATTTCGGCTCCCATCTCGCCCGGGTGACGCGCGACGGTGAGGTCGCGTGGGTCCGCGAGGTCGATCCCGAGTATGGCCGTTTTGCGCGCTACGGCGCCGCCAGCTCGCCGATCCTCGCCGGTGACACGGTGGTCGTCGTCCAGGACCAGGAGGAGGCGCACGACGCCGACAGCGGCTGGATGGGGGCGTTCGACCGCGACACCGGCGAGAAGGTCTGGCGCCGGACGTGGGACGACACCTGCTGCTCGTATTCGACCCCCATGCTCTGGAACAGGCCGGGGACCGGCCCGGAGCTGCTCTTCGCCTATTCCGGGATGGTGGCGGCCCACGATCCGGCGAGCGGCGAGCGGCTCTGGCGGCACACCCACGACATGTGGCAGGTGGTCGGGGGCCTGGTGGCCGACGGCGACATCGTTTGCGCCCTGGGAGGCGCCCACGCGCACAAGGGCAACCTTTGCATCCGGGTGACCGGCGGGGGAGCGAAGGCCCGGGTCGAGCGGCTCTGGGAGGAGCGGCGGCGGGCTCCGGAGATCGCCTCGGCGTTGATCTATCGCGGGCGGCTCTACGCGGTCACGGTCATGGGTGTCCTCTCCTGTTACGATCTGGTATCGGGGAAGCTCCTCTGGGTGCAGGACCTGGAGCCGGGGAGGGCCTTCCGCGCCTCGCTCGTCGCCGGTGATGGCAAGGTGTACGCCGTGCCGAGCCGTGGGCCGGCGGCGGTGATCGATGCCACGACGGACGCCTTCCGCGTCCTCGCCTGGAACGATCTCGAGGAGGCGGGCCTCTATGCGACTCCGGCGATCGGCGGCGGCTGCCTGCTGCTGCGGACCCCGGATCGCCTCCTGTGTATCGAGAAGGAAGCTTCTTAGAGCTGGATCTTGGGGGGATCACCGGCGCGCGGGTTACTGACGGAAAACCATCGAGAATGGAGGTGAGTCATGTGGGAAAAGATTCTACGCTGCTCACTCGTTGTGTTGATGGGGGTTCTTTTCGGGTGCGCGTCCACGGCCCCAGGTAGAGACGCGGGCGGAGATGATGACCGGGCCGATGCCGACTACTCGTGGACGGAGGCGGACCAGCTGGCTCTCGCCGAGCTCGCCGCGGCACCTCCTCCAGCCCCGCGTTCAGAAACGCCACTGCCGCCCCTGGCGACAGCCGAGCCGGAGGATGTTACCGAGGATCGGCTCGAGATCTATGTCTTCAGCATCGGCCAGGCGGATTCGATGCTGGTCGTCGGCCCGTCACCGGACCGGAAAACTCTGCTGGTCGATCTCGGAGAGCCGATCGGGGATTCGCTGCCTTCCTCTCTCACCTCGAGCTCCCAGCATGTGCTCGACCGCATCAAGGACATCACCGGCCGCGAGGACGTGGATTATTTCGTCCTCAGTCATTACCACAGCGATCATGCCGGCCGTGGAATGCGCCGGGAAGAGGGGTGGGGTACCGGCATCATCGGCGTGCTCTCGGATTTCTCGGTGCCTTTCTCAGTGGGGGAGTTCATCCATGTCGGCGACGACGGAGCGGAGTTCATGAAGGAGGAGGACCGTCGTGGCGTCTACAAGACCATCAAGAGCCGCATGCCGATCTGGCAGCAGAATGATCGGGTCGGAGATTCACAGCCGCCGAGTTTCGAGCCGGGCCAGATCGCTCTCGGCCCCGGAGTCGCGGTAGAGATCCTGTCTTTCGCCGGCAAGGTGCCGGACGGACCGTCCGCTTTCGAACGGGCCGCCGGCGCGGGCGTCGACTACTCGGCCGCGCCGGGAAACGAAAATGACCTGTCGATCGCCCTGGAGATCTCGGCTGGAGAGTTCGAGCTGTTCACGGGTGGAGACCTCAACGGCACGGACGACCCGGTCCGGCGTCCGCTCTTTGTCCGGCGAAATTTCGGTAGCTCATCTGAGATCTACACCAATATAGAACATCGTGTGGTTGATTATTGGCAGAGCGCGGATCCTTCCCTGGAAGGCGATGTCGAGGTTTATCGCGCCAACCATCATGGCTCCGGATATTCGACGACGGCGAAGCTGCTGGACGCTCTCGATCCAGAGTTCATCCTCTACTCGGCGGGAGCCGAATACGATCATCCGAACAATACCGTCGTTCAACGGGGTGCCCTGACGGCGCGCCAGCTCGTCACGACCGCGGCGAAGAACCCCACCGTCTTCGCAAATGCAAGAGGCGAAGTCGTCGGGGAGATCAGAATCACGGTGGACGCCGACGGCAAGGGATATATCATCAACGGCGAGCACCACCGTGCCTTCTCGGACGCGGAAGAAGCGAGCGGCGATGATGAAGGTGAAGAGGACCGCGAGCCTTGAGGTAGAGAACGCCACCGGCGCTGTTTCCGGCCACAGCCCAAGGTCCAGGCGAGCTGCGGATGCCGGGGCATTTGAAGTATTAAGCGACCGCCCCCGTCTCCTCGAAGATTTCCCGCACCCGTTTTACCACGCCGGCTTCCAAAGCGATCACCTGCGCGCGCAGCGCTTCGGCTTCAGCGTGGCGGCCTTGCGATTCGAGGAGGGGAGCGAGGCCCGAGAGAGCCCGCTGGGCGATGGGAGCCTGCAGACCCTGGCAGGCGATCTCGAAGGCTTCTCGCAGGGCGGCTTCCGCTCCGGCCGCGTCTCCGGTCGCGAGGCGCAGCTCGCCTTTCAGACAGACGAGGTGAGGCTCGACGAGGTGCTCGCTCTCGCGGGCGGCGGCGAGGCCTTTTTCGATCATCAGGCCGGCTTCTTCCAGTTTTCCAAGCCTCAGGAAGAGAGATCCGATCTGATGGCAGGCCCAGCCGCGCTCCAGCTTGCCGTTGATGCGCTGCTTGCGGCTGGCGCTTTTGGAAAAGAATTCGCGCAGGGCGTCCGGATCGCCTTGCTCCGCCAGAGCCCAGGTCTTCGCGCGGTCGGCGAGGGACTCCTCGCCAGGGATGCCCAGCTCGACGGCCTGGCTCTTCATGCGTTCGGCGGTCTGGAGCACGGCGGGCAGGTCGTGCCGGCGGATGTGGAAGGTGATCGAGGCCCCCAGGGCCATCGCCATCCCGAAAGGATCGGCGTGCTTTTCAGCCAGCTCCACGGCCAGCTCGTGGCGCGCCAGGGCCTCTTCTTCCATCCCCAGGTGGACGAGCGCCCAGGAGGAGTAGTAAGCGGCGCCCACGCGCGGAGGGAGACCGTAGTCGGTGAGGGCTTCTTCCTGTTCCGTGGGCGGGAAGGCGAGCACGGTCTCGGCGTGGCGCAGGCATTCGATCAGCTGGCCGAGGAAGTAGAAGGAGTGGCTCATGGCGCCGTGGGCGGAGAGGAGCCCTCGGCCGGAGCGGCGGGCGCCTTCGAGCCATTCGCGGGCCAGCTCCAGGGCCTGGTGGAAGTCGCCGTCGAAGATCTTCGAGACCCAGAGCATGTAGAGGATCTGGGAGATCTCGCGGCGGTCGCCGAGCCGGCGGCCCAGCTCGCGGGCCCGGTCGTACACACCCTGAACCTCGGGGGCGGTGTAGCCGAGGCTGGCCTGGAGAGTCCGGCAGAGGAGCACGAGGAGGGGCAGCTCCTGCTCGTCGCGCTCGGCGCCTTCGGGGAGCGTCCGGATCAGGGCCAAGGCGGATTCCAGGTGGGCGCGGGCTTCCTGGTAGGCGCCGAGCCGCTGGGTGTGCTCGCCGGCCGCGAGGAGGCGGGGCACGGCGCGGCGGACCAGGACGGGCTCGGGGTTGCGCGGGCTCACGGCACGGGCCCAGTGGTGGGCGAGGAGGCCGGCGTCGGAGGATTCGGTTTCCAGGGCCTGGGCGATCTTCAGGTGCAGCTCCTGGCGGTCGCGGCTCAGCAGGGAGGCGTAGGCGGCGTCCTGGATGAGCGCGTGCTTGAAGGAGTAGCGGGCGCGGGAGCCCACGCCGCGCCGATGGACCAGCTCGGCCTGGACCAGCTCGTCGAGCCCCTCCTGGAGGGCCGCCGCGTCGAGCGGAGCAATGGTCGTGAGCAGGCCGGGCGAGAAGGTCCGGCCGATGACGGAGGCGATCTGGGCCACCTCCTTGGCCGGGCCGGGGCGGTCGAGCCGGGCCGTCGAGCGAGCCGCTCAAGGTTGCTGGGATTTCCGACAGCCCACCCGGCCGGCCGGTCTCCAGGAGGGCCTTGGTCAGCTCTTCGATGAACAGGGGAACGCCGTCCGTCTTCTCCAGGATCTGCTGGCGCAGGCCGGCCGGCAGGGAGCCTCCTTCGAGGAGACGGTCGATCAGGGCCGTGGTCTGTGTCTCCGTGAGCCGGTTGAGGCTGAGCTGCGTGACGTTGGCGCGGTGCCCCCAAGGGGCCTGGAACTCGGGCCGGAAGGTGGTCACGAGCATCATGGGCCAGGCGGCGATCTCGTCCAGGAGGAGGCCCAGGAGCTCCAGCGTCGAGGGGTCGGCCCAGTGCAGGTCTTCGACGACCAGGGCTAGGGGACGGCGGTCGGCCATTTCGGCAAACAGGGCCACGAGGGCTTCGAACAGCTTCTTGCGCTCGTATTTTGGATGGGCGGCGCCGCGGGGATAACGATGTTCGAAGGGGAGGCCCAGGAGGGGAGCGATGAGGGGGACGACCTCGGCCGGGGCCGCGCCGTGGGCCGCGAGGAACTCCTCCAGGCGGTCCAGCTTGCGGTCCGGATCTCCGGCCTCCGCGTCGAACAGCATGCGCTCCAGGAGATCCAGGACGGGCGCCAGGGGCGAGCCCTGCTCGGAGAGAGAGCCGTAGGCGATCCACCAGGAGGGGTTGCCTTCAGACCTGGTGAGACGCTCCCGCAGGTCCTTGAGCAGGCGCGACTTGCCGATGCCGGGCTCGCCGCTGATCATCACGGCCTGGCCGGTGCCGGAGCGGGCCAGGCGGTAGCGGTCGAGGAAGAGGTCGATCTCGCCTTCGCGGCCGACCAGCGGGGTGAGCGGGCCGTCTCCCTCCTGCCGGGGGTCCACGGCTCCGACCAGCCGCGCGACGGCGACGGGTTGCTCCGAGCCTGGGAGGCGGACGGCGGGCAGCTCCTCGGTGGTGAAGGCGCGGGCGACCAGCGGCCGGCTGGCCGCGGTCACCAGGACCTCGCCGGGGGGCGCCTGATCCTGCAAGCCCGCCGTGATGTCGAGGAGGGGGCCGGGCTGAAGCGTTGCCTCCTGGCCGCGGATGGAGACCACGGCATGTCCGGTGTGGACGACGGCGCGGAGGTTTACCCCCAAGCCCGGCACGATCTCGCCGCTCCGGGCGATCAGCTCGCAGGCCGCCTGGACGGCGCGCTGGGCGTCGTCCTCGCGGGCCTGAGGGTAGCCGAAATAGAGCCAGAGCCGGTGGCCCAGGGTGGCTCCCACCTGCCCGGAATGCTGTTCGCAGACCTCTCCGGCCAGGGATTGCAGGGCTGCCATGGCCTCGGACAGATCCTCCGGGTCCAGGAACCCGACCTCTCCGGAGACTTCGTCGAGCCTCACGGCTCCACAGCAGACCACGGTCAGAAGGCGCTGCTCGCCGATCGTCCGCCGCCGCTCGGAGGAACGGTCGAGAGAGGAGGTCCCCCGTTGCGTGACGCTGGTCCTGCGGCTGGCCAGGATGGGCTCCACGCTCGTGGGGGCTTCGCTATCGCCGCCCGGAGCAGGCGCGCCGGTGAGGACCGCCAGAGTCCCGGTGACCTCGCGGGCGCTCTGCGGACGGTTGCGCGGCTCTTTCTCCAGGAGCCCGCGGATCAGGAAAGCGAGATCCCGCGGCACCCCGGGACGGGCCTCTTCGATGGGCGGCGGCTGGTGGCTCAGGATCAGCGCCATGGAGGCGGCCGGGGCCTCGCCCCGGAACGGCGGCGCACCGGTCAGGGTCTCGTAGAGCAGGGAGCCGAGCGAGAAAAGATCGGAGCGGGCATCCAGGGCCTTCCCGAGCACCTGCTCGGGGGACATGGCGTAGCAGGTGCCGATGACGACACCGGTCTTCGTGATCGAGGCCTCCTGGTCCTCGTCGTCTCCCTGGATCTGCTTGGCGAGCCCGAAGTCGAGGATCTTGGCGCGGCCCGAGGGGGTCACCATGACGTTGGAGGCCTTGAGGTCGCGGTGGAGAATGCCGTGGGAGTGGGCTTCCGCGAGCCCCTCGGCGACGTCGAGCCCGAGCCGGACGGCCTGCGCGAAGGGGAGGGGACCCTGCTCGTCCATGAGGTCCCGGAGCGTCTGGCCCGCGACCAGCTCCATAACGATCCAGGCGCCGGCCGCGTCTTCGACGAGATCGTAGATGTGGACGATCGCCGGATGGTTGAGGCGCGCCGCGGACTGGGCCTCGCGCCACAGGCGCTGCTGAAGCTTGCTGAGCGGGGTGTCGGTGCGGATCTGCTTGATGGCGACCTGCCGCTTGAGCCGCTCGTCCCAGGCCTTCCAGACCGTCCCCATACCACCGCGCCCGATCGCCCGGTCGATCCGGTAGGGGCCGACCCGCTCGGGAGGCGCGGTCTGGTCGAAGAGCGGTTCCATGGTGGTTTCGCCGAGTACGCGGCGATTATAGCGGCCGGTGGGGAGGAGGGGGCCGCCCGGGAATGGCTTCCCGGGCGGAGGGAATCTTTAAAGAGTTTTTATGTATTCGATCAAGGCCCACTTCTGATCGCCGGTGAGCGTGGTGCCGTAGATGTGGCCGGCGTTGGAATTGCTGGGCAGAGTCGTGTCGAACTTGTAGCCGCCGGCGTAGGGCGCGGTGTCCAAGCCGACGTTGACCGGATCGATCTCGCGGCTGCCGACGTAGAACTCCTTGATCCTTTGGTCCGCGGGCTGGAGGAGCTGCCAGAGGTTCGGCACGGAGCCGTTGTGGAGGTAGGGCGCGGTGGCCCAGATGCCATTCAAGGAACGGGCCTTGTAGGATCGGGGATCGAACGTCCGCGCTGACTTGATCTTGAGGTAGTCGTCGAGCCCCGCTTCGATGGCGTGGGCTTTCTGGCCCAGGACCGTCCCGATCGCCGCGTTCTCGAGGATCTCGAAGCCGGTGGCCTCCTCGCCGAAGGTCTGGCCTGCGACGACGAGCACCCTGTGGCCCTGGAGGAGGCCGGTTTTGCCGGTCCGGTTGACGAAGTTGTCGGCCATGGTGGGGTCCGTGCCCAACTCGGTGACAGGGGTCATGACGGCGGTGATCCTGCGATTCGGGGAGGTCCGGTCGATCAGGGCGTGGCATTTTGCGCACTGCTGCTGATAGATCGCCTGCCCCTGCGCGGCCTTGGCCGCATCGATGGCCGGCAGGATCTCCGCCGGCCATTGCGGAGACCAGAGGTCGTCCAGGCTCTCCTCGAAGCTCACCCAGGGAGACGACTCGAGCTGAGGATGGATAACCCTTGAGGCCGTTCCCGGGTTGGATGGAGACGGTTCCGAAGACGCCCAGGATCTCGCCCACGTTGCGGGCCAGCGGCCCGAATCCGGCCTCGCCGTTGGGTGCGGAGCCGTTCCACTGGACCAGGTCCGACTGAGGGGTGTCCCAGATGAAGGGGAAGGAGACGGGAGCATTGGCCGGCAGGTAGTTCTCGGGGACGTTGATGCCGGCTCCCAGCACCTGGTTGAAGATGGCTCCGAACGCGTCGAGCCGGGCGTAGCCGTAGGGATGCTCCGGCCTGTCCACGCGCTGCCGAGTGGCGAGGTCTTCGGTGGTGCCGCGGAGCTCCTCGCGCAGCTTCTGGGCGCTCTCCGGGGTGTAGCCCTGGCCGAGGACCTTCCTGGCGAACCGCTCGAACTTGGCGTCGTCGGCCGCTGTGGCCTGGAGCGCCGCCACGAGCTCGTCGGAGAAACGGAAGTGGTCGGCCAGCGTGGGGGCACCGTCGATCCGCATCATGGTGCCCTTGTAGTTGACCTGGCCCGTATGGCAGGCGGAACAGGTCAGGCCCACCCAGGCCCCTCCCTTTCCGTCGGTGTCCTTGGCGAAGCCGACGGGCAGGCCGTCCGGGTTGGCGGGGCCCGGCTTCTCCAGGAGGAAGCGGAGCTCATCCATGTGCGCGTCGGAACGGAACAGCTCGGTGTTGCCGGCCTGCTCCAGGGCCAGGTACCAGTCATAGGGGAGGAGCCGCGAGCCCTGGGAGGTGAACCAGAACCACTGCTGCTGCTGCTCGCTCCAGTTCTGGGCGAGGTTGACGACGTGGCCGGTCGTGTTCGGGACCGGCGCTCCCTCCTGGATCGGAGGTTCCTTCGGAGCGGCGCAACTGCTCAAGGCGAGCACAAGGCATGCCGCGGAGACAGCCTCAGCCACGTCTCTTCTCATGGTGATCCTCCCAAAGAAATTGAAGATGTGCCTGTAATCTTACAGCACTTCGCCGCTGTTGTAGCATCCGTGCTCATGGCCGCCACGACCCTCACGACCCGCCAGCTCAACCGCGCTCTGCTCGCCCGGCAGATGCTGCTCTCGCGGGAAGAGGGGGCGGCTCTGGCAGCCGTCGAGCGTCTCGCGGGCCTGCAGGCACAGTTGGCGAGGCCGCCGTTCGTGGGCCTGTGGACGCGCCTGGAAGGATTCCGCCGCGGCGATCTCCTCGACCTTCTGCACCGGCGCGAGGTGGTTCGCGTGACGGCCATGCGGGGCACTCTGCACCTGATGTCTACTGCCGATTACCTGGATCTGCGGGGCGCCTTGCAGCCGATGCTGACCCGTGGCATGCAATCGATCCTTCGCGAGCGGGCGCAGAAGCTCGACCTCGCCGCTCTGGAGAAGGAAGCGCGCTCGTTCTTCGGCACGGCGCCAGCAATTTTCGACGCCCTGCGGGACCATCTGAAAGCGAAGCATCCCGAGGGGGACGAGCGCGCCATGGCGTACGCGATCCGCATGCACCTGCCGCTCGTGCAGGTGCCCACGGACGCGGTCTGGGGGTTCCCCGCGGCCGCGGATTTCGCCCTGGCCGACGCGTGGCTGGGAACCAAGGTGTCCACCGAGCCCGCGCCGGCCCACGAACTGGTCCGGCGCTACCTGGCGGCGTTCGGCCCCGCGACGCCGGGAGACGCGCAGGCGTGGTCAGGTTTGCAAGGTTTACGGGAAGTATTCGAAAGCCTCCGTCCCGAGCTGGTCACTTTTCGCGACGAGCGGAAACGTGAGCTGTTCGATCTGCCGGACGCACCGCGCCCCCCGGAGGAAACGCCCGCTCCCGTGCGGTTCCTGCCGGAGTTCGACAACCTGGTGCTGGCGCACGACGACCGCACCCGCGTGATTGCCGACGAGCACCGTCCCAAGGTCGTGCTCAAGAATCTCCAGGTGCGCGCGACGTTCCTGGTCGACGGCTTCGTGGCCGGCACCTGGAAGATCGAGCGGAAAAAAAAGGTTGCGATCTTGATCCTGGAACCCTTCGGTAAGCTTGCCAGACAGACGCTCGCTACCCTCGAAAAGGAAGGCGACGCGCTGCTCCGCTTCGTCGAGGAGGGCGCGGAGGTACGGGATGTGCGGGTCAGCGGGCCCGCAGGGCGCGGGTGAGCACGCGGTCGAGCGCCGCCGCGAAGGCCTGCCGGTCCTTGGAGGTGTAGGGGCGTGGCCCGCCGGTTTCGAGCCCCGAATCCCGCAGGCCGTCCATGAGGTCGCGGAAGGCGAGGCGCTCGCCCACGTTCTCCTCGGTGTACTCGTCGCCCCGCGGATCGATCACGGCGACATGCTTTTCGACCAGCCGGGCGGCAAGGGGGATGTCCGCCGTGACGGCGACGTCGCCCGGCTGCGCTTGGTCGGCGATGTGGCGGTCGGCCACGTCCGGGCCGCCGCCCACCCGCACAGTGGTGACGAACGGGTTGCCCGGGGGATCGGAGAGCCACTGGTTGGCGACCTGCACGGTGTCGAGCTGGAGCCGCAGGGCGGCCTTGAAGACGACCTCCTTGACCTCGCGCGGGGCGGCGTCGGCGTCGATCCAGATCTTCACGGTCTGGACGATACCAGAAAACCAAAATCATGAAGTCAAGGAACCCAGGATTGAGTTTTCCTGGAATCCGTTGCAACCTCCAGCCCCCAGATCCGTAGAACGGAGCGGCGGGCGCTGTTGTCCCGCATCCAGTGGTTCTGTATCCATTTCCATCGGGGAGGAAGTTGTTTCATGGTTCGTCCGCTTGCCTGGCTCTGTCTGTCGCTTCTGCCTGCCGCGTCGCTCGCACAGTCTTCTTCGCCTCCCGCACTTCGCCACCTGGAGATCCGGCGCGCAGTCTCGCCCGTCAAGGTCGACGGCCGCCTGGACGAGCCGGCGTGGGGCTCGGCGCTGGTGTTCGACGTGCCCTATGAGTGGCAGCCGGGGGACAACGTGACGCCGCCGGTCAAGACGGACTTCCTGGTGGCCTACGACGACGACAACCTCTACGTGGCGTGGAAGGCCTACGATCCCCGTCCCGCGGAGATCCGGGCGCACCTGATGGACCGCGACGCGATCGACACGTTCATCCAGGACGATCACGTGCTCTTGATGATCGATCCGTTCAACGACGAGCGCCGGGGCTTCCAGTTCCGGATCAATCCCCTGGGGGTGCAGGCGGACGCGGTGTTCAGCCAGAACGAGGGGATCGAGGACTGGTCGTTCGACATGATCTGGGACTCGGCGGGCCGAATCACGGAGGAGGGCTACATCATCGAGGCGGCCATCCCGCTCCAGCAGATCCGCCTGCCGCGCTCCGAAGGGGCGCAGACCTGGGGTTTCGACGTGGGCCGCTCCTATCCGCGCAGCGTGCGCCACCGGATCGCCGCGGCGACCAAGGACCGGAACAACACGTGCGTCCTCTGCCAAGTGGTCAAGGTGACCGGCTTCGAGAACCTGGAGCCGGGGCGAAACCTGGAGGTGACGCCGACGGTGACGGCCAACCGCGACGACACGGCCCGGGTGGACGCGGCCGGACAGTCGGTGGGCCTGGAGTCCGGCGACGAGGAGGCGGAGGCGGGAGTGACGGCCCGCTGGGGGATCACGCCGAACATCAGCCTGAGCGCGGCGGTGAACCCCGACTTCTCCCAGGTGGAAGCGGACGTGGCCCAACTCGCGGTCAACGAGCGCTTCGCTCTCTTTTTCCCGGAGAAGCGGCCGTTCTTCCTCGAAGGGATCGACTTTTTCTCGACGCCTCTCGAGGCGGTCTTCACGCGCACGATCGTGGACCCGAATTGGGGGGCCAAGGTCACGGGCAAAGAGGGAGGCAACGCCTTCGGCGTGTTCGTGACGGAGGACGATCAGAACATCCTTACAATCCCTTCCAATGAGCAGTCCCTCTCGGCCGCGCTGGACGATCCGGTGACCACCAGCGTGCTGCGCTACCGGCGCGACGTGGGGCGGGGATCATCCCTGGGCGTCCTCTACACCGGCCGCGAAGGGGACGGCTACCACAACCGCGTGGGCGGGCTGGACGGCTTCGCCCGGTTCAGCGGCGCGGACACGGTGCGCGTCCAGTACCTGCGGGCGGACACGCTCTATCCGGACGAGCTGGCGCTCGATTTCGGGCAGCCGGTCGACGGTCTGGACGGCGACGCCTTCCTCGCCCAGTACAACCACTCGGCGCGCGACTGGTTCTGGTCCCTGGCCTACGAGGACCGCGATCCGGAGCTCCGCGCCGACGCCGGCTTCATCCCGCGGGTGGACATCAAGGAGGCGCGGGCGCAGCTCCAGCGCCAGTTCTGGGGAGACGGCGAGGACTGGTACACGCAGATCAACGTGGGCGGAGGGGCCCGGCGGACAGAGAACCACGCGGGGCAGCTCACGGACGAGCGGCTGAACGTCTACGGCAATGTGTCAGGGCCGCTCCAGTCTCTCGTCGAGGTGGGATACAGCCGCAGCAAGGACTTCTTCGGCGGGCGGCTCTACGAGGGGTTGAACCGCTATACGGCGTTCTTCACGGTCCAGCCGAGCGGGGTGGCGAGGCTCAGCTTCTCGGGCGACTTCGGCGACACGGTAGACTTCACGAACAACCAGCCGGCGGACGTCCTCGTGCTTTCTCCTGCGGCGGAGCTGAAGCTGGGCCGGCACGTCAACGCACAGGTGAGCCATACCCTCCAACGGCTGAATACCCCAGGCAGTGCCGGCGGCGAGCTCTTCGAGGCCAACCTGAGCCAGCTCCGGCTGATCTACAACTTCAACGTGCGGAGCTTCGTGCGGGGCATCTTCCAGTACCTGGACCTGCAGCAGGACCCGGCTCTCTACAACGAGGAGATCCGGCCGTTCATCGATCCCGAGAGGGAGACGCTCTTCACCCAGCTCCTCTTTTCCTACAAGCTGAACTCGCAGACCGTGCTCTTCCTCGGCTACTCCGACAACCGCCTCGGGCTGCAGGATTTCAGCCTGGAGCAGACGAACCGGACCCTGTTCTTCAAGGTCGGCTACGCGTGGGTGATGTGAGCAGGTCCCCGTATCTGAGGGGGTTGCCCGTCTCCCAGGGCCGGTATTCGTTGCAGAAGTCGATGCGCTCGCCGAGCGGCGGGTGGGAGGCGCGCCAGAGCTTGTAGAGGAGGCCCGGGCGGGGCACGCTCAGGTTTTCCTGCTGGAGCTTGACGAAGGCCAGCGCGCAGGAGCGGTTGTCGCGGGTGATCTCCAGTCCGAAGCGGTCCGCCTCGTGCTCGTTGTAGCGGCTGACCGCGAGGAGGGCGGGGGAGAGCGCCAGGGAGACCACGCTGAAGAGCAGGGCCATCAGGGGCACGGACGCCACGTCGGCCAGCTCGGAGAAGCCGAACCGGCCCTGGTGGCGCGCGATCAGGCTGCCGGCGAGACGGTGGACCATCCAGAGGCCGAGGAGGACCACGATCGGCCCCACGATGAGGAACTGGCGCACGTGGCCGAGCACGTAGTGCCCCATCTCGTGCCCCATCACCAGGAGCACCTCGCGCTCGTCGAGCTTGGCGAGGAGGGTGTCCCAGAGGACGATCCGCTTGGTGTCGAGGAAGCCGGTGACGTAGGCGTTGACCGTCTTCGTCTCGACGCTCTTCTCGACCTCGAAGACGCGGCCGCCTTCGATACCCGCCTGGTCGGCGAGGGCCAGGATGCGGCTCTCCAGCGCCTTGTCCTTCATGGGCCCGAAGTCGTTGAACAGCGGCTCGACCCAGATGGGCGTGATGAACAGCAGGAACGCGAACAGGGGAACGCTCGCGAGGCCCGTGTAGAGCCACCAGCGCCGCGGGCTCTTCCGGAGCAGCAGGTAGGGAAACCAGAGGGTGAGAGCCAGGAAGACGCAGCCGAGGGCGAGCGCGATGAGCTGGTCGCTCCACCACTTGGCGGCCGTCTGGGTCGACAGGCCGTAGGCGTGCTCGCGGACGAACCCCCGGTACCAGGCGAGGGGCAGGTCGAGGACGAACGTCACCAGGGTGAAGAGGACGCCGTAGAGCGCGACCGTGAAGAACCAGTTCCGGCCGGCCCTCCGCGCCAGGTTCCGCAGCCGGGCCGAGAATCCGGTCCAGAGCAGAAGGGCGAGCGCTGCCAGGCTCCAGACCGTGTTGACCACCCAGAGCACGTTGCCGCTCCGGTAGTAGCGCAGGGCCTTCTCGCTGGGCTGAGGCACCTGCACGGTATCTCCGGAGGCAGTTTGAGCCCGCTCCGGGGCCTGGGCGGCGAGGAGAGCGGGGGCGGTGGTGAGGAGCAGGACGGCCAGGACGAGGGCGCGCATGGCTGAAAGAGTACGCCACTTGCCGGGCCGGGGAGGAGCCGCTAGCATTCCCCCCTAGAGGAAGTCGAAAGGAGACATCATGGCAGGTGATCCCAGGGCATTCCGGCTTTTCGTCGCCGGAGCCGTCACGCTTCTCTCGCTGGTTCCCGCTTCGGTCCGGGCGCAGGGTGCGGGTGTCGTCACCGGCCACGTCCAGGATGCCCAGGGGCAGGCCTTGCAGGGCGTCACGGTCACGCTCCTCAAGGCGGGCCAGCAGATCCCGCCCAAGACGTCCGGCGCGGACGGCAACTTCCGGTTCGCGGACCTGGGCTCCGGCGTCTACTCCGCCTCGGCGTCCATGGAGGGCTTTGCGCCGGTCAACTGCCCGGGCGTCCGGATCGTCGCCAGCCTGGAGCGCCACTTCACGATCAAGCTGATGCCGGCCACCGAGGGTGGTCCGCCGTCGACCTGCGAGATCGGCGAGCCGGCGGCGCCGTAGTGGACGCCCGGTCGCCGCTCGGCGTGCCGGTCGCCTTCGTCAAATACTACGAGAAGGGGTCGACCGTCATGGGGGCCGATCAGGTCGCGGAGCGCCTGAAGGCCCGTGGCTGGGACGCCCGCTCGATCCCGGTGCGCGAGATCGGGAGCGTGCGCGACGGCGTCCTGATCTTCATCAAGACCTCGCGGCTCGACCATCTGCTACTTGCCAAGGCGCGGGGCAACCGGCTCGCGCTCGACGTCCAGGACACGGTCGTCTTCAAGCGGCGGATCAAGAACCGCTGGCTGTTCGACGCCCTGATCTTCAAGAGCGGCCGCCAGCTCCAGGACTTCGGCCGGCCAGGGCGGCCCGACCGCGTGATCTATCACCAGTGGGACCTCCGGTACGCCCCGAACCAGGCTCCGCGGGACCGCATGGTCCTGGGCTATCTGGGCAGCATGCGGTCGCTTCCCGACGGATGGCAATTGCCGGAGGAGGCCGAGCACGTCGAGTTCGACGATCTCCAGCCGGAGCGGGTCTTCCGGGAGTCCCCCCGGTTCAATGCCCATCTCTCGGTCCGTCCCCCGGCCGGGAGCTCCTCTACAAGCCGAACTGCAAGGTGTCGACGGCGGCGGCCTGCGAGGCCGTCCTGATCTCGAACCGCGACGCGACCACGGTCGAGCTGCTGGGCGAGGACTATCCTTTCTACTGCGATTTCGATCCGGCGTCGGTCCGGGCCGCGATCGAGAAGGCGCGCGCTGGGTTCGGTTCGGCTGAGTGGGAGCTGGCCCTGGAGAGGCTGCGGGCCGTGCGCGAGCTGACCTGTTTCGACCGGATCCTCGATCAATATGAAGACCTGATCCGCGAGCTCGTTTTGCCGCGCCGGCAAGGACTGCGATGACCCAATGACCGCAATGCCTGCAATGCCCGCAAGGGTCTGCTATCTCATCCAGAGCCATCGCGATCCGCCGCAGATCCACCGGCTGGTGCGGGTGCTGCGCCAGGGCAGCCCGCGGGCGAAGATCGTGGTGCGCCACGACTTCGGCAAGTGCGACCTCGACTGGTCGCCTCTGGCCGATCTGCCCGATACCTGGCTCTTGCCGTCCACGGGTCTGCCGCAGGTGCGCGCGGACTACGCCTGCCAGGTCCAGCCGTACCTCGACGCCATCGGCTGGCTGGAGGAGCAGGGGATCGAGTACGACTGGCTGGTGAACCTTACGGCCCAGGACTATCCGGTGAAGCCCGTGGCGGAGATCGAGCGTTTCTTGAGCGAAGCCCGGTGCGACGGCTTCCTGCGCTTCTGGGACGTCCTCTCGCCCGCGAGCCCGTGGTCGGCGCGCAAGGCGCGGGCCCGCTACTGGCACCGCTACTGGCGGCTGCCGGCCGGAGCCGAGCCGGTGATGCGCGCCGCGAGGATCCTGACGCGCTTCCTGCCCATCCATTTTTATCTGGACTATGGTGCTCTCCTGGGGGTACGGGCCCTGCGCACGCCCTTCGGCGACGGTTTCCGCTGCCATGGCGGCTGGGCCTTCTTCACACTGCGGCGCCGGGCCGCGCTCTATGTGCGGGAGTTCCTGGCCGAGCATCCGGAAGTCGAGCGGCACTACAAGACGACCGTGGCGGCGGAGGAGTCGCTGGTGCCGACGGTGCTCGCCAACAGCGGCCGTTTCGAGCTGGTGAACGACGACCTGCGCTACATCGACTACACGCGGGCTCAGAAGGGCTCGCCGCGCACTCTCACCTGCGCGGACCTGCCGGAGCTGGCCTCGGGGCGCTACCACTTCGCCCGCAAGTTCGACCTCGGGGTGGACCGCGAGGTGCTCGACCGCATCGACCGCGAGCTTCTGGGTCTATAATCGCTCCATCATGCGCCTTGTAACTCGTGGTGACCTCGACGGTCTGACGTGTGCTGTTCTGCTGTCTCTGAACGAAGACATTGACAGCATTTCCCTCATCCATCCCCAGGACATCAGCGACGGCCGGGCCGACATCCGGGCCGGAGACATCATCGCCAACCTGCCGTACCACCCGGGGTGCGCCATGTGGTTCGACCATCATCTCCATACGGCGACGGCGAACGTGCCGCCGGAGGCCTTCCGGGGGGCCTTCGCCCAGGCGCCGTCGGCGGCCCGGCTGGTCTATGAGTACTATGGCGGGGAGGAGGCCATGCCCCAGTTCGCCGAGCTGGTGCGCGAGACCGACCGCCTGGACTCCGCGAACCTGACGCCCGCGGACGTGCTCGACCCCCAGACCTACATCAAGCTGGGCTTCACGATCGACGGCCGGAGCGGCCTCGGCACCTTCGAGCGCTACTTCCTGCATCTCGTCGAGCTGCTGCGGGCGGGCACGCCGATCGCGGCGATCCTGGACGATCCGGGGGTCAAGAAGCGCTGCGACCTCCTGGAGAGCGAGAACGAGCGCTTCTGCCAGGATCTGCGCAGCCACAGCCGGGTGGACGGCAACGTTGTGGTGACCGATTTCCGGGATCTCGACCACACGCCCATCGGCAACCGCTTCCTGGTCTACGCCCTGTACCCGGAGGTCAACGTCTCCGCCCGCATCCACTGGGGTCCGAACCGCTCGTTCCCCATGCTGCTCCTCGGCCACAGCATCTTCCGGCGCACCTGCAAGACCAACGTCGGCGAGCTCGCCTCCCGCTACGGCGGCGGCGGCCATCGGGGGGCGGGGAGCATCCCCCTGATGGAGGATCCCGACCAGCAGATCGCCATGGTGATCGGCGAGCTCAAGGCGAACGGGTAGGGGGTTGACAGCAGGCACAGAAGGACGTACTATTCGCTTCGGATTGGGGAATCCCGGTCGGCAAGAGCCTCGGCAACGCCGGGGCTCTTCGCTTTTTGGGGATCAATTTTGGGGGATCCATCAGGGGAACACCTTGAGCCCGAAGCCCTTCACCCTTCCGCCGTTGCTGTAGAGCTTCTTGCGGAGGATCTCGAACGCCCGGTTGGGCTCAGCGGGATTCATGGTCCTGCGGCCGATGGGGCGGGCGAACAGATCCGCGAGTTGCAACCCGCAGCAATTCGTCTTCTTGTCGGCGAAGGTCATCTGGAACGGCAGACGCTCACACCGGTAGTTCGCGCCCGCGCAGACCCTGTCGAACTCTCCTGCCAGCTCCTGGTCCTCCTTCCTGCCCCGGCACTCGAAGACGAAGTGGGTGACCCGGTCTCTCTGCCCGTGGGCTTTGAGGAAGCTCGCCACGCGCTCGAGACCGAACGCGAGCGCGATGTGGTAGGGATTCGGGGGAGAAGAGTAACGCTCGCGCAGCCGGTGCTTCTGAATGACCGACGCGATCAGGGTGAGCGGCACGGCCTCGACGAGGAGGTTGAGGTCTTGCAGGAAGCGTTCGCGCCGGCTGGCGTCGACCAGGATGCGGAACGGGCCGGCGGCCTTGCGGATCTCATGCTCGTGGAGCACGACCATGTCGTGGCCGAAGTGGCGGAATTTCAGGTCCTGCAGGGCCGGGGAGGCCACGAGCCGGTAGTCCTCCTTGTGGAAGACGCAGAAGGCCAGGACGAAAACGGGGTATTGGGGATCGATGGACAGCAGGCCATGATCTCCGCTCTCGTCCACGTAGACGATGTAATCGCTCGGCTCGCTCATCGCGCAAGGCGGGCATTATAGAGGTTGAATACGGAACTGGGGAGTCGAAATGGCAGGCGAATTGCGGAAAGACATCCATCCCGGGCTGGAAGTGGAGATCGTGCAGAAGGCCGACCAGCGTACGGGGCGGCGGACGCGGGGGATTGTGCGCGACATCCTGACGAGCTCTCCCCGGCATCCTCACGGCATCAAGGTGCGCCTCCAGACCGGGGAGGTGGGGCGCGTCAAAGAGATTTTTGAATCCAAAAAACCGGAGTAGGAAGTCAGTGTCACAATGTGTCAGCCCAAACTGACACAAATTTTCTGAGTGTCAGAAACGCAAAATCTGTAGCCGTTTGACACATTAAGCCCGTCAAAACGGCGTTTCGAGCCTGCCTTTTCTCCTGCCCACCCTGTGGCATGACGATTGCTCATCCTTCTATACGAAGTCCGCAGTCACAGTCGTCCTATCACTTGTGGGGGGCCGCCCCGGTGCGGAGCCTCCCAGGGAGGATCAGATGAGCACGAAGATCGAGCGGTTGGTGCTGGAGGGGCGTGTCAGTGGGATGCCTCCCCACCCCCACGGGTACCCCCTGGTTGGAGTCCTGCCCCGGATGCTGAGCGATCCCGCCCGGTTCTGCACACGGATGATGCTTCAATACAACGACCTGGTCCGGCTCGACCTGGGACTCGGCTCGATCTATCTGGTCACCCTGCCCGAGCACGTCCACCACGTCATGGTGGAAAACAATGACAACTATTGGAAAGGCAACGTCTTCGAGCGGACCCGCTTCCTCTTTGGCAATGGTCTGGTGGTGAACGAGGGGGAGAGCTGGCGCCGCCAGCGGCGGCTCATGCAGCCTGCCTTCGCCCACCGCCGGGTCGCCTCTCTGGTCCCCATCATGAACGACGTGGTCCAGCGGCGGCTGGAGTGCTGGGAGGCCGCGAGCAAGGCCCGGGATCCCCTCGAGATCGGCAAGGAGATGATGTCCCTCACCCTGGGCATCATCGTCAAGACCATGTTCAGTTTGAGCATCGACAGCCGCCAGGTCGGCATCATGTCGCAGGCCTTCAACACCGCTCTCGAGATGATCACCTTGCGCATGGCCACCTACTCCTTCCCGGAGTGGTTCCCCCTGCCGGGCCAGAGTCACTGCCGCGAGGCGGTCGCCACTCTGGACGAGATCGTCTACCGCATCATCCGGGAACGCCGGGAGAGCGGCGAGGAGATGGACGACCTGCTCTCCATGCTGCTCTCGGCCCGCGACGAGGAGACGGGGGAGGGGATGACCGACCTCGAGATCCGCGACGAGGTCATGGTCACCCTGTTCGGCGGCTACGAGGCCACGGCGGACGCCCTGACCTGGAGTTGGTTCCTCCTCGGCGAGCACCCGCACGTGGACGAGCGGCTGCGGGAAGAGGTCGCCGAGGTGATCGGCGACCGGACGCCGACGTTCGAAGACCTGAGCCGCCTCACCTACACCGCCCAGGTCGCCCAGGAGGCGATGCGCCTATATCCGCCGTTCTGGTTCTACAACCGCACGGCCTACGGCGAGGACGAGATCGGCGGCTACAAGATCCCGGCGGGCGCCCAGATCCTGCTCTGCCCCTACGCGACCCACCGGCACCCGGACTTCTGGGAGGTGCCCGAGGCGTTCCGTCCGGAGCGCTTCGAGCCCGCGCAGGTGGCCGGCCGGCCGCGGCTCGCGTACTACCCCTTCGGCACGGGTCCGCGGATGTGCATCGGCCGCCACCTGGCCCTGATGGAGATGCAACTGATCCTGGCCACGGTGGCGCAGCGCTACCGGCCGACTCTCGCCCCGGGCTGGGCGGTCATCCCCAAGATCGGTACCTCGCTACGGGCCAAGGGCGGGATGTGGATGATCCCGGAGCGCGCCTGACGATTGACCCCATGAGCTTTGTGAGCATGCCGACCTGACCGGCTGGCAAGCCCAGCCAGCCAGTCAGGCCGGCCGGCCTTTAAGGCGCCCGGGGTCCGGCCTCGATTTCCCTCCAATCTGCGCCGAAAAAGATATAGAATCATTTGCAACTTGAAGGTCTCTACAAGGAGGGTTCCCATGTCGGATCTCAGAAAGATCCGGGGTGCTGGAGTTCAGTTCACCCTGCCCTACGTGCTCCGTTATTCGGCTCTCTGGCTCGTGGTCACCCTGGCGGCCGTGGTGTTGTTCGGGGTCACCAGCTATCTGGTGGCCTCCCAGCGCCTGGGCGGCGAGGCGCTCAACCACATGGCGCTCGTCCTCACCTTCCAGACGGTCTTCCTCATCCTGGGGGTGATCGCGCTGGCGGTGTTCACCACCCACCGGCTTGCCGGCCCCTACATCGCCATCAAGAGAGCCCTGGAGGAGGTGAAGCGGGGGGAGCTGGACCGCCCGTTGCGCCTGCGCACGGCCGACATCCATCTGAAGGAGATCGAGGCGAGCTTCAACGACATGACGGCCGCCCTCCGGGAGAGGGGGCAGGGCAATCCGGAGACTGTTTCGTGACCCGCGGCAGCCGCCGCGCGGCAGGCTCGGTTCTGCTCGTCTGGATCGCTGCGGCAGGACCGGCCTGGGGCACCGAGCCTCCGCCTCTGCTGCCGGAGCCGGCGGTGCGCGCCATCGCCTCCGAGGTGTCGGGCGCGGCGGCAAAGCGCAACCTCCAGGACCTGACGCTGTTCCACCGCATGCGGGGCTCGCGGGGGTTCCGTGCCGCTGCCGAGCGGGTGCGCGACCGGGCGAAGGAGTACGGGCTCGCGGAGGCCGAGATCCTGGAGCTGCCTGCGGATGGCCAGCGCTTCTACGGCACCCAGCGCTCCCGGCCCGCCTGGGACGCTGACTTCGCCGAGCTGTGGGAGCAGCGGCAGCAGGATGGCCGGTGGGTGGACGCCGAGCGGATCGCCTCCTGGGAGGCCCGTCCCATCGTGCTGGCCCAGGACAGCGCGAGCGGTGAGGTCGCGGCCGAGCTGGTGGATGCCGGGGCCGGGACGGCGGAGGCGGACTACGCGGGCAAGGACGTCAAGGGCAAGCTCGTCCTCACCTCGTCCCAGCGGGGAGCGGTCTACAAGCTGGCCGTGGACCGCTTCGGCGCGGCGGGGATCGTCTCCTACGCCCAGAACCAAGTGACGGGGTGGTGGAAGGAGGACGAGAACCTCGTCCGCTGGGGGCATCTCGACACTTTCCCGGAGCCGAAGACGTTCGCCTTCATGGTGTCGCTCAAGCAGGCGCGGGCCTGGCAGGCGAGGCTCGCGGCGGGCGGGACGGTGCGGCTGCGGGCGAGCGTCAAGGCCGGGCAGCACCCCGGGGTCTACAGCATTCCCTCCGCGCATGATTCCCGGGGTAGGTCCGGGCCAAGACCGGACGCACGAGATCGTGCTCTCCTGCCACCTCGACCACCAGCGGCCGGGAGCGAACGACAACGCGAGCGGCTGCTCGGCGATCCTGGAGACGGCGCGCACGCTGGCGAAGCTCGTCCGCGAGGGGAAGCTCGCGCCGCCGCGGCGCACCATCCGCTTCGTCTGGCCGCCGGAGATCGAGGGCACGATCGCGCTCTTCAACGCCCGGCCGGACCTCGCGGAGCGTGCCCTGGCCGTGATCCATATGGACATGGTGGGCGGCGATCCCGAGATCACCAAGGCCGTCTTCCACGTAACCCGCTCGCCCAGGAGCCTGCCCACCTTTGTCAACGACGTGGCCGGAGCCTTCGGCCGCTTCGTCAACGAGCAGTCGTACGCCCTGGCCGGCACGGGCGCGGCACCCTATCCCGCTGGCCGATCCCGAGGGGAGCAAGCGGGCGCTCCAAGCGGAATTCGTGGACTTCACCGAGGGGAGCGATCACCAGGTGTGGGCGGAGGGCTCGTGGCGGGTGCCGGCCATCTATCTGAACGACTGGCCGGACCGCTACATCCACACGAACGCCGACGGGGTGGCGAACATCGACGCGACCAAGCTCCTGCGGGCGGCCTTTCTGGGGGCGGCGAACGCCTGGTACCTGGCGAACCTGGACGGGGCCGGGATGCCGGCGCTGTGGGAGGTGGTCCGCCGGGGGAGCCTGGAGCGGACGGGGGAGGCCTTGGCGCGGCGCGACCGCCTGCGGGCGATGGGCGAGGCCACCGAAGGGGACAACCTGATGCGCTTCCACTTCGAATACGAGACAGGCGTCGTGGCCTCGATGGGGCGTTTCGGCGAGATGCCGTCCCTGGTCCAGAAGGAGGCGGAACGATTCCTGGCGGGATTGCGGGAGATCGCAGGCGTCGTCCCGGCGCCTGGATCCGCCGGGATCGTCTACCGCCGCTCGCCCGAGCCCAAGGGGCCCATGGGCGGCTTCGGCTACGATTATTTCCAGGATCACTTCCAGGATCACTTCCAGGACCAGACCGCCCAGAGAGGGATCGCGGCGCCGGCCCTGCTCCGGCGCAACGGTCTCTGGGGCGGCGGTTACGACTACGAGGCCCTGAACCTGGTAGACGGGCGGCGCACGGTGGGACAGATCCGGGATGCGCTCGCCGCCATCTACGGCCCGGTGCCCCTGGCGGAGGTGGCGGAGTACCTGCAGGCGCTGGAGAAGATCGGCATCCTCAGAGCCGGGTCCGGACCTCCTTGACCTCCTTGACCTCCTTGAGCTTGACCTCCTTGAGAATAGGCCCGTAGTCCCGCGCCAGCAGAGGATTGGCCTTCAGGGCCTTGTCGAGAGAGGCCGCGGCCTGCCGGATCCCTTCGCTTCGGCGGCGGGGATCGGTCTCTTCCTGGGCTATCTGATACTGCAAAAGCCCCTGGAGGGCCAAGTAGCGCGCCTCGCCGGCGTTGATGGCGAGTGCTTTGCCCACGCGGTCGAGCCCTTCGCGCGGGGTGGCGCGGTAGCGTGCCACCTCGGCCTGGGTGAAGAAGACGTCCGGCTGCTCGGGATTGAGCGCCAGGGCTCGGTCGAGCTCGGAGGACGCGGCGCGCAGGGCGGGCTCGGGGTCCTGCCGGTTTCTCAGGTTCCAGCGGGCGGCGATGAGGCTGGCCCGGGCCCTTTCGAGGAAGATGTCGGCGTCGGAGGGGTTCAGGCGCAGGGCCTCGTCCAGCGCCTTGCCCGCCGAGCCGAGAGCCGGCCCAGGGTCCTGTCCCTGTTCCAGGAAGGCTTCCGCGAGGCTGCGCCAGGTATAGCCCAGGTTGTAGCGGGCCAGGGAGTAGTCGGGCTTCAAGGCGATGGCCCGTTCATACCTCCGGGCGGCGCGGGTGAGCGCTTCGCGCGGATCGCTGCCCCGGGCGAGCAGGTACTCGCCGAGCGTCAGGTGGGCATTGCCCAGGTTGTTGTGGATCGGCGCCGAGTTGGGATTGAGGTATGCCGCCCGTTGCAGGGCCGCCACGGCCTTGCCCACGGAGACGCTGGGGTCCACGCCTCGGGCGACCTGGACCTCGGCCATGGCCTTCCAGGCGTTGCCGAGGCCGATCGAAGCCGGCAGGAACCGGGGATTGAGGGCGATCGCCCGTTCATAACTCGCGGTGGCCCGGTTCAGCGTCTGCGCCGGGTCGATGCCCCGGCGTTGCTGGTCCAGGACGAGGACGTAGTAAGCGGTGCCGAGGACGTTGTGAGTGAACGCCAGCTCCGGCTGGATCTCCACGGCCTTGCGGGCAGCCTGGATGCTGCGCTGGATGTCCGCCCGCGCATCGATTCCCCGGCCCAGCTTCCATTGAGCCAGCAGGCGGTGGGAGGCCACCAGGTACTCGTATCCGCGGGCGTTGCGCGGGTCCAGGGCGATGGCCCGGTTCGCCAGGCTGATCCCCGCCGCGAGGTGGGGGCTGGGATCGCTGCCGCGCTTCACCTTCTGGTCTCCCAGGCGCCAGAAGATCGAGGCCTTCAGGGACATGGTGTCGGCCATCTCGGGATCGATCTCCAGCGCCTGGTCGCAGGCCGCAAGCGCCTTGGCCACCTGGGTTTCCGGCACGTCCTCCTGGGCCATCGCCGCGGCGATCGAGCGGGCCGACCGGTCGCAGTCCGCCGCGTGCAGGCCCGGGTGGCTGGGTGCGGCCGCGAGGAGCCGTCCGTAGACCTCGCCGGCGCGGCCGAAGAGCCACAGGGCCTCTTCATAGCGGCCGGCGTTGGCAGCGTCCGAGCCCTGGGCGACGAAGACGGCGGCCTCGATCTGGCCCGCCTCGTGGAGCCACGGGGTCTGGAGGTAGGCCCGGCGGGCTTCGGCCAGGGCCTCGGGATAGCGCTTCTCGTGGTACGCGATGAGGGCCGCGAGATAAGGCGAGCTCTCGGGATCCTCGGCCGCGGCCTGGCGCAGGTAGGCCAGGGCGGGCTGCCGGTAGGTGCGGTCGGCCTCCTCCCGGCTGGCCTCGGCGGCCGAGCCCTGGAGACCCGAATCGGAACGGGAGCGCTCGTAGAAGTGGCCCAGGGTCTGCCCCAGGGCGGCGGACAGACCGGGATCCCGCTCGCCAGCCTTCCAGGCCCGCTCCAGGTGGAAGCGGGCGGCCTCATATTGATGGAGGGCGAGGTAGGCCTGACCGAGCACGGAGCTTCCCGGCCCCTCGGCGACGGCCCCCAGGAGCCGCATCTCGGCCCGGATGGACTCCATCTCCCGGAGCAGGCGCCGCTTGTGCGGCGTGATGTCGTGGCGGGGCAGGGTAGCCTCGTAGCGCAGGCTGGTCTGGATCTCACCGATCCTCTGGCCGAAGCGCTGGGCGAGCTCCGCCTTCTCCCGGGCCCGCCATTGTGCGTGCAGGCTCAATCCTCCGAGGACCAGAAGGGCCAGCAGGGCGGCGGCCGAAACGGCGGCGAGCGCCCGGTTCTTGCGCAGGCGCTTGCCAGTCCGGTAGGCCCAGCCAGCGGGGCGGGCGTGGATCGGCTCGCCGTCCAGGAAGCGGTCGAGGTCCTCGGCCAGGTCGCGGGCTGATTCATAGCGCCGGGCGGGGTCCTTCTCCAGGCACTTGGCGACGATCGTCTCCAGGTCCCCGGGGATCGCGGGATCGACCTCGCGCAGAGGCTTCGCGTCCTCCTGGACAAGCTGGACCAGGATCCTGGCGAGATTGCCGCCCCGGAACGGCGGCTCGCCGGCCAGCAGCTCGTAGAGCACGACCCCGAGGCTGTAGACGTCGGTCCGCCGGTCGAGGGGCCGGCCCTGGGCCTGCTCGGGCGAGATGTAGGCGGGGGTGCCGCTGATCATGCCCGTCCGGGAGAGGCTCACCTCGTCCTGGTCCATGGCGAGGCCGAAGTCCACGACGTAGGGTTGGAGCCCGCCCGACTCATCGCGGGCATCGCGCTCATCGAGGGCACCGCGCGCGAGCAGGATGTTGCCCGGCTTCAGGTCGCGGTGGATCAGGCCCGTCCGGTGGGCGGCGTGGACGGCCCGGGCCACGTCGCGCAGGATCCCGACCTTGTCCTCCAGGGTGCAGCTCTTCGGCGCAGCTCGCCCAGGCTGCGGCCGTCGATGAACTGCATGGCGATGTAGGGCCGCCCCTCGACCTCGCCCACCTCGTGGACCTGGCAGACGTTGGGGTGGCCGACGCGGGCCTGGGCCCGGGCCTCGCGCAGGAAGCGCTCGGTCTGGACGGCACCGTTGCGGTGGAGGAACTTGAGGGCCACCCAGCGGCCGAGGGTGGGATCGAACGCCTTGCAGACGGTGCCCATGCCGCCCGAACCGAGGAGGCGCTCGACCCGGTAACGGGTCCAGTTTTCGAGGAACCGCAGCTCTGGGGGAAAAGCGGGGGGAAAAGCGGGAAGAAAAGGGGAGGTCTGCCCAGGCGTGGATCCAGGGATCTGGGGCGGGAAGGGTACGGAGCCACCCGTGAGGTCGGGCGTCAGGTCGTCACGGCTCTCCTGAAGCTCGGCGGCCAGCCCGGCAACGGTCTCCGGCGTCAGGAAGCCGGCCTCCACGAGGGCGCGCACCCACCGGCCATCCCGGGGCGAGGCTTCCCCGTTCCCGTGGGGCTCGGGCAGATGGTCGGCGACCGAGTCGAGGTCCTCCCAGCGCAGAAGGCCCTTCGCGATCGCCAACCGGAGGAAGCTGCTCTCCGTTGGCAGAGCCATGGTTATTGTCGAAGGAGACATCAGTCTACCTCTTTGGCGAGGGGTAGACGAAATTCGTTACGGCCCGGGGCCGTCCACAGATACGTGAGGATAGGGAGAAAAAGATTTCGGCCGGCCGATCTCCGCCTAGGAGGGCCGGCCCATCTCCCACCCCGTGGGCACGGCGGCCCCGGCCAGCAGATTGCGCAGCACGACCGGCTCGACCGGCTTGACGAAGTGGTGATGGATGCCGGCCTCCCGCGAGCGGCGCCGGTCCTCGGGCTGACCGTAGCCGGTCATGGCCACGAGGAGGGTGTGATCGAGCCCCACCTCGTCGCGCAGCCGGCGGGCCACCTGGTAGCCGTCGAGCCCGGGCAGACCGATGTCGAGCAGCACGACCTCGGGCTGCTGGGCGCGGGCGGCCTCCAGGGCGGTGCGGCCGTCGTGCACCACGTTGACGTCGTGGGTCCAGAGCCGGAGCAGGTTGGCGAGGCTCTCGGCGGCGTCCACGTTGTCCTCCACGACCAGCACCCGCAGCGGCCGGGCGGGGGAGGGGGCCGCAGGCTCGGCCACGGGCAGGGCGGCTTCGGCCGACAGCGAGTGTGGGCAGGCGGATCACGAACTCGCTGCCCTGGCCGAGGCCGGGGCTGCGCGCCTCCACCCGGCCGCCGTGCATCTCGACCAGGCTGCGCACCAGGGTGAGGCCGACGCCCAGGCCTCCTTCCGAGCGGGCGAGCGAGCCATCGGACTGCACGAACGGCTCGAAGACCCGGTCGAGCACGTCGGGCGGCACGCCGATGCCCGTGTCGCGCACGCGCACCACCGCCTCGCCACCCTCCCGGGCCGCCGTCAACCAGATGTGGCCGCCAGGCATGGTGTACTTGGCGGCGTTGTTGAGGAGGTTGGAGACCACCTGCTCCAGGCGGGTGGGGTCGGCCTCCAGGCGGACGGGCACGTTCGGGCAGCTCCACGGTCAGCTCGTGGCCGCGGCTGTCGATCAGCGGCCGGATGCCCTTCACTCGGCTCGCTGGAGGATGGTGCCCAGGTCCACCGATCTCCTTGCGCAGGCGGATGCTGCCGCGGGTGATGCGGGAGACGTCGAGCAGGTCGTCCACCAGCCGGGCCAGGTGCTTGACCTGCCGCTCCACCATCTCGCGCGCGGGCTGGAAGCTCGGGTCGACGGTCTCGACCTGGCGCATCAGCTCGACAGCGTTGCGGATCGGGGCGAGCGGGTTGCGCAGCTCGTGGGCCAGCATGGCGAGGAACTGGTCCTTGCGGCGGTCGGCGGCCACGAGCTCCTCGGCCCGCCGGCGCAGCTCCTCTTCCAGGCGCTTGCGCTCGGTGATGTCGAGCTGCGTGCCCCAGACGCGGACGAGCCGGCCGTTTTCGATCACGCCCACGAGGTTGTTCAGGAAGAACTTGGGCTTGCCCTCGGCGTCCAACTCGTGCGACTCGGCGCCGGTCAGCCGGTAGCCGGACTGGACGAAGGTGCTGCAGGTACTTGATGTTGTGCGCGTCCGCCGGCGGGAGGAGCTGGCCGAGGCGGGCGCCCAGGAGCTCCTCTCTCCGAAGGGAGGCCGTACATGCGCGCCATGGCGAGATTGCACTCGGCGAGCACGGCGCGTTCGTAGAAGAGGTCGATCTGCTCTTCGACGGGCAGGTCGATGGGGACCGGCTCCTCCAGCTCGCAGCGCCAGATGCCCTCCGAGCTCTGTTCGATGAAGGCACGGTAGCGCTCCTCGCTCTCGCGTAGGGCCTGTTCGGCCCGCGTGAGCTCTGCGGCGGGATGGGCATGGCTTCCGGGGTCGGACATTGCGGCATTACCTCTTGAGCCTGTGAAGGGAATGCAGAAATTTGCTCATGGCTTTGTAAGACCAACCTGCCCGAGGATGAAAAATCCCTGAGGAGGAATCCAAGACCCCCGGTAGAGATGAGGAATAGAGCACGTCCCATGCCAGAGAGGGCTTCCGCCCTGGCAGTCTACCGCCAGGGTCGCGTTTCCAGCTTCGGCGCCTGCATCACCCGGAAGTAGGGGAGGAGGCCCATCGTCTCGTCCCAGTAGGGGGTGCGGCGGTACCACCAGAGGTAGCGGGCGTTGCCGTCGGCCGGCGAACGTCTCGTCCTTCAGGGCGGCCTGCCATTCGGCGGCGATCTTGGGGTCTTTGAGCATCTCGGCCGCCAGGCCTTCGAGCACCCGCTGGTCCGATGTACTCCTTCTGCTCGAAGACGGTCGACAGCAGCCCCCAGGAGAGGAGCGAGTCGGGCGCCTCCGGCTCCAGGAGCTGGACGGCCACCTCGAAGTCCGGCTGGTCGGCCGGGATCCAGAGGGCTCCCGCCGGGATCTTCCGCCGCTCCATGGCCGCGGCGCGACCTCGGCTGAAACCCGTGTCAGCCCCTGGTAGCTCGACGGGGCCGGCTTCGGCTGGGAGACCCGCATCGTCTCCACCTCGATCTCGACGGGCTGGGCGAGCCTCTCGACCCGCAGGCCGTGGCCGCGCAGCCGCTCCTCGATCTGCGGCCAGCCGGGGAGCACCAGGTAGCCGCGCGGCCGCGGGACGGCCTGGGCCACCTTCGGGCTTGTGGTGCCAGGGGACCTCGATCTCCTTGACCTCGCCGCGCCGGTAGAGGAGGAGCGGCTGGCCGGTGACGGCCGAGGTCCGCGTCTCGCTCGCGTAGACCGGGAAGCGGATGCGGTCCGACTCGTCGCTCGCCTCGTAGCTCACCACGACGTCCGACGGCGGGGCGTCCGGCTTCCCCATGGCGACCGTGGCCGCCTCGGCCTCGGCCACGGCGCGGGTCAGCGAGCCCGGGTCGCGGGCGATCTCGGCGAGCAGGGCCAGGAGGAAGTCGCGGTTCGCGAGCACCCGCTGCCTGTAGGGCTTGTAGGAGTGGGTCTCGACCAGGATGGACGGCCGGTTGCGCAGCGGGAAGTAGCCGGAGGAGTAGCGCGGCTGGCCCACCCAGGAGCTGAACCCCTTGGACGGGTCGTTGCCGTCGAGCAGGTCCACGTAGGGGCCGTTCCGGTGGCCGGCCTTGGCCGTGGCCGCGAGCACGGCCGGCATGTGGGCGCGCAGCCAGGCATCCACCGGAGCGGGCGCCTGCGGCGCCTCGGCCCAGGCCCAGGTCAGCACCCAGTCGTGGTCCACGCCGTCGGTCACGTGGTTGTCCACGTGGAGGTGGGGCCGCCAGGCGTTGACCAGGGCGATGAGCGAGCGCGCCTCCTCGGAGGCGATCTTCAGGTGGTCGCGGTTCAGGTCGAGCCCGTCGGCGGTGGTGCGGAAGCCCATGCCCTGCCGCGGCCCGTCCTGGTTGGGGCGGTTGTAGGGCGAGACCCGCTCGTGGCCGTCGACGTTGTAGATCGGCAGGATGACCAGCGTCACCGCGTCCAGGATCTCCCGGTGCTGTCCCAGCGCCATGTCGCGCAGGATCATCAGCGAGGCGTCCTTGCCGTCGATCTCCCCGGCGTGGATGCCGTTCTGGATCAGCACGATCGGCTTGGGCAGCTTCTGCGCCCGGCGGCCGGTGAAGGCCTTCTCCTTGGAGACCACCACGAACGGCAGCGGCCGGCCCTGGCCCGAGCTGCCGTAGAAGCCGAGGTACATCTCGGGGAAGTGGGCCTGGAGCTTCTTCAGGAAGTCGAGGGTCTCGTCGTAGCTCGATGTGGCCTGGAAATCCGTCTGCTCGGCCCGAGTGCGCATCTCCGCGGGGCCTGCTGGGGCGGTCTGCGCCAGGGCTTTGAAGGGCAGGAGGAAAGCGAGAAGGATCGACGAGATCAAGACGCGCTGGGGCATGGTTTCGAGTCTCCCAAGGGGCCTGAACAACCGGGCGAACTGTACCAGAGGCGCGCTGATAGTGGCACTACTGGCATGACCCCTGCACTAGGCGCTAGACGGGAGCCCATGCTCCCGCTGAGCAAATCACCAAGGAGAGGAGAATCCACATGAGCGCCATCCTTTTCCGGAGAGCCCCGCGGGCTGTTGCGTTGGCCGCGGGAGCCGCTCTCCTTTGTTTCCCCGCATGGGCGGCCACGCCCTCATCCGGAACGGTCTCCAAGCCGTCGTCCCAGGCGAGCTGGACGGGTGGACCGAAGACTCCCACCGCGTCCGCGACCTGCGGCAGCGCCAGCAACGCCAGTTGTGACAATTACAAGCTGACCATCGTTTCGCCTTCCGAGGCCTACAAAGTCCAGATCACCATCACGCCCCAGCTGCCGGCGGACGACTACGACCTCGAGGTCTACGCTCCCAACGGCACGCTGGCGGCCAGCTCCGGCAACGGCCCCGGCGCGCCGGAGACCGCGACGCTCACCAACCCGGCGGGCGGCACCTACACGGTGAGCGTCTCGCCCTACGCCGCGCTCACGGGCTACCGGGCGACGGCCAGGCTCTCCCTGCTGCCGGCAGCACCCCCGCCCTCGAACGAGACGCCGCCCCGCTACGCCGTCTACAACCCGCCCAACGGCAAGGGCCAGAGCGCGGGCGAGCCGACCCTGGGCGTCAACGAGCGGACGGGCTCGGTGATGTACATCGCGGGCCTCGAGACCCTGAAGGTCGACTTCAACGACTGCTCCTCGCCGGCAAAGGCCAAGTGGGAAGACCGGAGCACCCTGCTGACCTCGCAGGTCACCTTCGACCCGATCCTCTTCACGGACCAGAAGCTGGGCCGCACCTTCGTCTCGCAGCTCCTGCCCAGCAAGGTCAGCCTGATGGCCTACACGGACAACGACGGCCTCACCTGGCTGCCGAGCCAGGGCGCCGGCATCAACTCGGGCGTCGACCACCAGAGTATCGGCGGCGGCCCCTTCGCGCCGGGCCTGCTCAAGCCCACGACCAGCTACCCCAACATCGTCTACTACTGCTCGCAGGACATCGCCATCGCCCAGTGCGCCGCGAGCCTCGACGGCGGCACGACCTTCCTGCCGGCGGTGCCGATCTACAACATCACCCAGTGCGGCGGCCTGCACGGCCACATCAAGGTGGGGCCGGACGGCACGGCCTACGTGCCCAACAAGAGCTGCGGCGGCGGCCAGGGCTTCGCCGTGTCCGAGGACAACGGCCTCAGCTGGACGGTCAAGACCGTGCCCGGCAGCTCGGCCGGCGAGTGGGATCCCTCGGTGGCCATCGCCGGCGACGGCACCGTCTACTTCGGCTACGAGGACGGCGACGGCCATCCCAAGGTCGCCGTCTCACGCGACCAGGGCGACACCTGGGACCACATCGTGGATGTCGGCGTCCCGTTCGGCCTCCAGAACATCGCCTTCCCCGTGGTGGTGGCGGGCGACGGCGACCGGGCGGCCTTCGCCTTCCTCGGCACCACCACGCCGGGCGACCTGGGCGGGGACGATCCCAACGCCCCGGCGGTCTGGCACCTCTACGTGGCCCACACCTACGACGGCGGCGCCACCTGGGTGACCGCCAACGCGACGCCGGGCGACCCGGTGCAGCGCGGCACCATCTGCAGCAGCGGCACGACCTGCGGCGCCACCCGCAACCTCCTCGACTTCATGGACGTCACGACCGACGCCCAGGGGCGGGTCCTGGTGGGCTACGCCGACGGCTGCGTGGGCGGCTGCGTGAACGGCGGCCCCAACAGCGGCACGGCCCTGGCGGCCATCGCGCGGCAGATGAGCGGCAAGGGGCTCTACGCGGATTACGACCTGCCTCTCGGCGTGCCGGGTGCCCCGCTGGTCGAGGCCAGCCAGTCGGGCGGCACCGTCCGCATCACTTGGTCCACGCCGGACGACCGCGGCACCCCGATCACGGGGTACCACATCTCCCGGCGGCCCGCGGGCGGCGTGTTCGAGCAGATCGCGGGCGTGGGCGCCGACGTCGAGCTCGTATGAGGACACGCCCCCGGCCGGCACGGCGTACACCTACCGGGTCAAGGCGGTGAACGGCCAGGGCGAGAGCCCGGCCTGCAGCGAGGTGGCCCCGGCCGCCGCGCCCCCGGCCAACCTGACCTGCTCCGCGCCGGGCGCCCTGAAGGCCACGGACACGGCGGGCGACTCCCCCGTGGCGGCCCTGGACATCCGGTCCCTCTCGGTGGCCGAGCCGCCAACCGGGTCCTCGGGGAGTGGCTCGCACCAGATCGTCTTCACCCTCAAGGTGGCCAACCTGTCGAGCTTCACCCCCGGCAACGCCTGGATGATCCTGTGGAACCGGCCCACGCCCGACGCCACCCATGACCGCAACTTCGTGGTCATGCGGGCGACCGGCCCGGGCACGGCGACGTTCAAGCACGGCAAGATCTCGCCGCCGAACGTCAACCAGGCGACCGACCTCGGCGACGTGACCGGCAGCTTCTCGCCGGACGGCACGATCATCATCACCCTGACGACCGACCAGGCGGACAACGTCCAGACCGGCCAGGACCTGGCGGCCCTGGAGGTCCGCACCTTCGCGGCCAACGTGAGCGGCATGCCCGTCTCGCAGGCCACCGCGGTCGATTCCTCCGGCGCGGCCAACCATACGCTGGTGGGCAGCGCCCCCTGCGGCGGCAACTAGGACGGCTGAGGGGGGATGAGGGATTTTCCTCATCCCTCCTGAGGGTCTCTCCTCCTGCCAGCAACCTCTCTCGGGCGCTAGCGTAGTCCCTGGAGAGAGGGCAATGGACACCGCGTTCGACTACAGATGATCACTCTCGGGAGGCCCGGTACCGTCGTTCCGGGCTTTCCGCTGGGAGGGATAGGCCTGGAATGGCCTTCCCCGTTCTTCCTTGAGGGGCGCCACGAGGCGCCCCGTTTTTATGCAGGCAGCAGCCCCCCATCGATCTCCCCGTAGAGCTCGCCCACCGAGCGGACGAACGAGTACCAGCCGAACCTCTCCTCGGCCCGGGTCCGTGCCGCCGCGGCCAGTCGGCCGGCCAGGTCCCGGTCCCGCAGCACGCGCACGATGCCGCTCGCCAGCTCGGGCGACCAGGCCCCGGTCAGGAGCGCGTTCTCCTCGTCCAGCACCGACCGGTGGGCCGGGATGTCGGTCGCCACGATCGGCTTGCCAGCGGCCAGGTAGTCGAAGATCTTGAGCGGCAGGTTGTCCCCGTAGGCCCGGGGGGACACCAGCACGTCCGCCAAGGCGAGGAAGCGGGGGATGCGCTCCCGCGGCTGGCGCTTGACCACCCGCAGCGTGCCGGCCCGCACCAGGTCCGCGTGGCCCCGCGCCACGGTCGTGCCCCCGGTCTCGTCCTCTCCCACCAGCACGAAGGCCACGCCGGGCACCTCCTCCCGCACGTGAGGGATGGCCGCGAGCAGCTCCGGCAGTCCCTGATAGGCCTCGAACGTGCCGCTGTAGAGCACCACCGGCTGGTCCGGCCTCAGCCCGAGCTCGCGCCGCAGCTCCTCGGCCTCCCCGCAAGGCGCGGCGGGCAGGGCGCTCGCGAACCGCCACTCCCGCAGCCGCGCGTCCGGCGCCAGCACCCGCACCCGCTGAGCCAGCCCCGTGCTGCTCACGATCGAGTCGGCGTGCCGCAGCAGCCAGCGCTCCATGCGGATCAGCGCCGACTGCGCCACACCGCTGCGGAAGGCGAGGTGCCGCGCGAGCTGCTCCGCCAGGCTCGACTGCATGTCGTAGATCACCGGCACCCGGAACCGCTGCCCCAGCACCACGCACGGGAAGGCCGCCTCCTCCACGGCGTGGATGCACGAGTACCCTCCCTGCGACAGCCGGCGGACCAGCTCCGAGATCAGCGTTGCGTCGAGCAGCACCTTGGCGAGCGAGAAGCCGATCGGCACCCGCCGCAACCGGAACGGATTGGCGGCCCGGAAGTACCGCACGTGGGGGATCTCGATCGACTGTCCCAGCGGATACGTGACCACATCCACCTCATAGGCGAGCTGGGACAGGGCCATCAGGAGCTGGCGCACCGCGATCGGCGTCCCACGGTCTTCGTAGAACGGCTGCGGAGCCACGACGAGCACCCGGGATCTCGGCAGAACTTCTTCCTTCTTGAGCTGGGAGTCGATGAACAGAAGACCATGGGAAGTGCAGCAGAAACGATGCCAACAAGGTCCCCAGGAGAGAAGGGAGCCATGCCGCCACGTATGCGTTCAACGCTATGGAATTCGGTAAACGCCGATGGAAAAACGGCTACGGCGCCGGCTCTCTTTCAGTCTCCGGATAGGTCCCCAGGACGCGCATCTCGGCCGTCAGGGAGCGCACCTCGGCGAGCGCGCTTCGCACGGGGTCGCGGTCGGCGTTGCCGTGGAGGTCCAGATAGAAGCGGTACTGCCACGGGCTGTTCGGGATGGGGCGCGACTCGATCTTGGCCAGGCTCACCCCCCGGCGGCTGAACACGCTCAGCGCCTCGGCCAGGGAGCCGGGCTGGTCCGAGAGAGTCAGGAGGAGCGACGTCTTGGCCGGGATCTCGGGCGGGAACCGGACCGGGTCGTGCGCCAGCTCCACGAACCGGGTGTAGTTCCCCTCCTGCGACTGGATGCCCCGCCGCAGCACCTCCAGGCCGTACACCCGGGCCGCGGATTCCCCGGCGATGGCGGCCACCGTGGGGTCGTTGCGCTCCCGCACCTTCCGAGCCGAGCCGGCGGTGTCGAACTCCGTCTGCGCCTTGATCCAGGGCACGGTGCGCAGGAAGTCCTGGCACTGCAGGATCCCCTGGGGATGGGAGAGCACGGTCCGCAGATCCTCGATCCGCGAGCCGGGCAGCCCCAGCAGGCAGTGCTCGATGCGGCTCACCTCCTCGGCCGTGATGGTGAGCCCCCCCTCGGCCAGCAGATCGTAGGTCTCGTTGATACTCCCCGCGGTCGTGTTCTCGATCGGCAGCAGGGCGCGGTCCGCGGCCCCTTCCCGCACGGCCTCGGCCGCCGCGCGGAACGTCTCGAACCCTTCGAGGAGGACGCCTTCCGGGATCCCGGCGTACCGCCGCTGGGCCGTGAGGTGGCTGTAGGACCCCTCGACGCCCTGATAGGCCACGCGCAGGGGCGTCGAGTCGAGGGAGCGCACGTGGGCTTTCTGATGGGCTACGGACATGTCGAGAATCACCCTGTAGAGCCGCTCGACCTCATGGGCATCGAGCCCGCGCTCGACGGCGGCATGGCGCACCCGCTGGATCACCTGGTCCTCGCGAGGCTCGTCGCGGAACGGATACGCCGTCCGCAGCTTCGCGTTCGCCACCTCTTCAGCCAGGCTCATCCGCCGCCGGAGCTGCGACAGGATCTCCCGGTCGATCTCTTCGATGGCTTCGCGCAGCGCCTGGAGGTCTTGAGGGGCGGACATGGTGGGGAGTATAACGAGCGATCGGGTCGGGAGGGACCCGCTGGCGTAGCGCCCCTGGGAGCGCCGGCATCCCTGCCGGCAACCTGACGGACCGCATTGGGTTCGCTGACGCGGCCATCCCGTAGCGCCAAGGCTCCGTCCACGAAGTCCTGCAGGACTTCGAGCCGCTCCGTGGGCGTAAGACTCAGCATCCAGAGGATCTGGGTGTCGTCCACTCCGTCCGAAGAGGCTTCTGGATCTACGGTCCGTTCTGAGGGATCGGGCTCCATGGGGCAAGCATAGTCCAGCCCGCACCCTCCCCAAAGTTTGCTCCGAATTTGTCTTCGGACCGATCCTGTCTTGGGATTTTCGCCGCGCCCCTCGCGAGCTGCGCGGGCCGGGCGCCTTGCGCGCTCGCATCCCCCGCCGGGCGGGCAGGCCCCTCCGCTCGGCCGGAAGCGGGATGGAAGCTGGCAGATCCGGCAAGCCGTCCTTGCGACGCGGGAGCGGAGGGCCGGTGCGGGGAAGAGAGGGGAATGGCGCACGAAGCGAGGGGCGCTCCTCCCCTCTCTTATCTGCGTCTCCCCTCTCTTCCCGCGGAGCGCACGAAGGGAGGGGCGGTTCTCCCCTCTCTTCCCGCGGCATTCCCCTCTTGAGGGGCGGCTCGCCCCTCCCTTATCCGGGCTTCCCCTCTCTTCGTTCGGTTCGCGGGAAGAGAGGGGCACGCCGCCCCTGAGAGGGGAGACGCGTCCCTCGGGAGGGGAGAGCCGCACGAAGAGAGGGGAATACCGCGGGAAGAGAGGGGTCGTGTCCTAACTCAGCGTGGTCGATAATTGACTATAGACTTTAATAGATGAGCTTAAAACTCGGTCTGTGCGTGTTAGGCTTTCCTCCATGGCGCCCTTGCCCTGGGATAGGTACTTTCAACTTGCCATCCCTTGCTACGCTGTGGCTATCGCCTCTTTTGTGGTCTCAAGACAGGGCGGTCTTATGACGTGGCAGAGCAGCGCCTTCATCGTTATCAGCTCTGCCTTTCTCTGCGCTGCTTTGGTTTTGACGGGGCTTGCTGTCTTCCAACGTCCCAACAACCCGCTAAAGAGATTCTCTAACTTCATAAAAAGGAAAAAGAGAGAGAGAGAAAGGAAACATACTACCTACTAATTGCAGGAAGTCACCAACGAGAAGAGGAAGGAGTACGAAAAACCTACAGAGCGGGAGACTTAATCGGGTTAAATGAAAGACAGCTAGAAAAGGAAGCAGAAAGAGTAGAAAAGTATGGCGGTGCTTCTCGCATTACAGGTCCCATTGACGTCAAAGCCTGGAAAAGGTTGAATAAGAACAAGGAAAAAGAGCCTTAAATAGCGGCTGTTAGTAGATCTGCAATATTCCAGGGCTTACGAGTAATTCCCGCTTTCATCGCGGGAGTCATTCTGATACCCGAATGCATTTCCCCTCCTAGAGCACGACGTTACCCCAGATTCCCCAGATAAAACCGCCTAGGAAGCACCTACACAGTATTAGGACACGACCAAGAGAGGGGAAACGAAACGAAGAGGCGGAGAAGATCGGTCCATGCAACCTCCATCGCTCAACCGAGTAAAATGGCCCTGTACGCAGCCGACGAAAAAGGAGGATGTCCATGAAGAAGAGGCGCCAGAAGCTGACCCTCTCGAAGGAGACGATCCGCGACCTTCAGCAAGACCTGCTGGCCCGGTATGTCGTAGGAGGGGGCTCGGACTCCTGCGACCGCTCCTGCCTTTGTACGCAGGACCGCACGTGCCAGTGCACGCAGGACCGTACGTGTACCTGCACGCTGCTGAATACGGACGCCGCTCTCCGCCAATCCTCGGCAGCACGCGGAGGGCGGCGCTTCCTCAAGCGCCACTCCCAATCCAGTCGAAGGCGTCCAGGTCTCGCCAGGACAGAAGATCTCCTTGGCTGCGCTTCTGAGATTCCTCGCCTCCGTAGACGACGACCCGTCCGGTGACGCGGGGCGCCTCATGTCCGCCGAGAGATTCGGCGAAACGCTGGAAGGCGTCGAAATAGTGGCCTGAAGGGGTCTGAGCTGACTTGACCTCCACCAGCATCAGCTCGGTTCCTTTCTCCAGAATCAGGTCGATCTCCAGCCCGCTGCTGTCCCGGTAGAAGGAGAGCCGCGGCCGGCGTCCTCGATGGAGGTGGGCCTTGGCGATCTCGGAGACCACCCAGGTCTCGAACAGGGCGCCACGCAGGGGGTGGTTCTCGAGCTGGCGCGCATCCTCGACGTTCAGGAGGCTCGCCGCCAGGCCGGCGTCGTAGAAGTAGAGCTTGGGTGACTTGATGAGCCGCTTGCCCAGGTTGGCGAAGTAAGGCGGCAGGCGGAAGACGATATAGCTCGCCTCCAGCACCGACAGCCAGGAACGCGCCGTGGGCTGGGAGATGCCGCAATCGTTGGCCAGCGACGACAGGTTGAGGATCTGCCCGGTACGGCCGGCGCACAGGCGGAGGAAGGTCTGGAAGAGCAGCAGGTCCCCGATCTGGATGAGTTGCCGCACGTCCCGCTCGACGTAAGTTGCCGTGTAATCGGCCAACCACTCGTGGGCCGGAAGGTTTCGCTCGTAGATCCGGGGGTAGCCGCCCGTCCAGAGAAGCGTGTCGAGGTCTCCCGGAGGAGCGGGGAATCGGCGGATCTCTTCCAGAGAGAGCGGTAGCAGCTCAGTCAAGGTGGTACGGCCGGCAAGGGACTGGGTTACGGCGTTGACCAGCGCCAGGTTCTGCGAGCCGGTGAGCAGGAAGCGGCCGGGCCGAGGGTCCTCATCCACCATGCCTTGGAGGTGGGAGAAGATCTCTGGCACCCGCTGCACCTCGTCGATGATGGCGCCGCCCTGATAACGAGCGAAGAAGGCGAGGGGATCCTGCTGGGCGAGCTCTCGCTGGATCGGATTCTCCAGCGATACATAAGGCAGCTCCGGAAAAGCCATGCGGCTGAGCGTCGTCTTGCCCGACTGGCGAGGACCGGTCAGGGTAAGTACCGGATAACGCGTCGCCAGACCAAGAAGACGCGGCTGGAGGAGTCGTACGATCATGGAGACAGAATACCAGACTGTGCAGATTCAAAGTCAGACTTTGAATCTGCAAGAATCAGGAGGGCCGAGCCTCCGGCGGGCCGCAACGCGGGAGGCTCGGTCAATCGTTTGTCAAAGAACAGCAGTCCAGCTCTTTACTGCACCGATAGGATGCGTATAATAACCCAGAAGTTTCATTCGTCAAGGTTCCGTTGCTATGGAGCTACTCTGATGGGTCTTCCAGGTGCTTTCCTTGACGAGAGAGGTTCTTTGACAAACGACGGACCGGCAGGGGCGGAGTGGCGGGCCGCGCCTGCCGGGGTTTTGCCCGGCCTCCTGGGCCGCTGGCCCCGCGTGCCCAGATGGTTTCCCCGGCTCCCGATGGACTTCCCCTCGGCGCCGGCTTCGGAGATCCCGGCGCGGAGGCCCGGCGGCTGGGGGTCGGGCACTTTGTTCTTGGGGAAAGCGGCTGAGGACAAGGAGCGGACGGCCGGGGAGCAGGGGAAAACAATCGAGGAGCAGGGAAAAACCATTGGAGCGTCTTCCTGAACGGTGTAGGATCGATCCCGCTAGGGGGGCCGCAAGGCTGAGATCCCATCCGGGACCACCCTCATAACCTGACCTGGGTCATGCCAGCGTAGGGAAGCGAGGCCGATCTCCGGTTCCCCCCTGCCTCTTCGTGAGGAGCCCCCGATGATCGAGCCGACATCCCTTTTGCCCCGCCCCCGGATCACCACCGAGCCGTTCCCCGCCTCCCGCAAGGTCTACGTCGACGGCACCCTGCCCGGCGTGCGTGTACCCATGCGGGAGATCCGGGTGGCGCCCACGCGCACGCATTCTGGCCTGACGGTGGAGAATCCTGCCGTCACGGTCTACGACACGTCGGGACCCTACACGGACCCGGAGGCGCGGATCGACGTCTACGCGGGCCTGCCCCCGTTGCGCCGGGCCTGGATCGAGGGGTGCGGCGACGTCGAAGAGCTCGCCTCGGTGACCTCGCTCTACGGGCGGCAACGAGCGGCGGACCCGGGGCTCGCGCCCATCCGCTTCGCGCACACCCGTAAGCCCCTGCGGCGGAGGCAACGTCACCCAGATGCACTACGCGCGCAAGGGAATCGTGACACCCGAGATGGAGTTCATCGCCATCCGCGAGAACCAGCGGCGCGAGCTGTCCCGGGACCGCGACGGCAAGGCCTGGGGCGGCGGCGTGGCGCAGCACCCCGGACAGTCCTGGGGGGCGGTGATTCCCGGGGTCCCGGCCGTCCTCACCCCGGAATTCGTGCGCGACGAGGTGGCCCGCGGCCGAGCCATCATCCCGTCGAACATCAACCACCCGGAGAGCGAGCCCATGATCATCGGCCGCAACTTCCTGGTGAAGATCAACGCCAACATCGGCAACTCGGCGGTGACCTCGTCCATCGAAGAGGAGGTCGAGAAGCTGATCTGGGCCATCCGCTGGGGCGCGGACACGGTGATGGACCTCTCGACGGGCAAGAACATCCACGAGACCCGCGAGTGGATCCTGCGGAACTCGCCCGTCCCCATCGGCACGGTGCCGATCTATCAGGCCCTGGAGAAGGTGGGGGGGAAGGCGGAGGACCTGACGTGGGAGATCTACCGCGACACGCTGATCGAGCAGGCCGAGCAGGGGGTGGACTACTTCACCATCCACGCCGGGGTACGCCTGCGCTACGTGCCGCTGACGGCGAACCGCATGACGGGCATCGTCTCGCGCGGCGGCTCGATCCACGCCAAGTGGTGCCTGGCGCACCACCGGGAGAACTTCACCTACGAGCACTTCGAGGAGATCTGCGAGATCATGAAGGCCTACGACGTGGCCTTTAGCCTGGGGGACGGCCTGCGCCCCGGCTCGCTCGCGGACGCCAACGACGCGGCCCAGTTCGCGGAGCTGGACACCCTCGGCGAGCTGACGAAGATCGCCTGGAATCATGACGTGCAGGTGATGATCGAGGGGCCGGGGCACATCCCCATGCACCTCATCAAGGAGAACATGGACCGCCAGCTCGAAGCCTGCGGCGAGGCGCCCTTCTACACCCTGGGACCGCTGACGACCGACATCGCGCCCGGCTACGACCACCTGACCTCGGCCATCGGCGCGGCCATGATCGGCTGGTACGGCACGGCCATGCTTTGCTACGTGACGCCCAAGGAGCACCTGGGGCTGCCCAACCGGGAGGACGTGAAGGAGGGCGTGATCGCCTACAAGATCGCCGCCCACGCGGCCGACCTCGCCAAGGGGCACCCCGGGTCCCAGATCCGCGACAACGCCCTCTCCAAGGCCCGTTTCGAGTTCCGCTGGGAGGACCAGTTCAACCTCTCGCTCGACCCGGACACCGCCCGCGAGTATCACGACGAGACCCTGCCCCAGGAAGGCGCCAAGGTGGCCCATTTCTGCTCCATGTGCGGCCCGCACTTCTGCTCGATGAAGATCACCGAGGAGGTCCGCGAGTACGCCGCGAAGCAGGGCATGCTGGAGGAGCAGGCCCTGGAGGCGGGGATGGGGGAGAAGGCGGAGGAGTTCCGGAAGGGGGGCGGGGAGATCTACGGGTAGGGGAGCGCCGTGTTTGTCTTGAGCCTCTCCTCAAACGCCCTTACCGCCCCCGCCACGTCCACCTGCGCCCCGGCGTCCTGAAGCCCTCCCGCCACGGCCTCGACGGTCTGCCGCAGGTAGTCCGGACGGGTGACCGTATAGCCCATGTGGCCCACGCGGAAGGAGGTGGCGCGGACGGCGGGGTGGAGGCCTCCGGCCACGGTGACACCGCGGGCGGCGATCTTCGGCAGGAGCGAGGCGTCGACTCCGTCGGGGAAGAGGAGCACGGAGAGGGTGTTGCCCGCGACGTCCAGGCGGGGGACGGAGCGCAGGCCCAGGACGTCCCAGGCGGCGCGCAGGGAGGCGGCGGCTCGGGCGTGGGCCGCGACACGGGCCTCGATGCCGCCGGCCAGGATCTCCCCGAGGCCGGTCTCCAGGGCCATGACCAGGGTGGTGGCCGGCGTCGCGAAGTAGCTCGGCTTCCTTTCCTCGTAAGCGCGGTGGATGGGGAGCCAGGAATTCCAGTCCAGGAACAGCGGCGGAGGGGAGGCCTTGCGGGCGGCCCGGACGGCCAGGGCCCGCTCATTCGCCACCATCAGCGCCAGGCCCGGGGGCAGGCCGATGGCCTTCTGCGAGCCGGTGAAGTAGAGGTCCGCCTCCCAGGCCTCCATCTCGAACCGCTCTCCGGCCGTGGCGCAGACGCCGTCGAACACGGAGAGGACGCCGGCCTCGCGGGCCAGGCGGCAGAAGGGCTCGGGATCGACCCGCACGCCCGTCGAGGTGTCCACGTGGGTGGCGAACAGGGCCTTGCACGGACCCCGGCCCAGGACCTCCCGGACCTCATCGAGGGATGGGACCTCGCCCACGGGCGCGCCGATCTCGACCACGCTGGCGCCGGCTCGGCGCAGGATCTCGGCCATGCGCTCGGAGAAGTAGCCGGTGATGAGGACGATCGCCCGGTCTCCGGGCTCGATCAGGTTGGCCGCCGCCACCTCCATGGCGAGCGTGCCGCTGCCGGCGAGCAGGAACGGCTGGCTCGACGGGCCGGCCTGCCAGACCTGGCGCATGCGCTCCAGGCAGGTGCCGAACGCTTCCAGGACGCGCGGTGAGGTGTGGCCCGGCGGGGCGATGGACGAGGCGGCGAGGACGGCTGGTGAGATTTCGATCGGACCCGGGATCATCAGGAGAGGGGCGGACATGGCGGCGTATGGTAGCAAACCGGCTAGAATCTCCCGCCATGCCCGCCGTTCACGGCCCCGTCACAGGAGCCCCCGAGGAGGGAGGAGGACTGCTCCGGTCCGCCGAGCTGCGCTTGGTGATGGCCGTGATGGTGGCCGCCGGCGCCCTGCTGCTGGCGCTCCTGGCGGTGGCCGGGGAACGGACGGATCTGCTCCTTTTGGACTTCCGTGAATGGCGGCCGGTGAATGACGAGGCGCACTTCCAGTACCTGCAGAACGATCCTCCCGACCGCCGCCCTTTCCGCCTGACTCTTCAGCTCGAAGGCAGGCCCGGTTTTCTAGCGGTGGAAAACGAGCTCCCGGCCGACGAAGGGAAGCGCTACTGCTTTCGCGTGCTGGCTTCCCCTGCGGAGCCGTACGCGCCCGAGGGTTTCCGGATCGTCATCTCCATCAATGGCGCCGAGGTATGGTCCGCGCCGCTCAAGGGCACGGGGAGGGGATACGCAATTTCACTGCCTGGTATCCGTCCTCGCCAGGGCAAGGTCAAGGTGCGGCTGGAGGTGCGGTCGCCCAAGGCGCAGCCCACTCCCGCCGTCCACTTCGAATACGCTTCTCTGCGCGAGTGTGAAGTCCGGAGAGGACGGTGATGCCAATCCGGATTCTCGCTCTCGGTCTGGTCATTCTGGCAGTAATCCTGGTCTCTCTCTCGTTCTCTTCGGCGGTATACGTGGCCGTCTTCCTGGCCGCCGCCACCTACGCGGTTCATACCGTGCGGCGCTCGGGGCCTCTCCGGTTCGAGATGATGGTGCGCGCCGTCCTGTTCCTGATCACGGGAGCGGGGGTCCTCCTGCCGGCCCTCGTGGGGCTCCTCAACCTGAGCTCCTTGACGCTGGCGCGTCTGGTGAGCCCGGAGTCGCCGGTCAGCCGCGGGGACTTGCTGATCACTACGCTGGCCGTGGTCGGGCTGGTCCTGGCCGCCCGCCACTGGCCAGCTCAACTCGGAGAAACCGCGTTCGTGGTGCTGGCCCTGGTCGGCGCCACGGGCTTGAAGCTGGCGTACGTCTTCCTGATCCGCGTGGAGCCACTCTCCGATTTCGGGGAGATGTGGAAATTGGCCTCGTCGGTCGCGGAGCACGGGTTGGACGCGACGAGGGGCTGGCTTGGCTCCTACCCCCACAGGTGGTCCTTTCTGGAGCGAAGCCTGCCCTACTTCCTGCCGCTGCGGCTGGCCTTCGGGCCGGGACCGGCCTCCTACTCGGCAGCCAACGTCGTGTTGGAAGGGCTGACCTCCCTGTTGGTCTACCGGATGACCCGGACGTGGTTCGGCGCCTGCGCCGCCCGGGTCGCACTGGTCGTGTCGCTGGCCGCGGTGGAGACGGTGCTGGCCGCCGAGATCCCCACCCACGACCTGCCCGGAGCATTCCTCACGGTGCTCTCGCTCGCCATCGCGCTGGCCGCTTGGCGGCTCCAGGCCGAGGGGAGGACCCGCGCCGCCTTCCTGGCGAGCGCCGGGCTCGGGCTGACGGTTTTGGTCCTGGACGTTCAACGCGCGACCGGAGGCCTGACCCTGCTGCCGATCTCGCTGCTGGGCCTGGCGATGGCGCCGCGCGGCCGCCGGTTTCTGGCTGCCCTGGCATTGGTCATGGTTCCCTGGGTGATGATCGAAACCGGCAACTGGGCATTGCGCCAGGCCTCCTTGCGGGCGCCCTCCGACTTGCGGGCGAATGCCCGCTGGATGGTGCTGGCCGCAGGCACCGACAGTTGGGGCGATGGCGGCTTTACGCACAGCTTCAGTAATTATACGATTCCCTATAATACGCTCCCCGTGAGTTGGCGTCCCTTGACGTTGGCCAAACTCGCCACCGATACGCACCACCACCCCGCGGCGCGCCTCACGAATTACCTGCGCAAATCCAAGAGCCTCTATGAGCTTGGGAGCCAGACCATCTTCTACCTGAATGCCGGGGAACTGAGAGGCCTGGGCTCGATGAATGAAGCGCGCAAGGAGAGGGTCCTGGCCATCTCCCGCTGGTTCTCCGCCCTGTTCCTGGGGGCGCTGGCGGTGGCATTGTGGCGGTTGTGGACAGCCGCGGAGGTCCCGCTGCCCTGCCTGCTGCCGCTGTTCTGTCTGGCCATCCTAGCGGCCACCCTCCTTTTCCTGACCGAGGTGCAGCCGCGGTACCTCTATCCGATCTGGTACCTGGGCGCCATTTACGTCGGAGCCCTGTTTGGCAAGCCGGCCGTGCTAGAATAGGTAGTGGTTTCCCCGATTCCGTAACGAAAGAGCCGATCCGACGCCTATGCTACACGCCGGGATGAGCGGGCTCGCCCCGTTTGCCTCGGACACTCACTCTCAGGAGGATTGCTATGAAAATGAAGATGATCAGCGCCGCTTTCACGTTCCTGGCCCTCGCCGTCCTGGTGACGGCACCGGCCAATGCCCAGGCCACCCGCACCTGGGTTTCGGGCGTCGGCGACGACGCGAACCCCTGCAGTCGTACCGCTCCCTGCAAGACCTTCGCGGGGGCCATCTCGAAGACCGCGGCCGGAGGTGAGATCTCCGTCCTCGATCCTGGCGGCTTCGGCGCCGTCACCATCACCAAGGCGATCACCATCAACGGTGACGGCCAGATCGCCGGCATCACCGCCTCCCTCACCAACGGCGTCATCGTCAACGCCGGCGTCAACGACCGGGTCGTCCTGCGCAATATTGCTATCAACGGCGTCGGTAACGGCCTCAACGGCATCCGCTATCTCGCCGGCAAGAGCCTCACCGTCGACAGCGTCACCATCAGTGGGTTCACCGGTCGCGGCATCGACGTGAGCGCCACCAACAATGTCAAGCTGTTCGTCAGGAACACCCGTATCACCAACGCGGCCACAGGCATCTTTCTCACCTCCTCCACCGCCGGCACCCAAGCGCAGGCCATGATCGAGAACTCCAACTTCACGGGCCTGGGCACCGGCATTGAGGGCGCTCTCAACGGCCGCGCCACGATCACCGACTCGGTCATCTCCGGCAATACCGCAAACGGAATCCTTGCCAGTAACGGGACCACCCGCATCAACGTGGAAGGCTGCCAGATTTCGTTCAACGACCTGGTCGGCGTCAATGCCAACGCCAATTTGGCGATCATCCGACTCTCCAACAACCACATCTTCAACAACACCACGGGCATCAGCATCACCGGTACCGCTGTCGTCGAGTCGGCTGGGAACAACGCCCACGCTGGCGATGGCACGCCGGGGGCGCCCAACGGCGCGGTTTTAGTCCATTAGCCGGAGCATTTTATGAAGCCGTTTCCGGTGTCACGTCGGGCCGGCTTCCTGAAGCTGTTGCTGGGGACCGTACTGCTTCTGACCCTCCTCGCCCTGGTGGACCTGCGCCGCCTGTGGGCAGGCATTACCGGGGCTGAGGGGGTGCTGCTGGGCTTGGCCCTGGCGGCGGCATGCGGCGCGGTCGTCGTCTTGGAGGCGTGGCGTTTCCAGACCGGCTTCGCGGACTGGGGCCTGAGCTTCATCGCGGCCCTCAAGATCACGCTTGCGGGTCAGTTCGTCGGGAGTTTCACGCCGGGTGCTGTCGGCGCCGAAGGGTACAAGGTCTACGCGGTCCGCCAGCCGGGGCAGGGAATGGTGAGGGCCCTGGTTCGGCTGGCCCTCCTGCGGATCCTCGGCGCCTTGGCCGTGGTGACTGCCGCAGGGGTAGCCTGGCGGTTGGCTCCGAACGGATCCCAGGCCATCATGGACCGGGTCGCCTGGTCGAAGGTTCCCGCGGCAGCCTGGATGGCGGGGGCCGCAGTGGCTGCAGCCCTGGGACTGTCGGCTGTTTTCCTGGGGATCAGGCGGCTCGCGGCCTGGATTCGGGAGGCGTTGACCGAAGTCCGGCTCCGGCAAGTGGGAGAGATCTTTGTGCTCAGCCTTGGGGTCGCCCTGCTGCGGGGAGTCTCCCTCACCCTGTTGGTGCGAAGCTTCGGAGAGACGGCCCGCTTCGGGGATCTCCTCGTCGTCGTCGCGTTGTCGGTCCTGTCGGGCATGCTGCCGGTCAGTCCCGCGGGCCTGGGCGTCCAGGAGGGGGTCCTCGCGGGTTGTCTCGTCCTCCTGGGCATCCCGCCGCCGTCCGCGGTGGCGATCTCCCTCCTCAACCGTGCATTCCTCTGGGTGTTTGCGGCTGGCGGCGGCTGGGTTCTGGCCGTGACGCCGGTCAAGCATCGGCCGGATCCACGATGAGCCCTTGGTGCACGGCGCCGATCACCTGATCCAGGGTAGTGTCGTCCATGCCCGGCCACAGGGGCAGGCGAAGCAGGCATTCGCCTGCCGTCCGCGTGTGGGGGAGGTCGCCGTGAGTGCGGCCCAGACGGCGGCCGGCTGGAGAGTCGTGAAGGGGGACGTAGTGGAAGAGCGCCTGGACTCCCCGGGAGTGAAGCCAGGCCAGCAGGCGGGTGCGGGTGGGCAGGTCGCGGACGATCAAGTAGTACAGATGGCCGTTGTGGCCGCACTCTGCGGGGATGGTGGGGCGGACTGCGGCACCCCGCGCCTCGAGGCCGGCGAAGGCCTGGTGGTAGCGATCCCAGATCCGTAGCCGTTCGCGGGTGATCGTCTCGGCCTCCTCGAGCTGCGCCCACAGGAAGGCGGCGTTGATCTCGCTCGGCAGGAAGGAGGAGCCGACGTCAACCCAACTGTATTTGTCCACCTGGCCGCGGAAGAACTGGCTGCGGTTGGTTCCCTTCTCCCACAGGACTTCGGCCCGTTCGATCCACCGTTCGTCGTTGATCAGCAGGGCACCCCCTTCACCGGCCGTGACGTTTTTCGTCTCGTGGAAGCTGAGCGCCGCGAGGTGGCCGAAGCTGCCCAATGGCCGGCCCTTGTAGGTGGACAGCAAGGCCTGGGCAGCGTCCTCGATGACCAGCAGGCCGTGCCGCCAGGCAATGGCGAGGAGGGTGTCCATCTCACAGGAGACGCCGGCGTAGTGCACGGCCACGATCGCCTTTGTGCGTGGTGTGACCGCTTCCTCGATCTTCCGCTCGTCGAGGTTGAGCGTGCACGCGCGGACGTCGACGAAGACCGGCACAGCCCCCCGCAGCACGAAAGCGTTCGCCGTCGAGACGAACGTATAGGAAGGCATGATGACTTCATCGCCGGGCTCGATTCTGGCGAGCAGGGCCGCGAGCTCCAGGGCTGCCGTGCAGGAGTGCGTCAGCAGGGCCTTACGGCTGCCCATGCGTTCCTCGAGCCAGGTCTGGCATCGTTGGGTAAACATGCCGTTGCCTGAAAGGTGGAGGGCCTCGATCGCCTCGCGGATGTAGGCCAGTTCCAGGCCGGTCGTGAAGGGCCGGTTGAACGGAATGCGATGGAGGCTCACGGCGTACCTCCCGGACTGTCCTCCAGATTCAACCGGGCCTCCACGTTCACCCGGCGGCGGATGAAGTAGGTGGGCTTCCTCTCACTGCTCTCGATGATACGAATGAGATATTCCCCGACGACGCCGACGCTGAAGAGCAGCAACCCGCCGAGGAGGAGTTGGGTCGCGAGCAGCGAGGTCCATCCCTGCACCGACACGCTGTGGGCCAGCTTCTGGTAGATGACCAGGGCGGCCATCAGGAAGCTGATCCCGGCGAAGAGGAGACCAAGGTTCCCTACCAGGCGGAGCACGAGCGAGGAGTTGTTGATCAGCAAATGGCTGAAGACCCGCATCAGCTTCCAGAGCGTATAGCCGCTGCGGCCCTCGCGGCGTGACGAGTGGCCGACCCGCACCCCGATCACGTTCTGGCTGACGTAGAACATGAGGGCCGGCAAGAAGGGGTGGGGTGTGCGGATCGAGAGGATGCCGTCCACCACGGTACGGTTGAGCATCCGAAAGGAACTCATCTGAATCCCCTTGGGCTTACCAAGAATGATACGGTCAAAGTAGCCCTTGGCGCGGCTGGTGAGCCGCCGGAAGAGGTTATGGCGCTTGCGGTCGAACTGCCCGATGACTATATCCCAGTCGGTGAGGGCGAGGAATTTCGGGATGTCCTCCGGGGCGTGCTGGAGGTCGTCATCCATCGTGATGACGAAGTCGCCGCGGGCCTCGGCGAGCCCGCAGAGGGTGGCCGCCTGCTGGCCGAAGTTCCGCGTCAGTTGAAGGGCCCGGAGGGCGCTCCGCTCGCGCGCCAGCCGCTCCAGGGTGGGCCAAGTCTCGGGGCAGGGCGAGGAGTCGTCAACAAAGATGATCTCATAGTTAACCCCAGGCCGATCGCGGAAGACCGCGTTGATCCGGTCGGTCAGCTCTTCAAGGACCGTGCTGTTGTAGACTGGGATTACGACAGAGATCTTCATAGATTGCTCTGGGAGAGGCTCGGGTGAACAAGGATACCTCAGATGCGCGTACTGAGTGCCACCCACCGCCCGCCCGAGAGACAACCTGAGGCGGAGGGTGGTGGTATGGTTAGGGCTCAGCCGTGGTGCGAACAACTACACCCTCCAGAACAGGAGAAGGAGTCGACACGACATGTCCGCGGGCTCTCAAGCCGGTGCCCTGATCGGAGGCGAGTCGCGGTCCTGCAGTCGAACTATATCCCCTGGAAAGGCTACTTCGACATTATTCATGATGTCGACTTCTTCATATTCCACGACGACATCCAGTACACCAAGGGTGACTGGCGTAACCGAAACCGCATCAAGACTCCGCAAGGGCTCGAGTGGTTGACGATTCCTGTCGGCACGCGCGAGGACCGGCTCATCTGCGAGGTCGAAATCAAGGATTCCTCCTGGGCCGCCGCGCACTGGCGGCGGATCCGGCAGCACTACGGACGGGCTCCTCACTTCGAGCATTACCGGTCTTACTTCGAGGAAATTTACCTGCGTTCGAGGTGGACGAACCTGTCGCAGTTGAACCAGCACCTGATCCGTGGCATCGCACGCGACCTCCTTGGAGTGTGTACCGAATTCGGCGACTCGCGCGACTTCCAGTCCGGAAGCAAGAAGTTGGACCGGCTCCTTGACCTCCTCCACAAGGTTGGAGCGGGCCTCTATGTCTCGGGGCCGGCGGCGAAGAGCTACATCGCTCCCTCGCGGCTCGAAGAGATCGGTGTCGGGCTCCTCTGGAAGGACTACTCCGGCTATCCGGAGTATCCGCAGTTTTTCCCACCGTTCACTCACCAAGTCACCATTCTCGATCTCCTGTTCCATACCGGTCCGGAGGCGCCTTATTACATCTGGGGCTGGCGGCGAGAGGCCGCGGTGGACGGCTCATGAGAGCGACGCAGGCCCATGCCAGCCGGCACCTCCCTGTCGAGGATTTGATCGATCGGACCGACCAATGTCCCCTCTGCCTCTACGCCGGAGAACGCCCCTCCATGCTTCGCATCCAGAGCGGACCAGAGGTCCATATGCTCCAGTGTCCGCGCTGCCGGGCCTGCTCAGCCTCTCATATGCCGCGGCCGGAGTATCTCCTCGCGTATTATCAGACCTACTATGAGGGGAAGGACCACAAGGTCACCTTCGCCGGGATCGGGCACTTAGCGCGGCACATCCTCCAGAGCACCGGTTCTGCTTCCTTGAGTGGCCTGGTCCGCATCCTGGACTTTGGCGGAGGGGATGGAAGTTTGGCTTTAGCCATTGCGGAGCAACTCTTGGCGTGGGATCCCGGACGGCAGGTCGAGATTCTCCTGGTTGACTATCAGGCACCGGCTAGCTCCACTACCGGCCGGATCTCGGTGACGCACCAGACTGACCTTGAGCTGATCGGGGGGCAATATGAGCTCGTCCTTGCGAGTGCCATCCTCGAGCACATCCCCGAGGCCCATCCGGTCCTGCGGCGGCTCCTCGACTCTGTAGCGCCGGCCGGCTATTTCTATGCACGCACGCCATGCGTCGTGCCGCTCGCCCGGATCTTCCGATATGTCGATCTGACGTACCCCGCCCACGTGCACGACCTCGGAGGAGCCTTCTGGAACCGAGCCGCAAGGATCTTTGGATTTGAAGGACGCTATCTCGTTTCCGGTCCATCGCCGGTCGCCACTCGGCTGCTGGCGGATCCCTTCCGAACCGTAGCCGCCTACCTCTGTAAACTGCCGGCTCGGCTCGAAGGCCTCGTCTCTCCGGCGGGGCGTAAGAACCGCCTCTGGAGCCTGACCGGTGGCTGGGAAGTTGTGCTCCAGAGGGGATGAGCGAGCGGCCATGGAGATCCCCATCCTCTTCGTGACCGGCATGCAGCGCTCGGGCACAACGTTGCTCGAGAAGCTCCTCTCGAACCATCCCAGACTCTCGCTGCTCTCGCAACCGTTTCCCCTCCTGTTTGTCGAAACCAAACGGGACTTCCTGCGGCGTTTCAGCGCAGCGGAAGAGCCCCATCCGCTCGGGCCCCTGTTCCTGGAAGTGCGCTATCACCTCGCGGAGTTCGGAGCCTACCTGGGGCAGTGGCGCACCGAGCCTGGCGCCTTACAGGTGCTGTTCGCCCGCATGGCGGATTACAGTGGCCAGTACACCCGCTTTGACCGCGCTGAGCTCGATCCGCTCCTCGACCGGCTCACCCCCGGTGATTTCATGGCCACGGTCGGCCAACTCTACCGCGGGCTCTCCCGCAAGCCTGAGGCGGCCTTCTTCGGCGGCAAGGAGACCCTCTGCGAGGAATTCCTGCCCTATCTTCTCGATCGTGGCGGGCGGTGTTTGATGATCGTGCGCGATCCCCGCGACGTCCTCGCCTCGCTCGACCACGGTCGGGGCGAGCGGTACGGGGGCCGGCGCAAGCCCACGCTATTCAATGTAAGGAATTGGAGGAAGAGCATCGCCTTCGCGCTGCACCTCGAATCCCACCCTGGGTTCACCTGGGTCCGCTATGAGGACCTGGTCGCCCGGCCCTTGGAGGTTCTGCAGGAGATCGCCGGGGTATTGGGGCTCGAGCCCTTTGCGGAGGATGCGTTCGCCCAAGGTATCCGGGACCAGGAGGGCTTGCTCTGGACGGGTAACTCGTCTCACAGACCTCTGGACGGCATCACCGCCCAGGAGGTCGGCACCCACTGCAATCTGCTGCCGGCCGCCGTGGTGCGGTACATCGAAGCCGCCTGCTATCCGGAGCTCTCCCTCCTCGGCTATCCGGTGTCGATCGGCCGGGAACAGGTCCAGAAGACCCTTGAGGCCTTCGAGGAGCCCCACAAGATCATGCGCGAGGAGATGCGCTCGTATACCGACCGGGTCATTCGGGCCAGTGAAGAGTTGCGGCGTTATGAGGCGCTCTTCAAACCTCCCGACAGCGAGGCCCATCTTCTCTTCCTCTTTGAGGAAGTCCAGCAGGTGTTGGCGGAAGCGGTTGCCGAGCCATGATCCTGTTCGAGGCCCGTGCCTGCGGTATTCTCTACAACCTTCTGCTCTCCCGGGGAGACCGCCGGCCCTTCCTGCTGTCGGCCAACGCCTGCCCGGTGGTCCCCCTCACGTTTCGCAAGGCCGGTCATCGTTTCTTCTGCATAGATATCGACCCTGTGGAGCTGACGATGGACCAGCGCCAGTGCCTCCGACTTATCGAGGAGCGCCCGGAGGGCTTTGGAGGAATTCTCTTCATTCGCACCTATGGAGTTGAAGAAGATGTTGGTCCGTTCTTCCGAAAGATCAAGGAGATCCGGTCGGACTTCCTGATCGTCGACGACAAATGCTTGTGCCCGCCGGACTGTGATGGAGAGCACTTGGCGTCCGAGGCCGATGTGACACTGTTCAGCACCGGCCGTACCAAGCCCGTCGATCTCGGCTTTGGAGGCTTCGCCAACTGCCGCGAAGGGGTGTCCTATAAGCGGTGGCAAGCACCTTATTCCGAGGCGATGCTTGAGGAGGTGACCCGCCACTACAAGGAGGCGATGATGCGCGGGATTCCTTGCGAGGGGGGAGAGGAGAGGTGGCTCGATCTTTCGGCGCCCGTGCTCGGCTGGGACTTCTACCGGACTACGGTGCGGGAGGCCTTGCCGAGAGCGGAGGAGCACCGGCGGCGCCTCAATGCCATCTACAACGCCGCCTTGCCTGACGAGATCCAGCTCTCGGCGCGCTTTCAAGGCTGGCGCTTTCATATTCTTGTCCCCGAGCCGGACCGGCTCGTCGAGCGCCTCTTTGCGGCGGGCCTCTTCGCCAGCCGTCATTATGCGTCGTTAGGCGGGACCTTCTGTGAGGGGCGGTTTCCCGAGGCGGAACGGCTCCAGCGGGGAATCGTCAACCTGTTCAACGACAGGCATTTCGATGAGGATCAAGCGACGCTCACCGCTGACCTGGTGCTCCGGCACCTGGCGGAGCAGACCTCCTGAAACGGAAGTGGAGACCCGGGTGCACCGGGTCTCCACTCGAGCAGCGTTGGGTCCCGAAACCTAGTGAATGGGAAGCTCGTTCACCCGCTCCACCTCATAGTCGAGATACCCCTTGCGGATGCCCTGCACTAGGTAGTCAAACTCCAGATCGGACGTTCCCGGGGCTACGCGGATGACGAGCTTTTCCGGCGTCTTCTCGGCTACATAGAGCTGGCCCCAGGTGCCAAGAGGAGTCAACTGTACGGTCATCCGCTCCGACTCGGTGATCCGGCTGAAGTAGCCGGGAAGCTCGATCACCGCTTCACCAGCCTTGATCTTCGCCGTGCCACGGAAGTACGTGCCGGCCTCCGGGCCCTCCAAAGAGGCGTAGTAGATCGCGCGGTTGGAGTTCGCCGGGTCCGCCACGGCGAAGTTCTTGACGCCCGTAACTGTGAAGTTGCCGCTGACCGTCACTGCCCCGGTGCTGCCGTTGATCTGCATGCGGTTGGTATTGCCCGTGCCGAAGACGATATCGTCGGCTTCGAGCGTTCCGATCAGCAGTTTAGTGCCACCGGAGGAGAGGAGCTCTGATGCGCCGCCGAGCGTCTGCCCGAATCTCGTCGCCGTCCTAGTGCTGCTGTGCGAGATCAAGTTCGTCGTAGTCGTATCCGACAGGGTGCGCCAGGCGGCATTGGCATTGAGCCCCGTATTGGGGTTCTCGATCAAGCCAATCACGTTCGCGTTGACATCGTCGAAGACGTGGAACTTCGCGTCGGGCGAAGCCGTACCGACACCCACGTCGCCGTCCGAGGAGATGTCGAGCGAGCTGGTCGGCGCGCCGGGACGGATGCGGAAGGACAGCAGCGAGCCGCCGGTCACGTCGCGGACGAAGAAGTTGGCCTCGTTGGCGCCGATGTCCCAGGTCTGGGCCGTGAAGCCGCCGGAGTTGTTCTGCTCCAGGCGGATCGCCGGGGTGTTGCTGGTGTTGATGTGGAGGTCGAGGACCGGCGTCGAGGTCCGCAGGCCGATCCGGCCGGTGCTGTCGGCGAAGATCGAGTTGGTCGCCGCGCCCGCGGTGATGGTGAACGGAGTCTTGGCGCTGGTGGAGTCCTCGATGGAGAACTTGCTGGAGCCGCCGCTCGCCGAATCGTTGGCGATCAGGCGCCAGTCGTTGGCGGGGAAGCCGACCTGGGACGAGGTGTCGTCGAAGTGGATGCGGAGGTTGTTCTCCTTCAGCCGGATGGTGTCGAAGCCGAAGTTCTCGTTGTTGACGCAGTCGAGGCCGACGCAGGCGCTGCCCTGGACGATCAGGTCGTCCGGGATCACCTGGTCCTCGGCGATGGTGGGGGTCAGGCCCTTGGTCCGGTTGCCCGCGGGCTTGCCTCCCTGGCCCTCGCGGAGGTCCTGCGCCACGATGGCCCCGCCGTCGATCGAGAAGGAGCCGGACTGGACCAGAGGGGTCCGGGGGAGCTTGCCCTCGGCCCGCAGCTTGGCGATGGCGGCCTCGTCGCCGTTCCGGCGGGCCACCGTGAGGGCCCGGCGGGTCTCGCGGTCGAGGACCGGAGCCGCCGACATCTCATAGGTGTAGGCGCCGTCCGGGAGGGGCTTGCCATCGTCCCCGAAGGGCTCGAACGCCAGGGCGGCGCCCGCCGCGAACTCACGGCGCAGGATCAGACCGTCGGGGCCGGAGACGGTCAACGTCACCTTTTCATAGGAGACGCCCGGCTGCCACTCCACGCCGGACGGTGTGATCCGAGCTGACCCCAGGGGGGCCGCCGCATAGGCGGGCAGGCAGAGAACCGCCGCGAGGAACATCATCATCCACAGTTTCTTCATTCGCTCCTCCTTTTCTTGCTACGACACTTCCGGGCTGGGACCTACGCGGTCCCCGCTCGGTGGGCTCCGGGTTGGACGGCGAAGCACAGACTGTACGACGACAAGCTGAGGCTCCAATGAAGTGCGGAAAGAAGAAGGAAAGGGGACACCTCGGTTCCGTGCTCCTGTCGGTCGAATAGGCGTCACGGGGCGACGGTTCGTTACTTACACGAGGCAGTAGCGACTTCGATGATGCGAACGGTGCCTGAAGGCATCTTAGGGGAAACGATCCGGATTGTCGAACAGCACTACAGGGATCTTGAAAATCGAAAATGAAAAAGCCTTTCGAATCATCTTTTGGCCGATCGGATGAGGAGGGAGAAGACCTCGCCGAAGGCGGGGAAGAGGTCGGCGGCAAGGCCCTGCTCCAGGCGCTGGAGGGCGGCCTGGAGGGCGGCGGCGCCGTCGGTCTCAGGCAGCGGCCAATGGAGGGTCAGGCGGTTGAGCCCGGGCTTCAGGAGACGGCGGGGGATGAAGAGAGTCTCCCGGCGCCATCGCTCCGCCGCTTCCATGGCGCCTGCCTCCTCGCCGTTGACGGCCACGCGCACCCTTCCCGAGCGCCGCTCTCCGGGTACAGCGGCGGGCAGGCGGAGAGTCGGCTCGACCGCCACGTCCGCCGTCCCCTCACAGACCAGGCAGAAGGAGGATTCCGGCCAGGGCGAGCGGAAGGTGGCCCGTTCGGAAAGGTCTTCGAAGCGCATGACCTCGGGATAGAACCGTTCCAGGGGCTCCCAGAGCCAGGGCGGCTCGGTGAGATCGGTCCCTTCGGGCTGGAGCCGGAACGGAGGATCTCCGGGCATCACTTCCAGCAGGTCCGCATCGAGATGGTCCCAGCGCCAGCCGTGCTGGAGGAGGAGGCGGTACGGCGAGGCGAGATTGCGCTGCTGGGCCGCCGTGAGCACCGCAGGGCAGGGGGCGCAGCGGGCCTCGGCGAGGTCGCGCATGGCTTCCGCAATCCCGGGAGAGGCGCGGAGCGCCGCCTCGCACCAGTGCTCCAGGATGGGCCGCTTCGGTCCCACGGTGAGCAGGCGGTGGGCGGTGTGGACGGCGGCGCCCAGCCGCGCCGTGGCCTCGACTTCGGGGGAGATTTCCGGGAAGGGAAAGACCGGTGGGCTGGCGAAGGGCATCCCCGAGAGCTCCAACACCTCGGCGGCCACGGCGGCCATGGCGAGGTGGATCCCCTCCGCGGTCAGATGGCAATAGTCGAGGAACAGGCGCCGGCCGGGCAGAGGAGAGCCGGTGGCCTCGGCGAAGACCTCCCGCAGATCAACGTAGGAGAAGCCGTGCCGCCGTGCCGCGCTCCGCAGGATCTCCCGGGCGGCCGTCGTGGCCTGGGGGGCTCCCAGAAAGGCGAGGAGAGGGTAGGCGGCGGCGTCCACCTCGGCCAGGGCGGATTGGCGCGCCTCTTCCTGATCCCCGAGCCCCATCCAGGCCCTGGCGAGGAGACGCCACGTGGAAGAGCAGGTGCCGCCGTCGAGCTCCCGCAGAGACCGGGCCGTGGCGAGAGCGCCTTCGAAATCCCCCTGCTCCAACTGCCTGACCGCCTCGCCATAGAGGGAGTGCCAGCGGGCCGTTCCATCCCCCGGCAGCCAGACGGGCGGCTGGCGGTTCTCCCAGTCCGCGAGGTTGACCTCGGGGAGAACCAGGACCACGGGGATCTGGACGGCCCGCGCGATCAGGGCCACGAAATCGAGGGTGGCTTCCGCCTTCTCCCGCAGCGCCCCGGCCGCCAGCCGGAGGGGGCCCTCGATCCCCTCCTCGCGAAGGGCCCGGGCGTAGCGCCGGCGTGCCTCGGCGGACGGGGCATAGGGGGAGACCTCGGGCGTCTCCAGCAGGTTCCAGTTGTTGCCCACGAACAGCACCAGCACGTCCGGGTTGATCTGGAGCGAGGTTCGCACGGTCTCGGCCAGGGAGGCCAGGGTCTCGTTGGTGCGGGCGAGGTCCACCACCTCGAAGTTGCCGCCGCCGCCCGCGGTCCGGAGATGGGATTCCAGGACCTGTGCCGGCGTTAGGTGGGGCGCGTAAAGGTACCCGGCCGCGGCCGACTCGCCGAAGAAGGCGACTCTCAGCGGAAGGTCGGCCTTCTTGGGGCGGAGCACCTTCACCGCCGCGTAGTGGTCCCCCAGGGGCAGAGGATCAGGACGGACGAACACCGGCTCGCCGCCGATCTCCGCCGGCTGCCAGATGGAGATGGGCTCGCGCTTCATACGAACGTGTACAGGTCCGTGCTCACCGCAAAGCCGCTTCGTGCCCGTTCGCGCCAGACGGAGAAGAGCTCCGCCCAGTTGGCGGGCACGGCCTCGCGGTCGATGAGGAAGTCTTCGAGCACCAGGGCGTCGATCCCCGACGAGCCGAGGGAGAACAGGGCGTCCACCGGCGAGCAGACGATGGGCTCGCCGCGCACGTTGAAGGAGGTGTTCACCAGCAGGGGGCAGCCCGTGCGCCGACGGAAGGCCTCGATCAGGGCGGCGTAGCGGGGAGCGGTAGCGGGATCGACCGTCTGGGGCCGCGCCGAGCCGTCCACGTGGGTGATCGCCGGGAGATCGAGGGGAGAGACCACCGGGCAGGTCTCCAGCATGAACGGTGAAAAATGGTCGAGGTCAAAGTGTTCCGCGGCATGGGCTTCGAGCACGCTGGGGGCGAAGGGACGGAAGGCCTCGCGCTTCTTGACCAGCCGGTTCAGGCGGTCGCGCATCCCAGGGTCCCGGGGATCGGCCAGCAGGCTGCGCGCTCCAAGCGCCCGGGGACCGAGCTCCATGGGACCGTGGAACCAGCCAATCACCTTGCCCATCTCCAGCCGGTCCACCACGGCTTCGAAGAGATCGGCCTCGCGAGCCCGGAAATCCTGGGCAGCCAGGCCCGTCACCGCGAGCATCTCCGCGATCTCGTCCGTCCTCCAAGCCGGTCCGAGATAGACGTGGGACAGCCGTCCCCCCGGCCGTTCCCCCGTGAGCTTCGCGTGGGCGAGGGCGGCGGCGCCCAGGCAGCCGCCCGAATCGCCGGCCGCGGGCTGCACGAAGAGCCGTTCGAAGGGACCCTCGCGCAGGATGCGGCCGTTCGCCACCACGTTCAAGGCCACGCCGCCGGCCATGCAGAGATCGGGCAGGCCCGTCCGTCCGTGGAGGTAGCGCACCTTCTCCAGGAGGATCTCCTCCAGAACGGCCTGAAGGCTCCGCGCCACGTCCTCGTGGAAACGGCTGATCTCCCCCTCGCGCTGCCGGGGCGGCTCGCCGAAGAGGCGGGGGAGGGCGTCCGAGTACATCCGTTTTCCCCGGATGAAGTCGAAGTAGTCGAGGTTCAGCTGGTACTGCCCCGCCGGACCGGACGCGACGAGCCTCCGCATCTGGTCCAGATACCGGGGCTCTCCGTAGGGCGCGAGGCCCATCACCTTGTACTCGCCGTCGTTGACCTCGAAGCCGAGATAGGCCGTGACAGTGGAGTAGAGGAGGCCGAGTGAATGAGGGAAGCGGACCTCCTCGAACAGCTCGATCCCGTTGCCGCGTCCCGTGCCGTAGGTGGTCGTGGCCCATTCGCCCACACCGTCCACGGTCAGCAGGGCGGCCTCGGGGAAGCCGGAGAAGAAGAACGCGCTGGCCGCGTGGGATTCATGGTGATCGAAGGTGAGGAACGGCCCCTCGTATCCCAACGCCTCGTGCACGGCCCGCTCGGGATGGCCCGGGTCGAGGCGGGCGTCCTCCGGGACCCCGGACCAGACCTGGCGCTCGAGCTTCTTCTCCGGTGATTCATACCAGGCGACGCAGTCGACGTCCGTGATGCCGATCCCGCCCCGCCGCAGGCACCACCGGAACGCCGATACCGGCAGCCGCGGATCGTGCTTGACCCGCGAGAACCGCTCCTCCTCGGCCGCGGCCACGGGTTGGCCGTCCCGCAGCAGGCAGCAAGCGGATTCATGGAAGAAGGCGGAGATGCCGATGATGTTCATGAGGTGGGGAGCGGATGGTCGCATCCGCTCCGCTGGCCGGTGCTCATCTCATAGAAGCCGCCCCGCCCGACTACGTTCATTCTGGCGAGGCGAAGGGTACCACGCGCGTCTTGCGCGCCGGCCGGCGCGCGTTGCACGAAGGGAGGGCAGCCGTTCCCCTCATGAGGGCAACGATTGTCCCCATGAGGGCAATGACTGCCCCAATGAGGGCAATGGCTGCCCCCGTGGGGGCAACGATTGCCCCGATGAGGGCAATGACTGCCCTCATGAGGTACCGCTATGCCCAAATGGGGGCAATGCCTGCCCTCATGAGGTACCAGGTTGCCCCCACGGGGGCAACCGTTGCCCTCATGGGGGCAGAGGTTGCCCCGGCTTCGTGCGGAGCCCACCCGCGCCCGTGGACGCCGACGCCGCCAGCACCGCCAGCACCCCCACGAGCGGCAGGTGGTGCCGGGCGCCGCTCTCGAAGACGCTGTCGATCGCCCAGAAGTAGAGGACGGTCATCAGGAAGAGCACCACTTCGGCGCGCCGCTCCCACCCGGCGCCGGAGCGGCGTACCAGGAAGGCGGTCAGGATCAGGGCCCAGATCCCCCACCACCAGGCGTTGGTGAGGAGCTTGAGGAGAGCGTAGGCCCCTCCCCCGATGCTGCCGCCCCGCTTGATCTCGTAGAGGCCGGTCGCGTCGTCGCCCAGGAAGAGGATCTGCTTCTGGAAGGCCAGGTGGAGGAACGCCCCCGGGTTCTCGCGGATCCACTCCTTGCCCCACTGGTAGCCGAGTCGGTCGGCCGTCAATTCGTCGTATCCGTCCAGCGACCGCTCTCCCTGGGGGATCCAGCCCCCGGTCGCCAGGGGGTTGTTGGCCCGGTAGAAAACGCTGCCGCCGTTGGCCGAGACCAGCACGGGGGTTCCCGTCACCTGGTAGTTCCGCCATGTCCAGGGGAGGATCACGACCGCCATGCCGAGGCCGAGGAGCGCGAGCCGTCCGGCCGCCCGGAGGACGGGGGTGCGCAGCAGGATCTCGAAGACGGCGAAGACCCCCGCGAGCAACTGCACCGCCGGCTGCGTGAGGATGGCGTAGCCCAGCACCACGCCCGCCGCGAGGCTCAGGGCCGCCCACCTTGTGGGACGCTCGACGGCCTCGAGGTAGAGGAAGAGCGTGGCAGGCAGCAGGAAGACGACCACCATCTCCTTGCTCGCCACTCCCGCCGAGGCGATCAGATTGGGCCAGAGGGCCAGGAGCAGGGTCGCCAGGCGGGAGGTCCCTTCGCCCCGGGAGGAGAACCGGCGGGCCAGGGCGTCCACGGCCAGGAGGCTCCCCGCGAAGAGCAGCAGGTTGGCCACGGTCACCGCCAGCCGGCCGATGCCCAGGATCTTGAAGTGGACGAGCAGGAGGAAGGGGTAGCCTGGCGGCCAGGCCACCCATTCGCCGTGGGGAGTCTGGAAGGTCTGCCCCTGGGCGAGCCGCTCGGCGAGCCTGTAGTAGGAATCCCCGTCGGAGGTGTAGGGAGCGGGGAAGAGCAGCGCCCAGATGACGCGCACGGCGATGCCGGCCACGATCAGCGCCGCCAGCCAGCGCCCCCGGGGGAGGGCCGCGAGCCGGTTGCCGGCCGCCGCGAGGAGGGCGGCGAGCCGGTGGCGCGCGGCCCAGAGGACGGCCAGGGCGGCGGCGGCGATGGCGATCCCCAGGATGATCCCTGCCGCGCTCTCGCTGCCCGTGGCCAGGTCCCACGTGAGCTTGGGGACGGCGAACAGGGCCTCCGCGGCCATGACGAAGAAGAGCAGGGCGAGCAGGCGGGCGACGGCGGAGGTCCAGCCCAGGGGCACGAGAGCCTCGCCCTTTTCCAAGGCCGGTGCCGGCGGACGGAACAGGACCCTATGCACGGGCGGACGGAGAAGCAAGGACGGGGCCAGGAACCCCGCAGGGACGACCCCATGTGGCCGCCCTGGAGATCAGGGCGCCCACGCGGGGGCGCCCCTACAGCTTCGCCTTCTGCTGCCCCTTCTTCCCCTCTCCCAGAACCGCCAGGCGGCGGGCGGCCAGGGCGTGGGTGGACATCGGCTCATCCTCGGGGCTCTTGGGCGGCTCCACCTTCTTGTAGTACCCGCGGGCCACGTCGGGCAGGCCGTATTGCTCCGCGAGCCGGCCGAAGACGTACCAGTCGTGCGACTCCGGAGCCTCGTCGTCCTTGGCGGCGAGGGATTGCAGGATGACCTGGTAGGCCTCGGCCGTCTTGCCCAGGTCCGCGTAGATGGCGGCCAGGGTGTGGAGGCCGGAGGGGTTGCCGTAGTTCGAGAGGGTCGCGGCGCGCTGGCTGTAGCCGACGGTCTGCTCGTCCACCCGCCCGAGCTCCAGGAGCATCCAGGCGAGCTCGTTGAAGTCCTGGGCCCTGGCCTTGCTGCCGGCGGTGAGATCCATGAGGTGCTTCTCGGCGAGCTCGTAGTTCCTGGTCCGGAGGGCTTCCTGCGCGAGGAGGCGCAGGCCCACGGCATCGCCCGGCGACCGCTGGAGCCGGCTCTCGGCCAGGGCGCGGATCTCGTCCCAGCGGCCCAGGCTGACGAGCGCCGCCACGTGGAGGGACTCGGCCCGCTCGGAGCCGGGGGCCGCGGCCAGGAGCCGGCGCGTCACGGCCTCCATCTCGGCGAAGCGCCTGGCGGCCTGATGGTTGGCGACAATCAACGTGTCCAGGGCGTTGCGCCGGGCTTCCTTATTGCCAGTGTCATTGCCGGTGCCCGCCGATTCGCGGCAGGCCATGAGGACCGGCAGCATCTTTTCATCCTGTTCCGCGTTGACCAGGGCCGCGGCGGCACAGCGGATCTCTTCGGTATTTTCGGTATTCGCGGAGCTCGCCTCCGCTCCCTTCTTCCAGAGGACGGCAAAGGGGTCGGCCGGGATGGGATCGCCGCTCGCGCCCTCTCCCTGTCCGTCCTCCTGCTGCTCGGCGGCCCAGTCCAGCCACTGCCGTGCGCCTTTGAGGTCCCCCCGCTCCAGGCGGCGGAGAGCCTCGGCGCCCAGCATCGAACGGGCCTGGCTGACCGCCGCGATCCGGTACTCCGCGCCCTCGCGGATGACGTAGGCCTCGAAACTCGTGGAGCCGTCCGGCAGGGCGAAGCTGACCCGGTAGCCGGTCTCGTCGTTGCCCGTCGCCGTGTCCCGCAGGACCGAGAGGGCGAGATCGATCGCCACGTCCAGCGGCACCTCGCTGGACCGGAGCTGCTTGCTGGCGTCGCCGAACCCCTGCTCGAAGAGCCGCGGAGCTTCTTCGCCCAGGCGGCGGAGCTCCGGCTGGAGATCGCGGGAGAAGAGAGCGGCGAAACGGCCCGGGTCCTTGTTCTCTTCGGTGGCCAGCAGCACGAGCCGCTTGCACACGGAAGACGGCTGGTCCGCCGGCAGGGAGATCTCCTCGTGGCGCCGGGTGCGGCGCAGGAAATCCGCCCTGGAGAGCAGGGCCGCGGCGTTTTCGGACTGTCGGCTGGCGCGGTCCACCAGGGCCGCGGCCGCGGAGTAGAGCCGGAGCTTGACCAGGTTCTGGCTGGCCTCCTGGAGGACGCTGGCGCGGGCGTTCTTGTCGGAGAGCTTGCGCTCGGCCTCGCGCACGGCGGCCTCGGCTCCGTCGGCGGCCGCGATGGCGGTCAGGGCGATGGCGGTGCCCGTGTCCTTGTCCTCCGTCGCGAGCGCCTTGGCTTCGGCGAAGCGGCCCGCCCGCACGAGGGCGAACAGGAGGTTGTTGTCCATGGCCTCGTTGTCGAGGTCCTTGCTCAGGGCCTTGTACTCGTCGATGGCCGTGGGGAGGTCCGCCTTGGCGCTGTAGCGCTGCCCCTGGGCGTCGTGCTCCAGGAGGATCGCGAGGTCGGCCCGGGCGATGTAGTCCTTGGGATCGAGCTCCTTGGCCTTGCGGTAGGCGGCGAGAGCGCCCGCGCGGTCGAAGCCTTTCCCGAAGCGGCGGCCGAGGTCGTCGTGCTGGAGGATCCAGCCGAGGTCGCGCCAGGCGATGGCGAGCTTGGGCTCCAGCCGGGTGGCGCGCCGCGCCTCCTCACGGGCGGCTTCGCCCAGGCCGCCGGCCAGCAGGGAGCGCGCGATGCGCGTGCGGGGCAGGGCCTGCTTCGGAGCCGCCGCGGCCAGGGCCTGGAACGCGGTGAGCGCCTCGCGCACCCGGCCGTTCGCCAGGTGGACCTCGCCGGTCTGGTCGAAGGTCAGGAGGGAGATCTCCTCCTGGAGCGCCTCGCGCACGCCGGAGCGCAGGGTCTCGGAGCTCCTGGGCCGTGATGCGCCGCTTGCCCGTGTCGAGCCGGAAGACGGCGGTGACGGCGCCGCCTTCGCCGGCCGCGTACTCCTCCGACAGGGTGACCGTGCCGAAGCGGCGCACGCGGGAAGCCGGCAGGGGCTGGGGCGCGAACCCCGGGGGCGGCACGATGCGGTAGCGCGTCTCGAGCGTCATGGGCCGGGAGAAGACGTAGTCGTCCTGCCGTTTGCTGGCGGTCTCCTCCGGCTGCTCCCCGCTTTCCTCTTCCTTCTCGTCTTCCTCGAAGTCGTCCGTGATCTCCGGGGGCAGGCGGGTCAGCAGGGTCGCCGGGCTCACGCCGACGGCGGCGTCGCGGATGTCCGTGAAACCGCGCCGGGCGTTCTTGACCTCGATCCGCAGGCGCATCGGGGTCGAGAGGTCGGTAGGCTTGGAGTACTCCAGCCCGGAGAGGTCCTCGGCGAGGTACTGCGTGCCGGCGTAGCTCTTGAGGGCCTGGCGCACCGCCTGGGCGTCCTCCACGGCGTAATAGGCCCGCAGCGAGCTCTCGGGGGCGCCGTAGAGCTCCGTGGTCTCCACCACGCGGGAGGGGCCGAGGTCGGAGAGGAAGAACTCGCGGGTCTCCAGCTCCCGGTTGTCGGCGGAGGTGGCCTCGGGCGTGCGCGTCAGGCCGGCCGCCGTGGGGCTCGCGACCAGCGCCAGGCGGCCCTGGTCCACCACCGGCAGCTCGCCGGCGCGGGCATAGGGATCCGTGGGATCGATCCAGATGGCGGGGGAGCCGGGCACCACCACGATGGCGTGGTTGAACAGGCCGAAGCCGGGGAGCGACTCCTCGACGTCGCCCTCGTCCTCGGCGGCGTTCAGGAGCGCCACGTAGGCCGGGATGTCCGAGGCGCGGAGCATGGCCGTGAGCAGCACCGCCTTGTCCTTGCAGTCGCCGAACCGGCGCTTCAGGGTCTCCGAAGGCTTGCGGGGCAGGAACCCCCCCTCGCCCAGCTCGACGCCGGTGTAGCGCACCTCGTCCCCCAGGCGGGCGAGGAAGAGGTTGATCGTCTCGATCTGCGAGGCCGCGGGAGCGCCCGCGGACTTGATGAACGCGGAGACGTCCGAGCCGCGGATTGCCTGGTCCACGACGTCCGAGTAGCGCCGGGCGAGGTCGGCCCACGAGCGGCCGGTCGAGAAGGCCACGTAGGACGTGCGCGGCACGTCGGAGGGCAGGCCCGGCTCGGGCTCGTCCACCGACGCGAGGTCCCGGGCCTCGAAGACGAGGCGGCGGCGCCCGCCCTCCACGGTCTCCCGGGGCCCCCCGGAGATCATTCCCGGCATCTTGCGGACCACCCAGCGCAGCGGGGTGCCGGCGGGGGCCTCCAGCGTCAGCCGGGCGTGGCGCATGGCGACGCCGGCGTCGAGGCCGTGGAAGCGCACCACGCCGCCTGCGAAGAACGGCGCCGTATCGCGCAACGTCACCTGCTGCTCGACCACGGCGCCCGGCCGCGTGGCGGGCAGTGGCGCGCGCAGCACCCGGCCGTCCTCGAACATGTCGGGCTCTTGCTCGGCGATGGCGTTCTCCGCGATGGTCGAGGGATCGAGGTGGTGCTCGGCGCCGTCCGGCGTGATGACCCGCGCCCGCACCTCCGGCCGCTCCTGGTGCCAGGGCGCCCAAGCCTCCTGGACGGTGGACCAGCTCTCGTGCGCCCCCGGCGTCCGGATGAGGTAGACGAGCCTCTGCACGTAGGTCTCGCGCCCCGCCTCGTCGTAGCTGTAGCTCGCCTCCGCGAGGAAGACGATGACGTCGTCCTTGTCCTCGCCCTGGACCTTGGCGGCGGCGCGGGCGATGGCGGCCGGATCGGCGGTGAAGGGCGCGCCGTCCCAGGGCTGGGTATCTGCCGGGGTTGCCGGGGCCGTCAGAGTCGCCGGAGTCGCCGGGGCCGCGGGTTTCGCCGGATGCGCGGTGGCAGGTGGGAGGAAGCAGAGCAGCAGAAGGGCGGACAGCCTGGTGCGGAAACTACGGGACATCGCTCCTCCTTGGGGTATGACCGGTGGGGACAGGTCCGATTCTACTGCGGAAATCTCTCGGAGCTTACAGCCGGAGCTTTATAGCCGATGTAGAATCCCGGACGTCTGTGCCGTTCGCCAGGGAGTGCCGAAGCGCTCCGATCCATTTCGTACGACCTCGAAGAAGGCCTGATTCTGAAGAAGGTATGACTCCGCGCTCCTGCCTGCTCGCTCTCCTGCTGGCCGCCGCGCCCCTGAGCGCCACCAGCTACGTGCGGGTCCCGGACGAAGCCCTGGTCGACCAGGCGGCCCGGATTGCCGTCGTGCGCTTCGAGGCGGCGGGTTCTGCCGCGTACACTGCGCGGGTCGAACAGGCGCTCAAGGGAGGCGGAGCAGGGGAGACCCTGCGCCTGAGCCTGCCCGGCGGATCCGGGGAGGGCGTGGCGCTGCACCTCTACGGCGCTCCCTCGTTCGCCCCCGGCGAGCGGGCCCTGTTGTTCCTGGAGCCGGCGGGTACTTCCTGGCAAAAGACCGCGTGGCGCCCCCTGCACCTGTTCCTGGGCGCCTTCCATGAGGTCGAGGCGGGCGGCCGCCGGCTGGCCGTGCGCGACCTCTCCGAGGTGAGCGAGATCCGGGTCTCCCCCGACGGCGGCGTCAAGGCCCTGCCCCCGGCACCGGACGCGGCGCGCGACTTCGACGCCTTCGCCCGCTGGGTGGCGGCACGGGCCGCGGGAGAGCCCCGGCCGGCCGATTATTTCCTGGACAATTTCGTGGCTGCCAAGCCCAAGTTCACCATCCCCACCATTCCGCACGACGACCGGCCCCTGCGCTGGTTCTATTTCGACCTCGGCTGGAATGTCGAATGGCGGGCCTCTTCGGCCGGCCAGGAGGGGCTCGCCGGGGGCGGCTACGCCGAGCTCCAGGCCGCTCTCGAGGCCTGGAACGAGGACCCGCTGACGGCCGTGGACTACCGTTTCGCCGGCACCACCGATTCCACGGCCGGCCTCGACCGCTTCGACGACGTGAACACCGTCGTCTTCAACGATCCCTCCGGCTTCGTTCCGGCCTTCGACTGCGCGGCGGGGGGCATCCTGGCGATCGGCGGGCCGTGGTACGAGACCTCAATCACCTTCCAGGGCCGCAAGCCGTTCCACCGCATCCTCAAGGCGGACGTCGTGGTCAATGCCGGCCTCGGCTGCTTCTTCGCCCGCAGCGGGAGCCCCGGCAAGCTGATGGCGGAGATCCTCGCCCACGAGCTCGGCCACACCCTAGGCCTCGGCCACTCCTGCGGCGACGGCGAGAGCCCCGCCTGCGAAGGCAACCCCGGGCTCGACCAGGCCCTGATGCGCGCCTACGTCCACAACGACGGCCGGGGCGCCCGCCTGGAGGCCGACGATGTGGCCGGCCTGCGGACGCTCTACGGCTCCGGGCCGCCGCCGGCCGGCCCCCGCCGACTCACCGCCAGGGCGCTCTCGCCCACCGAGGTCGAGCTCACCTGGCTGGACCGCGCCACGGACGAGACCGAGTACCGGGTCGAGGCGCGGACCGTGGACGGCGAGTTCGAGGACGTGGGCTCCGTGAGGTCCGGTTCGACCCTCGCCTTCGTTCAGGGCCTGGCGCCCGCGACCGGCTACGTCTTCCGCGTCCGCGCCGGCCGCCTGGGGATCTTCTCCGCCTACTCGAACGAGGCGCGGGTGGCGACCTCCGCCCTGCCCGGCCCCTGTGTGGCCGACGGCTCCACCCTCTGCCTCGCCGGCCGTTTCAGCGCCCGGGTCACCTGGAAGGGACCCGGCGAACCCGGCGAGCTACCGCGCCCCGGCCTGGTGATGCCCACCCCGTCCGGCGGCTCGGGAGTGTTCTGGTTCACGAGCCCCGAATCCCTGGAGCTGCTGGTCCGGGTGGCCGACGGCTGCGCGGTGAGCGGCCGGTTCGGGCTCTACACCGGACCGGCCACCAGCCTGGGGTTCGTGCTGACGGTGACCGACACGGAGACGGGGAAGGTCCGAGTCTACTTCAATCCCCCGGGCACCCCGGCGGTTGCGGTGGCCGATCCCGGGGCCTTCGAAGGGTGCCCCTGAGGTTTACGGGACCTTGCGCGCTCTGCTATCTTTATGAGTCCTGACACAGGGAGGCGTCCGTCTTTGTCGCACCGCGGCCAGAGACCCCACCGCCCTTGGGATTGGGTCGGTTGAGAGGAGTTCAAAGAGAGTGAACTAAGGCCCTCAGGGCCAGGAGCGACAAAGGAAAGAAAATGGGAAAGAAGCTTTTCGTCGGAAACCTCAACTTCAAGACCAACGACAGCGACCTGCGCGAGCTGTTCAGCCAGGCCGGCACCTGCGAATCGGCCACGGTGATGATGGACCGCGCCACGGGCCGTTCACGGGGCTTCGGCTTCGTCGAGATGAGCAGCGACGAGGAGGCCCAGAAGGCGGTCCAGCAGTTCAACGGCTATGACTTTCAGGGCCGCAACCTGAACGTCAACGAGGCCCGCGAGCGCACGCCCGGAGGTCCGCGCGGTGGTGGTTATGGGGGTGGAGGTTACGGCGGCGGCTACGGCGGCGGGGGCGGCCGGGGCGGCGGCTACGGTGGCGGCGACCGGGGTGGGTATGGCGGCGGTGGCGGCGACCGCGGCGGCTACAACCCCCCTCCCGACTTCGGCGACTTCGGCGGCGGCGGTGGCGGCGGCAGCGACAGCGGCTTCGGCGGCGGGTTCAACCGCGGCAATTTCAAGCCCCGCAAGGAAGGCGGCAGCCGCCGGGGTCTGCGGGCCAAGAAGCGCAGCCTCTAGGCCCAGGGCCATCGCCCTCTCTGGAACACCCTTCCGACCGGGGAGCCTTCCGGGGCTCCCCGTCCCGGAAAGCTCATGTCTCTCGCTTGTCCAGGCTACCGCCGCGTCACCGTGATCTTCACGTCGGGATCGCTCCAGGCCCGGTTGTTGGCCAGGTAGCCGTCCCCTGAGACTTCGAGCACGAAGGCGAAGTAGTAGGAGCCGGCCGGCACGGAGTTGGGCACCTTGACCGCGCCCAGGGCCAGGGCCTTGGCCTCCCCGGAGCCCACCGCGCCCTTGAGCTTGAATTTTTTCAGCAGGACGGCCCCGTCCATGCTGAAACGTTGCGGCACCAGATAGACCGCGACGTTGGGATTGGTGAAGGTCTCCGTTCCCGGGTTCTCGATCTTGACGGAGTTGAGCAGCTTGACGTTCTTCCCTGCCTTGACCGAGGACGCGGAGGCGCGGACCGGCTGGAAGGTCGCGGAATCTTTCAAAGTGTAGGAGCTGATCAATCCGTCCAGGATGGACGTGCCCGGAAAGGTGCTCCGGATCCCCACGGCGTCCTCGGCGAAGAGAGTGGCGAGAGCGCGGGAGGAGGTCATCACCGAGTCCCGCGCAACGGCAGGCGGAGTGCCGCCCGGGCCGGTGGGCCCGTAATATCCCCAGACCAGCCCGAGACTGCTCAACATGATGTGCTTGAACGAGAACGGCCCTCCCGGCCGGGTGGCCGCGTCATCGTCGAGCGTCCACTCATAGGCGGGGTTGAACAGCAGGTCGGCCTCGATGGTATGACCGTTCGAGACCCGCAGGAGAATGGCGTTGGACCCGGTGCCCCAACTGGCGCCGAGACTCTGCCGCAGTTGCTCCTCCGTCTGAAAGCCGGCAACGTCGAAGATGTTGTTGCCGAAAGCCCACGTGGCGGACGGCCGGTCGGTGGGCCGGAAGACCTCGGCGTAGAGGTTCCAGTAGGCCATCAGATCCCAGTCCACATGGAAGTAGCGGCTGCTCGGCTGGAGCAGGTTGTAGGCGACGGGCACCACGGGGGGATCTTTGACGAAGAACTTGGCGCTTCGCGAGTCCCAGGTCTTGGCGGGCAACGTGGGGTCTTCGGTGCGGGGAGCGCGCCACGCCGTGTCCGACGCCTTCGGACGGGCTTCGACCTCGGCGATCAGATCCCGGGCATCGCTCAGAGTCTCGCCGAACCCTCCTTCGCTCTCCGCGAAGACGCCTTGCCAGCCACCCGTCACCGGCGTGAAGGTGGGCCGGCCGAAATCTTCCAGGAAGAGAAGATAGCGGGCGCCCGTCTCCAGGAACGTCGAGAGCGAGGTGAGGTGCGTCTCCTCTCCTACCGTGCCGCCCGGCACCCTGAGAGTAACCCGCTCCGGGGCCTCGCCCTTGAGCTGCTCCTCGATCCTCAAGCCGTACTCGGTAAAGATCAGCGTGTGCTCCACGTTCCACTGGCTCCGGGCGTCCTCCACCACGGCCACCACCACGTGAGGGGAGCCCGCGGCCAACTGGCGCGCCGTCAGCGGCACAGGCAGGGAGTACAGAGGGAGCGCGGCCAGGACCGTCAGGGCCGCCAGGAACAACGTGAAGCAAGACTTCCGCAACAACATGGTCTCCTCCTTCAAGAAAACGCCCACCTCGGACCCGAACGAAGGCAAGAAAGTTACATTCTACACGAGGATCTCTTCAATAGAGATCAAAAATCAGGATCCTGCCCTCGATCGGGCCGTTCATCACCGGGATCCGCCGGCGAGGGCGCAGGCCGATGCTCTTGCCACGGTCCTCGCCCGTCAGCACGGCCGCCTTCCACCCCTTGAACCGCTGCTTCATGAGGTCGCCCAGGGCGTGCCAGCGGTCCGCGTCCGTCCGCAGGCGCTCGCCGTGGGGCGGATTGACCAGCAGGAGGCCAGGGCCTTCCGGCGGCTCCCAAGCTGAGGCATCGAAGGCATCGCCGCGGGTCAGGTCCGCCCGGTCGAGCAGGTTGGCCCGCTCCAGGTTCGCCCGCGCCGCGGCCAGCGCCTCGGCCGAAACGTCGTTGCCGTAGACCCGTACACCCGCGCCGGGGACCAGCAGGGGTTCCTGGAGCAGGGCGGTGAAGGCCTGACTATCATAGCCCGGCAGGCGCTCGAAAGCCCAGTGCCGGCGCAGGCGGCCGGGAGGCCAGCCGAGGGCAAACCAGGCCGCCTCGATGAGCAGCGTGCCCGATCCACACATGGGATCGACCACCGGGCCGCGGCCGTCCCAGCCGGAGGCGAGCACGCAGGCGGCGGCGATCTGCTCGCGCACCGGCGCCGCGGCCGACACGGCGCGATAGCCCCGGCGGTCCAGCGGCTCGCCGGACGTATCGAGCAGCAGGGTCGCGACGTCCCTATGGAGGCGCAGCCGCAGATGGAGGTCCGGCTTCTCGCGGTCCACGTCCGAGCGCCGGCCCCAGCGGTCGCGCTGGCCGTCCACCAGGCCGTCCTTGAGCGACAGGGCCGCCCACCGCGTGTCGCGCACCTCCGAGGCCGTCGAAGTGGCCTGAATGGCGAAGCTGCGGTCCGGGTGGAACAGCGAGGCCGCGTCCAGGCCCCCCCGCCGCATCCGGGGACCCTGCCGGCTGGACACCAGCGACCTTGCCCCGGCCGCGATCTCGCCGCCGTCCCTCGCTTCCCACGAGGCCAGCTCGACCAGCACCCGGTTGGCTGTGCGCAGCCGCCAGTTGGCGCGCCAGCAGTCCCGCCAGTCCCCGATGAACGAGACGGCCCCCCGCTGCCGCTCGACGTCCCGGGCATCCAGAACGTGCAGCTCCGCCTCCAGGATCTCCTCCAGGCCGAGCACGCAGGTGGCGACGAGAGACAGGGGCTTCAAGAGCCCCGCCTTTCCAGGGCATACCTCTCCAGAAACGGCAGGACGGTGCGCAGGAACGCCTCCGGTTCCTCCTCCATGGGCACGTGGCCGCTCTTCTCCAGGAGCACGAACTCGGCGCGCGGCATCAGCCCGGCCGCATTGCGCCCCGAGGCGGGCGAGATCACCTGGTCGTGAGCGCCCCAGACGATCAGGGTGGGGACGCCGATTTTCTTCAGCTCCACGCGTTCGCCCAACCTGGCCGGGGCCGTGAGGCCCACGTAGGCATCGCCCACGCCTTCGATCCGCAGCCGGTCCAGATAGGCCTGGACGAGCTTCGGGGTGACCTTGGAGTCGTCCCAGTAGGAGCGCAGCAGGGCCTTGCGGATCATGCCGGGCCGCAGCGCCACGGAGCGCACGAAGAGCTCGGAGAGCGGGCGCAGCCCCGCGGCCCGGTTGCGCCGGTCGTCCGAATACGTGGGGGCGGAGCTGTCCACCAGCACCATGGAGAGGAACCGCTCAGGATGCCGCGAGGCGAGGTACAGCGTCAGGCCGCCGCCGTAGGAGTGGCCGAAGAAGTGGGCGCGGTCGATCCCCAGCGCGTCCAGGACCCCCAGCACGAGCTTCCCCTGCCCCTCGCGCGTGTAGCTCTCGCGGGACTTCGGACGCTCCGTATACCCGAAGCCGTTCAGGTCGATCGCCACCACCCGGTACGACCGGGCGAGCTCCGGCATCACCTCGCGCCACGAGTACGTCGAGCCCCCGAAGCCGTGGAGCAGCACGACCGGCTCGCCCATGCCCGCCTGCTCCGTGTGCACGAGCTGCCCGCCCACCCGCACAAAGCGGTCCTCCGGAATCTGGCGGCGGATCTCGGAGAAGGACCGCAGCGAGACGCAGCCGGGGAGCCACACGGCGAGGGGGATCATCAGGGCAAGGAGCAGCGCGAGACGCATTGCGGGAGCATATATCGGCGTCCGGCGCTCCCCAGGACGCTACGCCCCGGAGCCCCGGCCTGCGGGGTTCTCCACGCTCAGGCGCACGGCCAGCACGATCCGCTCGGCCAGCTCCGCCCGGCTGAGGGTCTGGATCTCCGGCGTGTCCGCGTCCAGCAGGGCGTAGGCGCGGATGATGTTGCGCAGGTGCCACTCGCTCAGGGCGTTCAGCTCTTGCCGCAGGAGGTCCTCCCCCTTGGCGTAGACGGAGAAGGGATCGAGAACCGCCTGAGCCGCCGGCGCCGGAGGCGTCCAGGGACTGGGCGCCGGGCCGTCGTAGGCCGATTCCACGTAAACAGCCTGCCTGGGCGGGCGTGGCGGTTCGAGCGTCCTTACCAGGGAACCCTCCAGGTAGACGTGGGTCAGGCCGGTGGCCCAATAGACGAGGGCGTCGCGGTCGGGCTGCCACGTCTCCCGCTGCGAGCGCAGCACCTGCGAGCCGTCGCCGGATACGAACTCGATCCAACCCTCCCAGCCGGCATCCGGAGTGGGACGGCCGCAGGCCTGGGCGGTGTAGAAGGTTCTGCCGGGCGAGGACACGGGCTCCTGGAATTGCAAGATTACCTCGGCCATGGCTTGTGTTTCCCCCTTGAAAGACCGGCAAGGGCCGGTACATGGGGAATTTGCAAATTTATTGCCACCTGCCTATGGATTCGTCAGATCTCGCCCCGCAGCCAGCGTGCCTTGGCCATGCGCCGCTGGATGGAGCGGACCTTCCGCTGGTACGAGCGGCTCTTGACGCCCGGGTGCCAGCTCTTGGGGCGGGGGAGGCTCGCGGCCAGCTCCGCGGCCTGGCGCTCCGAGAGGCTCCGCGCCGACCTGCCGTAGTAGTGGCGGGAGGCGGCCTCCGCACCGTAGATGCCGCGGCCGAATTCCGCCACGTTGAGGTATAGCTCCAGGATGCGCCGCTTGCTGAGGTTGTTCTCGAGCTGGCGGGTGAGGATGGCCTCCTTGACCTTGCGCAGCGGGTTGTAGGACGCGGAGAGCCACAGGTTCTTGGCCAGTTGCTGGGTGAGGGTAGAGGCCCCGCGGGGAAACTCCTTGTCCTCCCAGGCATCCTCCAGGGCGGCCCGGATCTCCGTCTCGTCGAACCCTTCGTGGGAGAAGAAGCGGATGTCCTCCGAGACGATCACCGCCCGCTTCAGGTTCGAGGAGATCCGGGAGTAGGACACCCACTTCCACTGGACCTCCCTCTTCTCCCCGAAGATCCCCCACCCACGGTATTTCTCGATGAAGGCCGTGGTCTCGGGACGCTCCTTGGCGAGAGCGGCAACGTCCGGCCAAGTGACGGCCTCCCACACGAGCCACGCCGCGACCAGCCCGAGGACCACGAGGAGCAGGCGCCGCCTGAGCCACGGGCGGGGTACGTCATAAGGGGGAGCGATCGACTCTTCCATGGACGGGGAGGCCAAGAACGAGGAGGATCATACGCCGGTCCAGATCAGGAAGGGAGGGGCTCTTCCAGCACCGCGCACGTCGAGAAGCTGAACGCGTACGCCCGCACGCCGGCCTGCTGGAATCGCAGGACCAAGTGGCGGCGGCGGAAGCGGGGAGAATCGATCAGGCGCACCATGCGCGACCGTTCCCAGACGGCGAAGGTCCGGCCGCCGCGCTCGATCACGTCGGCTCCCCGGTCGCCTTCCGGCACGGGGCCGCCGTCCATCTCGATCTCCAGCTCTCCCCCGGGCTCCAGGACGAGGTTCACACCCGAGGCCTCGCAGACGAGGTCGAGCTCGGCTCCCGGCTCGCGGGCTTCCAAGGATTCGGCGTGATGGAGCCAGAGGCCCCGGGCGGAGAACATCCCCGGCGGCGCCGGCCCCTCCTCCCGCTCCCGGTGGCGCACTTCCTCGCCGGGCCGGTAGCCTTCAGGCGCCAGGAGCTTGCCGCGGTGGTAGCCGACGTGGATCTCGCGGGTCGCGGGGTAGCAGACGGCGCCGGGACGGTCCTCCTCCCGCACCGGCTCCAGGGGCTCGGGCATGGGCGCCGTGTCCCCGGCTTCGCGCAGCAGGCGCTGGATCCACTCCTCGGTCTCGCCATAGGCCCCTTCGCCGAAGTGCTCGTAGCGGAGATAGCCCCGGGCATCGATCAGGTATTTGGCCGGCCAGTAGTGGTTGGCGAACCGCAGCCAGGTGGCGCGGTCCTGATCGAGCAGAACGGGGTAGGGGAGCCCCTCGTCCCGCACGGCCGCGGCCACGAGACCGGGATCGGCCGTGAGCTCGAATTCCGGGGTGTGGACGCCCACGATGATGAGCCCGCGCCCGGCATAGCGCTCATGCCAGGCCTTGAGGTAGGGCAGCGTCCGCACGCAGTTGACACAGGTCGATTCCCAGAAGTCCACCAGCACCACGGTGCCCCGGGCGAACTTGATCGATACCTCCGGCCCCTGGATCCAGGATCCCGGCGCCAGCTCGGGAGCGTGCAAGGGGACGGTGATCGGAGGCAAGGTCAGCGTCGGGCCAGGAGGCTTTCGAAAGAATCGAGCAGGGTGGCCTCATCCCGCTGCATAGATGGTTTTCGCCGTGTCGAGGATCGCCTGGCGCCGGATCCAGTTCGCGCTCCTCTCGATCCCGCGGCGGCTGACGAGATCGACTTCGCGACCGAGCAGGGCCTCCAGGTCCTTCTGGATCTGCACGTGATCCAAGAGGCTCCAGTCAGCGTCCATATCGAACGTGACCAGTACGTCGACGTCGCTGTCGGGCCTGAAGTCCTCCCGCAGTACCGAGCCAAAGAGCGCCAGCTCCCGGATCTTCCAACGCTGGCAGAAGCGGGAGAGGATATCTTCGGACAAGTTCTTCAGGATCAGATCTCGCATCATGAGCGCCCCCGGGGGCGGAAACCGCTGGGTGAAGTATACCGTCTTGCGCAGACCGCCGGGCCCGGAGCGTTCCGGGCCCGGCGGGAGATCTCACTGCTTGAAGATGGAGACCGAGAGGTTGTAGCTGTTGCGGGTGTCGGAGTCGAGGTAGACCTGGAAGTAGGCAACGGCCGTCTTGTTCCCCACGTTCTGGAGGATCACTTCCTCGGAGTCCGTCGAGCTCGTCGAGACGGAGATGGGGTCGCCGCCGTTGCAGTTCACGAAGGCCGCCATGTCGACGTCGCCGTTGTCGTGGGCGAAGTTGGCCTGGATCCTCACCGTCTTGCCCTTCGGGACGCTGACCTTGTACCAGTCGGTGTCGTTCACCTTGACGATGCGGCCGTTGAGGTTGCCGGCCTTGGCGTTCTTCGCCTTCTTGCACGAGTCGTTCTGCTCCGAGTTGTCGTCCGAACCGGTCTTGATGATGTTCTTGACCCGGCCGAACGTCGTCGAGAACGAGCCGTAGCAGTCAAAGGACTCGTTGCCGCAGGCCGAGGGACCGCCGAAGAGCTGGCCGAAGAGCTGGCCGTTATCCGCGCGGAAGACGCCCGAGCCCGAAGAGCCGGGTTCCGTGGGGCCGTCGGTCCAGTCGATCTCCAGGAAGTTGGCCTCGCAGAGGCCGTTCTTCTCGGCGAAGCTGATGCGCTTGAAGTCGCCCGAGGGGTGGTGGATCGCCACCGCGGGCGTGCCGTCGGGGATGTTGCCCCCGTTCCAGCCGGACCAGTAGAGGCCGTCCGGCAGCGCTCCCTCGACCAGTACCAGCGAATAGTCGGAGATTTCGTTGGTGGACATCAGCGACGCGCCGCGGGACCGCGGCACGCTTCCGAGAGTCGGCGCCGCGGCGCCGCACGTGGCCGACTGATAGAGCCAGAAGAACTCGGTGCCCGCCGCCTCGAACGAGGCCGAGAGGCAGTGATTGGCGGTCAGGAAGAAGGGGGTGAAGTCCGCGGCCGAGCTGGTATTCAAGAGCTGGCCGGTGCAGAACCCGCTGCCGCCGCCGAAGGGGATGGTGATGAGCGCCACCGACCTGGACAGGTCCACGTATTCCGGATAGCAGGCCACGTTGTTGTGGCACGGGCCGGCCATCTTCTCGCCGAACAGGCTCCGGCCGACTTTGGCCACCGGGTCCAGGTAGGCGTGCTGGAGGTTGTCCACGGCGAAGGGCAAGGCGTCGGAAGGCGCGCCGGCCGGAGCCAGGTACTCGATCCGCACCCGGTCGCCGAAGATGTTGCCCGTCCAGAGCTCGCTCCGCTGGGCCATGGCCTCGGAGGCCTCGTAGTGCTCCACGTACCGCTCGGGATCGAACAGCGGCGAGCCGTTCTTGACCACGCCGCGGGCGGGATCGCTCTCCGAGGGGCCGTAGACCGCCAGCTCGGCACCGGCCGGCAGGCGGATGTCCTTGAAGTGGAGCCGCACGGCGAGTGCGTCGGTCGAAACGACCTCCGCCACCCACAGCCGCCTGCCGCCCGCGAGGTCGTACCAGGTGCCGTCCTGGATGCTGAGCTGGATGTCACGGCCAACGGCGTAGCGCTGGATCTTGGCCCGTCCCTCCCGGGCGTCGCGCAGGTCTTCCTGCATCAAGGCGTCGTGGTCCAGGGCCTTGAGGCGCACCGAGGGAACGGATTCGAAGTCGACACCCATCGCCTCCGAGGGCGTGGGCCGCACCGGCTTGAGGGACTTCTGAGAGCTGGGCCCCGCGACACCGAACGCCTGGGGGGCCTCGCCGCCGTCACCGGCGGCCGGCGGCGCCGCCTGAACGGAGCCGAGCCCAAGGAAGGCGCCCAGTCCGATCGCCAGCGCGAAACGGCCCGTCTGGCGCGACCTGGGAGAGAAGAAGCTGTCCATCCTGATCTCCTTTTTCTGAGGCCCTGCTGGGGACGCCAATCGGGAGGATCCGGCGGACACAGCGGGAACAACCTCTAAGCTAGGGTATTTTACCATGAGGCTATGAATCGGGGCCATTCGGAGGCCCTCACTCCCCCGGAAGGGGGGGCGGAGGGCTGGGAGAGGAGGGCCGGGGAGGTGAGGGCCTACCCCTGCGCCACCCCGTCCTGGTACTCCGGGTGCTTCTTCAGAAAAGACTGGATGTACGCGCAACTCGGCAGAAATCGCTCCCCCTGCCGCCGGATTTCGTCCAGCGTGCCCCGCGTGAGCTTCTCCGCGATCCCCTGGCCGCGAAGCTCCTCCGGCACGTAGGTGTGCACGAGGTTGTAGACGTCGCCCATCTTGGCGTATTCGATGGCGGCCTCCTGGCCGTCGAGTCTGGCGTAGAACTTCCGCTGCTTCTCGTCCTGCTGCACCGTCACATCCATCCTCGGTCTCCTCTTTCCAGAGCTGCCAGGCGGCGCTCCACCAGCCGGTCCGCCGCGGCGTGAGGCGGCAGGCCCTGCTCCCGGGCCAGGCGGAGCACCTCGAGCAGAGTGTCATAGATCCGCTCCACCCGGTCCTTCATCTCGCCGTCTCCCCAGCCGAGGATCTCGGCGCAGCCGCCGATGACGCCGCCGGCATTCGCCACGTAGTCCGGCACGTAGAGAATGCCTCGCTCCCGCAGACGGTCGCCGTCTTCCGGATCCCGGAGCTGATTGTTGGCGGCACCCGCCACGATCTGCACGGAAAGCCGGGGGATTGTTCCCGGATTCAGGACTCCGCCCAGTGCGCAGGGGGCGAGCACATCCGCCTGCACGTCGAAGATCTCCTCCGGCTCCACGGCCCGGGCGCCGGTCGCCTCCACGGTCCGCCGTACCCGGCCGGCATCGACGTCCGTGACCACGAGGCCGACGCCCATCTCCTTGAGCTCCAGGGCCAGATGGAAACCGACGTTGCCGCACCCCTGGATGGCCACCGTCCGCCCCGTGAGCTCGTCCGACCCCCACCGGTGGAGGGCCGCGGCCCGCATCGCCCGCGCCACACCATGGGCGGTACGGGGCGAAGGATCGACCGAGACCCCCGCCACGTGCGCCGTCTCCCGGCGGATGATCTCCATATCCGCGGGGCTCGTGCCCACGTCCTCGGCCGTCAAATAGCGCCCGCCCAGGCCCTCCACGAAGCGGCCATGGGATCTGAAGACTGCTTCGCGATCCATATCCTCCTCGCGGAAGATCACGGACTTGCCGCCCCCGAGAGGCAGGCCGGCCATCACATTCTTGTACGTCATGCCGCGAGAGAGCCGCAGCGCGTCCTCGATCGCGGCCTCCTCGCTCTCATACGTCCACAACCGCGTGCCCCCCGCCGCCGGGCCCGCCACGCTGCTGTGAAGGGCGATCACGCCCCGGTAGCCGGCTTCGGGATCGCGGCAGAAGAGGACACGCTCGTGATCGGTGTTGGTGGATAGCTCTTCGATGGTGGCTGTCACTGAGATCTCCAGGAATCGCGGGAGCGCACGGCAACGTCCGGAAAATCGCTGAACACCCCATCCACCCCCACCTCGAAGAACTGCGCGTACTCCCGCTCCGGCGCACCATCGTATCCCGAAGCCATGAAGCGGCCGTCGCTGCGGAATGTCCAGGGGTGGACGAGCAGGCCCGCGCGGTGGGCGTCCGCCACCAGAGTCGTGGGCAGCTGGATCCGCCCCTTGCCGTCCACGGGCACGACGAGCCGCTTGTTGGGACCGATGCCGTCCGCGTAGGCCGCGATCTCCGCGAGACCCTCCGGAGCAGTGAGGTCGCGGTACGTCCGGTGGTCGCCCGCCACGGCGAGGTCCCACGGCTGCCCCTCCACCTCCAGGAGCTGGATCAAGGGCAGATCGGTCCGCTTCCTCAACTCCTTCAGGTTCCCCGTCTCGAACGACTGGATATAGACCGCGGCGTTACGCCCTCCGCTTTTTCCCGAATATCCCGCCGCCTCCAGGGCCGCCAGCAGAGGCTCCTCCAGAGGGAGACCGAGCGAGCGGAAATACGTCGGCTTCTTGGTCTCGGGATAGACGCCGACCGTCCGTCCCACCTCGGCACTCTTTCGCCGGGCCAGGTCGAGCACCTCCTGGAACGCCGGCACCTCGAACCGGCCGTTGAATTCCTGGTTGCGGAACGGCAGGCGCTCCCGGGCCCGGAGGGTCTTGATCTCGGCCAGCGTGAAGTCCTCGGAAAACCAGCCCGTCACCTCGCGACCGTCGATCCGCTTCGTGACCCGCCGGGAGGCGAATTCCGGATGTTCCGCCACGTCCGTGGTCTCCGAAATCTCGTTCTCGTGCCGGGCGATCAATACGCCGTCCTTCGTCGAGACCAGGTCCGGCTCGATGAAGTCCGCCCCCATCCCGATGGCCATCTCGTACGCCTCCAGGGTGTGCTCGGGGCGGTAGCCGCTGGCGCCGCGGTGGGCGATGACGATAGGGGAGGTTCTGTTGGGCTGCACACAGGGTAGAATATGGCAAATCCCCTGACAGACCCGACGGCCCTATCCGGGCAGAGAGGAACGGTCATGTTCGAGAGCTACCAGGAATCCGAGCGGAACAGCGGGTTCAAGGGCTTCGTCGCCCGCCACTTCGGGCCGGTCATCTATGCGGACACGGCAGAGGAGGGGATTCGCCAGATCGGCATCGTCTTCATGTGCCTCGCCGCCTTTTCCGGGATCGTCGGCGCGGCGGTCTACGGAAACGTCTGGTCTCTGGGAGCCGGGCTTGTCCTGGCTGCGGTCGCGTTCGCTCTCTACCTGAGCAAGAGCCGTACCGCCGCCGTGATCCTCCTCGTACTCTCGCTGATCAACGCCCTGCTGGTCCTGCCGGCCCTCCTGCCCTGGGTCTGGGTCCTCTTTGCCGTCCGGGCTACGCAATTGACTTTCGGGTACCACCGTCTGCGGAAGACCCGGACCGAGGTGCTGGCAGCGATGGAGTAGAGGAGGCCTCTGCGGCCATTTACTTATTGCAAACTTCGGACGAAAACCAGCTCTGGCCGTATTTGTCGTGGTCAGCTTGAGCCGAGGTAGGTAAAATAGAGAACCACTCCAAGTAGGACTGGAGTGTTGCAGGAGAATCAGGCATTCTACTGCCTATCACTACCTATCATGCTTGAGCCGGATCGCACCGAGACCATATCCGCTCTTCAGTTCCCAAGGGAGGAAAAATGCCTTCCTTCCGGAGTCGCCATAGGTGGGCGGTACGAGGTGCGCGGTTTCCTGGGCCGCGGAGGGCATGCCACCGCCTACCGCGTCTTTGATCGAGAGGTGCGGCGGGAGATTGCCTTGAAGCTCCTCGAGCCGGACCGGGAGAGGCCAAGTGCTCTCGCTCGCCTCCGCCGTGAGGTGCAAGTGGCACGGGATGCAGCGAGTCCCCGTCTCGTGCGGATTTTCGATATCGGCACCTCTCCGCAGGGCACCTACCTCACGATGGAGCTCGTCGAGGGACTCTCCCTCCGGGACCTCCTGCGCCAAGGGCCTCTCCCCGTCGAGGAGGCGATCCATATCGCGGTCCAACTCTTCGAGGGACTCGCCGCCCTCCATGCGCTCGCTATCGTTCATCGGGACGTGAAGCCTGGAAACATCCTCCTTGCGGGTAGTCGTGAGGCAAAGCTCGCCGATTTCGGTCTTGCCCGGCGGCTTGACCGGGAGGAGACGCAGATCACTCGGGCAGAGGGGGTTGTGGGGACCTTGGATTATCTCTCGCCGGAGCAGGCCCTGGGGAAGGAGGCTGGGAGAGAAAGCGATCTTTACTCCGCAGGGCTCGTACTTTTCGAGATGCTCGCGGGGAGATTGCCCCATGAGGCGATCTCCTACCTCGGGCGGCGCCTCGGACCCTTCCAGCGGGCGCCAAACGTACGCGATTTCCGATCCGAAGCGCCCCGATGGCTCACTCAAGTCGTGGCTCGCCTCCTTGAAATGCGGCCCAAGGACCGTTACCCAAGTGCTCAAGCGGTACTCGGGGATCTGAGGCACCGCCATGGCCCTCCCCATGTCCGCCTTCGGCGAAGACTCTTCCGAGCGGCGCTCGTTGCCCTCCTTTTCCTGCCGCAGACGGGAATCGTCGTGAGGCGAGCTCCCGAAGCGACGTTGCCCCATCTCGTCCCGCAAGGAGAGAGGGGCATCGCGGCGGTAAGTGCGAAGGGGGAAATACTGTGGACGAAAGACGGAGTGGACCCGGAGATGGCCGACCGGGCGGCACTCGCAAGGATCACGCCCGGCGGTCCTCTCCTCATCGCTATCATCCTTGCCCCTCCCGAGGAGTGGTTTCCGGAGGCGGTCGCCACGCTTTCCTTTCTTGTTCCGGAGACCGGAGAGGTTATAAAGGAGGTGGAGCTACCAACGAGAAGGGGCGCCAATCTTTTCCCGAACGACCCTCCGCGCTTCAGGCCCTATTCGGTCAAGGCGCTCGATCTCTTCCATGACGGCGTGGACGAGGTGCTCGTAAGCTATCACCACGTCCCGGAGGCACCCTCGTTTACCGTCCTCTATGCGCCCCGGTCCGATCGTGCCCGGGTAGTCTTCTATGCCCGGGGAGGTCTGGGTTTCCAGGATGCAACGGATTTGGACGGTGATGCTTATCCAGAGCTCCTCTTTGCGGGGATAGACAATGGATGGAATTGGGTAAATACCGTGGCGGCGGTACGGCTTGATCTCTGGCCGTGGACAGAACAAGACTGGAGAGCGAATCCCGTTGCTGCGCCGGATGTAGCCGAAGATCCATCTCAGGAGCGGCTCCTCCTTTGGTACGCCATAATACCGAGGGGAGAGCTTGAAAGTCCCCGCAGCCTCAGAATCGACGAGCACGACCGCAAGCTCACGGCCCGCTACGCATCCGGAAAGACCTGGACATTGGGATTCGACGGCTTCCCTTCGGGTACGCCTCGGCATACCGTGGCCAGACGTGAAGAGGCCCGGCGCGAGACCTACAGGCACTTCCGGGAAGCCGAACGCTTGCGTCGGGCGGGAGCCTTGGACCTTGCCATGTCGGAGGCGCAGGCTGCCTTCCTCTCAGCAAGAAGGGCGCAGGAGCTCTGGCTTGGTCAGTATGCAGAGCGGCTCGAAGCCAAACTCCTCGTCTCCCAGGGCAAGATTCCAGAAGCCGAAGGCCGCTTTGCCTCGCTCGTAGAACGCGCGGAGGATGCTCCAGAAGTCGCCTACGACGCGGCAGTGGCCTTCCACCTCGCGGGCGATCTCCGGCGTGCGGCTTCCTGGTACGCACGGGGGATCGGCCGCGACTCCGCGATGGGCGCGGGGAAGAGCAAGCACGAGTTCCTGAAGGGAGAGGTTTTGGCCCTCGTCGAAGAAAAGCGCTATGAGGAAGCGCTTCGGGCGGTGGACCGCTTCGGCGCAACCTATCCCGCTGTGCAACCCCATCTCTGGCTCTACCGCGAGTATATCCGGTGGCGTTCCGGCAAGCGTCCTATAGTGGACCCGTCCGGAGCTCCTCCCAGATTTACGGACCTGGAGCGCTATTGGGCGATGGAATTCGAGTCTGCAGCGGGCGGGAACCTAAAGGAGATTCTTCTGCGGGTTGATCGCTTCCTTGCCGAACGGCCGGAGACGCGGGCGGAGGTCCTCTCACTCCGGGCCGAGCTCCTCGCCCGGTTAGGCCGCGTGAGCGAGGCGGCGGAGGTCGCACAGTCTGCCCTTGAAATCGTGCGTGGAGAGGCCAGCCGAAGTATCATTGCGCGGGGACATGCGGATCTTCTGGCCGCACGTGCCCGCCGTCTTCGCGAGAAAGCCCGGCAGACCATGCCTGCGGATCGCACGGCCCTTCCGTAAGAAGAACTGCCATGCTTCGCTTGGTTGTAACCCATGGGAACGAAGAGCAGGTCTTCGCCGTACCGGTGACCGAGGCAAAGCTCGGGAGTGCCTCAGAAAATGATTTCGTAGTGCGTGCCCCTGGCATCTCCCGGCGCCATGCCCTTGTGCGGCACACTCCGGATGGCACTGAGGTCGTGGACCTCGGTTCAAAGAACGGAATCGTAGTCGAAGGCCAGCGAGTGCTACAGGCTATGCTCACGCCCGGACGTTGGCTTCAGATCGGGGCTGCATGGATAGGACTCGAAGAGATCTCGGCATCCGAGGAGTCGCTCGCTCTTATGCTCCAAACTCTCTCAAGGCGGGCAGTCCCACCGCGCTTCACGACTGAAACCCTCGCATCTTGTGGGGATCTCGCGAGCCGCTCACCGGCAGATGCCGCCTTGGCCCTGGCCTGCCGCATCGTTGAGGAGGGGACCGGCCTCCCCGGAGCGCGAACCGATCTCCTCATGTGGATCAAAGACACACTGGGAGCGGAAGTTTTCGCCACCTTTGAGAGAACGCGGCGCGGGAAACTTTTAGTTTGGGAGAGCACAGGCGAGCTCTCTCCTGAGGATACGAGGCTCCTCACCTCCCTTGCTTCGGATGCACGTACTTCGAGCCAACAGGTGGCACTCACGCGACAAGGACAGCTTCTCCTTGCCGGGCGGGGCTCGTGGTTTCTCGGGGCGAAGTTCGCGGAGGAATCTCTCGCCCGCGAGGGATGGCGGAAGGACCTTCTTCGCTTTCTTGTCCATCAGTTCTTCCTTCCAGTACGGAACCTCGATGACGTGAGCTCATCCGAGGCCTTTCGAGTTCTCGCGCTCGCGAAGGGCAACAAGAGGAAGACTGCACTCCTCCTCGGAGTGAGCCCCGGTACGCTCTACAAGCTGCTTACCAGGCGCAGCGTGTCCAAGCGCTGAAGCGAGCCAAGACCCTCCTTGTTGGACCTGTCCGATCTTTGGCAGGTCTTCTGGCTCAACCCATCCGGTGACCTGGGGAGGTATCTCCCAATGCGTTCAAAATTTGAACGGCTTTGACAGGGCGTGGAGGATGTTCAGACAATGCCGAAGAGGCCTCATCTTGAAGGAGGTTCGAATGCGAGCTAACTCCGTCGTGTTGTTGCTTCTTCTGGTCGTTGTCTTGATCGTTCCGCCAGTCAAGGGAGAAGATACTCTCACCAACCAGGATGTAGTAAAGATGGTGTCAGCAGGTCTTGGCGAAAGCCTCATAGTGGCCAAGGTGAAACAGACCCCTAATGTGAACTTCAGCCTCGAAGTGGACGATCTCGTTGCCCTTCGCAAGGCAGGAGTAAGCGAAAGGGTCATCCAAGCGATGCTTGAACGGAAGCCGGGCTCTAACTGGCCCCCCTCTCCTCAGGTAAACACAGGTTCTAGCAGCGCATTAGACAACTCCTTGGAAAGTCTGCGGGAAGATTTAGGAGATCTGGGTTATGAGCGCGTAAAGGTGGCTCTCCGGAGCAGTGAGGGAGTGGTGCGAATACCCATCCTGCGGGGCGACATGTCTTCTGCGGGCTTTGCTGGTTTTGGTGCCGTCTACATGAACTATCCTGGCCTCCATGCCCAGGTGCGAACCCGTGACAAGCGCCCGTTGATTCTGGTCAGATCTACAACGCCTCTTAGTGGAGGAAACTATTTCCTTATTAAGCTCGATGTAGACCAAGATGACAGTGTAAGATCTTTGAAGATATCTTCTGCGAAGTCTGGGCTCAAGGCGATGTTCGGAAAAACTCGTGCACTCACAGCACCTGACCCGGATTGGACCATCCCCTTTGATTCAGTAGAGGAAAGCCCAGGGATCTGGCGGGTTACTGCGAGGACAGATTTAGCGCCTGGAGAGTATGGCTGGTACGTTGATTTGAGCAGCACCAGCGCTCAAGCTGCCGGACTCTTTGGCTTTGGCGTTGATTAAAGTTTTCTCAAAGCAATTCTTGGGATGTGGGTTTCAGAGGGAGGAGACACTCTCGTATTGGAGAGGCGGATGGAGATCTGTACCCGAGATGCCCCCCTGGGGAGGTTCAAGATATATGCACGTGAACTTCGACCAACTCACTATATCTCACTTGGCGAGCTCGATAAAATAACAGCAGACTGTCGTAAGGAGATCACCAAGATGTCAGAGGCCCCTCTAGATGCAGGTGCTGCTAGTGCTCCTCCGAACGTCGTGGCACGTCCAAGCTATTTCGTGTGCAAAGCGGCAGACTCATCTACCTTCGGACCCGCAGATGAAACCACGTTACGCGAGTGGCTAAAGACCGGCCGGATTTCTCTCGTTGACTCAATCTGCGAGGCCGGGCAGCAGCAGTGGCAACCACTCGCACAATCATTTCTTGCTTCCGAGGCCACCGCCGCCGCTACCGCCGCGCAGCTTCAGGCCACTACCTGCCCAAAGTGTTTAGCGTCCATGGCCATCATCGCCAAGAGATCTGGGTTTGGCCTGTTCTTGGTTCTTCTTGGTATAGCACTGACTCCGCTCTTTGGCATTGGAATCCCGATCTTCATCGTCGGGTACTTCATTCGCTGGCGAGGTCAGCCGAAGCTTTCTTATCGCTGCCCAAGGTGTAATTTCGCCGCCTAGCTTCGCCACCTCACCAGGAGGACAGTTATGAAATCACAGCAATTTAGGTTAATTATGGCCGTCTGCATCGCCTCAGGAATTCTCTGCGTCTCGTCGGTGCATGGCGATACCGTCCATGTAGCAGCGGACACTAACATTAATCTAGCGACACCAGACCAAATCAACGGGAGCAATACCTCGCTTTTCGTTCGTAACTCGGGAACGGGTGGTGAGCGCCACACGTTTCTTCGTTTCGATCTGTTGACATTGCCGGCGAATACCCCTATCAGTAAGGCCACTCTTCGGTTGTGGGTGACTGCTGTCAATGACCCTGGACCGGTGGACATCCACGCCATCTTGGGTGCATGGGACGAAGCGACACTCTCGGCTTCCACGGTGCCGCTTCTCGGCCCGGCAATTGGCTCCATGAGCCTCTCCGTTGCCGATCAAAGCCACTTCGTAACGGCTGATATTACTACGTTGACCCAAGGCTGGCTTGATGGGTCGATCGCAAACTTCGGCATAGCGCTAGTGCCGAGGTCGGCTGACCCCGTTCGCATCACATTTGACAGCAAGGAGGCGACGGGGACAAGCCAGCCTCCGGAACTTGAGGTAACTCCAGTAGGCCCAGCGGGTCCGCAAGGCCCTGCTGGTGCTGTCGGTCCAGCAGGTCCGGAGGGACCTGCCGGACCCCAAGGCCCCCAGGGACCTCCGGGTCCGCAAGGCATCCTAGGACCCACAGGCCCGGAGGGGCCACAAGGACCGGAAGGCCCCGCTGGGAATCTGGCTCTCGCTGGGCAGGCATGTCCTCAAGGCCAGTTCGTGACTGGCTTTGACAGCACAGGACGCATCGTATGCGGCCCTACCGCTCTCATTTCAGACGACTTTGAAGCTGGTCTATCAGCGGCTTGGCGTGTGGTGAGCTTTGGTAGCAACATAGATAACGTAGAGTGGAGGGTAGTGCTTGACGAAACCCAAGTCTTGGAAGCGACTGGCGGAATTGCCAGCGGGGGTGGGAACTCGGTTGCGTATCGCACGGATTTCTCAAGGTCAGACTTTGCCGTCTCTGCCAAAGTTAAGGTTCAGGAGGTTTTCAATGCTGGACACCATTCTGGAATCGTGGGGCGATTTAAGGATACTGGCAATTTTTATGAGCTGCAAGTGAATAGGGATGCAAATCTCATTCGTCTCTGGAGATGGGCAGGTGGTCTTGTAACGGGCTTGGGAGACCGCTCATTGGCGCCTGGCGTGCTAGACGGCTCAGTCACCTTGAAGCTTGAATTGCTTGGGAACCAACTGAGCGCCTACTTAAATGAGGAGCTCGTCATTAGGGTGGTGGATGATACACATGCAGACGGGAGTGCGGGTCTCCTGAACGCGGGTGGAACCACCCGGTTTGATGATTTCAAGGTCGAGAATAGATAGGAGGGGGCTCTAGGGAATGGTGAAGCAGAAGGGTAACCTAGAGCTGCCTATCGTGGACACCTGGTCGTATAATCGGTCCATGAGCCCGCAAGAACAGAATAAAAACATCGTCCGCCAGTACGTCGACGCCTTCAACCGGGGAGACATGGATGCCCTTCGTTCCCTGTTCGCGGAGGAGGCCGAGATCCAGGGCGTTCTCGGAAAGGGGCTGATGGACAAGGTCATGCCCATCTGGCGCCAGCTCGTCGAGGGCTATGGGATACAGCTCACGATCGAGGACATGATTGCCGAGGGCGACATGGTGGCGGTCCGGTATACCGAGCGCGGGACTTTCCGCCAACCCGCCTTTGGGAAGGAGCCGACGGGGAAGTCGTACGAGCTGGTCGCGATGGAATGGTTCGTCATCCGTGACGGGAAGATCCAGCGGCGGTGGGGTGCCCGGGACGCGGCATCCCAGGCCCGTCAGCTCGGCATCCCTATCGAATAGAAACGTTTCAACGCCGGGCAGGGAACGTCAGCGTGAACGTGGCCCCGCGTCCGGAGTTGTTCTCCGCGGTGATGGTACCCCCGTGGGCCTCCAGGATCCGCTTGCAGATGCTCAGGCCCAGGCCGTAACCGCCGCTCTTCTTGGATCGTGAGCGGTCCACCCGGAAAAAGGGCTCGAAGAGGTTGGCGAGGTCCGTTTCGGGAATTCCCGGGCCGTCGTCGGTGACGCGGACGGTGACCGTTTCAGGATCTTGCGAAACCGAGATCTCCACCGGTCCGCTGTCGGGCAGCGAATATTTGATCGCATTTTCCAGGAGATTGCGGAGGACCGTGCGAATCCTATCCCCATCAATCTCCAGCAAGACCTCCGGGGGAGCCGGGGCGATGCGGACACCGGGAGGGCGGTCCTGGAAGCTCTCCGCCATCTCATGAAGGATGGGCATCAGGTCCTGGCGCTCGGCCCGGATGCCGTGGCCGTCGCGGAGCCGTTCCAATTCGAGCAGCTCCGTGATCATCGCCTCCATTTCGCCGATGTCCGAAGCGATGCGCCGCCTCTTCTCCCCCTCGGGCAGCAGCTCCAGGGCCACTTTGATGCGAGTCAGCGGTGATCGCAGCTCGTGGCTCACGTCGAGCAGCAACTGGTCGCGCGCACGGACCATGTCCCGGATGCGGCGGACCATCTGATTGAAAGCCTCGGTCAGGACGCCGAATTCATTCCGCGTCTGGTTCGGCACGACCACGTCAAGCTCGCCCTCGCTCAGCCGCGTGACCCCTTCGTGCAGAGAGCGGAGAGGCCGCAGGGAGCGGCGTATGACGAGGTAGGCCGTGAAGACGATCGCCACCATGAAGACGTGCAGCCACCACAGCATCCGGTTGTGGGCCTCGGTCATCCGCTGGCCGATATCCCACGAAACGAGATAGGTGCCGCCCTTGGCCCCGGGTGCCAGATAGAAATCGTGCCACCTTTTATAACCCTGGACTTCCTGGACGGAGGGCAGGCCGGGGTGCGTCTCCCAGGTCCCCTCGGGACCCTCGTACCTGATCTTGAGATCGAGATCCTCCGCAAGCTTCCGGGCGGTCTCCTGGTCCGGCGCCGTAGAGGCCATGACGCGCGTGTACTCACTGACGAGGCGCCGCGACGTGCCCAGATACGGAACGATGAGGTTCAGGAGGAAAAGGGCCACGAGCACGACGAGGCTCACCCCCGTGGCCACCATCACAATCACATGCTGGACGAAGATGGAACGATAAAACGGAGGCCTGAGTTGCTGTTTAGTCATCGTCGCCATCCCCACCGATGAACCTGTACCCCGCGCCCCGCACGGTCCGGATGAAAGCCGGCTGCCGGGGATCGTCGCCCAGCTTCTGGCGCAGGCGGCTCACCAGGACGTCGATCGAACGGTCGTACGATTCCCAATCCACGCCGCGGGTCTCCTCCAGGATGCGGTCGCGGCTGAGAATGCGTCCCCGGTTGCGCACGAAGAGCCCGAGCAGCGCGAATTCCGCCGTGGTGAGGGCCAGCGGCCGCCCCTCCAGCCGGGCCGAGCCCGTGGCGAAGCACACCTCCAGGTTTCCGGCGCGCACCGTGTCCCCTTCCTCGATCTTCACCCCCCGGCGCAGCACCGCCTGGATGCGGGCCACCAGCTCACGGGGCTCGAAGGGCTTGGGCATGTAATCGTCCGCGCCCATTTCCAATCCGAGAATCCGGTCCATGACATGCCCCCGCGCCGTGAGCATGACAATGGGCACGCGGTTCGTCTCGCGGATCTTGCGGCACACCGCGAGACCGTCCATGCCGGGAAGCATCACGTCGAGCACGACGAGATCCGGAGGGTCCGCCTTGAGCACCCGAAGCCCCTCCTCGGGCTGGGCGGCCGTTCGCACGGAGAAGCCGAACTGGCCGAGATACTCCGTGAGGAGCTCGTTCAGGCCCTCGTCGTCGTCGATCACGAGGATGCGGGGTTTGGGGGTGGTCATGGTGATCATTCTGTAGCAAGAGCCACCACCGGCATCATCCCCGCCGCCTTCCGCGCCGGAAACGCCCCGAACCCAAGCCCCGTCACCCCCGCCATCCCCAGCGACGCGAGCAGCGCCTCCACCGGCACGCCGACCTTCCATTCCGTCCCGAAAGCCACCGCCCCCGCGCCGATCGCGCCGATCACGACCCCGGCCATCCATCCACCCAGCGCCAGAGCCGTGGCCTCGGCGAGGAACTGGAACAGGATGTCCCGCGGCCTCGCCCCCACGGCCATGCGGAGGCCGATCTCGGCCGTCCGCTCCTTGACCGAGAGGAGCATGAGGGCCAGGATGCCCGTCCCGCCGACCAGGAGCGCGAGGCTCGACAGGCCCGTGGTGAAGAGGGTGAGGGAGTCCGCCATCTCCCGCCGCGAAGCCAGCATCTTGGCCCGGTTCTGGACGGCGAAGTCGTCTTCCCCCCGGTGCCGTTCGCGGAGGAGCCCGGCGATCGCGGCCTCGGCTTCCGCCATCCGCTCGGGGTCCTGGACGCTCACAACGCTCACGAATATGGCGCTGATCCAGGTGGTGTTGAAGACGCGGCGCAGAGCCGTCCGCAGGGGGATGAGGATTTTATTGTCCTCGTCCGAGCCGTCCGACTGGATCCCCTTGGCTTCCAGAACACCGATCACTTCAAAGGGAACGCCCCGGACGCGGATCCACTGGCCGACCGGGTCTTCTCCCGGGAAGAGCCTCTCCTCGATCCGGGCGCCCAGCACGGCGACCCGCCGCGCGGTCCGCTCGTCTTCCTGATCGAAGAAGCGGCCAGAGCGGATCTGAAAATTGCGGACATCCAGGAAAGACGGGGTGGTGCCCACCACTGTGGCCACCAGGGCGCCGCTGCCCGCCTTTACCCTGAGCCCCCCATCCACCGACGGGACGGCATCGCGCACCAGGCCGAGCTCCGCGATGGCCGCGGCATCCTCGGCCTTGAGAGTCGTCAAGAAGCCCCCGACCTCCTTGCGCGCCACCAGACGCTTCGCCGAGGCCGGCCGCACCACCAGGGTGCTCGTGCCCAGGGCCTCGATCTCCCGGAGCACCTCGTTCTGCGCGCCCTTGCCGATGGCGCTCGTCAGGACCACGGCCGCCACGCCTACCGCCACGCTGGAGAGGGCGAGAGTGACCCGCAGCCGGTGGGCGAGGAGCGCCCGGAGCGCGAGTGTTCGGACCCTCACCCCCTGGCCCCCTCTCCCGTCCCCTCCCTTCCCCCCTCACCGGGAGAGGGGGAAAGAAGAAGAAAAAGCAGGAAGGAGCGTTTCATTCGTCTTTCCTCCCTCCTCTCCCGGTGAGCGGGGGAAGGGAGGGGTCGGGAGAGGAGGGCCGGGGAGGGGTACAGACCGAGCACATGGGTAACAGATCGGACCGGAGACATGGGTAACACCCAGAGATGCCCTTCCAGTTTGTCTTTCTTCCTCTCACGGCGGCGGAGAGAGTGGCCTGTGGAAGCTGCGGAAAGCTGATTACCTTCAAAGGCTTAGCACACCTTTCCGCAGCTTCCACAGGCCCGGCGGCTATGAGCGATCCATGGGCAAATCCAGGCGGTACAAGGCTTCTCAGTGTTACCCATGTCTCCGGTCCAAAGTGTCACCTATGTCCCCCGGCCGTACAAGGTGAGGGCCTCACCGCAAAGCCTCAGCCGGCTGCAGTTGCGCCGCCCGCCGCGCCGGCATCACACCCGCCAGAAAACCCGTGACAACCGCGGCGGCAATCCCCACGAGAATCGCCTTCCACGAGAGCACGTCCCCCAGGCTGAACCGGTCCGCCACCCTCTGCGCGCCGATACAACCCACCAGCAACCCCACGAGACCGCCGCCGAGGATCGCCACGGAAGTCTCCAGGAGGAACTGCAGATGAATGTCCGCGGGCCGCGCGCCCACGGCCCGCCGCAGGCCGATCTCGCCCACGCGCTCGTTCACGGCCGACAGCATCAGAGTCGCCGCCACCACACAGCACGCCAGGAGCGTGACGCCGGCCACGAGCGGCAGGAACACGAACAACACCTGCTGGGTTTTGGCAACCATTTTCTGGACCTGGAGGGCGGTGATGATCGAGAAATCGTCCGGCTGGCCGGTGGTGAGGGCGTGGCGCTCGCGGAGGATGCGCCGGACCTCGCGGGCGGTCGCGTCGACCGCGTTCGGGTCCGCCACCAGGAACTTGGCCGACTGGATCGTATCCACGTTCAGGAGACGGCGCTGGGCCGTCGAGATGGGGATGACGATCTCGTCATCGCGGTCCATGCCGTGGAGATCCGTGCCAAAGGGCTCCAGGATGCCCACCACCTGGAAGCGGACGGAATCGATCAGGATTTCCGCGCCCAGAGGATCCTCACCGCTGCCGCCGAACAGTTCCTTGACCACCGTCTCGCCGATGAGCGCCACTCGCGCCGAGCCTGCCACGGCGGCGCCGTCGAAATATTCACCCTGCGACACTCCCCGGTCCCACACCTGCTCCGACCGCTCCGACGCCCCGATCACCCGTGCCGTGCCGCTGGCGTCTCCGTACCGCACCGGCGCGTCGGGATACCCCTGCTGCGGGTCCCAGACCTCGATGCCGGGAAGCTCCTCGGCCACGGCCTTGACATCGTCGATCGTCAGCCGCGCGGCCCCCGGGCGCGGCCCGCCCATGAGACGGCCGCCGCCCGTGATGACGAAAATGGACGAGCCGCCGAAGAGCTGGCGCACCGTCGTCAGGATCTTGCGCTCCGCCCCCTCGCCGATCGAGACCACCAGCGTCAGTGCGGCCACGCCAATGAAGCTCCCCAGCATCATGAAACCGCTACGGAGCTTGTAACGGCCCATCGCCTTGAAACTGTGCCGTACCAGCCGTGCCGTGCTCATTGATCAGTTCTCCCTGCCATCCGAGGCGGTCTCTCAATTCCGTAGGGGCGGCCCCACGTGGCCGCCCTGGGTGGGGGCGATCTTCGACGGAGGCCACATCTAGATCCGAGCAGGGCGGCCACATGGGGCCGCCCCTACAGTAATCCGCCCTTCTTCCAGGTGAATAATCCGCCCGCAATGAGCCGCCAGGCCCGCGTCATGCGTAATCAGCACGATCGTCCGGCCCGCCTCGTTGAGCTTCTGGAAGATCGCCATGATCTCGCCCGCCGACCGCGCGTCCAGATTGCCCGTCGGCTCATCGGCCAGCAGGAGGTCCGGCTCATTGACCAGTGCGCGGGCAATGGCCACCCGCTGCTGCTGCCCTCCGGACAGCTCGGAAGGGTGATGATCGATCCGGTCCGCGAGCCCCACGGCCTCCAAGGCGCGCCGGCCCAGTCCCTGAATCGAGGATCGTCCGGAGTAGAGAAGAGGCAATTCCACGTTCTCCAAAGCGCTCGTCCGGGGCAGCAGGTGGAACGCCTGGAAAACGAAACCGATCCGCTGGTTCCGCAGGCGTGCCAGCTCATTCACACCCAGGCCCGCCACGTCCGCGCCGTCGAGCAGATAGCGCCCATCGCTCGGCCGGTCGAGCAGGCCCAGCACATTCATCAACGTCGACTTGCCCGACCCGGACGTGCCCACGACGCCCACGAAATCGCCGCGCTCGATCCGCAGCGAAACCTCATCCAGAGCCCGCACGGATTCACCCGTGGGCCGGGTGTACGTCTTTCCAATCCCCTGTAATTCGATCATTGGGTTCTCCCGCCGAGATCAATCTTGGCCATCACCGTCATCTCCGGCCGCAGCGTGCGGTCCCGCGGAGGATCAAACCTCACCACGGTGACGTAATTGACGACGTTGTCCCGGATCTCCGCCTGAGGATAAATATTGGTAACCCGGCCCTCGAACTCCTGGCCGGGATAGGTATCCACCGTGAACCGCGCCTTTTGCCCGGCCTGAATCCGCCCGATATCCGTCTCGTCCACATAGGCCCACACCTCCAGGCGGTCGAGATCCAGAAGCGTGACGAACGTCGGCGCGGCAAAGCTGGCCGCCACCGTCTCCCCCTCCTGCGTCGAGACGGCGGAGACGACCCCCGAGATCGGCGCAAGGATCCGGGTATAGCCGAGCTGCGTCTTCGCATAATCCAGATTCGCCTCCGCCTCCTTGAGCCGCTGCACCGCCACCGCAGAGGCCCGTTCCGCCAGATCGAGCTCGTTGCGAGGGATGAGCTGGGCCGTCCCGAGCTCCCGCTTGCGCCGCAGATCCGCCTGCGCATAGCTCAGATCCGCCTGGGCCGACTCCCTCGCCGCGGCCGCCTGATCCCGCCGAGCCAGAAGCTCCTGGGCATCGAGCTCCGCCAGAACCTGCCCCTTCCGGACCGAGTCGCCGATCCGCACGAACAGCCGCCGGACCACCCCTGACACCCTGGACCCCACCCGTACTTCCGCCCCACTCATGGGCTTGATGACCCCGGTCGCCGTAACCGCCGAATCCGCGTCCCGCCGGACCCGCCGCACCACCTTCTCGGCCTGAGCCGGCTCTGGGTTCCGCATCGAGCCCCCGCGCGCCAGCACGAGGGCCGCGACGGCGACGGCACCGAGGATCACAAGGCTCAGGACGAGTTTCTTCATGGGTACCTCCAAGGCACACCGGGATTGTGGAGGGGGGAGGTTGCCTGGCTGTTTCCGGAATGTAACGGAATGCAACGGGATCACCTTAAGAGGCTGCTGGGAGGTCCAATCGGTTGCCGTGGCTCGGTCGGGTGTGCCCTCCGAGAGACGCCCCGACGTTTGAGGACCCGGAAAGTGCCCGGTAGAGGACCGGGGCGTCTCTACGGGACGGTGTTGCCATTGCAGACGTTGAGGTTACGGGGATGTCGAGACAGAGCCTCCATAACCTCAGCATTCGCCTCGGCACAACGGGTCCGTAGAGACGCCCCCAGTCCTCAACCGGGCACTTTCCGGGTCCACAAACGTCGGGGCGTCTCTTCGAAGGGCAGGTCGTGACGATCCATCCCGACACTCGTGAAGACCCCGAGGCGTGTGCAAAGGTACGGCCATAGGGAATGAGACAATCCCGTTCCGCAGACCGCATTCCCCCTTCCCCGGACGGCATTCCCCATGGGGAACGACTCCCACAGCCCCTGAACGAAGCATGCACCATCGCTCGCATGCCATTTCCTATGGGGAACCTGATCCGAGCCGCTCAAACAAGGCATTCCCCAGGGGAAATGAGGTTCGAGAGACTCAACGAGTCTCATTCCCCATGGGGAATGAGACCCGATCGACGGGGAACGTCCTCTTTAGAGCCTCTTCATCGCACGCATCCTCCTTCGCATCCAATTCCCCATGGGGAATGCCTCGCATCCGACTGGGAATGAGGCATTCCCCAATCGTTTACAAGCCGGCAAACGGGGAATACGTTGAAAAGGTGGGGGAATGGGATCGAGAAAGCTCTTTGGACGACCCTGGTCCGCCCCTGGAAGGCGTTCCCCCGCGGTAGCGAGCCGGGGCGGGGACCGCTCCTCGTCCATTCGGAGGGGAACAAGGCGGAGCCTGCTGCCGGGAGGGCTCCGCCCGTTCCTTGACTCCGCCGGACCTCTGGGAACGTCCTTGGAGTCGTGCATCTTATCCGACAGACCGCTTGTCGGATAATCGTCAGGACGGGGCGGGCAATAGAGGCGCAAGGTCCCCGCCATCAAGCACCTTGGCCTCCTTTCTTGTCTGCCTTACCGACACCTTGAGGACGGATAAGCTTCAGCATCCCCCGGCGTCTCGCAGTCTATCAGGCCCTTTCTCTTCGTGATGGGGGTGGATTGTCGGCCGGAAAAGCCGCACCCGCCCAATGTGGGGGAGCGTTGCCTTACCGACAGTTCTCGTGGATTGACTCGGAGTCCGGGCTGGCCTACCATGATGGTAAGTTGCAAGAAGAGTTAAAGATGAGTTCATGGCTATTTGCCGAGGTTCGTCTCCTGAAGGAGTTGTGATGTCGGTAAGGCAGCAGGTGGTTAGACGGAGAATTTAGCTGTTAGAAGGCTGTGTCCAACGGAGAAAAGATAGATCAATGGCGATTGACGAGGTAATGTGGAGCGGCTCTTATGAGGAGGCGAGATTCCCGCCTTGGCCCTGTCCGGCATGTGGACGCCACTCTCTTCATTTGAAAGCTGATAGCCTTGCACTGGAGGAAACGAAGGATTCCCGCGAAGCTCATGAGAGCCAAGATTGGGAACCTGATTGGGTTACTCAGAGATTTGTCTGTTTGTTGGTCTGTCAGTACAGGCATTGTGGAGAGGTGAGTTCTGTCACGGGTGATGTTAGCTACGTTTATCAGGACGACGGTAGATGGGAGAGGCGCTTCGAACCGCACTTCATCGAGCCTGCACCTGATATATTTCTCATTCCTAAGGGGTGCCCCAAACTCACCATGCAAGAACTGCGATCTGCATTTTCGCTTTTCTGGAGTGACCCTAGTGCTGCTCTCAATCGTACACGGACTAGCGTAGAGTTCCTTCTAGACGCAGGAAAAGTTCAGCGAAGAGCGAGATCCAAAAGAGGAGATCTTCGGCCTCTAAGCCTTCACCAAAGGATCGAGAAATTTTTACCCAAGGACGCACAGACGCGGTCCAAGATGCTTGCCGTAAAATGGCTGGGCAATCTAGGCAGTCACGACAAAGTTACCCGAGAGCAGGTCTTACAAGCGTTTGAGCTGGTCGAGTACATTTTAGAAGTCGTCGTGGAGAAGCGACCACAACGCTTGGATCGACTTGCCAAAGATATAAACAAACGCAAGGGGAGACAAAAGAAGCCAGCCTTCTAACCCGGGCGGTCGAGCGGACGGAAATCGCAGACAGCGCGGTTTCCGCGCGCTCACCCCCAAATGCATTAGACGCACCGAGCGAGTTTCAAGAGAAGCAGAGAAGCAAGCTATGGTTAGAACCGTCATTGTTTTATCTGCAGTCCTTTGGTTGACCGCCGTTGCCGCTCCTCTCGAAGCGGCAATCGATCCCCTTATCATTAAAAGCTTATGGTCAATCATCAGCGCTGTCCGCGCGGAAGTTTCAGCTGACCGAGGAGCTTTGGAGCGCATTGAGGCCAATCAGCTTGCCTCGGTAACTGCGGAGGCTGAGGGCGTAATAATTAGTCTTAGAGAGATGGAAAGCGCAGGTCAATGGGACAGAAGAGAGGCTGCACGTGAATCGATAGTCGCTCTTAATCAGTGCATTGTCAAGGTATATCTGACGGGGTTGGGGCTTTTAGACTCAGTCGAAGGCGCAGGCTGGACAGAAAGAAACTTCCAGAGTGCACGCTTAGCGAAACGTTTGAATATAGGGGCAAATCTAGGTGCTATGTACCAGAGGCTGTCTATTGTCAAGCAAGATTCTTTGCGGCAGCTAAACAACCTTGATGCCTTGAATTCTCACAGAGGGTTTTATATCCGAGAAGGGCGAATATATAGGAGTAAGCTGGAGAAGGCCGCAAGAGCACTTTATGGTAACGGATCACCTTGTCCAGCCTCTTTCCTTTTTGGGTCCAATTCTTCTGACGCAAATGTTAAGAAGGTGCTCGAAGAAAGTCTAACGTTTTTATCAAGCTCTTACAAGAATCTTCCTACTCTTGAGAAGCAATCCTACCTGTACTGGTACGCTAATGCCTTCGCTGAGAAAAGCTGCTCTGGGCAACTCGGAGTTAGTGCTCGCATTCTTGAATGGTATGAGCCTGTCTCTGGTGCGCTCCCCCTTCGAGAGCGTCTTCCGTTCGTGCTCTCTGCAATCCGAGTAGTTACGCGCCAAGAGAGCGAGGCAGTATGTATCCGTCAAGGAGGGTGGACTTGCGAAGAATACGGTACTGCGGAACGGACGGTATTTGACCATATTGAGATCGACTTCAAGAGAATCCCGGATCGGCTAAAGCATCTGGCCATGCCGAAAATCCAGCGTCCAACTCCACGCTCCACCGGACGACCAACGCACTAACGTGCGTCGCTCGCCGGTGAGCTTATGGCGTAGGCGCCGGGAACCGGCAATCACGGACTATCTCTATGGCCGAAAACAAGACCAAGCCCACCGACGCTAGCGTCGAGGACTACATCGCCTCAAGAGCCAACGCGCAGCAATGCGCCGACTGCCGGGAGTTGATGGTCCTGTTCAAGAAAATCACCCGGCACTCACCACGAATGTGGGGACCCAGCATCGTCGGTTATGGCTCCTACCGGTACACCTACGAGAGTGGACGAACTGGGGAAGCCCCTTTGGCGGGCTTTGCCATCCGTGGCCGAGAACTGGTGGTCTACCTGGTGGCTGAAGGAGAGGAGCAAAGAACCTTGCTGTCCAAGCTTGGCAAGCACAAGATGGGCAAGTCTTGCCTGTACTTCAAGCAGCTAGCTGATCTTGATAGGTCGACGCTCGAAAAGCTTATCGTCGGTTCGGTCGCGGATGTAAGGCGGCGCTATGGGCAGGACGACGGCGACTAACAATTCATTCACGTCGGCGCCGCTTCGCGGCGCGGCTGAGCGCCGAGCTCGTTGGCGGCCCAGAGGCCGACTTCATGGTCGAGTCGTTGGAGGTCTCGGACGGTGCCGCTTCAATTGCTTGGGTCACGTTTGGACCCGGAGTCATATAGAGGAGTATTCTTCAACTCTCTTCGACAGCCGGCGCGGAACGCGAGGGTTCGCAAGCGCCATCGGATGAACTGTTCTTCTAACGGAGGGAACGAACATGGTCGAATCAGAAGCTCTGGAACGCGAACGACTGCGGCGGGCGCTCGCAGCCGAGGGGTTCTCCCTGGGCTCTACCATCAGTGCCATCGCCACGACTCTCCAAGCGAGCGAGTACCTGCTCATCCAGGTCATGCAGGCCAACAACATCTGGACGGGCAGTTCTCCCAAGAACCCCGGCGGCACGGGCGAATTGGAATGGAGCTTGATTCCCTACTGGATCCACAACCCGCCCTCGTTCGTTCAATCCTTTCTCGATTCGGGAACGACGATCGAGAAGGATGTGAAGAATCTTCTGTGGGCCGCACTGAAAGTGGCCATCCCGACGCAGATGGACACGACGAACTACAATGCTTTGATCGCAGCGGTGAAGGCCGGCGGCCTGGTAGGCGACGACGGCACCTTGATCGGCGACGGAACCTACGAGGTGCTCGACCCGGGCTGGCTGTGGGCGGTGCTGAACTACCTCCTGAGCACTTACACGAGCGACATCCAGCCGTTCAACACGAACCCGCCCACCGTGGCGCTCTCGGACGGGGGCACCGGATCGTTGACGATCGCGCTGGTCGGTGATTGGGGAGCGGGCGCGTTCAAGAATGGTCAGGCGATCGACGTGATGCAGCAGATCGGGAAACTGGCGCCGAACTACCTGATTCACATGGGCGACGTGTACTATTCCGGCACGGGCGGCGACTTCCTGCCGTTGAACGAAGAGCAGAACCTTTTTCTGAACAACCTCCCGGCGATGGGGAAGGGGACCTGCTTCGCGCTCAACTCCAACCACGAGATGTACGCCGGCGGCGAAGGCTATTTCACCGTGGCGCTCGCTGACTCGCGCTTTTCGGCGCAGCAGAACAATTCCTATTTCGCGCTCACCTACGGTGGCTGGACAATTCTCGGACTGGACTCGGCGTACAACGCGACCGGCATGTACATGAACGGATCGCTCGATACGGGCAATGCCCAGGCGAATTGGATCACGAACACGGTGCAGCCCACGCCCAGCGCAACGATCGTGCTGACCCATCACAACCCGATCAATTACGATGGCTCGGCCAATCCGGGCGTGCCGCTCTGGGATCAGGTGGCCGGCGCGCTCGGAGGCACTTCTCCGGTCGACCCGGCGGCCTGGTACTGGGGGCATATCCACAATGGCATCGTCTACAACCCGTCCGGCATCACGGCGCGTAAGACCACGATGCTCGGTCGATGCCTGGGCCACGGCGCGCTTCCCTTCGGCAACGCCACGGGGCTACAGGGAATCTCCACCCGCGACATTCCCTACTACGCTCACACAGCCAACACCGCCAACCCGCCGACGGTGCTGAATGGCTTCGTGCTTCTGACCATCACGTCCAAAGGCGAAGTCACGGAGGAGTTCTTCGAGAACGGGAACACGACCGCGAAGTACACGAACAAGTACAAGAAAGGGGCCCGTCGGCCAACCAAGCGGCTCCAGCGGACGGCTGACGCCGCACGCTGAGTCGCCACAGCGTTGGCCGGCATACATTTCGATGCCTACATGAACGAAATGGAAACAAACTATATCCGGAAAACCATAGAGACTCTCAACTCGAAGCTGTTGGAGGTTATGCCATGCGAACACTTCCCCAATGGATCCTGGCGGCGCTTGCACTTACCGTCGCAAGCGGCTCCGCCTCGGCCACCTGCCCCAACGGCCTGCCAGAACCATGCGTCGGCTTAACACCACCCTTAACTGGCTCGGGCCCAACGCTCGAAGGCTCGCCTGGCCTGAAGCAAGTGACCGCCCCGCCTCTTCAAATCAGGAAAGTTGCGGGTGCGTTCACGCTAGCGATGCCGCCCGTCGTAGCCGCGCCAGTGCAGCTATACATCGCCGCGACGCCCTCCCCAACCAGGCAGGTATTACAACTCCGCCGCCAGGCGGCATCACTCCTGAACGAAATCCGCTTCAAGGGCTACCAAGTGTCGTTCGAGGGATTCAAGACGATGCTCAGTCCGCTCTCAGAGAGTTCGCCGGATGCCGAGAATTATATGCACGAGGCTCAGGCTCTTATGGGAGAGTACCTGCTTGTCTTGCGAAACATAGAGCGGATCAATTTGGGTATCCGCATCGGCGGTGAGAATTACGACCAGCGTGTCGCACAAACACAGATTGTCCCGGGCCGGATCGACGCAGTGAACGTAGACCTGAACCCCTTGTACTCGATGCACAGGAGCGATGCGACGGTACACATCGAGGATCCAAACCCGCCGCCAAACTGCCGGACCGAGACGGTATACGAGACCCACATCGAGAACGTGATGGTGGAAGCCGGGTTCGACGACCGCGGCAATCCGATCAAGCGCCAAGGCATGGATATCGTGCGCCGCCCGAAGCAAATCACCGTCTGCGATTGAGTAAAGGGACTCCGATTTGGTCGGCGCCCCGGAGGGGCATAGGTATAGAGCCTGGCGCTTCAGCGCCAGGAAAGCGGCCATCCCTTGTTTCAGGAAGCCCCGAAGGGGCGCAGGCAGGCGACATCGGAGACCGTAAAACTGCCTGCGCCCCTCCAGGGCTTGTGGGGAGGCGGGGAGGCGTCTCAACCTGGCGCTGAAGCGCCAAGCTTTATGCCGATGCCCCTTCGGGGCGCAGACGAACACCGGACAAGATGTGTGTAATGGGGTGGGCTTCGGCCGTAGGCCGATGCCCTGGGTAAGGGAAGAGAGATCATCAAAGCGGCCTGAAGGGCCGCGAGAAGCTCGGCTGAACCGAAGTTGAGGTGATCCCGGTAGAGATTTCTCGCGACCTTCAGGCCATCCAGCATCTCGCTTCGCAGGCAGAACAACCTGCCGTTATCGCCAGCGAGTACGCCGTGCACCTTATGGCCGAAAGCCAATCCGTGACTCTTTCGACAAGGCCTTCCTTGATCCCGTGCCCGAGAACGTCTATTCATTAACCAGTCCTAACACAACCACCGGGCGGCTTCCACCGAAGATGATCGTGAGTGGATTGGCGCGCGTTCCGACACGCGCCGACTGGAAGTTCAGGAAAAAGCCGGCAGACAGTTGCAAGGTATCGACAGAGGTACCGTTTGGGCGTGTTACACGGAAATAGAAGTCAGGGCGCGCTTCGCGAACAGCGGTGCGCGAGGTTCCGGAGATTTCCCTATCAGTATCGAGATTCATACGTGTGGTCTTCACTACTTTATCCCCTGCCTTACTGGTTAGTTTGTTCCGCGGGATGTAGATGCGGATGCGACCAGTATCGTCGGTGGTGACCTTGCGGACGGTTTCGTCGGCGGTACGTTCAAAGTGGGTCTCCGTGGTGGTGACAATGAGACCCTGCGGAGTTCGGCGACTGGAGCTGGTGGTCGAGGGGCCAGGCAGGATGACATCGTCCCCGGCCGGGGCCGGGGAATCGCGGTCTAGCAGACGGACGGGCACACCCTTCATGGCTCGTGCGATGCCGAGGGTATCGGTGTCGAGGAAACGCACATAGAAATAAGTGTTGAGAACATCGGGCCGCGTGCCGAGTTGGCCGGCTATCAGCATGGTGCTTTCGTCCAGCCGGATAAACAGGCCGATGAGGGTGGGCAGCAGATCGGTGCCGGGAAAGGGGAAGTCGAGCTCGATAAACGTGGGTTCTCCACCGCCGCCACCACCGAGCACGAGAGTGAAGTCCTCGCCTTCGAATTCCAGGATCACGGTGAGCACGCCGACGATGCCGAGGGCAAGGCCCGCGGCAAAACCGGATGCGATACTGATACCCTGGAAGACAATGACGGCAATGGCGGCTAGGAGGGCAAGGCCGAGACTGGTAACGGCGCACAGGATGGCGTCGGTGTTGTCAAGATTTTCGTTAGTTTCCTTCTTGACACGAATTCTAGTGCCTTCGAGGGTGATGGTGATGGTGGTGGTGACGGTGAAGCCAAGATCGACGCCGAGCGGGCAAAGGTCGACAATCTTGCCGGTTGTCACCACTTCGATAGTACCGTTGCCAAAAGCAACGTCGGCGCTGTCGATGACGGCGTCGGAATGAGTCTGTTTGGCAATGCGCGTGGCTCTCCGCTGCGAGCGGCGCTCCGAACAATCAGGCGGAGAACCTCGTCGTGAACCTGGGTGAAGAAGTTCGTTTGAGCATTGGGGAAGAGCGCAGTGAGGGTGTCAGGGTTGCCGGGCGCGGGCGTACCCTGCACTTTAATGCCAACGAGAAGGGCGTCACCACGCGTGACGATCGCCGTTTCATGGATTTCCAGTTTCCCGATCGGGAGAGGGATGGCGGCGCTGATGGTCAGACGGAGAAAATCGGCCAAGCGCTGCTGGATTGCGTTCTGCAGGATGATCGCGAAGCCATCAGGCTGGCCGGGCACGGGCGGGTTAGTGAGTTGAACGGGTGAGTCGGGATCGAGTTCCAGCCGGGCGTCGGAGCTAGACGATAGATCGATTTGGATTTCGAGATTTCGCGCGCTGCTGCTGACCGGACGCGTTTGGGTAACCAGGCCGACGCTGAGACGGAGCCGACCGGTAGCGAAAGTGATGACGGTACGAAACTGGCCTGAAAAGATTTTGGAGATGCGTTCAAAGTTGAGGCGGAAGGGGATCGTGAGGGCGACGCGGTCGAAGCCGTCACGAAGGGGGGCAATCGCGAGGGGAGCCGTAATCTGGAGACGTCCGATACGGCCACCCGGGCGATCCACGAGAAATGCGCCTTGCAGCAGATCGATTTCTCCGGAGGATAGAAGCTGATCGAGGAAGACTACGTCAGGGATAGTGCCGCTGGTATTCAGACCCGCCAGAATCTCATTCGCGGCGGCCATCCTCAAGCCGGCGCTGAATTCGTATTCTCCAGGGGCAAGCTGACGCGGGACTATTCGGGGCTGCTGTCCGGTCGTGAGCGTCAAGGTGCCGGCCTTGGCGGCGGCTTTCTTCCAGAGCTTTTGCTGGGCTGGGTTGGGCGTACGGCGCGGTTGAAGTCTGGTTTTCAGGGTGGGGCTAAAACGATGGCCGCGCTGTTCGAGGGCAGCGATCGGGTCATCGGCAGTAGCGACGGATCCTAGGAGAGGGAGAAGGTCTTGGATCTTGGAAAGGGTGGCCATTTTTAGAGTTCCTCCAATAGGTCGAATACAATGATCGCCCTCCAGACTCCCGAGTCGCTCCCGGTTCCAAGGGCCTCCACCTCTTCATGGATGGATTTCGCTATAGAGGTACGTTTTCTGACAGGGATTCGTAGGTACCTCCGGCCTCCAGGTAATTGGAGAAAAGAAGGGGCACGAGGGGCGTCTTTCCTCCTCGCATAAGTGCTTCACGGACGAAAATCGCCCTCCAAGCCTCTGTCTTGAAGCACGCGACACCTGTCGGCGGGGGTCAGGGCAGCTTCAGCCGAGGTTCTGGTCCTGCTGTTGGGCTATTTCTTGGAGGCATCCTCGGGCAGATCGCTGCTGATGTACACGTCCGCCACCGGCACGTGTACCGGGCCGAGCGCCGCGATGCGGTCGAGGGCCCGCCGGCTGTAGTCCGCGTGGCGGATGGCGTCCGCCTCCGGTTGCCAGCGGAAGGCGGGATCGCGCGAGAGCAGGAAGTCCACGAATGGCGCCAGGAGCCGCAGCTCCGGGTTGGCCTCCTCGACCCATAGGAACTGGCCCGCGGGATTGACCTCCAGGAAGACGTGCTTCCCCTCCGGCGTCACGATGAAGTCGAAGCAGCCGAAGAGGATGCCCAGGTTTCCCATCAGCCGCCGGCAGGCCTCCTCCACGTCCGGCGGCAGCCGATCCGGCTCCACCCGGAGACGAGGCCCCGCGGCCCGCCAGTCCAGGCGCGTCGTTTCCAGTTCCTGCGAGAGCAGCCGGGCCGTCACGAAGTGGCCGCCCATCACCGTCACCCGCAGCTCGTGGGCCTTGTCGATCCTGGCCTGGAAGATGCCGGGGGTGAGCCGCAGGATCTCGTCCTCGGGCAGATCGTCCAAGCTCACCTCGCTGGTCAGGAGGACCGCCACCCGGTCTTCACCCTGCCACTGCGCGGGGTAGAACGGTTTGTACACTGCCCGGCCCTGGAGCTCCTCCACGAACCGCCGGATGCGGGCGGGATCGTTGCTCATCAGCGTGGGCGGCACGGCCAGGCCCGCGCGCACCGCCTCCCGGAGCTGCACCGCCTTCAGCTCGGAGCGGGCGCGGGTCGCGAGGGGGTTCACCCAAAAGGCCTCCGGCGCGGCCAGATGGTAGAGCCCGTCGAGGAAGTCCCGGCACTCCCGCCGCGCCACGGGCACGTCGCCGGGGTGGAGGTCCGGAGGGAGGACCGGCGGCGTCGGACGCCGCATCCACACCACGTCGAACGGCGGGCGTCCCCCTTCCAGACCCGGCCCCGAGATCTCCCAGCCCACCTCGCCGCCACGAACGTCGATCGATCCTGTCTGGAGCGTTGGAAAGTCGGTGCCGCACCACAGAACCGCCTCGTGCCCCCGGTCCTCCAGCGCCAGGGTCACTTCCTCCGCGTGGAGGTCCTCGGGAAAGGTCGGGATCAAGACTCGCGCCATGCAACATCCTCCAGGGCTTGACGAGCGGGAAGGCTCGAGAAGAGGAGGGGTGGAGATGGCCCCGGCCGGTCTGGCCGAGGCCTCGGGATCGTTGGGGCGGGATCGGACCGCGGCGTCTCAGTGGTCGCGGTACGGACCGTCCGGCGGATCGGTCAGGGTCCAGGTTCTGATGCGCTCGTTGGCGCTGCCGGTCGCCTTCTCGAGCTCCTCGCGCGTCAGCTCCCGGGCCAGCCTGCGACCAAGGATTCGTCCGGTGTGGGTGTCGTTCTTCTTCATTCTTACTCCTTTCTCGTCCGGAAGGGGTCTCAAGGACCACGCTCCCATCAGAAGAGGTGCCCCGAGCAGGACAAGACGAGACGGCCGCTGTCTTGGGATATCGCGCGGAGGGGGACAAGCGTAACGAAGCGGCCCCATCATCGCCTAAACGTGAAGGCAAGTAAGCGCAGGGCTCGTCCGCAGTAAGACCGGACTCCCCTGGTACCTTCCACCACCGACAGAATGGAGCATCAGTATGGCAACGATCGGACCCATCACTCTGACGATCGGACCCGGAAACAGCCCCAGCAACGCCAGCGTACAAGTCGGCTACTCGGTTTCCGCCAGCAATCACGACCTGGCCAGCGCACAGACCTATCAGGACCTTTGTGAGCTCATCGGGGACGACACCCCTGGTGACGGCACCGACGACCTTCTGGTAAAGCTAAGGGAAGAGATTATCGTCTTCACCTCGAACACCCCGCATTTCACCCGCGCTATCCAACAGTTCGTGCCCTTGACCAAGCTTGATGAAGATGCCGGGTTTATTGCCCTGGAAGAGGACGAGATCCGGGCGCGGGTGACCTTGACACCGATACCGACCAGCCGGGAAAGCAACCTGATCCGGAGAGGTGGCCTCGTCATCAATCAGAACCTGTGATCGATCCAAGCTGACCCGCACAGCCGGGTGGAGATTAGACCGAATAGCGAGAGGCACGTGTCCGTCTACGAGAAGATCGGATTGAGCCGCTGCTCACAGCAGACCGTGATCCTCGGCGTAGGTGACCAGCTCGACGCGGCTGGAGAGCCCGAGCTTGCCCATCAGGTTGGCGCGGTGGCTCTCGACGGTGCGGATGGAAAGGGCGAGCAGCTCGGCAATCTGGCGGTTGGTGTTCCCCCTGGCGAGGAGGCGCAGGACGTCGATCTCGCGGTGGGTCAGCGGCTCGACGGGCTCCGGCGGGCGTTCGGCGGTCTCGGCCTGGCTCAGGAGGGCGCGGGTCATCGCGGGGTGGACGTAGATGTCGCCACGCCGCACCGCGCGGATGGCCTGGACGATCTCCGCCTCGTCGGCCCGTTTGATGAGGTAGCCGTCGGCACCGGCGTTCAGAGCCTCCAGCAGCATGCCCTCCTCCTCGTGCATGGTGAGGAACAGCACCTTCAACGCGGGAAGCTTCGCCTTGAGGCGGCGGACGGTCTCGATGCCGCTCTCGCCGGGCATGCCGATGTCGAGCAGGACCACGTCGGGGCGAAGCTCCTCAGCGAGGCGCAGCGTCTCCTCCCCGGTTCCCGCCTCGCCGACCACCTCGAGGTCGGGGTCGGCCCCGAGCAGCACCCTCAGGCCGGAGCGGAGGACGGGGTGGTCGTCAGCGATCAGGACGCGGGTCGCCACAGGCCACCTCCACTGCGATCGTCGTGCCCTCTCCCGGCGCGCTCTCGATGATCAGGGTCCCCCCCAGAGCCTCGGCCCGCTCCCGCATCCCGATCAGACCGAGACGCTCCGCTCCCCCGGCCGTGGCGGGCGCGAAACCTTTTCCATCATCCTCCACCATGACCATGACGCGGCCGTCCCGGCGCTCAACCAGCACGTCGATCCGGGTCGCGGCAGCGTGCCGCACGACGTTGGTGACCGCCTCCTGGACCACGCGGTAGAGCGCGGTCTCGACGGCGGCCGGCAGGCGCTCGTCCTTGAGCCCACGGGCCTTGAAGCGGGTGGTGAGGCCCCACTTCGACTCGGTTGAATGCAGGTACTGGCGCAAGGCGGCATCGAGCCCGACGAGGTCGAGACTGGCGGGCCGCAGGGCGCCGGCCAGGCGGTGGAGGCTGTCGATGACGGCATCGGTCGTCTGCTTGAGCTCGGCCACGCGGGCGGCGACGCCGTCGCCTCCGGTCTCCCTCTCCAGGAGCTGAAGGCCATAGCGGAGCGATACCAGCGCCTGACCGGCCTCGTCGTGGAGCTCGCGGGCGACGGTGCGCCGCTCGGTCTCCTGGACCTCGATGAGGCGGCGCGAGAGCGTCTGCATCCGTTCGGTCGCCGCCTGCATCTGTTCGAAGAGGATCGCGTTCTCCACCGCCACTGAGGCCTGGGACGAGAACGCCTCGGCCACCCTCACGTGCTCGTCGTTGAAGTAGCGTGCCTCCTGCTTGGCGACCGAGAACAGGCCGGCGACGCTGCCGCGCGCGAACAGCGGCACTCCCAGCCAGCTCGACTCGCCGGCGGAGCCGGTGGGCAGCGTCCAATCGGCCACGGCCCCAATGTCGTGGATCAGCACGGGAGCCCCGGTGGTGAGGATCCTGTGCACGATCGGGTGATCCGTGGCGAGGAACTCCGGACGCTCCGCCGGCGGCAGGGGCAGGACGCGCTGGCCGTCAAAGACGGCGCGCACCGAGACTCGCCACGCCTCTTCGAGCAGCATGACGCTGGCGCTGTCGAACGGGATGAGCCGGCGGAGATGGTCGAGCAGCGTCGCCAGGACGGTTTCGCGGTCGAGGCTGCGGGTGAGCGCGACCGTCGCCTCCCGCAAGGCGTCGGCGGTGGAGCGAGCCCGCTGTTCGGCTTCACGGGCGAGCTGCCGCTCGGCGGCCAGCGAGGCGTTGGCCTGCTGCAACTGCGCGGTCCGCTCGCGCAGCGCAGCAGCCAGCGCGCTTTGGCTGCTCTCGGTTTCGCGGGGTGGAGGTGGCTTCTTCATCATCGAGGGACGCCGTAGCAAGGCCATCTTACCGGATTACTATCGGATTACTACCGGATTCTTACCCAGATTATCTCCGGACTCGATCATCGCGCCCGGCGGCGGCCCGTAGTTTCTGCGTCCGGCACGGCTCTCGGGCAGGTAGTAAGCACGCTTCACGGCCCTGCCGATCGAGTCTACAGTGGGGAGGCGTTCAATGACGGACGCGAGAAGGGATACTCATGAAACGGCTTGTGATCAATTCTCTGGTGTGCGTCGCGTTGCTGGCGTTCTCCGGATGCTCCTCAACCATGGTGCCCGAGAGCACGCAGGATCTGGATTCGGCGATCTCCTCGAAGATCGATGAATCGCTCGAAGCCAGCACGACCGTGAAGGCGCGGCAGGTGAACATCCAGACCCACGAAGCCGTGGTCTACCTGACCGGCATCGTCGACTCCGAGGACGCCCGCCGCGAGGCCGGGCGTATCGCATGGCGCACGGCCGGCGTGGACGGTGTGGTGAACGACCTGACCGTCGGCGAGCGGACCGTCGGAGACTGGCTGGACGACACGCTGATCAGCTCGCACCTCAAGGCGAAGCTCATCGCCGACATCGACGTGCGGGCCTCGGACATCGACGTGCAGCTCCTCGCAAGGCGTGGTGACGCTGATCGGGCGGGTCCGTACCAGTGCGATGAAGCAGGATGCGGAGCGCATCGCTCGCGGCATCACGGGCGTCAACGACGTCCACAACGAGCTGGTGGTCGGCAGGGTGACAGGTTAGCCTTGGTGCCAAACCGATTCCCGCTGCGCCTGTCGATGGCAGCTCGATAGGGGTTTATATTGCGCCGCTGAATCGAAGACTGCAACAGACGAAAGGAGGCAAGAATGTCGATAGCCAAGGTTTCCGAAATCAGCGCGACGTCCGCCAAGAGCTTCGAGGACGCGGTCGTGCAGGGGCTCGCCCGGGCGAACAAGACGCTTCGCAACGTGCGTAGCGCGTGGATCAAGGAGCAGCAGGTGCGGGTGCATGACGGCGCCATCACCGAGTACCAGGTCAACATGATGGTCACCTTCGTGATCGAAGACTAGCCGCGAGCAAGTTAGGAGAACGAAATGGACAAGTCAGGTGCGACGATCGATCAGGTCAAGGACGGAGTGGGCGCGGCGATGGACAGTGCCCGTGAAGTCGTCAACGATGGGCTCGATTCCGTGAAGGGAAGGTTCAACGACGGGGCCGACAACCTCGATCGCTTCTACCGCAGCACGGTCGCCCAGGTGCGAGACACTTCCGAGCGCATCGCGGAGAACGCCCGCGAGCAGCTCGACGACGTCAAGGATTCCGCGCGCAAGAGTTACAGGCATGCGAGGAAGACGCTCTCTCGCCTGTCCGGCGATGCGCGCGACTACGTGAGTGACAACCCCGGCCTGTCGCTGCTGATCGCCGCGGGCATCGGCTTCCTCGCCGGGCTGGTCGTCCGTGTCGCGGCGCCGCGGCCGGGAGCGTAGTTACTACCCAGCTCTCCCCCGCGCCGGTCCGTAGAAAGCGCGCTTCACGGCCCGGCAGATGAAGACTAGATTCGGGAGGCATCTACTGCAGAAAATTTCGGGCCGCTGCCGGCATAGGAAAAGGAGAAGGGATGAGCGCCGCCGAGCCAGGCATTGAAGAGACCCTGGGAACTCCAGGCCCGCTGGCGACCCGCAGGCACCGCGATCGGCGGGCCCCCGCAAAGGGCCTCGTCGACGCCCTCAAGGAGCCCTTCCTGGTGCTCGACGAGCAGCTTCGGGTGCGCTCCGCGAGCGGCGCCTTCTGCGAGAAGTTCCAGGTCTCACGGGAAGATACGGAAGGCCGTCAGCTCTCCGAGCTCGCAGACGGTCTGTGGGATGTCGCAGGTCTGCGGCAGAAGCTCGCGGAGGTCCTGCCAGGCGCTCACCTCTACAAGGACTTCGAGGGCTTCCAGATCGAGCAGGAGCTGCCGGGTGCCGGGCGCCGGACCATGCTCCTCGCCGGCCGCGGCCTGGCGGGCGTGGCAGACCGTCCGAGCGAGATCCTGCTGGCCATCGAAGACGTGACCGAGACCCGTGCCGCCGAGGCCGCGCTGCACGCCAGCGAAACGCGCTACCGGCGGCTCTTCGAGACGGCGAAGGACGGCATTCTGATCCTCGACGCGGCGAGCGGCAGGATCGTGGACGCCAATCCTTTTATCAAGGCGCTGCTCGGGTACAGCCACGACGAGCTGCTGGGCAAGGAGCTCTGGCAGATCGGCCTCTTCAGTGACATCGCTGCCAGCCAGGCGGCCTTCGAAGAGCTGCGGGAGACCGGCTACATCCGCTACGAGCACCTCCCGCTCGAGACGCACGGCGGGGCCCACGTAGAGGTGGAATTCGTCAGCAACGTCTATCGCGCGGAAGCCAGCGACGTCATTCAGTGCAATATCCGCGACATCACCCAGCGCAGCGGACTCGAGCGGCTGGCCAGGGAACAGAGCATTGCCATGGCCGACCTCCACCGGCGCAAGGACGAGTTCCTGGCCATGCTCTCGCATGAGCTGCGCAATCCGCTGTCGTCGATCGTCAATGCCCTGCAACTGATGCGCCTGCAGCAAGTCGACGAGAACCTGATCCAGCACCAGGCGCGCACGATCCTCGAACGGCAGGTCGCGCAGCTCACGCGGCTCGTCGGCGACCTGATGGAGGTGTCCCGCGTCGCCACCGGCCAGCTCCGCCTGCACCTCGAGAGCATCGACCTGCGCGGCGTCGTGGCGGTCGCGGTGGAGGCGACCCGCGCCGCGGTCGATCGCCGCGGTCACGAGCTCACGGTGGCCTTGCCGCAGCAGCCTGTCTGGCTGCAGGCCGATCCGGCACGGCTCGAGCAGGTGATCGTCAACCTTCTCGACAACGCCGGGAAGTACACCGAGCCAGGCGGGCACATCGGGCTGTCGCTCGAGACCGAGGGCGGTGCGGCGGTGCTGCGGGTGCGGGACAGCGGGGTGGGGATCGCGGCAAACGTGCTGCCGCACGTGTTCGACCTCTTCACCCAGGCCGACCGCAGCCTCGATCGCTCCGCAGGCGGGCTGGGCATCGGCTTGAGCCTGGTGCGGGCGCTCGTCGAGCTGCACCACGGCAAGGTCGAGGCGAGCAGCGCGGGCCCGGGGCAGGGCAGCGCGTTCGTCGTCCGGCTGCCGCTCAGCGAGCCCGGCCGGCGAGCCGGCTCGCTCCCCACGGCAGAGAGCAAGGCTACCGCCCTGGGGCTGCCTGTGTTGGTGGTGGACGACGACGTCGATGCGGCCGACAGCCTGGCCCTGCTGCTTACGGCTGTCGGGCTACGCGGCGCACGTGGCCTACTCGGGGTCGACCGCGCTGCAAGCGGCGGTCGAGCATCGCCCCGCGGCGGTGATCCTCGACCTCAGTCTGCCCGAGATGGACGGCTACGAGCTCGGCCGGCGCCTGCGCCAGCATCCGCAGTTGGCCGCCGTCCGCCTGATCGCCCTCACCGGGCACGGCCAGCAGGAGGACCGCGACCGCTCGCGCGCCGAGGGCTTTGCGGCGCACCTGGTCAAGCCGGTCGAGCTGCAGCAACTGCTCGATCTGCTCGAGCCGCCGAGAACAACGAGAGGCACGTCTCGGTCTACGAGAGGATCGGATTGAGCCGCTCGTAATCCTCAGGGGTGTCGATGTCCTGCACCACGCCGGCGTCTTCGACTTCGATCTCCAGCAGATCCTTTTCGTGACGGTCTCGGAGCTGTTTAAGGCCGATTTTTGGATCCAAATTATCGATCTCGGGGACCAGCCTCGGCGCGATCGCCAGGGGGTGGCCGCGCTTGCCGTGCCAGGTGGGCAGGGCCAGAGGCGCTCCGGTTTCGATCATTTTCTGGAGCAACTCGGCGACCGTTCCGGCTTGGAGATGGGGTAGATCGGCGGGGGAAATCAAAAGGATTTCCCCTTCCAGGGCTCCGGCGAGGGCGGCGATCCCTTCTTGAATCGTGGAGAGCATGCCGCGATCGGGATCGGGATTGATGGCGACAGTGATGCCGTTCTGCCTCGCCCAGGTCTGGAGGGCCTCGTCTCCCGGCGCGGTCACCAGGACGATCTCGCTCACGCCTCCGCCTCGCAGGGCCGCGACGACGCCAGCCACCATGGGCCGGCCGCCCACGGGGAGGAGGAGCTTGGGACGGCCCATGCGGCGGGAGGCTCCGGCGGCGGGGAGGAGGGCGACGCTCACAATGCTCACGGGGTGGTCCAGCCGCCGTCCTTTCCAAAGGCCCGGTTGCGGGCGAGCTCTTCGAGGTTCCACGGCGGGGCTCCGCCGCCGAGCCAGCGGTGGAACCAGTCGAGGTGGGCGTTGTAATAGAAAACCATTTCTTTCCAGCCCGGCCAGTGGCCGGCTCCCGGGTAGACCACCAGTTTCGAGGGCACTCCCTGCTTCTGGAGGGCCGTGAAAAAGCCGAGGCTCTGGGTGTAGGGCACCCGCAGGTCGTTCTCGCCCGTGATCACCAGGGCGGGTGTCTTGAAATTCGCTACGGAATTGGAAGGCGACCATTTCTGGTAGGCCTCGGAGGTCCAGGGCGTGCCGCAGAGATCCTTCTCGGGGAACCAGAGCTCCTCGGTGGTGGTGTAGAAGGAGGGCAGGTCGAAAAGTCCCATCATCGAGGCGATGGCTTTGAAGCGCTGGGTGTGCCCCTCGAACCACATCATCATGTAGCCGCCGTAGGACCAGCCCATGGCTCCCATGCGGTTGCGGTCCACGTAGGGCAGCTTTTCCAGGGCGTCCGTCACTTTCATCAGGTCGTCGTAGACCCGCCCGCCCCAGTCGCAGGCGATGGCGTCCGTGAAGGCCTGGCCGTAGCCGGTGGAGCCGGTGGGATTGGCGAAGGCCACCACGTAGCCCTTGCCGGGATAGACCTGCCAGTCGCCGCGGAAGGAATCGAGGTATTGCGACTGGGGGCCGCCGTGGACGTTCAGGACCAGCGGGTATTTCTTCGCCGGATCGAAGCCGTGGGGCTTGATGATGAAAACGTGGACTTTGTAGGGGCCCGCATCCACCCACATCTCCTCGGCTGGGCGGATGTCCACCTCGGATTCCAGCGCGGCGTTGAAGCGGGTCAGCCGTTGTGGATCCCCTCCCGCGACCGGAGCTTTATAGATCTCGTGCGGCGCGGCGATGGCCCGGCGGGTGTAGAGGATGGACCGGCCGTCCGGCGCCACGCGGAAACCGTCCAGGAAATCGTGATTGAACACTTTTTCCGGCATGCCTCCGGCGAGGCCGATCCGGTAGAGCGGCGTGCGCGCCTGGACCTGGCCCTGGAAGACGAGGGCCTTGGAATCCGGGAGCCAGGCCATCTCGTCCACCCAGTTGTCGAAGTTGGATTGATCGGTGAGATCAACAGGTTTTTTCGCCTGGCGGTCGTAGACGGCGAGGCGGAAGAGGCCGGCCTCATAGCGCGGCGTGGCCTGGCTGCGGTAGGCAATGTAGCGGCCGTCGGGAGAGAAGAGAGGGGAGCCGTCCCAGCCGTCGTTGGCATCGGTGAGGTTGATGGCGCTCTTCTCGGTGATCTTGCTTTCGACGTCCACCGCCCAGAGATCGGAGTTGGTGGAGGAGGCCTGGTCCTTGTCGCGGTTGGAGGCGTAGACGAGTTGCTTGCCGTCCGGCGAAAAATCGAAGCCGCGCCCGCCGCCGGCCTGGAAAACGGGACTGTCCCAGGGGCCGGGCGTCAGGTCCTTGGTGATCTCGCCCGTGGCGGCGTCCACCAGGAGAATGTGGCTGTAGCGCCCTTCGCGCCATTCGGTCCAGTGGCGGAAGAGGAGCTCATCGGCTACGCGGACGTTGAGCTTGCCCTCGGTCCGGTCCTTGTGGAGCTTCTCGTTGCATTTGGCGTCGGCGCCGCACTCGGGGTAGACGCGCGAGGTGACGGCGATGGTGCGGCCGTCGGGAGACCAGACGGGATTGACCACGCCGAGCGGGAAATGGGTGAGCTGGCGGGACTCGCCGCCGTCGACCGGCATCAGGTGGAGCTGCGATTCGCCGCTCTGGTCGGAGGTGAAGAGCAGGGTGCGGCCGTCCGGGGAAAAGAGGGGAGTGTCGTTGCCATGATGGCCGAAGGTCATCTGCCGCAGCCCGGAGCCGTCCGCGGCCATGACCCAGATCTCGGACCACTTTTCGCCGGCCGGCAGGTCGTAGCGGGTGACGGAGAAGGCGACGCGCGAGCCGTCCCGGCTGAGCTCGGGCGCGCCGACGCCCGCGACCCGGTAGAGGTCGGCGATCTCGAAGGCCCGCTTGGCCTCTGCGGCACCGACGGGCAGGACGGACAGGAAAAGACTGAAGAGGCAGAGAAGCGTTCGCCGCATGGGATCCTCCTGGAGCGGTGAGCTTACCGGATCTGCGCTCCCCGCCGCAGGTTGCGGCAGAGGAGCGGGAATTGCGTTTTGGTATATGCTCCGGGGAGGATTCTTTCTTTATGGCTATTCGTCTGGTGCTCGCTGATGATCATCCTCTCATCCTGAGTGGATTAGAGCGCCTGTTCGAGCCGGAGCCTGATTGCGAGGTTCTGGCCTGCTGCGGCAACGGCCGGGAGGCCCTCGAAGCCTTGAGCCGGCATCAGGCGGACATCCTGATCCTGGACTCCCTCATGCCGGCCCTCGATGGTCTGGAAGTCCTGAAGGCCATGGTCCGCGAGGGCTCTGCCACCCGGGTCTTGTTTCTGGCCGAGAGCAGGGAGGAGGAGCTCATCCGGGAAGCCGTCCGCCTCGGGGCTCGCGGCGTGGTCCTCAAGGAGATGCCGCCCGGCACGGTGCTTCAATGTGTGCGTAAGATCCACGCGGGAGAGTACTGGCTGGAGCGGCGGTCGGCGTCCCAGGCTTTTGAGGAGCTGATCCGGCGCGAAGCGGGCACGCGCTCGCTGGCGGGCGTGCTGACTCCCCGGGAGCAGGAGATCCTCCCTCTGCTCTGCCGCGGTCTGCGCAACAAGGAGATCGCGGGAACCCTTTCGATCACCGAGTCGACCACCAAGGTCCACATCCGTCACATATACGAAAAGTTGCATGTAAAGAGCCGTTTGGCTCTTCTGCGCTACGCGGAAGACAACAGCTTGGTGCAACAGATCCTTAGATAGACAGTTGGTTCTGGGTGGTACACCGGAAGGATTATGAAAATCCTCCTTTCGGTAGATTGTGCTCTCGTCCTCTCCCCTATAGTCTTGGGAACAGCGGCAACAAACGAAAGACATGAATGAGAGCTGCCGGCAGAGATCGCCGCAATACATGTGTGGCTCCTCATTGGATCAAACTGAAACTGGAGGGATTAGAGATGAATACGAAAAATTGTATGATTGGGAAGGCGATGTTGGTTTTCCTGATGGCGCTTGCGCTTGCCGCCCTGCCGGCTTCGGCAGGCAAGGTGTCCAAGATGGACACGCCCTTGCTCACTTGCGGCACCACGACCGCGGTGTCGGTCAACATCATGGTCTGCGCGGGGCCGAACACCGGTGCCCCTGCCGGCTTTTCTCTGCAGTGGATCACCGCGGAGCAATTCGCCCTCGGGTCTGACGGCATCGCCGGCACCCTCGATGACAACACCTGGCTGGATTCCGCCTCGCTCGATCTGTGCAAGGCTTCCTTCTCGGGCAACGCCAACGGCTCGCGGTACAACCTGGGCAAGAACCTGTGCGCCACGGTCAAGGCAGGCGACAACCTTTTCGATGATCCCGGGGCTTCGAGCAACTGTGCCAGCATCCCCCTGGAGTGCGGCACGGATTACGTCTTCCGCTCCTTCGCGCACGCGAACAGCTCGTTTTTCCGCAGCGATTTCACCACCAACCTGCTCTGCAGGACGGCCGAGTGCGTGGTTGTCGATGGCTGCACGTTCACGCAAGGATACTGGAAGACCCATGGTCCCATCCCCACGGGCAACAACAGCAACGAATGGCCGGTCACGGACCTTACGCTGGGCAACGTGCTCTATACCGATCTCCAGTTGCAGTCGATCTTCGATGCTCCGGCCATGGGAAACGGGCTGATCTCCCTGGCCCACCAGTTGATGGCCGCCAAGCTGAACATCGCCAACGGCGCGGACGGCACAAGCGTAGCCGCCGCCATTGCGGCCGCCGATGCGCTGATCGGCAACCTGGTCATCCCGCCGGTTGGTGCGGGCTCGCTGTCCCCGGGGGCCACGAGCGCGCTGAACAGCACGCTGACCAGTTTCAACGAAGGCACGATCGGTCCGGGTCACTGCGAGTAGGAACGGCCTCACCCAAACCCCTCTCCTGAAGGAGAGGGGTTTGAAGTCAGCCGGTTGCCTTTTCCCGGATAGAGCCGCTACACCCCCGTCACCTGCCGCAGGGCCGCTTCCAAAGTCTCGATGTTCACCGGCTTGGTCAGGTGCTTGCTGAAGCCCGCGGCGTGGCTTTTTTCGATGTCCTCGTCCATTCCATAGCCCGTGAGGGCGATCCCCTGGAGGCCGTAGCGGCGGGAGAGCTCGCGCATCAGATCGTAGCCCGTGCCGTCCGGCAGGCCGATGTCGCTCAGCACGAGATCGAAACCGTCACTCTTTTCAGCCGCTTCGAGAGCTTCCTGAACGCAGTGGGCTACCGTCACCCGCCGGCCCGTGGCGTCGAGGTAATCGGCCAGGGCCTCGGCGGCGTCGAGGTGGTCTTCCACGAGGAGGACGTGGACCGATTTTGGATTTTCGATTTTGGATTTTGGATTGGGCAGGGGAGGGGCGGCCTCGGGTTGCCGGGCTTCGGTGCCGGGAGGCAGGGCGATGGGGAGGCGGACGGTGAAGGTGGAGCCCTTTCCAGGGCCTTCGCTCTCGGCGAGGAGAGTGCCGCCGTGGGCCTCGACAATGGTGCGGCTGATGGCGAGCCCCAGGCCCAGGCCGCCGAGCCGGCGGAGAGCGCCGCGGCGATCCTTGAGAAAGCGGCCGCGGCCGCCCTGCTCGAAAGCGTCGAAGACCCTCGGCAGCACGTCCGGCTCGATGCCGGCTCCCGTGTCCGCCACCTCGACGGCGATCCGGCCCGGCTCCTCCTTCCAGGTCCGCACGCGGATCTCGCCGCCGGAGGGGGTGAACTTGAGGGCATTGTTGAGAAGGTTCCAGAAGACCTGGGTCAGGCGGGGCGCGTCAGCCCACAGCCGGTGCTCCATGGGAGCGAGGTCGATCACGTAGTGTGGCCGCTCCGCTTCCGGCACGTGGGCGGCGGAGGTCTCGACCGCGTGCTCCAGGATCTCGCGCAGGTCGGCCTCGCCGTTCTTGATCTCCAGCTTGCCCTGGCGGATGCGGGTCAGGTCGAGGAGATCGTCGATCAGCCGGGTCTCCAGCTCCACGTTGCGGCGGATCATGGCGAGGTCGCCGAGCATCTCGCGGGAGAGGCGGTTCGCGCGGGCGCGGGCTTCCAAGGCGGAGACGACCATGAGGACAGGCGTCAGCGGGGTCCGCAGCTCGTGGCTCAGGGTCGCCATGAAGTGGTCCTTGGCGCGGTTGGCGGTTTCGGCTTCGATCTCGGCCCGCACCAGCGAGCGGGTGAGGAAGAACAGGAGGGCGCTCGCGAGCAGGCCCGCGAGCGGCAAGATCGAGAGGGAGCTTCGCGTGGAGACGAGGTCGAACGCCGGCAGGGTCGAGTACTCGATCGTCCACGGAGTGCCCGCGAGATCGATCCCGCCGAAGGCCGCGAAACGCGGGTCTTCCGAGATCTCGGACGAGCGGTGGAGGCGGTTCTCCGGCGAGGGGACGGCTCCGGAGAAGACCTGGAAAGCGACGGTCGGGTTGGTTTCGGCCCGCAGGATGCCCCGCAGCAGGTCGTCGGCCCGAAATGGGCTGTAGACGAACCCCAGCAGGGCTGCGCGGCGGTCCGCCACGGTCGCGAGCGGCACACCGTGGTGGTACACCGGGAAGTAGATCAGGAACCCGGCCTGCTTCGCCGGATCGATCTCCTGCACCAGGGTCACCCTGCCGGTGGCGGCGGGCTGGCCCGTGTCGCGGGCGCGCTCCATGGCCTCGCGGCGCCTGGGTTCCGTGGACATGTCGAACCCCAAAGCCGCCCGGTTCCTCCGGTCGAGCGGTTCGAGGTAGACGATCGAATGGCGTTCCCGGCGCCCGGCGTCCCGGAAGGCGATCCGCCTGGAGAACCCGATCCCCTGAACGCCAGGGTACCGGTCCGGGAGGTCGAGAGGCCGGAGGAAGGCGCGGAAGTCCTCGCGGCTGACGGATTCGTCGACGGCGAACAGGCCGCTGGTGGCCCGCAGCAGGGAGATGTAGCCCTGCATGCGGTTCTCGATCAGGGCCTGCGTCCTCTGGACCGCGCTCTGGAACCGGAACTGGTCGCGGGCCCGGGTCGTGCGCAGGCCGGTGTAGGTGCCCGCGGCCGTGAGCGCCAGGGACAGCGCCAGCACGAGATAGGGGATCCACCAGTGGAGCGGCGTATGCGCTCTGGGCTGCAAGTTTGGATCCGGACGGCTGGAGTTGACGGGTAGACCTCCTCCAAAGTTATCGAGGAGATTCTATACTTTCAACGCCCCAATCGCCGCGCGAGGACAATCGTCCGGTCATCCGCGAACGGAACGCCGCGGGCGAAGCCCTCCAGGTCCCGCTCCAGGATCTCCGCCAGGGTGCAGCAGGCCTCGTTGCGGCTCGTGGCGCAGGCGGCTTTCAGGCGCCCCAGGCCGTACTCCTCGCCCTCGGCGTCGTTGGCCTCCACCAGGCCGTCCGTGTAGAGCACGAGGACGTCCCCGGGGGCGAGCACCGTCTCGCCGGCCTGATAGGACGCCTGGGGGAGGAGACCGAGGGGGACGCCGGTCGCGGCGAGCTCCTCGATATCCTCGGGCGTACCATCAACCCGCAGGAGGAGGGGCGGGTTGTGCCCGGCGTTGGTGTAGCGCAGGCGTCCGGTCGCCGTCTCCAGGATGCCGAGGAAGGCCGTGGCGTACTTCTCGGGCGGCGTGCGGCGGTAGAGCTGGCGCGAGAGGCGGGCGCAGATCTCGTCCGGCGGCAGGCCGTCCTCGATAGGGCCGGACGACAGGGCCTGGAGCGAAACGGTGAGCAGCGAGGCCGCCATGCCCTTGCCGGCCACGTCCGCCACCATGAGCACGCACTCCCGGCCGCCGTCCCGCTCCACCACCTCGTAGTAGTCGCCGGAGACTCCCCGTGAGGGGATGTTGCCGCCGTACAGCTCCCAGCCCGGCACGTCCGGCAGGCGGTTGGGGAGCAGGGCTACCTGGATGCGCCGGGCGAGCGCCAACTCCTCCTCCAGGCGCCGCCGCTCGGCCGCCTCCAGGGTGAGGGCCAGATTGCGGATGTGGAGGGCGGCCACGGAGGCCAGAGAGACGAGCAATTCCAGGTCTTCCTCCGAGAACTGGCGGACCCCGGCGCGGGATTCGAGGACGATCAGCCCCAGCGTCCCGTCCGGATCGAGCAGGGGCGCGGCCACCAGGCTGCGGATGCCGGAGATCCGCATGCTCAGGGCGGCGGCGAACCGCTCGTCCGCCTGGACGTCGAACACGAGGGCGGCCATGCCCTTTTCGGCCACCTCGCGCACCAGGCTGCGGGAGAACTCCAGGTCTTCCGCGCCATCCAGCGTGGAGCGCCGCGCCGCGGGCCGGTAGCCGCCGTCCGCCTCCTTGAGCAGGATGGCGCCCCGGTCGGGCCGCAGGTGGTCGAACGCCCGGTCGAGGATCAGCTCCAGGAGCCCCGCCAGCGTGAGCGAGCGGCCGAGGGCCTGGTGGACCTCGTTCAGGAGCTTGAACCGGTCGGCGTAGCGCCGCAGGTCCGTCTCATTGGCGACCGCCGGATCGCTCTGCCGGTCGAGAAGGTCCGAGGCCCGGTGGAAGATCGTGCCGTCGAGGAAGTCCTCCTCCGGCTCGGCCACGCGTACCGAGACCGGAGCGTCTTCCAGGAGGGTGATCCGGCTGTTGGAGATCGTGATCATGTCCCCCGGCCCGACCGGCGTCGGCCCGGCGATCACCTTGCCGTTGACCAGTGTGCCGTTGCGGGACCCGAGGTCCTCGACCAGCAGGCTGGAGCCTGATCGGTACAGGCGCGAGTGCCGGCGGGAGAGGAAGGGATCGGCGAGCGTGAGGTCTGCGTCCATGGCGCGGCCGATGACGAGGGAGTCGCCGCGGAGGGGGTGGTCGAAGGGTGGTCCTTCGGCGGGGGTGACTTGGAGGCGGAGGGTGGTAGGGGTGGGCACGGCGACTGATGCCTTTTTGAGAAGCTTTCAGCGTATCAGAAGTCCAGGGTAGCGTGCCTTGCGAAGGGATATACCCTTCGAGGAGACGCCCCGACGTTGGCGTACCCGGAGAGGTTTGTGGTTGAGGACTGGGGCGTCTCTACGGAACGGTGGTGCCGTATCGAAAGACGGTGGTTGCGGGTGCGTTTTTAAAATGGCCGTTTTGGAATGGCAATATTGCCAAAGGAATCTCTCCCCTATGCGAGGGCACAGAAAGAGGTCCTATTCGTTCTTTTTCGTTGATGGAAGCTCGAACGGCTCGCATCCCTCAAAAGTTCGCCGCTTCCAACGAATCTCTTCGGCGTTGGGAATCTGCTCGGACAATCTCGTGAGCTGATCCAGCCAGTCTTCGCCCATCCTGGGACGGTTCGCCCGGAGGGCTTGGACGTCTTCCGGGGTGGTAGGAAGATCCCTGTCGAAATTCAGACGGTCAGGCTTGCTTTCCGAGCTCATTGAACCGGTCTCCCATTCCCTGCTTCTCAAAATAGCCCTGGATCTCGCGCCGGTCAACTCCCGGCAGATTCAGGAGGAACCGGATATCGGCCATGTCTTGAAAGATTCGAGACGGATCATTCTTCATGGCGACGACCTTCAAGGCGGCGAGGTGCTCGGGCTTGGGCAGGAGAATCGGAAAGTCTCGCGGCCCTCTCCCGCTTCGGCATGCGGAAAAGATCTCGTTGCCTGTCTCACCCTTCAGATATACGAAGTCGATGTTGCCCCACATGGGATCAGAATGGCGATGATTCGAATAGCCGGTCGAGCGATAGAGCGTCTGATAGCCCTTGGATTCCAGGAACCGGATGAGGTCGTCCTGTGCCGAGGACTCCACGACCAGATCAAGATCGACCGTGGTCCGAGGCAGCCCATACGCCGCAAGGGCGATACCGCCGATCACGGCATGGCGATATCCCTTCTCATCAAGGAGCTTGGATACGGCGTTGAGGACGATCCCGAAATCCAAGGCATCGTCTCCTATGTGATCACTGGGAGACCATGCTTCGGCACCAGCCGTCCGGGATTCATCCCCGCCACGTCCCGCAGGGCGGCCTCCGTGTAGCGCTGCACCATCACGCCGCGCCACTGGGTCTGGAAATCGGTGTTGTCCATGGGCGTAGCGACCTTGCGGGCGAGCTTCGCGGCTTCCGCGATCGTCTCCTCGGTGAGCGGCTTGCCGACGAGGAAGTCCGCCGCTGCCTGCGCGGGGACGGGGTAGGAGGCGACGGCTCCGAGATAGATCCGCGCTTTCTCCACGATCCCCGCCGGGTCCATCCAGACGGCGGCGGCCACGGAGAGGACGGCGAAGTCGATCGAGCCGCGGCGGCGCAGCTTCCAGAAGGCCGAGCGGCAACGGTTCGCGGTGGCCTCGGCGGGGAGATGGAGAGCGGTGAGGATCTCGTCCGGCCGCTTGGCGAGGTAGTGAATGCCGTCGTCTTTGTAAAGGCTTTCGACGGAAATGATCCTCTCGCCTTCTGATGAGACGAGCTTCACCTCGGCGCCCAGCGCGCAGGCCATGGGCGCGGAATCCGAAGCGGTATGCGCCCAGCAGCGGGGCGAGCTGGTGGCGACCCAGCAGATCGTCCCCTCTTCCTTCATGCAGTAATCGATCGACTGGCGCCACTCCTCCGTCTGGTTGTAGTAGGTACAGCGCGTATCCACGCAGAGGTTGCCGCCGATCGTCCCCATGTTGCGCAACGGGGGAGAGGAGATGGACTGCACGGCTGCCGCGAAGGCGGGGTAACGCTCGCGCACGGCGGGATGGCGGACAATGTCGTCGAGCAACGTGGTGGCGCCGATGGTGACGCCGCCCCTGGCCTCTATGGGATCAATTTCTTCAAACCCCGCGAGGTCGGGGATGCCCATGAGGCTCACCACGGTCTGCGCCTTCTGGTGGCGGCGCTTCATGTTGGGCCAGAGGTCCGTGCCGCCCGCGACGAGACGGACGAGTTGGCCTTCAGCGGCGCCTTCACCGGCCAGAACCGAGGCGGCTTCGTTCAGCGTCCGCGCCTGAATAAACTGGAATTGCGGTAACCGGAGCACGGTTAACCTTTCCCCTTCAAATCGGCTCCCTTGAGATCGGTCGTCAGCGCGGTCAGCTTCTTTTTCCTGAGCGCTTCCTCGCGGGTCATCATCGTGCCCGAGGCGGAGCGCATGCCGGAGCGGAGCTTCTCACGATAGTCGTTGATGGCCGTGCCGTCGCCGCCCTGCTCGGGCGTGGGAACGATCAGCGTCTCCTCGAACTCCACGTTCGGGAAGGCCCTGGGACCATACCGCGGCTCGTGGCCTTTGCGTTTCGCTTCCATCGCCCTCAAGACCATGTGGGGATGGATCGGCACTTGATCGACACGCACGCCGACCGCGTCATAGATGGCGTTCGCCACGGCGGGCATCACAGGCAGAAGCGGCCCCTGGCCCACCTCCTTGGCGCCGAAGGGTCCGCGCGGGTCGGGATCTTCGATCAGATACGTTGTGACCGGCGGCATGTCCGCGAACGTCGGGCTCTTGTATTCGAGGAGGGACGGGTGCTTGTGGACCAGGGCCGAGGAGAGATGGCGCGGCAAGCGGCGGAAGGCCTGCTCTTCCATCATCACCTCGCCCAGGCCCATGTAGACGCTGCCTTCGACCTGGCCCATCACCAGCACCGGATTGAGCGAACGGCCGATGTCGTGCGCGATCCACACGTGGACGGGGTTCCAGAGGCCCGTCTCGGGATCGACCTCGACTTCGATCACCGACGCCGAATAGGAATAGGCGGGGGAGGGACCCACGCCCGCGCCCCGGTAGCGGCCCGGCGAGCGTGGCGGGATGTAGCTGCCCGCAAGCGCGATGGTGCCGAAGCGGGCTTCCGTGGCGATCACGGCGTCCTGGAAGCTGATGCCTTTGTCCGGGTCCGCGGCATCGAACACCCGGCGCTCCGCAAAGACGAGCCGGCCTGCGGGGACTTCGAGCTGCTCGGAGACGGCCTGGGAGATCATCTCCCGCGCCTTCTCAGCGGCCTGAAGCGCGGCGTTGCCCATCATGAGGGTGACGCGCGAGGAGTAGCTGCCGAGATCGACCGGCGTCAGGTCCGTGTCCGCCACGCAGAGGCGGATGTCGGAGAGGGAGACGCCGAGCACCTCGGCCACCACGGCGGCGAGCACCGAGTCCGAGCCCTGGCCGATCTCCGACTCGCCGCAGAAGACGGCGACGCCGCCGGAGCGGTCGAGCTTCAGCATCACGCCCGACTGGGGCATGTGGTTCCAGTAGATGGGCAGGCCCGCGCCGCACAGATACGAGCCGCAGGCGAGCCCTAAGCCTCGGCCCTCGGGCAGCCGGCCCCAGCGCTCGCGGAAGCCGCTGCCTTCCACCACGGCCTCGATGCATTTGCGCAGGCCCATGGAGCCGATCTTCAGCCAGTTGGCCGTGATCGAATCGGGCTCGGCCAGCATGTTGAGGCGGAGGTCGGCCGGATGGATGCCGAGCTTGATGGCAATTTTATCGAGGTGGACCTCGAAGCCGAAGCGCGGCTGGGGCGTGCCGTGGCCGCGCTTGGGGCCGCACGGGGGTTTGTTGGTGAACGTGCGCACGCCCTGGAACTGGTAGGCGGGCATCTTGTATGTCACCGTCTGGAGCGCGCCGGTGTAATAGGTGGAAGCCACACCGTAGCTGCCGTAGGCGCCGCCGTCGAGGGCCGTGCGCAGGCGCTGGGCGGTAATGACTGCGCGGTTTCCATCTTTTTTAATGCCCGTCCGCACCTCCATGAGCACGGGGTGGCGGCCGCGGTGGCAGTAGAAGACCTCCTCGCGGTTCAGGGTGATCTTGGCCGGCCGGCCGAGCTTCAAGGCCATCTTCGCCACCACGATCTCGTGATTGAAAGGATCGCTCTTGCCGCCGAAGCCGCCGCCGTTGGAGCAGGCCACCACGCGGACGCGCGAGGCCGGCAGCTCGAGCACCTTGGCAAGGGCGCGGTGCACGTAGTGCGGCGTCTGGGTGGAGGAGTAGAGGGTCACCCGGTCGTCGTCCTCGGGCACCGCCACGGCTGAATGCTGCTCCATGGGCAGATGGGTGTTGCCCTCGTAGAAGAAGACGTCCTCGAAGATCTCATCCGCCTCTTCGAAACCTTTTTCCACGTCGCCGAAGGCCATGGAAACGGATTTGTGGACATTGCCGTGATCGCCGTAGTCGTGGATGCGCGGCTCGGGGGTGGCGAGGGCCTCTTCGATCGACGAGATCGTGGGCAGAGGCTCGTACTCCACTTTGACTTTGAGCGACGCCTCGTAGGCCGCGTCCTCGGTGACGGCGGCGACCGCCACCACGGGATCGCCCACGAAGCGGACCTTGTCCGGGCAGAGCGCGTGCTCGTCCTGCGACACGGGGAGGATGCCGAAGGTGTTGGGCATCTCCTGGCCCGTGAGATAGCCCAGGAAACCGGGCACCTTCGCGGCCTCGGAGACGTCGATCGAGACGATGCGGGCGTGGGGGACGCGCGAGCGCACGAGCTTGACGTGGCACATGCGCGGAAAGGTGAGGTCGTCCGCGAACCTGGTGGCGCCGGTCACCTTGGCGCGGCCGTCCACGCGGCGGAACGGCTTGCCGATGATGTTCATCTCGCGCTCGATTTCCGGTTCTGGATCGGGCTTGCGCAGAGGCTGAGCCATAGAATTAAGCCTCCTCCGGGAGCGGGCTGCCGTAGAAGACCTCGTCCGGCGGCGTCCAGTCCTCGCCGCGCATCCTGGCGGCGGCCCATTCCACGCCTTCGAGGATCTTGTGGTAGCCGGTGCAGCGGCAGAGGTTGCCGGAGAGCGCCTCGCTAATCTCGTTGCGGCTCGGGCTCGGGTTCTCCGCCAGCAGGGCCTTGGCGCCCATCAGGATGCCCGGCGTGCAGTAGCCGCACTGGGCGGCGCCGAGGTCCGCGAAGGCCGCTTGGAGAGGGTGGAGGTCGTTGCCGGTCTGCATCCCTTCGACGGTCTCGATGGCCTTGCCGGCCATCTCCGCCGCGAGCGCCAGGCAGGAGAGCACGGGCCGGCCGTCCACCAGCACCATGCAGGTGCCGCACTCGCCAAGCTCGCAGCCGTGCTTGGTGCCGGTCAGGCCGCACTCCTCGCGCAGCACTTCGAGCAGCGTGTGATGGGTGGGGAAGACCACGGGACGGTCCTCGCCGTTGATCTGCAGCCTCAGGGTGGTCAGGTCGCTCATGCAAGTTTTCCTTGACGGGGAGCCGGCCGGCGCGGCGGGAGATTTGAACCAGCGTTCAAATCCTGCCACCGCGAGGCCGTGGTGTCAAGAACCGCCCAGGAGGCGCAGCATCTCGGCGCTCGCCGCGTCGGCCGGAAAGAAGGTCTCCAGCGCCAGCTCGGCGAGGGTGAGGTCCACCGGGGTGCCGAACACCGTCGTGGTGCTGATGAGCGACAACGTGCCGGCCGGCGTCACGAGCTGGAGCGGCACGGCAATCCCAGCAAAATCATGTTCATCTTGGGGATCGCCGCTCGGCGCCGGATAGGCCCGCAATTCGTCATACAGCGCTCTCAGCACCGGGTCGCCGCTCGCTTCGATCTGCCGGTGGAGGCGGGCCAGGAGATGCGCGCGCCACTGCCCGAGATTGGCAATGCGCGGCGCGAGCCCCCTGGGATGCAGGCTCAGCCGCAACACGTTGACCGGCGGCTGCACCAGGGCGGCGTCTTCGACACCCGCCATCATGTGAGGTACCACGGCGTTGGCCATCACCAGGGTCCAGTGGCGGTCCACGGCCATGGCGGGGTAGGGCTCGTGCCCGGCCAGAATGCGTTGGATCGCATCGCGGGCAGCCTGCATGGAAGGATCGGCGAGCGGCCGCTCGGAAAATACCGGCGCATAGCCTGCGGCCAGCAACATGGCGTTGCGCTCGCGCAGAGGCACGTCCAGCCATTCCGCCAGCCGCAGCAGCATCTCGCGGCTGGGCTGAGAGCGGCCGGTCTCCAGGAAGCTCAGATGGCGCGTCGAGATCTCGGCTTCGCAGGCCAGATCGAGCTGGCTCATCCGGCGGCGCAGACGCCACTGCCGCAACAGCTCTCCCACCTGGACGGAGCGGGAATGGGATTGCACCTCCATGAGCGGCACGATAGCGCAGCAGCCGCCGCAAGGACATTACCTCCCAAGTAATCGACAGGCCGTGCCGCTCCCGCCGACGATGGGAAAAGAAAGGAGAAACACCATGCCTGACATTTCCGCTCCGACCTTCCTCCGCCGCGTGCTCACCCTGGACGCCGTCTCCAGCGCCGCCATGGGGGCGCTCCTGCTGCTCGCCCTGTCGCCGCTTACTGGGCTGCTGGGTCTCCCCAGGCCGCTGCTCCTCGGGGCGGGCCTGAGCCTGCTGCCCTTTGCCGCCTTCGTGGGATGGCTGGCCACGCGCGAGCGGCCGCCACGGGCGGGGGTATGGGCCGCCGTCGTCCTCAACGCCTTCTGGGCGGTGGACAGCCTGCTGCTGCTCGTCGCGGGCTGGTTCGAGCCCACGCTGCTGGGAGCGGTCTTCGTGGTGTTCCAGGCCTTGGTCGTGGGGCTCTTCGCGGCCCTCGAGCTCGCCGGATTGCGCAGGCTCAGGCTCGCGGTGGCGTGAGCGGTTTCAGAGCGAGTTCAATCCTGGGCGGCCAGCAGGCCCCGCACGAGAAGCTCGGCGCACTCGCGGCCGATCTCGCGGGCGCTGCCCGGGAAAGACGGCGAGCGCTCCCTTCCTTCAGGAGCGCCCGCCTGTTTCTCTGTTCTTGAAGGCTCCCCGTCTATGTCGCGGGGCAGGTATAGCCCGCACGACTACCATCAGGGCACGACGCCGTGCATCGGGTTTCACTGCAATCGGTGACGCCGCCAGCACAGTTGGCTTCGGCCCAGCAACAGTTCGACGTGCACGAGGAGCTGTCCAGCGTCTTCAGGAAGTGCTCGAGACCCTTGTACTTTCCTGCTCCCACCGGCCCGGGCCTCTTGCTCGTCGTTGTGATCTGCTTAGTGACCTGCTTGTCTTCCCGATCGGCCGCGCCTGCACTGCTGACTCCAAGCAGGAACGAGAGGGCAACAATGAATGCAGCGGACTTGAACAGCGATGTTCTCTTGGTGCGCATATCTCCTCCTATGAGTGGTTCGTACGAGCGGGTCTCGTACTCCTCCAACACGGGGCAGCAGGCCAGCGCACCCGGGTGAGACGCCTGCGACCTGTAGAATATGCTGGTATATAACTTAAAGCAAGGGCGGCGAAGAATCTCTGTTACCCCCGCCCGCCAGCAATCCCCGCACGAGAAGCTCGGCGCACTCGCGGCCGATCTCGCGGGCGCTCTTGCGGCCGTCCGGGCGGAACCACTTCACGGTCCAGTTCACGGCGCCGAGGATGGCGAGCGCGTTCACCTTGGTATCGACCTCGCGGAAGACGCCCGCGGCGATCCCCTCCTCGATGATTTCGCGGAAGGCCCGCTCGTACTGATCGCGCCGCTCCTGCACCTCCCGCCGCCAGGTCTCGCCCAGGGCCTCCACCTCCAGGTGGGCGAGCGAGCCGGGAGTCCCTTCGTTCAGGAGGACGACATGCTCCTCGATCAGCCGTGAGAGCTTGGCATCCGCCGGCAGGTCCGTCTCCCGCACCCGCGCCGCCAGGTCGAGCAGGCCCGAGAGGGCGTCTTCCTGGACGAAGGCGAGCAGCTCTTCCTTGTCCCGGAAGTAGTAGTAGAGATTGCCCACCGCCATGCCCAACTCGGCCGCGATGTCCCGCATGCCGGTGGCGTGGAGTCCCTTGCGGCGGAACACCCGGGAAGCGGCGTCAAGGATGCCGCGCTTCTTTTCCAGGACCTTGCCGGAGTCGGTGTTGGTTTGAACCATCGTTCAAATGGTGGCAGGGGGGCGGGTGGGGTGTCAAGGAGGGTTTAGCGGCGGTGGCTCACCCAGTGGCTTACCCAATAATCCCGGAAGGCTCGAAGACGGGGGAGGACCTCGCGGTCCTTGGCTCGATTGGAAGCTACCTTGCTGGCAATGATGTCATCGGGGTGGCAAACTGGAAATCCTTCGATCTCGACATGACGCGCCCATGCTTTTGCGAAGCTCTCGATACCATCCGGAGCAAAGATGAGGTCGAGATCGAAAGGCCCGTTCTTGAGTTGAATGAAGTCCTTTCCACGACGGATCTCCTCGGCCTGGTCTTCCGTCAAGGTGAATCCAAGCTCGCGCAGGGCTTCGATCGCTGCAGCCCCGTTCTCCGGACTCTTTTCCAAGAAAAGATCGGAATCTTGCGTTGTATCGGGATACCCCAACAGGATTGCGCCCGATTTCCCAAGGAAGAGATAGCGGACCCCATGGCGATCAAACGCGTTCCGGATTTCTTCGGCCTGCGTGTATTCAAACTGCCGGGCCATAGCCCAACCAGTCCGGGAGGTTCTCGGCACACCAGGCGCGATACTCGGCCGTTGTAGAGAACGATCGATAGGGTGCGTCGTCGAGGACAGGTTTGTAGGTATGGACGAAGGCGTACCGGAGCCGGGTCTGGAGGGGGCGCCGGGCTGCGGCCTCGAACTCCTTTTCCCACTCCGAGAGCACGGCTGCTGGGACGGTGGCCTGAGGTTCTCTTTCTTCCATAGGGAAGACGATAGCATGGCCTGAGCTGCGGCCTCTTGGCTACCGGCCTGTTCCGCCGGCAGGTCCGTCTCCCGCACCCCGCGCCGCCAGACCGAGCAGGCCCCGCGAGAACGTCCTCCTGGACGAAAGGCGAGCAACTCCTCCTTGTCCCGGAAGTAGTAGGAGGAGATTGCCCACCACCATCCCAAGCTCTGCCGCGATGTCCCGCATGCACGTGGCGTGGAGCCCCTTGCGGCGAAACACCCGGGACGCGGCGTCGAGGATGCCGCGCTTCTTTTCCAGGACTTTGCTAGAGTCGGCGGTGGTTTGAACCATCGTTCAAATGGTGGCAGGGTAGGATAGGGTATCAGGGAGGGCTACAGACATGACCCAGAAGGCCAGAAACAAAGTCGATCCGGACCTCGAGGCGACCTTGGGTAGATTGCGCGCCTGCCGCAAGAGAGACCCCAGCTTCGAGCGCGCGATCGCGGACTACGTAGAAGCGGAGGCCTCACTGGAGGAAGATCCCGCAGAAGGGCAGAAAGTGGCCTCTATTCAACTGCCGGACCCTAAGGGCGCGGGAGAGCGACCATGCTGAAGCGGTTGTACGTGGACAATTACCGGTGCCTCGTGAATTTCACGCTGGAGCTCCAGGAGCTGACTCTCCTGGTGGGTCCAAACGGCTCGGGCAAATCGTCGGTACTCGACGTGCTCTTCGCCTTGCGGCAACTTTTGAGCGGGACAGGGAAAGTGACGGACCCTGACATCTTTCCGACGCGCTCGCTCACACGATGGCAGGACCGGAATCTCCAGATCTTCGAGGTGGTGGTGAGCCTCGAAGGCGAGCCCGATGCAACGTACCGACTAGAGGTCGAGCACGAGAAAGAGGGCCGGCGTGCGAGAATACTGCTGGAGTCTCTGAAGGTCGACAACAGACCGCTTTTCGAGTTCCGCCGGGGTGAGGTTCAACTATTCCGGGATGATCATTCTCTGGGCCCGCAATATTTTGCCGACTGGTCGGAGTCAGCGATGGCTCGAGTCGCCGCTCGACCCCCCAATCAGCGTCTTACGCGCTTCCTTGACTTTCTGCGAGGAGTGTCGGTCTGCGCCCTGGATCCGAAGCGATTCCATGCCGAATCCGTCTCTGAGGAGCCAAGGCTGAGCCCAGACGGCAGTAACTTCGCGTCCTGGTACCGGCACCAGATCCAGGAGCGGCAGGACCTGATCCTCGGTGTCATAGAGTCCCTCCGCGAGGTCGTCAGCGATTTCCAGTCCGTCAGAATGGAGAAGGTCGGTACGGAAGCACGGTCATTCCTTGTCGTATTCGATGGCAAGAGCGGGCGCTACGAGCTGAGGTTGGACGAGCTTTCCGATGGCCAGCGTGCATTGATCGCACTCTACTCCCTAATTCACCTGGCTGGAGAGCAGGATGTCCTGTTTCTGGACGAGCCCGACAACTTCGTGGCCCTTTCGGAGATCCAGCCGTGGCTCATGGCTCTGTCGGACGCTTGTGGAACCAGACCACGTCAAGCCGTCCTCTGCTCCCATCACCCGAGAGCTCATCGATTATCTGGGGAGTGAGTCCGGTGTTCTGCTCAAACGTGAGAGCTCGGGGAGCATCACGACGCGCAGGCTGAGCGAGATTCCGCTGGATGGCGGGCTCAAGCTCTCCGAGATCATTGCGCGAGGCTGGGAGCTGTGAGCCGGCGTGTTCAGTTGGTCCTTCTCTGCGAGGACAAGCAACACGAGGTCTTCGCTCGCCGGTTCTTGAATGAGATGGGTTGGGAAGCCCGAGCAATGCGGGTGGAGAAGGTGCCTGGCGGACGTGGGGCCGGAGAGCAGTTCGTACGGAAACGGTTCCCGGTGGAGCTCAAGGCCCACCGCTCCCGTCCGGTCAGCCAGGCGCTTGTGGTGCTGATCGATGGAGACGCGGATGGAACCGCAGCTCGTCTACAGCAACTCAGTCATGCCTGCCGTGAAGCGAACGTCGCGGAGCGCACCGATCACGATCGCGTCGCCATCTTCATCCCCACATGGAATATTGAGACCTGGCTAGCCTATCTCGACGGAGAGGACGTGGCGGAAGGACGGCCTGACTATCCACGGCTGGCGAGGGAACGTGATTGTCAGAGACACGTGAAAGTACTGGCCCGGATGTGCCAGGAGGGGCAGTTGCGAGAGCCAGCACCGGCTTCACTCGAAGTGGCCTGCAGCGAGTATCAAACTCGGCTTGCGTGAGAGCTGCGTCAACGTCTCAGGATCATCCATGATACTGACACCCCAGATTCTGGAAAAGGACGGCGAGAAGCAGTTCGTTGTCCTGCCTTACGAGCAGTTCGTCGAGCTTCAGGAAGCCCTGGAAGACCTCGAAGACATCAAGGCTCTGAGAGCAGCCAAGGACGCTGAGCGAGATGAGCCCACCGTTCCCCTGGCCGATGTCGAGAGGGATCTCGGTATGACCTTCTACTTCCCCGGAGAGAGTCCCTTGGGGGCCATTGGCCCCCAAGGTCTTGATTGAAGGGTTAGCCAGCCCGAGCTACTCCGGCGGACAAATCGACGGGCTACCCACGCACCGGCACACGCAGTTGGTTGAATCCCACTGATACGGCCCGCCCATGTTGTAGCAGTCCTGCTCCGCGTTCGGGTCGCAGGTGGGCGGTGGGGGCGGCGCCAGAAGATCGAGCACGCCTACATTCCTTGTCACGACTCCGTCGGTCTCCCATTCGGTGTAGGTGGCGTAGATGTTGTAGCGGCCAGGGTTCCACCAGGCCGTCGAGCGGGCCTCCGGCTCGTGGTGGACCACGCAGTTGTCACGGGCCGGCTGGGTGGTGTGCTGGTACGAGGGGCCTCCGGCCTGGGGCACGAAGTTGAAGGAGATCGAGGTGTTCTTCCGGACGACGCCGATGGGGTAGATGATGGTGCCCGCCTGGATGGGGTACTGCGCGCCGTAGACCCAGGCGTGGCTCGTCTGGTTGCACGTGGTGCTTCCCGTGGGCGTGAAGATCTCCAGGGTCCCCAGGTTCTGCTGGGTCACCTGCTCGGTTTCCCACGGGGTGAGGAGGGCCCGGATCTGGTACACCCCATTGGGCAGGTAGGAGGCGGGGACCCTCTCCGGCTCGTAGTGGATGACGCAGTTGGTCCGCGCGGCGTGGGTCATGTGCTGCAGGGCCACGTTCCCAGAAGCGTCGATGAGCTGGAAGCGGACCCGGCTGTACTGACGCACGACGCCGGTGAAGTAGAGGAACTTGTTCCGGGGCACGCGGTTGCCGAAGCCGTCGGTGAAGATCGTGGCGTACGAGGCCTGCGCGCAGGAGGAGTAGGGCGCCTGCCAGACGATGGGCGTGCCCGTGGCGTTGTAGCCAGGCGTCGGGGTGGCACCGTAGGAGAAGCCTCCCAGCAGGGTCGTGAAGGTGTAGTAGAGGCCCGCCCGGATGGCGCAGAGCCGGCTGGTCACGATACCGCGGAGACTGCAGTCATAGAGCATCTCGTGGAGGAGACGGCTCTCCACGAGGTGCCGCTCGCTGGGGGGAACCGGGGTCCAGCGATAGGCGAGGTCGTGCTGGCGGCAGGCCCGCGTGAAGTCGAAGTAGGCCCCATCCCCGCGGATGATGGCCGGTCCGCAGCCGCCGGTGGGGCTGTTCGGCATGCCCCAGTTGTTGGTGGGATTGCTGGTGTAGAAGCCGTAGGGTCCCGGATAACCAGGCAGCAGCGTGCCGCCGGTCGCGGGGGTGGCCGGGATCGTTTCCCCGGTGAATACGGTGAACCCGGCCGCGGCCGGAAGGCTGCCGGTTTCGATCAAGGTGACGACGTCCGGCTGCTGCTGGTAGATCGATTCCGGCAGCAGGGCCGCGGCCTCCTCGGCCGAGGCCGCGGCGTCGAGCGCGTCCATGCGCTCCAGGAGCTCCTTCTCGGTGGTGGGCTCGCTGAGCTTCACCAGGGAGAAGACATCGGCGAAGTCTTCAGGAACGATCCCTGTTTGTGGGGGGAGCAACTCGTCGGGAGCCGGGTCCTCGGCGAGAGCAAAGCTCACAGCAGGAATCAGGCTCCACAATAACGTCAGGAACAGCAGCGCTCGCACCCAGGACAGCGGCTTCCTCGTCATCAGATTCCTCCTTGAAGGGCCGGCACCCGAACGTGCCTGGCTCTGGAAGAAGGGTGCCGCCTGGCGGATGGGGCGAGCTTTGCCGAGCTGGCTGCGGCTCGCTTCCCGGTCAGGCCGCCACTCCCGGCGAGGTGATGGTGTACTTGAAAGTGTCCGGATCGAGGCAGTCCCGCCTCCCTTCGGCCGTCTCCGCCTGGGGGTACATGAGGAAGCCTAGCGGAGGGATGTTTTTCGCGTGGGGAAGCTCGACGTCGTGGGCATGGTTGTAGGCCAGCCAGTTGCCTTCCCAGCCGCCGAAGAGGACGCGGGCGACGGGCGCGACGAGTTGGTGGTCGAGCGGCAGCTTTTCTCCTGTCTCCTCGCGGGCGGCCTTGGCCACGTCCGCGGGGTCCATGGCCACCCAGCCGTAGTCGGCGAGGAAGACCTCGGCCCGGCAGTGCTGGGCCTTGCTGACGGTGGCGCTCGACGTGCCCAGGGAGCGGTAGCCGAAGGCGGAGGGACCCACGCGAAGGCCGTAGACGTCCCGCGCGGGCAGGCCGGCGGCGCGCAGCAGGCCCACGAAGAGGCCGTTCAGGTCCGCGCATTTTCCACCAAGATTGCGGGTGGCCAGCATGCCCCGGATGTCGCCGGTGCCGCAGCCGCGGACCTTCGGCTCGCGGTAGGTGTTGGCGAGGATCCAGTCGTAGACGGCGCGCGCCTTGTCGAGGTCCGAGGTCTTGCCCTGGACGATCGCGGCGGCGGTCTCCCTGACGATGCCGTCCGTGGGCAGAAGACGGGTGGGCTGGGTCCATTTCTTCACCTCGGCCTCTGTGAGGCGGGTGAGGCGGGCCGGGGTCTTCCGGGACCAGTCGATGCGGCGGTCCCGGGTCTCGAAGCGGCTCACCACTTCGAGCACGGGCGCCTTCTCGCTCTCCGGGAACTCGGCGTAGACCATGGCGGCGCCGTGCGGGTCTTCCACCTGTTTCATGAGACGGGCGTTGCCGGACCAGCGGGTCCCCACCAGCTTCTGGTAGTCGCTCTGCACCACGGGGACGGGCACCCAGACGCGGGTCCCGCCGGCCGGCTGGACGATCTCCACGCGGGTGGTGACCTCCCAGGCGCGCCAGGGGCCGGGGAGCGGACTGAATTCTCCCGGTTGCCGGGCCTGCTCCTGGGCCCAGGCGAGGAAGCCTGTGCCCGGCAAGCCGGAGAACGCCGACGCGGCAGGCACCGCGGCGGCCAGTTTCAGAAATGTGCGGCGGTTCATGGAATCAGTCCTCCTGTGCGGGTGTGGTACGGACGCAGGAGGACTTTATAAATCTTGGGAACGACCGGCAAGAGCCGCTTACTGGCAGCGCTGGCCGAAGTGCGTGCAGCAGGCGCCGGCGGGGTCCACGGGGGCGACGTCGTCCACCAATTCGGCGACGGCCCTCGCCACCCCACGGGCCACGATGTTGTGGAGGCACTCGGACTCGTTGCTGGTGCAGAAGTCGTTCACGTCGTCGCCGTCGGCATCGGCGAAGTCGTAGTCCATCTCCCGCCTCAGGGCGAGCGACTGCTCGAGCTGGATGCCACCCCATGCGACCGTCGAGCTGCCGGGCGTCTGGGCACGGGACACCCGGTTGAGGATGTTGTCCTGCGCGGTGCCCTCCAGGTCCTCCAGGTTGGCCGGGTTCGGGATATAGCCGAGCGCGTTGGCGCGCTGGATGTCCGCCCCGTTGGTGCCGGCGTTGGCAATGTGGAGGCCGATCTCGCCGGCCCGGGTGCCGGCCTCGTCCAGGATCCCCTGGGCGACGTGGCAGAGGACGTCCGCCGGGGCCAGGCCGCCGAGGATCAAGCCTACGCCGGCCGTGTCTCCGAAGCCGTGCAGGGCCACGGCGTAGCGGAAGTCCTGGTTCTGCGTATCGTTGAGCTCCGGCTCAGCGAGCAGGCGGGCGAGGCCGGGGAAGCCGTCCTCGTGGATGTCCACCGCCGTGATGTGCCAGCGGTCGTCGGTCTGGTTGTCACCCCACTGCCCCTGGGCCTCCCAGACGTTGACGTTGGCCGTGCCGATCTCGCTGACGAAGGCCTGGCCCTGCTCGCTCGTGCTGCGCTCGATGCCGCCGCCGTGGGGCACGAGGAGGGCCACCTCCTTGTTGTCGACCATCGCAACCTTCTCGCGGAAGAACTTCTGGCCGCTCCCGCTGGCATTGGGCTCGGTAAAGTGGTCCTCGGTGTTCGTGGCGGAGCCGTTGTCGGTCCAGGTGGTGCGGCTGGGGGCCGTTGCCGCGAGGGTCAAGGACACGTCGGCCGGGTTCGTGCCGCTCGGCAGGAAGAACTTGTCCATGTTCCACAGCCAGAGCCGCCAGTCGTAGATACCGGTGCTGTAGCAGATCCCGGCGACCGTGTAGTTGACCGAGCTCTTGGCGCCATTCGCCATCAGGGGCGAATCGACCGTGATCCGGATCTGCGGGCCGGGACCGCCGGGCTGTACGTGAGATTCGTCGATCCCAAGCTCCCAGGCGAGCGCCCAGCTGATGTAGGCGTGCTCCCGCGCCGAGATGGCGTCTTCGGGATCGCGGGGACGCGTGCCACAGCCCAGGCTGAATGTGCCCACGCCGAGCTTCACTTTCGGCTGCGGCGTCGTAATGCAGACGGTGGCCGAGGTCTTGACGATCCCATCCTTCGAATTCTGCGCTTTGTAGCAGTACTCGTTTCCGGGTTGCAGACCGTCGTTGTGCACCGCATAGCGCCAGCCGGTGTGTTCTCCCTGGTTGTTAAGGATGACGGACCAGGTACCGTTCAGGTTACGGGCCAAGACCCTGGACCACGCCTCACCAGTGCAGCGGTCGTCGAAGCGGAGCATGACCCAGTCGGGTTCAGGAGGGAGGACCTCCACGATGGGAGCCAGGGAGCAGGCCGCCGCCTGGGCCGGCTGCGCCGTCAGCGCCAGGGCGAGGGCCAGGAAGAGGGGGAAAGCGAGAATTTTGAACTTGATAGACATGGTGTTCCCTTTTCGATTGAGCAGCGCCGGCCCGGGGGCCGGCATCGGTACGCTCGGGGATACGCAGGGAAGTGGGAAAACCCGCCACCCGGAAGTAGCTCTGCGGTATGTTTACGCCTGCCCCTGGGCCCACCCCGGGAGCTTCCGGGAGGGGACTCCAATGGCCGAGACCACCATCAGCTCAGAAGAGCTCCATGAAGCCTGGCGCCTGCTGACGCCCGAGGAGCGCGTGGAGAGCTTCGGGTTCCTGTCCCCCGAAGAGGCCCAGGACTTCTTCCTGGAGATGCGGCCGGCCGATCAGCTCCTCATCGTGCGCCAGTCGCCGCCGGGGATCCGCCGCTCCTGGATCCGCCTGCTGCCTCCGGACGACGCGGCCGACCTCCTCCAGGAAGCGGAGCCGGAGGAGCGCAGCGAGCTGCATGGCGCTGCTCGACCCGGCCACCCGGCGCGAGGTCAACGCCCTGCTCGCCTACGCGGAAGATGACGCCGGCGGCCTGATGAGCCCCCGCTACGCCCGGCTGCGGCCCGACATGACGGTGGATGAGGCCATCGGCTATCTCCGCATGCAGGCGCGCCAGAACCTGGAGACCATCAACTACGCCTACGTGCTCGATTCCCAGCAGCACCTGCTGGGGGTGATGTCGCTACGCGAGCTGTTCACGGCCCCGGGAGACAAGCGGGTCTCCGAGGTGATGATCACCGACCTGGTCACGGTCTCCGAGGACACGGACCAGGAGACCACCAGCCAGCTCCTCGGCAGGAGCGGCATCATCGCCATCCCCGTGCTCGACGCGGACGGGCAGATGAAAGGCATCGTCACCTGGGACGACATCGTAGATGTGGTGGAGGAGGAGGCGACCGAGGACATCCAGAAGATGGGCGGCTCCGAGGCCCTCGACGCTCCCTATCTCCAGGTGGGTATGCTGGAGATGATCCGCAAGCGGGCCGGCTGGCTCTCGGTGCTGTTCCTGGGCGAGCTGCTGACGGCGACCGCCATGGCCTATTACGAGGAGGAGATCGCGCGCGCCGTGGTGCTGGCGGTGTTCATCCCCCTCATCATCAGCAGCGGCGGCAACTCGGGGTCCCAGGCAACGACGCTGGTCATCCGCGCCCTGGCCCTCTCGGAGGTGCGCCTGCGGGACTGGTGGCGGGTCTTCCGCCGCGAGCTGATGGCCGGAGCGTGCCTGGGGAGCATCCTCGGCGTGCTCGGCTTCGCCCGCGTCATGATTTCGCAGATCGCGTTCGGAACCTACGGTGAGAATGGGGTGGCCATCGCGCTCACCGTGGCCTTCAGCCTCCTGGGCGTGGTGCTCCTGGGCACTCTGGCCGGCTCGAGCCTGCCGTTCCTGTTCCGGCGGATCGGCTTCGATCCCGCGAGCGCCTCGGCGCCGTTCGTGGCCACTCTGGTAGACGTGACGGGTCTCATCATCTACTTCACCGTGGCGAGCCTGCTGCTCCGGGGCACGCTGCTCTGACGCCATGAGACGCCTGGTCCCCTTCCTCCTGCTGCTTTTCGTGCTGTCCGCTTGCGGCGGCGAGGCACCGGCTCCGGGCTCGTCGAGCGGCAAGGAGGAGGCGGGACCCGCCACGCCCGTGCCGCCCTGGGTGGGCATGGAGCTGCGGCGGGGCCGGAAGCCGCGGGAGCTGGTGCGGATCGGCGCCCGGGGCGCCATCATCGGACCGGCTGGCGGTCCCCTGGCCTGGAAGCTCTTCGCCGAGCCCCGCCGCGCTTCGGACGCCTGGTACTTCCTCTACACGTACGCGCCCTTCACCCGCAGCTCGCCGGAGGGGGAGCTGGTGTTCCGGGGGCGCGGCAAGGTGAAAGCCGGTCCCGTCCAGCAGCGGATGATCTTCGAGTGGGCGCGCCAAGTGGCCGCCGAGGTCGCGGGAAGCCGCGCCGGTGCCGCCTACGGGCTCCTCGTCGCCTGGCACCAGGGAGGGCCCTCGGGCATCTGCGAGGATGTCGTCCTGTATCTGACGGGCGAGGCCGTGGCCACGGCGTGCGGCTGGGAGCGGGAGGTCCGCGGCCGGCTCGATCCCGAGCAGCTCGCCCGCGTCTACGGCTGGTTCGACCGCCTGCAGCCCTTCCAGGCGGCAGGCGATCAGGCCGACGATTCTCCGCGTCCCGGCACACTCGACGCGCGCGTGATCTTCGCCGGCCGGGGCGCGCAGCAAGCCAAGGCGGCGGAGCAGGCCGAGATCCGCTCCTTCGCGGCCGCCCTCTTCGCGGAACTGGCCGCGAGGAGGCGGGGCGGTGCCCCGGCCCTCGCGCAGCCTGGAGTCCCGAAGGGCGCCTCTCCCGAGGTCACGCCCACTCCACCGCCTCAGCGCCTCCTGCTCTCGCCGGGCGCCATGACTCCCAGGAGGGGGGAGGTCATCCTACAGCTCCCGGAGAAGCCTCCGCCGGTGCCGAAGGCGCCTCGGCCGGGGAGGCTGGATTCTCGACCGACTGTCGTGCCACCGACAGTCCCATAGAGGCAGGTCACGCCATGAAGAAGAAAGTCGCTCGCGAAGCCTTGGCCTTGAGCACCCAAGAGGTGTTTCTGGAGCTCATCGATCAAGCTCGGGCGGAGGTGAAGGCAGGGAGGACGGTTTCCCTAGAGGAGATGAAGCGGTCCGTCCTGCCTTGAGCATTGGTCTGCGCCCCCGCCTGGGCATAAATGCCCGGGCTAGTCGAAAAGAGCCCCCTGAAGGGGACTCCAGCAGTCGGGTTCACCCGGCTGTTTTCACGTAGCCCGGGCATTTATGCCCGGGGCGGGGCCGTGCGCCACACGGGACGCACGGCCAGTCCCGGAACCGTCTAGGAGCCTGTCGGGAAACCGCGAAAAGGTCTAGTCAATGAGTTAAAATGGTCGGCATGAGGCCGAACCGATTCCTCAATTACGAGCCAGGCCAGTTGTTGCTTCTGCCTCCGGACCTTCGGGATTGGCTGGAAGAGGGGCACTTGGCCTATTTCATTCTGGATGTGGTGGAGACGTTGGATCTGTCCGAGATCTACGCCTCCTACGATGGCTCGCAGGGCGGGCGTCCGGGGTTTGATCCCCGTCTGCTGGTGGGTCTCTTGGTCTATGGCTACTGCGTCGGTGTGAGGAGTTCGCGTAAGATCGAGAAAGCGACCTACGAGTCGGTGCCGTTCCGAGTTCTGGCCGCCAATCAACACCCAGATCATGCCACGGTGGCAGAGTTTCGCCGGCGCCACCTGGAAGCTTTGTCGCGTCTTTTCGTGCAGGTTCTTCGCCTGTGCGAGAAGGCGGGCTTGGTGCGTCTGGGTCATGTGGCTCTGGACGGCACGAAGATGCGGGCCAACGCGTCGAAGCACAAAGCGATGAGCTACGGTCGGATGGCGGAGAAGATCGGCGAATTGGAAGCTCAAGTGGCGGACTTGCTGGCTGCGGCCGAAGCGGTGGATCAAGCTGAAGATGCCGAGCATGGGTCGAAGCGGGGCGATGAATTGCCGGACGAGCTTCGTTTTCGCCAGCACCGCTTGGAAAAGATCCGGCAAGCCAAGAAGGCGTTAGAGGCGGAAGCTGAGGCCGCAGAGCAGAGGCGTCGTGAAGAGAAAGAGGCCAAAGCCAAGGCGAAGGGCAAGGGCGGTTGTGAGGCGTCGGCCGGAGGCAACGAGCTTGCGCCGCCGCAAGCGGTGAAGCCAGAGGACAAGGCCCAGCGGAACTTCACCGATCCCGACTCTCGGATCATGCGAGATGGCGCCACGAAATCGTTCGAACAGTCCTATAACTGCCAAGCGGTGGTGGCGAGCGAAACGCAGGTGATCTTGGCCGAGCAGGTGACCCAACAAGCCAACGACAAACAGCAAGTCAAACCGCTGATCGAGCAGATGAAAGTCAATCTGGAGAAGCGGGTTCCGCAAGAGCTGAGCGCGGATGCCGGCTACTTCAGTGAAGACAACGTGAACTATCTTGAAGGGCAGAAGATCGAGCCGTATGTCGCTCCGGGCCGACAGAAGCGTGGCACTCCACCGGCAATTCCTGTGGAAGCCCTTGCTTCCGGGGCAACGATTCAGGAGCGGATGGCTGCCAAGCTCCAAACCCCGATGGGTAAGAGGGCGTACTCTCGCCGCAAGGAGACTGTGGAACCGGTCTTCGGGCAGATCAAAGAGGCCCGTGGCATCCGACGGTTTCTGTTTCGAGGCTTGGGCTCTGTGCAAGCCGAGTGGAGCCTGATCTGTACCACGCACAATCTCTTGAAGCTGTTCCGGAGCGGCTGGACCCCGCAGGTTGCATAAATAAGGCGGAAGCGGCGCCCCAGAGCGCTTCCGAGCCCTCCAGAACTCGCTGGGAAGACGCCAAACGGTCGCTCCGCTCCTCTGATCATCCGCAAGGCCCCGTCGAGTCTCAAGAGGCCGAGTTGCCCCGAGGCCACCCCTGGGGGGGACATTTTTCCCCGCAATCGGAGGTAAGCCGACAGGCTCCTAGACCAGGACCGTCCAGTTTCAGGACCGTCCCGTCACCCCCCCAGATGTCGCTGAAGCCCGGCGAGCGCCACCTTCCACTGCGCGCGCCGCTGCTCGATCAGATCGGGGCTGGGGAGATCACTGTTGTCCGCCACCACGCTCGCGCCCTTGGGCTTGCCGTTGATGTAGATCACGACCGTGCCGTCCCAGGGGAAGCGCAGCCAGGCGTAGTTGTCTCCCTTGGTCTTCACCTCCCGCGGCTTGTCACCCGTGAAGGCGGCGTCGAGGGCCTGGACGAGCGCGGGATCGGCGTCCTGGAGCCACGCGGCCCGGCGCTCCGGGTTCCTGAGCGCGTCGACCACCTCGGCCACGGGGGCGGGGACCGTCTTCGAGACGGAGACCTGGAAGGAGCCGGTGCAGGACTGGTTCACGTCCCGCAGCCCACGCTCACGCTCGTAGGCCACGGTGATGCCCTGGGCATACCAGCCCGGAACTCCGTGATCCTTGTGCAGATGGGCCGCGGACGCGGTGTGACCCTTGGTGGTCCCGCCGAACGCGTCCAGCACGGCGAACCAGTGATCGAGACCGTGGCCGGTCTTCTTGCGGGCGGCCTCGTCGTTGACCTGGCCCCGCGACGGCTTGGCAGGAGGAGCGGCGGGAGTTTCCGGAACGGGTGGCGCGACCGGTGCCTGTGGCTCCTGGACGGCCACAGGGTTGGGCTGCTCGGGGGTTTCGGCCTTCTTTTCGCGCGCGAGGAGGACCTGATGGCGCGCCGCGGTATAGCTTTCGCCAGTCTTCTGAGACCGGGCCCGGATTGTCTTCTTGAGTTTTTTCTGCAGAGTCATGTGTTCGTCTCCTCGGCTACACGATGACCAGCCCCCGCCTGAACATCGCCGCCGGAAGAAACGAGACACAGAACCCGAGGCCTGAGAACCCCTTTGCCCCGGCCGAGGGTCTCGCGGGGGGAGACCGAGCGGGGTTGGGCGATGGGCGTCGCCCTGTTGCTTAAAAGGATGCCAGGAGACGCCTGGGACGTCAAGAGGGGGGACAGGACCGGATTCCGGACGTCAAGCGACTTCTCGCATGGGCCGGACACGAGGAGCAGGAAGGGAACGCCCTTCAGCCTCGAAATGGCGGATGACGTCCTCGATCACGTCGTGAAGCTCGGCATAGAGCCGTACCGGGTCATCTCCCTGGATGCCCGTGATCAGGTCCGGACACTTGCCGAGATAGGCCGCGTCCTCTTCGCTCCATTCGACCCACTTGTGATACCGATCGCTGAGCTTCATTCCCCAATCTCCTCGATAGCTTTCCTGACTTGCCTTTCCTGATAAGGCTTTGCGTCATCGCCAGGATTCCCGCTGAGGGTGACTGCGCCTAGAACCACCCCTTGCGGCGGAAGTACATGACCAGGCAGCCGGAGACGATCGCCATGAAGCTCAGGGCGAAGGGATACCCGAAAAACCAGTTGAGCTCCGGCATGTTGAGGGGGCTCGCCTCGGGATTGAAGTTCATGCCGTAGACGCCGGCGATGAAGTTCAGGGGGATGAAGATGGTCGAGATGATGGTAAGCACCTTCATCACCTCGTTCAGGCGGTTGCTGGCGCTGGAGAGATAGACCTCCAGCAGGCCCGAAGCCAGGTCCCGGTAGGTCTCGACCATGTCGATCACCTGGATGGTGTGGTCGTAGCAGTCGCGCAGGAAGACCCGGATCTCGGGCCGGATCAGGTGGGCCTCTTCCCTCTGCAAGGCGTTGATGACCTCGCGCTCGGGCCACGCCGTTCGCCGCACGAGGAGGAGCTCGCGCTTGATGCGGTGGATCTCGTTGAGGATCTCGGGCGTGGGTCTGTCGATCACCTCGTCTTCGAGCTCCTCGACCCGCTCGCCGTAGGCTTCGAGAACGGGGAAGAACTCGTCCACCAGGGCGTCCACCAGAGCGTAGAGCAGGTAGTCGGGACCCATCTTGCGGATCTGCCCCTTGCCCTGGCGGATGCGATCGCGCACGGCCTCGAAGGAGTCGCCCGGAATCTGTTGAAGGGTGATGACGTAGGTGCCGGAGAGGAAGAAGCTGATCTGTTCGATTTCAAGCTCTTCTTCCTTGAAGTGCAGGGATTTCATCACCATGAAGTGATAGTCGCCGTAGTCCTCCAGCTTGGGGCGCTGCCCGAAGTTGAGGACGTCTTCCAGGGTGAGGCGATGGAAGCCGAAGTGCTGGCCGAGCCTTTCGATCAGGCCAACGTCGTGGAGACCTTCGATGTTGATCCAGGTCACCGACTTCTTGTCACGGTAGGGGAAGCACTGCTCGATGTCAGTGAGCTGCTTCTCCTCGAAGCTGTCCGGGCCGTAGTCGATGAGGGTGATCTTGACCGGACCGGCGTCGGGAGTCTCGATCGGGCGCAGCGTTCCCGGCGCCGTTCCCGGCTTGTGGTACCTCTGGCCCACCTGCCTCCGTCTGCCACGGATCTCCATCCTCGCCTCCTGACGGCCAGCCCCTCATCCCTGTCCCTCCTCCGATCGCCCTCCCTGCCACCGGGAGAAGGGGACGCTCCACAACCGGTGACGCCTCGTAGGGTGCGCTGTGCGCACCACGGCCGTCGTTCAAGGTGCGCACAGCGCAGCCTACATCGCTCCAGCGCTTCAGTCACGTCCCCTTCTCCCGGCTTTGGCATCGGAAGCTCGCCGGCCTTCAGGGCCGTCAGCAGGAGGCGGCCTAAGTTAGGGTCTTCGCTCGGAGGCTATGACCAGAGCAGCATCGAGGGAGGGCTATGCCCGGCTCCGCCGGGCCGCGCGGCCCTCGGTCGCTTCGCTCTTTGCCTTAGGGTAGAATCGAATAAGGCTCCAGCCAACAGTCTCCGGCCTGCGCACCCAGCGGTTCGATGAGCTCGAGCGCTTGCATTGTGAGCTCGAAGGAATCTCGCGCATCCCCGCTGGCATGATACATGACACTGATGCCGGCCCAGTGACGTGCGAGATGAAGGTAGTGCACGGTGGGGCGAACATATTCGGTGGTGACGTTGTAGGCTCCAGCTGAATTATAGAGGAACGGCGGCGGATCGATCATTCCATTGCTCCGCAACCAATCAAGCATGCCGATCATGTTGTCACGCGCTAGCGTCAGGTAGTCGAGATTGTTCGTCGCAGCCGCAGGATACCCCGGCCATCCAGGTCGGGACGGGCTACCGGCCGTACCATGGGCGGCGGCGTCGCTCTCTGCCTTGGCGCGGCTCGCGGCGATCTTGTCGATCACCGCTTGGATGGCGGTGCTCGTGAGGGACTCACAGGGGCTGGGCGGGTTAATAGCCGGGCAGCTCTCATTCGTTTGCGCGATGCTGTACGAAGTGGGGCTCAGGCTGTCGCTCGTCACGCTCGCGTAGGCGTAGGACTCGCAGTGGGCCCCGCCGTCGCGGTTGGCGTCCGCGCTGGCAGTGACGTTCGAGCCGCTCCTGGGACCGTCCGTCACGGTTGCGGTCGAGGGCACCCCATTCACCGCGGTCTTGGCGAAGGCATAAGCGTAGACCTCGCCGGAGGCGTTGCAACCCGCAGAGGCATCGAATTCCGCCACCGCAACCGCCCAGGTCCCCTGACGGTCGGTCTTGTAGGAGGCATTCGCGCTGTAGAGGGGGGGAGGAGGGCAGCCGCTCTTTGAGACTTTGCTTTCCCGGCTCACATCGGCCGCCCGGGCGCGGTCGATCATTTTCAGGGTACTCGCGATCAGCTTTCCGTGGCTCTCGATGGCCCGCCGCAGCTCGGGCGTTGGGTGAACCTGAAACTCCCGTCGAAGGACCTCGAGTTGAACCCGGAGGTCCCGCAGCTTCCAAGAGAACCCTGCCTCGCCGAACACGAACGTCTCGATCTTGTTGGTCGTCAGCTCGCGTCGAAGGACGCCGTCCTGGACGATCTTCCAGCCTTCCTTCTGCAGCTTCAGAAGGGAGTCTCTTCCCAAGCCGGGGTCCGCTTGGTCCAGTCCTGGGAGAACAGTGGCGCACATGAAAAGGCAGAGCCAGAGACCCGAGAGCAGTAATCGTTTCATGATGAACTCCTCCAGCGAGTGGATGACTAGGGGCCATGGCGGATGACGTCTAACGCAACCATACAGAGATATCTATAATATGCCAAGTTGATAGGGAACTCCAGAATCGGTTTCGCGGGGGGGTAGGTTCTACCGACGAATCCGTGATGCGCTGAGCGGGTCCAGGCCCGCCACGAGGCGGCTAAGCCCCCCATCAGCTCAAGCACGCTAACCGGGAGTGTCCGAGAGGTTACCGGCCTCCAGGACATCCGGCCCCACGACCTGAGGCGGACGGGGAGGACCCATGTTTCGGGTCTTGGGATTCGAGATGAAGTCGGAGAGGCCCTTCTCAACCATGCCAAGGAAGCCGTCAACGCAACGTACAACCTCTATTCTTAAAGAAGCGCTGTCCTACTTGGAGACCGGTGCCCTCGGCCACTTATGGCTCCACTTCCCGCCTCTCCCGGTCGGAGGGAGGGCAATAGGAGAAGGGACAGGGATGAGAGGCTTCTTTACCCGCACTGCGCATCCCCATCCACGCTCGCCACGGCCGCGCAGGCGTCGACCTGGGCGATGGGGGAGGGGGAGAGGGGGCGGGCGGTCTTGCGGATGACGGCGGCGAGTTGGGCCGGCGTGAGCTTGGGGCTCTTTTCGAGCAGCAGGGCGGCGATGCCGGAGACGTGCGCCGCGGCGAACGAGCTGCCGGAGAAGAAGTCGTAGGAGGCTTTGGGCGCGGTGGTGAGGATGTCCACCGACGGAGCGGACAGCGTCGAGAGCATTTTGGTGCCCGCGGGTGCGGTCGAGCCGCCTTTCAGGTCACTGCCGAGGATGCCGATCACCCCCTGCTGGCTGGCGGGGAATTCAAGGGCCGGGGTGCCGCCGTCGGCCGCCACGACCACGATCCCTTTGGCCAGAGCGGCACCGATCAGGCGGCCGAGCAGCGGGTCGGGAGGACCGGCCAGGCTGAAGTTGAGCACCTGGACGTCCTGGAGGATGGCGAAGTCCACCGCCTTGGCCAGCGTGTAGCTGTTGCAGAGCGCTTCCCGCGAGCCCGGCGGCTGCTGCCAGCAGGCCTTCAACGCGTAGATCTGCGCGCCCGGCGCCACCCCCACGATCCCCACGCCGTTGTTGGCCGAGGCGGCGATGAGCCCGGCCACGGCCGTGCCGTGGATGTCCGTGGTGAACGTCTTCTCCCCTTTGTCCACGAAGCTCTGGGCCTTGACGACCCGGTCGCGCAGCTCCGGATGGTCGAAATCGACGCCGGTGTCCACCACCGCGATCTTCACCCCCTTGCCCGTGGCCCAGCGGTGTGCCTGATCGAGGCGGAGCGCCTGCGAGCTGTACTGCCGGCTGGCGTAGGGGTCGGTGCTGCCCTGGATCTGGAAGGTCTCGACCGTCTGGGCCGAGCCCACCCTGGGGTGCGAGGCGATCCGTTTCAACAGGTCCTGGGGGGATTTCCCCCGGGGCACCTCGAAGACCACGCACTGCTCGCCCAGGGAGGCCATGGTCCACGCGTAGAGCGTGCGGAGCTGGTAGAGCTGGGCAAGCTCCGAGGTGGTCCTGGCCCACAGCGAGGGAGGGGCCGGGGGATAGGTGACCATGACCTGGCGGTCCGTGGGGGGCGGAATGTCTGAGCCAGGCGAGCCAGGCGAGCCAAGTGGCGCCGGATTCGCCGGGTCCGCCGGGCTGGAGGCGGATCCCGCAAAGCCCAGGGCGAGGAGAAGGAGAACGCCGAGAGCTGCCGTACGCGGCTGCCGGATCATGGAGCCTCCTCTCCCGCGGCCGGCTCGACGAGCATGACCTGGGCTTCCGAACGCAGCCGGGCGAGCACCGCCCGCAGGGAATCGCGGCCCGCGGGGACCTCGACCGTGTAGACGCCGATTCTGGAGGGGCCGCCGGTGATCTCGCCGCGCACGTCCAGGAGCAGCTCGCGGATCTGCCCCTCGGTGGCCTGGGGCGAGAACATCACCCGCAGGCGCAGGACGGGTCCCCGGACGGGAGAGGAGTCCGAGAGCGTGCGGTAGACGGCCGGGGCCGGCACCCCCTCGGGGCCGGAGTGCAGCTTCTGCCAGAGGAGCACCCCGGCCAGCAGGAGGATGATGGCGGCCTGCGCCAACAGGGCACCCCGCAGCGCGCGCGGCGTGGCCTCGAGCAGAGCCTGGAAGGGAGAGGGGAAGCGCCACCGCCCTATCCGTGATATTCGCGGGGCTCGCTCCTCGCGCTCGGCCTCGTCGATGCGCGCCAGGACCCGCTGGAGCTGCACCGGATGGGGCGTCGGAGCCACCTCGCCGGCGCCCTGGACGGTCTCGGCCGTGTGCCGGCAGACCCGTTCCTCTTCCTGGCACCGGCGGCAGACTTCGAGATGGGCCTCGACCCTCTCCCGCTCCCGCTGGGGAAGGGTGCCGTTCGCGTACCAGGGGAGCAGGCCCCAGATCCTCTCATGGAGCTTCTCCCCGAGATCTTCCCGTTCTCGCATGTGCCGCCCTCCTAACCCGTATGACTCGAAACGCCCAGCCCCGGCAGCATCTCCCTCAAGCGCCGGCGGGCGTGAAACATCCTTGTTTTCACCGTATTGACGGGACAGCCCACGATCTCCGAAATCTCCTGATAGGCGAGCCCGTAGTAATAGGTCAGCTCCACGACGGCCCGCTGGTCGGGTGGCAGCGCGCCGAGCGCCCGGCCGAGCACGGTCGCCAGCTCGCGCCGGACGGCCAGGCTTTCGGGCTCTTCCTGGTCGACCGGTTCCGGCCTCTCCGTCTCGTCGCCCGGCTCCTGGTGGGACTGCCGCGCCAGGGCCTTGAGGGCCTTGTGGTAGGCGATGCCGAAGATCCACGTGGAAGGCCGGGACCGGCCGTCGAAGCTCGCCGCCCCTTTCCAGATGGCGAGCATGACGTCGTTGAGCACCTCTTCCACCAGCTCCGCCCGGCGGGTGATTTTCAGGAGGTACCCGAACAGCCGGCGGTAGTACAGGTGATAGAGCGCCTCGAAAGCCTTGCGGTCCTTCGCGGCCACCCGCCGCAGCAGAGTGAGCTCGTCATCCGGTGGCATGCCGGACAGTATGTGCCTGATCGGCGAAAAAAGGTTCAGAATCCCTCCGCAGAATCTTCTTCGAGGAGGAGAACCGATGCCGCCTTGCCGTTCGCCGAAGCCCGCCGTCCGGACCCTTGCCCTCGCCTTCTTCCTCGCGGCTTTCGCGCACGCGGCCACCCATACCGTGACGGTGGGACCCGACCTCTCCTTCCACCCACAGGCGTTCACCATCGCCGTCGGCGACACGGTGATCTGGACGAACGCCGGGGGAAGCCACGACGTCCACGCCGATGACAACAGCTTCTTCAACAATCCCTCGCCCGCGGCCTGGACTTTCTCCCACACCTTCACGGCGGCGGGCACGGTGGGCTACTACTGCACGATCCACGGCCGGCCGGGGCTGGGCATGTTCGGCGAGATCGTCGTCGAGGGCTCCGGGGGCGGCGAACAGGCCGGGACGCTGCGCTTCAGCCTCGGCTCCTACTCGGTGGGCGAGGGTGGAGGACCGGCCACGGTCACCGTCGAGCGAGTCAACGGTGACGACGGCACGGTCTCCATCCAATACAGCACCACGGCCGGCACGGCCACGGCGGGGCAGGACTTCACGGTCGTCTCCGGCACGCTCAACTGGGCGGCCGACGACGGCTCTCCCAGGACGTTCAGTGTGCCGGTCCTGAACGATCCCACGGATGAGTCGAACGAGACGGTGCTCCTCCTCCTCTCGAACCCCACGGGCGGCGCCGCTCTCGATACCGACCTGAGGAACGCCAATCTCACCATCACGGATGACGATCCGGCCGGAGGCGGGAACCAGGGCTTCCTCACCACGCCGGCTTTCCCGGACTTCCGCTTCCGCGTGCGCATCTTCCCGAGCTCGGGCGAGTCCATCCTCGGCCGCAAGGAGGACGCCTGCCTGCCCGAGACGCTCTGCGTGAGCGGCGCCCTGGCGGGCCGTTCGGAGGCCTTCATCCGCATCATCGGCCCGCGTCCGAACGGCTTCCTCTGGCCTACGATCGTCCGCTTCACTCCCTCGCGCATGGTGGTGGAGATCCAGCAGATCAGCACGACGATCACCAACACCTATGAGCTGCCTGCCGTGCCGCCGGAATCCGACGACCTGAGCGGGTTCCAGGACCGCCAGGGGTTCCTGCCGTGAGAAAGGCCCAGAACCTTTTCCCACCGGCCCGGGACCCACCCCAGCGAGCCGAGTCGGCTCCAAGGAGGAGAAAAGATGCAGTATTGCCGTACCCCGAAGCTGGCCACCCGGATTCTTGCCCTTGCCTTCTTCCTCGCGGCTTCCGCGCGGGCCGCGACCCACAACATCACCGTAGGACCCGACACCGCCTTTCACCCCGACACGCTCACCATCGCCGTGGGCGACACGGTGGTCTGGACGAACGCCGGGGGTACTCACGACCTCCGCGCCGATGACAACAGCTTCTCCAGGGGCGTCTCGGGCGCGGCCTGGACTTTCACCCAGACCTTCAACGCGGCGGGTACCGTCGGCTACCACTGCACCGTCCACGGTGGACCGGGCATCGGCATGTTCGGCACGATCACTGTCCAGGGCTCCGGGGGCGGCGAACAGAATGGGACTCTGCGCTTCAGCCTCGGCTCCTATTCGGCGGGAGAGACCGCGGGATCGACCAATATCGGGGTGCAGCGCATCAACGGCGACGACGGCCCGGTCTCCGTCCAGTACAGCGCCGCGGCCGGCACGGCCACGGCAGGGCAGGACTTCACGGCCGTCTCCGGCACGCTCAACTGGGCGGCCAACGACGATTCTGTCAAGACGTTCAGCGTGCCCATCCTGAACGACGCCACGGACGAGGCGAACGAGACGGTGCTCCTCACCCTTTCGAATTCCACGGGCGGCGCCGCTCTCGATACCAACCTGAGGAACGCCACCCTCACCATCACGGATGACGATCAGGGTGGGGAGGGGGCCAGGGGTTCATCACCACGCCGGCCTTTCCGGACTTCCGCTTCCGCGTGCGTATCTTCCAGAGCTCGGGCGAGTCCATCCTCGGCCGCAAGGAGGACGCCTGCCTGCCCGAGACGCTCTGCGTGAGCGGTGCCCTCCCCGGCCGGTCGGAGGCCTTCGTGCGCATCATCGGCCCGCGTCCGAACGGTTTCCTCTGGCCCACGATCGTCCGCTTCACTCCCTCGCGCATGGTGGTGGAGATCCAGCAGATCAGCACGACGACCACCAACACCTATGAGCTGCCCGCCGTGCCGCCGGAATCCGACGAGCTGAGCGGGCTCCAGGACCGTACGGGGTTCAGGCCGTGACCAAGCGGAGGAAGATCGGAGCCCTTCTCCTGCTTCTGCTTCTCTTTGCGGGCTGCGGCACGGTGAAATCGCCCACCGAGCCGCTGTCCGAGCCGGGGACTGGGACGGCGCTCACCTTCTCGCAGATCCAGGCGCAGATCTTCACGCCCACCTGCGCCAAGGCCGGCTGCCACGCGGCGGCGTCGGCCTCGGACGGCCTGGTGCTCGAAGCCGGCCAGGCCTACGGCAACCTGGTGGGCCGGCCATCGACCCAGCGGTCGAACCTCGACCGCGTAGAGCCGGGAGATCCGGAACGGAGCTATCTGATCCTGAAGCTGCGCGGCGACCCGAGCATCACGGGTTTGAGAATGCCCCAGGACGGGCCACCTTACCTGACGTCCGAGCAGATCGACGGCATCGCCGCGTGGATCCGCGCGGGCGCGCCAAATAACTGAATTGCGAATGCGACCCCTTGCCATGGCGACCTCACCCCAACCCCTCTCCTAAAGGAGAGGGGCTCGAAGTTAGCTGTTTTTGCTTTTCTCCCTCTCCTTTAGGAGAGGGCCGGGGTGAGGTCGCACGGGCAGGACGCTGAAGGAGAGATCTGACATGCCAAAGCTCTGGGCCGTCCTGACCGCCATCCTGTTGATCGCCGGGGGCGCCATCCCCGCCGCGGCCCAGGAATCGAACCCTCTGGGCACTCGCCTGATCAATAGCGCCGCCCCCGCGCCGGTGCCGGCTCGGCGGGTGGAGGTGCTCTTCACCCACCGTTTCCAGCAGCCCGCCAACGACGGCACCTCCCACGACCTCTGGGGCCTGGACAGCGGCGCGGACACGGGCATCGGCCTCGCCTACGGATTCACGTCCCGCCTCGACCTCTCCCTCTACCGCGTCTCCTTCCAGGAAGACTACGAGCTCGCGAGCAAGTTCCTCGTCCTCAATCAGGCCGCCGGCAAGCCCCTGACCCTCTCCGTGCGGGCCGGCGCCGACTTCCTGCAGCGGCCGGGCGTGGAAGACTCGACCCGTCCCTTCGTCCAGCTCCTCCTCGCCCGCGAGATCCGGCCCGGCTGGATCCTCCTGGCCTCGCCCTCCTGGGTGGCGGACACCCCGAGCCTCGAAAACGCCTTCAATATCCCCCTTGGATTGACCATCCCCCTGCCGCGAGATCAATACCTGGAACTCGAATACGTGCCCGCCAACCGGGACCTGGACGACAGCCGAGCCGCCTGGCACGTGGCCCTCTCCAAGGCCATCGGCGGCCACATCTTCGAGGTCGTGCTCGGCAACTCCCGGGCCACCACCGTGGACCAGATCCTGGGAGGCGACTCCGCGGCGGGCTTCGAAGAGGACGACGTGCGGCTGGGGTTCAACATCGTGCGGTTGTTCGGGTTCTGAGGGCCCGGCACGCCCTTCGCAACACTCTCCCCGCATGGCCGACCTCAGCCTCAAGGTCATGTCCTACAACATGGGGGGGCACAGCGCCCGCTGGTCGAAGCGGCACCTGGAGGGAATCGCGAAAGCCATCTCCGAGGCCGAGCCGGACGTGGTGGGGCTTCAGGAGGTCCATCGCGAGACGAAGCTCTCGCGGCTCGAAGACCAGGCCGAGGTCCTGGCCCGGCTGACCGGGCTGGAGATGCGTTTCGGCAAGAGCTTCTCCCCCGGCCAGGGCGAGTTCGGCAACGCCGTGCTCACGCGCGGAGAGCTGCGCGACGTCCAGGTCCACCTCCTCCCCGGACCAGGAGAGCCCCGCACCCTGCTGCATTCCCGCATCGCGTTTGACCGTCCTGAAGTCGGCAACTCCGAGATCGACTTCTACGTTACCCACCTCGCCGCCTGGGGGCGTTGGGGCCGGTCGGCACGGAGTGTGCAAATCCAGGGTCTCGTCGAACGGCTCAGGCAGGCTGGCGGGCCCTTCGTCCTGGTGGGGGACCTGAACGCTCCCCCCGGAGCTCCCGAGATCGGGACCTTGATGGCGGCGGAGCTGTTCCGGATGTGTGGCGACGATGTCGCCTGCACCCATCGCTACATGCGCCAGCGGATCGATTACGTCTTCGCTGATCCAGGCTGGACGACCACCTCCTATCAGGTTCTGCGGACGGGACCCTCCGATCACTGGCCCGTGCTGGTCGAGCTGCACCGCGAAACCCAAGAAGGGGAGACTGGTCATGAGCATGCCCCTGAAGTTCCGAAAGCCGCAAACCAAGAGCGAGCCCCCTGATTCCTCGCCAAAGGACGGCCCCCCGACCGGCCGCAAACGGGTGATCTTCGAGATCTCCCTGGGGGCGGCGATCCTTTACGTATTGATCATCGCGGTCCTGTTCCTGATCATCTGGTCCACCCAACGCGAGCGCGATTCGAACGTCCGCGTGCCGGATTTCAGGAGCTTTGAAGAGGCCGTGCCCTCTCTCGCCAACCTCACGGGCGCGCCGGTCCTCGCGGGCAACTCCGTCCAGATCCTGCAGAACGGCGACGGGTTCTTCCCGCCGTTCTTCGAAGATATCGACAGAGCGAAGGAGAGCATCCACCTCGAGACCTACGTATGGTGGAAAGGGGAGGTCTGCGACCGCCTCGCGCAGGCCCTGGCCGCCAAGGCCCGGCAGGGCGTGGAGGTGCGGATAACGCTCGACGCCACCGGCTCGAACAAGGGAGACGACGAGCTGTTCGAGGAGATGAAGAACGCCGGCGTCAAGATCTCCGACTACCACCCGATCCGGCTCCAGGACGTGGGGCTGATCAACAACCGTACCCATCGCAAGGTGGCGGTTTTCGACGGCAGGGTGGCCTACGTCTTCGGCCACGGCATAGCCAAGGAGTGGACGGGAAACGCCCAGGACGGCGAACACTGGCGCGACACCGGCGTGCGCCTGGAGGGGCCGATCGTCAACGCCGTCCAGGGCACCTTCGCCGAGAACTGGATGGAAATGACGGCCGAGGTGTTGGCGGGCGACAAGTACTTCCCCCACCTCGATGCCGCCGGCCCCGTGCGCGCCCACATGACGGCCACCGCGCCCAACGGCGGCGTGGCCCGCCTGGAGCTGCTCTACAAGATGGCCATCGCCAGCGCGCAGAAAGAGCTGATCATCCAGAACCCGTACTTCATCCCCGACCAGGAGCTGGTGGACCTCCTCATCCACGCCGTGAAACGGGGCGTCGCCGTCCGCGTGATGGTCCCCGGCAAGGTCACCGACAGCTCGGTGGTACGCCACGCCGGGCATGCCCAGTTCGAGCAACTGGTGCGCGGGGGCATCGAGATCTACGAGTACCAGAAGACCCTCAACCATCAGAAAGTGATGATGATCGACGGCATCTGGTCGCAGGTCGGCTCCGCCAACTTCGACGACCGTTCGCTCGACATCAACGACGAGGCGACCGTGGGCATGATCGATCCCGCTGTCACCGCGCGGCTCAAGTCCGCCTTCGAGGCGGACCTCGAGGACTGCACGCGCGTCACCCTTCAAACCCTGCAGGAGCGCTCCCTCTGGCACAAGTTCGAGGATCGGGCCTCCTACATGATCAACGAGCAGCTCTAGACCATGATCACAATCCCTATCTGGGTCTTCGTCTCGATGATCCTGGCCCTGGTCATCGTATCGACGATGCTGTGGACCAACCTGCGCGAACGGGATTTCCACGTCCACGTCCCCGACATCGATTCTTTCGAAGACGCCTTGCCTTCGATCGCCGGCATGACCAAGGCCAGTATCCTGGAAGGCAACAAGGCCGAGATCCTCCAGAACGGCGACGGGTTCTTCCCGGCCTTCCTCCAATCGATCGCCAACGCCAGGGAGACGATCCACTTCGAAACCTACGTCTGGTGGTCCGGCGGCATTTGCGACGAGGTGGCGCACGCCCTGGCCCGGCGCGCCCGCGAGGGGGTCGAGGTGCGCCTCATGGTCGACGCCATGGGCGGCACGAAGATGAAGAAGTATCTCCGGGACCTGCTGACCGAGGCCGGGGTCAAATTCACCCGCTACCACCCGATTCGCCTGATCGATCTCGGCCAGCTCAACAAACGCACCCACCGCAAGGTCGCCGTCTTCGATGGCCGCGAGGCCTACATCATGGGCCACGGCATCTCGCGGCTGTGGACGGGCAATGGCCAGGACAAGGACCACTGGCGCGACACCGGCGTCAAGCTCTGGGGACCGGTGGTCAACGCCGTGCAGTCCGTCTTCGCCCAGCACTGGATCGAGGAGACGGGCGAGGTGCTGGTGGGGGAGAAGTACTTTCCGGACCTGGAAGACGCGGGGAACCTGCGTATGCACGTCCTCGCCGGCGCTCCCCTGGGCGGCGTCTCCGACCTCGAGCTGATGTTCAAGATAGCGATCGCCTCCGCCCAGAAGGAGCTGATCATCCAGAACCCCTACTTCATCGCGGATCCGGAGACGGTCTCCCTCCTCAAGCGCATGGTCCAGCGCGGCGTCGAGGTCAAGATCATGGTGCCCGGCGAGGTCACCGACAGCCCTATCGTCAGCCACGCCGGCCACCGCCACTTCAGCGAGATGCTCAACGCCGGCGTGCGGATCTTCTGCTTCCAGCGCACCATGATCCACCAGAAGATCATGATCATCGACGGCATCTGGGCCCACGTCGGCTCGACCAACCTGGACGACCGCTCCTTCGACATCAACGAAGAGGCCGGCGTGGGCATCATCGACGAGGGGATCGCCGCCGAGCTCAAGGCCGCCTTTGAAGACGACCTGAAAGACTCCACCGAGCTCGAGGCCCGGAGCTGGGATCACGGGTACAAGCTCTGGCACCGGGCGTTCGACCGGATGTGCTATATGCTGAGCGGGCAGTTGTGAGAGTGAAATGGATTAAGGCTTTTCCTCATCTCTCCATGAAGGCCGACCAGCAGGAGAAACGAGATGAGAGCATGGCCGAATCAACGGGACCGGGACTGGAAAGCCCTCGCGGAGGGAGACCACGCCGTCAACGGCCATCTGTACCGGTTGCGGGTGGTGGATTGTGGAGAGATCGTCCTGCCCAGCGGGCGGCTCGCCATCTGTGACCCTTTCGTGGGCATGCGCAGGGGCGGAAATCCCCAGGTCGCCTTGCCTCCGGGCCGTTACCGGGTGCGCGCGACCCTGGCCGATGTCAGCGGGGGCAACACCCTCTGCGCCTATGCCTCGCTGCTCCTCACGAGCGCTCCTGATCTTCCTTCAAGTGAGACCCGGCGCGATCTCCTGATCTCCGGCTTCCCCGTGGACAGCGGGACCGCCTGCTTCGTGGACGACGAGGCCCTCGTGCATGGCATGCCCCCGGAAGAGGACTGGTACGCGGGTCTCTTCGAGAACGGCGAGCCGGGTTCCTGGTTCGCCCGCAAGGAAGATCCCGGGCATATCCTGGAAGGCATCGCCAACGTCCCCCTCCCGCTCGGGCGGAATGGCTGGAACCTCATTCTCTTCCCCTCGGGCTGGGGAGACGGCGTCTATCCCGTCGTCGGCGGCTACGACGCCCAGGGGCACCTGGTGGCCGTCCATGTCGACTTCGCCGTCGTCCCGGGCCGGGAAGAGAGAGATGCCGTGCGGAACTGGATCTACAAGGTTCCCTTTGAGCGGCGGCGGAGCGCCGGCACCCCCGCCCGGGCATAAATGCCCGCGCTAGTCAAAAGAGCCCCCTGAAGGGGACTCAATCTTTTCCCAAATTTTGGCGTCGGGTTTACCCGGCGCTTTTCACGTAGCCCAGGCATTTATGCCCGGGCGGGGCGGCGGCATCCGTTAAACTCCCCTACATGCCTCACCGCTCCATCCTCCTCCTGCTGTCTCTCCTCCTCCTCGCCGCCGCCCCAGCAATCGCCCAGACCCCCGAGTCCCTGAAGGACGACTACACCCGCCTCCAGCAGTGGCGCTTCCGGGCCGAGCCCGTCGCCGTGCCGGCCGGGGGCGTCTCCTGGACGGTCGAGGGTGGCACGTGGACTTTCGAGTCCGGCCGCTTCTGGCTCGCCGAGCCCACGTCCGGAGGCGCTGTCACCGGTCTGGTCTTCGAAGGCAAGGGGCGCATCTCCATGGCCGTGCCCGACGAGAGCGAGCTCGTCCAGCTCCGCCGCTTCGCCAAGAGGCCCGATCTGGCCGGCCTCGACGAGACCTTCACCCAGCTCGTGCTCCGCACCTCCGGCGAGCTGCCTCTCAAGGCGGACCAGATCCCTCCGGCCGGCGCTTTCGAGCCCAACAAGCTGGCCCGCGAGCGCCACGAGCACTGGCTCACCCAGAGGTTTTTCGACGTTGACTCCAGGATCATCAAGGCCCTCGCCACTCCCGGCGACCGCTACCTGCGGGCCGACATGAAGACGGACGGCCTCGGCTGGCTCACCTGGGACTACGACGCCGGCCGGATCGAGGAGATCCGCGTCGAGAGCTTCAACGACCGGTACCCCACCGTGGAGGTCTGGCTGAGCCTCGACCGGCCCGCCGAGCGCGACGCGAAAGGCCGGCCCACCAGCCGCTTCCACCCCGAGATCGACCTCCAGCACGTGGACATCGCCGTGGACCTCACCCAGGGCGGGCGCGACGAGGACTGGATGAAGGGGAAATTCAAGACCGGCGTCCGCTTCACCCCCCAGCGGGACGGCGCCCGGGCCGTGGCGCTCTACCTCGACAACTACGCCGACGTGAAATCCGTGAGCGAGAACGGCCACGCCCTGCCCTTCCTGCGCGACCACATCGGTGGGCGCCGGCGCGGGATCGACAACCGGATCTACGACTTCTCGCTCGTGGTCCTCCTCGACCAGCCCCTCGCCAAGGGCGCCGAGCGGCGGCTCGACCTCGAATACGAGATGGACGTCAAGAACTACGCTCCGGGCCGCGAGTGGTATCCGAGCGCGGACGGCGACGAGACCATCCTCCCCGACGCCCACACGGCCCGCCTGGAGCTCACCGTGCGCAAGAAGTTCGAGGTCCGCGCCGTGGGCCGCCTCGAGGAGGGTAACGAGGAGGGGAGCGGCAAGGAGGACGGCAGGACCTCCACTTCCGTCTGGGTCTCGGACCAGCCCGTGAAGATGCTGACCTTCTCCTTCTCCGAGCGCTTCCACGAGGAGCGGATCGAAAAGGCCGGCGTGCCGCCCATCCTCTGCTTCGGCTCCAAGGTCGAGGTGAGCAGCAAGGGCCGTTTCCGCGAGGTGGGGGAGGACATCGCGGACAGCCTGGCCTTCTACCAGCAGCTCTTCGACGCAAAATTACCGGAGACGCCCATCTACGTCACCAGCATCGCGGGCTTCCACGGCCAGGCCTTCGACGGCTTCATCCAGTTGGCCGAGCAGAGCTTCGACATCCTGGGGCCGGGCAACGGCGAGCTCTTCCGGGGGCACGAAGCGGGCCACCAGTACTGGGGCGTGCTCGTGGGCGCCCAGACCTACCGGGACGCCTGGCTGGGCGAGGCCTTCGCCGAGTACTCCAGCATGATGTTCGTCGAGGCCTTGATGAAGAACGGCCCGGCGATCGTGGACGAGATCATCCGCGCCTACAACGACGAGCTGAACGGCTCGATCAAGTCCGGCTTCAGCAAGTTCACCCGCATGCGCGTGAACCTCCAGAACCGCGCCTACGGCGACCGCATCGGCCCGATCGGCCACGGCTGGCGGGCCAACACGGGCGAGGTGCCCACGGCCTACAGCTCGCAGGTCTACGCCAAGGGCGCCCTCGTGCTCCACATGCTGCGCGGCCTCCTGAAGGACGAAACGGGAAGCGACCAGGCCTTCACCGACATCCTGCGCGACTTCGTCCGCACCCACCGCGGCGGCCTCGCCTCCACGAGCGACTTCGAAGCCACCGTAGCCCGCCGCGTCCCCGGAGACTGGTCCTGGTTCTTCGACCAGTGGGTGAGGGGTACCGCCATCCCCGCCTACCGCTGGAGCTCCACCGTCGCCGCCGCGCCCGACGCCCAGGGCAAGCACGTGGTCACCGTGAAGGTCCGCCAGAGCGACGTGCCCCGCGGCTTCAAAATGTCCGTCCCCGTCGCCGTCGACCTCGGCAACGGTAAGACCGAGCGCCGCAGGGTGATGGTGGACGAGGCGGAGGAGACGTTTACGCTGAGCTTCTCGGAGAAGCCGCGGGGGGTGGTGTTCAACCCGGGGTCGGAAGTGTTGGCGAAGTGAAAAGGAGTAGAAGCCGTCCAGGGACCGCAAGGACAACAGGGACCATGAGAGGTCCTTGCCGTCCTTGCTGTCCCTGGTGTCCTTGCTTCAGATCCCGTCAAGCTTCGAGCCGAGGAGCAGTAGCAGCCCGGCGACCACGAGCGACCAGAATCCCAGGTTGTTGGGGAGGTGGAACACACCCAACCCCGCGAGCAGGCCGATCAGCCAGAGGATCAACGAGATGACGAAAGTCGCCTCCTTGGGAGCCTGCGTCGTGAATCCACCTCTCCTCCTGGCCATGGGTATCCTCCTCGAGATTTGGACTTCGATTGGAGGCCCTACCGTACCATGCCTGGATACTCGGGCAAACCGCTGTCTGAGAAGCTCGGCCTCAAGCCGCCCCTGAAGCTCTGGGCCATCGGCGCTCCGCCGGACTACGAGTCCTGGCTCGGCGAGCTGCCGGAGGGCGTCCGCGTCGTCTCCGTGCCCGACGAACCCCTGCGGGCGGTCCACCTCTTCACCACGGAACGGGCCGCGCTGGAGACGGAGCTGACCCGGTTGCGGACACGGCTGGACCCGGCGGGGATGGTCTGGGTATCGTGGCCCAAGAAAGCCTCGAAGGTGCCGACGGACATCACCGAAGACGTCATCAGGGAAGTCGCCCTGCCCATGGGATTCGTGGACGTCAAGGTCTGTGCCGTCAGCGACGTCTGGTCCGGGCTGAAGCTGGTGATTCGAAAGTCGGAACGGCCCTGATCAGGGGGAGACGCTCAGCCGTTCCGGCCTTGGCGGAGGCGGTCCAACTCCGCCTGCAGTGCCCGGACCTGCTCCTCGGCGGCCTTCCGGGCTTGGGCCTCTCTGGTGGCGCGCCTCTCTGCGGCTTTCCGGGCAGCGGCCTCCTCTTCCGGCCAAAGCAGCGGCTCTCCGGTAACGGTATCCACCATCCGCAGGCGCTCGCCCTCGGGCCGGAACGTCAGGCCTGTGGTCCTGCTGAGCATTGAGCCGTCTTCCTCCAGAGGGATCGGCTGATAACGCCCGCGTTCGAGCCGGTAGCCCTGGAGGCGCGGCCTCAGGTAATCCTCATGGGGATCGAAAAGGACGTACTCTTCGACGCCGAGCCGCTCGTAGAGGGGCTTCTTGTCGCGCAGATCCTCCCTGCGGGTCTTCCGGGACGTGACCTCGACGATCAGGCTGGGCGGCGTCTCTTCCCAGAGGAGGTAATTGGGACGGCTCCACTTGGCCACGCCCTTGGCGAGGAGCACGTCCGGGGCACAGCAAGCGGAAGGGTTGCCCCTCTCGTAGCAGAGGAAGAGATTGCCGCCTACCCAGACATCCGGCACCTCGACGTAACGGTTCTCCAACCCTCCGATGAGGTCGTTCATCACCTTCCGATGCAGGGTCGTCTCGGCCATGGGCTGGCCGTCGGAGGTGGGGTATTCGATCTCTTGCTCGAGCGGAATCGCGCTCATGCGTGCCATCCTTTTCCCGACGGGTCGCCAGATCAGAGCATGAAGCTCCGAAAGATGCAACTCCCCGCCTCTCCATGGTAGCACGGGACTCACTCTGGGCGTGCCGCGACCGGCTATCATGCGGTTCCCATGCGCACGGAACGTCTCGAATTCCGGTCCTGGTCCCCCGGCGATTTCGAGCTGGCCTTGGCGCTCTGGGGCGATCCGGACGTGACCCGGCTCTTCGGCGGTCCCTTCTCGGAGGAGTGGGTGCGGGAGCGGCTCCAGCGGGAGATCTCGAACCTGGAGACGCACGGCTTCCAGTACTGGCCGATCTTTCTTCTGGAGACTGGAGAGCACGTGGGCTGCTGCGGCCTCAAGCCCTACAGCTCCGCCGAGCCCGTTTTCTCCGAGCCCATCCATGAGATCGGGTTCCATCTGCACAAGGCTCACTGGGGCCGCGGGTATGGGGAAGAGGCGGCGCGGGCCGTGATCGCTCTCGCGTTCAACCGTCTCGGCGCGAAGGGGCTCTTCGCGGGGCATCATCCGGAAAACCACGCCTCGCGCGGGCTCCTGAAGAAGCTCGGCTTCCGGTACACCCAGGACCACTACTTTGCCCCGACAGGGCGGCAGCATCTGGGTTATCTGTTGACCGCGGAGGCCGCAGGCGTGAACCCGCGCAGCCGGCCCGCCACCTGACCCGAGAACACCACGCCGCGCCCGCGCTCGGCGAGGCCGGCGCCCCGCAGGCGCTGGAAAGAGTTGCAGCGGGTCCCGGTGATACCATCCCGCGCCGATGAACGAGCCGCCGATCCCCGCAATCCATGAATCCCGGGAGCGCTACGCCCTGTTCTACCCGCCGCGTACGTCGGTACCCGTCCCGGGCCGCGGAACGCCGCAAACTGCGGACCCCCGGACACCGTGGACGTCGGACCATCCCTGGCACCCGGAAGGCATGCTTCCCGACTATGCCCAGGACCCCAAAAGCTCCGTGCTCCGGGTGGCCGGGCTCCTCGGCCTGATCCTCCTGCTCGGCTCCGTCGCCTTCTTCGACGTGCCGTCCTCCCTGAAGCTTGCGATCCTGGTCGTCGGTCTCGTGGGCCTCTTCGTCCTCTTCAACCTGATGCTCAAGACCTGGCAGGTGCTGCGCCACCCGCGGACGCGCATGCGGTGGACGACGTTCCCGGCCTTTCTCGGCGGCCGGCTGGAGGGGACGCTGTCCGTGCGGCCGGGCCAGCACGTCTTCAGCTCCCTTACCGTGAAGCTCCGGTGCGTCCAGGACGAGCCGGGCGGGCCGGCGGGCGAAGACATCCCCCTGGCACCTCACGTGATCTACGAGCAGAGCCTCGAAGATCATGCCGCCGGGCGATACCCTGACGGAGCTGCCGCTCGCCTTCGATCTCCCGGACGATCTGCCCGGCAACCACCTGGACCGCGCCGAGGCCACCTACTGGCAGCTGGCCGTCCGCATCCCCGTGACCGGACCCGACATCGAGGCTGTCTTCCTGGCCCCGGTCTACGAAAAGGCTCGAGAATGAAAACCTTTCTTTCTGGAACGATACTGTCCCTTCTGCTGCTGGCCGGGGCGGGGAAAACCGTGGCCGCTACTCTGGAGGAGGAGCTCGCCTACGACGCCGGCAAGCCGCTGGACGTCAAAGTCGCCGGCACGGAGAAGAAGGCGGGGGTGACGATCGAGGACGTGACCTTCAGCAGCGTGGCTGACAACCCGCCCATCGAAGCCTACGTCGTGAGGCCGGAGAGCGGCGCGGGTCCGTTCGCGGGCGTGCTCTTCGTGCATTGGTACGAGCCGGGCCATCCCACGTCCAACCGCACCCAGCACCTCGAAGAGGCCCAGGCGCTGGCCCGCCGGGGCACCGTCTCGCTGCTCGTCTCCACCTTCTGGTCCGACGTGGCCCGTTACCGGAGCCGCAAGTGGGAGACCGATTATCAAAACTCCCTGAACCAGGCCAGGGATCTGCGCCGCGCGCTCGACGTGCTGCTCGCCCAGCCCGGCGTGGACCCCAAGCGCATCGCCTACGTCGGGCACGATTACGGCGCCATGTTTGGCTCTGTCGTGGCCTCCGTAGACCCGCGTCCGAAAGCCTTCGTGCTGATCGCGGGCACGGCCCGGTTTCCGGACTGGTATCTCTTCGGCTCCTCGACCGGCGTGCCGAAGGGAGACGACCTGACGAAGTTCAGAGAACAGCTCTCGCTGATCGATCCCGTCAACGCCATCGCCAAAGCCAAGGCCCCCGTTTTCTTCCAGTTCGGTGAGGTGGACAAGTACACGCCGCGCGACAACTTCATCGAGTTTTACAAGGCGGCTCCAAACCCCAAGCGGATCGCCACCTATCCTTCCGAGCACGCGATGGACGCGGAGATCATCCGTTACGACCGGGATGTGTGGCTGTCGGAGCAGTTGGGGCTGGGGAAGTGAGAGGACCGGCGGGCATGCCGCGGGTTTGTCTCGAGACGCTTCTGTCTTGAGCCCGGAGGGCGGGCAGACTCATAGCCCAGGGCGTGAGCCCTGGGTACCGGGCGCCCACCACCATTCAAAAAGCCCCGCCAGGGGCAACAGACGGATCGAGGGGAGCTCACGCCCTGGATCGAGTCTGTCGCCCTGTTCAGGGCTGGAAAATCGGGAAAAAACTCCACGTCCTCCCAGGGCTCACGCCTTGGGCTATGAGTCTGCCCGCCCTCCGGGCTCAAGACAGAAAGCTCTCAACGCAAACGGACACTTCCGGCGCCCGGACTCGCGGGGGAACGGCGCGTTCTTACAAAACGGCGGCCGTTCGGACACTTTGGCCGCCGTTCGGACACTTTGCGCGCCGTGGTGTCCGAACGGCCGCCAAAGTGTCCGGGAGATCGTTCGTTGTGTCCGAACGGCCGCCGTTTGAGCACAACGACCGCCGTAGCGCTCGAATGGCTGCCATTGTGCTCGAATGGCCGCCGTTGTGCTCGAACGGCGGCCGTGGCGCTCGAATGGCTGCCGTTGGGCTCGAATGGCCTGCGCTGGCAGACCCCGCCCTCCTCCCGGCGCGATATACTCCGGGTTGACTTCGGAGGATCTATGCGCAGACCCAACAGCACCCGGCTCAGCACCCCCCTCGTCCGGGATCTACGCGGCGGCGCCCTGCGGCCCGCCACGTGGGACGAGGCCCTGGACCGCGCGGCGGCCGGATTCCGGTCGGCTGTCGAGAAGAAGGGGCCCCAGACGTTCGGCCTCTTCAGTTGCTCCAAGACCACCAACGAGATGAACTATCTGGCCCAGAAGTTCGCCCGCGTGGTGGTGGGGAGCAACAACATCGACAGCTGCAACCGCACGTGACACGCCCCCAGCGTCGTCGGTCTGGCGACGGTCTTCGGAATGGGTGGCGGCACGAGCTCCTACCGCGAGATGGAGGAGACGGATGTCGTCCTTCTCTGGGGCAGCAATGCCCGGGAGACGCATCCGATCTTCTTCCATCACGTGCTCAAGGCGATCCATAACGGCGCGCGCCTGTTCGCCGTGGATCCGCGCAAGACCTCGTCCGCCCGCTGGGCGGTGCGGCACCTGCCGCTCCATGTGGGCACGGACGTGGCCATGGCCAACGCCGTGGCGCGGGAGATCCTGGCCGCGGGCCTGGAAAACCGGAGCTTCATAGCAAACGCCACCAGCGGCTTCGAGGAATTCGCCCGGCACGTGGAGCCCTACACTCTTGGTTACGCTGAAGACATCACGGGTGTACCCGCGGAGTCGATCCGCGAGATGGCCCATGCCTATGCCCGGGCGGATCGCGCCCAGCTGTGCTGGACGCTCGGCATCACCGAGCACCACAATGCCGTGGACAACGTGCGCTCCCTCATCAACCTGGCCCTGCTCACGGGCCACGTGGGGCGTTACGGCTCCGGGGTCAATCCCCTGCGCGGGCAGAACAACGTCCAGGGCGGCGGCGACATGGGCGCCCTGCCGGACCGCCTGCCCGGGTTCCAGCACGTGGAGAACGAGGAGCTGCGGGCGAAGTTCGAGCGCGTCTGGGGCGTGCCGATCCCCCCGAAGAAGGGCTGGCACCTGAGCCAGATGTTCGAGGCCATGGAGCGGGGCGACCTGACGGCGCTCTACGTCATCGGCGAGAACCCGGCCAACTCCGAGGCGGACCAGCACCGGGCCATCCACCTGCTCTCGGGTCTGGAGACCCTGGTGGTGCAGGACATGGTGATGACGGGCACGGCCGAGCTGGCGGACGTGGTGTTCCCCGCGGCCGCGGGCTGGTGCGAGTCCGAGGGGACGGTGACCAACAGCGAGCGCCGCGTCCAGCGCGTGCGCCGCGCCCTGCCCCCGCCGAAGGGTGTGCGGGACGACATCGAGATCTTCTGCGAGCTGGCCCGTCGCATGGGCAGGGACCTGGGCAACCCCACGGCCGAGGAGCTGTGGAACGAGGTGCGCGCACTCTCGCCCATGCACGGCGGCATGTCCTACGCGCGGCTGGAGGCGGAGAACGGGCTCCAGTGGCCGTGCTATGACGAGAACCACCCCGGGGAGAGCTACCTGCACGGGCGGCTGTGGGAGCGGCCGGTGATCGGCCCGCTGGCGCCGTTCGCCTGCGTGGACCACTCGCCGCCGGTGGAGGAGCTGTCCGAGGAGTTCCCCATGCGCCTGACCACGGGCCGGCGGCTGGATTCGTACAACACGGGTGTGCAGACGGGGCTCTACTCCTCGCCGCTGCGGTTCGGGGAGACGGTCGACGTTGCTCCCGAGGACGGGCGCCGCCTGGGGGTGAGCCCGGGGGAGATCGTACGCGTGGTCTCCCGGCGCGGCTCCGTGCTGGCGCCCGTGCGGTTCGACGACGGCCTGCGGCCGGGCCTCGCGTTCATGACCTTCCACTTCCCCGACCAGGTGGCGACCAATGAGCTGACCATCGACGCCGTGGACCCGAAGTCTGGCACCTCGGAGTTCAAGGCCACGGCCGTGCGGATCGAGCCGGTCGGGCGGGCCGTGGAGGTCCTCGAGGCCGCGGCGGCCGTTCCGGTGCCTGTCTGATGGAGACCTGAATGGATCTGCATTTCACGGCGGATGAGCCCACGCCGGAGGAGCGGGCGGCGGTCGATGACTGCCTTGCTGGCTATCGTACTGAATGGCAACCGCCGGCAGTACCTCCTCCCCGTGCTCCACGCCCTCCAGGGCCGCGTGGGCTGGATCAGCCCGGGAGCGCTCAATTATGCGTGCCGCGGCTGGAGGTGCCGCCTGCGGAGGCGTTCGGCGTGGCGGACTTCTACGCCCTGTTCCAGACCCGGCCCCATCCGCCGGTGACGGTTCACGTTTGCGACGACATCGGCTGCCGGTTCAAGGGCGGAGAGGCCCTCTGCGAGGAGATGGATCAGATGCTGGCGAGCCGGCGACCGGGTCGCCTGGCACCGCAGCCCCTGCCTGGGCCTCTGCGAGCGGGCGCCGGCCGCGCTGGTGACCATCGCGGGCGATCCGCCGCGAGAGCAGGCCCTGGCCCCGGCCACGGGTGCGGAGGTGCTCTTCGTCACAGCCGGCCAGCCTGCGCCGCCGGTGGACCTCGCCCGCTCGGTTCCTCAACTCGGTGAACCCGGCCTCAAGCTGCTGGCCCGCGTGGGACGGATCGATCCCGAAAGCCTCGACGACTACCGCGCCGCCGGCGGTTTCCTGGCCCTGCGCCGGGCTTTCGAAATGGGACCCGAGCGCGTGGTGCGCGAAGTGATCGATTCCAAGCTCGTGGGCCGTGGCGGCGCCGCGTTCCCCACCGGCCAGAAGTGGCTGGGAGTGCGTTCCGCGCCCCTGCCGCGCTACCTCGTATGCAACGCCGACGAGTCCGAGCCCGGCACGTTCAAGGACCGCGTGATCATGGAGCACGATCCGTACTCGCTGATCGAAGCCATGACCATCGCGGGCTTCGCCACGGGATGCGAGCGCGGATACCTTTACATTCGCGGTGAATATCCCTTGGCCACGGAGCGGCTGGAGAACGCGATCCGGCGCTGCTGCGAGCGCGGTTTCCTGGGCGAAAACATTTTGGGACATCTCGGACACCGCGTCCGTTTCCATATCGAGCTGCGGCGCGGCGCCGGGGCCTACATCTGCGGCGAGGAGACGGCTCTGATCAATTCGATCGAGGGCCGCCGCGGCGAGCCGCGCAACAAGCCGCCGTTCCCCACGCAGGTGGGCCTGTTCGGCCAGCCCACGGTGATCAACAACGTGGAGACGCTGGTGAACGTGCTGCCCATCCTGATCGAAGGCGGCCGGGCCTATGCCGCCATCGGCACCGAGCGCTCGACCGGTCCCAAGCTCTTCTGCGTCTCCGGCCACGTGAACCGGCCCGGCGTCTACGAGGCGCCTTTCGGCATTACGCTGCGCGAGCTGCTGGAGCTGGCCGGGGGATTTGGGGGGAGCGGACGCATCCAGGCGATCCTCCTGGGCGGCGCGGCCGGCGCCTTCGTGACGCCGGACCAGCTCGACATACCGCTCACTTTTGAAGGCACGCGCGCGGCCGGAGCTTCCCTGGGCTCGGCGGTCGTGATGCCGTTCGACGACACGGTGGACCTGCGGCAGGTGCTGCGGCGGATCGCTCAGTTTTTCCGTGATGAATCCTGCGGCCAGTGCGTGCCCTGCCGCGTGGGCACAGTGCGCCAGGAAGAGCTGCTCGCCCGGCTGGCGGCCGGCCAGCCTCCGAGCGAAGCAGGAGCTCGATCTGCTCAAGGAGCTGGGCCAGGTGATGCGCGACGCGTCTATCTGCGGCCTGGGCCAGACGGCGTCGAGCGCGATCGAATCCGCCCTGTCCCGGTTCCCGATCTGGTCGTCCCCGTCAGAGGAGTCCCGATGAGCCAGCAGAACGCGCCCGACGCCCAGATCCCCATTCCCCGCGGACCGGTGCCGGTCGCTCCGCCGCCCCGTCCCCGGAACCTGGTGGAGATTACTCTCGACGGCCAGCCCGTGACCGTACCGGAGGGGGCCACGCTGCTCGAAGCGGCGCGCCAGGTGGGGATCGACACGCCCACCCTCTGCTACCTGGAGAACCTGACGCCGGTCAACGTCTGCCGCGTCTGCGTGGTGGAGGTGGAGGGCGCCCGCACGCTCGTGCCGGCCTGCTCGCGCAAGGCCGAGCCGGGCATGGTGGTGAAGACGGATTCGGAGCGCGTGCGCCTGAGCCGCCGGCTGGTCCTGGAGCTGCTCGCCTCCTCCGTGGACGTTTCCACCGCGCCGCAGCTCCAGGAGTACATGGCGCGGTACGAGGCCAGACCCGAGCGCTTCGGCCCTCCGGCCCCTCCCACGGCGGCGGGGGAGCGCGACGCGGCCCGGCCCGGCCATCACCATCCGCCCCACGCCGGGAGCGCGGACAACGTCCACCAGCCCGTGAAGGTGGACAACGATCTCTACGTCCGCGACTACTCCAAGTGCATCGTCTGCTACAAGTGCGTCGAGGCCTGCGGCGTGGACGCCCAGAACACCTTCGCCATCGCCGTGGCCGGGCGCGGCTTCGACGCCCGCATCTCGACCGAGTACGACGTGCCGCTGACGGACTCCGCCTGCGTCTACTGCGGCAACTGCATCGGCGTCTGCCCCACGGGCGCGCTGATGTTCAAGAGCGAGCACGACATGCGCCAGGCCGGCACCTGGGACGAATCCCGCCAGACCGACACGGACACCATCTGCGCCTACTGCGGCGTGGGCTGCCAGCTCACCGTGCACGTGCAGGACGAGAAGATCGTCAAGGTCAGCTCGCCGATCGATCACGATGTGACCCGTGGCCATCTCTGCATCAAAGGCCGCTTCGGCTGGGAATTCGTCAACCTGCGGGAGTGACAGCTCAGGCCCTGGCTCGCCTGAGATCTAATTAAGTTCTATAATCGGAATCATCCCCCGAAAGTACGGGATGATGAAAGATCAGCCGACACAGGACGATGTACGGGCGGCGCTGGCCGGAGACGAGGCCGCGCTCACTCGGCTCGTCCGCGCGCTGACGCCCATCATCCAGAGCCGGGTGGCGCGGGGCCTCCTCCTGCGGCGCACCGGGACGGCCGCCGGCCGCGACGTCCGCCAGGAGGTCGAAGACCTCACCCAGGAGATCTTCCTGCTCCTTTTCGCCGACGGCGGAAAAGTTCTCCGGAGCTGGCAGCCGGAACGGGGCTTGAGCCTCCTCAACTTCGTGGGCCTCGTGGCGGAGCGGCAGACCGCCTCCATCCTGCGCAGCGGCAAGCGGAGCCCGTGGAAAGAGGACCCCACCCTTCCCGAGGACTTCGATCCACCGGCCCCGGAGAGCGGACCCGAAGAGATCACCGCGTCGCGCGAGCAATGCCGGCTCCTTCTGGACCGCCTGACGGAAGAGCTGAGCCCCCTGGGCCGCCACCTCTTCGACCTCCTCTTCCTGCGCGAGCTGCCCTTCGAGGAGGTGACCCGCCAGACGGGCATGAGCCCCGACGCCGTCTATGCCTGGCGCAGCCGCCTGCGCCGCCTGGCCGGCCGCCTGCTCGGCGAGATGTCAGAAAGCCCCCTGAACCCGCGAAGAACCTTGAGGGGAAGGTAGGACATGAACGACGATCTATGGCTGAAAGAGCTGGCACAGGTGAAGCGGGACAAGCAAGCGGAAGACGGCAACCGGCTCGACGAGCACTGGGACCGTCTGAGCGCCGGAACGCTCTCGCCGGAAGAGGAGGCGGAGCTGCGCGCCCTGGCCGAGACCTCCGAAGAAGCCCGCGAAGCCTGGGAAGCCTTCCGGCCGCTCGGCGCGGATTTCGAAGCCCGGGTCGTACAATCGATTCAGCACGGGATCGAGGCCGCGAAGCCGCCGGCGAAACTGTTGCCGTTCCGCAGGCTGCCTTCCCGGATCGCGGGATGGAGCGCCGCGGCGGCCTCGATGGCCGCGGCCGTTCTGATCTTGTTTCTGCGCCTGCCCGCGGCACATCTGCCAGCCTATTCCATGGGGGAGATCTCCGGCGTCAGCGCGATGCGAGGGACTGAACCCGCGGCAGAGGTCCCGCTGCTCGCGCCCGGCGACCGTTTCCAGACGGTTCTGCGTCCGGAGACCAAGGTGTCCCGCACAGGACCGTTGGAAACACAGATCTTTCTTTCCCGCGGACCAGACCTGCGCCGCCTGGAGGTCCAGCCCGAGGTGGATCCCAGCGGATCGGTCAGGGTGAACGCAACGATCGATCGCGATCTGCAGGCGGGAAACTGGGTTCTGTGGGCCGTCGTCGGCCGCCGGGGCAAGCTGCCGGACCTGGCCGGTCTGCGGCGCTTCTCCACGCGGGCCCAGGTCCGGCAAGAGGATTGGGTCGCGGTATCCAAAGAAATCAAGATCCAGAACCGGGATCTTCCGCCATGACTCCCTTCCGGTCTCTCTGGATCCTCCTCCTTCTGCTCCTTCTGGGGATCGACGCGGACCGTGCCTATCCCGCCAGGATCCCGCTGGAAGTGGAGTATGCCGGCTGCCGGGCCGTGCTGCTGCCGGGCCCCGTTTGCGGCCTGGGCTCAAAGCGGGGACTGCGCCTCTGGGTCGCAGCTCCGCCGGAGGCACGGATCGAAATCCAGGCTGGAGGAGAGCGGCTCGATACAACCGGGGAGCCGGTGCAGGACGGGCAATGGTTTTCTCTGACCATCCCGCCCGGCGCAACGAGGGTGGACGTGCTCGTCGAGACGGAGAATGGAAAGGGTTTGTGGTCCTTGTCTCTCGCGGAGCCCGAGGCTGGCACCTCCAGCCGTGATGTGCTGCGCGAGATCAGGGAAAAGATGCTCCTCGTGCATGAGAACGTCATGGACCGCCGGCTCGCGGCCGTCCGGGAAACGCTGGCCGGCCTGGGCCTCCCTGCCGGAATGCCCGCGGAAATCAGTTATCTCGTGAGCTACTACCGCGGTCTGCTTGCCGAAAGAGAAGGGGACTACCGCTCGGCACTGGCTGAAATCCAGAGGGCCGTGGCGATCGCGAAGCGGTTGAAGCTGGACCAGTATCGATGGATGGCCGAAGAAGAGCTCGCCCTGCTTCTGCCCGGGGTGGGCCGTTCCAGCGAGGCCGCCCAGCTCTTCGAGCAACTGCGCCGGCATCCCAGGCAACCCTGTGAGCAGGGCGATCTCCTCAACAATCAGGCCTGGTCGATGCTGCTGGCCCGCGAGGCCGGCGAGAGCGCCGGAGATCCCACCCGGCTCCTCGAAGAAGCGCTCGAGACCTACGGGACCTGCCAGGAGGTCACGCCCGAGATGAGGGCGAACATCCTGATCAATCTGGCCCTGGCTCACCTGCAGGAGGGCCGTCTGGCGCCTGCAAAGGATCTCCTGGCGCGGGCGCGCGAGCTCGAACCTCATGCGCCCGTTCCCCTCTTGCTGTGGCAGCTCGATCTGGAGGCACGGACCGCCCTGGGCGAAGGCCGTCCCGAGGAAGCTCTGCACCGGTTTGATGATTTCCAGGACCTCGCCCTGGCGGCCAGCTCCGCGGACGGCAGGTTGCGGGCCGCTCTCGGGCAGGCGTGGTCGCAGGAAGCCCTGGGAAATCCTGCCGCGGCCCTGGAGACCCTCCGCGGCGCCGAGGCCCTGCTCGACGAGCAGAGTCTTGAGATCCCTCTCCACGAGGGGCGGGAAACGTTCATGGCCACGCGCCAGGCGCTCGTGAGCCTGCACGTCGAGCTGCTTCTGAAACAGGACCGGCGGGAGGAAGCCCTGGCCGTGGCGCGCCATGGACGGTCCCGGATGCTCCGGCAACTGGAGCGCGGCGACCGGCTGGCGAGCCTGCCGGCGGACCGGCGGGCTCTGTGGGAGAGCCTCATGGCGAGGTACCAGGAGCAGCGCGCAGCCCTGGAGGAAAGGGCAAGAAACGAGTGGCGGCTGCCCGTGGACCAGCGCGACCGGGAGCGGATCGCGGGCAAGGCGCGGGCGGAGGCTGTGAAGAAGCTTCTGGACGAGGCTTTCCTCCTCCTCGAACCTCCTGGAGAGGGGGCCGGTGAGGAACTGTCTCCGCCACTCCGGGGAGAGCTGATCCTGGCCTATCACCCTCTCCCTCACGGCTGGGCCGGCTTCGCCACGGACGGGCAGACCATTGCGGTCCACACGCTTCGAGTTGCCGCCGGACCTGTCCCGATCCGCGCCCGAGGAGCTGGCCCGGCATCTGCTGCTGCCCTTCCGCGCCTTGATCGAGAAGGCCCGGCGGATCCGGATCCTGTCCAGCGGACCTCTGCAGGACATCGACTTCCACGCGCTGCCGTTCGGCGGCGATGTCCTCCTGGCGAAGAGCCCTGTGGTCTATGGGCTCGATCTCCCGGTCTCTGCGGAGCCCGCGCCGCGGACTCCGGGCTCGCATGCCCTGCTGGTGGCGGATCCCCGGGACAACCTGCCGGGTGCTCGTGCTGAAATACGCACCCTCGGCAAGATCCTGCAATCCGGGGCCCGCGCCTGGACCACCGAGGAGCTGAAGAGCAAAGAGGCCTCCATAGAGGCCGTACGGCGCGGGTTTGCCGGTGCCGATCTCCTGCACTACGCGGGTCACGGCGCCTTTTCCGGTTTCGGCGGCTGGGAAAGCGGCCTGCTCCTCGCCGAGGAAACCCGCTTGACCCTCGGCGACATCCTGGCGCTCGACCGGGTGCCGGCCTGGGTCGTCCTCTCCGGCTGTGAGACCGGCCGGTCGTCCGCCGAAACTCCCATCGAGAGCCTCGGTCTGGCTCAGAGCTTCCTCCTCGCCGGCTCGCGGGCTGTCGTCGCCTCCACCCGGCCCGCCGAGGACCGCGAAATGCCCGCGTTCTTCACGGACCTCTACCGGCAGTGGGACCGTGAGCCGGACCTGGCCGTGGCGCTCCAGCGCGCCCAGCTCTCCTGGCGGCAGCGCAATCCGCGAAGCGGACTGGCAGGGCTTCCGCCTGTTCGAGCCTTGAGCGGCTGGTCCTCCCCGCCGCGGGGCGGGAACTTCTGTCAGAAACCGCGCTCCGGCGGCGAAAGATTCAACGACGCCCCAATCGCCTCTTCTCTGGTGAGCGTCAAACTCTAAGGAGATAGGACCATGAAAAGAAGACATATTCTCTGGATTGTTCCCTGGCTGGCGCTCGGACTGAACGCCTGCGCGACGTTTCACCCTCCGGGGCCCTCGGTTCCGGACACTGCGAAAGCCTGCGCCGACTGGCGCTGGATCGGGATCAGCCGGGCCGGGGTCCGCTGCCCGGAAGTCGCGGGCTGGACGGTACGTCCCCTGTTCCCCCAGTTGTCCCCCGTGGAGTGCTCCGCCCCGGCCGGGCCTGGGATCAACGAGGCGATCCAGGAGCTCAGCCGCTTTTGCGTGTATGAGATCGAAGGGCCGAGAAAGTTCTTGAAAGCCCCCTCCTCTCCACCGGTGGTGAGCGGCGACTTGGTGCGGCTGGACCGGGATTGCGCGGCCCTCTCGGCTTCCGCCACGGAAAAACTGGCGGGAGATGACTGGCAGAGTTATTCTGAGAAGTTCCTCAAGCAGGCCGGCAAGCCGAAAGAGACCCTCAAAATCAACAACCGCCTCGGTGTGCGTCTGGCCTTCCTGGACACTCACCCAACCGGCACGGGGGCGCCCAAGGAATATGAGAACTCGCCACATGGCTACACTCTCGCGAACCTTGCCCGGCAACTGATCTGCACCGAAGGGCCTGATGAGCACTGCGCCGCACAGATCACCACCCGTCTGGCGATGCCGATCATCAAATTCGACCCGACGAAGTGGAAGCAGAGCGAGATTGACACCACTCTGGGAGGTTATCTCGGCATGCAGAGTGATCTAGCCGAGGCGATCCGGAGCGAGGTGGACGATTGGTGGAATGCAAAGCAACAGAAACATCTCGTGCTCAATCTGTCTCTGGCTTGGGACGGAGAGCTGTTCAGTGGTCTCGACCAGGAACAGATCGGCGAAATGCAGGCGGGTACGCAGGCAGTCTACCGAGCCCTGCAATACGCAGCCAGTTACGACGTCCTGGTGTTGGCGGCGGCAGGAAACCAGAAGCGGGCACCCTGTGAGAATATCGGCCCACTACTGCCGGGAGCGTGGGAGAAAGGAGAGCGGCCGCAGAGCTGCGGTGAGACCCTGAAGCAGAAACCGATCATCTACGCCGTAGGCGGGATACGGGCGGACGGCACACCCCTCCTCAACGCCCGTCCCAACGGAATGCCGCTCCGGGCTGCCTATGGCGAGAACGCCGTCGTGCCCACAGGGAGGCCCGAGAAGCCCCCGGTCCTGCTGACCGGCAGCTCGGTCGCCACGGCTGTGGCCTCGTCGATCGCTGCCATCGTATGGGATACCCGCCCCGACCTGGACTCTCAGGGGGTCATGGAGATCCTTGACGCGAGGGAGGATACGCTGGACTTCAAAGCGAACTTCTGGGCTGGCTCGAACGCCCCTCCCCAGGAACCGCTTCCCAGTGCTCATAGGCTCTCGCTCTGCGAAGTTCTCAAGCGGGCCTGTGCCGGCAAATCCGACTGCCCGGTCCAGGGGCAGTGCCCCAAGCTCGAGTCTCTCGCGAGGGGCAAGAACGAGCCGAGCGGCGAGAACGAGCTCGTGCTGGGGACCTGCCAGCCATGGCTTTATCCACAGCCTGAAAGACCTCCCTGCCCGGCCTGCGTCACGGACCCGCCGCCGACAGAGTAGCTCGGCAGGAGCTTCACACCTTCCGTAAATCCCCCGCCCGGTAAGCCCGGGCGGGGGATTTTTTCTGTCTTCCTGTCAGAAATCCATTGCGGCCGGCGAAGAACCCTTCAGCCCTGAGACGCTCGAATCAGCGAGCGTATTGACCGTCGACGCCGTCGTCGAACAGGAGACTTTCCATGGCTACTTTTCCTGAATATTTGACCCAGAGGCCTGGCATGACCATGGCCCTCGACCCCACCCGCCTGCTGGTGTCCTTCAAGAGAGAGCCCGGCCCGCGCGCTGGCGACAGCGGCGGCGGAGCTCGGGCTGGTGCTCGAAGAGCCGGTTCAGAGGGCCACGGCCAGCCAGCAACCGGTCGAGACCGTCAATCACACCGCCACCCGCTATTGGATGCGCAGCCCGGCGGGCAGAGCCCTGGCGGCGGAGCTGCCCAACCGGCTTCAGGGCGACCTGGCCGACGATGTGGAATGGGTGGGTCCGGTATACCGGGTCGAAAACGAAGAAGGCCCCAAGGCGTTCGTCGCTCCTCTGCCGAACGTGCTGATCGTGAAACCCGCGCGCGGCGACGAAAGGGCCGCGGCCGAGCTGCCTGAGCTCCTGGAGAGCTTCGGGCTCGAGGAAGTTCCCGAGAAGTCGAGGTACCTCGGCGAGCTGCGTTACTTCCAGGTGAACGACCCGGCAAGAGAATCCGCCTATGACATCCGGAACCGGCTGCTGGAGAGCGGGCTTGTGGAGGAGGCGCATTTCGAGTACATGCCCATGATCAAACCGACCGCGCTGAGCCCGAACGATCCTCTGTTCGCTCAACAGTGGGACATGGTCAGGATCCAGGCCGGCGGCGCGGGCGCCACCGGCTGGGACATCTCCGCGGGCAACAATACCGTCGTCGTGTGCGTTCTGGATGAAGGTTGCGACCTGACCCATCCCGACCTGCAGTTTTCCACCCCCGGCATCAACCTGGGCACCATGCTGCCGGACGGCAGCCCCACCGGAAATCACGGCACCGCATGCGCGGGAATTGCCGCCGGCAGCTTCAACAACACGCAGGGGGTCGCGGGGGTGGCCGGCGGCTGCCTGATCATGCCGTTGGCGTTCGTCAACTGGACGGATGTCGAGGTCGCGGCGGGCATCAACTACGCCAGGACCAATGGCGCCCACGTCATCAGCATGAGCTTCGGCTGGAACCCGTGGAACCCGGCGGTCATCGATCCGGCGATCGCGGCCGCGCACGCGGCCAACGTCGTCATGTGCGTGGCCACCCACAACTACAACGGACCGATCACGTATCCGGCCACCAACCCGTTGGTCATCGCTTGCGGAGCCTCCGACCAGGTCGACAATCGCAAGTCGCCGGCCAGTCCGGACGGCGAGCCCTGGGGCTCCAACTTCGGTCCCGAGATCGACGTGGTCGCGCCGGGTGTGCTCATCCCGACGACCGACCGTCAGGGGAATGCCGGCTACAATCCCAATCCCGGAGCCGGCGGCAACTATCACCTGACCTTCAACGGCACCTCGTCGGCCACGCCCCACGTCGCGGGGCTCGCCGCCCTCCTGCGAAGCCAGTACCCGGCACTGACCAACGTGCAGGTGCGCGCCATCATCGAGCGTACGGCCAACAAGGTGGGGACCGTCCCCTATGCCGAGGTCCCAGGCCGTCCCAACGGCACCTGGAACCAGGAGATGGGCCACGGCCGGATCAACGTGCTGCGCAGCCTCGACTTCGCAGACGTCATGATCGGCGACTATCCGGGCGACATCGGCAATGAGCCTTCGACGCCTCCGGGCGGCGACTTCTGGGATTTCTCGGATATCGTGATCCGTCCGAGCGATGACAATGTTTTCAATCCGGGCGATCCCAATGACTCCAGCCGCGTCGAGCGGGGTCAGACCAATTACCTCTACGTGCGGGTGACGAACCGGGGCCCGAGGGAAGCGCGCAACGTCGCGGTCAACGCCCGGATCACACCCTATGTGGGGTTGGAGTTCGTGTATCCCACGGACTGGATGGCCATCGATGCGATGCACGTCAGCCCGGCGCCGGTCACGACGGTCTTCGGAACCCTTCCGGCGGGCGCGACGGTGATCGCCAAGTTCAGCATCTCGGCGACGCAGGTCGAGGATCTGTGGGGCTGGTCGAACAGCCACCCCTGGCATCCCTGCCTGCTCGCGTCCGTGACCGCGGACAACGACTATGCCTTCGCCAGCTTGCCCGTCACCGGGACCGGCATGGTCGTCAAGCGCAACAACTTCGCCCAGCGCAACCTGTCGGTGATCGACGTGGTGGCGGGAGCGAGCGTGGCGTTCCCCTTCGTCGCCGGCAACCTGCGGAACCAGGATCGTTCCATGGAGACCGTGATCGACCTCCGGAGGATGCCGAAGGAGGCGCGCACCCTGTTGGCGCTCGACGAAGGAACCCGCGCTTTCCCGCACGTCATTCAAAAGGAAAGGGATCCGAGGGACATCAGGGAGCACCTCGATGACCTGTTCGTCTTCCTGGAGCGTTCCATTTTGGAGACCACCTGGGGAGGGCGCAAGGGCCTTCTGACGTTGGAGAAGGGCTCGCACTTCTCGCTGCCGCCCGGGCTTGTCCTGAATGACAAGGTCGAGGTCCAGGGAGGAGAGGTGCTCCTGCGCGGCGGCAAGAGATTCGTGGAGCTCCGGGACTTTTCCCCAGCCGTAAAGGTCGAGAAGGAGCCTGGGCGGCTGTACGTCCAGGAGCTGCACGTCCAGATCCCGCCCAACGCCCGGTCGGGCCAGAGGTACACGGCCCGCGTCACCCAGCGCAACTCCCGTGGCGAGACGATCGGCGGTGCCACCGTGATCTATCGAGTGAAGTGATCGAGAGCAACTTTTTCCCCCGCCCGGCAGATCGCGCCAGGGCGGGGGAATCCCTTCCTTTCTTGTGCGGCGCTCTGACGCCTGTTTCCCCGCCTGGAGCCCCGGGCGGGGAATTACTTAGATTCTTGTCAGAAATCCTCCGCGGCGAGCGAAGAACCTCTCAGACGGAGACGCCGAATCGACGAGCGTCAATTCACTGTCGCTACGGAGGCGATATGAGAACCCTTCGCATCAGCACCATATTCTTTTGTCTTTCCCTGCTCTTTCTGAGCAACGCGCCGGCGGCGGCCCAGCCGGACCCTTCGATCAGGGACTGGGGGAACCCTCCGGGGTCTCCTCCTCCCTGGCAGACCATGGACATCTGGGTCGACGATGGGGATGGCATCGTGAACGAGCCCGGAGAGCCTTCCCGGGGGACCACCAACCGGCTGTTCGCAAAGATCCGGAACCTCGGCTCCACCGCGATCAGCAACGTGAATGTGAGGTTCGCGTTCGCTCCCTACGGGCTGTGGTCCCCGGGATCCCACGCCGATTTCAAGGAGATCGGAGTGGTCACGGTCCCCACACTGGGGGCCATGGGATCGGCGGACGCCGAGAAGACGGTCGAGCTTCGAGTGGGATCTTTCCAACCTCGCCGAGGACAACGGCGGGGCCTGGGGCGGGCATACGGTGGGCGAGTTCGATCACTTCTGCGTGCTGGTCACGCTCACGGCCCAAGGGGATTCCAACACTTCGAACAACCTCGCCCAGAACAACTTCGGCAACGTTCCCATCGCGGGCGATCAGGCCAGTGCGGTCAAATTCCTGATCGCCAATCCAAAGAACCAGCAGGCTACCGCCGAGATGGTCGTCCGCGGCCTGCCGGAAAACTGGAAAACCCGGATCGAGGGCATTGAGCTGGGCCGGACGATCCTGAAAGCCCGAGAGGTCCGTCTCGTCACTCTGGCTTTCACGCCGCCGCCGCGCGATCCCGAGAGGCCGTTGCCGAACGCTCACGTGGATGTTTCGCTACGGCTCGACGGAGAGGTCGTGGGCGGGATCTCCTTCGACGCCCGGGAGCCTCAGGCCTCTACGGCCCTCTTCCCGCCCGCCGGAGGCTCGCTCAGCCCTTACCTCATCGGCACCTACGACCTGAGGTCGCGGCATTGGACCACGTTCCAGATCGTCAATCCGACCGGCATGCCGCTGCGGGTGCTCGTGGCCTTCTTCGATGACAACGAGAAGCCCCTGGGCTGCGTGCGCGACCGGCTGAGCCCGAACGACCTCCTGGAGATCGACGCCCGCCGCCACGTCCAGGCGCACAGCGGCGTCGTCAAGATCGTCTCTTTCGACGAGAGCGGCGAGAAGCCCGTGGCGGGAGTGGTGGGCTACCAGCGCACGTTCGCACGGAGTTTCTTCTCCGGGTCCCTGCTCCGCGGCGAGTCGAACCTCTTCCAGATCCCTGCCGAGACCCTGGCCGGCGACATGGACATGATCCGCCGCGCGTGCCAGTGATCCTCAACCTGGAACCCTTCAAGAGCTGAGGAGAAAGAAAATGGCAACTTTCAACATTCAAGGCAAGGTCGTGAAACCGAGCTCGCAGCTCGGCGTCTCACTGGCGAAAGTCAAGGTTTTCCAACAGGGGCAGACGGCTCCCATCGTGGATACGCTGACCGGGATCGACGGGACCTTCAACGTCAACTTCAACTGGGCCGCCGGCCGCCCGGACGTTCACTTCAAGGTCACCCAGATGATCGATGGGGCGGAGAAGGTGATCTACAACGAGAACCCCGCCACGCAGACGCGGGTCAACATCGCCGACGTCCTCTCCGTGAACCTCAAGGCCGAGGAGGGGCTGTCGGCGGCCCCCACCTCGGGCCGGCCGTACGACACCCTTTTCGTCTTCACCCGCGTCGGCGTGATCGGCGTCAACCAGATCGACACCGTGGGCGCGGCCGCAAGCGGTTATGCCTTCCCCGACACCTCTGCAGCGGCCCCCAATTCCGCCGACGCCAACTCTCCGTTCGGCTCGACGCTCGACATCGCCGGCTGGTTCGGCCAGTTCGCCGACGTCTATCGATATAAGGTCCAGTACAACGACGGCTCGGGCTGGCAGGACGTGGACGATCCGCTCTCCAACAGCTATTACGATTTCGTCCTCGGCGGAGGCAGCTGGACCACGGTGGCCATGGGGCCGTTCACCGAAGGCGGCCAATCCAACGTCTACAAGCTGCCCTACATCGAGAAGCCGGGCCAGCCCTGGATCTTCCCGGACCTGATCGCCCGGTGGGACACCAGCAAGGTGGCGAACAACCTCTATACCCTCCGCATCCAAGGGTTCAAGGTCGGCCCGGACGGCACGACCCTCGTGCCTTCGACCGCCCTTATCATCGATCCGAGCTTTGGTAACCTGAAGCTGCGGACCGATAACTCCGCGCCCGTGGTGAAGATCAACTCCATCGAGCATTCCCCCAGTCCCGGCGCGGCTTTCGTCCTCGTTAAGGTGTGCGAAATCGTCTCCTTCTCCAACGGCAAGCTGCGCTTCAATCTCGAGGCGAGCGACGCCCAAGGGCACCTCAAGGGTTATTCACTGGCGGCCCTGTTCGGCCATAACCTGAGCGTCGCTCCGCCGCCGGCACCGCCAACATCGCCCGACAAGGCCGCGGACAACTACGCCAACCACGTCAACGCGACCCGGCACTGGAACGGCGGAACGTTCACTGTCGACTATGACGGCAGCGTGTACCCGCCCAACAAGATGCAGAGATGTGCCTATCAGTTCCGGTTGAACGTGACGAAACGGACGACCAACGGCTACGGCAACATCTTCGCCGGTCTTGAGGACACGGTGCACATCACCATCAACCGCGTGTAGGTTGCGGCCGTCTGAATCACCGGGGGACGGCTTCGTGCCCTCCCCCGGGCTTGTCCGTCTGGTGGGCGCGCAGGAACGTCTCCGGCTTGCTGAAGACCTTCGCGATGTTCATCCCCTTGCGCACGGCGCCCAGGCTGACCTTGCCGGTGGCCAGGGCCGCGCCGAGGCCCACGTAGGTGCGCAGCTTTCCGCGGTGGCGGTAGCGCACGTCGAGCACGTGGCGCCAGAGCCGCGAATATTCCTCGTAGAAATCCGCGAGCGGGAGCTTCGTGGGGAGCACCGTGTGGATGATGTCGTACATCTCCCAATCGTGAGTGGTCACCTGGTTCCGCGCCGTCTCCCAGAGGTCCGTGCCCGGCAGGGGAGTGAGCACCGAGAAGCCGCTGTTGTAGGCGCCGGTCTCTTCGATCCAGTCGCGCAGGCGGGTGAAGTCGTCGTGGTCCCAGCCGGGATCGACGATGAAGTTCGGCGTGTAGCCCACGCCCAGCTCCCGGAGAATCGCCAGGGCGCGCGCGTTGTTCGATTGCGTATTGCTCTTGTTGACCGCCTTCAGACCCTCGTCCGTGACCGATTCAAGGCCGAGGAAGATGGCGAGGCTCCCGCAGTCCTTCCACATTTCGATCAGGTGGGGGAACTTGCAGATGATGTCCGTGCGCGTCTGCACGGTGAAGTATTTCTTGATTCCCGCGGCCTTGATCTGGCGGGCCATCTCCTCGCCGCGGCGGACGTCCATCCAGAAGATGTCGTCGGTGATAAAGATATTCGGGGCCTCGATGGCCTTGAGCTCGGCCACCACCCGCTCGGGCGATTTCTCGCGGAACGTGCTCTGGTGGAATTTCCACACCGAACAGAAATTGCATTTGAAGGGGCAGCCGCGGGCCGTCTCCATGAGCGCCAAGGGCTTCCTGAAATTGATGTAGTAGTGGGGCGCGTAGTGGGAGATCAGGTGCCGGGCCGGCAGGGGCAGGGAATCGAGGTCGTCCCGCATGGGGGCGGGAGGAGTGGCCGTCTGCCCGCCATCCCGATTCAAGACCAGGCCCAGCACGGTTTCGGGATCGGCCCCGCGCTTCAGGGCATCCACCAGGGGCGGCATGACCTCCTCGCCGTCCCCCACGGCAATGGCGTCGATGGCGGCATGGTTGAACCACCCCGGCTCGCGGGAGGCGTCGTGCCCGCCCACCAGGATGAACGCTTCCGGCAGCTCGCGGCGCACCCGCTCGGCGAGGCGCAGCACGCGGAACCGCTCCGTGGTGAAGTTGCACTGGAGGCCGACCACCTCGGGAGCGAAGCTCCGGCAGAGCGCCATGCCCTGCTCCTCGCCGTCGAGCCGGAAGTCGATCACCTTGCAGGTGTGCCCCTCCGCCTCCAGGAGGCCGGCGATGGAGATCGGCCCCAGGGGCTCGACGAACGTCAGCATCTCGAGTCCCAGAATGCCGCCGATCGGAGGTTTCAGAAAAGCAATCTTCATAGCGCCTCCCAAGGATGTGGATATTCCGGAGCATTGAAGCAGAGTCCGGCCAGGGTGTCAAATTCCCGTGATAATCTGGAAGCAGTCCAGGCACCCAAGCTCATGAACGTGAACCTCGCCAGCCCGGAGCACAAGAAAAATCCGTATCCGTTCTACGAGCGCCTGCGCGCCGAGGCCCCCGTCTGCCGCGTGGCCCTGCCCGGCAAGCAGACGGCCTGGCTCGTCACCCGCTATGCCGGCGTGGCGGCGGCATTCAAGGACGGCCGCTTCGCCAAGGACAAGCGGAATGCCCAGACGCCGGAGCAGGCCGCGAAGGAGCCCTGGGTTCCGGCCTTCTTCAAGCCGCTCACGCGCAACATGCTCGACCTCGACGTGCCGGACCACACGCGGCTGCGGGCGCTCGTGCACAAGGCGTTCACCCCGCGGCTGGTGGAACGGATGCGGGAGCGGGTCGAGACGCTGACCGAAGAGCTCCTGGACATCGCAAGCCATCGGGGGAGCCTGGACCTGATCCGCGATTACGCCCTGCCCCTGCCCACGACCGTCATCGCGGAGATGCTGGGCGTGCCGCCCAGGGACCGCCACCGGTTCCACCGCTGGTCGAGCGGCATCGTGTCGGCCAACGCGTCCAGCTTTGGAATGCTCAAGGCCATCCCCAGCGTCCTGGCCTTCCTCCGCTACATCCGGAAACTGGTCGAAGCCCGGCGGGCCGATCCCAAAGCCAACCCCGAGGACAATCTCGTGAGCGCGCTGGTGCAGGCGGAAGAGGCGGGCGAGTCGTTGAGCGCCGACGAGCTGGTCGCCATGATTTTCCTCCTGCTGGTGGCCGGCTATGAGACGACCGTGAACCTGATCGGCAACGGCACGCTCGCCCTGCTCAGGAATCCCGGCGAAATGGATCGCCTGCGAAGTGATCCAGGATTGATCGAATCGGCGGTGGAGGAGCTGCTGCGTTACGAGAGCCCCCTGGAGACGGCCACCGAGCGCTACGCCCGCGAAGACGTGGAGATCGCTGGCGCGACCATCCCGCGCGGCGCCCTGGTCTACCTCGTGATCGCTTCCGCCAACCGCGATGGAGATCAGTTCCCCGATCCGGACCGCTTGGATCTCGGCCGCGAGCCCAACCGGCACCTCTCCTTCGGTCAGGGGATTCATTATTGCCTGGGCGCGCCGCTCGCCCGGCTCGAAGGTCAGATCGCCATCAATACCCTGCTGCGCAAGGCTCCGGGGCTGCGGCTGGCCGTCCCGCCCGAAGACCTGTGCTGGCGGCGTGGGATGGTGCTGCGGGGGCTGGCGGCGCTGCCCGTGCGGCTTTGAGCCTTGGACGAACGGTCCAGGGAAAGCGTATCAATCGTCGGACAGGACCCAACCAGAGGAGATACGCTCATGCCCCACCCCCTGACTTCTGCGCTGCTCATCTTCGTCCTCCTTGGGAATGCCCCGGCCTCCGGAGAGGAAAAGAGCGCACCGGCTCCGAAGCCTCAGGTGTCGATCTCGCTCAAGAAGGGCGATTCCAAAGAGGTTGCCACGCAACATCAGCTCGAACGCCTGATCGCCCTCTACGACGTGAGCCCCTGGATTTTCACCAATCGGATCGTGATCGACGGCGACCGGAGCGTCATCCCGCACAGTCACCCGGTGCTGACCCTGTCGACCCGGCATCTCAAGGACGACGAGTTGCTGCTTGCGACCTTCCTCCACGAGAATATTCATTGGTTCATGGAGGCCCACCCTCAGGAGGTCGACAAGGCGATTGCCGATCTCAAGATGATGTTCCCCAAAGTGCCGGCCGGGCATCCGGAGGGGGCCAGGGACGAGCGTTCGACCTACCTGCACCTGCTCGTCTGTACCCTGGAATACGATGCGATCAAGCCCCTCCTTGGCGAGCTGAAGGCCCGGCAGGTGATCGACTTCTGGGCCACGGACCACTACACGTGGATCTACCGGACGGTCCTCGAGCGCGGGCGGGACCTGCGCGGCGTGCTCCGCAAGCACGGGCTGATCCCGTAATCGTCGAGTATCCTTTACGGTCTTGTTTCTACAGCTTCCGTAACCTTGACGGAACGTGAAGCCCGCGCGGCCAGATCTACAAGTACGCGGCCTGCCATACCTGCCGCCACCCCTTCGCGCACAAAGACGACGATGATCTATACAAATGTGCTCAATCGTGGAGGCCGCGGAGTGGAAAAGCCCCCTCGATGCGTTTAGTGAGGGAGATTCTGTCGCCTTTGCTCTTTCCGCTTGAAGCCTCAGGGCCTTCCGAAGCCTATTGTGTAAATCTGAGTCCCCGCCCGCCATCGGGAGCCCCTCCCTGGGAGCCGTGGCTCCGTTCTTGACGAAGCTCAGGAACAGGCGTACAGTAGAACATCAAGAGAATGAGTCGCTTACATCTATTTAGGGTGTAGAGGGTTCGTTTGTCCGTAAGTAAACTGAGGGAGAGAGCCCCGGAAGGGTAATCCATAGGTTATGCGGCAAGAGGTATAGGTGAGGTGAAATCCATGAACCTGCCCGGAATGCTTGTCGAGTACCTCATTACCGGATCGTGTGCGCTGCTCTGGGTTCGGGCTCTACTTCTCCTGGTGGGGAGCGATCTTCCTGAAGGGCTGAGCTTTCAAGGCTGGGATGGAGCAAAACTTGCTCTTCTCGTTCCTGGTATCTACGTTCTCGGGATGCTCGTAGATTTTCTGGGCAAAGGTATTACGGACTTGTTAAAAAAGTTGTTTCGGGAGTCCCTGCCCGATAAGAAGGACGAAAGAGAGCTGTTTTACTGGGATATATTCATGCATGCTCCAGAACTCGGACGGCAAATTGAAATTCGAAGCAGTCGTGACCGGGTTGCGCGAGGTGCCATAGTCAATACCGTGATAGGTACAATTGTGTTAGCTCTCCTCAATGGCAGGGACGCAAATAAGTGGTGGCCGGTGATTCTCGGGGGTGTTCTGTTGACGCTTCTTTTTTCGGCACTTTGGTTCCGCTTCTATAAGCGCACTTCAAAGTTCGAGATCGGGGCGAGCAAGGCCATTCTGGAGAAACTTGAAAAAGAGGCCAGCGAGGCAAAAACCGCATAACTCAATCGGTGGAGCGGACGAATACCGCGCTTCGCACGGTCCCGCCGCTCACCTCCAAACGTTGGCCGGTAGAGGGGCACCAACTTTACGATAAGGTTGAATGTCATCGAATTAATTTCAGTGACCGAAAGGCGGAAAGCAATGCCCGTATCGCTCGTCGTCACTATCATCTCGGTATTTGTAGTTATTTTGTCTCTTACGGTGTTGTTCCAATCCAAGCCTGAAATTCGCAAAACCGTCGTGTTTCTTGGCTCCAGCTTAGGAGTGGTGGCGGCAGCTATTGGATCAATCCTGGCATTCTTTGAACTGAGGGATTCTACTAATCAGCATCGCCAATCTGTCCGACTTCACCGGCAGGAGATAGCGTTTTCCTATATGAAAAGATTTCATGATATACCCGACAAAGCTGTGCTGCGCGGGCTAATAAATGGCCTAGAGGGGAAGCGTCCAGACGAAGTGCAACGCTTCTTCGCTACTCGGCGGACCGACGGAATGAAACTTGCTGACGTGCTCAACTTTTTTGAGGAAACCTCAGTCGCGGTGCGTACTAGTTATGCGGATGAGGCGACGCTGTGCGCCCTCTTGGAGGAGCCGGTCGTACGCTACTACGGAACGCTCGCGGACTGGGTAAGTGACTATCGCAAGAAGAGAAGAGCCAATTCTTACCTTGCTAATTACGAGTGGCTCTATGACCGCTGGAAGGGCGGTTGTCCAGCTTATGAGTACACTAATTTGTAGGCGAAAGCCTGCCCGGGCGTTCTACCGAGCATCTAGATCTTCTTGAGGCGTTCAGGGTAGAATCGGAGTAGTCTGATGAAGAAGTGAGTCGCATGCGGATATCGAAACGTATCGGCATGAGCGGCCAACCCAAACGCTGCACCGGACGGCAACCGCGCTTTGCGCGCATGCCGCGCGGTGAGCTTCCGAGCCGTTCGCCATGGTCCTCCGACTCCTAGAGCGTTTTCTTGCGCGGGAATGCTAGCACGCCTCCTGGCTGGTGAGGTCCGGCCGATGGAGTTGCGACACCTGGGGCGGTCCGTTCCCCTGCGGCTCACGTTCCTGGAAGGACTCTTCCGGCCGCAGCATCCAGTCCTGATCCTGCGCGGCCTCCGGTTCCTGCCTCCCGCCCGTCCGCTGGGCTCGTCCGTCCTTCTCCAAGGCTCTCTGCAACGTTCGCCGGGGTCCATGCAACGACTCCAAAGGTCTCCAGGGCTTCCGCCGGGGTCTTTGCATCAACTCGCGAGGTCGCGAGCCGTTCCGCCGGGGTCTCGTTGTGTTGCGCCGGCCTCGCGACTTGCTGCAAAGACCTCTCGACTTGTTGAAAAGAGGTCTCCAGTTGTTGTGCCGGGCTCGCGAGTTGTTGCAAAGAGGCCGGCGAATGAGGATTCGGCCCGTCTTGTGTTGCATCCGGTCGCTTGGTGTGGATTCGCGAGGTCTCCGGAGGGGGCAAAGAGGCCGGTGGACTGCCGTTGGAAGGCTCCAGTCGTTGCCGGGACCCCGGCGGGTGCTCCAAAGCGGCCGGCGCTTGTCCTTTGGGCGCCGGCGGTTGTTGCAGAGAGGCCTCCAGTCCGCCCCAAGAGGCCGGCGGTGCCTCCAGGGGGAGCTTCTAGAAAGTTCAATTCAATCGAGGATCTCGCCACCTTTAAGGGGAGCGAGCTGAAGCCGGAAGGTCATTGCTTGTCCCTGGGAGTGCCCACGAAATCCATGGCCACGTCGACGAAACGGCGGGACATGTCTCCTCCGAAGACGGGGCAGTGCCCACCCTTCGGGACAATCCAGAGCTGGGCCTTCGGGAGGGCGGCGTACATTTCCGTCGCGATATTCAAAGGGTACAGCGGATCCCGGTCCCCATGGACGATCAGGGTCGGCGTCGTGATCCTGGCCAGGTCCGCGGGCGTGAAATTCATGTCGTCGTAGCTGTCCTTGAAAGCGTTCCCCTGTCTCCAGAGTGCACGGATCTGCTCGTCGCCGTGGTAGTGCCACTGGCGCATCTGCAGCCATTCCTCCTCGGTCCGGTTTTCCTCCGTCATCTGGCTCATGATGGCGCGCGCCGGCTCGGGAAAATAGGGCGCCGCGCTGACCAGCACCATGGAGTCGATCCGGTCCGGCTGCCGGGCCGCCATGTGCAGAAGGGTATTGGCTCCGGCGCTCAGGCCGATCGCCATGAATTTCTCGATCTTCAACACGTCCAGCAGGGCCAGCACGTCGAGCGCGGACTGCCGATGCGTAAATTCCCCCGATGGATTGGTCGACCGGCCGTGGCCGCGCAGGTCCGGAATGATCAATTGATGGCCGCCGGTCGGCTCCCGGAAGATCAGCGACCAGTTGCTGCCGGCGCCGGTGAAGCCGTGGAGAAGGAGCAAGGGGTAGCCTTCGTCCTTGATCTCGTAATACATCTCCATCCCGTTGATGGAGGCTGTCTGCCCGGGAGCGGCAGCGTTCCAGAGGGTTTCCGACTCACGAATGTAATCGTCTCTCAATTCGTCGATGATCCCTTCTGAGCTTGGGGTGAAGTAGAACCATGGCAGGCCGTCCTGGTAGAGCCGTGGCTCGCACGGCTCATAGCAGTCGTGGTCGCCGTTGACCGGATCGAGACGGGTACAGAGTGACAGGTGGAACCCGCACTGATCGGTAAACACGGGTTGCAAGTCCTGAAGCGCTTCATCCAGGGAACCATAAACGCCGGGACCAAACCAGGAGCCGGCGGGAAGCCAGTGGAAACAGTATTTCCTGGGGCAGATCCCGGCAGGCGGCTTGCGGAATGGGTTCCATTTGGGGAGGGTCAGCATCACGGCTTTTTCACCTTGAACCGCACCCACTCACCCGGCATCGGCATGGTCCAGCCCGGACTGGAAGGGCCGCAGACGGTGCCCTCGGGGCCCGACACCTCCCGCCCCTTGAGCGCGTCCCGCGTCCTGCCGAGAAATCCGTTCGCGGAGCCGTTGGTCAGAAAGGGTACGAATTTAACGGGACGGTCGCGGTCCTGGAAGAAGCTCTCATAGTGGGTGACCAGCACGTGCCGGGGTTTCACGTCGCCGAGGATCGCACCTGGATGGTTGCGCACGAATTGATGGGAGGCCATGCAGAGCACGGCGAGATCGAAAACTTTATCGTCCCCCATCCTCGGGAGCCCCGTATCCGGAGGGTTCGCGGAATCCTGGTAATAGATCCGGAAGCGGGTCTCCTTCAGGTCCGGCGACATCAGCTCGATCACGAACGCGAACGCCGTCCCCGCCTTCAGAGAAAGAAAATGGCGCTTCTGCCAGGGCGCCTTCCAGGGCTCGCGGATCGGCCCACCCGCGAGGAGAATCCCCCAGATGTGAGGCGCGTGCTTCGACTCCACCGTGCGGAAGCGGATCGGCAGGTCGTTCCCCTGAGGATTCTGGAGGAAGACCCAATCCGCCTGCTCCTCGAGGACTCGGGCGCGGTTGGGGAAGCTCGGGAGCCAGCGCGTTGGCGCCGGTCCGGTTGACATAGACGGGGACGTCCGGGACATGCCTCCCGGCCACCAGCGGCAGATCGCCGATGTGATCGTAATGGGAGTGCCCCGCGGCAATGGCGCGGACGCGGTAGAGGCTCGTCCCCTGGAGGCCCTCCTGGACGGCCAGAGAGTCGGATTCCAGCGGGCTGAACAGGACCTGAACGTTGCTGGGATTTGAGAAGAACGGTGCCATGAGCAACGCGTTTCCCTGCCACTCGATATAGAGCCCGCCGGCGCCGAGATAGCGGAAGCCCACCTCGTTCGTTTCAAGAGTGGGCTGCTGCGAGAGCTCGCAGGGTGGGTCCGAGAAGTCGAACCCGTCATTATTATTGAGAGGGAAATTGAGAGGGAAATTGGGAGCGAATTCAGGGCGGATTACGTGCCCGCCACAGCCCGAGAGGACGAGCAGAGCCAGAAGGAGCAAGGCACGCGAGATTCTCATTTTTTGATCGCGCCTGTTTCCTTCAGCAGCTCCCGCAACCGGCCCACCGGAATTGCCTCCCCGGTATGCCCCTGGTGGCCCTTGACCGTCGTCGCCTTGAGGAGAGAGTTGTAGATCGCCTCTTCCACGGCTTCGACGGCGGCCAGGAAGAGCGGGCTCATGGCCTCGTTCGAAACCTCTTCGACGGTGAGCGTCCGCTCCTTCGAATCGTAGGGGACGAGGTTCCTGGTGGAGAAGGCGATCACGAAATCACCCGAGCCGTTGCTCATGTACGAGCCGCTGCGGGCGAGGCCGAGCACGGCCCGCTTCGCCAGGCGCTCCAGGTTGCGCGAGGAGAGCGGCGCGTTCGTGGCGATCACGATCATGCAGGAGCCGTCCCCCTGTTTGTTCTGGGAATCGCCCAGGATACGGCTGAAATCATGGCGGCCGAGCCGCTCGCCCACCTGCGCGCCGTCGATCGTGAGGACGCCGCCGAAATTCGTCTGCACGAGGGCGCCCACGGTGTAGCCTCCGGCTTTCTCGGGGAGCACCCGCGAGGACGTGCCGATCCCGCCCTTCCATCCGAGCGCCATGGTCCCCGTGCCGGCGCCCACGCTGCCCTCTTCCACCGGACCGGTCCTGGCGGCCGCGATGGCGGCGCGCACGTCCTCGCCCGTCACGTGCCGGCCCCGGATGTCGTTGAGGAAACCATCGTTCGTCTCGCCCACGACCGCGTTGACCGACCGCACCTCCTGATTGCCCGGCTGCTCCAGCGTCCAACCCACCAGGGCCTCGATCGCCGTGCCCACGGAGAGCGTGCTGGTGAGGACGATCGGCGTCTCCAGGTTGCCCAGCTCCTGGATCTGGAGGAAGCCCGCCGCCTTGCCGAAGCCGTTGCCCACGTACACGGCCGCGGGCGCCTTGCTCTGGAAGACGTTGCCGCCGTGGGGTACGATCGCCGTGACGCCGGTGCGGACCGACTCGCCCCGGACCAGCGTCCGGTGCCCCACACGGACGCCCTCGACGTCGGTGATCGCGTTCAGAGGCCCGGGCGGAAAGACCCCCGGCTCGACTCCCAGGTCGCGGATGCGCGGCCGGGTTTCAGGGCTGGCAGACCCAAGCAGGAAGGGGAGAAAGAGCCCGAAAATCCAGACGCGAGCCGTGAGGCGCATGGAAGAGATCATGGCACAGGGGGGGCCGGGGAAATCCACCCTTGCCGGCCAACCCGTAAAACTATCGGGAGGATTGGAACCATGAAAAAGATTCTCATTCTGGCGGTCTGTCTCCTGGCGGCCGTCTCCGTCTGGGCCTCGACCCCGACGCCGGGCGGCAAGCCGTGGGACTCGGAGGAGGGGGCGTCGACCGCCGTGACGCGCACGGTCGAGTACCGCATCCTCGAGCTGCATCCGAACCGGACGCTTCTCCTGGCCGACCGTGACAACCGCCAGCAGATCCTGCGGCTCCCCGAGGACGTCGAGATCAAGCCCCAGTCCAAGAAGGAGTACGACGGGCTGAAGAAGCTCGACTTCGGCCACCTGCAGGTGGGGGATCTGCTCAAGGTCACCTTCAAGAGCGAGGACGGCCGGCTCGTCCGCATCAAGGCCAAGCGCGCGAGCTGAGCAGGGCGTCCTCTCTCCGCCTCGCCGCGCTGGGCGTCCTCTCGGGCGCCGGGTGGGCCTACCTGTCCCTGGCCTTCCCGGCGACCGGCTCCCGGCGTGACGTCCTCACCTTCCTCGCCGTCATCGCCGTCCTCTTCCTCCTTTCGGCCGCCGCGTTGCCAGCCGCCCGAGCCGTCCGAGGACGTGGTGCGCTGCGCCAGATCCTCCTCTTCGCGGCCCTCTTCCGGTTCCTGCTCCTCTTCGCCGGCCTGCCGGCGGGGGAGACGTGGCGGGGGCTGACGGACGACCTCTCCGGCCAGCGCATCGGCTACTCGACCTTCCTCCTCTACGACGACGACATCTGGCGTTATCTCTGGGACGGCGCCGCCGGAGCCGCCGGGCTCGATCCCTACGCCCGGAGCCCCGAGGAGATCCGCGACCGCTTCGACAGCGGCACGGCCACCCCGGCCGAAGAGCGTCTCCTCTCCGATCCCCTGGCCTTCGACCTCCTCGACAGCGTCCGCTTCGGCTCCTACCGCACCATCTATCCGCCGCTCGCCCAGCACCTCTTCCGGCTGTCCCATCTCCTGGCGCCGGGGAGCGTCTTCCTCTGGAAGCTGCTGATGGCCCTCTTCGACCTCGGCACCTGCCTGCTCCTGGCGCGGCTGCTGGCCCATCTCGGCCGTCCGCCCGAGGCCTGCGTCCTCTACGCCTGGAGCCCGCTCGCCATCGAGGAGCTCGCCGGCTCCGGGCACGTGGACGCGGTGATGATCTTTCTCCTCGTCCTGGCCGCCGAGCGCGCCCTGGCGGGCCGGGACCGGACCTCCATCGCGGCCTACAGCGCCAGCATCCTCGCCAAGCTCGCCACCCTGCCCCTGGCCGGGCTGTTCCTGCGCCGCTGCCGTCCGGGCTCCTGGTGGGTGGGAGTCGCCGTGGGCCTGGCGATCACCCTGCCGTTCTGGACCGGCCTGCCGGGGATGGCCGCGAACCTCTCCGCCTTCGGCCAGGACTGGGAATTCAACGCCGGCCCCTGGAAGCTCGCCCAGCGCGGTTTCGAAGCCCTGGGCGTGGAGGATGCGACGGGAGCCGCCCACCTGTTGACCAAGGCGCTCGCCCTGGCCCTGGCGGTGATCGTCACCCTGAGGATCCGGCCCAAGGACGGCCGCCACTGGATCCTGGGGATCTTCCTCGTCCTGGCCGGCCTCGTCCTCCTCAACGCGGCCGTGATGCCCTGGTACCTGCTCTGGGCCCTGCCTTTCGCCGTGGCCTCGGGAGCACGCTCCTGGGAGCTGCTGGCGGCCCTGTCCTTCCTCTCCTACCTCGTCTACAGCGAGCAGGCCGAGCACGCCTGGTGGCTGTGGATCGAATACGGAGGATTTGCCGCGGCGGCACTCCTGGAGTGGACCCGGCGCCGCCGCTCCGTCCAGCCCGCCTGACCACCGCCCGCGGTGCCTTTCTCGAAAGCTTTCCCCGCGTCCCCAACCCTTGATCCCGAAAGGAAAGTCACCGGCCCCGAGATCCGGATGGCCTCTCTGCTCTCCTCCATAGGTTTCCCCTGGACCTCAACGACCTTTCCCTTGAGGGAGGAGAGCCACCCCGAGTCCCCACCGATTTCTCCTCGTTCCCCGCCCTGTTGCCCCGAGGGAAAGCAACTCGGGGTCTCGGGGAAACCGGTTGGGATCGCGGAGAAAATGACCCAGAAACGCTCACAAATCGCTGCGGATCTCCGCCTGGACCTCCGCCCCTCGTCCGCCTGAGCGCAGCAAAAGATCTGGGAGGTTGAGAATCGACCAGTACCCGGATACCATAAGCCTGATCCTGCGCCACGATCCGGCGCGAGCCAAGAGATTTCAAGTTTGACCAGCGCCACCTCGTGCTCGATCAGGCAGTGGCGTGAGCTCCGTCAAGGCTATTTCCGGACGGATGGAATGGAGAGAAATCTCAGCTTCCGTATCGAGAGCCGTAACTTGGTAAGTCATCGCAGGCGGAATGATCACTGCGGTGCCTTTGGGAAGATCCAGTGAAGGGGGATCTTCACGGGTGAGCTCCTCCGCGGTGCCCAGCAGCAGGCAGGTATTGCCACGAGAGGCGAAAAGAACGAGCGCGTCCTCTTCGGATCTCTGAAGTGGGCTCTGCCTTCCGCTCTCCAACCGGATTCGCGACGCTCGAAGCCCCGGTACTCTGCCAAGCGTGACGATCTCTCCTCCATTGAATCGCTGGCGCGGCAGTGGCAGCCGCGTCCGGCTTGACACGGCGACTTCCTGGCTTGTGGAAGGGGACGGAGTGTCGCGAAGAAGGTTGAGCGCCCTTTCCCGGCAATAGGATTCCGGTATCGGCGCTCCCTCGTTTTGATCGTGCAGCCGGTCCACCATGTCCGTGGAAGCGGTCGCGAACTCCTCGAAGAACGCAGCCGATGACGGAATGGACGACACCGGTGCTTTCCAGACGGATGACGTCTCCCGGGGCAAGCGGGATCCTCCACCTGTCATAGGCCGGGTTGCTGGCCCCTTCGAGCCACCGAGAGAACGCCTCTCGTTCGTAGACCGAGCTCCACTCGTCCAAGGAGCAAATAAGCGCAAACGAGTCAGGCCGGGCGTCCAGCACATGGAAAATCTCGACCTTGTGGTGCCGATGCTGCTGAAAGCTGAATCCCTTCCCCGGCTCTTGAAAGAATACGGAGTAACCTAGCGGGCTGCTCGCCTTGATGGCATAGCTCTTGTACTTTGGCAAGAGGCCGACGTCGCGCTGGAAAACCGCTACCCGGCGCGCATCGCTTCCGGTGATAGGAGCCGTCAGAAGATCCGCCAGGGCGCGCTTCCAGACGTCCTCAAATTGCTCCAAGACCTCAATGGACATATCCGAGGTCAGTGGCTCCCGGAGCCCTTCGAGCCGCTCCAGCGCTCCAGCCACCTGCCCTCGTGTATCGCCGAACCTCGTTCCGAGGTCCGGCTGTCGATTCTCTCCAAGCATGATCCGTTAGCCTCAATCTACAAGCCGTTACGATGTCCGGGGTCGAGCACCTCCCTGGAGTCCCCGCAGAAACCGAGTTGCCGACCGTGGCCGATTCTAGCAGCTCTGGAGATTTCACCGGGGCTGTAAGGGTGGCCCCTCCGGGAGAACCTGGGACCGTTTCGGCTTGGGCAACGACCCCTCAGAACCTTGAAGCCCCCTGAGTCCTCCGCTTCAGAGAAAGGGCGAGCCCCTCTCGCTGCTCTTCTGCAGCACCCAGGTGGTCATCGACCTCTGATTCTGGACGACCGTGGTCTTGAGCGGCTCGAGCCAGATCCCGCCGAGCCGGGCCGTCCTCTCTTCGAGCATCCCTTCGTCTACGAGGAAGCGCTCCGTCCCGTCCGGGAGCGCGTACCACCTCCCTCGGAGAGGACGGACCAGCCTCTCGACTCCGATCGTCGAGGCCAGCCGGGCGAAGAAGAGACCTCCGGGCTTCAGGACGCGCCACATCTCGGCGAGCATGCGGTCGAAGTGAGCTTCGTCACGGGAGAAGTGGAGGACGGCGCTGCAGAGGACCGCGTCGAAGCGGCCGGCCGGGAAAGGGATCTCCGCCAGATCGGAGACCTGGAAATTCTCCGGCGGAACCTCCGGCGCGAGCTCGCGGGCCAGGAGCCGGACCTGCTCCACGGCCCGGGGGCTCTCGTCCACTCCATAGACCTCGTATCCGTGACGGAGGAAATAGACGAGGTTCCGGCCGCTGCCGCAGCCCGCATCCAGAAGACTCGTCCCCGGCAAGAGACGCCCTTTCAACAACTGGTCGAACAGATAGATGTCGATCGGCCCCAGGTGCTCGCGCAGGTTCATGGCCCGTGAAGGATAACGCACCGCCAATACCGACCGGTAGAATTCTACCGGTCGGTCGATAGTGCAGGGAAGCGGAGGGTGGGGGTGTCAAGGGGGCTTCTTGAGGCGGGGCAACTCTCCGGATACTCCGGATAGTTCGCTGGAAACTCTTGACACGCTGAACCGGGGGGCCGTACAGTTTCCTGTACGTTGAAGGGAGTGACACACGATGGATTCAATCTCTTACACCAAAGCACGCGCGCAGCTGGCAAAGACGATGGACTATGTCTGCGATAGCCACGAACCAGTCATTATCACCCGGAGCGGCGAGGAGTCGGTGGTGATGCTCTCTCTCGAGGACTACAAGGCGCTCGAAGAGACGGCGTACCTGCTGCGCAGTCCTAAGAATGCCAAGCGGCTGATCGAGGCGATCGCCGAGCTTGAGCGTGGTGGCGGCACCGAACGGAAACTCGCCGAGTGAAGCTCATCTTCTCCGAGCGGGCCTGGGAGGACTACCTGTATTGGCAGGAGACCGACCGCAGGCTGGTAAACCGGATCCATCAACTCATCCGGGACATCCAGCGCGAGCCATTCAGTGGTATTGGAAGGCCAGAGCCGCTGAAGCATGCTTTTCAGGGTTACTGGTCGCGCCGCATCAATGACGAACATAGAATCGTATACAAGATCATGGACGACTCCGTTCTCATTGCCCAACTCCGCTATCATTACTAGCGATATGTCTTGGATGTATCAACCCTGAGAGCAGCTACCTGAAGAACAATGCCCTATGTAGACCTATCTCGCCGGTTTCGCGAGCTGACGCCAGAAGAGTTGGAATCTCCTGAGCTGCTCGCTGCTTTGAACGAGCATAGCCTGCGGCAGGCCGAAGGCTGGAGCGAGTTACTGCAATACCCTCGCGTCCTGCTGCTGGCCGAAGCCGGTTCAGGCAAGACGGAGGAGATGAAGGAACAAGCTAAGCGTCTTCTGGCGAATGACAAGCCTGCATTTTTCCTCGAACTCGAATCACTCGACCGCGAGCTATTCCTATCTTCCAGGGAGAAACAGATTTTTGACGCCTGGAAAATGGATGATCAGGCAACGGCTTGGTTCTTTCTGGATGCCGTTGACGAGCTTAAGCTCACAGGAGGAAGGCTTGGGCGTGCATTGAGACGACTCGCGAGCGAGATTGATGGCCATCTGCACCGCGCACATGTAGTCATCTCGTGTCGTCCCTCCGATTGGCGTCCATTAGTTGACATGGCGACGTTTAGGGAAACGCTGCCTTTTACGTCGGTCGCGGCAAACGAATTCCCTGAATCGGACGAGCTCTTCTTGGCAGTGCTCCGCAAGCATGAGGGGGGCCAGAAGGCCACTAAGAAAAATACAGTCGGAGGGGACAGTCCACGAGCTGTCGTCCTTCTCCCTCTGAGTGAGCGACAGGTCGCAACCCTCGCACATAGCTGTGGAATTGGAGATACCGAAGAGTTCCTCGCAGAGATCCGGCGGAGAGATGCCTGGACCTTTGCGAGACGCCCTCTTGACCTGACGGATCTAGTCACATCATGGAGGACAAACCGGCGACTTGGCACTCGCGCCGAACAGCACGAGGCAAATGTAGCAGCGAAGCTCCAAGACGACCCTGAACGCCGCGATCATGGATTATTGACGGACGAGCGTGCCCGCATCGGAGCTGAGAGGCTGGCGCTGGCGCTTACGCTTACGCGAACACGGACAATTAGATCACCAGAATTGGCTTTCGATTCTGATCGTGGCGAAGGTGTGCTTGAACCTAAGGAGATTTTGACGGGCTGGAACGAAAGGGAACGTCAGGCACTCTTGCGCCGCGCACTGTTCGACCCGGCAACCTACGGGCGTGTACGGTTCCATCACCGTTCAGTGCAAGAGTATCTGGCTGCCTGCCGGTTGCGGGCGTTGCGAGAAAAAGGCATGCCAGCTAAGCGCCTATATAGTCTCCTATTCGCTGAGCGCTATGACGAACGGTTAGTAATTCCGTCTATGCAGGCTATTGCGGCTTGGTTGGCACTTTGGGACGAGGATGTCCGACGCGAGTTGATGGCTCGTGAGCCGGAAACACTGCTAGCCATGGGGGATCCTGGATCTTTACCGATTAAGGCACGTGCCCAGCTCATGAGGATGTTTTCAGAGGTACACGGGGAGGGTGGGTGGCGTGGCCTGGATATTCCCGTCCTTCAGATCCGCCGCCTAGCAGACCCAGAGCTAGCAGGTGTCGTACGCGAACTTTGGGAAGCTAAGCAAGCCAACCCGGAAGTTAAAGAGCTGTTGCTTGAGACGATCTGGCAGGGTCCAATCGAAGACTGCGTAGATATCGTACGCCCAGTGGCGTTTGACGTTGACGAGTCCGAATATTCTCGCATAGCGGCTATCAGAGCACTCGCAGCTTGCAGGGAGGCCGAGCTCATGCAAGAGCTTCGCGACTCAGTCCTGAACGAACCAGCGAAGTGGCCGTCTCGCGCCTTAAATGTAGCCGCTGAAGAACTCTTCCCGGGATTTCTCAGCGTCACAGGACTGGTTTCCCTACTTCAGAGAAAGGATGAACTGAAGGATAGCAACTGTCCATGGTTTATAAAGCAAATTGTTGAGACGATAGAGCCTTTGTCCGTCTCGGCGATCCAGTTGAGAGATGCCTTGACCAATCTAATCTGGAGAGGTCGGCACGAAAAGCAAGTATGGTATCACTTAAGAGGGGAATTCGACTCCATTGCTCCAGCTTTGGCACGTCTTTGTGATCGACAGCTTGAAGCAGAGAAATTGGAACATGCATTCGATGATGAACTCATCTGGGCCTGCGCCGTGGCTATTCTATTTAGCCAAGATGAGGTGGGTGCAAGTGGATTCATTGAGGGCCTTAAAAGACACTTCGAAAACAACCTGACGCTTCGGGAAGCTGCGTTTTGGAGCGTACTAAAGGTTGTATCCGAAGCAGTGCCGGAGGAGAATCCACCGAGACGGTATGCCAGAAACGAACAGAAAAGCCTCATAGGCCACTTAGTCAATGCTGATCGGAGTTGGTTGCTTAAGAGTCTACGGTCTTCGGCAGGCCACGACCGTCGCCTGCTGGCTCTTTACGCTTTGATTAGGCTATGGTTTTCATCGGGCCGGCAGCAGGTGGAATTGGATGAGTTATCGGCGGCAGTTCAGGAGGATGTACTAGGGAGTCCGCAACTTGGACGACAGAGAGCATCGGCAAAGTCCCGTAGAATGGGCCTTTTGGTAAAACCTGAGTCCGTCCAAACACCAGACTTGTTAGTAAGCTTAGCCGAGGTACTTTTACGAGAGAGTACGCCGCTTGAATCTGATCGGGAGTATGAGAAATTGCAACGGAGAGACCGTCGAGTAAGGCTGGTGCGTGAAGGTCGTAAACGTCAGCACGAAGAAGATTGGCTGTCGTGGAAAAAGCAACTAGTTAGTGACCCTGAAGGAGCATTTAAGGGCGAAGTCCTGCTGACGACTGCTCGGAACTTGTATATGGTGCTCGATCTAGCAAATCAGGACCGTGGCACCCGCTATAATGCGTGGAGTACCAACACGCTGGAACGCGTTTTCGGCGAGGTAGTTACGGCCCAGGCTGCAAAGGCGTTCCAGGCGATATGGCGGGAGCACTCGCCGACCCTATGGAGTCAACGGCCTATAGACAGACGAAACAGCATTCTATGGGTGTGGTGCGAAGGCTTGACCGGCCTAGCTGCTGAGGCCCAATCTCTTGGCTGGGCAAATCGCCTCACACAGGGCGAGGCACGAACTGCAGCGACGTATGCGACGATAGAGCTTAATGGTTTTCCGGCTTGGTTGGATGATCTCGCGGCTGCTCACCCCTCGATAGTGGATGCGGTAATCGGGGGCGAATTAGGCGCAGAGCTAGCGTTGGAGCAGGAGCACTCAAGGACACTACAGCATCTCTCCTACGCCAGCATAAGTGTGAAGAGTCTTCTGGCTCCACACCTTTTAGCAGCGCTTTTTAATTGGCCGTCGGTATTCAAGAACGAAGAGTGCAGCCGCCACGAGGCATCCCATCTCGTGCGTGTGTTAGATATTTTAAGTGATGTAGTTGAAGATGAAGGGAGAGCACCTATTGGGGATTTATGTATAGAGCGGTTTTCGAGCGATCCTACCGGGCCTCTTGCCCTTGAGTGGCTTCAGGGAGCCTTTCGGTTTGATCCGGTACAGGCTACGCGGGTTCTTGAGGAGGGGCTGGCATCTATTCCGGTGGAGGATCGCTCACGCTACGCCATCAGGATGTTCGCTAGCTTGTTCGGTGGCCGTAGCATAGTTTTCCAGCTCTCTGACGAAAGTAAGCGAGTTGCCACACTTTACCGCCTCGTTCGATGCGCCTACCACTACGTACCGCCCGCAGAAGACCAGCATCACGAGGGCGTCTACTCCCCCGATGAACGCGATCATGCCGAGAGGGCACGCGGTTATCTGTTGATGACCCTGGTAGATACACCTGGCCCAGAAGCGCGCAAGATAGTTCTCGACTTGGCGGCGGACCCGGCTTTTGGACACTTCCCGGATCGCGTTCGTTTCTTAGCCCGACAGCGAGCCGCCAAGGACGCTGAGGGGTTAGGACTCAAGCCAGAAGATGTACTTCACCTTGAGAAGGCATACGAGGCCCCGCCCTGTGACAGAGAAGGACTATCTGCTGTTATGCTCGACCGGCTTGATGACTTAGCCCACAACATTTCTCATCACGACTTCTCGGATCGGCGTACTCTCCAGAAGATCAAGGATGAAGTTGAGATACAACGCACGTTGGCGCTCCGGCTCGAACTCGCTTCAAAAGACGCTTACGTAGTCTCGCGGGAAGAAGAGGTAGCGGACAGCAAGCGCACTGACATTCGCTTGGCGGCGACCCGTGGCAACCTGAAGGCTGTGATCGAGGTGAAGATCTCCAGTAAATGGACGCTGGTCGAGCTTGAACAAGCGCTTAGAGTTCAACTCGTTGGGCAATACCTACGTCATACTTCTTGCAGGGTTGGTTGCTTGATGTTGGTTTACGAAGGAAGGAAGAAATTCTGGAAGCATCCGCAAACCAATAAGCGCTTGGATTTCTCTGGGGTCGTAGATCACCTTAATGCTTTGGCGCAGGGAATAGAGCAGGAGATGAAAGGCGAAGTTCTACTCTCTGTGTATCCCCTCGATTTGAGAGACCCCGATATTTTTCGCCTATCTACTCCAAGGTAGCTCTTTTGGAGAGACAGCCTTCACCGGCCGACCCTAGAAAATGCCCATGCCAGATAACCTGTCGCCGCAATCCAGCATCATCCTCTACCAGACGGAGGATGGACGGACTCGTATCCAGTGCCGGTTCGAGAATGAGACCATCTGGCTGACGCAGGCGCTCCTGGCCGAGCTTTTTCAGAAGGATGTGCGGACAATCAACGAGCACTTGATGAACATCTTTGAGGAGGGCGAATTGAGCCGGGAGGCAACTATCCGGAAATTCCGGATAGTTCGTTTGGAGGGCACGCGCGAAGTCGCTCGAGAGGTCGAGCACTACAACCTGCCCGCCATCCTTGCAGTCGGCTACCGGGTCCGCAGCCCGCGCGGCACCCAGTTCCGCCAGTGGGCGACGGCCCGTTTAAGCGAGTACCTGGTGAAAGGGTTCACGCTAGACGACGAGCGGCTCAAGAACCCGCCCGGCAAGAGTTACACGGACTACTTCGATGAATTGCTGGAGCGCATCCGCGATATCCGCGCCAGCGAACGGCGGGTGTATCTGCGGGTGCGGGAGATCCTCGCGCTGGCCGCGGACTATTCGCCTTCGGAGCCGGAGACGCAGGTCTTCTTCCAGACGGTCCAGAACAAGCTGCACTTTGCTGCCGCCGGCAAGACTGCAGCGGAGCTGATCGCCAAACGGGCTAAGTCCGACCAGCCCAACATGGGCTTGACGACATGGAAAGGCGGTGTAGTCCGCAAGGGCGACGTTACCATAGCCAAGAACTACCTGCGCGAAGATGAGATCGACGAGCTGAATCGCATTGTCGTCATGTTTCTTGATTTCGCCGAGGATCAAGCCCGGCGGCGCAAGCAGATCTACCTGCACACTTGGCAAACCCGTCTCGACGATTTTCTGCGGTTCAACGAGCGCGCGATCTTGCCTGATTCAGGTAAGGTCACTCGTGAAGAGGCTGATGCCATCGCGGAGCAGGAGTATGACCGCTTCGCTGCCCGTCGTCGCGCCCGGCTCGAAGAGGAGGCGGAGGACGACACCTTCAGGCAGCTCGAAGCCGAGGCAAAGAGACTACCCGCAAAGAAAAGCACCAAGCGTCCGAAGCCATGAACGATTAACGCTGCGGGCAAGAGTAACAGCAATATGGAAATCACAACCGCCTTCGACGCCCCACCGGATCATGAACGGACCACGCCGACCAAGGGATAGCCTTTTGGACTTGGCACTCTTTACGAAAGCAGTGACGCAATGTGGCCCGCGCCATTGATATAGACGTTCCCGATACCGTGAAAGATTCCAACCAGCCAGAGGTTGCGGGTCCTGTGGAACATGAAGGCAAAGACCAGGCCGATGCTGAAGGTGGCGGCGAAGATGGCTGCGACCGAAGCCCAGGATCGGCCCGAGGTGAAGTGATAGAAGTGTAGAGGCCCGAAGGTATAGAAGACGTTCGCCGCCAGCGGTCCCCAGATCCGGCCGAGACGCCGCGTGAGCTCGGTTTGAAGAATTCCGCGATAGTTGAGCTCCTGGTAGAACCCCCAGAGAAGCTGTCCGGCGGCGAACGCCGCGGCAGCAGGCCACACGCCGGAGTGCCCGGCAAGAAGGCTTATCTTTGGATAGTACAGGGTGAGAAAGATCGCGTTGGCCAGCAGCACACCCTGGGGGAAGTAGAGCCGCTCGGTGGGCGTCCACTCTCGCCACGGCAGGAATCCGATGTCGGTGAAACCCGCCCTGGCCCAGAACCTGGCGGCGAGAACGGATGCCGCGAGGAGGAGAGCCACCCGCAGCCCGGCCGGAGGAGGGGAGAGGCCCAGCCAGGAGAAGAGGGCGAATCGGGGGCCCACCACGAGCTCGAGGACGGCGAAGATCGCCAGGAGACGCAGGCCGGTCACCGAGGGATAGGTGGGTGCCTCCTTCTGATCAAAGAGCAGGAAGTGGCCGCGGAGCAAAGGGCCCAATCGGCGTTCTTGCGAGTCGTAGAACAACCCTGCTATTCCAGCCGTCGTGGGCATGAGGTGCCTCCTCGTCTTGCCTATACGACTCCGAGATCGCCGAGTTTCAACGGCGCCGCGATGCGTACCACCCTCGCCAGCACTTCGCCTATGATTTCGGGATATGGAAATTACCAGCGCCGAATCATTCCTGGCCTATTTCGAGAAGGTGCGAGAGAGAACCCTCCGGGTCGCGAGGTGCATCCCTCCGGACCAACTGGAATGGCGCTATCGCGAGGGCACCTTCTCCTTCGGGGACCTCCTGCGCCACCTCGGCGCCATCGAGCGGTACATGTTCGCGGAGAATGCCGTTCTCCGGCCGAGCCGGTATCCTGGGCATGGCCGTGAGCTGGCGGATGGCTATGAGGAGGTCCTTGCCTACCTGAACCGCATGCACGCCGAGGCGGTGGAGATCTTCGCCGGTCTATCCCCTTCGGATCTGCGGCGGAAGTGCGTGACTCCCGGCGGAGCCGAGATCGCGGTGTGGAAGTGGCTCCGGTCGATGGTCGAGCACGAGGTGCATCATCGAGGGCAGATCTACACGTATCTGTCGATGCTGGGGCTCCAGGGGCCTCCTCTTTATGGGCTTACTTCGGAGGAAGTGAGGGCGCGGAGCGTCGAATAGAGCCAAGAGCTGTGTGGTGTCCAGCCTTGGAGACCCCGGCGGACGCCCTCAAAGGCGCCAGATCCTTCCCGTCAAGAGAACGCCGCCCTGGCGAACGCCCGGCGGACCTCCGGATTCCCCTTCAACCCCTCCCGCCGAGCCCGGTGGAACAGCTTTCAACCCTGAAAGTCCGCAAGCCGGGCCCGGCCTTGCGCTTGCCGGGCTCAAAAGTGAGCCTGCCGCCCTTGGTGCTTTTTCTGAAACGGCTCGCGGAGAGCGGCGAATCCTCTCCGGCTTCCGTAGAAGGGGAAAAAGTCCGCAAGCCGGCCTCCGGGAGACCCGTTGGACCGCAAGGAGCGCTTCGCCAACGGGTCAATCCTGTCTTGACAGACCCGTAGGAATTGAGCCTGGCCTGAATTTTACCAGGAGCCAGGACTTCGACTAACATCTCGGCTCCAACCATCGAACCAAGGGAGGGAACGGGAATGGCAAGGTATTCAGGAACCGCGGACAACGGCGACATCAATGTGGCTCTGGCTCTGGCGATCGCGGCGGCCAAGGAGGGACTGGGGTCGGACTTCGTCAAGTGGATTCTGCTTCTGACCTATGGGGCGAACGGTGGTTTCGTGGGGCAGAACGACATCACCGTGGAGATCGAGGCTTCCGTCGCCTAGCGGACTCCGGCGAAAGGTCACGGCGCGACGGCCTGGTAGGAGTCGCCGATGCGGATCTCGTCGTAATAAACGTGGTTCGTGGTCGGCACTCCCAGGGCCCGGTAGAGGCCGAGCCGCAGGTAGTTGGAGACGGGGTTGTAGAGCGTCGGGCCGTACATTTTTTTCCGGGTCCACGGACGGCCGTTGAGCCAGGCTTCGACGAATCCATCGTTCCCGGTGGACCATCTGATGTGAAAGACCAGGTCGTTCCATTCTCCTCGCCGGATCGGTTGGATGCCGAGCGTGCGGGGAGGCGGTTTGGGAGCGGAATGGCCGATGAGCATCAGGGAGTCCTGCTGGTTTTGAGACTTGAGGTGCACGGTCAGCGGCGGTGGTCCTGTCACTCGGGCCCGCTCGCCGGGGGGTACTCCGGGGGGTACAGGTTTCCCGGGGCGGTGGTGCCACTGGCCGAGGATCTGGAACTGTTTTCCGGGAGGATCGGCGTATTCGGCTGGGATCAGGAGGCTCCAGCCGTACCACATCTCGCGGCCCTGGCTCCCGTAGAACCGTTCGATTTCCTTGTCCCGGACTTTCAGCTCGGCGCGCTCCTTGCTGGCCGCCGAGTCGCCCGGGGTCAGGGTGATGCGCACGGCGTAGCGCCCCTTGCGGACGGGCTTCTGAACCACCACGGCGGCTTCTTCGCGCGCGATGTCCCAGGCCCATCCCTGAAGCCCGCCCGTCTCGAAGTCACCGCAGAACCAGACGCCACGGCGCGGCGCCCCCGCTGGCGGGGAGACCGCCAACGAGGCGCAGGTCGCCATTATTGCGAGGGCAGCGGCGAGGGTAGCGGCAAGGGACGCGGCCAGTCGGCCCACAGCTCCTCGAAGCCAGGATTTCACATCTGAATTGTAGAGCAGAATCTGAAGCTCTGCTTCCCGAGGCTATGGCAGGGCCCCGGGAGAGTCTTCAGGGTAAGGAAAGGATTTTGTAAGGGATGTAAAGTTCGCGGTCTCCGGCACTCCCCGCTGGTAAACTGGCGGGGCCATGAGGATCCGGGGTCTCGCCCAGCGCCTGCCTTTCATCATCGCGGCCCTGCTGCTGCCGTTGCTTGTCGTGCTGGCCGTGCTCCAGTGGCACTGGATCGGCCATGTGAGCGCCATGGAGCGGCAGCGGATGCAGACGAGCCTGATGACGGCCGGCTCCCGTTTCACGGGCGATTTCGACCGCGAGATCGCCCGGGCTTTCCACATGTTTCATCCCGGTCCCACGGAGCCGCCGAAGGAGCGGCTGGCGCGCGTGTTCCGCCAGTACAGCCGCTGGACTTCCGAGGCTCCCTACCCTCAGCTCATCCGCGACGTCTTCCTGGTCCAGCCGGACGGTGAGATCCAGGTGCTGCGTCCGGCGGAGCAACGGTTTGAGCCCTGTCCCTGGCCGGCAGAGCTCGCCGGAGTGAGGCAGCGCCTCAAGGAGGCTTCCCCTCCGCCGCCCGTGCCCGGGTCTGTCGGCATGCCCCTCGGGTTGGATGGCGACGTCCCCGCCCTGGTGCTCCCCCTGGTGTTCTTCCGGGGACCTCGGCCGCGAGAGGCCGCCCCGGCCGAGGATCCGCTCGCGGACGCCCTCCTGGTGCTGCGCTTCAACCGGGAGGCGATCACGAACGAGATCTTTCCCGCCCTGGTCCGCCAGCACTTCGAGACGCCGCAGGAGGACGATTACGCCGTCGCCGTGGTGGACGCCCGTGATCCCCAAAAGGTTCTGTTCCGCTCCGGCCCCAAGATGCCGGTGGCTGCGTTCGGCGGCGGCGACCTGAGCCTGGGGTTTTTCGCGCTGCGCCCTTTCGAGGAGCTGCGGCCGCTCGAAGGCCGGCACGAGGCGGGGCATGAGGCGGGAGAGCCGCGGCGGCACTCCCACTTCCCTTTCTGGCGCCACCGGAGGCCGGAGCCGCCTCCCGAAGGGCACTGGCGCGAGGGCGGGGAGTGGCGGCTGGTGGCGAAGCACCGCGACGGCTCTCTGGGGCAGGCCGTCGCCGCCGTCCAGCACCGTAACCTGGGGATCAGCCTCGGGATCCTGACTCTGCTCGCGGTCACGTCCGGCTTGATGGTGGTGGCCACGCAGCGGGCCCAGCGGCTCGCCCGGATGCAGATCGAGCTCGTGGCCGGCGTCACCCATGAGCTGCACACGCCGCTCACGGCCATCCGCTCGGCGGGCCAGAACCTGGCTGACGGCGTGGTGGCCGACCCGGCCCAGGTGCGGCGCTACGGGTCTTTGATCGAAAGCGAGGGCCGGCGCCTCTCCGACATGGTGGGGCAGGCGCTGGAATTCGCCGGCATTCAGTCGGGCCGGCGGGTCTACCACCCGCGGAGGGTCGAGGTGGCGGAGATCCTGGACGGCGCCCTCGCGGATTCCCGCTGGCGGATCCAGGAGAAGCGCGTCGAGGTGGAGCGGGAGGTCGAGCCCGGCCTGCCGCCCGTTCTCGTGGACCCGGCCGCCTTGCGCCGGGCCGTGGCGAACCTCGTGGAGAACGCGGTCAAGTATGGGGGCCGGACGGGGTGGATCGGCGTGCGAGCTCACCGGTCGCCGGCTGGCGGGGTGGAGATCACGGTGGCGGACCGCGGGCCGGGCATCCGCAAGGAAGACCTGCCGCGCCTGTTCGAGCCGTTCTTCCGGGGCCGTGACGCCGCGGCCGGAGGCATCCCCGGGAGCGGCCTGGGATTGAGCCTGGTGCGCCACATCGCGGAGGCCCACGGCGGCCGGGTGACGGTCGTGACGGAGGTGGGGAAGGGGAGCGCGTTCACGTTGACCCTGCCCGCGGGGGCTCCGGAGTCGGGCGGTCAGTCCTTGGAGAATCAGGCCGTGGAGGAGCCGGCGTGATGGGCCGCCGCATCCTGCTGGTGGAAGACGAGCCGAGCCTCGTCCTCACCCTGACCGACCGCCTGGTGAGCGAGGGATACGAGGTGGAGACGGCGGGCGATGGCGAAGAGGGCCTCTCGCGGGGCCTCGAAGGCTCGTTCGACCTGATCCTGCTGGACGTCATGCTGCCGGGGCGCGACGGCTTCGAGGTTTGCCGCGAGCTGCGTGCCCGGGGCGTCCAGGTCCCCATCATCATGCTGACGGCCCGGGGGCAGGTGGTGGACCGGGTGGTGGGGCTGAAGCTGGGTGCGGACGACTACGTCACCAAGCCGTTCGAGATGGTCGAGCTGCTGGCCCGCATGGAGGCCCTGTTCCGCCGCGCCCGGGCGCCGGTTTCCGGGGCCGCGGGAGCGGGGGCGGGCACCCACGCCTTCGGAGACGTACGGGTGGACTTCCGCCAGGCCCAGGTCTTTCGCGGCGGCGCGCCCGTGCCTCTGTCGGCCCTGGAGTTCAAGCTCCTCGCCTATTTCATCCAGAACCGGGGCGCGCTGCTCACCCGCGACGAGCTGCTCGACAAGGTCTGGGGCTACGACGCCATGCCCACCACCCGCACGGTGGACGTGCACGTGGCCTCCCTGCGCCAGAAGCTGGAGAAGAATCCTTCCCGGCCCGAGTACGTCCTGACGGTGCACCGCCGCGGCTACCGCTTCGCCGGCTGAAGGCCGGATGAGTTTTACATTCCTTACAAAATTCTTGCGGCGTGCTGAAGACTCGGTTGCGGGAGAGACGTATCCTGACATCGATCAGACGAGAGCGCCCATGCCAGCAACGGGCGCTCCAAGAAAGGAGATCCATCATGAAAAAGATCCTCACGCTTGCCCTGAGCGCCGTCCTGCTGCTCGGCGCCACGGTCCTCCTGGCCCAACCGGGCTCCCATCACCGGCGAGGCCCGGAGATGGGCGGCCACGCGGAGCACCTCGCCCGCGCCCTCGACCTGACGGACGACCAGAAGGCCGCCGCCAAGGCGATCCACGAGGGCGTGGAGGCCAAGGCCGAGCCCCTGATGGAGCAGCACCGCGAGCAGATGGAGGAGATTCATGCCCTCCTCGACGGCGCCAACCCCGACGCCACCCAGATCGGGCAGAAGATGATCACGGCCCATGCCACGCGCCAGCAGCTCAAGGCCCTGCACGAGGAGGCCATGACCAAGGTCAGCGCCCTGCTGAACGCCGAGCAGCTCGAGAAATTCAAGAAGATCCAGGAGATGCACGGCGAGCACGGGTCCATGGGCTTCCGCCACCACCGGGGACCGGGGCTCTAGACTAGGAACGGTCTCATAAAGGCCACCCCCTCGCCAGGGATTGAAATCCCTGGCGAGGGGGCGCCGGCCCGCTTTCAGCTTCCCGCCTGTCCCTCCCTGGATGGCATACCATAGCCCCCCATGAAGCTCCTCTACTCCTACCTGCGCCGCTACTGGGGCCTGGTCCTCCTGGCCCTGGGGCTCGCGGCGGTCAACCAGGTCTTCTCGCTCCTCGATCCCCTGATCTTCCGCCACGTCATCGACGAGTACGCGACCCGGTACCAGGAATACACCACGGAGCAGTTCTTCCGCGGCGTGAGCCTGCTGCTGGCCGCGGCCGTGGGGGTGGCGTTCGTTTCCAGGGTAGCCAAGAACTTCCAGGATTATTTCGTCAACGTCATCACCCAGCGGCTGGGGGCGGACCTCTATTCGGACGGCGTCCGCCACTCGCTCGAATTGCCCTACGCCATGTTCGAGGACCAGCGGAGCGGCGAGACGCTCGGCAAGCTGCAGAAGGTGCGCGCCGACGTCGAGAAGCTGATCGGCATCGCCGTCAATACGCTGTTCACGACGCTGGTCGGGGTGGTCTTCGTGATGATCTATGCCTTCAGCGTGCATTGGCTCATCGCGCCCGTCTTCTTCCTCACCGTGCCCATGCTCGGGCTCCTGAGCTCGGTGCTTTCGAAGCGGATCAAGAAGATCCAGAAGGTGATCGTGGCGGAGACCACGGCGCTCGCGGGCTCGACCACCGAATCGCTGCGCAACATAGAATTGGTAAAGAGCCTGGGGCTCGCCCGCCAGGAGATCGGACGGCTCAATTCGATCACCGGCAAAATCCTGCGCCTGGAGCTGCGGAAGGTCCGCTCGCTGCGGCTTCTGAGCTTCATCCAGGGCACGCTGGTGAACGCCCTGCGCACGTCGATCCTGTTCCTGATGCTCTACCTGATCTTTTCCCGGCAGATCACGGTGGGGCAGTTCTTCTCGCTCTTCATCTACTCGTTCTTCATCTTCGGTCCGCTCCAGGAATTGGGCACGGTGATCAATACGTACCGCGAGACCGAGGCGTCGCTCGACAGCTTCCAGTCCATCCTGTCGATCCCCACGGAAAGGAAGCCGGCGAACCCGGTCCCCCTGGGCAAGCTCGACTCCCTGGCGTTCGAGGACGTGAGCTTCACCCACCAGACGGCCTCCGCTCCGGCTCTCTCCGAGGTCTCCTTCAAGGCCGGACGGGGCGAGACGCTCGCTTTCGTGGGGCCGTCGGGCTCGGGCAAGACCACGCTGGTCAAGCTGCTCGTGGGCCTCTATCCGCCCCAGAGCGGGCGCGTGCTCTATAACGGCAAGCCGGGCACGGAGCTGGATCTCGAAGAGCTGCGGGCGCAGCTCGGCTTCGTGACGCAGGACACGCAGCTCTTCTCGGGCTCGATCCGCGAGAACCTGCTGTTCGTCAATCCCACGGCCACGGATGAGGAATGCCTGGAGGTGCTCAGGAAGGCCGCCTGCGACAGCCTGCTCGCCCGGGCGGACCGCGGCCTCGAAACGGTGATCGGAGAGGGGGGAGTCAAGGTCTCGGGGGGCGAGAAACAGCGGCTGTCCATCGCCCGTGCCCTGCTGCGCCGGCCGCGCCTGCTGGTGTTCGACGAGGCCACGTCGGCGCTCGATTCGCTCACCGAAGAGGAGATCACGGAGACCATCCGCGCAGTCGCCGCGAGCCAGGAGGGGATCACGATCCTGATCGCCCACCGCCTCTCGACAGTGTTCCACGCCGACCGCATCCACGTGCTGGAGCGGGGGCGGATCGTGGAGTCCGGCCGCCACGCGGAGCTGCTGGAGCAGAAGGGCCTGTACTTTGCCATGTGGCGCCAGCAGATCGGCGAACGCCGGCCCGTGGCGGTGCCCGCGGCGGCCGTGCCCCGCCTGGCCGCTACGGCGGGTGGGTAGACGGGGCTGCCGACCCGAGGAGGCAAGCGGCTATACTAGGCACTGAGAGAGGCTGGCGTATGACGACAGACCGTATCGACATCCACCCCCATGTCATGATGGGCAAGCCCGTGATCCGGGGTACCAGGATCACGGTCGAGCCCCTGCTGCGCAAGATCAGCGAAGGTGCCAGCGAAGAGGACCTTCTGGACGCCTATCCTCGGCTCCAACGAGAGGATATCCGTGCCGCGATCGCCTTTGCGGCGGATATCCTCGCCCATGAAGAGACGATTTTCCTTCCCCGAGCAGCCTCTTCGGCAGGCTGACGGATGCCGATTTTCCTGGCGGATGAGAGCTGTGACTACGCTGTGGTCCGGGCCTTGCGCCTGGCCGGATACGATGTCCTCGCAATCGCGGAGATCGCTCCCCGGGCTCAGGATCCCCAAGTCATAGACCTTGCTGTCCGGGAGCGGCGGGTCCTCATCACGGAGGATAAGGACTTCGGACAACTCGTCTATGCAGAGCTTTATGAATTCAGTGGGGTCATCCTGATCCGCTTTCCTGCCCCTGAGCGGGCAAGGCTTCCTGGAATCGTCCTCGACGTGGTAAGGGAGTTTGGAGATCGGCTGATCGGTTCCTTCATCGTTATCACCCCGAAACGGATTCGAATCGGTCGCGCTCCCAGAGGCTGATACGCTGTATTCATAGTTTCCATGCGCCGTCTCCTGATCCACCTCCTTCTCCTCCTCTGCCTCCTCGCACCCCTGGCCGGCTGCAGGAAGGACGGGGCCCCGCAGGCTCCCCTCCAGACCATCCTCGACCTCACGGCCGGCCTCGAGATCGCCGAGATGGAACGGGAGCCTGGGCTCGTGGACGTGGGCACGCCCGAGGCCCGCGCCTGGCTCCGCAAAGGCTGGGCGGGGGACGAGAGGGATGGCGCGAGGACCTTCGCCTGGAGCGATGGGCCGGAATCCGAGGTGGAGCTCTTCCTCGCCTTCGCCCGGGACGTGCCGTTGACGCTTCAGGGAAAACCATACCCGGCCCCCGGAGCGCCGGCGCAGGAGGTCTCGCTCGTGCTGAACGGCAAGGAAGCGGGGCGCATCACCGTCGGCCCGAGCGGCGGAGAGAGCCGGACCGTGCTGCCGGAACGCCTCCTGCGGCCGGGCACCAACCGCCTTGTCCTTCGCTATGCCTGGACGCGCTCGCCCTGGGAGGAGAGCGGGGGCCGGGAGGGCGACCACCGCCATCTCGCCGTGGCCTGGGACGCCTTGCGCTTCGAGACGGGGGTGGACGAGCAGGGAAAGGTGCGAGCCGCTGGAGACCAGCTCGCCATCCCCTTCGGCTGGCGGGTCACCACCTATCTCCGCCGGCCCGCCGGAGCGGTCCTGTCCTGGGCGGACCTCCGCTCCCGCGACGGACGGCCTGGCGAGCTTTGGGTGACCTTGCGAACCGACGATGCGGAGGATGGGGACTCCGTCCGCTTCGATTCCAACAGCGGTCCGGCCCGGGTGGAGCTGGAGGAGGGCGAGGAAGGGGATCCCGTCCGGATCTCCCTGGCCGCTGTGCCCGGCGAGCCGGGTGGACCGGCGGGTGGTGGCCTCGTGCTCCGCAGGCCAGCCTTCCAGGCACCCCGAAAGACCCCTCCGGCTCCGTCAATCTCAGCTGAGACAAATCAGGCGGCTCTGCCGGCCGCCACCAGTGCCCGGCGGCTCAACGTCATTATCTATCTCGTGGACACCCTGAGGGCGGACCACCTCGGCTGTTACGGCTATGACCGGCCGGTCTCGCCCAGGATCGACGCCTTCGCCCGGGAGGCGGCGCTTTTCCGCCACACGGTGGCCCAGTCTTCCTGGACACGCCCCTCGGTGGCCACGATGCTCACGGGCCTCCTGCCCCGCACCCACGGCGTGCACCGGAAAAAGGATGCCCTGGCGCCCGAAGCCGTCACCCTGGGCGAGATCCTCCAGAGCCAGGGATACCGCACCGCCGGCTTCGCCACCAACGCCAACGTGGCCCCGAGCTTCGGTTTCGGCCAGGGTTTCGATACCTACGAAGTGCTGGGCAAACGGCGCAACATCGCGGCCAATATCCATGCTCTCGCCGTCCAGTGGCTCGAGACGGAATGGAAAGGAGACGCTCCCTTCTTCCTCTATCTCCATACGGTCGAGCCGCACGCACCGTACAGTCCGCCGGAGCCCTTCCGGCAGCGCTTCGCGCCTCAGGTGCGGGACGAGGCCTTGACCCGCCTGAGATTCCTCAACCAGGTCAAGGAGGGGAAGGTCCCCGTGACCCCCAAGCTGCGCCGCGACCTCATGGACCTCTACGACGCCGAGATCGCCACCAACGACGCGGCCTTCGGAAACCTGATCGATCTCCTTCACCAGCGCGGGCTGTGGCAGGACACCGTCGTGATCTTTGTCTCCGATCACGGCGAGGAATTCTTCGAACATGGAGGCTGGGAGCACGGCAAGACCCTGCACACCGAGATGTTGGAGGTCCCCCTGATCGTGCGGGTCCCGGGCACCGGCAACGGCCGTTCCGTGGATCGCCAGGCCCAGCACGCGGACATCGTGCCCACGATCCTCGACGCCCTCGGCATCCCGGTCCCCGCCGCTGTCGAAGGCCGGAGCCTCCTGCCGTGGATCACGGGCGGCGGCGCTCCCGAGGACCCCAAGGAGGAGGCCTTCTCCTGGCTCGACGAATACGGCGTCAAGGCGGCCTCCGTCACTACGCCGGGCTGGCGCCTCATCGAGCAGAGATACCCCGGCTTCGACCGCTCCCTCTATGACCGGGGCTCCGATCCCCAGGAGAAGAGCGACCGCGCGGCGGAGCGGCCCGTGCGCTCGGGCTATCTCGCCACGCGGATCAAGGCCGAAGAGCTGCCGCGGGAGGGGATGCTGAAGGCCCGCGAGGGCGTCATGAGCCCCGAGCTGAGGGAGCAGCTTCGGGCGCTGGGATACATTCACTGATCCTTCGGCCAAGTCAGCTTCCACAGATCGTTGAGGAACATAGTCTCGCCTCTCTCGGAGGTGGCCCCGCTGTGAATGTAAAGCTCGAAGGCTTTCCGGGTCTCGCGCACGAAGGAAGTCCCTCCGACGCGTCCGCGGGGGACGCGGGCGGTGGCGGGCAAGACCACCTGGGTCCAGCGGTTTTCAGCCACGGAGTAATACCAGAGGTCGTTCGACACCCGGTCAAAACCCTGGCCCCCGAAGAGCACGAGCCAGCCGTGGGCCGTGTCGAAAAAGAGCGTGGAATTGTCCCGCGGCGAAGGGATGGGACCTTGGGGCTGGAGCCGGGTCCAGGTGAAGGTGTCGAGGCTGAGCGACCAGAGATCGTTTTCGAAGTTGTCAGGCCCGAAGAAGCCGCCTTGCGGGTCCGGACTCAGGCGGTAGCCGCCAAAAATCAGGATCGAATTCCTGGCGGGATCGTACACGCCCGCCGTCCAGGCGCGTGGAACGGGCTTGGCGCCGAAGGTTTCGATAAGGTGCCAGCCCGTTTCGCGGCCGTAGACGGCCACGTCGTTGCGCAGCCCGTCGGGCGTGAAGAGAGTGTTGCCCAAGCCGCCGAAGGCGTAATAGGTTTTCTGCCGGGGATCGTTAGCATTCGGCACTTCCACGATTGCGCCCGCGGCGCGCCGGATGGCGAAGGGGTCTCCCAGGCTCTCGGACGGCACTCGCGCCCAGCGTCCGCTCGTCTCGCGATAGGTCAACATTTCGGGGAACATCCGGTCCACGCCGTCGAACACGCCCCGGCCGCCCAGGAGGCTCACGCAGCCGGCGCAGGGGCCGGGGATGAGCAAGGGATTGGCCCGCGGAGAGGGAGTCTGAGGCGATGTCAGACTCGTCCAGGTGGCCGTATCGAGATCGAGGGCATAGAAATCCTTGACGGTGAATTCGGCGGGGAAGGCCCCGCGCTGGCCGCCGAACCGATAAACGGTGTCCGGCTGGCCGTCTGATCGCTCGAAGGCAACGCCCGCCTCCCAGACCGGCGGCGGTACGTCTCCGTGCTGCTTCACCTTTTGCCAGCGCGGCGGCGCGGCTCCGAGGGCGGTGGAAAAAAGCACGCCGAGTGCGAGGAAGGTCTTGAGGGATCGCGGTCGCATGGAAGATCTCCTGAAAAAGGCCGGGGCCTGCGTTCCCTACAAGCCCCGGCGTGAACGAGCTGTAGGGGGAATTCGTGTGTCTGGCACGCCCAGATTAATCCCTTTAGCTCCCCAGGTCTATCCTCTCTAGAGAGGATGCGCACGGCGTTCCGGGCCGCTATCCTAGTCGGCACAGCGCTCGCAGCACGCCGCTGGAGCACGCTGAGGATTCGGCGCTCGCCAGCCAGGCGGGCCCTACTCACCGAGCCGCGGCCCCGATCAAGTGCCTGGCGAGAGGTGCCAGCCACTCAGTCAGGCGGATCAGGGGGCAGTGAGGGTCAGCACCACGGGCCCGATTTGTGAGGTGACGCCGGTGGTCAGACACTTGAAGGCGTCGAGGGCAGGGTAGGTGATGACTCTGATGGCGGTATCTCCTTCGAACTGGCCGTCCGTGATGGTGCCAATGCGGGTCAGGACGGACTGGCCAGCGACCACCGTGACGAGCTCATTGTGCGTGAAGGTGCTGCTGTTGCCATTATTCCAGAAGATGTCGAACACGCCGGAGAAGGCCACGGGGAAAGTCAAGCACGACGCGTTCGGGACGTCGAAGCTTGCTTCGTTCTGGCCCGAGGTGAGTGTGGTGTCGCTGGACACGCAAGGGCTGTAGATCACCTGTTGTTCGACGTGCACCGTCTGAGGCGTGAAGGTGAGGCCAGGGGAAATACTGATTGTCGTGGTGCCGGCACAGGTGACGTCCTGTTGGAGGGCGTAGGCCGGTGCGACCCCGCTGAGTAGGATCAGCCCAGCGAGGGTAGACAGGAGGTTTGCTGATACGGACATGATTTCACCTCCCGACTACGGGTCGTTAGACTCTGGTCGCAGTAATTCTGAACCCACCGGCAGGGCGAGGAAAATTGGACCTTGGTCCTATATGGGAGGTGAGGTGGCCTGCGAAGCTCACGCCGCCAACCAGCCGCAGCGAAACGGAACCGGGCTGGGTGGGCGCCTCACATCATACTTTTCAGCCTGGGTGGACAGCGGCATAGAGCGCCAGCTCCACACGGCTCATCCGCCCGGTCTTTTCATAGATCTTGTGCAGATGAGTGCGGACCGTCGTCACCGAGACGCCAAGCTGGTGGGCGATCTCTTTGTTGCTCAGGCCTCTGCCCAGCAGCCGCATGATATCCGCCTCGCGCGGGGTCAGCGCGTCGACGGTAACTGGCCGTGGAGTCACCGGCCGTGGAGAAGAGTGGCGCTCGGCGGTGTCTTCCTGCGCCAGTCCCATGAAGGCCTGGGTCACCGCGGGGCTGAGATAGAAATGCCCCTTGAGCACCTCGCGGATGGCGATCTCGATCTCCTTGGGGGCGGAGTCCTTGGTGAGATAGCCGCAGGCGCCGGCGTCGAAGGCTGCCCGCACCCATTCGGGATCATTGTGGATGCTGAGGATCAGGACCCGCGTTTCGGGAAGGAGGTTGCGGAGCCGGCGCGTGGCCTCGATGCCATTGATCCCCGGCATCGAGATATCCGCGAGGACCAGATCGGGTCGCTGGATCTCCGCCAGCTCCAGGAGAGCGCGGCCATCCGTCGCCGTTCCCACGATTTCGAAATTCGGGTTGAGGAGCTCCTTCAGGCCTTCCAACATCATTGGATGGTCGTCAGCGAGAAGAATTCTGGGACTGCGTTCGCCCACAACCTGCCTTTCCGCCGAGTGGTCCAGTCAGCAGCTCAGACCTTAGGATAAATTAAAGGGCGCAGATTACAAAGCAGATAACCAAGGCGCTCTCCGCGTAGCCGAGTGGTCCAGTCAGCAGTTCTAACATTAGGATAAATTAAATGTCGTAGATTGCGGGCAGATAACAAAGGCGCTCTCCGAAAGCGCCGGCATCCTCTCTAGAGAGGATGCCGAGCCCTCAAATATCCTCCCTAGAGAGGATACCCAAAACAATTTCGAGCCGCTATTCTGGAATCACCGGTCCCATCTCCTGGCAAGGAGAAGGTCAAGGGGAAGATCTGCCTGCCAACCTGGGTGTATCTGGAATCCTCCCGGAGCCAGGGAGAATTTCAGCCGCCCTTTTCAGAAAGGATCACCCGATGAAGAAGCTCTCTCTGCTCGTGGCGGTGCTGGCCGTCTGTACGGCCACGGCGGCCCAGGCGGCCAAGATCGAGGTCTGCCACCGGCCCCCCGGCAATCCGGACAACTGGCACACCATCACCATTGACGACAATGCCTTGCCCGCGCACCAGGCCCACGGCGACCTGGTCGGCTCGTGCCTCACGAACTGCGGCACGCTCTGCGATGACGGCAACAAGTGCACGATCGATGTCGTCCCCAGCACCACCGAGTGTCTGTGCCAGGCCGAGACGCGGCCGCCGGTCGATTGCGGTGACGGGCGTGCCTGTACGACGGACAGTTGCGACCCCGTCCAAGGCTGTGCTAACGCCCCGGTCACGTGCCCGGCGTCGAACCCCTGTATGGTCAGCGTGTGCAGCGAGCCCGAAGGCACCTGCGTCGAAACACCCGTGGTATGCCCCACAGGGCAGGCCTGCAATTCAGACACCGGGGCCTGTGAAAGTACCGGCCCGCCATGTGGTAATTGCCTACAGCCTCACTTCGGTGGAGGTTGCCAGGTCGCCGCGTGTCAGGCTGCCGTCTGTGCGATTCAACCCGGCTGTTGCTTCCTTTGGGCTACTTCCCCCTTCAACTGCTCAGCCATTGCTGTCCAAGCTTGTGTCAACGCCGGTTTGTGTACCTCGGGACCTGCTGGTTAATTGCCGGCACTTGTGTCAACGCCGGTTTGTGTAGGCAATCACCATGGCACAGGCGGCCTCGCCAGGGTGGCGTTTCGCAAAGCGCCGCCCTGGCGTACGGCCACGGCCAGCAGGTCTCCGCAGGACATCCACGTTGGAAGCAACACAAGGAGGTTGATCCATGACAAATCCGCAAAAAAATTCCATGGTCTCGACGGCGGCGGTGGGCGATGGCCTGGGCGTGTTCGACCGTGAGCAGAAGCAGTCCTACGTCCTGAACGCCACCGCGGCGCTGGTCTATGAACACTGCGACGGGCAGACGACGCCCCGGCAGCTTGCGGAGCTTCTGCGGCAGAAGCTCAACGTGCCGGCCGGTGAGGCGGAAAAATTGTTGCAGATCGCGCTTTCCGAATTGCAGGCCGCCGGCCTGCTCGAGTCCAGTGCGGTGCCCATGCCACCCCCCGCATCCACCTATTCACGCCGGGAGGCCCTCGCTTCCTTTGCCACCCTGGGCCTTTCGATGGCTCTCCTGCCGATGATCGCACGGGTGGCACAGGCCCAGGGAGGGCACTCGTTGATCCCGCTGCTGGAATGTGTGGACGACAACGGCGACGGCACCTTCACGGCCCACTTCGGTTACTTGAATCAGAGCGGCGCCACCATCAACTTGGCCATCGGACCCAATAACATGTTCGTGCCCGGCCAACTGGATTTCGGCCAGCCGACCGTGTTCCTGCCGGGCGAGCACCTCGACGTGTTCTCGGTGGTGTTCGCCGGTACCGAGGAGATCAAGTGGATGCTCAAGGCCGATGGCGACAAGCGTCACCAGGTGGAGGCGAACGCTATGGCGGAGGTCTGCCCGGTCACGACGACGACAACGACAACGACAACGACGACGACGACCACATACGAGTGACACCCGCCCGCTGGAGGGCCGTGGGGTACCCCCCCCGCGGCCCTCCGGCGGGCTTTGAGGAAAAAGAGAGCCGAAAGCCGAGGTCCTGAACATGAAGATCACCGCCTATCCGCTCTATGGCCCCGCGGCCTCGCTGCAACCCTCGCCGGAGGGAAGAGGCTGGGATTTCCTCTGCCCGTGCGCCTTCGAAGCCGTCTGGCATGGAGGTCCAGGCGCCGGGGACGTCGAGATCCGCCTCGCGGATCGCCTTGGGCGATCTTCCTCAGGATCCGTCCCCGGGGAGGTGGGCTTCGTGCAGAGCCGCGAGGGCGAGGGACTGCTCACGTTCTATCCCGGGTATCAATGCAAGACCGAAGCGGAGCACGCCCTGTGGGTGCGCGGCCCGATCAATGCGTCCAAGGACGGCGCCGTTGCTTTGGAGTCGGTGATCGACACGTCCATCCTGCCGGGCATCCTCTCCCTTCATTGGCGGCTGACGCGCCCCGGGCAGATTCTCCGGTTCGAGGCCGGGGAGCCTTTCTGCACCATTGTGCCCTATCCCAGGGCAGGCCTGGACGAAGTGACGGTCGAGGTGGTCCCCCTCACCGGCGGCATGGACGACTACGAGCGAGCCCTCCAGAGCCTGACCGAGAGCCGGGCCCTGGAGAGCGTCTTTGAGCGCCTCAGCGCTGGAAATATTGCTGGAAATATTGCTGGAAATACTGCTGGAAAGACCGCTAGAGACACGGCGGTGGGGGCTCCCCCCAACGAGAAGCGTCGCGCGATCGCGGAGATCCCGTTTCCTCCGCCTTTTCACGTGATCCCGCCGCCGCCACCGGGAGAGCCGGCGGAAAGGCTGTTCCGGGGCGTTTCTTCAATGGGAGATTACGCGCTCAAGGTGAGCGTCGTCCTGCCGGCCACGAACGAGTCCGTGTTGTTAGAGCGCACCGTCGAGCAATTCGTGGCGACGCTGCCGGCGAACAGCGAGGTCATCGTCGTGGACAACGGCTCCACGGACGGGTGCGCCGATTTCCTGGCTGAGGGCAAATGGGAGAACGTTCATCTCATCCGCTCGATCGAGCCATTGGGCGTGTCCGCCGCGCGCAATCGTGGGCTGGCCGAGGCGCGCGGCGAGGTGGTGGTCTTTTCCGATGCCCACATGGATGTGCCCGAGCGCTGGTGGGAACCCCTCGTCCGCACGCTCAACCTGCCGCACGTGGGGGTGGCCGCCCCTGGCATCGGCGTCATGGGCAGGCCAGATCTCAGGCCCGCGTGCGGGCAACGCATCGTCGACAACACCCTGCGCCTGGAATGGCTGTCGCCGGAGTCCGCGGAGCCTCGTCCCGTGCCGACCCTGGGAGGCGGCTGCATGGCCATGCGCCGCGAGACCCTGGAGCGGGCCGGGGCCTTCGACGAAGGCATGCCGCAGTGGGGCTCGGAGGACCTGGAGCTGTGCGTGCGCTACTGGCTGCTGGGCTACGAGGCCTGGGTGGTACCGGAGGTCACCGTGCTGCACTACTTCCGCAACGCCCGCCCATATGGGGTCCAGTGGCACCTGCTCACCCACAACCTGTTGCGAGTCGCCCTTCTGCACTTCAACCGCCAGCGGATCTCCCGCGTCACCGCCGCGCTGCGCAACCGCGCTCGCTTCGGCGTCGCGCTGGCGCACGCGGTGGAAAGCGACGTCTGGCAGAAGCGGGCCGAATTCGAGGCGCGCCGGGTGCGGGACGACGATTGGTTGTTCGAAAGGTTTAAAGAGAGTTGCCATGTGTAGGGCGGCGTCCCCGAAGCTCGTCGCGAGCTCCAGGCGGTCGCGCCCCCGCCCGGGCATAAATGCCCGGGCTAGTCGAAAAGAGCCCCCTGAAGGGGACTCCATCAGTCGGGTTCACCCGGCTGTTTCGCGTAGCCCAGGCATTTATGCCCGGGCGGGGGCTTCAGCGCCTTGAAACGCCTGCCGGCGCTTGGCCTCCTTGGCTTGCTTCCATTTTTTTCGCTCGCTCTGGGCGGCGCGCCCGCGGCCGCCGAGCCGCCGAACGTTCTCCTCCTGACCCTGGACACCACCCGGGCCGATGCGCTTGGCGCGTATGACCTCAAGAAAGCCGGCGGCAGGGAGGCACGCACGCCGGTCCTCGACGGGCTGGCGGCGCGCGGTGTGCGCTGGGCTCGGGCGATCACTCCGGCACCGCTGACCCTGCCGGCTCACGCCTCGCTCTTCACCGGGCTCGCCCCGCCGGAGCACGGGGTGCGGGCCAACGGCTCGGACGTGCTCTCCAGGAAAATGCCCACTCTGGCCGAGGCCTACGGCTCCCGGGGCTACGCAACCGCGGGTTTCGTGGCCTCGACCGTCCTCGACCGCAACTTCGGCCTCGCCCGCGGGTTCGGGCGCTACGGCGACCGGATGACCGACAACGTGCGGATGGCCCGGGAGATGACCGATGCCGCCCTGGAATGGCTCGGCCGGCAGGGCGCGGGCAAGCCCCTTTTCCTCTGGGTCCATTACTACGATCCCCACGCGCCGTACTCCCCTCCGGGCATGGACCCCAAGGCCTCTCCGGCCCAGCGCTATGCCGGCGAGGTCGCTTTCATGGACAGGGAGATCGGCCGCCTGCTGGCCGCGCTCCCCGGCGGCGCCGGGCGCTGGCTGATCGCGGCGGTGGGCGACCACGGAGAATCCCTGGGCGAGCACAGGGAGGACGGACACGGCATCTTCCTGTATCAGGCCACGTTGCACGTTCCCCTTCTCCTGGCCGGTCCCGGAGTGCCACGGGGCAAGGTCGTGGAGGAGGCGGTCTCGACGCGCCGGCTCGCTTCGACCCTGCTGCGTTTGACCGGGGCTGGGAAAGCCGCCCTGCCGTTCGGCCGGCCGCTGCCGGGCCTGCCGGGATCGAACAGCGGAGCCGCGAGGCCCGTCTACGCGGAGACCCGGTATCCGTTGAGCGCCTATGGATGGAGCCCGCTCGAGTCGGTGTTCGACGGCCGTTTCAAGCTGATCGTGGCGCCGCGGCCGGAGCTCTCTACGACCTGGCCGCCGATCCAGGAGAGACCCGCAATCTTCTCGAAGGACGGCAGGAGGAGCGCCAGAAGGGGCGGCAAGAGGCCCGTCGGCTGAAAGCGGCGCTCCAAGCGGCGCAACGTTCCTTCGTGGCCCATCCGGCAGACGCCGCCGGGCCCGAGTTGGCGCGTGCGCTCGAAAGCCTCGGCTATCTCTCCGGCTCCGGTACGAGCGGCAAGGGAACCCTCGATCCCAAGGACGGTCTCCCCCTGCTCGCCGAGCTCGCGGCGGCCAAGGAGCTGATGGAGCGGAGGAGCTGGCCGCAGGCGGTGGTCCGGCTGAAGGAACTGGTGCGCCGCAGCCCGGGGAGCGTCGGTTTTCTCATGCCCCTGGCCCAGGCCCAGCTCGAAAAAGGCGAGGATGGGGCCGCCATCGCCACCTACCGCCAGGCCGTGCGGGAAAACCCGCGGCGCATCGAGACGCACCGCTCCCTGGCCGCCGCCTACCGCCGCCTCGGCCGCGAGGAGGAGGCGAAGCTGGAGGACGAGATCGTCCGCAAGCTTTTCCCGCCCGCCGCGGCGGCGGCCGAGTAACCGCCGCAGGTACCGGCCGAGCGCCACGGCGACCGCCGTTTTGTAAGAACGCGCCGTTCCCCGGGAGTCCGGGCGCCGGAAGTGTCCGTCTGCGTCTCCTTCCGGCCGGGCGTGGAGAAATGTGCCACCCTTGATTCAGGGTTTCCGCACTTCGGCTGAGACAGCCGGAGCGGCCGGACCCTGAAAGGAGCCTTTATGACTCGATTGTGGCGTACCACTCTCGCCATTCCGGTCCTGGTGCTCGCGCTCGCCGCTCCGGCCGCCGCCGCGCCACGGAAGCCGGCCAGGCCGGAGCTGGTGACAATCGCCGCCCAGGTCTGGCAGCGGCTCACCGCGCCGTTGGCCGCCCTCTGGACCAAGGGTGGGGGAGGTATGGACCCCGACGGCGCCAAGGGTGGAGCCGGGATGGACCCCAACGGAAAGCCGCTCCCGTCCCCTCTCCCCGGCCTCGAAAACGACGGCGGAGGGGGAATGGACCCGAACGGCGGGCCGAAGTGACGAGCTCGCCGACGCTTCCGTTCCTGAAGATGATGCCGGAATCATGACGTTAAGGATGCCGGTGGTCCGCCGGCGTCCCTTTTGTCGTCTCTTGCTTTCTTACCGCAACTTCTGCGCGAGCCGCCCTATACTGTGTGACCACAGGAGGGAAGAAAATGCCAGAAGACAGCAGGCATGCATCCGAGGATATGTTGCGCCGTTTCTTCCGGTCGGAGCTGCCGCGCCGGGACACGGTCGAGCTGATCCAGCACCTCATTACGCGGTGCCCTCAATGTCTCGATACGGCCGTATCCGTAGGGGCGCAAGAGGGGTTTCTCCTGACCGGGGAAGGGTTTGAATCCGAAAACCTTCCCAACGATCCTGATCTGTACCGGGCGACCTTCCTTCATGTCCTGCGCAGCGGTGATGAAGACCAGATGCGCCTCGCAGCCGAGAAACTGCGCGGCATCGGCCTTTTTGCCGAGCTGGAGGAAACGAAACGGGAAAACCGGCTGGAGATGATCCGCGAGAATCCCCGCTTCCATTCCTGGGGGTTGTTTACCCGGCTGATGGGAAAATCGCGAGAATATTCCCTTGACGATCCCGAAGGCGGCGTCCATCTGGCCATGCTTGCCTTGTCCGTAGTCGAGCTGCTGGACTCCAGGGAATTCAAGCCCGCTCTGCTGGCCGATTACCGGGCCTCCGCCCTGGGGACCCTCGCCAACGCCAAGCGGCTGGCGGCCGATTTTGCGGGAGCAAGGGCGGCGCTCCGCAGCGCCTGGGAAACCCTCCGGGACGGCACTGGCGACCCCATGGAGGAAGCCAACCTCGTGAGCCTGGAGGCCTCCGTGCTGCGCGATCTCGGCCGGTTTGAGGAGGCCGTTGCCCGGCTGGACCGCGCCATCGCCATCTATCAGGAGATCGGCGACAACAACCGGACGGCTCGCATCCTGATTCAGCAGGGATGGGCCGCCGGCTGCATCGAGCCGCTGAAGGGAATCTCCATGATGCAGGATGCGCTCGGCCTGCTGAATGCGGCCGAGCATCCGCGCCTGGAGCTGTGCGCCCGGCACAACCTGATCTGGTTTCTCAACGATAACGGCCAGGCCCGGGAAGCCCTGGCGCTCCTGGAGCTGTCCCGCCCTCTCTATCACGACTTCGCCGACGCCTGGACGCGGCTGAGGCTGCACTGGGTGGAGGGCCGCATCGCCCGCTCGCTGGACCACCTGGCCGAGGCCGAGAGCACCTTCCGCCTGGTCTGGTATGAGTTCGAGGCCAAGGGTATGCAGTACGAGCTGACCTTGCTTTCCATCGACCTGGCCGAGGTCTACAGCGCCCGGCGCAAGTTCAAGCCCGCCGCCGAGCTGGTGAAAGAGTTTTTACCCATCCTCGAGCGTTGGGGCATGCACCGCGAAGGGCTGGCGATGTGGATGCTGTTCCGGGACGCGGTCCTCGAGCACGAGGTCGAGCGGGCGGTTCTGGATGAGGCTGTTTTCCGTCGCGTCGCTTCCTACTTCCTGCGCGCCTGGCGGCAGCCTTTGGGCGATGCCGGCGAGTTTCAGATTTCCTAGTGCTCTGTCAAGGCAGGATTGTCATGTTGGCGTAGCGCCCCCCTGGGAGCGCTGGCATCCCTGCCGGCCTTCTGACCTGCTCTTCAGGAGGAGGATCGAACGGGGAGAAGGGGCTCCCGGATCCTTCCGGCGTCCGGACTCGCGGGGCAAGCCCCCGATCGGACACTTTGGCGGCCAAAGTGGCCGGTACGCGCGCCGTACGAGTGGGGAAAGCCCAGAAAGTGTCCGGGAACGACCTTGGACTGTCCGGGAAAGCCGCCGGACTGTCCGGGAAAGGCCTTTCCCCACTGGGGAGAGCCCGGTCCCCAGTGGGGGCGAGCCCTTTCCCGGACAGTCCGAAGCCGTTCCCCACTCCTACGGCGGCCGTACAGCTGGGGACGGCCCTTTCCCCACTCGTACGGGAGCCGTCCCCACTCGTATGGCGCGCGTCCCGGACACTTTGGCCGCCAAAGTGTCCGATCGGAGGCTTCCCCCGCAGGTCCAGGCGTTGGAAGTGTCCGTTGGCGCGGGGTTCCGTGCTCCCGGTCCGGCGCAGAGTGGGTCCGTTGGGCCGCAGGGTCCGGGGGAGGAGAGGAGGGAGAGTTGGACGGCTGGGTGACAGTCGTGTACACTGTTCACGGTTTGAGGGCACAGGAGTCAACGATGAAGTTCCTTTCCGTCCGAGATCTCAGAAGCAAGTCTGGTGAGGTGTGGAAAGGCCTCGCGGAGGAGCGGGAGCTCGTCGTGACTTCAAACGGCCGGCCTATCGCCATCCTCTCGGCGGTGACGGAAGAGACCCTCGAAGAGACCTTGACCGCGATCCGCAGAGCGAGGGCAGTCGCCGCAGTGTCGGAGATCCAACTGCGATCGGTCCAGCGGGGCACTGACACCATCCCTCCGGAAGAGATCGATGCCGAGATCGCGGCTGTCCGGCGAGCCCGCCGGGCTGCAGGGTAAATTTCCGCAATGAAGATCGTCCTGGACACGAACATCCTCGTGTCCGGCTTGCTCCAACCGTTCGGCCCTTCGGGCCAGATCGTGCGTCTGGTGGCTGGCGGCGAGTTGGTGCTTTGTCACGATTCGCGGATTCTGGCTGAGTATCGGGAAGTCCTGCTTCGCAAGAAATTCCGCTTTGATCCCGAGCGCGTCGAGATCCTGTTGGAAGAGATCAGAGCTGGTGGTATCCCCGTCGCCGCCCGCCCTCTTGCGATCAGGCTGCCCGACCCCGATGACGAGCCTTTTCTGGAGATCGCACTGGCAGGTGGAGCCCAGTGTCTTGTCACAGGCAACATCAAGCATTATCCCGCCGATGCACGGCATGGAATCGAAGTGATCTCGCCCCGGTCGTTCATCGAGCTCTATCGAGTCGAATAGCAGTCAGCCGCGCCGTTCACCGCCAGCGGCACGGCCGTGATCACGGGGGTGACGCACCTGCCAACGCCACGGGGAGCGGGACCATCACCACGCAGATCGACCAGTGCGCCGGTACCGCCACGGGGACGTATACGGGGACGATCTCCCACCCGAGCTCGGGCTAAGGCCGAGAGCCGGCGCCTGAGGCTTGGTAGTAAAATCCGCCATGCTCCAGCTCCGCTTGACCCACCACTCCGCTGGGAGGAATCAGCACCGGGTCGAGGTCTCTCTGAGAGGAGCCGGCGTCCGCCAGGCGTTCGAGTCCACCTTTGACTTCCTCCTCCTGGACCAGGACGAAGAAGACCTTCGCTGGTACCTGGAGGACTACCTCCAGTATCCCGAGGACCCCGCCCCGGCCATCGCGCGGCGGGTCGAGGAGCGGATGGCGGAGATCGGCACGGAGCTTTTCCTCGCCGTCTTCCAGGGGAGCGACGGCGCCCGCGGCCTCTGGGCCGGCGTGCGCGACCGGTTGTCCGGCACGCGGGTCGAGATCGTCACCGAGGCCGACCCGATCCCCTGGGAGCTGCTGCGCGATCCCGAGATGGACACCCCCCTCGCCCTCTTGGCCCGTTCCTTCGTCCGTGCCCAGCCCACGCGGGCGCGGAGGCCGAGCCTGCCGAAGGAGGACGGGGACAAGCTCCGCATCCTCCTCGCCATCTGCCGTCCGGGCGGGGACCAGGACGTACCCTTCCGCTCCGTGGCAAGCCGCCTGATCAAGGGGCTCGACGAAGCCGGCCGCGAGGCTTACGACCTGGACGTCCTCCGTCCGCCCACCTTCGAGCAGCTCGAGCGGGTCCTGAGGCAGGCGAAGGAGGAGGGACGGCCCTACCACGTCGTCCACTTCGACGGCCACGGTGCCTATGGAGAGACCGCGAGCCGCACGGAACGGCATGGCTACGTGCTTTTCGAGCGCGAGCTCGGGGGAGAGGCTGTTCCGGTGGACGGCTCTACCCTGGGAGGGCTGCTGGCGGAGGCCCGGGTGCCCATCCTCGTCCTCAACGCCTGCCGGTCGGCCCATGCCGAGCCCGCGGCTCAGCCGGACCCGGCAGATGCTTCCCAATCCCAGGCACGGGCCTTCGGTTCGTTGGCCCAGGAGGTCATGAACGCCGGGACCGCCGGGGTGCTGGCCATGAGCTACAACGTCTACGTGGTCACCGCCGCGCAACTGGCCGCCGAGCTCTATGCCTCCCTGGGGCGCGGCAACCCCCTGGGCGAGGCCGTGACACGGGCGCGCGGGAACCTGCATGAAAGTCCGCTCCGCGAGGTGGCCTTCAATCCTCTGCCGCTCCAGGACTGGGCGGTGCCGGTCGTCCATGAAGCCGCGCCCGTACGCCTGTTCCGGAAGAACCGGAAACGGAGAAGGGCCGCCGTCGCGCCCGGGGCGACAGAAGACCTCGGCTCTTCCCTCCCTCCGCCGCCGGCCGCCGGCTTCTTCGGACGGGACGAGACCCTGCTCGCCCTCGACCGGGCCTTCGACCTCGACGACGTCGTCCTCCTGCACGCCTACGCCGGAAGCGGCAAGACCGCCACGGCCGCCGAATTCGCCCGCTGGTACTCGCTGACAGGGGGGATCGAAGGGCCGGTCCTCTTCACCTCCTTCGAGCGCTACCTCCCCCTGGCCCGCGTGCTCGACCCGGTCGGGCAGGTCTTCGAAGGCCTCCTGGAAGAACGGGGGATCCACTGGCTGGCCCTGGACGACGCGGCACGCCGGGACGTGGCTCTCCAACTCCTGTCCGAGGTGCCGGTCCTGTGGATCTGGGACAACGTCGAGCCGGTGACGGGTTTTCCGGCGGGCACGGAGACGGCCTGGAGCCGGGAGGAGCAGGACGAGTTGGTCCTCTTCCTGCGCGACGCGCGGCGTACGAAGGCCAAGCTCCTCCTGACCTCGCGCCGGGACGAGAACGCATGGCTGGGAACGCTGCCCATCCGTGTCGCCGTTCCTCCCATGCCCCTGCTCGAGAGCCTCCAACTCGCCCGCGCTCTGGCGGCCCAGCGCGGCCTTCAGCTCTCCGGAGTCGGGGATTGGCGTCCTCTGCTCGAATTCGCCCAGGGCAATCCCATGACCGTGACCGTGCTCGTGGGGCAGGCCCTGCGGGAAGGGTTTGCCACGAAGCAGGAGATCGAAGGCTTCGCCGAGCGCCTGCGCTCCGGCGAGGCCGCCTTCATCGATGAGCGGGAGGAGGGGCGAGCCCGCTCGCTCGGGGCTTCTCTCGCCTATGGCTTTGAAAACGCATTCAGCGCGGAGGAGCTGCAGAACCCTTGCCTTGCTCCACCTGTTCCAGGGGCTCGTAAACGTGATCACTCTCCACATCATGGGCATTTCCGAGACTCCCTGGCATCTGCCTGAAGTCCGGGGCCTGACCCAGGGCGAGGCCGCGACCCTTCTCGACCGCGCCACCGAGGTGGGGCTCCTCACGGCACGGGGTGGCGGGCGCTACTCGATCCATCCGGCTCTTCCCTGGTTTTTCAAGAGGCTCTTCGAGAACAGCTATCCAGAGGAGAAGAGGCTCGCGGCCGTGCGGGCCTTCGCCGAAGCCATGGGCGAGGTGGGGGGCTACTGCCACGATGAATACAGGGAGGGGGACGCGGAGCTTGTAAACGTTTTGAAAGACGAGGAAGCCAATCTCGTTCACGCCCGTCAACTGGCCAAAGCCCACGGCTGGTGGGAGCCGCTCATTTCCACGATGCAAGGAATCCGGCAGTTGTACGCCCACACCGGGCGCCGGGCGGAATGGAAGCGGCTGGTAGAGGAGATCGTCCCCTGCTTCGTCGATCCGGCCGAGGATTCCCCCTTGCCGGGCCTGGAGGAAGAGTGGAGCGTCGTGATGAGCTACCGCGTGGGCCTTGCCCGCGAGGAGCGGCAATGGAGCGAGGCCGAGAGGTTGCAGAACAAGGCCGTTGCCTGGTCGCGAACGCGGGCGGCTTCCTTGCTGGACCAGCCCGTGTCAGAGCTGGAAGAAGAAGAACGCAATGTGATCAAAAAGCTCGGGACGTCTCTCAACGGGCTCGGGCAGATCCTTCTGGAGTCAGGCGAGGCGGACTGCATTCCGGCCTACGAAGAGGCCCTGGAGTGCGCCGTCCGCATCGGGAATCAGTCGGACGCTGCGATCTATACCTTCAACCTGGGACAGGCCTTCTTGAGACTGCCCGGTCTCTACGATCTCGATCGATCAGAGGACTGGCATCGGAAAAGTCTGAAATTGCGTGTCGAGTCTGACGCCGTGGGGAGAGGGACGGCTCTTGCGGAGCTCGGAGCCATTGCCTTGAAACGGTTTCAACAGGCACTGGCCGCAGGCCAGCCGGAAGAAGAATGGCTCCCGCACCTCGACGAGGCGGTTCAGCTTTACCACGACGCCCTCGACTGTCTGCCGCCGGACGCTGCCAGCGAGTTGGCGATCATTCATCATCAACTCGCCATGATCTATCAGGGACAGGGAGAGATCGAGAGCTCCCTGGAGCATTCCAGGGAAGCGATCCGTGAGCACGAGAACACGGGGAATCTATTCGCCGCCTCCCAGAGCCGGTCCAACGCCGCCGTGACTCTTTTGATTACCGACCGCCGGGCGGATGCCTTGGAGTACGCCCAGGCTGCCCTGCGAGGATTTCAGGGATATGGGGAGAAGGCGGCGGCGGAGATCGAAAGGATGCACCAACTGATTGCGCAGATCCAGCTTGGGGCGGTAGGGTAGAATCCGTCATGCTCCAACTCCGCTTGACGCAGCGCTCTGCCGGGAGGAACCAGCACCGGGTCGAAGTCTCCCTGGAAGGCGACGGCGCCCGCCAGGCGTTCGAGTCCACCTTCGACTTCCTCCTTCTGGATCAGGACGAAGAAGACCTCCGCTGGTACCTGGAGGACTACCTCCAGTATCCCCAGGACCCCGCCCCGGCCATCGCGCGGCGGGTCGAGGAGCGGATGGCGGAGATCGGCACAGAACTCTTCCGCGCCATCTTACAAGCGAGCGACGACGCCCGCGACCTCTGGGCCGAGGTGCGCAACCGGCTGCCCGATACGCGGATCGAGATCGTCACCGGGGTCTCCGAGGCCAACACTATCCCCTGGGAACTGCTGCGCGATCCCAGGACGGACACCCCCTTGGCGCTCTCCGCTCGCTCCTTCGTCCGTGCCCAGCCGACGCAGGCGCGGAGGCCGCACCTGCCGAAAGGGGAGAGGGTCAAGATCCGCATCCTCCTCGTCATCTGCCGTCCGATGGGGGATGAGGACGTCCCCTTCCGCTCCGTGGCGAGCCGCCTGATCAAGGGGCTGGACCAAGCCAACCGCGAGGCCTACGACCTCGATGTCCTCCGCCCGCCCACCTTTGAACAACTAGGACAGGTCCTGAGGCAGGCAAAGGAGGAGGACCGGCCGTACCACGTCGTCCACTTCGACGGCCACGGGACCTGGATGGAAACCGAGGATAGCGGTGGGCTCGGGAACGTCCTGCGCGGCCTTTCCCGCGCCACCCTCGCCGGGCCTCGGCCAGGGAAGCACGGGTATCTACTTTTCGAGAACCCGAAGCTGGAGGAGAACGCTGAGCTTGTGGATGGTCCCTCACTGGGCAAGTTGCTGGCGGAGACGCAGGTGCCCGTGCTCGTCCTCAACGCCTGCCGTTCGGCTCATGCTGAACCCGCGGCCCAGCCCGGGGCGACGGCCGACCCGCACTCCCAAGTGCGCGCCTTCGGCTCGCTCGCGCAGGAAGTCATGGACGCCGGAGCGGCTGGCGTGGTGGCCATGCGCTACAACGTCTACGTCGTCACCGCTGCCCAGATGGTGGCCCAGCTTTACGCCTCCCTGGGCCGTGGTCGTAGCTTGGGTGAGGCAATGACGCTGGCGCGCAAGAACCTGCACGAAAACCCCTTGCGCGAGGTGGCCTTTGATCCCTTGTCCCTTGAGGATTGGTCGGTTCCCGTGGCTTATGAGGCGGCGGAGGTGCAGCTCTTCCCAGAGATAAAAGGAAAGGATGGAAACGGTCTTCAGATCAAAATTACAGAGGGTGATACCTCCTCGGTAGGTGGGAGCTTGGACTCCAGTCTGCCTCCACCGCCAGATGTGGGGTTCTTTGGGAGAGATGAGACAATTCTTGCCCTTGACCGTGCCTTTGACAGGGACAGTATCGTTCTGCTCCATGCCTACGCAGGAAGCGGCAAGACGTCGACTGCCGCTGAGTTTGCTCGATGGTATGCGCTGACGGGGGGCATTGAGGGACTGGTTCTTTTCAGCTCATTCGAGCGTTATTTGCCGTTGCCTCGTGTGCTCGATCGGATTGGGCAAGCCTTCGGACAGTCTTTGGAGAGATCTGGGGTTCACTGGCTGGCCTTAAATGATGCGGAGCGTCGGAACGTGGCGCTTCAGGTTCTTGCCGAGATTCCAGTCTTGTGGGTCTGGGACAATGTTGAGCCGGTGGCGGGTTTTCCGGCGGGGACGGAGTCCGCTTGGAGTCGGCAAGAGCAGGATGAGTTGGTTGCATTTCTACGTGATGCTCGGAGGACGAAAGCAAAATTTCTGCTGACTTCACGCCGAGACGAGCGTAGCTGGCTAGGAGATCTGCCGACTCGTATCACGATTCCTCCAATGCCCCTTACGGAGAGTCTGCAACTTGCCCGGGCTCTGGCGGACAAAAATGGCCGCCGGATTTCTGAGGTAGAGGATTGGAGGCCCCTTCTTGCCTTTGCTCGGGGCAATCCTATGACAGTGACGGTTGTTGTGAAGCAGGCTTTGCGGGAGGGCCTAAAATCGAGAGAGCAAATTGAGAATTTTGTGGTTCGACTTCGCTCTGGTGAGGTTGATTTCGAGGATGAGTTTGCAGAGGGACGTTCTCGTTCTCTCGGAGCTTCTCTCGCCTATGGATTAGAGTATGCTTTTAATGAGGCGGAGCGTAAGAAGCTGGCTCTGCTTTATCTGTTTCAGGGATTCGTGAATGTCGAGGTGCTTTGCGTGATGGGAGACCCTGAAGCCCCGTGGTGCCTGCCAGAGCTGCAAGCTATGACCCAGGAAGAAGGTATTGCTCTATTCGATCGTGCTGCTGAAGTGGGCCTTCTAATCCTTCTCTTGCCGGGGTATTACTCTATTCATCCAGCGTTACCATGGTTCTTGAAGAATCTTTTTCAGAAGACTTATTCGGAAGAAGGATTTGCGGCTGTGCGTGCGTTCACTGAGGCGGTGGGTGAGGTGGGGCACGTATGTATGAAGGAGTATGAAGGTGGAAATCGTCGTGTCATCTCTATTTTGCAAGCCGAGGAGGAGAATCTCCTCTATGCTCGTAGGCTCTCATTGGTGGGAAGCGTCTGGGGGAGGCTTATAGATACTATGCAGGGGCTGGGGACTCTCTACGATCATGCTGGACGCTGGAGTGAGTGGGGGCGTCTAGTTGAAGAGATTTTTCCTCACTTTATCGATGCTGAGACCGGCCTTCCATTGCCAGAACGCGAAGAGAATTGGGACATAGTGACGGGGTATCGTGTGCGGTTGTTGCGTGAAGAAAGACGCTATCGCGAAGCGGAGCAACTGCAGGATCTGCTGGTCTCCCGGGAGCGCCGAAGGATTTCTTCTCTTTTGGATATGCCTTTGCAAGAGCTGGACGAAGACAGGCGGATTGAGATCCGAACGTTTGCGGCAACTCTCCACGAGTTGGCGCAAATCCGGCGCGATTTAGGCCGACCTGACTGTTTACCTATGTTTACGGAGTCCTTAGACTTATTGCTGAGGATCGGTGACCAGGCTGCTGCCGCAATGTGCGCATTCAACATTGGTCATGCCTACAAGAATGTCGAGGATCTTCGGGATATAGAGCAGGCTGAGTTTTGGTACGAAAGGAGCCTTAGTCTTCGCGTTGAGAACGACAATCAGGGTAGAAGTAATTCTCTTTTTCAGTTGGGGAACATTGCTTGGGAACGTTTGAGGGAGGCTCGAAAGCAGGGGGAGCCTACGGCTGTAGTCTTCAAGCACCTCAATGATGCGAAATCTCTTTTCGAGGAAGCGCTCAGGCTTCTGCCCCCGTCTGCGATTGATGATCGGGCTATTGTTCATCAAGCTCTGGGTAAAATTTACGGGTATGCAGGAAGGCTTGATCTTGCGCTACATCACTATCGCCTTTCTATCCACATGTTTGAGAGATGTGGGGACATCCACCGTCTTTCAATAGTTCGATTGAATGTGGCGATAGACCTCTATAATGGTGGGCGCGCCTCAGATGCCCTGAGCTATGCTGAGGCTGCCTTGCAGGGATTCGAGAGTTACGGTGAAAGAGCGGCTCAAGATAGTGAAAAGACCTGCCAGTTAATAGCGGAGATCCGTGGTGCACAGGTTTTGCCAGCTTCAAGCTAGTAGCTGCTATGTCGAGTCAAGCTTCTATAGAGGATCCGAGGATGCCGGGCAGCGATGCGCAGCAGGGCAATCGCTGGACCTTCTGGATGCCGCCGGCCTTGTTCCCAGTTCCGGAGAGTGTGGACGCTGATGCCCATGGCGAGAGCGAATTGCATCTGGGTGAGCCCGACGAAGCGCCGCAATGCCGCAATATCTTCACCGGATTCAATTTGTCCGAGCATGAGGCGCTTCCGGACGCGGGCAGGAATGGCTCTGGCGAATTGTTCCTCGGTCAGCTCTGGAATTTCAGTCATAATTTAAGACAGCTCACTCCCCCCGCCCATACGACGTCTCCCGGTCCAGAACCTCCAGCGCCCGGTAATACATCGCGTCCGCCTCTTCGCGGCTGTTGCCGATGGCGGTAAGGCCCAGCTTGCCGAACTCGGAGACGGCTCCGATCAGGTGGAAGAGGACCCCGGAGTCCGTGGCGAGGCTGTAGTGGAGACGGTTGATGGTGAGGATCTCGATCAGGTCGTCCGGGAGGAGGCCGCAGTAGGCGTCGGAGCGGAGATTGTCGGTCGCCCGGTAGTATTTGGCGAGGCCGGTGGGGGAGAAGAAGAGGCCGGTCTCGCGGTCCAGGCGGCCCCCGGTCAGGAACTGGAGGGCGAGGAAGGGATGGGTGGTGCCTCCCATCCTCAAGTTGATCTCCAGGGCCGCGAGGTTCCAGTCCACCTCGGGATCGTCCCTCCAGACCAGGAAGTCCACGGCGAAACGGGAGACGACGCCGCGGGCGGCCAGCACCTCTCCGATCTTCTGGGCGGCTTCCTGGACGCGCAGGCGGTAGCCGTCCCGCGCCGGGAAGCTGCAGCCGAGGAAGACCTGGTCGCTGGGGCCGCCAAGAATCTGGTCGTGGGTGGAGATGGGGAGCACCTCGCCCCGGGGGCTCACGCGGAGCTGGGCGCTCGGCGAGAGCTTTTCCTTGCCCTCGATGAACTCCTCGACGATGCCGCCCATGCGGTGGTACTTCTCGAAGTAGTTGTCCACGGTCTCGTCGGACACGGCGAGCTCGACGCGCTGAAGGGCTTCGCGCACGGCGGCGCGGCCTCCGACCTCGGGATACCGGAAGATGGCGTTGCCCTCGCCCGAGAAGCTGTCGTTCAGCTTGACCACGGCCTTGCGGAGGCCCGGCCGCCGGGCCGCCAGCTCGACCAGCGCCTCCTCAACCTCGGCCCGGCTCTGGAGGTCTTCGAAGCCCTCGGGCAGGGGCACGCCGGCTTCGCGGAAGACCTTGCGGCTGCCGGACTTGGTGCCGAGACCGCAGAGGTCCGGATCGACGCCGTTCAGGGGGATGCCGAGGAGCACGGCGAGCTTGCGCTCCAGGGGCGTCGAGTTGAAGACGGTGAGGTAGGCCCGCGAGGGGTCCTGGATGCCTTCGCGGATGCGCTGGATGAGGCGCGGGCGGGCCAGGATCTTCTCCGTGAGCGAGCGCGGCGAGGCGTCGTAGGCGCATAGCAAGGTCAGCCGCGCCCGGGCGTGGCTCGCGGGGATGCCGGCCAGGAGCTGGAAGTAGTAGTCCAGCACCATGGGGTGCACGGGCTGGGAGGTCACGTAGACCACCCGCGCCCGGGGGTTCCGCAGGCGCATCAGCAGGAAGAGCAGCCGCTCTTCATAGAAGCTGACGCCGGGGAGCTTCTTGAGCTCGCTCTGGTCGAGGGTCAGCGAGGGCACCACCACGGAGGTGTGGGGCTCCTCGTCCCGCATGGTCAAGGCCTCCCAGACCGACAGGAGGCGGGGCTGGAGCTCCCGGAAGGCGGCGATCTCGGCTTCGGGCGTGAGGTCTGTGGGGAATGGCGGCTTGGGGATCACGGCCCGGCGGAGCGTATCTCAGCCCTTGACTGACCTCAAGGATGGGCCTCAAGGATAGGCAATCGCGAAGACGGCCGGTCCATGACAGGAAGGCCCTGGGCGGCGCGTTCCTCGTGCAGTCCGGCGGTGCCGTGCCCCAGCGATTCGAGCCGCAGGCGCATCTGGCGCCAGAGGTGGAAGCGCAGGGGACCGAGCAGAGTGTAGTCCGAGGTCCTCTGAAGCCGGACGTCGGAGTCCTCGTGAGGGAACGTGCGGGTGAGGGCCTCGCGGCGTTCGGCCACCCACTTGGCGTCCACCTCGCCGCGCTCGAGCTTCTGCTCCAGGATGACGAGTTGCCGGGCGCGGTCCACGATCTCCGGGTGATGGTTGACGCCGAAGACGCGGGGCATGGCGCCGGCGGTGTCGCGGGCGAATTCCAGCATGGTGATGGCGTCGCCCTGGGGTCCGCCCACGCCCAGCGTCTCCCAGCCGATGGGGGTGGTGCTGGAGGGGAAGGACGAGCCGTCCGGGATCAGGTCGAACAGCCGGTTGTCGAGGATGCGGATGCGCCCCACCTCTCCCAGCTCCTCGCCGAGCCGCTGGAACCAGGGGTGATCCTGGGCTTCGGGGGCGAGCACGTTCTCCAGCACGCCCGTGCTCTTGCCGCCCTTCTCCGGTCCGCGCAGCACCGGCCGGGCGAGGCCCGACCAGTGGCACATCACGCCGAAGGTGTGGCAGACGGCGAGCAGGGCCGCGGTGTCGTCGTCCATGACGCGATCGAACAGGCGGTAGAGGGGCTTCTGCCAGGAGGGGTCCTCGTGGATGCCCTGGCTGAACTGGGAGACGCCGTCGTTCTCATGGGGATCGAGATGGCCCGGGCCGCCGGTGCCGAGGTAGAGCGAGAAGCGGCCGCCGGGGGCTTCCGGGATCAGGCCCGTGCGCCGCACGTCGAAGGAGAGGGCGCGCACGCGCACCCCGGTCTCCTCGGCGATGGGCAGCAGCTCGCACGCGGTGTCGAGCAGAGCGTGGACGAGGGAGTCGTGGCCGAGGTTCGGCCAGCCGTGGTTCATGTCGAGCACGGCCACGTCGACGATCTTGGGATCGGCGGCCGGCAGGTCTTCCGGACGCTCGATCCGGGCGTATTCAAAGGCGCCGCAAGGCGCGTCGGACGGACGGTCGGAAGCGCAGAAATGGGGGCTTCCAGGGAGCTTGTGTCGGCAAAGGAAAGACGTCATCGTACTTGTAAGTCTCCAGAGAGGCCGGGTCAGTCCGGCATCCGGGTGGTATCCACCTAGTATCCACCTAAAAGCGGGAATGCAACTTCGTCGCCAAGTCTATGGCAGGGAGCCTACAGGAATCCTGGAAGGGAAGCCAGCCACCGTGAGGAGACAGCGGGACGGATCTGTCATTGCGATGGCCAGAACCGGAGAGATATACTCTGTAAGGGAAAGACAACGAAGAAGGGGGGTTCCAGCCGTGCATCCCGTGAGGCGACCTCCGCTGCGCCCTGTTCCCATCTCCGTGGCTCAGACCGCGAAGCCGGGACCTCCGCCTGTCCGGCCTCTTGCGCCTCATGTTCAGGCTGCCGTGACATCCAGTGCCCAGGCAAGGTTCCCGGCGGGGAAGGGGCAGGGAAGCCCTCCGACGCAGGTCCGGCCTCCAGCTGCGCCTCACGTTCAGGCTGCCGTGACATCCAGTGCCCAGGCGAGGTTCCCGGCGGAGAAGGGGCAGGGAAGCCCCCTGGCGCCTGTCCGGCCTCCAGCCGCGTCTCACGTTCAAGCAGCGATCGCTCCAGCGGCCCGAGGCCAGGGTTCCAGGGCTGTGCCGCCGCCAGCGCCAAGGCCTCCAGGGCAGCAGCCCCGGCAGATCCCTCCCGCTCCGCCTGCGCAACCAGCCCTTCAAACCCGGCATCCTGCCTTGAAACCTTCGATCCAGGCCTCCCCTGGGCATCGGCGCCCTCCAGTCCCGGCTGCCTCCCGGGTCGTGCAGAGAGTGGTGGACCTGAAAGAGAAATTCGGCAAGCTGCTCTCCGAGGGAGCTCTGGAGGATCTCTCCAAGATCCAGAGCCTTCTGGCGAATCAAAAGCAGGTCAATGAGTATCTGAGCATCCTCGAGCTCGAACTGGAGCAGATGATCGTGAAGGCCTGGGAAGAGAAGGATGCCCGAGGAAGCAAGCCGACCTGCGCCTTGGATCGGGTGCTGGCCAAGACAGAAAACCTGTGGGCGCTGAAGCCCAGGTTCACTATCGGCTCCCAATTGGGTCAGGTTCCGGTCGAGGACTTCATCAAAATCGTCTCCGAGGTCCAGCCTCTCAAGGATTCGGGCGCCGTAGTGGGCCATGGTGAATATGCTCACCGGCTCCAGTGGTACATCATCGCCCAGCACTTCCTGGTCAAAAAGAAGGATAAGCTCCATCTTTCCCTGGCTAAGATCCACCAGATCCTGGGGAGTAAGGAGCTCATCACCTTTGTAGGGGAAGATAAGTTCGAGGTCTCTCTCTGGGACGAGGTGCTGGATGTCCGGGGTTCGTTCGTTGACTCCGAGGAGAAATCCATGGCGGCTTACAAGGACGTGTACGCGGCGAGCCCCGTCAAGCTGACCGGCGCCCTTTCCTGGGATTCCAAAGGTACCCCGGGAGCTCTCGTGCTCGATCATCCCAATCTGGCCCGGGCTGTCGGCAACCGGCGCCGGAAACGTTTTCACCAGTCAAAAAAAGAATCGCCCGGGTCCTGGGAAACGCGGGAGAAGTGGATCGAGCAGAAGTTCTCTGGTCTTCTCTGAGCCGTCAGGCCCTCTGGAGCGAGCCCATGTCGATGTCGTAGTGGCTGGCGTGCCAGGCGACGCGGGACTCGCGCAGCAGGATCGCCTGAGGGGACTGGTGCCGGACGCCCGTGCGCTCGGCCACGGCGTTGGAGACGGGCCGGGCGTACTGGATCTCGATCAGGGCGAAGACGGCGCCGTTGTTCGCCGGCTGGTCGGCCACGAAGCGCCGGAACTCACCCCACGCGGCGCCCGAGATGGGGCAGGTCAGGCTGTGCTTGAAAATCCAGACCGTCTTCTCTTTTGCCGTCTCGAACAGCTCGTCGAGAGCGGGGAGGCTCTCGATACGTTGGATCTCCGCCATGCGACTGTTTCTCCATCGTCAATTGGATGTCAGTTTACCACTTCAAGGAGGGGACGCGGGGAGCGCCTTACGAGGGGACCGTCCCCGGCCTCGAGGGCAGGGTGCACCCGGACCATCCGCCCTACGATCTCAAGATCCCGGACAACCAGCGGGTGGACGTCTGGCTCCAGGAATTCCGCCGCTTCGAGGAGGCCGGGGAGCTGCCGCGCCTGTCCATCCTCCGTCTCGGCGGCGACCACACGGCGGGCACGCGGCCCGGCTATCCCACGCCCCGGGCCATGGTGAGAGGGGCAGGGGTGAGGGTCCGGGCGGGGGACCTCCTCCTCTTTTCGGGTAGTGGCAGATTCCGAAAGCTGCCATAGACTTGGCGCGGTTCATTCCAGGAGGAGACGACATGGCTGCCAAGTACGTCTATGCATTCGGCGCTGGGGGAGCGGAGGGCGACGGTTCCCAGAAGAGTCTGCTGGGGGGTAAGGGTGCGGGGCTGGCTGAGATGAGCCGGCTCGGCATCCCGGTACCGCCCGGGTTCACGATCACGACCGAGGTCTGCGCGTACTTCCAGGAGCATGGCGGCTCCTATCCGGAAGGCTTGGAGCGGGAGGTGGAGCAGCATCTCGCCCTCCTGGAGGAGCGGACGGGCCAGCGCTTCGGCGATCCCAACGATCCGCTGCTGGTCTCGGTGCGCTCCGGCGCCGCCCGGTCCATGCCGGGCATGATGGACACCGTCTTGAACCTCGGCCTTTCCGACTCCATCATCGACGCGCTGATCGCCAAAGGCGTGGACGAGCGCTTCCTGCTGGATGCCTACCGGCGCCTCCTCACCATGTACGGCGACGTGGTGCTCAACGTCCCCCATCACGACTTCGAGAAGATCCTGGGCGACGCCCGCAAGCGGCAGGGCGCGGCCAACGACTTCGAGCTCACCCCCGAATCGCTGCGCGGCGTGGTGGCGGACTTCAAGCGCATCATCGCCGAGGGTGGCACACCCTTCCCGCAGGAGCCCAGGGAGCAGCTCTGGGGCGCCATCCGCGCCGTCTTCCAGAGTTGGAACAACCCGCGCGCCCGCGAGTACATGCGGATCGAGAAGATCACCGGCCTCTTGGGCACGGCTGTCAACGTCCAGTCCATGGTCTTCGGCAACCGCGGCTCCGACTGCGCCACCGGCGTGGCCTTTACCCGCAACCCCGCCACGGGCGAGAAGAAGGTCTTCGGCGAGTACCTGACCAACGCCCAGGGCGAGGACGTGGTGGCCGGCATCCGCACACCCAAGGACATCGTGCCCGCCGAGGGCCACGGCGGCCTGGGCGCCGACTTCCCCCAGGCCCACCGCGAGCTTGAAGCGGTCTGCGCCCGGCTGGAGCGCCACTTCCGCGACATGCAGGACGTGGAGTTCACCATCCAGCACGGCAAGCTCTATATGCTCCAGACCCGCGCCGGCAAGCGTACCGGCCCGGCCGCCGTGCGCATCGCCGTCGAGTTCGTGGAGGAGGGTCTGATCGAGCCCCGCGAGGCTCTCTCCCCGGACCGCGTCAAGCCCGAACAGCTCGCCCAGATGCTGGCCCCGGAGTTCGACGCCGAGCAGAAGAAGAAGGCCAGCACGGCCGGCAACCTGCTCGCCAAGGGCCTGCCCGCCGGCCCGGGCGCGGCCTCTGGAAAAATCGCCTTGACGGCCGAACGGGCCGCCGAGATGGCCGCCGCCGGCCCCGTGCTCCTCGTACGCGCCGAGACCTCTCCGGAAGACATCGTGGGCATGCACGCCTCGGCCGGCATCCTCACCTCCCGCGGCGGTATGACCTCGCACGCCGCCGTGGTGGCCCGCGGCATGGGCAAGCCCTGCATCGTGGGCGCCGGCGACCTGGAAGTGGACGAGCACACGGGCGAGGTGCGGGTAGCCGGCAAGGTCTTCCACGAGGGCGACGAGCTGTCGATCGACGGCTCGACGGGCGAGGTGCTCGCCGGAGCGCTCGCCACCCGCGACTCCGAGGTCTTGCGCGTGCTCCTCGACGGCGCGGAGCCCTCACCCGCGGCCAAGGCGTTCACGAAGCTCCTCCAGTGGGCCGACGAAGAGCGCCGGCTGCGCATCCGCGCCAACGCCGACACGCCCCATGACGCCACCGTGGCCGGAGCCCTGGGCGCCCAGGGGATCGGCCTCTGCCGCACCGAGCACATGTTCTTCGACGAGGAGCGTATCGCCTGGGTCCGCCAGATGATCCTGGCCAACGACGACGAGACCCGCCGCGCCGCCCTGGCGAAGCTCCTGCCCATGCAGCAGAAGGATTTCGAGGGCATCTTCGCCGCCTTGAACGGCCTGCCCATCACCATCCGCCTCCTCGATCCGCCACTCCACGAGTTCCTGCCCAAGGAGGAAAAGCAGCTCAAGGGCCTGGCCGAGCAGATGGGGATCGATGCCGCCGCCGTCAAGGCCCGGGCCGAGGTTCTGGCGGAAGCCAACCCCATGCTCGGCCTGCGCGGCTGCCGCCTGGGACTCACACAGCCCGAGATCTACGAGATGCAGGTCGAGGCCATTGTCCGCGCCGCCTGCGTCCGCTCCCGGGCCGGCGGCGACGTGCGCGCCGAGATCATGCACCCCCTGGTGGGCACCGAGCAGGAGATGATCCGCCTGCGGCAGATGACCGTCTCCGTCATGGAGCGGGTGCTGCGGGAGGAGGGCATGGAGCTTCCCATCCTCATCGGCACCATGATCGAGGTGCCCCGGGCCGCACTGGTGGCCGACAAGATCGCCCGCCACGCGGACTTCTTCTCTTTCGGCACCAACGACCTCACGCAGATGACCTTCGGCTACTCGCGCGACGATGCCGGCCGCTTCCTGCCCCCTTACGTGGAGCAGAAGGTGCTCCCCTGGGATCCCTTCCAGAGCCTCGACGACGAGGGCTGCGGCCAGCTCGTCCAGATGGCCTGCGAGAAGGGCCGCGCCACCCGGGCGAATCTGCACTTGGGCGTCTGCGGCGAGCACGGGGGCGATCCCCAGTCCATCGACTTCTTCGAGCGCGTGGGGCTCGACTACGTCTCCTGCTCGCCCTACCGGGTGCCCATCGCCCGCCTGGCGGCCGCGCAGGCGAGCCTCAAGTACGGCAAGAAGGCCAGTGACTCCCATGAGGCCCATGCGGAGCCCGAGAAGTCGGGGCCGCTTCCGAGCGTCGCAGCCGCCGTAGCGACCGTCAGCGCTGCTGTCGGCTCTGTCGTGTCTGCCGTCGAAGACGCCGTCAAGAAGTAGTCCTGCCTACGGGGGACGGTCTTTCGCCGTCCCCCGGCCCGTTCCTTGCAAACTCCTTCCATCCAAAGGAGGCCGAACCCATGGACGATTCCGAAAAGAGTTACGGCTACAGCGAGGACATCTACCACGGCAGCCACGGCCGGGATGCCGAGAAGAGCTACGAATACGGCGCCGAGAACAGCGGCGACTCCGAAGGCAGCGAGCTGAGCCCTGAAGAGGATGCCATGCACATCGAGGGAGCCCGCGCCGGCGAGGAGCCCGTCGCTTCGGAAGACAACCCGAAGTACGACCATGACCGCGGGAGCGAGTACGCGGGCGTGGAGTCCTTCACCTGGGATCTCAACGAGGTCGAAGGCCGCAACAACCGCAAGAGCGAAGGGGGAGCGGTGGGGGAGGAGGTCGGGGCGTCGAGGTCGGATACGGAGCGGTGAGGGGCGCGGCACGCCTGGACGCCATTCCTTCTCGTATACGATCAAGGCGTGTCCAGGATCCATCTCCTCCCTGACCACCTCGTCAGCCAGATCGCCGCCGGCGAGGTGGTGGAGCGTCCGGCTTCCGTGGTCAAGGAACTGGTCGAGAACTCTCTGGACGCCGGAGCCACCCATCTGGAGATCCGCCTGGAGAGCGGCGGCAAGGCCCGGATCGAGGTGGTGGACGACGGCTCCGGCATGGGACGGGACGATGCCCTCCTCGCCTTTGACCGCCACGCCACCAGCAAGATCGCGAGCTTCAACGACCTGGAGCGGGTCGCTACCCTGGGGTTCCGCGGCGAAGCTCTGGCCACCATCGCCGCCGTGGCCCGGGTCGAGCTGACGACGGCCGAGCAGCCGGGCGACGGCCACCGGGTGTTCATCGAAGGCGGGCGCGTCCGCGTGGCCGAGCCGTTCGCCCGTCCCAAGGGCACCACGCTCGATATCCGATCCCTCTTCTTCAACGTGCCTGCCCGGCGGAAGTTCCTGAAGTCTCCTGAGACCGAGTTGCGCCGCTGTCTGGAGGTCGTGCAGGGCTATGCCCTGGCCCGGCCGGACGTGCGCTTCCAGGTCTTCCACGAGGAGCGTGAGCTGCTGGACGCCTTGCCGGCGGCGGGCGACATCGGCCCGCGCGAGCGGATCGGCCAGATCTTCGGGCCTGAGCTCGCGAAGCAGCTCGTGGAGATCCCTGAAAGCCCCGCCGCCCCCGCAGACACCGATGAGCAGGAGGCGATCTGGGGCTTCGTGGGTACGCCCAGAACGGCGCGGGGCCGGCGCCAGTTCGTCTACGTCAACCGCCGCCTGATCCGCGACCGTGCCGTGCTCGCCACCTTCTACCGTGCCGTGCGCGACGAATGGCGGAATGAGGACTTTCCGGCCTTCTTCCTCTTCCTCGACGTGCCTCCGGAGGACGTGGACGTCAACGTCCATCCCCAGAAAGCCGAGGTCCGCTTCCGCGATCCCGGCCTGCTCGACCGGGTCTACGACGCCCTGCGTCGCACCCTGGAGCGCGCCCGCGGCGAAGAGGCCGCCCCCCTTCGTCCACCCGCTTCGGAGCCCTATGTCCCCTTTACCTGGCAGGGATTGGGAGAGAACCGGCCGCCGCTCACGACGGACCAGCCTCGCGACGTTCCCGCTGTCGTCGAATTGCCCGTCATGCCCACGCGCCTCGCGACACCCTCCTACGCACCGATCGAGCGTCCCATCGTTCCCCTCTCCGGGAGGAGCGGCGAGGCCCGTCCCTTCCGCCTCCTCGGCCAGTACAAGGGCACGCTGATCCTGCTGGAGGGTCCGGACGGCCTCTATCTCATCGACCAGCACGTGGCCCACGAGCGCATCCTCTACGAGCGCCTGCGCCGCGCCATGGCCGCGGAGAAGGCACCCGTGCAGCACCTCCTGACTCCGGTCCTCCTCGACCTCTCCCCGGCCGAGCGCCTCCGCCTCCTGGAGCTCGCGCCCGGCCTGGAAGAGCACGGCTTCGGGGTGACCGCCCTCTCCGGCAACACCCTGGCCCTGACCTCGGTGCCCGCAGTCCTCTCTTCTGATGGAGCGGAGAGCCTGGTCCGCAATCTGGCCGCGGATTCCAGCGACGGCACGAGAGGAGCGGCGGATCTCTCCCGCGAGATCCTCGAATCCCTGGCCGCCAGCATGGCCTGCAAGGCGGCCGTCAAGATGCACCACCCACTTTCAGCTCCCGAGATGGAGGCCCTGGTTGCCGAGCTGTTCACGGCCGAGCAGCCCTATGCCTGCCCCCACGGAAGGCCGATCGTGCTGCAGATGACGGATTCGGATCTGGAACGGCGGTTCGGGCGGCGGTAGGGGTGGGGTGGCTATTCGCCGCCTTCCAACTCTTGCGGACGAAGATCCTCAGGAAACAAACGATGCCCTTCAAGTACGGTCAAAACTTCAATGACTCCAGGGTAGGCTCGATACATGATCCGATAGCTGCCGAGGAAGACTTCTCGCACGTCATCTCGTTCGATCTCTGGAACCTTTCGTCCGGCCTGGGGTATAGGAGCTGCCTTGCGAGCACGTTCTCTAAGGCGGGCCACCCAGCGGCGTGCAGCCGCCGGATTGTCCTCGGCGATATAGGTTCCAATCGCTTCCAGATCTTGAAGAGCACGGCGGGTCCACCGGACTCTCAATCCTCGCCCTCGTGGAGAGTCCCAAACTTTTCATCCAAAATACGGCCCACTTCCTCATCCTCATAAACCCGTCCAGCCTCACTGTCGGCCAAGCCCTCTCGTATGGCTGCCAAGACCCGTTCCCGCTCGTGCATCTGGTCGAACTCTTGCGGCGTGATCAGGACCCCAGCGGGACGGCCATTCTGAGTGATGACGACCGGCCGCCCCGACGACCGCAGCTTACGGAGAACCCGAGAGGCCTGGGTCTTGAACTCGCCGATGGGAAGGACATCTTCAGAAAGGATCAGGGGCTTCATGGTTGAGAGTGCCTTTCTAGTCCGTATTCGGACCTGAATTCAGCCCTGATTCTAGCATGGGCCGAAGTTTATGCCCTGCTTCGAGCCGTTCCGCTGCTACGATTGCGCACCTATGCCGTTCGGCCGCCGCGACACCACCCTCATCGAAAAGCGCCTGGGCCACCGCTTCAAGCGGCTGGACCTGCTGGAGCTCTCCCTGACTCACCGCTCCTGGGCCAACGAGCAGGGAATTCCCGAGCACTACGAGCGCCTGGAGTTCCTGGGCGACTCCGTCCTGGGGCTCATCACCGCCGAGTGGCTCTACAAGGAGCACCCCGAGCTGCCGGAAGGCGAGCTTCTCCAAGATGAAGGCCCAGCTCGTCAGCCGTGACACCCTGGCGAAATACGCCCGGGAGGAGCTGGATCTGGGAGCCTCCCTCCGCATCGGAGTGGGGGAGGACCGCTCCGGAGGCCGCGAGAAATCGTCCCTCCTCGCAGACTCCATGGAGGCCGTCTTCGGCGCCCTGTACCTCGACGGCGGCACCGAGGTGGCCCGCAAGGCCATCCTGCCCATGCTGGAGAGCGCCTATGAAGACCGCCCCAGCATCGCCCTCGCCGTGGCGGACGCCAAGACCCAGCTCCAGGAAGTCGCCCAGGCCCTCGGCTGGGACCTCCCCGAGTACCGCCTGGCCGGCGCTTCAGGGCCGGACCACAACAAGATCTTCACCGTCGAGTGCTGGCTGGCGGGCGAGCTTTCGGGACGGGGCGAGGGGCCGAGCAAGAAGCTGGCCGAGCAGCGGGCGGCGGCGGACGCCCTGGCGAAGCTGCCGGAAACGGACACTTAGAGTACAATCCCGCCCCCATGAGCGAGCCCACACCCCCTGTACCGGTTACCTCGATCCGTGAGCTGTCCCGCAACATCGGCCAGGAGGTCGAGTTGTCGGGATGGATCGACAACAAGCGCTCCAGCGGCAAGATCGCCTTCCTCCAGATTCGCGTGACCGGCGGCACCGTCCAGGCCGTGGCGGGCCGCAAGGACGTCTCCGACGAAGACTGGGCGAAGATCGAGCGCGTCACCCAGGAATCCACCGTCCGCGTCCGCGGCGTCGTCAAGGAAGACAAGCGCTCACCCTCGGGCGTCGAGATCGGCTGCTCCGGGTTTGAGATCCTCTCTCTCACCGAGGACTACCCGATCACACCCAAGGAGCACGGTACGGCGTTCCTCATGGAGCACCGCCACCTCTGGCTGCGCTCCAGCCGCCAGCGCGCCGCCCTGCGGGTGCGGAGCGAGGTGGAGCAGGGCATCCGCGACTTCTTCTACGAGCGCGACTTCACGCTGATCGACTCGCCCATCCTCACCCCGGCCGCCTGCGAGGGCACCTCGACCCTCTTCGAGACCGACTACTTCGGCGACAAGGCCTACCTCTCCCAGTCCGGCCAGCTCTACCTCGAGCCCGCCGCCGCGGCCCTCGGCAAGGTCTACTGCTTCGGCCCGACCTTCCGCGCCGAGAAGTCCAAGACCCGCCGCCACCTCATGGAGTTCTGGATGGTGGAGCCCGAGGTCGCCTTCCTGGAGTTCGAGGGCCTCTGCAACCTCGCCGAGGAGTTCGTGGGCTACCTCGCCGCCCGCGTCCTCGACCGGAAGAAGGAAGAGCTCAAGATCCTGGAGCGCGACACCGCGAAGCTCGAAGCCGTGATGCCGCCCTTCCCGCGCATCACCTACACCGACGCCGTCAAGATCCTCAACGAGCACGGCAACCCCATACAGTGGGGCGACGACTTCGGCGGCGACGAGGAGACCATCCTCGCCAGCCAGTTCGACCGGCCCCTCATGGTCACCCGCTTCCCGGCCGCCTTCAAGGCCTTCTACATGCAGCCCGACCCGGAGAACCCGGAGGTCGTGCTGGGCCTCGACCTCCTCGCGCCCGAGGGCTACGGCGAGATCATCGGCGGCAGCCAGAGGATCCACGACCACGACCTGCTGCTCTCGCGCATCCACCAGCACAACCTGCCGGTCGAAGCCTTCCAGTGGTATCTTGACGTCCGCAAGTACGGCTCCTTCCCGCACAGCGGCTTCGGCATGGGCATCGAGCGCTTCGTGGCCTGGATGACCGGCTTGACGCATCTCCGCGAGACCATTCCGTACCCACGGATGCTCTACAAGATCTACCCCTAGGCGCTGGCACCGCCGCTCTGAAGCCCAGCCGCTTCCTCACCTGGGTTTCGCTCGCGGCGCTGATCCTGATCTGGGGCACCACCTGGGCCGCGATCCGCGTGGGCCTGCGCGGCATCCCGCCGGTCACGGGCGTGGCCCTGCGCTTCGCCCTGGCCTCGATGGTGCTGCTCGCGCTGATGCCTGTCTTCGGTGCCAGACTGCCGCGCGGCCGCAACGATTGGCGGCTGCTGTGCGCCAACGCCTTGCTGACCTTCTCAATCCCTTACGGCATCCTCTACTGGGCCGAGCAGTGGGTCCCCTCGGGCCTCGCCGCGGTGCTCTTCGCGACCTTTCCGCTCCTGACGGCCATCCTCGCTCAATTCGTCCTGGGAGAGCGGCTGACGCCGAAGGGGATCCTGGGGATCCTCGTCGGTTTCGCCGGGGTTGCCGTCATCTTCTCGGAGGATTTCCAAGCCCTCGGCGGCTCGAAAGTGGCCACGGCCGCCGCCATCCTGCTGATCTCTCCTTTCTCCGCGGCCCTGGGAGGAGTGGCCATCAAGCGCTGGGGATCGGGGATTCACCCCATGCTGACCGCCGCCCTCCCCATGGGCATGACCGGGGTCCTGATGGGCACCCTGGCGTTTTTCCTCGAAGCCGGCCACCCCCTCACCTTCAATACCCCCTCCGTCCTGGCCCTGCTGTACCTGGCCCTCTGCGGCTCCGCCCTCCCCTTCACCCTCTACTTCTGGCTCCTGAAGCACCAGACGGCGACCAGCATGTCGCTCATCAACTACGTAACCCCCGTGATCGCCGTCACCGTGGGGACGGTGTTTCTGGATGAGCCCTTCACGGCGCGGATCGTGATCGGAGCGGCGCTGGTGATCCTGGGCGTGGCGGTGGTGCTGTTGGGGAAGGGGAGATGGAAGTGAAGCTCCTGGAACAAGGAGGACTTAAAGTGCAAGACGACCTGGATGACTTGGTGGACGAGCAGGCTTGGTCAAAGCGCTTCGACGCCACTTCCGACGAGCAGTGGGATCGCTTGGCGAATCTGGCACGGGAGGATATCGCTGCTGGGGAGAGGATCGCGCTCGAAGACATGTTCCCTACCCGGTAGCTCACAGGCCAGTTGCGGAAGTCCCAATTTGGGACTATAGTCTAGCCAATGCGCGTCATCGCTCTTTCCACGCTCAAAGCTTTCTGGAAGGAGAACCCGGATGTCGCGGACGCGAAGGAGCCTGTCTTGGCCTGGTATCAGCACGTCGTAAAGGCGGACTGGGCATCGCCAGCCGACGTGAAAGACGACCTCGGCCATGCCAGTATCCTCAAAGATGGCCGAGTCGTGTTCAACATAGGAGGAAACAAGTACCGGCTTGTGGTCTGGATCAACTACGCCTATCGGGTAGTGTATATCCGTTTCATCGGGACCCATGCCGAGTACGATCGGATCGATGCGCAGACGATCTGAGGAGGACGGAATGGACATCAAGCCAATCAAGACTGAAGAAGATTACCGAGCGACTCTCCGAGAGATCGAGTTGCTGATGACCGCTGAGGCCGGTACTCCCGAAGGTGAGAGGCTCGACGTGCTGGTTACGCTGGTCGAAGCCTACGAGCGCAAGCACTTCCCCCTGGACCTGCCCGATCCGGTAGAGGCCATCAAATTTACGATGGACCAACGTGGACTGACCGTGAAGGATCTTGAGCCGATGGTGGGCCGCTCCAACCGCGTGTACGAAGTCCTCAGCCACAAGCGCCCCCTCACTCTCAAGATGATCTGGAGGCTGCACAAGGAGCTGGAATCCCCGCGGAATCTCTTATCAAGCAACCCGACGAATCCGAGGCCGCATAAAGGCCTTAACGGAGCGGTGGCGGAGCCTGCACGATCTTCGCGGTCGTGACGATCTGCCCCACATGCCGCTGCGTGTGCTCGGCGGCATGGAACAGCAACCCCAGCACCGTCGAAGGCAGCTGAAGACGGCCGACACCCCTCGCTTCGAGCAAGGTGGATTCCGGCGTGGCCCGGATCTGCGCGAGGGCTCGGTCGACCTGCTGCTCGAAGGCCGATACCAGCGAGGCGGCCTGTTCCGGAGGAGACCCCGGCTCTGCCTCTGTATTTAGGAAGGCCCGCTGTTCCTCAGAGAGCCCCTTTCCCTGGGCATATGTGAAGAGCCTGTCCAGACTGCCCGCGGCATGGCGGACGTGGAACCCCACGGAGGCAGCTCCGCCAGGACGAGCCCAGAGGTGGTCGGGCGAAAGCGGTTCCACGGCCCGGCGCACCTCCTCTACGGCTTGGAGTAGCGCATGGGTAACGGGCTGCAACAGAGGGGGAATCTCGGGGATGGGGCCGCGGAGCCAGACTTCCGGTGGGGTGGGATCTGTCACGGAGGGAAGATAGCAGAAGCCCGTTCTGGACCGCATTCCCCATTCTTCGGCAGCCATTCCCCGTCTGCGGATCACGTCCCTCATGGGGAATGCCTCGCGAACTCCGGGGAGTGAGGTCCGCAGGCTCTCAGCGAGGCATTCCCCCGTCTCCAGAAGTATTACCCACTCTCCGCCTCATCCAGTTGATGGGGAATGAGAGCCGAGCGACTCAAAGCGTTTCATTCCCCACGGGGAGTGACTTGTTCAAGCCTCTTGCACGTCCGCGTTTCCTTTTCGGGTTCTATTCCCCAGGGGAATGCCTGGCATTGGACGGGTAACGAGCTATTCCCCGTCCAATTACGATCCAAACGACGGGGAATGCAATGCAAATTCTGGGGAATGGGATGCGAAGAGCCCTTGAAAGCCCGCTTTCTTCTTCTTGTATGCCTTTCCCCGGCCGCCGTCAGGCATATTGACGAGAAGCGAGACAGCAGGAAGGGACCGGGGGGCGGCGAACCGCCCCCCGGCTATGGGGCAGCTCCTACGGCGCGTAGGTCGCGACGTAGGAACCGGAGGAGGCTGAGAAGACGGCGTAGGTGACGCCCTTGATCGTCTCCGTGGTGAAGGCGACCGGGTTTCCTCCCACCGTGAGGCTCGCCAAAGTACCGGCGGAGGTGGTGTTCGGGATCATCGCCCGCAGGCCGTTCGAGCCGGTGGCGGCGGTTACGGTGAAGCTCAGGGTGTTGCCGCTCCAGGCGATCGCGCTGAATTTGGAGCCGTTGCGGCCGTCGAGCCAGGTGAGCATCTGGCGGGCGGTGACGATGGGCACGCCGCGCGTCAGGGCGGAATCGACGATGGCGTCCGAGCCGGCGTGGCTGGCCGAGTCGGTGTGCATGTTGGCGGTCATCACGCCGTAGTAGCCCTTCGTGCCCAGCGCGTTGTCGAGCAGGGTGTCGATGGTGAAGGGGAAGGACTGGTCGGATTCGTCCGTCATCTGGGTCGATGGCCTGGTAGACGTCGATGCGGGTGCCGTCCGTGTCCGCGAAGCGCATGGGCATGCCGGAGCCGGTCATGAAGCCGGGCCGGTCCAGGACCCAGCTCCCCGGCCAGTAGTAGTAGTTGGTGTCGAAGCGGATGCCCTTCGTCTTCGAGACCTTGGCCTGCGTGGCCCAGTCGCTCCAGACGATGCAGTGCGTGCGGTTCGTGGCTGGGCGCGGGCACGGCCGTGTACTTGGCGGCGAAGTCGGCGAGCTGCGTGGTGTAGAAGGTCTCGAGCGAGGAGGCCGTCCAGTCCGCGCAGTTGGTGTTGACGTGCACGGCGACCTCGAAGCCGTCCGCCTCGAAGGCCGCGGCCGCCGTTGCCGTGAGCGGCGTGTTGGGGAAGATGTAGGAGGTGCCGCGCACGCACTCCCAGTCCGCCACGGAGCAGTTGGTCGGGCTCGCGAGCCTGGTAGTCCTGGAAGCGGCCCTCGGTGCCGTTGTTGGCGTGGTCGTCGCCCGTCATCAGCTACCACCGCCTTCTCGCCCCGCGGGAAGTACCAGAAGCGGGGGAGAGGCTTCCGGTCGGCGTTCATGGAAAGGATCAGGTTCGCGAGGAGGCGCTGCTGCTCGTCCGCCTGGGGAATGGCAACCTTATCGAGATCGATCCAGTCCGTGGCGGTGCCCGCCGAAGAAGAGGTCGTCCGAGCGGCGGGGCGTGACGCCGTCCCGCTCCTGGCCGGCCCAGGCGGGATTGCCCTGGCGGGTGTAGACCACGGAGCGCGCGAGGTCGTACGTGAAAGCCGCGGCCTGGCCGCCCGAGGAGCCCACGCTGCGCAGGGTCACGGCCGGATTCGACGTGGCCGTGGTGGCGTCCGAGTAGAGAGTCGCGACCGCGGTGGCGCCGTTCAAGGTGTAGAGATCGGCCGTGCCGTGGAATTGAATGGTTTCGTTGACCATTCCCTGGCCCGGCGCTCCGGAGGTGTTGATCAGCAGGTAGCCGTTCGCCAGCGACGAGCTCGCGGAGGTGAGGCCGAGCAGGCCCGCGAGCTGCGGCGTCCGGCCGCAGAGCGATCAGGTTTCCGCCCGCGTTCGACCCAATCCGTGAGCATCGTCACCTGGGCGGACGTGAGTGCGGTCTCGCCCAGGATCGCCACGTCATAATCCGCGAGCACGGTGGACGTGACGGTGCCGATCTCCTGGATCGCGTAGTGGTTGAGACCCTCGGCCAGCAGGATCTCACCGGGGTAGCGGGTGAAGGGATTGGACGCGCCGCTGATCACCAGCACCGGACCGCCGGGGCCGTTGTCATTGTCTCCCGGAGGGGGCGTCGAGCCGCCGCCGATCTGCGTGACCACCACGTCATCGAATTCGATCGGTTGGTTGGAAACGTCGAGCGCGATGGCACCGACCGTGAGGACAGTGTCCGTGACCTGGATCGCCGTCGTGCCGTTGAAGGCGACCGTGATCTGGCTGCCGTCGAATGCGATCGAAAGAGTATGAAATACGTTCGGCGCGATGGTCCCCACGTTGGCCGTGGCCAGCAGGGCGAGGCCCGTAGTGTCGATGTCCCACGCCGCCGCACGGAAGAGCTTGATGACGCCGTCCGCCGGATAGATCCAGGCCGCGTAGGACTCGCCCGTCGAAGTGTTGACCCGGCCGCGGATGCCGCCCGGATGGTTGCTGCCGTTGGCGAGGCGGAACTTGGCTTCCAGCTTGTAATTCGGTCCACAGGTTGTCCCCCGTGTAGATCTGGGTGTGGCCGCCGCCGTTGTAGGAAGCCGTTCCCGAAGCGCCGCTCCAGTTGGAGAACAGGCCCAGGGGCGAAGCCGTCCAGCCCGCAAGACCGCTGGCGAAGTCGTCCGAGAACAGGTCGGGCGGTGGCGTGGACGCGACCGGCGTCACGAACACGTCGTCGAAATCGATCGCCTGATTGGAAACGTCGAGCGCAATGGCTCCGGCCGTCCAAGCCGTGTCCGTCGTCTGGATCACGTCCGATCCGTCATATCCGACCGCTATGTCCGATCCCTGGAAAGTGATCGCCAGCGTATGGAACACGTTCGGCGTGATCGTGCCCACGTTGGCCTGGGCCAGGAGCTGGAGCCCCGTGGTGTCGATGTTCCAGGCGACCACGCGGAAGAGCTTGATGAGGCCGTCCGACGGATAGATCCAGGCCGCGTAGGATTCACCCGTGGAGGTGTTGACCCGGCCGCGGATGCCGCCCGGATGATTGCTGCCGGTCGCCAGCCGGAACCTGGCCTCCAGCTTGTAATCCGTCCAGGCCGTATTGCCCGCGTAGAGCTGGGTGTGGCCGCCGCCGTTGTACGAGGCCACGAAATTGGACACGCTCCAATTCGTGAGCAATCCCAGCGGCGAAGCCGTCCAATTCGCCAGCGTGCCCGAGCGGAAGTCGTCGCCGAACAGGGCGTTGGCCGGCATGGGATCGCTCGTCACCAGGGCGTCGTCGTACTCGATCGGCTGATTGGAAACGTCCAATGCCACGGCACCCGCGGTATACGTCGAGTCCGTGGTCTGGATCACATTCGTGCCGTTGAAGGCGACCGTGATCTGATTCCCCTGGAACGTGATCGCCAGCGTGTGGAACGTGCCTGTGGAGATCGAGACGTTGGCCTCGGCCAGCACGGTGGTGGGGGATGTATCGATGTGCCAGACGGAATTGCGCCAGAGCTTGATCTTGCCCTGGCCCGGGTAGATCCACGCCGCGTAGCTGCCACCCGTGGTGGTGTTGACCCGGCCACGGATGCCGCCGGGGAAATCCGCGGCGTTGGTCACCCGGACTTTGGTTTCGAACGTGTAGTCCGTCCAGGAAGAGCTGCCGGCATAAAGCTGCGTGTGGCCGCCACCGTTGTAGGCCGCGGCGCCGGAGGAACCGTCCCAATTCGAAGCGAGTCCCAGGGGCGAGGCCGTCCAGTTGCGCAGCGGTTTGGGGCTGAAATCGTCCGCCAGCAGGCTGGTGCTGCCCGAGGTCACGGCCACGTCGTCAAATGTGATCGGTTTGTTGCTCACATCGAGCGCCACGGCGCCCGCAGTAAGAGTGGAGTCCGTGGTCTGGATCACCGTCGTACCGTTGAATTCGACCGAGATCTGGCTCCCCTGGAAGACGAGGGCCAGCGTGTGATCGGTGCTCGCCGGGATCGACACGCTGGCCTGCCCGAGCTGCGTCAGGCCCGAGGTGTCGATGTGCCAGGCCGTGGAGCGGAACAGCTTGACGAGGTTCTGCCCCGGATAGAGCCAGGCCGCGTAGCCTTCCCCCGTGGTCAGGTTGACCCGCCCGCGGATGCCGCCGGGATAGTCCTGCGCCTGATCGACGCGGACTTTCACCTGGAACCGGTAGTCGGTCCAGGAGCCGCTGCCGGCATAGAGCTGCGTGTGGCCGCCGCCGTTGTAGGCCGCGGAGCCGGACGAGGCATCCCAGTTGGAGACGAGGCCCAGCGGCGAGGCCTGCCAGGCGCCGAGCGGCTTCGGGCCGAAGTCGTCGCTGAACAGGGTGACGGGCTGCGCCGCCACCGCCAGGACTCCCAATATCGTGAGGAGGATTGAAACGAGGAAGATCCGGAGGACGGATCGGTGATTCGTGTTCACGTTCGTCTCCTTGTCATTTGGAGACACCCCTTCCCTGGAGCGGTCCCGAGCGCTCCTTCCCAACCCGCGCGCCCTGAAGCACTGTCCGAGAAAGCTGGTGTCGCAGGAATTCTTATAGCAGAGTACGCATAAATGGTCAAGCTGGGGAGTGGGCTGTCGCGGAGGTGTCACCGTCTCCCGGGCGGGGGCGGCGGGCAGTGTTAATCTGCTCAGCCCATGCGGCCCAGTACGAGCTTCCGCACCCTCCTGATCGGCCTCAACACCAGCCTCGTCCTGCTGGCGGTGATCGGGGTCGCGGTCTCCGCCGTGGAGCTGATCGAGCGGTTCGCGGACGAGCAGGCCCTGGCGCGGGTCAACCTCGCGGGGGCCAGCGCGCAGGAGGCCGTGGAGCGCTCGGCCCGCGACGTGCGGACGTCGGCGCTCCTCCTCTCCGAACGGCCTACTGTGAGACGCCTGCTGGCCGAGGGCGACGCCGCGGGCCTGACCGCCTTCCTCGACCGTTTCCAGCGCACCAGCGGCCTTTCCGGCGTGGCCGTTTTTTCCGGGGGCAGGAGGATCGCGTCCGGTGGTGCGCCCCTGCCTTGGGAGGAGGTCGTGCAGCATGCGGGAGGGGAGGGCCGGTCTTCCATTGTGCGGCTGCCGGGGGGCACGCTCCTCTTGGGCGCGGCTTCGCCTCTTGCAACGTCTCCGGATTCAACGGCCGCGTCGGCCCTGATGCTCGACGGCGGGTTCGCCCGCCAGACCGCCCGGCAGGTGGGGCTGCCGGTCGCCATCCTGGACCCCGAGCGCGCCCTGGCCGATCCGGAGGACCCTCGCATGCCCCTGCGGGCCGAGGCGCTGGCCACGGGCACGCCCGCTTCGGGCCGGCTCAAGGAGGCCGGGCTCTATCTCTCCGTCCGTCCTCTCCGGACCTCTTCGGGAGAAGCCGTGGCCCTGGTCGAGACCGAGCTGCCGCGGGATCTCGTGGCCTCGTCGCTCGCGCGGATGGTGCGCAACCTCCTGCTGCTGGCGCTGCTGGTGGCCGCCCTCGCCACCCTTTCGGGGTTCCTGATCAGCCGCCGGCTGACCCGCCCCGTCCAGGAGCTCACGGCCTCGGCGGCGCGCATCGGCCGCGGCGATCTCTCGACTCCGGGGCCCCGCGCTCCCGGCGCGGAGCTCGGCATGCTCGCGGCCACCATGGAGGAGATGCGCCGCCGCCTCCTGCAGCTCACCTCCGAGCTGCGCCGCCGCCAGGCCGAAGGCGAGGCCATCCTCACCGGCATTGTCGAAGGGGTCTTCAGCGTAGACCGCGACCGCCGCATCCGCTATCTCAATCCCCAGGCCGCGGCCCTGCTGGGCGTGCGCCAGGAGGAGGCCCTGGGCCGATTCTGCGGTGACGTGCTCCGCCCCATGGGAAAGGACGGCGTGCGGCCGTGCGAGGAGAATTGCCCCATCGTCCACGCCCGTTTCCGCGGCGGCGCCTCGGCCACCGAGCACCTCCTGCGGCCGGACGGCACGCGGCGGACGGTGGTGATCAACAGCGCCCCTCCGGCGGAAGACCAGCAGGTCCAGGTGCTGCGGGACGAGACCGACGTCGAGGCCGCCCGCCGGCAGCGCGACGCCGTGCTCGCCAACATCTCTCACGAGTTCCGGACGCCCCTCTCGGCCCAGCTCGCCTCGATCGAGCTGCTGCGCGACCGCCTGCTCCAGTCGCCCGGGGGGCTCGACGGCGCGACCCGCGACCTCGTCCTTTCCCTGGAGCGGGGGAGCCTGCGCCTGACGCAGCTCATTGATAACCTTTTGGAGAGCGTGCGCATCGAGTCCGGCCAGGACTCCATCCGCAACCGGCCCGTGGCGCTCGACGAGGTCGTCGAGGAGGCGGTCGAGATGACCAGCTCCCTGCTCGCCCAGCGCGGCCAGTCGATCGAGGTCGATCTCCCCTATCCTGTGCCCCCGGTCCGCGGCGACGCCCCGCGGCTCACCCAGGTATTCGTGAACCTGCTGGCCAACGCCAACAAGTTCGCGCCCGCGGGCTCGGTGGTGCGCGTGGGCGGCGCCGTGGAAGGGGGCGCGGTCGTCCTCTGGGTGGAAGATGACGGACCGGGACTGCCTGGTGGCTCCGAGGCGGCCGAGGCAGGCACCGGCGAGCTGTTCGACCGCTTCGTGCGCCGGGCCGGAGAAGGGGAGGAGCCGGAGACGAGCGGCATGGGGCTCGGCCTGTGGATCGTCCGCTCGATCGTCGAGCGGCACGGCGGCCGGGTGGAAGCCGGGCCGGGACCGGAGGGACGGGGCACGCGCATGCGCGTGGTGCTCCCCGGGGAGCCTCGTAAAAGGGTGAAGGAGGGAGCGGCAGCGTGAAGATCCTCGTGGTAGACGACGACTTGGAGCTTTCGAGCCTGATCGGCTATGCCCTGCGGCAGGCCGGCTATCTGGTGGTGGAGGCCGCGGACGGCCAGGCGGCATTGGAGATTTTCGAGCGCGAAGCGCCGGCCCTGGTGATCCTGGACGTGAACCTGCCGCGCCTCTCGGGCCTGGAGGTCTGCCGCCGGATCCGCCAGGAGTCCAACGTGCCGATCATGATGCTCACGGTGAGGAACGCCGAGGAGGACCAGGTGCAGGCCCTGGACATGGGAGCGGACGACTACCTCACCAAGCCCTTCAGCCCGCGTACGCTCTCTGCCCGCGTCCGCGCTCTGCTCCGGCGCGCCGGGGACGAGCGTCCCGCACCCCTGGCGGTGGGCGATTTCAGCCTCGATCTCGAGCTCCAGTCCGTCTCCGTGCGGGGCGGAGAGCCCGTCCGCCTGACCAAGCTCGAGCTGCGCCTCCTCCAGATCCTCCTCGCCAACGCGGGCCACACCCTGCCGGCCGAGCGCCTGCTCGCCCACGTCTGGGGCTCCCGCGGCTCGGGCGACCGCCAGCTCCTGAAGCAGCTCGTCCACCGGCTGCGCCAGAAGATCGAAACGGACGCGGCCGAGCCGCGGTACCTGGTGACGGTGAGCGGGGTGGGGTATTCGCTGCGGGTGGGGGCGGAGGGTGCGGGGGAGTGAAGGTCGTCCGCCCCCTCGCCAGGGATTTTAATCCAGGGTGAGGGGGACGGGGTTGAACATTTACGAGACAGCCGTTACAAAAAAGTTACGTCTCCCTCAGGCATCCTCCCCCCTCTCCCGTTGTACGATCGGGTTCGAAAAGGAGGTCTGGGATGTTGAAGCTCTTGCCTCGGCCGGCCACCGCCCTCACCCTCGTCCTGGCCATGTCCGCCGCCCTGGCCTTCCCCGCCGCGGCGCCCTCGCCGGAATGGCCCCAGTGGCGGGGACCCAACCGGGACGCCATCGCGCAGGAGACGGGCCTGCTCACCCAGTGGCCCGAAGCCGGCCCATCCTTGGCCTGGAAGGCGAGCGGCCTCGGCGGCGGCTTTTCGAGCCTCTCCATCTCCGGTGGCCGGATCTACACCCTGGGCGACCGCCAGGGCAGCCAGCAGGTGGTGGCGATGAACCTCGCGGACGGCAAGATCGTCTGGACGGCGAAGGTCGGTTCCACCTGGGAGGACGAGTACGGCGGACCGCGGGGGACACCGACGGTGGATGGCGACCGGGTCTACGCCCTCGGCACCGAAGGGGATCTGGTCTGCCTGCAGGCGGCCACGGGCAAGGAGGTCTGGCGGAAGAACCTGGCCAAGGACTTCGGCGGGCAGGTGATGTCGAGCTGGAAGTGGGCTGAATCCCCCCTCGTGGATGGCGACCGCCTGATCGTGACGCCCGGCGTCCCCAGCGCCACCCTGGTCGCCCTGGACAAGAAGACGGGCAAGGAGGTCTGGCGCGCCGCCACCCCGAGCCTCGGCAGCCAGGGCAAGGACGGCGCCGGTTACTCCTCCGTGGTGATCTCCAACGGAGGCGGCGTCAAGCAGTACGTCCAGCTCACCGGCCGGGGGCTCGTCTCCGTGCGCGCCCAGGACGGCAAGTTCCTCTGGGGCTACAACAAGGTGGCCAACGACGTGGCGAACATCTCGACGCCGGTCGTCCGGGGCGACTACGTCTTCGCCTCCACGGGGTACCGGACGGGCAGCGCCCTGGTCAAGCTGAGCAAGGCTGGCGACGGCGCGAAGGCCGATGAGGTCTACTTCCTGCCCAGCAAGACCCTGCAGAACCACCACGGCGGGCTCGTCCTGATCGGCGACCACATCTACGGCGGCCATGGGCACAACCGGGGCTATCCCATCTGCGTCGAGATGGCGACCGGCAAGGTGGCCTGGGGCGGTGAGGGCGTCGAGCCCACCCACGGCGGCACCGGCTCCGCCGCGGTCACAGCCGCCGACGGCCACCTCTACTTCCGCTATCAGAACGGCCGTATGGTCCTGATCGAGGCCAAGCCGCAGGGCTACAAGGTGACGGGCACCTTCACCATCCCGGGCGTCGACCACCCGAGCTGGTCCCACCCCGTGGTCGCCGGAGGCAAGCTCTACCTGCGGGAGCAGGACAACCTGTATGTTTACAACCTGAAGCGTGGCTGACAAGATCGCTGTAGAGGCGGCCTCATGGGGCTGTCCTGGGTGGGGGGTGACCATGACCCCCGCGAAGAATCCCCGCTGTGACCCGCATTTAATCTCTTGATGTTGATTTCCTGCCCTGATCCCCCACCCAGGGCGGCCTCATGGGGCCGCCTCCCTTGTTCCAGGGAAACACTCTCTAATGTCCCACAAACGGAAACGCAATCTCCGGAATCGCCCTGAGATTGCCCTTCCATTCCTTCCATCGGATATACTCCCCCCGCCTCAGGATGACGACGAAGGAGATCCCCCTACATGCTCTATTCCATCCTCTGCTACGACTGCGAATCGGAGGTTTTCGGTATGACTGAGGAGGAGGACGGCGATCTCATGACCCGGCTCTCGGCTGTGACGGCGAAGCAGGAGGCCGCCGGCAAGCTCGGTCCGCGGCTCCGTCTGATGGCCACGACGGCGGCGACCACGGTCCGCAGCAGCGGCGAGGTCATCGACGGCCCCTTCGCCGAGACCAAGGAGCAGCTCCTCGGCTTCTACATCGTCGACTGCGAATCGCAGGAGGAAGCCGTCGAGACCGCGCGCCTCCTGGCCCGCGAGAAGCCGAAGGGGACGCTCGAAGTCCGCCCGGTCCTCTGGTTTGATCCTGGAACCAGCCCCCAAAACGGGATCAAATGACCGGCACCGCCTGGATGGAGACGGCGCTGGCCTCCGCGCGTCCTCAGGCGATCGGAGCCCTCCTACGCCACTTCCGCGACCTCGACACCGCCGAGGAAGCCTTCCAGGAAGCGTGTCTCCGGGCGCTCAAGAGCTGGCCCGGCAACGAGCCGCCCCGCGATCCCACGGCCTGGCTCATCTTCGTGGGGCGCAACTCCGCCCTCGACCAGATGCGGCGCCGGAGCCGCCAGGAAGCGCTGCCCGAGGAAGAGCACCTCGTCTCGGATCTGGGCGACGTCGAAGCCGCCCTCGCCGAGCGGCTCGACAGCTCCCAGTACCGCGACGACGTCCTGCGCCTGCTGTTCATCTGTTGCCATCCCGACCTGCCGCCCAGCCAGCAGATCGCGGTCGCCCTGCGCGTGGTTTCCGGCCTCTCCGTCAAGGAGATCGCCCGCGCCTTCCTGGTGAGCGAAGCCGCCATGGAGCAGCGCATCACCCGGGCGAAGCGCCGCATCATGGCGGCCGACGTCCCCTTCGAGACGCCGGGTCCGGCCGAGCGGGCCGGACGGCTCGCCACCGTGGCCGCCATGATCTACCTGCTGTTCAACGAGGGGTATTCGGCGAGCGGCGGCGAGGTCCACGTCCGCGTACCCTTCTGCGAGGAGGCCATCCGCCTGGCCCGGCTGCTGCTGCGGCTCTTCCCCGATGAAGGCGAGGTCATGGGGCTCACCGCGCTCCTCCTTCTCCAGCACGCGCGCACGCCTGCCCGGCTCGACGCGGATGGCAACATCGTGGTGCTGGAGGAGCAGGACCGCCGCCTCTGGGACCGGGGGAGGATCGCCGAGGGGCTCGCCCTCGTGGACCAGGCACTGCGCCGGAAGCGGCTGGGACCCTACCTGATCCAGGCCGCCATCGCCGCGGTGCACGCGCGGGCGGCCCGGGCCGAAGACACGGACTGGGCCGAGATCGACCAGCTCTACGCGGCGCTGGAGACGTTGCAGCCGTCGCCCGTGGTGACCTTGAACCGGGCCGTGGCCGTCTCCAAGGTCCGGGGTCCGGAGGAGGCGCTCGCCATGATCGAGCCGCTCGCGGACCGCCTGTCCAGCTACTTCTACTTCTACGGCACCAAGGGTGCCCTGCTCCAGCAGCTCGGCCGCATCGAGGAAGCCCGCGCCGCTTTGGGCCGGGCCCTCACGCTGGCTCATACCGAGGCGGAAGCCGCGCACATCCGCCTCCGGCTCGACGGGCTCGTGAAACCGTCATGATTGTCCCCAAAAAAGCGGGCACGAAAAAAGTCCGGCCTCGTTGTCGGATCGCCGCCTCCCCGTTCGTCCTCGGGGTGAATGCCTCAGAGAACCGTCTAGGAGAAAAACAATGAGCGAGAACAGAAGGAAACCAGTCCACTACGTACTGTGGGTCCTCCAGGTGCTGCTGGCGCTCCTCTTCATCTTTGCCGGCGTCATGAAGCTGGTCACGCCCTACGAGGAGATGGCGAAGCAGATGGCGGCGAACGGTCCGGTCTTTTCGAAGGCCTTCCTGCTGTTCATTGGCGTGGCCGAGTTGCTGGGGGGCCTCGGCCTGATCCTCCCCAGCGCCCTGCGCATCAAGCCCGGCCTGGCGCCGCTGGCCGCCGCCGGGCTGGTGATCATCATGATCGGCGCCACGGTGACCTCGCTGAAGCTGGGCCCCATGGCCCTGATCCCGCTGGTCATCGGGCTCCTCCTGGCGTTCGTGGCCTACGGCCGCTGGAAGCTGGCACCGATTCCTCCGCGCTCCAGCAACACCACGCCGGGGCTCCATCCCGTTTCGAGGGGCGAGGTATGAGCGGCGTCCGCGTGCTGGTGGGGACGAAGAAGGGCGCGTTCATCCTGACGTCGGACGGCAAGCGCGAGACGTGGGAGGTCAGCGGCCCCCATTTCGGAGGCTGGGAGATCTATCACCTCAAGGGCTCGCCCGTGGACCCGAACCGGATCTACGCCTCGCAGACCAGCGGCTGGTTCGGACAGGTGATCCAGCGCTCCGGCGACGGCGGCAAGACCTGGGAAACGGTGGGCAACAAGTTCGTCTACGACGGGATTCCCGGCACGCACCAGTGGTACGACGGCACGCAGCACCCCTGGGAGTTCGCGCGCGTCTGGCACCTGGAGCCGTCGCTGACCGATCCGGACACCGTCTATGCCGGCGTGGAAGACGCCGCCCTGTTCCGCTCCGTGGATGGCGGCCAGAGTTGGGAGGAGCTCTCCGGGCTGCGCCGCCACGCCACGGGACCTTCCTGGCAGCCGGGTGCGGGCGGGCTCTGCCTCCACACGATCGTGCTGGACCCGAGCCGCTCCGGGCGGATGTACACCGCCATCTCGGCCGCGGGCGCCTTCCGGACCGACGACGGCGGCGAGACCTGGAAACCGATCAACCGGGGGCTGAAGTCGGAGGGCATCCCCGACCCGGACGCGGAAGTCGGCCACTGCGTCCACCGCATCGCCATGCACCCGTCGCGGCCGGACGTGCTCTTCATGCAGAAGCACTGGGACATCATGCGCAGCGACGACGGAGGCGATTCCTGGCGCGAGGTCAGTGGCAACCTGCCGACCGACTTCGGGTTTCCGATCGATGTTCACGCGCACGAGCCGGAAACCATTTATGTCGTTCCGATCAAGAGCGATTCCCTGCATTATCCACCCGACGGCAAGCTGCGCGTCTACCGCAGCCGCACGGGCGGCAATGAGTGGGAAGCGCTGACCCAAGGCCTGCCGCAGAGCGATTGCTACGTGAACGTTCTGCGCGACGCCATGGCGGTCGATTCGCTCGATTCCTGTGGCATCTACTTCGGCACCACCGGCGGGCAGGTCTACGCCTCCGCCGACTCCGGCGACACATGGAGCTCCATCGTCCGGGACCTGCCGGCCGTCCTCTCCGTCGAGGTGCAGACCCTGCCATGATCCGGGTCGAGCTCCCCGTCCATCTGAGGACCCTGGCGCGCGTTGACGGCGCAGAAGTGGAGCTCGAGATCGAGGGGCCGGCCACCCTGCGCTCGGTCCTCGACGCGCTCGAAGCCCGCTATCCCGTGCTGCGCGGGACGATCCGCGACCACGTCACCCTGAAGCGCCGGCCGTTCCTGCGGTTTTTCGCCTGCGAGCAGGACCTGTCTCATGAATCACCGGATACCTTGTTGCCCGACGCGGTCGTGCAGGGCGCGGAGCCCTTGCTGATCGTCGGGGCCATGGCGGGAGGCTGAAAAAAAGTTGGATCGCGATGTCGGTCTCGCCCCGCCTCATACGTCTTATAGGCGGAGCACGAAACGAAACGAAAACAAGCCAAACCAAAGGGAGATACGACAATGCGAGTGATGGTAATCGTCAAGGCCACCAAGGATTCCGAAGCGGGTGTCATGCCGAGCGAGCAGCTCCTGACCGAGATGGGGAATTACAACGAAGAGCTGGTGAAGGCCGGCATCATGGTCGCGGGCGAGGGTGCTCCACCCGAGCTCCAAGGGCAAGCGCGTGAAGTTCTCCGGCTCCGAGCGCACCGTGATCGACGGCCCCTTCGCCGAGACCAAGGAGCTGATCGCCGGCTACTGGCTGTGGAACGTGAAGGACATGGACGAGGCGATCGCTTGGGTCAAGCGCTGTCCCAACCCCATGCCCGGAGACTCGGAAATCGAGATCCGGCCCCTCTTCGAGACCGAGGATTTCGGCGAGGAATTCACCCCCGAGCTGCGCGAGCAGGAGGAGCGGCTGCGGTCTCAGATTGAGGAGAAGAAGTAACGCCGGACCCTCACCCCTGCCCCTCTCCCGTCCCTCCTCCCGCCCTTGCCAGGGAGAGGGGAAAGGCAAGAAGAAAGCAAAGTTTCTTCTGTCCTTCTCCCTCCTCTCCCCGGAAGGGCGGGCGGAGGGACGGGAGAGGAGGGCCGGGGAGGTGAGGGCTTTCAAGATAAAGTACCCCCCGCCATGGCCACCCCCCCGCGCCCCCCGCGAAACACCAGATCCTTCGACCGAGACATCGTCGACGGCCCCATCGCCCCGGCCGTCTGGAGGCTCGCCTGGCCGACCATGCTCCAGAACGTCATCGGCGGCATCCAGGGCATCATCGACCACGCGCTGGTGGGGCACTTCGTCGGTTTCACTGGCAACGCCGCCATCGGTGTTTCCCTCCAGATCTTCATCGTCATCATCGTCTTCATAAACTCTCTGTTTACCGGCATGAGCGTGCTCGTGGCCCGGTTCGCGGGCGCCGACGAGCCGGACAAGGTCAACCGCACCGTGTACCAGGCGTTCCTCGCCTCGGCGATCCTGTGCGTCGGCATCCTCGCCCCGCTCGGCTGGGTTCTCTCGCCGTGGCTCCTCGAGCTCGTGAACGCCGCGCCCGCGGTCCGCGCCGAGGCGCTGCCATACCTCCGCCTCATGCTGGTCTTCAGCTTCGGCATGCTGCTGTTCTTCATGTTCGGCGCGGCCCTGCGCTCGGCGGGGGACGCGCGCACCCCGCTGCGCCTCGGGATCCTGCTCACCGTCCTGAACATCGCGTTCAACGTGATTTTCATCCGCGGGTTCGGGCCGATCCCCGCCTTCGGCACCACCGGAGCGGCCATCGGCGCCGCGCTCGCCGGCGGTGTGGTGAGCGTCATCGGCATCTACCTGCTCTGCTCAGGCCGCCTGGTCGTAGTGTGGTCCCGGGGCATGGACTGGCGGCCGGACTGGTCCGTCATCCGCGCCCTCTTCCGCTTCGGCCTGCCCGCCGGGGTCCAGGGGATCGCCATGAACGTGGCCGGCGTGCTGCTCCTGCGCTATATCGGCTCGCTCCAGCAGAGCGCCCAGGCCCAGGCCGCCTATGCCGTGGGTTACACCGAGCTGTTCTCGCTCATCACCTGGACCTCGATGGGATTGATGGGCGCCGCCGCCGTGATCGCCGGACAGAACCTGGGCGCCGGCCGCCCCGAGCGCGCCGTCCACGGCGTCCACGTGGCCGCGGGGATCGGCCTCGGCGTCGCGGTGACCGTGGGCACGCTCTTCCTCACTATCCCGGACCGCCTGCTGGCGCTGTTCGGCATGAACGAGCCCGCCGTGGTGGCCATCGGCACCCAACTGCTCGGCTTCCTGAGTATCTCCGGGCTCTTCATCACCGTGGCGCTCACCTACACCGGCGCGCTCCAGGGCACGGGCGACACGCGTTCGCCCCTGTACATCTCGATCATCTCGCAGATCATCATCCCCCTCGGGCTCTGCGCCTACTTCGACGCCACGCGCGGCCTCCAGGCCACCGACATCTGGCTGGCCATCGTGCTCGGGCACGCCACGCGCTGCATCCTGAGCGTCCTGCGGTTCCGCCAGGGGAAATGGCGGGGAATTCGAGTCGATATCGAGCCGGCTGTCGGATCGGCGCCCCCTCCTTCGTCCTAGGGATGACCCCCCGCTGAAGCGGCGGGCGGCACACGTTCTGCAGCACTTCTAACTCTTGACTTCTTAGGAGGTTACGCCTATGGAAATCCAACCCTACTTGTTCTTCGAAGGCCGCTGCGACGAGGCGCTCGACTTCTACAAGAGTGCCCTAGGCGCCCAGGTGATGATGCGCATGACCTACAAGGAGGGGCCTGAAGGCACGTGCCAGCCCGGCCTCGAGGACAAGGTGATGCACTCCGCCTTCCGCGTCGGCGATGCCGTCGTGATGGCTTCGGACGGCATGGCCAGCGGGGAGCCGAAGTTCCAGGGCGTCTCGCTGTCTCTCACCGTGCCGGATGCCGCTACATCCGAACGGTTCTTCAACGCCCTGTCGGACGGCGGGAACGTGCAGCAACCGCTCACCCAGACCTTCTTTTCCCCGAGCTTCGGCATGGTCGCGGACCGCTTCGGTGTGCACTGGATGCTCATGGTGCCCAAGGAGGTGCCCTCATGACAGCGACGACCACCCTTGCCGATCCGACCGTTGCCCACCCTGAGATCGCTTCCCGAAAGGAATGGCTGGCCCAGCGCAAGGCGCTCCTCGTCAAGGAGAAAGAAGTCACCCGGCACTACGACCGGGTGAACGCCGAGCGGCGCCGCCTTCCCATGGTGAAGATCGAGAAGAGCTACGCCTTCGACGGTCCCGAGGGCAAGAAGAGCCTGCTCGACCTGTTCGGCGGCCAGAGCCAGCTCATCGTCTACCACTTCATGTTCGACCCCAAGTGGAAGGAGGGTTGCCCCGGCTGCACGGGTTACGTGGACGCCCTCGGCGACCTCACCATGCTGGGCGAGCGCAACACCACGATGGTGCTCATCTCGCGGGCGCCGCTCCCCAAGCTCGAAGCCTACAAGGCGCAGAAGGGCTGGACCCTGCCCTGGTACTCCTCCTTCGAGAGCGACTTCAACTACGACTTCCACGCCACCGCGGACCCGGACGTGGCGCCTCCGGAGTACAACTACCGGACTGAGGAGGAGATCGGCCACCGGTTGACGGGCGAGCAGCACGGCCTGAGCGTCTTTTTCCGCATCGGCGACGACATCTTCCACACCTACTCGACCTACGCCCGCGGCGTCGAAAGCCTCTCCGACTCCTACCGGCTCCTCGACGTGACCCCCTACGGCCGCCAGGAGGACTGGGAGGACTCGCCGCCGGGATGGCCCCAGAAGCCGACGTACGGGTAGCGTACGGGTAGGGCGCTCCCGTCCCACAGGAAACCGCAACGAGAAAGGAGCCCCTCATGTTGCTGGAAAACAAAGACGCCATCGCCACCCTGGCCGTCAAGGACGCCAAGGTGGCCAAGCAGTTCTACGAAGGCAAGCTCGGCCTCAAGCTGCTCGACGACGAAGAGCCCGGAACGCTGACCTACAAGGCCGGGAAGCTCCAGGATCTTCGTCTACGAGTCCAAGTTCGCCGGAACCAACCGGGCCACGGCGGTCAACTTCCTCGTCGGCGACGAGGTCGACCGCATCGTGAAGGACCTCAAGTCCAAGGGAGTCACCTTCGAGCACTACGAAGGCCTGCCGGACACCACTCTGGAAGGCGACGTGCACGTCTCGGGAGACCTGAGACTCGCGTGGCTCAAGGATCCGGACGGGAACATCCTGGCCCTGCTCAATCAGTAGACCGGACCTGCGGTCCACCGTCCGTACGAACGGGGCAGACCCGCTTCCTGCCATTTTGGCACTCGAAGTGTCCGGGATGCGCGCCGTACGAGCGGGGAAGGCCCTCTCCCGGACACATCGGCGCGGAAAGTGTCCGGGAGCGCTCCCGTACGAGTGGGGAAGGCTCTCTCCCGGACACATCGGCGCGCAAAGTGTCCGGGAGAGGCGCGTACCTGTCCGGGAAAGCTCTCTCCCCACTGGGGAAAGCGTCCGTAGTGCTCGATCGGGCGGCTTCCCGGGAAGGGCGGAGCGTCTCCCCGCCAGTTTCTCGGCCAAAGCTTCGGATCAGAGGGACGAGGTGGATCCGCCGGCCCGGGGATATGGTAGAAGGGGTTTATGGCATCTGGGAAGACGCCTCGGGGATCGGGCTCGCCGCCTCCTCTGCGGTGGCCGGGGCAGGGTCCGGCTACGGCCCAGAGGAAGCCGGCGGTGGGGCCTCCCGCGGTGGTGTGGCCGGGACGGACGGCTCCCGCCGCTCAGCCGAAGGCCGCTGGCCCTGCGGCTCCTCCAGTGGTCTGGCCGGGGCGGACACCTTCAGCGGCTCAACCCAAGGCGGCCACACCGGCGCGGATTCCGGCCCCTCCTTCTCGACCGGTGACGCCTCCCCGTCCGGCTCCGCCGGTTCACCGGGTTGTGCAGCCCGTCCTCGAGTTCGAGTCAGGAGATAAGGAGGACGACATCTCCACGGTCCGTGCAGCTCTCCTTGAGATCAATCATTCCGCTTCCGAAGACGCAATCGAAGTCCTGAGGTTAGAGGCCAAGTCGAAGTACACGACCTACTACAAGGACTGGGCCGACGCCGTGAAGAAAGCCGAGGGCAAGGTAAGTCTCGAACGGCTCAAGCGGTCGAACGAGCGGAACCGGCGCAGGAAAGCGCGTCCGAGTAAGACGAGAGCCCTTTTTTCGAGCCAGCAGGAGCACAACTACGGGTACGACAACACGGTCATCGAAGAAGGCTTTGTCAAAGGCTCGTTTCGCCGCGGCTGGGGATTTCAGCCGTTCCTCTCTCAACAAGGAGGACTACGAGAACGCGGTGGTGGCGAGCGATTATGATGCGTTGATCTCGGTGATCGAGGTCGATAAACACTCCGAGCAGACCATCGCGGAAGACATCCTGGCCTTCATCGATCACAAGACGGAGCCCAAGGAGGGCGAGTACTCGGCCAAGACGCTGAGGGCGATGGCCACACTGATCCTCCTGACGCAGTACATCGAGCCCCACGACCGGCGGATCACGGGCGCGGACAAGTGGGGGCGCGCCTGTTTCTCGAACATCCTCAATAACGGCTCGAGCTTCCGGAGAGAATTCAACCGGAAGAACGGCAACTATCTGCCGGCACGGGCCAAGAAGGGGGGAAGCAAGTTCGGGGGACAGGAGAGCTCGCGGATCTTCCTGGGGCTCAAGAAGAAGAGCGACAAGGCGAAGTTTTCGGACGTCTTCAGCGAGAAGGTCCTGGAGCCGCTCGAGGAGCTTTCCGACTCCAGCGAAGAAGAGGGCGACCTCTAGTCCGGTTCGCCAAGCCGGCAGGGATGCCGGCCCCTCCCAGGGGGGCCTACCCCGTGGGAAGAAGAGGCGCCCTCCGGCTGGTTCTCCTTTCCGGACAACAGTTTGAAGAGTTTACCGATCTTTTACATGGATCGTTCATGCCTGAAGGGTGTCTGGGATAACATTCGGGCCGGGCGTGCGTACCAAGGAATGGACGGCTTGCGCGCCCGAGGGAGAGTTTCATGCATCGAGTGTCGAAGATGAGTCTGTTCTTCTCGATTCTGGCGATCGGCGGCCCCCTTCTGGCCGGGGAGTGGCCGGGGTGGCGGGGACCTCGTCAGGATGGCGTTTCGCCGGAGACGGGGCTGGTGGCGAAGTGGTCCCCCGAGGGGGAGAACCTGGCGTGGCACGTCAAGGACTTCATGGGGCGGTCGACGCCCGTGGTCTTTGACGGCCGGGTGTGCGCCAACGCCCGGGCGGGAGAGGGTGTCAACATGCACGAGGTGGTCGCCTGCTTCGATGCCGGGACCGGCAAGGAGCTGTGGCGGCGGCGCCTCGACGTCTACCACACGTCGGTCCCCTACAACCGGGTGGGATGGGCGAGCGTGGTAGGGGACCCGGAGACGGGCAACCTCTATGCCTGCGGCGTGGGCGGCCTCCTGGTGGCCCTGGACCGGACGGGCAAGGTGGTCTGGCAACGGTCGCTCACCGAGGAGCTCGGTTTCTACTCGGGCTTCGGCGGGCGGACGCACACGCCGATGGTGGATGAGGACCGGCTGATCCTGTCCTTCACCAATACGGGGTGGGGCGAGCAGGCGCCGCCGCGCACCCGCACGTTCGCTTTCGACAAGCGCACCGGCGCCATCCTCTGGGTCTCGACTCCCGGCGGCCAGCCGTTTGATCTCAACACCCAGACGACGCCGGTGGTGGCGGTGGTGAACGGCCAGCGGCTCCTCATCGAGGGCAACGGCGATGGCTGGATCTATGCCATCAAGGCGCGGACGGGGGAGAAGGTCTGGGGCTTCCAACTGAGCAAGAGCGGCATCAACACGACCGTGGCGATTGACTCAACGACGGGCACGACGGTCTACGCCGCCCATAGCGAAGAGAATATCGACGCCGGGATCATGGGCCGGGTGGTGGCGATCGACGCCACAGGCACGGGGGACGTGACCAAGACCCATGAGCAGTGGCGGGCCGAGGAACTGGGCTCCGGCTACCCTTCACCGATCTACCGCGACGGCCGGCTCTACGTGATCGACAACTCGGCGAACTTCTTCACCCTGGACGCCAAGACCGGCAAACAGGTCTCCAAGCACAAGCTGGGCACAGTGGGCAAGGCCTCTCCCGTGTGGGCCGACGGCAAGATCTACGCGGCCGAGACGAACGGACGGTTCCACATCCTGAAGGCGGGGACGGAAGGGTTCGAGCCACTGGATGTGGACGAGCTCTCCGTTACGGACAGCACGGGCACCCGCTACGCGGAGATCTACGGCTCGCCCGCCGTGGCCTACGGCCGGGTCTACTTCGTGACCGAGGGCGGGCTCTACGCGCTGGGCGACAAGTCGAAGCCCTTCAAGGTGACCAAGGACAAGCCGGCGGTGCTTGCCGAGGAGCCGGCGCCCAAGGATGCGGCCCCCGCCGTCCTCCAGGTGGTGCCGGCCGAGGTGCTGATCAAGCCGGGCGAGACGGCGCGCTTCACGGTGAAGGCTTTCGACGCCAAGGGCCGGCCGGTGGCGGCTCCGGCCTCGGTCGAGTGGAGCGTGGCCGGGCTGGCGGGGAAGGTCGAAGGCGGTGCCCTCACCCCGGAGGCGGGACGCGCCCAGGCGGGCAAGGTGGTGGCGAAGGGCGGCGGGCTGGAAGCCGCGGCCCGGGTGCGGGTGATTCCTCCTCTGCCGTGGAGCGAAGACTTCGCTGCCTATGAGGCGGGGAAGAACCCCGGATGGTGGATCGGCGCGGGGATGAAGTTCGTGGTGCGCGACGTGAACGGCGGTGACTCGGGTAATAAAGTGCTGGTGAAGCCGCCGTCGCCGGTCGGCGTGCACCGGGCGGATGTGCACATGGGGCCGGCCGGCCTCGCCAACTACACGATTGAGGCCGATCTCCTGGGCACCGTTCAGGGGCGCAAGCGCCCGGACATGGGCCTGAACAACAGCGGCTACACCATGGACCTGATGGGGGCCCATCAGAAAATCCAGGTCCGCTCGTGGGCCTCGGACCTGCGCCTGGAGAAGTCGGTCCCGTTCCCGTGGGAGCCCGACGTCTGGTACACGATGAAGCTCCGGGTGGACCAGCAGGGGGACAAGGCCCTCGTGCGTGGCAAGGTCTGGAAGCGCGGCGAGCCCGAGCCGGCGGAGTGGACGGTCACGGCCGAAGATCCGCATCCGATCCGCAGCGGCAGCCCGGGCCTCTATGGCTACTCCCCGGTGGACATCCATTACGACAACGTGAAGGTGACGGTGAACGCCCGATGAGAAAAAACGTTCTGTTGATTTCAGGCCTTTTCCTGGCGGCTCTGACCTCGGAGCCGTCCATGGCCCAGGTGGCGCAGTTCGGTGGCGATCCCTCCCGCAACATGGCGGACGATGCCAAGGGGTTGCCTGCCAAGTTCGATCCCGAGACCGGGCTCAACATCAAGTGGGTGGCGAACCTCGGGTCCCAGAGCTACGGCGGCCCGCTCGCCGCCGGCAACAAGGTGTACGTGGGCACCAACAACGAAGGGCTGCGCAATCCCAAGCTCACGGGCGACCGGGGCGTGATGATCGCCTTCAACGCCGAGGATGGAAAATTCCTCTGGCAGGCCGCCTTCCCGAAGCTGCCGGCGGGCCGGGTCAACGACTGGCCGCTCCAGGGCATCTGCTCGACCCCGGCCGTGGAGGGGGACCGCATCTATTACGTTTCTAACCGCGCCGAGGTGGTGTGCGCGGACACCGAGGGCTTCCTGGACAAGGAGAACGACGGCCCTGCGGCGAACGAGACGGAGAAGACCGATATCGATCAGGATGTCATCTGGTCTTTCGACATGATCAAGGAGCTCGACGTCTTCCCGCACAACCTGGCGGCGGGCAATCCCCTGATCGTGGACGACATTCTCTTCACCGTCACGGCCAACGGCGTGGACGAGGGGCACATCAACATTCCCTCGCCGGCCGCGCCGAGCTTCATCGCGCTGGACAAGAAGACGGGCAAGCTCCTGTGGGAGAACAGCCTCCCCGGCGAGAAGATCCTCCACGGCCAGTGGTCGAACGCCTCCTACGGCGTGATCAAGGGCCGGCCGCAGGTGGTGTTCGCGGGAGGCAACGGCTGGCTCTACTCCTTCGAGCCGAAGACGGGCAAGCTGCTCTGGACGTTCGACTGCAATCCCAAGGACGCCTTGTGGAAGATCGGCGGCGCCGGCACCCGCAACTACATCATCTCGACCCCGGTGATCTGGGATGACAAGGTTTATATCGGCGTCGGCCAGGACCCCGAGCACGGCGAAGCGAACGGCCACCTGTGGGTGGTGGACGCCACGATGGAAGGGGACGTCACGGGCAAGGGCGTGGTCTGGCACCGAGGCGGCGAGGAGTTCCACCGCACGCTCTCGACCGCGGCGATCGACAAGGACGGCATCCTCTACATGTCCGACCTCTCGGGCCACCTGTACGCCCTGGACGCCAAGACCGGGCAGCTGCACTGGAAGCACGACGTCTTCGCGGCCATCTGGGGCTCGCCCTTCGTGGCCGATGGCAAGGTTTATCTGGGCGACGAGGACGGCGATCTGCTGGTGATGAAGGCCGGCAAGACGAAGCAGGTGCTCCACGAGGTCAACATGGGGAGCTCGGTCTACACGACTCCCGTGGCCAAGGACGGCGTCCTCTACATCGCCACGCGCTCGAAGCTTTTCGCGATCCAGGAAGGGGCCGGCAAGAAGCCCGAAGCTCCGAAACCAGAACCGAAAAAAGAGTGAGGGAATCGTGGAGATCCTGACTCAATCATCGCGGGGTTCTCTGCCCGGGCCTATGACGGAGCCTATGAAGAAGAAAGTCGCCAAGGCCCGCGCCCGGCTCGACTCTCACGTACGCGAGGTCGTGGCCTGGCATTTCAATCCCGCGACCGGGAGCCCGTTCTGGCTGGAGCGGGCCGCGGGGCTGGGGTTCGATCCCCGGAAAGAGGTCCGGGGGTATGAGGACCTGAAGCTCTTCGGCCACTTCGAGGACTCCTGGCTGCGCGGCGGGCCGGTGCGCCGGTTCATCCCCAAGGGGCTCGCGGGCCGTCCGGCCTACGTCTTCGAGACCGGCGGCTCCACGGGCGTACCGAAGTCGCGGGTCAACATCGAGGATTTCCAGATCGATTACGAGCTGTTCAGCGACACGCTTTCCGACGAAGGATTCCCCAAAGGGTCCGACTGGCTGATGCTGGGACCGACCGGCCCGCGCCGGCTGCGCCTCGCTGTCGAGCACCTTGCACAGCACCGGGGCGGCATCTGCTTCCTCGTGGACCTCGATCCCCGCTGGGTCAACAAGCTGATCAGGAACGGCAAGCTGCGCGAGCTGGAGGAGTACAAGGCCCACGTGATCGAGCAGGCCCTGACGGTGCTGCGGGCGCACGAGATCCGCTGCCTGTTCACCACGCCGAAGCTCCTCGAAGCCCTGTGTGAAAAGGTTTCTTTGCCCAAGATGGGCATCCACGGCATCTTCTGCGGCGGCACTGAGATGAACAAGCAGTTCCACCGCTTCGCCCGCGAGGAGCTGGTGCCGGGCATCGACTTCGTGCCCACGTACGGCAATACCCTGATGGGGCTGGCCTGTCATAAGCCGTTCGATGCTGCAACGGTGTCTGAGCCAGACTACACGATCACGTATTACCCGCCCTCGCCGCGGGCCGTGTTCGAGATGGTCGATCCTAAAAATCCGGAGCGGAAGGTGGAGTACGGCGAGACGGGGCGGGTGATGCTGACCACGTTGACCCGCGACTTCTTCATGCCCCGCTTCCTGGAGCGGGACGAGGGGGAACGGGCCGAGCCCATCGAGCGCTATCCGTGGGACGGAGTGAGCAATCTGCGCCTCCTTTCCTCGCTCCAGGAGTCCGTGGTGGTGGGGGTGTATTGATGCTTCACGTCCCCATTCTCCGCGCCGGCCGGCCCTACCGCAGCCTGGAGGTGCAGACGGTCCGCGACCTCCGCACGGGGGAGCCGGTGGCCGAGATCTCCCAGGCCAACCGGGGCTTGATCGCGCGCGATCTGGCTGCGGTGGGGGAGAGCCGGAAGGCGCTGGCGGGGCTGACGTCCGCGGAGCTGCTCGATATTTGCGCCAAAGCGGCCGTCCTCTTCAGCGAGGGCGAGTTGGAGGGCCAAGGACCGGAGGACTACGTCCGCCGTCTCTCCGCGACCTCCGGCCTTCCCGAGACCCTCTGCCGGTTCAACATGGAGAAGGTCCGCACCGTCCTCGCCGGCATGGCGAATGTGCTCGACGGGCTCACGCGGGGGCTCGATCTCTCGGCTCTCGACGACGGCTGGGGGTTGCAGGACGGCCGGCGGCTCTCGTTCCAGGCTCAAGCCGACGCTCTGGGCGCCGTCCTGCCCAGCAACTCGCCGGGCGTGCACTCGCTGTGGGTGCCGGCCTACGCGCTGAAGATCCCCGTGGTCCTGAAGCCCGGCCGGGAGGAGCCCTGGACGCCGCTGCGGATCGCCCACGCCTTGATGGCCGCGGGCCTGCCGCGGGAAGCGGTCTACTACTACCCGGCGGACCACGGCGGGGCGATCGAGATCCTCCTGCGCTGCGGCCGCTCGATGTTCTTCGGCGACGCGGCGACTGTCCGTCCCTTCAAGGATGATCCTCGGGTGCAGGTCCACGGGCCGGGCTGGAGCAAGGTGATCTTCGGCGAGGATCAGGTTTCCAACTGGGAACATCATCTCGACATCCTGGTCCGTTCCATCGCGGAGAACGGCGGCCGGTCCTGCCTCAACGCCTCCGGCGTCTGGGTTCCTTCTGAGGGACGGCGGATCGCCGAGGCCCTGGCGGAGCGGCTCGCGAAGATCGAGGCGCTGCCGCTGGACCATCCCGAAGCCCGCCTTGCCGCGTTCACCAAACCCGAGGTCGCCAAGCGGATTTCCGAGTGGATCGACCGGCAGCTCCGGATTCCGGGCGCGGTCGATCTGACGGCGGAGATCCGGGGCAATGATCGCCGAAATAGGCTCGTCCAAGTGGGCGGCGCCACGTTCCTCCTGCCCACGCTCGTCTGGTGCGAGGACCCGGAGCACCCCCTGACCACGGCAGAGCTCCTGTTCCCCTTCGCCACCGTGGTCGAGGTGCCGAAGGCCGAGTTGCTCTCCCGCATCGGCTCCACCCTCGTGGCTACCGCGCTCACGGAAGACGCGGGTTTCCAGCGCGATCTCCTCGCCTGCCCCTCGATCGACCGGCTGAACCTGGGACCGGTGCCGACCTCCCGCGTCTCCTGGGACCAGCCGCACGAAGGAAACCTTTTCGCACACCTCTATCGCCAGCGGGCGTTACAGACAGCAGGGGTTGCGGCATGAGCGAATCGTTCACCGCCGAGATCGGAGGGATCCGCGTCCACTTCGGCACCGGCTCCCTGGATCTCGTGGGGCCCGTGGCGCGCGAGCTGGGAGGCCGCCGGGCCCTGCTGGTGACGGACGCCGGAGTGCGCGAGGCGGGCCACGCCGGGCGGGCCGTGTCATTCCTGGAGCGTGAGGGGCTGGAGACGGCCCTGTTCGACGAGGTGGACGAGAACCCCACGTCTTTGACGATCGAAAACGGCCGCGCCTTCGCCGCCGCGTTCGGGCCAGACCTGCTGGTGGCCCTGGGAGGCGGCAGCGCCCTCGACACGGCCAAGGGGATCAACTTCCTGCTGACCAATGGTGGCAGGATGGAGGACTACTGGGGGGCAGGCAAGGCCACGAAACCCATGCTGCCGTCCATCGGAATCCCGACCACGGCGGGCACGGGGAGCGAGGCGCAGTCCTACGCGCTGATCTCGCATCCCGAAACCCATCAGAAGATGGCGTGCGGGGACCGCAAGGCCCGCTTCGGTGCCGTGCTCCTCGATCCCGAGCTGGTGGCGAGCGCGCCCAGAAAGGCTGCCGCCGCCGCAGGGATCGATGCCGTCTCCCACGCCGTGGAGAGCTACGTGACGACGCGGAGCCATCCCGTCTCCCGCATGCTGGCGCGGGAAGCCTGGCGACTGCTGGACGGCAGCCTGACGGCCCATCTCGATTCGCCTCACGATCCCAAGGCGGCCGGCGCTGTTCTGCTGGGGGCCCATCTGGCGGGGGCCGCCATCGAAGCCTCCATGCTCGGCGCGGCCCACGCCTGCGCCAATCCGCTCTCCGCTCATTACGGCCTCGCGCATGGGATCGCCGTGGGGCTGATGCTCCCGCCCGTTGTCCGCTTCAACGCGAAGGTCGCCGGGACTCTGTATGCGGAGCTGAATCGCCATCTCCCCGAAAGGCTCGAGGAGCTGCGGATGCTCTCCGGCCTGCCCACGCGGCTGTGCGACACGGGCGTCGAAGAGGAGCGCCTGCCTGAGCTTGCCGAGGAAGCGGACCGCCAGTGGACGGCGAGGTTCAATCCCCGGCCTGTGAACGTTTCGGATCTGCTGGGCCTTTACCGCGCCGCCTGGCAGGGAGGTGGGCGGTGAGAATCAAAAGGACACCAGGGACACCAGGGACAGCAAGGACATTAAGGAGCGCCGTCCTTGGTGTCCTTGGTGTCCTTGGTGTCCTTTCCGCCCAGGCCCCGGCTCCCTCCTCCTGGCCCATGTTCCGGGCCGACGCCACGCTCTCCGGCCGGGCCGCGGGCGACCTGCCGGCCAAGCCCAAGCCGCTCTGGACTTTCAAGACCGGGAAGGCCATCACCTCGACCGCCGCCATCGTGGACGGCACGGTCTTCGTGGGCTCCCAGGATGGCAACCTTTACGCCGTCAACCTCGCCACCGGCAAGGCCCGCTGGACCTACAAGGCCACGGACGAGATCAAGTCCTCTCCCGCGGTGCGCGACGGGGTGGTCTACTTCGGCGACGAGAAGGGCACCTTCCACGCCGTGGACGCCAGGACCGGGGCCAAACGCTGGACGTTCCAGGCCGGCGCCGGGATCACCTCCTCTGCCAACTTCACCTCGTCCTGCATCGTCGTGGGCTCCTACGACAACTCGCTGTACTGCCTCGCGCCCAAGGACGGCAAGGCCGTCTGGCAGGTCGAGACCGATGGCTACGTTCACGGCACTCCCGCGGTGGCCGGAGACCGGGTGATCTCGGCGGGGTGCGACGGTGTTCTCCGCGTGCTGAACGCCAAGGACGGCAAGGAGCTGAAGCACGTGTCCCTGGGCGGCTACGTGGGGGCGAGCCCCGCCATCTCCGGCGATTCTCCCCGGCGTGCCTTCATGGGCAACTTCGAGAACCAGTTCCTGGCCGTGGACCTGGAGGCCGGCAAGGTGCTGTGGACCTATGAGCACCCGGTACGCAAATTCCCTTTCTATTCCTCGCCCGCGCTGGCTGAGAATACCGTGGTCTTCGGCGGCCGGGACAAGTTTGTCCACGCCCTCGATCCGGCCACCGGCAAGGCGCGCTGGACCTTCTCGGCCCGCGCCGCGGTGGACGCCTCGCCGGCCGTGCTGGGCAAGCGCGTGTTCGCCGCGGACAAGAGCGGCCAGGTCTTCGCCCTCGACGTGGCGACCGGCAAGGCGGTCTGGACCTTCGACACCGGCGCCGGCATCGAGGCCTCGCCCGCCATCGCCGCCGGCCGGCTGGTCATCGGCGCCTCGGACGGGTCTCTCTACTGCTTTGGAGCGAAATAATGACAACCGGGATGACAACTGAGACCACCACCGAGGTGGGCAGCGTCTTCGTAGCGAATTATCCGCCGTTCTCCGCCTGGAACCGGGAGAGCCTGCCGGCCGTCTACGAGGCCCTGGATTCACCGCCCCTGCCCGGGGCGACGCTCGGCCTCTACCTGCACATTCCCTTCTGCCGCAAGCGGTGCAAGTTCTGCTACTTCCGGGTCTACACGGACAAGGACTCCAGTGAGATCGGCTCCTATCTCGACGCCTTGGCCACCGAGGTCGAGCTGTACGCGCAAAAGCCCGCCGTGGCCGGCCGGCCGCTCGAGTTCGTCTATTTCGGCGGCGGCACGCCGTCCTATCTCTCCGTGCGCCAGCTCGAAGGGCTGGTCTCGCGCATCCAGGCGGTGATGCCCTGGACGGGCGCCGAGGAAATCACTTTTGAATGCGAGCCGGGGACGCTCACCCGCAGCAAGCTGGAAGCCATCCGCGGCATGGGCGTCACCCGCCTGTCGCTCGGTATCGAGAGCTTCGACGACGAGATCCTGAAGGAGAACGGGCGCGCCCACATCTCCACCGAGATCTACCGGGTGCTGCCCTGGATCTCGGAGCTGGGTTTCGATCAGCTCAACATCGACCTCATCGCCGGCATGGTGGGGGAGACCTGGGAAACCTGGCGCGAGACGGTGCGTAAAACACTCGAGATTGAACCGGACAGCGTGACGATCTATCAAATGGAGCTGCCCTACAACACCGTCTACTCCCAGAGCGTGCTGGGCGGCTCCTTCGACCGGCCCCTGGCCGACTGGGCCACCAAGCGGGCCTGGCACGACTACGCCTTCAACGAGCTGGCGGCGGCCGGCTACGTGCTCTCCTCGGGCTACACCATGGTGAAGCCCAAGGGCCGGTCCTCCCGCTTCGTCTATCGCGACGCGGTCTGGCACGGCAGCGACATGGTGGGAGCCGGCGTCGCCTCGTTCTCGCACGTATCGGGCGTGCACTTCCAGAACGTCCACAACTGGGGCGAGTACCTGGCCGCCCTTGCCGAACAGCGCCTGCCCCTGGGGCGCGGCCTGGCGATCACGCCCCGGGAACGGCTGATCCGGGAAACGATCCTGCAGCTCAAATTGGGCACCCTGGACCTGCCGTATTTCCGCGAGAAGTTCGGGGCCAACGTCCTCACGGAATTCGCGCTGGCCTGGAAGAGCCTGGAAGACGCGGGGATGCTGAGCCTTGCGGACGGCGAGGTCCGGCTCACCCGCGCCGGCCTCCTGCAAGTCGATACCCTGCTGCCCTCCTTTTATGACGAGCGTTACCGCAACGCGCGGTACACCTAGGAGAATCCCTATGCGACGCCTCCCGATCGCCCTTTCCCTCAGCCTTCTTGCTGGTACCGCCTTGGCGGCGGACTGGCCTCAGTTCCGCGGGCCGAACCGGGACGGAGTCTCCCGCGAGACCGGCCTGCTCAAGAACTGGCCCGCGGGTGGACCCAAGGTGCTCTGGAAGGCGCCGATGGGGGAGGGCTACTCCCATCTCGCGGTCTCCAAGGGGCGCCTCTTCGTCCTCTTCGGCGAGGGCAACAACGAAGTGGCCGCGGCCTATGACACCACCACGGGCAAGCAGCTCTGGAAGGTGCCGCTCGGCCGCAAGTTCCTGAGCGACCAGGGCAACGGCTCGCGTTCCACCCCCACGGTGGACGGCGACATGGTGTACGCCTTGACCGCCGAGGGCCGGCTCGCCGGCCTCAACGCCGCGGATGGCAAGAAGGCCTGGGAGCACGACCTGCAAACGAAATTCGGCGCGGAGCCGCCCCAGTGGGGGATTTCGACCTCGCCTCTCGTCGAAGGCAACCTGCTGTTGGTGGACGTGGGTGGCTCGGGCGGCAAGTCGCTCGTGGCGTTCGACAAGAAGACCGGCAAGGTGGTCTGGACCTCGCAGAACGAGTCGGCCGGCTACTCGGCGCCCATCGCCATCACCGTGGGCGGCGTGCGCCAGGTGGTCTTCTTTACCGGCCGGGCGTTGCTCGGCGTGGCGCCCAAGGACGGCAAGCTCCTCTGGCGGGTGGCTTGGCGGACCGACTGGGACGTCAACGCCGCGACCCCGCTCTTCGTGCCGCCGGACAAGCTCTACGTCTCCTCCGGCTACGGAGTCGGCGCCACGCTCTTCCAGATCAAGGTGGCGGATGGAAAAGTGGGCGTGGACGAGGTCTGGCAGAGCCGCCGGATGAAGAACCAGTTCAGCTCGTCCGTGCTCCACAACGGTCACATCTACGGCTTCGACGATTCCGTTCTCAAATGCATCTCCGCTGCCACGGGCGAGGAGAAGTGGAAGGAGAGCGGCTTGGGGCACGGCTCGCTGATCCTGGCCGACGGCCACCTGGTCGTCCTCTCCGAGCGCGGCAAGCTCCTGCTCGCCGAGGCGAATCCCGCGGGCTACCGCGAGAAGGGGAGCAGCCAGATCCTCTCCGGACGTTGCTGGACGGCGCCGACGATCGCGAACGGCCGCCTGTATCTGAGAAACCAGGAAGAGCTCCTGGCCCTGAATTGGAGCAATATTGCCCCCAATACTGTTCCCAAGCCGGCGCCAAAGGGCCGCTGAAAAGGATATTGACCGTGAAGACCTTCTCTTGTTTTCTGCTGGGCCTCACGCTTTCAGGCCTTATAGCCAACGCCCAGGATCCGCCGGCCGCCACCTATGAAGACGTGCTCTTCGTCGAGGGCGCGCTGCCGGAAGTGCCGGATTCGAACACCATCGTCACCAAGCTCCCCCTGCCGCTCCAACAGACGCCGGCGAGCGTGGGCGTGGTGGCCCGCCCGCTCCTCGACGAGCAGGGGAGCGTGGTGCTGGGTGACGCGCTGCGAAACGTGAGCGGTCTGAACGTGCAGACCCAGAACGGCGTGGCCGACTACTTCCTGGTGCGCGGTTTCGATTCCGTGGCCAACGGCCTCGTGATGACCGACGGCGCGGCCGAGCCCGAGATCAGTTTCTATCAGCTCTACAACATCGAGCGGGTCGAGGTCCTGAAAGGCCCCGGCGGCTTCCTCTATGGCGCCAACCCGATCGCGGGCACCATCAACATGGTGCGCAAGCAGCCTTCTTCGGGCCGGTTCGCGGACGTGGGCCTCTCGGGCGGCAGCTATGGCACCTTCGGTGGCACGCTCGACTGGAACGCGGGCGGAGACGGCCCCTTCGCCTTCCGCCTGAACGGCCTGTGGCAGGACTCCGACGGCTACCGCGACGACAAGCCCAGCGAGGTGCGCGGAATCAATCCCGCCTTCTCCTGGCGCACGGGCGACCGGGGCGTGCTCAACGTGAACTTAGAATTCCTGGACACCAGCTTCTCGCCCGATGCCGGAATCCCCCTGGTGAGAGTCTTCGGCCCGTCGTTCCAGACGGTGGGCTTCGAGATCGCGGACGTCCCGAGCACGCGCTCGTACCAGTCTCCCTTCGACCGCTCGGAGCAGGAGACCCGGCGCGCCCAGGTGGACTATGAAACGGAAATCTCGGATCGTTTCTCCCTGCGCAACAAGACGTACTACCGGCAGCTCGACTGGCTCTCGGATGGCACGATTCTCAACGGCGTTCTTCCGGGATTCAGCGTGGGCCAGGATCAGGTCATCCGCACCCTGGTGCTCCTCGACGACACGCAGGAATTCTTCGGCAATCAGCTCGAAGCGGTTTACACCGCGAGGACGGGCGGAATCGATCACAGCCTCCTGGCCGGTGTCGAGGTCGGCCGGTATGACGACGACTTCACGCTTGATTTTGCCCTCCTGCCGCTCATCTCCCTCGACGATCCCGTCGAGACGGCGCAGGGATTCCAGCGGATCCCCAACCAGGCGGCGGACGCTTCGAGCCAGGTCATCGCCCCATACGTGATCGATCGGATCAGCTTCTCCGAGCGCTTCCAGGTGGTCCTGGGCGCCCGCTGGGATTCGATCGATTATGAAGACAAGGTTTCCGACACCTCCCGCGACTTCTCCAAGGTCTCGCCCATCCTGGGGCTCGTCTACTCGCCTGCTCCCTCGTTCTCCCTCTACGCCAACGCCGGTGAGGCTTTCGCACCGCCGTCCTCGCGCGTCGTAGGTGAGCGCAAGCCCGAGGAGAGCCAGCAGATCGAGGTGGGCGCCAAGGGCGAATTCTGGGGCGGCCGGTTGCAGTCCACCGTCGCCGTCTACCAGTTGGAGCGCGAGAACGTGGCAATCCCCGACCTGACGGGCTTCATCCAGCAGACGGGCACCCAGCGTGCCCGGGGCGCCGAGCTGGAGCTGGCGGCGGAGCCCATACGCGGCCTGCGCACGCTCTTCTCCTACGCCTACAACGACTCGGAGCTCACCCGCTTCTCGGAGATCGTGATCATCGGTGCCGGCCCCACGGACTTCGTGATCGTCGACCGCTCGGGCAACACGTCCGCTTTCGCTCCCGAGCACATCGCGAACCTGTGGGTCAGCAAGCGGTTCGGGAGCTTCGGGATCGGCGCCGGCGGCCGTTATCTCTCGGAGCAGTTCATCGCCGAGGACAACGCCTTCGAGCTGGACTCGACCTTTGAGCTCAATACGTCACTGTCCTATGACTGGGCCGACTGGCGGCTCAACCTTCACCTCAGGAACCTCACGGACGAGGAGATCTTCACCCGCGGCTTCGGCAACACCTCGGTGATCCCGGCGCCCGGATTCTCGGTTTACGGCGGTTTCGAATACCGACTGGAGCTTTGAATTATGGATTATGACGTCATTACGATCGGCGGCGGACCCGGTGGCGCCGCCGCTTCCACGCTGCTGGCCCAGCGGGGCTACAAGGTCCTGCTTCTCGAGCGTTCCCGCACCCCGCGGTTCAAGATCGGTGAGTCGCTGATGCCCGCGACCTACTGGACGCTGGAGCGCATGGGCGTGCTGCCCCGCATGAAGGACAGTCACTTCCCCAGGAAGTACAGCGTCCAGTTCTACAACAAGAAGGGCAAGGCCTCCGTCCCCTTCTACTTTACGGAGACCGATCCTTCCGAAAGCTCCCAGACCTGGCAGGTGCTGCGCAGCGAGTTCGACGCCATGCTCCTCGACAACGCCCGCGAGACGGGCGTCGAGATCCGGCGGGGAGCGCTGGTGAAGGACATCCTCTTCGAGGGTGACCGCGCCGTAGGGGTGCGGGTGGATCTGCCGGACGAAGGCGAGAAGGAGATCCGTTGCCGCGTGGTGGTGGACGCCTCGGGCCAGACCGCGATCATTTCCAAGAAGCTCGGCTTGCGCCAGGCGGACCCGGAGCTGAAGAAGGCTGCCTTCTTCACGCATTTCCAGGGCGCGCTCCGCGATCCTGGAATCGACGAAGGAGCCACGCTCGTCATCCGCACCGAGGAGGCGAAGTCCTGGTTCTGGTACATCCCCCTGCCGGACGACCGGGTGAGCGTCGGCGTCGTGGGCGGCCTCGATTACATGATCAAGGGCCGGCCCGCCGATCCCCAGCAGATCTTCGAGGAAGAGGTGGAGCGCTGCCCGGCCCTGCAGCCGCGCATCGCCAACGCCACGCAGGTCTTCCCCGTGCAGGCGACCCGCGAATTCTCCTACCGCTCCTCGCGCATCGCGGGCGACGGCTGGGTCCTGGTGGGCGACGCCTTCGGCTTCCTCGATCCGATCTATTCGTCCGGCGTGCTCCTGGCCCTGAAGTCCGGAGAGCTGGCGGCCGACTCGATCCACGAGGCTCTTGCCGCCAACGATCCCTCGGCCGCCCGGCTGGGAGCTCATGGCCCGCGCTTCACGGCCGGCATGGAATCGATGCGCAAGCTCGTCTACGCCTTCTACGAGCAGGATTTCAGCTTCGCGAAGTTCCTCAGCCGCCACCCGGAGCACCGGCTCAACATCATCCATCTGCTTGTAGGAAACGTGGAACAGGACATCGGCGACCTCTTCGACGCCATGAGCTGGATGGTCCGTTTCCCCGAGCCTGTGCAGCTCCAGACGGATCCGGTCACTGAGCCGGAGACAGCCACCCGATGAAGAAAAACCCGTGGAAGTGGCCGCTCTATGCGGCCCTGCTCGTCCTCTATCTGCTGCACAACGACGTGTGGCTGTGGGACGACGCCACGCTGGTTTTCGGTCTGCCGATGGGGCTGGTCTATCACGTGGGCTTCAGCCTCGCCACGGGTATCGTGCTGACTCTGCTGGTGCTCAAGGCCTGGCCCGAGCACCTCGACGCCGAAGCGGATAAAAGGCATTGATCACTCTCGCCATCATCATCGTGTATCTGGCGATCGTGCTGGTGATCGGCCTGTTCTCGCACCGCTTTTTCCGCGGCACGAGCGAGGACTTCTTCGTGGCCGCCCGTACGCTCGGGCCCTTCATCCTCCTGGTCTCGCTTTTCGGCGCCAACATGACGGCCTTTGCCGTGCTGGGCTCCGCGGGCGAGGCCTACATGGAGGGCATCGGCGTGTTCGCGCTCATGGCCTCGTCCTCGGGCCTCGTCATCCCCGTGGTGTTCTACTTCGTGGGCACGCGCGTCTGGGCCCTTGGCAAGCAGCGCGGCTACCTGACGCCCGTCCAGTTCTTCCGCGAGCGGTGGGGCTCGGACGGCCTGGGCCTGCTGATCTTCGTGGTGCAGATCGCCCTGCTGGTGCCCTATCTGCTGATCGGCGTCATGGGCGGCGGCTCCACCTTGACGCAGGTCACCGATGGCTTGGTGCCGGGCTGGGTGGGCGGTCTCGTCATCTCCGGCGTGGTGCTCGTCTATGTCACCTACGGCGGCATGCGTGGGACGGTGTGGGTCAACGTCTTCCAGACCATCATCCTGCTGTCCCTGGGCTTCATCGCCTTCTGGGTGATCATCACCAAGCTGGGCGGCCTCGGCGCGGCCATGCAGCGGGTGGCGGCCACCCACCCGGACCTGCTGGTCCGGGGCGGTCACATCAATCCCTGGAAGCTCCTCACCTACACCTGCATCCCGCTTTCCGTGGGCATGTTCCCCCACATGTTCATCCACTGGCTCACGGCCCGCAGCGCGGCTTCGTTCAAGCCCGTGATCGCTTTCTATCCCGTCTGTATCGCCATCGTCTGGATTCCCAGCGTGGTCCTGGGCGTGCTCGCCCGCGCCGACTTCCCGGACCTCGGGGTGGCGGGGGCCAACTCGGTGCTGGTCAAGATGATCAATCTCCACGAGCCCGGCGTGCTCGCGGGCCTGCTGGCGGCCGGCGTCTTTGCCGCGATCATGAATTCTTTCGATTCCCAGGTGCACGCGGCGGGCACCATGTTCACCCAGGACATCGTGCGCCACTACGGCTTCCACGACCGCATGAGCGAGAGCCGGCAGATCCTGGTGGGGCGCATCTTCATGGTGGCCATCCTGATCGTCACCTACCTGCTCTCGCTGGTGACGACCCGGAGCATCTTCAAGCTCGGCGTCTGGTGCTTCACGGGCTTCGCCGCCCTGTTCCCCGTGGTGGTGGCGGCCATCTTCTGGAAGCGCAGCACCAAGTGGGGGGCTCTCGCTTCCACGCTCACCGTGGCCGTGCTCTGGACGTATTTCGTGTTCCATGGCTGGAAGGACGCGGGCTACACCCTCGCCGGCACCGGCATCATGCCCGTCGCCGTCATCCTGCTGGCGTCCACGGCCGCCATGATCGTGGGCTCGTTCCTCACGCAGCCGCCCAGCCCCGAGACGCTGGCCAAATTTTTTCCCGTGGAGTCCCAAACATGAGGGACAATTCATGAGGATCGCCTACGTCGCGGCCGGCGCGGCCGACATGATCTGCGGCACCTGCCTGCACGACAACGCCCTCGCGGGGGCGCTGCTGCGCGCGGGTCAGGACGTCACGCTGATCCCCACCTACACGCCCTTGAAGACGGACGGCGCGGACGTGAGCATCGACCGCGTCTTCTTTGGCGCGCTGAACGTCTATCTCCAGCAGAAGGTAGGCGCCTTCCGGCACACGCCCGCGGCCTTCGACCGCTGGCTGGACAGCCCGGGCCTGATCCGCCGCGTGGCCCGGCTGGGCGCCTCGACCGATCCCACGGAGCTGGGGGACCTTACCTGGTCCGTGCTCAAGGGGGACGAAGGCTACCAGGCCAAGGAGCTTGCCCGGCTCGTGGGCTGGCTGCGCGACGACCTCCGGCCCGAGATCGTCCACCTGACGAACTCCATGTTCGTGGGCTTCGCCCGCAGTCTGAAGCGCGAGCTGGGAGTGCCCGTGGTCTGCTCGCTCCAGGGCGAGGACCTGTTCCTCGGCCAGCTCCGCGAGCCCTGGAAGGCCCGCACCCTGGAGGTGCTGCGCGAGCGGGCGCAGGACGTCGACGCCTTCCTCTCCAACAGCGAGTGGTACGCGGACAGGATGGCGGAGCTCTTGGCAGTGGACCGCAGCCGCCTGCACGTGGTGCCCCTCGGGATCAACGTCGACGGCTTCGATCAGAAAGAATCCCGGTCTCCGGACGAGCCTGTCACGCTCGGTTACCTCGCCCGCATCTGCCCCGAAAAAGGTTTCCATCTCCTGGTCGAAGCCTTCCACATCCTGTCCGCCGATCCCCGTTTCGAGGGCAGGCTGCGCCTGCGCGTGGCCGGCTGGCTGGGCGAGCGGGATCGCCCATATTTTGAGAAACTGGGCGGCGACTTTGAATACGTGGGAGAGGTGGACCGCGAAGGCAAGAGCCGCTTCCTCCGTTCGCTGGATATCCTTTCGGTTCCTACTACGTACCGCGAGCCCAAGGGGCTGTTCGTGTTCGAAGCGCTCGCTCACGGCGTCCCCGTGGTCCAGCCGCGGCACGGCGCCTTCCCCGAGGTGCTCGCCGCCACGGGCGGCGGCCTGCTCGTGGAGCCCAACTCGGCGGAAGACCTGGCCCGCGGCCTCGCTCATCTGATCGCCGATCCGGAGCTGCGGGCTGAGCTGGGACGGCGGGGCAGGGAAGCCGTCCACCAGCGCTTCACGGACACGGTGGAGGCGGAGAATGCCCTCGCCTTCTACCGCCAGGTGCTGGCGGAGAAGCAGGGCGAGCGCGTTTCGGCATAATTGATCCCCAATGAAGAGTCTTCGCGTACGAGACGTCCACAAGAGCTTCGAGACCGCCGCGGAACCGGTCCCGGTGCTCCGCGGTGTCTCCTTCGAGCTGGCCGCAGGCGAGGCGCTCGCCATTACCGGCCCCTCGGGATCGGGCAAGAGCACGCTGCTTCATTTGATCGGAACGCTCGACCGGCCCACCTCGGGATCGATTGATATCGGTGGTACCGATCCGTTCGGCCTGTCCGAGCCGGAGCTGGCTCGGTTCCGCAACAAAACGATCGGCTTCGTCTTCCAGGATTCTCACCTGCTCCCTCAGTACACGGTGCTGGAAAACGTTCTGGTGCCCACGCAGGCGTTTCCCGGCAAAGAGGATCTGCAGGCGCGGGCCGTCGAGCTCCTGGACCGGGTCGGCCTCTCGCACCGCCTGCGCCACCGTCCGGCCGAGCTGTCCGGCGGCGAGCGGCAACGGGTGGCGGTCGCGAGGGCATTGATCAACAAGCCCGGACTCCTCCTCTGCGACGAGCCCACGGGAAGCCTCGACCGGGCCGCCGCGGAGGCCGTGGCTGGACTGCTCTTCGAGCTTCACGAGGCCTTGAAGACGGTGCTCGTGGTGGTGACGCACAGCCTGGAGCTGGCGGCGCGCTTCCCCCGCCGCTGCGAGCTGGTGGAGGGCCGGTGCTCAGTCTCCGCGGCCTGACCCACTTCTGGCGCGCCAACCTGGCCGTCGCGCTGGGTGCGGCCGTCGCCTCGACCGTGCTCACCGGCGCGCTCCTGGCAGGCGACTCCGTGCGCGGCAGCCTGACCGCTTTGATGTTGGATCGGCTGGGCGGGATCGACGCCGCCCTGGTTACAGAAATCTTTTTTCGCGAGAAGCTGGCGGGAGATCTGGGGACGAAGACCGCTCCCTTGATTGCCCCCATGATAGTCGCGAGAGCCAGCGCCGTCCACGGCTCCTCCTCGACGCGAGCCTCGAATGTCGCGGTCTACGGCGTGGACGAGCGCTTTTCCCGCCTCCACGGTCAGGATCTTGGACGAGGCGGGACGGAAGGGATTTTCCCGCCCGTCATCGTCAATGAATCCCTCGCTGAAGAGATCGGCGCCAAGGCGGGAGACGACCTCCTCCTCTCCTTCGAGCAGCCGGGAGAGATCCCCCGCGAGAGCCTGCTCGGAGATAAGGACGCGGAGGACGCGCTCGTTTCCCGCCGCTTCACCGTGGCCCGCGTGATCCCCGACCGCGGCGTGGGCGGCTTCAGCCTCGCCCCCAGCCAGTCCCAACCCCGCAACGCCTTCGTCTCGCTCGCCGGCCTCCAGGAGATCCTGGATCAGAAAGGAAAGGCCAACGCCCTGCTCGCGGCCGGCCCGGCGCCCGAGGTACGGAAGGCGGTGAAGCTGGAGGATCTCGGGCTTCGCATCGTCCGCAAAGCCGATCACGTTTCTCTCGAAAGCGAGGGGTTTTTCCTGAACGATGCCGCCGTCGAGGTGGCCGAGGGACTGGGCAAACCCCGCCGCGTCTTCACCTATCTCGCCACGAGCATGAAGACAGGCGGCAAGGTCTTGCCGTACTCCATGGTGACCGGGCTTTCCTCCTTTCCGGTCAAAGACGGAGAAATCCTTCTCAACCAGTGGGCCGCGGACGACCTGGGTGCCCGTCCTGGGGACGCCATCGAGACCCACTATCTGGTGATGGCTCCCGGCGGCAGCCTGATCGAAAAGAGCACCGTCCTCCGCATGGCCGGCGTCGTCCCCATGACGGGCCTCGGAGCGGACCGCACCCTCACGCCCACGTTTCCGGGGATCGAGGAAGCCGAGGACATCGCCGCCTGGGATCCGCCGTTCCCGGTGGACCTCTCCCTGATCCGTCCCAAGGACGAGGAGTATTGGGATCAGTACGGCCCCGCTCCCAAGGCCTTCGTTTCCCTGGCGACGGCGCAGCGGCTGTGGGGGACGCGCTTTGGGAATCTGACGGCGCTGCGGTTCGAGGGCGATCCCCCCCGCCCGGGCATAAATGCCCGGGCTAGTCAAAAGAGCCCCCTGAAGGGGACTCCAGCAGTCGGGTTCACCCGGCTGTTTTCGCTTAGCCCGGGCATTTATGCCCGGGCGGGGGCGCGGCCCGAGGCAGCCTTCGATCAGATCGAAGAATCCCTACGCCGCGAGCTTCCCGCGCGGGCCGATCTCGCGGCGTTCGGCCTCGTCTTCCATCCTGTCAAACAGCAGGGGCTCCAGGCGGCCGGAGGCTCGACCGATTTCGGCGGCCTCTTCCTCGCGTTCAGCTTTTTCCTGATCATCTCCGCCGTCCTGCTGGCCGGGCTGCTCTTCAGCCTCGCCGTCGAGCGCCGGGCGGGGAAGCTCGGCATGCTCCTGGCGGTGGGATATCCCGTCCGTTCCGTCCGCCGCCGTCTCCTGGCCGAAGGCGCCATCCTGGCTGGCGCGGGCGCCCTCCTGGGGCTCTTCGGCGCCCTGGGTTACGCGTGGCTTCTCATGGCGGGCCTGCGCACCTGGTGGCGGCCGGCTGTGGGCACCTCGGACCTCTACCTCCACGTCGCCCCCTCCAGCCTCGCGATCGGCTGGATGGTCTCCGTCCTTGCGGTGCTCCTCGCCATCGCCTGGACGGTACGGCGGCTCGCCAAAGTCCCGGCCCCCGCCCTCCTCGCGGGCCGGACGACGATGCCCGGCCCGTCCAGGCCGGGACGTCTGGCCCGGCCGCTCGCCCGTTTGATCCCAATTATTGGTGCCGCGCTCGCTGTCGCCCTCGCGATCTACATGGCCCTGACGGGGGAAACCTCTTCGCCCGCCCTGGCCTTCGGAGCCGGCGCCGCGATGCTCATCTCCGGCCTGGCCGCGATCTCCCTCTGGCTTCGCCGCCCCCGCCCGTCGCACCACCTGACGCTCCTCGGCATGGCGGCCAGGAACGGCGCCGCCAGCCCCGGGCGCAGCCTCCTCTCCGTGGCCCTGGTGGCCGCCGCCTGCTTCGTGCTGGTGACCGTCGCCGCCAACCATCGCGAGATTGACGAGGAGACGCCCGAAGGGGCTGGGGGATTTCCCCTCTTCGCCGAGTCTTCCGTGCCTCTCGCCGCCGATCTGAACAATCCCGAAGGACGCCTGTCGCTCGGCCTGATCGGAGATGAGGATCTCTCCGGCGTCTCCATCCTGCCCCTGCGCCTCGTGCCGGGGGACGACGCGAGCTGCCTCAACCTCTACCGTCCCGAAAAGCCCCGCCTCCTGGGCGTTTCGCCTGCCTCCTTCAAGGGGCGCTTCCACTTTCTGCGTGCGATTGAGGAGACCGAAGATCCCTGGAGCCTCCTCGACAAGGATTTCGGCCCTGGCGTCATCCCGGCCATCGCCGACGAAAGCTCGGCCACCTGGATCCTGAAGCTCGGCCTGGGCGAAGACCTCGCGATGACCAACGAGGCCGGCGATCCCGTCCGGCTCCGCCTCGTGGCGCTCCTCGACCGCGGCCTCTTCCAGAGCGAGATGCTGGTGTCCGAGAAGAACCTGCTGCGCCAATTCCCGCGCCGGGCCGGCCGCTCGTTCTTCCTGATCGACGCGCCTCCGGATCATGCAACCCAGGTCTCCCAGACCCTGGAGGAAGGCCTCGCGCGCTACGGCTTCGACGTCTCAACCACGGCCGCCCGGCTCGCCGCCTACCAGGCCGTCGAGTCCACCTACCTGCAGACCTTCGGCGCCCTGGGCGGTTTCGGGCTCCTCCTGGGCACCCTGGGATTGGGGATCGCCCTCCTGCGCGGCATCATCGAGCGCCGGGGCGAGCTCGCCGCCCTGCGCGCCTTTGGCTTCCGGCGCCGCCGCCTCGCCTGGATGGTGACCGCCGAGAACGGCTTCCTCCTGCTCCTCGGCGTCTTTCTCGGATCCATCGCCGGTCTCCTGGCGGTCGCGCCGCGCCTGGCCCAGGGGGGAGGCAGTGTCAGCGATATTCCCTGGATGCCGTTACTATCCACCCTGCTCGCCGTCCTGATTCTGGGTTTCGCCTCTTCGCTTGCCGCCGTGTGGACCGCCCTCCAGGCGCCTCTCCTGCCGGTGCTCAAGGAGGAGAGATAGGAGATTGCTATGAGCTGGCTCGCCTTCGCTCTGATGACCGTCGTTTCCTGGGGCCTTTACGGCGCCTTCCTCCACACCGGCCAGTTAGGGATGGCCGATCCCGTGAACGGCCGCTACAAGGCCTTCCTCTTCGTGGGCCTGGCCTACTTCCTCACGGCCGTGCTGGCGCCCCTCGTCGTCCTCAAGCTCCAGGGAGCGGCCTGGACCTTCCCCGCCAAAGGCGCGGTCTGGTCCCTGATCGCCGGCAGCGTAGGAGCCGCCGGAGCCTTCTGCGTCCTCCTCGCTTTCGGAGCCAAGGGAACGCCCGCCGTAGTGATGACGATCGTCTTCGCCGGAGCCCCCCTCGTGAACGCGCTGTACACGACCATCCTGCACCCTCCACCGGGTGGATGGGGGAGTATCCGCTGGCAGTTCTACGCCGGGCTGATTCTCGCGGTGATCGGAGCCGGATTGGTGACGCTCTACAAGCCGGCACCGGGGCCAGGACCTGAGAAGTCCCTGGGAGCGCCGGCGTCCCCGCCAGCATCAAACTGATTCTTCAGAACGCCAGGGACCTGAAGCGGGCCACACGTCACGAAACGGCTCTCCGGAAGCGACTGCCCGGCTGGGAGGCATAAGAAACCCTCGCAGTAGAACGCAGATCTCGGAGAGGTCCGAAAGGTCTGCCGCCTTCTGGGCCTTGGCGATCCTTCGCAAAAAGGATCTCCAGGCCGCCTGTTTTCCAGGATCGGACGCGAAATCGGCACTCAGAGCAACAGGCTCCTCATCTGGAACCTGTGTCCGGCGGTGCTGGAACGTCGCTTGGATGGCCCGGGCAAGCACAGATCCCGAGAAGTCAAAATTACGAGCAAGAAGCGACAGGTCGTAAAAATCTTTCAGGCGGCTGTTGGCGATCCCGAAATGGACCATGGCCTGAAACTTCTCGGCTACCACGGTTTCTCGCGAATACGCCTTAAGCTTGGGAACGGAGTGATCCAGAAGAGTGGGGTACTCGATATCGGTAGCCCCAGGCGTAACGGCATCTCCAAACCCAATGTCAACCTGGATTGGAATACGGGCCGCGGCCAGGACGGCCACCATCTGAACCCGCAGGCCCACCTCAGCCTCGGGTTGGGTTTCGCGGATTCTGCCCACCTTGATCGATTCGGGATCGAAAATCAAGCCGTCCTCGGGGTGTTGGATCAGGCATAGATCGCGGAAAATCGTCGAAATCCTGTCCGAAGGGATTTCGTCTTTTACTGCAAGGTCCAGGTCTTTCGTCGGACGGTACGCCTCGCCGCTCCAGACAGGAAGCAGCATGGCTCCCTTGAGGAGGAACTGTTCTCCGTGGAGCGAGATGCTGAGCCGATACAAGAGCCGCTCGAGCGCGAAGCGGGTCAGCACGAACTGGAAATCCTCTCCCTGACGGCGAGCCTCTGGCGGACCGAGGCCGGGATGTTCTGAAGCTTGGAAGGGCTCACCCAAGAGACTCTAGATAGGGCCGCATGACGTTGGAGACCCGGCAGATCCGGGCGAACCGCCAGAGGTCGTCGAATGTACAGAGCTTCCGCTCGACACAGTCCTTGAGCGCCTCGATCGCCACGTCCAGACCGATCTTGTTCCGGTACTTGAAACAATCGGCGACCGTCTTCGCTGGAGAGTAGACGCGCACCTGGACTCCTTGCAGAACATGAGTCTCGATTCCCGACCGGAGCGCGTCTCCGGAAAACCGCACGACCTGGAGAGGGGGATAGTCGACCTTGGGCTGCCAAGCCTTCCGGTCGATCGCCAGCCAGACCGCGAAGGGGTTCTGGGTCGTCAGGCTGTGGAAGCGCAGAGCGGACAGAAGGCAGACCACACCGTGGGGAACTCGCTTGCAGGCTTCCACCAGGGACTGATGCTCCGTGATCTCAGACCCAGCGACCCTATACAGCCCGCGGCCGATCCTCTCGAGGATCCCTCGATCTGAAAGCTCTTTCAGCGCTTTTCGGGAGATCCCCAGGTGTTCGAGGTCCTGGGTCCGAAGAACGCTCTCTGTGCCGAGATTGGGGGGACCAACGGTTTCCATGGATGGCAGATTGGAACAAAACCTCGGCATATGTCAAGAAGTGCCGAGGGTTTGTGGGGCCCGCGGGATGCCTGAGACCAAGGTCCAATGGCCGTCTCCTGGACAGCTCCCTAAGATGGATCGGCCGGTAGAAGTGTAGCCCGGACGAATTCCGTTGATCGGAGAGCAGGATGGCAAATTCACGCCGTCGACCTCGTACCCTCCTCCCAACCGCCTCCCTTCTCGCCTTGGTGCTTCTCTCGACGATTCCGATAGTGCGTGCCGCGGAGGACGAGACGGCCGTGGCCGCATCGCCCACGGATTCGCCTCTGGTGGTGATCCCGCGGTGCCGGGCGGTCAAGGCTCTGCTCTTGCCGCCCGCCAACGGGGAGAGCCGCGACGTCTTCTCCATTGCGGGCCGGTGCGGCGTGCCGGTCCGAACGTGGGGAATCCTGGCGAACATCTCCGTGACGGCCGGACCAGAGGATGCCACAGTCGTCATCCAGGGACTGACCCCTGATGCGGAGTCGCAACTGGCGCTCGTGGCGGCAGCGGACCGGAGCGCGTCGGTGGAAGCGATCCTCGCTCTGACTCCCAATGGGAGGCTCTCGCTGGCAGCCACCGGTGGGCCGGTGAACGTTACCATCGATGTGCAGGGCTTCTTCTTCGGGTCGGTGATCAGCTTAAGGGACAACGGCAACGTCGTCCGCTCCGTGAACTCCCTGCAAAGTGACGTTTTTATCGTTGCGGGAGAGGGAATCGAAGTCAACACAGACGAGGCTCAGAGACTCGATTGTCATTTCAGCAACCGGAGAGGGCGGTCTCACGGGTCCAGAGGGGCCAGAGGGCCCTCCGGGACCACCGGGACCGCAAGGCGACCCGGGAGCCGCCGGTGCAGTGGGTCCCCCGGGCGCGCAGGGCGATGCCGGTCCTCCAGGTTCTCCAGGTCCTGCAGGGGCGCAAGGCGACGCCGGGCCCGCAGGTACTCAGGGCCCGCAGGGCGATCCAGGCGCCGCTGGTCCAGCGGGACCTGCTGGCGCGCAGGGTGATCCGGGAGCTGCCGGTCCCTTGGGACCTGCGGGTCCGCAAGGCGACGCCGGTGCTGCAGGGCCTCAGGGCCTGAAGGGTGACCCAGGCGCTGCTGGTCCGACGGGACCTGCTGGCGCGCAGGGTGATCCGGGAGCTGCCGGTCCCTTGGGACCTGCGGGTCCGCAAGGCGACGCCGGTGCTGCAGGACCTCAGGGCCTGAAGGGTGACCCAGGCGCTGCTGGTCCGACGGGACCTGCTGGCGCGCAGGGTGATCCGGGAGCTGCCGGTCCCTTGGGACCTGCGGGTCCGCAAGGCGACGCCGGTGCTGCAGGACCTCAGGGCCTGAAGGGTGACCCAGGCGCCGCTGGTCCGACGGGACCTGCTGGCGCGCAGGGTGACCCGGGAGCTGCCGGTCCATTGGGACCTGCGGGTCCGCAAGGCGACGCCGGTGCTGCAGGGCCTCAGGGCCTGAAGGGTGACCCAGGCGCTGCTGGTCCGACGGGACCTGCTGGCGCGCAGGGTGATCCGGGAGCTGCCGGTCCCTTGGGACCTGCGGGTCCGCAAGGCGACGCCGGTGCTGCAGGACCTCAGGGCCTGAAGGGTGACCCAGGCGTCGCTGGTCCGTCGGGACCTGCTGGCGCCCAGGGTGATCCGGGAGTTGCTGGTCCCTTGGGACCTGCGGGTCCGCAAGGCGACGCCGGTACTGCAGGACCTCAGGGCCTGAAGGGTGACCCAGGCGCCGCTGGTCCGTCGGGACCTGCTGGCGCGCAGGGTGACCCGGGAGCTGCCGGTCCGGCAGGACCTCAGGGCCCGCAAGGCGATGCCGGCGTCGCCGGTCCGTCGGGTTTCCCAGGTCTCCCGGGTGAGCAGGGCGATGCCGGTCCGGCAGGTCCTCCGGGTCCAGCGGGTGCAACGGGCGCGCAGGGCGCTGCAGGTCTGACCGGTCCTCCGGGTCCAGCGGGCTCGCAAGGCAGCGTTGGACCTCCGGGATCTCCGGGACCCCAGGGTCCGCAGGGTCCGCAGGGGCTCCGGGGAGCCGTTGGCCCGCAGGGACCGGCCTCCACCCTCCTTGCGGGCAACTTCCCCGATTCAACGGGTGGTTTCCTGCCGCCCTGGGGCCGGAGCATCGTTCCTGGGGAAGGCCAGGCCCAGATCCTCGTACCCGAGGGCATGGCCCGCAACCTGCGCATGAGGCTCACCCAGCGCCCGGCGAGCGGTGGCCGGGCCGTCGCGACGGTCCGGCGGAACGGCCGCGATACCGATCTCCGGTGTGAGATCGACGACGCCAATATCGATTGCACCAGTGAAAAGGCCGTAGGCTTCGCTGCCGGAGACCTGCTCTCCATCTCCTACAGCGAGGTGCGGACTGAGAACGCCCGCGTCCTGTTCCTGCTGGAGTACACGATGCCCAGCCCGAAGTGACCTGGTACGACGTCCCGGAAGTTCGTTCCAGGTTTCCTTGAGATGTTTCTGTCTTGAGCCCGGAGGGCGGGCAGACTCGTAGCCCAGGGCGTGAGCCCTGGGAGGGCGTGGAGTTTTCCTGATTTGCACTGTCAGATGGATTGTCAGACAGGGATTGTACAGCCTGACAGACAGCTTCCCTGGGAGTGCCGGCATCCCTGCCGGCACTCAAACTTTGCTTGGGTAAGTTGGCCGGCAGGGATGCCGGCGATCCCAGGGAAACCTACCCGCGGGCGGCGCGGCCGCGGACCTCGCGGTGCCTGCGATGGCCGGGCTCCTCGAGCACCCGCCGGTCGCCGATCCTGCGGTACATGTTCGTCGCCCGCCGGTTGGCCCGCTCGGCTTCCTGGTCGCGGCCCTCGGCTTTGAAGAGGCGCGCCTTGAGCTGCTCGAGCTCGGCCTTCTCCAGGGGATCGCCCGTCCCTTCCTCCAAGGCCTCCTCGGCGCAATCCACCGCGTCCCAGGCGCCGTCGAGGTTGCCGAGGCGGCTCCGCGCATCGGCGATCGCTGTCCAGGCGGCGGCGCGGAAATCGGCCGTCCGTTCCTCTCCGTGCTCCTCGGGGGAGAGGCCCTTGGCTACCGCCAGCGCGAGCTCGGCCGCCTCCAGAGCCTTCTTGGGCTCATGCTCGGCCAACTCGTGCGACCTCGCGAGGAGGAACTGGTGGAAACCCCAGGTCTGGAACCGCCGGTCATTGCCGATCCGTATAAGACGCCGGGTCTGCGGATGGGCCTGCAGGGCCTCCCAGCGCGCGCTGGCCTCCGTGCGTTCGGCGGCCAGACGCTTGCGCTTCGCGTCGACCCCCTGCGCCATCCTTGCAAAGATTCCGTCATAAGCTGCCGGATCGGCGGGGGCACTCCGCCAACGTGACGCGTCTCTGCTCGCCTCCAAAAGCTGCCGCAGGGCTATTCCAAGGTTGATGCTCTCTACTTTTCGTTCCCCGAGACCGCTCATCAGACCTCCCTTCGGGAAAAGATCGCTCCAGCGCGGATCGGACTGCACAGAAGCCTGTGCGCCATACTTGCAACCAAAGCACAAAGCGTGCCTGCCCGGTTCCTGCCCTGTGAGGCGGGCCTATCTCACGTAGAAGGGTGGAAACCTTCCGGGGACATCTTGTTTATTCAACGGACCTGGCATTCTCTTTGCCATTGGGAGGGAGTTATGGAAATCCTGCCTCTGCCCCACGTCACCCACCCCGGCATACTGATCGCCATCGGCGGCGCCGAGGACAAGACCCGCGAACGCGTCATCCTTCGCTACTTCCTGGAAACCGCGGGAGGATCGGACGCCAGCATCGTCGTGCTCGCCACCGCTTCCGAGGTGCCCGACACGGGCGACCGCTACGCCGACCTCTTCCTCGCCCTGCGCGCCGAGAACGTCGAAGTGCTGAAGATCGAGACCCGCGAGGACGCCATCGAGGCCGGCCCGGAGGCGCACGACCTCCTCGAGTACGCCACCGGCCTCTTCATCACCGGTGGCAGCCAGCTCAAGCTCTCCTCGGCCCTGGGCGGTACCGAGATCGCGGCGACCATCCGCCGCCGCCACGCCGCGGGCATGGTGGTGGCCGGCACCAGCGCCGGCGCCTCGCTCCTCTCCGAGCACATGATCGCGCTGGGGGACAGCGGCTCCACGCCACGCCGCCGCCAGGTCCATCTCGCCAAGGGCCTGGGCCTCACCCCGGACCTCGTGATCGACCAGCACTTCCGCCGCCGCGACCGCCTGGGACGCCTGCTGACGGCGCTTTCTTACAATCCCGCGCCCCTGGGAGTGGGTATTGATGAAGATACTGCCGCCATCATCAGCGGCGACGGCGAGCTCTCCGTGCTCGGAGCCGGGGCCGTGATGGTGGTGGACGCCTCCGGCCTGCGCTTCACCGACAGCCACGCCATCCACCGCGGCCAGCCGATCGCCATGATGGGCCTGAAGCTCGACTTTCTCACCACCGGCTGCCGCTACAACCTGAAGACCCGAGCGGGCCTCGCCCCGCCGCCCATGCTCCACTTGAGCGACCCCATGGACCGCCGGGCCCCCGAGCGCCCGCCCGTCATGACGGAGCCGGAAGAGGTTTCCGTAGGGCCGGGGGATGGGGGAGAGTAGACCCTCACCCCCTACCCCCTCTCCCGGCCCTCCGCCCACCCGCCGGGGAGAGGGGGAAAAACAACTACAACTCTTTCTCCCTCCTGTTTTCTCCCTCCTCTCCCTGGAGGGGAGGGCGGAGGGCTGGGAGAGGAGGGCCGGGGAGGTGAGGGTTCGCCCGCAGCAGAAACTCCCCTGCCAGCAACCGGTACGCCTCCGCCCCCTTGGCATGCCGGTCGTACTCGAAAATCGACTGCCCCGCCGCCGGCGCCTCCGCCAGCCGCGTGTTGATCCGAATCTCTATGGCAAAAATCAGGTTGCCATGCTCCGCCCGGAGCTCGTCCACCGTGCGGCGCGTGCTCTTCGTGCGGTAGTCCACCACCGTCAGCAACAGGCCGAGAGGGCGGACCCGCGTGCCCTGGTCCCACGCGGCCCGCTCGGCGGCGGCGATCAGGTTCTTGAGGCCCGTCACGGCCAGGAACTGCGGCACCACCGGCACGATGAACGTGTCCGCCGCCACCAGCGCCGAGACCGGCAGCAGTGAGAGCGAAGAAGGACAGTCCAGGAACACGAAGTCATACTCCCGTGCCACCGGCGCCAGGGCTGCCTTGAGCCGTACCTCCTTGCCCCGGAACACCGCGAACTCCGACTCGGCCTTCATGAGGTCCACCGAGGCCGTAATCAGGTCGAGCCCCGGGATCTGCGTGCCACGCACGGCCTGGCCCGCCGGCAGGCCGCCCAGGAGCACGTCCGCGATGGAAGGGGCCAGCTCCGCCCGGTCCACCCCCAGCGAGAGTGACGCCGAAGCCTGACTGTCCAGATCCACCAGCAATACGCGCAGCCCCTGGGCCGCCAGCGCGGCCGACAGATTGACGGCGGTCGTGGTCTTGCCGACCCCGCCTTTGCGGCTGATCAGCGCCGTGATCATCTATGCAGGTACCATCTATGCGCGGGATTCTATATTACTTTTTGGAATCCGGCGGATATCCGGCGCGCATCATGAGAGGCCAGCGGACCGTCCGCTCCTGAGAAGGCTCTCCCCAGGCCCGGCAGAGCTCCGGGAAGATCAGCTCCCGGGGATCGCGTCCCACCTCGCGCAGATAGCGGTCGGTGGCGGACCACGTGCCGATATAGTGGAAGAGCCGGTCGAGATCCCAACTCGCCTCGATCCAGAGCTCCGGCACCGCCACCTCCTCGAAGGGGAAGGGGAGCGTGCGGTACAGCTCGTCCACCCACCGGCGCTCCGGCGGCCAGTATGGCTTCGCGATCTCGCGGGCCAGGCGGTGCACCAGCGTGTCCACCTCCGGCGAGATCCGGGCCAGGTCGTACGCCCACACGGCGAGAGCGCCGCCCGGGGCCAGCACCCGCTCCACTTCCGCATAGAACCGGTCGAAATCGAACCAGTGGGCGGCCGTTGCCACCGTCACCAGGTCCACCGTCCCGCTCTCGATCCCGGAATGCTCGGCCAGCGCCGTCCGGTACTCCACCCGGGGATGGGGCACCGCGTGCTCGATCTGCTGCGCGGAAGCGTCGGTCGCAATCACCCTCTCGAACCGCTCCGCGAGATCGACCGCCGCCTGCCCGTTGCCCGTGGCGCAGTCCCACGCGAGCGAGCGCCCGCGGGGGAGGGCCGACACGAAATCGAACAGTGCAGCCGGATACGACGGCCGGAACGACGCATAGGTCCCGGCATGGCCGGAGAAGTGGTCCTGGAAGCTCATGAAGATTCCCTTTCTTCAGCGCTCATACCCGTAGCGACCTCACCCCGGCCCTCTCCTAAAGGAGAGGGAGAAAAGCAAAACGGCTCATTTCAAGCCCCTCTCCTTTAGGAGAGGGGTTGGGGTGAGGTCGCTACGGCACCGATCTCTCCCCGGAACCGCACTACGATCCGCCCCACCAGCAGCACCGCCACCACCGTCAGCCCCGCCGTGATCCCCCACCACAGGCCGGCCGGACCCATCCCGGCGCGGAACGTGAGAGCCCAGCCGATGGGCAGGCCGATCACCCAGTAGCCGACCAGCGCCACCGCCGCGGGGAACGTGGTGTCCGCGGCGCCGCGCAACACGCCCGACGCGACCACCTGGAGCCCGTCGCACACCTGGAACAGGGCCGCGATCGGCAGCAGCGTCACCACCACCGCGATCACCGCCGGCTCCCCCGTGTAGAGTCGCGCGAGCGGTGCCGGCAGCACTGCGAACAGCGTGGCAAACCCCATCATCGCGCCGCCTCCCAGAATCAGGCTGGCCGCGGCGGCGTGGCGGGCGCCCGGCATGTCTCCCCGGCCGATGGCGTTGCCCACCCGCGTGGCCGCGGCGCCCGAGATCCCCAGCGGCACCATGAACGACAGGCTTGCCATATTCAGGGAGATCTGATGCCCGCCCAGCTCCGCCACCCCGATCCGGCCGATCAGCACGGCCGTCACGCCGAAGATCAGAAGCTCGACCGAATTGTGGAACGCGATCGGCGTGCCGATCCGCAGCAGGGCGAGATAGCTCCGCACCGCCGCCGCCTCGGCCGTGAAGCCCCGCCACTGCCGCAGATACGGGGCCCACCAGCGCCTGGACGCGGCGAGCATATAAAGGAACATCACCCAGCGGGCTACCGAAGTCGACAGCGCCGAGCCCCGCACGCCCAGGGCGGGTGCTCCGAGATGTCCGAAGATCAAGATCCAGTTGAGCACGGCGTTCACCACGTTGCCGATCACGATCGCCACAGCCGCCGGCCGCACCACGCTCATGGCCTGGGTCGTCTGCCGCAGCACGAGGAACAGGAAGTAGGGGAGGACGCCCCACAGGATCGCCCGCGTATAGTCCGCCGCGTCCCGGCTCACGGCCGCCGGCTGTCCCAGGGCGCGCAGCAGAGGCTCGACGTCCAGCAGCCCGAGGACCAGCGGCACTGTCAACCCTCCGGCCAGCACGAAGCCCCGCTGCAGATGGCCGCCGAGCGCCTGCGCATCTCCCGCGCCATACGCCTGAGCGATCAACGGATCGAGGGCCGAGAGGAACCCATACCCCACCATCAGGCACGTGATGGTGACGATATGCCCCAGCGCTCCGGCCGCCAGCGCCTGGGCCGACAGGTGCCCGAGCATCATCGTGTCCACCACGCCCATCAGCATCGCCCCCACCTGCACGAGCGCCACCGGAGCGGCCAGACGGGTCGCGGCGGCAAGCTCGGTGCGCAGGGAGTCGAGTCGGATCATGGCGATAGAAGCCCGGAGGAGTCCTGGGGCGGACGGGTACTATAACGTCCCGGCTCTGTTCCGCCCTCACCGGCGTGTTACGGAACGTAGCGCAAACGGACACTTCCAACGCCCGGACTCGCGGGGAGGCTGTCGTTCTTACACAACGGCGGCCGTTCGGACACTTTTTCCGCCAAAGTGTCCGATCGGCCGCCAAAGTGTCCGGGAACGGCCGCAAAGTGTCCGAACGGCCGCCGTTGTGCTCGAACGGCCGCCATTGTGTCCGAACGGCGGGCGTTGTACTGGGGAAGCGCGCCGTTGTGCTCGAATGGCCGCCGTTGCGCTCGAACGGCCGCCGTCCCGCTTGTTGGGCATTCCTCCCGGCCCTTTCGGGCGCCGGCAAGCCCGTTCCTCCAGGAGAGGGACCGGATGGCTCCGGCATCGCATTCGCGTCCCCGTCCGGGCATCAATGCGCATACCGTTACACACATCTCCGCGATGGGTTCGTTGCGCGGGTTCGTCCCTGGAACCTCACCGTCCGCAACGGCAACGCCGTGTCGGTAGAGACGTTCCCAGGCCGCCCACGATAACCTTTCACAGGCCACGGGGACGGCGGGACGTCTCTTCGAAGGGCAGATCCTGACGATTCACACCATCCCTCATGAAGACCCGAGATGGGAAAGGGTATGGCATTGATACCTGGGCGGGGACGCGGTGACAGATACCGGCTTGGCCGAGCGAAGCCTGGAACGAATTTAGGGCACGTCGTACCAGGGTGGTCCCTGGCGCGACCGCCATTTCGTCTCCCCGCCCTGAAAGGGCGAAATTTGAATAGCCCGCCGCTTCAGCGGCGGGAACCAGAACCCACCATCCCCCATCCCGCCCCGAGGGGGCGGTGCTTTTCGCGTCCATTAGAGGAGGCCTATGAGGTTGGGGATACGCCCCTTTCCAGAGCAGAGGAGCTAGAATCGTCGAGAGTCCAGAAGAGGATCATGTGACCTACATCGATGTCTTTCTCAGCTATGCCAGCGTTGACGAGTTCGCTGTGGAGCAACTCGCCCGCAAGCTTCGAGACTCGGGACTTGAACCTTTCCTCGACAGGTGGCATCTCATACCTGGCGAACCCTGGCAAGAGGCGTTAGAGAAGGCACTTGACCAGAGTCGCGTCGTTGTTGTCTTCGTTGGGAAAGATCTCGGTCCCTGGCAAACTGAGGAGATGCGGTCAGCTCTCGACACGCGATCCCGCAACAGCTCCTACCGGGTGATCCCAGTTTTGCTGCCTGGTGGTCCGGAAATGGGCGACGAAAAGCTCCCGCGCTTTCTCCGTCGCTTCATGTGGGTAGATTATCGGGGTGGCATTGATGACGAAGACGCTTTTCGCCGCCTTGTTGCTGGAGTCCGGGGAGAAACGCCCGGTCCTGGAGAGAGCAAGCGCCAGGGAAGACGGCGCCCCATTACAGAAATCTCAGAAGGACCTAGTTCTGGAGTTGTCGAAGAAGCCATTGTTGCGCTTGCACTTGGCACTTCCGACCGTATGCAGGTTAAACCTTCCACGGCTCAGCCGCAAGGTTACCATCTTTTCTTGAGTTCCGCTGCAGAAGACCGTGACTTTGCCGAACGCCTTGTGGGCGATCTGGAGGGTCAAGGAATAAATGTTTTGTGGGATGGGGAGGTCAGGCCAGGAGAGTCAATTCGTCGGCGTATTGAGCAGGGCCTCAAGGCAAGCGATCGCTTTGCTGTCGTACTCTCTCCTGAATCCCTGCAATCGAGTTGGGTGAACGTAGAGATCGATGCTGCCTTTTTTATGGAGGCCCACCTTAAAAAGACCGGACGAGGGGAATCATTCCTTATTCCCATTCTCTATAAGGCCTGTGAAGTACCGTTACTTTTGAGCATTCGGGGGCACGCCGACTTCACTGTCTCGTACGAAAAAGGGCTGAAGGAACTGCTCCGTGAGCTCGCTCCGCCAAGGGAGCAAGAGAGTCCTGTAGCTTATCCGAGGATTCCGATAAGGATGCTGCCCGATGCTCTTATACTTATTTCTTATGCCGCCTGCGACGAATCGATTGTCGCGGAGCTGTATGAGGGGTTGGAAGCCCTCAAGATCCCTGTATGGTTGGATTCTAGTAATTTGCGAGGTAGCAGCGGCAAACTCCCGTCGGAAATCGAGACGGCTATCGAACAGGCTCGGCATTGCATCATTGTGCTTAGCCCAGGCACGGTCAACTTTCCGTGGATGCGCCGTAAGATTGCGAAGGCACTCGAAGTCAAGCAGAGTCGCCAAGCAGATGGCTATCGCGTGATCCCGGTGTTACTGCCCGGCCTTACGCAGCAGGCACTGGAGTTTTGGTTTGAGGAGCCGGTCGCCCAGCCTATCGAAGTTGGGCCGGAGGGCTTGAGCGCGGTATTGCCGGCCCTCCTCGCAGCTTTGGACGAGCGCCCGCCCGACGATAGCCAACAGTCTAAGATTAATACGAGGTCAATACCGTGATCTTCATCTCCCACGCCTCTGCCGATGACGCGTTCGTCGCCGAGCTGCGCACGGCACTGGAATCCTACAAGCTCCCGGTCTGGGTGGATTCCCGCAATCTACGAGCCGGCAACAAGCTCGCGCCGGAGATCGAGAAAGCCATCGAGCAGGCGCGATACTTCCTCGTCGTGCTCAGCCCGGACACAGTGAATTCACCCTGGGTGCGCCGCGAGATCAAGAAGGCTCTTGAGGTCGAGCAGGACCGACAGGCGGAAGGCTACCGCGTGATCCCGCTGCTGCTGCCCGGCATCACACCGGCAGCGCTGGGAACCTGGTTCGATGAAGAGCCACTCGCCATACCGATCGAGATCGGTCCCGGCGGCCTGAGCGCGGCGATGCCCGCCATCCTTGCCGCGCTGGGCGAGCGGCTGCCCACCGATCCCACACCCTTCGAGCAGCCCGCCCCCAAGCCCGTCGAAGAGCTGATCCTGGAGCTTGCCGATCCCAAGATCGAGGCCACCCCCGAGGGCAAGCGCCGCGCCAAGGCTACGGCCACGCTTACCTACGAGCCGGCCGATCCCAGAGCACGGCGCATCGAGAGCCGGCGCTTCGCGTTTACCACGCCGCTCGGGCCTATCGAGATCGCCGACCTGCGATGGTACCTGGAGACCTACTACATCTGGCCGGACAAGATGGCCCAGAAACGCGCCGAGGGAATCGCGAGCAAGCTGCCGCAATGGGGACAGGAGCTGTTCCAGGCCGCGCTGGGCGCTGAGTCCGCCCGGGAGGCTCTGAACGCCTGGCAGAATGCTGCGGGCACTGCCGAGCGCCGTTTCTCGGTGCAGGTGGACCGCGACTTGCCCGAGGGCTCCGCAAAGGAAGCTCAGGACGCCGCGGGCGAGGCCGCCACCGAGCTGCTGGCGTTGCCGTGGGAGCTCCTCCACGACGGCCGCTCCTGGCTGTTCCAGGGCAAGCACGCCGTGCGCGTCCGCCGGCGCCTGCCCAATCGCCAGGCCCAGCCCGCCCGGCCCACCGCTCTGCCCATCCGCATCCTGCTCGTCAGCCCGCGGCCGGAGAAGGACGACAAGGGAAACCGCATCGGTTACATCGACCACCGGATCAGCGCCAAGCCCTTGACCGAAGCGGCGGAGAACCTCGGTGCCCTCGCCCGCCTCACGGTCCTCCAGCCGCCAACCTACGCCGCGCTCGAAAGGGCCCTGCAGGATGGCGATGACGGGCAACCGTTCGACGTCGTCCACTTCGACGGCCACGGCGTCTATGACCGGCGGCTAGGCCTGGGCGGTCTGTGCTTCGAAGATCCCGGTGACGAGGACAAGCTGGAGGAGCGGGCGCTGGACTTGGTGCATGCCGACAGGCTTGCCGGCTTGGTCCGCCAGCACCGCACCCCGCTGGTTTTCCTAGAAGCCTGCCAGACCGCGGTGGCCCAGGTGGACCCGACCGCCTCCGTGGCCGGGCGGCTGCTTGAAGAGGGCGTCACCTCCGTGGTGGCCATGAGCCACAGCGTGCTAGTGGAGACGGCCCGGCGCTTTGTGCAGGCGTTCTACGCCGAGTTGGCGAGCGGCGCGCGGGTGGGCCGGGCGATGCTCGCCGGCCAGCAGGCCCTGTTCGCCGACACCCGGCGGGGAAAGGTGCTGGGTGCAGGCGAGCTGCGGCTCCAGGATTGGTTCGTGCCGGTCCTTTACCAGGAGGAGCAGGACCCGCAACTCGTCACCAGGACTTCGCCGCGGGAGGTCCAGCAGCTCGAAGCGAAGAAGCGCCGGTTGAGCCTCGGCGCCTTGCCCGATCCGCCGTCGCACCACTTCCAGGGGCGCAGCCGCGAGCTACTGGCTCTGGAGCGCCTGCTGCACCGCGAGCAGTGGGCGGTGGTGCGCGGCACCGGCGGTCAGGGCAAGACCACGTTGGCCGCTGAGATGGCCCGCTGGCTCACCCGCACATTCCGCTTTGCCCGGGCAGCCTTCGTGAGCCTGGAGCACCACCGCGACGCCCGCGCCGTTCTGGACACCCTGGGCCACCAGCTCCTGCCCGATGGCGACAAGTATTCCGTCGCCCAGTTCAGCAGCTTTGACGAGGCCCTCCAGCCCATCGAGCGCGCGCTGGCCGATCAGCCCACCATCGTGGTGATCGACAACTGCGAGAGCGTTCTGCCAGAGCGGGGGGAGCCGGTCTCCGCAGAGGATGCTTCCGCGGCAATCTTCTCTCTCTGTCGGCGTCTTCTGGAGGCCGACCCGCGCACCCGCCTGATCTTTACCACCCGCGAGCCCTTGCCGCCACCGTTCGCTGCGAACCGGTGCGAGCGGGAACTGGGCGCTTTGGACCAGAACGACGCCATCGAACTGGTCAGCGAGGTGATGAAACAGAACGGCTGGACGCCGCCCGGCGATGATCAGGGCAGCACGCCACAGGAAATCACCGATCTGGTGGAGGCGGTGAACCGCCATGCCCGCGCACTGGTGCTGCTGGCGCGCGAGGTAGCCCGGCGCGGTGTCAAAAAGACCACCGGGGACCTGCAGTCCCTGATGGCCAGCCTGGAGCGCAAGCACCCCGGCGACCGCGAGAACTCGCTCTACGCCAGCGTGGAGCTGTCCCTGCGCCGGCTCTCAGCGGAATCGCGCGAGCACGTCCGGGTCTTGGGCGTATGTCACGGCGGCGTGCATCTCGGGATTTTTGAAACGCTCACCGGGCTAGAGACGGATGCCGCTCGCCAGTTGGCTATTGAGCTGATTGAAGTCGGCCTGGGGGAAGACATGGGCTATGGCCACCTGCGCTTGGACCCCGGTCTGCCGCCCTACCTGCTAGGCGAACTCGATGGCGATGAAGTGGACGCCCTACGCGCCCGCTGGGCTGAGGCCATGGCCCAACTGACGAAGTATCTCTATCAGGAACTGGGCAAGGACACCCGGCTCGCCGCGCAACTCACGCTGCTGGAGTTCCCAAATCTTCTGGCTATGCTGGATTGGCTTCAGGACCGTTGGCCACCAGAGCGCGTGGTGGATCTGGCGCACAGTGTGGAAGGATTGACTGCCAATCTGGGCCGGCCGCAATCTCTCGCCCGGGCGACGCGGGTGCGCGAACAGGCCGCTCAAAGACTGGACGATTGGAGCCATGCCCGTTTTATATCTGAAAGTTCGACCATTGATCGCCTGCTGGAGCGCAGCGAATTCTCTGCCGCACACGCTGTTGCCCAACAGCTCCTCGAAAAATGCCTCGCCGCTGGCGAGGGGGCTTTCTTTGAGGCAGGCTACGACATCGCAGAGGCATACTTCAAGCTTAGCCGGGTGCTGAAAAATAGCGGTGCGGCCGAAGCTGCCCTTGCGCCGTTGACGGAAGCGCAGTGCCGATTTCAGAAGCTGGTCGATGCGGGCGTTACAGAAGCCGAGCGTATGGCTGTGGTCGCCGCCACGGAGACCGGTGACTGCCTGCGCGATTTGGGGCGCTTGGATGAAGCTGCGGAGGCCTATGAAGAAGGCATCAGGCGCTCGCGGAATATGAAAGATCTCCGACAAGAGGCCGTGGCCAAATTCCAGTTCGGTACCGTTCGACTTTTGCAGAAGCGCTATGGGGAAGCACTGGAAATCTATGCGGAAGCACGCGATGTCTTCAATTCCTTGGGCGAGCCGCAGATGGTAGCCACGGCTTGGCACCAGATCGGTATGGTCCATGTAAATGCCGATCAGTTTGAGCTTGCCGAGCAGGCTTATCGCCAATCACTGGCGATCACGGTGAGGGAAAACGACCTCCCCCACCAGTTCCTTACCTTAAATCAACTGGGCATCCTCTATGACCGGATGGGGCGGCTGGAGGAGGCGGCGATGTTTTGTCGGCAAGCAGCCGAGGCCTCTGTGCGGCTAGAGGATCTTTCTAATGAAGGGAAGGCGCGAAGCAACTTGGCCATTAGGCTGATCAAGCTCCGCCGTTATGATGAAGCCCGGCCGGAGATTCAGCGAGCGATCGAGTGCAAGAGACCTTATGGCCACGCTGCTGCACCTTGGAGAACCTGGTCAATTCTGGAAGACCTCGAACGCGCCACCGGTAATTCCGAAGCAGCGCAGGTCGCCCGGCAGCAGGCAATCAAGACCTACATGGCCTATCGCCGCGCCGGTGGCGTCAGTCAGAACCCCGCCGCACAACTGTTTTCATTGGTGGCACAAGCGATTCAGGAGAGCACCGAAATCGGTGCGCAGGAGCTGTTGAACGCTCTTCTTGAGGGCGACCGTCTGCCGCACTTTATTGCGCTCATCCGCCAACTCCAAGCTATCCTCGCTGGCGACCGCAATCCCGCCCTCGCCGATGATCCTGCGTTCGATTTCGGAAATGCTGCCGAGCTGCAGTTTCTGCTCGAATCGCTCTCACCTAACTGATCCAAAGGCACCGCCCCCTCGGGGCGGATATAAAGGGCGGGGTCCCTGCCACCTCGGCGCTGAAGCACCGGGCTATTCAAATTTCGCCCTTTCAGGGCCGGTTTGCCGGATCTTCGATTGTTCGAGCCGCAAACCTGCGGTCCCGCCAGGGACCACCGTCGGTAGCCAGGGATTTCAATCCCTGGCGAGAGGGGCGGCTCGAAACCTTGGGCCGGTGCGAGCGTAGGAAGGCGAGCACCCTCGTTGAACCCGTCAACCCCCAGAAGAGACCTACGCCAGGAGGAGGAGGCGATGATGAGGAAGAGGAGTGAGCGCTCCGGGGGGCGCTGTCTGCGCGGCCTGGTCTTGTTTGCCGCTCTGTCGGCCCTGGTGCCGGCGGCGGTGATCTCCCAGGAGCAGAGTGCAACGCTGGCGCTGGTCGGCGGCCGGATCTACCCGGCGCCTGATGTAGCGCCGATCTTCGATGGGGCCATCGTCGTGGCGGATGGCAAGGTGGTGTCGGTCGGGCCGCGCGAGGCGGTACAGATTCCCTGCCGGCGCCAAGACTCTCGACTGCAAAGGCTTGGTGATCACCGCCGGATTCCAGAACAGCCATGTTCACTTCATAGGGCGGGTGATCTCTTCCTCTTCACGGTGAAGGCTGCAGCCGTGCCCGGCTGGCCGGACACTCAGCGCCGCCGTTTCGCGGCCTTGGCGGCTGCCCGGCCGAGGGCCTCCGGGTTGGCATTGAATGCCGCCTCCATCCCCTTCCTGGCCGCTGGTGATTGCATGCGCTGGAGCAGACCCTCGAACTGGGTGCTGAGTGCGTCGTGGGTCTTGTCACCCGGACGGTTGCGGAAGGTATGATTCGCCATGGTGGGGTCCAATCGGTTGCCGTAGATTATAAGGTGTACTCTTCGAGAGACGCCCCGCCGTTTGTGGATCAGGAAAATGCCCGGTTCAGGACTGGGGCGTCTCTACGGACCCGTGGTGCCAAGGCCCAATAATGTGATTGCGGGGGCAGTTCCTCGACATCCCCGTAACACCTACCGTTCGCAACGGCAACACCGTTGCGTAGAGACGCCCCAGTCCTTAACCACGCACTCACCGGGTCCACAGACGGCGGGGCGTCTCTTCGAAGGGTACACCTGACCGATCCACGGCAACCGATTGGACATCCGCCCTCGCCAGAAGGGGCCGGCAGGGATGCCGCGGTCCCAGGGTATAATCCCAGATAGAAATTTCTGCATGAGGGGCCGCAGGAAACCGCCGCCCCGGGGGTTTCAGGGGTCAGCGGCACCTGAAGAACCAGGAAGAACCCGGTGCGGCAAGAACGGAGGGCGTACCATGAGGCGACGAAGCGGTGCGGTGCTCGTGGGTCTGCTGTGGTTGGCGGTGCCAGTGCTGGCGCAGGAGGTCCGGAACGGCCCTCCTGAGACTGAGGCGGCGAAGGCAGCCGCGGCGGCGCCGGCCTTGTCTCCGGCTCCGGGCAAGTACACGGCTCCGGTCTCGGTGAAGCTCACCTCCGCCACGGCCGGCGCGGCGATCTACTACACGACCGACGGGTCGAGCCCTTCGCGCAAGAAGAGCCCGGTCTACAAAGGCCCGATCCAACTCACCGCCACCACGACGCTCAAGGCGTTCGCGTACAAGAAGGGTCTCCAGGCGAGCGCCGTGGTCTCCGGCGTCTATACCCTCAGCGCGCCCCCTCCGCCACCGCCACCACCTCCTCCGCCTCCCCCTCCTCCTTCCGAAGAGGGAGGAAAGCTCTTCCTCGCCACGCTCACGCCTCAGACCGGGGCCACGACGGGAGGCTCGGGGTCTTCGACGCTGATCCTGACGAAGGACCAGACCGCGGCGGTGCTGCGCTTCTCCTTCTCCAGCCTGACCGGCCCGATCAGCAGCCAGCACATCCACGGCCCGGACGGCGCGATCCTGTTCGACGTGGACACGGCGAAGCCGGAGGCCGACGGGTCACGGGTGTGGCGGATCCAGGCGGCCGGGACGTATGACAAGGCGGCGATCCTCGCGGCGCTGCTGGGCGGGGAGTGCTACCTGAACCTCCACACCGCAGCCTATCCGGCGGGGGAGATCAAGGGCTTCTTCCGCCCGTCGAACGGCAGCCAGACGTTTACGCCGCCTCCCGCGCCGCCGGCTCTGCCGCCCGGCCTTCCCACCGCGGAGGATGCCGCCCGGTTCCTCCTCCAGGCGACGTACGGGCCGCGGCCCGGCGAGGTGGAGGCCCTGCAGCAGAAGGGGTTCTCGCGCTGGCTGGACGAGCAGTTTGCGCTGCCTGCGTCCTCCCATCTCGCGGCCTATGACCAGGCGGTGGCGGGGGGCGAGGAGGCGGCGCCCGGGCTGGTGCGGGGGTCCTTTTTCCAGCAGGCTGTGGAGGGACCCGATCAGATCCGCCAGCGGGTCGCCTTTGCGCTTTCCGAGCTCTTCGTGGTGTCCGACGTGGACGCCGACGTGCGCAACAATCCGGAGGGGCTGGCGGGGTATCTCGACCTCCTGGCGCAGCACGGATTCGGCAACTTCCGCGAGTTGCTGGAGGCGGTGACGCTCAGCCCCACCATGGGGGTCTACCTCGACATGGCGGCGAGCAGCCGGACGATCCCCGAGCTCGGGCTCAATCCCAACGAGAACTACCCCCGCGAGATCCTGCAACTGTTCTCGATCGGCCTCTATCAGCTCCACCCGGACGGCACGCTGCGCCTGGACGCGGAGAACCAGCCGATCCCGACCTATGACCAGGAGGTGGTGAAGGCGTTCGCACGGGCGTTCACGGGCTGGACGTTCGGCGGCCAGGACCAGAGCGATCCGCGGCGCTTCTTCCGCTCGCGGCGCAACTACCGCATCCCCATGGAGCCCTGGACGGCGTTCCACGACATTGGCGAGAAGCGGCTGCTCGACGGCGCCGTCCTGCCGGCGGGGCAGACCGCGCAGGCGGACCTCGAGCAGGCGCTGGACGCGATCTTCCGCCATCCCAATACCGGCCCCTTCGTCTGCCATTTCCTGATCCAGCGGCTGGTGGCGAGCAACCCCAGCCCGGCCTACGTCTACCGCTGCGGGCAGGCATTCGCCGACAACGGCGCCGGGGTGCGGGGCGACCTCAAAGCGGTGTTGCGCGCCATCCTCCTCGATTACGAGGCGCGGGCCACGGTGGTGGCGGAACGGCCCGACGCGGGGCACCTGCGCGAGCCGGCCGTGCGCCTCGTGGGGCTGCTGCGCGCGATCGACGCCAAGCCGCGAGGCGGCCGGTGGCGCATCCTGGGACGGCTCGACGGGCAGGGCCAGAGCACCGGCCAGACGCCGCTGCGCGCGCCCACGGTGTTCAATTTCTTCGAGCCGGCCTATGCGCTGCCGGGGGAGATCTCGCAGGCGGGCCTGGTGTCGCCGGAGTTCCAGATCGCGACCGAGACGACGGTCGTGGGCGCCGCCAACCTGCATCTCGCAATCTTCGGCGCGGTGGGAACGAACGGGCCGCTCCAGGCCAACCTGGCGCCGTTCCTGCCGCCGCAGGTGCCCACGGACGAGGCTCTGCTCGACCGGATCGACCTCCTGTTCTTCGCCGGCTCGATGTCGAGCGCCACGCGCGATACGCTGCGCGGCGCCCTTGCCGATGCCGATTTCCCCCGCCAGGGCGATCAACGCGTGCTCACGCTCTTGTGGCTCGCGAGCCTGGCTCCTGAATCCGTGGTGCAGAAGTGAGGAGGTGGAAGATGACCGAGATCCACTCGACGCGCCGTCAATTCCTCCAGACCGCCTGCGCCGCGGTCGGCATGACCGCCCTGGGCAATACGATTTTCGATCTGCAGCGCATTGCCGCCGCGGCGCCGCTGGCCGATTCCAAGAGCCTCGTCTGTATCTTTCTGTACGGCGGCAACGACGGCAATAACATGATCGTTCCGGCCGCCGGCACCGACTACGCGCAGTACGCCGCGGTGCGCGCGTCCCTGGCGCTGCCGCAGGGCTCGTTGCTGCCGCTCAATCCGCTGGTGCCGGGCGACTCGCGGACGTGGGGCCTCCATCCGAGCCTCGCCAAGGTGCAGGGCCTGTTCAATGGAGGCCGGGCCGCGGTGGTGGCCAACGTGGGGCCGCTGGTGGCGCCGGTCACCCGCGAGGACTTCCTGAGCCGGACCGCGGCGGTGCCGCCGCAGCTCTTCTCGCACAGCGACCAGACCGTGCACTGGCAGACCTCGCTGCCCGATCAGCCGTCGCGTACAGGCTGGGGTGGCCGCGCGGCGGACCTGCTGCAATCGCTCAACGAGAATGCCCGCATTTCGATGTCCATCTCCGTGGCGGGCACCAACACGTTCCAGGTGGGCAATGTGGTGACGCAGTACCAGGTGGCGCCGGAGGGGCCGGTGGGCCTGTCGTCCTACGTGCCCGCGGCCTCCGGGGCCGACGCCTCTTCGAACGCCATCCGCGCTCTCTTGTCGCGCAGCTATGGAAACCTTTTCGAGCGCGGCTACAGCGGCATCTTCCAGCGCGCGCTCGGCAACCAGGAGCTGCTCTCGGGCGCGCTGGCCGGGGCGCCGGTGCTCACCACCCAGTTCCCGCAGACGGACCTCGGCCTGCAGCTCCAGATGATCGCCCGGCTCATCTCGGTACGCGAGACGCTGGGGCTGCGCCGGCAGGTCTTCTTCTGCGCCGGCCAAGGCTATGACACGCACGGCGGCCAGATCGGCGCGAGCGCGCTCGACGGCGCCCACGCCAACCTGCTCGGCGAGCTCGACGGCGCCCTGGGCGCTTTCGACGCGGCCATGACCGAGCTGAACGCCGCCGACACGGTGACCGCCTTTACGGCCTCGGACTTCGGGCGCACCTATGTTTCGAATGGCGACGGTTCCGATCACGGCTGGGGGAGCCACCATTTCGTGATGGGTGGCGCGGTGCGCGGCGGCCGTTTCTACGGACAGATCCCCACGCTCGCGATCAATGGGCCGGACGACGCGGGCGAGGGGCGGTGGATCCCCACCACTTCGGTGGACGAGTACTCGGCGACTCTCGCCCGCTGGTTCGGCGTGGCGAACAGCGATCTGCCGCTCGTGCTGCCCAACCTGGGGAGGTTTGCGAACCCGGATCTTGGGTTCATGGGTTGAGGGCGGGACGCAATCGGCACTTCTTACATGCAAGATGTACCGATGGCCCGGCCGCCACGACCTCGCCCAAACACAAAAAGGGCGGCCATAAGGCCGCCCTCGGTGCTGGTTCGATACGGTACCGGCCTTACTGCCAGTAGGGCTTGTAGCCGTAGAACTTGTAGACCTCGGCGCCCCAGGTGCGGTCCGACGCCTGCGGGGGGTTGTTCCTGTCGAAGCCGGGGGCGTTCTTCAGCTTGTCCTTGTCGACGTCGAGCGTGAAGTGCTCACGGGTGGCGTCGAGCTTCAGGGCCTCGAACGGAATGGCGAACAGCTTCTCGCCCATCCCCATGAAGCCGCCGAAGGAAAGGACGGCGTAGGCGACCCGACCCTTCTCCAGGTCGAGCATGAGCTCCTCGATCTTGCCGAGGCTCTCCCCAGTGCGGTTGACGACGTTGTCGCCGATGATGGCGCTCGTCGATAGGACGTTGGGGTGGATCTCCACGGTGGTAGTAGCCATGAGGTATCTCCTAGTCGTGATCACTCAAACAAACACCGATCGGTCGGCCCAGTGTAGGCAAAGCGTCTTCGGGGCTGGCGATAACCACTGCTGTGAAAACGTTGCACATACCGTGCCGGTGGAGGCCAAGAGGACTCGCCCACAAGAGACGGAAAACGGCCTGGAAACGTGATATTGGGAATGCTTCAAGAAACGGCAAGCGGAGGATTGTAGCGCCCTGAGTGGTGGGTGAGGGGCAGCGGGTGAGGCTGCCCCTCTTGACGGGCCCTAGCTGGCTAACGCGAGCTGCGGCAGTGGGAGGTTGGAGTTGCAGGTCGGGCCGGGCAGTCTCGCCCCGGGTGCGGTCTCCTGGGAGATTGGTGCCACTTGCCGCGGCCGGCGGTTGAGCGAGGGCAGTGCGTCGAGCTGGCGCAGCATTCCAAGCGCGTCGAAATGGAACCAGCTCTCGACGATCCTGCCGCTCGCCACACGGTCGACACGAATACCGGCGATGTCGATCTTCCTGCCGCTCGCCGCGATCGCCATCAGAGCGTTCTTCTGCGTGCCTCGCATGCGCAGGCAGGTCACCACCCGGTCGCCCTCGGCGATCTGGTCCTGGATCTCGAAACGGAGATCCGGAAACGCATGCTGGTAGAGGTGGACGAGGCCCGCCATCCACTCGATGTCGTACCCCTGGGGCGGCTCGCTGTCGCCGAGCGAGTCGGCGACCTCGTGATTCACCGCGTCAGGAGACATGAATTCCCTGATCAGCGACAACTTGCCCTCGTTCAAGATCTTCTGGATGAAGCGTCGGCAGAGATCCTTGTTGCTCTCGGCGTGCAGGCTTGGAGTCTCCTTTTTGAATCAAGCTCTCAGCGTATCCGAGGTTTTCCCCAGCACGGTTGACGATGGGGTCGCGGATGACGGCGGCGGCCGATAGGACGTCGGGGTGGGTTTCCACGGTGGTAGTAAACATTTTTAAACTCCTAGTCGTGGCCACTCGAGCAAACCCCGACCGATCGGCGAGCCGAGCAAGAAGTTTTCGGGGCTGGCGATAACCACTGCCGTGAAAACATTGCAAATACCGTGCCGGTGGCTAGGCCTTCTTGGCGGCGGGTGGCCTTGGGTTCGAGCGTGCTGGCGTCTCGTTCGAGTTGGCGGATGCGGTCGAGCATGGCGGTGCGTTCCATGCCAGGAAGGGTAGATCGGAGCCGGCCTGCCAGGGAAGCTCCCCTGACGAAGATTGAGGTTCCCCACTCCGGCGGTGCAGATTCTTAAGATCCGCAAGACAGCAAGAATTCCCAAGACAGGGAGACCTCCAGGCCTCTACGTTCATGGAGTAGCAATGAGGTCAACCCAAACGGATCCAAGGAGGTCCAAGATGAAAAAGAAGATCGAAGGCAAGCTGGCTCTGAACCGTGAGACCCTGCGCTCGCTCGGCCTGCGCGAGATGGCCGATGCCGCGGGTGGCTTGACGGTTGCCTGTACGCACACGATTTACCCCAACGCTACCTGCATCGGGCGGAGCTGCCAGATCGTCTGCTGAGCCCACCTCCCTCCTGGACCTCAGGATCTCCGGCCATCCGCCAGGATGGCCGGAGCGTCCGCCTCCTTGAATCCTCGGATAAGATCCCCTCCTGAAGCCGGAGGAGGGGACGATGAAACACGAGAAAACCCAGTTGACTTATCCGAGAGCCGGAGCGCAACTCGCATTCGCCCGGGCGGCGACGGCGCTGGCGGCCGTCAGCATGGGGGCGTTGGCGATCGGAGCGGTGGCCGTGGGAGCCGTGGCGATCGGACGGCTGGCGGTCAAGCGGTTCGCCTTGAAGAACGGCGCGATCGACCGGCTGGTGATCCACGAGTTGGAAGTGGGCCGGTTGCGGGTACGGGAGCTGATCACCGATAGCGAGGATCGTGCTTGAAGTCTCTCATGCGCGCCATCATCGTCCGGAAGCTGGGACCGCCCGAGGTTCTGGAGCTGGGCGAGGCGCCCGTGTTTTCGGCACCGTCTCAACTCCTGAGAAAGCCGCCGTCGTGACCGCCCTTGGAGCCGAGCCTCTGCTTTATGGCCAGGATCTCCCGGAGCGTGTTGCCGCCGCTACCGGCGGACGGGGCCTGGACCGGGGTCTACGATTCGATCGGCAAGGCCACGCAAGCCCAGAGCCTTGCGATGCTGGCGCCTTACGGCGAGCTCATTTTCTTCGGCGAAGCGAGCGGTCCTCCTGAGCCGATCGACCCGGACCATCTCTACGATCGTTGCCTCAAGGTCAGCGCGTTCGGCCTGAGCCTCGACCATGATCCCGCCGCCTGGGTCACGGCCCGTCAGGTTCTCGTGGACTGGCTCGAAGCGGGTGATTTCAGAATCTCGATCTCGCGCCGCTTCCCCCTCGCGGAGGCGCACCGGCTGCTGGAGAGCCGGGCCTCGGTGGGGAAGATCGTGCTGTTGCCGGGTGCTGACGGACTCAGGTCATGACCTGCCCGAGGCGGGTCAGTTGCCGTGCGTCGAGATTGGCTCGGATGTCACCCCCCAAGGTTCCGTGACCAGCTCCTCCAGCGGCGTTGGCCAGGCTGAAGCTCCAGACCCGGTCGCTTGCGCTAGCGCCCTGGTTATCCCAGAAGGATTGCCCGCCCGTCGCTTCGTTGTACATGTCGAAGAGGAGATTGTTTTGGCGGAAGGTGAGGGGATCGTCGACGTCCGCCTCGAGGGTGATGTTGTCGGTGCCGTCGTGCAGGATCACGGAGGCCGCATGGAAGTCTCCAGACTTCGTGGAGTGGACCACCAGGTACACGTCGCCGACCCCTGGCTGAGCCCCGAGGGCACCGCTCGTGCGGCCGCCAGCCCGGTAATTGGGCTCGGGCAGGCCATCGAGGTTGGCGAGATTGGCGCCGGCCGCGCGTCGGACACCGCCGGCGACGATCTGTGCGGACTTGATGCAATCGCTGGGCAGCGCCGCGCCCGTGCCGTTGTTCTGGATTGCCTTGTAAGGCTGGTAATTGATCCCGTTGACCGTGACCTGGGCACCGGTCGCCTGCCAGGTCCAGGTGTAGATGGCTGGCATTGCCGCTCCCGCGCCTACACGGACATAGAGCTTCCAGCGGTTGACGGTGCTGATCGCGTAGTGGGTGCTGGTCGAAACCTTGTAGTCGCCATGTACGGTGTAGGGCTGGAGCACGATGCCCTGGCTGGTCAGGCGCAAAACCGGTGGCTGAGGATGCGAGGAGTGCCGGCTGACGGGCTGGGGCTGAGACGGCCGGGCTTGCAGGGCGGGCGCCGAAACCGGCCTGGGAACGGCGGGAGGGACCGGCACGGGTCTGATCGCGGGAGGGCTCGGCATCCTCGGCTGCGCCGCCTTGATCGCCTGCACAGGAACGGCCCCCCGGCGCTCCGGGACGGTTTTCGCCTGCGCGACGGCCGCCTGGACGTGAGGAGCGGCAGGGCGTTGGGTCACGGCCGCGACCGCCGCCTGCACGTGCGGCGCCGGAATCCTCTTCGGCTGTACGGCTGCCGCCGTGATAGGAGCAGGCAGAGATCTGGTCAACATGGCTGGGTTCATTGTCGCCCAATTCGCCTCTCTTCGCCAGCCTGGGACCCCGCTTCGCCTCTGCGCTACACTGGCGCCGCTTGAAGAAAGACGTCCCTTCCCGAACGGTCTCTGATCAAGACACCGGCCTCACCCTCGCCGCCGTTGTCCGGGAGATACTCCGCGAGCTCCTGCCCGGCACGTCCTGGAGCAAAGCCAAGGATCTGTGCTCGGGTGGGCAGGTTTTCGTGGATGGAGCTTCCCGCTCTCGATCCAGCCCGGCGGATGAGCGCAGGCGAGCGGGTCGAGATCCGGAGCGGCTCGAGCCGCCGCGAGCCGGATCTGATCGTTCATCTGGATGCCGAGGTCGCCGTGGTCCGGAAACCGGCGGGCATCCTCACCGTCCCCTTCGAGCGCGACGACCGCGACACCCTCCTGGCTCTCGCGCGGGTGGCCATCCGGCGGATCGAGACGGGGAAGGGGAAGACGGCGAACCTCACGCTGCGCGCCGTCCAGCGGCTGGACAAGGAAACCTCGGGGCTGGTGGTCTTCGCCCGCACCATCCCCACGCAACGCCATCTCCAGCAGCAGCTCGCGGCCCACACCGTGACCCGGCGCTATCTGGCGCTCGTTCACGGCAGGGCCGAGGATGCGGTCTACGAGACCCTGCTCGTGCCCGACCGGGGGGATGGGCTGAGGGGCTCCTGGGGCGTGTTCCGCCCGGCCCGCGGCGAAGCGCCTGCCGAGGCAAGGGAGGCGATCACCCGCGTGCAGGTGCTGGAGCGGCTCCCCAAGGCGACTCTCGTGGCCTGCGAGCTGGAGACCGGGCGGCAGCACCAGATCCGTATCCACCTCTCCGAGGCCGGCCACCCGCTGGTGGGAGAGACGGTGTACATCCGAGATTGGCGCGGCAAGCTCCTACCGGCTCCCCGGCCCATGCTTCACGCGGCGGTGCTCGGGTTTGTCCACCCTCGGAGGGGGAAGTCCTTGCGGTTCGAGGAGCCGCCGCCGGGGGATTTCGCAGCGATTCTGGCGAGACTGCGGCCCGGATGAAACAACTTCCTGGTAACCGAGTATTGAGGTCCGAGGAGGGACCTCGATGAAACCGCTGGCCCAGGATCTCCGCTATGCCTGCCGACTGCTTCTGAGAAGCCCAGGCTTCACTCTGCTTGCCGCCGTGACCCTGGCCCTGGGGATCGGGGCCAACGCGGCCATCTTCAGCGTGGCCGACTCCGTACTTCTGAAGCCCTTGCCCTACAAGGACTCGGACCGGCTGATGATCGTCTACAGCCAGTTCCCCACCATGGGGTTCGACCGCTTCTGGGTGGACCCGGTGGAGTTCACGGAGTACCGCAACTGGAACCGGAGCTTCGAGGCGCTGGGGGCGTATGTGACAGGCGCCGTCAACGTGGCGGGAACGGGCGAGCCCGTACGGGCCGACGCGGCGTTCGCCACGGCGGGGCTGTTCCAGGCGCTGGGCGTGGACGCCCAACTCGGCCGGTACTATTCGCCCGCGGAGGACGTGCCGAACACGGAGCAGGTCGTGGTGCTGTCGGACGGCCTCTGGCGCCGGGCTTTCGGAGCGGATCCCCGCGTCATCGGCCGGCGGATCAAGGTGGATGGCGGGAACCGCACGGTGATCGGGGTCATGCCGCCGGGCTTCACGATCGACAACCAGCGGATCGAGGCCTGGATCCCCCTGGCTCTCGATCCCGCCAACCCGGGCAACCGGGGCAATCACTATTTATTTCTCGTGGGCCGGTTGAAGGACGGCATCTCGTTCACCCAGGCGCGGTCCGAGATCGACGACCTGATCACCCGCTGGGAACGGGAGCTGCCGGAAAAGCACACGCCCCATCCGAAGAACCACCGGCTGGTCGTTCAGCCTCTGCTCGACGACCTGGTGGGTGGCGTGCGCCCCAAGATCCGGCTGCTCATGGGCGCCGTGGGCCTGGTGCTGCTGATCGCCTGCGTGAACGTGGCCAACCTCCTGCTGGCCCGGGCCGAGGCGCGGCAGAAGGAAATCGCCATCCGCACGGCCCTGGGAGCTGCCCGCGGCCGGCTGCTGCGCCAGTTCCTCACCGAGAGCGTCGTGCTGGCCCTGCTGGGCGGCGTCCTGGGATTGTTCCTCGCCTACATCGGCGTCAAGGGCATCGTGGCCGCCAATCTGGACAGCCTGCCGCGGGTGGACGAGATCGGCCTCAATTCGCGGAGCCTCCTCTTCACCTTCGCCGTGTCGCTGCTGACGGGGGTGCTTTTCGGGCTGGCGCCGGCCCTCCACGCCCGGGCGGGGTCGTTTTTCGCCTCCTTGAAGGAAGGGGGCCAGCGGACCACGGCCGGCTCGGGCCGCCAGTTGCTGCGGCGCGTGCTGGTGGTGCTGGAGGTCGCCTTCGCGGCCACGCTGGTGATCGGCGGCGGCCTGCTGATCCGCAGCTTCTGGCTGCTCCAGCAGGTCGATCCCGGCTTCAATCCCGAGGGCATCCTCTCGCTCCAGATCTCGCTGCCGGACGGGGGCTCCACGACTCCTGAGCAGACGGCGAGCTTCTACCAGAGGGTGCTCGCTCAGATCTCGCAAATCCCGGGCGTCGAGAACGCCGCGGCCATGTCGGGCCTGCCGCCGAACCGGCCAGTCAACGCCAATGACATGGAATTCGAGAGCCTCCCGCAGACGCCCGACGGTCCGATCCATAACGCGGATTACTGGCAGTTCGTCAGCCGTGATTATTTCAAGACGATGGATATCCCCCTGATCGAGGGGCGCCTGTTCGAGCCGCGGGACGCGCGGGGCTCGACTCCCGTGGTGCTGATCAATCGGGCCATGGCGAAGCTCTTCTGGCCCGGCAAGAGCCCGCTCGGCCAGCGCATCAAAGCCCCGAATGACGCCGCCCCGTGGCTGACCATCGCCGGCGTCGTGGGCGACGTCAAGCAGGGCGGTCTCGATCAGAAGACCGGCACGGAGGTGTATTTCCTGCACGACCAGTCCCAGGAGACCGTGGGCTTCGTGCCAGGGACCATGAACCTTGTCCTGCGCACGAAGAAAGACCCCATGAGCCTCATCCCCGCCGTGCGGAACGAGATCCGGCGGCTCGATCCCACGCTCCCCCTGGCGGACGTGCGGCCCATGGAAGAGGTGGTTTACGACTCCGTGGCGCAGCCGCGCTTCGTGGCCTTCCTGGTCCTTATCTTCTCCCTGGTGGCCCTGACGCTCGCCGCCGTGGGCACCTACGGCGTGCTGGCCTACATGGTGGAGCTGCGGACGCAGGAGATCGGCGTGCGCATGGCTCTGGGGGCGCAGGCCCGCCAGGTGCTCCAGATGATCCTGGCCCAGGGCGCCTGGCTCGTGGGGCTCGGCCTCGTCTGCGGTGTCATCGGCGCCATTGCCTTGCGCAAGGTGCTGGCGAGTGTGCTCTTCGGCGTGGCTCCCACGGACCCGGTGATCTTCGGCACGGTTTTCCTGGTCCTCTCCGGGATCGGGCTCCTCGCGTGCTACCTCCCGGCGCGGCGGGCCATGCGGGTGGATCCGCTGATCGCGATGCGCCAGGAGTGAGCCCTCACCTCCCCGGCCCTCCTCTCCCGGCCCTCCTCCCTCCCATCCGGGGAGAGGAGGGAGACAGGCAAGATCTCTCGGATTTCCCCCTCTCTCCCCGGTGGGCAGGGTGGAGGGCTGGGAGAGAGGGGTAGGGGAGTGAGGGCCTACCGCGGCTCGCCGGGGCCGAAGGCCGAGCCGCACTTGCCCTCCGTCCTGAGGCGTAGGGCCCGGCCGAGCGCGGGGAACTGTTCGGCCGGCCAGGCGTTCTGTCCGTGCCACGACTGCCAGTCCTTCAGGTACCGGCAGGTGCATTCGACGCCTTTGGCGACCAGGGCGATTTTCTGTTCCCGGGTCAGGTTGAACTCGGTCGTCGAGATGCCGAGGTTGTCGATGAGCACCGACCGCTGGAGGTCGGGAGGGTTCGTTTCGAGATCGATCACCTGCACGTCGAGCAACGTCTCGAAGAGGTTCCTGGTGTAGCTTGGAAAGCCCTTGATCTCAGCCCGCGCCGAGGGTTTGCCGTTCAGGTGGAGCCCGAGCGTGGCGGGGTTGACCTCTTGGCGGGTGTCGAAAGCGTCGATGGGGTAGTTGCGCAGCACGCCGCCGTCGACGAAGACGTCATCCTTGAAATCCACCGAGGCGAAGAAGAGCGGGATCGCCATCGACATGCGCACCGCGAGCGCCACCTCGACGTCGGGCGTGGTCGCCGCGGAGAGCTCCACGGACTTGCCGGTCGAGAGGTCGGTCGAGAACACGTGCAGGTCGCGGAAGCCCATGTCCTTGAGGTCCTTGAACGTCGTCACGGGCTTCTTGGTCTGGTTGGTGATCAGGCAGCGCATCAGGTCCAGGAAGTAATCCCCCTTGAACCAGCCGAAGCGCTTGAAGAGGCGGAAGAGACCCGTCGAGCCGCCGTCCTTGAACTTCTCGAAGGGGATGTTGAAGATCAGGGTCCGGATCTGTTCGGGCTCGTAGCGCAGCGCGACAAGCGTCGCCGTGATCGCCCCGGCCGAGGTGCCGGCGACCGGCCCCACCTGCTCGAGGATCCCCTGCTGCTGAAGCACCTCGAAGGCGCCGGCATAGGCGATCCCCTTGACCCCGCCCCCTTCGAGCACCAGGTTCTTGAACGGGTAGTCCATGGCTCTCGGGCAGACGGCCCGCACGATCTCGGAATGGGTGGGTGCGGGGTTCGCGGCCGCCATCCGGAGAGCCGGGCAGGAGCCGGAGGAGGTGGACGTGGAAGCACAGCCTGTGGCGAGGACGGCGAGCAACGCGAGGGCGCAGTAGCGCATGCGGAACCTCCGGATCGTCGATGAGAAAAGAGATGAAGCGGGTGGAATCTAGCATAGGAGGCGGGACTGTACGGTTCCTTCCTTGGCGAAAGGGTCTTGTCAGCGCCCGAAGTAGCCGGGAGGAGTGCCGTACGAGTGGGGACGGCCTTCGTACCAGCACTCCGGCCGCTCTCCCCACTCGGGAGGCCGGCCGACCGGACAGAAAAAACGCTCTCCCCAGTGGGGAGAGACCTTTCCCGGACAGGTACAGCCCTCTCCCCAACGGGGCGGCGGCCGTACAACTGGGGAGACGCTCCGTACGAGTGGGGAGGGGGTTATCCCCACTCGTACGGCCGCCGCCCCGTTGGGGAGAGGGTCCTCCCCGCGAGTCCGTGGTTTGGCCCCTCCTGGGATCTCTTCGATTCTGTGCTCGCGGATCGCTGGAGAGCAGGTTCGGTGAGAACGGGCGCCTCCCCCCAGGAGCCTCGCCAGGGTCGGCACGGCTGGGGAACCTCCTCGGCCGCCGCCCGCCCAGGGCTCACGGCCTGGGCTACGAGTCTCCCCGCCCTACGGGCTCAGACCTGCGGCCCTGAATCCCATAGAATGAGCCGCGATGACGCTGACCTTCAGGGGGTGGTATGCAGGGTGAGAAACTCCTCGATTCGATTCGGCTGAAGAATCTCCTCTCCTATGGAAGCGAAGGGGTGAGCCTTGATCTGGAGCCCTTGAACGTCCTGATCGGCCCCAACGGCTCGGGGAAGTCGAACCTGATCGAGGCGATCAGTCTATTGGCGGCGGCGCCTAGGGATCTCTTGAAGCCTCTCCGGGAGGGGGGAGGAGCAGCCGAGTGGATCTGGAAAGGGAGTGAACGAGCTGATGCGGCCTCCCTTGAGGTTTTAATTACTTATCCAGATCGTGACTACCGGGATCGCGTCCTGCGTTATGGCCTGGCATTTGAAGCCCCAATGTCTAGGTTTAATCTGACCGATGAATTCATAAGATCTGAGAAATTTGCTGATGGAGGACCCTTTCGTCCGGGGAATGCTGTCCATTACGAATATGGGCGAGGCAATCCAAAAGCATTAACTCGTATCGTATCAAAAGATGGTAGAACTCTAAAGATGGTGATGAGGTCGTTGGAGAAAGTCGATAGGGAACAGTCGATACTTTCTCAATTGAAGGGAGCCGACATCTATCCGGAGTTGACCTACGTTGGCGACTGCTTTTCCGAAGTGGCGTTCTTCAGAGAGTGGAACATGGGGCGTCTCGCTGTTTCCCGTATTCCCCAGAGGATCGACCTGGCAGATGGTTTTCTCCTTGAGGATGCGAGTAATCTAGGTCTCGTGCTCAACAACCTACTGAAGCGACGTGCCACGAAGCGGCTGCTCTTGAAAAACCTCCAGCAATTTTATGAGGGTGTTAAGGACATTACGACAAAAATTATAGATAGAACGATTCAGGTCTTGGTGCACGAGAAAGGTGTCGAGGAGGCGATCCCTGCTTCCCGGCTCTCCGATGGAACCTTGCACTATCTCTGCCTCCTGACGATCCTGCTGCATCCGGAGCCGCCGCCCCTGATCTGTATCGAGGAGCCCGAGCTCGGATTGCATCCGGATATCCTACCGAAGATCGCTGACTTGCTGATCGACGCCTCGCAGCGGACTCAGCTCATCGTGACCACGCACTCTGAGACGCTCGTTTCCCGGCTTTCTGAGATACCGGAATCAGTCGTTGTCTGCGAGCGTGACGAACGTGGGACGCATCTGCGTCGCCTCGAGCCGGAGAAACTTCGAGCATGGTTGGACAAGTACATGCTGGGGGAGCCTGGAGAATGGGCGAAATCGGTGGGAACCGATGGTGAGGGAGATCCGGATTTACCTTGAAGGTGGAGGAGACAGGAGCGATACGAAAGCCGCCATCCGCGACGGGTTCAACGATTTCCTGAAGCCGCTTCGAGAGCTGGCCCGGAGTCGTGGGATAGGATGGTCTATCACGGCGTGTGGGAGTCGAAACGCAGCGTTCCAAGGATTCCGGACCGCCAGAGAAATATACCCCGACGCCTTCCTTGTCCTGCTTGTAGATTCTGAGGCGCCTGTGGTCCATAGACCTGGGAAGCATCTTCACGTCCGGGATGGCTGGGATTCCGGAGATCTGCCCGACGAGCACTGCCATCTGATGACACAAGCCGTAGAGGCATGGTTGACCGCAGATCCCGACGCATTGGCCGGTTATTATGGTCAAGGTTTTCAGCGGAGCGCCTTGTCCAGGCGCCAGGATGTGGAGGCTATCCCCAAAGACAACTTGGTGCGATCGTTGGATCGAGCAACACAACGCACCCAGAAGGGGCGCTATCACAAGATCCGGCATTGCTCTGATCTGCTCAGCCGGTTGAGCCAGGACCGGGTCCGCTCCCGAGCCCGCCACTGCGATCTCCTGTTCACCACCCTGGAAAACCGGATCAAGGGCGGAGAGGGATAATCCCATGACCGAACCATTCAAAAGGACCCTCTACGCCCGCTGGGGAGACATCGACTTCAACGGCCATATGAGGAACGTGGCCTATCTCGATGCTTGCGTGGACGTGCGGATGATGTTCTTCGCCGAGCAGGGGTTTTCGATCCGGGAGTTCGAGCGGCGCCGTCTCGGGCCGGTCGTGTTGCGCGACGAGATCGATTATTTCCGCGAGGTCCGGCTGATGGAATCGTTCGACATCACCTTGTCCATTGCGGCGCTCTGCGGGGATGGGTCGCATTTCCGGCTGCGCAATGAGTTCTGGCGCTCCGACGGGCAGCGGGCGGCGACGGTGACCTCCCGGGGAGGCTGGCTGGACCTGGAGAGGCGGCGGTTGACGGTCCCACCGGAGGAGCTGCGTTCGATCCTGGAGGCCATGCCCCGGACTGAAGACTTCGAGGTGATCGATTCTCTGATTAGCGCGTGAAGCCAGGAGCCCCGTTTCCGGGGCTCCTGCCGGTGCTCAAAGCTTCTGGTAGGCCGGCGGCATCGGCGTCTTGAGGTCCTTGTAGCGGTCGCGCAGCTCGGTCTGCCGGCTCTTCATGGGCATCTCCTGGCCACGGATGAAGACGGCGTCGGCGAAGGTGGTGACTTCGAGCGGATCACCGTCCCAGATCACCACGTCCGCGTCCTTCCCTGGCTCCAGAGTGCCGTAATGGTCGGCGATCCCCCAGATGCGGGCGGGCACGGCGGTCATGGCGGCGAGGGCGGCTTCCCAGGGCATGCCGTAGGCCACGGCGTTGCCGGCGGCCTGCTTGATGTTGCGGCTGTTGTGGACGTCGCCGGTGAGGAAGGCGACGGTCACGCCGGCCTTGTGGAGACGGGCCGCGTTCTCCAGCGTCGCTCCGACCGTCTCGAAGCTGCCGGGGAGGTTGATCAGCGGATTGATCAGCACCGGCACCTTGGCCTCGGCGAGCTGGCGGGCCACCATCCAGCCCTCGGCGGCGTCCGAAATGATGATCTTGAGATCGAGCTCTTTCGCCAGGCGCAGGGCGGCCTCGATGTCGCTCGCCCGGTCGGCGGAGAGGACGAGAGGCAACTGCCCTTTGACCACCGGGCCGAGAGCTTCCAGGTCCAGCCGCGAGAGAGCGTACTCGCGCCGGTCGCCCTGCTCGAAGGACTTGCGGTTGGCGGCGTAGTCGAGGGCATCCTGGAAGGCTTCGCGGAGGCGGAGGATGGCCCCGCCCCGCGAGCCGCCGGCGAGGCCGGCTCCGTGCTCGCCCAGCACGGCGAACATGGCCACGGGCGAGCGCACGAGGTAGTCCTCGAGACCGCCGAAATGGACGATGGCGCCCTGGCCGGAGATCAGGCTCTTGCCGGTACGGGGAGCCACGACGGCGCGGGTCACGCCCTCGATCCTGTTGACGGGGATCACCGAAGAGCGGGGGTTGATGGCGTCGGCGACGTTGAAGGCGGCGGTGATGCGGTCGTCTTCGACAGCGGCATCCGCGCTACCCTCGACGGCGCTGACCTCGACGAGGCCGATCCGCGAGATCGAATCGAACAGGCCCGGGGTCACCACCTTGCCGCGGGCGTCGATCCTCCGGACGCCGGCCGGGATGGCGATGTTGGCGCCCACGGCCCGGATCTTGCCGTTTTCGATCCACAGGCTGCCGTTCTTGATCGTCCCCTGGGGACCCGCGGTGTGAAGGGTGGCGCCGGTGATCGCCAGGCTCTGGGCGGTGAGGGCCTGGGGGAGCGCCGCGAGGGCCAGGACTGCGAGAAACCTTTTCATTGCGTTCATTGCGGGATCTCCGCGTCCCGAAGCCCGAGCTCGAAGTCCATCTCCGGCTGCATGGAGGGGTTGTTGCGGTCGTAGGCGAGGGCGCCGTCGATGTAAACCTTTTCCGGGCGACTGTAGACGCTGAACGGGTTGCCGCTCCAGAGGACGACGTCACCCATCTTGCCCGGCTCCAGGGACCCGGTCTGCTTGTCGATGCCGATCGATTTCGCGGGGTTGATGGTGATCCAGCGGATGGCGTCCTCCTCGCGCAGCTTCATGCCCATGCGGTTGCCCGCGGCCATGGACTTGGCGGCCTCCTGGTTGAGGCGCTGGATACCCTCGGCGGAGTCGGAGTGGACGACGGCGCAGCCGCCGGCCTTCTCGACCAGAGCAATGTTCTCGCGGATGCCGTCGAAAGCTTCCATCTTGAAGCCCCACCAGTCGGCCCACATGTCGGCGCAGATGCCGTTCTCGGCCAGCACGTCGGCGATCTTGTAGGCCTCGACGGCGTGGTGGAAGGCGGTGACCTTGTAGCCGAATTCCTTGGCGATCTCGATCATGGTGAGCATCTCGTCGGCCCGGTAGCAATGGTTCTGCACCAGGATCTCGCCGGCGAGCACGCCGGCCAGGGTTTCCGCCTCAAGATCGCGGTCGGGCGGCTTGGCGCTCTTGTCATTCTCCTTGCGCTTACGCTCGTATTCGTCCAGCTCCTGGCGATACTTTTGAGCTTTGATCCAGCCCTCCCGGTAGCCGGCGACGTTGCCCATGCGGGTGGCGGGCGAGCGGTTCTGGTTGCCATAGACCCGCTTGGGGTTTTCGCCACAGGCCATCTTGAGGCCGTAGGGGGCGCCGGGGAACTTCATGCCGTAGACGCCGCGGGCGGGCACGTTCTTGACGGTCACGCTGCGGCCACCGAAGAGGTTGGCCGAACCGGGGAGGATCTGCATGGAGGTGACGCCCGCCGCGAGGGCCAGGGGGAACTGGGGGTCCTGGGGCCACACGGAGTGCTCGGCCCAGACCTCGGCGGTGTTCGGGTCGGTGCTCTCGTTGCCGTCGGAGTGGGCGTCGACTCCCGGAGAGGCATAGACCCCGAGATGGGAGTGGGCGTCGATGACGCCGGGGGTGACCCACTTGCCGGTGCCGTCGACGACGGTGGCGCCGGCCGGCGTTTCGACCGAGGCTCCCACGGCGGCGATCTTGCCGTCGCGCAGGAGGACGGACCCGCGCTCGATCCGGTCGCCGGCGGCGGTCAGGACGGTGGCGTTGGTGATGAGCACGGGCTGCGAGGGGAGGGGACGGTAGCTGGAGGAATAGGACGCCTGCGCGGTCTTCGCCATTTCGGGCTCGCTCGCCGGTTTTCCGGCCATCGGCTTCGCGGTGCTCTCCGGGGTCGCCTGGGGCGTCGAGGCGGGGGAGGGAGCGCTGGCGCAGCCGAGGGAAGCGAGGCCGAGCAGGATCACGAAGGCGCCGGAAGCGGTACGTCGGGGCTTGGCGGTCATGGGCCTCCTCGAAAAGGGCAGTTTTCGACGCGGGATCGTAGCACGGGGCCGCGTGCTAGCATTCCCCGGAGGTCCGGCCCGGGAGCCGGTCCAGCCAAATCCTTGGAGGCTTCGCGAATGTCTTTCCCCATGACGGACAAGGACGCGCCGGCGTCCTCCCCGGCAGCTCACGCCGATGGCTCGCAGTTCACGAAGGAAAGCATCCTTCGGGATTACCGGATCGCCTCGCAGAGCCGGCAGGCGAGCCTGATCGGCCGGCGGGAGGTCTTCACCGGCAAGGCCAAGTTCGGCATCTTCGGCGACGGCAAGGAGGTGGCGCAGGTGGCCCTGGCACGCGCCTTCCGTCCGGGGGACTTCCGCTCCGGCTACTACCGCGACCAGACGCTGATGATGGCCCTGGGCCTGCTGACCCCGGAGCAGTTCTTCGCCCAGCTCTACGCGGACGCCGACTTGGAGCGCGAGCCTTGCTCCGCGGGCCGGTCCATGACCGCCCACTTCTCGACCTGCATGCTCAACGCGGACGGCAGCTTCAAGGAGCTGGTGGACCTGGTCAACGTGGCCTCGGACGTCTCGCCGACCGGCTCGCAGATGCCGCGCCTGGTGGGGCTCGCCTATGCCTCGCGCCTCTACCGCGAGCTGCCGGAGCTCCAGGAGACGGCGCAGCGGTTCTCCAGGAACGGCGGCGAGGTGGCCTTCGGCACGATCGGCAACGCGAGCTGCGCCGAGGGGATGTTCTGGGAGGCGGTCAACGCCGTGGGCGTCCTCCAGTCGCCGATGCTGCTGTCGATCTGGGACGACGGCTACGGCATCTCCGTTCCCAACGAGTACCAGATCACCAAGGGGGACCTCTCGGCCGTCCTCTCGGGCTTCCGCCGCGCTCCGGGGACCCGCGAGGGATATGACCTCTACACGGTCAAGGGCTGGGACTATGCGGGGCTCTGCGAGACCTACCTCTCGGCCGTCCAGATCGTGCGGCGCGAGCACGTGCCGGCGATCGTCCACGTCACGGAGATGACCCAGCCGCAGGGGCACTCCACCTCGGGCAGCCACGAGCGCTACAAGTCCCGCGAGCGGCTGGACTGGGAGGCGGAGTTCGATCCCGTCCGCAAGATGCGGCAGTGGATGATCGAGCAGGGCATCGCCACGGCCCAGGAGCTCGATACGGTGGAGGAAGAAGAGCTGCGGGCCGTCCGCGAAGCGCAGCGCCGGGCCTGGGAGGCTTTCCGGGCTCCCATCGACGCGGAGAAGGCCGAGGCGCTCGGCATGCTCGAAGAGCTCGCCCGCGAGTCGGCCCAGGGAGAAGAAATCCGGAAGATCCGCCAGGAGCTCGAGCGCCAGCAGGGAACGTTCCGCCGCGACGTGATGGCCTCCATCCACAGCGCTCTCATCGCCACCGCCGGGGACCCCGGCGGACATTCTCCCACGGCCCGCAAACTGGTCGCCTGGAAAAAGGAGCAGGAGCGGGAGAACGAGGACCGCTACAACTCCCACCTCTACAGCACGACGCCCCAGGCCGCCGTGAAGATCGAGCCCGTGCCGGCCGTCTACGGCGACGACTCGCCGGTGCTCAACGGCTTCGAGGTGCTGAACGCCTGCTTCGACGCGGCCCTGGCGAGCAGGCCCAACGTGATCGCGATCGGCGAGGACGTGGGCAAGATCGGCGACGTCAACCAGGGCTTCGCCGGGCTCCAGGCCAAGTACGGTCCGCTGCGGGTGACGGACACGGGCATCCGCGAGACCACGATCATGGGCCAGGCGATCGGCATGGCTCTGCGCGGCCTGCGGCCCATCGCGGAGATCCAGTACCTGGACTACGTCCTCTACGGTCTCCAGATCCTGTCGGACGACGTGGCGACCCTGCGCTGGCGCACCAAGGGGCGCCAGAAGGCGCCCATCATCGTCCGCACGCGCGGCCACCGGCTGGAGGGGATCTGGCACTCGGGCTCACCCATGGCGGGCCTGCTCAACCTGGTGCGGGGGATGTACGTCTGCGTGCCGCGCAACATGACGCAGGCCGCGGGTTTCTACAACACCCTTCTCGAAGGGGACGACCCGGCGCTGGTGGTGGAGGTCCTGAACGGCTACCGCCTGAAGGAGACGCTCCCGGCCAACATCGGCGAGATGCGGGTGCCCCTGGGCGTGCCGGAGGTGATCCGGGAGGGGACGGACGTCACGATCGTCACCTACGGCGCCTGCTGCCGGATCGCCCAGGAAGCGGCGCAGAAGCTGGCCGAGGTGGGGATCGAGGTCGAGATCGTGGACGTGCAGACCCTGCTGCCGTTCGATCTCTACAGCCGGATCGTCGAATCGGTCAAGAAGACGAACCGCGTCCTCTTCGTGGACGAGGACGTGCCCGGCGGTACCACGGCCTACATGATGCGGCAGGTTCTGGACGTCCAGGGCGGCTTTGCCTGGCTGGACGGCGCGCCGCGAGCCCTGTCGGGCAAGGAGCACCGCCCCTCCTATGGCTCGGACGGCGACTACTTCTCGAAGCCCAACCGCGAGTCCATCTTCGAGACGGTCTACGAGATGATGCACGAGAGCGACCCGGCGTCGTTCCCGATCTTTTTCCGGTAAGCAACAAGGAGGATCCATGAGGAAACGCCATCAGAAGCTGACGCTCCATCGCGAAACCATCCGGAACCTGGAAGTTGGCGAGCTCCGCGGGGTCGCAGGAGCTAATACGACTGCCAACTGTGAGGAAGCCAGTCATTGTGCGTGCTACACGAACAACGAATATCCGTGCTTGCCCGACAGCGCCTGCTTCGGAACGTGCAGTTGCGGGCCGACTTGGTTCTGCTAAAGCTCCTCGCGGGAGTCCCGGTTCGTGGACTCCCGCTTTTCCCCTCCCCAGCCTTCTTCCCAATTCTGGCTTTTATTCACCTCATTGCCGGCAGGATGTTTACTTTTCTGATGAGTGGGGGTATTCTTGTTGACGTTAAGGGAACCCCCGGGGAAGGGTCAGTCAACAATCCGTCGTTCCTTGGAGAAAGGAATCGAACATGAAGAAGTATGCCAAGAAGCTGTCCCTCAACCGGGAGACACTCCGTCATCTGCAGAGCGGTGAGGTCATGAAGGCCGCCGGTGCGTCTGCAAACTGCACAAGCGTTGTCTGCGTGGAATATTCGGAGTGCGAGTGCCCCTCCGTGGGCTCTTGTGGCACGGAATGTTATCCCCATACGGCTCGGATGGGGACGTGTAGTTGCGGTTAGACCTGCGGATCTGATACCCGCTGTAGAGGCGGTTCGAGCGGCGGTCCTCTTCTGAGGGCGCCGCTCGCATTTTCAGTGCCTCTTACTTCCGCCGCCGCCGGCGGCTCCGCCGCCTCCTCCTCTTGGGGCCCTCGGTCCCAGGCTCCCCCGGCTCACCCGTGCCGTTCTCCTCCGGCCCCTCCTCGAAGTCGTCGTCCGGCCCCTCGTCGTCCGCGTCGTCGAAAGGCTCGGCATCGTCTCCCGCCTCGGGCGGCTGACTCTCGCGCACGGGAGCAAAGGCGATCTTTTCGGCCTCCGAGAGCTCGGGTCTGGCTTCGTCGTTGGCGGCGTGGCCATTGCCACCGCCAGCGGCCGTCCCCTTCTTCTTGCGCTTGCGTCCGCCTCTGCGGCGGCGTTTGCGCCTCTGTTCGGCCTCGTCTGTCTCCGCCGCGCCGTGGGGCCCTTCGATGTGCTCCTCTCCCTCGCCGAGCGGCTCGTCCTCCTCTTCCTCTTCTTCCTCTTCTTCCTCGGGCAGGGCCAGGTCCCAGGCCTGGAGGGTGATCGGGGCGGGCTTCTGCTTCGGGGGACGCGCGGGCTTCTCCCGCTTCTGCCATTCGATCCGCTCTTCGGGCCGGTGGAGCCCCGGGGCGGCGATGATCTCGATCTCGATGTCGAACTCTTCTTCGAGGGCCGCGAGCTCCCGGCGGTAGTGGTTCTGGAGGGCGTCGGCGAGCTCCCGGATGGAGGCTGATGCGGGCGCCCTGGATCGATCCGGTGGCGGCCCGGGCCTCGATGCGGCGCAGGATCGAGAGGCTCACCATCTCCTCGCTCGCCAGGCTCCCGATGCCGTTGCAGGTGGGGCAGGGGCGGTGCGTGCGGAGCTGGAGGGCCTGCTGAATGCGCTGGCGGTTGATCTCGAGGAGGCCGTTGGGGCTGATGCGGCCAATGGTCGTACGCGCCTTGTCAGCCTTCAAGGCGTCCTTGACGGCCTTCTCGACCTTGCGCTGGTTCTTGGAGGCGCGCATGTCGATGAAGTCGACCACCACGATGCCGCCCAGGTCGCGCAGGCGGAGCTGGCGGGCCACCTCGGCGGCGGCCTCGACATTGGTGTGGACGGCCGTCTCCTCCTGGGTGGCGGCGCGGGTCGAGCGGCCGGAGTTGACGTCGATGGCGGTGAGCGCCTCGGTGGCGTCGATGACGATCGAGCCGCCGCTCGGCAGCTCCACCCGGCGCTCGTAGATGCGGTCGATCTGGGGCTCCAGGTCGTAGCGGCTGAAGAGAGGGATGCGTTCCGAGTAGCGCACCAGCCGGGTCTTCGAGCGTGGCATGAAGGCGTGGACGTAGGCCTCGGCCTTGTGGAACGCGTCGTCGTCGTCCACCAGGACCTCGGCGATGCTCGTATCCAGGTAGTCCCGGAGAGCCTGGAGGATCAGGTCCTGGTCGGTGTAGAGGAGCCGGGTGCCCTTGCCCTGGATGGCGGCGGTCTGGACACGCTTCCACAGCCGCAGCAGGGCCGCGAGGTCGCGGCTGAGTGTCGTCTTGGTCTGGCCCAGGGCGTTGGTGCGGAGGATGACGCCGCACCCGTCCGGCAGGTCGAGGCTGTTGGCGAGCGCCTTGAGCTTCTTGCGCGTGTCCTCGTCCTCCACCTTGCGCGACACGCCCCGGGTGTCTTCGAAGGGGGTCAGCACGAGGTAGCGGCCCGCCAGGGAGAGGCTGGTGGTGAGCGCCGAGCCCTTCTGGCCCATGGCGTCCTTGGCCACCTGCACGACGATGGGCTTGCCCTTTTCCAGGACCTCCTCGATGCGCGGGTGGGGGGTGTTGGGGGTCCGGTAGTACGCGTCGGGGACCACGTCCTGGATGGCCAGGAAGCCGTGACGCTCGGCGCCGTAGTCGATGAAGGCGGCGTTCAGGCTGGGCTGGATGCTGGCGATGACCCCGCGGTAGATGTTGCCGCGGGTGAGGCCCGATTCCGCTACGTCGACCTTGTAGTTTTCCAGGAGATTCCCCTGGACGATGGCGACACGCAGCTCTTCTGGACGCTGCGCGTTGATCAGCATTCTGCGAGTCAAGCTGTCTCCGTATATGGCTAGAGCATGAGAATAGAGGTTGGATGGGGAAGGGCGGTGCGGTGGCGTGACATCTCGCGGGACCATATTTTGACCCACCCGCGCAATTCCTGCAACTGTCGGGGGTCCGGGCCTGCTAGACTTCCTGCCGATGGAGCCCGGAATGAAGCACTACGACGTGGTCATCCTCGGCGGCGCTTTCAGCGGCGCCTCGGCGGCGGTTCTGCTCAAGCGGGACCGGCCGGACCTCTCTGTCCTGGTCATCGAGCGGGCCGAGGCGTTCGACGCCAAGGTGGGGGAGGCCACGACGGAGATGTCGGGGATGTTCCTCACCCGGCGCCTGGCCCTGTGGCAGCACCTGGAGAACGAGCACCTGCCCAAGGAGGGGCTGCGCTACTGGTTCCACAACGAGAAGGTGCGCTGCCACGCCGAGGCGAGCGAGTCCGGGGCCTTCCAGCGCAGCACCACCCCTTCCTTCCAGCTCCGGCGTGACGTGCTCGACGAGCACATCCTCGCGACCGCCGTGGCCGAGGGGGCGGAGCTCGTCCGTCCGGCCCGGGTGCGGGAGGTCGAGCTGGGCTCGTTCGACCACCGCGTCACTTTCGAGAAGGACGGAGAGGCGGAAACGGTCGCCTGCCGCTGGGTGCTGGACGCCACCGGGCGGGCCACCTTCCTGGGCAAGCGCCTGGGGCTGATCGAGCGCAACCGCGAGCATCCCACGGCGGCGGTCTGGTGCCGGTGGGAGGGTGTGCGCCACCTGGACGACGTGGCCGCCCGCGGGCCGCTCTCTTTCTCCCGCGGCAATGTGGGGTCCCGCCGCCTCGCCACCAATCACTATCTGGGGTTCGGCTACTGGGTCTGGTTCATCCCCCTGGGAAACGGGGAGACCAGCATCGGGGTCGTCTTCGACACCCGGCTCGTCCACCTGGACCGGGGCAAGGACCTGGCGAGCGATTACCTGGCGTTCCTCCAGGCGATCCCCATGGCGGCCGAGCTGCTCCAGGGCGCCAGCATGAAGTCCGAAGACCTGCGGACCTTCTCGAATCTCGCCTACGTCACGCGCCAGTACATGGGGGAGGGCTGGGCTCTCCTGGGAGACGCGGCGGCCTTCCTCGACCCGTACTACTCGCCGGGGCTGGACCATGCCTCGTTCACGGCCGAGGCCACGGTCGAGATCGTCAAGGCGCAGACGGCGGGGGAGGATGTCTCCGCCAGGATCGCCGAGCACAACGAGACGTTCCTGCGCTCGTACCACCGGTTCTTCCAGTCGATCTACAAGGACAAGTACTTCTATATGGGGGAGCACGACCTGCTCTCCGCCTCGTTCCTCATCGAGACGGCGCAGTACTACATCTTCGTGGTCATCCCGGCCTACCGCGTGTTCGGGAAGTTCCACTGGATGCCGGTGCTGGGGCCGAAGCCGGCCTTCATCAGCTATCACCTGATGCGGATCTACAACCGGCGTTTCAAAAGGATCGTCCTGGCCCGCCGCGCGGCCGGAGAGGCCGGCAGGAGGAACGACGGCCGCCGGGTGAAGGCCCTGTTCGATCTCCAGACCGCTCCCTTCCGCATGGCCGCCCGGGGCTTGAAGATCTGGATGCTGGCGGAGCTGGACTATGCGCGGCTGACCGTGAAGCGGCTGTTCGCGAGGAGAGGGGCGGCAGAGGCAGAAAAACTCTCAGCTCTCAAAAAGGATGTCGCTGTCGGAATCGAGCAGTTGGAACAGGGTAATTCGTCTGTGTTGGATGTGGCAGCGCTCAAAGAGAAGGTACGCAGAGAGTCTGCATTGTAGGAGCGGCCTTGCCTCAGAACAGCCCCAGCTCCAGCCGGGCGGCTTCGCTCATCATGTTCTGGTTCCACTGGGGATCGAAGACGATCTCCACGTCCGCTTCCTGGACTCCGGGAAGGGCCTGGATCTTGTCCTTGACGTCCTGGGCCAGGACGGGACCCATGCCGCAGCCGGGGGCGGTCAGGGTCATCTTCACGTCCACGCGGCTGCCACCCTCGGTCAGGCTGATCACCTGGCAGTTGTAGACCAGGCCCAGGTCCACGATGTTGACGGGGATCTCCGGGTCGTAGCAGGTCCGCAGCCGCGCCCAGACCCGGTCTTCCAGAGAAGCTTCTTCGGGATCGGCGGGGCCGTCGGAGGGCGTCTTGCCAATGGCGTCCGCGTCACGGGCATCGATCCGGAGCATGGACCCCCGTTCGTTGACCACGGTGTAGGAGCCCCCGAGCGCCTGGGTGATGCGCACCCGGGTGCCGGGGGAGAGGAGAGACGGGGTGCCTTCCGGGATCTGGACGGCGCGGCACTCCCGGCTGAGAACGGCGTATTCAGGAACGTGCATGGAAGTTTTTCCTCGAAGTGTCAGAGGAGCACCGGGTGTGCTCCTCTCGGCTAGTATATCGGGCTGAAGGCATCGGTTTTGAATGCGGAGACACTGGGGAGGCCCCTGCTCCTCCCAAGCGTTGTAAAGGAGATCCGATGGCCCGTTCCTTCCACTCCCGGGGCATGGCTTTTTCTCTGGCGGCGCTCCTTGCGCTGGCCTTCCTGCCGGACAGCGTCTCCGCTCAGTATTTCGGCCGCAACAAAGTCAACTACGAGCAGTTCAGGTGGCAGGTGCTCAAGACGGAGCACTTCGACATCCATTTCTACCCTGAAGAGGAGGCCGCCGTGCGCGAGGCCGCCCGCATGGCGGAGCGCTGGTATGACCGGCTCTCTTCGGCGTTCGGCCGCGAGTTCGCCGAGCGCAAGACCATCATCCTCTACGCCGACCAGGCCGACTTCCAGCAGACGACGGTGACCCGGGGGCTGGTCGGCGAGGGAACGGGCGGCTTCACCGAGGGCCTGCGCACGCGGGTGGTCCTGCCCTTCACCGGCAACTTCGCGGACACGGACCACGTGCTCGGGCACGAGCTGGTCCACGTCTTCCAGTACGACATCCTCCAGGAGCGCCGGGGCCGTGAGACGGGGACGGTGCGCTCCTCCGGCCCGGTGGAGCTGCCGCTCTGGTTCATCGAGGGTCTCGCCGAGTACCTGTCGCTCGGCCGCTACGCTCCGCAGACGGCCATGTTCCTGCGCGACGCTCTGGCCCGCGATGAGCTGCCGGACCTGAACCGGCTGTCGCGCGATCCACGGTACTTCCCGTACCGCTGGGGCCACGCCTTCTGGGCCTACGTCGGCGGGCGCTGGGGAGACACGACGGTCGGCCGGCTGTTCGCCCTTGGCGCGCGGATCGGCATCGAGGGCGCCCTCCAGGAGGTGCTCGCGATGGACGGGAAGCAGTTCTCCGAGGATTGGAAAAAGGCCATCCGCGACGCCTACGGGCCGGTGATCGAGAGCCGCCAGACGCCCGCGTCCCTGGGCCGGCGCCTGCTGCCCCAGGGAAAAGAGGCGCAGACGATCGATACTTACGTGGCGCCGGTGCTCTCGCCGGACGGCAGCCAGTTCGCCGTGTTCTCGACCCGCAGCCTGTTCACCTTCGATCTCTACCTGGCCGACGCCAAGACCGGGGAGATCACGGGCCGGCTCTTTTCGGTGGACTCCGACGCGCACTTCGATTCGCTGCGCTTCCTCGATTCGGCCGGCGCCTGGTCGCCGGACAGCTCGAAGTTCGCCCTGGCGGTGCAGAGCCGGGGCGACAACGAGCTCGCCATTCTCGACGTGCGCTCGCGCCGGATCGAGCGGCGGATCGGGGTGCCTGGGGCAGGGCAGCTCTGGAACCCTGCCTGGTCGCCGGATGGCCGCTCGATCGTGGTCTCGGGCTCGGTGGGGGGATGGACGGACCTCTTCCTGATCGATCTCGAGAGCGGGAGCGCCCGGCGGCTGACCAACGATCCCTACGCCGAGCTGCAGCCCGAGTGGTCGCCGGACGGCCGGAGCCTGGCCTACGTCTCCGACCGCGGCACGGGCGGAGACCCCGCCAACCGTGACTACGCGGACGTGGGGATCTGGCTCATGGATGTGGCCGGCGGCCAGACTCGCCAGATCGTCGCTCCCATGGCAGGCTCGACCCAGATCAACCCCCGCTTCGGCCCAGGAGGCCAGGACCTCTATTTCCTCTCCGACCGGGCCGGTGTGAGCGACGTCTACCGCCTGTCGATCGCCAGCGGTGAGCTCTTCCGCGTCACCCGGGCAGCCACCGGCGTGGCCGGCATCACCCGGCTGTCGCCCGCCCTGACGGTCTCGCAACGCACCGGCGACGTGTTGCTCTCGGTGTTCCACGAAGACCGGTACCAGATCCACACCCTCGAAGCGGCGGCGGCCAAGGGGGAGCCTGTGCCGGCGGCACCCGACGAGGCGGCGGAGGCCCGTGCGGCCCTCCTGCCGCCCCAGCGGGAGGAGTCGCGGAGCCTGGTCACGGAGTATCTGAAGGACCGCAGCCTGTCCGCCCAGCCGGCCGGCGAGGAGCCCGAGACCGAGAAGTACCGCCGGCGGTTCCGGCTCGACTGGATCGGGCCGAGCGTGGGCGTGGGCTACAGCGGCACCTTCGGCACGGCCGTGGGCGGCGACATCGCGGCCCTGTTCAGCGACGAGCTCGGCCAGCAGGAGATCGGGGTGGCGATCCAGGGCGAGACGGGCGAGGTCAACGAGTTCGGCTTCCAGGGTTATTACCTGAACCAGGCCAGCCGCCTCCAATGGGGCGGCGCCGCGAGCCACTTCCCCTATATCTCGGGCTTCACGAGTGTCACCAACGGTACCGTCGAGATCGACGGCGAGCTGGTGCCGGCGACCATCGTCGAGCAGCTCCGGCAGACCGTCACCGAGGACCGGGCGGACTTCATCACCCAATATCCGTTCTCCCTCACCCAGCGCTTCGAGGCGACGGCAGGCGTCACCCGCCTCGACTTCAAGAACGAGCTGCTGACGGCGGCCATCGTTGGGGACACGGTGATCGACCAGACCGAAAGGGACCTGCCGGCTCCCGCATCGCTCCAGCTCTACCAGGCCTCCTTCGCCTTCGTGGGAGACAGCAGCTACTTCGGCTTCACGGCCCCGGTGCGGGGGCGGCGGTACCGCCTCGAGGTGGAGCCCACCTTCGGCGACCTCGAGTTCCAGTCGGTGACGGCGGACTACCGGCGCTACTTCTTCTTCCGCCCGGTGACTCTCGCCCTGCGGGGCCTCCACTTCGGCCGCTACGGCACGGACGCCGAGAGCGAGCGCCTGAATCAGCCTCTACCTGGGCCGGCCCACCCTGGTGCGCGGCTATGAGATCGGAGACATCGGCCCCTCGGAGTGCACCCCCGTGCCGGGTGACACCGCCGCCTGCCCGGAGTTCGACCGCCTGGTGGGTAGCCGGCTCGCGGTGGCGAACCTGGAGCTGCGGGTGCCGCTTCTGGGCGTCGAGGGCTACGGCCTGATCCGGGCTCCGTTCCTGCCCACGGACCTGAACTTCTTCGTCGACGCCGGAGCGGCCTGGACCAAGGGCGTGACGCCGGATGTGCGCTTCGACCGGAACACGACCGACCGGGTGCCGGTGGTGAGCGCCGGCGTCTCCGCCCGCATCCTGCTCGGCGGCTTCGCGGTGCTGGAGCTTCTACTATGCGAGGCCGTTCCAGCGGCCGAAGGAGGACTGGGTGACGGGCTTCCTGATCGCGCCGGGCTGGTAGATTGGGCTTATGAGGTATCTGGTGACAGCCCGCGTGCGGCCCGGCCGCGAAGCCGATCTGCTACGGGCGATCGAAAGCGGGACGTTGGGCCTGGGCTCCGTCGCCGGAGACGAGTATCTGCGGAACATGGCCCAGGCCCGCCTGACCGCCGGCGGTGACATCCGTTGGGTAGAGGTCTGCTTCTGCTGGGAGCCGCTCGACGAGGAGCGGCCCTACTGGGAGGAGTACCTCGAGCTCGTCCGCATCCAAGACGCCCACAGCCGCCGCATATGCCGAGACCTCAACGGCGAGGAACCGTGGGCCTGCGGCGACTGCGATTGCTCCAGCAAGCTCGAAGAGCGGATGGAAGAGTGGGGGAGGCCCTTCCTGGAGGTGCTCCGGGAAGAGGTGCGCTAGGGTTGCCTCCGGGGCCGCGAGCCGCTATCGTGGCCCCCGAGGTATCCCGATGTCGAAGAAGCTCCTTTTCCGGTCCGTCCTGCCGCTCGTCCTTGCCTTGTTCTTTCTTCCCGCCCTGGCGGACGCGGCTCCGGCCCCTGGCTGGCGGACGGTCCAGATCCCGGCGACCAACTCTTTTTTCTGGCGCTACATCCCGGCGAACCTCGACACCTCCCGGCGCGTGCCCCTGGTCCTGTTCTTCCATGGCGCCGGATCCAATCCGACCTCCTACAGGACGTTCGTCCAGGGAGCCGCCGACGTGGCTGGCTGCGTGGTGGTGATGCCCAAGGCCTCCGGCCTGGGCTGGGGAACGCCCAAGGACGAGCAGACCGTGGCCGAGACCCTGCGCCTGACGCGGGAGGAGCTGATCCTGGATGACGGCCGGATCGCCGTCGCCGGCCACTCGGCCGGAGGGGCTTACGCCTACCTGCTCGCCTACGGGAGCTCGACCTACAACGCCGTCTTCACCCTCGCCGCGTCCTTTTATCCCGTGGCCTCGGTGACCGATCCCTCCTACAAGCCGCCGGTCCGCATGTACTACGGCAAGAACGATCCGAACTACACCAACGGCGCCTACGCGAGCCTGAAGGCCCAGTGGAACCGGCTGGGCATCTCCTGGGAGGAGGACATCGTGGCGGGCTACGGACACTCCACCTGGCCCGATGCCTCCATGGCCCAGGGGTTCCTGTTCCTGGTGGGCCAGAGCCGTCCTACGTCCACCCCGCCCCCACCGCTCATCTGCTTCAGCGGCGCGACGACGCTGTGCCTGAACCGCGGACGCTTCCTTGTCGAGGTCACCTGGGACGGCAGCGGCCTCTCCGGGACCGGCAAGGTGGTGCCGGGCGCCTCCGCCAATTCGGGGGTCTTCTCCTTCGCCAACGCCGCCAACTGGGAGCTGATGGTCAAGGTGGTGGACGCCTGCGGCCGCAACGGCCGGTACTGGGTCTACACCGCCGCCATGACCGACATCCACCATGTCATTACGGTGGTCGACACCACTACCGGACAGACGAAGCGCTACGAGAGCACTGCCGGCGTCCTGTCCCCCGCAATGATCGACACGGAGGCGTTCCCGGACTGTCCTTGATCCGCGATTCACGGCTATAATCCCGCGTATCTTGGAAAGGAGTCTTCCGCCAGGAAGGAGCCACCGGGTTCCTTTCTCCAGGCGGATCGCATGCAACCGGCAGGCAGTCCATCTCCCAGTTGGGATGAGTGCGTAGAGATCCTCGAACGGCTCCCCTCGATGCCGGTCGACACCCGCGTCGAGGCGCTGGAGCGCCTCGTGCGCAACCCGAGCCCGGGCATCCGCGAGCAGGCGCTGCGCATCGGCGCCTCCGTCCTCCCCGATTCCCGCCTGACCGAGTACCTGCGCGACCCCGCGGACGCGGCACTGCGCAGCGCGGGCTCCGAGATCTTCCGCCTGCGCGGCGTCCGCAGCCTGCCGGTGGTGGCGGGCCTGCTCCAGGACTCCGATCCCGACGTCGCCCTTCAAGCGGTGCTCATCCTCGACCGCCTGCGCGATCCCCGGGCGCTGGAGCCGCTCCATGCTGTGCTCGGCCACACCGATCCCAACGTACGGCAGGAGGCGATCCTCGCCATCGGACACCTCGGGGATGCGCGGTCCATCCCGTACCTGCTCCCTTTCCTGAAATCCGACTTCTGGGTCCAGATGGCCGCCGTCCAGGCCCTCGGCGATCTGCGGTCTCCGGACGCCGTACCTCATCTCGCGGAGCAGTTGACCGATCCCCTCGTGGGCTCGGTTGCCGCCGAGGCCCTGGCCCGGATCGGTGGCGTTCCCGCCTTCCACGCTCTGGCAGGCCACTGGCCGGCGGGAGGCGTGGAGATCGACGATGAGACCATGCTTGGCCTGCTGGCCCATGTGCTGGAGGGACTGCCTCACCCCGAGGAGATTGGCGCGCTGCCGCGTGGCCTGCGTGAGGCCTTTGCGGCGCGGCTCCACGACCGGTCGCCCGAAGTGCGGAACGCCGCCGCCCGCTGCCTGCTGGTGCTGGGGCCGAGCCCCTGGGACGAAGCCGCGGTCGAGGCGCTGTCGGTGCCCGGCCGTCCTGCCGCGCTCGCCCGGAGGCGGGATCTCGTCGGTCCTCTCCTCGCGATAGCCGGAGAGCCGCGGGTCTGGGGCTTTCAACTCGCCGCAAGCTTCCCGGAAGACGTACCCGCAGAGGCGTTCCTCACGGCGGTGCGTGAAGCGGCGCAGCGGCGGGACCTGCTGCCGCCCCTGATCCAGGCCCTGGAGAAGGTCCACGTGCCCGGCTTGGGAGAGGCTCTGCTGGATTTTTATCTTCAACTGCCTGCCGGGGCCCGGGAATCCCTGGGTCCCGCTCTCGGAGCCCGCCGCGACGAGATGTGGGAGGCTCTCGCCGCCCGGCCGGAGGTGGCGGAGACGGATCGCCTCGTGCTCTCGGCCCTCCTCGGCCGGCCCATCGACGAAGTGGCCGGAGCCATCCTCGGCCTCGAACCACCGTTGCGCCCGGAGGTCGTCTCACGGCTCCTGGGATTGAAGGGGCTCGCCCTTCATCTGCCCTGGAGCGACTGGCTGGCGGAAGCGCCCGAGCTCTATTCGGATCTGGCCGCTGAAGCCGCCGTGCGCTATGGCTACCGGGATCTGCTGCCCATTCTCCGGTCCCGCACGGATGCGGTGCCTTCCGAGCCTTTGGTCCGGGCTCTTGGCGCCTTGGGAGACCGCGAGGCGGTTCCAGTGCTCGCCCGCTGTCTGGAAACGGAAAACCTGCGCCTGGCCGGCCTTGAAAGCCTGGGCCTTGTCGGCGGTCCCGAAGCCCGTGCCGTTCTCCAGAACGTAGCGCAGTCGCTGGAAGCTGCACCGGAAATCCGTGCCGCTTTCAAGGCTCTGGCTTCCTGCGCCGGACCCGGCGATGACGAGACGTTCCGAGCCGCCGCCGGGCATCCCGACTGGCACGTCCGGTTGACCTCCGCCGAAGTGCTCGGACGCTTCCGGAAACCCGAGAACGCAGCCGTCCTGACGCGCCTGGCCGGAGATCCCGTGCCGGCCGTGGCTCATCGCGCGCTTGCCGTTCTCGAAGGCTGATTCGCTTTTCGGGGGTCAATCAGCGGTTCGAGCCGGACGATCGAGATCTCCGGCGGCACCAGGAAGCGGACGGGCAAGATGCTCATTCCAGTCCCCGCCGTGACAAAGAGGTGCCGTCCATTCTCGACCACGTGGCCGATGGCGTAGCGCTCGCCGTACTGTGACGGGACCACGAGCCGCCCAATCCCAGGGAAATACACCTGCCCTCCATGCGTGTGCCCCGCGAGCGTCAGATTCACCCGGGCGGGGATCTTGGGGAAAAGGTCCGGGTTGTGGGTGAAGGCGATCGCTGGCCGTCCCTCCGGCACCCGGGCCAGCGCTTTCCCGATGTCGTGGGGCGCTGTCCATTGGTCGCTGATCCCTACCAGCCAGAAAGGCGGGCCGCCGCGCGAGATCTCGACGGCGTCGTCTTCGAGCGCCGGAATGCCGGCCTGCGTGAGAGCCCTGATCACCTGCGGGCCATCGAGCCAGCGGTCGTGGTTGCCCAGCACCGCCCAGACCCCGAGCGGTGCCCGCAGCCGGCCCAGCACGGGAGCAATTTCCTCCGGTGGCACGAACCGTCCGCCGATCACGTCCTGGATCACGAGGTCGCCCAGGATGAGCACGAGGTCCGGCCGGGCGTCGTTGGTGCGCGCCACCACCTCTTCGAGTTTGTCGAGGCCGTTGTGGGGTGAGCCCACGTGAAGGTCGGAGAGCAGGGCGATCCGCATCCCAGCCCGGCCGGTGGGCCATCCCGGGATTGTCAGCGGATACTCGCGCACGCGCAGAGAGGCCGGCTCGGCGCCGAAAGCCCAGACGCCCAGGACGAGCCCGGCCAAGAGGAGACCAAGGAGCCACCGGCGCAACGTCCGTTTCCGCGAGGAGGTCGCCATCCGCGGCGTAGGATACTCCGGCGATGGAAGAAAAGCGGCGCAGACCCGGCCACGTCTCACTGGAACGGGCGCTCTCCAAGCTCGGCCTCGCCTCGCGCTCCGAGGCGCGAGAACTGATCCGAGCCGGACGGGTGGCGGTCGATGGCAGGACCGAGACCGATCCTCTGCGGGAGGTTGTGCCGGAGCGCATCCGGATCGAGATCGACGGCCGTCCGGCTCAGCGCGCCGAGCCCTTGACGATCCTCCTCCACAAGCCCCGCGGCGTCGTCACCACCCGCTCAGACCCGGAGGGCAGACCCACCGTCTACGGCTGCCTGGAGGGTCTGGACGCCCATGTCGTCCCCGTCGGACGCCTGGACGCCGCCACGTCGGGCCTCCTCCTGCTAACCAACGACACCCGTTTCGCGGACTGGGTAACCAATCCTGGAAACGGAGTGCCACGCGTCTACACCGTCACCGTCCGAGGCGAGCTGTCCGATGAGACCGCCTGGCGTCTGGAGGAGGGGATCGAGGAGTCCGGAGAGATCCTCAAGGCCCGTTCCATCACCATCCGCAAGCGTTCGAAGCGGGAGACCCACCTGATCGTCGAGCTGACGGAAGGGAAGAACCGCGAGATCCGCAGGATGCTTGGCGCCGCCGGGCACGAGGTGACGCGCCTCAAGCGGATCTCCTTCGGCGGGCTGGAGCTCGGGGATCTGGAGCCGGGGAAGTGGCGGGTCATCGCGATGGACGAGCTGCGGGTGGCCTTTCCGGGCGCTCCCATGCGTTAAAAGATCTTCTTCCCACGCCACCACGCTTCGGTGTACACTTGGATCGGGAGATAAGCTCATGACCTATTCCGTTCAGGATGCACACGCTCATTTCGGTGAGATCCTTCAGAAGGCACGGTCTGGTGAAAGGATCGTGATTGTGGAAGAAGGGCGTGAAGTCGTCGAAATCATGGGCCTGCCGGCCACGCCGGGTTCCATGGAAGAAGGGTACCGCCAACTCGTCGAGGAAGGGGTTATTGTCCCGTCGGCTGGACCGCGTGGTGAGCTGGCCCCGATTGTGGACGCTCCTGGAACCTTGGCGCGTTTCCTGGAATCCCGCGATTGAAAGTCGCTTACGTCGATAGCTCCTGTCTCATCGCGATTGCGACTGCCGAGCCTGGGCATCGGGAGCTGAGCCAGCGTCTTACAAACCAGGAAAAGCTCTTCTCCTCCGATCTCCTCGAAGCGGAGTTGAAATCGGCTTTGGCCCGGCACGGCGATGGCGGAAGAGTGAGGAACATCCTGGCCTGGGTTGAATGGGTGCGTCCTTACCGTGGCTTGACCGAAGAGATCGATCGCACCTTGGAGACGGGATACGTCCGGGGCTCGGACCTCTGGCATCTTGCCTGTGCTCTCTTTATCCGGCCGAAGATGGAGGGCCTCTCTTTCTTCACTCTTGATGGGCAGCAGAACGGAGTTGCCCGCGACCTCGGCTTCCGCGTTCTCTGACCCCCCTCCCCCTGAAGCCCCGAGGGCGATAGAGTCCCCCCTCGTGCGCAAGATCACCCTCATCACCACCGGCGGTACCATCGAGAAGACGTATGACGAGCACACGGGCGAGCTCGCCAACCGGCGGTCCATTGTCCGGCGGATGCTGGATGAGCTACGGATCGAGGAGACGGAGGTCAGCGTCCTTGAGCTGATGAGCAAGGACAGCCTCGAAATGACCGAGGCGGACCGCAGCCGCATCCTGGAGGCCGTGCGCGCGACCGGCGCGTGCGAGGAGGGAGCCACGACCAAGGGCATCGTCGTGCTTCATGGCACGGACACCCTCGCCCTCACCGGCCAGCATCTCTACGATCAACTGGAGAAGCCTCGCGTGCCCATCGTCCTCACCGGGGCCATGCGGCCGTTCGAGATGAAGAACTCCGACGCCCTGCAGAACCTGACCGAGGCCCTCTTCGCCACCGGCACCCTGCCGCCCGGCGTCTACTGCGTGGCCCATGGCCGGGTGCTGCCGTTCCCGGGCGTGCGCAAGGACCCGGAGCGCGGCACGTTCGTCAAAGCCTGAGAGGAGACCTCATGCGAGCCGTTCTCGCCGCCGCTCTCCTGCTGATCCTGGCCTCCGGTGCCCGGGCGGATCTCGGTGACTTCGACACCTCCCTCGGCGAGGTTGCCTTTGACGAGGTCCAGCTCTCCCCGGACGGCAGCCGGCTGGCCTTCATCACCCGCGGCAACGACTTCGGGCAGGACCGGGAGGTGTTCACCCTCTGGCGGATCGACCTGGGTCCGGGAAACGAGGCCTCCCGTCCTGTCCGCCTGACGGAGCCGGGTACCTACGCCTCTCTGCGATGGTCCCCCGATGGCCGGTCCCTTTCCTACCTGTCTCCGACGACTCCCGGCGAAACCTTCCAGCTCTTCCTTTTGGAGATGGCCTCCGGATCGGCGCCCCGGCGGATACCCCGACGGATAACGGACCCGGCCCGCTTCGCGAACGGCGTCGATCTGTACGACTGGCTGCCGGACGGCACAGGTTTCATTGTCCTGGCCGCAGATCCGCCCGACGCCGCGTCTGTGGCGGCCCAGGCCCGGTGGCGCGAGCTCCTCGGTGACGTCCGCCGGAAACCGGGTCCGCCACTGGTGTCGTCCCTCCATAAGGTGGCGCGGGATGGCAGCCAGGCCGAACGCGTCGCCGCCGCGCCTTTCGAGGCCTCTTCGATCCTGAGCGTCTCCCCGGATGGCCGCCAGGCCGCCGTGGTGGCGGGCGTCCTCCTCGGGGGGATAGAGAGCGCTGAAGTGGCGATCGTACCCCTTGCGCCCGGCGTGCCCTTGCGGCAAACACGGAACTGGGGTTGGGAAGAAACGATTGCCTGGGCTGGCAAGGACCTCTTCGCCTCCGTAACAGGGGAGGCAAGGAACGGCCGCTACACCATCACGGAGGCACGCCTGTTCCGGGTGAACGCTGAGGACATGGCGCTGGTCCCCGCTGCTCCTGACCAGGAAGGCTACCTCAAGGAGCAGGTGCCGCTGGCCGATGGTTCCCTCCTCGTCACCACCAACGTCTCGACCCGCATGCGCGTCTCCCGCCTGGAACCTGGATCAGGAAAGATCCGGACGCTTTTCGAGCAGCGCGGCTGGATCGCCAACCTCGCGGCTTCGCGGGATGGCGGAGTGATTGCCTTCGTCACCAGCGATTCCCGTCACTTCCCCGAGATCTACGTGGCCCGCGGCTTGGAAGGCATGGCCAAGGCCCGTCCCGTGACCGATTTCAATGCCGCCCTCACGCCCGGGCCCCTGCCGGAGATCGAGACCGTCTCCTGGGACGACGGCGAGGGCGGAACCGTCGAAGGAGTCCTCTTCTGGCCTCCCGGCCGCAAGGGAGAAAAGGGCCTGCCCCTGATCGTGGAGCTCCATGGCGGCCCCTTCAGCGTGGCCCGCACCGAGGCCGTATCACTGTCGGCGCAGTTTCTCTCCTTTCCCGCCGTCCTCGCCGCGCGGGGTTTCCTGGTGCTCAACCCCAACTCCAGGGGAGGAGCCGGCCGGGGCGATGCATTTGCTCAGGGGATCGAGGGCCGCCGCTGCTCGCGTCCCTCGCAGGATGTGATCCTCGGCGTCGAGAGCCTCGTGGCCCGCGGCTGGGCCGACCGCGAGCGGATCGGGCTCATGGGCTACAGCGGTGGCGGCGGGCTTTCCAAGTGCCTGATCGGCCGTACCAATCTGTTCCGCGCCGCCTCCACGGGATCGGGAGTGTGGAACGACATCGAGGTTTTCAGCTCGGTTCGGGGACCGATGTGGTCCGAGTCATTCTTCCAGAGCACGTCCCCCTGGAAAGACTTCGACCTCTGGTTGCGCGAATCACCGATCAACGGCCTGGAGCGAATCCAGACGCCCACTCTGATCATTTCCGGAGAGCGCGATGGCGATGCTCCCAGGCAATCCGACGAGCTTTACCGCAGTCTGGTTGCAAGGGGCGTAACCGTGGAATCCCTGATCTTCCCCGGCGAGGGGCACGTCTTCACCCGTCCCACCCACAAACGGGCAAAGATGCGCGCGGAGATCTCCTGGCTGGAACACTACCTGCTGGGCAAACCCCGCGCCGAATTACCTTGACGGTTTGGAGAATCTCAATGTCCAAGACGATCGACGAGTTCCGCAGCTATCGCCAGAAGATGAACGACCGCATCATGGAGGCCGATCATCTCGGCATCAAGCGCTTCTTCAACCTGGACACCGCCGCCTACCGGGAGGGCGCCCTGGACGGCAAGACCAAGGAGCTGCTCGGCCTGGTCGCCTCGGCCGTGCTGCGCTGCAACGACTGCATCGACTATCACCTCGACCAGTGCGTCGAGGCCGGATGGACGAACGACGAGCTCTACGACGCCTTGAACGTGGCGCTGGTCGTGGGCGGGAGCATCGTCATCCCTCACCTGCGCCACGCGTTCGATACGATCGATCAGCTCAGGGAGGAGAAGGAGGGGGAGGGGACGGCGACGGAGTAGGAGTCCCATACACCTCCGTCTCCGGAAAGAACGCGAACCACGCGAACCAGAGCGACAGGTGTCCCGGCAGGCGGTCGAGCTTCTGGGGAGCCTCTCCCTCGGTCATCTCCGGGATCTCCGGGAGCAGGGCTTCTTCGGTGATGCGCCAACGGCGTCCGGTTTCGTCGCGCAGCTCTTGGCTGGTACCCGCCGAAAAGCGTTGGCCGTTCCGGCGCCAGGCGCGCACGGCACCGGATTCCGGGTCTCCCACGAGGACGACCTCCAGATCGCCCAGCCGGTCGTTCACCACCCGTTCCTTCAGCACCCGGTCGATCGGATACGCCTTCGCGTGGTTCCCCGAGCGGAGGGCGTAGACGTCCGCATTCCGGTCGAGGACGCGGCTCTTCAATGGGACCGGAAAGGCGACTCCGGCGCGGGCTCGCTCCGCAGCTCCCGGCTTGTAGTCATAGTTCCAGCGCAGCCCGTAGCCGTCGTCGAGCTTGAGGACGGTGGTGTCCGGGTGCGCGGCCTTCCATTCGCCCCACGTGGTGACGGTCACCGGCAGGATCTCCAGCCGGACGGGGCTCAGGGCGAGCCTGCCGACGACCGGCTCGCCGGTGAGATTGCTCCAGAGCGTGTAGGTCTGGCGGTCGTACATCAGCTTGTTGCTGCGGTAGAGGAGGCCGGAGGTGCCGAAGGTGCGGCGCCCGCCGCTGGGAGTCTTGCCGGAGTACACGACCCCGGAGTTGCAGAGCGTTCAGTAGCCCAGCGTGATCGGCTCGCCTCCCACCACGTCGTTGACCATCTCGTGCCAACTCAGGAATCGGTGCGGGTAGGCGTGATGCTCTCCGTTGACGCTGAGGCCGAAGACCTTTTCGTCCTTGCCGAGGAAGCGGGCTTCGGAGGCGGGCACGCGCGGCGGGTCTTCCAGAGGAGGGATGCCGTCGAGCTTCACCCCGCCCGAGACGATCTCCTCCAGCCGGATGCGGGAGGGCGCGCCTGGGTAGAAGATCTTCCGGTACGTGGGATCGATGCGGCTGAAGAGGGAGACTTTGAATCCCATGTAGCCCGGACGTCCTGTGAGATCGCTCCGGCGGCCAACGAAGTCCACCCAGTCGTAGTAGCCGTCGCCGGGGTTCTCGCCGGACAGGCCTTTCAGCACCTGGACGACCTCCCCACGGGCCAGCTTCGGCGTGAAGAACATGGCATCGACCAGCGCGGGGATGAGCGTTGGATCACGGGCTTCGAGGAGCTTCGCCGAGGCCTCCTTGCGGTCGCCGCCCTGGATGGACGTGAGCTGACGGACCAACTCGTACGACGCATCAGAAGGCGGCTCGGTGGCTCTGGCAGGGGAGAGAACGAAGGCCAAGGTCCCGGCGATGAAGTACAGGGGGAGCGGATGGAATCGGGTCTTCATCTCGATCGCCTCCACTTAGGGGTACGGGGCCGGACCGGAGCCTGGATTCCCGAAGTGCAAACAGATATAATGTTCTTCCCGGAGGTGCCGAATACAGTGGAAGAGGGAGATGCCAGATGACATGGAGTGAGATTCGCCAGCAGTACCCCAGTCTGTGGCTCCTCGTGGAAGCCGTCGATGTCCATTCCGAAGGAGACCAGCGGATCCTTGACGACATCGCCGTGCTCCAGAGCTTTACGGACGTAGAGGCCGCCATGAACCGCTACAAGGTGGTCCATCGCCAGAGCCCTTTCCGTGAGCTCTACGTCGTTCATACGAACCGTGCAGAGCTTGAGATCAGCGAGACTCGCCTTCTCAATGTTCGGATGGTTTCGTGAGCATCCGCCTGTTCAGCTTGCTACCTTACGTTCGAGTGGACCTCTTCCATCAGGGAAAAGCTTTGACTCTTGACCAAGTCTTGGTCGATACCGGTTCAGAGAGATCTGTGTTTTCATCCGATGAGATGTCCTCGATCGGTATCAAGCCAAGCCCTGAGGATCGTCTCAGCCGAATGGCAGGTATCGGAGGATACGAATGGGTGTGCTGGAAGCGCTTGGATCGGATCGATCTTGGCGAGATCTCCATCCCTGACTTTGAAGTCCAAATCGGCTCCATGAGCTACGGCTTTCCCATTCAAGGAATCGTAGGAATGGATTTCCTTCTTCGGATGCGTGCCATCATTGATCTCGACAAGCTCGAAGCTCACCTCGCCCTCCCATAGCTGATCCAGCTCTTCTTACAGAAACAGGTCCGTCAGCAACTGTCCGCCGGGCTGGACCGAGTATTTCTCCAGGTCCGTCACCCCCGCCTCGCGCAGGACATCCTCGTCGATGTAGAAGTTCCCCGTGCAACAGCGGCTGTCGCGGGTGAGGATCACGTGGGCGGCGTCGGCTACGATCTCCGGTTTGCGGCAGCTCTCCGGCTTCATGAAGTCCTGCGGCAACATGGCGAGGGCGGCGGTGGCGATCACCGTCCGTGGCCAGAGGGCATTGATGGCAATGCCATCCTTGCGGAATTCCTCGGACATCCCCAGAACGCAGAGGCTCATGCCGTACTTCGCCATGGTGTAGGCCACGTGGTTCTTGAACCACTTCGGGTCCATATTGAGCGGCGGGGAGAGGGTGAGGATGTGCGGGTTGGACGATTTCCTGAGATGGGGAATGCAGGCCTGCGAGCAGACGTAGGTGCCGCGGGCGTTGACTCCCCACATCAGGTCGAACCGCTTCATGGGCGTTTCCAACGTTCCGGTGAGATTGATGGCGCTGGCGTTGTTCACCAGGATATCGATCCCGCCGAAGGTCTCCACGGTCTTCGCCACCGCTTGATAGACCTGGTCCTCATCGCGGATATCCACTTGAAGGGGGAGAGCCCGGCCGCCCGCGGCCTCGATCTCCTCGGCGGCCGTGTAGATGGTGCCCGGCAGCTTGGGATGGGGCTCGGTCGTCTTGGCGGCGACAGCGATATTGGCGCCGTCGGCCGCGGCCCGGAGCGCGATCGCCTTGCCAATGCCGCGGCTCGCGCCGGTGATGAAGAGAGTCTTGCCTTTCAGGTCTGCCATGGTCCTCCTCCCTACAGCGCCGACGTCCCCGGCGGCACTAGCTCGTCGATCTTTGCAGCCTCTTCGTCGGTGATCTCCACGTCCAGGGCGCCCAGGCTGTCTTCGAGCTGCTCCATGGTGCGGGGGCCGATGATGACGGAGGTCACGGCCGGGTGGCGCAGAGCCCAGGCATTGGCGAAGCGGGCGGGGGAGACTCCCTTGGCCTCCACCAGCGGCAGGAGCTGTTCGACGATGTCCAGGCGGCGCTGGAACTTGGGCTGGTCGATGTCGCCGATCCAGCTCTCGGCGCGCTTGCTGTCCTTGGGATTGCCCGTCTCGCGGCGGTACTTGCCGGAGAGCCAGCCCCCTTCGAGCGGGCTCCAGACGATGTTGGCGATGCCGAGCTTCTGGCACATGGGGAAATGCTCGGCCTCCATCACCCGGCGCAGGATGCTGTACGGCGGCTGGAGGGAGACGAACCGTTCCCAGCCGTGCCGTTCGCTCAGCCAGAGGGTCTCGACGATCTCCCAGGCCGCGAAGCGCTTCTCCCAGAGGGCCGGCCCCGCGTAGTGGTTGGTGGACAGGCCGAGGTAGCGCACCTTGCCCTGGCGCACGAGGTCGGAGAGTGTCGAGAGGGTCTCCTCCAGGGGCGTCGTCGGGTCCGGCCGGTGGATCTGGTAGAGATCGATGACGTCCGTGCCCAGGCGCCGCAGGCTGTGCTCCACCTGTTCCTGGATGGCTTTGCGAGAAAGCCCGCGCTGGTTGGGGCCGGGTCCCACCGGCGCCCAGACCTTGGTAGCCAGCACGGCCTGTTCGCGGCGGTCACGCAGGGCCTTGCCGACGATGATCTCCGATTCCCCCTCGGAGTAGCCGTTGGCCGTGTCGATGAAGTTGATGCCGGCATCCATGGCCCGGTGGATGATGCGGATCGACTCGTCGTGATCCGCGTTGCCCCACTGGCCGAACATCATCGCCCCCAGGCAGAGGGGCGAAATCTTGAGGCCGCTCTTGCCGAGATTCCGGTATTCCACGCTTCCACCCCCGTCGTTTGAGGTGCCGAGCCGCTCCGTCCCGGACGGAACGGGGTCCTATTATGTCCCGGTTGATCTTATGTCCTGGTTGGTCTTATGTCCGGGTTGGTCCCGGTCAGGAGGTGGCGCCGAGGAGGCGCTCGGGTGCTCTCGCGATTCGGGCGTCCAGGCTGCCCCGGATGAGGAGGTCCCGGCATTCCCCGGCGGGGAGGGGAGGGCTGAAGTGATAGCCCTGGAACCGCTCGCAGCCCAGGCCTTCGAGCCAGCGCTCCTGCTCTTCCTTCTCGACCCCCTCGGCGACCACGTCGATCCCCAGGCTCACGGCCAGGGCGATCACCGCGGCGGCGACCTCCTCGCCGCCGTGCCCTTGCCCGAGGTTGTGCACGAACGAGCGGTCCACCTTGAGGGTGTCGATGGGGAAGGTGGTGAGGTAGGAGAGCGACGAGTAACCGGTGCCGAAGTCGTCGATGGCGATGCTGACGCCCAGCTCCTTGAGGCCGCGCAGCACGGCGAGGGTCGCCTCGGCGTTCTGCATGGCGAGGGTCTCCGTGATCTCCAGCACCAGCGAGCAGGGGGGAAGACCGGTCTCGGCCAGCACGCTCTTGACGTGGCTCAGCAGGTCGGGCTGCTGGAAGGTGCGGGGAGAGAGGTTCACCGCCAGCTCCAGCGTCGAGCGCCTCCTTCACTGCGCCAGCCCTGGACCTCGCGGCAGGCCGTGCGCAGCACCCAGAAGTCGAGCACGCTCGCGAGGCCCGAGACCTCGGCCAGCCAGAGGAACTCTCCAGGGGTCAAAAGGCCCCGCACCGGATGCTGCCAGCGCAGCAGGGCCTCGACGCCCTGGACGCCTCGCCGGGCCGAGTCGAAGATGGGCTGGTAGAAGAGCACGAGCTCGCCGTTCTCGAGCGAGCGCCTTGCGCAGGTCGGCCTCCAGGGAGATCCGCTCCAGGCTGTTGGAGTCCATGCCGGAGGTGTAGAGCTGGTAGCTGTCCCGGTGGGCCTCCTTGGCCCGGTACATGGCGATCTCGGCCCGCTTGAGCAGCGTCTCGGCGTCGGTTCCGTCCTCCGGAAAGCGGCTGACGCCGATGCTCGCCGTCAGGTAGATCTCGCGCCCCTGGAGAGCGAAGGGGCGGCGGATGATCCCGAGCAGCTTCTCGGCCACGTGCGCGATGGTGCCCTCGCTCTCGACGGCGGGCAGGAGGACGGCGAACTCGTCCGCGCCCAGCCGCGCGATCAGGTCCGTGCCCCGGAGGTGGTGCCGCAGCCGTTCCGAGAAGGCCTTGAGCAGCTCGTTGCCGTGGCGGTTGCCCAGCGACTCGTTGACCACCTTGAAGCGGTCGAGGTCGAGGAACAGGACGGCCAGCCGCTCCCGGCGCACGGCGGCGCGGTCCAGGGCGGTCTGGAGGTACTGGACCAGCAGATTGCGGTTTGGCAGGTCGGTCAGAGAGTCGTGGAAGGCCAGGTGCTCGATCCGCGCCGAGGCGGCGAGGACCTGCTGCCGCTCCTCTTCGAGCAGCCAGATCACCATGCCGACCCCCATCAGGGCCTGGAACAGGAAGTCGAAGGGGGAGAGATAGGCGGCGTAGCTCATCGAGCCGACGCCGATCACCTGGCTCGTCAGGATCACCAGGTAGTGGAACTGGTGGGCTCCATAGAGAAGGAAAGCTCCGGACACCATCCGGCGCCCGAAGCCGAGGTTCCGGGAGCGGCTGCGCCACACCCCCCAGGCCGCTAGCACGAAGGCCACGCCCAGGACCAGGCACTTGATGCCGACCCGCATCACCACGCGGTACCGGGGCTCGATGGGCAGGGAGCCCGCGATCGTCATGAAACCGAGAGCGAACAGGAGGAAGGGTGTGGCGGCCAGGACCCGTCGCGACAGGAGCTTGCCGGTGACCACCTCCCAGGTGCCGAAGATCAGCCAGGTGGCCTGCAAATAGCCAGCCGTCATATAGAGGACGGAAGCGGAGAAGCGCAGCGGCGCGTTCGCCGGCATGTGAGGCGTCAGGAACAGGGCGAGCGAGCCGGCCAGGAGCGAAGCGCAGAACGCCCCCCAGCTCCAGGCCCAGATGAGGAGGAACCGCCGCTGATAGAGGCGGTGAAACCCCAACAGGACCAGAGCTAGAACCAGAGCGCCGAGAGCCTGGGCGGCGTTGCTTGTGAAGAACACAAGCGAGGTGTCGAGCATTGGAGCTCTAGTTTAATCGATCTTGAGCCAATCAACGCATCAGCCAGTACCCGACCGCCGCGAGGATCACCAGGGCCAGCAGCGCGAGACCGACATAGAGGGGCGTCTTTTTGCCCTTTTCCGATCCCCCCAGCAGGCGCGAGCCCGCCTGGGAGATATCGCGGATCTCGGTAAGGGTGCGCAGCCGCAGGATCTCCTCCAGGCGCTCCAGGGCCGCCAGCAGGTTGCCGGCGTTCGCGTAGCGCTCGTCAGGGCGGCGGGCGAGGCAGCGCAGGACCACGACGTCGATCTCCTGGGAGAGCGACGGATCGAGCTGGCTCGGCAGGGCGAACTGAGGACCGGGCGTGCGGCCGGTCAGCATCTCGTGGAAGATCACCCCCGCGGAGTAGAGGTCCGCCCGGGCATCCCACTTCTGGCCTTCCAGCGTCTCCGGCGCCAGGTAGTAGAGCGCGCCGAGCTGGATCTCGCCCGTGCTCAGGGTGGCGGTCAGGTTGGACGCCGCCGTCTCGAACTTCGCGGCACCCAGGTCCGAGATCTTGATGACGTCGAAATCGGGCGACACGAGGACGTTCCGCGGCGTCAGGCCCCGGTGCACGAGGCCGTGCTGGTGGCCGTGGGCGAGCCCGCGGCAGATCCCCCGCATCACCGTGAAAGCCTCGGCGAGTGACAGCCGCCGCTGCTTCAGCACCCGGTCGAGCGAGGTGCCCTCGACCAGCTCCATGGCGAGGTAGAGGCGGTCCCCCTCCTGGCCCGTCTCCAGGACCTGCGCCAGGTGGGGGTGGCGGGTGACCGGCGCGACCGCCGCGAGCTCGCGGTGGAAGCGCTCGACCATGGCGGGGTCCCGGCTCAGGCGGTCGGGGAACAGCTTGACGGCCACGGGCCGGCCTTGCCGGTCCGCCGCCTTATAGACCGCGGACCCTCCGGCTCTGCCGAGGTAGTCGCGGACGGTGTAGGGGCCAATGGCCTCAGGATGGTCGGTCGGCATGGCTTTTGGAAGAGTGGCTCTCGAAGATCATAACCGTGTCGCCGACTCCGATGCGATCGAACGGCTGGAGCACCGCCCGCCCGGCGGGCTGGCCGTTGACGCGCGTGCCGTGGCTGCTGCCGAGATCGGTCATCACCCAGGCGCCGTCCTCCCAGGCCAGGCGCAGGTGCTCCTTGCTGGCGTTGGGATCCGTCAGCGGCAGCGAGCAGGTGCGGGAGCGGCCCACGGTCGCGGGCTCGCCGCCGTCCAAATCGATCGCCCGGCCGCGCTCGGGACCCTCGGCCACGTAGAGGCGTGCCGGCCGGGGGCGGTGGCTTTCGGGGGCCTCCGCGCTCCCCGGAGCCGGCAGGGAAGGCTTCCGGCGGGAGATCTCCACGGTCTGGATGGGGTAGGGGATGGTGATCCCCTCCTTGTGGAACTCCTCCCAGACGTGCGCCCGCAGGTCGCTCGCGATGCGCGGCGCCTGGGCCACGTCCTCGATCCAGATGCGCAGCTCGTAGAGGATGGCGCTGGCGTCGAAGGAGAGCACATAGACCTCGGGTGCCGGCTTGTCCAGGGCGCCCGAAACGCCGGCGGCGCAGTCGAGCAGCACCTGCCGCACGCGGTACGGCGGCTCGTCATAGGAAGCCGAGACCTTGACCCGCTCCAGGTGGACCGGGTGCGGGAAGTAGTAATTGATCACCCGCTCGTCGGCCAGCTTGCCGTTGGGGATGACGAGATTGTCGTTGTCCCGCGTCCGCAGGTGCGTGGTGCGCCAGGTGATGGCCACCACCCGGCCCTCCTGGTCTCCCACCCGGATCCAGTCGTTGAGGCGGAACGGCTTCTCCAGCGTGATCACCAGGCCGGCGAAGAAGTTGCCGAGGATCGGCTGCAGCGCGAGGCCGAGTACCAGGGAGGTGACGGCCGACGTCGCGATCAGAGGCGCCACATCGAGCTTCGGGAAGGTGAACCGCAGCGTCACGAACGCCGTCACCATGTAGATCAGCGCCATGGCGGCCGCCGGCAGCAGCGGCGGCAGCTTCAGCCCCTTCTGGGCCGTCAGGTGGACGTCGAAGAGATAGAGCCCCAGCAGCCGGAAGACCGTGATCAGGCCGAGGAAGAGCCACGCCCAATGGAGGACGCCCCCGATCGCCGTCTTCCGGTAGCCGGGCTCGATCAGGGTGAAAGTCTCGAGCGCGGCCACGCCCGCCGCCACGTACAGGGGGAAGGCGAGCTGGCGCACCCAGAAGAAGCGCCGGCCCAGGGCGGCGACGGCGACGATCAGCAGCGACAGGAGACCGGCGCTGCCCAGCACGGCCAGGGTCATTCTCAAGATGGCCACCTCCGAAGAGCCGGAGTGATTCTAGTCCGCAGTCCGTTCCCGGGATAGAATCCCGCCGCTTCTTTGAACGCCCCATCCATCTCTAAAGGAGATCCCCCTATGAAGAGATTCTTCGGTTCGACCGCCGTCCTCGCCCTCGCCCTCACGGCCGTGGCCCTGCCGGCTCATGCCCAGGACAAGCCCATGGCGGAGAAGGCGGAGCAGAAGGACACGATGAAGAAGGAAGAGATGAAGCCCAGCGGCGAGCTGGCCTCGGTCATGTATCAGATCGACGAGGCCCAGAAGAAGCTTGTCGCGCTGGCCGAGGCCACGCCGGCCGACAAGTTCGGGTGGCGTCCCGCCGAGGGTGTGCGGTCCGTGGGCGAGGTCTATGCCCACGTCTCCGGCGCCAACTACTTCCTGCCCACCTTCTGGGGCTCCAAGATCCCGGACGGGGTCGATCCCCGCGGCTTCGAGAAGGAGGGGGGCGACAAGGCCAAGACGATCGACACCCTGAAAAAGTCTTTCGACTCTCTCAAGCAGCAGGTCCAGACCCTGTCCCCGGCCGACCTGGACAAGAAGATCAAGATGTTCGGCCACGACGCCACGGTGCGTGACGCGGTGCTGGTGCTCGCCACCCACGGCCACGAGCACCTCGGCCAGGCCATCGCCTACGCCCGCACGAACGGCATCGCTCCGCCCTGGAGCGGGCAGTAGGCAAAGAGAAGGTTAGCCTTTGACTTTGCTGGGGTGATCAGGGCGGCAAGGACCTCAAGGACGGGCAACACGCCTTCCTGGTTCGTCCTTGCCGTCCCTGGTGTCCTTGCTGTCCTTGTTGTCTTCGATTTCCGCCTTATCCCAGCCGCTCGCGATAAACCCGGCCCATCGCCTGGCGCAGGGCCTCCAGGCGGCCCAGCTTGCTCGCCTCGCCGGCCTCGATCTCGACCGGCCAGTCGAAATCGACGTTGTCGAGCACAGTGGCGCGCCAGATCTTCTTCTTGGCGTCCCAGGCGCCCTGCTGGCTGCCGATCAGGTCCCACCCCGTGGGCAGGAAGCTGCGGATCTCGGTCTCCGTATACTGGAGGGCCTCGTCGGTTGTCTTCATTCCGCGGATTGTGTCTCAAGAAGAGGGGCTTGAGAAGGAGGGGAACTTTTCCCGCTCCCGGGCCCGGGCAAGCCGGAAGAAGAGTAGGCCCTACAGCCGCCGCCCTGGCGGCTTGTCCCGATCAGCAGGCCTTACGCACCTACAAATACTGCCGGCGTGAAGGTACCCGGCACCTCTCTCGGCCTGCAAGGTTGCAGGGATAACCATCGGCTGCAGAAAAAGGAGCAAAAATTGAGATCTGGAGAAACTTTACTCCGTGGCGCCTGGGCTCTCGTCCTCGCCGGGGTCCTGGCACTGCCTGCCGGGGCTCTCACCCTGATCCGAGCCGACCTGGAAAACCTGGTGGCCGGCAACAGCGTCATCGTGGTCGCCAGCGTCGAGGGCGCCTCCTCCTACTGGAATCGGGACGGGAGCCTCATTCTCACCGACTTCCGCCTCAGGACCCAAGAGGTGCTCAAGGGCAAGGTGGCGGGGGATCTCTCCCTCACCCTCATGGGAGGGACGGCGGGGAAATACACCACGCTGATCCCTGGTGGCGCCGACCTGATCCCAGGGCGGACCTATCTGCTCTTCCTGCGCGATGAAGCCTTGCCGGGAACCGAGCGCGTGACCACCGTGGCGGAACACAGCCAAGGGGTCTTCAACATCGTGGAGCAGAACGGTGTGCAGTGGGCCGTGAGCCAGGCCGCCGGGGAAGCACTGATCCCAGACGAGGAGGACAAGGATGGAGATGCCGATGTGCCGGGAGGCCAGAAAGGTATGAGCCTGGCAGAGCTGACGCGTTCCATCACGGCACTGGTCGAGCAGCAGCCTGCTGAGGAAGGGGTGAAATGATGTCTGCTTGGAACCAAGCTGAGAGGATCCTTGCTGCGGGCCTGCTGCTGGCTGTGGCGGGGAGCACCCCCACCCGCGCCTTCCGAATGATCCAGAACAACACGGTGGGAACGGTGACCGCCGGTGCCGCCGTGCCCTGCGACGACCCCGGGGGCTTCACCCACTGGAACAACCGCAACATCGTCTGGCGCATCAACCCGGCGCTCAACGGCGCGGGTGCGGGCGGCGGAGTTGATCACGCCATCAACGAGTGGAACAGCGTCTCAGGCTCGGATTATCAATTGTCGCGCGGCAGCGGAACCAACACCGGTTTCGCCGCCAACGGCACCAACACCATGATCTGGGCGTACGGCAACGGCTGCACAGGCAACTGCCTGGGCTTGACTGCCTTGACCCTGCAGGCGGGACAGGTCATCGTCGAGTCCGATATTACCTTCAACGCCAGTAAGAACTGGACCACCAGCAATACCAACTACGACATCCGGGCGGTCGCCGCCCATGAGCTCGGGCACTCCCTCGGGATCCATCACACCAACGTATCGACCTTCCTGGGCGTTCGCCCCACCATGCGCTCCACCTACTTTGACAACGCCCGGTCGATCGAGGATGACGATGAAGACGCCCTGCGCTGCTCGGTGAACACCTACGCGGAGATCTGCAACAACCCTTGCCCCTCCGGAGGGGTCTATGATGGGGCCAATTGCTATATGTGGTCCGTTCCGGGAAACAGTGCTTTCATCTGGAATGGCGGCTTCTACTACAAGCCCGTCTGGCATCCGTCCGGTCCCTGCCCCCACGCGGTGTGGGACATGCTCAACAACACCAGCATCCAGCCGTGGTTCGACGGCGCCAACTGTTACATCGGGTCGGCTAACGGCGGTCCGAACCCCTTCATCTGGAGCAACAACTACTACATCTCCGCGTCTTCCGGGCCCAACCACTGTCCCTTTGGCGGAACCTACGACGGCGCCAACTGCTACATGTTCACCTGGCCGGGGGTCTCTCCTTTCATCTGGAACGAGGGCATGTACTACGCGCCGGTGTGGCATCCCAACGGTCCGTGTCCGCATACGGCCTACAACAACTTCAACAACACCAGCACTCAGCCGTCGTTCGACGGCGCCAACTGCCTGGTGCAACCGGGACCGGGCGGCAACCAGCTTCCCTTCCTGTGGGATAACAACTACTACTTGACGCCCGTCTGCCGCCCCTGATCTGAGGAAGGGACGCTCTGAGGAAGGGACGCCCGGAAGAGGAGTACGATCTCCATCTGCACAGGGAAACCGGTGCAGATGGAGGGGACCGGGTGCTCCGTCGAATCGGTTGGAATCTCCTGATGGCCGTGGTCCTGGCGGGCACCGCGCCCGCCCACCTCTCGGGCAGTGCCGCCCGGACCCGGGATTACCAGGAGTCTTTCTCTGGGACCGCTGGCATCCCTGCCGGCCCACTTCCTTCAATTTTTCCAGCCGCGGCACCAAGTCCTTGCCCTGCGAGGACTCCGGTTCCCGTCTCCCGCCCGTCCGCCGCGCTCTCTGGTCCTTCTCGAAGGCTGCTTGCAACGTTCGCCGGGGTCAACGGGACGACTGCAAGGGTCTCCAGGGCTTCCGCCGGGGTCATTTCAACAACTCGCGAGCTCGCGAGTCGTCCCACCGGGGTCGGCACAACGACTCGAACCCTCTTTGCAACGACTCGAAGCCTCTCCAGTCGTTGCGCCGGGGTCTCGACTTGTGGCAAAGCCCTCTCGACTCGTTGCAATGAGGTCTCCAGTTGTTGCAGAGGGCTCGCGAGTTGTTCCAAAGAGCCCGGCGAATGAGGATTCGGCCCGTCTTGTGTTGCATCGCGAGCGCTTTTGTAGATTGGCGAGGTCTTCTGGTGGGGTAAGGAGGCCGGCGGATCGCCGTTGGACGGCTCCGGTTGTTGACGAGACCTCAACGGGTATCCCAAAGCGGCCAGCGGCCGCCATTCTGACGCAAGTAGTTGTTGCGGAGAGGTTTCCAGCACGCGCAAAGAGGCCGGCGGCTCCTCAAGACCCGCCGGAAAGGGTCTCTTCGCCCTCCGGCTCCCGCCCGCTTGCCTTGTGTGGACTCCTTGTGTCTTGTGTTCCAAGCGATTGGAACACAAGATTGTGTTCCAAGTTGCCGGCCCCCCGGCCCAACGGGCCGGCAGAGTGGCGCCCATTCGCCGGTCTTCGGCCCCTTCTTGCGCCCTGCAAGGGCGGGAGTTGGCCAGCCCGGGGCGTCAGCCCCGGGAACGGGAGCCACGAGATTTCCGAGCCCCGAAGGGCCGACAGATCCGGTCCTTGTCAGGCTTGGCTTCCGGGAGCGTCTCTGACGGCCCTTCGGGACTTGGATGGGGGAGGGGTACCGGTCCCCGGGGCTGACGCCCCGGGCTGGGCAACTCCCGCCCCTGCAGGGCGAAGATGCTGGCCGAAGGAGAGCAAACGGACCAGGGCGGAGATGTGTATAAGAGGGTGGGCTGAGGCCCTGGGTTGAATTCTCGCGACCCTTCGGGCCGCAAAAGGCCGCATGCTCTAAGACCGGGGAACTGAGACCCTGCGATATAATTCAGTCTCTCATGCAAGAACCAGTCTCCATCCGCATCCTCGAAAAGGAGAACAACCGCCGCGGCGACCTCTTCGGCCGTCTCATGGCGGACCTCTTCGTCGCCCTCGGCTACGAGCAGCCGCGCCTCAACGTCCACACAGCCGGTCGAGAAGTAGACCTTTCGGCGGAGCACCGCCTCGAACCCCGCCGCGCTATTGCTGAGTGCAAGGCCACGGCGAAGCCTATTGGCGGTGACGATCTAAACAAGTTTGTGGGTGTCCTCGATGCTGAGCGAGAAGACGAGCGCCCAGTCATTGGCTACTTCATCTCTCTGGCTGGCTTCAAGGAAACTGCGATTGAGCAGGAAAAGAAGCGACGGGAACCTAACGTCCTATTGACGGGCGCCCAGGTCGTCAGCGAGTTGGTGCAGGGGCGCATTCTTATCCCAAAAGAGCGGGCTACCGAGCTTGCCGGCCGTTGCTGCGGAGATCTCGATCATCTCGTTCTCGATCCCGAAGTTGACCTCCTCGCTCACGAGCGCGGTTGGATTTGGGCGATCTACTACACTCAAGGCAAGGCGCGTACCCACGTTGCGCTCATCCATTCCGATGGCACACCACTCGCTCGTGCACTTGCCGATGAGGTAATCGCTGCCGATCGCACCTGTAGAGGCAAGCTTCACAAATTCTCTTGCCTCAATCCAGCACCGCCGCCTGGCTCGGACAACGATCCCCGAGTTGCGGACGCTCTTGCGGCCTACCGACAGTATCTTGAGAGTGAGTGCGGATATATTCAGCTCGATGGCCTGCCTGCGGACGGGGAGGTCGAATCTCGGCTCCGGCTGGAGAACCTATTCGTGCCGCTCCACCTTGACGTTACAATCAAGGATGAAGGTAAACCTCAAAAGCTGGAACGGCAGATGGCTGGCGCTGTCCTTGCGGAGCACCAGCGCCTTGCACTCCTCGCAGCCCCCGGTGGCGGTAAATCTACCTTGATCAAGCGCCTCGCTGTCGCTTACGCTGACCCTATTCGGCGCGAGCAAATAGCTGACGACCTCCCGCAACGCGATTGGCTGCCGCTCTTCTTCCGCTGTCGCGAATTGCGTTCCTTGGCTCGCGGTTCTTTCGCTGATCTGCTCGAAGCTCTATCGCAACGTGAACGAGTCCGCCAGCACGCGGCGACATTCTTGGCCTATGTGGATCGTGCGCTCCTCGATGGACGTGTCCTGTTGCTGGTGGATGGGCTGGACGAAATTTCGGACCCTGGTGACCGTGCCGCCTTTGTCTGCACTTTGCGAACAGCTCTGCAGGCGTATCCAGGCATCGCTATGGTTGTCACCTCGCGTGAGGCTGGTTTCCGACACGTAGCGGCACATCTGGCTTCGGTCTGTATCCACACAACCCTCTCGCCTTTCGACGGAGACGATATTCGTCGCCTTACCGTTGCTTGGCATCGGGAAGTGGTAGGCGATACGGAGAAAGTCCGTGCCGATGCTGAGAAACTCGCCACTACCATTGTGGGGAACGACCGCATCCAGCGCCTAGCCTTGAACCCGCTGCTACTCACGACGCTACTACTGGTAAAGCGCTGGGTTGGTTCACTTCCTACTCGGCGAGCTGTCCTCTATGGGAAGGCTGTGGAAGTTCTCCTCATGACCTGGAACACCGAAGGTCACGATCCGATCCCTGAAGAGGAGGCCTTGCCACAGCTTTGTTATGTGGCCTCTGCAATGATGCTCGATGGCGTACAGAAGATCAGCCGTCCCCGACTTGCTGCGTTGTTGCAGGAATCTCGCGATTCCCTCCCCACAGAGCTTGGTTACGTCAAGGACACAGTGGATCAGTTTATTCATCGCGTCGAAGACCGTAGCAGTCTATTGATGATGTCCGGGCATGACGTAGAGAATGGCCGGCTGGTCGAGTTCTTCGAATTTCGACACCTCACCTTTCAAGAATTCCTCACGGCGCAGGCTATGGTTGAAGGCTGGCATCCTGGTCGGACAGAGGAGGATACGCTCGTCAGTGTCCTTGAACCGCATTTCGAGAAGGAGGAATGGCGCGAGGTCATCCCGCTTGCTGCGGTCTTAGGAGGTAAGGCGACTGAGGGGTTGATTCAGCGACTTACAGAAATAGTGGGCATGCGTAAAGATCAGGACGATTTTGGCATGCCCCTTACCCAGGCACTTACTGCCCTCGGTAACTGCTTGGCCGACGAGGCTGCTGCGCGACCAGAAACAATCCGTGCCGCCATGAGTGAACTAGTTCGATTTCGTGATGTTCTAGAAGGTGCAAGATTTACCTCCACTCTTGCAAGAGGTCGCTACGGGAAAGATTTATGTGAGGAGGCCAAAAGGATGTTCCTTGCTAAAACTCCAGATTTTCCCACTGGCGACCAGGCTTTAGTGCAAGCCGCATGGTGGCAAGCAATTGAAACTGAGGACTTGCCCGGATATTTTTCTGTAGCTGCTAAGTTCAATAAAATGATGGGGGATGCTGACAGGGGTGCTCGCTGCGAAGGGGCGCTTGGGTTTATGTATTTATGCTTCAGGCTCAGTCAGAATGACCAGCAGGCTGATATCAAGGCTTGCGCTGAGTTTCTTTGTCAAGGGGGCGATATCTTGTCGCTGATGCTGTTGTCAGACCATCCTTCCGAGCAATATGCAGTGTCTTGGGCGCTAGCTTGGCTCGGCGCGTGTCGTGTTTGGATACCGCCAGCACAGCCGGATATACTTGGCCGGCTCTTCGTACTCTCGCAACAAAGCACTAATCGTGGGATCCGCCATTTTGCTCTCTGGGCCATAGCTTCCCAGCCGCTTGCGTCGCGTGATGAAGGGATGCGGTGTGGCGCCGTCACTCGAGAGGACTTAGAAAGATTACTCCAGAATTACTACTCCAGTAAGGAAAGGAATGAAAGGGCAGCGATACTGGTCTTGGCTTGGTACCTACACATACTTCCGAATGCTGAGCTGGCCGAACGTTGCCGAGAGTTGCTGGGCCCAAACGTCCTAGAAGTAGGACAGGACGGGGTGCTACGTACGACTCAAGAACTCCTAGAGCTTCAGGGAGAGCCGCTCTAACGCACTTCAACAGTATGGGTAGACGTTCTTGACCCGCGTATAGCCCGTTGCTACGATCCCGGGGGCTCGGCTCCCATCCCAGGGACCCCCGCCCCGCAATCCGACTCACAAAGGAAGACCATGAAGATCGAGCTCAACGAAGAGCAGAAGCTGTTGCAGGAGACCGTCCGGCGGTTCGCCGAGGAGGTCGCGAAGCCACGGGCCAAGGAGATTGACGAGACGGGCGAGTTCCCCCGCTCGTTCTTCGACCAGGCCGGCGAGCTCGGACTGGCCGGCGTGTACGTGCCCGAGGAGTACGGCGGCGCCGGCATGGACACCGTCGCCTACTGCGTCGTCATCGAGGAGATCAGCCGGGTCTGCGCCACGTCAGGCGTGATCCTGTCGGTCAACAACTCCCTGGTCTGCGGCCCGCTGCTGAAGTTCGGCACCGAGGAGCAGAAGAAGGAGTTCCTCACTCCCCTGGCTGCTGGCCAGAAGCTCGGCTGCTTCGCCCTGACCGAGCCCGGCGCCGGCTCCGATCCGTCCGGCCTGCGGACCACCGCCCGCCGCGAGGGGGATGATTACGTCCTCAACGGCAACAAGATTTTCATCACCAACGGCACGGATGCGGATATCGCCCTGGTGTTCGCCTCGGTCGACCTGTCCAAGAAGCACAAGGGGATCACCTGCTTCATCGTGCCCGCCGACACGCCGGGCTACAGCCACGGAATCCACGAGTTCAAGCTGGGCGTGAACGCCTCGGGCACCACGGAGCTGGCCTTCGACAATATGCGGATCCCCGCGAAGTGGCGCCTGGGCGAGGAGGGCGAGGGCTTCAAGGTCGCCATGGCCACTCTCGACGGCGGCCGCATCGGCATCGCCGCCCAGGCCGTGGGCATCGCCCAGGCGGCCTTCGAGGAGGCGCTCGCCTATTCCCAGGAGCGCGAGCAGTTCAATCAGCACCTGTCGGACTTCCAGGCCATCCAGTTCTACCTCGCCGACATGTCGACCGAGCTGGACGCCGCCCGGCTCCTCACCTGGAAGGCGGCGTGGGCCAAGGACCACGGCAAGCGCTACACCCTGGAGGCTGCGCAGGCCAAGCTCTTCGCTTCCGAGATGGCCCAGCGCGTCACCAACAAGGCGCTCCAGATCCACGGCGGCTACGGCTACACCAAGGAATACAACGTCGAGCGCTATTTCAGGGATGCGCGAATCACCGAGATCTACGAGGGCACGAGCGAGATCCAGAAGATGGTGATCGCCGACTGGGTCCTCAACAAGGCCTGAGGAGAGACCGCCATGGCCGTGCTCACCGAGCCCGTCTCCCCCGCAATCACCCCCGCTACCGGGGTGGATTTCTCCTTCACGGAGGACCAGGAGCTGCTGCGCGACGAGGTTCGCCGGTTCGCCGAGGAGCGGATCCGCCCCGGGCTCGCCGAGCGCGACCGCGAGCACCGCTTCCCGGTCGAGATCTTCAAGGAGATGGGGGAGATGGGCCTGCTCGGCATGATGGTGCCCGAGGAGTACGGCGGGGCCGGCATGGACACGCTCTCCTATCTGCTGGCGATGGAGGAGGTCTCGCGGGTGGATCCGGCCGTGGCCGTGACCATGAGCGTCACCAACTCGGTCTGCTGCTGGCCCATCATCCGGTTCGGCAGCGAGGAGCTGAAACGGCGGGTCCTGCCGTCCCTCGCCTCGGGCGAGACCCTGGGCGGTTTCGGCTTGACGGAGCCGGGCGCCGGGAGCGACGCCGGGAGCCTCAAGACCACGGCCCGGCGCGACGGGGACTTCTGGGTGCTGAACGGCGAGAAGGCCTGGATCACCAACGCGGGCTACGCGGGCTGGTTCGTGGTGGTGGCGCGGACCAACCCCGAGGCGGGCAAGAAGGGGCTCTCGGCCATCCTGGTGCCCGCGGACGCGCCGGGCTTCTCGGTCGGCCAGCCCGAGGAGAAGCTGGGCCTCAAGTCCTCCCGCACGGCGCAGATCTATTTCTCGGATTGCCGCGTGCCTGCCGGGAACCTCCTCGGGGAGGAGGGGCAAGGCCTGAAGATCGCCCTCGCGACTCTCGACCACTCGCGGCTCGGCATCGCGGCCCAGGCGGTGGGCATCCACCAGCGGGCCCTGGAGCTGGCCGTCGAGTACTCCAAAGAGCGCGTGCAGTTCGGCGCTCCCATCGCGAAGAACCAGGCCATCCAGTTCAAGATCGCCCAGATCGCGACGGACCTCGCCGCCGCCCGGGCGCTCATGCAGTACGCGGGCTCCATGGAGCACAGCGCCCAGGCCGGCCGGCTCGCCGCCCAGGCCAAGGTCTTCGCCTCCGAAGCCGCCAACCGCGCCTGCCAGGAGAGCCTCCAGATCCACGGCGGCAACGGCTTCCACGACGACTACGAGATCTCCCGCCTCTACCGGGACGTGCGAGTCACCACCATCTACGAGGGCACCAGCGAGATGCAGCGGCTGGTGATCGCGCGCAGCCTGCTGCAGCGCTGAGCCGCGTTATTTGAATCTGCGCATGGATTTTGCAGTTCCTCAGGGACTGGTGGGCGGCCGGGCCACCGCAGACATCGTTTGACCGACAAGGAGTACACCTATGAGAAAAACGATTCTGCTCAGCCTTTTTACTCTGCTGCTTGTACCCGCCTTCGCGGCCGCCGCGGAGGTTCCGGTTTTCCCGCCGGACGACTCCCAGGGATGTGATGCCGGCCTGAGCTTCCTCGGCGCGGCGCCGCAGACCCCGGCGTCCGGCGACCTCACGACGCTCTTCCCGTTGGCGCAAGCCCAGCAGACCGCGGCGAGCTGCTGCACCGCACGGAGGGTCGCCTGTCAGGCGGCCTGTTCACCCTGCGGCGGCGTCTTCGAGTTCAACTGCGATCCGGCGACCTGCCAGGCGTCGTGTATCTGCAACATCTGCCCCTAGGCTCGACGTACGCGGACCCCCCGGCCGTCCACCGTCACCAAGAAGGAGATCCATCATGAGAAAAACTCTTCTAAGAAAAGCCCTTCTGCTGGCGTTCCCGCTTGCCGTGCTCGCGTCCGGCGTGTCCAGGACCGAGGCGCAAGGCCCTCCGGGGACCTGCTGTTTCCAGAGGTTCGCGGAGTGCGCGGCCAGCTGCGGCTGCGGCGTCTTCGAGTTCAACTGCACCCTTGAGTTCCCAGGGTGTCACTCGAACTGCATCTGCAACATCTGCCCGTAACCCACTCCAAGCGCGGCGGAGGGAGCTTCTCTTCGCCGCCCCTCCGGCAGGGCCGCTAGGGGCACGTGCTCCGGATGACCCGGGTCCGCGGTTCCGAGTGGGTACATCTTTTGCAGCTTCCATTAAGAGCTGGCGTGCGGCCGGCTTCGAGTTTCTGGTCCGTATCCAACAAATGACTTACAGGAGGTGCTTTATGAGAGGAGTTGTACGGATTAGCCTCGTCGTCCTCGCTCTGATTGCCCTCTCCCCGTTCACCACCTTCGCCAATGGAGTGGAGGAGCCAGTCCCCGCTCCCGACCTGGCAGCTATTTTCGCGGCCCAGGTCGACGCCCCCGATCCCGGCCAGACTCTCCCGGATGACGCACCAATCTTCCTGGATGCCGTGGACGACGCCCTCTTCAACGCCTGCTGCCGGGTGGCGAACGCCAATTGCTCGGCAAATTGCGGTGGGGATGTCCGCGAGTTCCGGTGCTCGCGGGTGGGAGCGAATGGATGCAGCTCCTATTGTGCCTGCAACTAGATCCATCGGGAGCAGGTTAGATTCCTGACTGCCCGCCAGCCGCACGACGTGGTTCCCGGCGAGGAGATCTGGCCGTGTTGGCACCGCCAGGTTTCCTCGCCGTTGAGCTTCTGGTGCGCCCCATCCACCCCATCATCTTGTGCTAAGCTCCTTGTGTAACCACAAGATCGTGAGGTGGTGCGCCGATGGACGTCCTGACCCACATCCTGGCCCTCGTCCTCGGAGCCGCGGCGATCTGGCTGATCGCCCGGCAGCAGCGAAGCGCACTGGAAGCCCGGCTCGCCAAGGTCTCGGGAGAGAGCATCCGCCTCCGGGAGGAGCGGGCGGTCCTCCAGACGACTCTGGAGAAGGAGCGGCAGACCGCCGCGGAGAAGATCCGCCTCCTGGACGAGGCGCAGGCCCGGCTTTCGGACACCTTCAAGGCCCTCTCGTCCGAGGCGCTCCAGAACAACAACGCCAGTTTTCTCCATCTCGCCAAGGCCACTCTGGAGCGGTTCCAGGAGACGGCCCGGGGCGATCTCGACCTGCGCCAGCAGGCCATCGGCGATCTGGTCAGGCCACTCAAGGAGTCGCTCCAGAAGGTGGACCAGAAGATCCAGGAGATCGAGACCGCCCGCGCCGTGGCCTATTCGAGCCTGACCGATCATTTAAAGGGGCTGGCCTCCGCCCAATCCAATCTGGAGCGCGAGACGACCCGGCTGGCGGGTGCCCTGCGGTCCCCCACGGCCCGCGGGCGCTGGGGCGAAATCCAGCTCCAGCGCGTGGTGGAGATGGCCGGCATGGTGGCCTACTGCGACTTCGCCGTCCAGGCGTCCGTCACCACCGAGGAGGGCCGGCAGAGGCCGGACCTCGTGATCCGCCTGCCCAGCCGGAAGAACATCGTGATCGACGCCAAAGCGCCCCTGGACGCCTACCTCGACGCCCTGGATGCGCCGGATGAGGAGAGCCGCCGCGCGAAGCTGCGCGACCATGCGCGGCAGATCCGCAACCACCTCACCCGTCTGGCCATGAAGAGCTACTGGGCGCAGTTCGAGCCGGCGCCGGAGTTTGTGGTCCTGTTCCTGCCGGGCGAAACCTTCTTCAGCGCCGCCCTGGAGCAGGACCCTTCGCTCATCGAGCACGGGGTGGAGCAGCGGGTGATCCTCGCGACGCCCACGACCCTGATCGCCCTGCTGCGTGCGGTGGCCTACGGCTGGCGGCAGGAGCAGGTGGAAGAGAACGCCCGCGAGATCAGCGAGTTGGGCAAGGCCCTCTACGAGCGGCTGCGAACCTTCGCCAGCCACCTCGCGGCCATGGGCAAGAACCTGGGCCAGAGCGTGGACGCCTACAACAAGGCCGTGGGCTCGCTGGAGCTGAGGGTGCTCCCCGCCGCCCGCCGCTTCAAGGAGATGGGAGCCGCGGGCGGAGATGAGATCGAGACGCTGGAGATTGTGGACAAGGTGACCCGCTCGCTGGATGGCGGGGAGGCCACGCTCGGGGAATTGACTTCGTAGGGGCAGGGCCGCGGGGGGACACGGACGAGCACGGACTGACACGGACTAGCACGGACGGGGACAGGACGGTATTCGTCCGTGCTGGTCCGTGTTCGTCTGTGTCAGTCCGTGCTCCCTCCCCTTCTACAGGAACACCTCTACCTTCGCCTTGGACCGCAGCTCGCGCATGCGCGTCGCGAGTTGCTGCTGGGCCTGCTGCTGCTGGAGGAGCTGGCCGATGCGGCCCTTCACCTGCTCGTAGGGGAGCGTGCCCGCGCCCTGGCGCTCCAGCAACTGGATGACGTGGAAGCCGAACTGGCTCTCCACCACGGGGCTCAGCTCGTTCGGCTTCTTCAGGGCGAAGGCGGCCTGCTCGAACGTCGGCACCATCTGGCCCTGGACGATCCAGTCCAGCTCTCCGCCGCGGGCCTTGGAGCTGGGATCTTCGGAATTCTCGGCGGCGAGCTTGCTGAAGTCCTCTCCCGCCTGAGCGCGCTTCAGCAGGTCCGCCGTCTTTTCCCGCGCCTTCTCCTTGTCCGCCGGTGAGCCTTTCTGGGGATCGAACCGGATGAGGATGTGCCGCACGCGCACCCGCTCGGGAGCCTGGATCTTGGCCTTGTTCTTGTCGTAGAACTCGCGGGTCGCCTGGTCCGTGACGTTGCCGGCCTGGGCGAGGCGGCTCCGGAGGTACTTCTGGACGGCGATCTGGTCGCGGGCCTGCTCGCGGAGCTTTTCCTCCGTGAGGCCGGCCTGGGCGAGCGCCTTTTTGTAGGTCGCCTCGTCCGGGAAGTTGCCCTTCTGCATCGCGATCTGCTGCTGGACTTCCTGGTCCGTGGCGGTCACGCCCGAGGTCTTGGCGTCCTGCTGGAGGAGCACCATGCCGATGACCTCGTCGAGCACCTGGCGGTAGAAGCCCACCGTGGGTTTGGCGGGACGGCCTTGCTGGGCCAGCCGGACCTGCACCATCTGGGAAGCCTGGAGCAGGGCCTCCCGCGTTACCGGCGTACCGTTGATCTTGGCGACGACCTCCGGCAGATCCTTGGCCTGCACGGGCTTGGCGTCCGCGGGATTCGCGGGAGTCGGGGACAGGGTGGACATGGCGCCATCGAGAGCGCCCGCAGGAGCCTGCCCGGGGGTGGCCGGACTGCCCGGAGCGGCGGTCCCGGTTGTCCCGGTTGAGGAGGCCGCGGTGTTGTCCGCCCCTGGAGCCGAGGCGGTCCCTTCCTTGTCCGCGGCGGGCTTGCAGGCCGTCCAGCCGAGGAGGAGCGAAATCCCCAGCACGAGCAGGGGCAGTCGGAGCGAAGTCTTTTTGAGCATGTGGTTACCTCGGAAAGCGGGAGCCCTCGGATGCGGACACCGCCGGAATTGAGCGGTGCAGTCTAGCAGAGACGGACCGCTACTGAGGCTCTGCCGTTAAACCGCCGATAAACTGCCGATAATCCGCCGATAACCGGTAGGATCGCCCACGGCGAGAGGGGTTGGCGACCGTCAGCCAACCGTTCCCGACCCAACTCCGAAGGAGGTCACGAGCTGCGCGATCCGAGAGGCCGAGGAGGCGGGCCACATCTGCGGAGGTGATCTCCTCAGTTCTCGTGAACAGCCCAAGGACTGTCCGGGCTCTGGCGTCGAGCCGGCGCAGGGCTTCCGGTTCCAGTGTTGACCGCTCTCCGCTCGCGTGGCGTAGAGCCTCCTCTTTCGCTCTCACGAAGACCTCCGCCAGGGTGGTCAGGAAGTACTCCAGCCAAGCGGTGATGTCCGCCGTATCCCGCCCCTCGTAATAGTTGTGGTGAGGGTGGACGGCCAAGGACCCGTAATACGCGGCGAGGTCCCGGGCGTGCCGCTCCTCCAGCGAGTAGAGGCCGCTGAGACCGTAGCCGTCCCGGTGCAGAAGGAACGTCGCGAGAAGGCGGGCCGTGCGGCCGTTGCCGTCGTAGTAGGGATGGATGGTGACGAACTGGTAGTGGGCCAGTCCGGCGAGGATCGGGGGAGGGAGGCGCTCCTCTCGGGCTTGCTGGATCCACTCGATCAGGCCGGCCATGAGGACCGGCACGTCCTTGGCCTCCGGCGGGAGATAGACGAGGGCTCCCGTCTCGGAATCCCGGATGGCATTCTGGCCGTCGCGGTAGGGACTGGGGCGCGTCCTTCCCTCGACCAGAGCGTGAAGGCGCCGGATCATCTCTTCGGTCAGGTCGTCCCCCCGGGTGGCCCACTCCTCGACGCGCAGGAGGGCCTTCCAGTAGCTCCGGACCTCTCCGGCATCCCGTTCCCGGCCGTGAAGCTGGACCTTCTTGCCCTCGACGACCTTCTCGGCTTCAGCCAGCGTCAGCCGGTTGCCCTCGATCCGCGTGGAGTAGTGGGTGGAGCGGACCCGGGCCTGGCGGCGGAGCTCGGATTGGATTGCCGGAGGCAGGGGGATCTGCTCGACAACCGCCCGTGCGGCCTCGATCTCCATCAGGCTGCGGGCCATCTCCAGCGTCAGCGCGTAGCGCGGCTGCCAGGAATCCACGGGGCTGTCTCCCATCGTCTATACTTTGTCACGCCTGCGCCCCGGGGAGGGGCATCGTCCGCCTGCGAAAGGAGCTTTCAGGAATGGCCGTGAAGGACCAGGAACCGACCCTTCTGACCGAGGCACTGCCCGAGAAAAATCGCGCCGACTCGGTCCTCAAAGAGGATGCCCTCGAGACCATGGCCGAGGCGCGGCAGCGGTGGGAGGGCGCCAAGGCCAAGGCGGAGGCCCAGGTCCCCTTCTGGAAGAAGGACTTCACGACGGTCTCCGGCATGGAGGTGCCTCACCTCGTCACCCCCGAGCAGGTGGCGGACGTCGATCCCATCCAGGAGATCGGCATCCCCGGCGAGTACCCGTACACGCGCGGCATCCATCCCACCGGCTACCGGGGCAAGCTGTGGACCATGCGCCAGTTCGCCGGCTTCGGCACGGCGGCGGACACCAACCAGCGCTTCAAGTACCTCCTCTCCCAGGGCCAGACCGGCCTCTCGGTCGCCTTCCACCTGCCCACCCTCTACGGCTACGACTCGGACCACGAGATGTCCAAGGGCGAGGTGGGGAAGTGCGGCGTGACGGTGGACACCCTGGCCGACATGGAGGTCCTCTTCGACGGCATCCCGCTGGGCGAGGTCACGACGTCGATGACCATCAACTCGACGGCGCCGATCCTCTTCGCCATGTACCTCGCCGTGGCCGAGAAGCAGGGGGTGGACATCAAGAAGCACGTCTCGGGCACGCTCCAGAACGACATCCTCAAGGAGTACATCGCGCAGAAGGAGTACATCTATCCGCCGCGGCCGTCGATGCGGCTGATCACCGACCAGTTCGCCTTCGCGGCCCAGCACGTGCCGCGGTGGAACACGATCTCGATCTCCGGCTACCACATCCGCGAGGCGGGCTCGACGGCGCTCCAGGAGCTGGCGTTCACGCTGCGCGACGGCATGGAGTACGTCCAGTACGGCATCGACGCCGGGCTCGACGTGGACGAGTTCGCGCCGCGGCTCTCCTTCTTCTTCAACAGCCACAACGACTTCTTCGAGGAGATCGCCAAGTTCCGCGCGGCGCGGCAGATCTGGGCCAAGGTGATGCGCGAGCGCTACGGCGCCAAGAACCCGCGCTCCTGGATGCTGCGCTTCCACACCCAGACGGCCGGCTGCTCGCTGACCGCCCAGCAGCCGATCAACAACGTGGTGCGCACCACCGTCCAGGCGCTGGCGGCGGTCCTCGGCGGCACCCAGTCGCTGCACACCAACTCGCTCGACGAGACGCTTGGCCCTTCCCACCGAGGAGAACGCCCGCACGGCTCTGCGAACGCAGCAGATCCTCGCCCACGAGTCGGGAGTGATCAACACGGTCGATCCGCTGGGCGGGAGCTGGTTCGTGGAGGAGATGACCCGGCGGATGGTGGACGGCGCCTTCGACTACTTCCGGCGCATCGACGAGCTTCGGCGGCATGGTGGAGGCGATCGAGGCCGGCTTCCCGCAGCGCGAGCTCATGGACGCCGCCTTCGCCTACCAGCGGGCGTTCGAGGAGAAGGAGAAGCTCATCGTCGGCGTCAACGCCTTCCAGGTGACCGACGAGGAGCCGATCGAGATCCTCTACATCGCGGACGATCTGGCCGACCGGCAGATCGCCTTCATCAACGAGGTCAAGGCGCGGCGCGACCCCGGGGCGGTGGAGCGCACGCTGGACGCCTTGAAGAAGGGCGCCGCGGGCGACGCGAACACCATGCCGCTGATCCTCGACTGCGTGAAGGCCTACTGCACGGTGGGCGAGATCAGCGACGCGCTGCGCGAGGTCTTCGGCACCTACGAGGAGCCGGCGGTCTTCTAAGATGGGACTCCTTGCGCAGACCCGCCAGCTCCTCCTCTTCACCCTCTGGGCGGACCGCGTCATGCTCGACGCCGCCCGGGGGGTGAGCCCGGAGCACCTCGTCCGCGATGCCGGAGTGAGCTTCGGCTCCATGCTCGGCACGCTCTCCCACATCCTCGGCTCGCAGCGGCGCTGGATGGCCCGCTTCATGGGCCAGGAGGCCATCCTGGGCGATCCTCCGGTTTCCGACCTGGAGACGCTCGCCGCCAACTGGTCCGAGACGGCTTCGGAGCTGGAGTTCCTCCTTGCCTCGCTGACCGAGGAACAGCTCGCGGCGGACATCATCTGGACGAACCAGGGGCGAGACCATCACCCGGCCTCTCTGGCAGCCGGTGTTCCACATGGTGAACCACTCGACGTACCACCGGGGGCAGGTGGTGTCGCTGATGCGCCAGCTCGGGTATCAGCCGCCGAAGACGGACCTGATCCACTTCTTTCTGAAATAGGGCGGAGCGTCTCTCCTGGAAGCGCCTCTGCTACAATCCCGCGCCATGAGTGAGAGAAGGCTGCGTATTCTGATCGCCAAGCCGGGCTTGGACGGGCACGACCGCGGCGCGAAGGTGGTGGCGCGGGCGTTGCGCGACGCCGGCTACGAGGTCATCTACACGGGGCTGCGGCAGACGCCCGAGCAGATCGCGGCGGCGGCCGTGCAGGAGGACGTGGACGCGGTCGGCCTCTCGATCCTCTCGGGCGCCCACAACGTCCTGCTGCCCGAGGTGACGCGGCTGCTCCGGGAGCAGGGAGCGGAAGACATCCTGGTCTTCGCCGGCGGCATCATCCCGGAGCAGGACATCGCAGGCCTGAAGACCGCGGGAGTCGACGCGATCTTCCTGCCCGGCACTTCCACGCAAGTCCATCGTGGAGTACCTGCAGGACCGGCTCGCCGCCGTCCCGGCTTCGTAACCCTCTCCGAAGAAAAGATTTGACGGCCCCGGCACCGGGGTGCTACGTTACCTTTGAGAACGACGGAGGCGGAATGAAGAGAAGGATTCTGCTGGCGGACGACAGCGTCACCATCCAGAAGGTCATCGAGCTGACGTTCATGGACGAGGACTACGAGGTCCGCGCCGTCAGCAACGGCGACGAGGCGGTCGCGCTGCTGCACGAGGTCAACCCGGACTTCGTGATCGCCGACGTGCACATGCCCGGCGCCAACGGCTACGAGGTCTGCCGGCGGGCCAAGGCCAGTCCGGCCGGACGTGCCCGTGCTGCTCCTGGTCGGCACCTTCGAGCCGTTCGACGAGGGCCAGGCCCGCGCCTGTCGGGGCCGACTCGTTCCTGAAGAAGCCGTTCGACTCGCAGGAGCTGCTCCAGCGGGTCGAGGAGCTGCTGGTCTCGGCGGCCCCCGCGGCTCCGCGTGGCCCTCGAGACGCAGATGCCTGCGATGATGGCGGTGCCGGACTTCGCGGCTCCGGAGAGCCTGCCGCTGACCTCGGAGGAGCCCGCGCCCGCGTTCCCGGCGGAGCCGGCCTGGGGCAGCTTCGAGCTGGAGCCCGCGCCGTCGCCGTTCTCGGCACCTGCTCCCGAGCCTTTCGACCGCGAGCCCTCGTTCAGCCTGGAGCCCGATCCTGGATATCAGGTGGAGGCGGAGCCTGTCTTCTCGCTGGATGACGGGGGCGAGCAGTCCTACGCCCTCCAGGAGGACGTCTTCGGCGCGCCGAGCGAGCTGTCTTTCGACGAGACGCCCCAGGACCGCTATATCCCCGAAGATCTCCCTCCCGCGTCTCCCTCCGCCGGCTTCGACTGGGCGGCGGCGGCCGCCGCCGTTCCAGCGGCCGAGGCGGCGTTCCCGGAGCCCGAGCCGCTTCGTTTCGAGGAGGAGCCCCTGTCTCCGACCTCGCCGGAGCCGATGAAGCCGGTTTGGGATGCGCCAGCCGGCTCGAGCCTGAACCCGAGCCTGAACCCGAGCCGGTTCTGCCGCAGCAGCCCGCCTGGGCCGCTCCTGATCCGGCCTCGATCTATGCCCCCGCCGTAGCCAGTGAGCCGCAGCCCGAGGCGGCGTTCCCTCCGGGTCCGACGGCGGAGCCGGAACCGGTGCCCGAGCCGGCTTACGCGGTGTCCGGAGTATCCGCCGCCGCGGCGCCGGCTTTGAACGGCAACGGCCGTCTCTCGGACGACGACGTGGACCGCATCGCCCGCCGCGTGGTGGAGCTGCTGGGCGACAAGGCCGTGCGCGACGTGGCCTGGGAAGTGATCCCGGACATGGCGGAGGTGATCATCCGCGACCGGCTGCGCGAGCTGGAAGCCCAGGTCGAGTAGCACCTGCCTTCGGCGGGACCGAAGGCGAACGGGGAGCGGTGCAAGCCGCTCCCTTCTCGTTGTTTGGAGACAGTTATACAAGGGAAGAGAAATTGGAGGTGGCTGTGAGCACCCTGAGATACGGAGACGACGACTCCCACCGAGACGCCGGAGACCCCGGAGATGGACAAGCGCTTCGACCCGGAGAGCTACGAGCAGGCGTGGCAGCGCCGCTGGGCGGAGAAGGGTTATTTCGTGGCCGAGGCTCCCTCGGAGAAGCCCTCGTACTGCATCATGATCCCGCCCCCGAACGTCACCGGGAAGCTCCACGTCGGCCACGCTCTCCAGTCCACGCTCCAGGACCTCCTGACCCGCTGGCGGCGGATGCAGGGCTACAACGCCCTCTGGCTCCCGGGCACAGACCACGCCGGCATCGCCACCCAGCTCATGGTGGAGCGCCATCTGGCGACCGAGGGGACGAGCCGGCGCGAGCTCGGCCGCGAGAAGTTCCTGGAACGGATGTGGGAGTGGAAACAGCAGTACCACGGCAACATCCGCCAGCAGCTCGACCTCCTGGGCGCCTCCTGCGACTGGACCCGCGAGCGGTTCACCCTCGACCCGGGCCTCTCCCGGGCCGTGCGCGAAGCCTTCGTCCGCCTCTACGAGGAGGGGCTCATCACCCGCGGCGAGTACATGGTGAACTGGTCGCCCAAGCTCGGCACGGCCGTCTCCGACCTGGAGGTGGAGACCAAGACCGTGGCGGGCAAGCTCTACCACATCGCCTATCCCGTGGAGGGGAGCGAAGAGAAGATCGTGATCGCCACCACCCGGCCCGAGACCATGCTGGGCGACACGGCGGTGGCCCTCCATCCCGAGGATGAGCGCTATCTGCACCTCCACGGCAAGGCGGCCATCCTGCCGCTCGTGGGCCGGCGCCTGCCGTTCGTCCCGGACGCCATGGTGGACCGGGAGTTCGGCACGGGGCTCGTGAAGATCACGCCCTTCCACGATCCCAACGACTTCGAGATGGCCCGGCGGCACAACCTTCCCGGGATCTCGGTGATCGGCCCCGACGGCCACATGACCGCCGAAGCGGGCGAGGAGTTCGCAGGCCTCGACCGCTTCGAGGCCCGGGAGAAGGTCGTGGAGCGCCTCCGCGACGGGGGCTATCTCGTCAAGATCGAGGACCACACCCACAACGTGGGCCACAGCCAGCGGAGCGGCGAGCCCATCGAGCCCCTCGTCTCGACGCAGTGGTTCTGCGACGTCACCAGCATGGCCCAGCAGGCGCTCGAAGCCGTGCGCGACGGCCGGACGAAGCTCGTGCCCGACTCCTGGGAGAAGACCTGGGAGCACTGGCTGACCAACATCAAGCCCTGGTGCATCTCCCGCCAGCTCTGGTGGGGCCACCAGATCCCGGCCTGGTACACCGAGGACGGCCGCTGCATCGTGGCCCGCAGCTTCGAGGAGGCCGCGGCCCAGGCGGGCACCGACCGGCTCACCCAGGACCCCGACGTGCTCGACACCTGGTTCTCCTCAGCCCTCTGGCCGTTCTCCACCCTCGGCTGGCCGGACGACACGCCGGACCTGCGGACCTTCTATCCCACCGACGTGCTGGTGACCGCCTTCGACATCCTCTTCTTCTGGGTGGCGCGGATGGTGATGACCGCTGCCCACTTCACCAACGACGTGCCCTTCCGCGTGGTGCACCTGACGGGCCTCGTGCGCGACGCCGAAGGCCAGAAGATGTCGAAGACCAAGGGCAACGTGATGGACCCCACGGACCTGGTGGGGGAGTACGGCGCCGACGCCGTGCGCTTCACCCTGGCGTCGCTCGACAGCCCGGGCCGGGACATCCCGCTCAACCGGAATCAGATCGCGGGTTACCGCGCTTTCGGCAACAAGCTGTGGAACGCCACCCGCTTCGCCCTGTCGCGCATCCCGGCGGACGCGCGGGTGCTGGAGACGATCGATCCCAAGGGCCTGGCTGCGCCCGAGCGGTGGATCCTCTCGCGCCTCTCCCGCGTGGCGGCCGAGGTCTCCGAGCAGCTCGAGATCTTCCGCTTCGACGAGGCCTGCAACCGCCTGTACCACTTCTTCTGGGGCGACTTCTGCGACTGGTACATCGAGCTTTCAAAGCCGGCTCTGTCTGGTGAGGCCCCGCGTCCCCAGGTGGGAGACGTGCTGCTCACGGTGCTGGACCGCGCCCTGCGGCTGCTGCACCCCGTCATGCCGTTCCTCACCGAGGAGCTCTGGCAGCGCCTGCCCGGCCACGAGGCCATCCATCCGGAGACGATCTGCCTGGCCCCCTATCCCACCCGGATGGAGGCGTGGGAAGATCCCGCTGCCGAGGCCGGCATGGACGCGCTCATCCAGGTGGTGACCCGCGTCCGCGGCCTCCGGGCCGAGATGGGATTGCCGCCGAAAGCGAAGCTCGACCTCCATCTCGACGCTGGCGACACTACTGTAGGTGGGCTCCTCGCGGAGCAGGCGCCGCTGATCCAGTTCCTGACCCGCGTCGAGACGGTCACCCTGGGACCCGCTCCCGAGGGGGCCCGGCGGGATCTGCGCCGGGACCTGGTAGCAGGTGTCGAGATCGGCATTGCCGTCGAGAAGCAGGAGATGGGCGATGAGGAGAAGAGCCGTTTGACCAAGGAGCTGGAGAAGCTGGACGCCGACGTCGCGCGTGCCGAGGAGCGGCTGTCCAACTCGGACTTCCTGGGCAAGGCGCCGGCCCACGTCATCGAAGGGGGCCGCGCCCGGCTCGCGGAGATGCGGGAGCGGCAGGCGGCCCTGCGCTCCAGCCTGGGACTTTCCTGAGGGAGGGGAGCGTGGATTTCGACCGCTACGTCGAAGGGCTGGAGAGGCGGCGGGAGCGCCGCGGCCCGGAGAACCTCGTGGTCCTGCCTTCCGTGGGCTCTACCAACGCGCTGGCGCGTTCGGTCATCGCCGAGTACCAGAACGAGGGGCAGACGCTCCATCCGCTCCTCGTGCTGGCCCTGGAGCAGTCCGGCGGCCGGGGGCGGCAGGGGCGCAACTGGTCGAGCCCTCGCGGCAAGGGCGTCTACGCCACGCGAGTGCTGCAGGTGGCGGACCCGGCCCTGCTCCAGACCCTGCCCCTGCTGGTAGGAGTCGGCCTCTGCCGGGCTCTCTCGCATCACCTCCCTCCGCAGTCCTCCTGCCGTCTCAAGTGGCCCAACGACCTCCTGGTCGAGGTTGAAGGGGAGCGGAGGAAGATCGGTGGCATCCTGATCGAGGCTTCCGTCCGGCCGGGCGAAGATGCCGTGGCTATCATCGGCTTCGGCGTGAACTACCTGCACGGAACGGTCGATCTCCCGGAGACCGCGACCTCGCTGGTCCTTTTGGGCGGCGGCATCGTGAGCCTCGAAGACTTCACCTGGGACCTGGTCGAAGGCGTCGAGACCGAGCTGACCCACCTGGGCGATTCCGCCTACGCCGTGACCCACTACCGCGAGATGTCGATCCACCAGCCGGGCGAGAGGATCGTCTTCCGCGCGGGCGACTCCGTGACCGAGGGGACCTTCCAGGGTTTCGACGAGACCGGCAGGCTGCTGCTCGAGCGGGGCGGTGAGACCGTGGCCCTGTCCGCGGGAGAGGTGATCGAGGGATGAAGCGAGAGAAGGGGAATGGCGTCCTCGTCCTGGTGGACGTCGGCAACACCAACACCGTCTTCGGCGTCTACCAGGGCGAGGAATTGGTCGAGAGCTTCCGTTTCTCGACCGATACCGAGCGCACGGCGGACGAGTACGGTGCCCTCCTGCTCCCGCTCTTCTCCCTGAAGGAGATCGATCCGGTCACGGCCGAGGCCGTGGTGATCTCCTCTGTGGTGCCGCCGCTCCATCTGACCCTCGACCGCCTGGCCCGCCGCTATTTCGGCAAGAAGCCGCTGTTCATCGAGCCGGGCGTGCGCACGGGCATGCCCATCCGCTACGACAATCCCGCGGAAGTGGGGGCGGACCGCATCGTCAACGCCGTGGCCGCCCGCGAGCGTTATGGCTCGCCGGTGGTCGTGGTCGACTTCGGTACGGCCACCACCTTCGACGTGGTCAACGCGGCGGGGGAGTACGTGGGAGGCATCATCACTCCGGGCATCGGCATCTCCGCCGAGGCCCTCTTCGCGCACGCCTCGCGCCTCTACCGGGTGGACGTGAGAAAGCCCACCGAGCTCGTAGGCAAGAACACCGCCTCCGCCATGCAGGCCGGCATCTACTACGGCTACATCGGCCTCGTGGACGGCATCCTGGAGCGCCTGCTGGCCGAGATCCCGGGCGTCAAAGGCATCGTGGCCACCGGCGGCCAGGCGCCCCTGATCGCCTCCGGCTCCAAGTACATCCGCGAGGTGGACCCGGACCTGACGCTGACAGGCCTCAAGCTCATCTACGAGCGGAATCGCTAGTCCTGGCGTAGCGCCCCTGGGAGCGCCGGCATCCCTGCCGGCCTGCCAACCCATCTCCACGCCATTTACTACCCGAACGCGGAACCCTGAACCCCCCTGCATCGTCCCAGGACGGGAAACAACGTTCTGGATAATCTTCCAACGCTCTGGATAATCTTAGGACGCTCTGGATAATCTTCCAACGCCCTGGCTAATCTTCCAACGTGCCGTCTCAAAAGATGGCGGCCTGGAGAATTTGACGACGCTCCGTAGAATATTCCAACGTTCTGGATAATCTTCCGACGCCCTGGCTAATCTTCCAACGCTCTGGCTAACCTTCCAACGTTCTAGATAATCTTCCAGCACGCTGGATAATCTTCCGATGTTCTGGATAGTCTTCCAACGCTCTGGAGAATTTCCCAACGCTCTGGATAATCTTCCAACGTGCCATTTCAAAAGACGGCGGCCTGGAGAATTTGACGACGCTCCGTAGAATCTTCCAACGCTCTGGCTAATCTTCCGACGCTCTGGATAGTCTTCCAACGGCCTGGATAAGATTGCGGCGAGACGTTGAGAAATTCTCTGTGGCGTTGGAAAGGGATCCAGGAGATCTGGAAAGGCCCTCAAATCGGAGGCAATCCCACCGTACTGATCTGGTCCATTCCGACGATTCCTGTGGCTGCCAGTACACCGACGGGCCTATTTGCACGAAGTCGCAATCCCACCGTACTGATCTGGTCCATTCCGACTGTCGCCCCTGCAAGCCCTGATTATAGAACAAGTTGAGAGGCCTTCCGCCGTTACCCCCTTTTCGGGCGCCTCTGAACCGGAGATTCCAAGCTTGGCGCAAGGCTCCTCCTCGCCGATAAACCACGTGATTTCAGTTCTTTCCACCTTCCGCCGTTACCTCCCTGCCTTTTTGGCGTTTTGGGCCTGGCATGCTTTTTCCTGGCTAGAGGACGAGGACTTCCGGATCTTCGAGGATCTTTCCCATCCCCAGCAGCTCAAGGCGCCCGGCGCACTCGCCGCACAGCCGGTAGACTCGCACGCTATCTTCTGTCAGCTCAATCTCTTTCGTGATCCGCGCGCGGAGCCGTTCAAGCTGGTCTTCGTCGAGATTAAAGGTTCCGCGAAGGCTTGGAATAGCTCACAGCAAGCGGCCCGGCAGCCCGCCATTGTGCGATCGGCAGGGCTATGCTTCCCGGCGGCTTTTTGAGGACGATCTCCAGGTGAACGATCTGCCCGCGGATCTCCGGAGCATATTGATCGCCGTCAAGAAATGTATAGTTCCACCAGATCCAGCGTTGATCGTCGAGCACGGATTCGCGGAGATCGGGGGGCCCCAGGAGGTGCTCGACTTCGGCTCCGGTCTTGCCGGTCACGAGGTCATGGATCTGATCGTAGGACCGCTGGGATCTCGCCGAGGGACGGCAGGCCAGGAGAAACAGAAACAGGCCCAGGAGAAGGAGTTGGAGGATGTTTTTGCTCACAAAGACTCCTTCAGCGGCTGGGGACCGGCGTAAGGGCGCCGGCCCCCCAGAAAAGGTGCTTGCAAATCAGGACTTGTGTTGGTGTTTTCCTGGATCCTCACGCCTGACGCCAGTATCCCCGGTAGGGGGATTGATCTCGACAGCCGTGGGACCGTCCTCGTCACGAGGCGGACCTTTCTCTGGCTCCGTACTTTCGTGAGTCTCCTGAGGTTTTGCGGGGCTGCGTTGTGTCATCTCGCCCTCCAGGTGGTTTGCAAGGACCGCCGGACTTGGCGGCTGAAGGTTGAGACGCGTGCCGAGCGGATTTTGGTAAGAAAAAGGAAAGGGATTTTCGGCTTCGGCTAACGAGCGTCGCCAAGGAGAATGAAGCCGGCCCAGTAGCGAGGGGAGTGCCAGCGGGGCTGGCTGCGGATTGCGAGCTGAGCCTCCCGCAAGGCTCTCCCTGGAGGAAGGCTCTGGGTGAGCAGCCGGTGATAGAACTGGCTCATCAGCGCGGCCGTGGACTCGTCCTCGACTTTCCACAGACTGGTCATGACGCTTTGCGCGCCGGCGGAGAGGAAAGCCTGAGGGAGCCCGCCCAGGCCTTCGCCCGGGATTTCCGGCCCCAGGGCGGTCTCGCAGGCGCTCAGCACCACCAGATCGGCTGGAAGGTCCAGTTCTTTCAGATCCGAGGCCCGGAGATAGCCGTCGATTGGTTGGCCCTGACGATTGAAGCGGGAGAGCACGAGGGCTGAGAGCTCGGGCTGATCTGTCCTCTGGAGGGCGTGAGTGGCGAAATGGAGAATGCGGTAGCGGGAGAGACGTCCGCTGGTCACCAGGTCACGGGATGCGTCGAAATCAAGGGCCTGAAAGGCCCGGCCGGGAGGGAGGAGAGCGGTGATGGCAAAGGCCTCGTCCCGCGAGAAGGCGAGGTGTGGGAGAAAGACGTCTCCCCACTCACGGTTGGTTCCAGTAAGGACGCCAGCCAGTCGTTCGTCGCTGGCATCGAAGATTGGGTCAGCCAGGATGGCAATAGTTTCGGGGGCCGGCTGGCGCTCCGCCGCTCGTTTCCGAAGCTCGGCGAGGACCGCCAGCGATGGTACCGAGATGATTTCATGATGGAGGATCAAAGGCTCGTGCCGGCCGGCCGGGTGGGGCAGAGCGGCGAATGGTATGTATTGCTGGATGCCGTCGGCCGCGATCAGCAGGCGCCGGCCTTCCAGTTGGCGAGCCACGGGACCGAGGAGCACGCGGCTGAGCTCGAGCAACTGGTCGTTTGAGGCAGTGCCTCCGATCGCGGCAGCGTTTCCCGAAATCTGATCGTAGGCGGAACGGAGCAGAGGATTCAGCGTCTCGGACCCTGGAAGCTCGAAGCTCTGGATACCTTCGGCCGAAACGGCCCAGAGGTAGCCCCGCGTGCTGCCCAGGAAGTATTCAAGGAGGAGCGTGTCCCCGGAGAGGAGCTGCCGGGATTCGGCTGTTATGGAGGCGGGTAGGGGCTCGGCGGGACCATCCCCGCGCCGCAGCCGGCGGATTTCCGAATCCACTTCGCTCAGACGGTCCAGAAGATCGGAAATCGCCTGCTCGGCGGCTGTTTTGTCGGTGGGGGTGGCCGCGAACGAGCGCCGGAGCGCGTCCTGGCCCCCGATCTCCCGCAACAGATTCTGGCGCTGCTGAATCAAGCGCGGGTCGACCTGGGCCCGCAGGTCGGCCCGCTGGCTGCGGGACTCGCGAAGCGAATCGAGCAGGGCACGGGCGCGCGACTGCTCGCTGCGGTCCAGGGCCTGGAGGTCGAAACCGCTCGCGGGCCGCTGGCGGTGATGTTCCATCAGGGTACGGATCAGCACCCCGTAGACACCGCCCTGGGCTGCCAGATAGGAGGTCTGGAGATCCGCGCGTGAAATGCCGGAGCGCAGGGACTCCACGATCTTCAAGGCCTCTTCGGCGCGGAGCTGAGCCATGGCGAGGTTGCCGCGCTGGCGTTCGGCCTCGGCCATGCCCACGAGCGCTCCGGCCTCGCCCGATGGATTGCGGCTCTGGCGGGCGAAGCGAAGTCCTTGTTCAAAGCTCGGCAACGCCCGGGCCGGTTGATTTAGAGAGAGCTCGAGCCAGCCCAGGTTGGTCGAGGTGAACCCCTGGCCGCTGAGGTCGTTCAGGGAGGCGAAGGTATCGAACGCCTGCCGGTAGGCGGCCCGAGCCTCGTCGAAGCGCTCCAGGAGACGGTAGGCGAGACCCAGGGTCTGGAGCGTGACCCCCTGGTCCCTGGGCCACTCGGCTCCTCTCTGGAGCTCGCGGGCTCGTTCGAGGAAAGGAAGCGCGCGGCGCGGCTCGACGAAGAGCCAGACAGCGCCGATCTTGGTTAGCGAGATCGAGCGCAGGCGGTTGTCGCACAGGCGGTTGCGGAGCTGCAAGGCCCGCCAGTGGGCACGGATCGCCCGCTGCCAGTCCCCGGTCGAGGAGTAGGTCCAGCCGATGCCCGTTTCCGTGTTGGCCTCCTGCTCGCGGGCCTGGGTTCCCTCCAGGTTCTGCCAGAGAGCCCGGGCCTCACGGAAAAAGCCCAGGGCCTGCCAGGGATGGCCGTCGAGCTGAAACAGATTGCCCAGGTTGTGGAGGATCGTGGCCTGTTCCTTCGCATTCCCCATCTCGCGAGCCAGCGCCAGAGCGTCTTGGTACGCTTCGGACGCCCGCTCAAAATCCGCCAGGTCCTTGTAGCTGGTCCCCATCTCGTTGAGCGCCGTTGCCTGGAAGCGGCGGTCGCCCAGCGAGCGGAACAGCGTCTCGGACCGCCTGAGGAAATCGAGCGCTTCCCGGGGGTGGCGTTGGTGAAGCCGGCCGAGGCGCAGGAGGGCGTAGGCCTGATGCCAGCGGTCGCCGGCCTCCTGGAACAGGAAGACCGACTGCTGGTACCTGGCCGAGGCTTCCCAGAAGCGGTCGGGTTGGCCGGCGATCTCCCGGGCTTCATAGTAGGCGCGGTCCGCGGCGGCCTGGCTGCGCTCCCTTGGACTCGGCGGCCGTAGGGCGTGGAGCCGGGGGACATAGGTCCCCGCCGGGACATTGGGGCCGGTGGAGACTTCGAGGCGGTACCGGCCCGCCGTCTCGGCAACCAGATGGATCTCCTCAGGACCCTGGGCGCCGTTGGGCGTGTCGACGCGGAAGAGCCGTTTACCGCCGGGAGCGAAGACCTCGACACTGACGTCAATCCCCTGCTGGTTGAAGATGGCGTGGAGGTGCTGGTCCGTGGCGAGGTGGATCTCGTAGGTATCGACCTGGCCGCCGGCGAGCTGGCGCGGGGTGCCTGGCCCGGGGGCCAGGGAAACGCTTCGCACAGTCCGCTGGCGCGGGGCCGCCGGCTCCGCGAGGCGGTTGCCTGGACAAAAGGCTGGCGAGGCCGCTGGCGGCGGAGTTGGAGAGCCGGACGAACGGTCACAGCCCGAGGCGGCCAGGCACAGAAGCGCGAAGGCGAGAGACCATGAAATCCGCAAGCCCCGGATTATAAGGTTTTTTCAGAACGAGCCTGCGTGGATCAGGGGGCAGGAACCCGCAGGCCATGCTCTGCGAGGACCTCGCCGTGAGCACCTCGCTCACCAACGAGGCGCAGGCGGTAGTCGCCCGCGGCCAGTTGGCCTTGCGCCAGGGCGAGCGCCACCAGGCGGGGAGGCCGTTCGGCTGAGCCTGAGACGGTGGCGACCGGCAGGACCTTCGCGGCGAGGTGGAGCTCGCCACCGAGAGTCCAGATCTCGATGCGGTAGCTGGGGAACGCCGCCCGGGGCGGCAGGGGCAGGGCGAGGACAGCCGGCGCTTCGGCGAGGCGCACGGTGAAGGGCTGGCCGGAGTCCGGGGTGCCGCGATTGACCTCACCTCCCCCGAGCGGATAGACGGCGACCGGTGTGCCCGGACCGCCGTGGGTGGCGATCCACAGCGGGAAACCGATCAAGCAGGCGAGGAGGCTCGCCGCCAGAGCGAGGACGGTGGTGGAAGAGGTCGTCAGCCGGCGAAAGCGGCTCCCCCGCGGAGACGGTGGCGCTGCCGGCCGGGAGGGGAGGGCCTGCGGACGGCTCGCTTCCAGGCGGGCTCGCACGGTCTGCCAAGAGGCCTGAGTCTGGCTCGGGCTGGGAAGCTCCTCGGGCCGGGCCGCCGCCTCGAGATCCTCCGCCTCCATCAGCTCCTGGAACTCCGGGAAGCTGAGCAACAGCTCGGTGCACTCCCGGCAGGCCGTCAGGTGCTCCTGGATCTCGTCCTCCTCGCCGGGAGAGAGCTGGCCGGCCTGATAGGCGGCCAGTTGCCGGGCCGTGGGATGAGAGTCGGTCATGGCTCGTCCTCGCTCGTACCCCGGTATCTATCAAATCCCATGAGGGTGCCGGCTCCCGGCCCGAGCCGCTGCCGCAGGAGCTGCCTGGCCTGGCCGAGATGGGCCTTGACGGTGTCGATGTTGAGCCGCATCACGGTGGCGATCTCCCGATACTTGAGGTCATGCTGGAAGCGCAGGATGGCACACCGCTGCATCTTCGTTGGCAGGGATTGTAGGGCCTTGCGCAGGACGGCGACCTGTTCCTTCTTCTGCGCCTCTTCGTAGGGGTCCGGCTCGGACGCCTTCAGCATCACGCCGCCCGCCCTGCCTTCCTCGCCGCCGGCTGGTGACTCTTCGAGCGGCAGCTCGACGCCATCGCGCTTGGCCGCTCCCATCAGCCGCCGCTCGTTGAGGTACAGATGGTGAACGATGCCCCAGAGCCAGGTCGAGAACCGCGACCGGTGCTCGAAGGTGGCGATCTTGTCGAAGGCGTTGAAGAGCGCGTCCTGCGCGAGCTCCTCGCATCGCTCCCGCGCCAGGCCGTTGCGGAAGAAGAAGGCGAAGAGCCTGGGGTGGAACCGTTCATAAAGCCGCTCGAAGTTGTGCTCGACGTCGACGCCGGCTTGGATCTGCGCGACCCAGTCCGCCACCGGATCGTCGACCTCGCGGGGCTCGCGCGGCCTGAAGGTCACCGGAGACCGTCCGGACGGCCCTCTCGCGGCTGGACGCGAGAGGGAGCGGAAGAGGGCGCGAGGCTTGGGGACACGATGAGGGAAGTCTAGCCTACCCTCTCTCCGGATCAGAGCTGGCCTGTCCGGGTCCGCGATGGCTTCGGTCATTCTCGAAGGGTTTCTCCTTGTGCTGGCGGCAAGAGGATCGACGGGATGTAGGCGCCCGGCAGGCCGGTCTCCAGATCATGCTCGTAGAGCTGGATACGGCCGAGCCCGTGCCAGAGCTGGCCGAGGAAAAAGAGGAGCGCGTTGGGGGCTGCGGCGAAGAGATGAAGCACCCCGTGCCGCTCCTGTGCCGTGCGCTCGCCGAGCCTGCTGGCCAGCACCTCGGCGAGCCGGAGGGCGTGGAGGCCGTCGCGCACCCCGGTCTGGGAGGGGCCGGAAGCCAGCTCGATCGGAATCGTGCGGCGGACCGCCCTCTGGGTGTCCTGGAGGTACTGTTCAACGTCACGGAGCACGGCCCGGGTGATGCTGAGGGCCACGGCCACGTCGCCGGCTTTGGCGTCGTCGGGCAGGTCGCGCCGCTTCCGGAAGAGGGTCTCCTGATCTGGCGCGACGGCTGCGACCCGCCATTCCTGGACGCCAGTTTTTCCTCGCTGGCGGAGCGTGACGTCCAGTCCGCTCTTGGCATTCAGAAAGTAGCCGGCGGTGAACGCGAGGCTGGAATGCGCCGCCAGGTTGAGGTGAAGAGGCCGTTGCGACGTGCTGGCGCGGGCCAGGAAGTCTCTCAGCCGGGGGACGACCTCGGTCTGCCACAGCTCCGGCTCTTTGATATAGCGATTGCCCTTGCCCGTGAAGAACGGCCTGAGATCGAGGATCTCGTCGCACTCATGATCCATCTCCTGGCCCCAGACGAACACACCTCCCGTATCCGAGAAGGTGCGGATGCCCAGGCGGAGGGGGCTGTTCTCGCGGCCGGCCGGCTGGGAGCGGGAGCGCCGCGCCCCGCCGTTGCGTTCCACCTCGCCCAGGATGTTGCCATCCGTGACGCGTGTGTAAAGGGTGGGCGTCGCCCAATCGAGCGACTTCAGGCGAAGGATCGCGAGACGCCCTTCGGCCAGGGCTTCGTCCACGGCATCACCCGCGGCAAGGCGCTTATAGAAATTAGCGCTGAGCTCGATCGCCGGACGGTCGAAGATGGGGGTCTGCATGGCGATTACGGCCGGGACTCCCGCCCGGACGAGGGCCGCGGCGGTGGCTCGGTACGCATCCTGCCCCTTGAGGTTCCGGATCATCGAGGTGTCGCAGGCGTTGAGAAAGACCAGCCGGAGATTGCGCTGAGATTTCAGGTGCTCGCCGAGCAGGGAGCCGGTCACGGATTCGGTCTTGCCCCCAGGGCCCACGAAGCAGACGGTTCCGTCGCCACTCTGTTCATCGAAGCCACCATGTCCGATGAAATGGAGGACATGCCAGGTTTCTGAGAGAAGCTTCTCCCGGAGAGCTTCGAGGCTCGGCTGCTCCAGAGGCTCGACCGAAACGTCGGCGTTTTGCGCGAAAGTTCCCCAGATCTTCTCCCATTCGTCCTTGATCTTGAGAGCGCGCTGGTCGGAAGGGCCGGCCATCGCAACCAACACCTTGAGCGGGCCCGAAAAGGGAGGCAGGGGAGGGCGGCTGACGGGCAGGTAGCGCACAACCGAGGTATGCCGGAGCCGACTCAGAAAATCCCCTCGCTCCTCATTCCGGATCAGCTCCCAAGGCAGCGCCGCCAAGCTTGTGAGCCGCGGGTCGCTGAGGTCGAATCTCAACAGGATTCGCAATCTCTCATCGTGCCCACTGGTCTCGACGCTCGCCAGGGTCTCGTGGAACCTCTGGCCGACTCCGCCGGCGAAAAGTGATTCGTAGAGGGCCTCGCCGATCTGTTCCGGCGTGAGCTTCGGAGGGGGTTCATCCTTCTTTGGGGCGAGCAACCGATCGAATTGTTCAGGCACGCCCTCCAACTCATCCTTGGGGAAGGGGAGCTTGAACAGCGACTGGCCTGAGCCGAAAGTGGACTCGGCCTCGGCTTTGTACCTTCCCCTGGGTTCGGCCTGGACCCTGACTTCGAAATTCTGATAGGGCATTCCGTCCGCTCCTCGTCGGGGTGCGCGGAGGCGTGGAACCGCTCCACGGCACGGCGCCCCTTCCTCTTGGAGGGTGAGACGCCGGAGGCGGTGGAATTGGTAAGACCTCGCTGTTGATTCCTCCTTCTTACCCTTTTTCCCGGCGCTGCGTCTCACCTTCTCAGACCGTGCGCTGGCCCCGAAGATCATGAGGCCGGGTGCGCCAAGGAGGAGCTTTGGATCTGGAAAAAGAGCTTCTGGAGGGTTTCTCAGCGGCGTTGGGAGTGCCGGCCGGCCCCACCCTCGCCGAGTATCTGCGGCAGGGAAGGGGCCGGGCGCCGGGAAAGGGCAAGCTCCTTGCCTGGGATGCCAACAGCATCCACTCCTTCGTCTTCGACACCACCAACGCCACCGGCATCCGGGGGGCGAGCGATGTCCTGCGGCGCATCGACGAAGGTTTCCACGACGGCTCCAGCCTCGGCCTTCGGCGAGGGCAGATCCTCTTTTCCGGCGGCGGCAGCGGCCTTGCCGTGGTAGCCGAGCATGAGGTCGAGGCCTGCAAGCGCAGGCTTCATGAGGTCTTCGCGACCTGGACCGGCATCGCCACCTGCACGGCGGAGGCCGTGGACCTGGCGGCGGGGGAAGGAGGGTTCCGGGAGCGGGTCGTGGCCGTGAGACGGGCGCTGGAGCGCAACCGGATGCTGACGGGGCCCGATGCCGAGCCGGCGGTTCCCTTCTTCGCCGCCCGCTGCGCTGTCTGCGGGCGCCGGGCGGCCGCGGTGCTGAAGCCGCGCAGGGGAGCGCCGGCCGAAGGGCGGCTCGAATGCCAACCCTGTCACGACCGGATCGAGCAGGGAAAGAAACACGTCCGTTTCCAGGGCGAGCCCACCGATTTCGCCGACATTGCCGACAACCATGGAAAGGGTTTCTATGCCGTCGTCTACCTCGACGGCAATGGCATTGGCCGGACCATCTCCCATCTCGTGAGCCCCTTGGACTATGCGTCCTTTTCACGGGCTGTGGACAAGGTCATCCGCGACAGCTTCCAGAAGATCGCCGAACGGTATGGCCTGCAAGAGGAAGGAGAGGATGGAAATGGCAAGGGAAAGGGCCGCTACCAGAGACCCATCTGTGGCGGCGACGACGTGGTCGCCATCCTTCCCGGCGACGTGGCCGTCCCCTTCACCCGCGACCTGCTTCATCAGTTGGAAACGGCGGCGGATGCGGAGCCGAGGCTCCAGCGCGCGAAATTCGGGGCCTCGGCGGGAGTGGCCATCGGTCATGCCAAGTTCCCGATCCGCCATCTGCTGGCCGAGGCCGAAGGGCTCCTGCGCCTGGCGAAACGCCGGGCCTACGAGCCTGCGAGCCCGCGCAGCACCCTCAACTTCGCCGTGGTGACCGACGGCTCCCCCCGGAGCGAGACGCTGGAGCCCGAGCGGTGGGGGAGGCCCAAGGCCCCGCTGCTCCTCTCCGGCCGCCCCTACACCCTGTCCGAGGTGGATGAGCTGTCGCGGCGCTTCCGGGCCGTCCTGGCCTGCAAGAAGGTGGGCCGCAGCCAGCTCTATGCCCTTCACGCCCACGCCCTGCGAGGCCCCCGGCAGCTCCGCAATCACGTGCTCTACCAACTCGGCCGCCGGGAGGAGTGGCGCCAACTCGCCGTGGATCTGGGCGGCGGCGAGGGCCTGCTGCGCGATCCGGACCGGTGCGAGGAGCAGTTTGCCCCCGCCTACGGCGGGCGCCGGGTCTTCGACGTCGCCGACATGGTGGAGCTGCTGGGCCACTGGCGCGAGCCGGAAGAGAGGACGGAGCCATGAGCCGCTTTCGCATCCAAGTGAAGCCGTACGCCTCCCTCTACATCGGCGGCTACTCGCAGGCGCTGGGCGGCTCGGACGGCGATACGGCCTCCGACGCGCTGGGCCTGCTCCTCCCAGGCAGCGCGGTCAAGGGGGCGCTGCGCGAGGCGGCGACCCGCCTGGTACGCGGGGCGGGGAAGGGGGAAGACCTCCTCCTGCAACTGTTCGGCGCCTCCCGGGAGCAGTCGGGCCTCCTGCGGGTGAGCACTCTGCGCTCCAACCAGCCGGCCGGCGCGGCTGACGGGACGGTGCGCAACCACGTGAGCCTGGAGCGGGCCAACCGCCAGGCCGCGCAACAGCGGCTGTTCCAGAACCGGGTGACGCCCGCCCTGGCCGGGCTGTGCTTCGAAGGAGTGGTGGAGAGCCGCGAGCCCCTGAGCGAGGAAGGGCTGGGCCTGCTCGAATCCGCCGCCCAGATCACCGATCAACTCGGCGGCGGCCGGGGCCGGGGCCTCGGGCTGGTGAGCGTCACTCTTGCTCCCTTGGCCGAGGGGCAGGAGGAGCGGGACGGCGTCTCCCGGTGGGAGGTCCCGAGAACGGCGGCCTCGCTGATTCTTTGCCTGGAAGCCGAGGAGCCGCTCCACCTGAGTGGCGTCAAGGATCCGACCAACTACGTCACCAGCAAGGACTACCTGGACGGCAGCACGGTGCGGGGAGCGGTGGCCGGAGCCCTCGGCGGCCGGCACGACGACCCGGAGCTGGAAAGCGTGCTGGGAGGCGAGTCCCCCGCGTGCTTCGGCGACGGCAGGCCTGGTGGTCCTGGCGCCCTCCCCGCGCCCATGACCGCTCAGGTGCCCAAGCGAGGTGGCCCGCTAGTCGACATCGCCGTCCTCCTCTGCGCCGAAACCTGCGGCGGCCGGCCGGGTGCGTTGCCAGAGGACGTACGTACGGCCAAGGGAACAGTCATCCTCACGAATGAAGGCTGGGCCAGCCTGGTCCTGAAGCGCCGGGCGGTGACCCGGACGGCTCGCGATCACGCCAGCGGCCGGTCGGCGGACGGCCAGCTCTTCACGCTGGAAGTCCTGGACCCCCTTGTGGAATCCCCCAAGGGCGAACGGGAGCCCCTTCGTTTCGACGTGCCCGTGAGCGGCACCCCGGAGCAACTTGCCCTGGTGGTGAAAGCGGCCTCCCGCGGCTTGGTGGTGGGAGGAGACCGCAGCCGCGGGTTTGGCCATCTCCGGCTGGCTGGCGTGCGGTTCGATCCCGAAATCGAGCCCCTCGAAGAACGCCACGCCGCCTGGTCTGAGCGGGTGCGGAGCCTGGGCGTGCCGGAGCCCGAATCCACGGGCGTGCTGCTGGCGCTCGGTCCCCTGGCCGTCAGCCAGGAGCGGCTGCTGGGAGCCTTGAACGAGCTCGGGCTCACCCTCGTCGAGGGAGTGGCCCGCCGCCACGCCCACGGCGGCTGGAACGCCCGCATTCACCTGCAAAGGTCGCTTTCCAGCCAGTTCCTTCCCGGCTCCACGTTCATCGTCCAGGCCCGGGGCTCCGCGCTGCCGGCCCTGACCACGCTCGAAAGCCGGGGCCTCGGCCCTGGACGTCCGGACGGATGGGGCCGCCTGATGGCCTGTCACCCGATCCATCTCGATCTCGACTGTCGCAAGGAGGAATCGACGTGCCCTCGCTAACCATGGAACAACGGCGTTTTATCGATCTGGCCAAAGAGGAGTTGGTCGGTGCTGCCGAGGAGCTTTTGGACCAGGCAGAGCTGAAGCCGGACGAAAGCGAGTTCGGCCACTCGCAGCTCAGGCTTCTGGAGAAAGTGGCTGGGGAAACCGAGTCTCCGATGGTCGTGCTCAACTTCATTCGCTATCAGATGGGTCGGGATCAAAGAGACCAGAAGAGCTGGGCCAGAAAGACGCCGGCTGGCCGGCTAGGAGAACTGTTCATCTCGGCCCTCAACGACGAAGGCAACGCTGTTTCAACGGCTCTCGCCAAGGTTCCCCACCTGGATGAAGATCCGTTCGCCCGGCAGCTCGCCCGGATCCTGGTCATTCGCTACTTCCTCGGTTTCACTACCCGTTATCTGAAATACCTGGAGTTGAAATTCCCCAAGACCAGGAAGGAGAAGAAATCGTGACCGCTCCTCTCCTCGACACTTTCCAAGGCCGCGTCCGCCTCGAAGGGATGCTTACCACCTGGACGGCCTTGCACATCGGCGCCGGAGGCAGCGGCGACGCGCTGGGCACGGATTCACCGGTGGTACGAACGGCGGCGGGCGTCCCCTACATCCCCGGCTCGAGCCTCAAAGGCGTGCTGCGCAGCGCCGCCGAAGCCCTTTTCCGGGGAGGACCCGGGCAGGAGAGCCGGGAGAAACTCTGGTCCTGCGATCCCATCGCCGGAAAAAACCGCGCCTGCGTCACCCATGAACAGTCTGAAGCCCTGCGGACGGCCGAAGAGCAGAGGGCAAAGCTGGAGGGGAGGGAGCCGGACAGCCGCCGCGTGGCCGAGGCCATCTGGGGCGCGAGCTGCACGGTCTGCCAGCTCTTCGGCTCGCTCGCCCTCGCCGGCCGAGTGCGATTCGCCGACCTCCCTCTCCACAGCGGGTCCCCCCTCCTGGAGCTGCGAAACGGCGTGGGCATCGACCGCGATAAGGAACTGGCGGCCAAGGGAGTGCTCTACGATTTCGAGGCCGTTCCCCCGGAGACCGGTTTCGACCTGCGGGTGACGGTGGACAACCCCACCGACGCCGAGGTGGGCCTCCTCCTGTACCTCTTCGACGAGCTGAGCATTGGCAATCTGGCCCTGGGCGGGAAGGCGAGCCGCGGCCTCGGCCGGGTGCGCGTGGAGTGGCAGAAGATCGAGGAGATCTGGCTCGCCAAGGAGAACCCCTTCACCCGGCTCCTCTCCCGCCGGAACCTGCTGGCCGAGCCCGCCGCAGAACCCACGGCTGCACCGGCGGAAGACCCTCTGGCCGGGAAGATCCCTACCACGGGAGACCCGGAGGCGTGGCGCGCCCTTGCCGAGATCCTGCTGACCCTTCCCAGAATCGACAACGATTTGCTGGCCCAGAAGGCCCAGGAGAAAAAACTGTACAAAGAGGATCTCAACGGCAAGCTGGGGCTCGGGCTCGAAGGCAGGCGGCAGAAGAAGGCCTGGGACGAGGTCCTCAAGCGCTTCGCGGCCACGGACCTCCTCGCCAAGGAAGGAGAGAGCTTCTTCATCGCCGGCCGCCAGAGCCCGGAGACGCCCCAGGAAACCCAGGAAACCACACCACGCGAACAAGCGCTGCAAAATGTGATCGATCACTATGTCGGTGCCATGGCCAGGCTCTGGCAGGAGGCGGCCTGATGTTCTCCCAACAGCTCAACCAGATCCGGATCGACCTCTCCCTCACTCCCAAGGCGCCCCTGCTGATTCGCAGCGGCCGCAAGGGGAGTGCTGACCCGACGCGGCCCGAGCTGGAATACGTCCGCACGGCCTGGGGCGGCGGTCCCAGCGTCTACATTCCAGGCTCCAGCCTCAAAGGAGTGATGCGTTCTCACGCCGAAAGGCTGCTGCTCAGCGAGGACGTGAAGATCACGCCCACCTTGGGGGCGCCCAGCCCGGCCGACTTCGATCAGGGCACGCCAGGCGTCGAGACCTACAAGGGGGAGCTCGCCTCTGGGAAGGACCTTCGGAAACCTTTATCTCAAGGGGCACGTCTCGGTCTCCGACCACCTCCCAGGAGCCCACGAAAAAGACCCCGTGGAACGGGAACGGTGGACTGTTCTCGCCAACGCCGTCGAGCAGCGCAACGGCGTGGCCATCGACCGGCTGTTGGGCTCGGCAGCAGGCAAGGCCCTCTTCGATCAGGAACTGGTTGTGCAGGGGCGCTTTGACGGCCGGATCATCTTACGCAACGTCCAGCTCTATCAACTCGCCCTGCTCCTCCTGGTGGTGCGCGATCTCGACGAAGGCTACGTCCAACTCGGGTCCGGAACCACCCGCGGCAACGGCTGGGTGGAAGCCAAGGTGCGCGAGATCGTCATCGAGACCCGTCTCGGCAAAGGCCGGGCAGGAACCCTCCGCGGCGTCGGCGCTCTGCTCCCCAAGGCTTCGGATTACGACCTGTTCGACCGCGATGAGATGGCCCTACCCGAGGGGATCTCCGCCAAGCCCCACCTCGTCTGGGATCAGGTGCGTGTGGCGGCCGAGCAGTTCGACACCCTGGCGGAGGCTCTGGTCACCGGACCATGGACCGCCTTCCTGGCAAGCGCAAAGGGGCGGAAATGGAAAGCGTGAAAGAAGGCGTCGTCATCCGTTTCCTGCTCACCGAGCAGCGGGACGCCGAGGTGGCTGGTCTCACCAACCCCTGGATCGGCGACGAAGGCCCGCTCGACGCCGGTTTCCGCCGCGGCCTCGGAGGAGAGCCCTTGCGGCCTCGCGGAGTGGCCTTCGATCCAAGCACAACCGTGATCTGGGACGAAGCGGGAGCACAGATCTTCCAGGCCGGGCCGGTGGATCCGGAAGTGGTCGCTCTGCGCAGCCCGGTGCTCCTTCACCCGCGCTTCCAAGAGAAAGGACCCCGGGGCTTGCACCGGATCGACTACCTGCGCCGCGGAGCCCTCGTCGGCAGCCGCTTCACCCTGGAAGGAGGCGACGATGCGTAACCGGAAGCACTACGAAGAACATGGCCGCAACGATCCGCTTTCCCCTGATCAGCGAAAGGAGCACCCGTACGACTTCGTCTCTCTTCCTGACCGGCCGGCGAAGGGCAAGGTCACCGGCCACGACCGCTTCCTCGCCGATCGCCTGACCGGCAAGTTGATTTTCGTCTACGAGACCCTGACGCCGCTCCACGTGGGCAGCGGCGTCTTCGAGACCGCCGCCGAGTGCGGCCTCGCCGGGGGCAGCAAACCCGTGCGCGGCATCGTCCGCAAGCTCGGCCGGCCCGTGCTCCCCGGCTCGGGCTGGAAAGGCGTAGTCCGCGCCCGCTTCGAGGCAATCACCAACTCCCGCCTCGGCACCCGAACGAGGTTGTCCATGGTCGAAGATTGGAAGCTCCCGAGAGAGCTGCGCCCGGATCGTAAAGGAAGGGTTAGGGTAGACCTCTATGACCCGCGGCTCCCGGACCTGGAATCGATCAGCATCTCGCGGAGCCATGGGGAGTCGGACAAGAACGTCAACGATAAACTGGCCAAGCTTTCCCCCGCCGAGGCGCTCTTCGGATCCATGGGGTACCGAGGCCGCATCCACCCGTCGGACGGCGTCATCGAAGGACCCGCGTCCCGAGAACCGCTGCCCGTGCCACCACTCGAAGGTCCTGCCGCCCACCGCCTGGCCAAGCCCGGCAAAGCTCGCAAGAGGGACGGCGGGGGAGTCGAGATCCTCGAAGTCGAGGGTCGCAAGTTCTATTACGACGGTCCCATCCTCGATTCGCGTCCCACCGGAGGCAACGGTGACCGCGGTCCCGCCCGTGAGCTGATCGATTCCGTTCCCGCCGGCTGCACGATCACCCTGGAGATCCATTTCGAATCGCTGACCGAAAGCGAGCTGGGAGCCCTGCTCGTGAGCGCCGGCTGGGGTGAAAAGGTGGGAATTGTACGTTTCGGCGGATATAAGCCCGCCGGCCTCGGCAAGGTGCGGTTGAACGACGTGAAAGGTGAAGCCTGCCGGGGCTGGAGCACCCGCCGCTGGCAACGGCCCGCCAGCGAAGCCATCGATCTGGACCGGGCTGTCAAAACCGCTGAGAACGAGGGGATCATCGACGCCAAAGCCCTCGCCGAGCTTCACGAAGTCACCACCCGCCTACGCTGAGGAACCCACGAATGCTGACCACCGATCAACTGATGTCCCGGGCCACAACCCTTGCCCGCCAAGCCGGCGGCGCGGGAGTTCAGGAAAACCAACTCGCCTTTGTCCTTGTCCACCTCAAGCGTCACCGCAACATCAAGGCGACCCTTCTCCTGCTCAAAGAGCTCAAGAGCAGTCCTTTTGCTTACCGGAGTCGTTCCACGCCGGGGCAGTTCAGGGCACTGGAGGAATACGTGCGCCCTTCCTTGAAGGGTGTTTCCACCTGGGAAGAGGCGGCGGGGATCATTGGGTGGGCGCGGAGGCTGATTGCGTCCTGACCAGATTAGGATGGGATTGCGACGTCAGATCGGCCCCCCTGAGGACGGCGCCCCTGAGGACGGCACTGGAATAGACCAGATCAGTACGGGTGGGATTACGACATCTTGAACTGCTTCTTCTGGTGCGCGTACGGACCGTCCGTCGGAATGGACCAGATCAGTACGGGGTGGGATTGCGACGTACCGACGATGACGTCGGGTCCGTTGGTTCCGTTCAGTCGGAATGGACCAGATCAGTGCGGTGGGATTGCGACTCCGCGGTCTCATGCTTTACGGTCGCGAGCATGTAGGCGACCCAAGTCGGAATGGACCAGATCAGTACGGTGGGATGCGACGTTGCGGCTAGGCGATTGCCATCGACGGACTGCTCGGCGACAAAGGTTTGCGTCGGAATGGACCAGATCAGTACGGTGGGATTGCGACGTCTGTTTCATGGAGATCTTACCGATTCCGTCGCTTGCGGCCTTCCAGTCGGAATGGACCAGATCAGTACGATGGGATTGCGACTCTAAGTTGAGGTGAAATGATACCCTTGTCAGCAAGGTAATCACTGTCGGAACGGACCAGATCGGCACGGTGGAATTGCGACTTCTTCCAGTTTGGAGGAGTGAGAGCAGTACAGGTATCGTCGGAATGGACCAGATCAGTACGGTGGGATTGCGACAACTGGGTCAGGCCGGCCCACTGGCCGGTCTCGAACTGGGCCTCGTCGGAATGGACCAGATCAGTACGGTGGGATTGCGACGTTTGACCTTCCAGGCGGGCGTGATGCACTTCGCCTCTCATCGTCAGTCGAAGCGAACCAAGTCAGTACGGTGGGATTGCGACCGCGGCGAGGTCGACAGGAACGGTCAGCAGGATCGGCGTCGGAATGGACCAGATCAGTACGGTGGGATTGCGACTCCGCGGGGTTGTCCTCCGCCTGGCCGTGAGTATTCACGTCGGAATGGACCAGATCAGTGGTGGGATTGCGACGTGAGCGGCAGGCCGGACTCCTCGATCTGTCGAGCGAGAGTCGGGATGGACCAAGTCAGTACGGTGGGATTGCGACATGCCGCACGGACTCCTCGGGACCCTTCTCCGAGTTTTCAGCGTCGGACTGGACCAGATCAGTACGGTGGGATTGCGACAACCACGAATAGAAGTACCTCATCCGTTGAAAGTAGGACCAATGTCGGAATGGGCCAGATCAGTATGGTGGGATTACGACTGATAGCGGGCGTATTCGGGGGAGTCGTGGCGGCCCAGGGGTCGGAATGGACCAGATCAGTACGGTGGGATTGCGACATCATCTCGTCCTCCAGCTCGTAGGACCGCGCCTCGATGGGGTTGTCGGAATGGACCAATCAGTACGGTGGGATTGCGACCTTGCATGGAACGGGTATGGCAGCGGCGGCACTCATCCCTTGTCGAATGGCCCAGGTCAGTACGGTGGGATTGCGACAGAGCCTGGAAGTCCATCAAGGTCCAGTCGATCATCCGGTTGCCGTCGGAATGGACCAGATCAGTACGGTGGGATTGCGACGGGATCGCCGACTCGGTCGCGTGCGCGAGTTCCAGGACGTCGGAATGGACCAGATCAGTACGGTGGGATTGCGACGTCAGCCTGGTGTTCTGAGGAGGAAGACGCACTTCGATTTTCGTCGGAATGGACCAGATCAGTACGGGTGGGATTGCGACCCCACGACGGCGGCATAGTCCTCGACCTCAATGCTTTCCCCGGTGGCTGTCGGAATGGACCATATGAGTACGGTGGGATTGCGACGTCTTGGAGCCGCAGATGATGGTCGGCACGTCGCCCTTGTCGAAATGGACCAGATCAGTACGGTGGGATTGCGACTCTCTTCGAGCTCGGGATCGGGTATCTGGACGAAGGGATGGCCGGTCGGAATGGACCAGATCAGTACGGTGGGATTGCGACTGCTGGGCTCTCAACTGCTGGGTAAGGCTTGCAATTCCTTTGTCGGAATGGACCAGATCAGTACGGTGGGATTGCGACACCATCATCAAGTCCTCAGCCGTGGAGTACGGAGAAGGCGACAGGTCGGAATGGACCAGATCAGTACGGTGGGATTGCGACCCCGTCTTTTGAGCGGTGATCCACCCGTCAACCGAGCGCCTGATCGTCGGAATGGACCAGATCAGTACGGGTGGGATTGCGACTTGGCGTTGCTAGCCGCGGCCAGGGCGAGGGCCAGAGCGAGGGCGTCGGAATGGACCAGATCAGTACGGTGGGATTGCGACTGGGTGTTCCGCTTCGACAGGAACTGGCTTGGGCTTCGTCGGAATGGACCAGATCAGTGCGGTGGGATTGCGACAGGCCGTTCAGGCACTCGAGGATGACGAGTCGGGGCTTCGTCGGAATGGACCAGATCAGTACAGTGAAATTCCGATCGTCCCCAGGGCGCCCCGGAGGGGCAAAAGGCATAAAGCCTGGCGTTTCAACGCCAGGTTGCAGGGACCTCCCTTTTTCCCTTGAAGTCCCGTAGGGACGCAGGCAGTATTGCGATCTTCAATGTCGCTTGCCTGCGCCCCGCTGGGGCTTCATGAAAAAGGGGGAGGCGGCTTTCCTGGCGCTGAAGCGCCAGGCTCTATGCCTATGCCCCTCCGGGGCGGCTTTGGCGAACCGCTCAGTGCTGCCAATGCCGTCTTGGCCTGAACAGAACCCCGTGAAAGAATCGTGACGCCCTAGGAGCACCCAGCATGAGCGACCCGCAGGCGTATTCAATCCCCGCCATCCCCTACGTCCGGCTGCAGATGACGCTTCAGGCCGAGGAGCCGGCGGTGCTGCCGCCGTATCAGGGGTCGATGCTGCGTGGCGCCTTCGGTCATGCGTTGCGGCGGACGGTCTGCGTGATGGGGCCGGAACAGGAGTGCGCGAGCTGCCTGCTGCGCCATGCCTGCGTCTACACCCGGATCTTCGAGCCCTATGTGGAGGGGGAACCGCCGCCGTTCCTGCGCGGGATCGACCAGGCGGTGCGGCCTTACGTGTTCGAGCCTCTCGGCGGAATCGACCACGGGGAAGCGCGTCTGGCACCGGGGGATCCGCTCCGGTTCGACCTCCTGCTGTTCGGCCAGGCGGTGGACCTGCAGGCCTATGCCTTTCTCGCGGTGGAGCGGATGGCCCGGGCGGGGCTGGGAGCCGGGCGCCAACGGTTCCGGCTGGTCCGCGTGGAGGTTCCAGGCGCGGACGGGACCCCGCGGGAAGCTCTTTCGGCCGGCTCGCCACCCTCGACGGATCCCGCGCCGGCCGTGGTGCCTCCGGAGGCGGCGCTCCCCTCGGGACGGCTGGCCTTGCGCCTTGAAACGCCTCTGCGGGTGAAGATGCGGGATCACCTGAACGGCCGTCCCTCGTTCCGCGACTTGGTTTTCAATATGCTGCGCCGCGTGCTGGAGCTTGCCCATTTCCACGTCGCGGGGGCTGACATCGACTGGAGCTTCCGGCCGCTCCTCGAGCGCGCCGAGGCCGTACGGATCGTTGAATCCGATCTGCGCTGGCACGATTGGGAGCGCTGGAGCAACCGTCAGCAGAGCTCGATGAAGCTGGGGGGCCTCGTGGGCCGAATCGTCCTGGAGGGCGACCTCACGCCGTTCGCGGCGCTTCTGGGCGCCGCTCAGATCGTCCACGTAGGCAAGGGCGCTACTTTCGGGCTCGGAAAGCTGGCGGTGGGGAGCGCGTGACGAGGTGCCTGCCGCCGACCGGAACCGCCAGCTCAGTCGTAGCCCGTGCCTTCCGGCGAGATTCCCAACTCCCGAAGTTGTTCGAGCTCCTCCCGTGTGGGATCGGCGGGCGTCATCTCCTGGTGGCCCTTCGTGACGACAGCGGAGAGCCGGATCTCGGAGCCATCCTCCAGCTTCGCCAGCCACTCCACGACTATCTCGGCGCCTTGGCGATCGAACATCGTCCGCCGGATGGACGCGACTCCAGCCTCCAGGTCGGAGGCGACGGCGGCGGACATGCGGCGGGCGTAAGCTTCCACAATCTCGGGTCGAATCATCATTGCTGCACCCTTCCCTTCTATAACTGGAGATGCGCGATCCCAAGGTGGGCTCCGTCATCCCCGTGTCATAGACTCGGAAAGATAGGAAACGTCTCTCGATTCCGGCATGAATATGGTTGAGGACTCGGACCACGCCTACTTTCAGGCTGTTGAAGAAATCTTCGTGGAGTTGCGGGGCGCACCTCTGCTCCTCTCTCCCACGGACTGGCAGGTCGCCCGCCGCTGGCATCAGGACGGCGTGCCCCTCGACTTGGTGAAGCGTACGCTGGAAGAGGTCTTCGCCAAGCGCAAGGAGAGGGGGGCCAAGGGGAAGATCTCCAGCCTGCGCTACTGCGCTCCCGCCGTCGAAGCCGCCTGGGAGGAGCTGCGCGAGCTGACCGCGGTCGGCGAACGGGCCGAGGCGCCCGCCTTCGAGGTCCACCCCCGCCTGGCCGCCCTGGCCGCCGCTTTGCCCAGGAGCTTCCCGGAGATCCAGGCCAGGATCATTGCCATCGACGGCGATCCCCAGCACGTGGAAGAGCGTCTGGCATCCCTGGACCGCGAGATGCTCGACACCGCCGAGGCGGGTCTGGATGGGGAGACCCGCACCGAGATCAGGGAGGCGGTGGAGAAGACCTTGGCCGGCCTCGGCGGACACCTGCCGGCCGAAGAGCTGGAGCGCTCCCGGGACCGCCTGGCACGGCAGGCTCTACGGCGGCGATTGGGATTGCCGGTGCTGTCGCTGTTCTCGCCGGAGGCGGAAGGATCTTTCAGGGCTTAAAGGCGATACAAGCCCTGATGTCATCCGGCTCCAGACCAGGGTAGTCGTCGAGCAGGTTCTCGACCGTTTCGCCCTGGGCCAAGAGGCTGAGGATCAGCTCCACGGAGATCCTCAGGTCTCGGATGATCGGCTTACCACCGAAGATCTCAGGGTGCGTTCGGATCCGGTGGAGGGGGTGTGGAGAGGACATGCCTCGATTGTAGCCGAGTCCCGATCCGCACCCCCGCCCGGGCATTTCTTCCGAACTCTACGCAAAAAGAAAGTTGAGCGATCCAAGCGAGAGTTTCCGTCCTATGGGTACATGAACCACCATCATGCTCCCATGCTCCTTCCGGCCGCCTGCTTCGTGGCCGGCACCCTCCTCGTTTTTCACGCCTCGTACCTGTCTGTCCCTCTGCTCGCGGTGCTGGGCCTGCTCTCCCTGGCTTTGGGGAAGCGGGTAGGGATCGGCATCGCCTTCCTGAGCTTTGGCGTGCTCGTGGCGGCGGTCCGGCTCGGCCTTCCCCTGGACCCCGCGGATCGAATTGGCCGCGACCGGCCCGTGGAGGCCCTGGTCAGGATCACCGGACACTGGACCTCGGACGGCGAAGGCTGGTCCTCGACGGCCCGTCTGGTGCGCCTGCGGCAGGGCGACCGGATCACCTCGCCGCCGCTCCAGGTGATCCTCCACCTTCCCGATCCCGAGGAGCCGCCGCCGGCTTTTGGATCGACGCTGCGGGTCAAGGGGTATCTCACCCGTTCCATGGGCTACGCGAATCGCGTCGCGGCGCCGCCCGGGCCGTGGCGCCTGCGCGTCAAGAGCCGCCAGTTGATGGAGCTGGAATCCTCTCCCGGGCCCGTGGCGCGCCTCTCGGGTGCGATCCGCGGACGGGTGGAGGAGGCTTACCGCGCCGCCGGCGAGGGAGACGGCCAGGGCAAGGCGCTCGCCCGGGCCTTGGTCTTGGGAGATGTCTCAGATCTCCCCTTGGAGTGGAAACGGGGTCTGCGGGTGACGGGTGTCTATCACCTGATGTCCGTCTCGGGCGTGCACGTCGCCCTGGTGGCGGGAGCGGTCTGGCTTCTGGCCGGCTGGCTTCCCCGGCGTCCGCGCCTGCTCCTGTCGCTGGCGTCGATCTTCCTCTACCTGCTGCTCGTGGGTCCCTTGCCAGCCCTGGTGCGTGCCGCCGTGATGGGAGCCCTGGGAGTGATGGCTCTCCTCGCCGAGCGGCCGCCCGCTGCCGCCAATGCCCTGGGTTGGGCGGCGATCCTGCTGCTGATCGATCAGCCCAGCCTCGTTCTCTCCCCGGCTTTCCAACTCACCATGGCCGCCACGGCGGGGCTCCTGCTGCTGGCGCCACCTCTCGTGGAGCGCTGGCGGCGCCTGCCCGTGCCCTCGTGGCTGACGAAGTCGATCGCCGCGAGCGTGGGCGCGCAGCTCGCGACGCTGCCCTGGGCCCTGCCACGGTTCTATCTGCTGTCCCCCCTGGCGCCCTGGCTCAACCTGCTGGCCGTGCCTTGGACCGGACTGGTGCTCGTGGCTTCACTCCTCTGGACGGCCGCCGCGCTCGTCGCGCCTTCCTGGGCGGGGCGTCTGTTGCCCGTCCTCGACTTCCTGGCGAAGCCGTTCTCCTGGCCGTCGCGGACTCCTCCCGAGGTTTGGCTGCCTCTGCCCATAGCCCTCGCGCCGTGGACGGCCTGGCTGCTCGCTACGGCTCTCGCTGCCCTATTGCTTGTCCCCATCCGCCGCCGGGCTCTCCTGGCTCTCGCGGTTGGAGCGGTCGCCATGGGGTGGCCTCAGTCTTCCGAGAAGCTCCCCGAGTTGGCGATGATCGACGTCGGACAGGGAGATTCCATCCTCCTGCGCGATGGCGACCGCGCCATCCTCGTCGATGGCGGCGGCTGGGATGGCGGTGATCTGGGCGGACGCGTTCTCCTGCCGGCCCTGCTGGGAGAGGGCGTGCGGAGGCTCGATGCAGTCGTGATGACCCACCCCGACCGCGACCACTGCGGAGGCCTGGTTGACATCAGTGCCTACCTCCCCGTGGATGAGGTCTGGATGGCACCGGGCTGGGACCCCGAGAGCTGCGCCGGACGGCTGGCGTCCCTCCCAGGAACCCGGACGCGATTCCTCGCCAAGGGAGACCGCGCCTCCCTCGGCCGCTGGCGCTTCAAGGTGCTGCACCCTGAGGCGGACGACCCGAGCCACGAAACCAACGAGCGCTCGCTTGTGCTCCTGGCCGAGGTCCACGGCCGGCGCGTCCTCCTGACGGGGGATGTCGAGAGCTGGGCCGAGCACCGCCTCGTGGATTGCTGCGCCCGGGATCTGCGCGTGGACATCCTCAAGGTGGCCCACCACGGCAGCCGCACCTCGTCCACCGGCACCTTCCTGGAAGCCGCCACGCCCCGGCTGGCCCTGATCTCCGCAGGTGTCCGCAATCTCTATCACCACCCGTCGCCGGAGGTTGTCGAGCGCCTGGAGGAGCACGGTGCCCGCGTGCTGCGGACGGACCGGAGTGGGGAGGTGGTGGTGCGGTTCGAGGAAGGGGGACGGATGCGGGTGGAGACGCCGGGGGCGCCGCGGTAGGCCCTCATCACCCCGGCCCTCTTCTCCCGACCCCTCCCTCCCACCCACACCGGGAGAAGAGGGAGAAAGACAGAGGAGGTTTTTGTTTTTTTCTTCTCTTTCCCCCTCTCCCGGTGAGCGGGGGGAGGGAGGGGACGGGAGAGGGGGCCAGGGGGTGAGGGTCCGGGCGGGGGAAAGGATACTCTACCCACCATGGCCCCCGTCCTCGCCAACCCCGTCCTTGCCATCTTGGGCGCCACCGCTACCGGCAAGAGCGAGCTGGCGATGGCCGTGGCCGAGGCCGTGGGCGGGGAGATCGTCAACGCCGACTCGCTCCAGGCCTACCGGGGGCTCGACATCGGCACGGCCAAGCCGAGCCCCGAAGACCGGGCACGGGTGCCGCACCACCTGGTCGACATCCTGGACCCTGACGAGAGATACTCGGCGGGGGAGTTCGCACGCCGGGCCCGCGAGGCCATCGCGGACATCCAGGGGCGGGGGAGGGTGGCGGTCGTGGTGGGCGGGAGCGGGCTCTACCTGCGGGCGCTCTTCGAAGGGATCAGCCCGGTGCCGCCGGGCGATCCGGAGACGCGGCGCGCCCTGCTCGAACGGCTGGAGGCGGAGGGTCTCGGAGCGCTTCGTGAAGAGCTTGAGAGGGTGGACCCCGAGACCGCGGCCCGGCTCACGGCCGGCGACACGCAGCGGATCCTGCGGGCTCTGGAAGTGGCGCTCGTGTCCGGCAAGCCGCTCTCGGCCTGGATTTCCGAGCAACCCTTTGGGATTCAGCGCATTGCGGGCGTCCGGGTTGGATTGACGCTTCCGCGTGGCATCTTATACGATCGAATCGCAGGCCGCGTGGCCCGGATGATGGAAGCGGGGTGGAGAGACGAAGTGGCTGGATTGCTCCGGCAAGGGCTCTCTCCTGGTCTTCCGGCTTTCCAGGCTATCGGGTATCGTCAGCTCGTCCGTTACCTTGAGGGGAATGGGTCTCTCAAGAAAGCGGTCGCCGAGACCATTATGGAGACTCGGCGTTTTGCCAAACGTCAGGAGACCTGGTTTCGGAAAGAGCCGGATGTGACCTGGTTCCCGGCCCAGGATCTAATACGGCAGATTCCGGAGGTACTTGAACATGCCAAGCACAGGGGTTTCGGGAGGGCGTATGGCTAAGCACAACATCAATATTCAGGATGGGTACCTCTTCCAGAGCCTGAAGGAAGGGCAGACGATGTACCTGGAGCTGGTGACGGGCCGCCATCTCCTGGGGCGCCTCAAGCGCTTTGACCGCTTTGCCGTAGTGCTCGAAAGCGAAGGCAAGGAAATTCTCATCTACAAGCATGCCATCGCCACGATTTCTGCGGCTCCTCCTGCGTCCTGAGGCCCGGCGCCATGCCGGCGCCTCACTTCTGGCTGTTCTGCTGGCGGCGAGCCTGGCCTGTAGCTCGGCTCCGCCGCCCCAGCCACCCGCCCGCGAGCCCGTGGCCCGGGCTCCCCAACCGCTCGCCCTCGACCAGGCCGACCGTTCCTATCTGATCGACCCCCTGGAGGGCTACACGCGCCAGGTGGCTCCGGATCTACAGGACCGCCTGCGCAACGTCTGGCGCGACCTCCTGGAGATGGGCGACGCCGAAGGGGCGGTGCGCGTGGGCTCCCAGATGCTGGAGCAGGATCCGGCGTTCTTCCCGGCCCAGGTGCTCATCGCCCAGGTGGAGCTCGCCGGCGGAGAGTACCGCCGCGTGGTCGAGCGCCTCCTGCCGGTGGGAGACGCCATGCCCACCTATACGGCGAGCCAGCTCCTGATCGGCCGGGCCGCCGAGCGCTTGGGGGACGTGCCGCTCGCCTACTCGGCCTACCGCGCCATTGCGCGCAACCCGCTGGCCTTCAAGCGCGCGGGCGAGCTCCACCCACGGGCCCTGGAGATCGTCTCCAACCGCCTGAACGAGGCTCTCCGGAACCAGAACACCGCGGAAGCGGAGAAGCAGCTCGGGTTCCTGCGGAGCTGGGCGCCCTCAGAGACTCTCACCTTCGAAGCCGCCCGCAAGGTGGCCCAGGCGCTCGGCGACCGCACGGCCGAGCTCGCCGCCGTCAAGGAGCTTTCGTCCCGCCAGCCGGGCGAGCGGCCCCTCCTGGAGCGCCGGGCCGAGCTGGAGCTCGAGGTCGGCGATCCCAGCGCGGGCCTGAAGATCGTCCAGGACCTCGCCGCCCGCAACCCCAGAGACCCTGCCTTGGCGGAGAAGCTCGAAGCGGCCAAGTTCCGCTGGCGGCTTTCCCAGCTTCCGGGGGACGTCCAGGGGATCGCCGCCAAACCCGAGCTCAACAAGGGGGACTTCGCCGCGCTCCTCTACTGGCTCGTGCCCGACGTGCGCAACAGCCGGCCCACGGCCGGACGCATCGCGACCGACGTGCTCGACAACCGGTACCGGGAGGAGATCGTGCGTGTCGTCAACCTGGGCCTCATGGAGGTCGACCCCACGCTCCACCGGTTCTCACCCGGCGCGCCGGTGCGGCGGGGCTATGCCCTGCGCGTGGTCCTGCGTACGCTCGCCCGCTCCGGCAAAGGGGCCTGCGCGGGGGGCACCGGCTCAGAAACCTGTAGCGCGTCCGTGGCCTGCGGCCTCCTGCCGTCCGAGGATGCCTGTCAGGCTTCGGCTCCGCTCTCCGGCTCCGAAGGGGTCGAGATCCTCCGCCGCAGCCTGAAGCTCCTGGGCGGTCCATGATCTTCACCATCCCGAACCTGCTCACGCTGCTTCGCATGGGGCTGATCCCCCTGTTCATCATCACGCTGGTAAACGGAGAGGTGAAGAAGGCCCTCCTGGTCTTCGTGGTCGCCGGCGTCACCGACGCCCTGGACGGCTTCATCGCCCGCTTCTGGAAGCAGCAGTCGCTGGTCGGCTCTTTCCTCGATCCCCTGGCCGACAAGCTCCTCCTGATGTCCGCCTACGTGGTGCTCTCGATCCCCAGCCTCTCCCACGGCGCGCCGATCCCTCTCTGGGTGACCATCCTGGTCATCACCCGGGACGTCTTGCTCGTCACCGTGGCCCTGGTGGTCTTCCTGGCGGTCGGCGTCCGCAAGTTCCCGCCCACCGTCCTCTCCAAGATCAACACGGTCTTCCAGGTGGTGGCCATCGTGCTCGTGCTCCTCGCCGGGACCCTGCCGGAGGTCCGGCCCCTCGACCTCGTCGCGGAAACGTGCCTCTACATCGTCGCGGGGCTGACCCTCGCCTCGGGGCTCGACTACGTCCGCCGGGCGAGCAAGTGGGAGAAGCCGGAGAAGCTGGACCGGACGCGGGCATAGGACCTTTGGAGGACATCCACCCCATACCCGCTTCTGGTAACATTGCGGAGGGGCTCAATTCTCCGCAATGGCAGACTTCGTTCACCTACATCTTCACAGCCAGTTCAGCCTCCTCGACGGGGCCAACCGTCTCGACGACGTCATCAAGACCGTAGCCGAGGCCGGCATGCCGGCGGTCGCCCTGACCGACCACGGCAACATGTTCGGCGCCATCGAGATCTACAACAAGGCGCGGGCCGCGGGCGTCAAGCCGATCATCGGCATGGAAGCCTACGTGGCCCAGGGCAGCCGTCTGGACCGCACTCCAGGCCGGGGGAGCAGCAACCACCTGGTCCTCCTGGCGAAGAACGAGACCGGCTACCGAAACCTCCTGAAGCTCACCTCCGCCTCCTACCTGGAGGGCTTCTACTACAAGCCCCGCGTGGACAAGGAGCTGCTCCGCAAGCACAGCGAAGGGCTCATCTGCCTCTCGGCCTGCCTCAAGGGCGAGATCAACGAGCACATCGTGGCCACCCGTGAGAAGGAAGCCGAGGCCGCGGCGCGTGAGTTTCTGGAGATCTTTGGAGAAGGAAACTTCTATCTCGAAATGCAGGACCACGGGATTCCCGAGCAGAGGCTTGCGAACGACGTCGTGCGCCGTCTCTCCAAGCGCCTGGGCATCCCCCTGGTGGCCTCCAACGACTGCCACTATCTCAAGAAGGACGACGCCTTCGCCCACGACGTGCTCCTCTGCATCGGCACCCAGAAGACCTTCTCGGACGCCGACCGTCTGAAGTACGCCTCGGACAACTTCTACCTGAAGTCCGCGGAGGAGATGCACAAGATCTTCCCCGACGACCACGAGGCCCTGGAGAACACCCTCGCCATCGCCGAGCAGTGCGACCTCGTGATCCCCACAGGGAGCTTCCACCTGCCGGAGTTCCCCGTGCCCGAGGGACGCACCCTCCAGGAGTACTTCGAGGAGGTGGCCCGGGCAGGGCTGGAAGAGCGTCTCTTCGAGATCCGCAAGCGCCGGGCTCAGGGGCTCGTCCGCCATCCCGACGAGGCCTACGTCAAGCGGCTCGAATACGAAATCCAGGTGATCGAGAAGATGGGCTTCCCTGGCTACTTCCTGGTCGTCTGGGACTTCATCCGCCACGCCCGCGTCAACGACATCCCGGTCGGTCCCGGCCGCGGCTCGGCCGCCGGCTCCGTGGTGGCCTACGCCCTGCGCATCACCGACATCGACCCGCTCCAGTACGACCTGCTGTTCGAGCGGTTCCTGAACCCCGACCGCATCAGCATGCCCGACATCGACATCGACTTCTGCATGCGGCGCCGGGGCGAGGTCATCCACTACGTCGGCGAGAAGTACGGCCGCGACCGCGTGGCCCAGATCATCACCTTCGGGACCCTGGCCGCCAAGGCCGTGATCCGCGACGTGGGCCGCGTCATGGGCCTTCCCTACGTGAAGGTCGACCGGATCGCCAAGATGATCCCGGACATGACCAAGTCCCTCGCGGCGGTCGCCAAGGAGGAGCCGCTCGCCTCCGAGATCGCCAAGGACCCCGAGGTCAAGCAGATCGTCGAGGTCGGCACCCGCCTGGAGGGGCTGACCCGCCACGCCTCGGTCCACGCCGCGGGCGTTGTCATCACCCCGCGGCCCCTCGACGAGCTCGTGCCCCTCTACAAGGTCACCAAGGGCGACGAAGAGCAGGTCATGACCCAGTGGGACATGAACGTCATCGAGAGCCTCGGGCTCCTCAAGATGGACTTCCTGGGCCTGCGCACCCTCACGGTGATCGACGACGCCGTCAAGATCATCCGCCAGCAGGGCATTCCCCTGGACCTGGACGAGGTCCCTCTCGACGATCCCGAGACCTTCCGCATCTTCTGCGAGGGGCGCACGAACGGCATCTTCCAGTTTGAGTCCCGGGGCATGACCGACCTCCTGCGCCGGGTCAAGCCCTCGCGCTTCGAAGAGCTGGCGGCCTTGAACGCCCTCTACCGGCCGGGCGCCATGACGCTGATCGACGAATACATCCAGAGGAAGCAGGGAAAGAAGTTCGGCTATCTCACGTCCGAAATGGAGCCGATCCTGGAGGAGACTTTCGGCATCATCGTCTACCAGGAGCAGGTGATGCTGATCGGCGTGGCGGTCGCGGGCTTCAGCATGGCCGACGCGGACATGCTGCGCAAGGCCATGGGCAAGAAGAAGGCCGACGTCATGGCGAAGATGAAGGCGAAATTCGTTGACGGCGCCGCCGGCCGGGGCATGCCGCCGCAGAAGGCTTCGGAGCTCTGGGACAAGATCGAGCCCTTCGCCGGCTACGGCTTCAACAAGAGCCACAGCGTGGCCTACGCCAACCTGGCCTACAAGACCGCCTATCTGAAGGCCCACTACCCCGTGGCCTTCATGGCGGCCATGCTCAACTGCGAGCTGAGCTCGACCGACGGCATCGCCAAATACACGGCCGAATGCCGCAACATGGGCATCCGCCTCCTGCCGCCGGACATCAACGAGAGCGGCTGGTACTTTACGGTAGGGGACGAGGAGATCCGGTTCGGATTGGGGGCCGTCAAAGGCGTGGGCCAGGGCGCCGTCGAGGAAATCCTCGAAGCCCGCCGCCGCGTGGGCCGCTTCCGCAGCCTCGCCCATCTGGCCACCGAGGTGGACCTGCGCACCGTCAATCGAAAGGTTTTCGAAAGCCTCGTCAAGGCCGGAGCCTTCGACAGCCACGGCGTCCACCGCGCCGCCCTCTGGAATGGGCTCGACCGGTTGCTCGACTGGGCCCAGAAGCGCCGCCAGGAGCGCGAAGCGGGGCAGCACAGTCTCTTCGGCATGGCAACAGGCTCGGGTGGAAGCTCGGAGTCCATGGAACCCGCGCCGGACCTCGCGACCCGGCCGTGGCCCGAGCGCGAAAAGCTGAAGAACGAGAAAGAGGCCCTGGGCTTCTTCCTCACCGGCAACCCGATCCTCGAATATCAGGAAGCCCTGGAGCGGAACGTCTCCCACACCACCGCCTCGCTGAAGGAGAGCATCGAGAACCTCCCGGAGGGCACGGTGACCCTGGGCGGCATGGTGGCCAACTTCAACCGGGTGAAGATCAAGTCCGGAGCCAACGCCGGCCGCTTCATGGGCCGTTTCATCCTGGAGGATCTGGAAGGAAGCCTCCCCGTCACCCTCTTCGCCAACCAGCTCCAGCAGTTCGGCCACCTGATCGCCGACGAAGCCGTGATCCTGGTCAAGGGCCAGGTGCGGGAGAGGGGGGGCGAAGCCGAGCTGACCGTCGAGGACGTCACTCCTCTCAAGCAGATCGCCGGCCGTCCCCTGGCTGGCGTGGATCTGAGATTGAATTCCGCCCTCTCCCAGAGCCGCATTCTGCAGCTGCGCGACCTCCTGACACAGCATCCGGGGACCGTCCCGGTCACGCTGGAAATGAAAGTCGGGGATCAAGTCGTTCGGATCACGACTCAGGACAACCTGAAGATCCAGCCGGGGCCGGCGTTGATCGCTTCGATCGAAGGGCTCCTGGGAGAGGGGAGTGTGCGGGAGCGATATCAGGGGGTGGCAGGATAGGAGCAGAGCTCAAAGCAGGGCCGCAACGGGTGCTGGGGGGTGAAAGATGCCGCATACAACAGTACCAGTATCGTTTGACAGGTTCTTCAAGGACATCAATCTCGCGGGTGATCACCGGGCGACGGTCACCCAGCGCCGGGATTGGCTTGTCGATCTTCTGAAGCAAAACTTCGAGGTTCTCGAGGCTTTTCCCTCCGGTTCGATGGCCCAGTGCACGGCCCTGCGGGCGTCGGACATTGACATCATGGTGGCTCTCGACCGTACGTATATCAAAAACAAGAAGCCGTCCCAGGTACTGCAGTCTGTTCGGAATGCTTTGGCCCAGTACCGTACAAAGCTCCGCCACAATGGGCAGGCCGTGACCCTATGCTTCGATTCATGGCCCAATATTGACGTTGTTCCCGCGGGTCAGGTCGCTCATAACGGCGCGGTGCTGTATTACTTCATACCGGACATGAATGAGGAGGCTTGGCTCGCCACGAATCCCAAAAAACACTCAGGCGACATCGAAGGCCGCAGTGCCTCCTGCGGCCCCTGGTTCAGGAAAATCATCAAGATGGCAAAGTGGTGGAGCCAGCAAAACGGTGGGTGCATGCAATCCTACCACATCGAAGTCATCGCCCTGAGAACCTACATGTATTCCATCTCGGACGTTCCCTGGGAAGTCTTCAGGTTTTTTGATTCGGCGACCAATTTGTGCCAATCCTCTTTGTGGCACGATTTCGGGTTTGCAGATTCCTACCTCACCTACACAAGCCGGCAGAGCCTGGTTGCGCTGTTGGCGGAGTCTCGTGACCTGGCAAGAGAAGCCTGGTATTACACCTATGGTGAACGAAATGAGCACGAAGGCGCGATCCACTCCTGGCGGAAGCTCTTCGGCAATGCGTTTCCAGTCTATGGGGGATGAGAGTTGCGCCGCGTTCTCCGGCGGCCGGCTCGTGCTCTGTCAATGCAGGTTTGGCCTGTTGGCGTAGCGCGCTGGGAGCGCTGGCATCCCTGCCGGGAGCCGTCCCGGCTGATTGGCGTTCCTCCCGCCTCCCCAATCCGCCATTGAAGCTCGCCCCGGATGACGGCCAGGAGCCTGCGCGGCAGAAACCAGAAGCAAGGACACCAGGGACAGCAAGGACGACAAGGACCTCAAAAGCTGGAGGGTGGTAACCTCCCGGCGTCCATTGACGAAAATTAACTCAGAGGTTATTGTGATGCGCCTCGCGCGGGAGCGCGTCAAGCAGTACCGGGAAGCCAAGGCCAGGCGCAGGCTGCGGATTCTGGAGGACTGAGATGACCAGGAAGAGCTTCGCTGCGTTGTTCGAAGCCGCGGAACGCCATGATGAATACTGGACGGAGCTGGCTATCATTGAATTTACCGAGGCTCTCTCCCGTTGGATGGAGGAGAAAAAAGTCTCCCAGGCTGAGCTTGCAGCAGCGGTAGGCGTTTCCCAGCCTTACATCTCAAAGGTCTTGAAAGGGAACGCCAACTTCACCTTGGCTACGATGACGAAGCTGGCCCACGCCCTTGGCGCGAGGATTCGTGTCCAGCTCATGCCCATGGAGAGCGAGCAGGCCAAGGCCAAGAAGAACGTTGGCTGAAGCCTATCGTCCTGGCCGCAACGCCTTGCGCAGCAGCGCGATCTGCCCCGAGTGGTAGGCGTTGTGCTGGACGATGCCGTTGACCATGGCGCGGTGGGTGACGCCGGTGCCCAGGGAAGGATTCCGGATCTCGGCGATCGATCCTCCCATCCTGTCCAGGTCTTCCTCGCGGAGAGCGGAGAGCGCGTCGAGGAGGTTCTTGACGGCTTCTTCCAGACGTGATCGGTCCCTCTGCCAGGCGGCTTCGGATCTTTCGCCGGGTTCGGGCCAATCTCCTTCCTCGGGCATGTCCGGCTCCCGGCCGTCGAGGCGCCGGCGGACTTCGTTCAGCCAGCCTGTCATGTGGAGGACGATCTCCCAGATGCTGTGGGCACCCGGAATGGGATGGGCCGCCGCCTCTTCAGCCGTCACGTCCCGGAGGAGCTCGGCGGTGGCGGAGCCGTGCCAGGGATCGTCGGAAAAACCCTTACGAAGCTGATCATGGAGGAACTGAAGGCCGCTCATGCCGCCAGGATATCAAAAGAGCCGCCAGAGGATTTCCCCCGGCGGCCCCTTATAGATCTACGCTTTGGAAGCGGCGATCAATACTTGCTCTCGGCGCATTGGAGCGCCTGCTGATCGTCCGTCGCGAGCGAGCGGCCGTCCGAGCCGAAATACGTGGCATACATCGTGGGCCGCGGCGTGGAGGTCAGGTTCGTGTGGTGGATGCCCAGCGCGTGCCCGAGCTCGTGGGCGGTGACGGCCTGGGTGTCGTAGTTCGCACCGCTCGTGGTCCAGGTGACGTTGTTGTTGAAGGTGACGTCCGTCTCCACGATCACCTGACCCGACTGAAGGACCAGGGCGGTGAGGGCGAGGCAGGAACCCGTGCAGCCGTTGCCGTTGGCCCAGAGGAGCGTGTTGCGGCCGTCGGTCGCCCAGCCGGAGGAGGTGGTGCCGGCATAGGTGAGCACATGGTCGGCGCTGGACACGTTGGTCCAGGAGGTCATGGCCGCGGACACGGCCGAAGTCTTGCCCGAGCCCTGGTTCGCGGTGTTCAGGTACCAACTGATGTTGCGGATGTTCCAGTGGGCGAAGGAGGAGCTGCAGGTCACGGCGCCACCCGCGCTGACGCGGCCGATCGTGGTGTTCTGGATCATGCGATAGGCGTGGGACGGCGCCGCCGAAGCGATCATTCCGGCCGCCGCGAGGGTCAAGGCCGCGAAGCGGGAGAAATTCTTTCTATTCATGTTAGTTCACCTCCGGCCGGTCGGCCTGCGGACGCTCCACCTGCTGGCGGACGGTCAGGATCAGGTCGTTGAGAGGCATTCCCTCGATTCCGCCCGGGGCGTCGACATAACCCTTGGCGTCGGGGACCAGCGGATGACTGTTGGCCTGGCTGATCGCGCGCAAGCCGTCCTTGGCGATGACGAGGTCGAAAGCGCCCTGGACGAGGTCGCGCACGGTGAGAGCGCCCTTGGCGCCCGGCAGATCCTCTTCGTTGAGGAACAGGACGTAGGACTTGCCCGGGACGAGCTCGAGGTCCGCCGATGATCAGAGTGGTCAGGTCGCCGACCCGGCCCCCCATGAGGGTGATCGTGATCTCTCGGTTCTGCGGCCCGCCCTTCACGACATCGGAGACCGCGAGCCGAACGTCGGTCAGGATGAACGATCCATCCGCGTTCCAGTAGGAATGGGCGTCCACGACGTCACCAACGATGACCAGGGCGTTGCCATCCGCGAGCTTCTCCAGGTCCGCGCGCACCAGGGTCGTCGCGTTGGCTGGCGCCATGACGGCCGTGGCGATGGCGAGCGCCATGGCGTAGCGCAACATCCTCCTTGCTACCTGCATACAGTACCCCCTAGGGGAAGGCTCCGCCTTCCCAGGAAAAAGATTCGTTTTGTCAGAGAGAGCCGGCTCTACTGGGATGGGTGCGCGCCACCCCGAAGGCGTGACAAGGAGGAGAAGAAATTTCAGCGGCGGCCCGCGAGGGTCCAGGCCACGCCGCGGGCGATGGGGAACCGGCGCACGACGCCGTACTCGAGGCCATGCACCTGGAAGCTCTCCGGAGTGCCTTTCGTGGCCGCGATGGTCGCGTCGAGGACTTCTCCGTCCTCCAGGATGTAGTCGGGAGCGCGCTCGCGCCAGAGGGCGGCGAGCTCGGGATCGGAGGGGGACGTGAAGACGTCTCCACGCTCGCGGATCAGGCGGGCCACGGCGGGCTCGGTGAGGCCGAAGGAATAGTCGAAGACGGGATGGCCGGAGAAGTAGGCGAGGGCGCCGATCCTGCGGGTCGCGATGGTGGCTCCCGCGGGCAGGTGGTCCCTCATCCAGAGCGCGGGCTCGACGAGGGTGCGGCTGGTGAGGATGTAGCCGGGAAAGGAGAGGCGCTCGCGCTCCGTCGTCTCACCGATCGTGGCCGCGGCGCCGCAGGCGGCGATGAGGACCGCGACCGCGGCGGTGGCGCCTCCGGCCTTGCGGCCGAGCGCTCGCGCGGTCTCGCTGGCCGCGACCCAGACGAGGGCGAGGCCGATCCAGAGGAACGGGGAGGCGGCCTCGGCGGCCGCGTCCCAGCCCATCAGGACCAGGGCGATGACCCCGCCGAAGGCCCCCAGTGCGGCGATGGTGGCGCCCGCCGCGCGTGCTCTACGGTGCCCCGCGAATACGGCCTTCTCGGCGTCGAGCAGGCCCGTCCAGAGCAGAAGATAGGCGCTGGGTGCATAGGGGGCGAAGTAGCGCGCGAGCAGGGTCCAGTCCGGCCGGGCGTAGAGCGCGAAGGCGAGGCCGGACAGGCTGGCCGCGGCGGCGAAGGAGGCGGCGAGCGGCGCCGTCCGGCGCAGGGTGCGCCAGCCCCAGACGGCAAAGGGCAGTGCGAACAGGCCGGCGAAAGGAAAGCCCACGTTGACGGCGGAGCCCATCACGAAATCGGAGAGGCTCTGCCGCACGGTCGCGGCCACGGCCGGCTTGGCGGCGAAGGTGTTGGGCAGCAGGGCCCCGAAGTAGATCCAGCGCGCGAAGGTCGCCGCGGCAAGGCCTGATGTGCAGAAACCCAACGTCTTCAGGGTGTCACGGAAGGGTAGGGCTCCGGAGCGCCAGGCGAGGACCGCGCCGAGCGGCGCCACGAGCCCCGCCTCCGGGTGGACGAGGAAGGCGAACGTCCCGAGCACGGGCAGCCAGGAAAACCGGCGGCGTTCCGCCAGGACCACCATGGCCGTGACGAGGGCGGCGAGCAGAGCGGTCTCCATTCCCAGCAGGGAAAAGCCCACGAGCTCGGCGTGGCAGGCCGTGGTCAGCACGGCAAGGGCGGCGGCTCTGAAAGAAGGTGCTGCCGCGGCCGTGAGCCCGAGCGTAGCTGCGAGCAGGGCGAGGCTCGCCGCCTTCGACGCGAGCAGCGGGCCGAGCACGGCGGCCAGGGGCGTCAGGAAGAGGAGCCAGCCCGTATTGGTGACACCTTCGACACGGGCCGGCGGGTTGAAGATGAAGCCGTGACCGGCGAGGAGGTTCGCGACGTAATGGAAGCCTGTATAGGCATCATCCATGAACAGGCCGCGGTAGCACCAGGCGGCCGTGAGAATCCAGGCGGCCGCGAGCGCGGCGATCAGCCGGCGAGACCGAGGTTCTCGCGCACGCGTGGTTTTCTGACTTTCCAGATGATGCCGTCGACGATGTAATGATGGAAGTTGATCGTCTGGTAGACGATCAGGGTCAGCGCCAGCATGGACAGGCCGAGAAGGTTGAAGACCCCCTGGAGCGCCATGTAGAGGACCGTGGAGATCCCCAGGCAGACCACGAAGTACGTGACCGCCCGGCCCGGCTGGCTGATGGTGGAGAGGAACCAGTGGCTGGGATTGACGCCGTCCTTGAACCGGTTGTTGTTGTACATCCACACGAGCAGGATGTACTGGGCGTTGTGCCAGATGTTGATCGTCAGCCAGCCGAAGCTGATGTCCTCCACCATGAGGTAGCCGACGGCGAAGATCGCGAGGTGCGAGAGCATGTAGAGCGTGTAGGCGACGGGGAGCCGCCCCCGGCGCCACAGGACGGCCTGGCGGCAGAGCCACCAGCCGAGCATCCCGAGAGCCACCACGGCCACTCCCTGGACGACGGGGAGGGGCACGGGCAGGACCTTGATCTCCATGTCGAGGAAGGTGGCCGGCTTCTGCCACGAGCGGTGGAGGATGCCCCAGAGCGGCAGCAGGTAGATCGTGGCCTTGGCCAGGAGCGGCGGCTCCTCTCCGAGGACGCCTGCCTTGCGCCGGTAGATCTGCGCGATGCCGTAGCTCTGGCGGGTATAGTGGAACCACTGCCAGTAGAGATAGATCGTGGGCAGGATCCAGCGGCCGAACAGGCTCATCAGGGAGAGCGTGCCGAGCAGCACGATCAGCGGCAGCCAGAGGACCAGGAAGCGGTAGGTCCGGAAGCTCTCGCTGTCGAAAGCGAGGCGGGTGTAGGTGGAGATCACGTGATGGAAGCCGAGCAGCCACATGTCGGCCACCACGACAAAGGGGAAGAGCTTCGGCTGCCAGATCACCAGGGCGGTCGACGCCATGGCGAGAGCCACGATGCCGCCGATGAAGAGAGAGTCGAACGAGGCGTTCCTCAGCCAGCCGAAGGAAGGGGCTGGCAGGGTAGCCGCGATCGGATGCGAACGTTCCAGGGTCGCCATGATTCCCGAGGTCAACCTCCGCAGTAGCCCCTCAGCCGTCCCAGAATCAGAGAAAAGTCGCTATGCAGGATCGCATACCCGGGAGAGGCGGCGCAACCCCTCCCGACCTCACCCCAACCCCTCTCCTGAAGGAGAGGGGCTCGGGATTGTCTTCAATAGCGGCGGAAGTAGCCGAGGAGGATGATGTAGTCCGCGAAGGCGGCGTCGCCATGGCGTCCGGGGACCGCGCGGTCAGGGACGCTCCGCGTGCGGTTGCGGTAGAGGGCGATGGGGACCGCCGCCGCGACCGTGTGAGCCCCCCGCGAATAGCTCAGGGACGGCTCGACCGCGATGGCATAGCCTGGACGCCGGAAGCCGTCGCTGTCGCCGATCAGGTCCTCGACCATCACGCCTTCGAGGCGGCCGCCCAGGCTCGCTCCGAACCCCCTCCAGGACGCGTGGGAGAAGCTGGTTCCGACCCGTGCCACGTACTGGTCGGCCACCGACATGATTTCCTCGCCCCTCTGGGTACGGAAGGTCGGCACGCCGTTCGTGCCCCTGGGGTTGCTCAGGTAGGCGGCCGAGCCGTAGAGGGTGACGTTGCGGTTCATGAGCCGGAAGCCCTGGAAGTCGAAGATGATGCCCGTTCCGCCGTCGCCCGGCTGGATGGACTGGTCGACGCTCTCGTCGGTGAAGACTCTCTGGCCGTTGACCAGCCGTTCCCGGTCGTCATAGACGTCGTAGTCGCCGGTAGGGAGCTTGATGCCCAGCCCGAGCGAGATGTTGCCTTTGGGGTTGGTCTTCGGGTCCCAGAGCAGGCGCCGCCCCGTCAGCGTGATGTCGCCCAGGGCGCTCGACTCGGTGAGGGCGCGGTCCACGACGACACGGTTCGAGTCGCGCAGCGGGCTCGAGCGCTCGGCCATCAGGTAGGGAATGCCGACGGCCAGGCTCCACCGGTCGGAGATGTTGTAGCGGACTCCCAGCTCGAGCTGGTTGACGGTGTTCTGGACCTCGCTGCGGTCTTCCGCCCGTTCATGCTGCTCCTCCGGGCCGACGAAGTGGCGGTGGGAATACTGGTACCGCCAACTCGCCGAGACCTGCCAGCGGTTGGGGCCGGAATAAGCGTCGTGCACGCCAAGCACGGGCGTGTCCATGCGCGCGGCCACTCACCCCTGGGCCCAGGCGTGGCGGGGGGGGCCGAGCAGAAAAGCGCTCAGGGCTAACCCGGCAACAAGAATTCTCCGAACGGACTGGCACAGAGTCCCCGTCATGGCTCTTCTCTCCTTACAACAATGCTACACCAGATTTCCCCCGGGGTGTACCGGTACAATCGCGGCGCCATGGAGCTAATTTTGACCCATCTCGGCGCGGATTTCGACGGGTTCGCGTCGATGATCGCCGCGCGCCGGCTCCATCCCGGGGCAGCGCTGTTCTTCCCCGGCTCGCGCGAAGGGTCGCTGCGCCGGATGATCGAGGCCCGGCGCATCGAGCTGCCCGAGCTGCGGCACAAGGACGTCGATCCCGCGGCCCTGACGCGCGTCATCCTCTGTGACATCCGGCAGCGGGACCGCATCGGGATCGTGGCCGAGTGGCTGGAGGCGAACCCCGCCATCGAGGTCTGGGCCTACGATCACCATCCGCCGTCCGAGTCCGATCTCCCCGTGGCCGGGGGGATCGTCGATCCGGAGGCCGGCTCCACGTCCACCCTGATCGTGGAGGAGCTGCGGCGGCGGAATCTCGGCTGCTCGGCCGAGGAGCTGGACCTCCTGCTGATGGGCATCTACGAGGACACGGGCTCCCTCACCTATGTCACGACCGGCCCGCGCGATCTCCTGGCCGCGGCCTGGCTGCTGGAGCAGGGAGGGGACCTCGCGGCCGTCCGCGCCTCCGTGACCCGTCCCCTCGATCCGGAGCGGCTGGACGTGCTCCACCGCATGACCCAGCGGCTCGAAGTCCACCGGATCGGCGGCCACCGCGTGGGCCTCGTCGAGGTCGAGCTGGGGCGGTACGTGGAAGAGCTTGCGCCGCTGGTCTCCCGGTGCCTGGAGGTTTTCGAGCTGCCGCTGCTCTTCGCCCTGTTCGGCGAAGGGGACCGGGTGACCCTGATCGCCCGGGGACATGTGGAGGACTTCGATCTGGGCGACGCCCTGGAGGACTTCGCCGGAGGCGGAGGGCATGCCACCGCCGCCTCGGCCCGGCTCAAGGACACGACCCTGCTCGAAGCGCGGGAGCGGCTCCTGGAGTTCCTGGCACGCACCCTGCCGCCGGCCGCCCGCGCTCGCGACCTGATGATCGCTCCGTTCTACATCCTCCCCGCCAGCGCCTCCGTCGAGGAAGCCAAGGCGGCGTTGAACACCCGGCGCATCAACGCGGCTCCCGTGGAGAGGGACGGCCGGACCGTGGGCACCGTCTCGCGCCAGATCCTCGACGCCGCCCTCCAGCACGGCCTGGGGGCCCGGCCCGTGGCGACCGTCATGTCCCTGGAGCTCGAATGGGTGAGACCGGACGCTCCGGCCGAGGAAGTACGGGAGAGGATGCTCGCGCGCCACCCTCGCTTCGTGCTCGTGGGCGACCCAGCGGCGGGGAGGCCGCTCGGAGTGGTCACCCGCATGCAGCTCCTGCGGCACCTGCACGGCCAGATCACCGATTTCGAGGAGCGGATCGACCGCCGGTCCGAGCTGCAGCGGGAGAAGCGCGAGCGCGTCACCCATCTCCTGGAAAAGCGGTTGCCGCCCGCGCTGACCTCGCGGATCGAGGCGATCGCCGAGGTCTCGCGCCGGGAAGGCATTCCGGTCCATCTCGTGGGAGGCTTCGTGCGCGATCTCCTGCTCGAACGGGAGAACCGCGACCTGGACCTGGTGGTCGAAGGGGACGGGATCGAATTCGCCACGCGGCTGGCCGAGGCCCTGGGTGGCCGGGTGCGGGCGCACCGCGCCTTTCTGACCGCCGTGGTGGTGGATTCCGAGGGCTTGCACATCGACGTGGCCACCGCCCGGAGCGAGTTCTACCGCGCTCCGGCCGCTCTGCCCGAGGTCCAGACCTCGGCCCTGCGGCAGGACCTCTTCCGGCGCGACTTCTCCATCAACACCCTGGCGATCCGCCTGGGTCCGGAGCCCACACCCGAGCTGATCGATTACTTCGGCGGCCGTCGCGACCTCAAGGAGAAGACCCTTCGGGTGTTGCACAGCCTCTCGTTCATTGACGACCCCACGCGTATCCTGCGCGCCGTGCGCCTGGAGCTGCGGCTCGGTTTTCACATCTCGCCCGAGACCCTGCACCTGGCCGAAGTGGCGCTTACGGAGGGCGTGTTCGATCACCTCTCCGGCTCGCGCCTGCGCGACGAGTTGGCCCTGCTGCTGGACGACCCGGCCCTGGCCCTGCGGGGGATCGAGCGTCTGTCCGAGCTCGGCGTGCTGCGCGCCCTCGATCCGCGGCTGGAGCTGGACGATGCCATCCGCGCCCGGCTCCGGGAGTCGAGAGCGGCTCACGACTGGTACCGTCTGGAAGGGATCGCCGATCCGCCGGTCCAGGCGTGGCGCCTGCTGTTGATGGCGCTCGCGGCCCGTTCTGAGGAGGATAATGATGAGGAGAACCTCAACCGTCTCGCCGGCCGTCTGATGCTGGCGGGGGAGGACCGCCGGCTCCTGACGGGTTTCCAGGACCGCCTGGCCACCGCCCGCTCTGTGCTCGGCGGTCCGGAAGAGCCGCCTCCGCACCAGGCCGTCCAGGCGCTGGAACCCCTCCACGGCGAGGAATTGCTGCTGTTGATGGCGGAGGGCGACGAGGCTGTCCGGGGCTGGGTGCGCCGCTACCTCACGGAGCTGCGCCTCCTGAAGCTCGGGATCCGCGGAGCGGACCTGTTGGCGGCGGGAGTCCCTCCAGGGCCGCGGATCGGCGAGGCCCTCCGCGCCACCCTGGAAGCCCGGCTCGACGGCCATATCGACGAGACGGCAGAGCTGCGCTACGCTTTGACGATCCTGACGGATCCGTCCGATCTGTCCGAAACAACCTAGGCCTCCTGATGCATTGCCGATTCCTCCCGATCCTCCTCGCCCTGGCTGCGCTGCCCGCCCTGGCACAGGATCAAGACAAACGTTCCATCGAGGTCGTCCGCTACGACTGCACCACGGACACCACCCGCCGCGAGGTCACGCTGTTCGCCAACGGCACGGTCCGGCTGCGGGAGGGCTGGATCGGCAACGAGTGGATGGGCCTGACCGAGCTGGGGCCGGACGAGCTCCAGGGCTTCCTCAACCGTCTCGAAGGCGAAGACCTCTCCCAGTCGCGCAACCCGGAGAAGGGCGTCGAAGGCGCCTGGATCGAGCGTTGCGAGCTGCGGCTCCAGCTCGAGGGCAAGCCGCTCCAGACCTACCGCTTCGGCCATTACGATCCCCTGCCCCTGAACCTCTCGCGCGTCGTGCGCATCGCCCAGGAGCTGGTGGAGAAGGTCCCCATCACCAAGGACAAGGACGATCTGCCGGCCGGCTACGACCCCCGGCCCGGCGACGTGGTGAAGCGGGTCGGCGACGGCGCGCTCTTCCGCGTCATCGCCTTCACCGCCGACGGTAAAGGCGTGGAGCTGCAAGGGGTCGACCTGCCGTTGCAGGTCTACGTGCCGCGGGATCAGATCCGCAACAACTTCACGGAGCTGGTGTCGAGGGACCGTTGAAGTCCGGCGTCCGGATCACCGGCGGCGAGCTCAAGGGCCGCAGCCTCACCGTGCCACCCGGCGCCCGGCCCACGGAAGGGCGGGTGCGCGAGGCGCTCTTCTCGATCTGGAGCGACCGCCTGAGCGGAGCCCGTGTCCTCGACCTCTTCGCGGGCAGCGGCGTCGTGGGCCTGGAAGCCCTCGGCCGCGGTGCCCTCTCCGCCCTCGCCGTGGACGACAACCTGCGGGCCGTGAAGACCCTGGAGGCGAACGCCGGCCGCCTGGGCGAGCGCCTCCTGGAGATCCGCCGCCTGAACCTGCCGGACGGGCTCAAGAGGCTGGTGGAGGAGGGAGCCGGCCCCTTCGACCTCGTCTACGCCGACCCCCCCTACAACTTCGGCCCCTACCCGGAGCTCCTCGAATCCGTGGCCCCTCTCCTCGCCCCGGACGGAGAGGTCGCCGCGGAGCACTCCTCCCGCCGCGAGCTGCCCATCGAAGCGGGACCGCTGACGCGGGTGGACGTGCGGCGCTACGGCGAGAGCGCGATCAGCTTCTACCGGCTCGGGCCGGGCTGAAGCTGTGCCATCATCGTTCCATGTTCCAACGGCGCGCCCAGGTGTGTGCTCTCGGGCTCGCCGCTGTCCTGACGGGTTGCCGCGAGAGCGGAGTGCAGAGCTGTCAGGATCTGATCGAGAAGAGCCGGTACGAGGAAGCCGCCAAGCGGTGCGCGGAGGTCTACGCTGCTGAGGGGGATGCACGCGCGGGAGCGTCGGCTGTTTTCGTCCACTACTCGCTCGGACATGGCGATGAAGTCCTCGCCTGGGTGGACCGTCTGGCGAAGGACGGCAAGGTTCGTCCCGGAGTCTGGAGTCTCGCGGCGACCGTCCACCAGCAGCGAGGTGAGGCGGAGGCGGCAGAACGGAAGTACCGTTCCGATCTCGCCTTGTATCAGGCTGGCAGCCATCATCAACGAGCCGCGGACACTCTCGACCGGCTTGCCGATCTCTCTTGGCAGCGGTCCAGGTACCGCGAAGCGTTTCTGTTTGCCAGCCGGGGCCTTGAAGAAGCCACCAAAGCCAAGGACGGAGAGCTGCAAGCCAGATCCGTGGAGGCGCTCTACCAGGTCCTGTATTCGGTTGGGGACCTTGCTGGGGCCCAGCAGGCCCTTGATAGAGCGAGTGAGCTTGGAATTGCAAAGGATGGTGACGCCCGGGTGCGCTTCGTCAACAACCGGGGCAATGTATTGGCTGATCAGGGCCGGCTCGCTCTGGCCCGGCGTGACCTCGAGGACGCGTTGGCGGCAGGAGCAGGAAGCTCTGATCAACCGTTGCTGCGCACGATCCGCCTGAATCTGACCGATGTCTATCTCACTCTTGGAGAGGCCGACCGCGCTGCCCATCATCTGGAAGAAGCCTGGAAGCATGTGGAGCCCGATGAGCCGAGGCCAGTCTCTCTGCTGTACTACCGCGCCCGGGTTGATCTCGCCCGAGGGCGTCCAGCGGAAGCGGCCGAGACCCTCGCGACCGCACTGAGCCAGGATCCCGCCCCGGATTGGGCCTGGGATTTAGAGTACCAGCGGGGACGGGCCGAAGAGGCCGGCGGCGATCTGACAGCCGCGGAAGCGGCCTACGAGAGGTCGATCGAGATCGTCGAAGAAATGCGTCGGTCGCTCGCCTTCGACGAGTTCAAAGCCTGGCTTCTCGACAAGAAGCGCCAGCCCTTTGAGGCGCTGTTTCTTCTGCAATCCCGGTCGGGCCGAATCAAGGAGGCCCTGGGGACGGCGGAGAGGGCTCAGGCGCGGACCCTTCTCGATGCGTTCCTTCATGCCCACTCCTCGGAAGGATCATCGCCCCGGGCACCCTGGTCTCCCGACGTTGCGGCTGCACGGATAGGAGACCTGGAACGGTTGTTGCCAGTGATGAGCGAGTCCCCAGTGGCGGTCCCGAAACCGATCGATCAGGTTCTCATGGCTTTTGGGGGCCGCCACGGCCTCGTTTATTTCGAAGCGGGGGACAAGCTCTGGCTGATCACGGTAGCCGGAGGGAAGATCCAACTCCATTCGCTGGCTGTCCCGGTGACCGAGATCCGCCGGCTGGTGGAACGCTTCATCGCTCATCCGGAAGAAGCCGGAGTAGCCGGCCGGCTCGGGGAAATCCTTTTGCCTTTGGGATCACTTCCAGAAGAGGAAAGGACCGTCCACATCGTCGCCGACGGTATCCTGGGCAACCTCCCTTTCGCCGCATTGAAACGGGGAGACCGATATCTGATTGAGGACCATGCGATTGCCCTTATCCCCAGCCTGAGCGTTCTGGCGGCTCTTGAGAGCCAAAGCGTGGAGCCCCTGGGACCTCCTCTCGTGCTGGCCGACCCGCGGGGCAACCTGCCAGCGGCGGCTTTGGAAGGCCGGGAAGTTGCGAAGCTCCTGGCCGGTGAGCTCCGGACGGCTGGGGCGGCGACCTCTCGCGAGCTTCAAAAGGCCACTCGCGCCCGGTCTCTGCACTTGGCCACTCACACCGGCCTGAGCTCGCGCGGTCCCTGGCTCCTGCTGGCCGACCGCCGGCTGGGAACCGCCGAGATCGTCACGCGCCGTATCGGCCCCCGCCTGGTGGTGCTCGCAAGCTGTGCTTCGGGAGCGCGGACGGGACGCCAGATGTGGGGATCGCTGGGAGCTGCCTTCCTGGCCGCGGGCAGCCGCACCGTCCTGGCTTCGCTCTGGTCGGTCGAGGACGAACCGGCTCGCGATTTCGTCCTCCGTTTCTATGCCGAAGGTGGAGCTTCCGATCCGGCCGGAGCCCTCGCCCGGGCGCAGCGTGTAGCGATTGGACGAGGTCTGTCGCCTAATCTGTGGGCGCCCTTTGTGCTCTTCGGGTCCGACCGGCGCCTGGAATGAAACGATCAAGGAGGGAGACGGATATGTCCAAGCGTTGGTTCGCAGGCATTCTGCTTTTTGCGCTCGGTTTCGGAAGCGCCTTCCTCGTGAGGCTCGGTTCGGCCGAGGCTCAGGGCACGAGCTCGGGAGAGGCGGAGAAGGGCAGCCTCCGGTATACGGTTGGTAACGAATTCACTCTCACCAACATCTCGAAAGACAAGGCGTATCTGGCCGTCGCAGTGGGCAAAGGGGGAAACACGCCGCAACTCCTCAATAAATTTGGTACCGCGGTGTTTTCCAAGAAGGATTCGGTGTACGTCTACCAGGTGACACCCGTTGGGGTCTGGGGGGAGGCCCGATTCCGACCCTGCCATGACTGGGAGCTCTGCCCTGCGCCCAGGCCGATTCCCCCACCTCCGCCGCCCCTTCGGTACTCTGCCGTGTTCATAGAGCCGCGGGACTTGGCGGGCCGGGCGGGTACGGTGCCCAAGCTGCCTCAGTAAGGGAGAGCGGTCATGCTGTCGCTGGTCCAAGAACCCACGGTCTCGGCAGGAGCGTCCCCCGATCCGGAGCGAGCTGCGCTGGCCGCTCTGGATCGGGGGAGTCCTGACGATGCTCTGGCCATCCTGATGAGGGCGTACGGCACCGCCGTCTACCGCCATTGCCGGCAGATGGTGATGGACGACGATCTCGCGCAGGAGGTTCACCAGATGACGTTCGTCCAGGCCCACGAGGGTCTGGCGAGGTTTGCCCGCCGCTCGTCGCTGCGCACGTGGCTCTTCGGCATCGCCCGCCACCGCTGCCTGGACCTCCTGAAGATGCACCGCCGCCGGCACAAGCGCTTTGGGTCGATCGAGGAGGCGCCGGACCTGCCCGAACCCGCCAGGAGCGCGGAAGACCATCTGTCGGAACGCTCGGTGGCGCGGGTTCTCGAAAGCTGTCTGCGCGGTCTCGCGCCGCACGTGCGGGCCGCCGTGCTGCTGCGCTACCAGCAAGGACTCTCGTATCCCGAGATCGCCCGCCTTTCGAATGAAAAGGCTCCGACGCTGCAGGTGCGAGTGGCCCGAGCCTTGCCCCTGCTGCGCCGCTGCCTGGAGGAGAAGGGAGTGGCGCCATGAGCCGTTGCGACCGCTTCGAGACGGAAGCTGTTCTTCTCCTGGAACAGGGATTGCCCCTCGACGAGCACTTCTCGACCTGCCCGGACTGCCTCGCCGCCCGGGACTTCTACGATCGGCTGTACAAGAGGCTTGCCGCCGTGGGGGAAGGAGATCAGCCGCCGGTCAACTGGCAGGCCGGAGTCTGGGAGCGGATCGAACAGAGACGGGGGCGGCGACGATGGTGGGCCTGGTGGGGCCTTGTGCCGGCGGCTCTGGCCGCATCACTGATCGTCTTCCTCCTCGCGCGGACGCCTGAACCGGTCCCTGTCTTCCTCAAAGCCGAAGTTGAAGCCGGGTCTTCCATCCAGCGTGGAGAGGAGGCGAAGCCGGGAGACCTCCTGCGGCTCACGGCATCCACGGGCGGCGCCCGCCATGCCGAGCTGCGGGTGTACCGGAACGACGCCGAGCTGATCCTGCGCTGCTCCACGGAAAGCCCCTGCTCCCGGAAGGGAGAGGATCTGCGGGCCAGCGTCGTCCTCGACGGGATCGGACGCTACCAGCCTCTTCTGCTGCTCTCGAAGAACCCTCTTCCCGAAGCCTCAACCGGGGGCCTCGACGTGGACACGGAGGCAGCGCTTGCGGCCGGGGCTGAGATTGAGTTGGGGCAGGAGATCGTCGTCCGTTGAGGTATGCTTCCTCAGGACGAGCCAAGGAGGTTCCCCGAAGGTGAAGGCTCATAAGCTGAAGGTAACCGTTCCAGAGGACCACCAACTGGAGATCCGTCTGCCGGATGACTTCCCCCCCGGTCCGGCCGAGGTCATTGTTCTTGCCGCTTCCAAAGCGAAGAGTTCTCCAGAGGGATCCCGGCGTGAAATGCTGCTCGCGCTCGATGAGTTGCGCACCTTCCAGAGAACGGAGGAAGAGGAACGCGTCCTCGATGAGTTCGAGCAGTTCCGTCAAGAGCATCCGTTCAACCTATCGAGTCTCACAGACGAGCGATGAAGCTCCTCCTCGACACCAATATCCTGAATCATCTCCTCAAAGGGCAGCAGCAGGTCATCGATCGTATGGACGCGGCGGTCGAGAGAGGGGATCTGTTCCTCCTCAGCCCGGTCGTCCACTATGAGCTGACACGGTATCTCGACCTGAAAGGCGCACACCGCCTGATGCGGGCCTACGAGCGGTTGACGGCCTCATGGCGGCGGTGCGACTTTGGATTTGAGGATTGGAGCGCTGCCGCTCGCCTCTGGGCTGAACGGCACCGGACGGGAAGGGCCGTATCCGATTTCGATCTGTTGCTCGCAACTCTCGCACTTCAGGAAGAGGCCGTGATTGTCACGGCCAATGTGAGGCACTTCGAAGGTTTTGGGCTGACGATCGAGGATTGGACAGCTCCCGCTAAGACGTCCTAGTGCGGCGTCACAGCAGGTTTGACTCCCTGGCGTAGCGCCCCCTGGGAGCGCTGGCATCCCTGCCGGCCTTGTGACTGTGCTTTCAGGGAGGTGGCTCGAACGGGGAGGAAGGCCTCCCGGACCCTGCGGCCCACCGGACACACTCTGCGCCGGACCGGGAGCCCAGAACGGATCAGAAACGGACCCTTCCGGCGTCCGGACTCGCGGGGGAAAGCCCCGTTCGGACACTTTGGCGGCCAAAGTGTCCGATCAGGGCTTTCCCCCGCAGGTCCAGGCGTTGGAAGTGTCCGTTGGCGCGTGGTTCCGTGCTCCCGGTCCGGCGCAGAGTGTGTCCGGTGGGCCGCAGGGTCCGGGAGGCCTTCCTCCCCGTTCAATTCTCCTCCTGAAGAGAGAAACATCTCCGGGAACCCGAGGAGGGACACCGTTCTCCCGGACCATACGGCTCCGCTTGATCAACGCAGATACGGCGCCATGTTTCCTGCGATCGTCCTGAGCTCCTCATCCGTTAGCGGCACCGTGGCTCGGAAGTTCGCCCAGGACTGGCGCGCCGGAGGCGGGCCCATGTCGGTTCCGAACAGGACGCGCTGAGGCCCCACCTGCCGGATACGCATGGCGAACTTTTGCAGGACTTCGTCCGTCTGGCCGTCGGCCACGGTAGCGACGTCGAAGTAAAGGTTTTTCGTCCGCGGGTCTTTGGCGGCGATGGCGTCGGCGAAGACTTCCAGTGCTTCGTCGGTGTAGCCCGGCCCGCCACCGGCGAAATGGGCGATCTGGACGGTGATGTCGGGCGCCGCCGGGAGGACCTGGTTCAGGAAGGCCTCGGCGTGCTCGCGTCCATAGGGCTGCGTCCACAGGTGGGCGATGATCGCCAGCCTGCGCTCGTTCGCGGCGGCGAAGACCCGGCGGAGTTTCTCCACGTGCTCCGGATTCAGCATGTCCACTCTGGAGTTGCCGATGTGCAGTTTCAGGCCTTTGACATGAGGGAGCTTCGCGCAGCGGTCGATCTCCTGGAGAGCGTAGTCTTTCAGAGGATTGAAGCTGCAGAGGGCGACCAGGCGGTCGGGGAAGCGCGCCACCTGCTGGGCGGTCCAATCGTTCTCCGTTCGGACGTTCGTGTACTCGTCGTCCTCGGCCGTCGGCATGATCGGGCTTCCGAACCAGTAGGCGGTCGAGAGCACCACCGCCCGCCGGATGCCAGCCTCATCCAAGTTTGCGACGAGTTGCTCGGCCGTGATCGTCTCCCGGACGCTGTGCCCTGGGAACGTAGGGGTCTCGGCCGCGATCCGCCAGACGCCGTCGGCGCCCTTCTTCAAGGCCCACAGGAAGTGTCCGAAGTGACGGGTAGCCTCTCCCTCACCACGGGTGAAGTAACCCGCGACATGGCCCGTGGAGCCCTCCGCCGTGTAGGCGACCGGAGTGATCCGGTAAGGCCGCGCGTAAACCTCGGACAGGTAGGTGGTGACCGCGTCGCGGCCACGGATCCAGAGGGGTTCCCGATAGTCGAGTACCATACTGTCTTCCGTGAAGAGAGGAGTGAGGGCCGGCTTGTCGTTCCAACCCTTCTCCCTTGCACGGAGCAGCTTGGCGAGATCTTCCGGCAGCTCGATAGCCGGCAGCGGCGGATCATTGACCAGCTTTGCGCCGGCCGGGCTCAACAGATGAGCGTGGTGTTCGGCCACCGGCGCGAGCGGGTGCGGTTGCGAGACGGATGGCTGAGTCGTCTGACTCAGCACGGCGGCGCCCAACGCCGCCATGATCATGGCAGCAATGAAAAGGTATTTTTTCACGAGGAGCTCCTCTAGTCGTATCTCATCGCGATCAGCGGGTCCACGCGGGCCGCTCGGCGTGCCGGGATGTAGCAGGCGACCCAGGAGACAGCCAGAAGCAGCAGGGCGATGGCCGTGAACGTCATCGGATCGGTCGCGCTCACCCCGTAGAGCAGGCTCGACAGGACGCGCGTCAAGGCGAGCGCGCCAAGCAGTCCCAACACCACTCCCACGAGCACCAGCGCCAGCCCCTGGCGGATCACCAGCAGTAGCACGTCCCACGCCCGCGCGCCCAAGGCCATGCGGACGCCGATCTCGCCCTGGCGTTGGGCGACCGAGTGCGACATCACGCCGTAAATGCCAATCGCCGCCAGGAGGAGGGCGAGGCCGGCGAAGCCGCCGAGCAGCAGCGTGCCGAAGCGTGCCCGCGCCACGGAATCCGCGAGCCAGCTCTCCATGGTGCGGAGGTCCGAAACGGGCTGGTCCTTGTCGATCGCCAGGATCTCGCGCCGGGCGTCGTCCGCCAGGCTCTCCGGTTCCACGGAGGTGCGCAGGATGAGCGTCATCGAAGAGTAGGCGAGCTGTGGGGGCGTCCAGTACACCATGGGACGCTGCTCGCCCTCCAGTGTGCGGTACCGGGCATTGCCGACGATCCCGATGATCTCGGTCGGATAAGGATCGTCCTTCATGCTGACGAAGATTCGTCTTCCGATCGGGTTTTCGCCCGGGAAATACTTGCGGACCAACTCTTCGTTGACCACCACCACCTGGCGGTCCTCGATCGCTTCCCGCTCGGTGAACGTGCGGCCCGCGATAAGGGGGATGTTCATGGTGCGGAAGTACGCTTCATCGGCGACCCGCACGTCGGTGACGGGCTCTTCGCCCGGGGCCGGCGCGGGCCTGCCCTCGATGGAGAAGTCGGTCGCCGCGCCGATGTCGGCGAAAGGGAGAGCGCTGACGGCGCTGGTGGAGCTTACTCCGGGCAGCGTCTTGAGCCTTGCGGTAGCCTCGCGGAAGAAGGCCACGATCTGCCGGTCTTCCGGGTACTTCGCCACGGGCAGCGATACGCGCAGAGTCAGGAGGTTCTCCGCTTTGAACCCGGGATCGACGCCCTGCAGGCCGGAGAAAGCTCCGGGCCATCAATCCCGCGCAGACCAGGAGAACGAGCGCGAGCCCGACTTCGACGACGATGAGAGCGTCGCGCAGCCGCCGGCCCCGCAAACTGCCCGCGGTGCCCCGGCTCGACTCCTGCAGAGTGTTGTTCAGATTGATCCGCGACGCCTCGAGTGCCGGTACCAGACCGAAGACGATTCCGGTCAGGACCGAAATGCCCAGGGTAAAGGCCAGGACCTGCCAATTGACGCCGACCTGGTCCACGCCGAGAAGGTTCGCCGGGCTGAGCGCGACCAAGGCTTGGACGCACCAGCGAGAGAGCAGCAGGCCGAGCGTCCCGCCGAGGAGAGCGAGCAGGAGGCTCTCCGTGAGCAACTGACGGACGATGCGGCGGCGGCCCGCGCCGATCGCGGAGCGGATCGCGATCTCCTTGTGCCTCCCCGTCGCGCGGGCCAGCAGGAGGTTGGCGACGTTGACGCACGCGATCAGGAGCACGCATCCGACCGTGCCGAGCAGCACGAGCAACGCCAGCTTGATCTCACCAGCCAACTGCTCGCGCAGCGGCACGACGGTCGCGCCCCATCCCGTGTTCTGTTCCACGTATTGGCGTTCGAGGCGGGCCGCGATGGTATCCATCTCCGCCCGTGCCTGCGCGAGCGACACGCCAGGGGCAAGCCGCGCCACGGCCGACATGAAGCGCCCGCGCCGCTGCACCCGCATCTCCTCCGTGAGCTCCAGCGGCCGCCAGATCTCGGCCGGTTTGCCGGTGAGCGAATTCTTCTGAATGAACCATTTGAAGTCCGGCGGCATGACCCCGATGATGGTCACGTTTTTGCCACTGAGGGAGATGACCCGGCCGATAACCCCAGGCGAGCCTCCGAAGCGCCGCCGCCACAGGCCGTTGCTGATGACCGCGACGTCCTGTTCGGCTTCCACATCCTTGGCATTGAAGGTACGGCCCAGCGCGGCCTCGACGCCCAGCAGCTCGAAGACATTGGGGCTCGCGAGCTGCGAAGGCACCTCCTCCGGATCGCCCGCTCCTGTCAGGTTGTATCTCTGATCGACGAAGCCGGCCATCGCATCGAAAGACTTCGCCTGATCCCGCCAGTCGAGGAAGTTCCCTGGGTTGAGGACGTTTTGAGGGTTGTCGCTCGTGCGATTGTTTTCCCACAGAATGACCGTCCTGTCGGCGTTGGGATAGGGCAAAGGCCGCAGCAGGACCGCCTCCACGACGCTGAAGATGGCAGTGTTCGCACCGACGCCAAGAGCGAGCGTGAGAGCCGCTACGGCCGTAAAGCCCGCGCGCTTCGTCAGCATCCGTCCCGCGTACCGAAGATCCTGCAAGGAAGTTTCAATCATGCCGCCTCCGCGGACCTCATAGGCCCGCTCCCTGATGCTGTCGAAATTGCCGAAGGTTCTGAGCGCGACTCGGCGTGCCTCCTCGGGTGCCATTCCGCGCCCGACGTTCGCTTCCGTCTCCATTTCGAGGTGGCAGCGCATCTCTTCGTCCATGTCCCCGATGACCGCTTCGCGATGGAACAGAGCGCGCATTCGTGCCGAGAGAACGTTGAGCTGTCTCATGGCGCAAACTCCTCAGGTGGCCTGCCGTACCCTGGCGATAGCGAGCGACAGGCGGTCCCAACTCGCCTCTTCGGCTTCGAGCTGAACCCTGCCGTTCTTGGTGAGGGTGTAGAACTTGGCGCGCCGACCCGTTTCGTTGAGATCCCACTTCGAGGAGACCCAGCCCCGCTGCTCGATCCGGTAGAGCGCCGGGTAGAGCGAGCCCTGTTCAACCTCCAGCATCTCGCCGGACATCTGGCGGATGCGCTGGATGATCCCGTAACCATGTAGAGGGCCGAGCGAGACGGCCTTCAGGATGAGCATGTCGAGCGTCCCCTGCAGCAGGTCCGCTTTCTCTTTCGCCACTCGTTCACCTCCAGATCCTGGCCGGAAAGATGCCTAGGATGCCGAGGCATGGTAGGCAGGGATACCTAGGATGTCAAGGCTTGGCGGCCACGATGCTCGCCCTCGCTGGGACGCTGGATTGGTCTAAGAGGGGATACCGGAAAGGCACATTTTGGGATAAGGTATGAGAGATTTTTGTCTCAGCCAAGAGCGAGGGTACCCGGATGCAGAGCAACCAACACCCGAGGCGTGCAGCCCGGCTTCGACCAGGGTTGTACCGATTTCTGGTACAATCCGTGCTTATGAGAGAGATGTCTGTCCACGATTTCCGGAGCCATCTCCGGGAGGCAGTCGAGAAGGTGACGGAAGACCATGTACCTCTGCGCGTCAAGCGGCGTGGAGGTCAGGATTTCGTCGTCGTCAGTGCAGAGGACTGGGAACGGGAGCAGGAGACGCTGTACATACTTCAGAACAAGTCGCTCATGGAGCAGATTGAGCGCTCGCTGAGGACCCATCGGGAAGGAACGGGCTATCGTCCCTCCTCTGAGGAACTGGATGCGCTCGATCGTGTTTGAAGGCGATACCTGGGAGCGCTATGAAGATCTACGCCGGCAGGATGCCGCGTTGCACAGGATTCTCTGCCGCCAACTCAAAGAGATGCAGCGGAGCGATCCTGCTACCGGGACCGGCAGGCCCGAGCCTCTCAAACATGGCTTGAGCGGACTCTGGTCTCGCCGGCTCTCCCTCAAGGACCGGCTCATCTACCGTTTCGACGACGAAAATCTTTATGTGATTGCAATCGGCGGGCACTACGAGATTTAGCTCATCCTACTGTGAAGAGAGTCTTCACCCCCGCAGGAAGAACGCCAGCTCTTCCAGATTGATCCGCAGGTCCACGTTCTTCAATGGAACGTCGGGCCGGCGCTTGACGCGGACGGGGGCGAAGTTGAGTACGCCTTTGACGCCGGCTTCGGCCAAGGCGTCGTAGTTCTCCTGGGCGGCTTCGGCGGGGACGGCCAGGACGCCGATCTCGGCTCCGGACTCGCGGACGACTTCCTTGAGCTCCGAAGAGGGGCGGATGGTGAAGCTGCCGACCTTGCGGCCGATCTTCTTGGGGTCCACGTCCACCCCAGCCACCACGTGGAAGGCGCCGTAGTTGAAGCCCAGGTAGCGGGCGAGGGCGCTCCCCAGGTTCCCCATGCCCACGATCACCATGGCGTGCTTGCGGTCGAGGCCGAGGAGGGAGTTGAGATGGTCGGCCAGCGCATCCACGTCGTAGCCCACGCCGCGGATGCCGAACTCTCCGAATTGGGCGAGGTCCTTGCGGATCTGGGTGGCGGAGAGGTGGTAGCGGTGCGCCATCTCCTGCGAGGAGACCCGCTTCAGGCCGAGCTCCTGGAGATGGCGCAGGCAGCGCAGGTAGAACGAGAGCCGGTTGAGGGTGAGAGGCGAGACCTCTTCCTGCTGCGGCTCGTTTACTTCACGGCGGTCGTCAGCCACTGCAGCAGGTCCGTGGGCCAGAGGCCGAGTGCCAGGGTGCCCAGGGCGGCGAGCACGGCCGCGGCCCGGCCCCAGACGTCGATGAGCAGCCCTTCCGGCTGCCGCGTCTCCGGCTTCATGTAGAGGAAGTAGACGACGCGCAGGTAGTAGAAGACGCCGACGAGGCTCGCCAGCACGCCCGTGATGGCAAGGCCGATGTAGCCGTCACCCACGGCGTTCAGGAACACCACGTACTTGCCCAGGAAGCCCACCGTAGGCGGGATGCCGCCCAGCGACAGCATGCACACGGCGAGGCAGGTCCCGAGGAGCGGGTAGCGGTAGCCCCAGCCGCCCAGATCCGAGATCAGATGCTGCTCGCCCGGCCGGTTGTAGAGCATGGAGATCACGGCGAAGGCGCCCGCGTTCATCAGCGCGTAGGCCAGCAGGTAGACCAGAACGGGCATGAGCGATGCCCGGTCGAGCGTCACCAGGGCCAGCAGCAGGTAGCCCATGTGGGCGATGCCCGAGTAGGCGAGCATGCGCTTGATGTCCCGCTGCACCAGGGCCAGGAGGTTGCCCACCACCATGGAGAGCACGGCGAGGACGGCCACCACCGTGGACCACTTGGCTGCGTTCGGGGCCGCGCCATCCTGGACGATGGCGGCGAGCAGCCGGTAGAGCACCAGCGCGCTCGCCACCTTGGGCGCCACCGAGAGGAAGGCCACGAACGGCGAGGGCGCGCCCTGGTAGGTGTCCGGAGACCAGGCGTGGAACGGCACGAGGCTCATCTTGAAGCCGAAGCCCGCCACCAGGAACAGGACCCCGAGGCTTGCCAGGATGGGCACTCCGGGAGCCGCGGCGATGGCGCTGCCGATCTCGTCGAGCCGCGTGCTTCCCGTGGCGCCGTAGACGAGCGCGATGCCGTAGAGCACGAAGGCGCTGACGAAGGCGCCCATGAGGAAGTACTTGATCGCCGCCTCGCCCGAGATCGAGATCCGCCGGTGGAAAGCGGCCAGCGAGTAGAGGCAGAGCGAAAGGGTTTCGAGCGCCAGGAAGATCGTCAGCAGCTCGGTCGCCCGCAGCATGAGGAGCAGGCCCGCCGCGCACCAGAGGAGGAGCGCGTGGTACTCGCCCGTAAGGATCTTCTCCCGCCGCAGGTAGCCCTGCGAGGCGAGCAGGCAGAGCACGGTCACCAGTAGCACCACCATGGAGAAGGCCAGGGTGAGCGGCGAGGATTCGAGCTGGCCGTGGAACGTGGACATGGGATCGGCCGCGTTGCCCGCCATGGCCGCGAAGCAGGCCCAGCCGGCTCCTAGCGTCACCAGCACGGCCATGGGCGTGAAAGCCCGCCGCATCGAGGGAGCGATGGCGTCCAGGAGCAGCAGCACGATGCCGCCGCCGCAGAGCACGATCTCGGGGAGCAGGAGCGCCCAGTCGAATTGCAGGTTCATCGGCTGGCCTCCTGGGTGGGAAGGGCTCTCAGAGTCGCCTGAGCGACCTCCGGTTCCGCGACCCGCTGCTGGTAGGCGGTGAGCACCTCTTCGAGCGCCTGTTGGCTGGGCTTCAGAAAGGTTTGCGGCGCGACGCCGATCCACAGCATCAGGACGCAGAGTGGAAGGAGCGCCGCCACCTCGCGGGCCGAGAGGTCGGAGAGAGTTCGGTTCTCTTCCTTGGTAATGGGACCCCAGATCGTGAGCTGGATCATTTTCAGAAGGTAGATGGCCGCCAGCACCACGCCGAACGTGGCGACCGCCACGGGCCAGCCGAGGGTGCGGAAGCTGCCGGTGAGGATCATGAACTCACCCACGAAGCCGTTGAGCGCCGGCAGGCCCACGGAAGCGAGGCTCGAAAACACGAGGAAGAAGGCGAACACGGGCATCACCTTGGCGAGGCCGCCGAACTCCGAGAACTTCTTGGTGTGCCGCCGGTCATAGAGCATGCCGACGAGGAGGAACAGCGCGCCCGTGGAGAGGCCGTGATTGACCATCTGGAGGAGCGAGCCCTGCCAGGCGATGATGTCGACCGCCGCGAGGCCGAGCATCACGAACCCCAGGTGGGCGATGGAGGAGTAGGCCACCAGCTTCTTCATGTCCTCCTGCACCCAGGCCACCAGCGCGCCGTAAATGATGCCGATCACGGCGAGCGCGACGAGCAGCGGCCGGTGCGGCCTCGCTCGCGTCCGGGAAGAGCGGCAGGGCGAAGCGCAGGAAGCCATAGGTGCCGAGCTTCAGCAGGATGCCGGCCAGGATCACCGAGCCGCCCGTGGGCGCTTCCACGTGCGCATCCGGCAGCCAGGTGTGGAAGGGGAACATGGGCACCTTGATGGCGAAGGTGAGCGCGAACGCCGCGAACAGCCAGATCTGCTGATGGAGCGGGAAGTCGAGCCGCAGCATGTCCGTGTAGGCGAAGCTCCAGACGCCGCCGTTCAGGCGCTGGAACGTCCACGCCATCCAGAGGATGCCCACCAGCATCAGCAGGCTCCCGGCCATGGTGTAGAGGAAGAACTTGACGGCCGCGTAGATCCGCCGCTCGCCACCCCAGATGCCGATCAGCAGGTACATCGGGACGAGCATGACCTCCCAGAACACGTAGAACACGAAGAGGTCATAGGCGAGGAGCGCACCGAGCACGCCCGTGGTCAGCAGCAGCATGGAGGCGCCGAAGAGCGGCCAGCGCTTTTCGATCCCTTTCCAGGAGCCGAGGATCACGATCGGCACCAGGAAGACACCCAGCAGCACGAGCGGCATGGAGATGCCGTCCATGGCGAGGTCGTAGCGGATGCCGTAGCTCGGGATCCAGGAGAGCACCGTGTCGTGCGTCAGCGGGAAGGTACCGTCCGCACCCCTATGGCTGAAGAGGTACTGGAGGCCGAAGGCGAGCTCGATCAGCGAGACCACGAGCGTGTAGATCTTCGCCGTCTTCGCCTCCGATGCCTGCGCCTTCGCGAGGAAGAACAGCGGTACGGCCGCGATCGCCGGGAAGAAGACCAGGCGGGTCAGCGTGTTGCCGATGAGCAGCTCGAAAAAGGTTTCCATGTCGATCCCGGTCCCATCAGGCGAAGGCGATCCACCAGAACAGCAGGATCAAGCCGACGAAGAAGTAGAGAGCGTAGTTGCGGACGTTGCCGGTGGTGGTGAAGCGCCCGACGTCGCCCGTCAGCTCGGTCAGGAACGCGCTGGCGTTGACCGCGCCGTCGATGATGAACGTGTCAACCCCCTTCCAGAAGAAGCGGGAGAGTGCGGCGAGCGGCTTGACGATCAGAGCGTTGTAGATCTCGTCCACGTAGTACTTGTTCTCGAGCAGGCGGTGCAGGCCCGGGAAGCGTTGGGCCCAGGCGCGGCCCTTGACGAGGCCGCTGTCGCCGCCGTAGGTCCGCAAGGAGAGGATCCATCCCGCGACCGCTACCAGAATGGCGATAAAGATCAGGCCCCACTCCATACCCGTACTCATCTCGTGCTCGACGATCTCAACGCCGGCCGGGGGGCGCAGGATTGGCTCCAGCCAGTGATGAAATTGATTGGTCTCGGCGAGGACCTTGGGCAGGCCCACCCAACCGGAGACAACGGCGCCGATGGCGAGAATCCACAAGGGGATCGTCATCACGGGCGGCGATTCATGGAGGTGGTGCTCCTGCTCATGCGTACCGCGGAACTTTCCGTGGAAGGTCAGGTACAGCGAGCGGAACATGTAGAAGGCCGTGAGGCCCGCCGTGATCAGGCCTACGGCCCAAAGCACCCATTGGCCGTGAGCCGCCGCGGAGTGCAGGATCTCGTCTTTGCTGAAGAAGCCGGCCAGCGGTGGAATGCCGGCGATCGCCAGGGTGCCGATGAAGTAGGTCCTGTAGGTGGACGGCAGGTACTTCTTCAATCCGCCCATCTGCCGCATGTCCTGCTCGCCGCCCATGGCGTGGATCACCGAGCCCGAGCAGAGGAAGAGCAGGGCCTTGAAGAACGCGTGCGTCATCACGTGGAAGAGCGCCGCGGAGTAGGCGCCGAGCCCGGCCGCCAAAAACATGTAGCCGAGCTGCGAGACGGTGGAGTAGGCGAGCACCTTCTTGATGTCCGTCTGCGTAAGGGCGATGGTGGCCGCGAAGATCGCCGTGGCCGCGCCGATGATCGCCACGAACATGGAGACGCCGGGCGCCAGCTGATAGATCACGTTCGAGCGCACCACCATGTAGACGCCCGCCGTGACCATGGTGGCCGCGTGGATCAGGGCGGAGACGGGCGTCGGGCCGGCCATGGCGTCCGGCAGCCAGACGTACAGCGGGATCTGCGCGCTCTTGCCCATGGCGCCCACGAAGAAGCAGAGGGCCACGAACGAGGTGAACGGCAGGCCCAGCGCGTAGTCGCCCGCCGCCAGGCCCGGGTCCGCCGCGACGTGCAGGAAGACATTGCTGTAGGTAAGGCTGCCGAATTGCTCGAACAGGGCGAACATGCCCAACAGGAACGCGAAGTCGCCGATGCGGTTGACGATGAACGCCTTCTTGCCCGCGGCGGGCGGCACCGGCTGGTCGTAATAGAAACCGATCAGAAGGTAGGAGCAGAGCCCCACGCCTTCCCAGCCCACGAACATCACCAGGAAGTTGTTGCCCAGCACCAGCAGCAGCATGGCGCACATGAAGAGGTTGAGGTACGAGAAGTACCGGCTGTAACCCTCTTCATGGCCCATGTAGCCGGCCGAGTAGACGTGGATCAGGAAGCCCACGAAAGTCACCACGAACAGCATCACGGCCGACAGCCGGTCGAGCAGGAAGGCGACGGGGATCGAGAGCGGTCCCGCCGTCCAGGCATAGAGCGTCTGCTCGTAAACGCCGTTGTGGAAGCTGCCTTGGGCGTACTCCCACAGGCAGCCGAGGGCCACGATCAGCGAGAGCAGCGGCATGCCCACGCCCACGGCGGTCACCACGGACTTGGGATAACGCCGGCCGAAGAGGCCGCTTCCCAAAAGGCCATTAACGGCCGCGCCCAGGAGCGGGAGGATCGGGATGAGCCAGAGAAGGTCGAGCATGGTCGGGCGTCTCTACCAGCGCATCAGGTTCATGCGGTTGACGTCGATCGTGTGCCGCTGGCGGAAGACGGCGATGAAGAGCGCCAGCCCCACGGCGGCCTCGGCAGCCGCGACCGCCATGACGAAGAAGACGATGATCTGCCCCGTACGGTCATCCATCTGGCGCGCGAAGGCCACCAGAGTGAGGTTGGCCGCGTTGAGCATCAGCTCGATCGACAGGAAGATGGCGATGCCGTTCCTCCGCGTCAGCGCGCCGACCGTGCCGATGGCGAAGAGCGCCGCCGCGAGCAGGAGATACCAGGAGATGGGGACGCTGCTCAAGAGTGGGCCTCCTTGGTAATCGAGGCAGTCGGGGCGGTGGACGGTTCGTCACCGGTCACATATTCATCCTGCCGGATGACGCCGGTCTCGGACGGCCGCCGGGCCGCGACCGTGGCGCCGATCACGGCCACCAGGAGCAGCAGGCCCACGATCTCGAACGGGAGCAGATAGGTGCTGAAGAGCTCGGCCGCGAGCCGCTTCAACGACACCGACTCGGGTGTGAGCGGCGGAATCCCTTTCGCCCACAGCACGCCGGCTCGCCAGAGGGAGAAGAACATCAGGCCCACGAAGGCCACAGCCCCGATCACCGCCACCCAGAGCTGCCCGCTCAGGAGACTCACGTGGGACGTCTCTTCTTTCTGAACGTTCAGCAGCATGATGACGAACAGGAACAGCACCACGATGGCGCCGGCGTAGACCAGCACCTGCAGGACCCCCACGAACGGCGCCCCGAGCAGCACGAAGAGCACGGCCACGGAGAACAGCGTCAGCACCAAGGCGAGCGTCGAGTAGATCGGGCTCTTGTGCATGACCACCACGAGCGCCGATCCGAGAGCCAGCGCGGCGAAGATGCCAAAGATAATGGTTTCCATCACAGCCACCCCGCGAGCGTCATCGCGGCCACCACGATCAGGTTGAGGATGGAGAGCGGCAGCAGCACCTTCCAGCCGAGTCGCATGAGCTGGTCATAGCGGAAGCGCGGGAACGTCCAGCGGATCCACACGTAGACCGCCATGCAGACCGCGATCTTGGCGATCAGCGTCGCGAGCCCCAGGACTCCACCGATCCAGTTGTTGGGGAAGTCGATCCCCGGCAGCGTCCAGCCGCCGAAGTAAAGCGTCACCCCGAGCGCCGAGAGGGCCGCCATATTGGTGTATTCGGCCTGGAAGAACAGGGCGAACCGCATGGCGCTGTACTCGGTGTGGAACCCGGCCACCAGCTCCGACTCCGCCTCGGGCAGGTCGAACGGCAACCGGTTGGTCTCCGCGAAGGAAGCGATCAGGAACACCAGGAAGCCGATGATCTGCGGGATGAAGGTCCACAGGTGCGTCTGCTGGTAGGCGACCACGTCCTGGAGCCGGAAGGAGCCCACCGGGATGAGCACGGCGAGCACCGAGATCGTCAGCGCCAATTCGTAGCTGATGAGCTGCGCCGAAGCGCGGATGGAGCCCAGCAGCGAGAACTTGTTGTTGGAGGCGTACCCCGCCATCACCAGCGAGTAGACGCTCAGGCTGGAGATGGCGAGGAAGATCAGCACGCCCGTGTCCACATTCGCCACGATCAGAGGGACCGTCCGGCCGTTCACCGTGATGTCCGGCCCGAAGGGGATCACCACGAAGGTGGTGAAGGCCGGCAGCAGGGCCAGAGCCGGGGCCAGCAGGTAGAGCGGCCTGTCGGCCGCCGCCGGCGTGACGTCCTCCTTGAACATGAACTTGAGGGCGTCCGCGATCGGCTGGAACAGGCCCAGCGGCCCCACGCGGTTCGGGCCAGGACGGTCCTGGATGAAGGCGCAGGCCCGCCGTTCGACCCAGTTCATGATCGGGGCGACGTTGATGAACACGGCGAACATCAACGCGTACTTGACGATCGGGGCGACGATCTCGGGATTCAAGAAGTCACCTCCGGCACCGCTTCAGCGGGCTGGTCGGGGATACGGGGAGCTTGGCTGCCCGGCACGTTCAGGCTGGCGCCGGTCGCGGGCAGGGTACGCCACGAGAGGCCCGCGAGCGCGGGGATCGCGGATGCCATGCGGTCGAACACTTTGCCCGTCGTGAGGCCGGCCCAGCTCGGATCGAACCGGGAGAGGAGGTCCGAGAGCACCTCGAGCGCCGGCCGCACTTGGCCCGGAGCCGGGAAGGCGCTGACGAACTTCTGCAGGCGGTGCTCGACGTTGACGAACGTGCCGTCCTTCTCGCCGTGGTGGGCCACCGGCAGCACCACGTCCGCCACCTGGGCGAGGGGCGAGTCGGCCCAGCCGAAGACCACCAGGAGCTTCGCCTGGCGCAGCCGCTCGACGGTGTCCTTGGAGTGCGCGGCCTGGCTGAAATCGCTGTCGCAGACGATCAGAGCCCCACACCGCTCGGCGCCGTCGCCCTGGAGCACGTCCAGCCCGCCCGTGTTCAGGCCCGCGAGCTCGGCGCCCCGGCGGTTCGGGGCCATTTCGCGTCCTGTGATCTCTCCCTTGTTGTTGGGGCCCTTGGTGTTGGGGATCGTACGCTCCGGCCCGATATCCACGGGAACCGTGCGGTGCGGCGAGCCCAGGCCGTCCGCGAGCTGGGCGAACAGCCAGGCCTCCTCGGTGGTGAGGTTGCCCGAGCCCAGGAAAGCCGTCTCCCCCTGGGCTTCCTGCAGCCCACGGTGCACGGCGTCGAGCGCGTCCTTCCAGGTCGTCGCGTTCCCGCGGACCTTGGGCGAAACCAGCCGCGGCACGCTCTTATACCTTTCAAAAGACGCGCGCCCGTAATCGCACATCCAATAATCGTTCACCTCGACGTTGAAGCGCGGCTTGTAGCGCTTGATGTCGCCCCGCCGGTGCTCCATGGTGATATTGCAGCCCACCTCGCATCCGGTGCAGAGCGAAGGCTTCTTGTCGAGGTACCAGACGCGCTCGGCGAAGCGGAAGCGCGTGGAGGTGAGGGCGCCCACCGGGCAGATATCCACCACACAGGTCGCGAGCGGGTTCGACAGCTCCTTGCCGGGGAACGTGCCGATCTCCACGCGCGCACCGCGGTTGAAGAAGCCGAGCTCGCCCGTGCCCGCGATCTCCTCCGTGAAGCGGATGCAGCGGGTGCACTGGATACACCGGTTCATGTTGAGCACCACGTTGGCGCCGAGCGGGATGCGCTCGCGGCCGGGGTAGGTGCGCTTGTCTTCGTACTGGAACCGCGAGAACGCGACGCCGTGCTTGAAGGAGTAGTCCTGGAGGCCGCACTCGCCGGCCTGGTCGCAGATGGGGCAGTCCAGAGGGTGATTGATGAGGAAGAACTCCATCATCCCCTTCTGGGCCTCGACGACCTCGGGCACGTCGGTGCGCACGGACCAGCCGTCCTTTGTGATGTAGGACGAGCAGGCCGTCTGCAGCTTCGGCATCTTCTTGCCGTTGTCCGAGATCTCGACCAGGCACATGCGGCACTGGCCCACGACCGACAGGCGCGGGTGGTAGCAGTAGTGGGGGATCTGGACGCCGGCCTTGAGGCCCGCCTCGATCACGTTCGTGCCGGCCTCCACCTCCACGGTGCGGTCGTTGATGGTGATTTTGGGCACTTCGTACGCTCCGTTCTCGAATCAATTCTCGAATCAATTCTCAAAATAGCGCCGCTGCGGGAAGGGGCAGCGCCGCTCCTGAGCGTGCTGCAAAACCTCTTCCGGGAAGCGCTCGACCAGTGACCGGACCGGCCCGATGGCCGCGTCGCCCAGCGCGCACAGCGACTGGCCGCCGATGTTCTTGCAGATGGAGAGGAGGAGCTTCGCGTCGCTCTCGCTCCCCTCGCCGTGCTCCAGCCGCTTGAGCACCAGCTCCATCCAGTTCGTCCCCTCGCGGCAGGGCGTGCACTGGCCGCAGGATTCATGGTTGAAGAACTTCGCGAGGCGCGCCACCGAGCGCACCATGCACGTCGTGTCGTCCATCACGATCACCGCCGCCGAGCCCAGCATGGAGCCCGCCTTGGCCACCGTGTCGAAGTCCATCTTGATGTCGATCTGATCGGTCTTGAGGATGGGCGCCGAGGCGCCGCCGGGGATGAACGCCTTGAGCGGCCGCCCCTTGAGCATGCCGCCCGCGGCCTCCAGCATCTCGCGGAACGTGATGCCGATAGGGTGCTCATACGTGCCGGGCCGCTCCACGTGGCCCGAGATGGCGTAGAGCTTGGGGCCGGTGTTCTTCTCGTCCGTGCCGATCGCCTTGAACCAGTCGGCGCCGCGCTCGATAATATGAGGTACGTTGCACAGCGTCTCGACGTTGTTGATCACGGTGGGAGCCCCGAAGGCGCCGACCACGGCGGGGAAGGGGGGCTTCACCCGCGGCTGGCCGCGCTTGCCTTCGAGCGACTCCAGCATGCCCGTCTCCTCGCCACAGATGTAGGCTCCCGCGCCGCGGTGGACGTACATGTTCAGCTTGAAGCCCGAGCCCATCACGCTGTCGCCCAGGATCCCGCTCTCGTAGGCCTCCTTGAGGGCGCTCTCCAGGATCCGCGCCGCCTTGGTGTACTCGCCGCGGATGTAGATGTAGCAGGTGGCGGCCTGTACCGCCCAACAGCAGATGGCGCATCCCTCGATAAGCTGATGGGGATCGTGCTCCATGAGAAGCCGGTCCTTGAAAGTGCCCGGCTCCGACTCGTCAGCGTTGCAGGCCAGGTACTTGGGCTTGTCCTTTCCTTTCGGGATGAAGCTCCACTTGAGGCCGGCCGGGAAGCCCGCTCCGCCCCGGCCGCGCAGGCCCGACTTCTTCACCTCTTCGATGATCCCGTCGGGCTCCATCTTGAGGGCCTTCTCCAGGGCCGCGTAGCCGCCGAGCTGGCGGTAGCCCTTGAGCGTCAGGGCCTCGGGCTTGCCGACGTTCCGCGTGAGGACCCGCTCGAAAGCAGCCATTTACTTCAGACCTTTCAGGATGGTCCGCACCCGGTTGGGGGTGAGGTTCTCGTGGTATTCGTCGTCCACCATCATCATGGGCGCCGTGTCGCAGGAGCCCAGGCACTCGAAGTGGACGTAGGAGCAGCGGCCGTCCGGAGTCACCTCGTCCTCGCCCACGCCCAGCTCCTTCTCGAGGACCTCCATGATCTCCTCCGCTCCGCGGAGCTGGCAGGACAGGTTCGTGCACACGCGGATACGGTGCAGGCCGACCGGCTTCTGGTGGTAGAGGTCGTAGAACGTGACCACGCCGTAGACCCTGGCGACCGGCAGATCGAGCTCGGCCGCCACGGCCTCGATGGCTTCGTCCGGCAGCCAGCCGCCCCACTCGCGCTGGGCGATGTGGAGGGTGGGGAGCAGCGAGGCCTCGGTGGTGGGGTAGCGGGTGCGGATCTCCGCGATCTCCGCCCGTGCCGCCTCGGAAAAGCCGCCGCCGCGCAACGGCGGACCAGAAGGCTTCATGGACGCCGGTTCATGCACGCTCATAGGTGAAGTCTCAAGCCCTTGCGCTGCTCGCGCGCCGGCTGAAGATCCAGGCCGCCCTTCAGCCAGACGTAGGCATAGCCGACCAGGATCATAAAGATGAAGACCATGACGGCCGCGAACAGCTCCCAGCCCCCTTCACGCAGGATGAGCGACCAGGGATAGAGGAAGGCGGCTTCCAGGTCGAACACGATGAAGTCGATGGCCACCAGGAAGAAGGCGATCGAGATCCGCTTGTGGGACGTGTCGAGCATGGGCATGCCCGACTCGACGGTCGTCCGCTTGATGGCGCCACCGCGTTGATTGCCCGCCAGCTTGCCGAGGAGATACGAGGCGATGAGGATCACTACCCCCAACGAAATCGCAACTCCCATGGCCAGCAGGACTGGGTAGTACTGCTCCGGCAAGGGACGTTCCTCCAGAAGTCGGTGTCCAACAGGAGATCCCGGCAGGAAAGACCGGCGCCGGGCACGACTCCGCGCTCGTGAAGGATGTCACAAGCAAGGGTGTGGAGACAAGCGGGAGAGGCCATCCAGGGAGGCCCCGTTTTGCCCTGTTTCTCGCGTTTACTTAGAGAAGCCCCCCTTCCTCCCAAGCTGGTATCTCCTTCCCTGGGGGAAGGGGGGCGGCGTGCCTTCACGTTCAGGCTGGACGAGGGAGTGTCAGCAGAGATTGGTCTGGCAGGCGCCCCCGCAGGTCCCGCAAGTGGCTATGCCGCCGCTGAAGGTACAGGCCTTCAACGTGACACCACCCGCCACCTTCACGAGGTTCTCTTCGAGATGGACGAGCGTTTCCTTCGCCAGCGCCAGCTTCTTCATCTGTTTTTTCATGGTATCTCCCGATAGGCTGAGCACCGGGGATTGGCCCCCGAGGCCAGTACTTCTGCTTAGTGCGTCCTCGGGCGCTGACCGAGACCACCGCCGAAGCCTTACGCCGGCTCTCAGGCCCTGAGCTCGATCCGCTCGTAGATCTCGGACAACGCAAGCTCGCACTGAATGGACGGGAGAGAGACCCTGGCGTCGAGCCCTGAGACAGCCGTGAGCAGCCAGCGGTTGCCATCCTGCCGGAGGTAGTGCTCTACCTGGGGCTTGTCCTGGGCGACGAGGACGTATTCCTTGAGGGACTCGATCGTCCGGTAGCTCTCGAACTTCTCTCCCCGGTCATAGGCCTCGGTATTGGGGGAGAGCACCTCGATGATTACGGTGGGGTTGAGAAGGGTGTCGAACTGCTGGTCCTGAAAGCGGGGCTCGCCACAGGCCACGACAAGGTCCGGATAGGTATAGACACCTGTGGCGGGGATATGAACCCGTTGGTCATTCGTATAGGTCTCGCAGGGGCGGCCGCGCAGCTGGATACTGATCTCACGGGACAGATTGGTGACGATCAGGTTGTGCTCGCGGCTGCTCCCTCCCATGGCGAACATCTCGCCATGGAGGTACTCACTCCGGATCTCGGACTGGCGTTCGATCGTGAGGTACTCCTCGGGGGTCAGGTAGCGGCGGCGATGGGCTTCCATGCTTGTCTCCGGTCTCTTCCTTCGAGAGGATACGTTAATCGGCCGTCCCGCTCCAATGAGCGCTGTCGTGTCCGAGCGGCGGACCGCCGAGCCGCCGCGGCGCGAGCCCGTGCCGCCCGCGCGCGGGGTCGAGTTTCCGCCGCGCACCCTCGTGCATGCCGTGCACACTCTCGAATTTCCGCCGCACGAGCCTGTGCACGCCATGCGCGCCCCCGAGTTTTTGCCGCGTGAGCCCGTGCGGCTCGTGCGCACGCGTGAGTTTCTGCCGCACACCCCTGTGCATTCCGTGCGCGCCCCTGAGTTTCCGCCGCGCGCTCCCGAGTTTCTGCGGCACGGCCCCGAGCGGCAGCGGCAGGGGAGGCGTTGCGCCGTGCGGATGGAGGCACGTGACATGCATGTAACACCTGCAAGTCTTACTCCCGGAGTGCATCCCGGGCCCACGGAGAAGCTTCAAGTGTTGGAGGGAAAGATGCCCCCGGAAGCCCCACGGGTCGTACGGTTGGCAGGACCGTTCGGTTCAGCCCTGACGGTAGACGTGGAGGAGTGGTACCACACCTGTCTCGTACCGGACTATGTAAATCCGGCCGACCGGCCGCCTCTGCCGGATGAGCTGGACTGGCTGCTGCCCGAGCTGCTGGAGATGCTGGCCGAAGCCGGGTGCACGGCGACCTTCTTCGTGCTGGGGGAGGTGGCGGAGCGGCTGCCGGGGCGCATCCGGGAGATCGCCCGGGCCGGACACGAGGTGGCGAGTCATGGGTACCTCCATCTGCGGGCGTGCGAGCGCTCTCTCAAGGCCTTCCGGTCGGACCTGGAGCGTTCCAAGGATCTGCTGGAGGACGTGGTAGGGGAGCCGGTCCTGGGATTCCGGGCGCCGGAATGGTCGTTGCGGAGCGTGGGCAGCTCGCGGCTGCCGGTGGTGGCCGAGACGGGTTTCCTCTATGACAGCTCGCTTACACCCTGCCCGCTGGTCGGCCGGCCGGGCAATCCCCGGTTCGCCTCGCGGTTGAGGTGGAACGGGGGAGGCGGGGATCTCCTGGAGCTCCCGCCGCTCACCTTCGGCGGGCCGTTGCGGCTGCCGGCCGGGAGCTGGACGGGCCGCCTCGTGAACCCGAAGCGGCTGGTCCGCGCCGCGTACGACCATCTGGAGAAGGGGGGTCTGCCGGTGGCGGTGGTCCATCCCTGGGAGATCTCCGGCCGTCCCACGCCGGGACGCTTGAGCGGAGTCGCCCGGTTCATCCATGAGACCGGCCGGCTGGGCTTCGTGACACGCTTCCGCGAGCTGCTGCGGGGGATGCCGTGGACCTCGATCCGGGCGGCGGCGGGGCTGGAGTCGGTGGTGCCGCTGCGGTCGGTGGCGGGCTCGCGGCGGGCGGGGTGAGGGTCCGGGAGGGCGGGCACACCGCTCCCTACTGGGAACGTCGTATAAGCTGTGCTGGGATTCGAGAAGAGGGATGGTGCGAAAGGGGGGACTCGAACCCCCACGGCCTTGCGACCACAAGATCCTGAATCTTGCGCGTCTACCAATTCCGCCACTTTCGCAGCGCGGCTGATTCTAGGGAGACACAGCGGACATGTCAATCTCATATGCCAGGCGCCGAAGGGCTCCTGAGGCAGGATGTCGCGGCCCGGCTCGAAGAAGCCGGACGTGAAGGGATCGAGAAGGAACGGCTTCGCCGGCAGGTGGACGCCGGGCCGGAGGAGCTGGAACGGGCGTTGCGGACGCTCCTGTCCGAGGGCCGGGCCGTGGAGGACGACGGCCTCTGGTACGCCCCCGAGCACAGCGAGGGGACGGTGGGGGTGGTCGAGCTGCTGGACGAGGGAGACGCCCTGATCCGGCCGGGCTTCCGCGAGGAGCCGGAATTCTTCGTGCGCCAGCGCAACCTCAAGAAGGCGCAGGATGGCGACCGGGTGCTGGTCCGCCGGCTGGCGCGCAAGGCCCAGCCGTGGACGGGCAAGCTGCCCGAGGCGGCGGTGGTGAAGATCCTCTCGCCCCGCCACCAGACGCTGGTGGGCACGCTGGAGACCGTCGGGAAGGCGCGCTGGCTGGTGCCGTTCGATCCCAAGGTCTCGATCGAGTTGCCGGTCGAGGGAGGGAGCGGGGTGCCGGACGACCACTATGTGGTGGTGTCCGTGGACCGGCCCGCGGCCGGCCGTCCTGCCCGGGGGAAGGTGATCGAGGTGCTGGGCGCTCCGGACGACCCGGGGGTAGACGTGCTGGTGGTGCTGCGCCACCACCAGATCCCGGAGGACTTCCCGGACGCGGTGCTGGAGGCCGCCTCGCGGTTCCCGGCCGATCCGCGGCCGGAGGACTGGGCGGGACGGGAGGACCTTCGGGAGCGCACCATCATCACCATCGACGGCGAGAGCGCCCGCGACTTCGACGACGCGGTGTCGATCGAGCGCCTGCCGGACGGCGTGTTCCGCCTGGGCGTCCACATCGCCGACGTGTCCCACTATGTAAAGGAAGGGGACGCGCTGGACCTGGAGGCCTACCGGCGGGGGACGAGCGTCTACTATCCCGAGCGGGCCATCCCCATGCTGCCCGAGGGGCTGTCGAACGGCCTCTGCTCGCTGCGTCCCCAGGTGCCGCGGCTGACCACCTCCGTCTTCCTGGACATCGACCGCGACGGCGCGGCGCTACGCACCCGTTTCGCCGAGACGGTGATCCGCAGCACCCGGCGCATGACCTACAACGAGGTGCGGCGCATCCTGGAGGAGCCGCGCCAGGACGACGCGGCCGAGTACGGGCCGGTCCTCCCCATGCTGCGCGAGATGCACCACTTGATGGGCATCCTCCACCACGCGCGCGGCGTGCGGGGCTCGATCGACTTCGACCTCCCCGAGGGAGACGTGGTGCTCGACACGGACGGCGTGATGGTGGGCATCTTCCCCGAGGAGCGCAACGTGGCTCACCGGATCATCGAGGAGTTCATGATCGCGGCCAACGAGGCGGTGGCCCTGGAGCTGGTGACGCGGAGCGTGGGGGCGCTGTTCCGGGTGCACGGCGCGCCCACGCCGCCCAAGGTGGAGGAGCTGCGGGAGTTCCTGGAGACGTTCGGGATCACCCTCAAGGGCGACGCCGAGAACCTCCATCCCTCGGCGCTCCAGGAGGTCTTGAAGGAGGTGCAGGGGAAGCCGGAGGAGCGCTTCGTGTCCTCGGTGGTGCTGCGCACGATGCAGCGGGCCTTTTATGATCCCCAGTGCCTGGGCCATTACGCGCTGGCCTCGCCGTACTACTGCCACTTCACCTCGCCCATCCGGCGCTATCCGGACCTGATCGTCCACCGGCGTTTGAAGGCCCTGCTCCACGGCCGGGCCGAGAAGGAGGCCGAGCGCTCGCGCCTCCCCGAGCGGCTGCCGGTGATGGCGGAGCACACCAGCACCACGGAGAAGCGGGCGGAGCAGTCCGAGCGCGACCTGCTGCAATGGAAGAAGGTGCGCTTCCTGGCGGACCGGGTGGGTGAGACCTTCAAGGGGAGGATCACGGGCGTCCAGCCTTTCGGTCTCTTCGTGCAGCTCGACGGCTACTTCGTGGACGGGCTGGTGCCCATCCGCACGATGGCGGACGACTTCTACCGCTATGAGTCGGAGGCGCACCGGCTGGTGGGGGAGAACAAGGGGAGGGTGTTCCGGCTGGCCGATCCCGTGGAGGTGGTGCTGGTGGGGGTGGCGCTCCGGCACCGGGGGCTGGACTTCAAGCTGGTAGGGATGCCGGAGGCGCCGGAGCGTTCCGAGAGGGTGGAGAGGCCGGCGAAGAAGGCTGTCCGGGAGCCTCGCGGGGAGAAAAGGGTAGAGAGAAAGGACGGGCGGGAAAGGAAGCGGCGGCGGTGACGATAGAATCCCGGCCATGCCTCTAACCCCTACTATCGCCATCGTCGGCCGCCCCAACGTGGGCAAGTCGACTCTCTTCAACCGCCTTCTCGGACGGCGGCAGGCCATCGTCCACGACATGCCGGGGATCACCCGCGACCGCATCACGGGGATCGCCCATCTGTCGGACGACCGGCCGATCCAGATCGTGGACACGGGCGGGCTGGTGCCGGGGGACGATCCCCTGGGGCTGAACCAGCAGGTGTTCCTGGCCGTGGAGGAGAGCGACCTGCTCCTCTTCGTGGTGGACGGCAAGCAGGGGCTCGTGTCGGCGGACGAGGAGGTGTGGTCCCACTTCCGGCGGTTCAACAAGCCGGCCCTCCTGGTGGTCAACAAGGGGGACACGCGGCAGGCGCGGGAGCGCTTCCCGGAGTTCTACAGCCTGGGGATCGACGAGCAGATCCTCCTCTCGGCCGAGCACGGCGTCGGCGTCGAGGACCTGCGGGAGGCCTTGGCCCACGCGCTGCCGGAGATCCCGGACGTCCCGATGCCCGACGCGCCGCCGGTCGCCATCGTGGGCCGGCCGAACGTGGGCAAGTCGTCGCTCCTCAACAAGATCTCGGGGCAGAACCGCGCCCTGGTCTCGCCCGTGGCGGGCACGACCCGCGATCCGGTCGACACCCTGATCACCCGGGACGACAAGTCCTATCTTCTGATCGACACGGCGGGCATAAGGCGGCGCAGCCAGGTCTCGGGCGCTCCGGAGGAGTTGGCGGTGATGATGGCGCGCCGGCAGATCGAGCGCGCCCAGGTGGTCGTGCTGGTGATCGACGCCTCGGCAGGAGTGACCAGCGGCGACCTCGCGATCGCGGGTACGATCTGGGAGCTGGGGCGGGCGGGAGTGGTGGCCATCAACAAGTGGGACCTGCTGGACGAGGAGGCGCGGGAGAAGCTGGAATTCTCATTCCAGAAGCTGGACGAGCTGATGGCCTCTCCCGGCCGGGTCAATGTCTCGGCACTCTCGGGCCGGGGGATCGAGAAGCTCTGGGGTCCCATCGACCGGGCGCTCAAGGCCTATCATCTCAAGCTCTCGACCGGCCATCTCAACCGGCTCTTCGAGGGGTTCGTCAAGAAGGTGGCTCCCCCCTCACTGGGTGGCGCGCATTGGAAGCTCTACTACGTCACCCAGGTCTCGACGGCGCCGCCCACCTTCATGCTGTTCGCCAACCGGCTGCTGCCCAGGAACAGCCACTACCGGCGCTACCTGGAGAACCGCCTGCGGGAGGAGCTGGACCTGCCCGGCGTACCCGTGCGGCTGGTGGTGCGCCGGCGCACGGAAGGATCGGACCGCCACGCGGACGGATAGACGCTGGTAGAATCCCCGCCTCATTTGAGGTTCGACCAAGGAGATCCCATGAAGCGGTACGGTTCCCTGTTCATTATTCCCGTGATTATTCCCGTGATTATCCCCCTGCTCATCGCGGGGGTCACCATTGGCTGCAAGGGCAAGCCCGCCGACGACGAGGCGTCCATCAAGGAGAGCCTGGAAGAGAAGGGCACCATCGACGTGATGGACGAGATCTCGAAGGCGCCCGAGTACAACGGGCCGGCCGACGGCAAGCTCACCGACCAGCAGGTCAAGACGTACATCGAGGTTCGCCAGCGCGAGCAGAAGATCCGCGAGGTGGCCTTGAAGGAGCTCAAGGCCAAGGGGGACAAGGCCAAGCAGGAAAATCGGGAGGTCGGTATGTTCGAGGCCATGAAGGCCATGGGCGATCTCGCCGACGTGGCCACCGCCGACCTGCGGGCCGCCCACGAGCTGGGCCACAACCCCAACGAGTACACGTGGATCAAGGAGCGGGTTCTCGAGGCCCAGCTGAACCAGATGAGCCAGGCCGTGAACCAGCAGATGGTCCAGAGCCAGAATTCGCTTGTCAACATGCTGGAGGAGCAGAAGAAACTCGCCACGGACGATGCCCAGAAGGCGGAGCTCGACAAGCAGATCGCCGAGCTGAAGAACAGCGCCGCGGAAGCCGAGGCCAACAACACTCCGGGAGTCCAGCACAACGCCCAGTTGATCGCCAAGTACAAGGCCGAGCTCGACAAGCTCCAGGCCGAGGACGAGCGGATCGCCCAGCAACAGAGCAGCAGCGGGCAGGGTGGTGGTCAGTAGAGACGACCGCTGGGCGCGCGGGCTGGTCTGCTCGCGGACGGGCGTGACGGCGCCGCTCGATGAGCCGGCGTTCCTCTCGCCGGCCGGCGCGCCCTGGCTGGTGGACTACGATCTCGATCCCCACAAGGGACAGGAGCTGCTCCGCTCCCTTCCCCGGCGGCCGTGGACGCTCTGGCGCTATCGCGAGCTGCTGCCCCTCTCGAACTTTGATGGACGGGTGGACCTGGGAGAGGGGGGAAGCCCCCTCGTGCGCATGCGCCGCTTCGCGCCGGAGGGGATCGAGCTCTGGGTGAAGGATGAGTCGGGCAATCCCACGGGTTCCTTCAAGGCCCGCGGCCTCTCGCTGGCCGTGAACCGTGCCCGCGAGCTGGGGGCTCCCGGCGTGCAGCTCGCGAGCGCGGGCAACGCCGCCCTGGCGCTCACGGCCTACGCGGCGGCGGCGGGTTTGCCGGCGCGGGTGGCCCTGCCCGCGGACACGCCCAGGACGGTCTTCGAGCGCTGCCGCGAGTACGGCGCGGAGGTGCTCTCCGGGCCGGGAACGCTGGTGGAAGCGGCGAAGCTGCTGGAGGAGGGGAAGGAGAAGTTCTGGACGCTCTCGACCCTGCGCGAGCCCTACCGCGTGGAAGGCAAGAAGACGATGGGGCTGGAGCTGGCCGAGCAACTCGGCTGGGAGCTGCCGGACTGGATCGTCTACCCGCTGGGCGGGGGCACGGGGATCGTGGGCATGCACAAGGCCTTTGCCGAGCTGGAACGGCTGGACCTGATCGGTTCCAGGCGGCCGCGCTTCGTGGTCGTCCAGGCCGCCGGGTGCGCGCCCATCGTACGCGCCTGGGAGGAAGGGAAGGAGGCGGCGGAGCCCTGGGAGTATCCCAAGACGCAGGTCTGGGGGCTGAGGGTGCCGCGCGCCATCGGTGACTTCCTGGTGCTCCGGGCCATGCGGGAGACGGGCGGGCGGGCCATCGCGGTGGACGAGTCGCGGCTGGCGGGGATCGCTTCCTGGGTCGCCGCCCATGAAGGGCTGCGGGTAGGGCCCGAGGGGGCCGCGGCGCTCGCGGCGGTCGAAGACCTGGAGGCGGCCGGAGCGTTCTCGCCGGGAGACCGGGTGGTCGTGTTCCAGACGGGCGATCCAGCCAACTATGTCTGACAGCCTTGAGGCCTTCCTCGAGGAGTCGGTCCGTTCCGGGATCGTCTCCTCCGCCGTGGCCCTCGTGGGGACGGCCGAAGAAATCGAGTGGCAGGGCGCGGCCGGAGAGGCTCGGAAGGGCGTCCCGGCGGAGGTCTCGACCCGCTTTGATTTCGCCTCGCTGACCAAGCCGTTCACGGCGACCCTCGCCCTGGTGCTCGACGCCGAGGGCACGTTGCCTCTCGGGACCAGGATCGGCGAGGTCTGGCCCGAGGCGCACCGGGACCTGGCCCGGCGGCGCCTTTCGGACCTGCTACGGCACCGTTCTGGATTGGCGGGTTGGACGCCGCTCTATGACCGCTGCCAGCGCTGCCGGTCGGTTGAAGAAGCGTTCGATCTGATCCTCCGTGCAGAGGACCTCGAAGGCGCCAAACCGAGCACCTACAGCGACCTCGGCTATATGCTCTGGGGAGCCACGGCCGAGAGGCGGACGGGGAAGTCCCTGGCCGAGTTGCTCCGCTCGCGGGTCCTGGAGCCCCTGGGGCTGTCCAGCATCGAGATGTCCCCTGGGGAGCGGCTGGATCTCGCGGCATCTTATATGGGCACCGGCAAGGAGATGGAGCTGGCGGCGAACGCGGGCTTCACCGTACCGGATCTGGGACCGCCTCCGATAGGATTTCCCCAGGATGGCAACGCCCGTTTCCTCGTGGGGCTCGGGCTTCGCGGCGGCGTTCTCGGGCACGCCGGCCTGTTCGGCGGCGCGCGCGACCTGTGGCGGCTGGGCGCGGAATGGCTGGCGCCGGGACGTTTGTTGAAGCAGGGGAGCGTGGACACCGCCTTGAAGGGCAGCGGCGCGTTTGTTCTGGGCTGGTGGCGGAGGAGGCTCCGCAACAGCGCCGGGCGGGCACTTTCGTCCACCGCTTTCGGTCACACCGGTTTCGCTGGAAACAGTCTCTGGATCGACCCGGAAAAAAACCGGGTCTTCGCGCTGCTCGGGTCCCGTCTGGATCCCGCGATGGACATGAATCGCTGGCGCAGGCGCTTCCACACGGTGGCTGTCCGCGCTTTACAACTTTGAAGAAGAGAAGAGGGAGGCTTTCTGATGGAGCTTCGTGATCTGGTCCTGGTCGACGGGGTACGCACCCCGATGGTTGAATACAACGGCTCTTTCGCCGATCTCTCCGCGATCGACCTGGGAGCGCACGCCGCGCGCTCCCTCTTCGAGAGGACGGGCATCGATCCCGCCGAGATCGACCACACGGTCGTGGGCAACGCCCTCCAGACCTCGCCGGACGCCATCTACGGCGCGCGCCACGTGGCGCTCAAGGCCGGAGTGCCGAAAGAGGCCCCGGCGCTCACCGTGAACCGCCTCTGCGGCTCGGGCATCCAGTCGGTGATCTCGGGCGGGCAGCTCATCCTGACGGGCGACGCCAGGACCTGCCTCGTGGGCGGCATGGAGAACATGTCGCAGGCGCCGCACGTGATCTGGGGCGCCCGGCGTGGATTCAAGCTGGGGCAGGGACAGCTCCAGGACCTCCTGATGGTGGCCCTGCTGGACACCTACTGCGGCTATTACATGGCCCAGACGAGCAACAACCTGGCGAAGGATTACGGCATCAGCCGCGAGGAGCAGGACCAGTTCGCCATCCTCTCGCAGAAGCGGGCCGGCGAGGCCTGGGCCTCCTGCAGGATGAGCGAGGAGGTCGTGCCGGTCGAGGTGGGGAAGGGCAAGCGGGCGAAGACCATCGACAAGGACGATCACCTGCGTCCCGAGACCACCATGGAGGACCTGGCGGGCCTGCCCACGGCGTTCGACAAGGACGGCTTTGTGACGGCCGGCAACGCCTCCGGCATCGTGGACGGCGCGGCCATGATGATCCTCACCACCGCCCAGAACGCCCAGGAGAAGGGCTGGAAGCCGCTCGGCCGCATCCTGTCCTGGGCCACGGTGGGCGTCGATCCCTCGCGCATGGGCATCGGCCCGGCGCCGGCCATCCGCGCGGCGCTCGACAAGGCGGGACTGAAGCTTGCGGATCTGGACCTCATCGAGATCAACGAGGCGTTCGCGGGCCAGATCCTGGCCGTCATCAAGGAGCTGAATCTTGATGTCGACAAGCTGAACGTCAACGGCGGGGCCATTGCTCTGGGCCACCCGCTGGGGGCTTCGGGCACGCGCATCCTCCTCACCCTGCTCAAGGAGCTGCAGCGCCGGGGCGGTGGCCGGGGCGTGGCTTCGGCCTGCATCGGCGGCGGGCAGGGCATCGCGATGGTGGTCGAGGCCGCCGCGTGATCGATCTCACCGGGCGCCGGGTCGTCGTGACGGGGGGCAGCCGCGGCATCGGCGCCGCGTGCTGCTACCTGTTCGCGAAGGCCGGCGCCGCGGTGTTGATCCAGTACCTGGCGAGCGACAGCCGGGCCAGCGGGGTCCTCAAGGATCTGCGCCGGCTCTCTGACGCTCCTCACGCCATGTTCCGCTGCGACGTGACGGACGAGGACCAGGTAAAGCAGCTCTTCGATTCCGTAGAGACGCGCTGGGGCGGGCTGGACTGTCTGGTCAACAACGCTGGCGTCTGGGTCCACGATCCCCTGCCCCAGCTGCGTCCGGACCAGCTGCAGGCGACGTTCGCCGTCAATGTCGTGGGTCCCTTCCTCTGCGCCCGCTACTCGATCCCCCTGGTCACGGGATCGCCGGATGCCTCCATCGTCAACATCAGCTCCACGGCCGGCCAGCGAGGAGAGGCCTTCTACAGTGCCTACGCGGCGAGCAAAGGGGCTTTGATCTCGGCCACGAAGTCGTGGTCCTCTGAGCTGGCTCCTGGGATTCGCGTCAACGCCGTGGCTCCGGGCTGGGTGGATACGGACATGACGTCCGAGACCCTCTCCGGCCCCTACCGCGACCAGGTGATCGCCTCGATCCCGCTCCACCGCATCGCAACCCCCGAGGACGTCGCGGCCCCGGTCGTCTTCCTCGCCTCTCCTCTTGCCCGGCACATCACGGGAGAGATCCTAAACGTCAACGGAGGCAGCGTTCTCATTGGCTAGCGCACCTTCCTTCTGGCTCTCCCGGGGGCACGTCCCGGAAGAGGTCGAGACCGTCGTCGTGGGAGCCGGCATCGTCGGCCTCTCGACCGCCTACTGGCTCACCCGTTCCGGCCGCCATCCCCTCGTCCTGGACGCCGACGGCATCGCCTCCCACGCCTCGGGCCGCAACGCCGGGTTCTTCCTGACCGGCACGGCTGAGAGCTACGCCTCGCTCGTGCGGAGCATCGGAGAGCCGGCTGCCCGCCGCCTTTGGGAGCTGTCGAACGAGAACCGGGAGCTCCTGCGGGGCGAGATCCTCGATCCCGGAAAGATCGACTGCGAATTCACGCCCGAGGGGAGCTGGATCACAGCTCTGGCGGACCACCCCGGGCAGGAGAACGACCTGCGGGAAAGCTGCGAAAGGCTGGCGGCTCTGGGATTCAACCTCCAGTGGCGGGAAGCGGCCGAGGTGCAGAAGGCGAGCGGTTGTCCGAAGCTTGGCGGCGGGATCTTCCAGCCGCGGGACGGCGGCATCGACCCCGCCCGTCTCTGCCGGGGAATCGCGCGCCTCATCGGCGAGACCGGGCTCAGGTCCGGACCGGCATGCGCGTCCGCCGCCTCGAGCCGGAGGGGGACCGTGTCCGCATCATCACGGACCTTGGCCATCTGCTTGCCGAGAGAGTCGTCCTCGCGGTCAATGCCTACGCGCCGGCGCTTCTGCCGCACCTGCAGGGCGAGATTCTTCCCGTCCGGGGCCAGATCTTCACCACCGCTCCCGGCCCCCGGGATCTTCAGGGTGTCTGGCATGTCAACGACGGCTACGAATATTTCCGCCAGCTCCAAGACGGCACCTTCCTCCTGGGCGGCTGCCGCTGGGTGGCGCGGGACACCGAGGTGGGCTACGAGGAGACGCCGACCGCCAAGGTCCAGGGAGCCCTGGAGTCCTTCTTGAGGGATTCTTTTCCGCGCTTCGCGGACCGGCCGATCCTGAACCGCTGGGCCGGCACCATGGCCTTCACCGCGGACGGCCTGCCCCGGACGGGCGATGTGCCCGGAGTACCCGGTGCGGTCTACATCGCCGGCATGAACGGCCACGGCATGTCGCTGGGTTTCGCGACGGGACGATGGATGGCAGGGAGAGTAGCGGGAGAGGGGAGTGGGGAGCTGTTCCCGGCTGTCCAGATCTAACTCTCGCCTTCTCGCCCCTCCTTCTCCCACAGATACCCCAGGCACTTGTAGATCAGCTTCGCCGCCAGGAAATCGCTCGCCGGGTGGCCGCCGACGGGCGCCAGCTCGATCAGGTCCATGGAGACCACGGTCTTGGTGTGGAACAGGTGGCGGAGGAGTCGCAGGGTGGGGTACCAGTGCCCGCCCCCCGGCTCTGGAGTCCCCGTTGCCGGGACCAGCGACGGATCGAAGTAGTCGATGTCGAAGGTCAGGTAGATCTTCTCCGGCAGCGCCGCGAGCATGGCCGGGAACAACTCTTCCGCCTGGTCGAGCTGATGGCCCCAGATCACTGGCAGGCCGCGCTCCTTGACGAGCCGCGCCTCGGGAGCGGAGAGGGAGCGGATCCCTACCGCCAGCGTCGGGATTCCCTCGTCCACGATCCTCTTCATGACACTCGCGTGGCTGTAGGGAGTGCCCTCGAACTCTTCGCGGAGGTCCGTGTGGGCATCGAACTGCACGACACCGATATCGCCGAAGGCCTGATGAGCGGCTCTGACGGGTGCTTGGCTCAGGCTGTGCTCGCCGCCCAGGGTCACGAGGAACTTGCCGCGGTCCATGTGCACCCGGCAGGCATCCTGAAGCTCCGCGAGACCCTCGGCCATGTCGAACGCCTCGGGAAGGAACGGCGGTAGAGTCGTGATGCCCTGGACGTAGGGCTCGCCGTCCAGCTCTTCGTCATACAGCTCCATGGACTGGGAGGCGCGGAGGATGGCGGCAGGGCCGCCTGTGGTCCCCTTTCCGTAGGAGGTCGTGCGCTCGAAGGGGACGGGGAGCACGGCCACACGGCTCGTTTCGTAGTCGCTGGCGTCGGGCTCCAGGAGGCCGAAATTGTTGGGCAGGTAGGGCATGGCGCGCCGTTGTAGCAGGATGCGTCTCGAAGTGTCAACGCGAGAAGGAGACAGCGATGGAGCTGGAGCTTTCCGGACCGGTCCGCGAGGGGGTGCGGACGGCTGAGCGGGTGGTGGTGTTCTCGGGGGCGGGCGTGTCGCGCGAGAGCGGGCTCGATACCTTCCGGGGCGCGGGCGGGCTGTGGGAGAAAATGCGCCCTGAGGAGTTGGCCACGCCCCAGGCCTTCCGGGCCGATCCCAGCAAGGTCTGGCGATGGTATGCCTGGAGGTACCGCACGGCCTCGGAGGCCTCTCCCAACCCTGCCCATCACGCGGTCGCCAGTTTGGAGGCTCTTTTTCCATTGTATCATGTCGTGACCCAGAACGTCGACGGCCTCCATCAGCGCGCCGGCAGCCGGAATCTCCTGGAGCTTCACGGCACGATCCTGCGCGCCTTCTGCAACCGTTGCCGGCAGAGCCGGGACATGGGCGAGGCGGTCGCGGAGTCACCCGAGGAGCCGCCTGTCTGCTCCTGCGGCGGGAAGTTCCGGCCGGCGGTGGTCTGGTTCGGGGAGTCGCTGCCCGAGGAGGTGCTTGCCCAGGCGGCCGAGGCCGCCTCGTCCTGCGATCTCTTCCTCTCGATCGGGACCTCGGCCCTGGTCTATCCGGCGGCGGGCCTGATCGAAATGGCGCACCAGGCCGGGGCCTGCCTGATCGAGGTCAATCCGGAGCCCACGCCGTTCTCGGGCTTGATGGACCTCCGCCTTGCCGCTCCGGCGGGGGAGGCCTTGCCCGCGTTGGCCGATGCCATGGAAAGGAGCCGATGACCGAGTACATGATTCGCGACCTGCCACAAGGGGAACGGCCCCGCGAGCGCCTGCTGGAGCACGGAGGACGCTCCCTTTCGGATTCGGAGCTGCTGGCCGTGCTGCTGCGTACGGGCCGCCGGGGTGCGTCCGCCATTCAACTGGCCCTCGACCTGCTGCGCGAGAATGGCGGGCTCGCCGGCCTGCTCACGGCGACGCCTCATTCCTTGCGGAGGAACGGCATCGGCCCGGCCAAGGCCTCGGCTCTCCTGGCTGCCGTCGAGATCGGCCGGCGGCTCGCCAAGGAGCAACTCATGGATCGTGAGCCCCTCTCCCGGCCCGTGGAGGTGGCGCGCTACCTGGCCCTGCGCTACCACACGTGCGACCAGGAGGTGATGGGAGCGCTCTTCCTGGATGCCCGCAGCCATCTCCTGGGCGAACGGGAGATCTTCCGCGGCACCATGAGCCGCATCTCGGTCGAGCCCCGGGAGATCCTCAGGGAGTGCCTCCAGCGGGGCGCCTCCTCGGTCTACCTGTTCCACACCCATCCCAGCGGTGATCCGTCGCCCAGTGCCGAGGACGTCCTCTTCACCCGGCGAATGGCAGAGGCGGCAGAGATCGTGGGCCTGCGCCTCGTAGACCACGTCGTCCTGGGCAGCCAGGGGCGCTGGGTTTCCCTCAAGGAGAGGGCGAAGGGCGCGTGGTAGCCTACGCCGCCATGAGGATCTACCACCTGGACTGCAGCAGCGGCATCGCTGGGGACATGTTCCTGGGGGCTTGCTTGGACCTGGGCATGCCGGTCGAGGTGCTGTGGGACGTGGTGGCCCGGCTCGGCCTGGCCGGGATCTCCGTCGAGACGCGCAAGGCCTCACGCGGGGGATTCGTAGGCACCCGCTTCCGCGTGCTCCAGGATGGCAAGCCGATCGAGGGGCCGGACCCGGAGGAGCACCACCACGATCATCACCACCATGATCATGATCACGACCATCCTCACCACCACCATCATCATGGGCATACCCGGGGGCTCGCCGAGATCCGCGATCTGATCCTGGGGAGTGCCTTGGCCGGTCCGGTCAAGGAGCGGGCCATGCGGCTCTTCCAGCGTCTGGGGGAGGCCGAGGCCAAGGCTCATGGCATGCCGATCGAGCGGGTTCACTTCCACGAGGTGGGGGCGATCGATTCCATTGTGGATCTCGTGGGGGCCGCTGCGGCTTTTGAATTTCTGGCGCCGGAGCGGCTGACATGCGGTCCCGTCAACGTGGGCAGCGGGCGGGTGAAGATGGCCCACGGCGAGGTCTCGATCCCGGCGCCGGCCACGGCGGAGCTGCTCAGGGGCGTTCCCATCCATGGCGGCCCTGGCGGAGAGCTGACGACTCCGACCGGCGCCGTGATCCTGGCCGAACTGGTGGACGAGTTCATGGAGCTGCCGGCCCTGGTGCTGGAAGGGGTAGGGTACGGCCTGGGGAAGAAAGATCTTCCCACTCACCCCAACGCTCTACGGCTGTTGCGTGGACGGACGGGGGAGGGACGGGCGGAGGTCATGGTGGTGGAGTGTGAAGTGGACGACCTGCCTGGGGAGGGCTTCGGCTTTCTCATGGAGCGGCTGCTCGAAGCCGGCGCCCTCGACGTCTACTTCACTCCCGTGCAAATGAAGAAGAACCGGCCCGGCACCCTGGTCACCCTGCTCTGCCGGCGGGAGCAGCTCGAGCGCCTCGCCGGGGTCCTCCTTACCGAGTCCGGCTCCCTGGGGTGCCGCTACCACGCCGCGGCTCGTTTTGAGGCGGAACGAGAAATTCTGGAAGTCCCGACCGCGTTTGGAAACGTGAGGATCAAGCGTGCCCGCCTCGACGGCCGGCCGCTCGCAGCCGCGCCCGAGTTCGAAGACTGCCGGCGGCTGGCGCTCGCCAGCGGAGTTCCCTGGCGGGATGTCTACCGTGCCGCCCTGGCCGCTGCGGGCTCTCTGGGCTAGCAATTCACAATTGGAGATCGTAGTGAACGACACACCTGTCACCGCACAGGGGAGGCTGGAGCTGGGCCTGGCTGGCAATGGCTTCCTCCGCTGGGCGGTTGCCGATATCACCGACGTCATGGAAGAGGTTCGGGACCGGTTCGACCTCTGGCCGGTGCCCGCCGCCGCGTTCGGGCGCTGCCTGGCCGGCGCGGCCATCCTGCAGCGGCTGTCCACCAAGACCCCCAGCCGGCTGCTGCTGGAGGTCCGGGGGGATGGTCCGCTCCTGCGCGTTCTCGCCGAGGCTGACGACGAGGGCAATCTGCGGGGCATCGTGGGCGATGGCCATGTTCAGGTCCCCGACTGGCCAGGCGGCAAGCTCGGCGTGGGCCGTGCCGTGGGCAAGGGCTATCTGCGGGTGCTTCGCGAGTACGAGGGAGGCAGGAGCTACCAGAGCCAGGTCGAGCTGGTGAGCGGCGAGATCGGCGAGGATGTGGCCTACTACCTCTCCCAGAGCGAGCAGACGAAGTCCGCCGTGCTCCTGGGCGTGCTCGGCAAGCCGAGCGGCGTGGTGGCGGCCGGCGGCATGGTCGTCGAGGTGCTCCCCGGCGCACCCGAGGACACCATCTCCCGGCTGGAGGAAAACATCGCGGGAATCCGCGGCGTCAGCCATCTCCTCGAAGAGGGAGGCGCCGATCACGTCGTCGAGCAGGTGCTCGCTGGCTTCGACCGCGAGGTCAAGGAGGTCCGGCCCCTGCGCTACCGCTGCCGGTGCAGCCGGGAACGCCTGCGCCAGCACCTGGTCCTGCTGTCCGAAGAGGACCGGGACTACCTGCGGGAGGAGGACGGCAGCATCGAGGCCGACTGCGCCTTCTGCGCGACGCACTACCGGTTCACGCCGGAAGAGCTGGTCTGAGCCTCCTGCTATACAATCCCCGTCCTCATGAGCACCTTCTACATCACCACCCCGATCTATTACGTGAACGCGCTGCCCCACATCGGGCACATCTTCACGACGACGGTTGGCGATACGCTGGCGCGCTACCTCCGGATGGCGGGCCAGGATGTTTACTTCCTCACCGGCACCGACGAGCACGGCCAGAACATCGAGAAAGCGGCCCGCAACGAGGGCCTGGAGCCCATCGTCCTCGCCGACCGGGTCGTGGCCAAGTACCGCGAGCTGCGGGACCGGCTGGAGTTCTCTTACGACGATTTCATCCGCACGACCGAGCCGCGGCACCACCAGGGGGTCTTCGAGATCGTCCGCCGGATCGAGGCGGCCGGCGACCTCTACACGGCACCCCACGAGGGGTGGTACTGCCCGCCCTGCGAGACCTTCTACACCGAGAAGGAGCTGGGACCTGGAAAGACCTGCCCCGTCCATGGCCTGCCGGTGGAGTGGAAGTCGGAGGAGAACGTCTTCTTCCGCCTCTCCAAGTATCAGCAGCCACTGCTCGACCTCTATGCCAGGCATCCGGAGTTCGTACGTCCCGAGAGCCGCCTCAACGAGGTTCGCTCTTTTGTGGAGTCCGGCCTGCGTGACCTCTCGGTGTCCCGGGCCAATGTGGACTGGGCCATCCCATTCCCCGGCCGCCCGGGCCAGACCATCTACGTCTGGCTGGACGCTCTGACCAACTACATCAGCGCCCTGGGGTTCGGCCAGGAAGGGAGCGATCTCTACCGGAAGTTCTGGGAGAACGGCGACGTCCGGCTTCACCTGGTGGGCAAGGACATCCTGCGCTTCCACGCCGTCTACTGGCCGGCCTTCCTGATGTCCGCCGGCCTGCCCCTGCCGACCGTCGTCTGGGCTCACGGCTGGTGGCAGCGCGACGGCAAGAAGGTCTCGAAGTCCGCGGGCAACATCGTGCGTCCGGACGAGCTGATCGACCGCTTTGGGAGCGACAGCGTCCGATACTTTTTCCTGCGCGAGATGGTCCTGGGCCAGGACGCGAGCTTCTCCGACGAGGCCTTCGTGGATCGCTACAACAGCGACCTTGCGAACGACCTCGGCAACACCGTGAGCCGCCTGGTCACCCTCTCGCGGCGCGCCTTCAACGGCATGACGCCGCCGGAGACCTGCAGCAGCAACCCGCTGGCCCCCGTGGCTGCTCAGGTGGTCCAGGACTACCGGGCCGCCATGGAGGACCTGGCCTTCAGCCGGGCCCTGGAGAGCCTCTGGCGGCTGCTGGCGGAGACGAACCAGTACATCGTTGCCCGCGAGCCGTGGAAAGTCCTCAAGGAGGAAGGGGGATCGCCCAAGCTCTCCCGCATCCTGTGGAACGGCCTCGAAGCGGTGCGGATCGTGGCGACCGGCCTGCTGCCGTTCATGCCGCGGATCGCGCCCCAGGTGCTGGCCGCCGTGGGAACGGCCATGCCGCCCACGAGCCTCGACGCCATGAAATGGGGCGGGGATTCCATGACCCCACAGACGCCATCCTCCCCGAGCTCGGGCCGCTCTTCCCGCGGATCGACAAGGAGGCCTACTTGGGTGAAGCCAAGGCCCAGGAGAAAGAGAAGACGATGGAGACCGCTGCGCCCGAGAAGCCGCTCGTTTCGATCGACCAGTTCTTCCAGGCCGAGCTCAAGGTGGCCACGGTCTTGGCCGCCGAGCCCGTGCCGAAGTCGAACAAGCTCTTGAAACTGTCGGTGGACGTGGGCGAGGAGAAGCCCCGCACGCTGGTCGCCGGCATCGCGCTCGCCTACAAGCCGGAAGACCTGGTAGGCCGGCAGGTCGTAGTGGTGGCGAACCTCCAGCCGGCGAAGCTCATGGGCGTCGAGTCCCAAGGCATGGTGCTGGCCGCATCGCTCGACGGCAAGCCGGTGTTGCTCCGTCCGGACACCCAGGTCCCCAACGGTACGCGGGTCAAGTGAATTTTTCTGGTACCAGCGCCGGGCCGATCGACTCCCACTGCCACCTCCAGAACCTGCCGCCGGAGGAGCGTGAGCGCGCCCTCGACGCGGCCCGGGAGCGGGGTGTCCAGGGGTTCCTCGTGCCAGCCACGAAGCTGGAGGAGGCGGAGGACATCCTTGCCTTCTGCCACCGGCATCCTGATGTCTGGTGCGCCCTGGGGACCCATCCCCATGACGCCTCGTCCTGGCAGGATGGCGACGTGGACCGGCTTCGTTCCCTCCTCGCCGACCCCAAGGCGGTGGCGGTGGGGGAGTGCGGCCTCGACTTCTACTACGACCACTCCCCGCGCGAGGCGCAGTTCCGGGCCTTGCGCGAACAGTGGGCGTTGGCGATCGAGCTGGGTCTCCCGGTCGTGATTCATAACCGGGACAGCAACGACGAGATGCTGGCGGTCGTCCGCGAAGAGGCCTTCCGGGATCTCCAGGCGGATTTCCACTCCTTCGCCGGTGGCCTGGAGATGGCCCGCGAGCTGATCGGCCGCGGGTTCTATCTCGGTCTCTCGGGAATGATCACCTTCCCTCGGGCGGACAACGTGCGCGAGGTGATCCCCGTCCTCCCTCCGGACCGCTGCCTCGTCGAGACGGACACCCCCTACCTCGCTCCTGTGCCCCATCGGGGGAAGCCGAATCGTCCCGCCTATGTCGTCGAGATCGCGGAACGTCTGGGTCAGGAAACAGGGGAAACGCTCGAGCGGGTCTGCCAGAGAACGGGGGAGAATTTCTACAGACTGTTCTCCAAGGCTGCCGTCCCTTAAGTCACACGGGATTCGGCACGTCGATGAACTCGACCTCCACACCGAACTTTTCCCGCACATGATCGCCTAGAGCCCGGATACCCAGCCGCTCCGTCGCGTAGTGGCCTGCGGCCAGATAGTGAATGCCGGCCTCGCGGGCCACGTTCATCACCCACTCGCTCACCTCGCCGGTGATGTAGGCGTCCAGACCCTCGTCGATCGCCGTGTAGACGTCGCGCTGGGCGGCGCCGCTGATGATGCCCAGGGTCGAGACGGCGGTGGGACCTCCCAGAAAGACCAGGGGCTCCTGAGCGTAGATCCTCCGGCAGCGATCCACCAGCTCCGTGGCCGGGATTGTTTCCGGGAAACGCCCTTTGAAGCCGACGGGCAGGCCATCGTGGAAGCCGAAGGGCTCCAGATCGGTCAGCCCGAACTCGTGGCCCGCAAGGGCATTGTTGCCGAGCTCCGGGTGCCGGTCGAGGGGGAGGTGATAGACGATCAGGCTCATGTCCGCCCGGATCAGCTCGGCCACCCGCCGGTACTGGACGCCGGTGAGGGTGCGGGGCATCCCTTCCCAGAAGATCCCATGGTGAACCAGGACCGCGTCCGCCCCCACTTCCCGAGCGCGCACGAACAGCTCCTGGCAGGCCGAGACCCCGGTGACGATCTTGCGGATCTCCGCCTTGCCTTCGACTTGGAGCCCGTTCGGACCGTAGTCCCGCCCCCGGGAGTCGAGATACTGGTCGAGATAGGTGACAAGGGCTTCGCGATCGACGCTGTCCATGGCGGAGTGGAGTCTATCGCGCCTGGGACTCCAGGCCACCTGCGGCGTTTGCATCCTGCTGGAAGAGAACGTGAAGGGATTCGCTGAAGGGGAGGAAAAAGAAAAGGGCGGACCGGCCCAGAAGCCGTCCGCCCCGATCAAGCCTTCTCAGGCGAACCGCTAGGAGCGGCTGCGGCCACCGCCGCCGCGCTCGCCACCCCGGCCGCCGCGGAAGCCGCCGCGGCCACCACCACCGCCGCCGCGGCCGCCACGGCCACCGCGATCTCCGCCCCGATCGCGGTCACCGCCGCCGTCGCGCTCACCGCCACCGCCGGCCATCGCCATCTCCATGCCCTCATACTGCGCCGGGTCATAGTCGGGCGCTTCCATGATGACGGCCTTTCTCGACAGCCGGATCTTGCCCTGCTCGTCAATGTTGACGACCTTGACGGTCACCTCGTCGCCTTCCTTGAGCACGTCCGTGACCTCGCGCACCCGGTAGGGGGCGATCTCGCTGATGTGCAGGAGGCCGTCGGTTCCCGGCATGATCTCGACGAAAGCGCCGTAGTTCTCGACCCGCCGGACCTGGCCGGTGTAGAGCTTGCCGATCTCGGGCACCTCGGTCAGGTGCTCCACCATCTGGATGGCGAGCCGCGCCGCCCGCTCGTCGGGCGAGGCGATGATGACCTTGCCGTCATCCTCGATCTCGATATCGCAGCCGGTCTCCTCGATGATCGAGCGGATCGTCTTGCCACCGGGTCCGATGACATCGCGGATCTTCTCCTTGGGGATCTGGAGAGTGTAGAGCCGAGGCGCGAACTTCGACATCTCGCCACGGGGCTGGGGCAGGGCCTTCTCCATGATGCCCAGGATGTGCATGCGCCCGGTCTTTGCCTGCTCCAGGGCCACCTTCATGATCTCGCGGGTGACACCCGTGATCTTGATGTCCATCTGGAGGGCCGTCACGCCCTCGCGGGTGCCGGCCACCTTGAAGTCCATGTCGCCATAGTGGTCTTCCTGGCCGGCGATGTCGGTCAGGACGGCGAAGTTGTCATCCTCCTTGATCAGGCCCATGGCGACGCCCGCCACCGGCGCCAGGAGCGGCACGCCGGCGTCGAACATGGCGAGCGAGCCGCCGCAGATCGAGGCCATGGAGGAGGAGCCGTTCGACTCCAGGATGTCGGAGACGACCCGGATGGTGTACGGGAAGTCGTCTTCATGCGGCAGCACCGGCAGGAGAGCCCGCCGGGCCAGCACGCCGTGGCCGATCTCGCGCCGGCCGGCGCTCCGCAGGAACTTCACCTCGCCCACGGAGAAGGGCGGGAAGTTGTAATGCAGCATGAACTTCTGGACGCTCTCGCCCTCGTACTCCTCGATGAGCTGGGCGTCCCGCTTGGTGCCCAGGGTGGCCGTGACCAGGGCCTGGGTCTCGCCGCGGGTGAAGAGCGCCGAGCCGTGGGTGCGGGGGAGCAGCCCGGTCTCGACCTCGATGTTCCGGATCTCGTCCAGCCGCCGGCTGTCGAAGCGGGTGCGCTCGTTGAGCACCACCTCGCGGAGGATCTCCTCTTCGAGGCGGCTGATGATCTTCTTGACCTGCCCCTTCTTCGCCTCCTCTTCCTTGGGAATCTGCTCGAGGTAGGGCTTGACCACGGCATTGACCGCGTGCTTGCGCTCGAACTTCTTCTTGGTGAAGAGAGCGGCCTTCAGGGGAGCGTAGAGGTCTCCCTTGACCTGCTCGTAGAACGACTCGGGGTAGACCTCGGGGGCCGACCAGACGGGCTTCTCGCGGTTGCCGTCGCGGAACAGCTCGTGCTGGGCCTTGATGATCTTCTGGATCTCCTGGTGGCCGCGCCAGATGCACTCGAGCATCAGCTCCTCAGAGACCTGGTTGGCCCCGGCCTCCACCATCACCACCGCCTCCTCGGTGCCGACCACGACGAGGTCGAGATCCGAGACGTCGCGCAGGCTGTTGGCGGGGTTCATCACCACCTCGCCGTTGACCAGGCCCACCCGCACCGCGCCCACCGGGTGGTAGAACGGGATGTCGGAGAGCACCAGCGCCACCGAGGCGCCGTTGATGGCGAGGATGTCGGGATCGTTCTCGCCGTCGGCCGAGAGGCAGAAGGCGATGATCTGGGTGTCGGCGGTGTAGCCTTCGGGGAACAGGGGGCGCAGGGGGCGGTCGATCTGGCGGGAGGTGATGATCTCCTTCTCCGTGGGTCGGCCCTCACGCTTGAAGAAGCCGCCCGGGATGCGCCCGGCCGCATAGGTGTACTCGCGATAGTCCACCGTGAGCGGCAGGAAGTCGCGCTCGGCGGGACCCTTGTGCTCCATGCAGGCGGTGGCGAGCACGACCGTGTCGCCATAGCGGATGGTGCAGGAGCCGTTGGCCTGCTTGGCCAGGTGACCCGATTCGATGATCATGGTCCCTGAGCCGATGGAAACCTCTTTACTTTGCTTCATGGATGTCTTCTTTCTCTTTGTTTTCTCTTGTCTCTCGTCTGCCTACAGTGCCGGACCGGCCCGCGCGTCTGGGCGTCGCCGCGTCCCGGGGGGACCGGGAAGGGGGGCGAAGGGTCCGGGGGGATCGAAGAGTCCCGAGATCTGGCCGGGCTGGTTCATGAGCCCGGGACTCTTTCCTGCCGATGTCTGCCGAATGCCAAATAGGCCGGTGGGGGTTACTTGCGGAGCCCGAGGCGCTCGATCGTCTTGCGGTAGCGCTCCAGGTCCTTCCCCTTCAGATAGTCGAGCAGGCGGCGGCGGCGGCCAACCAGCTTGAGCAGGCCGCGGCGGCTGTGGTGATCCTTTGCGTGGGTCTTGAAGTGGTCGGTCAGCTCGGTGATCCGGCCGGTCAGGATCGCGATCTGCACTTCAGGCGACCCGGTGTCGCTTTCGTGGATCCGGTAATCGTTGATGATCTGCTGTTTGACTTCCGTGGTTTGCGCCAAAGCAAACTCCTCCTTACATTTCTCTCGCGTGTACATTGTAGCACAAGTGGTCTGTGCTCAACGGAATACGACCCGGGGCTGCACGATGCCCACCCCGGCGGAGCCAATCCTTTCGATGACGGTGCCGACGGCGATGAACTCGCGGCGCCGGTTCACCAGCTTGACCCAGTCCCCCTCTTCCCCCGCGAGCTCGCGCACGAGCACGGTCTGGCCGTGGCTGATCCGGTGCTCCTGCTGCGGGTCGGCCGTAACCTCGCCGAAGGGGAGGGGGATCTGGTCGAAGGGGATCCAGGCCGGCCCAGCGGGCTCGCCCGCCTGGACACGCTCTTCGAGGCGGGGGAGCAGAAGGGCGTCCTCCACCTGGAAGCCGCCAATGCGGGTGCGCCGCAGCTCGGCGAGATGGCCCCCGACTCCCAGGGCGGCGCCCAGGTCATGGGCGAGCCCGCGGGCGTACGTCCCCGAGGAGCAGGCGAGCCGGAAGCGCAGCCGGCCATCCGCGATCTCTCCCAGGGGAGAGAGCTCGTAGACCGTAACCTCCTTGGGCTCGGTGGGGACCTCTTCGCCCCGGCGGGCCAGCTCGTAGAACTTCACCCCCTGCACCTTCTTGGCGGAGTAGGGGGGTGGCTGCTGCAGAATCTCGCCCTCGAAGCCCTTCATGGCCGTGGCCACAGCGTCAAGGCTGAGCATCGCCACGGCCTCGGCCGGCGCCTCGGCGATCACCTTGCCGGAGGCGTCGTAGGTATCCGTTGAGACGCCGAAGCGGACGACCCCTTCGTAGACCTTGGGCGCGCGGATCAGGAACCGGGTCAGCCGGGTCGCCGTGCCCAGGGTCAGCAGCAGGAGCCCGGTCGCGTCCGGGTCCAGGGTGCCGCAGTGGCCGATCTTTTTCTGCTTCAGGATCCGGCGCACCTTCTGCACGGCGTCGTGCGAGGTGAAGCCGGGCTCCTTGTCGAGGAGCAGCAGTCCGTCCTTCATGTCCGTCGTCATGCCCGCTTCATCCCTGAGAAACCAGGGCCGCCCCCAGCTCGGCCGCCACTTGACGGCGGATCTCCTCGCCATCCCCTTCCAAGGTGAAGCCGGCAGCGTTCCGGTGCCCGCCGCCGCCGTGATGCCGGGCGATCTTCTCGACGTCCACCTCGCCGCGGCTGCGCAGCGAGATCTTGTGAGAGCCGTCCTCCCGCTCGCGGATCAGGGCCACGGCGTCCACTCCCGCGATCGAGCGGATGCTGTCGATCAGTCCCTCGGAGTCGCCGGGGTTGGCCCCGGCCTTCTCGAACATGGCCCGCGTCAGCCGGCCGGTGGCCACCCGCCCCTCCTCGTGGAGCTGCAGGCTCTGGAGCATCTCACCGAGGAGGCGCACGACGCCCAGGGGCTGGCTCTCATAGAGCCACTGGGATACCTGCTCCGGGTGGGCTCCCTCGCGCACCAGGGCGGCCGCGGCCTCGAAGGCGGCCGGAGTGGCGTTGGAGAAGCGGAAGCCGCCGGTGTCCGTGACCAGGGTCAGGTACAGGCAGGCCGCCACCTCGGGCTCCAGGGACACCTTGAGCCCCTGGGCCAGGCGGAAGACCATCTCGCCCACGGCCGGCGCCGCCGAGTCCACCCAGTTGACCGCGCCATAGCACTGGTTGCCCAGGTGATGGTCGATGTTGATCACCGGCCGCTCGGAGAGGTGCTTCTCCAACCCCGTACGGTCCGGGCTCGGGCACTCCAGCACGATAATGGCGTCGAACATGTCGGGGAAGCCCGCGGGGGGCTCCTCTCCGACGTGGATCCGTTCGCTGCCGGGCAGCGGCTTGTAGATGGTCGGCGTGGAGTCGTGGTTCCACACCACGGCTCCCTTGCCGAGGCCGCGGAGAATCCGGGCGAGCCCCAGCTCGGAGCCGATGGCGTCGCCGTCCGGGTTGACGTGGCTGGTCAGCAGGAAACGGTTACCCTGGCGGATTCTCCGCAGCAGGTCTTCAGGAGTTTTCATCCCGCCCATGGAGGCTCTCCAAGAGGTCTGAGATCTTTTGACTGTGCTCGGCACCCCGGTCGAGCTCGAAGACGAGCTCCGGGGTGACCCGCGTGCGGAGCCGGTGCGACAGCTCCGTGCGCAGGAACCCCCGAGCGTGGCGGAGACCCTCGATGGCCTCCTGGCGCTGCTGGTCGTCGCCCAGGACCGAGACCTTCACGGTGGCCCTGCGCAGGTCCGTGGTGACGTCGATCTCGGTGATCGAGGCGAGCTTCACCCGCGGGTCATGTACCTCCCGCAGGAGGAGATCGGAAAGCTCCGCGCGCAAAACGTCGCTCACGCGGTCGGTACGGCGGCTCATGACTCTCCTTCCAGGATCTGCGGGTCCCAGCGGGTGAGGTAGACCTCGGGGTCGCTCTCCACCAGGTTCCGCATCTCTTCCATCATTTTGTCCATCTCCATCTCGCCGCCCGCAGCCACCACCGCTATCGCGATCTCCGCCCGCTGATGCAGGTCATGGAAGTCGGTCTCGGCGATCGAGACGCGGTACCGCTGGTGCACCCGGTCGATCAGCGACTTGACGACGCGCCGCTTGTCCTTGAGGCTGCGGCTCGACGGCAGGTGCAGCTCGAATACGGAAATTCCGACGATCATTTTGGGTCCAATTGGGCGGATCGAATCGCGGCTCGCGAGAACGTAGGGTGCGCTGTGCGCACCAAGGGAATTCCCCAAAGGTGCGCACAGCGCACCCTACGCCCCGGCCACCCCTTTTCTTACAGAACCGGCGCCACCTCTTCGCGGGTATACGCCTCGATGAAGTCGCCCGGCTTGAAGTCCTGGAACCGGTCGAGCCCGATGCCGCAGTCGAAGCCGGTTCGCACCTCGGAGGCGTCGTCCTTGAAGCGCCGCAGCGAGGCGATCTTCCCTTCGTAGATGACCCGGTTGTCGCGCAGCAGCCGCACCGTCGCGCTCCGGGGGATGACCCCCTCGACCACGTGGCAGCCGGCGATCGTGCCCACCTTGGGCACCTTGAACATGTCGCGTACCTCGGCCCGGCCGGCGGAGACCTCGCGGAACGTGGGCTCCAGCAGGCCCGTCATGGCCTTGCGCAGCTCGTCGATCAGCTCGTAGATCACGGTGTGGAGGCGGATCTCCACCTCTTCCTTCTCCGCGAGGTCCACGGCGCTGCGCTCGGGCCGGACGTTGAAGCCGATGACGATCGCCTTGGAAGCCGAGGCCAGCAGCACGTCGTTGGTCGAGATGGCGCCGACGCCCGAGTGGAGCACCGAGACCTTGACCTTCTCCGTGCTGGTCTTGGCCAGCGCCTCCTTGAGCACCTCGACCGATCCCTGCACATCCGCCTTGAGGATGACCGGCAGGTCCTTGACCTCGCCCTCCTGGATACCCTTGAAGAGCTGGTCGAGCGACATCCGCGCCTGGGAGGGAGCGAGGCCGCGCCGGCGCTCTTCCTGAGAGCGGAACTCGGCGATGCCGCGCGCCTTGGACTCGTCCTCCACCACCTGGAGGATGTCGCCCGCGTCCGGCAGGTCGTTGAAGCCCGTCACCTCGACCGGGGTCGCGGGGCCGGCCTTCTGCGCCCGCTGGCCCAGGTCGTCGCTCATCGAGCGCACCCGGCCCCAGGTGGCGCCGGAGACGAACACGTCGCCCACGTTGAGCGTGCCGTTCTGCACCAGCACGGTGGCCACGATGCCGCGGCCCACTTCCTTGCGGGCCTCGAGCACGGCGCCCTGGGCGGCGATGTCCGGGTTGGCCTTGAGGTCGAGGATGTCCGCCGTCAGCAGGATCATCTCGAGCAGGTCCGGGATGCCCTGGCGCTTGAGGGCCGAGATGGGCACCATGACCGTGTCGCCGCCCCAGTCCTCGGCCATCAGGCCGCGGTCGGCGAGCTCTTCTTCACGCGGTCGAGATTGGCGTTCGGCTTGTCGATCTTGTTGATCGCCACCACGATCGGCACCTTGGCCGCGCGGGCGTGGTCGATCGCCTCGATCGTCTGTGGCATGACGCCGTCGTCGGCCGCCACGACCAGGACCACGATGTCCGTGATCCGGGCACCGCGGGCGCGCATCATGGTGAACGCTTCGTGGCCCGGGGTGTCGACGAAGACGATCTGCCGGCCGTTGACCTCGACGTGGTAGGCGCCGATGTGCTGCGTGATGCCGCCGAACTCCCCCTCCGTGATCTTGGAGGAGCGGATGCCGTCGAGCAGCGACGTCTTGCCGTGGTCGACGTGGCCCATGATGGTGACGACCGGACCGCGGGAGGCCTTGGCCTCCGGCTGGTCGGCGCCGCCCTGGAGCTCCTGGCGGAGCTGGACCTCCTCCTCGAAGGAGACCACCATGGCCTCGACGCCCAGGTCACGGGCCAGCGCCTGCGCCAGCTCGGTGTCGAGCACCTGGTTGATGTTGGCCATGATGCCGCGCTTGAAGAGCGAGTTGATGAGGTCGCGCACGCGCACCCCGAGCTTCTCGGCGAACTCGCGCAGGGTCATGCCCTCGCTGATCATCACCGGGCCCTGGGGCTTGTCCTTCTTGAACGTCAAGAGCTTGCCTCCCTCGTCCTCCTTGCGCTGGACGCGGCGGCGGCGCCGGCCGCTCACGGGACCGGCTTCCTCGCCCTCCAGGTCCTGGAGCGTCCCCTTGAAGCCCGTCAGATCCTCGTCGAGCTCGCGGGGACCGGACTTCTTGGGACCGCCGGGCTTGCCGCCCTTCTTCTTCTTGTCGCGGTCGATCTGCTCCTGCAGACGCTCGGCGGCGCGCCGTTTCTGCTCCTCCGTGGTGAGCGGGGAGGCGGCGCCCATGGGCTGCTGGCCCGGGCGAGTCATGCCCGGCCGGCCCGCGGGCGGCGGTCCGGACGGACGGCCCTGAGGCTGCTGCGAGTATCCACCCCCAGGACGGCCTCCCTGCGGCGGTCCCGACGGCCGGCCCTGAGACGGCCCTCCGGGCCGGCCCTGGTACGGCTGCTGCCCGGGACGTCCCGAGGACGGCGGACCCGACGGACGGGACGGTGTGGGAGCCTCGCGGCGCATGGCAGGCGCCGACGAGTGCGATGGCTGAGATGGCTGCGAGGACTGCACCGGCGGCTGGGGAGCCGCCGGCGGCGGTGGGGGAGGTGGGACCTCGACCGTGCGGGCCGGCGGCGCCTCCATGGGGACGGCTGCCGCGCTGGCTGCCGCGCCAGGCGCAGCCGCCATCACCTCGTGCATGGGCGGCTCGGCCATCAGCGGAGCGGGCGCTTCGGCCAGGACCGGCGGTGGCGGCGGCGCGGGGCGCTCCGTCACCGGCATCGTCTGGATGCGCGGCTCCACCTTCTGGATCAGCGTCCTCGGACGTTGCGGACGCAACGGATTGGGCGCCGGCCGGCGGGCCGGAGCCATGGGCGCGGGCGCTGGCCCGCCCCGCCGGCGGGCGGGGTCCACGGCCGGCGCCTGCTCGTCGCGCAGGATGACCTCCCGCGGATGAGGCAGCTTCTTGCCCTGCAAGATCGCCGAGATGATGTCGGTGTCGATGTGAGCGTCATCCCCTTCGACCCTCACACCGATGGACTTCAGCTTGAAGACGAGGTCCTGGTTGGAGATCCCCATCATCTTCGCGAGGTCCTGGACTCGAATCTTTCCCATATCGTCTAGAGACTCCTGGTAACTGGTAAAAGGGCCGGCCGCTGTGGTGGTCCGTCAGACTCCCTTACGACTCCTCCTCGGAACGGAGCCCGGCCTCCTCGGCCGCCCCCTCACCCTCGTCGCCGTCGGAAGAACGGCTCGCCCGCTGCTGCTCGCTCTCCGCGAAAGCGCGGCTCAGGGCCGCCATGAAATCCTCGTCGCCCATGGAAGAGCTGCTGGCGGCAGGCGACTCGGGAGCACGGAAGGGACCGAGGTCCAGCTCCGAAGCCCGCTTCTCGCTCTGCTCCTTGGCCCAGGCGACCAGGCCCTCGGCCTCGTCCTGGGTGAGATCCTCGATGTCGAGCGCGAGCAGCGCCTCCGGCTCCGCCTCGGACAGCGCGTCGACGCTGCCGTAGCCCGCGTCCCGGAGCGCTTCGGCCACCTGCGAGCTGATGCCGGGAGCCCCCAACACGTCCGCTTCGCGCGAAGCCGGCATCTGGCTCATGGCCGTGTTCAGCATGCGGGCGAGGGCGTCGGCCACCTCGTCCTTGACGTCGCTCTCGCTCTTGATGTCGATCCGGGAGCCGATCAGCTCCGAGGCCAGGCGCACGTTCTGGCCGCGCTTGCCGATGGCGAGCGAGAGCTGCTCGTCCTCCACGATCACGTCCAGGTGCGGCACCTCGCCCTGGTGCGTCACCGACACGCGGGTGATCTTGGCCGGCGCCAGAGCGCTCTGGGCGAAGGTCACCAGGTCGTCGCTGTACTCGATGATGTCGATCTTCTCGCCGCGCAGCTCGCGGATGATCGACTGCACGCGCGAGCCCTTCATGCCCACGCAGGCGCCGACCGGATCCACGTCCCGCTCGCGGCTGTAGACCGCCACCTTGGCCCGCTCGCCGGGCGCGCGGACGGCGTTCTTGATGACCACCGTGCCGTCGTAGATCTCCGGCACCTCGGTCTCGAACAGCTTGACCAGGAGGCGCGGGTCCGTGCGCGACAGCACGATCTGCGGCCCCTTGGGCTGCTTGTGCACGTCCACGATGACGGCGCGGATGCGCTCGCCCTGGCTGTAGCGCTCGTGGCGGGCCTGCTCCGAGCGGGGCACCACGGCCTCCGTACGGCCCAGGTCGACGATGATGTCGCCGCGCTCGAAGCGCTTGACCGTGCCGTTCAGGACCTCGCCCACCCGGTCGATGTACTCGTTGTAGATGTTCTCGCGCTCGGCTTCACGCACGCGCTGGTAGAGCACCTGCTTGGCGTTCTGCGCCGCGATGCGGCCCAGGCCGTCGGTCGAGATCGGCAGGTGGATCTCGTCGCCCAGCTGGGCGTTCGCCTTGTGGTCCTGCGCCTCCTCGACGGTCCACTCGGCGAGCGGGTCTTCCACCGTCTCCACGACCTTCTTGACGATGAACGCCTCGAACTTGCCGGTCTCGCGGTCCAGGTGCGCCTTGACGGGCTCCTTGATCCGGTGCTGCTTCTTGGCCGCCGAGGCCATCGCGTCTTCCAGGGCGGAGATCCACCGCTCCAGATCGATGTCCTTCTCCCGCGCGACCTGGCGCAGGATCTCGTTCAAGTTCAGCTCTGCGGTCTGTGCCTTCTGTGCCGTCGGCATGGTTCTCTTCCTATTCTTCTTTCCAGCGCTACAGCTCGACCTCGAGTCGAGCGGTCTTTACGTTCTTGAGCGGCAATCCCCACGGCTCGCCGTCCTTGCCGTCTTCCTGGAGGAGGACCCGGGCCTCCTCGCCAGCGGTGCCCGCGGGGGCCAGCCCCTGGAGGCGCGCCACGACCGTCTTCTTCTTGCCCGTCTCGGGGTCCTCGAAGGTCACCCGCACCAGCCGTCCGGAGAATCGTTCGTAGTCGCTCGGCTTGTAGAGCTGCCGGTCGAGCCCGGGGGAGGAGACCTCCAGCACGTAGCGGCCGGTGCCGAAGTCGAGGACGTCGAGCAGAGCCGAGACCTGTTTCGAGACGTGCTGGCAGTCGGCGAGCGTCACGCCCTCCGGCTTGTCGATGAAGATCCGCAACGCCCCGCCCTTGATCTCGGCGTGCACCAGCTCGCAGCCGGCCGCCTCGGCGACCTGCTCGATCTCCGGCGTGAGCTCCGCGATACGGCTGGGGGTTGCAGACATCGTCTCGATCTCGTGCTCCTCGTAGTCATTTCCAGGTGTCAATGCCAGTTTCAAACGCGCCCAACAAAAAAAGTGGGCTCTGGGCCCACTTCTTACCGACCGTCACCGGTCAGGGCAAGCTGGCTCATCCCATTATAGGAAAAAGGATGTCCGCGTTCAAGCCGCGGCAGGACGGACCTTCCCCGGCTCCGGACACCCTCCGGAATCGGCCAGCGGGAAGGGGAGACGCGGTGGGCCGCTCTCGGAGAGAATAACACGGCTGGAGGCAGGAATCTTCCAGGTGAAGATCCAGATTGGCCTCCCTGAGCCTCCGGCAGTCGTGCCAAATTGGCGCCAGAATCTTCCACGGGAGGAGCGCTCCCCTCGGGAATTTCCCTGGCAGGAGCCTTGCTTCTGGAATTCGAGCGAGAAGGAAAGAAAGGAGACCTGAAGCGCCCATGAGCACCTCATCCAAGAGAAACCTGGCGACGTTCCTGCTGGTTGTCGGAGCGGTCGTGTTCGGCATGGTACTCGCCGGGGGACTGCAGTTGACCGTCCCTGGGGCGGCCCAGGAGAACATGAACGCCAGCCTGTCCGCGACCCGGCTCGCGGCACAGCACACAACCGTCCTGCCGAGCTTCGCCGACCTGGCCCAGGCGGTGGACCCGGCCGTCGTGTCCATCCAGTCCGCCACCATCGAGAAGTCCCGGCGGGGTGGCCAGGGCGTGGACCCGTTCGAGTTCTTCTTCGGACCCCGGAACCGCCAGCAGCAGCCGCAGCGGCCCGGCGACGGTGACGAGGATCAAGGTCAAGGTGGCGACGACTCCGAGGGCTTCCGTTCGGATTCCGGCGGCAGCGGCTTCGTCATCAGCCCTGAGGGTCTGGTGGTGACCAACTTCCACGTGGTCGAGGGCGCGACCTCCGTCAAGGTGCACCTGGGGGACCGCGACTACCCGGCCACCATCAAGGGCACTGACAAAGCGACGGACATCGCACTGCTAAAAATTGACGCCGGCCAGCCCTTGCGTTACCTCGAGCTGGGCGACAGCGACGGCGTCCGCGTGGGCGACTGGGTCATGGCGGTCGGCAACCCGCTGAACCTCGACAAGACCGTCACCACCGGCGTGGTCTCGGCCAAGGGCCGGTCCATCGGCATCGGCGACGTCTCCTTCGAGAACTTCATCCAGACCGACGCCGCCATCAACTTCGGCAACTCCGGCGGCCCGCTGATCGACATGCAGGGCCGGGTCGTGGCCATCGCCACTGCCATCAACTGGGGCGCCGAGAACATCGGCTTCGCCGTGCCCGTCAACACGCTCAAGGAGATCCTGCCCCAGCTCCGTGAGAAGGGGAAGGTCAGCCGCGGCTACCTGGGCATCGGCGTCCGCAACCTCGACTACACGCAGGCGCAGGCCTGGGGGCTGCCGAACACCGACGGCGCCCTCGTGCAGTCCGTCGAGGACGAGGCTCCGGCCCGGGAAGCGGGCATCCAGCACGGCGACGTGATCCTCTCGGTCGACGGCCGGAAGATCAAGACCACCCGCGACCTCATCGGCTACGTCTCGGCCAAGGGCCCCAACTCCACCGTGGCGCTCGAAGTCTGGCGCGACGGCAAGACCGTTCAGAAGCAGGTCAAGCTGCGCGAGCGGCCGGGCCAGGATGACCGGGAGGCCGGCAACGACGAGCCCGAGGAGAACGGCGGCATCGAGTGGCTGGGCATCCAGTACCAGGACATGAGCAACGCCCTGCGCGGCGCCCACGGCGTGCCCGACAACGTCGACGGGATCGTGGTGACCAACGTCTCTCCCACGAGTCCCCTCTACGACCAGTTCGTGCGCCCGGGCACCATCATCTCCGAGGTCAACGGCCAGCCCATCGAGAGCGTCGCGGACTTCGAGAAGGCCGTCAAGACTGCCAAACCGGGGACCTACGTCCGCCTGTACACGCTGCAGTTCGGCGCCCGCGGTCAACGCGCCGCCAACTTCGCCGTGGTCCAGGTGCCGTAAGGGCCCCGTTGACCGATATCGACAACAGACTCAAGCCAAAACCTTCTGGTGGTTCAAGGCCGGCTCTCAGGAGCCGGCCTCTTTCTTTGTTACACTGTGGAGAACCATGCCGAGACCAGGTGACAGCTTCCGCGCCTCCGTGCTGGTGGTCGACGACGAAGCCGCAATCCGCGACAGCCTGCACATGATCCTGGAGTACGAAGGCTACCGGGTGGAGGAGGCGGGCAACGGCTCCCAGGCCCTCTCCAAAGTAGCCGAGCGCGCCCCCGACGCCATCGTGCTCGACATCAAGATGCCCGAGATGGACGGCCTCGAGCTCCTGAAAGCCCTGCGCGAGCGCGGCTACGACATGCCCGTCCTCATGATCAGCGGCCACGCCGACGTGGCGACCGCCGTCGAGGCCACCCGCCGGGGCGCCTTCGACTTCTTCGAAAAGCCCCTCCAGCGCGAGCGCGTCCTCCTCTCGCTCAGAAACGCCGTCGAGGCCTGGCGCCTCCAGAGCGAGAACCGCACCCTGCGCGTCGAGCCCGAGCAGCTCATCGGCTCCGCGTCCGTCATGCGCCGCCTGCGCGAGACCATCGACAAGGCCGCCCCGACTCCGGCCACCGTCCTCGTCACCGGCGAGAGCGGCACCGGCAAGGAGCTCGTGGCGCGGGCCATCCACCGCCAGTCCGCCCGCCGCGACCGGACCATCGTGCAGGTCAACTGCGCGGCCATTCCGGAAGAGCTGCATCGAGTCCGAGCTGTTTGGCCACGAGAAGGGGAGCTTCACGGGTGCCGTGCGCAAGCAGATGGGCAAGTTCGTGGCCGCCGACGGCGGCACCATCTTCCTCGACGAGATCGGCGACATGTCCGCCCGCACGCAGGCAAAAGTCTTGCGTGTGCTCCAGAACGGAGAGGTGGAGCCCGTGGGAGCCGAGAGGACGATCGAGGTGGATGTGAGGGTGGTGGCGGCGACCAACCGCAACCTCGAAGAGGAGATCGCGGCCGGGCGCTTCCGGGAGGACCTGTTCTACCGCCTGAACGTCATCCCCGTCCGCACCCCGGCCCTGCGGGAGCACCTGGAGGATCTGCCTCTTCTGGTCGAGCACTTCGTGCGCCGCTACGCCGACCAGAACAACTACAAGGCCAAGGAGTTCGGCTCCGAGGCCCTGGCGCACCTGAAGGCGCTCCCCTGGAAGGGGAACGTCCGCGAGCTCAAGAACCTGATCGAGCGCCTGCTTATCCTCTCCGCGGGCGACATCGTCACCCGCGAGGACGTGCTCGCCGTCACCGGCGGCGCCCGGCCCGAGCTTCTCCACCTCTCTTCTCGCCGTCCAGACGCTGCGCGAGTTCCGCGACCTGTCCGAGCGCATGTTCCTCCTCCACAAGCTGGAGGAGAACAACTGGAACGTCACCCAGACGGCCCAGGCCATCGACACGCCCCGGAGCAACCTCTACAAGAAGCTGGACCAGTATGACATCCACCGGGAGGAGCCGATCCGTGAATCCTGAACGCCAACGCATCCTGATGCAGATGCTGGAAGAGAGCGGCGCCTTGAGGCGCGGCCATTTCCTCCTCTCCTCGGGGCTTCATTCCGAGGCCTACGTCCAGTGCGCCCTGCTGCTCGAAGACCCCGTGCGCGCCCACAAGGTGGGTCACGACCTGGCCGACCTGCTGCGCTCCTACCACCCCGACTCCGTGCTGTCACCCGCCCTGGGCGGCGTCATCGTGGGCCATGAGGTGGCGGCCGCCCTGGGAGTGCCCTTCCGCTTCACCGAGAGGAAGGGTGAGGAGATGGGGCTGCGCCGCGGCTTTACCCTCCGCCAGGGGGAGCGCGTGGTGGTGATCGAGGACGTGGTCACCACCGGCCGCTCGACCCTGGAGACCGCCGCTCTGGCGACCGCCCGCGGCGCCCGCGTGGTGGCCGTCGGCGCCATCATCGACCGCACCGCCGGCCGCGATCCCTTCGACGTGCCCTTCAAGGCTCTGCTGGAGCTCGACCTGCCCTCCTACGGGCCGAATGAGTGCCCCGCCTGCCGCACCGGCGCCATGCCGGCGGAGAAGCCGGGCAGCCGCCCGGAAGCGGCCACGGCTGATGCCGAGGACGCCGCCCGGCGAGAGGCGGAGAAGGAGGCGTAGGGGCCCGCCCCTACACCTCCCCCCGCAAAGCCAGCTGCGGATCCGTCTGAGCCGCCCGCCGCGCCGGCAGCCACGAGGCCACGGCCGCCACCAGCACCAGCACCAGGGCCACGCCCACGTAGATCGTGGGGTCGCTCGCCTTCACCTCGAACAGCAGGCTCTGCAGGCCGCGGGTGGCCAGGAGCGCCCCCAGCAGACCCACCACGGCCCCCACGCCGGCCAGCACCATGCCCTGGCCCACCACCATCCGGGTCACCCGCTCGCCCGTGGCTCCCAGGGCGATGCGGATGCCGATCTCCTGCGTCCGCTGGCGCACCGCGTAGGCGATCACTCCATAAATGCCGATGGCCGCCAGGATCAGGGAGATGACGGCGAACCCGCCCAGGAGAAGCATGTAGAACCGCTGCGCGGCCGTCGACGTGGCGACCACCTCGGTTATCGGCTGGAGACCGAAGAGGGGGAGCGCGGGGTCCAGCTCCCGCACCTGCGCCCGGGCCGCGGCCATCACCGCCTCCGGATCGCGGGTGCGCACCACCACAGACAGCTCCGGGCCGGGGTCCTGGTCATAGGAGAGGAAGATCTGGGGATCGATCTTCAGCTCCAGAGCGTCCTGCTTGAAGTCGCCCACCACGCCCACCACCTCGAACGTCAGGGGCTCGCCCATGCCGATCACGATCCTCTGTCCCAGAGGATTCTGGCCGGGGAAGTGCCGGCGCACCGCCGCCTCGTTGATCACGGCCACCAGCGAAGCGCCGTCGCGGTCCTCCGGCGTGAACGCCCGGCCGCGCACGATGGGCATGCCCAGCGTCTCGAAATAATCCGGCGTGGCCGAGGCGACCCGCAGGATCTCCTCCTTGCCCGGCGGCGCGGGCGGCCGGCCCTCGATAGAGAAGGTCAACACGTTGACGTTCCCCTGGAAAGGCATGCCGTAGACCGTGGCCCCCGCCGAGGTGACGCCCGGCAGACGCTCCATCCGCTCCACCAGGGCCGACGTGAAGGCCCGGAGCTGGGGCTCGCCGGGGTACTTGGCTTCCGGCGGCTCCAGCCGGAACGTCACGGTCCCCTCCGGCTTGAACCCCGGATCCACCTCCTGGAGCCGCAGGAAGCTCCGGATCAGCAGGCCCGCTCCGGCCAGGAGCACCACCGCCAGCGCCGTCTCGATCACCACCAGCGCGCCCCGCGCCCTGGAGGTGCCACGCCCCTTGGAGCCGCGGGTCCCTTCCCGCAGCACCCGGCTCAGGTCCGTCCGCGACGCCTGGAGCGCCGGCGCCAGGCCGAACAGCACACCCGTCAGCAGCGAGACCCCCAGGGCGAACAGCAGCGCCGTGCCGTCCAGACCGATCTCCTCCAGGCGCGGGATCTCGCGCGGTGCCCGCGCCACCAGCGCCCGGGTCAGCCACGCGGCCAACGCCACACCTGCGGCTCCACCCGCGAGCGCCAGCACGACGCTCTCCGTGAGGAGCTGGCGGATGATCCGCATCCGGCCCGCGCCCAGGGCCGCGCGCACCACCACCTCGCCCTCGCGGCCGGCGGCGCGCACCAGAAGCAGGTTCGCCACGTTCACGCAGGCCACGAGCAGCACCAGGCCGACCGCCCCGAGAAGGATGAACAGCGGCTTGCGCGTATCGCCCACCACCCGCTCCTTCATCGACTCCACCGTCATGTCCTCGGTATAGCCCGCGTTCGCCTCCGGATACTGTTCGGCGAGCCGGCGGCCGAACACGCCGATCTCCGCCCGTGCCTGGTCCAGCGTGATCCCCGGCGCCAGCCGCGCGATGGCCGCGAACCAGACCGCGCCCCGCCCCGACAGGTCGTGCGGCGTGAACACCAGCGGCACCCACACATCGGCTCCCGAAGGGACCTGCGACCCCCGGGCCATAATGCCCACCACCGTGTGAGGCCGGCCGTTGAGCGTCAGCGACCGGCCCACGATCCCAGGATCGCCGCCGAAGCGCCGCCGCCACAGCTCCTCCGAGATCACGGCCACGAGCGGCGCGTCCGCCTGGTCCTCCCCGGCCGCGAACGTGCGCCCGGCCAGCGGTCGGATCCCGAGCACCTTGAAGAAATCCGCTGACACCGAGGCCCCCTGCAGCCGCTCCGGCTCCGAGCCGCCGCCGCCGCTGAGATTGAATGTACCGCCAGTGACCGCCGCTACTCCGGCGAGCGTCTTCGACTGCGCCCGGAGATCCACGAAGTTGGGAGCGGAGAACGCGCCGCTCAACTGGCCCTCCCGGTTCCGGAACAGGGGCCGGACCAGCTCATCCGGCTGCGCGAAGGGGAGGGGACGGAGCAGCACTCCATAGACCACGGAGAAGATCGCCGTCGTGGCGCCGATCCCCAGCGCCAGCGTCAGCACGGCCACCAGGGTGAACCCGGGACTCTTCAGGAGCTGCCGTCCCCCGAACCTCAGGTCCTGCCCGAGATCCCCGAGCGACTCCATCCACTTCATCTGTATCTCCTTGCGCGAGTCGAGCTCGCGGCAGATCTTGCGTGTCCCTTCGAGATCGCCGAACTGGCGCCGGGCCTCTGTCCGAGCCGCCTCGGGGGACCAGCCCCCTTCGACCAACTCCTCGGCGACCTTGTCGAGGTGGAGCTCCAACTCCTCGTCCACGTCCGCCGCCACCTGGGCAGCGGTCCGCCAGGGGAACCGGAAGAGGCGGGCCGGACCGGCCACTAGGCGGTCTCCAGCACCTTGGAGACGGCCTCGACATAGCTGCGCCAGGTCGAGACCTCCGCCTGGAGGGCGCTCTTGCCGTCCGGCGTGAGCTGGTAGAACTTGGCGCGCCGGTTGTTCTCTGACAGGCCCCAGTCCGCCTGGATCCAGCCCTTGCGTTCCAGGCGGTGAAGGGCCTGGTACAGCGCCGCGTCCTCGAGGCCGAGAGCCCCGTCGCTACGCTGGCGGATGGAGCGCGAGATGTCATAGCCGTGCATCGCGCCCCAGGAGAGGGTCTTGAGGATCAGGACCGCGACGGTCCCCTGCATCAGATCGAGAGAAGCTTTCGGCATGTTCCATTCCCTCACGTTGTGAGGGGAGGATAGCGGGGATGGGAGATAGCTGTAAAGCCCCCTCATGGTGTGAGGGGAGGGGCCGATGCAATGAGATTGTCTACAAGAACAATACCAGGTCCCCAATCTTGTATGATGCCGCCATAAATGCCAGAGATCACGCGATTCTTCGGGATCATCATCCGGATGTACGCCGAGGCGAACGCCCCTCACCATGCGCCACACTTCCATGCCTATCACCAAGAGCACGTAGCAATCTATGGGATCCAGCCTGTCGAGCTGATCGCAGGCTCGCTCCCTAGGAGCCTGTCGGTTTACCCCCGGTTGCGGGAGAAGATGTTACCCAGGGGTGGCCTCGGGGCAAACTCGGCCTATCGAGGCTCGACGGGGCCTTGCGGAGGATCAGGGGAGCGGAGCGACCGTTTGGCGCCTTCCCAGCGAGCTCTGGAGGGGCTCGGAGGCGCCGCTCCCGCCTTATTTATGCCGCCTGCGGGGTCCAGCCGCTCCGGAACAGCTTCAACAGGTTGTGCGTGGCACAGATCAGGCTCCACTCGGCTTGCACAGAGCCCAAGCCTCGAAACAGAAACCGTCGGATGCCACGGGCCTCTTTGATCTGCCCGAAGACCGGTTCCACCGTCTCCTTGCGGCGAGAGTACGCCCTCTTACCTATCGGGGTTTGCAGCTTGGCAGCCATCCGCTCCTGAATCGTTGCCCCGGCACCAAGGGACTCCACAGGGAGGGTCGGTGGAGCGCCACGCTTCTGTCGGCCAGGAGCGACATACGGCTCGATCTTCTGCTCTTCAAGATAGTTCACATTGTCTTCACTGAAGTAGCCCGCATCCGCGCTCAGCTCTTGCGGAATCCGCTTCTCCAGATTGACTTTCATCTGCTCGATCAGCGGTTTGACTTGCTGTTTGTCGTTGGCTTGTTGGGTCACCTGCTCGGCCAAGATCACCTGCGTTTCACTCGCCACCACCGCTTGGCAGTTATAGGACTGTTCGAACGATTTCGTGGCACCATCTCGCATGATCCGAGAGTCGGGATCGGTGAAGTTGCGCTGCGCTTTGGCCTCCGGCTTCATCTTTTGCGCAGGCGCAAGCTCGTTGCCTCCCGCCGACTTCTTACCACCGCCCTTCGACTTCGCCTTGGCTTTGGCCTCTTTCTCTTCACGACGTCTCTGCTCTGCGGCCTCAGCTTCCGCCTCCAACTCCTTCTTGGCTTGACGGATCTTCTCCAAGCGTTGCTGGCGAAAACGGAGCTCTTTCGGCAATTCATCGCCCCGCTTCGAACCATGCTCGGCATCTTCAGCTTGATCCACCGCTTCGGCCCCAGCCAGCAACTCCTTCACCTGCGCTTCCAATTCCCCGATCTTCTCCGCCATCCGACCGTAGCTCATCGCTTTGTGCTTGGAGGCATTGGCCCGCATCTTCGTGCCGTCCAGAGCCACATGACCCAAACGCACCAAGCCCGCCTTCTCGCACAGGCGAAGAACCTGCACGAAAAGACGCGACAACGCTCCCAGGTGACGTCGGCGAAACTCCGCCACCGTGGCATGGTCCGGGTGTTGATTGGCGGCCAGAACTCGGAACGGCACCGACTCGTAGGTCGCTTTCTCGATCTTGCGCGAGCTCCTCACACCGACGCAGTAGCCATACACCAGCAAACCCACCAGCAGGCGGGGATCAAACCCCGGACGCCCGCCCTGAGAACCATCGTAGGAGGCGTAGATCTCGGACAGATCCAACGTCTCCACCACATCCAGAATGAAATAGGCCAGGTGCCCCTCTTCCAGCCAGTCTCGAAGGTCTGGAGGCAGCAGCAACAACTGGCCTGGCTCGTAATTGAGGAATCGGTTCAGACCCATGCCGAACATTTTACCTCATAGACTGGACCTTTTCGCGGTTTCCCGACAGGCGTCCTAGACGCCAGGAGAGACTCGTGGAAGCATGGGCCGAGCTTCACCAAGCCGAGCTGATGGCGAACTGGGACCAGTTGCAAAATGGGTGGCTGCCCTCCAGAATTGAGCCTCTGAGGTAGCGCCATGCACCATCCCATCCACCACGTCGTCTCCTTCGAACCCGTCGCTCCCTACACGTTGAGGGTCCGCTTCGAGGATGACACCCTCCAGGTCATCGACTTTCGGCCGGTGCTGAAGGGGGAGGTCTTCGGTGCCTTGCGCGATCCTGAGGTCTTCCGTCAGGTCCAGATCGATCCGGAGGTCCACACGCTCGTATGGCCGAACGGGGCGGACTTCGATCCCGCTACCCTCTACGACTGGCCCCGAGCGGGGAAACGGATGGAGGAGCTTGCCCGGAAATGGGCCGAGAGCTCCGCGGCCTGACGCCTTCCTGATTACTCCCTCGTATACAGCGCCTCATGGAACGGCCGTCCCTTCCGGAAGGAGCGGATCCGGCCGGTGCGCAGCATCCAGCGGAGGACCACGGAGACCTGGCTGGGCTCGACGGGCTGGCGGAGGTGCTCCCGGTAGCGCCGGTTCACCTCCTGGGTGACGGCGGAGATCCCGAACGGCTCGCCGGCCGGCTGGTTCTCCACGACCCGGGTTACCAGGCGGGCGATGTAGACCTTGCCACCCGGCAGGGGATCGGCCGGCCGCGGCTCCGGGGTGGCCGCAGGGAGGATCTCGTGCAGGCTCTCCACCTCGGAGAGAGCGGCCTTGAAGGTCGCCAGCTTGCGGGAGATCGTCTCGATCTCCGCCTCGTGACTGGATTTCTGCTCCTCGTGATGCCGGGCCTGGTCCTGGTGGAAGGTCAGGCGGGACTCCAGGGTCGCCACAATTGCCGCAAGGTCGGATGCCATGGAGCCGATTATACCGCCAAATGACGCGAGCTTCCCTTCCTTCGCGGTATTTACCGCGGTACACGCGGCATTTACCATGAAGCAAGCGGCATACTCCGAGGTGTACGCGGCATACTCCAGAAAACAAGCGGTAGCTTCCGCGGGGTATGCGGCATCTACCGTGGAGCAGGCGACATCTTTCCCGGTGCAAGCGGCAGATTCCACGGAGTATGCGGCATATTCCGTAGGGTAGGCGTCATATTCCCCGGGAGATGTCCCTCGCACCGGGAGAGTTGCGGCAGATTTCGGTCAGGAAGCGGCCGCGGGACGCTGGCCGGCCGCGTGCTCGCTGGGGTCGGTCCCATGCTCGCGCAGATAGAGGTCCAGGACCTCCTTGGTGTCGCCGTCGGCGCGAATGGCGCCGTCGTCGAGCCAGAGGGCGCGCGTGCAGTTCTTCGCGATGGCCCCCGCGCTGTGCGAAACGAGGAGCACGGTGGTCCCCGCGTCGTGGAACCGCTGGATGCGCTCCTCGCACTTCTCCGTGAACGTGACGTCCCCCACGCCCAGGATCTCGTCCAGGATCAGGATGTCCGGCACCCAGGCTGTCGCGACCGAGAACCCGAGGCGCGCCTGCATGCCCGAGGAGTAGTTGCGCAGGGGAGCGCGGATGAAGTCCCCCAGGCCGCTGAACTCCACGATCTCGTCGATTTTCTTGTCGATCTCCCGCCGCGAGTGGCCCAGGAGCAGGGAGTTCAGATAGACGTTCTCGATCCCCGTCAGCTCATAGTCGAAGCCGCTGCCGAGCTCCAGGATGGGCGCCAGCCGGCCATTGATGGTGGCCGTGCCCTTGGAGGGCTTGAGCACGCGCGAGATCACCTTGAGGAGCGTGCTCTTGCCGGCGCCGTTGCGTCCCACGATGCCCACCGTTTCCCCCTTGCGCACCGTGAGGTCGACGTCCCGCAGCGCCCACAGCTTCTCGTACGAAAGCGCCCCCCGCATGAAGTGGATGGCGTACTCCTTGAGCGAGGGGATGCGCTGCTTGGCCAGCCGGTAGCAGAGCGACACGCCGTCGAGGCGGATGCTGATCGCGTCCATGATTTAGATATAGAACGGAATCCGGTCGCTGCTGCGCCGGAACACGAAGGCCCCGATGACGAACACCCCGACCGCGATCCCCCCACAGACGGCCAGGTGGGTCATCGGCGGGATCTCGCCCTGGTAGATGGGGTCGCGGAAGACCTCCATGATCGACCGCACGGGGTTGAAGCGGACGAGCGGCAGGTATTTCGAGCCCTCGAGGATCTTCATCGGATAGATGACGGGCGTCATGTACATGAGGATCGAGAGGGCGACCCCGATCATCTCCACCACGTCGCTGAAGAACACCGACAGGGGAGACAGCAACAGCCCCGCCCCCAGCGTGAACAGCCCCGCCAGCAGGATCGACACCGGCAGGAAGAACAAAGCCGTCGTCAGCTTGTGGCCCGTGATAATGAGGATGAGAAACAGCGGCACTAGTGCCAGGCAGAGGTTGATAACCCCCGAGATCACCGTGGCCAGGGGGAAGACCTCCTTGGGGATGGGCAGCTTGCGGAGCAGGGGAGCGTTGCCCCGCAGGCTGTTCATGGACGCCAGGATGCTCTGGCTGAAGAAGTTCCAGAACAGCAGGCCCGCGAGGGCGTAGACCGGATAGTTCCCGAAGTCGAGCTCCATCCGGAAGACCGAGCTGAAGACCACCTGCAGCACGAGCATCATCAGCAAAGGCTGAAGCATGGTCCAGAGGAATCCGATGGCCGACCGCCGGTAGCGCACCTTGAGCTCCCGGGCCACCAGGGCAAGGACGAGGTCGCGGTAACGGAAGACTTCAAGCATGGCAGGTTGGGTTCTCCTGGGATATGCGGAACGGAGGGCTTTGTACACCGAGCGGGGGAGGATGGCAAGCGGGTGAACCAGTGGCTTGCCAGCCGCTACGCTTTGGACTATACTCCGCTTCGGAGCTGGGAACTGCGTTAGCGGGTCCTGGCTCTTTAGCTTTTTGGCAGGATAACGAGACCCAGCCCGCCGTATTCCCTCCGGTGATTGCACCGGAACTTGGACTGGGGGGCGGGGCTGAGCCCACCCCCTGGGGAAATCCCGATCGCCGTCCGTCCCTATTGAAGAACCCGAGGGACTGGCTATGCGCTTGGCCCGAACCAGGGCTTCATTCAGGATCATTCCCGGGGAGAATGCGATGACAAGGATTCGTTGACGCCCTCTGTTGGCGCCCTTGCGGTTTTTATTCTTTATCTCCGTTGCCTACGTCTGCATCTTTCGGGCCTCCGAGTCCGGCTTGACAGCAGCTCGTATTTCCGTAAAATTATAGGTATCTGGCGTTAAAGGATCTTGCTCGGTTGTACGCAGGCGGCCGAAGGGGGCGATCACCATGGAGCAGATCGGAGATATAGCCAAGGTGCTGGCACTTGGTGCCATGCCCTGGCTCAACTACCTCAAGCCGCTCCGTTGGCATCTCAAGTCCTCGAGCTTCAACCCTGTCCCCATCTTCAATGCGGTCGCGACCATCTGCGCGGCCCTGGTCAGCGCATATTTCTACTATGGTTCCCCCGACCCCGAGGAGATGTTTTTCCCCCTCTTCAGGGTTCTGCTGCCCCTTTTCATCTTCTCTGCCCTGGCCTATTTCGGCCTCTTTCTGGCCTATAGGGATTCGGTGGCCGCGGGCGCCCGGAAATGGCCGCTTGCTGTGGCCTTTACGGTTTACATCCTCCTGTTTCTGAGCTTTGCCTTCATCTCAGTGAACCTGGAGATCCGGAGGAAGTACCACATCGTCAGCGGTCAAGTCGTCGATCGCCAGGGGAAGGGAATCAGCGATGCCGAGGTTGCGATCTACCTCCTGGATGATTCTGTGGGAGGATGCTCTACCAAGGGGGATGGCTCTTTCTTTGTCGCGGTAGAAAAAGAAAAAGAAATCGACAGGATCAAGGTGAACAAAGACGGCTTCAAACCTTACCTGGAGATTCTTACGGAGACACTGAAAACGAGGTACCGGATACCATTGCAGGCCGAGTAGCCGAGAGGTGTAGTGCCATGTATACATCAAGGATTCTGTCGTGCCTTTTATTTTTGTTCGCTGCGTCTGGTTTAGAGGCAGCCAAGGATAAGTCGGTCCTTGGCGGTAGGGTTGAGATGACTCCCTACCCCCAGAATGGAGTTTCTGTAGACCTCCAGATCTACAGCGCCGCTGAAAAGTATCTGGGCCAGATCCACCTGAGCGTGGATTCGACGGCAAACCACAGGTTCAGGGAAAAGTTCCCGGAGAGTTGGAACGGGAACGAATTCCTCGTGCGTGTCGAGGTCGGGGCACCCGCCGGCTATGTCTCCCAGTGGCCAGACTATACCTGGAAAAAAGGCCAATCCCTCGTCCTGGTGCTCAAGAAAAAGGCAGATGCCTATGAGAATTGGAGCAAGGTCGCCCGGCGTGCAGACCGGCTGGAACTGGCGATCAATCGACTGGAAGCCTTGGAGGATTGGGACCTTGAACCCGCCGAGAAGCTCCGGATCATAATATGGAAGGCTGATAGCTATGACCGGTGGAAGGAGTGGCGAATTCAACAGGATTTGCTGCGGGATTCCTTTCAGCCGGAGTTCCAGAGACTTCCCAAGGAGCTTGTCGCCAACTACTTCCGTCTGAGGTTCAATGGCTTTGCCAAACTCGTCAAGGGTGACTTCCCCTCGATCCTGCAAGCGGCGGATCTGCGGGATCTTTGGGAAAATCTGGTCGATGATTTCGCTGGGCAATACTCATCGTGCAGCCTCGATTCCACGGTTTCCACGGCTGTCGCGGAATTGACCCCTGCCATCATTGCCACACAGCGTAAAACTTTGAAGACATGGCTCGGCCGTCCCGGAGCCACTGTCGGCGATTGCCCCGTCAACCAGACTACCTTCATGGATCGATCTAGGACCTTTCGCTTAGCAAGCGCCGGTGATCTCTTCGGCTGTGCAGGGCGGTCGAAGGGATGCTCTCCCCGGACGACGGACGCTCCCAGGACCTGGCTTCATTGACTCTGGCGGCGAATGGCGGCTTCCGCCTCGATCTTAGCGATCAGGTCGGAAAGCCCATCTCCGCATGTTTTCTGAGCGAGCTTCCCCTGCGAAGGCTCTGAAGACGGCTTCGATCAGGGACCTTCCGACCGGCCCTCCACTTGTTCGATGATCTCCTGAAGAAGACTCAATCGGATGTGGAGAGTGGAGCAGGTCGGGAGCCCTCGGAGGATGGCGAGAACCTCGGCCTTTGTCCGACGGCCGAGCCGGACTGAGCGAAGAAGGACACCCAGACTGCCGTGGGTGCGCAATCCCAAGGCTTGGGCGGTCAGCCTTGCCGCTGCGTCGTCTGTCAGGAGCACCGCCTCCGGGTAGTCGCTCATCAGGCTCAGGGCTGCCTGCTCTCCGGCATCCAGAGAGAAAGACTTTACAAGAGCCCGGAATCGTGGATCTGAGGCGATGGTGACGGGTACACGGTGGAAAGCCGGATTCGGAGCCTCCAAGGCAGAGGGCCTGTGATGCGCAACCTCTTCCCACACCTGCTCAGGAACTACGAGAGCCTGGAAATCCGCAAGGAGATCGAGCAGCCAATTTCGTCGAGATGGATCAGGGGGCACGCGTCACAAACTGCGGTGGGCCAGACATCAGTCTCGGCCATGGAGGCCCCACTCCACGTCCTGGCGCAGGAATCCCTCCATCAACTCTTCGCGATGCGAATCCAGGAAGCGCCGTAAGGCGTCGAGCACGACGTCGTCGACACTCCGGAACCAGCCGGTGTTGACGAGCGACTGAATTTCAGCGAAAAGCTGGGCAGGGATCTCGGTTTCGAAGCGCTGGGTGCGAGCGTTGGCTGCCATAATGACACTCAGCATACCAGAAACCCGCCCAGGGGCGGATTCTCTCCGCATTCTCGACGGCCGCGGCACGGAGACTCTACTGAGTTACGGCGCCCATGACTGACTGATCTCCAGGGCCGAAGCTGCCAGCACTCCCTTGAGCCGGACGACCACCTTCATCTATGCTTCTACCTTCTCAGCCCTGCCCACCCGTATCGAGGCACCCTCGACGACCGGTGGAGCATCCCGCCGTGCCACCCTGCCGACCTATGACGTTGCGGGCAACCGCGAAGAGTGCCTTGAGCTTGTTATGAGGTAAAGGAAAGAGGAAGAAAGGCGATGAGTCGATTCGAAGCGGGGTTGGATGGCGTCACGTTTACATCAGGAGGATGCCGGCTTTTGGGCGGGTTTTATAAGGCCGCTGGAGAAACACCCCGGCCAACGGCAATTTTAGTCCATGGTTTGCCGGGCATCGAAAAGCACCTGGACATCGCCTATCACTTGCGCGACGTCGGGTGGAATTGCCTCTACTTTCATTTTCGCGGCTGTTGGGGATCGCAGGGGGCGTACTCGCTCGACGGACTGGCCGAGGACACGCAAGCCGCCGTGGAGTGGGTCCTGGATCAACCTGCCACGGACAAGGAGCGCATCGCCCTGCTTGGCGCCAGCACCGGATCCCACCCCGCATTTCTGTGCGCAGCCGCCGACCCACGCATCCGTGCGATGGTCGGCATCAGTCCGCTCATCGAGCCGCGAGCCTTTCAGTTTCCCACGGCGAGTGATCGGGGCTTCGACGACGGATTGACGGTGGGTGCGCTCAGGCGGGTGATGCCTCTTGGTGAAGTGCGAACCTCAGCCCCTCGATCGCATCCACAGTCACGCCGTGTACCGCCTGTAGCGCGCTGCCCACGACCATGGCGAGCTCCGGCTCAAAGCCACGCCGGGCCAACTCGATCCGCTTTTCAGCCGCGATAGCGTCCACGACACCGCTCGCGAGCGCCCGCCGCCAGAACCACAGCAGCCCGTACCACACGAAGTAAGCATCCAGCAGCGATTGCAGAGATAAGGTCGCCCCGGTCCATGGCGAGGTTACAGTCGTTCCTGGTGCCGGCCGCCGCAGCAGCAGCCCACCTATTTCGCTGACATCTATCAGCGAGTGTATCGCCTCGTGCACGAGTGCGGCGGCGAGCTCATGGACGTCCATACGCTGTGCATTGATGATCACGGAGCGGCCCGGGTACCAACTCGAGGAGAAGGAGCCATACTGGCTGTCGAGGTCTGGCACGTCGATGCAGACGACGACGCGTGTGAAAGCTTTGGTGAAACGCAGCGCTGCCGGGCTCGCCACAGCGATGAGAGTCATTGCCTCGCGCAGGGCAGCGATGATGGCGTTGCGGTCATCCTGGGATGGCGGCTTGTAGTCCGGGAAGCGGTTGGCGATGTCGCCGCGGTTGTGCGGACTGTCGAAATCGATCCAAGGGGTCTCGTCGAGTTGGGATCCCTCCTGGCGGTTGCCCAACTCAGCGCCAATGTGGATGTCGCCAAGCGCGGTCCAGACGCCCTTTGCGTGCGGCGTGCCGACTCGGTCATCCAGCAGTAGAAGCTCGGCCTGGAGCGCCTCGCATAAGAACGCGGCGAGTGCTTTGCGCCCGTCCTCAGCCACGCGCGCACCCCTGAGGCGGAACTCGAGCTCGGGTGCGTGGGCGAGGCGGAGCAGGCTGTTGGACGGAATCCCGGCGGCAACACGCACGATGCTCCCCGCCCCCTCCATCGAATAGGCATGGATCTCGGACAATGCACTGCTGAGCCGGCGTTCGGCCGCCTCGCGGAAGCCGGCCTCATAGCGGTCTGCCATCTCGCTATCTACGGGCCAGCGCAGGAGCTCGTGCAGTTTCCTCATAGCCTCGCCATGGGTGGGGAGAATTCGTTGTCGAGCGCTTCGACATAGGGCCGCACCGCTGCGGCGACGCGTTCGAAGTACCTGTACTGGTCGTGGCAGAGCACGGAGAGGCGGTCGGCTTCGAAGTTTCCGGCGATGGAACGGCCGGCGAGGAAGCCACCACCGCACACGTCTTCATAGGGACACCTCCGGCACGCCTGGGGGAGATGATCGCGTAGACGCAGCAGCGTGCCGAAGGTTGGGTCTGTCGCGACCGTGTCGAGGTCGTCCTCGATGGTGAACGGCGTTCTCGATCCACCGTCGCGATGAGCGCGCAGGTAGTCTGGGTACTCGACCGCCCCGTCCGTGTTGACGACGAGCATGTCAACGGCATCGTTGCCGATGCTGTCAGAGTGACGGCGGGAGCCCATGAGGCGGCCGATGGTCTCGACGAATTGACGTACATAGAGCCGGTCAGAGTAGTGGGCCCACCAGTGCTCGAACACCGCCGCCATCCAGCTTCCATACCGCGGTTCGCGTGCGTAGTCTGCTTCGTCGCCGTCGCCCCAAGGCGGGTTCGACCAAGAGAATTCGATGGGCCACAGGAGGCTGACATTCTGAATCGGCAACTCTGCTGCCCAGGCCAGGTAGTGGTCGGGTTGGAGCGCTGGGTCCGAGACGCTCAGCACACCGATCCGTCGCCGATCGAACCCCCAGTCGAGCACCTGGCTGAGTGTCGTCATGACGCGGCTGTAGGAGCCCTCCCCGGAGTGGGTGACGCGGTAGCGGTCATTGACCGGCTGAGGACCATCGAGGCTGAAGCCAAGCGTAGCGCCGTGCGCGTCGAGAAGCTCGACGAGGTCACGCCGGAGCCGCAGCCCATTGGTTTGAAGGGACAGGTCGACCTCCAGGCCCGTCCTTCGCACCTCCTCAACCTCGGCGAACAGCTCGCGAAACCGGTCCAGTGGCCACAGCGCCGGCTCACCACCGTGCAGGACGATGTTGACGCGCCCACTCCCGCGGGCTCGCACGTGAGCAGCCATCGCTCGTACTGCGAGAATCGCCGTGTCCTGGGCCATCAACGCCGGCACCCGAGAGTGGGTCCGGTCGGCCAGGTTGAAGACGTAGCAGTAGCTACAGTTGAGGTTACAAACTGCAGTTAGCTTGAGAATTGCAGTGGTGAACGGGCGCCCGCTGCCGGTCATCCCACAAGCGGTCCCTTTCCGCCAAGCTGGTCCGCAATATCGATCTCGATCTCTTCAGGTACTTGGCGGCACTTCAGGTCAAACGCGAGATCGAAGGACTGGATATCACCGACGTTGGCGATCACGTGCTCCTTTATCCCGCGCAGAATTCGAAAGCGGGCTGCATCCGCAAGTACACGCTCGCGCGTCACGCCCTTCTCACTGACTGTCTTGGTACCCTTGCCTCCCCTGATCTCGAAATCTATTGCCAGGTCGCCGGGCTTGCGTGTGACTTTGCGCAGCGTCCGGTACACCTGGTACATCGACTCCAAATCCGCTGCCTGCCGGTCGAGCTCGGCTAACTTAGCCTTGCGAAGGTGGACTTCAACAGCATTGTCCTTGCCGTTTGCCATCTGCAACCTCCTGTGGATATTGCTCTAACGTTATATTTGGCCTATATTGAGCCGTATAAGGAAGTTACGCCTGCTCCAATAACTTGTCAAGCATGCACACCCTCGGTCAAGCCGGCCATCGGCACCCAGGGAGGCGGGACATGAAATAGGGTCCGATAGTCGTCAGGCCGAAGATCGCGAGGCCAGGACAAGCGTGAATCGGAATCGTTCCATCCTTCCATTGCAGCCAGTGACGCTGGAGTCCCGATCTCCGTAGACTCTCTGAGATGTCTTGGATCCGCCCTCACTCTACAACCGTACGACTCATCTGCGCGACGGCGCTGCTCCTGCCAGCGCTGGGGTGCTCTTGGCTTGGCCGGCGGACACCTCTTCCGTCCCGTCCCAATCTCATTGTCGTGATCTCTGATGACCACCGTTGGGATGCCCTGGGCGCGGCCGGCAACCCTGCGATCCTCACGCCTGTCATGGACGGGATGGTGCGGGACGGCGTCTATTTCCGGCAGGCTACCGTCTCGGTCTCCCAGTGCCATCCGGTCCGCGCCAGCCTGCTCACCGGCCTGCCGGCCCACCGCCACGGCGTCTATTCCGTCCAGTTCCAGGCGCCTGGGGTGGAGGAGACCCTTTGCTGGCGTCCGACGGTGCCGGGCCTGCTGCGGGATGCCGGGTACCACACCGTGGTGGTGGGCAAGTGGCACGTGCCCCCGCACCCGTGGCAGTGCGGCTTCGAGGAGGTACGGACCTGGCTGCCGCAGGGTTCCGCAGGCTACCGCGATCCCGAGGTGGTCCACGGGGTCTCCGATGTGTATGTGGCCGCCTCCGGCTTCACGCAGGAGATCTTCGCGGACGAGGCCGTGGATTTCCTGCGTGGCAAAGCCGCCCAGGTTGGCCCGTTCCTGCTCTGGCTCGGCTTCACCGCACCCCATTTTCCCTACGAGCCCAACCCGGAGCGGATCGAAGCGCTCTACACCGGACGCAGCGACGAGGAGCTCCTCCCGCCGGGCTTCCCGCGCGACGTGCCGGCCAACGACTGGCGCCACTACAACCAGGCGGTGAGCCATCTCGACGAGCAGCTCGGGCGCGTGCTCACGGCGCTGCGGGAGACCGGGCTTGCCGGGCGCACGATTGTGGTCTTCCTCGGCGACAACGGGTACATGATGGGGGAGAGGGACGTGGGCGGGCCCGGCTCGCGCGCCGACGGTAAGCAGGTCCCGTACGAAAGCTCGTTGCGGGTCCCTTTCATGATGATGGGGCCGGGACTGCCGAAGGCGCTCGTCTCGAACCTGCCGGCCTCCAGCCTGGACCTGCCGCCGACGCTCCTTTCTCTGGCCGGCGTCCCGGTGCCGGACTCCTGGGCGGGACGCGACCTGAAAGCGGCGCTCGCCGGGGAGATCGAGATCGGTGAGGCCTTTGCCGAGTGGTCCGATGAAGAGAGCGAGAAATTCGGCAAGCTCGCCTACCGCGCCGTACGGACTCCGACGCACAAGCTGATCGTCTGGAAGGATTCCGCCCGCGGCGAGGAGCTCTACGATCTCGCGGCCGACCCGGCGGAGGCCCGTAACCTCATCACCGACCCGGCGGCGGGAGAGGTGCTGCGCGATCTGCGCTCCCGCCTCCTCCTCTGGATGCAGCGCAACGGAGATCCCGCCCTCTCCTGGCACGGAAAAGCGGCGGAAACCGGGCTCTGAAATCCGCAGAAGCAGGGGTGCCGCGAACCGGCCGAACTGGCCGAAGGACATAACTCCCTCCTGGCTGGAGTGGGCTCCAACGGCTCGAAAGAATTGGATTCAGGAACGTGCTCGAAAAGAGCGCTCCGGTGGCCGGGTTCGGGTAAGGGTTGTATTGATCGGTGCCACGGTGTAGCGTTTATGCATGCTAGACTATCCAGAGACCCTCGGCCCCGCCCTGCGACTGCTTCGCGGCCGTCGCCACCTCAAGCAGATGCAAGTCGCCGCCATGGCAGGAATCACCAAGGCCATGCTTTCTTCCTATGAAACCGGAGCGGCCACGCCTTCGCTCCAGAGCCTGACGTCCATCCTGGGCGCGATGGGGAGCGACTTCCGGGAGTTCCAGGAGGCGCTCCACGCGGTCAAGCCCGGCGGCAGGCCAGCAGGAGGGGAGGCGACCGTGCGGATCCAGCCGCAGCCCCACCAGTACGTCGAGGGGGACGGCGCCCTGCCGGAGCTCCTGGGGCACCAATTGGGGGATATGCAGACCCTGCTGGAGCGGATCGCCACGGCGCTCGAGAGCCTTACCTGAATCCGGCGGAGCTGCGTCCTGGGGGGACGGGAAGACTTCCTCCGTCTTCCCTTGACCCATGCTTCTGGAAGCGATCTAATCCGTCTCTCCATGGGCAAGAGCCGATTCGAAGCGTTCAGCGATGGCGTGATCGCGATCCTCATCACGATCATGGTGCTGGAGATGAAGGTGCCCCACGGCGAGGGTGTCGAAACCTTGAGGCCTCTGGTCCCGGTGTTCCTGAGCTACGTGCTGAGCTTCATCTACCTGGGCATCTACTGGAACAACCACCATCACATGCTCCATACCTGTCACAAGGTGACCGGGCCGATGCTCTGGGCCAACCTGCATCTCCTGTTCTGGCTGTCGCTGGTCCCCTTCGTCACGGGTTGGATGGGGGAGAACCACTTTGCCGCCGTGCCGTCGGCGTTCTACGGCGTCGTGCTGCTGATGGCCGCGATTGCCTACTACATCCTGCAGCAATTGATCATCACGTCCCAGGGGCCGGACTCGCTGCTGAAGAAAGCCGTTGGAGGGGATTGGAAAGGCAAGGTTTCGCCATTCCTGTACGTGATCGCCATACCGGTGGCGTTCTTGTCGAATTGGATTTCTCTGGGGATCTACGTTCTGGCCGCGTTGATCTGGCTCGTGCCGGACCGGCGGATCGAGAGGATTCTCAACGGTTCCTGAGCTCTGCGTTCAGGAAGCGCGCCAGCCGGTCGTGGCCCTGCGGCGAGAGATGCCCGTCGTGGGGGAGGAAGCAGTCGCCGCAGCCCGCGAAGACCCCGGCCGTCGTAGTGAACGAGAATCCTACCTCGCCGCTCGTCTTCCCCAGAAAGAGCCGGAGGCGTTCGTAGGCGCGCTGGCCGTCCGAGCCGGCGCCGGCGCCCACGTCCAGGAGGACGACCCGGAGATCGATCCCTTTTTCCGTTGCGAGCCGCTGGCACTCTCCCAGGATGCGCCGGTAGTAGCGGCTGGCGAGGGCGAACCGCTCGGGTTGCAGCACAGCCGCGGCGAGGTCGTCCTTCCCGGCGGGCGCGGCTTCGGCCCGGGCCATCCAGTCGCCTGAGAAGAGGGAGCGCGCCGCGCCGCGGAGGAGGCGGAGGGAGCGGAACCTGTAGAGCTGCCGTTGCGGCGGATAGCGCGGGTCCTTGCCGAGGTCCGCCACCCGCTGCCGGAGAGCGCGGGCGTCGAGCCGCAGCTCCGGCATCCGCTCGATCTCCTCGCGCGTCCGGTAGAAAAAGAGATCGGCGAAATCGTTGAAGAAGACGAAGAGCACTACCGTCCGCGGCGCCAGCTCGTCGCGGTATTCTCCACAATCTCCACAATACAGGCGGAGCAATACGTACTGCTGATAGAGGCAGTCGCCCTGGCGCGCCATGTTGTAGGCAGGCCGGCCTTCCCGTGTCCGCAGGAGGTGCGCCACGGTCTGTTCTTCTTCCACGCCGTGGCCATAGATCAGAGAGTCCCCCAGGAGGAGGAGGGAACGGTCCTTCAGCCCGGGCGGATTGCGAAAGCCGAGCCCATCCGTGCGGTGCCGCCAGGAGTAGCCGTTCCAGAAGTTTTCCGTTTCGAAGCCGGGCACCATGAAGCTCATCCGGGTCTCCGGCTCGGTGAAATAGATCCCGCCCGGAAAGCTGCCATAGGCCGTGTAGACCTCGTTCGACAGGGTGGAAGCGCGCTTCAGCGGCAGCGTCCGCAGAGCGATCTCCAGCACCCCGAGACCCAGGAGCGAGGAGAGGAGGAAGAGGCCGAGACGGCGGAGAAGGGGCCGGCGCTTGCCCATCATTCGATCGATCTCATGGCGAGGGCCTCGAGCGCCGACCGCAGCACCTGATCGTCCTCCCGCCACTCTCCCCGCCGGTCGGCTCCGGTGAAGGGCCGGGCCAGCTTTCGCGATCCCAGGCGCAGGGCGCCGCCCGCGCGCAGGGCGGCTTCTGCGCGGGCGGCCCAGGCGGGGCCGTGGTGCTTTCTGGCCCAGCGCAGGAGGTCGCTCCAGAGCAGCTCCGGGTTCTGGCGGCGGCGGGCGCCCGGGGCGCGGCCGATGGTGGCGCCGTGATGGTGGAGGACGGAGAATTCCGGCCGTATCTCGACGTCCCAGCCGGCCCGCCGTGCCCGCAGGCAGAAGTCCAGGTCCTGGGCGTAGAAGCGGAACCCCTCGTCCAGCGGACCGGCCTGCTCCCAAACGGCCCGCCGGAAGGCCATGGCCGCGCCCGTGACCCAGTCGACCCGCACGGGGGCCTTGGGATCGAGCGGCCTGGCCCGCCGGTAGAAAGGCAGGCGCTCCAGCAGGGCGGGCAGGCCGCTGGTGAGGGCGAAGAACCAGGTGGGGGAAGGCTCCTGGCCACCGCTCCACTGCGGCGATCCATCAGGGTAGTGGAGGAGGGCTCCGGCGATCCCCAGCCGGGCCTGCCGTTCGAACACGGCGAGGAGGCGTTCGAGGCCGCCAGGATCGACTTCGGTGTCGCTGTTGAGCAGCAGGAGGATCTCTCCGCGCGCCCGGGAGAGGCCCAGGTTGGCGGAACGGGTGAAGCGCTGGGCCGTCTCGTTCCTCAGGACGACGATCTGGGGGTGGCTCTCTCTGACCGCCCCGGCCGTGCCGTCGCCGCTCGCGTCGTCGACCAGGATCACCTCCAATCCCCGCACGGGAGAGGCCTCCAGGGCTCCCAGGCAGCGCAGGGTCAGATCCCGCGTGTCATACGTGGGAATGATGATCGAGAGGGGAGGCCTGGGAGCGTCTTCCATGTCCGGCGGCATTCTATGTCCGCCGGGAGGGCTCTAAAGGTAACCGAGCGCCCGGAGACGGCGCGCCGCTTCCGGGTCGTGCGGGCGCAACATGGGGTCTCCCCAGCCCGTGGGGAGCCAGTCCACGTCCGTGCCGAGACCGAGGAGGAGCTGATCGCGCAGGGCCGCGGCGCGCTTCGGGTCTGCGTCGAAGAGGTTGCGGGTCTCGCCGGGGTCCCGTTCGCGGTCGAAGAGGTACTCGCCGTCGCGCACCGGGATGGGCGCTTGCGCCGCCGTCAGGGCGAGCTGGCGGTAGTAGCTGTAGCGCGCTCCCCTCAGGACGATGGTGCTATGCGCCCCTTCCGAGTAGGCGGTGGCGTGCCGGCGCTGTCCTGAGAGGACGTCGACCGACCACCACGCGACATCGGCGGCTTCCTTCGGCAGAGCGCCGAAATGGCGAAGGATCGAATAGTGGACGTCGGTGGTCGTGGCGGCCTCGGAGATCCTTGCCGGCTGGACATTCGCGGTGCTCGAGGGCGGGATGATGAGCAGCGGCACGTGCTCTTCTTCGACCCGCGAGAAGAAGCCGTGTCCCCAGAAGCCGCGCTCGAAAAAGGCCTCGCCGTGATCGGCTGTGAGGATCACGACCGTCCGGTCGAGCGTTCCCCGCGCTTCGAGCTCCACGAAGAGCTCGGCGAGGCCGCGGTCCAGGGAGTAGAGCTCGGCGTCGTACAGATTGACGAGATGGGTGATGTCCGAGGAATCGACCCAACCCTTGGTTTCGTCGCTGAGAAAAGTTTGGAGCTTGTCGCCCTTGCGGTTCCAGAGATATCCATCCCGGATCGGTTCAGTCCGTTTGTACGCGGGGTCTACGAACAGGGCTTGGTCTTCGGCGGGCGCGAGGTAGGGCATGTGGGTGTCGAAGTAATGGAGGTAGAGCAGCCAGGGACCGCCTCCCGCTTCGAGCTTGTCCAGCATCGAGAACGCCGCCTGGTTGACCTCCTTGGCCGTGTATTTGCGGATCTCGTTCCAGAAGTTGGGGTTCCAGCGGTAGACGTCGTGGAAGTCCTGGAACCCCTTGGAGAACCCGAGCCGTGAGTTAATGTAGGGGTTTGCCGACACGGCGGCCGACCGCACGCCCGCCCGGGCCAGGACCTGGGCAAGGGTGCGGTTCTTGGGCGACAGCCCGCCGGATTCCAGCCCGGGCCCTGGCGAGACGAACAGCCCTTTTTGGGAGAGGGCCGAAAACGGCAGGCCGGTAAAGAGATTGGAAACCGTGGGCCAGGTGTAGGAGAAGTGGGAGTAGGCGTTCTCATAGACCTGGGCGCGCTGGGCCAGAGAGTCGAGAAACGGCGAGGTCGAGCGTGAATAGCCTTGGAACCCCAGGTGGTCGGCCCGCAACGTGTCGCAGACGATGAGGATGACGTTGGTGTCTGGAGGGACCAGCGCCGCCGTGGCCTCCGCGGCCCCATCCTTCTGAGCGAGCCACAAGACGACCCCCAGAAGCGGGAGGACCACGAGCACACCCGCCAGGATGGCCCGCCTCCTGGTATTTCCAACCGGATGCGCGAGTGCTCTAGCGTCCATAAGCTGGCTCCTGACCCTACCGGCCAGAGGGAGCCTTGTCAACCGCCGGGCTCCGGAGGGGCAGATCCGGCGTGTCACGCGTGGGAATGACGATCGAAAATAGAGGTCCGGGAATATTGGCCATCCTGTCTGCATTCTACAAAACGTAAATTTCCCGGCGTAACCCTCGCGGGTGCGTCAAGACCGCGGGGACAGGAAAAGGGTGCTCGGGCGGAGCTTTGTCGGCTGATTGACAGGTCAGTGCGTTCGCTTCAAGACCCCCCTTCACATCCTACAGCTGGATGTAGTCCCGACTGACCCAGAACCGTACGGGCGTTGTGTTGCCGCCCGTAAAGGAGGACTGATGCACAGGAACTGGGAACGATCGATCCTCATGGGCTTTGTCTTGCTGGCTGCCGGTGTTCCTGCTTCGGCGGCGGTGCCAGTGGTCAAGAGCCGCAACCTGGCGCGAGCCGCCGCCATGGCCCCGGTCGCGGGGAAGCGCGTGCGGCTGGAGGGCATCCGCAAGGCGGGCACGGGAGAGACGGCCGCCTTCGAGCTGGAGCGCTTCGAGGTGTTCACTCCCGACGCCAAGGTTACGGTGCACGGTCCCCATGGGGACGAGGTCCTGCTGCCACCCGCGAACGCGTATTTCCGCGGTACGGTGGCCGGCCGGGCCGATTCCCGCGTGTTCCTGGCGGTGCTCCCGGACGGCACGGCACAGGGTGTGGTGAACGAGGGGGAGGAGAGCTATCTGATCGGCGGGGAAGGCGAGCCGGTAGTGAAGGCAAAGGGCGCCAAGGCCCCCCTGGCCATGCACCGGGTCGACCCCAGGGACCTCAAGGCATCCCGCGGGGAGGGCTTCAGCTGCGGCAACGAGCTCCTGCCGCCCGGCCGGAGCACTCTCGACGGGCTCGACGGGATTGACTTCATGGCGGGCACCCCGGTTGAAAAATCCTTGACCGGTGTCACCGAAGGGATCACCGAAAAAGCGGGCGCCTACACGGCCCGGGTGGCGATCGAGACGGATTACGAGCTCTACGCCAAATTCAACGACTCCACGGTGGCCACCACCTACATCGGCAACCTGATCGGCTACGCCTCGACCCTCTACCAGGCCGAGATCAATACGAATCTCGCGGTGCAGTCCGTCAGCCTCTGGACGACCAGCACCGATCCCTGGAGCCAGACCACGGCCAAGTGCGGCCTGATGGAGTTCGGCCGCTACTGGAACCTCAACCAGACGGGCGTTTCGCGCACGATTGCGCACTTCCTGAGCGGCAAGGCCACGGGCGGTGGCGTCGCCTGGGTGGGAGTGCTCTGCTCCGGGGCGTTCGGCGCCACGGCCACCTGCCCGGGCCTGCCCACGGACGCGCCCTGGGGCGGCGGCTACGGGTTCACGGGCGGCATCACGGGCTTCTTCAACATCAGCAACCCCACGGTCATGTGGGATATCTTGAGCGTGGCCCACGAGATCGGCCACAATTTCAACTCCCCTCACACGCACTGCTACAACGGCATCGGCGGCAACGCGAGCCCGGTCGACCCGTGCCGCTCCGGCGAGAGCGGGTGCTACGCCGGCACGCAGGCCCTGCCCGGCCCCACGGGCGTGGGCAGCGGCACGATCATGAGCTACTGCCACCTCCTGGGCGGCGGGTACACGAACGTCAAGCTGACGTTCGGCACCGGCCATCTCTATGGCGTGGATCCCGGGCGGGTGCCGTCGCGCATGAACGCCTACGTGGCAGCCAAGGTCGCAGCCAATCCGGCCTGCCTGGCTCCCTGACCTGAAGAAAACTTGAAGACTGATCGGTCATGGGCAGGGGATCGGCGCGTGTGTCCGAGTTTATGCGCTGATTGACATAAGTTGTCGATCCCCCCACAATCCCACCATTCATCCCTCGGGTGGATATACACCCCTGACTGACCCAGAACCGTACGGGCCGTGTCTTGTACTGCTCGTAAAGGGAGGACTGATGCAAAGGAACTGGGAACGTTCGATCCTGATGGGCTTCGCCCTGCTGATGGCTGGCGTGCCCTCATGGTCGGCGGAAGAAGCGGCGCTGCCGGCGCTGCCGGTCATTCAGAGCCGGGATCTGGTGCTCGCAACGGCAGCGAAGCTCGGTGGCAAGGTGCGGGTGGAGAACGTCCAGAAGGCGGAGACGGGGGAGTCCGCGGCCTTCGTGCTGGAGCGCTTCGAGGTGTTCACGCCCGACGCCAGGATCACCGTGCACGGTCCCCACGGGGAGGAGGTGCTGCCGCCGCCGGAGAACGTCTATTTCCGTGGCGTGGTGGAAGGCCGGCCGGACGACTCGCGGGTCTTCCTGGCCGTGCTCCCGAACGGCAAGGCGCAAGGGGTGGTGAATGAGGGGGAGGAGAGCTATCTGATCGGGGAGGACGAGACGGCGCCCAAGGCCTTTGGCGCCCCCCTGGAGATGCACCGGGTCGACAGCCAGCTCCTCCGGAAGTCCCGCGACGAGGGCTTCGACTGCAACAACAGCCTCCTGCCGCCGGGGCGGACCACCCTGGAGGGGCTCGAGGGGCTGGATCTCACGGCGGCGCTTGCGGCGGGGGACGATCTGGCTTCTCTCGAAGAGGCCGTCACCGCCGAGCTTCCCGGCCTATACGGCCCGGGTGGCGATCGAGACGGATTACGAGCTCTACGCCAAGTTTGGCAGCGCCACGCTGGCCACCACCTACATCGGCAACCTGATCGGCTACGCCTCGACCGTGTACTCGGCCGAGGTCAACACCAGCCTGGCCGTCCAGTCCGTCAGCCTCTGGTCCACCAGCAGCGACCCGTGGAATCAGACCAGCAGCCTGTGCGGCCTGATGGAGTTCGGCCGCTACTGGAACCTCAACAAGACGGGCGTGTCGCGCACCATCGCCCACTTCATGAGCGGCAAGGCCACGGGTGGCGGCGTCGCCTGGGTGGGAGTCCTCTGCTCGGCTGCTTTCGGCGCCAGCGCCAGCTGCCCGGGTCTCGCCACGGACGCTTCCTGGGGGGGCGGCTACGGGTACACGGGCAACATGTCGGGCACCTTCAACATCAGCAGCCCGACGGTAATGTGGGACATCGTGGCCGTGGCTCACGAGATCGGCCACAACTTCAACTCTCCCCACACGCACTGCTACAACGGCATCGGTGGCAACGCCAGCCCGGTCGACCCGTGCCGTACCGGTGAGAGCGGGTGCTACGGCGGTACCCAGAGCCTGCCGGGCCCCGCGGGCGCCCGCAGCGGGACGCTCATGAGCTATTGCCATCTTCTGGGCGGCGGCTTCACCAACATCGCCATGACGCTCGGCACCAACCACCCCTACGGCGTAGCTCCCGGGCGGGTGCCGTCGCGCATGAGCGCCCACGTGGCCTCCAGGGCGGCGTCCAACCCGAGTTGCCTGGCCCCCGTCGCCGCTCCGGCAGGGAGCGCGATTTTCTCCGACGGCCTGGAGTCCGGCGTGATCCCCGGAGCGTGGAGCGGATCTGGAAGCTGAGACGGAAAGGCTATGGCCCATGCCTTGCTCTCCAGAGCCCCAGTTGCCGTTTTCCCCGAGGGAGTGGAGGGGAGAAAAGCCTCATTCCAGGCGGGTTTCCAGCGCGGCCTCACGCTGGGAAGCTGAGCCAAGGATTGGCTCTGGGGATGACAAAAAGCGGCACAGGGGAGGAGCCAATGCTCTGGAATCTGAGTCGTACGATCGTGACGGGTAGCATCCTGATGCTGGCCGCGGAAACTGCGACCGCCGGAGACCTCTCGCTGCCGAGGGTCCAAAGCCAGAACCTGGCCCGGGCCGCGGCGTTGATGCCTGTGGGGGGCCGCCTGGTGCTGCAGGATGTCCAGAGGACGGATACGGGAGAGCCGGCGGCCCTGGTGCTGCAGCGCTTCCAGGTGTTCGCGGCCGACGCCGAGATCACCGTGCACGGGGAGCACGGAGAGGAGGTCCGGCCGGCCCCGGACAACGCTTATTTCCGTGGCGAGGTGGAGGGCCGTCCGGGGTCGCGCGTGTTCCTGGCGGTCTTGGAGGACGGCACGGCGCAGGGTGTGGTGACCGACGGCGAGGAGAGCTATCTGATCGCCCGGCAGGAGGAGGGAGCCAAGTCCCTGGGAGCTCCCCTGGAAATGCACCGGGTCAGCCCCTCGGCGTTGAAGTCGGGCCGCCCAGGCTTCTCCTGCGGCAACGACAAGCTCCCTCCGGCTTTGGAGGGCGCGCTGGAGAGCCTGAGCCTGGGAGAGGCCGGGGAGGTCGCCACGCTCGAGACATCCGCCGAGCCTGCGGAGCTCCCGGCCTACACGGCCCGGGTGGCGGTCGAGACCGACTTCGAGTTCTACCAGAAGTTCAATAACAGCACGGCCGCCACCAACTACGTCGCCGGCCTGATCGGCTACGCCTCGACGATCTACTCGGCCGAGGTCAACACCAGCCTGGTCGTCCAGTCTCTGAGCCTGTGGACGACGAGCAGCGATCCCTGGACCCAGACCTCGACGGCCTGTGGTCTGTTAGAATTCGGGAATTACTGGAACACCAATCGGACGAATGTGTCCCGGACGATCGCACACTTCATGAGCGGCAAGGCCAACGGCGGCGGCATCGCGTGGCTGGGTGTCCTGTGCTCGGGCGCCTTCAGCACCAGCCAGGCGCAACTCGGCGTGAGCTGCCCGGGCCTGGCCGCTTCCGGCAGCTTCGGCGGCGGCTATGGCTACACGGGCAACCTGACGGGGCTGTTCAATCCCAATTTGCCGATCGTGATGTGGGACATCCTGGCGGTCTCCCACGAGATCGGCCACAATTTCAACTCGCCGCACACCCACTGCTACAGCAACGTCGGGGGCAATGCGAGCCCCATCGACCAGTGCTACGCCGGGGAGTGCGGCGGCACCGGCTGCAACTGCAACTCGGCGACTCTGCCGGGGTCCGCGGGCTCGGGCAGCGGCACGATCATGAGTTATTGTCACCTCCTGGGAGGTGGCTACGGCAATATCAGCCTCAATTTTGGCACCAACCATCCGTACGGCGTGCAGCCCGCGCGGGAGGCGTCGCGCATGAGCTCTCACGTGGTGTCCAGTGCCGCCGCCAACCCGAGCTGTCTGGCGCCGGCGGCTCCCGCGACCGGGATTTTTTCCGACGGCCTGGAAATCGGGAGCACGAGCTTATGGCAATGAGAATTCGCGCCCAGCATGAATCCAAGGAGGGCAGACCAATGTATGAGTTTCGCAAGGTACGTTTCGCGTTTCCGGCCGTAGCGGCGCTAGTGATGCTGCTCACCCTGGCCGGTTCCGCGGACGCCGGCACCCTCACCGTCGAGACGGTGAGCAAGTACTCCGGCAGCTACGGCCTCAAGGTGACGCCGGACGCCACGCCGGCCTACGTGCAGTCGAGCCATCCGAGCGCCGAGAAGACGTACCGGGTGCGGTTCTATCTGAATCTGGCGCGCCTCAACCTGGCGAGCGGCTCGAGCTTCGACGTCTTCGCGGCCTACAATGGCGCGGATCCCCTGCCCTCCGCCGCGGCCACGGGCAATGCCGTGCTGCGGGCGGCCGTGCGCCAGGCCGGGAGCAGCAAGGTGCTCGACGTCTTCACCCGTACGGACTCCGGGGAGATGCAGCTCTCCTCGCCTCCGGACGTCTCGGAGGGCTGGCACGCCGTCGAGCTGGAGTGGTCGGCAGCCACGGCAGCCGGGGCCAACAACGGTTTCGTCAACTTCTGGGTGAACGGCGCCGCGCAGCCGGGCCTCTCCGGGCTCGACAGCGAGACGCAGGTCCTCAACTACTCCCGCTGGGGGAGCGTCACCGGGGCTGCGCTCTCCTCGCCGCCGCCCGGCGTGGCCGTCAACACCTTCAAGCTCGACGATTTCGGCTCCCAGCGTTCGGGCTACATGGGGCTGCTCAACGTCTTCAGCGACATCGGTGGGCTCACCCAGCTCTCCCGGCAGTATGTCCACGCCATCTACAACGCGGGGTTGACCAATGGCTGCGCGACGAACCCTCTGCAGTACTGCCCGAACAACAATGTGACCCGTGCCGAGATCGCCAAGTTCCTGGAGCTGGGCAAGAACGGCGAGACCTATCTCCCTCCCGTGGTGGGCACGAGCTCGTTCGCCGACGTCCCCGCCGGCCACTGGGCGGTCAACTGGATCGAGCAGCTCTTCGCGGACGGCTTCACCAACGGCTGTGCCCTGAACCCCCGGCGCTTCTGTCCGGACACCGCGGTGAGCCGGGCCGAAATGGCCAAGTTCCTGCTCCTCGCCAAGTACGGTTCCAGCTATACTCCTCCCTCCGTGGGGACGAGCTCGTTCGCCGACGTGCCGTCGAATCACTGGGCCAAGAACTGGATCGAGCAGTTCTATGTCGAGGGGCTGACCAGCGGTTGCGGCACCAACCCCTTGCGCTACTGCCCGGATGATTTGATGACCCGCGTGCAGATGGCCAAGGCCCTGGCGCTCACGTTCAACCTGCCCGTTCCCAACGGTCTCTAGGGAGGAGGGCGGAGGAGGTATCACCGGCTTGTCTATGGTCTTGAGCACCACGAATCCGCGCAAGGTCCTGAGCGACATCGCGCGCGCCAACTTCCACAAGGGCGGTCTCAAGACCGCCCGCCTGTTCAAGGTCGATCCCGCATTTTTCCAGCAGATCCGCGGGGAGGTCCTCCGCTTCGTCGAGGTGAACAGGCCCTCGGACGTGCAGGGCAATCAGCATGTGACGAACTGGACGAAGCCGTTCGGCTCCGTGTTCCAGTTCTCGCTGCTCAACCGCAGCGGGAGAGTGGACGACACGTCGTCGGACCACGATCTCTCCCTGGAAGGCAAGCGGTTCCACTTCGGAGAGGAGTACCCGGCGCTCGGCGCCTTCATCGCCCCCTTCCGCCACGCCATCAACATGCGGCTGAACGCCATGGGTACCAAGGGAGGCCTGTCGCCCCACGAGGAGCACCCGTTGCGGTACCGCACGCACCGCGACTGCTGGCTGACGGCACGGTTCCACCTGCCGGTGGTGACCAATCCGGACGTCGAGGTTCTGCTCGACGGCGAGCTGTTCCGCCTGGAGGAGGGGAGCATCTTCTTCTTCAACAACGGCTGCATCCACTCGGCGGTCAACCGCGGCGAGACCGTGCGCTACCACCTGGTGTGGGACATGCTCCTCACCCGCGAGACCTACGACCTGATGTTCGCCGAGACGGGAGGCGACCTTCCGCCCTTCCTGACGCGGACGGTGGGCGCCGAGCGCGTGCCCGTGCCGCACCGCCGCGAGCCCATCCGCGAGTACCAGACCTACGGCCGGGGTCTCGACCTCTACAAGCAGTGGAACCTGGGCCGTTTCGGCATTCCCGCCCACCGCTTCCAGAACCTGTACACGAGCTGGCGCTTCCTCAAGCACCAGTGGCGCGAGTCCGTGGATTTCTACCCGAGCTAGGTTCTACCCGAGCCAGGTAAGGCCAGAGCCTACGGCAACGGCAGACTGAACGTCTTGGTGAGGAACCCCGCCATCTCGGCGCGGGTGACGTTGCCTAGCGGACAGAAGCCCAGGGGGGCGGACGAGCAGCCGTTGGTGATCCCTTCGGCGTAGGCCTGCTCGATCCAGTCCCGGGCCCAGAAGCCGGACGGAACGTCGATAAAGGTGGAGCTCGCCACCACCGGCGGAATGTAGCCGAAGCCGTGCTTGGCCCGCAGCATGAAGGGGGCCATCTCCGCGCGGGTCACCAGGTCTTCCGGACAGAAGCGCAGGGGGGCGAGGGCGCACCCCGTGGTGATGCCGTCGGCGTAGAGCTGCTCGATGTAGCGTGCCGCCCAGTAGGTCGCGGGGACGTCGGCGAAGAGGCCGGTCGCGGCAGGAGGCACGAAGCCCGTGCCGTGGACGGCGCGCACGAGGGAGGCGGCGATCTGGGCGCGGGTGGCGTAGAGACCCGGGCAGAAGTTCGGCACCCCGTCGCAGCCGTTGGTGATGCCGGCCGTGAACAGTCCTTCCACGTACTTCCAATACCACTGGCTGGGGGACACGTCCGCGAAGGTCATCCGCACGACCTGTACCGAAACCGGGTCCGAGAGTGCCGATCCATCCCCGTTCTGGACCTCGAGACGGAACTGATAGCTGCCGATGCCGGGAGAGTTGGCGTTCCAGAAGGTGGGGTTGCCTGTCACCGTGAACGCCGAGGTCCCCGTGAAGAGCCAGCGGTGGGTGAGCGAGGGGCGTCCGCTCGTCTGGGCCGAAAGGGAGACGCTCTCCCGCGTGCCCACGACCAGCGGCACGCTGCTCATGCCGGCGATCTTGGGCTTCGGATCGACCACCACCAAGCTCTTCATGTCCGTGGAGCAGCCGCCCCCGTTGCACGCCGTGAGCGACACCTGCTTGGTGCCTGGCGAGGAGAAGGTCACCGTGGGATTCGGGGAAGTGGACGTCCCTTGCCCCAGACCGGCGCCAGCCGACAAAAAGAAGAGCCCCATGAAAGGGGCAAGGTAGAACCAGCCAACCCGGAGAGAACCAACCTGTTTTAGAAGCACGCGGCCTTCTAGAGCAAAGTGCGTACCGCCTCAGGCCGTCTTGTATTTTCAATGACTTAGGAGGAAATCACCAGGCGTGACCGACAAGGATTGTCACCCCCGGCGGCAACAAACTGTCAGCCGCCGGGGGCTGGGACCTCTTACGGCAGGGTCAGGTTGAACGTCCGCGCGATGAACCCGGCCGCTTCCGCCCGGGTGACGGCGCTGGAAGGGCAGTAGCGGCGGGGGGAGAGAGCACAGCCTGTGGTGATGCCCTCGCTGAAGAGCTGCTCGATCCAGGGTGCGGCCCAGTAGTCGGCCGGCACATCGGCGAACGAGGTACCGCCGGACACCGGCGGTGGGGTGTAGCCGCCGCCGTGGCGGGCCCGCAGCAGGAAGGGAGCCATCTCCGCGCGGATCACGTTGATGTCCGGACAGTAGCGCAGGGGGTTCGTGGCGCATCCTTTGGTGAGGCCGTCGGCGTAGAGCTGCTCGATATGCGCGGCGGCCGGGTGGCTGGTCGGCACGTCGGCGAAGATCCCCGTGGCCGGCGGCGGCGTGAAACCTGGACCGTGGATCGCCCGCACGAGAAAGACGGCGATATCGGACCGCGTGGCCGCCGTCTCGGGACAGAAGCGGGGCGTTGTATCGCAGCCATTGGTGATGCCGCTCGTGAGGATGGCCTCGACGTATGGCCACGCCCAGTGACTCGGGTGCACGTCCTGGAACGTGTAGGGAGAGAGCCAGTGGAGGCTGTTCGGGACGTTGGTGCCGAAACCGGCGGCGAGGTAGGTGAGATAGACCCTCCCCGTCTCGCCCTCGCCGAAGCTCGACAGGCCGGAAAGCACCGGCACGGAGAGCGCTTGGCTTGTCCATGCTCCGCCACCTCCCTGGAAACCCCGCCGGATCGTGCCGTTGCAAAAATCGCTATAGAGGTAACTTCCCGTGAGGAAGCTCTGCACGCCTCCCCGGTAGACGTAGCCGCCGGTGACCGAGCAGCCGCCCGTCGAGTGGTGGTACTCGAGGACCGGATCGACCGAGACCACCGGGCCGCAGTTCACGTTCATGTCGCCGTTCGGGTCGTCGTAGGGGTGGGCTCCCTCCCGGCAGTCCCAGCCGTAGTTGACCCCGCCAGGGCTGGCCGCGGGCTCGAAGTCGATCTCTTCCCAGAGGACCTGCCCGACATCCCCTATGTAGAGATCGCCCGTCACGCGGTCGAAGCTGAACCGCCAGGGGTTGCGCAAACCGTAGTCCCAGATCTCGTCGAGGCCGGGCACGGCACCCGCGAACGGGTTGTCGGACGGAATGGCGTAGGGCGTGCCGCCGTCGACGTCGATCCTCAGGATCTTGCCGAGGTGGGTGTTGAGACTCTGGCCGGACTCCAGGAAGTCGCCGCCCCCGCCGCCATCGCCAACGCTGATGTAGAGATAACCGTCCGGGCCAAAGGCGAGCTGCCCGCCATTGTGGTTGGCCTGCGAGGAGTGCTCAATGGTGAGCAGCACCGTACCCGAGGTATTGGCGATGTTGGGATTGCTCGAGACCTGGTAGCGGGCGATGACGATGTCGCCGTCGGCGCGGGTGTAGTTCACGAAGAACGCGCCGTTGGCCTCGTAGCTGGGATGGAAGGCAAGGCCGAGCAGACCCCGCTCGCCGCAACCCGACCCACAGGTGACGAGCGTGGTGATGTCTAGAAACGGGGTGGCCAGAAGTTGGCGGTTCTGAAAGATCCGGATCCTCCCCGCCCGCTCGACGATGAACAGGCGGTTCGAGCCGTCTCCGGCATGGGTGACGCCAATGGGATCGGAGAGGCCGCTCGTCACCACCGGCACGAGCGCGATGAAGCCTCCGGGAGCCGGCGGGGCTGCCATCGCGACCGCCGGGATCAGCGACAGGAGAAGGAATACCCAACGCTTACGCATGCTATCTCCTTCTTTGAGATGCGCGATTGCTCATGAGTAGATGATACCCCTCTCTCTCCCGTCCAGGACACCGGCCAGACGGGAGAGGGTAGGTGCTCCTCAAGGCAGGAACAGGTTGAACGTCTTGGCCAGGAAGCCGGCCATCTGGTCGCGGGAGACCCGGTCCTCGGGGCAGTAGGCCCTCGGCTGGGCACTGCAGCCGTTGGTCAGGCCTTCGGCGTAGAGCTGCTCGATGGTGGAGACCGCCCAGTGGGAGGCCGGCACGTCGACGAAGACGGTGCCGGTGCCCTGCGGAGGCACGTAGTTGCCGCCATGGCGGACCCGCAGCAGGAAGCCGGCCATCTCGGAACGGAGCACGTTCGAGTCGGGGCAGTAGCGGCCCGCGGCGCACCCCTTGGTGATGCCGTCACGGAAGAGCTGCTCGATCCAGGCGGCGGCCCAGTGGGAGGCCGGGACGTCGGAGAAGACGGTGCCGGATGCGGCCGGCGGCACGAAATTGGCGCCGTGCGTGCCGAGCACGAGGAACTTGGCCATCTCGGCGCGGGTCACGCTGTTGGCCGGGCAGTAGTTGCCGGAGCCGCAGCCGTTGGTCAGGCCGGCGTTCTGGATGGCCTCGATCTGCCGCCAGAAGGGGTGGTTGTAGGGCACGTCCAGGAAGGTGTGGTAGGCGAAGCCGGCGCACACCTTGTCGGTCGTCCGCAGGGTGGCGCCCATGCCGCCCCCTTTGAGGCTGGCGGACATCAAGGCATCGGAGGGGTTGGGCGGGTTGTGGTGGCCGAACCCCTGGGCGTGGCCGAGCTCGTGGGCGAGGATCTCCCGGAAGTTGATCTCCCCCGCGCACTGGGCGCCGTTGTTGATGATGGCGAAGATCGACATGGCCGGGTGCCACTGCGAGCCGTCGTAGGTCCGGGTGTTGATGGGATCGTAGACCGCGCCGCCGAAGGCCAGAGTGCCGGCGCAGGTAAAGGAGAGATCGGAGATCTCGTTGCACGGATCGTTGAAGACCACGCCGCCGTCGTCGTAGTCGAAGTTGCCCGAACAGGAGAGGTTGCTCGCCCGGGTGCCGCCGAAGACGAAGCGCATCACGGCGTCGGGATGGTTGGCCCAAGCCGCGACGCCTGCCTGGACGGCGGAGACGCCGCCGTCGGCGATCCCCGTCTGTCCCGGCGTGGTGGCCATCACCCTGGAGGTATTGGCGCCTCTCTCATAGTCGAACCAGCGGATGGGCAGCCTGTCCGCCTCGTGGAACAGGAAGTTGCAGCCGGAAGGGGCGGTCAAGGCCTCGCCAGCGGTTGCCAAGGCCGCGCTCTTCATCTCGGCGGCTACGGCCTCGGCCTCTGCGAAGGGAGCCGCCACCTGCCGGCCGTTCCACGGCGCGCCCTTGGCTACATCCCGCAGGTGCTGGAGCAGGCCCTCCTTACGGTAGACACCCACCGGCTCATAGCTCTTGCGGGTCAGAACCTCGATCTTCTCCGCCTCGGGAAGGGGGCGCAGCAGACCGGTCCCCGGAGCCTCCTGGAGCAGGCCATAGGCCATCATTTTCGACCGCCACCGGCCCGCCAGGGCCCGATCCAGAAACAGCAGGTAATTTTTTCCTTCCTGGTACCGGGGAGCGCCCGCCACGGCCGCCGCCCGCACCCGGCCGGCGCCGCCCGGCTCCCGCACTTCGAAGATCAGCCCGGGGTCGGCCCCGGCGACCGGCTGCAGGGCCTGGAAGCGGGTGACCGTGTAGGGAAGGTTTTCATCCTCCTCGACCCGTGACTCGATCGCCTGGGCGAAGACGACGGCGTCGCTCAGGCGCGTCAGGTGCCCCAGGTCGGCCGGCGGTGCCACGGTGGTGGCCCGGGCGGCAGACGGGGCGAGAAGGGAGAGGAGAAGAATCGAGAAGAGAAGCAGCGAAGAACGCAAGCGCTCGTACATGACAGATCTCCAAGGAGTAAGCGCTCCAGGGCCCTCGCGCTGAAGCGCGAAGCTTTCCACGAGACTGGTTTATGCGGGCCGCGTGCCAACCCCCGGCGGGGCGAAATTCCCGGCACGCCTTTTGCTCAAGGCAAATCTTTGTATCACCCCGCCACGGGGCAGGATCTGAGCGGGTCCCCTAACGTTATCGGCGCAATAGGTCTTCGCAAGTGTCCTACCGGCAAGTTTTTCATCCTGAGAAGGAGTGCATCCCATGCGGCGATCCCCTCTACCCCTTGTTGCAGCAGCTCTAGCTCTTCTGATCGCGGCTCCCGGCTTGGCGTCCGTTCTCGCTCCTCCGTCCAACCTGGGCGATCTCGCCCGTATCAGCCGGACGGTGGTCTTCGCGGAGGCTCAAGGATCGCGGGCCGAGCTCCGGGGGCAGACCCCCTACACCGTGACGACGTTCAAGCTCCTCCGGCAGGTCGCGGGCGAAGCGGTTTCCCACAGCTTCGAGGTGCGGGAGGCGGGCGGTGCCGTCGGCGAGATCGGCATGGCCGTTTCGGGCGCTCCGGTCTTTGAACGGGGCGGCCGGTACCTGCTATTCCTCGATCCCGGATGGGGCGGCGGCTGGCAAACCAAGATGCTGGCCTACGGCGTCCTGCGGGAGGAGAACGGCGTCCTGCGGCCCATTCCGGAAGCCGCTGATCTCCAGTTGATCCCGCGTCCTGGCATCGAGCCGGTCGGCACGTATAAGGCGGACGCGCTGTTTCAGCATCTGGCGGGCAGCGGAGCCACGCCTTGGCAGGGCGAGGGCGTGAGCCTGGGCAAGGCGGCGGTCCAGGAAGAGGACACGAGCAACGCCTCGAGCCTGGCGATCACCGGCGATGCCTTCACTTCGCCTCCGCTCTGCCGTTATGTGCAGCGGACGAGCGACGGCATCCCCCTGCGCTGGTTCGGGTTCGAGACCGGCGCCTCGGCTCCCCTCTGGCACACCACACCGGGACAGGTCGGCATTGCCGACGGCGGCGTTTCTGCCGTCCAGGACGCCATCGCGGCCTGGAACAACCACACGGCCTCGGTCATCAACCTGAACTACGCGGGTTCCCGGGCCCGGACCGCCACCTGTGACCCGGAGGACGGCGCTCTGGCCCGCAACGACGAGGTCATCTTCAACGATCCCTGCGGTCAGATCCCGGATCTCTCCGCCTGCACCGGTACGCCTCCGCCCCACTGGTCGTCCCCCTGCTGCGGGCAGGTCGCGGTCTACGGAACTTTTTTCAATCCCCTCGCGCCGACGCAGCCGTACGACGGCATTCAGTGGTATCCGGCCACCAACATCTCGATCGTGGTCAACAATGGCTCCCAGTGCCTGGGGGCGACCGACTTCAAGGAGATGATGACCCACTTCGTAGGGCACGGCGTGGCCTTCAACCACCACGATGACGTGAACGCCACCATGACGGGTGAGCTCGGCGTCCACGCCTCCCGCGGTGCCGCCATCGCCCAGACCGACAAGATCTGCGCGGCCGCCGCCTACCACACCTTCCTCGACGTGCCGTTCGACCGCTGGAGCTGGAAGTACGTCGAGGCACTCCAGGACGCCCGGATCACCAATGGGTGTGGCTCCGGCAATTTCTGCCCGGCGAGCTCCCCTGACGCGGGCGGAGATGGCGGTGACGCTGATCCGCTCGACCCACGGCCCGGACTTCGTGCCGCCGCCGGCTACAGGGGTCTTCGCTGATGTGCCCACGAGCCACTGGGCGGCCAGCTACATCGAGCAGCTCTACCACGACGGCCTGACCAAAGGGTGCGCCACGACACCACTCCAATACTGTCCGGAGGGGAGCCTGACGCGTGCCGAGATGGTGAACTTCCTGATGCGCTACCAGCACGGGCCGAGCTTCGTGCCGCCGCCCGCGACGGGAATCTTCGCCGACGTGCCGGCGAACCACTGGGCGATCGAGGAGATCGAGCAGGGCTACCGGGACGGCACGACCAACGGCTGCGCCACGAACCCGTTGCGCTTCTGCCCGGATGTCCCCCTGCCGCGCGAGGAGATGGCGGCCTTCATCACCAAGGCGTTCGCCCTGCCGCTGCCACCCGAGAAGCCGTAGGCCGGCCCGCGGAGACGAGCCATCCGACCTGAAGGGCAGTTGCTCATCGATCTCTGCCTGGCGACCCGCGGCGTCGAGTCCCTGACCGGGACCGGCGTCCGGGCGCTGGGCGAGCTGGCGGCCCGGCTGGGGGTGGAGTCCTATCTTCTCGACGTGCTCGGCCCGAGCCAGCGCCGGCTGGAGGCCGAGGCAGCGGGCTGGCTGGCCACCCTCCGGAGCCGGGTGGCGGCGTCCGCGGTGGACAACCTGCGGCGGGACCGGGAGCTCTCGGAAGCGCTTGGCCGTCTCACCGAAGAAGGCATCGAGATCATCCTCCTCAAGGGCTCCGCCCTGCGGCTCACCCGGGTGGGCCTCGCGGGCCGCTACCAGTGCGACGTCGACGTCCTGCTCCGGCGTCCGGACCTGGAACGGGCGGAGGCCCTGCTCACCGGCATGGGTTTCCACCTCGACGAGTCCGTCTACGAACGCCAGTCGATGCTCGATAGCCATTTCCACCTGGGCTTCGAGCGGCACGGGGCGGTCGTCGAGCTTCACTGGGACGTGGACAGGACTTCGCCGCCGGGGTTCGTGGACCGGCTCTGGGCCGCCAGCGGGGAGGCCGAGCTGGACGGCCGCCCCATGCGGGTGCTCTCGCCGGAGCACCAGCTCCTGTTCGGCTGCCTCCACCTGAGCCGCCATGGCTTCCACGGCGGCCTGCGGTGGCTGGCCGACCTGCGCGGGCATTTCCCCCTGGCGCCCGGCGTGGCCGCCGCCTTCGAGAAGGAGGCGCGGGCCTGGCTGTCCCGTCCCGTCCGCTGTCCCCTGTGGGCGCTGGGCGATCTCGGCGTCTCCGGGGCCCTGGGCCTCGCGGGCGACGGCTTCGCGGACCCCCTCGAGCGCACGCTGCTGCGCCGGTTCCTGGTGCCGCTGCTGCTGGCTGAGCCCTGGCTGGGGATCCCCGCCTGGCGGCTGGAGCACGCCCTGAGAGACTGGCTCTTTTCGGACCGTTTCCTGCCGGCCGTCCTCGCCGAGTATTCCGGGCAGGGGATGTCGAGCCGGCTCCGCGCCTGGGCCGCGGGCACGGTTGAAGAGGGGGCGTGACCGAGGGGCAAGGCGGCCCTGGTACGACGTCCCCGAAGCTCGCGCCGGAAACGCACCGGCGTGCCGCTCCCGCACGGGCTCCAGCCCCGCGCGCACACCCTCGTGCCGCAAAAACTCAGGGGTGCGCACGGGCCGCGCACGGTCGCGCGGCAAAAACTCGACCCCGAGTTTCCGCCGCGCACCCCCGCACCGCCCGTGCACGGGGTGCTGCCGCCCGCGCGCGCCCCCGGGATTCCGCGGCACACCCTCGCGCGGCCCGTGCACGGGGTCGAGTTTTCGCCGCGCGACCCTGCGCGGCCCGTGCGCACCCTCCGAGTTTTTGCGGCTGGAGGTCGAGCGGGGGCGGCACGGTCCCGGGGACGAGCCGGAGATCCTCGCGGACCAGGAAAGCATCGCACAGAACCCCGGAACGCACTTCGGGGACGTCGTCTTAGACGCCCAGCAATTCGAGTGCCCGTTCGCCCGCGCCCTCGGGGGTGGAGGCACTCAGGCGGTGGGCCCGGCAGCCGGCTGCGATGCGGCGCATGTCTTCCCAGGCGTGGGCGAAGTCGAAGCCTGGGGTACGGATGGCGGCCCCCAGGAGGTGGTGGACCGCCTCGGCCTGGCTGAGCGGTTCGACCTCTCCCTCCGGACGGGGACCCCGCCTAAGGATGATCAGGCGCGTAATAGCGGGGAGGGGAGCGGCGCTCCCGCCGGGGAAAGGGTAGTAATCCCTGGGATAGCCGGGCGGCCGGGGCGGCATTTTCTCCATCAGGCGGGGGGAGTACTCGGCGTCCATGTGCAGGGCGCGGGGGAAGACCTCCGGCACGAGCGAGCCGTGCCGGATGGGGCAGAGGTCGTCCGTGCCCAGCCGCAGGCCGCTCGTCCACAGCCAGAGGGTCAGGCTGGTCTTGCCCGCCCCGGACTCGCCGATGACGAGGCAGGTGCCGCCGGGCGTCTCCACGGCTCCGGCGTGCAGCACCCAGAGGCCCCGGGCGCGGCGGATGGCCTCGTCGATCAGGCGGTATTCGGCGTGCGAGCTGAGCGGGTCGGCGGTGCCCGTCAGGTCCCAGCGCGAGCCGCCGCCGTCGAGGAAGACCGCGTCCGCGGTTCGCTCGAGATGGAAGTCGGCGATCTCGCCGGCAGGCCTGCCGGCGCGGGGGAAACCGCTGAGCAGAGCGTCGAGACCAGCTGTTTCTTCAGAAGGAAGGCCCAGGCACCTGAAAGGATTCCCGAGAATGATCCAGGGAGTTTTCTCTAAGTCCATTGCAGAAACTGCAGGGCTTCCAGCTCGCGAAGTCCCGCCAGGAGCGCCTTCTCGTCAATGGCGTCGCCAGGGAACACCTGGCTCATCTCTTGCAAAACCATCGTAAGCGTATGTTGACCATCGGCGAAACTGCAGAGCAAGGCAGCGGTGTGGTTGAGGCTGAGACTGGTGTCCAGCTCCTGGGAGTACAGCACCGCGCTCCCGTCCCCCAGCGGTTCCAGGCGCACGCCCGGCCGCAGGGAGAACGTGGAGCCGGGGCCGGGGCGCTCGTCCCGGTCGGGCTTGCCTTCGAGGGGGCTCAAGGGTCGGTCCTGCCTTCGCTTCCGTGGGGTGGTGGGCTCTCGGTCAGCCGGTGGCGGCACACGGGGTTCGCGGTTCCGCGAACCATGGCCACGCGAACTATAAGGGTGCCCCTCAGAGGGGTCAAGACAAGGAGGTGAATATGGGCAACCACAGCTCGTTGACGGATCGCCGTGCCTTTCTCAAGCGTGCGATCCAGGGGGCCGGCCTTGCTTTCGCGGCTCCCGTCATTCTTTCGTCGCTGGGCTCCAGCGCTCTGCAGGCTCAGGCGAGCGGGCCGGGCGCCGCTGTTACGGGCCGTCCGTACGGCAGTGACGGCGGAGCGATGCAGTAACGTTCCGCTTTCGCACCAAGGAGCCGTCGCCAGATTCGGGAGGGTGAAGACAGCCGGAGAGCCGTGGTCCGTCTGCGATCCCTTCCTCATCTTGCAGGTGCTCACGAGTTCTTTCTGGCGGCTTGCACCTGAAGTCGCCCCTGTAGCGTGGCCGCCCCGTTTCCCTGACCTCGCCCTCCTTTCCGGAAGGCGGGGTTTTTCTCTTTTCCGAGAGCGCGGTATAGTGCCCGCCGCAACCTCGGAGCCCTGTCGAAATTGACCTCATCCCAGCCCTTGGAGATCCTCGCCGTCTACGGCACCCGCCCGGAGGCCATCAAGATGGCGCCCGTCATCGAGGCCCTGAAGCGCCGGACCGAGGCTTTCTCGGTGCGCGTCTGCGCCACCGGCCAGCACCGTGAGATGCTTGACCAGGTGCAGGAGATCTTCGGCCTCCGTCCCGATCTGGACCTGAACCTGATGCGCCACGACCAGACCTTGAACGGGCTCGCCGCCTCGGCCCTGGAGGCCGTGGACGGGATCCTGGCCGCCTCGCCGCCGGACTGGCTCCTCGTCCAGGGCGACACCACCACCGCCATGACGGCGGCCCTGGCGGCGTTCCACCGCGGCGTGCGGGTCGGCCACGTGGAGGCGGGCCTGCGCACGGGCGACCTCCAGCGGCCGTTCCCGGAGGAGGCCAACCGGCGGGTCATCGACCTGCTGGCCGACGCTCTGTTCGCCCCCACCGAGCGCTCGCGGGACGCCCTGCTGGCCGAGGGGTGCGACGAGCGGTGCGTCCACGTGGTGGGCAATACCGTGGTTGATGCGCTCGCGACCCTGGCTCCAGGCCCTGCCGCAGAGGGCGAGCGGCCGGAGGTGCTGATCACCGTGCACCGCCGTGAGAGCTTCGGCGAGCCCCTGCGCGGCATCTTCACCGCCCTGCGCCGGCTGGCCGAGAGCTTCCCGGACGTGCTCTGGATCTACCCCGTCCACCGGAACCCCAACGTGCGGGGACCGGCCCATGAGATCCTGGGCGGGCTCCCCAACCTGGAGCTGCGCGATCCGCTCGACTACCGCGAGCTGGTGGCCCTCCTGGCGCGCTGCCGGTTCGCCCTGACGGACAGCGGCGGCATCCAGGAGGAGGCGCCGGCCCTGGGCAAGCCCGTGCTCGTGCTGCGCGACACCACGGAGCGGCCCGAGGGGGTGGACGCCGGCGTGGCCCGCCTCGCCGGCACGGACCCGGAGCGGATCTTCGCCGAAGCCTCGCGGCTGCTGACGGACCGCACCGCGTATCTCGCCATGGCGCGGGCGGTCAACCCCTACGGCGACGGCCGGGCCTCGGAACGGATCGCGGCGATCCTGGCCGGCGAGCCCTGGGAGCCGTTCCGGCCCGGGGCATCCTGAGGGACTGAAACGGTGCCCTCCAGAATCCTGATCGGCGGCTATTACGGCCACGGCAACGCGGGCGACGAGGCCCTGCTGGCGGCCATGCTCCGTGAGCTGCGCGCCCGGCGGCCGGGGCTCGAGATCACCGTGGCCTCGGGCGATCCGGAGCGCACGCGGGCGGAGCATGGAGTGGGGGCCGTGGCGGCCGCCGACCTCCCGGCGCTCGCGGGGGCCGTGCGGAAGAGCGACCTGGTGATCGTGGGAGGCGGCGGGCTGTTCCAGGACTACTGGGACGTGCCGGCCGAGTCGTTCCTGACCGCCCGCCAGGGGGGCATCTACTCCTATCTGATCTACCCGGTGCTGGCGGCGCTCCTGGGCCGCCCGTCCATGGTCTACGCCGTGGGCGTGGGCCCGCTCAACACGGAGGAGGGGAAGCGCCTGACCCGGGTGGCGTTCGAGCTGAGCCGCGCGGCCACCGTGCGCGACGACCGCTCGCTCGCTCTCCTGGAAGAGATCGGCGTGACGGGAGCCGTGTTGTCCGCGGATCCCGCCTTCCTGCTGGACCCGGCGCCGGCAGCAGAGGCCGAGGCGCTGCTCGGGGATCTGGGGATCGGCGGCGGCGAGATTCTCACCGGGGTCTCCCTGCGCCACTGGGACTTCGGGACCGAGGCGGGCGTCTGGGAAGCCGAGGTGGCGCGCGGGCTCAACCTCCATCTCAAGGCCTCCCCGGGGCGGCTGCTCTTCCTGCCGTTCCAGAGCGAGGAGGGGCGGTACGAGGACGACCTCGCCGTGGCCCGGCGCGTGGCGGGCGCGCTCAGAGACCGGAGCCGGGCCGTGGTCGTCGACCGCCGCCTGCGTCCGGAGGAGCTCGCGGCCCTGCTGTCGCGGTGCCGCCGGGTGCTCGCCATGCGCTTCCACTCCGCCCTGTTCGCCCTTGCTGCGGGCGTACCCACGGCCGCCCTGGCCTACGATCCCAAGGTGACAGCTCTGATGGAGGACGCCGGCTTGTCGGAGCTGGCTCTGCCCGTCCAACGCTGGCGGGCGGAGGATGTGGCGGCGGCCCTGCGCGGCGCGGACCGGGAAGATCTTCGCGAGCGGCTCGCCAGCTTCGCCGGACGGAAGCGGGAGCTGGCCCGCGGGAGCGCCGAGCTGGCGCTGCAAGCCCTGGACGGGGGAGACCCCGCCCGCTCCGAGGCGCGGCGTTTCCTCGACGAGACCGCCCTCGCCAAGGCCTGGTCCGTGGTGCGCCTGGAAGCCGAACGGGAGGATTTGAGGGGGCTGCTCGCCGTGGGCACGTCCGAGCTGGCCATGACCCGCCAGCGGCTGGAAGCCAGCGAGTCCGAGCTGACCGGGAGCCGTCTGCAGCTGGAAGCCAGCGAGTCCGAGCTGGCCGGGAGCCGTCTGCGCCTGGAAGCCAGCGAGGCGGCCTTCCAGGCCCACGAGGCGGCTATCCAGGCTCAGCAGGCCAACCTCCACGCGAAAGAAGCCCGGTTGCGCGCGCAGCGCGCGGAGCTGAAAGTCCAGCGGGCGGAGATGAGGGTCCGGGAGGCCGAGCTCGAGGAGAGCCGCAGGCTCCTGACCGAGCGGGAGCGGGAGCTCGAAGGGCTGCGGCACGGCTGGCAGGAGAGGGGCCGCAAGCTCGACGAGGCCTGGGCCGCCCTCGCCGGCATGCGCGACCAGCGCGACATGATGCTGCGCGAGAGGAACGAGCTGGCCCGCCGCCTGGGCGAGCTGGAGGCGACCGTGGCCTACCGCGCCGTCTCCCGCTTCTGGGGCCTGATGCGGCAGACCTTTCCCGAGGGCTCCCGGCGCCGCGCCCTCTACAAGGGTGGCCGGACCGTCATGGCCCGCCTGCTGGGAGTGCAGCCCGGCATTCCCGGTTATCTCAAGCCTGTGGACGAGGAGACGCCCGCCGCCGGCGAGCCCGATCCGCGGGGAGACCTGCTGCGGTTCGAGGAGCGGGTGCAGGCGGGTGGCGCCGGGACGGTGGTGGTGATCTTCTCGGCCACCCAGCTCCTGGAGAGCGAGGGGCAGCGGCCGACCCAACTCGCCCTGGAGCTCGCCCGGCGCGGCCTCCCAGTCGTCTTCTGCTACTGGCGCTGGTGGCCCAACGAGTGGTGCGCCCAGGACCGGCTGGAGGAGGGAATCGTGCAGATCCCCATCGACGTCGCCCTGGCCAGGCCCGAGATGCTCGCCGGAGTCTTCTCGGGTCTGTCATCGCGGATCGCCCTCTTCGAGTTCCCCTATCCGGGCTTCTTCGAGATCCTCGCCGCCCTGAACGCCGAGGGCTGGGTCACGGTCTACGACGTGCTCGACGACTGGGAGGAGTTCCACCGGGTAGGGCAGGCCGTCTGGTACGACGAGCCGTTCGAGCGCCACCTGATCGCCGCCACGGACGCCGTCTTCGCCATCAACGACTTCCTGGCCGGCCGCATCCGGGAGCTGGGGGGGAACGGGATTGGTATCGTGGGCAACGGCTTGAAGCCCGGGCTGGAGGTGGTGCGCGAGGAGCGCCCCCTCGACCGCGGCGAGGTGACGGTGGGCTACTTCGGCTACCTTGCGGGCGCCTGGTTCGACTGGGAGCTGATCGCCGAGGCCGCCCGCCGGCGCCCGTCCTGGCGGTTCTACCTGATCGGCTACGGCGGCAGCCCCGAGGGTGTCGAGCTGCCCGAAAACGTCGCCCTGCTGGGCAAGAAGCCCCAGGGGGAGCTCGCCGCCTTCGCCGCCAACTGGGACGTGGCCGTCATCCCCTTCAAGCCCGACCGGCTGGCCGCGGGCGCCGATCCCATCAAGACCTACGAGTACCTGGCCATGGGTCTGCCGGTGGTGGCGGCCGGGGTCTATCCCCCCAGCGGGGGAGAGGCGTTCGTCACCCGTGCCGAGGGGGTGGAAGCCTTCCTCGAGGCGCTCGCCCGGGCGGCGGCGGAGGGCAAGGCCGCGGCGCCGGCCCGCCGCGCCTTCGCCGCCTCGTGCACCTGGGCGGCCCGGCTCGACGCCCTGCTGGGCGCGGTCGCGCGGGGCGAGCAGAGGGTGGCCGAGAAGCGGGCCTTATCGGGATGGACGGAGAGGACCGGTGAAGGTCCTCTTCCTCTACAAGTACCTGACCCTGGGCGGCGTCGAGACCGTGCTGCGCGCCCGCCTCGACCAGCTCGACCGCTGGGGGATCGAGGCGCACGCCTGGTTCTTCCACGACCTCGGCGGCCGTTCGGTGTTCGCCGGCCGGGAGGACCGGATCTGCGTGGGGCCGCCCGGCGACTGCCTGCGCCGCGCGCTCGCCGACCGGTTCGACGTGCTGGACTCGATCGACACCGAGGAGATCCTGGAGGTGTGGCAGAACGGCGCCGGTCCGAGGCTGGTCTTCGAGTGCCATTCGCCGTACGTCGAGAACCTGGAGTACCTGCGGCGCCTGGCGCCCCTGAAGCCGGCGGCCGTGCTCGTCCCCTCCGATCACCAGCGGCGGGTCGCCCTGGACCGGCTGGGTCCGGGCGTCGAGGTCCGCGTCGTGCCCAACCCCCTGCGCGAGGCCTTCACCGCCCCTCCCGAGCCGTTCCCGGCGCCGCCCCGCCGGCCCGTGGTGGCCTGGATCGGCCGCCTCGACGCGCTCAAGAACTGGCGGGGTTTCGTGGACCTGGGAGGCGAGCTGCTCCGCAAGGGCAGCCCCGCCGAGCTGTGGATCGCCGGCCGGCCCGTCGAAGAGGCCACGGCCGCCGACCTCCAGGAGCGGGCCCGGGCCGCCGGCATCCTGGGCCGCCTGCGCTGGTTCCGCGGCCTGCCCCACGACCGGGTGCCCGCCATGCTTGACGCCGTCCGCGATTCCGGGGGCGTTCTGGTCTCCACCTCCAGCGGCGAGTCCTTCGGCATGACCGTGGCCGAGGCCATGGCCCGCGCCTGCCCCGTGGCAACGCCGGGCCGCACGCCGTTCACCGAGTTCGTGAAAAATGGCGAGACGGGCATCCTCTTCCGGACGGACGGGAACTGGCGGGAGGCGGCGGACCGCGTTGCGTCCCTACTGGCGGACGGGCCGCGCCGCCGTGCCCTGGGCGAGGCGGGGCGAGCGTCCATCCTGGCCCGCCACGCCCCCGAGCCCGCGCTCGCGGCCCTGGCGGCGGAGCTGCACAGGCTAGCCTGAGGGCCCGCCTAGCCTGAGGACTTGATCGCCAGCAGCTCCCAGGTCTGGACGCCGTATTCGTCGATCACCTGGGGATCGGGATTTTCCGGCGACACGCTCGCGAGGAGCTCCTCGGCCCAGGCCGTCACCGCGTCGCGGATGGCCTGCCCGAGCTCTTCCGGAAGGCGCGGGTCCGGGCCAGGCTCTACGGCTTCACCGATCTCGACGGCCTCCCGGCGAAGACGGTCCGCGACCTCCACCAGCGTCCCCGCGGGCGGATTGAGCAGCCAGGTGTCGAGCCCCAGGTCCGCGAGCCGCTGCCGGTACCAGGCGAGCGGGTGGTACTCGCCCACGCCGTAGCGCGGGAGCCAGGGGTGGATGGCAAAGGCCGTGGCCCGTGCCTCCTCTGGAGGCAACAAGGTAATCCCCAGGATCTGGTAGTGGGGGTCCGAGCGCACCCACGCCGGGCACCGGAAGTTGGGGACGGCGATATACATCCGGCCGCCGGGAGCGAGCGCGCGGGCCAGCAGCTCCAGGGTCTTCCCGGCATCGGCCACATGCTCCAACACGTCTGTGCAGGTGGCCACATCGAACCCGCTGGATCCCGCCAGACGGCCCAGCAGCTCCGCGTCGTCCACGCTGCCCAGCTCCAGACGGCCGTTCACGCGGTGGGCGGCCAGCAGCTCCCGGGCGAGCCCCAGGTAGTCCTCGTCCACGTCGACCCCTACCACTTCGGAGGCCCCCGCCTCGGCCGCGGCTACGAGATAACCGCCGTAGGCGCAGCCCGCGTCGAGGAAGCGCACTCCAGGCCGCCAGCCGTGGGCCTGGAGCGCCGAGATCACCCCCCGGCCCCGCTCGACCGTGCTCAGGGTGTAGAGGACCCACGTACACCGGGGCTCTTCCAGATCCTCGAAGCGGGCACCCGGGGACATGCCCATGTGGCGCCGCACGGCGTCGCTCCAGACCTCCTGCGGGTCCGGCTTGCGGGCGACGAGCCCGGCCAGCCGTTTTCGCCAGGCTGAGAGCGCAGTCAAGGTGCTGGCTCGGGCCTTTCGAGCCGCTCGAACACCACGTAGCGCCGCTCCATGAGCTTCTGAGATCGTCTCCCGGAGAACCCGGAACGGGCGGCCCGCGATCAGGTGGCGGACGTCTTCAGAGGTGTACTTGAACACGGCCGAAGGGTACCGCTTCGACAGCGGCGCGTCCGGCGGCAGCACCATGAAATGCTCCGAGCCAGGGGCCGGCCAGAAGAAGTCGGCGTACAGGCGGCCGCCGGGCCGCAGGAACTGCTCCAGGAAGTCGAGGTTCTTCCGGGCGAGATCCAGGTTCTGGTGGATCCAGAAATAGCGGCCGATCACCGTGTCGATACCGCCGCGGTAATGGCCCAGCCCCTCCTGGTCGCTGACGTGCACGTAGACGCAGTTCGGCGGCGACACCAGCCGGGCGATCTGAAGCGCCATGGTGCTGTAGTCCACCCCGAGGTAGGACTCGACGTAGCGGCCCAGCTGCTTGCCCAGGTTGCCGCAGCCGCACCCGAGCTCCATCACCCGCCGGCCCTCCAGGGCCTCCCGGTCGCAGTAGATGGCCATGTTCCAGTTGTGCGCCACGCGCACGCGGATCATCTCCATCGGGTCTTCCGGCAGGGGCGGCTTGTCCGGCAGCGCGGTATGGGGCGTGAACTGTAAGTGCCACTCACGGCTCAGGTAGTCGAGCCACTCGGCGTTCCATCGCTCCACGTCCTGGGGGGAACATTCGAGGAGCGAGCCCACCTCGTGGACGTCGTGGCTCTCCACGGTGGAGATGGGCGGGCCCGGCCGTGACCGTCCGAGGAGCCGGCGCAGAAAAGGCTTTGTCGTCTGAATCAAGGGTAAAACTCCTACTCCGAGATGCAATTTATCACGGCGCTCCTGCGATCATGGGGCCGGGGAGATCCGGATCCTGGCGCCCCCCGCTGCTCCCCAGGGCACGCCGGGGTCTGGAGACAAGGCCTCGACCGCGATCGTGATCCGATGGGCTTTCCCAGGTTCCACGACGACGGCCGGGGCGGCCACCCAGCCCGTGCCCGGCTCAGCCGCGGGGTCATGCAAGACGGCTTCCCGGCCGTCGATCATGATCCGCTGGACCATGCGGCCGGGGAGCCCGCCCGGAGCGTAGCTGTCCAGCACTTCCACCTTCAGGGGGACCGGCGGGCCGGCCTTCTGGGTCAGCGTACACTCGGCCATCCCTTTCTCGCCGGGCCGGGGCTGGGTGTTGAGCGTCTCCAGCACAGCCTCCGTGTCCCCGAGCGCCGTCAACCGGCCCTGGCGCACTAGGCACTGCAGCTGTCCCGGATGCTGCCAGGAAGTGAGCAGGAAGCGATAGGTGCGCTGCTGGGGGACGGAGTCCACCCGCCTTACGTAAGAGTAGAGGGGGCGACTCAGGAAGAACAGCGACAGCGAGGCCGCCAGTCCCCAGGCCAGCGCCTTCCACGGTGTGCGAGGGTCCTTCGACCGGAACGCTTCCCAGATCCCGAGCGGGATGACGACCAGCTCGAGGGCGATGGCCGGCAGGTAGAACCGCGCGCCGGAGACGAGCACGGCGTGGAGGCCGATCTTCAGCAGGGCCGCGAGCGAGATCACAAGGATCGCCCCATTGCGCCGCGCGAGGCCCAGCCCCAGGGAGGCTAGGAAAAGGGCCTGGAGCAGGATCATCTCCACCTTGAGCGGCCGGCCGGCCCGGGCATAGAGCGCGTCTCCCAGGGCCGGGCAGCCGGCGGCAGGGTCTCCGGATTCCCCACGCTCCAGTAGAGCAGCTCCGCGTCGCTGCGGAAGGGGAAGCGGATCGCCATGGTCGTGGCCCGCAGCACCTGGAAACCAGGACGGCGCTTCACCTCGGCCCAGGCGAGCCGCTTCGCCTCGGAGAACATGCGCTTGCGGTCCCGCACCAGATCGGGCTCGACCGAGGCGATGTAGGAGACCGGATCGCTCCAGATGACCGTCGTGGCCCCCGGAATGACCGTGCCCAGCAACGTGAAGCCCCCGTGCATCGAGGAGAGAGCGAAGTGCCCCGTGGCCTTCTGCCGCTGGAGAGCGATGGCCAGGAAGGGGAGGCCGACCGCCAGCCCCAAGGCGAGGACGTTCCGGGGCCGCCAGCCTTCCCGCCGCGCGAGACCGGAGGCCGCGAGCGCGGGGAGCGCCATCACGAACAGCATCTCCTGGCGCATGGCGACCGTCAGCGCGTAGAGCAGGCCGGCCGCCACGGGATGCCCCCGATGCTCCCGGTCCTGGCCGAGCAGCGGCCCCACGGCGAGGCACGCCAGCCCCACGGCCGGCACGATCATCCAGTTCTCCTGCGCCACCACGCTCGAGAAGAACAGCTGGCCCGGCCAGAGCGCTAACAGGAGCCCTCCCGTGACGCGGACCCATAGCGGCAGCACCCGCCGCCAGAAGAGGAAGGGCAGGAGCGGCATCAGCCCGCTCCACACCGCCGTGGCGTACCGGGCGGTGGCCGCGGGATCGCTGGGGAACACCCGCAGCACGAGCGACAGGGCGAGCGGCGGGCCGATGTTGAAGACGTCCCAGTAATACCCGGGGACGAAGAGCGACTTGTCCCGCAGGGCGATCGCGAAATCGATGATCCCCTGGAAGTCCGAAATCGGCACGGTGGGGATGACCGTGGCGAAAATGACCCGCGCGCCCACGCCGAGGGCGAGCAGGAGGAAGCCCCAGGCCCATTCCGTATTCAGGGATCCCGTTCGTTCCATACGCTTTTCCGTCATTGGGCGCGAAGTATATAGAATGCGCCCCGATGTCAGGAGCAAATACTCGAGAACGCGAGGTCTGGGACCGCCACTGGAAGTCCCTGGGCAAGGAGTCGGCCCTGTTCGGGACCCTCGCCTCCTTCGTGCGCAAGCTCGTGCTGCGGCCGGCTGTGGCCCATTATGCCGAGACCTGGTTCCCCTCCGAAGGGGTCTTCGTGGATGCCGGATGCGGCACCGGCCAGGCTTCGGCGTCGATCCCCGTCCGTAACCGGCGCCTCGTGGGCTTCGACTTCTCCCTGCCGGCCCTGCTGGCGGCCCGGACCGAGGGACCCTACCGTTTACGGATCGGGGGGGACATCCGTTCTCTGCCGTTCCGGGACGGATCGCTCGCCGGCCTCTGGAACCTGGGTGTCATGGAGCACTTCCCGCAGGAGGAGGGGATCGCCATCCTCCGGGAGTTCCGGCGGGTGCTCGCGCCCGGCGCCGTGGCCATCCTCTTCTGGCCGCCCGAGCTCGGCTCGTCGCGCTGGGTGCTGGCCCCCATCGAGTGGGTGAGGACCCGCCTCCAGGGCCGCCCGTTCCATTTCTTCCCCGACGAGGTCAATCGCCTGAGGTCGCGCCGCCACGCCCGGGAGATGCTCGAAGCCGCGGGCCTGGAGCCAGCGGCTCTCGACCTCACCCTGCGGGACGGCCTGATCCACCAGATCGTCGTGGCCCGGAGGCCTGCCGCTTGAGCCATCTCACCGCCGTCATCGCCGCGTATGACGAGGAAGGCAATGCCGAGCCCCTCACCCGGCGCCTGGCGAGCGCGCTCTCGACGCTCGACGGATGGACCTGGGAGATCCTCTACGTGGTCGAGGGGACGGACCGCACGCGGGAGATCCTGGAAGGCCTGTCCCGGGAGATCCCGGACCTGCGCATCCTCTACCAGGAAAAGCCGAGCGGTATCGGAAGGGCGTTCCGGCGGGGGTTTGCCGCCATCCGCCCGGACTCCGACTGGGTGGTCACCCTGGACGCCGACCTGAACCACCAGCCCGAGGAGATCCCCCGCCTGCTGGAAGTCGCCGTCCGCCGCGGCTGCGACGTGCTCGTGGGCTCCCGGTTCGTGGGGGGCAGCGCCGTCGAGGGGACGCCGCTCTGGAAGCGTTTCCTCTCCGGCACCATGAACCACGTGATGCGCTTCCTCTACGGCCTGCGGGTCAAGGACAAGACCTCGGGCTTCCGCGTCTACCGCGCCCCAGTCCTGCGCGGCATCGAGTTCGAGAGCAACGCCTTCGCCTTCCTGCCCGAGATCCTGATCCGCGCCCACCGCGCCGGCTACGCCCTCGGCGAGGAGCCCATCCGCTTCATCTACCGCAAGGAAGGGCGCTCCAAGATGAGGATCGCCTCGACCACCTGGAGCTACCTCAAGCTGCTTCGGCCGCGGCGCTCAAAGCTGGGGTGAGCCTCGATCCCGGCGTGCTATCCTGTCGTCCAGGAGGAGGACCAGGAGAGCCGCATCTCCCATTCCCTTGACCGCCATGCAGAATAAGATCCTGGCAAAGAACGATTCCTCAAGGGGTACGCGAGGTGATCTGCCAAGCCATGGCGGAACGGGGGAGGGCCGACTTTCTACGTCGGCGCCAACATGTTCGTGTACTACTCCGTGGCGCAGGCGCGGGAGGTCGCGCGTGAGGACGAGGAAGAAGACGGTCCGACGCCACGAAGGGGAAGGGAGGCCGGTTCCGGGCCGTTCATTCCGCAATCGTGACATAGATGCTGCAGGGAGGCTTCTCGCCGGTCTGGACCGGTCTGGCGCTGTTGTTACCCTTGCCCGCCGCGAATGCGTAGACGAAGGGGCCGAACGTCTCCCTCTGCGCCTGGATCGATCCCCCGCGGCGCCACACGACCTTTTCCCCTTCCAGGAGTTGGAGACTCGAAAGGCACCGGGCCTTCCGTGAGCACCAGGGAGTTGGTCTCGATCCAGTAGGTATAGGTCCCGGCCGGCGCCGTGCTCTTCGGCCAGTACACGTTCTCCACCGGGTGCTCGCAGATCTGATTGCTGCCGCCGTTGCAGTCCACGTCCAGGATAGCGCCGGTATCGGACTGCTTCCTCCCGAAGAAGACGCAGTTGCCCGCCGGGTCCTGCACGTACAGGTCGAGGTCGGATGTGCCGTTCCACACCAGCCGGAAGGCGACATCTCCCGTGCCCGCCTGGCGATGAGTGGAGCAGGCAGCGGTCAGGCAGGGGATCAGGATCGCGAATGCCGCGAAAAGCCGTCTCGTCATGGCCAAACCCTCCATCCGGATTGGACGGGCCGGAGGGCAGCACAGTTCCCGGCAGGAGATCTATTTCTTCCCCGGACCCATCAGGCGCCGCCAGCCCTCGTGGCCCAGGAGGCGCAGGGTCTCGATGTTCTTCTCGAAGATCCCGGCGGTGTCGGGGAAGGCGGCCACCGCGCGCTCGACGCTCGCCTCTCGCAACAGGTGGAGAATGGGGTAGGGCGAGCGGTTCGTGTAGTTCTCGACGTCGTCCGGCTCCGTGCCCGCGAACTGGTATTGCGGATGGAAGCTCGCCACCTGGATCTCCCCCTCCAGCCCCAGCTCGGCCACCGCGGCCTCGGCCACGTCCAGGAAATCGTTGTAATCCATGAAGTCTTCGAGCACCCGAGGATGGATCAGCAGAGTGGTGTCGATCGCCTCCGGATCGCTTTCCGACAGGGTCCGCAGCTCGCGCACCAGATCGGCCAGCAGGGCCTCGGGCGTCTCCGCTTCGCTGACCACGAACCGGACCTGGTCCCGCATATAGACAGTCCGGGCGAAGGGGCACAGATCGAGCCCGATGACGGCCTTCTCGAGCCAGTTCCGGGTGGCGGCGATGATTTCTTCAGGAGTCTCCATGTCGTCTCCGGCGGCGGAGCCAAATATACCCCGCGAGTAAGACCATTCCCGCCAGAAAGGGGAGCGAGTAGCTCTCCAAGACGTTGCGCCGCGGACCCGGAGGCAGGCGCCAGTCGCCGTTCCCGTAGAGGACGAAACCGGCCCAGGCCTGAGCGGGCAGGCCCTCACGGAGGCTTTCCCTCTGGGCGGCTGAGAACGCGGCGGCCGCCGTGTCGCCTCTGGCCAGGCGGTCGTAGAAGGCGGCGAAGAACGCTTCGGCGTCGTCGTCGCGCACCGGCCAGAGGCTCCCGACCACCGTTGCCGCCCCGGCGGCGAAGAAGCCGCGGGTAAGGCTCATCACGCCTTCTCCTCCCACCAGGGCCCCGGCCGCGCCACGGCAGGAGGACAGCGCCACCAGGCCGCCGTGGAGATCGAGCCGGGCGATCTCGTCCACCTGCAGCCGGCCGTCCTCGCCGGGAGCATCCGCCGCAAGGAGGACCGCCGAGACTTCGGGGCTCGCTTCGTCGGCTTCCGCGTGCGCGGCCAGATGGAGCACGCCGAAACGGGAGAGGTCCTGCCGCTTGAGGAAGGCCTCTCCTGCCTCGGCTCCCAGTCGCAACCGGCTGCCCATGCCGCAGCGGCGCGCCACGTATCGACCCTCCCTACGGGCTCCGGAGAGCCGTTCCTGCCGGTCCGGTCGCTCCGGATCGGCCAGCACCAGCGCGGCCCTCACTCCCCGGGGGGCCTGCCGGCGCCAGCGCCACCACAGAGTGGCGGACGGAGCCACGGAGACTTGGTAGCGGTCCGTCAGCAGGGGACCGTCCCGCCGCGGCCGGAGGAGGGGGAACGGCAGCAGGTGCAGGACCCCGTCGGGCACGATCACCAGCCGGTCCACTTCCTTTGGGAGATCGGTGAGCGCCCGGTCCAGCAACTGCCCGTAGAGAGCCGTGGCGAGATCGGCTTCGCCTCCGTCCCGCCCCTCGATCAGCCCGAGGAGGCCCGAGACCGCCGTCTCCAGATGGGCGCGGTCCACCGATTCCGCCAGCGCATAGACCCGGCTCCCACGGCGGGTGGACACCAGCAGCCAGGAGCCGCCGGCGAAGCCGAAGAAGTCCTGCCGCGGGGCGATCTGGAAGGAGAGCAGCGCCTCGCCGGGAGCGAGAGCCGCCTCGACCGCCGTGCGGGACACCGGCAGGTCGGGAGAGCGCGGGGCGGCCAACAGGTCCCGCAGGACCCGTGCCCGCATCGATTCGGTAATGGTGAACGCCTGATCCAGATCGGCTGGATCACCCGAGCGCTGGAAAGAGCCGAGCAGGTGTCCGGAGGCCGCGTAGTACGGGGCCAGCCAGCGGGAGAAGAGGCCCGCCCGCCCGGCCTGCTCCAACTGGCGGTCGCGTAAAGCCTCGACGGCCCGAATGGCCTCCTGGGAGTCGGCGACCGCCTGTTCCCGCGACCCGAAGCGCCAGCTGAAGTTCATCCGGTCGTACCAGAACCGCCCGAGCGAGGAGAGGTCGCCCGATCGCACGGCGACGTTCCGGGCTTCCTCCAGGTGCCGCTCCGCACCCGCGGGATCGGTCTCGGCCCGCCAGCGGGCGAGCGCCAGGAGGCAGATCGTGGTCCGGGGGGCGTCGAGCCCGCGGGCTAGTGCCAGGCAGCGCTCGGCATGGGCCGGCGCCTCGGCTGGACCCGTGAGATGGCCGAGGATGGAATGCGCCTCGGCCTGGAGCACGGGGTCGTTCTCTGCCGCCGCCGTGGCCAGGGCCTTGCGGAGCTGGGCGGTGGCCCGGGCTCGGCCGGAGGCCCTGGAAGTCCGGTCGAGCTCGTCGAAGAGCAGGATGCCGAGACTCGATTGTGCCTGCGCTTCGAAATCGCGGTTGCCATGCGCCCGCGCCAGCCGCTCGAGCCGGCGGAGGTAGCCTTCGGCCTGACGGGGGCGGCCCAGGTCCCGGGAGAGCCGGGCCAGCAGGTCGAGACAGTGCATCTGCTGGCGGGCGGGCCCTCGCGGAAAGAGATGGCTCTCGGCCCGGCGCGCCAGGCGGTAGGGAGCCTCCAAGCGGGCTCCCAGCCGCCACAGGTGCCGCGCCTGAAAGAACAACGCCTCGCCCAGCAGGCCGGGGTCGCCGGCCGTCTCGGCGCGGCGGACGGCCAAGGCAAGCTGCTCGCCGGCCTCCTGGTCCTGCCTCTGCCCAGCCAGCCAGGCCGCGAACGCGCTACGGGCCCGTACCTCGCCCTCGGCATCCCCGGCATCGCCGCGGGACGTGAAGGCCGCGACGGCTTCCCGGTACCTCTCGGCCGCCAGCCCCGCATCCCGCTCCTCTTCCACGTAGGCCGCGGCCAGCCGCAGCCAAGGGAGGTCCGGGCGGCGGCTGCCCTCGGCCGCAATCCGCCGGGCGGCTTCCTCCCAGAGGTTCTCCTCGCGGGCCACCTCGTAGAAACATCGCGCGGATTCCCACCGCTCCGGGGCCTCCCGCAGGCGCGTTTCGCAAGGAGCGAACGGGTCCGGAGAGGCGCGGTCCCCCGCCGCTCCGAGGAGGACCGCGACGCCCAGGAGCAGGACGGCCCGGAGGAAGCTAGTCCTGCGGCTTGTCGTCTCCACCTGGCCGGGAATCATGCAGAGGTGGACCGCTGCTGGAATCGGGCTTCGAGGTCAGGCCGCCCACCCGCTTTGGCGGTTTCGGAGAAGGGGGTTTGCTGGTGAGAGTCTGGGAAGACGTCGGCTTGGGCATGTCCATATCCTCGCTGTTCCGCCGGAGGCCGGAATGGCCCCGGAACATGGTCTATAACGAGCCCCGGTGCCGGATTGCTCACTGGAGGCGGACCGTGAACGTCTTCGAGACCCCGCTCGTCCCGTCAGGCTGGAGCGTCTTCACCTGCCAGTATAGAACGGTACCCGCGGGAATCCCCTCCAGAACGGCCGGCGGGATCTGATAGCGCGGCTCCTCCAGATCCGTTTCGACGGCGACTTCCCGGGCCTCGCGGGTGAGCACCCGAACCTCGTAAAGCGAGCCCGGGGGACCGGCCGACCAGCGCAGCACGGCCTGCTCGCGCGGCAGGACCGCCCCCTCGGCGATCTGAGAGCGGATCTCCAGCCTCTCCACGTCGTCGCGATATTGCGGCGGCCCCTGCTGAGCCCGCCACCCGATGGGGACCAGGACCGCCAGCAGCAGGGCCGCGGCCAGGGCGGCGAGAGGAGCCGTCCGCCGGAACCAGGGACCCCGGAGCGGCTCGACCCTTGTGGCACGATCACGCTCCCCAGACATCCCCAGCGCCAGCCGGAACGCGCCCGCACAGGAAGCGCAGGTGGCTGTGTGCTCGATGATCTCCTGCCGCTCCTCGGCTGTTCCCTCGCCCGTGGCGGTGGCCCAGATCCGGTCCGGGTCCGGGCAATTCGGCCCGGGTACCCCTTTTTCGGAGAGGCCGGCGAACGCCTCCCGCCAGCGGCGGATCTCTCCTTCGGGCTCGTTCACGAGTGAAGTCCTTTCCCTTTCAGGCACTGGCGAAGATCTCCGAGGCCGCGGTAGACCAGGTTCCGGGTCTGCTTGAGATCCCAGCCCAGAAGATGGGCCGCGTCGACCACGCTGACGTCCTGGAGATACAGGGTGACGGCGAGCCGGCGCTGGCGCAGGAGAGTCGCGAGGCAGTCGCGGATCCCCTCGCCGATCTCCCGGCCGGCCTGCAACCGGTCCGGTCCGGGCATCGAGGACGCGAGGGGCAGCGGTTCTCCATCCTCTCCTTCCAGGGGCGTTTCCCGTTTTCGTTCCAAGCGGCGGATCTCGTCGACCAGAGCGCTGTAGGCCACCCGCTTGAGATAGAACGACGAAAGGTCCTGCCTTTGCTCACTGCGCTGGCGCAGCTTGAGGATGCGGAGGAGGGCGGCCTGTACGAGATCATCCGCGCGGGACGTCAGCCAGCGCGGGCAGAGCGAGCGCACGGCACGGGCGATCTCCGCCCGCAGTGCCCCGTACTCGTCGGGCTCGGTCTGCGTTCGAGGCACGGGATTCAGACTCATCGCTGAAGCTCGATGGGGAGGCTAGCACAGAAATTTTCCCGCGCCGTGAGCAACTGGCGGGGGCGCGGCGTTCCTCTCCTCCGAACCGAGACGAGAAGCCTCGTCTCCCAAAGGAGAGCCATCATGAAAAGCACGTTCCGTTCCTTTTCCTTCGCGTCCCTGTTGCTCGGAGCCACCCTGTCCTTCGCGTCCGCCGGTGCCGCCGCGGCGCAATCGCCTCAGGTCACCGCGCCGAAGCCCAAGCCGGTGGCTATTAATTGCAGTGCGCAGTTGGGGTACTGCGCGTGCCTGGGGAATGATGATTGCGACATCCTGAAGAAATTCGCCAGCGCCGGCGGGTGCTCGAAACCCAACTGTACCGGTGAGGCTAAGGAGATCTGCTCCTGCAACCTTACCCCTTTGATCGCCGGGAATTCTCCTGCCCTCACCGCCGCGAAGCGGCACAACCTCATCAAGCCGAATCCTCTGGACAAGATCACGGCGCCCACCCGGCCCGTCAAGGACTGCAAGGCGACCGCCACCTGCGGCAACACCACCGTCAGTTGCTCGGTGAAGGGCGATGGTGCCTGTCAAGGTGTAAATGGATCAGGGGTCAGCTGCACGGAATTCCTATCGAACGGCGGGCAGACCACGACGACTTCCCCCTGCGGCGGGTAGGCAGTCCGCTGGACCGTCAAGCCGGCATGCAGTCCTCCAGAAACCACAAAAACCCGGGTGGATCGCTCCACCCGGGCTCTGTGTCCCCCCTCCAAGAAACTTCAAAAAAGAAAAGCAAAAAAAGAACTTCGCTACTCTGACGACTTCGAGGTTCCCTCGTTCGCTCTCGCGTCCTTTGGGTTGCTCTTGTTGATGAGGAGTGTAGGTCCGGTCCTTCTCAGGAGTCCTCAAATACTGGCTCAAAGTTCCTCAAAAGACCTCAAACTCCTCTAAAGAAGGCGTTGCCGGAGCGGATGGCCGCTCCTCCGTCACTCTAATTCGGCCCGGGGATGCGGGTGCGAGCTCCTGTCCTGCCTCGTTCCCTCCTTCGGGAAGGAGGCGCCTTCGAGGGCTGTGGCGATCCGTTCGAGGAGGAGCAGAGCCTCGTCCAGCCGGGCCACCCGGATCTCGACCACCTTGTACCCGTTCTCCGGCGGCGCCTCCTCGGCCGGTGCAGGCTCGCTCGGCTGTTCCGGGGGTTCCCCTGCGCGGAGCATGTCGAGCGCCTGTTGAAGCCCGGTGAGGTCGCTCTCCAGAGCGCCCAGGAGCGGGATGAGGCTGTAGTAGGACGGCGTGGTGTTCCCGTTCTCATACGAGGAGAGCATGGCCTTGGTGATCCCCGCCCGCTCTGCGACCTGATACTGCCGGAGACGGCGGCGGGCACGAAGGAGCCGAAGCGCTGGACCCAGCAACTGCGGATCGTCTTGCATGTAGAAACGTTACATGGAGGCACCGAGAAACGCAACCCCGCTGCTCGCTGAGGTGCTAAGGGGAGATAATTGTGAGGTCGAACCAATCGTTGGACTCGGCACCTGCAACTCGGCTGACTGAACGCCAGAGCCAAGCTCGCTCTAGCCGGGGAACCTCAAGCGTGGAACTCGGCGATCACCTCGATGAGGCCGGCGATGTCCTCTGTAGAGGGCGTTTTTTCTCTGGAACACCCTCGCCCAGCGCGGAACAGGGTCGCCAGCCGCTGAACAGCCTCGCCCGCGGCTGGCGAGGGTCTTTTTGCCGAAAAACACCCTCGCCAGCCGCGGAGCAGGGTCGCCAGCGCCTGGAGAGGGTCGCCAGCCGCTGAGCAGGGTCTTCCAGAGAAAAAACGCCCTCTACAGGGGACAAACAGCCTTCTGGTGTTCTGAACACCCTTTCCCAGTCATGGCGAGTCTCGCCAGGCGCTAGGCAGGGTCTCCGCAAAACCCGGAACGAACTTCGGGCGCGACGTACTAGCCGGGCCCTGCCTTCGGCGACCCAGGAGCATGAAAACGCCTCTGCCTCAGAACCCCCATTTTCGTCTTAGGCCGGCCGATGAGCCGCAACGAGGATTCGCTGCACCTCGCCGTCGCGAACGGTCATACGGACGTTGTTCGCCTGCTCCTCCAGGCCGGAGCCGACCCGCGCATCCGCGACACCAAGCACGACGGTGACGCGATCGACTGGGCCACCCACTTCAGACAGCCGGATATCGTCAAACTCCTCGAGGCTCACGCGGAGGGGGCGTGACAGGGAATGGCCTGGAGCAACTCGGCGGCGCGGCGGTCCCAGCTCTCGCCTTCGGCGGCGCGGCGGCGCTCCAGGGCGTGGGCTGGGGTGCGCTCCTGGATGGCGCGGCGGAGCTGGCGGAGGAAGCTCTCGGGATCGTCATAGAGGTAGACGAGCGGCTCAGCCCAGCGTTCGGTCTCGGGAAGGCGGCGGGCGACGACGGGGAGGCCGGTCGCCAAGGCTTCATAGAGCTTCACGGGATCGACGGCGCGGGTGAGAGGGAGGTCCCGGAAGGGGATGAGCGCGGCGTCGAGGTCCGAGAGGAAACCGTGGACGTCCGCGAAAGGGATCTCGCCCACAGTCTCCAGGTTGGGGAGAGCGGACAGGGCGGCGACCTGCGGGTCTTCCACGCGGCCGGCGAGGCGGAAATGCCAGTCCGGCTGGGCGCGGGCGGCGTGTTCGACGGCTTCGGCGTCGAACCAGGGACCCAGGGCCCCCACATAGCCGATGCGAATCCCTGAAGCGCCAGGCATGGCCGGACGCGGGAAGGCCGTCAGGTCGACCCCGTTGGGGAGGAGGATGACCTTGGGATTGACCTTGCGCGGTTTCTCCGCGAGCAGGGTGGCGGTGGCGCAGACGAGGTCCGCTTCCCGGATCAGGCGGTCCTCGGCCTCTTCGATGCTGCCGGGGACTCCGGGGAATCCCGTGTGGAGGTCGATGCGGTCGTAGACCAGGGGCACGCCCAGCCGGCGGGCGAGCTCCCCGGCCGAGCGCGGCCCAGAAGGGGAGCTGGACGAGCACCATTGACTGGCTCAGGGGGAGGGGGCACTCGCCAACCAGACCGGTCAGGATCGTCTCCGCCATCTGGACCGCCGCCCGTTGACTCAAGGGCTCGCGGTAGGGGTCCGGCCGTCCCGGCACGCGCACGCGGAGGACGTGGACGCCTCCCTGGACGTGCAGCAGTTGCCGGGCGGGGAGGAGGCGGCTGCGCAGGAAGCCGTCCACGTAGAGCACCGGGTGGCCGGCACGTGCCAGGGCCAGGGCCAGGTGCTGGGGACGCTGGAAGCGGTAGGTCCAGGAGACCGCGGGAAGATAAAGGATCGGAGCCTTCCAGGCGGCCGGCTCTTCAAGAGCTGAAACCGCCGGCCGGCTGGTCCGCGGTGCCCTCGGGATCTGGCGGGTTCGCAAAGACCGCACGGCGGCCCGGACCAGGCGTTCGGCCTGACCGGCAGCGGCGAGGAGGCGATCGTAGGGCCGCTCCGGATAGGAAAAGGGCATGACGGAGTCAGGATATTACCCTTTATTCCTATTCTTCCCTCCCCTTTGGCCGGGGAGACAGAAGAAGCATCTCAGATAGAATCCAGTCATGCTCTACGCCAACCCTCCCATCGACATCGATCCGCGCCAGAGGACCCAGAAGGTCTGTGTCGTGATGCCCGCCTACAACGCCGAAAAGACGCTGGAACGCACCCTGGCGGACCTCCCCATGGAGTGGGTGGACGACATCGTGGTGGTGGATGACGCGAGCCGCGACCGCACGGTGGAGATCGCGCGGAGCCTGGGGCTCTACGTGGTGGTCCATCCGAAGAACCGGGGCTACGGGGGAAACCAGAAGACCTGCTACCGGGAGGCGCTCTCCCGCGGGGCGGACATCGTGGTCATGGTCCATCCCGATCACCAATACGACCCCAAGAGCGTCCCTGCCTTGGTGGCGCCTCTCCTGCGGGGCGAGTGCGGCGCCGTGTTCGGCAGCCGCATGCTGGGGGGCCGGCCCCTCGAAGGCGGCATGCCGAAGTGGAAGTACCTGGCGAACATCGGTCTGACGGCGGTGGCCAACGCCACGTTCTATGTCTTCCTCTCGGAATACCACTCGGGGCTGCGGGCCTACAGCCGCCGGTTCCTGGAGTCGGTGAACCTGGAAGCCAATTCGGACGACTTCGTGTTCGACACGGAGATCATCGCCCAGGGGGTCTGGCAGGGGCTGCGCATCCAGGAGATCCCCATCCAGACCCGCTATTTCCCGGAGGCCTCGCAGATCGGCTTCCGGCGCAGCGTCCGCTATGGCTTTGCGGTGTTGAGTGTGCTGATGCGGTACAAGATGCAGAGGACGGGGCTGATCAAGAGCCCGATCTTCGACGAGCCCGGAACCGAGCCAGCTCGTGGCTGAGCGTCACGTCCATCTCTGAAATCGCCTCGATCCGCTCCCGCCGGCTCTCGCGGGCGCCGCGATAGGTGGCGGCGAGGGCATCCCGGGCGGCCTCGGAGGAGAAGCGGACGGTCTCGCGCACGGTACGCCTTCCTTCCAGAGCGAAATCATCGGCGAGCATGGCCTCGACCCTCTCCATGCGGTCGCGCGTCACCCCTTCGCCCAGCACGGCCGTCCGGAGCTCGACCAGGTCGTCCGGCGCCGGCACGGCCACCAGGAGGTGCCCCTCGGGTTTGAGGACGCGCCGCATCTCCCCGGCGTTCAGGCGGGCGTCGATCGACAGGACGAGATCGAACGATCCCGGAGCCCAGGGGAGGAAGCGATCGGCGTTGCCCACGATCCACGTCAGGTCCGGGAAGCGCCGGGCGGCGAGGTCGACGGCCGGCGTCGAGAGATCGATCCCATGGGCTTCGACGGGGCCTTTCCGAGTGATGGAGCCGAGGTAGGTCCCTTCGCCGCACCCCACGTCGAGCACGGCGGCGCCGGGCGGCAGCCCGAGGGCGTCGATCTCCTCGGTCAGGGACTTCTGGAGCGCCGCGCCGTGGCCCGCATCCAGGAGGCGCCGCCGGGCCTCGACGGCCTCGCGGGGGTCGCCAGGGTTCCTCGAGCGCCGGTCCTGCGGCTGGAGCAGGTTGCAATAGCCGCTGCGGGCGAGGTCGAAGGAGTGCCCTCGCGGGCAGACCAGGGACCGGCCCTGGTGCTCCAGGGGAGCGGCGCAGTTGCGGACGGGGCAGATCAGGGTTGGCATCAAGGGGAAGCGTATTGGATTCTGGGGTCCGCCTTTGCCCGCTCCAGCATCTCCCGCCCTCTGGCCTTCTCCGGAAACGTCTCGACCGCCCGTTCCAGCAGGGGGATCGCCTTCTCGGGCCGTCCTTCTACGAGCCACAGCGCGGCACGTTCGGTCAGGGCATCGTAGCTCTCACCCCCGGCGGCAAAGAAGGCGTCGAGGATGCGGGCTGCTCCGGCCTTGTCTCCCTCCTGAAGGCGGAAGCGGGCGAGATGGACGGCGGAGATGGCATGGGTGGGGTACAGGCGTTGGATGTCCTGGAAGAGCTTTTCCGCTCCCGTCCGGTCCCTCCGGCGCTCGCGGAGGAGGGCCAGGTTGGACATCGGGGCCGAGCTGCCCGGCCTCAGGCGCAGAGCTGCCCGGTACTCGCGCTCAGCCTCGTCGAGCCGGCCCTGGCTGTAGAGCGCCATCCCGAGGTTGTTGCGGGCGATCTCGTTCCGGGGATTGTTGCGCACGACCTCCTGGAAGAGCGCGAAGTCGTCCTCGTAGAGCCTGGAGCGGTCCCAGGCGGCGGCACCCGCGGCGGCAATCCCGATCAGGGCCACGGCCGTGATGGGTCTCCGGGTGGCTTCCGAGGACAGGACCCGGACGATCCGGCTCCAGGCGAGCCCGGCCAGCCACGCGAGACCCACGGACGGCAGATAGAGGTAACGCTCCGCGAAGTTGGCCCCGCCGATCGAGTTGGTGGCCAGGGCGGGGAGGAGGAAGCCCACAAGGAAGGCCAGCGGCAGCACGATCTCCCGCCGCGCCCGTCCGCTCCAGGCCGCGGCTGCCATCCCCGCCGCGGCCAGTCCGCCCGCGGCCAGCCCGGCCAGGGCCAGGGGAGAGAGGAGCGGGGAAGCCGGCACCGAGGTGAGCACCTGGGGAGGAAAGGGAACCAGGAGGAAGCCGAGATAGCGGGCGAACAGGGCACCTGCGTAGACGGCGGAGTCGCCGAGGGAGGCGGTGACGCCGTAGTGGCGCGGCGCGAAGCCTCCCAGGGCGTGGACGCGCAGGGCCATGTAGACGGCGAGGGCCACGGCGTAGAGGGCGAGGCGGGAGAGACCCCGCCGGAGGGCCATTCTCAGGGAGCCCTCCTTTCTCCATCCGGAGATCTCGACCGCGGCCAGCACCAGGAGCAGAGCGGCGCCGGTCTCCTTGGAGAGGCAGGCCAGGAGGTAGGCAAGGGGACCGAAGGCATTTTGGATTTTGGATTTTGGGTTTTCGATTAGAGTCAGGTAGGACCAGGTTGCCAGAAGGACGAAGAAGGCCGCCAGAATGTCCGCCTGACCTCCGACCCAGGCCACGGCTTCCGCGTGGGCGGGATGGACGGCGAAGAGGAGGCCGGCCGCGAGGGTGGCGGCGCCCTGGTCCGGGTTTTGAATGAAGCGCCGGGCCAGCAGGGCCACCAGTAGGGACACGGCCAGGTGCAGGAGAACGGATGCAGCGTGGAAGGCCGCCGGCTGCAGACCGAAGAGGCGCGCCACGAGAGAGTAGGAAACCCCGAAGAAGGGGCGGTAATAGTTGGACGGTCCGGAGCCCCGGTCCGGGTAGAACCCCCAGAAGGGCTGGGTGAAGAAGCGCCAGATTCCGTCCGGAGAACGCAGCCAGGGGTTGCGCTCGATCTGGATGTGGTCGTCGAAGACGAAGGCGAAGCCCACCGTGCCGCCGTAGACGGCCAGGGCGGCGAGCGCGATCAGCGCCGCGCCCAGGACGGTCCGGCGGTCAGATCGCGGTGAGCCAGTGAGCATGAGTGAGTGCTATCATGCACCGCCTTTTATAGGAAACGAACCTGAGCGAGCGAGCTTTGAGAGAAGAAAACACTACTTCCGGGGTCACCGGCGGCGTCAAGCTGAGCGTCGTCATTCCCGTCTACAACGAGCGCTTCCTGGTGGAAGAGCTGATCCGCCGGGTGCTCTCCGTGTCCGCGCCCGAGATCCGCGAGATGGAAGTCCTCGTGATCGACGACGGCTCGAAGGACGGCAGCCGGGAGCTCCTGCGCCGGATCGCGGCTGAGCACCCGGACCGCATCCGCCTCCTGGAGCAGGAGAGGAACCAGGGCAAGGGCGCCGCCATCCGCCGCGGCATCGCCGAGGCCACGGGCGATCTCATCCTGTTCCAGGACGCCGACCTGGAGTACGACCCCCGGGACTACCCACGGCTCATCCGCCCCTTCCTGGAGGATGGCGCCGACGTGGTCTACGGGTCGCGCTTCCTGCCCAGCGACCGGCGGCGGGTGCTGTACTACCGCCACAGCCTAGGCAACCAGTTCCTGACCACGGTGAGCAACTGGTTCACGGATCTGAACCTGACCGACATGGAGACCTGCTACAAGGTCTTCCGGGCGCCGCTCCTCAAGTCCATCCCCATCCGCTCCAATGACTTCGCCATGGAGCCGGAAATTACGGCAAAGGTCGCCAAGCGCGAGTGCCGGATCTTCGAGGTGCCCATCAGCTACATGGGCCGCACCTACCGCGAGGGCAAGAAGATCGGCTGGAAGGACGCTGTCAAGGCGTTCCGGACGATGGTGAAGTACCGTCTCATCGACGACGTCTACGCCGAAGACGAGTACGGCTCCCACATCCTCACCAGCCTGGAGAAGGCCCGGCAGTTCAACCGCTGGATGGCCGACGCGATCTCTCCCTATGTGGGCGCCCGGGTGCTGGAAATCGGCGCCGGCATCGGCAACATCACCACCTGGCTCCTGCCGCGCGACCTGTACCTCGCGAGCGACATCAACCCGCATTACATCGACTATCTGAAGAACCTCTCCCTGTATAAGCCCTACCTCAAGGTGGCCCGCCTCGACCTCGAGGACCCGGCCTGCTTCGAGCCCTGGAACGGTCAGTTCGACACGGTCGTCTGCCTGAACGTGCTGGAGCACGTCCGCGATCCCCTCCTCGCCCTGCGCAACATGTACGACGTGCTGGCGCCCGGAGGCCGCCTGGTGCTCTACGTGCCCGCCGGGCAGAAGCTCTATTCGAGCCTCGACGAGGTGCTGGGCCACCGCGTCCGCTACTCCCAGGAGATGCTGCGCGAGGAGCTCGAGAAGACGGGCTTCACGATCGAGGAAATGCACGACTTCAACCGCACCTCGGTGCCCGGCTGGTGGCTCAACGGCCGCGTGATGAAGCGCCGCAACTTCAGCCGCGTCCAGCTCAAGCTTTTCAACATGGGTGTACCGGTGATCCGGCGGCTGGACCGCCTGCTGCCCTGGAAGGGGCTGGGGATCATCGCGGTAGGCCGGCGCGACTGAGCATTCCCCACTCCTCAAGCCCTGTTCCCCTGGGGGAATGCTTCAGCAGAGGCGGGGAACATGACGTTCCCTCTCGAAAACGAAGTATTCCCCGCCTCTCGGATTCCGCAAACGAGGGGAAATGGGATCGAACAGAGTCCTTCCAGGCCATTCCCTCCGGGAAATGATGCGTTCCCCACTTACAAGATCCCGTTGCAGACGGGGAACGTTCCGTTCTCCAGGGAGAACGGGATCCGAAGGACAGGGAATGAGCCATTCCCCGTTCCTTGAAGCTTTCGCGGGACGGGGAATGAGCCATTCCCTGCTCCTCTCGTCTTCCGCGAAGGGGGGAATATGGCATTCCCCGGCTGTCTGGCCTGCCGCTTGCTATAAGCTCCGATCGTCATGAAGAACGACTCCAATAACTCGCATAATAACTCGCATAGGGGAACTGTCTGCGTCACGGGGGGAGCCGGGTTCATCGGCTCTCATGTGGCCGGTGCCTTCCTCGCCGAAGGGCGCCGGGTGCTGATCCTCGACAATCTTTCCGGAGGACGGCGGGAGAACGTGCCGGAGGGCGCGGAGCTGCACGTCCTGGACGTCCGCTCCAAGGAAGCAGCGGATCTGGTGCGCGACTCGGGGGTCGAGATCCTCGTCCACCACGCGGCCCAGATGGATGTGCGCCGCTCGGTGGAGGACCCTGTCTTCGACGCCGGCGTGAACATCCTGGGAAGCCTGAACCTGGCCGAGGCGGCCCGCCGGGGCGGAGTCCGACAGATTCTTTTCGCCTCCACGGGCGGGGCGATCTATGGGGAGCAGGATTACTTCCCGGCCGACGAGAAGCACCCGGCCCGGCCGATCTCACCCTACGGGATCTCCAAGCTCTCCTTCGAGCACTATCTCTTCTACTACCACGTCACCTACGGCCTGAACGCCACCTGCCTGCGCTACGCCAACGTCTACGGCGAGCGGCAGAACCCCCATGGCGAGGCCGGGGTGGTGGCCATCTTCCTCAACCGCCTGCTGGCGGGGCAGGTGCCCACGATCAACGGTCCCGGCCTCCAGACCCGCGATTACATTCACGTTTCCGACGTGGTGCGGGCCAACCTGGCGGCGGCGGGCCGGCCCGGGTTCCATATCTACAACGTGGGTACGGGCATCGAGACCTCCGTGGTGGATCTCTACAGGGAGATCGCCCGCGCCGTGGGCACGGACGCCCAGGCCACGCACGGGCCGGCGAAGCCGGGCGAGCAGCAGCGCTCCGTGGTGGACGCGGGCCTCGGCCGCCGCGAGCTGGGCCTGCCTGAGCCCCTGCCCCTGCGGGAGGGAATTGTCCGCACCACGGCCTGGTTCCGGGAGAAGGCGACTGTACCGGTGGAAAACTGAATCAAATCGGGGCTGTCCCGTTTTTCATCCAATACCGCACTTCTGGTTCGTGGCCGGGGATCACGGTTCCCGGCCGGGGTTCTAGCAGCACCAGCGCAGCACCCCCCAACACAGCTCCCCCGAGAGCGAGGGTCAGTCACTCCCTCTCTCTCCTATTCAACCGGCCGGCTGCACCGCCGAAACGGTGTGGCCGGCGGTCTTTTTCTTGTTTGGGAATTCGGGTGAGGGGTTACCGCCTTTTCCCCCCGTGGTAGGGGCCATGAAGGTCCCATCAACTTGGTAAAGGAGCCAACTATGAAGAAACTGCTTCTCACAGGTCTCGTGCTCGCCGGCGTCCTGGGCGTCGCTCAGCTTTCCGTTCCCCAGGCCACGGCGCAGCCGGTGGACTGCTCGCTCGTCCGCTGCATGGCCTGCCCGGAGGGCCAGCACCCGAAGCTGACGCCGCCGGACTGCTGCCGCTGCGTCAAGGACTGAGCAGTTCTGCTCTCAGGGACGGGGTTCTTCCCCGTCCCTCCTCCTGCCTACCCTTTCCCTGACAACAATTCGTCCAGCGGCTTGCCGTCGAGGAAGATCTCAGCCTTGTCCACGTCCTGGAACTGGGTGGCCGTCTCGGTGAGCTGGGAGAGGACGCGCGGGCTGTCGCAGGCCCCGCCGATCTCCAGATAGCCGGTCAGGTAGATGCGCGCCGTGGGGCCGGAGCGCTCGATGCGCTGGACGCGCAGAGGGGAGTTGGCCAGGGCGTTGTAGAAACCGGCGCTCTCGTAGCGCTGGCCGGCGGTGAGCAGGATCTCCAGCGATCCCCACAGAGCGGGCGTGGGGGCCGGCAGGTCGGCCTCGACGGGCACGGCGCTGTCCCCGCAGCCGACCGGACCCTTGTCGTCCGTCGAGATCAGGAAGATCCGCGCCTTGCGGACCTTGGCGGTGGCGTTGACGTCCTGGGGCAACTCCTCTGTCCCCCCACAGCCAGCCAGGACAAGGACGAGCAGCCAACAGCATGTCCTCAAGCTTGATTCTCCCTTATGCGATCGTAGACGCGGAAGCTGTAGGCGAAAGGCGTCTCGACCGTGGCGTCGTGGTCCTCGCGCTCGACCAGGCGCCAGGTGGACTTGTCGATCTCGGGGAAGAAGGCGTCGCCGGGGAGCTCCTTCTGGATGCACGTCAGATAGACCCGGTCGGCGCGGTCGAGCGTCTGGCGGAAGATCTCTTCGCCGCCGCCGATGAAGACCTCGTCCCCCTGGGCCTGCCCCAGGGCCTCTTCGACCGAATGGGCGACCTGGACGCCGCGGGGAGCGTATCCCTGCCGCCGGGTCACCACGATCAGGGTCCGTCCGGGGAGGGGACGGCCGATGGACTCGTAGGTCTTCCGTCCCATGATCAGCGCGTGGCCCATGGTGAGCGCCTTGAAGCGCCGGAGGTCCGCGGGCAGGCGCCAGGGGAGGCGGTTGTCGATGCCGATGGCCCGGTTCTCGGCCATGGCCGCGATCAGGGAGATCCTTTTTTTCGGTCTCTTCGTCATACTGCGATCGGCGCTTTGATCGCCGGGTGTGGATCGTAATTGCTCAGAGTGAAGTCCTCGTACCGGAAGTCGAACAGGCTCTTCCGCTCGGGGTTGAGCGTCATGGCGGGCAGGGGCCGGGGCTCGCGGGTGAGCTGGAGGCGCGCCTGGTCGAGGTGGTTGAGGTAGAGATGGGCGTCGCCCAGGGTGTGGACGAAGTCGCCGGGCCGGAGGCCACAGACCTGGGCCACCATCAGGGTCAGCAGCGGCGTAGGAGGCGATGTTGAACGGCACGCCCAGGAAGACGTCGGCGCTCCGCTGGTAGAGCTGGCAGGAGAGGCGCCCCTCGGCCACCCAGAACTGGAACAGGGCATGGCAGGGGGGGAGGGCCATGTCATCCAGGTCGGCCACGTTCCAGGCGCTCACGATGTGGCGGCGCGAGTCGGGGTTGGTCCGGATCTGTTCGACCACGCGGGAGATCTGGTCGACGTGGCGGCCGTCCGGCGTGGGCCAGGAGCGCCACTGGGCGCCGTAGATGGGGCCGAGGTTGCCGTCCTCGTCCGCCCACTCGTCCCAGATGGTCACGCCGTTCTCGTGCAGATAGCGGACGTTGGTGTCGCCGGCCAGGAACCAGAGGAGCTCGTGGAGGATGGAGCGCAGGTGGAGCCGCTTCGTGGTCAGCAGGGGGAATCCCTGGGACAGATCGAAGCGCATCTGGTAGCCGAAGACGGAGAGCGTGCCGGTGCCCGTGCGGTCGGACTTCCGCACCCCATGGTCCAGGATGTGCTGGAGCAGGTCGAGGTAGGCCCTCATGCGGCGGGAAATGTAGCACGCCCTGCCGGTGAGAAAGACCGGTGAGAAAGATATGATCTCCCCGCGCCGCCCGTGGCGCCTCTCAGGAGGAACCGATGAAAAAGGGAATGGGTTGCCTGATCGCCGTCGTCGTGGCGGTTGTGATCTTCGGGATGTACCTCGTGGGCGTCTACAACGGTCTCGTGGGGTCCGAGCAGGCCGTGGAGACCCAGTGGGCGAACGTGCAGAGTGCCTACCAGCGCCGGGCCGACCTGATCCCCAACCTGGTGGCGAGCGTCAAGGGCGCGGCCAATTTCGAGCAGACCACCCTGAGGGAGGTGATCGAGGCCCGCAGCCGGGTGGGGCAGCTCACCCCGCAGGCCACCAACGAGATCCTCAGCGATCCCCAGAAGTTCGCCCAGTTCCAGCAGGCCCAGGACCAGCTCTCCTCGGCCCTGAGCCGCCTGATGGTGGTGGTGGAGCAGTATCCCCAGCTCCAGTCGGTGCAGGGCTTCCGGGACCTCATGGTGCAGCTCGAGGGCACGGAGAACCGCATCGGCGTCGAGCGCCGCAACTTCAACTTGGCTGCCCAGGACTACAACACCCGCATCAAGCGCTTTCCGGCCGCCCTCTTCGCCCGCATGATGGGCTTCGAGCCCCGGCCGTACTTCCAGGCCGCGGCCGGAGCGGAGACGGCGCCGAAGGTGGACTTCGGGACACCGTAGAGGGTGTGGCCTGGGGAACTTTCAGCGCCTCATCCGTATCTATGGGTATGGGGGGACAGACCAGCCTGGTCCCCCCTAGACAGGAATACGCGTCTGCCGTATACGTTTGTTGTTAAGGGAATGATTGCACTGAGACCTCTCTCTGTCGTTGCCATGGGCCTGGCCTGCCTCCTCCCCCTCGCGGGGTGCTCGGGCTCGGGTGCGCGCGCCGACGCGGGCCAGGGGGAGGAGCTCACGGTTCACCGTGGCACGTTCCGCCAGCGGGTGCTGCTCACAGGCGAGTTGGCGGCGGAGAGGGGAGAGGCCCTCGTGGTTCCCCGGACGAACACCTGGCAGCTCCAGATCCGCTGGATGGCGCCGGACGGCACGAGGGTCCGGGCGGGCGATCCCGTGGTGGGGTTCGACAACTCGCAGTTCGCCTCCGATCTCGAAGAGAAGCGCTTGTCGGCCTCGAACGCCGGGAGCGAGCTGGAGCGCGCCCGGGCCGAATCGAAGACCACGCTGGCCGACAAGCAGTTCCAGGTGGAGAAGGCGAAGTCGGAGCTGGAGAAGGCCCGCATCGCCGCGGCCATCCCCAAGGACCTGCTCTCGCTGCGCGACTACCAGGAGCGCCAGCTCGCCCTGAAGCGCGCCGAGTCCGAGCTCGCCAAGGCCGGGGAGGATCTCGCCGCCCAGAAGCGGGGGAGCACCACCGACCTCCAGATCCAGGGCATCGCGCTCGATAAGTCGCAGCGCGAGATCCGCAACTCCGAGGAAGCGATCGACGCCCTCACCCTCAAGGCGCCGCGGGACGGCATGGTGCTCGTGGGCGACCACCCCTGGGAGGGGCGCAAGCTCCAGCTGGGCGACTCCGTGTGGGTGGGCCTGGCGGTGGCGACCCTGCCGGACCTCTCCTCTATGATCGTCCAGGCCAGTCTCTCCGACGTGGACGACGGCCGCATCGCCCCAGGCATGGAAGTGATCTGCACGCTCGATGCCTATCCCGGCACCCCGTACCGCGGCCGGGTGACGGAGATCTCGCCCGTGGCCCGCGAGTCGAAGCGGAGCCTGCTGCTGCGCCACTTCCCCGTGCGGATCGCGCTCGACAAGTCGGACCCCCGGCGCATGCGGCCGGGCATGTCCGTGCGGGTCGAGGTGCTGGGACAGGAGCGGAAGGGCGCCCTGCTCGTGCCGCGGGCGGCCCTGGATTTCTCGGGCGGCAAGACGCGGGCGCTCCTGGCCTCCGGCGGCACCGCCGACGTACGCCTCGGACCCTGCGGGGCCGAGAAGTGCGTGGTCGAGGCGGGCGTCGAGGAAGGGACACGCCTGAGACCCAACAATGGGAGGGAATCGACCGGATGAGCCCCCGGCGCAAGCGCACCCTCCGTTTCGCCGTGAGCGGCGCGGTTCTCCTGGCGTTCCTGGCCGGGCTCTGGCTGGTGGCCGGGCGGGCGTCGGCCACGGCGTCCGGCGGCGACTGGGCCGAGGTGCGGCGGGAGGACCTGGTAATCGGCGCGCCCGTCTCGGGCACGCTCGCCTCGGTGCAGTCGCTGCGCATCGGTCCCCCGCAGGTCCAGGAGGTGTGGGACTACAAGATCGCCTTCATGGCCCCCGAGGGGATGCAGGTGCGGGCCGGCGAGCCCGTGCTGGGGTTCGACACCTCGGAGCTGGAGCGCGAGCTGTTGGACAAGGTGGCGGAGCGCGACTCGGCCCAGAAGGAGCTGGAGAAGCGCCAGACGAACCTGGAGATCGCCCGCCGCGACGCCGCCCTGGAGCTCGCCGAAGCCGAAGCCCGGCAGCGCAAGGCCCAGCTCAAGGTGGACGTGCTGCCGGAGCTCGTGGCTTCCAAGGAGCTGGCGCAGTCCCGCGAGGAGCTGGCGCTCGCCACCCGCGAGGTCGCCTATCTGAAGCAGAAGGCGCGCCTCCAGAAGCTCCAGGCGGACTCCGAGATGGCGTCCCTGGTGAACCGGCGCGACCGCGCCGCCGCCCGCGTGCGGGAGATGGAGAACGCCATCCGCCGCATGATGGTGACCGCCCCCCGGGACGGCACCGTGGTCTACCTGGACACCGGCCAGGGCGAGAAGAAAAAGGTGGGCGACTCGGCGTGGCGGGGGCAGTCGGTGATGGAGATCCCGGACCTGCGGACCCTGCGGGCCGAGGGGGATATCGACGAGGCCGACGCCGGCCGCGTGGCCGTGGGCCAGCGCGTGACGGTGCGGCTCGACGCCCATCCGGACGACGTGTTCACGGGCCGGGTGCGCTCGATCGGCGGCGCCGTCCGGAGCAAGTCGGACTTCAATCCCTTGAAGGTCGTGAAGCTGGAGATCGACCTCGACCGCACGGACCCGCAGCGCATGCGCCCCGGCATGCGCTTCACGGGCACGGTGGAGATCGAGCGGCTCGCCAAGGCCCTGGTGGTGCCGGCCGAAACCGTGTTCACCCGGCCGGACGGCCCGGTGGTCTACCGGCGCCAGGGATGGCGCGCAGAGGAGGTGCGGCCCGTGCTCGGACGCAGGAACGAGCGGCTGGTGGAGATCCGGCAGGGGCTCTCCCTGGGGGACAAGGTCTCCCAGAAGGATCTCGCGGAGGAGGACCGGTGAAGCTCTCTCGCTTTCCGAGGGCATTGTTCGCCGCGGCGGCGGTGGCCGTGCTCCTGGCCCTCGGAACCTTCCTGCCCTCGGCGCGCTCCAGCGAAGGGGACGTGGCGGTGGTGACCGTTGAGCCCCAGGACTTCCAGCAGCGGGTGCCGGCCCAGGGCAACCTCCAGGCCGTGAAGGCCACGCCGGTCGCCGTCCCGCCGGGCGTGCCCGGGCCATTCCGCATCGGCTGGGTGGCCCCGGACGGCTCGCGGGTGAAGCAGGGGGACGTGGTCATCCGCTTCGACCCCAGCGCCATCGAGAAGCAGCTGATCGAGGCGCAGGACGAGCTGCGGGAAGCCCGCCTGAAGATGGAGAAGGAGCAGGGCCAGGGTCTCTCCGAGGTGCGCAAGTTGGAGCGCGACGCGGCCATGGCCCGGGTCGAGGTCGAGAACGCCCGCCAGTTCCAGAAGAAGGACGCCCTGATCTTCTCGCGGAGCGAGATCATCGAGTCCGACATCGACCAGGAGCTGGCCCAGGAGCGGGAGAAGCACGCCGAGGCCGCCCAGGGCACGCGCCGCCGCCTCTCGGGCACGGAGGTGGAGCTCCTCCAGATCAAGATCCGCCAAGCCGACGCCAAGATCCAGCAGGCGAGCCAGGGCCTCCAGGCTCTCACGGTCGCGGCGCCCCACGACGGCGTCCTGATCCTCAAGCGCAACTGGCGGGGCGAGACCACCCGCGTGGGCGACAGCGTCTGGAACGGCCAGCCTCTCGCCGAGATCCCGGACCTCTCTACGATGGAGGGCGAGGTCTATGTGCTGGAGGCGGACGCCGGTGGGCTGAAGCCGGGCCGGCCGGCCACGCTCTCGGTGGAGTCCGCGCCCGGGGTCACCTATCCGGCGAGCATCGCCCGGGTGGACACCCTCGCCAAGCCGCGCGTGCCGGGCTCGCCCGTGCAGTACTTCGCCGTCACCCTGAAGCTCGACCGCACGGACACCCGGGTGATGAAGCCCGGGCAGCGGGTGCGGGCCACCCTCCTGCTCGAAGAGCGCAAGGGCGCCCTCCTGGCCCCGCGCCAGGCCGTGTTCGACCGCGAGGGGCGCTCGGTCGTCTTCCGCCGCAAGCCGGGAGGCGGGTTCGACCAGGTCGAGGTGAAGCTCGGCCCTTCCACCATGGGCCGTGTGGTCGTGGAATCCGGCATCAAGAAGGGTGACGTGCTCGCCATGCGCGACCCCACGCGGCCGGCGGGCACGCCCGAGGTCAAGGCCCCGAAGCCGCCGCCGGCCTCGCCGGCCCAGGGCTCCGGACGGCGGGTCATGATTTCCATCCGGTGATCTCCATCCGGTAATCTCCATCCGATAAGGATGATCCGATGACTCCCCAGGAAGCCTTCCGCTCGGCGCTGGACAACCTGGCGGCGCACAAGCTGCGCTCGGCTCTCACCATGCTCGGCATGATCTTCGGCGTGGGCGCCGTGATCGCCATGATGTCCATCGGCGCCGGGGCCGAGCGCCAGGCCCTCTCGTCGATCGAGCGGCTCGGCCTGCGCAACGTGCTCGTGCGGGCCAAGACTTTCAAGGACGAGGAGCTGCGGGAGATCCGCCAGACCTCGCTCGGCGTCTCCCAGCGCGACGCCGCGGCCATCGCCGAGGCCGTGCCCGGCGTCGAGCTGGTAGCTCCGCGTATCCGCGTCGATCCTTATAAAGTCCTCTCGCCCACGGGCAAGGCCGACGGCACGGCGGTCTACGGCGTCACACCCCTGCACGCCGAGCTCGCCCACCTGGCCGTGGCCGAGGGGCGCTTCCTCGACCCACTGGACGAGAGCACCCACGCCCAGGTCTGCGTGATCGGGCCGGCCGTGCGGCGCGACCTCTTCGGCTATGGCCCGGCCGTGGGCAAGCTGGTCAAGATCAACGACGTCTGGCTGGAGGTGGTGGGCGTGCTCGCCGCGGCCGACGCCGCTCCGGCCAAGAGCGTCACGGGCAAGAACGGTGAGGGAGGATCGTCGGGAGCCTCCGCGGCGCCTGCCGCCCTCGCGGGCACCGCCAGCCGCGAGATCTACCTGCCGCTCTCTACGGCCGACCGCAAGTTCGAGCACTCGGACCTCGCCTCGCCCCTGGACGAGATCGTCGTGCGCCTGAAGGACGGCATGAGCGGGGCGGAGGCCTCTGCCGTGATGCGCGACCTGCTCGACCGGCTGCACGGCGGAGCCCAGGATTACGAGCTGGTCGTGCCCGAGGCCCTGCTGGCCGAGAGCCGGCGCACGCAGCGGCTGTTCAACGTAGTCATGGGGGCCATCGCCGGTATCTCGCTCCTCGTGGGCGGCATCGGCATCATGAACATCATGCTGGCCACAGTCCTGGAGCGCACGCGGGAGATCGGCGTCCGGCGGGCCGTGGGCGCCAAGAGCAGCGACATCCGCTTCCAGTTCATCGTGGAGTCGTTCGCCATCAGCGTGATCGGCGGGCTCGCCGGCATCGCCGCCGGCCTGGCCCTGGCCCGGGGTGTGGCGGCCTACGCCGGCTGGGAGACCATCGTCACCAGCGCCTCCATCGTCCTCTCGACCGGCGTCGCCATGGCCGTGGGACTGGCTTCGGGGATCTATCCCGCCTCGCGGGCCGCAGCGCTCGATCCCATCGAAGCGCTGCGGTACGAGTAGGACCGTCCGAAGGGCACCGCCGCGTCCGAAGAGACGTGCCGCCGTTTGTGCACCCGGAGAGGTCGAGGTGGGCGGGCTGGCACGTCTCTACGGACACGGCGGTGCCCTTCGGATCTTTGAGCCTCTGGTAACATTCTCCTGATCGCCACGCCCAACAGGCAATGGCCATGAAGAAGGCTCCGCCCTGGCTTCTCCTGCTCGCGGGGCTGACGGTGGGCTATCCGGCCGCGCGGCTTGCCGTGGCGCCGGCAGAGACGCCCGCCTCAGAGTCCCAGCCCGCTTCGCCTCCCAAGGCGGAGACGCCGTCCCCATGCCCGGGCCCCCGGTGCGAGCCGCTCCGCGTCCTCGCAGAGTTCTTCGGCCTGAAGGTGGACGACGTGGATCCCGCCATGCTGGCCAGCGAGGCCAAAGACCGGGGATACGACGATCTGCGGTTCTTCGTCGCCCTGGTGCCTACGCCGCCGGACCCCCGGCTCGATCATGCTCTCGATGCCATGCAACGGGGCTTCGCCCAGTCGGGCTGGCTCGTGGACCGCGTCTGGCTGCCGTGGACGGAGACCCAAGGCGAGGCCGCCACTCCGGACGCGCCGGGCATCGTCCTCTTCCGCCGGCAGTGGACGGACGGTACCCGCTCGCTGGCCCTGGTCTTCGTGGTGGGAGAGACGCCCAAGGCAGGCATCCGGAAAGACGTGTTCCGGGAGGTCCTGAATCTGATCGCCGACTTCCAGCCCTCCGAGGGAGGCGGGCTGGTGAAGATCCTGGGACCCTCGTTCTCAGGCTCGGCCGAATCGTTGCGGGTGGCGTTGACGAGCTGGAAAGCCGGCCGGGCTGAGGGCGGGCCGCTCCTGCGCTTCCAGGCCGCTTCGGGCTCGGCCACGGCGGCGGGTCTCGACGAGACTTTCAGGGAGATGGAGGTCAGGTTCTGCCGCACCGTGGTGCCGGACAATGTGCTGCGGGAGCTGGCCCTGTCCTTCCTGGAGAAGAAAATGGGTTGGGACCTCTCCCGGGTGGCCCTGCTCACCGAGTCCGACACGGCCTACGGCAGCAGCCTGATCCAGGCGGAAAGCGGCGGCGCCAAGGCGGAGAAATCGCTGATCGTAGTGCCGTTCCCCAGCCACATCTCGGAGCTGCGCAACGCCACCCAGGCGGAGAAGGAGAAGGCGGAGAAAGAGGCCGCCGGCCCCCCCATCCCCACGTCCCGCCGCCTCCTGCTCGGTCTCGACCTGACGGACTCCAGCCAGCCGCCGGACCTCGTGCCCACCTTCAGCCAGGACACCCTGCGCAGCAACGAGCTGATGCTCCAGAACCTGCTCGAGACTCTCGCGCGGGAGGGCGTCCGCGCCGTGGGCATCTTCGCGACCGACCCCAAGGACAAGCTCTTCCTGGCCGAGAAGGTGCGGGAGATCGCTCCCGACACCGTGCTCTTCACGTTCGACAACGACCTGCTGTTTGCCCACCCCCAACACGCCAAGACGCTGGACGGCATGCTCGTCTTCACCAGCGCCCCCCTGTTCACCGAAGGGGCTCCCTGGCTCGCGGGCTCCCTCCGGGACGAGGACCAGAGACAGCGGCGGCAGTTCACGAGCGAGCTTCAGCAGGGCGATTACGAGGCCGTGAGCTACCTGCTGGGGGATCTGAACGTCTCCCAGCCCCGGGCCTGGATCGTGGCTGTGGGCAACGGCTCGCTCTGGCCGGTGGCGCGGCTGGACCTGCCGGCGAGGGGCTCGGCAAACCCCGGGCTCTGCGGCAACCCTGTCGATTCGGACCAGCCCGAGCAGGAGGGCAACGGCTTCGCGGGCAAGGACGACCTCCAGGTGCTGCTCGTGGCCCTTCTCCTCGTGGCGCTCGGCTACCTGCTGCGCCAGGCCGCCCTGCTGACGCCCGTGGCCAATTCGTCCGTAGACCCCGCCCCAGGCAGCCGCCGGCTGCTGGTGCTGGGCTCGATCCTGCTCGCCCTCGCGGCCGGCATGCTGCTGGTCGTGGGCAGCGTGCCGCTATGGGCCCGGTACCTCTCGCTCGGCCAGTTGCCGGTGCGGTGGGAGGCGGCGCAGATCCTCTACCTTCTGGGCCTGGCCGCGGTCTATGCCCTGCTGGTGGCGAACGCCGCCCGTGCGGCCCACGTCCGGGTGACGCGGTTCCGGGGACTCGCCTGGGGGCTCCTGGGAGCCATGGCCCTGGTGTTCCTGGCCGCCCTGCTGTGGTGGTTCTGCATGCCGGGCGGGCAGGTGGAGTACTTCCATCTGCGGGCGCGGGCGTTCTCCTCGGGGCTCTCGCCCCTGGTGTCGCTCGCGGCCGTGGGCGGCGCCATCTACGCCTGGATCCTGTGGGAGCTCAAGAGGCGCCGCCTCATTGCCCGCCAGTCCACGGACTGCCCGGTGGAGAACCTGGGCGACCCCGCGGTCGCGGGCGTCGATCCCATCCTCAAGGCCGTGCGTGCCCTGCTCATCCGCTCGTTCCCGGAGGACTGGCGTTTCTGGTTCCTGCCGGCCGTGGCCTTCCTGCCGCCCGTTTTCCTCCTCTGGGCCACAGTGCAGCCGGTGGGAGAGGCGCGGGGCTACGGCCGGCTGTTCATCCTCTTCCTCACCCTGGCCCTGTCGCTGGGAGCCCTCTCCTTCTTCCGCTTCTTCCTGCTCTGGCGGTGGACGTCACGCATCCTGCGCCGGCTGGACAACTCCTCGGCCGAGGTGACGGAGGCGTTCAAGGCGGTCGCCAAGGACCTGGAGTGGCGCCCCATCCAGTCCTTCAGCTGGCAGATCCCGCCGTTCAAGACGCCCACCGTCTCCGTGCGCCGGCTGCGCGAGCTGGCCGCGGCCGGCAAGGCCGTGATCCCCGGCGGTCCCGAGGCCCTGGAGGAGCGGCTGCGGGAGGTCTTCGCCTACGAGCGGGACAACGGCTCGCCCGAGGAGATCGCGGCCCGCAACGGGCTCGAAGAGATCTTCCGCCAGGTCTGCATCGACTTGAGGGATCACTTCCGCGAGCCGGATGTGCTCCAGTTCCTCGCCCTGCGGGTGGCGGCCTGGCTGCGCTACGTATTTGCCCACATGCGGTGCTGCCTCATCGGCGGCCTGGTCTGCGGCCTGCTCTCCATGGTGGGGGTGACGGCCTACATGTTCCAGCCCAAGCAGTTCGTAACCCTGGCCATCTGGCTCGCGCTGGCCGGGGCCGTGGGGCTGACGCTCTTCGTCTTCCTCCAGATGGACCGCAACGCCACCCTGAGCCGCATCGGCGACACCACTCCCGGCAAGGTGAGCTTCGACCGCGCCTTCTGGACCAAGATCTTCACCTATGTGGGCATCCCCGCCTTCGGCCTCATCGCCAGCCGCTTCCCGGAAGTGGGCACGCTCCTCGGCCGCCTCGCAGATCAGGTCCTGCGGGTGACGGGAGGAGGGTAGGGGCTGATCCCGTAAAAGGCCATGCTAGAGTCCCGCCCGGTTCGCTGATTCTCTGGTTGATTCCCTAAAAGCGCCGAGGAGGTACTCATGAGCAGAGCGAGATGGATCGGGCTCGCCGCCGGTCTGGCCCTGGCCGCCATGCCAATGCTGGCCCAGCAGCAGGACTTCTCGAAGGTGGAGATCAAGGTGGTGCCCGTCTCCGGCAGCATCTACATGCTGCAGGGCGCGGGCGGCAACATCGGCGTGTCGGCGGGTCCGGACGGCATCCTGATCATCGACGATCAGTACGCCCCGCTGGCCGAAAAGATCCGGGCCGCCCTCAAGGGGATCAACCCAGGCAAGCTCAAGTTCGTCCTCAACACCCACTACCACGGCGACCATACGGGGGGCAATCCGGAATTCGGCCCCGAGGCGCCCATCATTGCCCAGGAGAACGTGAGGAAGCGCCTGGCGTCCGGCAGCATGCGCCGCGGCAACAAGGTCGAGCCCATGGTGGCCGCCGGGCTGCCCGTGATCACCTTCGAGGACGCGGTCTCCGTCCACTTCAACGGCGAGGAGATCAAGGCCATCCACTACCCCCACGGCCACACGGACGGCGACAGCATCATCTTCTTCACCAAGTCCAACGTGGTCCACATGGGGGACGACTTCTTCGTCGGCCGCTTCCCGTTCGTGGACCTGGAGAACGGCGGCAGCGTTCAGGGCCTGATCGAGAACATCGCCAAGGTGCTCTCCAAGATCCCGGCTGACGCCAAGGTGATCCCCGGCCACGGGGCGCTCTCCACCGTGGCAGATCTGAAGATGTACCACGGCATGCTGGCGGCGACCACGGAGACCGTCCGCAAGGGCATGGAGGCGGGGAAGACCCTGGAGCAGCTCCAGGCCGACGGCCTGGGGGAGCAGTGGAAGGACTGGGCCGCCGGCTTCGTCGACGCCAAGACGTGGATCGCCACCATCCACGACAGCCTGAAGGCCGGCAAGAAGAACCCGGCCGGGTCGACTCACCACTGATCTTGATCTTCTAGGGTGCCGGCTAGGGCGACGGCAGGCGCTTCACCGTGTCCACGAACGCCTTGGCGTTCTCCACCGGCACCATCGGCAGGATCCCGTGCCCCAGGTTCACGATGTGCCCGCCGCCCCGGCCCTGCTCGATCAGGGCCGCGGTGCGGCGCTCGATCTCGGGGATCGGCGCCAGGAGCGCCGCCGGATCGAGGTTCCCCTGGAGCACCCGCGGGCCCACGGCCTGCCGGACCTGGGAGAGCGGCACGCGCCAATCCACGGAGAGCGCGTCCACGTCCAGCTCCTTCAGGGCCGGCAGGAGATGAGAGCCGCCGTTGATGTAGTAGATGAGCGGCACCTGCCCCTTGATCGCCGCCACGATCTTCCGGAGAGGAGGCATGGCGATCGTCCGCCAGCGCTCGAGGTCGAGCAGGCCGCCCCAGGTGTCGAAGAGCTGGAGCGCCTGGGCACCGGCCGCGATCTGCCCCTGGAGGTAGGCGATCGAGACGCCGGCCACGCGGTCGAGCAGCACGGAGAGGCCCTCGGGATCGCCGTAGCTCCAGGCCAGCAGGTGCTCGAAGTGCTTGGAGCCGCCCCCCTCGACGAGATAGGCCGCGAGCGTCCAGGGCGTGCCGCCGAAGCCGAGCACGGGCACGCGGCCGTCGAGCTCCTTGCGGACGAGCCGCATGGCGTCGAAAACGTAGCCGAGCGTCTCCTGGACCTCGGGCGTGCGCAGCCGGGCCACGTCCTCGCGGGTGCGCACGGGGTTGGGGAAGGACGGGCCGTCGCCCTTGACGAACTGCAGCTCGGCCCCCATGGCCTCCAGGGGGAGCAGGATGTCGGCGAACAGGATGGCCGCGTCCACGCCGAGGATGTCCACGGGCTGGATCGTCACCTCCGCAGCCAGCTCCGGGGTCTTGCACAGCGTGAGAAAGTCCACCTTCTGGCGGATCGCCCGGTACTCGGGGAGGTAGCGGCCGGCCTGGCGCATGATCCACACAGGCCGGCGCTCCGTGGCCTCCCCACGGCAGGTGCGCAGGAATAGGTCGTTCACGAGCGGGAGGATAGCAGAGCCCTCACCTCAAAGCGGGAGGAGACTGCCGCTTCTCACCGCATCCAGGCGTAGTTGTAGCTGACGGCGATCGAGGTGAAGTCCGCGCCGATCGTGGTGAAGGCTCCTTGGCTCACCGCAAGGCGAATCGCGTGGTGGCGCTTGAGCGCGGACGAAAACGTGGCGCCGATCCGCGAGTTGCGCTGGAGGTCGAGGTTCTGCCTGCCGCCGATGGTGGTCCGCCCACCGGTGTAGAAGTTGGCGTTTGCCGCGAGCCACGTAGTACGCGTGAACTTGTGAGTGACGTGGACCTGGGTCGCGACAATGGGATCCTGCTCTCGCGTGCGTCCTCCCAGGAAAGCCGTGTTGTCCGTAAAGATCCAGACGCCCGCCATGGCCTCGACGACCCACTGGCCGGAGGCGCCATAGGCGCGCGAGATGCCGACCTCCGGCTTGAAGGACCAGCGATGGGTGCCGAGGTTGATCAGCTTCGTCGAATCGTACTGTCCAAGCGGTGGCGCCACTGTGAGGCTGACGCCTACGATCGTCCGTTGGCGGTACGAGGTGAACTCCTGCGGCGTCATCGCGGGCGCTCCATAGAGGTTCATCGCCACACGGAATCTCGGATCGCCCAGCCCGAACCGGCTGACCTCGGCAGGTTCCCCCAGATACAGGCCCTCCACATGACCACTGATCACTGGCAGCACGGCTCCGGCGTTGGCCGATCGTCCCGCCAGGCTGAACGCCCGCGTGAGCGCAAACGCCGTCGTGTTGATCCTGGCGCTCGCCTCATCGATGGGTGCCGCGGGCTCGAACGCCACATCGCCGAAGTTGAAGCTGTTGGCGACGGTGACGATGTTCAACCCTCTGGGAAGAGGCCAATACGCGCCGGGCTCCAACTCCTGTGCCGATGAGCGCACCGGTATCAGCAGGAGCGCGAGCGCGGCGGCCACACAGAAGAATGAAGCCAGCGTGATTCGTCTCACCTTCACCCATGCGAGCATGAAGGGGAGAAGGGGAGCTGTATATTGGACTTTGGAGCATATCGGCGCCGGCGGGGACGCCGGCGCCTCCGTGAGGATCTACGGCAGGAACCCCATCCGGTCCTGCAGCCCGGGGAGCTCATCCGACTCCGGCGATACGGCCCGCAGGAGGTAGATCTGCTGGGCTCCCGTGCTGATCTGCTGGATTTCCACCTGGACCTGCGAAGGGGTGAAGCGGACGATCGTGGGCCAGAGGAAGCCGTTGGGCCGCGGGCCGATAACGCGGATGAAGACCTCCGAACGGCCGGGCACGGCGCCGCTCACGCACAGCGTCTCGGGCAGGCAGGCGGTCTCCCGGGCGCCGAGGATCTCCGTGCCGCCTGCCGGGGTGATCCGCACGCGGAAGCGGAAGTCCGGGAAGGCCGGCGAGGTGATGAAGCCGTCCCCTCCACCGCCCCCTCCAGGGGTCGTCACCGTCGCCTGATTGGAGTAGGGCGAGTCACCGCTGGCGTTCCTGGCGCGCACCCGGAAGGTGTAGGCCGTCCCCGGATCGAGGTTGGTGATGACGGCTCCCGTCGCATTGGCGCTGACGCCTCCCAGGTCCTGGAACGCCCCGCTCCCCGTCCGGCCCTCGACGCGGAAGGCGGTCTCGTTGTTGGAGTTGTCGTTCCATTCGAGATCCACCTCGGTGGAGGAGAGCGCCGTGGCCCGCAGGTTCGAGGGCGCGGCCGGCACGCTGCCCCCGCCGGTGCCGGAGCAGGCGAGGGAGAGCGTGTAGTTGCCGGTCTCTCCAGGCGCGGCGTTGGCGCCGAGGGTCCAGGTGCCTGTGCCATCCAGAGAGAAGGCGACGCGGGCGTTGGTGCCTCCGCCACCGGAGTCGCTCTGGGCCACGGGGTTGGCGTCAGGATCGAGAAGGAAGAGATAGGAGTCCGTCTGGCTGGACGTCAGGGTCACGGTGACCGTCTGTCCGTTGGTGCCCTGGAAATCCCAGAAGTCGATGAAGGAGCCGTCGTTGAGCTCACAGTCCTGGTCCGTCAGCGTGCCGGTCAACGTCTGTCCGCAGGAGATCGCCCCGAAGTGATCGCAGACGTGGGTCTTGGCGGTCTCCCGAGAGACTGCCGCCTTGCCCTCCTTGGCGGCCGAGGCGGATTCGAGGCGCAGGCGCGCCGGATCGTCCTTGACGTGCTGTCCCGAAACGGGCAGAGACGTCAGCAACAGGGCGCAGATCCACAGCGCCCTGATTTTGCCTTCATTTAGTATGCTCATAGATGATCTCCTTGATAGGGCCCTCGCCATGGCCGGCTCTGCAAGAAGCTTGCGCGGGCATTGCCACCTGGCTGGGGTACACTGGCGGCCTGATGTTGAGACTGGTCGCCTACGCGCCGGATGGAGTCCGGCGATTCCCTGTCCACCGGAGCGAGCTGCTCATCGGAAGCTGGCCCGAGTGCGACATCTACCTGCCGTACACGGGCGTGGCCCAGCGGCACGCGCGGCTCCTCTATGACGGCAACGAGCTGAGGATCGAAGACCTGGGCACCCGCAAGGGGCTGCTGGTGAGCGGGCGCAAGGTGCGGGAGGCCTCGCTGGAGGTGCTCGACGAGATCCGTCTGGGCGGCGTGACCCTCCTGGTGGAGGACATCGTCCCTTTGCCGGAGAAGGAGCCCGCGCCCGTGGAGGAGAAGCCGGCCGACGGCCCGCCGCGGATCACCTCCTGCCGCATGATCGAGCACCTGAACCGGATGAGCGAGTGGGTGCTGTCCGACGCCGAGAGCCGCACGACCTCCGAGGCCCTGGTGAACGACGTGCTGGCGGACTTCGGCGGCGGTGCCCTGTTCCTGCTGGTGGGGGAGGTCGAGGGAGCCGCCCTGAAGCTGGTGGTGACCACCGACCCGGCGTGGCTCGGAAGCGGCGAGCGTCTCCAGGAGCAGCTCCTGAAGCACCGGGAAGCCAAGCGGAGCCCCGAGCGGGGCGGCTTCTTCCTCGGTGAGCTGGGGGAGGGCCCCGCCTGGATCTACTACCAGTCCTTCGTGGCCCTCGACCGTGACTACACGCTCCTCACGGCCTTCCCGCGATTCGAGCCCGACTCATGGTCGCCGACCGCTTCGCTGAGCACGCTCGGGCACCTGCTGGTGCTGGGCCTCGTCCACCACGTCGGGTGGTACGAGCCGATCCTGCCGGGGCATCCGGGCCAGCAGGACCTGACGCTCGATCCCAATCTCGTGGTGGGGGAGTCCCAGGCCATGAAGCAGGTGGTCGAGCAGCTCCGGGCCGCCGTGGACCCGCCGGTCCACGTGCTGCTGGTCGGCGAGCCGGGCATGGGCAAGGATCTCCTGGCGCGCTCGCTCCATCTCTCCGGTCCCCGCCGCCACGGACCGTTCGTGATCGCGAGCTGCGGCGGCGCCAAGCTCCAGCAGATCGAGGCGGACCTCTTCGGCGCCGAGATCCCGGGCAAGGGCGGCCCCGTGCGCCGCGAAGGCAAGCTCATGCTGGCCAACGGCGGCACGATCTTCCTCGACGAGATCGAGCAGCTCCCCATGGAGCTCCAGTCGCGGCTCGTGCGCTTCCTGCGCTCCGGCGAAGTGGAGCCCTCGGGGAGCAACGAGACCCACCCCGTGGACGTGCGCCTGGTGGCCGGCAGCCGCGCGCCGCTCGATTCGGTGGTGGCGCGCGACCTCTTCCGGGTGGACCTGGCCTATCGGCTTTCGCAGTTCATGATCGAGGTGCCCCCCCTGCGGGACCGGCGAGAGGATCTGCCTCTCCTGATCCAGTCCTACATCAACCGGTTCTGCCACGAGACGGGCAAGCGCATGCAGGGGATCACGGTCAAGGCCATGACGGCTCTGCTGAGCTACGACTATCCGGGCAACCTCGCGGAGCTCGAGAACATCGCCCGCCACCTGGTCTACATGTCCCCGGCGGGCCGGCCTGTGGATGTGAACCTGCTGCCCGAAAGGGTGAGGAACGGCTCCCTATCGGCCACCACCCGGGTGGACACGGCCTCGGACCTGGAGCTGGGCCGGCTGGTGAGCGGCGCCGAGCAGGCCGCCATCCGCGAGGCCCTGCGCCGCACCAACGGCAACAAGTCCCAGGCCGCCCGCCTTCTCGGCCTCTCGCGCAATGGCCTGTCGATCAAGATGGAGCGCTACGGGCTGAAGACCTGAGAACCTGAGACGGGGAATCACCGGGCATAGCCCAGAGCCTCCAGCCGCTTCCGGGTCTCGTCGTCCTCCGGCTCCTGCTCCGCCGCCTCCTCGGAACGGCCCTTCGCGGCCCAGGCGAGGAGGCGGGAACGCAACCACGCCGCTTCCAGGCCGCCGCCGTTTCCCGCGAGATTGACCGTCTCGCGAGGGTCTTGCTTGAGATCGAAGAGGTACTCCGGGTCCCGGGAGCGGCCGATCCCCTCGCCCATGCCCCAGTGGAGGCCGGTGCGCGGCGCCCAGACCACCTTGAAGCGGTCTGAGCGGATGGCGTAGATGCCTCCCTTGAGGCTGGAGGCGGCCGCGAAGCGCGGTCCGGCGAGCCGCGTCTCCCCGGTCCTGTCGATACCCGCGAGATCCAGGAGAGTGTCGTGCAGGTCGAGGGTGTCGGTAAGAGCCGTGACCTTCCCCGGACGGAGCCTGCCCGGAGCCCACAGCACGAGGGGGATGCGGAGCATCTCCTCGTAGAGGGTGTAGCCGTGGAGCACGCCGCCGTGATCGAACAGCTCCTCGCCATGGTCGGAGGTGACGGCCACCAGCGTCTCCGCCGGCGGGGTCCAGGCCGCGAGAGCGGCGAGGAAGCCGCGGAGCTCGCCGTCGTTGTAGGAGAACCCTCCCGTATAGAGCCCCCGCAGCCGGTCGCGGACCGCCGGTCCGGCCTCGATCCGCTTCTTTTTGACCGCCAGCAGGGTCCCGATCGAGCCATCGACCATGGACGGAATCCCCGCCGTGAAGCGCGAGCGGTAGGGCTCCGGAGGGTCGTACGGGTTGTGCGGGTGGATCGTGTGGAGATAGAGAAAGGCCTTGGAGCCGGGCGGCAGCGAGCGCACCCAGGCGAGAGCGGCGGCGTTGACCCGCGCCGCGTTGTCGTTGAAGGGGTGCCCCGGTAAGACCGCTTCCTCTTCGGCCACGTGCTCGAAGCCCCGGTCGGTGCCGAAGGCGGGTCCCACGTGGACGTTGCCGGAGAACAGGCCGGTGCGGTACCCCGCCTTCCGGAACCGCTCGGCGAGGGTGGGGCCGTCTTCCGGCGCCAGCTTCCAGCCTCCCCGGGAGAGGGACGGCCGGCCGGTGAAGAAGGCCTTGGTCGACGGCAGCGTGTTGGGGGCGACGCTGCGGTGGGCCCGGAAAGTCACCCCTTCGCGGGCCAGGCGGTCGAGGACCGGCGACACCCCCGCCTTGCCGCCGAGGTGCCCCACGGTGTCGGCCCGCAGGGCGTCCATGACATAGACCACGACCAGCCGGGGCGGCGGCGTGGACGCTGCCGATACTGCGGACGCCGGCCGAGTCTGAGTCCCCCGCCCACCAGTCCGAGCCCCTCCCATCGAGCCGCGGGACCCGTGCCGAGCGACCGCAGGCGCACCCGTGCGAAGCTCCCGGCGTCGTTGAGCGGCAGCTCGAACCGGCGCTTTCCACGAGCACGGTTCCAGAAGCTGGGCGTCCAGGAGAAGCGGCGGACCGGCGTGCCGTCCTCCCGCTCCACGGTCAGCTCGAAGCGCTGTCCTTTCTGGGGTGATTCCGGCGGAACGAAGGTCCCGACGAGGGCCGTGGCGCCCGCGGCCGGCCGGACGAGATCGGCGATCGTGTTCCCGCTCTGCACCAGGGCGTCCCCTTCGACCCGGGCCTCTCCGGCGGGCCGGACCGGCCGGACCGCCGCCGCGGCCACGGCGACGTCTCCGGATTCGAAGGCGAGGTCCACGGCCACCCGGCCAAGAGGAATCTCCTGGAAGGGCAGCGGTATTTCCAGAGGATCGGCCAGGGGGAAGGCGCCGAGGTCGCGGTCCCCGGCCCGCACCCGCACGCGGGTCCCTGCCGGAGCCCCTTCCCCGTCATGGAAGTCGATCACCAGGGTCCGCGCCGCGCGCTCCAGGTTGACCAGCTCCAGGCGGGCCGTCTGCCCCGCGGCCACGGGCGAGAGCACGACCCGCCCGCCCGCGCGCCAGGGCGTCCACCCGGTGAGAAACCGGCTGCCCTCGGTGGCCGGCGGCCGGGCGATCTCCCGCTGTTCCACCAGTACGTCCGGGGCGTGGCCGCCGTCGAGCAGGGGCTGGACCGGACCGGCGGGGCCGGAGAGTCCGCATCCGGTGACAGCGGCGGCGGCCAGGATCGGAAGGGCGAGAAGCAGGCGCGTCGTCTGCATGACCGGCGCGATGCTAAGGAGGATTGGGCAAAGAGTCCAACTTGCCCTGAAGACCCGAAAGGTATTCCTCCGCGGCAGCGATGAATTGCCGGCAGCCTGTGATCAGGTTTTCGACGGCCTCGGTCTCAATCGCTACTTCGACTTGATAGTCCGCGATCTGACGGAGCTTGAAGGCTGTGCCGAGCCAGTTGTGGAAGATGGGGTCCAGAACCTGGGTCTTGGCGAAGTGGCGGCCATACTGAGCGATCACCTGACCATGCCTGGAGGGATCGATCCCTTGAGAGGAGAGGAGTGCCTGGGCTGTATAGAAGTAGGAATAGTAGATCCGGGACGCCGCGAATTCGGGATCACCCTCGGCCAGAAGACGTTCGGCGGCAACGAGTGATTTTCTCGCCCTCTCCAGGAGCAGATCAGGATCGTTCATGCCGCTGGTACGACTTCCTTGCGCACGCTCCGGATGAACCTCGTCTCAGCCTTCCGATAAGAATCGGTGCCCACCGGCATCACCGAAAGAACCGTGTCATATTCGAGGGAAAGGGGCCAGACCACAGGCTCCATGTACAGGATTTCCTGGACGGGGTTCACAGGACCACCCAACAACAGAAGGAGATCCACGTCGCTTCCCTCTCGCGCATCTCCGCGAGCGTACGATCCATAGAGCAACAGGCCCTGGAAACGCTCGCCGTACAAGCGTTTCAGATCCTGTTCCAGCATCTGGACGGCTCTCTGGAGAGAAGGGGGCAGGTGTTGCATAGCAGCCTGATTGTACCCCTCCTGAGTCCTTACTCCGTCGCGACGGCCACCACCAGCTTCACCAGCCCCTCGACATCCCGCAGGTCCGCCACCTCGACAGGGGAGTGCGAGTACCGGCCCGGCCAGGAGAAGGGGAGCATGGCGGGACCGTTGGCGAGGAACGCCATCCCGTCCGTCGCGCCGCCCGTGAAACCGGTTTGGACGGGGATGCCGCTCTGCTCCGCCAGGGTCCGGAAGCGGTCGATCAGCGGCCGGGGAGCGAGGAAGCCGTTGTCCATGGCGCGGATCACGGGTCCCTGGCCGAGCCGGGCGCCGGCGAAGCGCTGCGATTCGATGGGCGAGTCCGAGGAGACGAAGGTGTCGACCGGGTGGACCTGCGCCAGGTTCCCCATCCTCTCGGCCATGGCGAGGGTGCCGTTCAGGCCCACCTCCTCCTCGACGGACCAGGCGAAGGTGACGCGGCGGCGGAGCTTCGCGGGATCGATCTGCCGCATGGCCAGGAGCAGGGCCGCCGAGCCCACCCGGTCGTCGAAGCTCCGGGCGAGGACGCGATGGCGGCCGATCCTCAGCATGCGCTTGGGCATGGTGACCGTGCTCCCGACCCGGATGCCCAGGGCCTCGACTTCCTTCGCCGAGGAGACTCCGAGGTAGACCGTCAGGGGAATGGGGAGAGCCCCTTTCTCGCTGGTCCACCAGTCCTCGCGCGGCTCGAACACGGCCGGTACGGCCCCCTTGTTCCCATGGGCCAGGGCAGCCTGGGCCTCCCAGGCGGTACGGAGGAGGCCGCCGCGGGTCTGGAGCTGCAGCCGTCCGTCCGCCAGGATCTCCTGGACGCGGAAGCCGACCTCGTCCATGTGGGCCACGAAGAGGACCGGCTCGCCGCCGCTGCCAAAGGTTACGGTGACGTTGCCCTTCTCGTCCGTCTCCGCCCTGGCCCAGGCCGGCAGGTGGCGCAGCACCTCCTCGCGCACCGGCCCTTCGGCGCCGCTCACGCCGTAGCGGGCGATCAGCGAGCCCAGGAGGCGGGCCACCTCCTCATGCCCCTCGCCCGTCTCGGCGATCTCCGGCGCGGCCGGCAGGGGAGGAATGGCCGTCTCCGTCCCCGCCTTGCCACCCAGGGCCGTCAGGATGGAATCCGAGAGCGCCTTCACGTCCCGCAGGGAGATCGTCTCCACGGGAGTGCCTGGATAGCGGGCGGCGAGGCCGAGATAGCCCACGCGGGCACCCCCTGTTTCCAGATCGCCATCGAAATGGGGAGCCTTCGCGATCCGAGCCAGGGAAGCCGGGAGATCGCCGTCGCCGAGAAGACCGGAGCCAGGCGCGGGGAGCGGCTTGGGGATGGGGTTGCCGTCCTTGACATCCTCCCAACCGAAGAAGGCATCGAGCAGGATCGCCTCCCGGAACGGCCCGAGCTTGCGAAAGAGGTGCCGGAGCCCGGACCGGTTGAGCAGGTCGGACGTAACCCAGGCGAAGACGACGGTGCCCTCTCCTGCCTGGTATCGCCGCGCCGCATCCGCCAGGGCCATGCAGGCTCCCTTGACCGCGGAGGCCGGCGCGGCCACGAGCCCGCCAGCCAGCTTCGACGGCCGGCGGATCAGCGCCACCGGGTCCATCAGGCGAATCCCCATCTCCGCCACCTCGGCGGCGCTCTCCGCTCCGGCATCGATGTAGAGGTCTTCCACGGAAAAGGGCTTCTCGCGTCCGCCACCGCCCGTTTGCATCAGGTGGACCGAAGGCAGGACCACGGCGCCCGCCCGCCATCCCCGGGCGCCGCCGATCATGACCGTCTGCCCTTCGAAAGACTGCATCCACAGCGGTCCCGTGGAGCTCCGTTCCCGCCGGCACTACCCGGAGGTAGCCGTCCTCCCGGATGCCGCTGACGATGAGCCCCGGCTCTCCAAGCCCGCATGCCACCAGCCGCCGCGGCTCCCCGGAGCCCACCGTGAGCACCACGTTGCCGAGCGCGTCCCTCTGGGTTCCCTGAAGGCGCCCGGCGATGAAATTCGCCGCCGCGTCCTCCCGGCCCGCGACAGCGGGGATCTGGAGGAAGGCCTGGACTTCGTCGTCCAGCGTGGCGGCCTGGATGGGCGCTTGGATGAGGCAAAGGAGCGAGACAAGGAGGAGACCGGCCAGGAGGGCGGATTTCATGGCCGGATTCTATGCCTGAGATCAGGGTTTTCTCCGACCGAGTAGAATACCCCCTATGACCACGACCCTCGCCCCCACCGCCCGTCCCCGTACCGTGCGCGCCCCTCGCGGCACGGAGATCTCCTGCCGCGGCTGGCAGCAGGAAGCCGCGCTGCGGATGCTCATGAACAACCTCGACCCCGAGGTCGCCGAGCGGCCGGAGGAGCTGGTGGTCTATGGCGGCTCGGGGAAGGCGGCGCGCAACTGGGAGTGCTTCGAGGCGATCGTCGAGACCCTGAAGCGTCTGGGCGACGAGGAGACGCTCCTCGTCCAGTCCGGCAAACCGGTGGCCGTGTTCCGCAGCCACGCGGACGCTCCCCGGGTGCTCCTCGCCAACTCGATGCTCGTGCCCCACTGGGCCACGGCGGACGAGTTCCGGCGCCTGGAAGGGCTCGGCCTCACCATGTACGGCCAGATGACGGCCGGCTCCTGGATCTACATCGGCACCCAGGGCATCCTCCAGGGTACCTACGAGACCCTCGCGGAATGCGCCCGCCAGCGCTTCGGCGGCTCGCTCGCGGGCCGGCTCACCGTCACCGCCGGCCTGGGCGGCATGGGCGGGGCCCAGCCGCTCGCCGTCACCATGAACGAAGGGGTCTGCCTCGTGGCCGAGGTGGACCGCACGCGCATCGAGCGGCGGCTCGCCACGCGGTACCTGGACCGGGTGGCTCCGGACATCCCCACGGCCGTGGAGCAGGCGCTCGCGGCGCGTGACCGGCGCGAGGCGGTCTCGATCGCCGTCGAGGCCAACGCCGTCGATCTCCTGGAGCACCTGGTGGCGACCGGCATCGTGCCCGACGTGCTCACCGACCAGACCTCGGCCCACGACGCCCTCCAGGGCTATGTGCCGCACGGCATCCCCTACGAAGCGGCGCTCCGGCTGCGGCGGGAGGACCCGCGGGAGTACGTGGCCCGCTCCATGGCCTCCATGGCCGCCCACATCCGCGCCATGCTCACCCTCCAGGAGCGCGGGGCCGTCACCTTCGACTACGGCAACAACCTGCGCGGCCAGGCGCTGGAAGCGGGGGAGGCGCGGGCGTTCGACATCGGCGGCTTCGTGCCGCTCTTCATCCGGCCGCTCTTCTGCGAGGGCAAGGGTCCCTTCCGCTGGGCCGTGCTCTCGGGCGATCCGGAGGACCTGGCGGTCACGGACGAGGCCATCCTGGAGACCTTCCCCGAGGACGAGGCGCTGGCGCGCTGGATCCGCATGGCCCGCGAGCGCGTGGCCTTCCAGGGGCTGCCGGCGCGCATCTGCTGGCTCGGCTACGGCGAGCGGGCGAAGGCCGGGCAGGTGTTCAACGAGCTGGTGGCCTCGGGCCGGGTCAAGGCGCCCATCGTGATCGGCCGCGACCATCTCGACTGCGGCTCCGTGGCGTCGCCCAACCGCGAGACCGAAGGCATGCGCGACGGCTCGGACGCCATCGCCGACTGGCCGATCCTCAACGCCATGATCAACGCGGTCAACGGCGCCACCTGGGTCTCGGTCCACCACGGCGGCGGCGTGGGCATCGGCTACTCGCTCCACGCCGGCATGGTGATCGTGGCCGACGGCACCGAGGCCGCGGCGCGGCGGCTGGAGCGGGTCCTCACCAGCGATCCCGGCATGGGAGTCGTGCGGCACGCCGACGCCGGCTACCCTGAGGCGATCGACTTCGCCCGGGAGCGCGTCGTGGACCTGCCGATGCTCGAAAAGTGACCGTTCCTTCCCAGGCAGCAGGAGACCTGGCCGGCGCTGGGCGCGTTCCTCCCCGCGAGCCGGCCCGGCGGGTGTTCCTCGAAGCCCTGCTCGTGGCGGGCTGGTGGCCGCTCCGGCCCTGCCGGCGCCCTGGTCCGCCGCCGCCCTGCTCGCCGTCTCCCTCGCCTGGCTCGCGCTCCGCGGCTCCCGGGAACGGCGGTCGCCGGTCCCATCCTCGCCCTCGCCTTGTCCCTGCTCGTGGCCGGCTGGATCTCCGGCCGGCGCGAGAGCGGCTCCCGGGAGGCGTGGAGCCGCGAGACGCGGAGCGCCTACTCGCCGTCCTGCGGGACCTGCGCGAGGAGGCCGAGGCGGCCGCCAAGGCCGTGGGCAAGCCGGCGGAGACGGCGGAGGCGAGACTCGCGGCCTTCAGCCGGCTGGCCGGGATCGAAGCCGGCAAGGGCGTGGGCCGACGGGCCCTGCTGCTGCTCGATCCGGACGGCGGGCCGGTCGCCTGGGCCGGGGAAGGGCTGCTCCACGAGCTTCTCCCAGGACGTACCGCGCGGGGGGCTCGCCTACCGGGCGAGCTTCAGCGCCGTGACGCTGCTCGCGATCCACCCGCTCGACGCGTCGCGCCGTCCCTGGCGGGTGGTCGCCGGAGCGAGCTTCCCGGCCGACACTCTGCCGTTTCCCGGAGGGCAACGCCCGCTGGTCCGTTGTGGACCAGCCGGCGCAGGCCGTGCCCGGGTCGGACATCGTGACTCTGAAGGGAGCCCCGACCCTGGCCGTCACCGGAGCCCGGCCGAGGGGGGGGCCTCCCGCTGGCCGCCCGCCGACCGGGCCGCCTGGGCCGCCGTGGGGCTCGCCCTGCTCTCGATCGCCGTGCTGCGCTTCCTCCGCCTCGTCCTGCCGGCCGGCGAGAGCAACCTGGGCCGCCGCCTCGTGAGCCCGGTGGCCGTGGGGGGGCTGATCGCCCTGGGAGCGGCCCTGGCCGTGTCTCCGCGTTCCCTCGGCGTGCTGCTCGCCGGGCTGGCCGTGGCCGCGGGCGGGATCTGGGCCCGTTCGCACGAAGGAGACAGCGTACCGGCCTGGGGCAAGGGAGCGGGCGCCGTCCTGTGCTCCTGGCCGCCGCCTGGGGCCTCCAGCGGCTCTGGGGGCCGCTCGACCTCTCCGGCAGCATCCTGGCCTCGGCGGAGGCGTTCACCCTGCGGCTGGGCTTCACCGGCGCGGCGTTCGGCCTCCTCTGCCTCGCCGGCCGCCGCAAGGGGAGCCCCGCCTCGGCGCCGCTCGACCGCATGACCTGGGCCGCCGTGGCTCTGCTCCTCGCGGGGGCGGCGCTCTGCGATCAGCCGTTCCTGGCCGTGCCGCTGCTCGCCGCCGGCGGGGCCGCGGCCGCTTCCTACGCCGACCAGCGGCGGCTGGGCGAGGGCTCGCCCTCGTGGCCCTGATCCTGATGGCCGTGTTCGCCGCGGCCGGCACGTGGGAGACCGCCTACCGCCTGCGCCTGCGCGGCTACGCCGAGACCGACCTGCTGGCGCGCCTCGCGCCCCCGACGCGGGAGGAGAACGCCATCGTGGCCCGGGAGATCCGCGGCCACTTCGAAGCGCGTGGACCTCGAGAGGGTCGTGCCCCGCTCGCCCGCCGGCCTGGAGCGCCAGGACCTCGCCTATGCCCTCTGGCAGGACTCGCCGCTCGCCCGGCCCCACTCGCTGTCGGCCCTGGTCGTGCAGACCGAGGCCGGCCGGTCCTCCTCCTTCTCCTTCGGCATGCCGCTGACCGACCAGGGAGCGGGTCGACCCGACCCCCGCCGCTGGCAGGACCTGCGCCTGCCGCTCTGGGAAGACCTGCTGGTCTCCGGCGTCGTGCCCTTGCGCTTCGCCGGCCGGCCCTGGGGGAGGGTGCGCTACTGGCTCCTGCCGCGCCCCGGCTTCGAGCTCCGCGACTGGCGGCGTCTCGCCGAGGTGGACGTGGGCCTGCTCAAGGGCGGCCCCCTGGCCGGCTCGACCGGAGAAATCGCCCAGCCGGCGCTCTACGCCCTCTACACGCCCGACGGCCGGGCCTCCCTCTCCCCCTGGGAAGAAGAGCCGCCCCTGCCGGAGAGCCTGCGCATGACGCGGGACCACACCCGCGGCACGCTGGTGACGACCCCCTCCGGCCGGCCCGGGCCTGGGCCCGCGTCTCGGTCCAGGGCTGGGAAGTCGTCTACCTGCCCTTCCTGCGGCCCATCGAGGCCCTGGAGCGCACCGGCAACTGGGGCCTGGGCGTGATGCTGCTCCTCGCCCTCGCCGCGCCGCCGCTCCTGCTCCTGGCCCTGCCCCGCGCCGCCTTCCGCGACCTGCTGCGGCGCACCGTGCGCTCCTACTCGAAGCGCCTGATGATCGTCTACACCGTCCTCCTCCTGGTGCCGCTGGTGCTGCTCTACTTCGTGCTGGTCGGCGCCATGGAGGAGCGGCTGCGGCGCGAGCAGCAGGCGGCGGGCGAGGCGGCCCTCGACTCGGCCCAGCAGATCCTGGGCGAGCGCCTGCTCATCTCCGCCGCCCGGGCTTCGGCGTGGACACCGTCTTCGGCGACCGGCTGCTGATCGACCTCGCCGAGATCGTCCGCCACGAGGTGAACCTCTACTGGGGGAGCGCCATCCACGCCTCCAGCCGGCACGAGCTGTTCACGGCCGGCCTGCTGCCCAACCGCATCCCGGGCGAGATCTACTGCCGCCTGGCCCTGCTGGGCTACGGCCTCTCCTCGCGCACCAACCGGGTGGGCGACACCACCTACCTGGAGATCTACGCGCCCGCTGCGGCTGCCCGGCGGCTCCGGCAGCGAAGGGCCTCTTCCTCTCCATGCCGCTCCTCGCGCAGCAGGAGGAGGCCGCGCGCCAGCTCGCCCAGCTGCGGCGGCAGGGCCTCCTGGTGACGGCGGGCCTCTTCGCCCTGCTGGTCGCCGTGGGCCGGCGCCTCGCCCGCAACTTCACCCGGCCGCTGATGCAGCTCGTCGAGGGCACCCGCCGGATCGCCGCGGGCGCGACGTCGCTCGACCTCGCCCCCACGCGAGCTGGAGCTGGCCGCGCTGGTGGAGGCGGTCGACGAGATGGCCCGCCGCATCGCCGAGGGGCGCGAGCGGCTGGTGCGCGAGAAGCAGGTCGTCGAGCGGATGGTGGAGAACATCACCTCGGGCGTGGTCTCGCTCGACCGCGAGCGCCGCGTGCTGATGCACAACCGCGTGGCCGCCGAGCTGCTGGGGACCGAGGTGGGGCAGAGCCTAGAGGAGGCCGTGAGCCGCGCCGAAGCGGCTCGCGCCGGTGGCCGGCTTCCTCAGCATCCGCGGACGGCGAGATGGCCCGCGAGACCGTGCGCCTGCCGGGGCCGGACGGCAGGGGGAGCGCGAGTGGTCGCTCGTCTGGGTGCCGCTGCCGGGAGCGGGCGAGCCCTCGGCCCTGCTGGTCGTCGAGGACGCCACCGAGGTGCTGCGCGGCCAGCGCCTCCTCGCCTGGGCCGAGATGGCCCGCATCATCGCCCACGAGATCAAGAACCCGCTGACCCCCATCCGCCTCTCGACCGAGCACATGAGGGAGGTCTACCAGCACGATCCCGACCACTTCGACCGGGTCTTCGAGCGCTGCACCACCAACATCCTCACCCAGGTGGAGGAGCTGCGCTCGATCGCCTCCGAGTTCTCGGCCTACAGCTCCATCCTGAGGATCGACCCCAAGCCGGCCGACCTCGTGGCGCGCATGGCGGACCTGGTCGAAGGCTACCGGGCGGCGCCGCCGCCCGGGCGTCACCGTCGATTTCGAGCCGAACCGGATCCCATCCCGCCCGCTTCGACGCCAAGCTCCTGCACCGCGCCGTGCGGAACCTGCTCGAAAACGCCCTGCGCGCCAGCGCCGGCGGCGGCCGTGTCGAGGTCCGGGTCGAGCAGAACAACGGCTTCGCCAGGATCGCCGTCCTCGACTACGGCCCCGGCGTCCCTCCCGATCACCTGCCGCGGATCTTCGACCCCTACTTCTCGACCCACGACACCGGCACCGGCCTGGGACTGCCCATCGCCCGCCGCGTCGCCGAAGAGCACGGCGGAGGGATCACCGCCCGGAACCGGTCGGAGGGGGGGCTGGAGGTGGTGGTGACGCTGCCGGTGTAGGGTGTGGGAGGATTACAGGATGAATTCTTCAGAGAGCTGAGGGGACATCGAACGTCAGGCGCGGGATCGGTATGCAGATCTCATAGACAAGAAGTTCTGCTCCTCTCTTTCCGAGTCGGAGCAGGCGGAACTGTTGCGCCTGCAGGTTTACCTCGATGAAGCAGAGGCTAGAAGCAGTCTCATAAATATTCAGCCCCGCCAGGGGCGACCGTCATTAGCCCCAATACTGTTTACTTAGTGTCCGGTTTCCGCTATCCTTTCTCCGAAGTCGAAGAGAAAGGATGGCTTTATGGCACGAACGGCAACCCAGTTGTCCTCCGGCGCGCGAGTGACCGACTTCATGAGCCTTGGCGTTCTGGCCGAGCGTTTTCCGCTGGACAAAGTCCATGACGTCCTTCAGCAGACCGGACGGCAGAGCCAGCGCCAGCGCCACCTTCCAGCTCACGTGATGGTGTACTACGTCATCGCCCTGGCCCTCTACATGGAAGTCTCTTACGGCGAGGTCCTTCGTTGCCTCCTGGAAGGTTTGGAGTGGTTAGGCCTGCCTGTGCAGCGTATCCGGCGTACGGGCCGTTCGGGCATCTCGCAGGCGCGTGCCCGACTGGGAGCCGAGCCTCTGCGTAGGCTTTACGAGGACTTGGTAGGTCCGATCGCACAGCCTCAGACCCGAGGCGCGCACTATCGGCAGTGGACCTTGGTCAGCCTGGACGGTAGCACCTTGGACTTAGCGGATACGGCAGAGAACGAAGATACCTTTGGCCGGGCGGTCGCCACTCGGGGGCAAAGCGGGTTCCCCCAACTGCGATTCGTCGCCCTGGTGGAAAATGGCACTCATGTCCTCTTTGGTGCGCAAGTGGGAAGCTATGCCAAGGGAGAGTTGGAACTGGCTCCCCAGGTTGTGAAGCGGTTGCAGCCCGGCTGGCTGTGCTTGGCCGACCGCCTGTTCTTCGGGTTCGGTCTATGGCAGCAAGCCACCCAGAGCGGAGCCGACCTGCTCTGGCGAGTCAAGGTGGGCCGGATCTTGGAGCCGATCAAACGCCTCTCGGATGGTTCCTACCTCAGCAAGATCTACCCTTCCGATAAAGATCGCAAGCGGGACCGTCGGGGGCAAATCGTCCGCGTCATCGACTACCAACTCACAGGGATCCCGGCTGTTGAGCCCCTCTATCGTCTGGTCACCAGCATTCTCGATGAACACTTGGCGCCCGCCGAAGAGTTGGCCGCTCTCTATCACGAGCGTTGGGAAATCGAAGGGGCTCTGGACGAGTTGAAGACCCACCTTCGCGGACGCAAGATCGTCCTGCGCAGCAAGACTCCTGAACTGGTTTATCAAGAATTCTACGGCCTGATGCTTGCGCACTTTGCGGTGCGAGGTCTGATGCACGAAGCGGCCTTTCAAGCCCAGGTCGATCCGGACGAACTATCGTTCGTTCACTCGGTTCGGGTGGTCAAACGGAAACTCTTGACCGTGCTCTCTTTTCCCCCCTCAGGAGAGGAAACTCCTTCACCAGGCGGTACTGGAGGAAATCCTTGAGGTCCGGGCCGTCTCCAGTCGAGGGCGCCACAACCCACGCGCGGTCAAGCGCAAGGTCAGCAAATTCCCCACCCGGAGCCGAGCCAAGAGAACCCGTCCGCACCGGACCCACATCGGCATCGAAATCGTTAAATGAACAGCATTGTCATTAGCCCGGTCCTTCAGGGCCGGGTTTTCGGGCAAACCAGAAGATCCAAGCCCCGTCAGGGGCGGCAGGAATCCTCAACTCTCCAACCTCCTGCCGTCCCTATCCTTGGCCTTCGGCATTTCGATCTCGTGGTCCCCATCTCGAAAACTCACCTCGTCGCGATGGACCCCGCCAACCCGCCGATGAGCGGAGCCGGAGAGCGGCTCGATCAGCTCATGGCACGGGTGCTGGCCCGGGCCCCTTTTGACGTGGCGGTGATCGCCTGGGACCTGGTCCCCGCGTGGAACCCTCAAGAGGAGTACTGCCGCTGGATCGAGACCTGCGATCTCTACCGGTTCCTCGCCCAGTCAGACTGCCTGCCGGACCTCTGGCGTGAGCTTGCGCGGCGGCGATTCGAGGATCTTTCACAGCGACAGGTCCCCAGTGCCCGGCAGCGTCTGCCTCCCCTCGAACGTGGGATGGTCCTGCCCGTGTGCATGGAGCCTGTCTTCGAGGGAATGCTGACCCAAGACGAGCAGGCGGTTCGGCGGTCCTCGGGATCAAGGGGAGGAGCGTTCGAGGTTGGCCACGGCACGGCTGGGGTGATCCGCAGGAGAGGCGTCCCGATTTGAACGTTCTGGCTCCTGCCATTCGGGCTCTGCGGGCACTCCAGCCAAGACCGTCACTTTTCCGGCAGATCCGGGGCGACATGAGGACCCATAAGGCCGAATTGGGAGAATGGCTGACGCACAAGTTGCTCGAAGACGGCCAGGGTCGCTCACTCCTCCTGGAACACCCTGTCGCGCGCCGTCTGAGAGAGCTGCTGGCTCGATAGGCAGACTTGACGTTGAGGCTGGAGGCAGATCCTGGCACCGGGGCAGGAAACTTCGCCGAAGAGCACGGGATCACGGCACGGAATCGGCAAGAGGGGGGCCTCGAGGTGGTGGTGACGCTGCCGGTGTAGGGCATCGCCAACCATTACGGGAGAGGTAAAGGAAAGAGTGATTGAATCCAGCAGGCTCAAGTTTTCCCGCGAACGAACCTTCCAGCAAGACTTACAAACCCGGGTAGAGGGCCGGCTCGCCGAGCTGGGCCGTTCTCACTATGGCAGGTTGCGCATCTATCTCAAAACGGCGGCGCTGTTCCTCTGGGCAGGCGCCTCATACGCCGGTCTCGTCAGCACGGACCGGTGGGAGCTGGCCCTGCCCATGGCCGTGTCGCTCGGCCTGGCCATCGCCGCGCTGGGCTTCAACGTCGGCCACGACGGCAACCACGGCGCGGTCTCCGCGTCCAAGCGCGTCAACCGCTTCCTGGGCGCGACCATGGACCTCCTGGGCGCCAGCTCGTACGTGTGGCGCTGGAAGCACAATGTCTTCCACCACAGCTTCCCGAATGTCCACGGCCTGGATGACGACATCGACCTCGGGAGCCTCTGCCGCATGTCGCACCACCAGCCGCACCGGTTCTACCACCGGTGGCAGCACCTCTACATGTGGCTGCTCTACGCCTTCATCGCGCCGAAATGGCATTTCTACGATGACTTTGCCGCCGTCGCGCGAGGCCGTCTTGGCGACCATCCGATTCCCCGGCCTCGTAGCCTCGACCTCGCGGTCTTCCTCGGGGGCAAGCTCGCCTTCTTCGGCTGGGCTCTTGCCTTGCCGATGCTGTTCCATCCGCCGGGTGCGGTCCTGCTCTTCTACGTCCTCACCGCCGGAGCCCAGGGACTGGCTCTCAGCATCGTCTTCCAACTGGCCCACTCCAACGAGGAGACGCTCTCCTTCTCCCAGGAGGAGACCGGGGCCGCGGTGGGGAAGGAGTGGGCCATCCACCAAGTGGAGACGACCGCGAACTTCGCCCGCCGCAACCGCCTGCTGACCTGGTACGTCGGGGGGCTCAACCACCAGATCGAGCACCACCTGTTCCCCCGCATCAGCCACGTGCATCTGCCGGCCATTACCGGCGTCGTCGAGCAGGCGTGCCGGGAGCATGGAATCCGCTACAACGCTCATCTCACGCTGAGGAGCGCCCTGGCGTCGCACTATGGCTGGCTGCGCTCCATGGGCCGGCTCCCGGCCTAGCCTCCACCGTTGACGCCACCCCGCCGCGGGAAATATCGTCGGGATCATGGACGAAACCCTGCGATACCTCGTCGAGAAAGACGCCATCATCGACACCATCACCCGGCTGTTCATTGCCACGGATCAACGGGATTGGGCGACGGTCCGCGAGTGCTTCGCGCCGCGGGTCTTCTTCGACATCAGCTCGATGACCGGCAACGACCCCGGGGAGACGGACGCGGAGGAGATCGTGGAGGGCTGGGAGCGGGGATTGCGACACCTGCGGGCCCTTCATCACCAGGTGGGGAACTTCCGCGTCACCTTGAAGAGCAACGAGGCGGACGCCTTCTGCTACGCCATCGCCTCCCATTACCTGCCCAACGCCAGCGGCGAGCACACCCGGTTCTTCGTGGGCAGCTACGATTTCCACCTGGAAAAGGACGGCGCCGCCTGGCGCATCCGCCTGTTCCGCTTCAACCTCAAGTACATGGATGGCAATCTGGAGCTCGAGGGCGTGCTGAGCTCCGAGACTCCTTCCTGAGCCCTCACCTCCCCGGCCGCGCGGATGTGCGGCTGGGCTTGGCAGGGCCTACCGCCGCTTGACCTTCTGGATCCCCCGCCGGCTGCCCAGCGTCACCCGGGGCTTCATCTCCACGTAGGGAGACACACCCGGGACGGTGCAGCGGGGGAGGTCTTCGCCCAGCGTCGTCTCGATCTCCCGGATGATCGCCTTGTCCATCCAGGTGCTGATCGTGGAGACGATGCCGGTGGCGTTGCCGCGGGCCGTGCGGCCGGCGCGGTGGATGTAGTCCTCCACCGTCTCCGGCATGTCGAAGTTGATGATGTGGCCCACGCGGGGGATGTCGAGGCCGCGGGCGGCGATGTCCGTCGCCACCAGGATGCGGTGCTCGCCCTGGCGGAAGCCCTGGAGCGCCTGCACCCGCTGCCCCTGCGAGAGGTTCGAGTGGATGCGCTCCACCGGGTGCCCCTCACGTTCCAGCACTCCCTGGAGCCATTCCGCGTCCGACTTCCGGCGGATGAACACCAGCGTGCTCCCCAGCTCCTGGTGGAGGAGTGCGAGCAGGCACGCCTTCTTGTTCTCCGGCTCCACCAGATACAGCCGGTGACTGATGCCGGAGGCCGCCTTGCCCTCGGGCGTGATGTCGATCCGCATCGGGTCCGTCATGAACTGCTGGGCCAGCCGCTCGATCGGGGGCGGCATGGTGGCCGAGAACATCAGCGTCTGCCGTTTCGCGGGGAGCTCCTGGAGGATGCGGTGGACCTGGGGCATGAAGCCCATGTCGAGCATGTGGTCCGCCTCGTCCAGCACCAGCACGTCCGTCTGGTCGATGCGGGCCGTGCCCTGCTCCAGATGGTCCAGCAGGCGTCCGGGCGTGGCCACGATGACGTGGGGCCGGCGGCGCAGGCCCTGGAGCTGCGGCCCCATCTTGACCCCGCCGATCAGGCAGACGCTCTTCAGGCCGTAATCGCCGCCGAAGGCGTCGAGGAAGGCCTGCGTCTGGAGGGCGATCTCGCGGGTAGGAGAGAGGATCAGACCCTTGCGGCCGGGATCGCGGGCCAGCCGTTCGGCGATCGGCAGCGTGAACGCCGCCGTCTTGCCCGAGCCGGTCTCGGCGAGGCCGACCAGGTCCCGCCCCGTGAGCGCCGCTGGGATGACCGCGGCCTGGATCGGAGTCGGATGCTCGAAGCCCACGAGTCGGATGCAGCGCAGGATCGGTTGGCTGAGTCCCAGCGATTCGAAGTCTTTATCTGTGGTTTCAACGGGATGCTGCGGGATGGCCAGCGTCTGCATGACTCTTGCTTATAGCCGATTCCCGCCTCGGCAGGCAAGCCGAGGGCCCGGCCCTGGCCCCCGGCTCTGTATAGAGGAAGGCCGGCAGGGGCGTTCCCGCCACCTCGTCCCTGCCGGTCCATCGTTTGTCAATGAACACGATGAGGCACAATCGTGCCGCATCTGTTTTTGAAACTTTCACTACTCGGCTTCAACTGCCAAGGTCTTTGTACGACGAAAGAGGCGGCATTATCCACGAGAGAGCCTTTCATGTCAACCATGGAATCCATCTTTTCGAGCTTCAAATCCACTGGATTCTGGCCAGAATCATTCACTTCAAAGTTAAAATCCAGTGGATTCTATTCTGGAATCCAGTGGATCTGAAGTGGAATCCAGTGGGTTTCAATTTGGAATCCACTGGATTCTGCTCTTGATTACAATGCTTCTGCGCTAGAGTCAGTGGATTCTAGATCCAAGATGAATGCTTCTCTTCTGGAATCCACTGGATTCCAAAATGAAATTCACTGGATTCCAAATTGGAAATGACTGCCTCAAGAGCCGAAGAGGCGAAATCAGGTCTGGACAGAACGTTCGGCTCTGGGGTATTCTAGTGGAGCTGGCCGAAATGACAATACCTCCAAGAATCTGCTGAAACGGCCATGCCCGTCTGGCGCTGGCTGGCCAGACTGTGGCTCTTTGACAATTGATACGATTACCCGGGAGGCCGCTGTGGGGCGGTGGCCTCCCGGCCCCTGCCTATGGAGCGGGGAGAGGAGGCCCGAGGGCGCCAGCCTGGAAACCGGGCGGCCTTCCCCTGGACTCCGCAAGGGAGACACGGACTGGCACGGACGGGCACGGACGGATGAGGACGCAGCGCTGTACAGCGCCAGAGGCGCCATTTTTCCGCCCCGGAGGGGCACAGGCATGAAGCCTGGCGCTTCAGCGCCAGGGAAAGGCCACCCTCTAACTCAGGAAGCCCCAGCGGGGCGCAGGCAGGCTGCCTCGGCGTCTCCCAAGCATTCTCAACCAACTCACCCAGCCCCGCCAGGGGCGGCAGGAGAGGGGCGAGGCGCTTGCCTCGGCGAGAAGCAGGTTTTAGAGTTCCATTCACCTTCTGGACTCCCTGGGAGTAATCTCCATGGCGATCAACAGCAAGAAAGACAAGGGCGAGAAACTGGCTCGACAAGTCCGCCCTGAGGCACCAGACGCCGTGATCCAGCCTCCAGCCTTGGAGGAGATCCTGATGGAGATCAGCCGGCGGTGTAGCTCTCTGCCTGATCTCGATACGCGGAGCGCTGAAGAGATCCTTGGATACGACGAGAAGGGCGCATTCCGGTGACGGTGGCTCCGGAGGACCCTTCGCAGATGGTAGATTGGTCCCCAAGACGGAAAGAACGCCAGCAATGCAAGCCTGCAGAATCCATGTCGTGGTTCTGGAAGACCGCCAAGTGACGATCGAGTTCCCTGAGACGATCCCGCCTGGGCCGGCGGAACTGATCGTGCTCGTGCCGGAAGCAGAGGCGATGGAGCAGGCTGAAGTTCCGCCGCATAACCGTGGGCGCCTTGCTGCTCTAGCGCGGGAACTGGCCCAGGACCCCAGACCCTTCAAGGAGTTGTTGCCAGAAGAGCGCCGGGAACGTCTGCAACGCTTGCGGGGGGCTGGCCGTGGGTTGACCTCCGGGAGTGAAGAGTTCGCCCGGCAGAAGTGCGGTTGATGCAAAAGTACGGGGTTGTGCGTTGACGATCAACTAATAAGGAAAGGCTATGGAAGACTTTGACCCACGCGCAGCAGCAAAGATCCTAGCGACAACCACTTGGCGGAGCGATTTTGAGCAGAATGGCAAGCTCCGTGCGGAAGTGCACAAGACAGAAGTTTCTGCCTTTATAGAGGCACTAAAGAAAGAGCTTGGAACTCTGGCTGGGTATCTTCATGACGAACACAGCTTGGCGCTTGACCAAGACGAGAAAACTTTGAGCCTGACCGAGGAACGACAACGGCCATTAGCTAGGTGTCACATTAACAAGATCAATGTTGGTTCTCTTGGTTTGCAGTACATGTCGGAGGGTGATGAGGAGAGGCGAGACGAACTCCAGTTAATTCGTATTGGGAGAGATCAATACGGCTGGTATCGCGGTGGCAAAATTTTCTCATCTTCTGAGGCCGCTCAAGTTTGTCTATCTCGACTGCTGAGCTATGCAAATTCAATTGTCGCAAGGAGTGTACAGCTAAACCCAAAACCCGAGGTGCTATAACCTCAATGGCTACGGCCCTTGATTCGACTGACGCGAAACAGCCGGAAAAACCCCGCCCTGAAAGGGCGAAATTTGAATAGCCCGGCGCTTCAGCGCCGGGTCGGCAGATTCCCCGATCCATCTCCGCCCCGAGGGGGCGGTGCCTTTCGGAGGCGCTGGGTCCCGCCCATTCAGGGCGGAGGGGAGGTGGGGTGGACTCCGTTTCCCGGCGCTAAAGCACCGGGCTATTCAAATTTAACCCTTTCAGGGTGAACAAAAAACAAAGTTAGTGGGCCGGCAGGGATGCCGGCGCTCCCAGGTGATCCTTATCCATGCGTTCGGCGGCTGTCTTCGGGCTCCTGCTCCCGATCGAACATGCCGTAATCCCGCACCACTCCGGCGATCCGGAGCCGGTAATCGCGGAAGACCTCCCCTCGGCCCCTCGCCTGGGCGGCTCGGTGGGATTCACGCCGCCTCCATTCCTGGACGGCTTCCTCGTCTCTCCAGAAGGAGAGGGAGAGGATCTTGCCGGGCTCGGTGAGGCTTTCGAAACGTTCGATCGAGAGGAAGCCGTCGATCGTGTCCAGTTGCGGGCGGAGGCTCGCGGCGATGTCGAGGTACTCCTGGCGGTGACCTTCGCGGGGCCAGACTTCGAAGATGACGGCGATCATTGTAAATCTCCAAAAATCGGGATGCGGACATTGGCGGAGGGACGGTAGGTCACGGAGGCGACGAGCTTTTCGAGATCGAGGCCGGCTTGCAGCAGGGTCTCGACGCCGATCTGCGCGATGGTCGTGGCCAGCGTCTCTCCCGGGCAGGCATGGGAGCCGGTCCCAAAGGGCCGGTTGGCGGCGGCGAGGAGGACCAGGATGGCGTCTCCTTCTTTCATCGGCTGGCCCGCCACGAGGCCGTCCTGGACGACGAAGCGGCGGGTGTTCTGGACGGGGGGATCGTCGCGGAGGACATCCTGGATCAGTTGAGGCAATTGGCTCTCAGGACGGCGGGCCAGGGCGAGAAGGGTGTTGCCAATGAGGCCGGCGGTCGCGTCGTGGGCCTGGAACAGGAAGCCGATGTGGTTGGCGAGGATCACGTCGTCGACGTCGAGGAAGGACCGGAACAGGCCGAGGAGGTGGCCGGCGGCTTCCTTCCCCCGTTCCACCTGATCCGGAGTGCTGCCGGGCGCCAAGGCTGGCGCGAAGTCCGCCACCCAGCGGGAGATCGTGGGCAGTGCGTCCAGAGTGGCTCCGAGCAGGGTGGCGACGGTGTAGACGGGGAGGCGGAAGGCGAAGTCATTCACCTGATGGGGATCCAGATTCACAGCGAGACGACGCGCTTCTGCCCGGGCATCCAGAGAGGTCAGGGTCGCCGTCACGGCGGGCTTCAGGGCCTGATGGCGGGGGCCGTCGTTCATCCGGACGAGATGGCGGAAGATCTCCGCGGCGGGCGATCCCAGGAAGGCCCGGGGAACGGGCTCCGCCGGGGGACGCACCCGACAGAGATCGCTGGTCAGCACGGCGGTCACGGCTTCGGCGCTCGCGGCGACCCAGAGGCCCAGCGCGGCGTTCCAGGCCAGGGGCATCCGGGCTGCGAGATCCGCGTAGTAGGGATACGGGTCGGGGTGCGTAACGGCCGCGATGGGATCGGACGGGAATGGCTCTGTCATGGCGTGAGAAGATAGAGAGGAAGGGTTTTGAGGGTCATCTAACTATGGATGCAGATGCGCAGGTCGCTCCCGTGGCGTTGCTCGTGGCCGATGCCACCCGTTCGACGATCCTCTTCTCGTTGAGCGATGGGAGGGCGCTGCCCGCTTGCGAGCTGGCGCTGCGGGCGGGAGTCACGGCGGCGACCATCAGCTATCACGTGGACAAGCTCATCGCCGGCGGTCTCGTCTCGGCCGAGCGGCAGGGGCGCCACCGGTACTACCGCCTCGCCAATCCGGCGGTGGTCGGGGTCCTGGAATCCCTGGCGACCCTGGCGCCGCCGGCTCCGGCGCGCACGTACCGGGAGGGCAAGATCGCCAAGGCCCTACGGTTCGGGCGCACGTGCTACGACCATCTCGCGGGACGGATGGGCGTCGAGATCACGGAGGCCCTGATTCGCCAGGACTTGCTGGTGCCCCAGGAGCGGGAGTACGAGCTGACCGCGGCGGGAGAGCGGTTCTTCACCGGCCTTGGAGTGGACGTCGAGGGCACCCGGAAAACGCGGCGGATCTTCGCCCGGGCCTGCCTGGACTGGAGCGAGCGGCGCCACCATCTGGCCGGAGCGCTGGGCTCCGCGCTGCTGGATCGCCTGTTCGAGATGGGCTGGATCGAGCGGACGGAGACGCGGGCGGTGCGCCTTTCCGATCAGGGCCGCTCGGATCTTCGGAAGCTCCTGAGGATCGAGGTTTAAAAAAGGGCAGCCCGGAATCGCTCCGGGCTGCCTCAAAAGGGGAGCTTCCGCACGCCGCTCGCTTAAGCGGCTTGCACCTTGACGCCGGGCTGCTGTGGCATGAACCGGGCCATGGCGTCCGCCAAGGCCATGAAGCGCGCACCCTTGAGCTCGTGGGCGTACGCGCCGCAGACTTGGTCGGCCGCTTTCATGTCGGTCATCCAGCCCAGCGATTCCTTGATGTCGTTGAACATGTTGGCGAACGTGTGGGCGACGCCCGGCGACTGGGCCGCCGCCTGGAGCACCTTCCACAGGGGCTCTGTCATGGGGCCGGTCATCAGGCGGGTGAAATCCATGGTGTACCGGCCGCGCTCGTTGTAATAGCCGTCGAAGGTCTCCTGCATCCAGTCCGCCGTGAACGGGCGGTCCTCATGCTTGAGGATCGCCTGGGTCATCCGGTCGGCCTGGCGGACGGCGTCGTTGGCGCCGGTGCCGCTGATCGGATCGTTCAGGATGGCCGCGTCGCCCATGGCCATCACGATGCCGCCGTTGCGCAGCCGGGCCACGGGCTTGCGCACGATGGGGAGGAGAGCGCCTTTCAGCCAGCCGCGCTCGTCCACCAGCTGGGCGTTGCGGTAGTGGAGCCAGTCCTGGGGCGAGTACTCGCGCAGGAGGCGCAGGGCCGTGGCAAGCGCCTTGTCCGCGCTGTTGACGTCGCCCCACACGTCCATGGGGCTGCCGGGCGGGGCCTCGAAGACCACGGCGCGGCAGGGTCCCGTGTGGGAGTAGAAGGGAATGGAGAAGAACTCCCCGATCTGGATGAAGTACTGGAACTTCAGAGTGGTGTAGGGGATCTCTTCCCACTCGCGGACGTTCTTGAGGATCACCGCCGCCAGACGGCGCGGGGGCGCGTCGAAGTACGAGCGCTCGGGGTCCTTCTCGAACATCTGGCCGATCTCTCCCTTGCCGGAGGACACGACCACGAGGTCGAACGCCTCGGTCATCCCTTCCAGGAGAGAGCGGCCCACGGCGGCGTGGACGACCTTGCCGCCTTCGGCCTCGAGCTTGCGGAGCCAGGTGGCCGTCTTGATGCGGCCGTCCACGCCCTGGCAGGTCTCGTCGAGGCCGCCCTGCACCTGGAGGATGATCTCTCCGTTGGGCAGGCGCAGCGTCGAGTGCATGCCGTTGCAGACGGGGGCCTTCCCCTCCCATTGATGGAGCCCCAGCCTGCGCTCTACGTTGAGCTGGCGGTCAAAGACCATGGCGGTGGAGAAGATCGGGCCCCTCTCGATCTCATCCGCCGACCTCCCCTCGAAGACCGTCACCTCGTACCCCTCTTTGAGAAGTCCAAACGCGAGAACCATTCCTGCTTGTCCAGCACCGACGATTGCGATCTTCCTCATGATGTCCTTTCTCCTTTATGGAGATCGAGCTGCGTCCGGTGCCCTCCCGACGAGTGCATCAATTCATATATCTACACCACGGCACTTCTTTAAAAGTACCCGGTGCGGGTCGAGGGCTGAAGCGAGCCGGGGGAGGACGAGAATCGCGAGGAGATCCTGAGGCGGGATGGAAGGGTACTGCGGAGGCCTTCGTAGAAACCATGATCCACCACCAAAACCCCACGAATGGAGGAGGTTCTGTTACTACATACAAGTGAAGAAAGGGACGGAAGTATTTCAGGTGTGGGGCTGGTGGAGAGACGCGATAGACTCCCCGGTCTCATGAAGACCCGATCGATTCCGCTGATCTTCGCCGCCCTGTCCTGGATTACCCCCCTGGCCGCTGCTCCCCAAGGCTCTTCTCAGGAAGGGCAATCCGCGAAGCCCGCCGCTGCTCCGTCCGGCGCCTTGCCCACCGTGGCCAAGGCGACCGCCGGTTTCGAGCGCAAGAAGGGGCTCCTCAACTTCCACGTCGACCGCCAGAAGGGGAAGATCTGGCTGGAGGTGCCGCCGGTTCCCTCCAAGGGGGGCAAGGGCGGGGAGGTGGGGAGCTTCCTCTATCAGGAGGCGCTGCTCACGGGCCTGGGCTCCAATCCCGTGGGGCTCGACCGCGGACAGCTCGGCGATACGCGGGTCGTCATCCTGCGCCGGGTGGGCGGGCGGTTGCTCGTGGAGCAGCCGAACCTGCGGTTCCGCGCCCTGTCGGAGGACCCCCTGGAGAGGCAGACCGTGCGCGAGTCGTTCGCCACCTCGGTGCTCTGGGCCGGGGAGATCACGGCCGCCGATCCGGACGGGCGGGCCCTGGTGGACTTCACCTCCTTCCTGGTGCGGGACGCGCACGACATCGCCGCCCGCATGAAGGCCACGGGGCAGGGCAACTGGTCGCTCGACGCCGGGCGGAGCGTGGTGGACCTGGAGAGCTGCCTGGCCTTCCCGGAGAATCTGGAATTCGAGGCGATCCTCACCTACCAGTCGAACGAGCCGGGGGAGCTGGTGCGGCGGACGGCGCCCACGGCGAGCACGGTGACGCTCGTCCAGCACCACTCGCTGCTGCGCCTGCCGAATATCAGCGAGGAGGGCTACAAGCCGCGGCCGTTCGATCCCCGCTCGGGCTCCTACGCGGTGGATTTCCTGAACTACGCGGCGCCGCTCTCCGCGCCGATCGAGACCCGGTACCTCTCGCGGCACCGCCTGGAGAAGGTGGACCCCGCGGCTCCCGCGCTCGAAGGTCAAGAAGCCGATCGTCTACTACGTCGATTCCGGAGCGCCCGAGCCGGTGCGGAAGCGCCCTGATGGATGGGGCGGGCTGGTGGAAGAAGGCGTTCGACAAGGCCGGATTCATCGACGCCTTCCGAGGTGAAGCTCCTGCCGCCGGACGCGCATCCGCTCGACGCCCGCTACAACGTCGTCCAGTGGGTGCACCGTTCGACCCGCGGCTGGTCCTACGGCGGCGGCGTCATCGACCCGCGCACGGGCGAGGTCATCAAGGGTCACGTGACCCTGGGATCGCTGCGGGTCCGGCAGGACCGCCTGCTCTTCGAGGGGCTCGCGGGCACGGAGAAGACGGGGACGGGCGCGCCGGACGATCCCGTTCAGCTCGCCCTCGCCCGGATCCGCCAGCTCGCCGCGCACGAGGTGGGGCACAGCCTGGGGCTCTCCCACAACTTCGCCGCCTCCACGTATGGCCGCGCCTCGGTGATGGACTATCCGGCTCCGCTCGTGGAAGTCACCCCGGACGGCAAGCTCGACTTCTCCAAGGCCTACGGCGTGGGCGTGGGGGAGTGGGACGTCCAGGCCATCCGCTACGCCTACACCGAATTCTCGCCGGGAGCGGACGAGAAGAAGGCGCTGGACGCCATCCTCCAGGAGAACCTCTCCCTCGGCCTGATCTTCCTGACCGACGAGGACGCCCGTCCCGAGGGGTCGGCGAACCCCCTGGCCCACCTGTGGGACAACCGGCGACGCCGACCGAGGGGCTGAAGCACGCCCTGGCCGTGCGCCGGATCGGCCTCGCCAACTTCGGCGAGCACAACATTGCACCGGGCCGGCCGCTCGCGCTGCTCAACGAGGTGCTGGTGCCGCTCTACTTCCATCACCGCTACCAGCTCGAAGCGGCGGCGAAGTCGGTGGGCGGCCTCCAGTACACCTACGCCCTGCGCGGCGACGGCCAGCCCTCTTCGAAGCCGGTGGACGGCGAGGTGCAGCGGCAGGCCCTGGCCACGGTCCTGGAGCTCCTTGAGCCGGAGACTCTGGATCTCCCCGAGCCCGTCATCGCTCTCCTGCTGCCGCGCCCGGCCGAGCACAGGCCGAACCCGGAGATGTTCAACGGACGCACGGGGCTGACGTTCGATCCCGTCTCCGCCGCGGCCACGGCTTCCGACATGGCCGTGCGGCTGCTGCTGAACCCTGAGCGCGCGGCCCGGCTGGTGGACTTCCACCGCCGCAACCCGTCGCTGCCGGGCTTGGAGGACGTGCTGAACGCGGTGGAGGAGAAGGCCTTCGGCGGCGGCGCTCCGAAGACGGAGCGGCTGGCTGAGCTGCGCCGGGCCGTCCAGTGGGTGGTGGTGCGCCGTCTGATCGGCCTCTCCAGCAACCCCGAGGCCGCGCCGGGCGTACGTTCGCGGGTGGACGCCGAGCTGCGAAGCGCTGGGCAAGAAGCTGGGCCGCGGGGCAGGAGACCCCGCAGACAACCCTGAGTCCGCGCAGCGGGCCTTCCTCGCCCGCGAGATCGGGCGCTATCTCGAGCGCGGCGAGCCGGAAGATCCCGCGAAGCGCCCCGAGCCGCCCGCGCCGCCGCCGGGGCAGCCGATCGGCATGCCGGATCCGGAGTATCTGGAGGAGTGTTCGTGGGGCGGGTAGCTCGCCATGGCCCGTAAACCTCCTACCTCCAGCCTCCGGCGGGCGCCCAGGGCGGACCCTTCCACCGCCCAGTCCGTCCGCCGCTGGCTCATAATTGCCTGTATGGGCGCTCTGCTGCTCGCCGCCGCCGTGCTCTGGCTCCAACGCTCCGCCCCGGCTGAGCCGGTGCGGCCGTCTCCGTCGGACGTGCAGGCGGCGGTGACCACGAAGGGCGCGCCGGACGCCCCGGAGCGGCTGAAGGTGAAGGTCCTCTCGACCCGTCCCCACGATGCGGGCGCCTACACGCAGGGCCTGCTCATCCATAACGGCGCTCTCTTCGAGAGCACGGGGATCTACGGCGCCTCCAGCCTGCGGGAGATCGATCCCCAGACGGGTGCGGTCAAGCGCAAGGCGGACGTCCCCCAGCAGTATTTCGCCGAGGGGCTGACCCTGGTGGGGGACCGCCTGATCCAGCTCACCTGGCAGCAGCAGAAGGCGTTCGTCTACAAGCTCGCCGACTTCACGAAAGTGGAGGAGCTGCGCTACGACGGCGAGGGCTGGGGGCTCTGCTCGGACGGCACACGGCTGGTGATGTCGGACGGCTCGAGCCGGCTGACCTTCCGCGATCCCAAGACCTTCGCCGTTCTGGGAAGCGTCAACGTCACCCTCGCCGGGCGGGCCATCGACCGGCTGAACGAGCTGGAATGCGTGGGTGGCGTGGTCTACGCGAACGTCTGGCAGACGGACGAGATCCTGCGCATCGATCCCGGCAGCGGCAAGGTGACGGCCGTCATCGACGCCTCGGGTCTGCTCAGCCCGGCCGAGAGCCAGCAGGCCGAGGTGCTCAACGGCATCGCCTGGGACCCGGCGAAGAAGACCTTCCTCATCACCGGCAAGCTCTGGCCGAAGATGTTCGAGGTGGTCTTCGTGCCGCGATGATCCCTTTCCGGTTCATTCTGGCTGCGGCCTTGCTGTTGGCTCCGGCCTGCGCCCGGAATGCACCCCCGCAGGCTCCCGCCATCCCGAAGCTTTCGCTTCTCGGTACACGCCCTCTCGTCATTCCCTTCCGGGAGGCGGTGGACGGCCTGAAGGTCGGCGGCCTCTCCGGGATCGTGCCCGCACCGGACGGCACGTGGCTCGCCGTGGTGGACAACGAGGGCGAGACCCCGGCCCGCGTCTTCCGGCTTGCCTTCACCGTAGGCGAGAACGGCGCCACGGCCGGGGATACGGGACGGCCCATCGCGCGGGAGGCGATCCGGCTCGAAGGCTTCAACGGCAAGAGCTTCGACGGCGAGGGGATTGCCCTTTCGCCGTCCGGGAACCTGCTGGTTTCCTCGGAGACGGAGCCCTCCATCCGCGAGTTTTCGAGGACGGGGACGCTGTTGGGCGAGCTGACGGTGCCATCCCTTTTCCAGAAGGGTAAAGACACCGGAGTCCGCGGCAATCAGGGCTTCGAGAGCCTGAGCCTGGCGCCGGACGGGAGGACGCTGTGGACGGCCAACGAGCGGGCGCTTCAGCAGGACGCGCCGGACGCGAAGGAGCGGCCGAGCCCGGTCCGCCTCCTGCGGTATGACCTCCGAAATGAGAGGCAGGGCGACCGGTTCGTGCCCGGCACCCAGCTCGTCTACGAGGTCGATCCCATCGACTATCCCATGAATAAGCCCATGAATAAGCCGGGTACCGGTTTTTCGGTCCGCGGGCTGGCGGAGCTCCTGGCGCTTTCCGAAGGCCGCCTGCTGGCGGTCGAGCGCGAGTTCGTGGAAGGCCGGGGGATGCGGATCCAAATTTTCCTCGTCTCCACGGCGGGAGCGACCGATGTCTCCGGTCTCGACGCGCTGGCGGGGCAGAGCTACACGCCCGTGCGCAAGACGCTTCTCTACGACTTCGCCCGGGCGGGGTTCCTGCCGGACAACATCGAGGGCCTTGCCTTCGGCCCCCGGCTGGCCGACGGCTCGCGGACACTGGTTCTCGTCTCCGACAACAACTTCGAGCTCCTCCAGCAGACACAGGTCGTGGCTCTCCGCTGGATAGAATAGGCCTGCCACGGTTCGGTGGCATTTCGAGAGGGGAGGCAGTATGAGCGACAAAGCCTGGTACGTGGCCGTCGGCGGCCAGCAGCAGGGTCCCATGAGCCGGGACGACGTCGTCGCCGGCATCCGGAGCGGCCGGATCGGCCGCGACGCCCACGTCTTCACTCAGGGTATGGCCAACTGGGTGCCGATCACGGCCGAGCCCGAGCTCTCCGGGGCTTTCGGCGCGGCCCCTCCGCCCCCTCCGCCGCCCGGCATGGGTGGGGGGGCGCGGGCGCACGAGATCGACTACGAGCTGTTCGGCGAGGACCTCCAGTACGTGGAGGTCACCCTCGATCCGGGCGAGGCCTGCATCGCCGAGGCCGGTGCGTTCCTCTTCATGGACCCGGGTATCCAGATGGAGACCATCTTCGGCGACGGCTCGGGGGCGGATCAGGGCGGAGGGGTCATGGGCAAGCTCCTCTCGGCCGGCAAGCGGGTGCTCACGGGCGAGTCGCTGTTCATGACCGTGTTCGGCAACAACGGCCCGGGCCGGCAGAAGGTGGCCTTTGCCGCGCCTTATCCGGGCAAGATCATCCCGGTCGACCTGCGCCAGCACGGCGGCCGGCTGCTCTGTGAGAAGGACGCCTTCCTCTGCGCCGCCCGCGGCATCTCCGTGGGGATCGCGCTCAACCGCCGGCTGGGCTCGGGGCTCTTCGGCGGCGAGGGGTTCATCCTCCAGAAGCTCGAGGGGGACGGCCTCGCGTTCCTGCACTCGGGCGGCACCATCCTCTCGCGCAACCTCGCCCCGGGCGAGACGCTGCGCGTGGACACCGGCTGCCTCGTGGCCTTCGAGACCACGGTGACCTACGACATCCAGATGGTCTCGGGGATCAAGACCGCCTTTTTCGGTGGTGAGGGTCTGTTCTACGCGGCCCTGACGGGACCGGGGACGATCTGGCTCCAGTCGCTGCCCTTCAAGCGGCTCGCCAAGCAGGTGCTCTCGGCGATTCCGCGCAACAAGGGCGAAGGCTCCGCGCTGGGCGGGATCGGCAACATCCTGATGGGCGGAGACCGCTAGACGCCGCTACCCGACGGGTGCTTCGACCTTCAGCATCCGGCCCCACGCCTGACGCAGGTTCTCGGGGAGGTCGAGGTCCGGGAAGATCTCCTTGACCTCCTCGCGCGTCACATAGTTCCAGATGTCGTCCCACTGCGCGTAGCGGAGCAGGTGGGAGATGACCCAGGCGCGCTGCTCGCGGGTCCCCTGGTGAAGGAGGTGGAGGACCTCCGGCTCGGTGATCTTCTGGTCGGGGAAAAAATAAAGGGACGCCCCCCGTTCGAGACCATCCCGGCTTCGACCTGAACCTTGCATGGAAGCCAGTATATCCCAACCCCCTCCCTCAGGAGAGGGGATGGGTGAGGTTTCGCCCGCCGGGCCGGCGTAGAGGAGCCGGCCGCCGGGGAGGACGCGGGCGTTGGGGGCGAGCTCGTGCGGGTCGGCACGGCCCGGGCCCAGGATGTGCAAGCCCGGAGGGAGAGGAGGTCTTCGATGGGACGCGTGGAATGGCCGATGGTGAAGACGGGCGGCACCCGGCTACTATATCGCCTCAAAAGCGATCCCCTGAAGGCGTTTCGTCCTTCGAAATGGAAGAAAACAAGAGAGATCGAGGTTCAGGAGTCTGGAGCTACGGGTTTGCAGCTGCGCGTCATCACGTACAACATCCATCGGGCCATCGGAGTCGACCGCCGGTTCCGGCCGGAGCGGATCGTGGACATTCTGCGCCATTACGACGCCGACGTCGTCATGCTCCAGGAGGTGGACGAGGGGGCACCCCGTTCGCGGGAGCTGAACCTCGCCAAGGAGCTGGCCGAGGCCGCCGGCTATCCGAGCTTCGCCCTGGGCCACAACGTGAGCCTGAAAAGGGGGCGCTATGGCAACGCCACGCTCTCCCGGTTCCCCATCCTGCGCGAGAGGAACATCGACCTCTCCGTGGCCGAGAGCTGGATCCGGCGCGGGTGCCAGCACACGACCCTGGACCTCGACGGCAAGGGCCGCCTCCTGGAGGTCTTCAACCTCCATCTCGGTCTCTCGGCCCGCGAGAGGAAGAAGCAGATCGAGCTCCTCAAGCGTTCGGTGGAGTTCCGGGGCGTAGAAAGTGAAATGCCCGTGCTGGTGGCCGGCGACTTCAACGACTGGCGCTCTCTGCTGCTGCCCGAGTTCACCAACGGCCTGGGCTTCGGCTGCGCCACGGAGCGCAAGCGGGGACCCTACCGCTGCATCCCCACCTATCCGTCCTTCTCTCCCCAGGGCGGGCTCGACCGCATCTACCACCGCGGCCCGCTGAAGCTGCTCTCGGTTCATTCCTGCCGCATGCAGGTCGCCCGCGTGGCGAGCGACCATCTGCCGATCGTGGCCGAGTTCCACGTGGAATCCCGCTCCTAGCCCCTGGACCCCTTTCGGGTTTATCCTAGGAGCCGTTCCCGGCTTGCAGAAGAATTTCGTTCTTTAGGGATTGAATAAACCGATGTCCCGCCCATCCGTCCTGCTCGTCGATCCGGAAACCCTCCGCCGCAGGGAGATCGCCAGCGGTCTGAGCGGGTTCGGGTATGAGGTGATCCCGGCGGTCGGAGCCGAAGAGGGGCGGCGGTACGCTCAGTCGCTGGGACCAGGGATCGTGGTGGCGCCGGCGGCCGTGATGCGCGGCCTGGACAGTACCCTCGTCGATGCCGGGGCCGAGCACACCCTGCTGCTTCTCGGCCAGACGGACGAGGAGGGCCGGGACCTGCCGGAGGATGTGCTCTTCCTCAAGACGGATGGCACTGCGGCCGAAGACCTCGTGCGGCGCATCCACCTCGTGCTCCTGGGCCGGGAGATCGGCGTCGAGCCGGACTCGGACCTGGAATCCCTGGTGGGAGATCTGGCGCTGCTGCCGTTCCTGGAGCTGCTGCGGTCCGCCCACCGCGTGCGGCTGACGGGGAGGATCGTCTGCGCGGACGGAGACGTGACCCTTCAGGATGGCGAAGTCCTCGCCGCCTCGACGGGCCGGCTGCGGGGAGTCAAGGCGTTCCTCCGCCTGAGCCAGCTCGAAGCCGGACCGTTCTGGATCTGGCTCCGCCAATCTCCTGGTCCCTCAGCCACCGAGCGGGAGATCCGGCAGGACGTGAAGTCCCTGATCTTCCTGGCCCTGGAGGACCGGGTCCACGACGCGCCCGATCCCAGGACCCGCGCCCGGGTGAACCTGGGTCCGACCTTCTTCGAGACCCGCTTCACGCCGCGCCAGCAGGAGCTGCTGGCCGTGCTGCCGGGTTGCGTGACCGTGGGCCGGCTGCTCGACGCCATGCCCTCGGCCACGGACGGCGAGATCCTGCGCGACCTGCTGAGCCTGAAAGAGCTGGGCGTCGTCGCCCTGGAGGAGCCGGAAGACCTCGTGTGCGTGGTGACCGACTCCACGTCGGACCTGCCGCCGGAGGTGGCGCGGGCGCACGGCATCCACGTGGTGCCCGTGCTCGTGCTCTTCGGCGACCGGGTCTACCACGACGGGGTGGACCTCAAGGCCAAGGAGTTCTACGAGCTGCTGGAGAAAGGGAAGGTCCACCCGCGGACCAACCCCACGCCCAAGGCGGACTTCCTGGACGCGTACCGGACGCTCGCGCCGCAGAAGGACATCGTCTCCATCCATCTCTCCGGGAAGCTGTCGCAGACCGTGGCCAACGCCCGGGAGGCGGCGGAGGAGGGGCTTTCTGCCTGCCAGGAGCTGCGGGGCCAGGCCGAGAGGGTGACCCTCCAGGTGGTGGACAGCCGCAGCGTGAGCCTGGGGCTCGGCATGATGGCCCTCTTCGCGGCGCGGATGGCCCGGCGGGGCCTCGAGCCCGAGGCCATCGTGGACCGCCTGGAGGCCATGCGGGAGCGGATGCATGTGCTCTTCGTGGTGGACACCCTGGAGTACCTCGCCCGCGGCGGCCGCATCGGCAAGGCCCGGGCCGTGATGGGCAACCTCCTGGGCATCAAGCCCATTCTGGGCGTGGTGGACGGCGAGGTCGTGCCGGTGGACCGTGTGCGCGGCGGCCGCGCTGCCCATCCCAAGCTGGTGGAGTTGCTGCACGAGAGGGTCGATCCCAACCGTCCCGTGGCAGTGACCATCGCCCACGCCAAGGCTCCCGTTTGGGCGGACCGCCTGCGGGGCCTCCTGGAGAAGAGCTTCCAGGTGAAGGAGATCCTGATCGGCGAGATGGGGCCCGTGGTGGCCGCCAACGCCGGCCCCGGCACCGTGGGCGTCGCGCTGTTCCAGCCCACGGAAGAGGAGCTGGGGCTGATCGCAGCCCCTGAATGAGCCGGATCGCCTTCGTCACCCATGCCGGCCTGCCTGGCCTGTCGGACGACGACCGTCTGGCCGTGGCGGAGCTCAGCCGCCTCGGCGCTGGAGTCGAAGCCGCCGTGTGGGACGACCCCGGCGTCCTCTGGGAGCGCTACGACCGAGTGGTGATCCGCTCGTGCTGGGATTACCACCTGCGTCCGGGTGCTTTCCTCGACTGGCTCGGCCGGCTGGAGGAGGACGAGGTCTCGCTCTGGAACCCCGCGCCTGTGGTCCGCGCCAACGTGGACAAGGGGTATCTCGTGGACCTTGCGGCGGCGGGCGTCCCGGTCGTCCCCACGGTGCGGCTGGAGCGGGGGAGGGAGGCGGATCTGGCCGGCCTGCTCGCGGAGCGGGGATGGGACGAGGCGGTGGTCAAGCCGTCCGTCTCCGCTTCGGCCTTCCGCACCCGGCGCGTCCGGCGCGAGGACGCCGCGCCGGTCCAGATGGATCTGGAGGAGATGCTGAAGGCGTCCGGGGTCCTGGTCCAGCTCTTCCTTCCCGAGATCCAGAGCCATGGCGAGTGGTCGTTCATCTTCCTCGGCGGCGAATACAGCCACGCCGTCCTGAAGCGCCCGAAGACGGGGGACTTCCGCGTGCAGGAAGAGCTCGGCGGCTCCTCCGTCCTGGAGCGTCCTGAGCCCGCGCTCGTCGAGCAGGCGCGGGCGGTGACCGCGACCATCCCCCTCCCCTGGCTCTACGCCCGGGTGGACGGGGTGGAGATCGGCGGCGTCTTCACCCTCATGGAACTGGAGCTGATCGAGCCCCTCCTCTTCCTGGGCTGGGATCCCCAGGCCCCGGTCCGGTTCGCGGAAGCGATTCTCGACATTCCTTCTTCCATCTGCTAGAAAGATTCAAATGTCAGACGGACCGAAGTACAGACAGCGGGGCTACAAGGACGACGAGCGCCGCGACGAGCGGCCCCGGCCGGGCCTCCAGGGTCCCCGCGAGAAGAAGGACGGCCCCCGTGGGCGCGGCCTGGGAGCCCCCTCGGAATCGGTGTTCCGCTGCGCGGCCTGCGGCGAGAAGCAGTTGCTGATGCCGGACGAGCCGTTGCCGACCGACGCCACCTGCCGCAAGTGCAACGCCGATCTGTATACCTGCTCCAACTGCGTGAACTTCGACACCGGAGTCCACTGGGAGTGCCGCCGGCACGCCGAGATCCCCGCGCGCGTCCCCAAGAAGCGGGACCGCAACGAGTGCCCCCTCTTCACCCCCAAGCTCGCCCAGGAGTTCGCCAGGGACAGCGACAAGCCCGCGCCGGGAGACGCCCGGTCGGCGTTCGACGCGCTGTTCAAGATCTAGATCGCCGTCGGCAGGAACCGCGGCGGCTTGCGCGCCTGGGTCGCCTGCTCGAAAGCGTAGGCGAGCTTGATCAGCTTCGCGTCGCTCCAGGCCGGGCCGATAAAGGAGATCCCCAGGGGCAGACCGAAGGCGAAGCCGGCCGGCACGGTGACGTTGGGGTAGCCTGAGACCGCGGGCAGCGTCGAGCTGCTGCCTCCCGGAGAGTCGCCGTTCACAAGGTCGATCAGCCACGCGGGCGCGCCCGTGGGCGCTACCAGGGCGTCCAGCTTGTGGTTGGCGATCACGGCATCCAGCCCTTCCTTGCGGGAGAGCCGGCGGCAGGTCTCCAGCGCCTTCTTGTAGGCCGCCTCCGTGAGCGGCCCCTTGGCCTCGGCCTTGAGGAAGATCTCCTGCCCGAAGTACGGCATCACCCGGTCCTTGTGGCGCTCGTTGAAGTCGATCGCCTCCTTGAGCGAACGGACCGGCGCCGCCTTGCCCAGGTCGGTCAGATAGCGGTTCAGGTCCGCCTTGAACTCGTAGAGCAGCACCTCGTACTCGTGCTCGCCCACATCCCCTTTGGTGACGATCTTCACCGGATCGATCACCACCGCGCCCCGGTCCTTCATGGCCGCGACCGCCTCCTTGAGGACGCGGTCTACCAGCGGGTTGTCAGCCAGGGAACGGGGATGGCAGACGCCGATCCGTGCCCCCTTGAGGGCGTTCGGATCGAGGAGCTCCGCGAGGTCCGGGAACGCCTTGCCGCGGCTCGCCTTCGTGGCCTCGTCTTGCTCGTCCACGCCCGCCATGGCGGCCAGGAGGATGGCGGCGTCCGCCACGGTGCGGGTCATGGGACCGGCGGTGTCCTGGCTATGGGCGATGGGGACGATGCCCGACCGGCTGAGCAGGCCCAGTGTGGGCTTGATCCCCACGATGCCGCAAGCGTTCGAGGGGGAGACGATCGAGCCGTCCGTCTCCGTGCCCACGGCCGCGGCACAGAGGTTCGCCGCGGCGGCCACGGCCGAGCCGGAGCTGGAGCCCGAGGGATCGCGGTCGAGCGCGTAGGGGTTGCGGCACTGTCCGCCCCGGCTGCTCCAGCCGCTGGTCGAACGGGTGGACCGGAAGTTGGCCCACTCCGAGAGGTTGGCCTTGCCCAGCAGCACGGCCCCCGCCGCGCGCAGCCGCTCGGCGATGAACGCGTCCCGCGGCGGGATCGAACCCTCCAGCGCCAGCGAGCCGGCCGTGGTCGTCGTGCGGTCGGCCGTCCCGACGTTGTCCTTGAGGAGGATGGGGATGCCGTGGAGCGGCCCCCGTGGCCCTTTCTCCTTGAGCTCGGCATCCAGCGCGTCGGCAATGGCGTGGGCGTCCGGATTGACCTCGATCACCGCCCGCAGCTCCGGCCCCTTCCGGTTCAGCTCCTCGATGCGGGCGAGGTATTTCTCGACCAGCCCCACCGACGTGTACTCCCCGGAGCGCAGACCGGACTTGAGATGGCTGATGGTCACCTCCTCCAGGTCGAACGGAGCGGGGGAGTAGGCCCCGGCGGCAGAAGCCTCGGCCGCTTTCCCTGCCGGCAGCAACGGACCGCCAAGGGCCAGCGCACCGCCGACGGCACCAGCTTTCATCAGGTCCCTGCGGGTGAAGGATCCCCTGCCCGTCGGATTCGAGCTCACGGCGCCTCCTTGGAAGAGAAAAGAACGGTCCAGAGTCTCCTCATTCTAAGGAGATCCGATCCCAACCACCACCAATGTGAGGTCGTCATCGAACCCTTCGCTCCGCCCCGTCCATGCCGCGATACGGGCGAGGAGCGCGTCGGCGATGGCGTCCGAGGAGAGGGCCGCGTGCTCCCTGAGGAAGCCCTGGAGGCGCTCGTCGCCGAACTGCTCACCGGCAGGGCTGGCCGCTTCCGGGATGCCGTCGGTGAAGAGCAGGAGGCGGTCTCCCGGTCCCAGGGCGGCCGAGGCCTCGGTGTACGTGGCGCGGCGCAGGCGGCCGATGACCATCCCTGGGTGTACCAGCTCCTCGACCCGGCCCTCCCGCGCCTTCCAGAGGAGAGGCGGCGGATGTCCGGCGCTCGCCCATGTGAGACGGCTATTCTCGAGATCCAAAGAGACGCAGAGGGCGGTGATGAACTGGCTCTTGAGCTTGCCGTGGAAGATCTGGTTGAGCCCCGACAGCACCTGGGCGGGGCTCGCGGCATGGGCGGCCTGCGAGGCCGTGGCTACCTTGAGCATGGAGGCCACCAGGGCCGCGGGTACGCCGTGGCCCGAGACGTCGGACACGATCACTCCGAGCCTCCGTCCCTCGCCGGGCAGGAAATCGTAGAAATCCCCGGCCACCTCGGAAGCGGGTACGTAGCGGGCCGCGAGGTCGAGCCCGGGCAGGCGCGGCGGCTCGCCGGGCAGGGTGGACTCCTGGATGCGGCGCGCCGTCTCCAGCTCCTGGCGGATGGCGGCAAGCCGCTCCTGGCCCGCGGAGACCCGCCGGGCCGCGATGATGCCGAGGCCAGCCACGAAGAGCAGGAAGCCAATGGGCTCCACGTCCAGGTCCCTGAGGTAGATCCCCATCTCTCCCAGGTTCTCGTAGAGCGCGAAGAGGCCCAGGGCGACAAAGCTGGCTCGCAGCAGGCGCCGGTCCGGAGTCCGCTCGCGGCTGGGGGCGAAGAGGTTGGCCACCGTCACGGCCAGTGCGAGGATTACGAGGACCCGGTACGGTCCCAGCATCACGCCGGGAGAAGAAGAGGCGATCTCCCAGGGGACCGCCACCGCCGCGAGAGCCACGTTGAGCCACCACATCCACCGGATCGACGAGCGCCATCCAGGCCCGACCACCCGCTCGATGAAGGCGATGGCGGGGAGTGGGATGACATAGGTCAGGACGTTGATCAGCTTCTGCCAGTGATCCAGGGGCAGCGAGTAGAGGACCCGGACCACGTCGATGTCGCAGAGGAGGCGGACGGCGTAGAGGGTGCAGAGGGCGGAGAAGGAAACCAGGGCCGGCTCGGCCCTCCGCCGCTGCGCCAGGGCCGCGACCCCTGCCGCCAGCCCGGCCGCGAGCCCCAGCCCCAGAAGCATGAACCCAACCGCGGCGCCGGGGATCCCGCCGCGGATCTCGGAGATCAGCTGTGCCGAGGATCCGTCCACTCCCGGAAGTCATATCAGGATTCCCATCCGGAGCAAACCGGCTATCCTTTCCGGCCATGAAACTCCGGTTCCTTCCACTCGTTCTCCTCTTTGCCTCCATCCTCCACGCCGAGGACCGCTCCCTTCACCTCGCCATCGGCGATCCCGCCCGCAAGGACAAGGAGATCCCGCTGGTCCTGGACGGCGTCACCGACACCCGCAGGGGCGGCGTGGTCACGCCGGCCGAGATGGCGAAGCGGCTCGCGGGCTCGCGGCTGGTGCTGGTGGGGGAGAGCCATACAGATATGGATTTCCATCGCGCTCAGCTCCGCGTGATCGAAGAGCTGGTGCACGCGGGACGTCCTGTCTTCCTGGGATTGGAAATGTATCCCTATACCGAGCAGCGGTATCTCGATCAGTGGGTGGACGGGCTCCTGACCGAAGAGGGATTCCTCAAGCTCTCCCGGTGGTACGAAAACTGGGGCTACAACTGGAACTATTACCGCGGCATCTTTATCTTCGCCCGTGATCACAGGGTGCGGATGTTCGCCGTCAATGCGCCGCGCGACGTGGTGGCCGCGGTGCGAAAGAAAGGCTTCCAGAACCTCACACCGGAAGAGGCCGCGCACATCCCTACGCGGATCGATACGTCGAGCCCGGATCACCGGGCGCTGTTCAAATCCCATTTCGACGCGGACGATCCTCTCCATTCCGGCATGACGGAGGAGCAGTGGGACTCCATGATCTCGGCCCAGGCTACTTGGGATGCCACCATGGCCCACAACGCCGTCAAGGCCCTGCAGGAGCACGGAACGCCGGAGACGGTCATGGTCGTGCTCGCTGGCTCGGGTCACGTGGCGTACGGCGTCGGCATCGCACGCCAGGCCCGGAGCTACTTCCAGGGGGACATCGCCACGGTGATCCCCGTCAACGTGCGCCAGCTCGACGGTACCGAGGTCAAGGCCGTCCAAGCGTCCTACGCGGATTTCCTCTGGGGCGTGCCGGCCGAGGCTGCTCCGCTGTATCCCTCCCTCGGCCTCTCCACAACGCCTGTCGAAGGGGAGAAGGCCTTGAAGGTGATCTTCGTCTCGGAGAAGACCCCCGCCGAGAAAAGCGGCTTCAAAGCGGGGGACGTGCTCCTGACGATGGACGGCGCGCCGTTGCCCGACAAGGAGGCGTTGAACCGCCTCGTGGCTGGCAGGAGCTGGGGGGATGAATCGGTTTTCACCGTCCGCCGCGGGACCGAGACGGTAATGCTACGCGTCGCGTTCCGCCGGTGAAGCTTTCCGGAGGCACCTGCCTCCCGGCCGTGGCACCCCCGCCCGCCCTGAGACATGCCGCCGGCCGGAGGCAGAGTAATCTTTGAGGGGGGCCAGCTCTCCAGGGGAAACCGGTCTTGGGGCAGGGCGGTACGCGCTTTGCTCTGGCACAGTCCCAGCCATTCCATCGATAACCGCTCTTTTCCGGGAGGTAAAAATCATGCAAGCAACCCTCACGCAGCCAGCCACGACGACAGCCGTGGAATCAACCGTCACCTACGATACGGAGAACATGACCATCACCGCGACGGTGGTCGTTACTCTCGCACCGGAAGCGAGCGACATCACGATTACCACGGCTCCGATCACGATCCCCAAGGATACGTGGACTCTGTTCTGGGACCTCGTGGTGGACACTCCCGGGCTCAGTGCGGAGTTTGCCAATCCTGGGATCGTCTTCTTGCCACCCCTGCCGCCGAAGGTCACGGTTATCCAGGAGCCCTCCGGCACGGCAACCCGTTGGACCGCCGTACTCAAGAACGAGGTGGTGGGCGTGAACTCGTTCAACTATGACATTGGCATCGACTGGTCGTTCGGCGAATTCGCGGTGATCGAGCACCTCACGGTCCATGACCCGACCATCGTGGTGACCAAGGATCCGATCGGTTAAGGAGCCATGCGGGTCAAGGCCTGGAAAGAAGGCTCGGAGCGCAGAGGGTCGAAGAATGGCAGGGTGAACCACTGGGCATCGACCTTCCGCTCCGCGGCCTGCCGGGCATGGAAGAGAGCGGAGCTGCGGTCGCCGACGAGGGTGTAGACGATGGCGGCTTCGTAGGCGAGCTGGCCGTTGTCAGGAGTCAGCCGCAGGGCCTGCTGGATCGTTTCGAGGGCCTGCTCTTCTGCGCCGAGATGGGCGAGGGCCTGGGCCTTGACGGCGAGCATGCTCCAGTCTCCTGGGGTTGTCCGGTGGGTGGCGGTCTCCACGACGTTGGTATAGAGCCGGCGGGCTTCCTTCGTCCTGCCCAGGAGCGTGAGGCAGTCCGCGAGGTTGAGGGCGGCTGAAGGGTCGTCTGGCTGCAGGGTCAGGGCCTGGCGGAGGCTGGCTTCGGCTTCGCCGTACCGCCGCAGGAGCAGGAGGTTGACGCCGAGGTTGGTGAGGGATCCAGGGCCGGTGTCGCTCTTCACGGCTTCGCGGAGCAACGCCACAGCGCGCTCGGGATTTCTCAGCAGCTCGATCTGGGCCAGGGTCCTGAGACCCTCGAGGTTGCCAGGAGAGCGCTCCAGGAGCTCTTCCAGGTGGCGCCGCGCGTCGTCGAGCCGGCCCTGCCGGTACTCGGCGTTGGCGACGGTGAGCAGCGTCCGCCAGGAGGGCTGCAGGCGTGCCGCGCCGGCCATGAGCTTCAGCGCCTCCTCAGGGTGGCCTCGGCGCTCGGCCAGCTGCCCGCGCCGGAGCAGGCTGCCGGCGGGGTCGATCTCTTCCATCTTTTCCAGGGTCTCTTCGGCCTGGTCGAGGCGTCCGGAATCGAGGTTCAGGGAGAAGAGGGTTTCGAGCGGCCGGGGGTCGTCCGGAGCCAGGCCGTGGGCTTGTTGGGCCACGGTGAGGCCCCGCTCCAGATAGCGGTCCTCGCCAGTGTCCAGATAGAGCCGCCAGGCCAGTTTGGCTTCGAGCACCTGGGCGTCGAGGAACTCCGGAGCCCGCTGGCGGAGCTCACCGAGCCGGGAAAGGAGATCGTCGTAGGCCGTGGGATCGGCGAGCCGTTGGCGCAACGCCAGGAAGGTCCGGTAATCCTTCTCGTCGATCTCCAGCTCCAGCCGCGGCACGCGCAGCTCGCGGTCGGCATAGCCCTGGCGGAGCGAGGCGGAGACGGCGTTGGCGAAGAGGCGTGGGTCCGAGGTGGGCAGGCGCAGGGCACCCGACCAGAGCACGCGGCCATCCGCACCGTCCAGGCGGCGCAGGCTCACCTGGCAGAAATCGCCGGCGCAGTCGGCCTGCGAGGCCACGACCTCGCCAGCCGCCACGGCGCGGGCGATCTGGGCAGGCGCGCCCTGCACCGCGTTGACCTGGACGGTGTCGAGGGCCGCGAGCCCGTCCAGGGACGCAACGGCCCGCAGGAGAGCGATCTGGAGGTTCGAGCTCCACCTGGGCGCTGTCGTCCGCGAGCAGCGATCCCGAGATCTCCGGCTTGAGCACGGCGACATAGACCGGCGGCTCCGGCTTGCGTAGGAGAAAGAAGGCTACCGCCCCGGCCGCCAGGAGCAGGACGGCCGCGGTAATCCAGGCGGTAATCCAGGGCCAGCGCCAGGGCCACGGCTCCGGGCGCGTGGGGGCGCCACGAACAGGGTGGAGCCGGAGCTGCTGGATTCCCAGAGGCCCGCGGCCGCCAGCTCGTCCAGGATCGCGGTGGCGTCCGGGTAACGCTCGGCGGGGTCCTTGGCCAGGCAGCGGGTGACGATCCTCTCCAGGGCCTCGGGGATGTCCGGCCGGCGCCCGCGCAGGGGCGGCGGGTCCTCGTGGAAGATGGCGTGCACCATGCCCTTGCGCTCGCCGCCGAACGGGCGCTCTCCGGCGAGCATCTGGTAGAGCACGACGCCGAAGGCCCAGAGGTCCCCGGCAACGCCGCTGTTCTCGCCCCGGAGCTGCTCGGGGGCCATGTAGGCGGCCGTACCGACCACCATGCCCTTTTCCGTGACGGTGGCCGCCTCGGCCCACTTGGCGAGACCGAAGTCGAGGAGCTTCACGCGGCCGTCGCGGGTGATCATCACGTTCTCGGGCTTCAGGTCGCGGTGGACGATGCCGGCGCCGTGGGCCGCGGCCAGGGCCGAGGCGAGCTGGCCGGCGATCGAGGCGGCATCGGCGATGGAGAGCGGCGACCGGCTCGCGGGCGAGCCGGGCGGCCAGGGTCTCGCCGTCGTAGAAGGCCATGGCGATGAAGCGCCGCCCGTCGCGCTCGCCGACCTCGTAGATGGTGCCGATGTTGGGATGGTCGAGCGCCGCCGTGGCCTGGGCCTCCCGGCGGAAGCGAGCCTCGTCGCTGGGGGCTGCGGGCCTGAGGGTTCGAGGAACTTCAGGGCGACCACGCGGCCCAGCTCGAGGTCGACGGCCTGATAGACCACGCCCATGCCGCCGCGGCCGAGGCGGCGCTGGATGCGGAAGTGGGAGACCTGCTGGCCGATCAGGAGGTCGTCCTCGTTCTGGGCGCCGGAAGGCTCCCTCCACCAGCGTTGCTTCGATTGCGAACGGCATGGGGAGGGCCGCTCCGCACGCCGAGCAGAGGGCGTCGAACTCAGAGTTGCTCCGGCCGCAGACCGGGCAGAGCACGCTCTGCATCAGGTCTCTCCCGCGAGGGCACGCGCGACCGGCCGGTGGCGGGCGAGGAGCTTCTGCAGATAGCTCCGGTGGAGGCCCGATTCCCGAGCGGCCCGCGAGACGTTGCCCTCGCAGCGCCTCATGAGCTCTTCGATGAAGCGCCTCTCCACCTCGGCGACGCTCGACTCGCGGGCCTCGTTCAGCGCCTCGCCGGTGAGCTCGCGGAAGAAGGGCTCGGGGAGGGGCCCATCGCCATTACCATCCCCGGCCGCGCCCGCCAGCTCCGGCGGCAGGAGGTTGAGGTCCAGCTCCGGACCGCGGGCGAGCAGGCAGGCCCGCTCGACCGCGTGGGACAGCTCGCGGACGTTGCCGGGGTAGCCGTAGGCCACGAGAGCGCGCTCGGCGCGGGCCGTCCAGCGCGGCTTCTCGCCCAGGGCGCCGCCAGTGCCGCCGCAGGAAGTGATCGACGAGCAGGAGGACGTCGCCCCGGCGCTCGCGCAGGGGCGGCAGCGTCAGATCGAGCACCTTGAGCCGGAAGTAGAGGTCTTCCCGGAACCGGCCGTCGCGCACCATCTGCCGCAGGTCGCGGTGGGTGGCGGCGACCACCCGGACGTCCACCTTCTCCGTGCGGTCCGAGCCCAGCCGCTGGATCTCGCCGAACTGGAGGAAGCGCAGGAGCTTGGCCTGCGCTTCCGATGGGAATCTCGCCGACCTCGTCGAGGAAGAGCGTGCCGCCGTGGGCGGCGGCGAGCCGGCCCGGCCGGTCGCGCTTGGCATCGGTGAAAGCCCCCGCCACGTGGCCGAAGAGCTCGGATTCGAGCAGCGTCCCCGGCAGGGCGGAGCAGTGGACGGTGACGAACGGCCGGCTCGCGCCGCGGGCTGTTGACGTGGAGCGCCCGGGCGATCAGCTCCTTGCCGGTGCCGGTCTCGCCGAGGACGAGGATGGGAGCGTCCGCGTCCGCCACCTGGGCCACCACTTGGAGGATCTCGACCATCCGCGGATCGCGGGTGACGATGCCGGCGAAATCGTGCTGGGAGAACAGGTCGCGCTCCAGGCTCCGGTTGCGCCGCCTCAGGGCCTCGCGCTCGCTCGCCCGCAGGAGGAAGAGCCCGGCCACTTCCGCAAACTCGGCGAGGAAGGCGCGGCAGTCCTCGTCGAAGCTGTCCACGCGCTCGCGGTTTTCGAGATAGATCACACCGTAGACCTCGCCGCCGTGGCGCAGAGGAGCCACGAGGACGCAGCAGCGGCCGATGAACAGGGCGCTCTCGCCCGAGCTGAAGCGGTCGTCTTCGATCAGGTTCGGCAGGTAGATCACCTTGCCGGTCTCGATCGCCTCGCGCACCAGCGTGCGGCTGTACCGGCGCTCGGCCGCGGAGCCGCTGCTCGCGGTCGTACCCGACGTCGAACTTCTGCTGGAACGAGCCCTCCTCGCGCACCACGACGAAGCCCGTCTCGGCGCCGCACCGCTCGACGATGCGGCGCAGGAGGACCTCCGGGGCCCGCTCGTCGTCCTCCTCCGCGAGCAGGAGCTTCGAGATCTGGAAGAGCTCCTCGTAGAGGTTCATCCCGCCTGCCTCCAATTGGTGACACCTGCCTCTGGGGACAGGCAGAGCTTAACCGATTTGCAGGCCAATGTCTTGGGCCGGGGGGAAGCCGGTGCTCCGGGTGGTCTGAGCCTCAGGGAGGACCTGCCTTCGCCGAGTGGCAGCCCTGGGACCGAAACGTGGCTAAAAACCTTTTATTTCAACGTTTTACAAGGCTTGGCCTCCTCTGGCAAGAGGGTTGCTCTAATAGAAAGCTGTCGGCAAGTAAATCGCCGCTCAATCGCCGCTCAAAAGGGCATACGTCAAAGGATGGGCATAGCTTATGAGCCAAACAGAAACTCTCCCACCAGAGACGCTTCGCAAGCGAACAATCAATATCCGCGTCACGATCGACACGGATTCCCTGCCCCGTGATAGTCCCGGGGACGCCGACAATCCCACGAGCATCGCCCAGGACCAAGGGTACATGGTCGTGACGGGGAGCCGGCAAGTCGAGAATCAGGGTACCGGAGATGTCGTTTTCCAGGCCGAAGCAGGCGACAGCCTTCACTTTTTCGCTTCGTCCGGATCGAACAACTTCGAAGCGGCCGTCGTGCTCGGGGACATCCGTTATGCCGAGGGCAACGAGATCCTGACACGCTGCAGCAATCAGACGCAGGAGCGGGCGGCCGTTGTTCCCCACTCCCTTACGGAAGCGCTACCCGCTGGGCTCGCCCAGAAACAATTTCGGCTCTATCAGTGCGTTGTCGCTGACAACGGAACCGGGATCTATGACCTTGTATTCGCGCTCTACGAACGCAATGAGGAAGGTCAACCTCATTTGAGCGGTCATTACCGGTGGGCAATGCAGCTCACCCTACATTCGAACAGGAGATAACCATGAGCAAGACCATCAACGTTCTCATCACGATCGACACGGATCGGGTGGGAAGAATCCAGAACCCCAGCCAGGACCCGAACAATCCCACTGGTATCGGCCACGACTTGGGGTATATGGTCGCCTCGGGGACCGTCGTCAATTCAGGTCAAGGCACCGGGGACCTCAGTTTCACCGCCCTCGTCGGCGACACCGTACGCGCCTTCGCCGTCTCCGGCTCCGACAATTTCGAGGACGCGGTCCTGCTCTACGGCATGCCGCAGTTCCAGGGCGCCCAAGTGATGTCACCCTTCAACTACATAGCCTTCCAAAACAAGTCAGCCGTCGTGCCCGCGGGGACGACGGCTCCGCTGCCGGCCGCGATCGTGAACGAGACGTTCTGGTTCTTCCAGGCGAGCGTCATCAATACAGGAACCGAAGGATACATGGTGCAGTTCGGCCTCTACAAACGCGATGCCGTTTCGGGGAAGCCCGTGCTCTATGGCTACTTCGGGTGGGATCCGACCATTACTGTCGCCGGCTGATCCCTGAACGAGAATTGCTTGAAGGCCGAGGGTGAAGACTCTCGAAGTCTTTCCCTCGGCTTTCGATTCAGCTCCCCGGCTTCTTGAACAACCCCTCGTCCACCGGCGCGTTCACCTGTACCTCCGAATACTTGATCTCTACGAACGGCTGGCCGTTCTGGGAGACGTTGGTCTGGAAGGGGATCTTGATCCCGGAGACCTCCCGGTAATCGGTGTAGACGGCCTCGGTCTCCTGGCCGTTCGATTCAAAGGCTACTTTCGTGACTAGATTCGTCTGGGAATCGAGGAAGAACCGCGTGGCATGCCCCTCGGCGTCGGCGATCTCGACGACTTTCGCGGGCTTGCCGGCCACGTCGCCGTCCGGCAAGGAACGGACGGTGTAGCCGGGCTTGCCGGCCTGGCGCAGGAGGTCGAAGCCGTAGAGCTGCTCTTCCTTGCCCTGGGCCGTGGTGTCCTGCGTCTGGGGGCCGAGGCTCGTCCAGCCCGCCTTGCCGTCGAAGACCTGGATCATGGTGCCCATGGGGAGCTGGATCTCGCTGCGCTCCTTGTCGGGCAGCACGCGGTAGGTGACGACCGAGGGAATCGGCATCGCCTGGGGCATGCCCGGCGGGGTGATGGAGCCCGTACCTTTGGAGATCTGCGTGCGCTGCTCCAGGAAAGCCTTGCCGCCCAGGGCCGCGTGCACCTTCTGGATCACCTCCAGGGCCTGGGACTGATCGGCGGCGGAAGCGGGAGCGGCCTTCTGCTTCCTGAGGTCGGCCCGCAGGAAATCCACCTCGGCGGCCGGGATGGCCTCGAAGGCGCCGTACTTCTTCTGGAGCGCCTCGGAGAAGGCCGACGCGTTGCCCACCAGCACGATCACCATGTCGTCCGGATGGATGCGCTCTTTGGCGAAGCGCTGGATGTCGGCCGCGCCGACCTGCGAGATCTTGTCGTTGTAGCTCTCCAGGAACTCGCGGCCGTAGCCGAACTTCATGGCTTCGAGCACCTTGCCCGCGATGCCGTCGGGGGTCTCGATCTCCAGCGGGAAGGACGCCGGTGATGATAGGTCTTGGCGCGGCTCGAGCTCCGCAGCGGGCACGGGCTCCTTGCCCAGGCCGCGGATCACGTCCAGCGTCACCTCCAGGGCCTCCAGGGTGGACTCGGTCTTGGTGGATGTGTTCGCCTCGAACCAGCCCGGCTGGCCGCCTTCGAGGAAGTAGCTCCCGGCGCCGTAGGAGAGGCCCCGCTTGCGGCGGACCTCGTCGAAGAGGCGGGCGCTGGCGGTGCCGCCCAGCACGTTGTTGTACACCCGCTCGACGTGGAGGTCCGGATCGCGGAAGGCGATCCCGACCTGGCCCAGGCGGATCTTCCGTCTGTACGGCGTCGGGCTTGTCGATGACCACGATCCGCCGCTTGCCGCGGGCCGCGTCCACCGCGGGGAGCTGGGCCGATTCGCCCTTCTGCCACGCTGCCGAAGGCCTTCTCGGCGCGGGCGAAGGCGTCGGCCGGCTTGACGTCGCCCACGATGGCCAGGATCGCGTCGTTGGGCACGTACCGCCGCTTGTGGAAGGCGACGAAGTCGTCGCGCGTGAGGCCGCTGCAGCGACTCGGGAGTGCCGTCCGGCGGGCTGCCGTAGGGGTGGGAGCCGAAGAGCGCCCGCTCGGAGAGCGTGCGTCGGCCAAGTAGCCCGCGTCCTGCTGCTGGATCTGGAGGCCGCTCAGGGACTGGCGGCGCCAGCGCTCGATCTCCTCGTCCGGGAAGGTGGGACGGAGCACGATGTCCGACAGCAGCTCGAACCCGAGGTCGAGCTGGTCCGAGGTGACGGCGGCGTTGGCGAAGCCGGACTCGATGCCCGTCGAGGCCCCCAGGTTGCCGCCCACGAAGTCGATGGCCTCGGCGATCTGCTGGGCGGAGCGGGTGGCCGTGCCCTTGGTCAGGAGCCCGGCGGTGGCCCCCGCCAGGCCCGCCTTGCCGGCCGGGTCGAAGGTCTTGCCCGCCTTGAGCACCATCTGCAGGGAGACGAGCGGCTGCTCGTGCTGCTCGATCACCACCACGCGCAGGCCGTTGGCCGAGCGTCTTCTGCTCGAACGGCGGGAAGCGGACGTCCTTGGCTGGAGCCGGCGGGGGAGGAGTCGGCCTTCGGTCTGCGCCAGCACTCGCGGAGGCGCCCGCCAGGAGCAGGGCCAGGACAAGCAGGCGTGTGGATTCTCAGGGCTCTCATGGCTTCTCTGGTCTCCTCTGCCACCGGCCGCATGGACTCGGGAAGCATGTAGACCGCGGTGAGGTTCTCGGGTCGGAAGTACGCCTTCGCCACCCGCTGCACATCGGCGGCGGTGACTTTCTGGTACTCGGCGAGCTGCCGGTTGACGAGCGACACGTCGCCCAGGACCGCCGAGGCGTAGCCGATGGCGTCCCCCTTGCTCTGCACGGTCTGGCGGCCGAAGACCAGCTCGGAGATGAGCTGGTTCCTGGCCTTGGCCAGCTCCGCCTCGGAGACCGGCTCGCTCTTCAGCCGCTCGATCTCGGCCTGCAGAGCTCCTTCTCGGCGTCCTCGGGCTTCTGCCCGCTCTGGAGGAAGGCGAAGAAGAAGAACACGCCCGGGTCTTCCAGCACGAACGCCTGGCCGCCCGCGCCGAGGGCGATCTGCTTCTCATAGACCATCCGGCGGTACAGCCGCGAGCTCTCGCCCGCGGACAGGATGTTGCTCGCCACCTGCAGGGCGTAGATGTCCGGGTTGATGGCTTCGGGCACGTGGTAGGTGAGCACCACGGCCGGCAGCGGCGTGTTGGCGTGGTAGTCCACGGTGCGGCGCTCGGCCGTCTGCGCCGACTCCTGGGGGATCTCGCGGGGGATGGGCCTGCCGCCCTTGGGGATGGGGCCGAAATACGCTTCCACCCACCGCTTTGCCTGGGCCGGATCGAAGTCGCCCGTGACCACCAGGGTGGCGTTGTTGGGAACGTAGTAGGTGGCGTGGAACTCCCGCACGTCGGCGAGTGTCGCGGCGTCGAGATCGGCCATGCTGCCGATCGGGAGGATCCGGTAGGGGTGGGTCTTGTAGGTGTTCTGGAACACCACCTCCAGCAGGCGGCCGAACGGGGGGCTCTCGATCCTCAGCCGGCGCTCTTCCTTGACCACGTCGCGCTCGGACTTGAAGTTCTCCTCCGACACGTCGAGCGAGCGCAGGCGGTCGGCCTCCATCCACAGGATGCGCTCCAGGTAGTTGCTGGGGATGGCCTCGTAGTAGATGGTGCTGTCCCAGTTTGTGCTGGCGTTGTAGACGCCGCCGATCGAGGTGATGAAGTTGCGGTGCTCCTCGGCCGCCAGATTCGCCGAGCCCTTGAACATGATGTGCTCGAATAGGTGGGCGAAGCCGCTGCGCCCGGCCCGCTCGTCCTTGGAGCCGACCTGGTACCAGACGCTCACGGCGGCCACGGGCACGGAGTGGTCCTCGTGCATCAGGAGCCTGAGCCCGTTGGCCAGGGTATGCTCCTGCACCTCCAGCTTCGGCGGCGTCACCTTGAGGCTCTCCGCCGGTTTCTGGGCGAGGGCCGGAGCTGTCATCGCCAGGAGGACCATCCCGGCGAGACCTGCGAGCTTGGATTTCGTCATCCGGATCTCCTTCAAAGATGGGAGGTGAGTCTATCGCGGTTGCCCGGAGAGGTGCCGTCGGGTAGGGTATCGCCCATGAACAGACGGTCTCTTTCCTGGATCGCAGTCCTGCTCCTCGCCCTCTCCCTGCCGCTCCTTTCGCAGGCATCCCAGGAGCCGAAGCCTTCGCCCGAGCCCATCCCCGCTCCGGCCGACGTGGCGGCGCCCCCGGCCGACGCCCAGACGACCGCCAGCGGTCTCGCCTCCAAGGTGCTCACGCCCGGGACGGGCACGGACCACCCCATCGCGACCGACCTGGTGAAAGTCCACTACACGGGCTGGACCACGGACGGCAAGATGTTCGACTCCTCGGTCTCGCGGGGGCGTCCGTCCGTCCTTCCCCTGAGCAAGGTCATAGCGGGCTGGCAGGAGGGGATCCCGCTCATGGTGGTGGGGGAGAAGCGGCGCTTCTGGATCCCCGCCAAGCTCGCCTACGAGGGCAAGCCGGAGAAGCCCCAGGGCATGCTCGCCTTCGACGTCGAGCTGCTCGAGATCCTGCGCGTGCCGCCCACCCCGGAAGACGTGGCGACGCCGCCCACGGGAGCCGCGAGCCACTCCGCCTCCGGGCTGGCCTGGAAGGTGCTGAAGCCCGGCACGGGCACGCGCCACCCCAAGGCCACCAGCACCGTGCGGGTCCACTACACGGGCTGGACCACGGACGGCAAGATGTTCGACTCCTCCCTCTCCCGCGGCACTCCGACCACCTTCCAGCTCACCAAGGTCATCCCCGGCTGGACGGAGGGCTTGAAGCTCATGACGGAAGGGGAAGCCCGCCGCTTCTGGATCCCCAAGAAGATCGCCTACCGCGGCGCCCCCGGCAAGCCGGAGGGGACGCTGGTGTTCGACATCGAGCTGCTGGAGATCGTGAAGGAGTAGCCGTGCTAGGCTTTTGACTGATGCCCCAACTACTTGGCCTGAGGATTCAGAACTACAAGTCTCTGTCCGACGTCAGCCTCGGTCAGACTGGGTACGGCCAAGGAGACCCCCTGCCGTCCCTGAGCTGTTTCATCGGACCCAACGGCAGTGGAAAGTCGGCGTTGCTGGATGCCTTCGGCTTCATGGCGGACTGTCTGCGCGAGGGTGTTGAAGCTGCGTGTGACAAGCCGCAGCGAGGCGGCTTCGCCAAGCTGCGGACCCAGGGGCAGAGGGGAGCCATCCGCTTCGATCTCTACTACCGGGAGAGCCTCTTGTCGCGGCACATCACGTACAGCTTTGCCGTCAATGAGGTTGGCGGTGTACCTGTCGTGGTGGAAGAGACCTTGCGGCAGAGGCGCAAGGGACAGAAGCACGGCAAACCTTTCCACTTTCTCCGTCTTGAAAGGGGAAAGGGACGCGTTTGGGCTGGCGATGCCACCGAGGACAGGGAGGACGCTACCTCTCTTGGCATCGAGCTCGACGACTTGGGGCGCCTCGGCATCACGACCCTGGGCCAATTAAAGGAGCACCCGCGCATCGTCGGCCTTCGCTCCTACATCGAAAGCTGGTACCTCTCCTATTTCGTCCCCGATGCAGCCCGTACTCTCCCCGTGTCGGGAGCGCAAAAGCACCTGGACCGTACGGGTGAGAACCTGGGCAACGTCGTGCAGTATCTCGAACGAGCCTATCCGGATCGTTTTCAGAAGGTCCTGGACCGCATCGCCAGGAAAATCCCCGGGATCCAGACGATCTCTCATGAGAGGAGCCCGGATGGCCGCCTTCTCCTGCGGTTCAACGAACGCGGATACGTAGATCCCTTCTACCAGCAGAGCATGTCGGACGGCACTCTGAAATTGTTTGCCTATCTCCTCCTGCTCGAAGATCCCGAGCCGCGCCCGTTCCTCGGCATCGAAGAGCCGGAGAACGGCCTCTACCACAAGCTTCTTGAAGATCTGGCGCGCGAGTTCATCCAGTACGTCGAGGAATCTCGAGGAGCAACGCAGGTGCTGGTCACCACTCACTCGCCCTATTTCGTGGATGCTTTGAGGCCCGACCAGGTCTGGCTCATGGAGAAGGACGAGAACGGGCATACCCAGGTCAAGAGGACGGCTGACCTGCCCATCATCGTAGAGATGGTGAAGGAAGAGATCCCGCTCGGAAGCCTCTGGTACAGCAACCACTTTGAGGAGAGGTTTGCGAATTGAGGCTGCACGTCCTGGTGGAAGGCCCCTCCGAGGCGGCCTTCCTGAGAGGCTGGTTTCCGCGGTTTCTGCCTCGTCACGTCCTCACCGTCATCCAGCACCGGGGTAAAGGCAGGCTTCCAGTAGAGCCTTCCAGCGCGCCAAACCCGAGGCGAGAGGGACTCCTGGACCAGCTTCCCGCGAAGCTCCGGGCGTACGGCCGGGCGCTGGACCCTGCCACGGACCGGATCCTCATCTTTCTCGATGTCGATGAAGACGACTGTGGAGAGCTAAAGGAGCGCCTCCTTCGGGTGCTCGACGCCTGCGATCCAAAGCCCGTCGTGCTCTTCCGGATTGCCATTGAGGAGACGGAGGCGTTCTACCTCGGGGATCCACAGGCGATCAAGAAGGCCTTTCCCCAAGCGAACCTGGGGAAGCTCAGGAGCTACGTGCAGGACAGCATCTGCGGCACCTGGGAGGTCTTTCGCGAGGTCATCGGGGCTCAAAGCGAAGACAAAGTAGGTTGGGCCGAGCGGATGGCGCCGTATCTAGGCATCCAATGGCGGGGAAGAGGGGCCAATCCTTCTCCCTCTTTCCAACAATTCTGCCAGGGGCTTCTGAAGCTGGCGGGTGAGCCCATCGACTGACATGCCCCGCTCCGAGCGCAAAGCCCCGCCGCTTCCCGATCCCGAGAACGGGATGTGGCAAGGGCGGTCCGTGGCCCGGCGGTTCGTCTCCCCGGACGGTCTGACTGTCCTGGTGGGACGGACGGCGGAGGACAACGATGTCCTGACGTTCAGGCTCGGCAGCCCCCGGGATTTCTGGTTCCACGTGGCCGCTGAATCGGGCTCGCACGTGGTGGTGAGGAACCCCGAGGGGTTGGATCGCCTGCCGAAAGAGACGGAGCAACTCGCGGCCTCCCTCGCGGCGGGCTACAGCAAGGCGAAAAAGGGGGGTAGAGTGGCCGTCCACGTCTGCCGCTGCGAAGACGTGAGCAAACCCCGTGGATTCCCGCCCGGCAAGGTGCTCCTCGACCGCTTCAAGAGCATGCAGGCCGCTCCCTGGCGTCCGGACGCGGCCTGAGGCAGGGCTCCGGGACCGGAATACACCTTCCTGCCGGCAAAGCGTGTAGAAGCGGACTTGGTTTACACATTCCCTTCGCCAAAAAGTGTAAATACACGAGCTTTCCCGCGGTTTGGCGGAGAAATCGGGCACTACGGCGAGAGAGACCCGCACTTTCCCAGGAGATTTACACTTTTTTGCGGCCGGAATGTGTAAACCGGCGGCGAGGCCGGTCCTCTGGCCGCCGGTTTACATCGTTTCGGGGAAAAAGGGTGTAAGGCGGACGGAGCTTTACACTTTTCCTGGCAGGATCTGTGTATTTCCTCGCCGGATGTGCCCGATTTACCTACAGGGACTGCAGAATCACCGACGCGCTGCTCCTCGCCACCTCGCCCGGCGCGTCCACGTTCAGGGCCTTGAGCACACCGTCCTCGATCACCGCCGCGTAGCGCTGGGAGCGGAGCCCCATACCGAAATCGCGTGAGTCGAGCTCCAGGCCCGTGGCCAGGGCGAAGTCGCCGTTGCCGTCGGCCAGGGGCACGAGCTTGCCAGCCACGCCGTAGTGCTCGAACCAGGCCGTCAACACCTCGATGTCGTTGACGGCGAGGCAGGCCACCTCGTCGGCCCCGCGGGTCTTCATGTGGTCCGCCAGCTCGATGAAGCCCGGCAGGTGATGGTCCGAGCAGACCGAGGTGAAGGCGCCCGGCACGGCGAAGAGCACCACCTTCTTTCCCTTGAAGAAATCGTCCGTCCAGACGCTCTGGAACTTGCCGTCCACGACCGTCTGCAGCTTCACGTTGGGGACCTTGTCCCCGACCTGGATTGGCATCTCGTTCCTCCTCCTTCTCTTCCCGGTCCCGATCCTATCAAACGGAGTTTCAGCGTTTCCCGGTGAAATTCAATGGCGGCCGCGGACACCCTCTTGAAACGGTGCCTTCAGTTTTGGGCTTGAGGCCGGGATTCGAATGATGATATGGTGAGGACCATCAGCCTCCATCGTTGTTTTTGTCCCGGTTCGGCGCTTCGGCTCCACTGAATCGAGGCGGCTGGAACACGCGAAGTCCGGTTTCGGCGATCCCGAGATCTCTCGGGTTCGTCTGTCGGTAGATCTCTTTCTTGTTGTGTGGGAGACCGCTCATGTCAAAGCATCGCGCGACGCTTTTGATGCTGTTTTTATTGTTTACATTCCTTTCTTTTTCTTCCAAATCCTGGGGCCAGCTACCTCCGACTCTCGAGCTCCTCGACGCGAGCGGGGCGGTCACCACGACCTATGTGGAGGGCTCCCGCGCTTACGTGCGCGTGGGGGACCCCTATGCCAACGTCACGCCCGGCCCGGACACCGTCCAGGTGCAGCTGTCCGCTTCGCGGTCCGGGGACGTGGAATTCCTGTACCTGACGGAGACGTCCGCGGGGGTCTTCCAGGAGTCCATTTCTCTCGCTCCGGGCTCGGGTTCGCAGCCCGGCGTGCTGGAGACGGCCGCCGACCCGAACCCGCCTCATGACCGCGACACGATCCAGGCCGGCTACGTCTCCGTGACGGCCACGGCCTCCATGGCCGGCTCCCTGACGTGGTTCCTGGATGACGACGGCAACGTGCGTCAGAGCTTCGCGGTGGGGGAGCGCGTCCACGTGCGGGTCGCCGATTCCCTGCGCAACGACCCGGCGACCCTGACCTCCATCCCGATCACGGTCGTCTCCCCGGCGACGGGTGAGCAGGAGATTGTCTATATCTCGGAGACGGGTTTCGACACCGGGATCTTCGAGGGCTCCATCCCGACCGTCTACGGGCCCACTCCTCCGGGCGACGTCATCCTCGGGACGGCTCCCGGCCAGGCGATCGAAGCGGTGCACCCGGATTTCGATCTCCCGACCTCCTCGCGGGCGGACGCCACGATGGTGACGAGCCGTGTCGATCTGGTCGACGCCCAGGGCCGTCTCGCCGAGTACTACCTGGAGTCGAGCCGGGTCTATGTGCAGGTTCTGGACCACGTCAGCGGCTCTCCGGGGTTCCTCGACACGGTGCAGGTGACCCTCACGGCCGACATTTCGGGAGACCAGGAATTCCTGACGCTTCAGGAGACGGGACCTTCCACGAATCTCTATCGAGGCGTCATCGAGCTGCGCCGCGGGCCGGGGATTCCCGGCAACGGGACCCTGGAGACTCACATCGACGGGCCGCCTTACCTCTTCGACACGGTGCGGGCGACCTCCGGGACCTCGACCGACGCGGTGGGGATGATCGGCTCGCTCACGTCCTTCGTGGACGCCTACGGCAACGAGGTGGCGGCCTACCCCGCGGGCGTGGCGGTCCACGTGCGGGTGGAGGACCACAACTTCAACGACCCGAGCCGGTTCGATACGGTCGGGGTGACGGTGACCTCCCTGGGGACGGGCGACGCGGAAGGGCTGACGCTCCTGGAAGTCGCCAAGGACAGCGGGGTTTTCGAAGGTTCGCTCGCCACGCAGATCCATGCCCCGCAGGTTCCCTACGACGGCTACTTCCCGGTGCAGCCCGGGCATGAGATCGAGGCCATGCACCTGGACTTCAACGGCGTGCTCGCCTCCGGAGACCGGGCGCGGATCGAGTCTGCCTCGATCGCGTTCGTCGACGAGACCGGCCGTCCCACGGCGGAGCTGCTGGAGAACGGCACGGCGCACATCCGGGTGATCAGCTGGGACGCCAACGGCAACCGGGAGGTGGCGGACGGGCTGCTGGTGCAGCTCCAGGTCTTCCGGACCGGCGACCAGGAGACGGTGCCTCTGGCCGAGACGGGTCCGGACACGGGCATCTTCGAGGGCACGATTCAACTGTCCTTCTCCCTGTCAGGCACTCCGGGTAACGGCCTGCTGGAGACGAGCAACCCGCCGTCCTATATCGGCGACGTGGTGACGGCGAGCTACGGGCCGTTCAGCGCCACGGCGCGCACGGTGGGCGCGTTGGTGGTGTTCATCGACGGCTTCGGGCGGGAGACCACGACGTTCCCCTTGGGCTCGCGGGTGCGGGTGCGGGTGACCGACCCGTCGCGCAATACCCCCACGACGCGGAACGACACGTTCATCAATCTGGGCGCCTGCCAGACCGACTATGAATCGTTCCAGATCTTCGAGACGGGCTTCGACACGGCCGTCTTCGAGGGCGAGATTCCGAGCAGCTCGCAGGCCGTCTCGGCCAACGACGGCACGTTGCAGGGCATGGAGTCATGCGTGATCCGGGCCTCCTACTACAACGCGAACGCCCCGGCCTTGACGGAGGCCACAGCCACGTTCACGGGCGGTGAGGTGCTGTTCGTGGACGCCCAGGGCCAGCCGGCGAGCGTGTTCCTGGAAGGGACGCGGGCGTACCTCCGGGTGGTGGACCACGAGCGGACCGGTGTCCCCACGGTGCCGGTGCAAGTGACGGCGGAGCTTTCGGGCGACCAGGAGCAGGTGACGCTCCAGTCGACCTATCCGGGCTCGGGCGTGTTCACGGGCTCGATCGAGCTGCGGTCCTCCTCTCCGGGGACGCTCCAGAACGGCCTGCTGGAGACGTCGCAGGCTTCCGGTCCGCCGCACGAGTTCGAGACGCTGCGGGCGGTTTATGAGGACCCCTCGGGATCGTCCACGGCGACCGCTTCGACGCTGAATTTCCGGGTGTGGTTCATCGACGCCTACGGCGCTGTGACCACGACGTACGCCCAGGGTTCGCGGGTGTACGTGCGCCTGGAGGACCACAACTTCAACGATCCGGCGCAGTTCGACCGGCTGGGCGTGACGTTGCGCACGAGCCGTGGCGACGAGGAGCCATTGTTCCTCCTGGAGACGGGCAAGACCACGGGGATCTACGAGGGCTCGATCGAGCTGCAAGACTCCTATCCGTACATCTTCGGCGACGGGCGCCTGCAGGCGGGTCCGGGCGACGAGTTGGACGCCCGGATCGACCCTCAGTTCAACGCCTCGCCGGCGAAGGCGCGGGTGGAGAACGCGGGGATCTCGTTCATCGATGACGCCGGCGTTCCCACGGTGGAGCTCCTGGAGAACGGCACGGCGCGGGTGCGGGTGACCAGCCCGGACAACAACGGCAACCCGGGCCAGGCGGATGGGCTGCTGGTCCAGTTGCGGTCCTTCCATGCCGGCGACCAGGAGCAACTGCCGCTGGCCGAAACAGGTCCGGACACGGGCGTCTTCGAAGGCTCGATCCAACTCTCCTTCTCCTTGTCGGGGTCCCAGGGCAATACCGTGCTGGAGACGTCCAACCAGGGTCCCGACTACCTGGGCGACGAGGTGACGGCGACCTTCGGTCCGTACAGCGCGGCGGCGCGCACGATCGGCGCACGGGTGGTGTTCATCGACGGCTTCGGGCGGGAGACCACGTCGTTCCCGCTGGGCTCGCCGGTACGGGTGCGGGTGACGGTGCCGAGCTACAACCAGCCGTTGAACCGAGACACCACGATCATCACGCTGCGGGCCTGCCAGAGCGACCAGGAGTCGGTCGAGCTTACGGAGACGGGCTTCAACACGGCGGTGTTCGAGGGCGGGATTGCGAGCGCTTTCCAGAGCCCCTCGTCAAACGACGGCACCCTGCAAGGCGTGGAGCTGTGCCCCATCGAGGCGTTCTTCTACAACCCCAACAGTCCGACGCAGTCGGAGGCGGAGGCCCGGTTCACGGGTGGGGACGTGCTGTTCGTGGACGCGCAGGGTCAGCCGGCGAGCGTCTACCTGGAAGGCACGCGGGCGTACCTCCGGGTGGTGGACCACGAGCGGACCGGTGTCCCCACGGTGCCGGTGCAAGTGACGGCGGAGCTTTCGGGCGACCAGGAGCAGGTGACGCTCCAGTCGACCTATCCGGGCTCGGGTGTGTTCACGGGCTCGATCGAGCTGCGGTCCGCCTCGCCGGGGACACTCCAGAACGGCCTGCTGGAGACGTCGCAGGCTTCCGGTCCGCCGCACGAGTTCGAGACGCTGCGGGCGGTGTATGCCGATCCGTCGGGAGACGCCACGGCGACCGCTTCGACGCTGAATTTCCGGGTGTGGTTCATCGGCGCCTACGGCGCTGTGACCACGACGTACGCCCAGGGCTCGCGGGTGTACGTGCGCCTGGAGGACCACAACTTCAACGATCCGGCGCAGTTCGACCGGTTGGGCGTGACGGTGCGCACGAGCCGTGGCGACGAGGAGCCGTTGTCCCTGCTGGAGACGGGCAAGACCACGGGGATCTACGAGGGCTCGCTCGATCTGGACGGCGTCAATCCGCCGAGCTTCGGCGACGGGCGCCTGCAGGCGGGTCCGGGCGACGAGTTGGACGCCCGGATCGACCCTCAGTTCAACGCCTCACCGGCGAAGGCGCGGGTGGAGAATGCGGGGGTCACGTTCATCGATGAAGCCGGCGTTCCCACGGTAGAGCTGCTGGAGAACGGCACGGCGCGGGTGCGGGTGACCAGCCCGGACAACAACGGCAACCCGGGCCAGGCGGATGGGCTGCTGGTCCAGTTGCGGTCCCTCCGGGCAGGCGACCAGGAGCAACTGCCGCTGGCCGAAACAGGTCCGGACACGGGCGTCTTCGAAGGCTCGATCCAACTCTCCTTCTCCTTGTCGGGGTCCCAGGGCAACACCGTGCTGGAGACGTCCAACCAGGGTCCCGACTACCTGGGCGACGAGGTGACGGCGACCTTCGGTCCGTACAGCGCGGCGGCGCGCACGATCGGCGCACGGGTGGTGTTCATCGACGGCTTCGGGCGGGAGACGGTGGAGTTCCCGCTCGGCTCGCCGGTGCGGGTGCGGGTGACGGTGCCGAGCTACAACCAGCCGTTGAACCGGGACACCACTCTCATCACGCTGCGGGCCTGCCAGAGCGACCAGGAGTCGGTCGATCTCACCGAGACGGGCTTCAACACGGCGGTGTTCGAGGGCGGGATTGCGAGCGCTTTCCAGAGCCCCTCGTCGAACGACGGCACCCTGCAAGGCGTGGAGCTGTGCCCCATCGAGGCATTCTTCTACAACCCCAACAGTCCGACGCAGTCGGAGGCGGAGGCCCGGTTCACGGGTGGGGACGTGCTGTTCGTCGACGCGCAGGGCCAGCCGGCGAGCGTGTACCTGGAAGGGACGCGGGCCTACCTGCGGGTGGTGGATCCCGGGCGGAACAGTGTCCCCACGGTGCCGGTGCAAGTGACGGCGGAGCTTTCGGGCGATCAGGAGCAGGTGACGCTCCAGTCGACCTATCCGGGCTCGGGCGTATTCACGGGCTCGATCGAGCTGCGGTCCTCCTCTCCGGGGACGCTCCAGAACGGCCTGCTGGAGACGTCGCAGGCTTCCGGCCCGCCGCACGAGTTCGAGACGCTGCGGGCGGTCTATGCCGATCCGTCGGGAGACGCCACGGCGACCGCTTCGACGCTGAATTTCCGGGTGTGGTTCATCGACGCCTACGGCGCTGTGACCACGACGTACGCCCAGGGCTCTCGGGTGTACGTGCGCCTGGAGGACCACAACTTCAACGATCCGGCGCAGTTCGACCGGCTGGGCGTGACGGTGCGCACGAGCCGGGGTGACGAGGAGCCGTTGTTCCTCCTGGAGACGGGCAAGACCACGGGGATCTATGAGGGTTCGCTCGATCTGGACGGCGTCAATCCGCCGAGCTTCGGCGACGGGCGCTTGCAGGCGGGTTCGGGCGACGAGCTGGACGCCCGGATCGACCCTCAGTTCAACGCCTCACCGGCGAAGGCGCGGGTGGAGAACGCGGGGATCACGTTCATCGATGAAGCCGGCGTTCCCACGGTGGAGCTGCTGGAGAACGGCACGGCGCGGGTGCGGGTGACCAGCCCGGACAACAACGGCAACCCGGGCCAGGCGGATGGGCTGCTGGTGCAGTTGCGGTCCCTCCGGGCCGGCGACCAGGAGCAACTGCCGCTGGCGGAGACGGGTCCGGATACGAGTGTCTTTGAAGGCTCGATCCAACTCTCCTTCTCCTTGTCGGGGTCCCAGGGCAACACCGTGCTGGAGACGTCCAACCAGGGTCCCGACTACCTGGGCGACGAGGTGACGGCGACCTATGGTCCGTACAGCGCCACGGCGCGCACGGTCGGCGCGCGGGTGGTGTTCATCGACGGCTTCGGGCGGGAGACCACGTCGTTCCCGCTGGGCTCGCCGGTGCGGGTGCGGGTGACGGTGCCGAGCTACAACCAGCCGCTGAACCGGGACACCACGATCATCACGCTGCGGGCCTGCCAGAGCGACCAGGAGTCGGTCGAAGCTCACGGAGACGGGCTTCAACACGGCGGTGTTCGAGGGTGAGATTGCGAGCTCTTCCCAGAGCCCCTCGTCGAACGACGGCACCCTGCAAGGCGTGGAGCTGTGCCCCATCGAGGCGTTCTTCTACAACCCCAACAGCCCGACGCAGTCGGAGGCTGAGGCCCGGTTCACGGGTGGGGAAGTGCTGTTCGTGGACGCGCAGGGCCAGCCGGCGAGCCTGTACCTGGAAGGCACGCGGGCCTACCTGCGGGTGGTGGACCCCGTGCGGAACAGTGCCAGCACGGTGCCGGTGCAAGTGACGGCGGAGCTTTCGGGCGACCAGGAGCAGGTGACACTCCAGTCGACCTATCCGGGCTCGGGCGTGTTCACGGGCTCGATCGAGCTGCGGTCGTCTTCCCAGGGTGTGCTCCAGAACGGCCTGCTGGAGACGTCGCAGGCTTCCGGTCCGCCGCACGAGTTCGAGACGCTGCGGGCGGTCTATGCCGATCCGTCGGGAGACGCCACGGCGACCGCTTCGACGCTGAATTTCCGGGTGTGGTTCATCGACGCCTACGGCGCTGTGACCACGACGTACGCCCAGGGCTCGCGGGTGTACGTGCGCCTGGAGGACCACAACTTCAACGATCCGGCTCAGTTCGACCGGCTGGGCGTGACGTTGCGCACGAGCCGTGGCGACGAGGAGCCGTTGCTGCTGCTGGAGACGGGCAAGACCACGGGGATCTACGAGGGCTCGCTAGATCTGGACGGCGTCAATCCGCCGAGCTTCGGCGACGGGCGCTTGCAGGCGGGTCCGGGCGACGAGTTGGACGCCCGGATCGACCCTCAGTTCAACGCCTCGCCAGCCAAGGCGCGGGTTGAATTCTCGGCCATCTCGTTCATTGATGACGCCGGCGTTCCCACGGTGGAGCTGCTGGAGAACGGCACGGCGCGGGTGCGGGTGATGAGCCCGACTCAGAACACCAACCCAGGCCAGGTGGATGGGACGGTGGTGCAGGTGCGGGCCTTCTATACCGGGGACCAGGAGGATCTGCCGCTGACCGAGACGGGTCCGGATACGAGTGTCTTCGAGGGCTCGATCCGCCTGTCGTTCAACTCCCTGGCCAATCCGGGCGACGGTCTGCTGGAGACGTTCAACAGCCAGGGCCCGGAGTACCTTGGCGATCAGGTGACGGCGAGCTTCAGTCCGTTCAGCGCGACGGCGCGGACGATCGGCGCGCGGGTGGTGTTCATCGACGACTTCGGGCGGGAGACCATGGCGTTCCCGCTGGGCTCGCGGGTGCGGGTGCGGGTGACGGACCCGTCGCGCAACTCACCCACGGGCGTGAACGTCGGCTCCATCAACCTGACCGCCTGCCAGAACGATCAGGAATTCGTCGAGATCCTGGAGACGGGCTTCGACACGGGGGTCTTCGAAGGCGGCATCCTGAGCGGCTCGCAGGCCGCCAACAACAACGACGGCATTTTGCAGGGCGTGGAGTCCTGCCTGATCCAGTCTTCCTACTACAACCCCACCAGTCCGACGACGGTGGAGGCCACGGCCACGTTCACGGGTGGCGAGGTGCTGTTCGTGGACGCCCAGGGCCAGCCGGCCAGCGTGTTCCTGGAAGGGACGCGGGCGTACCTGCGGGTGGTGGACCCCGTGCGGAGCGGTGCCGCCACGGTGCCGGTGCAAGTGACGGCGGAGCTTTCGGGCGACCAGGAGCAGGTGACGCTCCAGTCGACCTATCCGGGCTCGGGCGTGTTCACGGGCTCGATCGAGCTGCGGTCCGCCTCGCCGGGGACGCTCCAGAACAGCCTCCTGGAGACGTCGCAGGCTTCCGGTCCGCCGCACGAGTTCGAGACGCTGCGGGCGGTCTATGCCGATCCGTCGGGAGACGCCACGGCCATGGCCTCGACGCTGAATTTCCGGGTGTGGTTCATCGACGCCTATGGGGCCGTGACCACCACCTACGCGCAGGGCTCTCGGGTGTACGTGCGGATGGAGAACCACAACTTCAACGATCCGGCGCAGTTCGACCGGTTGGGCGTGACGGTGCGCACGAGCCGGGGTGACGAGGAGCCGTTGCTGCTGCTGGAGACGGGCAAGACCACGGGGATCTACGAGGGCTCGCTCGATCTGGACGGCGTCAATCCGCCGAGCTTCGGCGACGGGCGCCTGCAGGCGGGTCCGGGCGATGAGCTGGACGCCCGGGTCGATCCGGAGTTCAACGCTTCGCCGGCCAAGGCTCTGGTGGAATTCGCGGCCATCACGTTCATCGACGAGTCCGGCGTTCCCACGGTGGAGCTGCTGGAGAACGGCACGGTGCGGGTGCGGGTGATGAGCCCGGCCCAGAACACCAACCCAGGCCAGGTGGATGGGACGGTGGTGCAGGTGCGGGCCTTCTATACCGGGGACCAGGAGGATCTGCCCCTCACCGAGACAGGTCCGGACACGGGTGTCTTTGAAGGCTCGATCCAACTCTCCTTCACCTTGGGCAACCCGGGCAACGGCGTGCTGGAGACGGGCAACCAGGGTCCTCCGGAGTATCTCCGCGATCAGGTGACGGCGAGCTTCGGTCCGTTCAGCGCCACGGCGCGGATGATCGGTGCGCGGGTGGTGTTCATCGACGGCTTCGGGCGGGAGACCACGACGTTCCCGCTGGGCTCGCGGGTGCGGATGCGGGTGACGGACCAGGTGCGTAACACGCCCACGATCCGCAACGAAGCCTACGTCAACCTGACCGCCTGCCAGAACGATCAGGAATCCATCCAGCTCCTGGAGACGGGCCTCAACACGGGCGTCTTCGAAGGCTACATCCTGAGCGGCTCACAGGCCGCAAACAACAACGACGGCATCTTGCAGGGCGTGGAGCCCTGCCTGATCCGGGCTTCCTACTACCACACCAACGCTCCGGTCATGACAGAGGCCACGGCCACGTTCACGGGCGGCGAGGTGCTGTTCGTGGACGCTCAGGGCCAGCCGGCCAGCGTGTTCCTGGAAGGGACGCGGGCGTACCTGCGGGTGGTGGACCCCGTGCGGAGCGGTGCCGCCACGGTGCCGGTGCAAGTGACGGCGGAGCTTTCGGGCGACCAGGAGCAGGTGACCCTCACCGAAGCGGCGCCGGGCGTGTTCGAAGGCTCGATCGAGCTGCGGTCCGCCTTGCCGGGGACGATCCAGAACGGCATCCTGGAGACAGCCCAGGTGGGAGGCCCGCCGCACGAGTACGACACACTGCGGGCGGTCTACCAGGATCCGTCGGGAGACTCCACGGCCACGGCCACGACGCTGTCGTACCGGGTCTGGTTCCTCGACGCCTCCGGGACGGTCGTGAGCAGCTACCTCCAGGGCTCGCGGGTGTACGTGCGCCTGGAAGACCACAACTTCAACAATCCCGACTTGGCGGACCGGCTCTACGTGGACCTGACGTCCTCTCGCGGAGATTTCGAGAGCATCGAGGTCAACGAGACCGGCGTGAGCACGGGGATCTATGAAGGATCGGTCCTCCTCGCCAACGCTCCCGCGGCCTCGTCCGACGGCACCCTCCAGGCCGGGCCGGGCGACGAGATCACGCTCGACCGCAACGGTCCTTTCGTGCCCGCCCCGGTGCGCGCACAGATCGAAGCCGCGGCCATCTCATTCATCGACGGCGCCGGAGTTCCCACGGTGGAGCTGCTGGAGAACGGCACGGCACGGGTGCGGGTGATCAACCCGGGAAACATCGGCAACCCGAGCCTGACGGTGCAGGTGAGCAGCTTCCTGACCGGAGACCAGGAGTCGCTGAGCCTGACCGCCACGGGTCCGGAGACCGGCGTCTTCGAAGGCTCGATCAACCTGTCCTTCAGCGGCTCGGCCAGCCAGAACAACGGCGTGCTGGAGACGGGCAACCAGGGGCCGGAATACCTCGGCGACCAAGTGACGGCGAGCTACGTGCCCTACAGCGCCACGGCCCGCACGGTGGGCTCGCGGGTGGCGTTCCTGAACCTGCGCGGCCAGCCGACAGCCACCTATTCCCTGGGCGACACGGTGCGGGTTCGGATCGAGGATCCGTCCCGCAACCAGTCCGGGGCCGTGGATACGTTCCAGACGCGGGTGAGGTCGATCTCCAACGGAGACGAGGAATTGATCACGATGACCGAGACCTCGCCCGTGAGCGGGATCTTCGAGGGCTCGGTGCCGAGCACCCCTGCCACGTCGTCTGTTGACGACAGCATGCTCTCCGCGGGAGCGGGGGACGTGGTGCAGGTGGAGAACCCGAACGCCACCCAGCCGACCGTCACCACGGCACAGGCGTCCTTCCTGGCCAACCATGCGCCGCAGGCGGTGAACGACACTGCCGAGACGATCGAGGACCAGAACGTGATCGTTTCCGTGCTTGCCAACGACAGCGATTCCGATCCCTCGGATTCGTTGAGCATCGCGAGCGTCACGCAGGGGACGAAGGGAACCGTGGAAATTCTTACCGCCAATTCGCTGGCCTACACGCCCAACGCGGGTGAGACGGGGGAGGATACGTTCACCTACTTCGTGACGGATTCCCAGGGCGGTGAAGCGGCCGCCACGGTCACCATCACGATCAGGCCCTCGAACACTCCTCCGGTCGCCAACGACGACACGGCGAGCGTGGGCGAGGACGGCACGGTCAACATTGCGGTCCTGGCGAACGACACCGACGCGGAAAACCCGCTGAGCATCGAGAGCGTGACGCAAGGAACGAACGGCTCGGTTTCGATCAACCCGGACCAGACGGTGACGTACACGACTGCGGCAAACTACAACGGTACGGATTCGTTCACGTATACCGTGAACGACGGCAACGGCGAGAGCGATACGGCGACGGTGACCGTTACGATCACTCCGGTGAACGACGCCCCGGTCGCCAATCCTGACATCACGAGCGTGGGCGAGGACGGCACGGCCGACGTCGCGGTGCTGGCGAACGATACGGACCTGGATGGCGGCGCGCTGACAGTGGCGTCCGTCACCCAGGGCTCGAACGGTACGGTTTCGATCAATCCGGATCAGACGGTGAAGTACGCGCCGGCGGCGAATTACAACGGTACCGATTCGTTCAGCTACACGGTGTCGGACGGCAACGGCGGCACGGCCTCGGCGACGGTCTCGGTGACGATCAACGCCGTCAACGATGCTCCGGTGGCCAATCCTGACGCCGCGAGCGGGGATGAGGACAACCCGGTGACGGTCGCCGTTCTCGCCAACGACACCGACCCCGAGGGGAACACCTTGACCGTCACGGGGACCAACCACCAGGGGGCCGTGGTCAACGCGGACAACACGGTGACCTTCGCGGCGGGACCGAACAACTTCGGCACCTACACCATCAACTACACCGTGTCGGACGGCCAGGGTGGCACGGCCACGGGCACGGTGACCTTTACGATCAACGAGGTGAACGACCCGCCGGTGGCCGTGGCGGACGCGGCGACCGCGGATGAAGACGAGCTCGGGACCATCACCGTGCTCGCGAACGACTCCGACGTCGAGAACAACGCCTTGACGGTCACGAGCATCACGCAGCCCGCCAACGGCACGGCCACGCTGCGGCCCAACAACACTGTGGAGTACCTGAGCAACGTCCACTACAACGGGCCCGACAGCTTCACCTACACGGTGACGGATTCCCGGGGCGCGTCGGCGACGGCCACGGTGTCGGTCACGGTCCGCCCCAAGAACGACGTGCCGGTCGCGAACCCCGACACGGCGAGCGTGGCGGAGGACGGCTCGGTCGACATCCCGGTCCTGGCGAACGACACGGACCTGGACGGCGACACGCTGAGGGTGTTCTCTACGGTACCGGGTGCCCACGGCACGGTTTCGAGCCAGCCGGACGGGACCATCCGGTACACGCCGGAGGCCAACTTCAACGGCACCGACACGTTCACCTACACGGCCACGGATGACCGCGGCGGCACGACTCCGGCGACGACCGTGACGGTGACGGTCACCCCGGTCAACGATGGTCCGGTCGCCAACGCCGACACAGCCAGCGTGACAGAGGACGGTACGGTGGACGTCGCGGTCCTCTCGAACGACACCGATCCGGAGAACGACACGCTGACGGTGACGTCCGTGACGCAGGGCACGAATGGCGCCGTCGTGATCAATCCTGACAAGACGGTGAAGTACACGCCGTCGGCGAACTACAACGGTTCCGATTCGTTCACCTACACGGTGTCGGACGGCAACGGCGGCAGCGCGACGGCGACGGTGACCGTTACGATCTCCGCCGTCAACGATGCCCCGGTGGCGAACGCCGATACGGCGAGCGTGGCCGAGGACGGTATGGTCAATGTCACGGTCCTCTCGAACGACACTGATCCCGAGAATGACACCTTGACGGTGACGTCCGTCACGCAGGGCACGAACGGTACGGTTTCGATCAACCCTGACAAAACGGTGAAGTACACGCCGTCGGCGAACTACAACGGTTCCGATTCGTTCACCTACACGGTGTCGGATGGCAACGGCGGCAGTGCAACGGCGACGGTCACCATTACGGTCTCCGCCGTCAACGACGCCCCGGTTGCGAACGCCGATACGGCGAGCGTGGCCGAGGATGGTGCGGTCAACGTCTCCGTCCTCTCGAACGACACGGACGCGGACAACGACACGCTGACGGTGACGGCTGTTACGCAGGGCACCAACGGCGCGGTGTCGATCAACCCGGACAAGACGGTGCGGTACGTGCCGGCGGCGAACTACAACGGACCTGATTCCTTCACCTACACGGTGTCGGACGGCAACGGAGGTACGGCCACGGCGACCGTGACGGTGACGGTCACCTCAGGCAACGACGCGCCCACCGCCAACGCCGACGCGGCGAGCGTGGCCGAGGATGGTGCGGTCAACATTACGGTCCTGGCGAACGATACCGATCCGGAGAATGACACTCTGTCGGTGACGTCCGTGACGCAGGGTGCCAACGGTACGGTTTCGATCAATCCGGACAAGACCGTGCGGTACGCGCCGGCGCTGAACTACAACGGCTCCGACTCGTTCACCTACACGATCTCGGATGGCAACGGCGGCACGGCCACGGCGACCGTGACGATGACGGTCACCCCGGTCAACGACGCTCCGGTGGCGGTGAACGACACGGCCACCGTGGTGGCCGGGACGGCGGTGACGATCCCCGTCCGCGCCAATGACGTCGACGTGGATGGTCCGAGCCTCACGGTGACGGCTGTCACGCAGGGTACGCGCGGCAGCGTAACGATCAACGCGGGCCAGACCGTGACCTACACCGCAAACCTCTTCGTGGGCACCGACAGCTTCACCTACACGGTGTCGGACGGCGCCGGCGGCACGTCGACGGCGACGGTGAATGTGACTCTGACCGCGCCGCCGCGCGTGACCACGGATCTCCAGGTGCGTTACAACTTCAGCGAGGGGAGCGGCTCCACGGTGACCGATACGTCGGGAGTGGGCACCCCGCTCAACCTGACGATCTCACCCACGTCCGCCGTCTCCTGGCTGCCGGGCGCGCTGTCGGTCAACTCGACCACGATCATCTCGAGCGCGGGAGCGGCGACCAAGGTGATCAACGCGGTGCGGTCCAGCAGCGCCATCACGGTAGAGGCCTGGGTCGCGGCCGAGAATCTGACGCAGAACGGGCCGGCCCGTATCGTCTCGATCAACAAGAACGGGTCCCAATCCAACATCTTCTTTGGCCAGGCCGTGGCCCGGTACGAGACCCGGACGAGCACCTCGTCGGGCACGAAGACGCAGCAGACCCCGGCGAACAGCGTGAGCGTGAGCCTCAAGCACGTGGTCTACACCCGGAACAGTGGAGGCCTCACGGTGACGTACATCGACGGCGTCCAGGTCGCCAGCACCACGGCGACCGGGTCCATGTCCAACTGGGACACCACCATGCGCCTGGCCCTCGCCAACTCCATTGGTGGCGGAAATCCCTGGCGGGGTGACCTCGACCTGGTCGCCATCTACAGCCGGAGCCTCACGGCCACGGAGGTGCAGCAGAACTTCCTGGCCGGATCGAACGGGAACTAATGGAGGGTCTGCACCGGGTCCGGCTCCCGGTGCATCTGCTCCCGGGCTGAGCCGCGAGGGAAGAGGAAAGCCACGCCGAGGCTGACGGCGGCGAGCACCACGAGGGCGATGAAGACGCCCTGCAGTCCGTGGAGCAGAGCGGAAGTCAGAGTCTGGAGCGCTTCCGGCGTGAGTTGGGAGCGCAGGGCCGGCTCCAGGGCTGCGTTGGGATCGGCGTCCGGCCCGGCGATCGCCTGGAGCCGGACGTTGAGGAGGGAGCCCAGCGCGGCCACGGCCACGGCGCCGCCGATGCTGCGGAAGAACTGCACAGAGCTGGTGGCGACTCCGCGGCGGTTCCAGGGCACGGCGTTCTGGACTCCCAGCATGTAAGGCATGGAAAGGAAGCCGAGGCCGAGCCCGAGGATCAGCATGGGCACCAGGATCTCGGGCCGGGTGGTGCTGCGAGCCACCAGCAGAGAGCCCACCACGGCCAGCGCTCCGCCGCCGAGAGCCATCGTCCGGTACCCCACCCGCAGCAGAGCCCGGCCGGCAAGGGTGGACGCGATCGGCCAGCCGATCAGCACAGGGGTGAGGATCGTGCCCGCGTCCACGGCCGTGCCACCCAGCACTCCCTGGCTGAACATGGGCAAGTAGGCTGTGATGGCGTAGAGGAGAGCCCCCAGGAGCGTATTGCCGACGCTCGACACGGCGATCAAACGGTTTCTGAACAGGTCGAGGGGCAGCATCGGCTCCGGCGTACGCCGCTCCTGCCAGAGGAAAACGGCGAGGAGCAGGACCGTGCCGGCCAGCAGCCCGAGGGTGCGGGCGTCGCTCCAGCCCCAGGACTCGGGTCCTTCGATCAGCGCGACGAGCAGGAAAGTGGCGGCGGCCGTGAGGGTCACCGTGCCCAGGACGTCCAGGCGGTGCCGGGTGCGCGGCGTCTCCTCCCGCAGCCAGCGGTGGAGCATCCAGGAGGAGACGAGGCCGAAGGGGATGTTCAGGTAGAAGATCCAGCGCCAGGACAGGGCGTCCGTGATCAAGCCCCCCGCGAGAGGTCCCACGAAGCTCCCCAGGGCCCAGACCGCCGAGAAGAGCCCCTGGACCCGCGCCCGCTCTTCCAGGGTGAAGATATCCGCGATGATCGTGATGGTCAGCGGCATCACTCCACCCGCGCCGAGCCCCTGGATGGCGCGAAAGAAGATGAGCTGGGTGAAGGACTGGGAGACTCCACAAAGCGCCGAGCCCAGCAGGAAGATGAACACGGACCACTGGTACGTCCGCTTGCGGCCATAGAGATCGGCGAGCTTGCCAAACAGGGGGCCGGTGGTGGTGGAGGTGAGCAGGTAGATAGAGAAGACCCAACTGTAGCGGGAGACCCCGCCAAGCTCGCCGACCGCCGTGGGGACCGCCGCGGCCACGGCGGTAGCCTCCAGGGCGGCCAGGAACATTCCCAGCAGGGTGGCGGAGGTGACCAGCTTGCGATCGCGTCCGGGTTGCAAAGGGGCCTACTTTTTCATCGCCAGAGTGAGGCTCTTCGTCACCGGCAGGCCCTCGGCGGGGCCGGCGAGGGTCCAGACCTCGGCGCCGTCCTTGGTCTCCTTGTCCATCCAGGAGGCCCGGACCAGGGTGACCTCGACCTGGAGCTTGCCGCCGGCAGGGGCGGGCCGGCTGGGCTCGGTGCTCCAGAAGTTGAAGAGGCGGATCTCCCGGGTGGCTCCCGGCTCGACCGGCTGGAGATAGATCCGGTCCTTGTAGGCCGGCAGCTCCTTGCCGTTGATCTTCACCTGGAGCTCCAGCGCCGAGGCCCGCCGGCTGCCCGCGTTCCGCAAGGTGACGCTCAGACGGCAGAGCGTGTCCGGCCCCGGGGAGGCGGGATCGACCTTGATGGATTCCAGGATCAACGCTGGCTTCGCCTCCTGGGCCGGAGCGGCCGCCCTCAGGAAGATCAAACCCAAGGCGAAGACGGCCAGGAGGGTCAGGGCGGAGCGGGTCGGGAACAGGCGCATGGCGGGAGATGTTAACCTCTTCCGCCGTGAGAATCTTCCGCACCGCCCTCGTCCCGCTCCTCCTGCTCGTGCCCTCCCTGCATGCCGAGAGCATCAAGCTCCGCGAGGTCTCCAAGGCCTGGGGGCTCGATTTCACCCATCACCATGGCGGCTCGGGCAAGCGCTACATGGTGGAGACCATGGTGGGCGGGCTCGTGATCTTCGACTTCGACGGCGATGGAGACCAGGACGTCTTCTTCGTCGACGGCGGCGTCCTGCCCGGCTACACCGGCGCGCCGCCCCGCTCCCGCCTGTTCCGGAACGACGGTCCCGGCAAGTTCACGGACTGGACGGACCGGTCCGGCATCAAGATCGCCGCCTATGGTGTGGGCGGCTCGGCCGGGGATGTGGACAACGACGGCGACCTCGACCTCTTCGTGACGGAGTTCGGCGGGCCGGACCAGCTCTTCCGGAACAACGGCGACGGCACGTTCACCGACGTCACGGCCAAGGCCGGTGTGGGCGACACCCTGTGGGGCTCTTCGTCCTCCTTCGCCGACGTGGACAACGACGGCGACCTCGACCTCTACATGGTCAACTACGTGGACCACTCGGTCACGAACCACAAGCTGTGCGGCGATCCCAAGCGCAAGATCGAGGGCTACTGCCACCCGGACGTCTACACCCCGCTGCCCAGCCGCTTCTACCGCAACCGGGGGGACGGCACGTTCGAGGACGTGACCCAGGCCGCGGGCTTCGGCGGCGCCGTGGGCCCCGGCCTCGGCGTGGTCTTCGGCGACGTGGACAACGACGGCTGGCAGGACGTCTACATCGCCAACGACAACAAGCCCAACTTCCTCTTCCACAACAAGGGCAATGGCACCTTCGAGGACGTCTCCCTGCTCTCCGGCACGGCCATCGGCGAGCCCGGCAAGCCCGAGGCCGGCATGGGCGTCGACATGGACGACTACGACGCCAACGGCCTGATCGACATCGTGGTCACCAACTACGAGTTGGAGACCAACGGCCTCTACCGCAACCTGGGAGAGGTCACCTTCCTCGACAGCCGCTCGCCGGCCGGCATCGCCGAGCCCTCGCTGCTGTTCTTGGCCTTCGGCGTCGATTTCGCCGATCTAGACCAGGACGGCGACGTGGACCTGGTGATCGCCAACGGGCACACCAACGACAACGCCGCCGAGCTCCTCGAAGGGAGCCAGTACCGCCAGCGCAACCAGGTCTTCGAGAACCTGGGCAACGGCAAGTTCCGCGAGGACAAGGCGACCGGCATGGACGTGGTCCGCGCCAGCCGGGGCCTTGCCACGGGCGACCTGGACGGGGACGGCGACCTGGACGTCGCCATCGTCGACTCCAACGAGCCGGCCGAGGTCTACGAGAACGTCACCGCCGCCCCGGGGGGACTGGCTGCTGGTGGACTTCGCGGCGCCTGCGGGCGCGGGCAACCGCTTCGGCATCGGAGCCCGGCTGGAGCTGGAAGCTGGCGGCAAGAAGCAGATCCGCGAGGCCAGGACCGCCTCCTCCTATGTCTCCCAGAACGCCCTCGCCGTCCACTTCGGCCTCGGCAAGAGCGCCACGGTGGACCGCCTGACCGTACGCCGCCCCGGCAAGGTGCAGGTCTTCAACGGCTTGCCGGCGAACCGGCGGCTGGTGATCGAGTAGGGCGGGCGGCGCCCGCCCCGGACCCTCACCTCCCCGGCCCTCCTCTCCCGTCCCCTCCCTCCCCCCGCTCACCGGGAGAGGAGGGAGAAATACCGTCAAGAACTAAATCTTTCTCTTTTTTCTCCCCTCTCCCGGTGAGCGGGGGGAGGGAGGGGACGGGAGAGGGGCCGGGGGTGAGGGTCCGAGAGGGGCCTGGCATTTCCCATGCATCTCCCGCAACCCGAAGCAGTAGGGAGCTCAGGGAGATTAAAGATATGGCGCTCTCGCTCAAGCCGGAGCACTTGAAACGCTACAAAGACATCGCCCGCCTGCTGATCCAGCACGGGCATTCGGACATCGTCAAGGCCGTCGATCTCGACCTGCCGGACTCGGAGGTGGCGGACCAGGCCGTGAAGGGGGACCCGGAGCGGCTCGCCCGCGATCTCGAGGCCCTGGGGCCGACCTTCATCAAGCTCGGCCAGCTCCTCTCGACCCGCTCGGACCTCCTGCCCGGTCCCTACCTGGACGCCCTCGCGCGGCTCCAGGACAAAGTCGAGCCCTTCTCGTTCGCCGAGGTCGAGGAGATCGTCTCGACCGAGCTCGGCGTGCGGATCTCCAAGGCCTTCTCGGACTTCGACTCGACCCCGATCGCCGCGGCCTCGCTGGGGCAGGTGCACCGGGCCCAGCTCCGGGATGGCCGGCCCGTGGCCGTCAAGGTCCAGCGGCCCGGCATCCGCCAGGTGATCCTGGAAGACCTCGAAGCCTTCAGCCAGATCGCCACGCTGATCGACAAGCACACCGAGGTGGGCCGGCGTTTCGCCTTTCACGACATGCTGGACGAGTTCCGCAAGACCCTCCTGCGCGAGCTCGACTACCGGCGCGAGGCCCTGAACCTCGTCACCCTGGCCCACAACCTCCGGAGCTACCAGAGGCTCGTGATCCCGCGTCCGGTCGACGACTACACGACCTCGCGCGTGCTGACCATGGACTATGTCAAGGGAGTCAAGATCACAGACCTCTCGCCGCTCGCCCGGATCGAGCTGGACAACCAGGCCCTGGCCGAGGACCTCTGCAAGGCCTACCTCGATCAGATCCTGGTGGACGGCTTCTTTCACGCCGATCCCCACCCGGGCAACCTCCTGATCACCGAGGACGGCCGTCTCGCCCTCCTGGACCTGGGGATGGTGGCGCGGATCGACCCAGCCATGCAGGAGCAGCTCCTGAAGCTCCTGCTGGCCGTCAGCGAGGGGCAGGGCCAGGAGGCCGCCCAGATCACGCTCCAGATCGGCACCCCTCTGCCGGAGCGCGACGAGGCGCACTACCGGCGCGAGGTGGCGGACCTCGTGGGCAGCCACCAGAACGTCTCGGGCCAGCAACTCCAGGTGGGGCGTGCCGTCATCATGCTCGCCCGGGTGGCGGCCGAGAACGGTATCCGGCCCGCTCCCGATCTGACCATGATGGGCCGGGCCCTGCTCCAACTGGACGAGTCCGCCCGTGCCCTCGATTCCGATTACGACCCCAACCAGACCGTGCGGCGGTACAGCGACTCCATCATGCGCCGGCACATGCTGAAGAAGCTCTCGCCGGCCAACGTCTTCGCCTCTGTCCTGGAGATGCAGGACTTCCTCCAACACCTGCCCGGAAGGTTGAACGGCGTGCTCGACAACCTGGCCGCCAACAAAGTCGAGCTCAAGGTGGACGCGTTCGACGAGAGCCGCCTGATGGACAACCTGCAGAAGATCGCCAACCGTATCGCCCTGGGCCTTGTGCTGGCGGCCCTCATCGTAGGGGCGGCGCTGATGATGCAGGTGCGGACCTCGTTCCGTATCTGGGGTTACCCGGGCCTCGCCATGCTGCTGTTCATCCTGGCGGCGGCCTGCGGCTTCATCCTCGTCCTCACCGTCTTCCTGAACGACGACTGGCGGGTCTGGAAGCAGCGGTCCCGACCGAGATAGATTGGACGCCATGAAGCTCCGCGCATTCGTGCCGGTCCTCCTCCTGCTTCTCCTTGCGGTGGGCGGGGTCTTCGCCCGCTCGCCGCAGTCGCTCAGCCGCACGTCTCCTCCCATCAACCTGACCCACATCTTCGAGGGGGAGATCAACAAGCGGGGCAAACCGGTCGGCTACCATTCGCGGCCGGGGGGCAAGGACCCGGCGAACGCCCGGGTGACACGTGTGATCGACCGTCCCAACCGGGCTGGCGTCTACACGGCGGAGGTCGAGATCCGCTCCGGCAGCCGCTGGCTATCCAAGCGGTCGACCTTCTACCCGGACCGGATGAACCGCGACGCCGTGGTCCAGGCGATCCTCAACGCCTACAAGAACCGTGCTGCGGGAAGCTCCGAGAAGTTCCGCGGCCCCTCCGGCCGGGGCTTCACCATCGAGGGGTACTACCAGAACGGCCGCATCAACACGGCCCATCCGATCTTTGTGAGAGACGACCGATGAAGATCCAGTTCTATCGGGACGCCGCCGGAGACGCCCGCGCCCGCGGCCGGGGGAGAGGCAAGAGGGTGGCCGGCTTCCTCGAAAGCGATCTCCAGGACAGCCCTGCCTCGGCACGTGAGGTCTTGCAGGCCATCGACGACGTCGAGGCCGGCCGCATCGATTCCTGGGAGCGCACCGGCAACGCCTACACCCTGACCCTCTCGCCCCAGGGCGCCTCCGTCCAGGACGAAATAGATGAGGACGCTGAGCCCCACGTCTTCACCCTCTCCGAGATCCGCGAGGCGGTGGAGGGGTGGGTATCCTTCCTCAACTCGGCGTAGAAAACTGCAGGTGAAACCCCGGCTGGCCGGACGGGCCGGTCATGAGGTGAAGGAGCACCTCTTCGAGCTCGCGCAGGCTCGGGATCTCCATCAGCACCTGCCGCTCGGCGGGGGAGAGGGCGATGGCGTGGGCGATGGCGGTGACGATCTCCGTGCCCGCCATGTTTTCCATGATCTCCAGGTCCAGGTCCGACTCGTTGTCCTCGACCCGCTGGCGCACGAGGTCTCGCAGGCGGGGGAACTCGAAGCTCGGTCTCCACCTGCTCGGGATCGTCCAGGAACTCCCTGTAGTCCACCATCACCCGCCGGTAGCCGCGCTCGGGCGGCGCCTCGCCGATGATGCGGAAGCGGATCACGCCTCCGGCGAGCACGAGGTAGCGGTCCTCGTCCGTCTCGTGGCACTCGCCCACATAGCCCACGCAGCCGACCGAGTAGATCGCCGGCTGGCCGTCCTGGCGGGCGCGGGCGGCGGGCGCGTCGGCCTCCAGGGGCTGGACGATGGCGAGGTAGCGGTCAGCCCCCATGATGTCGTCGATCATGTTGAGCTCACCCGGCGTCTCGACGGCGAAAGGCACCACCGTCCCAGGCAGCAGCAGGGGCTGCTCCAGGGTATAGAGGGGGAGCACCGTCGGCAGATTGTCGTGCTTCACGCGGCCTCTATGATCCCAGACCGCCGGTCCGGCCGCAATGGGGGAGACGGCTCAGTGCGCCCGCGGAGAGGTGTCCGGGGTGGTGGTGAGGAAGTTCATGGAAAGGAGCTGCATCAGGAGCTCCATCATCTCCCGGAAATCCCGGGCTTCGAGGAGGGCCTGGCGCTCGGCCGGGGAGAATGGAGCCGTCTGGACCATGAAGCGCACCACCTGGCGGGGCGTCATGGTCTCCAGCATGCCGGCGGTGCCGAAGTTACGCTGGCCGAACTGGACGAGCTGCTCCTTGAAGGCGTTGAGGTCCCAGCCCGGAAGCTCCTCTTCCTCCGCCGGCTCCAGGTCGAGCGCGAACTCCCCATAGGACACTTCGGCCCGGAGCATGCCGTCCTCCACAGGCAGATCCTTCCAGACGCGGAACCGGATCAGGCCTTCGAGCACGAAGTGATATCCCGACTCGCTCCGGCCGAGCGGGATGATGTGCCCCAGGCAGCCGACCTCGAAGGCCCGCGAGGCCTCCTCCCCCTCCAGATTTCCCTGAACCACCCCGATCCACCCGCCCGCCGCCTCTGAGGCTTCGAGGATCCTCCGGCGCAGGGGAGACGTAAGGGAGAGAGGCAGAGATGCCCCCGGCAACAACATGAAACCGTCTACGGGCAACAGGTGGAGAGTGGAGGGGAGGTCGGACATCCGCAGGACAAAGCTCATGGATGGGGATCATATCAGCATAGAAAGGGGTTATGGAGGGCGCGTTCTTGCGTGCCGGGAAGGGTGGTGGTAGGCTTTATGACATGAAGAGCCCGGCGATTACTTCCATGGATGAGTCCGGCCACCTTGTGGTTCCCCAGGAAGTTCGGCGCGAAGCTGGACTGAAGCCTGGAATGCTCCTCAGGATCTCCTCCCGTGAAGGCCGGGTCGAAATCGAGCCCGTTGAGGAGGTTGAAAGCGAACCTGCCTACCAAAAAGTCCGGATCGTGCCTAAGGGAAGGCTCATGGTTGTGGAGCCGGTCGAGCCCGGAGAGCCGTTTACCGCCGAGGCCGTCCGGCAGACCCAAGACTGGATCCGAGACCGCGGACTCGAGGACTGATTGCACCGAACAGCGATCGACACGAGCGTGATCGTAGCCGCTCACGTGGTCCGGCATGACCACCACAGAGTGGCTTTCCGCGCTCTAGAGACGACTCTGGAGGCCGAAGAAAGAATCATCCTCCCGATGCCCGCCTTGGTAGAGGCGTACTCTGTCCTGACCAGATTTCCTCCCTTTCGACTGAGCCCATCAGACGCTTTCCAAGTCCTTAAGGGCTCCTTGGAGGGTGTTTCGCAGATCGCTACTCTTTCGGATCATGAGGCGTGGCCTTTCTTCCTCGACTTGTCGAGAAGACAAGTTGCAGGCCGTGCTGCATATGATTCCCAGATCATTGCCTGTGCTGTCAAAGCGGGTGCGGAGCGAATCCTCACTCTCAATGCACGCGATTTCCGGCGATTAGCGCCGGAGGGAGTGGAGGTCGTTGACCCTCTTTCTGAGTCTCATAGCTGACTATATAGAAGGCGAAGTAAGATGAAAATCATCTCGAATCAGTAAGTTGCCAGCACATGTAAGGAGATCGTAACCTAATGTCGATTTGCTTGTGGGCTTGCTGCCTTATAAGCTAGTTCTGCAGTCTTTGAGACTGCCTCAAATTTCTCGCTAGTAGCATAGGAAATTAGCTTCGAGATCTGATCCTTTCCACCTCTTGTGTGCTCCTTAAGTTCAAAATCTTTGACCAACTTTACCCATCTATTCCGGCAGCGGGGATAAAATGCCACCTTTTCTAAGATTTGGCGATCTCCCGGCAAGCACTCTCGGACATAGTACTTCCAGTGTTCTTGATCTAATTTTGATAATGTTTCACGGGCTATGGGTGCGGCGCTATATGAGTGACCATAACCGTTGCCTAGGTAAACACTCAAGAGAGCTTTCATGACGACCGGAAGAGCGGGCATTGGGACCGAGGTTCCAAGAGAGGCAAGATGTTTTGTTGGGTTTTCTTCTGCATAGAAGTTTCCGAAACTTTCGTGTGCCTCCAGAACCTCTTGAGCAGCTGCTGAGTAAGTGGTCGAACGAAGTGTTTCTGGTACATAGTCAAAACCATTAACTTCGACTAAGGCTTGACGTAGTGCGCGGGCTGAGGGTGTCTTGGCGCTACCCTGATTATGGAGTTCGGCGTAAGCGTTCCCTATTTGCCAGCGAAGCGGCCTTGGGATGCTTTCCCATATAAGAGGTATTATTGTTCTTGTGTTTGCTTGGGCATGTTCGGCTGCCGCGCCAGTGGCAGATTGGAGTTGTGCTAAAAGGATGCTGACAGTTGCTCGCCTGAAGAACTCGGGAGAGTTCTTCAGATTATTTATCTCGGGGTCGTCTGCCTTGAACGAGTAATTCTCTAGCTTTCTTCTGAAATCCACAAATTCATGGGGGAGTTCGATCTGTTGGTGTCCAAGAATGGCTTCGATGCTTGTGCGGAAGCACCGAATCGCTTCTTCTGGTGTCATCTCCTCTGATTCAGTGCTGGAATCAGATAGCTGGGCAAAATGAGAGATCAGCTCCTGTGTTTGCTTCATTCTAAGCGCTTCAGTGGTAGAGACAATCCCTAGGTCATTTGCTAGGGTAATCAGTTCATGTTCTGTAACTGAGTTCTCTATGGATGAGTACTCAGTAATATCAGGGCGCCCAAGCATCTGGCCTATGAAGTCCATTCCGAGAGAGGACATTCTTCTTCGGAGTGCCGCCATAGCTTTGGTCCACATAAATATACTAGCCATTTCAAAGCTGCCACTGGAGAAAGCTTGGGCTATCTGATGCTGCTCGCGCTTCGATAGCTGAACAGCATAGCTGACTAGCGTAACAGGTTCGTAGACGCTCTGCGGCACAATCGAGCGCTCCCGGGGTAACCATATGGCTAGCTCTGTTTTAGGCATGCTATTTACCTTTGCGTTCAGTTTTGCCGTCCTGAGAGATTTTAACTGCGATCCTCAAGCTTTTACCTACTTTGGCGGCAAGGGCTTGGAATGCTCTCGACCTAGCGCCGCCTCGGCTTGTTTGGTCCTTTTCTTGAAGCTGAACGAAAAGGTTGTAGCCAAGGATTTTGCCATCCGAAGAAAATAAAGTAATGCCGTCGCTCCGGATCATTCCCTGAATCAAGTAGTCTGTTCCTTGAAGTCTTGAGATGCCAAGGCGATCGAGGGCTTGTTCTACTTCCGTAACTTCCTTGACCAAATCAATCGGCTCTTCGAGCCAAATTCCGTTGTATTCCTTGCTCTTGAGGGTCGATTCCTGGACGGCTATCAACGTTCCGTGTGCTTGTTGGATTGCGCGCGTAAGAGAGCGAATGAGGAATTTACATGTTTTTTCTTGCCATTCGGAAGGAGCGTCACGAACAGCTGATAAGGCGAGGTCTTGGATAGCGCTTGGCACGGTTACAGTTTCTGGCTCTCCCGCGGAGAGATGCAACTGCAAAGACTCTCCAAAGTCTCTCATAATCTCAACGCAACTTGCAGAGAGTGAGCGTGCAATGACAACGTGCGTTGCCTCTAGGTCTGCTATTGCTAGAACGTCCTCGGGGGAAACGGAGAAAGAAAGTGTAGACGGTCGGAATAGACCATATCTAATAGTGTTGGTTTGGTGTTCAATGAATATTGACCATCCGCCCTGCGCCAGCGGTGCGCATTTTCCAAGTGCCATGGTGGCCGTCTCAACTGTTACTGGACCTTCCCCGATTAGGACTCTCTGGTCGGACCCGATCATGGAATTCAAATTATCACAGAGAAAAACAACCGGGTAGAGAGGCACTTCCTCTTCTCGGTATCCGGGTAAGGCCACGGCCAAGCCGGTAAGAATCTTTGCAAGCTCCACCCAGCGGCTGCCGCCAGCATCTAGGAAGTTATGAACGCTGCCAAGTAATTGGTCGCGAACAGTAATAATGGTTGGCGGCATAACTGGAGAGTATCGCTGCTGGCCAGAGGCAGTTAGTTTATCAGGAAGCCTAGACACTGAAGTGAAATCAAGTCAAATCCTGGATTCAGGTATGCCATGTCAAGCCCGGCCTCACGGCCGGGCTTGAGCATCCAGGCAAAGTAGAGATCCCTACGCCCCGACCGGCACCTCCTCTTCCTTGGGCGCCGGAGCGGTGATCTCCACGGCGAGCTGGCCGTCCTTCACGTCCACCCGCACCATGGAGCCCTCGGTGACCTGGCCGGCGACCAGGGCGCGGGCGATGCGCGACTCCAGCTCGTGCTGGAGGAACCGCTTGAGCGGACGGGCACCGTAGACCGGGTCGTAGCCCTGACGGGCCACGTACTCGCGGGCCGGCTCGGTCATCTCCAGGCGCACGCCGCGGTCGATCAGGCGGCGGCGCAGGTCCTCGGTCTGCAGGTCGACGATCTTCTCGATCTCCGCGAGCTGCAGCGGCCGGAAGAGCACGATGTCGTCCACCCGGTTGAGGAACTCGGGCCGGAAGTGGGAGCGCAGCTCGCGCATCACGGCCTCACGCGCCCCCTCGGTGATCTCGCCCGTGGGCGTCACCCCGTCGAGCAGGTGGGGCGAGCCGATGTTCGAGGTCATGATGATCACGGTGTTCTTGAAGTCCACCGTGTGGCCCTGCGAGTCGGTCACCCGGCCGTCGTCGAGGATCTGCAGGAGCACGTTGAACACGTCGTTGTGCGCCTTTTCGATCTCGTCGAACAGGATGACGGAGTAGGGCTTGCGCCGCACCGCCTCGGTGAGCTGGCCGCCCTCCTCGTAGCCGACGTAGCCCGGCGGGGCGCCGATCAGCCGCGAGACGGTGTGCCGCTCCATGTACTCGCTCATGTCGATGCGGATCATGTTCTCCTCGCTGTCGAAGAGCGTCTGGGCCAGCGTCTTGGCGAGCTCGGTCTTGCCCACGCCGGTCGGGCCCAGGAAGATGAAGGAGCCGATCGGCCGCCGCGGGTCCTTGATGCCGGCCCGGGCGCGGATGACGGCGTCGGCGACCAGCCGGACGGCCTCGTCCTGGCCCGACCACCCGCTCGTGGAGGAGGTCCTCCATGCGCAGCAGCTTCTCGCGCTCGCCCTCGACCAGGCGGGTCACCGGGATGCCGGTCCAGCGCGAGACGATCTCGGCCACCTCTTCCTCGGTGACCTCCTCGCGCAGGAGCTGGCCGCCGCTCTTCTGCTTGTCGGCGAGCTGGGCCTCCTTCTCCTTGAGCTGGGCTTCGAGCTGGGGCAGCCTGCCGTAGCGCAGCTCGGCGCTCTTGTTGAGGTCGTACTGCCGCTCGGCGGCCTCGATCTCCTGGCGCACCTGCTCGATCTGCTCGCGCAGGGTGCGGACCTCCTCGATCGACTGCTTCTCGGCCTCCCACTGGGCGCGCATGGCGTCGGCCTGGGCCTTCAGGTCCGCCAGCTCGCGGCGGAGGTCCTCCAGCCGCTCCTGGCTCGCCTTGTCCTTCTCCTTCTTGAGCGCCGCCTCCTCGATCTCGAGCTGCATGACCCGGCGGGTCACCTCGTCGAGCTCCTGCGGCATCGAGTCGATCTCGGTGCGCAGCATGGCCGCGGCCTCGTCGATCAGGTCGATGGCCTTGTCGGGCAGGAAGCGGTCGGTGATGTAGCGGTTCGAGAGCACCGCCGCGGCCACCAGGGCGTTGTCCTGGATGCGCACGCCGTGGTGCACCTCGAAGCGCTCGCGCAGGCCGCGGAGGATCGAGACCGTGTCCTCGACGGTCGGCGGCTCGACCATCACCGGCTGGAAGCGCCGCTCCAGGGCCGCGTCCTTCTCGATGTGCTTGCGGTACTCGTCGAGCGTGGTGGCGCCGATGCAGTGCAGCTCGCCGCGGGCGAGCATGGGCTTGAGGAGGTTGCCCGCGTCGGTCGAGCCCTCGGTCTTGCCGGCGCCGACGATGGTGTGGAGCTCGTCGATGAAGAGCAGGATGCGCCCCTCGCTCTGCTTGACCTCGTTGAGCACGGCCTTCAGGCGCTCCTCGAACTCGCCGCGGTACTTGGCGCCGGCGAGGAGCGAGCCCATGTCGAGCGAGAAGATGGCGCGGTCCTTGAGCCACTCGGGCACGTCGCCGCGCACGATGCGCTGGGCGAGGCCCTCGACGATGGCGGTCTTGCCCACGCCCGGCTCGCCGATGAGCACCGGGTTGTTCTTGGTCTTGCGCGACAGGATGCGGATGACCCGCCGGATCTCGGCGTCGCGGCCGATCACCGGGTCGAGCTTGTTGCGCCGCGCCTGGGCGACGAGGTCGACGCCGTACTTCTCCAGGGCCTCGTAGGCCACCTCGGGCATGGCGCTGGTCACCCGCTGGTTGCCGCGCACGGCCGTCAGGGCGGCGAGGAAGGCGTCGCGGGTGACGTTGAAGCTGGCGAGCAGCCGGCCGAGCGGCGCGGAGGGGCCCTCCTCGATCATCGCGAGCAGCAGGTGCTCGACCGAGACGTACTCGTCCTTGAGCCGCTTCGCCTCGTCCTCGGCGCGCAGCAAGATCTGCTGCAGCCGCTGGGTGAGATAGATCTTGCCCGCCTCGACGCCCGGGCCGGAGACGCTTGGGCCGGCGGCGACAGCTCGCGCTCGACCTCGGCCTTCAGCGTCTCGGCGGGCACGTCCATGCGGGCGAGCAGGCGGGGGACGAGCCCCTCCGGCTGCTCGAGGAGGGCGAGGAGCAGGTGCTCGCCGTCCACCTCCTGGTGGCCGTAGCGCAGCGCCTTGGTCTGGGCGCTCTGGAGCGCCTCCTGGGATTTCTGGGTCAGTTTATTGATGTCCATGATGTATTGCCTCTCCTTCAAACCTCTGCCGTCTCACGGGCCCGGAAGCTCCGAGGCCTCGGCAAGCTGCTCGAACAGCTCCCGCTCGCGGTCGGACAGCGGTCTCCGGGACGACGATGCGGATCTCCGCCAGGAGATCCCCCTTGCTCGCCGCCGGGCTGCGAGAGCCCGCGGCCGCGCAGGCGGATCTTGCGCCCCGAAGACGAGCCGGCCGGGATCCTCACCCGCACGCGGCCCGTCGGGCGTCTCCACCTCGGCCTCGCCGCCCAGCGCCGCCTCCCAGGGGGCGACCGGCACGTGGGTGTGGAGGTCCGAGCCCTCGACCCGGAAGCCGCGGGTCGGGCAGCGATCTCGATCTTCAGCAGGAGATCGCCCGCGCGGCCGCCGCCGAAGCCGGGCTGCCCCTGGCCGGCGAGGCGGATCTTCTGGCCCGCCCGCACGCCCTCGGGGATCTTCACCGACAGGGTCTTGCGCTGGCCGGTGTTCGGGTCCGAGAGCGCGATCTCCCGCTGTGCCGCCGCGCACGGCCTCCTCCAGGCTGAGCGTGATCGTGGCCTCGGTGTCGCCTCCTGCCGCGGGCCACCCTGAGGACCACCGAAGCCGGCGCCGAACCCCGCGGGAGCCGCCGCGCCGCCGGCCGCCCGGGCCGCCGCCGCCGAAGAGCATCTCGAAGAAGGAGCTGAAGTCCGCGCCGCCGCCACCCCCGCCGCTGAAGCCCCGGAAGTCGAACCCGCCGCTTCCGCCACCGAAGTCGAAGCCTTCCCAGCCCGGAGGCGGTCCGCCCGCTGCGCGTTCCAGTTGGCCCCGAACTGGTCGTACTTCTTCCGCTTGTCCGGGTCCTTCAGGACCTCGTAGGCCTCGCCGATCTCCTTGAACTTGACCTCGGCCTCCGGAGTCCTTGTTGACGTCCGGGTGGTACTTGCGCGCCAGCTTGCGGTACGCCTTCTGGATCTCGTCCTGGCTGGCGTCCTTCTTGACCCCCAGGGTCGCGTAATAGTCCTTGTAGTCCAATGGGATCGTCTCCTCCTCCGAGATCTGAGCGGAACTTACGTTGAGCGCTCAGCACTCAAATTCTAGAACGAAAAGAGGAGAACGTCCATTCCCTGGGAGGGGAATGCCGGCTGGCTGAGGATCTGGCAGGAGGATTACGAGCTGCTTTTGCGGTCCAGCTCTGCGCGCAGGCGGGCGATCTCGGCTTCCGCGGTCCGGGCCCTCTCTTCTGCTACGAGGGCCTTCGCCTCGGCGGCTTTCCGGGCCTTGCTCTCACGGATGGCTTTCGCCTCGGCGGCTTGCCGAGCCTTGTCTAACTGACCCGGGGTGGAGATCGTCTGTCCCGTGGCCGCGTCGAAGACCTCAGGAGAGCGGCCGTTTTCCGCCACACCGAAGAGGATGTTGGTTGTGATGGAATGCAGACGCCCCTGGGGATCGGGATCGACTTTCCGGTACCGACCAGCCACATCCAGCCGGTATCCGGTCAGCAGCAGGCGTTCGTCGGTGACTGGGGTCGGAGGATCAAAAAGGAAGTACTCCGGTATCCCGACCCGCTGATAGATCTTGACCTTCTTCTCGTAGTCGTTATTGCGGGTCCCGGAGTCGATGGAGGAGACCAGCTCGATGATCAGAGAAGGTCGGGTCCCTTCGCGCTTGCACCGGAAGCTGGTCCGCCGCGAATCGTGCTTCTTGCGGACTCCGAAGATCACCGCGATGTCGGGAGACGGCTCGGGGATGCCCGGGATACCCCAAAGCATCTTCATGTCGCCCGCAACGTAGACGTCGTCCCGGGATTCGTAATGACGCTGCAGAAGCTCTGCCAAGGCGATCATCAGATCGAAGTGCGGCTGGCTTTGGGTCACCACGTCTCCGAGCTGCGGATCAAGAAGGTCCTCCAGGGTCAGGGGGATCCGTTGCTCGTCAAGCTCGCCGTTGGGGAGGCGGACGTACTGCGGCCGCCATCCGTAACGGAACGGATCCAGCTCGGCGGCCTCCGGCGACTCCCAGTCAACCGGCATCTGGCGCAGGGGCACGGCCATGACAAGAGTATAGAGAGGTCTTCGTTACGCCGTCAAATTTGACGTACTTGTGAGTACCTGCTCGACGAAAAAGGCGCGGTTGTCCGCGCCTTCGTCTGCAGAGGGAGCCCTGAAGGAGGGGCTCGGCCAGTCGCTTCACGAAGGGGTCACGGAGGGGTCAGGCCGAAGTGCTCGTAGTTCTTGGCGATGTACGCCTTCCACTTGTCCGGCACTTCTTCCAGGGGGAAGATCGCTTCCACCGGACAGGCGTCGACGCAGAGGCCGCAGTCGATGCACTCTTCGGGATGGATATAGAGCATCTCCCAGTCCTCGTCCTTGCCGTAGATGCAGTCGACCGGGCAGACGTCAACGCAGGCCGTGTCCTTCGTGCCCACACAGGGTTCAGCAATGATGTGAGTCATTCGGGCTCCTCCTTGGGCCACCTGTTCTAGAACCTCAACAACGCGGGCATTATACCCTCAGGAAGAGGCCAGGAAACGCTGTGGCGAAAAGGCTGGAGCCTCGTTTTCATCCTTCGCGAAAGCGAGGCGCGCCACCTCCCGCGCCGTCCAGGGAGCGAGGAGGATGCCGTTCCGGTAATGCCCGGTCGCGGCGAGGACGGGCCAGCCCGGAAGGGGGCCGAGGATGGGGAGGTCGTCGGGCGTGCCGGGGCGCAGGCCGGCCCAGACGGTCTCCAGGCGGGCGTGGCCGATGGCGGGGAAGAGGTCGCGGACGAAAGCCAGGAGGTCTTCCACGCCCTCGACCGTGTTGTGCTTGTCGAAGCCCACGTCCTCCAGGGTCGAGCCCACCAGGAGGCCTGTGGCGCCGCGGCGCACTACGTAGGAGAGGCCCCGCCGCACGCTGCCGCTCCAGGGCCATTCGATGCCTCCCAGGAGGAGCATCTGGCCGCGCACGGGGCGCACCGGCAGGGGCGGCAGCTCCGGGATGAGCCCGCTCCAGGCTCCGGCGGCGAGCACGAGCAGGCGCGCTTCCTTGCGCCAGTGGTTGCCGGAGACCAGCACCGTGCCCTCCGGCCGGCGCTCGACCCGCACGACCTCACTGTCGTAGTGGAGGACCACCCCGAGCTTCTGCACGGCCTGGGCGAGCACGGCGCAGAGCTGGACGTTGTCCACCCGGTGCTCGTCCGGCAGATGAAGGGCGCGGCGGACGCGGGGCGTGATGTCCGGCACCCAGTGGCGCAGGGCTGGGATTTCGACCTCGTCCGCCCGCTCGCCCAACTCGCGCGCCGCGAGGGCCGTGCGCTCGATCTCCGCCTCTTCCTCCTCGTCCAGGGCCACGAGCAGGGCACCGCTGGTGTCGTAGTCCACGGAGAGGCCGGTCTCGGACTCCAGCGCCGCCACCCACGGCCCCCACAGGTCGCGGGAGGCGCGGCAGGTGTCGAGCAGGGGGCCGGGAGCGGCAAGCTCGCCGAGGGGCGCGAGCATGCCGCCCGCGGCCAGGGAGGCTTCGGCCCCCGCCGCCAGGCGCTCGACCAGCTCGACGCGCAGGCCCCGGAGAGCCAGCTCGCGGGCGCAGGCGAGACCGATGATCCCGCCGCCGAGCACCAGGACATCCGGATGAGTCATCCGGCGGTGTCCTCCGAATTCCCGGCTTCGCTGGCGAACGCCGCGTCGAAGGCCTCGAGGGTGGCCGCGATCTCGGCGTCGCCGTGGGAGGTGGAAAGGAACATGGCCTCATAGGCGGAGGGTGGCAGGTGGACACCCCCTTCGAGAAGCTTGTGGAACACGCGCGAGAATCGCTGCCGGTCGGTCGCGTGGACGTCTTCCAGCCGCTTTATGGGACCAGCGGTGAAGAAGAGGCCCAGCATGGAGCCCCGGCGCTCGACCCGGCAGGGGATGCCGTGGCGCCGGCCGGCCTCCTCGATACCTTCCGCGAGGCGGGCGCCTGTCTTCTCCAGGATCTCGTAGGGGCAGGGCTCGTCCTTGCCAAGCTCCGCGAGCGCCGCCCGTCCGGCCGCCACGGCGAGCGGATTGCCCGAGAGTGTGCCCGCCTGGTAGACGGGGCCGGAGGGGGCGATCCGCTTCATCAGGTCGCGCGGCCCGGCATAGGCCGCGAGCGGCAGGCCGCCGCCGATCACCTTGCCCAGCGTCGTCAGGTCCGGCCGCACGTCGAGGGGGTTCTGGGCGCCGCCCCAGGCCACGCGGAAGCCGGTCATGACCTCGTCGAAAATCAGCAGCGATCCGTGCCGGTCGCACAGCGCGCGCAGGCCCTCGAGGAAGCCGGGCACGGGCGGCACCAGGTTCATGTTGCCGGCGATGGGCTCGACGATGATGGCCGCGATCGCGTTCCCTTCCTTCTCGAACACCCGCTCCACAGCTTCGAGGTCGTTGTAGGGGGCGAGCAGGGTGTCCGCCACGACCGCCTCCGGCACGCCGGGCGAGGAGGGCACGCCGATGGTGGCAGCGCCCGAGCCGGCGGCGATCAGGAAGGGATCGGCGTGGCCGTGATAGCACCCCTCGAACTTGAGGAACCGGTTGCGGCCGGTCGCGGCGCGGGCCAGGCGCAGGGCCGACATGGTGGCCTCCGTGCCCGAGCAGACGAGCCGCACCATTTCGACCGAAGGCAGGGCGGAGACGATGACCTCCGCGATCTCCACCTCCGCGAGCGTCGGAGCCCCGAACGCCGTGCCGCGGCCCAGGGCCTCCTCGACGGCGGCCACGATGGCCGGGTGGCGGTGTCCCAGGATATGAGGGCCGTAGCCGCCGATGTAGTCGATATAGCGGCGGCCGTCTTCGCTTTCCAGGTACGCGCCCTGGGCGGAGCGCACGAAGACGGGTTCTCCCCCGACGCCCCGGAAGGCGCGCACGGGAGAGTTGACGCCCCCGGGGAGAATGGCTTCGGCGCGCTCAAAGAGCCGGCTCATTCCGTCCACCCTTCCGCCAGCAGGCGGGCCGCCTCGCGGGCGGCGTACGTGATGATGAGGTCAGCGCCCGCCCGGCGGATGGCCAGGAGGGACTCCATCATCACCCGGTTGTAGTCGATCCATCCGCGCTCGGCGGCGGCCTTGAGCATGGCGTACTCGCCGCTCACGTGATAGGCCGCGAGGGGCAGGTCGAAGCTCTGCCGGAGGGCGGCGATGATGTCCAGGTAAGCGAGGGCGGGCTTCACCATCAGCATGTCCGCCCCTTCCTGCACGTCCAGCTCGGCTTCACGCAGGGCTTCGCGGCCGTTGGCCGGGTCCATCTGGTAGGCCCGGCGGTCGCCGAACTTCGGGGCCGAATCCGCGGCCTCCCGGAAAGGGCCGTAGAAGCCGCTGGCGAACTTCACGGCGTAGGAGAGGATGGGAGTGGCGGAGAAGCCCGCCTCGTCCAGGGCGTAGCGGATGGCGCCCACCCGGCCGTCCATCATGTCCGACGGCGCGATCACGTCCGCTCCGGCCTCGGCGAGCGAGACGGACTGCTTCGCCAGGTTCTCCAGGGTGGCGTCGTTGTCCACCTCGTTCCCCTTGAGGACGCCGCAGTGGCCGTGGTCGGTGTACTCGCAGAAGCAGACGTCCACGATCTTGACCAGCCCCGGGATCTCTTGGGCCAGGGCGCGGAGGGCGCGCTGGACGATGCCGTCCGCGGACCAGGCCGAGCTGCCCACGGCGTCTTTGTAGTCGGGGAGGCCGAAGAGGAGGACGGCACGGATCCCCTCGGCGTAGGCGCTCTTCGAAGTCTCCACGATCTGGTCGACCGACTGCTGGAAGACCCCGGGCATGGAGGAGACCGGGTTGGCGACGCCTTCGCCCGGACAGACGAAGAGGGGGAGCACCAGGTCGTCGGGGGAGAGCCGGGTCTCCCGCACGAGGCGGCGGAGGTCAGGGGTGCGGCGGAAGCGGCGGAGTCGGGTCTCTGGGAACATGGCGCTTCGGGTTTTATCGCGGGGGAGGGGGGGAAGGCAACGCCTCGAAGGGGTGGGGAGGGCCCCACCCCAGCCAAGAACGGGTTTGCTGAAGATCCTTTTAATCGTTAAGGGGCCCGCAGACCTCACCCGTCTGCGACCAGCTCCCGCCGCTATACTTGTACGTATAGTCGCAACCCCAACTGCACAGATACGCGCCATACCAGGTCCCGTTGAGCCCCTGGGTCGAGCCTGACCAGACGCAATCCGGGCCGGGGGGTTCCGGCGCCTCCTCCGCCCCGGCCACGACCGGATGGAAGCCGATGGCCGCGAAGACCAACAGGAACAATGCCGTCAGGTTGCGCAGTTTCTTCATAATTCTCCCTATCTGTCGTACAGCGTCCACATATTTTTTGTGTCGCTGACCGCTCAAGCGGGACAAAACGGCATCAGAGCGACTGGCAGCCCGGGCACTCCGTGAGGAAGGGCGACGAAGGATCCTGCGCGCACTTGCGCCCGCAGTAGGTCGGGACGCTGCAGGTGGCGCAGTTCGTATACTGGGCCGTCGCGTAGGTGTAGGTACCGCCGGCCACCCGTGCCAGGAGATCGGCGTCGAGCTTGAGGACAGTTTCCCGGTTCAGGGTCAGTTTCTTCAGCTTCTTGCGCATCTCGCTCTCCTCTTTCGTTGGTACGGCATTCACTTATTTCTCGTGTCGTTCCTACCGGAAGCGGGACAACTGGTCCCACTCCGGAGCCCGGCGGGCCCGGGGTTCACACCGGTCCGCAGAGAAGGAATCGGATATAGTTATGCCGCTCTGCGGCAGAGGCCTTGCAGAGGAGGGATGTCATGGATCTGATCGAACAGCTCTCGCGCCGCCAGCTCATTGTGGTGACCGGCAAGGGTGGCGTCGGCAAGACCGTGGTGGCCGCCACTCTGGGGCGCGCCTTGGCGGCTCACGGCCGCCGAACCCTGGTCCTCGAAGTCGATCCCCGGGAGAACCTCCACCAGATGATGGGAACGCCCCCCTCGGGAGGCGACGTCGTGCCGGCCGAGGCGCGGCTCTGGGTGCAGAACTTGAAGCCCCGGCAGGTGCTGGACCAGGTCGTCCGTGACCAGCTCAAGCTGGAGCTGATCACCCGGCGCGTCCTTGACAGCCCCATCTACCAGCAGTTCGCCATCGGCGCTCCGGGACTCAAGGAGATCGCCATCCTCGGCCACGCCTACCGGATGCTCAACGGACTGGGAGAGCCGGGCCTGCCCGAGATCGACACCGTCGTCCTCGACGCGCCCGCCACCGGTCACGGCGTCGCCCTGCTGGCCGCGCCGCTCCTGGTGACGGACGTGATCACCAACGGTCCCTTTGCCCGCATGGCCGGCGACCTGGCGAAGCTGGTGGCCGACCCCGAGCGGTGCGGCGTCGTGGTGGTGACTCAGGCCGAGGAGATGCCGGTCGAGGAGGCGCTGGAGCTGCGGACCGCCCTCCGGGACAAGGTGCGGCGGGACCCCGAGCTGCTGGTGGTCAACGGCCTGTATCCGCCAATATCGCAGGCATCCCCTGAAGACCCGCAAGCCCGGGAGAACGAGCTCGTCTCGCTCTGGCGCAAGAGGCGCGGCCTGAACGAACGGGAGCTCGTCCGCCTGCGGCAGTCCTGGCCGGGGCCGCGGGTCGAGCTGCCCCAGCTGCCGCTCGACCGGGGGCCGGCCCTCCTGGGCGTCCTCGGGCGCTGCCTCACGGAATCGGCCCGCCATCTACAGGGATAGGAAGGAAAGGGAGCATGGATCTGATCTCGGGCCGCCATCCACTGATCATCGTCGTCGGCTCCGGCGGCGTGGGCAAGACGACCCTCGCCGCCTCCCTGGGCGTGCTCTCGGCGCGCGAGGGGCGCGACACCCTGGTGATGACCTTCGATCCCTCACTCCGCTTGAAGCAGACTCTCGGAGTGGGGGAGGAGGCCAAGCTCAAGGAGGTGCCCGTGGCGCTGGACGCTCCCGGCGCCCTCCACGCCAGCCTTCTCGACGCCCGGCTGACCTTCGACCGCCTGATCGAGCGCTATGCCCCGGACGAGGAGTCCCGCCGCCGGGTGCTGGAGAACCGCTTCTACCAGCACCTCTCGGGCACCCTGGGCGGCATCCTCGAATACATGGCCGTCGAGCGCCTCTTCGAGGTGGCGGGCGACGGCCGCTACGGCCAGATCGTGCTCGACACGCCGCCCACCCGGCAGGCCCTCGACTTCCTGGAAGCCCCCCGGCGCATCGTGGGCTTCCTCGAAAGCGGCGCCCTGCGCGTGGCCCTGAAGCCCTGGTTCGACGAAGAAGGCCGCCTCCGGGCCGCTTCCAAGTGGGGCATGCTGGGCCGCCGGGCCGAGCGCTTCCTGGACGACGTGGTGGGTATGGACCTGCTGCGCGACATGGCCGAGTTCTTCCAGGCCTTCGGCCCCCTCTTCGAGGGCTTCCGGCAGCGAGCCCTGGATGTGGAGGAGCTGCTCCGTTCGCGCCAGACTCTCTTCGTGCTGGTGACCGGCCCGGGTGAGGAGCGTATCCCCGACACCCTCTTCTTCGCCCGCCACCTGGAAGAGGGGGGCTACAACCTGGGCCCCATCGTGGTGAACCGTGTCCACCCCCGCTTTGTGGTGGAGGGCGCCCTGCCTTCTTCGCACGACCCCTGCCGTCCGACCGGCTGGGACCTCCTCTCCTGGGCGGGAGAGCGCGACCGCCGCGGCCTCGTCGAGCTCGCCAAGCTCCTCTCCCGCGAGCAGCCCCTGGTGGACGTCCCCCTCCAGCCGGACGAGCCCACGGACCTTCCGGCGCTCGAATCCCTGGGCCGGCTGCTCGAATCCCGCCTCTCGGAGTGGGAACGCTACGTCAGCCGTACGTCGTGAAACGCACCGGAGTGTTTCTTCCTCCCTGCGGAATGCCTTTGCGACGCTACGGAGTGCTCTTTCCCGGTTCTGGAGCGCTCTTGCAACGCTACGGAATGATCCAGAAACACCGCGGACAATTCCAGCAACACTACGGACCCTTCCGGTGCTCCTCTGGAATGCTCTTGAAACACTAGGGAGCGCTCCAGAAACGCTACGGAGCGTTTTTGCAACGCGCCGGAACCTTCCAGAAGTGCTGGGGATCTCTCCGGAACGCCCCCGGACTGTTCTCCGGGCCTTTCGAAGCGTTCCGCAGTGTTGCAAGAGCATTCCGCGACGGCGCTGGGAGGCTCCGGGGAGGGAAAGGCATTGTCCAGAGAAGGGATGAGCCTCTCCCGGGCGGTGAGCATCTCCTCCCAGACCTCTTCGAAGAAGTCCGGCGCCCTTCTTTGCCGCACCGCGTCACAATCCTCTTGACACCCTTTGCCGCACTGCGGTAATCTTCTCTCGGCGCGGCCGTCCGGGAGTGCCGCGACCCACCGAAGGAGGAGATCATGATCCGGCTCATCAAGCGATACGAAAGCCGCAAGCTGTACGACACCGAGGAGAGCCGGTACGTCTCGCTGGACGAGATCGCGACCTGGATCCGTCAGGGGCAGGAAGTGAAGGTGGTCGACAACTCCAACAACAATGACGTCACCTCCCAGACCCTCACCCAGGTCATCCTGGACGAGGGGCGCAAGGGGACGTCGTTCCTGCCCAGCGAGCTCCTGCACGATCTCGTCCGCCTGGGCGAGCGCGCGGTCAATACCGGTATGGAACAGATGCAGCACGGCGTCGACCGCCTCATCGACCGTCTGGGTCCGGTGCGGCGGGCCCGCGAGGAGATGTCGAGCCTGCGGGCACGGCTGGAGCAGCTCGAGTCGTCGCTGGCCGAGCTGGAACGGGATGACGTTGCAATAGTGGATCCGAAAACCGGCCGTCCCGCCGAGCGGGAGACGGTAAGCATCGAAACCGAGGGAGACATTAAATGAGCGAGGCTCAGATGGATATGACGACGAACAAGCTGCTCGCCGCCGGCCGGAGCCTCTGGCTTGCCGGGCTGGGCGTGGTGGCCGAGGTTGAGGAGGGGACGCAGACCCTGTTCGGCCGCCTGATCGCCAAGGGACGCCCGGTCGAGGAGCGGCAGAAGAAGGCCGTCGAGGCCATGGCCGAGAAGGCCAAGGGCACGGCCACGGGTTTCACGCAGCTCGTGCAGGATACGGTGGAGTACGAGAGCCGGCAGATGCTCAAGCGGCTCAATGTGATGACGCGGGAGGACGTGAAGATCCTGTCCTCCCGGCTCGAGACCCTGTCGAGGAAGATCGACGAGTACGCGGTCCGGCGCTCGGCCGCGGCGATTGAAATCGTCTCTCCGGAAGGCGAGGCGGCGGTGATCGTGATCCCTGAAACCACCATCGCGGCCAAGGCCAGGACGGCCAAGCCGCGTCAACGCAAAACGGCGAGGTAAGAAGCCATGGAACCGAACAACCCGACTGGAACGACCGCGACCGCTGAGAAGAACGTTCAGGAGGAGCTCAAGGAGTCCGTGCACCGGATCTGGCTCGCCGGCCTCGGCGCCCTGGCCGCGGCCGAGGAGGAGGGCAACAAGCTCTTCACCCGGCTGGTGGAGCGGGGCAAGGACGTCGAGTCCAAGGGCAAGGTGGAGGTGGATAAGGTGAAGGCCGAGGCCGAGAGGTTCAAGACCAAGGCCGAGAACACCTTCGACACCTGGGGCGACAAGCTCGGCGAGCGGTTCGACGAGAAGCTGACCGCCACCCTGCACCGCCTGGGTGTGCCGACCCGCGACGAGATCCGCAACTTGACGCAGCGCGTCGAGGAGCTCAACTCCAAGGTCGAGCAGCTCAAGCCCCGCGTGACCCCCGCGGCCGGTCCGGACGTCGTGACTCCGGAGACCGCGACCACGCCCACGGACCCGACGAAGATCATCGTCTAGCGGAGGATCTGGTGGAGCGCAGCGGCAGCGGTTCCCACTCCAAGGTCCGCTCCTCCAAGATCGGACTCGCGCTCGCCACCGGAGCACCGGAGGGTGCCATCTATGAGATCGGCGCCCTCCGGGCCCTGGACGAGGCCCTGGAAGGCGTCGATTTCAACAATCTGGACATCTATGTGGGGGTGAGCGCGGGCGCCTTCCTCTGCGCGAACCTCGCCAACAACCTGACGACGGCGCAGATGTGCCGCGCCATCGTCTCCCATGAGCCGGGCGAGCACCCTTTCGTCCCGGAGACGTTTTTCACTCCGGACTGGAAGTCCTATCTGCGCGGGGGCGCCAAGCTCCCCCGGCTGCTCGTCCAGGCGTTGAAAGACTGGATCCTCCATCCGAGCGACATCAGTCTTGCCGACTCCCTCCTGCGGCTGTCCCAGGCCCTCCCGGTGGGCCTGTTCGCCAACGAGCCGATCCGGACCTATCTCGAGAAGATCTACAACATCAAGGGCCGCACGGACGACTTCCGCAAGCTCGGCAAGCACCTGGTGGTGGTCGCGACGGAGCTTGACTCGGGCAAGGCGGCGCGGTTTGGCGAGCCGGGGCTCGACCACGTTCCCATCTCCAAGGCCGTGCAGGCAAGCGGCGCCCTGCCGGGCCTCTACTCGGCCGTAGAGATCGACGGGCGCCACTACGTGGACGGCGTGCTGCTCAAGACCCTCCACGCCTCGGTGGCCCTGGAAGCCGGGGCCGAGCTGCTCATCTGCGTCAACCCCATCGTCCCCGTGGACACGGTGCGCGCGGTGGAGGCCGGCGTGATGAAGAAGTCGCACCTCCTCGACTGGGGCCTGCCCACGGTGCTCTCGCAGACCTTCCGCACCGTCGTCCACTCCCGCCTGGAAGTGGGCATGGCCGCCTACGAGACCAAGTTCAAGGGGGCCGACATCGTTCGCGTCCAGCCGAAACGGGACGACTACCTGATGTTCTTCACCAACATCTTCGGCTTCTCCGCGCGCCGGGCCGTCTGCGAGTACGCCTACGACGCCGTCCGCCGCGACCTGCTGGAGAGGTACGACGAGCTCGCCCCTGCCTTCGCCCGCCACGGCGTGACGCTACGCCGAGACGTGCTGCTGGAGAAGCGGAACCTCTGGGAGCAGGTCCGGCTCGACCGCGAGAGGAGCCATGTGGCCCACTCGTCCAACCCCACCGTCCGCAAGCTGGACGACGTCCTCCGCCGGATCGAGCGGCTGCTGGCCGACAGGGAGAGGGAGGAAGTGGAGGAGGAGGCGCCCCTGGTCCCAGCCCTCCAGGCTCTGGAGAGCTCAGCCACCGTTCATTGACCTCACCCCAACCCCTCTCCTGAAGGAGAGGGGCTTTGCCCCTCCTCCTTCTTCTTTTCCGCCTGATTATTTTCAGCCTGATACGCTGCCGCAGCCTGGAGGTCCCGGATGGCCGGCTGGATGCTGTCCTGCACCACGCACTCGATGACGGTGCGCACCTCCGTCGTGACGTCGACATCTTCCTCGCCTGCGAACATGAGGGCCTCCAGGGTGGCGGGGGGCATTCTCTCGTGCAGGTTCAGAAGCCTGCGGCAGATGCCGTCCAGCTCCTTCGCGATCTCTCGGATCTCCTCCTGAGCGGCGGTCTCGGCCTGGGTCATCGAGGCTCCTTTCCTCCAAAAGCTCCAAGGATCCCAGTGGTCCGGTCCACGGGATCTGGCCCTCAACCTAGGCCGCGGCCTGTGCTCTCGGGAAGTGCCGGAGTATTAGCACTGGTACCGGATCATGTATGCTTGCTGCCAGGAGAATTTCTTCGACCGGTCACCTCAATTTGAAAAATCCTTTTCTCACGTGTCACGAATCCGGCCTCTGCGGCAACCATCTATTTTAGAGACCTAGAGAACGGAGACCCCTATGCCGCCCAAGCCTCCAGCGCCTCCCTTCAACGCCACCCTGATGGTGCTGCGCAACCTCATGGGCTGGCCCCAGAACGAGCTCGCCGCCGTCCTGGGCTGCGGACCGACCCTCCTCTCCGACTACGAAGCCGGCCGCAAGCCCCTGTCGCGCGAGCGGCTGGACGAGATGGCCGCCGTCCTCGGCGTGCCGGCCGGAGCCGTGGAGCAGAGCCTCGCCTTCGTCAAGAGCATGTTGTCCCAGATCGCTCCGGAAGGCGGAGCCCTGATCCGCGGTACCGGGGCCGAGGCGGTCGTCGCCCAGGTGGCGGCCACCGCGGAGCTCTTCGCTCGTGCGGTCGTCTCGCTGGGACCTCTGCGCCGTGCCGAGGAGGCGCGGGCGCAGGCCCGTACGCTCTGGGAGCGAATGAAAGCCCAGCCCCCTGACCGTCGCCGCGCCCTCGTAGAAAGCTCGCTGGACTTCCGGAGCTGGGCCCTCTGCGAGCTGGTCTGCGAGAAGAGCCTGGAAGCCGCCGCGGACCGGGCCGACCGTGCCCTGGACCTGGCCGGCCTCGCCGTGCGCATCTCCGAGCTGGCGCCGGGAGCGATGACCTGGCGCAAGCGCCTCCAGGGCTACGCGTTGGCCCACTTCGCCAATGCGCGGCGGGTATCGGGGGATCTCCCGGCGGCCGATGAGACGTTCGCCCGGGCGCGGTCTCTTTGGGAGGCGGGTGCAGCTGGTGATGAGGGATTCCTTGATGAAGCACGGGTTCTCCACCTCATGGCGTCCTTGCGCAGCAATCAAAGACGGCTCCAAGAAGCCTTAGGGCTCCTCGACCAAGCCTACAAGGTGTCTGGAGCTGTTGAAGGGAAAAAGATCCTCATCAATCGTGCGAACACCCTTGAGCTGATGGAAGATTTTGAGGGTGCCGTACAAGCCCTGCGAGAGGTCGCTCCCTTGGTTTCTAAGGAAAGGGAGCCGCGGCTTCTGTGTGTAGTCTTGTTCAACCTCGCGAATAATCTACTTCAGGCGAATCAGCCAGAAGAGATCGAGACCTTGATGCCAGAGTTGAGGACTTTGGCGATCCGGATTGGAAATGACTTGGACGTTCTTCGCCTTCGCTGGTTGGAGGGGCGGATGGCAGCTAGCCTTGGACGCAGAGAGAGAGCCGTAGCCGCCTTGAGTGGAGTTCGGGAAGACTTCGTCACACGAAGGATTGCTTATGATTCTGCTCTAGTCTCCTTAGAACTGGCAGTGCTGTTCTTGGAAGTGGGGCGGACGGAGGAGGTTCGAGCCGTTGCCCGTCAAATCCTATGGATTTTCCAAGCCCAAGGAGTTCACCGCGAGGCTCTTGCTGCTCTCCGGCTCTTCTGTGAAGCTGCAGAACGAGAAACTGCAACGCTAGAGATGGTCCGCAAAATGTTGGATTACCTTCGACGCGCTCAGAAGGATCCTGGTCTTCGATTCGAGTTTTCTTCTTAAACCACCCCCTCACCCCTAGACCTACGGAGAGAGGGGGCTATAAACCTAGCCGATGCAGCGGCCGTTGGGGTCGAGCTGACAGCCATTCTTCGTATTGAGGGGAGTGTCTGCCTTATCGAGGCAGCGCCCATACGGGTCGATCTGGCAGCCATTCTTGGCCGTCTCGCAACGGCCGAAGGGATCAATCTGACATCCAGCCTTACTCCAAATCGAGCTCAGCGTACCCCGTAGCCAGCCGAAGAGGTCGTCCGCGGTTGTCGCGGTGAAGGATTCGCTCCGGAACTTCGGTGCCGCGGCCAGGGGAGAGGCCAGGAGGGCGCAGAGGACGAGGAGGGCGGCGGCGCGGAGGAGGTTGAAACGCATCATAAGAGGCTCCTTTCGGGGAAGAGCGCTCCGGTGGAGTCTCCAGTGACTCCTTTGGGCGACTTTTCCCCGACATATGGTGCCAGCATCTGGCGCGAATTACCTCACCTATGTCATCATTTGGCGTCATGTTCCCGGAGAAAATGTCGGACGCGATTGACAGGGCGGACAAAGAAGACCTCCGGATCGCCGTGGCGATGCTCCGGGCTCTGCGGGGATGGAGCCAGGCAGAGCTGGCTCGGGCGGCCGGGCTGGGAGCGAGCGCCGTGAGCCGGTATGAGTCCGGCGCCCAGGAACCGAGCCTGCGGACGTTCGACCGGATCGTCACGGCGGTCGGCTTGAGGCCCCCGCTGGTCCGGAGCCTGCTGGCTTGGATCCGCAGGGCCCGAGTCCAGGTCCTGGGGGGAGCGTCTCCCGAGTCCCTGGATGACCGCATAGAGTCGGGCGCCTTGGAGCTGGCGGAAGCGATCTCGGCGCTGATGCGCAGGGCCGTGGCGGAGCTGGAGGCCTTGGACCAGGAGGAAGAGCGGCGGATGCTGGAGCTGGAGTCTTCGTTCTTGAGGGAGGATGGCGAGGTTTGAGGTCCAGGAGCCCCCGCCCGGGCATAAATGCCCGGGCTATGCAAAAACAGCCGGGTGAACCCGACTGCTGGAGTCCCCTTCAGGGGGCTCTTTTCGACTAGCCCGGGCATTTATGCCCGGGCGGGGGCGCGGCGTCTGCAGCGCGGAACGAGCGGCTCGCGACGGCCCCGGTATGGGCCGATCCATGACACCTCCGTAACAAAAACAGAAGACTGAAACCTTAGGGCTTGAAAGCAGTATACCCATCTCAACCGGACTCGTCTTGGAGATTGCGTGGGAGAGCAAGAACGTTCAAGACATTGGAGCTTCTCTATGTCTAAGCTGTAATGGCATAAGTTCTTTTGAAAGCCGAGGGCGGAAAGGGATCAGGAGGTCCATGACACCGAAGGCTGAGAACTGGATCAAATTCTGGTGTGCGCCCCAGTTCGGCGGGCGGGTGGAGCTCTCGCGTGGCATTGGTGTAACTCATGTGTATCCCTGGCACTGGCATGAGGAAGTGCAGATCTGTGCGATCGAGGAGGGCCCTGGTTTTCTGACGTTCCGGGGGGCCGAGCACTCCACACCTCCGGGCTGCCTCTTCTTTGTGCCGCCCGGCGAGGTGCACAGCAATCGCGCCTCGACCCCCATGGGCTGCACCTACCGCATCCTGAACGTGGACCCCAATCTGCTGCTCCGGGCCTTTGGGGATCTGACCAAGGAGGCGGCGACGTTTTCTCTGAGCGAGCCGGTGCTCCTGGACGCAGACCTCTTCCGGTGGTTCGTGGCCACTCATGCGCGCTTGGAAGAGCAGCCGTCGCGGCTGGTGAGCGACGTGCTCTTGCTGCGCCTGCTGGAGGAGATGCTCCAGAGGACGTCCGGGTTGCTGCGCAATTCCGAGGGAGGCGGCCGGGAGGAGCGCATGGCCGTGCGCCGTGTGCGGGAGTACCTGGTGGAGACCTACGCCAGTAGCGTGTCGCTCGAAGAACTGGCGAAGTTGGCGAACCTGAGCCCCTATCACCTGCACCGCGTCTTCACCCGGGAGGTGGGCATGCCGCCGCACGCCTTCCAGACGCAGGTGCGGATCTCCAGGGCGAGAGTCCTACTGAACGGGGGGAAGCCCCTGCACGCGGTGGCCGCGGAGACGGGCTTCGCGGACCAGAGCCACTTCACGCGCGAGTTCAAGCGTTTTGTGGGACTGACGCCGGGAGCCTACCGTTCCCGCCAGCCCCCCTTGCTGATTGCGGTGTAGGGGCTACTGGGCCACCTCGATCGCCTTCTCCAGGACCTCGTCCCGCCCTTCGGCCACTCCTTTCAGGGTCCTGGAGGCGGGGATGGTGGGCAGGATGCCGATCCCGTGGTGTTGCGAGCCGTCGTGCTTGAGCACCCGCATGCCTGTCCACGATACGGTGTAGCCGCCCGGGAGCGTGAAGGGGTTGACGTTGCCGTTCGTGCCGGCCGTGGGAGAGCCCACGATCTCCGCCAGCTTGTGATGGCCGATGATCCCCATGTAGGTCTCGGCGTAGCTGATGGCCCGGCCATCGGTCATGAACACGGCCTTGCCCTTGAGGCGGGGCTGCATGGGCTGGACGTCCCAGCTCGAAACGTCCCAGATCCAACCCTGCCGGTCCGGCCGGGTGACGACCGGCACCGTCCAGCGGGCCGAGCTCACGGGCTTGTCCGTCAGGTGGGAGATGACGACGGTCGACCCTTTCGGATACCCCCGCAGGTCGAAGACGATCCCCTTGGCCGCGGCGAGGCGGTCGAGGGCGGCTTCGAAGTCCTTGTCTTCGATCCGGCTGATGTCCACGTAGAAAATCCCGGGGCGGACCTCGGCGATTTTCTCCGGCCGGGTCTCCTCCAGGACGGGGACCTCGGAGGACAGCGACCGTTTCAAGGTCACGCTGAAAGCTTCCCCGTCCGGATGCCTCCCCTCGATGCGGACCGGCTCGTCCCGTTTGCCCAGGAGCATCCTCCGGAGGGTGCGCCAGGTGCGCCACGCGCCGGTCGCTCCCGGGGCCATCTCCTTCTGGACGGCGATCACCTCCCGCGCCGGCTTGCCGTCGATCGTGAGGACCACGTCGCCCCGGCGGATTCCTTCGGTATCTGCAGGGGGCGCAGCGACTTCGGTGATCACGAGCTGGTCCTCGACCCAGTCCCAGTTCACGGGCAGGAGGGCGAACCCCGTCATGTCCTGATTGGCCCTGTAGGCATTGCCGTGGCCGTCGTGGAGCGCCGTCATCAGCCGCCGCAGCGTGAAGACGAACTCCTGCCCGTCCGCGTCGGTCGCCGCGCGGGTCAGGGCCTTCCGGAGCTCGGCCGGCCAGTCGCTCTGGACCACGTCGAAATACGGGTAGAAGTGCTGGAACACATTCCACGCCAGGGCCACGCCGGCCAGCCGGGTCGCGCGGTCATCGCCCGTGGGCACGAACCCCTCGGGCTTCTGGGGAGCCGGCAGCTTGATCTCAGGGGCGACGTGGGGGAGCGTGCCCTGGGCGTCCTTGTAGACCGCCAGGGGGATCAGGGCGGAGACGCCGCCCCCCAGGTCGGCCACGAACGTCTCGCCGGGCTTCGGCACGCCCTCCGATTCGGGCTTCGTCCAGGAGACGAGGAGGCTCCGGCGGCCGCTCTTCGGACGGTCCTCGCTCAATTCCGCCTGGTAGCCGGCCCGCTTGTCCGGCCTCGCGACGCTCCAGTCGGAGAGACCCTCGCCCTCCTCGAAACCGCCGTTCTCGATCCCCGGCGTCGTCCCTTCGGCCTCCAGAGAGACATCGTCCCACCAGACCCTGCCTTCGGACGCGAGCACCAGCCTGATCGCAAGGCCGTCCGCTTCCATGGGTACGTCGACGGTGGTCTCATAGACGCGCCAGTCGCTGGAGGTGACCGCCACCGTCTGTTCCGGGACCGGGGCGCCGTCCCAGCGAAAGGGCTTCACCCTCAGCTCCGCCTTGTGCGGTCCCTGGACCTCGGCGCGGGCCGCCGCGCGGACCACGACCCGCTTGCCCTTGAAGTCAGCCGTTTCGAGGTACTGGATCGCACCGCCCCCCACGGCAGGCGCGCCCTGCCGGGTGCTGACCCGCTTGCTGCCGTAGACCGAAGGCTGGTCCCCGAGCTTGACCCCGATGTGCTCCCAGTAGACCGCCTCGGTCTCCTGCAGGCTCGGCGGCGCGGGCTTCGGGCCGGCGGTGGGGTAGACCCGCACCGTGGGCGCCACGGGCCGGAAGAAGTCCTCCAGGCTCCGCGCCAGTTGCTCGGGACCAGCGTCGGGACCGGCGGCCTTCTCCGCGATCTGGACGCCGGCGATCGCCAGCTTGTCCCAATCCGCGGCGGCGGCCTGATCGCTGGGATGGAAGAAGCGGACGTAGCCAAGCAGGCGGGTGAAGGCGGCGAGGTTCTCCAGACCCCGGTCCGTGAGCGGCCGGGCAGGCTCGATGCCGACTGCCGGAGTGGCCGGCTCGGCGCTCAGCGTCTCGAAGGAGGCGGAATCGATCCAGGCCTTGCCGGAGCCGGAGAGCAGCAGCCCCAGATTGATGACCTTCGCGTCCGGGGCGACCTCACCCACGATCTCATAGGTCTTCCAGTCCGCCGAGGTGATCGGCCGGTTCCTCATGTTGTCGAAAAACCCCATGGTGCGGCCCTCGCGGTCCACCCGCACCCAGAGGCCGGCCCAATCCTGAGGAGTAGGGGCCTCGATGCGCACCGCGGCACGGAAGCGGATCCTCTTGCCGCGGTACGGAGCGGCGTCGAAGGACGTCATCATCGTGCCGAAAACCTGGTCGCCCTTCCGGTCCCCTTCGAGCGCGAGAAGGGCCGCCTGCCGGCCTCCTTCAGGCTTCTCAGTGACGATCGTCGCCGTATAGCCCTCCTCCGCGGGATGGCTGGGCATGAACCACCCCGGAGGCATCTGTCCAGGCTGGCCCTGCTCAAAGTCGAGATTCGTGGGAGCGGGAGGGAGAGGCTCCTCCGCGGCAAACCCCGGCAGAACGGCGAGGAGGCTCAGAAAGAGCGAGAAAACCAAGCCGGAATGGACTCGAATCTTCAAGGGGAGACCTCCCTTTATAGGCAAAGATGAAGTTGTCGCGCTGAGTTTAGCGCAAAAAGGAAAGGAACTTTAAAGCTACGTCCGGGTCCGGTGCAGCGCCGCCACGATCCCCACCGCGAACAGCACGGCCCACACCGGCCAGGGTCCCTTGGAGCCGGCGAGGATGGCTCCGGCCACCATGCAGAAGCCGCCGAAGAGGGTGCCGCGCAGGCCGGCCAGCGGGTTCTCGGGACGGCGGGTCGCGGACTCCAGGAGGCGCAGGCCTTCCGTGATCAGGTTCGGCGCCTTGGCCAGGGCTTCCAGGATGTCCGGCCCGGCTCTCAATACCTGCTGCACGAGGTTCTGCGGGCTGAACTGGGCGCGGAAGATGGCGTTGGCGTGCTCCTTCGAGACCGCCGCCACGTCGAGGCCCGGCTTCAGGAGCTGGCCCACGCCCTCGAAGGTGACGAGCGCCTTCACCATCAACACCATCTCGACGGGGAAATAGAGGCGGTGCTGGGCGCCCAGGTTGACCGAGCGCATGATGAGCTGCGCCAGCGAGAAGTCCCGAAAGCTGCCGGCCCGGTTGAAGCGCAGCAGGATCTCCGTGACCTCGCGCCGGAACCCGGCCATGTCCGCCCCCGGCCCCGGGATGGCGATGGCCGCCAGGTACCGGGCCGCGCCCTCGGCGTCCCCCATCACCAGCGTGTAGTAGTAGTAGAGGAACGTGCGCCGCAGGTCGCTCTCGAAGCGGCCCACCATGCCGAGGTCGATGAAGCCCAGGCGCGGGCCGGGGAGGATCAGCAGGTTGCCTGGGTGCAGGTCGGCGTGGAAGAAGCCGTCCTTGAAGAGCATGCGGATGATGCTCGCCGCCCCCAGATCCACCAGCACGTCGCGCTCTTCGTCCGCGAGGCTCTGGGTTTCGGGCGCTCCGGGCTTGTACCCTTTGAGGAACTCCATGCACAGCACGCCCCGGCTGCTGTACTGCCGGTAGATCTTGGGGAAGACCACCCCCGGGAGGTCGTGGAAATTGGCCATGAACGATTCGGCGTTGTCCGCCTCGCGCCGCAGGTCCACCTCCCGGCGCGTGTACTCCACGAACTCGCGGATGAGTTGGGACGGGCGGTAGCGGGGGAGGAGGAACTGGAGGAACGCCCCCAGGATGCGCAGCAGGATGGCGTCCCGGTTCAGCGTCTCGCGGATGCCCGGCTTGACCACCTTGATGATGACCGAGTCCCCCTCCAGCGTCGTGGCCCGGTGGATCTGGGCGATGGACGCCGAGCCCGTGGGGATGGGGTCGACCCACGAGTACATCTCGGCGATCGGCCGCTGGACGTCCTTCTCGATCAGCCGCAGATAGCGGTCGAAGGGGACCACCGGCAGCCGGTCCAGCAGGTTCTTGAGCTCGTCCGTGATCGAAGGCGGCAGGATGTCCTGGCGCAGGGCGAGCACCTGGCCCAGCTTGATGTACGTGGGGCCCAGGATCTCCAGCCGCCGCCGGAGCTGAACGGGGAACGGCCGGTCGGCAATCGTCTTGTCCAGGAACGGCCGCACCAGGAAAGCCAGCAGGCGCTCCAGCCAGAACAGCAGCAGGAACCGCCGGCTCTCGCCGAAGGCCTGGCCGTCACGGGAATGCGCGACCAGAGCGCCGAACGCCAGGGCGAACAGGTGCCGCTGCGTGGTGAAGAACCGCCGGACCAGCCCCTGGGGAGGCTTGTCCGGAAGCATCTCGAAGCCGGGGATGGGCTCCGAGGATGGGGGTGGAATCGTCTCCGGTATTGCCTCCGGTATTGCCTCCAATACGGCTGGCGGCGGCGGAGGGGCTTCCTCGGCGGTTGCGGCTGGGTTTGGTTCAGCCATCAGGGGTTGAGTCTACCTTAGGGGACCCTCACCTCCCCGGCCCTCCTCTCCCGTCCCCTCCCATCCCCCCTCACCGGGAGAGGAGGGAGAAGAGGGCAGAAGGGATCGATCCCACTCCCCTGTTTCTTTTTCCCTCTCCCGGTGAGGGGGGAGGGAGGGGACGGGAGAGGGTAGGGTGAGGGTCCTACCGGTTCCGCCCGTACTGCTCGTGGCTCGAAACCCAGTCCAGCGACGAGATCGCCGCCGCCAGCGAGATCTCGCCCGCCAGCACCACGCCGGCCACGATCTCCGCCAGCTTGTGCACCTTGCCCCGGCCGTAGCAGTCCAGCAGCTCCAGGCACTCCTTCTGGGTCGCCAGGCCCGTGCCGCCGCCGTGGGTCGCCACGATCAGCGAGGGGATGGTGATCGAAATGTAGAGATCTCCCGCCTGCGTGACCTCCGTGTACACCACGCCGGCCGACGACTCCGACACGTTCGCCACGTCCTGGCCCGTGGCGATGAACATGGCCGTGATGCCGTTCGGCGAATGGCAGCCGTTGTTGTTGGCGCCGGAGAGGAAGGCGCCCACATTGGCGATGTTGGCGTGGTAGGCCAGCGTCTCGGGGTCCACCCGCATGTGCTGGATCAGCACGTCCTTCGGGATCGTGGCCTCGGCCGTGACCCGCTTGCCGCGGGTGCGCATGATGTTGATCTGCGAAGCCTTCTTGTCCGTCGCGAAGTTCGACTCCAGGTAAAAACGCCGGATCCGGTCGTGGTTCTCCAGGATCCACGAACAGGCCGCGAACGTCGCCCGGCCCACCATGTTCTGCCCGGCGGCGTCCCCCGTCGTGTAGTTGAAACGCAGGAAGGCCAGCTTGTTCGAGAGGTAGCTGTCGATGTAGACCAGCTTGGCCACCGAGGACGTCGCCTCGGCCTCTTCCCGGATCTTGTCGATGCTGGCGTCCACCCAGGTGACGAAGTCGCGGGCGTCTCTGGCGTTGTCGAACACGAAGACGGGCGCCCGCTGCATGCTGTCGCCCACCACCGTGCACAGGACGCCGCCCGAGAGGTTGAGCACCTTCATGCCCCGGTTGTAGGAGGCCACCAGCGTGCCTTCGGCGGTGGCCAGCGGCACGATGAAGTCCCCTTGGGCGTGCTCGCCGTTGATCCGCAGGGGACCGGCGAAACCGATCGGCACCTGGGCCACGCCCGTGAAGTTCTCGATGTTCCCCTTGGCGAGCGACGGGTCGAAGGAGAACTTGTCGATGTGCTCCAGCTTCTTGCCCGTGTACTCCTCCACGAACTTCTGGCGCGCCTTGATGATCTCCGGCGAATAGTCGTTGTCGTGGTCGTGGGGGACCGCGATGCGCTTCACCTTCTCCGCAATGGCGTCCTTGACCTTGAAAGAGAGCTCGCCGAACGGGGTCGTATCGAAAGAGAGGGCGATCTCGTGCTGTCCCTTTTCGAGATGCTCCGTCTTCGCGTGGATGTTGACCACCCTGGCCAACGGGAAGGAGAGCGCCGAATTCGGGCTGATGGCCGAGCCGGGGATCCGGTCGCCCCCCATCTCCAGGGTCAGCCGGTCGATCGGCACCGGCTTGCCATTGATCTTCACCTCCTGGAGGCGGGTCACGGTGGCGTTCGAGAGCCGGTTCTTGAGACTGAACCGGATGCCGTCCTCAGCGTTCTCGAGACTGCCCAGGGTATACATCTGCTTCAGGATCAGGCCAGGTATCTTCATGAGGTCACCTCTCGAGGGTCTTTACTGAAAGACGAAGTCTATCGCGGCCTGCCGGGAGAGGCCAGACGGCGCGCTCTTTTGCCCGGCAGGCACCACTCCAGGAGAAGGACACCTCTGAAAGGAGCCTCCGCTGAAGATGAGCAAGCGTTCCCGGAAGCTGGCCCTGAGTGCGGGCATGTTGGTCGCGGTCGTCTCGATCCCCCCGGTGCCGCTGGCCGAAGCCTTGTGTACGGCCAGCTTCACCTGCCCGGACGGTACCGTCATCTCGTGCACGGGCGTCACTTGCGGGGTCAACCCGCAGTTGAGAATGGTTATCTGTGGTCGCAACGTCGAATTCTGCTGACTGTGGCTTTCTCGGCTGCTGACTGCCAGTTCCTGGCTGAAGGAGCGCCAAGGCTTGAGCCCCGGCGCTCTCCGTAGTATCCTCAGGCACCTGCTTTCTTGAGGAAAAATCCAAGGTAGTCGGGAGGCTCCGTGAGCTTGATGCCCGCGCTGTTCGCCGTCTATTGGTCGTCCGTCCTGGTGTGGTGCCTGATGGCCTCCCGTCTCTGCGACGGCCTGAGCCGCCGGCATCCCCTTCTCTACGCCGCCCTGGGAAGCCCGGCGCCTCTCGCCGGTATTGATCTCAAAACGGACCTCAAGGGGGACGTGGCCCTGCTGCGGTTCCTGCTGGAAGGGCGCTACCGCTTCCTGGAAGACCGGGCCCTCGTCCGCCTCTGCGGCGCCATGCGTACCCTGCTCTGCGTCTACGTCCTCTTCTTCCTCGCCCTCCCGGGCCTGCTCTTGCGCTGAGCCTCTCCAAGGCGCGCTTCCGTGTCCGGCGGACACCTTTCGTGAAGTAGGACTTCCTGAAAGGAGAATCTGATGAAGATGACGAAGCGTTCCCGGAAGCTGCTCCTGAGCGCCGGCATGCTGGCCGCCGTGGCCACGATCACACCGGCACCGCAGGCCGAAGCCGCCTGCTCGATAACTTGCCCTGACGGTACGGTCTTTACCTGCCAGAATTTGCCCTGCTGGTCCTTTCCCGAGTACGGAGAATTGTACTGCGGCCGCTTTGTCTACGAGTGCCCGTAACTCCCTCCCACCCGCCGGAGCGCGCCGCGGCTTTGAGCTCCGGTGCCGATCCGGCGGCCAAGGGCCTGTGCGGTCGCGGGATCGAGTTCTGCTAGACCTCTGAGGAGATCCGGGACGGTAATCCGTTATCGTCTTATCCAACAAGGGAGGAGACACAATGAGATACCGTCCAAGCTCACCTGCTTTCCGTTCGTTCTCCCGGCTTGTCCTGGGCGTGCTCTGCGCCCTCGCCGTGCTGATTCCGTCCAGCGCCTGGGCGAAAGGGGGCGGACTGCGGTGCGAGGAGCTTTCCTTCGACGTGAGCCTCGCTCCGGGGGATCCCACCGTCTACAGCGTCTTCGGCGTCCTCTGCTCGCGGGGCAGCCTTCACAACAAGACGATCCAGATCGCCCTGCACGGCGCGACCTACAGCCATCTCTACTGGGACTGGCCCTTCCAGCCCGAGACCTACTCCTACGTGCGCCGGGCCACGGCCGCGGGCTACGCCGTCTTCAACATCGACCGGATCGGGATCGGCCAGAGCGACCGTCCGGCGGCGGAGGCGGTCACCATCGCGTCCAACGCTCACGTGGTCCACCAGATCGTGCAGGAGCTGCGCGGCGGCGGCCTCGTCGTGCCCTCCTTCGGCCGTATCCGAGCCAAGCGGGTGGCGCTCGTCGGCCACTCCCTCGGCTCCGTGATCGCCATCCAGGAGGCGGCCACCTACGGGGATGTCGACGGCATCGTGCTGACCGGCGTATCCCACACCCTGACCCCGGCCCTGGGGGACGTCCAGTTCTACCCGGCGAGCTTCGATCCCCGTTTCGCGGGCCAGACCATCCCGGACGGCTATCTCACCACCGTCCCCGGCACCCGCGGCATCTTCTACTACCTGCCCTCCGCGGATCCCCTGGTCCTGGCGCTGGACGAGCAGACCAAGGAGACCGTCACGATCGGAGAAGCTCAACACGGCCGTCCCCGGCCTGGGCTTTTCCACGGGCGTCCACGTTCCCGTGCTCGTGGTAGTGGGGGATTTCGACGGCGCCTTCTGCAACCCGCCGAGCTGCACGGTTTCTGGCAGCCTCGCCACCGAGCCGTCTTTCTATCCGGCGGACACCTGCGCGGAAGCCGTGGCCATCGCCGACGCGGGGCACGACCTGAACCTGCAGTTCCAGGCGCCTCAGACGTACGACGTGATCCTGGAATGGATGGACCGGCGGGTGGGGAGGAATCCGAAGGTGCCGGCGCCGTCGCCTTGTGAGCTGTAGATTTCTTCTTGAGCCCGGAGGGCGGGCAGACTCGTAGCCCAGGGCGCGAGCCCTGGGAAAACCTCGTACGGCGAGCCGGAACGTTCTGCCCAGGACTCAAATCAGTTGTTTCGAGTCTCGAAGGATTCATTTTCGTTTTCAAATCCAGTGGATTCCGTTCTCGAATTCAGTGGATTCCGCCGGGGATCCGTTCATTTCGGCTTCGGAATCCACTGGTTTCAGTCCAGAAGCATTGTGATCGAGATCGGAATCCAGTGGATTCCAGATCCAAATCCACTGGATCCGAAGCAGAATCCAGTGGATTCGAGAACAGAATCCAGTGGATTCGGGATTCGAAATGAATGCTTTTGGCGTGGATCCAGTGGATTCTGGTTTCGAATTCAGAGGTTGGGCGGACGAAGCCAGTGGATTTGAAGTCTGTCAAGAAAGCTTCTGAAGTCGAAGTGGGCCTGCCGGAATTCAAAATGAAAGCTTCTCTGTTGACCACGAGGGATTTCTCCCCGGCAATCGCGCTCTTCTGGATGGAAATGGTCCGGGCACGTTCATCGTGGCGACGCAACTATCGGGGGATCGGAGCGTTATAGGGGATCAAGGCCGACTCCGGACTCCGTCGTCCCGGTGCGCGGCTCGCATTGGAATGCGTCACTTCAGGAGGATTCATGCGAAAGTTGTTCCCTGTTCTCGTCCTTTTTCTGACCACCCTGGCAACCTCCTTGTATGGCCAGACGGAGATCCCCAAGACTCCGGCCGGCAAGGTCTTCGAGGCCTGGCTCACGTCCTTCAACTCCGCGGACGCCGCGAAGATCCGCGCTTTCGACGAGGCCTACCGGCGGGAGCCGGGGCCACCGGTCGAGCAGAGGTTGCAGTTCCGCGAACAGACGGGCGGGTTCGCCCTGGTGCGCATCGAGAAGAGCGAGCCCACGTCGCTCGTTGCCCTGGTCCAGGAGAAGAGTGGAGACACGGTCGCGCGGATGGAGCTGACGGTGACCTCCGAAGAGCCCACGAAGATCGTGAGCTCGACGCTGCGGGCCACCCCTCGTCCCGCGGACCTCGCGATCCCGAGGATGACGCAGGAAGCCGCGCTGGCTGCGCTCTCGGCCAAAGCCGACGAGGCCGCAAAGAACGACCAGTTCTCCGGCGCTGTGCTCGTGGCGCGCAACGGCAAGGTCCTGCTCGAAGAAGGTCTGGGGCCGGGCGAACCGGGAGGCCGGCACTGCCAACACGCCCGACACGCAGTTCCGCCTGGGATCGATGAACAAGATGTTCACCGCCGTATCGACGCTTCAGCTCGTGGAAGCGGGCAAGCTCGCGCTGAACGAGCCGATCGGAAAGTATGTGCCGGATTATCCGAACAAGGACGTGGCCTCGAAGGTCACCGTGCGGCATCTCCTCACGCACACCGGAGGCACCGGCGACATCTTCGGTCCCGATTTCACGGCAAACCGCCTGACGCTGCGGCAGCACAGCGATTACCTGAAGCTCTACGGAGCGCGCGGCCTCACGCACGAGCCCGGGGCGGAGCATCGGTACTCGAATTACGGATTCGTCCTGCTCGGCGCGCTGATCGAAAAGGTAAGCGGCATGTCCTATTACGACTACGTGCGCACCAAGGTCTTCCAGCCCGCGGGCATGACGTTGACCGACTCGCTGCCCGAAACGGAAAAGGTTGCGAAACGCGCTATCGGGTACATGAAGGGCGGAGGAGCGTGGTCACCGAACACCGACACCCTTCCCTGGCGGGGTACCGCGGCCGGCGGCGGCTACTCGACAGTGGGCGATCTCCTGCGGTTCGCGCAGGCCTTGGAGTCCGGAAAGCTGATCTCCAAGGCGATGCTCTCCGAGGCCACCAAGGACCAGGCCGAGGGTTACGGATACGGCTTCGGGATTGATGGAGAAGGGGAGCTGAAGAGCTACGGCCACAACGGCGGAGCGCCGGGCATGAACGGAGACCTCCGCGTCTTCCCGCAGCTCGGTGTGGTGATCGTCAGTCTGGCGAATCTCGATCCGCCGGTGGCCTCCCGCCTCGGGGACTACTACGCGCTCCGCATGCCGGCGAAGCCGTAGATCAGGCTCCGAGACTATACTAAAACAGGTGCTATCAGGTACTATCAGCATCTCTTCGTGCAGTTTGATGGTGGCGAGGCTGGGGCTTGTGAGTGGATCTCCGGTGTTAGTCGGAGGGTTCATGAGAGGGATACGAGGAATCCGCATCCTGGGAGTTTTCCTTCCAGGCCGCCGACGCTCAGTCAGCGTCGCCCTGATGCTCCTTCTGGTGATCCAACTGGTCCTCCCTGGGGTGGCCGAGGCGCGGTCCTCGCCGGCAGCGGTGGTGGCGGCGGTGGCGGTGGCAGTAATTCCACCCTTGCCGGAGGTGGACGGCACTCCGGCCGGTGCCCTCGCCGGCAGCTTCGCGGTGGCCGAGACGGGGGCCGCGACCTATGCGATCGCCCTTGCCGTCCCTCCCGGCACGGGCGGCCTGGCTCCGGAGCTGAAGCTGGTCTACGAGAGTGGCGGCCACGGCGGTCTGGCCGGCGTCGGCTGGTCGCTGGAGGGGCTCTCCGGCATCTCCCGCTGCCCCATGACGATCGCCCAGGACGGCCGGATCGACGCCGTCGATTTCGACGCGGACGACCGCTTCTGCCTCGATGGCAAGCGGCTGCTGGCCGTTGACGGCAGCTACGGCTTCGACCGTACGGAGTACCGGACCGAGAGCGAGAGCTTCACCCGCGTCGTCTCCCACGGCACCGCCGGCGGCGGTCCCGAGCACTTCACGGCCCAGATGAAGAACGGCCTCACCTACCTCTACGGCGCCGAGGCCGGCTCCCGCTTCGAGGCCCAGGGCAGGGACGACGTGCTGCTCTGGCAACTCGACCGCATCCAGGACACCGCCGGCAACTTCCTCAAGGTGAGCTATTTCGAGAACACCGCCGGCGGCGAGACGCGCCCGCTGCGCATCGACTACACAGGGAACGAGGCAGCGGATCTCGCCCCTTACAATGCCGTGGAATTCACCTACGAGCCGGCGCCCGACAACGCGCCGGGATACGTGGCGGGAAGCCTCCTGCGCCCGTCGCAGCGGCTCAAGACGATCCGCATGACGGTCGACGGGGCCGCAGCCTGGGAGTACCGCCTGTCGTACGAGCAGAGCCCGGCGACGGGCCGCTCGCGCCTCGTCAAGGTGGAAGAGTGCGAAGCCGGCGGCGGCTGCCTGGCGCCCACGGTCTTCACCTGGTCGGCCGAGTCCCAGGGCTCTTTCGGTCCCCAGCGGCAGGTCATCAACGAGTCCGGCGGATGGGGTGGCTTGACCGTGCTGCCCGGGGACTTCGACGGCGATGGACGCACTGATCTCGCCTCGGTGAGAGCGAGCTCCAACGGCTACTTCTCCTACATCCATCTGGCGCGCGAAGACGGGTCGTTCTCGCCGCAGATGCAGGGCTTCCACGAGTCGGGTGGATGGAACGACTGGACTTTCAATCCTGGGGATTTCAACGGCGACGGACGCACCGACCTCTCCGCCGCCAAGGCCGACGCCAACGGCTACCGCGCCTGGGTCAACCTGGCCCGGGGGGACGGCACGTTCCATCCGGCGGTTCAGGCCTTCAACGAGCCGGGCGGCTGGAACGACTGGACCTTCCTGCCCCGCGACTACAACGGGGACGGCTTGACCGATTTCGCCGCGGTCAAGGCCGACGCCAACGGCTACCGCGCCTGGATCCACCTCGCCCGCCCGGACGGCACGTTTCAACCCAAGGTCCTTGCCTTCAACGAGCCGGGAACATGGAATCAATGGCGTTTCCGCCCGGTGGACTACAACGGCGACGGCCGCACGGACTTCGCCGCCGTCAAGGCCGACACGAACGGATTCCGCTTCTGGATCAACCTGGCGAACGGGGACGGCACCTTCGCCCCGGGCTTCCTGGCCTTCAATGAGGACGGCGTCTGGAACGACTGGACCTTCCGCCCCGGGGATTTCAATGGCGACGGGCTGACCGATTTCTCGGCCATCAAGACCAGTGTGTCGAACGGTTATCGCGCCTACATCAACTTCTCCCGTGGCGACGGGACGTTCGCTCCGCGTTCCCTCGCCTTCCTCGAGTCCGGGAGCTGGGATGACGAGTGGGGGTTGTATCAGGAGGATTTCAACGGCGACGGCCGCACGGATTTCGGAGCCGTGAGGATCAACGCCAACGGCTACCGCGCCTGGCTCAATCTCTCCCGCGCCGACGGCACGTTCGAGCCGCGCTTGCAGGCGGTCAACGAGACGGGCAACTGGTCGGACTACATTGTAATTCCGGGGGATTATAACGGCGACGGCAAAACCGATCTGGCCGCCATCCGCCAACGGGGGGACGGCGGCGGCTACCGGGGATACGTGCATCTGGCCCCCATGGGCGCCGTCTCCGAGCTCGTCAAGATCACGACGGGTTTCGGCGCCACGACGACGGTCGAGTACGGCTCCCTCACGGACTCGACCCTGTATACCAGCGACGCCGACGCCGTCTATCCGAGCCTGGACGTCCGGGTCCCGTTCTCCGTCGTCTCAGCCTATGAGCAGGACGACGGCATCGGCGGCAGGGCCAGGATGCGCTACCGCTACGCCGGCCTCAAAGCCGACCTCCACGGCCGGGGCTTCAGCGGTTTCCGCACCATCACCGCGACCGACGAGACTCGGGGCCTCTCGACGACGACACACTACCGTCAGGATCACCCCTTCGAGAGCATGGCCTTCCTTCGCGAGGTCCGCCTGGCCGGCGGCACACTGGTCCATCGGAGCGAGGACACCTGGGCGGTGACCAACTTTGATCACGGCGGGTACCTCCCCTACGTCCGGGAGAGCGTGGAGGAGCAGCGCGAGATCGACGGCGACCTGGTCAACACCACGACGACGGAGTGGGCCCTCGACGATTTCGGAAACGCGACCTCGGTGACCGTCGCCCAGGCGGACGGCCACACGGAGACCACGGTCAGCGAGTACACGAACGACGTCGAGACCTGGTTTCTCGGCCGTCTGACGCGGGCGGAGGTGAGGCATGCGGCGCCCGGGAGGGAGCCGCAGGCACGGGTCTCCGCCTTCGGCTACCACCCCGAGACCGGACTGTTGACTACAGAGATCACCGAGCCCGAGCACCCGGGGCTTTGGCTCACCAAGGCCTACCTCCACGACGGCTTCGGCAACATCGTCCAGAGCACGACCATCGGCGGCGGCGTCCAGGCTCGGACGCACACCACCGCCTATGACCCCCGCGGGCAGTTTGCGGTCCAGAGCATCAACGCCGCCGGTCACATCGAAACCCGGACCTACGACCGCCGCCATGGCAAGGTCGCCACCCTCACCGGTCCCAACGGTCTCACCACGGCCTGGGATTACGACAGCTTCGGCCGATTGCGCCGCGAGCTGCGCAGCGACGGAACTGAGACCCGCACCCTCTATCTGCTCGTCGAGGAGGGCGGTCCCGAGGGAGCCGTCTACCAGGTGCGCACGGACAGCTCCGGCATGGCGCCTGTGATCGCTTACCACGACGTTCTCGACCGTGAGATCCGCCAGGAGACCCTGAGCTTCGACGGCGAGAGGATCTTCACCGATCGCGGATACAACAACCGCGGTGAGGTGGTGCGCGTCTCCGACCCCTACTTCGAGGGGACCGCACCTCTGTGGACCGTCAGCGAGTACGACGGCCTCGGCCGCCTGACACGGCTCACCGCGCCGGGAGGACGGATCAGCTCGACAGACTACGCGGGGCTGACCACCACGGCCACCAATCCCCTCGGCCAGACGAGCACGCGCGTCGTCAACAGCCGCGGCCGTCTCGTCGAGAGCCGCGACGCCCTGAACGGCTCCGTCCGCTTCTCCTACAACAGTCTGGGAAACCTGATCGCGATCGAGGATCCAGCCGGTAATGTGACGTCCCTGGCGTACGACCTGCGCGGCAACCGAATTTCGATCGATGATCCCGACAGCGGGGTCACCACCTCGACCTACAACGCGCTCGGCGAGCCCCTCACGGAGACCGACGCCAAGGGACAAGTGGTGCGGTTCTCCTACGATTTGCTGGGCCGCAGAATCCTGCTCGCCGAGCCGGAGGGGACGAGCACCTGGTCGTATGACACGAGGCCGCACGGCATCGGCAAGATCGCCTCGGTACAGGGGCCCGGCGGGTACTCCGAGGCCTACTTTTATGACGATCTGGGCCGGCCCATGAGGAAGACCACCGTCCTCGCCGGCGAGAGCTTCTCCGTAACGACCGGCTATGACGTTCTCTCCCGGGTGAGCACGGTCACCCATCCCACCGGCTTCACCGTCCAGAACGTCTATACCGACCGCGGCCATCTGCGCGAGGTGCGCAACGCCGCCGACCAGAGGCTCTATTGGCGGGCCGAATCGATCAACGCCCGCGGGCAGCTTGAGCAATTCACACTGGGCAACCAGGTGCGGACGGAGCGCGGCTTCGACGCAACGACCGGCTTCCTGCAAGCGGTGGACAGCGTGGCCGGCGCAAGCGGCGGGGTGGTGCAGGACCTGGAGTACCGCTTCGACGAAGTGGGGAATCTTCTCGAGCGCGCCGATCGGCTCCAAGGCCTGGCGGAAACCTTTACCTACGACGCGCTCAACCGTCTTACCCAAGCCCAGGTCGGAGGCCGGGGCGCGGTGACGCTCGATTACGACGCCGTCGGCAACATCCTGTCCAAATCCGATGTTGGGAGCTACACCTATGGCGAAGGGGGAGCGGGCCCTCATGCGGTGACCTCCATCAGCGGGCTCCACGACATTGCCTATGACTACGACGCGAACGGAAATCGAGTCACCAGCTCGCGTTCGCAACCAGCGGGACTCCCCTTTGCTGACGGGTTCGAGTCCGGGGACACCTCAGCCTGGGAAACGGCCGCCCCTGGCGCCGCCGAAGGCGAGGCCTCCGCCGTGACGTACTCGTCGTTCAACATGCCCACCGTGATCGCGGGGAGCGGCGCCACCGTGAGCTTCCAATATGGGCCCGGCCGCGGCCGTTTCCGCAAGACGGTTGAGGTCCAAGGACGGCGGACGGTAACGCTTTATATCGACGGGATCTACGAACGGGAGAGCTTCGAGCAGGGCGCGGCCCGCCACAAGCACTACATCGTCGCCGGCAGCGCCCTGGTGGCCGTCCACACGACCCGGAACGGCGAGCCGGACCGCACGCGCTATCTGCACAAGGACCACCTGGGCTCTATTGACGCCATCACCGACGAGAGCGGCGCCGTGGTCGAGAGACTGAGCTTCGACGCCTGGGGCCGGCGACGCAATGTAAGCGATTGGGGACCGGGCACGGGCGTCGCGGCGAGCGAGGTCAACCGGGGCTACACCGGCCACGAGATGCTCGACGAAGTCGGCCTGATCCACATGAATGGCCGCGTCTACGATCCGGAGATTGGCCGCTTCCTCAGCCCCGACCCGGTGGTCCAGGCTCCGGAGGACGGCCAGAGCCTCAACCGCTACAGCTATGTGTTGAACAACCCCCTGTCATACACCGACCCCAGCGGCTACTTCTTCAAAAAGCTTTTCGAGAGCATCAAGAAGTTCTTCAGCGGCAACAAGGTGGGGCTCATCGGCGCCGCGGTGGGCATCGCCGTCGGGTTCTGGGCCACCGGCGGAATCTTGAGCCTGTTTCCACTCAAGGGAGTCTCTGTAGGGGTCTCCTCCGCCACCGCCATGACGGCCACGGCCACCCAGGGCGAGCTCTGCGTTCTTTGCGGCCGCGGTCGGAGGCGGCTTCGCCGGTGGCTTTGCCAGCTCGGCTGCCAGCACCCTCGCTGCTGGAGGGAGCCTGTCGGATGCATTACGGGCGGGTGCGCGGGGTGGAGCCTTCGGCGCGCTCAGAGGCGGGTTGTTCAAATACGTCGGTACCTTGCAACTGGTTGGCATAGAAAAGGCAGTAGCACATGGGGTCACCGGTGGAGCGCTGACGGTGGCGCAGGGAGGGAGGTTCGAGCACGGGTTCCTGAGCACTGCAGCGACGGCGTACCTTGCGCCTGTAGTCGAGCATGTGGCCGGGAAAGGGCCGGCTGCGGCTCCCTACCGTATAGCTTTATCCGCTGTGGCAGGTGGTACGGTGGCCGAGCTCACCGGTGGAAAGTTTGCGAATGGCGCAGTCACATCAGCCTTCGCCAGGATGTTTAACCATGAGTTAGAGCCTGAGCAGAAAGGCTTTTTTGGCAGATTGAAAGACAGGATCGCTAATGGGGCCAACTTGAGCCTAGGCAAGGAGTCAGCCAGTACGCTAGAATGTTGCGAAACTACGGGCTGCAATTGCAGTCAGGCGGTCGATGCCTTTCAGAAAGAAATTGACCGGACGAGGGACGTCAGGCTCCCTGCCGTTCAGGGCTCGATTGATGGATTGGGCATCGTCGCCGATGGAGTCACTCTTGACGCCGATCCCCTAGTCAATTCGATAGATATGATTTTTCCTGAAATCATCGAGCGATTCTTCAAAAAGGACTACGAGAAGCAGCGCGACAGTGCTTCTCCACAGCAGAATTGATGTTCTGGGTCAGGATGCTACCCCGGAGACGGCACCAGCGCGGCCTCCCCGGGCGTCCAGCGGGCCGCGCTCTCGCGGAGGTCTTCCATTTCCTTCCAGTAACCTTCAATCGCCTGCCGGCCGCCGCCGGTCAAGCGCACGAGGGTCTGGGTCTTCTTCTCCACGAATCGCTTTTCGATCTCCACCAGTCCTGCCTCTTCGAGCTTGGAGAGGTGAGAGGAGAGGTTCCCCTTGGTGAGGCCGGTAATGCGCTGGAGGAACAGGAAGTCGGCCCGCTCGCAGGCGGAGAGCGCCGTCAGGATGGCCAACCGCGCGGGATCATGGACCCGCCGGTCCAGGTTCGCGAGCTGCTCGAAGGGTGTGGATTCCATGATCAGTTCTCCATCCGCCGTCCCAGCGCCCGGACGAGTTGCCAGTGATCGACCAGGCCGGCCAGGATCATCGAGGTCCCGCAGAGGAGCAGCGCCACCCAGGGATGGATCACAGCGGGGAGGAACAGATCGATGAGGAACCGGGGGAGGTCCCGGTCCTCCCACACGAAGTACCCGATGCAGGTGCCGAAGACGGCAAACGCCACCAGGGCGGTGCCAAGCGCCAGGTGATAGCTCTGGGACAGGCGGCGCTCCCGCCAGAGCCAGACGCCGAGGAAGAAGGCGCCGTAGAGGGCCAGCGCCATCTGCCCGAGAACGGTTTCGGCCGTGAACAGGGAGAAGTGCGGCGGTCTCAAGAGGGATTCCCATCCCTGGGTCCAGGGCTCATGAGCCAGGTAAACGACATCCAGCGTTTCCCAGGGCGGCTGGACCTTGGATTCGTCCAGGAGGACCGTGATGGAGGGAGTGACCGCCTGGAGGACGAAGAACAGGGTGAAAGCCAATCCCAGGGTGGTCAGGAAGTGCCGCGCGGCGGGTGTCATCTGGCGAGCTTCCCGCGAGGGGCGGAATGGGACCGGCCGGGCTGAAGACCGAAACCGAGTAGGGCTCCGGGGTGGCAATCTGGCTCTCGACTTCGCCGAAAGCCTTTCTGTAGTACCGCCTCGCGCCGAAGGCCAGGAGGAACGCTCCGAGGAACAGGCTGGCCCGGAGCGGTACCCACGGCCCGTAGTTGAAATAGGTCGTGCCCCCCACGCTCAAGGTGATCAATCCCAGAGGGACCCAGTAGCGCAGTCCCTGAAGGTCGTGGAAGTGCCGCGTGACGAAACGGATGCGATCAAGGTCTCGGGTCTGCATCTCGGCTCCTTTGGCTGATCGTTTCGGATCAACCGGTCTGCGTCACAAACCGAGTATGCGCTGTGAAGCTCGCGGTGTCAACCGGTCTTTACGGCAAACCGACCGCGGGTTCCAGCATCCGCAGGGTGCCCGCCGTGGCGTCCACCTCGACTTCGGCCCCTATCGGGAGGGTGAACTGCCGGTCGATGTGGCCGATCATGGCTCCCTGCCAGGCGGGGACTTTTAGGGGGCGGATGTGGTCCTGGAGCACCTCGCTGACGGTGAGCGAGCCGAAGCCTTCTCCAGGCTTGCAGTCGGTGCAGTGGCCCCAGATCACGGCCCGCGCCTTCTGGAGGATGCCGGCGAGGCGGAGTTGGGTGAGCATCCGGTCAATGCGGTAGGGCGCTTCCTCCACGTCTTCGAGGAAGAGGATGCAGCCGTCCCAGTCCGGCAGGTAGCCCGATCCCACGAGGCTCGTGAGGACGGTGAGGTTGCCGCCGAGCAGACGGCCCCGGGCGGTTCCGGGGTGGAGGGTCTGCACGCGGTTCTCGACCACGGTGAGGTCGTCCTCGTCGATTTCCTTCAGGTTCTCGAAGGTGACCGCCTCTCCTTCCTGGAGCACCCGCTTCATGTAGCCGACGTTGAAGGGGTTCCACTGGGAGGCCGCCACAGGGCCATGGAAGGTCACGAGACCGGTGCGGGCGTGGAGGGCGAGGAGCAGCGCGGTGATGTCGCTGTAGCCGAGGAGGATCTTGGGGTTGCGTTCGATCGCCTTCCAGTCGAGCAGAGGCAGCACGCGCGCGCAGCCCCAGCCGCCGCGGACGCAGTGGATGGCCCGCACCTCGGGGTCCGCGAACATGGCGTTGAGATCGGCGGCGCGCTGCTCGTCGGTGCCGGCGAAGTAGCCCCGCCGCGCCAGCAGGTTCTGCCCCCGTTTGGTCTTGAAGCCGAGCACGGCCAGGGACTCGGCAGCGATGTCGGCGTTCACGGGCTCCCAGAGCGCGCCGGCCGGGTTCACCAGCCCCACGGTGTCGCCAGGCCGCAGGCGGCCAGGGCGGACGGTGCGAGGCTTGGCGCTGTTCGACTCAAGCGCGGCAAGAGGGGAGGGGAGGGCTCCGGCGAGCGCCAGGGAGGCGGCGCCGGCGAGGATCTGACGGCGGGAAGCACGCATGGTGGAGGGGCATGCTACCGCATCAGGTCCGCGGCACCTGCCGCAAGGCGGGAGCCGCGGCGAGGATCTCCTGCAGGTAGGCGGGTTCGACCGGTTTGACAAGGTGGCGGTCGAACCCGGCCTTCCAGGCGCGCTGGCGGTCGCTCTCCTGGCCGTATCCGGTCACGGCGACGAGGAGGGTTCTCGCCAAACCGGGAATCTCGCGCAGCTGTTGCGCGACCTCGTAGCCGCTCATCCCGGGTAGCCCGATGTCCAGCAGCACGACCTCCGGCCGGAAATCCTTCGCCCTGGCCAGGGCGGCCGGCCCGTCCTGGGCGGCGCTGACCTCGTGCCCCCAGATCTCCAGGAGGGTTTCCAGGCTCTCCAGGGAGTCGAGGTTGTCGTCCACCACCAGCACGCGGCGGAGCTCCCGGGAACGGATCTCTCCGCGTCCCGAGCGGGCGAACCGGCCTGGAAGGACGCGGTGGGGGCGTTCGTGAGGAGCGGCAGCCGGATGACGAATTCAGTCCCCTGGCCGGGCCCTTCGCTGTGGGCCTCGGCTGCGCCGCCGTGCATCTGGGTAAGCTGGCGTACCAGCGTGAGGCCGATGCCCAGGCCCCCCTCGGAACGGTCCAGGGAGCGGTCCCCCTGGGTGAAGAGGTCGAAGACCTTGGACAGCAGGTCGGCTGGGATCCCGATCCCCGTGTCCCGCACGCGGATCACCGCCTCCTCCTCTCCTTTCTCGACGGTCAGCCGGATGCAGCCGCCTTCGGGGGTGTACTTGGCCGCGTTGTTGAGCAAGTTCAGCACGACCTGGGAGATCCGGGTGGAGTCGCCCAGGACCCATAGAGGCTCGTCAGGGAGGGAGGTCTCGAAGGTGTGCCTGCGGGCTTCGATCAAAGGGCGGCTGGCCTCGATGGCGCCGAGCATGGCGGGAAGGAGGACCATCGATTCCTTGCGGAGGGAGATCTTGCCGCTGGTGATGCGGCTCACGTCGAGCAGGTCGTCCACCAGCCGGGCCAGATGGGTGATCTGCCGGTCGATCACGTCCCGGGCCCAGCTCAGTTGGGCCGGGCTCAGCTCGCTTTCCTGCATCATGGCGACGGCGTTGCGGATGGGGGCCAGAGGATTGCGGAGCTCGTGGCCCAGCATGGCCAGGAATTCGGTCATCTGGCGCTCGGCGGATTCCAGGGCTTCGATCCGTTTGCGGTCGCTGAGGTCGCGGGTGACCTTGGCGAACCCGTGCAGCCGCCCCTCCTCGTCATGGAGGCTGGTGATGACCACGTTGGCCCAGAAGGGGGTGCCGTCCTTGCGAAGGCGCCAGCCTTCTTCCTCGAAGCGGCCTTCCTGCTTGGCGATCTGGAGCTCGCGTTGGGGCCAGTTCCGCGCGATGGCGTCCGGCGGGTAGAAGCGGGAGAAGTGCTGGCCGATGATTTCCCGGGCGGTGTAGCCCTTGATGGATTGCGCTCCGCTGTTCCAGCTGATGATGTAGCCGTCCGGGTCGAGCATGAAGATGGCGTAATCCTTGACCCCTTCGACCAGGAGCCGGAACATCTCCTCGCTCTGCCGTAGCGGTTCGTTCATGTGGTGCTCACCCGGGAAGGCTGCAGAGGCGGCAGGACGGCCTCGATCTCCCGCCGGTGCGGCTCCAGCCAGGGCGGCAGGATCAGCCGCTCGCCCAGGTGAGCCGGGTCCTCGTCGACCGTGAACCCCGGCCCGTCGGTGGCGATCTCGAAGAGCACCCCGCCGGGTTCCTTGAAGTATACCGAGCGGAACCAGAAGCGGTCGATGACGGGAGTGGGCGCGGAGCCCGCGGCGCGGACCTGCTGCTGGATCTGGAGCTCCTCGTCTTCGTCGGTGACCCGGAAGGCCACATGGTGGATGGCGCCGGTGCCCCAGGCCCCCAGGCGTCCTCCCGGCAGCTCGCGGATTTCGAGCCACTTGCCGGAGCCGCCGCCGTCGACGCCGAACCGGTGCCAGCCGTCTTCCTCGGCATTTCCGGGGATCGACTCGTAGCCGAGGGCGTCCCTCAGGAAACGGGCGGTCGTGGCCAGATCGCGCTCCCAGAGGCGCACCGTGTGGAAGCCCCGGATCTGGTGCCGCTCCGGGACCGGGCTCTCCCGCCAGGGCGCGGTGTCCCGGGGCGCGGATGTCTCGGTGAGGGAAAGCTCGAGGCCGTGCGGGTCCCGCAGGCGCAGCGCCCTCTCGCCGAAACGGGTCTCCGGAGCGTCGTGATCCACACCCTGCTCCTTCAACCGCTCCTCCCAAAAGACGAGGCTCCCCTCGGGTACTGCCAGCCCCACTTCGACCGCCAGCCCCGCGCCCTTGCGCCCGGGGGCCATCTGCGGCCACGGAAAGAAGGTCAGGTCCGTGCCGGGGTTCCCCTCGGCGTCGGCATAGAAGAGGTGGTACGTGTCGGGCACGTCCTGGTTGACGGAGCGCTTGACCAGCCGGAGGCCGAGCACACCCGTGTAGAAATCCAGGTTCTGCTGGGCGTCTCCGGCGATGACGGTGATGTGGTGGATGCCGTGAACGGGGCTCATGGACAAGGCTCCTCCTTGGGATCTGAACTACGCAAGAAGTGTACCTGCGCCCGCAATCAAAATTCCCAGCGTTTTTCTGGACCTCGTGAAATAACGGTGGCATACTGGATCTGTAGTTGGGCACCGGGCGTGGTCCTGCGCGGCGTCAACTCGGCGGTACCCCCGATCGTTCGTTGCTTCGTCCATCGTTCCGTTCGTGGTTCCGTTCATTTAATGCACTCCTTTTTGAAAAGACGATTTTCGTAGCGGTCAACATGCCCAGCCACGCGAGGACGTAAATCCAGGAAACTCGCCATGGAAGAGAGCGGACTGCGGGGCCATTATGGAAACTTCCGGCGCAACTGGCTGACGCTGAGCTTCTACGAGCGTTTCGAGCAGGTCGTGGCCCTGATCCTCGCCACGATCATCGCCGTCATCATCGTCATCGCCCTATGGGACCTGGCGAAGGAGGTGGTGCTGCTGGCGATGTATGACCTGCTCGATCCGCTGGACCACGAAGTCTTCCAAACGGTCTTTGGCCAGATCATGACGGTGCTCATCGCCCTGGAGTTCAAGCACTCGATCCTCCGGGTGGTGGCGACCGGCAAAAGCATCATCCAGGTCAGGACGGTGTTGCTGATCGCGTTGCTCGCGCTGGCCCGGAAGCTCATCATCCTCGATTTGAATCATTATTCTCCGGGCACTCTGCTCGCCTTGGCCACTCTGCTGCTGGCGCTGGGTGTGACGTACTGGCTGGTCCGAGACCGGGAGTCCCGGCCAGCCGTACGATGAGCCCTGCTAGCACGGCTCGGGCGGGCACTTGTAGAGATTCGGGTTGTAGACCTCCCAGTATCCGTCGTCGCTGCACCGGGCGCGCAGCAACTGGATCGTGCCGAGTTGCCAGCAGCAGCTCCCGAAATACTCCCAACCGAACGTGCCGGGCGTGCACTCCTGGGCGGGAGCCTTGGTGCTTGTGATCAGCCCCGTGAGCAGCAACGCGAAAACGAGGAGGGAAACGCGCAGTCTCTGGGTCATCTCGGTCTCCTTTCGTTCAGACTTCGTGAAGGCTGTAGAAGGATAACCCGGGGGCTGCAGCCCTCAAAGCTCGCCGCCGGCCTCCCTGCCCGGCTGCCAAGCCAGAGCGTGAACGAAGTTTACCGATGCTAGCTTAAGGAAGTGAAGACCGCAGCCGGGCCCTCCTTCCCATCGGCACCTGGACGCCGGAGCGCGGCGCTGGCGCTCGGCTTCCTGGCGGCTTCCCTCTGGATCCTGCTCGCGAGCGTGCGGATCGAGGCCCAGGGCCCCGATTATGACGAGCTCCACCAGGCGGCGGGCGCCTTCACCTGGCTCGGGTCCCCCCCGGACATGTTCTGCATCGACGCCTTCGACCAGGTCTGCGTGCTCAACATGCCCTACAGCGCCGCGATCAAGACGAACCTCTACGGGTTCTACCTGCGCTTCGTCCACCCGCGGTTCACGCTGGCGAGCTGGCGGATGTTGGGCATCCTCCTGATCGCGGGCGGGATCTTTCTCTTCTGCGCCGCGACGTGGCCGGCCCTGCCGCCCGGGCCGATGGCCGTCTTCCTGGCTCTTCTCCTGACCGACGGCACAGTGCTCCTGGACGGCCGTTTCGATTGGGGACCGGTGGCGATCTCCCTGGTCCTCCGCCTCCTCTTGCTGGGGCTCTGGATAAGGGGAGAGGCGGGGGAGGGTGAGCCGCCGCTCCGGAACACCGTGGCGTTGGGGGCCTTGGCCGGGTTCGCCGTTTTCGAGAAGCTGAGCGCCTTGGTGCTGGTGCCGGTCCTCGCCATCCTGCTGCTCGGCAGCGCCCGGCGGCGGTCGCGGCGCCACCTCCTGGCCGCCGCCGCGGGTCTTGCCCTGGGAGCCTCGCCGCTCGCGATCGTCAACCTCGTCGCACTCCTGTTCCGGGGACAGCTCCTCTCTCCCGTGAGCGGCGCACCCGTGGCGCGCTCCCTCGCCGGCTTCCTTGTCTCGACGGCGGAGTATCTCTCCCTGGGGCAGGGAGGGCTGTTCCGCAATTTCACGCTGGGGCTGCCTCGCTGGCCGCTGGCCGAGCTTCTGGAGAGAGGGCTCGTGCTTGCGGTCGCCCTCGCCGTGGTGATTGTGGCGCGAAAGGGAGCGCCGCCTCTCCTGCGCGCGGCGGCCTCCGCTCTGGGGGCGTACGCGGTGGTCTGGCTCGGCCTCTTCCTCCTGCCGAGCCCCACTTGGGCCCACCATTGGATCCTGGGTACGCCGTTCCAGTACGCCGCCCTGGCCCTCGCCCTCGCGGCGCTTCCCAGCGGCCGGCGGCGGGCGCTGGCGGTCCTGGCGGTGGCCTGGCTCAGCCTGCGGCTGCCGAACCTCGTCTCCATCGAGGGCGCGCTCTCCCGGGGAAGCGCCTCGAACCGCTGGGATCCCTCCCTCGCCGGGATCGGCACGTTCGCTGCGAGCCACGCTGACGGGGCCGTGTTCGTGGCGTCCGACTGGGGAGTGGCGACCCAGATCTACTGCCTGGCCAACGGCCGTCCGGATCTCGTCTACGAGCCCTTCTGGCATTACCAGGGCCCGGGAGACCTCGACGACTGGGGAGCGGAAGGCCGGCGCGTCCTCTACCTCGTCCGGCTCCGCAAGCCCGAGCGCACCGTGCCGGGTGCGATGGAAAGGATCGAGCGCGACCTCGCGGCCGATCCGCGCTGGCGGGAGGTGCCGGTGGAGCCGGAGGCGGCCTCTCTCCGGGTGGTGCTGGTGCGGAAGCTCGTCTACGTCTCTGCACCCGCCTCCCGGGCCCGGCTGCCGAGCCACAGCAACAGCGCGGCGAGAGCGCACGCGGCGGGGCAGACCAGGAGAGCCAGCCGCATCTGACCGGGATCCGTGGCCACGCCCAGCCGGTCGTTGGTCCTGCTGATCACCGCCGGGCACCGCACGGGCAACACGGTCGCCCTCGGGATGGTGTTCCTGGGGTATCTGTAGGGGGCTCGCCGTCGCCTCGGACTTTGGCGCCGGCAGCCGGGTCGGACGAAGGAGTTATATACTTGCCGCCGGACGCACAGTTTCTTCAGCGGCCGAACCTCGGAAGGAGCTCCTAGAATGAAGCGACCGTACTACAGTTTCCTGGGCGCGTTCGCGGGATTCGCCATGCTTTTTTGCGGCCCGTTCCCGGCGCTGGCCCAGACAGCACCGCCGCTGGGCGTGCTGCAGCAATTTTCGGTTTTGGGTAATTCGGGGGTGACTGGATCCACCGGCACGGGTACCGTGGTGAGTGGAGACGCCGGATCTTCTCCAACTGCCTCGATCACGAACTTTCCACCTTCGAGCGTGGCGCCTCCGTTTACCCTCCACCTCACGAATGATTTGACCGTGCAGCAGGCTCATGCTGACGCCATCGCTGCCTACAACTTCCTGGCAGCTCAGGGGCCAGGTACGGTGCTCCCTGCACAACTGAATGGAGCCGTTCTCACCTCAGGCATCTATTCCTTTGCGGGAGGAGCGGCCGATCTGGCGGCCCTCGGAACCCTTACTCTCAACGGGCCAGGAATTTTCATTTTCCAGGTGGATAGCGCGCTCACCGCCAACGTCGGCTCGAATGTCATTGGTACGGCGGATCCATGCAACGTGTTCTGGCGGGTTGGCACCTCCGCGACCCTCAACGGAATCAGCTTTCGTGGAAACGTCATCGCGGATGCGAGCATCACCGTAGGGTCCGGTTCCAACGTGACCGGCAGAACCCTGGCGGGAACGGGTCCGACGGGTGCGGTGACGATGGCGGGTGCCGGCGGCAACACGATCGGGGGATGCGCTTCCGGCGTCGTTAGCACCGTTGGGCCAGCCGTTCCGGCGCTCGGCCCGGGTGGAATGGCGATTCTCTTCGCCTTACTTGCCGGAGCCGGCCTGTTTGCCATGAGGAGGCGCTCCACCTAGGTTCTTCACTGCAGGTCCAATAGAAGAGGCCCCGTCTGGCCTCGAAGTCCCCCAAATCGCACCCTGATGGCACAATAGAGCCATGGATACTTCACGCACCCATCAGGAGGACGCCCGTTCCGCCATCAAGGCCGCGCGCGTGCAGGCGTCGGGAGAGGGCAAGCGCGTGGCCGTGGTGTTCGGGGCCGACTGGTGCCCGGACTGCGACGCGTTCAAGAAGGCTCTCGGCCATCGCCTCGTGGCACCGGTCGTCGACCCCAGCTACATCGTCGTCAAGGTCTCCGTGGGCAACCGGGACCGCAACCTGGATCTCATGCAGGAGTACGGCATGACCGTGGACTCCGGCATCCCGGCCGTGGCCATCCTGGAGACCGACGGCTCGCTCGTGGCCGCGCAGCGCGAGGGGGAGTTCCGCAACGCGAGCCATCTCCTCTCCGTGGCGGAGATCGTCTCCTTCTTCCACCGCTGGGCGCCGGAGCGGACCGAAGCTCTATAGCGCCTGGATCAGTGGAGTAGAGCCATCCGCGGCGGCTCGCCGTCGGCGCGCACCCGGTTCCTCCCCTCGGTCTTGGCGCGGTAGAGAGCCGAGTCGGCGATCTCGATCAACACCTCCGGGTCTTCGCCGGACTCCGGCACCACGGCGGCGGCGCCGATGCTGACCGTCACCTGGCCCAGGGGAGCCGCTTCGTTGGGGATGGCGAGCGCCTCGATCCCTTCCCGCAGCTCTTCGGCCAGCTCCAGGGCGCCGTCCAGATCCGTATCGGGGAGCAGCACCGCGAGCTCCTCGCCACCGTAGCGCGCCACGAGATCCCCGGTCCGCCGCACGGCGCCGTCCAGATAGCGCGCCACGACCTGGAGGCAGATGTCTCCCACGAGGTGGCCGCGGGTGTCGTTGAGCCGCTTGAAGAAATCGAGATCGAGGAGGAGGAATCCCACCGGCCGCCGGTGCCTCCGCGCGCGGCTCCACTCTTCGGCCAGTACCTGCTGGAGGCGCCGCCGGTTGGCGATACCCGTCAGGTCGTCCCGGAGCGAGAGGTCCGCCAGCCGGGCGTTTGCGGCTTCGAGCTCGCCGTGGGCCTGCCGCAGCTCTTCGACGGTGCTCCTCAGCTCGACCGTCTGCTCGGCCACCCGCGCTTCCAGCCTCACGGCCCGCCGGCGCAGGGCCCGGCTGCGGAGCTGGGCGTAGCCGCTCACCAAGGCGATCCCCAACGCGAGCCAGAGCACGATCGCCCAGGGCGTCTGGTACCAGGGCGCCTGGACAGCGAAGGACCATGCCGTCTCCGGCCCCGCCTCGCCGTCCGGACCCACTGTGCGCGCGTGGAAGGTGTAGTCGCCCGGCGGGAGGCGCGTCAGCTCGGCGAACGGCTCCGGGGTGGGCGCGTTCCAATGGGTGTCCAGGGGCTCCACCCGCGTCTGATAGCGCAGGCCGGCACGGAAGGAGAGCGGCGCGAGGTCGATCCGCAGCCGCCGCACGTTCGCCGGCAGCTCCACCGGCGTGGGGGTGATACCCGGCGCGCCGCCGAACAGGAGCTTGTTGCCCGCCGTGGTGACCCGGGCCAGGAGCGGCGCGGAAAGGGCCGGACCCTGGCTTCTGGAGGTCCGCTCGTAGCGAAGGAGCCCGCTTTCGCTCCCCAGCCAGACCTGCCCGTCCGGCTCCGCGTAGAGCGCGGTGATGGCGCGGGCCGGCACTTCGAGGAGCGGGCGGGTCTCCCAGCCGCCGTTCCGGCGCAGGGCCAGGGAAGGCGGCCGCGTATCCATCCAGAGATTGCCTTCGGCGTCTTCCACGGCCAGACTGAGCTCGGAGTTGCCAAGGCCCGAGAACGAAGGGTCCGCCACGAGGGTGCCCGTCCGCTCGTCCAGGCGCAACAGCTGGCCGCCACGCGCCACCAGGATGCGGTCTCCCACACGGAAAAGGGAGGCGCCTTCGCTCTCGGGGACCGGGCTCACCTTGGGACGGCCTGCCGCGGGGAGATCTACCCGCGTGTCTACCCGCGCTTCTACCCTGATAATGCCGTCGAGATCCGTGCTGCACCAGAGAACGCCGTCCTCACCTTCCACCAGCGAGCGGACCTCGCGTGGCACCCCCTCGATCTTCCCCTGGTACCGCCACTCGCCGCCCTCGCGGCGGATCTGCTCCAGGCCGTCGCCCGTCCCGACCCAGACGCGGTCCGGGTCCACCCCCGAGCGCTCCAGTGCGAACGCGGTCTCCTGTTCCGTGCCGGGGACTTCGCGGGCGCTTCCATCCCGCACCACATAGACTCCGAACGCCGCTCCCACCAGCAGGTCGCCGTCCACGGGCAGCAGGCTCCAGGCGGACGGAGGGATTCCCGGAACGGCGGTCCCGGCGCCATCCGCCACGGTGGACAGCCCCTCCGAGGTCGCCACCCAGAGCCGGCCGCGATGGCGCGCCACACCATAGATGCTTCCCTGGAGGCCCGACCGGTGGTCGATCATCGAGAGGGGAGAGGAGACCTCGGCGCGGACAAGGCCGTTGTTCAGGGCCAGCCAGAGTGATCCCTCGCGGTCGAGCGCCATGCCGCTCACGAAGTCGTCCGGCAGGCCCACGCCGGTGTCGATCACCTGGTCCATCTCGCCGTCCGGCCGCAGCAGGAGGACGCCGCCGAGGATGGAGCCCAGGGCCCAGCGGCCGTCCGGCAGGCGGAGGCCGCTGAAGAGCCGCTTCTCGGCCGTCCACCGCGACGCCGCGGGCGCGAAGGGCACGGCCTGTCCATCCCGGAAGAGGAACAGGCCTTCGCCGCGCACGGACACGAGCAGGCCGCCGTCGTCCGCCGGCAGGATCATGTCCACCCGGCGGCCCCGGAACACCTCGCCGCCGGCCACCGGCTGGAGGCTCGTCCCCGCAAGCCGGAACAGCCCGTCGCGGGTCCAGACATAGAGGGCCGCACCCACGCCGAAGCTCGCCGCGAACGGCCGGTCTCCCGGGAAGCGGGCCACCGTGGCCAGCCGCGAGCCGTCCCAGATCCGGAGCCACCGGTCCGTGAGGTAGGCGAAGCCGGACCTGACGGAGAGAGTCTTCATCACCTGCCCGAATTGCCGGTCCTCGGGAGGGAGCAGGCCGGCGAGCGACACGTACCGGAGCGAGCCCGCCGCGTCCGGCGCGAGATATCCCATCTCGTCGACGCCGCCCACTCCGATCCGTCCGTCCGCGCCGCTCGCCAGGGAGAAGACGTTCTTGGCCTTGCCGATCGGCAGGATTCGCCACCACGCTCCGTCATGGATCAGAACGCCGCCGCCGTTGCCCACGTAGAGGAGCCCCTGGGAGTCCGCGGCCACGTCGAAGCTCTGGGTGTTCGCCTCCGCGAGGCCGGGATCGTACGTCTGGATCAGGGGAAAGCCGCGCTCCGAAGCGCCAACGGGGAGGCTGGCGGCCAGCAGGAGCAGACCGAAGAGGACGCACCGGAGGCGCGGAGAGGAGCAAAGTCGCATTTTGAGAGACCGCTTCTTTGACAAATGTATCCGAGTCTCTTGTAAGTGACTCGGAGGGGCATTCCATTTCGGGGCTTACACCTCAAGGATCTAGTGAAGCCTTCGGCCTCAAAACCGATGAGGGAAGGAAAGCGGTCTGGGGCGTCTCGACTGGTGGAGCGGGCTCGATAAGGTCTGCCCTTCGAGGAGACGCCCCGCCGTTGGTGGACTCGGATACTGCCCGGTAGAGGACAGGGGCGTCTCTACGGCACGGTGTCGCCGAGGTTCAGCGCAGAGGTTCCGGGGATGTTTTTGAAACGCCCCCGGAACCTCTTCTTGGCGCTGGGGCACGGCGGTACCGTAGAGACGGCCCAGTCCTCTGCCGACGCCCTCTCCGGCTGCACCGTCGGCGGGCCGTCTCTGGGAAGGCAAAGCCTGACCGGTCCAAGGCCTCTTCTACGTCATAACGCGGTGAAGAACCGAGGCGGACCGCTCGCCGGCGGCCCGCCTCCCTGCTTCAGCCTACGGGCAGTAGTTCTGGCCGTCGGTGCAGTCTCCGTCCTCGAACTCCCAGGGATCCGGACAGATGTGGTTCCGGTTGCAGCAAGTAGCGAGGCTCGACCAGCAGGACCCGGAGTAGAAGACACCGCTGCAGACCTTCCAGCAGGTCACGGGGGCGGTTGCGGTCGCGGTCTTGGCCGAGCCGGTGAGAAGGGCGGCGGCGATGATGAGCAATCCGGCAAGACGGAACAGTTTCATGCTCAGGCTCCTTTCGTGGACTCCCCTTTCGGGAGGATGAAATGAGCCTACTGGGTCCACCCGGACCGGGTATCCCGCACGAACATGCGGAAATGCGCCGCTTGCCGTAGCGGCCTGCATGAACGTGCAGGGGCGGATAGAATCAACCTCCAAGAGGCAGCGACTGGCTTATACTATGAATATGACAAAGGCCGATCTCTCCCGCCTCGCCCGGGATCTGCCGGTCGATGAGCAACTCGCTCCGCGCAGGAGCTCCTGGGAACAGGCTTCACCTCCCCCTGACTTCACCCTGTCGTCCGATCTCAAAGATCTCCTCGAAGCCAGGCTTCTGGAGGCTCGTAGCAACCCCCAAGCGGGTATTCCCTGGGAGGAAATGAAGGCTCGTCTTCTCAAGCAGGCATGAGGCTCGTCCTCCGGCCTCTCGTCGAGGGGGACCTCGACAAGGCAGCATCCTGGTACGACGAGCGCCAACCGGGTCTGCGAAAGACGTTTCTGGAGCGCGTCGGGGATACCATTTCCCGGATCGAGCACAACCCGCTCCTTTATCAGATCGTTCACCTGGACATCCGCCGGGCTCCTCTGCGGCAGTTTCCCTACGGCGTGTACTACGCCTTGATCGAGGAAGAGATCCACGTCCTCGCCGTGGTTCATGATTCCCGGCACCCCTCCGTCTGGCGTCGTCGGCGCTGACCGCCCGTGCTAGCATTCGCCCCGGTGAGCGCGACCACCCCCCTGGCCCAGAGGTTCCCATGAAGGTCGCCGTCCTCGGCGGCGGCCCGGCGGGGCTGTACTTCGCCCTGCTGCTGAAGAAGGCCGACCCGTCGCACCAGATCACCGTGCTCGAGCGCAACCCGCCGGACGCCACGTTCGGCTGGGGCGTGGTCTTCTCCGACCAGACGCTCGGCAACTTCCAGGCCGCCGACCCCGAGACGTTCCAGGAGATCTCCGACAACTTCGCCCGCTGGGACGACATCGACATCCACTACAAGGGCCGGACGATCACCTCCGGCGGCCATGGCTTCGCCGGCATCGCCCGGCGTCAAGCTGCTGGAGATCCTCCAGAAGCCGCGCCGCCGAGCTCGGGCGTCGACCTGCGCTTCGGCGTCGAGTTGCGCGACGACTCGGATCTGCCGGGCCTGGGATGCGGAGACGCTGACCTCATCGTGGCGGCCGACGGCGTCAACAGCGCCGTCCGGCGGCGGCATGCCGAGGTGTTCCAGCCCGACGTGACCTGCGGCAGGCGCAGTTCATCTGGCTCGGCACCACGCGGCCGTTCGACGCCTTCACCTTCGTCTTCGTCGAGAACGAGCACGGCGTCTTCCAGGCCCACGCCTACCGGTTCGAGCGACCGGCTCTCGGCCTTCATCGTGGAGTGCGACGAGCTCTCCTGGCGCAACGCCGGGCTTCGACCGGATGGACATCGACGGCACCGTCGCCGCCTGCGAGGAGATGTTCGGCCCCTGGCTCGACGGCCACCGCGCTCCTGGCCAACATCCCGCCGCACCAGCGCGCGGCGCCGTGGCTCCAGCTTCAACCGCGTCCACTGCGCCCAGATGGTGGCACGACGGCAACCTCGTGCTGATCGGCGACGCGGCCCACACCGCCCACTTCTCGATCGGCTCGGGCACCAAGCTCGCCATGGAGGACGCCATCGCCCTCGCCCGCATCGCTCCACGGCCGAGCCGGACCTCGCGGAGGCGCTCGCCGGCCTATCGAGGAAGAGCGGCGTGACCGAGGCGCTGCGCCTCCAGAACGCGGCCCGCAACTCCATGGAGTGGTTCGAGAACGTCCGGCGCTACGCCCGGCTCGATCCCGAGCAGTTCGCCTACAGCCTGCTCACCCGCAGCCAGCGCGTCAGCCACGAGAACCTGCGCCTGCGCGACAGCGCCTACCTCGAAGGGGTCGAGCGCTGGTTCGCGAGCCGGGCCAGCCGCGAGGCCGCCAATTCTCTGCCGCCATCGCCGCCTCCGCCCATGTTCACGCCGTTCACGCTGCGGGGGATGACGGTCGAGAACCGCATCGTGGTCTCGCCCATGGACATGTACAGCGCCGAGGACGGCACGCCCAACGACTTCCATCTCGTCCACCTGGGCGCCCGGGCGCTCGGCGGGGCCGGGCTGATCGTCACGGAGATGACCTGCGTCTCGCCCGAGGCGCGCATCACGCCTCGGCTGCACCGGCATGTACAGAGACCGAGCACGTCGAGGCGTGGCGCCGCGTGACCCGCTTCGTCCACCATTGGAGCCGGTCGAAGATCTGCCTCCAGCTCGGCCACTCCGGTGCCAAGGGCTCGACCCGCCTCATGTGGGAGGGCATGGACGAGCCGCTGGAGGCAGAGCGGCTGGCCCGTGATGGCCGCGTCCGCCCAGTGCCTACCGAGCCCGGCATGCAGGTGCCCCGCGAGATGACCCGGGAGGACATGGACCGGGTGCGCGAGCAGTTCGTGCGCGCCGCGCGCATGGCGTCGAGGCCGAGTTCGACATGCTGGAGCTGCACTGCGCCCACGGCTACCTGCTCTCGGGCTTCATCACGCCGCTCTCCAACCGGCGGACGGACGAGTACGGCGGCCCGCTCGAGAACCGCCTGCGCTTCCCGCTGGAGGTCTTCCGCGCCATGCGCGCGGTCTGGCCCCGAGGAGCGGCCCATGTCCGTGCGCATCTCGGCCACCGACTGGGTCGAGGGCGGCATCGACGGCCCCGAAGCGGTGGAGATCGCCCGCGCCTTCCACCTCGGCGGGCGCGGACATCGTCCACGTCTCGGCGGGCCAGACCTCGCCCCAGGCCCAGCCCATCTACGGACGCATGTTCCAGACGCCGTTCTCGGACCGCATCCGCAACGAGACCGGCATCCCGACGATCGCCGTGGGCAACATCACCGAGCCCGACCAGGTGAACTCGATCCTCGCCGCCGGCCGCGCCGACCTCTGCGCCCTGGCCCGGCCCGCACCTGGCCGATCCGCAACTGGACCCTCCGCGCCGCGGCCCAGCTCGGCTACACCGCTGCAGCCCTGGCCCGTGCAGTACCTCACGGGCAAGAAGCAGCTCGAGCGGAACCTGGCGCGGCCAGCGCCAGGCGGAGCTGCTGGGGACGAGCACGATTTGAGCCCTCACCTCCCCGGCCCTCCTCTCCCGTCCCCTCCCTCCCCCCGCTCCCGGGAGAGGAGGGAGAAAGACCAAGAAGAACCTGTCTTCTCTTTCCCCCTCTCCCGGTGAGGGGGGGAGGGAGGGGACGGGAGAGGGGGCCAGGGGGTGAGGGTCCGGGCGGGGGGAGCCATCCCCGCGGCACGATGATCCGACTTGGAGACCACCCTTGAACAACCGCATCCCCCTCGAAGACATCCACCCCAGCACTTCGGCTGGAGCGTCGAGGACCGGGTCGCCACCGTCACCCTCAACCGGCCCGGAGCGCAAGAACCCGCTCACCTTCGAGTCCTACCGCGAGCTGTGCCGACACCTTCGACCGCCTGCGGCACGTGGAGGAGGTCAAGGCCGTGGTGATCACCGGCGCGGGCGAGAACTTCTGCTCGGGCGGCGACGTCCACGAGATCATCGGCCCGCTGGTGAAGATGCGCGAGGAGAAGCGCATGGACCGCTGCTCGAGTTCACCCGGCTGACCGGCGAGCTGGTGCGCACCATGCGCGCCTGCCCGCAGCCGATCGTCGCGGCCATCGACGGCATCTGCGCCGGGCGCGGGCGCCATCCTCGCCATGGCGTCGGACCTGCGGCTGGGCACGCCGCGCAGCCGCGTGGCGTTCCTCTTCACCCGCGTCGGCCTCTCCGGAGCGGACATGGGGGCCTGCGCCATCCTGCCGCGCATCATCGGACAGGGCCGCGCCTCCGAGCTGCTCTACACCGGCCGCTTCATGGAGTCCGCCGAGGCCGAGCGCTGGGGCTTCTACAACCGCCTCGTCGAGCCGGAGCAGCTTCTGGCGGAAGCGCGGGACCTGGCGCGCTCGCTCGCCCACGGCCCCACCTTCGCCCACGCCATGACCAAGCGCCAGCTCCACCAGGAGTGGGCCATGGGCGTCGACGAGGCCATCGAAGCCGAGGCGCAGGCGCAGGCCATCTGCATGCAGACCGAGGACTTCGCCCGCGCCTACCGGGCGTTCGCGGCGAAGGAGAAGCCCGTCTTCCAGGGCGACTGAAGGATGCCCGACGCCTCCTTCCTCTCCTGGCCGTTCTTCGACGAGGCCCACCGGGCTCTCGCCCGCGACCTCGACGGCTGGTGCCGCGAGCGAGATCGCGCCGCTCGCCGAGCATGAGGACGAGGAGGTGGACGGCACCTGCCGCGAGCTCGTCCGCCGTCTGGGCGATGGGCGGCTGGCTGCGCCGGGCTGTATCCGCGGATGGCGGCCGCCTCGACGTGCGCTCCCTCTGCCTGATCCGCGAGACGCTGGCCCGCCACTCCGGCCTCGCCGACTTCGCCTTCGCCCTCCAGGGTCTGGGCTCCGGACCGATCTCTCTCTTCGGCACCGAAGAGCAGCGCCGGACGTGGCTCCCGCGGGTGGCCGAGGGACGGGCCATCCCCGCCTTCGCCCTCTCCGAAGCCGAGGCCGGCTCAGACGTCGGCGCCATGACCACCACCGCGCGGCGGGACGGCGACGGTTAGGTCCTCGACGGCGACAAGACCTGGATCTCGAACGCCGGGATCGCGGACTTCTACGTCGTCTTCTGCCGCCTGCCCGAAGCGGGCGAGAAGGGCTTCGGCGCCTTTCGTCGTGGAGGCGGACAACCCTGGCCTCTCCATCACCGAGCGGATCGACGTCATGGCGCCGCATCCGCTGGGCACGGTGCGCCTTCGACGGCTGCCGCGTGCCGGCCGGAGCCCTGGTGGGCGAGGCGGGCAGAGGGCTCAAGGTGGCGCTCGCCACGCTCGACGTCTTCCGCCCCACGGTGGGCGCCGCCGCGCTCGGCTTCGCCCGCCGGGCCCTGGACGAGGCGCTCGGCCACGCCCGCCGCCGCCAGGCTTTCGGCAAGCCGCTCGCCGAGCTCCAGCTCACCCAGGGCGGCTCGCGGACATGGCGGTCGACGTGGACGCCTCGGCCCTGCTCGTCTACCGCGCCGCCTGGACGCGGGACGCGGGTGCCGAGCGCATCACCCGCGAGGCGGCCATGGCCAAGCTCTTTGCGACCGAGGCGGCGCAGCGCGTGATCGACGACGCCGTGCAGCTCCTCGGCGGACGCGGCGTGGTCGCCGGCGCGCCCGTCGAGCGGCTCTACCGGGAAGTCCGCGCCCTGCGCATCTACGAAGGCACCAGCGAGATCCAGAGGCTCGTCATCGCCGGCCAGATGATTTCTTCAGGAGGGATGCATGGCTGAAAGCGCCCACGTGGACACCTTCTGCCGCGACCACCTGCCGCCGCCCGAGCTGCATGCCGGACATGGACTATTCGCGCCTGCCCGAGCTCGCCGCTATCCGGAGCGGCTCAACTGCGCCGCCGAGCTGCTGGACAAGGCCGTCGACGCCGGCTGGGGGAGACCGCACGGCCCTTCATTTCCCCGGCGGCCAGCTGGACCTACCGCCAGCTGCTGGAGACCGCGAACCGCATCGCCCACGTGCTGGTCGACGACCTCGGCGTCGTGCCGGGCAACCGCGTCCTCCTGCGCGGACCCAACAACCCCATGATGGCGGCCTGCTGGTTCGCCATGCTCAAGGCGGGCGGCGTCGTCGTCTGCACCATGCCGCTGCTGCGCGTGCGCGAGCTGACCTACATCGCGGACAAGCGCAGGATCCGTCTCGCCCTGACCGACTCCCGGGTGGAGGCCGACTGCGAGCAGGCCATGGCCACCACCGGCAGCGGCTTCCTCCGCGAGGGCGGGCGCGTCGTCCAGTTCCACAGCGCGCACCCCGGCTCGCTCGAATCCATGATGGCGGGCAAGCCCACGTGGTTCGACAACTCGACACGGCGGCGGACGACACCGCCCTCATCGCCTTCACCTCGGGCACCACGGGCAAGGCCAAGGGCACCATGCACTTCCACCGCGACGTGATCGCGGTCTGCGACTGCTTCCCGCCGTACGTGCTGAAGCCCGAGCCGGACGACATCTTCTGCGGCTCGCCGCCGCTCGCCTTCACCTTCGGGCTTGGCGGCCTGGTGCTCTTTCCCGATGCGGATCGGCGCCTCCGCGCTGCTGCTGGAGCAGGCCGCGCCGCCGCAGCTCCTCCAGGGCATCCAGGACCACCGCGCCACCGTCTGCTTCACGGCGCCCACCGCCTACCGCGCCATGGCCGGGCTGGCGAAAGGCTTCGACCTGTCGAGCCTCAAGAAGTGCGTCTCCGCGGGCGAGACCCTGCCGCAGCCCACCTTCGAGCTGTGGGAGCAGGCGACCGGCCTCAGAATCATCGACGGCATCGGCTCCACCGAGATGCTCCACATCTTCATCAGCTCCTCGGGAGACGACATCCGCCCGGGCTCCACGGGCAAGGTCGTGCCGGGCTACGAGGCCAAGGTCGTCGACGACGATTTCAACGAGGTCCCGCCCGGCACCGTCGGCCGCCTCGCCGTCAAGGGACCCACCGGCTGCCGCTACCTCGCCAATCCGGAACGGCAGAAGGGCTACGTCCACGACGGCTGGAACCTGACCGGCGACTCCTACATCCGGGACGAGGAAGGCTACTTCTGGTACCAGGCCCGCACGGACGACATGATCATCTCCGCCGGCAACAACATCGCCGGCCCCGAGGTCGAAGCCGTGCTCCTCGACCACCCCGCGGTGGCCGAGTGCGGCGTCGTGGGAGTCCCCGACGAGGAGCGAGGCCAGATCGTCAAGGCCTACGTCGTCCTGCGCTCCGGCTTCGACGCGAGCCCCGAGCGGGTCAAGGAGCTGCAGGACTACGTCAAGGGAGAGATCGCCCCCTACAAGTACCCGCGGGCCATCGAGTTCGTCGATATCCTGCCGCGCACCGAAACCGGCAAGCTCCAGCGCTTTCGCCTGAGGGAGAGGGCCTGAGGGAGAAGGGATGAGCGAGACCCTGCATCCCGAAGGCTGGGCGCCGCCGAAAGGCTACGCCAACGGCATCGCCGCCGAGGGCCGGCTCATCTTCACCGGCGGCCAGATCGGCTGGAACCCCGGGACCTGCCAATTCGAGACGGACGACTTCGTGGAGCAGACGGCGCAGGCGTTGAAGAACGTCGCCGCCGTCCTTCGCGCCGCCGGGGCCGAGCCGCGCCACCTCGTGCGGCTCACCTGGTACATCACCGACAAGGCCGCCTACCTGGAGAACCAGAAAGGGATCGGCCGCGCTTACCGGGAGGTGATGGGGAAGCACTTCCCGGCCATGGCGGTGGTGGTCGTGGCGGGGCTGCTGGAGGACCGGGCGAAGGTGGAGATCGAGGCCACGGCGGTGGTGGGGGAGTAGGACCGGCGCGTCTCTTTTTCACAGCCTTGCGCACCTCCTCTTGTAGAGGAGGATTGAACATGAAGCGCACGAGACTGCAGACCGGTGTGGTGATCGCTCTCCTTTTCTGCCTGAGAACCGGCCCCCTCGCCGCCGCCAAATGGGCCACCCTGCCGATCAACGTCATCGTGGACAACCGGGGTCTCACCAGCATCACCGATGGCGACTTCGGCCGCATCCGGACCCGGAACGCCCTCAACTCGACCGCCGGCTGGAACGGAGCAGGCCTGGGGACGGTCATCAATGCCACGATCGGCTCGGTCGCCGGCTTCAGCACCGGGGACGGCATCATCATGCTCAACTTCCGCGATCCTGTCGGGGCCTGCTCCGGCTCCTGCATCACCGCCACGTTTTTCAGCTACAGCAGTCCGGGCATCTTTAGTGATGCCGACCTCGTGACCAATAACAAATTCGCCTGGGCGTCGGCCGGCGAGGCCTGCTCCAACGAGCTCTACGTCGAAGGCATCATGGTGCACGAGTTCGGACACGTGCTCGGCCTGGGTCACTCGACCGTCCCCGGCGCGACCATGTATCCGTCGTTCGGCTACTGCAACAACGCCCCGGCCACGATCGAACAGGCCGACAGGGACGCGCTCAACGCCCTGTATTGACTGCGCTTGGAAACCTCGGATTCTGAACGGAGCCAGGAGTCAGGCCGGCAGGGATGCCAGTGCTCCCAGGGAGACGCTACGCCAGCAGGTTGATCCTGCCTTGACAGAGCATCAATTGATGTCCTGGGGCCGCAGTGTCTCTTCCCCCGTGACCACGCGTATCTCCTTCATGAGGGACTCGAAGCTCCCTCAGGGTCCGTACGATGTCGTCGCGCAACCCGACGAGGTATCCGAGGGTGCTTTCCGGAATGGGGACTCCGGTTGGCAGGCTTGCGAGGATGCGCTGCACGTTGGCTGAGAGAGGAGGCAGCTTCCCGGCCGTCTGGTAGGCTCGTTCGCGGATCTGCTCGGGCAGCTTCTCGGCGATCCTGAGAAGGTCGTCCCGGGTGATGAGGACTTCCCAGCTCAGGCTTCTGAGATCCTCTTGGACTTCGATGGGTTCGGGCGCTTCAGCCTCTCTTTCCTTCATGCGCGGATCTCAGTCCCCCAAGCTCCGAGTATAGGGAGTCTCCCTGATTCCGTCAAAGATATCTTGAATGAGTTACGGAAGGCAAGGGCCAGCGCGCAAAGAAAGAACCTCCGGAGCGTCTCCCCGCCAGCGCTCCCAGGGGCGGGACAGCGGCGTCCTTGGACCCGGAGGCCGCCGTCCCTTCCAAATTGTCAATGAACCGCTCTGGCGGTCCTGTCCAGACCGTCCGCTCAAGCCGCTTCCTTCTTCAGATATGCATTAGTGTGACGCATGAGAGTCCGCCTGTCAATGGGTATGGTATTGACATGGTGATGTAAGTAGTAGATTCTATGCACACCAAATTGCAGGGGGCCGGACGGCCTCTCGCGCTCGGGCTCCGGAGCGCGCCGCACGTCCTCCAGCAGCAGCGGCTGGGCCTCCAGCGGCAGCCGCCAGGGTCCGTGGCTCCGCGGCTGGAGCTTCCAGCGCGAGCCGCTCGGCCACGTTTTTCATCCGCAGGGCCTCCAGCCGCTGCGGCGCAACCCTGAGCGGACCGTACGCGGTCCCCAGCGGCAGCCGCTCGCGCCCGAGGATCACCGGCACGCCGGCGGGCGGAGTAGGCGGCCAACCCAACGTCCCAGGGAGGGCGTGCACCGTGCACGCCCTCCTCCCTGTTCCTTGACAACTGAATCCAACCCTTCCAACTCGGGGACGAGCTGTGGCCGGGCTCGTCCCTCCCGCCTGTTCAGCCCTTCAGAGAATGGGGCGAGTGTTAGGAGGGTATCAGTTGATATCCAGGGGCTGTAGCTCTTCTTCCTCTGTGATCACGCGCAGCTCCGTCATGAGGTCCTTGAGCTTCCTTCAAGGTCAGCACGATGCTGTCGCGCAACCCGAGAAGGTTTTTGAGGGTGTCTTCTGGAAGGGTGACCCCGGCCGGCAGGCTTTTGAGGAGGCGCTGCACGTTGGAGCAGAGAGGCGCCAGCTTCCCGGCCGTCTGATGGGCCCGTTCGCGGGTCTGCTCGGGCAGCTTCTCGGCGATCCTGAGGAGGTCATCGCGGGTGATGAGGATCTCCCAGCTCAGGTTCCTCAGGTCCTCGTTGATCTCGCTTGATCCGGACATAAGTACCTCTCCTGTCTTTCTTGCAAGCCTGAACACACTCCCACGCGAGATTCTTGAAATATATCTTGCTGGAACGATAAAGGGAAGTGCCGGCCTGGGAAGGCAAAACCACGACCGTGGTGGCGGTCACCGTGACCTCGATGGCAGTGACCGTGACCGCGGTCGCCGCGGCGGGCCGTTTTTAAGGAGAGGGATCAGGGAGAGGGAGCGAGGATCGCCAGCACCAGCAGCCGATCGGTACCGGTGTTGCGGATGCCGTGGAGGACGCCCTCGGGCGCGATGAGCATGGTGCCCGCCGCCATGGGCTCCTCGCGGCCTTCGAGCAGGAAGACGCCGCGGCCGGCGAGCACGTGGTAGACCTTGTCCATCCCCGAGTGGGCGTGCAGGCGGTGCTCCTGGCCGGGCTCGAAGGCGTTCAGGCCCACCAGGAGGCGGTCCGACTGGAAGAGGGTGCTCTTGCCCATCTTTGCATCGTCATACACGGCAAGGTCCTCGGGACGGAACGGCACGGGGTGGTCCATCGGCTTCTCCTGAATAGGGACGGGAACGCGGAGACTTTATCACCTACTCCTTGACGCCCACGGTCAGGCAGGGCTGTTCCTCGCCCAGGCAGTAGATTTCGAACTGGCTCTTGCCGGCGGCCTGCAGGGTGCCGGTGCAGATGACCTGGGTGGGCGGACGCGGCGTGCAGCGCACGTCCTTCCAGTGGCGCTCGCGGTTCCGAGTCACGGTGCGCTCCAGATCCATGCGGTTGGGCGGGGCGTCGAGCGTGAGGGTGAGCAGGCGCCCGCCGACACCCACTTCGAGCGCGCCTTCCTGCACCACGATGGCCTCGGGTTTGGCGGGCTCCTTCTTGCGGGGGACGCCCACCGACCAACTGAAGGAGGCGGGTACGCCGGTAAGCCCGGCGACGTTCTTGGGCACGATGGAGAAGAAGAGGGTGCGCGCCTCCTGGTCCCCCAGCTCGACGAGGAAGACGTCCTTGGCGGAGACGTCGGTGGCGATGCGCGCCGTGCGGTGCATGCGGCCGTTGACGAGGAGCAGATTGGCCGGCTGGTGAAGGGTCGTGGGAGGAGCCACCGCGCTCCCCTTGCCCGGAGAGATCTGGACCACCAGGTAGCGGGGCCGGCCTTCGTCATCCTCGACCATGTGGATCTGGGCTCGGGGCTGCAGCTCGGCGAGCTGCTCGGCCGTGGGGAAGCTCGCTTCGAGGAGCGAGCCTGGAGAGAGGTCCTCGGACGAGAGGGAGACGCGATAGGGGGCGAAGGGACCCGCGCAGTCGGGATCCACGGGCAGGGAGAGGGCCCGGCCCTGGGCCGTGGGTGCGGGAGTCGAGACCAGATCGCGGCCCCGGAACACGCGGACCTTGCCGGCGAGATGAGCGAGCGCGACCGGGTCACCGCGGTCGGCCGTGATCTCGATCCGCTCGACGATCTCGGGCTGCGCCGGGCAGGTGCGGAAGAGAATCCCGTCCACCCGCAACGGCTCGGGAGGAGAGGCGGGGTAGATCTGCACGGCTTCGAGCCGCGGCACGGGCCCGCCCCAGGGGTCGGAGGTGATGATTTTGTAGAGGCCCGGTTGGAGCACGCCGGTGCGGGTGAGCTCGCTGAAGCGCAGCAGCTCGACGGGCTGGGGATCCGGCGTGCTGCCGATCTGCGCGCGGCTGGTCTTGAAGCTCCCGGAGAGCTCGCGCAGAAAGCCGGCCTCGTCGAAGGCGACCTGGAGGGGGCCTCGGGGCCGCTGGGGCTCGATCCAGAGCTCCTGCTCGGAGTCGGGCAGATAGACCACCTGGAAGTCGAGGGCTCCACCTTCCGAGGCCCGCTTGACCAGCAGGTAGGGCCGGGGGATGGGTACCCGCAATCCCTGGAATTCCTTCTTCTCGACCGGCTTGGGCCAGTGCCCGCGGTAGTGCCCGCGGAGCCGCTCGCGCCACAGCACGGGCGAGGTGCAGGAGGCGAGAAGGACGAGCGCCAGAACGCCGGCCGCGAGCCGGGAAGCCGTCCGGAGCCCTGGGTCAGGAGCCATTCGAGCCCTCGCTCTTGCTGCCCGTCAGGCCGGAGAAGAACTGCAGCAGGGCCGCTGCGCCGCCACCGATGGCGCCGACCATGGCGACCGTGTTGTTGAACAGGTCGCGCTGGGTGAGGAAGAGGAAGGCGAGCAGGAGAACGACGCCGATGGCGAGCGGCGTCTTGAGCCGGCTCCAGGTGCTCTGCTGGCCCAGCCAGGCGAGGGCCTCGCGGCCTTCGCGCGCGGTCTGGTCGCGGATGAAGATACGCTGGGTCAAGCTGACGATCCGCACCCGCGGGTCCTGGGTGATGAAGCCCTGGGCGGCCAGGTGCTTGAGCCGCCGCCCGGCCTTGGCCGTCACCAGTTGGCCGCGCACCAGGGCGCGCAGGATCACTTTCTCTTCCTGGCTGCGTTCGCGGCCGCTCTCGCCGGGCTGCTCCAGGCCGGCCCAGCGGGCCTCGTTCAGAGGCCGCAGGGCCTCTCCGAGCATGTCGAGCACGGGGCGCTGGCCGCCGCCGCTCTGGACGAGCCAGCGCTCCAACTCCTCGACGTCGGAGACCAGGAAGGTGTCCTGCCGCGCTTTCTGCGCGAGCTTCTCCAGGGTCGAGGATGGGGCGCAGCAGGTGTCCATCCCGCGCGAGGAGGGACTGAGCCGGCCGGTCACAGAGCAACATGAGGCGCTGGCCATGGGTGGCGCGCAGGAGCATCTCGCGGGTCATGTCGGCAGCGTCCCCCGGCAGATCGTAGTGGTCGATGACGGTCACCTGGTCGCCGTCCCGTGGGTTGAAGTGGGGATCGAGCGCCCCGTTGCTGGCTTCGCACAGGTCGAGGAGCCGCCAGCCGGAATCCCGCGGCGGTGGCGCGAGCGGCGGCAGGCCGGAGCGTTCGAGGGCGAGGTGGATCACCGGACGGGTACCGCCGGCCGGCGCCGTGCCGGCGACGCCCTGGAAGAACAGCATCGAGGTCACGAAACGCAGGAGCAGGAAGACAAGGATCCCGGCGGCGGTGACCGCGAGCACCAGCAGGAGGATCCCTGCCAGGGTGCCGGGGACGGCCGTGCCCGTGGGCGGGCGGGTGGTGAGAGTGATCATGCGCTCGCCCGTGAGGCGGTCCGGGATCGACAGGTCGTAGCAGGTCTCCCGTGCGTCGCTGGATTTGCGCGGGCGCGAGACCTGGGGCTCCGGCGGCGGGCCCGCCTGGAACGCCGCGGGCGAGACGGCGGAAGCGGTGAGCCAGGGCCGGGCGTCCGGCTGCGAGCAGCCGGCCCCACGGCTGGCCGCCTTCACCCGCGAGGGCTCGCGGCAGGAGCAGAAGCGGGAGGGCTCGCCCTTGCCGTTCTTCCCCTCGTAGCAGACGCAGGTGTCGAAGAGCAGGGGGGCATAGTCGTGCCGGCGGTCGAACTCGCGGCGCAGCGCGAGCCACCCCGAGAGCTGCTCCTCGCGGTGGAACGGGGAAAGGCCGGGACCCGCGCTCAAGGCAGGGTAGGCCTCGCTCAGGCCCGTGCAGCGGTCGCCGCTGGTGACGAGCTCGCCGGCCGGCACCCAGGGCCCCGGCACCTCGGAACCCTCGGAGACACCGGCCTCGGCCGGGATCCCGGCCTGGGCCGGCGCGGGGAACCGCTCGCCCAGGTCCTTGGCCAGCCGCTTCTCCCGCTCTTCCAGGCGCCCGGCGAGCTCGAGCTGGGTCTTCTGCACCAGCGCGTCCATCTGCTGGTCGAAGGCGAGGTTGAGCAGCGAGACCGTGGGCAGCACCCCGAGCAGGATGGCGCTCAGGAAGAGGCAGTAGAGGTAGCGCCGCCAGGGACGCTCGACCGACCAGCGCCAGGCCGGGTGGAAGGCCGGACGCCGTCTCTCCTGGAGGGCTGCGAGCAGGCGGTCGAAGCCGTCGCTGAGCTCCGGCCCGGCCGCGGCGAGGGCGGCCAGGGCGACGGCGGCGATCAGCCACAGCATCATGACCTGGGTCGAGAGCCCGGTGCGCATCACGGCGAGCCCGGCCAGGAACAGCACCGGGAGGGTCATGACGATCCGCAGATTCAACCGCGACTGCTCGACCGGCCGGCCGAGCGCCTCGTGGAGCCCGCCGAGGACGGCCAGGGGGAACAGGGCGGCGAACAGGAGAGACCGGGCCGATCCGAGCGAGACCAGCACGAAGAGGTAGAGGAGGACGAGTGCCAGGAGCAGCGCGCCGAGCGCCGTATACGCGGGCAGCCGCTCGCCGTCGGGCCACAGCCAGTCGCGCCCCCGCTGGCCGCGCAGGCGCGAGTAGGCGAAGAAGAGGAGGCTCACGGCCAGGCCATAGAGGGCGGTCCAGGCGAGGGCCGTGCTCGCCACCTGGAGGCAGAAGTTCGTCAGCACGTCCGAATCTGCGAGCACCACGAGCGACCAGGGACGGTCCTCGATCGACAGCGGACGGGTGTAGACGAGCCGGTACTTGCCCTGGTAGACGATGGTGCCCCAACCGGACTCCCGGGCCGCCACCCGGGCGCCGAGCCAGGACGGATCGGTCGTCTCCTGGAGGAGGTTCTCCCGCAGGTTGCGCCGTTTGTCCGAATGGAGGAGGACCTCGCCGGGCTCGAGCGTCCGCGGGTTGTCGCGCCGGCCCTGGACCTCGCGGCGGTTCTGCACCACGGCGTACTCGAAGCCCGGCGGCAGCACGACGTCGATGAGCGAAGCCAGGGGCGCGGAGACGGCGACCACAGGGATGGCGGTGTCGTAGGGGCGGCGCAGGGCGATGACGAGCTCGGGCTCGCCGGTCGTCCAGGAGTTGATCGACTCGACGTAGGCCCGGCGGCGGCGCGATCCGTCCTCCGGGTGGATGTCGCGGGCGAGCGCCTGAAAGTACTCGCGGTCACGCACGTCGATCACGATCTTGGACAGGCCGAAGCTGACCTTGTAGGCCTGGCAGCCGTCCCGGTCGATCCAGTACAGGTCGTTGAAGGGGAGGCGGCCGAGAGCCGCCCGGGAGAGGAGCACGGGCTCCGCGCCGCCGTCCCCTGGCTGGAAGGAGCGGTCCGCCTCTTCGAGCAGAGCCGAGTAGGTCCGCACCTCCTGCTCGAAATTGCGGGCGATGCCGTCGGCGACCTGGCGCAGCGTCTGGTTCCACAGGCTGAAGAGCGCGTGGGAGCGCAGGCCGCCCCAGATCCCCAGCGCCAGCACGGCGGGGATCAGGAACATCGACGCTGCGAGCCAACCGAGGTCGAGCCGCGAGAGGTGCTCCCAGCCCTCCATGGACCGCAGCTTGATGAGGGGCCAGCTCAGGAGGATGACGACCAGCAGGACGATGAAGCCGAGGAGCGGCAGACGCGGCAGGGCGAGACTCTCGCTCCGGAAAGCCTTCGATCGCACGAGTCCGCAGACGAGCCACGGCCCCACGCCCTCGTTCGCCTTCTCCCGCGCCACCGGCACCCGCAGGGGGCTGATGAAGAGGTCGTACCGTGTGCCCGAGAGGTCCACGTCGCGGATGCGGGCCGTGGCCTTCCGGCCCTGGAGCAGCCCGGAGGCCGCATCCTGGGTACCCCCCTCGCCGGCCAGACCGCCGAGGCTCGCCAGGCGGATCTCGCGGTTCTCCTTCTCGAACAGCACGTTGCCGTTGCCGTCCGCCACCAGGACGTGATCGAACACGTCGCGGGTGAGGATGGGGGAGATCAGCGGCTCGAGGCTCAGCTTGCGGGGGTTCTTGACGCCCGAGGTCTCGAGGTAGGCGCCTTCGGGGTAGGCCTCGAAGCCCAGCAGAGGCCGGCCGCGGTCACGGTCCGGCTGAGTCTGCTTGGGCGGCGGGGCGATGCCGCTCGACAGGCGGATCCGGCGGCCTCCCTGGACTCCTCCGTGGCCGGGTAGGAGATGCTCAGCTCCGTCTCCTGGCGCACCGGCTCTTCGACCTCCTCGCCCAGGGCACCGTAGCGCAGGCCCTCTTTCTGGACGGCGATGATCGACTCGACCTGCTTGCCGAGCCCGGCCAGAATACGGAAGTTGCGTGTGGTGAAGTAGGCGTCCCGCGAGAAGACCCACGTGACCACGTAGGCCGCGAAGATGCCCACCGCCAGAGCCAGCAACCCCAGCACTCTCAAGAGAGTGGGGGTGAACAGGGCCCGGCGCCAGCGATGGGGCGACGGATCCACGTGAGGAGGAGCCTCCGGTCCGGCGACTGACATCAGCTTTCCAGATTTCGTCTCCATTATTCTGTAAGCCGCAAGAAAATGCTAGGCAGGCAGCCCGGACGAAATCTGCGAGAATCCCTCCGACCGACGAGGAGAACCAGATGATGCGATGGAAAAGCTGCTGTTTGGCTGTCCTACTGGCGCTAGCTGGCGCCGCCGCCGCGACCTCCGCGATGCCTGCGATGCCCGCAGACAGCGCCATGCCTGACCCCGCCCTCGTCGAGCGGGCGCGCAAGCTGCTCGACCAGGTGCCGCTCGTGGACGGCCACAACGACCTGCCCTGGGAGTACCGGAAGCGGGCAAAGAACCAGCTCGACAAGATCGACCTTCGGAGCGACACCTCCAAGCTCGATCCCCCCTCCATACCGACATCCCGCGCCTGCGCAAGGGCGGCGTGGGCGCCCAGTTCTGGTCGGTCTACGTGCCGGTCGACATCTCGGGGGCCGAGGCCGTGCAGACGGTGATGGAACAGATCGACGACGTGCACCGCCTGGCCGAGCGCTACCCGGACACGTTCGAGGTGGCCCGCACGGCGGACGATATCGTGCGCATCCACAAGGCCGGCAGGATCGCCTCGCTGGCGGGCATGGAGGGGGGCCACTCCATCAACAACTCGCTCGCCACGCTGCGCCAGCTCTACGAGGCGGGCGCGCGCTACATGACGGTCACCCACTCGTCGAACACGGACTGGGCGGACTCCGCGACCGACGCGCCCAAGCACGGCGGCCTCACCCGCTTCGGCGAGGAGGTGATCCGGGAGATGAACCGCCTGGGCATGCTGGTGGATCTCTCCCACGTCTCGGCCGACGCGATGAAGGACGCCCTCGCCGTGTCCCAGGCGCCGGTCATCTTCTCCCACTCCTCGATGCGGGCCCTGAACGCCCACCCCCGCAACGTGCCGGACGATGTGCTCCCGCTCCTGGCGAAGAACGGCGGCGTGGTGATGGTGACCTTCGTCCCCTCTTTCATTTCGGAGGACCTGCGGGCCTGGATCGCCGCGGATGAGGCCGAGAAGGCGCGGCTCAAGTCCATCCATCCGGGCGATCCCGACCGGGCCAAGAAGGAGCTGGAGGACTGGTACAAGGGCCATCCCGCGCCCCAGGCCACGCTGGCCCAGGTGGCCGATCACGTGGAGCACGCGCGGAAGATGGCGGGGATCGATCACGTGGGGATCGGCTCGGACTTCGACGGCATCGTCCGGGTGCCCGTGGGGCTGGAGGGCGTGGACGACTACCCGGCCCTGTTTGCCGAGCTGATGCGCCGGGGCTGGACGGACGAGGACATCAAGAAGCTCGCCGGCCTGAACGTGCTGCGCGTATTCCGTGAGGCCGAGCGGGTGTCCCAGCGGCTGAAGAAGGAGCGGCCGGCCTCGGACGCGCTGATCGAAGATCTGGATGGGAAAAAAGAGCCTGCCGCGGCAGGGATGTAAGGGAGGGACGGTATGACAATCCAAGGCCCCATCAAAACCAAGCCCCAACTCGTGGCCGCTCTTCACGAGGCGGCGGAGATCGAGCAGCAGCTCATGATCCAGTACCTCTACGCCGCCTTCTCGATGAAGAAGCGGCCGGACGAGCGGTGCAGCGCGGCGCAGTATGAATCCGTCCGCCGCTGGGGCTCGACGGTGCTCATGGTCGCCCGGCAGGAAATGGAGCACCTCGCTCTCGTCAACGGCCTGCTCACGGCCATCGGAGCCGACCCCTACTTCGGGCGGGAGAACATCCCTCTCCAGTCCCGCTACTACCTGGGATCGCGCCTCGCGGCCGAGAGGGCGAAGACGGCGGCGGCGGCGGACGTGGTGCCGTGCGACATCCCGTTCGTCTTCGAGCGGTTCAACCTGGCGACCATCGGCCGCTTCGTGTGCGCCGAGAGCCCGGGGTACGACACGCTGGTGCAATCCGGCGATCCCATCCCCTGGTGGTGCTTCGGCACGCCGGAGAATCCGTGCCCGGGATATCAGAGCCAGGTGGCCAATCTGAAGCTCTCCCGCACACACCTGCTGGGCGAGCAGCCGATCCACCCGGGGAGCATCCAGGAACTGTACGACCAGATCAAAACCGCCGTCAATGAGCTGCCCGATCTCTTCACGGGCGATCCCAACCAGCAGGTGTTCGTGCCGGTCGAGTATCAGATCAACATCTTCCCGATCGTCAACGCGGCGACCGCCAACACGGCCATTGACTTGATCGTGGAGGAGGGCGAGGGGATCGACGCCCCGCCGGGCTTCCAGAGCCACTTCCGGCGGTTCTATGACGTCCGCGCCGAGCTCGAAGGATTGCTCAGGCGCGATCCGAGCTTCGATCCCTCGCTGCCGCTCCTGCTCAATCCCCGGCGGGAGGAGATCACCAATCCTGTCGCCTTGCGGACGTTCGATCTGTTCAACTACAGCTACGTGACCCTGCTCTACGTGCTGACGGCGCTCTACAAGTATTACGTGCCGGTCACGAGCCAGTCCTATCCGTTCTTCAGCTCGGCGCTCCAGGAGACGGCGTTCGGGCCGGTGATGACGATGCTGCTGCGGCCCATCGCCGAAGTGCTGGCCCATACGCAATCGGGCGACGGCGAGCACACGACGGGCCCCAACTATCATCTGAGCCCGGACGAGGAGAAACGGCTCCTGACTCTCTCTGAGTTGGACAACATCGATTTCTTCCTCGACAGGTTCAGCCACATCATCACCGAGCTTCAGGAGCTTTCCCACGCGGATCTCGCGGCCAATGCCCGCAGCGAGGGGGACGTGCCTTTCCTGAAGCGGCAGCTCCATTTCGTCTACGAGAGCGCGACGGCGATGAGCAACAACATGCGGCGGATCTATCAGACGGGCCAATTGACGCAGTTCGTGGTGGCTCCTTGAGGAGGGGACCTGAGATGACTTTCGCCAAGCTGCTCGAGATCAATTTCCAGGGCTACTTCCTCTGCCGTATCGCGACCGATCCCGATCCCACCAATGAGGAGCGGGGCGTGAGCGGCTACACCATGGCGCTGGTGCACGAGGACCCGCTCGACCAGACGATCCGCACGCAGATCACGCCGAAATTCGCGGCGGATAACCTGCGCGAGCCGGCCGAGCGCATGGGCATCCGCATCGGGGTCGACGTGACGAGCGTTCTGTTCGACGGCGATCCCTACCCTGAGGGAGAGGTGCTCAAGGGCGCCAAGGTCTTCCTGGAGGGCCGGGACGATCCGTTCCCCGGCCCCATCTTCGACAGCCGCAACAACATCGTGGGCTCGGACGACAACATGGCTTTCGTGGTCAATCCGTTCGAGATGGCGATCCGGAACGAAAAGGTTTCCATCCGCGCCGTGGACTATCTGAACCCCGCCAATCCCAGACAGAAGATCTGGCAGATCGAGGACCCCGCCACCTACGCGCGCCGCCTGCCGTCGTTCAACGGGAGCTCGATGGCGGCCCAGGAGGCCGTCCGGGTTTTCGACGGGTACCAATACTTCCGCGACCGCCGGCGCTATCTCGAAGACCGCATCGGGGATCTGGAGCGGGACCTCGCGGCCGGCAAGGGAGATCCCGCGGACCTCGAAGCGCGCATCCAGGGCATGAAGACCCGGATCTGGCAGATGGAATTCTGGGGCGACCGGTTCATCACCAAGCTGGCGTTCCAGCTCACCTACAGCTTCAGCGTCAACGGCCCGCAGACCTTCGACGGGCAGGAGTTGCTCGGCGGCACGGTAGACACGAGCCACCCCTGGCCGGTAACCTTCTGGTTTGGCTCCTGGGACGGTGACCTGTTGACGGGGTGGATGCAGGGGACGCTGTCGGTGCCTTTCTTGCCAAAGTAGTCGCTTCAGGGCATGTCTCTTGCTAGCTCCTCCCCGCGCGGAGGTGCGGGCCATGGTACGGCACGGGTTCTTTTCCTTCCTGTTGGTTGTCTCGATCTTCCTTGCTGCTCCGGCGCAGGGCCAGGCACCCGTCTGGCTCGACGAAGTCGACCCCCTCATCACAGCCCGCGAGCGGGAGATGTTCCTGCGCCTCACGAGCGAGGCGGACCGCGAGGCCTTCATCCAGCGCTTCTGGCAGGCGCGGGACCCCTATCCCGAGACGGCCCGCAACGAGGCCCGGGAGCGCTGGGAGGAGCGCCTCGCGGAGGCCCGGCGGCGCTGGCCCGATCCGCGGGACGAGCGCGCCCGGATCCTGCTGACGAGCGGCGAGCCGGGCTCCGTGGTGGAGACCCGGTGCGAGGGAGAGCGCGTGGAGGCCTGGGTCTATGAGCCCCGCTTCCAGGTGAAGTACCGCACGGTCCTCGTCTTCACGGGAGGCGAGAGCGGTCCGGCCCGCCTCTGGCACCCCGGGGACAGACCGGACCTCAGGATGTCCACCGGACCCTGTGCCGCCGATCCACAGCTGGCCAACCTGCTGACCTGGATCCGCCTGGCCGGCCGCGACGGCTACGAATCCGTCGTCAAGCGCGCCCTGACCGCTCCCAAGCCACGGGAGTGGGTCTCCAGCTTCAAGCCGCCGTCGGCCGGCTCTGGTGAGGCGTCCCGGCGGGAGAGGCCTTCGCTGGCGGCCCGCTTGGCCGTCGACTTCCCCGGCCGGTTGGGGGACGGCATCGTGCGGGTGCTGGTCGAGCCCGTCGCTTTGCCGGACGACACGGTGCATGCTCCAGGTGACAAGCGCGAGATCATCCTCACCGGCAAGGTGCTGCGCGGCGAGGAGACGGTGGACACCTTCCGCTACCGCTTCGAGTCCCTGCCCGCGGCGACCCGCGGCGCCGTGCCCATGGCGTTCGAGCGCCGGTTGCGGCCGGGCGTCTACAAGCTCAAGGTGGAGCTCGATTCTCCTGGCCTGGGCCGGTCCTTCGTGGGAGAGCGTGAGCTGGCCGTGCCCGGCACCCCGGTGGACACCTCGGCAGCTCCCGCGCTGGCGAGTCCCGCCGTTCCTGCTATCGTCGCCAGCCGTCCGGCTCCCGAGGTCCCTTCCGAGGTCCGGAAGGCCTTCGAAGAGGCCGACGCCGCGCTCGCGGCGCCCCGTCCGGGGCTGCGCATCCTGGCTCCCGGCGGCGCGCTGCTCGCGGGCGTCCAGCAGTTCGAGGCGCGGGTGGACCGGGTCGCCGGCGTTCCCGACGAGGAGCAGATCGAGCGCGTGTCCTTCGCCCTCGACGGCAAGACCGTGCTCGCGCGCACCCGGCCCCCTTACGTGGCACAGCTCGACTTGGGCAAGACGCCGCGCCCCCACCACCTGTCGGTCGAAGGGCTGAGCCGCGGCGGGGCCGTGCTGGCGACCGACGAGTTGGTCGTGAACGGAGGAGCCCAGAGGTTCACCGTGAAGCTCCTGGAGCCCCGTCCGGGCCGCATCTACCGCCGGAGCGTGCGGCCCCTGGTCCGCGTCGACGCGCCGGAGGGCCATCCGGTCGAACGGGTCGAGCTCTATCTGGGTGATGCGCGGGTCGCGACCCTATACCAGCCGCCCTACGCGCAGCCTCTCGTACTCCCGGAGGACGCGCGGACCGGCTATGTCCGCGCCGTGGCCTATCTGGCCGACGGCACCTCGGCCGAGGATCTGGTCCTGCTCAACGTCCAGGCCGCGATGGACAAGATGGACATCCGGTTCATCGAGCTGTACACCAACGTGGTGGACGGGGGAGGCCGGCCGGTCGCGGGGCTCGGCACGGGCGACCTCCAGGTCTTCGAGGACGGCCAGCGGCAGTCGGTCCGTCTCGTCGAGCGGGTCGACAACACGCCCTTGAAGCTGGTCACCCTGATCGACAACTCCGCGTCCATGCAGCCGCGGATGGAGGCCACGGAGCGGGCGGCCGCCCAGTTCCTGCGCCGCTCGCTCAAGACGGGTGACCAGGCGGCCGTCATCACCTTCAACCGCACGCCGCGGGTGGCCGTGGGGCTCACCGGTGACCTCGGCATCCTCGAAGAAGGCCTCACCGGATTGATCGCGGAGGAGGAGACCTCGCTCTACGACAGCCTGATCTTCTCCCTCTACTACCTCGGGGAGGCGCCGGGGCAGAGGGCCGTGCTCCTGCTCTCCGACGGCGTGGACCGCACCAGCGGCTTCCGCTTCGAGGACACCCTGGAGTGCGCCCGGCGGGCCGGCATCGCCGTCTACACGATCGGCCTCGACCTGCCGAAGGGGGAGGCGGCCCAGCGGCTCGCGAAGCTGGCTGCCGAGACGGGAGGGCGGAGCTTCCTGCTCACGGGGACGGCGGATCTCGACCGCGCCTACGCCGAGATCGAGCATGACCTGCGCTCCCGCTACCGGATCTCCTATCAATCCTCCAACACCAAGCCGGACGACAAGTTCCGGACCGTCCGGGTGCAGATGGAGAAGCCCGGGCTGGAGGCGCGGACGATCAGCGGGTACTACCCGTAGATACTACCCGTAGATATTACCCGTAGGCCCGTTCACTCGCTGACGTGGACGAGCAGGTGGCGGGTGCTGGAGTGGCGGCGGTGCTCCCAGACGTAGATCCCCTGCCAGGTGCCGAGCCCGAGCTCGCCGTCCAGAACGGGGATCGCGAGCGAGGTTGCCGTCAGCGCGGCCTTGATGTGCGACGGCATGTCATCCGGCCCCTCGGCCGTATGGGTGTAGAGGGGATCGCGCTCGGGCACCAGCCGGTTGAGCCAGTTTTCGAGATCCCTGCGGGCCGAGGGGTCCGCGTTCTCCTGGATCGTCAGGCTGGCCGAGGTGTGCTGGATGAAAACGGTGCACAGCCCCTCTCGCGTCCCGCTGTCGCGGACCACGCCGCGCACCTGATCGGTGACCTCGTGGAGACCCGGGCCGGGTATGCGGAGGGAGAGACGCTTCACCATGGGGGCTCAGATACATCGAGATAGCTTCCGAACCGCTGAACCAGCTCCCGGATGAAAGCCCACTCTTCGGGAGAGGGATCGGCGAGCACGCCCTTGTATCGCCAGCCCGCCTCGTAGCGCCTCAGCATGTCCAGAGGGGAGAGATCGCGGTAGAGGCGGTCGAACCAGGAGATGCTCTCCAGGAATGGCAGCCGCTCAGGGACAGTGATTTCTTCCGCGATCATGGAGGACATTTTATTCCTCTCCGATTTCCAGCTCCGCCTCCAGCCGGTCCAGGACCTCCTGGGGGGACATCAGGACCCCGGGATCTTCCGGCACGGGGAACACGGCCACCCGGAGGCCATCCTCATCAAGGAGAGGCAGCAGGTCTTCGAGGAGGTCGTCGACGGACACGGGCTCGGGGAGCGCTCCTTCCCAGGCTCCCCGGGCGCAGGCTTCGGCGAAGACGGCGTGGGGCCAGAGGGGGAGGGCGTCGGTATCCTTGGCGACCAGCCAGCCGTCGGCGTCCTTGAGGCCCCAGACCTCCTCCCAGTCGGCGGCCAGTTGGAAGAAGGCCAGGGCGCGGTCGGAGGCAGGGAGGGCGAGGAGCTGTGCGACCTCGCCCTCTTCGATCTCCCAGCTCATTCGACCTCGGAATCCGTCCGGGAAGCGCCCACGGCGACCGGCTCCTGTTCCTCCGCGGCGACCGCTTCCTCCTGCTCGCGCCGGAAGCTCGCCCAGGATCCAGTCGGAGAGCACCTCGACCTCCGCCTCGTGAAGCCCGATGCCGGCGCTGTCGCACAGGCTCACCACGTTGCGGAAGAAACAGGTGCCCAGCGCCAGCGGTTCCTCGGAGCCGTTCTGGCCGAAGCGGTGGCCGCCGAAGGTGATGCCGCGCAGGATGAAGTTGACGCTGGCCCGGGCGATGGGCGACCCCTCCTCGATGCAGCGGTCGCGGACGGCCTTGGAGGTGCGCGTCAGGAAATAGCCGTGGTCGTTCACTTCCTCGGCGGTGAGGCGGAAGACGCGGGCGTAGTCGCCACGCGTCAGGTAGGGCGTATCCGTGAGCTGATGGACCCGATAGGCCAGGGCGTTGAGCTCGGGATCGCCCACCAGCTCCTCGGGACGGCCGTCGATGGGGAGCTGGTGCCGGGCCGGATCGTAGATGTAACCCGGCTTCAGGGCGGAGATGGCGAAGCCCGGGTTCTCGCGGCCTTCCAGGAGGTCGCGGAAGGTGCCGGCGCCCGCCCAGCGGGTGGCGAGCACCGTGTCGCCGAAGCGGCTGATCACCATCTGGGCCGCCCGCGCCATGGGCACGGCCGCGTCCGAGGCCTCGACGACGGAGCGGACGTAGCCAAGGATCTCCTCGATCAGGCGGCTGCGGTCCGTGGCCGTCAGGACGCGGGGGATGGCGGCCGTGCGGCCAGGATCGTGGTGGCTCGGCTCCGGCTCCTCACCCGGGGTCACGATGCCCACGCGCCAGGGATCGCCGTCGATCATCGCCAGGTCCGGCCGTGTCGAGACCACGGCCATGGTCATGTTGCGCAGGCTGTTGAAGCCCAGCCAGTTGGTGCTCGCCGTGAATTCGGAGAACTCGCGGAAGATCGGCGGCAACTCGGTCGCCACCAGCTCGCCGCTGGTGCTCGCCCGCTCGTAGACCTTGTCGGCGATGCTCTGCAGCAGGTCGTTCATGGCCGAGGAGGCGCTGGGGCCGGCGGCCGACCGGGTGGCCTGGCCCAGGGTCGCGCCGATCGCCTCCTCGAGGAAGGTATCCTGGTCGATCAGCAGGTCGCAGGCGGACTTGTAGGCCACCGAGGCCGGGCCGATGGCGAGGATGGCGCTCCGGCGGTCGTGCTTGGAGAGGCGCAGCAGCACGGGAGTGAAGTCGGCGTCGCCCGAGAGCAGGATGAACTCGTCGAACCGGGTGGGGTGCCCCAGGGTGTCGAGGATGTCCATCACCATGTGGATGTCGGCGCTGGTCTTGCCGCCGCTCGTCAGGGGGGGACAGTCCACCACCTCGAAGGCGGAGCGGGTGAAGTAGGGCCGGAAGCGGCCGAACTGCGAGGGGTTCAGGTAGCAGCGGCGGAAGAGGATCTTCCGTCGCCGGCCGTCGCCGTCCTGGTGGGGAAGGCGGTCCTGGAGCCAGAGGAGCCAGCGCGTGGGATCGGTCGCGAACTGCTCGGCCGCTGTGGGGTCCTCCCGCTGCAGGCCGAGGTAGATATTGTCGAAATCGATGAAGAGAGCCGACCTCAAATGGGCCTGGCTCGGTTGCGAATCCGGCATGTAAAGCCTCCAGAAAAAGTTCCAGCTGGTCCGGCACCCGGCAGAAGACCGGAACGCCAGAGCCCGCCAAAGATATCAGAGCCGGCCCTTGTATCTTCCCGAGACAGTCTTTTCAGGGGCCGTTCAGGGTGTACTAGAATCCCGCGAAATGACCACGACCCAGAGGCTCGTCCTGTTCAATACCCTGGGGCGCAGGCTCGCGCCCTTCCGCCCTATCAACCCCGGCGAAGCCCGCATTTATGCCTGCGGCCCCACGGTGTACAACGACATCCACATCGGCAACCTGCGCTCGTTCCTGGTCGGGGACCTGCTGCGCCGGAGCCTGCGCCATCTCGGCTACCGCGTCACCCACGTGATGAACCTGACGGACGTGGACGACAAGACCATTCAGGGCGCCCATAAGAAGGGCGTGACCCTGGCGGAGTACACGGCGCCGTTCATCGAGACCTTTCTGCGCGACCTCGACACCCTGCACATCGAGCGCGTGGAGAGTTTTCCCAAGGCCACCGACCACATTCCGGAGATGATCGGCCTGATTTCGAAGCTGATCGAGAAGGGGTACGCCTACGAGAGCGAAGGCTCGGTGTTCTTCAGCATCGCCAAGGACGAGGACTACGGGCGGCTCTCCGGCTTCGACCTCGAGCAGGCGCGGCAGGGGGAACGGGTGGCCAGCGACGAGTACGGCAAGGAGGACGTGCGCGACTTCGTGCTCTGGAAGGCCGTCAAGCCGGGCGAGCCCTCGTGGGACTCCCCCTGGGGACCGGGGCGGCCAGGGTGGCACATCGAGTGCTCGGCCATGAGCATGAAGTACCTGGGGGAGACTTTCGACATCCACTGCGGCGGTGTGGACCTGATCTTCCCGCACCACGAGAACGAGATGGCCCAGAGCGAGTCGGCCACCGGCAAGCCCTTCGTCCGCACCTGGATCCATGGCGAGCACCTGATCGTGGACGGCCAGAAGATGTCGAAGTCGCTGGGCAACCAGTACACCCTCCCGGACCTCCTCGCGAGGGGCTGCTCGGCGCGGGCCCTGCGCTATCTGTTCCTGTCGGTCCACTACCGGCAGAAGCTCAACTTCACCTTCGAGTCCCTGGAAGGGGCCGCGGGCGCCCTGCGCCGGGTGGACGAGATGCGCTTCCGGCTCCAGCACGCCGAGGCCCATGCCAGGGATGTCCCGGGAAAGGGGGAGCCGGACGCCCGCCTCGCCGAATCGGTCGAGAAGCTGCAGCGGGACTTCACGGCCGGGCTGGCCGACGACCTGAACCTGGCCATGGCCCTGGCCGCCCTCTTCGCCTTCGTCAGGGAGGTCAACGTGGCCATCGAGGAGGGGAGGATCGGCACGGGCGACCGCCAGCGGGTCACCGACGCCCTGGCCGGCGTGGATGGCGTCCTCGGAGTGCTCGACGCCTCCCAGTGGCCCGAGGGCCAGGGCGGTGATGACGACGCCGCCGAGATCGAGCAGCTCATTCAACAGCGCAACGACGCCCGCCAGAACCGCGACTTCGCCGCCTCCGACCGCATCCGCGACGAGCTCACGGCCCGTGGCATCGTGCTCGAAGACACGCCCCAGGGGACCCGCTGGAAGCGGAAGTAGGAGAGATCTTGAGCCAGGACTTCCGCGAGCAGCCCCACACCCGGGCGCGGGGAAAGGTGGGGGAGGATGACGCCGTCCGCTGGCTCGGCACCCAGGGCTACGAGGTCCTCGCCCGGAACGTCGTCAACCACGGCGGCGAGATCGACGTGGTGGCGACCGACGGCGGCACCCTCTGCTTCCTGGAGATCAAGGCCCGGGACGGCGACCGCCACGGCCTCGCCGTCGAGGCCGTGGGCTTCGCCAAGCAGCGCCGCCTCTCGCGCGCCGCCGCCCTCTACCTGACGGCGCGGGGCTGGCACGGCCGGGCCTGCCGCTTCGACGTGCTGGGCCTCGACCGCGAGGGGGAGGGCTGGCGCTACACCTTGCTCAAGAACGCCTTCCCCTACAACCCCGGCCCGGCGCGGCGGCGCTGGTGACACATCAACAACAGGCGCGCTTGACAGCCCTGGGGCTCCTGACTATCCTTTGCGAGCCTGTTGGGCGGGAATAGCTCAGTGGTAGAGCACAACCTTGCCAAGGTTGGGGTCGCGGGTTCAAATCCCGTTTCCCGCTCCAGATTTTGAATTCGAGACCGCGGACGTCCTTTTTTCCGCGTTCTGCCCAACTTGGGATCAATCCCGGGGGCCGCTTCAAGCGGCCCTTGCCCATCTCGGGCGACGTAGCCAAGTGGTAAGGCGAGGGTCTGCAAAACCCTTATTCACCGGTTCGAATCCGGTCGTCGCCTCCATCCCCTCCCCAGTCCCTCCAGAGATGATCGCTCCGGCAGCCCATAGGCTGCTATAATGCAGAAAAACAAGGACAAAGAGGCGGGGCCGGCAGGGTCCGCGGGAGATCTCCGTATGACGGCAAGCAGCTCAGATTCCTCGCCATCCAGGAGCTACCGGGAGCAGGTCGTTCCGTTCACGTCTGGAGACGGGCGCACGTGCAACGTGATCCACCTGCAGGGAGACCGGCCGCCAACCAAGGGGCCCGTCCTCCTGGTCCACGGCGCCGGAGTACGGGCCAACATCTTCCGCGCCCCGATCCAGCGCGGGATCGTCGATCTGCTCCTGGAGAGCGGCTACGACGTCTGGCTGGAGAACTGGCGGGCCAGCATCGATTTCGCCGCCAGCGAGTGGACCCTGGACCAGGCGGCCCTCTATGACCATCCCCACGCGGTCCGCACCGTGGTGAAGGAGACCGGTCACGACAAGATCCAGGCCATCATCCACTGCCAGGGCTCCACGAGCTTCATGATGTCGGCCGTGGCCGGCCTGGTGCCCGAGGTGAAGACGATCGTCAGCAACGCCGTCTCCCTCCATCCCAGGATCCCGGCCTGGTCGCTCACCAAGCTGCGTTTCGCGGTGCCGCTGCTCACCCTGATGACCAACTACCTCAACTGCCAGTGGGGCCTCAAAGCTCCCACTCTCACGGCCAAGATGGTCAATCACCTGGTGCAGCTCACCCATCACGAATGCAACAACGCCGTCTGCAAGCAGGTCAGCTTCACCTACGGCTCGGGGTTCCCGGCGCTCTGGAGGCACGAGAACCTCGACGAGGGGACCCATGAGTGGCTCAAGCACGAGTTCGCCTGGGTGCCTCTCCGGTTCTTCGAACAGATCCGGGAGTGCGTCCGCCACGGCGGGCTCGTGTCGGTCGAGGGTCTTCCAGGGCTGCCGAAGGACTTCATCGCCCAGGAGCCGCAGACGGACGCCCGCTTCGCCCTGTTCGCGGGGGAGAAGAACGAGTGCTTCCTCTTCCAGAGCCAGGTGGCCACCCATGAGTTCCTCGAACGGTTCCGGCCCGGCTACCACACGCTGCACGTGATCCCGGGCTACAGTCACCTGGACATCTTCATGGGCGCCCGCGCCGCCCAGGACGTGCTGCCCTCGATGGTGGCAGAGCTGGACAAATCCGTCTGATCCAGATCAGAAAGGGAGGATAGTGATGTCGGTACCGAAGAGAGTGCTGGAGCAGAAGGGGTTTTTCTCACTGGTGGACGGGATCCCCTTCCGGTTGCCCGTGCAGTGCAGCGACACCCCGGTCTTCATGGCGGTCTTCCCGATCAACAACGATAAGGCGGCGGCTCTGCTCCCGAGGGGGGTCCATCCGCTGCGGATGGGGCACCACGGGCTCCTGGTGGTGACGGTGGTCGACTACCGGAACACGACCATCGGCAAGTACATCGAGTACAGCATCGCCATCGCCTGCACCCAGGGTGACGAGCCAGCGCCTCCCCTGCTGCCGGGCCTGCTGATGAAGGCCTTCGGTACGGGCCAGTACGTCTTCGACCTGCCCGTGAGCTCGGAGATCTCGGTCAAGGGCGGCAAGGGGATCTGGGGCATGCCCAAGCACCAGGCCAACCTCGATTTCCGCATCGGCCAGCGCACCATCAGCAGCCAGTACGACCTCGACGGCCAGCTCGCGTTCTACGTGGAGATCGGCCATCCCGGCAGGGCCTGGATCCCCGTGGACATGGGAGCGGTGAACTACTGCTCTTTCCGCGGGATGCTGATGAAATCCTACATCTACTTCAAGGGCAAGGCCGCCGTCGCGGTGGGGGACAAGGCGTCGGCCCGCGTGGTGGTCGGCGACCATCCGCGCGTCCAGCCGCTGCGCGATCTCGAGATCGGCTCGCAGCCCATCGCGACCGCCTTCATGCCGGACGCCACCGGCTGGCTCGACGACCACTTGGAGTGCTGGTTCCTCCAGGAGGAGAAGCTCCCGGACCACGCGCCGGAAGGCATGGAGAGCGTGGTCAATCTCGGCTTGAGCGAGGCCTGGCTGGCGCCGCCTTCGGCCCCCATCCCGGGCGTCGACCGGGAGGCCGAGGAGTGAGCGCAGCTCCCCACGTGCCCCATCTGGCGGCTCCCGCGGGCTCGGGCCCGCGGCGCTCCCTGGTGCTCGCGGGGGGCGGTCTCCGGCTGGCCTACCAGGCCGGCGCCATCCGCGCCCTGGCCGAAGAGGGCATCCGGTTCTCCCACTTCGACGGCACCTCGGGCGGCGGCATCAACCTCTCCATGATCCTGTCCGGGCTCTCGCCGGTGGAGGCTTACGAGCGCTGGCGGACCCTGAATGTCTGGACCCTCCTCTCCCTGATGCCCATCGAGGACTACCTCAAGACCTGGAACCTCATGGCCCTGGGCACCACCAAGGGCCTGCGCGAGAAGGCCTTCCCCCATCTGGGAGTGGACGTGGAGAAGATCCGCGCGGCCACGGGCATGGAGGCCACCTACAACGTCTGCAACTTCAACCACAAGATCACCGAGGTCTTCCCCCATACGGAGGTGGACCTCGACCTCATCGTGGCCGGCATGTCCCTGCCCGTCCTCCTGCCGCCCGTGGCCAAGGGGGATACGCTCTACGTGGACTCGGCGTGGATCCGCAACGCGCACCTGATGGAGGGAGTACGGAAGGGGTGTGACGAGGTGTGGCTGATCTGGGGCATGGCCAACACCAACCAGTATCTGCCCAACCCCGTCAACCAGTACGTCCACATGCTGGAGCTGGCGGCCCACGGCGCTCTCTTCACGGAATTCGACCAGATCCGCGGCATCAACCAGCGGATCGCGGCGGGGGAGTCGCCCTACGGCCAGAAGGGCCCCGTCCGGTTCCACCTCATCCGGCCGGAGTACCCGCTGCCGCTGGACACCGATCTCTTCCTCGGCCGGGTCGACGCCGCGACGCTCCTCACCATGGGGTACACCGACGCCAGGCGGTACCTCGCACAGCGGAGCGAGGAGGGCGTTCCCCTGCAGCCGGAATCGACCCGCATGAAGGACAGCCGTCCGGGGATCAGCTTCCGGGAGGAGATGGACGGCGGCTTCGCCCTGGGCGAGACCGATCCCCAGGCGGGGGAGCGCGCGGGGAAACAGCAGGGCCAGAAGCTGACGATGAACGCCACGGTCGTGATCCGGGACCTGGACCGCTTCCTCGCGGACCCCGAGCACCGGGGAGAGCTCCAGGGACACATCACGTTCCCGCCTTTCGGCGAGTACCTCCCGGCAAAGAGCGGGAACTTCCAGCTCTTCTCCCCTTCCGATCAGCCCAAGACCCGGTGGATGGTCTACGAGCTGGGCTTCGAGCACGGCGGCAAGAGCTACTTCCTGGCCGGCAAGAAGGAGGTGCGGGACGACTTCGGGCTCGACCTCTGGAAGGACACGACCACCCTCTTCACCCGCCTCCACGAGGGGAACGACGCCAAAGGACCGGTTGTGGGAGCCGGCATCCTGCACCTGGACCCCAAGGAGCTGATGAAGATGATCCCTACGGTGACCGCCACCAACGTGGTCTCCCCGAGTGAGCAGGCGAAGAACATCGCCCGGTTCGGCCGCTTCTTCCTCGGCGAGTTGTGGGACGGCTACGTCCGCCAGGCCGGGTAAATCTCCAAATCCAAATAGTTCAATGACTTGGGGCCGGCCCCAAGTTTGCAGGATTCCTTTGAAGGATTCGGGCCGGGCGCCCGGATCCGAGGAATCATGCCAACCCAAGCTCATTCAGGACGGACCGCGGTCCTCGCCCTCGCACTCCTCGGCACCGGGATGTTTTCCGGGACCTCGGCCGGAGCGGAGCGGATCCCTGTCGCGGTCATCGTCCACAAGCAGGTCCCCATCAACGAGCTCAGCCTTTCGGAGCTGCGGCGGGTCTTCCGCGGCGAGCGCCACTCCTGGTCGGAGAATCTGACGATCACCCTGCTTACGCCGCCTCAGGGCTCGCCCGAGCGGAAAGTCCTGTTGAATGAAATCTATGAGCAGAGGAGCGAGGCCCAGTACCAGCAGTACTGGATCAGCAGGCTGTTCGGGGACGACCCTTCGATCTCTCCCAAGATCACGCGGTCGAGCGAGATGTCGGCCAGCCTGGTGCGCGAGATCCCGGGAGCGATTGCGCTGATCTCGGCCGACAAGATCCCGAGGGGAGTGAAAGTCCTCCGGATCGACGGCAAGCAGCCGGGCCAGGCCGGCTACCCACTGGTGACCTCGGGGCGAGAGCGCGGATGACCATGGAGAAACGGCTACTCGGGGCCTTGCTGGCGATCCTGGTCTTCTTCGCCTTGAACCTCGGGGTCCACGTCTGGGGCGACCGGGTGAGGACAGAGAGCCTCGGCAACCTCCAGCGCGGCGTTCAGAGGCAGCTCCACATCTCTAGAATCGAGAAGCACCTGAGCGCGGCCAGCCGGGAGATCGCCCTGATCGCGGCCGTATTCCTGGACCACCAGGAGCCCGGCCCCGTCATCCCGGAGCACCGGGAGGACTTCACGGCCCGGCTCGAGCGGATCGACTCTGAGATCACCGAATTACAGAAGATCCCTGGCAGCGCGACCCCGGCCGCCGAGCGTTTCGCTACTTCCTGGCGGGACCTCCGCGCTTCCTGGGAGAGAGCCTACGGGAGCTTCGGCCTGGACAACGAGCGCGCCATCGGGGAGCTCTCACTGCGCGCGGACCGTTTGAGCGCGACGATCCTCACGCGGCTCCTGCCCCAGTGGGAGGTGGAGGAGAGGAATCGCGTCCAGAAGGCGAGCGACAACCTGCTCCTGGTCTCCGACCGGACCGATCAAGTCGAGATCTTCTCCTTCGTGCTGTCGACGCTCCTCGTGACCCTGGTGGCCTTCAAGGTGTCGCGCTTCCTGGTGGACATGAACCGGACCCTGGAGGAGCGGGTGTCCGAGAGGACGCGGGACCTGGAGCAGGAGGTCCAGGAGCGGCGCCGGGTGGAGGCCGCCCTGCGCGAGAGCGAGGAGCGCTACGCCCTGGCGACCCGGGGAGCCAACGACGGCATGTGGGACTGGGACCTGGAACGCAACCAGCTGTACCTCTCCCCGCGCTGGAAAGAGATGCTCGGGTTCGGCGAGGGCGAGCTGAGCGGCAGCCCCCATGAGTGGTTCGAGCGCGTGCATCCCGAGGATCTGCCGAAGCTCCAGGAGGCACTGGGCACGCGTTCGGCCTCCTGCCCGGACTCCCACTTCATCTGCGAGCACCGCCTGCGGAACCGGGACGGGAGCTACCGCTGGATGCTCGCCCGCGGCATCGCCCTCTGCGACGGGGACAGCCGGGCCACCCGCATCGCCGGCTCCCTGACCGACGTCACGGAACGCAAAAAGGTGGAAGACCAGCTCCTCCACGACGCCTTCCACGACGCCCTGACCGGGCTCGCCAACCGCGCGCTTTTCCTGGACCGGCTGGGCCTTTCTCTCGCCCGTGCGAAGCGGCGCCCGGAGTTCCATTTCGCCGTGCTCTTCCTCGATTTCGACCGGTTCAAGCTGATCAACGACAGCCTCGGGCACCTGGCGGGCGACCGGGCGCTCATCGCCATCGCCCACCGGCTGGAGACCTGCGTCCGCCCGGGCGACACCGTGGCCCGGCTGGGCGGCGACGAGTTCGCGGTCCTGCTCGACGACCTCCGGCAGTTGGAGGACGTCGAGCCGCTCACCCGGCACCTGGAGGACCGTCTGGCGGCGCCCCTCCAGCTCGACAGCCACGAGATGTACGTCAGCGCCAGCATCGGCATCGCGTTCGGCTCGTCCGGCTACGAGCGGCCGGAGGATGTGCTGCGCGACGCCGACGCGGCCATGTACCGGGCCAAGGCCCTGGGCCGGGCGCGCCACGAGGTGTTCGACGAAGCGCTCCACCTGGCGGCCCTCGACCGGCTGCAGCTCGAAACCGACCTGCGGCGAGCCGTGCAGGAGGGGAGCTTCGGGGTCCACTACCAGCCGATCGTGTCGCTCGCGGACGGCCGGGTGGCGGCCTTCGAGGCCCTGGTGCGCTGGCGCCACCCGGTGTGGGGGCTCGTGCCGCCGAACCAGTTCATCCAGGTGGCGGAAGAGACGGGCCTGATCCTGCCCATCGGCCTCCTGGTGCTCTCCGAGGCCTGCGAGAGGCTGCACGTATGGCAGCACGAGCACCCCTCGGATCCACCCCTGGCGATCAACGTCAACCTGTCGCGGCGGCAGCTCCTGCAGGCCGACCTCATCGAGCAGGTCCGCTCGATCCTGGAGAAGACGCAGCTGCCTCCGGAGACCCTGCGCCTGGAGATCACCGAGAGCGCCATCCTCGAAAACCCGGACACCGCCGTGGAGTTCCTGAGACACCTCAAGTCCCTGGACATCGGCCTCTGCGTCGACGACTTCGGCACGGGCTATTCGTCCTTGAGCTCGCTCCAGCAGTTCCCGGTGAACATCCTCAAGATCGACCGCTCGTTCATCCGCGGCATGGGTCCGGAGGGGGAGAAGGACGAGATCGTCCGCGCCGTGGTCAGCCTGGCGCACAGCCTCCACATGGAGGTGGTGGCCGAAGGGGTCGAGACGGAAGGCCAGCTCGCTCGCCTCAAGGCCATGGCCTGCGATTATGGTCAGGGCTTCCTGCTCTGCCACGCCCTCGACGCCCAGGAGATCGGGCGCCTCCTGAACCGGGCAGGACCCTGGGACTGCCCGCCGCCGACGCCGGAGGAGGCGGGAATCCACGCGTGACTTCAGGGAGCCGGCATCACGAACACCTGCCGTGCCCGGTCCGAGAACAGGGTCTCCCGGTCGTAGTACCGGTCGAGGACCGACGGGTTCCAGCCGAGGAGATCGGGGTTGCGAGCCGCGAACTCCTCCCAGGTCTCGGCTCCGGCCGCGGCCTTCCGCTCATGGATCAGGAACAGGTAGGCCCAGGTGATGGTCTCGTGATACAGCCCGGCGTGGCCTTGGGCGGCGGCGAAGCGCTTCAGGCCCTCGGCGAACCGCGTCAGGGCCTCCAGCGCCGGGTATCTCTCCAGATAGAGCCAGGCCAGCCGCACGTGATCCCGGTGGTGGAAGGCGGAGCCCGGAAGCGTGGCGTCCTCGAAGCTCCGGATGAATTCGGTATCTGCAAGCTCAACAGCAGGCGTCATCCCTCGGTCCCTCCTTCGATCAGGCGGTGGCTCGCGCTGGAGTCCAGATCGAGGCCGTAGATGCGCTTCAGGTCCGCGATCCGCCGCAGGGTCTCTTCGCTGAACGGGCACTTGCCGTCGAACGCGTGGAGCACGATCCCTTCGAGCAGGTCTCCCAGCGAGAGGTCGTACAGCTCGGCCAGAGCCTTGAGCACTTTGACCAGGCGTTTCTCCATCCGGACCCCCGTCTGGACCCGTTCTACGACCAGCCGTTCCGCGTCGCTCATGCTTCATCCTCCTCAATATCTTCCTCAATAGGATTGTACCATGGTACCAAGGTACGACGCATTTCTTCCGCTGTCCTGTAAACTGCTTCGCGAAGCACCTTGGAAACGGAGGCCCGTGGGAGTGAGGATCCTGGTCATCGAGGACGAGGAGGTGCTCGCCCAGGCGCTGGTTGAGGCGCTTCAGGGGGAGTTCTACGCCGTCGACCTGGCCGGCGACGGTGAGACGGCCTCGGAGATGGCGGCGGTCAACAGCTACGATCTCATCGTGCTGGACTGGACGATCCCCCCGCCCACCGGCATCGAGCTGCTGCGGGCGTGGCGCCGCGCGGGCCGGGACACGCCGGTCCTCATGCTCACGGCCCGCAGCGGCATCAACGACAAAGTCGACGGCCTGGACACCGGGGCGGACGACTTCCTCACCAAGCCTTTCTCCCTCTCCGAGCTCCTGGCCCGGGTGCGCAGTCTTCTGCGGCGCCGCGGCAAGTCCCTTCAGGCGACGCTCTCGGCGGGGGACGTGATCATGGACCGCGCCGCCCACCGGGTCCTGGCGGGCGGGCGCCCGCTCGATCTCTCGCCCAAGGAGTTCGCGCTCCTGGAATACTTCCTGAATCGGAAAGACGAGGTGGTCACCCGCACGGAGCTTCTCCGAGCACGTGTGGGACGATTCCTTCGACTCGTTCGGCAACGTGATCGACGTCACGGTGCACCGGCTGCGCAAGAAGATCGACGGCGAACGGAGCGACCGGCTCCTCCATACGCTGAAGGGGGTGGGCTACGTCCTCAAGAGCCACCGCGGCTGAGGCCCCGGGGCATTCTCCCTTCCGGATGCCGGCGGCCATCCTGGCCCTGGGAATCCTCTCGGCCGTGCTGTGGATCGGCACGGACGTGTTGAGGGCGCGGCTGGCGGCGCAGGAGATTGCCCGCATCCGCGCCGCGAGCGAGATCCGGGTCGCGGTGACCACGTCCCACCTCTGGCTGGAGGAGTACGTGGGCGGCGACCGGACCAACGTCGAGGAGGTCTGGAACAACCTCGACCGTGCCCATGACCTGGCCCTGGCCTTGCTGAACGGGGGGCAGGCCGGCAGCCGGAGGACGTTCTTCCTCGAACCTCTCGAAGCCCCGGCCCTGCGGCGGCAGGCCGAAGGGCTGCGGGACCGGATCAAAGAGTTCCGTGCCAGCGCCCGCCGGCGGCAGGAAGGGCATGCGCGGGGCGTCAACACCGGCATCGGCTCCCCGTCCGACGCGGAATTCGACCGTATCTTCCTTCAGCTCTCGCGGGAGGCGCAGGCCATGGAGCTGGCCGTCGAAGGGCAGATGGCCCGCGACGAGACCCGCGCCCGCGTCCTCCTCGCCACCCTGCTCGCGGGCTGGCTGGCGCTGATCGCCGTCTCGGCTACCGGGTTGTGGAGCCGGGAGCGCCACCGCCGCGCGGCCGAGGCCGCCCTGCGCAAGAGCGAGGCCCAGTTTCTCCAGGCGCAGAAGATGGAGGCCGTGGGACGGCTCGCCGGCGGCCTCGCCCACGACATCAACAACTACGTGACGGCCATCACCAGCCAGTGCGAGCTCGTGCGCATGAAGGCCGAGCCGCGGACGGCGGAGAAGATGGACCTGGTGATCGCCACCGCCGGCAAGATCACGGCCCTGATCCGCCGCCTGCTCGCCTTCAGCAAGCAGCAGCCGGTCGCTCCCCGGGTGATCGACCTCAACGAGGTCGTCGAAGGGCTGCGGACCATGATCCACCGGCTGGTCGGCGAGGACCTCCAGCTCGAGACCTACCTCGCCGGCAACCTCTGGCCCGCCCGCATCGACCCCTCCCAGGTCGAGCAGATCATCGTCAACCTGCTGGTCAACGCCCGCGAGGCGAGCCCGCGGGGCGGCAAGGTGACCATCGAGACAGCCAACGTCGTCCTCGACCGCGAGTATTTGAAGAACAACCCCATGGTGAAGCCGGGCGAGTACCTCCTGCTCGCTGTCTCCGACAGCGGCGTGGGCATGCCTCCCGAGGTCCGGGACCGCGTCTTCGAGCCTTTCTTCACCACCAAGGAGGGCACCGAGGCCCGCGGCCTGGGGCTGGCCACCGTCTACGGCATCGTCCAGCAGAACGGCGGGCACGTGGCGGTCTACAGCGAGGTGGGGCAGGGGACCACGTTCCGCATCTACCTGCCGCGCTCGAGCGAAGAGCGCGCGGCCCCGGTGCCCAAGGCCTACGAAGCCCCCCTGGAGGGCGGCGCCGAGACCATCCTCCTGATCGAAGACAACGACGAGCTGCGCGGCGCGGCCCGGGGCCTCCTCGAAGCCCTGGGCTACCGCGTGGCCGCGGCGGCGAACGGCAACGAGGCCCTCGCCACCTTCGAGAAGGTCGGCGGGCTCGTGGACCTCGTCCTCTGCGATGTGGTGATGCCCGGCATGAGCGGCCAGGAGATCGTCGAGCACATCCGGGCAAAGAGCCCCGGCACCCGCGTCCTCTTCATGTCCGGCTACACGGACAACGTCGTCGTCCGCCACGGCATCTTAGAAGGGGAGTTCGAGTTCCTGGAAAAGCCCTTCTCGGCCGACCGCCTGGCCGCGAAGATCCGCCAGGTGTTGGAAGCCGCGTAGGAGCCCGCGCGGCAGAAAACCAAAAGGTGGCGGGGCCGGTCTGGAACCGGCCCCCTTCGGGGGCATCGCCTACTCGCTTGCCTCCTGGCAGCCGAGAAGGATCTGGTTGGTGATCGTCCACTGCTCGGCACCGCCGCAGATGTCGACCTCCTCGACGACGCATTCGTCCTCGTCCTCGTCGACCAGCTTTACATCGTAGGTGTCGCAGGGGATGCTCTTCAGAGTGAACGACTCCCCGGTGCCGATGACGTCCTCGCCGAGCTGGTCCGGACCCCAATCGTCCTCCTCGCTGGAGGAGAGGAAGAAGTTGTGGATCTCCCAGTCCGACTTGTTGACGATCTTGACGTTGGCCTTCTTGCCCTTCGCCGCGTACACGTCCGCGGTAAGTCCGAACGCGGTCAGGCCGAGCATGGCCACACCGCAAAGGACGGCTGCCCTCTTCATTGTCTGTCTCCTTTGAAAGAGTAGGAGGGAAGCCTACCACACACTGGGGGAGGACCATGGTGCCGGAGGCGGGATTCGAACCCGCAATCCCTTTCGGGCGGGAGATTTTAAGTCACCTGCGTATGCCGTTCCGCCACTCCGGCGCAAGGGGGATTCTACAGCGCCGGGGAGGCACCGTGCGGAACGGCGGCGTCCTTGGACCCGGAGGCCGCCGTCCCTTCTAAATTGTCAATGAACCTCTCCGCGGCGGACGTCAGGTCTTGACGATCCTCCTGAGCCGCTGGAGCAGAAGCCGGGTGTCGTAGACGTTGTCCGTGGCCACGAACAGCGTGTCGTCCTCGGACACAATGCCTCTCACCTCCGGCCAGGCGGCGCTCTTCAAGGCCACCGCCACGGCCTTGGCCATCCCGGGGCTCGTCTCGAAGACCAGCATGTACGGCCCGGCGTTATGCACCCGCCGGATGAATTCCTCCATCTTCCCGATAGCGTTCTCGTCCCCCTTCGGGTCGGGCAGGTGGTAGACCCCCTCCCGGCGCACGATGCCGAGAGCTTTCAGGTCCCGGCTGATGCTCGACTGCGTCACCTTGAAACCCTGCTTGCGCAACACGCGTCCGAGCTCGACCTGACGGCGGATCGAGTGCTCCGCCATCAGCTGGAGGATCGCCTTGCGGCGGTGGTCCTGCATCTCGCGGTCAATGGGCATCCGTACCCTCCTTCTGTATGCATTAGGATGCCGGATGAGAAAAGAGATGTCAAGGACCCTATTGACAATGGTCCGGGAATAGTGTACTTTATGCGCACCACAACGAGAGACGTAGAGGCTCGTGGAGAGGAGAGGAAGGGGATGTTGAGCCGGATGCAGGAGACGCAGCACCAGAAGCACGCCGCCGTGCCGCCCGTGCCCGGCCGCCAGCCGCGCGGCCCCGTGCCGCTCGCGCATGGACCCGGGTTTTTGCGGCACGAGCCCCTGCGGCCCGTGCACGGCACCGGGCTTCAGCGGCAGGCCCTCCTGAGGATGGCGCCCGGCTCCGAGTTTTCGCGGCTGGACCCTGAGTTTCACCCGCTGGACCTCCAGCGGCTCCGTCAGGAAAGGAGGTGCGCCATGTAGGCGAGAGAGTTGGAAGGAGAAGAAGCAGTCCCGTAGCAAGCCTGCCCTCGGATGGTCCGGGGAGGGCCAAATCAACCAAGTCGTAGAAAAGAAAGGTGAAACACCATGGCAGACATGTCGTCGTTTCCGGATTTCATGGCAGACTGGGACCGCCTGCTCAAGTCGGTCCGCAACAACCTGGCGATCTTGCCCGACTTCTCGGGGCTTCTGGGTCCCCTGGATTTCCTCCTGGGCGAGGCTCGGGAGCTGGAGGCGTCCAAAGCGGCGGCCCGTGCCCAGCTCAGCCAGGGAGCCAAGCGCACCCGCGCCCTGATTCCCGAGGGCCGGGCCGCGGCCTCACGGTTGCGCTACGCTCTGAAGGTCCACTTTGGCGGTCACAACGAGGCGCTGGTCCAGTTCGGCATCACGCCTCTGCGTGCCCGTCGCGTGGCCAAGCCGGCGGATCCGGAGCCCCCGAGCCCGCCGATCCAGGTCCCCACCCCGGAGTAGGCTGATCGCAACACCCCAGGGGAGGGCGTACGTCCGCGTACGCCCTCCCCGCTTTTCTTTGAAAACTGAATAGGCTGACCTGGTGGGGGTCTTCAGGAGGGCGATGTGGATCATCCTGGTCTGCCCTTCGAGGAGACGGCCCGACGACGGTGCACCCGGAGAGGGCGTCGGTAGAGGACTGGGCCGTCTCTACGGTACGGTGTTGCCGTTGCGAATGGTGGAGGTTACGGGGATGTTGATCCAGCGCCCCCGTAATCTCATCGTTGGCCTCGGCACCACCGTTCCGTAGAGACGCCCCAGTCCTTAACCGGGCACTTTCCGGGTCCTCCAACGGCGGGGCGTCTCTTCGAAGCGCAGATCGGGACGATCCTCCTCGCCCTCATGAAGACCCCGAGATATGTGTGGGTGCGAACCCTGGGCTACGAGTCTCCCCGCCCTCCGGGCTCAAGAGGGAGTTTCCGGGAAGCTCAGCTCGGGATCGGAACCGCCTCCCGCATTCCAGAGATCGAGGGCTCGCGCGAGCGCCTCGTTGGCCCCGGTGAGGTCGCCGGCGTCCCGGCGGGCCTGGGCCAGGTGTGCCCAGCAGTAGCCCTTGAGGCGCGATCGCCAGCTCTCCTCTCCGGGAGCCCTCTCGGCGATGGAGAGGGCCAGATCGGCCAGCTCCAGCGCCTCGTCCGCCGAGCTCTTGCGGCTCGCCTCGCAGGCCTGGACGGCCAGGGCCCAGCTCCCGGCATCGGGCGAGATCTCGATGATGTGGCGCCGGAAGGAGATCGGGTGCTTTTCGAGCCTCGCCCAGGTCTCTTCCGCCTCGCGCCGTTCTTCTTCTGGAGAGGGCTTGGCGGGCTCCTGGGTGAGGAGCTGGAGCAGGTAGGGGGTGATTGCCAGCAGGATTGGCTCCAGGTTCGTCACGTTGAACTCCGTGATCCTCAGCTCCACGATTCGCCGGGCGGCGGCGGTGAGGAACGAGCTGTAGAACTGGCGGATATAGACCACCAGAGACCAGTCGAGCCCGGCCGCCTTCGCCATCCGGCGCAGGACCGCCTCAGAGGGGGCCGCGCGGCCGTTCTCGTAGAGGGACACGTCGGGCTGAGCCACCCTGGAAGCCTTCCCGAACTCCTCCTGCGTCATCTGGGCATGGGAGCGTAAAAAGATCACCAACTGCCGAAGGACGGCCGGATCACCTCGCTTTGCCATATCTTTTCCTCGGAACTGGACATAAGGTATAGGGATTTGGTTCACTTTCCCCGGGAGGGCTGCCCTCGCGGCCAGGGAGGCCCCGTTGGAGCGCTCTCCAGGGAGCCGCCATGAAGACCGTCTCGATCCGCCGCAAGATCCTTTTCCTTCTGCTGGTCATGGTTTTAGCTACACCGTGGGCCTCGGTCGCGGGCTCGGAGCGCGAGAGGCCGCGGAGCCTGCAGGGCGTCGAACTGGCCGTGCCGGAGATCTTCAGCCGCATCTGGAGCTTCGTCCGAGGTGACAGAAGTAAGGAGGGCTGCAACATCGACCCGGACGGCCGCTGCCTGCCAAAGGAAGGCTGCGGGATCGATCCGGACGGCCGCTGCGCACCTCTCCAGCCAAAGGAAGGCTGCCACATCGACCCGAACGGCCGCTGCATGCCTTGATGGCTCACCCTCGGTCTCTACAGTAGGCTGAGGCCGAGGGTCTCACCTTCTCGATCTCGGCAATAACCTGTTGTGCCAACTCGACCGTAGCGGCCTCCCGCTGCGCGGCATCGCAGAAGAGCCTCAGCGAAACCAGAGCCTCCCGGTCGATCCCATTGGCTTTGAAGATCCAGCCCATGGCGACAGCGAGTTCTCGGACCTCGGCGGCACGCCCGGCCTTCAACCAGAGAACGGAGAGATCAAGTGAAGAGAGGGCTGCGTCATAAGGGAGTTCGCGGGCTGTAAAGTCCTGCCTTACCTGTTCTAAGCTGGCAATCGCCTCTTCCGTCCATCCCTGTCCGGCTGCCACTTTGCCTGACAGCCAGCCGACGCGGACGAGGTCCAACTCGTTCGCCTGCTGGACCGCCAGCTCACGCACCAGCGGAAGCAGCTTCTCCGCATCGCTATAACGCTGAAGGTGGCAGAGGTCGTCCGCCATATTGAATCGCAGAGCAAAGAGCAACCGCCGATCTCCGGAGACTTCGATGAGGGGAGCCGCTTCCTCCAGGTTTGCAAGGGCGCTCTGAATATCTCCTACTTGGTTAAGGACATGCTCCTTGTTCAAGAGGATGCGGCCGGCAGAAATTGGATCGCCCCCACAAGTAGCCTTGGCCTGATCAAGTAGCTCTAGGGCTTCCGAGAACCGACGCTCTGCCCGTCGTAGGGACGCTTCAAGATCAAACAGGCGCCACTCAGAGAGACTCTCGGGATCAGAATCGGCCCCCGCTCTCCAGAGATCCCAGACCTTGACGAACGCCTTGTCAGCCCCAGAGAGATCGTTGGAGACCCGGCGGGCGTTAGCGACGTGAGCCCAGCAGTAGCCCTGGAGGCGTGATCGCCAGCTTTCCGGTCCAGGAACTCGCTCCGCGATGGCCAAGGCAAGCTCGGCCAACTCCAGCGCCTCGTCTGCCCTGTGAGCCGCCTTCTTCACGCTGGCCTCGCAGACCCGCACGGCCAAGGCCCAGCTCCAGTAATCCGGAAAGGCCTCGATCAGGGCGCTTCGCTCCTTGCGGGTGAGGGGCGCCAGGCTGGCGAACAGAGACTCGGCCTCCTTTCTCGCGGCTGCCTCCTTCTCCTGCTTCCGGATGTGGCTGAGCCCGGCCCATATCCTTTCGGCCGCGCTCCAGCTCCCGGCCATGGCGGCGCGGTCGATCGTCTGGCGCTCCTCGGGAGAGAGGGCGACCGGCGACCAGGGCTCTTTCCGGGGCTCCGGGTAGATCAGCCGGTGGGAGAAGAGGAGAGCGTCCACGGCTTCCGGAGGCGCGAGGGGCTCCAGGAGGGAGTCCAGTTTCTCGCGGGTGAGGGGTTTCGCGCCCCGCTCGTACTGGGAGATGGCTTCCTTCGAGATGCCCAGGGCGCGGGCCAGTTGAGCCCGGGACCAGCCGGCGGCGGAGCGCAGGTAGGTCAACGCCAGGCCCAGGGGAGTGGGGAGCTGTTCCGGCACGTCGTTCCTCCTTTGAATGTCCATCATCTATCAAGTTGCCGGAAGACCAATTTCGGGGACACCTCATTGAGACCTTTTTGCTGTTACCGCAGAGTATTCTAACTTCCTTCGGCACCGAGAAGCACAACCTTGCCTAATCTGCCGTCCATGTTGAGGCTGATTGGACGTGAACCCGAAGCGGAAACGCCCGCCGTCCGCCAGAACCATCCCCATCCAAAGCAGTTGGAGCGCTTCCTGCGCGGCGAGCTTTCCCGGTCCGAGGTGGCCGAGGTCGTCCGCCACCTGCTGACCGGCTGCCCTGCATGCCTCCAGGTGACCCGCCGGCTCTGGGATCTGGGGGACGGGCGCCGCTCGATATGGAAGGGGAGGGATGATGACCGACAGGCAGAAGACGCTGGCCGAGGGGAAGAGGCACCTGCGCAGGGTGCTGGATCAGGTGGAGGTCATCCGGTGGCAGCTCATCGCCATCAAGCTCAGCCTGTCCGAGCCGCCAACGGAGAGGACGCTTGATGACGTGAGCGATGACTGGGATGCCGTGACGGAGCTGCGGACCATCATCGAGTGCGTGCTGGACGACCATCTGCGGCCGGCTCTCGAGGATCTGCGGAAGGTGCTGGGGATGGGGGAGTCGTGAGCTTTCTGTCTCTGTCTTGAGCCCCCCAATGGCACGCTTCTTGGATGAATTCAAGCCGCCTTGACGTCGTTTTCACGGTGCGGTTTTGGATTCAGAGGGGAGCGTTCATGGTGGACCTGAGCGAAGGCCCGGCGGAGCAGAGGAGTACCGGGCCCGAGGAGGATGGAGAATCGTGCCCGGTCTCCCATCCTTGCCCGGTGGTGGCCATCGGCGCCTCGGCCGGTGGTCTCGAGGCTTTTCAGGAGCTGCTGCGCGGGATGCCCGCGGACACCGGGTTCGCCTTCGTGCTGATCCAGCATCTCTCGCCCCGGCACGAGACGCTGATGCCGGCCCTGCTGGCGCCGCTCACCCCCATGCCGGTCAAGGCCGTCTCGGAGGACGAGACGGTGATCGAGGCCAACCATGTCTATGTGATGCCGCCGCACGTGACGTTGACGATCGACGACTGTGTGCTCTACGTCTCGAAGCCGTCGCGCACGCAGGGCCGGCGCTCGCCTATCGACCGGTTCTTCCGGTCGCTCGCCGAGGACCAGGAGGACGAGGCGGTGGCCATCATCCTCTCCGGCACGGGCACCGACGGTGCGCTGGGGTTGAAGGCGGTCAAGGAGCGGGGCGGCTTCACGATGGTGCAGGCCCCGGAGACGACGCGCTACGACAGCATGCCCCGGGGCGCGATCCTGACCGGCGCGGTGGATCACGTGGTGCCGGTGGGGGAGATGGCCGCGCGGCTCCGGGAGCACCAGAAGCGCCTGCGCGAGGGGCAGGGCGGCAATCCCGAACGGTTCCGCGAGGAGGTGACGGGCTACCTGGGCAAGATCTGCGCGATCCTGCGCCGGCAGACGGGGCACGACTTCCGCCATTACAAGCAGAGCACGCTGGTGCGCCGGGTTCGCCGCCGCATGAACGAGGCGCGTTCTTCTTCGGTGTATGCTTATGTGGAGTCTCTGAGTAAGAACCCGCAGGAAGTCGAGCAGCTTTTCCGCGACCTGTTGATTAGTGTGACGCACTTCTTCCGCGATCCGGAGGTCTTCGACCTTCTGGCCACCCGGGTGATTCCCCGGTTGTTCGAGGGGAAGGACTCGGACGGTTTCGTGCGTGTCTGGGTGCCGGGGTGCGCCACGGGGGAGGAGGCGTACTCGATCGCCATGCTGCTGCGCGAGCACATGGACAAGGTCGAGGCGCCGCCCCAGGTGCAGGTGTTCGCCACGGACATCGACTCCCAGGCGATCGAGACGGCGCGCCAGGCCCTCTATCCGGAGACGATCGCGGGCCAGATCCCGCCCGAGCGGCTGGAGCGCTTCTTCGTCAAGCACGGCAACATGGTCCAGGTCTCCCGGGACATCCGGGACATGTGCCTGTTTTCGCTGCACAACCTGATCGCGGACCCGCCGTTCTCGCGGCTGGACTTCGTCTCCTGCCGGAACCTGCTGATCTATCTGGAGAGCGATCTCCAGAAGAAGGTCATCGCCCTGTTCCACTACGCTCTGCGCCCCGGGGGAGTGCTCCTGCTGGGACCGTCGGAGATGGTCACTTCCGATCTGTTCCGCACGACCGACAAGAAGCACCGCCTCTTTCAGTCACGCGACACGGTGACCCGGCCGCCGTTTTCCTTCCCGTTGAGCGAGCGAGGACGCCTGCTCACCCGGGCCGCCGACGAGCCCCAGCGGCGCCTGGTGCCCCGGCAGCAGTGGGTGGCGCGGACGTTCGAGGCGGTGCTGCTGGACAACTACGCCCCGGCCTGCGTGGTGGTCAACGAGGGGGGCGACATCGTCTACTTCTCGCCGCGCACGAGCCGCTATCTGGAGCCTCCTCCGGGGACGCCGACGGTCAACGTGGTGGACATGGCGCGCAAGGGGCTGCGGCTGGATGTGCGCACGGCCCTTCACAAGGCCGTGAGCTCCCGGGTGACCGCCGTGCACGAGAACGTCGGTTTCGAGCTGGACGGCGAAGCGCAGCGGGTCAATGTCATCGTGCGGCCTCTGCCGGAGGTGGGCGAGGACGCCGGGTTGTTCATGGTGGTCTTCCAGGACGTTGTCCCCGGGGACGGGATGGGGGAGCTGGCGCCGGATGCCGTGCTCCCGGACGACCCCATGGTGCGGCGGCTCGAAGCGGAGCTGCGGTCGACCAAGGACCACCTCCAGGCGACCCTGGAGGAGCTGGAGAAGCTCGAACGAAGAGCTGGTTTCTTCGAACGAAGAGCTGCTGTCGATGAACGAGGAGCTGCAGTCGGCCAATGAGGAATTGCAGACCTCGAAGGAGGAGCTCCAGTCGGTCAACGAGGAGCTGGAGACGGTCAACAGCGAGCTCAAGAAGAAGCTGGAGGAGATCGACCGCGCCAACAGCGACCTCCAGAACCTGTTCCAGAGCACGCGTATCGCCACGGTGTTCGTGGACCGGGAGCTGCGGATCAAGAAGTTCACCCCGGCAGCCACCGAGGTCTTCCGGCTGATCGACGGCGACATCGGCCGGCCGATCGCCGACATCGCCCCACGGTTTTCGGGGGGCGACCTCATGGGAGACATCCGGGAGGTGCTGCGCACGCTGGCTCCCCGCGAGCGGCAGGTGAGCGTCGAGGACGGCCCCGCGTGGTATCTCCTGCGGACCCTGCCGTACCGGACGGTGGACGACGTCATCGACGGCGTGGTGCTGACGTTCCTCGACATCACCCAGCTCAAGCGGTCGGAGGAGGAGCGGGGCAAGCTCGCCGACATCGTGGAGTCCTCCCAGGACGGCATCATCGGCAAGACGCTGGACGGCGTCATCACGAGCTGGAACGCCGGAGCGGAGAAGATGTACGGCTACAAGGCGAGGGAGGCCATCGGACGGCCGGTCGACCTGATCGTCGCCCCGGAGTGCCGGGATCAGGTGGCGGAGGTCTTCGAGCGGCTCCGGAAGGGGACCAAGGTCGAGTCCTTCGAGACGGTCCGCGTGCGCAAGGACGGCCAGAGGCTCGATGTGTCCATTACCTTCTCGCCGGTCCGTGACGCGGCGGGTCTGCTCGTGGGAGCCTCGGGGATCGACCGCGACATCTCCGAGCGGAAACGGACGGAGACGGCGCTGCGGGAGGAGGCCCGGCGCAAGGATGAGTTCCTGGCCATGCTCGGCCACGAGCTGCGCAATCCGCTCGCTCCGGTCAGCAACTGCCTGCACGTGCTCCGCTCGTCCACCACCAACGGCCAGAAGGAGAAGGCCCTCGCGACGATAGAGCGCCAGGTGGTCCACCTCACCCGGCTGGTGGACGACCTGCTGGACGTCTCCCGCATCTCGCGGGGCAAGGTCCTGCTGCGCAAGCAGCGGGTGGATGCCGCGGAGGTGGTGCGGGCCACGGTGGAGGACCTGCGGCCCGGGCTGGAAGGCGCGGGGCTGTCCCTGTCTCTCTCCCTGCCGGGCTCGCCCTGCTGGGTGGAGGGTGACCCGACCCGGCTCTCGCAGGTGGTGAGCAACGTGTTGCACAATGCGGGCAAGTTCACGGAGCGCGGCGGGCGGATCTCCGTGGGGGTCCGGCGGGTGCCGGAGGAGGACTCCCTGGTCGTGACCGTGAGCGACACCGGCATCGGCATGGAGCCGAACCTGCTGGCCCGGATCTTCGAGCCCTTCAGCCAGGGGGACCTCGGCCCGGACCGTGGGCGGGGCGGGCTGGGGCTGGGCCTGGCGCTGGTCAAGGCCCTCGTCGAGCTGCATGGCGGATCAGTAGAAGCTCACAGCCCCGGTCTGGGGCAAGGCTCGGAGATCACGCTGCGGTTGCCGCTGACACCGCTGACGCCGCTGACCACCGCGGGAGAGGAGATCGACATGACCGGGACGACCGAGGGACGGTCTCATGCCCGCCGCTGTCTGGTGATCGAGGACAACGTGGACGCGGCCGAGAGTATGGCCATGCTGCTCTCTCTGGACGGGCACGAGGCTGAGGTCGCCTTCGACGCGGGGGAGGGCCTGGAGAAGGCGCGGCGGTTCCGCCCGAACGTCGTGCTCTGCGACATCGGGCTGCCGGGTGCCATGGACGGCTACGGCCTGGCCCGCGCCTTCCGGAACGATCCCGAGCTCAGCTCGGCCTACCTGATCGCCCTCACCGGCTACGGCCAGGAGGAGGACCGGCGGCGCGCCCTGGAAGCCGGGTTCGACACCCACCTCACCAAGCCCGCGGACCTGGATCTCCTGCGGCGCCTGCTGGGTGGCCTCCCCTAGACTCACGCTCTGCAATTCGTGGCCGCCGTCGGCTGTTTGTCGCCTTGAGCATGGAGAGACGATGAAATCTTTGTCCGGGATTCTTTTTTCCCTGGCCGCGTTGGCAGCGGCCCTGCCTGGAGCTGCCAGCCCCCAGGAGCCGGATACGGTCGAGCCCTCCGAGCTCAAGAGCTTCTCCATCGAGGAGCTGATGGAGGTCGACGTCACCTCGGTCTCCCGGCGCAGCGAGCGGGTCTCCCAGGCCGCGGCGGCGGTGACCGTCATCACCAGCGAGGACATCCGCCGCTCGGGGGTGACCAACCTGCCGGAGGCGCTGCGCCTGGCCAACGCCCTGCACGTGGCCCGCTTCGACTCGCGGACCTGGGCGATCAGCGCCCGCGGCTTCAACATCAGCACGGCCAACAAGCTGCTCGTGCTCATCGACGGCCGCAGCGTCTACACGCCCCTCTTCTCCGGCGTCTTCTGGGACGTTCAGGACGTCCCCCTGGAGGACGTGGACCGCATCGAGGTCATCCGCGGTCCCAACGCCACTTTGTGGGGGGCGAACGCCGTCAACGGCGTCATCAACATCATCACCAAGAGCGCCCGGCAGACCCAGAAAGGGCTCGTGAGCGGCGGCGCGGGCAACGAGGAACACGGCTTCGGCACCCTCCGGTACGGTGGCCGGATCGGTGAGCGGACCTGGTACCGCGTTTACGGCAAGCACCGGTCCGTCGACGCCCTGGCCCTCGCCAGCGGCGGCAGCGCCGAAGATCCCCTCCGCATGACGCAGGGCGGTTTCCGGGTGGACGGCGAGCGCTCGGACCGGGACTCCTTCACGCTCCAGGGGGACGTCTACCAGGGGCAGATCGGAGAGCTGGTGCGCGCCGACACCGACGTGGATGGCGGCAACCTGCTCGGGCGGTGGACGCGGCGGTTCTCCGAGACCTCCAGACTCGATCTCCAGGTCTACTGGGACCGGACGCACCGCCGGGTGCCCACCCAGTTCGAGGAGCGCAGAGACACCTGGGACGTGGAGCTCCAGCACCATCTGCCGCTCGGTGCCGGCGGGCGGCACGACCTCGTCTGGGGCCTGGGGTACCGGGTCAGCTCCGACGAGGTGGCGAGCACCCCCGTGCTCACCTGGGTGCCGGGCGAGCGCAGCCTGGACCTCTTCACGGCCTTCGCGCAGGACGAGATCAGCCTGATCCCGGACCGGCTGCGCCTGACCCTGGGCGCGCGGGTCGAATCCCACGAGATCGCCGGCACCGAGGTCCTGCCCACCGTGCGCATGGCCTGGACGCCCGACGGCACCGACCGGCAGGTCCTCTGGGGGGCTGTTTCGCGGGCCGTCCGCGCGCCCACCCGCATCGACGAGGACGTCCGGTTCCTGAGCGGTCCCGTGGTCGTGCTCCAGGGGAACCCGGACTTCGACTTCGAGGCCGTCGTGGCCTACGAGCTCGGCTACCGTCTCCAGCCCAGCGCCGCCACGTCCCTGGACCTCGCGACGTTCTACAACGTCTATGACGACCTGCGCAGCCAGGAGCGGCCCGCGAGCGGAGCGCCCATTCCCGTTACCCTGGGCAATGAGCTGAACGCCGACGCCTGGGGTGCCGAGCTGCGCTTCAACGTGCAGGCAGCCTCCTGGTGGCGCCTCTACTCCTCCTATACCTCCTTCCAGAAGGACCTGAGCCTGGATCCGGGCAGCACCGATCCCGCGGGAGGTGTCTCGGAGGGCAACGACCCCGAGAACCGTCTCGCGCTTCGCTCCTACATGGATCTGCCGGGCCGGCTGGAGCTGGACGCCTGGCTGCGCTACGTGGACCGGCTGCCCCAGCCGCACGTCTCCTCCTATACGGAGCTGGACCTCCGCCTGGGCTGGCGCGCGACCGGCCGGCTGGAGCTGTCCCTCGTGGGGCAGAACCTCCTGCACGACCAGCACGCCGAGTTCTCGACGGCCGTCCCGAAGGAAGTCGAGCGCAGCTTCTACGGAAAGGCCACATGGCGCTTCTGAAGCGGACGCTCGCCGTGGTGATCCTGCTCGCCGCGTCCGGGACGGCGCGGGCGCAGGTGGCCTCCGAATACGACGTCAAGGCGGCCTTCCTCTACAACTTCACCAAGTTCGTGGAATGGCCCGCCGCGGCCTTCGAGGAGCGCAACGATTTTCAGCTGTGCGTGCTGGGCGACGATCCCTTCGGCAGGAGCCTCAAGGTGGTCGAGGAGGAGAAGGTGGCCGGGCGCAAGGTCACCCTGCTCCGCACACCGAAGCTGGCCGAGGCGGAGGGCTGCCACATCCTCTTCATCAGCCGCTCGGAGAGGGGCCGGATCCCTCAGATCCTTCAGGACCTGGGGACCTCCCCGGTTCTGACGGTGGCCGATACCGATGGTTTCCTCGACGATGGAGGGATCATCAACTTCAGGCTGGAGGGTTCCAAAGTCCGCTTCGAGATCAACCAGCAGGCGGCGGAGCGGGTGGGAATCAAGATCAGCTCCAAGCTGCTGCGGCTGGCCGTCGAGCCCAAGGGAAGCGCCGGTCCTTGAACCTGCTGCGCAACCTCCCCATCCGGCAGAAGCTGATGCTGATCGCCCTGGTGACGACCGGGGGCGCTCTGCTGCTGGCCGGAGCCGCGCTGATCTACTTCGACCGCGTCCGCTTCGAGGGCGACATGAAGAGCGACCTCGTGACGCTCGCCGACATCGTGGCAGGAAACAGCACGGCGGCTCTGACTTTTGGGGACCGGGCCACCGCCGCCGAGGTGCTTCAGGCCCTGCGTCCCCAGGAAACCATTGTCGCCGCCGCCTTCTACGACATGGACGGGCGGCTCTTCGCCCGCTACGACCGGCAGGGCGGAGGCAACCTTCCTCCACGGCCCGGGCCGGACGGCGCCGAATTCGAGGCGGGGGGCCTGCGGGTGTTCCGGCCGGTCCATCTCGAAGGGCAGCGGATCGGCACGGTCTACCTGCGGAGCAACCTCGACGAGCTGGCCGACCGCTTCAAGGCCCAGGCAGCGACCGTGGGCACGGTTTTCCTGGCCTCCGGGCTCATGGCCCTGCTCCTCTCCTCGGGCCTCCAGCGGCTGATCTCGCGGCCCATCCTGGACCTCGCCGGCACGGCGCGCGCGGTCTCCGAGCGCCAGGACTACTCGATCCGCGCCCACAAGCGGAGCGCCGACGAGCTCGGCCAGCTCGTGGACGCCTTCAATCAGATGCTCGGCCAGATCCAGGAGCGCGACTCCGAGCTGCTGGGGGCAAAAGAAGACCTGGAAGAGCGGGTGAGGGACCGCACCCGCGAGCTCGAGCGGCGCAACGAGGAGCTCTACCAGAGCAACAAGGAGCTGGACGACTTCGCCTACATCGCCTCCCACGACCTCAAGGAGCCGCTGCGGGGCATCCACAACTTCTCGAGCTTCCTGATCGAGGACTACGCCGACAAGCTCGACGACGAAGGCCGCTCCAAGCTCGACACCCTGATGCGCCTGACCCGGAGGATGGAGACCCTGATCGACTCCCTCCTCCAGTTCTCGCGCCTGGGCCGGGTCGACCTCGCCATGGACCAGGTGGACCTGAACGAGACCGTGGCCGAGGTGCTGGAGTCGCTGTCCATCACCCTGCAGGAGACCGGCACCCAGGTGCGGATCCCCAGGAAGCTGCCCACCGTGCGGGCCGACCGCGCCCGGGTGGGGGAGATCTTCTACAATCTCGTCGTCAACGCCGTGAAGTACAACGAGAAGCCCGAGAGGTGGATCGAGATCGGGGTCCTCGAGGAGGGTGACCGCGAAGGGGAGCAGCCCCCGGTCTTCTACGTGCGCGACAACGGCATCGGGATCGCCGAGAAGCACCACGAGTCCGTGTTCCGCATCTTCAAGCGCCTGCACGGCCGCGACAAGTTCGGCGGCGGTACCGGCGCGGGCCTCACGATCGCCAAGAAGATCGTCGAGCGCCACCATGGCAGAATCTGGCTCGAATCGTCCGCCGGCGAGGGGACGACGTTCTATTTCACCCTGGAAGAACAACCGCAAGGAGATGTCCGTGCCTGAAACTCAACCGATCCTCCTGGTGGAGGACAGTCCTGAAGACTTTGAAACCACCCAGCGCGCCTTCCGGCGGTCGGGGCTCAAGAATCCGATCATCCGCTGCGCGGACGGCGACGAGGCGCTCGACTTCCTCCACCGGAGAGGCGGGTATGCCGACCTGCGCCGCGCCCGGGAGTCATCCTGCTCGACCTGAACCTGCCGGGGACGGACGGGCGCGAGGTGCTGTCGGACATCAAGGCCGACCCGTCTCTGCAAGCAGATCCCCGTCATCGTCCTCACGACCTCCAGCGACGACCGCGACGTCGACGCCTGCTACCGCGCGGGGGCCAGCAGCTACATCCAGAAGCCCGTCGACGTGGAAGGCTTCATGAAGGCCATCGAGCGGCTCAACGACTACTGGTTCGAGGTCGTGATCCTGCCCAAGGGAGCGTGAAGGTTGGCTGAAGAGCGGATCCGCGTCCTGATCGTCGACGACAGCCCCGAGGACCGGGAGTTCTACCGGCGCCTGCTGATGCAGGACCGGGAGCACGCCTACGAGTTCCTGGAGGCGGATCTCGGCGAGGAGGGGTTGCGAGACCGCTCTCCACGAGGAGCCCGACTGCCTGCTCCTCGACTACCGGCTCCCCGACCTGGACGGGCTGGAGTTCCTCTCCCGTCTGCTGGCGGAGAGGCTGGTGCCGGTCATCGTGCTCACCGGCCAGGGCAACGAGGCCGTGGCCGTGGAGGCCATGAAGGGGGGAGCCCAGGACTACCTGCTCAAGGGCTCCGTCTCGCGCGACCGGCTGCAGCACGCCGTGCAGAACGCCATCGAGAAGGTGGCCCTGCGCCGCGAGGTCGAAGAGCGCACGGCCGAGCTGGCCGAGGCCCACGAGGCCCTGCGCAGGATGTACGACGAGCTGGAGGTGCTGGTCGAGCGGCGCACGGCCGAGCTGTCGGTGGCCAACCAGGAGCTGAAACGCGAGATCCGGGTCCGCGAGTGGGCGGAGCAGGAGCGGGCGCGCCTCCTGGTGCTGGAGCAGGCGGCGCGCAAGCAGGCCGAAGAGGCCAACCGCATGAAGGACGAGTTCCTGGCCACCCTCTCCCACGAGCTGCGTACACCGCTCAACGCCATTCTCGGCTGGGTGCAGGTGCTGCGCGCCGGCAAGCTCGATCCCGCGGCCTCCTCCCGGGCCCTGGAGACGGTGGAGAGGAATGCCCGGGCACAGGCCCAGCTCATCGCCGATCTGCTGGACGTCTCGAGGATCATCACTGGCAAGCTGAGGCTGGACTCCAAGCCCGTCGAGCTCCATCGCATCATCGACGCCGCGCTCGACAGCATCCACCCGGCGGCCGACGCCAAGGACATCCATCTCTCCCTCTCTCTCGCCGCGCTGTCCAGCCCCGTCCTGGGCGACACCGACCGGCTGCAGCAGGTCGTCTGGAACCTCCTGTCGAACGCCATCAAATTCACGCCCCGGGGCGGCCGGGTGGAGGTCCATCTGCGGGAGGCGGGATCGAACGCCGTCGTCCAGGTGAGAGACACGGGGATCGGCATCCGGCCGGATTTCCTGCCCTACGTCTTCGACCGCTTCCGCCAGGCGGAGAGCACGCTCACCCGCTCGCACGGCGGCCTGGGGCTCGGCCTCTCGATCGTGCGCCACCTGATCGAGCTGCACGGCGGCACGGTCGAGGTGGAGAGTGAGGGCGAAGGGCAGGGGGCCACGTTCATCGTGAGGCTGCCGCTGCGGGCGGAGCTCGCCGAGGGGACATCGCTCGAAGGGCGGCAGGCATCGGCCTCACGCGTTTGGAGCCTGCCGGACCTGCTCAAGGAGGTCCGCGTCTTCGTCGTGGAAGACGAAGAAGACACCCGCGACCTGCTGGTGACGGCCCTGGAGCAGTGCGGCGCGGACGTCACCTCCTTCGGCACCGTGCCCGAGACACTGGAAGCCTTCGACCGCGCCGTGCCGGACGTCCTGGTCTCCGACATCGGCATCCCCAGCGAGGACGGCTACTCGCTGATCCGCAAGGTAAGGTCCCGGGAGGCGGGCAACGGCGGCGACGTCCCCGCCGCCGCCCTGACCGCCTACGCCAGCGCCGAAGACCGTCTCCGCGCCCTGGAAGCCGGATTCCAGACTCACCTCGCCAAGCCCGTGGATCCCGCCGAGCTCGTCGCCACCGTGGCGCGCCTCGCCGGGCGGCGGGTGGGATAGGGACGGGCAGGACCATGTCCCTCCTCTTCCTGGATCGAGCCGGCGTCGAAGCCCTCCTCCCCATGGCGGAGTGCATCGAGGTCATCGAGGAAGCTCTCCGGGCTTTGACACGGGGCGAGGCCGTCCAGCCTCTGCGATCGGCGATCTGGATGCCGGACCGCCACGGCCTGCTGGGGGTGATGCCCGGGATGCTCGGAAGCCTGGGGCACGGCGATCCGGTCACGGGTGTCAAAGTCATCACGGTGATGCCGGGCAACCATGCCCATGGGGAGGAATCCCATCAGGGCATGGTCCTCCTGTTCGAGCAGGAGCGGGGGAGGCCGCTCGCCGTCCTGGACGCCACGGCCGTCACCGCCATCCGCACGGCCGCCGCGAGCGCCGTGGCCACCCGTGCGCTGGCGCGGGAGGACGCGGGGGACCTTGCGATCCTGGGCTCGGGGACCCAGGCGCGCTCCCACTTGGAGGCCATGCGGGCCGTCCGGACGCTTCGCCGGGTGCGGGTGTGGAGCCGTAATCCCGAGAGCGCCCGCCGCTTCGCCGAAGCCGAAGGAATCGAGACGGCCGCTTCGGCCCGCGAGGCCATCCAGGGTGCGGACCTGATCTGTACGGTCACCGCATCAACGGAGCCTGTCCTTTACGGAGACTGGATCGCTCCAGGAGCCCACGTCAACGCCGTGGGCGCCTGCACTCCCAAGGCCCGCGAGCTGGACGCCATGGCCGTGGCGCGCTCCCGCCTGTTCGTGGACCGCCGGGAGTCCGCTCTCGCCGAAGCCGGGGATTTCCTGCTCGCCCGCGAAGAGGGAGCGGTCACGGACGCCCACATCCTCGGCGAATTGGGTGAGGTCCTTGAAGGCAGAGTCCCCGGCCGGCAGTCCGCCGAGGAGATCACTCTCTTCAAGTCCCTGGGGATCGCCGTCGAAGACCTCGCCGCGGGACGGCACGTCTACCGTAAGGCCAGCGGCGCCTCCGCGACCGCTTAGAACCCTGAACAAGCTTCGGGGATGTTGTTCCGGGGTCCCCAAAGGCAATTTTCGCCGCGTACCTCTCGATCTGCCTGTTCCGGACGCCGTACGCGCTCGCGGAACTCGTCCGGCTGGCTGGCCCCCACCGCTCCGCGTAAGCGGGACAGAAGCTGGGGGGACCCGGCAAGCGGTCCGGGAGACGCGGGAGCGGAGGGGCGAGCTCGCCCAAGAGAGGGGAATGACGCACGAAGCGAGGGCGGGCTCTCCCCTCGCGAGGGCGGGTTCCGCCCTCTCTTCGTTTGGCTCTCCCCTCTCTTATTTGCGTCTCCCCTCTCTTGGGGCGGTCCGTACGAAGAGAGGGGAGCCTCTCCCCTCGCGAGGGCGAGTTCCGCCCTCTCTTCGTTTGGTTCTCCCCTCCCTTATTTGCGTCTCCCCTCCCTTGGGGCGGTCCGCGCGAAGAGGGGGGAGCCTCTCCCCTCGAGGGGGCGGAACCCGCCCAAGAAAGGGGAGAACCGAAAAAAGAGAGGGGAGAGGCTCCCCTCGCGTGGGGAGAACCGCCTGTGCTAACTAATGTTGGTGGGGCGCTTGGTTTTCCCAGGGCTCACGCCCTGGGCTACGAGTCTGCCCGCCCTCCGGGCTCAAGACAGGGCGGGGCTGGGGTGTTCACCCCTCCGCCGCCGCCCGCCGCAACTGAGCCGTCAGCGGATGGTCCTCGCCCAGGGAGGAGCGGGAGAGGGCCAGGGCCTGCTCGAAGTGCTCGCGGGCGGTGTCCAGGTACCCCAGCTCCCGCTCGATCACGGCCAGGTTGTTGAGGTCGGCCACTACCTGGGGGTGGGCCTCGCCGAGGGCCTTCTGATCGATCTGGAGGGCCGCCTCGAGGTGGAGCCGGGCTCCTTCGCCCTCGCCCAGCTCGCGCAGCAGGCCGGCCATGTTCGTCATCGCCCGGGCGGTCTCGGGATGGACGTCGCCGTGGAGTTTGCGGACGACCTCCACCACCGCGCGGAGGTGATCGAGAGCCTGCTCCAGCTGGCCCATCTCGCGGGCGAGAGCGGCGAGGTTGTTCCGGTCCGCGGCCACGGCGGGGTGTGCGTCTCCGAAGGTGTGGCGGTGGATGGCCAGGGCCTTCTCCAGGTGCTCCCGCGCCGGCTCCATTTCCCCGAGGTCCCGCAGGACCATGCCGAGATTGGCGAGGATGGAGGCGAGGTTGACGTCCGTGCTCTCTTGATCCCGTGGGGTGTCTTGCCCGGCCAGGGCGCGTTCCAGGGGCTCTCGGGCTTCCTGGGGACGGCCCATCTCCCGCAGGAGAATGCCCTGGAGGTTCAGGGCACGGGCCGTGGCCGGATGTCCCCCGCCGTAGGCCGCCTGGGACTCTTCGAGGGAGAGCCGGGCCTCTTCCAGGGCCTCGTCGTGCCGCTTGAGGTCGCGCAGCGCCTCGGCCCGCAGGTTGTGGAGCTCCACCCGCTCGGCGGGAGAGAGGTCGCCGGCCTTGCCCGGCTGGGTTAAATATTGCCGGACGGCGTCCAGGAAGGGGAGCCGGCGGTGGGCGGGCCAGTGCTCGTTCGTCTGGTTGGCCGTGCTCAGGAGGTCGCGGGCGCTCATCCGGCCTGCCGCGAGACCTTCGGCGAGATCGGCCGCGAAGTCTCCGGCTTCGCTCTCGCTGATCCAGACGCGCATCTCCCGCAGGAAGAAGTCGCGCATCTGGCCGTCTTCCAGGTATCTGGTGAGAGCGAGGCGCAGCAGGGTCATGCCCCGCGTGTGGATGGGCACGGACCGGTTCAGGAAGTCCAGCAGCTCGGAGGCCAGCCGCTCGCGCTTGGTCCCCGTCAGAGGCTCCAGGAGGGCGTGGTTGATCCGGGGATCGAGGAACGCGTACGTCAGCAGCCCCGGGAAGGAGGGGTGCCCATACTGGTGGTCCACGAACAGGCGCGTCTCCTCGTTCTCCACCAGCTCTTCGTCGATCAGGTCGAGCAGCTCTTCCCGCTGGTCCTCCTCCAGCTCCAGGTGATGGAAGAGGATCTCCGCGGGCACGTTCCGGCCGCACAGGGCCGCCAGGTCCAGGAGGCGCTGAAGGCGGTCCGAGACCTCGATGCCGAGGTCGTCCATCAGCTCCTTGACCGGCTCCAGGAGGTCTGCGGACGGCGGCGGCGCCAGCTCGATCCTGGTTCCCGAAATCCCCGGGACCAGCAGGCGGTCGTCGGGATCGGTGGGGGAGCAGGACAGAGCCAGCACGAAGGACGGGTTGCGCCCGGTCTCCTCCAGCAGCCAGCGCCGCAGGGGATTGTGGAGCTGGGCGCTGTCCACGGCATGCAGCACGAGGAGACCCTGCCGGCCCAGCGTCTCGAACAGCGCGGCCAGGGCTGGACGCGCATCCCCCGCGGCCATCTTCCAGACCTCCGCCGGATCGTCCTGGCGCAGGAGCAGGGAGACCAGAGCCGCGCCCGCGAGCGTCGACGGGATGCAGGAGAGGAGAGGCTGAGCCCGCTCCCGCAGAAACTCCCGGGCCGTGGTATTGAGGTCCCAGCAGTTGGCGATCTGGACCTCGGTGAAGCGGACAAGGTCCTGCCCCTCCTCGTAGCCGTCGAGATTCAGGGGGATCACGGAGACCGGACGGCCCGCTCCCCGGGCCGCGGCTTCCAGGAAGCCGGTCCGGCCGCAGCCCGGCTCGCCGGAGAGGAGGAGGACGCGGACAGAGCCTTCCTCGGTGGATCCTCCCCTGAAAAGGCGCTCGGCCTCGGCGAGGGCTTCAGGGGCGTGATCGGTATAGAGTTGGCGCTTCTCTTCGGCGGTCCTTCTCTGGAGATCGGTGAGCCCGGTCGTCATGGTAGGTAACTCTATCGTGTCTCACGCCCGCACCATCCCCATCGCCAAGGCTCTGTTCGCCGTGGTGGTCTGGGGGGCCTCCTTCATCGCCACCAAGATCGCCCTGTCCGAGGTCCATCCGGTGGCCTGCGGCCAAAATAAATGCTGTTGCATCATAAACCGCCCTGTGGCATAGTCACCTCCATCATCTGGATGGTTTCCCCCACGGAGGTGTTGACGATGCACAAGAATGCGCGACCGTTCCTTACGGGCCTTGGCCTCGCTCTGCTGGTGCCGGCCTGCGCCGCGGCCGAGCTCCGCCCTGCTTCGGGTACGTTCGAGATCGCCGAGGAGATCAGCTTCGGCCTGCAGGTAGACCCCGGTGGCGGCGCCTTCGACCTGACGCGCTCCCAGATCACGGTCGCCGCGGTTCCTGACGGTTTCGCCATCGCCTGGGCCGAAGAGCAGCTCCTCCAGCCCGACGTCTCCGGAAGCATCGTGCGGGGCCAGTTGGTGAAGCTCGATGGCACGCTGGGCGCCAGCTTCTCCGCGTCGCAGCCGGACGTTCCGGGCACCGTGCGGCGCGTCTCCTGCCCGAGCGTGGCGAGTCTCGGCGGCGGCCGCTTCGCGCTCGCCTGGGCCCAGGACCAGGCGAGCGGGCGCGACCTCTGGCTGCAGCGCTTCGCGCCGCAAGCGGTGGCCGAAGGGGAGCCGGCAGCCCACTTCATCGCCGCCAAGTCGCTCCATGACCAGCCCTGGGTGGCCGGCAGCGCGACCGGACGCAGCGCCCTGGCGTGGCTGGAGACCCGCGCCGGAGCCGCCGGCAAGATGGAGACGGTCTACCGGGCGCAGGCCTTCGGCGCTGACGGCAGGCCGGCGACGCCGGAAGCTCGAGCTGGCGACCGTTCCCCGGCAGAGCACGATCCGGCCCGCGGTGGCGATCGATCTCGCGGGCCGCTTCACCGCCGTCTGGCTGGTGCCGAACGGCGCCACCCCGACCGCGGCGCTGTGGACCCGGAGCTTCCGCGCCGACGGTACGCCGCTGGGGCCCGCCGAGCGCATCGGCCGCAGCGCGGTCGACGGAGTCGCGGTGGTCCGCAAGGGCTCGCAGGTCACCGTCGTGTGGGCGCAGCGCACGGCTGCCGGCACGCAACTGATGGGGAGCACGCTCGGGCTCGACGGCCGGCAGCGTGGCAGCGCCCGGCCGATTATTAACGGCCTGACGGGCGGCGGCCTGACGGGCTTCGCCTCGCCCACCCTGCTCGCCGCCGCAACGGGAGACTTCGCGCTCGCCTGGCTGGACGGCGACCGCCTGCGCGCCCTGCACCTCGGCGCCGACCTGGCGCCGAAGGGCACGATCGTCGAGGTCACCGGCGCGCGTCCGGACCTGCCTCTCGTCCGGGGCCAGGGTGTGGGAGCCGCGCTCGCCGGCTCGCGGCTGCTCCTCGCCTGGCCGGGGGAGATGCCCGGCGGCCTGTGTCCGGGGAACGCGGTCCGCGGGCAGATGTTCGATCTGGCGCCGTAGGAGGCCCATCCCTGGCGAAGAACCGGGGGGCCTTCAGTGCCCCCCGCCGTTCACGTCCGTCCGCAAGGCTTCGATCCGCCCCGGCGTCCGCAGGATCGCCCGCAGCAGCTCCACCAGGAGATAGGCCACGGCGAAGCCGACGTAGACGAGGACGGGGATCAGGCCCACGCCCAGGACGCTCCGCGCGATGTCATGAGCCTGCTCCGTCACGAAGAAGAGGTCTTTCGCGATCACCAGATAGAGCAGGTAGATCGCGGCGCAGAGTCCCACCACCGAGCCCACGCCGAAGAGGAACGGCACCAGCCGCACCGGCAGCTTCACCAGGAACATGCCGATGCCCAGCGCCTCCTCGCCGGCGCTCATGTCCGTCCCGGCCGTGACGTTGACCGTGGATGGATGAAGCGCTATCCCGCAAGCGAAGAGCAGCACGGCGGTAGCACCCAGGCAGTACCCGAATTCGAGGAACGGTCCGCCGTTGATCAGGCCGTAGAGGCCCACGAGGAAGCAGAACAGCGCTCCCGCGAGGAAGACCAGGGCGAAGAACGCCGGCACCGCCGAGGAGGCGAGCTCGCTGGGCGACTTCCGGAGCAGCGCGAAGCCGGCGTCCAGGAACAGCGCCGCCAGGAAGTGAAGGATGACGGCGGCCGGCAGCAGGATCAGCAGGCCGGTGAAGAAGATCCGGAAGCTGTCCCCCGGATGCCCAGGACCAGGAACGCCAGCACCAGGAACACCGCCGCCGCCATGAAGGCGAGGTGGCCGGCCTGACGGGCGATCCGGTCGGCAACCGCGAGCCCGTCTTCGCTGATGCCCTTGCGTAGGAGCTCGAGCAGCTTGCGCAGGCCGCGCAGGTGGGGGAGGGATTCGACGACGTCGTCCGCTCCCACGGTGGTGCGCAGCCGTTGCTTGAAGCCGGCTAGCACATCGCGCCGGGGGCCGACGCCGGGGGGTAGAGGGGGACGCACCATCGAATCCTGTGGAAACAACTCCGGAACCGAGCGGGCCGGCAACCAGTCGCTCATCCCTGGCCGGGTGACGAGGCCGTCCGGCTTGAGCTTCCCCTCGTCGGCCATGGAGCGCAACGCCTCCAGGGACATCGGGCCCTGCTGGGTACCATCCTGATAGAGATACCAGACCGGATCGGGCATGGCTCGGCGCCCTCCTCTACAAGTATATGTGGGTGTGGGATAGGATGGGACTCCAGGAGCCCCATTTGAGCCCCGATATCGCCAACGCCATCCCCAGGTTGGTCGAATCCGGCGTACTGCCGCCGGAAAAGGCCCCTTTGCTGTTGCGTACCGCCCGGCGCGAGCTGGTCTCCGTCCATGGCGAGCTCCGGCTGCTCCTCTACCTGGGCGTCCTCCTGATCACGGGCGGCGTGGGCATCCTCGTCAAAGAGAACCTGGACCGCATCGGGCCGGCCGCCATCGCCACGGGCATCGGCCTCGCCGCCGCCGCGGCCCTCTTCTGGGTGTTCCGGGTCTCGCCGCCGTTCTCCTGGAAAGAAGTCCCGTCCCCCAACCTGGCCTTCGAGTACATCCTCCTCCTGGGCGTGCTCCTGGCCGCGTCGGACCTCGCTTACATCGAGGTCCAGTTCACGCCCCTGGGGGCCAACTGGAGCTGGCACCTGCTGATCGTGGCCCTGCTCACGGGCCTCGCCGCCTTCCGCTTCGACTCGCGCGTCGTCTTCTCGCTCGCCCTCACCACCTTCGTGGCCTGGCGCGGCGTCTCCGTGGCCGCGGTCGGCAAAGGCGTCTTCGCCGGCGCGGAGGACGCGGTGCGCTGGAATTCCCTCGCCTGCGGCGTCCTTTTCGTGGCGCTCGGGCTCGCGCTCAAGCGGACGGACCGCAAGGCCCATTTCGAGCCGGTCGCCCTGTATCTGGGCTGGCTGCTGATCCTGGGCGAATTGGCCTCGGGATTGGGGGAGAAGCTTGGCCTTTCTACAACCTGGCGCTCCTGGCCTGCGGCGTGGGTCTGGCGGCCGTGGCCTACCGCTCTCGCCGGTTCCCGCTCTTCGCCTTCGGCGTGCTCGCGGGATACGTCGCGCTGAGCCGGTTCATCTTCGAGGTGGACGAGTTCGAGGTCCTCGGCTGCTTCTGGTTCGCCAGCACGACCATCCTCCTGCTCTTCGGCCTCATCATGGCCCAGCGCCGCTTGAAGGAGCCCCTGTGAGAGCGGACGCCGCCCAGGCCGACCGCAACGGCTCCGTCCGCGCCGCCGCCCGCTCCTGGAAAAAGGCCGGGGCCATCGGCGAGGAGACCCTGAAGGCCATCGAGGCCGCGGTACCGGACGACCGCGCCCGCGTGGGGCCGGTCTTCCGCGTCCTCCTCTTCCTCTTCACCCTCTTTGCCGCCCAGGCCGCCTTCGGCTTCGTATATCTGGTGATCGGCACCGCGTTCTCCAACATCTCGCGAGCCGGGGAGACGATCTTTGCCGTGATGGCGATCGGCTTCGGGATCGCGCTGGCCGCCCTGACGGAATTCCAGACCGGACCGCTCAAGCGCTCGCAAGGCGGGACGGAAGCCGGCACCTCCTTCGCCGCCCTGGGGTTCATACTGGCCGGCCTCACCTGGATCGTCTTCGAGCCGCTCAACGTGGACGATGAGGTCGCCATCCCCCTTCTTCTGGGGATCGCGGCCGTCCTCCTCGCCGCCGCGGCCTTGCGATGGGGCTATCCCTTCTACGCCGCCCTTGCGACAGCCTCGCTCCTGGCCGCACTCACCTACGCTCCCGGCGCACGGATCCTCTGGATCGTCCTGCCCTTGGCCGCCGCGCCGCTCCTCCTGCGCTTCTCGGACTCCGAGCGTCTGCCGCCCGCCCTGCGCCATACCTGCACGGCCGCGCTGGTGGTGGGGCTGGTGGGCCTCTACGTGGCCGTCCACCTCAGCTCCTTCGACTTCGGCGTGTTGGAGCTGATCCGGCGCGACTTCAACAACCTGGGGCCAGCCTCGAAGCGCCCCCTTCTCCGGCAGCTATCCATCGCGGCCACGGCCCTCGTCCCCATCGTTTACCTGGCCATCGGCATCCGGACGCGCCGCTACGTCTTCCTCCTCCTGGGGATCGGAACGGGCCTCGCCTCGCTCATCACCCTGCGCGTCTACATCCACGTGGCGCCGCTCTGGGTGGTCCTCACCCTCTCCGGAGCCGCGCTGGTGGCGGTCGTCTTCGCCCTGCGCCGCTATCTCGACTCCGGTCCCGGCAAGGAGAGGGGAGGCTTCACCGCCGAGCCCCTCTTCGAAGACCTCGCCCGGCAGAGAATCCTGGAAGCCGGAGCCGCCGTCGCCGCTTTCACACCCGATGCGCGGACGGTCCGGGAAGAGCCGAAGTACGCGGGCGGTGGGGGAGAGTTCGGCGGGGGCGGGTCGAGCACCGATTTCTGAGCCGTCATGACTACGTCCAGAACCGCTGTGGCCGTGGTCGGAATCACCGTCTTGGCGGTCGCGATAGGATCTCTCTTCATGCTCGAAACCTTCGCCCGCCAGATGCTCTATCCCGCACCCCCGGTCCAGGTTCCCTCGCCGCCGCCCGAGCCCCTGGAGGAGGCCTGGCTCGACCTTCCGACAGGCGGCCGCGCTCACGCGTGGTCCTATGTTCCTGCGGACCTGCCGGCGTCGGCTCCGGTCGTCCTCTTCTTCCATGGCAACGGCGAGAACCTGGAGACGCTGCGGTGGGCGGGGGTTTTCGAGGAGATGGGAGAGTTGGGCGTCGCCGTATTCGCGGCGGACTTCCCGGGGTATGGGCGCAGCTCGGGGACCCCGACCGAAGAGGGATTGATCGCCATGGGAGACGCGGCTGTGGCCTGGGTCAAGAAGCGGCATCCGGAGAGGCCTCTCGTCGTAGCCGGATGGTCGCTCGGAGCGGCGCTGGCGATCGCCACGGTGGACCGGCATCCGAAGGACGTCCGCGGATTGATCGCGCTGTCTCCCTGGACCACGCTGGCCGAGGTGGCCCGGGGGATCTTCCCCGAGGTCGCCGTCCGCATGATGCTCAAGGAGCACTATGACTCCCGCTCGGCGGCGAAACGCATCCAGGTGCCCGCCCTGGTCATTCACGGCGAGATGGACGACCTGATTCCGGCGGCGCATGGGAAGGAGATCTCCTCCGTCCTGGCCGGACCCGCGCGGTGGGTGCCTGTCTCCCGGACGGGCCACAACGACCTCCTCGGACGGCGGGAGGTCTGGGAAGCGATGACTCAATTCCTCAGCGAGCTTTGACACGCTCCAACGCCACGGCCTCTGCCGGCCGCAGGCCGGCAGGGATGCCGGCGCTCCCAGGGGCGTTACGCCACAGGTCAAACCTGCCTTGACAGCGCACTAGCAGAGAGAAATCAAGGCGCGCAGGCGTTCCCCTAGAGCACCTGTTAAATAAAGGAGGTTCGAAGATCGCTCCTCCGCCGGTCCTGCCGCGTCCCTTCCCGGAAGCCCGCGCTCCACCCTCCAGAGCGCCAGGAGAGAAGCGTCCCTCCGCCTTCTCCGATGAACTCGAAACAGACAGGAGCAAGCTCATGAAGAAGGTATTCGCCATCTCTGCTCTGCTTCTTGCTCTCGCGGTCCCGGCCTTGGCCGCGGATCACATCATCGCCAATGGAGTTGATCTCTGGAGGACCCCAGGAGACGGCACCTCGTATGCCGATTTCTCCGCGGACCCGATCCCGGCCGGGTTCTTCTGCCCTGGATCCGCCCCCTTCACCGGCCGGATCGTCATGAAGGGAATCCCGATTGCCAGCAGCCAACCTGGCCTCCAGGCGGACACGATCATTCAGCGCCTCGACAATGCCAGGTTCAACAAGCGGGGCGTGGCCACGACGCGCATCCAGATGCGGGCCATGCAGTTCGAGGGCCTGACCCTGGTCAAGACCGTCTGTGGTGCGTTCAAGGCCTACGTCCGGCTCGACGGCGAGCAGCCAGTCACTACGATGCGGATCGTGCGGGATCACGAGAAGGGTGGCCGTATCCTGGCCCCGATCTCGGTCAATATCAAGATCAGCTTCGAGCCCGTCGGACGAGAGACCACGGAGGTCTGGGAAGCTCCGTCAGGAACTGCGCTTCCCACCGGCTCCTCTCATGGAGTGGACGGGCGGTCGCGGCGCCTCCGGTGCCGCCGTCGTCAATGGCTTCATGAAGGTGGATACCGACAGCGACGGCGTGCCGGACACCTTCCTGCCCGGCACGTCGAACTTCGCAGCCGGCCGGCCGGCTTTCCAGAAGGTCCTGCCCGGACAGGAACCTGTTCCTGCCTGTCACTATGGGGGCGGGCAGCACTGCACCCTGCCTTACTGAGCCGTACCGCCGGCAACGGTCCGCCGTTGCCGGCTCCCTCCCTTCGGCTCGCGGAAGCAAGGCTTCTGTACCTATAGGAATAAAGGAGGTTCGAAGATCGCTCCTCCGCCGGTCCTGCCGCGTCCCTTCCCGCGAGCCCGCGCTCCGCCCCTGGAGCGCCAGGAGAGAAGCGTCCCCTCCGCCTTCTCAAATCGATTCGAAACCGACAGGAGAAAGCTCATGAAGAAGCTTTCGGTACTTGCGATCTTTGCTCTGATTCTCGCTCTCGCGGTGCCGGCTATGGCCGCCGACCGCGTCATCGCCAATGGCGTCGATCTCTGGAGAACCCCGGGAGACGGCACCTCATTCGCCGACTTCTCCAAGGAAGCGATCCCGGCGGGGTTCTTCTGCCCCGGCTCTCCCGCCTTCACGGGCCGGATCATCATGAAAGGCGTCCCTATCGCCAGCAGCCGGCCCGGCGCGCTGGGCAACGCGGACACCGTCATCCAGCGCCTCGACAATGCCACGTTCAACAAGCGGGGTGTGGCCACGACGCGGATCCAGATGCGCGCCATGCAGTTCGAGGGCGTGAACACGGTCAAGATGGCCTGCGGCGAGTTCAAGGCGTTCGTGCGTCTGGACGGTGAGCAGCCGGTCACCACGATGCGGATCGTGCGGGACAACGAGAAGGGCGGCCGTTTCTTCGCTCCGATCTCGGTCAATATCAAGATCAGCTTCGAGCCCGTCGGCCGGACCACTACGGAGGTCTGGGAGATCCGCAAGGATCTGCGCTTCCCACCGGCCCGGCTCCAGGAGTGGACGGGCACCCGCAACCCCGCCCTCGCCGGCTTCGTGAAGGTAGACACCGACAGTGACGGCGCGCCGGATACCTTCCTCCCCGGCTCCTCGAACTTCGCCGCCGGTGTGTCGGCCTTCCCTCAGAAATATTGGGATACGACCTCCAACTGCCACGTCGAGGATGAGGGGCAGCACTGCCCGGTGGTCTACGACCAACCCTACCTCAACTGAGCGGCACATACCGGCAACGGTGGCTTCCAGATGCCGTTGCCGGTTCCTGCCTCGGGCTCGCTGAATCAGCACTCCTGCACCTATACAAATAAAGGAGGTTCAAAGATCGCTCCTCCACAGGTCCTGACCTGTCCCTTCCCGGCAGCCCGCGCTCCGCCCCGAAGCGCCCAGGAGAGACGCGTCCCTCCGCCTTCTCAGATGAATTCGATACAGACAGGAGCAAGCTCATGAAGAAGCTTTGCGTTCTCGCGACTTTTGCTCTGATTCTCGCTCTCGCGGTGCCCGCCTTCGCGGCCGACCGCGTTATTGCCAGTGGAATCGATCTCTGGAGGACCCCGGGAGACGGCACTTCGTTCGCCGACTTCTCCAAGGAGCCGATCCCGGCCGGGTTCTTCTGCTCCGGCTCTCCCGCCTTTACCGGCAGAATCGTCATGAAGGGCATCCCCATCGCCAGCAGCCAGCCGGGTGGCCTGGGCAACGCCGACACGATCGTCCAGCGCCTGGACAAAGCCACGTTCAATAAGCGGGGCGTGGCCACCACGCGTATTCAGATGCGGGCCATGCAGTTCGAGGGCTTGACCCTGATCAAGACATCCTGTGGCGTGTTCAAGGCTTTCGTCCAACTCGACGGCGAGCAGCCGATCACCCGGATGGAGATCGTGCGGGACAATGAAAAGGGTGGCCGGTTCTCCGCCCCGATCTCGGTCAACGTCAAGTTCTCGTTCAAACCTGTCGACGGAGAGACCGCGGAGGTCAGGGAGCTCCGCCAGGAGGTGCGCTTCCCGCCTGCCCGTTTCCAGAGGTGGTCGGGCAGCCGCGAGCTTCTCCGGTGCCCTCGTCGTCAATAGCTCTGTAAAGGTAGACACGGATGGCGACGGCACGCCGGACACCTTCCTGCCCGGCACGTCGAATTTCCTGGCTGGCCGGTCACCTCGTGCGAAGATCCCCGTCGACCCCTGCCACTACTCAGGTGCTGGGACGCACTGCCCGTACCCTCCTATTGAGTAGTGAATGAGTCTTTGACGGCAACGGCGGCTCCCAGAGGCGCCGTTGCCGGTTCCTGTCTCGGCTCGCTCCAGAGAGTTTTCAGCACCTTATAAATAGTAGACGGCGTTTCCGCCTTGATGACCCAGGAGAAAGAAAGGAGACGTGTATCATGAAGAAGAACACTGCTATTGGGATGGCTGTCTTTGCCTTTCTGCTCGCTTTACCGGTTCTAGGCGCTGACCGTGTCATTCCGGGTGGAATCGATCCCTGGCGGACCCGGGGGGATGGCTCCACGTTCACTGAGATCAATTTCCCCGCAGGGTTCTTCTGTGCCGACTCAGGACCCTTTAAGGGGCGCATCGCCTTCCAGGGTGTGCCGATCGCGACGGGCATCCCCGGCCAGTTGGAGACGACGGATACCATCGTCCACCGGCTCGACGACGCGGTCTTCAACAAGAAGGGCGTCGCCTACACCCGCGTGCAGGTCCGAGCCATGACATTTGAGAGCGTCGCTCCCCTCAAGACCGCGTGCGGTGACTTCAACTCGACGGTGGCCCTGGACGGCCTACAGCCCATTACCCGCATGACAATCCTCCAGGAGAACAGGAACGGCGGCCGTTTCGTGGCGCAGATCGGCGTCAACATCAAGATCGCGTTCACGCCGGTGGACCGTCCGGCCGAAAGGCCTTTGGAGATCCGGCGAAAGATCCGTTTCCAGGAGAACGCCAGGCTGCCCTGGTCCTTTAAACCTAGCCGCGACACGATCTTGCATGCTGCCCCGGTGCTCGTGGATACCAACGGTGACCAGATTGCGGATACCTACTTACCGGGTACAACAAGGAACTTTGCTGCCGGAACACCGAGAGGACTGCAGAAAATTGTTTTTTGCCATCGATCAGATGACTGCACTCACTGTCCAAACTAAGACGCGCCCTACGGCCCCGCGATCCCGGCCAGCGTCCGGCGGATTTCCGGCTGGTCGGGATCGATCTCCAGGGACTTGCGGAAGGCCTGGGCGGCGTCTTCGCCATCGCCGATGCAGAGGCGGGCGAGGCCCACGGAGGCGTGAGCGGTGGCGTTCCTGGGATCAAAACGGGCGGCGCTCTCGAAATCCCATAGGGCCTTCTCGCACTGCTGGCGCTGGAGGCGGTAGCGGCCTCGCAACAGGAGGAGGCGGGTCTCCTTGGGCCTCGCCTTGAGGGCGCGATCGAGCAGAGCCAGACCGCCGGCCGGGTCGCCGCTCCGGACATAGGCCACGGTGCGGTTTACGATGGCATCGCCGCCGCCGGGAAGACCCCCTTCCAGATCCGCGATCAGCAGGTCATCCGAGGGGATGGCTTCCGCTGCCGGAACGGGATCGGCCGGGCTCGCGGGAGCCGGCGCCTCCTGGGGGATCTGCGGCGGAGACGACTCCCCCTGGACAGGAGGCGCTGGAGCTGGAACGTTTTGAGGGACTGAGGCTTCCTTCTGGCAGGCGAGCGCCAGCAGGGCCAGGAACGGGATGGCGAAGCGGAGTCGTAGTATCAAGGCGGCGGTCCTCATTCAGGAGTGTTGAGGACCGCCGATCCATTTCATCCTTACCGCCCAGGGCGGCCACATGGGGCCGCCCCTACCGCGCCGCTACGCTAGCCGCTCCGCAATCCATGCGGATGAGCTGCTGGTTCGCCCGGTGATCGGCGATCGAGAGCGCTTCGAGGTCGGCGAAGCGGGCCGGCTCGATCCAGCGCTGGCGGATTTCGAGCTCGCGGCCGATCTCCACGATCCGGCCATTGGGCTCGACCGACTGGCGGAAGGTGCCCACGGCGTTGCCCACTTCGACGATCTCCGGCCGAGGCGGACACCAGCCCTCGGGGATCTCGATCCGCCAGGAGAAACGGTTGGACTTGGGCGTCAGCACCACCGGCAACTCGCGCCCCTGGAGCACGGCCGGCTTGGGAGTGCCCGGCGTCGGCGGCAGGCCGAAGGAGTGCGATTCGCCTTCCCCCTGGGCCAGGGCCGTGAGGCGGACCCGGGCGGAGAGGGCCACCGAGGGGACTTCGGCGTTGTCCTCCGGGTTCGCGATCGTCCATTTCACCTCGGAGAGCTGCGCGCCCGCGGGCAGCAACTGCCCGAAGATCTGCCGCACGGCCGGCTCGACTTCCTGGGCGGCGCTCCCCTGGAACGCCGAGGCGAAGGTGGCGCCCGCGTCGCCGGAGATCCGGAAGCTCACCTCGCCCTCGGCGTCGCCCGCGGCCGTCAGGGTCAGGCGCGTCTCGATCGTGCCGCCCTCCAGATTCTGGCGGAGGGGAGTGCGCACGAGCGCGCTGCCGGTGCCCCGCACGACCAGGGCGTCCTGGTCCTGGACGGAGGGGTGGAGCCAGCGGATGGAGCTGCCTTCCTGCGTGGGATCGACGAACAGGTAGCCGCCGGCCACGGGATCGTCCGCGCCCGCGACGCCCTGGGCGGCCACGGCCACGATGACGTGGTTGAACTGGAAGGGGGAGGGGAACTCCGCGTCGATGCGGTCGCCCGAGCCGAGGCGGATGAGCGCCGGCCAGGCTTCAATCCCTGACTCGCGCAGCAGGGCGATGAGCAGCAGCGCCTTGTCCTTGCAGTCACCCCAGCCGCGCTCCATCACCTCCTGGGGCGGCGTGGGGCGGTGGCCGTCGATCCCGGATTCAGCGGCCACGTAGCGGAGCTTGCCGCGGACGAAGCCGAGGAGCGAAGCGAGGCGCCCGCGGCGGTCTTCGCGGCCGGCGGTCACCTTGCGCGCCGTGTGGCGCACCGCTTCGCCCCCTTCGGATATTGGCGCGGCCGGCCCCGAGAGCTCCTCGTACCACTGGCCCACCTGCGTCCAGGTGGCCTCCTCGCTCCAGGCGTAGCGGAGGATCGGCCCGCGCGAGCGGTCGCCGGGCGCGAAGCCCTCTTTCTTCCAGACGGGGAGGGACGTGCCGGTCACGACCACGCCCTCCGCGCTCTCCTGGACGTTCAAGCCCGCGCGCGATCCGGCGATGCGCCAGCGCCACCCCTTGCCGCCGCCGCGCACGGCCACCCGCAGGCGCTCGATGGGAGCCTTCTCGGCCGCGAGGGAGATCCCGTCGGCCTGGAAATCCAGCCGCTGCTTCGCCGTGAATTCGATCTCCAGCACCGAGCCGGGGGAGACCGGGGGGAAGGTGACGACGCGTGCCCTGGAGCTGGAACGGAGCTTCTTCTCGCCCTCGAGCTCGATCGTCTTGAAGCCGTCCGCGCCGAGGCGGACCGTCTTGCCCTCAGGTTCGGTCACGGAAGCCGCGAGGCTCTCGATCGTCCGGCGCTCGTCGAAGTAGACCGCGTAGGGGGACCAGGCGGTGAAGTCGGCCTGCGTGTCCACCCGCACCCGCAGGGCCGTGCGCTCGACCGTGCTGCCATCCGGCTGGATTTCGACGTCAACGGATTTTTCGAGGATCGTGGCGGCGCGCCCGGGCAGGGCGGTGATAGCGGGGATGAGGAGCAGCAACGCTGCGGCGGCGAGAGGGCGGACGGGACGGTACACCATTCCCCTGGCTCCTTCCTTGAAACTACATCCGGGCGCCGTGCCCCCGGGTGTTCCTGAGATGTTGAGGACATGATAACGCGGATTGAAAGCCCTCACCACCCCGGCCCTCCTCTCCCGTCCCCTCCCTTCCCCCGCTCACCGGGAGAGGAGGGAGAAAGACAGACAAGGGATGGAACGATCTATTCCCTTCTTTCCCCTCTTCCTGTTTCCCCCTCTCCCGGTGAGGGGGGAAGGGAGGGGACGGGAGAGGGGGCCAGGGGGTGAGGGCCCGGCAAGCAGGTTGCAGAGGTTCCCGCCGTGCCCTACCTGCCTATCGAGGACTACGGAATCATCGGCAACATGCGGACCGCGGCGCTCGTGGGGCGCAACGGCTCGATCGACTGGTATTGCTTCCCGCATTTCGATTCACCGAGTGTGTTCGCGGCCATCCTGGACGACGAGCGCGGCGGGCGGTTCGAGATCCTGCCGGAAGGGGACGGCCTCACGGTCAAGCAGCTCTACTGGCCCGAAACCAACGTCCTGATCACCCGCTTCCTCTCGAACGATGGAGTGGGGGAGATCGAGGATTTCATGCCGGTCGGCTCGACGGCGGAGGGCCCCTGGCGGGACCAGCTCATCCGCCGGGTCCGGCTCGTGCGCGGCACGCTCAAGTTCCGGCTCCGCTGCCATCCCGCCTTCGACTACGCGCGCGCCGGCCACGAGACGGTGATCGAGAAGGGCGGAGCCTGCTTCCACTCCAAGGGCCTGAGCCTGGGGCTGGCCACCGAGGTCCCATTGACCCGGGACGAACGGGGTGTCTCCGCGGAGATCACTCTCCAGGAAGGGGAGAAGGCGACCTTCGTCCTGCGTCCCATCGAGCCGGGGACCGGTTGCGGCCACCCGCCGTCCCCTGGGGAGGCGGAGGAGCTGTTCCAGCGCACCCTCTCCTTCTGGCGGCACTGGATCGGGGCCTGCACCTACCAGGGCCGGTGGCGCGAGATCGTCCACCGCTCGGCCCTGGCCCTGAAGCTCCTCACCTTCGAGCCCACGGGCGCCATGGTGGCCGCCGCCACCTGCAGCCTGCCGGAGCACATCGGGGGCGTGCGCAACTGGGACTACCGCTATACCTGGCTGCGCGACGCGGCGTTCACCGTCTACGCCCTGCTGCGGATCGGCTTCCATGGCGAGGCCGCCGCCTTCATGAGCTGGCTCGACGCCCGCTGCGCCGAGGCCGATCCGGACTCGGGGCTACAGATCGTCTATGGGATCGACGGCCGCCGCGATCTGAGCGAGCAGACGCTCGACCATCTCGAAGGCTACCGGGGATCGCGCCCCGTGCGCATCGGCAACGGCGCCTACAATCAGATCCAGCTCGATATCTACGGCGAGCTCCTCGACTCGGTCTACCTGTTCAACAAGCACGTCTCGCCGATCTCCTACGACACCTGGCTCCACCTGCGGGACCTGCTCCATTACGTGGACAAGAACTGGCAGCGGGAGGACGAGGGGATCTGGGAGGTGCGCGGCGGCCGTCACCAATTCGTCTTCTCGAAGCTGATGTGCTGGGTGGCCATGGACCGCGGGCTGCGCCTCGCCGAGAAACGTTCCTTCCCAACCGATTGGCAGCGCTGGCTCGCCACGCGCGACGAGATCTACGAGGCCATCATGAAGCGCGGCTGGAACGCCGAGCGCCAGGCGTTCGTCCAGACGCTCGACGGCGAGTGGCTCGACGCCTCCAATCTCATCATGCCCCTGGTCTTTTTCGTATCGCCCAACGATCCCCGCATGCTGAAGACCCTGGAAGCCATCCGCAAGCCGCCGGACCAGGGAGGCCTCCTCTCCGACGGCCTCGTCTACCGCTACAACACGGCGCGGGGGATCGACGGCATCCCCGGCGACGAGGGCACCTTCAACATGTGCACCTTCTGGCTCGTAGAAGCCATGACCCGCGCCGGCCGGATGGAGCCCCGCCTCCTGGACGAGGCGCGCCTCCTCTTCGAGAGGATGCTCGGCTACGCCAACCACCTCGGCCTCTACGCGGAGCAGACCGGCCTGCGGGGAGAGGCCCTGGGCAACTTCCCGCAGGCGTTCACGCACCTCTCGATCATCAGCGCGGCGTTCAATCTGGACCGGACGCTGGGCTCGGAGCGGGACGAGGCGCGGGCGCTGGGGATGGTATGAGCAGAGACCACGGCTCCACGCCGGTCTCGCCGTCGTCCGCGCTGAAGAAGAGATGCCCGCCCGCCACGGTGAGGAGGGTGGAAAGGTCGTAGGGCCCGCTCTCAAAGGAGGAGAACCCGCCGGGATTGAGGTCCCACACCAGCCGGGTTCCCTCGGGAGTGCCGTCGCTCGCCCACAGCTCCCGGCCGTGCTCGCCGTCCTGGGCGGTGAAGAAGACCCGGTCTCCCGCTTGGACGAGACCGCTCGGCCGGGAGGACTTCGGACCCGGCTGGATGTCGCGGAGCAACCGCGTGCCCGCGGGAGTACCGTCCGTCACCCAGAGCTCGATGCCGCGAGCATCGTCCTGGGCAACGAAGAGCAGGCGGTCTCCGAGGGGAGTGAAGTCCGCGTAGGGAGCAGCGTCGTAGAAAAAGGGGGTCCGGGCCAGGAGGACCGGCGTCCCGCCGTTCCCGCTGTGGACGGGAAGCCGGAAGAAACCATAGTCCGTGCGGAGCGAGGCCCTCAGATAGAGGGAGCCCCGGAACCCATGGAGATCGGCGGGCCCTGACAACTTGCTGGCCCGGTAGGTGCCTTCCGGAGTGCCGTCCGTCCTCCAGAACCTCCACGTCTTCGTCGTAGTAGCCGCTCCCCGCAGTGACGATCCGGAAGAAGGCCACGCCCCCTACGGCGACGGGCTCGTCATCTTCGAACGCCTCGCGGTAGGACCGGATCTGGGAAATCTGCCGGGTCCCCTGCGGCGTGCCGTCGGAGACAAAGATCTGGGGGACCAACCCATCCGGACCCTGGACCCGGGCGACGAAGACGAACCGGGAACCGAGAGCCAGAACGGCGGTGGGGCAGCGCATTCCCGGCTGGGGCGGCAGGATCTCCCGCGTGCCCGGCGCCGTGCCGTCGCTGCTCCAGAAAGAGCAACCCTGGAGGGATCCGGTCTGAAAGAGCAGCTTGCCATTCCAGGCAACGGGGGGAAGCTCAAACCAGACATGGCGGGGGAGCGTGACAACCCGGCCGGTGCCCTGGGCCGTGCCGTCGGTCCTCCAGAGCTCGATCCGTCTCCGGTCCCCGGTCCCGGTCTCGGCCTGGAAGAACTGGAGCCCCCCCACCAGGGTCCAGGGATCACCGAAGACATTCCGATCCGGCTGGAATTCGAAGAACCGGGAGGTCCCCTCAGGCCGGCCGTCACTCGTCCACAGGGCCTGCCGGCCGCCTTCGCCGGCCAGGAAGACGACACCGTTCCGGAGGGGGTGGACCGACGGGTCGGAGCCGGGCGCGAGCGCCCGCAAATCCGTGACCCGCCGGGTACCGGCGGCCGTGCCGTCCGTGCTCCAGATCGTGGATCTCGGATTCTCATAGCCACCGGTCCCGAACACGGCGAGATCTCCGAGGAGGCCCAACTCGGCGACGTGCCCCGTGACACGGTGGGTGCCCGCCGGGGTGCCGTCGGTGACCCAGAGCTCGTCCAGCACGGAATAGTCCGTCCCCGGGTTCGAGAAGGCGGCGAAGTAGGTCTTGCCGGCGGCGCTGCCGAGAACCGCGCTGGAGGAATAGCTCCCTCGGTAGCCGTCACAGGGCCCGGGACAGATGTCCGCGAGCAGGCGTGTCCCGGCGGCCGTGCCGTCCGTGATCCACACCTCTTTTCCGTGTGCAGCGTCCCGGCCGGCGAACAGCCAGGCTCCGGAGTCTGTGAGGTGGAGGAAGGCGACGGATTGCGGGCAGAGCCCGCCCGCGCAGCCGCTCAACGGCTCTAATCGGGTGAAGTCGTCGTCAGCGGTCCAGAGGGTGGCCGGCTGGTTCGGTGCGGCGAAGAAGGAGAACAGCCAGCGCCCGTCGAGCCGGACCGGCTCGCCGATGCCGGAGCCGGCGGCCAGCTCGATCAAGGGCCGGGTGCCGCTCTCGGTTCCGTCGCTGCTCCAGATCTCGGTGCCATGATCCTTCCGGTTGGTGATGAAATAGAGCTTTTCACCCAGCATGAACGTCCATACCATCTCGGGAGGTTCACACGTGTCGGTCTGCGTAAAGCATCTCGAACGATTGAGGTCCACCAGGCGCCGCGTGCCCTCCGGAGTGCCATCCGTGACCCACAGGTCTTCGGCGGAACTGCCCGAGCCGAAGAACAGCCGGGAGGAGGTCGCTTGAAGCCTCGACAGTGGGTCTGCACCTTCACCGACCGTGGTTACGAAAGCCGTGCCTTCGGGGGTGCCGTCGGTGCTCCAGATGCCGGTGTTCCCTCCGTCTTCGCCGTCGCTGGCTACGAAGTGGAGCCGGCCCCGCCAGAACATAAAGCTGTGGGGACCGTAGAAGGTGGCCCCGCGCGCATCCTGGAAGACTGACGTTCCGGCGCGGGTCCCGTCGCTGCGCCAGAGGACAGGGTTGTCGGACCCTCTCCGGCTTCCCGAGAAGTAGAAGAATGCCGACTCCGGAGAATAGACGACCTCCTGGGGACTGAATACTGGGAGAGGGAACGTCCCGGCCTTGGTCCCGTCCGTTCGCCAGAGGCGGCGGATGCTGGCGTAGCTCTCGCTCTCGCCGCTCGCGGCCACGAGGATGCCCAGGCCGCGCCACACCGTGAGCAGCCGGATGCCGTGACAATAAACCGGGCAGAGCGCGGAGGAAACCATGTGCGTGCCCTCGGCCGTGCCGTCGGTGCTCCAGAGGATGCCGTCGTCCTCGTAGCCGCCGCGCGTGGAGAAGAGCAGTCGGTCTCCCACCCGGAAGAAGTCAACGGGCGCCGAGGTGGACCTGCTGAACGGCGCCGCGGGCTCCTGGTTGACGTCCGCCAGGAGCATGGGCACCTCCGCTGCCGTGACCCTTCCGGCAGCCAGTGACACCAGGAGAAGGATCTTCAGGACCGGCCGTGTTCCCATCGCGTACCTCCGGTTGAGGAATGCTGTACCGGCATTTTACTGCAGATGAGGTTGAGAACGAGCCGTCCGCCTGCTCCGGCTCGCGGGGAGGAGCCTTTCCCCAGCGGTCCGGCTCTCTGTGTATCCAGGAAACGCTCCGTACGAGTGGGGAGAGGGCCGTCCCCACTCATACGGGAGCCGCCCCGTTGGGGAGAGAGGGGTCCCCATTGGGGAAACGCTCCGTACGAGTGGGGAGAGAGCCATCCCCAGCGCTACGGACGCCGCCCCGCTGGGGAGAGGGATATACCTGCCCGGGAGGAGCTCCGCACGGGCGGGGAGAAGGCCGTCCCCACCTGTACGAACGCCGCCCTGTTGGGGAGAGGGACGTACCTGTCCGAGACGCGCCCCGTACAAGCCGGAAGAGAGCCATCCCCACTCATACGGACGCCGCCCCGTTGGGGAAGAGCTGCGTACGGCCCGTTTCCGGGCCGTGATGTTGGATCCGGCTTCGGAGACGGCGCAACGGTCCGGTCAGTGCATTGTTTCCAGGTCGCCCGTCCTGTGATCCTGGATCTGGGCATGCAAGAAGGAATGGACCGCTTCGAGCGCCGCGGGATCAGCCGTCGTGATCCTCACCCGCCCTCCCCGTTCCATCTCCTCATAGCGGTAGGAGATCGCGTCCTTTAGGCGGGTCATCTCCGGGACACCCGGGAGAACGCGGTCGTGGATCGCTTTCGGCATGGCGAAGTCGCCGCGGGAGAACGCCTCGGCCACCTGGGCCAGATGGCTCCGGATCTGGTTGCGGCTCTGGACGTCCGCCGGATCGTTCGCCTCCACCTGAATGACTCCGCCATCCCTTTCGATCAGGAAGTGATGCCGGGTCCGGGTGTGCCCGAAGCCCATGACTTTGTCGCCCCGCTGGTCCAGGGCCTTCATGTGCTCGGCGTGGAGCGGACAGGGGTTTTCCGTCTGGGCCGCGAGGGCCACCGGAAGAGTGAGGACCACCAGGGTGGTCAGGATCAGCATGGTTCTCATCGGATCTCCTTTTTCTTTCTCGTCACCCCCTGCCGGGGCGCCTCCTGAATGGCTTCGAGCAGTCCGGCCCGCTCTCCAGGACCGACCTCGGTGAGACGGCGGTCCCAGTCCTTCAAGAGGGATCGCAAGGTATCGCGGGCGGACTCGAGCTCGCGGAGCCGCTCTTCCATCTCGGCCAGCTTGGCGGCGCCCAGGTCCCGGACCTTCCGGCAAGGCACGCCGCCGCGCTCCCGTTCCGCCAGGATGCGGGAAAGCTCCTCGACCGTAAACCCGGCCGCCAGCACGCGCCGGATCCACAGGAGACGCTCGACCGTCCCGGGAGGATAGACGCGGTAGTTATTCGGCAGCCGCTCGGGACGGGGGAGCAGTCCCGCCCGCTCGTAGAAGCGTAGCGTGTCCTTGGTGACGCCGGTCCGGCGGGCCAATTCGCCCGCCCGCAGAGGGCGCTCGGCAGGGGTGTCGTCCACCATGCCGGGGAGTGTAAAGGGTGGAGTGGGGTCCAGGGTCAAGAGTTTTCCAGGACCAACTTGACCGAGGCCCGGTATCGTATACAATACCATTGTGAGGAAGAGGAGGGTGGTTCTGGATACAAGCGTAGTCGTGGCGGCTCTCCGTTCCCATCAAGGAGCCTCCTTCAGGCTACTCTCTCTTCTTGAGCGGGGCCGGTTTGAGATGGCTCTCTCGGTACCCCTCCTCTTCGAGTACGAAGACGCTCTGGTTCGCCACCTTGATGCGGGCCTCTACACGAGACAGGATGTCGACGGCCTTTTGGACTACTTCTGCCATGTTGCTCACCTGCAGAACATCTTTTTCTTGTGGCGTCCCTATCTCCTGGACGTCAAGGACGAAATGGTGCTGGAACTGGCAGTGGCAGCAGGCTGTGAAGCCATCGTTACCCACAACCAGCGAGACTTTGCGGGAGCAGGGAAACTTGGAGTCCGGATCTATCCCCCGAAAGATTTCCTGCGTATCCTTGAGGAGACGTCATGAGCACTTTGAGCCTCAGGTTGCCGGAATCCTTGCATAAGCGCGTGCGCGATCTCGCTCAGCAGGAAGGCATTTCGATCAACCAGTTCATCAGTATTGCCGTGGCCGAGAAAATGGCAGCGCTCATAACAGTGGATCATCTTGAGGAGAGGGCCAAGCGAGGCAGCCGTGAGAAGTTTCTGGCCGTCCTTGCGAAGGTCCCGGATGTCCCTCCAGAGCCTGGGGACGAGTTGTAGATACCTCGTGGGCCTGACTTGTATAGTCACCACCCCCGCCGCACCGGCTCACCAATCAAATGGGTCACCACCGGCCGGTCCGGTCCGATATGGAACGCCCGCGCCTCCTCCTCGATGTCCCGGTCCGCCACGGTGACGCGCTCGTGCTGGCGGAGATGCTCGATCCAGGACTTGCCGAGGAAGACTTCGGTGTAGAGGGCCGGGTCCGCGGAATCGACGAACAGGCCCCATTGCAAGGCGCCGTCCCGCTTGCGGATGCGGCGGACGTGCTGCATGGCTTTTACGAAATCGTCGGTGCGGGTGGGGTCGATCCGGTACTGGACGGTCACCAGCACGGGGCCGCGGTCCGGCTCCAGGTCGTGGGAGACGATGGGGGCGGGCCACTGCCGGGAGGGCGCCAGGTTGAGCCCCTCTCCTGAGCGGAGATGGATGCGGAAGGTGGAGGCGAGGCCCACGATCATGCCCCCGGCCGCGATGAGGAGCGCTCGCGATGCGCCCAGGTGCTCGGCCACGGCTCCCCACAGGGCGCTGCCGCCGGCCAGGCCGCCGAAGAAGACCAGCATGTAGACGGAGAGCGCCCGTCCCCGCACCCAGGAGGGGACGACGGTCTGCACGGCCACGTTGAGGCTCGAAAGCAGTGAGAGCCAGGCGCCGCCGGCCAGGAGCATGGCGATCATCAGGAGCCAGAACTCCCGCACGTAGGCCAGAGCCACCGTGGCGGCGGCGAAGACGATCGTGGCCACGGCCACTACGCCGTCCGTCGAGTTGTTCCGCTTGAGGCGGGGGAGGACCATGGCCCCCGCGACCGCACCGACGCCCAGGCATCCGAGGAGGAGGCCGTAGCCCTGGGCGCCTGTCTTGAGCTCGTTGCGGGCCACGAGCGGCAGGAGCGCCCAGAGGGAGGCGCCGCAGAGGACGAACGTGGTGCCCCGGGCGATGGGGGCCAGCACCTCCGGAGCGTGCCGCACGTAGCGCAGGCCCGTCGTCATGGCGCCCAGGATGCGCTCGGCCGGAAGCACCGCCTCTTCCGCGGGACGGCGCCAGAAGAAGAGGACGACCAGCACACCGAGGAAGGAGATGGCGTTCACGAGGAAAGTGACCGCCGGCCCCGCGGTCGCTATCACCACGCCAGCCAGGGCCGGTCCGGCGGCCCGGGCGATGTTGAAACCGATGCTTCCGAGGGTGACGGCAGCGGGGAGGTCCTCGCGCGGCACCATATCCGGGATGCTCGCCTGCCAGGCCGGGCCAGTCATGGCCGCGCCGAGGCCCAGGAGGAAGGTGAAGGTGAGGAGGATGCCCGGCGTTGTTGCGTTCGCCGCCGTAAAGGCCCAGAGCCCGAAGGCCGAAAGCGTCATCCAGGTCTGCGTAATGAGGAGCAGGCGGCGGCGGTCCAGGACGTCCGCGATGGCCCCGGCCGGCAGGGACAGCAGGAACATCGGCAGGCTCGTGGCCGACTGGACGAGGGCCACCAGGGTCGGCGACGGGGTGAGCGTCGTCATCATCCACGACGCGCCGACGTTCTGGAACCAGGTGCCGATGTTGGAGGTGACGCTGGCGATCCACAGCCAGCGGAAGATTGTGTGGCGCAGGGGGCTCCAGGTGGAGGGGGTGTCAGGCTTCGCCACTCTCGCCGCCCCAGAATCAGATCAAGCGGCCACCGGGATGGCTTCCCTGTGAACGTTGCGCAGAAACATGGTCTCGCCGCGCTGATAAGCCCCGTAGTCGGCCGGTATAACGGAAAGGACGAGGCATGAGTCGAGACTGAGGGGCCAAACGACGGGCTCCGATGCCAAGATTTCCCTACCTGCGTTGACGGGACCTTCAAGCAGCAGGAGCAGATCTACATCGCTCCCTTCCCAGGCAGTGCCGCGGGCATAAGAGCCGTAAAGGAGGAGCCCACGGTACCGCTCCCCGTAAAGCTCCCTAAGACCTTTCTCCAACTCCAGGACTACGTCATGGATCGGTTGCGGCAGCGCGCCCATAGCGTCCTCATTCTACAGAGGGAAAGGCATGTCCGCCGTGCTGGCGCCTCTGTGCTAGAGTTTCGCCCTTCGGTCTTTTCCGCTATGTCGAGCTTCGATCTTCCCAGCATCCTGGCGGGCGTCCTCGCCTTCGGCGTGGCGGTCATCGTCAGCGCGTTGATGGTCTTCGTCACCTTCCGGCTGAACACGATGCTGCGGGGGCGCGAGGCGCAGGACCGGCTGCTGCTGGCGGGGAACCGCTCGGTAGCCATCGCCCTCGGCGCCACGATCCTCAGCCAGGCGATGCTGATGCGGCACGCCGTGTTCCCGGTGATGGCCGTGCTGCGCGACCTGTTCCTGGAGCGGGCTTCTGCCTACACGATCGTGATGGTGACAGGGCAGTGCGCCATCTTCTTCTTCGTCATCAGCGCCGTCTCCCTCGGATCGGTCTGGCTGGCGAGCTGGCTCTTTACCCGCATGACGGGGGATCTGCCGGAGCATGAGGAGATCTTCCGGGACAACATGGCGGTGGCCATCTTCTACGGCTTCGTCCTGCTGGCTATCACGGTGATCCTGAACGAGGGGATCGAGGACCTCTCGCGCTCGCTCATCCCCTACGGACAGACGGGCGTCATCCGAGTACCGTGAAGAAGCTCGGCTGTACCGTTCTGGGCTGCTTCGGCGCCCTGGCCGTGGTCATCATCGGGCTGATCGGGCTTTCCTGGTGGCTGGCACCGGAGCCGATGGAGCCGGTCCTGGATGGCGCCGGTGACTCGGCGGCAGAGCCTTACCAGGAGGTCGAGGCCCTGAACCAGTTCCAGAAGGATGAGGGCGGAGGCCGCTTCCGGCTTTCCTACGGGTTCATCGACTACAGCGGCCGGACGCAGCAGGTCTCCTGCACCGTGAACCGGGACGACTACCTGCGCGACGTCGCCCGGTTCGGCTATTTCGAGGAGCAGGCGAGGCGGGAGATCAACCGGAGACTGGTGGCGCGCATGGAGGAGGAGGGGAGGTCCCGGGGGGTGCTTTCCTACTTCAAGATCGAGGTCTATGGACAGGGCGGCTACCGCTGGCACTGGGATGAGCCCGAGGAGGGGAACCCCCTCGAAGAGCGGATCCACGCTTTCCATGCCTGGCTGGATGAGGACTTTCCCGCAGAGGTGAAGAGGATCACACGGCGGTATTACGAAGAGCGCGGGTTCGTCATCGAGGAGAACGAGATCTCGGTCGACTACGAGGAGGTCGTCCTCAAGGGGACACGCTCGCTCGAAGACTGTTTCCAGGCCCTGCGGCGGGTGGGGAACGGCGACAGCGAGCGGCGGTTGCTGGGGCTCTTCCTGGCCTTTTTCCAGGAGCTGCGCTACGAGGTCCCGCCGGATGTGGACCGGGAAGGCCGCCACACCCTGGGCTTCCGGGTGCCGAGCGCGGTGATGGTGCAGGGCGCCGGGGATTGCGACTCCAAGGCCGCGGCCTTCTGCGCGCTGTGGCGCCACTTCCCGAAACGGTCGATCCTGATCCTGGTGCCCGAGCACGCCCTGGTGGGGGTGGAGGGCAAGCCCCGGGCCGATGAGGCCTACGTGCGGCTCGGCAACCGCTACTTTGTGCTCTGCGAAGTGGCCGGACCGGGCAAGATCCCGCCCGGCGCGGAATCGATCTCGGGGAGCTTCGAGTACGTGATGATCGAGCCGGTGCTAAACTCAGAGTCGTAGATCGCGTGTCTTGGAGAAAGGGGCGTGGATGGCCGCGATTGCCGTGATCGTTCCTCCGTAGCCCTCCACGATGGCCTTGGCGATGGCGAGGATCCTGGCCCTGGTCATGTACCTGACCCGGAAGATCGACTGGTCGGCCCGGACGGTGACAAAGCCGGTGACAGTGAGGGAATTGACTATGAGGGAATAAGGAAGCTCCCGTCGTTGTCACGGTATGGTAACCAGCTCACACTAGACAAAGTGAGAGCAAGATACTAACCTAGTCACAAATGAGCTCCACGACCCTCACCTCCGCGATTCCCCACCTGACCCCACAGGTGTGTTGTACTTGTCGTAAGCGGGTGTGAGCGGCTGAAGCCGTTCGCATCCGCGCCTCTCAATCCAAAGAACAAAGCCCTGTATCTCCATACCGCTGATTGAAGCGGACGCTGGAGGTCTATTTCGCCCAGGCGGGTCTCTGCCCGCCTCGTTGGAGGACTTGTATGGCGGCGTCGAACGAATCCCAGGCTCCCGAGATCACCTGGGACCTGGTGCGCAAGCGCAACTTCGTGGAGCGCTTGAAGAATGAGAAGGGCGGTCTGGCCGTCATCGACGACCTGCCGGCCATGATCGACGCCGGCTACGAGGTGGTCCCGGAAGAGGACTTCGTGCGCATGCAGTGGTACGGCCTGTACCACGACAAGCCGAAGGTCGGGCACTTCATGCTGCGGGTCAAGCTCCCAGGCGGCCTGCTCACTCCGGCGAAGCTGGGGACCATGGGCGACCTCTCCCAGCGCTACGGCCGCGGGTACGGCGAGCTGACCACCCGGCAGAACATCCAGCTCCACTGGATCCAGCTCGCCGAGTTGCCCGAGGTGATGCGGATCCTGGACGCCGCCGGTCTCACCACCGTGGGCGCCTGCGGCGACAACGTCCGCACCATCACCGGTTGCCCGGTGGCGGGGATCGACCGCGAGGAGCTGTTCGAGGTCCAGCCCCTGCTCGAGGAGACCACCCGCTTCTTCATCGAGAACCGCGAGTACTCGGACCTTCCGCGCAAGCACAAGATCACCATCTCGGCCTGCCCGCACCAGTGCAACGCCCCCGAGATCCACTGCATCGCCCTGATCGGCGCCCTCAGGGAAGGCCGGCCCGGATTTGGTGTGCGGGTGGGCGGTGGGCTGTCGACCTGGCCGCGCCTGGCGGACGACCTCGGCGTATGGGTGCCGGCGCAAGAGGCCGTGCCCGTGCTCCAGGCCATCGTGGACGTCTGGCGGCTGGACCTCAAGAACCGCATGTCCCGCGCCAAGGCCCGCCTCAAGTTCATGGTGAACGACCTGGGGCCGGAGGCCTTCCGCGCCCGTGTGGAGGAGCGGCTGGGCCGGCGGCTGGAAGACGGCGCCGTGCCGCCCGCGCCCGTGGAGGAGCACGACCACACGGGCGTCCATCCCCAGAAGCAGGACGGGCTCTTCTACGCCGGCTTCCCGGTGTACCTGGGCCTGATGAACGGCGAGACCATGCTCCGCCTGGCGGAGATCGCCGAAACCCACGGACTGGGCGTCCGGCTCACCCGGCGGCAGAACTTCATCCTGAGCGACATCCCGGCCGGAGTGCTGGACGAGGTCCTGGGCGCCGTCGAGGCCCTGGGCTTCCCGCGCGAGGGCATGGGCCTGCGCGGAGCGAGCATCGCCTGCACAGGTGATCCCTTCTGCAACTACACCGTGGCCGAGACCAAGGGACGGCTCCAGCAGATCGTCGAGCATCTGGAGCAAACCTTCGGCCAGGAGGCGGCGGGCCTCCGGATCAACTTGGACGGCTGCCCGCACGCCTGCGCCCACCACTGGATCGGCGACATCGGCCTGCAGGGCACCACGCTCCGCGAGCGTACGGCCTCGGGCGAACGCATCCAGGGTTACGACCTCTTCCTCCGTGGCGGCCTCGGGCAGGACGCGGCCATCGGCCGTCCCGTCCTGAAGCGGGTGCCGGGCACGGAGGTCCACTTTGTCATCGAGCGATTGTTCCGCGCCTACCTCGAGCGGAGAACCGAGGGAGAGCGCATTCAACAATTCTTCGCCCGCCAGAGCGACGAAGCGCTGCTGGTTCTTGGAGAAGGCGAAGCCGTTTCCTATCAGATCTAGGAGATCAAGATGTTCGAAAGAGCGACCGCGATCCGGAAAATCGATGAGCGAGACCTTCTCGACGAGTTCGAGGCCGGGCAACTGGCCGTCGAGCTCGACGACGCCACCCCGCAGGAAGTCATCGCCTACGCGCTCGAGCGCTGGGGCTCGCAGGTCGCCATTTGTACGAGTTTTCAGGCCGAGGGCATGGCCATCCTCGACATGGCCTGGCGGATCGACAACAACGTGCGGATCTTCACCGTGGACACCGGCCGCCTGCACCAGGAGACCTACGACGCCATGGAAGAGGTACGCCAGCGCTACGGCATCGACGTCGAGGTCTATTTCCCTGATGCCAAGCAGGTCGAAAAAATGGTGAGCCGCCTGGGCCCCAATCTCTTCCAGAAGAGCGTCGAGGCTCGCCTGACGTGCTGCAACGTGCGCAAGGTCGAGCCCATCCGCGGGGTGCTCGAAGGGCTGGACGCCTGGGTCACCGGCCTGCGCCGCGACCAGTGGGCGAGCCGGGCCAACATCCGCAAGATCGAGATCGATCACGATCACGGCGGCCTCGCCAAGATCAACCCCCTGGCCGACTGGACGCTCGAAGAGGTCAAGGAGTACAACCAGGCCCACGGCGTGCCCGAGCACCCGCTCTACGCCAAGGGCTACACCAGCATCGGCTGCGCTCCGTGCACCCGCGTCACGGCCCCCGGCGAAGACCCCCGCGCCGGACGCTGGTGGTGGGAGAAGAACGCGCCCAAGGAGTGCGGCATCCACTGCCCGATCGAGACGGGCGCCTTCGAGCACGAGCTGGAGTCCCTGGTGCAGCTGAGGCCCGGACCGCGGAGGGCCATGTGAGCGCGGCCACTGCGATAACTTCCGCTGCCCTGGCGCTCGACACCATCCAGAGGGAGGTCCTGCTCGAAGAGCTGGCCACCCTCGTGGTCTCGCTCCACGGCCCAACGGCCCGCGAGCCCTACGAAGAGCTGGCCGCGGCGGTGGACGAGGGGACGGTGGGGGAGGATCTGCTCGGCCGGCTGGAGGTCTTCCTGGAGATGCTCCTCCAGACCGGACGCGTCCGCAAGGTCCACGGGGCCGAGGCCGAGCAGGCCCTGCTACGCCTTTTCCACCAGACCCCGCGGGGCTCCGCCGCCCGCCGCTCCACCCAGTCCGTGAACTCGGCCCTCGCGTCCCTCGGCGGGCAGGCCATCGAAAGCATGCTCTTCACCGTGCAGGGGCCGGGCGTCTACCGCCTCGGCATCGCCACCGACCATTGCCGTCTCACCCTGGAGATCGACCGCCACGGCGTGACGGTCGAGAGCCTGGAGGTCTGATGACCGCGACAGCCCACTATCCGGTGTATCTCGATCTCAAGGCACGCCTGTGCTTCGTCCTCGGCGGCTGTGCCATGGCGGAAGAGAAGGTCAAGGGCCTGCTCACGTCCGGCGCCCGGGTGACGGTGATCGCCCCGGAGCTGACGCCCGGGCTCTCGGAGCTCGCCGTGGAGGTGAAGATCGACTCCATCGGCCGGCGTTACCGGCGGGGAGACCTGCGCGGGGCCTTCCTGGTCATCGTGGTGAACCAGGGCCAGGCCGTGGCCGAGGCCGTCTGGGAGGAGACGCGAGGCAAGAACGTCCTGGTCAACACGCTCGACGACGTACCCCATTGCGACTTCATCGCTCCGGCCATCGTGCGGAAGGGGGACCTTACGGTCGCCATCTCCACGGGCGGCAAGGCCCCGACACTCGCCGTGCGCCTGCGCCAGCGGCTGGAGGCGGAGCTGGGGGAGGAGCACGCCCGGTTCCTTGAGATCGCGGGGAGACTCCGCGCCCCCCTGGCCCGGCTCTGGCCGGACTTCGAGACCCGGCGCTCCCTCTGGTACCGGCTGGTCGATTCGGACGTGATCCACCTGCTGCGGCGTGGGGAGGAGGCAAAGGCCCTCAACCGGATCGAAGAGATCGCGGGAGTGCGGCCCGATTCTGTCGAAATGGAGCCCGCCGCCGGATGAGCGGGATCGTCTACCTCGTGGGTGCAGGCCCGGGCGATCCAAGGCTCATCACGGTCCTCGGCCTCGACTGCCTGCGCCGGGCGGACGTGGTGGTCTACGACCGGCTGATCTCGGACGCCCTCCTGGCCGAGGCGCGGCCGGACGCGGAGCGCATCTTCGTGGGCAAATCCCCTGGCGAGCACTCCTGCCGTCAGGAGGAGATCAACGAGATCCTCATCCACCACGCCCGGGCCGGACGCGTCGTGGTGCGGCTCAAGGGAGGCGATCCGTTCGTCTTCGGCCGCGGAGCGGAGGAGGCCCTGGCCTGTGCCGAAGCGGGAATCCCCTGGGAGGTCGTTCCCGGTGTGAGCAGCTCCGTCGCCGTTCCCGCCCGGGCTGGTATCCCCATCACCCACCGGAATGTCTCCGGCGGATTCGCCGTGGTGACCGGCCACTGCGCCGAGGGGGACCGCCAGGACTGGCAGGCTCTAGCCCGGGTCGAGACGCTCGTCGTGCTGATGGGGCTCACGCGACTGCCCGAGATCGCGGCCTCTCTCCTGTTCTTCGGCCGCGAGGCGGACACGCCGGTCGCCGTCATCGCCCAGGGAACGCTGCCAAACGAGAAGGTCCTGATCGGCACCCTGGGCACCATCGCAGGAGACGTGTCCCGGGCCGGCCTGCGCTCGCCAGCCACGATCGTGATCGGGGAAGTCGTGCGCCTCAGGGAACGGTTGAGAGCCGTTCCGGCCGAAGTGATGCTCCAGGCCTGTCAGGCGGGAGCAGGCGGTTCGCCCACGTAGGCGGCTCGCGGCCGGATCAGGCGGCCCACCCCGTACTCCTCGATGGCGTGGCCCAGCCAGCCGATCGTCCGACCCAGGGCGAAGAGAGCCAGAGGCGTGCGCTCGGGCAGGCCCAGGACGCGGGCCAGGGTGACGAGGCCGAAGTCGATCGTGGGGTGCTCGCGGATCAGCTCTCGAGCCCGGCGTCCGCGAGGGCGCGGGCAAGCTCCACGGCGGGGGATCGAGGGGCGATCTCGGAGGCGAGGTCGAGGAGGGCTCTGCCCCTCGGATCTCCCTCCGGATAGAGCGGCTGGCCGAAGCCGGGGATCTCCTCGCCGCGGCGCAGCCGGTCCGCCAGAGCCCGCCGGGCTCCGGAAGCTGATCCCGCCTCCCGGAACAGCATCTCCACCCGCTCCGTGTAGCCGCCGTGGCGGGCTCCCTTCAGGGCCGCCAAGCCAGCTGAAACTACGTCATAGGGATTCGCCGAGGCCGAAGCCACGCACCGGGCCGTGAAGGCGGAAACATTCAGCTCATGGTCCGCCGCCAGAATCAGAGCCGCGCTGATCGGTCGGATCAAGTTTGATCCGACGGATCGGTCGGATCGGTCCGATCCGTCTGATGCCCACCCCTGCTGGAGCGTGGCGGCAACAGACGCGGCAGGCGCTCGCTCCGCGGCCACGCCGCCAGAAACCGCAGAATACGCGCTCCCGTGGCCGCCACCGCTGCCGGGCGCAGGTCCCAGGCCGCCAGGTCCGAGGCTCCCGCCAGGGGCAGGGCCACCTGGCAGCGCTCGACCGGGGAGAGATCCTCCTTGAACAGGCCCCGGGTCCAGGAGGGGAGGGCGGGCGGTTTCTCCTGGAACAGCCGCCCCGCATCTGCAGGATCGCCCGTCCAGAGGAGCGCCGCGACCTCCTCGACGCTGCCGCTCCGGGCGAGCTCCACCACGTCCCGGCCCCGGTAGTAGAGCCGGCCGTCCTGTACCAGGGTCAAGGCCGACTCCAGCACCGGCGCGCCCCAGGAGAGGGCCTTTGGCGCGGCCTTCTCCGGATCCTTCCTCAGCTCCTTCTTGTCCTTGAGCCGCTGCACGTCGCTCCACGGGTAGCGCCGCGCCCGGGGATCGCCCGGCACGGCCTCGGAGCGGAGCATTCCCCGGCTCGCGTAGGCGTAGAGCGTGGCGAGCGAGATCCCCAACTCGGCGGCGGCTTCCTGGGCGGTCACGAACCGGTCTTCCATGCCCCCAACGGTCCCACATATTGATAGATGAATCAAGATTGACAACTCATCCACGTGAGCCCGAAGATGGGACTGCGAAGAGGGAGAACCGAGATGAGCACGAACATGAATCATGGACTGGAAGGGGTCGTGGCGGCCACGACCCGTTTGAGCAGCGTGGACGGCGAAGCGGGCGTGCTGCTCCTCGCCGGCTTTCCGGTGGAGGAGATCGCCCCCCGCGCCACTTTCGAGGAGATGGTCCACCTGCTGTGGACCGGCGAGCTGCCGGACGCCACCGAGCTCAAGGACTTCGAGCGCCGTCTCGCCGCCCGCCGCGAGCTGCCGGCGGCGGTGCTGGATCTTCTGCGGTCGGCGGCCCGGCGAGCGCGTACCCGTGATGGACGCCCTGCGGATGGGCGCGGGCGCTCTGAGCCTTGCGGATGGGGCGGGGAAGGACCCGAAGGAGGACGCCGCCACGCTGGTCGCCGCCTTCCCGTCGATCGTGGCCGTCCTACTGGCGCCTGCTCCAGGGGCAGGAGCCTGTGGCGCCCCGGGCGGACCTCGGGCACGCCGCCAGCTACCTCTACATGCTGACCGGCGAGGAGCCCTTGGCCGAGCGGGTGCGGGGGCTGGAGACCTATCTGAACACCGTGACGGACCACGGCCTCAACGCCTCGACCTTCACGGCCCGGGTGATCGTCTCCACCCAGTCGGACCTCATCTCGGCCATCACGGGCGCCGTGGGCGCGCTGAAAGGTCCGCTCCACGGCGGCGCGCCAGGGCCGGCTCTCGACATGGTCTTCGAGATCGGCTCGCCCGAGCGGGCCGAGGCCGTGCTCCGGGAGAAGCTCGACCGGGGCGAGCGGCTCATGGGCTTCGGCCACCGGGTCTACCGCGTCCGCGATCCCCGGGCCGACGTGCTGGCCGCTGCGGCCGAGCGCTTCTACCGCCATGGCGGAGACGAGGGACTCTACGACCTCGCCCGCTCCGTGGAAGCCACGGCCCTGCGCCTCCTCCGCGAGCGCAAGCCCGACCGGCGGCTGGACACCAACGTCGAGTTCTACACCGCCCTCCTGCTCCACGGCCTGGACCTGCCCATCGAGCTGTTCACCCCCACCTTCGCCGTCGGCCGGGTGGCGGGCTGGACCGGCCACGCCCTGGAACAGCTCGCCACGGGACGGCTGATCCGGCCGCAATCGGAGTATGTGGGGGATAGGGATCGGCGCTGGGTAGGAGTGGAGGAGAGAGTAGGGGCCCCAGTATCCTGAGGCCCCTCATCTCCCGGCGTCATTTCTGGACCAGCGTCTCCCGCGTGAGCCGCACGAAATCCTGGTCGAAGGCCAAGCGGATGTCGAAGAACGAGAAGCCGAAACCCGTCAGCAACTCCTCCCAGGGAGCCGGCTCGATCCGGCGCAGGAAGAGCACGGAGACCCGCGGCTTGCCCTCGAAGGCACCGGTGGACGGCACGTAGTAGTTCGCCTCGGTCAGCACGCCCGCGAGGGCGCCGCCCTTGAGTCCCCCAGGAGAGAAAAAGGTTCTCGTTGGGGAGGGGTATCTCCAGATGCCGGCGCATCAGGGCCGAGATCTCGGGCGAGAGGAAGGTGCCGGTGACCACCCCGGCCATGACGCGGGCATAGTCGCGCACCGTGCCCCCGGTAAAGGTCTCGGCCACGGCCGCCTCCAACTCGTAGCTGAACACCTCCCGCGCCAGTTGGAACTCGATCTCGGCCTGACGCCACTTCGGGTCGCCGTAAGCCGCCGTCAGCCGGTCTACCTGCGCGGCATAGCGGCGCGGGTTCTTCGCCAGCTTCTGGATCTTGCGGACGCGGACCGGGGTCAGGAGCCCATCTTCGTGGTTCTGCCAGGTGAGGAAGGTCCCCAGGATGGGCAGCGGCACGTCCTGGCTCGTCAGCCCGCCCTGCTGAATGACCGACTGCAGGTTCTTGCGGCCGACCCGGGCCATGAGGTAGTCGGTGGCCGCGTTGTCGCTGTACTGGATCATGACGTTGGCCAGCGTGTCGAGCGGCACGGTCGCGGCAGGGTCCTGGGCGAAGCCGTAGGGATCGGTGGGGATCCCCAGGCTCTCCAGAGCCGCCGGATGGGCACCGCCGTCCGTGCCCGGCAGGTAGTAGCGCTCCCAGTCCCCGACGCTGACTTCCTGGTCCGGATCCAGACGCCCGGCCGTGACCTCGCGGGCGTAGGCGGCCAGCACCACGATCTTGAAGGTGGAGGCCAGGGGCATCTTCTGGTCGGGGTTGAAAAGGATCACGGGGTCCGCGGGATCGAGGGTACCGTCCGGCTGGACCGAGTAGCTGGCGAGCGCCACGTCCTGCCGGTGCTGGTCGAGGTATTGGAGGACCTGCTCGGGCGTCTGCAACTCCTGAGTGAACGCCGGGATGGCGGCGAAGACCAGGGCGAGGAGGGCGGCCAGCAAGCTCTTGAGGCTCTTCATGGTGTCTCTCCTTGGGTGCGGCGGGGATCGCTTTCCCCGCCTTCTTCCAGACTAGGAGCCGCCGCTCTTGCGCGACAGTGCGGGAAGTCAGCGGAAAAACCATGACTTTCGGCACCGGACGAGCCCTCCAGGGTCTTCTACAATCCTCCTCATGTCCTCCTCGCGTTCACTGACCCTGTTCCGGGTAGCGGGCCTGATCTTCTACCTCTCCGTGGGAATCCAGGCCTACGCGCAGGCGTCAGCCTTCACTCCGAAGGGTGCCCCTGTCTGGGTCCAGGTACTGACTTGGGTCTTGATGACTCTGATCTACCTGGCCTTTGGCTTGGCGTTCTGGTGGGCCACCCGCGCTCCGGGATCGCTGCCACCATGGCTTGGTGTCGTGTTGATAGGAGCCCAGATCGTCCTGGGCTCGATAATCGTGACAGACCTGTTGGTCCTGGTTGTCATTGAGCTCCCGTTTGTCCTGCCGGCCCGAAAGGCCTTCCTCTGGTTCACTATCCAGGCGGCGCTGATGGCAGTCATGGCGTTTCTGCTACAAGAGACGAGCTTGGTCCAGCCCACTCAGGGTCTCTCCCATTTACCCCGACCCATGGCTCTTGCGATTACGGTTCTCTACCTCCTTGCCTTTCAAGCCTTTGCTTTCTGTCTTGGCTACATGGCCGTCTCCGAAATGCGGCGGGGGCGCGAGCTGGCGCGGGTCAACGCCGAGCTTCAAGCCACCCAGGAGCTGCTGGCCGACAGCAGCCGGATGGCCGAGCGCCTCCAGATCTCCCGCGAGCTCCATGACAGCCTGGGACACCACCTGACGGTCTTGAGCGTCAACCTGGAGCTCGCCAAGCAGACGGTGGCGGGCCGGGCCGCCGAGCCCGTCCAGGAGGCCCAGGCCGTCACCCGGCTCCTGCTCTCGGACGTGCGCGAGGTCGTCAGCACCCTGCGGGATGACCGGTCCGTCGATCTGCGGCGGGCGTTGGAGACCCTGGCCGCCGGTACGCCGGAGCCCCGCGTGCACCTGTCATTCCCTGAGAACCTGGAGATCCGCGATCCTTCCCAGGCCCATGCCCTCTTCCGCTGCGCCCAGGAGGCCATCACCAACGCCGTCCGCCATGCCCGGGCGCGGAACCTGTGGATCGAGCTGAGGAAGGAAGACGATGGGATAGTGCTGCGGGCGCGGGACGACGGCCGGGGCGCCGCGGCCGTGCGGGCCGGCAACGGTCTCCAGGGAATGAAGGAGCGCTTGGAGGAGATCGGAGGACGGCTGGAGATCGAATCCCAGCCGGGTCAGGGATTCTCCCTCCGCGCCTGGACGCCGACTACGGGGGCAATGGCGTGATCCGCGTGCTCCTGGTGGACGACCAGACCCTGATGCGCAAGGGCCTCCGCGGCCTCCTCGACCTGACGGAGGACATCCGTGTCGTGGCCGAGGCGTCGGACGGGGAAGAGGCCCTCAAGATCGCCGGCAGACGCCGCGCCGGACGTGATTCTCCTCGACGTGCGCATGCCGAAGCTCTCCGGCGTGGACCTCCTGAAGCGGCTGCGCCAGGAAGGCCGCCTGCCCGGCCGACCATCCTCCTGACCACCTTCGACGACGACGCGGCCCTGCTGGAGGGGATACGCGCCGGAGCCCGCGGCTTCCTCCTGAAGGACGTCTCCTTCGAGCGGCTGACCGAGGCCATCCGGCGGGTGGCGGCGGGGGAGACCCTGATCCGCCCGGCCGTGACCGAGCGCGTCCTGCGCGGCCTGGAAAACCTCCGTCCGGACTTCGAAAGCCTCGATCCGCCCGACGCCTCTGAGCCGCCGCGAGACCGAGATCCTCCGCCTCATGGCCGGCGGCTACAACAACCGCGAGATCGCCGAGGCCCTCCACACCACCGAGGGGACGGTCAAGAACCACGTCTCCAACATCCTCTCGAAGCTCGGCGTCCGCGACCGGACCCGCGCCGTCCTCAAGGCCCTGGAGATGGGCTATATCTAGTTGATCTGAACGCGTTCAAAACTCTTGACACGCCTCCGGAACAGGTCTACGCTGTTATTGAACGCGTTCAAATCGACGCGTTCTTCCTCGGAGGAGACGTCATGGGCATGGATTTCGTGGTCGTCACCTACTGCTTCTACCTTGCCATCAGCATCGCCCTCACCATCTGGGTGGCCCGCACCCTTTCCGCAACGGCCGCGTGTTCCTGGTGGACGTTTTCCATGGCGACGACGCCATGGCGGACTCGGTGAACCGCCTCCTGGTGGTCGGCTTCTACCTGATCAACCTCGGCTACGTGACCCTGGCGCTCAAGATGGGCTACGACGTCACCAGCACCCGCGGCTCCATCGAGGCGCTGTCCCAGAAGATCGGCTGGGTACTCCTGGTCCTGGGCGGCATGCACTTCTTCAACCTCTACGTCTTCAGCCGCATCCGCCGCCGCTCCTTCCTGGAGATCGCACCGCCGCCCGTCGAGCCCGACGCCTGCATCGCGGTGAAGGGTTAGGACGGAAGGAGGATCGCGATGACCTCACGTCAGCGCTTCTGGGCCGCCTTGGCCGTTGCTCCGCTGGCGGCCCTTCCGGTAGCCCTCGCTACGGTGATCCGGTATACCTTCTTGGACAGTTGGGGCGAGATCGGGCGTCTCGGGCTGATCAGCGCATACGGCATCACGCTTGCCGTCTGGCTGCCCCTGCTGTTCCTCGTCTGGTCGCTCAACGTCTTCCGCAGGAACCTCATGATGGCCCTGGGAGCCTTCATGGGATGGTTGGTGATGCAGGGCGTGAATCCTGACCTCCCGTGGGCCGTGGCACCGCTCAGCGGTCTCCTCTCGGGATTCCTGCTCTGGCGGATCGCCTCCGGTCCCTCCTTCGTCCCCGAGCTTGCGCAAGGAAGGAGCAAGAACATGCTCACCGTGCTTTACGACGGCCGTTGTGCGGTCTGCCGCCGGGCAAGGGCCTGGCTGGAGACTCAGCCCAAGTTCGTGCCCCTGGAGTATGTGGCCGCCGGATCGCAGCAGGCCCGGAGCCGCTTCCCCGGCCTCGACCACGACAACACCCTGGTGGACCTGACGGTGGTCAGCTTCAACGGCGAGGTCTACCACGGGGCCAAGGCGTGGATCATGTGCCTCTGGGCTCTGAAGAAGTACCGGGGCACCGCCCTGCGCCTCGCCACCCCCGAGCTCATGCCCACCGCCAAGCGGGTCATCGCCTGGGTCTCCAGAAACCGCTTCAACATTGGACAGGACCCAGCATGGAAGACTTGAAGACGGCGGAGACCCCGGCCCCCGCGGAAGCCGGCAGGACCAAGACCCGCAAAGGCGAGCAGACCCGCGCCCAGATTCTCGACACGGCCCTCCGGCTGTTCCGGGAGCGGGGTTACGAGGAAACGACCATGCGGGCCGTGGCCGAGGAGGCCGGGGTCTCCCTGGGCAACGCCTACTACTACTTCAAATCCAAAGAGCACCTGATCCAGGCGTTCTACGAACGCACCCACCACGAGCATCTCGCCGCCTCCCGCGAGGTGCTCGGCCGGGAGCGGGGCCTCCGGGAACGCCTCCTGGGCGTGATGCGGGCGAAGCTCGACACCATCATGCCCTACCACCAGTTCGCGGGCCTCCTCTTCAAGACGGCCGCGGACCCCAGAAGCCCCCTCAACCCGTTCAGCGACGAGTCCCTGCCCGTGCGCCAGCAGGCCACGGAGCTGTTCGCCGAGGTGATCACGGGCTCGGAAACCCGCCTGACCGCCGATCTCACGGCCGAGCTGCCGAACCTGCTCTGGGTCTACCACATGGGGATCGTCCTCTACTGGATCCACGACACCTCGCCGGGGCGCGAGAAGAGCTACCGCCTCATGGAGCGCTCGGTGAAGCTCGTCCTCCGGCTGGTCTCGCTGTTCCAGTTCCCCCTGCTGCGGCCATTCCTGAAGGAGATGCTGGTGATGGTGGCGGACCTGAGGGGCGGGGGAGACGAGCCTGCCCCCGAGGTCGGGCGTAGAATAGGCTCGTGATTTATAAAGCCGTTCTTTTTGCCGCCGTCCTCACCGCGCAGATCCCGGCCCTGGCCCAAGACGACGCGCCGCCTCCCCAGGCGCCGGCCACCGCTCCCGTCGAGCTGACCGTCCAGGTCCTGGATGCCAAGGGCGAGCTTCCCCGGGCCACCCTCCAGCCGGGCGACTTCACCGTCCTGGAGGATGGCCAGCCGCGGCCCGTCTCCGGCATCTCGCCGCTCACCCAGCCCTGGCGCATCGTCATCTACGTGGACCGCATGCTCACGGGTTCCCAGACCCTGCGGGCCGCCGCCGGCTCGCTGGCCGAGCGGGCTCCCGAGCTGGCCCAGTTGGGCACCGTCGAGCTCGTCGTGGCCGAGCCCCAGCCGCGGGTGGTGCTCGCGCCCACCCAGAACGTCAAGGCCATCGACGAGGCCCTGTCCAAGCTCTGGCTCAGCGCCGAGGGACGGGACGACGTCCGCGTCCTGCGCCAGCGGTTCCGCGACGAGAAAGGCATTGAAGGGGATCCCTACGACCGGATCGCGGAGGCCGTCGAGGCCGAGACCCGGCTCGTCCGCCGCCAGCAGGACGCTCTCGCCGAGTGGCTCGTGGCTCAGAACGGCCGGGGCCCGCGAGCTCTGTTCCTGGTGACCGACGGCTTCGACGTGGACCCCGCGAAGTTCTACCGCAAGGAGCTGGCCGTGACGGTCCCGGAGCCGCCGGAGGGAACCCTCGAGAAGGTGGCGCTGGAGACGGCGCAGACGGCTGCGGCCCTGGGCTGGACGGCCTTCCCGCTCCCTGTGGGCGACGCCAGCCTGCCGGACCTGCGGCGGGTGCAGCGCCGGTCCACGGCCCAGGTGCCCATCGGCGGCTCCGTCAAGCTCGGCAAGAAAGAGAAGGACCCGGCGCCGCCCCTGCCGTCGCTCCTCGCCGGCAATGAGCCGCTCACCTGGCTGGCCGAGGCCACGGGCGGCGAGATCGTCCTCCAGACGCCGTACGTCGTCACCCTCCTCTCCCGCCTGCGTTCGCGCTTCGCCCTCCGCTACGACGCGCCGCGAGAGCTCGACGGCCGCCCCCACACCATCGAGCTGAAGACCAGCCGGTCGGACCTCGCCGTCCGCGCCCGCCGCTGGGACGTGGAAGGCATCCCCGAAGCCGTGGCCGCCGCCCGGGCGCGCCGGCTCCTCGACGGCGAGGAAGACGGCGCCGGCATCGAGATCTCCGCCCGCATTGTCTCTGCGGATGCTTCCGGCGAGTCCGGCCAGCCGGGGACCCTCGACCTCCGCGTCGAGAACCCGGACATCCGCGGCCCGCTCCGCCTCACCCTCGCGGGTCCGGCGGGCACCTCCTGGCACCACGTGTTGACCGACAAGGACCTCGCCGGGTCCGAGCCCAACGTCTACCGCGTCCCCGTCCCCCTGGAAGAAGAGGCCGAGACCACCGCCGTGACCGTGGCATCCCTCTCCGGCGGACCCTGGGGCGGTCTCGTCGTGCCCCTCTCCGAGGGACCGGCCCCCGTTGATGCCGATGTCGTCTCTGTTACCCGCCCGGCCCTGCGCATCGTGCCGCCGCCGGGGACCGCTCTGACGGGGAAGACGCGCATCAAGCTGAACGGCGGGGGAGAGGGCGTCGCCCGCGTCGAGGTCCGGACCGGCGAGCGCGTGGCCGGCACCTGCACGCAGCTCCCCTGCGAAGTGGAAGTGGACCTCGGCCGCCGCGCCAGACCCCAGATCCTCCAGGCCGTGGCCTACGACGCCGCCGGCAAAGAGCTGGCGCGCGACTCGCTGCGCGTCAACGATCCCGACCAGGCCTTCCTCATCCGCATCGTCCAGCCGGCCACCAAGAAGGGCACCGGCCCCGTGGACGTGGAGGCGGACGTGCGGGCCCCCGCCGACCGGAAGATCGAGCGCGTCGAGTTCTTCTGGAACGACGAGCTGGCCGGCACCGTCTACACCGCGCCCTTCCGCCACCGGGTGATGGTGCCCCGGGACCGCGGCGTGGGCTACCTCCGCGTCTCCGCCCGGCTGGACGACGGTTCCACGGCCGAGGATGCCATGGCCTTGAACGCCTCCGAGCTGGGCGACCGCATCGACGTGCGCCTCGTCGAGCTGGCCGTGGTGGTGACCGACGAGACCGGCAAGCCCGTGCCCAACCTGCCCAAGGAGGCCTTCCGCTTGCGCCAGGACGGCGACCCGCAGGAGATCTCTGCCTTCGAGAACGCGGGCGAGCTGCCGCTGACCCTGGCCCTCGCCATCGACAGCTCGGCCAGCATGTTCGTCAAGCTCCCGAACGTCACCAGGGCCGTGGGCTCGCTGCTCGACACCGGCCTCACCAACCGCGACCGGGCCATGCTCATCGACTTCGACACCACCCCGCGCCTGATCCGTCCCGTCACCCGCGACCTCGGCGCGGTCGCGGCCTCCCTGGCCGCCCTCACGCCCGACGGCGGCACAGCCCTCTGGGAAGCTGTCTCCTACTCGCTCACCCAGCTCCGCGGCATCTCCGGCCGCAAGGCCCTGGTCGTCTACTCGGACGGCATCAACGAAGAAGGCCGCGTCTCCTTCGGCGAAGCCCTCCGCGCCGCCCGCGAGAGCCGTGTCCCCGTCTACCTCATCATCGCCAATCCCCGGGCCGAGAGGGGAGAGGACGGCGGCTTCCTCGCCGAGCCCTCCGCCGTGAAGTTCAAGAAGCTCGCCGAAGCCGGGGGAGGGCAGGTCTACTTCATCCAGCCCGACCAGGACCTCTCCAACGTCTACGGCCAGATCCTCTCCGAGCTGCGCAGCCAGTACACCCTCGCCTTCTACCCCAAGGACACGGCGCCCCCTGCCGCCTGGACCAAGATCGACGTCGAGGTCGTAGGCCACAAGGGATTGACGGCACGCACGGTGAGCGGCCTTCCGGGCGGTGGGGGGCGGTAGCCCTCCCTGGGAGCGCCGGCATCCCTGCCGGCCTGCGGTCCCGCCAGGGACCACCGTCGGTAGCCCTGGATTTCAATCCAGGGCGAGGCTGATCGGCGATCCCACCGCTATACTCCCCCTCCATGCGCTCCGGCTGGATCAACGTATTCGTGGCCTCCGTCATCATGCTGGCCACGCTCCCAGGACGCACCCAGGGGCTCGGCCTCATCACCGAGCCCATGCTGCTCGACCTGCGTCTCGACCGTGTCACCTACGCCAACATCAATCTCTGGGCGACGCTGATCGGCGCGGTTGTCTGCCTGCCCGTCGGGCGGCTGTTCGACCGTGCCGGCCTGCGCGGCGCGACGTTTGCGCTGACCCTCGCGCTCGGCGGCGTGGTCTGGACCATGAGCCGCCTCGCGGGCGGCACCATCCTCCTGTTCCTGCTGGTGCTCGCGACCCGCGCGATCGGACAGAGCGCTCTCTCCGTCGCCAGCATCACGGCGGTGGGGAAGTCGTTCGGGCGCCGTGTTGGCGCCGCGATGGGCGTCTACTCGGTGCTCCTCAGCGTCTTCTTCGCGGCGGCCTTCGTGGGCGTCGGCACCGCGGTCCGCGTCAGCGGCTGGCGAAGCGCCTGGGATTGGGTCGCCTACGGTCTGCTGCTCTTCGCCGCTCCGATCGTGCTGCTGCTCCGCGAGGGGCCGGCAGCCCAGACCGGCGATTCCGGCGAGGAGGGCGGCACCGATGGTCTCTCTCTGGCGGTGGCGCTCCGCACGCCGGCCTTCTGGGTGTTCGCCGGCGGGACGTCGCTCTTCGGCCTCGTCTCCTCGGGCCTGGGGCTGTTCAACCAGGCCATCCTCGAAGAACGAGGCTTCGACCAGCCCACCTTCGTCAAGTTCCTCGCGGCGACGGCGATCATCGCGCTCGCGGGTCAGGGACTGTGCGGCTGGCTGACCCTGCGCTGGTCGATGAGGCGGCTGCTGGGCCTCGCGCTGCTCCTCTACGCCGTGGCGCTGGGGGTGCTGCCGCTCCTGAAGACGCTGCCGCAACTGTGGATTTTTGCCGTCCTGATCGGACTCTCCGGAGGAATGATCACCGTCCTCTTCTTCGCGGTCTGGCGGCAGGCCTTCGGCGTCGCCCACCTTGGCCGGATCCAAGGCGCCGCACAGATGCTGACCGTCCTGGCCTCCGCGATCGGACCCCTGATCTTCGCCCAGTGCGCGGCGCTGACCGGCTCGTACGCCCCCGCGATCTGGATCCTGACGCCCTGCGTGTTTTTTCTGGGCCTGGGGGCTTTCCGCGTGCCGATGCCCCGTTCGCTCCCGGTCCCCGCCTCGTCACCTATCTGAGGAGATCGTCATGGCGAACGCTTCGAGGAGACGGCCCGACGACGGTGCACCCGGAGAGGGCGTCGGTTGAGGACTGGACCGTCTCTACGGAACGGTATTGCCGTTGCGGACGGTGAGGTTGGTTACGGGGATGTCGAGAAAACGCCCCCGTAACCTCATCGTGGGCCTTGGCACAACGGTTCCGTAGAGACGCCCCCAGTCCTCAATCGGGCATTTACCGGGTCCACAAACGTCGGGGCGTCTCTTCGAAGGGTAGATCGGTACGATTGCCTTCGCCCTCCTGAAGACCCCTCAAATGTGTGGAATGGCGTAGCGCCTCCCTGGGAGCGCTGGCATCCCTGCCGGCCTCGCGGTCCCGCCAGGGACCACCGTCGGTAGCCAGGGATTTCAATCCCTGGCGAGGGGCGGGGCCTGACCAGTTATGATAGCTGCATGACCTGGACGGATCGTTGATCTATGTTGGCAAAAAAGCTCAGGCCCGTAACACCCGGCGAGTTGCTCCTTGAGGAATTTCTCCGTCCGATGGGGATCTCGCAATACCGCCTCGCCAAGGAGATTGGCGTACCTCCCCAGCGGATTGGCGAGATCGTGGCCGGCAAACGTGCCATCACAGCCGATACGGATCTTCGCCTGTGCCGGTTCTTCGGCCTGTCTGACGGTTACTGGTTGCGAGCCCAAGTAGCCCACGACACGGAAGTGGCGCAAGAGATCCTCGCTGACGCTCTCGATAAGATCAAGCCCTGGGCTGGCAGAGCAGCGTAGCCTTGGTCACCGTTTAAGGAGACCGTCATGACGACCGTTCGGCGCACGCTCGGCATCGCTCTGGTCGTCGTCCTGGCCTTGGCCCTCTTCGCTGGCGGCTGGCTGACCGGACGGCTGGGCATCGGCTCAGTCATCGATCCCGCATCGCTCACCGATGTCGAGCGCCAGTTCGCGGAGCATATGCGCGGCGTGACGCTCATCGGCTCCTTCACGACCGACGGCCAAGAGGGCCGTGTGCCGCAACCGGATCGCTACGAGATCGTCAGCGTCGAGAAAGTCGGCAACGACCTGTGGCGGTTCAACGCGAAGTGTTGCGGCCTGAACGGCGCGGTTCCGTTCGTCGTACCCATGCGTTTCAATGGCGACACGCCGGTGATCATGATGACTGAGACGAGCCTACCCGGTATGGGCACGTTCACCGCCCGCGTCTTCTTCTACGAAGACCGCTACGCGGGCACGTGGCAGCACGGCAAGGTGGGCGGCCATATGTGGGGCCGCATTGAGAAGACGGCAGCCCCTGCCACGCCATAGGTTCCGGGCTGGCCTCAGGAGGGGAGGTGTGGTGTATCATGGAGCCATGCAACTAGCTACCGGTACCGTCGTGGAAGGAAAAGTCGTCGTAGAGGGAGAATCCCTGCCCGAGGGCGCAAGGGTCACCATCCTTGTTCGTGAGGCAGACGAGACCTTCGAAGTACCGCCGGAACTCGAAGCCGATCTCTTAGAGTCCATCGCAGAAGCTGACCGTGGCGAGACCATCTCCGCGGAGGAGTTGATCGAGCGCCTACGGCGTATTGCTTGAGCAAAGTGCTCGAAGTCGAAGTCACGCCTCAAGCCGCGGCACAAATTGAGCGGGCTGCGGCTTGGTGGGCCGAGAACCGGCCTGCCGCGCCGGACGCCATTCGCGTCGACTTTCAGGAAGCCGCCTCACTTCTCTCACGTCAGCCGGGTATGGGTGCGAAGGCAAGCACACCCCGTTATCCTGGCTTGCGCCGCCTTTTCTTGTCTCGCGTCAGGTACCACATCTACTACCAGGTAAGGCCTGGGAAGGTCGTGGTGCTTGCGTTCTGGCATACGAGCCGTGGTACCGGCCCGGGTCTCTGAGCCATGCAATTCATCAAGAACGGTCCTGACATACCCGAACGACTCCTGCAGATCCACGAAGAAGGGCTTGTCGTTTTCTTCTGTGGTGCGGGAATTTCCTACCCGGCAGGTCTGCCGGGCTTCGCTGGTTTGGTGGATCGCCTCTACGAGCGCTCAGGGGTAACGCCTGATTCGGTGCAGCAGGCGGCCCTGGAAGCCCGTCAGTACGACACTGCCATCGCCTTGCTGGAGGATCGCCATGTGGGTGGACGGGTGGCGGTGCGCAAGGAACTCTCGGCCATCCTCAATTCGGCGAAGACCTCGCGCAAGGCAACGCTGACCCACGAAGCACTCTTAACGCTCGGCCAACGCCGCGACGGTAAGCTGCGTCTCGTCACTACCAACTTTGACCGGTTGTTCCAAACCGTGATCAAGCGCAAGAGGCTCAAGGTAAACACCTGTCAGGCCCCTCTCTTGCCAGTGCCCAAGAATCGCTTGGATGGCTTGATCTATCTGCACGGGCGGTTGTTGTCGTCTTCTCCAAGTGACAGCGAACTGGACTGCTTGGTGGTGTCGAGCGGAGACTTCGGCCTAGCCTATCTCACCGAGCGATGGGCGGCGCGTTTCGTCAGCGAGCTGTTCCGTCATTACACCGTGTGCTTCGTAGGCTACAGCCTCAACGACCCGGTGCTGCGCTATATGATGGATGCATTAGCAGCGGATCGCCAACGGGGCGAAGCTCCGCTCGAGATGTACGCCTTCGGCAGCTATACACAAAACAAGGAAATTGCTGAAGCAGAGTGGTGTGCCAAGAATGTTACTCCCATTCTGTATGAGGAAACCAAGGATCACGGCTACCTGCACAAGACTCTACATAGTTGGTCGGAAACCTACCGCGATGGTGTGCGCGGTAAGGAACTGATCATCATCAAGGAGTCGGCTGCCAATCCGCTGATACGGACCCGCGAGGACGATTCCGTTGGTCGGGTACTATGGGCATTGAGCGACGAAAGCGGCTTGCCTGCCAAACGTTTTGCTGAGATGGACCCTGTACGATCTCTGGATTGGCTGGAGCCACTCAAGGAAAACCGGTACCGGCACCGCGACCTGAGCCGCTTTGGCGTGCCGCCAAAGTCTGACCAAGATGACAAGCCTGCTTTCAGCCTGATGCGCAGGCCAGCCCCATACGACGGCGCGCCCTTGATGACACCTTGCGATGCAGGGGCTACCGGCAGTCGATGGGACGACGTGATGTCCCACCTTGCGTATTGGTTGACGAGACATCTCGACGACCCCGCGCTCATATTGTGGCTGGCCAAAAGCGGTGGGCAGCTCCACGATCAGTTCACCCGGCTAGTAGATTCCCGACTGAATAAAATCTCTAAACTCGAACGTGAAGGAAATACCGATGATTTGGACCGCATTCGCTCTGCGGCGCCGCACGAGATTCCTCGCCCACTGCTGCGCATTATCTGGCGTTTGCTGCTGTCCCGCCGCATCAAATCCAACAGGCAGGATGATTTCAATCTGTACCGCTGGAACGAGCGTTTTCGGCGCGACGACTGGTCGCCCAGTCTGCGTCTGTCCCTACGGGAACTGCTGGCGCCGTGCCTCCAATTACGAGAGCCGTTTCGCGGGGGTAAAGTTACGGACGAGGTGCAAGAGCCTCAGCATCTCAAAGAGATCATCGACTGGGAGCTGAAACTGTGCACCGATCATGTGCACACCGCGTTGCGCGGACTCTCGAGTTCGCCGCAATGGCAGGCTGTATTGCCGGATCTGCTGTCCGACTTCAATCTCTTGCTACGTGATGCCTTGGACTTGATGTGCGAGCTCGGCGATGCCGACGAACACAACGACGCCTCGTATGTGCACCAACCCTCGATCAGCCCGCACTCGCAAAACCGGTTCTTCCATGATTGGACGGCGCTGATCGAGCTTACCCGCGACGCTTGGCTTGCGCTGACCCACCGCTCCGTTGAGCAGGCACGGTTGGTCGCTCAGCAATGGAGGGACACACCCTATCCGTTGTTCAAGCGGTTGGCGTTTTTCGCTGCGGCGCAAAAAGCCATCGTTCCTCCGTCGTTGGCGCTCGACTGGTTGCTAGACGATGACCGCTGGTGGCTCTGGTCGGCGGAGACTCAGCGAGAAGCCATGCGTCTACTGGTCGCGTTGGCACCTCAACTGGAGCCAGCCGATCTTGGACGGTTGGAGGAGACCATCTTGGCTGGACCGCCTCGCGCCATGTTCAGGGGCGATCTAGACACAGAGAGTTGGGCCTATATCGTAGACCACGACATCTGGTTGCGGCTGATGAAGTTAGCCTCGTCCGGATCTACGCTCGGAGACAGAGCCCAGGCCGTAATGAATGCGCTTTGTGCAAACCACCCGCAGTGGCAACTGAAAGAGGACGAACGAGATGAATTCCCATTTTGGATGGGCGCTGGCGACGAGTGGCGTACATTTGTCGTTACGCCGCGACGCAGGCGAGAACTCGTCGAATGGCTGAAGCAACCTCCCAGCACCGGTTTTTGGCAAGAAGATGACTGGCGGCAGCGATGCCGTGACGAATTTGCCACCACGGCTTGCGCACTATGCGCGCTGAGTCGGGAAAATGTTTGGCCTACTGGTCACTGGCGCGAGGCACTTCAAGCCTGGGCAGAAGAAACTCTCGTGAAACGATCATGGCGCTACATGGCCCCGGTGCTCGCTCGTGCGCCAGTGGAAGTCATTGGTGAAATCGCACACAGTCTGAGCCGGTGGTTAGAGGCTGTAGCCAAGACCTTCGTCCACCACCAGGATCTTTTCTTTGCCCTGTGCCAGCAGATCCTGAGGATCCAGCACAAGGAGGTGTTGGTCTCCGGTGACCTAGTCAATCGAGCCATCAATCATCCTGTCGGCATTATTACCGAGGCGTTGTTGCACTGGTGGTATCGTCGTGAGCTTGAAGACAAACATGGCCTACCAGATGAGCTTGAGCCGATCTTTACTCATCTCTGTGACCCAAAGGTGTCTTCCTACCGGCACGCTCGGGTTCTTTTGGCGGCACACGTCGTAACGCTATTACGAGTCGACTCCGAGTGGACGGAGCGCAATCTCTTACCACACTTCAATTGGGAGACATCGACGGCCGAGGGAAGGGTCGCCTGGGAAGGCTTCTTGTGGTCGCCCCGCTTGTATCTTCCGCTTTTCGAGTTAATCAAGCCCTTCTTCCTGGATACCGCCAAGCACTACACAGAGCTAGACGATGTCGGACGTCAGTACGCCGCCCTGCTCACCTTTGCCGCCCTGGAGCCCCGCGACACCTTCACGACGGATGAGCTCAAAGCGGCGACCGAGGCACTGCCCGAGGCTGGTCGACAAGAAGCTGTACGGACACTTGTGATGGCACTGGAAGGCGCAGGCGAACAGCGAGTTGAGTACTGGCGCAACCGCATTCTTCCCTACTGGGAGTCCATCTGGCCGCAGTCGCGCGATTACAGAACGCCCGCTATAGCGGAGCCTCTCGCTAGGCTTTGCCTCGCCGCGGACGAAGCTTTTCCCGAGGCAGTCGATGTGCTCCGGCCTTGGTTGCAATCAGTAGGTTCTGTTGTCTATCCGCTCAGCGAGACTAAATTGTCCAGCCGTTACCCCGAAACAGTGTTAGATTTTCTCAATATCTTGATTGATACCCATACACGATGGCCACCACCTGGTTTGACGAAATGCCTGGATGACATCAAAACCGCCGCTCCTGGTTTGGAAGTGGATAGCCGATTCCGTCGCCTGATGGAGCTTCAACGCCGATACGAATGAGATGTCGATGTTTTCCATGGGCATCTAGCCGGTCCTTGCTCAGCCGGCCTGACGAACTTTCCTTAGCCGAGTTGCGGGCCTGCGGTCTTTGCGGGCCCAAAGGGTCGCGAGATTTCAGCCCAGGGTTAAGGCCAGAGGCCGATGCCCTGGGTCTTCAGGCCCGACAGACCGGCGGCCTGAAGGGCCGCGAGAACCGGGACGGATCGAGCCGACTCTGCCCCCAAAAATCTCTGGCGGCCTTTCAGGCCGCGCGGTTTGTTGCTTTTCATCCCCAGGGCATCGGTCTTCGGCCTCAGCCCTGGGCTGGGATCTCGCGACCCTTTGGGCCGCAAAAAGCACGCAGGCGGGTAAGGCCTGACGAAGAAAGTTCGTCAGGCCGGCAGGGATGCCGGCGCTCCAAGGGGGGACGGGACGGCGGCGTCCTTGGACCCGGAGGCCACCGTCCCCTATTCAGTTGTCAAGGAACCATCTCACCTCCTGAGGAGCCCTCTCCCAGAGGCTGGTTTACGTCCTCTCTGATGCGTTAGCTTGCCAATAATGACCCCACAAGTCAATTCTGCCTATTGACATTGAACATGTCATGCCTGATTCTATGCGCGCACCATCAATCCGGAGCCAAACAGCTCTGGGAAGGAGACACCGGCCATGCTGAACGAGCCGCACGGGACACATCACCAGAAACTCACCGCCGCGCCGCCGGCGCGCACGGTGCAGCCGCCCGTGCACGCCGCTGAGCTTCCGCCGCGCACCCTCGCGCGGCCCGTGCACGACCCTGCGCCGCTTGTGCGCGACCCTGAGCTTTTGCCGCACACGGGCCGGCGGCGCGTGCACGGCCCTGAGTTTCCGCTGCGCACCCTCGCGCGGCTCGTGCACGACCCTGAGTTTTTGCTGCACACGGGTCGGCGGCGCTTGCACGGCCCCGAGTTTTTGCTGCGCACCCTCGCGCGGCCCGTGCGCGACCTTGAGTTTCTGCCGCACACCCGTGAGCGGCGCGTGCGCGGCCCCGAGTTTCTGCCGCTCGACCCTGAGCGGCAGCGGAAGGAAAGGAGGTACGCCCGGTAGAGAGGAGACGAGAAGGAAAAAGGAAACAGCCCGCAGCAAGCCTGCCCCGGAGGGTCCGGGGGAGGCCACGAATCAACCAAGTTGTAGAAACGAAAGGAGAAACACAATGCCCACCGTTACGTCGTTCCCTGATTTCATGGCTTACTGGGACCGCATGCTCAAAGGGGTCCGCAACAACCAGGAGAACCTGCCCGACCTCTCGGGTCTGGTGGGACCGCTGGACGCCCTGCTGGAGGAGGGCCGCGAGCTCGAAGCCGACAAGGCAGAGGCGCGGTCTCAGCTGAGCCGGGCAGCCAAGCGCACCCGAGTCTTGATTCCCGAGGGCCGGGCCGCGGCCGCACGGCTGCGGGACGCGCTGAAGGTCCACTTCGGCGGCCACAACGAGGCACTGGTCCAGTTCGGGATCGCGCCCCTGCGCACCCGCCGCGCCCCCAAGCCGGCCGATCCGGAGCCCCCGAATCCGCCAGTCCCGGTTCCCACGCCGGAGTAAGCCGATCGCAGCACCCCAGGGAGGGCGTACGTCCGCGTGCGCCCTCCCCGTTGTTCGTTGACAACTGAATCCACCCTTCCATAGCCATATTTTAGGAGGGAACGGAGTATCCTTGGCTCCTGACGGACCCGAAAGGCGCCAACGTGCAGGACGACGAGCTCCCGAGCGAAAGTGAAGCTGCCGCGAAGCGGAGGGAGGCGTTTTTCGCGGAAACCCAACGCCTCAGCTCCACGGGCAGCTTCTCCTGGAACGTGGCGACGGGCGAGATCGTGTGGTCGGAGCAGACCTACAGGATCTTCGGGATCGAGCCCGGCGTGCCCATCACGTTCGAGCTCGTGAGGGCCCGGCTGCACCCTGAAGAGGTCACGTGGTACCAGGAGATGGTCGAGCGGGCTCGGCGCGAAGGCGTCGCCCTGGACTACGAGCACCGGCTCCAGATGCCGGATCTCTCGGTCAAGCACCTGCACGTGGTCGCCCACGCACACCGGGACGAGGCCGGCCAACTGGAGTACATCGGCGCGGTCCAGGATGTGACGGAGCGCCGGCACTCGGAAGACGCCCTCAGCAAAGTCCGCTCCGAGCTGGCCCGCGTGGCCCGGGTCACGACCCTCGGGACCTTGACGGCGTCGGTCGCGCATGAGGTCAGCCAGCCGCTGTCGGGAATCCTCCTCAACGCCAACACCTGCCTGCGGATGCTGGCCGGCGAGGCTCCGGACGTCGAAGGCGCGCGTGAGCTCGTGCAGCTCATGGTCCGCGACGGCAACCGTGCCGCGGAGGTGATCGCACATCTGCGGGCGCTCTTCAGGAAAAAGGACGCCGTGATGGAGCCGGTGGACCTGAACAAGGCCACGCGGGAAGTGGTCGCGCTGTTGTCGAGCGAAATCCGGCGCAGCCGGGTCAGGGTCCAGATGAAGCTTGTCGAGGACCTGCCTCTGGTCACGGGTGACCGCGTCCAACTCCAGCAGGTCGTTCTGAACCTGCTCCTGAACGCCCTGGAAGCCATGGATGGCGTTCAGGACCATCCGAGGCAACTGGTGATCCGGACCGGGCGGGACAAAGGCGACCGCGTGTGCCTGGCCGTGCAGGATTCCGGTGCGGGCTTCGATCCACGGGATCCGGACGAGCTCTTCGAAGCCTTCAAAACGACCAAGAGCGGCGGCATGGGGATCGGCCTGTCCGTCAGCCGCTCCATTATCGAAAGCCATCAGGGCCGGCTGTGGGCCATGCTCAATGACGGTCCGGGAGCCACGTTTTCCTTTTCCATTCCCTGGCTGCCCGAGGATGCGGAGCGATCTCCAGAACCGTATCGCCGCTGAACGGAGGGCCGCCCTGCCGGTCATCTTCCTGACCGGCCGAGGCGACGTGCCGACGACGGTGCGGGCCATGAAGGCGGGAGCGGTGGAGTTCCTGACCAAGCCCTGCGCGGACGACGCGCTGCTGAATGCGATCCGGCTCGCCATCGAGCGCAGCCAGGCGGCTCTCGCCGAGGCGGCGGAGGAAGGCGCTCCGTGAATCGGATCAACCTCCCGCTTCCCGCCATGTCCTGAACCGAGACCTTCGTCTAATAGATCCCCCGCCACGTACGTGCTGGAATGCGCGCAAGGAGGATCTCTCTCATGGCGACTCTCATGGGGACAATCACGACCGCCGATGGAACCCAGATCTATTACAAGGATTGGGGCGAGGGACAGCCGGTAGTCTTCAGCCATGGCTGGCCCCTCACCGCGGACGCGTGGGAGGACCAGATGGTGTTCCTGGCCTCGCGCGGCTACCGGTGCATCGCTCACGACCGCCGCGGCCATGGGCGGTCGAGCCAGCCCTGGAACGGCAACGAGATGGATACCTATGCGGACGACCTGGCGGCGCTCGTCAAGGAGCTCGACCTGCGCGACGCCGTCCACGTCGGCCATTCCACCGGCGGGGGAGAGGTGGCGCGCTATGTCAGCCGCCATGGCCGCCACGGCACGAAGCGCGTCGCCAAAGCCGTGCTGATCGGCGCCGTGCCGCCGCTGATGTTGAAGACGGCGGCCAATCCCGGCGGCCTGCCCATCGAAGTGTTCGACGGCATCCGCACCGGCGTCCTCACGGACCGCTCACAATTCTTCAAGGACCTCACCATCCCGTTCTATGGCGCAAACCGGCCCGGTGCCCAGGTGTCCCAGGGCGTGAAGGACTTTTTCTGGCTCCAGGGGATGCAGGCCGGTTTCAAGAACGCCCTCGACTGCATCAAGGCCTTCTCGGAAACGGACTTCACGGAAGACCTCAAGAAATTCGACGTGCCGACCCTGATCATGCACGGCGACGACGACCAGATCGTCCCCATCGGCGCCTCGGCGCTGCTGTCGTCCAAACTGGTCAAAGGCTCGACGTTGAAAGTCTATCCAGGCCTGTCTCACGGCCTGTGCACGATCAACAAGGATCAGATCAATACCGATCTGCTGGCCTTCATCGAGGCGTAGATCGCTTTCAAGAGGAGAGCCGATAGTGAAGCTTTGAGGTAGGATTCAGGCGTGAGGAGAATCGATCCCCGGAACATCGAAGTGGTCGATGACGACATGGCCGAGGTCTTCCGGGCCATGACCGGAGCGCAGCGCCTGAAGATCGCCAACGACATGTTCGAGTCTGCCCGCCGCATGATCGCGAGCCACCTCGCCAGCGAGCACCCGGACTGGGACGAGCAGCGCATCCAGGAGGAAACGGCCCGGAGGCTGTCGCATGGAGCAGTCCCAGATGAGATCCTGAAGCGCGGCTGACCTCCATGAGCTCCCCTTGACACCTCCGCTATAGTCGCCGCCATGGCGAGACCTGTCCTCTTTGCGATCGACGACGACCCCGAGGTGCTGCGGGCGGTGGACCGCGACCTGCGGCGGCAGTATGGAGAGAATTACCGGGTGATGCGAGCGAGCTCAGGACCGAGCGCGCTCGAGGCCTTGGAGCAGCTCAAGACGCGCAGGACTCCCGTGGCCCTGTTCCTCGTGGACCAGCGAATGCCGCAGATGTCCGGCGTCGAGTTTCTGGAGCAGGCCATCCCGATCTTCCCAGCGGCCAAGCGCGTGCTGCTCACGGCCTACGCGGACACCGAGGCCGCCATCCGCGCCATCAATACGGCCCGGGTGGACTACTACCTCGTGAAGCCCTGGGACCCGCCCGAGGAATGCCTCTATCCCGTGCTGGACGACCTGCTGGACGATTGGCAGGCCGGCTACCATCCCCCCTTCGAAGGTGTGCGGGTGGTGGGGCACCGCTGGTCCCCCGAGGCGTTCCAGATGCGCGACTTCCTGGCCCGCCATCAGATTCCCTACCAGTGGCTGGACGTGGAGACCGAGACCGAGGCCAAGGAGCTGGCCGAAGCCGCGCAGAAGCAGGCCGGAGACGGCAAGGTCGAGCTCCCCCTGGTCTTCCTGACGGACGGCACGTGGCTCGCCGGTCCCTCCCGTCACGAGCTGGCGGAGAAGATCGGCTTCAAGACCCAGGCCGAGCGGCCGTTCTACGACCTCATCATCGTGGGCGGTGGCCCCGCGGGTCTCGCGGCCGCCGTCTACGGCGCCTCCGAGGGGCTGCGGACGCTGCTCGTCGAGGGCGAAGCGCCGGGCGGGCAGGCGGGCACCAGCTCGCGGATCGAGAACTATCTCGGCTTCCCCTCGGGCCTCTCCGGCGCCGACCTGACCCGCCGGGCCGTCACCCAGGCCCAGCGCTTCGGCGTCGAGATCCTCACCCCCCAGGAGGCCACGGGCCTGCGCCGGGAGGACCCTTACCGCATCGTCACCCTGGGCGACGGCCTCGAGGTCTCCTGCCACGCCCTGCTCATCGCCACCGGCGTCTCCTACCGCAAGCTGGAGGTCCCCGGCGTCGAGCGGCTCACCGGCGCCGGCATCTACTACGGCGCGGCCATGACCGAGGCCATGGCCTGCCGCGACGAGGACGTCTTCCTCGTGGGCGGTGCCAACTCCGCGGGCCAGGCCGCCATGTACTTCGCCAAGTACGCCCGCCGGGTCATCATGCTGGTGCGCGGCGATTCGCTCAGCAAATCCATGTCCCAATATCTGATCGATCAGATCGGCGCCACGCCCAATATCGAGGTCTGGTACCACACCAACGTGGTGGAGGTCCACGGCGAGGGGCACCTGGAATCGATCGACGTCAAGAATTCCGGGACCGGGGAGGTGGCGAGCCACCCGGCCCGCTCCCTCTTCATCCTCATCGGCGCCCAGCCGCGCACGGACTGGCTCGCGGACGTGGTGCAGCGGGACGAGCACGGCTTCATCCCCGCCGGCCCCGACCTGATGCACGACGGCCAGCGCCCCAAGGGGTGGAACCTGGACCGCGATCCCTATCTCCTGGAGACCAGCGTCCCGGGCGTCTTCGTGGCCGGCGACGTGCGCCGCGGCTCGGTCAAGCGCGTGGCCTCGGGCGTGGGGGAGGGATCGATCTCGATCTCGTTCATTCATCAGTACCTGTCGAAGCTGTAGGCGCTGTAGAGGAGGCTACCCCCATGCTGCACGATCCCAACGAGCCTTCCCTTTTCCCCCTGCTGGCGGGCGAGGCCCTGGAGCACATGCGCGAGAAGGGCACGGAGGTGGAGCTCGAGCCCGGCGAGACCCTGTTCTCCGAGGGGGACCGGGACTACCAGTTCTTCGTCGTGCTCGAAGGCGAGATCCGCATCACCAAAAGGGTGGGATCGGAAGAGACGCTCCTCGCCATCCACGAGCCAGGGGGATTCACGGGCGAGATCTCCATGCTGACCGGCGGTCCGGCCATCGCGACCGGCCGCGCCATCGGCAAGGCCCGCGTGCTACGCATCGATCAGGACAAGTTCCGCCGGCTCGTGGCCGAGTGCCCGCCAGTCGCGCGGGTCGTCCTCTCCGCCATGGCCAACCGCGCCATGGATGTCGACGCCCAGCTCCGGCAACAGGAAAAGATGGCGGCTCTGGGAAAGCTCTCCGCCGGCCTCGCCCACGAGCTCAACAACCCGGCGTCCGCGGCCGGCCGGGCGGCGGGCCAGATCCGCGAGTCCCTGCGCTGTCTCCAGATCCTCCTCCTGGAGCGGGACCGCGGCTTCACCCCCGAGGAGCGGCAGGTGATGATCGAGGTCCAGCAGCAGGCCCTCGCGAAGATCGCCGAGCGGGACGAAAAACCACAGCTCGATCCCCTGGCCCAGAGCGACCTCGAAGACGCCGTCACCGAATGGCTCGAAGACCATGAAGTGGAAGACGCCTGGCGCCTCGCCCCCACCCTGGCTTCAGCGGGTCTGGGGACCGGCCGGCTGGACGAGATCGCCGGCCGCATCGGGAACGAATCCCTCTCCTGCGTGCTCCCCTGGGTCGATGGCCTTCTCAACCTCGCCGACCTCCTCGACCAGGTGGAGCAGAGCACGGCACGCATCTCCGAGCTGGTGGCCGCCGTCAAGCAGTATTCCTACCGGGATCAGGCCTCCGAGCAGGAGCTCGACGTGCACGACGGCCTCGAAAGCACTCTGAAGATGCTCGCCTACAAGCTGCGCAAGGCGAACGTCGAAGTGGTGAAGGAGTACGACCGCGGCCTGCCCAAGGTCTGCGCCCACGGCAGCGAGCTCAACCAGGTCTGGACCAACCTGATCGACAACGCCATCGACGCCCTGAAGGGGAAAGGGGGAGGCACCGTCACCCTGCGCACCTCCCGCTGCCACGACGACGCCATGGTGGAGATCATCGACAACGGCCCCGGCATCCCGCCCGACGTCCAGCGCCACATCTTCGAGCCCTTCTTCACGACGAAGGCCGTGGGGGAGGGGAGCGGCCTGGGTCTCGACATCGCCCGCCGCATCGTCAAGGTACGGCACAAGGGGGAGATCCGGTTTGAGTCCAAGCCGGGGGAGACGTGCTTTGAGGTGCGGTTGCCGTTGTGCGGGACCTCACCCCAACCCCTCTCCTAAAGGAGAGGGGCTCGAAGGCAGGTTTGCGCTCTACGCGCAGGCCGTTCCCGCGCACGTCGCGCAGGTAGGGGGGCACGTTTCACAACTCGGGCAGGTCGGACCGCAGACGGTCTCCGACGGATCCCCGCCACCGCCATGGATGTTCCCCAGACTCAGGCGGCTCAGGGTTTCCCGGTTCAGCTTCAGCTTGCGGCTCAGCTTCTTCTTCATGGGTTCCTCCTCAATAGGTGAAAGTGCGTCTTCAGCCTGGCTCCATCCCTACCTCATCGACATAGCACCAGATCCAGTCCTCCCCCGGCTCCAGCGACTGGACCAGAGGGTGGTTCGTCCCGTGGAAATGCTTCGTGGCGTGCTTGTTCTTCGAGGAATCGCAGCAGCCCACGTGGCCGCAGGTGAGGCACAGCCGCAGATGGACCCACGTGTCGCCCATCTTCAGGCACTCCTCGCATCCCTGGGTGTGGGGCTTGACGTCATGGATCTGATCGAGGTGGGAACAGACCATCGCGCTCTCTCCCATGGCCTCCAGCTCCAGGATCGGGACCGGAGCCTCCAGAGTACACGAACCGTCAAGAGGCACTAAGATCCTCGCGGAGGATCGGGATCATGAAGAGGACTTTCACCGCCGCTCTCGCTACCGTCCTGCTCATCGGCGCCGCCCCGCCGGCGAAGAAGGCGCCTTCCGGATTCGACCTGACTCCGGACCGCGTCCACTTCGACCTCCAGGGGCTCGCGAAGAGCGCGCGCAGCGAGTTGCGCCCGGCCATTCCCCTGCCCTCGGAGCCCGAGCCGGAGCTCGGAGGCGAGCCGGCCAACCTCCGCTTCCACCTGGGCGACGACAAGATCGAGAACGACGTCACCTCGGCGGACCGGCAGATCGTGATCTACCCCGCTCCGGCCTGGCGCGACCTCTTCGTGCAGGCGGGGGAGGAGAAGGGGAATCCCATCGACCGGCTGCGGTCTCTCCTCGCCAAGGGCTCTGCCAAGGTGGCGGGGGAGATCCCCATCCTCCCGCCCGCCGAAGCCGTCCAGGTCCTGAAAGCCCGCGTGAAGCTCCTCCCGTTCAAAGGCGGCAAAGGCTTCGCCTTCCTCACCGCCTACGCCCAGGACGACGTCCCGGTCGCCAACGAAGACCTCTTCTACACCTTCCAGGGGTTGACGGACGACGGCCGCTACTGGATCGCCTTCTACTATCCCGTCAACGCCTCCGTCCTGCCTAAGACCATCCGGGACAGCCCCGAGATGAAGGACTACGACGCCTTCGAGAAGCACTTCGACGCCTATCTGAAGAAGACCGTCCGCGCTCTGGAAGATCCGAAGACCGTCTACACCTCCGACCTCGGGAAACTGGACGCCCTGGTGCAGTCGATCGACATCCGGAAATAGGGCTCCGCCCTCCTGGGAGCGCCGGCATCCTTGCCGGCCCCGGCTAACTCAAAAAGGACGGGACAGCGGCGTCCTTGGACCCGGAGGCCGCCGTCCCTTCTAGTGTAGTGCGTCCCAGAAGGCGCAACTTTTGTTATCCTCCGGAGTCGCAGACACCGAGAGGAGGAACATGCGCGTCGCGCCCCCAGTCATTTTTTCCGAGGAGCAGCGTGAGCAGATTGAGAAGCTGTCGCGAGGACGGTGTGTGGCCGTGCGTGTGGTAGAGAGAGCGAGGATCATTTTGCTTTGCGCTGAAGGCAAGCAGAACCGAGAGATCGCGGAGCTTCTCGGGACTACGCGCCGGACCGTCGGTCTTTGGCGCCGCCGCTTTGTCCAGAACGGGATCGCTGGCATCGAGAAAGACGCTCCCCGTCCAGGGCGGCAGAAGCCGCTTGCCGAAGAGGTCGTTCAAGAGGTCGTCCGCAAGACCACACAAGAGCAGCCTCCCAAAGGGACCCATTGGAGCAGTCGGAGCTTGGCCAAGGTGATGGGGTTAAGTGCGAGCACTATCCTTCGGGTCTGGAAGCGCCACGGCTTGAAACCCCATCGGGTGCGGACTTTCAAGCTCAGCAAGGACCCGAAGTTCGTCGAGAAGTTGGAGGACATCATTGGTCTGTACCTCAGCCCCCCAGAGCACGCGTTGGTGTTCTCGGTCGACGAGAAGAGTCAGATCCAGGCTCTCGACCGGACGCAGCCTGGACTTCCGCTGAAAAAGGGGCGCTGCGGCACGATGACTCATGACTACAAGCGCCATGGAACGACGACCTTATTTGCAGCCTTGAACACGCTGGACGGGACGGTGATCGGCACCTGCATGCCGAAACATCGCCACCAGGAGTGGATCAAGTTCCTGAGCCTCATCGATCGGAAGACTCCCGAGGACAAGCTCATTCACCTGATCGCGGACAACTACGCCACCCACAAGCATCCGGAAGTCCAGGCCTGGATGGCCCAGCACCCACGGTTTACGATTCACTTCACTCCGACGAGCGCCTCATGGCTCAACATGGTCGAGCGCTTTTTCCGCGACCTGACCCAGAAGCAATTGCGTCGAGGAGTCTTCCGCAGTGTTGAGGAACTGATCGCGTCCATCAATGCCTACCTTATTCAGCACAATGCAGATCCGAACCCCTTCGTGTGGACAAAGTCAGCCAACGACATCCTTGAGAAGGTCACCCGCGCCCGCCAAGCTCTGGTTAAGACCACCTCTTTGTGACGCACTACACTAGTTGTCAAGGAACCTTCGCATCCGACCTCAATCTGTCGAACGGGATATGCATTAGTCTGCCGAACACACTGGCCTCTGTCAAGAGGCAGTCTTGACAACCGGAAGAAAATCGTCAACTCTATGCGCACCGTTCAGCTCGGCTGTCCCTCCTGAGGGAGAGGCGGGCCGCACCGGGCGAGCTACGGGGGAGGCGGCGTCGGAAACACACCGCCGAGCCGCCGCCGCAGGGGCTCCAGCCGCTCGCGTTCGACCCCGTGGCGCAGGAACTCGGGGGTACGCCGCAGAAACGCGGCCTCGAGAATCCGCCGCTGGCCCCCCAGCCGCTCGTGCACGGGGTCCAGCCGCGGAAATTCGACCCCGCGCCGCCCGTGCTCGACCCCGGGTTTTTGCGGCTGGACCTCGTGCACGGGAGGCTGGAGCGTGGATACGGGCGGCACGGAGCTGAGGAGGACGAGAAGTCCCCCTTGCCCTGGGTTTCGGTCCAGGGCGTTCTTTGATATTTGATACACCAACCTACCAAACCTGGGGACGGGCCTGTGGCCGAGGTCCGTCCCTCCTGCCATAGCTGTCCTTATGGACCCGGCTGATACAATCGTGAAACTCCTGAAAGGAGCCTAATGGAGCTCGGAAGGGTCTTCATCTCCTCCGTCTTCCGCGGCATGCTCGGCCTCCGGCAACTCGCGGCGGACGCGACGCGTCTGGTGGGATTGGAGCCCGTCAACGCGGAGTTCCTCACAGGGCAGTCAAACCCCGTCGGGGACATTCTCACCCGCGAGATCGAGCGCTGCGACACCTACGTAGGCCTCTTCGACAAGCACCGGGGCACCGTTCCCGTCTCGGGCACAGATGCCCGGGCCATTACGGAGGAAGAATTCCGCCTCGCCCGCGAGCATGGCCTCCGGCGTCTCGTCTTCATCTCGGAGACCGGCTCCGCGGACCGCGACCCGGAGCTGAAGGCGTTCCTGGACCGCGAAGTCTCCGAATACTCCTCGGGCGTCTGGGCTCGCTATTACAAGGACGAAGCCTCCCTTGCCCGCGAGATCGCCGCCGCCCTCTCCGTCCTCCGTCCCCGCGTGGTGCTGACGCTGAGCGGGGAAGAGGGAAGTCTGGAAGCCCGCCTCCACCTGGAAGGGGTGAAACCGGCGTGGACGGGCGAGGCCGTGCTGGGACCGGTCCCGGTCAACCTGTCGCTCGCCGCCTATCTGGAGGACGTCTTCCGCGCCTTCTTCTCCGGGAACCGTCGAAACCAACTCCGCGAGGAGAGCCTGCGAGCGGCCGGCGCCGAGTTGGCGAAGCGAGCATTTCCCGGACCGCTCGGGGAAGCCTTGGAGAACGTGCTGGAGAAAGCTGCCTACGCCGGGCGCCTCGTCACCCTGGAGATCCGCACGGAGGACCGGAACGCCCTTGCCCGTCCTTGGGAGCTGCTGAGCTTCCCCAACCATCCGCTGTCCGTCCGCCAGGGATTGATCGAGATCGTCCGCCATATCCCCTTGCCAGGAGAGGCTCCAGACCCGTCGAAGGACCCGGCCCGGGAGATTCCCGCCGACCGCATCTCCGTCCTGGGCTTCACCGCCTCCCCACTGGAGGACCAGGACCTGGACGCTCTTCCCGGAACGGGAGGGATGCGCTACTCGGACCTCTTCTGGGAACGCGAGCAGGAGCGCCTCCTCGTAGCCCTCGACCGTCTCGTCCGCGAAGGCCGCGGCCGGCTCATCCTTCCGGACACCGGAGACAAGGAAGAGCTCCGCTCCCAACTCGCCAAGGAAGACCGCCCGCAGGTCGTCCATCTCTCCTGCCACGGTGGAACGGCGAACGGGAAGCCGGCTCTCTTCCTCGAAGACTCCGAAGGCCGCCGCTCGCCGCTCGGGGCTGAGGAGTTGCTCGCCTGGCTCCGGGCCACGCCTAAAGCCGAGCCCCTGGATCTCCTGGTGCTCTCAGCCTGCGATTCCTCCGAAGCCGCGGGCCTCGCCGAGACGCTGGTGCGGGGCGGCGTCCACCGGGTGCTGGGCATGCAGAGCACCGTCTCGGACCACGGAGCCTCCGCCTTCGCCGGAGCCTTCTACGAGGCCATCGCTCTGGGCACGGACCTGTCAACCGCCCTGCGAAAGGGCCGGGCCGAGTTGGCTGCCCAAGGCGAGGCGCACGAGTGGGCCACCCCCACCCTCACCCTGAGCCGGGATGCCGGTCCCCTGGTGGCACCCCAGGCGAGCGTTCCGCCCGCGGCACCGTCGGCTGAGATCCTCCGGAAGGATTTCTCCATCGAGGGCGTCACCTATCTGGAAAAGGGATACGTAGGCCGCCGCGATGTCGAGCGCCGTCTCCTCCGCGCCTTTGAGCGTGGCGAACGGGTGATTGTCATCCATGGCCTGGGCGGCATCGGAAAGTCCACCCTGGCGGCTCGTTTCCTGGAGCGCCGCCGGGAGGAGGGAGCGCACCTCCTTATCCTCTACGCCGGCCGGGAGCTGTCTCCTGCGTCCTTCCTGGAGGAGATTGCCAAGAAAGTTGGCGTTGAAAGGTCCGGCACCCTGCCTCTCGACATAGCCGAAAAGCAATTCCAGGCGGATCTTCAGAAAGCGCTACGGGAGGTCGTCCCTACGATCCTCCTCTTGGACAACTTTGAGGACAACCAGGATGGGGACGGCCATCTCCGCAACCCCCTCTTGGGAGAAGCTCTCGCGGCCCTGCTCCAACTCGGTGGTCCTGGCTTCCGTCTTCTCCTGACCAGCCGCCTGCCTGTTGAGCTGCCGGATCTCCCTTTCGAGGTCTGCAACTGTGATCTCGGCGAGCTGTCTCCCTCGGGCTGCCGCAAGCTCCGCCTTCTTGATCCTGAAGGGCTGGGAAGTCTCGAAGAGGACGCTTGGCGCCAAGTTCTGATCCATCTTGGAGGCCACCCTAAGGCGTTGGAGCTTCTCGGTGGGTATCTGAAAGGGAAGCCGGATCGCGCCCGGACTTTTCTCGCCAACTTTGGTAAAGCGGTCGAGACGGTGGACCGGAAGTTGTCTGCCAAGCGTCAGGAGCGAGGGCGGAGCTTGCTTGTCGAGACTGTCCTGGAGGAGGTTCCTGAAGAGCGGCTGCCTACGTTTGACCGACTTTGTTTGCTTGAAGAACCTCTCCCGTCTGAAGAGTTGGAGACTCTCCTTGCTGCGGACGGCATTTCCCGTCCCGGCGCGGACCTCGGTTGGCTTCGCGATCATGGTCTTCTAGCCCGCAAGGTCGCTCCGTCGGCGTTGTCCGGGGGGGATGCGGTCCACCGCCTCTTGGCCAGCCGGCGGCAGAATGCGCTTGCTGAGCGTGAAGGGGAGGAGGCGCTACGGGATTGGCATCAGCAAGTGGCGGAGCATTTCGAGAAGCGGGATGGGCCTCTTTCTGATTTTGGGATTGCGGCTCGGCATCGCGATGCGGCGGGGGACCGGGCGGGGGCGTTGGAGTTGTATGATCATTGGGCTTTGCAGTTGCGGGACCGCTATGCCTATGTTGCTTGTATTCAGGTTGCTCAGGAAGGCTTGGCAATTTTTCCTCCTGGTGAGTCCGAACCGGAGCGAGTGGCAGCAGCATGCCTTTGGACTACATCTCATGACGGCCTGGAGCCGCTAGGTCATCTTAAGGAAGCCAGTTCTGCAGTGGAAAACGCTCTCTATCTCCTAACCGGTTGTTCAGGCACTGATGCTCGTTTCCATCAGGCAGGAACTCGGATCCTTAAGGGGCGTGCCTTGGTTAGAGCTGGCTCTCCCCGCGAAGGGGAATCGGAGTTGGAGTTAGCAGTCAAACTTTTTACAGAGGGAGATCATCCCAGAGAACGCGCTGTTGCGCTCGGCGAAATCGCGCGTTTGCGAGCACAGGCGGGGGACGTGTCCGGGGCTCTGAAGCTGCATGAGGAGAGGCTTGGCACTTACGAGCGGCTAGGGGCTGCGCGGGCGCGAGCGGTGGCGTTGGGCGACATCGCGCGTTTGCGGGCGGATGCGGGGGACGTATCCGGAGCTCTGAAGCTGCATGAGGAGATGCTCGGCATTTTCGAGCAGCTAGGGGATGTAGGGTCGCGAGCGGTGACGCTCGGCGACATCGCGCGTTTGCGGGCACAGACAGGGGACGTGTCCGGGGCTCTGAAGCTGCATGAGGAAGAGCTACGCACTTATGAGCAACTCGGGGATGTGCGGTCGCGAGCGGTGGCGCTAGGCAACATCGCGCGTTTGCGGGCGCAGGCGGGGGACGTGTCCGGGGCTCTGAAGCTGCATGAGGAAGAGCTACGCACTTACGAGCAGCTCGGGGATGTATGGTCGCGAGCGGTGACGCTGGGCGACATTGCGCGCTTGCGGGCGCAGGCGGGGGACGTGGAGGAAGCAAGGAGATTGCAGAGGGAGCGATTGGAGATTAACCGGAAACTCGGTGCCCTTGAGGGAGTCGCAAATACCCTCTACTCCCTTGCACAGCTTGATCTGTCCGAAAAATCATTCAAGGATGCCGTTTCTCGTTTGATGGAGGCATGGCTGCTCGTAAACAAGATAGGTCACGTCAGTGCAATAGCGGTTGTGGGCCACCTCCTGGGTTCCTTACTAGCCTCAGGGAGCGATCCTCAGGCGAAGGAGGTTCTTCTATCCTCCAAAGAGGCCTTCCTGAGGTTGGGGATGAATTCATATGTGAGCAAGGTGGACGAGATACTCCAAGAGCTTCCGCCGGATGATTCCAGCGAGCCTGGGACTGGCGCCCCACCCGGCCCAACGGGCCGGCAGAACCCAGCCCAGGGCTAAGGCCGGAGGCCAATGCCCTGGATGGAAAGGCATCCCACCGAGGCGGCCTGAAAGGTCGCGAGAGATCTTTTTGGATCGGAGGCGGCCCGATCCGCCGAGGTTCTCGCGGCCCTTCAGGCCGCCTGGTTTGTGGGGGTACGTTGACCCAGGGCATCGGCCTCCGGCCTCGGCCCTGGGCTGGAGTCTCGCGACCCTTTGGGCCGCCTTTGGATCGAACGGTCTACTTGAGGGGAAACAGGTCTGCAACGGCAATCGACGCCTCAGGCTTGAACAGGGGGGAGACGCTGTCCTCCTCTTTGAGGACGGTCCGAGACGTGTAGACGCCCTGCTTGGGCTCCCGGTAGACCTCCAGGCACCAGTCCACCAAGTTCAAGATCCAGTATTCCGGGATTCCCGCGCGGGCGTAGAGGCTTGCCTTGAGCTTGCGGTCCTTCATCAAAGAGCTGTCCGCGACTTCTAAGATGAGGATGGCGGTCGAGGGATGGGTATTTTTAAGGACTCTCCCGTTTCCCAGCACCACTGCGACATCGGGCTCGGGCTCAGAATCGAAGCCTAAGGCAAGGGGAAGCTGAGACCGTACAGCGTACCCTGCCGAAAAAACGGAGCGAAGGGCTTCATGAGAGCTATAAACTCCTGAAGCGTGGGCGATGCTTTGCGGTGACATCTCGTAGAGAATCCCGTCGATCAGCTCGACCTTCTCGTCAGGGCGGAAATAGCCCTGCTCGATGAGCTGCTCATACTCTTCTCGCGTAAAGCGGCGGTTGTCGGCGGTTGCGATGGCCATGACAGGGCTCCTCGTGAAGTCTCCTCCCGGACCAGAGTAGCGACCGGCCCGGGGAGCGTCAAGGCACGGGTTTAGAGAAAAGTAGCGGATAGTGGCGATCTCGTCAAGGGCGCTGAGGTGCGGTCCCGCCAGGGACCACCGTCGGTAGCCCTGGATTTCAATCCAGGGCGAGGCTCGACCTGCACTACCTTCGTCCTGCGGTAGAATTCCGCCTCCATCTTCAGGAGACCATCATGTTGTTGCGATCCACAATCCGTCTGTTCCTTGCCTCCGGGCTTGCTCTCTCCTTTGTTTCCTGCGCCTCGGCGCCTCCTGCGAAGACACCTCCCGCAGCCCCGGTCGAGAAGGGGCCAGCTTCGGTCAATCTCCTTTGCCATCAGGGCGCCAAGGCTATCCTGTTCGACAAGATCGGGGTGCCCAGCGGGGAGCGGCCGGCGGATGTGGCTCTGACCCAAGGGTCGATCTGGGTGCTATTCGCTCAGGGGCGCCTGTTGCAGCTTAGCCGCGGCGGGGACAGTCTGTCTGTCCATACCCATGTGCTGCCCGGTGGCGAGGGGTGGAGCCGCTTGGCGGTCGATCCCGTGGACGAGTCGGTCTGGGCGGTGTCGCAGGATCACTTCAACCTGTACAAGGTCTCGCCCCAGGGACAGGTGAGTGTCATCCGGCTGCAGCGCAAAATCGAGGGGACGGGCGGCTTCTACAGTCTGGTCGTGGGACGGGACGCGATCTATGCCCAGCCGACCTGCGCGGATACCGCTGTCTGGCGGCTCGACCGTGTTGGAAAGGTCCTGGCCACGTCGTTCGAGGCGCCGAAGCGGGAGGACGAAGCACCCGTGGAGGCGGTGCGGGTCACGGAAGGGGTGACGGAGAAGCGGCGAGGTTGCGCCAACGTATACATGGAAAAGGACGCGGAAGGGCGCATCCTGGTCTGGGACGACGAGCAGAAGACCACGTTCCAGGTCGACGAGCAGGGGAACTGGACGCCCAGCGAGTCGCGCCTGTTCACCCAGCTCCGCGATCCGGGTCCGGCTGTTTCCTTCAAGGGAGTCGCTGTGGGGGAGAAGATCGAGCAGTGGTACTTCACGGATGTCGTGGGTGACCTCTTCTTCTGGAAGGGGCAGCCGGTGTTCCTGGGGAGCATCACCTCGAAGGAGCGGTCTCTGGGGAACGACACCGTCCTGCTCCTCCCGGGAGACAACGGGTTTCGGGAGGTACTCATGGCCTGCAACGGTTTCCCCATTCGCCATGCCGTTACGGACGCGACGGGGTATGCGGCGATCTCGGAGGGGTTTTTGATTCTGGGGGAGATGGCGGGGGGGCCGGATTTGCCGTGAGGCAATAGAGATTCGCCGCAACGCCTTGCCCGTTCGACCTCACCCCGGCCCTCTCCTAAAGGAGAGGGAGAGAAAGGCAAAAACAGCAAACTTCAAAGCCCCTCTCCTTTAGGAGAGGGGTTGGGGTGAGGTCGCCACGGCAAGCTGTCGGAGCTTCAGAAATCAGTTCGTTTTGCCGTCCTTCCACCCCACCCACCCCGGCCCCCGCACCACCCGCCCGGCGGCGGCTCCGGTGGGCTCGCCGTCTTTCAGGACCTGAACGCCGTTGACGAAGACGTGCTTCATGCCGGTCGAGTACTGGTGGGGCTTGTCGAAGGTGGCGTGGTCCTGGACCTTGGCGGGGTCGAAGAGGACGACGTCGGCGAAGTAGCCTTCCTTGAGGAGGCCTCTTTCGCGGATCTTGAGGTTCGAGGCGGGGAGGCTGGTGAGCTTGCGGATGGCTTCTTCCAAGGGGATCACCTTCTCGTCGCGCACGTATTTGCCGAGGAGGCGGGCGAAATTTCCGTACGCGCGGGGGTGGGGATTGGACTTGAGGAAGACGCCTTCGATCGAGGGGGCCTCGGCGTCGGAGCCGAAGCTCAGCCAGGGGAGGGAGACTTGGCGGCGGACGTTGTCCTCGGACATGAGGAAGTAGACGGTGCCCACCCGGCTTTCGTCTTCGATCACCAAGTCCATGGCCGTTTCCTCGGGGGACTTGCCGCGCATCTTGGCGACTTCCGCGAGGGTCTTGCCGGTCAGGGGCTTGAGCTTGTCGTTGCGGAACCCGACGAGGAGGATTTTGTCCGGACCCGCAGCCACGAAGAAGTTCTCCCAGGCGTCGGTCGGGGTGGCCATCTCCTTCTTGACCTTCTCGCGGATGGCCGGGTCCTTGAGGCGCTCGGCCCAGTCCTTGTAGCCGCCTTCCTGGACCCAGGGGGGCATGGAGGCGTCGAGGCCCGTGGCGCCGGCGGTGTAGGTGTACATGTCGGCCGTGATCTTGAGGCCGGAGGCGCGGGCTTCTTCGATCTTCTTGATGGCGGCGTCGAGCTTGCCCCAGTTCTGCCGGCCAGCGGCCTTCAGGTGGTAGACCTCGGCGGGGAGCTTGGCCCGGCGGGAGATCTCGATGAGCTCGTCCAGGGCTTCGTGGAAGCGGTTGCCTTCGCTCCGCAGGTGGGAGATGTACATGCCGCCGTACTTCGCGGCCTCTTCGCAGAGGGCCACGAGCTCGTCCGTTTTGGCGTAGAAGGCGGGGGCGTAGATGAGCGAGGAGCCCACGCCGAGGGCTCCCTCTTCCATGGCCTGGGCCACGAGCTTGCGCATCCTCGCCAGCTCCTCGGGTGTGGGGGGCCGGTCGGCGTAGCCCACCTCGTGGATGCGGATGGTGGTGGCGCCCACGAAGGAGGCCACGTTGGGGGCGATGCCCTTGGCCTCGAGCTGGTCGAGGTACTCGCCGAGGGTGGTCCAGGTGACGGGGAACTTGATGTCCCCCTGCTGCTCGACGGTTTCCTTCTTCATCACGTCGTCGAGCGGCCCCATGGACCCGCCCTCGCCCATGACTTCCAGGGTGACGCCCTGGCGGATGTCGCTCTGGGCGCGGCCGTCCACGAGGAGCGACTCGGTGGCCCAGCTCAGCATGTTGACGAAGCCGGGGGAGACGGCGAGCCCCTTGGCGTCGATTTCGGTCTTGCCCTTGGCGTTACCCAGAGAGCCGAGGGCCACGATCCGGTCGCCGTTCACGGCTACGTCGCCCACGTAGGGCTTGCTGCCGGAGCCGTCGTAGATGGTGCCGCCACGCAGGATGAGATCGTAGGTCTTGGGTTCTTGGGCGTGCAGAGTCATGGCGGATATCGTGAGCAGGAGGCAGAGGGCGGCGGGTCGGGGCATTGAGATCTCCACGGAAAGGTCAGGCGGGCTTCATTGTACTGTGGCGGGCGGCGGTGGCCGCCCGATGAGGGGACCTACAGGAACCCGTGGAAGTCGGTGAAGAAGAAGTTCACCGCCATCAGGGAGAACAGGATGGCCCCGAAGCCCGCGAGGCTCGCCAGCGCCGTCTGCCTCCCTTGCCAGCGGCGCAGCCGGCGCAGCAGCAGGGCCGCGGCGTAGAGCACCCAGGTGGCGAAGGTGATCAGGATCTTGGGGTCGTTCAGCCAGGCGTCGCCGTACAGCCGGGTCGCCCACACGGCCCCGATCACCACCGCGCCCGTCAGCGAGACGAATCCCGCGAAGAGCGCCCCCAGCATCATCTTCTCCAGCACTTCGAGCGGCGGCAGCTTGCCGTAGAAAGTGGAGAAGCGCCCCGCCTTCAGATCCCGGTAGAGCTGGAGAAACAGGAACGCGTACCCCGCGCCCACCACGAACCCGGCATAGCCCAAGAGGGCGAGCGACACGTGCACCGCGAAGAACGGGTCGTGGAAGATGTCCCGGTACGGCGGATTCGGCCGCGTCAGCACCGACGACAGGAGTTGGAAGAAGAACACCAGCGACACCAGCCAGAACCCCGTCGAGCGCGCCCGGCCGTGCCACTCCACGAACACATAGATCACCGCCACCGCGAAGGCCACGATGGACAGCGCCTGCGACACCGTCGCGGCCGGGAACTGGCCCCACCGGGCCGTCAGCGCCGCGAGATAGGCCAGGTGGAAGAGCACCACGCTCCGCAACGCCGGGGTCGCCGTCCGCTCGGCCACCGGGTGGGACGAGAAGAAAAGGAACGCGTAGTCGACCGCTACCAGCAGGTAGGCGAGCGGCAGCAGGACATTGGCGACATCAAGGAAACTTTGCACAGGTCTAGATAAGCTCCAAGGGGCAATGCTAGCACCTTCTTGCCCACCCTCCCATCCTCTGCTAAGGTGCCTCGCGGCTTCGCTACAAGTTCAGTAGCCTCAACGAAATCAGCCTCATTACCAAGGAAGTCGAACCAGGAAGCCGATCCGGCAGTCGAGCGAACAGGAGCGCACCCGTCATGGCCAACGTCGTCATCGTAGGAATGCAATGGGGAGACGAAGGGAAGGGGAAGATCGTGGACCTCCTCTGCCCGGCCTTCGACGGCGTCGTGCGCTACCAGGGCGGCCACAACGCCGGCCACACCGTCAAGTTCCGCGACCGCCACTTCTCCCTGCAGCTCATCCCGTCCGGCATCCTGCACCCGGACATGGTCTGCGTCCTGGGCAACGGCATGGTGATCGCGCCCGACGCCATGCTCTCCGAGCTCGCCCGCCTCTACGAGGGCGGCGTGCGGTTCGATGGCCGGCTCTTCGTCTCCAACCGCGCCCATGTCCTGCTGCCCTGCCACGCGACCCTCGACAAGGCCCGCGAAGAGGCCCGGGGCGCCGGCCGCATCGGCACCACCTCCCGCGGCATCGGCCCGGCCTATGAAGGAAAGGCCTCCCGGTTCGGCCTGCGCATGGTGGACCTCTTCGCACCCGACCTCGAAGAGCGCCTGCGCATTCTCCTCTCCCGCATCCAGGTCGAGCTCACCGCCCTGAACGGCGAAACCCTGCCGCCGCCCTCCGCCTACGCCGACATGTGCCGGGAGTGGGGCGAGCGTCTGAAGCCCAGCCTGCGCGACACCGAGCAGCTTCTCAACGGCTGGATCCGGGAAGGCAAGAACCTCCTCTTCGAGGGCGCCCAGGGCTCGCTCCTGGACATCGACCACGGCACCTACCCCTACGTCACCAGCTCCAACTCCACGACCGGCGGCGCCTGCACGGGCACCGGCGTGCCGCCCACGAAGATTGACGGCGCCATCGGCATTCTCAAGGCCTACACCACCCGCGTGGGCGGCGGCCCCTTCCCGAGCGAGCTGACCGACGCCACGGGCGAGTTCCTGCGCCACCGCGGCAACGAGTTCGGCACCGTCACCGGCCGGCCCCGCCGCTGCGGCTGGCTCGACACCGTGGCCGCCCGCTACGGCCAGCTCTTGAACGGCGTCAGCTCCGTCGCCCTGACCAAGCTCGACGTTCTCGACGAATTCGACGAGATCCCCGTCTGCGTGTCCTACAAGCTCCACGGCGAGACGCTGCGGGACTTCCCGCCGGACCGCCGCTCCCTGGAGAGCGCCGAGCCCGTCCTGCGCACCTTCAAGGGCTGGAAGCGCAACACCGTGGGCCTCGTCGAATGGGAAGACCTCCCCCAGGAAGCCCGCGACTACATCGACTTCATCGAGCAGGAGATCGAGGCCCCCGTCACCATCGTCTCCACCGGCCCCCGCCGCGAAGAGACCATCGTCCGCCAGCACGCCGATTTGGAGCGACTGACCTCGGGAAGGCTCGGCCGCGTCCTCGAACAGCGCTGAGGCCGTCAGAGACCCGAGCGCTGGCTCTGGCAGGGACAACGGTCGGCAGCGAGCGAGAAGTCGATGCCAAAGTTGCCGGGCCCCACGGAATTCACCGTTTGCACGAGACGGTTCGGGTTGCCGCCGCTGGTCGTGAGCGTCTGATCGACCTGACCGCCGATCGAGATCACCCGCGGGGTCTTGTTGACGATCCTCAGCGGCAGAGGCTTGTCGGTCCCCACGATGACCAGCTCCATCTGGGTCGCCTGGCCGCTGCGCAGCTTGGTCGCGTCGAGCCGGCCGTTGACCTGCACGACGTTGGTGTAGACGACCTTTTCCGAGAACCCCGCCTCCTTGCTGCCAGAGATCGGGTGGCGCCCGGGGGTCACCGTCGCCGGCAGCGGCAGGATCGCCATCTGGCTCGATACTGAAACCGGCTGCACGGCCCGCTCGTCGAACAGCAGGCCGCCGCGCGAGCGGGCGTCGGGGAAGTAGCCGCAGGCGCACACCGACCGGCCGGCGATCGAGTACTCGGGGGCCGCGTCGAGCCTCGGTCGCGGGTCTGCCGGGCGCGGGCGCGGCGGCACCACGCGGACGCCTTCCACGTTGTCGACGCTCAGCACGATCCGGCCCGCGGGGTCCTTGAAGATCACCGGGAATGGCTGGCCCGGCTTGTGGTCCTGGGGGATCGTCACCACCAGGGCTTTGATATTGCGGATGGATCCCATGGCGGTCTCATGCCCCCGGGCGGTCTGCATGGCCTCGGGCTGCTCGGCGGGGGACTGGCACTGCACCGGCGCGAAGGCCACCGACCGCGCATCGCCTCCTTGGCCGACGACATACCCTTTTTTCGCCTTGGGAGCCATGGCGACCGCGACCACCACGGACGGGATCTCGCCTTCATCAAAGAGACCGTCGGCGCTGGTGATGAGGACGTTGCCGGGCGCCTTTCCTCCGGCACCGTCCTGGAGGAGCATGGAGTATGCGGCCTTGGATGCCTCGGCACGCTTGTTGGCCGTGTTGCTGCGGCTTTCAAAAAAGCTCTTGCGCTCCTGTCCTCCAGAGCTGTCTTGCAGGTCGACGCCAAAATACCGGATCCCCGCGCTGGTCCCGACAAGGCTCCGCAAGTCGGTGGCGGCCTGATCGGCCGGCGGGGTGGCCTTCTCGGTGTCCTTGTTCTTGCTCTTGTCCTCAACCGGCGTGGCCGCCTTCATGGCTTGTCCGGTATTCCGGTGTTTGTCGGCCGGCGTGGCCGCCTTGGAAGCCTGCTCCGGGGTCAGCTCCGAGAGTACGACCTGAAGGGCGTAGGACCCTGAGGGCTTCTTTTCGAGCGCAACGTCGACGTCTGGCAGAGGCTCGCCGGCCGCCCGCTCGTTGGCTCCCTGTGGGCTCGGCCGGCCCGCCAGGCACCCGGCCCAGGACGGCTCCTGCGCCGCGGCGGCAAGGGCCAGCCCGAGCGCCTGCTCCTCCGAAAGGGGCGCCAGCGCCGGGTCCGGCTTGAGGCCCAACTGCGCCGCGGCGGGCCTCGGCCTCTCCGGTTCCGGCTGTTGCCCGGGTTCCTCCTCCGGCGCCGCCACCTCCCCGCACAGCGTCCATGTGCCGCCCTCACTGCCCGCCGGCGGGGTGAAGGCCACCTCCTCGCCCGGCGAGACCTCGGGCGGCAGGTCGGGCACGACCACGCCCGACAGGCTGCCACCGGCCTGCGCTCGGGCGTTGCGCGGAGCCCCCAAGAGCAGGCTGAACGCCAGGAACACACCGAGTGGCCCGCGAAAGCGTGCAAAGGTACGCATGGAACGCTCCCTTCAAGAGTGGAGGTATGAATCCACTATACACCTCTGCCCTCCGGACGGTCTCCGTCCAGAAACCCGCAACGAGCTTCGGGTACGTTCGTACCAAGGTCTCGCGTTGCCGAGGCTGGGTTCCGAACCGGCGCGGCGAAGGGTGACAGGAGGGGAATGGTGGGCCGTCAGAGACTCGAACTCTGGACCCGCGGATTAAAAGTCCGCTGCTCTACCAACTGAGCTAACGGCCCTCCAAGGGGGGAGAGTATAGCGGAAGAACAGGATGGCGATCTCATACCGCGTGCTTTGAGCCTGGGAAGTCAGGCCGCCTTCAGCACGAAGTTCACGCGCACGGCATCGAACGGGAACAGGATCCGGCCTTCCGGGGTCTTCTGCAGGAGGCCCGCATTCAGCAAAGCATGGACATCCCCATGCACGGCCTTGACGTCCCGTTCGACCCGGCGGGCTGTCTCCCGCAAGGTCACCGGACCCGCGCCAGTCAGAGCAGAAAGCAACTCCCACCGCTTCTGCGTCAAGACCTTGAACAGCAGCGCCGGAGTCTCGAAGCTGATGAATGCCCCTTGCGGCTCGCCTTCGAAGGCGCGCAACAGACGGCGATTCGCTTCTTCGCGGGATGAGACTTCCAAGGTCACGGTACGCATCAGGCTTCTATTCTAGACCCGCGGATTAAAAGTCCGCTGGAGGCCGCCGGGTTGACCAGCCCTGGACACGCCGCTTAGGATTGCTTCAACTCCAACAGGAAGAGGAGATGCGAGGTGGTCTCATAGGAAGAAGCCGGCCCCCCTCACCAGGGATTGAAATCCCTGGCTACCGACTGTGACCCCTGCGGGGGCGCAAAAACTGCGGTCCCGCCAGGGACCACCGTCGGTAGCCCTGGATTTCAATCCAGGGCAAGGGGACAGACCGAACGCCTCTAGTACGGGAGCCCCCCATGAAGGTCACCTGGCTACACGTTTCAGATTTCCACATCCGAGGCGGCGACCCCTACGACCGGGACGTCGTCCTGCGCGCCCTCGTCTCCTCGGTGAAGGAGCTTCGTGAGCACGGCCGGGTGCCGGACCTGATCTTCGCCACGGGAGACGTGGCCCACGCGGGGAAGCCGGGCGAGTACGAGATCGCCACGGAGTTCTTCAACGCACTGCTGGACGCCACAGGACTCGACCGTCGTCACCTCTTCGTGATCCCCGGCAACCACGACGTGGACCGGGATCTGGGGATCGGCCTCGCCAGGACCCTCGATTCCCGGGAAAAGGCCGACGCCTATTTTCGTCCCAGGACCCCCAAGCCTCATCTGAAGCAGAAGCTGGGCGCCTTCCGGATCTGGTACAACCGCTACTTCAAGGGTATTCGGAAGCTGCCGAAGGACTCCACCTGCGGTCCGGTCGAAGTCATCGAGGTCAACGGATGCAGGATCGGAGTCCTGCCCCTGAACACCGCGCTCTTCTGCGAGGACGATGAAGATCACGCCAAGCTCTTCATCGGCCGCCGTTGTCTTGACTCAGGGCTTGAAGCCCTCGGTAAGGTGGACGCCCACCTCAACGTCGCCTTGCTGCACCATCCTCTAGACTGGCTGAGCGACATCGAGCGCTCGAATATCAAGGCCAGCCTGCAGGGGAATGTTGACGTCCTTTTACGAGGGCACCTCCATGAAACGGACGTAGAGAGCGTCGTCTCGGCGAACGGCGAAGCCCTCCACATCGCGGCCGGCGCGGCCTACCAGAGCCGCAGGTGGTCTAACCGCGCTCTCTATGCCACTTTCGAAGACTGCCACGTCACAGTCTTCCCGATCCGTTATGAGGACCAGCCGCGTGAGTTGTGGACCGTGGACCCGAGCTTTTTCCCTCGGGAACCTGGGTACGAGAAACGCTTTTCGTTGAAGCGCTCAGCGGTGGAGAAGAGCCCTGCCATCCCCGCCAAGCCCTCCGAACCCACGGCGCTCCCGCGATTCCGGAGCAACGTCCCTTCCCGCCGCGACCTCCCCTTCGTGGGACGGGAGCCGCTTATAGCCGAGATACAAGCTGCGTTGGGAGAGCCGACGAGGGAGCGCGTTCTGGTCTTCCATGGACCGCCAGGAGTAGGGAAGAGCGAACTGGCTCGCGAATATGCGCGCCGCCAGCGGGACCTGTATCCAGGTGGGACTTTCATTATTGACGCGGGAAGCGGAGCCATGCCTGTAGACCTGGCACGGATCGGCTTGAACGTGCTCGATCTAGAGTTCCCGCCTGATCTGTCTCTCCAAGACCAGTGCATGCAGACTCTCCTCGCCCTTGGTGCCGCCCCCGTGCTGTTGATCTATGACAACGCCCGTTCTCCCGATTCCGTCCAGCCTTGGCTCCCACCCGCCGGCATGCCGTGCCATGTCCTGATTACTACAGTCCTGGATCGCTGGGGTCCCGGCTGGTCCACACTGGAAGTAGAAGCTCTCAACTCGAAAACGTCTGTCGAGCTCATTGAGCAACTCGCGGGTCATGAGGTGGCGGCGCGGCACGGGCAAGCCCTTGCGGAACTCGCTGGGGGCCTGCCTGTGCAGATCTGTCCGGCGGCCGCCACTCTTGCCTATGAGGCCCGCCGCGGCCGCCTCGATTCTGTGCGGTTGGAAATGGCACCTCAGGCCCGGGAGAGCTTTCGCCTTGTCTATGAGCGCTTGGAGCCCCCAGTACAACTGCTGCTCCATGCTGCGGCATTCCTCAATGGGCAACGCATTCCAAGGCAGGAGCTCTACCAGCATCTCAAGGATGCTACTGGCTGGAGCGAAGCGGATTTCCAGCGCCTGCTGGACACCTGTCTGGATCTGCATCTGCTCGATGGGGATGTGGATCTCCGGATGCATCAACTTTTTTCTTCGTTCGTGCTTGGGACATCCATGGTAGTTGGGAACTCCGCGATCTTGGAACAGGTTCGGGTTGCCCAAAGGGAGCGTCTACTGGAGTTGGCGAAGAAGCTTGTGGACCATCCGGCGAACAGCGAATTGGCTACGGCTTTGATGGTTTTCCGCCTCAGACCTCAGGACTGGCCTGGAGCACAGGCCGAAATCTCTATTGATGGCGGAGAAGTTGTAGGGGATGCTCTTCTGGAGATCGGGAAGTTTGAGGAGGCTCGATCGTGGTACGAGCGGGCGGTTGAAGCCAAGAAGCAGGGTGATCTCGACGGGAGTGTCAATTACAACAGTTTAGGTAACAGCCTGTACGGAGTGGGGTTTTGTCTGTCAAGCGTTGGTAAGTTCAATGAGGCTTTGCCGTGGTATGAAGGGGCGGTTGAGGCCAAGAAGCATGGCGATCACGGGCGCGTTGATCATGCCAACTTGGGCAGGAGCCTGCACGAAGTCGGTTTTTGTCTGTCAAACCTTGGAAGGCCTGAGGAGGCCCAGTCGTGGTATGAGAAGGCGGTTACTAGGGAGTCCATAGCTTTGGATACTCTGAAGGCGCCACTTGTTGTATACTTTCGCCATGCGAATCGACGGGAGGACACTTTCACACGAGACCTTGGAGACGATCCGCCGGATGGCTATCCGGCGGGTCGAGGAGGGGGAGAAACCTAGCGCAGTCATCCAGAGCTATGGCTTCTGTCGAACCGTCATCTACCGCTGGCTTCGCCAGAGTCGCGAGGGAGGCGAAGAAGCACTGCGCTCCCGGAAGGCTCCAGGGCCTCCGTGTCAGTTGACCGCTAAGCAGAAACAGGCGGTTCGAAACTGGATCAGCGGTAAGGACCCACGACAGTATGGATTCGACTTCGGTTTGTGGACTCGAAAAGCGGTGGCTGACCTGATCGACAAGAAATTCGGTGTGCGGCTCAGCGTGACGAGCGTGGGTCGCTTGCTGGCCGAATTGGATATTACCCCTCAAAAGCCGTTGCGTCGCGCTTACGAGAGAGATCCTGAGTCGATCGAGCACTGGTTGAAGGTCGACTACCCGAAGCTGCGGCGTCGCGCCAAGGACCGGGGGGCGGACATTTTTTTCCTGGATGAAGCTGGAATTCGCTCCGACGTACCCTTGGGTCGGACTTGGGCTCCGCGGGGACAGACACCTGTGGTTCAAACCAGTGGTCAACGCCAAGCCGTCAATGCCATCTCGGCAGTCAATGCTCGGGGAGGCTTCTGGTACCAGACGTTCTTGGGCAATCTCAACTCGGCTCGTTTTATAGAGTTCCTCAAGGTGTTTCTTCGTTCTCGCAGGCGGCCGGTGTTCTTGGTGGTTGATCGTCATCCTGCTCACATCGCTAAGGTGGTAATGCAGTTTGTTCAAGAGAAAAAGGGGCAGATTGAGTTGCACTTTCTTCCGGGCTATGCGCCAGACCTGAATCCGGACGAGTTCGTCTGGAATCATTTGAGAGCTCAAGGAGTGTCAAAGAAGCCTCTCCGAAGAAATGAGTCGCTACGCCAACGAGTCGAAGCCGATTTAGCCAAGATCAAGTCTCTGCCAAGACTGGTAAGATCCTTCTTTCAGGCACCATCTGTAGCCTATGCTATGGACTAGCTAGTAAGGTAAACATGCAGGGCGACCCTTATGGGCGTGTCAATCAAAGCAACCTGGGCAAGAGCCTGCAAGGAGTCGGTTTCTGTCTGTCTAGTATCGGGAAGTTTGAGGAGGCTAGGCCGTGGTACGAGCGGTCGGTCGAGGCAAAGAAGCAAGGAGATCTCCACGGGCACGTCGATCACGAAAGCCTAGGTAAAGGCTTGCATGCAGTCGGTTTTTGTTTGTCGAGCATCCAGAAATTCGAAGAGGCTAAGACGTGGTATGAGCAGGCCGTCGAAGTCAAGAAGCAAGGAGATCTCCACGGGCGCGTCGATCACGAAAGCCTGAGCATTAGCCTATACCAAGTCGGTATCTGTTTGTCGGGCGTCGAGCAATTCGAGGAAGCTAGGACATGGTATGAGCGTGCGGTCGAGGCCGCGCAGCAGGGGGATCTCCATGGACGCGTCGATCACAAGAGCCTGGGCAGGAGCCTCCACCAAGTCAGTATTTGTTTATTGAGCGTTGGGAAGTACGAGGAGGCGCTGCCGTGGTTTGAGCGGGCCATTGAGGCTTATCGGCAGGGAGATATCTACGGGCGTGTCAATTTTTCCCGTCTAGCTCTCAATCTAAGAGAAGGAGCGAAGTGCCTACGGCGCCTGAATCAAGTGGAGAAGGCGCAGGCGTGGGAAAACGAGGCGGATGAGTTGGTTAAGCCGCCTTCAGCACAAATCTGAAAGGACTGGTTATACACCTCTCAATTGGTTCTTTGCGGTCCAATCAGTTGCCATGGATCGTTACGCCTACCCTCCGAAGAGACGCTCCGACGTTTGTGGACCCGGAAAGTGCCCGGTTGAGGACTGGAGCATCTCTACGGACGGTTGTGCCGAGGCTGACGGTGAGGTTACGTGGACGTTTTCTTGACATCTCCCGTAAACCTGCTGTCTTCTTCGAGCTGGTGTACGATAAAGCCAGACAAGAACCTTTCCCCAACGCCTTCAGAGGAACCCATGCTGAAGCCCGCCCAAACGATAGCCGGAGTCATCCTGTCCGTGCTGTCCCTGGCTCTCGTCTGCACAGCCGCCCTGGCAGAGGAGCCGGTCGAGCCTCCTGAGGAAGTGGTATTCACGTGCGAGGAGCTGGAAGAAATCAAGGCCGCGGCGATCCAGTATTACAAGGAGAAGCAGCCGGAAAGGTGGGAATTCCTCGTCGAGGATCTCCAGCAGAGCGCTGTTTTCCTGAAAGAAGAGCTGCCTCAGTATAGGCCGGCGTCGATCGGCTTCTGGCAGATCGATCAGGATCGGCCGGATCGCGGCATCGCTCTGACCCGGTGGGCGATGGATTCCATAGCCCTCCGCCACGGCCTGAACCTGGCCAGACAGGACGGCAAGTGGATCGTGACGGGGAATTTCACCCTGGAGATACGTTGGGGAGGCAAGGGGCTCGGGGCAGGGGCTTCTCGGTGAAATCTCTCCAACTCGGTCTATTCGTATCCCTGTCCGCGCTTGAAGACGTGCAAGACGGTGAGGGCATCTGAAGCCTGGTCCCAGGCGAAACGGACACGCCAGCCGCCGACCCGCAGGCGATATTCGGGAGGATTCTTGCCCGAGAGCTTGATCACGTCTCCTTGGCGGGTTTCAGCGAGTTTGAGCACGGCGGCGACGACCCGTTCGCGGGTAGGAAGATCAAGCCGGCCTAGGTCACGCTGCGCTCTTGGGGTCCACTCGAGGTGCAGGCTCACTCCAGCCCGAGCTTCCCGCTTCAACTCCTGGGTCGTCAGACTCTTTCCCTCTTTGTGCTCGCGCCAGGCTTCAGCAACGGCTGCGGCCTCTTCAGGGGTCTCGGGTTCGTCGTCTTCCGGGGCGTTTTCCAGGGTATAGAGGGGTCTCTCTGCCGTCTCTCTCAAAGCTTCGAGGACACGTTCGGCGCGGGAGATCTCGGTCTCCGGGAGGTCGTCAATCAGGCGGTGCAAGCTGGCTCGCGAGGACATAGGCTGTCTCCTACCTCATTCTAGCGCATCAAGGAAGGACACCAGGGACAGCAAGGACAACAAGGACCTCAAAAGCTGGGAGGAGGATGACGATCTCGGCATTTGTATTGTCCCTGCTGTCCTTGCAGTCCTTGTGTCCTTGCCTGGCTTTTCTGCCGCGCAGGCTCCTAGCTCTCGGCGCCAGGGACCACCGTCGGTAGCCCTGGATTTCAATCCAGGGCTTTCAGCGCCCTCTCCACCTGCTTGGCCGCCCGCAAACCCGTGGCGATCGCGCCTTCCACCGTCCCCGTCCTCCCTTCAGGATCTGTGGCTTCACCGGCGAAGAAGAGGGTGCCTTGGACGGGGCGGGCGAGGGTCTTCGCCGCCTCGGAGTCTCCAACGCGGGCGTAGCTGTAGGCGCCTCTGGCGTGGGGATCGGCGTCCCAGTCGTGGCTCCAGGCGCCCAGGACTCGAGACTTCACGCGGCGGGTGGAGACGCCGAGCTGCTCGGCCAGGGCGGCCAGAGCGGTGGACTCGATCTCCTCCCGTCCTTTCCCAGCCAGGGCCTTGGCCGGAGGGCCGCCGCTCCAGGCCACGGCGAGCGGCCAGCGCAGGGGGTAGGCCGACCACCAGACGTTGAACGGACTGCCGCTTCCCAGGTGGAGGAAGCTCAGCCGCTCCTGTTCCCAGGGCAATTCGCGGAACCAGAAGGCGATGCGCAGAACGGAGCCCATGGCGATCCCGCTCAGGGCCTTGCGGATGCGCGGCGGATCGGGGCGCAGCCGGAGCCCTCCCGGCTCTTCCGGCCGGGCCTGGAGCACGCCCACGGGAAGGGTGATTACGGCGGCGCGGGCCTGGACCCGGTCAATTTCTCCGGCTTCTGGTCCGGCTTCGGGCTGGAGGGTGAGCTCGGCCCCGCCCCGCTCCCAGGCGATTTCGGTGACGGGCGTCTTCAGGTGGATAACGTCCCCGAGGTCCCGCGCCAGCTCCTGGGGGAGGCGGTCGTAGCCCTGGACCACGCGGGCGAGGCGGGCCGCCGACTCGCTGGGGGCCTCGCCCTCTTCGGGGGCGATGGAGTGGGCGCTGATCTCGTCCACGTCGGCGGCGTGGAAGCCCTGGACGAACTCGCGGGCAGCGGCGCGGTCACGGGTCAGGGAGGGGCCCTTGGCCTTCCGGGCGAGGAACTCGGAGAAGGAGAGGTCGGGTCCGTCCTCCTGAATACGAGTCAGGACGCGGTCGATCTTCTCCCAGAAGTCCTCGGCCCGGCGGAGCTTTCCGCGCTCGGCGCGCCAGTGCTCTCCCGCGATGTCGCAGGCGAGGAGACCGGCCCCGGCGAGCCGGCGCAGGGTCTCCGGGGCTTCGCCATGGATGAATTCCGCGCCCAGCTCGATGGGGAGCGGCACCCGGGGATCGCGGTGGGTGAGGATGCGCCCGCCGATGCGGTCGCGAGCCTCGAAGACGGCGACCTCGAATCCCTTCCTGCGCAGCTCTCCAGCTGCCGTCAGGCCCGCGGCTCCCGCTCCCACGATGGCGACGTCGATCCCGCCCATGCCCCGGATCCTATCCTCAAGGGGGCTGCCGGCGCTCCCAGGTGTGCCAGGGTAAAGGACCAAAAGACCAAGGACACCAAGGACCATGTCCCTGATGTCCTTGGCGTCCTTGGTGTCCTAGCTCCCTCCCAGCGAGCAGAGGCACACCCGGCAGCAGGTCGTACCCCCCACGCACCGGCCGAGGCCCACGCCGCAGGTCGAGTTGCAGTCGCTGTCGGTTCTGCATAGGATCGGGCAGCAGCTTCCGGCGTTCGCGGTCGAAGGGGCGCTGGCGGCGAAGCCGAGGAGCAGCAGGGAAAGGCCGAGCAGGAAAGCTTTCTTCATGGGGCGGTTCTCCTGGGAAAGTTACAGGGGGATCATCCCCCCGCTTACCTTTCAAGGGTGCCTCACCCGGAGAGGCCTGAGACAGAGACGCGCCCTAATTCGCGACATTTCAGCCCGAAACTGGATATCAGCACCCTAGATGATGCTAGGATCGTAAGAGTGGGGCTTGAACGTTCGGGTGGATTCGGGCGTAAAGCTCCGAAAACCATCCGCGATTCGTCAGGCGACGACAGTCTCGGATGAAGGGTGTTCAGGTATCGCAGTGTGTCGTCACGGACTGAATCGGACGACGGACAAGCAAGGAGTCTGGAAATGGGTAGAAAGCTATACGTCGGCAACTTGTCCTATAGCATCAGGGACAGCGACCTCCAGGATCTGTTCGCGGAACACGGGACTGTGGACTCCGCGCAGGTCATCATGGACCGGGACACCGGGCGCTCCAAGGGCTTCGGCTTCGTCGAGATGAGCAACGACGAAGAGGCCCGGGCGGCCATCGCCGCCCTCAACGGCAAGGACATAGAAGGCCGGAGTCTCACGGTCAACGAGGCCCGTCCCAAGGAAGACCGGGGTGGTGGTGGCGGCGGCTACGGCGGCGGTGGTGGCCGTGGTGGCGGCGGCTACGGTGGCGGCGGCGGCGGTCGTGGCGGTGGCTACGGCGGCGGCGGTGGCCGGGGTGGTGGCGGCGGCCGCGGCGGCTACGGCGGCGGGTACTAGGACCTTCCTCAAAGGGGCAGCCCAGGGGCGGGCTGCCCCCGCAGAACCCTCTGGATCTGGCGACTCAAGTACAATCCGCCCCGCCATGAATCTGAAAGCTGCTGAATCCGTGCTGGAAACCGAGGTCCGGCGCCTCTACAAAGTCTCGGAAGACGTCCCTGTCCAGGCGCTCACAGAGCCCATGCGGACCTACGTCAACTACGCCCTGGAGACCGTGCTGCGGGGGCGGCTGGCCATGGACGAGATCCGGCCGTACCGCGCCCTCCAGGGGATCCGCTTCCTCGACGCCGGATGCGCCTACGGCGGGTTCCTCGTGGCCGCGGCCGAGTCCGGCGCGCGCGAGGTGGTGGGGATCGACCTCGACGACCGTTTCCTGGACGTGGCCCGGCCCTTCCTGGGAGCCGCCGGCATGCCGCACAAGGTGGAGAAGGGGGACGTCTCGGACCCCGACTTCATGGAGGGGCTCGGCGGTTTCGATCTCATCACCTGCAACGACGTCATCGAGCACGTGGACAGTGTGCCGCAGCTCCTCCGCTGCCTGTCCCGGGCCACCAATGAGGGGGGCTGCGTCTACATCGCGGCGCCCAACCGGATGTGCCCCACCTTCATCCTCAAGGACCCCCACTTCCAGTACTTCGGCATCGTGCTCCTGCCCCGGGTGGTGGCCCGCCGCTACTGCGCCGCGAAAATGGGCGTCGACTACTACGACGTGGGCGAATACTTCGAGCTGGACTTCCACCGCGCCCTGCTGGAGAGCCACGGGCTCGAGGTCCAGGTCATCAACGTGCCCGGTGATCACCACGAGCAGGTGAAGGAGCTGGAGGCCCAGTTCCAGGAGGTCGAGGAGGCGGGTGCCGCCTTCAACGACCCGAAGCTGCCCGAGGACCTGAACGACGAGGTGCGCGCCGCCGTGGCCGCGGCCGTGCAGGAGTTCCGGACGCGGCTGAAGCGGCTGCGCGACCTGGAGAGCTGGGGCCAGCAGGAGTCGGCCGACATGGAAGCGGCCCGCATGACGCGGGACTATACCGTGGCCGTGTGGCACATCGTAGCGAGGCGGCCTGTCAAGTCCGGCGGCAACGGCTACAGGACGGATCCGCAGCCGCCCCCCAGCCTCGCCAGGAAGATCCGCCGGAAGGTGGGAAAGCTGCTGCGGGGATGATCTGCTGCGGGAATAATCTCCGGGATCGGGGGCCTGTCAGAGCTCGATCGTCCGCTTTTCGGGATCGGGCTGGCGCCGGTAGAGGGTCACCACGTGGCCGACGAGGCCGACCCAGGCGCTGTCCGTGCGATCGGCGATCTCCTTGGAAAGCTCCTTCTTCCCTTCGGCGCCGGCGAGCCTCACCTTGATCAGCTCGTGGATCTCGAGCGCCTCGTCGATCGACTTCAGGACGCCTTCCGTGAGCCCGTTCTTGCCGAGCTGTACGACCGGCTCCTGGTGATGGGCCAATCCCCGCAGGTATTTCTTCTGGGTGCCGGTGAGCTCTGCCATGCCATTCTCCTCCCGGGCGCATTCTAGAATGAATGGGATGGAAGCGCCCGCGAACCCCCTCGTGCTCTTCGACGGCGTCTGCAACCTCTGCAACCATTCCGTCCAGACGATCCTCCGGCACGACCGGCACGCCCGCTTCCGCTTCGCCTCGCTCCAGTCGCCTCTGGGGGAGAAGCTCCGCGGCGACTTCGGGATCGACCGCGAGAAGGTGGACAGCGTCATCCTGGTCGAGGGAGGCCGCTGGTACAAGGAGAGTGACGCCGCCCTGCGCATCGCCCACGGCCTGGGCGGCCCCTGGAGGCTGTTCGGAGTCTTCCGACTGGTCCCGCGCCCCCTCCGCGACGCCGCCTACCGGCTGATCGCGCGGAACCGCTACCGCTGGTTCGGGAAGACGGAGACCTGCTGGGTGCCCACGCCGGAGCTGCGGGGGCGGTTTCTGGGATAGGGGGGGCGAAATCGTTTCGCCCAGCAGGGCACACCTGAAGGGCGGGATCTACACATTGTAGAATCCACCCCCTGATCGGGGAGACACCCCCCTTCCGAGGAGGCTTTTCGAAGTTGAACAACGTTCTCGCGGCTTTTGCGCCCAACCGGGCGATCTCCAAGAACACCCTGCGGATCATCGTGGCCGCCCAGGTGGCGATCGTCCTCCTGATCTGGCTGAGTTCGCCCTTCCCGGTGCTGCCCAAGCCCATGGAGGTTCTGCGGGCGTTCCAGAACCTCTGGTTCAACCAGGGGCTCGGACGGGAGCTGTGGACCAGCTTCAGCATGAACCTGCAGGCGCTGGGGCTGACCCTCCTGATCTCGCTCTCCCTCTCGTACCTGACCGTGGTGCCGGCCTTCCGGCCCATCGCCCTGGCCGTGTCCAAGGGGCGGTTCCTGGGATTGATCGGCCTCACCTTCGTCTTTACGCTGATGGTGGGGGGCGGCCGGCCGCTCAAGATCTCGCTCCTGGTCTTCGGCATGACGGTGTTCTTCGTCACCTCCATGGCGGCCGAGGTGCTGTCGATCCCCAAGGAGAAGTTCGACCATGCCCGCACGCTGCGCATGAACGAGTGGAAGGTGGTCTGGGAGGTCGTCATCCTGGGCACGGCGGACCGGGCGTTCGAGGTGCTGCGCCAGAACGCGGCCATCGGCTGGATGATGCTCACCATGGTGGAGGGCATCTCCCGCTCCGAGGGCGGCGTGGGCGCCATGCTGCTCAACCAGAACAAGCACTTCCACATCGCGGAGGTGTTCGCCATCCAGATCACCATCCTGCTCGTGGGCCTGCTCCAGGACTACGGCATCGGCGTGCTCCGGCGGCTGACGCTGCCCTACGCCGACCTCACCCTGGAGAAGAGGTAGGACGCCATGGCTTCTTTCGAGTACGAGCACAAGGGAATCCTCCTCAAGGCGGAGAACGTCAGCGTCGCCAAGGGCGGCGTGCCCATCCTGCGGGATGTGAACATGGAGATCCGCGACGTCGTGCGGCCCGACAAGATCGCCGGCCAGGTGGTGGGGCTCCTCGGCCCCTCGGGGATCGGCAAGACGACCCTGTTCCGGATCCTCTCGGGCCTCGACCCGCCGGACACGGGCCGGGTGCTGATCGGCGAGGAGCAGAAGCCCGTAGAGCGGGGGAGGGTGGGGGTCGTGGCCCAGCACTATCCACTCTTCGCCCACCGCACGGTCCTGGGCAATCTCATGGTGGCCGGCAAGCAGGCCGGGCTCTCCGGGGCTCAGGCAAGGGAGAAGGCCCAGAGCTTCCTCAAGCGCTTCGGCATGGAGGACAAGGGCGGCCACTATCCGCCCCAGCTCTCCGGCGGCCAGCGCCAGCGGGTGGCCATCGCCCAGCAGTTCATGTGCAGCGAGAACCTGCTGCTGCTCGACGAGCCGTTCTCGGGGCTCGACCCCATGGCCATCGACCGCGTGAGCGAGCTGCTCAACGAGGTGGCCTGCATGCACGAGCTGAACACCATCATCGTGGTCACCCACGACATCGGCGCGGCCCTGGAGGTGGCGGATACGATCTGGCTCATGGGGCGCGACCGGGACAAGGAAGGCAACATCATCCCTGGCGCCCGCATCCAGGAGAGCTACAATCTCATTGAGCGCGGGCTGGCCTGGCGGGACGGTATCGCCACCACACCCGAGTTCATGCTCATGATGCGCGAGATCCGCGCCCGTTTCCCGAGCCTGTAGCCGATGCCCATCGACAAAAAGGTCCTGCTCAAGAAGAGCATCGCCAAGGCGGTCACGTCCCAGGGCAACCTGGTCGCGGGCGCCGTCAGCCTGGCGGCCTCGGCCGTGCTCGCGAATCCCCTGCCGCTGATCCTCTGGGGTCTGGGCGCCGTGGGCTGGGTGAGCCTGGCGGCCACGGGCGACCGCTACATCAAGCAGATCGAGGACGAGGAGCGGCGCGAGGTGGAGCGCAAGGCGGAGCTGGACCGCGAGGCCCTGCGCCAGCGCGTCGAGGTCCTGCTGGCCGAGAACCCGGTCGCCAACTGGACCCGCGCCGGCAAGCTGCCGGACTACATGGCCGTCTACCGGCGGCTCGCCGAGATCCGGGGCCGGGTCACCAAGGTGCTCTACGACCGCAACGACCTGGACGCCGCGTCCAAGGCGGGCATCCTCCAGCAGCTCGGCTACATGCTCACGGCCTACCTCTCCTTCGTGCGCGAGCGCGTCTCCTATCTCCAGATCCTGGCCAACATCCGGCCCGGGGCCGACGCCGCGGAGGTCCAGGCCGTGCCGCCCCCGCCGCCGCAGCAGAACCGGCGCGACCAGCAGCGCCTCCAGGCCGTACGGTCGCTACCCCCCGCGCCGCCGCTGCCCAGCGTCGACCGGCGCCTGGCCGAGGTGGACGAAAAGATCGAGCAGCTCCAGGAGCTGGCGAAGCAGGAGCCCGCCACCGCCCGCACCCGGGAGTGGCACATCAACATCCTGGAAAAGCAGCGCGAGCTCCTGCTCGAATGCCAGAAGCGCGACCAGCTCGTGGTGGCGCAGCTCGGGGCGTTTTCGGACGTCTTCGAGGTCATCCTGGGCCGGGTGAGCGCCTCGCAGTTCAGCGCCAACGAGATCGCCAGCTACATGGGCGCGGTGGTGGAGCAGATCGTGGAGACCGAGCGATTCGTCGACTCCCTGCGCCCCGCCATGGACGAGCTCATCGGCGGCATGAGCCCGGCCCGGACCGCTGGCCGGCCTCGTCCTGAAATCATTCCGCGATCCCGGACACAATCTGGGATGAAGGGGTGCGTCCTGGCGTTATAGAATCTACACCCCATGCCGACGGACCCCTGGCACAGAGCCTTAACGGATTTCCTGGCGACCGCGCCCCAGGGCGCCGAGCCAAAGGAGAAGATAAAATGAAGCTCACCCCTCTGGGGAAGGTCATCATCGTGGTGGCGCTGCTCGTGGCCGCGTTCTTCAGCGTCCGGCGTTTCATGCCCGGCCTGCTGGACAAGGTCGTGCCGGCGGCCAAGACGAGGGAAGCCGTGGTGCCGGGGAAGGCCGACTTGCCTGATGCCCCCACCTCGCAGGCGGCCCAGGCATCCAACCGGAACTTCGCCATGCCGGGGAGCCAGCCCGGCTGCGACGATCTGCCGGAGGTCCGCTTCTACCACTGGGCCTGGAACTCGCAGATGGGCATGATGCTCGCGACCGGCGGCCCCCAGGCCACCGAAGGCAGCCTCATGTGCAAGAACGGCGTCAACCTCAAGTTCACCCGCGAGGACGACGCCGGCAAGATGCAGGAGGCGCTCATCGCCTTCGCCAACGACCTCAAGAACGGCGAGGCCCATCCCAAGAAGGGCGCCCACTTCGTCGCCATCATGGGCGACGGCGCGGCCACCTTCCTGAAGGGCCTGAACGACACCCTGCAGCGCCTCGGCCCCGAATACAAGGCCAAGGTGGTGGGCTCGGCCGGCTACTCGCGCGGCGAGGACAAGTTCATGGGCCTGCCCGAGTGGAAGGACAACCCCGCCTCCTCCAAGGGCGGCCTGGTGGCCGGCTACCTGCGCGACGGCGACTGGAACATCGCCCAGAAGTGGCTCGGCGACAACGGCCTGTGCAACAACCCGGACGAGCGGACCTGGGATCCCAACTGCCTCAACTGGGTCGCGACCTCCGACTACATCGACGCCGCCGAGAAGTACATCTCGAACTACTGCGAAGAGCGGCCCGTGGTCGAAAACGGCCGCCGCACGGGCGACACCAAGCGCGTCTGCGTCAACGGCGTGGTCACCTGGACCCCGGGCGACGTCTCGGTGGCCCAGAAGCGCGGTGGCCTGGTCTCCATCGCCTCCACCCGCGAGTACGCCTCGCAGATGCCCAACACCATCATCGGCATCGACAAGTGGATGAAGGACAACCGTCCCATCGTCGAGGGCATGCTCCAGTCCATCTTCGAAGGCGGCGACGCCGTCAAGAGCAGCCCGGCCGCCCTGCGCAAGGCCGCGGAGATCAGCGCCGCGGTCTACAACGAGTCCGACGCCGGCCCCGACTACTGGGAGAAGTACTTCGACGTCGTCCAGGAGCGCGACAAGCAGGGCCTGCGCGTGAGCCTCGGCGGCTCCTCCGTCAACAACCTGGCGGACAACATGGTCCTCTACGGCCTGGCGCCCGGCTCGTCCAACCTGTTCGCGGCCACCTACACGGTGTTCGGCGACATCGTGAAGCAGCAGTACCCGGACCTGGTGCCCTCGTATCCTCCGGTCTCCGAGATCCTGGACACCTCCTACGTCCAGGCCGTGGCGGCCAAGATGCCGGCCGCGAGCACCACCATGGCCTCCGCGGAGACGCCCACCTTCTCGGCCGCCGAGCCGGTGCGCAACGTCGTCAGCCGCCGCGCCTGGAACATCAACTTCCAGACCGGCAGCGCCACCTTCACCCCCGAGGCCGAGCGGGAGATGCAGCAGCTCCTGCGCGACCTCCTCGTGGCCAGCGCCGCCGTCGTCGAGGTCCACGGCCACACCGACAACGTCGGCTCGCCGGACGCCAACATGCGCCTTTCGGAAGAGCGGGCCTTCGCTGTCCGGCAGTGGCTGGAGCAGCAGGCCGCGGCCAACTTCCCCGAGGGCCGCGTCCGTGTCTTCGCCCACGGCCAGCAGAACCCCGTGGCTCCCAACTCCAGCGAAGCCGGCAAGGCCCGCAACCGGCGCGTGGAGATCGTGATCGGTACGACCGGCGCGAGCTAGGCCCTCTGCCGTTGCGACCTCACCCCAACCCCTCTCCTGAAGGAGAGGGAGCCTGAGGGTGAGGTCGCACGGGCACTACTCTTCCGGGCACTCGCCGCAGCCGGGGTAACTCCAGACTTGCCACTCCGTGCATGGGTTGGCGAACTGATCGAAGCAGACGCGGAAGCGTTCAATGGGTGCGTGTACATAGGGGGCTTCCTCGACGGGACACGACTCCTCGGTACACTCCACGCAGTAGGGGCCAGAATCACAATGCGGAGTACCGCAGGCAGATGTGCCGGACCAACCGGTACAGGCCGGGTAGTTCGGTTGGCAACTTACCCATCCGTGGCAGGCTTCCTGTTTGGTCATGCTCACCAACCCCCACTTGACGAGATCCTCGCTGCGCAAGGTAACCGCCTCGTCACACCTGCAGACAGCCGCCGCTTTGCGGCACGCCTTCACACAGGCCGGCGTTGTGCCCTTGGCTCCGTCGGTGAAGCAGTCCGCGAAGCACTTCTCGAAGGCAAGAGCGCAACTCGGACAGCCCAGTGTCAATGGCAGAGCTACGGGCCGGAAAGCCTCTCTCGCCTGCGGAGCGCGCCGGGGGCTCTCGTCAGCCGCGGCAGCGCCCACCATGCTCATGAGTAGCAGCCCGAAGACGAAAACGGAGAAGGTTGGACATCGAAGGGCGAGCTTGTTCATGGTGCTCTCCTGAATCGACGATGCCTGCCGTTCATCGGCAGCGCTCCTACAATGGATGGTGCTGACCGGCTGAATAGCGAGTCCGAGCTGGGAGGGAAGGAAGGCTCACCCCGGCCGCGCCACCTGCAGCCCCAGATACTTCTCGAACACCTCGAACCCCGGCGCCGAGTGGAGCAGGGAGAACCCCTTCAGGATGCAGAATGTGGCCAGCCGGCACTCCGCCGCCCGCACCGGCACGCCCCGGGCCTTCAACGTGTGGTAGCTCACGGCCGACTGGGCCGCCACGTCGAACCCGCCCGTCTCCACCAGCCAGAACTTGAGGAGCGCCTCCTGGGCCTGCTTCCGGTGGACCTCGTCCGGCAGCCCATGAAGCACCTCCATCATCACCACGTCGGCGACCACCACGGCCGCCCGGCCGATCAGGGAATCCAGGTAGTCCGCCTGGGGAGACGCCTTGCCCGTGAAGTACTCGATCCAGACGGACGAATCAACGAGAACCTGCACCGCGCTCCTCCCGCACCTCGTCCAGGTCTCCCTTCCAGGCCAGCTTGCCGCGCAGAGACCGTACCTGCGCCTGCTCATGGAGCCGCACGTACGTCCGAAGCGCTTCCTCGATCATCCCCTTCTTCGTCTTGATCCGCGACAGCTTCCACGCCTTCATGAACAGCTCTTCGTCGACATCCAGGCTCGTGAACACGCCTTTTCCTCCTGGGTGTAAGCTCCGCGCGAGCCGGAACGGATCTCCGGGACACGGGAACTGGACAATTTCCCATATGAAACTCTCTGGATAGTATATGAAGAACAGGCCGGTGTCAGCTCCAGGGAGGCTGCTTCATATGAGATTTCCGAGATCTCATATAAGAAGAACCTCTGGAAGAGCCGCCGAGACGCCACCGTATATAATTTTCCTATTTCTCTATATAGTTTTGTCTCCGCCCAGCGCTATGCGGATACTCCCCGCTTGTCGCCAGGTTCATTTCTATATAGACCGCCAAGCTTTTTATATAAATCCAGCACCGCCCAAGCCGTACCGGATCTCATCCTATATAGCCCCAGAAAAAATTTATATGGACCGTGGTGGTACCCGTTGAGGGCCGCATGCAACTTATATGGACGGGTCAAAAAACTATATAGAGGAGACCTCCGGAAGTCTTCGCGCAGAGCCACGAAGGGAGCGCGGAGACTTCGGACCGCAGGTATAGCGCCTCCCTGGGACCGCTGGCATCCCTGCCGGCCCAAGGCCACGCCCGAGATTCGGCTCCCGATGCGGCAAGAGGTCGCGGGCCGGTGCGGGTGGGGGAGGGGAGGCGTCTCGAGAGACTACGACGTCAGGGAAAATTGCTGTCGCGTGCCTCCACCCCGCCCTGGATTGAAATCCGGTGCTACCCGACGGTGGTCCCTGGCGGGACCGCAAAGGCAGGTTCCGGCTTCGTTGATCTCGATCCGGGAGGCGAGCCCGTCAAAGGCTCTCCCAGTCGATTAGCAGGGCACTCTGCAATAGAACTCTGCCGGGCCGTCCACAACCCACTGGGAGCCATCCTGCTGGCAAGGGGGCAGCGTGAAGAGATAGACATAGAAGGAGCCGCCACAAAAGGCGTTAGCTTCGGGCCGGGCCAGGCTTCTGTACTGAGCTTGCGCGTCAACACAAGTGGCTGCTGCTGCGTAGTACTGGCTGGTGTAATAGGGACCCTCGGGGCACCAGTCCACGGCATAGAGAGAACTGGGCCGAAGGAGCGAAACCACTGATATGAGAACGAGTACTAGCAGGCAAGTCAAGAGAGCCGATCTTTTCATGGCCTCCTCCGAATCAATTATGTAGCATGGACTGTAATAGATGGATGAGTGCCTGTCAAGGACTGGGCCGAGAGACAATCCCGCTGGACGAGTCCTCCCTGAGGGAGGCGTTCGTTACCTGGTTGATCAAGGTGATCCTGCCGCGCTTCGGAGTGTCTCCCAAAGAGGCTGACGAGGTGCGAACTCTGGAGGGTTTATCCACCATGCTCGCTGAAAAGATCGACAGTTGGAACGACAAGATTCGGGAAGAGGGCGTCAGGAAGGGAGAGCAGGGGTACTGCTCCGCCAACTGCGTTTCAAGTTCGGCTCTCTGTCTCCCGAAGTGGAGGAGCGGGTGCGCTCGACGGACGTGGACCATCTCCTGGAGTGGAGCGACCGGGTGCTGACCGCTGAGCGACTCCAGGACGTGTTCGGGGATTGAGGGGGCTTGCCGCCCGTCAACTCTGTTCGGCGATGCGGTCGCGGACAGCTTGGATGTCGGCGGAGTGCTCTTCGGCATCGGAATGGCCGATTTCTCGCTCAAAGTCGACGCAGATTTGCATCAGGTCGACGGCGCGAGCAAGGTCCCCTTCCTCTTCATAGACCAATCCGAGATTCCAACTGGCGTTGGCCTCTCCACGCCGATCCCCAATCTCGCGAGCGATGGCGAGTTGCTGCTCGTAGAGCTTGATGGCGCGACGGGGTTCGCCGAGACCCGAGTAAGCTAGGCCCAGGCCGCCCAAGGCAGCACCTTCTCCACACCGATCGCCGATTTCGCGAGCAATGGAGAGCCACTGCTCGCAGAATTCGATAGCGCGACGGGGTTCGCCGAGACCCAGGTGGGCGAGGCCCAAGTTACCAAGGGCAGTGCCTTCTCCATGCCGATCGCCGATTTCGCGAGCAATGGAGAGCCACTGCTCGCAGAATTCGATGGCGCGACGGGGTTCGCCGAGATCCAGGTGAACGGTGCCCAAGTTACCAAGGGCATTACCTTCTCCGCGCCGGTCGCCGATGTCGCGGGCCATGGCAAGGCGCCGCTCGAAGAACTCATTGGCACAGCGCAATTCGCCGAGATTTCTATGGGCAACCCCGAGACCTTGCAAGGTGTTGCCTTCCAAACGCTGGTCCCCGATGTCGCGAGCAATGGTAAGAACCTGCTCGAAGAACTCAATGGCCCGTTTGGGTTCACTGAGACTGTTGTAGGCGTTACCTAGGCTGCCAAGAGCGTTGCCTTCTCCCTTTCTATCGCCGATGTCGCGAGCGATGGTAAGATCCTGCTCGTGAAACTCTATGGCGCGAAGGGGATCGCCGAGATCCCAGTAGGCGATACCTAAGTTTCCTAGGTGAATTCCTTCTTGGGATTTGTCCTTCCTTTGTCGAGCGGCTGCGAGAGCGGTTTCTAACCAATGAATACGCTCCTGATGATACAGTCGCAGTTCTAAGAGATGTGCTCCCACGCTGGGATAATTCCCGCAGACTCTGGCGGCTTCGTCATCCTCAAGAAAATGGCTTGCCGCCCAGGTGAAGCCGTCCTGAACGTTACCCCACTCCACATCAAAGAGCCGTAAGGCCAGCAGAACGTTTTCTCCTCCTTCTTCGTAGAGTTGGTCTGCCTCCCAGAGCACCTCCAAATAATGCTCCGCGTGCCGGCGCTGGGCTGTATTTCTCTCTGCAGCTTCGATCTTTCGATCTGCGAGCTGCCGGGCGAGGTCGTGCAAGCGGTACCGCTCTTCCTTTTCCTCCCACTCGACCAGACTGCACCGAACCAAATCCCAGAGCGCATCTTTGGCTAGATCGATCTCCAATTCCCAGACCGCTATGGCTGCCTTTGCGTCAAAGGTTCCTGGGAATACCGCCAGCATTCTCCAGAGCCGTTGTTGTTCAGCGTTCAGCAATTCGTAGCTCAGATTCAGGGCGACATCCACGGAGCTGAGCCGATCTTTACCCTCCTTCAGGCGTTGGATGTATTCCAAAGGAGAGAGGTCTTTTCGCTCGGCAAGGACGCTTCCCGCGAGACGTAAGGCGAGGGGGAGGCGGCCACAGAGACGGGCGATCTCATTACTTTCGTTGGCGATTCGTGGGGCCATCTTGAGGAGCAGGTCTCGGGCGTCCTCCTTGCTCATTTCATCCAGATCCCGTGCGACCAGACCTGGGAGCGTGAAGTGGAACCGGGAGGTCACCAGCAGCAGGGAGCCCGCCGGAGGAATCAGCGGCTCGACCTGCTCTCGGCTAGCGGCGTTGTCCATGAGGAGAAGGGCACTCTTGCCGAACAGGACGGAGCGGTAGAGCCCAGTCAATGCGGTTCCGTCCTCCGGGAGTTGCACCTCGGGATGGAAGGAACGGAGGACGTGCGTCATCACCTGCGTGGCAGTCAGGGGTTGTGGGGCCACTCCTTTGAGATCGAGATAGAGCTGGGCATCGGGATAACGTGGCGTTAGCTCCTCGGCAAGCTTGAGGGCGAGAGTGGTTTTGCCGACGCCTCCCAGTCCTCGGAGGCCGAAGATGGCACCGGTTCCGCCTTGGGTGAGCGCGGAACGGAGGGCCTGCAGGTCTTCCTCGCGGCCGGTGAAGTCGGCCGGAGGGACGGGGAGTTGGTGGAGGGAGGGGAGGGTAGAGCTGATTGCGGCGGCGGGTCTCGGAGGCGTTGAGGAATTGGAGCCGTTGCGGACGATGTCCAGGATTTCCTTCGCGATCTTCGCGAGCCTCTGCGTCCCGGCGATTTCCCTTGAAATCCGCCAGAGGTTTGCCGTCCTGGGGACGAGCCTGGAACCGGGAGAGCCAAGGAAGCGCGTCCCAGACGCAGGACTTTACGATCACCGGGAAGAAGGTCATCCCTTCCTTCTCGCGGCGGTCCAGCAGATGGGGGATCTCCTTGTGGCGGATGAATTTCGATTTCAGGGAGGCGGCGGAGACCAGGAAGACGGCCACCCGGGTGGCATTCATCGCGCTCTGGATCTCCTCGAACCATTCGTCGCCCGCGCCGATGTTCCGGTCGTTCCAGGTCTGAAGGAGGCCCTCTACTTCGAGGACGCCGAGGTGTTCGAGGAGGCGGTCTTTCCAGTCCTCGTCCTTGTGGCTGTAGGAGATGAAGACGGTTGGGGGCATTTCGTTGAATTGTAGCGTGCTGGTGGGGTGTCGTGCCTTGAGGCGGCACTCTTCCCGAAAGGAAGGGTAGAATTCCGGCGACTGGACGTGGAGGGCTGGTATGGAGATCGTAGAAGTCCTGAAGGAGAAACGGGAGGAGATCCTGCGGATCGCGGCCCGGCATGGTGCCTCGAACGTCCGGGTCTTTGGCTCCGTAGCCCGAGGAGAGGCGAACGCGCAGAGCGATGTCGATCTCCTGGTCGAGTTGGAACGGGGACGGAGCCTGCTCGACCATGCGGCCCTGATGCTGGATCTGGAGAGGCTTCTGGGACGGCGGGTCGACGTCGCCACCGAGCGGGGTCTCAAGCCTCAGATCCGCGAACACATCCTCCGGGAAGCCGTGCGGCTGTGAGGCGCGACGAACAGCGGCTGCACGACATCCTGGAAGCCATCGAGAAGATCGACCGGTACGCCAGCGAAGGGCGTGCGGCGTTCGATGAGGACGAGAGGACCCAGGTCTGGATCGTCCACTACATCCAGATCATCGGCGAAGCTTCAAGGGCATTGTCCGAAGATCTCCGGGCGAGATATCCCCAGGTCCCCTGGTCCGTGATCGTGGGGATGCGCCACATCTTGGTCCATGACTACTTCGGAATCGACTTGGACGAGGTCTGGTCCGTGGTCGAGCGGGATCTGCCGGTACTCCGGCGAGAGGTTGAGGCTATTCTGCCCTCTGAAGGGACCAAAGACTGACCCTATTCACGCCCTCTGTGTTGTTCCCCTCCCAACCCCCTGCGATAACCCGCTGGCTCGTCCCACTCTCCTGCTGAACACCTGACCCCCTTTCAAAGGAGAAGAAGAGATGAGCACCAGCGCTACGACTTTCGATCAGGTCAAGCCCCAGGCCGAGGCGGCGGAAGCACGGCTCAAGCAACAGCAGTACGCGATCCGTAAGCTGTACGAGGACCAGCAGAAGCAGCAGTCGGATGGCGACTACTGGTTCAGCGGCACGCTGAATGTGACGTCCCTCATCTTGTACACGTCGGTCAAGCTCGCGGATATGAATTTCACCAACTCGAGCACCGTCCTCGAGTTCAACGGCACCTCGTTCGGCATCGGCCTCGGGGGAGTCTCGTCTTTCGGCGGCGGCTATACCTACAAGGATCCGGACTGGCTGAATGGGAAGACGTGCGGCTTCGAGCTGCTCTGGCTCGGCACGGGCGCTGCGGGACTCCAGATGGTCATCTGGTACGAGGGGACCATCGTGGCCGCGTTCGACGCCATCGGAGCCGGAGTCGGAGGCGGCCTCGTCCCCAACGGAGAGGGGACCTTCAAGAAGGTGAGCTGATTCCCGACTCTTCGGGCTCCTCTCCGGATGGGCCGCGGGTTCGACGGCGGCGGAGCTCGAAGAGGACCAGGGCCGCGGCGACGGTGGCGTTCAGGGATTCGACCTGGGATTCCATGGGGATGGTGAGGCGCAATTTCGCACGGGCTTGGAGAGCCGGGGAGAGGCCAGGGCCTTCGGCTCCCACGGCGAGGATCAGGGTGCCTTCGAGATCCGTTTGGTAGAGGTCCTGGCCGTCTCTGGGGACCAAAGCGGTCCAGTGGGGATGGAGGGCGGACAGGCGGGCTTCGAGGGCTTCCGGCTCGGCGTTCACGGCCACGGGGAGGCGGAGGAGGCTGCCGGCGGAGGCTCTCAGGGCCCGGGGATGGTTGGGGTGGACGCAGCCGGGGGAGAGGGCGAGGCCGGCGGCACCGGCGGCTTCGGCGACCCGGGCCAGGGCGCCGAGGTTGCCGGGGTCCTGCAATCCTTCGAGATAGAGATAGGGACGGCCGGACTGCACGGGCAGGGTCTGGACTCCCGAGCGGGGGAGGGACGCCACGGCGAGGAGGCCGCGGGGGGAGTCGGCGTCGGTGAGATCTTCCAGGATGTCGGGGCTGACTTCGAGCGGCGGCAGGGGGAGGGACGGGAGGAGGCGCCGGCCTTCGGCGGAGTCGAGGAAGGGCGGGGTGGCCAGGATCTCCTCCAGGCGGAGACCGGCGGCCAGGGCTTCCTCGACGAGGTGGGGGCCTTCGAGCAGAATGCGGTCGCCTTTACTTCGCCGGAGCCGCCGAATATCCTTGACCCTCTGATTCTGAGGACTGGTGATCATAGGCATGGATCTTAAGAACTTCTGGCAGCGGCTCCAAACAGGTGTAGAAGTGGCGGTGGCGGGGCACACCGCGGACAAGCTCCTTGGCGTGCGCGACGGCTTCCTGCGCTTCTTCCACGACGGCCTGGACCGGACGGTGTCCGTGGCCGTGGTGCCGCAGTCGGTGGAGGAGGAGCCGGTGGGGCTCCTGGTGTCCGACGAGGAGGTGGTGCGCCAGGCGCGCAAGCGGGCCATGGAGCTGGAGGAACGGCTCGGCGGCAACTACCACTTCTACATCGCGAGCGAGGGCGGCATCGAGTCGCTCGACATCGACGGCAAACAGGGCTATCTGATCCGCAACTGGACGGTCATCCGCAGCCCCCTGGGCGAGGCCTGGGGGTCGAGCGGGGCGGTGCAGATCCCGGACCGCATCGTGGCCGGGCTGGACAGCGACCAGATCCCCTTCGCGATCCCCGGCACGCGCCGGAGCGGCGGCATCACGAGCTCGCTCACGGGGGGGCTGGAGACGCGGCGGAAGAACATCGCGCTATCCACCTTTCACGGGCTTGCGACGCTGTTTTACGGAGTGCTGGAGAGCCGGCCGATCCGGTAGGCCCTCACCTCCCCGGCCCTCCTCTCCCATCCCTCCTCCCACCCTTTCGGGGAGAGGAGGGAGAGAAGCAGATTGATGCGGTTCCCCTCTCTCCCCGGTGGGGTGGGAGGAGGGCCGGGAGAGAGGGGCTAGGGGAGTGAGGGTTTTTTTTGGTAGCATTCCCTGCACGTCGATCTGGGAGAGGTCTGTCCTGTTCACCCGCCCGGCTCCCGATCTCCGGCAATCCTGAAAGGCCGCGCAGGTCCGAATCGTCAAGCTAGAGGGGCGAATCTAGAGGTGCAAATAATGAGCGAACGAGATGTCCACCTGTTTACGTCGGAGTCGGTGACCGAGGGTCATCCGGACAAGGTCGCCGACCAGATTTCCGACGCCATTCTGGACGAGGTCCTGAAGCAGGACCCGAGGGGCCGCGTGGCGTGTGAGACCACGGTCACGACCGGCATGGTGCTCTTGGCCGGCGAGATTTCGACGTCCGCCTACGTCGATTTCGCGGGGACGGCGCGCCGCGTCGTGCGCGAGATCGGCTATACGAAGACGGAGTACGGTTTCGACAGCGAGACCTGCGCGGTGCTGTCGGCCATCGATCCGCAGTCGCCCGATATCGCCCAGGGCGTGGACACGGGCGGTGCCGGCGACCAGGGGCTGATGTTCGGCTTCGCGTGCCGGGAGACGCCGGAGCTGATGCCGCTGCCGATCGCGCTGGCGCACCGCCTGACCCGGCACCTCGCCGCGGCCCGCCGGTCGGGCGAGATCCCCTGGCTGCGGCCGGACGGCAAGAGCCAGGTGACGGTGGAGTACGAGGGGCACAAGCCGGTGCGGGTGCACACGGTGGTCATCTCGACCCAGCACGCGCCCGAGATCACCCATGAGGAGATCTGCCTGACGGTGATCGAGAAGGTCATCAAGAGCCGCCATCCCGGCCGAGCTGCTCGACGACAAGACGATCTACCACGTCAACCCCACGGGCCGGTTCGTGATCGGCGGTCCGCAGGGCGACTGCGGTCTCACCGGCCGCAAGATCATCGTGGACACCTACGGCGGCTATGGCCGTCACGGCGGCGGCGCCTTCTCGGGGAAAGACCCGACGAAGGTGGACCGCTCGGCCTGCTACATGGCCCGGCACGTGGCGAAGAACCTGGTGGCCGCGGGCCTGGCCGAGCGGGTGGAGGTGCAGGTCGCCTACGCCATCGGCGTGGCCGAGCCGGTTTCGGTGCGGGTCGACAGCTTCGGCACGGCCACGGAGGGCATGACGGACCGCCAGATGGAGCGTCTGGTGCGCGAGCACTTCCCGCTGTCGCCGCGGGGGATCATCGAGGATCTGGACCTGCGGCGCCCGATCTACCAGAAGACGGCGGCCTACGGCCATTTCGGCCGCGACGAGCCGGAGTTCCGCTGGGAGAGCACCCACCGGGCCGCGGATCTGCGCGCGGCGGCGGGGCTCGAAGTGGCGGTTTCGGCCTAGGTTCTGTAGGGGCGGCCCCACGTGGCCGCCCTGGTGGGGATGCGCGTCGGAAAGTGGGAGCATGCGCGTCGGAAAGTGGGAGCATGCGCGTCGGAAAGTGGGAGCATGCGCGTCGGAAAGGCAGGGCGGCCACGTGGGGCCGCCCCTACACCTCGGGTTCCCCGGCCTTTTTCTCCGCGCTGGGTCCCTGTGTAGGTTCCCACGCCTTCCCATACTTCAGCACGTCGTGCTTGAGCAGGTCGAACTCGCCCTGGCGCGGGCCGGGCCTGGCGTCGCGGTAGACGGTGTCGCATTTGTAGCAGACCACGGCTTCCTGGAGCCGCCGGTAGAGCCAGAGGTCGACCAGGCCGCAGGCGATCAGCGAGAGGCCGAAGGTCCAGGGGACCAGGGCCGCTCCCAGGGCCACGATGGCGCAGCCGAGCGGCGCGGTTGAAGTCGTTCTGGCCGTAGAGGTGGCGGCAGCCGCAGAGGGGGCAGACCTCGACGCGGGCCCGTCTGGGGCATGCCGTCGGTCCAGCCCTCTTCGGCCACGGGGCGGACGGCCTGGCAGTTGGGGCAGGGGAGCTCGGCGGTCTCCGGGGTGAGGACGGCGCGGAAGGGGAGGCCGCAGTCGCGGCACTGGGTACGGACACGCATCTGCAACTAAATGGGCACGCCGGTCGTCACGCTGAGGTAGTAGCCTGTGATCTCGCCGATGAAGGCGCCGACCACGAGGACGTAGAGGATGCCGGTGGCGGACTGGTTCGAGCGCTGCCGCGCGCAGTGAAGGGCCATGACGGCGAGGGCCAGCGGGATGGCGAGACCCCAGAGCAGCCGGAACCAGAAGAAGATCCCCTGCCCTTCGAAGCCGGCGAGCACGCGCAGCGGGTGGGGCTCGACCAGCTCGTCGACGCCGGAAGCCATGGCGAGGCTCGCTCCGATGGCGATCAGGCGCAGGACCACGACGGCCAGGAGCACCCAGCAGAAGACCGAGAGATGGCGGAAGGTCAGCTTGGGCGCCACCAGGTACCAGTGACCGAGCAGCATGGTGATGAGCGACCAGCCGAGAAGCAGGGCGGAGGCGAGGAGGCTCGCCGCCAGCAGGCCGCCGCGGTGGGGGAGGGGTGTCAGGCCGGCGACCAGGTGGGAGCCGGCAAGGAGGAGGGCCGCGGTGCAGCCGGCGAGCGACAGGGTCAGGGGCCAGCGGCAGAGGCGCCAGCGCTCGCGCCAGATCGCAGCGTAGTAGAGGAAGCCGCCGAGGAGGGCCGCGGCCAGGGCGGTCCATCCAGAAGCGGGCTGGTTTCCGAACGGCTGGAAGGGATGCGAGCACCACGACGGCCGCGGCGAGCCCCAGAAGGCCCAGGACGACCAGGGCGTTCATCTGGAAGTAGCCGCGGCCCAGGTCCTCCTCGGGGATCCAGTAGAGGGTGGAGAGACAGCCCAGGCTGGTGGCCAGGAGGAAAAGGAGGAAGACGCCCATGGTGGGCGGCATCTTAGCAGTCGGGCGACTCCACAGCCTCGTGCTCCCGGGCCCGTGTATCCAACTAGGAGCCACTACTCGATGCAGATCTCTGGACACTTGGGCGACCGGGGTGTTAGCCTAGGCAACTGTCGACGGCAGACATCTTGGCTATGGCAACTCTCGACCATCCTGAACTGCGGGAATCGCTGAACATTCTACTGAAGAACTCGCGTCCTCGTCTGGAGCGGGTTCTCAGGAATTTCGAGATTCCTCCGGAAGACGCGGAGGACATCCTCCAGGACGCGCAGCTCACCCTGCTCTACAAGTGGGACAAGATCCGCAGTCCCGAGAGCTGGCTGATCGGCACCGTCAAGAAAAAGTGCATCATGTACTGGCGCAAGCGCCGGGGCAGCCTCTGCGAGGCGGTCGACACGGCCATCCTGGACCTGCTGGCGGTTCCGCAGGCTCCGGACCAGGAGAAGACCGAGCTGACCTGCGATCTGAACCGGGTGCTGGCGCGCCTTTCGACCCGGTGCCGGTCGCTGCTCAAGCTGCGCTACGGTCTGGGCTACGGCCCGACCGAGGTGGCGGAGCAGATGGGCTACCGCACCTCCAGCATCCGCAAAGTCACCAACCGCTGCCTCGCGGCCCTCACCCGGCAGCTCCTGGCGGTCGGCTTCGATGTGCGCGGTGAGCCCGGGGCGGAGCCCCAGGACGGCTGAGATGACGGAGATGGAACAGCACCACCATCCGGACCCCACGCTGCTCGCACGTTTCGGCCGCGGCCGGCTGTCGCGGCGCCGCAACCGCGAGATCGTCCGGCATCTGCTCGCCCAGTGCGCCAATTGCCGCCGGGTGACTTCGCGGTATCTCCCCCCGGGTCCCGGGCGGGCCGCCGAGCCCCTGGGGCCGGAGGGCGCAAGCCGGTTCGATTACAGCACCGCCTTTGCGCAGGCGCGGCAGGAGACCGAGCGGCGGCAGGACGGCTTTCTGACGGAGCGGGAGGCGGCCTCCGGGCTGCTGCGCGCCGTTCCTGAAGGAAGCGCCCGAGCGGCAGTGGGCCCTGGCGGCCACCGATCCCGGATGCCATACCTGGGCGTTCTGCGAGCTGCTCCTCGACACGGCGCGCGATCTCTGCTTCCAGGATCCGGTGCGCGCCCAGGAGCTGTCGAAGCTGGGGTCGGAGATCGCGTCGCGCGTCGGCGGGACCACCTATGGCGAGGCGCGGGTCCACGACCTGCAGGCCCGAGCCTGGGCCGGTCTCGGCAACGCGCAGCGCATCCGCGCGGACTTCCGCGAGGCCGAGGAGAGCTTCGCCAAGGCCGAGGGCTGCTCAAGAAGGGCACCGGCGATCCCCTGGAGAAGGCGAACGTCCTGCTGCTCAAGTCATCCCTGCGCGGAACCAGCAGCGCTTCCGCGAGGCGTTCCGGCTGCTCGACCGGGTGCTGGCCATCGGCCGCCGGTGCGGAGATTCCCACCTGTGCGGCAAGGCGCTGGTGATCCGCGGCTTCCTCCTGGGTGTGGCCAACGATCCGGAGGCGGCCATCCGGCATCTGACGGAGGGGATTCGCGACGTGGATCCAGAGACCGATGCGCGCCTCCTGGTGGCGGCCCAGCACAACCTGATCCTCTTCCTGGCCGAGAGCGGCCGCTATGACGAGGCCATGCGCCTCCTCGAGAGCGCGCGCCCTCTCTACCACAAGGTCGGCGACCAGATGAGCCTCCTGCGCCTGCGCTGGCTCGAGGGCAAGATCGGCATCTCCCTGGGCCAGTTCGCCGAGGCCGAAGAGATCCTGCGCCAGCGTGCGCAAGGAGCTGATCGAGCGCGACCTCGGGTTCGACGCCGCCCTCCTGTCGCTCGACCTGGCGAACATCTACGCCCGGCAGGGCCGGAGCGCCGAGATGCGGCGCTTGGCCGAGGAGATGCTCCCCATCTTCAAGTCCCGGGACATCCACCGCGAGGCGATCGCCGCCCTGCTCGTGTTCCAGAAGTCGGCGGAGATGGAGCGCGTCACCCTGGGCCTGATCCGGGAAGTGAGCAGCTACCTCAAGGAGTCGCCGTGCCATCTCGGGACTCCGCTACCGGGATTCCCGCTGAAGCACTTTCTGCCGGATTCCCGAGCCGTTTCTTCTTCTCTTCTCTGGCCGTCCTGCCCCGTCTCACTGGACAAAGCGGAGGAGGGCTGCTAGTGCTCGATTTCTAGATACATTTAGCTAATTGCGATGAGCTCTTCGGTACCCCCCGATCTGGCGGAGCCCTCTCTTGAGGAAATCCTCGTGCGGATGGAGCCCAGGCTGAAGAGGGTTCTCAGCCGCTACCGCATCCCGGCCCAGGATGCGGATGACCTGCTGCAGGAGACTTTCCTCATCATGATCTCCAAGTCGGGGAGCATCCGGAACCCCGACGCCTGGCTGCTGGCGACCCTCGCCAACCGCTGCATCATCTACTGGCGCAAGCACCGGAGCCGGCTCTGGGACCTGGTCGACACCGCCATCCTCGAGCTGCTGGCCGACGTCGAGGCTCCGCCCCAGGAGAGGTCGGACCTGCGCTACGACCTGGACGCCCTGCTCGCCAACCTGCCGGACCGCTGCCGCTCCGTGCTCCGCCTGCGCTACGGGTTCGGATGCAGCACCGCCGAGACGGCGGAGCAGACGGGGTACTGCAAGTCGAGCATCCGGAAGGTCACCCGCCGGTGTCTGGCGGCCCTGACCGAGCAGCTCCTCGGAGCCGGTTTCCAGCCCCAGGCCTGACCGCTCCGGGCCGGGCGCCCGGTCCAGGGCCCTTCTTCCCCGCGCCTCCGCGGATGGCGGCGGCACGGTCCTTCTTCATTTTGGATCGCGCGTCTTGTCCTTGGGAAGTCTCCAGCGGCAACTGTACCCTTAGAGACCCTAAAGACGCCATGGCTATTCCGCCAATGAGAAGAAGAAGAAGAAAGGAGACCATGATGTTCCAGCCCAAGACCCGTCGCGTCCTCGTTTCCGCCGCCCTGGTATCCGCTCTCTCGCTGCTGCCCGCCCACGCCGCCGCACCGCGGCAACAGCAGCGGCCGCAACCGGCGCGCTCCGAGGGAACGGCCGTGTCCCTCCGGCTCGCCGCCCCGTTCTGGGACTTCGCCGCCCGTCTGTTGAGCAAGGTCGGCGTGCGGATCGATCCGAACGGCAACAGGCTGACCATCACCACCGATTCCGAGGGCAACGACCCGAACGGCCAGCAGGACCGCGTCGACTGATGGGCCCCGGTTCCGCGCCTGTAGCTCCCTGGACATGAGTCCAGGATGGTGGTAGTGTCTGCAAAAGCTTTGGAAGAGAAACACTCCAGGGAAGATGAGCGCACTGGACCAGCCGCAAGTCGAGATACCGCTCGATTTTTTTCTGAGGAGCTTGCGGCCTCGGCTCAAGTCTTTGTTCGCCCACTACAGGATTCCTCCGCAAGAGACGGAGGACATCCTGCAGCAGGCTTTGCTGGCCCTCCTGTACCAGCGCGAGAAGGTGCGGGACCCCGAAGCCTGGCTGCTCGGCACGCTCCGCAACAAGTGCCTGCTTTACTGGCGTGAGCAGCGGCGCAAGCTGTACGACACCGTGGACGCGACGGTCCTCGAGCTCATGGCCAGGCCCACGGCCCCGGCGCAGGAGGGGGCCGACCTCCGCCGCGACCTGGAGAACGCCCTGGAGCACCTGCCGGAGCGCTGCCGGTCGCTGCTGTCCCTGCGCTATCGCCAGGGGTACGAGCCTCCGGAGCTCGCGGAGCGTCTGGGATACAGTCCGGCCAGCATCAGCAAGATCACGACCCGATGCCTTGCCGCGCTGACGCGGCAGATGGTCCATCCCTGTACCCGAAAGAAGGTCGTTCCTTGATGGAGAGCTACGAGACCCACCCGGCTCCGGAAGCTCTCGAGGGGTTCGTGCTCGGCCAGCTCTCCCCGATCGAGATGCGGGATGTCGCGCGGCACCTGCTGACCGGCTGTCCGCGGTGCCAGGAGGTCACAACCGGCCTCTGGGAGCCGGACGACGAGATCGAGGATGTCTACACCCTCGCGCTGGCCGAGACCTTTGAAATCTCCAAGGCCGAAGCCGGGGAAGCGGTGATGGGGGCGACGGGGGATGGCTACGACCCGGTGCTGGACCGTGTCTTCAAGCGGGTGGTCGCCGCGGAGTCGGTGGTGGTGGAGCAGCGCGGCCTGGGCGACAGGCTCTTCGAAGAGCTGCTCCAGGTGCCCGCGGAACGCCGGCGCCTCCTGCTGGTCAACAGCAGCCGGTTCCGCAACCGCATGCTCTGCGAGCGCCTGGTCGAGGAGAGCTATGAAGCCCGGTTCGACGAGCCCAGCCGCTCGGTCGATCTGGCTACTCTCGCGACGACGCTGGCGGACCTCCTGCGCTTGGAAGACTGCGGCAACCAGGAGGCCCTGGATACCTTGCGGGCCAAGGCCTGGGCCTATCTCGGCAACGCCTTCCGCATCAACTTCGAGTTCACCAGCGCGGAGCAGGCGTTCGGCAGAGCCGAATCGCTGCTCGAGGAGGGGTGCGTCGCTCTCCTCGACCGCGCCCGGGTGCTCGCTCTGCTGGCCAGCTTGCACACGGACCGGCAGAGATTCGCGGAAGCCTCTCACCTGCTCGACCGGGCCGCCGTCTTCTACAGGAAGCTCGGCCAGTGGAACCTCCTGGGCCGTATCTTCCTCCAGAAGGCGGTCGTCTGCGGCCAGTCCGGGGATGGCGAAGGCGAGATGGCACTGCTGCGGAGGGCGCTCGATCTGATCGATCCCCAGGACGATCCGCGCGTGTTCCTCGCGGCCCGGCACAACCTGATCAACGCGCTCCACGAAAGCGGCCGTTCGCGCGAGGCCTTCGCCCTGCTCTTCCACACCCGCCCCCTCTACCTCAAGGCGGGGGACCGCATGAACCTGCTCAAGCTGCGCTGGCTGGAAGGGATCGTCGCCCAAGGCCTGCAAAGGATCGAGCAGGCCGAGGCCGCGTACCGGGAAGTGCGGCAGGCCTTGATCGAGCTCGGCCTCTCCTACGACGTGGCGCTCGTCTCGCTCGATCTCGCCAGCACCTACATTCTTCAAAGCCGGACGGTTGACATCCGCGACATCGCGGAGGAGACCCTGGCCATCTTCCAGGCCCATAACGTCCACCGGGAAGCTCTGGCCGCTCTCCTGGTCTTCTGCAGCGCCGCCCGCGTGGACCAGGCGGGGATCGAGCTCGTCCGCGAGGTCTCCGGGTTCCTGAAACGGGCACGGAACAATCCGGATCTCCGCTTCTCCCAGCCTTTCTGCTAAAATGAAGTAGGTTTTCCGCGTTTCTTTACGGGAAGTCACCACTTCCCGGGCGGCGCAAGCACACTCGCTGAACGCTGTAACAAGGAGTCTCCATGACCGTCAGCCATCCTGACTCTGGCGACGTTGAGGGTTTCCTCCGGGAGAGCCTCGAGCGGGGAGAACCGCCGGCTCGTCCGTTCCCTGCTGGCCACCTGGCGGCTCTGCCGCGACGAGCTCGGACAGATCTGGCAGGACCACCACTACCTGCCCTCGATCCTCCGCGCCCGGGCCGCCTCCAGCCGTGGTGACTACAGGCACGCATTCGATAGCCTACTCCCCATTTTGCGCGCCCGGGCCGGGGAGGTCACGCGGGAACGGCAGCGTCTTCCGGAGCTGATCGCGTACCTGAGGATCCGGTCCGTACCCGAGCTGCGGGACCTCCTGGAGAAGGATGAGAGGCTCCGGAGCTGGCTCTTCTGTGAATGGCTGATCGAGGAGCTGCCGGCCGTCCCTCTACTTCGATCCTCCCCGGGCCAGGGAGCTGGCGGAGCTCGCCGTGGCCATCGCCGGCAGCTTGGACCTGGAAGCCTACGGCGCTCCTCTGGTCCACGACATCCAGGCGCGCGCCTGGGCCCACCTGGGGGAGGCCCTGCGCGTCCTTTCCGACTTGCGGAGCGCGGAGAGCGCCTTGGCCACGGCCGAAGGCTTCGTGGCGCAGGGGACGGGCGACACCCTGGAAGAAGCTCAGGTCAGCGAGCTCGAAGCGGCCCTGCGGCGGGACCAGCACCGTCCGGACGAAGCGCACCGGCTGCTCGACGAGGTCATCCGGATCTACCGGCAGCACCGGGATTCCCATCTCGTCGGCCGCGCCTTCATCCAGAAGGGTGAGGTCTACGGGACCTGCGGCGAGCTGGAGCCGGCCATCCGCTGGCTGCGCAAGGGCCTGGAGCTGATCGACCCCACCCGCGAGCGGCACCTGGACCTCTCGGTCCGGCAGAGCCTCATGCTCTACCTGCACGAGAGCGGCCGCCACCGCGAAGCGCGCTTCCTCCTGAAAGCCTCGCGGTCTGATTTCCAGCAGCATGGGGGAGAGCTGCTCAACCTGCGCCTGATCTGGCTCGAAGGCAAGATCCATGGCTCGCTCGGTTTCGTGGACAAGGCGGAGGAGTGCCTGGCCGAGGCCCGCCAGGGCTTTATCCGGCTGGGCATCGGCTTCAGCGCGGCCGCGGTCTCCCTGGACCTCGCGGCTCTCTACGCCAGCCAGGGCCGTTCGGCCGGGATCCGCCGCCTCTCGGCGGAGATGCTCCTGATCTTCCAGTCCCGCGATCTCCATCAGGAAGCCATAGCCGCCCTGATCGCGTTCCAGCGGGCGGTCGCGATGGAAGGAGTGAGCTCCAAGCTGCTGGCGGATCTCCGCTCCTACCTGGAGCGGGCGCGCAAGGACCCCCAGCTCCGCTTCGAGCCCGCCTGACAAGTGAAATCTGAACGTCCTCGGCTGGTGGTGTTGGGCTGCGGCTTCGGCGGCTACTCACTTCTGCAGAATCTACGAGCGAGCGCCTGGGATGCGACTCTCCTCAGCCCACGCAACTACTTCCTCTTCACCCCTCTCCTGCCGTCCGCCGTCACCGGCACCGTAGAGTCTCCGCAGCATCCTGGAGCCTGCCCGCCGCCGGCTTCGCGAGGTCCGGCTGGTCGAGGGCTACGCGGAGTCCGTGGACTGGCAGTCACGGCAGGTCTCCTGCCTGGGGGCTGTGAGCGGCGAGCGGTTCTCGGTACCGTACGACATCCTGGTGATCGCCGTGGGGACAGCCGTGGCGGACTACGGGATCCCGGGCGTGGCGGAGCACGCGCTCAAGCTCGCCAGCGTGGAAGACGCGCGGGCGATCCGGCGGGGGATCCTGGAGCAGTTCGCCTGCGCCGAGATCCCCGGTCTCACCGAAGAGCAGATCCGGCAGCGGCTGACCTTCGTGGTCTGCGGCGGTGGTCCCACGGGTGTCGAGGCCGCGGCCGAGATCCACGACCTGATCGAAGAGGAGCTGGCCGAGAGCTTTCCCGAGCTCGCGCCGTTCGCCCGCGTCGTGCTCGTAGAGGCCCTGGGCCGCCTCCTCACCAGCTTCGACGAGGCCCTTGCCGCATACACCCTCCAGCACTTCGGGCGCGAGGGGATCGTGGTCCGCACGTCCGCGAAAGTCCAGGCGGTGGAGAAGGAGAGGGTCCTCCTCCAAGACGGCGAGATCCTGCCCTGTGGCCTGGTCCTCTGGGCAGGAGGCAATACGCCCGTGCCGTTCCTCAATTCTCTGAACATCCCGCTCAGCCCACGAGGCCGGATCCCGGTGGACGAATTCCTCCGGATCCCGAACCACCCGGAGATCTACTCCCTGGGAGACTGCGCCTCGGTGGGAGATCCCGCCCTGCCGGCCACGGCCCAAGTGGCCCAGCAGCAGGGCGAGTACCTGGCCCGCGCCCTGGATTGGGGAAGCCAGGGCAAACCCGTCGAGCCCTTCCACTTCAAGGCCTCGGGCATGCTCGCCTACATTGGTGGGGGAGAAGCGCTCGCCGATCTGCCGCAGGTGAAGTGGAGCGGCCGGGGCGCCTGGCTCTTCTGGCGTTCGGTCTATCTGACCAAGCTGGTCAGCTTCGCCAACAAGGTGAAGGTCCTGTTCGACTGGGTGAAGGCCCGGCTGTTCGGCAGGGACCTCAGCCGGTTCTGATCCTCACGTCCGGACCCCCAGGAACAGGTAGCTCGACAAGAGCGCGAACACGGCGCCCGGGCTCCAGACCGCCACGGCGGGAGGGAGAGCGCCAGCCTCGCCCATCTTGCTGAAGAACGCGAAGATCCCCAGGAAGACGATGCCCAGGACGATCGAGATGCCGATCCCGTAGAGCGCCCCCTGTCGCCCGAGGCGGAAGGCGAAGGGGAGCGCCACCAGGGCCATGATCAGCGAGGTCACCGGCAGCGCGATTTTATTTTGCAGCTCGACCTGGAGCTCGGGTACGGCCTGACCGCTCTCCCGGAGCTCGTGGATGTACTCCTTGAGCTCGCCGTAACGCATCTGCTCGGGCGGCCGGATCTCCGAGTCAAAGTAGTCCGGCGTCTCCGGGTAGCGCACGATCTTGGGCTCCTGGAACCGGGTGTAGCCGGTCACGTCCACACCCCCGGAGAACGAGCGCGCCCAGCCGTTCGAGAACACCCAGGCATCGTCGCCCGCATACTTGGCGCTGTCCGCGATGAGCCGTCTTGTGAGGCGGTGCTGCTCGTCGAAGTCGAACACCTGGAGGCGCTGCAGGCTCGCCTGCTGCGGGTCGTAGTGGATATAGTTATAGATGTAGCGACCGCGCCCGAACAGCCACTGCCGGTCGGCGCGCCGGTAGGTGCGGGCGGTCTCCCGGCCGTGCATGCGGTCCTTGAGCTTGGCCACCTTCTCGTTCGACGCCGGCAGGACCGACTGCTCGAGGTACCCGCAGAAGAGCGTGACCAGGAGGGCCGAGGCCAGGGCGGGCAGTGCCAGCCGGTACAGGCTCATGCCCAGAGCTTTGCAAGCCGTGATCTCGTTCGTCCGGGCGAGCAGGCTGAAGGTCATCAGGGTGGTCACCAGCACCAGGATCGGGGCGATCTCATAGAACATCTGGAGGGACATGTACTTGTAATAGTTCAGCACCAGTCCCAGGCCCACCTTGTTCTTGAGGATCTCGTCGATGTTCTCGGACAGGTCGAAGATGACGAACAGCGAGACGCCGGACAGCAAGACCAGCAGGAACACCCAGGCGAACAGCCTCGCCACGTAGCGGTCGAGGATGTTGGGGAAGACGATCCGCAGGCGGGGGAGGAGGAGCACCACCTGGGGCATCGTCCGTGGCTTCTTCCGCCGGTCCGCGATCTCCTCGGCCTTGGCGGCTCTCGCGGCCTCCCGGCGCTGTCGTTCCTGCCGGGCTTCCAGGCGCCGGGCGCGGCGGACCTTCTTGATGAACAGCAAGCCTCCCCAGACGTCCTCCCGGATCCAGCGGTCGATGCGGGACAGCAGCAGGCTCTTGTCGCGGTTGCGCCGGATCAGGAGGAAGGCCCCGGCCACCGACAGCAGGATGTTGGGCGACCACATGGCGAGCCAGGCCGGGATCCGGCCGTAGCGGGCCGCCTCCTCGCCATTGCTCAACAAGACGTAATAGACGAGGAGCACGCCGATCGACAGGGCGAACCCCGACGCCTTGCCCCCCCGGCGGTTGTTGATGCCGAGGGGCAGGGCGAACAGGCCGAAGACCAGGCAGGCGACCGGGATCGAGAACTTCTTGTGGATCTCGACCCGGGCGAGGTTGCGTTGCTCGTCGAAAGCCCCGGGATCGTTCATGACCTGGCGCAGCTCCTCGAGCGTCAGCTCGCGGATGCCCTTGGAGACCGAGATCTTCGCTTTCTGCTCGCTGGTGAACTTGTCCTCCAGCACCAGGTCGAGCCGCTTGTGGCGGCTGATCTCGTACCGGTCCGGGGCGTTCAGGTCCACCTTGTGCCGGACGGCGTTGAAGAGGCGCAGGACGACCCGCTCGCCGGCCTCGTCCACCAGGACCTGTCCCCAGTCGGCGATGGTGATCTGGTTGTCGGCGCTCGCGGGGATGGCTTCGGCCAGGAACACCCCCTTCCAACGCTTGCTCCCCGGCGGCACCTCGAAGACGTAGACGACCTTTCCTTCCCACTCCTCGTAGAAGACCCGTGGCTCGACCTGCTGGGAGACCGTCTGGGTGGCGATCTCCAGCCGGCAGCTCCTGGAGGGAGTGGTTGCCCCAGGGCAGGACGTACACCATGAGGAAGGTGTTGAAAACGGTCAGGATGCCCGAGAGAATCAGGATGGGCCGGTAGAGCGTCAGCAGGCTCACGCCGCAGGCCCGCATGGCAATCAGCTCGCTGTCCGACGACAGCCGGCCCACGGCGATCAGAGTGCCGAACAGCAGCGACATCGGCAGCGTCAGGACCACGATGTTGGGCACCGTGTACAGCAGGAGCTCGCCGACGATCGACACGTCCAGCCCCCGGCGGATGATCATCTCCGCCGAGGCGAACAGAAAACGGATGAGCAGGATGAAGGTATAGACTAGGAACCCCAGCCCGAGCGGGCCCAGGATTTCGGTCAGGATGTAACGGGTCAGCCGGTTCCTCACGGGCGCATTCTATGACGATCACTCTCGAACGTCGCTACCGTTTCAGCGCCAGCCACCTGTACCGCCGCCCGGAATGGGACGAGGCCGAGAACCGCGCCCGCTTCGGCAAGTGCGCGAACCTGCCGGGGCACGGCCACAACTACCGCCTGTATGTCACCGTCCGGGGGGAGGTCGATCCCATCACCGGGTTCGTCGTCGACCTTGGACTCCTGGACGCCCTGGTCCAGGAGCACGTGATCGAGCGGCTGGACCACCAGCACCTCAACGCCGCGCTGCCGGAGTTCGGCGAAGGGTGGTCGATCCCGTCCAGCGAGAACCTCGTCCTCTGGATTCACCGTGAGCTGGCGGACCGGCTGCCGCAGGGGAGCGAGCTGGCCAGGCTCCGCCTCGAAGAAGACGAAGACCTGGCCGCCGAGTGGAACGCCGGCTAACGCCGGGCACTCCACGTCCCTGTATTAACATAATCACCCTTATCAGACTGAATGTGCGGGCGGAAAAAGGCCCCCACCGAGCGGCTCGCAAGCTACTTCCGCAGATCGACCAGGATCTGCTCCAGGGCGCGGATCAGGTCGTCTTTATCGACCTCGCTCTGGCGGAACGTCAGGGAGAGATTGAACGTCCGGTCCGGGGCCTTGAACCGGAACACGTACGGCCTGCGGCGGCTGGACTTGCCGCCCTTGTCTCCACGCCGCAGGCGCTGGCGCAGGTCATCCCGGTTGAGTCCGCGGCGGGCCACCTCTTCCAGGAGGTCGATCATCTCCTCCTCCCTGCCGGCCTTGAGCACCTCCAGCAGCAACGACTTGGAAGTGATCCCCAGGGCCTGGACCGTGTCGCGAACCCGGGGCGGCATCTGCAACAGAGACAGGCTCTCAGTGACCACCGTGCGGGACTTGCCGACCGCCTCCGAGATCTCCTCATGGGTGTAGCTGTGCGTCTCGGCCAGCAGCCGGTACCCCTCGGCCTCTTCGAAGGGCGTCAGGTCCTTGCGCTGGAGGTTCTCGATGAGGGCGATCTCGAGAGCTTCCTCATCCGTGAGGTCCATCTCGATGGCCGGCACCTCGTAGAGTCCCGCCTCCTGGGCTGCCCGGTAGCGCCGCTCACCGGAGATGATCCGGAACAGGACGCCCGACGGCCCGCCGGTGGCCTCAGGAGGTCCGCCCGGCCGGGGGCGGACCAGGATCGGCTCCAGCACGCCCTTGTCCCGGATCGACGCCACGAGGTCGTCCAGGTCGCCCATGGTGCTCCTCGGCTGTCCGGGATCCGGCTCGATAGCGGACAGCGGGATCATCCTCCCGACCGGGGCCTCGTGCCGCGCGGTGAGCTCCTCGACGAAGTGGTTGTCATGGCGCATCTTCACACGTACGGGGAGACCTCGCTTGCGGGCGGGTTCAGACACGGCTCAGCACCTCCTCGGAAAGACGATAGTACTCATAAGCTCCAGTGGACCGTGGGGCGAAGGTGAAGATCGACTCCCGGTAGGCCGGACTCTCCTCCAGGCGGACGCTCTTGGTGATCACCGTCTGGAAGACCTTGACCCCGAAGACCCGCTGGATCTGCTCGTAGATATCCTTGGCCAGCAGCGTCCGCTTGTCATACATCGTGATGAGAGCACCCAGGATCTGGAGCTCGGGGTTGGCCCGGACCTTGATCTTGTCGATCGTCTCCAGAAGGTCGTCCGTACCCTCCAGAGCAAAGTAGCTGGCCTGGATGGGGATCAGGACGTGGGTCGCGGCCACCAGGGCGTTGACCGTGATGATGCCCAGGGTCGGCGGCGTGTCGATGATCACGTAGTCGTAGTCTTCCTGAACCCGCTGGAGCTCGTCCTTGAGCCGGTAGTGGCTGTCGAGCTCGCCGATGAGCTTGGCTTCGATCTTCGCCAAGGCAATAGTTGAAGGGGCGATGTAGAGGTTTTCCAGCTTCTCCGCCGGGCGGAGGATGTCCGAGAGATGGGTGCCGTCCTGTGTCAGGGCGTCGTACATGGACGCCTGAAGGTCGTGGATGTCCAGGAAGGACATCGAGCTGTTGGCCTGGGGATCGAGATCCACCAGGAGCGTCTTCCTTGATTTACTGGCTAGGGCCGCGGCCAGGTTGATCGCGGTCGTGGTCTTGCCGACCCCACCCTTCTGATTGGCGATGGCGATGATCATAGGCAGCGGAAGTCTATAGGAAAAGAAGCTCCCTGCAATCCATCAAGGTTTCTGGGGAACGGCAATGTCGGCGCGCCGACATTGCCGGTAAGTGCTTGAAGATCTTGTGCTTAACCCGAAGATCACCAGCTCACATGGTGTACTTCCCGAGGTCGTCCGGGCTGATCTCCTCGAGCCACTTCTTGAGCTTCTCCTCGTCGCTGGCCTCAGTGGCGAGATCGACCGCCTGGGCCTTGTCGAGCACGGAGCGCAGGACGAAGATCGGAGATTCCGTGCGCAGGGCCAGCGCGATGGCGTCGCTGGGACGGGCGTCGATGGCATGAGAGCGCTCAACGTTCCGGACGTGGATCACGGCGAAGAAGGTGCTCTCCTTGAGGTCGGAGATCACGATCTTCTCCACTGTTGCCCCGAGCTGCTCGACCATGGAATGCAGGAGATCATGAGTCATCGGCCGCGGGGGCTCCACCCCCTCCAGCCGGAGCGCGATAGCGTTGGCCTCGAAGACGCCGATCCAGATCGGCAGGAACAGCTGGCTTCGGATGTCCCGGAGGATCACGATCGGGACGTTGGACGAGGGGTCCAACATCAGCCCTTTGATTTCAACCTGGAGCTCTTCGTTGGGGTTGCTCATGGCCTATTCTGGGCGCCGTGAGGCGCCCAGGTCAAGGCAATTTCAGGACGGATTTCAGGCGGGAACCAGGACACCCAGCGGGACCATAGAGCGGCGCCCCAGGAGGCTGTAGGAGAGGGCCGTTTCAACCTGGACCCGCGTCACGCCACCCAGGGGAACGGGCTCGGTGCCGACCTCGAAGTGGATGATCCGGTGGCACGGTGTACGGCCCGTCTGGGTCCCCGGCTGCTTGCCCCAGCCGGTCACGATGACCTCGAACTCCTTCCCGACCAGGCTCTCGTTGATCTCGCGCTGGATCTCCTCCTGGAGCACGAACAGGCGCTGCAGGCGCTCGGAGGCGACGTCCGGATCGACCGCACCCTCCAGGCGGGGCGCCGCCGTGCCCGGACGCGGCGAGTACTTGAAGGCGTAGATCACCGAGAAGCGGACCTCCCGCATGAGGTCGAGCGTGAGCTGGAAGTCCTCTTCCGTCTCGCCCGGGAACCCCACGATGAGATCCGTGGAGAGCGCCAGATCCGGACGCGCCCGCCGGAGCTGGCCCACGAGATCGAGGTACTCGCTGCGCGTGTAGCCGCGCCCCATGCGGCGCAGGATGGGATCGGAGCCCGACTGCACGGGAAGGTGCAGATAGGGGCAGATGTTCTTGTGCCGGCCCACCTGCTCCACCATGCGCGGCGTGAAGTCCCGCGGGTAGGAGGTGACGAAGCGCAGCCTTTCCACACCCGGCATGCGGGCCACCTGGTCGAGCAGGTCCGCGAAGTCCCCTTCGCCTCCCGGCTCGCGCCAGTGGTTCACGGTCTGGCCCAGCAGCTCGATCTCCTGGAAGCCGTAGTCCAGCAGGTGGCGGACCTCGCGCAGGATGTCCGCCATGGGGCGGCTGCGTTCGGGACCCCGCGTCTGGGGGACGATGCAGAAGGTGCAGTTCTTGTTGCACCCTTCGATGATGGTCACCATCCCCTTGTACTCGCCGTGCCGGGAGACGGCGTCGATGTCGTACTGGCGCTCTTCCGGGAAACCGGTGGCCACCACGCGCTCGCCGGCGCGGCGGCGGGCCACGACGTCCTGGAGCTCGCCGACCCGGGCGGGGCCGAGCACGAAGTCGAGGTCCGGCACCCGGGCCAGGGCCCTCTCCCCTTCCTGCTGGGCCACGCAGCCGCAGAGGCCGATCAGGAGGTCCGGGCGGTCCTTCTTGAAGAGCCGGTATTCGCCGAGGCGCGAGTAGACCTTCTGCTCCGCCTTCTCGCGCACGCTGCAGGAGTTGAGGAGGATGACGTCCGCCTCCCCCGCTTCACGGGTAGGGAGGATCCCCTGCTGCATGAGCTGGCCGGCCATGCGCTGGCTGTCCAGCTCGTTCATCTGGCAACCCCAGGTCTCGATGAAGAAACGCCGCGGACGATTCATTGCCAACCTCCAACCGATCCAGGGGGCTCGACGGCCGGCGGCGGCTCGATGACCGGGGGCTCGATGGACTGGGGGGAAGGCCCGGCCTCTCTTTTCCGCTCCGGCAGCTGCTCCGGCTCCAGCTCTTCCCCTTCCCGCAGCCAGCCTGGCATCACGTCCGTGGTCCTCCCCTCCTCCAGAAACTCGGCGAGCTCCTTCTGGCTGGCTTCCACCTCCAGCTTGGCCTTCCGGAGGCGCTCGAGCACGCGGTCCCACTCGGGCTTGATCTGGTTGTCCCGGGTGAAGGTATCGTCCTCCAGGTAGAACTTCTGCCGCAGCTCGGTGGACCTCTGCTCCAGCTTCTTGACGTCCTCGGTGGCATCGCGCCAGCGCTCGCGGATTTCGCGCGCCCGGCTGCGCCACCAGGCCTCGTCGCGGATCTCGCCCGTGGGGCCGACCACAGCAGGCGCCGGCTGCTGACCGGCAGGCTTCTTCTTGGGCTCGGCGATGGTGACCTGCCCCTGGCGCGCGTACTTGGGCAGGGTCTTGTCATTGATCACGTGCGTCGACTGGCCGGCGTGGGCACGCCGCTCCTTCTCGGCCCGGGCAGCCTCCACCAGGCTCTTCGGCTCTCCGTCTTCCCCGGGATCCACCACGACCGGCTGGTCATCCCAGGGCTTTGCTTCCGGAGGAGCGGGAGCTGGGGCGGGGGCAGGAGTCGGTTCGGGGGTGGGCTCGGCGGCCGGCGGAGGCGTTGTTTGTACCGGGGTCTCCGCGGTTTCCCGAGCCACCGGCTCGGGAGCCGTTCTGCCGGCACAACCTGCTGCTACGGAGACAACCAGGAGGAGCCGGAGAAGTCTACAAATGGGAACATGCATCCAGGCATCCTCTCAGGAAATCTTCTCAGAAAATAAGTCTCAGGTCGAGACGCCCCGCAGACAGTCGAGGTAGCTGTCCAGGTGCTGCTGGACCTCCGCGGCGGTGCCGTGCTCCATGCAGCGCGTGGCCAGCTCGGCGAGATCGGTGACGCTGACCTCCCGGATCCACGTCTTGACCTCGGGGATCTGGCGCGGGCTCATGGAGAGCCGGCGCAGGCCCAGGCCCACGAGCAGCAGAGCGAACCGCGGATCCGCGGCCATCTCGCCGCACAGGCTGACCTCGATCCCCTGGGCCCTGGCGCTGTCGATGACGAAGCGTAGCATGCGCAGAATCGCGGGATGAAGGGGCTGGTAGAGGCTCGCCACGTGCTCGTTGTTGCGGTCGACCGCCATGGAGTACTGGATCAGGTCGTTGGTGCCGATCGAGAAGAAGTCGACCTCGCGGGCCAGCACGTCGGCGATCATGGCGGCCGCCGGCACCTCGATCATCACGCCCAGGCGCACATCCCGCCGGAAGGGCACGCCCTCGCGCTCCATCTCCGCTTGGACCTCGGCCGCGAAGGCGCGGAACTGCCGCACCTCCTCGAGGGTGCTCACCAGCGGCAGCATGATCCAGAGGTCACCGTAGAGCCCGGCGCGATAGAGCGCCCGGATCTGGCTGCGGAAGACCTCCGGCCGCGCCAGAGTCAGGCGGATGCCGCGCAGGCCCAGGACGGGATTCTCCTCTTCGGTCGCCATCATCTCGCGGGCGAGCTTGCGGCCGCCCAGGTCGTAGGTGCGGATGATGGCCGGATCGGGGGCCGAGACTCGGCCAGCCGGCGGTAGATCTGGATGTGCTCCTCCTCCGTGGGCATGTGCGGGCTCTTCTCGATGTAGAGGAACTCGCTGCGGTAGAGGCCCACCCCGTCGGCGCCGAAGACCTTGACCTCGTCGACCTCTTCGGGGAGGTCGATGTTGGCCATCAGGCGGATCTCGACTCCGTCGCGGGTCACGGCGAGGAGCTCGCGGGTGGCGAGCATGTCCTGGTCGCGCCGCTCGATCTCCGCTTTGCGGGCACGGTACTCGGCCACGACCTCCTCGGTGGGATGGAGAATGATCGTCCCGGTCTCGCCGTCGACGATGACGGGCGCTTCGTCCCGCACCAGGCCCATGATGCCCACGAGGCCGGCCACGGCAGGCAGATTGAGCGAGCGGGCGATGATCGTGGTGTGCGAGGTCCGGCCGCCGCTTTCGATGGCGAAGCCGATGACCCGCTCGCGGCCCAGCCGGATGGCGTCGGACGGCGTCAGGTCGTCCGCCACGATGACGACGTCGTCCGGCATCTCCGAGAGGTCGTGATGGTGGATGCCCTGGAGGCTGCGCAGGAGATGGCGGCTGACGTCGGTCAGGTCCTCGCTCCTCTCGCGCATGTAGGCGTCGTCCATCCGGGCGAAGCGGTTGTCGAGCTCTTCAGCCGTCTTGTGGACCGCCCATTCGGCGTTGACGTGCTGGGTGCGGATGCGCTCCTCGACCCGGCCCAGGAAGGCCCGGTCGGACAGCAGGAGGACATGGGCGTCGAAGATCGCCGCCAGGTCGTTCCCCAGGTCCTCTTCCGCCCGCGCGCGGATGCGGTGCAGCTCTTTCTTGGCGTGCAGGGCCCCCTCGTGCAGACGGGCGACCTCTGCCTCCACCTGGTCTTCCTGGATGTGGAACCGGAAGATGTCGGGTCCCCGGGTCTCGATGCACACGGCGCGGCCGATGGCGATGCCGTCGGAGACTCCCATTCCGTGTACGACCTGCATTTCGGCCTGAGGCATCAGCTCTCCTCGTCAGCTCTCTTCGTCAAACCGGTTGGCGATGAGCGCGGTGACGGCCCGCAAGGCCTCTTCCTCGTCCTGCCCGTCACAGCGGACGGTGATCTCGCTCCCCTGCCCCGCCGCCAGGAGGAGGATGCCGAGGATGCTCTTGGCGTCGACCTCCTCGCCGTCCTTGACCACGGTCACCCGGCTCTGGAACCCGCCGGCGGTGTGCACCAGCTTGGCCGCCGCCCGCGCGTGCAGGCCGAGGCGGTTTACGATCTCCGTCGCGCGCTCGATCATTTCGGCTTGGGCTCCGGGACCGTGGACCCTGCGGGCACCACGCATCTCCGGTTGTTGACCAGGTCCCCCGCCAGGCAGACGCTCTTCTGCCCCTTGGCCTGGAGCGCCCTCGCCAGGTCGTCCACGTTGGTCTCCTCCGCCTCGGTCTGGCAGGCCAGGCGCAACACCATGGGCAGGTTGACGCCGGTCAGCACCTCCACCTTACCCGCCTGGAAGAAAGTCATGGCGATATTGCAGGGCGTGCCCCCGTACATGTCGGTTAGAATGAGCACCCCCTGCCCCGCGTCGAGCCGCGACAGAGCCGCGGCCACCTTGGCCCGGCCGTCGTCGAAACCTTCGCTCCAGTCGAGGGACAGAGCCTCAAAACCGTTGAGCCGGCCCGAGATGATGTTCGCCGCAGCCAGCAGCTCCCGGGCCAGCCCGCCGTGCGTCAAGATCAGTTTGCCAATCATCGTAAGAACGCCGCCAATGTGGTAACCCCAGGGCCCAAGCCCTCGATTCCAGAAGGACCGGTCCCCCTTAACGCGCGATGTCCCTGTGGATCACCCGCGACGGCCATCCCCGCTCGTCCAGCGCCTGCCGCAGTTTCTCGGCGATGGCGACCGACCGGTGCCGGCCCCCCGTGCAGCCAATGCCCACGGACAGATAGCTCCGGTTCTCCCGGCGGTAACGCGGCAGCAGATAGGCCAGCAATTCCGAGAGCCGGTGGACCAGCTCATGGAAATCCGGCTGCCGGTCCAGGTAGACCCGCACTCCCTCATCCTGCCCCGTCTGCTCCCGCAGACCAGGGACGAAATGGGGGTTCGGCAGGAACCGCACATCAAACAGCAGGTCGGTGCCGTACGGAATCCCATATTTGAAGCCGAAGCTCACCAGGGATACTACCATTCCCGGCTCCTCGCCGGGACTGGTGGCGAAATCGCGGTAGACCTGGCTGCGGATCTCGTGGATGGACCACTCGCTGGTGTCGAACACCATGTCCGCCTTGTCCCGCAGCTCGGCCAGCACCTCGCGCTCCTTCCGGATGCCCTCGATGACCGGCAGGTCCGAAGCCAGCGGATGGGGCCGGCGGGTCTCTGAAAAGCGCCGCACCAGAACCTCATCCGATGCTTCAAGGAAGAGCAGCCGCGGGTCGATGCGGTCGCGGTCGATCTCCGCGAACAGGCGCGGGAACTCCTCGGCGAAGCCGGGCGCGCGGACGTCGGTCACCACGGCGATCCGGTCGTTGCCCCGCACCAGCTCCAGGGGATTGTCTAGGAAGGTGCGCAGCAGGGGCAGAGGGAGGTTGTCGACCGTGTAGTACGAGAGGTCCTCGAAGGACTTGGCGACCACGCTCTTGCCGGAGCCCGAGAGGCCGGTGATGATGACCAGCTTGGCTTTTCCCGACGTATTGCCAGAAAAACTACCGGGTATTACCTTTTCGGTTCCGCTCAAGCTGGGCCTCGAGTTTCCGGGCGAACTCCCGGGCGGAATGGTGCCCCTGGAGCTTCAGGACGTGATTGCGGGCCGCGATCTCCACCAGGATGCTGACGTTGCGCCCCAGGGCCACCGGCATCCGGATGTAGGGGCACGGCGTCTCCAGGATCTCGTACAGGGTCTCGTCCAGGCCCAGCCGGTCATAGGCTCGGCCGTCCTGCCAGTGCTCGAGCTCGATCACGAGGTCGATCGTGGTCCGGTCGCGCACGGAGGCGAGGCCGAAGAGATCCTGGACGTTGATGATCCCGATCCCTCTCAGCTCCATATGGTGCCGCAGGGGACCTTCGCTGTAGCCCACGAGCTCGCCGTTGGGGTAGCGCTTGACCTGCACGCGGTCGTCCGCCACGAGGCTGTGCCCACGGGTGATGAGGTCCAGGGCCGACTCGCTCTTGCCCACGCCGCTCTCGCCGATCAGGAGCACGCCCAGGCCGTAGATCTCCAGCAGCACCCCGTGGAGTGAGGTCGAGGGGACCAGGTGGTCCTCCAGGAAGAGGCTGATCCCCTTGATGACGCTGGACGACAGGGACGGCGAGGAGAGCACCGGCACCTCGCGGTTCTGGCACAGGGAAAGAAAGCCCGGCAGGGGCGCGAGCCCCTTGGTGATGACGAACACCGGCACCGGCAGGCTGGTGATCTGGTCCAGCCGCTCATGCCGCTCCTCTTCCCCCAGGGTCTTCAGGTACTCCGTCTCACTCTCGCCGATGATCTGGACGCGGCCGGGCTTGATGTAGGCGTAGTAGCCCGCGAAGGCGAGGCCCGGCTTCTGCACCCGCGGATGGGTGATCGGGTTGTCGAGATGCGACTCGCCCGAGAGCACGGAGAGGTGGAGGTAGTTGAGCTCTTCCCCCAGCAGCTCCGCGACGCGGACGGTGCCGCTCAGCATGCCGTACTCCATTCTGAAGTCCTTAAGTCCCTTGGTCCTGAAGCAGATCGTACACCGCCGCGGGATCGCGCAGGGCCATGATCTTCTCCGCGTGGTGGCCTGCCCGCACCCAGCGCGAGAGGGCCGCCAGGATCTGCAGGTGCTCGGCGGGCGAGCCGCTGGGTGAGACCACCAGGAACAGCACCTGGACCGGCTTGCCGTCGGCGGCCCCGAAGTCCACGCCCTCCCCTGGGGGCCCTCCTCCGGGTCCAATCAACCCCACGGCCACGATGCCGCGCGCGAGCCCCTGGAGCTTGCAGTGCGGGATGGCGATGCCCGAGCCGATCCCCGTGGTGCCGAGCTGCTCGCGCTCCCAGAGCTTCTGGAAGAGGTCCTCGCCGCTCGCCACCAGCCCCCGCTCCGCGATCCGGCCGGCCAGGGTGCGCAGCACCTCCTGGCGGTCCGTGGCCGGCAGATCGGTGAAGATCAGGTCCGGACGAGTCAGCTCTCCGAGCAGCACCGCGCCTCTACAGCTCGGGGGCGATCAGCCCGTAATGCTGGTCCTTGCGCTTGTACAGCACGCTCAGGCGGTCGCTCGAAGAGTCCCGGAAGACCACGAAGCCGTGCTCCGCGACGTCCAACTCGATGGCGGCCTCCTCGATGGTCATGGGCTTGATGGGCAGGTGGGTGGTCTCGATGACCCGCGGCACGGCGCCGTCGCCCACGCTCTCCTGGTGGAGGACTTCGACCGGCCAGTGGTGATGGCTGTCGCCCGCCCGCCGGCGCTTGTCCACCATTTTCTGGTGGGCGCGCCGGGCCTGCTCCTCCACCCGGTCGATCACGCGGTGGACGGCGTCGCGGAAGTTGCCGTCCGTCTCCTCCGTCCCCTGGAACCCTCCGAGACGGTGAGAGACATGGAGCTCGGCCACCTGGGTGTGCTTCTCGGCGGTCAGGGTCATCCGCATCTCGATCGGTTCTTCAAGGAACTTCTCAAGCTTGGGCAGTTTCTGCTCCACGTACTCGCGGAGCCGGTCGTCGACTTGGACGTTGCGGCCGATGATCTCGGTCTTCATCTCCACGCATCCCCCACTTGTGTTGATCGCGCTAGAAGATCTGCTTCCTGTCGGTCGAGGACGGAATGCTCAGCTCGTCCCGGTACTTGGCCACCGTGCGGCGGGCGATCTGGATCCCCTCGCGGTTGAGGATCCGCATCAGCTCGCTGTCGGAGAGCGGACGCTTGGGATCTTCGGCCTGGATGAGCTGCTCGATCTTGCGCTTGACGGTCAGAGAGGAGATATTGTCGCCGTATTCCCGGTCGATGCCGCTGTGGAAGAAGAACTTCATCGGGAACAGGCCGCGCTGGGTGTGGATGTACTTGTTCGAGACCACGCGGCTGACCGTGGATTCGTGCATGCCGATGTCTTCGGCGACGTCCCGGAGCACCATGGGCCGCAGGTGCTCGATCCCCTTGTCCAGGAACTCGCGCTGCTGGCGGACGATGGACGCCGCCACCTTGTAGATCGTGCGCTGCCGCTGGTCCAGGCTCTTGATCAGCCAGACCGCCGAGCGGATCTTGTCCTTGATGAACTGTTGCGCCTCGCTCTGCCGGCCCTCGCTGCGCATGGTCTGCAGCATCCGGCGGTAGGCGCGGCTGACCCGCAGCCGGGGCAGCCCGTCGTCGTTGAGCTGGATGATGTACTCGTCGCCCACGCGGCGCACGAAGACATCCGGCTCGATGTAGTGCGGCCGGTCCGTGCTGAACTGCCGGCCGGGGTGCGTCTCGAGCGTCTTGACGATCTCGAGCGCCTCTTCCAGCTCCGGCAGCTCCACGCACAGCTTCTTGGCCACGGCCGGGAACTGGCGCCTCAGGAACAGATCCCAGGCCTCGAAGACCATGCGCCGGGCGAGGGAGTCCTGGGGGATTTCCTTGACGTCCATCTGGAGCAGCAGGCTCTCGCGCAGGTCGATGCAGGCGATGCCCGGCGGGTCCAGGGCGCGCACCAGGGCCAGCGCCTCCAGGACCTCCTCCAGGGTGTAGTTGCGGTCTTCGCCGATCCCCATTTCCCGGATCTCCTCCGGGGTGGCGACCAGGAAGCCGTCGGGGTTCAGGTTGCCGATGATCAGCTCGGCGATCTCCCGCATGCGGGGGGAGACCTCCGCCATGTGGAGCTGCCAGAGGAGGTGGTCGTAGAGGTCCGGCTCGCGGGTGAGGCTGTTCTCGATGGGAGGCTCGTCGCGCTCCTCCATCATCGACGAGGCTCCCGAGCCCTCCCAGTAGTCGCCAAAGTAGGCGTCCAGGTCGATGTTCTCCATCGACTCGCTGTGGTCCAGAACCTGGTCGCCGTTGGTGGCCGGCACCTCCGGCGGCGCCGCTTCTTCCTCGCGCGGCGTCTCCTCATCCGTGATCTCGGACTCTTCGAGGACCGGGTTCTCCACCAGCTCCTGGGTGAGGAGCGTATCGAGCTCCATACGCGTCATCTGCAGAAGCTTGATCGCCTGCTGCAACGAAGGCGTCATCACCAGCTTCTGCGACAGCTTCAGGGAAAGTTTTTGCTCTAACGCCATTCAGCCCAGCCTACAGAGTGAAATCTTCTCCGAGATAGATTTTCCGGACCTGCGGGTCCGTCGAAAGCTCCAGTGGGGTGCCGGAACGCAGGATCTCGCCGTTGTTGATGATATAGGCCCGGTCCGTTATTTTCAATGTTTCCCGCACGTTATGGTCGGTGATCAGGATGCCGATCCCCATCGACTTCAGGTGCCTGACGATGCCCTGGATGTCGAGCACCGCGATCGGGTCGATTCCCGCAAACGGCTCGTCCAGAAGGATATACCACGGGTTGATGACCAGCGCGCGGGCGATCTCGACCCGCCGCCGCTCGCCGCCCGAGAGGAGGGCCCCCTTGGTCTTCCTCACCTTGGACAGTCCCAGGTCCACGATGAGCTGGTCGATCCGCCTCTCCTGCTCGGCGTGCGAGAGGTCCAGCGTCTCGAAGATGGCCCGCAGGTTGTCCTCCACCGACATGCGGCGGAACACCGAGGGCTCCTGCGGCAGGTAGCTGATCCCCCGCTGGGCCCGCAGGTACATGGGCAGGTCCGTGATGTCCTCGTCGCCCAGCAGCACGGTCCCCGAGTCGGGGGGCGTCAGGCCCACCACCATGTAGAAGGTCGTGGTCTTGCCCGCGCCGTTGGGGCCGAGCAGCCCCACGATCTCGCCGGGGCCGACCTCGATGGACACGTCCTGCACCACGGCCCGGCCGCGGTACACCTTGCGCAGACTGGTTGTGGAGAGCTTCTGGGCCTCCGTGGTCATCCGCCGCTTCCCTGGGTTCCCTGAGGCGTGGTGGCGGGCGTCGGCGTCACGGGAGCCGCGGAGGGCGCCGCCTCGTCCTTGCCCTTGACCTCCATCCTGCCGTCGTCGATGTAGTACAGCGCCCGTTTGCCGCGCACCTGGTTCCCTTCCTTGTCGCTCATCACCACCGGGTCTCCGAACACATCCACCTGCCGGCGGCCCACATGATAGACCGCCCGCTGCCCTTCGATGCGGCGGCCCACCTTGGGATCGTTCACCTTGGTGTCGCCCGTGCAGGTCATGGTCTCCGCCTGGCGCTCCTCGTCCATCTCTACTTCGAGCCGCTGGCAGGCGAGGGTCTTGCCCTCCTGGTCCACGCGCACGTTGCCGGTGTAGACCAGAACGCCCTTCTGGTCCTGGTAGCTCATCTCGTTCGCCACCACCTGCACCAGGCTGGGCCGCGGGGCTCCGGCGGCTGGCTTGGCGTTGCTTCCCGCCACCTGCTTCTTCGTGGGGAACCAGAGCGTCTTCACCCCGCCCGTGGCCGTGAGCAGGTCCGCCGCCTTGTCCCCCTTGAGCTCGGGCGCCAGCAGCAGGTTCTCCCCGCGCCAGGCGCGCACGTCGCCGCGGAACAGGAAGGACGACGGCTCCTGCCGCCAGAACGCCTCCTGCGACTCCACGTGCACCGGCCCCTCGCCCTGGGCGAGCGGGGTGCCCGCGAGCGCCGTCTCCTCCACCTTCTGGAGCACGGCCTTGACGCCCGCCCGGGCGTGCACGATCTGCTGGTCCGTGTTGTACACCACCCGCGGCGACTCCACCTTGCCGCGGTCGGTCACGATGGTGACCGGCGAGCCGAAGAATTCGCCCCGGTTCTCGTCCATCTCCAGGGCCACCCGGTTGCCGTTCGCCGTGACCTGCGGATCGCGGTATTCCACGTTCATGTTCAGGTTCGCCCTGGCGATCTGGCCGTCCGGCCGGAACTCCGCCGTGGCCCGCTGGCCGCTGGCGTGGCGGGTGACCGGCTTGCCGTCCACCCGCGAATTGTCCCGGATGTCCACCCCGCCGAAGGCCTCGGCCCCGCTCAGCACCCCCTGGGCCAGGATGCCCTCGATGCGCCGCGCCGTCAGCGTGCGCGTCATCCCGGGCGCCACGGACTCCAGGGTGACCCGCGACTCCCCCTTGCCTTCGAGCTGCACCCGGCGCGCCTGGTTGCCCTCGGGCTGGAACACCACCGCCAGGTCCTGGCCGTTGAAGCGCACGCGCGTAGGCGTGGGCGCCCCGCCTTCCTGGGGCGCCGCGCGGGTCTCGCCGCGGACATCCCAGAAGGCGTGCACGAACTTGAGCCCGCTCTCGTCTTCGTTCAGGTTGCCGAAGATCCGGCGCGCCATGAGCCAGTCCTCGCCGCGCCGCAGGTTGGCGCCCCCTTCGATGCGGATCCAGCGCTGCTTGCGCTCGTAGAGCATGCGCTGCGCCGTGATCCGCACCGGCGTCTCGGCCCCGGGCAGGCTCTCGATCCGCGCTCCTCCCTGGAGCAGGTACTCCTCTGTGGGGATGTCGATCTGGAGCTTGCCCGAGTGGGCCACGTACTTGCCGCCGTAGCGGATCTCCGCCGGGCCGCGGCTGAACACCCGCTCCCCCTTCTGCTTGAGGTCGAGCCGCGCCGTGCGCAGCTCCAGGCCGTCCGGCCCCTTGAGGATGACCTGGCCCTGGAGCGCGCCCTCGTTGTTCTCGCGGTTGAAGCTCGCCCTCCGGCTCTCGACGTGGAAGATCCGCCCCTGCTCGTCGTACAGCGTGAGCCCCACCCCTTCGAGATACAGGATGCCTTCCTTGTCCACCTTCACGCTCTCCCCGCGGATGCGGAAGATCGGCCGCTCCCTCTCGGTGAAGGTGTAGTCGAAGTCCTCCCCGATCAGCGTCAGGTTCTTGCCGCCCCGGGCCTGCTCCTCCTCCTGGGGGCGGTTGCGGTTCAGGCCGGCCTTGCCGAACAGGAAGAGGCCCGCCACCGCCAGCACGCAGAACACCAGCGCCACAAGCAGCAGCTTGCGGAAGAGGGCGACTTTCGATCGGGCTTTACGGACCATGCAAAGTGACTCTATGGATCGATTCTTGGGGACAGCCCGCGGGCCGGCAGTCCACCAATCTCAACACGGGCCCGCCGCGGTACGAATCATTCTCGACACACGCGAGAACCTCGAAAGGACCGCGCAGACTTCCCACCCGCTCCCCCCAGCGCCACCCCACCAGATCGACGGCCGCGCCGTCCTCCCCCCGTGCCCGCGCCGAGAGATGTCCGTTGCCGAACGGCCTGGGCTCTCCCTGTAGGCGCAACGGCCCGGTGCGCACCAGCGGCCGGGGGTTCCCCTGGCCGAACGGCTCCAGCGTGGCGAGTTGCGCCAGCAACCCGTTCGAGATCTCGCGGGGCGCGAGATGCGAGCTCGTACTCGATACGCCGGGCGAGCAGCTCTTCCGGCCACGCCGCCCCCGCCGCCTCCCACTCGTCCCGCAGCCCGGCGAGCCTGCCGGTTTCCACCGTCAACCCCACCGCCTGCGCATGGCCGCCGAACCGTACCATGCGTTCCTTCCAGGAAGAAAGGAACCCATGCAGCTCAATCCCCGGAATGCTCCGGCCCGAGCCCGTGGCCTTATTCCCTTCGACATCCCCTTCGACATCCCCTTCGACCGCCAGCAGCACGGTAGGACGGTGGAAGTCCTTGGCGATCCGCCCGGCCGCGACCCCCACCACCCCCTTGTGCCATTGCTCGCTCCACGCCACCAGGATGGGCGGCAGCGGCGTCCGCTCTTCGAACATCCGCCGCGCCTCCTCCACCACCCGCGCCTCCGCCGTCTGCCGCTCGCGGTTCAGCGTATCCAGCTCCGTGGCCAGCTCCAGGGCCTTCCCCGGGTCCCGGCTCATCAACAGATCCAGGGCCGCCATGGGGTCCTGAAGCCGGCCCGCCGCGTTGATCCGCGGACCGATGCGGAACCCCACATCCGAAGCCGTATACGGAGGCTTCATGCCCGACTGCTGAATGAGCGCCTTGAGACCCTGCGACTTCGCCCCCGCCAGCGCCTTGAGCCCCAGCGCCGCGATCACCCGGTTCTCCCCCTGAAGAGGCACCAGGTCCGCGATCGTCCCGAGACAGGCGATCCGCAGCAGCGCCGCGGGGTCCACCGGCTTGCCACACCGGTCCGCCAGGGCCAGCGACAGCTTGAGCGCCAACCCTGCCGCCGCCAGATCCTGGAACGGATAGGTGCAGCGCGCCTGCCGGGGATTGATATGGAGCGTTCCTTCCGGCAACTCGCACCCGGGGAGATGGTGATCCGTCACGATCACCCCGATCCCTTCGGATAGCGCCGCCGCCACCGCCTCGGCCGACGAGCTCCCACAATCTGCCGTGACAATCAGCCGGCACCCCGCCGCCCGCGCCCGCTCCACGTGGACGGGCTGGAACCCGTACCCCTCCCGCAGCCGGTGCGGCAGGATCGGCTCCGTCTCCAACCCGCACCGGGCGAACACGGCCATGAGCTGCGCCGTGGCGCTGATGCCATCCACATCGTAATCGCCCACGATGGCGACCTTCTCTCCCCGCGCCCGGGCGTCCAGCAGCCGCTCGATCGTCTCGGCCATCCCGGCCAGGAGATAGGGATCATGGAGATGGTCCAGGGAAGGATGGAGGAAGCGCTCGGCTCCTGGGCCATCCACCACGCCCCGCCGCGCCAGCAGCACGGCGAGCCACGGCGGCTGCCCCGCCTCTTCGAGGACGGCAGCGGCCTCCGGGACCGGCGCGGCCACCCACTCCACCGGAGACGCCAGGGCGCTATCCCTCGTCGTACGCCCCGAGTTTGCGGAACTTCTGATATCGGCGGTCGGTCAGCTCTTTGACGGGGAGGCGCTCCAGCTCCTGAAGCGCCCGTTCGATGACGTCGCCCACCCGGCGGCACGTCCCCACCGGGTCCGTGTGGGCGCCGCCCGGCGGCTCGGGGATGATCTCGTCCACCACCCCCAGGGCCAGCAGGTCCGGAGCCGTGATCTTCATGGCCTCGGCCGCCTCGGCCTTCTTGTTCTGGTCCTTCCAGAGGATGGCCGCGCACCCTTCCGGAGAGATCACCGAGTACGTGGCGTACTCCAGCATGTAGACCCGGTCCCCCACCCCCAGCGCCAGCGCGCCGCCGCTGCCGCCTTCGCCCGTGACCGTGACGACGATCGGCGTCTCGAGCTCCGCCATCTCCATCAGGTTGCGGGCGATGGCCTCGGCCTGCCCCCGCTCCTCGGCGTCGAGCCCGGGATAGGCACCGGCCGTGTCGATGAACGTGAGCACGGGCAGCCGGAACCGCTCCGCCATCTTCATCACCCGGAGAGCCTTGCGGTATCCGTCCGGCCGGGGCTGACCGAAGTTGCGCTGGATCCGCTCCTTGGTGTCCCGTCCCTTCTCATGCCCGACCACGGCCACGCTCCGGCCGCGGAACTCCGCGAGCCCGGCCACGATGGCGGCGTCATCCGAAAACGCCCGGTCGCCATGGACCTCGACCCACTCCGTCATGAGGTTCTGAACGTAGTCGAGGATGTACGGCCGGTCCTGATGGCGGGCCACCAGCGTCTTCTGCCACCGGCTGAGATTGCCGTAGATATCGGCCGTGTTCTTGCGGAGGGACGAGCGCAGGCGGTCAATCTCCTTCTCGTGTCCGCTCCCCGCCGGATAGCCCTCCAGCTCCTCGATCCTGCGGCGTAACTCGTTCAGGGGGTCGTCGAAGTTGGAGTCAGTGCTCTGCATCGCGTCCGGCAAACTAGCAAAGGGGGGCACCCAGGTCAACGGCACAAACCTTGAGAATCTGCCTGAAAGGTATCGCTTGAGGGATTGTCGGCGCGCCGACAGCGGCTCAAAGGCCCAAGGACGGCAAGGACACCAGGGACGGCAAGGACGGTCTTGGGCAACCTGGGCACCCTGTCCAGATTCGTAGAACCGGCGATCGTCTTTTCCGCGATTCAGATCCGGATGGCACCGCCGCGTCCGTAGAGACGTTCCAGCCCGTCCACGATACCGACCCGCAGGCCACGGGGACGGCGGAACGTCTCCGGAGGGGCAACACCGCACCGATCCCACCACCACCCGACCGGGGCACCTCGACCCGACAACGCCATCCAATCCGGCACCCGGTCCCGCCCAGCACCGCCGTGTCCGTAGAGACGTTTCCAGGCCGTCCACGATATCGACGGCAGGCCACGGGGACGGCGGAACGTCTCCGAAGGGGCACCGCCGCCCCGATTCCCCCACCACCCCACCGGGGCACCTCGACCCAACGGCCTCACGGTCACGGATACCGACGCCCGACCCGCCGCGGCCTCCAACAACGCATCGGCCAACGAACCGGCCTTGCCTTCGAGAGACGTTCCGCCGTCCCCGTGGCCTGCGGGTCGGTATCGTGGACGGCCTGGAACGTCTCTACCGATACGGCGTTGCCGGGCGGTGCGTAGAACCCGCCGTTGTTATGTTGTTGAAAGAAACCACAAATCGCCTATTGGTCCGCATGGACCGCGCGACACCCCCGTAACCTCTACCTCCCACCACGGCAAAACCGTGCCGTAGAGACGCCACAGTCCTCAACCACCACCCTCACCGGTGCACCAACGTCGTGGCGTCTCCGGAGGGGCACCGCCGCATCGATTTCCCACCACCCCACCGGGATACCTCGCCTCCAATCCAACAGCGGCCCGAATATCCCCCGCCCGCAAATCCTCGAATCCGCGGAAATGCGCGGTGTTCAGAAGGTGCCAGCCGTTGGGAAACGTTCGTACCCTTCGAAGAGACGCCACGACGGCGGTGCACCCGGAGAGAGTATCGGTTGAGGACTGTGGCGTCTCTACGGCACGGTATCGCCCTATCCCAGCGCCGTGGTTATGGAAAGTTTCCCACAATCTCAATTCGTGCCATGGCACCGCCAGAATCCGGCAGTCCAATTCTGGGCGCGAATCGGGAAAATCCAACTCTCGGTATTCTTATCGAACGCCCAATCTAATAGACCCAGCCTCGAATCCAGTAAATCCAGCGGCCAACCTGCCAGATCAGGAGCAATTTCCAGTAGCCCGGGCTCTCGAATCTAGAAACTCTATGGCCGTCTAATGTTCCTGGCCGCGTTTCTCATGGTCCTGGAGACGCTTCTCATAGACTGGCGCCCGTTTTTCCACGCTCCGGTCTTTGGATGGGGGGGAACATGACCAGGATCTCCCAGATCAGGATCTGGATCTGCGAGGTTTCAGTTCTGCTCTGGGAATTCAGCGCCAGAAGAGGTTGGTGCCGCCCTGCCTTCAGCGAGTTGCTCTACTTCGGCTCCACCCAATCGAGAAAATGCACCTTCCCCGTCTCATCCCCCGCCACCACGATCCGGCCATCCGTACTCACAGCCACCGCCAGAACAGGCGCCTCCAGAGTCACCACGGCCAGGGTCTCGCCGGTCTCCAGGTCCCACACCCGCAGAGTCCGGTCGGAGGAGCCGGAGACGGCCCGGTGGCCATTCAACACTGCCAAAGCGTAGACACAACCCAAGTGTCCTTTGAGAGTGTGGAGTTCTCCGGTTTCCAGGTCCCAAACCTTTAGTATTCCGTCGCTATAGCCAAAGACGGCCCGATTGCCATCCAATTCTGCTACTGTTACTACTCCACGCGAGTGCCATCCATGGGTTCTGAGGAGTTCTCCGGTCTCCAGATCCCAAACCTGCAGCGTCCCGTTTTCGGAACCAGAGACGGCCCAGCGGCCGTCCCACACCGCCACCGCGGTGATCCAACTCCAGCACTCTTTGAGGGTTCTTCTGAGAATCTCTCCAGTTTCCAGGTCCCACACCTGTAGCGTTCCTTTGACAGAGGAGTCGGAGACGACCCGGCAGCCATCCAATGCCGCCACTGCTCTACCCGAGCCTACTTCGAGGGTTCTGAGAGTCTCTCCGGTTTCCAGGTCCAACACTCGCAGTGTCCTATCGGCGGAGCCGGAGATGACTCGACGTCTGTCCATCATCACCAAGGTTTCAACCTCACCCAAGGTTCCTTCGAAGGTGCGAAAAATCTCACTGGTCTCCAAGTCCCATATCCTCAACGTTCCATCCTTAGAGCCGGAGACCGCAAAACCTCTCTCCATCGCTAAGGCACGGACCTCCCCCGAATGCCCTTTGAAAGTGTGGAGAGTCTCTCCGGTTTTAAGATCCCACATCCACAACCTTCCATCTGAAGAGCCAGAGACAGCCCAGTGACTGTCCACCACTGCCAACGCGGTGATCCCACCCGGGTGCCCTTCGAGGACCCAGAGGATCTCTCCGGTTTCCAGGTCCCACACCTGCAATGTCCCGTCGTAGGAGCCATAGATGGCCCGGCGACTGTCCACCACCGCCAACACTTGGGGGTTATCCGAGTGCCCGTTGAGAGTGCGGAGGATCTGACCGGTGTCCAAGTCCCATACTCGTAGCTCGTCGCAGGAGCCAGAGATAGCCCAGCGACCGCCCACCACCGCCAACGCGGTGATTCTACCTGAGTGTCCTTTGAGAGTACGGAGAGGCTCTCTGGTTTCCAGGTCCAATACCTGTAGCGTCCCGTTGTAGTAACCGGAGACGATCCGGCGATCATCTACCACTGCCAACGCAGTGACGCTAAACGAGAGGCTTCTAAGAGTACGGGGAGGCTCGCTGACCTCCGGATCCCACACCCGCAGTCTCCCATAGGAAAAGCCGGAAACTATCCGGTGATCGTTCATCACTGCCACTGCGGGGCCCCAAAGCGAGTGCCACTCGAGGGTATGGAGGATTTCGCCAGTTTCCAAGTCCCAAACTAGCAGCATTCCGTCCTTGTAGGAACCGAAGACAATCCGGCGACTGTCCACCACCGCCAATACGTCGACACTATGCCCTTCGAGGGTCCTGAGGGTCTCGCCGGTCTCCAGGTCCCACACCCGCAGCGTCTCGTCGGAAGAGCCGGAGACGGCCCGGCGGCCGTCCACCACCACCACCGCTCGGACCCAATCCGAGTGCCCTTCGAGGGTGCGAATCAGCGGCCCACCCGCTGGAGCCAGACTCCCCGGCCTGATTTTGAGGCGAAGCTGGGATTCCGCGGAATTCAGGATCTGCTCGATCTCCTCACCCCGAATACCTGCCAGTCTGCCGAAAAGCTGGGAGCCTAGTTGCCGACGATCGCGAACCAAAATGTGTGCCGAAAGCCGGAGAGCATCCCGAATCAACCGCAGCTCTCTTTCTTCCTGGACGAAAGGATCGTAATCCGCGATCAACGCATTGGCGTCCGTGGCATTCAGCTTCGCCTGGAGGAAAGAGAAGTCGGTCAATAATCGCCGGAGCTCATCCTTTTGCTCGGCTCCGAGGAGATGGCTGGCCAGATTTCTCCAGAGATACTTCTCCTCCACCGGCAGATCGGACCAGGATGCGCTCGCAGGGTAGAAGGTATCGAGGAGACGGCGGTGGAGACTGGGAAGCCCATCTCCGATTTGCTCGATCAAGACTCGGCGCACGATGTCGTGAAGCCGCACGGTTTCCGATTCTGAGTTGAATTCCAAGAGCAGGGAAAGCTCATGGAGTCGCCGGCAAAGTTTCCGTGCCAGAAAACCTCCAAGCCCCCAGAATCTTTCCAGGACAGCAAGTGGAATCTGATCGTCCTCTGGAAAGACAGCCAACTGGAAATAGCGCTCGCGCTCCTTCTCTGGCAATCTCTGGACGCTGACCAGAATCGTTCGAGAAGCGGCTGCGTGCCGGGAATCAGGATCGTCTCGATCAAAGGACTTGAACCCTTCTGACTCCAGAGCTTCGTTGATTTCCCGAAGTGCCCTTTGAATGGAATGCCCTTCTTCGCGAAGCTGCCGGTTGACCATCTTGAGAAGAAGAGGCCATTCTCCAAGCCGAGCCGCTAGAGAGATGAATTCCTGTTCCTGTCCCTCTGGCAATCCTGACCGCAGAAGGGATACCGCCTCAACCGAAGCCATGGCATCCACTTCGATCTTCTTGGAATCTGTCGGTAGGGTCTGACTGTCCCGTGTCGTAATGAGGAGGGCGGAGCCATTCCCAATCCCCTGGAATGGAGTCACGTCAGCAGAGCTCCAGACATCGTCAAGGACGATCAGCGCTTGCGACTCCTTCAAGAGGTCGCGAAGGTGTGCGCCGGCTGCCGCTGCTGCCGTAAAGGAAGGAGGTTCTTCCTGGGTCCACCATCGAATAAGGTCCAAGATTCGATTGAGGCGACCGTTGGTGTCGATATCCTCCCCCATCGTCGTCCAGAGAATCCCATCCGGATAGGTTTCTCGGACCCTTTCATCCTGACAAAGCTTCTGAGCGAGCGCCGTCTTTCCGAATCCTCCGGCCCCTCGTAATGCGGTGGTGATTCCGACTGACGTACCGGATTGGACAACACCTCCTGTGGGACAGAGGGCTTCAAGAACCTTCTCGTATTCACTGCGGGGGACGAACTCCTCCGGCGCCTGAGCCATACTCCTATATGAAGAAGGATGAGGCGGCTTTGAACGGCCGAGGAGATAGGTAACAGTTTAGACCGGGAACATGGGTAACAGTCGTGGGCATGGTTAATTAGTTCCCGTTGAGGTGGAGAGAGGCGGCTACGAAGGGAGCCCGGAGGGCGAGCGTAGGAGCCGCCTCTCTCCTGTTATCCGCAGAGTTTCCTCTCCTTCTCGTCGAACCGCGCTAAGAGCAGGGAGCCGAAGGAGACGGACCACAACCCGTTCTCGTACTCCTCCAATCCCACCCGTTCCCCAGCCAACGCTTCGCTGAGGAAGAGGAGCTCGCCTTGCCACTTGATCTCTCCGCTGCGACGGACCGAGCGCACCTCGAAGTGACCCGGATACTCCGGTTCCGGGACTCGGGACGGGTAGGATCGGGGCGAAGGACAGTACAGTTCGCCCGGCATCTGCTGAGCCAAGGCCTCGTGCGGGCGCTGCTCGTTGTACACCCGCCGAAATTGATCGAAACGCTGCTGCTGCGCCACCCGGCTCGCGGCCGGCGGCCGCGCCGTTTCCTGCTTGAGCGTGCGATGCATCCGCTCGTGTCGGCCATTCTGCTCCGGGTGGCCCGGCTCGATCCGCTCCAGACGGATTCCCAACTTGATCCAGCGTACCGACAGACGCGACAGGCCGCCCACCGCCCCCGCCGAGGCGAAGGGACTGCCGTTGTCCGTCCGCAGGGCCTCGGGAAGACCGTGCTCCCGAAACAAACGCTCGAACACCGGCCAGGCCTGCGACTCCGACACCGAGTCCAAGCCCTCCACCCCTAGCAGAAACCGGCTGTATCCGTCCGCCACCGTCAACGGGTAGCACAAAACACCGTCCCCTGTCCGGAACTGCCCCTTGAAATCGCCCGACCACACCTGGTTGGGTGCCGAAGCCTGCACCGACGGCCGGCCCGGATGAGAATAGGGCCGACGCGCCCGGCGCTGGCCGCCCTCTATCAGTCCGTGCCGCTTCAAGATCCCGCCCACCGTGCTCGCCGCCGGCCAAGCCAGATCCGGCTCGCGCTTGCGCAAAACGGCCAGCAGCTTGCGAGGACCCCACGTCGGATGCGACCGACGAAGCTCCACCAGCACCTCCACCAATTCCGCCGCCGTCCCATGCGAGCAACCCTTCGGTGCCCGCGATCGGTCTTTCAGACCGTCCACGCCCTGCGCCACGTACCGCTCGGCCCACTTGTAGCCGGTCTTGCGGCTGATCCCGTAGCGTTCGCACAGCTCCGTCATTGTGTACAAACAGCTCTCCAGATCACTGATGAACCACACGCGCTGCTGCATCCGGGTCGTCTCCTCCCACGGCATCAAGTATCTCCTCTCGACACTTGATGTGCCCTCTTCCGAGACTGTTACCCCTTTACCCGGTCTGATTTGTTACCCATGTCCCCGGTCTGTACCCTTTATCGGCCCTCCCCCATCGCCACCCCCGCCTGGTCCCGGAGCGGTCCCCCGAATTCCGCTGACCAGACGGCGAAACGCCTCTTCGTCGTCCAATCCCGCTCGAAAATCCACCCAGGTCAGGCGACGGAGAAACCGGGGAAGCTCTTCTTTGCGGGGCTGGAAAGAATTGGGGAGGAGAACCGGAATTACTCGGAAGGCCTTATTGCTGACCCGAGTTTCCAGGGCGGAGCGCATTTCCTCGTTCTGCCAGCCACCTATTCCCTTTGGACCGAGAAAGACGGCGCACGTCTGGCTCTCGTCCAGCGCCTCTTCCAGAGCTTCTTCCCAGGGTTCTCCCGGGATCAGGTGCCACTTATCCAGAAACGGCGCGATCCCCGCTTCCTGGAGCTTGCGGGCGAGATACTCCACCGACGGCTTGTCCGCCGTGGCGTGGCTGAGGAAGACGTCGTAGCGCGGGCTCATGGATTTGGGTTCTGGACATCCAAGAGTTTACTGCACACTCGAATTTCCCGGCTGCGGAGCACTTTGAAAAGCCCGCGGAAGACTCCAGGAGGTCAGCGGAGTCCTCCCAAGGGGCCGCGGAATGTTCCATGGGCTCTCTGGAGCGTTCCGCGGGGCTTGTGGAGTCTTCCGGAAGGACCGCGGATTTGTCCGCCGCTCTCCTGGAGCAGTCCGCAGCGTCTCCGGACCCTTCCGCGGAGGCGGTGGAACGTTCCGGGAGGTCTCCGGACTTGTCCGCCGTGCTTCCGGAACATTCCGCGGTCGTCCCGGACTCTTCCGGAGAGCCTCCGGAATGATCCAGGACGGTGGCGGAGTCTTCCGCGGAGCCCGTGGAAAGGTCCGCCAGCCTTCCGGAACGGTCCAGGGTGCTCCCGGAACATCCCCCGTCACAGCAACTGCTGGGGATCCATACGTCGATTACCAAGGCGCAGGGCGGGTTTTTCGGCACCACGTCCTTGATCAGCTAGCTGAGCTGGCGGAGACGCCTGCGGCCCTGTCGCAGTGGCGGTTTCCAGAGCACGAAACGTTCTGCAGATGGCGAAAAGGCGCCACATTGACTTGGGAACGGAGATCTCCTTATACTTCACCCATGGCCGAGCCTGTCCGCAAGATGCCGGCCGACTGGGAGATGGAGGCCGAATCTCTCAGCGCCGATCCCTTCCGCTATGGATGGCGGTGGAGGTCTGTCCGTCTGCCCGGCGGCGAGGTCACCGAGCAGCAGATCCCCTTGACGGCGGAAGACCTTCTCGATCCGCAACTCGGAGACGAAGTGACCCAAAGCGGGCCTCACAGCAAATGGTTCGTTCGTCTGGGATATCTCCTGGAAGAGCATTATGAGTCCAGGGACGACGTGCTTGTGTGCTGTGACATGAAGATGCTGTGGGGGATTCCAGGGCTCAAGGAGCCCTCTCCTGACATCGCCATCGTTCAGGGAATCCGCGAAAAGGAAGCGGAACGTTCCAGCTTTGATGTCCTCAAGGAAGGTGTCCGTCCCTGCCTCATCGTCGAGCTGGTCTCGTCTCTGGACAAGGATGTCCGCCTCAACGACTATGACCACAAGGTCGAGATCTACCGGAGGGCCGGAATCCCGGAGTATTTCATTGTCGATCCTCCGACCCACTTCACCCGAGGGCGCCTCCTCCTCACCGCCTACCGGCTAGGGCCTGATGGAACGTATCGGAGAGTCGAGCCCGATTCCGAGGACCGGTTGCTGTCCGAGACCACGGGCCTCCTGTTCGGCATTGAAGAGGACGGCAAGACTCTTCTGCTCGTCGACTCCAAAACTGGTGTGAACGTTCTCGATTCGGCCAAGGAGCGGATCAGAGAGGCCGAAGCCGAAAACGCTCGGTTGCGGGCAGAGATCGAGCGGCTCAAGAACCGCTAATTCCCTCAATTCCTTACAGCAACTGCTGCGGATCCACGTCGATCACCAGAGCATAGGCCGGGTTCTTCGGCACGACTTCCTTGATCATCTTGTGGAGGGCCTTGGCGTCCGCCGAGCGGACGAGGAGTTGGAAGCGCCATTCTCCCCGGAGACGCTCCAAGGGAGCGGGCGCCGGGCCGGAGAGGCGGACGGCGCGGGAGAGGGGATGGGCGGTCAGGTCGGCGGCCAGGGCCGCGATGTGGTCCCGGGCGCGGTCGCGGTTCTTGTCGCGGACGAGGAGCTGGACCATGCGCGTGTAGGGCGGATAGTGGAAGACGCGGCGGAAGCGCATCTCTTCGCGGGCGAAGCCTTCGTCGTCCTGCCTCAGGGCGGCCTGGATGGCGTAGTGGTCCGGGTGCCAGGTCTGGATGACGACGCGGCCGGGACGATCTCCCCTCCCCGCCCGGCCGGCGACCTGGACGAGGAGGTTGTAGGTGCGCTCGACGGCGCGGAAGTCGGGGAAGCTCAAGTAGGCGTCGGCGGCGAGCACGGCGGTGAGCGCCACGCCCGGGAAGTGGTGCCCCTTGGAGACCATCTGGGTGCCGATGAGCACCTGGATCTCTCGGCGGTCGAAGCGCTCCAGCAGGGCCGCGGGGCCGCCGGGGCGGCGGGCGGTGTCGCGGTCGAGGACGTCGACGGTGACTTCGGGGAAGAGCTCGCGGAAGTCCTCCTCCACCCGCTCGGTGCCGGCGCCGATGGCTTCCAGGGCCTCCTCGTTGCAGTTGGGGCAGCGCTGGGGCGCCGGGAGCATGGAGCCGCAGTAGTGGCAGAGCAGGCGGCGGTCGCGCCGGTGGTAGGTGCGCGGCAGGCCGCAGGCGTCGCAGCGCATGTCCTCGCCGCAGGCCCGGCAGAGGAGGATGGGCGAGTAGCCCCGGCGGTTCCTCAGGAGGATGACCTGGTCGCCGTCCGCCACGGCCTGCCGGATCTCGTGTTGAAGGCGCTCGGAGAAGTGGATCTCGCCCGGCCGGCGCGAGACGCCCTCTTCGCGCAGGTCCACGAGGATGCCCTCGGGCAGCTTCCCCTGCCCTGCCCGCTCGGTCAAGGTGAGCAGCTCGAGCTTGCCGCGCTCGGCGTTGTAGCGGCTTTCGAGGCTCGGGGTGGCGGAGACGAGGAGGGTGGCGGCGCGGGCGTCCCGGCCACGGACGAGAGCCAGGTCGCGGGCGTTGTAGCGGGGATCGATCTCCTGTTTGTAGGAGGTGTCCTGCTCTTCGTCCACCACGATGAGGCCGAGGTCGGACACCGGGGCGAACAGGGCGGAGCGGGGGCCGAGGACCACCTTGGCCTCGCCGCGGCGCACGCGCTCCCACTCCTGGTGGCGCTCGCCCGTGCCGAGCCCGGAGTGCAGGATGGCGAGGTTCTCGCCGAAGCGCCGCTCGACGGTCCGGGCCAGGGCCGGGACCAGGGCGATCTCCGGCACGAGGAGGATCACGGAACGGCCGCGGGCCAGGGCTTCGTCCGCGGCGCGCAGGTAGACCTCGGTCTTGCCCGAGCCGGTCATGCCCTGGAGGAGGAAGGGCGCGAATTCCCGGCGGTCGATCACCTCGGTCAGCCGCCGCAGGGCATGGTCCTGATCTCCCCGCAGGATGATCTCGGGCTGCTTCGCCGGCAGGCCCATCATGTGCCGGTCGAGGGACAGGCGTTCCATTTGGGAGAACTGGTGGAGGATGCCCAGGGAGACCAGGCGCCGCACCACGGCCGGCGTGCAGCCGATGGCCGCCGTGACCTCGCCCGTGGTGGCGGGCCGGCCGATGGCGGCGAGGTACTCCACCACCGCCTTCCCCGCGACGGAGCGGCCGGCGGCGGCGAGATGGGCAGCCACGTCTCCGGGGGCCAGCTCCACGGCGTTGACGTAGCGGGCTGATCTCGACCGGTGAGCCTCGCTGCCGATCCGCCCGCTCTCGGCGAGGATGGCGAGGATGGCGTCGAGATCCCGTTGATCCGGAAGATTGCCTACCCGGGACTGGAGCTCGGCGACGGTCATCCTTCCCCCTTCGCGCAGGGCATCGATCACGGCGCTTTCCGCGGGGGTCCGCGGCAGGGCGAGGGCTCCGGCGTCGGTGAGCCAGACCTTGCGGTCCCCCCAGGGCGGCAGGTCCGAGGGCAGCATGGAGCGGATGACTTCGCCCAGGGGAGCCATGTAGTAGTCGGCGATGAAGTTGGCCAGATCCAGGAGGTCTGGCGGGAGCACGGGCTCGCGGTCGAGGATCTCGACGAGGGGGCGCAGGTTCACCCCCTCGGGCCGGTCCTCGTGGACGTTCACGATCATGCCCACGAGCCGGCGCTTGCCCATCATCACCCGCGCCCGCACCCCCGGCACGGCCTGGGAGGCCCAGGCGGAGGGGACCTCGTAGATCAGCGGGTCCGGCAGGGGGATGGGGAGGGCGATGGTGGCGAGTAAACCCTCCTGCCTCTCCCGGCCCTCCTCCCACCCGTCCAGGGAGAGGGGGAGAGCGCGTGTCGTCGTCTTCATCACAGAAATCTTGTCTTGTTTCCCCTCTCCCCGGAAAGGGCGGGCGGAGGGCCGGGAGAGGGGCCAGGGGTGAGGGCCTACCCCCGCCGGCACTCCTCCGAGCAGAACACCGTCCCCTCTTCCCCACCCGCCCCCTGGAGCGCCCGCGTGGAATCCACATAGACCCCACAGGTCGAGCACTGCACCAGGGTCTGAGCCGCGATCTTGGGCGGCCGGGGAGGTTCAGGCGGTCCGAAGACGGCGACCTTGAGCTGGCCGCTGAAGCTCTTCACGGCCAGGCGGATGACGATGAGGAGGAGGACGATGGCGATGAAGCGCGTCATGGCTCCTCAGGCGGCGCTGCGCTGCTTGGAGACGGCGTCCGCGAGCCGGACTACGTCCGGATTGCCGGGCTGGAGCCGCTGGAGCTCGGCCAGGACGCGGTCGGCGTCGTCGAAGCGCTTGAGGTCGAAGGCCAGGACCACGACCTCGTTGTAGTAGGCCTGCCAGTGCGCGGGTTCGAGCCTCTGCACCTCGTCGAACTGGGCCAGGGCCTCGTCGAACTTCTTCGACTCGCGGTAGGAGACGCCGAGGTCGACCATGGCGTCGGCGTTTCCCGGCCGCAGCTTGAGATACTGGCGATACAGCTCTTCGGCCCGTATCCAGTTGCGGATGTCGAAGTTCAGGTTGGCGAGCTGCAGCACGGCCTCCGCGTCGTTGGGGTTCTGCTCGAGGCGGGCACGGAGCTGCTGGACCTCCGCCGAGGCAGGGCCCCCCATGGCGGCGGCCGGAGCCGAGGCCGCGGTATCACCGCCGGCGCCCGGAGCCACGTCCGAAACCCGGTTGTCCGCCGGCCCGGCCAGGGGATCCTCTCCCGGCAGGGCGATCTGGGCGCGCAGCTCGGGGGTCAGCCGCGGAGGCTGCTTGCTGGCGATCACCTCATGCACCATGTAGCCGGAGGTGAAGCCGACGAGAATACTGAATGCAGCTACGATCAGATTGTCCTTGGTCACGGCTATTGCCCGCCTCCTCGAACGGCAGTCCAGTCTCCACGAGTGGGCTGCCCGGTTGCCAGTTCGTTCGTCATCCAGGTGCCGATGATCCGGTCCGTGCTTACGGTCCCTTCCCAGACACTGTCGAAGCCGGTGTTGGTGTCGACGCGCTCGAGCCGCAGGACACCACCTGAATAGGTGCCGCGGAACGAGCCCTTGGAGCCGCTGCCGGTGATCGTATAGGACCCGCTGACGACACTGCCGTTCAGCTGCAGGTCGTAGGTGGCCGTGAGGTTCTGGGGGAAGATGGCCACTCGCCAGCGCCCAGTCACGGCGTCCGCGGCCTTCGAAGCGGCGGCAGGCTGCCCGCCGTCCAGAAGGCCGATCCGGCGCAGGCGCTCCTGGATCTTCTCCAACTGGGCGCTCACCCGGTCCTCGGTGATGCGGGAGGCGGCCCGCGCGGCGTCGAGGCTGTCCTGCAGGGTCTCCAGGGCCCCGAGGGACACGGAATCGCCGGCCAGGGCCGTGTCGAGGCGGGTCAGGACGTCGTTGACCCCCTGCTGGGTGCGCCGGGCCCGCTCCCGCGCCTCGTTGTAGCTCACGAGGTCGAGGGACAGGAGGCTGCGCTCCAGCCGCAGTTGGGCCTGGGCTACCGAGGTGGCGGTGGATGGGGCGTCCTGGGCCTTCCCCGCCAGGGGAAGAAGGAGCAACAGGCAGAGGGTCCAGCCAGAGAGGGTACGGATCATGGCGACCTGGATTCTAGCAGGCTCCCCGCCCGGCTCTCCCGTCTGCAGAGGTAGGGCCGAAAAAGAAAAAGGCCGCTCCGAAGAGCGGCCCTTTTCCGGTTTTAAAGGTCTTCCGGTAGTCAGCTTCGCAATGGTCAGCTGGCGGTTGATCCCATCAGCTGGCGACCCGGCGCTGGCGCTTCTCCAGGCTGGAGTTGAGCGCCCGCTCGACCAGCTCTTCGGCTTCGCGCTCGGTGATCGACTTGACGTGGGCCACCTCGCTCACGATGAAGTACTTGGCGCGCTCGAACATCTTCTTCTCGCGGAAGGAGAGGCTCTTGCGCTGAGAGACGAGACGCAGGTTCTTGAGCACCTCGGCGACGTCGGTGAGCCGACCGGTCTTCATCTTGTCGAGGTTCTGCTTGTACCGGCCCTTCCAGTCCTTGTAGGTGTCGATGTTGCCGTCCTCGAGGATGTCGAAGAGGGCCCGGACCTCGCGGGTGGCGCACAGCGGACGCAGGCCCACCAGCTCGAGGTTGGTTTTCGGCACCATCACCTTGGAGTTGTTCGCCAGGAGACGCAGATGGAAGTACAGTTGCTCCACGCCATCGATGTGACCGGGCTCGATCTTCTCGACCAAGCTGACGCCGTGGTTGGGGTAAACCACCTTCTGACCGACTTTGAATGTCACGTCGAGACCCCCTTGAATGTGATGCAGATGATGGAGCTGCGGTAGTAAGTCACTGAGGGACTTCCGCTTACGACGCTTGTTATACACCGGAACAATCTCCCGAGTCAACCCATTGCTGCCTCGAATGAGCGTAACGGGGGTGTCACAACGGCACAAATTCGTTCAAGACAGAAGGTTGACTCTCCCCGGGAGAGTCCCTAGGATTGCCTTCCCGCTCAGCGCCGGAGTGGCGGAATGGCAGACGCAGCGGACTCAAAATCCGCCGCTCGCAAGGGCGTGTGGGTTCGACTCCCACCTCCGGCACCAGGATTGTCCCAGAGATTCAGCAGATCTTTACTCGTACCGCAGCGCGTCGATCGGGTCGAGCCGCGAAGCCTTGGCCGCGGGGTAGATGCCGAAGAAGATGCCCACCATGGCGGAAAAACCGAAGGCGAGCGCCACGGCCCAGAAGGGGACGTGGGCCGGGGGGAAGTTGGGGATCAGGTTGGCCACCAGCACTCCCAGGCCGTAGCCCAGGGCCAGGCCGATGGCGCCGCCCACCAGGGACAGGGTGATGGCCTCGATGAGGAACTGGACGAGGACGTCCTCCCGGCGGGCGCCTACGGCCTTGCGCACCCCGATCTCCCGGGTGCGCTCGGTCACCGAGACCAGCATGATGTTCATGATGCCGATGCCGCCCACCAGGAGGGCGATGCCCACCACGCCGCCGACGACGGCGGTGACGCTGCCGAGGATGGTGCTCACCGTGTCGAGGATCTCGTCCTGGGTCTGGATCTCGAAGTCGTCGGGCTCGTTTTCGGGGATCCGGTGGCGCTGCCGCAGGAGCCGGGTGACGCCGTCCTTGACCTGCTCCACCATCTCGGTGCTCTCGGCCTTGAGCCGGATCTGGATCTGGTCCGCGGCATTGCGGCCGAACAGGATGATGGCGGAGTCGAAGGGGACATAGGCGATGTCGTCCATGTTCATCCCCAGGCTCTGCCCCTTGCTCTCCATGACGCCGATGACGGTGGCCGGATAGGTGCCGACGTAGATCTCCTTGCCCAGGGGATTGGAGCCGAGGTCGAGCTCTTCGACCACGTCCTCGCCGAGGATCACGACCTTGCGCCGGTTGTCGAGGTCGATCTGGGAGAAGAAGCGCCCCCGCTCGACGGTGTGGTTGGTGACGTCCTGCCAGTTCTCGTCCACCCCGGCGAGGAAGGCGGGAGTGTGCTTGTGGTCCTGGTACTTGAGGGTGGCGCGGCCGAAGATGGAGGGAGTGAGGATCTCCACCCCGGGGATCCGCTCCTCGATGGCCTGGCTGTCTTCGTAGGTGAGCTTGATCTGGCGCGCCACCATGCCGGGGAAGTCCCGGTCCGCCTTGGGCGAGATGATCATGAAGGTGGCGCCCACGCCCTGGAGCTGCTCGGTGATGGTGAACTGGAGGCCCTGGACGACCGAGACCACCGCGATGACCGCGGCCACGCCGATGATGATCCCGAGCGTGGTCAGGATCGAACGCATCAGGTTGGCGCGCAACGCCGTGAAGGCGACTCGGAAGTTCTCGACGAAGACCATGGTGTGGACCCCCTCCTTCAGGAAACAGGGGCTGTAACCAGCGCTTCCTGGGCGCGGGCCGTGGGCTGGTCGGAGATGACCTTGCCGTCTCGCAGGGTGACGCGGCGCCAGGCGTGCCCGGCGATGTCCGCTTCGTGGGTGACCAGCACCACGGTGTTGCCGGCCTGGTGGAGCTCGTCGAAGAGGGCCATGATCTCTTCCGACGTGGCCGAATCGAGGTTGCCCGTGGGCTCGTCGGCGAGGAGAATCGAGGGATCGTTGACCAGGGCGCGGGCGATGGCCACGCGCTGGCGCTGGCCGCCGGAGAGCTCGTTGGGCTGGTGGTGCATGCGCTGGCCGAGCCCGACTTTCTCCAGGGCCTTGCGCGCCCGCTCGCGCCGCTCGGTCCGCGACAGGCCGGCGTAGATGAGGGGCAGCTCGACGTTGTGCAGGGCGTCGGTGCGGGCCAGCAGATTGAAGGTCTGGAAGACGAAGCCGATCTCCTTGTTGCGGATGGCCGCGAGCTCGGAGTCGTCCAGCTCCTGTACGGCCACGCCGTTCAGAATGTAGCTGCCGGTGGAGGGGGTGTCCAGGCAGCCCAGCAGGTTCATCAGCGTCGACTTGCCGCTGCCCGACGAGCCCATGATGGCCAGGTACTCGCCCTGCTCCACGGTGAGGTCGACGCCGTTCAGGGCGTGGACCTTCTCGGCTCCCATGTCATAGACCTTGCGGATGTCGCGCAGATCGATCAGCGCCATCATTCCTCCTCGTCTTCTGCCTTCTTGCGGTCGTCCTTCTTCTCTTCTTCCGTGGCCTGGGTGATCTGGATGGCGTCGCCGTGCTGGAGGTCGCGCAGGACGCGGTAGGGGCCGGTGGCCACCTGCTCGCCGGTCTTGGCGCCGGACAGCAGCTCGACGTGGGTCTCGTCCGAGAGCCCGGTGGTCACGGGCCGCTGCACGGCCTTGCCCTTGTCAAGGATGAAAACGACTTTGACCTCTCCGCCCTTCCCGGCGGCATTCTTCCCGGTGTCTTCGGCTCCGGCGGGCTCCCGCTCCACCACGGACTGAATGGGCACGGCCAGGGCCCGCTCGTGGGTGGCGGTCTTGATCTCGGCGCGCACGGACATCTTGGCCCGCAGCTCCCGCCCCGGGTTCTCCAGGATGATCTTGACCTTGAAGAAGGTCACGTCCGGTTGCGCCGGGCGGTTGTAGCCCGAGCTGCCGATCTCCACCACCCGGCCGCGGTACTCCCGGCCCGGCAGGGCGTCGACCTTGAGGGTCACATCCTGGCCGACCTGGACGTTGACGATCTCGGTCTCGTCCACGTCCACTTCCGCCAGGATCTCGGCCATGTCGGCGATGGTGGCGATCACCGAGCCGGGGTTGTTCATGGTGCCGGAGACGACGACCTCGCCTTCTTTGGCATTGAGGGCGATGACGCGGCCGGTCAGGGGGGCGTAGACCGTCGTTTTGGAAAGATCGTCCTGGGTCTTCTCCAGGCCGGCGCGCATCTGATGGACGGTCTCGCGGGCCTCCTCCAGGCGGAGCTGGGCAGAGCTTTCGGCGAGCTGGGCCGCTTCGAGCTGCTCGCGGGAGGCGATGCCCTCGTTCTGGAGCCGCATGGCGCGGTCGAGCTTCAGACGGGAGTCGGCGAGCGAGATCTCGGCCTGGCGCACGGTGGTCCGGGCGCTGGCGAGCTGGGCCGCGAGCTGGTCGCGCTGGGCGATGTAGGCCTCCTGCTCCAGGCGCAGGAAGGGTTGGCCCCGAGATATCGAGTCCCCCTCCTCCACGAACAGCTTCTCGATCTTGCCGATGACGTGGGCCGAGATGTTGACCTGGATGCGGGGCTGCAGCTCCCCGCTCGCCTTGACGACCTGGGAGATGGTGCGCCGCGCCACCGGCTCGGCGTAGACCTTTTCGCCCTTGTCACCCTTCCGGGCGCGGACGCTGGCGAAGACGATCACGGCGAGGACCGCCACGACCACAATCCCAATCAGGATTTTTTTCAAGGAAGCTCCTAAAGCTCAACTGAACAGGGCCGTCCACCCGACCCGGATCCCGACGGCGATCAGCCAGATCACGATGGCCGTAGCGGCCACCGCCTGAGTCGAAAGCCGCGAGACGGCGCGGAACCCGATGATCGTGAGCGCCAGGCTCCAGAGGGAGAAGAAGTCCACGCTGGCCAGGGCCGCAGCGACCCAGGCCGGCGCGTCCTCCGGAGCCAGGAAGGCGAGGTTGGAGGCCAGGAACGTGCCGGTCTTGATGTCGTCGAAACCGAGGGAAGGTTTGCTCAGGATGACCGGGAGGCTCAGCAACGCGGCCACCAGGGCCGGCACGCTGGCATACAGGACCACCGAAAAGCTCGACTTGTAGCTGAACTCGGCCCCCAGCAGCTTGAACACCAGCCAGTAGATCAGGGCGAAGAAGAGGATGAACAGGGCTACCACGAATGGGGTCGAGAAACCGTAGATGTAGCGGCCGGCTTTCTCCATGAATTCGATCTGGGGCTCGAGCTGCTCCGGGGGGACCTCCCGCCCGGACTGCTTCATGCTTGCAGGGATCGTCTCCCGGAAATCAATCCGGCTGCCCGCCAGGTACCACACCGCCCCGGTCACGAGCATCAGGGCCAGCAGCGGCACCAGCCAGGTGGGCCGCTCGGCGATGGAACGGAACGTCTTGCCCGGCGAGAACAAAACTCCGAACAGCCGGCCGAAGCTGGAGTCTTCCATGGTTTACCTCTGCTCGTCCCTTTCTTCTCCCGGCAGCGCGGTGCGCCGGAGTCTGAACCGCTGCGAGCTGTAGTCGGCATCGTCGGGGTCATCGATGGTGACACCCTGCTGCTCGGGCAGGCGGCCGGTCGCGCGGTAGTACTCCGCGAGCGCGGTCCGGTAGTTGATCGTGGCCTGCACCTCGCGGCTGCGCGCCTGGGTCAGGTCGTCCTGGATCTGGGTGATCTGGAAGCTGGTGGACATGCCGTTCTCGTACCGCTTGCGCTCGGCGTCCAGGTTCTGCTCCTGGAACCGGACCGAGGTGCGGGCGGCGTCGATCTGCTTGGCGGCCGTATCCACGGCGCGGGCGGCACGGCGGACCTCGGTCGTGATGAGGGACCGCTGGTCGTCGAGCAGGGTCTGGACACGGTCCACGTTCAGGTTGGCGCTGGCGCTCTGGGCCCGGGCCGAGCGGTTCTGGATCGGGTAGGCGAACTGGAGCCGAACGAGCCAGCCGCCGAAGTCGAGCCCCGTGATCTGGTCGAAGGCATCGCCGAAACGCAGGCCGACGCCGGAGTAGCCGTACTGGACGTTGAGGTTCAGGTCGGGCTTCAACTGGTTGCGGAAGAAGTCGGCGTCGATCCGGGCGAGCTCGAGCTGGATCTCCTGCGTCCGCAGCTCGGGCCGCTCCTGGAGGGCGGTGGCGATGGCGGCGTTGATGTCGATCGAGATGCGCTCGGTCTCCGGGACCGTGGTCGGCAGGATGGGGGTCTGCCAGATCTCGCCTTCCGCCGGCAGGTTGAGCAGGCGGCGGAGCACGTCCTCGGCGTCGCCGATCGAGGAGGTGGACCGGATGATGTCCTCCTCGCGGGTGGCGATGGCCGCCTCGCTCTGCACCAGCTCCAGGGGAGCGAGCGTGCCCACCTCGACCTGGATGCGGTTGCGGCCGTGGAGCTCCTGGGCCAGGCTGAGGCTCTGCTGGGCCACGACGAGCTGCTGGCGGGCGTTGACCAGGTTCCAGTAGGCGTTCACCACGTCCTGGATGGTGGCGGTGACGACGCGCTCGAAATCCTGGCTGCTGATCTGGCTGTTGCGCTGGGCCACGATGATGCCCCGCTCGGTGGCGAACCGGCCGTAGTTGCGCAGCAGCGGCTGGCTGTAGGCGAAGGTGAAGCCCGAGTCGAAGGCCTCGGACAGCTCGCGGACCGCGGCGTTGCTCTCGGTGCGGGTGTTGCGCCAGCCGAACGACACGTCGCCGCCGATGGGTATCCGCTGGGTGAAGCTGAAGTTGAGCTCCTGCTGGTTCGACTCGCCGGCGTCGGTCGTCGAGATCACGGGAGCGGTGCTATCCGAGGCGGCGAGGTCGGCGTTGGCCAGCAGGTCGTAGATCCCCAGGCTCTCGGTGATGCCCAGGCGCTGGCGGGTGCGGTTGTAGCGCTCGACGACGATGCCGAGGTTCTGCTGCAGGGCGATCTCGACCGCCTGTTCGAGTGAGAGTTGAAGGACGTTGTCCCGGACTTCGAGGTTGGAGGCTGTCGCCGCCGGCCTCGCCGCAACGGTGTCGACGCGGATGCCCCCATCCGTCTGGGCCAGGGCCGGCGCCGCGCTCGCCGCGAGCAGGCACGAGGCCACGGCCAGGCACGCAGCCCGGGTGTTCCATGAATTGGATCGCAAAGAGTTTTTCCTCATTTGAATTGAACCCCTCACCTTGATGGCTGATGGCTCGGCACACGACCCCGGCACGCGCCATCCACGCCGAAATGTACGAGCCGGCCGCTCAAAAGTTCTTCCATAGTCTATACGCTACGACGCGCCCTCCCTGTTCCTTACGGCCAGTCCAGGAACCTGCTCCGGGTAGAAGCAGGCCGCGAGGTGGTCCGGCGGTCCTCCCGCAACCGGGGCCAGCTCCGGCCGCTCGGCCGCGCAGCGCGGGCGAGCGATCGGGCAGCGCGGGTGGAACGGACATCCCGGAGGCGGATCGACGGGGCTCGGCGGGTCGCCTTGGAGCACGATGCGGTTCCTGCGCCGGCGTCCGGGATCGGGATCCGCCACCGGCACGGCCGACAGCAGGCTCACGGTATACGGATGGAGCGGCCGGCGGAACAACCCGGCCCGCGGCGCCAGCTCCACGATCCGCCCCAGGTACATCACGGCCACCCGGTCCGCCAGGCGCTCGACGGCCGCCATGTCGTGCGAGATCAGCAGCATGGAGAGGCCCAGCCGCTCCGAGAGGCCGGCCAGGAGGCTCCAGGACCTGCCCTCGCACCGAGACGTCGAGCGACGACACGGGCTCGTCCGCCACCAGCAGCTCCGGCTCGGGCGCCAAAGCGCGGGCGATGCCCACCCGCTGGCGCTGGCCGCCCGAGAGCTCGTGAGGGTATCGCCCGGCGAGCTCCGGCGCCAGTCCCACCATCCTCAGGATCTCCAGTGCCCGCTGGGTCCGGGCCGCGCGCTGTCCGCGGCCGGGGCGCCAGTGGATCTCGAGCGGCTCCTCGACGATCGAGCCCACCCGCTGGCGGGGATCGAGCGAGCCGTAGGGGTCCTGGAACACCATCTGGAAGCGCCGGCGCCGGGCCCGGAGCTCGTCTCCCTTCAGGGCCAGCAGGTCCTCGCCGTCGAAGGCGATGCGGCCGGCGGTCGGCTCCACGAGCCGCAGGGCGCAGCGGCCGAGCGTGGTCTTGCCGCTGCCGGACTCCCCCACCAGGGCCAGGCACTCTCCCCGCTCGACCGCCAGGTCCACGCCGGCCAGGGCCTGCACCGTGCCCTGCTGGCGCAGGAGGAAGCCGCGCCGTACGGGGTAGTCCTTGCGGAGCCCCTCGATGGTGAGCAGAGCGCTCAAGCGCCGGTTCCCTCGTCCAATCGCTCGTCCAAGCGCCCATCGAGACGGGGCAGGGAGGCCAGCAGCTCACGGGTGTAGGGATGGGCCGGAGAGCGGAACAGGTCCACGACGCCCGCCTCCTCCACCACCTGGCCGCCGCGCATCACCACGACGCGGTCGCAGGTCTCGGCCACCACACCCAGGTCGTGAGTGATGAGCAGCACGGCGAGCCCGAGGTCGCGCCGGATCTCCTCCAGCAGCTCCAGGATCTGGGCCTGGAGGGTCACGTCGAGGGCCGTGGTCGGCTCGTCGGCGAGCAAGAGGTCCGGTCCGGCGGCGAGCGCCATGGCGATCATGGCCCGCTGGCGCTGGCCGCCCGAGAGCTGGTGGGGGTAGTCCCCCAGGCGCCGCCGGGCGTCGGCGAGAGCCACCCGGTCGAGCAGCCGCGCCGCCTCGTCCAGGGCCTCCCGGCGCGAGACCCGGTGATTGACCCGGTGATTGACCCGATGATCGCGGGGGTGAGCCCGCACGGCCTCGGCGATCTGGAAGCCGATGGTGTAGACCGGGTTGAACGCCGTGGCCGGCTCCTGGAACACCATGGCGATCCGCCGTCCCCGCAGCTTGCGCAGGTCGCGGGGAGGAAGCTTCAAGAGGTCGGTTTTGCCGTCCAGCAGGATCCGCCCCCTCGTCACCCGCCCTGGCGGCGGCACCAGGCCGAGCACGGCCAGGGAGGTCATCGTCTTGCCCGAGCCGGACTCGCCCACCAGACCCACGATCTCGCCTCGGCCGACGGCCAGCGAGACGCCGCGCACCACGGGCTCCCCTCCGGGAAAGGTGATTTCGAGGTCCTGGATTTCGAGGAGCGGGGTCATCATCCGGCAATCAGTCGGCGCAGCCAGGCCACCGTCGAGGCCACCCCGAAGCCCGTGGCGCCGGCGGCCCCGCCGCCGTTGTCCGCCTTGACGTGGGAGACCCCTGCGATGTCCAGGTGAGCCCAGCGCCTGACATCGCCCGTGAACTGGCCCAGGAAAGCCGCGGCAAGGCTGGCGCCCCCCCAGCGGCCGGCGGAGTTGCGCAGATCGGCGTGCGTGCCTTTCATCTCCTCGAGGTACTCGGGATAGAGGGGGAGCCGCCACAGGCGCTCGCCGCTCTCGACGGCGGTGGCGGCGAGCTCGTCCGCCAGGCCGTCGTCGGGCGTGAAGAGGCCCGCCGCCTGATGGCCGAGGGCCACCACGCAGGCACCCGTCAGGGTCGAGAACTCGAGCAGGGCGTCCGGCTTCTCCTCGGCCGCCCAGGACATGGCGTCGGCCAGGATCATGCGGCCCTCGGCGTCCGTATTGGTGATCTCCACGGTCTTGCCGTTGTAGCAGCGCACGATGTCACTCGGCCGGTAGGCGTTGCCGCTCAGCATGTTCTCGGCGAACGGCGTGTAGGCGGACAGGCGCACGGGCAGCTCCAGCGCGGCCACGGCCCGGGCGATCCCCAGCACGGCGCAGGCGCCGCTCTTGTCGTACTTCATCTCATCCATGTCGACGGCCGGCTTGATGGAGATGCCGCCGGTGTCGAAGGTGATCCCCTTGCCCACGAGCGCGATCTTCAGGCCGCGGTCCCCGGATTGCCTCCCATCATATTGCCTCCCATCATATTGCCTTCCATCATATTGGAGCCGGGCGAGGCGGGGCTCGTGGGCCGAGCCCTGGCCCACGGCGAGGAGCCCGCCCATGCCCCGGGCCTGGAGCTCGTCGGCGCCCAGGACGGTCAGCTCCAGCCCCTTGCTCTCGGCGAGCTCGCGGGTGCGCTCCTCCATCCAGGTCGGAGTGGCCTCGTTGGCCGGCGAGTTGGCGAGGTCGCGGGTGAAAGCCACGGCCTCCGCGACCGCCAGCACGCCCGGAAGGGCGTCGCGGTACGCCTCCTCCTCCCCCTTCGGGGGCACCACGCCGAGCCGCTCCACGCGGCCGGCCTTGCCGGCGTCCGTCTGGTAGCGGTCGTACCGGTAGACCGAAAGGGCCAGGGTCCGCAGCACGCGGGCGGCGGACGGCCCCGAGGTCTCGGGATGAGGGGGCAGGAGCACGGTCAGGCGGAGCGCTCCGCTCTGGCGGGCGTCCTCCGCGGCACGGGTGAGCCAGCGCGCGAGCTTGGAGAAGCTGAAGTCCCTGCGGGCGCCGAGACCGTAGGCGGAGACCACGGGACCGCCGGGGCCGGCGTCCGTCTGCGCCAGTTGCTCCTCCTTGCCCTTGAAGCCCCCGCGCGCGGCCAGGCGCTCCAGGGCCTTGCGGCTCCCCTCCTCCAGGCCGGACACTGCGTGGAGCCCTTCTCCCTCGAAGCAGCCCACCGCCAGGAGGTCCGCCTCCGGCCCCTCCGCGGTGACGACATGAACCGATGCGAGCTCCCTCATGAGATCCCTCTCCTCGATACCAGCAGAATTTCCGGGCCGGAGTTTAGCAGGCACGCCTCCTCCCAGCCGCCTCCTGCGTCTTCGAACGACGTTTCGATGGTCCGGTCTGCCCGGCGTATGGTATACGTAATCGCTCCTTTTCAAAGGAAAAACGGTCGTCTCGAGCGCGAGCCCATGAACGCCATGTCGTTTCTCCAGATCCTGCAGGGCCCCTTCAACTTCCTGCGCCCCGACGCGGATGAGGTCCGGCGTCTGATGCCGGACCTCCAGCGGGTGCTTCCCATGCCGCGGCCGATCTTCCTGGAAGACGAGTCGGCCACCCCGCTCCAGGGCTTCCCCATCCTGCTCTCGCCGGGCGTGCTCGGCCTGCGCACCGCCCTGCGCGACTACATCGAAGCCGAGGAGGCCGTTCAGGTGGCGGGGCTGCGGCGCGAGAGCCACGACGTCAAGGCCCACACCCAGGCGTGGGACCGCTACGTCTCCCTGCTCACCCCCGCCGTCGAGAACTCCACCATCTCCAGCTACGGCCGCCAGTACCCGGCGGTCTTCTGGCTCCACCACTCCCTCGACATCGCCCGGCTCCTCAAAGACGTGCCCCGGCGCATCCTGAGGCGGGACAGCGAGACCGGCCGCCGCCACGGCGACGCCATCAAGTACCGCATTCTCGACCGGTTCCTCGACCGCGTCCTGTCGACCATCTACGACCTCGTGCAGCGCGTGGCCGGCGCCACCGAAGAGGTGGAAGAAGAGCTCTTCCCCCGCCTGCTGACCCGCCTGCGCGACAACGTCCTCCTGTTCACCGAGGACCACATCAGCCGCGACCTCGGCGAGCTCGGCAGCTACTTCAGCGGCTCGCTCCGCATCGACGGCCGCGAGCTGCGCAAGCGGCTCGACGACCTGGCGCGCTGGAACTTCGAGCAGCTCGCGGCGGACCCGGCCCTGCGCGCCCTGGTGACCCATCTCCTCAAGGGCGATCCGAGGAACGACTCGCGCGACCTCCTGAACCGCCCCGGCTACGTGGCCTACCTCGCCACCCTCAAGTCATACGACCCCGGCCGCCTCCTCCCTCCTCCGATGATCCAGGTATGGGAGAACCTCCTCCTGAAGCTCAAGGAGTTCGAGCTGGTCCAGGGCCTGCGCCGGCTGATCGTGCCCATCGAGATCCGGAACGGCTGCATGGTGGGCCGCGAGCTGCCGCCGGGCCGGGCCGTGCCCGGAAGTGAGCTGGTGCTCTCCACCGCCACCCGGCCGCTCGACTTCATGGAGCCCTGGGTGGTCGACCCCCGCGTCGAGCGCTACGGCATGATCTACGACATCAGCGACTTCTCGCAGACCCTGTCCGTGCTCCACCGGGCGGGCAACGCCAGCCAGGACGGCGCCTTCCTCGCCATGTTCCGCTTCCAGCGGCGCATCAACCGCCTGGCCCTCTCCCACCGGGCCAAGCTCGAAAAGTACCTGGGCGACGGCGCCTTCTACTCCAGCCGCGAGGCCACCAACCTGCTGATCTGCTCCATCCACCTCCAGCGCTACTACGTCCAGGCCGTCCAGGAAGGGCTCCCCTTCAACCGCGGCATGCGTATCGCCTTGAACTACGGCCCCTACCGCCTGATCCCCATGGGCGGCCGGCCGGGCGAGGGCGAGCGCTACGAGTTCTTCGGTCCGGGCCTGGTCGAGCTCTCGCGCCTGACCACCGGCAAGGCCACCCAGGAGGTCGACGAGGTCAAGACCATGCTGATCAACCAGGGCTATCCCGAGACGGCGGTCCAAAACTTCTTCGCCCCCCTCTCGTCGAAGAACGTGGACGTGGTGGACAAGAAAGAGGAAGCTCCGCCCCTTCTATGCCTACATCAACCGCAACGGCACCCTGCACAACAACGGCATGGTGGGCACCGGCGCCTTCATCACTCAGCTCGACCATGAGCTGAACGGCGGCCAGCTCCACCTGGGCCGCGAGGAGGACCGGTGCTACGTCGTCCTCGACCTCGAAGACGCCGGCGCCCAGCTCCCCGTGGGCATCCGCAAGCTCGGCATGGCGCACTTGAAGGGGCTCGAAGACCTCCCGGTCTATGAGATCGTAGACGCGGCGACGCTCGACCGCGCGACTCTTGAGCCCATCCACGGCGAGCGCCTGTTGATGGCCGTCGAGCGCGAAGCCGCCAACGCCATGGGCGCGTCCAAACGCTAGGGGCGCCAGGAGTCCGCAGGAGGATCGAATGAGCGAGGTTCTCTGGCAGAGCGATCTGCCCGGGCTGCCGCCGCCGCGGCGGGGCAAGGTACGGGACGTCTACGATCTCGGCGACACGCTGCTGATCGTGGCCTCCGACCGCCTTTCAGCCTACGACCACGTGCTGCGGCCGGGCATTCCCGGCAAGGGGAAGATCCTCAACCAGCTCTCCAACTTCTGGTTCGCCCGGCTGGTCCACATCGTCCCCAACCACCTGCTGGCCACCGAGCCCGAGAACTTCCCCTCCATCCTGGCGCCCTACGCGGACGTTCTGCGGGGCCGCGCCGTGCTGGCGAGGAAGGCGCGGGTCATCCCCTTCGAGTGCGTGGCCCGGGGGTTCCTGGCCGGGAGCGGCTATCGCGAGTACGTGCGGAGCGGCACCGTCTGTGGCATCCCTCTGCCCGAGGGCCTGGAGCGGGCGAGCCAGCTTCCCTACGCCATCTTCACCCCGGCCACCAAGGCCGAGCAGGGGCACGACGAGAACGTGGACTTCCATGCCGTCGCGGCTGCCCTGGGCCCGAACCTCGCCGACATCCTGCGCGGCCTGACCCTCGACCTCTACCACGAGGGGGCCAGCCGCGCGGCCAAGCGCAACCTCATCCTGGCCGACACCAAATTCGAATTCGGTCATTCCCTGGATACCGGCGAGCTGCTCCTGATCGACGAGGTCCTGACCCCCGACTCCTCCCGCTACTGGGACCTCGCCAACTGGCTCCCCGGCCAGGAGCCCGCCTCCTTCGACAAGCAGTACGTCCGCAACTGGCTCGACGAGTCCGGCTGGGACAAGGAGTCGCCGCCCCCCGAGCTGCCCGAGGACGTGGTGCAGGGCACCCTGGACCGGTACATTCAGGCGTTCCAGAAGATCACGGGGATGGAGCCGGCGCTGTAGGGCGGCGCGGCCGCCCGTTCGAGTCTCCCTCTGCTACACTGTCTTCCTTGCCTCCGACGGGACCTTGTGATTTAATCCGAGTACCAGTTGGAGAAAGGACGGCATGCATGAACGCGATTCCTCTCCAGCGCGACGATGTCTACTATCCCGAGTGCGACGACGAGCCGATGGCGGAGACCGAGTTCCACCTCGAGGAGACGATCTATCTCATCGAAGCATTGAAGGACCGCTTCCGGGACGCTCAGGACGTCTACGTGGGAGGGGACATGTTCCTCTACTACGTCCAAGGCGCTCCCAAGCACGTCGTGGCTCCGGACGTATTCGTGGTCCTCGGCATTCCCAAAAGGAAACGGCGGATCTACAAGCTCTGGGAGGAAGGCCGGCCGCCGTCCCTGGTCATCGAGGTCACCTCGGAGGATACGCGAAAGAAGGATCTGGGATCGAAGAAGGAGGCTCTATGAGAGGCTCGGTGTCCAGGAATACCTTCTCTACGATCCCCTTGGCGACTACCTGAATCCCCGCGTCCAGGGCTTTCGCCTCGTCGGCGACCGGTATGTCTCTGTTGCTTCCGATGGAGAAGGTTCCCTCCAGAGCTCTACGACCGGATTGACCTTCCGGGTGGAAGAATCCCGTCTGCGCCTGATCGATACCAGAACCGGTCAGCCGCTGCTACGCGGCGAAGAGGCCCGAGAGCTCGCCAGGCGTGCCCAGTCCGCAGAGGAAGAAGCGGCGCGCCTCCGAGCCGAATTGGAGAGGCTGCGCCGCCAGGGTTGACGGACCTACCGTCCCAGCGCCCCTCCCGCCAGGCCCAGCAGATACTTGATGTTCTCGTCGGTCCACCGGATCCCGCCGCCTAGGAAAAACGATTCATTCTCCAGCGGATCGTCGTAGCCACCGATCACATAAAGATTCGGATGGAACTGGTACCGCCCCGTCAGGCGCAGGTGCGGGGAGAGATCGTTCGGCCGGCTGAAGTCGAAGGCTTCGAAGGAGACGAGGAGCTTGCGGTCCAGGACGGGCAGGGGATACTCCACCTGGGCGCCGCCGGTGCCCTCGATGAGGCCCGCGAAGAGACGCGCGTCGTAGGGCGCCTTGAGGCCGAAGAGGGCCGAGAAGTTCTGGGTCTTCTCCTCTGTGATCCTGGTCGTGGTCGTGGTCACGGGGATGCCGTCCGGACCGGTGACGGTGATCGTCTCCGTCTTCTCCCGGCGCTTGCCGAAAGGGCTGCTGGTGGTGCCCACACGGTAGAGATGCTTGTCGTCCTGGGGATCGATGTCGACTGTGAAGGCGGTCTGGGATTCTTCCACGTTCTCCAGATAGAAACCCTGCATGTCGAGGTCGATCTTGAACTTATTGACAGCGCCCAGCGCGCCGCTCAGGGTCTCGACGCCACCCTGGATGCTGTCGAGGGTCGAGATGACCTCGTTGTAGGCCTCCTCGTCGTTGATCAGCTTGCCGAGAGTTCCTTGGCCGCTCGCGAGGGTGGTCGAGATCTTGTTGAGGTTGTCGGCCGAGGTCTGGAGCTTCTCGGTGAGCTCGCGGATGTTGCCCATGCTGCCCTTCAAGTCTCCCCGGTTCTCGGCGACCACGGCGGAGATCTGGTCCAAGGCGCGGTTCATCTGGTCGGCCAGGCGCGGCAGCTCGCGGGCGAGGGTTGCGCTCACCTGGTCGAAGTTGCGGATGGTCGAGCCCAGGTTGGCCCGGTTCTCCGCCACCAGGGCACGGATCTCGGCGCTGGTCAGCCGGATTTCCTCGAACATCCGGTTGATGTGTCCCCCGATGTCGCCGCCGGCGAGCGAGCCGGTGAGCTGCTGGATCGAGGCGCCGATGTTGTTGATCTTCTCCATGGCCTCGTCGAAGCCCGGCGGCGTGGTACCGATGAGCACGGCGTTCTGCGGCAGCGGCGGAGCGTTGGGCGGGCCGGGGACGAGCTCGACGTACTTCTCCCCCAGCATGCCGAGGCTGGCGATGCGCGCCGTGGTGCCCTGGGTGAGCGGTAGCGGCTTGTCGAGGGCCAGGGTGATGCGGGCTTGGTTGCCTTCCAGGCCCAGGCCGTCCACCCGGCCCACGCGCACGCCCGCGATCCGCACGGACGCCTTGTCGTCCAGGCCGGCCACGGACTTGAAGATGGCGTCGAGGCGCTGCCCTTCGACGCTGAACGGATTCAGGTCCTCGATCTTCCAGATCAGGACCCCCAGGACAATGAGGCACAGGGTCGCGAAGACCCCGACTTTGACCATGATTTCATGACGTCTCCACTATTCCATCCAAATATCCCACCCAAATACCCCGCCCGAATATTCCGCCCGAATAATCCCGTCCGCCTCAAAGGCTGCTCGGGCCCGCGCTCCTTCTCAAACCGTCCCGCGAATCCCGCGGCTCGCGCTGGGCTCGTCCCCGGAGAGCGGCCCCTCCGCCCGGCCGTGGATGAACTGCTGCACCCGCGGATCCTCCAGCTGCCGGAACTCCTGCGGGCGGCGCCTCGGCGATGATCTTACCCTTGTGGATCATGGCGATGCGGTCGCCGATGCGGAAGGCGCTCTCCATGTCGTGCGTGATGGTGACCGTCGTGGTCTTCAGCCGGTCGTTCAGGTCCAGGATCACCTCGTCGATGAGCGCCGTGGTCACCGGATCGAGGCCGGTCGTGGGCTCGTCGAAGAGCAGGATCTCCGGCTCGTGGGCGACGGCGCGGGCGAACCCCACCCGGCGGCGCATGCCGCCCGAGAGCTGCGACGGGAGCTTGTCCCCCACCCCTTCGAGCCGCACCATGTCCAGGCACTCCTCCACCCGGTCGTCTGATCTCGCTGCGCGACATCTTCGTCAGCCGCTGCAAGGGGAACGCCACGTTCTGCCAGACGGTCATCGAGTCGAACAGGGCCCCCTCCTGGAACGCCATGCCGAACTTGCGCCGGAACTCGGTGATCTCCCGGTTGCCGAGCTTCTCGACGGCCGACGCCGTCCACCTCGACCGTGCCGGAGTCGGGCCTCAGCAGGCCGATGATGTGCTTCAGGAGCACGCTCTTGCCCGTGCCCGAGCCGCCGATGATCACCAGCGACTCGGCCGGGGCCACGTCGAGGCTCAACCCGTCCAGCACCACCTTGGAGCCGAAGGACTTGCGGAGATCGCGGATGTGGATCTTGGGATTTTGATCGGACATCGGTATCTAAGCCATCGGTATCTGGGCCATTGGTATCTGGGTCATCAGAACAGCAACCGGGTGAGGAAGAAGTCCGAGATCAGGATCGCGATGCTCGCCACCACCACGGCGGCCGTGGTCGAGCGGCCCACGCCCTCGGCGCCGCCGGTGGTGTAGAAACCCTGCTGGCAGCCGATCACGGCGAGCAGGAAGCCGAAGACCGCGGCCTTGATGAGGCCCGAGAACAGGTCGTTCAGGTCCATGAACTGGAACGTCCGGTCGACGTAGGACACCGGGTTTGCCCCCATCAGCACCACCGACACCAGATAGCCGCCGAAGATGCCGACGCCGTTGCCGATGACGACCAGCAGCGGCAGCATGATCGTGGAGGCCCAGACCCGGGGCACCACCAGGTAGTGGACGGGGTCGGTCGCCATCACCTCCAGGGCGTCGATCTGCTCGGTGACCCGCATGGTGCCCAGCTCCGCGCCCATGGCCGAGCCGGCGCGGCCGGCCACGATCAGGCCCGTGAGCACGGCGGACAGCTCGCGCACCATCGACAGGGCGACCAGCGAGCCCACGAAGCTCTCGGCGTTGAAGCGGCGCAGCACGGTGAACGTCTGGAGGGCCAGCACCATGCCGGTGAACATGGCGGTCAGCAGCACCACGGGCAGGGAGTTGACCCCCACCTTCACCATCTGGCGCAGCAGCTCCCGCCAGTCGTAGGGCGGCCGGGGCGTCCAGGCGAACACCCGGCCGACCATCTGGACGAAGCGCCCCATCTCCTCGAAGAAGCGCTCCATGGCGCCCGGCACCCTCACGAATCCTCCCGCGAAAACCGCGACATCAACTCCTCCACCCTGCCCTCGCGCACGTAGCGGCGCGGCAGCCGCAACCCCAGATGGCAGAGGATCTCCCAGGAGATCGTGCCGGCGTGGGCGGCGAGCTCCATGGCCGGGATCTCCTCCTGGCCCTGGCGCCCGAGCAGCACCACCTCGTCCCCCAGCTCCGCTCCGGCGTCGGTCACGTCGAGCAGGGTCATGTCCATCGTAACCGAACCGGCGATCGGCACCCGCCGTCCCCGCACCAGGGCCTCGGCCTTGCCGGTCAGCCGCCAGGCGTAGCCGTCAGCATAGCCCACGGGCACGACGGCGATGCGGCTGCGCCGCCGGGTCACCGTCCGCCCGCCGTAGGAGACCGGCGTGCCCGCCGGCACCTCGCGGAGCTGGACGATGCGCGCCTTGACCGACATGACCGGCCGGAGGTCCGCTCGGGCTCCGGTCCGACAGGATCGAGACCGTAGAGGGCGATGCCCAGCCGCACCAGCGCGTGCCGGCTCTCCGGGCGGTGCAGGGCCGCGGCGCTGTTCGCCATGTGGATGATCGTCCGGCCGCGCTCCTCCTCCGTGAGCAGGCCGAGCACGGCCGCGAAGCGTTCCGCCTGCAGGTCGTTGCGCGGGCTTTCGAGGTCGTCCGCATCGCCGAAGTGGGAGAGCAGCCCGGCCAGCCGGAGCCTCGGCGTGCCCCGCAGCATCTCCAGTGCCCACGGCACCTCCTCCAGGGCCACGCCGAGGCGGCCCATGCCCGTGTTCACCTTGAGGTGGATGGGCTGCGCCTCGGATTGCCCGGCCGTCCAGTCCCGCCAGAGAGCCAGCTCGGCGAGGCGAGGAGACCGTGGGCGTCAGCCGGTAGCGGCGATAGAGGGCGATCTTGGCCGGCCGGGCCGTGCCCAGCACCAGGATCGGCAGCTCCATGCCGGCGCGCCGGATCTCGGCCCCCTCTTCCAGGAGCGCCACGCCGAGCCAGTCCACCCCGGCGGCTTCGAGCGCCCGGCTTACGCCCACGGCGCCATGGCCGTAGGCGTCCGCCTTGACCACGGCCATGACCACCGGCATCCGGGCGCCGGCTCTCCGAGCCGGCCGCGGATGCGGGCCAGGTTGTGCTCCAGGGCGTCGAGGTCCACGTCCACCCAGGCGGGGCGCAGGGCGGCCTCGAGGTCCTCCACCCCCGGCGAGCCCTCGAGCGGCGGGCCAGCCTCAGAAGGGGGCGCCACTCGATTCCATTCCATGCCGGTCGAGGTTGCGGAAGCTGGTGGTCTCGCCCAGGAACACCAGGTCCACCGTGCCCGTCTCGCCGTTCCTGTGCTTGGCGATGATCAGCTCCGCCAGCCCCTTGTTCTCGTCCGTGGGGCTGTAGACCTCATCGCGATAGATGAAGGCCACCATGTCGGCGTCCTGCTCGATGGATCCGCTCTCGCGAAGGTCGGCAAGTTGTGGACGATGGTCGCTCCCCCGCCGTTCGGGCTGGCGGGAGAGCTGGGAGAGGGCGATCACGGGGATCTCCAGCTCCTTGGCGAGCTGCTTCAGGCCCCGGCTGATGGCGGCGATCTCCAGGTTGCGGTTCTCGTAGCGGCCTCCCGCCTGCATGAGCTGGAGATAGTCGAGAACGACCAGGGCGAGCCCGCGCTCCGCCTTGAGGCGCCGGGACTTCGAGGCCACCTCCAGGAGCGTCGGGTTGGGCGAGTCGTCGATGAAGAGCGGCGCGTCGCCGATGCCGCGCACGGTCTGGATGATCCGCGTCCACTCCTTCTGCGACACCCGGTTCGAGCGCAGGCGGGAGAAGGAGATGTCCGCCTCCGAGCAGAGGATGCGCAGCGCGAGCTCCTGCTGGCTCATCTCCAGCGAGAAGACGCCTACGGCCTTGCCCTCGCGGATGGCCACGTGCTGGGCCACGTTGAGCGCGAAGCTCGTCTTGCCCATGCCGGGACGGCCGGCGATGATGATCAGGTTCCCCCGGTTGAGCCCCTGGCTGATGCGGTCGAAGTCCAGGAAGCCGCTGGGCACCCCGGTGAGCATGGTGCCGGGACGCTCCTCCAGCTCTTCCAGGGTCGTGTGGAGCACGTGGGAGAGCTGGGAGAAGCCGCGCTGGATCGCCTCCTCGCCCAGCCCCAGGATCGCCTGCTCCGCCCGTCCGAGCGCCTCCTGCGCCTCCAGGCCCCCGTCCAGGCAGTTGCGGATGATCTGCCCGGACATCTGGATCAGCCGCCGGCGGACCGACCGCTCCTTGATGATCTCTACATAGGTGTCGACCCGGCCGATGTCCGGCAGGTCGAGGTCGAGGCCCGTCAGATAGCTGAGCCCGCCCACCTGCTCGAACTGGCTCCGCTGCTCCAGCTTCGCCTGCACCGTCCGCAGGTCGATTTCCACCTGCTCTTCCTGGAGGTCGAGCATCACCTGGTACAGCGTCTGGTTGCGCTCGTGGTAGAAATCCTCGGTCTTCAGACGTCCCGAGATCGTGGGAAGGATGGTCGGATCGAGCAGCACCCCGCCGAGCACGGCCCGCTCCGACTCCTCGCTGTGAGGGAGCGTCTTCTGTTCGGGGAGGAGGTCGATCATTGGGGAATCGGGACGGCGCTTGTGGAGCGGACCCCGCCATTCTCCCGCGTCCGGTCCCCCGCCGTCCAGCCCCTCAGTCCCCGAAGACGTCCTGAAGCCGCTCGGCCGTCAGCACCCGATCACCCCACTCCAGGAGACGGTCAGCGTCTGTCGAGCGCACTCGCTCTTCGACCTCGGGGGCCAGAGGACCGAACTTCAGGCGGAGCTGGCGGAGCAACATCCCTGCCCCCCATTCCTGGCGCCCCTCCTGGCGCCCCTCCTCCCACGTCTCGCGAGTCCAACGGTCGATGCTGTCCAACAACATAGTTGCCCCTTTCTCCAGAGTCGGCACCTCGGAGGACTCTCCCGGAGGACGTCCGAGCCGTGGCAGGATCACCTTCTTCAACCAGGTCCCGAATGCCCGCCGCAACGAGTCCTCGCCCGGTGGAATCGTCTCCTGCAAGCGAAGGAAGCTCTCCTGAACCTCCCGCCAGTTGCGGCTCTTCTCGATGCGGAACAACTCCGCTACCGGCTTGTCCAGCGCCGCCAGCTCCTCCCGGGGATACTTCGACTCGTCCACCAGCAGGTACCGCAACTGTGGGCGGTAGATCTCCGCCGAGGGGTCCAGGTCGCCAATCAAGGAACCGAGGTCCGTGGCCACGTTCCACGGCTCCGGTCCATTGTAAACGACCAACGGAATCACCAGCGGCAGCTTCTTCCAGCCCGCCGCTGGCTGGCTCTTCATTAGGTTCTGGTAGAAGAGACTTACGTACCCCATCAGCCGGACTGGCATGGACGGATCAGGACGCGACTGGAACTCCATGAGGATGTAGACGAAGACCGGCTCGCCTCCGTCCAGGCGCCGGAACTGCCAGATGACGTCGCTTTCCCGGTTCTTGTGCTCCGGGGAGACGAAAGAGTTGCTGACCAGGACGCCGGAGTCGAGGTCGATGCGCTCCACCCAGCTTTCGCCCACGATCTCCCGCAGGAGATCCTGGACCATAAGCCGGTGGGAGAAGAAGAGCCGGTAGCTGAGATCGTGTTGTCCCATTACTTGCGACGCGGGACTCTACCATACCCGTGCTCTCTTCCGGCGCAATGTAACCGGAACTGGTCTCTCTCGGAGACCGCTGATAGACTCTCCCTCCGCCACCATTCCAAGGAGACCACCTATGGGAAACCCCGTCGTCCACTTCGAGATTGGTTGTCAGGACAAGGCCCGCACCATCGACTTTTACTCCAGCCTCTTCGACTGGAAGATCGACTCCGGTCCCGCCGGCACCATCGACACCGGCGGCGGCATCAGCGGCCACGTCGCATCCCTCGGCCACGAGCCGCACCACTACACCCACTTCTACGTCGAAGTGGACGACCTCCATGCCTATCTCGATAAAGCCGGCTCTCTGGGCGGCAAGACCGTTGTTCCACTCGTGCCCATCCCCGGTATGGGCAGCTTCGCGTGGATAGCCGATCCGGAGGGCAACATCGTGGGACTGTGGAAGCCTGAGGCGTGAAGGAAGGTTTCTAGCCCCTCCGGCTCTTCTTCTCAGTTCCTGGGCGAGCATCCGTGCAACACAAGGAGCATTCCTGAACGTCCGAGGAGCCGTCCTGAGACATTGAGGACCGTTGCCGGATGACCTTCCCCGACAGGCCAGTCGCCTTCCTAATGTCCCCGGCTTCTTTCCCCTCGCGGCGGGATCGCGGCCCCGAGATCCCAACCGTCCGGCCTGCGTTGAAAAGGACCGGGGAGCCGGGGAATAGGACTCAGCCTTCGGGACAGGTCATGCTCCCTTCCAAGCCAAGGATGCGGATCAAGGGGAGAATGATGCGTCCCTCGGGGCCAATGTGTCGTCACGAGATCGTGATGACCGGGGAGCCGGGGCGGATGGCTGAGAATTCGAGGCGAAAGACGCGGGAGGATCGAGCCGTCCCCCTCACCCGGCCGGGGACCACCGGGTGAGGGGTTGGAACGTGTTCGGCGGGATCTGTAACCCCTCAGTTACCGCTGAATCGTGAAGTTCACCGTCAGGTTGAAGTAGATCTTGACCGGTTTGTTCGCCATCATGGCCGGCCGGAACTTCCACTGCTGGACGGCGTTCACGGCCTCACGGTCGAGCCCCAGGGGCAGACCCCGCAGGACCCGCACGTTGGTGACGTTGCCCTGTTCGTCGATGACGGCTTCCAGGATCACCGCACCCTGGATTCCCGCACGCCGCGCATTCTCGGTGTAGCGGGGCTGGACCTGGCGAATGGGCTCGGGCTTGGTCATGCCCACCGTAAAGCGGATGGGCTCGGTGTCCCCTGTGCCGGCCCCGGGACCGTCGCCGTCACCATTGGGGTTGACACCAGGACCGCCCGGGCCAGGGCCGTAGCCGGGGCCGATCGGGAGATTCGGGTCGCCGATCGGGCCATCCCCTGGGTCTCCGGCCGGCAGAAGGTCATCGATCGGCGTCGTGGCCGGGGTCGTGGGTGCTGGCACGTCGTCCGGCACCGTCTCATCCGTGGGCTGCACGGGTTGAGAAGGCTTGACCGGCTTGACTTCCTCCTGCTGGGGCTTGGGCTCGGGAGCCTTGGGACTACCACCGCCACCGCCGGCCGCGGGAAGCTCCGGCGTGGGCGCCAGGCTGACGAAGACGATATTGGTCTCCGGCTCGGGCACGGCGCCCACAGTCCAGTAGCTGGCGAAGGCGAAGGCCGTCAGTCCCACCAGGTGCAGGGCAACGGCGATCGGCAGAGAGATCCAGCGACGGCGAGGTTGCTTTTTCGCTTCCAGGTCGATCAGGGAGTGCTCGAACATCGTTCCATCCTCCGAGAACCGAAGTTCTGTGTCCCCTGCCTCGTCACCCGCGAGGCCCGGGGTCCATCAGGAGCGCTCCTGTCTGATTAGAGGGGGAGGAGGGGATTTTGGTTCCAGGAGGGTGAGGGTTCTACCGGTTCACCTGGACCGAGCCCGCGAGCCAGGTCATGCCGGAGACGGTGTCCCCATTGGAATCGAGGGCCGAGTTGCGGGCGTAGGTGAAGCTGCCGGTACCGGCGGCCATGGCGGTGAGCTCCAGGGTGAGGACTACACCCGAGCCGGTGGCTCCGGTGACGTTGCCGAGGCGCGTGCCGCCCACGATCAGGGTGCCGGTGCCGCCCGCGGCGGCCTGGGCCGCTCCGTTCGCAAGCAGGGGGCCGGGTGTCACCCGCACGAACTGCAGCTGGGTGCTCGGGTAGGTGAGGTCGAAGGCCACGCCGTAGAGGTCGGTGACCTGGTTCGCCCGCAGCTCCAGGATGAGGGTGGTGGCGGTGGTCGCCGCTCCGCTCGCCAGGAAGAGTGAGTTGGCCCCCGGGGTCCCCTGGGCCGTGAAGATGATGCCCGGAGGGGGTGGCGGGGGTGGAGTGGGCTCGGTGGGACCGCCACCGCCGCCACCACCACCTCCGCCGCCGCAGGCCACGGCAATGGCCACGATCAGGGCGAGGAGGACAGGGAGGAGGCGCCTGGCGGCGCTGCTCAAACGGGCACCTCTTGCTGGAGCTCGGCGAGCTTCTTGAGCTGCCGGCGGATCCGCTCCTTGCGGAGGCCGCGGAGGTGGTCGGTGAAGAGGATGCCGTCCAGGTGATCGATCTCGTGGCAGATGGCGCGCGCCATGTAGTCCGCGGCCTCCAGCTCGAACGGCTTGCCCGAGAGGTCCTGGGCGCGCACGGTGATGGCGGTCGGGCGGTCCACCTTGTCAGTGATGCCCGGCAGGGAGAGGCAGCCCTCGACGTCGGTCTCCAGCCCCTCGCGCCGGACGACCTCCGGGTTGACCAGGACCTTGAGCAGGGCGGGGTCCTCCCCCACCGAGATGTCGATCACGGCGACGCGCAGGCCGGATCCCACCTGGGGCGCCGCGAGGCCCACGCCGGGAGCCGCGTGCATGGTCTCCACCATGTCGGTGGCGAGCTTGCGCAGGCTGGCGCCGAACTCTTCGACCTTGCGGGTCTTCACCCTCAGGACGGGATCGGGATAGATGCGGATGGGCAGAATGGCCATTGGATCTGCTAGCTGCTTCTCAGACGCCGCACGGCGGCGGCGACATCACGATCATAATGCTGCTCGCGCAGCGTCTCCAGGAATCCGCGGGGGTCGGGGTTGCCGACCAGGCACTGCTCCAGGCCCGCGCGGGAGAGCTTGAGGGCGGTGACGGGCTCCAGGGTCTTGTAGTTGGCGGGCCAGACACCCCGCTCTAGCAGGGCCGCCTCGCCGATCATGTCCCCCGAGGTGAAGCTGCGCACCGCCATGGGCCGCCCGTCGAAGTCGATGGAGGCCTCGACGACGCCCGTGACGACCAACAGCAGAAAGGCTTCCTGGCTTCCCTCCTGGGCAATTTTCGTCTCCGGCTCGAAGCGGAGGAGCTCCATGGCCGAGAGCACCCGTTTGAGCTGCTCGCCGTTCAGGCGCTGCACCATGATGCTGCCCACCAGGTGGTGCCAGAGCCGCTTGATCTCCAGGGCCGAGGTGCCGGCCTGGGTGCCGCCTGCCTGCCGCAGGCCCTCCAGGGCGAACGCGCGCACGTTCTCCATGCTCTTCTCGCGCTGGAGCCGCTCCACCTTGAAGCGCAGCGACTGGTCGAGGGGCGCCAGCTTCATGGCCTTGGACATCAGGGCGATCCCCTTGTCGTGGAAGCCGTCCTGGGCGTACTCCTCGGCCACGTAGACGAACTCGTCCACGGCCTTGCCGTACTGCTGGAGCTGGGAGTAGACCTCGGCCAGCTTGAGGTGCGAGTGCAGGTCGCTGGGATTGCCTCTCAGGCGCGCCTGGAGCTTCGCTTCCGCCTCGTCATAGCGCTCGAGCACGATCAGGTCGTCGATCGAGTAGTCCTGCGGTTCCTGCTGCTGCTGCTTCTTGCCACCACCGAACCATTTGCTGATCGCCAAAGGATCCTCCTACGGGATGGACGCCGGAAGGGCTCCATCACAGCCCGGGCTGGCGGCGCACCCCTCGAATGGGGGACGCTCGTGACTCCTGGGGTGGACACCGCGCGGCTGCCGAGCGCGCCCATTATGCCAGTAAAATAGTGCCACCCAAGCCCTGAAGTGAAGGGAGTTTACGGATGCACAAAGAAGGAACGGACGAGGAACGACAGGGCTGGTCCGAAAGTTGCTGATTCCAGAGTTCGAGGGTATCGTCCCTGTTATGGAGAACAAACCAATGAACGCTTTTGTGAAGAAGCTTGCGTTCTGTCTCTCGTCCGCCCTTGCGCTGGCCGTGCTGGCCTCGCCCGCGTCCGCGGAGAACGGCAGCTACGGCTATCTGAGCGTGGTGGAAGGCTCCGCCACGCTGATGCAGTCCGGCACCAACGAGCGCTCCGCCGCCGAGATCAACCAGCCCGTGCTGGCGGGAGACCGGCTGGCGGTGCCCAACCGGTCCCGGGTCGAGGTCCTGCTCGCCGACCGCAACATCCTGCGGGTGGACGGCGGCAGCGAGCTGATCCTGGAGCGGCTGGCCGCTTCGCCGGACGGCAACGACCGGGCGAGTGTCGTTCGGTTGCTCGAAGGCAATCTGCAGATCGTCGTCACGCAGGATTCGCTGGGTGACGAGCTGCCGCGCATCGAGACACCCAACGCCACCATCTATCTCCAGGATTTCGGCACCTACCGCGTCACCGCGGACCGCGAAGGCTGGAGCGAGCTCGTCGTGCGCCGCGGCACCGCGGAGGTGGTCACCGACCGCGGCCGCGAGCGCGTGCGGGCCGATGAAGAGGTCATTATTGAAGACAAAGGCGACGGCGACCGCTACGCCGGTGCCCAGGTCCGCCAGGCCGGCGGCTTCGACTCGCTGGAGCGCTGGGGCCGCCAACTCGACGACGACTACGCGTCGAACGCCTCGTCCGACAGCCTGCGCTACGTGGATGACAACCTTCGCTACGCGGCGCGCGCCGCTCGCCAGCCACGGCGACTGGGTCCATGTGGACGGCTCCGCCTACTGGCGCCCGCGCGTGGCCGCCGGCTGGCGCCCCTACTGGAACGGCCGCTGGGTCTATACCCCGGCGGGCCATGACCTGGGTCTCCTATGAGCCCTGGGGCTGGGTGCCCTACCACTACGGGAGCTGGGACTACCTGCCCGCCTACGGCTGGGCTCTGGCAGCCCGGCCACGTCTGGTCGCCCGCCTGGGTCTACTGGTACTGGGGTCCCGAGCTACGTGGGCTGGTGCCCGACCGGCTACTACACCCGCTACTACGGGCCGCAGTTTCGGCGTGGGCTTCGGCTTCCGCTACGGCGTCTACGGCTGGGCCGGCGGCAGTTGGGGCTATTACGACCACTGGAACTTCGTCCACTCGGGCTACTTCGCGGCTACCACGACGGTTATCGTGACGGTTACCGCCACGGCTACTGGGACGGCCGGCGGGACGTGCAGCGGTATGCGGTGCCGCGAGAGGTTGCCGGGCACGGCGACGCTGGACCGGGGCATCATCACGACCGACACCCGGCCGATCAAGCCCGGCATCAAGAACCCTGACGAGGTGCTGCGCGCCCTGCGCTCGGGCGACCGCAACGCCCGGAGCACGGAGGATCTGCCGGACGTGACGTCCTTCATCGCCCGCAAGCCGGAGCTGCCGTCCACCGTGCTCCGCACCGTCAGGAACGACGGCACCACCAACCTCGACGGTACGCCGCTCAAGCCGAGCACCCTCGGCCGCGACCGCCGCGCCGTGGGTGGTGTCGCGGTCAACGGTGCCCAGCCGGGGGATAATGCCCAGGACAATACAGGCAGCTCGAACCAGCCGGGCAAGCCGCGGATCGTGTTCGGCGACGACGGCCCGAGCGCGAGAGGGGCCAGCCCCAGCGGCCGGAGCACCCAGGGGGCGGCGGCGCCGCAGCCCACGAAGCCGGAGACGCGTTCCGGGAACTCCAGCACCGGGACGGACAGCAGCAACTCCGGCCGGCCGCGGATCGTGATTGAGAAGCCGGACGGCCCGTCGGGTTCGCCGGCGGCGGGCGAGCCCACGGTGCGGGAGCGTCCGGCCCGTCCGGCTCCCGGGGCCGACGGCGGAGCCCCCCGGCCGCGCCGGGTCGAGATCGACAGCAAACCCTCCCCGCGGACGGAAGACCGTTCGTCTTCGGGGTCGTCCTCGAACGATGCGCCGGTCGTGCAAGTGCGTCCCAGCCGGCCTGCGCCGGAGGCGGATGGCGGCGCGCCCCGGCCTGACCGCAATGACAGCGGGAACAGCGACCGCGGCTCCCGTTCTTCCTCCTCGGAGGACCGCCCGGAGGTCCGCGAGCACCGGCCGGCGGTCGACCGCGAGCAGATCCAGCGGCAGATCGAGATCGACCGGCAGCGGGAGTCCGACAACCGGCAGCGGGAGACCGAGCGCTCCCGGGAGCCCGAGGTCCGCGAGCGGTCCCAGCAGCCGCGGGAGGAGTCCTACTCCCGCCCCGAGCCGAGCCGCCGCGAGCCCGAGCCGCGGGTCGAGCCCCGGCGGGATCCCTCGCCCGACCGCAGCAGCGAATCCCGGTCCCGGCCGGAGCCCCGCGTCGAGCCCAAGCCGGAGCCGGAACGCTCGCGCGGCAGTGATGGGGGCCAGGATGGAGGCCATAGTAGAGGTAGTAGTGGAGGCAATAGTGGCAACAATAATGGCGGTAATAGTGGCGGGGACCGCGGCAGCCGGAGCAGCGGCGGGAACGACCGGCCCCAGGTCCGTGAGCGGCGTCCGCCCGCGAATTGACTCCTCTTCCTCCCCCTTCTCTGACAAACGGCCGGCGCGAACCGCCGGCCGTTCCATTTCGCGGCTACAATTCCCCCTCCCATGCGCTCCTCGCTCCTGTACCGGATCCTCTTCATCCTCTACTGTGTCGAGGCGGGGACCTTCCTCGTGCTGGCGCCCTGGAGCGCGGTCTGGGACCGGACGCTGATCCAGGTCCCCCTCGACCTGCTGCGGACGGCCAGCCTCCATCCCGTCGTCCGGGCGGCGGTGACCGGCTTCGGGCTGATCCACCTGGTCTGGGGAGCGCACGACCTGGACGAGCTCATCTTCCGGCGCAAGCTCCGTGCTCCTGACGTTTAACCTTCTCGCCATCAGCGACCGCGCCTCTCTCCCTGTCCCCTTGGAGGACTGGCTCCGCGCTCTGGCTTCGATCGGCAGCACCGCCGCCGTCCAGATCCGGGAGAAGGACCTGGAGGACCGCGCCTCTCTGGGACCTCACGCGGTTCGCCCGGTCTGTCCTGCCGCCGCCGGCACGCGTGCTCGTCAACGGGCGCCTGGACGTGGCGCTCGCGGCCGGGGCGGACGGTGTCCACCTGCCGTCGGACGGCGTCCCGGTGGCCCCACTCCGGCGAGAGATTCGGCCCAGGCGTCCTCATCGGCCGCTCGGCGCACCGTCGTCGAGGAGGTCGAGCGGGCGCGCGACGAGGGGGCGGACTACGTGACGTTCGGTCCCGTCTACGCTACTCCCAGCAAAGGGCCCGGCAAGGGACTACCCGTGGGACTCGCGGAGCTGGAGCGCGCTGTGGCGTACGGACTGCCCGTCTACGCACTGGGAGGCGTTACACTACCGCGATTCGGGGAGCTGGCCAGGGCGGGGGCGGCGGGAGTCGCGGCGATCCGGCTGTTTCAGGACATTCCCGATCTCACCCGGGTGGCCATGGCCGCCCGTGAGTATTTTTTTCGTCCATAGGCAGAGCCCATAGGAGAGGACCCGCGTGAACCTGGATTCCCGGCTCGGCAAGCTTCGCTATCTGCTCGTCTCCCTGGGCGTGATGGTCCTCGACCAGTGGACCAAGTGGCTGGTGGAAGCCCATCTCCCCCACCACTCGGCCCAGAGATCATCCCCGGCTTCCTGAACCTGACCCACGTGCGCAACACCGGCGTGGCCTTCGGCCTCTTCGCCTCCGAGGGGGGCGGCAACGGCCTGATGCTCACGCTCCTGGGGCTCGGAGCCCTGGCGGCGGTGAGCGTCTACTTCTGGTTCACTCCCACGCACGACCGCCTGCTCCTCATGGCCCTGGCTCTCGTTGTGGGCGGCGCCATCGGCAACCTGATCGACCGCGTGTCGAGCGGCGCCGTGACCGACTTCATCGACGTCTACGTGGGCACCCACCACTGGCCCTCCTTCAATATTGCCGACAGCGCCATCTCGATCGGAATCGTACTGATGGCGATCGACAGCTTCCGGCCGCACCCCCGGCGCCAGCCTCAGGAAGCCCCCACCGCGGCCACGGCGGCCGAGTGAGCCCTGATCTCCGCAGGGGCTGGACGGTCGAGGCAACCGGAGAGCGGCTCGACCGCCACGTCGCCGCCCGCTTGGGCGTCCCCCGCAACCAGGTCCAGCGGTGGATCGAGGAAGGGCTCGTCTCGGTCAACGGCCGGGAGGCAAAGCCCTCGGCGGTCCTGGCGGCTGGGGACCGCGTCGAATGCAATCCGCCGGAGCCCAGGGAAGAGCGGGTCGTCCCCGAGCGGGGCGATCTCCGGATCCTCCACGAGGATGCGAGACCTGGTGGTGATCGACAAGCCGGCGGGGCTCACCGTCCACCCCGGGGCGGGCCGCGATCGACGGGCACCCTGGCCCATCACCTCCTGGACCGTTATCCCGAGATGGCGGGCGTGGGAGGCCCCGGACGGCCGGGCATCGTCCACCGGCTGGACCAGGGGACGAGCGGCGTCCTCGCCGTGGCGCGCACGGCGGAGTCCTATGCACGCCTCGCCCGCGCCTTCGCCTCCCGGGAGGTCGGCAAACAGCTATCTCGCGATCGCCTACGGCACCCCCTCCCCCGCGTCCGGCACCATCGAGGCACCCATCGGCCGGCACCCCCAGAAGCGCAAGGAGATGACCGTACGCTCCTCGGGACGGCCATCACGCACCGGTTACCGGACCCTCTCCTCAAAGTCGGGGATCTCGCTGATCGAAATGGATCTCGCGACCGGGCGCACGCACCAGATCCGGGTGCACCTGAAGCACATCGGCCATCCCCTGGTCGGGGACCCGGTCTACGGCGAGGCGCGCTGGAAAGGCCTTCCCCGGCCCATCCAGGCGCCCCTGCGGGATTTCCCCCGGCCGGCCCTTCACGCCTGGCGCCTGGCTTTGGAGCACCCCAGGACCGGCGAGCCTCTGAGCTTCGAGGCGCCGGTCCCGGAGGACATGAGGAGGCTCTGGGAGACGGTAGCGGGAGAGGATCTCCCGCCGTTCGGCTAGTGTAGTGCGTCCCAGAAGGCGCAACTTTTGTTATCCTCCGGAGTCGCAGACACCGAGAGGAGGAACATGCGCGTCGCGCCCCCAGTCATTTTTTCCGAGGAGCAGCGTGAGCAGATTGAGAAGCTGTCGCGAGGACGGTGTGTGGCCGTGCGTGTGGTAGAGAGAGCGAGGATCATTTTGCTTTGCGCTGAAGGCAAGCAGAACCGAGAGATCGCGGAGCTTCTCGGGACTACGCGCCGGACCGTCGGTCTTTGGCGCCGCCGCTTTGTCCAGAACGGGATCGCTGGCATCGAGAAAGACGCTCCCCGTCCAGGGCGGCAGAAGCCGCTTGCCGAAGAGGTCGTTCAAGAGGTCGTCCGCAAGACCACACAAGAGCAGCCTCCCAAAGGGACCCATTGGAGCAGTCGGAGCTTGGCCAAGGTGATGGGGTTAAGTGCGAGCACTATCCTTCGGGTCTGGAAGCGCCACGGCTTGAAACCCCATCGGGTGCGGACTTTCAAGCTCAGCAAGGACCCGAAGTTCGTCGAGAAGTTGGAGGACATCATTGGTCTGTACCTCAGCCCCCCAGAGCACGCGTTGGTGTTCTCGGTCGACGAGAAGAGTCAGATCCAGGCTCTCGACCGGACGCAGCCTGGACTTCCGCTGAAAAAGGGGCGCTGCGGCACGATGACTCATGACTACAAGCGCCATGGAACGACGACCTTATTTGCAGCCTTGAACACGCTGGACGGGACGGTGATCGGCACCTGCATGCCGAAACATCGCCACCAGGAGTGGATCAAGTTCCTGAGCCTCATCGATCGGAAGACTCCCGAGGACAAGCTCATTCACCTGATCGCGGACAACTACGCCACCCACAAGCATCCGGAAGTCCAGGCCTGGATGGCCCAGCACCCACGGTTTACGATTCACTTCACTCCGACGAGCGCCTCATGGCTCAACATGGTCGAGCGCTTTTTCCGCGACCTGACCCAGAAGCAATTGCGTCGAGGAGTCTTCCGCAGTGTTGAGGAACTGATCGCGTCCATCAATGCCTACCTTATTCAGCACAATGCAGATCCGAACCCCTTCGTGTGGACAAAGTCAGCCAACGACATCCTTGAGAAGGTCACCCGCGCCCGCCAAGCTCTGGTTAAGACCACCTCTTTGTGACGCACTACACTAGAGCAGCTCCTTGAACGGCTTGTACGGCCGGCCCAGGGAGTCCGCGACCGCCTGGTAGGTGATGTGGCCCTTGTAGGTGTTCACGCCCAGCAGCAGGCCGGGGTCTTCCTGCGACGGCCCGCACCACGCCCTTGTTGGCGAGAGCCAGGGCATAGGGCAGCGTGGCGTTGTTGAGAGCGAAGGTCGAGGTGCGGGGCACCGCGCCCGGCATGTTGGCCACGCAGTAGTGGACGACGCCGTCGACCATGTAGGTCGGGTCCGAGTGGGTGGTGGGATGGGTGGTCTCGAGGCAGCCGCCCTGGTCGACGGCCACGTCCACCACCACCGCCCCCTCCTTCATCAGCTTGAGCATCTCGCGGGTGACCAGCTTCGGGGCCGAGCGGCCCGGGGATGAGCACGGCGCCGATGAAGCAGGTCGGCCGCGCCGCAGGGCGGCGCGCAGGTTGTACTGGTTGCTGGCGAGGGTGCGTGACCGACGCCGTGGAACAGGTCGTCGATCTCGCGCAGGCGGTCGAGGTTCGTGTCGAGCACCGTGACGCTGGCGCCGAGGCCGAGAGCCATCTTGATCGAGTTCATGCCCACGATGCCGCCGCCCAGGATCACCACGTCGCCCGGGCGGCACGCCCGGGACGCCGGCGATCAGCGTGCCGCGCCCGCCGTGGACCTTCTGGAGGAAGCTCGCGCCGACCATCACCGCCATCCGGCCGGCCACCTCCGACATGGGGGTCAGCAGCGGCAGCCGGCCCTGGCGGTCCTCGATCGTCTCGTAGGCCACGCCCGTGACCTCGCGCTCCAGCAGCACGCTGGTCAGCTCCGGCAGGGGCGCGAGGTGGAGGTAGGTGAAGAGCGTCTGGCCCCGCTTCAGCAGGCCGTACTCCGGATTCGACCGGCTCCTTGACCTTGACCACCATCTCGGCCCGGCCGTAGACCGTGGCGGCGTCGGGCACGATCTCGGCCGCCGGCTTCGACGTAGTCCTCGTTCGGGATGCTGCTGCCCAGGCCGGCTCCGTCCTGGACGATGACCTGGTGGCCCGCCTGGACGAGCGCGTGGACGGCGGCCGGGATCATCCCGACCCGGTACTCGTTGTCCTTGACTTCCTTGGGTATGCCGATCAGCACGTTATGGATTCCCCGTGTCGACAAGCTTTGGCGTCCGGCTCGCCATCCCCGCGCGGGCGGCTCGCCTCCCGGGCCGGACGGCCCTTCATCTCAACCCTTCCCTTGAAGAACGCACCTTCGGAGATGACGATTCGTGGCGCGGAAACGTCCCCCTCGAGGCTCCCCGTGGGCGCGACCTCCACCCGGTCGGAGGCCACCACGTTGCCCATCACCCGCCCCGCCGATCCGCACCACGGGTGCCGTGACGGGCCCCACCACGGAGCCCTCGGCCCCCACGGTCACCGCAGCCTCCAGCCGCACCTCGCCCTCGATCTCGCCGTCGATCAGGAGCTCGGTCGAGCCCGTCACCTCGCCCCGCAGGCGGGTGCCTGGGGCCACGTGGGTGACGCGCCGCTTCTGGGCACCGCTGGAAGACTCTGAGGAACCGCCAGAAGCGGCGGGAGCGGACGTCGGGTTCTCACGGCGAAAGAGGGCCATCGCTACCTTGACATCGTCGGTTGACTTCATTTTAAAGGGCGGCCGGCGTCTCGCGCCTGTCGCCGCCCGGATCGGGAGAATCGGTTGGAGCGGGCAACGGGACTCGAACCCGCGACATCAAGCTTGGGAAGCTTGCACTCTACCAACTGAGTTATGCCCGCTCGGTGGTTCGTGCGGAAAGAAATCTAACGGAGAGGCGCAACCGGGTCAAGGGGGCGTAGAATCCCGGTCCCGAACGCTGTCCCGTCCAAGGAGAGGAAGATGAAGATCGGCATCGGCTCCGACCACGCCGGGTATCGCTATAAAGAGGAGATCAAGAAGTTTCTGTCCAAGCTGGGTCACGAGGTGAAGGATTTCGGCACCAAGTCGGAGATGACCGTCGACTACCCGGCCTTCATCCGGCCCGTGGCCGAGGCGGTGGCGCGGGGTGAGCTTGAGCGCGGCATCGTGCTTGGCGGCTCGGGCAACGGCGAGGCCATGGTGGCCAACCGGGTCAGGGGGGTGCGCTGCGCCCTCTGCTGGAACGAGGAATCCGCCCGGCTCGGGCGGGCGCACAACGACGCCAACATGATCTCCCTCGGGCAGCGGATGATGCCGGTCGAGCTGGCCCTGGAGATCGTCCGGATCTGGCTCGAGACCCCCTTCGAAGGCGGGCGCCATGTCCGCCGCATTCAGATGATCGACGAGCCGTGAAGAGCCCTCACCCCCCGGCCCCCTCTCCCGGCCCTCCTCCCTCCCCACCGGGGAGAGGGGGAGACAGCGGGTATGAGGCGGTGAAAGCGGCTCTGGGGCCGGACCGGGTCCGCACGGGCGAGGTGCTGGCGCCATACACCACCTTCCGGATCGGCGGGCCGGCCGACCTCTACTACGAGGCCCGGAGCGCGGACGAGCTGGCGCGGGCCATCCTCGCCGCCCGGGAGCACGGGGTGCCGCTCTTCCTCCTCGGCCTGGGCGCCAACATTCTGATCGGCGACCGGGGGTTCCGCGGGCTGGTGATCCGGAACATGGCTCGCGAGATCGAATTCCTGCCGGATGAGCACCGGGTACGCGCCGAGAGCGGCGCCGTGGTCTGGCCGGACCTGATCGAGGCGGCCATCTCCCACGGGCTCTCGGGTCTGGAGCACTACGTGGGCATCCCCTCGACCGTGGGCGGAGCGCTCTGGCAGAACCTCCACTTCCTCTCCCCCGCTCCGGCCCGGGAGCGGACCCTGTTCATCGCCGAGGTCACGCGGGAGGCGGAGATCCTCACCGCCGAGGGCGAGCGGCGGAGGGTGCCGGCCGACTACTTCCAGTTCGGCTACGACACCTCGATCCTCCATCACCGGCCGGACGTGGTGCTCTCGGCCACCTTCGAGCTGGAGCCATCGGACCCGGAGCGCATGCGGCAGATCGTCGAGGAGAACCTGCAGTGGCGGCGCGAGCGTCATCCCCCTCTCGACACCGAGCCGAGCGCGGGCTCCATCTTCAAGAAGATCGAGGGGATCGGCGCCGGAAGACTGATCGACGAGTGCGGCCTGAAGGGCACGAGGATCGGCGGCGTCATGGTCACCCCGCGCCACGCCAACATTTTCATCAACGCCGGCGGGGCCACAGCGGCCGACGTGCGGGCGCTGATCGCCCACGTGCAGGAAGTCGTGCTCGCAAGGACGGGGCACCGGCTGGAGCCGGAGATCTCCTTCGTGGGGGAGTTCTAGAGCAGCTTTTCGTATTCCTTGATCAGCGCCCTCGCCACCACCGCAGGGTCATACCGCTCCCGGCGCGCCCGCCGCCCGGCCTCCACCAGCGACGCCGCGAGCCCGGGATCGTGCTGAAGCCGCGCGATGGCGCGCGAGAATTCTCCGGCATCCCGGGCCACCAGGGCCTCCCTCCCATCCTCCACCTCCAGACCCGCCAGGGCGGCCGGGGTCGCCACCACCGGCACGCCCCGAGCCCAGGCTTCCAGGATCTTGATCCGCACTCCGGAGGCGATCCGTAGAGGGACCGCGAGGATCGATCCCGGGGCGTAGACCTCCCCGCTGTCCCCGGGAGAGGGGTGGAGGACGGCGTCCCGATCCTCCGTCGACAGGTCCGTTCCGAAGAGATGGAGCACGGCCCCGGGCACAGCGGCGCGGACGGCGGGCCAGACCTCGGCGGCGAACCAGGCCGTGGACTCCTCGTTGGGCAGCCAGCCCCGGCTGCCGAAGACGACCACCGGCGGATCGCCCGCCAGTTGTCCCTTGCCCGGGGGCAGGTCCGGAAACGCAGCGCGCACGACCGCCACCCGGCCGCCACCCGCGAGCCCCCGCAGCCGGGCGGCGTCCTCCTCCGTGAGGGCCAGGGTGGCGGCAGCGCGCCGGACGGCCTCTCCCTCCCAGCCAGCCAGATTCGCAGCCTCCCGCCGCAGGAGCCATCCCTTGAGGCCCCTTCCCCGCCGGGCCGTCTCGGCCCAGAGGTCGCTCTCCACGTTCTGGGCGCGCAGCACCACCGGGACCCCTCGGGCGAAAGCTGGCTGGGCCTGCGGCAGGGCCTGGAGCTGCTCGGCGTGAACGAGATCAAAACGATCGAGAGCGAAGCGCTCGGCTGACAAGAGGCGCTCCACCTCCCTCCGCACGGCAGGCAGGCTGTGGCGGGCGATCGACAGAGGGGGGGCTCCCCGGGAGCGCATCAGGGCCAGGGAAGGCGGCAGCGGCGCGGCAGGCACCAGCCGGGGCGTGCACCAGGGGGCCAGCTCGCGAGCGACCCGGGCGAGGTCGAACCGGGCGGGATCGACCGGCGCCACGAGCGTCAGCCGGCAGCCCGCGGCAGCCAGGGCTTCGAGGGTGTTGAGGAGCAGGAACCGGCCGCCGTCGACCGGCGGCCAAGGGGCCTTCGTGGCCACGATGAGGACGTTCAGGAGGGCCTCCCGAGAGGCCCCGAAAGAGGGCCGGAAATTGGCACTACCGTTTTAAAACTGTCGAAATGAGCCAAAACGCGCTCCGCAAACCCGCGTACTTATTGGGTTTTCCAAAAGTCCCCAAAATTTTACGTCTATTCGGGCACTATGCTAGCCCGATCCACAGCAGCCACGCCATGGGGTATTGAAGCACGCCCCGTCCAGGTCGAGGTCGACGTCCAGAACGGCCTCCCGCAGGTCCAGATCGTGGGACTTGCCGACGCCGCGGTCCGCGAGAGCCGCGAGCGGGTGCGCGCCGCGATCAAGAACTGCGGATTCGACCTGGAACCCAAGTCCATCATCATCAATCTCGCGCCCGCCGACCTCCGCAAGGAGGGCAACCACCTCGACCTCGCGATCGCCCTGGCGATGCTCGTGGCGTACGAGCAGTTGCCGCAGGACGCGCTCGCCGGCCGCCTGATCTGCGGTGAGCTGGGGCTCGACGGCGCCGTGCGCTCGGTGCGGGGCGGCCTTGCCATCGCGGACCTCGGCAGCCGGCTCGGCCTCCGGGAGGTGCTGCTGCCCGCGGCCAACGCGCCGGAAGCGGCGGCGCTCGCGGCCGTGCCGGTCGTCGGTGTCCGGGGCCTCGCCGAGGCGGTCCACCACCTGAGCGGGGCCGATCGGCTGCCGCCGGTGCCGCCACCGCTGTATTCCGCCGAGCTCCTGGCCGAGGCCCCCGACCTCTCCGAGGTACGGGGACAGGAGACGGCCAAGCGCGCCCTGGAGGTGGCCGCGGCCGGCGGACACAACCTCCTGTTCCTGGGCCCGCCGGGCTCGGGCAAGACGATGCTCGCCCGGCGCCTCCCCGGCCTCCTGCCGCCGCTCACTCTGGCGGAGTCGATCGCCGTCACCAAGATCCACTCCCTGGTGGCCGAGGAGCCGCCGGCCGGGCTGGTCCTGCGGCGGCCATTCCGGAGCCCGCACACCGGCACCAGCACGGCCGGCATGATCGGCGGCGGCAGCAACCCGCGGCCGGGCGAGGCGAGCCTGGCCCACAACGGCGTCCTCTTCCTCGACGAGTTGCCGGAGTTCCGGCGCGACACCCTGGAAGCCCTGCGCCAGCCGCTGGAAGAAGGGTACGTCAGCGTGGTCCGCGCCCGCGCCCGGCTCTCCTTTCCGGCCCGTTTCTCGCTCCTGGCGGCCATGAACCTGTGCCCCTGTGGCCATCTGGGGGATCCACGGTACTCGTGTCGCTGTCCTCCCCCACTCATCGAGCGCTACCGGGGCCGGGTCTCTGGTCCGCTCCTCGACCGGATCGACCTCCACGTGGAGGTGCCGGCGGTGAGCCTCAAGGAGCTGCGCTCCTCGGCGGGCGAGAGCACGGAGACAGTGGCCCGGAGGGTGGCGGCGGCCCGGGCCCTCCAGCTCGACCGCTTTGGCCCTCACCGGGCGACTCCCTGCAACGCCGCCATGGGACCGGAGCCGCTGCGCCGCTTCTGCGCCGTAGACGGAGCTGGCCGGGCCCTCCTCGACGCCGCCTTCGAGAAGCTCGGCCTCTCGGCCCGCGCTCTCGACCGTGTCCTCAAGGTGGCGCGCACCATCGCCGACCTCGCGGGGAGCGACTCGATCCGCTCCTCCCATCTGGCCGAGGCCATCCAGTACCGCAGCCTAGACCGGAGGGTCGCCGGATGAAGCTCGTGCGCCTGGCCAAAGGGAGATGGGAGGTCCTGGCGGTCCTGGACCGCCGGGGCCGTTGTCCGGTCCTTGACTTCCTCGACGAGCTCAACGGGGACCTGCGGTCGGCGCGGGATCTCCTGAACCGCTCTTTGCGCCTCTATATGCCGCTCGAAGGACCTCCTACGGCAAGCCCACACCTGTGCAAGCCGCTCGGGGACGGCCTCTTCGAGCTCCGCCGGGAGGCGAAGCCCCGGGTCCTCTTCTTCCAGGACGGCGGGCACCGGATCGTCTGTACCAACGCCTTCTCGAAGCTCGAAACCACCCCTCGATCGTTGGTCGAGCACGCCCGCGGCCTGCGCGAGCAGTACTTCGCGGCCATGCCGGAGATCGAGGTCGTCGAGGAGGAAACCCCTTGACATTCGTTAACAGGAGAGTTAACATGAAGCTCGTTCGGATCGCTCGGGAAGAGTGGGACGTCCTGGCGGTGCTGGATTCCAGGGAGAAGTGCCAAGTCCTCGATTTCCTCGCGGATCTCGATGGACCGGAGAGAGTGGCGGCGGCAGGCATGATGTGGCTCCTCAAGCAGACCGTACCGAGGAACGGCCCGCCCCGCTCGGACATCCTCTGCAAGTCCCTGGGAGAGGGGGTGTTCGAATTCCGGAAGCAGCCGAAAGGCAAGAAGCTTCGGGTTCTCTGGTTCTATGGCGGCTCGGCGGTGATCGTCTGCACCGCTGCGTTCAAGAAGGCGGAGAGGACGCCGCGCGTTCAGCTCGACCAGGCGCGGTTCCTGTGCAAGCAGTACTGGGTTGCGAGATCGCGCGGCGAGCTCGAGATCCTCGATTCCAAGGAGGGCGAACATGAGCCTTGAGAAATACCGGAAGTTCCTTGAAGAGGTCGAGACCTCCCCGGACTATTGGCACGAAGGGGCCGTCCTCGAATTCACTCTGGACCTCCTGCACCGGATGGAAGAGCAGAACATCTCCCGCGCCGATCTCGCCCGGCGGATGGGGACCTCCCGGGCCTACATCACCCGGCTCCTGGGAGGCGACGCCAACTTCACGCTGATGACCATGGTGAAGCTCTCCATGGCGGTCGGCGGAGCCCTGCACGTGCACATCTCCGACCAGAAAGCCGCCACCCGCTGGCAGGACACCCTGCCCGGGGAGAAGGCAGTCGCCAGCGAGCCCGAAGCGCCCGCCCGGCGCAAGCGGGCCGCCCAGAAGTAACCTCCTCAAAGCGCCAAGGGCGCCGGGCTCCACCCCGGCGCCTTTTACCTTTTTACTCGCTAAAAGGCCTCTCGGCATGCTGGTTCGCCATATTTTATTTGCCTCTTGACATCGAGGGACCAAGGTCTACAATACGCGAGCAACGTAGCCGATTGAGTGTTCGTAGGGTATCGCCCTCAATGGTGTCCAGGCTCTCGCTTGGCTCCCTGTAAAGAGATTCATGGCAAAACGGCACCACACGATCATCCTCATCCCCCACGCGCACGCCAAGCTGCGCAAGTGGCAGGTCACCAACCTCCAGATCGGGCTCGCCACCGGCGCGTTCCTCCTCCTCACCCTCGCCGCCGCCTTCTTCATCGGTCGCACTTCAGCACCAAGGTCAATCCGGTCGAGATCGCCCGCCTCAAGAGCGAGAACGAGCAGCTGCGCAAGACCAACCTGACGTTCGAGTCGAGCCTCCAGAAGCTTCAGGGCCAGCTCACCGACTACGAGGACCGTACCCGCCAGCTCGCCATCGTGGCCGGCGTCGAGAGCCTGGAGAGCGGCGTCGAGGCCGGCATCGGCGGCGGCACCCTGGCGGACGAGGTCGGAGCCGGGCGATCTGTCGGACATGACAGGCCGTGCCGCCGGAATCGCGGGCGCCCTGGACGCCGTGGAAGCGAAGCTCGACGAGCGGCTGCGCTGGATCTCCTCCACCCCCGCCATCACCCCGGTCAAGGGCATCCTCACCAGCGGCTTCGGCTACCGCAGCGATCCTCTGACCCACGGCCGCGGCGTCCACCAGGGCGTCGACATCGCCGCCGCTCCGGGCCAGCCGGTGCGGGCCAGCGCCGACGGCGTCGTGATGCAGGCCGGCGAGATCGGCGGTCTCGGGCAGGCGGTCTTCATCGCCCACGGCTTCGGCATCACCACCCGCTATGGCCACATGTCCCGGATCGACGTCCGCCCGGGCCAGCGGGTCAAGCGCGGCGACGTGATCGGCCGGGTCGGCAACACCGGCCGCTCGACCGGCTACCACCTCCACTACGAGGTGCGGGTGGACGGCGAGCCGGTCAACCCCCTGGCCTACATCCTCGACACCGCCACGCTCGGCTCCTCGTAGCCTTCCCTGGCTCTCCTGTCCCGGAGAGGGCGCCCGGCTGCCGGAATCTTTCTGCTAGACTCCGGGTTGTAAACGCTACCGCGGGCTCGGTCCCGAGCCTTCCCCGACCTTAGCGAGACCTCGATGATCAACACGATTCTGACCAAGATTTTCGGCAGCCAGCACGAGCGCGACGTCAAGAAGATGCTGCCGATCGTGGCGGCCATCAACGAGATGGAGCCGCAGATCAAGGCGCTCTCCGACGACGAGCTGCGCGCCAAGACCGCCGAATTCCGCCAGCAGCTCGACAGCCGGCGCCACCCTCGACGACCTCCTGGTCCCCGCCTTCGCCGTGGCCCGCGAGGCCGCCTGGCGCTCGGTCCACATGCGGCCCTTCGACGTCCAGCTCATGGGCGGCATCGTCCTCCACCGCGGGCGCATCGCCGAGATGAAGACCGGCGAGGGCAAGACCCTGGTGGCGACCCTGCCCGTCTACCTGAACGCCCTCGAAGGCAAGGGCGTCCACGTGGTCACGGTCAACGACTACCTGGCCAGGCGCGACTCCGACTGGATGGGCCGGATCTACCGCTTCCTCGGCCTCTCCGTCGGCGTCATCCAGCACGACATGCCCGACGCCGACCGCAAGCGCGCCTACGCCGCGGACGTCACCTACGGCACCAACAACGAGTTCGGCTTCGACTACCTGCGCGACAACATGAAGTTCGACCTGGAGTCCATGGTCCAGCGCGCGCACCACTACGCCATCGTCGACGAGGTGGACTCGATCCTGATCGACGAGGCGCGCACGCCGCTCATCATCTCCGGCCCCTCCGAGGAGTCGATCGACAAGTACTACCGGATCGACCGCATCATCCCCCGCCTGGTCAAGGGCGAGGAGATCGACGAGGGCGACGGCAAGAAGAGCACCACCGGCGACTTCCTGGTCGACGAGAAGGCGCACCAGGCCAGCCTCACCGACGACGGCGTCGAGAAGGTCGAGCAGCTCCTCGGCGTGCGCAACCTCTACGACCCCGAGAACATGGAGACCCTCCACGGGGTCAACCAGGCGCTGCGCGCCCACGCCCTCTACCAGCTCGACGTCGACTACCTGATCAAGGACGGCAAGGTCGTCATCGTCGACGAGTTCACCGGCCGCATGATGCCCGGCCGCCGCTGGTCGGACGGCCTGCACCAGGCGGTCGAGGCCAAGGAAGGGGTCAAGATCGAGCGCGAGAACCAGACGCTCGCCACGATCACCTTCCAGAACTACTTCCGCATGTACAAGAAGCTCGCCGGCATGACCGGCACCGCCGATACCGAGGCGGCCGAGTTCGGGCAGATCTACAAGCTCGACGTCACGGCCATCCCCACCAACCGCGACATGATCCGCGACGACCGGGCCGACCTCGTCTACCGCACGGCCGAGGAGAAGTGGAGCGCCGTGGTCGAGGAGATCCGCGAGTGCCCAGCAGAAGGGCCAGCCGGTGCTGGTGGGCACGGTGTCGATCGAGAAGAGCGAGATGCTCTCGAAGCTGCTCAACCGCCCGCCGAAGGTGCCGCACGTGGTCCTCAACGCCAAGTACCACGAGCGCGAGGCCTCGATCGTGGCCCAGGCCGGCCGCAGAGGCGCGGTCACCATCGCCACCAACATGGCCGGCCGCGGCACCGACATCCTCCTCGGCGGCAACCCCGAGGGGCTCGCCCGCTCCGAGGCCGATCCGGAGACCGAGCCCGAGGCGTACCAGGAGGCGCTCGCGCGCTACACCGAGACCTGCGCCACGGAGCGCGAGGAGGTGCTCGCCGCTCGGCGGCCTCCACATCCTGGGCACCGAGCGGCACGAGTCGCGGCGCATCGACAACCAGCTCCGCGGCCGCTCCGGCCGCCAGGGCGACCCCGGCTCCTCCCGCTTCTATCTCTCGCTCGAAGACGACCTGATGCGGATCTTCGGCTCCGACCGCATCCAGGGGCTCATGGGCAAGCTCGGCATGGAAGAGGGCGAGGCCATCGAGCACCGCATGGTCTCCCGGGCCATCGAGCGCGCCCAGAAGCAGGTCGAAGGGCGGAACTTCGAGACCCGCAAGCACCTGCTCGAGTACGACGACGTGATGAACAAGCAGCGCGAGGCGATCTACAAGCTGCGCCGCGACATCCTCGAAGGGCGCGAAGGCCGCGAGTACGTCCTCGACATCGCCGGGGACATCCTCGACGCGCTGCTCGAGACCCACTGCCCGGAGAAGGCCGATCCCATGGACTGGAACCTGCCCGGCCTGCGCACCGAGATGCTGGCCTACTTCAACATCAACGCCGGCGAGCTGAAGCTCGACGAGCTCGGCATCGACGAGCTGCGCGACACCCTCTGGAACGCCATCGAGACCCGGTATACGGAGAAGGAGGCGCGGCACGACCCCGAGGTCATGCGCAGCTTCGAGCGGGCCATCATGCTCCACGCCGTGGACGTGGCCTGGAAGGACCACCTCCTCGCCCTCGACCACCTCAAGGAAGGCATCGGCCTGCGCGGCTACGGCCAGCGCGACCCGCTCAAGGAGTACAAGAGGGAGAGCTTCGAGCTCTTCGAGATGATGCCGAGCGGGTCGAGGACGACATCATCCAGAAGCTCTTCCGCTACGAGCCGGTCACCGAGGAGCAGATGGTCGAGCAGCGCGCCCGCCAGCAGCGGGCGGCGCCCAAGATCGAGCTCTCCGCCCCGCCCAAGGTCGAGGGTCAGCAGCCGCAGCCGGCCGTGCAACCGCGACGTCAAGGTCGGCCGCAACGACCCCTGCCCCTGCGGCTCGGGCAAGAAGTACAAGAAGTGCCACGGCGCGGCGGTGACGGTGGGGTGAGGAGCGCTCCCACGTAGACCGCTTCTACGCAAACGCTTCTACGCAAAGAGATCAGGGCGGCCCTTCGGCCGCCCTTTTCATAAAGGAAACCAACGCACGCATGATCGACTCCGAGCCGCGTCTCGCCCTTACTTTCGACGACGTCTCGCTCGTCCCCGGCCTCTCCGAGGTCCACCCGAACCAGGTCGACCTCCGCACCCGGGTCTGCCGCGGGATCGACCTCAACATCCCCATCCTCTCGGCGGCCATGGACACGGTCACCGAGTCGCGGCTGGCCATCGCCCTGGCCCAGGAGGGCGGGATCGGCATCGTCCACAAGAACCTCCCGGTCGAGGCCCAGGCCGAGGAGGTGGACAAGGTGAAGCGCAGCGAGGCCGGGATGATCGTCGACCCGGTCACCATGCGGCCCGACCAGAGCATCCGCGAGGCCCTGGACGTCATGGCCCGCTACAAGATCTCCGGCGTGCCCGTGACCGACGAGGAAGGGCACCTCGTCGGCATCCTCACCAACCGCGACCTCCGCTTCGAGGAGAAGCTGAACAAGACGATCGGCGAGCTGATGACCAAGGAGGACCTGGTCACCGTGCCCGAGGGCACCACCCTCGAGCAGGCCAAGGCCCAGCTCCACCAGCACCGCATCGAGAAGGTCCTGGTGGTCGACGACAGCCGGCAACCTCAAGGGGCTGATCACGGTCAAGGACATCCAGAAGGCGATCCAGTACCCCAAGGCCTGCAAGGACGAGCTCGGCCGGCTGCGGGTGGGCGCCGCCGTGGGCGCCTCGGGCGACTACCTGGAGCGGGCCGCGGCCCTGGTGCGCGCCAAGGTCGACCTCCTCGTCCTCGACTCCTCCCACGCCCACAGCCGCGGAGTGCTCGACGCCGCGTCCCGCCTGCGCGAGCGCTTCCCCGAGGTCAAGCTGATCATCGGCAACGTGGCCACGGCGGAGGGCACGCTGGCCCTGATCGAGCGCGGCGCCGACGCCGTCAAGGTCGGCATCGGCCCGGGCAGCATCTGCACCACCCGCATCGTCACCGGCGCCGGCGTGCCGCAGGTCACGGCGATCGTGGACTGCGCCCGGGCGGCCGCCGAGCATGACATTCCGATCATCGCCGACGGCGGCATCAAGTTCTCGGGCGACGTCACCAAGGCGCTCGCCGCCGGGGCCCACTCGATCATGATCGGCTCGCTCTTCGCCGGCACCGAGGAGAGCCCGGGCGAGACCATCCTCTACCAGGGCCGCACCTTCAAGGCCTACCGCGGCATGGGCTCGCTCTCCGCCATGGCGAGGGGCAGCGCCGACCGCTACTTCCAGGAAGGGGACGGCTCCCTCTCCAAGCTGGTCCCCGAGGGGATCGAGGGCATGGTCCCGTACAAGGGGAGCGTCCACCAGATGCTGCCCCAGCTCACCGGCGGCCTGCGCTCCGGCATGGGCCTCGCCGGCTGCGCCTCGATCGAGGAGCTGCGCACCAAGGCCCAGTTCGTCCGCATCTCCGCCGCCGGCCTCAAGGAAGGCCACGCCCACGACGTGGTGATCACCAAGGAAGCGCCGAACTACTGGGTCGAGCGGTAAGAGGAAATGTGAAGCCCCTCTTTCACCCCCGGCTGGTCAACGACCCGTTCGGGGACCCCGGGCTGTACGTGGATTTCCTCTTCGAGCGGCGGGCCCTGCTGTTCGATCTCGGGGACCTCTCTCCTCTGTCTGCGCGCCAGCTCCTGCGGGTGACCCACGCCTTCGTGTCGCACACCCACATGGACCACTTCGCGGGGTTTGACGCGTTGCTGCGGATCCTCCTGGGACGGGACAAGACGCTTCACCTCTTCGGCCCTCCGGGGTTCATCGACCGGGTCGAGCACAAGCTGGCGGCCTATACCTGGAACCTGGTGGCCAACTATGCGAGCGACCTGGTGGTCCGGGTGGCGGAGGTGAGCCTGGAGGGAGGGATCGAAGCCGCGGAGCTGCGCAGCCGGACGGCGTTCCGGCGGGAGACCGTGACCGTCCCTGAGTTGCCTCCGGGAGTCCTGCTGGGCGAGGAGACGTTCCAGATCCGCGTCGCGTTCCTGGACCACCAGATCCCCTGCCTTGCGTTCGCCCTGGAGGAGAAATTTCACGTCAACGTCTGGAAGAGCGGCCTCGAAGATCTGGGCCTCCCCACAGGACCCTGGCTGCGGGACTTGAAGTCCGCCGTGGCCCAGGGCGAGCCGGACGAGACTCCGGTCCCCGTGCGCTGGCGCGAGGACGGCTTCGTACGAGAGCGTACTGTCTCCCTAGGGGAGCTCAAGGAAAAGGTGCTGCGGATCGTCCCCGGCCAGAAGATCGCCTACGTGACGGACGCAGGGTTCACCCCGGAGAACGCCCAGGCCATCGTCGACCTCGCCCAGGGAGCGGACTCTCTGTTCATCGAGACGGCCTTCACCCATGAGGAGGAGCAGCGGGCGGCCGAGAAACACCACCTGACCGCGCGGCAGGCGGGATGGCTCGCCCGCGAGGCCGGGGTGAGAAGGCTGGTCCCCTTCCACTTCTCCCCCAAGCATTCCGAGGAGGCGGACCGGCTGGTTCAAGAGGCGATGGACGCGTTCGGGGCTCTCTGAGGGAGAGGCAACGGATCACCAACTGCTCGACGACCCACCGCCGCCGAAGCTGCCTCCTCCACCCGAGTAGCCTCCTCCGCCACCGCCCCAACCTCCTCCGCTCCCTCCCCCCCAGCCGCCACCCATGCCGGGGCCGATCCACCAGCCTCCCCGGCGGAAGCGGCCGGACGTGGGGCGCTTTGGCAAGATCATCCGGAGGATCGGGAAGAGCACCAGCCAGGCCCCGGCCGCGATGAGACCCATGGGAAGGCTGATGAGGATCGTGCCCATGACGAAGAAGATCGGCAGGAGGACGATGTAGACGATCCAGCTCCCGCTGCGGATGGAGTTCAGGATGAAGGGGCCCAAGGCAAACATGAAGAAGAGGAGACCCGGCCAGTTCCCGCCTCCCCCGTCTCCCTCTCCCGTGGGCTGCTGGACCGGCGCCGGTTCGATCTCCTTGCCCTGGATGGTGCTCAGAAGGGCTTTCACTCCGGCCTCGATACCGCCGCCGAAATCCCCCCGCTTGAAGTAGGGGATGATGACCTCGTTCTGGATGATGTTGGTCTGAAGGTCCGTCAGCACAGGCTCCAGGCCATAGCCGACCTCGACGCGCATCCGCCGGTCCTGGTGGGCTACCAGGAGCAGGGCGCCGTTGTCCTTTCCCTTCTCTCCCAAGGCCCAGGCGCGAGCCACACGATTGGCGTAGCCTTCGATGTCCTCGCCATTCAGGCTGGGGATCGTGAGCACAGTGACCTGATTGCCGGTCTGCTGCTGGAACTGGACGAGCTGAGCCTCGATCCGCTGCTTCTGGTCTGGGGAAATCAGGTTGGCGTAGTCGTTGACCGGCCCCTGGAGAGCGGGGACCTCGCCCTGTGCCCGGAGGACAGGCGGCACGAGGAACAGGAGGGCGAAGAGGATCCCTGCGAGACGGCGGCTGATCATCACTCCCTCTCCCGCCGTAGCTCGTCACGCAGCTCGTTCATATCGTCGGCCTGGCGCTCGACGGAATGCCGAGCCAGCAGCTCGCCACAGGCCTGGATGGCCTCCACCATGGCCGGACCCCGCCGGCCGCGGCGGATCTCCCCCGCCAGTCGCCGGGTGATCTCCTCCCATGTCCCTTCCTCGACCTTTTCGTCGATCCCGGAGTCGGCCAGCAGCACGACCCGGTGCTCGAAGAGGGAAACGAAGAGGAGGATGCCCGTCCGGTCCCGGGTGTTGAAGACCTCCTGGTCGAGGAAGGCCACGGCGGCCCGGCGGCGCGCGCGCTCCTCCAGGACCTCCTCCCCCACCATCCAGCGCCGGATAGGCGGCAAAAGGGAAAGAAGGTAGCCGAGGCCAGCCCCCAGGAGAGCCGGCAGGGTGATCCACCATTCGACCGGAATCCCCCAGACGTTGCTCCAGCGATGGATGGCGAGCGCCACGAACGGCGCCAGGATCGCCCCCAGGGCCGCGCCCTTCCAGGCGGCAGTTGGGTACCCGTCGCTCTGGTCCACCACATAGGGGACGATCTCCCCCGACGTCCGCTCCTCCGCCGCGCGCACGGCGGCCTGGATGGCGTCGAGGTCAGCTTGGGTGAAGAATCGATCGGCGGTCATGGCGTCTTCCTGCCCGCGATCCTATACCAGGAGACGCTCTACTCTCGGGGGATCGGCGTCCCCCGCTCCCGCTTCCTCTGGCCCTGCCGCCGTTTCTCCTCCACCCGGCGCGCCTTGGCCGCCCGGGAGGGCCGGGTCTTCTTGCGCGGCGGCTCCTCGCGCAGGTTCTCCCGCAGCAGCTCGGCGAAGCGCTCCACGGCCGCGTCCCGGTTGGCCCCCTGGGAGCGGTGCTTCTGGGAGCTGACCTGAAGGACGCCGTCCCGGGTGATCCGCGTCGCCAGGCGCTCGCGCAGGCGGGCCTTCTGCTCCTCGGTCAGGCTGGGTGAGCCCGCGAGGTCGAAGCGGAGCGTCACCCGGGTCTCCAGCTTGTTGACGTTCTGGCCGCCGGGACCGCCGCTGCGCGAGGTCGTGAAAGAGACCTCCTCGTCGGGGATGGCGAGATTCTCGTCGATCGGGATCATCTCTCCAGTATCCCAGGTAAGATGCCTCCACGACAGGAGGTCTCGCTTATGCAAAAACATCTTCTCCGCTCCGTCGCCACCTCTCTCCTCCTTCTGGCCCCCCTTGTGGCCCATCCCAGTGCCGGAGCGAGCACCCTGCTCGACCCGGAATTCGCCAAGGCCCCCTTCCCCGTTGCGGGCCCGGTGCAAGGCGTGCGCATCGAGCAGATCGCGAGCGACCTGGGCTCCGTCACCGGTATCACCCACACGGGGGACGACCGGCTGTTCATCACCCTTCGTCCCGGCCGCATCGTGATCCTGGAGAACGGGGCCGTGCGCCCGCAGCCGTTCCTCGACATCCAGAGCCTCATCAACACCGCGGGCGAGGGCGGCCTGCTGTGGACGGCGTTCCACCCCCGCTACAAGGAGAACGGCTTCTTCTTCGTCAACTATACGAACAACGCGGGCGACACCGTCATCGCCCGCTACCGGGTCTCCGGGAACGATCCCAACCGGGCCGATCCGTCGAGCGCCCGGACCCTGATGGTCATCGACCAGCCCTTCTCGAACCACAACGGCGGCCAGCTCCAGTTCGGCCCTGACGGCTACCTCTACATCGGCATGGGCGACGGCGGCTCCGCCTTCGACCCGGCCTGTCGCGCCCAGAAAGCCAGCGAGATGCTGGGCAAGATGCTGCGGATCGACGTCGACCAGAACGTGAACACCGCCCCCTTCTACGGCATCCCAGCCGACAACCCGTTCCGCGGCCCCGGCGATCCACCGGACGAGGTCTGGGCCAGCGGCCTCCGCAACCCCTGGCGCTTCTCCTTCGACCGCCAGACGGGCGACCTCTGGATCGGTGACGTGGGCCAGAACCAGCGCGAGGAGATCGACTTCCAGCCCGCCAATTCCAAGGGCGGCGAGAACTACGGCTGGAAGGTGATGGAGGGGACCGCCTGCTTGTCCGCTGACGCCTGTCCGGCTTCGACGCCCCCCTGCAACTCGCAGGCTTTCACCCCGCCCGTGCTCGAATACTCCCACGACGGCCACTGCTCCATTACCGGAGGCTACGTCTACCGCGGCGACCGGGTCGGCGGGCTCAAGGGCGCCTACGTCTTCGGCGACTTCTGCAGCGGCGTGGTCTGGGCGGCGTTCCGCCAGGGGAGCGGCTTCACCGTCCGCACCGTCCCAGGGACGATCGGCCAGTTGACCACCTTCGGCGAGGACTCGGCAGGCGAGCTCTACGCGGCCACCCTGAGCGGCCGGCTCTTCCGCTTCGCGGGCGAATCCGGAGGCGGGGGCAATGACCAGCCCGAGACCGTGGGGCTCTACGATCCGCAGACCTCGAAGTTCCAGCTCAAGGAGGCCAACACGGCGGGCGCCAAGGTGCAGACCGTCCGCTTCGGCCCGCGCCGCAGCACCTGGCTGCCCCTCGCGGGCGACTGGGACGGCGACGGTACCAGCACCATCGGCCTCTACGATCCCGCGTCCGGCACCTTCCGGCTCGAGAACAACCTCCGGGGCGGCACGGCCGACATCCTCTTCCAGGTCGACTCCCCCAACCGGCGGGCCCTCCCCCTGGCCGGGGACTGGAACGGCGACGGCCGCGACACCGTGGGGCTCTACGATGTGGACACCGGCCGGTTCCTGCTCAAGAGCTCGCTCACCGGCTCGGGATTCGACCTGACCTTCTCCTTCGGCGGTCCGGGGCAGGCGCTGATCCCCCTCGCGGGCGACTGGGACGGCAACGGCTCCGACGGCGTCGGCCTCTTCGATCCCTCGGCCTCCGTCTTCACGCTGGCCAACTCCTTCACGGGCGGCGGAGCGGACCTCCAGTTCCAGTTCGGGCCGGGAGGCCGGAACTCTCTCCCGGTTGCCGGAGACTGGAACGGCGACGGAACGGACGGCGTTGGCGTATATGATCCAGCGTCAGCCGTCTTCCGTCTTCGCAACGCCCTGTCGGCGGGTAATTCCGACGCGCAGTTCCGGTTCGGACCCCGGAACGGGCGCTGGAGGCCCATCGCCGGGGCCTGGTGAGATCGCGAGACGGTATTGGGAAACACAACCGCCTTGCCATGGCGACCTCACCCCGGCCCTCTCCTAAAGGAGAGGGGGAAAAACGAGATTCGAGCCCCTCTCCTTTAGGAGAGGGGTTGGGGTGAGGTCGAGCGGGCAGGACTGCTCGGAGAAATCTGAATGCCCATCCGCCGTACCGTCCTTGCTTTCCTCCTCTTCCTCTCCGCCGGAGCTCCGGCGGCTTTCTCTCAGCCCCCCGGCCCTTCCAAGGGGCCCTTCACCCCCGCGGGCACCCTACAGGGCGTGCGGCTCACCCTGCTTGCGGAGGGCCTCAGCCCCGTCACCTCGGTCGCCGTCACGGGGGCCGACTCCCGGCTGTTCCTGACCCTGCGTGACGGCCGTATCGTGATCCTCAACGGCTCCACGGCGAGAAAGCCGCCGTTCCTCGACCTGAGCGGCCAGATCAACCTCAACGACGAGGGAGGCCTGCTCTCCCTGGCCTTCCACCCCCGCTACGCCGAGACCGGTTTTTTCTTCATCTTCTACACGGACAAGAACGGCGACTCCGTGGTGGCCCGCTACAAGGTCCTGGCGTCCGACTCCAATCGCGCCGACCCGGCGAGCGCCCGCATCCTGCTGAAGGTTCATCAGCCCTTCCGCAGCCACAATGGCGGGCAGGTCAAGTTCGGCCCCGACGGCTACCTCTACACCGCCTTCGGCGACGGCGGCTCCGCCTTCGATCCCAACTGCGCGGCCCAGAAGCCCGATAACCTCCTCGGCAAGATGGTGCGGATCGACGTCGACCAGAACGTCTCGACGCCCCCCTACTACGGCATCCCGGCCACCAACCCTTTCCGCGGGCCGGGCAACCCGCCGGACGAGGTCTGGGCGAACGGCTTCCGCAATCCCTTCCGCTTCTCCTTCGACCGCGAGACCGGCGATCTGTGGATCGGCGACGTGGGCCAGAACCATATCGAGGAAGTCGATTTCCAGCCGGCCTCTTCGCACGGCGGTGAGAACTACGGCTGGAAGGTGATGGAGGGGACCCTCTGCTCCACCTCCGACGCCTGCCCGGCCTCGACCCCGGTGTGCGGCTCCACGGCCTACACCGCGCCCGTCCTCGAATTCGAGCACGGCCTCGGCTGCTCGGTGACCGGTGGCGTGGTCTATCGCGGCACCCGCATCCCCGAGCTCCGGGGCGCCTATGTTTTCGGTGATTTCTGCTCCGGGACCGTGTGGGCCGCCTTCCGGGAGGGGACGGGCTTCAAGATCCAGACCCTGGCCGACCGCGCTCCCCAACTCGCCTACATCGGTGAGGACGCCTCGGGCGAGATCTATTTCGCCACCCTGGCCGGACGCCTGTTCATCCCCACCCGGGGGACCGTTGCTGGCCCCATCGACCTCGTCGGGCTCTACGATCCCTCGACCTCCCAGTTCCATCTCAAGAACGCCAACACCGAGACCGCCGGGGAAAGCGTCTTCCGCTTCGGCCCCCGTCCCGGCCGAGGCCCCTGGATCCCCCTGGCCGGGGATTGGAATGGCGACGGCAAGAGCACGACCGGCTTCTATGACCCGGCCACGGCCGTCTTCCGCTTCAGGAACACCCTGGGCGGCGGCGCCTCGGACATCATCCTCGCCGTAGACGCCCCCTCGGCCAACGTCCGCCCGATCGCGGGCGACTGGGACGGCGACGGCAAGGACACCGTGGGCCTCTACGACGTGACGGCCAGCGTCTTCCATCTCAAGAACTCCCTCTCCGGCCAGGGCTTCGACGTCACCCTTCCGCTCGGCACGCCGGGGCAGAACCAGATCCCGCTCGCGGGGAACTGGGGTGGCGACAAGGATTGGCCGGGCCTCTACGATCCGGCAACCTCGACTTTCCTTCTCCTCGGTGTCGTCGTAGGTCAACCCGGCGCATCGATCCCCGTTTCGGTCGCGTTCGGGCCGGTGGGACGAAACGCCCTGCCCGTGACCGGCGACTGGAACGGCGACGGCAAGGACGGGATTGGCCTCTACGATCCGGCCTCGGCCATCTTCCGCCTCAAGAACGCGCTGACCTCCGGCAACCCGGACCTCCAGTTCCGTACCGGCCCCCGCAACGGCGGCTGGAAACCGATCGCGGGCGTCTGGTGAGGGCCTACAGCCCGTCCAGGTTGCCGGTCAGCAGCGGTCCCGCTTCGGCGGCGGTCAGGGTGGTTTCCGCCGCGCCGCCATCGTGCCCCGTGTCGCACAGGAACGCGGTGCCGCGCAGGACGCAGGCCTCGTCCCAGCCGTCGCCGTCGACGTCCCTCAGCGCGGGCAGGTCGCCCGGCTGGCCGAAGGCGAGGGTGGTCTCGGCCGCGCCGCCGTTGCGGGCCGAGTCGCACAGGAACGTGCCGGCACGGAAGACGCAGACCTCGTCGCGGCCGTCGCGGTCGAGGTCCCCGATCACGGGAATGTCGCCCGGCTGGCCGAAGAAGGCCGTGAATTCAGCGGCCCCGTTGTCGTGCCCGCTGTCGCAGTCGAAGCGGTTGTCCCGGAACAGACAGTAGTCGTCCCGGCCGTCGCCGTCCACGTCGCCCAGCGCGGGCGTGCCTCTCCGCACGGCGAAGACGTGGTCGATCTCCGCTTCCCCGCCAGGCTCGGTATCGCAGAGGAAGTGGCCTTGGCGGAAGAGGCAGGTCTCGTCTCCCGGCGAGGCGGCGAAGCTCTGGTGACGGCCGAGCCAGGCGAGGACGAACGTGCCGTTCCAGCCGAAGGCCGGCTCGGGATAGAACCCGTGCGTGGTCCCCGGGATCTCCCTCACCGGGCCCGTGGGGGTGCCGTCGCTGTGGTAGAGGCGGGTCCGGAAAGGCTCGTCGGGATGGGCTGCCTCCCAGACCACCACGAAGTGCCCCTCGGGGGCCATGGACAGGCGCGCGCCGCCACCGAAGCGCGCAGTGCTTTCGGCCAGCACCTCGCCGCCGCTGCGCTCCCCCTCGGCGTCGAAGTGCTCGACCACGACGTCACCCGGCCCCGTGTCCGTCACCTGATATTGGCGCCAGACCACGGCGAAGGAGCCGTCGTCCGCTCCCGCGGCGTCCGGATCGGGAAAAAACCCCAGGTCCATGGAGTTGATCTGGAACACGTCCCCCCGGGGGCCGTCCGTGAAGCCGAAGCGCTGGCCGAGGAACCGGGCCGGGAGGCCGCGGCTCGAGGAGATCCAGAGGAGGACGAAGTCGCCGGTGGCGTGGCTCATGGCGATCCGAGGCGAGCTTTGCGAGCCCGGGAGGTCCAGCTTGATCTCCGGTCCCACCCGGGTGCCGTCGGCGTTGAACCGCTGGCCGCGAAGCCGGATGAAACCACCCTCCAACTCCCCCCAGACGGCGACGAAGCGCCCGGCGCGGTCGATGCCGACGTCCCCCGCGAAGCGAGAGAAGGTGTCCCCCTGCGGTTCACCGCCAGGTTGAGAGGTGGCTGGCCGGGGCTGAGCTTCCGCACCCACACCGGGTTGCCGGTGCCGCCTCCGTCCCAGAGGATCACGGTGTCGCCGCGCTCGTTGGCCGCCACTTTCGGGGACAAGCCAGCCCTCTTGAGCTCGAATTCGGGTCCCAGCGGGGGACCGGCGGCAGAGAAACGGCGTCCGTAGATCCTGTTCTGAGCGGAGATCTCAAACAGGAGGGTGAGGTTCCCCAGGCCGTCCACCGCGGCGCTCTTGAGGAAGCTCGGGCTCGTGGTGTCGTTGATCCGCGGCGGCCCGGCCGGGGTCTGAGCCGAGGCCGCCGCGGCGGGGAGGATCAGGAGGGACAGGACGAGAAGCACGCGCCTGAAGGTCATTGGTAGTGGGTCTCCTTACAGCCTGTCCACAGGGTCATGTTGTCTCCTCCTGCCCTTAATGCGACATTCGCCCCTAGAGTCCGTCGACGTTGCCGATCAGGGGCCTCCCTGTTCCGTCGACGCGGATCTGGACCACCTGGTCGCTGACGTTGCAGGTGAACACTCCCTGGCCGGCGGCAACGCCGAAGAAGCAGGGGTCGTCGCGGCCGTCGTCGTTGAGGTCGCCAAGCAGCGGCATGTTGCCGCCCAGAGTGCCGGTGGCGATCACGGTCTCGGCCGCACCGCCGTTGTGGCCGGTGTCGCAGAGGAAGCCGTCGGTCCGGAAGACGCAGGCCTCGTCACGGCCGTCGCCGTCCACGTCGCCCAGCAGGGCGCGGTCGCCGGCCTGGCCGAAGGTGAAGGTGGTCTCGGCCGCGCCGCCGTCGTGGCCGGTGTCGCAGAGGAAGGTGTTGGTCCGGAAGACGCAGGCCTCGTCGCGGCCGTCGCCGTCCACGTCGCCCAGGAGAGGCGTGTCGCCCGGCTGGCCGAAGGTGATGACGGTCTCGGCCGCGCGGTAGTCATGCCCGCTGTCGCAGTCGAAGCGGGTGCCGCGGAACAGGCAGTAGTCGTCGCGGCCATCGTCGTCCACGTCGCCGAGCAGGGGCGTGCCGCCGCGGACGGAGAAGACATGGTCGGTCTCGAGCGCGCCTCCGCCGTTGATGTCGCAACGGAAGCGCCCGTTGCGGAAGAGGCAGATCTCCGTTCCCGGGGAGGCGGCGAAGCGCTGGTAGTTGACCTCCCAGTTGTCGTCGTTCGGGTCGTGGATGCCGATGAAGTCGTTCCAGCCCAGGCCGAAGGTGTTGTTGTAGCCGAAGTCGGGCTCTGGATTGCCAGGGAAGGGAGTCGTACCGTCGACCAGCTCACGGGCCGGTCCTGCCGGTGTCCCGTTCTTCCGGTACAGGCGGACGAGGAGCGGCGGGCCGCCGTCATCCCACGCCGTCACGAAGTGCCCCTGGGGCGCCACGGCCAGGCGCACGTGGCCGTCCGAGATCGGGGCGTCGGCGGCGATGACGATCTCACCGCCGAGCCTGGCACCGGCGTTGTCGAAGCGCTGGCCGAAGATGTCGGTCCCGGATTCGCTCGCCGGATGGTAGCTCCAGGCCACGACGAAGGAGCCGTCCTCAGCGCGCCCCACGTCGGCAGCCAGGGGGGAGACCGTAAAGACCTCGCCGATCTCCGTGGTGTTGACCTGGATCTCGCTCCCCTGCCGGCCCGTCAGGAAGCCGAAGCGCTGGCCGAAGACCCCGCGGACGGAGCCGCCGGCGTTCCTCGAAATCCAGACGATCACGAACTCGCCCGTCAACTGGTTCATGGCCACGCCGCCGAGGGACTCCCCGCCCAGGGCAAGGGTCGTGGAGGCCATGAACTCCGGTCCCCGCGTAGTGCCGTCGGCGTTGAACCGCTGGCCAAAGACCCGCTGACCCGACGGCGTTGGGGCCGTCCAGACGAGGATGAAATTGCCGAGCCGGTCGACATCCACATCCCCCACGGCGTGGCTGAAGCGCAGGTTGAGCTGCCGCAGAACCGGGCTCACCCGGCGCAGGACACCGGCCCGGACCGCGCCGGTGGCAGGGATGATCTCGTTCCAGATCGCGATGTAGTCGCCGCGCCGGTTGGCGACGACCTCTTCAGAATTGGAGTCTCTGGGTCGAGAACACGATGTCCGGTCCCAGGGGAACATCGTTGGGCGAGAAGCGCCGCCCGCGGGGGAACGATCCCGCGGAGGCGAGTTGCGCCCAGAGCAGGGTCACGTTGCCCCGGCCGTCGACGGCCGTGCTCGCGAGGGCCTGGGTGCCCGGGGTGGTGGCGACGTCGAGCTGCGGGAGCGCGGCCGGCGTCTGGGCGAAGGTGGGGCTGGTGATTGGGCTGGTCAGGGCCAGCAGAGCGGCGGTGAGGAGCAGTCTTCTCCAGGTCATGGTGGATCCTCCAAGATGGGAAAACGGACTATGCTGCACCGACATAGGAAGCATATAAAAAAGATTGCGGCAATACCATAGGGGGCGGAGCCCGCTCCTCCGGCGCAGGCCGCTGTCAAAAAACCTCTCTACTTCGCGGGGTGAGCCGGGCGAGAGGGAACGGAGGTTACAATCTCCCCAGGCATGGCTTCTCTCCTCGACCCCGACGCTCCGTCCCGGCTGGACCCGCCCCTGTTGCTGGTGGGGACGGACTACCGCTTCGCGCCCATCGAGCTGCGGGAGAAGGTCTCCTACAACAAGGAGGAGACGGAGGAGATGCTGGTCCATCTCCTGGCCCGCTCCGAAGTGGCCGAGGCGTTCCTGCTCTCGACCTGCAACCGGACGGAGGTCTACGTCCAGCCGCGGGACGACGAGGCGGCCTACCGTACGGCCCTGGAGCTGGTGTTCCTCTCGCGGGTTCCGGATCTGGAGCGGCCGGGGCGGCTGTACGTGAAGCGCAACGGCGAGGCGGTCCGGCACCTGCTGGGGGTGGCGAGCGGCCTGGAGTCCATGGTGCTGGGTGAGCCGGAGATCCTGGGCCAGGTCAAGCAGGCGTCGGCACTCGCCGAGGCCACGGGGGCCGAGGGGCCTGTGCTCAAGAAGCTGCTGCGCAGCGCCGCCTCGGCAGGCCGGCGGGCGCGCCAGGAGACGGCCATCTCGTCCGGCGCCGTGTCGCTCGGCTACGCCGCCGTGGAGCTGGCGCGGAACATCTTCAGCGGCCTCGAGGAGTGCCAGGTGCTGCTCATCGGTGCCGGCGAGATCGCTCGCTCCGTGGCCCGGCCGGTCGTGGAGCGCGGGGCCCGGGAGCTGCGGGTGGCAAACCGCAGCGCCGAGCGGGCGCGGCAGTTCCAGGAGGAGTTCCCGAGCGCCGAGATCCTGTCTTTCGAAGATCGCATCCCGGCGCTGCGCACGGCGGACGTGGTGATCGTTTCAACAGGAGCAGACGAGCCGGTGCTGACCCGCCGCCACATCAAGGAGGCCATCGGCTTCCGGCCCACCCGGCCTTTGCTGGTGGTGGACCTGGGCGTGCCGAGGAACGTAGAGCCCACGGCCGGCCGGGTCGAGAACGTGTTCCTTCACACCGTGGACTCGCTGGACAATCTGATCCAGCGCAACCTCAAGCGGCGCAAGGAAGAGGTGCCCCGGGTCGAGGAGATCATCGACCAGGAGATCGGCCACTTCCGCTCCTGGTTGCGCGGCCTGGAGGCCGAGCCCCTGATCGCACGGCTCCAGAAGCAGGCGGAGAAGATCCGGAAGCAGGAGCTGTCCGACGTCCTCCCCCGCTTCCCCGCAGAGACGCATGAAGAGCTGGAGCGGCTCACCCGCTCGCTCGTGCGCAAGATCCTCCATCACCCGAGCGCGCGCCTGCGCGCCAAGGACGGCGCCGGGGACCTCTCCCGGCTCGACCTCGTCCGCGAGCTGTTCCATCTGGATGATGACGAAAGCGACTGATTCCACCTTCCGACTCCTGCTGGGGACCCGGCGCAGCGCGCTCGCCCTGGCGCAATCCGGCATGATGGCCCGCGCCCTGGAGGCGAAGCACCCGGGGCTCGCCGTGGAGCTGGTGCCCATCGTCACAACGGGCGACGTGGTGACCGGCGACCTCGCTCTCCACGGCGGCAAGGGGCTCTTCACCCTGGAGCTCGAAACAGGCCTGCTCGATGGCTCGCTCGACCTCGCCGTGCACAGCTTGAAGGATCTGCCCGTCACCCTGCCCGAGGGACTGACCGTGGGGGCCTATCCAGAGCGGGCCGACCCCCGGGATGTGCTGGTGAGCGAAGCCGGCGAGAGCCTGGACGACCTGCCCGAGGGCGCCGTGGTGCTCACCGGAGCCCTGCGGCGCAAGGCGCAGATCCTCATGCGCCGGCCGGACCTGCGGGTGGAGCCGCTGCGCGGCAACGTGGACACCCGCCTGCGCAAATGGCGCGAGAGCGGGGCCGGCGGCGTGATCCTCGCCGGGGCCGGGCTCGACCGCCTGGGCCTGACCGGCCTGCCGGCCCACCGCATCCCCACGGACGTCCTCATCCCCGCGCCGGGCCAGGGGACTCTGGCCCTGGAGGTGCGGACCGGCGGTCCGGCCGAGATCCTCTGCCGCGCGCTCGATCACTCTCCAAGCGGCCAGGCCGCCGTGGCGGAGCGCCGGGTCGTGGCCGCGTTCGGAGGTAATTGCACCCTGCCCCTGGCCGCGTGGGCGCGGCCGGAGAACGGCGGGTTGCGGTTGACCGCGCTCCTCGTCACGCCGGACGGCTGCCATGCCGCCCGGGGCGAGGCCGTGGGGGACCATCCCGAGCAAGTGGCGGACGCCTGTGTGGCCGCCTTGCGGGAGAATGGGGCGGACGAGATACTGGCGAGGATCCGGGGGTGAGGCCCCTGGGCGGCGTCCGGGTCGTCGTTACCCGGGCCGAGCACCAGGCCGAGGGTCTGATCGCCGCGTTCGAACGGATGGGCGCCCGCGTCGAGATGCTTGCCCTCCTCGAGGTCATCCCGCCGGCCGATCCGCGGGCCTTGGAGCGGGCGGCCACCGAGCTGGCTCTCTACAACTGGATCGTCTTCACCTCCTCAAACGCCGTCGAAGCGTTCCTCCCCCTGACCGGCGGCTCCTTCCCACCCCGCCTGCGGGTCGCGGTGGTGGGGCCGGCCACGGCCGAGGCCCTGCGCGCCTGGGAGATCGAGCCTCACCTGATCGCCCGCAAGGCCGATGCCGAGTCTCTCGCGGAAGACCTCGCGCCCCTGGTGGGCCGCCAGCGCCGCGTGCTCCTCCCCCAGGCGGCCGACGCCCGCCCCACTCTCCAGGAGGGGCTCCTCGCGGCGGGCGCCGAGGCGGTGGCGGTGGTGGCCTACGACAAGCGGCTGCCGGACGCCGCCTTCTACCGGGCCGGGGAGCTCTTCTCCACCTCGCCGCTCGGCTGGGTCACCTTTACCAGCCCGCGTGTCGTGCAGCACTTCGCGGAGCTGTTCGGAGCGGACTGGAAACGGCGGCGCGACGAGCTGCGGGCGGCTTCCATCGGACCGGTCACCAGCGCCGAGTTGCGCCGGCAGGGCGTGGAGCCTATGGCCGAATCCACGCGGCCGGGGTACGAGGGTCTGGTGGAGGCGGTGATGGCGGTGCAGAGCCGGGACGAGTAGGCCCGCTCAGGTCGCCTCGGTCCGCCCAACCGCAGCAGCGAAGTCTTCCCGGAAGCGCTCAGCTTCCGTGCAGATCTCACAGACACGATCGATCGCCTGTGCCATGGCCTCCGCCAGAGGACGGTATTTGGCGTCGGGCTTCTTGACCTCGCCGTATCTCAGGCGCAGGAGCCTTCTCCGGACCAGCTCCATTTCGGCAAGATCATCGCATTCCAGCGGCTCCTGGCCGGAGTACGGCGGGTCCAAGGCGGCCACGATCCAGGCGTCGGTCGTCCGAGATGGGGTCGCCAGGAGGACGAATCCTGGGAGGGACTGGAGTCCTAGCCAGTTCTGAACAAGAACTTCCCGAAGAGCGTCAGTGGTGGCACGTGCGGGTGGACACGGATGCAGGGCTCCTACGTTGTGGGCCATCGAACAGTCCACATGAATGACCAGCAGATGAATCGGATATCCCTGGATTCCTGAGAGGAGAGCCTCCAGCCGCCCGCCCTCCTGCTGACACCACGCCCTGACACCTTTCCATCCGTGGGGAGACCGGGACACCAGGGTCATGTCGGGACGGAGATGGATGAAGTCAACATCCGGATGGACTGATTTCATCAACTCTTCGAGAGCCAGCCAATCCGACTTGCCTTCAGCGACAATCCCAATCCGGATCATCTAGAGCAACCGTGGAACGCCGCCCAAGCGGCCCATGACCCAGAGACGGGAGAGACTGAGTCCCTTTTCAGACTGTGAAAGGAGCTCCGGGCTGACCTCGACCCTCCGCACCTGAGTTACTCCCGCCTGGTTCCGGTCCACCGCAAAGAGCCTGATGGCAGGATTGGTGAGGTCCAGGCCATCGAGGACTAAAGGATTGTGGGTCGTCGCGAGTACCTGTCTCGTGCCGTCCCGTGCCACGTGGTCCGAGAGGAGCCGCGTCAAAGCTTGGGCCAGCCGGGGATGGAGGGCTTGGTCGAAGTTGTCCACGGCAAAGACCCTTGGAGCCCGCTCATGGACCACGAGGGCCAGCATGAAAAGCACGTAGAGCGCTCCTTCGCTGGCGTCATAAGCGGAGAGCGTGTTGCGCTCAGGGCGCATGTACCTGTCCGTAAACCGAAGGACGGTAGGGGTCGTCTTGACGGCCGGCGAGACCGAGGCCTGAGGCGCCGGGACCGCAGACATGTTCTCGGCCCATTCGATCATCTCCCAGATTTCATCTAGGTCGAAGGGCCCCAGAGTGCCTGCCGAACGGCGGATCAGCTGATTGATCGTCTCGGGCAGACCTCCGCCGGTCAATCCGAGAGGATCCCGAGAGACATCCTCCGACGCGATACCTCGCAACACGGGCGTCGTAGGGGCATAGATCGCAAAATTCACCAGATCATCCATCAATCCCTTGGCCTGCACGGCATTATCCCGGCGAGCCAGGGCGAGCTTCGCAACGGTCTGGTCCGGGTCGGGATCTATCCGTTCAACTCGGCCGTTGGCGTCATAGAGCTTGCAGCCACGAGGGCTCCGCGAGACGATCGGCCGGTCCCCTTCCTCAAGAGACTCCGAAGAGATCCTCCAGCGAAAACTCGGTTTCTGGATCGGATTGTCCAATCCCAGACGATAGGTCACGTCTCCAGCGGAGGCAGTCAGAGTGATGAGGGGCCTGAAACGCTGATTCTTGAAGGATGTCTTGTAGAGCGCCGGCAGACCGGGACGGACGCCGCGGTAGCGGAGAGTCTCAGGCTCGACCGAGCCAAACGAGGCCGCCCCCATGACCCCGATCGCTTCCAGGAGGTTGCTCTTGCCGCTGCCGTTCGCGCCGATAAAGACGTTGAAGGCACCCAGCTCGACCGAGGTCTCGATGAGAGATTTGAAACCTTCCACCTTGAAGGTCGAGATCATCGGGTGACAGTCTCTCCGGTTCGAGGAGGCCCGTCAAGAAGATTCCCCCAGTCCTACGGCGTGAACCGCGCCTCGTACGCCCCTTCGAACGCCGTTCCCGCGTAGATCCTCCCCGCCACCAGCGGGTCCGGGGCCAGCAGCGGAATCGACACGTCCGGAAGCCCCACGGAGACCCCGGTCCAGGATCTTCCGCCGTCCGTGCTGCGGAAAACCCCGTCGCCTGCCGTGGAGGCGTAGATGCCGGAGCGGCTGACAGCCAGGTCCAGAACGTTTGAGGGGTAGGCCGCGACGCGGGTCCAGCGACGGCCCCCGTCCGTGCTCGTGAAGATGGCGCTGGTGAAGCCCGCGGAGGTCTCGGGAATGCCTCCGGCGGCATAGAGGGTGCCGGAGCGGTCCGGGTCGGCGGCGAGGGCCACGATCCTGGACTGCGGCAGGCCTTCGCCGGCCGGCGTCCAGGTCATTCCCTGGTTGGTGCTCCGGTATACGTTCCCCTCGAAGACCACGTAGAAGATTCTGGGATTGCGGTCCTGCGCAAGATCGCTGGCTGCGTTGAAGGGGCAGGCCGAGGCGCTGCACTGGGTCTGGATAGGCAGGCCCTGGTTGGCGGAGCGCCAGGTGCGCCCGCGATCCGTGCTGCGGAACACGCCGCCGCCCTCCACCGTGGCGTAAACGATCCGGCTGTCCCTGGCATGGACCCGCAGGCTCGTGACGCGCGCCAGGCTGAAGGGGGTAAGGGTGGGGAACGGCCGCTCGGCCGCGAGTTGCCAGGAGGCCCCGCCGTTGGTGCTCTCGTAGACGCGGCTCACCGGGAGGCGGTTCTCTTCCAGCTCGTTCACGGCGTAGAGATGCCGGGGGTCCCGGGGATCGACCGCCAGAGCGCTGACGCCCTGGATCGGCAGCTCCGTCCAGGTCTGGCCCGCGTTGGTGGACTTCTGGAGAGGCCGTTCCGGGGCGAGGCTGGCGTAGAGCACTCCGGGCGCTTCAGCGCTGCCGAGGAGAACCCGGAGGCCCGCGTTGTTGAAGCCCTGGAGGGCCCAGCGCGTCCAGCGCGCGCTCTCATTCTCGGCGCGGAACAGGCCTCCGGTCCCGGCCAGGAGGAGCGCTGACGGATCGGACGGATCGGACAGATCGGACAGAATCTGGCCACTCGCTGGTGCGAGCCGGCCCTGGCTCCAGGTCTCGCCACCGTCGTGGGAGATCCACAGCCGGCGCTCCGTCCCCACCAGGATGCGCAGGGTCTGGCCGTCCTCCGGGTCCACGGACAGCTCGCCACACCGGACGCCGGTGAGCACGCCCGTCCAGCTCTCGCCGCGGTCGTTGCTGCGGGCGAAGCACGGGCGGCCGGTCACTCCCCCGCCGCTCACCCAGGCGTAGACGATCTCCGGGTCCGAGGGGGAGACGGCGATCCGGTTGACGCCGAGGCCGAACAGGGGCTGGAGCACAGCGCCGTCCGACCAGGTCGCTCCGCCGTCGGTCGAACGGTAGACGAGCCCCACGTTGTTGACGGCGTAGAGCCTCTCCGAGCTCGCCGGATCGACCGTGAAGCCCGTGAGCACCAGCGTCGGTCCCGCCCCGCATCCGAAGAGGACCGCCACGCAGCTCCAAGTGCGTCCGCCGTCCGTGCTCTTCGAGAGCCTCCCGTCGGCGAGTTGGTACAGGGTTCCCCGGGTGCCGGGGTCCGCGGTCAGCTCGATCCGCCCCGCCGCACCTGCTCCCTGAAAGACCCGGCTCCAGGTTCTGCCGCGATTCGTGCTCGTCCAGACGTCCGATCCCACCACGGTGTAGAGGACCCCGGCTGCCACGCCATCCGCCGCGAAGGCGCGCACGAGGCCGGGCAGGCTTGCGTCGATGAGCGCCCAGCTCGCACCGCCGTCCCGGCTCCGCCACAGGTGGAAGTCCGAGGTCTGCGCGTACAGGATCGCGGGATCGTGAGGATCGGCGGTGAGCCGCGCGATCCCGTGGGCGGCCGAGGGGCCGATCGGGGTCCAGCGGTTCACGCCCGCGTAGGCGGCTTGGGAGGCGAGAAGGACGAGACAGGCGATGGCCAGGAGGCAGCGGGCACGGCAAGGTGTAGACATCTCAGGCTCCTTGCCGTGATTCTAACAGCCTTCTCAGGCGCCGGGGGCCTCCCCCTTTGCCGCGACTTGACGTAAACTACGTCTAGGAGCGGCATAAGAAAACCCATGGCAGATTCCTACGATTGTGACTACCTGATCGTCGGCTCCGGATTCGGCGGCAGCGTCTCGGCGCTGCGGCTCTCCGAGAAGGGCTACAAGGTGCTGGTCGTCGAGGCCGGCAAGCGCTGGCGGACCGAGGACTTCCCCAAGACCAACTGGAGCGTCCGCAAGTTCCTCTGGCTGCCGCAGCTCTTCTGCTACGGCATCCAGCGTCTGACCCTGCTGCGCGACGTGCTGGTGCTCTCGGGCGCCGGCGTGGGCGGCGGCTCCCTGGTCTACGCCAACACTCATCTGGTGCCCAAGGACGGGGCCTTCCGGCGCGGCACCTGGCCCAAGGGGATCGACTGGAAGCGGACCCTCGCCCCTCACTACGAGACGGCGCAGCGGATGCTCGGCGTCACCGCCAATCCCCACCTCTGGGAAGGCGACCGGGCCCTCCACGAGTTCGCCCGCACCCTCGGCAAGGAAGACACCTTCGAGCCCACCCAGCGTGGCCGTGCTCTTCGGCGACCAGCCGGGCCAGAGCGTGGGTGACCCCTACTTCGGCGGCGAGGGGCCGGAGCGCAGGACCTGCACCTACTGCGGCGGCTGCATGGTGGGCTGCCGGCACGGCGCCAAGAACACCCTGGACAAGAACTATCTCTGGTTCGCCGAGAAGCTCGGGACCGAGATCCGGCCCGAGACCCTGGTCACGGGGATCGAGGAGGACGGCCAGGGCGGCTGGCTCGTCCACACGCGCCGGTCCACCCGCAAGCTCTTCCGGGGCCGGCGAACTGTCCGGGCGCGCGGGGTGGTGCTCGCGGCCGGCGCCCTGGGGACGGTCAACCTCCTCCTCGAGGGCCGGGACCGAGGGACGCTCCCCCGCCTCTCCCCCGCCCTCGGCAGCTACGTGCGCACCAACAGCGAGGTCATCTGCGGCGCCACCGCCCGCTCGGACGAGCGTGGACTACTCGCGGGGCATCGCCATCGCCAGCGGCTTCCACCCCGATCCGGACACCTACGTCGAGGTCGTCCGCTATCCCAAGGGCTCGGATGTGATGAGCTTCCTCGGCACGCTCCTGGTGGACGGCGGCACCCGCGTCAGCCGGCCCCTCAAGTGGCTCGGCACCTGCCTGCGGCATCCCGTGGACTTCCTGCGCACCCTGAATCCCAGGGGCTGGGCGAAGCGCTCGACCATCGTGCTGGTGATGCAGAACCTCGACAACTCGTTCCGCCTCGTGCGCGAGCGGCGCTGGTTCTGGCCGTTCGGCAAGGGGCTCACCAGCCGGCGCGCGCCGGGCGAGCCGCCCATCCCGGCGCTACATCCCGATCGCCAACGAAGCCGCCCGGTACATCGCCCGGAAGACGGACGCGTTCCCTTCGAGCTCCATCAACGAGGTGCTGCTCAACGTGCCCACGACCGCCCACATCCTGGGCGGCGCCTCCATGGGCACCTCGCCGGCCGACGGCGTGATCGACGCCCGGAACCGCGTCTTCGGCTATGAAAACCTTTATGTCGTGGACGGCTCCATGATCCCCGCCAACCTCGGGGTCAATCCGAGCCTCACCATCACGGCCCTGGCCGAGCACGCCATGAGCCACGTCCCCCTGAAGGAACCCGAGTGCGGGCTCCGGCCCCTGCCGCCGGAAGCCCGCGCCGCCAACCAACCCACCGCTTTTTCTCTTGAGGCCGTGACGTTATCATCCTGAAGATTACGCTCAGCATTACGGTTTCAACTACCCCTTTGGGTGCTAGAGGGAAGAGCACTCGCAGCAGTTGTACGGACAGGAGCCCACCAGTTCGGGGTCAATATCCTGACAATACCTGTGGCAGCCTTGCCAGGATACGCAACAGTAGGTGGTACAAACCGGCCATGATGAGCAGCTCTGTCGCACTCCGTCACACTCGACATAACCGCCGTCCTCGGGTCCGGCTGAACATTGCGTCCCGCTGCAGGACTTGAACCCACTACAATTGTTGCAAGTCCAGTTGACAGAGCAGCCGGAAAGGAGGACCGGATCGGATGCGCCGCCGGTCAAGATCTCTTCCAGCCGGACCGGCCTTGGACTGGCCGACGGTTCGCCCGGGCTGGCCTCGGCCGTTGCCGCTGTAGACCCCGGGACCTCTGGAGTCGTACCGGCAGCGGCGAAGCCGGGCATCAGGAAGATCGTCGCGCTGAGCAGGAGGAGAAACAGCATGGATTTCATCGTCATGTTCATGCCTCCTTCGCAAGATTACGTTTAAACGCTGATCCTACACCACTCAAGGCCGCGCTGACCGCTCCTCCGCCCTCGGGGTTTCGGCGCGAAGGCGGGTTCGGCTCCGGACCCTGTCCCGCGAGCACATCCCTGAGCACAGAGTTGAGTAAGGGGACGGCGTCTGGGCCCTCCCCCTGCCATCAGAAGGAGGAAGCATGCTCCGGAAGCTTTTCATCGTCGCCGCCCTCGTCGTCGCCACCGCGGCGGCCACCATCACTCCGGCCCCCGCCATCGACTTCATCTGTAGCTGCCAGGTCTGCTCGGGAGGCACGGGCCCCGGGTGCCGGGACATGAAGGCCGGCGGGCGCTTCACGTCCTGCTCCGCCTGGTGGGCCACCTACGGCAGCCATTGTTAGGAAGGGCCTAGGAAAGGGCCGCGCCCACCGCTCCGCAGAACGCGCCGTCCGGGAGAATCCGCGCCTCCCGGCCGGCCATCTGGACCGTCAGCCGCAGGATTTCCTGGAGCGTGGGGTTCGCCTCCAGGACGCTGCCGCCGAACACCAGGGTCTCGACCGACCGGGCGTGCGCCATGGCTGAAGAGGCGATCCCGACGTTCTCTCCCAGGAGCCCCATGAGCGCGTGGGCCAAATCCTGGGGCTCGCGCGAGGCGAGCTTGGCGAAGCTGGAAGCGGTGAGGCCGGGGTCCAGCCCGAGCCCTGAGAGATCCATCCCAGGGTAGACGTCACCCACGAGCAGGTCCACCCGGCCGCGCTCGCCGCGGGCAGCCAGCTCCGTGACTTCCGCAAAGGATTCCGCGCGGCAGAGGAGCCGCGCCAGTCCCAGCAGCGTGCCCCCGCCGAGCGCCATGCCGCCGAGGCGCCGGACCGTCCCGCCGTCGATTTCGAGAACGGAGGTCCCCGTGCCGAGGCTCACCAGCAGGTACCGTTGCGGCAAGGTCCATCCGGCACGCGCGGCGAGCACCGGCGCCCCGCGAGCCCAGGCTTCGAACTCGGAGATGGACTGGGCGGGTATCCCCTCAAGGGCAGCCGAGATCCGCGAGGCGCCGCCTCCCGTGACATACACCTGCTCCGGATTCCAGCCGGCGATCCGGCCCCGGACCTCCTCGACGGCGCCCGCCGGAAAGAGCTCCAACTCCAGCCCCTCTTCGACGCGGGCCAGCTTCCAGAGGCTGGCTCCCGCGTCAATCCCCACCCGAGGCTTGCGCATTGTCCGAGAGCCTACGACTGCGACCGGCCCGAGGAGCGATTCTTGTCCACGATGGCCGCGATGATCAGCAGGAAGGCCACGAGGCGGCCAAGATAGAAGTAGTGCCGGTCCTCGTTCGCCGGCTCGGCCCAGATGAGAGCGAGCCAGGTGAACGCCAGCATCCAGAAGGCCGAGCCGAAGAGCACGAAGAAACGGTCGCGCGTCTCCTGCCAGAGGCGGAAGAAGAAGAGCCCTACTCCCAGAAGCTCCGGCCGTGGCGACGCCGTTGAGGAAGTCGGTCATGCCTCGCCTCTACCTGGAATCCCAGATCAGCCCCAGCAACAGTACCATGACGGACAGGGCGGCCAGCAGGCTTCGATACAGCAGGAGATCCACCGTAGGCAAGACCACCAGATCGAGAAACAGCAGCAGGTTGTTGCACGCGAGCCCGATGAACGACAGGCTGCTCCAGAGCAGCAGCCGGGCCCGGCTGGACCCGTAGGCGCGCAGGAGCAGGACGGCGCACACCCCGCTGGTGAGCGCGCAGAGCGCATAGACCACGCTAGCCATCATCTCGTTTGTCCTTCCGGATCTGGAACGCGTCCGCGAACAGGCGGGCACTGCCGGTAGCCCGGCGGGCCAGCACCGCCACGAGGTCGTCGCGGTGGCGGTAGTGCGCCCGGGCGACGTCCTCCACGAGCCGCGACAGGTCTTCCCTTCCAGGGTTGTAACAGTAGATCACCGACTCGGCGACCCGCACGTCGAGCAGATTGCGGCCGCTCAGGTACTCGAGGTGCGACTGCACGGCGTCGGCCGGCATCTCGAGCTCGGCCGCCACCGTCTGCGCCGCCCACCACCGGGTGGGATGCCGGTGCAGGAACAGCAGCAGGTCGAGGCGCTCGACGGAGCTGATTTCGTCAATCAGGAAACGCCTGACGGTCTCTGGAATCGCGGTACGGGTCACGTCTCCTCGGAGATTGAAGCGTCCGGCGGGACTATACAGCAGGGGTCCACCAGAAGATCATACAGGGGGCGAGCCTGCGATGGGCCGGCTCGCCCCGCATCTCCAGCCCTTGCCTGTTCTAGCAGCTGTCCGAGCAGCCGCGACGGCAGGGAAGCGGCGGCGGATCCACTTCGCAGGCCGAGCAGCAGATCAGCGCATGGGCTTCCTTGACGCCGAGGGAGTCCACGAACCCCACGAAGGCCAGGAGTGCCAAGAGGAAGAAGAGCTTCCGAGAGAGCCTGAGCATGTCCTGAGTCAACATAACCGTGCTCCTTTCATGGACCGGTCGGACAACTTCTGCCTGACCGGGAATTCACACGGCTCTGTAACGACTCAAAATAGCAAAAGCCCTCAAAAAGCTCGGTTCGTTCCGGGTTTCCGGAGGGCGGGCAGACTCATTCTCCTGGTCCGCGAGGATCTCCGGCTCGTCCCCGGGACCGTGCCGCCCCCGCTCGACCGCCAGCCGCAAAAACTCAGGGGTGTGCACGGGCCGCGCACGGTCGCGCGGCGAAAACTCGACCCCGTGCACGGGCCGCGCGAGGGTGTGCCGCGGAATCCCGGGGGCGCGCACGAGCGGCAGCACCCCGTGCACGGGCGGCGCGGGGGTGCGCGGCGGAAACTCGGGGGTGAGTTTTTGCCGCGCGACCGTGCGCGGCCCGTACACACCCCTGAGTTTTTGCGGCACGAGGGTGTGCGCGAGCGGCTGGAGCCCGTGCGGGAGCGGCACGCCGGTGCGTTTCCGGAGCTTCGCCGCCCGCGCCTCGTCCAACCCGGCCGGTCTCTCTTCGCGGAGGGCCAGCGGCGGAGGCCGGCCTCGATGGACCTTCGCCGTCACCGAACTTCGGGGACGTTGTACTAGACGTCTGATCAAGGGGAAATCTGGACAAACGAGTCGAATTCCGGCTCGAACATCGCGTGGAATCCCAAATGCACGAATCCCCCCACCCGGGCTATCGCCACCGGTCCCGCGGCCACGTCAAAGGCATCGAAGATCAGGAAGGCGCTCTCGCCCGTCTCCGCGTCGAAGCTCTGGCAGATCACCGCTCCCCCACCCCCGGGATTCGGTGCGAAGGCGGGCTCGCCTCCCAGATAGTGGCCGGGCGGGGCCTGCCAGACATCGACTCTCTCCGGGTGGCTCCAATTCGCGTGGACAACCTGATCGAAGGTCTTGCGGCCGGGTTGGCCGGTCTTCGAGATGCCCATCATCCAGAAGTCTTCGTAGGGGTGGCCGGCGCGGTGGGGATCGATCGCGGGGAAGTCCGGGGCCTTGTCGTAGGCGATCTCGATCCGGTCCAGGAGGGTGCCGGTCCGGAGGCCAACGACGAGGCGGGCGGGACGGCCGGGGGCCACGCCCGGAAAGAGGCCGGGAAGGTCGTATTGATCGTAGACGGGCCGGTCGAGCTCCAGGACGTCCACGATCAGCCGATCGGCGTCCGCGGGGTCTTCAAAGGCGTTGATGCCGTGGAGGACGTAGCGGCTGCCGACGGGGACGGAGGCCACGGGCTCGCCGGTCTCGCGGTCCACGACGAGGAGGCGGCTCCCCTTCTCCGGCTCCCAGCGGAGGGAGTCGAGGAGAGTTCCGCCCTGCGTCAGAGACTCCATGTCCAGCCGGTAGGGCGCGAGGTAGAAGGCCACGTGGCGGCCGGCGAAGAGGAAGTCGTGGAGGGAGCGAGGCTCGTCCAAAGGCACGCGCTTGCGGTAGACGAGACCGCCAGCCGCCGAAAAGCGATAAAGGTTGAGACTGGGCTGGGTGGCCGAGAAGGAGATGCCGAAGTTGAAGAGGTCTCCCGTCTCCGGATCGATCTTGGGGTGCGCGGCAAAGGGCGACAGCGGGTTCAGGGCGCCGCCGAAGTTGTAGAGGCCGCGGGTCTCCAGGGTCTCGGGATCGAGCTCCCACGGCAGCCCCTGCTCGCCGAAGGCCAGGAGAGTCCCCGCGAACGGGTAGAGGCTGACGTTCACGGGCGACTCCAGGGCGATCCCCCGCACCAGGCGGTCACCCGGGAAGGACGTGCCGAAAGCGCGGTAGAGGGCACGGCCGGCCGCCTCCTCCTCCGCCCACTTGGTACAGCGCACGAAGCGGTTGGTGAGGCGGGCCTGGCCGTCTTCGATCCGCAGGGCGCAGACCATGCCGTCGCCGTCCAGCCAGTGACGGTACCGCACGTCTCCCCGGAAGAAGCGGGCGGGGCCGTTCAGGTAATAGGTGCCGCGGAGGAAGGCGGGGATCTTCCCCTCGATCTCCAGCGGCTGAGCACCGCGTTCCTCGGGGATGGAATCGAAGGCCCTTTCGAGGCCCGGAGCGTGATCCACACTCTGGGCCTCGACCGTTTCCATCATTGCCGGCCTCCGGCCACCGCCCGTATTTCCAGGGGAGCTTCCTCGGCCACCAGGCGCTCGGTCTTGAAACGGGCCATGCAGGGGACGTCAAACCGCCACGTGTAGGTTTCTGAGGTCTTGCGGCAGGCGGCTTCCAGGCGCTCGGCCATGGCATCCGGATCAAATTGGAGATCGTTCACGTCAATGCCACGGATGAAGGCGGCGTTGGTGGCGGCCCGGGGGTCGTCCAGGACCACGGAGGCGATGTGGGCCGCGGTCCAGCGGGCGAGGTCCCGGAGGTTTTCGAGCTGGTCGTCCAGGATCTGCTTGGCTTCGTCGAGGTCGACTCCGACCTTGTAGAAAGTCAGCTCGGCCGAGGCGAGGGCCCCCACTTCCATGAACTCGAAGAAGACCGGCTCCGGCGTGGGCATCGCCACGTTTTCCTTCTTCCACCGGTAGTAGGCGGCCAGGAGGCGGTGCATGCCGTGGTTGATGGGTCCCAGGAGGCTGAAGCGCCGGAGGAAGGCCGGCAGGAACGCCTGCTCGGTCAAAAGGTCGTTGATGAAGGGGAAGACGTAGAAGGAGAAATAGATGGTGAGCTCCCAGACGTAGCGCAGGGAGTAGGACTCCTGGTCACCCAGCGTGCAGTAGCTGACGGCGAAGCTGGGGACGTAGGCCTCGTAGATGGCCCGCGCCAGCGGCTCGTAGTAACGGATCTTGGTCTCCAGCTCCTTCTGGTCGCCGGTCAGGATGGCGTCGCTGACCAGGGTGTTGTAGGTCGAGATCAGGTCTCCGCCCGGGCTGTAGAGGGGGTCGGTGAAGCGGCAGGCCTCGCCGACCAGGGCCCAGCGGTGGGGCGAGATCGTCTGGCCGTTGTCCAAGGCAAAACTGGTCAGCCCTGAGTGGTAAAGGATCTTCCGCTTCGGCAGGTCGCGGGCGTAGAGCGGGTACTCGCGGCAGATCCACTCCACGAGCTTCTCGGGCGTCGAGACGTCCCGGAAGTTGACGTTGGCGGAGTCGAACACCAGGCCCAGGCTGGTCTTGCCATGGAGGGGGATCTCCCAGAACCAGTAGCCCTCGCCGCAGTAGTGGTTGGTAGCGAGGAAGGTGGGGAAATGCCCCAGGGCGGACCGCTCCTTGCGCACGCGGATGGCCTTGCGGTCGAGGTTGGTGCACTTCTCGGGGTCCAGCAGCCCGTCCACCCAGAGGAACGAGGAGCCGTGCTTGATGGGGCTCGGGCGGTCGAGCTGCTGGCGCTTGACCAGGAAGCGGCCCCGGCCGGAGGCGTCCACGACCCAGCCTGCGCGGCCGGAGATCTCCTGACCGCCCGCCTCGAAGCGGAAGCTGTGCGGGCTCTCACCGTTGTCTTCCGCGAGGTCCACATGCAGGTTCGTGGTGGGATGGATCAGCTCGAAATTCGGGTTCTCGCGGTTCTTCTCCAGCACCGCGCCCTCGAACTTGTTGCGGTCGAGCTGGTAGGTGGCGATGTTGGAGATCTTGCGGATGTAGGATTGGCCGAGGTCCTCCCAGGCATCGCCGCCGCGCTGGGTCTTCCAGTAGAAGCGGAGGTTGTACTTGAGGAAGTGCTCCCGCAAGAGGTGCTCTTCCATTTCGAGCACGCGGGAGTAGTAGTAGCCGCTCACCTGGACGGTGGCCTCCCCCACCTTCTGCTTGGGCGACGGGATCTCGGCCTGCCGGTCCACCATCAGGATGCGGATCTCCGGCCGGTTGAGCAGGAGGTGGCGGGCCAGGGTGAGGCCCGCCAGTCCGGCGCCGATGATCAGGACGTCCACTTCACGAGGGTTCTGCTGCTCTGCCATCTTCGAAGTCTCCCTTCCTCCCTCTCCCGAGGGTCGCCCTGTCTTAGGCGCCGCACCCCCTCCCGGCGTTTCATTCCACAGAGAGTTTAGCCCACCGCAGGCATCGTATCCTTCACATGAGGATGGGGATTTTGAGGACGGGAACTCACACTTTCACGCGAAGCCGTTCCAGCAAATGCAGAAAACCGGTGCCGGATTCTTCTCCGGGATCTGTCAGTTGCTCGACGAGGCCCAGGGTATCCCAACTCACCCAGCCTTCGGCGATCTGGCCGTTGGCGATCCGCAGCATGTCGATGCCGGTGATCACCGTCTCTCGGCGCGTGGGGGGCAGGCCCAGGAGGTGGCCGGTGTGCCGGCCATGGGCGGTCCAGCGCACCACGGCCATGTCGTCCTCGGCGACGATCTGGTCGGCCGTGACGCGGATCTCGCTGAAAGCCAGGTGGTAGAAGAAGACGAGGTGACGCACCGCGTCGGGGCCGCGGGCGAAGTCGATGGGGAACGGGATCTGGGCGTGGAACAGGCAGTCGCGGGCGATGAGGGCGTCGGCAAGCGTCAGGTCCCCCGTGTTCCAGAGGTCCTCGCGAAAGCGGCGGCCGATCTCCCGGACGGTCATCGCCGGGTAGCTGCTGCTCATTTCACGGTGCCCTCTCCTTCCCTCAGGGGGGTCACGCGGTCGAGGGGCACGCTGACCTTCTCCACCCGGCCGCTGGGCCAGCGGATCTCGAGCGAATCGATCTTCGTGGCGGCGCCGAGGCCGAAATGCAGACTCGCCGTGCTCTGGCCCGAATAGCCGTTGCCGCCGTTGACCTCGCGGACCAGGATCTCAGCGCCGATCTTCAAGGTGGCGCGGGCGCCGATGGCGTCGCGGTTCGACTTGGTGCCGGTCAGCTTCAGCTCGATCCAGTGGCCGTCTCCCCGGGAGGTGTTGCGGAAGAGGAACGGCTCCTGGTTGGCGTTGGTCTGGTAGAGATCGAGCCGGCCGTCGTGATCGAAGTCCGCCATGGCGATGCCACGGCCGTCCTTGTCATTGTCCACTCCGGCTTCGCCTGAGACCTCCTTGAAGGCCTGCGCTCCGAGGTTCCGGAAGAGCTTCTTCTTCTGGTAGCCGCTCCAGCTCATGGCGCCGATGTGGGGCCAGCTCGCCACGTCGGTGAAGTCGATGCCGGGCTTGATGATCATTTCGACCAGGACGGGGATGTAGTTCTCCTTGCCGGCCGAGCGCAGGCCGTTGACCACGAAGAGGTCCTCCCAACCGTCGTTGTCGAAGTCGCCCCACTTGGCGGCCCAGCCCCAGAGGGTGTTGCAGGTGGCGGTCTCCTTGGAGAGATCGGTAAACGTCCCGTCACCGTTGTTGTGCCAGAGCATGTTGCACTCTTTCATGTACTCGTCGGTGATGTTGGTGACATAGACGTCGAGCCAGCCGTCGCGGTCGTAGTCGCCCAGGTCGACGTTCATGCCTTTCTTGGTGTCGAAGCCGCCCAGGGCTTCCTTGGTAGCGTCCTTGAAGGTGCCGTCGCCGTTGTTGAAGAAGAGCCGGTCGGTGCCGTAGTCGCCGGCCAGGTAGAAGTCCTGGAGGCCGTCGTTGTTGAGGTCGCCGTGGCCCGCGTCGAGAGTCCAGCCCGTATGGTGGGCGAGCCCGGCCTTCTCCGTGGTCTCGACGAAGCGGAGCTTGCCGGAGCCCGGCTCCGTGACGTTGCGCCAGAGGGTCGCGCCGCCGCCGTTGACGGCGTTGTCGAGGTCGTTGGGCAGCACCTTGGGGGTGGGCAGCTCGATCAGGTTGACCGGCGGGAAGTAGTTGCCGAAGAGGAGGTCGAGCCGGCCGTCGTTGTCGTAGTCGAAAGCGATGGCGGCGATGGTGTTGCCGAACTTCGTCAGGCCCGCCTCCTTCGCCATTTCCCGGAATTTCCCGCTGCCTTGGTTGCGGTACAGGAGCGGCGTGCCGAAGCGGGCCACCAGGAGGTCGCGCCGGCCGTCGTTGTCCGCGTCGAGCCAGAGGGCGTCGGCGACGATCGACAAGGCGTCATTGCCGCCTTCCACGCCGGCCTGTTTCGCCACGTCGGTGAAGGCCAGCTTGCCCGTGGGGACGAATTCGTTGCGCAGCAGCCGGTTGAGACGGCCCGCGTCGGAGTCGGTGACGAACAGGTCGTCGTCGCCGTCGCCGTCGTAGTCCCCCGCCGCGGCGGCGGCGCCACCGGAGGTGAACATGCCGAGGACGTCGGCGTGCTTGCCCGGGAAGACCCGGGTGTGGTGCGGGACGCGGGCCCCGGCGGCCGAACCGATCTCCTCGAAACGGATGGGGGCCTGGGCGTGAGCGGCGGAGGCCAGGAGAAGCAGGACAGCGAAGCATCTCATTTCGGGGCCTCTCCTTCGGTCAGACGGTACAAGCGGCCCGCCGGGAGGTTCTCGAACGTCTGGCGCAGCCCGGAGGGCCAGCGGACCTCCAGGCGCTCGACCCGCGTGGAGGCACCGAGGCCGAAATGGACGCGGCGGCTGCTCTGCCCGGCGAAGCCGTTGCCGCCGTCCACGAAACGGAGCTGCGTGCGCCCGCCCGCCGTGACCCTGAGCTGGGTTCCCACGGCGTCGCGGTTGGATTTGCGCCCTTCGAGCAGGAAACTGATCCAGCGCGGGGCGGGATCTATCACATTTCGATAGAGGTAGGGCTCGGCATTGGCATTGGCCACGAAAAGGTCGAGACGGCCGTCGTGATCGAAATCCGCCACGGCGATGCCCCGGCCGTCCCGGGTGGAGTCCAGGCCGTGGCGGGGGGCCTCGTCGCGGAACATGCCGCCCTGGTTGTGGAAGAGCTTCTTCTTCTGATAGCCCGAGAGGCTCTTGTTGCCCATGGGCGGCCAGCTCCGCGCGTCGGCCAGGTCGACGCCCGGGCGGACGATCATCTCGAAGATGGCGGGCACGTAGCTCTCCGGGCCGGCCGAGACCCAGCCGTTGACCACGTAGAGGTCGAGCCAGCTGTCATTGTCATAATCGAAGAACTTGCCGCCCCAGCCCCAGCCGGTGTTGAAGACGCCGGTCTCGCGGGCCACGTCGGAGAAGGTGCCGTCGCCGTTGTTGCGCCAGAGGAAGTTGCCCTCGCGCATGTAGTCGTCGGTGATGTTGGTGACGAAGACGTCGAGCAGGCCGTCGCCGTCGTAGTCGCCCCACTCGGCGTTCATCCCCTTCTTGGTGTCGATGCCGATGGCCTCCTTGGTGCGGTCAGCGAAGGTGCCGTCGCCGTTGTTCACCAGGAAGCGGTCGGTGCCGAAGTCGCAGGCCACGTAGAGATCTTCATCGCCGTCGCCGTCGAAGTCGGCGTGGCCGAGGTCGAGAGTCCAGCCGGAGAGGGAGATGCCGGCCTCGCGGGTAACATCGGTAAAGCGGGCGAAGCGGCCCTTGCCGTCGTTGCGGAAGACGGTCAGGCCGCCGCCGTTGTTGGCCGTCTCGAAGCTCTCCGGGAAGAAGCGCGGCGTATCCGGATTGAACAGGTTGACGGATTGAAAGTAATTGCCTACGAACAGATCGAGGTCGCCGTCGCGGTCGTGATCGAAAGCTACGGCGGTGATGGCGTTGGCGTAGCGGTCGAGGCCGGATTTTCTGGTGACGTCTTCAAAACGGCCACGGCCTAGATTGTGGAAGAGCTGGCTCCTGCCGAAACGCACCACAAAGAGGTCGGGCTGGCCATCGTTGTCGTAGTCGAACCAGAGGGCGTCGGCCGTGGCGTTGCCGGCGTCGTTGCCCACGGCGACGCCTGCCTTCTCCGCCACGTCGGTGAACTTGAAATCCCCATCATTTTTATAAAGGTGGTTCCTGCCCGTCTCGGCGGAGTCGGTGACGAACAGGTCTTCGAAGCCGTCGCCGTCGTAATCCGCCACGGCCACGGCGGCGCCCAGAGCCGTGTAGCCCGCCATGATCTCGGCGTAGGGGTTCTTGAAGGCGCGGTTCTGATGCTTCATGGTGATCCCGGCGGCGGCGGTGCGGTCTTCGAACCCGCGGTCACCTGATGCCAGGGCTGCCATGACAGCCAGCAAAACCATCAGCGATCTCACCTCGCCTCGGCTCCGTAATGCTTCTCCACCAATCCCCCACCCTCGGTGATCTGAAGGATGCGGTCCGTGGGCACGTTGGCGAAACGCTGCACGACGCCCGAGCCCGGCCACTTGACGGTCAGCTCATACGCCCGGGCGGCGCTGTCGAGACCGAAATGGAGGCGCAGCATGTTCTGCGAGGCGTAGCCGTCGCCGGCCGTCACCTCGCGCGTCAGGGTCCTGCTCCCGTATTGCCCGCCGGTTTTGACGGTGACGCGGGCGCCCACGGCGTCGCGGTTCGACTTCGTGCCGGTGAGCTCGACCTCCAGCCAGTGGCGGCCCTGGCCCACTTCGTTGCGCAGCAGGGCGTGGCGGTCCGCCGAGGCCGCGACCGCGAGGTCCACCACGCCGCGGTTCCAGAAATCCGCCGCCGCCACGCCGCGGCTGTTGGCGAGCAGGTCGGTGCCGGCCGGGCGGCCGATCTCCTGGAACGTGCCGTCGCCCCGGTTGAGGAGATGGCGGTTGCGCTCCCAGCCGTGCCAGGAGAGGCGGCCGAAGTGCTTGGGATCGAAGAAGCGGCCGGTCTTGTAGCCCTTCTGGTCGCCCACGACGTTGTTGAGGAAGTCGAGCTCGATCTCGGTCCCCCTGTCGTTGTAGACCCAGCCGTTGGCGCTGTAGACGTCCTGCCAGCCGTCGTTGTCGAAATCCGCGAAGACCGAGCCCCAGAACCAGCCGAGGGGGTTGGCGCCGGCCTTCCAGCTCACGTCCTCGAACGTGCCGTCGCCGCGGTTGCGCAGCAGGTGGTTGCCCGCCGCCATCTCCTGGAAGACGTCGACGAAACGGGTGCCGGACTGGCGGAAGATCTGGAAGTAGAGCGGCATGTCGGTCGTCCAGACGCCCTGCTTCCAGGAGTTGGCCATGTAGCGCCCGACGGTGGGCGCCTCGGCGAACCAGCCGTGCTCGGAGCGGATGTCGGCGGTGTACAGATCGAGCCGGCCGTCGTTGTCGTAGTCGCCGAAGGAGGCGCTCATACCGGCCCCGTAGGCCAGGGCGCCGGCGTCGGCGGTCACGTCGGTGAAGGTGCCGTCTCCCTCATTGCGGTAGAGGGTGCTGCGGCCGAAGTCGTTGACCACGTAGAGGTCGGCGTCGCCATCGCCGTCGTAGTCCCCCCAGGCGCTGCCCAGGCAGAGGCCGGGATCCCCCACTCCCGCTTCCTCGGTGACGTTGGTGAAGGTGCCGTCGCCGTTGTTCCGGTAGAGCTGGTTGGGCTCGCCGTTCCTGGCGTAGAAGGTGGTGGGGATCTTGATCCGGGGATCGAGATAGCGGCCCACATAGAGATCCAGGTCGCCGTCGTTGTCGTAGTCCCCCCAGGAGGCGACGGTGGTGCAGCAGTCCGCGCCGATCCCCGCCCGGGCCGTGACGTCCTCGAACGTGCCGTCGCCCCGGTTGTGGAAGAGCTGGTTGGGCTGGAAGGTGCGGCTGACGAAGAGATCCTTCCACCCGTCGTTGTCGTAGTCGGCGAACACGCCCACCGAGACGCCGTCGAGGCCCGAGAGGCCGGCGGCGGCCGTGACGTCCTCGAACGTGCCGTCGCGGCGGTTCCTGAACAGGCGCGACTCGACGCCGTCCGGGATGAACAGGTCGTAGAAGCCGTCGTTGTCAAAGTCCACGGCGCTGAGGCCTCCGGGGCCGTGACGGATCATGCCGAAGCGCAGGGGCTCGGTGAGGAACGGCGGGTAGTACCGGTTCTGGAAGGCGATGCCCGCCGCCTGGGCCACGTTCTCGAACTGGGGCCGGTCGGAGACCAGGCGCTCGCCTTCGATCGGCGACGCCTCCGCAATCCGCAGCCCTTCGGGTCCGGGGACGAAACGCATGCGCAACAGGGCACGGTCGATACCGGCCTGGGCTCTGCCTCTCGGCGTACCGATCGTCTCGAAGCGGACCTCGGCGGTGACCTCTCCTTCTGTTTCCCACTCCTTGACGCGATGGAGGTGGAGGCCGATCTCCTCGATCGATTCGAAGCCGTCCAGATAAGTCCGCCATTCCGCAAGAGCGGCGGCACGGCTGGCAGTCCCCTGGGTGGGTGCGAAGCGGAGGATCTCGACGCCGTCCTTCTCCCCCGCCTTGCGGAGACTCGCGAGGCCCAGGGGGGAGCCGTGGAAGTCCGGAGCGTAGAGGTCCGAAGCGGCGGCGAAGTCACGGCTCTTCAGGCTCTGGGCGAGCCGGCCCAGAGTCTCCACGGCGCCGCGGCCGGTGTCGAAGAACTGGCGGCCGTGCTCCTCCATCTGTCCCAGCGTCACCCAGGCGGCGCCGATCAGCACCAGGGGAGCCAGGGCGAGACCGAAGAAGGCGGGTTTGCGGCGGAGCCAGCGGAGCTTGGGGACGTTCACGCAAACTCCTCGTTCTTTGACTCCTCCGGCAAGACACACCCGGAAGCGCCGCAGTCATGCAGGACGGCATCTCTGTACCCTCGGTCAATCAGCTTTTCCACGGTAGGGCGCTCAAAGGCAAGGATTCCGAGCGTGCTGCCCAGCAAGTCAGACGGATGATACCGGTGAATGGTCAACTGTCGGTACGGCTCCATGTCATGATGGCGCTGTACGATCTCGGTAGCGAACTCGACAAGCGCCCGTGCCTGGTCGATGGCAAGGTGACTTCGATCGCCGCGCTGCAGAAGCCCGAGCCCCTGATTGATCCGTTTCGCCATCTCGATGTCACGGTTGAAAGCCGCTGCCATGGCGATCGAAAACGTTCTCTGGAGAGTGCCCAAGGTGGTCTGCAATGCTGAGAGTGGAATGTTACTGACGTCGGGATCCATATAAATAGTGTGGAGGACCGTGGCCCCGCTGTGGATGGCCGGGCTGAGCGGCGTATTCATCAACAGGCCGCCGTCTACATAAGGTTCGGGAGGAATCAAGACCGGGGAGAAAAAACCCGGGATGGCGCTTGAGCCCATGATGATGAGATCGCCCTCCTCCTCCGTCATGTCCTGGTTGCCGAACAGCTTGACCTCGCCGGTTTCCCAGTTCGTGGCAGCGATCTGCAGAACCTTCGGAGATCGCCGGATGTTCTCCAGTTGCACGGTTCTGCGCAGGAGGTTCGGAAAGGGCGTATTGGAGATTAAGGCGCTGAAGTCAAAGAGCTCAAACAGCCGGTGATCGAATGAAGCACGAGAGCGTGCAAACAGCAGGGCCCGGTCGACGAACTGCTGGGTGAAAAAGGCGGTGTCGAGCAAGCGGTCGCGGAAAAACTCCAGAGGATGACTGAACAGACATTGCACGTCAAAAAAATTCAGAGGATTTCCGCGCCACCGGAAAACGCCGTTGGCGTTACAGCCTCCCATGTTGCTGGCGACTTCGTGCAGCCAGACTCTCTCCATGGCCGCAATCGCATCTCGTGGATCGGCCTCCCATCGTGAGACCAGCATCGCGCCGTTGAAAGCTCCGGAGGAAGTTCCCGTGACGACATGGAAATCGGACGGCCGGTAGCCCGTCGCCGGAGAGCTACCCGTGAAAAGCGCCTTGAGCACTCCGATCTCATAAGCTGCGAAGGCACCGCCGCCCGAGAGGATGAGTCCATGACTTTCGCCGTCTCGCTGCGTCATCCGCTCTTTCCCGTCACGATCCATTCCGGGAGCTCGGCCGTATCCAACCAGTCACAGACGAGCCTCCAGGTTGCGAGGGATCCCGCGATCGCCTGGTAATGCTGCATGAAGTGTCTGACCAGAAAGTCCCGGTCCAACTGGTCCCGGGAGATGCAGAGGTCTTGGGCCGCGAGCCCCGAGGTCATCAGGTTTGCCAAGGAAATAAAGCCATATACCGGGTCGACGTTTGCCTCTCCCGGGGACCAGCGGCCGATCGCGTCCCGGAACGGTGTCAGGAAACGGGAAGCCGTCCCCAGGGACATCAAATCGGCAAACCGGAAAGCCCAATTCACGGGATTGAGGGGGAGATTGACGATCCGCTCGGGCCGATTCGCTACGAACGTCATGCTCACGTCGACTCGTCCCTTGTTTCCGACTCGAAAGTGGATCAGCTCGATGGCGGCCTCGAACTCGCCCGGACCATAGGCCAGGAGGCCCTCGACCGGGTTCTTGATGAACGCATATCCGAGGCCATAGCGGCCCAAAACGCCCGCGGCAGGCTCGTCTTCGTTGAGGATGAAGTCGCTCGAAAGGACGAGATAGCTGTCTTCCTGAAGCGGGACGAGCAACTGCGGGCCACCGGGTCCGAAAGGTTTGAACGGGATGTTGAAATCGAAGATACAGACCTTGACCACGATCCACTCATACCTGGGTCCGATCTCACGCAGGTCGATGATGGCAAACTTCTCGTGGTCCGCAAACTGTCCGACCGCGCCCGTGTCCTTGCGCTTGTAGTAGAGCTGCTGGAAGCCGAAGCCCTTGAGAGAGATGTCCTCCTGGGAACACCAGCTCAAGGGTTGCAACCACGGAGACGGAGTTGTGCGGGCGGATACGACGTAGGCCTCGGGCTGCCGGAAATCGCTGACGCGCATAAAATAATGCAGAACGAACTCACGAATCTGATCCCGCATCCAGGCGGCCGCAAGCCTTTTGTCGAGGGGCTGCACCTTGGGTTGGTCATAGAACATCTCCTGGAAATTGCCCATGACGGGGAGCTGCCTTCCCCCAACAAGAACCTGATCGAAGAAACCGAAGCTGCGGTCCGGGCGATTGAAGGTACGAGCGAGATCGAAGGAGCGAGCATATTGGCCCGTGTCGATCCGCTCCCACCACCGCTTGAGCTCCAGGCCTGCGGCCAGAGCCCCCTCAACCCTGTCGAGCAGGAGACGTTCCTGTTCGGCCTCGAGCGGGGGGCTCTGGTCAAAAGAGCGCCAGTGCCCGGCCGTGCCCACCATGGGTTCCCCTGATCTTGACCGGCGCGAACAGGAAGTAGGCACCGACCGGCGGCAACTGACCGACGCCGGTGAGATACTCCACAAAGCAGGCATTCCGTGACCCGCCAGCCCAGTACGTCAACAGAGCTTCCGTGGGATCGACACTCCCCATCCGCGGCGCATCCGTGCCCACACAGCGGACTCCCCTCTCCACCAGATACAGGATGGCCTTCGGCGTTGGCGCAGGCCAGCCCTCTGCGAGACCATTGAGCGGATCCGAGAAGCAGCGCGTTCCGTGTGGGAACGGCTTGAAGAAACGGTCGCTGTGGCCGGAGTGGAAGATCACGATCTCACACGGCTGGATCGGGCCGTACAATTTCTCATGCCGTTGGATGTCGGAAACGCGGATCTTGGGACTTCCAGGCTGGGGATCTGCGGTCCCCAGCAGATGCTGCACATCGATCACACGAGCCGGTCCCGAGAGCTGCGAGACGGGCACCTTGTCGGCCGTCGCCGTGCTCGTGCCAAGCGCGCCGAACTGTTGCTCGAACAGTTGCAGGGCTTGCCGGGTGGCATCGTCATAGCGCCCTCGGTCGAAATCAGGCTCCGGAACGGCATAGGCCGGGGGCACCAGATGCGTGCCGGTGTGGGTGTCCAGGAGGTGCGTGCGGACCAAGGCCGGGCCACCAGGTTGATCCCAGGTGTGCAGCGTTTTGCTCGTGTAAGGCATACGGTAGCTGGGTACCCCGCGCCCCGGCCATGAGACGGGAAGATCGTCTCGCATCAGCACGGACAGGTCGGCCACCTGCTGCAGCCGTGCCGAGCGGATCAGCCGCGCCGCAAGCTCGGGCTCGGTTACCGCGATGGCCCGTGCCTCGCCTCCCGAACCGTCAGCGTGCTTGGGCCCCAGGAGCGCAAAGAAAGCGCCCGTTGTAGACAGAGTTCCGAGGCGGGTAAGGTTCTCGAAGATGATCATCCCCTCCAGACCTTCAACATGGGTGTCAATCGCGACCGGAGAGGCAGGCCCGATGTTGGGGGCGTCCGTGCCGACGGAATTCACCTTGCGGCTGACCAGGAAGTCCATGCACTTCGGATCGGCACCGGGCCAGCCCGGTGCACTGCCCTGGAGTGGCTCCGCTACGTAGCGGCGCCCTTCGGGAAAGGGCCTGTAGTATTTATCGGAATAGCCACTGTGCAGAAGCACCATGTCTCCCGGCCCGAGTTGGCGGTTCTCCGCTTCCCACTCCTCGAGCCGCTCCTGAGTGATGTCGCTCTCCCCAGGGCCCGGCTTGTCCAGAAGGTCTGTGGCATCGACGACGCAGGCTTCCCCCACGAACTGCCACACGGGGACGTCGTGGCTGGGAAGGTTCCCGAACACCGAGGCATTGGGCAGGCCGCTGCTAGTCGGTGGATGGAAGTGGGGCGGCGCGTCCCAATGGGTGGCCGTGTGCTCGTCGATGACTATGGCCTCGCTGACGTAAGGCTCCAGACCACGCTTGATATACCGCATGATGACCAGCGAGGGCAGGTAGCCCGAGGGCCAGGTGCAGGGCAGCTCCGGCGCCACCAGCACGGAAAGGTCCTCCGCCCCGTTGGCCTTCGGCCATCCCGGCTCTGTGGCGTTCTGGCAGGAATCATCCTCGGCCTTGTACTTGTCACTTTTCAGCGAGCTGACGGCTTCCGCAATGCTGGCGGCGGCTACAGGATTGAAATCCGCCAGGACGCGAAGCGCCTTGTCGATGTTCCCCAGAGCCGCGGCTACGGTTGGATCCTTTCCGTTCATCGTATTCGCCTTTCAGATTGGACAATGAATATGGTCATCGGTCGGCCAAAGGTTACGGAATCGTTTCTCCGCATCCGCCACTCGCAATACGTACATGATGGAGGGCGTCTTCGCCGTGATGCTAATGATCCCATTCAACGAGAGCATGCCGGATACGCCTTCGAACTGCCCCGAGCCGCCGAGGAACGGGCCGAAGCCCACTACCCGCAGAACCGGAGGCGGAACCCCCTCCAGCCCGGAGGGGAAAGCCCTGCCCTCAGCGACGTTCGCCCGGAGCGTACCGATCTCCTTGCCATGCCGGTCACAGAAAGTGAACGTGCCGTCCGCCGTCTGATAGGGCAGGGGTATATTCGGATCCTGCGAATTGATCGCGAGCGTAAAGCTCAGCGAACCCACGATGGGGCCTTCCAAAATTCTGCTGCGGATACCCTTGGAAGTCCCGACATCGAAGCTGATGCCCACAAGCCGCAGGCGCTCATGCACCTTCGCTCCCACGACGCTGCCGTCGGCCGCAAAGTCCAGAGTGACCGGATGGTCGGGGTCAGCCTCGCCCTGAAAGACCAGGAAGGTCGCATCAGGATCAGGAGCCGGGATTGCCTGCAGAGGCACCAGCGGAGACCGCGCCTTGAACCGTTCCCTAGGATCAAGAATCCGCAGCATGATGCTGAGGGCAAGGTTGTAGGGTGGAGTGATGAACCCGTTGACCACGGCGTTACCCACGACACCTTTGAGCTTGCCGAAGCCTTCCAGAATATCGACCACCGCCCCGATACGCAGTTGAGGCCGGCCGCCAACGATCGTGGGAAAGGTCCGGCCGGCCCCAAAGCCGTGAAAACTACTCTTTTCCCGATCCTGCCAACGGAAGAGGCCATCGTACATGGCAAACCGCTGAGACCGCGTCGGGTCCAGCACGGTCGAGGGAGGGAGCCTGCCGGGAGCAGCCACGAAATCGTCGGGGATGACCCGCCAGTCGATTTCAATGTTGGCCACCGGCTGCCCAACCCGGTTCACCGCCCGTATCCCCCTCGCCGCGGCCGGTGGCTCGATGTCGACTTCAAAGCGGTGCATCTCCTCGTAAACCTTCATGCCGATCAGAGCACCCGGGTTCCCTGGCGCTGGAATGGGAACGTTTTGCACCACCGGATTGTGGATCGAAAACAGGGGCAAATAGGCCGCTCTCCGCAACAGTCTGCCCACCGACTCCATGCTCTGAGAGCCCAGGTCTCCAAACGGCCCAGGCGAGGACGAGCCGGGAAGGGGCTCCGGTACTCCACCCACGCCTTGCGTCTCTTCAGACGAATTTTCTCTACTTCTCATAGTGAGACCCTTCCGGCTCGCGCACGCCCTTTCAGGGGATCAGCGCAACCCTACGGCCTTAGTAGCCTCCTTCATCATCCGGCTCCGGGTTTTCTTCTTCGTAGCCGCCTGTGTACCCGGGCCCTTTCGGGCCACCTGTGTACCCCGGATCCTCTCCTCCATACCCCGGGCCTTCCTCGTATCCCCCACCTCCAGCCTGGTACTTGGCATGGGTGATGCGGAAGCCATGCACTCCTTTTGCCTCGAAGACCGCACCATCCTTGAGCGAGCTTGCCAGGCTGCTGCCAGGCACGAAGGGAAACCACGTTGCGCCCAGCGACGAGATGGTGCCAAGCGCACCCTGATATCTCTTCGTGCCACCGGTGATGACCATGGCGATCGAGATGACCAACTGGGCGGACTTGTCCTTCAGAGGAATCACATAACTGTTCGCCGGACCGGTCGCGATGACGGAACCGTCGTAGAACTTCCATATCGCCTTGGTGGGATGCAATTTCGGGCGAAAGTCCGGAATCGGGCTGGGCTTGTCGAAGGGAGGGGCCGGAGCGGGCGGGAAGGTCAGCAGGTCGTCGTCGACCCTCGCCCGGAAGACTCCGGTATACCAGCCGACTTCCTCGCCGTTGAGCCTGTGGAGCTTGCCGTTCGGCACGATGTACAGATCCTTCTTGTCCTTGCCTTTAATCGACACCGTCGCCGTTCCCAGGCTCCTGCAGATGATGACTTCTTCATACGGACCTTCCGCGGCCGCCAGCTCGAACAGGGCGCTCCCACCTTCGAAGGGACGTGCGCTGCCGCCCCCCGATCCGGTTCCTGTGAGCGAGCCCAGCGCTTGGGCGATGCTGTCCAATGCATTGCTGATCGTTTTGTCGTCTTTGGCCATTTTTTCCTCCTAGTGGATTTCCGAGTCAGCCCGGTGCCCTGAGCTACGTAAAAAATTAGATCAGAGTCGGTTCCGAATCTCTTTCAGAACCTTGACCTGGTCTTTGTCATATTCCGCTTCCTGCCTTGGCAGCCGCCGATCCACGCTGTAGATGAACGTGATATATTTCAGGTCATCCTCGGGGATCTTCCAGTGGTTGTCGTTCTGGGCATCAGGCGGATAGTCGCTGTCTCTCCACGCCGCAGGCCGCTTGACTTTTCCCTGCGCCACCTTGTAGATGAATTTTGCGATCTTCAAAGCGCCGTAGCTACCTCCGTTCGTCGAGTAGTTCACCACGTCCTGCTGCTCTCTCTCAAGCGGAGCTTCGAGGTCACGCTTGGTGAATAAGATGGTGTAGCTCACATACTTCAGGTCGTCTCCGCTCAGATCCTGATCATTCATCACTTGGGTCTCCTTGTAGGTTGCGGGAGGGGCGTTATCCGGAATATCGGAACCGGCAGGGCGCGCGCCTTCAGGGCCCGGGGGGAACTCTGCCCCGGCCGGTGCGCCGCCGATAGCTGGAAGGATCCATCCTGCCATTGCATCGATGCCCTGGTCGGCAATTCGTTGCAGCTCCCTGGCCGTGTTGACAAACACTTCCGTGGTACAAACGAACGCCGCCATGGGCAGCTTCATCATTTTACGAAGAGGATCTACCATAAAATTACAGTCCCCGACAACGGTCAACCATTCGCTGCTCCGGCTTACATCTTCGAGATCGTTCGCAACACCAGCGCTCCCAGGGCCAGAAATACAACGGCTCCCAGCTTCTCGATCCAGAGTCCGCCGCTGATGGCCGGAGCCAACTGCCGTATCATCAGGGCGATTGCGGCCAAGGCCAGACAGGAGACGGCTGGAATCATTGACATATTTCTCTGCCGGCGCCGTTCCCGGGCCTCTGTCCTCGGTGAGGAATCACGTGCTTTTCCAGTGGCGGCAACAGTGAGGGCCTTGTCGATCTGCTCCGGAAGCCCGGCCATCAGCGCGGCATAGCGCTCGAGGTTCTCGCCTAGACGGTCGAGGGCCATCATTTCGCTCACCTGGCCGATGTTCGCCGTCAGGCGGAACTCCTCGAGACCCTGGAGCAGCGCGTCCCGGTCCGGCGCCAGCCGGTGGGCCTCGGTCGCCACGGTCGCGAGCCCCCTGAAGAAGGCCGCGAGGTGAATGCGGGGCCGATAGCCGCATTCGTGCGCGAACCGCCAGTGAAGGAAGAGGTGCTCGGCCAGGACCTCCCTGCCGGCGTTCCATCCACCGTCCCGGAACGGGACGGCCTGCCGTAGGCGCAGCCGCAACCTTTCTTCCGAGGCAGCCGGCCCATCGCGGGTCATCTCACGCAGCAGGGGGCCGCAGACCTCGTCCGGGTCCCACTTCGCAGCGGCCGCCAGATAGCTCCTGAAGTTGGCCTGCGAGGCTGCCGGGAACCAGGCCATCAGGCCGCCGGTGAAGATGACGTGGCCTCCGGGCAGGACTTCGATCAAGGAGTTCCGGGGTTCGATGGGAACGGCGCGTCCCTGGAGAGCCTGCCGCAGCCAGGTCAGACACAGCCGGTGGGGCAGGTCGCCGGAGCCGTCCCAGCCGCCATCCAGCGGCACGCCCCCGAGGTCTTGGAAGACCAGGACCCGGGGCGTGGTGAGGCGCCGGTGCACGCGGGGTGCACAGAAGAGACCCGCCTCCTCCATATCGAGGGCCAGAGCCTCCAACCCTGTGGCCTCGGCGGTGAGGTCGAGGCTGTTCGCCAGGGTTTCCCGGTAGGTGGCCACAGCCGTGGCGAGAGCACCGGGAGCGCTCCCCAGGAGCGGCAGGTCCCGCTCGGCCTCCTGCTCCAGACCGGGACGGAGCACCCGGACGATTACCGCTTCGCCGCCCGCCAACCGGGCACGATGCTCCTGACTAAGGAGGCGTGACTGCCGGGGCCGCTCGTCCAGGTCCGCCAGAACCTCCAACGCGGGGCGTCCCCATTCGGCGCCCAGAAGGTCCAGGAGGGTCGTGGCCGGCAGAGGCTCCCTACGGTCCGGAAGGTCAGCCAGCTCCAGGCACTCCCCGGCAGACAGGAGGTCCGGCCGTGAGGCCAGGTAGAGGCCGAAATGGGTGAACACCGGCCCCAGCCGTCCAAGGGCGCCGGCCAGACGCTCCTCGGCCAGGGCACGGGCCACTTCCCGGTGCCGTTCGTTCACCGTGGCCCGCCAGGGACCCCGGCGGATCACGGCGCTCCTCCTGCCGGGGCGCTCAGGTTCTGATACCGGAAGACCTCGCCGAGCCGGCCCTGTTGTTTGAGCACCGGATACAAGTGCTCCAGCGCCTCCTCACAGGGGCGGCGCACGAGCTCGTCCCAGAGCCGCACCAGCCTGGTGTCCGAGGGGTCTGGCCGGTACTGGTGGAACCGGCTCAGGAAGACGGCGTCCGGAGTCGTGTCGTGCCGCACGATCGCGGAGGAAGCGACGCCATTGGCGAAGGCGCCGTCTCTAGCCAGCTCTTCGCCGTGAGGCCTGACCACCAGCTCGGCGAGAATGCGCGGCTCGCGCTGGGCCACCAGAGCGAAGGCCCAGGCCGCGCCAGCAACGGCGTTCCTCCTCGCCTCCTCATCCGGAGCCTCCTGTCGCGCCATGGCGAAGACGAAGCAGTCCGAGCCCGGCAGGAAATTGATCGCCGAGAAAAAGATCGCCCGGCCGACGCCGTGCCAGAAGTAGCCGGCGTCCTCGGGAGCGACCGCACGCACGGTCTGGTAGACCGCCGGCACGAGGCCCGGGTGGAAAGTGCGTGTAACGAGCCCGAGCGATTCGCAGGCGGCTCCCAGGCAGCCCGGCCGCGAGTTCTCACGGCAGAGCCGGAGGATCTCGGAGACGCGCGACCTCAGCTCCCCTTCCGGAGTGCCCGCACCGGCTCCGTCCAGGCAGCGTTGGGCGAAGGAGAGCCCGATTCCGGCATGCAGCATGAGCAGGCTCTCCGGAGGCAGCTCGCCCGTCCGCTCTTCGCACAGGATGCGGTGTGGCACGATCCCCTGGCTCCAGAAACTATCGCCATATTCATGCCCCAGGCCTTCCACGGCCCAGAGGGCGGGGAACGGGCCGAGTGCGTAGGACCGTCCAATCAGTTCGCGGAGGGGAAACAGGGGGGCCGCCGGGACCCCGATCAGGCTCGCGACGTCCAGGACGAGGCAGAAGACCTCCCCCTTGTCCCGCAACTCCTGCCAGACGAGCCCGCCTCTCCCCTGCGTCAGCAGGCGGCTGGCCGCAGCCGCGCGTTGTGCTACCTCTAACGGCACCATCATCCAGGTGCCGGGGTCGAGCCGATCCGGGGTCAGCAGGGTGGGCCCCACGGTGCCAAGACCATTTTGCAGGCATTGGCCGAGTTGGTAGAGCCGGCGCAGCCAGCCCTCCGCGCCGAGCTCCCGCACCGCCGCGCTGGTCACCGCGTCGAAAGCCCCAGCCGCCCGCCGCCGGTCACAGGCCGATGCCGCCGCCGACAGTGCAGCGGCCATCTGGCGGGCGCCGAACAGCGGCATGGCCAGGGAGAAACTAAGCATCGACTTGGTGAGCTCGCGCATACGGTCCCCGGGGGCGCGCCGCTCCTACTGCCTACTAGGCATCGGACCCCAGCCGGTCCCTCCGGAGGCCGGCGTCCCCTTCCCTCCAGCATCGGCCGCCGCCTGGCGGATGGAGTCGGCCGAGCGCTCCACCACGTCAGCCCCCCACTGGGCAGAACGCCGGAGTGTGTCGCCCGGCCCCTCTTTCCCCATCCCCAGGCCGAGCATGTTGAACATCAGATCGACCATGCCGCTCTGCAGGTTGTCGCCGGCGCGAAAGATCGATTGGGTCACTGGATCGAGCTGGCCCTCGGTGGAACGGGCGACGTGGTCGAAAGAGGAGCCGGCCCCGCGCCAACTCTGGGGTGTCAGCATGCAGGCCATCTGGCGCAGGCCGAACAGGGACAGGGCCCAGGAGAAACTCATCATCGATTTCGTCAGGTCGCGCATCTCGATCTCCTCTCCAGTCACATATTTAGGCGAGTCTTTGCAGGGTGCGCGCGAGCATCACCAGGGAAACGGCGACCAGGGATGCTCCTGCGGTGAATAGGTTCCAGCCGATCTTGCCCATCTCTCCCATCAGGCTCAAGACGAGGGAGAGGGTGAGAGCGAAGGAAGCGAGGTTGAACGCCCGCTGGCGCAGAGAGTCCTCGCCCTCCCTCCTGCCGGGCTCGTAGGCAGCCTCGGCCTGGGGCGGCGGTGGCTCACCGGACACCCGGGCAAGGGCCGCCGCGGCCCGGAAAGCGCCATCACGCAACAGGCGCGAGCCCGCGTCGGTCCAGGCGATGAGCCGCCCACGGGTGAGCAGCGAGCTCCGGACCCCTTGGCGGATGTGCTGGTCGCACACGACTTCCAGGTACGCGCCGACGTTGAATCCTGGAGCGAAGCGCGTGATCAGGCCGTCGATGGCGATGGCCGAGCGGATGTACTTGATGACGTCACGCTCGGGCCAAATGCCGGTGGCGCGCGACAGCTTGAGCATGTCGAGCATGACCAGGGTAAAATTCTTGCGTAGCCGGCTCTGCCGTCCTCGGCGTTCGTACCAGACGTCCGCGAAGCGCTTGAGGCCGTCGCGGAACGCCTCCAGGTCCGACCCCGCGTCCATGGTTGAGACCTTGAGGAACGAGGCGCACATCCCATCGGGATCGGCCCGGGTGTAGGCGAGCGTCATCATCACCAAGTGATAGCGGGAGTATTGCGAGAGCACGCCGGTGATGCCGAAGTCGACGTAGCCCACCACGTTGCCCGGCAGGATCATCAGGTTGGCCGGATGGAGGTCGGCGTGGAAAATGCCGTGGCGGAAGGCGTCGCCCAGGAAGTTGTCGATCATCCGACGGCCGAGGGCGTGGGCGTCAAATCCGGCGGCCTCCAGGCGATGCAGCTTCACTTCGTCACCGGCCTCGATGGCCCGCAGGTAGTCGAGAACCGTGGTCCCTTCCAGGAACTCGGCCACCAGGACTGCGGCGAGTCGCGAGCCACACGGCCGGCACCCGCTCCCAGGGATTGTCCGCGGCGTTCGCCCGCAGGCGCTCCATGTAGCGGGCTTCGTTGCGGTAGTCGAGCTCCTCGCGCGGTCCAGCCGACGAACTCGCTCATCGGCTCGATCATCCAGTAGAAACCGCTTGAGCCGCAGGCGCCGGATGAGCGCCAGCATCGCGACCATCAGCCGGACGTCGCCCGCGAAGTCGGTCTCCACTGCCGGGCCGCTGCACCTTGACAGCCAGCTTCATGCCCGTCCTGCCAGGCCACGTGGACCTGGCCGATCGAGGCGGTGGCGGCCGGCCGCCGCTCGAGGACGTCGAACTCCTCCCCGAGCGGCCGCCCTGTCTCCTCCCGGAAGACCCTCTCCACGTCTTCATACGGGAAAGGGGCCACCCGGTCGATCAGGTCAAACAGGGCATTGCAGTACTCGAGCGACAGGATATCCGGCTGGAGGGCGAGCATCTGGCCGAGCTTGATAAACGTCCCGCCCAGGTCCTCCAGGATCATCGCGCAGGCGCCGCGGACCGGACAATTCCCCCGGCGGCAGGCGCCGCAGCCAACCACGGCCAGCGCGCCAAGCGCGCGCCCAGCGCGTTAGCCAAGGCATGGGCCGCCAGGACGCGAACGATCCACGCGAGCCGGCGGAGGTTGGCTGCAAAGTGCCTCACGCCGTCTCCTTCCGGTTCAGAGACACTTTGACATCCTAAAGTAACGGGATCTGTAGAAACGCGGGCGGGTGGGACCAAAAGGGATCTAAGCCTCACACAGGGCGTCCTTCCACTTCGCTCAACCGCGGAGCGTCCTCGAAGATTGATCCCAAGAAGACCGACCGCCGGCGGCGGAGCATGTCGTCGATCGCCCCCTGCATGCGCGCCTTCACCTCGCGGCTGATGGCGCGCACGGTCTCCGGATCGTCGGCCGCCTCGGGGCCGTAGCTCTCCTGGACCGGAACAGGCTCCAGGAACCTCGTGTGCCACTTCGAGGGGAGGGGCAGGCCGGGGAGCGGGAAGTTGGGACAGACCGGCAGGTAGAGCCACTCGGTGGCGCGCTTGACCCATTTCCAGTCGAGCCGGCCCCAGATGGGATAGATCTCGGCGCTCCCCACGGTGACGAAAGGCACGATGGGAGCGCGGTTGCGCAGGGCCATCTTCACGTACTCGTCGCGCCCGAACTTGCCGAGCTTGTAGGCGTCCCGGTACGGGGTGAAGGCGCCGTGGATGCCTTCGGGGAACATGCCGAGGAGCCCTTCCCGCTCCAGTACCCAGTCGGCGTTCTCCTGGCAGGCCAGGATGCCGCCGAGCTTGGTCATGTAGTTGGCCAGGAAGGGGTTCTTGACCAGGCAGGGATGGATCAGGAAGCGCGGGACCCGTCCGGTGGCCCGGTGGATGGCCACCAGGGCCATGACGCCGTCCCAGGGCATGAAGCCCCGGTGGACGCCGGTGAGCACGGCCCTCCCCTGCCGCGGCACGTTCTCCAGACCCTGATATTCGATCCGCCAGTAGAGGTCGTGAAGGAAACGGAACAGGGTGCGCTCGTAGGCGGCGATGTAGCCCAGATCCAATCCGAAATCGTCAGGCTCGGGGGCTTCTCCGCTGCCAAAGGCGGCCACCACAGCTTCGGCGCTCGTCTTCTTCGGGACGAAACCCAATTCGCGCTCGATCTTCTTTCCAGAGACGGTCGCGTTGTGGCGCAGGTAGTCGAGCCAGCCACCGCCCCAACCCATCGGGATGCGCCGGACGCCCGCGAGGCGCAGGGCGACGCGCACCGGCACGGCCCCCAAGGGAGCGACGTGGTAGACGCCGGGCCTGCCGGCGCCGTTCGCCACCGCGCACCGCACGGCCTCGGCGAGATCCTCGGGAGCGAGGACCTGGAGTGCGGGATCGAACCCCGGCGGCACCACGGCGGAGCGGCCTTGGAGCAGCCTGGAGAAGGGATCGGCCCCGTCACGGGCCACCACCGGAGCGGGACGCAGGACGATCCGCTCCCAGTCCGGCAGCTTCGCCGCGGCGAGGTCTTCGAGATCCCGCCAGGCGCGGGCCACGGGGTGGCTGCCCTCCGGCCGGAAGGACTCCGCCACGTAGCCGGGATTGTGATGGCTCGGGTCGAGAGCGGCGGCGGACGAGAGCAGGACGAGCCTTCCAGGCCCCTGGAAAGCGAGCCCCGCGAAGGCGGCGCCGGCCGCTTCCAGGTCCGGTAGGGCTTCGATCAGCCGCGGACGGTAGACGACCGTTCCGGCCTCCCCCCCTCCCTCCACCCGCCCGGCCAGAAGCGCCGCTACAAAGTCTTCGGGGCCGTCGAGGAGGAGCCGTGCCATGTCGTTGCCTCCTTCTGAGCGGACGAGCCGCGGAGAACTGTCTGTGCCACCTGCTGGGCGGAAACGATCACGGGCGTGATGCCGCCTCCGGGCTGCGTCCAGTGGCCCACGCAGTGGAGGTTCCGGATCGCCGTCTCGGGCGCCGGCCGGCCCGCTCCCAACTGCTCGGGCGACATCTCCCAACCCAGCATCGCCCCTTGGGTATTCAGAGTGAACCGCCAAGAGGTGCGGGCCGAGGCGCTGCTCCGTACCGCGATCCGCTCGCCGATCCCGGGGATCACCTTTTCGAGATTGGAAAAGATAAACGTTTCCATTTCTCTTTTATGCCCCGGCCAGTCCTCGACCGAATTGTAATCTAAATCTAGCACCTTCTGAACGATGAGGACCTGCTCGCCGCGCGGCGCCATCTCCGGCTCATAGAGGGTCGGCGCGAAGAGCTTGAAGCGGAGGGCGCCCCGGCCGACCCGGTCCATCTCCCAGGAGTCCCAGTAGTAGCCCTGGGCCTCCTCCAGCACGCCCGGGGGCACGCCTCTCAGGCCGATGTGGGTCAGCCAGCAGGGAAACGTGGTCCGCAGACGCCGGACCGGCTCCACGGCTTCGGGCGGCAGGTGCCCGGGTCCTACCAGCTGCTCCAGGGTCAGCAGCAGGTCGGCGTTGGAGACCACGGCGTCGGCTCGCACCGTGGTGGTGAAACCCGAGAAGGGGCCGCGCAGGATCTCGATCTCCACTCCGCGGGCCGTCTCCTCCTCGATCACGATCCGCCGGGCCAGCGTGCTGATGAGGATGTGCCCGCCCCGCTCCTCGAAGCACCGGGCCAGGTCGTCCGCGAACGCCTGCGAGCCGCCCTTGGGGTAGTAGTTGCCGAGGAAGTAGGAGAGCCGCAGCATGGAATCGAAGACGAACGACGTGCGGCCCGGGGGCGAGCCCCAGTGCGGGCAGTCGGCGGTCAGCAGGAGCTTGAGCCTGGGATCGCGGAACCAGCGGTCCAGGGCCTGCTTGACGGTGAGGTTGATGTAGAGCGAGAGGCGCGGCGTCTGCTCCACCGGCCGGCCGCGGAAGTAGTGCAGCAGGCCCAGGAGATAGGCCTCGCGCACGGCCACGAAGAAGTCGTCGAGGGCGCCCGCCTCCTCGGGGAACTCGCCCTTGAGCTTCGCGAGATAGACATCGAGGTCCGCCGGCACGGCGAAGCGGGTGCCGTCGGGGAAGTGAAAGGTGTCGACCGGGTCCATCTTGACCCAACCGGTCTCGACGCCGAGCTCGCCGAGCAGGCGGCCGGTCAGGGTCTCGGGATTGCCCAGCAGCGGGTAGAAGTGGGTGGCCGCGTCGAAGGTGTAGCCGCCCCGGCGGAAGGTGCTGCAGTAGCCGCCCACCATGTAGTGCTGCTCGACGAGCAGCACCTTGAGCCCGCCTTTCGCCAGCAGGTTGGCCGTGATCAGCCCGCCGATGCCGGAGCCGATCACCACGGCATCGTAGGACGGATCGGGCGGCCGGCGCAGACCGCGGAAGGGGCGTTTCACACCTTTCTGTCCTCCGGGTCCGGCCGGTTCCTTCCGTACTCCTCGTGGGCGTTGACGAATTCGCCGCTGGCGATGGCGGCTCCCATGGAGAGCTCGCCCGCCAGCAGGGTGGCGGCGGCGATCTCCGCGAGCTTCGGCGCTCCCCCCGCCCCCGCGCAGCCGAGCATCTCCAGGCACTCGCGGGCCGTGCCCAGGCCCGTGCCGCCGCCGACGGTGGCCACCGTGAGGGCCGGCAGGGTGACGCTGGCGTAGAGGTCCCCTTCCGGCAGCACCTCGAAGACGGTGATCCCCACGGCGGAGTTGGCCACGTTGGCGACGTCCTGGCCGCAGGCGATGAAGAGGGCCGTGAGGCCGTTCGCGAAATGGCCGTTGTAGCCGAGCGTGCCCGCCTGGAGATGGCCGATCACGGTGCGCTGCCAGAGGTCGGCGATCTCCGCGGGCAGGGCGTGCAGCCAGGCCCGCGCGATCCGCGGGGGGATGCGCACCCCGGCCACCACCCTCTTGCCCTTGCCGCCGCCGAAGAGCGAGCCGCTCGCCCGCTTCTCCGACTCGGCTCCGCTGAAGACGTAGTACCGCCGGGCGTGCCCCTGCTCCACCAGCCAGCGGCAGGCGCGATCGGTGGCCTTGACGATCATGTTCATGCCATGGGCGTCGGCCGTCCAGTAGACGAAGTGGACGGCAACCTCGCGCCCCACGGGCCGGGGCTCGATCCGCAGCAGCCGGCCGTGGCGGGTGGTGGACTCGGCTTCGGCTTTCAAGGCGTCGAACCAGCCGGGGAGACCGCGGGCGAACACGGCGGCCTCGGCCACCCCTTCGAACACGAAGACGGGCGAGACGCGGTTCTCGTCCGCCAGCAGGCGAACGGTGGCCCCTCCCGACCGGGTGATGGCCACCATGCCCCGCTCGTAGGAGCGCACCAGGGCGCCCTCGGTGGTGGCGAGCGGGACGTAGAAGGTGCCGCGGGCGTGCTCCCCCTCGATGAGCAGGGGGCCGGCCACCCCGAGCGGCACCTGGACGGCGCCGACGGGGTTCTCGATGTTCCCCCGCATGGCCTCGCCGGGGATCGCCGAAGCGCCGACCAAGCCGAGCCGCGCCCCCGTCCGCTCCTCGACCCAGCGCCGCCGCGCCTCCATGGCCTCGGCGCTGTAGCCCTGCTCTTCGAAGCGGGGGACCAGGTCTCCGCTCAACCGCCCTCTCCGCGAGTCCCCAGAACGACGGCAAAGGCGTGCCCATCGGCCGAGAGCGCGGTGGCGAGAGCCCGCCGCGCCGCCACCTGCCGCGTTTCTCCAGCGAGGCCTCCCAGGGGAACCTCTCCGCTGGGCACGAGCCCCGGGATGCCCGGCAGCCTGCCATCGGCAAGCGTGCCCAGGAGCGCGACGGCCTGGAGCCCTCCCGACGCGCCGAGCGCCTCGCCCAGAAGGGACTTGATGGCCGTGACCGGCAGGTCCGCGGCCCGTGGTCCCAGCGCCTCGGCCACTCCGAGGGCCTCCCAGAGGTCGCCGTCCACGCTGCCGTTGGCCGAGACGCTCAGGCAGCCGACGTCCGCCGGTCCGATCCCGGCGTCTTCCAGGGCAAGCCGGACGGCGCGGGCCACGGCCACGGCAGCCGCCTCCCGCGTCCTCTGGGGAGCGAAGGCCGAGCCGTGCCCCAGCACTTCCGCCAGGACCGGAGCGCCCCGCCCGGCCGCGGCTCCGGCGTCTTCCAGCATCAGCAGGGCGGCCCCTTCGGCCAGGGCGAAGCCGTTGCGCCGCGGATGGAAGGGGATGGCGACCTCCGCTCCCCCTCCCCCGAGCCGCACAGGCGGCCGGCCCGGAGATGGCCCACGAAGGACTCGAAGCACAGCTCCTCGGCGCCGCCCGCGAGCAGCGCGGACGCCCGGCCGCCGCGGATCTGGTCCGTGGCATAGGCGATCGCCGCGAGCCCCGAGGCCTCGCCGGCCGAGACGGTCGAATTGGAGCCGCGCAACCCGAACCAGATGGCCGCCTGCCCGGCCGCGGCGTTGATGACGCTGTTGGCGAAGTCGAACGGGCTCGCGTAGGACGGCCCGAGCTGGAGCCCCCGGCGGTCGAACTCCGCGATGGTCCGCACGCTGCAGAAGGTGGTGCCGAGGACCAGCCCCACCTCCTGCTCAGACATCGCCGCCGCGTCATCTGCAGGGTATCCCGCCGCCTTCAGGGCCTGCCCGGCCGCCACCAGCAGCAGGCGCGAGGTGCGGTCGATGGGCCGCAGGTTGCGCTCCCCCAGGTAGTCGCGCGGCTCGAACGGGCGGATCTCGCCGGCCTGGTGGCAGCCCAGCCCCTCGGTCGAGAACAGCTCGATGGGTTTGAGGCCGCTCCGCCCCTCGCACAGCGCCGCATGCAGACCGGCGGGCGAGTCCGCGATGGACGAGATGACGCCAGCGCCCGTGACGACCACACCCATCGCTCAACCCTCGTGCTTGCGCAGGATCACGGAAGCGTTATTGCCGCCGAAGGCGTAGGCGTTGTTCATGGCCAGCCGGACCTCGTGGTCCCGCGCCTCGTTGGGCACGAAGTCGAGATCCTCCTCCGGCTCCTCCAGGTTCATCGTGGGCGGGATGCGGTCCTCGAACACGGCCAGAGCGCACACGGCCGCCTCGATGGCCGAGGCCGCGCCCATGGTGTGGCCGATCATCGACTTGATCGAGCTCATGGGCGTCCGGCGGGCGGCCTCGCCGAACACCCGCCGCACGGCCAGGACCTCCAGCCGGTCGTTGGTCGTCGTGCCCGTGCCGTGGGCGCTGACGTAGCTGACGTCCTCCGGCGAGGCGCCGCTGTCGGCCAGGGCCTTCTCCATGGCCCGGGCCGCGCCGTCCCCTTCCGGATGGGCCGCCGTCATGTGGTGGGCGTCGCAGGTCAGTCCATACCCCGCCAGCTCGGCGTAGACACGGGCTCCCCGCGCGAGCGCCCGTTCCAGGGGCTCCAGCACCAGCACGGCCGCCCCCTCGCCGGGGATCATCCCCTTGCGGTTGCGGTCGAACGGCTGGCACCGCTCCGGGGCGATGGCGCCGAGGCGGTGGAAGCCCGTATAGGTGATGCGCGAGAACGCGTCGGCCCCGCCGGCCAGCATGACGTCCGCCCGGCCGGCCCGCAGGACGTCCACCGCGTGGGCGATGGCGTAGTTCCCCGCCGCGCAGGCCGTGGGGATCATCAGGTTCGGTCCGGCGAAGCCCACCTCCCGCGCCACATGGGCGGCGATCATATGGCAGGGGTAGAGCGAGATGAACTCGGGTCCCACCCGGTCCAGCTCGCCCGCCAGGAAACGGTCGTCGAAGCGCTCTACCTCCCGCGGCTCGCCGGAGGTGGTGCCCATGGCGACCCCGGCCCGCCCGGGCTCCAGCGAATCGGGATCGAGCCCCGCGTCCTCCAGGGCCTGCCGGGCGGCGGCGATGGCGAGCAGCGAGGCCCGGCCCAGCGACGCCGGATCGTGGCGGCGCGTCCAGGGAGCGGGATCGAAGCCCCGCACCTCGGCGCCCAGGTGGGTGGTGAAGGCCCGCGTGTCGAACGACTCCACGGGCGCGAAGCCGCTCTTGCCCGCGAGGAGGCCTTCCCAGACCTCCTGGCGCCCTGAGCCGATCGGAGTGACCAGCCCGAGGCCGGTGACCGCGATCGCGCTCTGCGCCTTCCTCATGCCTGCACCGCTTTCGGAGACAGCTCGGACAGCCGCTGCTGGACCAGCGACACCATGGCCTGCAGGCTGTCGACCTCCTTGTAGCGCTCGTCCGGCAGCTCCAGCTTGAAGGCAAGATCGACGTCGACCCCGATCTCCAGCAGGGAGAGCGAATCGAGCTTCAGCTCATCCCGCAAGGTGGCTTCATCAGGGATGCGGCCCGGATTCAAGCCGGCCACGTTGGCGATGATCTGCTTGATGCGACTCCGAATCTCCTCTGCATTGTTGTTCACGCCTTCTCTCCTCCATCGAAGGGACCGGCGGCGTGGAGGCCGAAGGTCCGTTGTTCCCGCGATTGACCCCATAGGTGGGGAATCTCCCTCGGCTCCGCCAGCAGGCCGAGATCATAGGCGAGCCTCACGGCCTCCCGGCGGCGGTGCACCTGCAGCTTCTCAAGGATTCTGTGGACGTGGTTCTTGACCGTCTGGACGGTGATGCGGAGGCGCCGTCCCACCTCCTTGTTGCCGAGGCCGGCAGCCAGCAGCCCCAGCACCTCCCGCTCGCGCAGAGTGAGCGGCTCGACGCTCTGCGGCAGGGGGTCGGCCTTCACGCTCGACAGAACGGAGATTCGGGCGAGCACCGAGGCGACCACGCGCGGCGAGCAGGGCGTGCGCCCCTGGTGCACCGAGCGGATCACCTCCACGAGGCTGTCCGGAGACGCCCCCTTGAGCACGTACCCCTGGACTCCGGCCTCGATGAAGTCCACCGAGTCGTCTTCCCGGTCCAGCCCCAGGGCGATCAGCCGCGCCTCCGGCCACCGCTCGCGTGCCTCCCAGGTCCGGCGCAGGCCCGCCTGGAGATCGGAAGCGGCGTCGATCAGCACGACGTCGACTCCCTCCTCCTGGCCGTCGCCCGCGGCTTCCAGCCCCTCATACCCCGCGACCGAAGCCGCCACAGCCTCACGAAACATCCGCTCCTCGCTTACGACCACCACCCGGATCGAGGACTGCATATAGAGGGAAGTAAATCTTTCGGGTTGGACCCGGCAATGAACCGGGGGGCCTAAAAACGGTTCATGCCCGGCCCCGGAGAAGATCCCGGCCCTCACCGCCGCCTCCGGTCCTGGATCCATTCTCTCTCCACGGCGTGGCGCACCGCGGCCCAGCGGCTGTGCACCCCGAGTGTCTCCAGGATCTTGTGGACGTGGTTCTTGACCGTGTGCACCGACAGGAAGAGCCCGCGCGCGATCTCCTGGTTGCTCAGCCCCTCGGAGATGAGGCCGAGGATCTCGAGCTTCCCGGGGCGTCAGCGTGAGGTAGTCGAGCCGCGCCCGCCGCCGCCGCTCCCGGCCGAGCCGCGCCAGGCGGTTGAACAGAGAATTGGCGATCCGGGGCGTACAGACGGTGTCCCCCTGCGAAACGGCTTCGATCGCCGACCGCAGGTCCGCCAGCGACTGGTCCCGCACGAGATACCCGCAGGCGCCCGCCTGCAGGCAGTCCAGGACCCTCTCCTCGGAATCGTCGCGGCCGAGCAGCACCACCTTGGAAGCCGGGGACCTCTCCTCGATCTCCCGGATCAGGCCGCAGATGCCGTCCGCGGGGTCGAGCGACACGAGCAGAATGTCCACCCGGGTCTCCCCCAGCCGCTCCAGAGCCTCCCGGCCGTTCGAGACCTTGCCGACCACCTCGAACCTCTGGCCTTCCGCGAGCACGGCGGCCAGGCAATCCCGGAAGAGTTGATGTTGATCGGCAATGACCAGTCTCACCACGTCTCTCCTCTCGTCTGTCCCAACACGGTTCTGACAGGCCGGGGAAAAGGAATCCCCTGACTCATGAGGTTAGGCGCCTGAAATCGCCGGTCCGTTACTACGGGTGCTTCTATTCACGATTCCCGTATCCGTTCAAAAGAGCCGGCAAGGAGCCCGGCCCCCCACAAAAGCCCAGCGGCCGCGGCCCCCACGCTCTCGACCAGCAGCCGGGCGATCCACACGATCCCGGTGGCGAGAGCCCAGAGCAGGAGCCAGCCCCCCACGGGAAGAGCGCCCAGGGCTCCGAGGAGCCAAAGCCAGCGCGTTTTATGAACATGGCCCTGAACGTAGCAGCGGCAGGCGACGGGCGTGCTCGCCGCGAGCTTGCGCCAGAACCGCAGCTCGCTCGACGCCGTCGAGAGACCGGCCGAGTCCCGCTCGATGGTTTCCGCGTCCGCGGCGGCGAATTGGGTCTCGAACCGGCTGTGGCGGTTCCCGGCCAGGACGTAAGCGTCCTCCTCCATGGGATGGCCGCGGTAGCGAAACCGGTTCGCCGCCGCGCAGGCCAGGTAAAGCACCAGGAAGGGCCGGAAAGGCCCCACACCCCAACCAGCCTCCTGTACCTGAAGAGCATGATAGGCCTCATGTGCCAGCGTACCCAGCCCTTCAACGTCCTCCGGACGCCAGTGGCGCGGATCCACATAGACCCGCGTGCGGCGGGGCGCCAGCAGGGCCGGCAGGGTGATCGCCACGTTCCCCGCCAGGTTCAGAAAGTGCGGCAGCCCCTTGTGAAACGTCACCACGTCCAGGTCGAGCCCGGGATACAACGCCCGCAGCACGCTCCGCGCCCTCTCCGGCAGCGGCACCCGCGGCGGGAAGAACCAGAGCCAGAGGCGCCGGCCCCGCTCCCGGAGAGCGTTCCCGATCCCCATTCCTATTTTCTATTATAGGCGATGCGGTAGATCGCACCCGCCTTGTCATCCGAAATCAGCAGCGATCCGTCCGGCAGCACCTCCACGTCCACCGGCCGCCCCCAGGCGTCTCCGCCCGCGAGCCACCCCTCTGCGAACGTCTCATAGGACACGGCCTTGTTGCCCTGGAGGCGCACCAGCGTCACCCGGTAGCCGATCGGCTCCGAGCGGTTCCACGAGCCGTGCTCGGCGATGAAAACCTGGCCCCGGTAGGGCTCCGGAAACATCTTCCCCGTGTAGAAGCGCATGCCGAGCGCGGCCACATGAGGTCCCAGGCTGATGGCCGGCGGCACAAACTCCGAGCACTGGCGGTGCTTGCCGAATTCCTTGTCTGGAGTGCTTCCATTGCAATACGGGAACCCGAAGTGGAGCCCGGCCCGGGGCGCCCCTTGTGGGCATCGGTTCAACTCGTCTGGCGGCGAGTCGTCGCCCATCCAGTCCCGGCCGTTCTCCGTGAACCAGAGCTCGCGCGTCTGCGGGTGCCAGTCGAAGCCCACCGTGTTGCGGATGCCGTGCGCGAAGATCTCCGGCTTGCCCCCTTTGGGAGAAATCCGGGTGATCGTCGAATAGATCGGGTTTTCCGGATTGCAGATGTTGCATGGCGCCCCCACAGGCACGTAGAGCTGGCCGTCCGGGCCGAAGCGGATGAACTTCCACCCGTGATGGGTATCCTTCGGATAGGCATCGGTCACCACCACCGGCTTGGGCGGGTTCTTCAGCCGGTCGTCAATGCCGTCCAGGCGCAGGATGCGCGAGATCTCGGCCACATAGAGGGCGCCGTCCTTCCACGCCACCCCGTTCGGCCGGTTCAGGCCGGAGGCGACGGTGTGGACCTCATCCGCCCGGCCATCCCCGTTGCGGTCCACCAGCGCGTAGACCTTCCCCGGCCCCTGCGTCCCCACGTACAGGATGCCCTTGGGCGAGCGCGCCATCGAGCGCGCGCCGGGCACCTGGTCCGAGAACAGCGAGATCGAGAACCCCGCCGGCACCTTGATCCGCTCCAGCGGCAGTCCGGACGCGGCGCAAGCCACGAGCAGCAGCAAGACGAAGATGGGCTTTGGCATCCCGCACCTCCCAATCCAGAATCTAAGCTCCCAAATCGATATTCATCCTCTGATTGCCCAGCGTGCTCTCGATCTCCACCGCCAGCGGCACCTCGTCGCCCGGCCGGACGGGCAGGCGCCGCGAGAAGGTCCGGATATCCCAACCCCAGTGCGTGACCGGGGCGAAGGGCGAGTTCGTGAGCCGGATCTCCTCGTCGAGATGAGCCCGGAAAAAGAGGACGACGCCCACGAGAGCGCCCGCGGCCGTGATCCGCAGCGAAGCCGCGGACGGACGGCCCACGATCTCCAGGTCGCCCGCTTCCAGGTCCAGATCCAGCAGCCGCAGCTCCTCCGAGAGGACCTTGCGGTCGAAGGTCTTCTCGTTGAGCCAGGACCGGGTCCGCCTGGGCCGGGAGGATGAGGCTTCAACGGCCTGGACCACCGGGCTGAAGTCGAGGCCGTGGAGGCCCGAGAGCTCCCGCGCCCGGACGACCGCCAGGGCCGCGTCGTGCTCGTAATCCTCGGTCCCTTCGATCCCCAGACAGCAGATCTCCAGCCGCCGGGGCAGCATCCGGCCGCCGGGCTTGAGCAGGCGGCGGCGGGCGTCGAGCAGCACCGGCAGGAGGTTCTCGTCGAACGGGTCCACCCCCAGGATCTCGTGGATCAGCAGATCGGCCGGCTCGTCCATCTCCGCGTTGCGGCTGTTGGTCACCTTGAGATCGATGACGTCCGAGCAGCCATTGGCCTTGAACATGGCCGCCGCCGTCTCGGAGACCTGGCTCTCCTCAATGGCGATCACCCTGCTGGCCCCCGCCTTGGCGGCGAACAGGGAGAGGATGCCCGTGCCGCAGCCGACCTCCACCACCCGCTTGCCCGGGGCGTGCTTCTCGATGGCGGCGCGGTAGGCCATCACGCGCACCGTATCGCGCAGCATCCCCACGTGATTGGCGGCGGCGCCGAAACCCGTCGAGACGAGGGAGGTGGGCGGCTCGCCTCCAGCGGACACGAGGACGCCATCGTCGAGCATGGTCTTCACAAACTGGCCGAAGCCGTCCCATTCGATCTCCCACTCCTCCTGCAGCTGCTGGAAGGCCGCCCGCGGGGTGGTCCCCGAGGCAAAGGCCAGAAGCACCGGCACGGCCTCGGAGTCCAACTCGTAGGGCCTGCGGGAGAGCGAGGTCGCGGCCACGAGCTTGCCCGTCCGGGTGACCTCCAGCGTCAGCGACCTCGAAACAACGTAATCCGCGTCCCAATCCACCATGCCCCATTCTCCCATGCCTAGGTCAGGATCAGCCCCACCCCCACCGCCATCAGCACCACGGCCAGGAGCTTGACCGGCGTCACCGCCTCGCCGAAGAAGACCCGGCCGGAAATCAACGCCATGAAGTTGCCGATGCCGCGCTTCAGCGTCTCCACCGTGCCCACGAACACGTGAGGGAGGGCCAGGAGCTGGAGCGCCAGGGCTCCCGAGCTGACGATCAAAGCCAGCACGAGCAGGCCCGGCACGGCCCGCACCTGGCCGACCTCTCCGAGCCGGCCCTGCACCAGGAGCACCACGAGCACCCCGGCTGCGACCCCCATGTTCAGGAAGAACCCATGAAACGCCGCCGGAGCCCGTTCCACCGCCATCTTGTCGAGCGGGATCGTCATGGACCAGCACAGCGCCGTCGCCGCCACCATCAACGCGCCCTTCAGGGCTCCGGTGTCCGCCGGGCGCGCCAGCCCCTTGCGCGGCTGCCAATGGAGCCAGACCGCCCCGGCGATCACCATCACGATGCCGAGAGCCCCCAGCCTCGTGGGCCGCTCCCCGAGCATGGGGATCGCCAGCAGCGTGGCGAACGCCGGAGTCAGCGAAAGCAGCGGCACCGTGACCGAGAGCGGGGCGATCCGCATCCCCTGGAGCAGCAGGAGATTGGCCGCGATGTTGAGCCCGACCGCTGCCAGAGCCGGTGCCCAGTACCCCGGCCCCGGCTGGAAAGCCCCCGCCACCACCGTCCACACCCCGAACAGGACCCCCGAGCCGGCCGCCAGCAGGAGCAGCAGCGCGACCGGCGGGACCTTCTCGAGCAGCAGCTTGCGCAACAGGTCGAACCCCGCCCAGCCGAGGCTGCTGGCGACCACGAGCAGGAGGGGGATCAGAGGGGTGGACACGTGGAGGAGAGTCTATCGTGATCTCGGGAGCGAGAATTGCTTCAGCAGAATGCATGCATTATGATGAAGACGAAGGAGGAAAGCTCAGATGCCATCCTTGCAGATCCGCGACTTGCCCGAAGACGTGTACGAGGCTTTGGCCTACCGAGCCGAGGTTGAGCATCGAAGCTTGGCACAGCAGGCGATCGTGGAGCTGCGCCGCATCCCCGAGCTGGCGGCGAGAGAACGGCGCCTCAAGGTCCTGGATGAGATCGAGAGGGAGATCGCCCTTGAGGGGACGCAGCATCTAGACCCTGCTCCTGAAGATCTCATCCGTGAGGACCGGGAGCGTTGACGGCTCGCTCCGTTCTTGACGCTTCCGCCGCGGTGCACCTCGTCTTGAGGGGCGACCACGCCTTGAAGCTTAGCCGGAAGCTCAAAGACGTGGCCCTCGTGATGGCGCCGGTCCTTTACTGCTCCGAGGTCGCGAATTCGCTGTTGAAGTACGTTCGTGCTGGGAAGCTCACGGTAGACCAGGCCGTCACCCGGGTCGAGCGGTGTCTGGAGTTTGTCGGCTCCCTGATCCCCGAAATCTCCCTGGCGCCGGAAGCTCTGGTCGCTGCATCCAGGTACCAAGGCGGCGCCTACGACATGATGTACGCCGTTCTAGCCCGACGTACAGGAGCCCCTGTGATCACCATGGACCGGAGATTTGCTCTCCGGCTCCGGGACATGGAGATCGAGGCCTTCTGTCCGCTGATTGAAGCTTGAGAACCAGACTGCGCCATGGACCTTCACCGTCTAGCGGAAGAGAGAAGCGTCGCCTATCACCGCGTCATCGCCGGGCGCCTGCAGAGCCAGCCGGAGATCCTCGAAAAAGCGCGCCGTCGCGTTCAGGGATGGTTGGGGTCCGGCGAGAGCGTCCGGTTTTACGCCCGGAGGTGGGCGGAGATCCTGGCGGGTGACGAGACTTTGATCGCAGCCTTCCTCGTAGAACGAAGCGAGCTCGCGGACGAGCTCCGCCAGTCGAGTCCGTTCGCCGGCGCCCTGAAACCCCGGGAACGATGGCAGATCTGGCGCGAGACCCGGGAGCACTTCTCCCCACGGCCATGACCCGGGAGCAACTCAAGCACCTCATCCGCGCCGCCTCGGTCATTGCCGACGACGACACCATCGTGGTCATCGGCAGTCAGGCGATCCTCGGACAGTTTCCCGATGCTCCGGAGTCCATGCGCGTCTCGGTCGAAGCGGACCTCTTCCCCCTGAACCATCCCGAGCGTGCTGACGTCATCGAAGGCAGCATCGGCGAGCTCTCTCCATTCCATGAGACGTTTGGCTACTACGCTCAGGGTGTCGCCGAAGAAACAGCCATCCTGCCGGAAGGATGGAAGGAGCGCCTTATCGTCATCCGGAGCGAGAACACGCGCGGAGCCAGGGGACTGTGCCTGGAAGTCCACGATCTGCTCGTTGCGAAGGCTATCGCTGGGCGCGACAAGGATCTCGATTTCCTTCATGAAGCCGCGAAACATCGCATGGCAAACTTGGAGGTCCTGCTCCAGCGTCTGTCCACCGTGACAACGGTTCCAGCAGTCCGGGAGCAGGCCCGCTCTGCGATTGAGAGGGCCTTTGGCGATACGGCACCCTTTTCATCATGATTTCTCATCAATCACACCGGCATTAATGGCGACTGCGGCGGAACCTCCGCTTTACCTCTGAGCACCGCCTGCCCCCAATCCCAGTCTCCCGGCATCTTTCCTCAACTTCTTTCCCCTCGCGCCAGACCTCCCTCCCCTGGATCACCGGACGGCTTCCCCTGGCCCTCGATGTGCTCTCCCTTGAGCCGAGACGCCCGGCCCTCGTGGCGGAAGGTGCGCCCCTCTTGCCGGATCACTGAGGACCCGGGGAAAACAGCTTCCCTCTCAGGGAAAGTGGCCGGGAAACGGGCGCCGGAGACGGAGGAGGAGCCTTCGAAGGGCGGGCACCGGTCCGTGGAAACCGGGGAGGCGGAGCCGGCCGTTGAGATCCAAACCGGGCTCAGTGGCCCCTTTTGCCCGAGTTCCGCTAAACTGTGCCGTCTACAAGATTCTTCACAGAAGGGCGCTCGACGTATGAACCTCACTCCCGAGATCGTCGCGGACATCCTGGTCCGCCAGGGCTGCATAACCTCCGAACAGGTCGAAACCATCCGGCAGGAGGCCAAGGCCCTGCCGTCCCGGCTGCGCAACGCCAGCGCCTACGAGCAGAAGGCCGTGGCCTACGACCTCATCTGCCAGCTCCGGCTGCCCAACGGACGCGACTCGGGCGCTCCCCTCACAGAGATGGACATCGCTCTCGCCATCGCCCGGGACGCCAAGCTCGGCCACGTCCGGATCGACGCCCTGAACCTCAACGCGGACCTCATCGAGTCCAAAATGTCGCGGCCGTTCGCCAAGCGGCACCGCATGATCCCCCTCGACATGGAGGGCGGCAAGCTGCGGGTGGCTCTCGCCAATCCCCTGGATATCGAGGGCATCGACTCCTTCAAGCGCATCGCCGGCCGCGATGTCCAGTTCGTCGTCGCCTCCGAACCCGACATCCTCAAAGCCTTGACTGAGTTCTACGGCCTGCGCCACTCGGTCAAGAAGGCCGAGCGGGACCTCGCCTCCGGCATCGACCTCGGCAACCTCGAGCAGCTCGTCCGGATGAAGAGCGAGACCGAGATCGAGTCCTCGGACCAGCACGTGGTCAACGCCGTCGAGTTCATGCTCCAGCACGCCTTCGAGAGCCGGGCGAGCGACATCCACGTCGAGCCCAAGCGCGAGGACAGCCTGATCCGGTTCAGGATCGACGGCGTTCTCCATGACATCCAGAAGATGCCGAAGATCGTGCACGCGGCGGTCACCTCCCGCATCAAGACCATGTCCCGCCTGGACATCGCCGAGAAGCGCCGCCCCCAGGACGGCCGGGTGAAGATGACCCGCGCCGGCCGCGAGATCGAGCTCCGCGTCTCCACCCTCCCCGTGGCGTTCGGCGAGAAGGTCGTGATGCGCATCTTCGACCCCCAGGTGGTGATGCAGGACCTCTCCGGCCTCGGTTTCTACCCGGACGAGCTCCAGACCTTCAACGACTTCATCACCCGCCCCCACGGCATCATCCTGGTGACCGGCCCCACCGGCTCGGGCAAGACCACGACCCTCTACTCGGCCTTGAAGACCATCTGCAGCCGCGAGATCAACGTGACCACGATCGAGGATCCGATCGAAATGGTCCACCAGGACTTCAACCAGACCGAGGTCCAGACCAAGGTAGGAATCACCTTCGCCGCCGCCATGCGCCACATCCTGCGCCAGGACCCGGACGTCATCATGGTCGGCGAGATCCGCGACGCCGAGACGGCCCAGTACGCCATCCAGGCGGCGCTCACGGGCCACCTCGTCTTCTCCACTCTCCACACCAACGACGCGCCCTCCTCCATCTCCCGCCTGGCGGACCTGGGAATCGAGCGCTTCCTCATCAGCTCGACCCTGGTGGGCGCCATGGCCCAGCGCCTCGTGCGGCGCATCTGCCCCCACTGCATGACCGAGCGCCACCTGGAGCCCGAAGAGGTCTCGGCCCTCCGCCTCTCCGTACCGCCAGGCAAGCGGATCAAGGTGAAGGAAGGCGAAGGCTGCTTCGAGTGCCGCAACACCGGCTACCTGGGCCGGAGCGGCATCTTCGAGATCATGGCCCTCGACGACGCCGTCAAGAACCTCATCATCCACGGCGCCGACGCCCCCGAGATCAAGCGCGAAGCCACCAAGAACGGGATGAGGACGCTCCGCCAGTCCGCCCTCCGCAAGCTGGCCGAAGGGGTGACGACGTTCGAGGAAGTGGTGCGGGTGACGGGGCTGTAAAGCTGGAGTAAACGTCCCTGAAGCCGCTCCCGCCCGGGCATTCACGTCCGGGCGGGGCCGGCCAGATCCCTGCGGAGCGGTTCAGGAGACCGCCCCGCGTTCCCTTTCCTCAACAACTGACGGTGCAGGCACCTCCGGTCGCGCAGCCGCCGCTGCACAAACACGCGGTCGCCCCGCAGGAGCCATAGGAATCACCCCCAGTTTCTCCACCGCAGGCGGTGCAGTTCGAGGCGCAACGGGTCTCGCATATGGTCCTTTCCGACGGCTCATACCCCCCTACTGCGCTGCGTAGATCCAGGTAGAGCAAAGTTTCGCGATGAAGGGCGAGTTTCTTCGGCTTCTTTTTCATTGAGTCCTCCAGAGTTGAGACAACCCGCGAATATTACCATGTGCCGGTAGAAGCCTAACGAGATTCGACCCTACACGTCTCCCGACGAAAACAGGAAGGCCGGCAGGGGCGTGCCGCCACCTCGTCCCTGCCGGTACGTCAATTGTCAAAGAGCAGCACGCTCCAGATCCGCAAACACCATCCTTCTATTTGCGGTCTGAAGGGCGGGATTATCCGGGCTATAATCCCGTTCGTCAAGAGGAATCCTTGATCTCGGTGGCCGGAGACGTCATTTCGAATCTCGAATCCAGTGGATCCAGACCAAAATCCTTGATCTCGGAACCATAATCCAGTGGATTCTAGTCTCGAAGCATTCATTTCAGATGTCGAATCCAGTGGATTCCGGATTGGAATCCACTGGATTCTGACCTTGAGCACAATGCTTCTGCGGCGAAACGACTGGCTTTGAAGATCGAAATGAGAGCTCCTCAGGTGAAATCCACTGGATTCGAGATTGGAATTCAGTGGATTCGACAACTGAAATGAACGCTCCGAGAGTCGAATGACTTGATTTGGGGTCTGGACAGAATGCCCAACCCTCGAATATTCTACTCCTCCGAATCCAAATGGAAGCTTCTGGGATTATCTCGAATGGATTCGCCATCTGGTGATGGCCTGCCGGAATGGGCTCTTTGACAAACGATACGATGACCCGGGAGGTGCGCTTGGGGCGGCGACCTCCCGGCCCCTCCTTTACCTATGGGAATGCGCCACCCGTGGTCTCGCTTCTTCGGCAGGTTGCGCAGAAGTTTCCAACTCGCCCAAGGAAGCCGGCGTTCTCCGGCGGAATCGTCCGGAAAGCTCTCTGCGCTGTCTGGCCCGGGCTGGCGGGCTTGTAACACAAGGCATCACTGCGGAGCCTACCTTAGCGAGGGGAGCATCCATTCTGGAACCCAACGCTCCCAACCGCACAGGAGATCACCTTGAAGAGTACAAAGGTAGCTTCCGCCATGCTCTGCGGCATGATGGCTCTGTTCGCCCACATCAACATCGCGCATGCCGCAGTGCAGGGTACCTTCACGAGAACCTGCGTCAATTGGACCGTCAGCAGTGATTCCCGCTTGACGGCCATATGCGAGACAATGGATGGAAAGTGGATCACGACGCAGTTGTCGTCGGTGGGTTCGTGCAAGGAGGACATCTGGAATTACGATGGCCATCTCATGTGCAACCCAGGAAAAGACGGCTCGTACCTGCATACGTGCGGTGAGGCTCGTTTAGATCAGGATAACCTCTCTGCGCTCTGTAAGAAGAGAGATGGTTCGTTCCTCAGGAGCGAGCTCAGCAGGGTCAGCCTCTGCAAGGGGGACCTCTCAAACAACGACGGCCACCTGGTGTGTCCGCGCTAGAAAGACTACCGAAGAGCTCTTGAAGCCCCGTCAGGGACGCAGGCATGCAACGCCCCTACGGGACTTCAGGAGAAAAAGTGACCGCCAACTTCATGCCTTTTGCCCCTCTGGAGCGCCCGGCAACTGGGATCTGCGCTGGTCCACCCCGAGCACGTGGTGGGTATTGTGGTACAGCGTGAAGAGAAGCATCTCGCGCACTGTGAGCAATCCCAACCCTGGATGCGGCAACCGTAGCCGGTCCAGAGCCCGTTCGGACCATCCCTGAACCGCCGCGGAGAGAGCCGAGAACGTCTGAGACAGCTTGGCCAACTCCTGCTCTCGCCGTTCGTCCGTCTGCTGGTCCGGGAGAATCGGTGACGCACCAAAGCGCCCGGCCTTCAATCCCGAGTCGAGAGCCTCGTAGTACGTCGCCTTCAGCGCTGAATAGGAGCGAGACGGCCGCCGGGTGAATCCGAACCGCAGCAGAAGGAACAATTTGGGAATCTTGAGCGCCTGCGCAACAGGCCGGTTGGACTTGATGAGGTGGCGGACGTTGTCAGCCGGAGACCATGCGTCTCCCAGAGGCGCGAAGAACTCGGCATGGTCGAAGGACTGCCAGAACTCGGCGCTCCAAGCGTGCACGGCTCCGAGATCGCGGAGGAGGTCAGGCTTTGTGAAGGGTTCGGAAATTGGAGATGGTTTCATAGATTTTCTATGCCTGCGTGCTAGAAAAGCCAAGGACACCAGAGACACCAAGGACTGCAAGGACCATAGGGACAATAAAATTACCGCGATCGTTACCGTCCTTCCTGCTTTTGAGGTCCTTGTCGTCCTTGGTGTCCCTGGTGTCCTTGCTTCTGGTGTTCTGCCGTGCAGCCCTACCCCACCACCACCTCCCCCGTAAAGTGCTGCCGCACCAGCTCCTCCGCCTTCTTGACATCCTCCCGAGGCTCCGCGATCCGCCCGAACAGCGTCTTGTAGGTCAGCCCCAAGGTCTCCAGGTCCTGCTCCTGAAGTAGCTTCATCAACTCATCCAGCGCCCGCTGGGAGGTTGCGGGGTGGATCTGGCGCTCGGATTCGCGCTCCAGGAGGACGAGGGCGAAGAGGAGAGGCTCGGGGAGCTCGGCGGGTGAGGGCTCCGGGGGCGGCGGAGGGAACTGGGCGCCGTATACGACCTTCTCTTCCGGCTTGGGGGCTTCGGGCAGCTCGGGGGCCGGCGCTTTTCTCTCGAAGCGGAAGGGCAGGGCACGCACCTGGTTGGCGAAGCGGGAGAAGAGGCCTACCAGCTCCCGCTCGGAGGTGAAATTGCCTACCAGGCGGGCGTCGCGGCCGATCTCCAGGCGCTCGGTTTCCTGGAGGACGACGTGGGCGCGGGCGGATTCCTCCAGGTGGAGCGAGCGGGCGTTCACTTTCCAGGCGGTCAGGAAACCCTGAACGTAGCAGGTCTCGGGACAGCGGACGGTAATGGCCTCGACTTCGACGCCGCGGTCGATGCGGATGGAGCCGCCGAGGGACTCCAGAACTCCATATTTCCCCGAGTTCTGGACGACGAGGTTGCCGGGAGCGTGGATCGAGAGCTGTCCCTCGGGATCGATTTCGATCTTGAGGCCGCGGGGAATGATCATGGTGGGCGCGAGCTCTTCTGCGGTGCTCCTCATGAGACTCACTTCCTCCCAGGCCGGCCGCCCACGGGAGGCGGCAGCGGCTCGAAGTCGCGGACCGGCCGTGCGCTGCGCGCTCTCACCAGGAGCCGGTCTTCGTTGGGCCAATGGCGGTCCAGGATGTAGATCAGCGGATCGACGGGACGGTAGAGGCCGTCGGCTCCCTTGCGCCGGACCTCGTAGTGGAGGTGGGGGCTCGTGGCCCAGCCGGTGTTCCCCACGGTCGCCAGGCGGTCGCCCCGCTGGACCCGCTGGCCGGCTTTGACCAGGATCTGGTTGTTGTGGCCGTAGATGGTGACGAAGCCGGGGCCGTTCTCCACCATGACGACGTTGCCGAAGCGCCACCAGGTGTTGCCGAAGCGGACGGGGATCTGGCCGGCGAAGGCGACGACGCCCTCGGCCGTGGCGTAGACCGGGGTGTCGACGGGGGCCGCGAGGTCGACTCCGGCGTGGAATTCGAGCTTCCTTGGTGAAGGGGCTACGGCGGCGGCCGAAGGAGCCCACGAGCACGAACTCGTCGCGCAGGGGGCAGAGGGCGGGCGTCGCCCGGACGTCCTCCACGTGGGCGGTCTCGAATTCCTCGACCTCGGCAAGGGAGGCGTTGAGAGCCAGGAGCCGGTTCCGGATGCGGCTCCGCAGGCGGTCCCCCTGCTCGATGGCGCCGGTGTAGACGGACGGCGGTCCGGGCGGCGCGGCGGAGGGAACGGCGGGGCTCTTGGGCCTCTGGACCGGCGGCAATCCGTAGGCCAGGAGGATCTTGTTCATCCGCAGGTCGAGCTCCCCCACCCGTCCGTCGAGATTGGCGGCCTGGGCCACCAGTTGCTGCAGGCGCTCGCCCCGGTGGGTCCGCTCGGCGATGAGGTTCTGGTACTCCTGGCGGTTGAGGTAGCCCTGGATGACGCCCGGGGTCACGGCGGCGCCCAGGGCGAGCCCGAGCAGGTAGAGGAGAATCACGAGGCAGGCGGCGGTGAGCTGCGTGCGCTTCAGGAACAGGTAGCGCACCCGCTTGCGGATGTCGCTCGGATGGATCTGGACCTCCAGGCTCCAGCTCTCGCCGGGAGGCGGCGCCGGGCTCACGGTCCCACGGGCTCCGGGGTCTGGATGTGGATCGGGTTGACCCGCTCGATGGCCTCTTCGCTGCCGTGGCGCTGGACGATCTCGAGCAGCTCGCGCTGTACGGGCGGCGCGCCCGCCACGATGTTGCCGCTCGCGAAGGAGCCGTTCCCGCCGTCGAGGTCGGTGACGATGCCGCCGGCCTCGCGGATCATGAGGATGCCGGCCCCGATATCCCATGGCGAGAGCCGGAACTCGAAGAAGCCGTCGTAGACGCCGGCCGCCGTGTAGGCGAGGTCGAGGGCCGCCGAGCCGCAGCGGCGGATGGCCTTGGCCTGGCGGAAGACGTCGCGGAAGATGCTCAGGTAGATGTCGAGCGTGGGAAGCGCCCGGAACGGATAGCCGGTGGCCAGGAAGGCGCCCTTGAGGCCCTCGCGGGGCGAGGTCTCCATGCGCCGGCCGTTCCAGAAGGCGCCGCCGCCAGCCACGGCGGTGAAGAGGTTGTTCCCCTCGGGATCGTTGATGGCGCCCACGAGGAGCTCGTCGCCCCGGCGGCAGGCGATGGAGACGCAGTAGACGGGCAGGCCCTGGAGGAAGTTGGTGGTGCCGTCCAGGGGATCGATCAGCCATTCGTAGTCGCCGTATCCCTGGCCCGCGCCGCTCCCCTCTTCGGCGAGGATGCGATGGTCGGGGAAGCGTTCGCGGATGACGGCGAGGATGGCGGCTTCGCTCTCTTTGTCCGCCTGGGTGACGAAATCGTTCTCGCCTTTGCGCCGCACTTCGAGGCTCGCGTTGCGGAAATACGGCCCGATGATTTCGGCTCCGGCCTTGGATGCGGCGATGGCTGTTTCTAAAAGGTCTTCATACATGACGCGGGTATTATGCCAGGAAGGAGGCGTAAACCGCGCTAAACCCTCTTCTCGTAAGGCGTTTCGGCCTTCGGACCCTCACCCCTGTACGGCCGGGGGACATAGGTGACACTTTGGACCGGAGACATGGGTAACACTGAGAAGCCTTGTACCGCCTGGATTTGCCCATGGATCGCTCATAGCCGCCGGGCCTGTGGAAGCTGCGGAAAGGTGTGCTAAGCCTTTGAAGGTAATCAGCTTTCCGCAGCTTCCACAGGCCACTCTCTCCGCCGCCGTGAGAGGAAGAAAGACAAACTGGAAGGGCATCTCTGGGTGTTACCCATGTCTCCGGTCCGATCTGTTACCCATGTGCTCGGTCTGTACCCCCCCGGCCCCTCTCCCGTCCCCTCCCTCCCCCCGCTCACCGGGAGAGGGGAGAAAAGCAAATCCAAAATCAGATTCTTTTTTTCGTCCTTCTCCCTCCTCTCCCGGTGAGCGGGGGGAGGGAGGGGACGGGAGAGGAGGGCCGGGGAGGTGAGGGTCCAGCCGCACCGGCACGCCGCTCAGGACGGCGTTGCCGGAGAGCGGATCGCGCAGGTTGTCGTCGAGCAATGCGTTGAGATTGGCGCCCGGACGCTGGGCGGCGATCTGCAGTTGGATGCCGGGGAGATCGTGGCCCCAGCCATGCGGCAGGGAGATCACGCCCGGCATGACCTCGTCGCTGATCTTCACCTCCACCAGGACCGCGTGACCGCTGGCACCGGTCAGGCGCGCGGGGCCGCCATCGGTCACGCCATAGCGCGCCGCGTCGGTGGGATGGACCAGCGCCGTGCAGCGCCGCGGGCCTTTGGCCAGGAGCGGGAGGTTGTGCATCCAGCTGTTGTTCGAGCGCAGATCACGGCGGCCGATGACCACCAGGTCGGGAGCGGGTGCCGCGAGGTCCGCCTCGGCGTGCTGCAGGTCTTCGAGGAACAGGGCGGGTGCGAGCTCGATCTTTCCCGAGGGTGTGCGCAGGACTTCCGGCACGCGGGGGGCCAACGGGCCGAGGTCGATGCCGTGCGGCGCGGCCTTGACTTTCGCCAGTGTCAGGCCGTCCGGACGGCGGCCGAACTGGTCGCCGTAGGGGCCGCCGCGCAGGGCGAGGTCGAGCAGCCGCTCCGGGCCGCGCCAGTCTGCCACCGCCTGGAGCAGGACATCGGCCTGGGCGCCGGCACCGCGGCGGCGGAGATCCTCGGCCACCATCTCGTCGTCCAGCGCATTCACGTCGGCTCTGGCGCCCCGCCCTTCGGCGATCGCCGCCAGCTTCAGCAGGATCTCCCACTCCGCCGGCCGTCCCGCTTCCGGCGCGAAGATCGGAGCGCTGTAGCGGGCGTGGTTGCGGAAGGAGAGCTGGGGGAACGCGACGTCGTAGTGCGATTCCTCGAAGGGCAGCAGGCCCGGCAGGATCACGTCGGCGTGGCGGGTGGTCTCGTTGACGTAGATGTCCACGCTGACCATGAATTCCAGGGTCTCCAGCGCCGCGGCCAGCCGCGGGCCGTTGGGGGCCGACAGCACCGGGTTGCTGGCGACGGTGATGAGCGCCCGGATCTGGCCTTCGCCCGGAGTTTCGATCTCCTCGGCCAGGCAGGTCGCGGGCAGCTCGCCGAACACCTCGGGCGCGTTCGAGACGCGGCTCCGGCGGCGGCCGGTCGAGACGCCTTTGCCTGTGCCGGACGGACCCGCAGTGTTGGCGGCGAAGGCGGCGGCCTTGGGGAACATCGCGCCGCCCGGCGCGTCGAGGTGGCCGGTGAGCACGTTGAGCACGTCGACCAGCCAGCTGCTGAGCGTGCCGAAGCGCTGCGTGCAGGTGCCCATCCGCCCGTACACGGCGGCTCGCTCGGTGGCGGCCAAGGTGCGGGCCAGCTCCCGGATCTCGGCGGCCTCGATGCCGCAACGGGCCGCGACGCGCTCAGGCGTAAACGGTAGGACGGCCTCGCGAACCTCTGCCACGCCGTTCAGGTGGCTTTCGAGGGCCCCGAGGCGCACCAGGCCCTCTTCGAACAGCACGTGCGCCATGCCGAGCAGGAAGAACACGTCGCCTCCCGGGCGGATGAACAGGTGCCGGTCGGCGAGCCGCGCGGTCTCCGTACGCCGCGGATCGATCACCACCAGCTTGCCGCCGCGCGCCTGCAGCGCCTTGGCCTTGCCGCGGAAGTCGGGCACCGTCCACAGGCTGCCGTTGGAGGCCATGGGATTGGCGCCCAGCATGAGCAGGAAATCGCAGCGCTCGATGTCGGGCACCGGAATGGACAGCCAGTGGCCGAACATCAGCCCGCTCGAAAGCTGCTTGGGCATCTGGTCCAGGGTGGAGGCGCTGAATACGTTGCGCGTGCCGAGAGCGCGGGCGAGCCGCGTCACGTACAGCAGCAGGCCCATCTTGTGGGCCGAGGGATTGCCGATCGAAAGCGCCACCGCGTCACGCCCGGAATTCGCAAGAACCGGTGGGAGGCGCTTTTCGATCTCGGCAAAGGCCTCGTCCCAACTCGCCTCCACGAACCGACCATCGCGGCCGCCGCGCTTCACGAGCGGCGCGCGCAGGCGGTCCGGGTCCTCGTGCAGATCCTTGAGCGCCACCCCCTTGGGGCAGAGATAGCCGGCGCTGAAGACGTCCTCCTCATCGCCGCGGATGGCGGCGACGCGGCCCTCATCGCCATCACTCAGCTCGATTTCCAGACCGCAGCAGGCTTCGCACAGGGGGCAGATGCGGTAGGCGATAGTGGAGCTTGGCATGCCGGTCCCTCCAATTCGACCCGGACACAATAGCGCAGCCGCCCGGGCGAAGACATCGACGCCGCGGAAGCATCTTGCCGTATCCTCTGCCAAGCTCTGCTAAACTGGCCGCTATCATGGCATCCAAGGCTCTTGCATACAGGCAGACCGCGACCTACCGTGCCGTACTGAAAGGTGACCGCCTCGAATGGCGGGGAGAGGTTCCTCCCGAGATCGAAGGAGACCGTGCGCTACCCGTTGATGTCACGATTCTGCGCGACGAAAAATTCAACGCGGCGCATGCCGGGGAGAAGATGGCTGCTGCCCTCGAGAAGCTTGCGGCTTCCCAAGCCGTCGCCAGTATTGAAGATCCGGTGGCTTGGCAGCGGGAGGTCCGCCGCGACCGCCCCCTACCCGGCAGAGACTGAGCGTGCTGATCGACAGCAATATCATCATCTACGCCGCCAAACCGGAGCACCAAGCGCTACGCCGCTTCATCGCCAGGCATGCTCCGGCGGTGTCCGTCATCAGCTACGTCGAGGTTCTCGGCTACCACCGCCTCACCGAGCAGGACCGGCGATATTTCGAGGACTTCTTCATTGCGGCTCCCATCTTGCAGATCTCGACCGACATCTTGGAGCGTGCAACCCTGCTACGCCAACAGAAACCGATCGGGTTGGGCGATGCCTTGATCGGTGCCACTGCCTTGGTTCACGACTTACAACTTCTCACCGCCAACACTGAAGACTTCCAGTGGATTTCCGGCCTGCGCATTTCCAATCCTGTCAACTGACAGATTGAGATGCTTTCAAGGTCCGGTGACCTTGCCATCTTTCCAGGCTTGGCCTGACGCGAGGCGTCTGTTTTCCGCGATCTCTTCGCGCAGCTCCAGCGCCGGCTCGAAGTCCGGCGCTTCTTCCAGAGCCTGGTCCACCTGACGGAGCGCTTCCTCCAGGTGCCCCAGGTGGAAAAGGCACAGGCCGACGTTGTACACGGTCGCCGGGTTCGGCCCGCAGGCCGCGATGGACTCGTGGAAGAGCGGGAGGGCGTCCTCGTAGCGCTCGATCTCGCAGAGCAGCACGCCGAGGTGGAAGGCCAGATCGACGGCCTGGGAGATCGGGAAGTGACGGTCCCAGACCTGGAGAATCACTCGGTAGAGCTCCAGGCGAAGGAGCCCCGGCGCCTCGGTAGCGTGCTTCATCAGGGCGGGCCAGCAGTCGAGGAAGACGTTGGCGTCCCAGCCGGAGAGCCGGAGCCAGCCCAGGAGCTGCTCCAGGGTGAGGTCGTCAAGGGGTTTCCCGAAGGCTGTCTTCAGGTCGAAAAAGTCGTCCGGCCCCCTCCGGTCGACGGCTTCGTCAAAGGCGAGCCGGGTCTCCACCTCGCCGCCTGGAGGCATTCCCAGCATGCCGGCGACCACGGTGAGGCTGGAGTGGAGCCGCGAGGTGCACAGGATTTCGCCTCCCCGGCCGGCGAGCCAGCGCCCCAGGGCGTAGAAGCTCACCATCATCGAGAGGCTGCCATGGAGGGTCACACCCGGCTCCCCGCGGCCGTCGGCCAACTCCTGGCGGCAATAACCCTTGTCCCCCGAGAGGAGCAGGAGCCTGCCGTCCGCCAGCGCCGCGAGGTGGCGCAGACAGCGGATGGCGGCGAGTGGGAAGAGGAAGGCCGTGTCCTTCAGGTGTTCCGCGTGCTCCCTCAGGATGGCGTCGAGCTCCGGATCCCCGTAATAGTCAGCCGAAGCCGGGCGCTCCTCCCAGGAGACCTCGACCCGCTGGAGAATCGTAGGCTCGTCGAGGTCGTCTTCCTCTTCCGGAACCGTCAGAACGGTGAGGAGCTCGTAGAGCTGGCCGCCGCGCGCCGCGAAGGCATCCTGGGGGATGCCGTCGAAGACATAGTTGGCAATCACGATCAGCGGATTGCGCAGCGTCCGTTGGGAGAGGATTTCGCCGGACACTTCCAGACGGATCTCCGTGTCCTCTCCAGCATCGTAGCGCGCGAAGTCGAAGATCCCTGACGAGATCCAGGGCTGGAACGCGGGATGGCGGCGCAACGGTTCGAGGTTGCTCTGCGTGAAATCGGTCATCACGTAGCGGACCGGCACGTGGCGCAGGGCCGAGCGGCCGAGGAGATCGAGGAGGCGATCGAAGAACTGAAAACCGAACCGTCCCGAGCCGCAGCCAAGCTCCAGGATGTAGACCGGGTGGCGCGGGTCCAGCGTCCCGGCGCAGTCGCGCAGCCAGCCGAGCACGACCTGGGCGTAGGCGTTGGCGATCCAGCCGTTGCTGGTGATGTAGTGCGGGACGATCCCCTGAGCCCAGGCCTGGGTGCCCAAGGTCTCGAAAAAGCTCCGCTGGAGCCCCCAGAGGAGCGACTCCGAGAGGCGCTTTCCCCGTTCAAGGACATGACCGGGTGTATCCAGCCTAGTGCCCTCCGTAATTATTTCCGGTAATAGTCCCGGATTTTCCCCTCCGCCTTGCGCCCCAGGAACCGGAAATCCGCCTCGTGGCCGCTGTCCGAGTGGGGGGCGCTGAAGGCTTTCCAGATAAAGGTGCCGGCGAGCCACCTGGGACGTCCCAGGGCCTGGAAGAGCACGTCATAGGCGAGGGCCTGATCGTCTTCCGAATATTCGCCCCCTTCGGTGTGGGGCTCCGTCCAGGCGGCCTTGTGCGCGGCAAAACCCACTTCGGTGAGGATCATGGGCTTGCCGGCGCGCTTGGCAGCCGCGGCCAGGCGGGCGGCGACCTCCTTTGCCCCCTTCTCCAACTCCGCCCGGGTGGCCTGACGGGAGGCGGAGAGGGGGAAGTAGGTGTCGATCCCCATGAAGTCCAACCGGTCCCAGAATTTCACGTTCTCCAGGTCGCCATACCAGTTGCCCGAGTAGGTCACGGCACCGGGGAAGAAGAGGCGCGTGGCGGCAATCAGATCCCGCCACTCGGCGTCGCGGTCCACGGTCTTCGACAGCTCGACGCCCACGCTGAAGAGATCCGCACCCGCCCAGTTGGCGAGCAGGGCGTGATGGAGGACGTAGCGCCGGTAGCCGCGCCACCAGGCCGCCCAGTCCTGCTCGCTGCCCATCCGCACGTCCCCCGTCCAGGAGCCGCGAATCCAGAGGTGGGGCTTGTAGAGGACATGGAATCCCCGGGACCGTGCGCGACGGGTGGCATAGATGAGGCCGATATCCGTTTCGCTTCCCGGGCTGCGATTCATGTAGCTCAGCTCCGGCCGGTTGGGTCCAGGCTGGGAAGCGAAAGGCATGAGCGAGATGGAGTTGGCACCCAAGCCCGCCAAGCGGTCGAGCTGGATGCCGATGGCCGGCGCGTGGTAGCCGCCTTCGAGGCCGTTCCACATGGCGAAGGAGATGCCCTTGAGGAAAGGCAGGGTTCGTGGGGACGTCCTTGCCCTTGCGACCTCACCCCCGGCCCCTCTCCTAAAGGAGAGGGGAGAAAAAAGTCCTGACGCGAAGCCCCTCTCCTTTAGGAGAGGGGTTGGGGTGAGGTCGTTCAGGATCTCCTGGACTCGCCCTGCCGGAGGCGCCGTGGTCAGCCTCTCCGCCACAGTGGCTCCGGACAGACGGTCGACGACGGCCGCGGCAGCGGGAGTCCAGAGGACGATGGAGGCGTCCGGCGGTTCCTGGCGAGCCAGGATCTCCCCCGCCTCGGGCAGGACTCGGGCCTGGGCAAGGAGCGGCAGCCAGTCCGGATAGGGACGGCCATACCAGTCCCTGGAAAGCCAGAGAGCGGCACCGCGTTCCAAGGCGATGGGGACCTTGCCCGCGAGGCCGGCCCGGGCGAGCAGCGCTTTGGCCAGGGCAAACCGGTAGGCCGGCAGGTCGGCCTCGTTGTAGACGAGATGGAGATCCGCACGCTGGCCTGGAACAGCCTCGCCGATCTCGCCCGTGTGGCGGCCCTGAACGACGTGGTCGGCCTCGACGACGACGGTGATGGGCGAGGTGACCGCGACGGGCACGCGGGGCGCCATCTCGCCCGCGGCTCGGTCAAGCTCGGCCGCCAGCCGGACCAGCTCGGGCCGGCTTTTCTCGCCGGGAGGCACGAGCAGCACGACGCGCTCGCCCCGGATCGGGGCGAGACCGGAGAACCAGCGTTCCCATTCCGTAAAGTCGTTTTTCTCCGTGGCTGGATCGATCGCCCAACGGCCCTCCGGGGCCTCCGGGGTCTGTTTCCACCGGCCGCTCCGCTCCATCCAGGGCGTCTGGCGCAGCAGGTAGTCCACCTCCAGAGGTCCCCACCGCCTCCCCCGCCGCTCGCCAGTGATTGAGGCGGCGAGACGGAAGAGGATTTCATCCGCGAGATCGATGACGGCCTCCGCTTCCCGTCCCACGATGATCCATGTGGGCTTGGCCGCTCCGGGCAACCGCAGAGCGACCGGTTGGTCCGGATAGCGGGTACCGGCGAGGACGATTCCCTCGTTTCCGATCTCGACCGGGAGTCCCTCGAGGAGGGATTGGATCTCGGGGGAGGCGGGCAGGAGGTCGATCCAGACCTTGGCGTCGCCTGTGGCCTGAGGGCCCGTTTCGACGCGCAGGCCCTGCAAGCGTGGGAGGCCCCAGCGGAAGAAGGCGCCTTCGCGGAGGGTTGCTGTCAGGTTTTCGGGGGCGTGGATGGCGAGCGTGGGGGCGGGTTTTTCGGATGGTGATGGCTGGGCGTTGCCGCAGGCGATGAGGAGCAGGAGTGCGAGGAGGAGGATACGGAAGGGCGGCCGCCCTCCCGGGCCCTCACCCCCTGGCCCCCTCTCCCGCCCCCTCCCTCCCGCCCTCACCGGGAGAGGGGGAAAGAAGAAAAAGCAAGAAGAGGTCTTTCTGTCTTTCTTTCTCCCCCCTCTCCCGGTGAGGGCGGGAGGGAGGGGGCGGGAGAGGAGGGCCGGGGAGGGGTACAGACCGAGCACATGGGTAACAGATCGGACCGGAGACATGGGTAACACCCAGAGATGCCCTTCCAGTTTGTCTTTCTTCCTCTCACGGCGGCGGAGAGAGTGGCCTGTGGAAGCTGCGGAAAGCTGATTACCTTCAAAGGCTTAGCACACCTTTCCGCAGCTTCCACAGGCCCGGCGGCTATGAGCGATCCATGGGCAAATCCAGGCGGTACAAGGCTTCTCAGTGTTACCCATGTCTCCGGTCCAAAGTGTCACCTATGTCCCCCGGCCGTACAGGGTGAGGGTCCGGGCGGAGGCCAGGAGGATTGGGGTCTTCTTCATGCGTCTCCCGTTGCCCGTCCGGGCTCCGGGAGCCATCATACTACGCCGCTTTAGACTTCGATCCGGCGCCCGTCGAGGAACGTCGCGACCGGCCGGCCACGGAGCTTCCAGCCGTCGAAGGGGGTGTTCTTCCCCTTGCTGCGGAAGCTGGCGGCGCGGAGGGTGACCTCCTCGTCCGGGTGGAAGACGGTGATGTCCGCCACGCTCCCCTCCTTGAGAGTGCCGCCGGGAACGCCCAGGACGCGGGCGGGACCTGTCGAGAGGAGATGGACGAGGCGCGGGAGACTTAAAATCCCCGGCTTCACGAGGCGGTCCAGGCAGAGGCTGAGCGTCGTCTCCAGGCCCACGATGCCGAAGGGGGCGACGCTGAACTGCACGTCTTTCTCGTCGGCGTGGTGCGGAGCATGGTCGCTCGCGATGCAGTCCACGGAGCCGTCGGCGAGGCCGTTCACCAGGGCCTCGCGGTCGCGCTCGGAGCGCAGGGGCGGCTTCATCTTGGTGCTGGTCGAGAAGCCGCTCTTCGCGACCTCCTCGTCCGTGAGGATCAGGTGGTGAGGGGCGACCTCGCAGGTGACGTTGAGGCCCTGGGCGCGCGCCCGGCGGACCATCTCCAGGCTGCGCGCCGTGGAGAGGTGGGCCACGTGGTAGCGGCCCCCCGTGTCCTCGGCGAGGATGATGTCGCGGGCCACCATCACGTCCTCGGAGGCGCCGGGGATGCCGGGCAGGCCCAGCTTCGTGGACCACTCCCCTTCGTGCATGACGCCGCTGCCCGTGAGGTTCAGGTCCTCGGCGTGCTGGATGACCGGAACATTGAAGTGCTGGGCGTAGAAGAGGGCGCGGCGCATCAGCTCGGCGTTCATCACGGGTTTGCCGTCGTCTGACACGGCCCGGGCGCCGGCGCGCACCATCTCGCCGATCTCCGCGAGCTCCTCCCCCATCAATCCCTTGCTAATGGCGCCGATGGGATAGACGCGGGCGAAGCCGTGGCGGCGGGCTTCCAGGAGGATGTGCTCGGTGACGGACCGGCTGTCGTTGACCGGGTCGGTGTTGGCCATACAGGCCACGGCCGTGAAGCCACCGGCTGCCGCGGCCCGGGTGCCCGTGCGCACCGTCTCCTTGTACTCCTGGCCCGGCTCCCGCAGGTGGACGTGGATGTCGATCAGACCCGGGCAGACCACGAAGCCGGAAGCGTCAAAGGATTCAGCGTCTTTGGGAGGCTTGATCCGGCCGTCGATCCTGGCGACCTGGCCGTCCTCCACGAGAAGGTCGAACGTGCCGTCGAGGTCCTGGCTCGGATCGATCACCCGCCCGCCGTGGATCAGGAGCCTAACCATCTACTCGGTCTCCTCGTGGACGCCCGAGAGCAGGTAGAGCACGGCCATGCGTACGGAGACGCCGTGGGTGACCTGCTCCAGGATGACCGAGTAGGGGCCGTCGGCCAGCTCGCTCGCGATCTCGACGCCGCGGTTCATGGGGCCGGGGTGCATGATGATGACGTCTTCCTTGGCCGCCTTGAGCTTCTCGGTGTTGACGCCGAAGAGCTGGAAATACTCGCGCACTGAGGGGAAGGACATACGCCCCTGCCGTTCGAGCTGGACGCGGAGCATCATGATGACGTCCGCGTCGCGGATCGAGTCTTCGAGCGTGTAGGCCACCTCGACGCCCATCGTCTCCATCTCGGCCGGCATCAGCGTGCGCGGGCCGCCGACGGTGACCTTGGCGCCCATCTTGGTCAAAAGGTGGATATTCGAGCGCACCACCCGGCTGTGCTCGATGTCGCCGATGATGGCCACCTTGAGCCCGGCGAGCCGTCCCTTGTGGCGGCGGATCGTGTAGGCGTCGAGGAGCGCCTGGGTGGGATGCTCGTGGGCGCCGTCGCCCGCGTTGATGACGCCGGCCTTGATGCGCTTCGCCAGCATGTGGGGCACGCCCGGATGGCCGTGGCGGATCACCACCAGGTCCGGGGCCATGGCTTGAAGGTTCATCGCCGTGTCGATCAGGCTCTCGCCCTTCTCCAGGGCCGAGCCCGAGGTCGAGAAGTTGAGGTTGTCGGCCGACAGGCGCTTCTCGGCGATCTCGAAGCTGGAGCGGGTGCGCGTCGAGGCCTCGAAGAAGAGGTTGATGACGGTCTTGCCGCGCAGGGCGGGGACCTTCTTGATGGGGCGCTCGCCCACCTCGCGGAAGGACTCGGCAGTGTCAAGAATCAGCTCGATTTCGGCGGGGGAAAGCTCCGCGATCCCCAGAAGGTCTTTACGGCGCCAGCGGATGGGGGTCTCCGGCGTCATCCCGCCGTCCCGCGCTCCAGGATGCGGACCTGCTCGACGCCGTCGGTGGACTGGAAGGCGACCTCGATGATCTCGCTCTGCGACGTCGGCACCTTCTTGCCCACGAAGTCGGCCTGGATGGGCAGCTCGCGGTGGCCGCGGTCGATCAGCACGGCGAGCTGTACGGCCTTGGGGCGGCCGAAATCGACCAGCTCATCGAGCGCCGCGCGCACCGTGCGGCCCGTGTAGAGGACGTCGTCGCAGAGCACCACGACGCAGTCGTCGATGGGCCGCGGCAGATGGGTCCCCTTGACCTGGGGCTGCGGGCCGACGGTCGAGAGGTCGTCGCGGTAGAGGGTGATGTCGAGGATGCCGACGGAGATTTTCTGGCTTTCCATCCGCTCGATCTCGGCGGCGATGGCTTCGGCGAGCGGCACGCCGCGGGTGCGGATGCCCACGAGCAGCAGGCCGCCGAGGTCGCGGTTGGTCTCCACGATCTCCCCGGCCATTCGCCGAATGATCCGAGCCATCTGCTTGGCTTCGAGGATCGTCGTTTTCGGCGTCAGGTTTTTGGCCACGCTCAAGCTGTCCCAAGAATCCGCGGCATGGTATGGCAGGGGCGGGGGGTTGTCAACGGACTGATTGTGGTAACGTAAATGCACGCCGTACCCCTTGTTCGTAGCAGAAGAGTAGAATCAGGCCATGGTGGCCCTTCTCGACATCGGCAGCATGCCAGCAGGTCCACCGTTTGGGCGGAGTTCTGCGCAGTGTGGCTTGCATGCTCCGAAGGAGCGGAACTCCTGGATGCAGGATCAGAGCAGCCCTCGTGCCATTGCGCTCTTCTCTCTGAAGGACGGTATGCCGGGCCTCACGCCTACCTGGGGCGGTGTCCTGGCCGAGGCCGCCTCCGTGTGCCTGGAGGACCAAAACCATGCGATCCATGTCGAGTTGAGTATCGACGGAATCTTCGAAGAGCTTCTCCTCGTGGAACGGCTCGCGGTTGACGGACAGATGCAGGCCTCTCATCGCGACGAGCAGGAGGCGACCGAGCACGGAGCCTGCGGCGTCGCCATTCTAGGTATCTGTAACCTGACCAACCTGAAGGTCCTGAAGCGGGCTCGTAAAGGAACTGGTTGTGATTACTGGATTGGCCCTGACCAGGACCCCTGGTTCGAGAATGCGGTACGCCTGGAGATTTCAGGCATTCGCGAAGGAGACGAATCCAAGATCCGCGAGCGGGTGCAGCGGAAATCTCGACAGACTCAACGCTGGACGGAGACGAGTCCGAGCCCGGCCCTGGTTGCGGTTGTAGAATTCAGCAGGCCTTTACTGAGGATCGTGAAGCGATGAAAAAACATGCAGCCGCCCTCCACGAAGCTGCCATGGATCTCGCGGATCAGGCGTTCCTGACCAAGAATAACCCCACTCGATCGCGGGAGCTCTTCCGCTCCGCTTTCGAGAAGGAGAGTAAGGCCGCGGAGATCTGGAGCAAGATTTCTGGCCAGGAGCCCACGAGATCGGTCCTCTATCGCAGTGCGGCGACTCTCGCCGTAGATTGTGCGGAGTACGGCGAGGCGGAGTTGCTGATCGAGAAGGGCCTTTCCGGGAGCCCTCCGGGTGACATCGCCGAGGAGTTGCGGGAGCTCCTGGAAGTCGTGCACACAAAGAAGGCCGCGACACCCTAAGAGAAGCGCTGTTGGGCATGACGGCAGACGGAGGACCGGGAATGAGGTAAGATCCTCCCTCCATCTCTCCTGAAGGATTGAGGTTGCCTACAGCATGGCCAACAAGCGCGAGACCACCCCTGGCAAGCCGTCCCCATCCACAGAGTCCTTCTGGCGCCGCAACCGGCGGGAGCTGAAGTTCCTGATCGTCTTCGCCCTGCTCCTCGGCGGGGGGTTCACCCTGATCTCCCTCAACTGGGTCAACGACCACGTCATCGATCCGTTCACGGGCGGCATCGCCAAGGTGAGCGGGGCCACGCTCGACCTCATCGGGCAGGACGTCACGATGCAGGGAACGATGATCCGGAGCTCCAGGTTCGCGGTGAACATCAAGAACGGCTGCAACGGCGTGGAGGCGATGCTGATCTTCCTGGCCGCCGTGCTCGCCTTTCCGGCTCCCTGGAAGTCCCGCCTGACGGGCCTGGCGCTGGGGATCCTGGCCATCCAGGTCGTGAACCTGATCCGGGTGGTGGCCCTGTTCCTGACCGGGGTCTACTTCCCCAAGATCTTCGACACCTCGCATACGGTGATCTGGCAGACGGTGGTCATCCTGTTCGGCGTGCTGCTCTGGATCTTCTGGGCGAACCGCTTCGCCGCCCCGCCCCCGGCCGAGCCCGCCACCTGATGGCCAGGGCCCGGCTGGCGCGGACATCGCGGACATCCGCCCCTGCGAAGGCCCCGCCGAAGAGCTGGGGCCTTCTCCTTATCCGCAACGTCCTCCTCTGGCTCGTGCCGGTGGCGTTGCTGTGGATTGTGTCCGCGCCCGTCTACAACCGGTTTCTGCTGGGAAGCGCTGAGAACCTGACCCGCTGGACCGAGAGCCCCAACGTGACGGCTCTGCCGCGCAAGGACGCCCACTTCGCGTTCATCCAGCGGCTCGACTTCCCGCCGTCGAGGAGCCTGGTCCACTCCTTCCGGGTGACGGACGTCCACTTCCACCTGGTGATGCTGGGTGCCCTGTTCCTGGCGGTGCCGCGGATTTCCTGGAAGCGGCGCCTGGAGAACCTGGGCTGGGCTCTGCTGATCACCGTCTTCTTCGATATCTTCCTGGTCTTCCTCTACGTGAAGTTCACCTACGCCACCCAGCTCGGCGCCTGGAGCGCGGCCCACTACGGCTCGTTCGCGCGGAACTTCTGGGGACTGGGCAAGCACCTGTTCGACCTGCCGTTCAAGCTGACGCTCCCCTTCCTTCTGTGGGCGGTGTTTTACCTGCGGGAGCTGCCCGGGCTGAAGTTGCCGCCCGAAGGTTAGTGGTCTGTCAAAACAGAATTGGCCTCCCGCCAAGCCCGGCGGAACCGCTTTCAACCCTTAAAGTACGCAAGCCGGGCCTGGTCTTGCGCTTGCCGGGAGGAATCTTGAGCTTGTTGGGGAGAATCTTGAGCTTGCCGGGGCCAGCTTGCTCAAAATTGAGCCCAGTTTGCGCAAAATCAAGGCCGGCTGGCTTACTTTCAATCCTGGCAGGAGCATCATGAGGACCGGCAGGCTTAGTTTTTGTCCTGGCGATGAGCCTGCCGGTCTCAAAAGTGAGCCTGCCGGCATGGGTGCTTCTCCTGAAGCGGCTCGCGGAGAGCGGCGAATCCTCTCACCTCTAGTAGTTCAACCGGCGGGCGATCCAGTCGCGGAAGGGGTTGGGCTTCTTTCCGGGCTCGTCGTAGGTGTAGGCGATCAGGATCCTCTCCCCTTCGTCCGACAGGGTGACTCCACGGTGGAGCACGCGCCTCCCCCTCATGATGAGGAGGTCTCCGGCCTCCAGGGTGACGGAGCTCCGGGGGAAGACGGAGAACACCTGGGGAAAGGCGTAGAGCGGGTACAGGAGGAAGCGCAGGATTTTCGTCAGGCCGGGGGAGATGAACTGGGTCTGACCGCCGTTGGCGTTCTCGAGCGCCACCAGGGCCACGTAGGAATGGCCGTCGAGATGCCAGCGGAAGCCGTGGTCCCGCCGTTCGTAGGACTGGATGCGCATCGAGCGCTTGGAGCTTCCGAGGGGGCGCAGCCCACCTCCGGCGAAGCCCTCCGCGAGGGGGCGTACCCGGCGGTCTCCGAGCTCCTCCACCTCCGGCAGGTGGGCATGGATCTGGTCGCCGTCGATCACCCGGTACCGGGGGCCCAGCCCCCCGCGGCCATGGACCTCGGTGAAGAGGCTCCGGCGGTCCTCCACGAGCTGGCGCATCCGCAGCAGCTCCTCGCGGGTGGTGAAGCCTGGAACGTGACGGTACGCTTCCATTCGCGATCCCCCTGGATTGTCCTTATCAGGAAGCTCCCCTCAGCCGGTAAATCCGAGTGTGAGGGTCTTCATAGACTTTCTGGAACCAGACCCCGAAGGAGTCGTCTTCCGGGATTTTCAGAACCTGCTTCTCCTTCGGGATCAGCAAGTGGTCGACCCCTTGGTGGCGCAGCCGGTGGTGGAAGGCTTCGGAGCCGGGCGATCCGGCGAGCATGCGGGAGAAGCTGGCCAGCCCAAACCAATCCCCCAGGAAACGTCCCCGGGAGTAGTAGACCATGTGCTCGGCATGGAGTGCCCATGCCGTGTAGCCGCTCCCCTGCGTGCGATTGAGGTAGACAACCGCCGGGTAGAGAGGCACCCGCCGGGTGAGGTAGGCCTTCCGTTGATCCATCGTGAGCGGCACCGGACCCTGGCGGTAGACCCGGTAGAACCCGTAAAGCCAGCCCGGCAGGAGGAACCCGGCGCAGAGCCCGGCGGCCAGGAGCCGCCGATACCGGCCGAACCGGCCGAGGAGCAGGACGAGCGCGCCCGCCATCGCCAGGCTTACCAGCGGTATCGCCGGCACCAGGTACCGGCTGTCCGCGGGGAGCGAGAAGCAGACCAGAATGTAGGCCACCGCGAGGGCCAGCAGCCGACGCGCCCGAGGCTCCCAGACCGCCAGCAGAACGACCGGGAGCAGGGCCAGGTAGACCGGCGAGTACGGCGGCTGCCCGCCATATCTCCCCCGCTCGAAGACCAGGTCCCAGGGCAGTCTCGCGAGCGTTATGAGGCGAGAGGGTTGCGCACCTCCCATGCCCGAGAAGCCCTGGAACCGGAGGGGCTCCCATGCGCTGTCTCCGAAGAGCCGTGGGAAGAACGGGAAGAACGGGTTGCCGGTGTAGGCGAAGATGCGCCCGTACCAGGGCGCCAGCACCGCGGCGGCCACCGCGGCGAAGAGCAGGACGTCGAGCGCCCGGGCGCGGGCCCCGCGTTCCGGCATCCGGCCGAGGAGGACGGCCAGCCCGACCGCTCCCACGAAGAACAGCCCGAGATACTTCGTATCCGCCGCGGTCGCCGCGAAGAGGGCGGAGAGGGCCAGCCAGCTCCTTTCTCCCGAACCCCGCCAGCGCCGGGCCGCATAGAGGGCCGCGGTGGCGAACAGCGTGAGCCCCGCCTCCACGTAGGCGCTGCCGGCGAGATGCACGACGATGGGATTGCCGAGGAAAATCGCGGCCGCCAGCCAGCCGGCCGCCGTGCTGGAGAAGGCGTCTCTCCCCCACTGCCAGGCCAGGGCGGCGGTGAGCATCGTCATCAGCCACTGCACGCCGTGCGCGGTGATGTCGGAGGCGAAGAGCATCACCAGGGCGAAAAGCATCTCGTTGGCCTGCGGGAAGACGGGAAAGCGAAGGTCGGCCAGAAAGGGCACTCCGCCGGAAGCGGCGAAAGCCCGGGCGAAGGGCAGGTGATACAGGGTCGCGTCGAAGGCCGTGGGCGGGTACAGGGGGAGGAGAGTGAAAGGCAGGAGCACCACGGTCCCCGCCAGCCAGCCGCGCGGCGAGGTCCGCCGGAAGAGCTCTCCCAGCTCCCCTGGCAGCTCGCGCCAGACCCGGTGCCCCAGCAGGTGGATGCCCGTGAAGGCCAGGAGCACGGGGACGGGCTTCAGCAGGCCCGCGAAACCGAGGAGCAGTCCCAGATGGGAGAACGCCGCGAGACCCAGGGCCGTGGGGACCACCCACCGCTCCACGGCACCGCCAGGCCGGGGAGCCAGGAGGCGCCCGAGGACGTACGCGGTCGCCGCCAGGATCAGGACTGCGGGCAGGAAGGAAACCACGGTCAAGCGGGATGGCCAGGCTTGTCGGCGATGACCGTCAGGAGATAGCCGAAACGGCCCGGCCAGCGCCAGCGGGTCTCGAGGTATTGGAAGGGCGCGAGCAGCAACGGCGTGAGCCGGTACAGAGGGATGCCGCGGGTATAGAAGAAGAGGTCCGCCATCCGCAGCAATCCCGGCAGGGTGAGGATGCCCGTGCGCTCGACGACCCGCAGGCCGGTCCGCTTCGACGTCCCGCCGCAGCTCGCCGGCGCTGAACGACTTTTCCGGCGCGTAGAGGTACTGGCCGAAGGCGTCGAGCACCCAGACCATCAGCGGCCGCAGGAAGAGGTTCCACTTGTGCGGCACGCCGACGATCGCCCGGCCGCCGGGCCGGAGCACGCGCTGGAGCTCCTGCAGGGCCTGCGCGGTATTCGTCGATGTGCTCGATGGTCCCCATGGTGTAGACCACGTCGAAGGACTCGGGGGCGAACGGCAGCTCGCGGATGTCGGCCCGCAGCAGGGCCGGAGCGTGCCCGTTCATCGTCCCTTTCATCTGGGCGTTCTTGCGCGCCCTGAAGGCCACTACCCGCGAGAGGTCGAGGCCCACGACCTCCGCGCCCTGCGAGCGCATCCAGTCCAGGATCCGGGTGTTGAACGCTTCGTTCCAGAGATCGAGCTTGAGCACCCGCTTGCCGCGCAGGTCCCCCACCGCGCGCTGGATCAGGGCCATCTCGCACCGGCGGTAGTACTGGGTGCTCGGCGCGGCGTGGAAGTCGCGCACCGAGGCGGCGATCCGGTCCCAGGCCTGCCGCTGCTCCTCGCGCAGACCCGTGTTCGCCTCATCCGACTTCGATCATCGCTCCTCCGCCTCCCGAATCCATTCGATCGTCCGGGCCAGCCCCTCCGCCAGGGGCGTGGGCCGGAACTCCAGATCCCGGGACGCCTTCCCGCAGTGAAAGCGCCATTCGCTCAGCAGCGTCCGGACGGCGGTAGTGTAGCCGCATCCAGTGTCGTATTCCACGCAACCGGTCCGCCGCCCAGGCCGCGGCCAGCGCCGGCCCGGGCCGGGATCCGGAGAGCGAGGACCGGCCGCGGATCCCGCGCGCGGCGAGCACCAGCCCGCCGAATTCCCGCTGCGCGACCTCCTCGCCGCCGAGCAGGTACTCCTCCCCCACGGCTCCGCGCTTCTCGGCGGCCAGCAGGCCGCTGGACCACGTCGTCCACGTAGACCAGGTTGCGGGGCTTGCCGGCCGCCGCCCACGAGCACCTGCGCCCCGCCGCGCAGGAGGCGGCGGATCTCGGAGGTGATGCGGTTGGGATGGGACGGATGGTCCGGCCCGAAGACGATCGTCGGGCAGACGGTCACCGCCGGCAGCCCTTCCTGGGCCAGCTTCCGGATCTCGCGGACCGCCTTCGCCTTGGACCCCACATAGGCACCGAAAGCTTCATCCAGGGAATCGGCTTCCGTCCTGGCGGCACCCTGGGTGGGACCGTGATCAGGGCTGTCGAGACGTGGACGAACCGGGCGACGCCGGCCTCGCCGCGCCCGCCGCGCCAGGGCGAGGGTGGCCGGACGTTGACCTCCTCCATCTCGCGGGCGCGGACCCGGGGTTGGTTGCGGGCGGCGGCCAGGTGGAAGACCGACGTGACCTCCGCCAGCAGAGGCAGGTAGGACGCGGGATCTCTGAGGTCACCGATGGCAATCCGCAGGGCCGGACGGCGCAGATCGTTCAGACTCGGCGGATTCCGGCAGAGGGCCACGACCGGACGGCCCCGGCCAGCAGGGCGGCGACCAGGCGGCCTGCCAAGGAAGCCGGAGGCGCCGGTGACCAGGGCCGCGCCTTTCAGACGCTCCCTCGTAGCGCCATGGGTCCAGACAGATCCTGGAGCCCGCCAGCCCGCCGCGCCAGGCGCACGGTTCCGTCTTCTTGGAGCATGTAGACCGCCGGAGGGAGCCCCGCGTAGGAGCTGGCGCGCGAGATCGAGTAGGCCCCGGCGTCGCAGAAGGCCAGACCGTCCCCGGGCGCGAGCGGCGGCAGCCGGCGGTGGAGGTCGAGCACGTCGAGGGTGTTCAGGGTGCTGCCGGAGAGGTTGTAGAAACGGCTCTCGTTGTCTGCGGGGTCCGCGGGTCCGCGGGCTCGCGTAGCGGCAGGATGCGCCGGGCGAACAGCAGGGGCGACTCGGGCAGGAAGTTGCGGCTGGCGTCCAGGAACGCCCATCGGCCCCCAACCGCCGATACCCGGGTGACCATCACCGCCGCGTCTCCCACGATCGCCCGTCCCGGCTCGGCGGCGAGCGTGAGGGGAACCGGCAGCTGCGCGGCCTCCATCAGCTCGCGGAACCGCTCTCCCAGCCGGGCCGCGAACTCCTCCCGGCGCGAGGAGCCTGGGAGGGCTCCGGGGTGGTCCCGCCATCCGCAAGAACCCGGCGCGGCCCGATCCTCTCGAGGGATGGCGAAGGGATGCCGCCGCCGAGGTTGACCTCGCGGAGGGTGGCGCCCGTCTCGGAGCGGCGCGCGCGAGGAGCGCCAGCACTCCCCGGAAGACCCGGGTGAAGCCGGCCAGGGAGGACTGCTGGGTTCCCAGATAGAAATTCACCGCGGCCGGCTCCAGCCACTCTGAGCGGGCGAGCCGGCGGACGCCGCTCCAGGAACTCGCCGCCGCCGAATCCCAGGCGGCGGTTGAGCCGGCCGAGGGGGGACAGGGAGAGCCCTCCGGCCGCCGCGCAGGCGCAACGAGACCCGGACGCGCCGTCCGGCCCGCGCCGCGGCCTCCTCCAGCATGCGGCAGGTCGCCGGGGCGGTGGACATGGACCATCGGCACGCCCGCAGCCGAGCACCGCGCCCAGCTCCTCCGGGGTGAGCACCGGGCGCGCGTAGGCGATCCGCTCCGGCAGGGAAGCCGCAGCGCACCGCGAGGGCCGCTTCGGCGGCGTGGCTCGCCAGCAGGTGGCTGCCGCACCCGGCGAGCAGCTCCAGCACGGCGGCTTCGTGGTTGGTCTTGGCGCAGTAGCGCAGGACCGCTCCAGGCCCCGCCCTGGAGAGCCCCCGCTCCAGGGCCTGGTAGTTGGCCCGCAGGCGGGATTCGCTGATCAGGAAGAAGGGGGTGCCGAGCCGCTCCGCCAGCTCCGCGAGCGCGACCCCCTCGACGCGCAGGAGCCCCCCGGCATAGTCGAGGAAAGGTCCGGCCGTCATGTGAGCCGGCCGGACTCCACGGGCTCGGCCTGCTCGGCGGGATGGCTCAGGGTCTCGTTCAGCAGGCGTTCGATCCAGTCCCGGGCTTCATCACAGTCGAGACACTCCAGGAGCTCCGGCGATTCGAGGACGCGGTCGATCACGGCGCGTTGCTCGCGGTCCCGCCGCAGCGCATCGACGTAGGAGACGCAGGTGAACGAGATCAGGTTGTAGAGCGGGATGTAGCGGTCCGGAAAGAGCTCGTTGATCCGCCGCTCGATCCGCTTGCGCAGCAGGAAGTGGTGATCGCCGACCAGGTACCGCAGCTCGTGGAAGTGCTGCAGCGCCAGATCGCCGATGGCGTCGGCGTTCGGCCTGCGGAGCTCCTGGAAGGCGCGGAGCGTCTGGCCCCAGTCGCCGCCGCTCGAGGCCAGGAGGTCGCTGAAGATCGCGCAGTCCTCGAAGCCGGAGTTCGCCCCCTGCCCATAGGAGGGCACGATGGCATGGGCCGCGTCACCGATGAGCGCCACCTTGTCCTGGTAGATCCAGGGGTTGCAGCGGATGGTGACCATCGACGCTTCCGGCCGGCCGAAGAAGTCCTGGACCAGGTTCGGCAGCAGGGGCAGGGCGTCGGGGAAGGACGTCTCGAAGAGGCGCATCACGTCTTCCGGCGTGCGCAGGGAGGCGAAGGAAGGCTGCCCCTCCTCCGCCTCGAACGGCATGTGCAGGGAGAGCGTGAAGCTGCGGTCCAGGTTGGGGAAGCCGATCAGCATGTAGTGGCCGCGCGGCCAGATGTGGATCAGGTTGTCTTCCAGGGCCCACTTCCCCGACGGGGTGGGCGGCACGCTGAGCTCCTTGTAGCCCTGGTCCAGGTACTCCTGGAGGAAGTTGAAGCGCTGGCCCCGCTGCATCTTCAGGCGCACGGCGGAATGGGAACCGTCCGCTCCGAAGATCCGGTCGGCCGGCCATTCGGTCATCTCGCCGGTGCGCAGGTGCTTGAAGGTGGCCGACGGACGGTCGAGGTCCACGTCCAGGCATCTCTGCTCGAAGTGGCAGGTCAGGTAGGGCTCCTTGAGGGCCTGGGTGAGTAGGGCGCGGTTCAGATAGCTCCGGGACACGGAGTAAATCGCCTCGCGCCGGTTGCCGTAGGGCTGCAGCTCCACCGAGCCGTCGGCCGCGTGCACCATGCGGCCGTAGCAGGGCACCGAGAGGGCCCGCACCAGGTCCCCGGCCCCCACCCGGTCGAGCGAGGCGAACCCCCGCTCGCAGATGGTGAGGTTGATGGACTTGCCCGAAGGCGCCTTGGCCTTGCGGAAGTCGGGATAGCGTTCGAATAAATGGACGCTATACCCCTGGCGGGCCAGGTAGATGGACAGCAACGAGCCCACCAGCCCGGCGCCCACGATGAGGATCGTCTGCATGGAAAATTGCCTTGTGCGCCTTCTGGAGAGCTTACCGTGATCCGGGGCTGGAGCGCCAGCCGCCGGCTGGCCCACGGCATCCGGCTTCTCTACATCTAGTGCCCCTCTTCTGCCTCACCCCATCTACTTGTGGTCTCCATTTCCCTCTGCTAAGCTGCCCGCCATCGCTTGGGAGACCCCTGGAGACACACCCGGAAACCACCGCATGCTGAAAGTCGAGCGCCTCGATATCTCCGGTTTCAAGTCCTTCGTCGACCCTGTCGAAGTCCGCTTCGCGGGCGGCATCAACGCCATCGTCGGCCCCAATGGCTGTGGCAAGAGCAACCTCTCGGAAGCCATCACCTGGGTGCTCGGCGAGCAGAGCGCCAAGAGCCTGCGCGGCGGCACCATGGAGGACGTCATCTTCAACGGCTCGGACTCCCGCAAGCCGCTGGGCATGGCCGAGTGCGTCCTGACCTTGCGCACCGAGCTCGACCTGCCCGGCGCGGACGACGGCCGCGTCACCATCGGCCGGCGGGTCTTCCGGGGCGGCGAGAGCCAGTACCGCTTGAACGGCCGGGTGGTGCGCCTGAAGGACGTCCGGGACCTGCTGATGGACACGGGCCTGGGGATCCGGGCCTATTCCGTCATCGAGCAGGGCAAGATCGGCATGATCCTCTCCGGCAAGCCCCAGGAGCGGCGCAAGCTGATCGAAGAGGCCGCCGGCATCACCCGCTACAAGGCGAGGAAGAGCGTCGCCGAGCTGAAGCTCCAGGAGGCGACCTCGAACCTGCTGCGCCTGGACGACGTCATCTCCGAGGTCGAGCGCGCCCTGCGCTCCTTGAAGCGCCAGGCTTCCGCCGCCCGCCGCTATCAGGAGAAAGAGACGGAGTACCGGGAGCTGCTGGAGCAGGTGCTCCTCGGCCGCTGGGCCATGCTCTCGGCTCGCCTCCTGGCGCTCAAGGCGCGGATCGAAGACTCGACCTCCCGCGAGGCCGCTCTGGCCGCCGACCTTCACAGGGATGAGGCGGCCCTGGCCGCCGGGCGCGAACGGCTTGACGAGTTGGCTCGCCTCATGGCGGAGCGCCACCAGAAGGTGGCCGAGTACGCCGCCGTCATCGAGGGCCGGCAGGAGTTCCTCAAGGCCAACCGCCAGACCATGCAGGAGATCGGCGAGCGGGCGGCGCAGGGCCGGGCTCTCGCCGACCGGCGCGAGCAGGAGATCGCCGCCCACGAAGACGCCCTGGCCTCCCTGGAAGAGAAGCGCCAGGAGCTTGCCGCCGACCGCGAGCAGGCCGCCGCCGCCGTGGACGAGGACGAGCGGCAGATCGCCGCCGCCGAGCGCGACCTGAAGCAGGTCTTCGCCCGCGTCGACGGCTTCCGCTCCCAGATGGCCACCGCCACCTCCGAGATCACCGCGGCCCGCAACCGCGTGCAGCAGGCCCAGATCGAGCAGGAGAAGGGCAACTTCCGCCGTCACCGGATCGACCAGGAGATCACCCAGCACACCTTCGAGGTCAAACAGGCGGGCGAGGTCCTGGAGATGGCCCGCAACAAGGTGGCCTCCACGGAAGCCGCCCTGGACGCCAAGTCCACCGAGCAGGAGAAGGTCGCCTCCACCCTGGACCTCACCATGCGGCGCGAGGCCGAGGCCTCGGAGAAGAAGCGCGGCCTGGAGAACCAGCTCTCCGGCGCCCGCCAGCGCCAGCGCATCCTGGCCGAGCTCTCCCGCGCCCACGCCCAGCGCCGTGCCGCCTTGGAGAAGGCCCTCGCCTCCGCCGGTATCGACACCCCCACCTACCTGGCGAGCCAGGCCAAGGCGGTCGAGGGCTGGGAGCGCAGCCTCGACGAGTACCTCGGGAGCCTCGCCGACGCCGTGGTGCTCGAAACGGGCGAGAGCGCCCGCGGCCTGGCGACCGCCCTGGCCGGCCGCTCGGCCGCCGTCCTCATCGAACGGCGGCCGGGGGGATCAGGCACCCCCGAGTCCTGGCCCATGGCGCAGGTGATGGACGACCCCGCCGTGGTGCTCTCCCTGAGCGAGGCCCTGGGACTCTCCGAGGATCTGGCAGCCGCCCTTCCCCCGGCCTTCCTGGTGCGCACGGCGGCCGATGCCGAGCGCCTCGCCCGGCTCCACCCCGGGCTCGCCTTCCTGAGCCGTGAGGGTGTCTGGGTGGAGGCCGGCACGTTCCACGTGGAAGGCGAGGTCGCGACCCCGGGCGTGCTGGAGCGCGAGAGCGAGCTCGCCGCCCTGAGCAAGCAGGTCCCCGACCTGGAGGCCCAGCTCCGCGCGGCCGGCGAGTTGCTCGACCGGTTGATCGCCGAGCGCGCCTCGCTGGCCAAGGAGTCCAACCGTCTCCAGGGTGAAGTGGCCCAGCTCCGCCAGGAGCTCGCCGTGGGCAAGGCCCGCATGGAGGATGCCGCGGCCCGCCACCGCCGCCTCTCCACCGAAGCCGAGACCCTGACGGCCGAGCAGGCGGAAATCATCCGGGAGATCGAGCGCGTGGCCGAGCGCCGCCAGCACCTCCAGGAGGAGATGGCCGCCGCCGAGGCCCGGAGCACCGGTCTTCAGGAGGACTTCGAACGCGCCCAGGCCGAGCTGGAAGCCGCCAAGGTCCACCGCGAGGGCCTGCGCACGGCGAGCGCCGGCCGCCGCGGCCGCCTGGAGCTTCTGGACGAGCGGCTCGAATCCCACGACCGCGAGATGGGCCGCCTGCGGGGCGAGGTCGAGCGCGGCCAGAGCCAGATCGCCACCTGGCGCGAGGAAGCCGACAAGCTCACCGGCCGACGCTCCGACCTGGAGCAGGCCCTGGAGCGGGCCCAGACCGAGCTTCAGACCGCCCTGGAGCAGAAGGCCGCGGCCGAGGAAGGCGTGCTCGAAGAGCAGGAGAGGCTGGACGTCCACCGCCAGGAGATCCGCCTCCTCGAAGAGAACATCGCCGGCCACCGCGAGCACCGCGACGCCGTGCGGACCGAGGTCGAAGAGCTGCGCATCCAGCAGGCCAGCCTCCGCCAGGACGCCGAGCACCTGGCCCTCACCTTCCGCGACGAGTTCAGCCGCGAAGACCAGCCCGCCGAGTTGCCCGAAACCCCCGGCGAGCCGCGGGCCGACCTCGCCGAGCTGGAAGCCGAGCTCGCCCGCACCAGGGCCGCCTTGGAGCGGCTGGGGCCGGTCAATATCCTGGCCGTCCAGGAGCACGACGAGCAGGAGCAGCGCTTCGAGTTTCTCACTACCCAGCGCGCCGACGTGGCCAACTCGGTCGAGAGCCTCAAGAAGACGATCAAGGAGATCAACGAGGCCTCGGGTGAGCGCTTCACCACGACCTTCGTGGAGGTCAACAAGAACTTCGGCGAGATCTTCGCTCGTCTGTTCCGCGGTGGCGAGGCCGAGATGCGCCTGCTCGACGAGGACGATCCTCTGGAGAGCGGCATCGAGATCCTGGCCCGCCCTCCGGGCAAGCGGCTGCAGAACCTGATGCTCATGTCGGGCGGCGAGAAGGCGTTGACGGCCATCGCTCTCCTCTTCGCCCTCTTCCGCACCAAGCCCTCCCCCCTCTGCATCCTCGACGAGGTGGACGCGCCGCTCGACGACCTCAACACCACCCGCTTCGTGGACCTCCTCAAGGAGATGGCGGACAACACCCAGTTCATCGTCATCACCCACAACAAGCTGACGATGGAGGTCGCCTCCCGCCTCTACGGCGTCACCATGGAGGAGAAGGGCGTCTCGAAGCTGGTGTCGGTCGAGCTGGAAGAGGTTCAGCCCGAGGAGGAGCGGCGGACGGCGTAGTCGGCGGCCCGGGCCTCAGGCGGTCCGGCGCGTCCGCACCCGCGGTTCCACCTGAGGCCAGACGTCACGGCGCGCGATCTTGAGGTCGTAACGCGCCTGCAGGTTGAGCCAGAACTGGGCCGCAACCCCGAAGTACTTCTCCAGGCGCAAAGCCGTGTCCGCCGTCACAGAGCGCTTGCCGTGGATCAGCTCGCTGATGCGGGCGACCGGCACGTCGAGGTCCCGGGCAAGCTGGTTCTGGCTGAGCCCCAGCGGCTCCATGAACTCGTGCATGAGGATCTCACCGGGAGGAATGGGATCGAGAGTGTGTCCTTCAGCCACTTTGGTACCTCGCTTCTTTCAGTGATAGTCAACGATCTCGACATCCATGCTGTGGCCCTCGGACCACCTGAAGCAGAGTCGCCACTGGTCGTTGATCCGAATGCTGTACTGACCCGCCCGGTCTCCTTTCAGAGCTTCCAGGCGGTTCCCGGGGATCAACGCCAGATCCTCCAGACGGGTTGCCGAATTCAGGGATTCAAGCTTTCTTCGTGCCACTCTCTCGATCGCTTGGAACCGCCGGACAAACTCGTCTTCGAACAGGGACTCCGTATCCCGGCAGCGGAAGCTCTTGATCACCGTCTGAGGATATTCTGCGCCGAGGTATTCCGTCAAGCGGAATAGCAGGTCTGCTGATTTACCACTATCAGGTCTACAATGAGGCCATGGACGCCCCCCGCTGGACTGACCGGCGCTTCCAGTTCGATCTCCCGGAGTCGTTTTTCCCGATCGTCGTCGAGCGCCTGCGGGGGACCCCGGCGCGGATCGAGGACAAGGTCCGCCGCCTCTCCCCCGCCCTCCTGACCCGGCGGGACGGCGACGCGTGGTCCATCCAGGAGCACGTCGGCCATCTCCTGGACCTGGACGAGCTTCACTCCGGCCGGCTGGACGACTTCCTGGCCGGCCTCCCCGTCCTCCGGGCCGCGGACATGACCAACCGCAAGACCTGGGAGGCGGACCACAACCGGCGCCCCATCGAGGAGCTTCTCGCGGAATTCCGCGCCGAGCGCGAGCGCTTCGTCGCCCGTCTCGATGCCTGGGAGGAGGGCCTCGTCTCCCTGACCTCCCTCCACCCCAGGCTGAAGCAACCCATGAGGGTCCTCGACATGGCCTTCTTCACCGCCGAGCACGACGATCATCACCTGACTCGAATGACCGAGCTGGCCAGAAAAATAGGGTGTAATAGCAAATTAACAGGAATTTAGGGTACAATAGCAAGACAGTAAGGGAAGTCCTGTGACGAACCCGCCTACATTTGGAGGAGGAGACTGTGCGAGCACAAGCGTTACGTTCGGTTATCGCCCTGTCCCTGATGACCGCCGTGGCCGTTCCCGCCATGGCCGAAGTACGCCTCACGAGCGAGCCCTTCCGCGTCAATCGCACCGACGACTTCAAGCAGATGAACCCCGTGGCCGCCTTCTCGGGCAACGGCTCCGCCCTCGTAGTCTGGGAGAACGACCAGCGCGGCATCCGCGGCCTCTTCCAGCGCCCGGACGGCATCGCCACGAGCACCCAGCTCAACCTGGTCGCCAACGAGACGCTCGGCACCCGGAACGAGGGCCTCGTGCGCAGCCGCAAGGACCCTTCCGTGGCGTTCCTGTCGAACGGCCAGTTCCTCCTCGGCTGGACCGAGGAGCGGGCCTACGTTCGCGCCTCCCCCTTCTATGAAGACCGGCAGATCCAGGACCAGGACGTCTTCATTCAGCGCTTCAACACCGCCGGCAACCCGGTCGGGACTCCCGTCCGCGTCAACAGCACCGCTTCCGGCTTCCAGTCGGCTCCGAAGGTCACGGCCCTGCCGAACGGCGGCGCCCTGATCCTCTGGCGGAACGCTCTCACCCTCGCGGGTACCCCCTCCCAGGGTGGCATCGGCGCTCGCATTGTCAACGCCGCCGGCCAGCCCGTTGGCGCCGAGCTCAACATCAGCGCCGACGCTACGGCGGACCACGCGGACGTGGCCGTGGGCCGCAACGGCTTCCTGGTTGTCTGGGACGCCAAGGTGGATGGCCAGATCGACGTCTTCGGCCGCCTCTATGAGAGCTCCGGCAAGCCCCAGGGCAACACCTTCCGGATCAACAGCGCGACCGCCGGCAACCAGCGCTGGCCCGCCGTGGCCGTTGGCGCGGACAACAACTTCCTGGTGGCTTGGCAGGGCTACGTCAGCGACCGCTCCGACGTCCATATCCACGGTCAGTTCCTCAGCCCGGTGGGCGGCTTCCTCGGGAAGGCGTTCCTGATCAGCAGCAACACGGGCACCCAGCTCGCCCCCTCCCTGGCCGCGACGAAGGGCGGCTTCATGGCCACCTGGCTCGACGGCAACTATCTCGGCTACGGCATCGAGGCGGTTGAGCTGAGCAACCTCGGTGCCCGCCTGGGTGACGAGATCCGGGTCGCCGACGCGCGGGTGCGTCCCAACTACCGCCAGTCCATCGCCGCCGATAGCAAGGGCGGCTTCCTGATCCCCTGGGAGACCAACAGCGGCCGTGCCCAGGTGATCGTGGCTCGCGGGCTCCAACAGTAGGCCTTCTCCTCCGAGAACCGCTCCCCTCTCCTTCTGGAAGAGGGGGGCGGATCGCCCGTTGCCTTGCCTGCCGGGATGCCCTACAATACGCCTCCGTTTTACGGAGACCCCAGCGTCTTCGGTCACGCCGACGTAGCTCAGTGGTAGAGCAGCTGATTCGTAATCAGCAGGTCATCGGTTCAAATCCGATCGTCGGCTCCATCCTCTCCCCCAGCCAGAACGATCAGCCTCCATATCGGTCCGCTCAGCGGTGTGCATGGGAGCCACGGGGTCGAGCGGCTGCCGCACGAGGCCGCGCGGCAGAAACTCGAGGGCGCGCATGGGCGGCACGGGGCCGTGCGGCAGAAACTCGGGGGCGTGCATGAGCCGCGCGAGGCCGCGCCGCTGAAACTCGGGGGCGTGCACGCGCCGCACACGGGTGCGCGGCAGAAACTCGAGGGCGCGCATGGGCGGCGCGGGGCCGTGCGGCAGAAACTCGGGGTCGTGCACGAGCCGCACGGGGTCGAGCGGCAGCGGCTGGAGGTCCGGCAGCGGCGGCGCGGCGGTGCGTTTCTGGTGCGTGGGCCCGCTCGGCACTCGAGAAAGGGACGGCGGCCTCCGGGTCCAAGGACGCCTCCGTCCCGCTATTTCCGGCTACGCTGCCGTACCGGCCCACGGCTTGATCTTCTCGCAGCTCGGCGGCGAGGGTCTCTTCCGCCACTTCCGTATCGTAGGCTGCCTGAGCTCGCAGCCAGTAGCCGTTGGACAACCCCAAGAACCGGCAGAGACGAAGGTCCGTATCGGCTGTGATGGCGCGTTTGCCGGCCACGATTTCGCCGATTCGCTGGGCGGGCACGCCAATCTCCTTGGCAAGGCGGTACTGCGAGAGCCCCATGGGAAGGAGGAATTCCTCAAGAAGCAACTCGCCGGGTGTTACAGGCTTGAGCTTTGCCATGGCTTTGTTCCTTCAGTGGTAGTCCACGATCTCGACATCTTCGGCACCGGCGGGTGTCCAGCGGAAACATACCCGGAACTGGTCGTTCACCCGGATGCTGTACTGACCGGCGCGGTCACCCTTGAGCGCTTCGAGCCGATTCCCCGGCGGCACCCTCAGATCTCCCAGCCGGCCTGCGATCTGTAACTGTCGAAGCTTGCGCCGGGCAACCGCTTCGATGTTCTGGAACCGTCTGACTCGCTCGCCGTTCGCAAGAGCCTCGGTCTCGGCACTCTTGAACGAGAGGATCACCTCAGCATAGTAACGAAGCGCGTGATTAACGTCAAACGTGATGCCAGGCCGCCTACCCCCCCGATCCCTCCTCCATCAGCGACTGTTCCTCCGCCGCCAGTTGCGCCTGGAGCTCCTCGGCGGAGAGGCCCTGGATCTCGGCCAGCAGCTCGGCCAGGGCGGCCTCTTGGAGACGCGCGGCCTGCAGCCGCAGGATCTCAGCCACCAGCCCGGCCACGGTGGGGGTGTCGAAGAAGCTGGAGAGCTTGATCTCGATGCCGAAGTGGTCGCGGACCTGCGACATGAGACGGGTCGCCAGCAGCGAGTGGCCTCCCAACTCAAAGAAGCTGTCGTCGGTACCCAGTCCCTCGATACCGAGCAGATAGCCCATCAAACTGGTGACCTGGCGCTCAATCTCGGAGCAGGGAGCGACGAACGGGGTGGCGAGAGCCGGACGGGGGTGGAGGGTGCGGGGGCGGTGAGCCGTCTCCCTCGGGCGTCCGGATTGAACGAGACGGAGCAGGGCAGCGAGGTCCTGCACGGAGACCTCGACTTTGGGTTGGCCGGTGTCCAGGAGAGCCTGGAGCCTCTCGATGGGATCTTCGGCAAGGAGGTTTGCTTCTCTTTCGACGGTGTCGATCCAGTAGCGCCTTCTCTCGAAGGGATAGGTGGGCAGGGGGAGGCGGCGGCGGGTCTCGCCGGTTTGGACGGCGGTCCAGTCGGGGTCGTTGTCGGCGAGCCACTGCTGCCCCAAGTGGTGGAGGTGGTTCACCAGATCCTGGGGATCGGGTGTGGGGCCGGCAGGGATGCCGGCGCTCCCAGGGAGGGCTACTCCGGAAAGGATGCGCCTGGGATCTCTCAGGGCTTCGATGGCGTCGGCGGTGTTCTGGCAGATGACGATCCTTCGGTGCGGGAAGGCGCGGCGACCGGCTCTCAGGGTGTAGGCGACGTCCGCGAGACCGGCGTCCCGATGGTCTTCCAGGTAGCGGGCCAGGCGCTCCGTCACCATTTCCAGGCCGGATTCGGTGCGGGCGGAGAGCAGGAGGAGCTGCCAGGGCTGGGAGGGGCTCACGGGACGCGGCGCGGGAGGCTCCTCCAGAACGAGGTGGACGTTGGTGCCTCCGATACCGAAGGAGCTGACGCCGGCCCTGCGAGGTCCGTTATCGGCCGCCCAGGGACGCAGGGCGGTGTTGACGAAGAAGGGACTGCCTTCGAGGCCGAGATCGGGATTGGGGGTTTCGACGTTCAGGGTGGGCGGTACGAGCCCTTCCCTCACGGCGCAGGTGGACTTGATGAGGCTGGCGACGCCGGAGGCCGCATCCAAGTGGCCGATGTTGGGTTTGGAGGAAACGAGGGCGCACGTCCCTTCCCCCGCGTCCGGCCCCGCAGTCAACCACGCCTGCTTGAGGGCGGCGATCTCGATGGGATCGCCCCTTCTCGTGCCGGTGCCGTGGGTCTCGACGTACTCCACGGTGCCCGGCTCGATGCCCGCCGCGGCGTGGGCCTCGGCGATCACGGCGGCCTGGCCGTCGATGCTGGGGGCCGTGAAGCCCACCTTGCCGGAGCCGTCGTTGTTGATGGCGGAGCCCAGGATCACGGCGTGGAGGGTGTCGCCGTCCGCGAGGGCTTCTTCCAGGCGCTTGAGGACGACCACGCCGGTGCCGGAGCCGGCCGGGGTGCCGGACGCCTCGGCGTCGAAGGTGCGGCAGCGGCCGTCGGGCGAGTTGATGCCGCCTTCCTTGTAGAGGTAGCCCGTCTTCAAGGGCACACTGATGGAGACGCCTCCCGCCAGAGCCATGTCGCACTCTCCAGCGAGCAGGGCCTGACAGGCGAGGTGGACGGCCGCCAGGGAGGTCGAGCAGGCGGTCTGCACGGTCAGGCTGGGGCCGCGCAGGTTCAGCTTGTAGGAGACGCGGGTGGCGAGGAAGTCCTTGTCGTTGCCCATGAGCGGATTGCCCCCGCTCAGGGCGCCGCGGGCGGCGAGGTGGCCGAGGTAGGTGCTGAAGCTCGATCCGGCGTAGACGCCGGTGCGGTCTGAATCATTTCCAGGCGCGTAGCCGGCGGATTCCAGGGCTTCCCAGGCGCATTCGAGGAAGACGCGGTGCTGGGGGTCGGTGAGCTCGGCTTCCCGCGGGCTCAAGCCGAAGAAGTCGGCGTCGAAGAGGTCGGCTCCCTCCATCGCGCCGGCGGCCCGCACGTAGCTGGGATGCTGGAGCAGGGCGGGCGCGATCCCCTCGGCTTCCAGCTCCTCGGGGGTGAAGAAGGAGATGGCCTCTACTCCGGAGCACAGGTTGCGCCAGTAGCGCTCGACGTCCGGGGCGCCAGGGAAGCGGCCGGCCATCCCAATAATTGCGATGGGCGTCTTCGAGCTGCCCCTTGAGGCCTTCCGGCGGCGAACCGGCCTGCTGCTGGCTTCGCCCCCGAGGTGAGCGGCGAGCGCGGCCACGGTGGGGTACTGGAAGAGCTCGATCATGGAGATCTTCCTCTCCAGCTCCTTCTCCAGGCGGCCGTGGACGCGGGCCATGAGAAGCGAGTGGCCGCCGAGGTCGAAGAAGTTGTCGTGCAGCCCGACCCGGCTCACTTCGAGCACCTCGCGCCAGATGGCGGCGATCGGGTCTTCGAGACCGGTGCCGAGGGTCTCCGGCTGAGCCTGGACGGGCCCATGCGCGGAGGACGCGGCCGGTGCCGGCAGGACCCGGCGGTCCACCTTGCCCGTGGGGCCGAGGGGCAGGCGGTCGAGCCGCATGAAGGCCGAGGGCACCATGTGGGCCGGCAGCTCGGCGCGGGCGAAGTCGCGCAGGGCGGCCACGTCCACGGCGCGTTCTGTTTCGGGGACGAACCAAGCCACCAGGATGCGGGTCGCGGTGCCCTGTCCGGCGGCGGACTCCTCGCGGTCGGCCACGGCGACCTCGCGCACCCCCGGGAAGCGGGCCAGCACGGCCTCGACCTCTCCCAGCTCCACGCGGAAGCCGCGGATCTTCACCTGGCCGTCCACCCGGCCCACGAATTCCACGGCGCCGTCCGGCCGGTAGCGGGCGAGGTCGCCGGTCCGGTACAGGCGCTCACCAGGGGTAGCCGAGAAGGGGTGTGGGATGAACCGCTCGGCCGTCAGCTCCGGCCGGGCCAGGTAGCCGCGGGCCAGGGAGAGGCCGCCCAGGCAGATCTCGCCGGGAATGCCTGGGGGCACCATCTCCTGCCGCGGCCCGAGGATGTAGACCTCGGCCCCGGCGATGGGCCGGCCGATGGGCAGCACGCGTTCTTCGATGCCGCGCCGGCAGGTCCAGGAGGTGACGGAGATCGTGGCTTCCGTAGGGCCGTAGCGGTTGAGCAGACGGGCGCTCGCGGGCAGGCGGGCCAGCAGCCGGCCGGGCAGGTCGGCGGGCACCACTTCCCCACCGGTGACCATGCTGCGCAGGTTGCGGCAGGCCGCGTCGAAGCCCTCCCGCTCCATCAGCACGTAGAGGAGCGACGGCGGGAAGGAGACGATGGTGGCGCCGTGCTCCGTGATCAGGCGCAGGAGGCCGTCCACATCGCGCTGCGCCTCGTTGCGCACCAGCACCTCGCGGGCGCCCACCGTCAGCGGGCCGAAGACCTCGAAGACCGAGACGTCGAAGCTGACGCTGGTCTTCTGGAGCACGACGTCGTTCTCGCCCACGTCGTAGACCGCGGCCCAGTCGAGCCGGTTCGACAGGGCGCGGTGGGAGACCATGACGCCCTTGGGCACGCCCGTGGAGCCGGAGGTGTAGATGACGTAGGCGGGATTGTCGGGATCGACCCGGACGTCCGGCGCCAGCTCGCTCTCGGCGCCGATCGCGGCGCGGTCCGCATCCACGGCGATCGTGTTGAAGTCCTCTCCTTCAAGGGCTTCGCGGGCCACCAGCACCTCGGTTCCCGAGTCCCGCAGCATGAACCTCAACCGTTCCTGGGGATAGTTGGGATCGAGCGGCACGTAGGCGGCTCCGGATTTCAGGACCGCCAGCAGGGCCACGACGAGGTCGAAGGAGCGGTCCAGGCAGACGCCCACCAGGGACTCCGGTCCCACTCCCTTGCGCCGCAGCAGGTTCGCGAGCTGGTTGGCGCGCCGGTCGAGCTCGCCGTAGGTCAGGGCCTCGCCGTCCAGCAGCAGGGCGGCGGCCTCGGGACGGCGGGCGGCCTGGACGGCGATCCGCTCATGGGTCAGGGGTCCGACAGCCGGATACTCGGCGGGGGCGTTCCACTCGACCCCCAGGACGTGCCGCTCGGGCTCTCCGAGCAGCGGCAGGCTGGAGACGGGAGCGTCCGGATGGTCCGCCGCCGCTTCGAGCACCCGGAGGAGCTGCCCCATGATCCGCTCGACGGTGGCGGGATCGAAGAGGTCGACGTTGTAGGCCCAGCGCACGTGGATCTCATCGCCTCGCTCTTCCGCCGCGATGTCCCAGTCGAACTTGACCGAGTCGTTGCCCGTGGGCACCGGGGAGAGGGTGAGACCGGGGAGGTGCGTCTCCTCCACGGGCAGGTTCTGGAGCGCGAAGGCGACCTGGAAGAGCGGCGAGCGGCCGAGATCGCGGTCGGGCCGGACGGCTTCGACCACCTTTTCGAACGGCAGGTCCTGGTGGGCGTAGACCGCCAGCGCCGTGTCGCGGACCCGTTCGAGCACCCTGGCGAAGGACGGCTCCCCCGAGAGGTCGGCGCGCAGCACCAGGGTGTTGACGAAGAAGCCGATCAGGGGCTCGGTCTCGCTCCGGTTGCGGTTGGCGATGGGCGTGCCCACCAGCACGTCCTCCTGCCGCGCGAGGCGGTGCAGGAGGGCCGAGAGGCCGGCGAGCAGGGTCATGAACAGGGTGTCGCCCGAGCGCCGGCCGCTCTCCCGCAGGCGCGCGGCGAGCCCGGAATCGATCATCATCTCGCGCACGGCTCCGCGCGAGGTCTTCACCAGCGGGCGCGGCCGGTCGATGGGCAGCTCCAGGGCCGCCGGGGCGCCAGCCAGACAGCCGCGCCACCAGGCGATCTCGCCCTCCAGCACCGCACCCTGCAGCCACCGCCGCTGCCAAGCCGCGAAGTCAGGGTACTGGATGGGGAGCGCCGGCAGCTCGCGGCCTTCATAGAGGGCGGCGATCTCGCGTACCAGGATGCCCGCGGACCAGCCGTCGGACACGATGTGGTGCATGGTCAGAAGCAGCGCATGGTCTTCCTCGTGGAGATAGAGGAGCCGGGCGCGCAGGAGAGGACCCGCTTCGAGGTCGAACGGCCGCAGGGCCTCTTCGCGGGCGAGGACGATCAGTTGCTCCTCGTTCGCGACCTCTTCGATTTCAAGACGCACCGCGGGATCTACGTCGACGAGGACGACCGGCTCGCCTTCCACCGACTGGAACCGGGAGCGCAGGGCCTCGTGACGCGCCATCACGCCAGTGAGGGCGCGCTCCAGGGCCGCCACGTCAAGCCGGCCGGTGAGCCGCACGGCGGCCGGGATGTTGTAGGTCGGGTTACCCGGCTCGAACTGCTCCAGGAACCAGAGCCTTTGCTGGGCGAAGGAGAGTGGCAGCGGGCGGCCGTCCCTCGGCAGCGGCACCAGGGGAGGCTCCTCCGCTCCAGGGGTCTCGATGTCCACGAGGGTCGCGATGACCGCAGCCTGGGCCGCCAGCGTGGAGGCCTCGAACAGCCGCCGCAGGGGCAGGTCCACTCCGAACGCCGAGCGGATCTTCGACAGCAGCCGGGTGGCCAGCAGCGAGTGGCCTCCGAGATCGAAGAAGTCGTCGTGCCGGCCCACCGGACCGATGCCCAGCAGCTCGCTCCACATACCGGCCAGCAGCTCCTCGATCCCTGTCCTCGGGGCCGCGTGCGCCGCCCGCTTCTCCTGGTCGTGAGCCCCGGCGGGCGAGAGAGCTTCGGCGCGGCGTTCCTGGATCCTCCGCATCTCCTCTTCGGAGAGGAGCAGCGGCAGGTCCGACAGGCGCGTCGAGGGGTCGGCCACGACGGCCCGGAGCAGGGCGGCGAAGCGGTCCACCAGGCGGTCCATGGTGGCGGCGTCGTACAGGCTGGAGCGGTACTCCAGGATGCCCGCCAGATCGCCGCTCTCGCGCGGGGCCAGCGTGAAGCTGAGGTCGAACTTGGCTTCCCGTGGGGGCACCTCCAGGATCTCGATCCCCAGCCCGCCCAGCCGGGGATCGGTCCAGGGCGCGTTCTGGAGGGCGAGGAGGGTCTGGAAGAGCGGCGTCGAATCGAGGTCCCGGGCCGTGCCGAGGAGCTCCACCAGCCTCTCGAAGGGCAGGTCCTGGTGGGCATAGGCCCCCAGGGCTGTCTCCCGTGACCGGCGCACCAGCTCCAGGAATCCAGGATCGCCCGTGAGGTCCAGGCGCAGGGCCAGCATGTTGACGAAGAAGCCGATCAGCGGCTCGGTCTCCAGCCGGTTGCGGTTGGCGATCGGCGAGCCCACGACCACGTCCTCCTGGCCGCTCAGGCGGCCGAGGAGCGCCTGGAGCCCCGCCATCAGGACGGAGAACAGGGTCGTGCCCTCGAGCTGGGCGAGCCGCGAGAGGTCCGCGGCGAGGGACGCGGGGAGGACGAAGCGGCGCTCGGCCACGCCGACCTGACCGGCGGAAACGGCCTGGCTCGTAATCTGGCTCGTAATCTGCCGCGGGCGGTCCGTGGCCAGGCCGAGCATGGGCGGCGCTCCTTCGAGGGCGCGCCACCAGTAGTCGAGGTGCCGCACCAGCACGTCGCCGCGCAGCCACTCCCGCTGCCAGACGGCGAAGTCCGCGTACTGGATCGCCAGCTCGGGCAGGGGCGACGGCCGGTTCGCGGCGGCGGTCTCATAGAGGACCGCCAACTCGTGCAGGAAGATGCTGATGGACCAGCCGTCGGACGCCACGTGGTGGAAGTCGAGGAGCAGGACGTGCTCGTGGTTGCCAGATCCGACGGATCGGTCCAATCGGTCCGATCCGTCCGATCGATCGCCAAGCCGCATCAGCAGCGTGCGCAGCATGGGGGGCCGCGAGAGGTCGAACGGCTGGACCAGGTCCCCGGCCAGGAGGCGGCGGACCTCGCCCGCGCTCTCCGCCGGCGGCAGGCCCGAGAGGTCGGCGACCGGCAATGCCAGCGGCGCCCAGGGGAAGATCACCTGGACCGGGTGCCCTTCCAGGGCCTCGAAGCCGGTGCGCAGCACCTCGTGGCGGCGCACGATCTCGCCGATGGCGGCGGCGATGGCGGGCACGTCCAGCGCTCCCGCCAGCCGGGCCGCGGCCGGGATGTTGTACATGGTGCTGCCCGGATCGAGCTGGTCGAGGAACCAGAGCCGCTCCTGGGCGAAGGAGAGCGCCAGGTCCGTCCGGAGCGCCACCCGGCGGATGGGGGGCGCTTCCGTGCCGCCGAGGGCGGGCAGGGCGTGCGCGAGCCCAGCGATGGTCGGGGCCTCGAAGAAGCGCCGCAACGGCAGCTCCACGCCCAGGGATTCGCGGAGGCGGGAGACGAGCTGGGTGGCGAGCAGCGAATGGCCGCCGAGGCTGAAGAAGTTGTCCTGGACGCCCACCTCGCCGTCTTCCGGCAGCCCCAGCACTTCGCGCCAGAGCCCGGCGATCAGCTGCTCGATGGGGGTCCTCGGCGCCTGGGAGGTCCCGCTGCTCTCCGTCGCGGCTTCGCGGCCGGACGCCAGCTCCATGCTGGTGAGGGCCCGGCGGTCCACCTTGCCGTTGGGCAGGAGCGGCAGCTCGCCGAGGGGCATGATGGCCCAGGGCACCATGTACTCGGGCAGGCGGTCCTTGAGGTATACGCGCAGATCCGCGGTCCCATCCTTCAAGACCACGAAAGCGGCCAGGCGCAGGTCCCCCGGCATGGGCTCGCGGGTGACCACCACGGCCTCGCGCACGGCAGGGTGACTCAGAAGCGCGGCCTCGATGTCCCCCAGCTCCACCCGGAAGCCGCGGATCTTCACCTGGTGATCGAGACGGCCCAGGTATTCCAGCTCGCCGTCCGCCCGCCAGCGGCCCAGGTCCCCCACCCGGTACATGCGGGTCCCGTCCTCCCGGAAGGGATCGGGCAGGTACTTCTCCGCCGTCATGTCCGGACGGCCGAGATAGCCCCGGGTGACGCCCTCGCCCGAGATGTAGACCTCGCCGGGGACACCCACGGGCACAGGGCGGAGATTGCGGTCCAGGATGTAGATCCGCGTGTTCGCCAGCGGACGGCCGATCGTGGGCTCGCCGATGGAACTGACATCGGCCCAGGTGGTGAACGTGGTGTCCTCGGAGGGACCGTAGACGTTGTAGAGACGGATCGTCCCAAGCTCGTGGATCCGCCGCGCCAAGGCTCCCCGCAGCGGCTCGCCGCCCAGATTGACCGTGCGCACCGACGGCGGCACCTCCTGGAGGCGTACCAGCTCCGACATGGCGGAGGGCACGGTGTTGATCAGCGTCACCTCGTCCCTGGCAGGCAGCTCCGGCAGCTCCAGGGCGTTCTCCGCCAGGATCACCGTGCCGCCCCAGGCGAGGGTGACGAACAGCTCGAAGATCGACATGTCGAAGCAGATCGAGGTCGATCCCAGGACCCCCGCGAATTCCTCGTCCGAGAAGACCTCGCGGGACCAGTAGGTCAGGGCCACGACGTTCCTGTGCGTGATGGCGACTCCCTTCGGCCGGCCCGTCGATCCCGAGGTATAGATCGTGTAGGCCAGGGCCTCCGCCGGCAGGGTCACGGGCAGCAGCGCCTGGACGGCCTCTTCGACATCCGCCATCACGATCCGCGCCTCCGTCTCGGGCAGCACGGCCAGGCACCGCACCTCGGTCACCAGGACCGGTGCCCTGGAATCGTCCAGGATCGCGGCCAGGCGCTCGCTGGGATAGCTCGGATCGAGGGGCACGTAGAACCCGCCGGCCCGCAGCACGCCGAGCATGGAGACGAGGAGAGCGGGGGTACGGTTGAGACAGATCCCCACCGGCACCTCCGGCCCCACGCCCGCGGCCCGCAGCCGCGCGGCCATGCGGGCGGAGCGCTCCGCGATCTCGCGGTAGGTCAGCCGCTGCGTGCCGTAGACGAGGGCCACGGCATCCGGCGTGCGCTCCACCTGGGCCAGGATCAGCTCGTGCAGCAGGGGCTCGCGCGGATGATCGAGCGCCGTCTGGTTGAAGCCTGCCAGGACCTGCTCGCGCTCCTCCGCGGTCAGCAGCGGCAGGTCCCAGATGCGGGTCCGAGGGTCGGCCACGATCCCGGCCAGCAGGGTCCGCAGGTTGCCCATCATCCGCTCGGCCGTGGCGCTCTCGAACAGGTCGGTGCTGTACTCCACGGCTCCGCGCAGGCCATCTTCCCCGCCCTCGAAGACCAGGGAGAGGTCGAACTTGGCGGTGCCCGTCTCGACCGGCACGGGCTGGATCGTGAGGCCCGGCAGCTCCATACGGCCCAGCGGTGCGTTCTGCAGGGCGAACAGCACCTGGAAGACCGGCGCGCGGCTGGTGTCACGCACCGGCAGAAGGTCTTCCACCAGCCTTTCGAACGGCAGGTCCTGGTGGGCGTAGGCCCCCAGAGTGACCTCCCGCGCCCGGCCCACGGCCTCCTCGAAGGCGGGATCGCCGGAGAGGTCGAGCCGTAGCGCCAGGGTGTTGACGAAGAAGCCGATCAGCCCCTCGGTCTCCAGCCGGTTGCGGTTGGCGATGGGCGAGCCCACCACCACGTCGTCCTGGCCGGAGAGCCGCGAGAGCAGGGTCTCGAAGCCGGCCAGCAGGACCATGAACGGCGTAGCCCCCAACCGCTCGGCGAGCGCCCACAGGTCCGCCGAGAGGCCGGCGGGCAGCGCCGCCTCGCGCCGCAGGCCGCGGTGGGTCGGCACCGCGGGGCGCGGATGGTCGGCCGGCAGCTCCAGGGCTTCCGGCAGGCCGGCGAGAGCCTGCCGCCACCAGGCGAGCTGCTTTTCGAGCACCTCGCCCTGCAGCCAGCCGCGCTGCCAGACGGCGAAGCCGGCGTACTGCATGGGCAGCTCGGGCAGAGGCGAGGGTTGGCCCGTGGAGAACACCCCGTAAAGCGTCGCCAGATCGCGCAGAAAGATGCCGAGCGACCAGCCGTCCGCGGCCACGTGGTGGAAGGTCAGCACCAGCACGTGATCGTGGTTGCCAGATCGGACCGATCCGTCCGATCGGTCCGATCCGTCCGATCGATCGCCAAGCCGCATCAGGAGCGTGCGCAGCAGCGGCGGACGCGCGAGGTCGAACGGCCGCGCCGTCTCCTCCTCGGCCAGGCGCGGCCACAGAGCTTCCCAGCGGTCTTCCGGCAGCGCCGACAGATCGGCCACCGCCAGTCGCCACGGGCTCCAGGGCGCGACCCTCTGCACCGGCCGCCGCGCCGCTTCCACCAGGGCCGTGCGCAGCACCTCGTGGCGGCGCACCACCTCGCCGAAGGCCGCCTCCAGGGCCGCCAGATCGATCGCGCCGGTGAAGCGGACCGCCGCCGGCATGTTGTAGAGCGAGCTGCCCGGCTCGAACTGGTCGAGGAACCAGAGCCGCTCCTGGGCGAAGGAGAGCGGCATGTCCTCGCCGTGGGAGGTGGCGCGGGCCTCGGAGCCGCGCTTGCGCGCCAGCAGAGCCTCGATCTCGGCGGCCTGGGCCGCCAGCGTGGGCGCCTCGAAGAGCCTGCGCAGCGGCAGCTCCACCCCGAAGGCCTCGCGCACCCGCGACTGCACCTGCGTGGCGAGCAGCGAGTGGCCGCCCAGGGAAAAGAAGTCGTCCCGCGCCCCGACGCGATCAATGCGGCGATCCATGCGCCCGGCCTGCAGCACCTCGCCCCAGATCCCCGCCAGGATGCGCTCGGCCGGGGTGGCGGGCGCCACGAACCTCTCCTCGCGGGACTTCGGAGCCGGCGCCGCGCGGACCAGGGCGCGGCGGTCCACCTTGCCGCTGGGCGTCAGCGGCAGCGCGGCGATCCCCACGAAGGAGGCCGGCACCATGTGGCTCGGCAGCGCGCGGCCGAGGAAGGCGCGCAGGCCGGCGGAGTCCGGGAGAGCTTCCCCTTCCCGGGCCACCAGGAAGGTCACCAGACGCCGGCCCACCTCCTCGCCGGCCGCCACCACGGCCGCCTGCGCCACGGCCGGGTGCTTCGCGAGGGCTCTCTCGATCTCTCCGGGCTCGATCCGGAAGCCGTGCACCTTGACCTGCTGGTCCATGCGCCCGAGGAAATCCAGGGAGCCGTCTGGGAGCCGGCGGACGCGGTCCCCGGTCAGATAGAGGCGCGCTCCCGGCTCCGCGGAGAAGGGATCGGGCACAAACCTCTCCGCCGTGGCCGCCGCCCGGCCGAGATAGCCACGGGCCAGCACGCCTCCCAGCGCCAGCTCGCCGGACATGCCCAGGGGAGCCGGGGAGCCGCGGCGGTCGAGCACGTGGGCCCACCGGCCCGGCAGCGGACGGCCGATATGGACCCCGGAGGAGGCCTCCACATCGTGGAGCGTCGCCGTTACCACCGCCTCCGTCGGCCCGTAGGCGTTGACCAGCCGGCTGCGCCTCAAGGGGGTGGAGGGCCACAGGCGCGCGATCTCGGGAGACAGGGCCTCGCCACCCGCGATCACCAGCCGGATGGGGAGATCCTCCTTCCGTCCCGCGGCTTCCCGGGTCCAGAGCTGCAGCAGGGCGGGCGGCAGGTCGAGCACGGTGGCACCCAGCGCGGCGGCCCGGAGCGGCAGGTCGTACGGATCGAAGTCCTCCTCCCACAGCACCACCGCCGCGCCGGCCACGAGCGGCGCCAGGATCTGCTCCACGGAGAGGTCGAAGCCCCAGGACGCCGTCTGCAGGACCCGGTCCCTGCCGGTCAGGCCATAGGCCTCGGCGGCGGCCAGCAGGTGGCCGGCCGCCGCGCCATGGGCGACGCCCACGCCCTTCGGCGTGCCAGTCGAGGCGGAGGTGTAGATGACGTAGGCCAGGCTCTCCGGCAGGGCCACGCGCGGGATCTTGCCGCCGTCCCAAGCCCCGATCGAATCGATGCAGACCACGGAGACTTCCGGTGGGACGGGCAGCTCTGCGCGCAGGGATTCCCGGGTGACCAGCACCGCCACCCCGGCGTCCTCCAGCATCCAGGCCCGGCGCTCCCGGGGATAGGCGGGGTCGAGGGGCACCCACGCGCCACCCGCCTTGAGAATGGCCAGGATGGCCGCGATCCCCTCGGCGGAGCGCGGCAGCGAGAGCCCCACCCGCACCTCCGGACCGACCCCGAGCCGCCGCAGATGGCGCGCCAGTCCGCCGGCCCAGGCGTCGAGCTGGGAGAAGCTCAACGTTCCGGCGCCTGCGGCCGTGGAGATCACCGCCGGAGCATCGGGATCGAGGGCGGCGCGGGCTTCGAACAGCTCGTGGAGGCAGAGCGTCTGTTGGACCGGAGCCCCGGAATGGCTCAGGGCCTCGATCTGCCGCCACTCCGCCTCTCCGAGCAGGGGGAGATCCCAGAAGCGCTGTTCCGGGTCCTCTACGGCCCCCTCCAGCAGATTCCGGAAATGGCCGGCGATCCGCTCCGCCGTGGCGGCGTCGAAGAGGTCCCGGTCGTACTCCAGGGAGGCCACCAGCCCCGCGCCCTCCTCCCTCACGACCAGGGACAGGTCGAGCTTGGCGGCACCGGATTCCACGTCCACCGTCTCCAGCCGCAGGCCGTGGAGGTCCAGCGGAGCCGGGGCGCTCTGGAAGGCGAGCATCACCTGGAAGAGCGGCGTGTAGCGGAGGTCCCGGCGGGGGGCGAGGTCCTCGACCAGGCGCTCGAAGGGAACGTCCTGGTGATCGTAGGCGCCCAGAGTGGTTTCGCGCGCGCGGCCCAGCAGCTCCGCGAAGGACGGAGAGCCGCCGAGATCCGTGCGCAGGACGAGCGTGTTGGCGAAGAAGCCGATCAGCCTCTCGGTCTCCACCCGGGTGCGGCCGGCCACGGGCGATCCCACGGGGGCCTCGTCCTCTCCGGCGTAGCGGGCGAGGAGCGCCTGGAACCCCGCGAGCAGGGTCATGAACAGGGTCGCTCCCGAATCCCGCCCGAGAGCGCGCAGCCCGGCCACGAGCGGGACGGGGACCGGCACCGGCACGAGGCCTCCCTGGTGGTTCCGCGTAGCCGTCCGGGGCCGGTCCGTGGGGAGATCGAGGATGTCGGGCATGCCGGCCAGGCGCTCCCGCCACCAGGCGAGCTGGCTTTCCAGGACCGCGCCCGCGAGCATTCCACGCTGCCAGCGGGCATAGTCCGCGTACTGCACCGGCAGCTCGGGCAAGGGAGAAGGACGGCCGGAGACGGCGGCTCCGTAGAGCGCACCCAGCTCGGCGATCAGCACGCCCATGGACCAGCCGTCCGCCACGATGTGGTGCAGCACCAGCAGCAGGACGTGCTCCTCCTCGCCCAGCCGCAGGAGCGTCAGACGCAGGAGCGGACCCGTGGCGAGATCGAACGGCCGCCGGGCCTCCGCCGTGGCCAGGGCGAGCATCTCCGCCTCGGGCTGAGCTGGCGCAGGGATCGCTCGCAAGTCGAGCTGCACCAGGGGCGGATCGAAGGGCGGCTGGACCTCCTGCACGGGCCGGCCGTGCTCTTCGCCGAAGCGCGCCCGCAAGACCTCATGGCGGCACAGGATCTCGCGGAAGGCCGCGGACAGGGCCGCCGGGTCGAGCCGCCCTGTCAGACGGACGGCCGCGGGGACGTTGTAGCGGGCGCCGCCCCCTTCCAGGCGGTCGAGGAACCAGAGGCGCTCCTGGGCGAAGGAGAGCGGCCTCCCCTCTCCCGGGCGGAGGTCTGGCCCCTCCGCGCCGCCGAGCCCGGGCAGCAGGCGTGCCAGCCCGGCCACGGTGGGCGCTTCGAAGAACCGCCGCAGCGGCAGCTCCATGCCCAGGGACTCGCGCAGCCGCGAGACGAGCTGGGTGGCGAGCAGCGAGTGGCCGCCGAGGCTGAAGAAGTTGTCGTGAACCCCCACCTCCTGGAGGCCCAGCACCTCGCACCACAGCCCCGCGATCAGCTCCTCGACAGGCGTGCGCGGCGCGGCATCGCTCCCCCTCTGTTCCACCTCCATCTTCGCCAGGGCGCGCCGGTCCACCTTGCCGTTGGGCAGGAGCGGCAGCTCGCCGAGCGGCATGATGGCGGACGGCACCATGTACTCGGGCAGGCGGTCCTCGAGGTAGCCACGCAGGCTCTCCGCCGTCTCTTCCGACACGGCGAAGGCGGCCAGGCGCAGGTCTCCGGGCACGGGCTCGCGGGTGACCACCACGGCTTCGCGCACGCCGGGGTGGGCGAGGAGAGCCGCCTCAATGTCCCCCAGCTCGACCCGGAAGCCGCGGATCTTGACCTGATGATCGAGACGGCCGAGGTACTCCAGCTCGCCGTCCGGGCGCCAGCGGCCCAGGTCCCCCACCCGGTACATGCGCCCACCGTCTTCCTGGAATGGATCAGGGAGGTATTTCTCCGCCGTCATGTCCGGCCGGCCGAGATAGCCCCGGGTGACGCCCTCGCCGGAGATGTAGACCTCTCCGGGAACGCCAACCGGCACGGGGCTCAGGTTGCGGTCCAGCACGTAGATCCGCTCGTTGGCGAGGGGACGTCCGATCGTGGGCTCCCCTACCGGCCCCACGTCCGCCCAGGTGGTGAACGTGGTGTCCTCAGAGGGACCGTAGACGTTGTAGAGGCGGATTTCTCCGAGATCGTGGATGCGCCGCGCCAAGGCTCCACGCAAGGGCTCGCCACCCAGATTGACCGTCCGGACCGAGGAAGGCACCGCCCCAAGCCGCACCAGCTCCGACATGGCGGAGGGCACGGTGTTGATCAGCGTCACCTCATCCTTCGCGGGTAGATCCGGCAGCTCCAAGGCGTTCTCGGCCAGGATCACGGTGCCGCCCCAGGCGAGGGTCACGAACAGCTCGAAGATCGACATGTCGAAACAGATCGACGTCGATCCCAGCACGCCCGCGAATTCCTCGTCCGAGTAGACCTCGCGGGACCAGTACGCCAGCGCCACGGCGTTCCTGTGCGTGATGGCAACACCCTTGGGCCGTCCCGTGGAGCCCGAGGTGTAGATCGTGTACGCCAGGGCCTCCGCTGGCAGGGCCACGGGCAGGAACGCCTGGGTATCCTCTTCGACATCGGCGCGTACGATCCGGGCTCCCGTCTCGGGAAGCAGCGGCAGGCATCGCTCCTCCGTCACCAGCACCGGCGCGCTGGAGTCGTCGAGGATGGCCTCCAGACGGTCCTTGGGATAGTTGGGATCGAGGGGCACGTAGAACCCGCCGGCCCGCAGCACGCCCAGCATGGAGATCAGGAGGGCCGGGGTACGGTCCAGGCAGATCCCCACCGGCACCTCCGATCCCACGCCCGCCGCCCGCAGCCGCGCCGCCATGCGGGCGGACCGCTCCGCGATCTCCCGGTAGGTCAGCCGCTCCGTACCGTGCACCAGGGCCACGGCTCCCGGAGTCCGCTCCACCTGGGCCAGGATCAGCTCATGGAGCAGCGGATCGCGAGGATGCACCAGCTCCGTCCGGTTGAAGCCCGTGAGGACCTGATCGCGCTCTCCTTCGTTCATCAGCGGCAGGTCCCAGATCCTGGCCTGGGGATCGGTCACGATCCCGGAGAGCAGCGCCTGGAAGTGGTTCATCATCCGCTCGATCGTGGCGCCCTCGAACAGATCGGCGCTGTACTCCACGGACCCGCGCAGGCCGTCCTCCCCCTCCTCCAGCAGCAGGGAGAGGTCGAACTTGGCGGTCTCCGTCTCCACCGGCACGGTCGCGAAGGTCAGGCCCGGCAAATCCAGGATTCCCAGAGGTGCGTTCTGCAGGACGAACAGCACCTGGAACAGCGGCGCGCGGGAAAGGTCGCGGTCCGCCGCCAAAGCCTCCACCAGCCTCTCGAACGGCAGGTCCTGGTGGGCGTAGGCGTCGAGGGTCACTCCCCGCACCCGGCCGAGCAGCTCCGTCCAGGACGGATCGCCGCCGAGGGGCGCGCGCAGGGCCAGGGTGTTGACGAAGAACCCGATCAGATCCTCGATCTCGCGCCGGTTGCGGCCCGCGACCGGCGAGCCAACCAGGAAGTCGTCCTGCCGGGTGTAGCGGTGGATCAGCGCCTGGAAGCCGGCGAGAACGGCCATGAAGAGCGTGGCGTTACCGCCGGGGGCGCGCAGGGCGAGCGCCTTCAAATCCTCGGAAAGCGGGGCCGGCAGCGCCACCCGCAGGTTGCCGCCGCGGAACCCCTGGATGGCCGGCCGTGGGTGGTCCAACGGCAAGTCGAGCGCGTGCGCGGCGCCATCCAGAGCCTGCCGCCAGTGCCCGGTCTCCGCCTCCAGGAAGTCGCCCGTCAGCCAGCCGCGCTGCCAGGCAGCGAAGTCCGCGTACTGGACAGGCAGCTCAGGCAGGTGCGGGGGCTCGCCCTGCACGATGGCGCGGTAGAGGGTCCCCACCTCGCGCACCAGGACGCCCATGGACCAGCCGTCGCTCACGATGTGGTGGAAGGTGGCCAGCACCGCGTAATCCTGGTCAGCACGGCGCACCAGCCGCACGCGCAGCAGCGGCGCCTGGCCGAGGTCGAAGGGGGTGTGGGCTTCGGAAGACATCAGGCGCGCCAGCTCGGCCTCGCGGACGCTCTCCGGCAGGGCGGCGAGATCCACGAGCGGCACGCCAAACGGCACCTCGGGCGCGATCTCCTGCACCGGCGCACCAACTCCCCGGAAGCTCGTGCGCAGGGTCTCGTGGCGCCGTACCACCTCGCGGAACGTGGCCTCGAAGGCGGGCACGGACAGGTCCCCCTTGAGGCGTAGCGCCACCGGGATGTTGTAGAGCGGGCTCCCGGGCTCGAGCTGGTCCAGGAACCACAGCCGCTCCTGGGCGAAGGAGAGCGGGAGAGCCCCGTCGCGCGGCACGCGGAAGATGGGCGCCAGCGCCCCCTCTTCCGGCAGGAGGTCCGCGATCCGCCCGGCGAGATCCGCCAGGACCGGCGCTTCGAACACGGCCCGGAGAGGCAGCTCGACGCCGAACGCGCCGCGCACCCGCGAGGCGAGCTGGGCCACCAGCAGGGAGTGCCCGCCCCGCTCGAAGAAGTGGTCGTACGCGCCCACCGTCTCGACGCGCAGGACCTCGCGCCAGACCTCCGCCAGCCGCGCTTCGGCGGGGGTGCGGGGAGCGATCGCCTGCCGGTCCCCGTGGGCCTCCTCCGGCGCCGGCAGCGCCTTGCGGTCCACCTTGCCGTTGCCCGTGAGGGGCAGGCGGCCGAGCGCCACGAAGGCGGCGGGCACCATGTACTCGGGCAGGCTCTCCCTGAGGTGCTCCCGCAGCTCGTGGACGGGGACCTCGCCCTCCCGGGGCACCAGGTAGACCACCAGGCGCCGGCCGCCCGAGGCGTCGGGGAGGGCCATCACCACCGACTCACGCACGCCGGGGTGGCGGTTGAGCGAGGCCTCGATCTCCCCCAGCTCGATGCGGAAGCCGCGGATCTTCACCTGGTTGTCGATGCGGCCGAGATACTCGACGTCCCCATTCGGCCGGCGCCGGGCGAGGTCGCCGCTCCGGTACAGGCGCGCGCCCGGCCTTCCCGAGAAGGGATCGGGGATGAACCGCTCGGCGGTCAGCTCAGGCCGCCTCAGGTAGCCGCGGGCCAGACCCGCGCCACCCACGTGGATCTCGCCGGGCACACCCACGGGCAGCAGCTCCAGGTGGCGGCCCAGGAGATGGACCCGGAGGTCCGGGATCGGCACGCCCACGGGGCTCGATCCGGGCCGGTCGAGATCGGCTGCCACGATCCGGCGCCAGGTGACATGGACCGTGGTCTCCGTGATCCCATACATGTTGATCAGCTCGGGAGCCGCGTCGCCGTGCCGCTCGATCCAGGGCGCCAGGGCCGCGAGGTCCAAGGCCTCGCCGCCGAAGACCACGTAGCGCAGGGAGAGGGGACGGCCCTCCTCCTCGTCGACACGGATGAGCTGCCGGAACGCCGAAGGCGTCTGGCTGAGGACGGTCACCCCTTCCTTCGCCAGCAGCTCGTGGAAAGCGGACGGCGACAGCGCCGTCTCCCTCGGCACCACCACCAGCCGGCCGCCGAACAGGAGCGCTCCCCAGATCTCCCACACGGAGAAGTCGAAGGCCGCGGAGTGGAACATCGTCCACACGTCCGCCGGACCGAAGCTGAACCACTGCCGGGTGGCTGCGAACAGACGCACCACGTTGGCGTGGGTCACAGGCACGCCCTTGGGCCGTCCCGTCGATCCCGAGGTGTAGATCACATACGCCAGATGCCGCGGGTCCACGCTCTCCTGCAGATTCTCAGGGCTCTCCTCCGCCACGCTCTCCAGGCAGACGATCCGGCAGGAGGCGGACTCGAAACGGGGAACGAGGTGCTCCTGCGTCACCAGGACCGGAGCGTCTTCGAGGCTGTACGCCAGCCGCTCCGCCGGATAGGCCGGATCGAGCGGCACGTAGGCCCCGCCCGCCTTGAGGATGCCGAGGAGGCCCACGATGAGGTCGGAGGAACGCTCCACGCACAGCCCCACCGGCACCTCGGCTCCCACGCCCAGTGCCCGCAGCCGACGGGCCAGCCGGTTGGCCCGCTCGTTGAGCTGCCGGTAGGTCAGGGCTGTTCCCTCGCAAACCACGGCGGTCTCGTCCGGACGGCGCTCCACCTGCCGCTCGAACAGCCGGTGCAGGGCCGGTCCGGCGGCGATGGAGGTGCCGGACGGGTTCCAGTCGGTCAGGAGCTGCGCTCTCTCCCCCGCCGTGAGCATCGGCAGATCGCCGAGCCGGAGACCGGGAGACGCCACGGCGCCGGCCAGCAGGGTCTCCCAGTGCTGGAGGAGCCGGCCCATCGTGGGCTCGTCGAAGAGATCGGTGCTGTACTCCAGCACCGTCCGCAGCCCCTCGGACTCCTCGAAGAGGAGCACCGTGAGGTCCAGCTTCGTGGTGCCGTTGTGAGTGTCGATCGGGGTGAGGGTCAACCCCGGCAGCTCCAGGGCCTGGCGCGGCGTGTTCTGGAGCGAGAGCTGGACCTGGAAGATCGGCGCGCGGCTCAGGTCGCGCTCCGGCTGCAGATCCTCCACGAGCTTCTCGAAGGGCATCTCCTGGTGCGGCGCCGAGCCCAGGAAGCCGTCGCGCACCCGCTCCAGGCAGCTCCCGGAAGGCGGGGTTCCCGGAGGCGTCGGTGCGCTGCGGACCATGTTGACGAAGAAGCCGATCAGCCCCTCCGTCTCCAGGCGGTTGCGGTTCGCGACCGGGATGCCGAGCAGCAGGTCGTCCTGCCCGGTGTAGCGGTGCAGCAGGGCGTTGAACCCCGCGAGCAGCGTGAGGAACAGGCTCACCCCCTCGCCCTGGCTCCACGCTCGGACCTGTTCCAACGGCAACGTGCGCGAGAGCGCGGGCGCCGCGTCCCGAGAGGGCGGCCGGGCGGGGTCGGTCCGTGGGGCAGCTCCAGCGGCGGCAGCGGGCCGGCGAGGCGCTGCCGCCAGAAGGCCAGGTGCTCCTCCAGGGCCGCGCCGCCGAGCCACCGGCGCTGCCAGGAGGCGTAGTCCGCGTACTGGAGCGGCAGCTCGGGCAAAGGCGAGGCGAGCCCCTGGGAGAAGGCACGATACAGGGCCTCCAACTCGCGGATCAGGATGCCGATGGTCCACCCGTCCGAGGCGATGTGGTGCATCGTCGCCAGCAGGACGTGTTCCTCTTCGCCAAGCTTCAGCAGAGAGGTCCGCAGCATCGGGCCCTGAGCCAGGTCGAACGGGCGCCGGCCTTCCTCCAGCGCGAGCCTCCGCTGTTCCTCTTCGCGGGGTGCCTTGGGCAATCCGGAGAGGTCCACGACCGGCATCGCCTCCGTTGCACTCGGTAGCACCCGCGGCACCGGCCGCCCGTGGACCGCCGGGAAGACCGTGCGCAGCACCTCGTGGCGGCGGCGGATCTCGGCGAAGCCCCGCGCCAGCACCGGCACGTCCAGGCGCCCCTCAAGGTGCACCGCGCCCGGCATGTTGTAGGCCGGGCTCCCGGGATCGAGCTGAGCCAGGAACCAGAGCCGCTCCTGCGAGAACGAGAGCGGCGGCTCGGGGGCCGGATACCCGAGGATGGCGGCCAACGCCCCCGTCTCCCGGCGCAGGATGCCTCCGGGCTGGCGCCAGCGGTCCGCCACCGAGGCGTCGATCCCCTGGTGCTGGTGGAACTTGGGATCGCCCATCATGCGCGTGCCCGCGTGCAGGCCGTCCGTCATGCGCCGGCCCTCGTAGGGGTCCAGCATGGCCGGCTCGAACCCGATCCCCAGGAAGCCGCAGAGCGCCTCCATGGACTCGGCGGGCTTCTTGACGAGGTCCTCGAACAGCAGCCGGTGCTGCCGCCCGGCCGGCACCCACGCCAGGTGCTTCAGGATGTTGCGGTGGCCCAGGAGCCAGACCATCTCCGCCTGTTCGGCGGGCGCGAAGGGGTACTCCTGGTAGACGCGGTCCATCCGCGCCTCCACGTAGGAGTCGATCGTGGCCCGCGGATGGCGCACCAGATGGACGTAGAGCGGCTCCTCGAACAGCTCCTCGGCGCGGGCGAGCGCCACCGGATCGAGGGCGTAGCTCGGCGTCTTGTCCACCACCAGGCGGCCGCCGGCCCACTCCTGGAGCCGGGCGTAGACCTCCGCCACCGGCAGGCCGGCCTCCTCGGCCTCGCCCACGATGGCGCGCGCCCCGTCCGCGTCGCAGCCGCGCAGCTCCATGACGGCGCGCAGCAGGCCCTCGGTGGCGAAGCGGTTGCGCCCGGAGTAGGCCTCCCGCCGCTCGCCCAGGGTGCCGAAGGCCAGCAGCTCCAGCTCGGGAGGCGCGAACAGGCGCGAGTGGCCGGCGAGCATCACCCGCAGCAGGGTGGAGCCCGAGCGGAACGGCGAAAGCAGGAAAACCGCCCGAGGCAGGCGAGGCCCTTCATAGGGCTGTGAAGCCCTCCGGCCCAGCCGCCGGAAAACGGCCACCCGCAGCTCGTTCAAGGCTTCTTTGGTGGGCAGATCCGACCGATCGGACCGATCCGACCGATCCGTCTGATCTGTACCCAGGTATTCCGCGAGCTCCGCCACCGTCGGCGCGTCGAAGAGCGCCATCACGTAGACGATGCGGCCCAGCTCCCGCTGCAGCCGGTTGATGAACATCGCGCCCTGGATGGAGTCGCCGCCCAGCTCGAAGAAGTTGTCGTGGACGCCCACCCGGCTCGATGCCCAGCAGCTCCCGCCAGATCGCGGCCAGGCGCCGTTCGAACGGCGTGCGCGGCGCCTCGTAGGCGCGCTCCGCCTCGGGCAGCTCGCAGCTCGGGCGCAGGCAGGGCCTTGCGGTCCACCTTGCCGCTCGGGTTCAGGGGGAAGGCCGGCAGCACCACGAACGCCGACGGCACCATGGCCTCGGGCAGGCTCTCGCGCAGATAGCCCCGCAGCTCGGCCGGCGAGACCTCCCCGGTGGGCACCAGGTAGGCGACCAGGCGGTGATCCACGCCTTCCTTGCGGGCGATCACCACCGCCTCGCGCACCGCCGGGTGGCGGCCAGGGCGGCCTCGATCTCTCCCAGCTCGATGCGCACGCCGCGGATCTTGACCTGGATGTCGAGCCGGCCCAGGAACTCGACCTCGCCGTCCGGCCGGAAGCGCGCGAGGTCGCCCGTCGGTAGAGCCGCCCGCCAGGGGTCTCGCCCATGGGATCGGGGATGAAGCGCTCCGCGGTCAGCTCCGGCCGGCCCAGTAGCCGCGGGCGAGGCCCACGCCGCCGATGTGCAGCTCTCCCGGCACGCCGATGGGCACCGGCTGGCGATGCCGGTCGAGGATCAGGATCGAGGTGTTGGCGATCGGCCGGCCGATCGGCACCGTGCGCGCCGGCCGCCCGGACGCACAGGCGTGATAGGTGACGTCGACCGACGCCTCGGTCGGGCCGTAGAGGTTGTGCAGCTCGGCACCCGGCAGGCGCTCGAAGAAGCGCTCCTTGAGCTCGAACGGCAGCGCCTCGCCGCTGGCGAACACCCGGCGCACGCTGCGGCAGGCACTCGGCCAGGCCGTCCTGGTCGAGGAAGATCTGGAGCATGGAGGGCACGAAGTGGAGCGTCGTGATCCCGTGCTCGCGGATCAGCGCGCGCCAGCCGCGCCGCGTCCTGGTGGGCTCCCGGCGGGGCCACCACGAGCCGGGCGCCGGTGATCAGCGGCCAGAAGAACTCCCAGACCGACACGTCGAAGCTGAACGGCGTCTTCTGGAGCACGCGGTCGTCGGCCCCGAGCCCGTAGGCCTCCTGCATCCAGAGCAGGCGGTTGACGATGCCGCGGTGCGGGATCACCGCGCCCTTCGGCCGGCCGGTCGAGCCCGAGGTGTAGATCGCGTAGGCCGGGCTCTCGGGACAGGGCTCACGGCGTCGAATCCCTCGTCCGGACCTCGAGGACGCCCGATCCAGGCGGACCAGCGTGGCTTTCGACGCGGAAGCTCCAGGTGGCTCTGGGTCAGCAGCACCGCGACGCCCGGAGTCCTCCAGCATGTAGGCCAGGCGCTCGGCGGGATAGACGGGATCGAGCGGCACGTAGGCGCGCGCCCGCCTTGAGGATGCCCAGCAGCCCCACCACCATCTCGATCGAGCGCTCGGCGGCGATGCCCACCAGCGCTCCGGTCTCGACTCCAGCCCGCGCAGATGCCGGGCCAGGCGGTTCGCCCGCCGGTTCAGCTCGCGCGTAGGTGAGCCGCTCCTCGCCGTACTCCAGGGCGACCGCCTCCGGCGTGCGCTCCGACCTGCGCCTCGATCAGCTCGTGCAGGACCGCCTCGTGCCCGTCTCGACGCCGCCGTGTCGTTCCAGCCGGCCACCACCTGCTGGCGCTCGGACGTCCGCCGAGCCACGGGCAGCCGGCGCGACCGGCCGTCCGGCTCGGCCACGGCCGCGGCCAGCAGGTTCTCGAAGTGGCCCGCCATGCGCGCCATCGTCGGCGCGTCGAACAGGTCGGTGCTGTACTTCCAGATGCCGAGCCAGCCGCCGTCCGCCTCGCCCATGGAGAGCGACAGGTCGAACCGGGCCGTGCCGAGGTCGATCTCCCGCGGGCTCGAGGGACAGGCCCGGCAGCTCGAGCCGCCGCAGCGGCGCGTTCTGCCCCACGAACATCACCTGGAACAGCGGCGTGCGGGAGAGGTCGCGCGCCGGGCCGCAGCTCGTCCACCAGCCTCTCGAACGGGCACCTCCTGGTGGGCGTAGGCGTCGAGCGCCGTCTCGCCGCACCCGCGCCAGCAGCTCGCGGAAGCCGGGCTCGCCGTCGCAGCCGCGATGCGCAGCACGAGGTTGTTGAGGAAGACGCCGATCAGCCCTTCCAGCTCCACCCGGTTGCGGCCGGCGATGGGCGTGCCCACCACCAGGTCGTCCGAGCCCGGTGTAGCGGTGGAGCAGGGCCGCGAAGCCGGCGAGGAGCGCCATGAAGCGGCGTGGCCCGTCCCTCGCGCGCGCAGGCTCCTCCAGCCGGCCGCCAGGGCCGCGGGCAGCGAACCGCTCGTGGTGGGCGCCGCGGTGGGAGAGCACCGCCGGCCGCGGACGGTCCGCCGGCAGCTCCACCACCGGCAGCTCGCCGCCGAGCCTGCCGCGCCAGAACGCGAGCCCCGCCTCCAGGACGCCCGCCTCGCAGCCAGCGGCGCTGCCAGGCGGCGAAGTCCGCGTACTGCACCGGCAGCGGCGCCAGCGGCGAGGGCCGGCCCGCGGCGAACGCCTCGTAGAGCGCCGCCAGCTCGCGCACCAGCACGCCGAGCGAGCCGCCGTCCGCCGCGATGTGGTGGAGGGAGAGCACCAGCTCGTGCTCCTCCGGGTCCGCAGCCGCAGCAGGCCGCGCGCAGGAACGGCCCGCGCTCCAGGGCGAAGGGCAGCGCGCGCGATCGTCGCGAGGCCAACCTCCTCGAGCGAGCTTCGCCTCCCGAGGTCTCGAGGATCGGGCAGCGGGCAGCGGTGCCGCCGGGCAGCACCACCTGCACCGGCTCGTCCTCCGGCGCCGCGGGGAAACCCGTGCGCAGCGCCTCGTGGCGCCGCACGATCTCGTCGAACGCCGCGGCGAGGGCGGCCACGTCGAGACGGCCCTGCCAGCCGCACCGCCGCCGCGATGTTGTGCACCGGGTTGTCCGGATCGAGCTGGTGCAGGAACCAGAGCCGCCGCTGCGCGAACGAGAGCGGCAGACTCCCTGAGCGTTCGACGGGCTCCGAGCGGCGGGTGCCTTCAGGACCGGCACCGTCCCGTGCTCCAGCAGCGTGGCCAGGCCGGCGATGGTGGGCGCGCACGAACAGGGCGTCGAGCGGCAGGTCCGACGCCGAAGGTCTCCTGGACCCGGGCGAGGATCTGCGTCGCCTTGAGCGAGTCGCCGCCCAGCGCGAAGAGATCGCTGCTCGACCCCCACCCGCTCGACGCCGAAGCACCTCGGCCCAGATCCGCTCCAGCCGCTCCTCCGTGGGCGTCCGCGGGGGCTTCCAGAGCGGACGTTCTCCGGCTGCCACTCTCCCAACGGCTCCAGCCTGCCGGCGAGGAAATCCGCCCGGCAGGACGGGCGCCGGATCTTGCCGCTGGAGGTCTTGGGCACGGTCCCGGCGCGCACCAGGACCACGGCGTGGAGAGCCGCCTCGTGCTCCTCGGCCACGGCCCGGCGCACCGCGTCGACCTCCTGGAAACCGCCGCTCCCGCGACCACCGGCGCTCCGCGTCCCGCTCCACCTCCTGGACCACCACCAGCCGCTCCTCGCCGCCCACCTCCACCGCGAACGCCGCGCCGCAGCCGGGGCGCAGGCCGGGGTGGCTCCGCTCCGCCGTCCGCTCCATGTCCTGCGGATAGAGGTTGCGCCCCCGCAGGATGATGAGGTCCTTGGCGCGGCCGGTGAGGAACAGGCTCCCCTCCGCCAGGAAGCCGAGGTCCCCCGTGCGCAGCCATGCCTTTTCCGGATCGTCCGCAAGGCGTGCCCCGAACGTCCGCTCGCGTCTCCTCGGGACGGTTCCAGTAGCCGCCCGCCACGCTCGGCCCGGCGATCCAGACCTCGCCCTATCCGCCCTTCCGGCAAGGGCAGGCGGATCTCGGGATCGACGATCGCGCACCCGCTGGTCCGCCAGGAGACGGCCGCAATTCACCAGTCGGCGCGACGGCAATCCGGGCCGGGCCGGCTCCGTCAGATTGCGCTCCAGCGCCTCGGCGTCCACCTCCTTCACAGAGGCGCCTCGTCAGCGCCGGATACGAACAGCGTGGCCTCGGCCAGTCCGTAGCAGGGAAAAAACGCCTCGCGCCGGAAACCGCACGGACGCGAACGCCTCGGCGAACCGCTCCAGGGTCTCCGCCCGCACCGGCTCCGCGCCGTTGAACGCCACCTCCCAGCTCGAAAGGTCCAGCCTCCGCGCGCTCCTCGGGGCCGACCTTGCGCACGCACAGCTCGTAGGCGAAGTTCGGTCCGCCGCTCGTGGTGGCCCGGTAGCGGCTGATCGCCCTGCAGCCAGCGCGCCGGCTGCTGGAGGAAGGCGACCGGCGACATCAGCACGCAGGTCGCCCCGCAGTAGAGCGGCTGCAGCACGTTCCCGATCAGTCCCATGTCGTGGTAGAGCGGCAGCCAGCCCACGATCACCGAGCGCTCCGACTGGCCGAAAGCCGCCTGGATCATCCCCTCGTTGTGCACGAGGTTGCCGTGGCGCACCACCACCCCCTTGGGGGTCGCGGTCGAGCCCGAGGTGTACTGCAGGAAGGCCGGCCACTCGGGACCGAGCGCCGCCACGGATTGCCAGCGCTCGGCGAGCCCCGTATCTGCCTCGGTGATCTCCGAAGTGGCGATCCAGCGGACCCCGGCCAGAGCCGGGTTGTGGGTCGAGAAAGTAGCGGCCCTGTCGCGCAGCGCCGGCGTGGTCAGCGCGAAGCGAGGCCGGGCGTCGCGGGCGATGGCCTCCAGCCGGGAATCAGGCCGGTTGGAGCGCGGCGGATAGGCGGGCACGGCCACCACCCCGCCGTACAGGCAGCCCAGGAAAGCCGTGACGAACTCCAGGCCCGGCGGATAGAGCAGCAGCGCCCGCTCCCCCTCGGCCCCCATCTCCTGGAGAAAGGCGCCCAGAGCGCGGGCGCGCCGGTCGAGCTCGGCGTATGTGAGAGCGTCCTCCTCCACCTCTCCGTCAGAAAGAAACCGGTAGGCGATCCGGTCCGGATCCTCGGAAGCCCTGTGGCTCAGCACGTCGATGAGTGTGGAATCAAGGAAGGAGCAGTTTTTCGTCCGATTCATTGAAACTCTTTCAACTGTTTCTCTTTTTGAAAGTGCGTATCCCCCACACCATAGTGCTCGCAGGACGGCAAACCGAGTCAGTCCGGGTTCCAGTGACTGCACCCCTCGCCCGGCGGAATTGGGAGGCGGTTCTCCCGGACCGTACGGACGACCGGAGACGCTCTCTGGCGGTCTGAGAGCACGGAATGTGGGGGAAATGGACCGTCCCAACGCGCGGACTCACGGGGCGGCGGCCGTAGCAGTGGGGATGCGCTCCGTACGAGTGGGGAGAGCTCCGTCCCCACTCGTACGGCCGCCGCCCCGTTGGGGAGAAGGCCGTACCTGTCCGGGACGGGCTTCTCCCCACTCGGAGGAGCGTTATTTCTGTCCGAACGGCCGGCTTCCCGAACGGGGCGGCTCCCGTACAACTCGTACGGGCGCCATCCCCACTCGTTTGGCGGCCGTCCCGGCTACTCTGGGCGTCTGAGCGCAGGATTGGCGGTCCCCCCCAGGCTTCTGGGAAGACTTTACGGGCTGGCGGGCCGGTCGGCGGCTAGGGCCTGAAGCTCCGCCGCCCGTTCCGGCTTGCCCCAGGCGATATAGAGGTCCGTGGTCCGTTTCAAGGCTGCGGGCGCGCGCTTGGCTCCGTTCCCCTGGTCCTTGGCAAGGACCGGATAGCTTTGCACGAGCAGCGGCTCCGCCTCTTCGAACCGGCGCTGGGCGGCCAAGGCTCCTCCGAGGACGCTCTCGGCGTCGGCGATCCGCCATGGGACCGGCCGTTCGGCCTTCCGGAAGATGTCTACGGCCTCCCGTACTGCCGTCTCGGCCTCTTTCGGCCGCTCCAGGTCCAACAAGGTAACCGCGAGATTACGCAGGTAGGAGGCCCGTTCCTGATGGTCTCGTCCGAGCGTCTTGTCCGCGATCGCCACGGCCTCGCGGTAGCACTTTTCCGCCCCTTCGGCATCGCCCTTCGTCTGGAGTAGGTAACCAAGATTGTTGAGGGTCCGGGCGATTCGGGGATGACTGTCCGGATAGAGCTTCTGGCGGATATCCAGGGATTCGCGATACAGGGCTTCGGCCTCCGTCAAATTCCCTGTTTCTTCCAGAAGGGAGGCCAGATTGCCGAGGTTGATGGCAGTTTTCGGGTCCGGCAGTCCCCTGGACATCCTGCGGCGGATCGCCACTGCCTCACGGTAGTAGGGTTCGGCCGCTTTGTAGTTTCCACGCGTGTAGTAGAGCTTTCCCAAATTGTTCAGAGTGCCGGCGATGTCGTCTCCATCGGCATCCGGAAGCCTCCGCTTGAGTGCCAGAGACTTCTTGTAGAGAGCCTCGGCCTCGTCGAACTTTCCTTTGTCTTCGAGGATAGCCGCCAGGTTGTTCAATCCTCCGGCATAGTTGAGGTTCTCCGTGTCTCCACTTCGGTTCTGGATGCTGATCGCCTCGCGGATGAGAGGCTCGGCGGCATCGTCATTGTCCGTTTCGCGCAGTACGTTCGACAGGTTGTGGAGGCTGCTGGCTATCTTCGGGTCTACAGGGCCGAGGGACTGCCGCCGGAGACGGAGAGACTTCTGGAGCAGACCCTCGGCGGACTCGGAGAGGCCGATCTTCAGGTACACCCGCCCCATGGTCTCCATCAGGTCCGCTCGCAGCTCCGGCTGGTCCTGTAGGCTCCTGTCGATTTCCTGAACGCCCTCGTCGAGCACCTCTCGGGCGGTTACGTCCTCGCCCCGCGCCTGTTCGGGATTGGGACTCTCAAAAATTTTTTCGAGAAATCTCAAGACCGCACTCGACCGCTCCCGTTCCTCGACCGCCCGCTGCCAGAACAGGGTCACGGTGATGCTGAAGCCCACGATCAGGAGAAGGACCGCGGCGGCCAAGCTGACACCCAGCTTGTGGCGTCCCACGAACTTCGCCGCCCTATACCCCACGGTGTCCTTGCGGGCGACCACCGGCAGGCCCTGGAGATGGCGGCCGATGTCGTTCGAGAGCTGATCCACCGAGGCGTACCGGCGCTGCGCCTCCTTCTTCATCGCCATGAGGACGATGTTGTCGAGGTCGCCGGCGAGACGGCGGCGCAGAGCGGAACCTTCTGGGCGCTGGACCTCTTTCTCCTCATGGATAGCGGTGCTCGGCCGGGGCGGGCTCGTCTCGCAGATGGCCTTGGCGAGGCCCTCGGGATCGCCCGGCGCCGGCTTGTATGGGGAGTGCCCCGTGAGCAGGACGTAGAGGAGAACGCCCAGCGCATAGACATCGCTCGCCGTGGTGATCGCCTCCCCCCGCACCTGCTCGGGGCTGGCGAACTCGGGCGTCATGGGCCGCAGGCCGACACGGGTGAAGGCGGCGAACGGCTCCTCTTCGGCTGCGAGGAGCTTGGCGATGCCGAAGTCCAGCAGCTTCGGCTCCCCTTCGGCCGTCACCAGAATGTTGCCCGGCTTCAGGTCGCGGTGGACCACCAGGTTCTGGTGCGCGAAATGGACCGCGGAGCAGACCTTCCGGAACAGCTCCAGCCGTTCCCGGACCGCGAGATGGTGGGCCTCGCAGTACTTGTCGACGGGCTGGCCCTCCACCCACTCCATGACGAAGTAGGGCCGGCCGTCTTCCGTGGTGCCGGCGTCGAGGAGCCGGGCGATGTTCGGGTGGTCCAGGTTGGCGAGGATCTGGCGTTCGGCGCGGAAGCGGCGGACGATCTCGTCCGTGTCCATGCCGCGCCGGACGAGCTTGATGGCGACCTGCTGGCGAGCTTCTCCGTCGGCTCTCTCCGCGAAATAGACCGCTCCCATGCCTCCGCGGCCGGCCTCGCGCACGATGCGGTAGGCGCCGATCCTCTGCCCCTCGGCCAGGGGCTTGTCGCCGTCTTCCCAGATCCGGAAGACTGGAGTTTCGATGAAGTCTTCGGCTTCCGTCTCGGAGGCGAGCAGGGACTCCACCTCCTGGCGCAAGTCCTCGTCGCTCTGGCAGGTGGCCTCAAGAAAAGCCATTCGTTCCACCCCTGCTCTCTCCAGGGCGCCGTCCAGAACAGCCTTTACCTGTTGCCAACGCTCCTGTGTCACCGTTCCCCCCGGACGGTTCCGTCGGTTTTGTGCGTCCTCTCTGAAACGCGAAAGACGGCGGCGGAAAGGCTCGTCACCCTTTCAGCTCACGGTGCAACCAGAGCTTCGCCGTTCGCCACTCCCGCTTGACGGTGGTCGGAGAGATCCCCAGGACCTCGGCGATCTCCTCGTTGTCCAGGCCCATGAAGAACCGCAGCTCCACGATGCGGCCCTGGCGCGGATCGAGCTCTCCCAGCCGGGAGAGCGCCTCGTCGAGGTCGGCCACGTCCACGTCTTTAAGATCCGGGATCTGCAGAGCTTCGTCCAGAGGGACTTTAGGGATATGGCTCCCCCGCTTCGCCGCCTTCCGCCCCTTGGCGTAGTCCACCAGGATCCTGCGCATCATCAGGGCCGCCACGGAGAAGAACTGCTCGCGGTTCTGCCACTGCACGCTCTTCTGGTCCACCAGGCGGAAGTAGACCTCGTTCACCAGGGCCGTGGGCTGAAGCGTGTGGCCGTCGCTCTCGCGCTGGAACATGCGGCCGGCGATCCGGCGCAGGTCTTCGAAGACGATAGGGATGAGCTTGTCCAGGGCCGAGCCATCCCCGTGGCTCCAATCCTGAAGAAGCTGCGTGACGTCCTCTTGGAGGTCTGGCATGAGATCGGAGGAGTTTACCAGATGGCCTCCTTCTCCAGCAGCTTTCGCGTACTGATTTGGAGGCGCCAGGCCTCCTCGTCCGGAGGGCGGTCCGGCGGACTGCATCTGACCGGCCGGTCCGGTACAACGGACCGCCCTCCCTTTTTGATCAAGGGTCCATATTGCGGTCAGTATTGCGATCAGTATTGTGGTCAGTATCGCGGGTCGCGACCTTCAGGATTTCCTCTCCCAGAAAGTCGCCGGAGGCCGACAGGAGCCGGACCTTGTACAGGCCGTCAGGCAGCCGCCGGCGCGGCAGGACCACCGGAAATTCGCTCCCCGGTGTCAGGGGCACGAGGGAACGGTTCCGCCACACGGTCTTCTTCTCCTGGAGATTGACGATCTCGAAGCGGCCCTCCGGCGCCTCGATCAAGTAATCCACTCCCAAGAAGAGCAGGACATGAGTTGCGTCTCGCGGGACCTCGACGGTGCGGTCGCCCCGGGTCGTTCCTCCCACGACCACGTCTTCCGAGGGCAGGTTGAACACGGTCTCCGAGAGGAGATCCACCTCGCGCCGAAGCTGGACGACCCACACGGAAAGGCCGATCGCCAGGATTCCCAGCATCGCGGCCAGTTGGTGCACGGCGCCCCAGGAGGAGCCTCCTGCAGACCGCGGCATTGCCGCTGGCATCGCCGTGGCCGCGAGAGACCTGGACGCGAGAGCCCAGGCCGGCTCGGAGACGTCGCGGACCCAATCCTGGTACTCGGGGTCAGCGTCCACCTCTTCGGCGAGGGGCGAGCCTTCGAGAGCGCCGGACTCGATCTGGCGGACGCGCTGGAGGGCCTCGGCCACGGTCTCCTGCGCGATCACTCCCGAGCGCAGCTCCGGCTTGAAGAGGGCCGCGTCGAGCTGGAGACTGAGCTGGCAGCGCAGGCTGAGCGGTCCTCCCGGAGCGTCCGCCGGGACCTCGACGTCATTCGTGCCGGCGGGCGGGCCGGCATCCGCGAGCACCGCGAGCAGCTTGCCGCCGCTGCCCCGTTCCAGGAGCGCCCATTCCACCGGCAGATCGGCGGTAGCCCGCAGCACGAAGAGGTCGCCCGGTGCCGGCGGCTCGCCTTGCCGCGCCTGGAGCTCTTCCTCCAGGCGCGCCGAGCGTTCCAGGGACGACGCCATGCGCCCGGAGTGGCGCGGCTCAGTGGTCATCCGGCCGGGGCCTCCTGTCCCCCCGCGATGCAGACTTCCGCGAATTAGACTCCCGCTGTAAAGGGATAACGGCCCTTTTTTCGGAAATGGCCTCGGAAATGGCCGACTGGCACTTCGCCAGCAGGTCTCCCAGGATCTCATAGAGGCCCGCGAGCCGCTCGCGGGGGATGCGGAGATGCTCGGCCAGCTTGCGCTGCGAGGGGGGCTCGTCCTCCATTCCGGCCAGCAGCCTGGCGTCAAACGATCCTGGCACCGCCTCGGCGCTGCCGGACGCCTGGACTCTCAGGAACTGCCAGAGGGTCAGCAGATAGCCCTTGGTCTTCTCGCTGGCGTCCAGGCGCCGGATGCCGGTCAGGACGCAGTTGACCAGCTTCCGGAAGACCTGCCGGTCCTCCACCCGGGTATCGGGCGGGACCAGGCGCACGACCTCGCCGGGGTTCTCTCCCGGCACCGGCTCGCCCTGGGAGCGGTCCAGGAGAGCCGCCCACCGCGCCCGCACGTCCGCCTTCAGGGGGTCGACCACGTCCTTGAAGCGGAACGCCTCGATGCCCTCGGCCCGGAGATCCCTCAACCGATTGCGGAGCCGCTGGACCACCTCCTCCTGCTTCTGGCCCCGCAGGGTGACCAGGTCCGGCAGCAGCTCGTCGTTCCAGGCGGCGGCCAGAGACGCCAGCGTCTCCCGGTCCTGCACAGGCACCGCGGTCATCGCGGACGGCGCGGACGGCGCGGACGGATGGAAGGCGAGCACCGTGTCGTTGCGGACTCTCTCGTCGCCCGAAATCACCTCGAAGCTCGCGCTCCTCGACGGCCCTGCGCACCGCGGACTGCAGGACCTCGAAGACCTGCGATCCGATGGGGTCGTTCTCTTTCTGGCGCTCGTGAACGAAGTGGCGGACGCTCAGGGAGACCAGGCCTTCGATGTTGGGCTTGAGCTGGACCTGCGCCTGGAGGCTCCGGATGCGGTCGACGAAAACGTAGGTGTAGCACTCCGCCAGGATCTCGTCGAAAGCGGCCGGCTCCCAGCTCCCCCAGCCGAAGACCCCCAGGTACGAGGGCGGGCTCTCCCACAGGCCGCGCCGCTTGATCTCGGCGCGCAGGATCTTGCCCAGCTCGTTCCAGGCCGCGCCGAAGCTCTTCTCATCCAGCCGCCGGCCTTCCGCGATCGAGCGGACGAGGTCCGTGAAGCCCCGCGGCTCCACCGCGGCGGCCTTCCCTCGTCCCCGGATCCAAGACACCCCTGGAAAGCTCAAAACCTCTCTATTTCATCACACGGCCTCTTTTCCAGCCACTTTCAGAAATCCCCCCGTTAGTAGCGCCTGAGGTCACATTGGGAAGCCTCGAAGCCGATCGGCAAAAGCCCCGGTCCCGCCGTTGAGGCGGCAGGCCGGAAGTCCCAGAACGCAAACCGATCCACGAATTTTCAGGGGGCCTCCGCGCCCTCAAGGAGAGGGTCCGTGTTCCAATCAAATGGCTTTTTCCGTAACGCTTTTGTCACAGTCCCGTTCGCTGCTCTCGCGATCGTCCTCACCCTCACCGTCCCGGCCCGTGCCGAGGACTGCCAGACCGCCCTGGGCGGGTCGTCCGGATTCACCACCCTGTCGAACGGGAGCCCCTCAAACGCCCAGAAAAGCGTCGATGAATGGGAAGGCGAGGTCGTCAAGCTCACCGCCCCTCTGCCGGGCGTGTTCACCATTTCGGGCGCGGGGGTGAAGTCGCAGAACTCCCTCTACTCGGCGGCCGCCTCCGGGCCGCACCCGCGCATCGACACCAGTAAGCTCGGTACCGGCGGGCGGAGCCTCCAGGCCGTCGTCCGCGCGGGCAACCACTGCATCCAGGTGGTCCCGCCAGTCGGCGCCCAGGGGAACTACACGGTCTCGGTCACCTTCACCGACGTCTGCCACCTGGGCGACCTGGACGATCACGGCGACAGCTTCCTCTGCGCCACCGCGGTCACCGTGGGTGGCAGCAGCGCCAACGGCGAGATCGTCTACTCCGCCACGGAGGCGGACGGCGACATGTTCAGCTTCGACCTGTCCTCCTCCGCCACGGTGACGATCGAAAGCACGGGCAGCACCGACGTCATCGCCACCCTGTATGACGCAGACGGCGACATCCTCGATTCCGACGACAACAGCGGCTCCTCGCCCAACTTCGAGATCGTCGAATCGCTCGCCGCCGGCCGCTACTACGTCCGCGTGGAAGGCGTCAGCACCGCCGACGGCGACTACAGCATCAGCGTGACGCAGTAGCCGGGTCGACCTCACCCCAACCCCTCTCCTAAAGGAGAGGGGCTTTGACTCTGGTTTTCTCCCTCTCCTTTAGGAGAGGGCCGGGGTGAGGTCGCTCGGGCAAGGACTTCCACTTTGACCGCAAGAACCGGATGGAGCCGACCTCCTCCCGGGGGCTATCTTGCCTCCAACGAGAGGAGGAACGATCATGAGCCTTGCCGTGAGCCATACCCCTGACATTCCGAACATCCCTGAGACCCCCGAGAACCCCGATCCGGAGACCGCTTGGGCCGCCGTGCTGGAACGCGACGGCCGGTTCGATGGCCGGTTCGTCTATGCCGTCGAATCCACCGGCGTCTACTGCCGCCCCACCTGCCCGTCCCGCCGTCCCCGGCGGAGCAACGTGCGGTTTTTCGCCGTGCCCGGCGAGGCCGAGCGGGCCGGATTCCGCCCGTGCCGGCGCTGCCGGCCTGGCGAGGCCTCCCGGCAGGCCGAGGCCGTCCGGCTGGCCTGCGGCTACCTGGAGAGCCACCTCGACGAGGCACCCACGCTGGGCGACCTCGCCCGCGAGGTGGGGATGAGCCCCTGGCATCTGCACCGCACCTTCAAGGCCGCCCTCGGCCTCTCGCCCAGGGAGTACGCCGCCCGCCTGCGCGCCGGCCGCTTCAAGGACGAGGTGCGGGGCGGCGAGTCGGTGGCCGGCGCCACCTACGGCGCGGGCTACGGCTCCAGCTCGCGGCTCTATGAGAAGGCCGGTGAGAACCTGGGCATGACGCCCGGCGCCTACCGCCGCGGCGGCCAGGGGATGCACATCCGCTACACCCTGGCCGGCTCCCCCTTCGGCCGCCTGCTGGTGGGCGCCACGGAGAAGGGGATCTGCGCCGTCTCCGTAGGGGATGAGGATGGACCGCTGGAAGCCGAGCTGAGGCGGGAGTACCCCAACGCCAGGATCGAGCGCGACGACGCGGCGCTCCGCCCGTGGCTCGACGCCGTGCTGCCGGCTCTCGAAGGAAAGGCCGGGGCGCGCGAGCTTCCCCTGGACCTCCAGGCCACGGCCTTCCAGTGGCGCGTCTGGCGGGCCCTCCAGGAGATCCCCCGCGGCGAGACACGCTCCTATGGCGAGGTCGCCGCGGCCCTGGGACAGCCGAACGCGGCGCGCGCCGTGGCTCAAGCCTGTGCCAGCAACCGGGTGGCGCTGGTGGTGCCCTGCCACCGGGTGGTCCGCGGCGACGGCGACCCCGGCGGCTACCGGTGGGGCGCGGAGCGCAAGCGGCGGATCCTGGCCCGGGAAGCGGAATAGGCCTGTAGGGGCGGCTCCACGTGGCCGCCCTGCAACTTCCCTAGCGCCCTTCGGCGGTACCCTCGGCAATACCGGCGAGGCCCTGGGGATCGCGGATGCGGAACCTCTGCCGCCCGGTCTCCACGATCGCCGGCCCTTCCCATTCGGCCAGGGTGCGGCTCACGGTGAAGAGGCTCGTGCCGGAGATCTCGGCAATCTCCTGCTGGGTGATGCGCTCGACGAGGAGGGAGCCGTCCGGCTCCCGCCGGCCGATCTGCTGGCCCAGGCGCAGCAGGGTGCGGGCGAGCCGCTGGGCCACCGGCTCCGTGGCGAGCTCGCGCACCCGGCTCAGGACCTCCTGGGTGTGCGTGGAGACGATCCGCAGGAGGTTGGCCTCGAAGCGCGGATGTTCCCGGACCAGATCGGGCAGCACCTCCCGCGGCCACGCCCGGACCCGCGTCCGCTCCGTGGCCTGGGCCGTCACGGGATAGGTGCTGCGCTCGAACAGGGCGACGGCCGCGAAGGCGTCCCCCGGGGCCAGGTAGCGCATGATGACCTCGCTGCCCCTCGGCGGAGAGCTGCGTCAGCTTGATCCGGCCCGACTTCCACCACGATAGAGCGCAGAGGCGGGCTCGCCTGCCCGGAACAGAGACCTCGCCCCGCCGGAGAACCTGCGAGCGTGCCGGCGGCCAGGACCGTCTCCGCCTCCCCGGGTGCGAAGCCCTGGAAGAGCCGCCCGTAGAGACCGCCGGCGGGAAGCATGGCCGCGGAGTCTATATCGTGCGTCTTCCTTGCTCCAGCGCAACGACGCGGCCTCCGGGCGGGGGGTACTCTGCCTTCAAAAGGAGAACCCATGAACATCACACCCGACACCCGCATCGCCGAGATCGCCACCCAGAACCCCGCCACGATCCGGATCTTCCAACGGTTCGGTATCGATTTCTGCTGCGGCGGCAAGCGCCCGCTCCGCGAGGTCTGCGCCGAGAAGCAGATGACGTTCGGAGAGCTGCTGTCCGCCCTGGAGATGGCCGGCGCGCCCCACGACGGCGGAGATCCCGGCGGCGGACTCGACGCTCACGGAGCTGGTCCGTTTCATCGTCGACCTGTACCACGCGGACCTCCGGATCGAGCTGCCGCGCCTGGGCCAGATGGCCGCCAAGGTGCTCGACGCCCACGGCGAGAAGCATCCGGACATGCTGCCCGCGCTGGCGGCGACCTTCCGCGGTCTGCGCGAGGAGCTGGAGTCGCACATGATGAAGGAGGAGCGGGTGCTCTTCCCCTACATCGAGCGCCTGGAGGCTCTGGCCGCCAACGGCCAGCGGCTGCCGGCCTCCCCCTTCGGCTCGATCCAGGCGCCCATCGGCATGATGGAGCACGAGCACGAGAGCGCCGGCCAGGCCCTCGCCCGCCTGCGCGAGCTGACCGCCGGCTACGTGCCGCCCGAAGGCGCCTGCAACACCTTCCGCGGCCTCTACCACGGCCTCGCCGAGCTGGAGAAGGCCCTGCACGAGCACATCCACCTGGAGAACAACGTGCTCTTCCCGCGGGCGGCAAAGCTGGAGGAAGAGCTGTCGCATCGTACCGTGGTATAACCGCCGGGAGGGGGGGCCTTGTGAGCGAGACGACCTCGGCGAAGCCCATGTTCAGTGCCAGGCCTCTGGCCCTGGGCACCCTTTCCTTCGCGGTCTCCTTCGCGGTCTGGGGGCTGATCAGCGCCTTCGCCCCCCGCTTCCGCGAGCTGTTCTCGCTTTCCGGGCACCCAGACCGCCCTGCTGGTCGCCCTGCCGGTGCTCCTCGGCTCGCTCGGCCGGTTCCCGGTGGGCCTGCTCGCGGACCGCTTCGGCGGCCGGGCGGGTCTTCACCGTCCTCCTGGTGCTGATCGCGATCCCGGCCTGGCTCGTGCCGGCGGCGCGGAGCTACGAGAGCCTGCTGGCCGTCGCGTTCTTCCTCGGGCTGGCCGGCTCGGCCTTTCCGGTGGGCGTGGGCTACGTCTCGCGCTGGACGCCGCCCGCGCGCCAGGGGAGCGCCCTCGGCGTCTACGGCCTGGGCAACATCGGGCAGTCGGCGGCGGTCTTCCTCGGGCCGCTGCTCGCGGCGGCCGTGGGCTGGCAGAACGTGTTCCGCGGCATGGCGGTGCTCTCCGTCGCTCTGGGGCGTCGCCTTCGGCCTGCTGGCGCGCGATGCGCCCTCCAGCGAAGCGGCCGGCGGGGCTCGGCGCCGCGCTGCGGGTGCTGCGCCAGCGGCTCGCGTGGGTGCTCGCCCTGTTCTACTTCCTGACCTTCGGCGGCTTCGTCGCCTTCGCGATCTACCTGCCGACGCTGCTGCGCGACGAGTTCGGCCTCACCCCCGCGGACGCCGGCTTCCGCGCCGCCGGGTTCGTGCTGCTCGCCACCCTGCTGCGGCCGGTCGGCGGCTGGCTCTCCGACCGGATCGGCGGCGCCCGGGTGCTCTCCGGCGTCTTCCTCGGCGTGGTCCCGTTCGCGCTGCTCCTCACCTGGCCGGCGATGCTGCCGTTCACCGTGGGCGCCCTCGGCTGCGCGGCGCTCCTCGGGCTCGGCAACGGCGCCGTGTTCAAGCTGGTGCCGCAGTACTTCCCCGCCGAGACCGGCACGGTCACCGGCCTGGTGGGCGCCATGGGCGGCCTCGGCGGCTTCTTCCCGCCGCTCCTCCTCGGCTTCTTCCGCGACCGCCTGGGGGCGATCTGGCCGGGGTTCGTGCTGCTCGCGGCCATGGCCGTGCGCGCTCTGGTGGGTCAACCGCCGGGTGTTCGTGCCGCGCCAGGAGGCGCTGGAGCTGGCCCTGCCGCCCGAGCTGGCCCGCGCCGCCGACCGGCTGCGGGCCGGCGCCTGGGCCACCTTCTGGACCGGCGCCCTGGTGGCCGCCATCGTGGTCGGCTCGCGCAACCTGCAGAATTTCGATCCGGCCCTGGTGATCTACACCTTCGCCACGATCTTCGCCACCTGGGGCGTGGTCTACCACTACTGGGTCTGGCTGCAGAAGCCGCCGACGAAGATCTACTGGCGCCGCGGCTGGCAGCTCGTCCGCCGGCTCGGCGTCCTGCGCAGCCTCGGCCGCCTGCTGCCGCTGGCCTGGACCCACCTCGCGGCCCAGACCTTCATCCGCGAGCGCTCGGTCCTGCGCTGGTGGATGCACCAGCTCCTCTTCTGGGGCTGCGTGCTGGCGGTGCTGATCACCTTTCCGCTGGTCTTCGGCTGGATCCACTTCGGCTCCTCTTCGGAGCGCGGGCCAGGACCAGATGACCTACGTGACCTATGTCTTCGGGTTCCCGACGGGATCGTTCCGCATCCGCACGGTCGTGTCGTGGCTGCTCTTCCACGGGCTCGACATCGCGGCCGTCCTGGTGCTCGGCGGGATCGCGCTCTCGCTCTGGCGCCGCATGCGCGACCGGGGGGCGCGGGCGGTGCAGGACTTCGGCCGCGACTTCTTCCCGCTGATCCTGCTGTTCGCCATCTCGGTGACCGGCCTGGCGCTCACCGCCTCGACCCTCTGGCTGCGCGGCAGCTTCTACGGCTTCCTGTCGATCCTCCACGCGATCACCGTGATCGCCGCGCTCCTCTATCTGCCGTTCGGCAAGTTCTTCCACATCTTCCAGCGGCCGGCCCAGCTCGGCGTCAAGCTCTACCAGCAGGCGGGAGAGGAAGGGGAGGGCGCCCTCTGCGCCCGCTGCGGCGAGCGCTTCGCCTCGCGGATGCACGTCGACGACCTGAAGCTGGCGCTGCGGGAGCTCGGCTTCGACTACACCCTGCCCGGTCCCGCCGGGCAACTGGCAGGAGCTCTGCCCGGCCTGCAAGCGCAAGTCGCTCGCGAGCGCCCAGCTGCGCTTGAAGGAGAACGCCCGTGGCTAGGAGACCGTGGCTGAACCGCCCCTGCCCTGACGAGGAGCTGATCGCCCGCTACGGGCCGCACCTCAACTACGACGCCGCCCGGCGGCTACGGCGAGCAGCGGGAGAACCCGCCCGACCGGCTGGTCAAGACCCATTGCTGCTTCTGCGGCCAGCAGTGCGGCATCCAGCTCAAGGTGCGGGACAACCAGGTCGTGGGCTTCGAGCCCTGGGAGGAGTTCCCGTTCAACCAGGGGATGCTCTGCCCGAAGGGCGTCCGGCGCTACCTCCAGAGCGCCCATCCCGACCGGCTGCTCCACCCGCTCCTGCGCAGCCCCGAGGGCTTCCGGCCCGCGCGCCTGGGACGAGGCGCTCGACTTCACGGTGCGGCGCATCCGCGAGATCCAGGAGCGCTAGGGCAAGGACGCCGTCGCGATCTACGGCGGCGCCTCGCTCACCACCGAGAAGTCCTACCTCCTCGGCAAGTTCGCGCGCGTGGCCCTGGGCACCCGCCACATCGACTACAACGGCCGCCTCTGCATGGTCTCGGCGGGCACCGCCTACAAGATGGCCTTCGGCGTCGACCGCTCGCCCATCCCGTGGAGCGACATCCCGCAAGGCGCAGGTGGCGTTCGTCATCGGCGCCAACGTCGCCGAGTGCGCGCCCATCACCACGCAGTACCTCTGGCGCTGCCGCGACGCAGGGCGGCCGGCTGATCGTGGCCGATCCGCGCATGACGCCGATCACCCGCAACGCCGACCTCTACCTGCCGCTGCGCCCCGGCACCGACCTGGCCCTGCTCATGGGGCATGCTCCACGTGGTCCTGCGCGACGGCCTGGAGGACCGGGACTTCATCGCCGCCCACACGACGGGCTTCGAGCAGGTGGCGGAGTCGGTGAAGGCGTACGACCCGCGGACCGCGGCCCGCGTCACCGGCGTGCCGCCCGAGGCCATCGAGAAGGCCGCGCACTGGATCGGCGAGGCCGAGCGCGCCGTGCTCCTCCACGCCCGCGGCCTCGAGCACCAGTCCAAGGGGGTCGAGAACTGCCTGGCGGTGATCAACCTGGCGCTGGCCACCGGCAACATCGGCCGCGAAGGCGCCGGCTGCTCCATGATCACCGGCCAGGGCAACGGCCAGGGCGGGCGCGAGCACGGCCAGAAGTGCGACCAGCTCCCGGGCCAGCGCTCGATCGCCGACCCGGCGGCGCGCGAGCACGTGGCGCGCGTCTGGGGCATCTCCCCGGACGAGATCCCCCAGGCCGGGCTCTCGGCGGTGGAGATCATGGAGGCGATCCACCGCGGCGAGATCAAGGCGCTGCTCTCCATCTGCTTCAACCCCCTCGTCTCGCTGCCCGACGCCAACTACGTGCGCGAGGCGCTGGAGAAGCTCGAATTCTTCGGCGTCGTCGACTTCTTCCTCTCCGAGACCGCCCAGCTCGCCGACGTGGTGCTCGCCGGCAGCCTGCAGGAGGAAGAGGAAGGGGTGGTCGCCAGCGCCGAGGGCCGGGTGATCCACATCCAGAAGGCGGTCGATCCGCCGGGCGACGCCTGGCCGGACAGCCGGATCTACATCGAGCTGGCGCGCCGGCTGGGCAAGGAGCGGTTCTTCCCCTACCGCTCGGCGCGCGAGATCTTCGAGGAGCTGCGCGAGGCCTCGCGCGGCGGCCCCGCCGACTACTCCGGCATCACCTACGAGAAGATCGACCGCCAGATGGGGGTCTTCTGGCCCTGCCCGAGCGATGCCGGCGAAGACCATCCGGGCACGCCGCGCCTCTTCGAGGGCGGCCGCTTCTTCCATCCGGACGGCAAGGCCCGCTTCCTGGTCACCGAGTGGCGCGACAGCGGCGATCCGGTGAGCGAGGAGTTCCCGGTCTACCTCACCACCGGCCGGGTGGTCAGCCAGTACCTCTCCGGCACCCAGACCCGCCGCATCGGCCCGCTGGTCGACCAGTTCCCGCACCCGCGGGTGGAGATCCATCCGCGCCTGGCCGAGCAGCACGGCATCGCCGACGGCGACTGGGTGACCGTGACCACCCGGCGCGACGAGATCACCCTCCAGGCCCTGGTGGTGCGCACGATCCGGCCGGACACCGTCTTCATCGCCTACCACTGGCCGGGCGGCCGGAGCGCCAACCGCCTGACGCACCGCACGCTCGACCCGCGCAGCAAGATCCCCGAGTACAAGGTCTCGGCCTGCCGGCTGCGCAAGGCCGACGGGCCGCCGGACTGGGTGCGGACAGAGCTGACGCCGGAGACGCCGCGCCCGATCAATCCCCGCGGGTAGCCGGGGCCTCAAGGTGGTGAGATAGCCATGTTCGGCTACGAGTTCTTCATCGATCCGGCGCGCTGCATCGGCTGCCAGGCCTGCGTCAACGCCTGCGCCGAGTGCGACACCCACCGCGGCACGCCGATGATCACGGTCGACTACCTCGACCGGCGCGAACAGCATCGCCACGGTGCCCGCGATCTGCATGCACTGCGACGACCCCACCTGCGCCGAGGTCTGCCCGGCCGACGCCATCAAGAAGGGCGAGGACGGCGTGGTGCAGTCGGCGCTCAAGCCGCGCTGCATCGCCTGCTCGAACTGCGTGCTGGCCTGCCCGTTCGGCATCCCCAAGATGATGACGAAGCTCGAGCTGATGATGAAGTGCGACATGTGCTACGACCGCACCTCGGTGGGCAAGCGGCCGATGTGCGCCACGGTCTGCCCGAGCCAGGCGCTGGCCTACGTGCCGCCCGAGCGGATCGCGCGCGAGCGGCGGGAGAAGCCCACCAACGTCTTCCAGTTCGGCAACGAGACCGTCACCACCAAGGTCTACATGATGGTGCCGCCCGAGCGTGCCGGCCGTGGCGGTGGACGTGGTGGACTACATGTGGGAGCCGGAAGGACAGGAGGTCTGGGCATGAAGCTCTTGCGCGGGAAGCGATCCCGGGAAGCCGCGAGCCCCTCTGGCGCGAGGAGTTCTCGATCTTCAGCGCCGACGAGCGCTACGTCAACCGCCGGCAGTTCGCCAAGTTCCTGGTCCTGACCAGCCTGGGGATGTTCGTGGGCAACCTCTGGATCCTGGTCCGGAGCTGGCTGCGCGGCGAGCCCGCCTACCCGGTGCGGCAGGTGGCGCTGGCCGGGGAGATCCCGGTGGGCGGGGTCAAGCTCTTCCGCTATCCCGGCCCCGAAGACCCCTGCATCCTGATCGCGCCGCGGCGAGGACGAGTACGCGGCCTACAGCCAGAAGTGCACCCACCTCTCCTGCGCCGTCTACTACGCGCGGGAGAAGGACCGCCTGGAGTGCCCCTGCCACGAGGGCTACTTCTCGGTGCGCGACGGCCGGGTCCTCCAGGGGCCGCCGCAGCGCCCCCTGCCGCGGGTGGTGCTGGAGCGGCGGGGCGGCGCGCTGGTGGCGGTGGGCATGGACCCGCACCCGGAGGCCTGACATGAGCACCGTCCCGCTTCCCTCCCGAGCGCCGCGGCCTGACCGCCATCGACGGCGCCCTCGCCCTGATCGCGATCCTGCTGATCGTCCAGATGTGGCTGCTGACCGCGACCCTGGAGTCCTTCCTCGCCGGCCACCGCGAAGGCGTCCTGCCGGCGGCGATCGTCTCCGGCCTGCTGCTCCTCGCCTGCTTCGGCCTCTACCTCTTCATCGAGGGGGTGGACCGGGAGACCCGGAGAAAGTCCTGACCGCCGTCCTTTCCTTCCTATCCGTTTTCCAAAATACGCTGTAACCTCAATTCAACCTTTCGGAATAGTCCCCTCTGGGGCGCCGCCGCGCACTTGGTAGGTGTCGAGGACTTTTTCGGAGGATTCAGCGATGCGCGTAGTCAAGTTCGGCGGCACATCCGTGGGCAGCTCGGCCCGGATGCGGGGGGTGGCCGAGATCGTCTCCCACCAGTCAGCGGAGAGTCCGCTCGTCGTTGTGGTCTCCGCGGTGGGAGGCGTGACGGACACTCTCCTGAAGGGTGCCGCCGAAGCGGCGTCCGGTGGCTCGGTGATCCCACCGCTGGCCCGTTTTCATTCAGTCCACCGCGACATCCTGGCGGACCTGCGCGGCGAGCTCGGACCGGCGAGAGCCGCCGAGGCCGAGGCCGACCTGGGCGCCCTGGAGCAGGAGATGGCGAACCTGCTGCGCGGTTTCGCCCTGCTCCTGGAGCAGCCGCCCGCCGCTCTCGCCCTCTACTCCTCCCTGGGCGAACGGGCCGCCTGTGCCCTGGTCTACCGCCTCCTCCAGGCCCGCGGGCTCGACGCCCGCCTGCTCGATCCCAAGGCGCTCATCCGCACCACCGGCTCCCCCCTTTCGGCGACGGTCGACTGGGCGGCCACCCACCGGGCCTTTGCGCCCCTGCGCGACAGCCCTCCGGCCGTGGCCGTGCTGCCCGGCTTTTTCGGCGGCGACGCCAACGGCCGCGTGAACCTCCTGGGCCGCGGCGGCTCGGACTACTCCGGCGCCATCGCCGCCTGGGCCGTGGACGCCGAGCTCCTGGAGATCTGGACGGACGTCGACGGCATCTACAGCGCCGACCCGCGGGTGGTCCCCCACGCCGCCGTGCTTCCCGAGGTGAGCTATGAGGAGGCCATGGAGCTTCTCCTTCTTCGGCGCCAAGGTGCTCCACCCCAAGACCATCCAGCCGGCCCGCGAGAAGCGCATCCCCGTGCGGGTGCGCAACACCTTCTCGCCGGACCACGCCGGCAGCCTCGTGCACGACGGCGCCGCGCCGTCCGAGAACGGCGCCCGCGGCCTGACCTTCCTGCCCGGCGTGGCCCAGGTGGACGTAACGGGATCGGGCATGGCCGGCGTGCCCGGCGTCGCGGCCCGCGTCTTCCAGGCCATGGCCACCGCCGGCATCTCCGTGATCCTCATCACCCAGTGCTCCAGCGAGTGCGCCATCTCCTTCGCGGTCTCCGAGGCCGACGGCCAGGGCGCCGTCGACGCCCTGCACGCGGCCTTCTCCGCCGAGCTCTCGGCGGGCCTGCTCGATGCCGTCAACATCCGCGGGGGCTGCTCCGTGGTCTCCCTGGTGGGCGACGGCATGCGCGACCGCCTGGGCGTCGTGGGCACCTTCGCGAGCGCCCTGGCCTCGATCGGCGTCAACATCGTGGCCCTGGCCCAGGGCTCGACCGAGCGCAACATCTCGGCGGTGGTGGCGGCGGCCGAGGCCCCGCGGGCCGTGCGCCACATCCATGCCCAGCTCTTCGAGCGCCGTCCCGAGCTGCAGCTCATCGTCTGGGGCGTGGGCAACGTCGGCTCCAAGCTGCTGCGGAAGATCGGCGAGCACCAGGCCCGGGAGAGCCGCCGCGTGGACCTGCAGCTCTGGGGCGTGGCGAACTCCAAGCGCTGCGCCTTCAGCTCCGAGGGGCTCGACCCCGCCGGCTGGAGCGCCAGCCTGGAGGCCGCCACCCTCCCCTCCTGTCTCGACGCCCTGCTCGAAGCCGTGCGCCGCGCCCGGCCGGTCAACCCGGTCTTCATCGACTGCACCTCGGACGGCACGGTGGCCGCCTCCTACGGCCGCCTGTTCGAGGCCGGCCTGCACGTGGTGACCGTGAACAAGAAGGCCAACAGCGCTCCTTATGAAGACTACGTACGGCTGCACGAGACGAGCGACCTGCTGAAGCGCTGCTTCTTCTACGAGACCAACGTGGGGGCGGGCCTGCCCGTCATCGGCACGCTCCAGAGCCTGCTCAAGGGCGGCGACCGGGTGGTGCGGCTGGAGGCCATCCTCTCCGGCTCGCTCTCCTTCCTGCTCGGCTCGCTCGACGAGGGCGTACCCTTCTCCGAGGCCGTGCGCACGGCCCGCGACCGCGGCTTCACCGAGCCCGATCCCCGGGACGACCTCTCCGGGATGGACGTGGCGCGCAAGCTCCTGATCCTGGCCCGCGAGCTGGGCTCCACCCTCGACCTCGCCGACGTCGAGGTGGAAGGCGTGCTGCCAGCCGACTTCGACGCCTCCGGCTCGGTCGACGAGTTCCTCGCCGGCCTGCCGCGGCTCGATCCCCTGTTCGAGGCCCGGCGCGCCCAGCTCACGGCCGAGGGCAAGGTCCTGCGCCACGCCGCCGTCATCGAGGCCGTGGGCAGCAACGGCAGCAGCCGCCTCCACTGCCGCGTGGGCCTGGAGCCCGTGGGCCCCGAGCACCCGCTCTACGCCGTGCGTGGCGGTGAGAACGCCTTCTCCTTCCTCACCGAGCACTACCGGCCGACGCCGCTCGTGGTCCGCGGCTACGGGGCCGGCGGCGAGGTCACGGCCGCGGGCGCGCTCGCCGACCTGCTGAAGATCGCGGCGATCCGGAGCGTATGAGACTGCGCGCCTACGCTCCCGCCAGCATCGGCAACTTCGCCGCCGGTTTCGACCTCATGGGCGCGGCCCTGGCCCCGCTCGACGGCTCCTTCTGGGGCGACTTCGTCGAGGCCGAGGTCGCCACCATCCCCTCCCTCACCGTCTCGGGCCCTCTGGCTGAGGGCCTGCCCGTCGCGCCGTGGGACAACCTCGTGCTGCGCACCTACGCCCTCTACCGCCAGGCCCTCTTCGAAAAGGGAGTCGAGTGCCCGGGCATCGCCTTCCATCTCGAAAAGGGCCTGCCGCGCTCCAGCGGCCTGGGATCGAGCGCCGCCTCCGTGGCGGCCACCCTGGCGGCCTGCCAGGCCCTCCTGGGAGAACCTCTCGCGCGCAACGAGCTCTACACCGTGGCCGGCAAGGCCGAGGGCCTGTTCTCCGGTGCCGTGCACTACGACAACGTCGTGCCGGCGCTCGCCGGCGGCGTGCAGCTCCTGGTGCCCGGCCCCGGCGGCACCCCCGAGGCGCGGCCCCTGCCGTGGTTCGACGACCTCGTGCTGGTGGTGGCCTCGCCGGCCTTCGAGCTGCCCACCGAGCGCAGCCGCCAGGCCCTGCCCAAGAGCTTCAGCCTGGCCGAGACCGTGGGCTTCGCCCAGAACCTCGCCGCGTTCGTTCACGCTCTCGAATCGGGCGACCGCGGCCTCCTGAGGCGCTGCCTGCGCGACCCTCTGGCCGAGCCCCACCGCGCCGCCCTGGTGCCCGGCTTCCGCGCGGCCCAGGCCGCGGCCCTGGCCGACGGCGCCCTCGGCTGCACCCTCTCCGGCTCCGGACCCTCCATCTTCGCCGTCGCCCAGTCGGCGGCGCACGGCCAGGAGGTGGCGCAGATCCTCGAGAGCGCCCTGGCCGACGCCGGCCTCGAATCCCAGACCCACCTCTGCGGCATCGACCACCAGGGAGCCAGGGTGGTGTCATGAGGCTCATCAGCACAAGGGATCAAAACACCACGGCCACTTTCCGTGAGGCCGTGCTCTCGGGCCTGGCTCCCGGCGGCGGCCTCTGGCTGCCCGATCCCCTGCCCGTCTTCCACGACTGGCCCGACCTGCTGGCCCTGGACTGGAGCGACCGTTGCGCCCTGGTGCTGGATCGCCTGCTGGCGGACGAGATCGGCCGCGGGCCCCTGGAGCGGGCCGTGCGCGAGGCCCTCGACTTCCCGGTGCCAATGGTCCCCATACCGGCTGGACCTGCCGGCTCGAACGAGGGTTGTCCCCCTGTTTGGTGCCTGGAGCTGTTCCACGGCCCCACCCTGGCGTTCAAGGACTTCGGCGCCCGCTTCTTCGCCGCCGTCCTCGAGCTGATCCGGGACCCCGCCCGGCCCGTCACCATCCTCACCGCCACCAGCGGCGACACCGGCGCGGCCGTGGCCCACGCCTTCTGGAAGCGGCCGGGCGTGCGCGCCGTGGTCCTCTACCCGCGCGGGCGCGTCTCCGATCTCCAGGAGCGGCAGTTCGCCACCCTGGGCGGCAACGTCACAGCCCTCTCCGTAGACGGCGCTTTCGACGACTGCCAGGCCCTCGTGAAGACCGCCTTCGCGGACCCGGACCTCTCGGCCCGCCACGGGCTCACCTCGGCCAACTCCATCAACATCGCCCGGCTCCTCCCCCAGACCCTCTACTACATGGAGGCCGTGGCCGTCCTGCGGCGCCAGGGAATCCAGGAGCCTCCCGTGTTCTCCGTGCCCAGCGGCAACTTCGGCAACCTCTGCGCGGGCCTGCTCGCCCGCGCCATGGGCCTGCCCGTCAAGGCCTTCATCGCGGCCACCAACGCCAACACCACCGTACCCGACTACCTGGAGACCGGCGACTACCGGCCCCGCCCTTCGGTCGCCACCCTCTCCAACGCCATGGACGTGGGGGCTCCCAACAACTGGGAGCGCATCGAGCACCTCTTCGGCGGCCATCTTGGGGACAATCTCGGCGCCCTGCGCCGGGTCCTGCGCTGGGGCTGGAAGAGCGACGCGGAGACCGAGGAGACGATCCGCGCTCTCCACGGCTTGGGCTACCTGGCCGATCCCCACGCCGCCGTGGCCCAGGGCGTGCTGGCCGAGCGTCTCGCTCCCGGCGAGACCGGCGTCTTCCTGGGCACCGCCCATCCCGCCAAGTTCCTCCCCGTCTACGAGCGGCTCGGAATCGAAGTGCCCATTCCGGAGCCCCTGGCCGCCGTCGCCGGGCGGCCGCTCCTGGCTCGGGAGATCCCCGCTGACTTCAGCGCTCTGCGCCAGGCGCTGGAGGAGGGTTGATGCCCGTCCTTCCTATCATCCGCGCGTCCTGCCGGCGGTTCCGGCCGGGCGCTTCCCTTGAATCCTTGTATCCATCCACCATCAGGAGGTGTGTCATGAGACACCATGCGCCCCGTATCCTGGGCCTGGCCCTGCTGGCCCTGGCTGCGATCCCCGTGTTCCCCACGCCCGCCGCCGCCGAGAGGGTGAAAGCCAAGCCCGAGCTTAAAAAAGAGATCCTGTCTCACTACAAGCGCCTGCAGACCGACGTCGAGCACCAGGCCCTGAAGAAGAAGCTGAGGGGCAACGTGCTCAACCCGCCCGTGGTGGACACCTACCTGAAGGCCCTGCCCATCCCACCCCTCGAAATGTTCCGGCTCGAAAGGCAGCTCAAGCAGATCGACCTCGCGGTGCCCGACTTCATCGACTCCTACAACGAGCGCTGGAAGGAGATCCACCCCGAAGCCGCCCGGCGCTACTACGGCGCCGAGGGGAGCCGGCGCAACCCGGCGGTGTTCACCATCGATCAGCTACGGCAGATCGAAGTGGCGTCCAAGAAGGCCACGGTGGGTACCAACCGCAACATGGCCTTCGACTTCCCCCTCCCCCAGCGGGGCTACCAGGGTGAGGTCCAGGTCGTCGTCAACCCCAACAACCCCAACCAGATCGTGGCCGCCTCCAACACCGCGCCGCGCATGCCCGTCAACTGCGGCCCCCGCACCGTCCAGTCGGTCTTCTATTCGAGCGACGGCGGCAAGACCTGGGGCCACACCTGCGCTCCCCCCGAGACCGCCTACGGCCTCGATTGCGCCTCCTACGGCGGCGTGATCACCGGCAGCGACCCGGCCCTCGTGTGGAACACCAACAACGAAGTCTTCCTCAACCACATGATGGTCTGTTTCAACGGCGGCTTCCTCTACTCCATGGTGATCGCCCACTCGGCCGACGCTGGCGTCACCTGGACCGCGCGCGGGGTCATCAAGGACTCCTGGCCCACCGGCGACATCGAGGACAAAGAGTTCCTGGCCATCGACAACCACGCCGGCAGCCCCTTCTTCGGCCGTCTCTACTCCTGCTGGAACCGCAACAACAACCTGGTGCTCGCCCACTCCTCCAACAACGGCGCCACCTGGACCGAGCGGGACCTGCCGGCCATGCCCGCGGGCGGCACCGACATCAACTGCGACATGGCCGTGCAGCGCAACGGCACGATCCACGTGGTGCTCGACACCGCCCGCTGCACCGGCGGCGTCTGTGACGACGAGCTCCTCTACCACACCCGCTCCACCGACGGCGGCAACACCTGGTCGGCTCCCGCCTTCGTGGCCAACACCAACTTCACCTCCTACAGCGCCGGCGCCTGCCCGGCGGCGCAGGAGTCCCGCTGCCTCGGCACCCTCGGCGCCATCGACGTCGACAACAGCCGCGGCCCCTGCGACGGCACCGTCTACATCGCCTACGCCGACTACCCCGCGGGGCAGACGGCCGACAACATGGACGTCCTCGTCCAGCGCTCGACCAACGGCGGCGCCACCTGGAACGCGCCCGTGCGGGTCAACGACGACGGCGCCGGCGGCAACATCCAGTTCAACCCCTTCCTCACCGTCGATCCCATCAAGGGCCAGCCCATGCTGGCCTGGTCGGACGCCCGCAACGACCCCGGGAACACCTCCGTGGACATCTTCGCCTCCCGCTCCACCAACTGCGGCAAGAACTTCAAGAAGAACGTCCAGGTCACCCAGCCCAGCACCGAGTTCAACAACAGCACCATCTCCTGGTCCAACGAGTCGACTGCCAGCAACCCGCTGCGCAACGCCAACCAGTTCGGCGACTACATGGGCATCGACGCCCGCAACGGCACGGCCTACGTGGCCTGGACCGACTCGCGGCACTACTTCCCGGGCTTCCAGACCGACGCGCAGAGGGAGAACATCGCCTTCGCGGCGGTGACCTTCGGCCCGCCGGCGCCTGAGAACATCCAGCTCACCATCGACGGCCTGCGGGTCACGCTCGACTGGGACTACGTCCCGCCGGCCGACCTGGCCGCCTTCAACATCTACCTCGTCGTCAACGGCATCCATACACGGATCGCCACCGTGCCGGCCTCTCTCCTCAACGGAGGCTCCGCCACCCACTCCTTCACCAAAGAGAGCACGAAGCACGGATTGACGGTTTCCTATGTCGTCGCCGCCGTCGACAACGAAGGCGACGAAGGCCCCTACAGCAATCCGGTTTCGGTCGTCGTAACGGATTAACGTGCAGGGTATTCAATGTGATTGTCTTGTCAGGAGGTGAGTGTTGAGAGAAAAGCCTCGCAGCGTCAAAGCCCTTGGCCTTTCCCTGATGGTGGCTCTCCTGTTGCCGGCGGTCCTCCTCGCTGAGGAAGAGGTCCGCGACCGGCCCAGACTGGAATTCAAGAAAGAGATCCAGGACACCTACACGCGACTGAAGAAAGACCCCCAGTACCAGGTCCTCGAGGGTCGTCTCAAGGGCAACATGCGCAACAGCAAGGTGGTGGACTCCTACCTCTCCTACCTGCCCATCTCGCCGCTGGAGATCTACCGGATCGACCGCTGGCGGCACCGTTGGCTGATGCCCATGCCGGACTACATCGGGGCCTACCACGAGCGCTGGAAACAGCTTCACCCCGGCGAGTCCCGGCGCTTCTACGGCCGCGTGGCCAAACCTCAATCCGAAGGCTTCTCCGAGGCCTATGAGGAATTCCTCTCTGTAGATACCAAGGCGACCTCCGTGGGCACCAACCTGAACCTCGCCCACAACGACCCGTTCCAGATCCCCACCGGCTTCCAGAGCGAGGTCCAGATCGTCGTCAACCCCAACAACCCCAACCAGATCGTGGCCGGGTCGAACACCGCCAAGTTCCCCTGGCTCTGCGGCCCCCGCACCATCCAGGCCATGTACTACTCGAGCGACGGCGGCGCCACCTGGGGCTTCACCTGCGCCCCCAGCCCCATCGCCTACGGCCTCGACTGCACCGCCCTGGGCGGCGTCATCCTCGGCAGCGACCCGGCCCTGGTCTGGAACACCAACAATGAGGTCTTCTTCAACTACATGGCCATCTGCGGCGTCGGCGGCGCTCCCCGCACCGCCATCGTGGTGGCCAAGTCGGCCGACGGCGGCGCCACCTGGGCTCCGCTGAGCGTCATCCGGGACTCCTGGGCTACGGGCGAGGTCGACGACAAGCCTTTCTTCGCCATCGACAACCACGCCGCCAGCCCCTACAAAGGCCGGCTCTACTCCTGCTGGGCGCGTGACGGCAACCAGAAGGTCGCCTTCTCCAGCAACGCGGGCCTGGCCTGGACGGAGAAGGACATCCCGGCCGTGCCCGGCGCCAACTACGACATGATCTGCGACATGGCGGTGCAGAAAAACGGCACCGTTCACATGATGCTGGAGACCGCGCTCTGCGGCGAGTTCTCCTGCGACGACTCCTGGCTCTACTACACCCGCTCCACGGACGGCGGCAACACCTGGTCGGCGCCCACCAAGATCTCGGACCTCAACTTCACGGCCTTCGGCTCCGACTCCTGCCCCGACGCCCAGAACGACCGCTGCATCATCTCCATGGGCTCGATCGACATCGACAACTCCGGCGGCCCCTGCAACGGCACGCTCTACGCGACCTACGGGGACAAGCCCGCCACCGGCACCGTCAACAACATGGACGTCTTCGTGAGGCGCTCGACCAACGGCGGCGCCACCTGGAACGCGCCCGTGCGCGTCAACGACGACGGCTCCGGCGGCAAGGTCCAGTTCTTCCCCTTCCTCACCGTCGACCCGGTCAAGGGCCATCCGGTCGTAGGCTGGATCGACGCCCGGAACGACCCCAACAACCGGGCGATCGACATCTTCGCCAGCCGCTCCGTCAACTGCGGCATCAGCTACAAGAAGAACGTCCAGGTCAGCAAGCCGAGCGCCGAGTTCAACAACAGCACCATCTCCTACTCGGACGAATCGGCCAACAACCCGGCCCACAACTTCAACCAGTACGGCGACTACATCGGCGTCGACGCCAGAAACGGCAAGGCCTACATCGCCTGGACCGACTCCCGGCACTACTTCCCCGCCTTCCAGACCGACGCGCAAAAGGAGAACATCGGCTTCGCCACCATCACCTTCGGCCCGCCGGCGCCGAAGAACATCGTCCTGACCATCACCAGCAGCTCCGTGAGGGTCACCTGGGACTACTCTCCGCCCGCCGACCTCTCGGCCTTCAACATCTACCGCGTGGCGAACGGCGTCTACACCAAGCTCGGCTCGGTGCCCGCCTCGTACGTCACGGTGTCCTCGGCGTCGAGCCGGACCTACAACGACACCACGGCGACCAAAGACGGCCCCTACTCCTACGTTGTCGCCGCCGTAGACACCGCCAGCGAGGAAGGCCCCTACAGCGACCCCATCACCATCATCGTGGACCGCTAGCTTCCGCTACGGATCTCCGAAGAACCGCCCGGCAGGGGGAAACCCCGCCGGGCGCGCCATTCGCCCCGCGGATTCAAGGCTCGCTTCGTGGATCAAGCCACTCGCTCCGGGAAGCGAGCCACTCGCTCCGCGAAGCAAGCCACTTACTTCGCGAAGTAGGTCCTCACTTCACGGATCAAGCCTCTCGCTTCACGGATCAAGCTCCTTGCTTCGCGAAGCAAGTCACTCGCTTCGGGAAGCAAGCCTCTTGCTTCCCGAAGTAGGCCCTTACTTCGCGGATCAAGCCTCTTGCTTCCCGGATCAAGCCTCTTGCTTCGCGGATCAAGCTCCTCATTTCGTTATCGGATCGAAGGCAGGGAAGGGTGTAACCTCAACAAGCGGCTCGCTTTAGCCGGCTATCCGAAGGACCAGAACGGTCCCGTCAGGCCATGCCGCCGGAACGTGGCCTCCGCCTGCGCGGCGCTCGCCCGCTGCCAGTCGAAATCGAGGCGGGTCGCGTACCAGTCGGCCCCGAGGTCGTAGACCGCCTGTGGCGCCACCACCGCGCCCAGGCGGAGCCCTTTGGTCTCGAGCCAGCCAGCGAGTTCACCTTCCGACCGGAAGGCCGTTATGTTCGCTCACGTGTAGGCGATGTCGTCCCAGAAGTGGCGCGCCGGTACCAGGAAGTGAACGATGCCCGGTCCATGCACCGTTCTCTGGGAGACCTCGAACCGCAGTGCTTCTCCCGTGGCCGGAGAGTGCGTATCGAGCGAGCCGCCGGATTGACCACCGAAAAGCGCAAGAATCGACAGGCCATCCCAAACGCAGTTCGCGAACCACTGCCGGTCACCGATGGTGACCACGAAATCGGTGTCGATCCCGGAGAAAGGATGAGCCATCCAGATCGATTCGGTGCCGGGCACGAGCACGAGGCAATGCTCTTCCGCCAGGTTCCGGAGCGCCGAGGAGACCTCTCCCGGCGAAGCCCCCAGCGTGTCCGACAGCCCAACGGCCGAGGGGGGCCGGAATCTGTCGCGGAAGGAGGCGTAGACCGAGGCTCGGATGTGGCGTTCGAATTCGTTCATGGACCGCCTCACAGAACCCTCAGGTTCTTCTACTTACTAGATGCTGCTGGCCAGCATTCCATTTTAGCTCAACAAAAGGGGAGGGCCCCTAACCGGAGTGGAGCGCCTCTTTCAGACGACCGAAGACATTGCACCTCAGCTAGCCGCCGACTCCATCACCATCCAGATATCTCCGCCCTTAAGCAGGTCTTCCAGCTTGCCGACGCCCAGGGGGGTGGGTCTCGCCCCAGATCGGGCAGTTTTCGTTCTTGCTTCCCAGTTGGTGGGAAAACCCATAGTCAGTCCGTCTAGTCCACACGGGACGGCAATCACCCCCAATCAGGGGGGTTCCCAGAATGCGCAAGCCGCTTTCCTGTTGCCGGAGTAGCTTCAACCTGGTAATAAGCAAGAGCGATGACACGAAGTAGTCATGAGGAGGACTCATGCGACGCCAAGACATCAGGATGCGTTGGACCAAGCTGCTTTGGATTGCTCTCTTGGCTGCTTGGGTCCTCATACCTTCCACAGCTCTCTCGAAGGGCGTCGTCTGCCGTGCGAGCGGAATTGAAGGATACGAACTTCATGCCCTTCGTGCCCACGACTACGTAAGAAACATCACCGAAGATCCGGCCCAAGCTATCGTCTATATCACCAGATCCGGTCCCAATGAGTTCTATCTACACTCCAATTTCCTGAGTGCCGGAGCCGAGAATCCGACGAAGGTCCTGATCAAGGACGAGCAGGTCGATCTGGAAAGTCTTACAAGGAACATTATATACACAAGCGAGGAAGATTTTAGCTTCGACTTTCCTCGCGAGATCTTCTCCAAAATTAAGTTCGTCGTGGATCGCGACACCTTGGAGAACGCCTCCGATCTCGGCTGGCTTCGGCTGGATTCGACCGAGCGACTCTATGTCTCCAACGGTCCCGAATCATCGGTCAAGGTCGCTCACATCCGGACTGCCAAAGGAATCCAATTCATCGAGCACGTGGAGGGGGCTGTCTACCGTCGTCTCAAGAGTGGTACTTCCTTCAGGAACTTCAGGGAAATCCCATTCAGGAAGTCCGATGTCGCCGTCCTTCCCTTGGTCACCAACGAAGCGACGATAGCCGCAATCAGCAAGAAGCTGCCCCCCGAGAACGTACTACCCCTTGATCCCCAAATGTCGGCGGCAGAGCTTTTCCGGAGGTACCAGGACAAGACTTTGATCCTGCTGGGACACATCGAATCTGGAGCTTTCGTAACATACGATGCACGCGGCAAGGAGATCTACCGCCTTGCGATCGATAACGCCAAGCGCGAGGCAGAAGCGAACCGGGTAACCTTGGTCACTCTCGGATGCAACTCCGCGGCTCATGCGGACCTCGGCGTCGCTAAGGAGTTCAATACCCTCGACGCGGTGGACCGCCTTGCTCAAGCTCTCGAGGCCTATGACTTCCAGAATTTTTTCCGTCGGCTTTCAGCCGAGGAACTACCATTCGTCATCGATGAGCAGGCCATTCACGTAAAGGCCGTGCCTGAAACCGCGGAACAGTCGACCCGCCATGAGATTGAGATCACTGTTTACAACCATGAGCTGGAAAGGGCGATCGGCAAGATCTCTCTGGTCTCCGTCCGGCTATCCCCAAATCTATCCACTCCAAATACGAGTGATCAGAATAGTGCCTTTGGAAGTATCCTGGGTGAGCCTGAGCCTCCAAGAGGACCGAATGAGCCTGAGCGCGGCGACGAAGGATTTCCTTGGGGTGCCTTCCTTCCTGTCCTTGCGATTGTGGGGGGTGGCGGATTCTGGCTCTATTCCCGTCGCAGGAGGACCACATGAGCGCCCCGATTGATGAGGCTGTTGGACTGCTGGCAGAGTTTTCGCCTGACAAGTTGCAGGAACTCCGGAAGCGGTATCCCGGCCATGACAAGCTGCTCCGTCCAGGCATGGTAGCCGGCCAATCCGATCCTCTGCTCGTCATGCGAGCCGAGGTGTGCGCAGTAGCCTGCCAGGAATCGGCTGCTCTCTGCGATCGGGTCATCCAGGTAACCCAATCCCGGTTGACCCGCGCCTCAAATCTCCAATACGCCTCGCAGGTAATGACCTTGATCGCCAATGGCGCGGTCTTGGCTCTTCTACAGGTCACTCATGCTACAGAGGCTACTTATATTGGAGCAGGGCTCGCTTTTCTGAGTTCCCTGGTGACGCTAGGGATACAGTACTCTACGAGATCGCTCCACCCGACCGGGCAAGGAGCAGCGGAGGTCTTTTCAGATCTCCTAGGCACCAAGCCAGAGGCCGACCGTATCGAGAGCCATCTGCGGCTCTGGCTGAAATCCGGCGCTGATGATAAGCACCAGGAAGGGATTGAAGACCTGATCGGTCGAGGGAACGAGCTATCCGCCAAGGTCTATCGCACCATTCACCTGATTCCAGGAATTACCACTGCAAAGTTGAGGAACTCCCCTGCGGTATCGCTCACCAAGTCCTTTCCACAGACGGCGTAATCTCGGATCTGCGAGGCTGGGGTAAAAAAGATAAGCTTTGCGGCCTGTGGAAAAAGGGCGCTCCTCCCCGGAGCGCCCTTTTCAAACCGAAGAATCCGGAACCCCTCAGCTAGCCGCCGGCTGGTGCTCCGTCACCGTCCAGGTATCCCCGGACTTGAGCAGGTCTTCCAGCTTGCCGATGCCCATGCGGTCGGTCTCGGCCTGCATCTGGCCCACGACCCGCTCCTCGTAGGTAGGCCGTCTCGACGCTGCGGAAGACGCCGAGGGCGGTCGGGAAATGCGGGTGGCAGGAGCTGGGCGGCCAGGAAGGCGGTCGCCGGGTTGTCCAGGGTCTCGTCCCAGATCACGCAGTCCTCGGGACCGACGCCGTCGCCGAGCTGCACGACTTCCATCTGGGTGCCCCGCATGCGGATGCCCTTGTCCTTGTCCTTGCCGAAGACCAGGGGCTTGCCGTGCTCCAGGTAGAGCACCTGCTCGTCCTTGGTCTCCTTGTCCGTCATGTAGGTGAAGGCCTTGTCGTTGAAGATGTTGCAGTTCTGGTAGATCTCGACGAAGGCCGTGCCCTTGTGCGCGGCGGCGCGCCGCAGGGTGTCCCGCAGGTGGACTTGGAAGATGTCCACGCTCCGGGCCACGAAGGTGGCGCCGGCGCCGATGGCCAGCGACAGCGGGTTGAACGGGTAGTCCACCGAGCCCATCGGGGTGGACTTGGTCTTCTTGCCCAGCTCGCTCGTCGGCGAGTACTGCCCCTTGGTCAGGCCGTAGATGCGGTTGTTGAACATCAGGATCTTCACCCCGACGTTGCGGCGCAGGGTGTGGATCAGGTGGTTGCCGCCGATCGACATGGCGTCGCCGTCGCCGGTGGCGATCCACACGTCCAGCTCCGGGCGGGCCAGCTTGAGGCCGGTCGCGACCGCGGGAGCGCGGCCGTGGATGGAGTGGAAGCCGAAGGTGTTCATGTAGTACGGGAAGCGGCTGGAGCAGCCGATGCCGGAGACCACCACGAACTTCTCGCGCGGGATGCCCAGCTCGGGGAACACCTGCTGCACGGCCGACAGGATGGCGTAGTCCCCGCAGCCGGGGCACCAGCGCACTTCCTGGTCGGTGACGAAATCCTTCTTGGTCAGAGCTCGGGGTCATGATGTCAGTGGACATGCTTCGGCTCCACGATCTGCTGGATCTTCTCCAGGATCTCTTGACGGGTGAAGGGCTTGCCCTGGACCTTGTTGAGGGAGATCGACGTCCTTGAGGTACCGGGCGCGCACGAGCAGAGCGAGCTGGCCCATGTTCATCTCGGGGATCAGCACCTTGTCGAAGCGCGCGAGCACCTCACCCAGGTTCCTCGGGAACGGGATTCAGGTAACGCAGGTGAGCGCGGCTGACGCGACAAGCCCTGGCGCCGGGCGCAGTTGACGGCGCCGGTGATGGCGCCGGCCGTCGAGCCCCAGCCGAGGACGAGCAGCTCGCCGCCTTCGGGGTCGCCGTGGACCTCCAGGAGCGGGATGTCGTTGGCGATCCGCTCCACCTTCTCGGCCCGCAGGTGCGACCATCCGCTCGTGGTTGTCGGGATCGTAGGAGACGTTGCCGGTGACGTCCTCTTTCTCCAGGCCGCCGATCCGGTGCTCCAGGCCCGGCGTGCCGGGGATGGCCCACGGGCGGGACAGGGTCTCGGGATCGCGCTCGTAGGCGTGGAAGCCTTCCGGATTGGTGCGGAACTCGATCTGGAGGTCCGGCAGGTCCTCGATCCGCGGCAGCTTCCAGGGCTCGGAGCCGTTGGCGATGTAGCCGTCCGAGAGCAGCACGACCGGCACCATGTAGCGGGTGGCGATGCGCACGGCCTCCAGGGCCACGTCGAAGCAGTCCTTCGGCGAGGAGGCGGCCAGCACCGGCAGGGGCGACTCGCCGTTGCGGCCGAACATCACCTGCAGCAGGTCGGCCTGCTCCGTCTTGGTGGGCAGGCCCGTCGAGGGGCCGCCGCGCTGGACGTTGACGACGATCAGCGGCAGCTCGGTCATCACGGCCAGGTTCATGGCCTCGGTCTTGAGCGCGATGCCCGGGCCGGAGGAGGCGGTCACGCCCAGGGCGCCGCCGAAAGCCGCGCCGATGGCCGAGCAGACGGCCGCGATCTCGTCTTCCGCCTGGAAGGTGGTGACGCCGAAGTTCTTGTAGCGCGACAGCTCGTGGAGCACGTCCGAGGCCGGGGTGATCGGGTAGGCGCCCAGGAAGAGCGGCAGGCCGCTCCGCCGGCTGGCCGCGATCAGGCCCATGGCCAGGGCCGAGTTGCCCATGATGTTGCGGTAGAGGCCCGGCTCCATGGCCGCCGCCGGCACCTCGTAGCGGTAGTGGAACAGCTCCGTGATGTCACAGAAGTTCCAGCCGGCCTTGAGCACGGCGATGTTGGCCTCGGCGAGCTGGGGCTTCTTGGCGAACTGCTTCTTCAGCCAGTCGATGGTGTTGTCGAGCGGCCGCGAGAACAGCCAGTAGCACATGCCGAGGGCGAACATGTTCTTGCAGCGCTCGATCGACTTGCTGTCGAGGCCGCTCCCCTCGAGCGTGCGGCGCGTCAGGGTGGTGACGGCCGTCTGGAACACCCGGTAGCTCTCCAGGCTGCCGTCCTCCAGGGGATTGACGGCGTAGCCGGCTTTGGTGAGGTTGCGCGGGTTGAACTCGTCGGTGTTGACGATGATGATGCCGTTCGGCTTGAGATCCTTGAGCTCCTTCTTGAGCGCCGCCGGATTCATGGCCACCAGCACGTCCGGGGCGTCGCCCGGGGTGTGGATGTCGTAGTCGGCGATGCGCACCTGGAAGGCCGACACGCCGGGCAGGGTGCCGGCGGGCGCGCGGATCTCGGCCGGGAAGTCGGGCAGGGTCGACAAGTCGTTGCCGAGCAGGGCCGACGTGTTGGTGAACTGGGTGCCGGTGAGCTGCATGCCATCGCCCGAGTCTCCGGCGAACCGGATGACGACTTCGTCGATCCGCTCGGACGTTATGTCCCGTCTCTCTTTTTCTGCGACCGTAGTACTCATGATCCTCTCTCTTCAGGGGTAAAAACAAAAAAAGCCGGGCAAAGATGCCAGGCTCCGGTATCCGCGGGGTCCGGACGCGCAATACCCCATTCCGCCCAGACTTCCTCCGGGGTTGCGGCCATCCTGCGTACATCTGCCAGGAGTTGCATCGGATGCCGATCTTACTATAAATGCCCCCCGGCCGCCCCACGCCATGGGGTAGGACGAAGCCCTCCCTGGGAGCACGGCGTCCCTACCCGGCCTTTTCTTCAGCCGTCATCAGAACACGGCTTGACAAGTCTAGACTTGACAAAACACGCCTAGGAATCCCTTCCGCTCTCGATTTTGTCACCGCTTGCGCCTTGTCACTGCTACCTGAAAGCCAGGAGCGGCCGGTCGGCTTCTGCTCCGCCGAAACGGAGGGTCAGCTCTTCTCCACCGCCATCATGGGTCACGTCGCACAGGAAGCCGCCTGCCCGGAAGAAGCAGGGAGTCGGAGCCGCCGCGCTCCCAGGCGAGCCGGCGGTGCAGGCGAGGAGAAGGAGCGGAAGGAACGCTGGAGAGGAAACCCATGGCCCTAGTCTCTCATGCTTTTTCCCCATAATTTGAAGGGGATGGCACGGTCGTCTACTCGTAGTTCCCGAACACCTGGACGCGCGCGAAATAGCCGTTGGGGCGGGCGTCCTCGGGGATGTAGAGCGTGGCCGAGTAGGACAGCGGCACCCGATTGGGGTTGAGGTTGATGCTGTTGGGATCGATGGTGACGGTCGAGAATTCATCGCCTGCCGAGTCCTCGATCGAGATCACGATGCGGCTGATGATCTCGTCGAGAGCGATGGGGGCGTCGATCCGGTAGTTGAACACCAGCGTCACCATGGCCGTGTCGCCTCCCTCCAGATTGAGCACGCGTCCGCGGACCCTGGCCTCCCCCGGCTCGATCGGGCGGCTGAAATTCGCTCCCACGGGCCGGTTGCCGTTGACCCGCACCCGCGCATCCACCTGAATCGGCGGCTCCTCCTGGGCGAGAGCCGCCAAGGGCGCAAACACCGCAAGCGTTGAGAGCAGGATCAGGACGATCGCCAACACCTTTCCGTTCCTGTTCATGGAGTCCTCCCTAGGCAGGAGGTGAACCGCTCCCGTGCGAACCCCCGGTGGTCGTACTGGAAGAGCCGCTGCTGCCCGCAGACTGTGGTGCCCGTACCGGTGGCGTTCTGGCAACCCTTGCTCAGGCGGTTTTCCACGTTGCAGTCATATCGTGTCTTGGTGCCGTTGAGTTCGGTCACCTCATAGAGGCGGCCGTGGCGATCCCCTCTTCGACTAGGAGGGCTCATGAGCGAGTGCCCGGCATGTAATGGGCCTGTCTGCAATGCGATGCGGTCGCTTTTCGATGACGAGTGTCCAGATATTTTTGGAACCCATCACGACATTGACCGAGCATATGGCAGGCTGGACCGAAGTGCATGCCGGGCACTTTGTCTTTGTGGGCTCCACCTGCGGGGTTGTGACCTACCGTGATGCCAAGGCCGGGTACTGCGTTATATCGACGCCCGAGCGCCAACCATTAACCGTTTACCGGCTAAGCGACATGCAGCCAAGGGGAGGTAGAACTGCGTTTTGTGGCGCAATCGCCATAACAGACGGAAGTTCCCCTTCGACTGGCGATGCAAAACCTTCAGGAGGCTCCGCAGCGTCTCTCGCTGGTTAGCACCATGGGCCAGAAGAAGGCGGTATTGATCGAACATGAAAGGAGGTCGATGTATAAAGCGTTCGTCACGAGAGTGACTGTGCAACCTCACCCCGGAGCGGACAGGCTTCAGGTCGCTCGCTGCCGAGGAATTCAAGTCGTCGTTGGGGCAGACGTAAAAGATGGCGATCTCGGCGTGTTCTTCGCCACCGATGGGCAGTTGTCTGAGGACTTCTGCCAGCGTCACGATTTGGTCGCCCGCTACGACGGCGGCGTGAAGGTCGGCGGCGGATACTTCGACTCGAAGCGTCGCGTTAGAGCCCAGAAGTTCAGAGGAGAGCGCAGCGACGGGTTCTGGGTGCCGATCTCATACTTTGACTACGTAGACTTCTTCGAGATCGCGGATGGTGGCCCATACATCAAGATTTCCGATGCGGACACCGGAGTCGAGTTCACCCGAGTCGTGGTCAGCGGGAAGCCGGTCGAAGTCTGTGCCAAGTACATGACCGAGGCCACTCGGCGAGCCAGGGCCAAACAGGGAGCCGGTCGGCCGAAGGGTCCCGAGGTTTCCTTCCAGTTCCCCGAGCATGTCGAGACGGATCACTTCTCCAGGAACGTGCATCGCGTGAAAGCTGGAGATCTTGTGACGATCTCGCGGAAGCTTCATGGCACCAGCGGGCGCTACGGAAACGTCAAGCTCACCGAGAGAGCGCAGATTCCATTCATTTCCGCGGTCGGTCGTCTGTTCGGAAAGAGCATCACCCGTGAGCGCACGAAGTATTCACACGAGATCGGCTCCCGCCGGGTCGTCATCACGCCCACCAGCGGTGCCGGCTACTACGGTAGCAATCAATTTCGGAACGATGTTGTGTCAGGGATCTCGCTGCATGAAGGCGAGATCATCTACTTCGAGATCGTAGGGTGGGTCTCCGGCGACAGTAGAGTTCATGAGCGGCGTTTCGATCGCGACGCCGTACTTCGCCGTCGCCGTGCTGGAGTTTGAACGGGCACCTGATCGACGAACGCCAACTGCAATTTGTACCCCATTGTGCCGATATCCTGAACAAGGCGTCGAAGATTTACCCTACTGAGGAATGGAATGGGCTTCGGAGCGCCAATGAACGTGATCATTATTGTGTAGTCAGGTGAGTGCGGACGGGGCGTCGGATCGACAAGTCGAAGCCGGCTAGGAAGAACCTCGTTTACCAATTTGCGAAGGCTCGGCTCAAACTGCTGCCATCCGTCAGCCGCCGCCCGAACCTGTGAGAACAAGTGGCTGAGAGACGGAGAGCCAGTGTACCGCTTGACATGCATCATTGTGCGACCATCGAAGATGTCGCAGAACTCAAGTTGGGAATTTCCTCCTCCAATCCGAACGACCGACTTCTTATCGACTACTTCGGCTCCAGGGAGGGTGGCTGCGGCGGCGGCGCACCATCGATTCTCAGAACCATGCAGCGTCGGGTCATACAAGGGGAGCAACGACACTGTCGGGACCCGCGAAATCACAGAGTCAACGGAAGCAACCCATGTCGCCGAGATCTTGTACCAGTCGCCGCCCGAAAGGACGTAAGCAAAGTCGTTGTCGAGTTCAAGTTCTGCAACAAGGCAGTCATAGTAAGGTGCTCTAGCATTGTTGCCCTCGCTGTCGCTTACTTTGATGTGCCGAGTACGCAACGCGGCTGTGGTCAAATCTCCTTTGAGGGATTCGAGCATGTCGCTGAGTCGCAGGATGAAAAAATCAATCGGGGTTCCATACCTGTAGCGATTCACGTCATCAAGCCGAATGGCGTCAGGAACAGCTAGTGCAATCGTATCTGTTTACCGTAGAGGAGGGCATTCTGTTAGTGCCCTATGAGGTCGGGGTTGCGGATAGCGAAGCATGCTTGTGAGAAGGTTGATGGAGCTGAGTTGACGTTGATGGCCAGTTCGCAGAACACTCATCAAGATTCCTTGGTGGTGTGCTCCACGAGCCGTTCGGTTGCCGGCGCAAGACTTGCGATTGACCACGGCGGGGCGAATCGCTTGCTCAGCCGGCCAGTTGGTAGCCTCCACCTCAGGGCGCTCCAAGAAAACGAACAACTCTTTTTCATGGTGTCTCAGGTGCTTGGCCAGGCGCTGGTTGGCAGGGTCGGCCTGCTCCTGGACCAGCAGACGCCTCACGCGAGCCTGCAAATGACCCTTGGCAATCCGCACGCCCCGAGGGCTGATCTGTTCGGCGTCCCGGCGATCCCGCACCGCCAGGGCCGCCTGCAGAAGGTCTTTCACCTCAGTCGGAAATTGGGCAGCCGAGCCCGTGGCCACCTCTTGCAGGTCTCGGCAGCGCCGCAGCAGGTGAGCCAGACAGGTCTGGCGCGTGGCATGGGCAAACCGACGGTAGGGAGCCCAACCATCCGAGCCGATCAGCCCCGAATAGTCCTCTCCCAGCACATCGGACGCTTCCTTATAGCCGCGGCCCTTTGCGATCCGGTACACCGTTTGTTGCGCCGTCACAAAGACCCACAACCAAGACTCTGCCCCCCGATGCGCCACCCCGTCTCATCCGGGTACACCACCCGCGATCCACGGACGTTCTCTACCAACTTCTCATAACTGGGCTCTGCGGCCTTTGCCAGACGCGCTACCGCCCGGCACAGCGTCGAGCGTGCGACTTCCAAACCCGCCATTTCCTTGAGCACGGCTGCAATCTTGCCGTAGGAAAGCCCGCCAATCTTGTTCAGGTAGGCCGCCCAACTGATCACTCCAGGTCCCAACTGGACCCCGCCCACTCCCAACGCCGAGGAGATCTGCCGAGGATGCCGGCCTTGCACTTGACGACCACAATCCGTGCACTGGCCGTACTGAATCACGAACTCGGTCGTCACCGGGCGAATCGGCGGAAAGTCGATCTGGTATTGGCTTTTCTTACCCTGCAAGCGAACCTTGCCCTGGCAACTCTCACAGTACAACGGACACTGCACCTCCAGAGTCTCATCCACGCGCCGCGGGACTGGCCGAGTCGTGGCCTGACCGTACTGCGCTCCAGGTTTGCGTCCCGGAGATTTCGGATCCACTTTGGGCTCTCCCTTCGCGAAGGGACCGGCTTGCCGTTTGCCCTTGCGCTGAAGCTTCTCGATCAGCTTCTCCAAGTGAGAAATCCTCTTCTCCTGCTCAGCCACCTGGCGCCGAAGCTCATCTCTTTCCTGAAGGAGTTCCTCGTAAGTTGGCATGGCAGAAAAGAATGTAACCGGACTCCGTCGGCCTGTCAAGAGAGACTAAATCCTCTCGCCCGATGTCGAGACATCACTCGCAACGAGGGCGAAGGGGTGGTAAACAAATACGTGCAATCTTCTTTGTGAGCGGCGTCTTTTGTAGTTCATCTTCAAGGTACGAGTCGAGTATGGCAATCATGCCCGGGTCCTTGACCGGCTCAATGTTATCAAGCCAATCGAAACCGTTCGTAATGTACGTTCTTGCATTGAACTGATCGAAGAATTCGGCAGCAAAATACGGGAGATCTTGCAACACATAGTCGCCCTTAAAGGTTAGGCGATCAGCTCCCGCCAGGAGGTTTCCGAGGGCTGGATTCGACGGACGACCAATAACACCGCGGAGGAGATCCCGTTCAACGTCAATGCCGAAGTTTTCAGTCTCAGCATCGATGGCCGCATGCTCGACTACCTTGCGAAACACTGAATCAAAAACCTGCGTGTCGAAACCTCGGAGCGTTCCTCGGTCAACGGCGTTCAGTGTCGTTCGGATTCCGAAGCGCGGTTCATATGCGTCACGACGAATAAGATGACGTCCACGGTGGCCAAAGGTGACTGCCCACAGCCGGGACGCAGCTTCGAAGAAGAGGACGGCGCCGTAACTTGATGAGTTCAGACGAACTTCGGGCTCAGCTGCGCCCTCAAAGAGTTTGACCCAATCTGGTGGCAGTGGTGGGTTTTGAATCGTGTACAGTTGTCCAGTCGCCCCCTCACCGAGGTCGACTACATGCTCCTGTGCAGTAGAAGCGGAATCCGCCAATGCCGCTTGGATTGCGACTCCATTCTTGACGAGATACAAGGTGAGCTGAACGTTCACGCATCGTTCTCCTGGTCAAGCGAATCATACCGCAGACAAGAGCCGGAGCAAGTTGGGCACCGGTCTTGAGGTCAGGGTGTCGTCCGGCTGACCACAGGACCGCTACCAGAACCCAGCGCCAGACATTGGACGTAATCCGCATGGAACCTTCCTTTCCTTGCTCAGGCAGGGCTAGCATAAACGACGTCCTGGCGGACGGCTTTTAAAACTTGCTCCAGCACGTCCGCCCCGGGAAAACGGAGCGGACGTGCTGGCGCGGTGGATCGTGAGGTGAGATCGGTCTTCAGGGCTCAGGGGTGGGGCACGGGCTCGGAAGGCGGCACGGTGGTCCCCGTGATCGTCTCCCCCGGCGGCACGGCCGAGATGTTGGCGTCGACGCGGGTGGGCTCCACCACGGCGCTCGTCCCCATCAGATCGCTGTCCACCACCCAGATGACGTCGAAGAAGCTGGAGGCCGGCGTGTCCAGAGAAACGTCGATGCCCGCCTCGGCGGCTTCCAGGCTCTGCTTGATCTTGCCCAGGCTCTTGAAGCCGGAGGCGAGACGGATGGTGAGCTGGCCCGCGAAATGGCTGTAGCCCTTCATGTCGAGAGAAACCATTTCCGTGTCGATGGTCCTCAGGCCGTCGGCATCGACGTACGGAGCGCTACGCTGGACGCACACCGGACCGGTCAGGCAGAGATCCTCATCGATCACTCCGTCGTCGTTGCCGTCCACCTTGAAGCAGAGCGCCGTGTTCATGCAGTCCTGGCCCGCGTTGGGGAACGAGGTGGCCGTGGCCGTGGTGATGTCGAACGGCTGCGGCGAGTGGCAGAGCTCCGCGATGAACAGCTTGGTCCCCGCCCCCGGGAACGTGACGGGAATCTTGTGGACCGGGTGGCAGTACTGGTTCGGCGGATGCTTGGTCGGGATGCCGCCCGGTCCGCCCAGGCCCGTGTAATCCTCCACCTCGCCATGCTGGGCGGCGCCCAATTCCTTGGCCAGCGTGCCGTCCACGTTCAACACCTGGGCCACGTCCTCCCGCCAGTCGAGGCGGAAGCGCGAGCGCACCGTGCAGAGCGTTCCCGCCGGCGGCGCGATCATGAAGGCGAAAGCTCCGGGGGCGAAGACCGCCACGCCCGCGCCGGTGCCGACCGCGTGCTCACCCGCATCCTGGAAGTCGCCGTCGGCGTTCCAGTCGAACCAACCATTCAGATACATGGCGTTGCCGGCGTTGTAGGTGTGGACCCGGTTGCGCACGTCGCGCGAGGTTTTCACATGCATGGTGAGCGTGATGTTGCCCACGATCACCCCGTTGATGCAGGTGTACGAAGCGGAGACGCCATCGTCAAAGGCGTCCGTGGGCCGGTGCTCACACTCCAGCGCGTGATCGTCGATGTGACAGTACCTGGAGGCTGTAGATCCAACGTAGAGCCTAGTGGATTCTGAGATCTAGAAGGATGGACGAAGCATTCGTAATCAAAACGGGCGAGGCCAAGGCGCTTCGCCCGTGAGCTGATTATCGCAGTCGTGATCTTTGGCAGCTTCGCGGCGGAGCCTCAATGGGCTGGCAAAGGATCGCCGGAGCCAAGCACACAGACTGCTTGACGGACCGAGAAACCGGAAGGAACAAGGTCCAGAATGCCACGGTCGAGAGTCGCAAGCCTTCCGTCATGCCGGAGAGCAATGCCCAGGAGATGAGCATCGGTCACCTGGCGATAACCGATGAGCTTGTCAGGGTCTACGAACCTCGAATCCACCAGAGCGATGTCGTCGGGGAAGAAGACATGATGCGGGAGAGCAAGGATCCTGCGCAGGACGGAGGCGGCCTCACGCGGCGCCTTTGCGTCACGGAACACTTTCTGATTCGAGGAGACCCGAACAAACCCGCTTTGCGTCAAGGGGCATGTCGCCCAACCGGACTGCTGGTGTTGGTCAAACCATTGAGTGGCGAGGTCGTGATGCGCGTGGGTGGGCCACGCAAGGGCTACGAGAACGTTGAGGTCCAGGAGAGCGATCACTGGAGGTCGTCGTCGAACGCGGCCTTCACCATGTCAAGGGTAATCGGTGGCGAGTCTTTGGATACGGAGAAGACAGGGAATCTCCCTTCCTCCACCTGCCTGTGCTCCGCGTCCAAGCCCTTGCGGGCCAGATCGGAAAGAACCTCACCGACGCTCCGGTTCTCAGAGGAAGCCAAGCGTTCAGCCGCCTCGTAGACATCGTCGTCGATCTGCAGACTCGCCTTCATGGAAAAAAAGTCTAGTTCACCACCCGCTGACTGTCAAGGCTTCAGTGCCCCGCAGCCACCTTCGCCGCTTCGCGTTCCTGGGCCTGCCTGGCGGCTTCGACGAGGTTGAAGGCGTCGCGGCGCATCTTGGCGCGCTGGACGTCCTCTTCCGGGAACCGGGGGCGGTAGCCGAGCTGGTCCTCGTCGAAGGTGTAGGGCTTCATCAGGTCGTTCTTGCCGACGATCGACTGCTCGCGGGTGAAGTAGGCCATGTCGTAGTTGTTGGACATGATGATGGCCTCTTCTGGACAGGCGTCCACGCAGTAGCCGCAGAAGATGCAGCGCAGCATGTCGATCTCGTAGACGACCGGGTACTTCTCGATATTGACGTCCGGATGCTCGGCGGCCTCGATGCGGATGCACTCGGCCGGGCAGTTCTGGGCGCAGAGGAAGCAGGCCACGCAGCGCACCGAGCCGTCGGGACGGGTGGTGAGGATGTGATGGCCGCGGAAACGGTGGCTGTAGGCCCGCCGCTCCTCCGGGTACTCGATGGTGTACATCTTGTTCCGGCCGAACAGGTTGCGCAGGAAGTGGCGCATCGTCACCATCATGCCGCCCAGGAGCGGCAGGTAGAGGCGCTCCGCCAGGCCCGGCTTGTAGGGTATGACCTCGTTCGGATGCGGAGCGTCCGCGCGCAGCATGGGACGGCCCGTTGAAGTCTGAGGGATTGACTGGGTTAGAGGCTGGCTCATCGTTCGAGCTTCTCCCGCGATGATGTTCAATCCGCCCAGCGAAACGATCGAATCGGAAAGCGAGCCGCCGTTGATCAGGCTGGGGAAGGTGGAGAAGATCGGGAAGCAGGGCGGCCGGCAGTGGTTCCGGTAGGGTTTACTCGTGCCGTCGCTGATGGTGTAGAAGCCGAGCTCGCCGTTGGCACCCTCGACCATGCTGTAAAGCTCACCCGCGGGCACCTGGATGCCATCCATGATCAATTTAAAGTGATAGATCATGGCCTCCATCTCGTTGTAGCAGGCCTCCTTGGGCGGCAGCGCCACGTGCGGATCGTTGACGATGTAGGGGCCTTCCGGCATGCCGCGGTCCAGGAGCTGGCGGATGATCTTCAAAGACTCGCGGATCTCCATCATGCGGATGCGGAAGCGGTCGTACACGTCGCCGCCGAAGAGCACGGGCACGTCCCAGTCGACCGTGTCATAGAGGTCGTAGGGGTGGGCACGGCGCACGTCGTAGGCCACGCCGCTGGCCCGCAGGCAGGGTCCCGTCCAGCTCCAGTTGACGGCCTCTTCGCCGGAGATGGCGGCAATCCCTACGGAACGATCGAGCCAGATGCGGTTCTTGTTGACCAGCTTCTCCACGTCTTCCACGAACGGCGGGATCATGTCGATCAGGCGGCGGCAGCGGACCTCGAAGTCGGGCGGCAGCTCCTGGATGAGGCCGCCGATGCGGCAGGCCGACACCGTGAGGCGGGAGCCGCAGACGGATTCGAGCAGGCCGTAGATCTCCTCGCGGGGCTGGAAGAGGTACCAGAAGTTGGTCAAGGCCCCGGCATCCACCAGTGTCGTGCCGTTACAGACGCAGTGGTCCATGATGCGGGAGAACTCGGAGAGGATGGTCCGCGCCCAGACGGCCTTGGGCGGCACCTCGACGCCCAGCATCGTCTCCACTGTCCGGCAGTAGGCGACGTTGTTGATGAAGGCCGAGCAGTAGTTGAGCCGGTCGGTGTAGGGGATGACGTGCTGCCAGGTGTGGGTCTCGGACATCTTCTCGAAGCACCGGTGCAGGTACCCGATCTCGACGTCGGAGGCGATGATGGTCTCGCCGTCGAGCACCGCCATGAGGCGGAAGGTTCCGTGCATGGCCGGGTGCGACGGGCCGATGTTGATCGTCATCCGCTCGAACATGTCGTCCTGCCCCTCGGGCAGGTCGAAATGCGGCTTGTAGATCTTGTCCTCGGTCAAGATCCAGCGCCGTGCCGGGTCGTAGTCCTTGCGCAGCGGATGCCCCTGGAAGCCTTCGTGGCAGAGGATGCGGCGCAGGTTGGGGTGGCCTTCCACCTTGACGCCGAACATGTCGTAGATCTCGCGCTCGAACCAGTCGGTGCCCTTCCAGACAGAGATCAGGGAGGGGATGACGGCGTCGTCTTCGCGCAGCGGCACCTTGAGGCGCAGCCGCGCGGTGCGCGGGATCGAGTAGAGGTGGTAGACGGCCTCGAAGCGCTCCTCGCGGTCCGGGAAGTCGACCCCGCAGAGGTCGAGCATCATGTCGAACCGGGTGGCTGGGTTCTCCTTGAGCTCCTTGGCCACGGCCGCCAGGACGTCGCGGCTGACGATCCAGGTGGGCTGGTCGAGGCCCTCCTGGGGCAGGATGCTGCCCTCCGGGAACTTGGCCCGGACGGCTTCGAGCTCAATGTTCTCGGAAGGCGAAGTGGGTGTCTCAGCGGGTGGCGGCGCCAGTGTGGACACGCTCGGTCTCCTGGTCCTTGAGGTCCGGGTTCTGATCGCGGAATTTCTTGCGGTCTCGGGCGACCTTCTCTTTGAGCTGGAGGATGCCGTAGATCAGCCCCTCCGGAGTGGGCGGGCAGCCAGGGACGTAGACGTCCACGGGAATGATCTCGTCGATGCCCTGCATCACGTGGTAGGCGCGGTAGAAGCCGCCGGAGCAGGCGCAGGCGCCCATGGAGATCACCCACTTGGGGTCCGCCATCTGGTCGTAGATCTTCTTGAGGACGGGCGCCATCTTGTCGTTGATGGTGCCCGCCACCAGCAGCACGTCGCTCTGGCGGGGCGAGAAGCGCACCACCTCGGAGCCGAACCGGGACAGGTCGTAGTGGCTGGAGACGGTGGACATGAACTCGATCGCGCAGCAGGCGGTGCCAAACGGGAACGGCCAGAACGAGTTGCTCGCGGCCCAGTCCTCCAGCGCCTCGAACTTCGTTGTGACCCAGCTTTCTCCGATCATCTTGTTCATGGGCAGGAATTCCTCTCGCAGGGGAGAGTCTATCACTTGTGACTACTGGTCACAAGCTCGGCCAAGTCGCGTTTTTTCTAGGGTTTACCGCACGCCGCGTCCTCCTCCCCCACTCCTCTCAACGCGGTAGAGATGGGGGGCATTCCAGGCCTTGGCCCCCTGGCGTCCCGCTGCTTCGATATTACGCACCTATTTGTATAGCAGCATCTGTTGAGCACTCTCGGAAGCCTGGTGCTGGCGAGACTGCTCCGGGGTCAAGCATGGGATCGACGACACGAGCAGCGATCCGCCTCCGGCCGGGCCGGAGCCCATCACGCCCTCCCACCTGCCGCGGTCCTCCCGTGATGCCTTGCGCTGGTCTCTCGCCTCAATCTCCCTCCCGGTCCGAACTTCTTCGAAGGAGGTCTCCATGAGGATCAAGATCAAGCTGCTTTCCCTCTTTCTCGGCGCCGTTCTCCTGCTGGGACTGCCACCGGTCCTGTTGTTGACTTCAGAGGTTTCCCCTGAGCCGCCCGTCCCGGTCGCGAAACCTGCCAGCCCACTGCGCGCGCTCCTTGCTCAACAGTCGACTCTTCGAGCTGTTCTACCGCGATTGGCAGAAGGGCTATCTCGCGGCCGGAGGCGACCAGAACGTCCTCGTCAGCCTGGGCTGGACGCGGGGCCTCTCCACCGAGCCCAGCGCCGCCCGCGGGCGGGTGAGGCTCGACATGATCGACGGCGTGTTGCGCGCCGAGATCCAGGGCTTGGACCGGCCGGCCGACCTCTGGCTGGTCGACAATCAGGACGGGCCAGGCAGGACCGTGCAGCCGGAGCCCGGCGATCGCATGGTGCGCCTCGGCCGGCTGCAGGGGGGGTCTGCCGCCAAGCTCGCGGTGCGGCTGGGCCCGGAGTTCTTCCGCGACTTCGAGCTCGACCTGGTGGTGGTCTCGCGCGCCGGCAAGACGCCGGCTGAGAGCAGTCTCCTCCTGGGCGGCCGGCCGTTCTTCGAGCGGCTCTACACCACCACCCGGCTGGCGTCGTCGCGGGCCCGGGCGGCGGCCCGGCGGCCCAGCTTCCTGAGCCCCGCCTCCCTGCTGTCCCTGCTCGATCTCCGCGAAGCGGAGGCGCAGTCCTCGACCCAGATCCTCATCGCCCGGGGCCTGGTGACCGAAGCCGTGGGAGACGGTGGAGACCTCTTCTTCAGCGGCACCTTCGGCGGCAACGGCCGCACCTGCGCCACCTGCCACCGGGTAGAGAACAACCAGGGGCTCGACCTGGACTTCATCTCGACGCTGCCCGCTAACGACCGGCTCTTCATCGCCGAGATTCCACCTTCGCAGGGCGGCGTTCCCGGCCTCGAGCATCCAGCGCTCCTGCGGGGCCACGCCCAGATCCTCGAAAACGTCGACGGCCTGGAGGATCCCACCGTCAAGTTCGCCATGCGCGGCGTGCCGCACAGCCTCTCCATGGCCACCTCCCTCCTGGCGCCGCCGGACGGGAGAGCGCCCGTCCAGCGCACGGGCTGGAGCGGCGACGGCGCCCCCGGCACGGGCGCTCTCCGCTTCTTCCCGGTCGGCGCCGTGAGACAACACTTCACCAAGAGTCTCAATCGGGTCGCGGGCGTGGACTTCATCCTCCCGACGGATGCCCAACTCGACCAGATGGAGGCTTTCATGCTGTCCAGCGGCCGTCTCAACGAGCTCAACCTGGCCAACGTGACCCTGAGCAACGCCGACGCCCAGGCCGGCAAGATCCGGTTCGTGGCCGCCGACGCCCGCTGCAACGGCTGTCACGCCAATGCCGGAGCCAACGTCGCCAACGGCCAGAACCTCAACTTCGATACCGGCGTCGAGAGGGCCTTCGATCCCAGCCAGATCACCGAGCCCCACCCGCGCGACGGCGGCTTCGGCGGCGGCACGACGCCCAACTTCGACTGCGACGGAAACGGGACGCTCGACTGTTTCGGAGACGGCACGTTCAACACGACGCCGCTGATCGAGGCAGCCGACACCGAGCCGTTCTTCCACAACAACAGCGCCGCCACCATTGAGGATGCGGTGACCTTCTTCACCACCTCCGCGTTCGCCAATTCGCCCGCCGGCGGGGGCAACCCCATTCCCTTGTCGTCGGCGGACATCGCCAACATCGGCAAGTTCCTGCGCGTCCTCAACGCAGCGTTCAACGCCAGCATTTCGATCCAGCGCACCAACGCCGGCCTGAGCCTGGAGAACAGCAGCAGCACCAACTGCCCCAAGGGTCAGATATGCCCTGTTGAGGAGAGCCCCCGCGGGACAGACGGCAAGCGCGCAACCATCAACATGCTGCTCGCGCTGTCCAACGTCGAGGCCACGGATGCCATCGAGGTCCTGACCGAGAAGAGCCTGCATTCAGACGCCGTGCAGCTCTTGAACAGCGCCATCTCCAAGAATGGTCAGGCCATCAACGAGAGCTCCTCGAACGTGCGCAAGAATCTGATCCAGGGTGCTCTCAACGACCTCACAGCGGCCAAGGCCAAGTTCGGAACCGGCCTCAGCTTCACCCTGGGCGAAGGCAACCTTCTGTTCCCACCCACCTCGGGCGGCATCATCATAGAGGCGATTGAATAGCCCTGGCCCTGATTGAATAATCCTGGCCCTGGTGGCCGATGAGTGGAGCCCGGACCCAGTGTCCGGGCTCTTTCTATGCCCAGAGAGACGTTGCCGGCGCATCACCCGGCCCACCAGGCTTCCTCCGGCAAGATCCACAAATGGAAAACGACGGAACTTAACTTTGCTGGAATAATCCCCCCGGATCCCCTGTTACTCACGACGTTCCCGAGATTTCGTCTTCGGTCTTGATTCCAAAGATCAGCGTGGGTGTGGAGGGCGGGCGAGCGTTCAGTCACCAGGTCATCGCTCCAGAGAGGTCGCTCGTTTGATGTCGTTTCATCGTGGTGCCACTATCCCCGCCCTTCTTGCCCACCGGGCTCCCAGCCCGGAAACGCCTTTTCTCTCGCAATCCTTGTTCCAGCCAACAGCATGGGATTCACACCTCGGTCAACCTAGAACAGGAGCTTTCATGAAGAAGTCGTTTGCGATTCTCGCTCTGTCCGCCCTTTGCGCCTTCCCCTTCGCGGGCAGCGCGCAGGTGACGGAGGAGCAGCCCACCACCTCCGTTCCCTCCGTCCACTCCGACGCCGCTGTGGACGAGACCCCTACCGCCTGGTTCGTCGAGCTCCAGGGCGCGCCCACGGCCGACGGCGGCTCCCTGGCCGCCCTGGCCCAGGAGAAGGCCACCTTCCGGAACAACGCGAAGAAGGCCGGCGTCCGCATGAAGGAGCGCTTCAGCTACGACAAGCTCTGGAACGGCGTCTCGGCCGAGGTGGCCCCGGGCGACGTGGCCAAGCTGGCCCGCATGCCCGAGGTGAAGAACCTCTATCCGGTCATCGACATGGTCCTGCCGGAGCTCCAGCCCGCCGACGAGCTGAACCTCTCGACGGCCATCACCATGACCCAGGCCGCCACCGCCCAGAACGATCTCGGGCTGACCGGCCGCGGCGTGCGCGTGGCCGTGATGGACAGCGGCATCGACTATGACCATCCGGACCTGGGCGGCTGCTTCGGCGCGGGCTGCCGCGTGGCGGCCGGCTGGGACTTCGTGGGCGATGCCTACAACAACGACTCCTCCTCCGCGGGCTACAACCCGATCCCGACCCCTGATGCGTTCCCGGATGACTGCGGCGGCCACGGCACCCATGTGGCGGGCATCATCGGCGCCAACGGCGCGGTGCGCGGCGTGGCCCCGGGCGTGACCCTGATGGCCTACCGGGTCTTCGGCTGCGAAGGCTCGACCAGCACGGACATCATGGTGGCTGCCATGGAGAAGATCGCCGAGGACGGCGCCGACGTGCTGAACATGAGCATCGGCTCGGCCTTCCAGTGGCCGCAGTACCCCACGGCCCAGGCCGCCGACCGGCTGGTCAACAAGGGCGTGGCGGTCGTGACCTCCGCTGGCAACGAGGGCACCCGGGGCGCCTACGCGGTGGGCGCTCCCGGCGTCGGCCAGAAGGTGATCGCCACGGCCTCGTTCAACAACCTGACCCTGAAGCTGCCCGCCTTCACCGCGACGCCCGACGGCCGGAAGTTCGGCTACGGCCCGTCCAACGGCTCGCCGGTGGCGCCGCTCTCGGGCACCTTCCCCTTGGCCCGCACGGGCACGCAGACCAGCGCCGCGGACGGCTGCAACGCTCTCCCGGCCGGCAGCCTCACGGGCAAGATCGCCCTCATCCGCCGCGGCACCTGCGGCTTCTATGACAAGTCGCGCAACGCCCAGGCGGCGGGCGCGGCCGGCGTGGTGCTCTACAACAACCAGGCTGGCTCGTTCAGCCCGAACGTCGTCGGCGCCGTGACCATCACCATCCCGGTGGTGGCCATCACCGCCGTAGACGGCAACCTCCTCGACAGCCGCCTCGCGGCGGGCGCGGTGGACCTCACCTGGACGACCGACGCCGTCGAGCAGCCCTATACCGATCCCAACCTGATCTCCAGCTTCAGCTCCTACGGCCTGTCGCCGGACCTCAGCCTGAAGCCGGACATCGGCGCTCCGGGCGGCGCGATCCGCTCCACCTTTCCCATGGAGAAGGGCTCCTACGCCAACCTGAACGGCACGTCCATGGCCTCGCCGCACGTGGCGGGCGCCGTGGCCCTCCTGCTGGAGGCTCACCCCAACACCCCGTCCCAGGCGGTGCGCACGATCCTCCAGAACAGCGCCTCGCCGCGTCCCTGGTGGGGCAATCCCACCCTGGGCTTCCTCGACAACGTCCACCGGCAGGGCGCCGGCATGCTCCAGATCGTGAACGCCATCCAGGCGACCACCCGCGTGGAGCCCGGCAAGCTCTCCCTCGGCGAGTTCGAGGCCGGCTCGGCTCCGGCCGTCCGCACGCTGAAGGTAAGCAACTCGGGTCCGGCTCCGGTCACCTACACCCTCGGCCACGAAGCCGGCCCTGGCGACCGGCGGCAGCACCTACACGCCCTCCTTCTTCGCCGGTTTCGCCACGGCCTCCTTCAGCACGCCCACGCTGACGGTGCCGGCCGGCGGCACGGCCACGGTGGACGTGGGCATCACGCCCAACCCCGGCCTCGCCGACCGCAGCCAGTACGGCGGCTACGTCGTGCTGACGCCCCAGGGCGGCGGCCAGACTCTGCGCGTGCCGTACGCCGGTTTCAAGGGTGACTACCAGTCCATCCAGGTGCTGGTGCCCACGGCCACCGGCTTCCCCCTTGCTCGGCAAGCGGACGGCCACCGGCTACCTGCCCCAGCCGGCCGGTGCCACCTTCACGCTCCAGGGGACCGACATCCCGTTCGTCCTCGTGCACCTGGACCACCAGTCGCGCGAGCTGCGGATGGAAGTCGTGGACGCCGACACGGGCAAGGCCTGGCACCCGGCCTTCCGTCAGGGCTACCTGCCCCGCAACAACAGCGCCACGGGCTTCTTCGCCCTCGGCTGGGACGGCCAGACGACCGCCGGCAACAAGACCTACAAGGTGCCGAACGGCCGTACGTCATCAAGTGACCGTCCTCAAGGCGCTGGGTGACGACGCCAATCCGAACCACTGGCGAGACCTGGACCTCGCCCGTCATCACCCTCGCCCGCCCGTAAGAGCGCGGCGACTGCGGCCATCGCGGTAATCGCGGCAATCGGACGAGACCTGCCTTACCCCCACGCCCCTCTCCCCTGTGGAGAGGGGTTCTTTTTTTTAAGGGAGAGTTTTCTACGACTCGGGCGCGGACGGCGCCGTGCCCCGGTCCACCTCGGGGGGCAGGGCCACGTCGCCCTGGGCGGCGTTGGTCTCCTGGCGCAGGGAATCCAGGTGGCGCAGGTGCTCTTTCTGGGCGGTGACGACCCGCAGGAAGACGTTGGCCGTCTCCTGGTCCACGTCGCGGATCATCTTGGGATAGAGGATGTCGTTCTCGTACCGCTCCTCGGAGAGGGCGTTGCCGAGGTCGGCGTCGGTGCCGCGCACCTGCTCGGCGGCCTGGAGCAGCGCGATCGCCAGGGCGTCTTTCTCGGCGGCCAGGCGCAGCCAGCGCCTGGCCAGGTTGGGCAGGCCGTCGCGCTGGGCGCGGTCGGCGTAGGCACGGAAGCGGGCGGCGCTCGCGGCCTCCGCGGTGAAGCCAGTCTTCAGGTGCTCCTGGGAACGCGGGATCCTCGACACGGTTCTCTCCTCTCCTCCGCTTCGCGCTAAGATGCCCTGGCAAATGTCCGCCGGGTCGCCCGCCAGGGAGGCGTCGCCATTCTATGGAAGTTGGACGGGTTGTCCAACCGTGGAGAAAACCTTGGCCCCCGCCCTGCCGTAGTGCCTTTCGGGGACGCCGTGTCGCGAACCCCGCCGGTTTCCCGTGAAAGACCGCTTTTCCGTGAAAGAAAAGTTCCGCAGATATCTCATCCTCGCCGCGGTTCTCGCGGTTCTGGTCCTGCTGGCCCTGGCCGGCATCCCCTATGTCACCGTCTTCGCCCGCTTCACGCTGGCGGCGGGCGGGCTCGTGGTCCTCCTCGGGGTGCTCTGGCGGGCTTACCGGGCGTTCCTCTGGAAGGTCGGCCGGCGGCTCGCCTTCTCCTACTTCCTCCTGGGCGTGCTGCCCATCCCCCTGCTGCTGCTCCTCCTCGCGATGCTCGCCTACCTCCTCTGCGGCTTCTTCATGGGCCACCTGTACCGGGACGCCGTGCAGTCGCTCCAGCTCGAGCTCGACGCCGCGGCCCAGGCCCGCCTGGACGCGTTCACGGGCCGCCGGCCGCCGCCCGGCCAGGAGGGAACGGGAGACGTCGTCTTCGGCTACTACCGCGGCGGCAAGCGGATCGCCGGAGACAAGCGGACGCCCCCGGGCTGGCCGGCCTGGACCGAGGCCAGCCGGCCGCCCGCCCGTGGCGCCCAGTGGGAAGAGGTGCCGCGCTTCGTCGCGCACGGGGACGGCCATCCCGCTCTGGCCGCGGTCGCCTCCCGAGAGGGTCTGGGCGTGGTCGCCCTCTACACAGGGGATCTCGACCTGGAGATCAGCCGGCGCGCCAGCCTCTGGATCGAGACCTACCGTTCGGACGATCCCGACCTCGAGGTCGTCAGCCTGTCGATCGGGGACCGCAAGATCCCTGTCCAGCACATCCGCCGCAAGGACCAGCAGGCCCTGGAGGCCACGCGGTTCTTCAAGAACCTCTCGAACGGCGAGAGGTTCTGGGACGACCCCGTGCTCTGGTGGGGCGAGATCTCCGGCCCCCTGCTCGACCTCGCCTCCGGGCGGGAGGTGACCGAGTACCTGGCCGCCAACCTGAACGGCACCCCGCGCACCGTGCTGCGCTACCTGTTCTCCAGCGCCGCCGAGATCGACGCCCTGGCCTGGTTCACCCTGTTCCTGGTGGCCTTCCTGCTGTTCGACGTCTACGCCGCCGCGGCGTTCATGGCGATCTTCATGATCGTCGGCCTCTCGCGGGCGGTCAACCGCATGAGCCGGGCCACCGAGGCCGTACGGCGGGGGGATTTCAGCGTGCGCATCCCCGTGCGCCGCCGCGACCAGGTGGGCGACCTCCAGCGCTCGTTCAACGAGATGACGGGCAACCTGGAGACGCTGGTCGACACCGCGGCCCAGAAGGAAGTGCTGGAAAAAGAGCTGGAGCTCGCCCGCAATCTCCAGAAGAGCCTCCTGCCGAGCAACCTGCCGGCGGGCGGCGGCGTGGAGTTCGCCACCCTGTTCGAGCCGAGCGCGGCCATCGGCGGCGACTATTTCGACGTGCTGCGCCTCGCGGAGGACGAGCTCGCCGTGGTGATCGCCGACGTTTCGGGGCACGGCCTGTCGAGCGGCCTGCGCATGGCGATGCTCAAGTCGGCCCTGCTGATCCTGGTCGAGGTGACCCGCGATCCCGAGGAGATCCTGAGGCGGCTGGACGCCGTGGTGCGCTCGAACCGCGAGAGCCGCTTCTTCGTGACCGCCACCCTCGGCCTCATCGATCTCCGGACCGGCACCCTGCGTCTGACCAACGCCGGCCATCCGCCCACCTACCGGGTGCGCGGCTCCGAGGTCGAGGAGATCCTCCTCCCCAGCTCACCCCTGGGAGGCCTGGGCCACAATTACGGCAAGGCAACGCTGGAGCTCCAACCGGGAGACGTGGTGGTCTGGCTCTCCGACGGCCTGATCGAAACCACCAACGCGGCCGATGAGCCCTTCGGCTACGAGAGCGTGGCCCTGGCCCTGGCAGGCACCCCGGGCGAAAGCGCCGCGAACGTGCGCAACCGCCTGCTCGCCGCGGTCGAGCGGCACGCAGGGGGCCAGCCTTTGACGGACGACCGGACGTTGATGGTGATGCGGTACGGCACCCTCGGTGGAATCAAGGACACCAAGGACAGCAAGGACCCCAAGGACGCGCAATGACGGACGCGTTGCCCGTCCTTGAGGTCCCTGGTGCCCGACCTTTTTCAGCGCACCGGCCTTCAATCCAGCGTCCACCACCCGGCCGCGCGGCTCGGCTTGCGCACCGAGTTGGTCGCGCAGTGCGCCTCGCCGTCGGAGGAGTGATACATGTTCATGTCGCGGATCCAGTGGACACGGTTGCCGGTGGGCGCCAGCAGGCGCACGATCTCGCGCTCGAAGACGCACACCCCGTTCACCAGCGGCCCATACGGCTTGGGGATGCACAGCTCCGCGGTACCGTCCGCGTTGGTGCCCACCAGCATGTTCACCACGTCGGGCGTGTAGGCCGAGAGCAGCTCCCCCTCGGATGGGCGGTAGAGCACCGGCAGGCGGATCACGGGAACCCGCCCAATCCCCAGTGCCTCGACGATCTGCTCTTCCAGCGCGGTCAGCCTCTCCTCCACCCACCTCTGGATCCCCATCAGCTTCCCGTTCCCGAGCAGCCCGGCCACGGGCTCGGCCTCGAAGACGCCCGCGGCCCTGGCGAGAGCGGGAAAGGTGGCCACCAGGCCGGCGAAGAGGGCGGCCTCCTCGTCGGCCTCCACGGCCTGCTTCAGTAACGTCACCGCCAGGTCGGGGCTCGGCATCACCACCGCGAACCCGGCGCGCACGTCGGGCACGAAGCTGACGACCTCGTCCACATGGCGGATGGCCAGCCAACGGACGTCGAGCGCGGTGAGCGGCTGCAACTGCGCGGAAAGGAAGCCGAGCAGGTCCGCGTCGAGGTTGTACTGGTTGTTGGTGCCGTAGAAGATGCGCCCCAGCGGGTCCGGGTCGGTGGGCGGCGAGCAGAGGAAGTTGCCGAAGTAGTTGCAGGTCTCGTCGGATCCCACCAGCGCCCCGCTGGGAAGGAAGAAGCCGCGGGCAGGCCCGGAAAGGGACAGTGGGAAGAAGTGGAGGTTGGACGCGTCACGCGAGTGCACCGGGCCCAGCACCACCGGCACGTGACGCGCGGCGCCACCTGCCCCCGGGAGCGAGCTGTAGCCCACCGACATCACGTCGCGGATGAAGAGGTCCGCCTTCGGCCCCAGGTTGTACGCGCTGAAATCCACCCGCACCACCCGCCCCTGCCCCAGCGCCGCCTCCAGGTCGGCCAGGAAGTGCTGGATCGCCAGGTACGAAGCGGCGTGCATATTGGGCACGGCGGCGATGTCGAGCGCGTAGACGTGCTGCAGCTCGTCCAGCGCGTTGTGCATGATCCATGGCGACACGCGCACCACCGCGTCCTGGCTGGAGACCTCCTCTCCGCCGCTGTCCCTGAGCGTGAGCGTCAGCGTGACCTCGCCTTTGAACCCGGCCTTCGGATACGCGGTCGCCTCCATCCGGCAGCGCAGGCGGCCGTTCTGCGCCACGGGCACCGTCCACGCGCCCTGCCCCGGCCCGAGCACCGCCTGCCCCTCGTGCAGCACGCGCACCCTGCCGGCCGGCTGAGCGGTGAGCGTGGCCGTCCAGCTCCTCGAGCACCAGCCGCGGGCCACGATCTCCAGTGGCGCCAGGTACGGGGCTTCTCCCGCGGCCGCCACGTTGTCGCCGGCGTTCAACTGCGGCAGATCACCGCTCTCCCCCCTGGAGGGGGCGCCGGCCGCGCTCAGGTTGTTGTAGAAAACCACCGCGCCCGCACTCTCTTCGCCTTCGCCGCTGGTCCACTCCGAGAAGTCCTCAGGATTGTCGAAGTCCTCAGGGTCCTCGGCTGTGCCGTCGCGGTCGGCATCCACCGCCAGCACCAGCGAAAAGGGGGTGAGCGGGATCGTCACCCGCCGCGTCTGGCCCGCCGTGGCGGTGCTCTGCTCCAGCACCTCGCCGTACCGGCGCGTGCCGGCCACGCGGACCGTGTAGACCGTGCCGTCGGAAAGGTTGGAGAAGTGGTAGTCGCCTCCGCCCTGACTGTCGGGCTGCAGGTCGCCCAGCCGCAGCCTCACCACCAGCCCGGCGATTCTCTGGCCGGTGCCGGCGTCGACCACCCTGACCGTGAGCCTCTTGTTCTGGCAGGGAACGTGGAGGCCCAGGTGGCGGGTGGCGCGCGCGAGCTCCGCGTCGTGGTCGCGCCTGAGCTGCCGGGCCGCGAGCATCTCCCTCCGCTCCCGGCCCGAGGGCGGCAGGCAGGTGCGGCTCTGCGCGGCGAAGTGGTTGCGGCAGTAGAACTTCTGGCAGCGCATGCACATCTGCAGCCTGGCATCGGCCGAGGTGGTTGTGCACTGGGGGAACTCACACCGCATCGCCGTCCGCCTGCGCGTCGACCCACTCGTCCAGGGCGCTCACCAGCGCGTCCACCTTGGCGGTCGCCGTGGGCGCGGGGCCGTGGAGGATCTCGCGCGCCCAGGGAAAGGCCGGGTCGCGGTCGAAGTCGGCGCCCAGAAACAGGGCCACGCCCGCGAACCGGGCCACGTCGCCCCACTGCACGGCGCCGTAGCCACGCGCCTTCTCGCGGCACGCGGCGGCAAAGCGGCGCAGCCCGCCGGCGCCCATGCTCTCGCACCGGCCAGGCCAGATGTCCCGCAGGTACGTGCAGATCCGCTCGTCGGTGCGCGCGTCCAGCGCGCGCTCCAGTGCGGCGATTTGCGCGTCACGGATGGTCAGCATGGAAAGGAAGGCGGAGGACTTCCAGGAGCCCTCGGCAGAAAACCAGAAACAAAACCAGAAACAAGGACACCAGGGACAGAAAGGATGACAAGGACCTCGAAAGCTGTCCCTGGGGCCTGGACAGGCTCAAGCCCGCCGGATGAGCCTCAGGATCAGCAGGAGCACGATGGCGCCTATGAAGGCGACGAAGATCGTGCCCGCGAGCCCTCCGAAAGGCGTGGACCAGCCCAACTGACGGAAGAGCCAGCCGCCGACGAACGCGCCCAGAATGCCGATCACGATGTCGCCCAGCAGCCCATAACCGCCCTTGACGACGAACGACGCCAGAACTCCGGCCACCAGTCCGACGATCAGCCAGGTCAGGATGTCCATCCACACTCCTCTCGTGAAAGATCCACTGCTCTACGACGGATGCCTGAGAGCAGAGTAACACCTTACGGCGCTGTGAGCGTGTAGATCCCGTTCCCCGGAATCGTGACGTAGAGGCGCTCCGGATTTTCAGGGTCCGCGACGAGCGACGTAATGGAGGGCAGAGGAAGCCCCTCGTTGGCGGGCTTCCACGTCGCCCCGCCGTCGGTGCTGCGGTAGAGGCCGAAGTACCGGGTGCTGACCCACAGAGCCCCCTTGGTGGCCGCGAGCCCCGAGATATCGGTCGCCGTGCCGTTGGTGGGGGGGACGGGCAGGCGGCCCAGGCGTGTCCAGGTGGCTCCGCTGTCCGTGCTCCGGTAGGCGACGCCCAGGCTGGTCGTGTCGCCGGCCCGCGAGCCGCCGCCGATCACGATCAGGGCTCCTTCGAGATCGCGGGCCAGCGCGTAGACGGAGATGGCCGCGGGTCCCTGATGGGTGCGCAGCAGCGTCCAGGTGATCCCGTGGTCCAGGCTCCTGTAAGCCGAGTTGTTGAGCCGGATGAACATCCGGCCCGCCTGGGTGGGATCGGTGAGGATGGTGTGCACCTGCCGCGGATAGCAGCCGTACTTGAAGCAGTGCCGGGGGGGCAGGCCCCCGTTCGATTCGCGCCAGTTGAGGCCGCCGTCGTCGCTGCGGTACAGGCCGCTCACGGTGCCGGCATAGAACGTCTGCGGCCAGAAGGGATCGATGGCCAGGGTCGTAGCCAGGGGCCGGGAGGCCTCGGGATCGACGACGCCGCGCCACGTGTGGCCACCATCGCGGCTCTCCAGGATGCGCAGGAACCGGGTGCCCGGGGCCTCGTAGCGCACGGCCGAGGCGATCAGATGGAGAGGATCGGCCGGGTCGGCGGCGAGCGCGAGAGGGTTGGTCAACGGCTCGCTGACCCAGGAACGCCCGCCGTCCTCGGTGCGGAAGAGCGGAGACGAGGGCAGCCTCAGGCCGTCTTCGGACAGCGTGGGAGCGGCCAGCACGGCCTCCCCCACCGGCAGGACGGCGCCGACCTGCGCGGCCGCGAAGCCGCGGTTGGACGCCCGCCACGGCCCCTGATCCCCCGGCGCCCGGAAGAAGCCCCGGTCTGTCGCGAGCGCGAGACCACCGCCCGGCACGGCGTAGAGGTCGCCAAATTCCGGCACCGGGCCTGCCGAGGCCCAGGTGTCGCCGCCGTTCCTCGACACCCAGAGCTGGGGCACGTTGTTGTAGACCACCACCATGCGCACCGTGCGAGGATTGTTGGGATCGACGGCGGGCGCGCCGCACTTCGTGTCCCTCAGGATCCCCTTCCAGGTCTCGCCTTCGTCGTCACTGCGCGCAAAGCAGGACGTGAGGAAACCCCGGTAGCCCGAGTTGCGCGACCAGGCGTAGAGGGTGCGGGGCTCGTGGGTGGCCACGAGGGTATCGAGATAGGGCACGGTGAGGCTCGACGTCGTCCAGGTGCGGCCGTCGTCGCGGCTCACGTGGAAGCCCGCCCCGGTATCGATCACGTAGAGGGTCTTCGGCCGGTCAGGCGAGAAAGCGAAGGCGGCCGTATAGCTCTGCGCGCAGTCGAACACGGGGACGCAGTCCCAGGTCCGCCCGGCGTCGCGGCTGCGGAGGAGACGGTTGTCCAGGACCCAGAGGAGAGTGTCCTTCGTGAACGGATCGGCCACGAGCTCCTGGGGAAAGATCGAGATGAGCTGGCTGGTCTGGAACACGCGCGTCCAGCGGTTGCCGAAGTCGTCGCTGCGAAAGATCAAGCCCGTGTAGTCGAGGTCCGTGGCCGAGGCCCAGATCCGGCCGGGGCGCAGCGGGTCGAAGGCGAAGGCCTGAGGCGAGCGGCCCAGCCCCGCCTGAATGGAACGCCAGGAGCCGGCGTCGTCGCGGGAGAGCCACAGGCCCGCCTCGTTGAACGCGTAGGCCCGGTTGCCGTTCCCCGGCTCCACCACGAGCCGGGCCACGAGCGGAGCGGCCGGCGGCCCGAGTGGGGTCCAGCGCGGCTCCGCCGCCACACCCGGCCGGGACAGGGAAAGAGTTGCCAACAGGGCGACCGCGACGAGCGAGCAGGAGTGGCGAAGGGCCATGGGGATCTCCTTTGAGAGAATGCGATTTTATCATAATCCTTGTCCTCCCTGTACGGTAGAATCAAGCCATCACCCCTGGAGGCCGTATGACCCGAAAGCTGGCCGTATGACCCGAAAGCTGTCCCGGATCGCCTGCGCCGCCCTGACGGCCCTATCCCTGGCCCTCCCTCTGCCCGCCGAGGAGACGGCGCCCACGGTCCAACAGCTGGAGCGGACGCTCACGGCCTCGCCCGACCATCCCGGCATCTGGCTGGAGCTGGCCGCGGCCTACGCCCGGGCGGGCAACGGGGCCGAGGCGGCGCGGTGGATCGAGAAGGCCCTCACCCGGGGGATCGACTTCGATCTGGCGAAGAACCCCGCCTTCGCGCCCCTTCTGGCGACGCCCGCGTTCAAGCCCCTGCTCGCCCGGGCCGCGGCCAACCAGCGCGTGGTGAGCCGCAGCAAGGTCGCGTTCCGCGTGCCCGAGAAGGACCTGATCCCCGAGGGGATCGCCTACGACGCCAGGACCGGCTCCTTCTTCCTCGGCAGCCTCTACAAGCGCAAGATCGTGCGCATCGGCAAGGCCGGCAAGGCGGCCGACTTCTCGAAGCCGGAGGACGGCCTGTGGGACGTGCTGGGCATGAAGGTCGATCCGGCGCGGCGGATTCTCTGGGTCTGCTCCGCCGCGGGCGCTTCGGCCGGCGAGCAGGACGGCGCCTCGGGCCTCTTCCGCTATGACCTCGCCACGGGCCGGCTCGCCTCCAGGCATGTCCTTCCGGGCAAGCCGCAGCCGCACCTCCTGAACGACGTGGCCCTGGGCCGCAACGGCGAGGTCTTCGTGACCGACAGCAAGGGCGGCGGCCTCTACCGTCTGCGCCCCGGCCAGGAGCAGCTCGAGGTGTTCGTGGAGCCCGGGACGCTGATCTATCCCAACGGCGTCGCCCTCTCGCCGGACGGCAAGAAGCTGTTCGTGGCCGACTTCGCCAAGGGCCTCTCGACCGTGGACGTGGCGACCCGGCAGGTGCGCCCTCTCCCCCATCCCGAGCGGGTCAACGTCGCGGGCATCGACGGCCTCTACTATTTCCAAGGCGAGAGGCCGCTCCAAGGCGAGAGGCCGCACGGCGGGAGCCTGGTGGCGGTGCAGAACGCCGCGGGCACGGAGCGCATCGTGCGCTTCCGGCTCCGTCCCGGCCTCGACGCCATCGACTCCGAGGAGATCCTGGAGAGCCGCAATCCCCTGTTCGTGATCCCCACCACGGGCACCCTGGCCGGCGGCTCCCTGGTCTACATCGCCAACAGCCAGCTCGAGAGTCTGGACGACCAGGGCCGGCTGAAGCCCGGGGTGAAGCTGGAGGAGCCCGTGATCCTCACGCTCCCCCTACCCAAGGCGGGCTGACTCCGGTAGCATCCGGGCAGAGCCCTGAACAGCTCGGTTACGAAGCAAGGAGCGTACGTGTGTTCACGCCATTGGAAACCACGGCCCTGATCGGCCTGGCCGCTGCCTTCATCTACTACCGCTGGAGACAGAAGAAGGCGGAAGGCCCCAAGAAGCTTCCCTTCGGGGTGGGACCGGTCCAGCCTGCCCGCAGCGCGCCCAAGGTGGCAAAGCCGCCCGAAGAGGTCTACGCGGGCCTCCGCAAGGAAGCCCTGAACACCTCTCCCATGAACGTCGGCATGGCCGGCCAGGTCCAGGACGACGAGCCCTACGGCATGCTGATGGAGATGACCATCGCGAGCTCGGTCGTGACGCTGGCCTGCTTCGGGAGCGGCGACGCCAGCGTCTACTACCAGACGGGCGGCGGCATGGTCGGCGGCATCAGCCATGAGCCCGTGCGCAAGGCGGCCAAGGAGTTCGTGGCCCAGGCCCGGCAGGTCGTGCCACGCATGAAGAAGACCAACGAATATCCCCTCCCGAGCCCCGACAGCGTGCGCTTCTATGCCATGACCCCCAGGGGCGTCTTGACCACCGAGACCAGCCGGCAGTCTCTGAGCGGCGAGCCCCAGAACGCCCTCTCCGCCCTGTTCTACAGCGGCCAGGAAGTCGTGAGCCAGATGCGCCAAGTCCAGGAAGACCGGCGGACCGAAAGCGGGCGGTGAGCCCTCGAGAAGGCCCCGGGTCTCCTATACTGCCGGTCAGAAAGGAGGCCTCTTCAATGCGTTCGATCCACTGGCTGAAGGGATTGCTTTTCGCCGCCGCCCTGATCTCCATGCTCGGGGTGGGCAACGCGGAGGAGAAAAAGATGCCAACGAGCTTGGGACAATTCTCCGTGAGTCTGGCCGTCAAGGACCTCCAGGCCTCGAAATCGTTCTACGAGAAGCTGGGGTTCACGGTCTACCCCGCCGAGGAGGGGTGGCCGAAAACCTATGGCAAGGACTGGCTGATCCTCCAGAATGGCAGCGCCGTGATCGGGCTCTTCCAGGGGATGTTCGACAAGAACACGCTCACCTTCAATCCCACCGACGTCCGGGCGGTCCAGCGCGAGCTCAAGAAACAGGGACTTTCGTTCGCGGCGGAAGCGGACGAGACCACGAAGGGTCCCGCCCACGCCACGCTCTTCGATCCGGACGGCAATCCCGTCCTGCTCGATCAGCATTGACCCGGATATTGACCGGAATATTGACCGGAAGGGCGGGGCTTCATGGCGGGCCGGGATGACACCTCTGGTATCGTCTCCCCTCCAGACAGCCATGCAGCTCCTAGACTCCCGCCGCCTGACCGGACCCAACCTGCTCCTCGACCGACCCGGAGCGGTGATCGAGGTGTCTCTCTCCGCTGAAGAGGCGGAGAGGGCCGTGGCGGCGTGGCAGGCGCAGGCCCGGCGCGTCCTCGACGCTGTGGGATGGACGGACGAGGTGACCGCGGCGCGGGTCTTCCCCGGCGGGGCGAGCCTGGCGATCTCGGCTCCCATCGACGTCCTCTACGCGGCCACCGAGGTCAACGAGTGGGCGTGGGCGGCGGCCGAGGCGGGGTTCGAGGAGGGGGTGTTCCAGCAAGGGATCGAGCGGCTCCGGGCGGAGATCGAACGGGAGGCCAGCCCCTCCCTCCTCGCGCTGCGGGACGCTGCCGTGGCCCGGGGCATCGCCTTCCTCTGGGATGACCGCCGGGCTTCCGTGGGGCTCGGGACGGGCTCGCTCACGTGGCCGGTGAACGAGCTTCCCGATCCCGGCGAGGTCGATTGGGCGGCCGTCCACGACATCCCCGTGCTCCTGGTAACGGGAACGAACGGCAAGACGACCACGGTACGCCTCCTGGCTTCCATGTTCGAGGCGGCCAGCCAGGTCGTGGGGCTCACGTCCACGGACCGGGTCGAGGTGGGCGGCGAGGTCCTGGACCGTGGGGATTTCTCCGGTCCCGAGGGCGCGCGGACGCTGCTGCGCGACCCGCGGGTGGAGGTGGCCGTGCTGGAGACGGCCCGCGGCGGGCTGCTGCGCCGGGGGCTGGCCGTGGACCGGGCGGTGGCCGCCCTGGTCACCAACATCGCGGCGGACCATCTTGGGGAATTCGGCGTCCACGACCTCCCCTCTCTCGCGGCGGCCAAGCTGTTGATCACTCGTGCCGTGGGGCCGGAGGGGCGGGTGGTGCTGAACGCGGACGATCCGCAGCTCGTGGCGGCGGCGGCGGGCGGGATCACGGCTCCCATCACGTGGTTCAGCCTCGACCCGGAAAACCCGCGGGTACGGTCCGGCGGGGTTTCTCTGGAGGACGGCTTCCTCGTATTGTCCCGGGGAGCCCAGGGGGAGGAGAAGACGCGGATCGTTCACGTGGACGAAGTCCCCTTCACCTTCGGCGGCGCGGCCCGGCACAACGTGGCGAACGCCCTGGGCGCCATCGGCATGGCCTCGGCCGTGGGGCTGCCGGCCGAATCCATGGCCGAGGGGCTGCGGCGGGTCGGCGGCACACCGGAGGACAACCCCGGACGGGCCAATCTGTTCGAAAGGGACGGGTTTCGCATCCTGGTCGACTACGCCCACAACCCCCATGGCCTGACGGCGCTGCTCGACATCACCCGCACCCTGCCGGCCGGGCGCCGGCTGATCCTGATCGGCCAGGCCGGAGACCGCGGCGACGAGGCGATCCGCGAGCTGGCCCGCGCCGCCTGGGCCTTCCAGCCGGACCATATCGTCGTCAAGGAGCTGCCGGAGATGCTGCGCGGCCGGGGTCTGGGAGAGGTCCCGGCGATCCTCGTGGACGAGCTTCTCCGGCTCGGGGCGCCGGCAGGCGGCGTGACGCGGGCGGACTCGGAGCTGGAGGGCGTCGAACAGGCTCTGGCCTGGGCGCGGCCGGGGGATCTGCTGGTTCTGCTCGTCCATACGCAGAGAGAAGCGGTGCTGGAGAAGATTCAGAAGGCGCATTGAGCGGGACGAACGGCTCGCCGCACCTTAAAGATCGTTCGCCGGCCGGAACGAACGGCCCGCCGGAGCCAAAAAGTGACCCGCCGGCCGGAACGGACCGCCCGCCGGCTGGAACGAACGGCTCGCCGGGGTCCGAAACCGGCCCGCCGGCCGGACCGAGCGGCTCGCCGGCCGGAACGAACCGGTCTCAGGGCTCGTTTTCCCTCTGACCCCGCTCATCCGGCTCCTCGAACCGCAGCTCCGGAGCGTGCTGGGCCTGCCGCAGGAACTCGCCCACCTTCGCCACCAGCGCGGCGCTGGCCCGCTCCGCCTCCACGGCCTGCCGGAAGAAGACGAGGGCCGCGAGCGCCTCCCGGTGGATGTTCCGCGAGGTGAAGACCGGCAGCATCTCCGCCACCAGCCGCTTCAGGTCCTCCGTCCTCCCCTGCTCGGCGTACAGGGAGGCGATCTCCAGGGAGACCAGGGCCATGTCGTAGGAGATCCCCTCGGCCACGAAGCCATCCCGGGCGGCCAGGAATAGCGACTCGGCCCGGGTGGGCTGGCCCAGGCCGCGGAGGATCTTTCCCTTGACCCAGTGCCGGCGGTTCTGCGTCCACGCGTCCGGGAAATTGCGGTAGAGATTCCGGGTCTCGTTATAGGCGCGCTGAGCCTCCTGAAACTGACCCGAGCTGGCAAGGTAGAAGGTGAGATTGTGCCGGGCGCAGAGCAGCAGGCGCGGCTCCTCTTCAGGGTCGATCAGATCGAGCGCCTGCTGGAGTCGGGAGATCGCCTCCTCAGGCTGGCTGATCTGGTTGTAAATGATTGACATGTTCACGAGTGACCGACCCGCCCGGTGCTGTTCACCCAGGTGGAGGAAGATCGAGATCGCCCGCTTCAGGAGCCTGAAGGAGTCGTCGAAGAGGCGCTGATCCCTTCTAAAGGAGGCGTAGAGATCCAGAAGGACAGCCTTCTCCAGAAAATCCCCAGTCCCTTTTTCCAGGTGCTCCCAGGCGTGCCGGAAGGCTTCCTCCGCTCCCTGAAGGTCGGACTTGATGCGGCAGGCGTTCGCCACGTGAGCCCAGGCCCGCGACCGCAGGTCTTCGATCCGGGCCACTCCGTAAAGCCCGGCGTCCAGGCCATCGGCAGCCCGGAGAGCCAGCAATCCCAACTCCTCGCTGTAGCCAGGGTCCTTGACGCTCACCTCCAGGCTCCGCTCCACCATTAGCTCGGTCAGGCCCCAGGTGTGGAAACGGGCGTCCTGGAGGAGCACCTCGCGCTGTTCCGCGGACCGGTCCGTCAGCTCCACGAAGAGGCCGGGCGCCTCGTCCCGCTCCCGTTCCAGGCTGGTCTCCAGGTCCAGGACGGCCTGACGGCCCCGCTCGAAGGCGCGGTCGTAGTCCGGACCCGTGCCCGCCCTCTCGACGGCTGAGCCTCTGCGGCGCGGCAGATAGGCGCACCGGGCTCGGCAATCCTGGCAGACCAGGACGTGACGCAACGTCTGCTCGTAGAGATCCTCCAGCGACAGCAGCATCCCTTCCAACAGCTCCTCAGTCGGATGGATCTTCAAGCGCGGCCTCCTCCCGTGCCTTCCGGCACTGTTCGATGACGGTTCGTAACAGCCACGCGTCCGGGTCCTGGGGCTTGCGCTTCTTGCTCGCGAGGTTCCTGCCGGCCTCCGCGACAATCTCCCGCGCCTTCTCCTCGGAGATCCGGTAGGCCCGGAAGACCGCGAGGAGGACGGGCCGGAGCCGGTCCAGGACCTCGATGCTCGACTCGCTCGGGGGTTCCATGACCCGGACAGCGTACCACCTTTAAAAGATATGGTTGTCGCTGGGGCCGAAAAAGGGACAACGAAAGAGAGGAAAAAGCGCCGGTTTCTGGAACCGGCGCAGAAATCATGAAGCTCCGAATCGATCTAGCCGTTGGGGTCCATCTCGCCCCCGGCTTCCGTGGGGGGCAGGGGCGTAACGAGGCCGTTGGGGTCCATGTCACTCCCAGCTTTTGGGGCACCGTCGGGATCCATCTCGCTCCCGGCCTTGGCCCAGAGGGAGGCCCACCCGGAGACCACCCACTGCCAAAGGCTCTCGAAGGAGACGGCGGGCAGCTTGGCGACGCCGGGCGGCCGGGCGTGGGCGGCGCCGGCCGACAGGAGCAGCAGGAGCGCCAGCGCGGCGGCGCAACGGATCTTTGAGGACATGACGAGTCTCTCCTCTCCGGCGGCCCGCGTCCGCGGTCTCCATGACCGGGCCGGGACCGCTTATGGAGAGGGTGGCATCTTTCAAGGGAAGGAAGGACAGGAGAACGGGATGAGGCCGTTCCTCCCGGCCGCTCCGGGCGCCGGCCAAGCCGTTTCAGGCCGGCAGGAATGCCGGCGCTCCCAGGTTTCTAACCTGCGGCCACCTGCTGGATGGCGGCTCTCAGCGACTCCAGATCCACGGGCTTGGTGAGGTGGCGGGTGAAGCCGGCCTCGCGGCTGCGGCGCAGGTCCTCCTCCATGCCATAGCCGGAGAGGGCGATCCCCTTGAGGCCGTAGCGCTGGGAGAGCTCGCGCATGAGGTCGAGGCCGCTGGCGTCCGGCAGGCCGAGGTCGCTCAGGACGAGGTCGATCCCCTGATGGATCCCCTGTTGATCCCCTGGTTTTGGATCGCTTCGGCCGTGGCCAGGCCCTCGGCGACGCTGTGGGCGACCGTGACGTCGTGCCCCAGGCAGCGGAGGAGCTCGGCCATGGCGGCGGCGGTGTCGGCGTGGTCTTCGACGAGGAGGAGGCGCAGGGGCCTGTCCTCTTCTGCCGGCGCGTCTCCGGTCTCAGCCGCGGGCAGGGCGGGGACGGGCGTCAGGGGCAGCCGGACCCGGAACGTGGCGCCGCGGCCCGGCCCCTCGCTCAGGGCCTGGAGGGAGCCGCCGTGGAGCTCGGCGATGGCCTTGCTGATGGCCAGCCCGAGACCCAGCCCCCCGAACCGGCGCGTGGTGCCGTCCCCCTGCTCGAAGGCGTCGAAGATCCGCGGCAGGAGCTCCGGCTCGATGCCGATCCCGGTGTCCGTGACCTCGGCCGCCAGCCATCCGGGAGCCTCGGTCCAGGACCGCACGGTGACCGTGCCCCCCTCGGGGGTGAACTTGACGGCGTTGTTGAGCAGGTTCCAGAAGACCTGGGTCAGGCGCGGAGCGTCGGCCCACAGGCGGTGGCCCTCCTCGATTTCGGCCACCACTCTCAGGCGCCCGGCGGCGGTCTCCTCGCCGCAGGAGGTCTGGATGGCGTGCTCGAGCACCTGGCGCAGGTCGACGTCCTGGAGCTGGAGCTCGAGCTTGCCGCGGGAGACGCGCGTCAGGTCGAGCAGGTCGTCGATCAGCCGGGCTTCGAGCTCGATGTTGCGGCGCATCATGGCCATGTCCTGGCGCAGGTCTTCCGGCAGGCGGTCCCCCATCTCCAGGCCGGAGATGACGGCGAGGACGGGCGTGAGCGGGGTGCGCAGCTCGTGGCTCAGGGTGGCGAGGAAGCGGTCCTTGGCCTCGTTCATGGCCTCGGCCGCGGCCCAGGCCCGCTTCATCTCGCGCTCGGCGTTGCGGCGCGTCGTGATGTCGGTGAAGGTGACGACGAAGCCGCCGATGCCGTGATCGACATCCCACAGGGGTCCGGCCGAGAGCATCACGTCGAGCCGCCCGCCGTCCAGGCTCGCTTCGAGCCCCCGCACCCGCTGGCCCGCGAGGACCTGGCGCAGAAGGGCCTCCGTATCCCGAATCTTGGGAGAGGAAATTTCGGCAGAGGACATCTCCAGGGGGAAGATCTTCTCGAACGGCTCCAGCAGGGGGTTCCTGCCGCACAGCCGGTGGGCCTCGCTGCTGGCGCGGCGGATCCGCCCCGCCGTGTCGCAGACGACGGTGGCCTCAGCCGCGTGGTCGAGGATGGAACGGGCCAGCTTCTCGTCGGCCACGATGCGCTCGTTGCGCTTCTGGTCGGCCAGGTCGGTCACCACCAGGCAGAGCACGGGCTGGCCGTCGCTGTCGTCGAGAGGCAGGGCGTTCAGGGAGACGTAGACGGGCACCAGCATGCCGCCGGCGGCGGAGAGCTCGAGCTCCCCCTGGCTTCCCTCCTGGCGGAGCCCGTGACGGAACAGCGCTTCGAGGAAGTCGCGGCTGCCCCGGGTGACGTGGTTGTCCAGGGAAGAGCCCACGATCTCGTTGATGGGCCGCTTCACCATGTGAGCGAAGCCGCCGTTGCAGTAGAGGATGAGCCCGTCGGGGGTCAGGGTGACGGCCCCCTGGGCCATCTCTTCGATCATCAGCCGATAGGGGCGGTCCGGGCTCCTCAGGGTGTAGACCTTGTCGCCGCCGGCCCGCTCGCTGACCACCAGGGCGTCCACCTCCCCCGATTGGATGGCATGCAGGGTCTCCTCGGCCTCCTCGAGACGCGCGCGGAGCTCCTCGATCTCCGTCTGGAGCTCCTCCCGGTGATCAACGTCCTTCATCCCCGCGGCTCATCTCCGGGGGTTCAGGTTGAAGCCGACGAGCACTTTCTCCCGGTCCGAAAGGTCGCCGATGATCTTGCGCATGGGCGCCGGCAAGCGGCGGACCAGCGTGGGGATGGCGAGGATCTGGTCGCTGCGGGCGAGCTTCGGGTTCTGAACCAGGTCGATCACCTCGATCCTGTATTTGCCCGCGAGGTGCTCCTCGCAGAATTTCTTGAGGTTGGCCAGGGCCGCCACCGATTTCGGAGTCTGGCCCGCCACGTAGAGGCGCAGGTCCCAGAACTCGCCGTCGTTCGTGGGCAGATCGGGCATCGTCGGGTCTGTCATTGGTGTCCTCCCTGTCCCGGGACGGCAGCAGGGCGTTGGGTGGCGCCCCGGAGCCGTGCCATGTCCTGGCGGTCTTCTTCCAGCCGGTTCTCCTGCGCCCGGGATTCCTCGAGCTTCCGCCGGGCCTCTTCCTCCTCGGATTCGAACTCCAGGCGCAGGGCGTTGATGCGCGCCTCCAGGGCCTCGCGCTTGCGCTCCAGCTCGCGCTGCCGGCGCTCGATCTCCTGCTGGCGGGCGATGCCGCCGGCCTTCTCCTGCGCTTCCTGGGCCAGCCGGGCCGCGCCGGTGAGCGCGCCGCTGGGGCCGAGGTAGACGTCCACCAGCTGGACCCCCCTGCTCCGTCAGCAGCACCTCGCGGAGCTGGTTCGAGTGGGCCATGCCGCGCGACTTGAGGACGTACATCGTGCGGTTGCGCTCGCCGTTGACCTCCATCTCGCGCAGCAGCAGCCAGGTGTCCATGAGCGACGAGACGCCGACGTCCGTCTGCTCGTAGTCGCCGCCGTGGGTCAGGCTGGTGAAGAACGCGGTGACCTGGTGGAACTTGAGGAAGTCGATCAGCCGCATCAGCATGGCCTTCACGTCTTCCGAGGTCCCCACGGAGAGGAAGTTGGTGATCGGGTCGACGACCACGACCGTGGGGCTTGAAGTCGCGGATGACCTTGTACATGGTCACCAGGTGCCGCTCCAGGCCGTGCACGGTCGGCCGGGCGGCGTGGAACTGCAGCAGCCCCGCCGTCGATCCAGGGCTGCAGGTCGATGCCGATGGAGCGCATGTTGCGCACCACCTGGCTCCGCGACTCCTCGAAGGCGAAGTAGACGCAGCGCTCGCCCCGGCGGCAGGCGGCGTCGGCGAAGTGGGCCGCCATGCTGCTCTTGCCGGTGCCCGCCTTGCCGGAGACGAGCACGCTGCTCCCCCGGTAGTAGCCCTTGCCGCCGAGCATCTCGTCGAGCCCGGTGATGCCGGAGGAGACGCGCTCGGTCGAGGCCTCGTGGAGCAGGCCGAGCGAGGTGATGGGCAGCACCTCGATGCCCCGCTCGTCGATGAGGAACGGGTACTCGTTGGTGCCGTGGATGCTGCCGCGGTACTTGACCACGCGCAGCCGGCGGGTGGCGAGCTGATCGTTGACCCGGTGGTCGAGCAGGATCACGCAGTCGGAGACGTACTCTTCGAGGCCGTGCCGGGTGAGCGCGCCCTCGCCGCGCTCGCCGGTGATCACGGCCGTGACCCCGTTCTCCTTGAGCCAGCGGAAGAGCCGGCGCAGCTCGGCGCGCAGGATGCCGTGGTTCTCCAGCCCGCCGAAGAGGACCTCCAGGGTGTCGAGCACGATCCGCTTGGCGCCGATCGAGTCGATGGCGAACCCCAGGCGGAGGAACAGCCCTTCGAGGTCGTACTCGCCGGTCTCCTCGATCTCGCTGCGCTCGACGTGGATGTAGTCCACCACGAGCTTCTCCTGCTGCGATCAGCTCGTCCAGGTCGAAGCCCAGGGAGAGGACGTTCTCGGCTCAGCTCCTCGGGCCTCTCCTCGAAGCGTCACGAAGACGCCCGGCTCGCCGTACTCCACGATGCCGCGGACGAGGAACTCCATGCCCATCAGGGTCTTGCCGCAGCCGGCGCTGCCGCAGATCAGGGTCGGCCGCCCGGCCGGCAGGCCGCCGGCCGTGATCTCGTCGAGCCCGGGGATGCCGGTCGGCGCTTTTCGGATGCCGGCCGGCACAAGGGTAGTGTTCTGTTCCATGCGGATGTTCCTGTGTGATGTCAAACTTCAGCGGAAGCTGTAGAAAAACCGGCCCTATTGTATCCCTTCGGCGAGAGTTCAGGTTCCCTGCACCACCTGCCGGATGGTGGTCTCCAGGGCCTGGCGGTTGACGGGCTTGGTGAGGTGCCGGGCGAAGCCCGCTTCGTGGCTGCGCTGGACGTCTTCTTCCATGCCGTAGCCCGAGAGGGCGATCCCCTTGAGGCGGTAGCGGCGGCCGAGCTCGCGCATCAGGTCCTGTCCCGAGCCGTCGGGCAGTCCGAGGTCGCTCAGCACCAGGTCGAACGCCCCGGCCTCGGCGGCGGCGAGGCCGCCGGCGACCGAGCCGGCGACGGTGACCTGGTGGCCGGAGAGGCGCAGCAGGTCGGCCATGGCCTCGGCCGTGTCGGGGTGGTCCTCGACCAGGAGGATGGAGAGCGGGCGCTCGGTCGCTCTCAAGGCCTCCATCGGCAGGAGAGCCCGGGGGAACCAGACCCCGGTCTCGTCGGGATCCTCCTGGATGCCGCCCAGAGGCAGCCGGACGGTGAAGGCCGCGCCGCGGTCCGGCCCCTCGCTCGCCGCCGTGATCCTGCCGCCGTGGAGGTCCACGATGGCGCGGCTGACGGCGAGGCCGAGCCCCAGGCCGCCGAACTTGCGGGTGATGCGCCGCCCGGCCTGCTCGAAGGCGTCGAAGATCCGCGGCAGGACGTCCGGCTCGATGCCGATGCCCGTGTCGCGCACCTCGACCACCAGCTCGCGGGTCCCGAAGCTGCTCGTCTCGGTGGTGTCGATCCAGGACCGCACGGTGACCCTGCCGCCCGGGGGGGTGAACTTGACGGCGTTCGAGAGCAGGTTCCAGAACACCTGGGTGAGCCGCGGGGCGTCGGCCAGCAGCCGGTGCTCCTCGGCCGTGCAGCTCGACGGCGAGCTCGATCTCCCGGTCCGCGATCTCCTTTTCGATCGTGGCCAGGGCGTGCTCGACCACCTGGCGGGCGTCGGTCTCGCGGCGGTGGAGCTCCAGCTTGCCGCGGGTGATGCGCGTCAGGTCGAGCAGGTCGTCGATCAGCCGCGCCTCCAGCTCCACGTTGCGCCGGATCATGGCGAGCTCGCCCACGTGCCCCGCGAGGCGCGGGTCGGCTTCCAGGCTGGAGATGACGGCGAGCACCGGCGTCAGCGGCGTGCGCAGCTCGTGGCTCAGAGTGGCGAGGAACTGGTCCTTGGCCGCGTTGGCCGCCTGCGCCTCCTGGTGGGCCCGCTCGAGCTCCTCCTGGGCGTGCTTGCGGTCGCTGATGTCGATCGTGCTGCCGACGACACGCACGGGCCGGCCCTGGGCGTCGCGCACGATGAGCCCCTTGTCCCAGGCGTGAATGTAGCGCCCGTCGCGGTGGCGCACCCGGTACTCGATGCTGAAGGAGGCGTTGCCCCTCTCGATGGCGCCGTAGATCTCCTCCTGGACCCGGTCGACGTCCTCGGGGTGGATCTGCGCGCGCCACCACTCCAGCTGCGAGAGGATCTCCTCCGGCCAGTATCCCAGGAGGCCCAGGAGGCCCAGGGAGCGCTGGACGGCGCCGGTTTCGAGCGACCAGTCGTAGATCAGGCCGCTGATCGCTTCGGTGGCCAGGCGGAAGCGCTCCTCGCTCTCGCGCAGGGCCGCCTCGTTGCGCTTCATCTCGGTGATGTCGGCCGCCACGCACCCCACGAGGAGCCGGCCGGCCTCGTCGCGCACGGGGAATTTGTGAACGAGGAAATAGCCCACGCTGCCGTCCGGCCGCGGGGCGGCCTCCACCGTCTGCAGCGAGCCGCCCGTCTCGGCCACGGCGCGGATGCTGTCGTAGAGGGGCTGGGCGAAGAAGGCGGGATAGAGCTCGAAGACCGAGCGGCCGACCGCGTCCTCGTTGCGGATGCCGAAGAGCCGCGTGTAGGGCTCGCTCAGGAAGACGACGCGCCCTTCCTCGTCGGTCATCCAGGACGCCACGGGTGTGTGGCGCAGGAAGGCCTGGAAGCGCTCCTCGCTGCGGCTGAGCGCCTCGGCGGCCATCTGGGCCTCGGCGAGGAGGTCCTGCTCGCTCAGGAGACGCTCGCGGCGCTCGCGCACTCCGCGCATGCAGACAGCGGCGCGGGCCGCCAGCGTCCGCGGCGAGACCGGCTCGATCAGGAAGTCGCAGGCCCCGGCCTCCAGGCCCGCGCAGCAGCGCTCCTCATCGTCCGGTCCACCGAGCAGGAAAACGGGAAGGCCGCGGGTACGCGGATCGTCCTCGATCCGCCGCAAGAGATCGAGGCCCCCCTCCTCCACCCGCGCGAGCACCACGTCGGGCCGGCGCTCCCAGAGAAGGGGCTCGCCCGGCGGCGCGAAATCCACCCGGCAGACTCCTTCGAGAGCGCGCGACAGGCGCTCCCGTTCCGGGGTCTCGGCCTCCACCCAGAGAAGGCAGTAGTGGCCGGTTGATTCCGGATCTCGCTCCGACATCCTGTTCAAGATATCAAAAAGAAAGGCGAAGCCTCCGTCCAGAAGGCTCCGCCCGAGGGAATGGGCAGCTCAGCTCAGCTCAGCGGGCAACCGCCGTTGTTGTCATCGTCGAGCGCGGACGCGAGCGCGAGCATGGTGTTCCGGTTGTTGCTCGTGAGAGCCGCGTTGACGTCCGCCTTGATCTGAGCCGAGGTCCGGGGGTAGTCGACGCCCGAGTGCGCCGCGTTGAGCAGGGCCGCCGTCGCCGCCCGCAGCAGGACCTTCGCCGCACCCAGCGTGCCCGAGCCGCCGCCGCCCTGGAGCGCCTGGAGCAGGCTCTGGCTGGCGAGCGAGGGGAAGGCCGAGGCGCCGCTGAAAACGCTGCCCACCGTCTGGCCCGGCGAGTAGCCGGAGCCCGCCCAGGAGCCGGTGTGGTTCTTCCAGTAGCCGGGCGTGCAGCCCTCGGTGCCGGGCTGCTCGTTCGGCCCGGGCGGAGGCGGCGGTGGCGGCGGCGTCACCGGCAGCGGGATGCGCAACGCTCCGAGATGCCAGAGCAGGGAATCGGGGTTCTGATCGAGCGGCTCGGAGAAGAGCTGCACCGTGGTCGAGGCGACACCCCCCGGGATGATCACGGTGATCCAGTCGGCGTCCCAGGAATGGCCGGCTGAGCTGTTGAGGCCGTTGACCACGCTCGGGTTGTTGCTGATGTCGATGCGGTCCGGCCGGGTCGCCTCGCCATCCCCGGAGGAGACCAGGAGCTGCGCCTGCCGTACCGCCGCGTTGGCGCCGTGCGAAAAGGTGACCGGAACCGTGACCTGCGTCGGGCCGGGAGTCGGATCGATGCCATAGGCGAAGTCCAGGCCGTCGTAAACGATCAGCCGATAGGAAGCCGTGTCGGCCGGATCGGTATAGATCACGACCAGAGTGGCGCCGTTCAAGCGGAAGAGATTGCTCCCCAGGTCACCGTCCGCCACCGGGAAGGACTGGAGCCCCGCGCCCTTCGCCTGGACGATGCCCGTCACGTCCGCCAGATAGCCGATGTTGTTGATGGGACCACCCGCAGAGATGGGTTGCCCTTCCGTACCGATGACCGTTCCCGTGATCAGATTGCCATCGAAGCTGATCAATTGATCTTTGTAAGGTTGGCTCGGAATGACGCAGGCACCGGCAACCTCCGGACACGGCCGGTCGCGGCCCGCCCAGTAGAGCAGCGCCGCCTGGACCGGACCGCCGATGTTGACGCTGATCAATCCGGTGCGGGTGTCCTGCAGCCCTGCTCCGCCGGCCGCGAGAGCCAATCCCTGGCCCTGAACGTCAAGCGCTACCTGCAGCGTCGTCGCATGGGCCGTGGCTGCCGCCAGCAAGCCCAGAAGCAAGACCATTCCCATCCTCCCGATCCATCGTGAGCTGATGAAAATCCTCCCGTTGTGTGGGTTGATGGACGTTGAATCGGCGCGGTGGCTGATCGGAAGATTCCTTGCCACGGCATCAGAGGAAACAGAAAAGAAATCCCTTTCACGCCCAAAAACTTGTGCAGAAAACGAGCCATCGACTGATTTGCAATTTCGCTCTGACGTCTGTCTGGATGGATCGGAAAGGTGGAGGTCGGATACCATGAGGGGGCTCTGAACGGGAAAAGACCGACGTAGAAAGGAGATCTGTGCAGATGCGTTCCTTCCGCCCTCTCCGGACCTGGCTCGTGCTGCTGGTCCTGATCGCCGCCGCCTCCGTCTTTCCCGCCTTGGCGGAGACGTCCACCGAGAGCGTCTACCGCACGCCGCCGCAGGCGCTGGCGGACATCGCGGACGCGCCGCCGACGCCGGCCGTTGCCCTCGATCCCCGGCGGGAGTGGCTGCTGGTGCTCGAACGGCCGGGCCTGCCGCCCATCTCCGAGCTCTCCGAGCGGGAGCTGCGGCTGGCGGGCCAGCGCATCCGGCCCGGCAACAACGGGCCGAGCCGCGCGGGCTACACCACCGGCCTCCGGCTGCTGCGCCTCTCGGACCTGGCCGAGCGCCGGCTCGTGGGGCTGCCGGAAGAGCCCCGCCTCCTGAACGTCCGGTGGTCTCCCGACGGCTCGCGGTTCGCCTTCACCCACACCCGTCCGGACGGCATCGAGCTCTGGGTCGCCGAGGTGGCGAGCGGCCAGGCGCGGCGGGTCGTGGACGCCCGGCTGAACCTGGTGGCCGAAATCCCGCCCCAGTGGCTGCGCGACAGCCAGACCCTCGTCTGCACCCTCGTGCCCTCCTCCCGCGGCTCTGAGCCCACGGCGCCGGCGGTGCCCTCGGGACCCGTGATCCAGGAGAACGCCGGACGGTCGGCGCCGGCCCGCACCTTCCAGGACCTCCTGAAGGGCCCCTTTGACGAGGCGCTCTTCGAGCACTACTTCACCGCCCAGGTCGCCCGCGTTTCGCTCAATGGCCCGCTCGGCGGCCAGGTCACCCCTCTGGGTGACCCGGGGCTCATCTTCGATGTCCTGCCCTCTCCCGACAGCCGCTACCTCCTCGTTCAGACCCTGCACCGGCCGTTCTCCTACCTCGTGCCCGCCTTCCGCTTCCCGCGGCGGACCGAGGTCTGGGACCTCGACGGCAAGGGGGTCCACACCCTGGCCGACCAGCCGCTCCAGGAAGAGATCCCCATCGCCTTCGACAGCGTCGCGGCCGGCCCGCGCGGGTTCAGTTGGCGGGAAGACGCCCCGGCCACAGTCTTCTGGGTGGAGGCCCTGGACGGCGGCGACCCCCGCAAGGAGGCCGCCGAGCGCGACCGGCTCTACCTCCTCCCCGCCCCCTTCCAGGGAAACCCGGTGACGCTGGCCACGCTGGAGCTCCGCTTCCAGGACATCGCCTGGGGGAGCGACAGCCTCGCCCTGGTCGAAGAGGGCTGGTGGAAGACCCGGCGCGCGCGCACCTGGCGCCTGCGGCCCAATCCCGCCGAGAAGAGTGAGAAGGACCGGCCCGAGCTCCTCTTCGACCGCTCCTCCGAGGACCGCTACGCTGATCCCGGCATTCCGTGGAACAACCCTCAACGCCTGGGGCCGGCCGGTGCTGCGCACGGCGGACGGCGGGCGCACCCTCTTCCTCGCCGGCGAAGGCGCCTCCCCCGAAGGCGACCGCCCGTTCCTCGACGCCTTCGACCTCGGCACCCGGAAGACCCGGCGGCTCTTCCGGTCGGAGGCCCCCTGGTACGAGGATCCCGTCGATTTCCTCGACGCCGAGGAGCGGACGATCCTGGTGCGGCGCGAGTCGGTCGACGTCGCCGCCGAACTACTTCGTGCGCGACCTCAAGAGCAGTCGTCTGCGGGAGGTCACCCGCTTCCCCCATCCCGCGCCCCAGCTCGCCGGCATCGGCAAGGAGCTGATCCGCTACACCCGGGCGGACGGGGTCCAGCTCACGGCCACCCTCTACACGCCGGCCGGCTGGAAACCGGCGGACGGGCCGCTGCCCACGCTCTTCTGGGCCTACCCCCAGGAGTTCAAGAGCGCCGACGCCGCGGGCCAGGTCAACGACCTCTCCCTACCGTTTCGTCCGCATCCGCACCGGCTCGCCCCTGCTCTGGCTGACCCAGGGCTACGCGGTGCTCGACAACCCCACCATGCCCATCGTCGGCGAGGGCGACCGCGAGCCGAACGACAACTACGTCGAGCAGCTCGTGGCCTCGGCCAAGGCGGCCGTGGACGAGGTGGTGCGCCGGGGCGTGGCCGACCCGCGGCGCATCGCCATCGGCGGCCACTCCTACGGCGCCTTCATCACCGCCAACCTGCTCGCCCACTCCGACCTCTTCGCGGCCGGCATCGCCGAGAGCGGCGCCTACAACCGCACCCTGACGCCGTTCGGCTTCCAGGCCGAGGAGCGGGACCTCTGGAAGGCCTCCCAGACCTACATCGGCATGTCCCCCTTCATGTTCGCCGACAAGGTCAACGAGCCCCTCCTCCTGATCCACGGCCAGGCGGACAACAACTCCGGCACCGACCCCATCCAGAGCGAGCGCTTCTTCAGTGCCTTGAAAGGCACCGGTGCCACGGCCCGGCTCGTGATGCTGCCCTTCGAGAGCCACGGCTACCGCGGCACGCGAGTCCGTGCTCCACGTGCTGTGGGAGAGCTATGAATGGCTGGACAAGTACGTGAAGAACCGGACGGCGGAGGCTCAGACGGCGCCGTAGGGGCGGCCCCATGTGGCCGCCCTGGGTGGGGGGGCGTCGCGGGTTTCCAGGGCGGCCATGCCCGAAAATGCAGGGCGGCCACGTGGGGCCGCCCCTACTTGAACTCCGCCGGCTCGATCCCGTACTGCTGCATCTTGTTGTAGAAGTTCTTGTAATCGATGCCCGCCGCCTTGGCCGCCTGGCTGATGTTGCCCCGGGCCTCGGCCAGGCAGCGGGTGATGTAATCCCGCTCGAAACGCTCCACCACCCTCTGCTTGGCCTCGCGGAACCCGGAGCCGGCGGGCTCCGCCTCCCCCGCCAGCGGCGGCAGCAGGGGGCGCAGCTCGCGCAGGCCGTCCGGCAGGTGGCGCGCCTCGATCACCGGACCCTCGGCGAGCAGGATCGCCCGCTGGATCACATTCTGGAGCTCGCGGATGTTGCCCGGCCAGTCGTAGGCCAGGAGCAGGGCCTCGGCCTCGGGAGACAGCTTCTTGGCTCCCTCCCCGCGATCCCGGCGCTCCCCGCGATCATTGCGATCCTTGTGATCACTGCGGCCCATGCCCAGCTTCCCCAGAAAGTGCCGGATCAGGAGCGGCAGGTCCGACCGCCTCTCGCGCAGCGAGGGCAGCCGCACCTCCACCACGTTCAGCCGGTAGAGGAAGTCCTGGCGCACCTTGCCCTCCCGCACCAGCGCGTCCAGCTCGCGGTTGGTCGCCGCCACGATCCGCACGTCCGCCCGCCGGATCTGGGTGCTGCCCACGCGCGAGTACTCGCCGTTCTCGAGCACCCGCAGGAGCTTCACCTGGAGCGGCGGCGCGAGCTCCCCCACCTCGTCGAGCAGGAGCGTGCCCCCCTCGGCCCGCTCGAACCAGCCCGGGTTGTCCCGCACGGCGCCCGTGAAAGCGCCGCGCGCATGGCCGAACAGCTCGGCCTCCAGCAGGTTCTCGGGCAGGGCCCCGCAGTTGACCGGGATGAAGGGCTTCGCCCGGCGGCGGCTGTTGAAGTGGAGGGCCCGGGCCACCAGCTCCTTGCCCGTGCCGCTCTCGCCTCCGATGAGCACCGTGGCGTCCGAGTCCGCCACCTGCGACACCAGCTTCAGGACCGCCAGCATCTTGGGGTCCTGCCCGACGATGGCGCCGAAGTCGTAGCGCCCGCGCAGCTCCTCTGAAAGAGCGCTGATCCTCTGCTGAAGCCCCCTCTGCTCCAGAGCGTTGCGCGCCGCGAGCGAGATGAGCTCCGAGAAGCTCGCCACCAGCCGCGCCGTCTCTTCCGAGAAGACCCCCTCGGCGACTCCGGTTGTCCAGATAGACCACGCCGAGGAGCCGGCCGCCGTCGCGGATCGGCTGGCAGATCACCGAGAGGAGGAGCAGGCGCATGACGCTCGCCCGGTCCCCGAGCGCCGGATCATCGAGGACGTTGGGGTGCCAGAAGGGCTCGCCCGTGGCACGCACCCGTTCGAGGATCGTGCGGCTGACCTCGAGCTCCGGCCGCTCGATATCCTCCCGCGCCAGGTTGCGGGCCGTCTCCACCACCACCCCGCCGGACACCCCTTCGGGATCGAAGAGCAGGATCATCCCCCGCTCGGCGCCGCACAGCTCGATGACCCCGTCGATGGCGGCGGTCAGCATCCGGTCGAGGTCCCTCTCGGCCAGGACCGTCTTCCCCAACTCCAGCAGGCGCTCGAGCATGGTTATGGTGTCCTCGCCCTGATTATGGTGCTTCCACCCGAAAATAGCACTCCCCGGGAGCGGTCCGAAGGCCGTGGATCCCGGGGAGGAAATCCTGAAAATAGAAGGGTTTGAAGAAAAACGGACCCGCTCCGGCCGGGCGGGCATTCCCCTTGCGCTAGAAGACCGGTGTCTACGACGACCGCCGGAACGGCGGGCGCCTCCTCCAGGACGGGCCGGACCCGGGGTGTACCCGAAGGCCCGTCCTCTTTTTTTATTTTCTGCTTTTATGGCTCGGAAGGCACGGTAAGACCTTCCAGGATTCCCCGCACGAACTCGATCTCGTCCATGTTGACCGTATGGCCCATGGCCGGATAGATCCTCTCCGTCACCTCGGCTCCCATCCGCCGCATCACCTCGGCCGACTCGTCCACCCGCTCGCGCGGGATGTGCGGGTCGCGGTCGCTGCAGCCCAGGAAGACCGGCGTGCCCTCGAACGTACCTTCATAATCTCGCGGGGTGCCGGGAGGACCGATGAGCCCGCCCGAGAGCCCCACCACCCCGCCATAACGCCGGGCGTTCCGGGCCGCGTACTCCAGCGACAGGCAGGCTCCCTGCGAGAAACCCAGGAGCACCGTGCGCTCCGGCGGAATACCCTCCTCTTCCAGCAGATCCAGCACCTCGCCGATCCGCTCCAGGGCCGAAGAGAGATACGGCTCGTTCTGCTGCATCGGCGCCATGAAGCTGTACGGATACCACGTGTATCCCGCCGCCTGGGGCGCCACGTAGCAGAGATCCGGACGGCCGAATTCGTGAGCCAACTCCAGGATGCTCTCCGCCGTGGCCCCGCGGCCGTGGACCATCACCACGGCCGCGGTCGCCTCACCCAGGGGACGGCCCGTCGTCACCACGGGCTGATCCTGATGAGGACCAGCCATCGTCTCCGTCGCTTTCTCCGTCATGCCACACCTCCTGCTTCCACGGTCACCGGGTGGACTTCGATGGGCGGCAGCGCCTGCTCGATCCTCCTGCGCTCCGGCTCCAGCCAGGGCGGCAGCTTGAGCGCGCTCCCCAGGCTCTCGACCGGCTCGTCGCGGGTGAAACCCGGCGGATCGGTTGCGATCTCGAACAGCACGCCGCCCGGCTCGCGGAAGTAGATCGAATGGAAGTACTGCCGGTCGAGCACTGGCGTCACATACAGGCCCGACTCCGCCACGGCCTCCCGCCAGGCGGCCTGGTCCGCGTCGTCCGCCGCCCGCCACGCCACATGATGCACCGTACCCGCCGAGATATGGCCCCGTACCGAGGCCGGCGAGGCGACCACGTCCACCCGCGATGCACCCGTACCAACGCCGGCTTCGAAGCGGAAGCGGTCCCCCTGCTGGCCGGCGGGCCGGAACCCCAGCGTTCCCACGAGCACCTCGGCCGTCACCTCCGGGTTCCACTCCGTGAGCGTCACCCCGTCGAAGCCCCGCACCGCGTGCCCGCTCCCAGGATCACCAGCCCGGGCCACCAGCTCCAGCTTCAAGCCGTCCGGATCGAGCAGCGTCAGCACCTCCTCGTCGAACCGGGGGCGCGGGTCCTCGAAAGGCACGCCGAGCTTCCCCAGACGCTCCGTCCAGTATCCCAGAGAGCCCTGAGGCACGGAGAACGACGTCACGGTCGCCTGCCCCGCTCCCTGGACACCCCGCCGGGCCATGGGCCAGGGGAAGAAAGTCATGATCGTCCCCGGCCGTCCCGTCTCATCGCCATAGTAGAGATGGTAGGTGCCGGGATCGTCGAAATTCACCGTCCGCTTGACCAGCCGCAGCCCAAGGACGCCGGTATAGAAATCCACGTTCGCCTGTGGGTCGCTGGCCATGGCCGTAACGTGATGGATGCCTGCGATCGGTTTGCGCATGTCGGTTTCTCCCGTTCTGATTCCCTGTTGGGGCAGTGTTCGTTTCAACAACTATTCGGGTAAAAAAATTTCAGACCTTCCGGCGTGCCTCTTCGAGGAGCCCCGAGAGCGTCCGCAGCTTCTTTTCGCCGAGATGGCCGAGAAGGTTGGCGAGCGCCTGCTCCACCGGTCCGTCCAGGCTGGAGAGGAGCTCCAGGCCCCTCTCCGTGATCCGTGCCCGTACCACCCTGCGGTCCTCCGCGTCGCGCAGCCGCGTCACGAGCCCCCGCTGCTCCAGACGGTCCAGGAGCCGCGTCACATCGGGCCCCGGGCTCACCAGGCGCTCCCCGATCTCGCCGCACGTCAGAGCGTCGGGACCGGCGCCGCGCAGGATGCGTAGCGTGTTGTATGGGGCCGGGGTGAGGTCCTGTCCCTTGAGAGAGCGCCCCAGGGCCTGAAGCAGGAGGTTCGCCGTCCGCTGAAGCCCGAGGAAAGCCTCCTCCTCGGGACTGGCGAACGGCTTCTCCTGCTGGATTTCCTGGTTCAGAGTGCTCATGACGTCCGTTGCAACAGACATTGTTACGCCATTATTCCCGGCCGCCTGGGACCTGCAGTTAGGCCACGCTTTTCCTCCGTGGATCCAGATAATTGAAGGAGCTTTTCTCGAAAAGTTCCTCCAGGGCATTCAACCCATTCAACGTCGCGAAGTCCCTTTCTGCTTTCGTTATCGGTATCAGCCAATAGAACTTGACTGTGCCGTCTGCGGTCTCAAGGTTTTCGAGGCCAGGGCCGTCCAGGTAAGGTAAAGAGATCAGACCGTAACCAAGATCAGATCCTTCCATCCACGGCCTCCCAAAGTTGACCGTATGTGCCAGGTCAAGCCTGCTCCCTGTTCGATGATAATGAGCCACCATCGTCAAGAGCTCAAGATGCCCCTCGTGCTTGTGAGGAGAAAATAGGTGAAGCTCAACTGGCCGCTCATCTTGTGGTCGAGACATCCCGCACGTTGCATACGTCCAGAAAGCCCGCTTACCAGGAGCGAACTCCAGCACTCTGAAGTCAGGAGGTAGTTCATGCACGGGCCCTCGATCGAACTGTCTCTCAACAGGCACGTTACCCCAAACCTCGACGTAATGAGCGCGAATCAGATCAACATACTCGTTCATTGTGGTGGCCTGCTCTTCTTGAGTCCATATTGTTGGTTCTTTTGCCTGGTGTAACGCGCGCACTCAGCTCCTTGTGCGCAGGATTCATTTTTGGGCTGGAGATTCATCCGGCTTCTGTCGTTTGCGCTAGCCTTCCGCTCTTCTTCAGTCATCTGATGGCCAGGCTTCTCGTTGTTCTGGGGATCGCCTTCGTAATAGCGCTTGGACAAAGGAGGTTCATGGTTGACGACCTCCTCTTGACCAGCCCCCAAGGCCTTCCGGTCACTCTTGGTAGGAGTATTTCCGTAGTGGTTACGCCGGTCATAGGGCTCGGTTGGTGCAGGACCTTCATCCTCCATCTTACCACTGTCATCACCTCCGGCCCCTAAGGCCTGTATGGCCCTCTTACCTGCAACCGCGACAGCGGCCCCCTTCGCTCCTCCTTCGAGAGCCCTTGCAACTCCTCCACTTTCGATCATCTTTGCTTTTGGCGACTCCGGTGCGTTGGCAGCTTCAGGGGCGCTGAATACCCCGACGATGACCGCCGCAGCCAGGACTACTAGAACGGGAATTTGACCGTCCGGATCCGTAAGAGCAAGTGGATTTCCAAGCGTATAGGAGTAGCGGTTCCAGGTTTGAGGCAGGGCTAGATCCGCTGCGGCGGTATCAGTGCTCAGGAACCTCCCGGTCACCGGGCTGCGATGCCGCGCATGCATGTAATCCAGGTCATCCCCCGCCCCGGCCGGGCTCGCCAGGTCCCGCTCGTGCCCGGTGAACTTCATCCGCTCGCCATCCTGGTTGAAGGGCGTCGCCTCTTCGCCAAAGGGATAGTAGGCGTGATAAGCCGCACGATCTCCGGAAGCCCGCGTGATCAGGCGCGGAGTTCCCAGGTGGTCGAGATGGAAGTGCCGGCGGCCGCTCTGAGTCTCGGCAGCCAGGAGCAGACCGTCGCGGTAGAAGTAGTCCGTACCCACGCTCCAGCCTCTGGAGTCCGTGAGGTACTCGCGCAGCACATTGCTCTCGAGGTCCCGGAGGGTCCAGCGCGAGAGCCCGGGGCTGTAGGACCAGATGCGCTCGTCGTCCGCCGTGTAAATGTAGGTCCAGTCCTCGCTCCCCGAGGCCATGCGGGTCATCTGGTTGAAACGGTCGTACTGATAGATGGCACCGTTCCAACCGGTCAGGTTCCCCGCGGCGTCATAGGAGACGGCCCCCGTCAGGCGGTTGGTGGCTGTGCTCGTCGGGGTGTTGCGCAGCACTCCGTTCGTGGTGATCCCGGTAATGTTGCCGTAGGCGTCGAAGGTGTAGCTCTGCTGCTTGAGGTTGCCTCCGCCGGTGGGACCATCATAGAGGCTCGAGGCGAAGAGGCGGTTCACCTTGTCATAAGTGAAAGCGGAGGTGCCGATCGCTTTGATGTTGCCGGCACCGTCGTAGGAGTAGGTCCCCGAGCTTCCAACTCGCGTAGGGGCCCGAAGCCGCCAGAGCGGACGGACGGCCCATGTCGTTCGGATCGTTGGTCTGGGTCTCCACCATCCCGTTGCCATGATTGATCTGGCTCACAAGCAGGTTCGGGTGGTAGAAAAGCGTACCGTAGCTCACGCTGTTGGCGCTCACGCTGGTCAGCAGGCCCTGGTTGTAGGTGAGTTGGAGCGCCCGGCCCGTACTCGGAGGAGTCGCGACTGGAATGTCAAAGCCCCGGGCCAGGTAGCCCGCCATCTGCGCGCGGGTGATGGGCGGGTTTTCCGGACAGAAGTTGAGGACTCCGTTCACATTGCTGCATTCGAGGATGATCCCCCGCCGGTAGGCCTCATGGATCCAGCCGGACGCCCAGTAGCTGCAAGGGACGTCCTGAAACAGGCTCGAGGAGCAGCCCGGCGGCACGTAGCTCAAACCCTCCCGGTTCCTCAGGATGAAGACCGACATCTCCGCCTTGCTGACCGGGGTTTCCGGACAATACAGCCGCGGAGTCGCCGAGCAGCCCGTGGTCAGGCCCCGCCGGTACAGTTCCTCGATCCAGGGTGTCGCCCAGTAGCCGCACGGAGTGTCCCCGAAGATGAGATTCGAGCAATTGACCGGCGGAGGCGTGTAGCTCGCGCCCGAGACCGCGCGGATCAGGAACACCGCCATCTCCGCCCGGCTCACGTTGTTGCTTGGGCAGTACTGGAGGGGGCTGGTGCTGCAACCGGTCGTCACCCCTGCCTTGTAGATCGCCTCGATCTCCCGCTGATCCGGGTGCCCGGCCGGAACGTCGGTGAACACAGGCGCCGTCGGCGTGCAGCCCGCGTGCGTGCAGATTGGATAGCCCTGGGCGCTCACCAGGCCCAGAGAGTTGTAGACGAAACTCTGGGTGAATTTCTCCTGAGCCGCGAAAGGTCCACCCGAAACGGATACGTGGAAGTCGGTATCCCGCTGGGAGACCCGGCCGTCCAGGCCGCCATAGGTATAGGTCTCGTCGACCCGGACGGTGAAGGCACCCCCGCCGACCGTGACGTAGTTATACCGGCTGGCCGTCCGCAGCTTGCCCTTGGACCAGTCGCTGCTGCCGTTGGCTCCCGCGTAACTGAACGACTTGAGGAGGAGGTTGGAGCCCTGCTCCTTGATCTGGCTCAGGCGCTCGGCCGCGTCGTAGGAGAAGACGAGGTTGTTCGGTCCGTCGGTCTTCCGCAGGGCGTGCCCCCGCGAGTCATAGTTGAAGTAGGAGACGGTGCCGTTGCCCGAAGCGCCCTTTTCCGGATGAACCTCGGACAGCAGCAGGCCCGCCCGGTCGTAAGTGAAGCTCCGGCTCTGAGCAGGCATCGAGACCGAGGTGAGCCGGTTGCCCACGTCATAGCCGTAGGAGGTGGTCACCGTCGCGCCGCCGCTGCCGGAGGGCTCGGCCACCGAGATCAGCCGGCCGTGGCGGTCGTAGATCTCCGTGGTGGTCGAAGAAGTCTCGTTGCCGCCCGCGTTCGTCGCGATCTTGACCGTGCGGTTCACCTGCCGCACGCCCTGATAGGTCATCGTCACGTCGTGAGACGTGCCGTCCGGCGGGCGGATGGTGCCCGGACGGCCGAACGGATCGTAGGAGAGGAAATACGTCTTATTCGAAGGCGAGGTACCGAACGCCACCTCGGAGACCGTGGCCTTGTTGCCCGCGCCGTCATAGGTGGTCTCGCGCGTGCTGGTGCCGCTGGGGAGCTGGCGCTGATACTTGGAGGTCCGGCCAAAGGCGTCGAAGAGGTAGAACTCGGTGGTCCGGATGGTCGCGCTCTTGCTGCCGTTGTCGCGCCGCCGCGCCGTCACGGTGGCCGGCGTCACCCCCGCGGTGTACAGGTACTGTGTCCAGCCGCCGTGGCCTTGCGCGGGCTTCGACCAGGTCATCCGCCCCAGGGTGTCGTATTCGAAATCGGTCTGGAGATCCGTGCTGTCCCGGCTCGACAACACCAGGCCCGTCCTTGGCTCGATCGTCTGGTCCAGGATCTTGAAGCTCGTCCCTGCGTACTGCGACGTCGCCTTTACGCCGACGCTCCAGGTATTGTTGATCTGATATTCCGGCGCGGCGGGCAACGTCATCGTGCAGAGATCGCTGCCGCCAACGCCTCCCTGAACGTCGCCGCCGTAGAACTTCTCCGCTGTCGCATTGCCGTTGCCGTCCAGGTCGTACGCCAGGACGAGATCCTGGGCACCTGGGGTCGAGCCGTCGGACCGGTGCACCCGGCGGCGCGTCACTGTGGCCGAGCCCGGCGCGTAACAGAAGTCCGTCTGGGCGGTCTGGGCCCCCTCGGTGTCACGAGCGTAGGTCGGGGTCTCCAGCACCCAGCGGGAGCTCGCGGGAAAAACCGTATAACCGGACCCCGTGTTCGCCGCGAGGTTTACCACATACATCCCCTGGGCCTGGTTGTAGTTGCCGAACTGGCTTCGCACGTTCGAGCCCGCCGGGAAGTTCCCCTCGGCCTGCTGCTGCCGGTAATGGCCCAGGCCGTCGAAGTTGGAGTACAACGTTCCTGCCCAGGTGCTGCTGGCGTCGTCGTTGTACGCCGTGCGGCTGCGCAACATCCGGCGGTTCGTGTGGATGGAGTACGGTGGTGAATTCCCATGGAAGGGATCCCGCTCGTACTGCACGTACTCCGATCTCAGCAGCGTGTTGGACGCGTTGTAGACCTGCCGCGACAGGAGCAGGTCCGGCACACCGGCGAACGCCTGATTGCGGGTGAACGGCAGACTGTAGTCATACCGGCTCCAGGCCCCGGTGTAAGCGAAGTCCAGGGCGACCGAGAAGTAGTGGACGGTCCTGTGGGCCAGGGGATCGGTCACCGTGACGGTGTGCTCCTTGGCCGTCAAATTGTTCGGAAACGGCACATACGTCCAGGTGCCGAGAATCTGCTGGCCGGCCGGGCGCGAAGGATCGCGCATCATCCGCGTCGCCACGCCATCGTTCCTCTGCAGGCGCGGTTTCTGCGCGGAACCCGACGGGAACTGGAACTTCTGCCACGTCCATTCCAGGCGCCCGAGCGTCGGCAGAGTGATCCCGATCAGGTTGCCTCCGGCGTCCGTGCAGTTCGCGGTCGTCGCCCCGGCGGCAGTGATGTAGTCGCTCACCGCGGCCTGGTAGGAGGAGCCGTCAGGCAGGAGCACTCCTGTCAAAAGGGGCACGATCACGCTATTCGGAATCGCCGTGTCGTCATGCGGACAGCCCCGGCCCACCTGCTGCTGGGTGTACTGAAACTGATAGACGGCGGTGACCGCCGGCGAATTCGGGAGGGTGAACGCCTGAAGGTCCACGTGAGAGACCACAGAGGTCGAGGCGACGGTCGTGAAGTGGACCCTGTGAACGCGGCCCTGGCTGTCCGTGAGGACCCACTGGTTGGCCGTCGCGTAGCTGATCGAAAGCTTGTTGTTGAACGGATCGCGGATCTCGGTCGGCAGGCCCGTGCTGTTGAAGCGGCGGATCGTGCCGTCCGGGAATTCGATCTCCTTCTCGTTATTCGAAAAGACCTTCAAGCGCAGGTAGCTGCCGTCGCGGGTGTAGTGGACATTGGTCACCCCGGCGGGATTCACATCTTCCGGATCGCCAGTGTGGAGCGTCTGGTAGAAAATATGGTCGGTGCCGTTCTCGTCCTGATAGACCGGGTACGGACCGGCAGACTCCGGGTCCTGGCAGGGCGGGCTCATCCGTCCCAGGGAGACGCGCCAGCCCAGGCCCGCGTTCGAGCACGCACTGGGCTCGGCGGCCGTTCGGGTCCCGACTTGGTTACCCCAGGGATCCAGGACAGGGAGCGAGGCGAAGGTCCAGGGAGTGCTGTTGTAGATCAGCTTCAGACCGTAGGAGAAGCTTCCCCCCACGGGATAGGAGCCGCCGAGCGGGATGGTCAGCGTCAAGCTGCCGTTGAACAGGTTGACGTTGTCGATGTCCCCCACGTGGAAGGACTGCTCCACCGGGAAACCCGGTGCAGTGTTGGGGTGGATGTCCGCCAGGGCGGGTGCGCAGGCGAAGAGAAGCGCGGCCAGGAGGATCTTGGCGTATCTCATTGCAGCACCCCTCCCTTGTGGATCGAGATCGCCAGCGTCCGGGGATCGACGACGATCCAGAGATCCGTGCTGTTCGCCTTGGTGGGCGGTGTCAGGTTCTCCGTGGCTCCAGGCAGGGCCGCGAGCTGGTCGAGCGCGAAACGGGCCTGACCGTTGACCACCCCGTCGCTGTCCTGGTCGCCGCCATCGCCTCCGGCGAAGCTCCAGGCCCCCTCGCCCGGCCGCACCACGAGGCCGAAGACGTAGGGCCGCGCGTCGACGATGCCATCGGCCAGGGAGCCTGCACCCTCGTTGAAGGTCGGGAGGAAGTCGACCGCCTCGATGATCTGAGAACCCTCGGGTGCCGACACCTTGTACGCGCCGGTCTTGAGATCGACCACCACCCAGACGGAGGCCTTCGCCGCCGGCTGGTTCAGAACGAGTTGTGCCGTGCCGTCCACCGCCACATTCTCCAGGCCCTGGTGCCGCACAAGCTCGGTAGAGAATTCTTCATCGATCCGGCGCTCGACGCCGAACCAGACAGCTTTCTCGCCAGCGGTGAGACCGCTCGCGCTGACCTCGTCCTCCCCGAAGGAGAGACTCGGTTCCGGTGTACTCTGCCCCAGGACCTGAACGGCCGGGAGCAGAAAAAGACAGACGAGGAGCAACAGGCGTGGTCGGTTCATGAGCCTCCCCTGAAGGTCAAACACTGCTTGGTTACTCCCTTTGTACGTGATTTCGGGGCGCTCGTCTAGAAGGATCTTGCGCTCTGCCCTTTCAGGGAGAAAAAGGGTTTTGAATTGTCTATCTGCTGGCGTCCTGAAAAATTACTGCTGAGAACCCTGGCATTCCCGGGGACGCGCCGCTCGCTTCGCGAAGCACGTCATCTGCACCGCGAATTCAGCCCTTACTTCGCACGAGCCCCCGCTGCTCCAGCCGGTCCAGGAGCCGCGTCACATCCGGCCCCGGGCTCACCAGCCGCTCCCCGATCTCGCCGCACGTCAGAGCGTCGGGACCAGCGCCGCGCAGGATGCGTAGCGTGTTGTACTGGGCCGGGGTGAGGTCCTGTCCCTTGAGAGAGCGCCCCAGGGCCTGAAGCAGGAGATTCGCCGTCCGCTGAAGCCCGAGGAACGCCTCCTCCTCGGGACTGGCGAAGGGCTTCTCCTGCTGGATTTCCTGGTTCAGAGTGCGCTGGTTCAGGGTACGGCTCATGACGTCCGTTGCAACAGACATGTTACGCCGTTCTTCCCGGTCGTGGGCCTCCGATGTGCTGCAACCGGCGCCCATGAAACGCAACGCACATGAGGAAGAGACACGAGGAACACCCCCATCCCATTTTCGAGCCTCTTCGCCGGACCACGCCCCCATCTTTCCGATTCTGGGAACGTTCCCATGCCACCAGACACCTGAGCCGAAGCCTTTGGGATCGGGAAAGAGGCTCCACGACCTCCCCGAAGCAACACGAGGAAGCGTCTCAGCAACACGAAGAGCGTTATTGAAACGAGAGCGAGCGTCCAAACAGCAAGAACGAACGCTCAAACAACGAGAGGGAACGTCGAAAAAACAAGAAGGAGCGTTCTAGCAACGAGAGGGAACGCTCCCAAACCGGATGGGAACACTGAAGAGACGAAAGGGAACGCTCCCACAACGAGAGGGAACGCTCTAGCAACGAAAGGGAGCGTCGAAAAAACGAGAGGGAACGCTCTTGAAACAAGAAAGAGCGTTCCCTTTCGTTGCAAGAGCGTTCCCCAAGCCAGGTCTAGCGTTTCTTGACCGGGCCTTGGCGCTCCGCCCCTGGACCTATCGTCCCCCTTCAAACTCTGCAGAGAGGCCTGCTTCACGCAAAGCGACGCTCTCGATTCTCGCCCTTATTTGTTCCATATCGAACAATCTTCACCTCCTTGTCGACGTTGCTGCTGATTCTGATTGTTCAAACTTACACCTTGGAGTTTTCTCCCAGCGCACGCAGGCGCTCCATCCGTGCTTCGCAATCGCAGCACGTGCATAGGGCAGGGGATGACCATACCCAGATGCAGTTCGTACTCTTCGATCTGTTCCGCGCGTGCATGGAATCCAGGTCATCATCTGCTCTTGAGACCGAGACAGGCAATTGTTGCTCCCCTAACTAGTTCCACATCCATATCTTCAGCTACAAGCAGGTAGGTTGTCCAGTCGTCAAAACGATCCTCACTGGGCCAAGTCCCTTGGAGGAGTTCACCAACACACTCGGGGAGTGTTCCTTCGCAGCTCCCGGTCATGATCTGTGGCATAGGTGTTTCAGTATCCAAGGCGTGCAATAAGTCATCAAACCCCTCTGTGGCGTGAGGGCCTGCAACGACTAGGACTAGCGGTATCGAGCTCAAGAGTTCCTGAAGATGTGACCGAAAAACCGACAGATGTCGCAATGTTGAGAGCCAAATCAGAACCGCAGAGTGAGTCAGAGCACCTGGAGCGAGACTGCTGAATAGGCTCGAGCTGGTAACGATGCAGACCTCGCGGCCGAGGTACTGGCCAACGATCTCTTGAGAGGTCATAGATTGTGATCCCTGATGAATTGCTTTCAGCTGGAAGCTACTTCTTTCGCTCCCTTACAATAAGGCTTACACCTTATTGCCTCGGTCAATACGCAGCGACTCAACCTTCTTCAACAAACGCTTAACTCTCCTTTCATCGTAACTCTTCCCTCTCATGGAGTATGCTCTCTTAGTCATCCTTTTTAGAGAAGGAAGCAAATCTCTTAAGATCATCCGCACGTCGTCACTAAGAAGAATCTCCAGTTCTTGGAGCTTTGCAGCGGGATCCCGCTCGAAGCTCCGCCTTAGCTCCATTAGACCTGTTAGCAAGTTGACTCCACGACGGAGGGTATCGAGCAATATACTTAGATCACCAATGGCTTCGGGAGGGAAATTGTCGGCCCCAAGGATCTTAGTTAAAGATGCTTCAAATGCTCTGATTTGCTGATCACCCGACCTCATTCGCTGAGTCACATGGCACCTCCAGACCACCAGTCTTCAAGCTGCCTCTCGGTTCTGCGGATCAGTTCCTCATATGCTTTCGCGGTTTTACCCTTTAGTCGCTTCAGGTGATTCCTTGCGTCCCTAAGCTGGCCTTTCATCTTATTGTAGATGTTCTTCTTAAGATCTTTGTCTCTTGGGTCTCCTGGGTCGGGTGCGGAGTATTTGGAAATATGCTGGAGAACGGTGGCTACTTTGGTGTTGATGAAGTTGCGCGTCGCATCTGCCTGGCCTGCAAGGAAAATGTTAGATAGAGCGTTGCTAACGCTGTTGTATAGTGAGAGCTTCACTCACACCGGGCACTTGATTTACCGCTAAGCCCAAGCCCACTCCAGCACCTACAGCTATAACGAGGGGTGCCGCCGTGCCGGCCAGAATACCCCCACCTGCGGCAGCTTCCGATCCTCCGAAAAGCCCGCCGGCGATCGCAAGCTCCGCAGACTCCCCATCTGGATCGATATACTTCAGAGGATTTCCATGGGCATAGGCGTAGCGATTCCAGGACTGAGGCATTTCCAGGTACTGGTGGAAGCGCTTCCGCTCTTCTTCGTCACCCCGCTGCAGAGACAGCACGTCGGCCTTATCAACACTGCCAAACCGCCCCGTCACCGGGCTGCAATGCCGAGCATGCATGTAATCCAAATCATCCCCCGCCCCACCCGCGCTCCCAAGATCCCGCTCGTGCCCGGTGAACTTCATCCGCTCACTATCCTGGTTGAAGGCCGTCGCCTCTTCTCCGAAAGGATAGTAGACGTGGTACGCCGCCCGATCCCCCGAAGCCCGCGTGATCAGGCGTGGCGTCCCAAGGTGATCCAGATGGAAATGCCGGCGGCCAGTCTGGGTCTCCGCGGCCATTAAAAGGCCATTGCGGTAGAGGTAGTCCGTGCCTACGCTCCAGCCTCGGGAGTCCGTGAGGTACTCCCGCAGCACCTTGCCGTCCAGGTCCCGCAAGGCCCAGCGTGAGAGACCGGCGCTGTAGGACCAGATGCGCTCGTCGTCCGCCGTGTAGATGTAGGTCCAGTCCTCGCTCCCCGAGGTCATGCGGGTCATCTGGTTGAAACGGTCGTATTGATAGGTGGCGCCGTTCCAACTGGTCAGGCTCCCTGCGGCGTCATAGGTGACGGCTCCGGTCAGGCGGTTCGTGGTCGCGCTCGTGGGGGTGTTGCGCAGGATGCCGTTGGTGGTGATCCCGGTGATGTTGCCGTAGGCGTCGAAGGTGTAGCTCTGTTGCTTGAGGTTGCCTCCTCCGGTGGGACCGTCATAGAGGCTCGCGGCGACGAGGCGGTTCACCTTGTCGTAGGTAAAGGCGGAGGTGCCGATCGATTTGATGTTGCCCGCGCCGTCGTAGGTGTAGGTCCCCGAGCTCCAACTCGCGTAGGGGCCGGAGGCGGTGAGCGAGGCAGGGCGCCGCATATCGTTCGGGTCGTTGCCCTGCGTTTCTGTCACGCCGTTGGTATGGGCGATCTGGCTGACCAGCAGGTTGGGGTGATACGTGACCGTGCCGTAGGAGACGCCGTTGGCGCTCACGCCGGTCAGCAGGCCCTGGCTGTAGGTGAGCTGCAGGTTGCGCGGGGTGCTCGGGGCGGTCTTGACGGGGTAGATGGCCTCGATCTCGCGCTGGTCCGGGTGCCCGGCCGGCACGTCGGCGAACACCGGCGCCGCCGCCGTGCAGCCCGCGTGTGTGCAGATTGGATAGCCCTGGGTGCTCACCAGGCCCAGAGAGTTGTAGGTGAAACTCTGGGTGAATTTCTCCTGCGCCGTGAAAGGCCCGCCCGAAGCGGATACGTGGAAGTCGCTATTGCGCTGGGAGACCCGGCCGTCCAGGCCGCCGTAGGTGTAGGTCTCGTCGACCCGGATGGTGAAGGCTCCTCCGCCGACCGTGACGTAGTTGTACCGGCTGGCCGTCCGCAACTTGCCCTTGGACCAGTCGCTGCCGCCGTTGGACGGCGCGTAACTGAACGACTTGAGGAGGAGGTTGGTACCCTGCTCCTTGACCTCGCTCAGGCGCTCGGCCGCGTCATAGGTAAAGACGAGATCGTTCGGCCCATCGGTCTTCCGCCGAGCGTGGCTCCGTGAATCGTATTGGGGATAGGAGACAGTGCCGTTGCCCGAGGCTCCCTTTTCCGGATGGGTTTCGGACTGCAGCAGGCCGGCGCGGTCGTAGGTGAAGCTCCGGCTCTGGGCGGGCATCGAGACGGAGGTGAGCCGGTTGCCCACGTCATAGCCGTAGGAGGTGGTCACCACCGCGCCGCCGCTGCCGGAAGGCTCGCTCACCGAGATCAGCCGGCCATGGCGGTCGTAAACCTCGGTCGTGGTCGAAGAGGTCTCACCGCCTCCCGCGTTCGTCGTGATCTTGACCGCGCGGCTCACCTGCCGCACACCCTGATACGTCATTGTCACGTCATGGGACGCGCCGTCCGGCGGGCGGAGGGTGCCCGGACGGCCGAACGGGTCGTAGGAGAGGAAATACGTCTTGTTCGCAGGGGAGCTGCCGAACGCCGCCTCCGAGACTGTGGCCTTGTTGCCCGCGCCGTCGTAGGTGGTCTCGCGGGTGCTGGTGCCGCTGGGGAGCTGGCGCTGCTGCTTGGAGACCCGGCCGAAGGCGTCGAAGAGGTAGAACTCGGTCGCCCGGATGGTCGCGCTCTTGCTGCCGTTGTCGCGCCGCCGCACCGTCACGGTGGCCGGCGTCACCGCCGCTGAGTACAGGTACTGCGTCCAGCCGCCGTGGCCCTGAGTGGGCTTCAACCAGGTCATCCGGCCCAGGGCGTCGTATTCGTAATCGGTCTGGATCTCCGCGCTGTCCCGGCTCGACAACACCAGTCCCGTCCTGGGATCGATCGTCTGATCCAGGATCTTGAAATTCGTGCCCGCGTATTGGGAGGTCGCCTTGACGCCGTAGGACCAGGCATGATCGATCTGGTATTCCGGTGAGGCGGGCAGGGTCATCGTGCAGAGATCGCTGCCGCCGGCACCGCCTTGAACGTCACCGCCGTAGGACTTCTCCGTGATGACATTGCCCTGGTTGTTGCTATCCAGATCGTAGACGGTGACCAGATCCTGGGCGCTCGGGGTGGCGCCGTCGGACCGGTGCACCCGGCGGCGCATCACCGTGGCGGAATTCGGCGCGTAGCAGAAGTCCACCTGGGCGGTCTGGGCTCCCTCGGTGTCGGAGGCGTAGGTCATCGTCTCCAGCACCCAGCGAGAGATCGCAGGGAAGAGGGAGTAACCCGACGCTGTGTTCGCCGCGAGATTGACCACATAGGTCCCCTGGGCCGGGTTGTAGTTGCCGAAGTGGCCGCGCACGTTCGAGCCTGACGGGAAGCTCCCTTCCGTCTCCTGCTGGCGGTAGTGGCCCAGGCCGTCGAAGTTGGAATACACCGTTCCAGACCAGATCCCGCCGTCGTCGTGATACACCGTGCGGCCGCGCAGCATCCGGCGGTTTGTATGGGTGGAATTCGGCGGCGAGGTCCCATGGAAGGGATCCCGCTCGTACTGCACGTACTCCGATCTCAGCAGAGTATTGGACGCGTTGTAGACCTGCCGCGACAGGAGCAGGTCCGGCACACCGGCGAACGCCTGATTGCGGGTGAACGGCAGGCTGTAGTCGTACCGGCTCCAGGCGCCGGTAAAGGCCGCATCCGTGGCGACCGAGAAGTAGTGGACTGTCCTGTGGCCCAGGGGATCGGTCACCGTGACGGTGTGCTCCTTGGCCCCCAGGGTGTTCGGAAACGGCACATACGTCCAGGTGCCGAGAACCTGCTGTCCGGCCGGGCGCGAGGGATCGCGCATCGTCCGCGCCGCCACGCCGTCGTTCCTCTGCAGGCGTGGTTTTTGGGCGGACCCGGAGGGGAACTGGTACTTCTGCCACGTCCATTCCAGCCGCCCGAGCGTCGGCAGAGTGAGACCGATCAAGTTTCCTCCGGCGTCCGTGCAGCTCGCGGTCGTCGCCCCCGCGGACGTGATGTAGTCGCTCACCGCGGCTTGGTAGGAGGAGCCGTCGGGCAGGAGGACTCCTGTCAAAAGAGGCACAGTCGCGCTGTTCGCAATCGCCGTGTCGTCATGCGGACAGGCCCGGCCGACCTGCTGCTCGGTGTACTGAAGCTGATAGGTTGCCGTCTGTCCGTTGAACGCCTGAAGGTCTACGCGCGTCACCACGGGGAACGAGGCGGCGGTGCCGAAGGAGATCGTATGGACACGCCCCTGGCTGTCCGTCAAGACCCACTGGCCGGCCGGGTAGGTGATCGAGAGTGTGTTGCTGAAGGAATCACGGATCTGGGTCGGCAGTCCCTCGCTGTTGAAGCGGCGGATCGTGCCGTCGGGGAGCTCGATCTCCCGATAACCCGCCGAATAGACCTTGAGCCGCAAGTAGCTGCCGTCCCGGGTGTACTGGACGTCGGTCACCCCGGCGGGATTCACGTCTTCCGGATCGCCGTAGTGGAGCGTCGGATAGAAAATGTGATCGGTGCCGTTCTCGTCCTGATACACCGGGGGCGGTTCGGCTGACTCCGAGGTCTGGCAGGGCGGGTCCATCCGCCCCAGGGAGACGCGCCAGCCCAGGCCCGCGTTCGAGCACTCGCCCGGCTCGGCGGCCGTCCGGGTGCCGATCTGGTTGCCCCAGGGATCCAAGAGAGGAAGCGAGACGAAGCTCCAGGGATTGCCGTTGTAGACCAGCTTCAGGCTGTAGGAGAAACCGCCCCCCACGGGATAGGAGCCGCCGAGCGGGATGGTCAGCGTCAGGCTGCCGTTGAACAGGTTGACGTTGTCGATGTCCCCCACGTGGAAGGACTGCTCGACCGGGAAACCCGGAGCATTGTTGGGGTGGATGTCCGCCAGGGCGGGCGCGCAGAGGAGGAGAAGCGAGACCAGGAAGATCTTTCCACGGGTCATTGCAGGACCCCACCCTTGTGGATCGAGATCTCCATCTTCCGGGGATCGACGACGATCCAGAGATCCCCGCTGTTCGACTTGGCTGGGGGTTCCTGGCCCTCCGCTCCCGGCAAGGCCGCGAGCTGGTCGAGCGCGAAACGGCTCTGGCCGTTGACGATCCCATCGCTGTCCTGGTCGCCGCCGTCCCCTCCCGCGAGGCTCCAGGCTCCCTCGCCCGGCCGCACCACGATGCCGAAAACGTAGGACCGCCGGTCGACGATGCCATCCGCCAGGGCTCCGTCGCCCAGGCTGAGGCTGGGGAGTTTGCTTGCCCTCGCGACCCGGTACCCCTCAGGCGCTGCCACCGTGTACGCGCCGGTCTCGAGATCGACCACCACCCAGACGGAGGTCCGGGCCGCCGGCCGATCCAGGACGAGCCGCGCCGTGCCGTCCGCCGCCACGGGCTCCAGGCCCTGGTGCCGCACGAGCTCGGTCGAGAATTCCTCGTCGATCCGGCGCTCGACGCCAAACCAGACGGCCTTCTCGCCAGCCGTGAGGCCGCTCGCGAGGAGCGCGTTCTCCTGGAAAGAGAGGCTGGGCTCCGGGCTGGCCTGTCCCAGAGCCTGAACGGCCCGGAAAAAAACGCAGAAGCAGACGACGAGAAGCGCCTGATGTGATCGGTTCATGAGGCTCCCCTGGAGGTCAAACAAAGTTTCGCCCCCTTTGTACGAGATTTTCAGGGGCTCCGTCTAGGGGCTTGACCTTGCCCTCTCCCCAGACTCAGGGAGAGGGCTGGATTGTCTATCTGCTGGCAGTCTGAAAGAAGACCGGGTGGCCAGGGCGCACCCTAGGGCCACCGGGAGGTGTTGCCCGATTCGAAGCCGTCGCGGAAGATCTCCACTCTCTCGAAGGATAGGCTGTCCAGGTCCACCACGAAATCCGGGGACGAGCCCGCGTCCACCACGAACATCACCAGGGCGGATATCGCAGGCATTGCGTTGCCCGGGGCCTGCACGATGCCGCTCAGGCGGCGCCATTCTCCGGCCGTCTCGCCGCGCACCACCGGAATCGTCCCTGAGGCCAGCACGGCTCCCGAGCAACCCGCCCCGGCACGGAAGTCCACCAGGGCATAGACCGAGGGAGCCGTCGGCCGGCCGCTGTTGATCCGCACCCGGCCGCTCACCGCGTGGGAGCCCGAGCCCGTGAGCGCCACACACTGGGCCAGCGAGAAGAACTGACCCGCACCCGTCAGGTTGGTCACCCGCGCCGCTCCGGACGTGCCCGCGCCGTCCACATCTCCGGAGATGCGGCTGATCTCGCCGGGCGCCGGGCTCACGGCGATCCAGGAATTCAGGTTCTGATCGAAATTGGGATTGGCCAGCAGGTTCGTCCCCGCGATCTCGAAAGTGCGCGAGGCGTCGTCCCCGGCCGTGCCGTCGCCGTTGCCATCCAGCGCCGACCCGTCCGGGCTGGTGATCGATCCGCAAGCAAGCAGCCGGTACCGCCCTCTCGAAAGAGCAAAGCCACTCCCCACCGAGAGCACGGCCGTGGACGTGCCCGCGTTATAGATCGCCCCGCTCACCGTCACGGCGCTGGCACCGGCCGGCGTGCCGCCCGTGCAGCTCGCTCCAGGCGCTCCGTCCTGCCCCGTCCGGAACAAACGGTAGCTCGAAGGATTTGTCACGTCGCCCGGCGCCGTGTTGCCGGCAGGATCGCTCACCGCACCGCTGAAGCGCACCAGGATCTGGGTGACCGGTACAGACGCCAGCTCTGTCTCCACCAGGACGCCGTCCCCCGTGTCCGCCACCGTAGAGAGTTGCTGAATCTGAAGCGTCGCCGCGGGCAGCACCTGAACGGCCCCGGCCACGGTCCGCGTCACCGCCACCGCACCCGCCGCGGCATTGCCCAGCAGTGTGGAGGCAAACGTCAACGGACTCACCTCCCCCACCGGCGCCAAGGTCCAGACCGGAAAGGAGAGCCGGGCGAGCACACCATTACCGAGCGGGGCATTGAGCGGCGAATAGATCACCAATCGCAGCCGTCCCGGAGCCAACACCCTGCTCCGCACCGCGTGCCCACCCAAAGCGACGCCCCCCGCCGCTGTCGGCGTTCCCAGCACGGCCGGATCGAACGCTACGTCCACCTGCAGGGCTACGGCCGCGCCGTCTCCCAGGAAGCTCAAAGGAACCTCCGCCGTCTGGCCACGCCGGGCGTTGACCGTGCCGAGCGTCAACTCCTGAACGCTCCAGGCCGGAACAGACATCAACGCAAGGGCCAGGGCAAGGGCCGCGATGGCGATCCTGGGCATGCTCTCCTCCATCCTCTCCTACGGGGTCCAACTCGCCTGCACGGAGAAGCGCGAGAACCCGTGCGGGACTGTCGCCGTCGCCGTCGCCGTCGAGGCTTCGAAGGTGCCGGCGAGCGGTGTTGAATCGACCGTTACGATGGTTCCAGTTTCTGGTGTGAGGGTGAGACGCACGACCGTTCCGATCGGGACCTTGCTGGCAGCGAGCTGGATCGTCACCGAGCTGGCATTGTCGAGCGTCACGTCAGGCGCGATGAAACTGGCCGTGGGATTGGCCGGAACGGCGATGCCGCCGATGCTGGTGATACGAACGGAAGGTGCTGAAGCCGGTGGGAAGACGGAGCCAGGCGTAGCAGTGGATGGGGGAGGATCAATGGTGCCTTCGAAATTGAGTTGAAAAGCCTCCAGACGAATACGCCCCCGTGAGGCACTAGCTCCAGAGTAGTAACTGCCTCCGCCACGAGCATATAGATACGTGCTGGTGGTGGATGATCCAATCGTCCGAGAGATTAATCGAATGGAGCCTCCACTCCCCCCTCCACCGGAGTACGCCGGTTCAAACCCAAAGCCTCCATGCCCGCCGCTAACGGTAATGCCCCCGCCGATCTGAATCATGGTGGAGCTGGCAATCAGAATCGCTCCTCCACCCGCGCCTCCTCCGGCTCCTACGATTGCACCCAGCGGCCCTCCGGCTCCCCCTGATCCACCCATAAGAGGAATAAGATAATCATTCCCATAAGCGGAACCATTGAGCTCTGCCGTAGCAGCACCTGTCCCAGCGACGACATGCCCAGCAGCTCCTCTCGAACCCCGCGCTCCACCCGGCCCCTGCCCCGGCCGCCATGGAACGCCGGCCCTCTCACCAATCCCGCCCGGGTATCCGCCCGCGCCAGCTTTGGAGGGAACCGCCGCCTGATCATAAGCGTGTCCTTGAGAGCCACTGAGATCCAGGAAGCCTTGGATCTCGACGTTGCCCGTGGCTAGCCAGACCACCGGCTTCGTACCAAGAAGCTCTGCAGAGAGGCGCAACGTGAGGCCCGATGGAATCTTGACTGTCGTAAAGTGATACACGTTGTCATGATCTGGGTCCAGCGCCGGATTGAAACTTGCGGGATTGAAGACGACGGTCCCAGACTGGCCCGTGAGGTCCAGCGCACCATCCGATCCGTTGGAACCGCTGCTGAAGGTTTAAGCTCCGCCGTTGCTACGCCGAGCGTCACGATCAGGGTAAACGCCAGACATCTGTGATTTACCTTCATATTCTCTCCGTTCCATTCATGGATTCGGGTCGTTTTCCACGCTTACGTCCGGCCCCACCGCGTAGCCACCAGGAGCGGCCGCGTTGAAGACCGAGACGGGAGCGCCCCAAAAGACTCCACTCGCCGCGCTCGGGTCAGTCCTATTGAAAATGGAAACCGGCAGGCCCAGGAAAATCCCACTCTCCACACTTGGATCCGTCTGATTCAGGACTGAAACATCCAGGTAGACGAAGCTCAGTGGTGTGCTCAGAGGATCGAGCGGGTTCGAGCCTGCCGCGACCTCGTCACCATCCAGGAATCCGTCGCCATCCGTATCTGCCCTGAAGGGATCGGTCCCGCGTGTGGCCTCCTGAGCATTGGTCAGTCCGTCGCCATCCGGGTCCTCAGCTCCCCTAAGGATCGTGATCGTATTGGAGGGAGACGGGAACGCGCTGGAGCTCCCCCGCCCCATTCGTGGCCACGACGGTGAAAGACCCCGTTGTTCCGGCCGCAATTGTGACGCTTAACGCCGCCGACCCTCCCCCTGGATCGATAGAGACTGAACCAACTGTGAGCGGCGGCGGTACAAGCTCCGGGGCGAACGTGAACGTTGATCCCTGAAGATTCGTGCCCGTCACCTGGATCGGAACGACGACCGCCGCAGCAGCCTCGGACGTTGTGAGGACAGGAGTGACGCTCGAAACCACGGGCGAGGCCACGACGGTGAACGGCTGGCTCGACGTGGCGGTCTGCCCGGCGACGGTGACCGCGATCGGGCCTGTGGTGGCACCAGCAGGGACGGTGACAACCAGGGATGAGGTGGACGCGGACAGGACCGTGGCGGCCGTGCCGTTGAAACGCACGTCGTTTGAGGCTGGGGTGGCGCTTAAGCCTTGGCCCTGGATTGTGACGGTGGAGCCGATGGAACCTTGTTGGGGGACGAAGCCGAAGATGGCGATGCCGTTGATGGAGGTTCGGCGGATCTCTATCAAGTTACCGCTGGCATCGTAGACATATTCAATGGTAGTGCCGTCAACATCGATAACCCGGCTCAGTTGGCCACCCGCGTCATAGGCATAGCGTAAATCGTTACCCTGGCCATAGAGCTCCTGCTCCACCCCGCAGGATAGCATCAGGATGATCACAAGAAGGTTTAGCGAAAGTCTCGGGCAGTACATAGGGTATTCAAGCTCTATTTCTTATTGCAGTCGCCCAAACGCTTCTTCTCTCTGTACCTGATGATCCCGTGTGCGATTTCCTCGCCGATGACAGGGACTATAAAATCCTCCGGAGAAAGCGATGTCGGCAAGCTGCCAACCACACCTGCCGTCGCAGGAAGGGAATCCGCAAAGCGATTCTGAGCGTTCTGACCCTCGACCGCGATCTCTCCGAAGCAATCGCCACCACCCCTGCAAACATCATCTATCGCTTTTCCACGCTGTGCCAACCCAGGGAAGAGGTATTGCTGGAGTGCGGACACCAGATCGTAGAAGAAATGGCTTTCATAGCCCAGAGGATCAAGGAACATTACCGGAGAATTACCTACATACCGGTAAAGATTAAAGTCCCGGCCAGCAAACCCGATGGGGTCCTCGCTGACGAAACGTTCTGCTGCCGGATCGTAGTACCGCGCCCGGTAGTAGTACAGGTTTCCAACTGCAGGAGTCCGGCCCGTAAAGCGGAACGGGAAAACCGTGCTTCCTGACACAGCCGTTTCTCCATAAGGTTCATACGCGAACCGTCCCCGCAAGGCTCCCGTCTCGTCCACCGTCGCTACCGTGCTGTTGATGCCATCCAGGAGTGCGAGCTCAGCGCCGCCGCTGGTCTTAACGGCGCCAAAATGTTGATCGATCCTGGGACCGGAGAGCACAGACATCCTCAGGCCCGAGTTGTCCTCCTGATAGGCCACGTTCGTGAACTCGTCAAGGACGTAGCTCTCTGTCTTGCCGTTTACGGCCTTCTCGATCAGGTTCCCCGCATAGTCGTACCGGAACGTAGCCTTACCGCCTCCGATGGACGTGACCGACTGCAGGCGGCCACGGGAATCCCAGATGTAGGACATTGTGCCTCCCGGGCCGGTCTCGGTGAGGCGGTTGCCTTCCTCGTCGTAGGTGTAGGTCACGGTGCCACGCTGGAGCATGCGGTCGGACTGCGGATCGATCACGTTGACGGACGGCTGCGTCGCCAGGGGCTGGCCCAGGGCATTGCTGTAGCTCGTCCGCTGGCCCGCTGCGTCATAGGTGTAGGTCTGGGTGTTGAGCCTCTGCGCGCCGCGGGAATCGATCAGCGAGAGGATGCGCCCGAGAGCGTCATAGGTGTAGTCGGTGAGGACACCATTCGAGCGGGTCTGGCGCGTGGGCCGATTGCGTTCGTCATAGGTGAAGGCGGTCAAGACCGGAGGCAAGGCTGCGGAAAGAAGATTGCCGGCCGGGTCGTAGGTGAGGTCGAGCGGCGGCTGCCCCACCACCTGACGGTGGGAGACCCGTCCCAGGTCGTCGCGGATGTAGTCGATCGCTCCCGTAGGACCTTCGGCGTGCAGCAGATCCCCGGCGAGGTCGTAGGTGTAGGTGAAGACTCCACCCGCCGAATCCTCCACGCGCAGGAGCCGTCCGCGAGGATCGTAGACCCGGTCCACCGCCGCATCCGGATATTCCTCCCGAACGAGGCGGTCGAGATCGTCATAGGTGAAGTCCGCTACCCTGCCGCGCCGGTCCTCGAAATGAGTGACGTTGCCCAGGAAGTCGTGCGTCCAGCGGATCACATGGCCGAGAGGGTCGGTACGGGTCGCCACCCGCTCCATGGCGTCGTAGGTAAAAGAGGTGACGTGATTCCGGGCGTCCGTCACGGACAGGAGATTCCCGACAGCGTTATAGGTGAAGCGGGTCGTGTGGCCGAGCGGATCGGTCGTTTCCGTCAACCGGTTCAGGCGGTCGTAGGTATAGCGCGTGCTCCGGCCCAGAGGATCGACAGTCTCGAGCAGGCGGGCGACCGCGTCGTAGCGCAGCAAGGTGGCGTTGCCTGGAGGGTCGGTCATCCTTACCGGGTTGCCGTAGCCGTCATAGTCGATCTGCCAGACCTTCCCCGCCGGATCGGTGATCTCGATGGGCTGGCCGAAGGCGTTATAGGAAAGAACTGTGGTATGTCCGTTCTCGTCCGTGGAGGTCAACAGTTCGCCGCCCGGACCATAGCTGTACTCCCGCTCATGATTCAGCGGATCGGTCACGGTGGCAGGCTGATTAAAAGTTGGATCCCAGGTCCAGGTGAAAGTGCGGCCCAGGGCGTCGGTGCGGGTGAGGAAATTTCCGTTGCCGTCGTACGTATAGGTTTCGTCTCCAGCGGACGGAGCACCGCAGACGTCGCAGCCCGCCACGCCTCGAACCGCGAGAAGACGATTGGTGCCGGGCTCGCGCTCGAAGACGCGGGTCTGGCCGAGCGGATCGGTCACGTCCAGGAGGAAACCTTGAGGATTGAAACGGTAGACGGTGCGCCGGCCCAGGGGATCGGTGGCGGTCGTCTCCTGCACGGGACTGGACGGAAGCTGCGGATTGGCAAGGACGTAGGAGAACGTCCAGCGCCCGCCGTCAGCCTGGATCTGCTCGATGACGCGGCCGTTGGCGTCGTAGCTGTTGCGGGCCACGACGATGTTGCGCTCGTCGGTGACCTGGGTGACGCGGTTCTGGGCATCGTAGGCATAGCGCATCACCCCGCCCTCTGGGTCGGTGACGGTCGCGAGAAGCCCTGACGGATGGTAGGTGTAGAGGACCGTGCGGCCGATGGGATCGGTGATGGACGTAATGCGATCGTTCGCATCGTAGGTAAAGCGCAGGCGCCGCCCCACGGGGTCGACGATCTCGTCGATGCGCCTTAGCTGGCTGGCCGGGCGTACGAAGGTTGTACGGTTCCCGTAGGAATCGGTGATCGATTCGAGAACCGAGCCTGACAGGAAATCCACCGGGATGAAACGCAGCACGGTGCCCTGCTTGAAGCGGAGTTGCGCGGAGTTGTCGGAAGCCGTGGTGAGGACGGCGCCGGCCAGGTCCGGGATCGTGGAGTTGGTCAGTTGGCCCGAATTACCCCGGGTAAAGAGAAGGCGGTTGCCATCCGGAAGGACGAGGCTCACGACCGAGAGGGCGTTGGGTAACGGCGTGTCCAGCCGGTAATCGTAATTGTGGCTCCCGCCCTGGCCGAACGGTCCGGACTCGGTGAAGAGGTTTCGGAAGGTCCGCACGATGGCAAGGCCGCCGCCGCGTGGGCCAGGTAGGGTGAGGTCGGTCTCCGTGACCACATCAAGGCCGGAGGCGGGATCGACGGGCTTGATGCCAATCGGGCAGGCGCCGCTCCCCGGTGGTGCGGGGCTCACGGCGGGCGGAGGCGGCTGCACAGGGCCGTGCCAGCCCATGTGGGTGAGGCCGTAGCGCAGGCCGGGATGGGCCGGGTCGAAGTTGGGAACGATCTGCCGGCCGTCCGCGGAGATGGTGCCGGAGCCGTAGGGCACCATGACTCCACGCGTGGGGTCCAGGGTGATGAGGGTCACGGACGTGCCCGGCGGCGTGCCGATGGCGTTCGGGAAATGGACCGCCATGGGCTTGCTGGCCTCGGCCCGGGCCGGCTGGAAGGCCACCACGAAGGGCACCAGGGTCGAAGAGCTCGGCGGCATGGGGCCGGGCAATCGATCGATAGGGACCTGAACGGCGAGCAGCGGGAAGGGATCGGGCCGGCTGCCGTCCGGCATGGTCAAGAAGGTGCCCGCGGGCACGGTGACGATCAGGTCCGGAATGGTCTGGAAAGTGAATGTCTGCGCCGTGGGGTGGTTCTGGCGCACCAGGACCACTTCGGAGTTGTTGATGCGCGGCAGATGGATCGGGACCGGCATGGAGATGGCCACTCCCGCTGTCAGCGTCATGAGCTTGTCCACGGCCGCATAGACGCCCGGCGGCGAGGTGGCGAGAGTGCCGTCGAAGCGCACCATCTGGTCGCCGGCGCAGGCCGCGGGGAGGTTCGTGAGAGCGAAGTTGCCGGCGGCGTCGGTCACCGACTGCCCGGAGCAGCCTGTGGGATTGCTCTGGCCGTTCACACCGATCAGCTTCACGGTCACGCCCGCGAGGGGGGTCTGAAGAGGATCGGCGACCACGATCCGGCCCAGGAACGAGGTGGTGACGGGGCGGACGGTGAGAGAGACCGGAGCTGAAACCTCCACCGTAGCGCCGTCCACCAGGGCGGTGGCGGAGACGGTGAGGCCCGTGGTGGCTTCGGATGTGCCCGCCGCGGTCCGCAAGGTGAGAATGGCCGTCTGGCCCGCGGCGATGCGTGGGGGATCGAATTCAGCGGATACGCCGGGCGGCAATCCCGAGACGGCGAGGTCGGCGAGTTGGGCGAAGCCGTCGCCGCTCGCGAGGGTCACGGTCGTGGCCGCGAATTGTCCGCGGACAACCGACAGCGAGGCGGGCGAGGTGCCCACGGTGAAGCCGCTGGAGCTCAGGATGGCGAGCGGCTGGGCCGTGTTGGCGCCCGGCCGCTCGGGCGGGGTCAGAGTCACCAGTCCGGTGGCCGATCCAGGGGGCACGAGGAAGACCACGGTCCCGGCGCTGAAGGTGATCACAGGGGCCGCCACGCTGCCGCCGCCCCGCCGGACCAGGGTCACCACGGGCGGCACGCCGTTCATGGAGAGGTGGCTGCCCTGGACCGTCACCAGGGTGCCCGGACGGGCCGAGCGAGGCTGGAAGTCGGTGATGGCGGGTGCGGTGGCGGCGATGACCTGCTGGACGCAGATCACGTCCAGGACGTTGACGTTGCCGTCGCTTGTGCAGTCCGGGTTGCCAGGCGCGGCATGGGTTCCGAGGATGGCGTCGAGGATCGCCGTCACGTCCGCGGGGCCGACGACGCCGCTGCCATCCGCGTCGCCCGCGATCCCCTGTCCCGCGGCAGGAGATGCGCTCAGGAGAAGGGCAATCGCCAAGCCGGCTCCCGCAAGGAACCGCCACGCCCTTCTACCCTTCGCGAACTGGCCAAGCGACTGCTCAACGATGTCCGGCACGCACTCTCCCTGGAACCCAGAGGCTCCTCGTCATCCAGGCACAACAGTCGCCTGTTCCGTCCTCTCTCTAAAGACGCGAAAAAACGAGGAAAGGGGGAGCGCCGTTCCTACGCCACGCCCAGGATCCAGCCCTCCAGCCGCGCCCGATCCTGCTCCTCCTGGGAGAGAGGCGGCGTGAAGTAGGGGCGCAGGAGGCCGAGCTGGTCGCGCTCCTGGAGCCAGGCGCAGATGGCGTAGGCGTCCTGCTCTTCCTTGGCGAGCCCTTCCTTGCGGTAGCGGTGGCGCAGGCGGGCGGGCCGCACCTCGGCGATCACGGACTTGCCCTTCTTCACCTCGAAGCCGTCAAAGGGCCAGAAGTGTGCGCGGTCACGGGCGCGGCGGAGGTAGTCGATCCAGGGCAGGCCCGCGTGGGTGGCCTTGGCGAGGCTGTCCTGGATGTCCCACTGGAAGACGCTCTTGGGGAACGCCGTCCACTGGCCGGTCAGCCGGTGCTCGTCCGGATCGCCCGTGCGCGGGTTGCCTGGCAGCAGCTCGCGGACGGTGACCTCGTGGGTGGGCCAGGCTTCCTCGAAGTCCTTGAGGAACTGGTTCCAGCTCCGCAGGTTGTGGCGGTCCATGTAGCTCTGGGGAAAGGAGAAGGCGTGGTCGATGCCCACGATGGCGGGCTCGCGGCCGGTGATCTTCTCGAGCAGCCACTCCGCCAGCTCGCGCCGGCTCCAGCGGCCGGATTCCTGGCCGGGGTTGACCTCGCGGAAGGCCTCGTGGTCCTCGAAGGCCGCGTAAACCTTGATCTCACGGATGGGCGCCCCCGGGTCCTTGCGGCCCGAGTAGCGCACCCCGATGTAGTGCTGGAAGTCCGGCACGGTCAGTCTACCTCCCACAAAAGATGGAGATCGTATCAGCTCATTCAGGAGAGACGTGAAGCATCACTCGATGCGGAACCTTCGCACCTTGAGCCCGGACGCGGGCGGGTCACCCACCTGCTGCCACGCGATCAGGAGGCTGCCATCATTGGCGAGGGCGATGGCGGAGTGCGTCGCCCCGGTGCCGATGGTGAAAGCCTTGCGCAGCGGCCGGTTCCTGGGCGAGAACACCTGGGCGGAAAGGACCCGCTCGACCTGCGCGGGCGCCGAATGGACCGTCTCCCAGGTGATCACGAACCGGCCGCGGTCGTCCAGGGCCAGGCCGGTGAGGAGATCGTTCTTCCCGTCGGCGGCGCCGGTGAACCGGCCGGGAAGGGTGAAACGGCTCCCCACCGGTTCGCCCCTGGGAGAAAACCTCTGGGCGGAGTAGGTGCTGAGGGTGTCGATGTGGCTGAAAACCGCCAGGAAACCCGCGCGGCTGGCGGCCAGCTCCTTGAGGATTGAGCCGTTGCTGTGCCCGTCGCACGCTCCGGCCAGCCGGTAGACTCCCCCCACCTGCCGGCCTTCCAGGTCGAAGCGGGCCATTGCGGCCGTGAGCCTTGGATAGTTGGGAGCGCAAAACGTGACCTCTGTCCAGCCCACGGCAAAACCCTGGGGGCTCACGGCCACGAGAGGAGCCCCGGGAAGGCCCTCGGTCTTCATGCGCAGCTCTGGTCCCACCGGAGAGCCCGCGGAGGAGAAACGGGACGCCACGATCGCACTCTGCTCTCCGCGGTCGTCGATGGACTCCTGCCAGGCGGCGACGAAGCTACCCTCCTGCCCCATGGCCACCGCGGGGATGAGCTGGTGTCTCGCCGCGGAGCGGGAGATGGGGAGCTGATCTCCTTGCGGGACCCCGCCGGGGCGGAAGATCCGGGCGAAGACGCCGGTGCCGTCGCCGTCCCCTCCCGGCTGCTGCCCCGGTGAAGAAAAGGTGAACCCGTCCTGCCAGACCACAGTGAAGCGCCCATCGCTGCCGGCCGCGACCTGGGGCTGGGTCTGAGGGCCGGCGTTCGAGGAGCTCACCAGGAACGGCAGGCCGCCGTCCTCCCCGTTCGCGGGAAAGGCCTGGCCGAAGATTCCCCAGTCATTCTGAACGTAATCCGCCCAGACGACGGTGAAGCTCCCCCGCGCGTCGACGGCGACCGATGGCGTCGTCCCCGTGGAGCTGATGAGCTGCTCCCGGCCGACTGCCACTTGGGCTTGGACGGAAGCGCAGAAGAGGAGCAGAACGGCTGCGAGGTACCGCGAAGCTTTGGACATGACGGGCTCTCCCAGATCAGAGCTTCATGTCACTTTACCATGCCACGGCTCAGTCGCCGATCCCCACGCCCCACTCCGCCATCCCACCCGTCTCGAACCCATCCGTGAAGATGGCGAACCCGCCGGTACCCGGCCGGGTCGTATCGCAGACGTTGGCGCCGTACTCGACCGCGCCGATGTCCGGCGAGGCGCCTCGGGCATTGCCGCAGTAGTCGTCCGGCACCTGGGCCAGCACCTGCCCGAGATTGACGATCTGGCTACCGTTCAGGAGGCCGAAGCTTGCTCCGGCCGGGTTGAGGAACCAGGTGGCCCACTGGACGAGGGTCAGGCCCTCGCGGTTCGTGGACTTGGTGCTGGTGCCGCCGTCGCGGTTGCGGATGGCCCCGGAGAGGATGTTGTTGCGCAGGTCGGCCGTGCTGGCCGTGAAGCGCACGTCGATCCCCGTGGTGTTGTAAAGGTTGTTGTTGTAGATCTTCGTGTTCGTGGCGTTGTTCAGGTAGACCCCGACATCCTGCGGGCAATTGACAATCAGGTTGTTGCGCATCACGCCGTTCTGGTGCTCCGGGACACAGGTGCCATCCTCACAGATCGACGGCGGGCCGCTCCCTCCCCCGCCGAAGGAGAGCCCGAGGCGGATGCCACCGGTGTGATCCCGCTCGCACATCACCAGGTTGCGCTCGAACAGGCCATCCCGGGAGTTGCCCTTGAGGAAGGCCGCGTAGCTGATGCCATCTCCTCCACCCTTGCCGTGGTCGTGGATGAAGTTGCCACGGATCACCCAGCGCCGGCCGCCCACGACATCGATGGGCGTCACGGGATTGCCGGTGATGCGGAGGGTCGAGTTGTAGAATTCGTTGCCCTCGATCACCACATCGTCCGGGAAGACATAGGGATTCCCCTCGCCGTTGCCCTTGATCATGGCGTTGAAGTCGTGCAGCCGGCTGTTGCGGATGCGGGTGAAGTCCGCCTCCCCCACCACGTGGAAGGCGTGCTCGCAGGAGCTGTGCGAGAGGCACGTGCCCTGGATGTCGAGGTTCTCGAAGGTCCAGTAGGGCGCCAGGACCTTGAACCCCTCGGTGATGCTGGCGGTGAAGCGGATCAGCGCCTGGCCGAGGCTCGCCGCGCGCACCACGATCGGCTGCGCCGCCGTGCCCGCGTCGTCACAGTAGAGGTTCTGGGAGAGGTCGTAGATACCGGGCGCCAGGGTGATCACGTCCCCGGGCACGGCGCTGTTGATGGCGCTGACCAGTTGCGAGGCGTTGGCGACCGGCACGGTCGCCGCTTCCAGTGGAACCATCCCTCCGCACGCGAGAATGGACACAGGAAGAATCGAGAGACGCATCGGACCTCCTTACCGCCGGAATGATGCGTCTATTTTAAATTACCTATAGGCGGATGGCAAGCCTCACCTCCCAAAACCCTCACCTCCCCGGCCCTCCTCTCCCAGCCCTCCACCCTCCCGTCCTGGGAGAGGAGGGAGAGGGAAAGAAAGAGCTTTTCGACTTCCTTTTCCCCTCTCCCCGGCAGGGGCGGGTGGAGGGCTGGGAGAGGGTAGGGTGAGGGCGCCTCACCCGGGCTGCACATGCCCTCCGGCCACGTGGCCGCCTGTCTGGGCATCCGCGGTCAGATTCTGGTGCTTCTTGACGATCCGGGCCTCCGCCGCGCGGAGCTTCTGGACCAGCCGCTCGCGCTCGGCCTTGACCACAGGGTCGTTGTAGCGAGGGTTCGCGGGGCTGCCGAGGTTGTCAGTCTCCTCGGGATTGTGCTCCAGGTCGTACATCTCCCACTCCTCGGGATAGGAGCCCTTGGCGTGGAAATAGCGGGCGTACTTCCACTTCGTCTCCCGGATGCAGCGGATGCGGTTGGCCGCGTTCACCGGCGAGGCATTGGGATTGCCGGCGCGGACGTCGTCATAGGTGAAGATGATCTCCTCCTGCACGGCTGGAGCCTTCTCGGGACTCTGGAGGATGGGCGCGAGGGAATGGCCCATGAGCCCCTCGACCGGCTTGACGTTCGCGAGGTCGGCGAAAGTCGGCATGATGTCGATCAGCGAGGCCAGGTTGTCCGTCTCACAGGCCTTGGGGAACAGCACGGGATTGGAGAAGACGAGAGGGACCCGCAGGCTCTCCTCATAGGTGTTGAACGCCTTCTGGCGCTGGCCGCCGTGGGCCATGCCCATCTCACCGTGGTCCGCCGTGCGCACGATGATCGTCGAGCGGCCGAGCTCCGTCGGGTCGCCGTCCTTGTCGTAGAAGAGGTCGATCACCGGCCCGAGCTCGCGGTCTATGGTGCGGATCAGGTTGCCGTAGAAGTTGATGTACTTGCGCTTGGTCTCCGGCGTCGGTAGCAGGCCGAGACCCGCGGCGGCCGACACCAGGAGCTGCGACTGCGCGGTCGGCTTGTGGTTCGCCTGCAGGTCCTCCTGCCAGGTCGCCGGCAGCTCGATGGGTCCCTCCAGATCCGCGTCCGTATAGCCGTAGGTATACGTCCGCGGGTAGGACAGCACATCGTGCGGGTTGACCACGGAGAGGATGAGGCAGAAGGGCTGCCGCTGGTCGGCGTTCTTCAGGAAGGCCACGGCCTCCTCCACGTAGCGCGCGTCGTGGGCGGCGTAGCCGCCGCCGAAGTTGACGGTCTTGGCATCCTCTCCGGAGTCCGGCGGCAGCCAGCCCTGGAAGCCGTAGATGCCGACGTCGGCCCCGTACAGGCTGGCCTCGCCCGTGTCGCCCTTGCTCATGTGCCACTTGCCCCGGTAGTGCACCTGATAGCCGCCGTCCCGGAGCATGTGGGCCATGTTGGGCTGCGTGGGGTCGAGCGTCGGCTCCGTGGGCGAATAGAGGCCGTACCAGGTCAGGGTGTCGCTCACCTGGTGCTGGGCCACATAGGTGCCGGTGAAAAGGGTGCTCCGGCTGGGCGAGCACATGCAGGCGTTGCAGAACGCCCGGTTGAACGTCATGCCGTGCTGCTTCAGGCGGGTGAGATTGGGAAGGTTCTCCTGCTCCCATCCTGGAGGGAAATGCTGCGTGGCGCGCTCCTGGTCGCTGATGATCAACACGATGTTGGGGTGCTTTGGAAGCTCGTTTGAAGCGGTCATGGATGCTCTTCCTCCCAGAGAGTTGAGACGGTTCCCGCCGGCTCTGCTGCCGGCGTTCGAGGCTGCTGATGGGATAGTGGGAGGAGTGTCGTGGAAGTCGCAGGGGGCGGGAGAAACAACGGCGTTACGTCTTTTCCGCCTCTTCCCAGAGCTGGCCGAGGTCGATCTCCAGGCCTTCGAACCCATCCGGGCGGAAGACGGCCGAACCTTCGAGCGCCTCGACGATGCTGTAGGTACCCTCCCTCAGCACCAGGCGCTCCAAGGTGCGGGCCTCCGGATCGATCAGCCAGTACTCAGGAATACCAATCGAGGCGTAATCGTAGAGCTTGCGCACACTGTCCTTGGACCGGCTGGAAGGGGACACGACCTCGATGGCCAGATCAGGACGCCCCCGCTCCAGACCCGCCTCCTGCCCGGCCGAGGAGTTGCCGCGCCGATAGAACTGGATGTCCGGCATGGACCCCCGCCGGTCGTCGATCCGAATCTTGTACGAGGAGCTGAGAATCCTCCCCGCCTTGTGGACCCGAACCCAACTGCCCAGGGTGACAATGACGGAGGCCACAATGCTCTCATGCTCCCATGTCGGCACTTCGATCTCCACCAGTCGTCCGTCCAGCAGTTCGCGCGGATCGTCCTCATCGAGCTCGATGAAGTCCTTCCAGGTGTAGGGACCAAAGTCCGCTTGGGGTTGGCTGCTCTTGCGCATGACTATCAGTCTAGCACCCGCCGAAGCGCCAGCGGCGCGAGAGAACTTCGGCATGCAAAACGAGTCTATCGCAGATTGCTGGGCGCGTAAAGGGGCCTTTTCCTTCTGGATCTACGCCATCGCGAGGAGGCTCGTCCTCGCTATTTCGGGCGTAGATGACGTTGTCTTTTCATTCAGAGGCGCAGAGCGGGTGTTGTCCTCTCTGGTCCGGCGGCAGCCATCTTGGGCTGGGCGAGCACATGCAGGCGTTGCAGAACGCCCGGTTGAACGTCATGCCGTGCTGCCTTGAGGCGGGTGAGGTGGGGAGGTTCTCCTGCTCCCATCCTGGAGAAAAATGCTGTGTGGCGCGCTCCTGGTCGCTGATGATCAACACGATGTTGGGATGCTTTGGAAGCTCGTTTGAAGCGGTCATGGATGCTCCTCCTCCCAGAGAGTTGAGACGGTTCCCGCCGGCTCTGCTGCCGGCGTTCGAGGCTGCTGATGGGATAGTGGGAGGAGTGTAGTGGAAGTCGCAGGGGGCGTCAGGTCTGGCTGTTCCGGTCGTACCCCTGAGCTCCTTCTGGCTGCTTACATGGCCGCATTAAGGACTTGACGAGGATACGAAATCGGCCTAGCATCAGTGTAAATTACGGCAACCTCAAATGCATAGATTCATGGCGATCATTCGCGTTTCTCCTGCTCTGGCAGGATAAGTGGTGATAAGGCAACTTGGCAGCGGTCATCGCTGGCCGTTGCTTTAAGCGGTTAGACGCCCGGAAACAAGATGATGTTTCAAGGACTTGGACAGTTACTTCGAGACATTGCGCCTTTTGCTTCGCTGGCGGTTATACTAATCGCTGGCTGGCGTCTGTTTCGGCGCATCAACGAAGCAGAGTCCAAGCTCAGTTACCTGACCAATTCGCTTGAGAACGTCAATGCCCTGTTCCTCCAGGTGCGCCTCGACGCAGAGAAGGTCGGGCGCTCACTTCCGGAACAGGTGCATGGTCTGGAGCACTATCAAAAGTGGGATACACGCCACATCAGATCCTTGATGAGAAGTGCGAAGGACAGAATCTGGATTCTCCAGACTTGGTTCCCGGAAATGGAGGCGGACATTCACGAATGGAGATTCGACCACCCCGGGCGCCTCGAAGTGCGAATCCTGATGGCTTCAGATTCTAATCCGGCAGTTCTTGAACGGGTACGCTTTCGCGGCGACTTTGGGAAAGACAGTGATGACAAGGTGCGCAAGAAGCACATCAGGCAAATGACTGGTGCGTGTGAGGCCATGATACAACAAAAGCTGGATGCCTTTAAACTCAAGGGAGAGATCGCTCGATACGCGGTTGGCATGCCATTTGGCCCTATCTATGTAATTGATAATCACGTGGTCTTTGGCATTTATCCTCCCCAACTAAACTGCAATTTAGCTCCAATGCTGCGCGTACCGGTTGCAACCCCAACGGGGGAGTTGGTCTGCGAGGCTTTCGAGACGATCTGGAGATCTGCTCATGCAAGTCATGAGAGCAGCGTCTAACCGGCGTTGCACCGGACGGCTACGCCGTCGGTGAACGCCATCAGCGTAGGCAGTGTGCCATTGTTACCCCGGACTTTTTCTTGGAGGCACAATGACCCCAGACGATCTAATCGACCAGTGGAGGCGCGGCCTTCGGATAAGCCATCGAGCGCACTATGAAGCCGCAAAGCACTACGAGCACTTACATTGGTGGCTCAGCCTTCCGACAGTAATCATCTCCGCTTCTCTAGGCACAACGGTGTTCGCGTCCCTACAAAACGCTAATATAACCTGGATCAAGACCTCGATGGCGATACTCAGCGTGGCCACTGTGGCCCTGACCAGTCTCCAGGGAGCGCTTCGCTTCGCGGAGCGCTCTGAGCGTCACAAGGCGGCTGCTGTACAGCTCGGGGAAATTCGCCGTGCTCTCGAGGAGCAGTTAGTATTTACACATCGTGACGAGCAAACGTTCGCGGAGCTCCGCAAGAAGTGGGATGCGGCCGATCGCCAGGCACCGACAATTCCGTCGCGCATCTACAACAGCACCGCGAAGCACGTTGAGGACCTAGGCGATGCTCCACCGAAGCCGGCGCTGCCCGCTGCCTGACCAGCGATGGACCAACGTGCCGAACCCAGTCCCTCCACCGGCCACGCGCTGGCAACGTCGCGGCCGTTGATTCCTGGGCGATCCTGGCGTTCCTGCGTGCCGAGGAACCCGGCGCGGCGGCGATGCGCCGCTATCTCCGCCACCCGCAAAGCGGCAACCTCCGCTTGCTGAGGCCAGCACTGCATCCGCCGTCAGGAGCCCGCCGTCGGGCGCACTCCTCCCCCTGAGCGAACTGAATCGGCCCCTTGGCGAGAATGGTCTATAGTTCCGCTCATGGAGGAAGCACCGCCAGGAATGGACTTCGAGGAGGCCAAGCGGATTCTCGCGGCTCTGGAGCGCGAGGGGGTTCGGTACGTCCTCATCGGTGCCATGGCCATGGCAGCACAGGGATTGGTGCGCGCTACGCACGATCTCGACTTCTTCGTGTCGCCGGAAGCCGAGAACGTGGATCGCCTGAAGAGAGCCTTCAAGAGCCTCTTCGACAACGATCCAAACGTTGATGAAATCTCGGCGGAGGATCTGGCAGGCGATTATCCTGCCATCGAGTACACGCCTCCGCACGGCCGATACTCGGTTGACATCCTCTCCCGACTCGGGGAAGCGTTCAGCTACCCAGACCTCGAGTCGGAGATCCTGACCACAGCCGAAGGAACCCGGATCTCCGTCGCGACTCCTCGCATGCTGTATAGAATGAAGCGAGATACCGTCCGTCCGCAGGACCGGTTGGACGCTGAGGTGATCAAAGAGGAATTCAAGCTCAAGGAGGACTGATGCCGGTCCGCAAGTTTCGCTCCGTAGCCGACATGCCCGGTGCACAGAGGCGCACTCCTCTCGATCCGGAGAACCTCCGGCTCGCCTGCTCGCTCACGCAGCTCGCCTATTGGCTTCACCCCATGAAGCACGTTCCCGGTGTCCGCAAGTACAGGTCGGTCGAGGAAGCCTGGCAGGCTCGCAAGGAGTGGGTGCGGAGCCAGCTTCGCCGGCCCGCCGGACTCGTATGAGCTCCGGGTTCTCCGCCGTGCTACGTGGACGATATTCCGTTGCTCGCTGACGGTGGCTCGTCGCCGGTCTACGACGGCCTGTCTCCAGTGGCGACGGTCCGTTGTACGGGTACGACGCTTTGCCTCTGCCTACAGCAGACCGTTGTACGAGTAGAACGGTCTGCCTCCCTCTGCGACGAATCGTTGTACGAGGACGACGCTTTGCCGCCGTCTACCGCGGCCCGTTGTAGGAGTACGACGGTCTACCGCCATGTACGACGATTTGCCGCTGGCGGGGACGATCCATTGTCCATGGAGGACGCTTCGCCTCCAGGGAAGGTGGCTCGTCGTCGGTGTACAACGAACCGCCTTTGACGGAGGCAAAGCGTCGTACTCGGACAACGGACCGGCGTCGACGGAGGCAAAGCGTCGTAGTCGTACAGCGAACCGTCACCGCTGGAGTCAGGCCGTTACAGACCGACGACGAGCTGTCGTTAGCAGACTACAAAACATCGACAGAGAAAACCGAAACGAATATAGTGGTCCACATGAGCACGGATACTTGGTACCAGAAGCGACAGAACATCATCGACGGGTGCTGCCAGCAACTCATCGCTCAGAAGGCGATCGAGCCGCTCTCGACGGATGAAGAGGAGACGAGAGCCTGGAATCTGTGTGAGCTGGCGTCGCTGATCGAGGGCCACTTCCATGTGCAGCTCGATGTCAGCGGGCTTTCGGAGATGGAACGCCTTGCCTATGAGCGCCGTGCCAGCTTCGACGGCAGACCTCTGGCGAGCCCTCACAAGGGATACCGCCTCCCGTTCTGGCTTCTCGACGAGGGCCGGCGCGTTGGGACGATTGCCATCACGACGATGATTTATGGGCTCGATCTGATCTCGATCTCCAGCCTGTATGTCGATCCGGCGATGCGCAATCGAAACATAGGCCGCCGTGCCCTGGAGGCGGTCTACCGCGCAACGCTCGAGAGCGGCGGCGGCGGGATTCGGCTCGACACGAGTTGGACCTGGCAGCCTGCGGTGCGCTTCTATGCCCGGATCGGGATGTGGATCTGGATGTGGAAGCACTGTCTGGCTTTCACCTGGCAGCCGGAGCTGCCACCGTATCGCGTCGAGATCGGCGAAGCCGAGGCACGCTTTCTGATCCAGGAAGGCGATCAATGGCGGACCATGGTTACCGCGCGGCATCTCGGAGAGCGGCTCGGCTGGGAGTCCGAGGATCTCAAAGACCAGCCTATCTATATGAATCACTGCATTCCCGGGACCTTTGCGCTTCACCTGGCCCTGGCGGGATGGCCGCTCATTCGTTCCGAGGAGGACTGGGAACATCGCTACCACTGGTCCGACGCGGGTGAGTCCGAGGGCCTGGCCTACAAGATCGAAGTCTTCGAAGCCGTGGACCGCGAGCGTGGCTTTGACGTCCGCACCCCGCGCATCCCGAGTCTCCAGTACCGCGACCTGGACGAGATCTGAACCGTCCGCTCAGGGGCAGCGCGTTCTACGCCCTGATCAGATCGACCTCATAGGCGGCAAACTGGCTGTCGGCCGTGAGGATCTGCAGATGCTCCAGTTGGGCTTGTGCGATGAGAAGACGGTCGAAGGGGTCAGCATGGTGAAGCGGGAGGCTGCCGGCGTGCAGCGCGTGACTGTGCTGGACCGGCAGAGGCGACATGCCGCTCGTCACCATCCGGCTGAGGACGTACTCCATCGGCGGCAAGGGAAGAGGGAGTTTCCCGAGCGCATATTTGATCGCGATCTCCCACGAGCTCGCGGCCGAGAGGAAGAGCTGGTTCTCGGGATCCTGGAGCAACGCCCGGACCGGCTCGGAAAACCGCTTCGAGCTGGCCTGCATCCACAGCCAGCAGTGCGTGTCGAGGAGGATTCTCAAGAGTGGAACAGGGCCAGCACCTCGTCCGGCAAGGGTGCGTCAAAGTCGTCGGGTACGTCGAAAAGCCCGTCGTCCTGGCCGATGAGGCGCTGCGGCTTGGGTTCGACCGGAACCAGCTTCGCGACCGGCTTGCCGGCCCGGGCGATCACGATCTCCTCGCCGCCGGCGACGCGCAGAAGCAATCGGGACAGGTGCGTCTTCGCTTCATGGACGTTGATCTCAGCCATGGCCACACCCTAGACTAAGCAGTGGACTAAGTCAACAAGGATCCCGCCGCGCCCTCGAAGCGGTCTTCCGCTACCGCCAAAAAGCCTACAATGAATGACTGTGGCTTCTTTCGACTGCGGACGCACACTCTCTGGCCTCCTTGGTCCTGAAGGGCCGGGCATCTCTCCACGGTCAAGCCGCCGATGTTCCGGCCAAGGAGCCGGCCAAGGAGCCGGCCAAGGAGCCGCATGAGCAAACGCGTGGTACTAACCTGGACATTGCTAGCGGCGCTGTTGGTGACGGCGCCCATCGTACTGGCAATTCTTGTCGCCCAACGGGAGGGCCTGCACGCGGAGAAGAGTCTCGTGCTCGGCTATGCACGCGATGCGCTTGACCGGTCAGAGGCTACGGCGGACCAGATCGATGCGGGAATCGCGGCCCTGGTGGCGTCGGGGGGAGCCGCCCCATGCTCCGCAGACAACCTCGCGCTCATGGATAGGATCGACGTTGCTTCCTGCTACCTTCAGGCGATTGGCAAGATTTCCGGCGATCGCCTCGTCTGTTCTTCGCTGGACAGCGCGGGTCAAGGTCTCGACCTCGGCCCGGTCGATCTGGTCCAACCGACCGGCGTCAAGCTGCGGACGAATGTCGAGTTTCCCTTCGCCAAGGGAATCAGCTTTCTGGCTGTCGAGCGAGACGGCTACGTGGCAATCGTGCACAAGAACCTGCCGATCGATGTCACCACCGAAGCGAAGGACGTATCGCTCGCTACACTCGCCGGGACGGGTACACACAGGATCCTGACGTCGCGCGGCTTCATGAAGCCGGAGTGGCTCGCGGAGCTCCGTGGCGGCAATGAAGCGGCGTTCGTGGATGGTGACTACGTGGTCGCGGTCGTTGCGTCGAAACGCTACTGGATCGGGGCCGTCTCTGCCCGTCCGACCTCACTGCTGAAGCAGCGGATACGCGCCGCCGCGGCGGTGATCGTCCCGGTGGGCATCGTGGCCGGTATCCTGCTCGGGCTGGCGGTTCTCCATCTCGCCAGATTGCAGTTGGCGATGCCTGCCGTGATCCGAACGGCCTTGAAACGCAACGAGTTCTTCCTGGCCTATCAGCCGATCGTCGAGCTGGAAACGAGAAAGTGGACCGGGGCGGAGGCGTTGATTCGCTGGCGCCGGTCCAGCGGCGAGATCATGCGTCCAGAGTTGTTCATCGCTGTTGCCGAAGACAGCGGCCTGATCCAGCGCATCACCGCGCGTGTCGTGCAACTCGCCTCGCGTGACGCGGCGGGTCTCTTTCAGCAGCATCCCACCTTTCACCTCAGCATCAATCTTTCGTCGGCGGACCTGCGTGATGAAGCCACCGTCGCCATGCTCCACCAGTTGGCCGCCGCCACCGAGGCAAGGTCGGGCAACCTGATCGTCGAGGCGACCGAGCGCGGATTCACAGACCCCAAGTTTGCGAGGAAGATCGTCGGGCAGATGCGCTTGTTCGGCATAGGAGTCGCGATAGACGACTTTGGCACGGGATACTCCAACCTCTCCCAACTGCAGAGCTTCGAGCTCGACTACCTGAAGATCGACAAATCGTTCGTGGACACTATCGGGACCGACGCCGCGACAAGCCAGGTCGTGCTCCACATCATCGAAATGGCAAAGTCGCTGAATATCGAGATGATTGCCGAAGGGGTGGAGACCGAGGCCCAGGCGGAGTTCCTGCGTGAACGGGGGGTTCAATACGCTCAAGGTTGGCTGTTCGCAAAACCAATGACGTTCGAAGAGCTGCGCATCACACTGGCAGCTTAGGCCGAAGTATCCCTTCGCCCGCTGCGGCCCCAATGGTGCCAGGCACTTATTTCGACCGGCGTTGCTTGTCCCGTTTCTATCGCGGCCTGCACCTTTTCTTGGAGGAAGGTCCACTCATCAGGTCAAACAAGGAGGAGGCCACATGAAAAAACTCTTCAAGCTCTGTTTCAGCGCCTTGATGCTCGCCGGAGCCTTCGTGCTGAGCTTCGGCACGCCGACCCCGGCCTACAGCTCCCACAATCCCTGCCACAACCTCGATAACCATCCTGTGGGCTGTACCCGCCTCTGGAGCCCCCAGACGCTCTGCTGCAAAGGAAGTGGCCGGAACGGCTGTTACACCATCTGCCTGTAGTCGGGTCGAGTCGCCTGCCGCGCGATGCTGATGAGGCCTACGGCACCCGCCGCCCCGGGGTCCACGGCGCCCCCGCCGCCGCGAAGGCCTCCTCCAGCTTCGCCAGGTCGCCCGCGATCAGCGCCTTCAGGTCGCGCTCCAGCGCATCCAGCCCGGCCGTGGCGATCTCCAGGTTGCGCCTTTGGGTCGCCGTCGGCATCTGCCGCGTCTGCCAGTGGCCGTCCCGGATCGACCCCACGCGGTCGCCGATCGACAGGGTGTCCGGCTCGGAGAGATTCTGCCGCGCCGGGTCGCCTTGGAGCCGCCGCTCGAGCTCCGCGACCGCCTGACCCACCGCGTCCAGCCGGGCGTAGAGCGCCAGGTCCGCCTTTGGGGTCTCTCCCAGCGTCGCCCGCATCTGCCGGAGCTGGTCCCTGACGCGGCCGAGCTCCGCCGAGGCCGACGACAGCCGCCGCCCCGCCTCCGCCGTCTCCCCCTGGAAGGCGGCCACCGCCGCCGGGTCGGTGCCGGGCGGCAGGTTCGGCACCGGCTTCACCTCGAACGACTGCGCCGCTCCCAGCGAACGGGCTCCGCTCGCCGACACCACCACCAGCTCCGCCGAGTAGCGCCCGGGCGCCACCAGGGGGCCCACCGGCGAACCGGCCCAGGGGGGCTGGAAGGCCGGCGGGTCGAGCACCACCGGGTCCGGGACCGGGCCGCGCAGGTCCCAGCTCACCCGGTGCAGCCCTTCCTTGGCCGGCCCTTCGATCCACCGCACCTTGCGCCCGGCGGCGTCCGAGACGATCAGCAGCACCTTCGGGTCCGTCTCCAGCGCTTCGGCCCGCAGCCGGTCGAAGCCGGGGAAGGACACGTCGGCTCCCTTCTCGCGCAGCGCCTTCTCGCCGGCCTTCCGCGCCTCGCGCGCGGAGGTCGGCGCCTCGCGCAGGAAGTAGGTGAAGAGGGCGCCGTGGGGCGGGTTCGGGACGGTAAAGTCGTCGCTGCCGAGCTCCGGACGCCCCGGAGCCTGTCCCGGCTGGTAGGGCACGAACCACCAGGCGTCGCGGACCGGGAAAAGCACCCCCTCTTGCGCGAGCGCCGCCTCCCCCGCCGACGCCCCCACCAATAAGCCGCGGAGCGGCGTGTAGTCGTCGAGCACGTAGATGCCTCGGCCGAAGCTGGCGCCCACCAGGTCGTTGTCGCGCCGGTGCAGCTTCACGTCGCGGAACGGGATCGTCGGCAGGCCTCCCAGCTTGAGCCAGTGGCTACCCCGGTCGAGGCTGAAGTAGAGGCCGCGCTCGGTGCCGAGCGAAGAACAGGTCGGGCCGAACGTGATCCTGCTGCAGCGCCCAGACGATCGTCCCCGGCGGCAGGTCCCCCGCCATCGAGCGCCAGGTGCGGCCCAGGTCGGTGCTCTCGAAGACATAGGGTGTGAAGTCGCCGGTCTTGTGGTTGTCGGCGGCCACGTAGAGGGTGGCGGCGTCGTGCAGCGACATCTCGACGTCGTTGACGAAGGACAGCGCCGGCAGCCCGGGGATCGCCGCCGCACGGCTCCAGCTCCGGCCGCCGTCGGTGGTGACCTGCACCAGGCCGTCGTCGGTGCCGACCGCCAGCGTCCCCTCCCGGAGAGGCGACTCCGAGATCGCCGTGGTGGTGGCGTACTTCGACATCGCATTGTTGTCGTGCAGCGCATCGACGCTCCAGACCCGCCCAAAGAACTTCTGCTCGTAGCGGCTCCGCCCTTCCGTCAGGTCGCCGCTGATCGGGGTCCAGCTGCCGCCCCGGTCGTCGCTTCGCCAGACCCGCTGCGAGCCGTAGTAGATCCGGTCGGGCCGGTGCGGGCTCACCAGCAGCGGCGAGTCCCAGTTCCACCGCTCCGGCGCGTCCCCCTCGGCGGGCTGGGGGCGGATCATCAGCGCCTCGTCGTTGCGCCGGTCCTTGCGGAAGAGCATCCCCTCCTGAAACATCAGGTAGAGGAGGTCGGGGTCGCGCGGGTCGAAGGCGACGCCGTAGCCGTCGGCGCCGAGCGGCACGTACCAGTCCTGGTTGCGGATGCCGTCCCCGTTGAGGGTGCGCGACGGACCGTGCAGGGTGCCCAGGTCCTGCGCCCCGGCCAGGACGTCGTAGAACGGCTCGCGGTTGTTGAGCGCCACCTTGTAGAACTGCGAGACCGGCAGGTTCGGGAAGTGCCGGAAGGTCCTCCCCTCGTCGAAGCTCTCGTAGAGTCCGGCGTCGGTGCCCACCAGCAGGTGGTTGCCCCCGCTGTCATTCGGGTCGATCCACAGGGCATGGTTGTCGCTGTGCTTGTCGTGGCCGGTCTCGAGGATCTCCATCGTCGCGCCGCCGTCGCGGGTCACGTGGAGGAAGACGTCCATCTGGTAGACCCGGTCGGCGTCGAGGGGCGAGGCCTCGATCTCCTGGTAGTAGTGGGGGCCGGTGCCGCCGGAGATGTAGCCGTTCCGCTTCTCCCAGCTCTCGCCCCGGTCGCGCGAGCGGTAGAAGCCGCGCTCCTCCTCGCCGGCTTCGATCGTGGCGTAGACCAGGGACGGATCGGCGGGCGTGACGGCGAGGCCGATCTTCCCCATGTCCCCGCTCGGCAGGCCGGTCTTCAGTTGGCGCCAGGTCTTGCCGTTGTCGACGGACTTCCAGAGCCCCGAGCCGGGCCCGCCGCCGAGGAACCCCCAGACGTGGCGCCGGCGCTGGTAGGCCGCGGCATAGACCACGTCGGGGTTGGCGGGATCGAATTCGAGGTCGGTGACGCCGGTGTTCTCGTCGATCTGGAGCACCGGGGTCCAGGTGGCGCCGCCATCGGTGGAGCGGTAGACGCCGCGCTCCCCGCCCGCGGCCCAGAGCGGCCCCTCGGCGGCCACGAGAACACGGTTGCCGTCGCGCGGGTCCACCAGGATGCGGCCGATGTGCTCCGACCGCGGAAGGCCCATCCGCTGCCAGGTGCGGCCGGCGTCGCGGCTGCGGTAGACGCCGTCCCCCCAGCCGACATGGCGCCCGCTGACGTTCTCGCCGGTGCCGACCCAGACCACTTCGGGGTTGGTGGGATCGAGAGTGATCTCGCCGATCGAGTAGGAGGGCTGGTCTTCGAAAATGGGCGTCCAGGTGGTGCCGGCGTTGGTGGTCTTCCAGACCCCGCCCGAGCCGGCGGCCACGTACCAGATGCCCGGAGCCGTGGGATGGACCGCGATGTCGGCGATGCGGCCGCTCATCAGGCCGGGACCGATGCTGCGGAACGGCAACGCGGCGGCGGCCTTGGCCAGCGGGGATTCGGCGGGCTTGGGATCGGGAACCTTGGCGGCCTTGGAGCCGGCGGCCTGGGCGGCGAGGGGAGCAGCGAGGACGGTGGCGATGGCGACGATGGCGACGGCGAGGAAGAGTCTGCGCATTCTTCGAGTCCCCCGGCGAGGGTTACGCTGTCTTTTGGGTAAAAAGCGAGCCTGGTCAGGCGGCAAGCCAGTTTTCAATCGAAAGCCCTGGAACGCGGGCGAATTCATCGACGTTGTCGGTCACCAGAATCAGATCGAGCGCCAGCGTATGGGCCGCGATCAGCAGGTCGTTCGAGCCGATAGGTTGGCCTTTCCGGCTGAGATGTGTCCGAATTTCGGCATAGTGCCGGTCTGCTTCACGGTCCAGCGGCAGAACATTGAGGCTCGCGAGCAACTGGTCGATGCGGATCGAGAGCTCGGAGGAACCTTTCTTCGCCGCGCAAAAACGGAGCTCGCAGGCAACGACGATGCTCGTACATACAACGAGCTCTCCTACGACAGCGAACCTTCGGGCCACCTTCCCGCCGGGGTGGCGGATCAGGTCCGACACGCTATTGGAATCAAGCAGGTAACGAAAATCGCCCATCTCACAGATCCACGTCATCCACCGGCGGAGGGTCTTCAATCTCGGGGAAATCCTCGTCGAGAGGCTCCCAGGAGGCCAGAAGCTCCAACACGGACGGTCTCCGAATCGGCTCGACAATCAAGCGGTCTCCTTCCTTGTGGAGGACGGCTTCGTTGCCAGGCAATTCGAGGTCTCGCGGAATCCGCAAGGCCTGGTTCCGGCCATTCCGAAACAAACGCACAATCCGTTCAGCCTCCACCGGTGGTCCTCCTGGCCGCCGGAGCGGCCTATGTCGAGACCTATGCTAGCACGGGCCGGACCCGGAACGCCCGCCCAGGGCGCTGCGAAAACCGGACACCAATCCTCTGCGACCTGTCAATAGATTGCGTGTACCGGAATGCTGCGGACCTTTTGCGCGCAGAAAGCTGTGAATACCCTCTTCAAGACCCGCCGTTCCGCGGTAGATCCTTGAGCTATTGAAAACACGGCTGAGAATTCGGGCGAAAAAGCTGTGAATTCCCTCCATTATGGAGGCTCACCGCTGCAAAAAGATGTGAACACCCTCGAATTTTAGTCCGTGAATCCAAATTTGGCAACATATTCTCCGGTACACGCAATGTTGAGCCCGGAACAAGTCAGGTCTTCCGGAGGAAAGACATCACCAATGTGGGTATTTACAACGCTATCTCCCATAGAGGATGCCGAATTCCAGGTACTGACAACCTGAAAGGGGATGCCAGTCCCCTCCCCCGCGGAGTCCCTCCGCGCTGCCACCTCCATGGACATCGGCTGCAAGCCCTCGCTGACCCGTAGGGTCCGGAGGGCTCTTGGGGAGGCGTTACGCCAACAGCTCAATCCTGTGTTGACAGACTCCTACTGCTGTCAAGGCAGGTTTGACCTGCGGTATAGCGCTGGCAGCCCCACCCGGCCCAAAGGGTCGGCAGATCTCAGCCCGGGGCTGAGGCCGAAGGCCGATGCCCTGGGATAGAAAGGCAACCCAAAGAAGCGGCCTGAAAGGCCGCGAGAGATCTTTGGGGGATCGGAGTCGGCCCGATCCGTCCAGGTTCTCGCGGCCCTTCAGGCCGCAGGACTGTGGGGGCTTGGTGAACCCCAGGGCATCGGCCTCCGGCCTCAGATGCCCTGGGCTGGATTCTCGCGACCCGTTGGGCCGCAAAGATCACAGGCCGGTCTTCAGTTGGCGCCAGGTCTTGCCGTTGTCGACGGACTTCCAGAGCCCCGAGCCGGCCCCCCCGCCGAGGAAACCCCTAGACGTGGCGCCGGCGCTGGTAAGCCGCGGCATAGACCACATCAGGATTGGAGGGATCGAATTCGAGATCGGTGACGCCGGTGTTCTCGTCGATCTGGAGCACCGGGGTCCAGGTGGCGCCGCCATCGGTGGAGCGGTAGACGCCTCGCTCCCCGCCCGCGGCCCTGAGCGGCCAACCGCGCTCTTACCTGAATGGGCGGGTGGGGGGAAGGTTGGACGGCCAACAAGGACGAAATCGGACGAACATGGACGAGCACCGACGGGCCTGGTGGGTTGGCACCAACTCCGCTACTCCGCGCCTACCCCCTCCGGTACCTCCACCTCCGTTGTAGTCGTGCTAGTATTGGGCCGCGAAAGTACCCCCGTGCTACAGGACATCTGATTAGGAGACTCGGCATGCGAAGAACGACCCTCGTTGCCCTCGCCCTTTTGGTTCTAGTAGCCGTGGCCGTTGGCTGGTGGATTATGACCCAGCCGCAGGACAAGCCACTTCCCCCGCAAGGAACAGAAGCCACACCCCCGCCTGTTGCGGAAAGGCTTACTCCGGTAGTTGTCAACCAAGCCTTTCAGCATCCCTTATACATAGTGCTCTATGTGGCGAAAGACAAGGGCTTTTTCGCGGCCGAGGGCCTCGATGTCACAATCAAAACCGGAGGAGGCGATGCTCAGGCGTTTTCGGCGCTTACAAGCGGGAGTGCCCAGTTCGCCCAAGGTGACCCGGCCTTCGTCGCCATCGCGAGGGAGCAGGGCTGGGATGGCCGTGTTGTCGCAATGGCAGTAGATCGAGTCGCTATTTGGGGTGTGACTTTCGACAAAACTATCCAGCCATTCACCGATCCGGCTGGTTTCCGGGGGCGGACCGTTGCCACTTATCCAGAGCCCAACACCTCTTATGTTGTTCAGAAGCAACTCGCACAGCGAGCCGGACTGCGCCTTGGAACCGACGTAAAGATTCTCCAGGTCCCGTTCGGGTCCGAACTTGCCACTCTCAAGAATCGGCAGGCGGATATTGCGCAGACAATCGAGCCTAATGTCTCACAGGTTGAGGTTGAGGGGGGACAAGTGGTCTTTTCCTACCCGGATGCCTGGGGGCCATTAGCGTTTACTGGCGTTATGACTTCTCAGCAACTGATCACCGAGAGACCGGCGGTTGTGCAGTCGTTTGTGAACGCCTATGAACGCTCCTACAACTTCATAGCTTCAGACTTTGACGGGACAGTGGCAGTTGCACGGAATCGATTGCCAGAGATTCCAGAGAATGTCGTGCGAAAGGCGTTGCGCCGGCTTATCGACTCAGGCTCGATCCCTAGACATGCCGCTGTAGATCCTGAGTCCTGGAGGAAGTTACTTGAAATCAGGGTACAAGTGGGCGATCTAAAAGCAATGCCGACTGACGAGCTCTTTGACAACCGGTTCGCGCGCAAAGCGGAGCAGGGCTTGCAATAAGGCCGACTGGCGCATGAGTAAGCCCATTATCATCAGTCATGCGTTCCGTGGTTTCATCTACCTTCCACTCTTCCTCGCGAAGCATTCGGGTTTTTTCCCTCGAAACGTCGAGACTCCGTTACTCGAACGGAGACAGGCGTGCCATTGAAGAACTTTTTGCTCAAGAGACGGGGGTTACGCCGAGCAGCTTCGCAATCTGCGATCCCCTATTACTAGGAGGTAAATTTCTCAAGGAAATCTCGGCTCGAAACGAATTCGGCGCCCCTGATCCCGTAGTAGTAGTAGGCAGTCTGATCCGTGAGGTCCCGGTCTGGCTCTTTAACGATGGCAACTTCTTGAAGACAGTTGGCACGGAAGACGGATTTTTAGGAAAGGTGGATACCATCCGTTGCTACGAAGGTCCGAATACCGGATGGGCGATCGGGGCGAGGCTTCAGTTAAAGCTCTCGACCCCCGGAAAAACTCCAAATATGCGGACTGTGGCCTTCGAGCACGAGTTCGATGAGGCCGTGGGCGAACGCGAGGTTGTCGTCACATCTAATATCCTCAAGATGGCTGACTATGGGTTTGGTAGCGATCGAGTCGTATTCAGCTACGCCAGTAAGCCGACTGAGATCGAGGGCATGTTCTTCACTGGTCTTCTTACGAGGTTATCGATTTTTGAACAAGATCTCGGACTCGTAGTTGCCATTCTGCATGGCCTCCGCAGGGCGGTAGATCAAATCCTGACCGCGGATCTTGACGAGCTTGCCTCCGTTATCTATCAAGTTCTCCAAGATCCGGTAGCGCAGAGCAACGAAATCGTCTTTTCTAGTGAAGAGGACGCTCTCAGAATTATCAAGATTGCATTGGAGCGGGTTGTAAGATACGAAAATTTATACTCGACAAACCTGGAGATCTCCCAGGGGGCTTGGGAGAAAAACATCCGCCTCCGCCGGACCGTGGATAGTGAATGGGACGCACCTCAATATGAGGCCTTCACCGAAATTCCAGCTATCCTGATACAGCCAGGATGGCGGAACCATATCTCTCTTGCTAAAGCTGCCGCTGCTTTGCAGCCGTCAGCTGCCAAACCCATGCAGCAGGATTTCAGTTTTGGCCGGGTGTGGGATTGGCTGAGGCGTCGTGAAATCAGCGTTCCTGGGTTGACGGGATTTTTCAGCTTTGTCTTTTCGTTCGCCGCGGTGAGCCGGGCGACTACCTTGGTTAAGCAAGCGCAAGATCTGGACTTTGGCTTCGTGACTGCTCTGGTGTTGGGAGGGATTGCGGTGCTGCTCCTTTGGATTCTCACGGGTGCGATGCTGCTAAGCGAGTTGCGAAAAGACGGGGAGCGGACGAGGGTCTTATTCGGGCTTTGGGTAGGGCTTTCCTCGGCATTAGTGGGAGCGGAAGTATATTCCCTGTTCGGTGTTCAGTGATAGCGGGCCGCCCGAATATTTGGTGGAACATCACCCAAGAGGTTTGCCGTGACGAAGTCGGTAGGTGAGGTCTTACTAGAGCTTGATGGAATTCGGAAGGGTTTTGACGAGTTGCTTGTGCTCAAGGAGATCTCGCTCTGCCTACGAGGCGCTGAGACTGTGGCCATTATCGGGCCTAGTGGGTGCGGGAAGAGTACCTTGCTAAACATCGTTGCTGGCTTGATCAATGCAGATGGCGGACGGGTCCTGCATGCTCGGGGTGCCGATCAACCGATTGGCTACATGATGCAGGACTCTCTCCTTCTGCCGTGGCGGACGCTCTGGAAGAACGCCATGTTGGGCGCTGAAATAGTTGGGTTGGACCCTCAAAAGGCCGGAGAGGAGTGCACGGCGTTCTTTGAGGAACTGGGGTTGAGCGAGGCGCGGAGCTATCTTCCCGCAGTGACCTCGGGCGGAATGGCGCGCCGGACTGCCTTAATTCGGACACTCGTTGCGGGGCCAGCGGTGGTCCTATTGGACGAGCCCTTTTCGGGCCTAGACTACGACATCAAAATTCGAACGCAGAGGCTCTTGCTTCGCCAGCAGCAGCGAGCTGGTTGGGGTGTTCTGCTCGTCACGCACGACATTGAAGATGCCATAGCACTAGCTGACCGACTGCTTGTACTTAGCGGAAAACCGACCTATGTCAAGAGGGAGTTTCCCATTAGCCGTGGAGACGGAGAGCGGGACCCGCTTAAGATACGATCCTCAGAGAGCTTTGCACGCCAATTTGCGGAGGTTCTTACCGAGCTGAGATATCTTAATGATGCAGCATCCTAAGTATTCCCTGCGCCTCTTGGCACTCCAAACGCTCCCGGTCGTGGTGCTGTTTTCGGCTTGGGAGCTAATGGTCGTACTTCGACCAGACTTGAAGTTCTTCTTCGGCTCTCCTCGATCGATAGGCGGATACCTCGTCAAGAAAACCCTGGAAGGTTCTCTCGTTCGAGATGCGGGAATTACGCTGTTCGAGGCTGGGGCGGGCTTTGTGGTAGGTAGTGTCTTGGGAACAGCGTTAGGGATGGCACTGTGGTACTCTCGCACTGTTTTTCAAGTCGCGAGGCCATACATAGTCGCGCTCGGTTCGGCGCCTATTTTCGCCTTGGCGCCGTTGTTGATTATCTGGTTCGGCACTGGAGTGTTCTCGAAGGTGGTTACTGCGGCGCTATCAACCGTATTTGTGGCGTTGCTGCAAGCCTACACGGGCGCTGAGCAGGTAGATGTGCGGTATGCGATGTTGTTGAAGACATTTCGCGCAACAAAAGGTCAGATGTTTCGAAAGATTGTGGCGCCGGCCGCCGTCGTTTGGGTCGTGTCAGCGATGCGGCTGAACGTGGGTTTCGCCTTGCTGGGAGCCTTCATAGGCGAGTTCATATCATCCGAGGCCGGGCTGGGACACTTGATCCTGGTTGCTGCAGGCCTATTTAACATCTCATTGGTCCTTACGGGAGTATTTGTGTTCGTAGGTATCGCCCTACTCTTGAACTGGGGTATTTCTGAACTGGAACCGGTTCTTCAGCGGAGAGTCGCGGAATGGCTATGAAAAGTCTGCAAGCGGAAATTCTAGCGCCGTCGGCGAGAGCCGAATACCGAAGGTTCCTGTGTACCGATCAAGGTGCTCGGAGCTACCAGAGATTCCAACGAATGCTCTATGGCGAGAGAGACACCTTAGTGCAGGAGATCCTTGAAAGGGCTGTGCGCGAGATGGTTGAAGGGCGCCCGAGAGTGGCTCTACTGGATGTTGGATGCGGCGACGGAAAGCGAACGGCCATGATATGCCGGGAGATTGAACGGTGGGGAGTCCCGGTCGAGGTGGAAGTTGTCGAACAATCACCTGTCTTTGTAGAGGATATCCGCGCGAGGGTGGCGTCTGGGGAGCTTTCGGCTGAGATCTTTGCCGGGCGATTTGAATCCTACAACTCGCAACGACAGTTCGACCTAGTCCTCGCAATCCACAGCATATTCGGCATCGAGGGAGGTGACTCGATACCAATGCTTCTAGCGCTTCGGAAAGCGGGGGGGCGGGTATTGGTCGCATCGAATGCCACTAGCAGCCTTCTTGGTCGGCTCAAGAGGAGTCTAGATACGGAGTATTCTGTAGGCCGACTGGAGGTTGACGGTGTGCGCGAGCAACTATCTTCATTAGGTGTGGCTTTTCGAGTGGAACGTTTTGTCACGAGATGGGCCGTACCTTTGGAGGGAGGGGCAGACGTAGAGAGACTCGTAAGCGAATGGCTGGCCCTCGGGCGCTTCGAGGTGCTGGATCGATGCATTCAGGAAGAGTTTCGAGAGGTTCTTTGGTCCGGCGCACAGAAGAAGGACGGGCGAGTCGAGTGGGAGGAGGAGGAGGAACTGGTTATTATATAGCTTGGCTTTATCTATGGTTGCGCTCGCGGTGACCAAGCTGCCTTTATTTTGCTCTAAATTATTACTCCCACCGCTTGATGAAGAAGCGCTCCTTACACTTTCCACACTCCAGGCTTAAATAATCACGTGCGCCCTCTGCAGTGAACAAAGCGCCTGCAACAATGCCCCCTATACCTCCTATGGGAGCCGTGACCACAGCAGCCAAAAGCGTGATGGCTGCCCTTCCGGCCATCGGCCCTGCATTGTCCCCAACGAAGCCTATAAAATCCTTCTCATCCACTTTGTTTTTCTCTCCGCAGTTCTTGCATACGTAATATTTGGGCATCGGATTCTCCCATAGCGTTGGTGCCACAATACCCTCGCGACCGTAGCGATGGCTCTCTCCAGCGGAGAGATGTATGTTGTATGGCTTAGTAATGAGTCACCAACAGATCGCCTAACCCCATTTACTTCTTCTACTTACTCCCATCGCTTAATAAAGAAGTGCTCGCCGCAATGTCCACATTTCAGATAAAAGTAATCATAGAGGCCCTCTAGGACGAACACACTGCTGGCGATAACGCCCCCCGGAAGTCGCTTTTTGGCGGAAACTGCTCCAGCTGTAAGCGCGACAACCGTATTTATTGCAACCGGCCCAATGTTCTTTTTGATGCTTTTCAACAAGCTATCCTGATGTACTTCGTTCTCATTCCCACAGTGCGGACACAGATAACTTTTCGAATCAGTCACTAGATCCTCCTCTTAAGCGCTTATGGTCGATTGACGATCCGCCACCGGCCGTTCCACTCGTCCTTTTCTATGCGCAGAAGCTTGCAACGTTAGCTGCGCCCTGTTCTCGGCATCGGGCACAGCTTAGCCCCGGCACCGTTTGGAGAGCGAAGTGCCGAACTCCGAGTATACTTAGTCACTACTTACTCTAAGCCAAGTGGGTGGACTTCTGCAAGGGGTGCGAGAAGGAAGACGCGAGGGGGGAAAGAGCGAAGAACCCCGATCGCCGCCGCCAGTCAATCAGGGAGGAACCGGCCCAGCCCAGCCCAGCCCAAATAGGTTCCAGGTGAGCAGAGGAAAGCGGGGACACGAGGGGCGGCTTTCTCCTTACGCGGAGGCGTAACTTGGACGAAACACGACCGTCTTGACGCACGTAACACCTGCCATAGTGGATCAAGGCAGGGTAAAGGCGGCCTCAGCCGAAGTCCCGGCCCTGTTTTGGGGAGAAAAATCGTCCCGCTGGATACACCTCGGCCAGAGCCCTCGGACAAGGGCGCGCAGATCAGACCCAAGACTTCGCCCAGCTACCGCTATCCGGCTACGAACGGCAGAGCCGGCGGGAAGCTGCCGGTCGGGAACGACACCATCCGGTTCCCGGCTCGCAGCTTCTCCGCGGCCTCGCGGAAGGCGGCTACGAACCATCCGTACGCCTCGTAGAGCTCCTGGCGGACCGCCTTGCTCGCCGCGTGAAACCAGGGCGCCGGCGACTTCTTCGACTTTTTGGGCCGGTCGAAGGGATGCTGCCCACGGACAGCGGACGCCCCCAGAGCCTGGCTGCCCGTGCCCTGGCGGTGCACCGCCGCTTCCGCTTCGATCTCGGCGATAAGATCGGCGGCCAGCTTCCGCCGTTTCTCCTCCGAAAAATGTTTCCAGCAGGGCAAGGGAGAGAGAGTCAGCGTCTCCAGGGTCGCGAAGCGCATCGGGTCGAAGTCCTCTCCCCGGCGCCGGGCGGCGTACGCCTGGGTCTCGTCGTACCAGTAGCCCTGCACGGTCTCGCCCGCCATCAGAGCTTGCGCGCAGTGCACGCCCGGCCAATGGGTGACCTTTTCGACAAGGCCCTCCTTGACACCGTGCGCCAGAACATATTTCAGTCGCTCGACTTGGGCGCCCTCCTCAGCGCTGATCACGATGGCCTGGTACCTCCTCGCCCAGAACTTGTCGCGCCAGTCGACGCGGCGGCCGATCTTGCGCGCCAGGTTGGAGTTGACGTAGCGCATGAAGCGAGCGAGTTGGAGGGCGTCGTCCACGTCCAGGATGAGGTGAAAATGATTCGAAGCAAATGCATAAGAACATACACGGATGGGGTACTTGCGCTGGGCTCGTCCCAGCACGCCGACGACGATGTCGTTGACGACCGGGTCCGGGCGAAGGAGGAAACGGCTGTGGATGGTTCGGCAGGTGACCTCGACGGTGGCACCGCCTTCGGGGATGTACCTGAGTCTTCTCATAGTCCCGAATAGACGTAAAAAGTTTGGGACTTTTGAGAAATCCCCGCCGGGCTTGAGTTTGCGAGGGGGGTCTGAGGCTCATTTCGACAGTTTTAAAACGGTAGTGGATCTCGGCAGGGGGGTCTGGCGGGCGGACGGGGGGAGGTGCAGGAGGTGAAACACCTGGCACCGGGAGCCAGCCAGCCAGCCAGCCGCTCATCACGCCGGGGCCGATGCTGCGGAAAGGTAACGCCGCGGCGGCCTTGGCCCGCGGGGATTCGGAGGCTTGGCGGACTTGGAGCCGGCGGCCTGGGCGGCGAGGGGGGAAGCGAGGACGGTGGCGATGGCGACGGCGAGGAAGAGTCTGCGCATTCTTTGAGTCCTATGGCTGGAGCCCCCCGGCACCAAGCTGCCGCTCTGCAAGGTCAGGCTGACATCCGGCCAGGGCCTCCGGAGGCCTACAACGTCGGCGCGCCGGCCGCGAGGGTGGGTCCATCAAATGCCAGAAACCTACACTGGTTGCCCGTTCCTGCCACCGTCGGGTCCCACAACCGGGACGTGCAGCCGGCGGAAAACCCGCACCAGTCCCGGAAACGGGAGCGACCTCGGATCGATTTCTCTTGTTTTCAAGGATTTACGGTGTGGCCTCCGCCTTGCCATGGGATCTGATCCTCGCGACTGCGGCCGAGATGAGCTCGGCGGCAGCTCGGGAGGCCACGGTGGCGAACCCGGCGCCGACGGACCGATCGAACCCGGCGGTGAGAGGTGTCCGCCCACTCCCTTGGAAGGAGGATTCGAACATGAGCACCAACCTACATCCGGTCCCTGAGCTCGCCGCCCTCGCCGCCGGCGCGTTGGAAAAAGAGCTGGCGGAGTTGCCGGACCATCCGACGCAGGAGCAACTCGAGGCCGCGCGCAAGCGCCTCAACCTGCCGGGGCTCGAGAGCCTCGAGGTCCGGCCGCACGCACTCATCGGCGGCGAGCCGTGCGAGCCCTCCGACGAGGTCCTCGGGCTGGAGAAAGCGGCCGGCCAGAAAATCCAAAAGGTCATCCTGCTCGTCAGGCCGACCCCTCGTGGCTGCCGGGAGACGATCCTCCGGGTGGCGACGATATTCACCGGCTACGGCGCCTATACGCTCTCATTCTGGAAAAAGGCGACCGCGAGCGAGCCGGATCTCTTCGCCGGCTTCTTCGGCGACATTGCGGCGCCAAGGGGCACCGGCTCGCGACCCGGCGCGAATCTGCACCGGACGATCCTGTTCCAACGCGAGGGAACGGAGGGGATACCGGCCGATCACCAACAGCTCCTCCTCACTCCGGCGCTCGATGTGTCGGCGGCCTATCTGACAAATCTGGTCCGCTTCGTCGATGTCGCCGCGGCGCGCGACGTCGTCGTGCAAGTCTGTCTGTTCAACTATCACGGCGTCACCGGGGCCGGCGGCATTCAGCCACCCACGCATTTCACGTTCACCGACACGGACCCGGGTGTGCGCTTCCGGAAGTTTTTCAAAGTCGGCGGCCAGTACCAGAGCTTCCAGGCGAACCTGATCGCCAAGGTCGCCCAAGCGCTCAGCGGCCGCTGGAATGTGATCTGGGAGGTGGGCAACGAGTTGCGGATCCCAGGATCGGAGACGTCCGACTACCACAACAGCGATTTGACGGCGTGGATCGCCTGGGTCGCGCAGGCGATCCGGCAGAAGGCGCCGCAGCTCATTTCCACGAGCACCGGCATCCTCACGGGAGGTGGCGTCCCGAATGAGCAGCCGGTGAATCAGCTCCCGGGACTCAATTACGCCGCGTTCCACTACGGCCAGTGGAAGACCGACATTCCCGGCGCTGTCAACCGCGCCGCAGGCTACTCGGACCGCCACGTCGTGCTCGATACGGACGGTTCCAATGGAGCGCTGGTGGCCAGCCAGGTGCAGAGCTTTGCCACGCAAGCCCTGAGCGGCACTCTCAAGTATCGTGCCTCCTTCGATCACAAAGGCTCTACGCCGGTGGCGATCTACGATCCGTCCTGGCTCAACCAGGGGGATGCGGGAAAGAAGCCGGTGGAGTCCTCCCTGACGGCTCTCGCCAACGCCCGTGCCGCGACAGATACCATTGGCTGGGGAGCTCATCGACAACAACGCGGCGTCTACCGCAATTGCGGCTTCTGGCAATCAGCTCTATCAGTTGCACGACAGCGGCCGCATCTGGAAGTATGTCGGCCCCCCGTTGACAGGGTGGCAGACGCTCGACAACAACCCGGCCACCCAGCAGATTGTGGCGTCTGGCGGCAATCTCTATCAACTCCATCAGGGGGGCCGGATCTGGAAGTATGTGGGACCACCGATCACCGGCTGGCAGGAGTTGGACCACAACCCCGCCACCGCACTCATCGTCGCCGATGGCAACGCCCTATACCAGATGCACGCCAACGGGCGCATCTGGCGGTACACCGGGACGCCGATCACGGGCTGGGAAGAGCTCGGCAACAACCCGGCGACGAAGAAGATCGTGGCGGCTGGAGGTAATCTCTATCAAATCCAAAACAATGGCCGCATCTGGAAGTATGTCAGCCCTCCGTTGACGGGGTGGCAAGAGCTCGCCGACAATCCAGCGTCGGTAGACATCGTAGCTGACGGCAATGATCTATATCAGCTACGCAATAACGGCAGCGTCTGGAAGTACGTCGGCCCTCCTCGGACCGGCTGGCAGGGCCTCGACAACAACCCGGCCACCAAACAGATCGCCGCAGCGGACGGCCGCCTCTACCAACTCCACAACACGGGAGCCATCTGGAGGTACGTGGGGCCGCCGCTGACCGGCTGGCAGCAGTTGGACAGCAATCCGGCGTCGGTCGCCATCCTGGCGGCAGGCGGCAACTTGTGGCAGCTTCACCACAACGGGTTCATTTGGAGGTATCGCCCGTAAACCTGTGCGTGAAGGAGCAGCCTTCACCCCCGGCCCCGGGTTGCAACCGTTGCAGCTCGGGGCGATCAACAGGGCCGTCCCTCCGCCTGAGTTCGATCTCCCCAAATAGGTTCCAGGTGAGCAGAGAGAGCAGAGAAAAACGGAGACACGAGGGACGGCTTTCTCCTTACGCGGAGGCGTAACCTGGAAGAAAAACGACCGTCTTGACGCACGGAACACCCGCCGGTAGTGGATCAAGGCAGGATAAAGGCGGCCTCAGCCGAGGTCCCTACCCTGTTTGGGGAGAGAAATCGTCCTGCTGGATACACCTCGGCCAGAACCCTCGGACAAGGACGCTCAGAGTCAGATCCAAGACTTTGCCCAGCTACCTCTATCCGGCTACGAACGGCAGAGCCGGCGGAAAGCTGCCGGTCGGGAACGACACCATCCGGTTCCCGGCTCGCAGCTTCTCGGAAGCCTCGCGGAAGGCGGCCCAATCCAGGTGCCAGCCGAGCCGTAGAAGAGTCGTAGAGAAGGGAGACGCTGGAGAGCCAAACGGAGGTCTGAGGTCTGAGTTTGGCCCCCAGGACACCCTGCTGACGACCGGAATCCACAATCCTCCAGGCCGACTCCAAGTCGCCGAAGTCGTTTTTGGATCAGAAATCGATAGTGGAGATACACCTCGACCAGCGCCCCCCGCGCGAGGGCTTGACAGGATTCGATGGATCCGCGGCCCCGGAGACTATCCGGCCACGAACGGCAAGGCGGGCGGGAAGCTCCCAGCCGGGAACTTCGCCGTCCGGTCCCCGGCGCGAAGCTTCTCGGAAGCGTCGCGGAAGACCCCGACAAACCACCGGTATGCCTCGTAGAGCTCCCGGCGTACCACCTTGCTCGCCGCGTGGAACAAAGGCGCCGGCGACTTCTTCGGCTTTTGGGGACGGTCGAAGGGATGCTGCCCGCGAACCGCAGAGACCCCCAGAACCTGGCTTCCCGTGTGCTGGCGGCGGACCTCGGCTTCCGCTTCGATCTCCGCGATCAGAGCAGCGACGAGCTGCCGTTGTTTCTCCTCCGGGAGATGTTTCCAGCAGGGCAAAGGAGAAAGGGTGAGGGTTTCGAGCGTAGCGAAGCGCATGCGGTCGAAGTCCTCTCCCCGCCGGCGGGCGGCGTACTCCTGGGTCCCGTCGAACCAGTAGCCCTGGACGGTCTCTCCCGTCATCAGAGTCTGGGCGCAGTGCACGCCCGGCCAATCGGTGACCTTTTCGACCAGCCCCTCCTTGACGCCATGTGCGAGGACGTATTTCAGCCTCTCAATCTGGGCAGCTTCCTCGGAGCTGATCACGATGGCCTGGTACCTCCTGGACCAGATCTTTTCGCGCCAGCTGACGAGGCGTCCGATCTTGCGAGCCAGGTTGGAGTTGACGTAGCGCATGAAGCGACGGAGCTGAAGAGCGTCGTCAACGTCCAGGATGAGGTGGAAATGGTTCGAGGCAAATGCATAAGCGCAGACGCGGATCGGGATACATCCGCTGGGCCCGTCCCAGGACGCCGACGACGATGTCGTTGACGAGCGGATTCGGGCGAAGGAGGAAACGGCTGTGGAGGGTCCGGCAGGTGACCTCGACTGTGGCCCCGCCTTCGGGGATGAACCGGAGTCTTCCTCATGACCCGGAATAGACGTAAAAAGTCTGGGACTTTTTGAAAATCCCCGCCGGGCTTGAGTTTGTGAGGGGGGTCTGAAGCTCATTTCGACAGTTTTAAAACGGTAGGGGAACTTTTGGGGACCCCTCGGAACCTCCTGCCGATGGCTCTCCCGGGCGGCCTTCGGCGGGCGGGCAGCGAAGCGCCTGGCACCTAGTCCCGGCCGTCGAGAGCTGGCGCGCGAGCACCTGCTCGTTGTGCACCGCGGGTGGCTGATCGGTCGGGATCATGTCGGCCGGACACTATCCTCCTCCGGGCTCCGGGGGAAGCGTCGCCCAGCGCCCATCGAACCTCCGGCGACGGCAGGTTGCATTCGTACAAGACGGCAGTGCCGGCCCGGCCTAGACTCCCGGAATGAACCGACCCACCTGGCGTTGGCACATCGAGGCCACGCTGACGGGGTCACGATCTGTTCGGGCAAGGAGAACGTCACTATGAGATCCATCGCACTCTATTCGCCAGAACCCGCGAAGGGTTGGCTTCCCTGGGGTGCTCTCGCTCCGATCCTCTGTTTCCTGTTCGTGGCGGTGCCCCTCGTCGGGGTGTCGAGCGTGGAGGAGCACTTTCAACTGGTCGATGCCAAAGGCAACCCTACCGGCCTTCCGGGATGGTTCTCCTTTCTGCTCTTCGAGTTCGGCCTGACGGGGCTGGTCGTCCTGGCCTGGGTGCGCTTCGTCGAACGCCGCTCCGTGGCCACGATCGGCCTGGTCGATTCCCATCGAGCGCGGACCTTCCTGCGCGGCTTGGCGATCGGTATCGCGACCTCCTCGGGCGTCGTCGGCGCGATCTGGCTGGCGGGCGGCTACAGCGCGTCCGGATATGCAAAGGCCTTCGGTTCGCCGAGCGCGCTGATGAGCATCGGATTCCTGCTGGTCTGTTTCGCCGTGCAATCGAGCGTGGAGGAGATCCTTTTCCGCGGCTGGCTGCTCTCCGTGGTCGCCCGCAAGCTCAACGTCGCCCTCGCCGTCGGGATCACCTCGATATTCTTCACTCTCTTGCATTACGGGCCGCACCAGCATTGGCGAGTCACGTTGGGGATTCTTCTCTTCTCCTTGTTCACCTGCGGCTGGGCCCTCAGGACCGGCAACATCTGGGGAGTCATGGGCTGGCACTCGGGATGGAACTGGCTGCTGGCCGTCGGCTTCCAAGTGCCGATCACCGGCCTCGACGTCAAGCTGCCGGCGCTGCTCGTGAAGTTGACCCCCGCCGGGTCCGACTCTCTGACCGGCGGCGCCCAGGGTCCGGAAGGGAGCTTCCTCTGCGTCCTCTTCTTCGCTGGCGCGATCGCCTTTCTCTTTGGGCGCTCCCGAGAGGGCCGCGAGGCGTCGAAGCCGGCCGACCCGCCGCAGGAGCCGGCCTGACCGCGCGCCTCAGCGGTAACATCGCACCAGGCCGCCTCGTAGTGTTGACATGGCAGACGCGGCAGACGCCGGTGGGACAGAGGGTGATGCGACGGTGCGGATGCCGTTCGGGGGGTTCTTCGGGCGGGCGGCGGAGAAACGGGAGATCGCGGGGTTCACGCTGGCGCGGTTCGTTCCGACGATGCCGAAGAGCCGGGTCCGGTGGCACGTGCACGAGGAGGCCCATTTCGTCTTCGTCCTGCGTGGATGGTACGAGACCAACGCGCGGCCGGCGCACGGCTCACCCTGGCCGCGCCTCATCTACAGCCCGCCGGGAATGGCGCATCGGGACTGTTTTGCCGAGGAGGATCTGTCGCGATCGGCGTTTGCCACTTTGTCCGTGTCCTCTCCGGCGTTGGCCGCGGTCGAATCGGAAACGAGGCTGCCGGTGGAGGCGGTCTGTTTACCGGACTCGGCCGTGGGTCTGGCGCGGCAGATTCTCATAGAATCCGGGGGGCTGCACGGCTCCCTTGGCTCCAAATCACGAGACGATCTGTCGGAGTGCGTCACCGAGGCTCTCTGCCTCGAGCTGCTGCAACGGACCGGCGCCGAGTCTGACGCGGCGGTGAGCCGTGCTCCTGCCTGGCTCCGCCGGGCGCGCGAGCTTCTCCACGACACCTGTCTCGATGAAGGGCCGCGGTCGGTGCGCGAGATCGCCGGCAAGCTCGGGGTGCATCCGGTGTATCTCGCGCGCCGTTTCAGGCAAAGCTTCGGCATGACGCCAGGCGAGTATCTCAGGCGCTGCCGGCTCGATCGAGCACGCTGGCTTCTCCGGCGCAGCTCGGCGGGGCTGGCGGAGATCGCCGCGGCAACCGGATTCACCGACCAGAGTCACTTCAGCAACGCTTTCCGCAAGGGGTTCGGCGTCAGCCCGGGGGTCTACCGGCGGACGTGATTCGCTCCTTGCTGGCCGGCTCCCCCTGTGCGCGGGCGGCGAGAACAGAATATGATCGGCGTATGAATCCCTCCCCTCTCTTCCCCGCTGCCCCGCGCCGCGTCTCGCGCCGTGTATTTTGGATCGCCGCTTGCCTGACCGTGACGCTCGCGGCGGGTCCGGCCGCTGCCGGCGCTGCCGGCGACAATGTCTGGATCACCCTTGGCGCCAAATAGGTTCCAAATAGGTTCCAGGTGAGCAGAGAAAAGGGGGACATGAGGTGCGGCTTTCTCCTTACGCGCAGGCGTAACCTGGACGAAAAACGACCGTCTTGACGCACGGAACACCCGAGGGCGAAGCGCCTGGCACCTAGCCTGGGCAGCTCCCTGTTGATGGCCAAGTATGCGATAGCCCCGCGCTGTTGCCCTGGATAGGTCCTGCGCCTGTCATCCCTCGGACTCCATCCGGGTGAAGAGCGCGTTTGCGTCTGGACCTACTGTCGGTAGCCCCAGCGCTGCTGTCGTTGCCTTCCTGGATGGCCCGATCATGAACTGCACGCCGAGTTTGCCCAGCAGCACTTCGCCGCTTGGCGGGAGCGGAAACGTGAACACGTCTCGGTCCCAGTGTTCCAACTCGAGCCGGGACGGTAGCGGTCCGAATTCCAGCACGAGGCCGCCGTTCTCTTCCCGAACGGTAATATCGCCGTACAACTCGTTGGTGTAAGAACCGGTGTAGGCATCAAGCGACAGCGGCGGTCCGTCGGCGGGCGCGTCACCCCGAGGGAATGGTGCAGCGGCGCTCACCTCGGCCAGCGCCGCAGCGGTTTGGGCCTCGAAGATGCCGATCCAGTCCTTGGTCGGTTCGCCCCGCTCGGCGATCTCGAAGAACGCCTTGGGAATCGCGTCCGAAAGCGAGTTGGGCCAGGCATTGCTCAGCACCACGATGCCAAGTCCGGCGGCGGGCAGCAGACTCACCCCTGTCCGGAAACCGCTGTTGAAATCGCCGATGTGGTGCATGAGGAGACGCCCCCGCTCGTCGTACTGCAGGTACCAGCCCAGCCCGTAGAACAACGCCGGCCCTTCCGCCGGATTCGGCGGCGATCCCGCGAGGATCTGCGGTCTGCGGGTCTCAAGCAGCGGCGCGCTGGCCACCACCTCAGCCCCCTCGAACACTCCACCGCCCAATTGCAGCCGCATCCAGCGTGTCAGGTCCTGCACGGTGGTGCTGACCCCGCCTGCCGGCGACGCGGCGGCGGCGTCGGTGACTTCACCCAGGGCCCAGACACCGTCTCGCGTTCGGTAGTGCGGGGCGGCCTTGTTTGTCCGGCCCACGTAGTCAGCAAGACGGTAGCTGGAGGTGGCCATCCCGAGCGGTGCGAACAGCCGCTCATCGGCGAGGTCCTCCCAGGTCTGTCCGGTTGCCATGGCCGCCGCGTAGGCCGCGACGGAAAGTGGCAGGTTCGCGTAGGCGAAGGACGTACGAAGCGAGGTTGCAGGTGGCACATAGCGCAGCCGGCGCACGCTCTCCTCGCGCCCGTACCCGAAGGTCGAGGTCAGGCCGTCCCCGGCATAGGCCGGCAGTCCGGAGCGGTGGCTGAAGAGGTCGCGCAGGGTGACCTGGGCGCTCAACCATGGATCGGATAGCGCGAACCCGGGGAGTAGGTCGGCCGCCACAGCGTCCCAGGTCGTTGCGCCGTCGCCGACCACAGCGGCGACCAGTGTCGAGGAGATCGACTTGGACATCGAGGCGAGCTGAAATACCGTCTCCGGCGTGACGGCATCGGGTTTGCCCACCTCGCGGACGCCAAAGGCCCGCTCGTAGACGACCGCGTCGTCGTAGACGACGGCGACAGCCGCGCCGGGCACGCCGGTACGCATCATCGCGTCCTCGAGCAGGCCGTCAAGTTTGGGCAGGGCGGCCTCGACCTGGTCAGGAGTAATCATCGCCTGACGGGCGACGGCGCGGCCACGGGGCAGGGTGGCTACCGCGGCGGCAGACAGTGCCATTTGCATAGCGCGGCGGCGGGATAATCGTAAGGTCATAGGGGTACCTTTCAATTCGTGAGCGGAACGTGGCCGGTGTCGGTTCCCGCGTGACGGACTATTAGACCGATGGAGTTGCTTGTGGTGTCGCCCACGTGCTCGGGTCGCGCACGGCTTCGATCACCTGGCGGATCGCATCGATGACCAGGTCGGGTTGGTCGCCGGGGACCAGCAGCGAATCAATGTCGGAGTATAGGGAGTCGAGAAAATAGTTGCCAAGACCTGGTGCCTGCCGCTCGTAGAAATGGTAGCCATCGAGGAGATCCTCAGTGGCATCCGAGAGGATCTCAATCCTCATGAAGTCGACTGCGGATGTGAGCCTTGGCCTGATCCCAATCCATGAAACTGGCCTCGCCGGCAGCGAGCCGTTTCTCTCGCTCGCGCAGAACGTCTTCGTGCCAGGCGGGGGACTCGAGGCGATCCGGGTTGCGGCTCAAGTCCTCCCAGAGGGCCTCCATAGCCTGGAGCTTTTCCTCGATCGTCATCTCGCTGAGTGGAAGAGTCAAGGGCATGAAGAGATCATAGCCTAGAGGACGCTGGGGGCGCCAGCCGAGCCCCTGCTCGTTGTGTACCGCGGGTGGCTGATCGGTCGGGATCATGTCGGCCGGACACTATCCTCCTCCGGGCTCCAGGGGAAGGAGAATTGAGCAACTTGCCGCGCCCGTTCGTTTCACGGTTCAGAGCGCGACGCACCGGAGCTGTCCTCCGATTGCCGTTCGCGCGGAGAGCACGACGATGCGACACGAACGGAGTCGGCCAGCTTGGCGATCCTCGGCTTGACGATAACTATGGGCCTTACAGCGGTGGAGGCCTGGGCGGCCGGCCCGCGGCCGCTGTTCCAGATGCCGGTTCCCTGCGGCCAGACCTGGCGGGCGTCCACGTACGAAACCCACTGGGGTCCAGACGACCCGGACGCAATCGATCTCGCACAGCGCGACGAGGACCAGAACAACCTCAGTAACGGCGAGTTTGCCATCGCCGCTGCCGCAGGCACCGTGTCCAATGTCTACACCAACGCCGCCGGCGAGCACCGCGTGTTCCTCGATCATGGCAATGGCTGGCGGACCGATTACATCCACTTGGAGTCGGTGCCACCCCTTTCCATCGGGCAGCAGATCGCGCAGGGCCAGGCCGTCGGCCGCGTATCCGACAGCGGCGCGGACTCGTATCACCTGCACTACAACCAAATGGAAGACGGCTCCCCCTCTCGCGTCAGCTTCAACGGCAGCCTGATCGATACTCATGCAGGCAACACGGATTCCTGGGGCACCTATGGCACGGACGATGCCGAGGTGCTCACGAGCGTGAACTGCCTCGGGGGCGCATTCGCCGCATTCAACCAGAACGGCATGCGCTATCAGATTCTCTACAAGCCGGGGAACGGCGACGTGAAGTTCGTCCGCCTCGACGCCGACGGCACGGGCACGACGACGGTCTGGAGCGGCAACTGGGGGCGCCAGTGGACCCACATCATCCCATTCTACTTGATTGGCGGTCAGCAGCACCTGTTCCGGTACAAGGCGTCCACCGGCGAGGTCCGGTTCGATCGCATCAACTCACAGGGCGAGGGCACGACAACCATCAGCAGCGGCACGTGGTGGGCGGGCTGGACGCACTTCACGCCGTTTGCGATGGGCGGTTATCCGTACTTCATCGCCTACGACTCGCTTCATGGCTACGCCAACATCGATCGGATCAATGTCGAGGGCAGCGGCTCGACGACGATCAACGGCGGCACCTGGACGAAGGGGTGGACGCATTTCGTGCCCTATGACCTCGGGCCCACGCAGTACCTTCTGCTCTACAAGGGCGGGAGCGGGCAGGTCGAGGTCAACTCGATCACGGGAAGCGGGAACAACCTGACACTCAGCGAAGTGTGGTCGGATAGCTGGTCGACCGGGTGGTCCCACCTCGTGCCGATCGCGCATGAGGGAACCATGAGGCTGTTCGCTTACCGGCAGTCCACCGGCGCCGTGTCGTATAACCAGCTCAATGCGAATGGTCAGGGAACGACGCACCTCGGGAGCGCGACCTGGACCACGAACTGGACGTCGTTCACGCCGCTGCTGCTGCCGGGCGGCGCCGGCGGGTTCTTTATTTACGGCGGTGCGACCGGCAGTGCGCAGGTGCGGGAACTGAACGCGGCGGGCAGCACGTCTTCCTCGATCTGGTCGGCGTCATGGACGACGGGCTGGCGCTGAGTCAGGGGAGAGGGGTTTCCTACTTCTTGGCGACCATCCCCGAGGCACGGAGCTCGCGCGAAACCGCGTCCGCCAGCTCGCCGACGAAGCTCTCGACGTCCGATGGGTTCATCGTCTTGGTCTGGCCCGCCCAGACCAGCTTGTTCTGGCGCAGGTCGTAGATGACGGTTTCGATCGAGACGTAGGTGTCCGTCCTTATCGTGCCGGGATCGTAGGCGCCGCTCCAGCCATGGCCGTAGTAACCGCCGCCCCAGAATCCGCCGTAGTAGGGCGAGCCGTAGTAGGAGGAGCCGTAGTAGGTCGAGGGGGTCGAGGAGACCTTCTGCTCCTGGCCCCGCGGCCGCAGGACGATGGCTGCCACCGCTCCCGAGGCCTCGATCGCCGCCTTGGCCTTCGCTTCGTCCTTGATCTCGTCGTCCGTGAGCAGGGTGTAGGCGGGAACGCCCTTCAACCCCCGCTTGTCGAGCTCGTCCGCGAGGTTGGCTTCGCCGGAACGCCGCAGGGAGGTTGACTCCGCGACCACCATGGCGACGACCTTGTCGCCGGCCTGGAGCTGCAGCGGCTTCGCATCGGGCGCCTTCCAGATCGAGGTGAAGGTCGTTGTGGCGCAGCCGGCGAGAAGCAGCGCCAGGCTCGCGGCTCCGAGAAGGGTTCGCTTGTGCACTTTCATGTCATCTCCTTGGCTCTAGCGCGGCATCTGGAAGCTCGCCGGGTCGAGCTTCGGGTCGAGCTCGATCCGCTCGACGACGATCTTCAGGATCTGCGGCCGGTCCTTGACGTGGATTTCGATGAGGTGCGGGAAGACGATTCCGGAGACCTTCCGGAAGTCCGAGAAGGTGGTCTGCATCTCCACGCGATGCCCCCGGACCAACCGCGAGACGTCGGAACGCACGACCATGTGCGACGCGACGTCCACGTAGTCGTAGCGCACCACACCGCCCCGGAGCACCATCTTGAGCTTGTCGGCCTCCGCGCCGGCGATCGATTCGCGTCCGACGAGCTCGACGACATGCCCCTTCTCCCTCCAGTCGACGAGCGGCCCCTCGATGTCACGCTGGTCGACTCCTCCCGCCGCATCGGCCTCAGGCGGCATCGCCTGGGGCTCGAACTGGCCCTGCAGGGGCGCGATCTGCCAGCCGGCCTTGCCATCGTGCGCGAAGACGCTCGTTGTTCCCTGGTAGGTAAACTCGAGCCGGAAGAGCCCCGGGCGCTGGATCTCGCGGACGACGCGTGCGACCCGCCCGTCGCTCGCGGTCACCGTTCCGGTCTCGCGGATCGAGCGCAGCGCCTGGATCCGGTCCTTGCCCCCGCGGGCCGCGAGATGCGCGGCGACGATCTCGTCCACCGGCGACGAAGGCGCCGAGGAAGGCGTCGAGGGCGGCGAGCAGGCCGTGAAGAGCGCGCCGAGGAGGGCGAGCGCCCAGAGCGGCCGTCCTGCTGCGGAACGGCCTCTCATTCTCGCCTCCTTTCCCCCACCGTCGACGACCCTGGCAGATTCCCCGGCTGTGCGGGCCAGTACGTCGGCACGTATCCATAGCCATAGGATCCATAGTCCCGGGGGACGGGAGCTGATCCAGGGGCCCGCGCCAGATGTCGCGCTCCGCGTCTTCGCGCGCCTCCTGCTCAGCCCGCGCCGCCTGGTCGGCCTCGATCTGGGCGTCCAGCGCCTGGCGGTCCGCCTCCTCGCTGGCCTGCCGCTCCCCCAGGATCGCCTGCCTTTCTGCCGGCGTCATCCATTCGCCCTCGAACTGCACGAAACCGCGGGCGGTGAAGCTTTCCTTCTCGGTGACCCAGTGGCCGTCGAGCAGAACCAGACCGAGGGCGCGATTCGCCTCCGGGTCGTCGGGCACGATGGCCTTCACCTTGGTGAAGGCCTCGCGAGCCTGCTTCGTGAGCCCCTGGCCCGCCGCCCAGCGGCCCAGCTTCCTCCAGCCCTCGACGTCCTCGGGCGCGAGGATCGCTGGCCTGCGCGCGGTACTGCTGCAGCGGCGAGGCGCTCCTCTCGACCCGCACCACGGACGACTTCGGGACGGTCATGTTCCCCGCGCCGATGTCGACGGTCATCGCCGTCGTCGGTCTCCTTGACGATCTCGCCCGTGACCCTGCCGCCGCCCTTGAGGAACAGCTCGTCGCCCAGGACCGGAGCTGCCGCCAGGGCGAGCACCAGGACTTGCCATCTCACATTTCTCTCCACTTGAGGAGAATGCCAGCGAGTTACTCGCGGGTAAATCGGACCAAGGTCTTAGATACTCGGGGGCGGAAGGTGCAGGGACGGCTCTGGTCTCTTCACGCCCGCCGGCGAACGGCTGCCGGAGCGTCCGGCGCGAGGGCCCGCAGGTACTGCCGGTCGAAGGCGGCGAGCTGGCTTTCGAGCTCCGAATAGGGTCCCGGTTCCCAGGCGTTCGAGGAGACGCCCTTGTAGGCGTTGGCGCACAGCTCCCAGTCCTGGCGGTTGGTCAGGTCCCAGAAGTCGATGGCGGGCTGGGGATCGAAGCCCGGCGCGGCGATCGCGTCCGGATGGAAGTACCAGTCGCAGACGATGCGGGTGCGGCTCGATGGCCGAGCGACTGCGCGCGGTGGACCAGCACGTAGTCGGGGTGGAACGACAGGAAGGCGCTCGGGAAGACCGTGTAGTAGTAGACGCGCCCGCGCTCCTCGGGGGAGAGCCCGGCGAAGGGGAGCGGCGCAGCGCCCGCCGTCGATCGTCATGCTCCCCTCGGGGTTGCTCATCCACATCGGCCCGCCCAGGACCGGCCCTTCGTCGAGGTCGTTCTCGGTGTTGCGGTAGGGCGTCAGCTTGTTGAGGTGCGGATGGACCTTCGGGCAGTGATAACACTCGCTGTAGTTGTGGAAGAACAGCTTCCAGTTGGCCTCGACGTCGTAGACGCTCTGGTGGACCGACCGCAGCTCGGGGAGCCGCCAGGCCTCGAACTTGCCCTGGAGCCCCGGCAGGGCCTCGGCGAAGGGGACCGGGTCCGGACGCGAGGTTCAGGAACAGCAGGCCCTGCCAGTCGGCGAGCGCGACCGGCTTGAGCGGATGATCCCGCGAGTCGAAGCCGGCGACCTCGGCCATGTTGGGCGCGGCGCGCAGGGCTCCGTCCAGCCCGTAGGTCCAGGCGTGGTACGGGCACTGGAGGGCGTGGCCGAGCTCGCCGTGCGGGGCCAGGCAGAGGCGGCTGCCGCGGTGGCGGCAGAGGTTGTGGAAGGCGCGGACCGTCCCCTCGCCGTCGCGGACGACCATGACGCTCTCCCGGTCGAGCTCGAAGAGGAAGAAGCTGCCGGGCGCAGGCGAGCTGCGAGACGTGGCCGGCGAGGAGCCAGGAGCGGTGGAAGATCCGCTCGCGCTCGGCGCGGAAGATCTCCTCGGAGGTGAAGTATTCGCCGGAGAGGGTGTGCTGGCCGAAGGCGGTGCGTGGTCTCATGGCGGGTGGAATTCTAGCATCGCCCGCCGGATTCGGTGGTACACTCCCGCCGCCTTCAGCGGAGCCGACACGATACCGATGCCGATCCCTACGCCATTCCACGAGCGCACGCAGTCGCTGTGCACCAGCTACCGCTGGAAGGACTGGGCCGGCTACTGCGCCGTCTGCAGCTACGACACGTCGCACGAGCGCGAGTACTTCGCCTTCCGCGAATCGGCCGGCCTGCTCGACGTGACGCCGCTCTACAAGTACGAGGTCTCCGGGCCGGACGCCCAGGCCCTCCTCGCGCCGCATGATGGTGCGCGACGTGTCCAAGCTCAAGGTGGGCCGGGTCGCCTACAGCTGCTGGTGCGACGACGACGGCAAGGTGATCGACGACGGCACCGTCTCCCGGCTGGGCGAGACGCACTTCCGCGTCACCGCGGCCGATCCGACCCTGCACTGGCTGCACGCGCTCTCCCGCGGCTTCGACGTGACGATCGAGGATTCCAGCGCGCGCCTGGCGGCCCTGGCGCTCCAGGGCCCCACGTCCCGCGCCATCCTGCGCGATGTCAGCGGCGGCGGCGGCGACGCCGGCCTCGACGCGCTCAAGTTCTTCGGCGTCACCCGCGCGACAATTGCCCAGGCTGGGCGGGCATCCCGGTCTGGATCAGCCGCACCGGCTACACCGGCGACCTGGGCTATGAGGTCTGGGTCGAGCGCGAGGACGCGCTGGCGGTCTGGGACGCCCTGATGGCCGCCGGCCAGCCGCACGGCATCGAGCCCGCGGGGCTCGACGCGCTCGACGTGGTGCGGATCGAAGCCGGCTTCATCCTGCTCGGCGTCGACTACTTCAGCTCGCACAAGGTGGTCCTCGAATCGCGCAAGTCGACGCCGCTCGAGCTGGGTTTCGGCTGGATGGTCGATCTCGAGCGCGGCAACTTCATCGGCCGCGACGCCATCGCCGCCGAGATGAAGCGCGGCCCGGCCTGGCATCTGGTCGGCCTGGAGGTGAGCTGGGAGGAGCTCGAAGCGCTCTACGCGAGCTTCAACCTGCCGCCGAGCCTGCCGGCGACCGCGCGGCGCGACGCCCTGCCGGTCTATGACGAGGACGGCCGCCAGGTCGGCCAGGCGACCAGCCACACCTGGTCGCCGATCCTCAAGAAATATCTGGCGATCGCCTCGGTCCGCCCCGGCTCGAGGCGAAGGGGACGAAGCTCCAGATCGAGCACACGGTCGAATACGAGCGGCGCAAGGTCACCGCGACCGTCGCGCCGCCCCCCTTCTTCGACCCGGAGAGGAAGCGCAAGCCATGAAGGGCACGAAATACGACGCCATCGTGGTCGGCGCCGGGCACAACGGCCTGGTCTGCGCGGCCTATCTCGCCAAGGCCGGGCGCAAGGTGCTGGTGCTCGAACGGCGGCATCAGGTCGGCGGCGCGACCACGAGCGAGGAGATCTACCCCGGCTTCACGTACACCTGCTGCTCCTACGTGGTCTCGCTGCTGCGGCCCTGGATCATCCGCGACCTGGACCTGCCGCGCCACGGCTACGAGATCCTGCCGCTGGAAGCGACCGTCACGCCGTTCCCGGACGGGCGGTACCTGATGCGCGACACCGATCCCGAGCGGACGCGCCGCTCGATCGCCCAGTTCTCGCCGCGCGACGCGGAGGTCTACAAGCGCTTCGGCCAGGAGATGGCCGAGCTCGGCCGCCTGATCAAGCCGCTGATCGACGAGCCGGCCCCCGATCCGCTGTCGCGCGACCCGCGGGAGCTGCTGCGGATCGCGCGCCTCGGCAAACAGATCCGCGGCCAGGGGGACGCCTGGCTCTTCGCCAACGTCAAGATGATGACGATGAGCGCGGTGGACTTCCTCTCGGAGTGGTTCGAGTGCGAGCAGCTCATCGCGCCGATGGCGATCTCCGGCATCATCGGCACGTTCCTCGGCGTGCGCTCGCCCGGCACGGCCTACGTCCTCCTCCATCACTACATGGGCGAGATCGACGGCTCGTTCCGCGCCTGGGGACTGCCCAAGGGGGGCACCGGCGCCATCGCGAACGCCATCGCCAGCTCGGCGCGCGCGCTGGGCGTCGAGATCCGGACCGAGGCGCCGGTCGCCCATCTGCTGATGAAGAACGGACAGGCCGCGGGCGTCGTGCTCGAAAACGGCGACGAGATCCGCGCCAAGGCCGTGATCTCGGGGCTCGATCCGCACCGCACGTTCCTGAAGCTCGTCGGCGAGGAGCACCTCGATCCCGAGATCACCCAGCAGGTCAAGCGGTTCAAGATGCGCGGCTCCTCGGGCAAGGTGAACCTGGCGCTCGACGGCCTGCCGGAGCTCGCCTGCCTGCCGGGCTATGGCCCCCACCTGCAGGGCGGCATCACGATCGCGCCGTCGATCGACTACCTGGAGCGCGCCTACGACGACGCCAAGTACGGCGCCTTCTCCCGCCGGCCGTTCATGGACGTCCTCATCCCGTCGATGACCGATCCGACGGTGGCGCCCGCCGGGCAAGCACGTCATGTCGATCTTCGTCCAGTACGCGCCCTACCACCTGAAGGAAGGGGCCGCGGACTGGCCGAACCAGCGCGAGGCCTTCGGCGACGCGGTCATCGACACGCTCTCGGAGTACATGCCGAACCTGAAGAGCCGGATCCTGCACCGCCAGGTGCTCACGCCCTGGGACCTGGAGCAGATCTACGGCCTGACCGAAGGCAACATCTTCCACGGCGAGCTGTCGCTGGAGCAGCTCGCCTTCCTGCGCCCGATGGCCGGCTGGAGCCGCTACAAGACGCCGGTCCGCAACCTCTGGATGTGCGCGTCGGGCACCCACCCCGGCGGCGGCATCATGGGCGCGCCGGGCGCTCTCTGCGCCCAGACGATGCTCGACAAGAGGGCGGTCTGATGGGCTTCGAGGTCCTTGACGTCATCGTCATCGGCGCCGGTCCGAACGGCCTCGCCGCCGCGGCGAGGCTCGCCTCGGCGGGACGCAAGGTCCTGGTCCTCGAACGCGCGGAAGCGCCGGGGGGCCTGTCGGCGAAGCACGAGTTTCACCCCGGCTACTCCGTCCCCGGCCTGCTTCACGACGAGGGCCTCGTGCCCCGTGCCGTCGCGGACCGGCTCGGCCTCGTCAAGCAGGGCCTCGCTTTCCGCAAGCCTCCGGCCACGTACATCGCGGAAGCGAACGGGCCGGGCATCCTCCTTCCCGGCGAGGCCTCCGGGGCCGCCGAAGCGATCGGCCAGCGCTCCCAGCACGACGCCGAGAGCTACCAGCGCCTGCACGCTTTCCTCGGCCGGATCACGCCGCTCCTGAGCGCCATCCTCGACGAAGCGCCGCCGCGCCTGACGCCCGGATCGGCCGGCGACCTCTGGCAGCTCGCGCAGCGCGGCCTGGCGCTGTGGAAGATCAGCCGGCAGGACCTCGTCGAGCTGGCGCGCGTGGCGCCGATGTGCGTCGCCGATTTCCTGAACGAACGGTTCGAGACGCCGCTGCTGGTCGAAGCGCTCGCCGCGCCCGCGGTCGCCTCCACCTGGTCGGGCCCGTGGTCGGCCGGCACCGTGACCAACTTCCTGCTGCGCGAGTGCGCGGGCGGCGAGGCCTTGCAGGGTGGTCCTCCGGCGCTCGTCAAGGCGCTCCTCGCCGCGGCCGGCGGCGCCGGGGCCGCGGTGCGCACCGGCGCCGAGGTCAAGCGCATCCGCCTCGACCGGGGCAAGGTCTCGGGGGTCACCCTCGCTTCCGGCGAGACCCTCGACGCGCCGGTCGTCCTCTCCTCCGCCGATCCCAAGCGCACGATGCTCTCTCTGCTCGCGCCGGGAACCCTGCCGCTCCGGATCGAAGAGGAATTCCTGCACCTGCGCAGCCGGGGCACCGCGGCCAAGGTCCACCTGGCGCTCTCGGGTCCCCTGGAGCTGGCGGGAAGCAACGGCCGGCTCGACGAGGCGATCCGCATCGGCGGCGGCCACGTCGACGACCTCGAACGCGCCTTCGACGCCATCAAATACCGGCGCTTCTCCGAGCGTCCGAACCTGGAGATCCGCGTCCCGACCGTCGCCGATCCCAGCCTCGCGCCCGCCGGCCACCACGTCGTCTCCATCCTCGCGAGCTTCGCGCCCTACAAGCTCGAAGGCGGCTGGACGGAGGAAGCCCGCGAGCGCCTGGGCGACGCCGTGATCTCGGTTCTCGAGCAGCACGCCCCGGACGTGCGCCAGCGGATCGTGGCGCGGGAGGTCCTGACTCCCGCCGACCTGGAGACCCGTTTCGCCTTGACCGGCGGCCAGCTCCACCACGGCGAGCTGGCCCTCGACCAGCTCCTGGTGATGCGCCCGTCGCCCTCCGCGGCGCGGTACCGGACGGCCGTCCCCGGCCTCTTCCTGGGCGGCAGCGGCAGCCACCCGGGCGGGGGTGTGCGGCCGACGGCCGGGTGGTTGGCGGCGGAGGCGGTGCTGGGGTCGTGATGAAGGCGAGAATGCCGAAGGCTAGAGGCGGCCTCAGCAATGTTCAGCGCCGCCACCTAGTGTAGTGCGTCACAAAGAGGTGGTCTTAACCAGAGCTTGGCGGGCGCGGGTGACCTTCTCAAGGATGTCGTTGGCTGACTTTGTCCACACGAAGGGGTTCGGATCTGCATTGTGCTGAATAAGGTAGGCATTGATGGACGCGATCAGTTCCTCAACACTGCGGAAGACTCCTCGACGCAATTGCTTCTGGGTCAGGTCGCGGAAAAAGCGCTCGACCATGTTGAGCCATGAGGCGCTCGTCGGAGTGAAGTGAATCGTAAACCGTGGGTGCTGGGCCATCCAGGCCTGGACTTCCGGATGCTTGTGGGTGGCGTAGTTGTCCGCGATCAGGTGAATGAGCTTGTCCTCGGGAGTCTTCCGATCGATGAGGCTCAGGAACTTGATCCACTCCTGGTGGCGATGTTTCGGCATGCAGGTGCCGATCACCGTCCCGTCCAGCGTGTTCAAGGCTGCAAATAAGGTCGTCGTTCCATGGCGCTTGTAGTCATGAGTCATCGTGCCGCAGCGCCCCTTTTTCAGCGGAAGTCCAGGCTGCGTCCGGTCGAGAGCCTGGATCTGACTCTTCTCGTCGACCGAGAACACCAACGCGTGCTCTGGGGGGCTGAGGTACAGACCAATGATGTCCTCCAACTTCTCGACGAACTTCGGGTCCTTGCTGAGCTTGAAAGTCCGCACCCGATGGGGTTTCAAGCCGTGGCGCTTCCAGACCCGAAGGATAGTGCTCGCACTTAACCCCATCACCTTGGCCAAGCTCCGACTGCTCCAATGGGTCCCTTTGGGAGGCTGCTCTTGTGTGGTCTTGCGGACGACCTCTTGAACGACCTCTTCGGCAAGCGGCTTCTGCCGCCCTGGACGGGGAGCGTCTTTCTCGATGCCAGCGATCCCGTTCTGGACAAAGCGGCGGCGCCAAAGACCGACGGTCCGGCGCGTAGTCCCGAGAAGCTCCGCGATCTCTCGGTTCTGCTTGCCTTCAGCGCAAAGCAAAATGATCCTCGCTCTCTCTACCACACGCACGGCCACACACCGTCCTCGCGACAGCTTCTCAATCTGCTCACGCTGCTCCTCGGAAAAAATGACTGGGGGCGCGACGCGCATGTTCCTCCTCTCGGTGTCTGCGACTCCGGAGGATAACAAAAGTTGCGCCTTCTGGGACGCACTACACTAGCCAGGGATTGAAATCCCTGGCTACCTACGGTGGTCCCTAGCGGGACCGCGATTTTTGCGCCCCCGTAAGGGTCACAGTTCTACCCTTCGCTTTTCCGGTCGTAGTTGACGATGTTCTCCCATTCCGAGGCGTCGGAGCGGGCGACCACGGCGATGACCGGCTCGGTGTCGCTGAGGTTGAAGACCTCGTGGGGAACGCCGGGCTCGATGAAGATGAAGTCTCCCGCCTCGTTGTCCACCGACTTCTTGAGGCCGGGGCCGTATTCGTGGCGGACACGGCCCTGGAGGATGTAAAGCATGACCTCGAAGTCGACGTGGATGTGGGCGTAGGCCACGCCTCCCGGCGGGATGGTGGCCACGTTCATCGACAGCTTCCTGGCGTTGACGTTCTTGGCCGAGAGCCCCGCTTTATATTGGATGTTGTTCCAGCCCCGGCAGACGCCGCTGCCCCGGATGACGGAGATCCCGTCATGGCCCTCGACGACCTGCTTCAAGTCCACGATGGTGTCGGACATGACTTCCCCCTTGGTGTTTCACCCATTGTAGACCGGTTTCCTAGGGCAACCGGAACCGCTGGAGGAAGAGACCCGCATCCTCAGGAATCCCGGTGTCACGCCGCAGGACCACGCCAACGGTACCGTCGTTGGCCAGGGCTATGGCGGGATTCGGCGAGGTGCTGCCCACGACAGCAAGCTCAGCGCTGTTCGCTCCCGCAATGGCGTTCGGACTGTAGACCTGAGCGTAGTAGACCGTGGGTGAGCCCGCGATCTCCCAGACGACGGCAAAGCGGCCCCGATCGTTCATGGCCACGTCCTTGACGTACCTGCAAAAGGCTCCCTCGCCGATTCCCTGGCAGAGCCGGCGAGAGATCTCAACCGGCTTGCCCACGAGCCTCTCCAGACGGCCCCAACCGCTGGACCGAGTGACCGGAGCTGGTCCGCAGGACCGCCACGGCGCCGGCCCGGCTCCCTGCCAGCGCCACGATGGCGGTGCTCTCTCCGCAGGTGAGGCGCCCGATCCGGATCAGTTTTCCCGTCCGCCGGCCGGATCGATCAAAACGGGCGATCACCGCGCGGCGGGCGGGCCGGCGGACGTCAGGGCATGCGAGCTCCTCCGTCCACGACACGGCGAAGCCATTCTTGTAGGAGACCATCCGCGGGATGATGTTGCGCGGCCCGGCGACCGCCAGACGCTGTTCCGGGCCCAAGGGAGGGCCCGCGGCGGAGAAAAGCCGGACGACGATCTCACCCCGGGCCGTGCTCCCGTCCTCCCAGACCGCCACGAAGGAGCCGCTCTCCAGGGCCGCCACCTGTGGGGTCATCTGTGGGGCTGTGATCCGTTCGCTCAGGCGGCGCTCAGGCCCCACCCGGGCTCCAGTCCGACTGAAGGTCTGGCCGAACACGCCCGTACCGTCGCCGTCTCCTCCCGCCGGATCCTCGGAGGTGCCTCCTTGCCAGACCACCATCAAATCACCCTGCGGACCGGCGGCGACGCGGGGACGGACCTGGGGTCCGGCGACACGGGTGTTCACCTGGAACGGCGTGCCTGGGCTCGATCCGCCGGGCGGCACCAGGCTGGCAAAGATCTCCTGACCCCGGTCCGTCGGGTCCAGGACCTCCGCCCAGACGCTCACGAAGCCGCCTTGACCGTCGGCGTCGATCGCCGGGAAATTGCCGGTCGGGCTGAGGAGATCCTCTTCAATGGTGGGCCTCTGCCCCAGCGTGGGAGTCGAGACCAAGGCGGCCAGGACCGGCATCAGGATGAGAGATCGCAAGAAGCTCATAGAGTCCTCCTCAGTTTTCAAGAGCTTACGGGAGTGCCAGGGATTTCGTTGAGGCCTCCAGCTCTGGTGCCAGCTCTCTGGTGCCATAATCGGCTCTCTTCAAGAGGGAAGAAGGGAGATTCCATGAAATCGATGCGAGGAACGTTGTGTCTGGGCCTCTGTGTCCAATTGATGGCCCTGCTGACCGCCGGCGGGCTCACTCCGGCCGGAGCGCAGGCCGCGATCCGGGAGACCCGGGACGACTTCATGGCGCGGGCCAAGGCCCAGGTGGAAGCCAACCAGCGCCTGACACCCAATACGAACAAGGCCAGGAACGTCATCCTGTTCGTGGGCGACGGTATGGGGATCACCACCATCACGGCCGCCCGCATCCTGGACGGGCAGCAGAAGAAGAGCCCCTACGGCGGCGAGGAGAATTCGCTGAGCTTCGAGAGGTTCCCCTACCTTGCCCACTCCAAGACGTACCAGGCGAACCAGCAGGTGCCCGACTCCGCCCCCACCATGACGGCCATCGTCACCGGCAGCAAGACCAACGATGGCATGCTGTCGATCGATCCCAGAATCCTGAGCAGCGACGACTTCACGGGCGCGTCCGATCCCGCGAACCGGTTGGAAACCATCCTGGAACAGGCCGAGAGGCGGGGGATGTGGACGGGTGTGGTCTCGACCGCCCGCGTCACCCACGCGACGCCGGGCGCCTGCTACGCCCATACGCCCAACCGCGACTGGGAGTCGGACGCCGACCTGAGCCCCGGCGCCGCCGCGGCAAAATTCAAGGACATCGCCCGCCAGCTCCTCGAGTTCTCCATGCAGGAGACGATGATGAACGGCGTCAAGAGCAAGGGCCTGGAAGTTGCCATGGGAGGCGGCCGCGAGAGCTTCCTGACGGTGAACGATACCGATCCTGAATCCGGCAAGAAGGGGAAGCGCAAGGACGGCAAGAACCTGGCCAAGGCCTGGGAATCGGCCGGCGGCGTCTACGTCTACGATCAGAAAGGTTTCAACAAGATCGACTCCGCCACCACGGGTCCCGTCCTGGGCCTCTTCGAGCCCTCCCACATGCTGTATGAGGTGGACCGGACCAACGAGCCCTCGCTGACGGAAATGACGGAAAAGGCCATCCAGATCCTCCAGCGCGGACCGAACGGTTTCTTCCTCATGGTGGAAGGCGGGCGCGTGGACCACGCCAACCACGCGGGCAACGCCATGCGGGCGCTCAACGACGCCATCGAGCTTTCACGCGCGGTCCAGAAGGCCGTGAACATGACGGGCGAGGACACTCTGATCATCGTCACGGCGGACCACAGCCACGTCCTCACGATGGCTGGCTACCCCACTCGCGGCAACGACATCCTGGGCCTGGCAGTCAGCAACGGTCCGGACGGCCTGCCCAGGAAGGAGCCCGACAAGGCCAAGGACGGCAAACCCTATACGACGCTCGGATACCAGAACGGTCCAGGGGCCGTCGCGGGAGACCGTCCGGACCTGACCGGGGTGGATACGAAAGCGAAAGATTTCAAACAGCAGGCGCTCGTGCCTTTCGACTCCGAGACCCACGGCGGCGAGGACGTGGCGATCTTCGCCCGCGGCCCCTTCGCCCATTTGTTCCAAGGGACGATGGAGGAAAACGCGATTTATTGGGTGATGGCGAAGGCGCTCGGGTTCTGGTGAGCCCTCACCTCCCCGGCCCTCCTCTCCCGACCCCTCCCTCCCCCCCCTCACCGGGAGAGGAGGGAGAAGGCAGGGAGTGGGTTGGAGCTGCTTCTTTTTCCCTCTCCCGGTGAGGTCGGGAGGGAGGGGTCGGGAGAGGGTAGGGTGAGGGCCTACCCCTTCTCCGCCGCGATCCACGCGTCGATCCGCTCCTCCAGCACGTCGAGCGGCAGCGCGCCGGCGCCCAGGACCTCGTCGTGGAACTCGCGGATGTCGAACTTCGCGCCCAGCTCCTTCTTCGCCCGCTCGCGCAGCTCCAGGATCTTGAGCTGGCCGATCTTGTAGGCGAGGGCCTGGCCGGGCCAGACGATGTAGCGGTCGGTCTCGCTCTGCACGTCGACCTCGTCGATGGCCGAGTGGTCGTGGAAGAACTGCACCACCTGGTCGCGGGTCCAGCGCTTGTAGTGGAAGCCGGTGTCCACCACGAGGCGGATGGCGCGCAGCATCTCGTCCTGCAGGCGGCCGTAGTCGCTGTAGGGATCCTGATAGAAGCCGACCTCCTTGCCGAGGCGCTCGGAGTAGAGGGCCCAGCCTTCGGCGAAGGAGGTGTAGCCCCCCTGCTGGCGGAACGGCGGCAGCTCGGGCAGCTCCTGGGCGATCGTGAGCTGCATGTGGTGGCCGGGCACGCCCTCGTGGTAGGCGGTGGACTCCATGGAGATGGTCTTGCGCGAGGTGGCGTCGCCCGTGTTCACCATCACCCGGCCGGGCCGCGAGCCGTCCGGCGTGCCCGGGTTGTACTGGGCGCCCGCGGCCTCCTTCTCGCGGAACTCCTCGACCGGCAGCACCTCGACCTTGGCCTTGGGCAGGCGGCCGAACAGCTCCGGCAGCTTGGTGTACATCTGGTCGATGTACTTCCGGTAGAGATCGAGGATGTGCTGGCGCGACCGGGCCTTCAGCTTGGGATCGTCCTCGATCGCGGCGTTGAAGCTCTTGAGGTCCTGGTAGCCGAGCTTCTTCGCGATCTCCAGCATCTCGCCCTCGATCCGCGCCACCTCGCGCAGGCCGATCTGGTGGATCTCCTCCGGCGTCAGCTTCGTGGTCGTGGACTGCTGGACGGCCCAGGCGTAGCGGGCCTCGCCGTCGGGCAGGGACCACATGCCGGGCTCGGTGCGGCCCTTGGGCGAGGTACTCCTCCTTCACGAACTTGCCGAACTGGCGTAGGCCGGGAGGATCGAGTCGCGGATCGCAGCGAGCATCTCCTCGCGGATGCGCTTCTGCTCGGCCTCGGGGATGTCCTTGGGGAACTTGGCGAGCGGCTCGGCGAAGGGCGACTGCTCGGGCTCATGGCGGCGATCCCTTCGACCTGCCCCACGACTTTCTCCAGCAGGAACTTGGGCGGCATCAGGCCGGCGGCCATGCCCGCGCGCATGTGCCCGATCGTCTGGTCGAAGACCCTGGGGATCTTCCTGTAGCGGGTGATCAGGTCGTCGTAGTCCTTGACGGTGGTGAAGCTGAGCAGCGGCGGGAACTGGGGGACCATCAGGTGGATGCCGGAGATCTGGGTCACCGGCATCAGCCAGCCCTTGAATCTGGCGCCCTCGATCCCCTCCTTCAGGCCCCGCACCATCAGCTCCTTGTTGAGGGCCTCCTGCTCGGGGAAGCCGGTGGTGTCGATGGCCTCGAACCGCGTCAGGAACTCGCGCGACTTGGCGAGGTCCGCGTCGATCGCGGCCTGGGAGAAGTCGGAGATCTGGTCGTTCCAGCGCTTGTCGCCCAGGATGGAGGCGAACTCGGGGGAGGTGGAGAGGTTGTACTCCCACTGCTCGGCGAGCAGCTTGTTCAGGGCGTCGCGCCGCGCCTGGAGGTCGTCCTTGGGCTTGTCGGCGGCCCAGGCGGCGGTGGAAACCAGCAAGAGAGTGATCAATGACAATGGAAGCCGCAAATTGGCCCGCATAGGGGATCTCCTTTCAATGGCCCTCTCTATACGGAAAAGGCAGGGGCTGGGTTATACCGGGACCACGTAGAGCAAGACAGCGAAGAAGTGCAGCACGCTGCCCGCGAGCACGAAGAGCGTGCCAGACCGCGTGGTGGTACGGCAGGCGGCGCCAGCCGTAGAAGAGGGTTCCCGAGGTGTAGGCGACGCCGCCCAGGAACGAGCAGCACCACGCCGTCCTGCGTCCACCGCCAGCCGGAGCGGCTCCAGGGCCACGAGCACGAGCCAGCCCATGCCGAGGTAGAGGACCATCGACAGCCACCGGAACCGGCCGATGGCCGCCACCTTGAGGGCGATGCCGAGGAAGGCCATGCCCCAGACCAGGCCGAAGAGCGTCCAGCCCCAGGGTCCCGCGCAGGCTGATCAGGGTGAAGGGCGTGTAGGTGCCCGCGATCAGCAGGTAGATCGCCGAGTGGTCGAGCACCCGCAGGAGGGGCTTGAGCCGCGGGGACGGGATGCTGTGGTAGAGGGTCGAGGCGAGGTAGAGCAGGATCAGCGTGGCGCCGTAGACGGCGCAGGCCAGCACGTGCCAGGGATCGCCCGTGCGGCGCGCCACCACGATCAGCGCGATGAGGCCCGCGATGCTCAGCAGGATCCCCACGCCGTGGATCACGCTGTGGGCGATCTCTTCCCGCGGCGAATAGCTTGCAGAGCCTCCCGCGTCTCGGGCGTCTCAGGCATGGGGCCCCTCCCGGGCGCGGATGGTACCATCCTGCGGCCATGATCCTCCGACGGGCTCTCCCTGCTTCTCGCCGCTGCTCTCCTCTTGCCGGTCATGGCCGCCGCCGTACCCTGCCACCCCCGCTCCATCGAGGCCGCCGGCCGAGCGTCTCGCCAACCTGGCGCTCGCCTGCGTCCACAAGGAGTATCCGAACAAGATCGCCCACGTGATGAACGGCGACGCCGACGTCAAGCCGCCGCGCGAGCTGACCCCCGCCTTCTACGGCTGCTACGACTGGCACTCGGCCGTGCACGGCCACTGGCTGCTGGCGCGGCTGGCCCGCCAGTTCCCCGACGCGCCGTTCGCGGCCAAGGCCCGGGAGGCGCTCGACAAGAGCCTCACGGCCGCCAACATCGCGGCCGAGGTGCGCTATCTGGAGGGCACGGGACGAGCGACCTTCGAGCGGCCCTACGGCCTCGCCTGGCTGCTCCAGCTCGCGGCCGAGCTCCGCGAGTGGGACGATCCCCAGGCCCGCGCGCTGGGCCGAGGCGCTGGAGCCGCTGGTCAAGGCCGCGGCGGGGCGCATCCGGACGTGGCTGCCCAAGCTCTCCCACCCCATCCGCACGGGCGAGCACAACCAGACCGCCTTCGCGCTTCGGCCTGATGCTCGACTGGGCGCGGGGATCCGGCGACCGGGACGCGCAGACCCTCTTCGAGACGCGCGCCCGCGAGCTCTATCGGCAAAGACAAGGCCTGCCCGCTCGCCTACGAGCCCTCGGGCGAGGACTTCCTCTCCCCCTGCCTCGGCGAGGCCGACCTGATGCGCCGGATCCTGCCCACCGGAGAATTCGCCACCTGGCTCTCCGCCTTCCTGCCGCAGATTCGGCGACGGCCAGGGACTGGCTCACGCCCGCCGTTGTCACCGATCCCACGGACGGCAAGCTCGCCCACCTGGACGGCCTCAACCTCTCCCGGGCCTGGATGCTGGAGGGGATCACCGCCGGCCTGCCCTCGAGCGATCCCCGCCTGCCGGCCCTGCGCGCCGCGGCCGCCGCCCACCGGGAGTCGGGCCTGGCGTCCGTGACCGGCGAGCACTACGAGGGCGGCCACTGGCTGGGGAGCTTCGCGACCTATCTGGTGACAGGAAGGGGATTACCGCAGTAGTTTTCCTGGGAGGGGATGGCTATGGGAAGGAATCCCCCCGGCCTGCCGGGCAAGATCTTCAGCAGCCTCTTTCTCCTGCCTTTCTTCGTGGGGACGGTGTGGTTCAGCGGTCTCCTGGTCTACAGCTTCTTCCGCATGGCGGCAACGTATGCCTGGGAGGAGAGGGACTGCACCATCCTCAGCAGCAATGTGGAGGAGCACGCGGAGGATACGGGCAAGTTCTATAGCTTCCAGGTCCTCTACAGCTATACCGTCGGCGGCTGGCGCTACACCGGAGACGTCCACCGGTTCGACCCCTCCAGCTCTACAGACATCGGAGAAGCCCAGCGCCTGGTCGACCGCTATCCGGCGGGGTCTCGCGCCCTCTGCTACGTGAACCCGCGGAAGCCGTCGTCATCCATGCTGCGGCGCCCGGGCTTCTGGGTCTACCTTTTCTTTCCTTTCTCTGTATTGATCGCGGCCGTAACCGGATTCGGCCTCTACGGCTTGTGGCAGCCTCGCGGGGCGGAGGCGGTGGGAGCTCGGGTGAACCAGGCCTTCAGCCGCCTGGGGCCGCGGGGCATCATGACCATCTTCTTCGGATTCTTCCTGATCTTCGGTCTCGGCCTCGCGTCCTACTTCGTCCCGGTCTTTTTCAAGGCGGTCGAGGCGAAATCCTGGCCGGCCCGGCCGTGCATCATCCGCAGCAGCGCGGTGCACGTCTACCCGGGCGACAGCGAAAGCGGCCCCACCTACAGCGTCGACGTTGTTTATACCTATACGGCTGACGGGCGGCAGTACAAATCCAACCGCTACAAGTTCTCGGGCAACTCGGTCGGCGACAGCGAGGAGACCGAAAAAGTGGTTCAGAGCCTGCCGCCGGACACCCGGATTCCCTGCTACGTCAATCCCGAGTATCCCTCCGAGTCGGTGCTGAACCGGGAGATCGACGGCCAGTACGCCTTTGCGCTGGTCTCTCCGCTGTTTGCGATGATCGGCTTTACAGGTCTCTTTTTCGTGGCCCGGAGCTGGTGGTTGGAGAAGAGGAGCCTATAGGACGTCGAATGGTCCGTACCGCTTGTCCATCTGCTCTGAGAAAGCGGCGATCTCCGCCAGAAAAGCAGCGAAAGTCTCTTCATACTGGAGGACGAGCGGCGCCATCTTGTCCCAGCGGAGCTGGAAGGAATAGGAATTCCGGAAGACGTGCCGGAACTGGAGATAGGGATGGAGCCGATCGTAGAGCTCCGAGGAGATGACGGCGGGTCTCGCCTCTCCAGGCTCGGTCATCTGCTGCAGGAGACGCCGGTGCCACTGATCTCCTTGCAAGATCCCGCCGTCAATTTCCACGGCCACTCGCCGGAACAGGTTCTCCAATCCCGTGTAGAAGGAATGCAGCAGCGCCGCCAGAGCCGACAGCTCGATCGGGTTCGGCTCCTCCAACCGGCACTTCTCCAAGAGGGGCCGGTGGACATCCAGCAGTTGTTGTAATTGGGCCTCTTCGACCGCGATCTGATCCTTGAGGTCAGGCCACACGCCGCAGGAGCCCTTTCTGTCTGAGATAGGCGGTGAAGGGAGTCGTGTCGTCCAGATCTACCAGGTCTACTCCCCTATCGAACAGATCCTCCAGACGGGCCATTGCAGTGAAGAAATTCTCCGGGGGCAGACCCGTGACCGCCAAGTCCACATCGGAGTTTTCCCGCGCCTTGCCCGCTGCCAGGGACCCGAAGACGTAGACCTCCCGCGCCCCGGCGTCTCGGAGGAGGGCCGCACCTCGCTGTAGCAGATCTCGGATTCCTTCGTCCATAGTCCTCTCAGACAGTGGCATGGCCGTCTGTTCTCGTCCATGATACCGCCATGACGATTCGCCGGAAGGAACGAAAGGCCTAACCGGCCTAAAAGCTGGCCTGCCGACCGGAACGAGCCGTCCGCCGACCGGAACGAGTGGCTCGCCGGACCTTAAAGATCGTTCGCCGGCCGGAACGATTCATCTTTGAACCGGAACGGGTCGTCCGCCGACCGGAACGAGCGGCCTGCCTGACCCCAAACCTGACTCGCCGGCCGGAACGAGCCTCTCGCCGGCTGGAACGAACGGCTCGCCCGGGTCAAAAATCGGCTCGCCGGTCGGAACGGGTCTCTCGCCGGCCGGAACCGGCCTCCCGCCGAGCGGAACGAACGGCTCGCCGGAGCGAACGAACCAATCTCAGGGCTCATTTTGCCTCTCGCCGGCAACTTCCTTTGGGAGACGGGCCTCGTCAGGGGTCTCGCCGGTCCCGCGAGCCGTCTGGCAAGACCTTCCGTTCTCCTCCATGATATTGCCATGGCGCCGACCGAGATCCTGCAGGCCGAGACACCGGACCACCTGCGGGAGGCCCGCGCCCTCTTCGAGGAGTACGCCGTCTCGCTGGGGTTCGATCTGGAGTTCCAGGACTTCGAGGCCGAGCTTGCGGGACTACCCGGGGCCTACGCCCCGCCGCGGGGACGGCTGCTCCTCGCCTTCCATGACGGCCGGGCTGCAGGATGCGTGGCGCTGCGGGAGATCGAAGAGGGCGTCTGCGAGATGAAGCGGCTCTACGTGCGGCCGGACTTCCAGGGGCTTGGGATCGGCAAGGCCTTGGCTGAAGCGGTGATCGCGGAGGCGCGGGAGATCGGCTACTCCCACATGCGGCTGGACACCGTTCCGTCCATGGGGCGGGCGCAGGATCTCTACCGCTCCCTCGGGTTCCGCGAGATCCCACCCTACCGGTTCAACCCGATCCCGGGGACGGCGTTCCTGGAGCTTCAGGCTGGCAGGCTGACCGGAGCCGTGCCGCCGCTCTTGCGGCCCGCCACGACCAACTCGATGTACGAGCGGTCCGCCGGGCTGATGCGCAGGAACTCGACGCCCACCTGGTGCTCGGTCGGGCTCCTGCGGATCTCGTAGACGACCCGGCTGTCCGTCTTCACCACCCGGCCGCGCACCGCGATGGACAGCTCCATGAGCGAGCCGAAGCCGAGCGACTCCTCGCTCACGAACATACACCCCCCGGGACCGATCACCCGCGTGCGGGCGAACTCCTCGAAGGCCTTCACTCCAAGGAGGCGGACCATGACCGCGTGCTCGGCCGGGATGCGAGGGAAACGGCGGATCTTGGGCTGGAGCTGCATGAAGCCTCCTTCAAATCTGAGCTGCGACAACCTGCTTATTACTGTACGTCAATATGCCTGGAGAATCAATGCAAGCTCCCGTCTCAAACCTGCTGGCTGTCAGGATCGGCTCCCTCCTGATGCCAAGCCCTTGCTGCGGCATCGGGTAGAATGCGCGCTCCCTATGGCCGCGACGATCTCCCCTCGCAAGAAGGCCCTGTTCTCACTCATCCTCCTCGCCTTTTTCTGGCTGGTGGTGGAGCTCGCCTGCCTGGGCGGCCTCTGGGCGCTCAAGCGGTACAAGAACCTGGAATACCAGAAGCCCACCGCGGTCGAAGACCTGAGCGGCAAGCACCGGGGCATCCTGGAGGCCCAGATCGCCGACACCTCGTCCTACATGATGTTCGACCCGGAGCTGGGGTGGACCATCCGGTCCTAACGGCAACCGGCCTCAGTACAAGGCCAACAGCAAGGGGATCCGGGCCACCCGGGAGTACGCGTCCGGCGCCGCCGGCGGACCGTGTGCGCGTCGCGGCCTTCGGCGACTCCTTCACCCACGCGAGCGGGGTACCCACGGGCTTCACCTGGGAGGAGCGGCTGGAGGAGCTGGAGCCGGGGCTGGAGGTGATCAACTTCGGCATCCCCGGCTCGGCCCCGGATCAGGCCCTGCTGCGCTACCGGCGCGAGGGCGAGCCGTACCGCCCGCCCATCGTGCTCATCGGCATGATGTCGCGAGAACATCAGCCGGATGGTCAACACCTTCCGGCCGTTCTACTTCGCCAGGAGCGGCCTGCCCTTCAGCAAGCCCCGCTTCGCCATCCAAGGCGGCGAGCTGGTGCTGCACGAAAATCCCATCCGGTCGATCGGCGAGTACCGCGCCCTCCTGAAAGATCCGGAAGCCTGGCTGCCGCGCCTGGGCGAGCATGACTACTACTACCAGCGCAACAACCGGCGGAGCCGCTTCGACTTCCTGCCCTCGGTACGTTTTGCGCGGGTGGTCGGGAACCAGTATTTCAACCAGCCCATCCTGCTGCCGAACGGCCTTTACAACACCCGCTCGGAGGCTTACCAGGTGAGCTTCCGGGTGCTCGATCAGTTCTACCGCGAGGCCCTGGGCAACGGGTCTCTGCCCGTGATCGTCCTCTTTCCGCAGCGGCGGGACGTGCGCCTGCGCCATGAGGGCGAGAAGGTCACCTATCAGCCGCTCCTCGACGATCTGCGGCGCCGGGGGTATCGCGTGATCGATCTAGCGGATGGTTTCGCGCGTTATGACCCCGAGGCGGAGATGGCGAAGAAGAACTTCCTCCACTACCCCAGAGCCGGCAACCAGATGGCTGCGCAGTGGATCCGCGATGTCCTCGTGGAACAGGAGCTGACGACTCCGGAAGGGGTCCGGAAGGCCTTGAAGAGCACCCGCACCCCGGCAATGTAAGAAATTCAAACCCCCTTTCGGGGGCCCTCTCTCCAATCGTTTGCGGGAGGAATTTGCGTCTACATGCCGAGCGGGGGTCCGGACGTACGTCCCGAACCCCCGCGGCTGGGTGAGGCTTTAGGAAAAGCCCGGGTCAGCGAACCGCGCCACGGCGGAACAGGTTGACGATGGCGAGCAGGACGACCGCCCCCAGCAGCGAGACGAGCAGAGCCGGCAGGCTGAAGTCACCCGAGGTGATGTTGCCCGTGCCGAACAGAGGGGCGAGCAGGAAGCCGGCGAGCAGAGCGCCGACGATGCCGACGACGACGTTGAGCAGGACGCCCTGCTGGGCGTTCGTGCGCATCACGATGCTGGCGATCCACCCGATGAGGCCACCGACGATCAGAATGAGAATGAGGTTAATCATGACGATCCTCCTTAGGTTAGACGTTTAAGTCTGTTTCTCTCCCCGGCTTTTCGTAGATAGCAACTCGCGTGCCACAAACACCCCCAAGCGGCCGGGCCAACGGGGGACGACGGGGACAACCACCGGCATAGAATGTCCCTTCACCTGGAGAAAACCCCGGAGGACGCCAGTTTGGAAAACCCGTCTCCATCGCTCCCGCCATCCCCTCCCCTCGAGACAGCACCGGCTCCGCCGCGGCCCCGCTGGCACCCCGTGGTCCGCGCGGGCCTCTACCTCCTGGCCTACTTTGCCGTCGAGGTCGTCCTGGGTGTGCTCTTCACGGCCGCCGCCTACCTGTTGAGGGACTCGGCTTTTCGCGAAGGGGGGATCGGGCAGGCGAACGAGCTCCTGCTGCTCGGCGTCGCCCTTCAGGTGCCGCCGCTCCTGGGGTTGACCTGGCTGTTCGTCCACTATCTCGACCGGCGGAATCTCGCCAGCATCGGGGCCCGCTGGCCGGAGGGCAGGAGGAGGGCTCTGCGGCAGCTCGCCACCATGCCCCTCGGAGTCCTGGCCCTGCTCGGGAGCTGGGTTCTCCTGATCCTCGCCCTCCCCGCGAACCTCGGAGCGATCCTCTTCGGCGGCCTGAGCCCGGCGTTTTCGGCCGGCCCCGCCTGGTGGCCCCTGCCGCCGGTGCTCCTCCTGGTGCTCCTGCTGGTCCTCTTCCTGCTCCAGGGGGGGTTGGAGGAATGGATCGTGCGGGGCTACATCTACCATGCCCTCAAGGAGCGCTGGCAGCCGTTCTGGGCGGCGCTCGCCTCCTCGGTGCTGTTCTCCCTGCTCCACGCGCTCAACCCCAATGTCTCCGTGATCGCCCTGTTCAACATCATCCTGGCCGGCCTCATCCTGGCCGCCCTGGTCGAGCGCAGCGGCAGCCTGTGGGGAGCGACGGTCGCCCACGGCTTCTGGAACTTCGCCGTCGCCTGCCTGCTGTCGGTGCCGGTGAGCGGCATCCGCCTCTTCCACCTGCTGGACGTGTCCCTTTCAGGGGACGAGAGGCTGACCGGCGGCTCCTTCGGTCCCGAGGGGAGCGTGGTGTTGACCCTGCTCGGCCTCGGGCTCACCCTCGTGCTCTGGAGGCGCCTGCCGGACCGGCCACGAAAAGAGATCGGACCGTCTTCTGCGGAGGACATTCCGGTCGCCACTCCCCTCTGAGCGGGGGATGGATCACACCTTGCATATCTTCTTTGAGGAAAATTCAATCCTGCTTCGGGGAGGGGCTCGACCGTGAAAGCCCCACTTGCCTGTGCCCTGTTCCTGTCTCTGGTCTGCGGCCTCCCGGGGCTTGCAGCTGCGCAGGAGGAGATGCTCGATCCGCCCTCCTTCACGGCAGCGGTGGACGTCAACGTCGTCAACGTCGACGTCCGCGTCACGGACGCGGATGGCAAGCCCATCACCGGCCTGCGGCAGAGGGACTTCGAGCTGTTCGAGGATGGCAAGCGGGTGGACATCGCCAACTTCGCCGCCGTCGAGAGAGGAATCTCCAGTGAGGACCGGGAGGAGACGCCCGCGCCCTCCTCGGCAGCGGCAGAGGCCCCCTCCCCCTCGGTTGCTGCGAGCCCCGAGGATGCCTGGAACCTGATCGTCTACGTCGACAACTTCAACCTCCGCCCCGGCAACCGGGCGCGGGTGCTGAAGCAACTCCGCGACTTCCTGGGCCGGGAGCTCAGGCCCCGGGACCGGGTGATGCTGGTGAGCTACGACCTGGGCCTCGCCGTGCGGCTCCCCTTCACCTCGGATCCCGCGGCCGTCAGCGCGGCTCTGACACAGACAGAGAAGCTCGCCACGCGTGGCAGCTCCAGCGACACCGACCGCCAGCATGCATTCCGGCAGATCATGACCGTTCAGGAAGCTTCGCTCGCCGACCCTCAGCCGAAGCCCTGTCCTCTCGACATTGCCAGGCCGGCCCACGATTACGCCCAGCTCCGCCGCGACGAAGTGCTGCGGAGCCTGGGCTCCCTCACCGTTCTGGTGAACTCGCTTTCCGGCGTGCCGGGCCGCAAGGCCGTGCTCTACGTCAGCGACGGCATCCCGGCCGTCCCCGGGGAGGAGGTCTTCCAGTTCCTGGCGGGCTCTGCGGTGGTGGCCCCACGGCCGGCCTGGGGCAGAGCAACCGAGGCAACGCGCCGGAGAACGACTATGGAGATGGTGACGGCGAAGGGGGAGGCGGCGGCCCTCCAGCCGGCCAGTCCCAGGAACTGGACCCGCTGGCCGTCTACGACACGTCGGCGCTCGGACCCTGGGCCTACAAGGCCGTCTCCCAGGCGCCCCTCGACGCCCAGGGCTACAGCGTGATCAAGCAGCTCAATGCCCTGGTGGCCCACGCCAATGCCCAGCGGGTCACCCTTTACACTCTTCAGGCCTCGGGCGCCGAGGCGCCGGCGGCCTCCAACGCCGCGGCCGGCCCCCTGGAACGTCTGTTCCAGTTCGCCTCGATCGCCGCGGCCCAGCGGGCGAGCCTCCAAAATTCGCTCTATGCCATGGCCGACGGCACGGGCGGACGGGCCATGCTCGACGTCAACGATTTCAGGCCCGAGCTGGCGCGCATGCGGGAGGACTTCGAGAGCTACTACTCTCTCGGCTTTACTCCCGATCACAAGACGGCCGGCGCCGAGCACCGGCTCGAGGTGCGGGTCAAACGCAAGGGCGCCCGGCTCCGCTACCGCGAGAGCTACCGCGACAAGACCCCCATCGAAAGGGTCGTGGACCGCACCCTGGCCGCCCTGCTCTACGATATCGAGGACAATCCGCTGAAGATCGAAATGGAGCTGGGCGAACAGTCCCCCGGCCCCTCCGGCACCGTGGCCCTTCCCGTACGCCTGCGCATCCCGCTGTCCAAGGTGGCCGTGCTCCGGGGCGACGGCGTCTACGAGGGGAACCTGCGCGTTCTGGTGGCCATCCGCACGGCCGACGGCCGCGCCTCGGCGGTCAAGCAGGTGCCGGTGCCGGTCCGGATCCCGAGGAACGAGGTCCTGCACGCCCTCGGCCAGGTCTACGTCTACACTCTGACTCTCAATCTGGCTCCCGGCGAGCAGAAGGTGGCCATCGGCGTGCGGGACGATACCTCCGCCAGCACGTCCTACCTGAGCCGGGCCGTAACCGTCATGCCTTCGGACAGGGCGGCCGTGGCCGTCAGTCCCTGAGGTCAGTCCCTGAGGGAGATTTTGCCATGAAATTCCACCCGGGTTTCCTGCTCCTGCCGGCCTTCTGGGTTCCGGCACTCGCCACCGCTCAGTCCGCGACGATGCTCGATCCCCCCTCCTTCACGGAAGTGGTGGAGATCAACGTCGTCAACGTCGACGTCCGCGTCACGGACGCGAACGGCAAGCCCATCACGGGCCTGCGGAAGCGGGACTTCGAGCTGTTCGAGGACGGCAAGCGGATCGACATCTCCAACTTCGCCGCCGTCGTGGCGGGCGTCTCCAGGGAGGACGGGGAGGAAACACCGCCCGCGCGCCCGGCGGCCGAAGAGGCGGCCGCCGCTGCCGCTCCCGAGGACCTCTGGAACCTCATCGTCTACGTCGACAACTTCAATCTCCACCCTGGCAACCGCACGCGGGTCCTGCAGCAGCTCCGGGACTTCCTGGGCCGGGAGCTCGCCCCCGGGACCGGGTGATGGTGGTGAGCTACGAACAGGGCTTCACCGTGCGGCTCCCCTTCACCTCGGATCCGGCGGCCGTGGGCACGGCCCTGGCGGAAATCGAAAAGCTCGCGACGGGCGGCGCCGCCATCGACCTGCAGCGCCAGCAGGCGTTCCGGGAGGTCATGGCCATCCAGGAAGCGTCGGTGGCCGACTTCACGAACCCGCGGCCCTGCCCTCTGGAAATCGCCAGGCCCGCCCACGAATTCGCCCAGATCCGCCGCGACGAGGTGACGCGGACCCTGGGCTCTCTCACCGTGCTGGTGAACTCGCTCTCCGGCGTGCCGGGCCGCAAGGCCGTGCTGTACGTCAGCGACGGCATTCCGGCCACCCCGGGCGAGGAGGTCTTCCAGTTCCTGGCGGAGCTTTGCGGCGGCGGCAGCTCAGCCGGCCTCGGACGGAGCACCCCGGGCAACACCCAGGAGACGGAAATTCTCAAGGATGATGAGCCCGGTGAAGACGGCCGGGTCCTCAACCGGAACCCGCGGCAGCCCTCCCTGGATCCCCTGGCGGTCTATGACGCGGCGGCGCTCGGCCCCTGGTCCTACAAGGCCGGCTCGCAGGCGCCCATCGACGCCCAGACCTACACCCTGGTGAAGCAGCTCGGTGCCCTGGTGGCTCATTCCAACGCCCAGCGGGTCACGCTCTACACGCTCCAGGCCTCGGGCGCCGAGGCGCCCGCCGCCTCCAACGCCGCGGCCGGCACCACGGACCGGCTGTTCCAGTTCGCCTCGATCGGCACGGCCCAGCGGGCGAGCCTCCAGAACTCGCTCTACGCCATGGCCGACGGCACGGGCGGCCGGGCCATGCTCGACGTCAACGACTTCAGGCCCGAGCTGGCGCGCATGCGGGAGGACTTCGAGAGCTACTACTCCCTCGGCTTCACCCCCAACCACAAGGCGGCCGGCGGCGAGCACCGGCTCGAGGTGCGGGTCAGGCGCAAGGGCGCCAAGCTCCGCTACCGCGAGAGCTACCGCGACAAGACTCCCATCGAAAGGGCCGTGGACCGCACTCTGTCCGCCCTGCTCTACGACATCGAGGACAACCCGCTGAAGATCGAGATGGAGCTGGGCGAGCAGTCCCCCGGCCCCTCCGGCACCGTGGCCCTTCCCGTGCGCCTGCGCATCCCGCTGGCCAAGGTGGCCGTGCTCCGGGGAGACGGCGTCTACGAGGGGAACCTGCGCGTGCTGGTGGCCACCCGCACGGTGGATGGCCGCGCGTCGGCGGTCAAGCAGGTGCCGGTGCCGGTCCGGATCCCGAAGGATGACGTGTTGCACGCCCTCGGCCAGTTCTACGTCTACACCCTGACTCTCAACCTCGTTCCCGGCGAGCAGAAGGTGGCCGTGGGCGTACGGGACGACACCTCCGCCACTACGTCCTACCTGAGCCGGGCCGTGACCGTCAGGCCTTCAGAACCAGCGGCCGTGGCGGTAAGCCCTTAGGAGGAAGCCATGAAGGTCCTGCCCGTTCTTCCGCTCCTGCTGGTTGCCTGGACCCCGACCTTCGCCGCGCAGAAAGCGGCACCGCCCGCCGCTCCCCAGACTTTCGGCGAGGTGGTGGAGGTCAACGTCGTCAACGTCGAGGTCTACGTCACGGACAAGGCCGGCAACCGGGTGGCCGACCTCCGCAAGGGGGATTTCGAGCTCCTGGAGGACGGCAAGCGGGTCGAAATCTCGAACTTCGAAACCGTGACCGGCGGCCAGCCTTCGCGGCCCGCCGCTGGACCGGCCGGCGAGCCTTCGGAGACCTCTCCGGGAGCCCCCTCGGCAACCCCCTCGGCAACCCCCTCGACAACAAGGGCTCCGGAAGACGCCTGGAGCCTGGTGGTCTACTTCGACAACCAGAACATCCGCCCGGCCAGCCGCGCCCGCGCCATCCGGCAGCTCCGCGAATTCCTGACCCGCCAGCTCGCTCCCGGCGACCGCGTGATGGTGGTCACCAACGACTTCAGCCTGAACGTGCGGCTCCCCTTCAGCAGCGACCCGGCGGCCATCGTCCAGGCGCTCGACGGCCTGGGCAAGCTGTCGGCGCAGGGCGACACCATCAACCGGGACCGGCGGCAGGCCTTGCAGGCCATGTTCGCCATCCAGGAGGCCTCGCTCCTCGATCCAGAGCCCCTGCCCTGCCCTCAGAACATCGCGAACCCCGCCCACACCTACGCCTCCGCGCGGCGCCAGGAGGTGCTGCGCACGCTCAGCACTCTCACCCTCCTGGTCAACTCGCTCTCCGGCGTGCCGGGCCGCAAGGCGGTGCTCCACATCAGCGACGGCATTCCCCTCACTCCCGGCGAGGAGACGTTCCAGTTCCTGGTCGAGCTCTGCGGCGGCGGCGGTACGAGCGGGTTCAGCCAGGGGGGAATCGCGGGCAGGACCACCGATGGCGGAGGCGGGGGCGCACCGAAACCCGGTGGCGCTCTGGACCTCAACACCTATCAGGTCTTCGACGCCCGGGAGATCGGTCCCGCCGCCTATCAGGCCGCCTCCCAGGCTCCCCTGGATGCGCAGAGCTACAACGTCGCCAAGAACCTCCAGTCCCTGGCGGCCCACGCCAACGCGCACCGGGTCACCCTCTACACCCTGCAGCCGGGCCTCCAGGCCTCCGATGCCTCCGATGCCAGCTTCGGACCGGAGGACCGGCTGTTCCAGTTCCCCTCCATCGGCGCCACCCTGCGGGCGAGCAACCGCGACTCGCTCCAGCTCCTGGCCGACGAAACGGGCGGGCGCGCGATCCTCGACGCCAACGAATTCCTGCCCGACCTCGCCCGGGTGCGCGAGGATGCGCTGAGCTTCTATTCGCTCGGCTTCACCCCGGCCCACAGCGGCGACGGCCGGGAGCACCGGATCGAGGTGAAGGTCAAGCGGCCCGGATTGCGGCTGCGGTACCGCCAGACCTACCGCGACAAGACACCCCTGGAAAAAGTCATCGACCACACCTTCGCGGCCCTCCTCTACAACATCGAGGACAACCCGCTCGACATCTCCGTCGAGATCGGCGACCTCAGCCCCGGACCCGCGGGCAGCGTGGCGGTTCCCATCCGGCTCCGGATCCCCCTCTTCAAGCTGGCGATCCTCAACCACGAGGAAACCTTCCAGGGGAGCCTCAGGCTGTTCGTGATCACCCGCAACCAGGATGGCGCCACCTCGCCGGTGCGGCAGGTGGCGGTGCCCCTGAGCATCCCCCGCAACGAGGTGCTGAGGGCCATGGGCCAGTTCTATCTCTATACCCTGACCCTGCAGCTCCCTCCGGGTGAGCAGCGGGTCGCGCTGGGCGTGCGGGACGAGATCGCCTCGACCGCCTCGTTCCTCTCCCGCGCCGTCACCGTCCCCCCGGCCAACAAGGCAGCCGTCAATCCCTAGGAAAGACCCCATGAAAATCCGGCTCGCTCTCCTGCTCCTGTTGTTCACCTGGCCTCCGGCGCCCGCCGCTTCCCAATCCTTCGGCGATGTCGTGGAGGTCAATGTCGTCAACGTCGAGGTCTACGTCACCGACAAGGACGGCAAGCGGGTGACCGGCCTCAGGAAGGAAGACTTCGAGGTCCTGGAAGACGGCAAGCCGGTCGCGATCACCAACTTCGCCGCCGTGGCGCGGACCGTTCCGGACAGCCCCTCTCAGCCCGCTGCCACGGAGCCCGCGGCTCCGGCCGCTCCGGCGGCGGCCTCCGAGGCCATCCCGGACGACTGGCTGAACCTGGTGGTGCTGGTCGACAACGCCCACCTGCGGCCGGAGAACCGCACGCGCGCCGTGAACCAGATCCGCCAGTTCCTCGCCCGGAACGTCCGCCCCCTCGACCGGGTGATGCTCGCCACCCACGACCTGGGCCTCAAGGTGCGCCAGCCCTTCACCGGCGATCCGGCGGCCCTCGACAAGACCCTCCAGGAAATCGAGAAGGTCGCCACCCCCGGCGGCATCCAGCTGGACCAGGACCGGCGGTCGGCCTTGCGCACCATGTTCTCGATCAACGCGCTCGACCCCTGCAGCTACGCGATGATGGCGCCCATCGAGACCTACGCCCAGCAGACCCGCAACGAGGTCCTGCGGACTCTCGGGGCCCTCAAGTTCCTGGTCAATTCGCTGGCTGGCATCCCGGGCCGCAAGGCTGTGCTCTACGTCAGCGACGGCCTCCCCATGACCCCCGGCGAGGAGCTCTACCAGGTGGTCTACGAAGTCTGCGGCGGCGGCGCGGGGAGCTCCGGGCTCGTCGTCGTCGATCCGTTCGCCACGGCGGGCCGGGCGCCCGCGAGCGCCGGATACCCGGCCCAGCAGGCGCTCATCGACGCCCAGAAGCATGGCGTCGCCGACCGCTTTGCGGATCTCACGGCGCACGCCAACGCCAACCGGGTGACCTTCTACACCCTCCAGGCCAGCGGCCTCCGGGGACTCGCCTCGGCCGACGCGGAGATCGAGCCCGGCGAGCGGGCGCTCCAGCTCATGACGGTCCACCAGGTGCAGACCACCAACGTCCAGAATTCGCTCTCCGCCATGGCCGCGGACACGGGCGGCCGGGCCATCCTGAACGTCAACGACTTCCTCCCCGACCTCGGCCGCATGCGGGAGGACTTCTCCGTCTACTACTCCCTGGGCTACACGCCCGCCCACACGGGCGACGGCCGCCAGCACCAGCTCGAGGTCAAGGTCAGGAAAGCCGGCCTCAAGGTCCGCCACCGCCAGGGCTACCGCGACAAGCCGCTCGCGGAGAGGGTCGTGGACCGCACCCTCGCGGCGCTCGTCCACGGCATTGAGGACAACCCCATGGAGATCACCATGGAGATCGGCGATGCCACCCGGTCGGAGGACGGCAGCTACACGGTGCCCGTCCGCCTCCGGATCCCCATGTTCCGGCTGACCGTCGTGAACCGGCAGGGTTCCTACGAAGGCAAGCTCCGCCTGCTGGTCATCACCGGCGACGACAAGGGCGGCACCTCGCCCCCGCGGCAGGTGCCCGTGCCCATCCAGATCCCCCGCAAGCAGGTCCTGGGTGCCCTGGGCCAGTTCTACCTCTACACCCTGACGCTCCAGATGCCGGCCGGTGCCCAGACCGTGGCGGTCGCGGTGCGCGACGAGCTCGGCGCCGCCACCTCCTACCTGAGCCGGAAGGTGGAAGTGGGCGGAGGCGTCACGCCATCGTCAAAATGACCTTGCCGAACACGCCGCCCCGCTCCAGGGCCTTGTAGGCCTCGGCGGCCCGCTCCAGGGGGAAGGTGCGGTCCACCACGGGACGCAGGCGGCCGTCGCGCAGGCGCGGCAGGGCGAAGGCCGCGAAGTCCGCCGTGAGCCGCGCCTTCTCCTCCCGCGGACGGGCGCGCAGCACCGAGCCGATCACCTTGAGGCGCCGGCTGAGGATGGGCCCCAGGTCCACCTCCGCCTTGCGGCCGCTCACCAGCCCCACCAGCACCAGCCGCCCGCGATAGGCGAGCGCCGCCAGATGGCTGCCGATCTCGGGTCCGCCTGTGAAGTCGAGGACGAGGTCCACGCCCCGGCCGCCCGTGGCGTCCCGCACCTGGCTGGGCAGGTTCGCGCCTTCGAGGCAGACCTCCCCGATCCCCAACCCGCGCAGCAGCTCCAGCCGCTCGCGGCTGCGGCCGGCCGCCAGCACCCGTGCCCCCAGCTCGCGGGCGAGTTGCGCGGCGAAGCTCCCCATGCCCCCCGTGGCCCCGGTCACCAGCACCGTCTCCCCCGCCTGGAGCCCCCCTTCCACCACCAGGTTCACCCAGGACGTGAGGCCGGCCTCGGGGATGGCGGCTCCCTCAATCAGCGACAGGTTGTCCGGTATGGGCATGAGCTGTCCCGCGGGAATGGCGGCGCGGGTGGCCTGGGCACCGCCTCCCACCAACGCCATGACCCTCGTGCCAGGCCGCCAGGGGCTTCCCTTCTCCGACTCCAGCACGACGCCGGCGCACTCCAGGCCCGGCACCGGGCTCTCGCCGGGCGGCGGCGGATATTGCCCCCGGAGCTGGTGGAGGTCGGCGTGATTGAGGCCCGCGGCCTCGACGGCCACGAGAACCTCGCCCGGCCCGGGCACCGGGTCGGGGAGGTCACCTGCTTGAGGATTGGGAGAATCAGAAGGATCGGTGGGTAGGATGGCGCGCACGGCGCCATCCTACCCCAGAGGGGAAGGCCTCAGTGCGTGCCGACCGGCCGCGCCCGCGGCACGGCAACGGGCTCGGCCTTGCCGCTGCCCACGGCCTCGGGCTTCAGGTCACCCCCGTGGATACCGCGATCCTTCAGGCTGAGGATGCCATCCTCCACCCACGCGTGCTTACCGTCCAGCACCTTGAGCGCCACCTTGTACTTGCGGACGTCGTCGTTGGCCCACACTTCGTGGAACAGCCGCAGGACCAGCCGCCGCGAACCGCGGCAGAAGAGGTCCGCCAGCTCCACGGCGTTGGCCGCCTCGGGGTGTCCCGCCTCGACCATGGCGTGCGCCCGCGAGACCGAGGCCGCCATGGCGAACAGCTCGTTGGCGATGTCCACCAGGCGGAACAGGAATGCCTGCTTGTGCTGCAGCTTGCCCTGGTGGACGAGCATGCCGTGGAAGATCTGGCGCGACAGCCGCCGGGTGTTCCGCTCGCAGAAGCGCAGATGCTGCGCCAGCTCGCCGAACTCCTGGTAGCGCGGCCACTGGCCCCAGCCCAGCCACCGGGTCGGATACCAGGAGGCGTAGAAGCTCGTCATCTTCGGCAGCTCGGCCAGCTTCTCCGCCACGCTCTTTTCGGGATCGATCATGGCGCCGGCCACCTGCAGGTGCTTGTCCACGGCCTCGCGGGCCATGAACAGGTGCATGATCTCGGACGAGCCCTCGAAAATCTTGTTGATGCGGTAGTCGCGCATCATCCGCTCGACGCCGATCGGCTCCTCGCCGCGGGCCGCGAGCGACGTCTCTGTCTCATAGCCCCGGCCGCCGCGGATCTGCATGGTGTCGTCCACGATCTCCCAGGTGCGCGCCGAGTTCCACTCCTTGCAGGCCGCGGCCTCCAGGCGGATGTCGTAGCCGCCCTGATCGGACATCGCGGTCGCCAGCGCCGCGATCGACTCCATGGCGAACGTCTTGGCCGCCATGTCCGCGATCTTGTGGGAGATCGCCTCGTGCTTGCCCACCGGCTTGCCCCACTGCACCCGCTCGCTCGCCCACTTGCGGCAGATCTCCAGGCAGAGCTTGGCCGAGCCCACCGATCCATTGGGGATCGAGAGGCGGCCGTCGTTCAGGGTCGTGAGGGCGATCTTGAGCCCCTTGCCCTCGCTGCCGATCAGGTTCCCAGCCGGCACCCGCACGTTCTTGAACGTGATCACGGCGTTGGCCAGCGCCCGGAGGCCCATGAAGTGGCACCGGTGCTCCACCTTGACGCCCGGCCAGGCCGTCTCCACCACGAAGGCGCTGATCTTCTTGGTCTTGGGATCGCGGGCCATGACCACTAGGAGCTTGGCGATCGTGCCGTTGGTGCACCAGAGCTTCTCGCCGTTGAGGATGTAGTCCCCTTCGGGCGTCTTCTCGGCGTCCGTCATCAGCCGGGCCGGGTCGGATCCCACCTGCGGCTCGGTGAGCGCAAAGGCAGAGATCTCGCCCGCGGCGCAGCGCGGCAGGTACTTCTTCTTCAGCTCGTCCGAGCCGAACAGCTTGAGCGGCTGCGGCACGCCGATCGACTGGTGGGCCGACAGCAGCGCCGAGAGGTTGCCGTCGATCGAGCCCAGCAGCAGCATTACCTTCTGGTACTCGGTGTTGGTGAAGCCCAGGCCACCGTATTTCTTCGGGATCTTCATGCCAAAGGCGCCCAGCTTGCGCAGGCCGTCCACCACGTGCTCCGGGTACTCGCCCGTGGTGTCGATCTGGACCGGGTCCACCTGGTCACGAAGAAACTCTTTGATCGCGTTGTAGAAAGCGGCGAACTCGGAGCGCTCCTGCTCCGGCTGCGGATACGGATGGATCAGGTCCAGCCGGAAGTTGCCGAGGAACATCTCGCGCAGGAAGCTCGGCTGCTTCCACTCGGTCTCGCGAGAAGCCTCCGCCACTTTCCTCGATTCCAGCTCGCTGATTTGCTCCAGCTCCTTCGACATTGTCTTCTTCCCCTTTGGTTTGGCTTGAGTGAGGCCCGCCGGCTTCCGGCTATGCCGCACTGCGACAATGATAGCAGGACGCGGCGCCCAAATCTAGCAGGCATGCAAGACGTTGGCCGATTGGAATCAGAGACGTAGTGCTACTTCTTTCGTGCTTCCAGGAGCTCTGCCGCGCCGCGGCTTCATCCGGAATCCGCGATTTTCCTGTAGCTCTCTCCGGATGCCGTCAAATCTCAGGAGGATGACATGAGAGGAAAATTCTGCCTGGCCGCCCTGCTGCTGGCCGCCCTGCTGCTGGCGGTCCTCGTTCCCGCGGCCCTTGCCGCACAAGCCCCCAGCTTCTTCGTGCTGCACCAGGAGATGGCCAAGCCCTCGATGCTCAAGCAGTACGAGGAGGTCAACAAGGAGCTCATCGCCACCGTGCAAAAGCACCACGCGCACAGCCCGGCGTTCAGCTTCACCACCGTGGCGGGCGACGACTACGTGTACACCTATGTCACCCCCATCCGCAGCTTCACCGACCTCGAATCCATCTATAACGGCTTCGCTGCGCTCGCCAAGGCCCGAGGGCGAGGCCAAGTGGGGAGACCTGATGCGGCGCGGCGGCGACGCCATGCTGGGTACGGCCCGACCTGTCGCTCGCGCCGGTTGCGGCGAACGCGAAGAAGTGACCTTGGCAGCTTGGAAGTGCCGATAAGAACCGCCCTGAAAGGGCCGAAATTGGAATAGCCTGGCGTTTCAACGTCAGGACTGAGGCCGCCCCACCCCATTTTCCCGCCCTGAAAGGGCGGTGCCTTTCGGCCAGCGTTGGGTTCCGTCCATTCAGGGCGGACAATGGGTGGGGGTGGGCACCGTTCCTGGCGCTGAAGCGCCAGGCTATTCAAATTTCACTCTTTCAGGGCGGTTCAGTCCTCAAGCCACTTCTCCATCCGCTGATCGAATTCCTCCTCAGAAAGGGTGCGGCCTGCCTCAAGGTCTTCAAGCCCGTGCTCGATCTTCTGGCGGACGTAGATTTGGTACTGCTGGATGTCCTCCGGGAAGGCGCCGTCCGGAAAATCCTCAGACATGCATCTAAGATACTACAGCCATGGTAGGATCTCAGTATAGAGAAGACCATGGCTGAGAACATCGAAATCCTTGCCAAAAAACTGGGCGCCTCTGTAACAGGCACCGTACCCGATTACTCCCCTGGAGCTTTCGGTGCAGCCACGCTGGCGAACATGTTGCGAGAGCGATTGAACCGATCACAAGAAGCAGAAGAAACGCGGGCTGGCAACCGCCCTCCCGCTTGACTTCCCACGGGCCGCGACGTCACGTTTCGGCTCGCCAAGGAGGCCACTCCGGAGGGCTTCGCCGTCGAGACCGGAGACGGTGAGGTGGTAGGCTATGTCGAGTTGTTCGACGAGCGCCTGATCGACGCCCTCGAAGCCGCGGAGGGCCTCCTGCGGTCGCCCGAGGCGCTGGCGAACGTCCTCGAAGCCGCCGGCCAGGTCGCCCTCGAACGGGCCGGGGCGATTCTCGACGAACGGGTCTCCTGAGCTCCCTCACGGGACCGGATCGAACAGAACGGGCGGGGAAATACACATTTCCTCGCCCGGAATGTGTAGAACAGCCCGGGTTTTACACACAGTCTTCGGGAAAAAGTGTAAAGCTCCCGCCTGACGGCTCTTCAGCGCAACGTTCTACACACTTTCTCTCCCTGAGTGTGTAAAACCTCTCCCGAAATACGCGGGGCCGCGGCCGGAGAGCGCTCTTCCTCCCCCGTTCAGGTACGACCAAGGCCTCTTTACACTTTTTCCCGGAGAAAAGGTGTAAAGAAACCGGCTCTCTACACATCGAGAAGCTCCCAACGTGTAAAACGGTGGCCTTTCAGCACTCTTCCGCTTGAGGAGACACATCCCGGACGGCTGCTTACACAAGGCGAACAGCGCCCCGTGGGATCGCCCTCATCCTGATTCCTCTTGAGTCCTCCTAACCCCCGGCGACGAGCACCCGTCGAAGTCATTGTGGGATTTGACGCTGTGTAAGCGGTCGGGACAAGAAAAGGAGGAGTTATGACTTTCCCACGCGAGCTCCCCGTGCCCATACGAGCATCCCTTTGCCGCAGGCGAGCCATTCTGCAGCGGGCTCTCCTCTTCATGAGCCTGTTTTCCTGTGCCGTTGGCGGTGCCGCCCAGGGAAGAGGTACTTTCCGGGCCTTTCTCGACGAGGGGCGCACGTTGCACCTCGTGGGCACCGGCGCGGCGGAGACGATCCTGGTCCGAGTGGAGAACAATCCGGCGAGCCTCACCCTCGACTATCGCCGGCAGGACGGGCAAGGGGCGCCGCAGACCGCGTCCTTCCCTCTCGACGCCTTCGACCGGCTGGAGATCCTTGCCGGCGGGGGCGAGGACTTCGTGAACGTCGTCGATCCGGAGGAGCTCCTCGATACCGGGAAGAAAATCCTGCGGATCGACGGCGGCGACGGGGACAACACCGTTGCGATCACCCACCTCCCGTTCCAGCCGGAGACCGCCAGATCGTTGAGGTCGCTGTTGGACCTCTCCCAGCAATTGGAGAGCGTGGCCCAGCGCGCCAGCGAGGCGACCTCCTCGGCGCTCCTGAACGATACCCTGCGCCAGATCGAGTCCGTGCGGACCCAACTGCTGGATGCCGCGAAATCCCTGCAAACCGACACCGAAGGCCAGCTCTTCGGCCCGGCCCGCGAGCTCGCCGAACGCGCACAGCCGCGTCTGATCGAGTTGAGCAACTCCCTCCTGGCCCAAGCGGACGCGATCCGGGCGCAACAGGAGCAGCTCGCGGCGGACTTGAGCCGGCGGTACGACCCCACAAACGGCGTGTTCCCGCGGGACGACGACCGCGAGCCGCCCCCGCAGAGGGACACGGAGGACGAAGCCGAGCCCCCGGCGGCAGCCGCACAGGAGAAAGAGGCCGAGGCGTTCCGGGTGCGTGCCGAAGCCCTGGAACAGGCGGGCCGGCAGCTCGGGGATGCGGCCCGCGAGAAAATCGAGACGTCCGCACTGCAGATCGAACGCGACGCCGGGCGCCTGGAGGAGCGGGCAGCCGGGATCGAGAAGCGGGCGGAGGCTCTCGCCACCACCGCCGACGGCCTTTCGGTACAGATCGAAGAGGAGCTGACGGCTGCCTCCGCCCGTGTGCTCGCCGTCGTCCAGGAAGCCTCCAGTCGATGGCGGGGAGCTTCGAGCAGGCGGGCAGGGCCCTGAGCGAGGAGATCTCGCGCTCCGTGTCCCTCTCCTCCGACAAAGCCGCACCGGGGGGAAACGGGCCGGTGGCCCGGCAGGCCCAGGCGAGCTGTGCCACTCCCATCCCAGTGACTCACTTCTACCAGGGTGGCAGCGGTTTCGATTTCTTCTTTCCTTCGGCTCCCACGGCGAGTTGGTCGATCAACGGAGGCGGGGGCTTCAACATCCTGTTCGGCGGCCTAGCCGACGACGACATCCAGGGCGGACCGAACACCGACGTGATCTTCGGGCTGCGTGGAAACGATCACATCCATGGCAATGCCGGCACCGACTTTCTCTTCGGCGAATTCCTGATCGATCTCCCGTTCCTCACCGGCGATGACTGCATCTGGGGCGACGACGGCGTGGACCTCGTGGCCGGCGACAACTTCGCAGACCCGCAGAATTGGGGCACCCCGGGAGGGGTGGATACGCTGTCGGGCGGAGCTGGCGTCGATCTGGCGTTCGGCGACGACGTGCTCGATCTCCTCGACCCGACCCACGCCGGCGGTGGCGACACGATCGATGGCAATGGCGGGATCGACCTCCTCTTCGGTACCGGCGGCAAGGACACCATCCACGGCAATGAGGAGATGGATTTCGCCATGGGCAACGGCGACGGGGACATGGTCTATGGCGGCGATGGCGCGACCAACGCCGGCGACGGCCACAGCGTCTCTTTCTGCAACACGACCATCCTCCTCGGCAACCTGCTGCTGGGCAACCTGGGGGACGACAAGCTCTTCGGCGGCCCCGGGGTCGACGCGATCGTCGGCAATGACGGCGCCGACGAGCTCCACGGCTACGACCAGGTCGACCTCATGATCGGCGGCGATGACGAAGACGACCTGTACGGCGATGCGGGGGGCGAGGTCTGCAAGATCCAGGGCGTACCGGTCCGCATTGGCAACGTCATGTTCGGCGGCCTGAAGAGGGACAGGATGTGGGCCGGCGGCGACGCCGATTTCATGAAAGGTGGCCCAGGCAATGACAGCCTCTGGGGCTACGACGGCAGCGGCCAGCAGCCGTTCGCCGTGGATATCGACTTGATCTTCGGCGACAGCGGGAACGACTACCTGGAGGGCGACGACGAGTCCCCCCTCCTGACCAACTCGATCGACCTGATCTTCGGCGGAGACGACGGTGACACGATCCACGGCGGCTCCCAGCCCGATCTCCTGGTGGGAGGCAACGGCCAGGACACCATGGAGGGCGACAGCAACTCACTCCTGCTCGTCGCCTCGACCGACGCGATGTTCGGCGGTCCGGGTCCGGACGTGATGGACGGCGGCAACGCCCTCGATGTGATGCTCGGCGGCGGCGACGGCGACACCATGACGGGGGACGATGAATCGATTCCGCTCATCTCTCCGGACCTGATCTTCGGCGGGCCGGGAGGAGACACCATCAACGGTGGCAGCTCGCCCGACCTGATCCTCGGTGGCGACGGGGCCGACCATATCCTCGGCGACTCGAACTACATCTATCAACCGCTCTCGGCCGATCTGATCTTTGGGGGACCAGGGCCCGACTTCCTGGACGGCGGCAATGCCACGGACCTGATGTTCGGGCAGGACGACTGCGACACGATGAAGGGGGACAACAGCACTCCCTTGCGGGTTTCGCCCGACTTCCTGTGGGCCGGGCCGGGGGACGACGACATGGACGGCGGCGTCAGCACCGACTTCCTCTGGGGAGGCTCCGGGAACGACGTGATCCGCGGCGACCTGGGAGCGTGGTGGATGTTCCTCTCCGCGGACCTCCTCTGGGGCGAAGACGGTTGCGACACGATGTTCGGCGGGTCGAGCGCCGACTTGATGTGGGGCGGCCCGGGAGTCGATCAGATGGAGGGTCAAAATGGACCCGATCTGATCTGGGGCGGCGACCAGAGCGACGTCATCAGCGGGGGCGACCAGCCAGACCTGCTCTGGGGCAACCTCGACAACGACCTGATCCACGGCGACAACGGCCCCGACCTGCTCTTCGGCGGCGACGGGGAGGACTGCCTGTACGGCGACGACAGTCCTGACCTCGTCTGGGGCGCCGACGGGAACGACTGTCTGCACGGCGGCAACGGCCCGGACCTGCTGTTCGCCGGGAACGGCGACGACCTGGCGTTCGGCGACAGCCATTCCGATCTCATCCTCGGAGGCTCCGGCGACGACAAGCTCGACGGCGGCAACGGCCCGGACGTGCTGCTGGGCGGCGCGGGCAACGACGCAGCTCTGGGGCGGACCCGGGGCCGACCTCCTGATCGGAGGCTCAGGGAGCAACGTCAAACATCAATCCGGCAGCAGCGGCCTCGATTGCAACTGCCAGATCGAGACCTGCACCGGCAAGCTCTGCGTGCACAAGTTCAACGACCTCAACGGCAACGGCGCTCCGAACAGCGGCGAGGCGGGGCTCCAAGGCTGGGTCTTCCCGGTGAGCTGCGGCTGCGCTGGCACCACGCTCACCACCGGCCCGAACGGCGAGGCCTGTGCCTCGTTCTTCGCCGGAAGCTGCACGGTCCTCGAGACGCCGCAAGCTGGTTGGACGGCTACCACGCAGACCACGCAGACGGCGACCGTCACCGCCGGACAGACGGTGGACCTCTTCTTCGGCAACCGCCAACCAACGGGCAACGGCGAGCTTCTGCATCTTCAAATTCTTCGACCGGGACGGCAACAGCGTGCAGAACGCGCCCGAACCGTTCCTTGCGGGCTGGGTCTTCCAGGTCACTGGAGGAAATACCAGCACGATGGTTACCACAGGGCCTGGCGGCGGCTTCTGCAAAGGCTTCCCTGCCGGGACGTACACCATCACCGAGACGCTGCAGGCCGGTTGGACGGCGACGACCCAGAACCCACAGACGGTCACCGTGACGGCCAATCAGCTCACCAACGTGTACTTCGGCAACCAGCAGTAGGGAGAGAGTGGGGGCCGCCTATCGCTGGCGCGCCCCCATCCTTGACTTCACGGCTTGAACAGGGCGAACAACGCGCCCGTAGGATCACCCGCCACGGCGAAACGGCCGACGTTCGGGATGTCCTTCGGCTGGACCCAGACCTTGCCGCCGAGCGGCTCGACGCGGGCGGCGGTGGCGTCCACGTCCTCGACGCCGATGTACGGCAGCCACATGGAGGAGCCTTCGACGCCCGTGGGCTTGGTGAGCATGCCGCCGGCATCTTTCTCCGGATGGTCGGGACGCTTGAAGAGGTGGTACGTGCCCAGGGGTCCCATGTCCACCGGCACCACGTTCCAGCCAAAGATCTGGGAGTAGAACCGTCCCTCGGCCTCGGGTTCCGGCGTCATCAGCTCGTGCCAGACGAAGGTGCCCGGCCGGGCCGGGCCGTCATAGCCCTCCCCTTGCCAAGTCAGCGGTTTGTAGGGGCAGATGGACGCGCCCTGCGGATCGACGACCACTGCGAAACGGCCGACGCCGGGGATGTCCATGCCCGGCTCGGGGGCCTTCCCGCCCAGCTCGACGGCCTTGGCGACGGCGGCGTCCACGTCGTCCACCGTGGCGTAGCAGATCCAGTGCGAAGGGGCGCCGGCCTCGGCGGGGAGCTGGTTGAAGCCGCCATGGTCCGTACCCGCCGCGTGGATCATCTTGTACTTCCCCATGGGTCCCATGTCGACCTCGTTGATGGTCCAGCCGACCAGCTCGCTATAGAAGGCGATCGCCTTGTCCGGATCGGTGGTCATCAGGTCGTGCCAAACGAACTTGCCCAGGGCTTTCATGTCATCGCTCATGGTGCTCTCTCCTTTCTCCGCGGTAACGTGATCCCGAGCCCGATCTTACCGAGAGCTACGACCCGCAGCAACAGATTTAGTCCAACAAGCAGTTGGACTGTCTCCTGCCGACGTGTAAAATGGCGCACATGCGTATTCTCATGTCATCCTACTGGAGGGCTGCGTTCGGCCGTTCCCAAGGTCTCATGTTGCAGATCGACGATCAAACGGAGAGGCTCCTGCGGGAGCGCGCCCGCCAGGACGGAGTCACCATCGAGGAAGAGGCGCGCAGGCTGCTCGGTCGCGCCTTGCAGTCTGGCTGGGACTCCTTTTGGGAAAGGGCCGAGAAGGTGCAGCAGAGCCTCGCCGGACGGTCTTTCCCTGATAGCTCGGACCTGATCCGAGAGGATCGGGAGCGTCTAGGAGCCTGTCGGCTTACCTCCGATTGCGGGAGAAAATGTCCCCCCCAGGGGTGGCCTCGGGGCAACTCGGCCTCTCGAGACTCGACGGGGCCTTGCGGATGATCAGAGGAGCGGAGCGACCGTTTGGCGTCTTCCCAGCAAACTCTGGAGGGCTCGGAAGCGCTCTGGGGCACGCCGCTTCCGCCTTATTTATGCAGCCTGCGGGGTCCAGCCGCTCCGGAACAGCTTCAAGAGATTGTGCGTGGCGCAGATCAGGCTCCACTCGGCTTGCACAGAGCCCAAGCCTCGAAACAGAAACCGTCGGATGCCACGGGCCTCTTTGATCTGCCCGAAGACCGGTTCCACAGTCTCCTTGCGGCGAGAGTACGCCCTCTTACCCATCGGGGTTTGGAGCTTGGCAGCCATCCGCTCCTGAATCGTTGCCCCGGAAGCAAGGGCTTCCACAGGGATTGCCGGTGGAGCGCCACGCTTCTGTCGGCCCGGAGCGACATACGGCTCGATCTTCTGCCCTTCAAGATAGTTCACGTTGTCTTCACTAAAGTAGCCGGCATCCGCGCTCAGCTCTTGCGGAACCCGCTTCTCCAGATTGACTTTCATCTGCTCGATCAGCGGTTTGACTTGCTGTTTGTCGTTGGCTTGTTGGGTCACCTGCTCGGCCAAGATCACCTGCGTTTCGCTCGCCACCACCGCTTGGCAGTTATAGGACTGTTCGAACGATTTCGTGGCGCCATCTCGCATGATCCGAGAGTCGGGATCAGTGAAGTTCCGCTGGGCCTTGTCCTCTGGCTTCACCGCTTGCGGCGGCGCAAGCTCCTTGCCTCCGGCCGACGCCTCACAACCGACCTTGCCCTTCGCCTTGGCTTTGGCCTCTTTCTCTTCACGACGCCTCTGCTCTGCGGCCTCAGCTTCCGCCTCTAACGCCTTCTTGGCTTGCCGGATCTTTTCCAAGCGGTGCTGGCGAAAACGAAGCTCGTCCGGCAATTCATCGCCCCGCTTCGACCCATGCTCGGCATTTTCAGCTTGATCCACCGCTTCGGCCGCAGCCAGCAAGTCCGCCACTTGAGCTTCCAATTCGCCGATCTTCTCCGCCATCCGACCGTAGCTCATCGCTTTGTGCTTCGACGCGTTGGCCCGCATCTTCGTGCCGTCCAGAGCCACATGACCCAGACGCACCAAGCCCGCCTTCTCGCACAGGCGAAGAACCTGCACGAAAAGACGCGACAAAGCTTCCAGGTGGCGCCGGCGAAACTCTGCCACCGTGGCATGATCCGGGTGTTGATTGGCGGCCAGAACTCGGAACGGCACCGATTCGTAGGTCGCTTTCTCGATCTTGCGCGAGCTCCTCACACCGACGCAGTAGCCATAGACCAAGAGACCCACCAGCAGGCGGGGATCAAACCCCGGACGCCCGCCCTGCGAGCCATCGTAGGAGGCGTAGATCTCGGACAGATCCAACGTCTCCACCACATCCAGAATGAAATAGGCCAAGTGCCCCTCTTCCAGCCAATCCCGAAGGTCCGGAGGCAGAAGCAACAACTGGCCTGGCTCGTAATTGAGGAATCGGTTCGGCCTCATGCCGACCATTTTAACTCATTGACTAGACCTTTTCGCGGTTTCCCGACAGGCTCCTAGTTTGACTTAAACCCGAAACAGTCCAACAAGCTGTTGGACTATTTCCCTACCGGCTCGTCCGCCACTCGATGACACTCTTGATCGCGAGCGTTGCCAGGGCCAGCAGGGCCAGCAGGGAGGCCACGGCGAATGCGGCAGAAAACTGGTACTCGTTGTAGAGGATCTCGACGTGCAAGGGCATGGTGTTGGTCAGGCCCCGCACGTGGCCCGAGACCACGGAGACGGCGCCGAACTCGCCCATCGCCCGGGCGTTGCAGAGGACGACCCCGTAGAGCAGTCCCCAGCGGATCTTCGGCAGGCTCACGCGGAAGAAGGTCTGGATGCCGGAGGCGCCGAGCGTCAGCGCCGCCTCCTCCTCGTCGTTGCCCTGCGACTGCATGAGGGGGATCAGCTCGCGGGCCACCATGGGCGAGGTGATGAACATCGTCGCCAGCACGATGCCGGGCACGGCGAAGATGATCTTGATGTCGTGCGCTTGGAGCCAGGGTCCGAAGAAGCCCTGGGCACCGAAGAGGAGCACGAAGATCATGCCCGAGATCACCGGCGAGACGCTGAACGGCAGGTCGATCAGGGTGATCAGGAAGTTCTTGCCCGGGAAGCGGAACTTGGTGATGGCCCACGCCGCCGCCAGCCCGAAGAGGAGGTTGGCAGGCACCGCGATGGCCGCCACCGTGAGGGTCAGCCGGACGGCGTCGAGCGCCACCGGTTCCTTGATCGCCGCCATGTAGGCCTTGAAGCCGTCCTCCAGGGCCTTGGTGAAGACCAGGGCCAGGGGGATGAAGAGGAAGAACCCCAGGAAGGTCAGGGCTGTTCCGAGAAGGAGCCAGCGCACCCACCGCGGCTCGGTGAGGGCGGCACTGGCGCCATGTCTCTCCGAGCTTCCCCGAGCGAAACCCCCCGCAATACCGCCCGCCATATCAGCCTTCTCCTTCCGCGGTCCGCAGCCGCCGTCCCCGGCGCCAGGCCAGGAAATTGATCAACAGGAGGAGCGTGAAGGAAAAGATCAGGAATACGAGCGCGATCGCCGTGGCGCCCGCGTAGTCGTACTGCTCGAGCTTGATCATGATCAGAAGCGGCGTGATCTCCGAATGCATCGGCATGTTGCCGGCAATGAAGATCACCGAGCCGAACTCGCCCATGGCGCGGGCGAAAGCCATCACGAAGCCGGCCAGGGCGGCGGGCACGAGCTCGGGCAGGATCACCCGCCGGAACGTCTGCAGGCGGCCGGCGCCGAGGCTGGCCGCGGCCTCCTCCACCTCGGGATCGAGATCTCCGATCACCGGCTGCACCGTACGCACCACGAACGGCAGGCTGATGAAGGTGAGGGCCACCACCACGCCGAGCCGGGTGTAAGCGACCTCGATTCCCAGCGGGTCGAGCCATTGGCCGATCCAGCCGTTCTTCGCATAGAGGGTGGCGAGCGCGATGCCCGCGACCGCCGTGGGCAGAGCGAAGGGGAGGTCCACGATGGCGTCCACCAGCTTCCGCCCGGGGAAGCTGTAGCGCTCGAGCACCCAGGCCACGAGCACCCCGAAGACGAGGTTGAGCGACGCCGCCACGAAAGCCGCTCCGAGGCTCAGGCGATAGGCCGCCAGAGCCCGGGGGCCGGTGACCGTCTCCCAGAAGGCGCTCCACGTCATCGTGGCCGTCTTCAAAAAGACGGTGGAGAGAGGGATCAGGATCATCAGGCCGAGGTAGAGCAGCGTGAAGCCCAGAGAGAGGCCGAAGCCGGGGAGGACGCTGCCCCCCCGGAACCGGCTCCCCTTGCGGCGCGCCGAGACCGGCAACGGCGAAGGGAGGCTTGCCGCGTCCTTCTCTAGAATCTCCACCTCGGCCGGCCTCACCTAGCGTCCCGCCCCGTAGATCTGGTCGAACACGCCGCCGTCGGCGAAGTGGGTCTTCTGCGCCTTGGCCCAGCCGCCGAAGACCTCGTCGATGGTAAAGAGCGTCACCTTGGGGAACTGCTGCGCGTACTTGGCCACCACGTTCTGGTTGCGCGGCCGGTAGTAGTGCTTGGCCGCGATCTCCTGACCCTCGGGCGTGTAGAGGAACTGGAGATAGGCGGTCGCCACCTGGACCGTCTTGCGCTTGGCGGCCACCTTGTCCACCACGGCCACGGACGGCTCGGCCAGGATGCTCAGGGAGGGCGCCACGATCTGGAACTCCCCCTTGTCGCCCAGCTCCTTGACGGAGTACAGGGCCTCGTTCTCCCAGGCGATCAGCACGTCACCGATCTCCCTCTCGACGAAGGTCACGGTCGCGCCGCGGGCACCGGTGTCCAGGATCGGCACGTTCTTGAAGATCCGCTTGACGAAGTCCTGCGCCTTGGCCGGGTCGTTGCCGAGCTTGCGCAGGGCATAGCCCCAGGCCGCGAGATAGTTCCAACGCGCGCCGCCGGAAGTCTTGGGATTGGGAGTGATCACCGACACGCCCGGCCGTGCGAGGTCGTCCCAGTCCTTGATCTTCTTGGGGTTGCCCTTGCGCACGAGGAAAACGATGGTCGAAGTATACGGGGCGCTGTTGTTGGGCAGGCGCGTCAGCCAGTTCTTGGCGATCAGCCCGGTTTTGGCCACGGCATCCACGTCGTAGGCGAGCGCGAGAGTCACCACGTCGGCTTCCAGGCCGTCGATCACGGAGCGGGCCTGCTTGCCCGAGCCGCCGTGCGACTGCTGAACGGTGACGTCCTGGCCCTTGGTGGCCTTCCAGTGCTTGGCGAAAGCGGTGTTGACTTCCTGGTACAGCTCGCGCGTCGGATCGTAGGAGACGTTGAGCAGCTTGACCTGCGCTATGGCCGGGGCGGCCAGTAGCAGCAAGGTCAGCAGCGGTAGAGCGAAACGGGTCTTCATGATTGAACAGTTTCCTTTCCTAGAAGGCAACCTGGAAGCGGCTGAACAAAATCTTTTCATCCTCGCGGTCGCCGCTCGTGGCTCCGCCCTCGAAGCTGGTGGTCTCGTAATCGAACAGCAGGCGCAGGTTCTTGTTGAAATACCAGTTGAAGCCCACCGCCCAGGCTTCGGCCGCCGAGGCTGAGCTGGCGATGTTGGCGAAGGCCGGGAAGGTCTCGTCGTCGAGCTCCTGCTTGTGATACCGCGCGGCGATTTCGAAAGCACCCCAGGTGCCGGCCGCCGGATCGAAAACCTTTTTGGGATTGACCGACCGGAAGGTGGGCTCACCGCCCGTGAGCACCCACGAGGCCGCCACCTGCCAGGCCTTGTGCTCCAGGTCGCGCGCGTCCGTGCCCCGCCGCACCGCCTGCTTGGAGGTCGCGTACTCGGCCAGCAGGCCGAAGGGGCCGGAGTAGAAATACCCCTGCGGCGAGAAGCGGGTGCGGTCGCCGTCGGCGATCACGGTGTTGGCCGCCGTGCCGTCCGTGCGGTAGGAGAAGAACGTCTGCTGGCCCGGTGTGCGGAACGCCGGCAGGTTGGGCGCGGTCACCGTGCCCGACTGCTCGCCCGTGCTCCCGGCCACGCCGAAGCCCAGGTTCTTGAGCGGACCGCTCCCCGCGATGAACGGCTGGAAAAAGATGCGCGCCGCGTAATCCTTTTCGTCGTTGGTATCGCCGTCGGCGCTGCCGCCGTCGAGCACACCGTTGAACATGCCCACGGCCCAGTTGGCGACGCCGCCCGCCACGTCACCCCCGAGCTGGATGCCGAGGTCGCGGTTGGGCACCAGGTTCGTGGGGAAGGCCCGCTCCACGAACAGCAGGTCCGTGCCGGACTGCAGGCGCTCCAGGCCCACGGGCGGCTTGAACTTGCCGGCCCGCACCCGGAAGGCCGGGTTGAACCGGGCTTCCAGATAGGCGTCCTGGAGCACGGTCTGGCCGCCGCCGAAATCGGGCATGATGCGGAAGTCGAAGATCTTGTAGACGGTGCCTTCGAGGATCGGCCGCACCCGGCGCAATGCAAAGGTATCGGTCCCCGGCCGCTGGTCGTCGCTCTGGAAGAACCGGCCGTCGAGCTGCACGTAGCCGCGCAGCTTCAGCTGGAAGTTGCCGTCGGCGGACTTGAGGTTGAAACCATCCTTGCCGGCCGTGGCCTGGCCGGCGGTCTTCGCCTTCTCGGCCGCGGCCTCCTTGTCGAGCTCGGTCTTGCGGTCGAGGACGCGGATCTTCTGGTCGATCTCGTCCAGCCGCTCCTCCACGGTCGGTGGCTGCTCGGGTTCCTGGGCCTGCTCTTCCTGCACCGGCTCGGCGGGCGCCGGCTCCTGGGCCCATGCCGCCGGCAGAGCCAGCAGGGCGCACAACGTGACGACTTCGTATCTCATCTCGGTCTCCGGAAAGGCCGCGTCTCCGGAGGTCCGGTCGCTCGCGAACGAAAGAGAAGAAAAAAGAGCCGCCTCGGGGCCTCCGGTCGTCCGGCCGGCCGCCGTGCGGGTAGGATCGAAAACAACCGGGAGAGATCCGCTCATCTCCCCTCTCTCCCCTCCCGGTCGAAACGGACTTTTTCCCGCCGCTCGATCTGCACCACCCGCGAGTCCTGGATGACGATCTCGATCGAGCCGTAGCGGATTTCGGACAGAGCGAGCCCCAGCTCGTGCTCGATTTTGCGCAATTCTTCTTTCCCCCTCTCCCGGTGAGGGGGTGAGGGAGGGGACGGGAGAGGGGGTAGGGGGTGAGGGTTCACGACACGGCCTCCGGGGAGTGGACGATCAGCACGGGCAGGTGCGCCACCTGCGGCAGCAGCTTGCCCACGAAGCCGCCGAGATCGATCCGCCCATCGCGGCCCGGCAGCGGCGCGCCCAGCACCAGGAGGTCGTGCCCCCCTTCGGCAAGCTGCGCCACGATCTCCTCGCGCGCGGCGCCGTAGCGGATGCGGGTGTCGACCGGCACGCCCATGCGGCGGAGCGTGCGGGCGCTGCCGGCCAGGAACCGCTCGGCCGGCGCTTCGGCCACACCGCCCCGGGCCACCTCGGGCAGCACGGTCAGGATCGTGGCCTCGGCCCCCAGGTGGCGGGCGAGGCGGCCTGTGAAGGAGACGTCCTCCTTGCCCGGCTCGCCCACGGCCACGCAGATGAGGAGGCGCGCGGGGACCCTGGTTGCCGCATCCTGAGGCACGAGCAGGAGGTGGTGATGGCCCGCCCCGAGGACCTCCTCCGCCATCTCCAGCCCCTCCTTGGGCGGCAGGGAGAGGATCACCAGGTCGCACGGCCGGCGCGAGACCTCTTCGGCCACGGCTTCAGCCGGCGGACCCGCGGTCAGGCGGGACTCGACGGCCGCGATGCCGGTGCCCAGCAACTCCTTGGCGTCCTGAAGAGACCTCTCTGCGTTTTCACCGTCCGCCTGCCCCAGCAGGGCCACGCGGGCCTGGGACCGGCGGGCGAGCTCGCCGCCGAAGGTGAGCGCCGCTTTCGACCGCGGCGACTGCGGGGTACCGTTGGTCAGCATCAGGAACCGCAGCCCGGGATGGACCAGCGCGTGGACCCGCTGCACACCCACCCACGTCGAATCGCCCGGACGGAGGGGGAAGCGGCGCGCCTGGTCCTGCGGACGGGTGGCCTCGATCCAGATCTCGTCCCGGCCGAACGGCACCGCGGGCGCGATGGACCGCACGCCCGGCAGCGGGGGCAGGCGCAGCCGCAGCCGCTCGAAGGAGCCCACGAACGAGCGCTGCTCCACCACGGCCTGCCCCAGGATCGGGAAGGTCGCGTTCTCGGCAGCTTCGGGGGTATCGCGCACGGCCACGTCCTCCGGCCGGAAAAGCACCTGCACCCGCCGCGGGCCGGCTCCTTCCGTGACCTCCTGGCGGGTGCCCAGGGGGAACTGCACCGGCCCCAGCCGCACCCCCTCCGCCGTGGCCTCCCCTACCATCAGGTTCGCCGTACCCAGGAAGGTGGCCACGAACTCCGTCTCCGGCCGCAGGTAGAGCTCGTCCGGGGGCCCGGACTCCAGCAGCCGGCCGAAGCTCAGCACGGCCAGCCGGTCCGCCAGCTCGAAAGCTTCTTCCTGGTCATGGGTGACAAAAAGCGTCGTAATGCCCAGCTCTCTCTGGATCTCCCGTATGGTCCGCCGCAGCTCGAGCCGCACCTTGGCGTCGAGCGCGCCGAACGGCTCGTCCAGCAGCAGCACCTCCGGCTGATGGGCCAGGGCGCGCGCAAGGGCCACTCTCTGCTGCTGGCCGCCCGAGAGCTGGCGCGGCATCCGGCCGCCCAGGCCCGCGAGCCCCACCAGCTCCAGGAGCTCCTCCCGGCGGCGCCGCCGCTGCTCCGCCGGCACGCCGCGTACGGCCAGGGCGAACTCCACGTTCTCGGCCACCGACATGCCGCGGAACAGGGCGTAGCTCTGGAACACGAAGCCCACCCCCCTCTTGGCGGGCGGCAGGTCCGTGACGTCCTTGCCGTGGAGCAGCACGCGGCCGGCGTCCACCTCCGAGAGGCCCGCGATCATGCGCAGCAGGGTGCTCTTGCCGCTCCCGGAAGACCCCAGCAGAACGAACAGCTCGCCGTCCCCCACCTCGATGGAGACGCCGTTGACCACCGGGTGCCCCCCGTAGCGCTTGGTCAGATCTTCCAGAACGATGGACATTCGGCACTCCTCCACGAATCCTGAACCGGGTTCCCGGACGCAGATCGAGGATAGGGAGCCGTGGTGACAGTGTCAGTCGCAGGCTGGTGACAAAAATTCGCGATTTTGGAACCTACTGGGAAGGAGAACTTTTCCTGGTTCTTTCTTGTCCCCTTTCCGTGCCCTGCGGCAACTATGTCTTGTGAGGACGTTTGATAGTTCTCTTCATATGAGGAGTGATGAAGTGGAGGACAGGATCTCAACCGACAGGATGGAACGGCTCCTTGGCTCGGAGCTTCTCCCGGCAGGACGCCCGCGACACCGTCCGCCAGATGCTCTCCGGCACGCCGAGGCAGACGCCTCCGCAGCCCCGTGCCCCCAAGAACCGGCCGCATGAAGAAGCGGGCCCTTACGACGAGGCCTTCCGCAAGACCGAGCTTCCGCATCGCCGAAGCCCACGAGAGGGTGAGGAGGGAGCGCCACTTGGCGGGCCTGCAGTGGGCCTCGCTGGAAGGACACCCCCACACCCGCCGGCTGGTGATGGTGCGCAACGACGAGCGCCTGCACCATTGGGGCCTCTACGACCTGCTCCTGGACCGTAGCCGCGCCGCCATCGAGGCGGACACCGCGGACGCCGCCGCCGCCGTATCCCTGGCCGAGCTGTCCCTGGCCGTGGCCGAGCGGCTCGACCCGGAGGTCTACGATGCCGAGCGCATCGCTGACTTCAAGACCGCCGCCCTGGCCGCCCTGGGCGACGCCCGCCGCCGCGCCGGAGACTTCGCCGGCGCCCGCCTCGCCTTCAGCCAGGCCCGCATGCACCTGGAGATGGGCACCGGCGACGTCCTCGAAGAGGCCGGCCTCCTGGGCGGCCTCGTCAACCTGCTCTGCGACCTCGGTGAATACGGCAAGGCCGCCCAGTCCCTCGACCGGGCGAGCGCCCTCTACCGCCGCATGGGCGACGACAAGCTGAACGGGGTCACCGTGATCCCGCCCCAGGAGGAGGAGAAAGAGGAAGGCGAGAGCCGGCCGGAAGCGCAGAGTCTGTAAGAAGCTCTCCCCCACCCGGACCCTCACCCCCTGGCCCCCTCTCCCGCCCCCTCCCTCCCTCACCGGGAGAGGGGGAAATCGGGAGACGGGGCCAGTCCTCAGCCGTCCGTGCCCGTCTGTGACAGTCCGTGCTCGTCCGTGCCGTCTTTCCCCCTCTCCCTCGCTACAATACGCCCGGACCTGGAGGACGGGAGGAGACAACCTGATGCGACTGTTCGCCTTCGAAGGGCTTCACTACTCAGCCAATGCCGGCACCGCGGAAGAGATCGGAGAGCTCGCCGCGCCGCCGTACGACCAGATCAACGATTCGCTGCGGGACCGCTTCCACACGCAGTCCCCCCACCAGTTCGTGCACCTGACCAGGCCCCTGGCCCCCGAGGGCGGCGATCCCTACCGCTTCGCCGCGGCCCTCCACCACCGGTGGCTCAACGAGGGGGTCATCGAGCGCGATCCCCGGCCGGCGATCTACCCCTACGTCATCGAGCTCGCGGGCGGCGGCGAGCGGCTGGGCCTTCTCGGGCTCGTGGGCTACGCGGACGCGACCATCATCCGCCCCCACGAGCACACGCTGGACAAGCCCCTGGCCGACCGCACCGCGCTCCTGGAGGCCATGAAGGTGGACCTGGAGCCCGTGCTCCTCCTCTCCGAGGACCAGGGCCGGCTCGACGCCCTGCTGCGTGAGGACCTTCAGAACAATGATCGCGGGGGACCCATCGTGCGCCACCGCGACGTGGACGGCCACTTCCACGTGCTCTACCGGATCGGCGACCCGGCCCGCATCGCCCTCTACCAGCAGGTTCTGGACGTGCCCTCCGCCATCGCCGACGGCCATCACCGCTACAAGGTGGGCCAGCGCTTCGCCCGCGAGAACGGCGCCCAGCCGGGCACGGCCGCCGCGGCCAAGCTCGCCGTCATCACCAGCCTCGACTCGCTGGCCCTGAAAATCGATCCCATCCACCGGGCCTTCAAGGAGCAAATCGACCTCTCCAAGCTGGCCGGCGTGGCCACGGCCCGGGAGAAATTCGCAGGCTCCGGAGGCTGGGACTTCGCCGCCGCCGTGGCCGCCGCCCCCCAGCCCGCTCTCGGCGTCTGGGTGCACGGTCAGGATCCGGAGGTCTGGCAACTCGCCTCCTCAGACAGCGCGCCCAAGCTGTCCGTGGGACTCTTCCAGGACGCCCTCCTCCCCGCCCTGGGCTTGCCGCCCGAGGCCTCGACGGACGGCACCGTGGTCTACCGCTCCAACCCGGACGAGCTCTGGAGCCAGGTCGCCGCGGGCGAGCTCGGCACCGGCCTCTGGCTCCCCCCCATGGAGCCAGCCGCCTTTGCCGACGCCATTGCGGACGGCGAGATGTTGCCGCCCAAATCAACCCGCTTCCTGCCCAAGGTGATGTCCGGCCTGGTCTGGGCGGATCACGACTCAAAAGTCGCGTGAGATTCAAGGGAGATCTCCATGCCCGATCCTCAGAAGCCCTTCATCACCCTGCCCACCGACGAAGAGCTGCGCTCCCGGCCAGCCGGCGGCAAGCCCTCTTACAACTTCGGCTACATCTCCGGCATGGGCCGGCTCCTCGCCGCCCATCCACGCATTGGCCCGGCCATGCGGGACCTCTTCTACGAGATCATGTTCGCACCGGGAGCGCTCGACCGCGCCGAGCGGGAGATGGTTGCCGCCGTCGCCTCGGCGGCCCAGTCCTGCGAGTACTGAACGCAGTCTCACGCAGAGTTTCTGCGTGTCGAGGAAGGCGATCCGAAGCTGGTCGAGGCCATCAAGCAGCACCGCTGGAAGGAACTGCCGGACCTGACCCCGCGCCAGCGCGCCCTCTGTACCGTCGCTGAGAAGCTGACCCTGACGCCCACGGCCATGACGGCCGCCGACTGGCAGCCCCTGCGCGACCTCGGCTTCGACGATCAAGGCCTCCTGGAGATCGGCCACCTCATCAGCATCTTCAACTACTTCCCCCGCATGGCGGACGGCTTCGGCATCAAGCCCGATCCCTTGGTCTACGAGGCCGGAAAGACGGGGGTGCCGCTCCAGTGGGTGAAGCGGCACGAAAGCTGACAGTTATGTCTCGCTCAAGGAGCGTCGAAAAAGATCTCCACAAACTCGTTGTTGAAATCCCTCCCATCCGCCAGCTCGGTCAGGATCACCCCGGCGCCGCAGGCGGGCGGCGCGCCCTGGCCGGGGTCCGCGCTGCTGCTCGGCCTCTGGCCCCAACCGGCCGCTCCACCCTGGCAGCCCGCTGTGCGGTGGCGTGACTGCCCGGCCCGAACCTCGGCCGTGGGGCCGTCCACCACGTTGCCCTGGGCGTCCAGCAGGCGGTACGGCCGCGCGGTGCCGTTGATCAGGATCTCGTTGCCTGAGCTCACATAAACCGTTCCTTTCGGCAGCGGTCCCCACTCCGCCTCGAAGGCAGCCTTGGCGTTCTCCCGGCCTACCACCAGATAGCCATTTGCCGGAATCTCGGTCCCCGCCGGGAACGTGAACGCGAAGTCCGCGTGGCCGTTGACCAGCTTCCAGCCCGAGAGGTCGCGCGTAGCAGGCCTCGCCGCCGTGGTGAAGGTCGCGGCGGCGGACTGGACCATCTCTCCGCAGGCGTCCGTGGTCTCCACCCGCAGGTGGTACGCCGTCCCCGGCTCCAGGCCGGTCAAGGTGACGGAGTGTTCCCTGACCGGTCCGCCAGCGCTCCGCTCGTTGCGGCCAAGGCTGGCCGGGTCCGTGCCGAACCGCACGACGCTGGTGCCCGCCTCGCCAGTGCTCCAGAGGATGGTGGCGGACCGGTCGGTCACCTGACTCGCCGACGGACCGCTCGTGATCGCCGGAGCCTCGCGCGCTTCCGTGGTGAAGTGCAGGACTGTGCCGAAGGTCGGTCCGTTGCCCGCGGGATCGACCGCGGAAACCTGATAGAAGTACTCCGTTGCGGGCTCCAGAGGAGCGAGGTCCACCGCGTGCAGGCTGGTGGGCGCGGCGCCCGCCGAGTGCTGGGCCAGGGCCTCGCTCTCCCCCCAGTCGACCGTGCCCAGGGCAGGCTCATTCGTCGTCCAATTCACGCGGGCGTGGCAATCGGAGAGTTCCACGGTGGGACCGCTGGTGATCCGAGGGGCGTCCGTGTCCGGCTCGGTGCCCGCCAGCCATTCGGTCGCGTTCAGGAAGATGATGTGGTTGGCGACGCCTCCTGAAGCCTTGTCCCAGCCCGGATGGAGCGAGCCCTGTCCGGTATCATCGTCCGCGGGCGAAGAGTCACCGATGGCGGCCACCCGGCCCCGGCCGATCCGAGCGGTCGCGAAAGTCACCCGCGTCGAGACACCGGCGCTGTTGGCCGTATGGCCCTGCCCGTTGCGCCAGACGTGGGCCTGCACCGTGGGATTGCCCTTGACCGGATCGGTGCTGATCGATATCTGCGTCGAGCCGAAGAAACCGAGGCCGCCGCGCCCATTGCCGAACGGACCATTGATGATGGAATCGGAGGGGTCGGTATTGACGTTGTCATTGACCGCTTCGTCGAACCAGTCGAAATTCTTGTTCTGATTGTCATTTTGATCATCGTTGCCGTTTTCGTGAAACCAGATCCCGAAGACGCCGAAATCGTTGTCCGGATCGCTCGGATCGAAATAGGGAGGCGCCGGGTCTGATTGCACCTGGGTGCCCATCAGGCGGTTGAGAATGAACGGAGAGTCCTCCTTCTCGCCGTTGGGTCCACCCGAGCAGTCGCGGTCCGACGTCTCATGATCGGCTATCAGGAACAGCCCTCCGCCCTCCTCCACGAACTTGAGGATGGCCTGGGCCTCGCTCGCGCTGTAGGAGGTGTTGGGCTCGGCCAGGATCAGCACGTCGTAATTGGCGAGGTCCTGGGGATTGCCGGCGTTGCCGAAAGTCATGGGCTGACCGTCCCAGGCGTACTGCTCGATCTGCCAGTTGCGGCCCCGCAAGGGGTTGAGAGCGTCCTTGGCCAGGGCGACGGCCCAGGCGGAGATGCCCCCTTCCCAGAACGTCTCCGGCGTGTTCTGCTGGATCAGGCTCTGGGGCGGTGTGGGAAAGCGCTGCCCCGAGTGGTGCCGGTTCGATTGGGACTGGCACCGGAAGTTGAGGAAAGAAAGCTGCGAGGTGTCGGCATCCACGATCCAGTCCGCCTCGCCCGCGGTCTGGCCGTGGCTCGCATCGAAGAGAACCTTCTGGGCCGTGGCCGGCGCCGCGAGCACGAGCGCCAGCACCACCGGCAGAATCAGCCTTCGCATGGAGGGGTCCTTTCCGTAAGGGAAGAGTTTCCTTACTTGAACACCTCCTTACAGGCGTGCCCAGGCCAGTTTCGTTACACAGCCGGGTTCTCTCGGGATAACGAATCGATCAATTTGCAGCACTCTATGAACACGCCGGTCTTGCGGCCCACCCCGGGCAGCGCAGGCAGGGCAGCCACCTCACCGGGCCGAGTTCTGTTTTTTATTTTAGAATTATGCAAAAATTGCACCAAACAAAGATCCCAAAGATGGGACGCTGCGCAGATTTTCGGCGGTGATTTTTCCAACCGTGTCCGTCTATGTGATCGGAAGTAATAGGGAGCTTGGGTAGGACTGGAACGAGCCTGAGCAAGATCTGTGTCGTCGGCGCACGAGCCTTCAGGCTTCCTCCACCTAACCCGCTGACTGTCGTGTGTCGAGGGGCCCTTGCGCCCAAAGCCTCCCTGATCCGCACTGGCACGAGATCTTCAGTGGGCAGGTGATAGAAAATCTTCAGAAAGGAGGTGCGAAAGCACAGTGGAATTTGAAGAAGAACACCGCCCCTGTGAAGACTAAAAATGACATCTAACAATCGATAGAAAGGAATTGAATCATGGCAAACGTTCTCTTGAGTCAAGATAGCAAGAAGGCCGGACAGTCCAAGCCCAACCTGCGAGGTGCCGCCGCTGCCACCAAGACCTGGATTTATGCCGGCCAGTTCCCCGACGGCGTGTCAGTGGCGGACTACTTGAACCTCGAGCCCGCGCAGGGTGCCGGCGAGGCCATGGTATCAGGCAACCTCGGCGGTCCCTTCGATGTGTGGATCTTCATCTAAGGGTCTCGATACAGTCTCAAGGCCGTAACCGGTGACCGATGAATCCCGCGTCCTCGACTGGCCAGCGAGGACGCATGCTTCCGGGATCTACAACTGCACGGGATCAAACTCGGCAAACATCTGGTGGGTCTCTGCCAGCTTGCTGAACGGCACGTAGTCACAGGCGGCACCAAAGTCCGCCCACAGCGCCTGAACCGCCGGATTGGTGTGGGCGGCATTGATGGCTTCCGCCGAGCGCCACTCGAAGACCTCGACGATGGCTCCATCCGCGGCACGCATCACGTAGGCAGGGTTGTCCGTTACCAGTTGCTCGGCCCGAAGCACCTGCAGGTGCTTTCGGACCGCGGCCAGAAGCTGCTCTTCCTTGCCGGCCTTCGGCGCGTACGCAACGATCACGAAGCGTCCCATGACTCACCCCTTCCGTTATAACGGAGTCTCAGGCCGCCGCGATCGCCTCGATCTCAAGCAGCCAGTACTCCTCATAGATTCCCGTGATGATGATCGTGAGCGCGGGTAACCGCTCGCCCAGGACCTCGGTCCGGACCTCGTAGTTCTCTCGGCGGTATTTCCGGTCCGAAAGAAACGTCGTCACCTTGACCAGGTGATCGAGAGTCATTCCGGCCGCCGCGAGCTGGGCCTCGACGTTGGCCCAGGCCAGGCGGCACTGGCTCTTGAAATCCGCCGGCACGTTGCCGTCCTTGTCTTCCGGCACCTGGCCGCTGATGAACAGGACGCGTGAGAAGCCCGAGATCTCATGGGCTTGGGCGTAAGAGTACGGAGTAGGATGAAGGGCGCGGTGATCCATGGGACTGAACTGTATCAGTACCTGAGCGACGTACAGCGAAACGAACGTCATGAAAATGACGAGCCCGTACGGTCAGTCAGCGGCTGCGCGAAGGTACTGCGCCCAGTCGAGCTCGGCCCAGTCGAGCTCCTCTTCGACACGCTGGAACGCGGCGTCGCCAATCGTGCCGTCGGTCCGGAGCGCCACGAGCCGCCGCCGCGCCACGGCGGCGAGGATGGCGCCGCCCAGGAGCAGCGCAATGACGACCTCGAACACTTTCATCGCTTACAGCAGCTTGTCCGGCGTGATCGGCAGATCCCGGATGCGCCGGCCCGTGGCGTGAAACACGGCGTTCGCGATCGCCGCCGGGATGCCTACCATCCCGAGCTCCCCATGCCCTTGACGCCGAGCGGGTTGACGATCGTATCGTCCTCCTCGACGAACAGCGTCTCGATCTCGTGAACGTCCGCGTTGACAGGGACATGGTAGTGCTGGAGGTCCGGGTTCATGATCCGCCCGTAGCGGTGATCGATCTCCGTGGCCTCCTGAAGCGCCATGCCAATGCCCCAGACCACGCCGCCGATCTCCTGGCTGTGCGACGCCTTGGGATTGATGATCTTACCGCAGGCCGTGACCTCGATGGCCCGCGTGACGCGGACGGTGCCGAGGTCGGGGTCCACCTTCACCTCGATGAACTGCGCGCCGTGCGCCAACAGCGCGTATTTCTCGCGCTCCTTCGACGGTCGCGATTCGAACGTCTCGGTGACCTCCGTGAGGCCGTTCCGCTTCATGACGTCAGAAACAGTAACGAAACGCGATGGATCGCTTTTGAGCTGCAGGCGGCCGTCGAGCATCTCCACGTCGGAGGCGGAGGCTTCCTTCAGCGGCGAGCCTGCGTCCTGGTTCGCGAGCGACAAGAGCTTCGCGCCCATGGCCAGGGCCGCGCCGTACACGGCCGAGCCCACGCTCGAAGTCGTCTGAGAGCCACCCTGCGACGGCGCCCGCGGGAAATTCGTGTCGCCGAGCTCGAACTTCACCTGCTCCGGCCGCAGCCCCAGGTACTCGGCGGCGATCATGGTCATCACCGTGTAGGTGCCGGGGCCGATATCGGCGGTCGCGCTGACGACGTGTGCCGTGCCGCCGGCACGCAAACTGATCCGGGCGCTGGCAGGCCTCTGGAACGCGCCCCACACGCCCGTGGCCATGCCCCAGCCGACCAGCAACCGCCCGTCGCGCATCGAGCGGGGCTCGAATTTGCGGTCCTTCCATCCGAACTTCTCCGCGCCGAGCCGGTAGCACTCCCGCAGCGCCTTGCTCGACCACGGCTTCCCGCTCTCGGGGTCCACCTCGGCGTAGTTGAGGAGGCGCAGCTCCAATGGATCGATTTTCACCGCATAGGCCAGCTCGTCCATCGCGCATTCGAGCGCGAACATGCCGCTGACCGCCCCCGGCGCGCGCATCCACGTCGGAGTATTGAGATCGGTGCTGGTGATCTTCAGCGGCGCGTAGAGGTTGGGACAGGCGTACACCTGGCGCGGAAACCCGGTGGTGCCGTCCGAAAACTCTTCGAAGCTGGAGGTGTTGTGCACCGCCTCATGAATCATCGCGGAGAGCTTTCCGGAAGGCTCCGCGCCGAGCGCGACCTTCTGGATCGTATACGGGCGGTAGCCGTGGCCGGTGAACATCTGCCGGCGCGTGTAGACGATCTTGACCGGGCGCTTGAGCTCGCGGGCCGCCATCGCCGTCAGCGCGGGATAGTAGTTCGGCCGCAGCGACGATCCGAACGCCCCGCCGACAAAAGGCGAGACAACGTTCACATTCTCCTCGGGGACGCCGAAGCTCGAGGCCAGGTGCTCGCGCACGCCATAGACTTCCTGCGTCTTGTCGAAGATCGTGAGCTTGTCGCCCTGCCACACGGCGATGGCCGCGTGCGGCTCCATGGGGTTGTGGTGCTCGATGGGGATGCGGTACTCGGCCTCGACCTTCACCGGCGCGATGCGCATCGCCTCCTCGGGATTGCCGCGAGGCTTCGGAGGCGCTCCCTGCCGGGGCGAGCGCGCCTTCTCCCGCACGGCCTCCGTATCGGTCATGTGCTGCTCCGCGTTATAGGAGACTTTCACGAGGCGCGACGCGTACCGCGCCTGCTCGTACGTCTCGGCGACGACGAGGGCCACGGGCTGTGCGTTGAAAAAGATTTTTTCGGATTGGAGGGCCCGGAACGACTTGTCCCGCTCTTCCTGGGCCTGGAGCTTCGGGGTGTTCAGGTGCGTGAAAACGCGGACTACGCCCGGCGCGCCTTCGGCCTCGCGCGTGTCGATCGATTGGATCGTGCCTTTCGCGACCGTTCCCAGCACGATGAAGCCGTAGGCGAGGTTGGGCACCCGGAACTCCGCCGCGTACTTCGCCTTGCCCGTTACCTTCGCCACGCCGTCGACGCGGCTCATCTCTTTGCCTATGTATCTCGGCATTGGAATCCTCCTACGCCAGCTTGCTTGCACGCATAAGTGCGCGGACGATGGCCCGCTTCCCCAGCTCGACTTTGTAAGTGTTATGAGCGAGAGGTTTCGCATCCTCGAGCGCCGCCTCGGCTGCCTGCCGGAAGCTCTCTTCCGACGCGCGTTTTCCGGCGAGTGCGGCTTCCGCCTCACGGCTCCGCCACGGCTTGTGGGCCACGCCACCGAGCACGACACGCGCCTGCCGGATCGTGCCGCCGTCGAGCTCCAGCGCGGCGGCGACCGCGACGAGCGCGAAGGCGTATGAGGCGCGGTCGCGGACCTTCAGGTAATAGGAATTCTTCGCGAAATTCGACTTCGGCAGATCGATCGCCACGATGCAGCTCACCATGCTGGAGATTGTTGTCTTTCTCCGGCGTGTCGCCCGGCAGGCGGTGGAAATCGCCGATGGGGATCGTACGCTCACGCCCGTTCGCGCCCCGGACCCTCACCACGGCGTCGAGCGCGTAGAGCGCGTTCGCCATGTCGCCCGGGTAGGTGGCCACGCACTTCTCGCTCCAGCCGAAAATCGCATGCATCCGGTTGAGCCCTTCGCGAGCGCCGCATCCCGTCCCGGGCTCCCGCTTGTTGCACGGCATCGCGGTGTCATAGAAGTACGGGCACCGCGTGCGCTGCAGGAGGTTTCCGCCGTTGGTCGCCATATTGCGGAGCTGCGCCGAGGCGCCCGCGACAATGGCCTGCGTAAGGAGCGGATAGCTCTGGCGGATGAGCGGGTGGTTGGCGGTTTCCGTGTTCGTCGCCAAGGCTCCGATGGAGACGCCGCCGCTCGTCTGATTGATATCGGCGAGCGGTTTGATCTCGTCCAGCTTCAAACGGTTGAGGTCCACCAGCTCGTTCGGACGCTCGACGTCCTCCTTCATCAGATCGAGGAGGTTCGTGCCGCCGGCCAGGAACTTCGCCCGCGGGTTCGCCAGGACGGCGCTGGCCGCGGCATTCGGGTCGGCCGCACGCACGTATTTAAACGGTCTCACTGGCGTCCTCCTTCCGCACGCGGGCCAGTTGCTCCTCGTCGGCGAAGCGCCACGTCTGGGCCGTCTGCTTGCCTGAATGGACCTCCTGGATGGCCGCGACGATCTTCGGGTAGGCCCCGCAACGACAGATGTTGCCGCTCATCCGTTCGCGGATCTCGTCGTCCGTGAGCCGGGTCGCTGCCCCGGTCACCGCAGTCACGTCTTCCGTGACGTGGCTCACGTGGCCGCGGCGCGCCTCTTCGAGCAGGCCCACGGCCGAACAGATCTGCCCCGGCGTGCAATATCCGCACTGGAAGCCGTCGTACTTGATGAAGGCCGCCTGCATCGGGTGGAGCTCATCCCCCTTCGCGAGCCCCTCGATCGTCGTGACCTCCCGCCCCTCAACGCAGGCGGCGAGCGTCAGGCACGACAGGACGCGCCGCCCGTCGACGAGCATCGTGCAGGCCCCGCACTGACCCTGGTCGCAGCCCTTCTTCGTGCCGGTCATCTCCAGCCGTTCGCGCAGCGCGTCGAGCAGCACCACGCGCGAATCGATCTCCAGCGTCTTCGCCGCGCCGTTGACCTTCAGCGCGACTTTTACAAGGTTTTCCGCCGAGGGCGCCATGGCCGCCGCCGCACCGGGGGGAGAACCCAGTGCCGCAAACGCTCTCTCGAGCTCGAGCAGGTCGAGGGCGAAAAACCCGAGGCCGCCGGCAATGGTCTGTCCCAGGAACGTGCGCCGCGTCGACCCGACGCCAGTCAATGCCGGCATCTCCTCGAGCAGCGCCTGTTCGTCCTCCGTCAGGTCCTCCGTCAGTTCTTCCGTCAGATCGGGTGGGGAGGTCTCGTCGAAGTCCTCATTCATGGCAGGATCCTCCTTTGCGCGTCACTTGTCCTCGAAGACTTCCTTGGCCACGGTGACTGCGGTTATTGCGCTAGGCCAGCCGGCGTAGAACGCCAAGTGCGTAATCGTCTCGACCAGCTCTTCCTGTGTCACGCCGTTGTCGCGCGCCCTGACGAGGTGAGACCGGAGCTGATCCGGCCGGTTCATCGCGATCAGCGCGCTGACGGTCACGAGGCTGCGGTCGCGTGGAGAGAGTTGCGGACGCGCCCACACATCGCCAAATAGCACGTTGTCCGTGAGCTCGACCAGCTTCGGAGAGAAGTCGCCGATCAATTGTTGAGCCCGCGTCGGTTGCGTGCTCTGCGCGGATGCCTTGGGAGCGGAGGACGACTCTTGTTTACGGACTGGCATGTTGTATTGCTCCTCACTGACTTTTTCCATCCAATCGGTGCTCTTGCCGTCGAGCTGCTCCACAATGGCGATGTGCGCCATCGACGTCGTTGGCGCTGCTCCATGCCAATGCTTGATGCCCGGCGGAATGCGAACGACGTCGCCCTGCCGGATCTCGTCGATCGCTCCGCCCCATTGCTGAACACGGCCGGTGCCAGCCGTCACGATCAGGATCTGGCCGAGCGGATGGCTGTGCCATGCCGACCGGGCGCCGGGCTCGAACGTGACGAGCCCGCCGCTCGCGCGCGCAGGATCGCTCGGCTGGAACAAAGGATCGACGCGCACGGAACCCGTGAAGTTTTCAGCCGGTCCCGGCCGGGAGGGCTGCGTGCCGCTTCGTGCGATGCTGATGGTCTGGGCTGACGCGGAAGTGAGAAGAGAAAGTGACAGGATGGCCGTAGCGAGCAGTCTCATTTCTGTCCTCCCGCGATCAGTCCAGCCCCTTCTGCTCGAGAAACTGCGACAGAAGGTCGGCGATCTGCAGATTGTTGAGATCGGACATGGGGAAGTGCGTATTGCCGCGAACGCCGAGCTCCGGCAGATGCACGAGGGTGACATCGCCGCCCCGGCGGTTTACCGCATCGCGCCACAGCTTTGCCATGGCAAAAAAGACGCGCCACTGGTCCTGGCCTGGATTCACGCTCGGTTTCTCGGCAATATTGCCGCCAATATTGTCGCCGTAGTAAACGACGATCGGGATCTTCGTGAGCAGCATGAAATCCGGCAGAGGCACCTCGACGGCTTTCAGCGTGCCGCCGGCGTGGGTCATCGGCTCAGGGGCTTCGCCCTCCGGGAAAGAGAAGTTGCCGCCCGGCTCATAAGACACGATGGCTCGGACATTCCTGTTCTTGATCGCCGTGCGCCAGCCCAGTGTACCGCTTTGGGAATGCGTGACGAGAATGCCCGGCCCGATCCGGTCGAAGAGTGCGGAAACCGCGTCGGAATTGACTTCCATGTCGAAGGGTCCGGTGTTCGGCACCATCTGCCGGAAGAACTGGTCGAGTGCCTTCGGATCGCGTGAGAACTGCACGCCCGGGAAGAGGTCCGGCCAGATACCGAGGCGGAAGATACCGAACCAGAGCTGCTCGTCGGGCGTGGGCGCAACGTTCATCGGCTGCGTGCTGCACGGCCGCGCCGTGGCTGATCGATCAGGTAGACCGGAAAGCGACGGCGCAGGAAGATGTTCTGGAACCCCTCACGTCCGTCGGGCGTCGTTTCCCACGTCTTGGCGGACTGCCCGTGGCCATGCCAGAACACGAGAGGAAGCTTTCTGGCATTGACGGGGACCTGGTAGAACACATAGGCGTGATCACCGTGCAAGGTCTGTCCCGCGGTATCGGGTCCGGCGGGGTTGTACGCACCCTGTTTGATCGGGTCGAAAGTGCCGGGAGCGGTGATGACCGTCCCGCCGGCCGCAAAGCTGCCTTGCTCCTGAATCAGCAGCGGCGCGGGTTTGTTGTTTCCACTCGCGGTTGCACATGCGGAGGTGATAAGCGCAGCCGTGATCAGCGCGAAGGTATGCAAACGTTTCATTTCCTTTTCCCTATGAGCTCGCATGTTGCTCCTCCGTTAACCGGCGAGCACGGGCTCGTCCATAGCGAGCGACGTGGACAACTCGCGATAGGCCTCGATCTGCGCCTTGAGATCGGCGACTTTCTGCTCGGCGGTGGCGATGGCGTCGGCGCCGGCGATAAAGCGGCGCGGCGGCTGCTCTTCGTTCGCGATCGTGACCAGCGCCTGGGCGAGCTTCGCCGGGTCGCCGCCCTGCTGGCCGTTCTGGGCCTTCCACCACTCCTGCTGCGCCGCTGTACGCTCCGCGTAATCCTCGAGGGACGGCTCAGCATAGGCCGTCGACTCCTGCGTGAGGAGCTCCGTGCGGAAGAAACCCGGGTTGACGATGGTGGTGGTAATGCCGAACGGCGCGACCTCGGGCTGCAGCGACTCCATCCAGCCCTCCAGGCCGAACTTCGACGCGGCGTAGGCGGAACAGAACTCAAAGCCGACGAGGCCCGCGCTCGACGAGATCGTGATGATGTGCCCCGAGCGCTGCTTGCGCATGACTGGCAGGACGGCGCGGGTGACGTTCATCGGGCCGATGAGGCTCGTCGCCAACTGCCGCTCGATCTGCTCCGGCGTCAGCTCCTCGAAGTAGCCCGCATAAAAGTTGGCGGCGTTGTTCACCAGCACGTCGATACGGCCGAACCGGTCGACAGCGGCCTGCGCCGCCGCCTCGGCATCGGCACGGCTGGTGACGTCCAGCTTGACGACCAGCAGGTCGTCCGACTCACCCACGGCCTTGCCGACAGCGCCGGTGTTCCGGCCGGTCGCCACGACCGCGTGGCCGGCGGCCAGGGCGGCCTTGGCGAAATCGACGCCCATGCCGCGGCTGGCTCCAGTGATCAACCAGACTTTCTTATTAGCCATGATATTAGCCATGATCGTTTTCTCCTTTCCCCCTCAGCGGTCGACCATCCTCTGCGCACCCTCGGAGTACCGGGCCCCTTGCACTGTGATCTCGGACGTGGCGCTTTCGATGTCGAGGAGATCGCCCTCGGCCAGCTCGATCGAGGCCGCCGCGACGTTCTCTTGCAAACGGTGCACCTTCGTGGTGCCGGGGATCGGCACGATCCAGGGCTTCTGGGCGAGGATCCAGGCGAGCGCGATCTGGGCGGGCGTCACGCCCTTGCGCTGAGCGATGCTCTCGAGCCGATCGACCAGCTCCCGGTTCGCCTTCCGGTTCTCCGGCGTAAAGCGGGGGACAGTGCTGCGGAAGTCGGTGCTGTCGAAAGTGGTGTTCTCGTCGATCTTGCCCGTGAGGAAGCCCCTGCCCAGGGGGCTGAAAGGAACGAAACCGATTCCCAGTTCTTCCAGGACTGGGAAGGTCTTCTCTTCGGGCTCTCTCCACCAGAGCGAGTACTCGCTCTGAAGGGCTGTGACGGGCTGGACGGCGTGCGCGCGGCGGATGGTCTGCACCCCCGCCTCCGAGAGGCCGAAATGCCGGACCTTGCCCTCCTGGATCAGCTCCTTCACCGTCCCCGCCACGTCTTCGATGGGCACGTCCGGGTCGACGCGGTGCTGATAGAACAGGTCGATGGTGTCGATGTTGAGCCGCTGGAGCGACGCTTCCGCGACTTCCCGGATGTGCTCGGGCCGGCTGTTCAGGCCGGCCTGCTTGCCGTCGGCGTCGATGTGGAACCCGAACTTGGTGGCGATCACCACCTGCTCGCGGATGGGCGAGAGCGCCTTGCCCACCAGCTCCTCGTTCGCGAACGGACCGTAGACCTCGGCGGTGTCGAACAAGGTGACGCCGAGGTCAACGGCGGACCGGATCACGGAGATCATCTCCTGCTCGTCCTGGGCCGGCCCATAGCCGAAGCTCATGCCCATGCAGCCGAGGCCGATGGCCGAGACCTCCAGGCCGCTGTTTCCAAGCCTGCGTTTCTGCATTGTTTGTCCTTTCAGTCGGTGTGCCCCACCCTCGCGAGCCCATGGTAGGGGCTCCGGGACAGGGGACGGTAGGACGATCCTCGAACATCCTTGGACGATCCTGCAAATCTTCGGAACGTTTATCCAGAGTCCGCCGGAGGGGGCTAGGATCAATGCTGTTCATTTAACGATTTCGATGCCGATGTGAGAGCGGAGCGGGCGAGTTCGCTTGGCTCTGCTGCGGGTGGGGAATTTGCTGACCTTTCGCTTGACCGCGCGCGGGTTGTGGCGCCCTCGACTCGAGCCGGCCCGGACCTCAAGGATTTCATCCAACACCGCTTGGTGAAGGAGTTTCCTGTCCTGAGGGGGGAAAGGAGAGCACGGTCAGGAGTTTGCGCTTGACAACCCGAACCGAGTGAACGAACGAGAGCTCATCCGGATCGACTTGGGCTCGCAACGCCGCTTCGTGCATCAGGCCCCGGACCGCAAAGTGCGCGAGCATCAGCCCGTAAAACTCTTGGCGAACCAATTCAGGGGTCTTGCTGCGCAGGACGATCTTGCGTCCGCGAAGGTGGGTTTTCAACTCGTCGAGAGCCCCTTCGATTTCCCAGCGCTCATGATAGAGCGCGGCCAGTTCCGCAGCGGGCGCCAAGCGTTCATCAAGAATGCTGGTCACCAGACGGTAGAGGGGCTCAGCGTCCGGAATCCCTGTGAGTTGGTAGTCGATGACGCGGACGATTTGTCCCTTACGGTCTCGCTCGCGATCTTTGTCGGAAGGGTAGATCTTGCTGAGGTAGGAACCATCGGAGAGGCGTTTTATCGGCTCCAAGATCCGGCCCACTTTGACCCGCCAGAGCAGGTCAGCTCCGCTCTGGCAGGCTTGCTGCCACAACCTGAATCCGAAGAATAGACGGTCCGCCAAGCATAGCCAGCCGGGCTGCAACTCCTTCAAAACCTTCTGGGCCAGTTCCAACTCCCCGGTGGCATAGCTACCCACCTGGGCACCGAAGAGGACATGAGTCCCATTCTCCACCAGCGAGACGAATCGCAGTTGGGGAAACCCGCTTTGCCCCCGAGTGGCGGTCGGCCGGCCGAAGGCGGCTTCATTCTCCGCCGTATCTGCCAAGTCCAGAGTGCTACCGTCCAGGCTGACCAAAGTCCACTGCCGATAGCGCGCACCTTGGGTCTGAGGCTGTGCGATAGGCCCTACCAAGTCCTCGTAAAGCCTGCGCAGAGGCTCGGATCCCAATCGGGCGCGCGCCTGCGAAATGCCCGACCGGCCGGTGCGCCGGATGCGCTGCACCGGCAGACCTAACCACTCCAAGCCTTCCAGGAGGCAACGAAGAACCTCTCCATAAGAGACTTCCATGTACAGGGCCAGCGCGATGACGTAGTACACCATTACGTGAGCCGGAAGGTGTCGCTGGCGCTGGCTCTGCCGCCCGGTCTGCTGAAGGACTTCATGGACTTTGTCCAGCGGGAAACGTTCAGCGAGTACGCCAAGGCTTAAGAAGTCGGTAATTCTCGCGCCCGGGGACAACTGTGCAGCCGTTCGTGCCATAAAGCCATCCTTTCTCTTCTTCCTTCTGAGAAAGAATAGCTGAAACTGGACACTAAGTAAACAGTATTGGGGCTAGGATAGAGGCATGGACTCGACACGCCACCAGAGATTCGAGCAAGGAACGTACCGGGCCTACGCCCACCAGGAGGAATTGGCGGAGCGCATCGCCCGGGCCAACCCGGAGGACGGCACGGTAGAGGCGCTGAAGGGGCTCCACCTCAACCGCTTCTCCAACCCTACGGAGCCGCTCCACGGAGTCTCCAAGCCTTCCCTCTGCGTGATCGCACAGGGGAGCAAGGAAGTGCTGCTGGGGGACAGACGCTACCGCTATGACCCGGCCCATTACCTGCTCGCCACCGTCGAGCTGCCCATCGTGGCCCAGGTCGTCGAGGCGTCGGCGGAACGGCCGTACCTGAGCCTCCGCCTGGACCTCGACCCGGCTCTCGTCGGCTCGGTGATGGTGGAGGCGGGTCATCTCGCCTCACGGAGCCAGGGCGACGTGCGGGCGATCGACGTGAGCCCGCTGGACGCCGACCTTCTGGATGCCGTGGTCCGCCTGGTGCGGCTTCTGGACTCGCCGGCCGAAGCGCGGGTCCTGCGGCCGCTGATCACGCGGGAGATCGTCTACCGGCTGCTGATGGGAGAACAGGGAAACCGGCTCCGTCACCTGGCGCTCCTGGGCGGCCACACCGACCGCATCGCGGAAGCCGTCGAGCGGCTCCGCAGGGAGTTCAACCAGCCGCTGCGGATCGACAGCCTGGCGCGGGAGCTGGGGATGAGCGTCTCCGGCTTTCACCACCACTTCAAGGCGGTCACGGCGATGAGCCCCCTGCAATTCCAGAAGCAGCTCCGGCTCCAGGAGGCCCGGCGCCTCATGCTCGGCGAGAACCTGGACGCCGCCAGTGCCGGCTACCGGGTGGGCTACGACGACGCCTCGCAGTTCAGCCGGGAGTACAAGAGGCTGTTCGGACAGCCCCCCATGCGGGACGTGGAACGGCTGCGCGAGGCGGCGAGGGGATAGGAGCAGGTGCCACCTGAAGAGCGGTTTTTCTGATCGGTTGGCACCTGTTGGGGTTCAATTGTCGCGCGGCGGAATCTCGACCTCGATTGAGATATTTCTCTATGTCTCATTTTCCTGTCTGCGTCCGCCGGTCGTCGGGTCGGTGGAGGTGTGCTTGAGCTGCGCTATAATAGGGACCACGAAACCGCTGAGACTTAGAGCCGAATGGCAGCCGACCTCCGCCGCCTCGAACCGCACCAGGCCACCTCCAACAACCAGAGAGGTTACATCCAAATGGCTTTCTGGGACTTCCTCAAGCCGCTGAAGCTCAAGGCTCCGGAGATCACATACTTCAACCACCTCGCCGGCGAGCTCAAGTCGCTCGAAACGATACAGGCCCCAAAGCCGCCTGCCGCTGAGCCGCCAACCGCTGAGCCGCCCGCCGGCGAGCCGCCTGCCGCCGTGCCACCTGTCACGCCCCCGTCCGATGCGGCCGCGACAGCCCGGAGGATGATCGCGGAAATCGGGAAGAAGGTCGAGGCACTCAAGGCCAAGCGAGATGACGAGACGATTGACTGGAACGACCTCTATCTCCTGGAAATGCTGCTGGCCGAGGTGCGCCCCGTCGGGGCGCTGCGGAGCAAGGTGTTGAGCCTGAGGCGCGACTACCGCAGCATCGCCGGCCAGGTCGAATACGACGAATACCTCGCTTCCAAGCCCAAGAACCTGCTTGACCCTCCAGACCCGCGCAACCCTCCCGACAAGAACGCGGACTACGAGCGACTGCTGCGCGACGACCTCAAAGACGTGCTCGGGCGTCTCTTTAAGCGCTACGCCATTCTGCCGATCAGGGAGGCGCGGCTCAAACGTCTGACGATCTACGCTTCTCTGTTCTGCGGCGTATTCCTCGCCATCCTGATCATCATCATCCTCTCTATGAATTCGCAGAAAGCGGAGTCGGACGGAGGGCGGTCTGCCGCGGAGAGGTCGAACGCCGCGCACGAGGCTGCGGGTGGCGCGAACGTGAATGGCGGCCCGATCGTCGACGGCACCAAGGGCACAGAGGGCGAGGGGAACAGGTTGCCTTCGATAGCGCTCTTCGTGGTGCTCGTCTCCGGGGCGATGGGCGGGTTCGTCAGCGCGCTACAGCGTATCCAGTCATCGCCAACCGAAGGCGACTCGGTCTACAATCTCGCGTTGCTTTACCACGGCTCGTACGCCGTCTTCGTCGCGCCGCTGACAGGAGCCATCTTCGGCATCCTGCTCTACATGATGTTCGCGGGAGAGATTTTGGAAGGGCGATTCTTTCCCAACATCTACACCCCCGACGCCACGACAGCTGCCAACACCAAAACCAAGACCGACGCCACCACCGACACCGACGCCACCAACGACACCAACGACACCAACGACATCGACGCCACCACTGACACCAACGTCACCACCGTCACCACCGACACCACCGGCACCGACGTCACCACTGACACCACCGACACCGACGGCAACACCGACACCAGCACCGAACCCAACGGCGAGACGCCGACCGCGAGCCTTGGCGTCAGGGATTTTCTCTATCAATCGGGCCCGGCCGGGGGTGCGGACTACGCGCTGCTCATCATCTGGAGCTTCATCGCCGGGTTCGCCGAACGCTTCGTCCCCGACTCGTTGAATCGGCTCATCTCGAACAAGTAGAGGATCAGATTCTCAAAATGAGGGATAAGGATGCCAGCATCCAGAACACAGCAGCGCCACACCACTGCCTTGGCTCTTCAAACCGCGATCATCGCTCTTGTGCTGACGGCGTGCGTTGGGACTGGCGCCGCACCGCAGCCGGAGCTGACGGCCTATGTCAACGGGCATGTCTTTGATGGCGAGCGGTTTCGAATGGTTCCGTTGGTTGTTGGGGACGGGCGCTTCGTCGAGGCCAGCGCGGCGCATGCATCGCAGACTGTGGACCTTCAAGGCATGTACGTCGTGCCGCCCTTCTGCGAGGCGCACAATCACAATCTCGGCGACGCCGACGAAAACGAGGCAACGATCGAGCGCTATCTACGCGAAGGCATTTTTTATGTCGGCATCCTGTCAAATCTTCCGGCGCTGACTGATCCGGTGCGGAACAGCTACAACACGCCTACGAGCGTCGACGTCGTATTCGCCAATGGACCGCTTACCGCGACTGGCGGCCATCCGATCCGGCTACGCGAATTCCTGCTAGAGCAGGGCGCCTATCCGGGATTCACGCGTGAGACGCTGCCGGGCCAGGGCTATTTCGTTGTCAACGATGAAGCCGACCTCGAACGGAAGTGGCCGGCGATCGTCGGCCTGCGTCCGGACTTCATCAAGATCGTGCTCATATTCTCGGAGGAGTTCGCGCGCCGCCGCGACGACCCTGCGTTCTTCGGTTTGAAGGGTCTTGATCCGGCGCTCGTGCCGCTCATCGTCGAGCGGGCGCATGCAGACGGATTGCGCGTGTTCGCCCATGTCGAGACAGGACACGATTTCCATGTCGGCGTCCAGGCCGGCGTCGACGTCATAGCGCACTTGCCGGGATACCTCTCTCCAACAGCTATCGATCCCGCCGACGGGCGCTTGGCCGCCGAACGTGGCGTCATCGTGATGACCACGACTGTGTTGATTGAACGCCCCCATCGGGCGTCGCAGCGAGATGCGCTACACGAGGCGCAGATCGCCAATCTTCGCCTCCTGCGCCAAGCCGGCGTCACCCTCGTGGCTGGCAGCGACGAACATCAGGAGACCTCCAACGCTGAGATCGCGCACCTGCGTGAGATGAACGTGTTCGGCAATGCCGAATTGCTGCGTATGTGGTCCACGGATTGCGCACGCACGCTGTTTCCGCGCCGCCGCGTCGGCGGCCTCACCCCTGGTGACGAGGCGAGTTTCCTTGTGCTCGGCGGCGACCCGCTGTCGAATTTTGACGCGACCCGCGATATCCGCATGCGCGTTAAGGAAGGCGTGACGATCGATCGGTTGCAGGACGTTCCCGATGGCGCGCACGTCCATTGAGCGAGACCGACCACCTAACGATGGGGCTGCCAGCCCCCACTAAGTACCAGCCGAAGAGAGAAGCGCTCAGGGACGGGAACGATTCTCAGACTGGTGCGTTAGCACTGTCATGAGGAACCGCACCGTCACTCTTCTCCTCCTTCTGCTCGCCTGCCCGCTCGCCGGCCGCGCGGCGTCGAAGCCGCAGCCCTTGCCGCCGATGACCGCCGAAACATGGCGCGCCGATCTCGACTTCTTCGCGCGCGAACTGCCGCGGCGGCACAAGAACGCCTTTCACACGATCACCCGTGAGCAGCTCGCCGCCGAGGTGGCGAGCCTACGCGCCAGAGCGGGCCAGGCGAACGACGACGAGATGATCGTCGGATTGATGCGCATCGCGGCCATGGTCGGCGACGGCCACACCTACGTTCGTCTGCCGTCGAGCCTCCACCAGTTCCCGGTCGCGGTCGCGAACATCGAAGGCGCGTACCGCGTCGTCCGCGGCGCCGGATCGGCCGCCGAGCTCGTCGGCGGCAAGCTGACCCGCATCGACGACACGACCGTCGCGGAAGCGGCCATGCGAATCCGCACCATCCTTCCGCAGGCGGAGAGCGACGTCCTCTTCGCTGCCTTCACGCCGCAGTGGCTCTCGAACGCGGAAGTGATGCACGGCCTCGGCGTCGCCAGGAGCGCCGCGGCGGCCCGGTTCACCGTGGTGCTCGACGACGGCACCGAGCGCTCGGCGGATGTCCGGTCGATCCCGGTCCAGGCCAGACCGGAATGGCGGAGCGCGACGGCGAACCCGCCGCTCTATCGTCAGCGTCTGGACGAAGGGTTCTGGTTCACCTGGCTGCCGGAGGCCGGCACTGTCTACGTGAGCTTCCGGAAGTACGACGACCTGCGGGACAAGTCGAGGGAGTTATGGTCGTTCGTCGACAGCCATCCCGTGCGGAAAATCGCTATCGACCTGCGGCAGAACGGCGGCGGCGACTTCAATGTCGGCAGGAAATATCTGGTCGACGAGCTGGCGCGCAGGCCGAAGCTGCGCGGCTTCGTCATGACCGGCGGAAGGACGTTCTCGGCCGCGCTCAAGAACGCCATCGACTTCCGCGAGATCGCCCGCGCGACACTCGTCGGCGAGACCATCGGCGAACGGCCCAACAGCTACAGTGAGAACGACGAGATGAGGCTGCCGCACTCGAAGATGGAGATCTCCTACTCGACGCGGTACTACAAATTCCTGCCCCACGACGGGCTGGTCACGCCGGACAAGGAGATCCTGCCGGCGTGGGCCGACTGGGTCGCCGGCCGCGATCCGGTCCTCGATTGGATCGTCGAGCAGTAGTGCTTCCGCCCTTCCACGGCGGCGCTTTAGCTGCTTGGCCCTCCCCTGCTCTCCGGCACCAAACTGGCACTTGCGTGTAGCGGGAACACCTAGTCATAGCCCGGGGCTCGGAGTAGAATTCGAGCCGCTACAGAGGATAAGCTACATACAGATATCGCAAAGTATCAGCAGCAAGGTGGCGGCGAGGGCGTCCTCCGTTACGCCGTCTCGCGCAACCTGGAGCAGATCGAATGGCTCGAAGGATGGAGGGAAGGCGGCAAGCAAAAGCGAATGGCGAACTGGAATTCCACGCTGACACCCGGCCTGATGAGCAACCTGGGTTCTCTCTGCGCACGGTATTCCAGATTCTGGCCACGGGTGCCTGCTACTATCTGGCGACGCGAATCGCCTGGGTGCTGTGTTTTCCCGACAGCAAGGTATCCCTTTTCTTTCCTCCGCACGCGGTCCTCGTTTCCATTCTGCTGCTCGTCCCCACCCGGCACTGGTGGGCCTACACGCTGGCCGCCGCTTGCAGTCACTACTTCGCCACGCAGCAGGCGCATTGGCCGCCTCTCTATGCACTGCAATGCGAGGCTTTCGATGCCGTGAAGTACGTTTTGACGGCCGCCGGGATTCGCATGTTCATCAAGTCACGGTTCCATCTCATCAGCCTTCGTGAAGCCGTCTTCTTTGTCCTGATCGCGGTGCTCATCGTTCCTGTTGGGACTGCCTTCTGGGGGGCCGCCTTCACCGTCTCCAATGGCTTTGGAGCTGACTACTGGGTCGAATGGCTCAATCTCAGCATCTCGAATGGAGTGACAGCGATCGTGCTGGTGCCGATCATCCTGATTGGCGCTCACAAGCTATCCACAAAACGGTTCAAAGCCGAACCGAGGCGCATCCTCGAAGCATGCTTCCTTGCCGTGGGCCTTCTCGCGGTCGGATACGTCGCCTTCGATCGGTCGCCTGCGGGACCGGACACTTCGCCCGCGCTCCTCTATGCACCCGTTCCCCTGCTCATCTGGGCGGCGCTGCGCTTTGGGCTTGGCGGCATCAGCGCCTCCATGCTGGTCATCACGATGCTGGCGATCTGGGGAACGATGCAGGGCCGCGGGCCGTTCCTGACGCAAACCCCCTCGGAAAACGCACTGGCCCTGCAGTTGTTCCTCCTGATGGCGGCCACTCCACTGATGTTGCTCGCGGTCGCTATCGATGACGAAAGACGGTCGAAGGAGGCGCTGCGCGTCGGCGAGGAGCGCATGAGCCTGGCGGCGGAGAGCGCGCGATTGGCTCTGTGGGATTGGGACGTGACGAACGACAGGGTCTGGATGACGGACGAAGGACGGAAATTCTTGGGCTTCGAGCCGGGCGAACCCATTCCTTTCTCCAACGTGGGCGGACGCATCCATCCCGACGATAGCGCCGCGCGTGCGAGGGCGATCCAGCACGCGCTGGAGACTGGCGGTTCTTATGAGGCGGAGTTTCGCATCATCCTGCCCGATGGCTCGGTGCGATGGATCGCCGCGCGCGGCCGCCCAAGCCCCGCCATAAAGGACGCACCTCCGCGAATACTCGGCGTCTCGATGGACATCACGCGCCAAAAGCAGGCTGGTGCGGAGGCGCAGCTGCTGCGGGAGGAGTTGGCGCATCTTTCCCGCGTGGCCACCCTGAGCGCGCTCTCCGGTTCGCTCGCGCACGAGCTCAGCCAGCCGCTCTTCAGCATCCTCAGCAATGCACAGGCGGGCCAGATCTACTTGTCGCACGACGCGCCCGATCTCGTCGAGCTTCGCGCCATCTTCGCGGACATCGTCAGCGCGGATCGCCGCGCCGGAGAGATCATAGAGCGCCTGCGCACCATGCTGCGCCGCGGCGGGGTCGCGCTCCAGCCGGTGAGTGTGAAGGAGAGTCTCGAAGAGCTGCTCCGCATCACCCGCAGCGATCTCATTGCGCGCGGTGTCTCCGTCTCGAATCTCACCACCGGCGACCTTCCCCCGGCCATGACGGATCGCGTGCAACTCCAGCAGGTCCTCCTCAACCTGATCGTGAACGCGTGCGATGCCATGGAATCGAATCCACCGGAGGACCGGAACCTCACGCTCACGACTTCCATCGCGCAGAACGAGATGCACATTGGCGTGCTGGACTGCGGAGTCGGTTTGCCGGACAACGTTGAGACCTTGTTTCAGCCGTTCCACACCACCAAGGATGGCGGCTTGGGCATGGGCCTTTCGATCTGCCGCACACTGGTGACCTCGCACGGCGGGAGGCTGTGGGCGGAGCGCAGGGCCGAGCGCGGCGCCGCATTCTATGTCGCGCTGCCTCTGGCCAAGGAGTCCACATGACACAAGCAGAGATTTCCGGCATCTCACCCTTTTTTATCGTGAGCCACGTACCGTCATCGCTTTCGTTTTACCGAGACCGGCTTGGATTTGAGATCACCTTCCAGGGGCCTGCTCCTGACGACATCTTCTTCGGCATCGTTCGCAGGGGCGGTGCGCAGATCCTGCTCAAAGACGTTGGCGTAGCTCCAGTGCCGAACTACACGCGAGACGTCAAAAAAGGTATCGCCCGCTGGGACGCATTCGTTGCCGTCCCGGATCCTGACGCACTGGCGGCCGAATTTGCTTCGCGCAATGTCGAGTTTTTCGAGCCACTGAAAGACACTGATGACGGTTTGCGTGGTTTCGAGCTCAAGGACGCCGACGGCTATGTCTTGTTTTTCGGTCGTCCTCGGTGATGAGCCCTCGATGAGGGCACTGTATGGCGTGGCCTTGATCCCCTTCGGCCTGGCCCATTTCTTCTATCTCAAAGAGACCGTCGTGCTGGTACCTGCTTGGCTGGGCAAGCGCTAGCTCCGGCGTGCCCAAAGGGCCGGAGATAGAATAGTTTTATGACCTGGAGACCCCTCCTCGAAGGCGACCTGGCCGCACGCTCTCATGCAAGCGGTGGAGGACGTCGCCCATGCCCTCGAAAGCTACACGCTGCCGGCGGACGGCCTGCGGTCCCCGTCCCTGGCCGGCGGTGCGGCGGGCGAAGCCATCCTCCATACCTATCTGGCGCTGCACAACGGCGACGAGCACCAGGCCGAACGCGCCGCGGCACTTCTGGAAACGGCGGCGCAGGCCGTCGCCACCACCGTCCTGCCGCCCGGGCTCTATGGTGGCTTCTCCGGCGTGGCCTGGGCCGTCGAGCATCTCCAGGCGCGCCTCTTCGAGCCGGACTCCGAAGGCGGCGATATGAATCAAGAGATCGACGAAGCGCTCCTGGCCTACTTGAGCACCCTCACCGAGCCGGACGAGTACGATCTGATCCGAGGTCTCACCGGGCTCGGCGTCTATGCCCGCGAACGGCTGCCCCATCCGTCCGGCACTACACTCCTGGAGCGGGTGGTCGAGCGCCTGGCCCTGCAGGCGGAGACCGGCCCTGAGGGCACGGCCTGGTTCACCCCGCCGAACCGGCTGCCGGAGTGGCAACGCGAGATCCATCCCCCCGTCAACTTTGTTTAGCTCTACTCTGCGGCAGAGCCGATACACAGCGCTGTGCAAACGGGGCAAAGGGAGTTCTCGCAGGTCCCCTCGAACGTCAGGGTACCCCCGAGCCCTCCGCCTTGCACGAGCGGGAGCTGGTTGAGATGGAGCAGGGTCTCGCTGCTGAGCTGCAGTTTCTTGACGGGCCGCTGTCTTTTCATCGCCGATCCTCCATAGGGAGATGCTGCGTCGTTCGGGCGAGGGGCCACGCGCCCCTTACCTAGAAGAGTGCCTTCGGCAGGCCTGTCCGGCCTCTTTGCCGGCTTTCGGCGCGTATGCAACGATCACGAAGCGTCCCATGGTTCATCACCCTCAGAGCGTCGGCTCTGGTTGATTCGCCATACCCTACGGAGTTTCCTGATCTCGTGCGACGGCATGAGGAAAATTCTCAGCCACCGTTTGCCAGCCCATGGATGGGCTTTCCGAAAAATCCGCTCCGCATAAGTGTCTGCGAAAGCCTCATAGGTCTCCATCAGCCCACCCCTCCTCCGATCCTGATGATGGCCGATCTCATGATACAGCGTGAACTCTGTCTGCAGAGACGCGAAACGGTTCCAGGCATGGGATGGCCACCATGCCAGGGAAATGACGGAGAAGAGGGTCAGATACGTCCCCCAGGCGCCCGTCAGCCGGCCCTTTTCGATCACATAGAGACGATGGATACCCTCGAGGTCTTCAGGAGATATATGGCCAAGCCAGACACCCAGGTGCCGCCATGCATCTAGCCTGCGGGAAATGGTCTTCGCCACAAAAATGGGCAGAGAATGCAGAGTCCGCATGTCAAAGTCGCTGAGAGTAAAGGCCTGGATGGAGCCAAGCCTTGCAGCTACAACCGGATGGCATCCCCTTCTCAGAAGAGCCGCGGCGAGATCCCGAGAGGCGGTTTCATCGATGTCATGGAGCAGGCTCATGAGGCAAGTAAAATACTCTACTCTTCCATGGCGCCCCAGGTCTTTCCAGTTGACGGCACTGATTCTTTCGACGATTTGGGGCACGAGCGGTTCTCCTATATCGTAACAAGTCTTATAAACGCTTGAGAGCTTCGAGTAGTTTTTTCGCCCGGTGGCTCTGATGAGCCGATCGAGGGGAGATCCGCTGCCCGCCATGGCTGAATGATGCATTACCTTGCCTCAGGCAGCAAGGCAAGTCATTGATCCCAGAACCGCAGCAACACTCCCGTTCCAGGAAGCGCGGTCTGGGAGCCGTCCGTATCCCGGGGCGGGTGGGTCGCGCCTCATCCGCCCGGGATCTGCATGTCCGGGGCCGGCAGGGATGCCGGCGGTCCCAGGGGATGTGAGGGCTACACGCAGTACACCCCGCCGCAGCAGCACTTGGGGAACACGGCCACCGTGTCCAGGAGCTCAATGCGGTCGGTCAGCCGGAAGGACAGGTAGACCGTCGTCCGGTGCCCCTTCTCGGTCGCGAACACCAAGCCGACCCGTTGGCTGACGAGCTCCTTCAGCCGGCTCTCCTCCATGGGCCTGGACGTGTAGACGATCTCGACCCGGTCCACGGTCCTCGTGGGCGAGAGCTCGATCCGGGCCGCCACGATCTCCCCCGTGCCCCTTTCAGAGCGCGCCAGGGCGGTGCTGGAGATCCGCACCTCCGGCTTCGGCACATGACGGCTGTTCATGGGATGGACCGGCTCCTGGATCATCAGGAACGAGCCCTGGTCCGGCACCGAGCGCTGGTCGGTCACGGCCCGGGCGAAGGCGGGGTTGGAGCTCGTCCGGACCCGTCCATCCTTGACGAAAGCCCACTCGTCCATGATGAAGCTCTCCTCGCCCCGAGTCTCCGAACGGGCGAGCGCGAACTTGATGGGTGAGGACATCAGTTTCTGGGCGACGCCGGTCGGACGGTCAAGCGAGAGCGCGGTGGTTGTGGTGTCAGTGGCCACGCTACACTCGCCTCCACCGCCATCGGGGCAATTGATGATGCACATATCGTAGATCAACTGAGACCTTAGCAAGCAGTCCCCAAGGTCCTGAGCGCAAGTGCTCCGCCGGATGAACCAGATTGAGGCGCAACCGGCTTGGCACGCGGTCGCGGTAATGCCTATACAGCCTGCATAGCAACTTGTCAGAAACGAATCCGCAGCGGAGAGGCACGAAGTGTAGCTGCTGTTGCAATAGGCGTTGTTTCTCCGTTGCTCGATCCCACAACCCGCGCAGGGTAGCAACTTCTCTTCAGGCGGCGCCGGTTTTCCGCTCGGCGAATCAAGGAACTCTCCATGACCGAAGCCACCCTCGTACGTTTGCGCAAACTGCAACGCATCCTGATAAACTTCGTTCACGTAAAGCGGAAGGAATGTCTTCAAGGCACTGCCTTCCGGACCTTGTGCAGGATCCTGTTCGAACACCACCGCCACGACATAGAGGCGGTTGCCCTTCGCGGACCGGACCTCTGCGATCAAAATGTCCGTTTCGAAGGAAGCGATGGTGCTTTTCAGAGCCTCATCCAGCGTTACCGGAGCCTCCAGGTGACGGCGGTAGACTTCCTTCAGAAATCCTTGAGAATCCCACTTTCCGTCGTTCTCCAGGTCGACCAGAACCTCCCAGCGTCCCGCCTGCCGAGTAGCCCGGAGCGCCTTGCGCGCCGTCTGGTCGGACCAGTGCTCCTTCTGGTCCCAGAAAGCCGTCTGCGCCGCCGCTGCGGCCGGCACAGCCAAGAGGGCAAGAACGGCGGCTGTAAGGAACGCGGACGCAAGACCAACGCGAACCCATCGGTGCCTCATTGCGAACCTCCTTTTCTGTTGGACAAAGGGGACGTGACCGGAACGGCGATGACAGAGGTGCAGAGACCGGGCCAGGCTCGGCAAGGACCGTAAATAGGCACGAATAAAGCGTTCTTTTCGAATCGGTCCAGACTCGGGTTCCATTTCTGGAACCCCACGCGCTCAGGACGGTTCCAGATCTGAACCGCTCCGCCTCGGCCGATTTATCCATGCATCGCGATAGGCAAGAGCCCGACATCGCCCCATCCAAATTATTGAAGCGAGTGATAGAATACGGGCGGCGCAACGGCGAGGGCGGAAAGGGTGGGCAGGCTCGCAGCAGCAGTCCCCTGACGGTGCGGACCTCGGAGGGACAACCATGAGGCTTCCGCCACATCCCATCCTCAGAGCCTGCCGGGGGCCTCCCGCGCGCGCACCGGGTGTCATGGCCGCTGCAATCAAATCCTCAAATCCGAAGGGAGATTCATCATGGCCAAATTCGATCTCGCCGCGTATCCTCCGCCGACGAGCTGCCGTCTGATCGACTTTGAGGATGCCCGGGTGGATCCTGGAATCATCCCGGATACCTGGTTCCTGACGGTCCGTGGGATCAAGCCGTGCCTCAATATGGAGGTTTCCCTCGCACCCCTGGTCTACGCGAAGTGTCCCGACTACTGGGGCATCGAAGTCATCGGCTGCCTGCGGGACGGGATCTGCCTCCCTGCGCTCGGACGCTATGAGGTGACCATACCGCTCCACACCATCGGCTCGAGCGGTATCGAGGTGATCGGTGCGAGCAAGAAGGAGAAGATCAAAGTCATGGGAGGTTGCAGCCAGGCAGCAGACGCCTGGGCCTAGCCTGCCGTCCACTGTCAACCTGCAGAGGAACGGGAACTTCGGGGCTTCCGCGGCAGTCTGTAGGATCATGAACAGAAGGATCCTGGCGCTCCCGTTCATGCTGCTGCCCTTGGGTTGCTGGTACTGTGGGAGCTCCGCTCTTTCAGGTGCCATCCATGACGACACCCGTGGCCGGAGATCCGGCCGGCATCAGGAAGTTCACGGGTGATTGGTTCGATGAAGAAGGAAATCTGGTCGCCGTCATCTCCAACTCGCCGGAGCCGTGGTTGAGCGTCCACACCCCCTACAATCTCGAACCGAAAGATGCCCACTTGCGCAGCGGCAAGATCGTGTTCCGCCTGACCAGCAACGACGCGGAGGAGGTCTCCCTGCAGCTCACAGGAAAAGACGAGATCCAGGTCAGCGTGGCCAGGGACCCGCACGCCACCTGTGGTGACCATCGCCTCCTGGTTCTCGTCCTGATCAGGAATCCTTCGCCCGCCTGGCACAGGAAGCTGGCCGCACGAAAGGCCAGGGAAGAAGCCTCCAATCTCGCGCGCGACGCCTTCTACGACACGATGGACCGGCTGGCGCGGGTCCTCTGATTCACTCATCGAGCGCTTGTTCCATGGCGTTCAGCATGATCGTCGGGCGGCTCGATCTCGCTGGCTCGGTCAGGCTTTCGCACGGCCCCACAACGAGCGTGGAGTCGGGTCGAGCTCCAGCAGGACCGCCGGCGAGTCCGTGAGCGGTCTCCTCCATTCACCGCCTTCCAGCGTGCCGAACCAGACCAGCACGTTCTCGCCTTCGCGCACGGGCAAGCGGGTGAAGGTATTGGGCGTGGGCTCGGTCACGAACAGGCCGTCGATCTGTACGCCGCTGGCGCGGAGCTCCCGTTCGAAATCCGATACGGCCTCGGAATCCGCGGGCTGGCTCAGCGAATGAATCCCGGCCAGGACAGCCGTGGCGGGACGATCTTCTCCGGGGGCTGGCCGGCCGCGCGGGTCCAACCGGAAAGCCAGGTCCGGCCGGGCGGGCTTGAGCAGCAGCACGTCGTGGAACTCCAGCATCGTGGCATTGGCCTCGTTCCTGTGCTCGGCCCAGACAGGGCCGCCATAGAAACGCTCCAGGGCCGTGTGCCGGCTCTCCATGCCGGAAAAACCCCGGATCCACACGAACCGATCGGGACGGCGCCGGTCGCGGAACTGGCCGATCACCGTCATCCCTTCCGCTTCCTGCGATTCGACGAGGTGGCGGTCGAAGACCGAGATCAGCGTGTCGCGCTCTCCCGGCCGGGTGGTGTACTGCCTCAGCTCGAGGACGTTGCAGCAGAATGGGCTCATGGCCGCAATCCTGCCGCCTGGCGGGCGCGCTGGCAATAACCACTTCCGGCGGAAAAGCCATGGCCACCAGGCTCCCCACCCTTTTGCGCCCTCCTCCCCCGACGGGTCCCGGGGTGTTATAGGATCGATTCGGACCGGCTTCGGAGGTCGCTGCGGACATGCCAGAGTATGACTCCTCGATCAACATCTCCTCGATCAACATCAGCGGCGCACCGGTCGTCACCCTGGAGCGGCCTGCCCCCTCGGATACAGATCGGCCGGCCTTCCTGAGCGCCCAGATCCTGCCGGACCGGGGGATGATGACCTTGCAGGTCCGGGCGCGCCTCCCCTTACAGGGCGACACCGACCTGCTCACGGCGCCGCCTCTCGAAGAGGCCCGCCAGCTCCTGGACGGCAGCTCGGACGGCTTCCCTGGCAATGGCTCCTACCTCATCGGCGGGGCCTTCCTGCTGCCCTACGCCAATCGCATCCGCGGGGAGCTCTCCTCCGACGGCAGGACCGTGCGGACCCACGTCCTCGGCCGGCCGGTCACCCTGCCGGCCAATGCCGGCGGCAGGAGGCCCGGCGCGGAACGGTACGCGATGCATGGCCTGATCCTCGCTTCGCGCGTGGACGAGCTGCACCGCGAGACGAACGACGCTCAGGACAGCGTGCGCGCCATCCTTCATGCCGGCGACTTCGGCGGCTGCTGGGTTTCGGCGACCGATATCGAGTTCGAGAATGTCCTCACCAGCGATTCTTTTACCGTCACCGTCAAGGCAAAGAACGTTGGCAGCGAGCCCTTGCCCATGGGTATCGGCTGGCATCCCTACTTCAATCTCCCGAGCGGCCGGCGGGAGCAGGCGCGCCTCCACCTCCCGGCGCGCGGGCGCACGCTGGTGAACGATTACGACGAGGTGCTGCCCACCGGCGAGGTGGAGCCCGTGGCCGGCACTTCCCATGATTTTTCGGCGCCCGGCGGCAGGACCCTGGACGGCCTCTATCTGGACGATTGTTTCGTGGATCTCGCGCGGCCCGTCGATGGTTCCGTCGTGGCGGAGGTCGTGGACCCGGAGGCGTCCTATGGCCTGCGCGTGGTCGCCGCGGCGCCGCCGGTCAAAGCCATCCAGGTCTACGCTCCGCCGCACGAGAAGTTCGTCGTCATCGAACCGCAGCTCAACCGGGCCGATCCTTTCGGCCCGCAATGGGGACCGGGCGTGGACACCGGCATGGTGATTCTGCAGCCCGGCGACTCGGTGATCTATTCCGCGAGGTTGGAGCTGTTCATGCCCTGAGGACCATCACCGCGGGCCGACGCGCCGCTGGAGGAAGCGGTCATGTTTCCACTCGAGTTGATCAACCAGTTCGCCCTGGGAAACGGCAGCGTCTTCGTGGGTGCGGGGCTCTCCATGGGAGCCGGATTGCCCAGCTGGGCGAAGCTGGTCGAACCCCTGACCCAGGCACTGGCTCAGGAGATCGAAGAGAGAGAACCACGATCACCTTCCGACTTCGAGCAATGGCACCGTTCCCTACCGGATATCGCGCAGTACTATGAAAACATCTCGGGCCGCCCGGCCCTGCTGGGACACGCGATGAGGACTCTGGGCGGACGGAAGACCACCCCCACGGAGATCCACGAGAAGCTGATCAACCTTCCCGTGCAAAGGATCTTTACCACCAACTTCGATACGTTGCTGGAGACGGCCTTTCGGGAACATGACATCAGCTTCCAGAAAATCATCACCCATCAGCAACTCGCCCTGATGGACAGCTCGAGCGGCAAGCTCCTGGTCAAGCTGCACGGCGACCTCGAATCTCCCGAGACACTGGTCATCACGAGCAACGACTACGAGAACTACTTCAGCAGACATCCAGGCATTGCCAATCTCCTGGGAATGGACCTGCATACGAGGACGGTCCTCTTCCTGGGCTACAGCTTCAACGATCACAACCTGCGCATGATCCTCTCCCAGGTCAGCAGGGAGGCAGGGGACCTGAGGAGGAGGCTGTTCACAGTCCAGTTCAACGCCGGCTTGCTGGAGCAAAGGGAGTTCAATCGCAGAGGAATCGAGGTCATCAACCTTCAGGCCGATCTCGGAAGGGCGACCGAAGCTCTCGACAACTGGCTGGAAGAGCTCATGCGGCGGGTACGGGAGAGCCCTCTCCGGCAACTTACGACCTTGCAGCTCTTCACCGCCATCGGTTTCATCAACGGCAACCTGCCGTCACGGTCCGGCGAATTCCTGGGCCGCGAGGCAGAGTTCGCCCGGGTGAGGAAGGGACTGGAATCACGGTACCCGCTGGTCTCCATCAAGGGTTTTGCGGGAGTCGGGAAAACGAGCCTTGCGATCCAGGTCGGCTGGGCCTGCTCCCTGGACCGCAGCAAGTTCGCCACCGGAGCGGTCATCTTCGAATACATCGTGTGGATTTCCGCCGAGGGCAAGCCTGACCAGAAGCGGTGGCTGGACGATGTGCTCAATGCCATCGCCATTACCACCAATTCCCCAGGAATCACCCAACGGGAGAGAGAGGAGAAAGAAAAGCAGATCCAGAAAATCCTGGAGTCTTACAAGACCCTGATCATACTCGACAATTTCGAGGTCATGGAAGATGATCCAGAGCTGATCGAGTGGCTCGAACGGATTCCCTATCCCAGCAAGATTCTCGTCACCACCCGAGAGGGCCGTCCGGAGTTGGAACCCATTGCCGCCTGGACCGTTTACCTCAAGGGCCTGGAGCTACCACAAGCCGTCGAGCTGTTGCGCCGCCAGAGCTCGCTGGAGGGGATGACCGACCGCAACCTGCGCGACCTGGCCCTCGCCACAGACGGGAACCCCCAGGTCATGAAGCTCGCCGTGGGACTGGCACAGGACGGAATGGCTGATCCGGAAGAATTCATCAAGCAGCTGGATGATCCGGACAAGAACCCTCATGAAGTCTTTGAGAAGCTCTTTCTGGGGTCTTGGAAACGGCTGCTGGAACCTGCCCGCCAGATCCTCCGGGTCACTCCCCTTTTCGGCGTGCATTCGATCTCCAAAGAAGCGCTTCGCGCTGCGGCAGGCCTGGCCCCTGATGACTTCAGCCAGGGCTCGTACCAGTGCCTCAAGTTCGGCCTGCTTGAAGAATATAATTCCCGCTACGTCATCCATCCCATGACCCGTGCCTTCGCACGCCACCGGTTGAATACGCACAAGACGCTGAAACAGGAAGCAAGGCGCCGCTGCACCGAGTACTTCCTCGAATTTGTCCGCGACCGGGTCAAACGGCCACAACCGGAGCCGCCGTACTGGAATGCCCTGGTCCGGGTTGAAATGGTGGAGGCGCTGAACCCGGAATGGCCCAGTATTCAGCAAGTGCTGACCTGGGCTGACGAGGACGGGCAGGACGAAAACCTGGTCGAGCTCGTGATGCTCCTGGTCCACTACATGGACACGCAGTTCTTCAATCTGGAACGCCTGGAGTACGTCAAGAAGGCCATCGCCGCCCTCCAGAGACTGGCCCTCCAGAAAGAGGCCTTGCCGTGCAAAGAGCAGGAGGCTCTGCTGCGCATCGACGCCTTGGGCTGGACTTATGTCGAGGTGCTGGAGCTCGATAGAGCCCGCGCAGAGATCTGCCAGGGTCTCAAGACCGCTCAGTACTTCAAGATCGCCCAGAGAGATGATCTCTGTGCACTCGGCCGGGCCTGGGGTGCACGGGTCGAGGTAGAAGACAAGGAAAAAGACTTTGTGAAAGCTGGCCGCCTGATCGATGAGGCCCGGGCCATCGAATGCAGTCCCTGGATCCGGTTCAGGGTGAATATGGCAGCGGGCGATATCGCACTCAAAAAAGGTGGCTGGCAGAACGCAGAAGACGCGCTCCATTTCTATCAGCGTGCCGCGCGCGAGGCTGAAAGTTACGGTGGAGAGGGGTACGGATACCAGACCATGCCACGCATCGGCCTGGCTCACCTGGAGCTTGGGCAGATCAAGGACGCTGAACAGAACTTCGTGGAGCTGAGCGGCCTCGAACAGATCCCGATCGGCAAGCTCTACGCCGAATACGGGTTGGCGCTGGTCGAGCTCAGGAGGGGGAATCAGGAAGAGGCCCAGGCAATGCTCAGCGATGTCAAGGCGAAGCTCTCCCGCCGCACGAAGTCCAACCTCAATCTCCTGTTGAGGCTCATCGAGGACCAGGAGGCCCGGATGCAGGCGCGCAAGGAGCCCGCGTGAAGGCTCTCAGGGCTTGCGGACCGCCTGGCGGCAAAGGCCGCCAGGCTGTGGAAGGACGTAAAGCTCAAGAGGAGACTCTCCCCGGCTCAGCGGTAGACCGTCACGAAATCCGAAAGAGTGTTACCCGACGGCCAGGCGTCGTAGCACGTGCCGTTGTACCGGTAGGAGCGGTTGGTCACCGTGCGGTGGATCGTACCGCACTGGCCCGTACCGTTCCAGGTGCGGCAGGAGTACCCGTAGCCGTCGTACGGGAGGTAATAGGATTCGGTTCCGGTGCACCCCGCGCCGGTGAAATGGCTGATGTAGGTACCCTGGACGGGCACGCAAGAAGCCTCGCCGCAAGCGCCACTGGTGCCCTGAAACGCCATCTTGAAGTCCGCGTCACCGGTGCTGTAGGAGCCACAGTTGGGATCCAGGAAGCTGACGATCGTGGTGCCCAGGGAATCGTCGCCGTTGTGGATGTTCAGCGTATAGCTGAACCCGCCGGCGGAAAAGCCGAGCGTTCCGAAGTCCGAGCCGTCCTGTTCCATGATGCCCATGGCGAACGTGTTGCCATAGTAGCTCTGCCAATAGAATAGAGGTCCGCTGATCGAATACCACTGGCCTTCGTTGTCGACGTTGGTCATGAAGTACTGGCCGCGAAGTCCCCCGAGGTCCGGAAAGCTGTACGTCGCGTAGATCTCCGGCGAGCCGCTGGTCCAGGGCTCGTGATCGTTGTTGATCTTGATCTCGTTCAGGAACTCCTGGTTGCCATAAGCGTGAGGAGAGCCGCTGCAGCCGATCTTGGACGTGAACCTTTGCGTGAACGGCGTGGTTTCGCCCGCTGCGCCGCTCGCATCCCACGCGTCCCGGGCAAGCTTTTCAGCGGCACGGCCGCTGAGCGCCGGCCGCGCGAGATCTGGAATCAAATAGCCGTTGCGGTCAGTACGCTCGTTCAGCCCGACGACCACGACCGGAAAATCCGGCACGGTCCGGACGTCCAACAGGTGCCGCCGGCCCGCCACGTCGAAAGCCTCCACCTCGAGGAGATCTTCGTCCGCGACGTCTACCGGGACGAAAGCGACCAGCGGCGCACTCTCCTCCGCGTTCCAGCCCTGGAAGCCAACGGGGATGGCGATCTGAAGCCGCGGCAAGGCCGCCGCCAGGGCGTCCAGGTCTCCCAGGGCGGACCGCCGGCCGGCGAGCCTGCCTTCGCTCTTGCGCACCGTTCCGACCGCGCCTCCCAGAGCCTCGCGGAACGTCTGGCCGTGCCTGGCCGGCTGATTGGCGAGGTCGCGATACAGAACGTCGAAATCACCGTCGAACTTCTTGCCGACCTGTTCTTTCACGGTGCGGCGGACCTGCACGTCGCCGAGCAACGACGCGAGTCCCTGAGCGATTTCCCGCAGAGCGGGATTGAGAGACGGATTCTTCAACTGCGGAGCCTTGTCCGCGGCGACTGCGCTGCCGGCAGTCATCAACAGAGCCATCACGGCTACGATCAGCAGCTTACCGGCACTACGTCCCTTTAACATGATTCGTCTCCTTCCAAATGGAAGTTTTCATAGGAGCGCGTTCCAGGAGCGCGCTGGCGAATTGCTTCTGCTGGCGCTCCTCTGCAACGGCTCTGCCAAGCGAGCTTTCCTGAGAGCTCGGCGGCTGCTTTCCAATGATTTGAGAAGGGCTCTACCCAGAGATGGGTAATGACTTACACGGGCTTCCTCAGCGGTGGCTTGCGCTCCGCCAAGTCTCTGAAAAATTCGCGGCTATGGACAGGCCATCACGGTCGTCTGCACGGTCTTCTCCAGGAAAAGCTTCCCCGACACCCCTGTGAACGACGTCCGGACGTCGAACGCCAGGACCATGCCCGGGGCAGGCGTCTCGCTTTTCAGGCCGGATTCCCAAACGGGTACGCTGCCCTGGACATCTACCGAAGAATAATTGGAAGCGTTTGTCCGGACAGCCGGCGCAAGGCGGCAGGCCTGGGGACCACCACTCCCGGTTTGGCAGAGGCCAGGGCCAAAGCCTGGGCTGTCCAGGGCAACTCCTGCAGGCTCGCTCCGGAACCCAACCTCCACCTCGACCGGCAGATCGATCGGATTTCCGAGAGCATCAATCCGGATGCGCGCCGGGGCTCCGCTCTGGCAGTCGGTGACGAGCTCGCCGTCCTTGAGGAACACGGGATTTTTTTCCGTGAAATTCCAGAGGTTCCCGAGTTGGATGTCCAAAGCCTGTATGCGGTCCATGTCCTCGCGAGGAGAGAGCTTCAACGGCCCGCCCCCAGCTACAGGCAGGAGATCGACTTGTATTTTCCGCGGTCCCGAGACGCGCAGGAGCGTGACGTGGTGGGCCTCTCCGGCGTCGCGGCTGCCGTGCTTGGTATCCCCTCCCGTGGTGCCCACGACGAGGTAGCGGATGCCGTCGATCTCCCCTTCGTCCTGATCGTAATGGAAATGTCCGGCCACGACGGCGGCCACGGGGTAGCGCCGCAGCAGGTCATGAACACGTTTCCAGCCGCTCCAGTGATACCAGAGAGGCTGATGAAGAAAGACAATGATGGCGCGGGCACGGCGGTGGGATCTGAGATCGCGCTCCAGCCAGGCGAGCTGATCGTCCTGAATGCGCGCCAGAAAAATGTCGCCCCAACGCGGATCGACCCGCAAAACCTGATGCGAGTAGAGAGCGATGAAGTGGAAGCCGTTGACGTCGAAGCTGTACCACGGGCGCTCCCGGAAGGCCGGCTCGCGGGCACCGTAAAGCTCCTGGAACAGCGCCTCCCGTGAGCGGTCCGCGGAGGCTGCCTGCCATCCGGGCGGACTGACGTCGTGATCGCCGGCCGTCAGGTGCCAGGGCACGGGCAGGCGGTCCAGGATCGCGGCAGCCTTCTGGAACGAGGCCCGGATCTCCTCGGGAGTGCCCGTGCTCTCGACGAGATCGCCCATGTGGAGGACCACGCCGGGACGGCGGACGGACAGGACTCCGACTCCCTGCTCGAGGATGCCGTAGGAGCGGTCGAGGTCCGAGCTGAATGTCTGGTCGCCGACGATGCCGATGGTGATCGAAGGCTTCGTTCTGGCCTCGGCGGAGGTGGTCAGGCAGGTAATGAGGACGGCGAAGAGGAGGCGTTGCACGGGGGAATTGTACGCCTCCGGCGCCTTCCAACGCTTTGCGGCCCGGCGAGTCACGGAGGACACCGGCTGTGCTATACTTTATTCAAGTTTGCCGGTAACGTGTTGAGGAGATACGCATTTGAGCCTGAATTCCCCCTCCTTCAAGCGGCCCGGAGTCATTCAGGGCTCCTTCCAGGGTAGCCGGCCCCGCCTCTCCGTGCCCCATCACCAGGTTGGAATCCAACCTGCGGTACGAGGTCCGGCGATGCAACTGCCCCAGACGCTGCTGAGCTTTCGTCTCCATGGAGCAGGCCAGCGCCTGCCGGAAGCAGTGCAGCGGAAGATGGAGGCCCTTTTCAGCACGAATTTCTCCGATGTCCGCGTCCACACTGGGAACGAAGCCGCCGCCCTCGGCGCTCACGCCTTCACCTACGGCTCGGATATCTATTTCGCTCATGGCCAATACTCCCCCGGCTCACCTCACGGGCAGAGGCTGCTGGCGCATGAGCTGGCTCACGTCGTGCAACAGTCGAGCGGACGTGTGCGAAACCCTTTCGGAACAGGAATCGCCGTTGTCTATGACCCGGGTCTGGAGGCAGAGGCCGAAAGAATGGGCCTTCGGGCCTTGCCCAGGCCGGAGCCACCGCCTCAGAGGCAGCCTCGTCCTTCCATGGTGCAGCCCAAGACCGTGCCGCTCCGCCCTTCGGCTCGCAGTGTGCAGCGGCTTCCAGCAAGGACTTCCAGGGCGGGCGTCATCCAACGCAGGATCCTCTTTGTGGGCACCCCGAGACCCGACGTTGGACAGCTTGTCGGCCTGGATGCCTTGGCCAGGAGATTCCCCAACGAAGCCATCGGCCATGTCGAGCACGACAACCTGGCCACGATGGATTTTCACGAAACCCTCTATATCCTGGCCCATGGAGACACGGACGTTGTCGGGAACAATGACCTCTCTCCCTCGGCTTTTGCCGACCTCCTGATCCGAAGGGGACTCAAGACCGGCACGAAAATCGTGCTGGTCGCCTGTGAGGGGGGTGTCGTCAAGCCGAGCCGCAAGACAACCTATGCGGACGAGCTGGTCAGAGAGATCGCAGGTCAGTCCAACGGGAAAATCACTGTCTTCGTACAAGGCCTTACCGGCCTGGGCGTGATCATGGACAACGGTTCCATCCGGGCCGCAGACGAGAGCCTGCTCACCTCAGAAAAGATGAACGAGTACAGAAGAATCCACGGAGGAGGCATAGAAAGAGAGAGAGAGGCCCAAAGGTACGTGACAGAAGCACTCGACAGGGGCGTCGATCTCAAAACGATCGCGCATAATGCCACTGAAATAGTAAAGGGCACCTACAAGAAGCTCTATGAATTCCAGGAGACGGTGACGAAGAGCGGCGAAAACGCACGCAGCTCTTCGGGCTATCTCGAATATCTCAGACAGCAGGATCCTCTCTACGCCACAGACACCCGGCTGCTGGACAGGATTCGTGCGGATGAACACCGGCGCTGGTCTAATACCACCGCCTCCTATATCTCCTGAGCGGGAGCACCCCCATTGTCCTTGGCCGCATCGATGTCCACGGTCAACCAAAGGAGCGCCGCCAGGACACACACTCCAGACCAGAACACCAGCGTCCCGTTCCACCCCCAGGCGCCGGACATCCTCGGCACGAGCCAGATGGACAGGACGCCGCCGAGATTCCCCATCAGGTTGAGCACGCCGGCCGCCGCGCCTGGACTCTCAGCCCCGATGGCTGTCGCGGTGGTGAAGAACGGCGCCTCGGCCCCGTTCACGCAGCCGGACGACAGGCTCAGGGCAAGGATTGCGAAAATCGCGCTCGGGAGCACCGCCCCTGCCGTCACGAAGCCCGCGGCGGAGAAGAGGCACGCCATCGCGACGCGGCGCCGGGCCTGCGCGGTGCCGATACGGCGGCCGAGGCGATCGGTCGCCACCCCAATGAGCGGCGCGAGCACGAAGGCGGCGATACTGGGCAGGCTGCCCCACAGTCCGCTGGCGAGGATGGTGAAGCCGCGCCCCTCCGTCAGATAACGGAAGAACCAGAACACGAACACAAACCATACGGCCGAGTGGAGCAAGTAGGCGATCGAAAGGCGCAGCAGACGAATATTGCGCATGAGGACGCGCAACTCGGAAAGTGTGCCGCGCCTCGCCTGGAATGCAGGCTGTTCCGGATGCGGCGCCCGCGGCGGCATCAGCATCCCCCATGCGAGTGCGGTGATGCCCGCGATGACACCGCTGAGCACGAACACCGCGCGCCAGCCGAACCGCTCCATGATGGGTGCCATCAAGAGCGGGGCCGCCGCCGCGCCGAGGCTCGCCGTGGCAATGTAGATTGCAGTGGCGCGCACGCGCTCCGTCACCGGTACATAGATCATGACCGCCATGGCAGCCACGGGGAAGACCGCGGCCTGAGCGATGCCCAGCAGCACCCGGGAGGACACGAGCACCAGGACGGCTCCCTCGCGTGGCATGGCGCTCGTGAGGAACGACGCGACGCTGCAGCCGGCAAGTGCGAGCGCGAGCGCCGACCGCGCTCCGAAGCGTTCACCGAACATGCCGGCTGGCACTTGAAACAGGGCGTACGAGAGTTGGAAGCACCACGCGGTAATGGCGCCCATTTGCACCATCGTGAGCCCCACGGCAGGCACCATGCGTTCTTGCGCCACGGCGACATCCGTACGCACGAGGTACGCGACGCCCGTGACGAGACTCAAGAGAAGAATAACGCGCCAGTGCTGGGACATGTGGAGTTGCGAAGAGACGAGCTTTCCAGGGTTGGCGGTCTAACGCAGAAGACTACGGAGGCAGCGTTGGCCCTAAGCCTTTCGACCATCGACATCTCATCGCTCATCCGAGTCTCCTCTTGTGCGCCGAACGCTTGACAGTTATGCTGAAATTCTGTAATCTGCAATTGGTTGAAGATGAAGGCAGCTGCCGCTTTCGGTGGCTTGTCTCGTTAGCTCCTTACCCCTATGCACGCTCGGCTACACGGAGGAACCTCGCGATGAAAGTCAGTGTGGCGAAGCTTCTGTTTTCACTGTTTGTCCTTGCATTTGCCTCATCATCCCCGGCAGCTGCGAGTTGTATGAGTGTGTGTGTGAGCTCCTGCAACTGCCCTCCTGAGGATCAGATCTGTGGCCAGTTGTGCTCAGAGTCCTGCATTTGCCAGTGCCACCCCCAGTACTGTAATTAAGGGGCAACTTTGAGGAGGGGGAGTAGGTGAGTCCACCCCTAACTGGAGCCCTATCTCCCGCTCCGTTCCCCATGTAGGCGCCGCCGTTAGCCCGCAGAGAATCAGGATTGCCACGACTGCCAGTTTCTTCATGCTCGCCTCCTCCCTCGCGAGTACCTCCCTCGCGAGTAACCGAACTTCATTGCCCTTCTGGCGGTTGCCAGAGTTCAACTTTGTTGCCCTCTGGATCCATGACCCATCCGAATTTCCCGTACTCCGAGTCGTCGGTCTTCTCGAGCACGTTGCAACCTTCCTCGCGCAGTGCTTTGAGAAGTGCTGCCAGATCTTCGACTCGATAGTTGACCATGAAGGTCGACTTGCTCGGAGCGAAGTGCTTGCCGTCCGCTGGACCGACCGACCAGATCGTAGTTCCCTTGGTCGGGTTGCCTTCGGAGTCAGTCCAGGTGAAGGCTGCTCCACCCCAGTCCTGAACGTCGATCCCGAGGTGCTTCTTGTACCAATCGCATAGCGCCTTGGGATCCTTGGCGCTCATGAAGATGCCGCCAATGCCTGTGACTCTTCGCATTCGGACCTCCGATGTTGGCTGAAATCTCCAATGGCTACCTTCGGGGCTAACGCTGCAAGCGCTTGTTAGGTTGCCGCTCGCCACAGGGTTAACTTAGTGCAGGCGTCCGCTGCGGAGTTCCGCCTCGGCAGCGTCGATGTAGGCATGGTACCCCTCAGGGTCGATGAACGGTTCCACTGGGTCCTTCGCAGCAGCGCTGGCGACGAATTTGCGATATCTGCCCCACCATCTCGCATGGCACGTCACCCAGATGTCAACGGGGAGGCCTCGGAGCACTCTGAAGCTGCGCTCGAGGTCGGCCTCTTGCTCTGGATACTGCGATGTGGCCAACCGCCCCAAGTCGCACGCGCTCACGACGTTCAGCACGCGATCACCGTCACGAACGTGGAACGACCATGAGGTGCATCCGCGCGTGTGGCCGCCGGTGATGTGCGCGGTGAGTGCGAGCGGCCCGAGGCGGATTGTGTCGCCGTCCTTGAACCGGTGGTCGACCCGCATGGCCGGGTACCCGACGACCCCGATCCGGACAAGGGCTCTGAGCGGCAGGATCGCGTCGGGGTCGTCGCCACCGGAGGCGAGGGTATAGGCACTCGCTTCGCTCGCCCACAGCTCGGCACCAGACGCCTGCTGGAGCACTCCCAGCCCGCCGGCATGGTCGGGATGAGGCTCTGAGTTCAGGAGCACTTTGACGTCCTTGATGTCGAAGCCGAGCTTCGCGATGCTCGCCATGATCATCGGCGCGGTGCTGGGATAGCCGCCGTCGAGCACGATGTGGCCCTCCGGCCCGGTGATGAGGAAGGCCGCGACGTCATTCGCGCCGACGTAGTACAGGTTGCCGGCGATGCGGAACGGTTCGGCGGGCTCCTGCCCACCGCGCTTTGTTGCGTTCAGCCACCTGGCGACGATTACCAGCGCAAGAACACTCGCCAGTCCCAGCGAGACTACCCTCCAGTATCGCTTCGTAAAGTGAGGCAACAGTCGCCCTCCCGGTGTGGGTTCACTCAACCGGCCTGCTGGCCTACTCGTGGCAACGCCCTTGGCGTTCAGCGGCCTGCTTCGAGCGTAAGCGAGAAGCAGGTCCGCTGCAAGGCCCTGTTGGGCAGGAAGGCCGGCATGTTTCGTCGAACTATCCGGTCTTCAAAGGCACCCTCTTATACACATCTCGGGGTCTTCAGGAGGGCGAGGTGGATCGTTCCGGTCTGCCCTTCGAGGAGACGGCCCGCCGATGGTGCACCCGGAGAGGGCGTCGGTAGAGGACTGGGCCGTCTCTACGGGACGGTGTTGCCGTTGCGGACGGTGAGGTTACGGGGATGTCGGGAAAGAGCCCCCGTAACCTCATCTTGGGCCTCGGCACAACCGTTCCGTAGAGACGCCCCAGTCCTTAACCGGGCACTTGCCGGGTCCTCAAACGGCGGGGCGTCTCTTCGAAGGGTCCATCGGAGCGATCCAAGACAACTGCTTGGATCTCCTTGCACAAATCGCGTGCGACATCATGGCGTTTTCGGTTCATTTGGTTTTGGGTGGTTCGGCATCCTTCTTTTGAGGCTGAACCTTCTTAACGACGTAGCGGCTCGTGGCGTCGGCAAAAGTTTTCGGCGGCTTGTCGGACATGTCGTCCTCGGCCAAGGTCAGTGTCCCGTCCTCAATCTTGAAGATGGCGAAGACCACTGTGCCGATGGCCATTAGTCGATGGGGGCGAACAATCTTTGATCGTGGCGTGTAGCTGCTGTGGGTCTGTGCCCGCAGGCAGTGTAAAGGTCGTCTTAAACCAGCCCGCGCTGTTACGATAGTGGAGCGAGTTGCCCGTGATGGTTATGGAGCATTTGCCTCCCGCCCCTTCGCCTTCCCAATAGCCCTGGAGAGGTTTTAGTTCTGCAGCGATTGGTGTCGGCGTGCTTGGGCAAGCGGTGAACAAGGCCGCCAATGACAAAGCCAATGCGCCCAACAAGAACTGGCCGTTTGTTGCTTTCTTCATAAGGTGTCGAATTTGGCCAGTGTGCGCTGCCGCCTACGCCCGCGCTCACCGGCGGGCCGAGCACCGCGAGGCCCGTCCGAGTGCAGCGCGTTGTTAGGCGACATGACCCATCTCCGAGTCAGCGCGCGCGCCGGTAGTGCATGGCGACCGCGCCGCTGCGGAGCGGTTTCACCGAGACCAACTCGAGCCGGCGCGTGCTGGGTAGCCCGCTCTCGTACAGGGTCGGGCCGTGACCCGCGATTCTGGGATGGACGAGCAACTTGTACTCGTCGATCAGATCCAGCCGGTCCAGCTCGGTCGCGAGCTTGCCGCTACCGAGGAGCACGCCGTCCGGGGTCGCGTCCTTGAGCTTCTGCACGCCCGCGCGCAGGTCGCCGGCGACGTGGTGGCTGTTGGTCCACGGGAAGTCCTTTCGCGTCGACGACACCACGTACTTCGGCTTGGCCTCCAGCTTGACCGCCCACTCGCGCATCGCTGGCGGTGCCTCCGCGTCGCCGCGGGCGACCGCCGGCCAGTAGCTCTCCATCATCTCGTAGGTGACGCGGCCCCACAGCATCGCCCCGCCCTCGTCCATGAGGCGGGTGAAGAAGGCGTGTGTCTCGTCGTCGGCGATTCCTTCCTGGTGGTCGACGCAACCGTCCAGGGTGACGTTGATACTGAAGGTCAAGAGTCCCATGGTGTCCTCCGTTCGAGATACTCGACGAGCCGCTCGCCGTCTGGCTCCAAGGGCACGAGTCCAATTCGCGAGGTGCTCACCCTGTGTCGCCTAACGCCGCAGAAGGTGAGCGCGCGGAACCACGCTGTTTGCGGTTTCCGTCCGCTCGACCGTCGGGGTTGGCCGCCTGCTTTTTCACATTCATTCCAGCGACTATCATCTCTACAGCCACTAATTGAAGATCAAGCTTACCCAGCCCTTTCCATGGCATATGTCACACTTCTTTAGGGGATTAGTCGAGTATCTTCCAGCCTCTATGTCGGCAGTCTTTTGATCCAGATCCTCGGTTTCTCCTGCGCCTTTGCACCTCCAGCAAACCTTCGTCTTATCCCTGATGAGCCAGCCTGTATTGGCCTTAGTCAGCAGATAGGTGACGTCTTCTGCTTCATCAGACCAATCAACCTCGCTTGCATGAACTACGGCACGCGTGCTGGTTTCTTCCTCCACTTTCTTGATGCGATTCTTCGCTTGATAGCCAGCGCGTTCTATCGATCGCTGAAATTGGCTTTTGAACTTCGCCTGTGCCTCTGGTACAAAAGCAGAGTGATCAGGATGCTCACGAGCTGCGTACTCTTTGGCCTCCTTTACTGCCGTCCAGCTCTGGAACGTCCAGAGAGACTCGACCGTTCGGTCAGGACTGGAGAGATCGATGGCCGGCGGTGAGTCGCGGACACTCCCCTTACAGGTTATAAGGCAAAGCAGAAGGATGCTAAATCCAAGCGCAGACCGAAGTAGCTTTCTCATATCCCTCCCAAACAAAAGCGGTAGCACTGCCTCCAGTCGAACATGAGTTTCTTTTCCATCCTCACAACACACGCTGCCGATACGACGGCCAACGGGTTTGAGGCATAACCGGCAGCGCAGCTGTCCGGTTGATGCCTTGGTTAGGCGGCACGTTACGAGCGGCCGAAGTGCGCATTGTTCAAGAACTGGCGGAGTGACGCGGCCGAAACGACAATGATTGTGCGCTCGCGGCTGTAGTTCGGCTGCAATCGAGGATGAAAATCCGGTGCCTCTGTCGTGCTGCCAGACCACAACGTCTTCCGAAAACGGACAAATGGGACAAGGTCGAATGCCGCGTCTTCCGGGAAGCTCCCGGTTGTCAGGGAAATGGTCATTGGATCTGCCGAGCAGAGGAACAGTTGGGCGTTCGTCACCACAACTGGAAGGTATTGGAACGTCGGATGTGGATCACTCTGCAATTCCTCGAGTGCGAGCGCCTCGATCGACTGAAGTAGTTCGTCCGCTAGTTGCTCGAGAGTCGAACGACGGGAAGGATCTTCCCTCGGTAGCATGCAAAATGGTGCTTCATGCGAAGCAGGAATGAAAGAGCCGTGATCTAGGAAGAGGTTCGGCGATCCGCTTTTGGTGAAAAGGTAGCTTGCGCCATATGTCTCTGGCTGCGGATCGAGGAAATACCAGCGAGCCTCTCCGCGCTGTTTCTTGCATTCGACAACGAGGCGCTGCGAAGACATGATTCGGTTCTCGAGGACGAGATCAATGTAGCCGTCTCTGCCAGTCTCGGGATGCCGCCATGGTTGTTCGGTGCGGATGACTCGCCAGGCGGTATTCAAAGACTGGATGTGTGCAGCCACGGCAATCTGGAACGGGAACCCAGATGGATTGACGAGACTCAGATGTTGCTTCTGCTCTTCTTGCATGATTGAACCTGGTGAGTGTCTCCTTGCGGCCAACGCCGCAGAAGGTGAGCGGCGAAACCGCGCAGTTTGCGGTTTTCGTCCGCTCGACCGCCGGGGTTGGCCGCACTACCGATACGTTGCGATATTTGTATGCAGCTTCTCCCCTACAGCGCCGGCTTCTATTCTACCGCTAGCACCGCACTATGGCTAGACGTTCCGCTACGCGCAAGTGCCAGTTCGGTGCCCGCGTAGCGGAGGCACCAAGCTGGCTCGAGTTGTACCACGTACGTTCTGGACACAGATGCAGGCTCCAAGCTGTTTGGCCCCGGAGCGTAGCGAAGGGCCAAGCAGCTTGCACGCTGATCGTCCGACGGAGGGCCATCTTCTCTCATCGGCTGGAACCTGTGAATTTGGGCACGATCAGTGCTCTAGCGCACTCCCTCATGGGGTGCCACCGAGATTGTGGACCCTTCATAGCTAACAAAGAGCGCCATAACCCCCAGAGCGCCCAAGGAAAGGTAACTCCTAAATGTCAAATTTCTACTGTTCCCCCGGTAGAGCCGGGGGAACTCCCTTGGGGGTTTAGAATCCTATTCTTCAATTAGGGGGGCAGTACTGGCTGTAAAAGCTCGAACACTTCATGACGACTCCCCAGGAGCATTTAACCCCGGGATTCGAGAAGCAAAGTTCGCAATCGCATTGAAGAATCGCCGACGCCGGCGTCGAAGAAGCAAAACCGATGCCGAGGGTGAGCAGAGAAAGGACGATGAGCTTGCGGATCATGGGCACCTCCTATGAGCCAAGCACAGAAGTGGGCCGGCTCTCATCTTAGTAGGTACAGCAAGACGCAAAAACCGAGCCTTTAGCGCCGCGCCCCCTTCCCTCGCCTCTTGAGCGGTGCCCGGCTCGGGGAGGATCTACTTGGAATCCGACCCGCGATCAGGATTCGGATGGCATCTTAGGAGGGGTGAACATGGAATGAAGCCGCCCAGTTTTCCCATCGGCTGAAGCCATACAATCGGGGGACGTTTTGTTGCTTAAGAATACTCAAGGAAAGCTACTCCTCATTACAGAGTTCCTTGCCGGCCAACGCTGGGCGCTTCAGCGTGCAGACGGCGGAGCCGGCTGTCCGCTGGAAGCGCGTGTTAGCCGCCGTTGAGAACCTCGCCAACTAATTGATGTTGCTCTTCGAAAGGTTGAGGTTTGACGCTTCCATCGGCCCCCCGCCAGGGGGCACAATGTAGGAGATGACAATCATCTTCCCGACCGGGGGAAGCTTGCTCAACTTCGCGCCGGAGAAGACGAACGCGACGGTAAAGGTATTGGCCTGATTATTGACTTCCATCACCTTGCCATTCAACAGCTTGGGGGAGGCTTTGTCGGCCGCCACACGGTCGGATGAATTGCTTTTTGAGGACTTAACGGTAGTTGCCGCCAGCCCGCCAGGGGTCTCAATGTAGGAGATGACAATCATCTCCCCGGCCGTGGGAAGCTTGCTTAGCTCCGCGGCGGAGAAGGCGACCGCGAGGGTAAAGGTGTTGGCCTGACTATTGACCTCCGTAACCTTTCCATTCAACAGCTTGGGGGAGGCTTTGTCGGCCGCCACACGTTCGGATGAATTGCTTTCTAACGAGTTACCGGTAGTTGCCGCTGCGGCGAGTCCGCTAAAAGTTGCCAGCACGGCAAGGGCTAAAGTCAGAGTTAGCAGCTTTTTCATGGCGGTACTCCTTGTTAGTAAATGGCGCTGCTTGACGAGCCAAAGTTCTTGGCCTCCATCGACCCAACCGGGTGCCGGTGCAGGTCGCACTTTTCATGTCATCACCCCCTCACTAGTTCGCTACGCAGATTGGCGGCAGAACGCCTCCTAAGCTCACCGACGGATGGGCGAGCCCAGCCGTCCGGTGCAGCGCCTGGTTGGCGGAACACAAGGTTTCCTACTCGCGTATACGGCTATGGCTCCACCGCGTTGCCTTCCTTTATTATACAGCGGACCTACCGGTTGCCGATAGGAGAGCCCCGAGTCCTCGGTCCGCTCCTCCTCTGGCCACGAGCGTCCCTCGCGCGCTCGGACGGACTACCCCCCGGCGCTACTCGCTGCTGCGGGTGTGCGACTGCTCGCCGCCGGGGAAACGGACGACAACGCGTACAACTTTTCCACTCGCCTCTCGCTCGAAGCGGATCCGGAAGTCGTCGCTATCGCCCACCAGGAAGCGGTCCTGACCTACCGCCTGAAGCTGCACCCTGGGCCCACCCCCCAACTGGCCCCAGAGTGCGCCGCCCTCCGCGATGACCGTGAGCGGACCGTAGTTGCCGGCGAAGGCCTGCAGCTCGGCGGCCGAGAGGTTGACGGGGTGGCGGCGATCCTCCACCACGTCGCGCACGAGCTCCACCTCTGCCTTCTGCACCGGGTCGGTGGTCTTCGCCGCGACCGCGTCAAGCGCGCGGGTATGTGCCACGGCGAGCGCGTCCGGCGCCGCCGCTGCGATGTCCGGCTTGACGCCGGTCCCCTCCCAATCGGTGCCGGTGATCGGATTGACGGAGCGCCCGTACGGGAGTCTCATCAGCACCGGGTATCCTTTTACTTGGTAGATCTCGACCGGGTGGGCACCGCCGCCGGTGGTCTCGCCGACAATCGTGGCGCGCTTCAGGCTCTGCAAGCTGTAAGCGAAGTCCTCGGCGGCCGAGAAGGTGCGGCCGCTGGTGAGGACGAAAACCGGTACTTCGGGCAGGCGCGGGCCGGGCACCCACGCATGGGTCCAGAATTGTTGGGTCTTGTCCCCCTTGCGGATATAGAAGCTGGTGAAATGGATTGGCTCGCTGGGGACCAGATAACTGGCGATCAGCTGAATCATGCTCGGATCACCACCGCCGTTGTCTCGCAGGTCGACGATCAGCGCATCGCTGCCGGCCAGAAAACCCATCGCCGCCACCGCCGTAGCGCCACCGAGGTCGGCCCGCTCAAAGCTGTCGAGCTTAAGATAACCGACGTTGCCGGCCAGCCGTTCGACTCTGCGGAAGCCGTAATTGTCACGGCGCATCCTGGCCAGATCCTCCGCGGTCACCTCGTCCGCCTCCGGAGCGGGCGGCTCGGGAGCCCCCAACACGGCTAGGTGCAGATCGTGGCTGACCGACCGCAGATCCTCAGTCAGTTTCTCCGTGAAGATCTCCAGCGTCCCGAGCCGGTCGTAGGCGCCGCTCTGGAGTCGGCGCCGCACATGCTCCTCCATCCGCCGGGCGACATCCGGAAAGACGTAGGTGTCGCGCAGAGCGGCTGCGATGTCGTCGATGATGGCGGTGCGATCCTTGGCGTTGATGGCGGGCTGTGCCTCCGCTGGGGCGGCCAGCGCGGGGACAGCGGCGAGCAAAAGCAAAAGCGAGATATGGAGCTTCATAGGTCCTCGGTGCGGTTCAGTCAGCCTTTCAGGTCATGATGAGACGGCCGGCCTCCTCCGGGAAAGAGACCTTCTCTGATTTGGACTACCAGTTAACCTGCGCAAGAGCCCTGACGGCCAAAGCTTAGCTAACCTTGTATCCGTCACATTTCTCGTTTCCCTAAACTGCATACCGTCAAGCCCCAGGCACCAAAGGAAGATAGCCGCTGCCGAGGGCAACTCATTGATTCCATAGAGCTTCCATCTTACGCTTGTTTCTAATCCTCGTCAATACAGGCCCAGCGCAGACGGTAAGGCAACTTGCATAGCCTTCCCTGTATTAGCTGCTAGATCCAGCTGGGCCGAACAGGGAAAGTTGCTGGAGGGACAGAAGTTAGCTCTCCTTTGACAGATCGTGGCCCCGACCCTTCGGGCCGCAAAGACCAGACTGGCAAAGAAAGTAAGTCAGGCCGGCAGGGATGCCGGCGCTCCCAGGGAGGCGCTACGCCTTGGGAGAGAGGACACCCTCTTATACGCATCTTCCGCCAAGTTACGGTGAGTCGCTCGATTGTCTTCGCCCTGCAGGGGCGGGAGTTGCCGAGCCCGGGGTGTCAACCCCGGGAAACCGGGCACCCTCCACATCCAAGTCCCGGAGGGCCGGCAGAGACACTCCCGGAAGCCAGGCCTGACAAGCACCGGATCTGTCGGCCCTTCGGGACTCGGGAATCTCACGGCTCCGTCCCCGGGGCTGACGCCCCGGGCTGGGCAACTCCCGCCCCTGCAGGGCGAAGATACTGGCCCCACAGGAAGAGGTGCCGGGTGTCTCGCCGGCGGCACCTATCCAACTCCTCTCGCGCGAAGAGGATGCCACCTGCTCCCTGCTCGGCCACGAGGGCTTCCGTGGACAGCGCGGGTCCTACGCGTCCCCCTTTCAGGTTGTCAGTACCTGGAATTCAGTATCCTCAACGGGGAACAATGTTGCGAATGCCGCCCTCCACGATGCCTATTCTTCGGCAGAGCTGACTTGTACCGGGCTCAACACTGCGTGTACCGGATAATTTGTTGTCAAATCCAAACCAGAGAGCTGGCATCCCAGAGGTTTCACATCCTTTTACAGCAAAAAGCTTCCGCAACGGAAGGTATTTGCAGCTTTTTACCCCAAGTTCCCAGCCTTGTTTCCAATGGACTGAAGATCTGCCGCGGAACGGGAGGCCCTGAAGAGGGTATTCACAGCTTTCTGCGCGGATGGGTTCATCGGGATTCCGGTACACGCAATCTATTGGCAGGGTGCGGAGGGCTGTTTCCCGGTTTTCGCAGCACTGAAGCTCTGGTTAGTGGCCGGCAGGGATGCCGGCGCTCCCAGAGGGCGCTACGCCTTGGGGGAGAGGCGGGGACGGCGACAGCGCTTTCCGTCCCCTTCTCTTGGAGATCTCCAGGAGGAGGCCTAGGAGTTGGGGACCATCTCCCCTCCGGCCTGCTTCCATGCATTCAGCCCGCCGAGGAGGCATGCGACTTTCGTGAATCCTTGGGCCTGCAGATCGAGCACCGCCCGGGCGCTCGTGTGCTCAGCCGCTCACGTGCAATAGGTGATGACCAGCTTGTCTTTCGGCAGCTCGCCTATGCGGGCGGGCAAGTCGGACAGGGGCAGGGAGATTGCTCCCTTTGCGTGGCCGGACTCGTAGGCTTCCTTGGCACGGACGTCCACCAGGACAGCCCCTCCCTTGGCGAGGGCCTGCCGGGCCTCTTCGCCAGTGACGCGGGGAGCGGCGGCCAGGGGATCGGCCGGCGCCTGCTGGGCCGCTTGCGGAGCCGGCTCCGCGGCCGGCGGTTGGGGGGGCATCTGGGGATGGGCGAACGCGGAGGCCCCTGTGGCGATGCACAGGAGCCCGGCGATCACCGCCGATCTGGATTGAAACGACATCATCGAACCTCCTCAGGCTCTGCGGCCTCCTCGGACCGCTGGTTACAGGGGGGATTCTACAGGGTTGGCCAGAGGGCCCGGCAGGGATGCCGGCGGTCCCAGGAGGGGGGGGTCCAGGGGATGGGCACGGCCTTTGCCTCTGTTTTGTCACAGATGTGTCCAAGGGCTCGGCTTTCCGGCCGGGTTCCAGAGGGCTTTTCTTATGAAGGACAACTATGTCCATGCAGGAAATCGCCAACAACGTCAAGGAGCAGTACTACATTCTGGCTACGAGCACACGCACCGACGACCGTACCCGGGTTTTGAAACACGGGGAGAGCTTCGGGGTCTTCGACCGGAGCGGGGTCATCCGTCCCGTGGGTCTGGGCGAGATGGGCCTGTTTCACGAGGGGACCCGCTTCCTGAGCGCTTTCGAGCTGTTTGTCGAAAATCAGCGCCTGATGCTCCTGAGCTCCACGGTGCGGCGGGACAATGCGTTGATCGTAGATCTTACCAATCCTGACTTTACGGAGGGTGCCCCGGGGAGCCTGGGGACGCTCGCCCGGGACACGGTCCATATCTTCTCGACCAGCTTCCTCTGGGAGGCGGCTTGGTACTCACGGTTCCGCCTGCACAACTACGGCCTTCACGCCCTGGACCTCAACCTTTCTCTGCGCTTCGCGGCGGACTACGTGGATATCTTCGAGATCCGCGGCACGCGGCGGGAACGCCGGGGGCACAGGCTGGATCCGGTGGTGGGCCGCGGCACGGTGGTCCTGGGCTATGAGGGGCTGGACGGCCGGGTGCGGCGGACCCGGATCACGTTCTCCCCTCCTCCGGCCGAGCTGACGGACTCGCTGGCGTCGTTCCGCGTCCACCTGCCTCCCCGGGGGGAGCAGACGCTGGACGTGACGGTGGCTTTCGAGTCGGGCCGGGAGACGCCGACCCCGGTGGGTTTCACCAAAGCGACGGAACGGTCGGCCGCGGTGCTCGACGCCCGGCGGGGTTGCTGCGCCGAGGTGGAGACCTCGAACGAGCGGTTCAACGAGTGGGTCGAGCGCTCCGCCTCCGATCTCCGGATGATGGTGACGGAGACGCCGCACGGCCTCTATCCGTACGCAGGGGTTCCCTGGTTCAGCAGCGTCTTCGGCCGCGACGGCATCCTCACGGCTTACGAGACGCTGTGGCTGGACCCGGCGCCAGCCCGCGGCGTGCTCTCTTTCCTGGCCGCGACGCAGGCGCGGGAGGTGGTGCCCGAGAAGGACGCCGAGCCGGGCAAGATCGTCCACGAGATGCGCAGGGGGGAGATGGCCGCCCTGGGCGAGGTGCCGTTCGGCTGCTATTACGGCACGGTGGACGCCACGCCGCTGTTCGTGGTCCTGGCCGGCGCCTACTGGAGGCGCACGAAGGACCGCGGGTTCCTGGAATCGATCTGGCCGAACGTGGAGCGCGCCCTCTCCTGGATCGACGAGTACGGGGATGTGGACGGCGACGGCTTCGTGGAGTACTCGCGCCGGTCGAAGGACGGGCTGCTCTCGCAGGGGTGGAAGGATTCGGCCGATGCGGTTTTCCATGCGGACGGTACGCTGGCCGAGGGGCCGGTCGCCCTCTGCGAGGTGCAGGGCTACGTCTATGCCGCACGCCGGCAGGCGGCGGAGCTGGCCCGCGTGCTGGGCCATGCCGAACGGGCGGAGGTGCTGGAGCGCCAGGCCGAGGAGCTGCAGGAGAAGTTCGAGCGGGCCTTCTGGTGCGAGGAGATTTCCACGTATTCCCTGGCGCTGGACGGCGACAAGCGGCGCTGCCAGGTGCGGTCTTCGAACGCCGGCCACTGCCTGTTCTCGGGCATCGCCAGCCGGCCGCGGGCCTGGCGGGTGACCCACACGCTGCTCAACGAGTCCTCGTTCTCGGGCTGGGGCATCCGCACGCTGGACGCCAATGAGGCGCGGTACAACCCCATGTCGTACCACAACGGCGCGGTCTGGCCGCACGACAACGCCATGATCGCGGCGGGGATGGCGCGCTACGGCCGCAAGGATGGCGCGGCGAAGGTGCTCTCGGGCCTGTGCGCCGCGAGCCTGCACTTCGATCTCCGCCGCATGCCGGAGCTGTTCTGCGGTTTCCGCCAGCGCTCCCAGGAGGGGCCGACGCTCTATCCGGTGGCGTGCGCGCCGCATGCTGGTGCCGCGGCCGCCGTTTTCCTCCTCCTCCAGGCCTGCCTGGGGCTCGATATCGACGCCCCGGGCAACCGCATCTGCCTGGACCGGCCTACGCTGCCGGACGGCCTCGACCGCGTCACCCTCCGCAACCTGCGGGTGGGAGAGGCCACGGTGGACCTCACCTTCCAGCGGTATGACCGGGATATCGCGACCCACCTGGAGAACCGGGAGGGGGATGTGGAGGTGGTGGTGGTGAAGTGATCCCTGGGAGCGCCGGCAGCCCTCCTCGAGGGGGATGCCGGCACTCCCAGCGGACCCCATTCTGTGATATATCGTTCCCCAGCTATACCTGACGCCGGAAGAAAGGAAGCCGCCGTGCCGACGACGCCCGAGCCTTCTCTATCCCGCTGTGGCTGGGCCACCAGCGATCCCCTCTATCTGGCCTATCACGATGAGGAATGGGGAGTGCCGGTGCACGACGACCGGCGGCTGTTCGAGATGCTGATCCTGGAGGGGGCGCAGGCGGGGCTCTCGTGGATCACCATTCTGAAGCGGCGCGAGGGGTACCGCCGGGCGTTCCACGGGTTCAATCCCGCGAAGATCGCGCGCTATGGCGAGAAGGACGTGGCCCGTCTCCTCACCGATCCGGGGATCATCCGCAACCGGGCCAAGGTGGAGGCCACCATCAAGAACGCCCAGGCGTACCTGAAGGTGGTCGAGGAGACGGGCAGCTTCGACGCCTTCCTCTGGGGCCTCGTGGGCGGCAAGCCCCGGATCAACCACTGGAAGACCCTGAAGGACCTCCCGCCGGAGACGCCCGAGTCCAAGGCCATGAGCAAGGAGCTGAAGCGCCGGGGGTTCGGCTTCGTGGGCTCCACCATCTGCTACGCCTTCATGCAGGCGGTAGGGATGGTGGATGACCACGTGGCGACCTGTTTCAAGCGGCGGAAGAAGAGGTAGGACCTCTCAGCGGAAAGGATTTAGATGAAGTCGGTCTTCCTCGCCTGGAGGTAGAACGTCAGGGCCAGCATGAGCAGGATCGATCCGATCTCGGCCGCCAGCAGGCCGGAGATGGGCTGTTGCCAGAGGATGGCGTCGGTCTTCATGGCCTGGGCCACGGCGGGCGCGTGCGAGACCGCGTACATGACGCCCTGGAGGAGAAGGTTGGCTGTGATCATGGCCGCGATCGTCCAGCCCAGGGACTCGGAGACGATGGCCACGCAGAGCGTCAGGCAATAGCCGAAGAAGATCTCGCCGAGGATGACCGCGGCGAACGGGATCAGCCCGTCGGGCACTCCACCCCGTCCGGTGATGACGGTGATCGTGCCCACGAACAGCGTCGCCCACGCCAGGCCGAAAATCGTCATGTTCGCCAGGATCTTCGCCAGCGTGTATTCGTTGGGGGAGATGGGCAGGCTCATGATGAACGTCAGCGTATGGTTGCGCCGCTCCTCCATCACGGTGCCCATGGTCAGGTGGATGCCCACGGAGATCAGCACCGTGAGAAGTCCCACGCAGCCGGCGTAGAAGGCTCCCTCGCCGCCGTTGCCGAGGGCCGCGATGCAGGCGAGCCCGGCACCGATATAAAAAGCGATCGGCCAGCGGTAGAAATACCAGTCTTTCTGAACGAGACGCTTCACCATCGCGGCGTTCATGATTGCCTTCCTTCCCTTCTGAATTGGACGTTGGCGACGAAGATCTCTTCGAGCGTCATGGGCTCGACCGCGTGGACCGTGGCCCCTGCCTGCTCGAAGGCGTTTTTCATGGCGGGCTCGAAGCGGTTGGTGGTGACCACCGCCAGCCGGCCGCTCCGCTGGACCTGCACCACGCCGGGGACGGCCGGGAAGCTCGCGGTCCACCGGAGCCTCGACGCGCAGCCTGCGCCAGCGGTCCAGAAAGGTTTCCTTGTCGCCCGTGTCGATGATCTTTCCCTGATCGATGAACGTGATCTGATCGGAGATCTGTTCGACGTCGAGCGTGTTGTGGGAGGAAAAGAGGATGGTCCTCTCCTCGTCGGCCAGCACTTCCATGAGGGCGCCCAGAACCTCGTGGCGGGCCACGGGATCGAGCCCGGTGGTGGGCTCGTCGAGCACCAGCAGGCGGGGCCGGCGGGCCAGCACCAGCAGCAGCTCCGCCTTGACCCTCTGGCCGTGGGAGAGCCCCTTGACCTTCTGCTCCGCCTTGAGATCGAACCGCCGGAGCAGCTGCCTCGGCGTAGGCCGGATCCCAGTCCGGATAGATTGAGCGGATGAAGCCCATGTGCCAAGCGAGGGTAGCGGCACTGTAAAGGCGCAGGTCTTCGGAAACGAATCCGATCTGCCGCTTGGCCGCCACCTGATCGCCGGGCATGGCGTGCCCCAGCACGTGCACCGTGCCATGGTCCTGGTGCACCAGCCCCATGAGGATGCGTAGGGTCGTGGACTTCCCCGCCCCGTTCGGTCCGATGAAGCCCATGATCTGACCGTTCGCAAGCGACAGGTCGATCACGTCGAGGTTGAAATGGGGATAGCGTTTCGCCACCCCGGCGAGATGGAACGCTTCATTCATCATGTTATTTATCCTCCGCTTTGGCTGCGATCTCGAGCAGCCGGGAGACGAGGTTTTCAAAGGGCATCCCAAGCTGGACCGCCAGCCGCACGGCCTCTTCGAGATGCTTGTCCAGATCCTGCCACCAGCATCGCCGGGCCGAGACCGGAGCCTTCCGCCACGAACGAGCCCCGGCCCTGCTGAGTCACGATCACGCCTTCGCGCTCCAGCTCCAGATAGGCGCGCTTGACGGTGATCACGCTGACCCGCAGGTCCACGGCGAGCTGGCGGATCGACGGCAGCTCCATGCCCGGGGCCCAATCCCCCACGGCCACGCGCTGCTTGATCTGTTCCAGGATCTGGAGATACATCGGCCGCGCGTCGGCTTGGGAGATGACGATGGCACTGTGTACGTCCATATACTGAGTATACACAGTTAGTGGGGGGTGTCAAGCGGGGTGCGGCCAATATGCCGTGGCGACCTCACCCCTGCCCCTCTCCTAAAGGAGAGGGGTGAGGGCGAGCCAGACAAACCAGAACCCCTCTCCTTTAGGAGAGGGGCAGGGGTGAGGTCGCGCGGGCTAGAACCTACCCCGCCCGGTAATCTTCTGCCGCGATCCCCAGCTCCTGGAGCTTCTGCTGGAGGCTCTGGCGGTGGAGGCCGAGGCTCCTGGCGGCTTGGGAGATGTTGCCGCCGTGGGCCGCGAGGGCCTGGGTGAGGATGGCGCGCTCGAAGCGATCGATCAGTTTTTTCTTGGCGGCCGGGAAGTCCTCTCCCGGCTGCCAGTCGAAACGCCAGCCCTCCGTTTTCGCTCCGCGTTCCCCGGACCTCCTGGGGCAGGTCTTCCGGCTGGACCACGGTGCCGCGGCAGAAGATGGCGGCCCTCTCGATGGCGTTGGCCAGCTCGCGGACGTTGCCGGGCCAGGAGTAGGTCAGGAGGGCGCGCTCGGTCTCGGGGGCCAGGGTGAGGCCGCGAGGGGAGGCGGCGAGGAAGTGGCGGGCGAGGAGGAGGACGTCGCCGTCCCTCTCGCGCAGGGGCGGCAGCTCGATCTCCACCACGCGCAGGCGGAACAGCAGGTCCTCGCGGAACCTCCCCTCGGCGGCCAGGGCCTTCAAGTCGCGGTGGGTGGCGGCCAGCACGCGCACGTCCACGGGCACGGGATCGGCGCCGCCCAGCGGCTCGACGGTCCCCTCCTGGAGGACGCGCAGGAGCTTGGCCTGGGCCGCCAGGGCCATGTCGCCCACCTCGTCGAGGAACAGGGTGCCGCCGTCGGCCTGGCGGAATTTGCCGGGACGGTCGCGGTCGGCCCCTGTGAAGGCGCCGCGGCGGTGGCCGAACAGCTCGCTCTCCACCAGGGTGTCGGGGATGGCCGCGCAGTTGACCGCTACGAAGGGACCCGCGCGAACGATCGCTCAGCTCGTGGATGCGGCGGGCCACCAGCTCCTTGCCGGTGCCCGACTCGCCGCGGATCAGCACGCTGGCCGAGGCGGGGGCCACGCGCTCCACGGCGTCGAGCACGGTGCGCATGGCCGGCGACTCGCCGAGCAGCTTGCGCCCGCCGCCGAGCCGCCTGCACCTCTTCGGCCAGCCGGCGGTTCTCGGCCGGAGGCGGGCCGTCTCCAGGGTCTTCGGCCACCACGAAGCGCAGCTCGTCGATCTCGTAGGGCTTGGAGAGGTAGTCCGCGGCTCCGGCCTTGACGGCGTCGATGGCCGTGCGCAGGGTGGAGTCGGCCGTCACCACCACCACGGGCGGCGGCGCGGGCAGGGCCGTGAGGTGGGCGAGGGTGGTCATGCCGTCCATGCCCGGCATGCGGAGGTCGAGGAGGACGAGGTCCACGCCGTGGCGCGGCCGGCCCAGGGCCTCCAGGCACTCGCGGCCCTCCGCACATTCGAGGAAGTCGTAGGCCTCGCCGCCCAGGGCGCGCACGGCTCCCCGCCGGGCCACGGCCTCGTCGTCGCAGACCAGGACGCGGGGCTTCCTCACGATCGTCTTCTCCAGACGCGACCTCGAAGACGATCCGGCCGGGCTCGTTGACGACGTCGATGGTACCGCCAAGCTCGCGCACGCGCTGGGCCACCAGCGCCAGCCCGAGGCCCGTGCCTTCCTCACTCCCCCGAGCACCGCTCACGAAGGGCTCGAACAGCCGCCCGGCGATCTCCTCCGGGATGGCCGGGCCGGCGTTCTCGGTGGCGAAGACGATCCCATCGGTATCTGCGGGGGTCCTCTCCAGGCGGACGCGCACCGTCGAGCCCGCCGGGGCATGCTGCGAGGCGTTGAGGACGAGATTGAACAGCACCGTCTGCCAGGTGGCGCTGGTGCCGTCCACGCGGCCCACCTCCTGGACGCCCGAGGCGTCGATCTCGATCCCGCGCCGCCGCGCCTGGTGGCCCAGCACGTAGAGCGTCCTCCGGAGGAGGGCGGTGACGTCCACCTCCTTCCCCTTCCGGCGAGCGGGCGAAGTCCAGGATCTCGCGGGACACGCCGTGGAGGCGGTCGATCTGCTCCACGATCAATCCCAGGTCCTGGGCCCGCTCGCTCCCCGGGGCCTCGCGCTCCAGCTCCTCGTGGACGGTCTGGGCCAGGGCCTTCATCGAAGACAGCGGGTTCTTGAGCTCGTGGGCGAGGGAGGCCGCGACCATGCCGAGGAGGCTCAGGCGTTCGCGCTCCGCCAGCCGGCGCTCGGCCTGCACCCGGGCTTCCAGGAGCCGCCGGACTTCGAGGGAGACGGCGAGCTGGCGCAGGACGAGCTGGACGGTCTCCATGTCCCCCTTCTGGTAGCCGCCGGCCGCGGGGCTGATCTCCACCACCAGGACGCCCACCAGATCGCCCGCCACCCGCAGGGGGAACACGGCCTGGAGGTCGGCGCTCTGGAGCAGGGCGGCGATCCGGCCCGTGGGCGCGTCCAGCCGGTTGAAGGCCCGGGCTTCGGGATCGGCGAAGTGCTCCCAGAGGAGGGGCAGCTCGGAGGCCCCAGGAACCGCGCCCGGGTGGCCAGCCACTGGCCGATCTCGCGGGCGGCGAGGCCGCGCATCTCCTCTTCCGGGAGGTCCAGGGACTGGAGCCGGCGGGTGAGCGCCTCCAGCTCCTCGGCCGTGATGCTCACGCCCAGCAGGCGCCGGAGCCAGGCGAAACGCCCGAGCGCTGCCCGCTGGAGGGGCGTGTAGAGGGCGGCGGCCAGGAGCGCGGCGAGGACTCCCCAGGCCACGATGCGCCGCATCTCCGCCGTGCCTCCTCCCATCACGGTGCCTGCCAGCGTCACCAGCCCCACGACCCCGAGGAGGACCAGGAAGTGGCGCAGGCTCCGGTACGACATGGAGAGCCGGAGCAGGTTGTAGCGCTGGACGAAGTAGAGGAAGGTAATCCCGAGGACCAGTCCGGAGGCTTCCACCAGCAGGCGCCACAGGGCCGAGCCGAAGCTCACCGCCCCGTCCCACGGCTCGGGACTGCCGGGCAGCAGCAGGCCGCCCGCGATCACCAGGGCGACGGAGATCCCCAGTCCGGCCAGCAGCCAGCGCAGGAACTGGTTGAGCCGCGAGTCTTCCGAGGAGCGCAGCCAGCGCAGCACCATGAAGGCGCTGGCCGCGGAGGTCACCCCCATGTGAAGAGCGACCAGGGGGTAGGCCGCCCGGGCCACCTCCGTGAGCATGATCGAGCCCTGGCGCCACGCGTTCCAGGCGACGGGCACCAGCACCGCCAGGGTCGCGTAGCCCGGCACCAGCCACAGGGCGCTCGGCCGCCGCCGCTCCAGCTCCAGCAGCCGCCACAGGCCATGGGTGAGGAGCGGGAAGCTCGCCATCCACGCGAGGCCGCGGACCACGTCGAGCAGCGCGTCCGCCTCGGCCAGCCGGTCCGGCGAAGGCACCAGGGCGCGCCCCACCTGGTCGATCAGGCAGCCGCCGTACCAGACGGTGAGGAACACCACCGTCAGCCGCATGGGCAGGCCCGGCAGGACGTGGCGGTTCCGGAACAGCTCCCGCGAGAGGAAGCCGTAGAGAAGCGTGCCGGTGACGAAGATCAGGAGGTGGGCGAAGAGGAGGAGGTCTGGGCGCACGGGGGTGGCTCCAGTGTAGCGCGAGGGGAGGGGGACGAACACGGACGAACACGGGCAGGCACGGACAGACACGGACAGACACGGACAGACACCGCAGTCTTCGCACTGCACCTGCCCCTCAGAAACCGCAGTCCCCGGACTGCACCACCGCTCCCCCTCCCCGCTTCTCCCCCTTTTAAATCAAAGATTTACCTTTCTGGCCCCTCTCTTGCCCTTTCCAGGACCGAACGCAAAGGAGGGAGATTCCAAAATGATCGAGACAACGGCTTCACACCCTGAAATCCCGGCGGCGCCCGCGGCCCCGGCGGACACCGGCCTGCGGTCCGCTCCCGGCATCCGCTGGCTGCTTCTGGCGGGTGCCCTGGTCACGGGAGTGTCGGTCTACCGCCTCGTGGAAGCGCAGTGGACGGCGATCCCGGTGCCGATCCAGTTCCTCGTGCTGGTGGCCGGGGCTCTGGGGATCTTCGGCCTCGGACGGGTCACGAGCCACCGGCTGCATCTGCCGTCTGCGGGCTCGGCCCTGCTGTTCCTGTTCACCGGCCTGCTTCCCGTGCTGGCCTGGGGCGCGGCGTACCTGCGGCTGCTGGATACGGTCGGGGGATGGCTCGCCTTCAGTGCCGGAGGCGCCGTGCTGATGGGCGCGGCGGTGAGCGTGATGCGGTCGGAGCTTCGCTATGGGGGACGGCTCTACCCCGCCGCCCTGGGCATTCTGTTCGTGGCCCAGGCGGTGCTGCCCTCTCTGGCGCGGCGCTGGCCCGGGGAGGGTCTCTATGTGCTGGCGGCGTTCACGCTGGGCGCGGTCCTCCACGTGGGCAGCCGGCATGTGAACCGGTTCTTCTTCCATCGCGATCAGCGGGATGGCCGCGACCGCCCCGTCCACCTCGTGCCGTTCCTGCTCCTCGGGATCCTCTACGTCGGTGCCCTGACGGGTCTGGACCTCGACTCGGCCTTCATGGCCCTGCCGGTCGTGATCCTGGGCATCGTGCTCGCCGGCACGGGCGAGGAATACTACGGCGCTCTCGTGGACTCACTGGGACGGAAGCCTCAGCGCTGGCCGTGGCGGTCCGTGGCACTGCTCGCCCTTGGATTTTCCCTGTCGGTGGCGGCTCTTTCCCTGGCCCTGAGAGATCCCTCGGGCGACTGCCTCTTCCTGACGGCCCTCTGTGCCGCTGGCCTCTTCCTGCGCTGGAGCCTGCGCTACGGCGATCCGTCCGTCCACATCCTCGGCGTGCTGGCGGCGCTCACGGCCTGGAACTCCGCTCCGTTCCTCGTTCTCCTCCGGAACAGCGGGGTGATCCTTCTCGGCTGGAACGAGCTCGGCTTTTTCGCCATCCTCACGGTCCTGGCCTTCCTGCTCAGGCACCGGCAGGCTCCGGAACGGCTCCAGCGGCTCCACGGCGCCCTGATGGCCCTGCTGCTCCTGGGGGTCACGGTGTTCGCCCTCCTGGACGCCCCCCACGGAACCGCCCTGCTGGCCACGGCCGGCACCGTCGGGCTGCTGGCGGGGTACGGCTTCCGTCATCCCGTCACCTTCCTCGTGGGTGGCCTGCTGCTGTCCGCGGGAGCGCACGGGGAGCTTCTCCTCCGCCTGGACGGCCACAGTCCCTGGACGGCTCTCCTCACCCAATCCCTCTTCGTGGTCTCCTGGCTCGCCACGCGCCGGCCCGGGGAGCTTCGCGGCAGCCTGAGGGTCCTTGCCATCTTCCACGGCCTCCTCGGCCTCTTCTGGCTGGCGGGCGCGGGGATCAACCCCACCATCGAGCCTCTCATCCTGCTCCTCGGCGGCTTCGCCCTGCTGTGGGAGGGCCTGGCAGACCGCAAACTGGAAGGGACCCGCCACGAGGGGATCGACCTCGGACTGACCTTGGCGGTCCTCTGGCTCCCCATCCAGATCCTCATCAACGTGGAGAAATCTTGGAGCTCGCTCCTCGTCATGGGCCTCACCCTGGTGGGTCTGGAGCTCGGGCTCCTGGTCTTCGCGGCGCGGCGTTCCGCGGGCCACGGGCTGGCCCGGCAGCTCGGGATGGACCTGGAGGACTGGGACATCCTCACCGCCCTCTCTCTGCGCGGGCTGGTCCGCGTCTGGCTCGTCCTCGCCGCGGCGGCCGGCCTGCTGTTCGCCGGCTGGGAAGTCCTGGTCCTCACGCTCACGATGACGGTCGTCCTCTTCCTCACCCGCACCGGCATCGAGGGCTGGGCTCCCCGCCTCGCCTTCCCCGCGCGGCTCACCCTGCTGCCCCTTCTCCACTTCGCCGTGCTGGCCGCAACCCAGGGAAATCCGGACCGGGACCTGCTCCCCGCCTTCCTCGACTCCGGCCCGGCTTTGATCCCCTGGATCGCGGCCTTCGGCCTGTCCTGGCGCGGCCTGATCGAGCTCCTCGGCCGGCGCCGGTCCCTGCGGGCCTGGACGCTTGGCGTCGAGACCGCCATTGCCCTGGGCTATCTGCTGGCCTTCTTCGACGGCTCTCCGTTCGCCCCCTGGACGGACGCGGCCCTGATCGCCCTCGCGGCCGGCTGGGCGGCCGTCTCCTTCTTCGACGCGAAACGGGACCGCGACGCCCTCTACGGCTGGCAGATGCAGGCCTGGGCGGGTCTCGCCGTGCTCCACGCCTTCACCGCCGGCTGGCTCTACTTCGGCAGCGGCGTCGCTCCTTACGTGCTCCTCGCCGTGGGCGCCGCCCAGTACGCCCTGGGCGCCTTCTACGAGAAGCGGAACCTGGGCGCATCCATCACCCCCTCCTGCCGCTTCGTGGGCCTCGGGCTGCCTCTCCTGGCCGGCAGCCTCTCCCTGACGGTGGTCCCTGGGATGGGCACGGTCTGGTTCCCGGTCTTGGCCACCTTCCTGGTCAGCCTTTTCTACACGGTTGTGGCGATGCGGGAGACCCGGCGCGTCTTCCCGGCCGCCGCTTCGGTCGCCTTCCTCGGCCTGGCCCTGCTCAAGGCCGTCGCCACGGCGGAGCTCGGTGCCGAGCTCTACTGCCTGGCGCCCGGCTTCGGTCTCCTGCTCCTGGCCTGGCTGCTGCGGGCCGAGCTCGGTCCGGTGTGGAACCACCGCGTGACCGCGGCCGGGGCCTCCTTCGTCTACGCCACGCCCATCGTGGCCCTCTCCAGCGAGATCTCGTGGGGCTGGCTGGCGGCCCTGCTGGTGCTCTCCGTGGCCTTCGGCTCCGCATCCTTCGCCCTGCGCAGCCGCTCGCTGCTCACGGTGTCCACCGCCGCCCTGCTGACGGACCTCGGCTTCTTCGTCTTCCGCATCGGCACCACGGCGCCCCTGGTCCTCTGGGTCCTCGGCCTCGGCTTCGGCATGACCCTCATGGCCACCGCGGCCTGGCTCGAATACCGGCGCGAAGGCGTCCTCCAGCAGATCCGCGTCTTCGGCCGCGAGCTCCAGTCCTGGAGCTGACCTCCAGGCTTCGCGAGAAAGGAACCTGACATGAACATCTTCCGACGCTTCAACCTGTTGATGAAGGGGCGCATCCACGCCGCCCTCGACGCCATCGAGGACCCGGAGCGCAGCCTGAACCAGCTCGTGCACGACATGGAGGAAGAGCTCGACGCCGCCAAGCGGGCCGTGGCCCGGGCCATGGCCAACGAGGACCGCCTGCGCGCCCAGGTCGTCTTCCATACCCAGGACGCCGGGGAGTGGCAGCGGGCCGCCGAACGCGCCCTGGGCAAGGGGGACGAGGCCGGCGCCCGCGAGGCCCTGCGCCGTACCGAGCTGGCCGAGCGCCACCGCGACCGGCTCACCCAGCAGCTCGAAAAGCAGTCCCGGGAGACCGAGGAGGTCCGCCAGTCCGTGGCCCGCATGCAGGAGAAAGTCGAGCAGACCCGCGGCCGTCTCCAGCTTGTCCAGGCCCAGATGCGCCAGGTGGAGGCCCGCCGCGCCATCGGGGACGTCCTGGCGAGCGCCCAGTCGCACAACCTGCAGGGAGAGTTCGAGCGCATCAGCGGCCGGATCGAAGAGGAGGCCGCCACCGAGCGCAACTACCAGAGGATCGACGACGAGCTCTCCGGCGAGGATCTGAAGCGCCGCTTCGAGGCGGACGCCGTCTCCGATGCCGTCGAGGAGAGGCTGGCCCGTCTCAAGGAGGCCCTCCCGCAATGAGAAGGATCTGGAAGCGCCTGCGCCGTCTCTGGACGCAGTCGCGCATCCGCCTCCCCCGCCGCTCCCTCCATCCCGCGGACCTCCGCCGCGGCGACCGTCTGGAGATCGGCGCGGGCGTCTTCCGGGTCCGCGGCAGCGTCGTTTTCCGCTCCGGCGTCCGGGTCTTCGCGCTGGACGAGCTGAATGGCGGGCCGGAGAAGAGGCCGGTCCGCCTGATGGTCCCCCCGGGAGGATCGCGGACATGGGTGCTGGTGATCGGGGGCGGGCGGGTGGGGGTGCCGGTGGAGGGGGTGGGGTGGTATCCTACGGGACAACAAGAAATGAACGCGAAGACTACGGAAAAGTCCTCTCGTACTGATTGGGATCGCGTGGATGCCATGAAGAACGAGGAGATCGACACCTCAGATATCCCGCCTCTGGACAAGGCTTTCTTCACGGGAGCTACACTGAGGCTCCCCAAGCCGTGCAGCCATAAACAGAAGAAGTAAGCAGGCCGGCAGGGATGCCGGCGCTCCCAGGGGCGGCTACCGCTTCCAGACGACCGTCAGCACGCTCTTGCCGTCCTGCTGGAAGCCCTGGGCGAGGACGGTTCGACCTCCTCCCGGGAGGTTGAAGCCCAGGAGGAGGCGGTCGCGGTCGGGGCCGGAGTCCTGGCGGTCGGTTTCATTCGGTCCTTCGCCGTCTTCATCCCGGGATTCCTCTTTCGGGGCTCCAGTTACGTTCACGGACCAGGCGGGACGGCCAGACAGGGGACGCGCGCCTTTGGAATCTCCGGGGTAGAGGAAGAGGCGGTCCTTGACGTAGAGGAGGAGGTCCGGCAGGCCGTCGCCTGTCAGGTCCGAACCGTAGTGCCAGTCCTGGACCTCTTCGTTCAACTTCCAGGTGCGGGGCTTGGGATCGAACCGCCCTTCCCCAAGGCCTCGGTAGGCGGAGACGAGCACCTCTTTCCCTCTCATTCCTTCGGGATGGATGAGCACGAGGTCCTGATGGCCATCAACGTCCGTGTCGGCGGCGTAAACGTCCAGCGGGAACCACAGGGGGCAACCCGTTTCGACGGAGAGGACGGAGGCGGTCCCCTTGCGCGAGCGGTCCTGGTCGAGGCGGAAGAGGCGGAAGCGTTTGCGGGCCAGGAGGCCGATCTTCTCGAACGAGGTGGCCGCGAGGACCGGGATGCCGTCCACCCGCAGGTAGCGCCGGTCGGATACCAGCCGCTCGCCTTCGGGCAGGAGGGACCAGGACTCGGTAACCGCGGGCGCGCCGCCATCCGCCGGGACGAGCAACGTCTTGATCCGCCGCCGGCTCACCTCCTCCGGTCCCACGGCGAACAGGGCCGGATCTCCTGGCAGCACGGTCACCGGCGGACTCGTGAGGCGCAGGCCCCAGCGCTGCCGTTCGGCCTTTACAGGCAAGGGGAAGGACTTCAGCCGCGAGAGTCCTCCTCCACTCCCAGACGCCAGCAATTCGAGGAGACCGGCGCGGGCGGCGGCGATCCAGGGCCGGCCCATCGTGGCCCCGGTCACCGAGCGCAGGTCCACGTTCGGCTCGTCCAGCACCTTGTTCGTTCCCGAGGCGAAGAGCACGCCCGGCATGCCTGCGATAGGAGTTGCCGATCCGCTTCCCGAAAGGTCGAAGCCCACCACGGTGTTGACCTCCTCGTGCAGGCCCGTGGCGAGGCGGGTCAGAGACCTCTTCTCGGGATCGAGGAAGAGGAGCGTCTTGGCGCCCTTGCGGTCCTTGTTGGCGGCCACCAGAAGGGCCACGCCGGGGCGGCCATCCGGACCGGTGACGGCGGCGGCGCGGACGAGGGTGCCCGTGAGGGGGGTGGTGAAAGATTGGGCGGAGATTGAGGAGGCCCAGAAGAGCATTGCCAGAACGAGCGTTCGTGCCTTCGAAGCCCTCACTCCCCTGGCCCCTCTCTCCCGGCCCTCCGTCCGCCCTACCAGGGAGAGAGGGGAACCCTTTGTCGAAGGGATGTCTCTTCTGTCTCCCTCCTCTCCCCGGCGGGAAGGGTGGAGGGCCGGGAGAGGAGGGCCGGGGAGGTGAGGGCCTCTCACTTCTCCCCTCCGCTCAAATAAAGCTCCAACCGCACCGGCGGCACGAACCCCTCCTCCGCCGCCCTCTGGGGCTGCACGACCATGAGGTCCGAGCGGCCATCGCCGTCCAGGTCGCGGATCTGCACCAGCGAGATGTCCCGGGGCTCTTCCTTGAGGTCGAAGCTCATGTCCGGCTTCGTGGGGAACCCACAGTCCGCCCGGCCGCGGTGGACGCTCACCGTCTTACCGCGGCCGAGTTGGACGTAGTCGGGGCGGCCGTCGCCGTCAAAATCCCCGGAGAACAGGGAGAGCTGGTTCGTCCGCAGGTCGTTCAGGTTGAAGCGGAAAGTCCCCGAAAGGTCGAGCCCCTTGACAGGGCGGAAGGCGCCGTCCTCCTGCTGGCACCAGACATGGAAGTCGAGCCCCACGGTGAGCCTCTTGGTGGCGAGGCTGCCCACGAGCTTCGGCAGGCCCACGTCCACGGTGACCGTGACCAGGTCCGGCCGGCGATCGCCATTCAGGTCCTGGAATCCCCCTGGGAAGTCGACCTCTGCGTCCGCGGCCTCGAAGCCCCAGCCGGTGATGTCGAAGGTCCGGTAGGGCGCCTTCTCGGGGACGAGATCCTGGCTCAGCCGCCGGAATGTGAGGCGGCTCTTGGGCTCGCGGAACTCAGCCAGCTCCTGGCGCATGCCGCCTTCCTTGGGATCGTCCAGGCTCTGGCGGAACACCACCTCGGCCAGGCCGTTGCCCTCGAAATCCCCCAGCCAGACGGGATTGGGAGCTTTGGGATCACCCGTGCCGAGCACCACCTCCACGGCGGGCAGGAAGCGGCCCTGGCCGCCGTTTTTCGCCACCCAGACCGAGCGCCAGCGCCGGACGGGATCGCGGAAGAGGAGGTCCGGCCGGCCGTCGCCCGTGACGTCCTTCACCTGGGGCAGCGGATAGCGGCGCTCGAGATCACCCGTCGAGCGGTAGGCCTCGCCGGGCACGGGGAAACGGGACGCGGCCCGCCGCGCCAAGCCCTTGCCCTCCTCCCGCGCCAGGTAGACGGCGAGGCCGTCGTGCGCGGGCAGCAGGAAGTCCACCGCGCCGTCGCCGTTGACGTCCTTCATCAAACCCAGATCGCCCAGGAAGTTGCCCGTGCCCGCCATGACCGGGGAATCGGCGATCCAGGGCTCCAGCCGTAGCGCGCCCTCCGCGTCCAGGCGCAGGACGCTCACGCCCTCGTCCGTCAGGGCCACCACGGGCGTACCCGGAGGACCGGCCTCCACCGACAGCACGGAGAGCGGCAGCGCAAGCGTGCGGGGCGGCTGGTAGGTTCCGTCCGGCCCGGCGCGGTAGACGCGCAGCTCACGGCGGTCGATCACGGCGGGCACGATCGTCATGACCTCCACGAGCCCCTGGACGTCGTCCATGGTGCTGCTCTCGGTGATCGCGATCTCGTCCCACTGGTTATAGGCGGCCACCACCACGAGGTCCCGCCGGCCGTCGCCGTCTACGTCCGCCGGGACCACGGCCGCGGGCGCTCCGGGCAGGCTCAAGCCCTGATTGCGCAGCGCCATAGGCAGGAGCCGGCCGGCGCAGAACGCCGGCACGGCGTGGGTGAGGAGGGCCGCCAGAAGGAGGACCGGAAGGGAGGGGCGGAAGCCTTTCCAACCGGAGTTATTCACCAACAAACTCACCAACAAATTCGCCAATCTATTCGTCAGCTCCATCTCCCCAGGACAACGAGGGAGAGGAGCGTTCCTTACATCCCCGAGGCCGAGAGTGTGGCCGCCGCGATGAGCAGCAGGACGGACGTGAGGGACAGGGTCAACATTTTCACGAATTCTTTCGTCATGACCGTTCCGCCTTTCCCAGAAGATCTCGCCACTCCTTCTCAGGCTCTTCAGCCCCTTCGATGGTTACAACGAACGAAAGGTTTCATGTCCCTCACCTGCTTCCTGACACTCTGTATACGGCAAAGGTGGTGCCAGGGTTGAGCCCCCTGGGAGGATTGGCTCTTTGGAGGGAAATCGGAAGGAAAAACGTCCTGAAAAGACGACGGGATCGTCGAAAAAAGCCGACAGCGGCCCCGGACCCGCAGCTATTATATCCTCCCCCGCGCAAATACCAAGGAGACCCCTTTGACTCCAACGTCCTCACCGCGTCCCATCGCCGAAGTCGCCCGTGACCTGGAAATCGATCCCAAGTACGTTGTGCCTTATGGGGAAGACAAGGCCAAGATCCGCCTCGCGGCCCGGGATGACAGGGCCAGGAGCCGTCCTCCGGGCAAGCTGGTGCTGGTCTCGGCCATCACGCCCACCGCGGCCGGCGAGGGGAAGACGACCACCTCGATCGGTCTCGCCCAGGGTCTGGCCCGGATCGGCGAGCGCGCCTGCCTCGCCCTGCGCGAGCCTTCGCTCGGCCCCATCTTCGGCATGAAGGGCGGCGCGACCGGCGGCGGGAAGGCGGTGCTGGTGCCCGGGGAAGACATCAACCTCCACTTCACCGGCGACTTCCACGCCATCACCGCCGCCCACAACCTCCTGGCGAGCCTGCTCGACAACCACCTCCACTATGGCAACGCCCTGGGGCTCGACCCGCGCCGGGTCTGGTGGCGCCGGGTGCTCGACATCAACGACCGCTCCCTGCGCGACATCGTCATCGGCCTGGGCGGCCCGTTCGAGAGCGTGCCCCGCGAGACGGGCTTCGACATCACCGCCGCCTCCGAGGTGATGGCCGTGCTCTGCCTCTCCGAGGATGCCGAGGACCTGCGCGCCCGCCTCTCCCGGCTCGTGGTCGGCCTGTCGCTCGACGGCAAGACCGTCACCGCCGCCGACCTGCAGGCCGTGGGCGCCATGGCGGTGCTCTTGAAGGACGCCCTCCGGCCCAACCTGGTCCAGACCGCCGAGGGCGTGCCCGCCTTCGTCCACGGCGGACCGTTCGCCAACATCGCCCACGGCTGCAACTCCGTGATCGCCACCAAGATGGCCCTCGCCCACGCCGACTGGGTGGTCACCGAAGCCGGCTTCGCCTTCGACCTCGGCGCCGAGAAGTTCTTCGACATCAAGTGCCGCTCGGCGGGTCTCAACCCCGCGGCCGTCGTGCTGGTGGCCACCGTGCGCGCCCTGAAGCTCCACGGCGGCGTGGCCAAGGACCGCCTGGCCGAACCCGATCCGGCCGCCGTCGAGCGGGGACTGGACAACCTGCGCAAGCACATCGAGAGCGCCCAGACCTTCGGCCACACCCCCATCGTGGCCCTGAACCGCTTCGGCACCGACTCCGAGGAGGAGATGGAAGTGGTCCGCCGGGACTGCGACGCGCTCGGGGTGCCCTTCGCCGTGGCGGACCACTTCGCCCGCGGCGGCGAAGGGGCCGTCGAGCTCGCCCGTGCCGTTATGGAGCAGGCACTGGACCAGGCGCGCGAGCCCCAGCCTCTCAAGCCGCTCTACGACTGGAGCGAGCCCGTGAAGGACAAGATCGAAAAGATCGCCCGCGCCATGTACGGCGCCCGCGGCGTGGTCTGGACGCCCCCGGCCGAGCGCGACCTGAAGCTGTTCCAGAAGCTTGGCTACGAAGGCCTCCCCCTCTGCGTGGCGAAGACCCAGGCCTCGCTCTCCGACAACGCCGCCCTCCCCGGCCGTCCCCGGGACTTCGAGGTCACCGTGCGTCGCCTGATCCTCGCCGCCGGAGCGGGCTACGTCGTCCCCCTCCTGGGCGACATCATCCGCATGCCCGGCCTCCCCAAGGAGCCCCAGGCGCACCGGATGGACTGGGTGGACGGGCGGGTGGTGGGATTGATGGGGAGCTGAGGCGGGGCTTCATGAACGCCGCGGTGTATCGTCCCGATTTGCCCTTCGAAGAGACGGCCCGACGACGGTGCCCCGGGAGAGGGCGTCGGTAGAGGACCGGGCCGTCTCTACGGAACGGTAGTGCCGTGGCCGACGGCGGAGGTTACGGGGATGTCGAGGAAACGCCCCCGTAACCTCATCTTGGACCTCGGCACAACGCTCCCGTAGAGACGTCCCCAGTCCTTAACCGATCACTTTCTGGGTCCTCAAACCTCGGGGCGTCTCTTTCGGAGGGCACGCCTTAATGATCCAAGGCAACCGATTGGACCTCCCAAACCCGTTGGCGTGGTGCCCTCGGAAATTTCTCCGTACAGGTCAGGGGAATTCCGACGAGGTCCAGGGCCGTCCCAAAGGCCGGGAGGATCTCCTTAAGGCAAAGATCTGGGGCCGGGCGTCAGAAAGACGGGGACGGTCTCAGAGAGATCGTGCCCTCACTTGGACGTCTTCGCGCTGCCTAAAAGCCCTTTGGCACCGGCCTTTGCAGATTCCCGGCGTCGTCCAAGTTGCGTACTTGCCTAGTAAGATTATTCCCAGCGAAGACTTCTTTGGAAGCACCGTGGCGATCAGAGTCCTTTCATTGGTACTGCTGACTACATTGCGAAAAGCAAGCCTATAAAGACACAATCCGTCTTTTTTGCTGAATTTCTCTCTCTTAAAGAACTAGATTCTGGAGTATCGCGCTCACTGGCATTGCCATGAGTAACATCATCTCACCTGCCCCAAGCAGATATCGCCACCTGTCGATTTGACAGGCAGGCAATGCCAACTGATATCTTTTTTTCGGCTCAAAGGAGGTTCCATGGCAAGTTACCTTGACGCCTTCAGTATCCGGGTTCGCAAGAAGCGAGCGGCGCGAGCTAACAGAATCGGGGACTTCGATGATTCTGGAAGCGACATGTTCGTCTTCTTTGACAGATTTCTCTCAAATCTAGCTGTCGCTACTTCTCACGACCAGAGCTTTGCAGGCTTGATAAGGGTTGAGGGACGTACCACTGATCCAAACCGTAGAACAGTAACGGCAACCCTCCTCGCAGGCCACTACGGAAAAGTATCTCAATTCTTCGACATCTATACGAGCGAGATGGTCTTCCCTCGCAAGCGCCGCCATGCGGAGGCCCTGTCTTTTTATATCAAAGCATTCTTCCCGCGAGATCAAGACGAGGGCATAATTCTGGTTCAGAGAATTGGAGGATCGAGCCCATCTCGCGCTCTAAGATATTTCCTCACAAATCTTTTTAGGGAGAATCATCGAGGGCTCGTCCTTGAGCTAAATTCACTTGTAAACCGCGAGCAACTCGACGAAATTCTGAACAGAGGTATCACCGAAAAGATTCGGATTTCAGACTTTCACCTCCACAGACGTGTAGAGGAGGTCCAGGACAGAGGATTTCACGAAGAAGTCTCGGCAAGCCTCGTCATCCGGCAGCGCGCAGATGAGCAGCGCAATATGCTAAGAGATATAGTCAGATCTCTAGCCGAAACAAGAAGAACGGGAATTGCAGAACTAGACGAGCATATCGATGAAAACAGTAAGATCAAAATTTCCATAGAGGAGGACGGTAGAACACACCTCATTGACCTGAGCAGCCCCAAAGTGCGTCTCAGCAGAGAAGTTAACGAATTCCCCGAGACTGATATCGAGTCATACCGTGACTATCTTGAACGTGAAGCGAACGAGTTTATAGGCATAGTGGCAACCAAAATTTGGGGAGAGCAATCCAATGTTTGGCAGCATTAACCCAACAGAAATATGGAAGGCTCACATTAATACCTTTCGCGACTATAACACGAACCAATGGCTTACCCGCGATTTGCTGTTTGTGTTCGGCAGCCCAATACTAATCGCGCTTCCCATAACGCTCATCGGGGTACGCCTCGACAAGGACATCGCAAACGTCTTCACAACATCGCTCTCGATTTTTGCCGGTTTATTGTTCAACTTACTAGTCTTGGCCCATAGCCTGCGAGAAGTGGGCGCAGATGACAAAGTCAAAGCCCATCTCCTTAGAAGCGCCTACGCCAATATCTCATTCAGCATTCTGTTAGCAGTAATTACAATATTCTTTCTCTCGGTATACGCGGTTACCATGACTCAAAAGATTCCCTATTTCTTCGGTGCGCTTACACTCCTGACTCTCTATTTATCCATACTTTTTCTCTTTACTCTCTTGATCGTCCTCAAAAGATTTCACTCGATTCTTTGGAAGGAGATGAGCTAAGCTAGCCTTAGCGGAGCTGGGAGGCGAGGCGGCGGAGGCCGTGCTCGTCTTCGTCGGTGGGGGCGCCCAGGGTGAGCTGTTCCCGGAAGTCCTCGGCCAGCCGCTTCTTGAGCCGGACGGCGGTCTGGAGGTCGATGCCGTCCACCTTCTGAAGGAGGCTGTAGGCCTCCCGCAGCTCTTCCTGAGGCAGGCGCTGCATCCCCACAAGGAGCCGGCAGCAACTCCCTTCTCCACCTGGCCAGCGGTCGATCAGGCAGTCAATGTGCCGCCAACCGCGGAGGTTGAAGTACCCCACACAGAAATCGGCGCGCTGGGAGAGTGCGAGCCCTTCCCGCAGGGCCGGCAGGAGGGCCTGATCGATGTTGTCGAAAATCCGTGGCATTCAGATCCCTGACAAGGCTCGGCCGGTAGCGTAACACGGGCGTGGAGATCTCTCGCCGTAGTCCCTGCGGAGGGCACCGCCTTCCATGCACGCGCCCTCGCTTCCCGCGCTCTCCCCCAAGAGATTGCGGCTCGCGGATTCGCTCCCGCGCAAAAGAACCCGCGATCCGCGAGAGCCACCTCCCTTTCCCCGAGACGCACCAAGGCTCGTGCGTTTCGGGGCAAGCCGCCCGGGAGCGCGGGAGGCAAAAGCTCGTCTCCCCCACCGGGGGCGGCTCTCCCCCCTCCGTGGGGCCGCTTTTCCCCTCTCTTCCCGCGCCTCTCCCCTCTCTTATTTCGCTTCGCCCTCCGGAGGGCGGGCTCTCCCCTCTCGAGGGGGCGTTCTCCCCTCTCTTCCTTTTTAGCGCCCCTCTCTTCCCGCGGCTCTCCCCTCTCTTATCCGGGTCGAAATTAGAGAGGGGAGAACCTTCCCTCGAAGAGGGCGGAACCGCACGAAGAGAGGGGAGAGACAGCCCTCGCGAGGGAGAGGCCGAAAAAAGAGAGGGGAATGCGCGCCCCCGCGAGGGAAGAAGAGATAATCGCGATAATCGCGATATAGGATCGAGGCTGGATGCTTCCCTGGATGGTGCTCACCGCCGCGGCCCTGGCCGGGTTGCTCGCCGCGGAATCCCGCGGCTCCCGGTGGGGAATCTACGTGTGCAAACCCCTCGCCTCGACAGGTTTCGTGGGCGCGGCCATCGCGGTCATCGCGGGGATGCCGGCCGGGGCTTTGGGAAGCGGATATGGACGAGCGGTGCTCGCGGCGCTGGTACTCTCCTGGATCGGCGACGTCCTTCTGATGTATTCCCGCCCGGCGCTCTTCCTGGCGGGGCTCGGGTCCTTCCTGTTCGCCCATGTGGGCTTCGGCGCCGCGTTCCTGCTGCGCGGGCAGGAGCTGGGATGGACGGCGGGTGCGCTCGCCGTGCTGGCCGTCCCGGCCCTGATCATCTCCCGGTGGCTCCGTCCCCACCTGCCGCCGGAGATGCGGGTGCCGGTGCACGCCTACATCGTGGTGATCACCGGCATGCTGGCCCTGGCCGTGGGTACGGTGGCTGCCGGCTCTCCGAGGATCATCCTCGCGGGCGCCCTGGCCTTCTACCTCTCGGACCTCTCCGTGGCGCGCGACCGGTTCATCCGTGAGAGCTTCGCCAACAAGCTCTGGGGACTGCCTCTCTACTACGCCGCGCAGCTCTGTCTGACCGCGAGCGCCGCAAGGTAAGCTCTTGCGGGAAAGTTCTTTCCGGAGGAATCGGGGGGTCGCGCCCCCCTTTTCACATGATGGAGGTGAAGACCCCCAATCCATGCTTTTCCAGGAATCTCCGACCTCCCGTAAGGACAAGATTGACTCCACAGGAGGACGGTTGTAGTCTTGTGCCCAGGCCAACAACCATAAAATATTATGTCCTCTGAACCCGTCACCAACCACTGTCCCTACTGCCAACGGGCCATGCAGGTAACCCGGATGTCTTGTCCCGCGTGCGAGATATCCGTCGAGGCCGATTTCCCGGCCCCGCGCCTGGCCCGGCTCCCTGTGGAGCACCAACGTTTCATCGAGATGTTCGTCCTTGCCAGCGGCAATCTGAAGGCGATCGCCGAGCAGGCAGGGGTCTCCTACCCCACCGTCCGCTCCCGGCTCGACAAGATCATCGAGGCCTTGCGCCAAGTGATCACGGAGAGCACCGAGAGCGACGAGGTGTTCAGTGGGCGGGAGAAGACCGAGGCCGCGGCGCGGCTGATCAAGGCCATCTAGGCCGTTGATCGCTCGGTCCGACCTGTCGGGGACAGCCCTGCGGGCGGTCCCCTTCAGTAGAGGTGTGCTCGGACCGGCACTCCCACCCAGCCAGGGTGGCCTCCCAGGCCACCCTGGATCAGTCCTTTTCTCCTCCCCAGCTGTAAAGCCACTTTGAACCTCTGGTCTCACTTTTGCGTAGACCGAATGAGCGAGTTCTCCATTCAGGGCAGCTCAGGCGAAGACCTAGATCTGTGGCGACTTTCAAGCATTGGGGGATCTCTTCCGGCAGGGGTAAACAGGGAGGGATCCAAAAGGAGCAATTGGACCATCTCCTCGCCGACCCCGGGCTCATCCAGTCTCTCCAGCAGGAGGAGAGCCGCCGGAGGCTTTGGCTGTTCGCCGTGGCCGCTCTCGCGCTCGGCCTGCTCCTGGGCGGCGGCGCGGCCTGGTGGCTCCGCGGGGAGATCCGGGGGGAACGGGAGGCGGCGGCAGCGGACAATCTGGGTGCCCAGTCCTCCGAGGAGATGGCCCGCATCCTCACCACCAACGGGCTCGCGCTGGCCAAGGCCAAGGAGATCCAGAAGGCGTGGGCCTACCTGCGCCTGGCCACCGAGTTGAGCCCCAGCCTGGTGGACGCCTGGGACGCCCTGGCCGTCACCCACTTCTATGGCGGCCAGATGGATGAGGCCGAGCGCGCCTTCCGGCGCTGCACGGAGATCGATCCCGGCTACCAGCGGGGGTATCACGGCCAGGGAGACGTCTACTTCTATACCGGGGACAACCGGAAAGCCGAGGAGCACTGGCTCAAGGGGGAGGCCTTGCGGGGAGTGGCCCGCCTGCGCCTGCTCGAAGGCCGGTTCGCCGAGGCGGCCCCGATCGTCCGGGACCTGGAGCGGAGGACCCCGGACCAGTGGTTCGTCCGGCTCATGGCCGAGGCGGTGCGCACCGGGCACCTCACTCCCGAGATGCGGCTGCAACTCGAACCCGGATTCGTGGGCAGCCGCTCGCCCGAGACGGCCAGGGGCTGGCGCCTCTTCTTCTCCCGGCGGTACAACGAGGCCTCCGCCGCCTTCGGCCGCGCCCTGGCGGATCGTCCTCAGGACGGCTCGGCCCTGCTCGGCCGGGGGTGGTGCCGGCTCAGGACCGGCAAGATCAAGGAGGCCCAGGCGGACTTCGATGGTGTCCTGAAGACGTGGCCCAGCAACTACAGCGCCCTGAACGGGCTGGGCTGGAGCCTCAAGGCCCAGGGCCGGACGGACGGGGCCGCGGCGGCCTGGAAGCGGGTGCTCGAGCTGCGGCCGGAGAGCCCCGAGACCCCTGAGAGCCTGAAGGGACTGGGTCTGATCGCCTTCGATCGAGGCGACACCGAGGAGGCGCGCCGCTACCTCACACAGTCTTTCCTCCAGAATCCCTACGACCTGGAGACCCAGACCTTTCTGGAAGATGCGCTGAAGAAGCTCCCAGGCGAGCAAGAAAAGGCGCAATCCTCTATGCTTAAGATGGTGAAGCCATGAATTCAGACACTGCGACACCGGCCAGGCGGCGCTTCCAGCTCCTGCGCGGCCTCGGCTCTCAGACGAAAACGGAAGCGGAGCAGCTCGACCGTTTCCTCGCCGACCCCGATCCCGTCCTGCTCGCCTCCCTCCAGACGGAGGAGCGGAGCACCCGGCGCCAGCGGCTGAGGCGGGGCCTCGCCGCCCTGCTGGCGCTCACGGCCGTGGTCCCCATCCTGTGGCTGGTGGGGCCGGAATCCTCGGAGAGCCGCGCGGGCAGCAAGCCCTCCCTGAGCGCGGAAGAGGTCCGGTCGCTGATGGAGGAAGCCCGGCAGCAACTGTCCCAGAACCGGTACAACGAGGCCCTCGAAAAGGCCACGCTGGCGACCGAGGCCGCTCCGGGTCTTCCCGAGGCCTGGATCCTGATGGGCGACTGCCAGATGAAGAACTATCAGTCGGCGCTGAGCGAGGAGGCGTTCCGCAAGGCCCTGGCCCTGGAGCCGGGCAGCACCCGGGCGCTCCTGGGGTTGGGGGCTCTCTACGCGCGCCGGGGCGAGCAGCGCAAGGCCGAGGAAGCCTGGCTGCGGGGCGGAGTGGACTGGAAGCTCGCCGGCCTCTACCTGCTCCAGGGGAGGTTCCGCGAGGCCGAGGTCCGCCTGCAGCCGCTGGTCGCGGAAGGCACCGAGGAAGAGTTGCTGTTCCGTATGGCCGAGGCCGCCCGGTCACGGCGGCTCGATCCCGGGCTGCGGTCGCTGCTGGAGCCCGAGCCCACCGGTCTCTCCGAGTGGGCGGACCTGGGCTGGCGCCTGGCCCGGCAGGAGCGCCACGCGGAGGCGGTGGAGGCCTTCCAAAGGGCGGTCGCCGAAGTCCCCCGCGACGTCAACGCCTCGAGCGGCCTGGGCCTGTCTCTGCTTGCCCTCGACCGGACCGGCGAGGCCCGGGCCTGGTTCGACCGCGCCTTGAGCCTGGACCACGACCACGTGCTCTCGCTCAACGGCCTGGCCCAGTGCCTCAAGAACGAGGGGCATACCGGCGAGGCCATCGCCGTCTGGCAGGCCATGGCTCAGCTCTACCCGGGCGTCAACTACGGCACCCCGGGCCTCGCCTGGACCTACTACGAGATCCAGGACTACCCTCAGGCCGCGGTCTATCTGGCCAGGCTGGTCCGGAGGTATCCGTACGACGTGCGGGTGGTGGACGCCTTGAACATCGCGGTCGAAAACATCACTCCCCTGCAGTCCCACTGACCTCCAGGCTGGCTGTAGGAGGAAGGCTTCGTTGGCTACGGGCGGCGGGAAATTCAGAATCCTCCCTGGAGGAGGCAGCGGCGACCGGCGCAAGGCGGAGAGCGACCGCCTCGACCGCTTCCTGGACCTCGATCCCACCCTGGTCCGCTCCCTGCGCGAGGACGAGCGCCGCCGCCAGTGGCTGCTCGCCATGGCGGCCCTGATCCTGGGCCTCCTCGTGGGCGGCGGCGGCGTGTGGCTCCTCCGGTACCGCCCCACGGCGACCCTGTCGAGCGAAAGGCCGGCCGGCTCCTCGGAAGAGCGGGCCATGAGCCTCGTCAACCAGGGCAGGAAGCTCATGCTGGCCAAGCAGCTCGAGCCGGCCTGGAAGAACCTCGAGCTGGCGGTGGAGATCGCGCCCGGTCTGGTGGACGCCTGGGACACCCTGGCCCTCGCCAAGTTCTACGGCGGCCAACTGGCCGAAGCCGAGCGCGCGGCGCGGCAGTGCCTGAAGCTCGATCCCGGCTACACCCGGGCCCACCACATCCTGGCGGACATTCACTTCTATGCCGGCGATGATCTGGAAATCGTCAAGGATCTGCTCCGGAAGTCGGGCACGACCCGGGGCGTCGCACGCATGGCCCTCCTCCAGGGGAGGATCGAGGAGGCCCGGCCCATGATCCGGGAGCTCGTCCGCGAAATGCCGGACGACCGCTATGTCCGGGTGATGAGCGAGATCGACCGCCTCGGGCACCTGACGCCGGACCTGCGGTGGAAGCTCGAGCCCACCTACACGGCGAGCCACAACCCGGAGACCGCCTCCGGCTGGCGCCTCTACTACGGCCGGCGCTACGAGGAGGCGTCCACGGCCTTCAACCGGGCGCTCCAGCGCGAGCCGCGCGATCCCTCGGCCATCCTGGGCAAGGGCTGGTGCCTCCTCCAGGCCGGCACTCCGGCCGCGGCGCGGCAGGCGCAGTCCCTGTTCGAACAGGTACTCACGCTCCGTCCGGGCAACTACAGCGCCATGAACGGCCTCGCCTGGAGCCGCAAGGCCCAGGGCCAGGCGGAGGGCGCCATCACCCTCTGGGAAAGAGTGCTCGCCCTCCCCCACCGCCCCCACATCGAGATCCCTGAGAGCCTGAAAGGCCTGGGCATGGTGGCCTTCGAGCGCGGAGACTATGCGCGGGCCAGCTCCTACCTCGCGCAGTCCTTCGCCCTCGACCCCTACGATCCGGAAACGGAAAAGCTCCTCAACGAGGCCATCCAGAAGCTGCAGCCGGCTCAGGCGCCCTGATATATCCTCCCCCTCCGTGACGCTCCTCCAAGGCCTCCTCCTCATCGCGGCATCTTTCGGGGCCGGCGTCATGAACGCCATGGCGGGGGGCGGAACGATCCTCACCTTCCCGTCCCTGATCTTCCTGGGGCTGCCGGCCATCGCGGCCAACGCCACCTCGACCGTGGCCCTGCTCCCGGGGGCGGCGGCGAGCCTGTTCGGCTACCGCGAGGAGGTCCGCGAGCACCGCCACTGGCTGAAGACGCTGTTCCTGCCCAGCCTCGCCGGCGGCGCCATCGGCTCGTTCCTCCTGCTGCGCACACCGGAGAAGACGTTCGAGCTCCTGGCTCCCCTCCTCATCCTCTTCGCCACGACCCTGTTCATGGTCCAAGGGCTCGTCTCCCGCCGGACGTCCCCCGGGAAGAGCCTCAACGAATCCCCCGGCACGGGGCGCTGGGCCCTGGCCTGGATCCTCCAGCTCGCGGTGGCCATCTACGGCGGCTACTTCGGGGCGGGGATCGGCATCCTGATGCTGGCGCTTCTGGGCTTCCTCGGGATGTCGAACATCCACGCGGCGAACGGGCTCAAGAATTTCTTCGGCTTCTGCATCAACGCCGTGGCCGCCGGATACTTCATCGCCAAGGGGGCCGTGGTCTGGCCCGTGGCGCTGGTCACCATCGTGGGCGCCACGCTCGGAGGCTACAGCGGCGCCCGCTTCGCCCGGCGCATCGGCAAGGAGAAGGCGCGGGCGGCGGTGGTGGTCATCGGGTTGCTGGTGACCGCGATCCTGTTCTGGCAGAGAGCGGGCTGACGCCCGCTGAGCCCTCACCACCCCGGCCCTCCTCTCCCGTCCCCTCCCTCCCCCCGCTCACCGGGAGAGGAGGGAGAAAGACAGAATCAGATTCTTTCCGTTCTTGCTTTTCTCCCCTCTCCCGGTGTGCGGGGGGAGGGAGGGGTCGGGAGAGGGGCCGGGGGTGAGGGTCCGACGCGCAAGCGTCGTACAGCTCCCGCAGCGCATCCCGCACGTTACCGCCATGCCGGTCGAACAGATCCCCGGTCTCCATCCCCTCCCCCGCCAGCTCCCCCACGATCTCCGCCAGCAGCCCCGGCGTGGTGCGGCACTCATGGAGGGTCGGCAGGAACCCGGGCCGGTGCGAGGTGATCACCAGCCCGCCCGCCGCCCGGGTCCGTGCGCGGACCTCGAACCAGGAGAGGCGCCCGAGTTGCTCGGCACCGTCCAGAAGGAGAACGTCCGAGGGGGCCAGGTTGTGAAAAAGAATCTTTCGCTGGGCGCCGCCGAGCTGGCGGTCCCCTTCGTGGAGGGTGACCGTCCGCACGCGCAAGCCGCGGGCGGCGAGCCGCGCTCCGAGATCCTCCAGAAGGGTGGTCTTGCCGTGGCCGTGGGGACCCACGAGCGCGGCGCGGAATCGGAAAGCTTCGAGGCGGGCAAGCAGCTCGTCCCAGGTGAGGCCGGAGAGGCGGTAGCGGATGGCGAGGACCCGCTGGGCGGCGAAGGGGTTGTCCCGGGCGCGCATGACTACCCGGGCGCGTCCGGTGTCAGCGGGGTCAGCAGGATCTCCATCCGCGTGGGCGAGACCGTGATCTCGGTCCGGGCCGCCCGTGAGCCCGGCTCCACCACCAGCTCCAGGGCCCAGGAGAGGGAGATCAGCTTGCCCGAGAAGCTGAAGGGGCCGTCGGGAAGGGTGACGCGGAACGGCCGGCGGTCCTGGATCTCCGGATTGCCGAAGGGCACGGTGGAGACCACGCCCACGTCCTGATCCCCCTTGCCCTGGGTGTACCAGAAGAGCCGCAGCTCGACGGTCTGGGCCGGTTGGCCGAGCCGCCAGGAGACGGTGCCCTCGACCGTCTCGCCGGGCAGGAAGGCGTTGGCGCCGTTCTGGATCTCGATGGCCAACGGCTCCATCAGTAGAACCCTCCGCTTCCCGGCTGGACCAGGACCTCGTACTCGTCCTCGGAGTCGGGCCAGCCGGGGATCTCGCAGCAGACCTTGAGCTGCCAGAGGATCTTGTTGTTCTCGGCCTTGAAGGTGGGCACCGTATCCACGGGCACGGAGAAGCTCGTGGAGCCGGAGGCGATGGTGTAGGGCTCGGCCGCGTCGATCACCGTCATGGAAGCGAAAGTATTGCGGTCCGTGTAGGTGTTGGTCCCGCGCCGGTACTTCGCCTCCTCGCGCCCTTCCAGGACCACGGACAGCCGCTTCACCCGTCCCGACCGGCCGGCGAAGCTCCACTGCAGGTAGGCCGAGCCGCCGGTCGTGAGCACGCCCGGGCTCATCGTGAAGCGGGGCTGCGGATTGAACAGCACCAGGAGCTGCCGCAGCGTGCCATAGATGAGGGCGAGGCCCACGAGCACGAAGGGGATGAGGAAGACCGTGAGGCAGCCGTTCGGCTCCCCCGCGCGCCAGCTCTTCACCACCTGGAAAAGGAAGACGGAGACGATCCCGTTCCAGAACAGGGAAATGAAGATCAGGCCTACGAATTTGCCCATGGGCGAGACCGTGGGCCGCAGCTCCAGCGTTCCCCCCGCGGCCGCGGGAGGCGGCTCGACGCCGAAGGAGGACGTGGCCGTGAGCGGTAGAGCCGCACGGGCCTTCGCCTGCCGGCCGGACCGTACGGCCCAGGCGAGGCCGCCCCCACCCACGGCGATGAAGGTCAAGGGCAGGAGGGCGAGCAGCCACTCCCACGAGAGGCCCCGGCTCAGCACCGCCTTCTCCGGGTTGGCGGGATTGACCCAGCAGGGCACGCGGGCGCCGGCCGGATAGCGGGCCACGGTCTCGGCTTTCCCGTCATACCCGCTGGACGACCCCTTCAGGAACCCGAAGCGGTCCGACTGGAAGCCGCGCCCGCCGAAGCTGTAGGTGTAGACGATGTCAACGCTGTAGGTGGTGCCGTCCGAGTCCGAATGCTCGCCCACCCTGCTGGACAGCACCGTGCACGTGGTCTCCTGCCAGGAGCCGGAGGAGACAAGATCCCGCACCGGCCCCAGGATCATGAAGTAGAGGACCGCGCACCCGGCGACCAGGAAGATCGAGAAGAACAGCGCAAGGCAACCGAAGGACATCCGGTTGGAGCGCCGGTTCGAGAGGGGTTGGGTGGACATGTCGGCGGGAGGATTGTACCTCGCTCCCCCCGCCGCTCCTCAGGGCACCACGACCGTCACCGTGCCCGAGTAGTCGCTGACGTCCTTCTTGAGCTTCGCCCGCACCCGGAAGACCTGGGAGCCGGGCTTGAGCTTCGTGATCGTGACGCTCCTGGAGTTGGCCGGCAACGACTTCACCTGCTTGAACTTGCCGTTGGATTGGCGCTGCTCCACGAGCCAGTTGGATTCCGTGCCGAAGGGATCGGCCCAGGAGAGCGTGGCACTGCCGGGGCCTGCTTCGCCGGTGAGCTTGTAGGGATCGCTGGTGCGCACCATGCAGCCGGGGCCGACCTGATCCACCAGCCCGCGCATGACCTGCACCACCCGCTGGCTGTTGTTGCCGTGCGCCCCGGGCTCTCCCAACGAGAGAGCGGTTCTCCGGCAATAGCTCATCACCGAGCCGCCATCCTCGGGCTCCGACTCCAGGCCAGAGTGGCATCCCCGCTCGCCGGCATAGCACTCGTCCACCGGAGGGGTGTAGCAGTGGGTGTGCCTCGATCCGAAGATGTGGCCCAGCTCGTGCGCGGTGACGTAAGTATCCTGGCTCAACCGCTTCAACATCACCACGATGCCGTAGCCGCCATAGGGGCACTCGCTGGGCCTCTCCTTGAAGTTGCAGAGGCTGGAGCGCCAGGCCTGGCCGCCGATGTCCGTGGAGCCCTTGCCGGTGAAGAACATGGCCGCGTTGCGCGGGAAGGCCGCGACCGGCCGCTCCCTCTGCCAGAAGTTGGCGAACTCGCAGAGCACCTCCGCCTCGTCGCCGCTGTGCGGGTTGGGCGCATTCCAGGGATCATCCGGCGTCGAGTAGAGAGAGAGGCTCGAGATCACCAGCGAGACGCCGAGCTGCCGGAAGTACAGCTCCGAGATGCTCCCGATGACCCCGGTGATGTATGCGGCGGCGGCGTCCACCGAGCCGAGGCGGTTGAGCAGCTCATTGTCGGATTCGATGGCGAGGCTCGCCTCGTACTCGGAGCCCGGAGCGACGACGACCTTGCTTTGCGCACGGCCGAGCGCCTTCTCCACGGCGAAGGGGGGCTCCATGGCATCCGGCAAGAAGCTGTGCTCCCCGGGTTCGAGGACGGCCGGCCTAACGGTCAGCGACCGGGCGACCGGGCCGTCGGCCGCGCCGGCGGGCAGCGCGACTTCGTAGAGCCCTTCCCCGGTGGAGAGATAACCGCTCCAGGCTCCCGTGGCGCCGTTGAGGGTCAGCGCCACGGACGAGCCCGGCCACTCCTCGACCGTGCCGCGAAGCAGCTTGAGCCGGGCCACGGTGTCTCTCCCCCGGTCGAGATCCTCGCGGCCGTCGACGTAGAGGCGGAAACCGGCGGCGAAGACCGGCGCCGGCTCGAGGGCGAGCGTCAGGGTCTCGCCGCCGGCACCCCGCAACCCCGAGACACGGAACAACGTGCCCGGAGCGCTCGCGAGGACCTCGCGGGCCACCTCGGCGGGCCTCGCCGTCTTGGCGTCGAAGGCACGGACCTGGAGGGGCTCCGCTGCGATCAGGGCGGAGGATGACAGGGAGAGGGCAACGAGGGCGGCAGGTAGCCGGAAGCAGTGGTAACGCACAGAGCCTCCCTTTCTTCGGAGCGGCAAACCTATATTTTACCTCATCCGTCCGTGCCAGTCCGTGATTGTCCCTTCCAACCCTACAGCTTCGCCACCGCCGCCCGCCGCTGGAGCTGGAGCACCTGGACGTCGGGGTCCACCACCACCCGCTCAGGCTGGAAGGGGCACCGAATGCGCACAAGCTGCGACTCCCCCGCTCCCAGCACGATCCGGGTCCGGGCATCCTTGTACTCGGGGGAAGCCTTGCCCTCGTCGTCGAACCGCTCGCCCAAGGCCGCGGCCACCTCCACGGGGAAACGGCCCGTACCTCCGTTCTCCACCTTCACCGTGACCTCCCAGCTCCCCTCGCCCAACGGCTGCTTCCTGGCCCCTTCGAGCCGGTACTCCGGGGTGACGGTCTCGAAGAACATCTGGCGGGCGACGTCGTCGAAGCCCTTCTTGTCCCGCGCGTACGGCCGCATCACGGCCACGAAATCCTCGATCACCGGGTGGTCGGGGTTGTTGTGGTAAGTCCGGAAGAACTGCTGAACGCCAGCCATGAAGGCGTCCTTCCCCATCTGCTGATAGAGCATCCAGAGAGCCCAGGCACCCTTGTTGTAGACCACCACAACGTCGCCCGGTCGGCCGTCGCGCTCCACCGTCCCGGCGAGCGGCTTCTCGTCGCTCGGCATGCGGTATTCGCCATATTGGGCCTCGATGTTCCTGGCCTGGGTCTGCCGGGCCAGAGGTCCCCGCATCTGCTCCAGCAGCATCAGCGTCGCGAAGCTGGCTCCCCCTTCGGCCAGGACGATGCCGCCCGGCCCTTCTCCCGGCGACATGATGTGCCCCCACCACGAGTGGGCCGCCTCGTGGGCCGCGATGGCGAATGCCTCGTCGTTCTCCGGCGTCCGCTCGGTGAGGAAGCCGACCCCCTCGGAGAAGAAGATGTTGGTGGCGTTGCCCCTTGCGTACTCGGCGTAGGCCGGGAACTCATTGAGCCGCAGCTCGCGCCAGGGGAAGGGCGCGTACCACTGCCCGTACCACCGGCGGGCGCCGTTCAGGGCTTCCAGCATGCTGTCGACGTTGAACGGATGGCCCGGGTGGTAGAAGACCGCCGTGCCCGGTCCGCGCTTGACCGCCCAGCGGCCGGCGGCCACGTTGAAGACGCGCACGGGGTAATCGCTCACCCAGAGGGTCGTGCGCCGGCCGTCCTTGACCGTCTGGCCTTCCAGGATGCCCGTGGAGTTGACCGTGTACTCGGCGGGCGCCGTGATCCGGAGGCGCTGGGTGAACGAGGAGCGGTCGAGGTCGGAGTCCGTCCGGCCTTCATGGAAATGGGGAGCGAAGATTCGCGTCTCGGAGAAGTTCTTCTCGTCCACGCCGATCTTGCGCTCGAAACCGATCTTCGGCACGAAGTCGGGGTTGCGGCCCGTGAGGATCACGCCCGAGGGGAGGAGGAACTCGCCCAAGGGCAGATCGCCGCCGTTCTTCGAGATGCCAGGGAGCATCGTACCCCGGTACTTGAACCCCAGCCGGATGGACTGGCCGGGAGCCAGCGGACGGGCCAGCCGGAAGACATAGAGGTGCGAGCGGTCCTCAGGCTGCTGGAGCTGCCCATCCAGCGTCCAGGAGAGCCCCTCCCAGGCCGTGCCGCCCGTCACCGGGATCCAGTAGAGCGGCTTGTCTTTCTGGTTCTGGAGGTCGTAGAAGCCGCTCACCCGGAAGCCGCGGTCAGCGGGCTCGAGGTCGAGGTCCATCTCCACCCGGGTCACGTACGGCAGCGGCTCGGCCGCCCAGGTCTGGACGTTCTTCCGCCAGTACTCCTTGTGCTTGCTCTCCACCGCTCCGCCCTCGAAGCCCTGGTTCACCTGGCCCCAGAGAACGAACCCGAGCACCAGGGGAGGCAGAGCCAGCAGGCCGGCCGTGCGGAGCGTCCGCCGCCGCTCGGCCGGGGACAGCATGGGGTGGAGGCGGTCGCGGTCCCGGCGCAGCAGGAAGCGTCCGGCCGTCCAGCCGAAGAGGGCCGAGAGGGAGAGGACGAACAGCCGGTTGAGCACCAGCGCCAGCCGGTCGACGTCGAAGAGGCCCATGTCCGTCCACGCCATGGCCGTGCCCTGGCTGGTGGCCCCGAACAGGGCCCAGTTCCCCATCCAGCTCATGTGCCCCCGCATGAAGAAGAAAGCGGTGACGAGCGCCGCCGCGAGGCAGACGCCGTAGGTGCCAAAGCGGCTCCTGGTTAGGGCCAGCACCGCCGCCGCGAAGGTCATCCAGACGATCATCGTGGGCAGGAGCAGGAGCCCCCAGACAATCAGGAACGGCCGGATTTCGATCGCCACCTTGCCCTCGCCGTAGAGAGACAGGGCCGCCACCCCGAACGCCCCCAGCAGAGCCACCCCCAGGACCACGGTGTTCGCCAGGATCTTGCCGGCCACCACCGCACCCATGGGGACCGGCGTGGTGTAGAAGAGCGGCGCCACGCCCGAAATCCGCTCGCGCTCCAGCGACTCGACCGTATAAAACAGGAGGAGCAGCCCCAGGGCGAACGTCAGGAAGCTCATCCCGCGGGTTGCCGCTATGCCCGGGGTCAGCAGCAACGGGCTGAGCGCGGTGTCGAAACTGCCGAACATGTCCTTGTAGAGGGTGGAGAGGAACAGCAGGACGAACGGGATGAAGATGTAGAGCCCTGGCTGAGACCGCAACTCCTGGAGCTCGAAGCGGGCCACGGCGAAGGTGCTCTCGAAGAAACTCGCCATCCGCGACTTCATGCCGAGAGCCGCCAGAGCCCGGGTCTCCCCCACCGCCGACTCAGCCGGAGAGGTCTCCTGCCGCCGGACGCGGGCAGGCCGGCGCAGCCGCCGCGAGAAGTGGCGGCGGGAAAGGTCCACGAGCAGCAGGCCGGTCAGGACGAAGCCGGCCCGGCTCAGCAGGAACGGCGCATCGAAGCTCATCGGCTGCGTGTTGTAGAAGGTAATCCCTTTATCCGTGAACAGCCAGGTCTCCTTGAGCCAGCGGAAGCCCGTTGGGTCCACGTAGCGCAGGACATCCGAGAATCCCTCCGAGATCTGCGGCGGGTACGTGCCCCAGAGGAACATCCGGCAGAGCAGGAACAGGGAGACGGGAAACAGGAACACCAGGATCGGCCGGTTCGTCCACCGCCCGAGCGCGAAGGCGACGCCCGCCGTGAAGACCACGGCCGGCACGAGGAAGACCAACAGGGGGCGGGCGTAGGCCATCAGCCGGAACGGACCATAGAGGCCCGGGGCGCCAGGATCGGGTAGGAAGTGAGAGAGGATCCCCGTGCTCACGGGCAGCACCAGCACGGCGATCAGGCTGGAGATCAGTGGGGCCAGGAACTTCCCCCACATGTACTCGCTCGGACGCAGGGACGTCGTGTGCAGCAGGTCGCCCACCTTCTGCTCGGCATCGCGGATCAGTGGCATGCCCGCCGCCACGGCCACGAAGAAGGCGATCATGAAGTAGTTGATCAGGGCGTAGACATAGGCCGTCTGGAACTCGGAGTCCACCCAGGCTCTGGGGCTGCCGAGCGACGTGTTGATCGACCGGAAGACCCAGATCCCCCGTGACATCCAATAGCCATTCAAGACCATTACGGCCGCGAAGATCAGGAATAGCGGGCGGCGCAGGCCCTCCGTGAGATCGAGCCTGGCCACGAGCCCGAGCCGGCGGAAGCTGAAGCCTTCTTCCCCGGCGCGGGTGCCTATGGCTTCGGATGACAGCGTTCGTTCCATGTGGGCCTCCCACCGACCACTACGGTAGTAGGACCGAAGTGTTTCAAGAAATGAAACCTACCGGACGCGGATCACCACAAAGGTAATGTCGTCCTTCGGCGATTGTCCGCCGGGGCCGCCGGACCACGATTCGGCCGTAGCGGCGAGGCCGGCGATCACCTCTTCCGGAGCCTTGGCGCCCAGGGACTCGAAGAGGGACCGCACCCGCGGGTAGCCCAGGGGATCTCCCTCGTTGCCCTCTTCGTCGTAATGAATCAGCTCGGGCAAGCCGTCCGTCATCATCAGGAGCATGTCCCCGGGGGCGATCTGGAGCCGGCGCTCCTCGTACTCGAAGGCGAGGCCGCCCAGGGGCATGCCGGCGAGCGCCACCTCCTCGGCCCGGCCGGTCCCCGCCCGGAAGAGAAGGACAGGCGGCATGCCCGCCGAGGACACGGTCAGCGTCCCTCCCTCCAGCCTCGTGAGGCACAGGCCCATGGTCATCCGCTCCAGGTCCATCCGCTTGACGGCACGGGCGGCCTCGCCGAGGAGCTCGCGAGGGCCAACCTGCCCCGCGAAGGCGGAGAACAGGCTCTTGACCGCGGTCACCATGGTCCCGGCCCGGGCGCCGTGGCCCGTGGCGTCGCCGATGGCGGCGGTCAGTGTCCCGTCCTCTCCCAGGTGGAAGTCGTAGTAGTCGCCTCCCACCTCGGTCGCCGTCCGCATGGAGACCGCGATCTCATAGCCCGGGTGATCGGGGAGATTCTTGGGCAGCAGGGAGAGCTGGAAGCGGCGGGCCTCTTCGAGCTCGCGGCTCTTGCGCTCATATTCCTTGTGCAGGAGGGCCTGCTCGATCTCCCGCTCCTGGTGGCGCTTCAGGTCCTCGGCCATGCGGTTGAAGGTGAGGGCCAGGGTGCCGATCTCGTTCTTCGACCGCACCGGGATGCGGGTGTCGAGGTCGCCCTGGGCGATACGGTCCGCCCCGTCGGTGACGAGTTTCAGGTTGCGGGTCACCCGGTTCGAGATCGGCAGGATGCCGAGCAGGGCGAGGCCGATCATCCCCAGGCCGTAGCCGAAATTTTGCGCCGCCGCCTGCCTCACCTCTTCGAGCGGCACGGGCCGGGCGATGCCGAAGACGAGCCCGCTCTCCTCGTCCTTGGACGTGGCCACCGCCCAGTCGCCGAGCACCCAGCGGGCGGAGCGCGCTTCGCGGTGTACGGCGGGGACGATGGGCAGGGCCTCGATCGTCTTCCGGTCCTCGGCGTTGACGGTATGGAGCTTCCCCTGGGAGTCCACGGCGAAGGGGATCTCCCCCTCACTCCGGGTACGGGAAAGGACCCCCCAGACCAGCGCGTCGCCACGCACCTGGGCCTTGACCCGGCCCACCACCCGGCCCCGCTCGCGCACCGGCATCTCGAATTCGCGGCCGAGCAGGAGCCGGTCCGCTTCGAGCTTCGCCGCAGTGGCCACCCGCTTCTCCTCCAGCGCTTCGAGCCTCTGGGCCGCCATCTCCCGCTTTTCCGCCTGCACGGCCAGCCGGTCCTGGACCCGCTGGTGGATCTGCTTCTGAAAGGCCTGGGTGTCGGGGATCTCGACGGCGACGGGCGGAGCCGGAGCCTGGGGCGGCTTTCCGGGCTCGGGGTCGGGATCGGGATCGGCAAGGGTGTCCAAGGCCGCATCGATCGCCTGGAGGGCCTCGGGATCTGCCCCGGGAGCGGCTTCGACGTTCTTCCTGACATCTCGCAGGATCTGGGAAACGTCGATCACCACCCTGCCGGGCACCGGCGGGGCCGGGGGCTCGGCGGCCTCAGGAGCCTCCGCCACCTCGGGAGCCTCGACTTCGGGAGCTTCAGCCGCTTCGGGAGCTTCCGCTGCCGCGGGAGGAGCCGGGATGAACTCGAGCGACCGGAGAAACGGCGCGGCCTCGCCAAAGCCCTGGACCACCTGGCCCATCACTTGGTCGACCCGGGGGTCGGCTTTCCCCCCGTGAGTGGACCGGGCGGCCATGACGAGGTCCTGAACGGGGACGCCGCTCATCCGCTCCACGCCCCGTCCAAGCTCGCCCTTGATCGAGGCCAGTCGCCCGTTCATCTCCCGCGACAGAGCCGAAGCCTCCGCCTCCGTGGCCCTGCGCACGGCCCGCAGCGAGGAGAAATAGGAGTAGAGGACGATGCCCGAGAGCGGGACGATGGCGAGCAGCAGGAAGGCGAGGATGAGCTGGCTACGGATCTTCATCGAAGAGAGGTACGGATGGGCGGGGCGGAGGTTCTGGTCAAGCATCATCCAGAACCGTCAGATCCGCAGCCGCCGGGATTCGCACCACGGCAATCCGGCAGTCCGTCCAGAGTCTCCTCAGAAGGCGGCCCGAGATCGGGATCTCACGGCCTCGCCGCCAATGCTTGCGCTCCCCTGCCTTTCCGAAGAGAGCCCATCCGACCGACCTGGAAGGATCATGCCGCAGCCAGTAGACGAGCCCCTCGAACCTCGCAGCGCGCAGCTTCGCCGCCCATGCCTGCGGTGCCTCGTAAGGAACGATAGTGCCGATCTCCGAGGTGATTCCGAACCCGGCGGCCTTTCGGGAGGTCAGGTCCGCCATCGTGTAGTCCCTGGGGGCCCGGAGCTCAAGCAACCGGCGCTCCGCAAGGAATTCGGCGGCGACGATGCCCCCTTTCCGGTCGGCACCCACGACCTCCAGCAACGCGGCGATCGGATCCCCCGCCAGGTAACAGGTGCCCCAGGGAGCCGGCAGATCGAACCGCCCCAGCATCGAGCTTCCCGAACCACCAGGGACATCTGCCACGCCGGACGACACGGAAGAGATCCTTCCTCTGGTAGAGAGGGCGATCCGGAAAGCGTTTCAGCTCGGCAGGATCTTCAGGCGCCCTGCCGAGGCTCGGAGTCTGGCGGCTCAAGCGGCGAAGCGCCGGGCCATTTCCCGGGCGAGCGACAGTACAGGTTCGAGCTTGCCGCCGGCCCGCAACCATTGGATGACGGATTGCCCATTCAGGGACGCCAGGGGGGAAACCAGCCAGCCAGCCAGGGTCCAGTCGTCCACCTCGCTGCCGCGGAACAACTGGAGGATCTCTGCCAGACCCGGCAGCACCCGGTTGCCTTCATCGAACTGGAACGTGGGATAGACGACGACGCCATCAGCCGTCTTGAGGCCCAGGAGCGTCCGCCGCTCCCGTCGATCGGCGATCGCCTGTCGCGAGATCCCCCCGAGGATCTTTCCCACCTGAGAGGTACCATAGAAGGGACCCAGAACCTTGTCCCAGTGGGAGGGAAGAGGCAAAGTCTCCAGCATACGATTCGCCAGATCCCTTGGAGAGCCCATATCGTCGAGAGCCTCTTCGGAAAACCTCGACAGCTTCTCCTCAAGACCCTGCTTCACGTAATGCGTGATCTCGTCCATCAGAACCGCGGCCTTCCTCGACATGCACTAAGAGTACACCCGAAAGGCAGCCACGTCAAGGGCGTCAAGGGATCATGAAGAGATAACTCTCACCCTACGTGAAAAAACGCCCGCAGCAGCGCCAGCATCTCTTCGAAGTTGGCGCGCCGGAACTCGCGGCGGTAGCCCTCTTCAAAGATCTCGCTCACCCGCTTGCGCTCCTCCGGGTCGAGCTTGGCGAAGGCACGGCCGGCCAGGGATTCCTCGAACGACTTCTGGGCGGCGGCGGCGCGGCCGGACCACCAGGTCTGGAGCCGGTCCTCCTCATCGTAGAAGACGTAGACGGGGATGCGCTGCGCGTCGCTCCGCCAGAGGAAGTAGCTCATCAGGTCCGCATGAAGGTCGCGGGGGAAGATCCTCATCTCCCAGCCGGGGAGCTCTTCGGCGATGCGGACCCAGGTCGGGAGCGTGTGGTACACGTCCGGGCACCAGTCCTCGCTGATGGCGAGCACCCGCAGCGGCGGGAGCTGGCGCAGGAAGTCGAGATCCTCCGGATGATAGCCAGGCTCCCGGTAGACCTCGTCGAACACCTTGCCATTGCGGCGGATGGTACGCCGGTAGTCTTTGTAAAGGAGGCCGCGGTTCCAGATTTCGGGCGTGAGCGGGTTCATAGGGCCCAGGATATCCCGAACCGCCTCTTCATATTCCTCTCCCGGTATATTCTTGCCCCTGGACCCTTTGAGACCCCGGGAGGCCCTCCATGTCCTTCGTCGCCGAGCTTGAGCCCCAAGCCTTGTGGAAGCACTTCGACGCGCTCCTCGCCATTCCACGTCCCTCGAAACAGGAGGAGCGGGCCCGCCGGTACGTGCTGGAGCTGGCACAGCGCAGGGGCTTCCGCCACCGGGAGGACGCGACGGGCAACCTCGTGGTCGAGAAGCCCGCCTCCCCTGGCAAGGAGGGAGCGCCCATCGTCGTCCTCCAGGGCCACCTCGACATGGTCACCGAGAAGAACTCGGGGACGGTCCATGACTTCGAGCGCGATCCCATCGTCCCCCGCCGCGACGGCGACTGGCTCAAGGCCACCGGCACCACCCTGGGGGCGGACAACGGCATCGGCGCGGCCGCCCTCCTGGCTCTGATGGATGGGGACGATCTCGTCCACGGTCCCCTGGAGCTGCTCTTCACGGTGGACGAGGAGACAGGCCTCACGGGCGTCCTCGCCCTGGACCCCGAGGCCATCGCGCTCCGGGGCCGCCTGCTCCTGAACCTGGACTCCGAGGAGGAGGGGAAGGTGACCGTCGGCTGCGCCGGCGGGGCCGCCAGCCACATGGCCCTGCCTCTCGGCACCGCTCCGGCTCCTGCGGGGACGGTGACGCTCGACGTGAAGCTCTCCGGCCTGCAGGGCGGCCACTCCGGCGTGGAGATCCACCTCCAGCGCGGCAACGCCGTGAAGCTCCTCGCCCGCATCCTCCTGGCGGCGGCCCAGCAGACGCCCTTCCATGTCGCGGCTTTCCAGGGAGGCAACAAGCACAACGCCATCCCCCGCGAGGCCACGACCCGGGTGGCCGTCCCCACAGGTGGCCGGGACGCCTTCACCGCCGCCGCGGAACGGGAGGCCGCCGCGATCCGGGACGAGATCCGCACTGTCGATCCCGGCTTGACGATCGAGATCACCGAGGCGTCCGAGCCCGCCGGCCGGGTCTGGACCTCCGAGGCCACCCGCAAGGTGCTCGACCTCATGAACGCCCTCCCCCACGGCGTCCAGGTCATGAGCAACGACATCCCCGGCCTGGTGGAAACCAGCCTGAACCTGGCGACCGTGGCCGCCGCGAACGGCGACCTCTCGATCCTCATCAGCCTCCGCAGCTCCGTCGCCTCCGCCATGCGGGACTCCAAGCGCCGGCTCCGCGCCTTCGCCGGGCTCGCCGGAGCCGGAGTCACCGAGACCGAGGGCTACCCCGGCTGGAAGCCCGACCTCGCCTCCCCTCTCCTCGCCACCTTCCGCAAGGTCCACGAGAGAGTCGCCGGCAGCGACCCCAAGCTCGAAGCCGTCCACGCCGGCCTCGAATGCGCCGTCCTGGGCCACAAGTTCCCCGGCATGGACATGATCTCCTTCGGCCCCGTGATCAAGGGCGCCCACTCGCCGGACGAGCGGGTGAAGATCGATTCCGTGGGGCGGTTCTATGGATTGCTGAAGGAGTTGCTGGCGGAGCTGGCGGCACCTGAGGGAGCACGGAGTCAACATGCCTGAGATCAGCCGATTCCTTGGAGTCGTGATCTACATGTACTACCGGGATCACGCTCCACCGCATTTCCATGCAGAATATGGAGAATTTGAGGCAACGATCGAGATCGAGTCGGGAGTGGTCGAAGGAAGGTTTCCCCGGCGCGCGCTCAATCACGTCTTGGAGTGGTACGCTTTGCACAAGGACGAGCTCTCCGAGAACTGGAAACTTGCACGACAGAAGCTTCCTTTGAACAACATCGACCCCTTGGAGTAGAAATATGTTCATGCACGTCGTCGAAGCCCGGTATCTACGAGACTACAGCGTCTGGCTGAGATTCAACGATGGAGCCTGTGGCGAAGTCGACCTCTCTGAGGAATTGGAGGGGCCTGTATTCGGCCCCTTGCGGGACATGGAGTTATTCAAGCGCTTCACCCTTGCAGGACATACGCTTTCCTGGGAGAACGGTGCGGACTTCGCTCCAGAGTTCCTGCGAGAACAGGTGCAGAGCGCTGCCGCATGATCGAGCTGCTCCCGTTTACTGAAGCAGACATCGACCGCGTCCTCCCCTGGATCACCTCCCGGGAGGATCTCTATCTCTGGACCGCCTATAGCTTCGGGTTTCCGCTGACCCGGGAGCACCTGCTCCAGCACATGAAAGAGAGCGCCGAGCGCGGCGACCGGCTGCTTTACAAAGCGGTGAGATCAGAGGATCAGACGGTCTTCGGTCATGTCGAGCTGGGGGCCATCGACCGCCGCAATCGATCGCTCCGGATCGGACGGGTTTTGATTGATCCCTCCTGCCGGGGACGTGGTCTCGGCGCCGCCATGATGCAGGCCGCCGTCGATCTCTCCTTCAAGCAGTTCGAGATGCACCGCGTGGAGCTCTGGGTGTTCGACAACAACCCTGGTGCCTTCGCTTGCTACGAACGGGTCGGATTCAAGCAGGAGGGCCTGATCAGGGACTGGTTCAAGGCTGACGATGGATACTGGAGCATGATCGTCATGAGCATTCTGGAGCCGGAGTGGATTTCGCTCAGAGGATCTCAGGAATCGAGGGAGACATCCTGAACCTCCCTCAGGATCCGAGGACCGAGGTAAGGGCTGAGCCCTTCGGTCGTCACCAGCTCGACCCGCCGTTGAAGGACGTCTTCCAGGAGGAAGGCCAGCTTCATGAAGTGATCGAAGCTCTTCGCGTCCGGACGGAAACGGACCAGGAGGTCTACGTCGCTCTCGGGGCTCTGCTCTCCACGGGCGAAGGAGCCGAACAGGCCGAGCCTCTCCACTCCCAGGGAGCGGATCTCGTCCCGATACCCCTGGATCCGGCTGAGGATCTCCTGCTTCGTCACGACGGCCGCCATATCTGCAATCCTACCCCACCCGCACCACCACCTTCCCCCGCACGTGTCCGGACTCGCTAAGGTCGTGCGCCTTGCGGATCTCCTCCAGCGGGAAGACCTCCTGGACCTCCGGCCGGAGTCTTCCCTGGGCGACCAGACGGGCCAGGAACGCGAGGTCGTCCGCCCTGGTCTTCACCATCACGAGCCGCGCCCGCCTGCCCTGGCCGAAGAGGCCTCCCAGCGCCGTCAGGCCGATCCAGGCCATCAGCCTCGGCCCGCCCAGGGTGGCGATGTAGATCCCGCCGTCCGGGGAGAGGACGTCCGCGCAGTCCGGATAGGTGTGGCTGGTGACGGCGTCAAAGACCACGTCCCAGGTCTCGTCGCGGCCGGCGAAGTCCTCTTCCTCGTAATCGATCGTCTCCTGGGCGCCAAGACCGCGGACGAAATCGAAGTTCCTCTGGCTCGTCACGGCCGTCACCTGGGCTCCCAGGGCGAAGGCGATCTGGACGGCGAAGTGCCCGACTCCGCCCGAGGCGCCGTTGACGAGCACCTTCTCGCCGGCCGCGAGCTCGCCCTTGTCCCGCAGGGCCTGGAGGGCCGTGAGGCCGGCCATGGGCAGGGCGGCGGCCTCTTCGAAGGAAAGCCCTTCGGGCTTGGCGGAGAGGGCCGAGTCGCGGGCCAGGGCCAGCTCGGCGTAGGAGCCTCCCTGGCGGATCACGTCCACACCGCCGAAAACCCTATCTCCCATCTGGAAACGGGTCACTTCCGGGCCGATCTCGACGACCTCCCCGGCCACGTCATAGCCCAGGACCAAGGGGAACTTCGCTGGCATGACCAGGCGCAGACTCCCCCGCCGGATCTTCCAGTCGAGGGGATTGACGCTCGCCGCCCGCACCCGCAGGAGGACCTGCCCCGGTCCGGGTGGCCCAGGGTCCGGGAGGTCCCTCACCACCAGCTGGCCGCTGCCTCCGTACCCGTCGATCGCCGCCGCTCTCATCGTCGTTTCCCCCTCGCCGTGCGTACAATAGGTTATGGAGTCCCTCAGGATTCGCAAAGCCCTGTCCTGGGTCTTGTCGGGGATCCTCCTCCTCTCTGCCGCCGGGATCCCTGCCGCGCAGGCTGAGGACGCCCGCGATGTCCTCGGCGTGGCCCACGCCGCCGGGCGGTACAGCTTCACCGGGCTGGACTATCTCAACGAGGGCGCCGACCGCCTCCTGGAGCTCGGTACGCGGGTGATCAAGGTCTTCATGGTCCCCGGGATGATCCAGAGCTTCTACTCCTTCAACTCCGACTGGTCCCCCGCTACGACGGACGTTGTGGATCTCGTGCAGCGGCCCTACTTCCAGGAGCTGTTCGCGAAGCCGTTCTCGACGTTCATCCTGGTGGTCATCCCCGTCACCGGCTCACCCCAGTTCCTGGACGGCCTGAGCCTCGAGGAGGCTGTGGCCGAGCAGGACCAGATGTACCGGCTCACGAAGTACCTCCTGACCACCTACGCCGGCACGGGCAAGACCTTCATCCTGCAGAACTGGGAAGGGGACCACCTGCTCTACTCCGGGCTGGCCTCGGGTGCCGAGCCCGGCGAGGTCCGCGTCCGGGGGATGATCGACTGGTGGAACGCCCGCCAGGACGGGGTGCGGCAGGCCCGCCAGGAGGTGGGCGAGAAAGACGTCGAGGTGCTCCACGCAGCGGAGGTGAACTTCGTCGGCGACGCGGAGCAGGGCAAGGTGACGGCCACGAACAGCGTCCTGCCGTTCACCCGCTGCGACCTCTACTCCTATTCGAGTTGGGACCTGGGCTTCACGCCCGAAGAGCTCACCCGGGCGCTCGACTACCTGGAATCCAAAGCGCCCGACAGCCGCCGCTTCGGCCGTCGCAATCTCTATCTGGGTGAGTTCGGCATGGCCAAAGACCAGGGTGCTCCGGAGGGCGAGCGGTACGAGCGCATCCGGCAGTTGATGGAGGCGGCCCTCGGCTGGGGTGTGCGCTATGCCGTGTACTGGCAGGTCTTCTGTAACGAACCCCTCCAGATCTACCAGGGACGCCCCAAGAACCGCGACCTGCGTGGCTTCTGGCTGGTGCGGCCCGACGGCCAGAGGACCCCCATGTGGGAGACCCTGGACGCTCAGCTCAAGACGTCGCTGTACCGGGTGGCCCTGGCGAGCTTTTCCAACCAGTACTTCTCCGTCGCCAACGAAGGCGACCACTCCGTGAGCGCCGAGGCCTGGACGCGCGACGGGGTGTGGGAGACCTTCACGCTGAAGGACTGGAACGGCGGCGATCTCCTGAGCGGCGACACCGTGACCCTCCAGGCCCACGACGGCCTCTATCTCACCATGGAATCCGGGGTCAGGGGACGGGTCCACGCCCTCTCCTCCCTGGCCGGCAAACCGGAGCGGCTCATCATCCAGAAGGTCGGCGGCACGGGCGCCATCGGCCCGGGCGACTCGATCACTCTGCTCGTGGCCCGCTCGCGCCGCTACCTGGCCCCCGAGGTCAGGGGCCAGGGAGCCATCCGCGCCCTGCGCACGATACCGGGGCCGGCGGAGGTCTTCCGGTGGGTGAAGCCGGACGATTGATCCAATGGGGGGTGACAATCGTCACCCCGGATTGATGACGCCCATGACTACGCGCCTCCTCCTCGGTGGGACAGGATGAGCCCATCCAAGGAGGAGCGAACCATGAACCGAATCCAAACCATCCTGCTCTCGGCGGCACTCCTGCTGACCGGGAGCCTCGCGTGCCGGGCGGAGACTCCGGCAAAGCCCATCGCCATCACCAACGTCCGCATCTTCGACGGCTCCAGGGTGATCCCCAACGGCACCGTCGTCCTCGAAGGCCGGACCATCACCGCCGCCGGACCCAAAGTGGCCGTGCCGCCCGGAGCCGAGGTGATCGACGGCACCGGGGCCACGGTGCTGCCCGGGTTCGTCGACTCCCACACCCACACCTGGGGCGACGCGCTCGCCCGGGCGGCCGTGTTCGGCGTCACGACCCAGCTCGACATGTTCACCGATCCCACGTTCGCCCGGTCCATGCGCGAGGAGCAGGCAAAGACGGGTGCACCCGGCCGCGCCGATCTCCTCAGCGCCGGCTTCCTGGCCACCGCTCCGGGCGGCCACGGCACCCAGTTCGGCCTGCCCGTTCCCACCCTCACCCAGCCCGAAGAGGCGCAGGCCTGGGTGGATGCCCGCGTCGCCGAAGGGTCGGACTACATCAAGATCGTCTCCGAGGACTCGAAGATCTACGGCCGTGAGATTCCGACCCTGGACAAGGCCACGATCCAGGCCGTCATCGAAGCGGCTCACCGCCGGAGCAAGCTCGCGGTGGTGCACGTCAGCACGCTGCAGACGGCCAAGGAGGCTCTCGAAGCCGGGGCGGACGGTCTCGTCCACATCTTCACGGACCAGGCGCCGGACCAGGAATTCATCGACCTGGCGGTGCGGAAGAAGGCGTTCGTCATCCCCACCCTGACCGTGGTCGAGAGCACCACGGGCGCGGCGAGCGGCCGGTCCCTCGCGGAGGACCCGCGCCTCGCGTCCTACGTCGAGCCTGAAGAGGCGCAGAACCTCCGCAGCCAGTTCCCCAAGCGCGAGCTCCGCTTCCAGAATGCCCTGGAGGCCGTGCGCAGGCTCGCGGCGGCGGGAGTGCCCATCCTCGCCGGCTCGGACGCCCCGAATCCCGGAACGGCTCACGGCGCCAGCATCCACCGCGAGCTTCGAGTTGCTGGTGGCCGCCGGCCTCTCCCCCACCCAGGCGCTGACGGCGGCCACCTGGACTCCCGTGAAAGCCTTCCGGTTGAAGGATCGCGGTCAGATCGCGCAGGGCCAACGGGCCGACCTGGTGCTGGTGAAGGGCGATCCCACCCAGGACGTCACCGCCACGCGCGACATCCTGAAGGTCTGGAAAGTCGGCCAGGAGATCCCGCGCCCCAAGGTGGAAGCCCAGGCTGCAGCCCCTGCCTCCGCGGCGCCAGCCACCTCCGGCGAGATCAGCGGCTTCGAGGACGGCACCCTCGCCGCAGGCTTCGGCGCGGGCTGGAGCGAGTCCACGGACCAGATGGCGGGAGGCGCCTCCCAAGTCCAGAAGGAGATCGTCGCGGAGGGAGCGAACGGCAGCGGCAAATCGCTCGCCATTTCAGGAGAAACCAAGCCCGGCTTCGCCTTCCCCTGGGCGGGGATGATGTTCCTCCCCGGCGCCCCCCAGATGGCTCCGGCCGACCTGTCGAAATTCTCAGGAGTCTCGTTCTGGACGAAGGGGGGACGGCCGCTCCTACCAGTTCCTCATCTTCGCCACTCGCCTGGGACGGATCCCCGCCCAGAAGGCCTTCACGGCCGGTCCCGAGTGGCAGCAGGTCACCGTGCCCTTCTCCGAGCTGGGCCTCGACGGCAGTGACGTCATGGGCATCTTCGTGGGAGGCGGCATGCCGCACGGGACCTTCCGGTTCCAGATCGACGGCGTGCGGCTGGTGCCCAAGGGAGAGGGAGGAAACTGATTACTTCCACATCCGGGGATCGAACGCGAACGGCTGGGCCTCGCGCGGGGTGATGCGCGAGACATCCGGATGGGCGGGATTGAGGAGCACGTTCATCTCGTGCGGGATGACCGCCGAGGGCACGAGCAGCATGGCCGTGCGGCCCGACCGGACCCAGCCCGTGCCGAGATCCTTGAGCCTCTCGGGGGCCGGATAGGTACGCCAGTCCGGGGGCAGGGCCTCGATCTCCAGGGTCTCGATGGCAATCCCCGCGGGCAACTCGGCCGCGACCGCCACGAGGTCGGGCGGCGCCAGGTCGGGCTCCAGGTGGACGAAGTATTCGAGGACGGAGAGCGAAAGGGTCGCGGAGCAGTAGGCGACGGCGGTCCCGGGATGGTTCCACCGTCCGCCGTAGAGCCGCGCTCCCTCACCGTCGAAGGCACGCTCCGCGTACCGTGAGGAGGTGATCCTCCAGGCCGTACGCCCCACCGCGGCCGGCGCCATCAGCTATAGACGCCGTGCTCGATCCTGCCGAGCACTTCTTCCACCTGGCGGCTGCCCAGATCCGTGTCCAGGAGCTCCAGGGGAAGCCTGCCGCCCAGGGCACGGTTGGGCGTGTGAAGCCATCGCGAGGCCTTCTCGTCGCCGCCCAGCACCTCCGCGGCCTGCGAGGCGATGCGCACGAGCCGGAACAGGCGGTCCGACTCGTCCCGCCGGAGCCGCTGCTCCTGCTTGCGCCGGGCGAGAGTGCGCGCCGGCAAGTCGAGAGCCGTGGAGATCTCCTCCCGGCTGATGCCGAAACGTTCCATCACCAGCTCCAGGGACTCGAACGGCAGTCCCTCGCGTATCCAGTCCTTCAGATCTTCAGGGGAGTTGACCGAGCGGCCCCGACCTCCCAGAACATCAACGATCTCGGCTGTAGCAGGCATTGAGTCCCTCCTCTCCGCCATCTGGCATTGATTGTACTGCCAAACGGCAGAGAACACCAGTCCTAAAGTGACGTGCGGATCGCCCAAAGGTCTGGAAACAAAGGCTTGAATAAGGTGTTCTTCAAATACTCCACTCCCGCCGAGCCGCCGGTCCCGATCTTCATGCCGATCGTGCGCTGGACCATCTTCACGTGACGGTAGCGCCACTCCTGGAGCCCCTCGTCGAGGTCCACCAGGCGCTCGCAGACCTCGCGGTTCCAGGGGTCGGAGCGGTAGATCTGCACCAGGATCTCCCGTATCTTCTCGTGCTCGACGGCTGGCTGGGTGACGTCCCGCTCCAGGGCCTCCCGCGGGATGTCGTAGCCGTGGAGCGACAGGAATTTGAGGAACGCGTCGTAGACGCTGGGCTCCCTGACGAGCGCCTCGACCCGCTGGCGCTCCTCGCTCCCCTCGGGCATCCGTTCGGCCATGCCAGGCGCGCGGTGGCCGAGGACGAGCTCCAACTCGCGGAACTGGAACGACTGGAAGCCGCTCGCCGTGTCGAGCCGGTAGCGGAAGGAGGAGAACGAGACGGGGGTCATGGTCTCCAGGATATCCACCTGGGAGACCAGGGTCTTGAAGATCGTGAGGATCCGCTTGAGGGTGGCGAGGGCCAGGGGCGGGTCGTCCTTCTCGAAGCCCTGGCGCAGCAGGGCGACCTCGTGGAGCACCTGCTTGAACCACAGCTCGTAGACCTGGTGGATGACGATGAACAGCATCTCGTCGTGGTCCTCGCCTCCGGACGCGGGAGTCTGGAGGTCAAGGAGCTCGTCGAGACGGAGATAGCTGGTGTAGGTGTGCGGCACGAAGATCCTCCGGCGTATCCTACGGCCTGTTCCTGGGTTGCGCTTCCGGTGCCCGGCCAAGGTCGCCCGGGAGATCGGCGATCGCGTAGGCCACGGCGGCCCAGGAGGCGACGTTCTGGTCCAGATCCTTGGGATCGACCTTGTCCAGCGTGTCGTTCACCGTGTGGTGATAATCGAAGTAGTAGGTGCCGTCCTGCCCCAGGGCGATGATGGGCACGTTCGCCGGGGCCATGGGGCTGAGGTCGGCCCCGCCGCCGGAGTCGTTCTCCCCCTGCTCGACGCCCAGGAGCTTCGCGAGGTCGGCCACGATGGGGAGCTTCGCGGGGTCCACCCGCGAGGCGATCCGCCAGACGCGGCCGGCGCCGAAGTCGGACTCACCGGCCATGACGTGGCGGGCGAGCTCGTCCTTGTGGGCCTCGGCGTAGGCGCGGGCGCCCGAGAGGCCGAACTCCTCATTGGCGAAGAGCACCACGCGGACCGTGCGCCGGGGCTTCTTCGCCCGCGAGCCGATCAGCCGCGCCGCTTCCATCATGATGGCGCAGCCGGCGCCGTCGTCGAGCGCGCCCGTGCCCAGGTCCCAGGAGTCGAGGTGGCAACCGAGGAGCACGATCTCCTCGGGTTTTTCGCGGCCGGGGATCTCCCCCACCACGCTCGCCGTCTCCACGTCGGGCAGCGTGCGAGCCCCCAGCTTCAGACGGAAGGTGACCGGCTTGCCCGAGGCGATCTGCGCGGACAGCAGGTCGGCGTCCGGGTTCGAGAGCGCCGCGGCCGGGATCTTCTCGATCCCGTCCTGATAGCGCATGCCGCCCGTGTGAGGGGTGCGGTTGTTGTCGGTCCCGATCGAGCGGATCAGCACCGCGACCGCGCCCAGCTTCGCCGCCCGCGAGGCCCCCGCTCCGCGCACGCCCACGGCCCTGCCGTAGCCCGAGCCGTCCCGCGCGCGCTCCATGCGGACGTTGTAGAAGACGATCTTCCCCTTGACCTGGGCAGGGTCGAGCTTGTCGACCGCATCCAGGGAGGACACCTCGATGACCTGCGCCTCGATCCCCTCGGCGGGCGTGCCGACGCTGCCGCCCAGAGCCGCCAGAAAGACCGGCTGGGGCCAGGGCGCCACGATCTCCCCGGACTCCTGGCCCCGCACCCAGCGGGGCACCATCGCCTTCTCCGCCCGGACGTTGCTGAACCCCATGTCCTTCATCGTCCGCAGGCCCCAGGCGACCGCGTCGTCGTGGCCCTTGGAGCCCGCGAAGCGCGGCCCCACCTCGACGGTGAGGGAGCGGACGATGTCGTACGCCTTCGTGCCCGCCAGAGCCTCCCGGTGGAGGGCCGAGGCGGTCGCCTTCACATCTTCGGGGAGACCCTGAGCCCGGAGAGATCCGGAGAGGGTGCCCAGGGCGATGGCCAGCAGGAAAAAGGCGGCGGCCAGCGGCCACCGCCTGGAAAGGGAAACGTGCATGGAGAATTCGCTCCTCAGGCCGCCGACGCGACCGGCAGCCGGTTCATCTGCCGCAGGGTCCGCTTCCAATCCTCCAGAGCCACCTCGAGAGCGTGGTACGTCAGGCCCAGGCGGGTCTCGTGGGGGAGGTTCTCCTCGCCGGGGGCAACCGCCTTGGGCTTCTGCCGGCGCTCCAGGGAGATCAGCTCATGCAGCGCGCTCTGCAGAGAAGTGTAAGCCTCGTGGAGGCGCGCCTCCTGGTGCTCGCGGAAGTCGTGGACCACCTTCTGGAGCCGCTCCTTGGCGTGCTCGAACTGCACCTCGATCTTGGCCTTGAGCACCGCCGCTTCGGGAGCGCGGCGCAGATCGCGGGCGAGCCCCACGTGCGAGAGGGTCCAGATCATCCACTTGGCGGGATCGAACTGCCAGACCTTGACGCCGTTCCGGTAGTCGAACGGGAAGCTGTGGTGGTAATTGTGGTAGCCCTCGCCGAAGGCCAGCACGGCCATGATCGGGCTGTCTCTGGCGCTGTGCTCGCGGCTGTAGGGCCGGCGGCCCACCATGTGGCAGAGGCTGTTGATGAAGAAGGTGCCGTGGTGGCTCACCACCACGCGGAGCACGCCGGCGATCAGCAGGCAGCCGAGCACCCGGCCGGTCAGGAGCCCCACGATGAGCGGGATGCCGAAGGCGACGCCGAGGCCGATCCACTTGTAGTAGCGGTCCTGCCAGACCACGAGCGGGTCCTCCGAAAGGTCACGCACGATGCTCTTGGGGATGGGCTCGGCCTTGAAGAAGATCCACCCGATGTGGGCCCACCAGAATCCCTTCGTGATGTTGTAGGGATCGCGCTCCTCGTCGACGTGCGCATGATGGACCCGGTGGTCGGCGGCCCAGTTGAGCACCGAGTTCTCCAGGGCGCCCGCACCGAAGACCAGGAGGAAGAGGCGCACGGGCCACGCAGCCTGATACGTCTTGTGGGCGAAGAGCCGGTGGTAGCCGGCCGTCACCGAGAGACCCACGAACAGCCAGAGGACGAAGCCCGTCACCACCTCCGGCCAGCCGAGGCCCACCTCATAGAGGTACCAGGGCGTGCCGACGAGGGCGACAAGCAGAGTCCCCAGGAGGAAAACCATGTTGAGCCAGTTGATCTCGCGTCTCTGGACAGTCTGGGCGGTAGCTTCAGCCACTATGATCTCCCCTGTGAAATGTAGAGCCCTGCGGGCCTGTTGAACAGGAAGCACCCTGTCGGGAGCAGATCCTCCGCAGCCTTCCCTTCAGGGGGGACTAGAGGATACCAGCGATGGGCCGTCCTGTCGCCCCCTAAGTTTTAAGGAAAGCGTCGGACACAGGTACCAACAGACCAAGGAGGTCACATTATGCCCAAATCGAGAACATTCGTCGCCGCCACCCTCTGCATGGTCGCCCTGCTCGTCTCCGCCCTCGCCTTCGCGGGCAACGAAGGGGGCAAGACGGCCCTCAAGCGGGTCGAGACCAAGAAGGTCTGCATGGTCAACAACGCGGTGTTCGAGAAGGACCAGATCCCGGTCCAAGTCTCCGGCAAGACCTACTACGGCTGCTGCGAGATGTGCAAGGAGCGCCTCGCCAAGGACGTCGCCGCCCGCACGGCGACCGACCCCGTCACCGGCAAGACGGTGGACAAGGCCACGGCCGTGATCGCCGCCAAGGCGGACGGCACGGTGCTGTACTTCGAGAGCGAAAAGACGCTGGAGCAGTACGAGAAGAAGCAGAAGTAAGCCCTCACCCCTGCCCCTCTCCCAGCCCTCCTCCCACCCTGCCGGGGAGAGGGGAAAGACAGATTCTTCCCGGTCTTTCTCCCTCCTCTCCCAGGAAGGGTGGGTGGTGGGCCGGGAGAGGAGGGCCGGGGAGGTGAGGGCCTACACCGCCACGCCGAGCGACTGGCGCACGAACGCCTCGATGGCCGGAGCCGGCCGGGCGCCCGCCGTGCGGTTGACCTCGCGGCCGTCCTGGAACAGCGCCATGGTGGGAATGGAGCTGACGCGGTGCGCCGCTCCGACGGAAGGATCCACGTCCGTGTTCACCTTGACCACGAGCAGCTTGCCGGCGTTGCGCTCCGCCACCTTGGCGATCTCCGGCGCCACGGACCGGCAGGGACCGCACCACGGCGCCCAGAAGTCCACCAGCACCGGCAGCCCCGACTCCCGGAGCAGACCGGACAGCTCGCTCCCCTGGTCCACGGCGAGCGGCTCAGCCACGGGCGGCAGCGCCGTCCCGCAGGCCCCGCACCTGGCCTGCTCCCCCATCTTGGCGTACAGGACCCGGTTCTTCTTACCGCAGGAAGGACAGGCACGGATGATTCCCTCGGGCATGGAAAATCCCTCCTTTCGACCCGACTGGAACAACAGAGGGGACGGCGGAAGGATTTCCGTATGCTAGTCTCACCTCATGAGCTTCACGGTCGAGATCGATCGCGAGACGGACGGCCGGTGGATCGCTGAGATCCCCGATCTACCGGGTGTCCTGGTCTATGGTTCGACCCAGGACCAAGCCCTGGCCAGAGTCAAGGCGCTGGCCCTGCGTGTGATCGCCGACCGTCTGGAGCACGGCGAAGCCCTCCCCGAGTTGTCCGACATCTCCTTCGTCATTCCTGCCGCGTGAGCCGCTGGGGCTCCTCCCGGGCGAACCGGGTCCTCGCGGCTTTGCTCCGGATCGGGTGGACCGAGAAGAGGCGCTCAGGTTCGCATCGTGTCCTGAGCCGTCCAGATTGGCCCGACTACGTCTGGTCTTTCCATGATGACGAGATCGGCCCCGTCATGCTCTCCCGGGTCGCCAGGAAGACGGGGCTGAAGCCGGACGATCTCTGATCTGGACCTAACCTACCCTAGTCCCTTGTCAATCTTAGAAATGACAGCCGGTAGAGCCGCCAACAAGGGGCTCACACGAGGCGGGCTACGGAGTGTGCCTCTCGATTGTTGCGAAAAGCGGCCCGGCACGCCGTGCGCACGGACAGTATGCTGACTACGCGCCTCGTTTTTCCGGTGCAGCCCCATGAAATGTTGTCAATCGCCTCAGCTCAGGCGGAAAATTCGGGCCATTCTCCCGTGCTTGCGGCGCCGATGCTGCCAATTTCCTCCATTTTTCACAGCCTGGAGCCTGAAAGGCAGCGCTCGCTCTGTAATTCACATCCTTTTTCCAGGGGGGGGCGCCTGCGCTCGCGGCATACACAGCGTACGTCCCGAAATTTTTGGGATTCGTCCCGGCAGAGGCATCCTGAAGGTCCACATTGGCAGCGGCGACCCCTTCGCGGGATGTCAATCTCCGGAGGTTTGATCCTCCAGGCCTCTGCCGGCCGCAGGCCGGCAGGGATGCCGGCGCTCCCAGGGCGCTACGCCAACAGGGCCATCCTGCCTTGACAGAGCGCATTACGGCAGCCAGGCGTAACCCAGCTTCAGGAAAAGCGTCCGGTCCGAGCGCGTCAGGTCGATCCGCTCGTCCGCCAGGGCGTTGTCCGAGTAGCCGAGGAAGAACACCGTCTGGGGATTGAGCTTGTAGGAGAAGAGGAGCTGGGTGAACAGCTGCTCGCTGCTGCGCTCAATGTCCTCCGGGTTCTGAGAGATGTAGAGCTCGGGCGTCCGCTGGATGTCGGTGTACTGGACGATAGCGCGCACGAAGGTGCGGACGTTCCACTGCCAGACCGTCGTGAGCTGGGTCAGGTTGGCCGTGAAGAGGTTGCCGCCGTCCACGTCGAGCCGCTGATAGGCATGCGACAGCCGCGTCCGCAAGTGGACGCCCAGGTTGAGCCGCACGGCGGGCTCGATCTCGAAAAGCTCCCCTGCCTGGGTATTGACGAAGTCGATCTCGTCGCCCCCCTCTACGAAGAGGCTCGCGTAGAAATCTCCTGTGAATTCCGCCTCGGCGAAGGCGTAGCCGAAGGTCTCGTCGAAAGTCTGGCCGTTGAAGAAGCGCTCCCGCTGCCCCGCCCCCGCCTCGATGTACGACTGGCGAGGTCCCTGGAAGTCGGCGAAGACCTCGAATTCCTGCTCCAGGAGCTGGCCCCCCTGATCCTCGCGGCGGTCCCAGTCGCCCCCGAAGCTGATCCGGTTCCACCGTCCCTTGGGGTACAAGATGTGCCGCAGGCCGGCGAGGAGGAAGTTGTAGTCCACCCGCGGCATGAAGCCCATGTCGGCCCGGAAGTCGCGGCCCACGTCCTCGTAGCGCCCGTAGGCCCCCCAGTTGCGGGAGTTGTGGTCCCAGGAGAGCCACAGGGCGTCGTCTTCCAGCGTCCCCGTGGGGAGGTCCAGGTCCGCGTCCACGGCCGGTCCCACCGGGTACTCGGTCTGGGAGCGCAGGAACTGGGCACGGAAGGTGTTGGAGCCGTTGAGCCGGTAGAGGCCGTCGAGGCCGCCGACCCGGTTGAAGTAGCCGTCCACCCCTTCCCGGACGGTCAGCAGGGTGCCCAGGGAGGAGGCGCTGCCCAGGTCGCGCCGGTAGCGCAGCACCGCGTCGGTTGTCTCCATGTCGAAGGAGGCCAGGCTCGACCCGTTGCTCCCCGGCAGGATCAGGTTCGTCTGCTCGTCTCCCGCCACGAAGACGCCGATGCCGTTCTCCCCCTCCTTACCCGTGAGCTTGCCGCCCCAGGCCGGATCGGCCACGTTGCGGGTGAAGACCACTTCGAACGGGCTACGGAAGAAGTCCGCCCCTTCGAGGAAGAACGGGCGCTTCTCGGGAAAGAACAGGGCGAACTGGGTGTTCACGTCGAGCTGCGCGGCGTCCGCTTCCACCTGGGAGAAGTCGGGATTGATGGCGCCGTTCAGCGTGAGATTGGGGGTGATTCCCCAGCGGGCCGTCACGCCCAGGTCGGTCTCGACGTCCCCTTCGCCCAGAGGAAGGTTCAGGTCTCCCTCCTCCCTCTCGTCCGTCCGTCCGGCCGTCACCGTGGGATCGACCTCGACGTTGCGGCCGGGAGTGATCCCGGAAAAGCCCGTCATCTTGGAGGCCTGGCAGAGATAACAGCTCACGCCGCGGTCGAGCGGTTGGCTGGAGATGCGGTGGCGCACGTCGCGGGGATAGAACCGCAGGGCGTCGAAGCCCCAGGTCTGATCCCCCTCGGTGCGCGGGAAGCGCAGAGAGCTCCAGGGGATGGCCATCTCCACGTCGTACCCCCCCGCGTGGATCTTGCCGGCCGCGTCCCAGATGGCGTCCCAGGACTCGTCCTCGTTCCCCCCGACGTCGTCCTGGAACAGGTCCATCTGCACGCCCAGAGGATTGACGAAGAGCTCGACGGCGCGGCGCTCGTCGTTGAAGGCGTCGAGGACGACGCCTACGAAATCGTCGCTGAAGGCCGTGTCACGGTCCGAGAGATGGGCCCGGATCTGCGACGGGTCGGGGTCGTGCGCCCGGAACGCCATATAGAAGTGGCTCTCGTCATAGGTGATGAAAATCTCCGTCCGCACCGGGGGCGGAGTGTTCTCGGCCGGCCGGGTCTCATACTCGAGCTCCATCGTGGCCGCGCTCTTCCAGGCGGCCTCGTCGAGCACGCCGTCCACCGCGATCTTCGACGCCGCCCGCTGGATCTGGAGAGGCGGCCGGCCTCCCCTCCCCACCGCACCCCCGCGGTCATCAGCCCCTTCGGCGGAAGCCGATACGATCACCAACGCGGCCAGGATCCACCCGGCGATCCCCCTTCCCCAACCCCCCCGAATTCCCTCCATGTCATCCCCCTCCTTCAACTGACTACCGGAGTAGTACGGGATTCCTCCCGATTTGTTACAACCCGTTAGACGCGCCACCCCGGCCAAGGGTTTGCCGGCCATGTGGTAGCGTTCGGGCATCTCGTCTGGAGGTGTCCATGGATCGGTATCGGGTCGAGCCCGGCAGCAAGGTGGATCTCTCGCGGATGGACGCGGGAGCCACCAAGGGATTGAAAGGCGGCAAGAAGGACGCGGAGAAGAAGCTCCTGGCTCTCAACGGCCGGCTGGAGGCCCTTCAGGAGGCGCTCTGGGCCGAGCACCGGCACAAGGTGCTCGTGGTGCTCCAGGGCATGGACACGAGCGGCAAGGACGGCACCATCCGCCACGTGTTCGAGGGCGTCAACCCGCTGGGCGTGCGGGTGGCCGCCTTCAAGGCCCCTACCGAAGAGGAGCTGGACCACGACTTCCTCTGGCGGGTCCACTGCAAGGTCCCCGGCCGGGGGGAGATCGTGATCTTCAACCGCAGCCACTACGAGGACGTGCTCGCCGCCCGCGTCCGCGGGTTCGTCCTGCCCGAGGCCTGGCGGCTCCGCTACGACCAGATCAACGACTTCGAACGCCTGCTGGCCGAGACCGGCACCATCGTCCTCAAGTTCTTCCTCTACATCGACAAGGACGAGCAGAAGGAGCGCCTCCAGGCACGGCTGGACGATCCCGCCAAGCAGTGGAAATTCCGCAGCGGCGACCTGGACGACCGCGAGCTCTGGGACGAGTACCTGAAAGCCTACGAGGAGGCCCTCTCCCGCACCAGCCAGAAGCACGCCCCCTGGTACGTCGTGCCCGCGAACAAGAAATGGTTCCGCAACCTCGTGGTCGCCACGATCCTGGTGAAGGCCCTGGAGGATCTGGACATCCAGGTCCCCAAGGCGGCGGAGGATCTCCAGGGGATCACGATCGAGTAGAACCCAGGCGCGTTTTGAACGTTTCCGCGCACATTCCTTTTTGTCGGCATCGAATCGACATGACGTATGCATCAGCCATCGGAAAGGAAGAAGACCATGAGGAAACGTTCGAGGTTGTCGAAGCTCCTGTCTCTCGCCTTGCTCGCGGCCCTGTGCATCCCATCCTTCGCCTTCGCCCTCATCCCGCCCGAGGATAGCGAGCAGGGCAAGCTCGCCCTCTTCGGCGGTTTCCAGCTGCCCGACCTCGAGGTCCAGCCGTCGGTCGAGACGCTGCCCCGCGGCTCCCGCAAGGCCCTGGAGAACCCTGCTCTGCAGCGTTTCTTCGCCCATCAGTCCGACGAGTGGGAGGTGCGTTGGGACAAGCGCAGCAACCGGCCGAACCTGATCCAGGGCGCCGGCATCCCGCTGCTCCCCGGCCGGGGCAACAAGCTCCAGCTTTCCGATCTCAAGCTCTCGCACGAGGGTGGCCCGCGCATGGCGGACGTCGAGGCCAGGCTGCGCGCCTTCATGGACGAGTTCCCCGAGCTCCTGAACGTCGGCAATATCGATCTCCGTTTCGATGAGAACGGCTCGGTCAACGTCGACGCGGCGAGCCAGACCTGGTTCGTCGAATTCCAGCAGCTCCACCGCGGCGTACCGGTCGAAGGCGCCAAGGTCTTCTTCCGCATCAACAACGGCAACATCGTCCAACTCGGCACCGAGCGGGTGGCCGAGGTGCGGATCAACCCCACCGCCAAGATCGACCGCGCCGCGGCCATCGCGGCGGCCTTGAAGCCCCTGGGCTTCCGGGTCGAGCGAGATCGAAAAGATCTCCAATCCCGGCACGCTCAAGCTCGTCCCCGTGCTGACCGCGGGCGAGCGTCCGGCCGAAAAGTTCGAGGGCGCGGACGGCCAGGGCTACCGCCACCTCCTGGTCTGGGAAGTCGAATTCCAGCGCGCCGGGGACTCCCATGTCTGGCAGGCGCAGGTCAACGCCAAGAACGGCAACGTCGTCTCCCTGATCGACCGCACCTACTATGCCCAGGTCACGGGCGGCGTCTACCCCACCACCAACACCGATCCGGAAGTGGTCGTCCCCTTCCCCTTCACCAACGTGACCAACGGCGGCGCCAAGGTGACGGACGCCGGCGGCAACTACACCTACTCCGGCGGCGCGGCCACGGCCACCCTGAATGGCAAGTACTTCAACATGGTCGACAACTGCGGCGCCATCTCGCTGTCGGACAGCTCGACGGGCAACCTCGCCTTCGGCACCGGCGGCGGCACGGACTGCACCACGCCGGGCGTCGGCGGCGCCGGCAACACCCACGCCTCGCGCACGGGCTACTACCACCTGACCAACATCAACCGCAAGGCGGCGAGCTTCCTGCCGGCCAACGCCTGGCTGGGCGGCACGGTCACCTCCAACATGAACATCAACCAGACCTGCAACGCCTTCTGGAACGGCTCGACGGTGAACTTCTACCGTTCCGGCGGCGGCTGCTCGAACACGGGCGAGATCGCGGCCGTCTTCCTCCACGAGTGGGGCCACGGCATGGACACCAACTCCGGCGGCGCCGCCTCCGACAAGGGCACCGGCGAGGCGGTGGGCGACACCTTCGCCTTCCTCGAGACCAAGGACGCCTGCATCGGCAAGAACTTCCAGCCCGGCGTCCCCTGCGCCAACTGCAACGCCACCTGCACGGGCGTGCGCGACGTCGCCGACTTCGCGACCGGCGGCACCCGCACCATCGCCAGGCCCAGCACGGTGACCGACAACAACGGCATCAACTGCGACCGCTACTCCTGCCCGTACTATCAATTCATCTTCATCGGCGCCTACCAGGGCCCCATGGGCTACGAGGGGCACTGCGAGAGCTACATCGCCAGCACGGCCAACTGGGACCTCGCCCAGCAGCTCATCGCCCGCTGGGGCACGACCGTCGGCTGGCAGAAGATGGATGCCATCTGGTACAAGAGCCTGACCCCCAGCAAGAGCGCCTATCGCGTCGCCTCCGGCGGCAAGTGCAACCCGGCGGCCGTGGTCGACGGCTGCGCCGCTTCGAACTGGTACACGGTCTTCCTGCCGGCGGACGACGACGACGGCAACCTGGCGAACGGCACGCCCAACGCCTGCCGCATCTGGGACGCCTTCAACGCCCACGGCATCGCCTGCGGCGCGCGGCCGGCCTGCACGCAGTAGGCGGCGGCAGTCTCAGCCCGCCGCGGCCATGGCGGCGGCGGGCTCAGCCGCTTTCTCGGTGTCGCCCGCCGCCGGCTCCTCGAGAGCCGCGAAATGCTCCTGCAGGTAGCGATGGATGAACATGTAGCCGCCGCCGACCTTCTGCAGGAAGTGGAGCTCATCGGCGGCGTAGTCGAGGAACCGCGACAGGCGGAAAGGCAGCGCACCCCGGGCAAAGAGAACGAGACGCAGAATGAAGTGGTAAACGACGTCAACGCCGCCGTACTGCAAGGCGCCGAAGTAACCGGCTATCAGCGCAGCCGCCACGCCATAGAAAAAACCACTGAGATCTCTGGTCATCCACAGACCGGCAGCGACACCCAGGAGCCCGAAAGGAAGTGCGAGCAAACATCCTCCAGTGAGGGCATTTTTCAGCGACAACCGGATGCCCTGGTTGGGCAAGGTCTTGATAGCCACGACTCTGCCCTGGAGCCCGCCGAAAATACCGCCGATCACTCCGCCGCAGAGCCCGAACCCCAACGCCACGTAGACAAGGGTAGTGGCGCCGAGCGCAATCAGCAACGCAATCCCCACCCCGGCCAGACCCAAAGTGATCAGGAAGCCGCGGCGGACGGCTTTGGCGTTGAACACATCTGCGCGGATCCCACCCGCGGCCTCCATCACCACTAGCGTGATCGTTCCGATCACCAGGACAACGCTTGAGAGGAGGAGCGGGAGGGTGACCAAACCTTTGACAAACCCGCTCAGAACGCCCTTTCCGGCGCTGGTCCACGACCAGCCGAGAGTCTCCACCGTCGAGATGTCGCTTCCCCGCCCGAGACTGGCAGCCCGCGAGCCCCAGATCAGCGCTCCGAGGAAAACGAAGAACAGCACCGGGAGCATGAATCTGTCGAACAGGATCAAAACGAAGCCAAGCGACGTCAGACCGGCTAGATAGATCACCAGGAACGCCAGGCCGCGCCACCGTTCTGCGAGCTCGTCGGCACGATCCCAAATGCGGCTCCCGTGGAGGCGCCTCAGGTCGACAATGGCACCGCCGGAACCGAGCAGGAGGCTGATCATAAGAAAGATAGAAGGGGAGCTCTGAAGCATCGGCGCCTTCCGGCAGCCCCATGAGCTGCGCGGCGATGCCCTCCATGCCTCCTATCTTCGCCGGCAAGATGAGCATCACCACGACCATGATGCCTAGGGACGCCGCGATCGCGATGCGGGAGGCCAGGATATAGGCTGCGAGCTGCATGCGGCCGGTCAACCAGCTCGGCTGGAGCTGTTCGATGAGGAACACCGTCTGGCCATGCTTCTGCATCCCGCGGGCCAGCCACGAAAGCCACCGCGTGGCTTGCTTCTCGCTATAGCAAAGTTTTTTCTTTTGCCGGTCAGGCACGGGCCCCTCCTACGGCGGCGCGGCGGAACCTCCGCACCATATAGGCATCCATGAGCTTCTTACGCCGGTCGGCCAGGCTCTGCGCGCCTGCCGCTGCCAGAGCCTCCACCGGCAGGTCCTGATAGGCCTGCACCATCAAGCTCAACATCAGCGGCGAACGGGCATCCACGAGCATCGCGGAATCCCTTTGCAACAGTTGGTTGAGAGCGGCCAGGCGCTCGCCCGCCGCCGCCAGGTAGGCGAGCACTTGGTCGCGGCTCAGCGGCTGCAGGCGGATGGCGCCGTTGAGGACGAGGCGCGCCGGCAGCTCCAGGTACTCCTTGAGACGGCAGCAGACCACGACTCCGGCGAGCGACTGTTGAGTGAAGGCGTTGATGGCTTCCACGCAGGCGGCGCGCGCCTCGGCGGGCAGCTCGTCCAGACCGTCGAAGAGAGGCAGCACGCGGCTGTCGCTCACCCACGACTGCCCCACCTTCTTGGGGATCGCATACTTGGCCGCCAGCTCGTCGACGAGCCAGCCGGCAATTCCGCGGCCCGCATCGTTCCAGGAAGAGAGGGTGAAGACCACGGGGACAGCGTAGGTCGGGTCCCGCTCGGCGCGGGCCAGCAGATCGCGGGCCAACTCGAGCAGGGTCACCGTCTTGCCCGAGCCGGGCTCGCCGAGGACGAGCAGCGAGCCGCCCATCTCCTCGAAGACCTCGCCGAAGGAACGGCCGGCGGGCACCGGCTCGCTACCGGCGTTGGGGGTTTCGAGCAGGCTTCCCCACGGGCTCGTCACGGCGCCCTCCACCTTCTCCATGGCGAGCTCCAGGCGGGCCGAGCGTTGGATGGACCGTTCGAGCACTCCTTGGATCCAGGCCTGGTACACCTTGCGCAGCAGGATCTGCAGCCCTTGGGCGTCGGCCGGTCCCGGTAAGGGAGATAGCGTAGGCGCCGGAGCAGGGACCGGCGGCGCGGCGGTTGCGGCCGGTTGGCGGAAGAGGTCCAGGTCGAAATGAAACAGCACGCCGTCCTTGGCCCGCATGTGGAGCACCGGCGTGCCCCACTCCACCGTCTCGCCGAGGGCCATCTTGATCGCTTGGCGCGCGTCGGAAACCGCCTCGTCCACGGCATCGCCGCCGGCCAGCGAGTCGTAGAAGGCGCGGGAGAACTCGATCGCCGCCCCGTCGGTGATCGCATACTGCATCGACACCACCGCCGGGATGCCGCGGCTGGCCAGGATGGCGCCGGTGCTGGAGAAGATATTGGTGGCGCTCCCCCGCGCGCCCTCGCAGGAGTTGAGGACCGCCAGCTTCAGCGTCGGGTGATCGGCGAGCAGGCAGCCCAGATCGCGTGCCGGGAAGCGCTGCGCCACACCCTCCTCCCCCTCCTTCTCCAGCCACACTAGCCCTTCCCCCGTCTGCTCGTCGTAGCCACCGTGGCCGATGAAGTGGAAGACGTGCCAGGGGCCGCGATCCAGCGCCTCCGACAGAGCCCGCCAGGTGTGGCCCTCTACCCACGAGAGCTGAATCGTGCCTCTCCCCTGGTCGGTGAGGGTGAGATGCTCGATCGCCTGCGCCATGCGCTGCTGCTCGGCGGCCACGTCCAGGCCGTGGCGGGCCCCGACCATGCCCAGAAGGCGGATCGGCGGCTTCAGGATGAGCGACTCGATGGGCAGCGCCACCTGCAGATGGCGGACGACAGGCGTCCTCTTCGACAGACTGAGGTGGTCGCTCTCGGTTTTTCCCTCGTGGAGGAACTCCCAGGGGAGGCGGGCAAGCTCGGGGGGTTGGATCCGCAATCGCAAGCGTAGCCCCTTACCCTCCTTTCGCGCCAGCGCCAAGCTGGTGTGAAAGCAGTCTTGAACGCTCTCCTGGATCAGCGAGGCGAACAACACCTGCCCGATCTCCTGGACGGCTCTGGAGAGCGACTGCACCGGCGCGTCCTCGCTGTCGGTCCCCTCGATCGCCTTGAGGAATGCTTGGAGCTGCAGAGGAATATCCATGCGGGCGCGTCCCTCACCGCACGGCGAATCGAGCACGGTGACGCTATAGCTCCCCTCCTCGCCGGCGCCGATGAGAAGCGCGAAATCGAGATAATCCATCGAATCCTCCTCTCGCGCCTAGCGGCGCACCCCTACCGGCAGGCTCACCGCCGCCCCCTGGAGCTCCGCGTTCGGAATCCTGGGATACTGGTCGATGCCGATCAACAAGGCGTGGCGTGCGTTGGGCATTGTTCCCTACTTCCCGTGTGGGAGGTCGGAATCTGGTTCTGACTGGATCAACGCAATCCTGGCGAAAAGGTGGACACGGCGCCAGGGGCGGTAGGAGGGTCTTTGCTGAAAGCCTGCTTCGGGGCAAGCCTACCACTATTCAAAGATGAGGGACCGTGGGCTCACTTTTCTCTCTGCCCTGCACCCTACTAATTAGAACTCCGGAAGACCTGCCGTCGGGTACGCGGCAATGACCTGATCCTTTTTTCAGGTCTCCGGGAGGACTGTTGTCATCCATCATGTCGTAAGGAAAGGAAAAGGAGAGTATGAGGACACGTTCGCGCTTGTCGAAGTTCCTGCTTCTCACCCTGATCGGGACGCTGCTCGTCCCCTCCATGGCCTTCTCCCTCATCCCGCCCAAGGACAGTGACCGTTTCAGCCGCGGCGAAGGCGACGGCGACGACAATGACGACCAGGGCAAGCTCGCCATCCTCGGCGGCTTCCAGTCGCCCCTCCTCGAGGTCCAGCCCTCGATCGAGGCGCTGCCCCGCGGCGCCCGCAAGGCTCTCGAGAACCCGGCCCTGCAACGCTTCTTCGCCCACCAGTCCGATGAATGGGAAGTCCGTTGGGACAAGCGCAGCGCCCGCCCGAACCTGATCCAGGGCGTCGGCATCCCGCTGCTGCCCGGCCGCGGCAACAATCTCACGGCGGCCGATCTCAAGCTGGGCCACGAGGGCGCTCCGCGCATGGCCGACGTCGAGACCAGGCTGCGCGTCTTCATGGACGAGTTCCCTGAGCTTCCTGGGTGTCGGCAACGTGGACCTGCGCTTCAATGAGAAGAGCTCGGTCTATGCCGGCGGCGAGAACGACCTCTGGTTCGTCGAGCTTCCAGCAGTTCCACCGCGGCGTGCCGGTCGAGGGCGCGAACGTCTTCTTCCGCATCAACAACGGCAACATCGTCCAGTTCGGCGCCGACCGGGTGGCCGACGTGCGCACCAACCCGACTCCCAAGATCGACCGCGTGGCGGCCCTCGCCTCGATCCTCCGCGCCGTCAATTTCCGGGTCGCCGAGATCGAAGAGATCCCAACCCCGGCACGCTCAAGCTCGTCCCGGCGCTGACCTCGGGCGAGCGTCCGGCCGAGAAGTTCGCGGGCGCGGAAGGCCAGGGCTACCGCCACCTCCTGGTGTGGGAAGTCGAGTTCCGGCGCGTGGGCGACACGGCCACCTACAAGGCCCTGGTCAACGCCAAGGACGGCAAGCCCGTCTCGCTCGAAGACCTCACCTACTACGCCACGGTGACGGGCGGCATCTACCCCACGACCAACACCGACCCCGAAGTCGTGCGGTCCTTCCCCTTCGCCAACGTCACCAACGGCACCACCAAGGTGACCGACGCGGCCGGCAACTACACCTATTCGGGCGGCACGGCGACCGTTACCCTCAACGGCCGCTACATCCGGATGACCGACACCTGCGGCTCGATCTCCCTGTCGAACAGCTCGACGGGCAACATCGCCTTCGGCACCAGCGCCGGCACCGACTGCACCACCCCGGGCGTCGGCGGCGCGGGCAACACCCACGCCTCGCGCACGGGCTTCTACCACCTGACCAACATCAACCGGAAGGCGGCGAGCTTCCTGCCGTCCAACACCTGGCTCAACGGCACGCTCACCTCCAACATGAACATCAACAACACCTGCAACGCCTTCTGGAACGGCAGCACGGTGAACTTCTACCGCTCGGGCGGCGGCTGCTCCAACACGGGTGAGATCGCGGCCGTGTTCCTCCACGAGTGGGGCCATGGCATGGACACCAACTCGGGCGGCTCCGCCTGCGACAAGGGCACCGGCGAGGCCGTGGGCGACACCTTCGCCTTCCTCGAGACCAAGGACCCCTGCATCGGCAAGAACTTCCGGCCCGGCGTCCCCTGCACCAACTGCAACGCACCTGCACGGGCGTGCGCGACGTGGCGGATTTCGCGCTCGGCGGCATCCGCACCATCGCCAAGCCCAGCACCGTGGCCGACAACAACGGCATCAACTGCGACCGCTACGCCTGCCCCTACACCTCCGGCCTCTCCGCCTACCAGGGCCCCATGGGCTACCAGGGGCACTGCGAGAGCCACATCGCCAGCTCGGCCAACTGGGACCTGAGCAGAAGCTCATCACCCGCTGGGGCACGACGGTCGGCTGGCAGAAGATGGACGCCATCTGGTACAAGAGCCTGACCCCCAGCAAGAGCGCCTACCGCGTGGTCTCCGGCGGCAAGTGCAACCCCGCGGCCGTGGTGGACGGCTGCGGCTCGACCAACTGGTACACGGTCTTCCTGTCCGCCGACGACGACGACGGCAACCTGGCGAACGGCACGCCCAACGCCTGCCGCATCTGGGACGCCTTCAGCGCTCACGGCATCGCCTGCGGCACCCGTCCGGTCTGCACGCAGTAGCGATCTTCTTCGTTTCCTTTTTTCGGGCCGGGCGAAGAGTCCGGCCCTCTTCTTTTTGCTATCCTCCCAGCCACTTTCGAAACGGAGCCGAGATGAGCAGAGCCCGCCAGGAGCGTCGCGAAGCACAGCGGCGCGAGCGCAAGACCGAGAAATCCCCGGCGAAAAGGACCGACCTCTGGTGGGCCCTGGGCCTCACCCTCCTCGCCTGGGTGCACCGGCTGGCCTTCCTGCGCTCCAACCGGGACTGGAGCTGGCCCTACACCATCTTCTACGAGGGCGACTCCGAGACCTTCTTCAACTACGCCCGCGCGCTCCTCAAAGGCCAGCTCTACGACAACGGCATCCCCTTCCACCCTCCCGGCTTTGCCTGGGTGCTCGCCTTCGTCCATACGCTCGTGGGCGCCGGCCCGGATACTGAGCTCATAATGATCGGGTCCCCTACTTCGCCGTCAAGGTCGTGACCGCCCTGATCGGCAGCCTGCCCGTGGGGCTCCTCTATCTCCTGGTCAAGCCCTACCTCGGCCGCGCCGTATCCCTCGCCGCCTCGCTCCTCTGCGTTTGGAGCTTCGGCCTCTACGTGCTCGGCGTCGCACCCGTGACGGAAGGCACCTACCTGACCCTCCTGATGCTCTGCCTGCTCCTCTGGACGCGCCGCTTCGATCACCCGCTGGCCGCGCCGGAGGCAATATCCGAAGGTAAATCGGGAGGCTGGAAATCCGCCCTGGGGCTGGGACTGCTCCTCGGCTTCCTCGCCCTCACCCGGGCGGAAGCCGTGCTGATCGCCGTGATCTTCGTCGGGACCGGTCTCCTGCCCGCGCTGCGCCGCCGGACGGGGTTCAAGCCCTGGGTGCTGGTGGCGCTCGGCTGGGTCCTCGCCGTGGCGCCCTGGGCCATCCGCAACGCGCTCCATCTCTCCGAGATGAACGAGCGCCTGGCGGGCCGGCTCGCGGAGCCGCTCCCCACCTTCGTACCGCTCACCATTTACGGACCGGTCAACCTGGCCCTGGCCAACAACCCGCAGGCGGACGGCACCTTTTCGAGAGACTTCCTGGCTTCCAAGGCCCAGTCCGGAGTCCTCGACCTCACCGATCCCCAGCACCTGGAGTTCATCCTCCACGGCGACCGCATCGCCTGGGACTGGATCCGCCAGAACCCCGGTGATTTCGTCCAGCTCGTCCTCCAGAAGTGGCGGCTCTACTTCTCCGCCTGGAAGCTCGGCTGGACCCAGTGGGACTGGCCCGGGGGACTGACCGGCACGCGCCTGCCCGTGGACGTCTTCACGCCGGACTCCGGAGCGGGCTGGGGATTGGGACTGCCGCTCGCCCTTCTCGGCCTCCTCTGCTGCCTCGCGACGCCGGGAGCCCCCCGCCGCTGGCTGGTGATCGTCCTCCTCCTGACCCTCGTGGGAATGATCACCACCGGCCTCTTCTTCGGCTACGTCCGCCAGGGCCTGCTCTACCTCCCCTTCTGGCTGACGCTCACCGCCGCCGCCCTGGTCTGGATCGGCGAAAGGATCGCGAAGCTCACCTCCGGCTTCACCCTGAACCCGATCGATCCTCCGCGCCGGTTGCTGCAGGTTCTAGGAGGGATCGCCGCGCTCCTCCTCGTCCTGGAGCTTTCGGGCATGGGCGCGAACCGGAACTACGAGGCCACGGGGACGACGCTGCCGGGCCAGACGTATCTGGATCGCGACCAGCCCATGCATCTGCGGATGAGGTAAGCCGCCACCGAACCTAACGAGAATGCTGCCTTCAAGCGTCAAAGTCTACACTGCTCTAGGCCGCTCTAGGCCCGCGCGTCGGGTGAAAGTAGCCCGAAATAATAGCCATATCGGAAAGTCTCTAGTTTCTATGCTATAGAGGTCTCTTCGGCTAGAATTGCTCATCAGATACTAGGGTGATTGAGGCGCAAGTATCAGTGTTTAGATTAGGAGTGAGATGATGTTTGCATATAGGATCAAAGCTTTTATAATTATATTGCTGCTCCGTGTTCTCCCCATTTGGGCTCAAGAGGCAGCGGACCCAGCTTCCGATCCGCCCTCCCCTACCTCTATCCAGGCATTGATCTCAAGACTTCGAACAGAAGATGAGTGGCAAAGAGAAAGCACTCTGTCCGAGATCAGAAGAGCTCTAGACCCTAACCCTGAACCAGTAGTGTTAGAAATTTTAAAATTCCTTGAGGATACCAAAGAAAATCAGATCCAGAGCAGGATTGCAATTAGAACTCTGAGAGCCATAAGCAGTAATCCTCGCTCACAAAAGTTCTGCCCGAGATTTGCTAATGCAGCAATAGGATATATCTCTTCTACAGACGAATACCTAAGGAGTACCTCAGTCACAATACTGGGTCAATGCGCAGGAAAAGATCAAGCCAAGAGAATGTCGTTACTGAAGACAGCATTCGAGAGAGAGAGACAGCCAACCACCAAGGCGGCCCTCCTAGAAATAATAGTTCAAATATTAGTAGAAACAGGTGCCCCCATAGAGGCAAAACAGTTTCTTGAGCAAGCTTTGTCACACGACTCTTCTGCTGAAGTCTATCGCACAATATTCACCAGTTTCTGCTTACCAGAACTAACTTCGTACGGAGGACTTAAGGCAGCCCTAAGTGCCCTCAAGGATGAGAACCTAGATGTCCGTCTAGCTGCCATCTCGGCTATATCCTCAATATTCAGATTTGGCCTTAGTGATCGCTCAGACCGCGACTATATCCGGAGTCAGACTAAAGTTATTAGTAGCGAACTCGCAACTGCACTGAAGGATTTCTCTAAACCGCGCGCGCAATACGCAGCAGCCTCCGCATTAGCATATATGGGCACCTTAGCCGCCTCACAAGTTCAGACTCTTAAAGCAGTCTTTATCATGTCAAGCTCAGAAATGGTACAAGCAAACTGCGCCAAGGCATTGGGCGAGACAGGAAAAGCCGCGCAGCCTGTGAACGAAGATTTTATAGCGGCTCTCGGAACTGAACGCTCGCCCGTTAAAATAGCTGCAATCAAAGCACTCGGCAAGATTAACAAAGACGCTGGCAAGACCGGCAGAATTAACCAGCAGATGGCGAGAATCATCAGCGTTCTTCGAAAGCTACTCCGCGAAGGTCGAGAGACTAATATCCGCACAGAGATCGCCACCGCTCTTGGAGCTATTGGATCACCTGATAGCCTTCAAGATTTATTAGAGGTTATCGGGGATAAAAAATCTTCAGTTGAGCTTAAGAATTCCACCTTAGATGCCATCGGCCAACTAGGAGAATCTGCAGTGACAGCCGAAGAAGAGATACGACCGCTAATAAAAATTCAAGAGCTTAAAACGAGCGCAATATCTGCCCTGATTAATATTGGCGCCAGCTCGAATGACACTGTGCTCGCTATCTCGGAAGCAATTGACAACGCAGATATAGACCTGTCCTACAGCAACATATTCATTTCGTATCCTCAGCTTGGGAAGAAAAATCCCCTGGTCATTGAAAGTATCAGCAAGAAACTTGACAATCAGGATTTTAGAGGAGAAGCGGCGCAGATGCTACGAGTACTCTGCGAAGATCTGTCGAAAGCAGTCAACGACGGCGAATTGTCTGCAGATCTCATGATTCAAATTATATCCAAGCTGAGGGATGCCAGAGATAGAGTGAAGAATATACGGCAAACGGAAGCTAACCTAGAGGCAACAGATACACTAAGCTCACTAGAAAAATTATTAGACTCTACTATAAAAACGATCGACGATAAATTAAGCTCGCTTTGGTGGAAACAAACCCTCAAAAGACCTTGGTTCTTGGCCCTAGGCGTCTACACTATTGCTCTCTTACTGGTTTATATCTTTGCCCCTCTATGGATGTTAACTCTTGACCAAGCGCTAGAGCCCTTCAGCTTCAAGATTCCCTGGTTGGGATCCGAAATTAGTCTAAAAAAGCTCCTTTTACTTCAACACAGAACTCGAGTCTTAGATGCATGGGTCAAGCATCACATTGATGTTGCTCGTACCAACTTTGGCGACCGAAAGACCGTAAGGGATAGAGAGGTCCATGTCTCTTCTCCAGTAATATTTGAAGGAAAAGGAAAACCAGAATTTGCGTCGCAGGACCTACGGGAAATATTCTCTCAATCTCAGGCGCGTATTCTTATTTGGGGCGAGGGCGGAGCCGGCAAGACGAGTCTTGCATGTCTCATTGCACAATGGGCAATGGCTAAGTCCCAAAATGAACGCCTGGCTCCCCACTGGATGATACCTGTCCTTATTGAAGATGAATTGGAGCCACAAGCTGATGTTAAACACCAAGATGCTCTGCTGGCCATGATCCGTGGTCAACTGCAAACTATGGTTGGTAGCAAGGAGCCTATTTCACCGCGTCTCTTTGAGCACTTGTTGCGGCAACGGCGTGTCCTTGTTATTATTGACCACCTCTCAGAAATGAACGAAACTATGCAGAAGGCAGTTCGGCCGGAGTTGCCGGACTTCTCAATCAACTCGCTCATCGTGACCGCCAGGACCGAGAATGTCCTTGGAACGGCCCACGCAAAAAAAATCACGCCAATGCGAATCGAAGGCAATAGGACTGCTTCGTTCATGGAGTCTTATCTCTCTTTACAAGCAAAACGAGACCTTTTCCCTGATTCTGAATTCTTCGATGCATGCGCTCATCTATCTAGAATGGTGGGAGCACGCAACATCACCGTGCTCCTTGCCCGACTCTATGCAGATCGGCTGATTAAGCTAAAGGAAGGAAGCGGTGACGAAGAGCTCCCAGATAATATTCCCGACTTGATGCTAAGCTACCTTAACGAGCTCAACCGTACCGTCTCACATGGACAGCTCGATGAACGCGAAATTCACACAGCGGTTTCTTCGTTGGCATGGCGCTGCCTGAAGACGACGTTTCGCCCGGCACCAACGGCACGCGACGAAGTCCTTCAAGCGCTTGGGACAGATGGTGACAAGACCCTGGATTACCTCGAGGGGAGGCTCCGAATTGTCTCCACCGTTGGCCCTGCGCGTAATCAGGTGCGTATCAACCTTGACCCTTTGGCCGAGTATCTGGCTGGAATCCATTTGTGTGAGCATGACCTCCGCTCCGAGATAGGGCAAAAGAGCTTTCTCAAGAAAGCGCGATCGGTTGGAGGTGATCCGGCAGACATCGCAGGTTTCCTCTTGGCTGTTCACGACTGTTACAGGGCTTACATCCTTAAAGTGAAGGAGAGCGATCCTTTTTCCACTGCCCTGTTGGATCTGCTGCAGCAAGCACCAGCCCGAGCAGCCTGAGCAGAACCTTCGGGGGCTAGAATCTGGGGCTAGTGTCTCAGGCCCCTCAGTAGATATCGTAGTTTACCTGTTTCTAAAAGGGGACACTCCCGTCCTCTCCATAGGTCACTTCCCCGCCTCCGCTCCTCCCTGGAAGCCGGGCACCTCCTTTGCTCTTCCGAACCGCCTGACGTACTGATCCCCTCCAGGAGGCGAGACATGAAGATCTCCGTCCAGTGGACTATCGCCGCGCTGCTCAGCCTTGCCCTGCCCGCGCAGGCTCAGGAAATCCCCATCATCGGCGAGACGATCGACGTGCGCGTGGTCAACGTCGAGACGGTCGTCACCAGCGCGTCCGGCGAGCGGGTGCGCGGGTTGACGATGGCGGATTTCCGGCTTCTGGTGGACGGTAAGGAGGTACCCGTCGGGTACTTCTCGGAGATCGAGGAGGGGACTTCCGTGAAGGCGGCGCCGGGGGCTCCCGTGGCCGCGGGCGAGGAAGTGGGACGGAGCTATCTGGTCTATGTGGATGACTCGTTCTCCCTCACCAACCGGCGCAATGCGGTGCTGGAAAAGCTGGAGAGCGACCTCTCCCTGCTCCATCCCTCGGACCAGATGGCGATCCTCGCCTTCGACGGCTCCCATCTCAGCGTGGTCTGCCCATGGACCGGGGACGTGGAGACGCTCAGGAAGGCGCTGGCGCAGGCCCGGCAGCGTCCGGCCACGGGAGGCGACATGTTGGCCCGGCAGCGGGCCCTGCAAGCCGACGTGGACTGGATTGGGGACATCTCCGGCAGCCTCAGCAGGGGCGATTCCGACCGGGTGGGAGGTCCCAAAGTCAACGAGGTCCAGGAGCTCCTCGCGCCCATGGCCAAGCGGATCAGCCCCGAGGCCCGCTCCCAGCTCGGCAAGACAGCGGGCGCCGCTCTCGCCGCCTTGCGCGGGTTCGAGACCCCACCCGGCCGCAAGGTCATGCTGCTCCTCTCCGGCGCCTGGTCGCTGTCCGTGGCGCCGCGCCTCTACAGCCCCATCGTGCACGCCGCCAACCAGCTCGGCTACACGGTCTATCCGGTGGACGCCTCGCAATCGGACGCCGTCGAGGTCACCGCTCTGGATTCGCTGGCGCGGGCCACGGGCGGCCGGGTCATTGTGTCGGCGTCCAACGACGCTTTCCGGCAGGTCGTGGCGGACTCGGGCTCCTACTACTGGCTCGGCTTCACGCCCTCCTGGAAAGCCAATGACCGCCAGCACCAGATCACCGTCCAGGTCCGCCGGCCCGACCTCAAGGTACGGTCGAGAGAAGGCTTCTCGGACCTTTCGCGCCGCACCGAGACGGCGCTCAAAGCCGAGAGCGTGCTCCTCTTCGGCGGCGACCACGAAGACCGGCGCCTCATCGTCCAGTTGGGCACCCCCAAGCGGAGCCGGGGGAACTTCGAGGTCCCCGTGACGCTCGGCGTCCCCGTCGAGACCCTGGCGCTGACGCCCAAGGGAAAGGGATATCTGGCGAACGTCCCTCTCGCCATCACCACCGAGGACGCGGCCGGAGAACGGGCCAGCGTGTCCAACACGTCCCTCAAGGTCGCGATCGAAACCTTGCCCAAAGCCGGCACCTACGCCCGTTTCCAGACCGTCGTGCTCGTGAGCAACCTGGACCAGCGCCTGGTGTTCACGGTCCCGGACCCGGTGAGCGGGCACATCCTGTGGAACGAGGCGCGGGTGGAGGCGGGGAAGTAAGACAGCGGCCCCCCTCACCCTCGCGAATACAGCGCCTCATGATGCGGCCGGCCCTTGCGCACCTCGCGGAGCCGTTCAGTGGCGGCCAGGCGGCGGAGGACGATCGAGACCAGCTTGGGTTTGATGGGGCGGCGGAGACGGTCTCCGTAGCGGTGATTGATCTCGGCGGTGATGTAGTTGGTGCCGAAGGCCTCGTCCGGGGGACGGGACTCGATGACTCTCTCGACCATGCGGGTCAGGGAGGGCTTGCGGCCGATGTCCATGGAGGTGGCGGCGCGGAGGGGCTCCGCGGGGGACAGGACCGGAGCGGCGATGTCACGGGCGGCCAGCTCGGCGGCTTTGGCGGTGGAGGTCTTGAAGGCGTCCAGGGTCGAGGTCAGGGCCGCCAGCTCGGCGGCGTGCAGGGCCTGCTGCTCTCCATGGTAGGCCCCTTGCTCGGCGTGGAAGGCCTCTCTCTCCCGGTGGTGGGCGATCTGCGCCTCCAGACGGGCCACGATGGCTTCCATGGGCAGTGCGGCGGTCATGCGTATCTCCTTGTCAGTCCTGAAGATGCCTGCGGGGGGTGACCTCAGCCTCGCCGTCCGCTTCAGGTTGTCAGCATTCGCAGCCTAGAATCCTCTCCCAGGCATCGTGTTGTCAATACCCGTCTTCAGGCTGTCTAAATCATGGAAGACAAGGCTCGCCCCGAGCACCAAGTTGCTTGCCCCGAGAAACAGGCCAGGTGCACCTGAAAAAATGCTGTCAACCACAAGTTCCAGGACGGGTTTCTGAGAGATTTGGCAGCATTTTTCCATCTCCTGGCTCTGAAGAAGAGCGATTTGGCAACTTTTTTGCCTTCCTCCTGAGAGCAGATCGAGGGAAAAGAAGGCTTTAGCGGGCTATTCACAGCATTTTGCGCGAATGAAGACCTTTGTATTCGGGGGTCTGCAACCTGGCGGCAGATGGTGGGTCTCTTTTGGCTAGAATTCGCAACAGCGGCGTGCGGCTGTGCCGTGGGCTCCGGGGCACCTGTCTTGCACCAGCGTCTTCTCCGAGGAGGAGGCAGCATGAGTCGAGAAACATCGCGAACATCGCGAACATCGCGTGAGGTCGTCGTCATCACCGGGGCGTCCGCGGGTGTCGGGCGGGCCACGGTGCGGGCTTTCGCGGACCGGGGGGCGTCGATCGGGCTTCTGGCCCGCAACCGGGAGGCTCTGGAGGCAGCCCGCGAGGAGGTCGAGGAGCGGGGCGGGCGGGCGCTGGTGCTGCCGACGGACGTGTCCGATCCCGATCAGGTGGAAGCCGCGGCCGAGGCCGTGGAGCGGCAGCTCGGTCCCATCGATATCTGGGTGAACAACGCCATGGTGTCGGTGCTCTCTCCGGCCATGGAGATGGAGCCGGAGGAGTACCGGCGGGTGACGGAGGTCACCTATCTCGGTTATGTGTGGGGCACTCTGGCCGCCCTGCGGCGCATGGTGCCTCGCGACGAGGGCTCGGTCGTGCAGGTGGGATCGGCCCTGGCGTACCGGGGAATCCCTTTCCAATCCGCTTATTGCGCGGCCAAGCATGCCGTCCAGGGGTTTTGCGATTCACTGCGGAGCGAGCTGCTCCACGAGGGCAGCAAGGTGCGGCTCTGCATGGTGCAGATGCCGGCGCTCAATACGCCCCAGTTCGGATGGGTGAAGAGCCGGCTGCCGCGCAAGCCCCAGCCGGTGCCGCCGATCTTCCAGCCGGAGGTGGCGGCCCGCGCGATCGTATGGGCGGCCGATCACGGCCGGCGCGAGATCTACGTGGGATGGCCCACGGTGAAGGCGATCGTGGGGGACAAGATCGCTCCCGGTTTCGCGGACCGCTATCTGGCGAAAAATGGTTACGATTCGCAGCAGCACGGCGGGCTCGACGATCCCCATCGCCTGGACAATCTGTGGGAGCCGGTGCCGGGAGATCCTGGCGCGCACGGCGCGTTCGACGAGCGGGCGAAGGCTCGCAGCCTGCAGCTGTGGGCCAATCTCCACCGGGGCCTGCTGGCGCTCCTGGGCCTCGGAGCCGCGGGGGCGTTGTGGGCGGCTCTGCGGCCGGACAGCCGGCCGTCGTCTACGCCCCCACCAGCTCGTTTTCCCTCACCAGCACCTCGCCCATCTGGGCGCGGGGCTTGAAGCTGACGATCAGGTCCCAGACGCTGGTGAGCATGGTCCCGAAGATGACGACCAGATCGCCGGCGCGGGCCATCTCCAGGGCGTTGACGACCGCGTCCGCTTCTCTGTAGATGCGCGAGCCGATGCGTTCGGCCGGAACGCCTGCCTGGAGGAGACCCCGGCGGAGCAATTCGGCGACCTCTCCGGGCTGGCGGCCGCGCAGGTCGTCGTCCTCGCGGAGGATGAAGTAATCGAAAGCGGGCGCGGCGGCGGTGGACAGGGCGAGGATGTCCTCGTCGCGGCGGTCGCCGGGCGCGGCGATCACTCCGATGCGGCGGCCGTGGACGGCCAGCTCGAGCACGGTGCGCGCCACGGCTTCCATGCCATGGGCGTTGTGGGCGTAGTCGAGCAGGACGCGGAAGGGGTGCTCATTATAAAAATTGAGCCGGCCCGGGGCCTGGAAGAAATCGGTGCTGAAGGTGCGCAGGCCCTGGCGGATGTTCTCCACGCCGACGCCCAGGCCGTGGGCGATGGCGGCGGCGAACATGGCGTTCTGGATGTTGTGGTAGGCCCGTCCCTCGATGGTCGCCGGGATCTGCCGCGCCCAGAGGAGAGGGATCTGCCGCTCGCCGTGGTAGAGGACGATCATGCGGCCGTTCAATCCTTCTTCGAGGACCACGGCCTTGCCCTTGTTGCGCACGTGGCGCCGTACGATCTCGTTCTTGTGATCCATGGTGACGTAGATGGGCTCGGCCGGGCTCGCCTCGGCCATGCGCACCACGCGCTCGTCGTCCGCGTTCAGGACGCAGTAGTCCTCGGCCACCTCGACGATGATCTGCTTGATGGCCGCGAGCTCTTCCAGGCTGTTGATGCCGCCCAGGCCCAGGTGGTCGGAGGCGACGTTGAGCACGGCGCCGACGTTGCACTTGCGCCAGCCGAGGCCGGAGCGGACGATGCCGCCGCGGGCGGATTCGAGCACGGCCGCGTCGATGGTGGGATCGCGCAGGACGAGCTGGCTCGACCACGGGCCGGTCATGTCGCCGCGCACGGTGCGCACGGCGTCGATGTAGACGCCGTCGGTGGTGGCCATGCCGACCTTGAAGCCGGAAAGCTTGAGGATGTGGCCCACCATGCGGGTGGTGGTGGTCTTGCCGTTGGTGCCGGTGATGGCGGCGATAGGGATGCGGTAGCGCGTGCCGCGCGGGAAGAGCATGTCGATCACGGGGCCGGCCACGTCGCGCGGCTTGCCCTCGGTGGGTGCGAGGTGCATGCGGAAGCCGGGGGCGGCGTTGACTTCGACGATGGCGCCACCGACCTCCTTGTAGCTGCGGGTGATGTCGGGCGAGACGAAATCGACGCCGCCCACGTCGAGCCCGATGGCCTTGACGGCGCGCTCGGCCATGGTCCGGTTGTCCTCATGGATCCCGTCGGTCCTGTCGATGGCGGTGCCGCCGGTCGAGAGGTTGCCGGTGGAGCGCAGATAGAAGGCCTGCCCCTTGGGGAGCACGGATTCGAGGGTGAGGCCGGCCTGCTGGATGAGGCGTTGCGCCTGCTCGTCCACCACCAGCCGGGTCAAAACCTTTTCATGGCCGATGCCCCGCCGGGGATCGCTGTTGACGATGTCGATCAGCTCGGCGACGGTATGCCGGCCGTCGCCGACCACGTGCCCGGGAACGCGCCGGGCCACGGCCACGACGTGGCCGTCGACCACCAGGATGCGGTAGTCGTTGCCCGGCTGGCAGGCTTCGACGATGACGCGCGGGCAGATGCCCTTGGCCTTCTCGTAGGCGCCACGCACCTCGTCCACCGTCTTCAAGCCGATGGCGACGGCCTTGCCGTGGTTGCCATCCAGGGGCTTGACGACCACGGGAAAGCCGAGGCGCTCGGCCTCCTCCACCGCCTCCTCGGCGTCGTAGACGATGGCCTGCCGGGGGACGGGCAGGCCGAGTTGTTCCAGGATCTGGTGGGTCAGACGCTTGTCGGAGGCGATCTCGGCGGCGATCTGCCGCGTCTCGCTGGTCAGGGTGGCCTGGATACGCTTCTGGTATTTGCCGTAGCCGAGTTGGACCAGCGAGCCCTCGTTCAGGCGGATCCAGGGGATGTCCCGCTCCTCGGCGGCGCGCACCAGGGCGGCGGTCGAAGGGCCGAGGGCGTAGCGCTGGGTGGTATGGATGAGCTTTTCGAGCTCGGTCCGGAAGTCGAAGGGAGACGGGTCGTGGGCCTCCCGCCCGGTCGGCAGCAGGTGGCGGATGATGCGCAGGGCGAGCTCGCCCGCGGCGCGTCCCACCGCCTCTTCGACGTAGCTGTAGATCACGTGGTACTGGCCTCTTGGCAGGCCTTCGCCGCGCGTCTTGCCGAAGCTGACGGGAGTGCCGGCCAGGACCTGGAGCTCGATCGCGATGTGCTCCATGACGTGGCCGAGCCAGGTGCCTTCCTCTTCTTTCATGCGCCGCACGAAGCCGCCGTCTTCACAGTAGGAGCAGCCGTGCTCCCAGAGGGAAGGAATGATTTCCAGAAGCCGGTCCGCGAAACCGGGAAGCTTTGCCGTGGGGAAGTCCTCCAGCTCACCAAGGTCAACCCGCAGGCGGATCATCGGCCAGCGCGCGTAAAGATTGGGACCGCGGTAGACGCGAGTTTCCAGGATTTTCATGTTGCACGGTTCTCCGGGTGATGGTGTTCCTGGGGGAATTCACGTGGTGAATATTTGAGCAAGGGGTGTGCCAAAAGGCCCTCACCTCCCCGGCCCTCCTCTCCCGTCCCCTCCCTTCCCCCCTCACCGGGAGAGGAGGGAGAAAGACTGTCAAAAAATCCTTTCTCTATTTTCTCCCCTCTCCCGGTGAGGGGGGAGGGGTTTTCTGAGGATTTCTCATGGTGTCTCACGGAGGGTCAAATCCGCCTTAAATCCTTGATCGTCAACAGCTTGCGGCATCTCATGCAATCACATGTAAGTCCATGCTGCTTAATAGTTGACAATGCCTCCCGTTACAGGTAGGATACAAGTTGCGAGCAGGTACCACATACCACGCAACGGGAGGCAAATCGTGCCAGAGAAGCTGACCGAGAAGCGGATCAGGAGCCTCAGGACCACCCAGGCTCAAGTCGAGATTCTACACTCCCTCACGCCATCGGCTGGTATCCGAGTCACCAAGGACGGGCGCAAGACGTTTTTCATGATCTACCGTTCTCCGGAGACAGGCCAGCAGAAGCGACACAGCTTCGGCTTTCACCCCTCGGGCAGGAAGGGGCGCGGCCGAGCGGAAGAGCCTCTCACCCCCATCACCCTGCAGGAGTTCGAGCGCGCTTATGACATTTTCCGAGGCGAGCTCGCCAAGGGTCGCGATCCCAAGGCGAGACCTCAAGGGGAGGGCCTCGCCCCCAAGAGGATCACCGCCGAGAGTTTGCCTGAGGACCTCCGAACCATGTTCCCCGAAGGCGTGACGGAAGGGACCATTGGCGCCCTGCTCGCCCATTACTTCACCCACGCCAGAAACCATCTCGCCGCGCGCAGCTACAAGGGCTATAAGGCGTCTGCCAAGACACACCTTCTGCCCCGCTTTGCCAAGATTCCCGTCTCGCTTTTCACGGAGGAAGACGTCCGGGTTCTTCTCTCGGAGGTGACCAAGCGGGCGCCGCAGGGTGTACGGGAAGTCAAGAAGGTTCTCTCCTGCGCCTTTACCTACGGCAAAGCGCACATTCCAGGAGTCAAGGCGAACCCCTGCATGGGCGTCCCTGTGACGGTTTCAAAAGGCAAACGGGACCGATGGCTGACGGATGAGGAGCTGATGACCTTCTTCCAGACGCTCCCGAAGATGGACGATGAGAAGGCCGCAGACTGCTACCTCCTGATGCTAGCCTCTTTGTCCCGGCCTTCCGAAGCCGCCAGCGCCCGGGCGGAAGATCTCATCCTTATCAATGGAGAGCGGGTCTGGAGGATTCCCGACACGAAGAACGGACGCGATTTCCTGATCCCCTTGGTTGGCCCTATCGCGGAGATCCTGTTGCGGAGGTCCATGCAGGTTGGAGGGACCGGCCCCCTGTTCTGGAAGTACAACGCCGACCGAGACTATCCGGATAAGCTCAAGTCCGCTAACCGGAATTTCCGCGAGTTGTCCCAACTCGAGAACGTCCGCCCGCACGACTGGAGGCGGACCGGAAGGACTCATCTTAGCTCCCTGGGCGTACGCGAGGAGGTCGCGGAAGCCGCCATGAACCACTGTAAGGACGACTTGAAGAGGGTCTACAACCTCTATGAGTTCTGGCCCGAGCGCAAGGAAGCGCTTCGACTTTGGCACGAGAAGATCGACCGGCTTCGCGCGGAGGCTATGACCAGAGCAGCATAGCCCAGGCATCGAGGGGGCTTCCACGTCAGGCCTGGGCTCCGTCGCCCGCGCGGGGCCGGCGAGAAATGAGTCCGCTCCGAGCCGCTTCGCGCTCGCCCGCTCCTCCCCCTCCTCACCAGTCTCCGATCTCACCTGACCATCGCTGAGAAGATCACGGCGGCAATCTCCGGCCGTCGGCGCCCTTGGTCGCTCCGCTCCCTCGCCAAGCCCGCGGGCTTAAGGGCGCGGCCGATTGGGATGAGCGACTCCGAGCGCGCCAGAACCATTCAGCCAGGAGAGGGCTTCCCACCTCAAGGGCCGGGCTCCGTCGCCGTCGCGGCCCTCGGTCGCTTCGCTCCCTTGCCTTCGAGAAGATCGAACGCCTTCGCGAACACGCGGTGACCAGAGCCCGCATAGTCCCAGAGATCGAGCCTTCCGGAGCCCCTCAGTGAGGAGGGGGGCTTTCCCGCCTCCCGCCGCCGGCGCGGCCCTCGGTCGCTACGCTCCCTTGCCAAGCCCTGAGCCCGCTGCCGGCGAAGTTAGTTCTTACGCGCTTCGCGCGCTGGTCGGCCGAGCGCTTCGCGCTCCTGATGAGAACCTTTCCTCCCGATGGGCATCGATTGCATCTATTAGGCTACCCTTCTGTCGGAAGAGACTTCGAAGTTTCCACACTCTCGAGATGGGATGCTATATAGCTCAATTGAGAGAGGTAGAAGTTCTCCAGATCAGTTTGTTCTTGGTTGCTGGGATGGAGGTTGAGGAGTAATGCGGCGATCTCTGGGCTGTCGAAGCCCAATGTGCTTACCGAATGAGCGAACTTGTTGCGGACCTTCCGGACTACTGTCAACCGATCATAGATCCCGGGATCAATAAGGCCCAAGGCAAAGGCGACATCGATTTTTGCCGAAAACGTACTCAAGGGGCCATATCCCTCGAAGAGTCGGTCGCGCTTCGCGCGATTCAGCTTTCGCATTCGGGACAGCAGCACGCGCTCCAGACCTTGCTCAATGATAGCCGCGCCTGCAAGTGCGACTCCGGCATGAGTTCTGCTAAGAACCCGCTTAAGCCCTGAGACGATTTCGCCTGCATTAGTATGGAGGTCTGGCATCTGGTCAGCTCGAAGTCTAGCTTTTCTGGACCACCAAGGCGCCTAACGGGAATGGCGTTCACCGGAGGCGGTCAGCCTTCCGGTGCAACGCCTGGGATAGGTCTCACCGTTCGGACTGAGTCTGTTGAGCAAGGGAGTTCAATTGCTCCGCCCATCGCGTCTCCTCCTCGCGGGCGAGAAGCTGTAGGTAGGTGTCGAGCGCCGGTTCGGGGGTGACCGGAAGAAAGCAAAGCGGTAGGGGTGACAACACGCGGCCTCGGCGATGCGGCAAGGCGCTTTCGTCAACGAGGAAGATGGTGTCCCCACCCGAACAGCTTGGGCGATGACGCTCTTCTGGATGAAACGGCGTGACGTCAACAAGGGCGAGGTCGGTAGGGGAATGCCACACCGCATGGTGTGTGGCCACGACGTAGCACCCATGATCGGGACTGAACCGGGGCATAAACGTCCAGCCGAAGACTGCTTGGCCTCCGTCTCGCTCGACCTTGGACAGCACATTCGTTATGCACTCTCTCACCTTAGCCCATGGCGCAGGCATATAGCGAGCGAGGCCTACCGGCCCAGCGCCGCGTTGCTGCATGAACCGCTCGACTACGGGCCGCAGCTCGAAAGGAGAATTTGCGCGCATGCGATGGGTCTGGTCCGCTGGAGCAGTCGGGTTAGGCGCCTCACTCTTTGGCTGGCTTCTGTACCTTGGCTTGGCCGAGTTGTTGCTGGTCCAGTTTCCTGGCATCAAAGTGTCGCCCAATCTGGGCCTTCATTGGGGTAAGAGGCTCTTCCGCCCGCCGCGCCCCTTCCTCCCCGAGGGATGAAGGCCGAAGCTGTGCCGCTTCTGCTGGCTGGTCCCCGGGTGTGAGTTGCGAAGTTCGCCCGCCTCTTCGCAGAGTCTACAGATACCGTTCATGGGAAACTCCACCCTACTCTTAGCGCATAACCCTATACTCAACGGTCACCGCTACGGATTCCAATCGGCCTTATCACAATCCCAACAAGCCAAAGCAAAGTAGATCGGAGAAATCGCCGGGGCTCTATGTGTTGAGGTTGCCGTATCTTACGTTGACTCTACGCCGATTCGGCATCCTCGTCAACTCAAAGGACGGCGGATCGTGGAGAGTCGATTTACACGGCTGGCTGCGGCAGCTAAAGTCGCGGAAGCCGCCATGAACCATTGTAAGGACGACTTGAGGAGGGTCTACAACCTTTATGAATGGGCTCCGGAAGGTTTGCTGGATCTCTGGAGGGACTATGCGGCTCTTGTCACCGCCTGTGCACGAAGGCGCTCGATCTTCTCGTGCCAGAGTCGAAGCGCTTCCTTGCGCTCGGGCCACAGAAGATCGAGCCCTATCCTTCCGGAGCCCCTCAGTGAGGAGAGGGGCTTCCGCATCCCGCCGCCGGCGCGGCCCTCGGTCGCTACGCTCCCTTGCCAAGCCCTAAGCCCGCTGCCGACGGAAGTTAGTTCTTCGCGCTCCGCGCGCTGGACACGCCGAATTGGCCCAGTTGAAGGCGCACGAAATCACCTTCCGAGACGTTTGATTAGCTGGTGCGGCCCTGGCGGGCTGGTGGAAGGTCATCCACAAGCGGCTCGTCCAAGAGCGAGTATCGGAAATGGATTTCGACAGGTGCTTGTGGATTGTGCCGACGCAACGTGAAGGCGCGGTCAACAAGTTCAATCATGTTGAACGTGATTCGCGCCAATCCAAGCGCGAACTTCGCGTGCTCCTTGTTGACGGCAACCGCCGGTGTCGTAACGACACCCGCATCGACTGTGACATAGAACCCGCTTTGCTTTCGCGTGTTGCGGTCCTTAGCAGCTTTGATGGCCTCCTGCCACTGCTTGCTGCCGGTGGGCTCTAGGCCAGAGGCGCTCCGCTGCGAGGCGAAGTACAGCTCATTCATCATCAGCTTTCCGTGGTGGCTAGCGAGAAATTTGGCAATGTCGCCCCAATTCGGTTGGACCCCCTTGTCGAGTTCGTCTATGCAGGCTATAAGCGCCGGGATCTTTGACATCTCTTCGGTTGCGAGAATGGCAACCGAATAGGCGCGAGCTAGACGACCGTTCATGTAGAGCAAGTCGGCGTCCGCTATAAGCGCAATCGCGTTTTCGATTATACCTTCGCGCAAAGCATTGATCTGTGAGACGGTCATCGGCGAGGCGGGCGGCTTTGCCATTGCCCGATTCTATCAGGCTTTGACATCTGGCGCGACTCGGAGCAGCAACAGAGTTGCGGGCGAGACCCCACGTGGGTCCCGCCCTGCCACGATGGAGTCTGACTGCACTTCATTGACTTGTTTGGCTAGCTGCTCGGCTGCCTTTCGCCACGGGATACGTCGTTCGCGCCGCGCCTTATCTCTGACCTCTTCGGCCAGCGCCTTGTAGTTGCATTTCTTCCCGGTACGCCGATCCGTGATCCGCAAGGACCGAACCCCCCACGGTGCAAACCCCCCACGCCCTTCGCCGGAAAAAGTCCCGGGCGGGCAGGCCGCACCAGCTTACTTTCGGGGGCGGGACACCACCGCCCCGCGGGGCACCCTGCGGGTTCCCCGCCACCCCTCCGCAGGCGGCCGGGCATCTGCGGCGGTGTCTCCCCGTCGTCGGATGGAGCTGGGCCGCCCCACTACCGAGCGCTTTGCACATCAAGCAGACTGCGCCCAGCTCTTGCGCTGGTGAGGGTAACGGTCTCCGCTGACAGCGCAGGGGAGGGCGTTGGCAGCGACCTGGGGGAAGGGGAAGCGCCGCTGGAAGGCAACCGTCCTGCGCTTGGCCGCGCTACCAGTGCTGCATCGAGCGGCGCGAGCGGGCGAGCATGACCGAGACTCCTCGCGCTCGATTGGCGCTCCCGACGGGACCGCTCGTTTTGCGAGCACGCCTCGCCGTTCGCCGCTCGGGATCGGCTTGGCCTGGGGGGCCGGGCAGGGTAGCGCGGCCCCGCCTCCCCCGAAGAAGCCTGTGCGGCCCTGCCCTGCCGAGCGGCTCCGGCGAGGCGCTGAGCGCGCTGGGAGCGGCGCTCAAGCGCGCTTAGCCTCCGCTTGTAGCGCCCGAAGCGCCCACGCCCTTGCTGGAGAAGCGTCCGAGTATCAGGCCCGACGGTTGGTGGAGAACAAGCCAAAGGCCTTCGTGCTCAGCTATAGCGACCAGCCTTCCAGATCAGCCGGTCTACGGCGTCGGGCAGGCGCCGCAGCCGCCCATGCTCGCCCAGACCTCCCTACTCCGAGGATGAACTCGCCGCCTCCGGTCTTCTTCCGCAGCTGCACGCCGAGCGGCGCAGGGGAGGAGCCCGCCCCATTGGTCGGTGAGGTGTTAACCCCCGCCAAGCCTAGCGGCGGTCAAGGACATCGAGAGGAAAACGGGGAGCCGCCAAGCAGGCCCGGGGCCCCCGCTCTCACCTTCCATGCGTAACTTCCAAGGCCGGCGCCTGTTCGGGCCGCCAGATGTCCCGCCAGTGCACGACCCCGAACAGCAAGGCCATCCCCAAGGCGATCGCCAGGATGATTTTTGCGACATCGCCCGAAATCTCGATCTTCAAATGCCCCCTGTCCATAGAGTTGCCCTCCTTACTTTTTGCAAGCACTTCACAAAAGTGCGTGCTTTGGGTTGGGAGTGCGCACCCCTTCTCAAAACGGGACAAAAAATTTTAGAAAAGACGCAAGAGACTTTAATATTACCAATGCTGAACGTCTCTTGAAAGACGGAAAGAACTATGGATGCCTCGGCGAGGCTAAATGAAATAAAATTTCACCCTCGGTGTTCGGCGCTGAGCCCCCCGAGCACAAGCCCTTCCAGCTCCGCCGGAGTCGGATGGTGGTTCACAGGTTTTCCTCCCTAGCCTGCATATTCTCTCACAACATAGAATTCGTTACCAATTCCCAGCACCGTCTCTCTGTCGTCGGAACAGGGACTACTAGGGAGTGCTGGAGTGCCGTTGGGATTGATCATCGACCCTTCCTTCCTCCAGGTAGCCCTACGCTCCCTAGGAGAGGTGAGGCGGGGAGTGAGGTGAGGGCGAGCCTCGCGTTTGCGAGGCCGCTGGCGCGCAAGCGGCGAGCCCAAGAGAGTGGAGCACAGAAGGAAGCCCTGCGCAGGGTGCAAGCGGGCCTCGCCATGGCCCTCCCCGGCCTCCTGCCACCTCTCACCCAGGCCGAGTCCATCGCGCTGACCAAGATCCACTCCTCGGCGGCCCTTGGGTCCTACCTTCTCCAACGATGTCTGGGGCGACGGAACCACGGTCCTTCGGGGCAACGGCTTCGACAAGGTCATGGTCCGCAAAGGATCATCCAGGCTGTAAGCCGGTGCGGCCCTGCGGGCCTGGGGCGAAACGGGAGCTAGCCAGTGCTATGTGCTACGCGGCTGCGCCGCTCCGCACATAGCAGACTAGCCCGCATTCGCGGCTTCGCCGCTCAAGCGGGAAAAATCTCAAGCTCCAGGCAATTGCAAGACCTTTCAAAGAGTCTCGCTGCTTCGCAGCGTTGACCATTTATATCCAGGATAGATCATTGAATAGCAACGGCTGATCGTTGCTTGACCGCGAGATTTTTCGGTTCTTACAATCCCTGCAATGAACGGCAACGACAAAGACGGACACTTGAGCGCTGATGGAGAGCGGCCCGCAGCAACCCAGAATTTCAGAACCGTAATCCGCTCGGCCCGATTCACTCCCGAGGAATGGGAGACTGTAGAGGAGCGCGCTGCGGCCGTCGGGCTGTCGCCCTCCCGCTTCCTCCGCCAAGTGGCTCTTGGCACGCCTCTGGGCCGAAGGATCAATCAACAAGCGGTCGTTGCCTTGAACCGTCTGGGAGTTAACCTCAACAACCTGGTCCGGTTGGCCCTGCGAAGCGGACAGCCGATCCTCGCTGCCGAGGCCACCGACCTCCTCAAGCAGCTCCGCGAACGACTCCAGAACTTCCTATGATCGGCATGTCTCATAGCGGCGCCGGCTTCGGCGGCTCGACTCGCTACCTCTTACAGGGGAAGAAGGATAATCCCAATCCAGACCGCGTGCTGTGGACCTCCACTCGCGAATTGACCCTGGGCGACCCTCAGCAAGCAGCCATCCTCATGCGTGCCACCGCCGCCCAGGGACGCACCGACAAACCCGTCCAACACATCTCGATCTCTCTCCCTCCTGACGAGCACCTCTCCCGGGAGCAATGGGAACAAGTCATCGACACTACCTTGAGAGACCTTGGCCTCGAAGGGCATCAGGCCCTCATCGTCGCCCATCGGGACACCGCCCACGAGCACATCCATCTCCTGGTCAACCGCGTCCACCCGGAGACCCTTCGTGCTTGGGACCGTTGGCAAGACCGGCCCCGGCTCATGGCATCACTGCGGGTCCAGGAATTGGCTCTCGGCCTGCGCCCGACACCTCATAATGAGGATCCGAACCGTCTACCCCCTTCGGTGGTCCGCCAATTCGAGAGGACCGGCGAGCCGCCTCTGCTTGACTATGCCCGGGCTGTCGCCCGGCCGGTCCTCCAAGAAGCCCGCTCTTGGAGCGAGTTGCACGAACGGCTCGCCGAGCAGGGCCTATACCTGGAACGCAAAGGCCAGGGGCTCGTCGTCACCGACGATCACCGGCACGTCAAAGCGTCCTCCGTTGACCGCAGCGCCTCGTTGCGCGCTCTGGAAGGACGGTTCGGACCGTATGAGCCACGCCGCCCGTTACTTCAGCAGGTGGACTCCGATTTGCGAGGGGACCGAAGGAGCGAGCTCGCCGTCCAGGTGGCCCCGGTTCATGCTGCCAGACAGGAGGTCACCGCCGCCCTGAGAGGCTCGGCACAATGCCGGCCGCCGATTGCAGGAGGCCCGGGAAGGCATTCGCGGTGCCATCGCCAGCGCCTACCGCGAGGCTCCGCAGGTCGAGAGCCGCTACTTGGGCCATCTTGACCGGGAGAAGGCCGTCCCTCAGGTCCTCCCGGCTCAGCTCGGGGAGCTTAAGGGATCAGTCCTCCACGTCGGCCGCAACTATATGCCCCTCGGAACCGAAGGACGCAAGGCCTTCGACGTCGCAACCCACCAGCTCCCCACGCTCGGCACGGCCTACCTTCGCGCCCAGACTGACCTCGCGCGGGCAGACGCTCACCTCGCCGACGGACGCCAGAAGGTGGAGCAGCTCACCCGACGCCTTCACCCCCAACTCGAGGAACTGGATCAGATCGAGAAGCGAGCCGGGACTCTTTACGAGCGGGTGTTCGCCTTGCGTCCTCGGGATCAGATCGCCCTGGCCCGAGTGCATGGCTCAGCCGTCCTGGAACGGGCCGCTCAGCGCTGCCCCGAACCCGCCGCTCGCACCACGGTTCTGCGGCAATCGTGGATGCAGAACCCCTCACCGAGACCTGAATCGCGCTCTCGCATCGTCGGCTGAAGCCTGCCTCTGTATCCCCTCCCGGTCGTCATCAGGCGCCCGCCGATTGGATGAGGCAAGCCGTTCGCCTCGGGCTGCACCCCTTGCACGCCGTCCAGGCCCTCACGCGAGGAGGCCTTCCTGTCGCTGACGCCGTGCAGGCCCTTTCTCTCACCCGCGCCGCTCTACGGAATCCGGCCAAAACCGGAATGCTCCTCGCTGCGAAGGCTATGGGCCTGCCCGCGCTCCCTGTACGACTGGCCGTGATGGCCTGGACCTTCGCCCGCACGGTGGACCGCGTTCTATCCCGGTAGAACGCGGCCCTTCTACCGCCCTAGTTTGTGATGAATTTCAACGCTCAGGCTGTGGAGAGACCAAGATCGATCTTGCCGCCTCCCGATGCGGAGGGTAAGAAATATCAACTCAGCTCGTTATCGAGGCTTTCCAGCGTTTCCCAAACTTCAAGTAAAACAGACTCCAAATTGCTCGGGATGGAGCCGGCCTTACACTCCTGAACGCTGTCCTGGAGCTGTTCGTCTAGCCGTGCGAGCCGCTCCTGTGACTCGGTTCCCACCGACGCGCCGCCGAGAACCTTCCTGATCAATGTGCGAACCAGCGGAGGATAAGGCTCCCCCTCCTCGTCCACCAAATCGCTCTCGGCGTCGCTCATTCGCCGTGCTCCCGTGGCGCCGTCCTCTGCTGGCACCACTCTTCAACGGCTCCTCTCTCCCAGCCGACCCGGCCCTCGGAGATCAGAACCGAAGCCGGGAACGTTCCTTGCGTCATCTTCCGGTAAATCGTAGCGCGGGACAAGCTCGTAATCGCCTCCACCTCGCCCATCGTATAGAAGCGGCGCAAGCTCTTATTTCTTCGCTCGTCGTCTCGTGGCATGGATTTCCTCCTTTCTCCGGCCTCTTAGCAGACCTTGTTCAGCAATATTGGGAGTTACTCTATACCAGGAGGACGGCTTGAGCAACTCCCCCTGTAGACCTCACCTGAAAATCGCTGAGCAGGTGGCGGCGGCCAAACGAAGGCGGCCGGCGCAGACAGCCGCCCCCCGGTGTGATGTCCCTACAGATGCCCGTCTGAGCCAAGGAGGGGTGCGGAGAACCCGAAGGGGAGTTCCCCGCGTGTGGTGGCGTCCGAGTACAGGATGGGGCCTGAGCCCGCGCTACCTGTACGAATGGCAAGGCCTGGAGCTTGGCCCGAAGGACCCAAGTTTTCTCCCGCCCGCCCTAAGAACCGGAGGGGGCCGAGTGCCTAGCTCTCTCGATCTTTGCGATGACCTCCCGGGCCAGCTTTACCGTCGCGCTCTCTTGTCGGGCGGCATCACAGAAGACCTTTAACGCTGCCAAGGCCTCGCGGGCTATCCCTTTGGCCCTGAAGATCCAGACCATAGAATCCGCCAGAGCCTTCACCTCCGCCGTGCGCCCGGCCTTCAGCCAGAGCACTGAGAGGTCGAGTGAGGAGAGGGCCGCGTCGTAGGCCAGCTCTCGGTCCGTAAAATTGCGGCTTACCTGCTCAAAGCCAGCAATCGCTTCTTCCGACCTACCCTGTCCAGCCGCCACCTTGGCGGTCAGCCAGCCTACGCGGATGAGGTCCAGCTCGTTGGCCTGCTGGAGGGCCAACTCTCGCACTTGTGGGAGCAACTGTGCGGCTTCCCCGAAGCGCTCCAGTTGACAGAGGTCCTCCGCGATGTTGAAGCGGAGCACTAGGAGCTTCCGGCGATCTCCAGACGCTTCACAGAGCTGAGCCGCTTCGGTCAACGCCGCAAGGGAACGCTGGGGTTCACCCATCAGGCTAAAGACATTCGACTCATTTAGCAGAATCGTCAGCGATGCGGAAGAACTCGATCCCCCTTGGCTGGTTCGTGCCCGCCCTAGCAACTCCAAGGCCTCAGGGAATCGGCGTTGGTCACGCCGCAGAGAAGCCTCCATCGCGGGCAGCAACCACTCATCGAGCAAGTCGGGAGCGGAATCGCTTCCTTCCCGCCAAAGGACCCAGGCGCGGGCAAATGCCTTGTCGGCACCGGCGAGATCGTTGGCGACCCGAAGGGCATTGGCGACGTGCGCCCAGCAATAGCCCAGAAGTCGCGAGCGCCAACTGTCTTCCCCAGGGACGCGCTCGGCAATGGACACAGCCAGTTTCGCCAGCTCAAGCGCCTCTCCTGCATCGTGGGACACACTCTTCACGCTCGCCTCACACACTCGCACCGCCAATGCCCATTTCCCGGAGTCGGGAGAGACTTCGATGAGGCGACGGCGTAACGGAATCGTGTGCCGTTCGAGTGCTGTCCAGATCTGCGCCGCCTCTTGCCGTTCTTCATCTGGAGAGCGCCGTGTCGGCTCTGTAGAGCAGACATTGACTAAGTAGGGGCGAACCGCCAGCAGAACAGGCTCCAAGCTCTTGAGATCGAGCGCCCCGACAGACGCCCCTTCCCGCCCAATAGTGGGGAAAAGGGAGGCATAGAACTCCCTGATGTGGATCACCAGAGGCCACTCGATCCGGGCCACCGCCGCCATCCGGCGCAACTGCTCCTCCGAGGGGGCCAGTTTGCCGACCTCAAACCGGGAAATCTCGGATTGATTAAGCCTACACGCATCACCGAAATCCTCCTGCGTCATCCGTTTTTTCCTTATCACTCCTGAGCGGAAGCGCAGAAAGTTGACAACGTACCGCAGGACGCTCGGATCTCCTCGCTTCGCCATATCGACCTCCCGTAACTAGACATGACTCATGGGGATTTGGTCCACTTTCCCTGGAGGGGGGTATCCCCAAGGTCATCCGAGACCTGGGTTGAGTACTCTCCAGGGAGAGCCGCAATGCCTACCACCGTTGTTCGCCGCACGATTCTCTTTGTACTGTTCGCCATCCTCTTGGCCGCTACGTGGCCGGCTTTCGCCGCTGGAGCACAGCGGGAAAGCATCCGGTCGGCACAGGCGGAAGAATGGGCGGTTCCGGAGTTCTTCAACCGCCTCTTGAGCTTCCTCCGAAGCGTCCAAAGCCCTGAGCCCCAGAGGAAAGCGGGCTGCCGGCTAGATCCGTTCGGCCAATGCCTTCCGTAAAATTCTCAACCTCGGCCTCTTCTTTGTGAGGGGGCCGAGTGCCTAGCTCTCTCGATCTTTGCGATGACCTCCCGGGCCAGCTTTACCGTCGCGCTCTCTTGTCGGGCGGCATCACAGAAGACCTTTAACGCTGCCAAGGCCTCGCGGGCTATCCCTTTGGCCCTGAAGATCCAGACCATAGAATCCGCCAGAGCCTTCACCTCCGCCGTGCGCCCGGCCTTCAGCCAGAGCACTGAGAGGTCGAGTGAGGAGAGGGCCGCGTCGTAGGCCAGCTCTCGGTCCGTAAAATTGCGGCTTACCTGCTCAAAGCCAGCAATCGCTTCTTCCGACCTACCCTGTCCAGCCGCCACCTTGGCGGTCAGCCAGCCTACGCGGATGAGGTCCAGCTCGTTGGCCTGCTGGAGGGCCAACTCTCGCACTTGTGGGAGCAACTGTGCGGCTTCCCCGAAGCGCTCCAGTTGACAGAGGTCCTCCGCGATGTTGAAGCGGAGCACTAGGAGCTTCCGGCGATCTCCAGACGCTTCACAGAGCTGAGCCGCTTCGGTCAACGCCGCAAGGGAACGCTGGGGTTCACCCATCAGGCTAAAGACATTCGACTCATTTAGCAGAATCGTCAGCGATGCGGAAGAACTCGATCCCCCTTGGCTGGTTCGTGCCCGCCCTAGCAACTCCAAGGCCTCAGGGAATCGGCGTTGGTCACGCCGCAGAGAAGCCTCCATCGCGGGCAGCAACCACTCATCGAGCAAGTCGGGAGCGGAATCGCTTCCTTCCCGCCAAAGGACCCAGGCGCGGGCAAATGCCTTGTCGGCACCGGCGAGATCGTTGGCGACCCGAAGGGCATTGGCGACGTGCGCCCAGCAATAGCCCAGAAGTCGCGAGCGCCAACTGTCTTCCCCAGGGACGCGCTCGGCAATGGACACAGCCAGTTTCGCCAGCTCAAGCGCCTCTCCTGCATCGTGGGACACACTCTTCACGCTCGCCTCACACACTCGCACCGCCAATGCCCATTTCCAGAACTTTGGAAAAGCCTCGATCAGGTCGCGCCGCTCCTTCGCTGTTGTTAGTGTGGCGAGACTCTTAAATAGCTCCTCGGCCTTCTGTTTCTCGGAATCCGTCTTCTCCTCCCTCCATCGGCGGACTCGCTCGGTCCGAACAGCTACCGCGGCGACGCGACCGGCCGCCCAGCCTGCGGCCATAGCGGCGCGGTCCACGATACGCAACTCCTCAGGAGTGAGGGCGACAGGAGACGGTGCCTGTTCATTAGGTTCGGGGTGAATCAGGCAATGCGCTATTAGGAGAACATCCACCGCCTCCGGGGGATAACCAAGAGGAGCAATCAAGGTTTCCAACTGACCCCGGGTCAGGCGCTTCCTGCCCCCCTCATAGGCTGAGATCAGGGACTTGTTGACTCCCAGCGTTCGGGCTAGTTGAGGCATGGACCAACCGGCTGCTGTGCGCAGGTACGTCAATGCGAGGGCCAGCGGGGAGGGGGGGCTTTGGGACACTTCACGTCTCCTTGGAGGTGTGGTGGCCATCATCTATATATATGTAGCCGGAGCCCCCTTTTGGGGGACACGTGAATACGACTATTCTTCCGGGCGTTGCCTAGGCGACCAAAATACCATAGCTCATGACAATCGCGTCTTTCGGTTAAGTCGTGCCCTCCTCTTTCTGGGCGGGCATCTTGGCGTTCCGAAGCATACGCGCTCCATCTCATTGACACCGCCGACCACCTGTGCCGCTCGGCATCGGCTCAGCTATTTCCGGGTAGGGGGGGAGGGTCGGCCTGTCTTCCGTCATCAGCGCCGAGTAGCTAGGCGCCTCGATGAGGCGGTAACGCGGCTTCTTCTCGTCAGCGTCTAAGGTGCCTCACTTGGAGGCCGGCGCCCCCGGAAACACCCCCGCTTCCGCGAGAGCCTGAAGCCTGGCCGAGACCTCCCGCAGGGCTTCCGTCAGGTTCCGCATCAACTCCCGGTCTTCCTCCGCGAGCTGCACGGGCGGCGCCTGGGGGGAGGCCTCCCCGTCGGCAGGGGAGGCGTTCGGCCCTCTCCAGGCAGCCCCCGGCTTCCGGCCTGGGCGACGCTTCGCGAAGATCTGCTGAAAGACCGCCACGGCTTCGGCGGGGTAGCGGCGGGTGCGGCCGCTGCCAAGGGTCGGGATCTGATCGGCAAATTCCTTGGCGTAGAGGATCAGGGTTGGGTAGGAGATCCCCGTCTTCCTCTCGATGTCCTTGAGCGAGTAGATCAACTTTGGGCGCCCCATCGCGTCTCCTATGGCTGGATTCGGGCATAGGATACGCTGCCGGACGGGAAGGGAGCGCGACTTTGGGCGCCCGGTTACTGGCCGGTTACAGCTCCCGGGAGCCCACTCCTGCTAACGCCTTTATGTTCAGTCACTTACGCGGCTCCGCCCCCCCTCTCCCGGTGAGGGGGGAAGGGAGGGGACGGGAGAGGGGTCAGGGGGTGAGGGTCCGGCCGGGCGCCACCACCCGCGTCAGCCACCTCTCCCGGTACTCTCGCATCTCCGGAGTACTGGGGAACGGCTCGCCGTAGCTCTTCATGGCGCGGAAGGGCAGGGGCTCCACCTGCAGGGCCTCGTAGGTGTTGCGGTCGGCGTCCTTGTCCCAGCCCTGGCTCTGGAGGAAAACCGTGCGGGTCCAGCCCTTGGGGACGGGCGGCAGGTCCGAGGCGTCGAATTCGAGGGCGATCTCGTCGCCGGGGGCGAGGATGACGGAGCGGTCGTCGGTGGTTTCGAGCAGCTCCATCACGTCGCCGTAGCGGGTGTAGCGGCCGGGGAAGGGCAGCCAGGGGGATTCGGCGGTCACGGCTTCGTAGTCGTAGCCGTGGGGGCCGTTGGGGCTCCGCCGGACGAGCTCGGAGAAGCCGCGGTAGCGGAGGCCGGCTTCGCGGGGAGACAGGCGCGCACGGAGGACGGGGACGGAATCGGACCGGTCACGGGTCCAGGCGATGCGGTCCCAGGCGAGCCAGAGGGAGGTCACGATGCGCAGGCGCCGGGCTCCGGGCGGGAGGGGCGGGGTGTCTACCACCATGGTTTTGGTCTTGCCCGCGGGGAAGCCCATGGAGGGCAGGAGGGGCTTCCAGCCTTCGGGGGTTTCCACTTCGAGCCGGGGCGGCAGGTAGGGGTAGTCGGGCCGCTGGGCGGCGGCGAGGTTCAAGCTGGCATCGGCCGGGAAGATCCAGCCGTCGAGGTGGAGCCGCACGGGCGCGCCGGGAGAATCCCCGAGATCGCCGAGGTCGAAGGTGAAGGCCCACTCGCGGGCGACGCCCTGGAACGGGCCGGGCTCGAAGCCGGAGGCGTAGACCTCGTCGCGCTTCTGGACGCGCCGGGTGGCATCGGTGCCCTGGCCGTCCCAGGCCCGGGCCACGGGGCGGAGGCCACGCGCGGCGAGCACTTTCACGGGCTGGCGCTTGCCGGGCTCCACCTTGAGGCTGCTTGCGACCTCGGCGTCCGCGGGATGGTCCACGACCCAGAGGCGGACGGCGTCGAACCAGGCGGCTTCCCACAGCTCTTCGGTGACGCGCAGCTGGTAGATCCCGCCGTCCGTGGGCTTGGCGCCGTCCACCCGCACGAGCTCGTCGGGGTCCGCGCCGGCAAAGACGCCGGGGGCGACGGGCAGGCCAACGGGCGAGTTCCAGAGGAGGTCGGTGATGAATTCGAAGCGCTCGCCGGTCCAGGCGTAGAGGAACGGGCAGCTCCCCTTGAGGAGCTGCTCTTCCACGATCCTCTGATTGGTCTGGGGCTGGAGCCGGTTCTGGGGCACGCCGTTGGTCCAGACGACGCGCAGCAGGTCGGGCTGGCGCAGGCTGCCGAGGCCGAAGTGGGTCACCGGCCCGGAGACTTCGCGGAGCTGGTAGGCGGTGCCGGCGCGCACCTCGGCCACGGCGCCCAGGGCCTGAAGGTTGTTCTTGCCGTTGCCCGTGGTGAGGCCGCGCAGGCGCACGGCGAGCCAGTGGTTCTTGTTGCCGCCTTCGTTCACGAGCCGGTGCACGCCGGTCTCCCCCGCCGCGGCGAGATCGAGATCGCCGTCGCCATCCAGATCCGCGGAGGCGAGAGCGGACACGGACTTCGGCGCGCCCTCGGCCGGCAGGGCCTCGAAGGCCGGTGCGGCGATCGTGCCCCGCTGGCCGAGGACGGTGATGCCGTCCGGGCCGGCGGCGGCGAGGTCGAGCCGGCCGTCGTTGTCGGCGTCGAAGGCGATGGCGGAGGTGAAGCGCTTCCCTGGCGATGATTGCGGCGATGTTTGCGGCAATCCTGAGAGCGTCCAGGCTTCGAAGCGCCCGCCCACGTTGTGCCATAGGGAGAGGCCCAAGCCCGCGGCCACCAGGTCGGGACGGCCGTCGTTGTCGAGATCGGCGCTCACCACCGCTTCCACGGGGCCTGTGGCGGCGATCCCGGAAGAAGCCGTGCGGTCCCCGAAACGGCCCTGGCGCAGGTTGTCGAGCCAGGCGATCCCCTTGTCGTGGGCCACGAGGAGATCGAGGTCGCCGTCCCGGTCCAGATCGCTCGCGGCGAGGTCCCGGAGCCCGGAAAGGGACAGCTTCGGCAGGATCTGGCTGCCCACGGCTTCGAGGGGACCCTGGAGGGCGTTGCGGAAGATCTCCATCCCGTCTCCGGCAACGGCGAGATCGAGGTCGCCCTCGATGTCGAAGTCGAGCACGGCGGCGGCTTCCCCACTCGCTTTCGCGAGCCCGGCCGCGGCGGTCGCGTCCTCGAAGCCACCGTCCCCCTTGCCGCGCCAGAAGGCGATCCGCTTGGGTCCGGAGCCGATCAGGTCGGTCTTGCCGTCGTTGTCGAGGTCCGCGGCGAGCAGGCTCGTGATGCCGGCGGCCTCCGGACCGGCGACGGCGTCGCCGCCGGAACCCTTGCGGATCGAGACGCGCGGCACCTCGCCGCCCTGAATCCAGGCGAGATCCATCTTTTCGTCGCCGTCGAAATCGCCCACGGCCAGGCCGGCCGCCATCCCCCCCGCGATCAGGCTCCCCTGGAAGCGCACCGGTACGGGGTCTCCGAAGATGGACGGCGGAGGCTCGGACGCGAACCGCTCCACGGGCAGGCCCAGGACGCCGGGCGCCAGCTCCTGGAGGCTCTGCTGGAAGATGGGGGTGGGCCGGAGCACGTTTTCGAGGCGCAGCGCCGGCACCCGGGCGGTGGCGACTTCGCCGGATTCGAGCGCCGTCATCAGGGGCATCAGGGCGGCCGTGGCGGCCGGCGAGGCCGTGCCCGCCAGCTCGCGCACCCGCAGGAACGCCTGGGTGGCGCCCGCACGGTCGCCCGCCGCGATGGCCCGGTGGCCCGCCTGGAGCAGGACGACCAGGTTCTCCGGCCGCAGCCGCACCAGCTCCTTCAGGGCGCCGGCCAGCGCCGCTTCGCCGTCGGGGGTGGAGACCTGGAGGGCCTGCCGGTAGAGGGAGTACTGGATGCCGACCCCGTCCGGCGCCGCGGCGGCGGCTTTGCGGTAGGCCGCGAGGGCCTCCTCGTCCTGGCCGCTCCACTGGAGGATGTCGCCCTGGAGCTGCAGGAGATCGGCCCGGTTGGGCGCCTTTTCGAGGGCCTGGGCGATGGCGCTCTGGGCGTCCTCGCTCTTCTGCTGCCGCAGGGCCGCGAGGGCGAGGTTGGCGTAGGGCAGCGGATCGGCCGGCGTGAGCTGGGCCAGCTTGCGGAAGGTCTCCGCGGCCTCCGCCGGGCGCTCGTTTTCGAGCTGGGCGAGGCCGAGGTTGCGCAGGGCGGCGGCCTGGGGGGTGGGGGTGGATGGGGCGGCGGCGAGGGCGAGCAGGAGGAGAAACATGGCGGGGATTGTAGCGTCCCCCCGCCCGGACCCTCACCCCCCGGCCCCCTCTCCCGTCCCCTCCCTCCTCCCGCACACCGGGAGAGGGGGAGCTTGGCTGAAGCGGTCTTGCTTTTCTCCCCCTCTCCCGGTGAGGGCGGGAGGGAGGGGACGGGAGAGGGGGCCGGGGGGTGAGGGTCCGGGCGGGGGCGTGTACACTGGACCTCGCATGAAAAAGCTGTACCCAATCCTCCTCCTGCTCCTCGCCCTTCCCCTGAGCGCTCAGACCAAGGCTCCGCCCAAGAAGCCGGCTCCGCCGTCCCAGACTCCGCCGGAGGTCACGGCGGCGCTCAAAAAATATCAGGCCAAGGACCTCAAGGGCGCCATCGCCATCCTCGAGCCGCTGCGGACCAAGCCAGGGGCTCCTCCGGCCGCCCTGGCGCTGCTGGGTACGCTGTATTTCGAGGCCGGACGGCCCAAGGACTCTCTGGCCGTGCTCGGTCCGCTGGCGGAGGGCGACGCGGCCGGACCCGTGATCCTGCACACGGCGGCCAGGGCGGCTCTCGCTCTCAAGGACACGGCGAAGGCCGAAGCCTATCTGGAGAAGGCGGTCGAGAAGGCGCCCGGCTCCCCCGCTTCGCGCGACCTCGGGCTCCTCAAGGGCAGCACGGGCCGGATCTCCGAGAGCTACCGGCTCCTCCTCCCCTGGTGCAAGGCCCACCCCGAGGACCAGGAGGCACGGATCTCGGCCGCGTATGGGGCCATCGAGCTCGACCGGCCTCCGGAAGCCCAGGAGCTCCTCACGGGACTGCCTCAGGAAGATCCGCGCGTCCGGCTGCTTTCAGCGCGGCTCCAACTGCTCCTGCAGAAGCCGCGGGAGAGCATCGCCATCCTGGAGCCTCTGCTCAAGAAGGCGCCGCCGGGGCTGGACCTGAGCATCCGCCATTACCTCGCGGAAGCCCATCTGGCCATGGGCCAGTCGGCCGAGGCCATCACCCTGCTCCAGGGCAAGGTGGGCGACGATCCGGGAATCGCGCTCCTGCTCGCCCGGGCCCAGTACAAGGCCGGCAATCCGGCGGATACGGTCGCGACCCTGAAGCCCTTCGCGGAGCAGATCCTGGGCAAGGAGCCCGCCAATCCCCCCGAGCAGCGGTTCGCCGCGGATTTCTCCCGCGAGTACGGGCAGGCCCTGGTGGCCACGTCGGACTGGGCCGCGGCCATCGACGTGCTCGGCAAGGCCACCCGTTACGATCCCAAGAGTATCCAGTCCTGGCAGCTCCTCGGCCGTGCCCAGCTCGCTTCCGGCAATCGCGAGGAAGGGACCAGGACCATGGCCAGGGTGCGCGAGATCCAGAGCGGCGAGAAGTCCAACACGGAGAAGGTGAACGCGCAGGAGAGGGGAAGCGCCGATCCGGTCGGCCGCAATCTCGACGAGGCGAGGACTCTGGTCATCGCGGGCCGCATCGATGAGGCCCTCGGCCTGCTCCGCCAGGAGACCGATCTGGCGCCCACCGATCCACGGCCCCGGTCGCTGGAGATCACCCTCCTGATGAGCGTCAAGCGAAACGAGGAGGCCTTGAAGTCCGTGGAGCGCGCCCTCGCCGCCCTACCGGGAAACCCCGAATTCCACTACCTGCGGGGCGTGCTGCGAATGGGGACGAAAGACTTCGCCGGGGCCGAGAAGGACTACCGCCAGACGCTCGCGGCCCAGCCCGGCCACGTGGGCGCGATGAACGATCTCGCCACGCTGCTGATCTCCAGCAACCGCAAGGACGAGGCCCGGGATCTGCTCCGGAGGGTGCTGGAGATCCGGCCGGGGGACCCGCTGGCTTCGGCGAATTTGAAGAGTCTGGAGTGAGGGCCCTCACCTCCCCGGCCCTCCTCTCCCGGCCCTCCGCCCACCCTTCCGGGGAGAGGAGGGAGAAAGAGAAAGACAAAAACAGGTTTTGTTTCTTTTTCCCCTCTCCCCGGCCGGGTGGGTGGAGGGCTGGGAGAGGGGCTAGGGGTGAGGGACTTTTCTAATCTTCTCCCACCAGCAGGCCGAGGAGATCCGAAGTCGAGATGATGCCGACGGCGCGGTCCTCCCGGGTGACGAGGAGGCGGTGGAGGTGCACCTTGAGCATGAGGGAGGCGATCTCGGAGACGGTGGTGTCTTCTTTCACCGAGTAGACCTGGGGCGTCATGATGTCGGCCACGCGCATGCCGTCCAGGGGGAGAGCCTCGACGTCTTCCTCGTCGAGGCTGTCGTCTTCCCAGGCTCGCCCGAAATAGCCGGAGCCGTCGTCGGGGGAGCGGTCCTCTCCCGTGGCCGCGGCCGCGATGTCCGCCAGGGAGACCACCCCTACCAGACGGCCCTCGGGATCGGCCACCGGGGCGCCGCTGATCTCGTTGTCGATGAGAAACGAGGCCAGCTCCCGCACGGTCATCTCGGTCTGAACCGTGAGAACCTCGGGGTTCATGAGGTCGCTGGCGGTGATGGGTCTCATGACCGGTCTACGATATCCGAAAACAGCGAGGGCCGCTCAAGCTCTCACGAAGGACTCGAAAGCCTCGGGGTGGCTCGCCCGCACGCGGCCCTCGTCCAGGTCGATGGCGCCTGACTGCACGAGTTGGGCCAGCGATTCTTCGAGCGCGACCATGCCCTGGCGCTTGCCGAGGGTGATCTCGTTGTAGAGCTTCTGGAGGGTGTCGCTCCGGATGTGGTGGCGCACGGCGTAGTTGGCGAGCAGGAGCTCGACGGCGGGTACGCGTCCGCGGCCGTCGGCCGTGGGGACGAGCTGCTGCACCACGATGGCGTGGAGGGCGAGGGCGAGCTGGTGCCGGATCTGCGCCTGCTGGGCCGGCGGGAACACGTCCACGATGCGGTGCACGGCCTGCTGGGCGTCGTTGGTGTGGAGGGTCGAGAGCACCAGGTGGCCGGTCTCGGCCGCCGTCAGGGCCGTCGCCACTGTCTCCAGGTCGCGCATCTCGCCGACCAGGATCACGTCCGGGTCCTGGCGCAGCGAGGCCCGCAGAGCCTCGTGGAATGTGCGGGCGTCGCGCCCCACCTCCACGTGCTCGATGATCGAACGGACCGAGCGGTGCTCGTATTCGATGGGGTCCTCGATGGTGATGATGTGGCTCGTGCGGGTGCGGTTGATCTCGCCCACCATGGCGGCCAGGGTCGAGGACTTGCCGGAGCCCGTGGGGCCGCAGACCAGGATCAGCCCGCGGCTCGGCTTGACCAGATCGGCCAGGAGGGCCGGGAGGTTCAAGCTCGCGAGAGTGGGGATCTCCGAGGGCAGGGCCCGTATGGCCGCTGCCGGCTCGCCCCGCTGGCGGTGGAGGTTGACGCGGAAGCGCCAGGCCGCATCTCCCGCGGCATCGTTCAGTTGCAGTGTGAAATCCGTCGAGCCCCGTTCCTCCAGATCCTTGCGCTCCTTGCCGCCCACGTGGGGCTGGAACAGCCGCCCGATCTCCTCCCCTTCCAGAGCGGCCACGTCCTCCATCCGCGCCAGCCGGCCGTTGATCCGGAGAACGGGTGCCAACCCGGCGATCAGGAGCAGGTCGCTGGCCCCTTTCTGGACGAGGCTGGAGAGCAGCCGGTCCAAAGGGCCTCCCTCCGTCACCAGGGCCTGGGACGGCGTGCGGAGGTGGAACGAGGAGGCCGCCTCCGACGTCACGGGCTCGAAGGCGAGGCCCGACTCATCCTCCTCGGGTACGGACGGGCGCGTCTGGCGGTTGATCTGGCGGACGAGCTGGTCGAGGTCGGGATCCCGGAGTTGGTCGCTCATGGCGCTGAGCATACGGGTGAAACGGGAGAAGCGTCACGGGATCAGAAGGCCAAGCATGCGGCCTTCGCCTTGCCGGGCGCAGCCACGGCTACACCGCGAACGGCACCACCGTCTCCAACGGCATCACCGTGTCCGTAGAGACGTTCCAGCCGAAGTGCACCGCCCTCTGCAGGGCACCGCCGACGGAACGTCTCCAACCTGTCAGGAACCACCAGCGTTGCCTACCGGCGACCCCGTCCCATCAAAATCCGTTTTCGAGGTTTTCCACGTTTTCCAGGGTGTGCCTGCTGGCAGGGTATGCCCTCCGAAAGAGACGTCCCGTCGGCGGTGCCCTGCAGAGGGCGGTGCACTTCGGCTGGGAACGTCTCTACGGACACGGCGGTGCACTTCGGACCATTCGCGTAGAATCCGCTGATGCCCACCCGCTTCCTCGACGATGCCACCCCCGTCGTTCAATTCGATCCTCAATTGGAGGTCTCGCCGTTCGTGCTGTTCCGGCGGATGAAAGAGGGTAAGGCGCCGGTGCTGATCGACGTGCGGCCGCAGCCGGGCGCGGTGACCCTGGCCGGGGCCATCCCCTATCCGGGGCCGGAGTGGTCTCCCCCGGCAGACGAAGATGTGGTGCTGTTCGATGACGATGGCTCGATCGCTATCGACGGCGCCCGCCACATGCAGGCGGGCGGCTGGTCCCGCGTCAAGGCGCTCTTCGGGGGGCTGGAGCTTTATGAGTTCTCGCTCGATCCGGAGGTGGTCGGCGAGGAGACGTTTCTGGTGCGGACAGAGGGGCGGCCGGGCAAGGAGGTAGAATAAGGACCGACAAGGAGCCCGAACATGGAACAGCTCACCCTACGTCACATCCCACCCGACCTCGCTCAGGCGCTCGAACATGAGAGCTCACGCTTGAAGGAATCGCTCGAGGAGACCGTGATCGAGCTGCTCCGTCAGGCTTTGCGGATCCGGACGCTCGGCGGGAAGAGCAACGGTCTGGCCCGCTTGGCGGGGACCTGGACGCAGGAGGAGTACGAGCGGTTCGAAGAAGCCATCGCGGTCACCGAGCAGATCGACGAGGAGCTGTGGCGTTGAGCCGCTACTGCCTCGATACTTCGGCCTACAGCAATTTCAAGAGAGGTGATGCCCAGGTCGTAGCCTTGGTGGATCAGGCGGAGTGGCTGGGACTGCCTTCGATCGCCCTCGGTGAAATCTGGGTCGGTTTTCTTGGTGGAGACCGCCTGGAGCAGAACCGGGCGGACTTGGAAGAATTTCTATCCTCTCCCCTGGTCCACGAGCTCCCCATTGATCACGAGACCGGCCTGATCTATGCCGAGATGGTCGTCTCCCTCAGGCGCGCGGGAACTCCGGTTCCATCGAACGACATCTGGATCGCAGCCGCCGCAGTCCAGGCAGGCGTGCCGGTGGTCTCCTACGACGGCCACTTCAAATTCATACAGCAAGCCCGATCGATCATCTTTTCGCCTTCCTCATGACTTCACCACCCGGTGCGCCCCGGTAGCCTCCCGGTCTCGCTGTTCCCTCACCTGCTCGTCCAGCTTCGTGCCCAGCTCCAGCGTGCGCCGGTAGGCGGCGTCGATGGCATCGGTGAGCACGGCCGAGAAACGGCCCTGGTGGAGGACGTGGAGGGCGCGCGAGGTGGTGCCGCCGGGTGAGGTGACGCCGTCGATCAGCTCGCCCACGTGGCGCTCGGACCTGAGGATCATCTCCGCCGTGCCGAGGATGGTTTCCAGCACGGAGCGCCGGGCGAGGCTCCGGGACTCGCCGATGAAGTTGGCGGCATCTTCCAAAGCCTTCACGAAGTGGGCGATCAGGGCGGGACCCGTGCCGTTGACGGCGGTGGCGCGGTCCACGTCCGTCTCGTCGGGCACGTAGATCTCCTTGCCCATGGTCTGGAGGATGCTCCGCACGTTCTCGCGCACGGGCTCGGAGACCTCGGGCGTGGCGGTCCAGATGGTCATGCCGCGGTGGATCTGGCAGGGCAGGTTCGGCATGCAGCGGACGATCGCCGGATGGCCGAGCACGCTGCCGATGGTGGCCATGCGGGCGCCGGCGATGATCGACATCACGAGGTGCTCCTGGCGGATGCTCGGGCGGATCTGCTTCAGGACCTTGGCCAGCGTCTGCGGCTTTACGGACAGGACGACGATGTCGGCGTTCTCGGCGGCCTCCACGTTGTCCGTGGTGGCGCGCACGCCGTAGGCCGCGAGGAGCTGCTCCGCCCGCTCCGGACGGGGACCGGCGGCGAAGATCCGGTCGGGCGAGGTCACGCCCCGCGTGAGGAGCCCGTTGATCATGACTTCGGCCATGACGCCGGAGCCGATGAAAGAAATGCGCTGTGCGTCCATGAGAGCCCCCTTCCCTGCCTGTCCCGCGAAAGATTGGGAATTGTAGATGAAAAGCTAAAGCGTGACCACCCGGGCCGCCTCCCGGATCATGCGGTTGAAGCTCTGCCAGCCGAGGATGGCGTCAACCGAGGCCTGGACCTGGGCGGTATCGAGCCCGAGCATGCGGGAGGAGGCGCTGCAGGCGTAGAGGCGGATCAGGCCCTCCTCGCGCCCCCCGGCCAGCATCTCGGAGAGCGGCGGCATGCCGAGGGCCTCCAGCCGCTCGGCCGAAACAGGGGGTTGGGGATCGAGCTCGTCCCACCGCCCCCGCGCCCAGGCATCGAGCGCGCCGAAGAACAGGGCGACGTCCACCCGGTCCCCCGCCGCCGCCGCGCTCGCCGCGAGGGAGGAGATCTGGAACCGCATGTCCCAGGAGCCGCCGTGGGCGAGGATGAGGAGGTCGGCCATCAGGGGCGAGACTACCCTGAATCCAGCACCGTCTTCACATCATCGCCCACCACATCCTCCACGTAGAGGAGCTTGACCGCCACCATTACGGCCGCCAGGACGGGCACGGCCACCAGCATCCCCAGGAAGCCGAAGACCAGGGCCATCAAGGCGAGGCCGACCAGGGTGATGGCTGGCGGGAGGTCGACGCCGCGCTTCATCAGGAGCGGCACCAGGACGTGGTTCTCCAGAAACTGGACTCCCGCGTAGAGGAGGGCCACGAAGAGGGCCTTTTCCGGCGAGTCGAGGAAACCCATCGCGACTGCGGGCACGGCCGAGAGGAGAGGCCCGAGCATGGGGATGAACTCCAGGAGGCCCGCGATGATGCCGAGCGGCAGGGCCGCTTTGACGCCGAGGAGGGACAGGCCGATGGTGGTGATGACGCCGATCACCACCATCATGAGGAGCTGGGTCACCAGCCACTTGCGCAGGGTCGTGCCGACGGCTCCCAGCACCTCGTCCGCCCGGGGCCGCGCCGGTCTGGGCACCAGATGGAGCAATCCCTTGTAGTAGAGGCGTGGCTCGGCGCCGATATAGATGGCGGTGAAGAGGATCAGCAGCAGACCGCCGATCACCGATACGGTCGAAGAGAGAAAGGAGAAGAGATAGCCGGTCAGGGCGCCGAGCTGGCCCGAGAGGCTCTTCGGCAACTCGGAGAGGGCACCGCCGCCGGATTCCGGAGCCTGGGCCGGCGGTCGCTGCGCCGGAGCCGCGTCCGGCTCCGGCGTCGCGCCGGGGACGAGTTGGCCAAGGAAGCCGTCCCGGTGCCCATCGATCCAGGCTTCGATGCGGTCCAGGGCCTCGGGCAGCGCGGTCTGAAGCTCTCCGGACTGCTCGCGCAGGGAGGGAGCCATCCAGGCTCCGATCCCCACCAGGAGGCCGACAAAGGAGAGCACGATAAGGGCGGAGCCCCATCCCCGGGGGATGCGGTACCGCTCCAGCCAGTCCACTCCCCGGGCCACGGCGAGGCCGAAGAGCACGCCCAGGAAGGTGATGAAGAGGAGGTCGTGGGCCAGCCAGAGGAGCCGCAGGAGCAGGTACAAACCCATCACCAATGCGGCGGCGCGCAGGATGTCGCGGCTGCGCCAGCCTGATGGGCGCGGCGCTTCGTAGAGAGCACGGCGGGACGGCGGCGGAGCGGGTACGGCTTCGCGCAAGGTCTCCATGACCGGGAGCGGAAGCAAGGAAGGTGCCGGGCTCAAAGACTCAGAGAAAGAGCAGAGCCACGCCCGCCACGGCCACCAGGGCGCCCAGGACTCCGCCGGTCCCCACCCGCTCGCGGTAGATCAGGACCACCAGGGGGATGATGATCACCGGCTGGAGGGCCATGATGCTCGCGGCCACCCCGGCCACCGTGTGGCGCACGGCGAAGAGCGAGAGCGAGACGCCCAGGAAGGGGCCGAAGAAAGCGCCGAGAGTGGCAAAGCCCAGGGCCTGGCGGTCGTTCAAGGACTCCCCCACCCGCGGCCACCAGCGCAGGGCCGTGAGGATGAGGACGTAGCCCGCGATGCCGGCCAGGACGCGGACCTGGGTGGCGGCCACGGGGTCGTAGTCTCCCATCCCCAGCTTGCTCAGGACGAGCCCGCCCGCCTGCCCCAGGGCACCGCCGAAGCCCAGGGCGAGCCCCTTGAACAGCGCCCGGCCTTCGGGAGCCAGCCCCTGGGCGGAGGCCGCGGGGCTCCGCTCGGCGACGGCCCAGCCGATCCCCGCGACCGTCAGGGTCATGCCCAGGGCGTCGCGGCCGGTCAGCCTCTCGCCCAGGAGGAACCAGCCGATGAGGGCCGTGAGAAGCGGAGCCAGGGCCATCATCAGCGAAGCGAGCCGGGTGCCGATGCGGTCATAGGCCATGAAAAGGCAGAGGTCGCCGAACACGAAGCCGATGAGCCCTGAGACGGCCAGCCAGGCCCAGGCGTGGGCAGAGGCGTCGGTGGGCAGGGGGAGGCCCCGGAGAGCCCAGGCCGCGGCGGAGAGGAACCCGAAGCCAAGGATCAACCGGATGATGTTGAGCGACAGCACGCCCATGCTGCGCGTGGCGTTGGCGAAGAACAGGGCGGAGAACGCCCAGCAGGTGGCGGCCCCCAGGGCGGCGAGCTGGCCGGAGTAGGTCACAGCCCGCCCACGAACCCCACCACCGCCGCCACGGCCTCGGCGACGTTCTGCTTCTCGGTCCGTCCCGACGAGGCGCGGGGCTTGAAGGAATGGTCGCCGTCCTCCAGCCAGACGACCTCGATGGCGGGCGACAGCTCGTAGCCCTTTACATCCTCCGGGGTGCCGAACGGGTCGCGGGTGCCCTGAACGATCAGCGTGGGCGTGCGGAGATCGCGCAGGTGGGCCGTCCTCAGGCGGTCCGGCTGTCCCGGAGGATGGAAGGGATAGCCGAGACAGACGAGCCCGCGGACACCGGCCTCGCCGGCGATGAGGCTCGCCATGCGCCCGCCCATGGACCGGCCGCCGATCACCAGTTGTTCCGCGCCCCCCAGCTCTTCAATGACGGCGTGCCAGGCCGCGCGCAGCACGGGCTCGCGGTCCGGCGGGCGCCGCTCGCCGTTCTCGCGCCGGCGGCGCATGTAGGGGAACTCGAAGCGGGCGACGCGCAGGCCGGAGGCGGCGAGCCCGCGGGCCATGGCGGTCATGGGCGCGGAGTCCATGGGCGCTCCGGCGCCATGGGCCAGGACGACCGTGGTACCGCCTTCAGGCCCGTCAAAAATCATCGGTGTTCCCATCGCGGTTGTTCCCATCTCAAAGCGTCCTTTCGGTATACTGGCCCCGCTTTAGCGAGCTTATACGACGTGATCCCAACGCCCGAGCGACTGGAGGAGATCGCACGCCTGCGAGAGGGCAGCCTCGCGGAGGTGTCCGTGGCCCCGTTGCTCGTCGCCCACGCCCTCCAGCAGCACACGCTGGTGCTGGAGCTGCGCCGGCGCCAGGTGTGGAAACGCATTCTCTTCGAAAACGGCGTGCCGGTGGACTGCCGGTCCAACCTGACACACGAGACCCTGGGCCGCTACATGGTGCTCGAGGGCAAGCTCAGCGAGGAGGACTTCACGGCCTGCCTCTCGCGCTCGGCATCCCGCGGCGTGCCCTTCGGCGAGATCGTGCTCGAGCACGGCTTGGCGTCGGCCGTGGACCTGTTCCGCATCCTCCAGCAGAACCTGGCGAAGAAGCTGCTCGACCTCTTCACCTGGAATGAGGGGGAGTTCCGCTGGCTGGACGAGCCGGCAACCTCCGAGTCCTCGCTCAAGGTGAAGGTGCCGCAGCTCATCCTCACAGGCGTCGCCCGGTTCGCCCCCCAGGAGGAGGTGGACATGTCGGTGGCGGCGCTGGTGGGCAAGAAGCTCGTGCTCCATCCCAGGCCGCCGGTGCCGCTCGAAGAGCTGCGGCTCAACAAGCACCAGGGCCTGCTTGCCGAGGCCCTGCGGCCCGGCCGGCGGATGGGCGAGTTGGCGGAAGCCACCGGCCTGCCGGTCGACGAGATCACGCGCCTGCTCTACGCACTCTGCATCCTGGGCGTGGTGGTGACCTCGGACGCCCAACCCAAGGACCTGTCCTCCACCGGCTCGTTCCAGCGGCCCGTGCTGGCGCCGCCACCGGCTCCGGCGCCTCCCGCCCCGGCTCCCGTCCCGGCTCAGTCGCCAGCCCCGGTCCCGGCCGCGCCGGCCCCTGTGGCAGCCAACGCGCAGGAGCTGGAACGGCGGCGCAACGAGGTGATGCAGGCCTATCTCTCCTATCGCCGGCAGGACGCTTTCGATCTCCTGGGAGTGCCCGAGGAGGGCACGCAGCCGCAGTTCGACGTCAAGTTCCTGGACTTCTCCCGCCGGTTCGCGCCCTGGGACCTGGATCCGCCCGATCTCTCGGAGAAGGCCCGCGACCTCTTCCTCGCCGGAGCACGGGCCTACGCCGAGCTCTCGGACCGCGAGCAGCGCGGGACGCTCCTCTTCCGGCGCAAGACCCTGCGGGAGGAGCGGGCCCGGAAGCCGGCGGCGAGCTTCGCCATCAAGACGGACCTCCTGGACGCCGAGGCCCAGTACAAGAAGGGCAAGGCGCTCATGGACACGGGCAAGGTGCGGGAGGCGCTCATGCTCCTGGAGTTCGCCGCCGACTGCGACCCGGGGAACAGCCTCTACGCCGCCGAGCTCGCCTATTGCCGGTTCCTCAACACCACGGCCCACGCCGACCGGGCCATCAAGGATCTCCAGGAGGCCCTCCGGCGCGACCCCAACTGCGGCGTTGCCGCCTTCTACGCGGGCGAGATCCACCGCCAGGTGGGTAGCGCCGACGAGGCCGAGGCCTACCTGCGCCGGGCCATCAAGCTGATGAGCCCGGACCGCCGCCCCATCGAAGCACTGAAGGCTCTGTCCACCGAGAGGAAACGCTGACTTTGTCACGCCCGGCACAGGCACTCGCACAGAAACTCAAGGGGGGCCGCTGTGATACCATGCGCGGCCCAAGCCCAAAGGCAGACCCCAGGCCCGGGTCCCGGTGCTCCCAGAGGGCCGCGATCCTTTCAACAAGGAGGCTATGGTGAAACTCGGAGAAGTCCTGATGAAGGAACGGGAGCGCAAAAAGCTCTCGATCGAAGATATGGCCGGCAAGCTGGGAATCCCTGTCGAGAGATACCAGGAAATCGAGGCGGGCCAGACGCCTGCCGAGACCTGGGGTCCCCTGCTGGCCAAGATCGCCATCAAGCTGGAGACGCCGACGTCGCGCCTGCTCGCCGACAGCGGCAAGGCTTCCGACACCAAGGCCGGCCAGGCCGGCACGCTGATCCAGAAGCACCGCGAGCGCCGGGGCAAGACGCCGGAGCAGATGGCCGAGCTCCTGGAGGTCTCTTCCGACGACTACCAGCAGATCGAGGCGGGACAGTCGCCCATCGAGGAATACGGTCCCCTGTTCCTGCGCTTCGCCGAGACCATCGAGCAGCCGGTGTTCAACCTCTTCTATCCTTTCGGCCTGCCGCTCGACAAGCTGAGCCTCGAAGACTACCGGTAGGACCGGGCACTCCTGCAGGGGGCGGCGCCGCGTGGCCGCCCTGTATCCCCCGCCGGAACGAAAATGGGCCCCCTTTGAACGTCCCTGTGGTAGAAACCCTTGGAACGTTCAAGGGAGTCCCCATCTCATGAAGAAATCCTTTTTCCGCCGATTCGCATCCCCGCTCTCTCTGTCTCTCCTGGCCCTGCTCCCGGCTGTCAATGGGGCCTGGGCGGCCAAGCCCACGGACAAGAAGGTAGACAAGCCGGCGGTCGATCCCGCCCTGTTCTCCACCGTCAAGTGGCGCGAGGTCGGTCCCTACCGCGGCGGCCGGTCGGCGGCGGTGACCGGCCTGCCGGGTGACCGCAACACCTACTACTTCGGCGGCACGGGAGGAGGCGTCTGGAAGACGACGGACGCCGGACGGACGTGGAGGAACGTCTCCGACGGCTTCTACGGCGGCTCGATCGGCGCCGTGGCCGTCTCCGAGGCGGACCCCAACGTCGTCTACGTGGGAGGCGGCGAGAAGACGGTGCGCGGCAACGTCTCGCACGGCGACGGCATGTGGAAGTCGACCGACGCCGGCAAGACCTGGAAGCACATCGGCCTGGCCGACTCGCGGCACATCCCCCGCGTGCGCATCCATCCCAGGGACCCGGACCTCGTCTACGCCGCCGTGCTGGGCCACCTCTTCGGACCCAACGAGATGCGCGGCGTCTACCGCTCGAAGAACGGCGGCACGAGTTGGGAGCGCGTGCTCTTCGTGAGCGACCGGGCCGGGGCCGTGGACCTCGCCATGGACCCGACCAACCCGCGGATCCTCTACGCCACCACCTGGAACGTGCGGCGCACGCCCCACAGCCTGGAGAGCGGCGGCCCCGGCTCCGGCATCTGGAAATCGACCGACGGCGGCGATACCTGGACCGAGCTGACCCGCAACCCCGGCCTGCCCAAGGGAACCGTGGGCATCAGCGGCATCACGGTCTCCCCCACCAACCCCGAGAACCTCTACGCCATCGTGGAAGCCGAGGACGGCGGCGTTTTCAGGTCCAGAGACGGCGGCAGGACGTGGACGGAGACCAACGACGAGCGCGGCCTGCGCCAGCGCGCCTGGTACTACACCCGGATCTACGCCGATACCAAGGACGAGGAGGCCGTCTACGTCCTCAACGTCCAGTTCCACCGCTCCAAGGACGGCGGCAAGAGCTTCACCACCATCCGGGTGCCGCACGGCGACAACCACGACCTCTGGATCGATCCCAGCGATCCCCTGCGGATGATCGAGTCCAACGACGGCGGCGCCAACGTCTCGACCGACGGCGGCAGCACCTGGTCGCCGCAGACCAACCAGCCCACGGCCCAGTTCTACCGGGTCTCGACCGACACCCACTTCCCCTACCGCATCTTGGGCGCCCAGCAGGACAACTCGGCCGTGCGCATCCTCTCCCGCGGTGGAGGTCCGGGCATCGGCACGGACGACTGGCAGGAGACGGCTGGTGGCGAGAGCGGCCACATCGTGGCCGACCCCACCGATCCCGACGTCGTCTACGGCGGCTCCTACGGCGGCCTGCTGACGCGGGTGAACCACGACACGGGCGAGATCCGGGACGTCAATCCCTGGCCCAACGACCCCATGGGTGCGGGCGCCGCGGATCTGACCTACCGGTTCCAGTGGAACTTCCCGATCTTCTTCTCGCAGCACGATCGCAAGACGCTCTACTCGGCGGCCAACGTGCTGTTCAAGAGCACCGACGGCGGGCAGAGCTGGCAGCCGATCTCGCCGGACCTCACGCGCAACGAGAAATCCCGGCTGGGTTCCTCGGGCGGTCCCATCACCAAGGACAACACGAGCGTCGAGTACTACAGCACCCTCTTCGCCGCGGCCGAGTCTCGGCTCGAGCCGGGCGTGCTGTGGGTGGGCTCGGACGACGGCCTGATCCACATCTCGCGGGACGGCGGCAAGAGCTGGAAGAACGTCACGCCCAAGGGGATCCCCGAGTGGATCATGATCAACGCCATCGACTCCTCTCCCCATGACAAGGGCGGCGCCTACGTGGCGGCCACGATGTACAAATCCGACGACTTCCGGCCCTATCTCTACAAGACCGCCGACTATGGCGCCACCTGGACCCGGATGGATTCGGGGATCGATCCCATGCACTTCACGCGCGTGGTGCGGGCCGACCCTGCGAAGAAGGGCCTGCTCTACGCCGGCACCGAGCGGGGCGTGTACGTCTCCTTCGACGACGGCGCCCGCTGGCAGCCGTTCCAGCTCAACCTGCCCATCGTGCCGATCACCGACCTGACGGTCAAGGACGGCGACCTCGTGGCCGCCACCCAGGGGCGCGGCTTCTGGGTGCTCGACGGCCTCGGCCCCGTGCGCGACGCCACGGCGAACCGGGACGCGGATGCCCGCGGTCAGCGCAAGGCCTGGCTGATGCCGCCGGCCTCCGCCTACCGCCTGCCGAACATGGGCTGGTCTCCTCCGCGTCCGCCCCAGGGCATGGGCGAGAACCCGCCGGCCGGCGTGGTGATCCAGTACCACCTCGAAGAAGGCGCCGCCGGCCGAACAGGCGAAGCAAGTGAAGCTGGAGATCCTGACGCAGGACGGCAAGCTCGTCCGCACTTTCCAGGGCAAGCCCGCCGAAGGCCCGAAGAAGAAGGACGAGCCCAGGGCCATGGGCGAAGGGATCAAGGACGAGGAGGCCGCCAAACCCGCCGCTGCGGACCCGCAAAGCGCCAAGGACAAGGGCGGCGAGGCCGAAAAGGAGCAGGACGACGAGGAGGAGCAGGACGAGGAAGACCCGAAGGTGCCCACCGAGGCCGGCCTCAACCGCTTTGTCTGGGACATGACCTGGTCCCCGGCCAGCAAGTTCCCGGGCATGATCCTCTGGAGCGGCGATCCCATCAGCCCGATCGCGGCGCCGGGCAGCTACCAGGCCCGCCTCATCGTCAACGGCGAGACGCTCACGCAGCCGTTCGAGATCCGCAAGGACCCGCGCTCCGCCTCCACCCAGGCCGACCTCGAGGCCCAGCTCCAGTTCCTACTGGAAGCGCGGGACAAGCTGACCGAGACCCACGACGCCATCCGCCGCATCCGCGAGGTGCGCGCCCAGCTCGACGACACGCGCAAGCGCTTGCGCCGGGACGAGGCCATGAAGCCCGTCGTGGACGCGGCGCGGGACCTCAACAAAAAGATGACCGAAGTCGAAGAGGTCCTCTACCAGACCAAAAATCGTTCCTCCCAGGACCCGCTCAACTTCCCGATCCGCCTGAACGACAAATTGAACGCCGTCGCGGGCTCGGCCTCCCTGGGCGACTACCGGCCGACGGCCCAGGCTGTGCAAGTGAAAAATGAGCTCACGGCGGCGATCGACGCCCAGCTTGCAAAGCTGAAGGCGATCTGGGACACCGATCTCGTCCGTTTCAACGAGCTGGCGCGGGAAAAAGGTGTCCAGACGGTAATCGTCCCCCCGGCTCGGCTAAAATAATCGGATGGGCGGACCGGCCGTGCCGGTCCGCCCCCTGGCACTGAACCTATCGGGCGACGAAAAACCTACGAAATGGACGTCATCACCAAATCCTTTCCTACCTATACCCTGGGCACCTGGGACCTCTCCGAGCTGCTGCCGGAACCCAGCGAAAACGTGTTCGCCGCCCGCCTGGCCGAGCTCGGAGAAGCCGTCACCGCCTTCGAGCAGCGCCGCGCGGACCTCCATCCCGACATGGATCCCCGCCTGTTCCTGGAGATCCTGCGCGAGTACGAGGCCCTCATCCACCGCATGCAGGTCGATCTCGGGCTACGCCTCGCTCTGGTTCTACTCCGACACCGGCAGCCAGGAGGCCCTGACCTTCCGCAACCGCGTGCAGCAGGCCGCCACCGAGGCCGCCAACCGCCAGATCTTCTTCACCCTCTGGTGGCGCAGCCTTTCCGACGACGAGGCTTGGCGCCTGCTGCCCAGCGAGTCCGAGCACGCCGACTACCGGCACTACCTCCAGGACCTGCGGCGCTTCAAGCCCTATACGCTCGACGAGAAAAACGAGCAGATCATCAACATCAAGGACCAGAACGGCATCGACGCCGTGAACACCCTGTTCTCGATGCTGACGAACCGCCTGGAGTTCAATCTGGAGATCGACGGCGAGGTCCAGAAGCTCACCCGCGACGAGCTGATGAGCCACGCCTTCTCGCCCCACGCCGACCTGCGGGCCGCGGCCTACCAGGAGCTCTACCGCGTCTACTCGAAAGAAGCCAACGTCCTGGGCCAGATCTACGCCACCCGGGTGCGCGACTGGCACGACGAGCAGGTGGGGCTGCGCGGCTACTCCTCCCCCATCGCCGTGCGCAACCTCGACAACGACATCCCGGACCGGGCGGTCGAGGTGCTGCTGGACGTCTCGCGCCAGAACGCGCCCCTCTTCCAGCGCTACTTCCGGCTCAAGGCCGAGTGGCTGGGGATGGACCGGCTGCGCCGGTACGACCTCTATGCCCCCCTGGCCACCTCGGACAGCAAGATCGCCTACGGCGACGCCGTGCGCTCCGTGCTCGAGACGTTCGACGATTTCCATCCCGAGCTTCGCGGCCCACGCCCAGCGGGTGTTCGCCGAGAACCACTTCGACAGCGAGATCCGCAAGGGCAAGCGGGGCGGAGCCTTCTGCTTCACGGTCCTGCCGCGCTACACCCCCTGGGTGCTGGTGAACTACGCCGGCCGGGTGCGCGACGTCGCGACTCTCGCCCACGAGCTCGGCCACGCCGTGCACAGCATGCTCGCGGGCAACCATTCGAGCCTCACCCAGCACGCCTCGCTGCCGCTGGCCGAGACGGCCTCAGTCTTCGGTGAGATGCTGATGACCGACCGCCTGCTGCGCGAGGAGCCTGATCCGCTCGCCCGCCGCGAGCTGCTGGCCGCGTCCGTCGACGACGTCTACGCCACGGTGCTGCGCCAGGCCTATTTCGTCCTCTTCGAGATCGAGGCCCACGACGCGGTCCGCGCCGGCCGCTCCACGGACGAGCTGTCGGAGATCTACATGGCCAAGCTCCGCGAGCAGTTCGGCGACAGCGTGGAGCTGCCGCCGGAATTCCGCTACGAGTGGCTGTCGATCCCCCACATCTACCAGACGCCGTTCTACTGCTACGCCTACAGCTTCGGCCAGCTCCTGGTGCTCGCCCTCTACCGGCGCTACCAGGAGGAGGGCGAGGCCTTCAAGCCCGGCTACCTGCGCCTCCTCTCCTACGGCGGCTCGGCGCGGCCGGAGCACATCCTGGCCGAGGTGGGGATCGACATGACGGACCGCTCCTTCTGGCAGGGCGGTTTCGATCTCGTCCGCGAGCGCATCGACGAGCTCGAAGGCATGAAACTGTAGGGGCGCCCCCACGTGGGCGCCCTGCGGTTGAAACGTCCTTCCGGCCGTCCACGTCTTCTCCAGTGAGACGGGACGATGGGTTCCCAATCCACGGAGGAAGAACGATGAACGGAAAGAGGATCTTCGGGACGGCCCTGGTGGTGGCAGCCCTCACGGCGGGCTCCGCGATGGCGGTCGATCTCTGGCTGCACGTCAAGGTGGACGGCGGACGGAAGGGCACGGAGAAGGTCGAGATCAACATGCCCCTCGCCATGGTCGAGTCGTTCGCGCCCATGCTCAAGGGCAAGGTCAAGGATGGCGGGCGGGTGCGGATCGACGATCGCGATTACGACGTCGCCGAGTTGCGGCGGATCTGGCGGGAGCTCGAAAACGGCCCCGACGCCACCTACATCACCGTCAATGACCCGCAGTCCAAGGTACGGATCGCGAAGCGCGGTTCCTATCTGGTGATGACGGCCGTCGAGCACGACGACGGCGAGAACGTGGAGGCCCGGATCCCCATCCCCGTCATAGGTGCGCTTCTCTCCGGCTCGGGCGACGGGCTGGATTTCGGCGCCGCCCTGCGCGAGCTGGCCCGCTTCGGCGAGGGCGAGCTGATGACGGTGACGAGCGACGAAGAGACCGTCCGCATCTGGATCGACGACGACTCCCGTTAGTGATCTGTCCCAGCAGGATTGGATGGCCGGCGTAGCGCCTCCCCGGGACCGCCGGCCGACTCCCCGCTCTCTCCCCTCCCGTGGGCGGCCATTCCCCTCTCTTCGTGCGTCCTTCCCCAGTCTTGAGCGGTTGCTCCCCATCCTCGGGCGGGTTCTCCCCTTCCTTGGCAGGGTTCTCCCCTCTCTTGGGCGGCTTCTCCCCTTCCATCCCTGGAATCAAGCGAAGAGAGGGGAATGACCGCCCCCGTGAGGGGAGAAGCCGCCCAAGAATGGGGAGAACCCGCCCAAGAGAGGGGAGCCGCAGATAAGAGTGGGGAATGACGCACGAAGCTTGGGCTGTCATTCCCCTTTCTTCCTCAGTGCTCGCCCGCCGCTCCCCCCTCGCCCGTACCGCTTGGGCGAGGTCTGCGGACGCGAATCGCGTCCTGCTCAACTCCTGCCAAGACACTCCCCTGCCATGGCGGCGATCCTCTGTCCGATGGGGATCGAGGCCGTGGCGCCGGGGGACGGGGCGTTCAGCACGTGGATGGCCCGGTCCGACCGCTCGATGCGGAAGTCATCGACCAGGCCCCCCTGGGCGTCCAGCGCCTGCGCCCGCACGCCGCTCCCCGCCCGGTGGACATCCCTCAAGCCGATCGCCGGCACCAGCCGCTGGAGGTCGCGTACGAAGACTCCCTTGGACAGAGACCGCCGCACCTCGTAGAGGGCGATCCGCCGGTGCCGGAGAGCCAAGCGCCAGAAACCCGGCCAGGCCGCCGTCTCCGCGAAGTCGCGTGCTGAGACGTCCCGCCAGCGATATCCCTCACGCTTGAGCGCCAGCACGGCGTTGGGTCCGGCCTCCACCGAGCCATCCACGCGGCGCGTCAGATGGACTCCCAGGAATGGGAATCGTGGGTCGGGCACGGGATAGATGAGGCCCCGGACCAGCTGCCGACGCTCGGGAACGAGGTCGTAGTACTCGCCGCGGAAGGGGACGATCCGCACCTGGGGAGCGGCACCGCACAGGCGGGCCACCCGGTCCGACTGAAGGCCCGCGCAGTTGACCAGGAGGGCGCAGGTGACCGCTTCCCGCGCCGTCTCCACCACGAGGCCGGGGCCATCCCGGCGGACGCCAAGGACCCGGGCGCCCAGGACCACCCTGCCGCCGCCCGCTTCGATCCGGCGGACGTACGCGCGGGCCACTCCCTGGTAATCGACGATGCCCGTCTCGGGCACGTGGAGGGCGGCGATGCCCGCGGCGTGAGGCTCGACCTCCGCGATCTCCTCCGCCCGCAGCCGGCGCACCCCGGCAAGGCCGTTGGCTTGCCCGCGCCGGTGGAGCTCGTCCAGGGCGGGAAGCTCTTCGGGCCTTGTGGCCACCACCAGCTTGCCGCAGCGTTCGTAGGCGATCCCTTCCTCTTCACAGAGGCGGTAGAGCGCCCGCGAGCCCTCCACGGTAAAAGCGGCCTTGAGCGAGCCCGGCTTGTAGTAGAGACCCGAGTGAATGACACCGCTGTTGTGGCCGCTCTGGTGGGCTGCCACACGGTCCTCGGCCTCCAGCACGGTCACCCGGAGACCGGCCCTCCCGAGGGCCATGGCGGTCGCCAGCCCGACCAGGCCGGCCCCCACGACGGCGATGTCTGAAGAAAGACCGGTCACGGCGCGAGCCGCTCGACGCGCCAGCCGCCTTCCGGCAGCCGCGTGTAGCGAAGCCGGTCGTGGAGACGGTTGGGCCGGCCCTGCCAGAACTCGATCGTCTCGTGGCGCACGCGGAAGCCTCCCCAGGTGTCCGGCAGGGGGACGTCCCCGTCGGCGAAACGGGCGGCGGTGTCTTCCAACAGCCGCTCGATCTCCTGCCGGTCCGCCACGGGACGGCTCTGGGGAGAGGCCAGGGCGCCCAGGCGCGAGCCCCGGGGACGGGTCTCGAAGTAGGCTTGCGATTCTTCCCGGGAAGTCTTCTCCACCGTGCCCTCGACCCTCACCTGCCGGTCGAGCGCCGGCCAGTAGAAGACCAGTGCCGCATGCGGGTTCGCCAGAAGCTCCGCGCCCTTGCGGCTCTCGTAGTTGGTGAAGAAGACGAGGCCCCGTTCGTCCAGCCCCTTGAGCAGCACCACGCGGGCCGAAGGCCTCCCTTCCCGGTCCGCCGTGGCAAGCGTCATGGCCGTGAAATCCAGGGGCTCGACGGCCCGGGCCTGATCCAGCCAGAGCCTGAGCTGGTCGACGGGATCGGCGGCGAGATCCTCTTCGGTAAGCCCCGCCCGGGCGTACTCCCTGCGGATGTCGGCGACGTTCATCGGGCGGATTCTATCTCCGCTTGAAACCGAGGCAAGTTCCTTTTCGTCCGCAGAAAACATGTACGCAGGGAAAGGACTCGTCCTGCCCGTGGTGAGAACCGGTCAATTAGCCCGGTAATGCGTGCCGCAAATAAATCTGATTACTTCTTCCAACTATCTGATTTTATTTGACTTACGCCGTTGTTACGCTTTATATTCAGGGTCGGCAGGAGAGAACGATGGCCGAACCGCTCACCCGCAGCATACTCGAAGAACCGCCGGCCCTGGCACGCCTGCGGTCTTCTTTTCCCGAAACCTTGCGGTCGCGGATCAGGAGCGCCCGCGAGCTCGACCGGGAGCTGCGGGACGCGGCTGGAGAGGGCGCCTTCCCCACGGGACTCCCGGCCATCGACCGCCTGCTGGACGGCGGCTTACCGCGCGGGCAGCTCGTGGAGCTGGTGGGCTCGCGCACCAGCGGCCGGTTCTCGACCCTGCTCGCCGTCCTCGCCGGAGCCACCAGCGTGGGCGAGGCCGCGGCCCTGGTGGACCTGGGGGATGGCCTCGATCCGGACGCGGCGCTCGGCGCGGGCGTCGATCTCGAGCGCCTCCTCTGGGCGCGTCCGGCCCGGCTCAAGGAGGCCCTGGCGGCCACCGAGATGCTGATCGACGGCGGCTTTCCTCTCGTGGTGCTCGACCTCGGCAACCCGCCGGTGCGCGGCGGGCGTGGCGTCGAAGCCGCCTGGCTGCGGCTCGCCCGCGCCGCCCGCGCCCACGACTCGGTGCTGCTGGTGGGGGCTCCCTACCGCGTGAGCGGCACGGCCGCCGGGGTGGTGCTGAAGGCCGGCCGGAGCCGCGCCGCCTGGCGGGGAGGCGCCGGCTCGCCCTGGCTGCTCACGGGCGCGGCCTCGCGGATCGAGATCGAGAAGCACAGGGGCCGGCTCCCCGGGCAGGGCGAGGAGCTGAGCCTCGTCACGGCGGCTACCCCGCGCCCTGCGGCACCTGTAGCAACGCCCAAGCCGCAACCCCGCCTCCGGGAGGAGAGGCCAGCGAATGTGGCTCCGTTCCTTCGCCGGGCCGCCTCGGCCTGACCGCGATGTCTTCCCCCAGGATCGCCTGCGTCCTCCTTCCCCTCTTCCCACTGGCTGCCCGGCTGCGCAGCGAGCCGGAGCTGACGCGGGAGGCCCTGGTGGTGGTGGAAGGCAACGGCAACGCCGCCCGGGTGGTCGCCGGCACCCGCCTGGCCCGGGCCGCCGGCGTGAAGCCGGGCCTCACCCTGCCCCAGGCGCGGGCCCTCTGCCCCAAGCTGGTGGCCCGTCCACGGGACGCGGACTGCGAGCGGGCCGCGCAGGAGGCGCTGCTGGAGGTGGCCGAGGGGTTCTCGCCGCGCGTCGAGGATGCCGGCGAGGGCACCGCCTACCTCGATGTCGACGGCATCGAGCGCCACTATCCGGGTCCCTCCCCGGAATTGGAGCTGGGGCGCTCGCTCATGAACGCCGCCGACGCGGCCGGCCTGCCGGCGCGGGTGGGGATCGCGTCGAGCAAGCTGGCGGCCCGGGTGGCCGCGGGCCTGCCCGATCCGCCCGTGATCGTGCCCGCGGGCGAGGAGGCGGCCTTCCTGGCTCCCCTGCCCCTCCAACGCCTCGCTCCCGAGGTGGACGTGACCGAGACCCTGGAGCGCTGGGGCGTGCGCTCGGTGGGCGACTTCGCCCGCCTTCCCCCGTCGCGCGTGGCGAGCCGGCTGGGACGGCTCGGCCGCGAGCTGCACGCTACGGCCCGGGGACTCGATCCGCGTCCCCTGATCCCTCGCGAGTCGCCGCCCGTCTTCCACGAGGGCATGAGCCTGGAGTGGCCGCTCGTCTCGCTGGAGCCCTTCCTGTTCGTGGGCCGGGCCGCCCTCGACCGCCTGTGCCAGCGCCTGGAAGCCCGCGGCTTCGCCTGCATCCGCCTGGGCCTGGAGCTGCGGCTCGAGCCGGACGGCCACCAGTCGCGCTCCATCGACCTGCCGGCGCCCACCCGCGACAGCAAGACCCTGCTCACTCTGGTCCGCCTGGACCTGGAGGCCCGTCCGCCGGGCGCGCCCGTGGCCGGCTTCACCTTTCTCGCCTATCCGGACCGCCCGCGCGAGGCCCAGCTCTCCATGTATGGACCGGCGGCCCTGTCGCCCGACAAGCTGGCCACCACCCTGGCCCGCCTGTTCGCCCTCCTGGGTCCCGACCGGGTGGGCTCCCCCCGGCCGGTCAACGGCCACCGCCCGGAGCGCTTCGAGGTGGTCGACTTCTCTCCGCCTCCGCCCCCGGAAGCCCGCCGCGAGCCCCGCGCCGGCCGCGGCCTCCTCGCCGTGCGGGTGCTGCGGCCTCCTGTCGAGATCGAGGTGCTGACTGCGGATGCCGAAGCTCCGGTGGAGATCCGCTGCCCCACGACCGAAGAATCGGCCAAGCGCCCGCGCGTCGAAGGGCAGGTGAAGGTCGCCTCCGGCCCCTGGGGGCTGGAGGAAGAGTGGTGGGCCGAAGAGCCCGCTTCAAGGGACTACTGGGACGTGGAGCTTGCCGGCCGCGGCCTCTACAGGATCTACCGCGAGCGCGCGACCGGTGCCTGGTACGCCGACGGCATCTACGACTGACATTATTTCCGGGTCATTTCCGGGTTATTCGATACGGAACCGCGGATCGCTGATGCGCTCGCCCCGGCAGCGGGGGCAGCGCCGGGGAGCGTGGAGGTGGCGGTCGGCCCGGTCGGTAAACGTGAAGCCGCAGGAGAGGCAGCGGGAGGGCTCGATGCGCAGCCGCTCGGGGCCCCGCTTCAGGCTCCGCTCGACGTGACGGAGGTCGTCTTCCAGGGCTCGGGCCGGGGCCTCCAGCTCGCGCATCAGCTCTTCGAAGCCCAGCTCGTCCTTCCTCAGCCGGTCGATGATCCGCTGGCGGAGGGTCCCCGTCTCCTCGTCCATTGCGATCTCCCTACTTCCTCCGGCCTATTTCCTCCGGTTGGCGGGCAGGATGCGCTTGCGCAGCCGGAAGCTGTGCGGAGTGACCTCCACCATCTCGTCTTCGCGGATAAACTCCAGGGCCTGCTCCAGGTTCATGATCCGGGGCGGCACGAGCCGGACCGCGTCGTCCGAGCCCGAGGCCCGCATGTTGGTGAGCTTCTTCTCCTTGGTGATGTTGACGTCGAGGTCGTTGGGCCGGGCGTTCTCGCCCACCACCATCCCTTCGTAGACCTCTTCGCCGGGGGAGATGAAAAGCTCGCCGCGCGGCTGCAGCCCCTCGATGGCGTAGGCCGTCGTACGGCCGGCGCGGTCCGAGACCAGGGCACCGTTCGTGCGGTGGGCGATGTCCCCCTGCCAGACGTCCCAGCCGTCGAACAGGTGGTTCATGATGCCGGTCCCCCGGGTGTCCGTGAGGAACTCCGAGCGGAACCCGATCAGCCCCCGCGATGGGACGCGGAACTCGATGCGCACGCGGCCGGAGCCGTGGTTGATCATCTTCGTCATCCGCCCCTTGCGCACCCCCATCTGCTGGGTGACGACGCCGATGTAGTCCTCCGGACAGTCGATCACGAGCTGCTCCATGGGCTCGTGAAGCTGGCCGTCGATGCGGCGGGTGATGACCTCCGGCTTGCCCACGGACATCTCGTACCCTTCGCGGCGCATCATCTCGATCAGGATCGCGAGCTGGAGCTCACCGCGGCCCGAGACCTTGAACGCCTCAGGGGAGTCGGTCGGCTCGAGCCGGATCGAGACGTTGGTCAGCGCCTCCTTCTCCAAGCGCTCCTTGAGCTTGCGCGACGTGACGTGCTTGCCGTCCCGGCCGCTGAAGGGCGAATCGTTGATCGACAGGACCATGGAGATCGTCGGCTCGTCGATCTGGATGTGCGCCAGGGCCCGCGGGTTCTCCCGGTCGGAGAGCGTCTCGCCGATGCTCACCTCTTCGAGGCCGGCGATGGCCACGATGTCCCCGGGGCCCGCTTCGGCGATCTCCACCCGCCGCAGCCCCTCGTACCCGTAGAGGAGAGAGGCCTTGGCCGGCAGGAAGGTGCCGTCGAGCCGGCAGACCGAGACCTCCTGCGCCTTGCGCACCCGGCCGTTGAAGATCCGCCCGATGGCGAGCCGGCCGACGTAGTCGTCGTAGTCCAGGTTGGTGAAAAGGAGCTGGAGAGGCATGTCGGGATTGAACCGCGGCGGCGGCACCGAGCGCACGATCTCCTCGAAAAGCGGCTGGAGCGTCTCTTCCAGACCGTCCGCCGTGAGCCCACAACGGCCCACGCGGGCGTTGCAGTAGAGCACGGGAAATTCGAGCTGCTCCTCCGTGGCGTCGAGGTCAATGAACAGGTCGAAGATCTCGTTGAGCACCTCGCCGGCCCGGGCATCCGGGCGGTCGATCTTGTTGATCACCACGATGGGGGGCAGGCCGGCTTCGAGGGCCTTGCGCAGCACGAAGCGGGTCTGCGGCAGCGGGCCTTCGCTGGCGTCCACCAGGAGCAGGACGCCGTCCACCATCTTCAGGGTCCGCTCCACCTCGCCGCCGAAGTCGGCATGGCCGGGAGTGTCGATGATGTTGATCCGCGTCCCCCGGTAGTGGATGGACGTGTTCTTGGCCATGATGGTGATGCCCTTCTCACGCTCCAGGTCGATCGAATCCATCACACGCTCGGCCACATGCTCGTGGGCGCCGAAAGTGCCGCTCTGCCACAGCATCGCGTCCACCAGCGTGGTCTTGCCATGGTCCACGTGGGCGATGATGGCGAGGTTGCGCACGTCGTCTCGGGTCTGCAAAGTCAACTTCCTCTCTCTGCTGCGGGGGTGAAAAGGTTGCAACGCCTGGGATGGCGTCCGCGCCCCGGTTGCCGGGGCGCGGCAGGATACCACAGGTTGGGGCCGCTGGGTCGGGGGACAGCCGTCAGATCTTCGCCAGCGACTGCATGGCGCGCACGGCGTTGCGGATCGTCTCCACCTCTTGAGGCTCGAAGTAGGCGAGCTCGCATCGGCCGCAGACCCAGGCGGGCACGTTTTCCCAGGCCATCTTGTAGCCGTTACGCTCCACGCGCACCGGAGCGCTCCCGCGCTCGACCGGTCCCTGGCAGCGCAGGCACCGCATGGGCAGGGCCTCAGGGGCAGGCCGCAGGCGGGCCGTCTGCCCCAGGGGCACGGTTTCGTCGAGGTCGACGGGCGCCCGGACCACGCCCAGGGGACCCGACCGGGCCTGCGCGGGCGCGGCAGAACCGGCAGCCCCGGAAGACAACGCAGAGGACACGCTCGTGACGGCTATCCTGGTGCCAACCTTCATGACCATGAGCTAACCTCCGGACTGCACAAATACGACGTCCAGACTTATTTGCAATTCTCCTGCCCAGCTCTTCGTTGTAGGATCATGCGTCTATGAGATCCGCCTACGCTCTCCTGCTGCTGCTCGCCGTTCCGGCTGTTGCCGCCGACCTGCCCAAGGGCAAAGTGATCGACAAGGTGGAGTGCGCCGCTACTCCCGGAGAGACCTACGCTCTCTACCTGCCGAGTGGCTACAAGGCGGACCGGACCTGGCCCGTCCTCTACATCCTGGACCCCCGTGCCCGGGGCCCTCTCGCGGCCGAGAAGTTCCGGGCCGCGGCCGAGAAGCACGGCTACATCCTCGCGAGCTCCAACAGCTCCCAGTCCGACGTGGCCGGGGATCCGAACACCCAGGCCATGCGGGCCATGTGGACAGACACCCACAGCCGCTTCCAGATCGACGACCGCCGGATCTACGCGGCGGGCTTCTCCGGCACGGTCCGCGCCGCCATCAATCTCGCCCGGGCCGTGCCCGGCACCATCGCCGGGATCGTGGCCGCGGGCGCGGGCTATCCCTTTGAATCCGCGCCCCGCAAGGGGGACCCCTTCGTCTTCTTCGGCACCATCGGCGACAAGGACTTCAACTGGTACGAGATGATGGACCTGGAACCCAGGCTCGTGTCAGCGGGCGTCACCCACCGGATCGAGATCTTCGACGGCGTCCACCAGTGGCCGCCGGAGCCCGTCGCCATCCGTGCCCTCGACTGGATGGAGCTCCAGGCCATGAAGGCGGGCACCCGGGCCAAGGACCCGGCCCTGGTGGAAGCGCTGTGGAAGGACGCCCTGGAGCGTGCCCGTACCGCCGAATCCGCCGGCGATCTCTTCCAGGCTCATCGCATCTGGTCCGGCGCCGCCGCCGACTTTGCCGGTCTGCGCGATGCCGCAGAAGCCACGAGCAAGGCCGCGGCCCTCGCCGCCAACCCCGCCCTCCAGCGCGAGACCAAGGACCGCCAGGACCGTCTCAGGAAGGACAAGGAGCTCCTCGCCAAGGCGCCTCAGTCACTGAGCACCGCCAGCGCGTCGAGCGCGATCTCGGCCCTCAAGATCCACGACCTGCGGAAGCGGGCGGAGTCCGGGGCCACCGCGGACGAGCGGCTCTCCGCCCAGCGTGTGCTCAACACTCTGGGGGTACAGACAGGCTTCTACCTGCCCCAGCAGCAGGCCGCGAACAAGCAGTGGGACCGGGTGATCTTCTTCTACACGATCGCCGCGGAGATCGATCCCGAAGACGCCAGCAACTACTACGGCCGGGCCGCCGCCTACGCCCAGAAAGGCGACCGCAAACGGGCCGTCGCCGACCTGCGCAAGTCCGTCGAGAAGGGGTACAAGGACCTCCCGGCCCTGGAAAAGGACCCGGCCTTCGACTCCGTCCGGCAGGACGAAGGTTACAAGGACGTCGTCAGGTCTCTAGGGAACGCCCCGAAGCCCTAGATCCTCTAGCCAATAGGGGGCTCCTCAGCGCCGATCGAGAAAATCCGCTCCAGGTCATAGCGCGAGAACGCGCGAAAGGCTATCAGGGTCTCCGACCGGACGATACCGTCGATCTTCAGCATCTGCCGGGTCACCGCTTCGGCAATGCCCGCGTTGTCCCGCACGCGGGCGATCGCCACCAGGTCGTACTGGCCGGCCACGGAGTAGACCTCCGTGATGCCCTGCATGTCCACGAGCTGTTCGGCGACCTCGTTGATCCTCGACTTCTCCACCACCAGAAGGATGACTGCACTCACCATGGGATGGCCTCCTCCTCGATTAGAAATGGGAGCTCGATCTCGGCTCCACCAGCGGCAACTCTACACCAGGGCCTGCGATACTCTTAGGCCCCATGGACCTCCTGGCCGGCGCCCTTCCCGAACCGATCTTCCGAGACACTCTTGAGCTCCTCCGCGAGCTGGCCGCCACCTCCTCGCCCAGCGGCGACCCCGCGGGCCTTCATCGGGTGGCCCAGCGGCTGGCCTCGGCCTTGGGAGACCGCGGGCTGGCCACGGAGATCCGGGAAGAGGTCTCTCCGGAGATGGAAGGGGCCCGCCTGCCGGTGCTCCATGCCCAGGGACCGGACACCTCCAGGGGCCACCTCCTCCTGATCGGCCATCTCGACACCGTGCTGCCCGCGGCCGAGCCCCGGATCGAGGGGGACCGGCTGTTCGCCACGGGGGCCATCGATATGAAGGGTGGGCTCGCCACGCTGGTGGGTGCCTTGGACCTCCTCCGCCACCGCGGCCAGGCCCTGCCACAGGACCTGTTTCTCGTCGTAGTGCCGGACGAGGAGGTGGGTGGCGTCCTCTCCCACACCGCGGTGCGCCGCTGGGGCGAGTCCGCCCGGGCGCTCTGGGTGCTGGAGCCGGGTGAGCCGTCGGGAGAGGACTCAGAGACGATCGTGGCCGGCCGCCGGGGCATGTTCCAGTGGCGCCTCGAAGCCCGCGGACAGGCCGCCCATTCCGGTCTCCACTACTGGGAAGGCCGCTCGGCCCTCGCCGCGGCCGCCCGCTGGGCCGTGAAGGCCGAGGCCCTCTCCCGGCAGGACGGCGGCCCCACGGTCAACGTCGGCCGCCTGGTGGCGGGCGACTCCACCTTCGTGGACGATCTCGCGGCCTCGGCCGGGCTCCTCGGCACCGAGCGTCAGCTCAACGTCGTACCGGACCGCGCCGTGGCCGAAGGCGAAACCCGCTTCCTGCGCGCCATGGAAAGCGAAGAGCTGGCCCGCATGCTCAAGGCCCTGGCCCGCGACGTTGCTGCCGAAACCGGCACCTCCGTCACCTTCGCGACCGGCCAGTACATCCCGCCCGTCGATCCCTACGGTCCCCAGACCGCCTGGACCCGCCGCGCCGTGGACCTCGCCGCCGACCGCGGCTGGACCCTGGAGGTCGAGACCGAGCGCGGCGGCATCTCCTTCCCCAACTTCCTCCCCGATCCCCGCAAGATCCCCGTTCTCGACGGCCTGGGACCCGTGGGAGGGGGGATGCACACGCGCGAGGAGTACGTGGACCTGCGCTCCCTCGCGCGCCGCATCGTGCTGCTGGCCGACCTTCTGACGGCCGACGCGCGGCAGGCCTGACCTCAGTTGCGCGGGATCTTCTCGCCGACTAAGGCCTGATACCCGCCATGGGGGCTTCGATAGACGCCCCAGACCACGATCAGGCCGCCGTCTTTTGCAAAGGCGATCGTGGGCCGGAAGAGTTCCTCGGGAGAAGATGTCACCTCGACTCGCCCACCGAGCGGACGACCCAGAGCATTGAAGAACTGGGCCTGCAACGAGTGGTGAGGCGTGGGTGGATTGCCCGTGGTGAGAGACTCAACCCAGACCACGGCGAAGTCGCCGTTGGAAGCCATGGCGGCATCACCGATGTACTCAACAACGCCAGTGCCACGCGGGTTCCGTCTGCCGACCACCTTCCGCGCCCCCGCGGGATCGCCATCCGGCTCGAAGAGCTGGAAGGAGTTCCGCTCACCGTTGAAGAAGGCGGCGGACACCCCCGGCCGGCTCGTCGTCAGCGCGACGAGGCTCCATCCCGTCGCGTCCTCGCAGATACCGTCGTCGAGACGGTATTTCTCGCCCACCTGTTGGCCGGAATTCGTGAAGTGGAGCACCACGGGGAACTTCTCGAACTGGAACTTGTAGCAGGCCTCCTGCTCGGTCCAGCCGATCGCGAACCCGCGCTGCTCGATGACCACGTGAGGCGTGGGGTTCGGGACCGGCCTGCCATCTGAGTAAGAGCTCGCGGTAAGGACAGGGATCTCCAACTCCTCCCCCTGGCGCGCGCCGCTCGGCGTGAACCGGGCGGCGTGGAGCTCGGAACAGCGGCGCTGCGTACCCGTACAATCCTGCCAGACCGCCACGAAAGAGCCGTTGGAGGCCATCGCCACGTTCGGCGAGAGCTGGTCGCCCGCCGTGGAACGGCTGAGCCGGAAGACAGATCCCAACCTCGCGCCGTTCCGGTCAAACCGCTGAGCGAAGACGCCCGCGCCGTCCCCGTCCCCGCCGGACCCACCGCCGCTGGCAGCGTCAAGGCCCCCCTGCCAGACGACGATGAAATTGCCCCGGGCGTCCGCGGCCACCTGCGGCAGGATCTGATCGCCGGCACGGTTCCGGGGTACGAAGAAGGGCTCTCCCTTGGGATTTCCGCTCGCGTCGAACAGCCGGGCGAAGACCCCATTGCCGACGGAACCAGGGCTGACCACACCATCGCGATCGCTCCAGACGACCATGAAATCGCCCGTACCTGCCACCGCCATTTTAGGGCCGTCGATCTCCTCTCCCATTGCGTACCACACTCCCGCCACGGGCGCGGCAAGAGCAAGGGGGATCAGCAGAGCCATCATCGTCATCCGAATCTTCATAAGACCTCCAGATTGAAGATTGAAGATTGAAGTCTTCCTGATTATACTACCGCACCTTCCGGAAGAGCAGGCGCCGGTGCTGGAAGGAGCTCCGTTGGCCGCCCGCAAGAGCTCAGAATCACTGCTCCCGTCTTCAGAACGGAGAAGGAGCTGATCCGTCTCTCCTCGGTCTCGAAGGCGAGGTCAAGGAACTTGGTGTGCTCGGGCTCGCCGAAGAGGATGGCCAGAAGGGCGGAGCTGTCGAGGACTAGCTCGTCGTCAAAACAGACCCCGCTCGTCGTAGCCTAGGATTTCCTCAGCGCTTCGCGAGTCGAGGTCTGGAAGGGACTGGAGCTGAGAGCAAAGTGCCTCGATCTTCGACCTCCGGGAGGTGGCTCCAGCGTTCTCCTCAAACCGCGCCTTCTCCTCGACGGGAATTCGGCGGTTCACCTTCCTCATGTTGGACAAGGTAGCCCCTCCCACGGTTGCGATCAACCGTCAGTCCTCATGCTCCCCCGTCCGCCGTCCCGGACCCGGATCGGCGGCGAAGACGGGCTGCGAGAGCGGCGGCTCGTCGGCCGTGAAGACGGGTCCAAAAGGTACCGGTCCCAAAGGCGCACCGGCCGGCCGGCCGAAGGAGACGATCTGGTTCCAGTCGCGGTCCAGATCGTCGCCGAAGATCACCAGCAGGTCTCCCGGCTGGGCCGTCTCCAGCGAGCGCTGCACGGCCTCCTCCTCGCCGAAGATCCCGGGCGCGATCCGGTCGGCTGGGAAGCCCGCGTCAATGAAAGCTTGGCGGAGCAGCTCCCCCACCTCGCCCGGCTTGCGGCCCCGGCGGTTGTCGTCCTCCCGCAGGAGGATCATGTCGAAAGCCGGCGCGGCGGCCTGGGCGAGCTCGACGATGTCCTGGTCGCGGCGGTCGCCCGGAGCGGCCAGCACGGCGATCCGCCGGCCTGTGACGGTCAGCCCGCGGATCGTCTGCGCCATGGCCGCCATGCCGTGCGGGTTGTGCGCGTAGTCCAACAGCACCCGGAACGGATGCTCGTTATAGAAGTTCATGCGGCCCGGCGTCTGGAAGAAGTCCGTGGTGAACGTGCGCAGCCCCTGGCGGATGTTCTCCAGGCTGATCCCCATGGCGTGGGCGATGGCCGTGGCGAACATGGCATTCTGGATGTTGTGGATCGCGTGCCCCTCGATGGTCGCCGGGATCTGCCGCGCCCACAGCAACGGGATCTGCTCTTCGCCCTTGTACAGCACGATCAGCCGCCCGTTCAGCCCCTCCTCCAGCGCCACGGCCAGACCGCCCTCCTCGCGGATGTGCCGGCGCACGAGCTCGTTCTCCTTCCGCATCGTCACGTAGATCGGCTTGCCTGGGCTGTGCTCCGCCATGGCGGCCACCCGCTCGTCATCCGCGTTCAGCACGCACCACTCCTGGGCCACCTCCACGACGACGCGTTTGACCTCGGCCAGCTCGTCCAGATCGTTGATGCCGCCCATGCCCAGGTGGTCCGAGGCCACGTTGAGCACCGCGCCCACCTTGCACTTGCGCCAGCCGAGCCCCGAGCGCACGATGCCGCCCCGCGCCGTCTCCAGCACCGCCGCGTCCACGGAAGGATCGCGCAGCACGAGATGGCTCGCCCACGGCCCCGTCATGTCTCCGGCCACCGTCAGCTCGCCGTCGATGTACACGCCGTCGCTCGTGGTCATGCCCACCGTGCACCCCGAAAGCTTCAGGATGTGCCCCACCATGCGCGTCGTTGTGGTTTTGCCGTTGGTGCCCGTAATGGCCGCGATGGGAATGCGGTACGGCGTCCCCGGCGGGAACAGCATGTCGATCACCGGCCCGGCCACGTCCCGCGCCTTCCCCTCCGTGGGCGCCGTGTGCATGCGGAAGCCCGGCGCCGCGTTGACCTCCACGATCGCGCCCCCGACTTCCTTGTAGCTCCGCGTGATGTCCGGCGAAATGTAATCGACTCCGCCCACGTCCAGCCCGACCGCTTTCACCGCCCGCTCGGCCATGAGCCGGTTGTCGTAATGGATCACATCCGTCTTGTCCACCGACGTGCCGCCCGTCGAGAGATTGCCCGTCGATCGCAGATAGAAGACCTGCCCCTCGGGCAGCACCGACTCCGGCGTCATTCCCGCATGCTCCAGGAGCCGGTGCGCCTGATGATCCATCTCCAGCCGCGTCAAAACCTTTTCATGGCCGATGCCGCGCCGGGGATCGCTGTTGACGATATCCACCAGCTCCGCGATCGTATGCTGGCCATCCCCGACCACGTGTCCCGGCACGCGCTGCGCGACCGCCTTGACCTTGCCATGGATCACCACGATCCGGTAATCGTGCCCTTCCTGGAACGTCTCGACGATCACGACCGAAGAATATTCGTACGCCTTTTCGAAAGCGTCCCGCACCTGCTGCCAAGTCGTCAGATTGATCGAAACTCCCTTGCCGTGGTTGCCGTCCAGCGGCTTCACCACCACCGGGTAGCCGATCCGCTCGGCCGCGTCGATGGCGTCATTCGGCCCGCGCACCCGCATCTGGCGCGGCACGGGCAATCCAAGATCCGAGAGGATCTGATTCGTCAGCCGCTTGTCCGACGCGATCTCTACCGCCGTATGGCGCGTCTCGCTCGTCACCGTGGCCTGGATGCGCCGCTGGTACCTGCCGTGGCCCAGTTGCACCAAGGACCGATCATTCAGGCGGATCCAGGGGATGTCCCGGTCCTCCGCCGCGCGGACCAGCGAGCCCGTTGAGGGCCCAAACGCGCGGCGCTGGGCGAGGCGGACGAGATCCTCCAGCTCTTCCTGGAAGCTCCACCCCTCGGACATTCCAGGCAGGTGCGCTTCGCGTTCCGGCGGCAGCAGATGGCGGATCAGCCGCAGGGCGAGCTCGCCGGCCTCCAGGCCTACGGTCTCCTCGTCGTAGCTGTAGATGACGTGGTACTGCCCCTTCGGGAGGTCATGGCTGCGGGTCTTCCCGTAGCTCACCGGCGTGCCGGCCAGGCACTGCAGCTCGATCGCCACGTGCTCCAGGACATGGCCCAACCAGGTGCCCTCGTCCTCGCGCATCCGGCGCACGAACCCCCCGGGCTCGCCATACGAGCACGAGTGCTCCCACAGCGTGGGGACCGCCTCCAGGAGGCGGTCCACGAACCCGGGCAGCCGGCTCGTGGGGTAGTCCTCGAGCTCGCCCAGATCCACCTTCAGGCGGATCACCTTGCGCAGGGCATAGAGATTGGGACCGCGGTAGACGCGCGTATCGAGGATCTTCATCAGTCGGCTCTCCCCAGTGCCACGGCCTCCGCGGACGACTCCGAGGCCTCCGAGCCCGCTGGAGCGAGCGCAGCACGACGCCTCAAGTCATACCGGCAACCGGGCGTCAGGAAGTCTACCTTGAGACCCAGCATCGCGACCGGCTGGCCGCGATGAATCGAGTGGCTGTCCGTGAACCGCAGGCCCGAGGCGTCCACCACCGTCACGGCTCCACTGCCGAGCACCGTCATCACCCCGTCCGGGTCGATGATGGCCGCCGTATCCTCGTCCACCCCCACGCCGAGCGGCTCGGGGTTGTAGGACAGGGCCGTGACCAGCCGGCCCATGCGATCGCGCCGCCGGAAGTGCTGGTCCACGATGAGGTCCGGCGTGAAGCCCAACCCCTGCGCCATATGGACCAGCCGCCGCCGGGGTGTGCCGCCGCTCTCCCCCATCGAGATCATGTGTTTGGAGAGCACAGCCGCCCCCGCACTCGTGCCGGCCACCACCATCCCCTCCAGGTGCCGCCGCCGGAGCGTGGCGGCCAGTGTGGTGCCGCCCAGGGCCGACGAGATCCGGAGCTGGCTCCCCCCCGTCATGAAGAACCCGGTTGCAACCTCCAGGGCGTCAAAGACTTCGCGCCCGGCATCCAGAGCATCTTCGCGGGCACGGATGCGGAGAACCTCCACCACGTCCGCGTCCATCGCATAGAACAGATCGGCATACCGCTCCCCCGTCTCCGGGAATTCCGAAGCGGTCGCCAGCACCACGATATTGGCGTCCGGCCCGCCGCAAGCTTCGACGAACCGCCGCAGGACCCGCCGCTCGCGGACCTTGTCCTCCGCGCCGCCGATCGCCATGACGAGACCCGGCCGCCGTCCAGCCGGTTGGGAACCCATGTGCATGCACTCTCCTCCACCCGCGCCCCACGGCGCGGCCCCGGACATAGGGGATTCGGGTGCCTAAAGGCAGGGGGAATCGTAGCATGGGAGGGGGTGGGGGCTCAGAGAGGCACAAGTGCGGGCGCTCTGTCGGACGACGAGGCCCGAAACGGCCCCGCCGCTCTGTAGAGACGTGCCCAGCCGAAGTGCACCGCCCTCGGAAGGGCACCGCCGACGGGACGTCTCCGGCGAAGAGGACGCCCTACCGATCAACAACAACGGCCTGAACCGACATGTCTAGCAGAACGTAGAATTCACGCCCAGGCGGAAGGGTCGGAGGCGAAAAGCTGAATCAAGCCGCTCGCTCCTCGTTCTGGATGAGCACGGTCGGCCTTGCCACCCTCGGCGGTACCGAAAGCCCCTGCTCCTCCAAAACCTCGATATGCTCCTTCATCCCCCACCGCGCCTTATACAGGCAGTCCTCGATTGAATGTCCGATGCCGGTGAATCCTTCCAGGTTCGGGGAGTAGAAGCCGAAGAAGTTGGGATCCTCGGTAGCTTCGATGACCAGGGAGTAGTCAAGATCGAGCATTGCAGATCCTCTGAATTCCTGCCAGGCGCCAATTCCTGCCACGCCACCCGACGCGTTGGGTGCCGCCCTTTCAGGGCTTGGGAGAGGTGGGGGGACTCGGTACCCGGCGCTGAAGCACCGGGCTATTCAAATTCCACCCCTTCAGGGTGCCCCCCATCCCGCCCCTCGTAGGGAAGGAGACGGGAATCCTTGCATCACGTGGCTCACGCAGGATTCACCTCCCCATTGACCCGCGCCAACAGCAACAACAACTCCAATTCCTCCTGAAACCGATCTGGAGTCGGCACCCACACCGGCGTCACGTCCTCGCTGTACAGCAGCGCCTTTGCCTTCGCCTGATACCTGATCTCCTCTGGCCTCAGGCGGGCGATCTCGTCGATCACCCCGGACGCGTTCAGCCTGTCCCTCAGCGCAGCATCGTCCGTGTCGATCTGCCACCCTGTCTGGCCAAAGCCCAGGAGCGGCGTCTTGTATTCGATGCTCCAGTCCTGCCTTCCTGGAACCTCCAGCAGCGCGATCTCGAAATAGTTGTAGCGGGGGCCGCTCTCTCCGGAGTATCGGTTCCGGTTCGGGATCATCGCGGCCCTCACCGGCTGCCCGCGATAGGTCCCGGACAGCCAACTGGTGGCCGCGCCTCCGCCGTCTTCGATGACCTTCCCGTTGATCAGGGGAACGAGGAACCTCCAAGCCTGGGTGAAGCGGCGGTTCTTGAAGCGGTTCAGGAGGAAACCCAGGCCGAAGACAAAGACGAGGAAGATGATCAGGACGACCGAGCCGAACAGGAGGTCTGCTGGCGGGACTTCTTGGCTCATAGGCTAGCGCATGTGGCGCAGCTCTTCATCGACCCTCTCTGCGAGAAAAATCTTCAGCAGGGACTGATAAGGAACGTCGCGCTTGTTGGCGAGCATCTTGAGATTCTCTATGAGGGCCTCCGGGAGGCGCAGAGAGATCGTGCGCGTGGAGGGCTTGAGCCGGGAGAAGGTCACCGGCTTTGCCTGACTCCAATCGATATGGGTGGTGGAGTCGTGAGTGGCCCAGTACTCTCTCTCCTCGTCTTCTGACTTAAACTTCGGTATCGGTTGCAAACTCTTGCGCTCTACACTCATGCTTTTGCTCCCGGTGAGTCATGTCCCGTGCCGAGAGGACTCGCACCCTTTCCCCTCATACTGTGTAAGATACCAATTCCGAGGACAGAAGCAAGTGGACCGTATAGAGCCGGCCTCCAGCGGGTAGATCCAGTCGATAGGATGGTAGCTATTCAACACCGGGCGTCTCAGCTCTCGTTTTGAGACCGGAACCCACTGATTCCGGGGTTCGCAGCCTTCCATTCCGATCCGGAACCGTTCTTCCCGGGTCCTGAATCCTTCATATCGGGACCCGGAACGTTCATTTTGAACCTCGAATCCAGTGGATTCCGGTTCCGTAGCGTTCATTTCGACTTTGAAATCCAGTGGATTCTGATCTGGAATCCAGTGGATCCGAGCCAGAAGCATTGTGCTTGAACCCGGAATCCAGTGGATTCTGGTTTTTTTCCAGTGGATTCCACTCTCGAATCCAGTGGATTCTGGTCCGGATCCAGTGGATTTGATTCCCGGAGCCAGTGGATTCCGTTCCGGAATTGAGGTATTCCAAACCGGAATCCAGTGGATTCCGATTTGGCACGAGTGGATTTGAAAGTCGAAATGGACCTCTCGGAAGCCGGAGAGAGAGGATGGGCTGACGAAATGGGGGCAGGAGAAGCCGCATCGAGATAGACTTTCCTGGAACAGAATCTTGGGGAGACCGATGAAGAGCTTCCGTCTGGCGGTACCAATCGTTGTAGCCCTGGTTGCCCTCGCTACCCCTCCGTCTCGGGCGGATGCGCCGCGCCCTCTGTCCAGCCGTGGGACGGAGAACCTGACGGCTTTCGCCCGGCTGCTGTCGCTGGTGCGGTTCTTCCACCCCAGCGACGGTGCGGCCGGCGCGGACTGGAACCGCGTGGCCGTGGCTGGCGTCGACGCCGTGGAGGGAGCGGCGGACGCTCCGGCTCTGGCTCAGGCGCTGGAGAGCTACTTCCGTCCGATCGCGCCGACGTTGCGGGTCTATCCCGCCGGACAGCGGCCGGAGATCCCGGCGGAGCTCCGGGCGCCGGCCCCGGCCGATCTCAAAAACGGTCTCAAGATCGTGGCCTGGCGGCACTTCGGCGGCGGGGTCAGCGGCGACAAAGAGGTGAAGATCTTCGTGAGCGAGCGGATCGACAACCGGCTCCCTCCACGCACCGGCTCTCTTTTTCAGGGGATCAAGCTCCAGGGGATCAAGCCCGGCCGGCTCCAGGGCCGGCGGGTCCGCCTTCGCGCGGCGGTACGGGCCGAGGTCGAGCCGGGCGGATTCGCGCAGTTGGGCCTGCGGGTCTACCGCGCGGGCACCCAGGTGAGCTTTTCGGACGACATGGCGGACCGGCCGATCCGTGACGCCTCCTGGCGGATTTACGAGATCGAGGGGGACGTGGCCCCGGATGCCGAGCAGATCATCGTGCTCCTGGCCCTGACGGGCGGCGGCAAGGTGTGGTTCGACGACGTGTCCCTGGAGCCCGTGGACGGCGGACCGGGAGAGCCCTTCCTGAACGGCGGCTTCGAGGAGGGGGAGCCGGGCAGGCAGCCTCCCCACTGGTATTTCCCGTACGAGTCGGTCCAGGCCGGGTACCACCCCGTAGTCCGGCGCGGTGAAGCTTGCCGCAGCGGCGGCTGTCTCGAAATCGGGAGCGACGAGATCGCGACGCCCCGCATTCCGCGGCCGGACGAGGTCCTGGAAGCCGATCTGGGCGGCGGAGTCACCGCAGTTGTGCCGCTCTCGTTGTGGGCTGACAAGGCTGGCACGCTTCCGCACACCGAGCCCGGCGCACCCGGTGCTCGCGCGTTGCCCTGGGCCGGCGTGGACCCGGGGGGCGACACCCGTGCCTCTCACCTCGCGTCCGTGGCGCTGCTGTGGGGGATTCAGCAACACTTTCATCCTCATCTCGATCCCACCCGGCCGGAATGGATCGAGGCGCTTCCGGCGGCTCTTCAGGGAGTCGCCCAGGCCGCCGACCGCGAGGCGTTTCGCCGCGAGCTCGAGCGCCTCCTCGTGCCGCTCGGCGACGGTCAGGCCTTTGTGGATCACCCGGACGAGTCATACGGCGCTCTGCCGCTGGCCTGGGCCTGGGTGGAGGACCGGCTGGTGGTGACGGGAGCCAGCCCGGAGGCAGGCGGGCTCCGCGTGGGCGACGTGATCACGGCGATCGACGGCCGCCCTGTCGCCGGGCTCCTGGCGGACGCCGAGGCGCAGGTCTCCGCTCCCAGGCCCGAGATCAGGCGCGGGCGCGCCGCTTCCTCGTTGATCTGGGGGACAGCCGGCGGATCGGTCCAACTGGAGGTCCTGCGCCCCGGCTCGCCCGGTTCACCTCCCTTGAGGGTGACGCTCACCCGGGGCACGGCGGAGCGCGTTCGCGACACGCCGCTGCCGGCCGTGGCGGAGCCCCGGCCCGGAGTTTTCTACGTCGATCTCCGGCGGACTTCCGAAGACGAGCTGTCGAAGTTGATGCCGAAGCTGGCCGCGGCTCGCGGGGTCGTCTTCGATCTGCGCGGCTACGTGATACCAGGGGTCTCCACTTTCCTGCTCTCCCACCTCGCGGACCGTACCGTCGAGAGCCTGAGCTCGCAGGTGCCGGTCGTGATGCGTCCGGACCACCGAAACGTCCTGTGGCTCACCACATTCCTGAAAGTCCAACCCGCGAAGCCCCGGCTGAGCCGGGTGGCGTTGGTGATCAACGGGCGGACTCACGGCAACAGCGAGCTCCTGCTCGGCGTGGTGGAGCGCTACGGCTGGGCCCAGATCGTGGGCGAGCCTTCGGCGGGCAGCAATGGTACGGTGAATTGGACCACGCTCCCCGGTGGCTATGAAGCGTCCTGGACCGGCCGGCGGGTGCTCAAGCACGACGGTTCGCCCTGGCATGGTGCCCGCGCGAAGCCTACGGTGCCCGTATCGAGAACGATCAAGGGAATCGCCGAGGGCCGCGACGAGGTGGTCGAGCGCGCCGTCGAGCTATTGGCCGGCCGGCCTTGAGAGACTGTTGCTTTCGTTCGTGCTGTCCTGAATCGAAGAAGTTTCTACAGACGGAGGACCTCGCCATGTCGAATCCGAATGCCGTCTCGGCGGACCGGCGGGCTGGGCTCGCCAGCATCGAAGCGCGCGGGCCTGCTCGGCGGGCGCTGCCGCATCGCCTCAACCCCCGGCTCCGGCACGGTGATCGACGTCACCGTGCCGCTGCTCGAGCCGGCTCTCGGGGATCTTCCTTTCAATTCTGGCCGACGGTGAACCAGAAATCCTTTTCGTAGGCCTGGAGGAGGCGAGCCGCGCGCCGAATGTCCCGTTCGCTGGCGCCTCGGTTGAGACCATCCTGGATCACCCTCAGGGCGTCCGTTTCGAAGCTCGGTGGCAGGAAGGCGAAGTAGTCGAAAAAGGCGGTGTCTTTCGCCGAGAAGCCGTAACGGTTGCGCAGGGCGACGGCCATGCGTCCGGTGTTGGCGCCGAAAACAGGAAAATTCAACAGGTAGGCGGCCGCGATGTCGGACTTGGAGCCGTAGAACGCGAGCCAGGCCGCGTACGAGGGGTACGTCTGTGCCCCTGGCCGGGGCTCGTACGCCTGAAGGTCGCGCTCGGTCATGCCGAGGGCACGGGCGAAATCCAACAGCAGCCTTCGCGCCTCGGCTTCTCCGGTCGTGAGGTCCAGGAAGAACGAGCCGTGCGGCTCCGCGCCGAACCGGCTGACCATGTGTGCGTTGCTCCGCAGATCGCTGCGCAGGATGTTGTACTGCTCGCCGGTGAACGCCCGCAGGCTGTCGAGAGACACCTGGTGGCGCTCCAGGGCCGTGAGGAACGGAGCGTTGGCGATCTGATCGTCCACCGGCTGGAGCTCGACGCGGAGCTGGTTCACGATTCGCCGCGCCCGAGCGACCGGATCGCCATCCTGTGCCAGCGCCAGCCTGCCGAGACCGGCCAGCAGGAGGAGCGTTGCGATTCCAAGGGTCTTGAATGGAGTCCGGTTCATCTTTGATCTCCTTTCGGAAACGCCACGAATCCATTCAAGCATATCCTGGATCACCCGGGCTTCACGGCGCCCTGGATTGAAATCCAGGGCTACCGACGGTGGTCCCTGGTGGGACCGCATCTTGGGCCTCGGAGGATCAACCTGGACAGACTGTTTCTTTCGAGAGAGGCCTACGGCGTCCAGCCGCTCCACTTCCCCAGCCCGTTCAGCTCGAAGCCGTCGGTGAAGACCGGGAAGGTGCGCTCGCAATCGCCCGTGTAGTAGTAGCGCGTGCCAGCCGCGATCATCTGGAAATCGTTCACCTGGAGGAGCCGCAGGTCATGGGGGCCGAGGAGGCCGTCCCACTTGGCGGTGGTGAAGCGGTCGCTCTGGGCGGTGAGGGCGATGGTACCGCCATCGGAAAGCAGGATGCCGTACTTCTGCATGGCCCGGGCAACCGTCCGCGCGCCCTCGTTGGGCAGGGACTCCAGGGGAAAATCGGCCCGCAGCCGGAGGCGGGTGCCATAGGGTGGCGCCGTGGCGGGTCCGCTGGTCGGGAACGTCGAGTGCGTGGCCGGATGGACGTAGATCCTCTGGCGCATACGGCTGTTGGGCAGGATGAAGCGGATGGCGTGGTTGATCTGCCCGGCCGCGACCTCGTCGGCGTTGAAGAGCAGGGGCGAGATCGGGAACCCCGCGGCGTCGGCGCTGGTGCAGTCCTGGCCGCGGCCGCTCTTGGGATAGGTGATCCCCATGTCCCACACGACGAGGCAGCCGCCGTAGAAGTTGCCGTCGGACGGGTCCAGGTTGGCCCGCCACATCTCGTAGAGCTTGTTGCTGGGCCGGTGGACGACCAGAAGGTGGCAGTCGCCGTCGCCCGCACAGTAATAGTCCGGTTCCCCCTCGATGGCGCCGCCGGCCGGCAGGGGCACCGGCGCGAAGTCGCAGTCGGGGTCGTAGAAGTCTCCCGTGGGGATGAAGCTGCGGAACGGCGCCGAGGCGTTGGCCTCCAGCACCTCGATCGAGAAGTCGATCTGCATGCGCCCGCCGCCCCACCCTCCCACGCTGGCGAGCCAGTTGATCACCGCCGTGGATTCGGGATCGACCGGGGCTGCGGAGATGTCCTGGTACCAGGGAGCGTCCGCCGGAAAGTAGGGTCCGTGCCCGGCGGGGGGCTGGGCGAGGGCCGGGAGGGAAATGAGCACGGCTGCCGCCAGCAGGGCGACGCATGTTCGGGTAGACATATCTTCATTGTAGTGGAGTTTAGGACGAGGGGCACGGACGGACACGGACAGGCACGGACGAGTACGGACTGAAAAGGCCCGCTCATCCCTCTCCGGTCCCGCTGGTCCCAGTCCGGTTGGTGTGTGTCGCAGGCCAGGGCAAGCTGGAGGCGCAAGGAGGAAACCGAGATGGACGCTCCAATCGCTCTGGAATCACCCTCCGCCACCCGCCGCCGCGCCCTGGCCGCCGGGATCGGCGTTGTTGCCTTCCTGTCGGCCGCCAAGCTGGTGCTTCACCTGGCGACCACTGGCCGCTTCGGCTATGGCTTCTTCGTGGACGAGCTCTACTACCTGGCGTGCAGCGAGCACCTGGCTTGGGGGTTCGTGGACATGCCTCCCCTTTTCCCCACCGTCACGGCCCTGATCCGGGCTGTGATCGGCGACTCGCTCTTCGCGGTTCGCCTGCTGCCGGCCCTCTCGGGGGCGGCGCTGGTGGCGATGACGGGGCTCATGGCCCGCGACCTCGGAGGCCGGCGGTTTGCCCAAGGGATTGCTGCACTGGGGGTACTGACGGCGCCCATCTGGCTCGCTCTGCACAGCCTCTACACGATGAACGCGCTGGAGCAGATCTTCTGGACCGCAGGCGCGTGGATCGTGATCCGGATCGTGCGCAATGGGTGGGATCGAGGGTGGCTTTCTTCGGCGCCCTGGCCGGGATCGGGATGCTCAACAAGCACTCCATGGCCTTCTTCGGCGCCGCCGTGGTCGTAGGGCTGGTGCTCACGCCGGAGCGGCGGGCGTTGCGGTCGCGGTGGCTGTGGCTCGGCGGGGCGCTGGCGGTCCTGATCTACCTGCCGAACCTGATCTGGGACGTCCAGCACGGCTTTCCGCATTTCGAGATGCTGGCGAACATCAAGGCTGACGGCCGGGACGTGCAGCTCCCGCCTCTTGAATTCATGGCTCAGCAGGTGCTGTTCCTCAATCCCCTGGCACTGCCGCTCTGGGTTGGCGGGATCCTCTGGTTCCTGGTGGACCGCGAGGGCCGGCGCTACCGTATTCTGGGGATCGCGTGGCTGGCGGTGATCGCGGAGATGTTCCTGCTCGACGGCCGCGTCTATTACCCGGCCCCGGCCTACCCCATGCTCCTCGCGGGCGGCGGCGTGGCCCTGGAGCGGTGGCTGGCGCGGTGGCGTTTCGCGAAGCCGGTCTACGCGGGGGTGCTGGCGCTTTCGGGAGCGGTGCTGGCGCCGATGTTCGTGCCCCTGCTGCCGCCGGAGACGCTGATCCGCTACCAGAACGCCCTGGGGATGGCGCCGCCGCAGATCGAGACGCATCGCCAGGGGCCGCTGCCGCAATTGATGGCGGACCGCTTCGGGTGGCCGGAGATGGCGGAGGAGGTGGCGCGCATCTACCACGCCCTGCCTCCCGGGGACCGCGCCAAGGCCGCCATCTTCGGCCAGAACTACGGCCAGGCGGGGGCGATCGACCATTTCGGGCCGGCTCTGGGCCTGCCGAAGGCCGTCAGCGGGCATCTCACCTATTTCTACTGGGGGCCTCGGGACTACACTGGCGAGGTGGTGATCGTGATGGACGACGACAAGGAGACGCTGGAGAAGCTCTTCCATAGCGTCGAATACGGAGGGCGCGTCGAGCATCCCTATTCGATGCCCTACCAGCACTTCGACGTGTGGGTGTGCCGGGGGATGCGCGAGCCCCTCGCCCAGGTGTGGCCCCGCTTGAAGGAGTGGAGTTGAGGCCCGTCCGCAAATTCGCCCTCTGGCTGGCCCTGGTCGCCGTCATAGGCCTCCTGTTCTTCGCCTACCGCTATCTGGAGGTGCTGGCGTCGCGGGACTCGGACCCGCCTCTCGTACCTCTGATCAACGAGCTGACGGGCGCCCTGGCCGGGGGGTTGATGCTCTTCCCCATCCGCTGGCTGGTGTGCCGGCTGCCCCTCGCGCGGGACACGTGGCCGCGCCGGTTGCCGGTCTATCTGCTGGCACTGGCCGCCGCCGGGGGGACCGCGACGTCGTTGAACTGGGGCCTGCGCAGCCTCCTCTACCCTATCGCCGGCCTGGGCGCGTACGACTACGGGGTGATGCCCCTGCGGTACTTCATGGAGCTGCCTCTACAGGCGATCTGGTTCACGGTGGCCGTGGCCGCGTTCCACGCCTGGTACGCCCTGGAGGCGGCGCGGCAACGGGAGGTGCGGGCGGCACAGCTCGAAGGGAGCCTCGCCCTCGCCCAGCTGCGCAACCTGCGGCTCCAACTCCAGCCGCATTTCCTGTTCAACGCGCTCAACACCATCTCGGCCACTATGTACACCGACCCGGCGGCGGCGGACGAGATGCTGGGCGCCCTCTCCGAGTTGCTGCGCTCCTCCCTGCGCACGGCCCAGTCCGACGAGGTGCCCCTGGAGGAGGAGTTGGCGGTGCTCGACCGCTACCTCGCCATCATGCGGGCACGTTTCGGCGAGCGGCTCTCGGTCTCGATGGAGATCGATCCGGCGACGGCCGGTGCCCTGGTGCCCTCGCTGATCCTCCAGCCGCTGGTGGAGAATGCCATCCGGCACGGCAACGCCGAGCGGGAGGGGCGGGGCTCGATCGAGGTCCGCGCCCGCCAGGAAGAAGGCCGGCTGGTGCTGGAGGTGGAGGATGATGGCTCGGGAAATGGGGACGGAAAAGGCTCGGGGCTCGGCCTGGCCGCCACGGCCGAGCGCCTCCAGATTCTCTATGGGAACGAGCAGTCCTTCAGCACCGGGAGGGGGATAGACGGCGGCTTTCTGGCCCGCGCCGTCCTCCCTCTGCGATGGGCACGAGAGGCCGCGAATTGATCCGCGCCCTGATCGTGGACGACGAGGCGCCGGCCCGGCACAAGCTCCGCGAGTTGCTGGGCCGCGAGGCGGACTTCGAGGTCGTGGACGAGGTAGCGGACGGCGTCAAGGCCGTGGAGGCGATCCGTGCCGCCCGCCCGGACGTGGTCTTCCTCGATATCCAGATGCCCCGCCTCGACGGCTTCGGCGTGGTCGAAGCGGTGGGCGTCGAGGAGATGCCGCTGGTCGTCTTCGTGACGGCCTACGACGAGCACGCGGTGAAGGCCTTCGAGGTGCAGGCGCTCGATTACCTCCTGAAGCCCTTCGCGCCGTCGCGGTTCCAGAAGCTCCTGGAGCGTCTCCGCCGGCAGCTCGGCCAGGACGGACCCGGAGACCTTGCCCAGCGGATCGACCGCCTGCTGGCGGCCGTGCGCCCGGCCTCCTCCACCCTGCGCCAGATCCTGGTCGAGCGCGGCGAGGGGCGGCAGGCGCTCCTCGCCGTCTCGGAGATCGACCTGATCCGCGCCGAGGGGAACTACCTCCGCTTCTTCTCCAACGGGGACGAGTACCGCCGGCGCGGCACCCTGCGCGATCTCGAAGAACGGCTCGATCCCAACCAGTTCGTCCGCCTGAACCGCTCGGAGATTGCGCGGCTGGAGGCCATCCGCGAGCTCCAGCCCTGGTTCCATGGGGACGCGCGGGTGGTGATGCGGGACGGGGCCGTGCTGATGTGGAGCCGGCGGTACCGGGCGAAAGCGGAAGGGGTGTTCTAAACCTTTCCCCGCGCTCCCGCTTCCCGCAGCAGCCGGATCACCCCTTGGTAATCCCCTTCGGGATTCTGGCAATTCTCGCTCCCGTGCTCCGCCCATCCGAGGGGCATGGCGCCGAACTCCGTCTCCACCACGCTCACCTCGGCCCCTCGCGCCAGCAGGACCTCCACCGTGTCACGCCAACCCCACCAGGAGGCCCAGTGGAGTGCCGTCTGGTTCCGCGGTCCCCGGAGGAGCCCGGGAAAGCCGCAATCGATCATGTTGGCGATCATGGACGCCTTGCCCAACTGAACGAGCCTCAGGAAGGAGTGGAGATCCTGATGGGAAAGGCTTTTGAACAGATCGGGTTTTTCCTGGACCACGCTGCGCGCCGCTTCCAGGTCGCCCCGTCCGCAGGCGTCGGTGAACCTCTCGAAGGCGGTCGTCTCCGTGTCCGCGCCCAGCTCCGCGAGGTACTCCGCGGCTTCGCGATGGCCAAGCTGCAAGGCGGCTTGGTAGGGCGTCCGGCCATCGTCCCGCCGCGCGTTGACGTCCGCTCCGTGCCGGACGAGCAGCTCCAGCACGGCCCGCTCTCTCCCTCGGTTGACGGCGCCGTGGAGAGGCGTGCCTTCCCGAGGAATGAACACCTCGTTGGGATCCGCTCCGTGATCGAGGAGCTTGGCGATCCTCTCCAATCCCACGTGGTCGAACGCGTGAACGAGCGCATGGGTGCCCTTGGGATTGGCGCCGCGCGCGAGCAGCAGGTCCATACAGCGGGTGTCCGGAAACTCGGTCGAGTGGTAGAGCGATTCGCCGTCGTCGATCGTGGCGCCGCGGTCCAGCAGCAGCTCGGCCATGGCCGGGAAGTTGGCCACCCCGCAGGCTCCGCAGAGAGCGCGCAGAGGATTGTCCGGATAGCCCTCGACGGGGAACGGAGCGTCCGGGTCCGATCCGTGGTCGAGCAGCAGGCGGGCGGCCGCGAGGAGCCCTTCCGCGATCTCGGGACTCTCGCGGTGAAACTTCGAATAGGTCACGTAGTGAAGCGGCTCCCGGCCGGGCTGGGATCCGCCCTTCCTGCGCACCCACTCCGGATCGCGCTCGACCTGCCAGCGCACGGTTTCGACATCGCCCAGGACCAGAGCCGTGTACACGTCCGCCTGGGCCAGGGCCGGCTCCTCGGCGAGCATCCTCTTGGCCTGGAGAAAGGCCCAGTCGTTGCTGCCGGGCGACTCGTCCGTGGCGAGTTGGACGAAGCGGTTCAGGTCGGAAGGCATGGGCAGGATCAGGCGGTTGTCTTGAAGCCGCCTGATCGTAATGCGGGCCAAGCAAGGACACAAGGGACACCAAGGACAACGAGGACCTCAAAGATGCGAGGCTGGTTATTTTGCCGTCCCTGGTGTCCTCGATGTCCTTGCTTGGCCTTTTCGCAGGTTCCTACGAGGCTGCGGCGACCGGGGGGGCCGGGGCGGCCGAGCGGTTTTCCACCCACGCCCGTGCTTCCGCGGACTTCGCCCACTCGCCCGCCACCTGCCGGGTGGCGACGTTGAGGCGGTTCCAGACGTTGATGGTGGCGATGGCGATGAGGAGGGCGCCGAGCGTCGTCTCGTCATAGTGACGGGCGGCCTCGTTCCAGATCTCGTCAGGGACCGGATCTTCACGGTCGCTGAGCCGGGTGACGGCTTCGGTGAGGGCCAGCGCGGCGCGTTCGGCGTCCGTGAAGTAGGGCGCGTCCCGCCACGCCGCCACGGCGAACAGGCGCTCGTCGGTCTCGCCGGCCTTCTTGAGCCTGCGGGCGTGCATGTCCACGCAGACGCTGCAGCCGTTGATCTGGCTCGCGCGCAGGTGGATGAGCTCGGTCAGGCTCGATGGCACGCCGGCCTTCTCCACGGACGTGTTCAGGGCCATCAGGGCCTGCATGGTTCCAGGAACGGTCATCGCCGGGTTCTTCATCCGTGCTTGCATGGTTTGTCTCCTCCAGGTGGTGGTCCTGACGGAGGGGGCGGTCGCCATGTCCTCCGTCATGGCTAGGACGAAACACGGCGGTGGAATGTGACAGGCGGGCGGCTTCGCGCATGAGGGCCGAGAGGTCCGGAGACCTCCCGGCGGCACGGCTACGGTGGGCAGCAGCCGCGCGGCAGGAGGAACTCCAGGCCCACCGGGCGGGTGTAGTCGTCATCGGCAAAGATGATGTTCAGCGTGGGGATCCTGTAAACGGCCACGTCATCGTCGGCGCCCGAGCCCTGGTCGTCCCAGATGAGGCCACCCAGCGGGACCCTGGTGGTACCGATCAGGTCGGAGCGGACGCAGCGATAGCGGTCGAGCCCCGGAGTCCAGCCGGGCTGGCCGAAGACAGCGGTGGGGTTGGGCGCGTCGTGCCCCAACTTGAAGATGTGGCCGAAGCAGACATAGCCGGCAGGGACCCTGGGCATCCAGACGGAGCCGTCGAGGTCCGCGCCCGAGCCGCTGTCGTCCCAGATCCTGTCGAAGCCGCTGGGGAGCCTCAGAGCGGGAGACAGCGGGTCGTCGTACGCTTGGACGCCGAGCACGATGACGCTTTGTGAAGGAACGTTGTAATTGCCCTGCCCGTAATCGCCCAGGATGAAGAAGCCCGCGGGTGGATTGGGACGCCAGAAGCCGCCGTCCAGGTCCGCCCCTGAGCCCTGGTCGTTCCAGAGGAAGGTGAAGTTGCTGGACGGCTGGGGCTGCAGGCGCAGGAACTGGAGGACCGGCGTGTTGTAGTGGCTCTCGTCCTGATCGGACAGGGTGACGCCGGGGCAGGGCGTGTCCGCGGTGACCCTGCTGACCCTGGAGTGATGGCCCTCCCCCGCCGAGCCGCCGCCGGGCGTGCAGGTCATGCTCTCCTGGGGCTGGAGGGTGGTCTTGGGGCACTGTACCGGCGTCGCCGTGGAGCTACCGTCGATGAAATCGCTGACCGCCACTCCGTTGAGGGCGACGCCGCCGGTGTTGGTGACCACATAGGTCCACTGCACCGGGGCACCGAAGCTGAGGGGGATGCCGGGGTCTACGTCGGCGTCGCTGCCGTTGACGGCTGTCTCGATGTCGATCGCGGCGCCGTTCTGGACCACGTAGAAGCTCATATCGCTGGCGGTGACGGTGCTGCCGCCGGAGGTCGTGGCGGTCACGGCGCCGAGGTTCTCGTACCGGCAGGCCCCGGCGGTTCCGGTACCCGTGCAGGTCATCGACTCGCCGGGCTGAAGAGCGGTCTTCGGGCAGCTCACCTGGACCTGCCTGTCGTCTGTTACGGTGACGCTGGAAAGGGCCGTGTTGCCCGAGTTGAGGACGATGTAGGTCCAGGTGATCGCCTGGCCCGGGGTAAGGGTGGGACCGTCCTGGCCGTTGGTGAACTTCTGCAACTGGACCCCCGACCGCTCGCCAAAGTAGTAGGTCGGATCCTGGGCGCTGAGGGTTGAGCCGCAGGGCGGATCGGCGGTGACCATGCCGGTCGCCCCGAACGCCCCCTCCTGCACGAGGCTGTCGACCGAGCACGTCAGGGTGGCGCCGGCAGCGAGGACCGCCTGCGCGCAGCTCACGATGCCCTGGTCGTCGCTCACCCGCACGTTCCTCAGCTCGGCCTGGCCGGAGTTGGTGACCCGGTAGGTCCAGCGCGCGTTGCTGCCCGCGGCGAGGGTGACGCCCGGGGCCGTGTCGGCATCGTTGCCGTTGACGGAGGTCTCGAACTGGACCTTGGCCTCGAAGGTGCCGTTGTAGAAGCTCGAATCAGCCGCCGAGACCGGACCGGAGGCGCTCTGGGCGGTGGCCCTGGCGAGGTTGACGTACTGGCAGGCCCTGGTTGTGCCTCTCGCGGTGCAGGTGGCCGATTCGCCGGGCTGGAGGGTCGTCTTCCCGCCGCAGTCGGGGACGAGGCTGGGGTCGTCGTCCGTCACCCGCAGCGTGTTCACCGACACCTGGCCGGTGTTGGTCACGGTGTAGGTGAAGACGACCGGCTGGCCGACCGGGACCGACGGACCGGGCCAGGCGGCGTCCTGGCCGTTGATGAGCTTCTGGAGCTGGAGCCCCGTATTTCCACCGCCCGTGTAATGGGTGGGGTCGCTCGAGGAGACGGCCGCGCCGCAGGGCGGATCGGCGGTCACGAGGCCCCGGTTGGCGGAGGGTCCTTCGGTCACGGCGCGCATGGCGAAGCAGGCCATGACCTCACCGGGCTGGAGGGACGTCTTCGGGCAGGTCACGATGGCGCCGGACTCTTCGCTGACCCGCACGCCCGTCAAGGCTACGTTGCCCGTGTTGGTGACGAGGTAGGACAGCGTCGCCATGGAGCCCACGGTGATCGAGGGACCCGGAGCGATGTCGGCGTCCTGTCCGTTGACGGCGGTCTGGATCTCGATCCGGGGTGCGATCTGGCCGGTGTAGTAACTCAGGTCCACGGCGTTGACCTGCTGACCGGACGAGGTCTTGCCGGTGGCGAGGCCGACGTTCTCGTAGCCGCAGGCCTGGACGGTACCGGCGCCGGTGCAGTCCATGGACTCGCCCGGCTGGAGCGTGGCCCTGGGGCAAGACACGGTCACGCCTCGGCTGTCGGTGACGCTGACGCCGGAGAGCGCGACCTGGCCGGTGTTGGTGACCCGGTACGTCCAGGTGATGGGCTGATTGAGCGGGAGCGCGGGGCCGGGGGGCGCCGCGACGTCCTGCCCGTTGAGGAGCTTCACGAGCCCAAGGGCCGCGGTGCCGCCGCCAGTGTAGTGGCTCGAATCCTGGGCGGAGACCGGCTGGCCGCAGGGCGGTGTGGCCGTGACGGTGCCGGTGTTTTCGTAAGCGCCTTCGAGAGCCGCGGCGGTCGCGGAGCAGGTCATGGATTCACCGGAATCGAGAGCCGTCCGCGGGCAGACCACCTGCGGACCTCGGTTGTCGCTGACCTGGATGCCGGTGAGCCGGACATCCCCCGTGTTGACCACGGTGTAGGTCCACGTCACGGCCGAGCCGGGAAGGACCGTGGGCCCCAGGGGCGAGTCGGCCGCGAAGCCGTTGACGGCGGTCTCGATCCCCACACTGGTGCGGGCTTGGCCGAAATACCAGCTCGAATCCGTGGCCGCAGCCTGCTGGCCGGTGGCGGTGAAGCCGGTGGCGCGGCCCAGGTTGGCGTACTGGCAGGCCCGGGCGGTGTCCCGGCCCGTGCAGGTCATGGTCTCGCCCACCTGGAGGATGGACTTCGGGCAGCTCACGGTGACGTTCTGGTCGTCGACGACGCTGATCCCGGTGAGGGTCACCTGGCCGGCGTTGGTGACCTCGTAGCTCCAGAGGACCGGCGAGCCCACGGAGATCGTGGGGCCGGGGGGCTGGACGGCGTCCTGGCCGTTGACGAGCTTGCGCAACTGGAGGGCCGAGGAGCCGCCGCCGGTGTAGTGGCTGGCGTCCTGGGCACTGACCGCGGAGCCGCAGGGCGGCGCGGCGGTCACGGTGCCGACGTTGCTGAACGGGCCCTCGATGGCGATCCCGGAGGCCGAGCAGGTCATAGACTCGCCCACGCCGAGAGAGGTCTTGGGGCAGGTCACGAGCGCTCCGGGGCTGTCGCTGACCTGCACGCCCGTGAGGGGGACGTTGCCGGTATTGGTGACGGCGTAGGTCCACGCCACGGCCGAGCCCACGGGGATCGTGGGGCCGGGCGCGCTGTCGGCGTCCTGGCCGTTGACGCGGGTCTCGATCGAGACGCCGGGCTGGATCGAGCCGAAGTAGTAGCTCGGATCGACGGCGTTGACCTTCTGGCCCGTGGCGGTCTGGCCCGTGGCGATGCCGAGGTTGTCGTACTGGCAGGCCTGGGCCGTGCCGGTGCCGGTGCAGGTCATGGACTGTCCAGGATTGAGCGTGGTCTGCGGACAGATCACGGAGACGCCGCGGTTGTCCGTGACGCCTACGCCGGAGAGTGCGACCTGGCCCGTGTTGGTGACCACATAGGACCAGGTGACCGGACTGCCGAGCGGGATGGTGGGGCCGGGCGGATCGTTGACGTCCACCCCGTTGGTGAGCTTGCGCAGGCCGATGCCGGCGCTGCCGCCGCCGAAGTAGTGGCTCGCGTCCTGGGCGGAGAGCTGGGCGCCGCAGGGCGGAGTGGCCGTGGCGGTGCCGACGTTCTTGAACTGCCCCTCGACCGCGGTGCCGGAGGCCGTGCAGCTCATGGTCTCGCGGGCCTGGAGCGCCGTCCGCGGGCAGACCACGAAGGCGCCCCGGTCGTCGGTCACCAGGACGTTGGTCAGGGGGGCGTCGCCGGAGTTGGTGACCCGGTAGGTCCAGGTCACGGGCGAGCCCACGGCGATCGTGGGGCCCGGAGGCGAGTCGGACTCGTCGCCGTTGGCGGCGGTCTCGATCTGAAGACCCGGGTTGCCGTTGCCAAAGTAGTAGCTCGCGTCCACGGCCGTCACCTCGTGCTGGCCGCCGGAGGTGCGCGCGGTCACGGTGGCGAGGTTGTCGTACTGGCAGGCCTGGGCGGTGCCGCGACCCGTGCAGGTCATGGACTCGCCCAGCGGGAGGTCGGACCGCGGGCAGGTCACGGCCACGCCCCGGCTGTCGGTCACGGCGATGCCGGAGAGGGGGAAGCGGCCGGTGTTGGTGACGATGTAGGTCCAGGAGACCACGCTGCCCACGGCGACCGACGGGCCGGGCGGGGCGCTCACGTCCTGGCCGTTGGTGAGCTTCTGGATGCGGATCCCGGGGTCGCCCGTGCCACGGTAGTGGCCGGCGTCGTCGTCCGACACCGCGGAGCCGCAGGGGGGCTGGGCGGTGGCGGTGGCCAGGCTCCGGGAGTCGCCGGCCACGGCCGCGCCGGTCCCGGAGCAGGTCATGGCCTCGCCGGGCTGGAGCACGGTCTTCGGGCAGGTCACGGCCACTCCCCGGTCGTCCTTCACGCTGACGCCGGAGAGGGTGACCGTGCCGAGGTTGGTCACCAGGTAGCTCCACTGGACGGAGCTGCCGACCGGAATGGAGGGGCCGGGCGGCAGGTCGGCGTCGTCGCCGTTGACCAGGGACTCGACCTGGACGGCGGCCTGGCTCTGGCCGAAGTAGTGGCTGGCGTTGCTGGCGGAGACCTGCCCCTGGGAGGTGAGGCCCGAGGCGGTGGCGAAGTTGCTGTACTGGCATGCCTGGGTCACGCCGCGGGCGATACAGGTGACGGAAGAGCCGGGCTGGATTACGGTGTCCGCGCAGGCTATGGAGAGGTTGCGGTCGTCCTTCACGTCGAGGCCGGTCACGGCGAGCTTGCCGCTGTTGGTGACCACGTACTCCCAGGTCACCGGGCTGCCCACGGAAATCGAGGGGCCGGGCGGAAAGTCAGCGTCGTAGCCGTTGGTGAGCGCCCGGAGCTGGAGGCCCGCGTCGCTCTCGCCGAAGTAGTGGCTGACGTCGCTCGCCGTAAGCTTGCCGCAGGCCGCGGTGGCGGTGACGGTGGCGACGTTGCGGTACTGGCCGGGCACGGCGGTGCCGCTCGCCACGCAGGTCATGGGCTCACCGGGCCCGAGGCTCACCCGAGGGCAGTCCACGACCACGCCGTGGTCATCCTTCACGGAGATCTGGAACAGCCGGACGGTGCCGGTGTTCTGGACCCGGTAGCTCCAGTCCACCTGGGAGCCGGCCGGCACCCGGGGCCCCACGGGGTCGTCGGCGTCGAGGCCATTGGTGGCAACCTCGATCTCAAGGGCCGAGCCGTCGTCGCCCGTGTAGTAGGCGGGATCCTGGGCGGTCACGGTGCCGCGCTTGTCGGTGGCGGCGCGGACCTGGCCGACGTTCCGGTGCAGGCAGGCTTCGGCGAGCCCCTTGCGCGTACAGCTCAGGGACTGGCCGGGCTTCAGGGACTTCTGAGGGCACTTGACAGTGCCCGCCGCGTCGTCGGTGACCGCGATCTTGCTCAGGGTGCCCACCCCGGCATTGCGCACCTGGTAGGTCCAGGTGACGGCGGCCCCCACCGGGATCGACGCCCCGGGCTGGGTGTTGGCGTCCTGGCCATTGACGAGGGTCGTGATCTGGATCTTCGGCTGGTTGGCGGGCGCCTGGACGCAGGCCTTCTCGAAGGTGGCGCTGCCCGCGGGGTAGACCGCTACGGCCGAGTTGTTGTTGCCCGTGGCGATCTCCACCCGGCCGAGCAGTTTCGCGAGCCCCAGGTCGGCCAGGGAGACCCTGGCCACGGGGAGCAGGCGCAGGGTGTGCTGCTTGACGAGCGCTCCCGCCGGCGAGAAGACGGAGACGGCCACGGACAGCCGCCGGTCCTGGACGGTGGGAGCCGGCAGCGGCTCCCCCGCCGGTTGCGTCCACAGCACGACCTGCGTGCCGGCGAGCGGCCGGCCCCCGAGGTGGCGCACGGTGTGGCGGTTGCACAGGACGGACGGACCGTCGACGTCCGCCAGGTCCAGCGTGCGGGAGGTGCCCTGGCCGGGCTCGACTTGGAAGTACTGGCCCCGGAGCGCGTCGGGCCGGTCGCCCAGAGTGCGCAGGGTGAGCGCGCCCACGGCCCGGCCGGAGGCGGTCTCGGCGGAATAGTAGAGGCCGTCGCGCGGCGAGGGCTTGCCGGTGAGGGCGGCCTGGAGGTGCAGGAGGTCCGCGGCGGAGAGCCTGCGGTCCGGGAGGTTGCCCGTGACGAGCCAGTCCCGGAGGTCGATCGTCAGGAGCTCGCCGGCCTTGAGCTTCAGGGTGATGGGCAGGACCGCGATGCCCCAGCCCGTCTGCACCGTCGCGAGCACGTCCACCGGCTTGTTGAGAGTGTTCGAGACGACGAGGACCGTGGTCGCGTCCCCTTGCGACACTCCGGCCTCGAAGTAGGGCAGGAGCAGGTCCGACGACGCCCTGGGCTGGGCGTGCGCCCCCGCAGCCAGGAAAAGAACGGCAAAGCAGGCGAAGACAACACAGGTTCCACGCACCCCTACCCTTGTGAGCATGGCCCCTCCTCAAAAGGATCAAACGGCAAGCTGTAAAGATCCCCTTCAGGATAGGCTGCCTGACAATAAGCCGCAAGCTCATAGAGAATTTTGAATTAAGCGTCAGACCGGGAGGCTTCGCCAAAGCCGCGATTTCTCATATACTCGGCGGGCAACTCTGAAAGACGCCGTGATTCGGACGATGTACCGTCGCCTGCTTGCCCTCACGTTCGCTGCCGTTCTCGCCACGGCCTGCGACTCCACCAATCCGGTCGAGCCCCCCTCGGCGCCTCCGCCCGGCGGTCCTTCCGCTTCCCTGACGGTGTCCGTGACCTCGGAGAGCAGCCAGGTCGAGGCCGAGTCCACCCAGGCGACGACGCTGACGGTCACCGCGCGCAAGGCGGACGGCTCCCCCGCGGCCGACGGCACGGAGGTGGTGGTCAACACCAGTCTGGGCAACTTCGGCCTGGACAACGCGGGCAACCCGCTCCAGCTCGTCCGCAGAACGCTCGCGGGCGGCACCGCGACCGTTCCGTTCTTCCCGGGCGAGGTGGTCGGCACGGCCAACATCCTGGCCCAGGTGGGGACGAGCGCGGGACGGCTCAATCTGGCCATCGTGGAGCCGGCTCCCCCACCTGACAAGCCCGTGGCGGAGTTCGCCTTCGAGGTGAGCGCCCTGTCGGTCCTGTTCGAGGACATGTCCACGGGTGAGCCGACGGCCTGGAGTTGGGATTTCGGCGACGGGGATGGGACAAACCGGCAGAACCCGCTCCACACCTATGCCGTGGCGGGAACCTACACCGTCACTTTGACCATCACGGCCCCCGGCGGCGAGAGCACCAAGCGCAAGTTCGTCACCGTCGAGGCGGGCGAGCCCCTCATCGCCAACTTCGGCTTTACCATCAACGGCCTGACCGTCCTGTTCTCCGACGCCTCGGCCGGCGAGCCCACGAGTTGGAGCTGGGACTTCGGCGACGGCCAGCAGAGCTCGGCGCGCAACCCAAGCCATGCCTACAGGCAGCCGAGCACCTACACGGTGACGCTTACCATCGAAAACGACTTCGGGGTGACCGACAGCACGAGCCAATTCGTGGACGTCTCGCTCGGGAACGCGCCCGTGGCGGACTTCCAGGCCCAGACCGACGGCCTCCGGGCCCTCTTCACTGACATGTCCACGGGCGGCACGCCCACGAGCTGGCGCTGGGACTTCGGCGACGGAACCACGAGCACAGCACAGAGCCCATCCCACACCTATCCCCAGGCGGGCACCTACAATGTGTCACTCACGGCCTTGAACGCCGCGGGATCGTCGACCAAGACAAAGTTCGTGACCGTCTCTCTCGGCGATCCTCCTGTGGCCAACTTCGACTTCCAGGTCAACGGCCTGAACGCCGTCTTCGTGGACAGCTCGACGGGCAAGCCCACCAACTGGAGCTGGGACTTCGGCGACGGCACCGGCAGCAACGCGCAGAACCCTTCGCACACCTACGCCCAGGCAGGCACCTACACGGTGGTCCTGACCGCCTCGAACGCCGCGGGGTCTTCCACCAAGACCAAGCTCGTAACGGTGTCCCTGGGCGATCCTCCGAAGGCGGACTTCGAGTTCCAGGTCAACGGCTTCAGCGCCTCCTTCGTGGACCGCTCGACAGGCTCACCCACGGCCTGGAGTTGGACCTTCGGCGACGGCTCTGGCAGCAGCGCCCAGAACCCCTCGCATACCTACGCCGAGCCGGGGACTTACACGGTGACCCTGAGGGCCACGAACGCCGGGGGATCGAACAGCGTGGCCAAGCTGGTCACCATCACCAACTCGGCCCGGCCGACCGCGGGCTTCTGCTACCAGCGCCAGGGGACGTCGGTGGTCTTCACCGACATCTCGACACAGAGCCCGACCTCCTGGGTCTGGAACTTCGGCGACTGCTCCGTCTCGCCCGCCACCTGCCAGAGCAACCTTCAGAACCCCTCGCATACCTACGCCGGCAACGGCTCCTACGCCGTCACGCTCACGGCGAGCAACTCGGCCGGTTCGGGCAGCCGCAGCATCTTCCTGGGGATCGACGGGTCCTCGGACGCCTCGCCGGTCTGCGGGAACTGAGCGGGCTCAGAGGGAGATCAAGAGGTCTGATTCTGGACTCCCTTGAGGGTACCGGCTAGAATCTAGACAGTCTAGCCAGGAGGTGCGTCATGCAACGAAGTTGGCAGATCCAGGAAGCCAAGAACAAGTTGAGCGAGGTTGTCGAGGAGGCGATCGAAAAGGGCCCTCAGATCCTGACCCGGCGGGGCGTGGAGGTCGCCGTCGTGCTCTCTTTTCCTGAGTACCTCAAGCTCCAGAAGAAGCAGACCTCGCTCTCCGAGTTCTTCCGGCAATCTCCCCTGGCAGACCTCGACCTGGAGCGCGACCGGAGCCCGGCCCGCCCCGAGCCGGAGCTATGAGGTTTCTTCTGGATACCTGTGTCATCTCCGAGCTGGCCGCGAAACGGCCCAACCCGGTCGTGGTGGACTGGATCGACAGCGTTGACCCCGACAGTATCTATCTCAGCGGTATCACCATCGGCGAGATCCAGAAGGGGATCGAGAAGCAGAGCGACCCCCCGAGGAAGGAACATCTGAAGACCTGGCTGCACGACGAGTTGCTGGTCCGCTTTCGGGATCGTTTGGCCATGCCGGACGTCGGCGTTCTCCTGGAGTGGGGCACCTTGACCGGCCGCTTGGAAGCACAAGGGAAAACCATGCCCGCTGTGGATTCCCTGATCGCGGCCACTGCTCTCCACGGTCGTTTCGTGCTCGTGACGCGGAACGAGGACGACTTCCTGAGATCCGGCGTACAGCTCTTGAATCCCTGGAAGAACAGCACCTCTTGAGCCCCCTTGAAGCCACTACCCCCGGCGTACGCCGGATCGAGGCCCCCGTGCTCGTGGACCGGCGGGGGACGGTCTGGACGCCGGGGCTGATCGACGTCACGCTCCGGCAGCGCGACCGGCCGGTCCTTCTGGAGTCCCCCCGCCCGGAGTGTCGCGCGAGCTCTCGCGGTCTCTCCATGAAGCCGCATCGCGGTTCGCGGGAGCGCGCGGCAAGACCGGTGCGTTCACGGTGTCGTTCCTCGCTGACCCGGCGAACGGCGAGCACCGGTTCCTCGGCATCGCACCCGGCCTGCCGGCGGGGATCGCCGTGATCGAGGCTCGCGACGAGTCCGATCTCGGCGCCCTGGAGCTCCACCTCTCCCGGGGCGGCATGCTGGAGGCCCACCCTCCCGAGACCCGGGGCCACGCCTTCCAGATCCCCCTTTCGGCGCTCGATCCCGAGGACGGCTTCGCGCCGCGGCCCGGGACTGTGGAGGCCCTGCGCCTCCCCGCCGGACCGGGCCTGCGGGCGGACCCCGCCGTGGAAGAGGGGGAGATGCCCATCGCGGACAACGCCTGGGAGATCGCCCGCGTCACGGCCCATGGACGCACGCGCGCCGAGGCCCTGGACCGCCTCCAGCGGGGCCTCGCCCGCACCGAGGCCGCACTGCGCGACGGGGCCACGGACAAGGCTTTTCTGACCGAGATCCTGGACCGTCCCGAGGTCGCCAGCGGCGATGGCGATGGCGACGGCTCCGGCTGGATCGACCGGCTGGTGGCGAGCGGCGAGCACCTGCCGCGGCGGGGCGCCGAAGCCGCGCTGCTCGCGGCGGCCGTGGCCGGATACGAGATGGAGACCGCTGCCGCCCGGGCACGCTTCTACGCCTCGGCGGCCCGCGGCCGGCCGGAGGTGCCGAAGGAGGCGGGCCAGTCCGCCGAGCTCCGCCACCGCGGCCAGCTCTACGCGCTCCACGTCTCCAGGCTCGACCGGCGGCTCTTCCGGATCGAGGTCGACGGGCTCCGCCTCCACGTGCTGGCCGAGGCTCCGGGGCGCACGGGGCGGCGGATCGTCTGCGGCGACAGGAGCTGGCGGGCCGCGCTCTCCTCCCAGGGCAGCCGGCTGCTGGTGGAGATCGACGGCATCCCCCACCGCATCGAACGCGACGAGAGCGGGATTGTGCGCTCGCCGGCCCCGGCCGTGGTGGTCTCCCTGGCCGTCCAGGAGGGGGACGAGGTAGCCGCGGGCGATCCTCTCGCGGTGCTCGAAGCCATGAAGCTGGAGACGACTCTCGTGGCACCCGCCCCGGGCCGCGTGCGCAAGGTGCTGGTGCGCAGGAACGCTCACGTAGGCATGGGCGCGCCGCTCCTCGTCCTGGAGCCTGCGGTCCAGGACGGCCTCCCCGCGCCGGGGGCGGAGAACCACCGGGTGCGTTTCGACGGCCTCGTCCCGCCCGACGACGTCGCGGCTTCCGCGGACGGGGAGAGCCTGGACGAGGCGCGCCGCCTCATGCTCGGCTACGACGCCGATCCCCGGATCCTCCAGCGCCTCGTCTCCCGCGCGGCGGCGGAACCCGGCCGCCACTTCGAAGAAGAGATCCTCCGGACCTTCGCCGACGTCGGCGCGCTCTTCCGCCGGTATCCAGGAGAGGGCGGTGGCAGCGAAGGCCGGCACAGCGCCGAGGAGTACCTTTTCACCTTCCTGCGCGATCTGGACGCCGGTGGCCAGGGCCTGCCGCAGGGATTCCTCGACAAGCTCCGCCGCGCCCTTGCCCACTACGGCGTCGGCAGCCTCGACCGCTCGCCCGAGCTGGAGGAGGGCCTGTTCCGCATCGCCATCTCCCGCCAGCGGATGGCGGAGCAAGTGCCGCCCGTGCTCGCCCTGCTCGAAGCCTGGCTGGAGCGGGACGCCGGCCCCCCGAGCCCCGAGCTGCGCGAGCTCCTCGACCGGCTGATCACGGATACGCAGGGCAGCGAGCCCGCCGTGCACGACCTCGCCCGCGAGGTGCGCTACCGGATCTTCGACCGCCCCCTCCTCCTCGCCGCCCGCGAGCGGATCTACGCCGCGGCCGAGGCCGATCTGGCCGCTCTCGCGGGCGGTCCGGGTCCGGAGAAGCGGACCGCCTTGATCCGCGCCCTGGTCGAGTCCCCGCAGCCGCTCCACCCGGTCCTGTCCCAGCGCCTGGAGGGAGTTGGAGACGGCCCGTGGGAGGCCTTGCTCGAAGTCATGGTGCGGCGCTACTACCGCATCCGCGAGCTCGGGGACGTCTCCTTCCAGCGCTTGGACGGGGAGGTCTTCGCCACCGCCGGCTATGAACACCGGGGCTCCCACTTCTACCTCATCGCGGCCCATGCCCGGTACGAGCGGCTGGCCGAGACCGTCGCTGCCCTCTCCCGCCTCGCGGCCGACGCACCCGAAGGCTCCGAGATCGTGGCCGACCTCTATCTCTGGCGCCCGGGCCGGCCAGCCGGCGAGGATGGCACGGCCGCCGCTGCCGCGAGCATCGCGGCCCTGCTGGAAGACTCCGCCCTGCAGCTACCGGCCGGCCTGCGCCGCCTGGCCGTGGCGATCTTCGGCCCCAAGGGCAACCAGTGCTTCACCTTCCGCCGGGAGGAAGCGGCGGGCGGCGCCTTCCGCGAGGAGCGGGTCTACCGCGGCATCCACCCCATGCTGGCCCTGCGCCTGGAGCTCTGGCGCCTCCAGAACTTCCATCTGGAGCGCCTGCCCGCGCCCGAGGGGGTCTACCTGTTCCACGGCGTGGCCCGGGAGAATCCACGGGACGAGCGCCTCTTCGCCGTGGCCGAGGTGCGCTACCTGACACCCCGGCGCGACGAGGCGGGCCGGGTCGCCGAGCTGCCCCAGCTCGAGCACATGCTCATGGAAGCCCTCGCCGGCATCCGCCGCTTCCAGTCGCGCCGCGCCTCCTCGGAGCGGCTCCAGTGGAACCGCGTCCTGCTCAACGTCTGGCCGCCCATCGACCTGAGGCCAGACGAGCTCAACGCCATCGTGCACCGCCTGGCTCCGCTGTCCGAAGGGCTGGGCCTCGAAAAGGTCAACGTCCGCTGCCGCATCCCCGACCGCGAGGGCGGCGAGTTGCGCGACCGGGTGCTCCAGATCACCAACTTCGAGGGGGCCGGCATGGTCCTCCGCTTCCGCCGGCCCGCGGAGACCCCCTTGAAGCCGCTCCGCGAGTACGCCCAGAAGGTGGTCGAGTTGCGGCGCCGGGGGCTTCCCTATCCCTACGAGGTCGTCAAGAGCCTGCCGGCCGGCGAATTCCTGGAGCATGATCTGGACAATCGTCTCGGCGATGGGGGAAACCTGGCGCCCGTGGACCGTCCCTACGGCGGCAACACGGCCAACGTCGTGGTGGGGATCGTGCGCCACTCCACGGACCGCTACCCCGAAGGCATGACCCGCGTGATCCTGCTGGGAGATCCCAGCCGTGGCATGGCCTCCCTGGCCGAGCCCGAGTGCCGGCGGATCCTGGCCGCCCTGGATCTTGCCGAGGAGATGGGAGTGCCCCTGGAATGGTTCGCCGTCTCCGGCGGCGCCCGGATCGCCATGGACAGCGGCACCGAGAGCATGGACTGCATCGGCCTCGTGCTGCGCCGGATCGTGGAATTCACCCAGGCCGGCGGCGAGATCAACGTCGTGGTGACCGGCATCAACGCCGGCGCCCAACCCTACTGGAACGCCGAGGCCACCATGCTCATGCACACCCGGGGCATCCTGGTCATGACACCCGAGGGATCCATGGTGCTCACGGGCAAGCAGGCGCTCGACTACTCGGGTGGCGTCTCCGCCGAGGACAACCAGGGCATCGGCGGCTACGAGCGCATCATGGGCCCCAACGGCCAGGCCCAGTACTTCGCCCGCGACCTCTCGGAAGCCTGCCGCATCCTGCTGCGCCACTACGACCACACCTGGACGGCCCCTGGCGAGCGCTTCCCCCGGCCCGCGCCCACGAGCGATCCCCGCGACCGCGACGTCCGGGAGTTTCCGCACGGTGGCGAGCTCAGGACCGTGGGCGACGTCTTCTCCGGCGTCACCAATCCAGGGCGCAAGAAGCCGTTCGAGATCCGCCGCGTCATGGAGGCCGTCCGCGACCAGGACCACCCGCCCCTGGAGCGCTGGTACGGCATGCACGACGCCGAGATCGCCGTGGTCTGGGACGCCCACCTGGGCGGCCATCCCGTCTGCCTGCTGGGTTTCGAATCCAAGCCCCTGCCCCGGCTCGGCTGGACGCCCGGCTACGGGCCGGACCACTGGACGGGCGGCACCCTCTTCCCGCTCTCCTCGAAGAAGGTGGCGCGGGCCATCAACGCGGCGAGCGGCAACCGGCCCCTCGTCGTGCTCGCCAACCTCTCGGGATTCGACGGCTCGCCCGAGTCCATGCGCCGGTGGCAGCTCGAATACGGCGCCGAGATCGGCCGCGCGGTGGTCAACTTCAAGGGGCCGATCGTCTTCTGCGTCGTCTCGCGCTACCACGGCGGGGCCTTCGTGGTGTTCTCGAACGCCCTCAACGACAACATGGAGGTGGCGGCCCTCGAAGGCACCTACGCTTCCGTGATCGGCGGCGCGCCGGCCGCGGCCGTGGTCTTCAACCGCGAGGTAGACCGGCGGACGAAAGAGGACCCACGGGTCGTCGATCTCGAAAAAGCCATCGCCGACCCCGAACGGGGCGACAAGGCCCGCCTGCGCGCCGAGCTCGAAGAGGCCCGCGAGGCCGTGCGCTCCGAAAAGCTCGGCGAGGTGGCCGGGGAGTTCGACCACATCCACAGCGTCGAGCGCGCCCGGCAGGTGGGCTCCATCCACCACATCATCGCCCCCGAGCGGCTGCGGCCCTATTTGATCGAAGCGGTCGAGCGGGGGATGGCGAAGGAATGACCGACTGGCTGAAGACCTCTCCTGCGGTCCGTAAGGACCACCGTCGGTAGCCCTGGATTTCAATCCAGGGTAGGGGGACGGGGTCTATCTAGGACGATATTCGGCCGGAGCCGTGCCAGCCCCCCGCCCTGGATTGAAATCCAGGGCTACCGACGGTGGTCCCTGGCGGGACCGCATTTCAGTTGGCGAGTTATACGCAAAGTCGGGAACCCTGCGTATAACCGCCCCCAGCCCGAAAACCTACCCACCCGCCGGAGGCAGCGGCTCCGGCACCCGGTTGTGCACCGCCGGGATCGTCCGCAGGTACGCGTAGATCGACTTCAGGTCCTCATCGCTCATGTTCCTGAGCGCCGTCCACGGCATGGGCGGCAGGATCGGCCGCGACACGCCCATGTGGCGGCCCGTCCTCATGGCCTTCACGAACATGTCCTCCGTCCAGATCCCGAGGCCGGTGTTGCGGTCCGGCGTGAGATTGGTCGCGTAGCTGACGCCCCACGGACCGGCCCAGGCCGTCTGGTCCCAGGAGGCCGAAGCGATCCAGGGACCGGAGGCCGCCGGAGCGGGCGGCAGGTTCGTGCTCTCCGGGAAACCGGCGAGCAGGCGCCCCTCGTCCTCCTTCGGACCCCGGGGCGTCATCATCTTGGGCGTATGGCAGTCCCCGCAGCCGGTGGCGGCCACGAGATAGCGCCCGCGCTCGATCCTCTGCTGAGGAATGGCGCCGGCAACGTCCGGCGAGCAGCCCGCCAGCGGCACGATCGCAATCATCGCCGCCACCAGCAGGGCCGCGCCGAACGGCATCATCTTCAGGGATTTCATTTCAACGCTCCTTGAGCGGATAACAGGTTGCGGAAGCGTTTCCACACTTCCGCGAAGGAGAACGAAAGGAGGGGCGGGATTTCCTCACCGCGCCGGCGCGTCAGCCCCTCCGCTGGAACCGTTGTTGGACCAAGGTCCCATTGACACCGCAGCCGCCTTGAGACAAGTTTCGGTAATTAATCGATACCTTGAAGGAGGCCCACTATGCGTTGCGGAACCAAGTTGCTTGCAGTAGCGGTCGTAGCCTGTCTCTTCGCGGCCGGTGCTGTATTCGCACAATCGACGGTCACGGAGACCAAGAGCTTCGAGGTCATTTCGGTCGACGGCAACAGGGTCGTCGCCCGGGATGCGGCGGGCGTCACCAAGGAGTACACGTTGCCCGAAGGCTTCATGTTCGACGTCGGCGGAAAACAGTTGGCCGTGTATGACCTGAAACCCGGCATGAAGGGGAAGGCCACGATCACGACGACGACCACCACCAAGCCGGTCTACGTCACCGAGGTGCGCAAGGGCACGGTGAAGCAGGTGGGGGGCACCTCGGTGATCCTCCAGACTGAAAAGGGCTTTCAGATGTACACCCAGGGCGACGTGGACAAGCGCAGCATCCAGATCCTCCGCGACGGAAAGCCGGTCCGGGTCTCCGATCTCCAGACCGGAGACAACTTGAGCGCGGTCATCGTCACCGAGGGACCGCCGCAGATCCTGACCGAGAAGCAGGTTCAGGCAAGCATCGCGGCGGGCGGCGATCCCGTGAAGACCGCTACCATGCCAGCCCCCAAGCCGGCCCCGGCGACGACGACGGCAATGGAGGAGGGCGGCCAGGGGGCGGATGCCGCTCCCGCGGCAACAAAGCTTCCCACGACCGCGAGCCTGATGCCGCTCCTCGGCTTGGCCGGGATGGCTTCGCTCGGGCTCGGCGCCGCTCTGAGGTCGCGCCGGCGGCGGGGGTAGAAAGTAAGCCAGGCCAGGACGCCAAGGACTACAAGGACAACAGGGACAATCAAGGACCGGGATCGTTACCGGTCCTCCAGCTTTGGAGATCCTTGTCGTCCTTGGTGTCCTGGTGTCCTTGTTTTTGGTTTTCTGCCGCGCGGACTCCTAGCCAGAGACTCCGGATACCATAGTCCCCTGGATTCAACCCAAGGGGAACTGTCATGTCGAACGCCCGGGGACCCGTGAAACGGTTCCTCCTCCGCTTCACCTTCGTATACCTCTTCCTCTACTCGCTGACGGTCCTCCTGAACCGGCTTCCCCTCCTGGAACCTGTCGGCAAGGCGTACGAGGGCCTCTGGAGCGCTCTCATATCCTGGATCGGCAAACAGGCGTTCCAGCTCGACGTTGCCGTCCGGCACCCTGGCAGCGGCGACACGACCTACCACTTCATGAGGATCCTCTGTTATCTGGTCCTGGCGCTGGTGGCGGGGCTCGCCTGGACGTTCCTCGACCGGAAGCGGCCGAACGACGCGCGGGTTCATGAGTGGCTCCGGGTCTACGTCCGCTTCTCGCTCGCCGTGGCCATGATCGTCTATGGCGCGCACAAGGTCTTCGACGCGCAGTTCGGCCCCCCGGGGCTCGAGCGTCTCCTGGGGACCTTCGGGGAAGCCTCACCCATGGGCCTCCTCTGGACGTTCATGGGGTCCTCCAGGGCCTACACCCTGTTCGCCGGCCTCGCCGAGATGGTGGGCGGCATCCTCCTCGTCTCCCGCCGTACCACGCTCCTGGGAGCCCTCCTCTCGATCGGCGTCCTCGTCCACGTCGTCCTGCTCAACTTCTGCTATGACATGCCGGTCAAGCAGTTCTCCGCGCACCTGCTCGCCATGGCCGTCCTGCTGATCCTGCCGGACCTGCGGCGGCTGGCCAACTTCTTCCTGTTCAACCGAAAGGTGGAGCCCGAGGAGATGCGCCCGCTGTTTCAACGGGCCTGGTTCAACCGTGCCGCGCTGGTCCTGCGGACGGTGTTCATCGCCGGGTTCTCCATCTACTGGCTTTACAACTGCTACAAGATCGACGTGGAATTCAGCGGTCTCGCGTCAAAGACGCCGTTTTACGGCATCTGGGAGGTCGAGGAATACGCCGTGAACAGCCAGGTCCGGCCGCCGCTGATCACGGACACAACCCGTTGGCGATGGCTGGTCTTCCAAGAGCCCGGCTACCTCGGCGTCCACACCATGCGCCAGGAGAGGCCCCAGTATTTCGACCTCCGGCTGGATTCCAACCGGAAGCGGTTCGTGCTGATCAATAGCAAAGACCCGAAGCGGCGGTCGCTTCTCTCCTATCAACAGCCTGGGCCGGATCGCCTCACGGTCGCGGGGACGATCGACGGCCAGAAGATCACAGCCCGGCTTCACCGGATCGACGAATCGAAGTTCCGGCTCCTCAGCCGCGGCTTCCACTGGATCAGCGAGCGGCCGTTCAGCCGGTGAGCCCGGCGAAACGCAGGGCACCGGTTTTCTGTCTGGTCAACTGAGAATTGGGAAAGGAAGGCCGGCCGGAGCGGTCCGCCACGCCCGCTCCGGCCGGTAGATCAATTGTCAAAGAGCACGCCGCGGACAGGTCCGCAGGCGCCGAGCTCTCCGCAGACTGCCAGATCGCTCCTTCTTCCCCTGCTGCTCACCCCCGTGTACGCGCCGCCGGGAGTCCTGCCGCAAAATCTCGGCCTCGCGCACAAGCCGCACGGGGGCGTGCCGCAGAATCCCGGCCCCACGCACACGCCGCCGGAGGTCGCGCGCCGGATTCTCGCCCCCCTGAACGAGCCGCTGGGGGGTGTGCGGCGGATTCTCGACCCCCTGCACGGGCCGCAAGGGGCCCTGGGCCGGAATCTCGCCACCGAGCGCGGGAGGCGGGAGGCCGCACGGCGGCAGCCCGCCCCTGCTTCTCTCAACAGTGTGCATAGAGTCTATTATTTTCATCCTGATGTCAACATGCCTATTGACATTTGCCTGCGGGTGCCCGATCCTAACGCATACCTCCCCGGCAGATGGAAGGCGGGCTTGCAGAGGACGCCATCGGCGTGACCGCCGCTGGAGGGAGATCTTTGAAAACTGAGAAGGGACGGCGGCCTCCGGGTCCAAGGACGCCGCCATCCCGCCCTCCTGGGCTCGTGCCAGGAGCGGTCAGGGCTTGACTTTGATCAGGTCTATGACCCGCGTCACGCCCTTGGTCTTGGTGGCGGCATCGAGGGCGATCTGCTTGCGGCTGGCGTCGGGGAGCGTGCCGCGCAGGCTGACGACGCCGTCGACGGCTTCAACCTCGAGGTCGCGCGCCCGCTTGCCGATCTCGTTATAGAGATGCCGCTTCACCTTGGATTCGAGGTAGGCGTCCGCCGTCTCCTCTTCCATGGTGCGGGCGGCCGCATCGGCGGCGTTGCCGCCCGGCGGCGGCACGACGCGCAGCCGGTTGTCCACGGACTTGATCCCATCGACGCTCAATGCAACCTCTTCGGCAAGCTCCTGCGCGGCGCGCGTCGGCACCTCGCCGGTGAGGATCGCCTTGGCGCGGTCGACGGTGACCCGGATGCCGACGGCGACCTTCCCTCCTTTTTCGAGCAACAGTTCCTGGATCTCGAGCTCCTTTGCATACGTGCTGTCCTGTTCGCTGGCCTCTTGGGCGGCGGTACGGGCAGCGATGCCGAGGAGGACGACGAGAGCGAGGGCAAAAACGGCAAATCTCCGGCTGTTCATGGCGGTCTCCTTGAGATCACAGCATCTATGCCCTACCCCACACCCTTTCGTGGCGGGCTTCAGCCACCATCTTGAAGGGAGATGAACGGCAAGGGAATCAGACTTTGGCCGTATAGGCGAGTTGGACTTTGATCTCACCCCCCTGCGCGTCGTGGGCAGACATTGGACCAAAGTCCCATAGACGTTCCCCAAGGTCTCATTGCCCCCTCCGCGGCCAGGCAGAATCATCATGGCCACGAACCTACAGGAGACCTTCCGATGAGCCAGCGCGCAAAGGCCCTCTATCAAACCGCCGTCCTGATGCTCCTTGCCGCCGCCCTGGGCGTGCCGGCGCAGGCGGCCACGGCCGAGGATCAGGCCCCGTCTCAGGCCACCCGCCGCGAGACGCTGACCATCACCGCCGAGGTGGTCGCCGTCGACCTTGCCACACGGCAGCTCACCCTGCGGGGACCGCTCGGCGGCGAGATCGCCGGCCGGGTCGAGGACGAGGTGAAGAACCTCGGCCAGGTCAAGGTCGGCGACATGGTGTCCATCACGTACCAGGCGTCGATCGCGCTGTCGGCCACGCGGCCGGGTCAGCCCAACCCGCTGTTCACCGGCGGCGACACCTCGACCGCCGAGCCGGGAAAACATCCCGCCGTTTCCGTCTCGGAGCAGACCAAGAAGACGGTGACCGTGGTCTCCGTGGATCCCGAGAAACGCTCGGTCGTCCTCGAGGGCGAGGACGGCAAACTCTTCCCGGTCGAGGTCGAACGCCCGGAGATCGCCCGCAAGCTGAAGACCCTGCAGCCGGGCGACAAGATCGACGTCGTGACGACCGAGGCGGTGATCGCCAAGGTCACGCCGGCAGCCCCCGGCGAGAAGGCCGGGATGAGCTACACGGCCAGCACGCTGATGGTCGAGCGGGGCGAGGTCGTCTGGCGCGCCGGCAACACCGTCGTCCTTCGCGACGAGCGGGGGCGTTCGTTCAGGGTCACCGTCGATCCGAAGTTCAAGTTCATGATCGACGGCAAGGAGGCCACGGTCGCCGACCTCAAGCCGGGCACCCGGCTCACCCGCACCGCGCTCCGCACGGAGAAGGTCGAGTCGCAGTAGGGGCTGTCACGGTTTTTTCCTGATCGCCTCGTCGAAGGCCCGGTCCGCCTCCTCGGTCAGCACGCGCAGCCTCTCCGCTTCCTCTGCGCTCAGGGCCATCTCGCCCCCTCGTTCCGCCAGGGCGCCCGCCAGCGCCTTGGCCAGGGCCGGCTCGCGCAGGTCCAGCGCGGACCTGAGGGCATCGAAGGCCCGGGCCTTGATCATGCCGGCGAGTTGGGGATCGCGCCGGATGAAGCGAAGCTGGTGGACGTCGCGGAGCAGGTAGATCGAGTCGAGCCGGAGGAGCAGTTGCCGCGTGTCGAGCTCGATCCGCTTCAGCTCCAGGGCGCGCCGGGCCTGGAGGCCGTCCGCCGCGCTTCGGGCCCGGTCCAACTCGCGAACGGCCTGGCCCAGCGCCTCGACCTGGAGATCCCGTTGGGCGATCCGGGCGAAGGCTTTGGCGGCAAGCCGCGAATCGATCTGGAACTGGATGGCGACGGCCAGCAGGCTGATGACCAAAGCGCCCGCCATCACGCCGATGACGGTGAAGAGGACAGGCCGGCGCTTCACGGCCCAGCGGAACCGTTCGTACCAGGAGGGCCGCGCCGCCGTGGCGGGGAGCCCCAGGCGCAACGACCGCAGGTCGCGCGCCAGATCCCCGGCGTTCGCGTAACGCCGCGCCGGGTCCTTCTCCAGGGCCTTGCGGCAGACGGCGGCGAGACTGTGGGAGAGCCAGCGGACCGTCTTGCTGGGATCCTTGGGGTGGCGGTGGATCGACGCGAGCATCGACGCGCGCAGAGTCGCTTCCTGGAACGGTCTTGTGCCCGTCAGGATCTCGTAGAGGATGGCGCCGAGCGCGAAAACGTCGGCGGGAGGGCCGGCCTCCACCGAGTCGCCGGACGCCTGCTCCGGCGCCATGTAGCCCGGTGAGCCCAGCACCTCGCCCAGGTAGGTCCTCATTTCCCGCTTCTGGCCCGGCAGAGCCCGCCCGGTTCTCTTGGCGAGCCCCCAGTCGACCACCGTGACCGAGCCTTGCTCGTCTACCAGCACGTTGTCCGGCTTGAGATCGCGGTGGACGATTCCCCGCGCGTGGGCGAAGCCCACGGCCTCGCAGATCTCGCCGAAGATGGCGAGCAGGCGCTGTCGCCAGATCAGGTCCGTGACGTGGGTCCCACGCTCGCCGAGGAGCTCGCTCAGCGTGCGCCCCTCGATCCGCTTCATGACGTAGAACGGGCGGCCGTCGGGCGCGTTCCCCAGCCCGAACACGGGGATGCCGCCGGCATGGTCGACCGCCGCCGTGATCTCCGCCTCCTCGCGGAACCGCTCGACCATGCCGGGGTCTCTCGCCAGCTCTCTGTGCAGGATCTTGATCGCGAGCCGCTGTCCCGTCTGCGAATCGACCGCGCCGACGACTTCCCCCATCGCTCCTTCGCCGATCGGCTCGTGCGGCAGGAGCACGCGGTGGACCTCGAACGGCTCGCGGAGTGGGTCCGTCACGCCGGCCCCATCTTTCAACTCATCAGGGCGACGATGACCGACCCCCACAGCGCGAGGAGCACGTTGCCCACGGCGTAGGCGACACCGTAGCCCAGCGTCGGGACCGGGCTCTTCGCCGCCTCCTGAATCGCCGCGAGCGCCGGCGTCGCCGTTCCGCCTCCGGCGCACACGCCGAGCAGCACGCCCGGTTGCATCTTGAAAGCCCAGCGGCCGAGGCAGATTCCGATCAGGTGCGGCACGGTGGCGGTGGCCAGGCCGGCGAGCAGCAGGCTGACGCCGCTCGTGCGCAGGCCGGTCACGAAGTCCGGTCCGGCATTCAGCCCGACGACCGCCACGAACCCGGCGAGCCCGAGCGACTCGAACATCCAGAGCGTCGGGCTCGGGATGCGGCCGAAAAAGCGCGGCCACATCGACCGCAGCCATCCGCAGACGAGGCCGCCGAGCAGCACGCCGACGCTCAGGCTCAGGCCGATCTCGATCCCGCCCCACCGGATGGCCGGAATGCCGATGAGCGCTCCCGCGACGATGCCGAGCGCGACGAGGACCATGTCCGTGACATCGGTGACCCGATCGGGAACGCCGAACCGGCTCACGGCCTGCGCGACCCTCCGCACCGGCCCCACGACCGTGAGGACGTCGCCGCGCTGCACGGTCGTCGCGGGGAAGATCGGGACCAGCGTGCCGGCGCGCCGAATGCCGCGGAGATAGACGCTCCGAAGCGCTTCGTCGGCGGCGAGGTCCGCGAGCGTCCGCCCATCGACGTCGGAGCGGGTCACGACGACGTCCAGAGCTTCGGCCGGGATCTCGAGCAGCTCCCGGTCGTCGATCTCGCGCAGGCCCAGCTTCTGTTCGTCGAGGACCGGCACCATGAGCTCCCGCCGGCCGGTGACCGCAAAGACGTCGCCCGCCTCGATGACCGTGTCCCCGTCAGGGTCGAGCATGCGGCCGTCTCGCCGCATGCGTTCGATGAACAGGCGATTCTGGGCCACCAGCTGCTCGAGGTCACAGGTGCGGCGGCCGATCAACGCGGATCCCGGCTGCACGGTATAGGCGCGGTACTCGACGTCAGGCCGCGCCGTCGGCGAAGTCGTGCGGTCTCCCTGCATCTGGCGTTCGTACCGCCGGCATTCCTCCTCGAGATCGATCCTCATCAGGCGCGGCGCGAGCTGCGCCAGAAAAAAGGCGGTGCCCACGACGCCGATGAGATACGTGACGGCGTAGGCCACGGCGACCCGGTTGGTCATCGCCGTGATTTCAGCCGGCGGCAAGGGCAGCCGCGCGATCGCATCGCTCGCCGTGCCGATGGCCGCCGACTGGGTCATCGAGCCGGCGATCACCCCGGCGGCCGTGCCGGGATCGTAGCCAAGGAGACGGCTCATCACGTACGCCACGGCCAGCCCGGACGTTGCGACGATCGCCGCCAGCGCCGCCTGCTGAGCGCCATCGCTCTTGAGGCCGCGGAAGAATTGCGGCCCCGTCCGGAAGCCGGTGGAGAACAGGAACAGGAGGAGGAAACACTGCATCACCTCCCCCGAGACCTTCACCCCCAGCTGGCCGACCAGCACACCGGTCAGCAGCGTACCCGGCACGGCTCCGAGCGTGAAGCTCCCCAGCCTCACTTTGCCGAGCAGGTAACCGATCCCGAGCACGAGGAAGAACGTGACCTCGGGATGATGGCGAAGCACACCGGCGAGGGCGTCCCGCATGGCCTTGCCTAGGTGTGGACGGGCGCGGCGAGCGGTTCCGCGGCCGCCGCCTGCGACGCCCGGCATGCCATCACGTAGGAACGTGCGACGGCTCTCACCGCGCGGCCGATGTCGTCGTAGACGTCGTCGTCGAGGTTCGCGAACGAGATCCGGACCGACCAGTTGGGAGCCTCGAAGCCGCCGCCGTTGAGCAGGACGATGCCGTGGTCCTCCGCGAGCCGGAACACGATGTCGAGCGGATGCACGTTCGCCTTGACCCAGGCGATGACATCCTCGCCGCCGTACTTGCGGAGCCAGAACTCGAAATCGACCAGCCCGTAATACCAGTCGAACAACGGGTTGGGATCGATCTGGATCCCGAGCCCTTCGATCGTGGCCATCACGCGTTTCCGCACGATGTCGATGCAGGCGTGCTGATACGCCTTCCCCTCGTCGTGGAGCTCCGCGAGCGAGAACAGCGCCATCATGACCTGCTGAGGCAGCGAAAGCCCCGCGGTGTGGTTCAACGCCACGTCGCGGCTGTCGGCGACGATGCGGTCGATGAACCGGATCGAGCGCGGCGTGAGCGTGAGCGGCCCGTAGCGCTGATCGAGCGCCTGCCCCACCGTCTCCGGATGCGCCGCAATATTACGCGCGATATTCCGGTCGAAGACGTTGTCCTCGTGTAGGGCGATGACGCCCAGGCGCCATCCCGTGCACCCGAAATACTTGCTGAACGAGTACACGCCCAACGTGTTGTACGGGAATTCCCCGAGCAACGACCGAAACCCTGGCACGAACGTGCCATAGACGTCGTCCGTGAGCAGCATGAGCTCCGGGCGTTTCTCCAGGACCTTGCCGATGTTGCCGATGCTCTCGGCGCTCAGCGCGACGGCGTAGGGGTTGCCGGGATTGACCACGAAGAATGCTTTCACCGCCGGATCCAGCAGCGGCTTCAGGTCTTCCTCCGAGTATTGCCAGCGCTGCTCCTGCCGGACGGGCAGGAGGACCATCTTCAGGCCGTAGTCCTCGAGGTGCGGCATCTCGAGATACGGCGTGAAGATCGGCGTGGCCAAGGCAATCGTGTCGCCGGGGTTGAGCAGGCGGTTGGCCTTGAGCGATTTGAAGATGTAGCACATCGCCGCCGTGCCGCCCTCGACGGCATACAGATGGAACGTGCCGGTCGGCCGCGGCTCGCCGCACATCGCCCACTGCAGATACTCGCGGACGATCTGCTCGTTGTGCACGAGCATGCGGTCCGGGACCGGGTAGTTGTCGCCGATGATCGAGTCGACCAGCTCGTGGACGAACGCGTCGGCGTCGAACCCGAATTTCTGTACGGTCCAGGGGATCACGGTGTGGAGGAACGCCGCCCCGGGCGCGTCGAGCCGGGTCTTCACCCAGGCTTCGAGGCGCGCAGCCACACCCGACGCCCTGGGCATGCCGCCGATGCCCGGGAGGTCCATCGTCCGCTGGCTCTCGGTGATCGCGAACTGCCCGAGCAGGAAGAACGCCGAACGGGGCTCGGTCGCGATCCAGTTGGGGTTCCCGCGCCCGGCGTTCAGGTACGCGATCTGCGAGGCTTTCGAGCTTTTCGTTGCGATCCCGGCCAGATCGTTCTTGACCTCGAACGGGCTCAGCGTCTCGTATCGACGCAGCGTCACGGCGTCCATGTCGAGCCTCCCTATCCTCTGGGTCTCATGCCAGGCCACCAGCCTAAGGCACGAAAGAGAGAGCTACGAGTTGGACTTTGGTCTTAGCCCGGCCCGGTCCGTGCCATCGCCCGCCGGATCGCAGCGAGCAGCTCGTCCTGATCCACAGGCTTGGCAAGGTGCGCCACGTATCCGGCGGCGAGCGAGCGGGTCACGTCGGATTCCCGCGCGAAGCCGCTCAGCACGATGGCCGGCGCTTCGGCGCCCCCGGCCGCCCAGCGTTCCAGGTGGTGCCGGATCCGCGGCAGGAAATCGAGGCCGCTGCCTTCGGGGAGGTACAGGTCGCAGAGCAGGAGGTCGAACCGCCCGGCCGCTACGATGCGCTCGGCGGCGACGAGGCCGTCGGCGATCTGAACGGTGTGGCCGTGACTCTGTAACAATCGCGTGATTGCCCTTGCGGTCGCCGGATGGTCTTCGAGAAGCAGGATTCTGAGTGGCTGGTCCGCGCCCGGGGGTTCGGCGGATGGCGGCGCCACCACCTGAGTCTGGGCCGCGGCTCCCGCCGCATCGGTCGCCGTGAGGCGCAACGTGAAGGTGGCTCCACGGCCGCGTCCCGGGCTCGCCGCGGTCAGCGTGCCGCCATGCAGCTCCACAATTTTCCGGCTGATCGCCAGTCCCAGCCCGAGCCCCCCCAGCGAGTCCGGCCTGCGGCCGGCACGCTCGAACCCATCGAAGATCTTCTCCAGCATCCCGGGCTTGATGCCCGAGCCGTTGTCTTCCACCTGGAGCACGAGCACGCCGGGCTCCGGATTGGCCGTGCGCACGCAGATCCTCCCTCTCTGCGGTGTGAACTTGACGGCGTTCTGAACCAGGTTCCACAGCACCTGCCGCAGCCGGATCGTGTCTCCCTGCACGACCGGATGGATGGCGGTGAAGCGTTCGAGCACGTTGAGGCGCTTGAGCTGGATGAGCGGTGCGCAGACGGCCAGGGCGTGCCGGACCAGATCGTGGATTTCGACGGCGGTGAGGTTGAGCTCGACCCTGTCGTGCACCAGGCGCTCGAAGGCCAGCAGATCGTCGATGAGCCGCTTCTCGGAGCCGATGTGTGTGCCGATCTCGGCGACCAGGGCGCGGTGCTCGGACGCGAGGCTCGCGTCCCGCTCGAGCATCTGTACCAGGGCGCGGGCCGGCGCCAGCGGTGTGCGGAGCTCGTGGCTCAGCATGGCCAGGAATTCGTCCTTGACCCGGTTCGCCTCCTCGCCGGCAGCCTTGGCGGCGAGAATCCGTTCGTTGATGTCGATCGTGACCCCGCAGATGTGCGTCGGCTGGCCATCGGCCCCGCAGCGGCGCCGCGCCCGGAAAGAGCACCAGCGCTCCTGGCCTCCGGGCGGGACGAGGCGGAAATCGACCGCTTCCAGCATCTCGCCCGCGGCGATGCGCGCCAAAGCTTCGCGCACCCGCTCGAGGTCCTCGGCGTGGATCCACCCGAAGAGCCCCTCGGCGGAGTCGTCCCGGATATCCAAGCTGTCGTGCAGAGATACGACCTTGCCCGTCGCGAGCTCCCATTCCCAGACGAACATCGGAGCGGCCGACAGCACGAACCGGAGCCGATCCTCAGCCTCCAGCTGAGGGCTCTGGGTGTCCTCCGGACTCCCCGTCTGCTCACCCATTTTCAGTGTGTCCTGCGGCAAGAGCTAAGCGCCTGCCGGCGAACGGATGGCTGCCGCGGTCGGTCATCATCCCGGCCGCCATCGATGATTATGGGACGGGGCTGCGGGAGAGGGAATTGGACTTTGATCCCATCCGCGCGGCGCTGTGCGCAAGAGTGCGCCTATGCTTCCGGCAAGTAGGGCCGCTGATGCTCTCGATTGTGGTCCTCGAAGCGATGACTCCCGAGGAAACGCTCGACCTTGACTTTGCACTGTCGAGGAACTAGCTTTTTGATCTCTAAAGGAGGTTCCATGAAAAAGCGTATTAAGAAGATGACCCTCAACCGTGAGACGATTCGGAGTTTGGAGGAGGTTAAGGTTGCTGGAGGTTGGACCGGCGACTACACGTGCTACCAGCAACCTCTGTACTCAGAGTGCATGTGCACTCATCTGACACAGTGCGATGACGGTTGTTGGTAGACGACTGGCGATCGTGACAGGTTGTTTTATTAGCCATTACGCGCCGGCTGAGCACACGTTTCTCACATTTTCTCGGCGCTGCCACGATACTTGGACCTGAGCGGGGGATTCACGGCCGGACAGTTTCTCGACCAGGGCGGCCACGCAGGGCCGCCCTTACATTTCACCCTATCGAAACAGGAGGCCGGGAGGTAGAGACCTACCCCGCCTTCGCCCGGGCTTCCGCCTTGTCCACCACCACCTCGGTCAGCTTCGCCGTGCGGGAGACGGCGCGGCCGATCGCCTGGAGGAGGGCGATGCGGTTACGGCGGACGGTCTCGTCTTCAGCCATGACGAGGACCTCGACGAAGAAGCGGTCGAGCACGGGGGCGAGGCCGGCGATGCGGCGCAGGCAGCGCTCGTAGTCGCCGGTCGCGGCGGCTTCCTCGATGTCCGCGCGCAGGCCCTGGAAGGCGGCGGCCAGGTCCTTCTCGGCCGGCTCCACCAGGGCGGACTCGTCGAGCGGCTGTTCCTGGGCGTCCTTCACGATGTTGGCGATGCGCTTGGCCGCCAGCACCACGGAGAGGAAGGCCGCCTCCTCGCGCACCTTGTGGAGGGCGTCCACGCGAGCCCAGAGGTCCGGGAGGTTGGAGACGCCCACCGCGAGCGCCGCCTCGATCTCGTCGTAGGCGTAGCCTTCGAGACCCAGGATGTAGCGGATGCGGTCGTAGAGGAACGGGCGCAGGTCGTCCAGGATCTGTTCGGCGCTCCGGGTGAGCTTGTCGCCGTAGAGGCGCGCGGCCTCGGCGGCGGCTTTCTCGAGGTCGAGCGGCAGGCTGCCTTCGAGCGCGATCCGCACCACGCCCTGGGCGGCGCGGCGCAGGCCGAAGGGGTCCTTGCTGCCCGTGGGGATGAGACCCAATCCGAAGATGCCCACGAGGGTGTCCAGGCGGTCGGCGAGGCCCGTCACCTGCCCCACCCGGCCGCGGGGGATGCGGTCTTCCGCGGAGGCCGGCATGTACTGGTCGTAGACGGCTTGCCAGATCTCCTCGGGATGCCCCTCCTCGCGAGTGTAGATGCCGCCCATGATGCCCTGGAGGGAGGTGAACTCCTTGACCATCTCGGTCGCGAGGTCCACCTTGAGCAGGCGCGCGGCCTGGGCCGCCTGGGGCTTCTCCGCTCCCCAGCCGAGCTGGTCGCAGAGAGCGGCCGAGAGGGCCACGATCCGCTCCGTCTTGGCCGCGTAGCTGCCGAGCTTCTCCTGGAAGTTGAGGCGCTGGAGCTGCTCGGCGCGATGGGCGAGCCCGGCCTTGCGATCTTCCCCATAGAAGAAGCGCGCGTCGGCGAGACGGGCCGCCACCACCCACTCGTTGCCCGAGCGGGCGCGGCCCACGGGGTCGTCCGGACGGTCCATGACGGTGAGGAAGTACGGCAGCAGCCCGCTGTCACCGTTGCCATTCGGTGCGGCAACCGTCAAAGCGCTCTGGTGGTCCCGCAGGCTCGTGGAGAGCACCTCGGCAGGCAGCTCCAGGAAGGCGTCGCCGAAGCGGCCCTCCATCACACCGGGGATCTCGCAGATGGCCGTCAGCTTGTCCAGCAGGGCCGGGTCGTCCACGAGCTTGCCGCCCAGAGCCTCGGCCCGGGCCAGCATGGTCTCGTGGAGCACGCGGCGGCGTTCGGAGGGGCGCACCTCGACGTTGCGCTCGGCGAGCTGGCGGCGGTACTCCTCCACTCCCGATACGCGGAACGGCTGGGGCGAGAGCGTGGGATGGCCCTCGGTCTCGTCCCCCGCCGCGATGCCGAAGAAGTCGAACGGCACGACCTCGCCGTCCAGCAGGGAGACGACGCCGTGGACGGGCCGTACCCAGGGTCCTTCGCCGCTCCCCCAGCGCATGGTCTTGGCCCAGGAGATGCCCGATAGCACGCGCGGCACGATCTCGCCGAGCACGTCGCGGGTGGGCCGGCCCTCGATCTTCTTGGTGGCGGCGAGGTACTCGCCCTTGTCGGTCTTCACCCGGTCGAGCTGGTCCGGCTCCAGGCCCGTGCGTTTGGCGAAGCCCAGGAGGGCCGGGGTCGGAGCGCCGTCGGCCGTGAAGGCGGCGCGCACGGGCGGGCCCATGACCTGCTCCTCGCGGTCGGGCTCGCGCTCGGGCAGGCCGGCCAGGATCAGCACCAGCCGGCGCGGCGTGAAGCCGGTCTCGACCTCGCGAGGGCCGATCCCCCGCGCCATCAGCTCTTCGAAGACACGGGTGGCCAGCTCACGCACGCCCGGCTCCAGCATGCGGGCCGGGATCTCTTCGCTGCGGACTTCCAGAAGATACTCACCGCGCATCGGCCACCTCCGCCGCGACTTCCTCTCCCTGAAGCAGCGGGAAACCCTGCTTTTCGCGGCTCTCGACGTAGGCCTTGGCGCACGCGACGGCGAGGTCGCGCACCCGCTTCATCAGGCCCACCCGCTCGGTCACGGAGACGGCGCCGCGGGCGTCGAGAATGTTGAAGCTGTGCGAGCACTTGAGGGCGCACTCGTAGGCGGGCAACACGAGGTCCGCTTCCAGGCAGCGCTTCGCCTCGTTCTCCCAGCCGTCGAACTGGCTCTGGAGGAAGGGCACGTCGGCCACCTCGAAGTAGTACCGGGACAGCTCGTACTCCTCCTGCTTGCGCACCTGGCCGTAGCGGATCCCCGCAACCCAGTCGATGTCGTAGATGCTCTGGGAGAGGGAGAGGAACATGGTGAGCCGCTCCAGGCCGTAGGTGATCTCGGCGCTGATGGGCTTGAGCCTCCAGGCCACCCGCCTGCTGGAAGTAGGTGAACTGGGTGATCTCCATGCCGTCGAGCATGACCTGCCAGCCCACGCCCCAGGCGCCGAGGGTGGGAGCTTCCCAGTTGTCCTCCTCGAAGCGCAGGTCGTGCTTGGTGAGGTCGAGACCGATGGCCTCCAGGCTGCGGATGTAGAGCCGCTGCACGTCGAGGGGCGAGGGCTTGAGGATCACCTGGAACTGGTGGTGCTTGCCGAGCCGGAACGGGTTGTCGCCGTAGCGGCCGTCCGCCGGGCGGCGCGACGGCTGGACGTAGGCCACCCGCCAGGGCTCCGGCCCCAGAACGCGCAGAAAAGTGTCCGGGTGCATGGTGCCCGCGCCGACTTCGAGGTCGAGCGGCTGCTGGAGCACGCATCCTTCGCGCGCCCAGAACTCCTGTAATTTGAGGATGAGCTCCTGGAATGTCTGCATGGTATTTCCACGGCCCCCTTACTGGACCCAGTGTTTCTCAGCCCCTCAGGGGCGCTCAACGTAGGGGATGAATCCTATCCCGGGCACCTATACCCGTGCCAGCGTCCGCTGAATCACGTCGTAGCTGCGCAGCTCTTTCTGCAGGAAGTACCGCCGCACCTGGGCGCAGAGGTCTTCGACCTGGCGCAGCACCGCCACCGGAATCGCCGGCCCGGAGGCCGCTGCCCCCGATATCACCGGAAGGCTCTCACGGCCGATCCGGCAGAGGAAATCCAGCGCCGCGGGCGAAACGGAGAGCCCGCTCCGGCCGCCGCACTCCAGGCACAGCAGGTTCTCGCCCGAGCGGGGCAACATGGCCCCCTCGGGCGGGTAGGACAAGCCGCACGACGGGCAGGCGGTGGGCGCCGGGAAGACGCCCGCGAGCCTCAGGACCCAGGACTCGAAGTACCGCGCCGCGAGGTCGCGGTCCACCCCCGCCAGCAGGGCCTCGATGGTGGAGTCGAGCAGGCGGTAGAAGTAGTCAGACGCCTCGCCCTCCTGGGCGAACTCGAGCAGGTGGTCGGCGAGGTAGCTGCCCAGCAGGATTCCCTCCAGGTCCACCTGCAGGGGGTGGGCCGTGCGCACCAGCTCCACCGAGGAGATCCGCCCCAGATCCCTCCCTTCCTTCTCGAACCAGGTCACCTGCACCTTGGCGAGCGGCTGGAGCTGGCCGCCAAAGCGGCTGTGCTTGACCCGTGCGCCCTTGGCGACGCCGCTCTTCTTGCCGTGCTCGCGGGTGAGGAAGGTGACGATACGGTCGCGGTCGTGGAGGTCTCGTACGTCGAGGATCAGCGCCTCGGCGGTGATCAAAGCCATCGGTGAAAGGATAGCACAAAAGGGGCGTAAATTGCTGATCTTTCAGGGGTCTACGCGGGCTCGACCTGCCCCTGGATCGAAATCCAGGGCGAGGGCGATCCGGCACCTTCCCAATATCGAAGCTCTCCTCTACTCTAAAACTTCAACAATCGAACCATAGAGGAGAAACCGCCATGAAAGGTCTCTGCCGTCTCGCCGCCCTGCTGTTCATCCTGCTTGCGATGCTCCCAACCCCGAAAGCTGCTCTTGCCATCATCCGCTGCGAAACGCTCCAGGGCCAGTACTGTGCCCACCCTGGGACGACTGTCAATTGCGTCTGGAACTTTGGCACTCCCGAGCAAACTGCTGGCTCCTGCATCTGCGAGCCGCTTTGGCCTGGGTATCAACCCTGGACTTGCGCCTGAACCCAAGCCTCGCATAGCACCACCGGAATAACCCCACCGAGCATTCCGTTACAAGCTGATCCCGACGTGGGGAGGCCCTCTGCTCCCCCTTCTTACAACATCCTCAACAGGAGAGCTCAACTCCATGAGAATCTCTACGCGCAAGCTCGCCCTGGCCACGCTCTGTCTCTCCCTCCTGGGAGTTGGAACCGCATCCGCCGCAACCCTGAAGGCCAACCGCAACCGCGTCTTCGCCGACTGGGCCACCCGCAAGGGTTATTCGAACACCTGTACGGCCTGGAACAGCCTGAGCAAACCCGCTCAGGGCGCCTTCCTGACCCTCACCCACCGTCTCCAGATCTCCTATCTGCTGGACGGCACCGTTCCTCTGGACCACGTCACCAAGCTCTACTCGATCCAGGGAGATCCCGACAACGACTGCCATGGCGGGGATGACAACCGGATTTTTGTCTCCATGGATGACTATCTCTGGGAATCCATGGCCTACGCCAACCTCGGCTACATCACCACAAGAGACGCCAACGGCAACAACGACTGGCGGACGAGCGGCGACATGGCCGGCCCGCACTCGCCCTTCGACGCCAGCAATGAGACCTCCTACGGCCATCCGCGGGGCCAGGTCCACTTCTGGATCAGCGACAACGGCTTCTACTACCCCGTCTGCCGGGTGGACCTTGGGTGCATGGTGGACGCCAATATGCTGGAGATGGACCAGGACTACGACTGGAACCACCCGTCCAGCACCGAGTGCACCTATGACACGGACGGCTGCGACCAGTGCGAGGCCGGGGCAAGCCGGGCCAATTTCAACGACGGCACGGGGCGGATGATCTACGAGCGCCAGCATCCCGGGGCCAACTACAACTGGGCGCCCGAGGGCTGCGAGAAGACCTGGTGCAACGGCGCCAGGACCTGTGAGGCGCAGACGACCTCCGGCTACCTCCTCGGCTACAAGGCGACCACCTGCTCCCAGGTGCCCTGCAGCACCGACTACTTCTGCACGCTCGACGGCGTGAAGAAGGCCTGCTCCAACGGCAGTTGGGTGCAGGTGCCCTAAAGGCCTACAGGGGCGGTCCCGCGTGGCCGCCCCTGCGATTCCCTCATCTGGGACCAAAGTCCAACTTGTAAGCCGTGCCGAACCGAATTCTACTTCGGTCATGAACCAAACGCTCGTACGGAGCACCATTGGAACGCTCCTCCTCGCCCTCTCCGGGATGCTGCCGGCGCGCGCCCAGACCGACTATCTCTGGCCCCGGTTCTCCTTGACCGCCGGCTCGTACAGGATCACGAAGGACGATACGATCCGTATCGACGCCTCGTTGACCGGTACGCCGGTCGGGCTGGACGCTGACTTCGGGCTTCCGGAGAGCGAGTCGCTCACCACCTTCGGCCTCGACTGGGGCTTCGCGGCCCGGCACTCCCTGGGCTTCAGGTACTACTCGCTGGACCGCGAGGGCTCGCGCACCATCGACCGCGTCCTCAACATCGGCGACGTGGAGTTCCCGGTCGGCGCGAGGCTCGAAGCGTCGTCCGAAACCACTTCGATCGAAGCGTTCTACGACTACTGGTTCGTGCGGAAGGACAATTTCGGCGTGGCCGGATCGTTGGGCCTGGTCTACCTGAGCCTGGACGTCTCGGCCACCGGCACCGCCACGTTCGGATCTCCCGGGAGGGTCGAGACCCGGCAGGCCGGCGCGGACACCGACCTGCCCGTGCCGATGATCGGCCTTGCCTTCAAGGGCAGCCCCTGGAGCCGGCTGGTCCTCTACGCGGACGGCCGCTATCTCCCCTCCGTACAGATCGGCGACGTCGACGGCGAGGCGGGGTCCTACAGCCTCGGCGCCGACCTCTACGTGGCGGGACCCTTCGCGATCGGCGCGAGCTACGACGGCACCTTCTACAAGGTCGACCTCGACCAGCCCAGGTGGCAGGGGTCGGTCGATCTGAGCACGGAGGGCTGGAAAGGATACGTGCGATTGGCCTTCTGAGCGCTTTCGCTCAAAGGACGGGAGCGCGGCGAAGTAGAATGCCGCCCCATGAGCCTGGCCGCGGACCCCTTCCTCGCCACCCTGGCCCTCGTGGGGGCCGTCATCATCATCTCGGCCCTGCTCTCAGGGCTGATCGAACGGAGCGGCTTCCCCCAGGTGGCCGTGCTGCTGGGGCTCGGCGCGATCCTGGGTCCCTACGGGCTCGCCCTCATCCATCTCGACCTCGGGTCTCCGGTGCTGCGGGCGGTCGCGACGCTCAGCCTCGCGCTCGTGCTGTTCACGGACGCGCTTTCGATCGACCTCAACGAGATCCGGCGGCATATCAAGCTGACGCTCCTGGTGGTCGGGCCGGGCACTCTCCTGTCCGCGGTCCTCATCACGCTCGCGGCCCACTGGATGCTCGGGCTCGGGTGGCCGGCCTCCGCGATCCTCGGCGCCGCCCTGGCCTCGACCGATCCGGTCCTCCTGCGCGGGCTGCTGCGCCGCCCCGACATGCCGCCCCGGGCGCGGCTGGCGCTGCGGCTGGAGAGCGGGCTCAACGACGTGGTGCTCCTCCCCATCGTGCTGGTCGCGATGGTCTTCCTGGGCAGCGGGCATCAGGCGGGACCTGTCTCGTGGCCTCGCATGGGCCTCGACCTGTTCCTTCTCGGACCGGGGGCGGGTGTCTTGATCGGTTTCCTCGGTGTCTCGGCCCTGGACCTCATGCGGCGGCGCCTGGGCATCCGCCGGGACTACGAGTCGCTCTACTCGCTCGGCATCGCCTTCGCGGCCTACGCCGCCGCCGAGAGCGTCCACGGCAGCGGCTTCCTCGCGGCGTTCGCCGCGGGAATGACCATCGCCTTTTTCGACGTCGAGCTGTGCGACTGCTTCCAGGAGTACGGCGAGACGACGGCCGAGCTCGCGCTGCTCTTCACCTTCGTCCTGCTCGGCACCTCGCTGATCTGGAGCGGCCTCACCGTGGCCGACGGCCCCGTGGTCCTCTTCGCCGTGGTGGCCCTCCTGGTGCGGCCCCTGGTCTCCCTGGTCTCCCTCTGGCCCACAAACCTGGACCGCAAGAGCCTGGCCCTCATCACCTGGTTCGGTCCGCGCGGCCTGAGCTCGCTCCTGCTGGTGCTCCTCCCGGTCTTCGCCGGCATGGCGGGCAGCGAGCGCCTGTTCTCCATCTGCTGCCTGATCGTCCTGCTGTCGGTCCTCATCCACGGCGGATCATTGATGGTGCTCGGACGCTTCAAGGGCCAGCCAGCGGAAGCGGCACCGGCCGCCGTCGGGTCCCCTCTGCCGGTCCTCAACCCACGCGGAGAGGAGACGCCGGAGCGCATCCCCGAACAGATCGACCTCGCCGAATTCCAGGCGTTCCGGGCGAGCGGCCAGCCGGTGATCGTCCTCGACGTGCGGACCCAGCGGGCGCTCGAAGCGAGCGACACGACCGCGAAGGGCGCGGTGCGGATCGATCCCGAGAGGGCCGTCCAGGAGGCGGAGAGGCTGCAGCTCCCGAAGGAGGCCTGGCTGGTCGCCTTCTGTGCCTGAAAGAACGAGGCCACGAGCGCCCGGGTGGCGCAAGAGCTGAGGCGGGCAGGATGGACGAAGGCGGTGGCCCTGACGGGCGGATGGGACGCGTGGCAGGCGGCCGGACTGCCGGTGGAGCCCCGGGCGGCCTGACGCGGTCTGATTCCGCTCGAAACGATCGGCTTTCCTCCGCGGCGAGCGCGGAGGCGATTCATGGCTGATCCCAACGACATCACCCGCGACCTCGGCTTCGGGTCCGTCGTGATGCAGGAGAGCCGCGTGCGGCTGCTCAACCGCGACGGCAGCTTCAACGTCTCCCGGGAAGGATTGAGCCTTTTCCAGGCGCTCAGCCCCTACCGGTACCTCCTCACCACCTCCTGGCCGCGCTTCCTGGGATTGATCGTCCTGCTTTATCTGCTGACCAACGTCGTCTTCGGGCTGGCCTACTCCGCCTGCGGCCCCGGAGAGATCGCGGGCATGCGCGCCACCACTCCCCTCATCCGGTTCCTGGAAGGCTTCTTCTTCAGCGTGCATACCTTCGCCACCATCGGCTACGGCGGCCTGCATCCGGTCGGGCTGACGGCGAACGCGCTCGTCACCCTGGAATCGCTGTTGGGCCTGCTGGGATTCACCCTGGCCACCGGTATCCTCTTCGCCCGGTTCTCGCAGCCCACGGCCAGGATCCAGTTCAGCAACAACGCCGTCCTCGGCCCCTTCGAGGGGGGCACCGCCTTCGAGTTCCGCATCGCCAACGCCCGGCGCAGCGAGCTCATCCAAGTCGAGGTCCGGGTGCTGCTCTTCCGCTTCAAGCTGGACAACAGCGGCACCCGGGAGTTCGTGCCCTTGAAGCTGGAGCGCGAGCAGGTCACCTTCTTCCCCCTCGCCTGGACGATCGTCCACTCGATCGACGAGGAGAGCCCGCTCTGGGGGGCTACTCAGGACGACCTGGCCGAGTGGGACGCGGAGCTCCTGGTCCTCCTTGCGGGGACCGACGTGACCTCCGGGCAGATCGTCCACGCCCGCTCCTCCTACAAGCATGACGAGGTCCTCCACGGCGCCCGCTTCGTGAGCCTCTTCAACCCGCCCCGGCCGGACGGAGTGCTGTCGATCGACGTCAGCCGGTTGGATCAGATCGAGAAGCCGTTGCCGCCGGGGAAGTGAGGGGCTTGTGCTCGGTCAAGGCAGGAAGGAGACGCAAGCGGACACTTCCGGCGCCCGGACTCGCGGGGAACGGCGCGTTCTTACAAAACGGCGGCCATTCGAGCACAACGGCGGCCATTCGGACACTTTGCGCGCCGTTGTGTCCGAACGGCCGCCAAAGTGTCCGGGAGATCGTTCATTGTGTCCGAACGGCGGTCGTTTGAGCACAACGGCCGCCGTGGCGCTCGAATGGCCGCCGTTGCGCTCGAATGGGAGCCGTGGCGCTCGAACGGGAGCCGTGGCGCTCGAACGGGAGCCGTCCTGGCTGATGCGTTCCTCCCGGGATGCCAGCGCTCCCAGAGGCGCTACGCCAACTGGGCAATCCTGCCTTGACAGACCACTAGACCTCGACCTCCAGGGTTTGCATCTCAAGCCAACCCGGGAGAACATGGTTCTCAGTAGTGCCGCAACGGCAGGAGCGGTCCGCATCCATGGGGGCGGCTGCGTGGCGAAGAGTTCCCTTGATCGTTCTCAGGATCTCTTTACGGAGCCGGGCAGCGACCGCCAGGAGCGCCACCGCCTCCTGCCGAGTTCGGGCTCGTCGGCAGGCCGCCAAAGCGGAGGCGATGAGCCCAGGCCCGTCTTCCAGCAACGCCAGGCATTCATCCAAGCGTTCCTGCCTCGCCCGCCTCATCTCCCTCTTTCGTGGATCATTGAGATCGTAGGCGACCGCGGTATAGACGGCGTCCGAGTCCGCCTCAACGGGCAGCAGGTGATCCTCCGCTACGAAGAAATGGCTCCCCCAGACATGCGTGCAGGGATTGAGCAGCTTGCTCCCGAGAGGGTCAACGGGCGGGGTCTTCCACCGGTTTTCGTTACAGAACCGACAGCAGTAGAAACAGTTGGCGTAGGAGCCTGCCTGCTTGGGGTCGGCGCTGACGGGCGAGAAGTGCTCGATCCCCATGAACCCGAATCCTTCGGCTCCGTACTCGGTAAAGTCGGACTCATGGAGCAGGCAGAAGGCGCACGTGAAGCCGAATTCCCAACGCAGACACGCACGGAAGGCCCGGTAGCCGAATCGGCCCGAGGCTTTGCGTGGATTGTGCCGGCGATCAATCTTGGCGTGCGGAGGAAGAGTGCGCTGAGGAAGGATCTTCATACCGTGCAAGGAGGCTCTCTGGCCTCCCGGAGAACCTTCCAACCCTCTCCGGGTTTCAGAGCCGCGTTGGTCTCGAACCGCTGCCGGATCTCGGCAGATTCTTCTTCCTGAAGCCTTCTCAGCTCGGCGAACCGCTCCCGGATCCGCTCTTCCACATGGGGCTCGGCGTTTCGGCGCGCCATGAGCTCGTGCAGCTCCGCGTAGAGGGCCGAGATGGCCTTGCTCCTGCGGAGAAGAGGGCGGAGACGCCACCATCGCCTGAGCTGTCGCAACAGGTTGACGGCGGCGAAGAGGATCAGAGAGCCGCCGATGAGAGCCAGAAGGATGGCGGAGCCCTCGGGAGCCAGGAACCGAGGCGTGACGAGAAGCAGTACCCCCAGAATCGAGGCGATCAGCGGGAAGGACCAGCCTCCCCAAAAGCTCTGCGATTCAAAACTGCGGGTCTGCATTTCCGCCTCCGGTCCGGCCCCCTCCGTTCTATCTAGGAAGTATAAATCGCCGGAGCGTAATGCGCTACCCCAGATCCAGATCCACGTCCCGGTCCAGCGACGCCAGCACGGCCTTGTTCTCGCGCCAGTCGGGCTCCAGGCGGACGTTCAGGTCCAGGTAGACGCGGCGCTCCAGGTATTGCTCCAGATCGAGCCGGGCGGCGGTGCCGATGGCCTTGATCATCTGGCCCTGGCGGCCGACGACGATCTTCTTCTGGCCGGGGCGCTCGACGAGGATGGAGGCGTAGATGAGGACCAGGTTCCGCTCCTCGTCCTCCTCCCAGCGCTCGATGACCACGGCGGTCGTGTAGGGGGAGCTCCTCGGTGGTCAGCTCCAGGACCTTCTCGCGGATGCGCTCGGCCACCAGGAAGCGCTCGGGGTGGGTAGTCAGCAGCTCGGGATCGAACATCGGCTCGCCCTCGGGCAGCAGGTTCCAGAGGACGTCCAGCAGACGGTCGCAGTTGTCCCCCTTGGCGGCGCTGACGGGGACGATCTCCTCGAAGAGGCCCGTTTTCGCGTAGTGCTCGATGCGCGGGAGGAGCTCGGGCTTCTTGATGCGGTCCACCTTGTTGAGGATCAGTACACGCTTTCCCTCGGCCTTCCCCGCGAGGTCGAGCAGGTAGGCGTCGCCAGAGCCGGGCTTCTCGGACACGTCCACCAGGAGGCAGGTCACGTCGGCGTCGATCATGGCGTCGAGGGCGTAGCGCACCATCTGGCGGTTCAGCCGGTGCATGGGCTTGTGGATGCCGGGGGTGTCGTAGAAGACCATCTGCCCCCGCTCGCCGGAGAGGATGCCGACGATGCGGTGGCGGGTCGTCTGCGGCTTGTCGGAGACGATGGCCACCTTCTCTTCGAGCAGCCGGTTCATGAGAGTCGATTTGCCGGCGTTGGGCCGGCCGACGAAGGCGACGGTTCCCGATTTTTTGGGGAGAATTTTTGGGGTTTCGGACATCAGGCCTCCGCTTCCTCAGCCTCTTGGGGCGGCTCGATCCGCTCGACGCGAACGGTCTGGATGCGGCGGTCCGCGACGGCCTCGACGGTGAAGCGCAGGCCGTGGCTCTCCACGGACTCCCCCACCTGGGGCACGCGGCCGAGGACGCTGAAGATCAAGCCGGCCACGGTCTCGTACTCGGGCTCTTCGTCCTCGATCTCCACGCTGAACAGCTCGTCGAGCAGCTCGATGTGGGCGCGGCCGTCGAGGCGGTAGGCGCCGTTCTCCAGGGGCTCGAGCTCGGCCGCCAGGGCCTCGTGCTCGTCCATGATCTCGCCGACGATCTCTTCCAGCAGGTCCTCCACGGTGACCAGGCCGGCCGTGCCGCCGTACTCATCCACCACGAGGGCCACCTGCTGGAACCGTGCCTGAAGCTCCCGGAGCAGCTCGGAGAGGAGCTTGGTCTCGGGGATGAAGAGCGCCGGCTTGAGCATCTCGCGTACAGAGACCGGCTCGGGGGAGCGGATCGCCCTCAGGACGTCGCGGATGTGGAGGATGCCGATGACGTGGTCGATCGAGTCCTCGTAGATGGGGATGCGCGAGTGGCCGGACTCGACGAAGCGCTCGGCCAGGGAGTCCAGGGAGCAGTCGACGGGCGCGCAGACCATATCGATCCGCGGCGTCATGACGCTCCGCGCCTGGGTCTCGCCGAAGCCGACGATGCCCCAGAGCCACTCGCCTTCCTCGGGCTCCAGGATGCCCTCGCGGGTGCCGACGTCGATGAAGGCCTCGATCTCCTCGTCGGAGGCGCCCTCGATCTCCTCGCCCTCGTCGTGCCGCCTGAAGGCCCGGGCGGGGATGAGCGGCAGGAGCAGCACGATGAAGGGCTTGAGCAGCCAGAGCGCCACCCGGTAGACGCGGGTGAGGGTCCGCAGGGCCCGCTCCGGGTCCTTCACCACCAGCATGCGGTTGACGGCCTCGGTGACGGCCACCAGGACCACGACGGCGCCGAGCGACCAGAGGAGCGGCAGGGCCCGGTGCCAGCGGATCAGGAGCGTCGCGAGGAGCAGCGCCAGGATGATGGGCAGCGTCCGCGAGAGCAGCGACAGGAGGTACCGGAAGGTGCCGAAGCGGGTGGGCGACTCCGAGAGGGCCAGGAGCGAGCCTCCGGCTTCCTCCGCCCAGTGGCGCAGGCGGATGGGACCGCTCCTTTCGAGCAGGACCGAGAGAGTCGAAGCCAGCACCCCCAGGGGGGCGAGCAGCACGATCGCCCAGATCAGCACGGCGGTGGAGAGGAATGGCTCCGGGTCAATATTGGGGTCAATAATGGCGAGGGTCCTCCCGCTCCTGGATCCAGGTTCGGCGCAGCTTGCGCTCCAGGCGTTCCATCTCCCCCTGGTCGGTCTCGTGGTCGTAGCCCAGGCAGTGGAGGACGCCATGGAGCAGGAGGATCTTCACCTCGCGGTCCGCGCCGTGGCCGGCGGCCTCGGCCTGGCGGCGGGCAGTAGGAATGGAGATCAGGATGTCTCCCAGGTGGTCCGCAGGATCGTCCGGAAAGGAGAGCACGTCGGTCGGCTTGTCAAAGCCCCGGAATTGGCGGTTGACGCGCCGCATCTCCCGGTCGCCCACGAAGCGCACCCCCAGGCTCCCGGCCTGCGGGGCGAGGCCGGCCACCAGGGGCGCGAGCCACGGGCGCAGGCGGCGGGTTCCCGCCTCCGGATAATGGTTGGGGTTCAGAAGCACGATCTCGCAGCCACCCTCGCCGCTTTCCGTAGTCTTCACGATCAGGAGGCCTGACGGATGGCCCGCTTCTCCCGTTTGAGACCGGCGTTGAAGTCGAAGCCCGGGTAGTCGATCCGCTGGTGGAAGATGTTGGAAAGCACCCGGTGGAACGCCTCCGAGACGATGCGCAGGTCGGAAAGGGTCAGGTCCGTCTCGTCGAGCTGGCCGTCCTGCAGGCAGTCGTCGAGAATCGTGCGGATCATGCCACGGATCTTCGCCGGCGTGGACTCGACCAGGGTGCGGCTCGCCGCCTCGACGGCATCGGCCAGCATGAGCACGCCCATGACCTTGTTCTGGGGCCTGGGGCCGGGGTACCGGTACTTCTCCTCGGTGATATCACCGGCGTCCGGCCCCCTTTGCGATTCTCTCTGCTCAATGGCCCGGTTGTAGAAGTACTTGATCAGCCGGGTGCCGTGGTGCTGCCAGATGGCGTCCTTGATCACCTGCGGCAGGTTGTGCTCCCGCGCCAGCTCCACACCCTCCTTGACGTGGTTGATGAGGATGAGGGCGCTCATCGAGGGCAGCAGCTTGTCGTGCCGGTTGTGGCCGGGGCGCTGGTTCTCGATGAAGTAGTCGGGGCGCAGCACCTTGCCCACGTCGTGGTAGAGCCCTGCCGTGTAGGCGAGCACCGGATCGGCGCCGATCGCCTCGCACCCCTCCTTGGCGAGGTTCGCCACCATCAGCGAGTGCTGGAAGGTGCCGGGCGCCTCGAAGGCCAGCCGGCGCAGGAGCGGCAGGTTGGTATTCGACAGCTCGACCAGCTTGATGTCGGTGGTAAGGCCCAGCACCCATTCGAGGATCGGCAGGGCGAAGCTCGCGGCGGCCGTGACCAGGAGGCCGCCGGCCAGGGCGCAGATCAGATCGAACCCGATCTGCATGAGGCCGCGCTCGGCAGGGCCGAAGGCCGTGAGCACCAGCACCATGAGCAGGTTGACGGCGCCCACCACGAGCCCCACCCGCACCATCACCAGCCGGTGCCGGAACTGTGCGTGCTCCAGGGCATAGAGGGCCGCGAGCGAGCCCGCGAGACTGTAGAACACCACCCAGAGGCCGTCGCCGTCCACCACCAGGCGCGAGGCGAGCACGGAGAAGAGCACGGAGAGCACCAGGGCCGTGTGGCGCCCCAGGAGCAGGGCGGCCAGCAGGGCCACGGCCGCGAAGGGCAGCGCGTAGGCCCAGCTCCGGGCCGAGGTCAGGGGCGTGGCCTCGAAGGCCCCCGAGAGGGCGTTGGCCACCAGGAAGCAGAACTTGGTCCCCAGGAGCGACAGCAGCAGCAGCAGCAGGCTCTCCGAGAACATCCGGCCCCGGCTGTGGTCCGCCACCCGCTCGCCCTGCCCGCCGAGCCACACCACGGCGGCCACGAGCGACAGCAGGGCCAAGGTGGCGGCGAGCGGCGGGAGCTGCCGCGGGAGCTGCCGCTCGCCCCGCATCTGGGCGATGACACGGGCATGGCCGGCGTCGATGACGTCGCCCTTCCTCACGATCACCTGCCCCTTGCGGATCTGGTTGCAGCACCTGGCCCACGCCCGCCTCGGCGGCGGCCTGGCGCTGCAGGGTCTCGCTGCGGTTCAGCAGCAGGTTGGGCGTCAGGTTCTCGAGCAGCAGGTCGACCAGGAGCGCGCGGTCCTGCGAGGAGAAGCCGCTCCAGTCGCGCACCTCGGACTCGAAGAAGTCGCGCGCTTCGCCGGGGTAGCCCACGTTCTCGAAGAGGTCGAAGTGCACCCGCTCGGCTCCGGTCGAGAGGTCGCGCAGGGTGACGCCGCGCATGCGGTTTTCGAGCAGCTGGTCCTTGTTGGCCACCACGCCCCGGCGCAGGGCCTGGGTGAGGGCTCCGCGCACGCGGTCCTCGAGGTCGGGCGAGAAGCCCTTGCGGGCCAGCATCCCGGCCTGGACCGGGGCGATCTTGAAGCCCTCGGGCGGAGCGGGGCTCGCGGTCAGGTCGCGGACGGCGGCCTCCAGGGCTGTATTTTCCGCGCCCTGGAGCTCCTTGCCTTCCTTGCGGACCACCACCCGCGCCAGCAGGCGGCGTCCCCGGCCGAAGAGCTGCGCCACCTGGGCGTCCTTTTCGGCGAGCACCGCCGTATCGAGGTCGTAGACCGGCAGCACGGCCTCGCGGGCTTCCTGCTGCTTGGCCCGGGTAGCCTGGTCGTCGTTGAGCAGCAGGTCGCGCGAGGCCACGTAGTCGCGGTCGGCGATCGAGCCCGGCTCCGCCCGGCGGGAGAAGAGGAAGGCCCCCGGCATCAGGCACCACGTCCCCACCAGGAGGAACAGGCCCAGCCAGAGGAAGGGCATCTCGACGGCGCGGTCCCAGCCGTCGCGCGCCTTCCGCCGGGTCTTCAGGCGGATGGTCCCCGTCCCGCTGAGCGAGCGGATTTCGGTGATAGAGGTCGAGTCTTTGTCTCGAGCCATGGTCGTCAGACCGGGCCCCGGGATCTCATGAAGACGGGTTGCCTCTACCCGCCACAGCCGTCTGGCGCGCGGCGCGCGCCTCGGCCTCCCGTTCGCCCCTCCTCTGTTCGAACGCGTCATAGGCGGTGACGATCTTCTGCACCAGGTTGTGGCGCACCACGTCCCGCTGGTCGAAGTAGAAGAACTTGATCCCCTCCACCCCGGAGAGCACCTCCTGGGCCTCGCGCAGGCCCGAGGTCCGCCCGTGGGGGAGGTCCACCTGGGTGACGTCGCCGTTGATCACAGCCTTGGAGTTGAAGCCTAAACGGGTCAGGAACATCTTCATCTGCTCGGTCGTGGTGTTCTGGGCCTCGTCGAGGATGATGAAGCTGTCGTTGAGCGTACGCCCGCGCATGAAGGCGATGGGAGCGATCTCGATGATCCCCCGTTCCATCATCCGCCCGACCTTCTCGTAGCCGATGATGTCGTGGAGGGCGTCGTGCAGGGGGCGCAGATAGGGGTTGACCTTATCCACCAGGTCGCCCGGCAGGAAGCCGAGCTTCTCGCCGGCCTCCACCGCGGGCCGGGCCAGGATGATGCGCCGCACCCGCTTCTCCAGGAGCGCCGCGGCGGCCATGGCGACCGCGAGATAGGTCTTGCCTGTGCCGGCCGGGCCGATCGAGATCACGATGTCGTGGTCGATCATCGACTGCACATAGAGCTGCTGCTTGAAGGTCCGGGGGGCGACGAGGCGCCGCACCGAGGCCATCATGCCCTCGGGCATGAAGAAGTCGGTGAGCGAGGTCTCGGGCGACTCGGCGGCCACGCGGATGGCCGTCTGCACGTCGCCCGGACGGAAACGGTAGCCCTTCTCCGTGATCGCAGACAGCTCCGTGAGCAGACGCTCCACCGAGCTTCACCCTCTCGGGGTCGCCGTTGATGTGGATCTCGTTGCCTCGGGCGGTCAGGGTGACGTCGAAGGTCCGCTCGATGCGCCGCAGGTTCTCGTCCTGGGTGCCGAAGAGGATGTCGAGCCCCTCTTCGGCGAGAGTGACTTGGGTCATTGCGGTTCGTTTCTCGGAACCGATGTAGGGAGCACGGGCATGGGGTGGATCTCCTCCGGTTCGGGTCCCCGGGACGGCGTGGCCGGCCCGGGGAGGTCAAGTGTAGCAGACCTATTTCTTCCCGTAATCGTAGAAGCCCCGGCCGCTCTTCTTGCCGAGCCGGCCGGCGGTCACCATCTGCTTCAAGAGCGGCGGCGGCGCGAAGCGCTTCTCGCGGTACTCCTCGAACATGATGTTGGCGATGTAGTAAGTGGTGTCGAGCCCCACGAAGTCGAGCAGGGTGAACGGCCCCATGGGATAGCCGCAGCCGAGCTGCATGCCCTTGTCGATGTCCTCGACCGAGCCCACCCCCTCTTCCAGGGCGCGGATGGCGTCCAGCAGGTAGGGCACCAGCAGGCGGTTGACCACGAAGCCCGAGTTGTCCCGGCAGGCGATGGGCTCCTTGCCCAGGGAGCGGGCGAACTCGAAGGCGCGGTCGAAGGCCTCGTTCGAGGTGAGGATGGTCCGCACCACCTCGACCAGCTTCATCACCGGCACGGGGTTGAAGAAGTGGAGCCCCACGAAGCGGTCCGGCCGCCGGGTGAACATGGCCATCTGGGTGATGGTGAGCGACGAGGTGTTGCTGGCGAAGATCGCGTCCTCCTTGACCGCCTCGTCGAGCGCGCTGAAGGTCTTCCGCTTCTCCTCCAGGTTCTCGACGATGGCCTCCACGACCACGTCGCAGTCGGCCAGGTCCGCCAGGTCCACCGTGCCCCGCAGGCGGCTCGCCGTCTCGTCGCGGACGGCGGCGTCGAGCTTGCCCTTCTCCACCGCCTTGCCGAGGGAGCCGTGGATCTTCTGGACGCCCTTGTCCACCAGCTCGCTCGTCACCTCGCGCACGATCGTCTCGTAGCCCGCGCGGGCCGCCACCTCGGCGATGCCCGAGCCCATGAGGCCGCAGCCCAGGACTCCCACTTTCTTGATTTTCTTCATCGGTCCCTCCTATCTGGAATCTGTCTGAATGTCGGTTTCAACGATCTCCCGCCCCTCTGGTGTCTGCGGGGTTTCAATCCTGGCAAGGTGCATCACCCGGGCGCCCGGCACGGCGAACGGCAATCGCTCGGCCCATTCGACGACCTTGATGCCCGGGCCGGCCAGCAGCTCTTCGAGGCCCAGGGCGGCGGTCTGCTCCGGCTCCAGGCGGTAGAGGTCCACGTGGACCAGCCGGCCGCCGCGGGCCTCGTGTTCGCGGATCAGGGTGAAGGTCGGCGACTGCACCTCGCGGGGATCGATCCCCAACCCCTCGCCGATCCCCCGGGCCAGCACGGTCTTGCCGCTCCCCAGGTCGCCGGAAAGCAGCAGGACGCCGTCCGGCGCGAGCTCCCGGGCCAAGGTCCTCCCCAACTCGCGGGTCTCCTCTTCGCTGTAAGTGACCCGATGGATCAATGCCGGTGCCTTCCCACGGGCCGCAGCCCATGGCCACGGCCATGATCATGATCCTCACCCTCCTCCTCGTCCGCCTCTTTCAGCGCGGCGAAGGCGGCTGGCAGCATCTCGATCAGGTCGCCCGCGGCGAGGGCGATCTCCCCAAGGCGCCCGGCCGCGAGGTCGCCGGCCAGGCCGTGGAGATAGACCGCCAGCACCGTGGCATCCAGCGCGTCGAGCCCTTGGGCGATCAGGCCGGCGATCAGGCCCGTCAGCACGTCGCCGCTGCCGCCCGTGGCCATCCCAGGATTGCCCGTGGGATTGACGAACACGGCGGTGCCGGAGGCGATCAGGGAGAGATGCCCCTTGAGGACCACGATGGCGCCGGTCTCCTCGGCCGCGCCGCGCGCCGCGGCCACCCGGTCCTCCTGGATCTGGGCCGTCGACACGCCCAGCAGCCGTCCCAGCTCGCCGGGATGTGGGGTCAGGACCGTCTCCACCCGGCGGGCGGCCAGATCTCTGGCGCGGCCAGCAAAGGCGTTCAGGCCGTCGGCGTCGATCACCACCGGCAGCGGGCATTCGAGAGCGATGCGGCGGATGGTCTCCACCGTCTCAGGCTCCTGTCCCAGGCCCGGCCCCAGGGCCAGCACGGCCTTGCCCTCGGCCGCGTCGAGCACCTTGCCGACGGCCTCATCGGCGATCTGGCCCAAGGCGCCCACAGGCAGCCCCAGGGTCATGGACTCGATGGACCCCAGGTCCACCGTCTGCAGGATCGGCTCCGGCACACCCACCGTCACCAGCCCGGCCCCGGCGCGCACAGCGGCGCGGGCCGCCAGGATGGCGGCGCCGGCCTTGCCCGGCGAGCCGGCCACGATCAGCGCGTGCCCGTAGTCCCCCTTGTGGGAGCCGGGCTCGCGCTCGGGCAGCAGGTCCGCGAGCTCCTCGCCCATCAGCAGATGGAGGTCCCCGTCCTCCTCCTCCACGTCGTTCACCAGCCGGGGCGGGATGCCCAGGTCGGTCACCACCATCTCCCCCACCGCGTCGGCCGCCGGCGGGAAGACGTGGGCGACCTTGGGCGCCGCGAAGGTGACGGTCAGGTCCGCGGTCACGTGAGGGCCGATGGGCTGCGACTCGCTCGCCGAAAGGCCGCTCGGCAGGTCGACCGCCACGCACGGCGCGGGCAACGCGTTGATGGCGTCCACCACCTGCGCGAAGAGCCCTTCGAGCGGCCGATCCAGCCCGGTGCCGAAGAGGGCGTCCACCACAATGTCGCACTCCGCGGCCGCCTCCAGGGCCGGGCCCAGCCGGTCCTCCGAAGCGATCTCCAGGATGGGCACCTCGGCCTTGCGGCAGATCCCGAGCTGCACCTCGGCGTCTCCCGACAGCTTCCGGCCGCCCGTGATCAGGAAGACCCGCACCTCCCAGCCGCGCACCGAGAGATGGCGCGCCACGGCCAGGCCGTCGCCCCCGTTGTTGCCCGGGCCGCAGAAGATCGCCACGGACTCGGCCTCGCCGAAAGCCTTGCCGAGTGCCTCCACGACGCCGATGGCGGCGTTCTCCATGAGCACCAGGCTGGGGATTCCCAGGTCTTCGATGGCGGCCCGGTCGACTTCGCGCATGGCCTCAGCGGTCAGGATCCTCATGCTGTGCTCCTGATTTTAGATTTTAGATTTTGGATTTTGGATTGGAGGACGCCCAGGGATTGGAGAAGGGCGCGGGTACGCGGACAGCCGAGATCCGAATCTGCCATACGCCCGGCGAGGCGGCGGAGGTCCTCGGGCGTGTCCACATCCGAGGCCTCGGGCAGCAGCTCGACGGCGAGGCCCAACTCGCGGCAGCGCTCCAGGGTGGCGGGCAGGACCCGGTCCGTGCTCCAGGAGATGTCCGCGAAGATCCGGGGATGGACGGCGCCGGCACGCAGGGCGATCAGATAGTAGCCGCCGTCCTCCGCCGGACCGAGCACCACGTCGGCCCCCCCCTCCAGGGTCTCAAAGGCGCGGTGGATCAGCGAGAGCGGCAGCGTGGGATGGTCGCTCCCCAGGGCCATGACGGCGCCCGTTTCGGCCGCTGACAGAGCCCGGTACAGCCGCTCACCCAGATCGCTCCCCTCCTGGCGCACGCCCGGCACCGGCCCCGCCGGGACCTCCTCGTCCGGATCGAGCGCCCAGGCGAGGCGCAGCTCGAAGTCCCCCTTCCGCAGCCGGTCCAGCAGGTCCGCCAGGAACGCCGCGTGCAGCTCCGCCGCCTCGGCGGCGGTAAGCTCCCCGATCAGCCGGGTCTTCACCCGGCCTTCCCGGGCCGGCTTCGTGAACAGGAGGAGACGGCGGGCGGCGGCCATGAGGCGGGGATTCTATCCAAAATGATCCTGAGGCTGGGACCGCGCTGGCAGGTCCCCCTCGGCACAAAGATCGGCATCCGATGGAACGAATTTTGAAAGGGGCTTGTCCGGGGTAGCTCCCCGATGTGACAATCCGGTGGCGGTAAGCATCAGAGTGGCTACAATCAACAGGCGTTCGCGGCGTATGCGCGATCGATCTTCGGGAAGGAGCGAGTGGCAATGACCAAGTGGGAGTACAAGATCATCAACATCCGCAGCGAAAACTACCGTCTTGATCCCAATGCCGCGCCCCAGCTCACCCTACTGGGGGAGGACGGGTGGGAGCTGGTGTCGATCACCTCCGTCAACTTCAAGACCGGCGCGACCGACAACATCGCGATGGTCTTCAAGCGGCCCGTGGCCGCCTGAGCGAACGGACCGGCTCCTACTTTTTCAATTTCTTTCTCTTTTTCCGGCCACGGCGGACCGCTACAGCAAAGCCCGCCGCTCCGGCAGCCAACGCCATCAGCCAGTACTTCTTCCGGGGGACGATACCCACCTCGGTCTGCACCGCCGTGCGCACTTCCGTCAACCGCATCTCCGCCTCGCGGCGCGCCTCCTCCAGACGGCGCTCGGCCTCGCGGCGCGCTTCTTCCAGACGGTCGGTCATGGCAGGTCCCTCCCCAGCGGGTCTCCGTTCTCCGTAACAGCCGGCTCCACGTCGAGCGTCTTCGGCTGGGCGAGCAGGCCGTGCTGCCACCAGTCCAGGTGGCTGTCCACACGCCGGCGGACGGTGGTGATGGGGCTCTCGACCTTCTTCAGCCGCTTGACCCCCAGGTTGGCCAGGATCGCCGCCACCAGCACGAAGAGCACCAGCACGATCAGCGAGGCCCCCCACCAGGGAAGCCAGATGTGGAGCAGCGCCACCAGGGCGAAGAGCAGGAGGCCGACGATCCAGAACCCCAGGACGGCGGTGGCGCCCAGGAAGCCGAGCGCCACGCCGAGATACCGGCCCGAGCGCTGGAAGTCCTGCTGGAGCGTGTCGAGCTCCGCCCGCCAGACCTGGAGCAGCGCCTCGCCCAGCGAGCGGAACATGTTGATCCATCCTGCCATCCCACCCCCCATTTCGCGATTGCCGCGGTTGCTCAGCGCCCGACCTTCAGCCCGCGGCTGACGAAGGAGGCCAGGGCCCCCACGTCGTCCCGCACGCCCACGGCCACCCGCTGCTCGCCGGGACGCATCAGCAGGGTCACCGAGTAGACGAAGTACTTGTTCTTCGCCGTCTCCAGGTCCGCCTTGGCGACGCTGATCGGCACCGGCGCCTGCTGGACGTCCGAGGTGCCGCCTTCCGAGTCCAGCGCGGCGATGAACAGGCGCACCTTGGCGTCTTCGCTCGCCTCGCGGGGGATGAGCGTCAGCTTGCCGATGGGGATGCGCACGTTCACCGGCACCAGGTAGAAACCGTCCTCCCGGGGGCGCGCCTGGCCGAACTCGATGCTGACGCCGAGCGGGTTCTCCTCGAAGGGGAAGTTGAGCGCGGCGACCGTGCCGTCGCTCATCCGCGCGTCGGTGCTCTTGTCGCGGTAGCCCTCGCGGTGGCGCACCTTGAGGTCCTTGCGGCCCTTCACCTTGACGTCGATCTTGTAGTACCGGCCGTCGCCGTAGTGGGGCGGCGTATAGCCCAGTGAATAGTAGGTGTTGAAGTCCTTGGCGATCCTCTCGAGCTGGGGGGTGACCACGTTGGTGTTGATGATGGCCACGCCGCCCGTCTTCTCGGCCAGGAGCTGGAGGGTGCTCTGGAGGTTCGAGAAGCGCACCGAGTCGATGATCTGGGAGAACCCCGCCTGGCTGGGGCCGGGGCCCTGGTTCTCGGCCGTGACGGACTCGTAGACCCGCAGGCCCGCGGCGTCGATGGTGTAGAAGGTGATGCGGTTGGCGTTGGCCTGGGCCGTCAGCTCCGTCAGGCGCCGCGAGACGTCGAACTCCAGCGTCTGGGTGAGGCTCACCGACTGCTCGTTGTACTTGTTCTGCACGGCGTAGAAGAGGTCCTGGCCGGCGATCATCGGGAGGCCGTCGCTCACGTAGACCACCGCCTTCCTCCCCGGCATGCCGGCGAGCGAGTCGATGAGCTTCTTGAGAGCGGTGATCGAGAACGCCAGGTCGTTGTACGTGGACTGGGCGTAGGTGCGGGCGATGCTCTCCGCCTGGCCCACGCTCTCCGACTCGTTGATTCTCTGCAGGGCGTCGCGGCGCTCCGAGTCGGCGTGGACCCCCTGGGCCGAGATCTTCTCCAGATCGACCATGGCCGAGGCGATGAGCGAGGGGTCGCTGGTGAACGTGCGGCGCACGTGGAGCTCGCGGTCGTAGGTGGCCAGCATGAGCTGGTCGTCCTTGCCCAGATGCTGGCCGATGAAGGCCCGCAGCTCGCGCATCACGCGGTTGCGGTTGAACGGCCGGAGGTTGTAGTTGTCGATGTAGATGATGAGGCGCAGCCGCTGGTCCGTGGGCGTGCTCGGCGCCTCCGCGGCCTGCCCCGGGACAGGTGCGGCGGGAGCCGGAGCGCTGGCGACCGGCGCCGGCGGCGGCTCCTCTTCCGTCACCAGGGACCGGCCCTCTTTGACGGCATAGAAGTTGGTGATCTCGACCGGCCGGCCGTTCTCCAGGATCTGGAAGTCCTCTTTCTTGAGGTTCGTGACCGGCTTGCCCTGCTTATCGGTGACGTAGACGTCGACGTTGACGACGCTCACGTTGACGATGTCGACGAACTGCTCCTCGTCCCGCTGCTGCTCGGCAGGCGACGGCGTGAGCGGGTCGCCCGGCTTGCGGATCTGGGCACCCGTCCGGGCCGTGGAGCCTCCGACCAGGAGGAGCAGCCCGCATACGATGAGAAAACGCTTCGGTGACGTCATAAGGCTTCAGTCTCTTTCTGGACTACGTCCGCCGTGCGCGATTATATGGGAGACGGCATGGGAGACGGCCAAGGAAGACGCCCGCTACTTCGCGGGCGGCAGAACCTCCACCCGAGCCGTCAGGATCTTGCCGCTCTGCGGATCGAACACCGCGAGTGTCAGGTCGTGCGGCAGGCGGCGCAGCCTGAGCCGGGTCTCGTACCGGACCGACGTGCCCGGCTTGGGCTCCACGTCGGAGCGCAGCGCCACCGGGATCACCGGCACCGGCGCCCGGTTGCCCGCCGCGTCCACGGCTGCCACCCGCAGCTCCACCTCCGCCAGATACTTCCCCTCCAGGGGGATGAAGGTGATCGCGTCCACGGGGATGGCGATCGCCACCGGCACCTCCATCTCCTTGCGCCCCGCCGCCACCGGCTGGCCCACCTGGACGGCCAGCGGCGCCGAGTCTGGAGCGTTGCCGAAGAGCATGGCGCTCTCCACCATCATCGACACCTCGACCTTGCGCGACAGGTCGAGGAAGTCTTCCCGCGCGCGCACCTTGAGCCCCGGCCGCAGCACATCCACGTCCACGCGGTGGCGCTTGTCGTTGCCCTGCCAGCTGGGGGTGAAGCCGAGCCAGTAGTAGGACCGGGTGTCCTGCTCTACGGTTGGCAGCACGTTCTCGCTCAGCGCATTGAGCAGCGCCTTGCCGCCCGTCTGTTCCGAGATGAAGATCAGCGAGTCCTGGTGCTCGTGCTCGCGGGTGTTGAGCCCGGCCGGCGTCGGGGAGGCCCGGGCGGCGTCCACCACCCCGCTCTCGACGCCGGGAACGTCCACGGAGTAGATCGTGTAGCCCAGCCGGTTCGCCGTGTCCACCAGGGGCCGGAAGATCTCTTCCCCCCGCGGCAGGTTGCGGTCCTCCAGGATGGGCCGGCTCGGGTTGTTGACCACGTAGTCGATCGGCGAGAACGGCCAGCCGCCCGAGAACAGGATCATCACCTTGCGCCCCGGAGGCGAGGCGAAGCCCCGCAGCGTGCTCGCCGCCGCCAGGACCGCCCGCTCCGTCTGGGCCGCCAGCCGGGCGATGAACTCCTCCTCCTCGATGTCCAGGCGCTGGGTGAAGGACTGCCGGGGCGTGGGCTCGAAGGTGACGCCAGGCAGGCGCCGCGACGACTCGAAGCTCCGCAGCTCGGCGAGGCGCGAGATGCCATACGCCCGATCGCCGATGGCCTGCTCGATGGCCTGCCCGAGCTGGCGCTGCGAATTCGTCCAGCTCGTCAGCATCCGGGCGCCGCCGCCGTCATAGCCCACGATGGCCATGCGGTCCTCGGGTCCGATCCGCGAGAGCTGGTCCTTGAAGCTGCGCAGCACCTCGTCCCGCCGCGGGCCGATCGAGAAGAAGTTGTCGATGAAGACGAGATAGCTGGTGCCCACGGGCGTACCCGGAGCCAGGCTCGGCAGTCCCTTCACCACGGATTCGGCGGCGGCCCCGCCCTCGGCAAGGGCGATCGCCTGGCCGCCGCGCACCTCGTTGAAATACTCGATGGGGACGACCTTGCCGTCCACCTTGAGGCGAAAGTCGGCCGGCTTCAGATCCCCTACCCGGTTGCCCTGCCGGTCCGTGACCACCACCTCGACGTTGACCACCCGCACCTCGATCTGCTCGCCGAAGACGCTCGTCGGCGCCTGCTCAGGCTGCGTCTGCGACATCACCGGGGACGCGGCCAGCAGGGCTGCGAGGGCGAGGGGGGCGAAACGGAGCTTTGTCATGGGAATCTCCAGTATCCAAGGGAGTATCCAAGGGAAGGACGGCGGGCCGTCCTGGAATTCTCTCAAGAAGAGAACACCCGGAACGGCCCGTTCATTCTCGGAGGCCGGCTACTGGACCTCGAGCTCCGCCCATGACCGCCCGCCGCCCGTGGCGTCCTCCACCGAGAAGACCACCCGCTGCCGGCCCCTGGGCAGCTTGAGCGTCGTCTCATAGCGGGCGTACGTCCCGGGTCCCGGCGCCGCGGGCAGGGTCAGGCGCAGCGGCAGCGTCTGCAGCCTGGCACGGCCGTCCCCGGTGTCCAGCGAGCCCATCGAGAGCAGCGCCTGCACCTCGTAGCCCCCCTCGACCGGCAGCGGCGTCAGCGAGGAGGCCGGGATCTCCAGGGTCACAGGCAGCTCCACCTTCCAGAGGCCGGTCCGCCGGGGCTCTCCGGCCTGGACGCGGATCGTCTCCCGGCCCGGCTCGCCGCCGAACAGCAGCAGGCTCTCCGCCTGGAGCCCGGCCTGCGTCTCGCGCGAGAAGTCCGAGAAGCCGGTGCGCGACCGCACCCTGGCTCCAGGCCGGCGCACCTCGACGCGGATATCGTGATGCTTGCCGTCCGCCCGCCACTCCGGGGTGAAGCCGAGCCAGTAGTAGGTCCGCGTGTCCGCCGCCACCCGCTCGAAGGCGTTGAGCCGCGCCGAATTGAGCACCGCCTTGCCGCCCGTCTCCTCGGCCATGTACTCCATGGCCTGGTGGACGCCCCGTTCCCACTCCGAGGTAATGAAGCCATGGTTCACCGGCCCGGAGGCCTTGACGCTCGCCCAGTCCGACTCGGAGTCGAGACCCTGGACATCCACCGGATAGATCGTGTAGCCGAGGAGGTTGGCCGTCTCCGTCACCGGCGCGAAGAGCTCCTCCGGCTCGTCGGCGTCGAGGATGCTCGGGGTGTGGCGCAGGTCGGCGATCTGGTACTGCGAGGTGATCGCCGGCCAGCCGCCGGAGAGCAGCAGCAGCACCTTGCGTCCCGGCGGCGGGGCCGTCCCCCGCATGGCCGCCGCGAGAGACGAGATCGCGCTCTCGACCTCCATGTACAGCCCGAGCTCCACCCCGGGATCCACGACCAGGTCGCCGGCAGTGCCTTCGGTCCGCCGTTCGGCCAGCAGTTGGAGGCCTCCCGTGGGCCTCTTCTGGGCTTCTTCGAAGATGCGCCGCAGCACGTCCCGGTCCCCGGTCCAGCCGGTCAGCCGGTCGATCTTCAAACCGTCGAACGCCAGCACGGCCATCTGGTCCCCGGCGCCGAGCCGGTCCAGGTCGGCCAGCAGCTTGCGCAGCACCACGTCGCGCTGGGCGGCGATCGTGAACGCGTTGTCGATGAATACGAGATAACTCGTCCCCACCTTGCCGCCGGGGGCCGAGGACGCGGCCGGAGCGGGCTCCCCGGATTCGACCGGCGGGGTCGCCATCTCCCCTGCTGAAACTTCCGTGAAATAGTCGACCGGCACCTCTTTGCCATCCACCAGCAGCCGGAAATCCGAGGCCTTGAGCCCCTGGATCCGGTTTCCCTTGCGGTCGGTAACGACCGCCTCCACGTTGACGGCCCGGACATCGATGGACTCGGCAAAGGGCTCCTGCGCGGCGCGCGGATCGGCCGAGTCCGCTCTGACAGTCCCCGTCGATACCAGGGCGATCAGGGCGAGACAGACAAGACGGAAAAGCTTCATGGCATTTCCTCCTCGAAGAGGGATTTTAAGGTTTGTCCATACTTTGGGCCTTGAGCAAGGGAGATGCCGGGGGAAAACCGGCAAAAACAGGGGGAAACGTCCGGGAAAGAGGACGCTCCAGCGAGGTCTCGGGGACAGGCGTTCCTCTGATAACCTGGAAATAACCTGGAAATAACCTGAAAAAGGTTCGCCTCTGCGATGAAGAAGATCTGGGACGACCCGCCCGTTGTGCCGGACACCGGCAAAACCCCCGCCGAGGCGCTGGCCCGGACGCAGGACGTCGACGATCCGCGGTGTGCGGAGTACCTGAAGCGGCGGTGCATCCCCCTCAAGGTGGCCCGGGCCGCCGGCATCCGCTACACCCCCTCCTTCGACGGCCGCCCGGCCGTGCTCGCCGCCATGCGCAAGCCGGACGGCGAGCTGGTGGCCGTCACCGCCCGGTACCTCTCGACCGTGAGGCACCAGGAGAAGATCCTCACCGTAGGCCGGGCCGGCGGCGTCTTCGCCGTCCTGGACGGCCTGCGGACCGATCCCCTGCTGCTCGTCGAAGGCGTCTTCGACGCGCTCTCCGTCGCGCTCTGCGGCTACGCCTGCGTGGCCACCATCGGCCGCTACGTGGACTGGGTGCCGGCCTTCGCGGCCGGGCGTACCGTGCTCCTCGGGTTCGACGGTAACAAAGTCGGCGATCACGCCGCCCGTTACTACAAGGACCGTATGCCGAGCTCCATCTGCCAGCGCCTGCGCCCTCCCTACTCGTGCAAGGACTGGAGCGCGGCGCTCAAGAAGCGCGGCCGGGGCGACGTGGCGCGCGCGCTCGCCGCGGCCGGGGCCGCTTTCCCAGAACCGCCATGCGAGAGCTGATCTGCTTCGGCGAGATCACCCGCGACGACATCGGGAGCTCGGCCGTCCCGGTCGTCGAGGGATCGGCGGCCATCCTCGACGCCCTGGGCACCTTCTACGGCGGCCGGGGAGCCAATGCGGCCACCTTCTTCGCGCTCTGGGGACCCGGCGCGGCCCTGGTCAGCGCCGCGGGCGAGGACTTCGTCCAGGCCGGCCACCGGGACCTCCTGGAACGCCGCGGCGTCGACTGCTCGGACGTGTTGATCGAAACGGCCCGGCCCACGCCCCGCGCCTTCGTGTTCCAGACGGGTCCGGTGAGCCAGACGTTCTTCTTCCGTACCCCCGACCCCACGGCCGATGCGGCGCTCGCGGGACATGTGCGGCGAGTCGCGGAGAGCTGCCGCTCCCGGGCCCTCTACTGCACGTCGGGGCACCAGGATCTAAATCTTTATTTGCTGGCCCATCTGCCGAGCGAGATCAGGGCCTATGCGCCCGGCCCGCAGATCTTCCACTATCCCAGGACCGAGCTCGAGCCGTTCCTGCGCGCGGCCAACGCGCTGTTCCTGAACCAGGCCGAGGCGGAGTACCTGCGCCGGACCCTTGGAATGGACTCTTCGGAAATCAATCGAACGTACGAGTTGGCCTTCCACGCCGTCACCCAGGGGACCGCGGGTTGTACGATTCATGAAGGACCGCGGAGCTGCGCTCTCCCCGCCTGCCGGCCGGACGCCGAAGTTGATCCGACCGGCGCGGGAGACGCCTTCGCCGGCACTTTTCTGGCGGAATACCTCCGGACCGGCGACGCCCGGGCGGCAGCGGAGCTGGCCCTGGCCGTCAGCTCCTTCGTGGTCGAGCGGCTCGGCTGCCAGGAGAATGTGCCCACGCCGGAACAGGCGCGGGAACGGCTCCGGGAGTACACCGCGGGCAGGAGATTCCGCCCTTGATCTATCTCGCCACCTCCCTCTTCACCGCGGCCGAGCAGGCGTTCAGCGCCGCGTTGACGAAACAGATCGAAAACCTCGGCTATCAGGTCTACGATCCCTGGCGCGACGCGGGGGATGAATCGCTGATCGAAACCTGGGGCGCGGACTGGCCCCGCATCAACGCCGAGATCGCGCGCCGGAATCTGCGGGCCATCGAAAGCTGCGCCTCCGTCGTGGCAATCGTCGAGGGCGCCGACGTGGACTCGGGCGTGGCCCTGGAGATCGGCTACGCCCACGCGCTCGGCAAGCCCGTGAGGCTCCTCCGCACGGATTTCCGCACGCAGGGTCCGCGGATCGGTCCCGTGAACATCATGCTCGGCATGACCGCGGAGGCGTTCCATACCTCGGTCGAGGCGCTGCTCGCGGATCTGCGGACCTTGCCGGTTGCCCATTTCTATGACCTGGTAGCGGAAGAGTACAGCGACGGCGAGCGCCATCCCACCACGCAGTCCTTCAAGCAGGCCGAAGAAGCGATCACCGCCGGGCATCTGGCTGGACGGCGATTCCGCGCCGCGCTGGACCTCGGCTGCGGCGACGGCAATTTCCTTTACAACGTCACGGCGGACCAGAGGACCGGCGTGGATGTTTCGGTCGAGATGATCCGCCGCCATCATCAGCGGCTGCCCGAGGCGTCCTTCCTGCTGGCCGACTGCCAGCGTCCGCTGCCCCTCGCCCCGTCCTTCGACGTAATCCACTGCTCGTTCCTGCTCGATCATCTCCAGGACGTAGATGCCTGTCTGCGGGAGATGCGGCGGCTGATCGCGGACGACGGCATCGTCCTGCTCGCCCTCTACTCTCCGGAATCCTTCCAGGACGGTGGAGACGTGCTCCGCTACCGTACCGCATCCGGCAGCGTCCTGCCGGTGTATCGCAGCTTCCGTGACTTTACCGATCTCAGCAGTCGACTGATCGAGTTTTTCCAGATCGAGGAAAAGAAGACGGTGCCCGTTCGAGGCGGTGATCTGTCGTTCGATTACTACATCCTGAGGCCGCCGGGATGATTCCCCTGATCGGCGTCTGCGGCTATTCGGGCTCCGGCAAGACCACCTTCTGCAAGGAGATGTCCCGGCGCTTCTCTCTGCCTTGCGTCTCGACGGGAGAGATCGTTCGCCGCCGCGTGTCCGAACGGGGATACACGCTCACTCCGGAGAACATCGCTCGCGTGAGCGACGAGATCCGGCGGGAGACCCATCAGTTTTTTCTCCGCATCCTCGCGCCGGAGCTCAACGGTCTCGGCAGCTCACCCGCCGTCCTCATCGACTGCCTGCGCGAAGACAACGATCTCCTGACCCTGCGCGAGCTGTCGGACCACGCCACCCTCGTGGCCGTCACCGCCGAAGCCGAGGTCCGCGCGTCCCGCCTCCTCGGCCGGGTCCGGCCGGGAGACCCCACGGACCGGGACGGGCTCCGGGATCTCGACGAGACCGAAAAGCGCCTGGGAGCGGACCGCCTCATCGCGGCCGCTGACTACGTCCTCGGCAATGACAGCGATCTCGGCCGGTTCATCGAGCGCTCGGCCCACGTCGTCCAGGAGATCCTCAGCGGCCGGCCTCGATCTCCGGCAGGACGATTTGAGGCAGGATAATCTGGGCCAGCTTGGCGATATTCCGCGCGTCATCGATCCCTCGGTGATGGGTGCCTTCCAGGGAGATTCTCTCGCTGGCAAGCGCCTTGGCCATCCCCATCGGCCTGACGCGGCGAATCCTGGAATGCTCCTGCTTCAGGTTGACGTGACGCTCGAAGGTTTTCGGCAGCTCGATCCCATGCCGCCGGCAATCCTTCCGGAACTGATTGAGGTCGTACGCCCCCCAAGAGCAGAGCGTGAACGGCTCCGGCCCGATCCAATCGAGGTACCGGCGGAAGACTCCCGGGAAGGTGTCCGCTGAATCCACGTCCTCCTGGCGGATGGAGGTCAACCGCGTGCAGAGCTCGCTGAGCTGGGGAGAGGCCACAGGCCTGACGAAGGAGCCGAACTCACGGCTCACCGGACCGCGGCTCGACTCCAGCAGGACCGAGCCGATCTCGATGATCTCCATCCTGTCGGGGCTGCCTCCCTGCTCCCAACAGGTCGCTTCCAGGTCGACGACGGCGTATCGCATCCGGGGATGCTATCCCGGACGCGGGTGAGGGTCTCTATTCGGACGTGGCGGGAGGCGAGAGAGGAGGTTTGCCCAGCATCTTGCGGATGGCATCCATGACATCCCCTTGCTGGCGATCGGCCCGGCCTTCCAGGATATTGACTCGGCCGTCTATGCTATCAACGCGGATTCCCAAGCTCCCGAAGCGGCCATCCAGAAGATAGGCACGATCATCCAGGTTGCGGATATGTCCGCTCAATTCCCTGAAGTAGGGCTCAACCCACCCCTTGACTTGGTCGAACGCAACGACGGACTCCTTACGATAGCGCTCCAGCCTCTCGCTTACCCTGAAAACGCTTTCGGCAACCAGATGAAGCTCATGGCGCAAGCCTTCGATCAGGACAACCGCATGGCGCGTGGATCCTTCTAAATTTTCGAAACGCCGGCTGGTCTCCTCACGGAGGGCCGCAATCTCCTCTCGGGACACCGCCATCTGCTGGGCGATCTCCTTGAAGCGCGCATCGAGATAGGCAATCAGCTCTTTATCCATTCTTTGACGGCCTCCCAGGGCGTAACGTCGATGCGCGACAGACTACCACGAAACCCCGGCCCTAATGCAAGGGGTACCTTGAAGGGGCGCCAACGGCGTCGATCCTTTATCTGATCCGGCATCTCGATGAAAGGCCCGTGGGGGCGCGCCTTCCACCACAGCCCGCAGGCGGGCCGCCAACAAGTGGCTCACACGAGGCGGGCTACGGAGGGCGCCTCTCGGTTGTTGCGAAAAGCGGCCCGGCACGCCATGCGCACGGACAGTATGCTGACTACGCGCCTCGTTTTTCCGGTGCAGCCCCATAAAATGTTGCCAACTGCCTCAGCTCAGGCGGAAAATTCGGGCTATTCTCCCTTGCTTGCGGTGCCGATGCTGCCAATGTCCTCTATTTTTCACAGCCTGGAGCCTGAGAGGCAGCGCATGCTCCGTAATTCACATCTTTTTTTCAGGGCGCGCCGCCTGCGCTTACGGCATACACAGCATACGTCCCGAAGTCTTTGGGCTTCGTCCCGGCAGAGGCATCCTGGAGGTCTACATTAGCAGCGGCGGCCCCTTCGCGGGATGTCAATCTCCGGAGGTTTGATCCTCGAGGCCTCTGCCGGCCGCAGGCCGGCAGGGATGCCGGCGCGAGTGTGGTGGGGAACGCATAGAATGGTCCCCTGTTTTCCCGCTTCAGCCATCCAGGGTGCGGGACCCGGGGAGAGGTGACGTGGCCAAGGTCCTCATCATCGAGAGCGATTCCGTGTTCGCCGCCGTGCTGGCGGACCGGCTGCACGTGGCCGGGCATGAGGTGCGGCGCCTGGCGGAGGGGTCGCGGGCGGCGGCCACGGCCCAGGAGCAGCACGTGGACCTCGTCGTGCTCGGCGAGTCTCCCGGTTCCAGCGCCGTCTCCAGCGCCGGCTCCGGGATCGGCGTGGTGGAAGCCCTGCGCGGACAGCCGGCCACCCGGTCCGTGCCCGTGCTCATGATCTCGGACCGCGGCGCTCCGGCCGACCGCGTGGCGGCCTTGAAGGCGGGCGCGGACGACTACCTCACCCGCCCCTGCGATCTGGAAGAGCTGCTGCTGCGGCTGGACCGCCTGCTCGCCAACCGCACCGCCGCCCTCCAGGTGCTCCAGGGGGACCTCGCGAGCCATCCGCTCTGGGCCCTGCTGCAGTACCTGGGGCAGGTGCGCAAGAGCGGCATCCTGCGGGTTCAGGGGACGGCTGGCTCGGGATCGATCGGCATGCGCGAGGGCGAGGCCGTGGAGGCGCGGTGGGTTGGGCTCTCCGGACGGGAGGCGATGCTCGCCCTGCTGTCGCTCGAAGAGGGGGGCTTCCGCTTCGACCCCGCGCTGCCCGGCCTGGACGTCCCTGGGAGCCATCAGGGCCTGCCGCTCCAGGAGCTTCTGTTCGAGTCCGCCTGGCTCAAGGACGAGATCGGCAAGCGGCGGCATTACCTGCCTCCCACGGGCCAGCCGATCCAGGCGCTGACGCCCAACTTCCCCACCCTGGACGGGGACTTCCATGACCTGCCGCTGCGGCGGGTCTTCGACCGCGTCCTGCAGCAGCCCGGGGTGCGGCTGTTCGACCTGATCGCGGACGAGACGGAGGCGCCGATCTCGACCCGGCTCGCGGTGGCCCTGCTGGTGGAGCACGGGGCGATCGCTCCGCAGTCGGACGAGACGGAGGCGGAGCTTCAGAACACGCGGGAGATCTCCACCGCCCTGCTCTTCGAGGTGGCGGTCGAGGACTTGGTCGAAGGGGCGGCCGCGGCGGGGTTCGCGGGCTCGGCTTTCCCCTACCTGCTGCTGATCGAGCCCGAAGCCTGGCCGGCCCTGCGCCGCCTGATCGAGGAGGGGCCGGGGTTCCGCCACAACGAGGCGTTGCGCAAGCTCGTGGAGCAGGTCGAGCTGCGCCGGGCCGGCAGTGCCACGTTCCCCAACCGCAAGGGCAAGCTTTCCCTCCACGTGCAGGTCTTCTCCGGGACGGCGCAGCCGCAGGTCAACGCCATCGTGCCCGGCTGCGCCGGGGTGCTCCTCTGGATGCGGGGCGCGGGGAACCTGGAGGGGGCGCGCGCCGTGATCCAGCGGCTGGAGACGAGCGGTCCCCGGGGCTCCGCGGGCGTGCTGCTGGCGGGCGGCGAGGCGGCGGGCCTGGTCCGCGGCCAGAAGCGCTGGCGCGGCAGCGCGCACGAGCCCCAGAGCCTGCTGGGCGTGCTCCGGCTGCTCCAGCCTCCGGATGCCGGATAGGATCGGTGAGGGCCGGATCGCGCCCTCACGGCGTAAATATCCCGTAGACTCTGCCTCGTGAGCGAGCTCGGCTGGAAGTTCCTGACTCCCGCGGACAAGGCGGCCATCCTCAAGGGGATCGAGGACGGCGTGGCCTATGGCGGCCCGTACCACGTGGAGATCCACCCGGCCGACCGGTGCAACATCGACTGCTTCTTCTGCTCCACCGCGGCGCTGCGGGGCACGGACGAGGTCCCCATGCCCCGCTTCGAGGAGATGCTCCGCGAGCTCAAGGAAGCCGGCACGCGGTCCGTCCGCCTCTCGGGGGGCGGCGAGCCGCTCTTCCACCGCAAGATCAAAGAGTTCCTGGCGGCCATCCGGGCGAGCGGCCTGCCGATCGAGAACCTGACCACCAACGCCGTGCTCCTCCGCGCCGAGGTGCTGGAGCTGATCGCGGACACCTGCGACTCGATCACGGTGAGCCTCAACACGGCCGACGAGGCGACCTACGCCTCGATGATGAAGACCTCGGCCCGCAACTTCCAGCGGGTGGTGGACAACACCCGCGAGCTGATCGCGCTACGGCGCCGGCGCAAGGCCAGGACGCCCAAGGTGACCCTCCAGTTCCTGGTCTGGAAGGAGAACTACCGCACGATCCCGGAGATGTACCGGCTCGCCCGCGAGGTCGGCGCCGACATCGTCCTGTTCAACGGCCTCTCGTACCTCAAGCCCGAGCAGCAGATGACCGCGGCTGAGACGGACGAGATGATGGCTCTCTACGAGGAGGTCGTGCGGATCGATCAATACCGCACGGTGGGCACCGTCAACAGCTTCGAGCAGGACCTCTCCGGCCGGGTCGCCGAGATGAACCGGCGGATCGAGGCGAGCCAGGGCAACCCCCTCCTCCGGAAGGCGTCCTGGCTCCTGCGGCGGGACGGCTTCACCCTCGCCGAGACGATCGGGCATCTCAAGGAGGGGCTGCGAGAAAGCGCGCCCGGAGATGGACCGCGGGTCTGGAGAGCTACTGCCTGATCGGCTGGCACTCGATGCTCATCCGCACCACGGGAACAGTGGCGCCGTGCTGCATCCTCCAGGGCAAGGAGCTGGGCAACGTCTACCGGCAGTCGGTCCGCGACGTCTGGCACGGCGAGGCGTACAACCAGTTCCGGGCCGAGCTCTCCAGGATTCTGCGCGACGGCGCGGCCTGGGAGCACGACGAGGCGGCCGACAAGACGGTGGACGGCCTGTGCGGCTGCGGCTGCCCGGTCGGGACGTTCTACTACACGCCGGACACGCCTTTCCTGCGCTCGTTCAACGACGGTCTGGTGCGGCTGCGGTAAGCGATCAGGCGGAGGCGATCGCGTAGAGGTACAGGAGCACTCCCAGTCCCACCATCGTTCCTCCGAGGAGAAGGAAGGCGAGGAACGCCGTGGGGTGGGACCACGCCATGGTGAGGGCCTCGACCGCCAGGCCGAGGCCCACCAGGAGCCCGGAGATCCTGAGGCGGCGCTCCAGCTTCGGAGAGGTTTCCGTCACGGCTTCTCCTCCTTCCACATCTTGACTCCGGCCAGGCTGTGCACGTTGTGGACCGTGTCATGGCACTCCAGGCAGGAGGTCTCGTTCTTGCCCAACTCGGCCCGGATCTCCTTGTGCAGATCGCTCTCTTCGAACGACCTCGCCCCCGCGTGGCAATGCAGGCATTCCCGGTTCTGATAGGGCTCGTAGAGCTTGATCTCTTTGGGGATGGTGCCGACATAGTTGACGTAGACGTGCTTCAGCCCCCGCATCTTGGCCTTGAAGTCGCCGAACATCGCGTAGGTGGTGTGGCAGGTGAAGCAGGCCTCGTCACGGGGGATGAGGTTGTTCTGGAAGTGCTTCGCCGGTATGTAGGAAGCGTCGTCCACGGCGAGGCTCCGGCCGTAGGGCTCCATCACGTGGCAGGAGAGGCAGAACTCCGTGGACTTGGAATGCTCCACCTGCGCCGCAACCCCGAAGCCGGTGACCGCCAGGGGCAGGACGAGGAAAGCGAGGAAGGCAAGAATGCGGCCGCCCCGGGCAGCGGTCAGCGACGGGCGCAGCACCACGAGGGCGATGAGCGCGATCGTCACCAGGACGGCCGCCACGAAACCTTCTGTCAGGTAGGGCATGGCGGGCTCCCGTTACTTCTTCTGCGCCTGGATCCAGGCGATCAGGGCGCCGAGCTCCTCGTCGCTGCCGGTGAAGGCCTTGCTGTGCTTCTTGCCGTTCAGGTCGGCCTGCTTGCGGAGGTACTTGGTCAGAGTGGCGGCGTCCGTCTTGACGTCGACGAGATCGGGACCCGCGATCTTCTCCGACTTCGTAGTCCTGGTGATGCCGGCCGTCGGCACCGAGTGGCAGGTGTTACACTTCTGGCCCATGAAGATCGTCTTGCCGTCGAGCTTGGCCTGGCCCGCCGCCGGCCCGGAGTAGAGGACGGCGAGCAGGAGGATGGTGAGGAAGACCGAGAGGGTGAAACCGATTGTCCGTTTCATGGCGCCTCCTTTCACTATGGGAATCTAAACATAGGCCGGTGGGTGTTGGGTACTTGCCCTAAAGTCCTAGAGATTTCGTATTTTTGAGCGCGTAGACTGGCCGCCGGGTGGTTCTCCTGTCGCCAAGGATCTGATCATGGACCTGCTGGGTATTCCACGTCCCATGGGGTGGTTTACGCAAAGGCCGCACCAACCCCGCCGCGGATCCGGTCCCCATCCGAAAGGGCGGGAGAAAAGCCCGCCTTTCCAAGTGAGTCTGCTATCCGGCCGGCTGTGGTTGGCGGGCCGCCAACGCGACACACTGTGCCCAGCTTCAACCGGCTTACGAACGGTCGGCTTACGAACGGCCGCCGCAGGAGCGGCGGCCCGATCAACCGGAGGAGGAAGTCCACCATGAGGTCGCTTCGCCTTCTGCTCCCGCTCCTGGCTGCCGCCGCAGTGGTCATCGCGTTCTCGGCTCTGGGAGCGGCAGCACCTCAACCACAACCACCCCCCGCGCCGGCCCAGCCGGCCGCCGCCGCGACCTTCGTCGGCAGCGACGTATGCGCGGCTTGCCATACGGAGACCGCCGACCATCTGGCGACGACTCCCCACGGCAAGAAAGCGTTCGCGGCTCTTGCTACCCAAGGCTGCGAGAGCTGCCATGGGCCGGGCAGCGCCCACGCGGAAGACCCGGAAAACCCGGCTCTGCAGCCCAAGATCACCCGCTTGTCTCCCAAGCAGCAGGCCGCCGTGTGCCAGAGCTGCCACGACGGCAGGAGCCAGTTCTTCTGGCACGGCAGCCTGCACCAGAAGCGGGGGCTGTCCTGCATCAGTTGCCACAGTGTCCACTCTCCCAAGGCGGAGAAAGCCCAGCTCAAGGCCGCGAACGAGTTGGAGTCCTGCCTCTCCTGCCACAAGGATGTACGGGCGGAGCTGTGGAAGAACTCCCACCACCCCATCCGTGAGGGGGAGATCTCGTGCTCTGACTGCCACAACCCCCACGGCGGCCAGGCGCCGAAGATGATCAAGGCCGCCTCGGTCAACGACCAGTGCTACACCTGCCACGCCGAGAAGCGCGGCCCGTTCCTGTGGGAGCACCCGCCGGTACGGGAGAACTGCCTGAACTGCCACACCCCGCACGGCTCGAACCACCTGAAGCTGCAGAAGACCTCGGTACCGTTCCTGTGCCAGCAGTGCCACGCCAACACCCGCCATCCCGGCTCGCTCTATGACGGGTCCCGCGTGCCCACGCTGGAAAATCCGGACACGGGAAGCAACCGGCTGTTCAACCGGGCGTGCTCGGACTGCCACAACCTGGTCCACGGCAGCAACCACCCGTCGGCCCCGTATCTGGGCCACTAGGAGGACGCCATGCGCACCCACAAGCTCATCGCTTTCGCTGCCGGTGCCATCCTCTGGGCGGGCCTGTCGCCGTTCGCGCCCGCTCAGGAACCCCAGGAACCCCAGGAGCCCTCGGAGCCGGCCAAGCCGGCGGAAGAGACCCAGGCGACAGAAGCCACCGAGACGGCCGGTGAGGCCAAGGGATTCTCCTTCCGGGTGGATCACTTGGTCCTCAGCTATGAGGGTACCGACAACGACACCAATTCGGCGAAGTTCGTCGAGTACCGGGATTTTGACGACGGCTTCCTGGGCTTCCTCAGCCTGAGAGGCGTGAGCGCCGACGGCGAGCGGTACCTCGACTTCGACGCCGACCGCATGGGCCGCGACGACGGCCGCTACACTTTCGACTATGGCGTCTGGGGGCGGTACGGCCTCTTCGTCGACTACAACCAGATCGTCCACCGCTTCGGCAACGACGGCCTCCTGCTGTGGAGCCGCACCGCCGACGGACGCTACTCGATCCCGGACAACGTCCAGTCCACGCTGCAGAGCCAGATCATCGCCAACCAGAGCCGGCTGAACTACGATTTCCTGAACGGCCTGATCCAACCGTTCCTGGCCGGCGCCAACCCCGTGGACGTGGGCCTGGAGCGCGACCGGCTGCTGGCCCGCTTCGAGCTCGGCCGCATGGCCCGGCTCAACTGGGGCCTCGAGTACTCCCGGGAGGAGCGCGACGGCACCCGCCCGTTCGGCGGCAGCTTTGGCTTCAACAACGTCACCGAGCTGCCCGGAGCCCATCGACTACACCACCCAGGACGCCGAGCTCGCCGGGGAGTGGAACAGCGAGCGGGCCGGGCTGCGCTTCGGCTACCGGATGTCCACGTTCGACAACGACATCGACACGCTGTTCTGGGACAATCCGTTGCGGATCACCGACGGCACGGACGGGAACGCCTACCAGTCGCCCAGCACCTCGTCGGTCAACGGCGCCGTCACGGGCTTCGCCGACCTGGCGCCGGACAACGAGGCCCGGCAGCTCTTCCTCTCCGGGCGGGCCCGCGCCGGCACCTGGTTCTTCAACGGCAACGCCGTGATGATCAACATGACCCAGAACGACCCGCTGCTCCCCTACACGCTGAACACGTCGATCCGGGGGATCAACTTCGACGGCTCGACCTTCGACCCCACCAATCTGGCGAACCTGCCGGTCCGCAAGTCCGACAACGAGGTCGACGTGCTGACCTTCAACGGGCAGGCGGGCACCGACCTGGGCGAGCGGTTCGACCTGACCTTCCGCTACCGCTACTACGACTACGACAACCAGTCGCGCCGCATCGAGTTCCCCGGCTACGTGCGGTTCCACGCGGTCTGGGAGGACATCCCCCGCATCACCGTGCCGTACGCCTACACGAAGCAGGACGCCAGCGCCGAATTCGGCTGGGACATCGGCACCCGCAGCCGGCTCGCCCTCTCCTACGGCCTCCAGACCTGGGACCGCGAGTTCCGCGAGGTGGAGAGCTCGGACGAGGACATCCTGCGGCTCACCTTCGACACCCGGCCGATCGACCGCCTGACCCTGCGCGCCCGCTATGAGACGGGCGACCGCTCGATCGACGGCTACGATCCCGAGGCGGCGGAAGCCAGCTTCCTCGAGCCCGGGGGCGTCAGCAACCTGCCCGCAGCTGCGCAAGTACGCCCAGGCCGCCCGCCAGTACGACGACTACAACCTCCAGGCCCAGTGGTTCGCCACCGACGCCTGGAACTTCACCCTCGGGGTCACCGGCCGCAGCGAGGACTACGACGAGAGCGAGTTCGGCCTGATCTCCGACGAGATCCTGCAGTACAACGCCGAGGTCGCCTACGTGCCGGGCGAGAACCTGACCCTCTACGCTCTTCGGCCACTGGGCGGACCGCGAGGTCTTCCAGCGCTCCCGCCAGTCCGGCTCCACGCCCTCGACCAACCCGCTGGACGACTGGATGGTCGACTTCGACGAGGAGAACCGACACCTGGGCGCTCGGCCTGACCACGGCCTTCGCCAAGCGGTTCACGCTCGACGTCTCCGCCCGCCACACCGACTCGGACGGCTTCGCGGACTTCACCGCCTTCCCGGGCGGCCTGCCGCTGGGCTCCGTCACGGACGGAGGCCCACGGACTTCGCGAACTACGAGGACATCGAGCTGACCGCGCTCCTGGCCCAGCTGGACTACAAGATCAACGACCGGTTCTCGCTGGGCTTCTCCTACCTGCTGGGAGGACTACACGATCGACAGCTTCATCCTGCAGGGCCTGCAAAACTACCTGCCGGGAGCGCTGCTCCTCAACGCCAACAACGGCGACTACGACGGCCAGGTCTTCCGCCTGGACCTCGGCGTCTCCTTCTGAACCAAAGAGGGCCGCCTTCCCGGGCGGCCCTCTTTCTTTTTCGTCTACGGATGGGCGGGATACTCATGGGGTGGCCGCGCCTCGGCGCCCCAGACTCCGGTGATCGGCGGATCGTCCATGGCCTTTGCCGCGGCGCTCGGGAGCCCGACGGCAAAGGAGACGCCGAATATGTAGTCCCCGATTTGGCGGAATTGCAGGACCTTCGGTTCTTCCAGAGTCCCATAGGAGACCTTGAAGTCGCCGTTGAGGAGCGGCTTGGTCTCCCCCAGGGTGTCGCCGTCGAGCGTGAACCAGCCTTTGAAGTCCTCGACCGTGATGACGATAAGGGCGCCCAGAGGCACCTGCGCGGGGGCACCGGTCGAATCGACCGTGTATTCGCCGGGGACGGGCAACTTGCCCGCTCCAGCTCGTGACTCGGCGCTGCCAGCTCTCTCTTTCAAAGCTGTCTCGGCGGGGCTCATGTTCGGCTCCTTTCGAATTGGATGGCTTTCATTCCGGTACTGCTCCTGGCACAGGGGTTATCTCAGGAGTCTGAGTGGGATGGGGCGTGTGCCGCCAGTCTCCCTGCAGGACGAAGGCGGCCCAGTAATAGGGCGCCCGCCAGCGCCGGTCGCTCCGGATGGCGAGCTGGGCCTCGCGCAGGGCGGCGGCCGGGGATTTTCCTTCCTGCAGCATGGCGCGGTAGAAGCGGCCCATCAGCTCCGCCGTGGCCCGGTCCTGGACCCGCCAGAGGCTGGCGGCCACCCGGGCCGCCCCGGCGTAGAGGAAGCCGCGGGTGAGGCCCACCAGGCCTTCTCCCCGCACCTCCCGCCCCAGCGCCGTCTCGCAGCCGGAGAGCACCACCAGGTCCGCCCCGAGCTGGAGGTTGTAGACGTCGGCCAGGCTGAGGAAGCCCTCCTTCGGCTTGCCGTCCGCCCCGACCCGCGACAGCATCAGGCCCGACAGCTCGGGCGTGCGGGCGTCGATCAGGCCGTGCGTCGCGAAGTGGACGACGCGGTAGGGCGCCAGCCGGCTGCCCAGCACGGCCTCGCGGTCCGCCGCGAAGTCGAGCTCCACCAGGGCCTCGCCCGCCGGTACCAGGGCCGAGATGCGCTCGGCTTCGAGCCGCGTCGAAGGGAGCCGCTGCAGGGCGGGGAAATCGGGCTCCCCTCCGCGCTCCGGAGCCCGGGACGACAAGGCGGTCCGGGTCCTGGAAATCCGGGGGTCCTCCGCATCGAACACGGGGTCGGCCAGCACCGCGACCGTTTTCGGAGCCGCGGGACGGGTGGCCAGGTCGCGCCGCTGGCTGGCCAGCACCGAGGCCGAGGGCAGCGCCACGATCTCGTGGCGGTCCAGCAGGAGGTCCGTGCTGCCTGAGACTCCCGGCACTGGCAGGGCCGCGAACGGCAGGTAATGGAGGGCGCCGTCGGCCACGATCACCAGGCGCCGGTTCCCCAGCCGGTCGGCCACGGGCCCGAGCAGCGTCTGGCTCAGGGCCGCGGCCTCGGTGCGCCCCGGCTTCGCCGCGCCGGGGTCGAGCGTGCGCAGGGAGGTGTAGACCCTGCGGGCCGCGGCTTCGATCTCCGCCCGCGGCGGCAGCTCGAAGGAGGCGACCGTGCCCGTGTCCACGGCCCACAGGAAGCTCCGCTCCTCGCCCAGCGAATACTCCAGGAGGAGGGTCTGGGGATCGAGCAGCGCCTGGATGCCGGCGGCCTCCAGCGGGGCCGGCTGGGTGAGGGCCGCGTAGCGGGGGCTGCGCCGGCGGATTTCCGCGCGGACGCCGTCCAGCTCCGTGAGCAGCTCCTGGAGCCCGGTGTCTCGGATGTCTCCGGGGGAGCCGGCGGCGCGGGGCGCGGGGGCGCTGCTCAGGCGCTCGGTCTGGCGCTCCGCCTTGGCGTTCAGCCGTTCGGTGAGAGCCTTCTCCCGCGCCCGCAGCTCCGGGTCGCCCCCCGCCTGGACGTTCGCCCGGGCCTCCTGGAGCAGATCGAGGAGGGCGCGCGCCCGGGCCCGCTCGCTCACCTCCAGGGCCTCGCGGGCCCGGCCCTGCCGCATCAGCAGGTCGATCTCCAGCTCGAAGGCCTGCCGGTAGGAGCTCAGGAAGGAGGCCCGCAGGTCCGGATTGCTCACCGTGATCCGCAGGGACTCGATGAGCGCGAGCGCCTTCTCCACCTCGGCCCGGGCTTCGGGGAGGCGGCCGAGGCGGGCTTCCAGGCGGGCCAGGGCCGTCCGGGTCTCCACCTCGCCCGCCCGGTCGGCAATGGCCAGGCGCAGCTCCAGGGCCTGGCCGAAGGCCTCCCGGGCCTTGGGCAGGCCGCCGCGCAGGAACAGCGCCTGGCCCAGCCGGTGGAGCGCCACGGCCCGCGCCCGGCGCTCCCCCAGCGAGGTCAGGATGTCCACGGCCTGTCCGAGAGCCTCCAGCGCCTTGCCGGCGTCGCCGGCCTGGATCAGCTCCCGGCCCAGCAGGCCCAGCGCGTCCGCCTCGTACCGTCGGTCGCCCAGGGCCCGCGCGAGCTCCCGGGCCTGCCGGAACAGGCCCTGGGCCTCGGCGGTCTCCCCGAGGCCGCTCTGCACCAGCCCCAGATAGTTGAGGGTGACCACCTCGCCCCGCCGGTCCCCCACGGCGCGCCGCAGCTCGAGCGACTGCTCGAAGGTGGCGCGGGCGCGCTGGAGCTCGCCCAGGCCGAAGTAGGCGGAGCCGAGGTTGTTCAGCGTCCGCGCTTCCCACTGGCGGTCGCCGAGCTCGCGGAAGATGGCGAGGGCGCCGTTGTAGCGCGCCAGGGCGTCCCCCAGGTCCCCCAGGCCGCCGGAGGTCACGCCGAGGTTGTTGAGGATCTGGGCCTCGCCCCGCCGGTCGCCCAGGGAGATCATCAGCCCGAGGGCCTGGCCGTAGCTCTCCAGGGCCTGCCGCGGCTCTCCCAGGATCTCGTAGAGCCCCCCCAGGTTGGTGAGCGACCGCGCCTCGCCGCCGGTCTCCCCGGCCTCGCGGAAGAGGCCGAGGGCCTGCCGGTAGCAGGCGAGGGCTTCGTCCAGCTTCCCTTGGGGCGGATAGAGCAGGCAGAGGTTGTTCAGGGCGGACGCCTCGCCGGCGCGGTCGCCGCGCGCCCGGCGCAGGGTGATCGCCTGCTCGAAGGCCCCGCGCGCCTCCTGGTCCTCGCCGAGCGCGTAGTGGGCGAGCCCCAGGGCGGTCAGCACGTCGGCCTGGCGCACCGCGTCGCCGAGCGCCTCCCAGAGCGGCAGGGCCTGCCGGTAGGAGGCCACGGCCTGCCGTGCATCGCCCAGCGCGCCGTACAGGGTGGCCTGGATGTAATGGGCCGTGGCCTCCTCGCGGCGGCGGCCGAGCGGCCGCCACAGGCCCGCGGCCTCGCCGTACCGGGCGGCAGATTGCCGGGCCGCCTCCGCCGTGCCCTGCTTGCGCAGGCGCGCCGCCCCGGTCATGAGCCGCTCGGCCTCCACACGCCCGCGCTCCGCCGCCGTGCCCTGGGGGAGCGGCTCCAGGCGGATCTCGTACCGGCCCGCCGGCGCCGATTGGGGACCCCGCACCTCGACGCGGCAGGCGCCCTCCCCCTCGATCAGCACCGACTCCGGCCCCTCCCGGCCCGTCGGGGTATCCACGACGCCCAGGCTCTTGCCGTCCGGACCGAAGACTTCGGCCGCCACGTCGATCCCCCGCTGGTCGACCGTCACCAGCAGGGGCTGACCCGGCCGGGCTTCGACGAGATACGCGTGCGATTCTCCGCCCTGGAGACCGCGTTCCAGGACCGTGCCTGGATCGAGCCGCCCCTGCGTGAGGAGCGCAATCATCAGACCCGATTGGAGAAGCGACAACACGGCATCATCCTACTTCGCCGGCACCCAGATCCCCGGCACGCCCAGCCCGGCCGCCGCCTGGTTGAGCGTCTGGAGGTCCTGGCCCAGCAGCCCGTTCAGCTCGGCTTCGAGCCCCTCCAGCTCCTTCACCTGCTCGGCGAACACCTCCTTCATCCCCTGGGTGGGCGCGCCGTTGCCGCCGCCGGCCCAGTTGAGGAAGGGCGACAGGCGAGAGTACAGCATGGCCCCACCCTTCATGGCCAGGATGTCGTAGGAGATCTCGGCCTTGGGGTTGTGCATCCGCGCTTCCAGGGCGTCCAGCTTCTTGATCAAAGCATCGGCGGACTCGCGCAGGGGCTTCGCCTTCTCCTCCTTCGCCAGCAGCCCGTTGCGCTCGGCGAGCTGGCGGCGGACGGCCTGCAGCCGCACCACGCTCCGCGTCAGGCGGGTGATGGCGTCGCGCACCTGGAGGTTGAAGCGGAGCTCCTCCTCGAGGTCCGCCTGGGAGACCTGAAGCCGGGGATCGGGACGGAGCACGAGGGGTGCCGTGGCCGTTTTGCCGTCCACCGTGAGCCGTACCGTGTAGTTGCCGGGCACGGCCGTGGGACCGATCCCCGGGTAGCCCGAGTCGAGGATCCCCTTGGGGATCATCTCCGCTCCCTCCCAGGTCAGGTTCCACACCGCCCTCTGCACGCCCGCGCCCTTGGGCAAAGCCAGACCCTGGAGCTGCTCGCGTTCCTCCTTGACGTACTCGTAGGCGCCGGTGGGCTCCCTGGCCTTGCTGGAAAGGGTCGTCACCACGGTGCCGGCGGCGTCCAGCACCTCCAGGGTGACGTCCCCCTTGGGCTCCTTCTCCAACCAATCTTTATCCAGCCAGTAGTAGACACGAGCGCCGCGGGGCGGGTTCTGCCCCGTCCAGGCGTCCTCTGGGCCGCCGCGGAGCTCCCAGCGCACGGCCTCGGGCACGGGGAAGAGGTAGAAGCCTTCGCGCGGGGCCGGCGACGGCAGTGGCTCGCGCACCAGGGCCAAGTCGTCGAAAATCCAGATCGACCGGCCGTGGGTGCCCGCCACGAGACTGCCGTCCTTCACCGCGAGGTCGTGCACGGCCACCGTGGGCAGGTTGAGCTTGAGGGAGCTCCAGGTGGCGCCGTCGTCGCGGGAGAAGGCGACGCCCCGCTCCGTGCCGAGATAGATCAACCCTTTCCGCTCGGGGTCCTCGCGCACGGCGTGGACGTAGACGTCGCGCGGCAGGTCGCCGTCCAGGCGCTTCCAGGTGCGGCCGAGGTCGGACGTCTTCCACACGTACGGCCGCATGTCGTCCAGCCGGTGGGCGTCCACCACCACATAGGCCGTGCCGGCGTCGAAGCGCGAGGGCTCGATCATGGAGACCGTCCCCCACTCGGGCAACCCGGGAATGGCCGCCGTGACGTTCTTCCAGCTCTTGCCGCCGTCCTCCGTGACGTGGACGAGACCGTCATCGCTCCCCGCCCAGATCAGGTCCTTCTTCACCGGCGACTCGGCGATCACGAACACCGTGCAGTAGGTCTCGACCCCCGTATTGTCGCCCGTGATGGGACCGCCGGACCACTGCTGCCTGGACTTGTCGTTCCGCGTCAGGTCCGGGCTGATCCGGGTCCAGGTCTGGCCGCCGTCCGCCGTGCGGAAGATCACGTTGGCGCCGTGGTAGACCACCTTGGGGTCATGCGGCGACACGGCTATGGGCGCCGTCCACTGGAAGCGGTAGCGCATGGCCTCGCCGCCGAATCCCGAGGGGTTGTCCGGCCAGGCGCTCACGGCGCGCTCCTCGCCCGTGCGGTGGTCGTAGCGCGAGAGATAGCCCAGGTACTCGCCGGCGTAGACGATGTTCGGGTCCGACGGGTCCGAGACCACCCAGCCGGCCTCGCCGCCCCCCACGCCGTACCAGGACGAGTTGGGCAGGCCGCCGCGGGTGAGCGAGTCGCTCGGCCCCTGGGCCGTGCCGATGTCCTGCATGGCGCCGGCCACGCGGAACGGCGTCCGGTTGTCCACGGACACGTGGTAGAACTGGCTGATCGGTAGCGGCGGCCCGAACCAGGTCTCGCCGCCGTTCTCCGTCACGTACACCCCGCCGTCGTCGCCCGCGATCATCCGCCGGGGGTTCTTCGGATCGATCCAGAGGTCGTGATAGTCGCCGTGGGTGAGCCCCGGGGCGGTGAAGACCTCGAACGTCTTGCCGCCGTCGATGCTCTTGAGGAGCGGCACGTTCGGGGCCCAGACCTCGTCCGGATTGGCCGGGCTCACGGTGAGCGTCGTGTAGTACCAGGCGCGCTGCCGGAGCTTGCGGTCCGCCGTGGCCAGCCTCCAGCTCTCTCCGCCGTCGTCCGAGCGGAACAGGCCGCCCTTCTCCGCTTCGATCAGCGCGTAGACCCGCCGGCCGTCCGAGGGCGCCACGGCGACCCCCACCTTGCCCCAGGTCCCTTCCGGCAGGCCGCCGCCCTTGAGCTGCTTCCAGGTGTCGCCGCCGTCGCGGGACACCCAGAGGCCGGACCCCGGACCGCCGCTCGTCATCTCCCACGGCCGGCGCCGGGCCTGCCAGAGGCCGGCGAACACGACGCTGGGATTGGAGGGATCGAGGGCCACGTCCGAGGCCCCCGTGTTCTCATCCTTCTTCAGGACCTGCTGCCACGTCTTGCCGCCGTCCCGGGTGCGGTAGACGCCCCGCTCGGGGTTGGGACCGAAGGCGTGTCCCAGCACCGCCGCGTAGGCCACGTCCGCGTCTTTCGGATGGACCACGATCTGGCCGATCTGCCCCTCCTGCTTCCAGAGGTGCGTCCAGGTCTTGCCCGCGTCCGTGGACTTGTAGATGCCGTTGCCGGCCGCCACGTTGCCCCGGATGTTCGCCTCGCCCGAGCCGGCGTAGACCACGTTGGGATCGGACGGCGCCACGGCGACCGATCCCATCGAGGAGATCGCCTGCTCGTCGAACACCGGTTTCCATGTCACTCCGCCGTCTGCCGACTTCCAGACGCCACCCGAGGCCGTGGCCGCGTAATAGACGCCGGGATCGCCCGGCACGCCCGCGACCCGCGACACCCGCCCGCCCCAGGCGGGGCCGATCAGCCGGTACTTGAGGGCCTTGAGCCCCGGAGGATCTTCGAGCTTCGCGGGAGCGGCGAGCGCCTGCGAGGCGAACAACAGGAGAGTCAGGACTGGGACGAGCGAGAGACGGCGAGCGCGCATGGGCATTCAGAGGCCTCCTCGGAAGGGACGCGGAACGCCCCGGAGCTTAGCCAAGGGGACGGGCGGGGGCAAGCCGCTGTCAACAGAAGAGGCGCCTCTATAATCCCCGCCGTGACCGTCGAACACTTCCTCAGAGACGCGGTCGTCGTGCTGGCCGCCCTGACCCTCGTGGTCCTCGTCTGCCACCGCTTCAGGATCCCGTCCGTCGTGGGGTTCCTGCTCACGGGGGTGCTGATCGGCCCCTCGGGGCTGCGGTGGGTGCCCGAGCGGGAGGCCGTGGAGGTGTTCGCGGAGATCGGCGTCGTGTTCCTGCTGTTCTCCATCGGCCTGGAGTTTTCTCTCGAACGGCTCAGGCAGATCCGCCGCGCCTTCTTCCTGGGCGGCTCGATCCAGTCCCTGCTCACCATCGCCCTGGCCGGGCTCCTCGCCCTGCTTGCCGGACTGGACCTCCCCCAGGCCGTCTTCTGGGGGTTCCTCACCGCCCTGAGCAGCACCGCCATCGTGCTCAAGCTCTACCACGACCGCCGGGAGATGGAGGCTCCGCAGGGCAAGCTCGCCATCGGCATCCTGCTCTTCCAGGACTTCCTGATCGTGCCGATGATCGTGCTCACCCCCGTCCTCGGCGGTTCCGTGGAGGCCTCGACCCTGGGCATCCTGTTCCGGTTCGTCACCTCGCTGTTCGTGGTAGCCATGGTCTTCCTGGTGGCCCGCTACCTCATGCCCAGGCTCCTGCACCACATCGTGGCCACGGGCGTGCGCGAGATCCTCGTGCTCGGCTCGCTCGCGGTCTGCCTGGCCATGGCGTGGCTGACGGAGAGCCTGGGGTTCTCCCTGGCCCTGGGCGCCTTCATCGCGGGGATCATCATCTCCGAGTCGGAGTACAGCCATCAGGTCATCGCCGAGGTCATCCCCTTCCGGGACGTGTTCAACAGCGTGTTCTTCATCTCGATCGGCATGCTCCTGAACGTCCAGCTCGCCGGGCGGCAGATCTTCCCCATCCTGGGCCTGACCCTGGCCATCCTGGTGGGCAAGGCCCTCGTCGCCGGAGCGGCCGTGGCCTTCCTGGGCTACCCGTTCCGGACGGTCGCCATCGTGGGCCTGAGCCTCGCCCAGGTCGGCGAGTTCTCGTTCGTGCTGCTCCAGCTGGGAGACCGGTTCCGGCTGCTGCCCCCGGACCTGTACCAGTCCTTCCTCGCCGCCTCCGTCCTGACCATGCTGCTCACCCCTGCCCTGGTCCAGCTCGCCCCCCTGCTGGCGGCCCGGACCGGGAGCCAGGGGGCCGGCGAGGAGCCGGTGCCGTCTCTCCGCGACCACGTCGTCATCGTGGGCTTCGGGCTCTCCGGCCGCAATCTCGCCAGAGTCTTGAAAGAGGCCTCCATCTCTTACGTCATCATCGAGCTCAGCGGCGAGTCGGTCCGCCGCGCCCTGAGGGATGGAGAGCCGGTTCTGTTCGGGGACGCCACCCGGCGGGACATCCTGGAGCACGCCGGGATCGCCCGCGCGCGGGTGGCCGTATTCGCCATCTCGGATCTCGAGGCCGTGCGCAGGAGCATCCAGTTCGCCCGCCACCTCAACCCCGGCCTGCACATCATCGTCCGCACCCGCATGGTGGCCGAGATCGAAGATCTTCGGAGGCACGGGGCCGACCAGGTGTTCGCCGAAGAGTTCGAAACCTCGATCGAGATCTTCACCCACGTCCTGGAGCAGTATCACGTCCCGCGCAACGTCATCCGCACCCAGACGCGGGCCTTGAGGGGGGAGGACTACAGGATGCTCCGCACCCCCGCGGGCAGCGCGGACCTTTCCGAGGCCCTGCTGCGGATCCTCGCCGCGGGCACGGTCGAGATCTTCCGCCTGGAACCCGCGAGCCCCGCCGTGGGCCAGACCATCCGCGAGCTCGCGCTGAGGAAGCGGACGGGCACGACCATCATCGCCGTCGTCCGCGGCGACACGCCGACCACCAACCCCGGGGCGGACCTCCGCTTGGAAACCGGCGACCACCTGGTCCTGGTGGGGAGCCACGAAGAGATCGAGAGAGCGTTCCTCTGCCTCGAACCCAGTGCCGCCGTTTCTTGAAACCTGGCTCAGGAAGCCGCAAGCCGCGCGATCACGCTCACCAGCTCTCCGGGATCCACCGGCTTGGCCATGTGGACCTGGAAGCCGGCGTCGAGGGCGCGCCTGCGGTCCTCGGGGCCGGCGAAAGCGGTGACGGCCACGGCGGGCAGCTCTTCGGGACCGCGGCCGGTGCGCACCTCGCGGATGAGGTCGTAGCCGTCGCGGCCGGGCATGCTGATGTCGCTCACCAGCACATCGGGGTCGAACCGCTGGAGCACCTCCAGGGCCTGGTCCGCGGAGGAGGCGGTCGCCACCTCGGCTCCCCGCATGGCGAGCAGCTCGGCCATGACATCCAGGGTGTCCGGCTCGTCGTCCACGGCGAGGAGGCGCAGGCCGGCGAGCGGCGGGCGCGGCTCCTCGTCCCGTATGGGAGCGAAGGGCTCGGGAGGAGTCTCTCCCAGCGGCCTGGAGGCGGCCAGGGGCAGGACGACCGTGAAGGTGGCGCCCTGGCCGGAGCCGGGGCTCTCGGCCTGGACGGTCCCGCCGTGCAGCTCGACCAGCTCGCGGACGATCGAGAGCCCCAGGCCCAGGCCCCCCTGGCGGAAGAGATCGAAGACGTGCGGAAGGAGGGAGGGATCGATCCCCTGCCCCGTGTCCTGCACCTGAATCCCGGCCTGGCCGTCCACGGTGGCGAGGCGGATCTCCACCCGTCCTCCTGAGGGGGTGAGCTTGACGGCGTTGGAGAGCAGGTTCCAGATCACCTGCTGAAGGCGGGCCGGGTCTCCCGTCACCAACCCCGCCCGCGGGTCCAGGGAGCGGTCGACCGAAACTCCCCGGGCCTCGGCTGCCGGCTGGATCGTGGAGAGCGCCGCCTCGATGACTTCGGCCAGATCGACGGGCTGCGCTTCGAGGCGAAGCTTGCCGGAGGCGATATGGGAGATGTCGAGCAGGTCACCGATGAGCTGCGCCTGGGACCGGGCGTTGCGCTCGATGGCGTCCAGCCCGCGGACCATGCCTTCGGGGTCGAGCCGCCCGGCCCGCAGGATCTGGGCCCAGCCGAGGATGGCGTTCAAGGGCGTGCGCAGCTCGTGGGAGAGGGTGGCAAGGAGCTGGTCTTTCATGCGGTGGGCCTCTTCAGCTTCCGCGCGCGCTTCCTGGACGGCGCGGGCGAGCTCCTGGATCCTGGCAAGCTGCCGCTCCCGCTCCTCCTTCGCCTCGATCGGATCGCTGTCCTCTCCACCCCTTGATTCAGACATCCGGCTCCGCGCCTCGCCCCCGGGTCCGGACCGTGCTGGTGGCCCCTTGGTAACTCCGGGATCAGAGAATGAAAAAAAGAAAATCCATCGGGTCTCAGCGACTCCAGATTCCCTCGGCCAGAGCGGCGAAGGGGTGCTCCTGAAGGCGAATCACGATGGTAGCGGCAGGAGAGCACAGCAATTCCTGGACCATCCTGAAAACCTTCAACGCCTGCCCAGCCGCCTCCTGAGCCCGCCGGTCAAGGCCTCCAGCTCCTCCATTCCGGAGAGCTTCGCCAGCAGCAGGTAGCCCGCGCCAAAAGTGCCGACCACCAGGAGGGCCTCCGCGATCACGGGCAGGGGCGGCAGGAGCCACCAGAGCAGGGCGGCGGGGAGAGCGGCGGCGGCCGCGACACCCACCATCTTCGCCATTTCCGTCACGGGCAGGATGGAGCTGGCCCCCCGCGACGCGAGCGCCCGCCGCAGGAGCAGGAGCTCCAGCCACGCACCGATCCCCGAGGCCAGCGCCAGCCCCACCGCGCCCAGGAAGAGGGGGTCTCCATCCCCGGCGGGCACGGCGTAGCGGTCGAGCAGGAGCATGAGCGGCACGCCGAGTGCCGCTGAGACGGCCACCCGCAGAGCGGCGATGCGGGCCGGCGTGCGCGTCTCGCCGAGCGCGTAGAAGGTGTTCTGGAGCAGGCGCGACGAGGTGGTGGCGAGCAGCCCCAGGGTATAGCCGCAGAGCACCAGGTAGACCAGCCTGTTGTCCTGCGACGCCGAAGCTTCCCCGCCGCAGGAGGGCGCCCACCAGGAGGAAGCCGAACGCGAGGTAGCCCACGAACGTGGGGACGTTGAGGAACGCCATCTGGCGCAGGGACCGCCGCACGCGGGCCACCATCTCGCCGGACGCCCCGCCTTTGCCAAGACGGGCCAGCTCCGGCAGCTCCGACGCCGCCACCGACATGCCGAACAGGCTGATCGGCAGCATGTAGAACATCTGGGCATACCCCAGGGCGGCGATGGCCCCGGCGGCCAGAAAGCCGGCCAGGAAGTAGTCCAGATAGCCGGCGAGCTGCACCACGCCGCGGCCCGCCAGCACCGGCCCGAAGGCCCCCAGCGCCTCCCTCACCCCCGGCACGCGGGTCGAGAGCGAGAGCCGGAGCCCATGCGCCAGCCAGGCCAGCGGCAGCTGCACGAGGAACTGCAGCAGGCCGCCGGCCAGCGCTCCCCAGCAGGCGGCGAAGAGGAGCCGGTCCAGGGCTGCGAGAGGGGGATGCCTCACGGCTCCCGCCGCCGCCGGCCCAGACCAGAGCGGCGATGATCGCCGCGTTCCAGAGCACCGGCGCGAAGTACGGCAGGAAGAACCGGCGGTGGCTGTTGAGGATCCCCAGGGCCCAGACCGAGAGGACCAGGAAGGCCGTCATGGGGAAGATGATGCGCACCGCCGCGACCGCCAGCTCGAAGCGGTCGACCGCCGCCCACGGCCCGGGCATCGCGCAGGAAGCCCGGCGCGAGCACCGTGACGATCGGCTCGCGCCAGCAGCATGCCGAGCAGCGAGAGGGCGCCGGCCACGGCGAGCAGGAGCCCGAAGATGGCTCCGGCGAAGCGCCCGGCCTCCTCCTCCCGCCCCTCGTGGAGCAGGCGGGAGTAGATCGGGATGAAGGCCGCGGACAGCGTCCCCTCGCCCAGCAGGTTCTGGAGGACAGTTGGGGGCGCGCAGCGCCTGCTCGAGCACGTCCACGTGCGGCCCCACGCCGAAGTAGTGGGCGATGCGCCGCGTCGCGCACGAACCCGATCAGCCGGCGAGGCGAGGATGCCGGGCGCCACCAGCACGGCGCCCCCCCGCGAGCGGACCGGCGGCTCGGATGCCACCGGCTCGGCCGGCTCGCTCACTGCGGCAGGTCGTTCCAGTTCAGCAGGACGTTGTAGACGAACCGGAAATCCGACAGGTTCAGGTAGCGGTGGAGGGGATTGAAGGCGAACAGGATCACCCGCCCCTTCCCCACCGGCACGTCGAGGATCGCCGGCTTGCCGTCCACCTCGTCCTCGCCGTGCACGAAGCCGGAGAGCACGAGCGGGCCCTTCGTCCTCTTTCTTGTCCTCCTTTGCTTGCTTCGGGGCCTCGTCGGCCGGAGCGTCCATGTCCTCCTCCTCGATCGCGCCCTCGTCTTCTTCTCCGTCCTCCTCCTCCTCCTCCTCGGGCTTCTTGGTGCCGAACTGGACCACCACCGCGCCGCGGTCGCGCTTCGTCCACGTCCCAGAGCGGCCCGTTGCCGCGGAAGACGCTGGTCAGCTCCTCGTAGCCGTAGGCGATCGGGTGCTCCGGCCGCAGCACCTTGGCCCGCAGCTCCGAGCCCGGGGTGTTGAACCCGCCCGGCGGCACGCGGTCGACCTCGCGCACCAGGCCGCCTTCGACCGGCAGCGTCCCGGCGTTGCCCAGCGGCGATCAGCACCCCGCCGCGCTGCACGAACCGCTGGAGGTTGAGCAGCCCCTCGAAGCCCATGCCGCCGGTGATGTCCTCCGAGGCGTCGGGGATGCCGTGGCTGGGGAACTCGGGCGTCTTCGTGTAGGCGAGCGGTCCGTACTTGGGATCGATGCCGTGGACCAGGTCTGCGAAGCCGCCGCCGCGTGCGGGAAGAGGATGACGTCGAAACGGCCGGCGAGGCCCCCGCGCCGCAGGTCGTCGTCGCTGATCAGCGTGTAGGGGACCTTGCCGTGGTCGAGCGTGTAGCGCGCCCAGCCCGCGTCCTGGGTGGAGATCCAGGTGTGGAGCAGGCCGAGACGCGGCAGGTCCACCAGATGCCGCCGCACGTCCGGCATCGCGGCCGCGCCGTGAAGGAGAGCCCGGTGCGCCGCGACACCTCCTCCACCGCCTCGCGCGGCGCCTGGACGATCCAGCTCCCGGCGGGGTACGCGACGCCGCCGGCCTTGAACGGCGCCTCGGCCGCGTCCACCTGGTGGGTCCCCAGGAGCAGCCGCGCCTCGCAGCAGGCGCGTCTGGCCCGTGTCGCGCAGCAGGAAGACCTCGCCCGTCGCCGTCCACCGTCCCGGCCGGCGACCACGTCGGCCGTCACCGGCTCCATGGCGGCGTCGAGCACCTTTTGTCGCCGACCTGCTCGCCCTCGACCCCGTAGAGCAGCGGCCAGGTCCAGGCCACGTCGTCGTAGGGCGGGTTCGGCTCGTCGGCCGGGAACTTCTGCTCCTCCAGGAAGTTGATGGCCGCGTTGCGGTACGGCTGGTCCATGCGCACCACGTAGCTGCCGGCCGGCCAGGTCTTGCCGCCGAGCTTCAGCCTCCGCCGTCAGGCGGTGGACCTCGATGCGGTGCGGGCGGAGCTGGTTGACCAGATAGGCGAGGCGGGCCGGGTCGCGCTGCGTCCGGCGGGAAGATCCAGGCGTAGGGCGCCTCGGTCCGCCCCTTCTCCAGCGCGCGCTCGCCCTTGGTCCAGAAGTTCTCCAGCAGCTCCTGGCGGTGGCAGCGCCGCGTACTCCAGGGCCTCCAGCACGCCGGCCTGCATGTAGTTGGTGTTGTTGCGCAGCGACCAGCGGACCTTCTTGCCCGGCGGCCAGGGGCGGTACCACTGGACCTCGGTCACCGGCTTGCCGGCGAACGTCGACTCGGAGAGGTCGCGGTCGAAGGTGCCGGCCGAGCTGTTGCCGAACGTCTCGTAGAAGCGGCCGACCGAGTGGTGGGTGTTGGCCACCGAGTTCAGATAGCCGGGCCACCAGCCGTCCCAGAACCCCCAGGTCCAGACGCCGGGCAGGCCCTGGGCGGCGAGCGCGCCCGCCTCGTGGTGGCCGAGCTGCGTCCACTCGCTGATCGTCACCGGATCGATCGCCCGGTTGTAGGGGCCGTGGCCGGTCGAGATGTAGAGCAGCGGCACCGACTCGTGGAGGTCGTGCATCACCTGCGGGTGGAAGGCCTAGTAGGCTCGTGGACGGCGCGGGTGAGCGCCTGGGTGACCTGCATGCCGTCGCGGTTGTTGTCGTGGAAGACGTAGTGGCCCCAGTACGGCGGCGACCGGATCCCGGCGATCTCCTCGCACGGCAGCTTCCTGCCGCGCAGGTGGCGGTAGTACCACTCGACCACGCGGTCGCGGCCGTCCGGCTCGACTGACCGGGGTGATCAGGACGATGGCGTTCTCGCGGATCGCCTGGATCTCCGGCTTCTCGGAGACCGCCAGCCGGTAGGCCAGCTCCATCAGCATCTCGGGGCTGCCGGTCTCGGTGGAGTGCAGGCCGCCGGTCAGGTAGTAGAAGACCTTCCCCTCCTCGGCGAGCCGGCGGGCCTCCTCGCGCGAGGTCCGCCGCGGATCGGCGAGGCGGGCGGTGATCTCGCGCCAGCGGTCGAGCTCCGCGAGGTTCTCCGGATCGGAGATCACGGCGAGCAGGATCTCCCGCCCCTCCTCGCTGCGTGCCGATCGCCTGCACCTGCACCCGGTCGCTCGCCTCGTCCAGCCGGCGGAAGTAGCCATGGACCTCGGCCACCCGGGACAGCTCGTCCGGAGCCCCCACGATGCGGCCCAGCACCTCGGTGGGCGACGGCACCGTGTCCGAGTCCGGCACGTAGGCCACGGTCTCGGGCAGGAACTCGGGCGCCGTCGTGTACTCCCGGATCTTCTCGACGCTCCCCGGCTCGGGCCGGTCCGGGGCCCACGCACCGGAGTCCTCCATGGCTGAAGCGGACGGGGCTGTCTCTGGAGGCGGCGCCGGTTCCTGTGCGGGCTCTTGGGACAGGAGGGCGCCACAGGTGAAGGCAACGGCGAAAACCATCTGAATCAAGGGATTGACCGGGAAAGCTTTCAAGTCGAATCTCCTGTGGAAGGGGATGTAACAATACCGGTTTCCCGGGTGGGGAGACAAGGACTTGACGGTCTTGACTTGACGGTCTTGACGGAACAGACTGTACCCATGACACGTGCTCATGCCGCCGCCGCTGCCAAGGCGTTCGAAGAGGCCCTGGAAGAGTCGAAGCTGCCCGATGACGCTCCGGACCTCCAGGATCCCAGAGCCCTGGGCCGGCGAGCCGCACTGTTGGCGGCGTCGGAAGCTCTCTGGAGCAAGGTTCTGGCTCCCCTGTTCGACGTCGAGCAGGCCCAGTCCGTGCTCAAAGTGGGCAGCCGGCAGGCCGTCAGCGATCTCGCGAAAAGAGAGCGTATCCTGGCCGTCGACGGTTCGGGAGGGCGCAAGCTCTATCCCGGTTTCCAGTTCGGTCCGAACGGCCGCCCCTACCCGGAGGTGGCCCAGGTCATCCGGATCTTCGCGGGAGTGGTCGAAACCCCGTACACCATCGCCTCCTGGTTCGTCAGTCCCCAGGATCTGCTGAACGAAGAAACTCCCGCGGCTTGGATGCGAGCCGGACGGGAGCCCGAGCTTCTCCTGGAAGCTGCCCGGCGAAGCGCGGACAAACTCTCCCACTGACTGTCCCACCAAAAATCCCTGAGCCCCCTCTCCTCTCCCCCGGCCGACCTGCGGCGGTTCCCTCGCCGTGATCTTCCAAGCGGATTTCCGCTCTTCCGGATCCATCTTGCTCGGTTCAGCCCGTGGTGGTTCTCGCAAAGCGGGTACAGCCGGTTCGACCTTCGCGAGCCGGAAGAGATGGGGACGTGCTACTTCGCCGAACAACCGGAAGGCTGTTTTCTGGAGGTATTCAAAGACTTCTCCACGGCAGTACCGAAGGCAGAAATCCAGATTCGCCGTCTCGCGAAAGTCGAGACGGAAAGGACCCTTTCCATCGCCGACTGCACCACGGAAAAAGCTCGCGCCTGGGGTATCACGGCCGAGATCCATTCCAGTCCCGACTACACCAAAACCCAGGCATGGGCAGCGGCCTTCGCCCGTTCGGGATTCGACGGGATCTGCTACCTCCTGCGTCACGATCCTGCCCAGCACCTCCTGGGAATCGCGCTGTTTGGGCCGGCAGGCTCTCCCTCGGGTTTCCCGGCTGCCACCAGTGAGCCGATCGGGACCAAGTTGCTCCGAAGTGTTGCGGACCGTTTCGGTATCCAGGTGAATTCGTAGCCCTACCGCAACCGCATCACCACCAGCGTCATGTCGTCCGCCTGCTCCTCGTCGCCCTTGAAATTCGACAGGTCGCCCAGGACGGCGTCGCGGACGTCGCGGGCCGTGCGGCTGGCGGCGGCGCGGGCCACGGCACGCTTCAGGCGCTCGTCTCCGTACTCATGGTCGCGGGCGTTGCGGGCCTCCACCAGGCCGTCGGTGTAGAAGATCAGCAGGTCGCCCGCGGCCACGGACCGCCGCTCCGTCTCGTAGCGCGCCTCCAGGAACGTGCCGAGCGGCGGCGCTCCCCGGCCCACCTCGTCGAAGCTCCCGGCGCGGACGTCGTAGTAGAGCACGGGCGGGTGCCCGGCGCTCGCCACCGTCAGGGTGTCCTCCTCCCGGTCCAGAACGGCGAAGAGCAGGGTCATGTACGTCCGCTTGTCCGTGGTCCGCCGGACCATGTGGTTCAGCCGCTCCAGGATCTCGACCGGCGCGGCGAGGTACTCCTCCAGGAGATAGAGGCAGCTCCGCACCCCGGAGAGCAGCAGGCCGCTCGCCAGGCCGTGCCCGGCCACGTCGCCGATCACCAGGACCAGCCGGGATTCGCTGAGCCGGAAGTACTCGTAGTAATCGCCGCCGACCTCGGTCGCGGGCAGCGACGCCGCCGCGAGGTCCAGCCAGTCCACGTCGGGCGCTCCCTGGGGGAGCATGCTGAGCTGGATCTTGCGCGCGTACTCGATCTCCTCGCGCATCCGCAGCCGCTCCCGCTGGCGACCGTACTCCCGGCGCCAGCCGGTGAGGAAACGGCGCCGTTCGAGCTGTGAGAAGCCCACGGACAGAGCCAGACAGATCGCGGAGATGACCGAGACCGCCGCGACCCCGCCCATATCCGGCGCCGCCGAGGCGGGCCGGGTCACCCCCACCCAGTCCAGGGGGAAGACCGCCGCCCCCCAGAACGTGGTGTACAGCATGAAGTGCTCGGCCAGCCGGAGCCGGAAAACCATCAGGAGGAACGCCGCGAGGATGAACGGCACGCGCTCGCCATCTCCCTGCATGTAAACGGTCGTGAACTTCAGCACCAGGATCTGGACGAAGAGGAAGACCAGCAGGATCTGGCGGAAGTTGCGGGCGAAGACCTCCCGGTCCCGCAGCACGAACAGGACGGCGCAGTACAGGACGTTGGCCGTGTAGAGGATCAGCCCGTAGGTATCGCTCTCGCTGGCCGAGCCGCCGATCCCCCCCAGGCTGAGCAGCACCACCACGATCAGGAGCCAGCGGAAGACGCGGTAGCTCCGGGCGTCGAAGTGGCGCTGGAGAGCCAAGGGCTCGGGCAGCAGCACGAGCTCGTCGAGTGTGGGGGCTTTCATGGACGATAGATTTCCCGGCCCAATGCTATCCTGCCCGGCCTCCGAACGGATCTCCCCGGCTCGCTTCCCACCCCCAGAAGCACCCAATGAATCGTAGCCCTGTTCCTTCTTCCTTCTCTATCCCGTTGGGTGATCCGGCCCGGCTCCCGCAATGACTGCGGCCGTCCGTGGCCTTCTCTGGAGGAGTCATGGTTTTGAAGTTGAATGGAGTCAAGCTGTTCCTGATGGCCGCGCTCATCGCCTGCCTCGCCTTCGCATCCACGGCTTCCGCGGGCGTCCGCGGTCTCACCACCACGATCGAGCCGTATGGCACCCACATCGGCACGGCCGACGACGTGATGCTCCGGGTCACGTACCACAACGGCACCGCGGAGGACCTCTACCTCCTGAGCTGGCAGACCGCCCTCAACGGCGTCGAGGGAAACATCTTCGACGTGCGCGGGGACGGCAAGCCGGTCGAATACACCGGCCGCCTCTACAAGCGCGGCTTCCCCCAGGCCGAGGACTACGTCCGCATCCCGGCCGGCGGCTCGGTCTCGGCCGATGTCGAGCTGTCGAGCGTCTATGACATGTCTCGCACGGGCGAGTACTCGGTCCGCTACCGCACCAACGTCCAGGACGCGCTGCGGACGGACGGACGGGCCAAGGTCGCCGGTCTCGCGGGCCTGCGCACGCTCGAGTCCAACACCGTGTTCCTGGCCGTCGAGCGCAACGAGCAGGCGATCGAGGCCATCGAGACCCTGGCCGCCATCGAAGAAGCCGTCCGGCCGAACGTCCCCACCAAGTACAGGACGCCGAGCTATGTGAGCTGCTCCAGCAGCCGCCAGAGCTCGCTCCTGACGGCCCTCTCCAACGCCCAGTCGATCTCCCTCAAGGCCAAGAACCACCTGGCTTCCGCGGTCCCCTCCACCGACTCGGCGTACCGGACCTGGTTCGGGACCTACTCCTCGTCGCGCTATGCCACGGTGCAGAGCCACTTCAACAACATCTACAACGCCTTCGTCAACCAGACTTTCATCTTCAATTGCACCTGCACGAGCAGCGCTTACGCCTACGTGTACGCCAACCAGCCGTACCGGGTGTACCTGTGCAACGCCTTCTGGAGCGCGCCGTCCCTGGGCATCGACTCCAAGGCCGGCACGCTGGTCCACGAGGCCAGCCACTTCACCGTGGTGGCCGGCACGCAGGACTACGCCTACGGCCAGACCGCCTGCAAGAACCTGGCGATCAGCAGCCCGAGCCAGGCCGTCAACAACGCCGACAACCACGAGTACTTCGCCGAGACCCGGCCCTGAAGCACACTTCGCGAGGGGTGCGGCCTGCCGTGCCCCTCGCCTTCCCCCGTCTCGGATAGACTCCCGGGATGAACCGGCTCCTCGCCCTCGCGTTCCTGGCCGCCTTCTCCACCCACTGCATGACAGCCGCCACGCCCTCCCAGCCCCTGAAATGCCGGATCGAGCCCGTGGCCGGCAGCCCCACCAGTATCCGCTTCAGCCTGGCCAACCGGACGGCCGAGCCGCTCTGGGTCTTGCGCTGGAACACGCCCCTGGAGGGCTGGAAGGGAACGATCCTCACCGTGACTCACAACGGTACCGAGATCTTCTACCAGGGTCCCATGATGAAGCGAGGCGATCCCAGCCGCGAGGATTACGTGGAGATCCCCTCCGGGGAGTCCGCCTCGAACACGGTCAACCTGGCCGACGTTTATGAGATGAGCCCGCCGGGTCAGTACGAGGTGAAGGTCACCGGGAGCCTGCACGACGTGGCGAAGGATGGAGCGTCCGTGCCGCGTCCCCGGGACTGGCAGGAGGCGGTGGAGCTCCGGTGCGAGGAGGTGATGTTGGAGGTCAAAAAGCCCGGGGCTTGAAGTCCTCAGGAACTTCCAATTCAAACTCCTCGTCGTGGATGCGAGCGAGGTAGATCCCCTCACGCAGAACCTTCGCCCGGACGTCATCGGAAAAATCTACAGCCGCAATGACCCCGTAAACCTTCTTGTCCGCGAGCACGGGGAAGAACTCTTTGGAGTCTCGGAGAATCCGCGTCATCTGTTGCAGACCGTCTTCCCGGAGATGGCTTTTGACCTCGACGATGTATGCTTCCTTGATATCGGGCGACTTTGAATAGGCAAGAACGTCTAGCTCCATCGAGTGGCCGTTCTTGCGTGAGAGATCACGGGTAGAAATCATGTCCATGTGGAAGCGCTCTCCGAGAAGCTTCTTCATGGAAGGAAAAGCCATGCCCTCTGTAAAACCGCCGAACTTCTCTCCGAGCCCTCCCAACTGTTGACTCAGTCTGGTGAGTTGCCGGTCAGTCTCTCGTGCCTGTCGTGCCTGCTCCTGTAATTGCCAATCGGTCTCCTTCAACTGCAGGCTGGTCTCCTCGATCGCTCGCCAAGTCTTAAGCTGCTCCTGCTCGGTAAATTTCTGCAGCTCGGCCAGCTCAGCGGTCTTGACGCCGATTCCGGCGATCAGCTCTCGGATTTCTTCAGTCGTCATCGTTCGTATTCTCTGAATGGGCGCCAGAAGTTCTGTTCATTGGCGATCTTACCAGAAGCTACTCCCCCTCCGTCAAGCGCACCGTCCCCGCCCCTCCATCCATCGTAACAACCTGCCCCGTCTTCAGAGTCCCCACGAGCCCCGCGATCCCTACGATGGTGGGAATTCCCATCTCCCGGGCCACGATGGCGGAGTGCGAGAGGATGCTTCCGCGCTCGATCAGCAGGCCGGAGACAGAGGGGTAGAGCGGCACCCAACCGGGATCGGTCCTTTCGGCGACGAGGATCTCGCCGTCCAGGCGCGCGTCTTCGGACGGAGTGCGGAGGACTTTGACGGGTCCCGTAACGATCCCCGGACAGCAGCCGGTGCCACGGAGCAGACCGTCCTCGGATACCGCGGCCGGACGAGGACGGCCCTGGAAACGGTTGCGATGGTACGGCAGGCCGAAGGTTTCAAAACGATCGGCGGGCGGGTCCATGCGGCGGTAGGCGTCGAATTCTTCGCGGCGGAGGGTGGCGAGGCCCCGGAGGTTCGTGGTGACGGCGCGGCCCTTGGTGTAGTCCCAGACTTCATCCAGGGTGAGATAGAAGACGTCGTCCGCCTGATCGAGGAGGCCGGCTTCAGCGAAGTCCTCCCCCACGGCGCGCAGCAACTCGCGCAGGAGGCCGTAGATGCGCGTGCGGGCGAAGCGGAGGTTCTCGCGGTTCTTCACCCCCAGGCGGGCGTTCTCCAGGACGCGGCGGAAGATCCATCTCCGGTGAGGGCCTCGGATGGCGGCGAAGGCTTTCTCTTCGGCGGCGCGGCGGATACCCTGCTCGCGATGCTCCATGGCGGCCACGTCCAGCGCCGCCGGGTCCTCCATTGCGAGATAGTTGCGGAGGATCTGGTAGAGGAAGGCTGGGCGGTCCCGGAGGGAGAATTCCTCCAGCTTCAGCTCGTTGACACAGCGGAAGCCGTAGAGATCGAGATAGCGGCGGATCTGGGCGGCGAAATCCGAGAAACGCGGATCGGCGGGGATCTCGCGGGCGAGGTCTTCCGGACGGCCTTCGAGGAGGCGCTGGCGCAGTTCGGGCTGCTGCCGGGCCTCGGCGGCGAGGCGCAGGAGCATCCGGGTGGGCTCGGTACTCTCGATGCCTCCCTCGCCGCAGATCAGGTCGTTCTGGAGCGAGCCGGAATCATCGCCGCACCAGGAGACGCAGAGCTTCTTGAGCGTGCCGTAGAAAACCATTACGAAAAAATCGTTGATGATCGGCGCTTTCCATTCCCAGAGGAGCTTCTCTTCCATCTGCCGGTAGAGTGCCGCCAACTCGTGCGGGGCCATGGCGCGGAAGTCCAGGGCGGACCAACGATCGTAATGCTCGCGGAAATACGCCTGGAAATCCCCCACGATCCTGCGGATATGGAAGAAGTTGAGCCCCGTGCGGCTCACCAGGCGCAGCAGGGCGGGCAGCTCTACGGTGTAGCGTTTTAGGCCGGTCGTCTCGGCCGCGGGCTCTTCCTCCATCCGGGAGGCTTCGCGGACGCCCATCATCGATTCCATGAAGCTCTTGTTGTAGTTGAATCCCGGGAAGAGCCGGACGAGGCGGTACCAGTTGAAAAGGTTGTAATAGACCTGACCGCGGAAGAGGCCGAGCATGTTCTCGAAGACCTCGCGGTTGGCCTTCACAGTGCGTGCGTCGATGCCCATCACCTCGGCGAAACAGTGATAGACGATCGAATACGCCCGGCGGATGAAGCTGAAGGTCATGGGCGAGGTCACGCCCGAATAGCTTTCGATGATGTTGGAGTTGTCCCAGATCAGCCGGTTGCCCGCGGCAGGACCGAGCTCCTCCACGGTGGTGACGGGACGCGCCTGGAGAAGAAAAAGTTTTCCTCCGGCATCCACGGCGAACTCGAGATCCTGAGGACGGCGGTAGTGGCGTTCGATGGCGAGGCCCATCCGTGCCAGGACCTGGACCTCGTCAGGAGTCAGACTGCTCCGCTCCCGCAATTCGTCCGGGACCGCGGTTCGGACAAGTCCGCCTCCGGCTTCGCGGTTCAGGACGAGTTGCTCCGTCTTGGCTGCGATCGCCTCCGTGACCTCCAGGGTCTCCTTGTCCACCACGTAGGTGTCCGCGTCGAGCCCGGCGCTCACCAGCCCCTCGCCGGCTCCCCAGAGCGAGCTGATAACGACCTCGTGGACGCTCCCGGTGTTCGGGTTGGCCGTGAACAGGACGCCGCTCGTCCGCGCCTCGATCATCCGCTGGACCACGACGGCGACTGCGATCGTGTCGAAGGAAATCCCCTTCGCCCGCCGGTAGGCCAGGGCGCGCTCGTTGTACGCCGAAGCCCAGACGCGGCGGACGGCGTCCAGCAACCGCTCCCGGCTACGGATGAAGAGGAAGCTGTCATGGAGTCCCGCGAACGACTCCCCCACCGCGTCCTCCCCCGCCGCCGAGGAGCGGACGGCCACGTAGGCGCCGTCTCCGATGCGGGCAGCATGCGTGGTGGCGATCTCCTCTTCGAGCCCCGGAGGGAAGGGGATGTCGAGAATCCAGGAGCGGATCTCAGAAGCCGGCCGCTCCTCCGCGAGATGGGCCGCGATGCGCTCGCGGAGACCGGTCAGCGCCTGCTCGAAGGCGGCAGTGGTGACGGCGTACCAGGGCGGCACAGGCAGGCCCAGGGATTCCAGGACCGCGAGGTTGGCGGCTTTACCCCCGACCCCTTCGGTCCAAGCGCCAGCATCAACCAGAGGTCTTGATGAAGTCATTGCCTGTATTGGATCGTTTAGCTACTATTCACTAGCTTGCTGGACGATTCCGCCCCGCAACGAGAGACAAGGAAGACCTCATGAAGAAACTGTCCAAGAAGCTCAAGCTCGCCAAGGAAACCCTTCGCAACCTGGAGACTGAGTCCCTGGAGAACGTCCTCGGCGCCGCAACGGACAGGACCGTCTGTGCTACCAACTGCGTCTCGAACTGCGCGAGCTGCCTCACGAACTGCCCATTCAGCGCCTGCGCTACTTGCTAGTACGAACGAGAGACAAGGGAGGCCTCATGAAGAAGCTGTCCAAGAAGCTCACGCTCGCCAAGGAAACCCTCCTCCACCTGGAGGGCGAAAACCTTGAGAAGGCATTCGGCGGTGCCTGGGTGAAAACTGTGGACGCGACCGCTTGCGTAACGAACTGCGCCGGGTGCCCCTCGAACCGGCCCATCACCCTCTGTGCCACTTGCTAGACTTTCCTTGAAAGTCTCCTTACGGTCCGCGAGCCTGACGCTCGCGGGCCGGATCGCCAAGTCCCAGGACTGGACCCGGGCTCTGCCATGCGATTCCGCTTGGCAGACTGAAAGCAAGGGAGACCTCATGAAGAAGCTGCCCAAGAAGCTCACGCTCGCCAAGGAAACCCTCCTCCACCTGGAGGGCGAATCCCTGGAGAATGTCCTCGGCGCCGCAACCGGCAAGTCCGTCTGCGGGACTATCTGCGCCACGAACTGCGGGACCGCGTGCGCCACGAACTGCCAGATCACCGTCTGTGCCACTTGCTAGACCTCCTCTGAGGAGTCTTCTTACGGTCCGCGAGTCACTGGCTCGCGGGCCGGATCATACCCGAACCTTCTCCAGTCCCTCCCTATTGACAGCCATCTGCGTATTTCATATATTGTTTTTGTAACGTCAACCTTGGAGGACACCCATGAAGAAGCAGTTTGTCGTCAGCGCGGTCGCCGGTCTTCTCGTCTTCGCACTGAGTGCAGTGGCAGCTCAAGCTCAGACCGCCAGTTTCACTGGCTCCAGCCTTGGTTTCTCGCGGAATGTAGACCTCGAAGCCTACAGCTCGACCTGTCCGGGTGGCGCCGCCCCCACGCAGTACACTTGGTCGTTTCCCGAAGACGGAGTGACCCGTTCTGGCGTTCAGGTCAACCATAAATTCGTGTCGAACTGGTGCGCTTACACCGTGGATCTGACGGTCACGTGTCCCGGTGGGGCCACGGCGACCAGCAGGCGGTTCGTGTGCTACTCCTGCGGCGTCCCCTTCTGCATCAACCCGGACCGGGGCTACAACTGAGGAATCCCCACGGCCCGCGAGCCCAGGCTCGCGGGCTCCACTCAGACCCGTAATCCATACTGCGCCCCGATCGCCACCGCCAGGATCACGTCGAACGCGATGATGTACATGCCGGCGTAGGTCTCCATCCGTTTGGCTGTCTTGCGGTTGGTGTTGAACCGGTACTGGAAGAAGCCGGTCAGGCAGACCAGGAAGAGCGCTACCAGGGCCGCGTAGAACCACGGCGGCAATCCCAGGTGCCAGCCGACCAGGGCCACGAGCGCCGTGTCGATCACCCGGATCAGGAGCACAATGTACGCCGCGCCGTACGTGCCGAAGACGCGCGTGTAGGTATCGACCCCCTCGATCTCGTCCTCGGGAGCACGGATCTTCCTCGACACTTCCCAGTTGAAGGTGACGAAGAAGCCCACCCACGCGTAGACGCCGAACCAGAAGGGCGCCTCCCAGGGCCAGCGGCCGGTCGCGAAGCTGAACACCATGAGCGCCAGGAGGGGCATCACCAGCAGATGGCTCACGGCGTAGACGAGGAAATGCCGCTTCAGCCAATCGCGGACGAAGAACTCCTTGAGCATCAGGACCGAGAAGAGGAACGCCGCGAGCCAGGCCACGAAGGCCGCCGGGCCGCGCAGGGCCGAGAGGACCACCTGCGTGGCGATGGCGAGGCCGCCCAGCACCTTCAGGTTTCCCAGGGTGATGACGCCGCTCTGCAGGACACGGTGGGGATAGTGGACGAGGTCTTCAGTGTAGTCCTTGTGCTCGTCGAACACTCGCAGGTGGAAGAAAAAGCAGAAGAGGGTCAGGGCCCCCATCAGCGTCGTCCAGTCGTAGTGCATGGGCCGTCCCGGCTCGGTCAACGCACGGGCGAGGAACTGGTTCGAGGAGTAATAGGCCACGATCAGCACGCCGTGGCTGAGAACGGGGAAGCGTTCTGCCAGATACGCGGTGAGACGCCTGAAAAACGGCGACTCGCGGGTCAGAACCGGGGCCGTGGTCATCCGAGCGATTCTGTCAGCAGGGAGATCCGGGAGCAAAGCAGGGAGATCCGCCGCAGAAGCAGGGCACTCTGAGACAGAAGCACAGCGCTTCGGGACAAGAATCCAGTCCTTTCAGGACAGAAAGCCCGTGTTTCAGGACGGAAGCAGTGCGCTTTGGGCCAGAAGCACTGAGCTTCTGGCCCAGAGCTACAGGCTTTGCAGCCTGGTGCGGAGTCTTCCATAGTCGATCTTGCTGTTGTGGCGTGGATCGAGAGGCAACGGCTCCCGCGTGAGGAAGATTTCATCCGCGGTAAAGCCTGCCGAGCTCAGACGCGCGGCAATTTCTTCTGAAAGTCCCTGCTCTCCCGTCTCGATCACAACCACGACCCGTTCACCCAGCTCAGGGTCTGGCAGTCCTACGGCGGCGGCGCGGCGGACACGGGGGTCCTCCCCTTTCGCGGCCTGCTCCACGAGTTGGGGATGGACGAGCTGGCCGCCGCGGCGGATGGTGGAATGGACGCGTCCGGCGATCCAGAAGCGTCCCTCGGGATCGAAAGAGCCGGTGTCGCCCATGCGGTGCCAGACCGTGCCATCAGGCCCGGCGATCTTGTTCTCGCGGACGGCTTTGGGGTTCTGGTAGTAATCCCGGCAGACGTGGTCGCCCGAGACCACCAGCTCACCGATCTCCCCCGCCGGCAGCTCCCAGCTTGCCCATCCCTCGGGACCCAGCTCGATGGGACCGTCGTGGATGCGGACGATCTTCGCCCGCACGCGCTCGCTCGGCCGGCCGGCGCAGAATCCTGGCAACCGGGTGGCGGACAGGCGCTCCTCCGCCGTGAGGTGAGCGACCGGTTCGGCCTCGGTGGAGCCGTAGACCACGAGGATCTCGGTCTCCGGAAAGGCCCGGCGCCAGTCGCGGAGCTGCGCGTCGGACACGGGAGCGCCGCCGGTGAGGATTCGTCGCAGGGCGGGCCGGACTCCCCCGTTGGCGATCTCAGCGGCGATTCGGTCGAAGAACGGCGGCGAAGCCGTACAGGTGGTCACGCCGTGGCGGTGCATCTGGGCGAGGACGCGGCCGGCGTCCACCTGATCCACGCGCCGGAAGTCCATGGCGGGCACCACGGAGGGCACGCCGCTCGCCAGGTTGTTCAGGGCGAAGACGGGGAACATGGGCATGTCCACGTCCCCCTCCTCCGCCGGGAACTCGTGGGCGAGCGCCTCGTGCTGGGCCAGCAGGAAACGGTGGGTGCGGTTCGCACCCTTGGGCTCGCCCGAGGAACCGCTGGTGAACGTGATGAGCGCAGGGTCGTCCCGCTCCACGGGATGGACCTCGCCATCTCCCTCCACGGATTCGAGCTCAGCCAGCGTACATCGTCCCGGGACCGGTCCCAGCCGCCATGCGGTCGTGACGGTAAACGGGATGGATCTCAGGCGCGCATCCATCACCCGCAGAAGATGGCTCTTGGGGATGCCGAGCCACGCGCGCGGAGACGCGAAGGCCGCGAAGGAGGCGATCTGCCGCCGGCTGATCCAGGGGTCCACGAACACCGCCACGGCCCCCATCTCCAGCACCGCCAGCATCGCTACGTAGAGGTCGATCGACATGGGGATCATGACGATGGCCCGGTCCCCCGGAGCCAGTCCCAGGCGGCGCAGTCCGGACGAGGCGCGGTCGATGCGGCGCCACAGCTCGCCGAAGCTTATTTCGGAGACATTGGAACCATCCTCCATCACCAAAGCCTGGCGGTCCGGTACCCGGGCGGCCACGCGGCGCAGAACGGAGAGGACGTTGTGATCGGGCGAGGCGCTCAGACGGCCACTCCGGACCGCCGGATCAGCTCCGCCAGGCAGCGGCTCGATTCCCGGTAGATCTCGTCGAGGTCGAGCCCCGTCAGCCGGCCGTTCTCGACGAGGAGGCGGCCCTCGACCAGGACGTGGCGGACGGCGGCGCGGGACGCGCCGAAAGCCACGAGGTCATGCGGATCGGCCTGGGGAGCGGCCCACATCTCGGGACGGTCGGTCGCTAGCACCACGAGATCGGCCAGCTTGCCGGGCTCGATCGTCCCGATCTCCTCCTGGAGGCCGAGAGCGCGCGCCCCTTCGCTGGTGGCGAGGCGCAGGGCATCGAGACCCGAGAAGGAATCGGGACCGTGCTTGACCTTCTGGAGGAGCGCGGCCAGGCGGACCTCGTCGAAGTTGTCGAGATGGTTGCTGCAGGCAGCGCCGTCGCACCCGATGCCGACCGGCACGCCGGCACGGCGGAGGGCCAGAAGGTCGGCGATGCCGGAGCCGAGCTTCAGATTCGAGCTCGGGCAGTGGACGACGCTCAGGTGGCCTTCGCGCGAATGTCCGAGATAGCCGAGATGCTCGTTGGTGATCCAGACCCCATGGGCGAGGCGAAGGTCGGTCGCGAGGATGCCCTGATCCGCGAAGTACTCGATCTCGTCTCGCCCGCCCTTCAGCTCGCGGACGGCCAGCGTCTCGTCCCGCTGCTCCAGGGCATGGGTATGGACCGGCCACCCCCGGCGCGCCGACAGCTCGCGGATCCCCTCCCACAGCGCGTCCGAGCACGTGAGGATGAACCGGGGATTGAGCGCATAGCGCACGCGCCCCCGGTCCGCGCCATCGAACCGGTCACCCAGGGCCTCGGTCTCCGCGAGCACCACGTCCGTCGGCTGGCGCATGGGGGCCGGGAGGCCGTCGCCGCTGTCCATCAGGCACTGCCCCGCGAACGCCCGCAGGCCCGAGTCGGAGATCGCCTGAAGCAGCCCCCGCGTACCCGGCCCGATGCCAATGTCCTGAATCGTGGTCGTACCGCCCAGCAGGCACTCCGCGGCCCCCAGCATCCCGCACCAGTAGGCGCTCTCGTCATCATGAGCCGCTTCGAGAGGCCAGATCCGCTCCCGCAGCCAGGCCAGCAGCCGGCGTCCCTCGGCCAGTCCGCGGAAGAACGTCTGCCCCAGGTGGAGATGTCCCTGGATGAGCCCGGGCAGGACGAGGCAACCCGTCACGTCGATGATCCGCGTCCCCGGCGGAGGCTCGGGAACGCCGAGAGAGAAGATCCGGCCGTTGCGGATCAGGAGGTCGGCCTCGCGCAGGACGGTCGCCCCGGCGTCCAGGGTGAGGATCGTGCCCCCGCGCAGGAGGAGGGGGGGGTTGGAGGGGACGTCTTCGAAGATCATGATGGGCCAGACGATCCTATAACGTCAGAGGTTGCGCTACTGTGCCGCAGATGGAATCTACCCTCACCCTTCGCAGCCACCGGGTCGCGACGCCTGACGGCCTCCGCCCCGCCGCCATCCACATCCGTGAAGGCCAAATCGAACGTGTCAGCCCGCCGGAGGACGTCGCCGGTCCCCTCATCGACTGCGGCGACTTCGTCGTGATGCCCGGCATCGTGGATTCCCATGTCCACATCAACGAGCCGGGGCGGACAGACTGGGAAGGATTCGAGACAGCCACCCGGGCGGCGGCGGCGGGTGGGATCACAACCGTGATCGACATGCCGCTCAACAGCGTCCCGGCCACGACCACCCGCGAGGCTTTCCAAGCCAAAGTTGAGGCGGCCCAGGGAAAAACGCGCGTGGACTTCGGGCTCTGGGGAGGGGTCGTGCCGGGCAATACAGAGGAGCTGGCGGGGCTCCTCGCGGACGGCGTCCTTGGGTTCAAGGCATTCCTGGTTCCATCCGGTGTGGACGAGTTCCAGCATGTCGAGGAGGCCGACTTGCGCGAGGCCATGCCGGTGCTGGCTCGCCACGATGCCGTTCTCCTCGCCCATGCCGAAGTCCCAGGGCCGATCCAGGCCGCGGCCGGCGTCTGGGAAGGCGGGAGCCCGGCCGAGTATGACCGCTATCTCCGTTCCCGTCCCGACGAGGCCGAGGTGGAGGCGGTGGAGATGCTGGTCCGGCTGTGCCGCGAGACGGGCTGCCGGGTCCATATCGTCCACGTCTCCTCGATGGAAGTCCTGCCGGTCCTCGAACAGGCTCGCGCGGAGGGATTGCCCATCACCGCCGAGACCTGCCCGCACTATCTGACCTTCGCGGCCGAGGAGATCGCGGACGGCGCCGTGGCCTGGAAGTGCGCTCCGCCCATCCGCTCGCGACGGAACCGGGAGCGGCTCTGGGAGGCCTTGCGGGAAGGTCTGCTCGATCTGGTCGCGACCGACCACTCGCCGTGCCCTCCTGAAATGAAGAAGCTGGAGACCGGCGACTTTCGCGGCGCCTGGGGCGGGATCGCCTCCCTTCAGCTCTCCCTGCCCGCGGTGTGGACCGGAGCGCGGGAGCGCGGCTTCACCGTGGCGAACCTCGCAGAGTGGATGTGCGCGGCCCCGGCCCGTCTGGCAGGGCTTCAGGACAGGAAAGGCGCCATCGCCCCGGGATACGATGCCGACCTCGTGATGTGGGACCCGGAAGCGAGCTTCGAGGTGGACCCGGAGAAGCTCTACCACCGCCACAAGATCACCCCTTACGCGGGACGGACGCTGTTCGGTGTGGTCCGGCGTACCCTCGTCCGGGGCGAAACGGTTTACGATGACGGCACGCTCTTGAGACAGGGAGAAGGATGACAACCGACTTCACCGATCTCGTGGACCTCGCCGCCGAACGCCTGGGCGGTGCCGTGCTCGCCGCCAACGACGAGTTCTTCGCCCCCAAGGAGAACCTCCTCAAGGCCGGCGAAGCCGGTTGGATCGAAGGCAAGTACACGGACGCCGGCAAGTGGATGGACGGCTGGGAGACCCGCCGGCGGCGCGAGCCCGGCTACGACTGGTGCATCGTCCGCCTGGGACTGCCGGGCGGGATCCGGGGCGTGGTTGTCGACACGAGCTACTTCCGCGGCAACTATCCCGAATCCTGCTCGCTCGAAGCCTGCGCGGTCGAAGGGCATCCATCGCCCGAGGAGCTGATGGGCGCGTGAGTGGCGGGAGATCCTGCCGCGCTCGCCGCTCGAAGGACATTCGAAGAACCGCTTCCCCATCGAGAAGGACACCGGCCGGGTCACGCACCTGCGCTTCAACATCTACCCGGACGGCGGCGTGGCCCGGCTGCGGGTCCACGGCGAGGCGGTGCCGGACTGGCGGCGGCTCACTCGCCACGCCGGGGAGATCGATCTTGCCGGGGTCGAAAACGGCGGGGCCGTCCTCTCCTGCAGCGACATGTTCTTCGGCAACCGTCACAACCTGATCCTCCCCGGTCCCTCGCTCGGCATGCACGACGGATGGGAAACCAGGCGCCGCCGGGGGCCCGGCCACGATTGGGCCCTCGTGAAGCTGGGCGCGCGTGGCACGGTGCACCGGATTGAAGTGGACACCAGTTGGTTCAAGGGCAACGCCCCCGGCTGGTGCTCCATCGAGGGCAGGGATTCATCGGACGAGTGGTGGGAGATCCTGCCGCGGACACCGCTGCGACCTCATACCCGGCATCGCTTCAACGAGCTCGCCGAGATGGAGCCGATTACACAAGCCCGGCTGAACATCTATCCCGATGGCGGCGTGGCGCGGCTGCGGCTCTTCGGCACGGTCACGGCCCTGGACCGGCTGAACGCGCTGTCCTCCGAAGCGGCCGAGGCGGAGCTCCTCGCCTGCTGCGGCTCGCGAGCCTGGGCGCGCCACATGGCGGAGAGCCGCCCTTTCCATGACCTCGAGGGGATGCAGGAGACGTCGGACTACGTCTGGTGGACCCTCGGACGGGAAGACTGGCTGGAGGCCTTCGCCACCCATCCCCGGATCGGCGAGAAAGGCAGCCGCTGGTCCGAGCAGGAGCAGGCCGGCGCAAGCGGCGCGGCAGCGGAGACCTTGGCCGCTCTGATTGAAGCAAACCGCCAGTACGAGTCCCGCTTCGATCACATTTTCATCGTCTGTGCCACAGGCAAGAGCGCGGAGGAGATGCTGGAGCTGCTACGGGCGCGGCTCGGCAACGATCCCGAAACCGAGTTGCGCATCGCCGCCGAAGAGCAGCGGAAGATCACGACTCTGAGACTGGAGAAACTCCTGTCATCATGAGCGGAATTACTACCCACATCCTCGACACCTCGCGGGGCCGTCCCGCGAGCGGCATCCACGTCCTGTTGGATGTCCGGGAAGAAAGCGGCTGGCGCGAGATCGGCCGCGCCATGACGGACGGAGACGGCCGTGCCCGGCAGCTCCTGCCCACGGGCTCCGCGCTGACGACGGGGATCTATCGCCTTACGTTCGAGATTGAAACCTATTTCCGGACGCAGGGAATCCAGGGCTTCTATCCCGAGGCCTCGATCGTCTTCCACGTGCGGGACGCGAATCAGCACTATCACGTGCCGCTCCTGCTGAGCCCGTTCGGATATTCAACCTATCGGGGGAGCTGAGATGCTGGCCGAGAACAGTTATGGCAAGCAGGCAGTCCGCCTGGTGACGGTGCGCCGTGGACCGCAGCAGAACACGCTCAAGGACGTCACGGTGGCCATCCGTTTCGAAGGGGATTTCGCGGCGGCCTACACGGAGGGGGACAACCAGGGCGTCTTCCCCACGGACACGATGAAGAACACCGTCTACGCCCTGGCCGCCGAGCATCCCTTCGACGACATCGAGGACTTCGGCCTCGCGCTGACCGATCACTATTTGCAGGCGAGCCCGCGGACCTCGAGCGTCCAGGTGGACCTGACGGAGCACCTATGGGAAGCGATCGGAGAGGAAAAGGACCGGTCCTTCCGGAAGGCCGGCAGCGAGCGGCGCAAAGCCATCGTGATCCAAGACCGTGACGGTGCCAAGGTGCAGGCGGGCATCGAGGACCTCGTGGTGATGAAAACGTCGAAGTCTGCGTTCGAGGGATACCCACGAGACCGTTATACGACGCTCCGCGAGACCTCGGACCGCCTGCTCGCCACGGCTGTCCAGGCGACCTGGCGCTATGCGCCGTTCACCAGCAACTTCGGCCCGCTCTGGCATGAGGTCCGGCGCCTGCTCCTCAAGGCTTTCGCGGAGCATGACAGCCGTTCCGTGCAGCACACCCTCTACGCCATGGGAGAGGCGGTCCTGGAGACGCAGGAAGTCGAAGAGATCCACATCGCCATGCCCAACCTGCACCATCTCCCTGTGGACCTCACGCCTTTCGGACTGGAGAACCGCAACGAGATCTTCGTGGCGACGACGGCGCCGTATGGGTTGATCGAGGGGACGATGCGGCGGGGGTAGACAGAATCCGCCCTCACCTCGCGGTGGGGACGGATTCGAATCAAGCCGGCGCCGACATCAAATCTTCCCGATGAGCTTCTCCAAGTCAGGCATGACGCCGATTCCTGCTTCCAACCCTCCCTCAGGCAGGGTGCCGTTGTCCGGATCCCTGAGGAGGTTGCGCAGCTTTTGGGGGCTGAAGGGCTTTCCATGCTTCGCCTTGGCCATTCCTTGCACGCACAGGGCGACACCGGCCACCATGGCCGCGGCGGCGGAGGTGCCGGAGAAGTCGTTGGTGTGGTCGGTCAGGCGGTTGCCGATGCGGCCGCCGCAGGTGACGACCCTCTCTCCCCAGCCGTAGCAGTCGACCCGGCTGCCGAAGCTGCTGTCGCGATGGCGCCGGTGTGGGACGTCCGCGGTGGCGGCGGCCACCAGGATGGCGCCGCTGTCCTGGAATCTCGGGTCGCGGGGGTTGAGGGTCCTGCCCCGCTCGACCTCCAGCCTGTCGAGGGAGACCCGTTTATTGCCCACGGGCTCGACGACCACGATGCCGCGGCTCACGGCGAAGCGGATGGCGTCGGCGAGGAACGGCACGACCTCGGCTGGAATGTCGGGAACGCCGGAGAAGCTGATCTGGGCCTCCAGCAGCAGCACGTCGCCGGGGCCGAGCGCCTGAGCCATGTGCCGGATTGCCTGGGCCATCTCGCGGCGGCCGAAGCAGGAGCGCAGGGGCGAGACAACCTTCACGGCCGCCAGCTCCGGAGCGATGCCGATCACGCCGCCAGGTGTGGTGCCACGCGCCGCCACGACTCCCAGCACCGCCGTCCCGTGCTCCCGGTCGTCGCAATTGACGCCGAAGACGGGGGCTTGGACATTGAGGTCAAGCAGGTCCACGTGATCCAGGTTCCAGCCCGATTCCATGTCGGCGAAAGCCATCCCCTGGCCGCGCCCGCCGGGCCGTGCGTTTGCGGCTGCGGCGCCGATGCCCGCGGGCGCCGGGCCGAGGTGGGGCTGCGCCAGAAGACCGGCCGCCACAGCCGCCGGGGCCGCCGGGACTACCGGGGCCGCCACTTGCGGGGCCGGAGACGGGCGTTCCTCTTCCATGACCTCCGCCAGCTCCGCGTATTGAGAGAGGTCGGCGATCGCATGGGGCAGGTGGAGGGCCGGGTTCATCTTGAACGTGTAGTAACGCGTGAGGTCCGCGGGGGGGAGGGCTGGCTCTCCGGGGTCGGAGAGGACCCCGTCCGGGCTTGGGGGAAGCGGAGTCTCCAGGAAGGTCCTTTCGATCTCCGTGCCGGGGTAGTTTTTTTCGATCCGGCTCCACAGGAGCGCCGTGGCCTGGGGATTCGCCGCTTCCGCCAGCTTCACCACGATGCGGGGCCGGGGTTCGTTCACGTCGAGCTCGTTGGGCATATACGTTTCCTCCTGATTCGAACGGTCGGGCGGCTCGCTCATGCGCCTGGATCGGGATTGGAGCCGATGATCGGGCACTGCGGATTCCCCAGATACGGGGGCTCGGCCTGAATGTAGTTGCAACTGTCGACCGGCAGCGGCAGGGGTTCCTGCCCGGCTACGGCCGGCTGCAACAGGAGACGGTCGAAGTGGGCGAAGTGGAAGTCGACGTTCCGGCGCTCGTTCAACGTGCCCGCCGGGTCGGCTGGGCGGGTGCCTTCGATGTCGGGATTGGGCATGTTTTTGATGAAGATCCGCACGTCGGCCCCCGGCAGCTGCGGCTTCAACACGATGCGGTCCGTCTGGCCCGCAACGCGGAACGACTTCGCTTCGAGAGCTACCGTGTCTCCCGGGATCTCGAGCTTCAGCTCCATGACCTCGGCGATGGCTTGCTGGCCGCCGAGGAGCGGGCCGTTCTCGGGTCCGAACTGGTACTGAGAGGGCCGCCGGCCGTTGTTGGCCGAGAGGAAACGCGTGCTGGCTCCGCCGTCGGTGAGCCGCATGCGGGCCCCCACGGCGAGCGAGACGTTGTTCGGGATGAGGCAGTTGGGGTCGACCGCACCGTTGCGCTCCCCGACCGTGCCGATGTTCGCCATCCAGGAGGCATTACGCGCGGAGCCGTTGGTAGGACAGTTTCCAATTCCAATGCGGTCGTCGAGGCGGCTGAGCGCGTCCGGGCGCGCATCCGCAATCCCCAGGTCGAAACCCAGCAGGTCCATCCGTCCGAACAGGTCACCTTGAGGGAATTTCCGGTCGTCCGGGCGAAGCACCGCCAAGTCGCGCTCGTCATAGATCAGGACCGGAAAATGCGCCTCGTGCCGGCGGGCACCGTCGCCGTTGCCCCCGTGATCATGATGATGACCGGGACCGGCGCCGTTGCCATGCGGATCGGTGATGTCGACGAGCAGAACGCGCATCCGTTTTTCGACGGAGTGAGGGACGAAGAGGCACAGGCCCGTGAAATTCACGAACAGTGTAAAACCCATATTCACCTCCCATGATGTCGATAGGCCCCAATGGGCCCTTCTTTGCTGTTGGACGGACGCAGATCAGGGATTCACTGCGCGGCCCCGCCGCCGAACACCGCGAAAGCGCCCCAACTCGCCGGCGAGCGCAGAGCGGGATCGGGATGGCGGAGGAGCTCGAGCTGGGCCGAGCGCAGGGCGGCGGCGGCGTCCTCGCCACCGCGAAGATGGCGGTGGAAGCTCACCATCAGGAGCGCGGTGGGGCGATCCGCGACGTTCCAGAGGCTCGCCACCACGGTCGGAATGCCGAGCGAGAGGAAGTGGCTCGCGAGGCCGGTCACGCCCTCCGCTCCACGCGCCTGGCTGCCACCGGATTCGCAGGCCGAGAGCACGGCGAGACGGGTGCGAACGGGCCGCAGCCGGTACAGGTCGAGCATCCGGAGCGAGCCCGAATCGCCGGGGGAGGGCGCCAGGGCGAGCTGCGAGAGCAGGGGCTGGGAGGGATGGACGAGCGAGTGCCCGGCAAAGTGAGTCACGGCGTGGCCCTCGATCTCGGCCAGGAAGCGAGCCTTGGTGGCGTCCTGCCCCAGCAGGAGCTCGGGCCGGGGATAGAGCGCGGCGACCTGCCGGGCCTCGGTTTCCGCGGCGGGCAGGGATTCGAGGCCCGGAAAGACCGTGTGGTCGAAGGCGGGGTTGCCGGCGATCAGGGCCGAGGAGTCGGTGCCGGCGGCGGCCAGTGCCCGGGCGCGCTCGCGGCAGGCGAGGTGGACGGCCGCGCTGGGGGAGACCGTGAGCGCGTGGTCCTCGACCAGGAAGCGGCCCGTGTGGCGGTCGCGCAGCAGGGCGAAGGGTACGCTGTGGAGTTCCTTGTCCGGGACAATGGTGAGCGGCTCACCGGCGGTGAGAGCGCCCGCGAGCGGTTTCACCAGCAGGTCGTGGAGCTGGACAGCCGTCTGCTCCGCCGATGCCATGTCCCGCGCCGAGAGAGCCCATTGCAACTGGTCCGCCAGGAAAGCGAGCCGCTCGCGTCCGGCGGCAAGCTCGAAGGGGGCGAACGAGCCGCGGTGGAGCACCCAGGCGAGGGTACGCTCCGGCAGGACGGCGTACTCGATGATCGCTCCACGGGCAGGTAGCGCGGCGAGGACGGCCTCGGTTGGGGGGACGTCGCCGGAACGGTTCTTGCCCTTTTCGTCAAGCCGGGCGCGCACCCGCCCCCGCTCGGCGTAGTCGAACGCTCGCCGCGGGCGATGGAGGGTGACCGCCTGGAGCTCGACCATGGCGTCGAAAAGCGAGCGAGACTGGGCGAAGTAGACGTCCTGCTGCTGAGGGTTCTCCGCGAGAGCGGCACGCTGGCGCTCGTACTCGGCGATGGCGGCATCCAGGTGGTCCTCGCCGAGCGCCACCGCGCCGCGTTTGATCTCGAGGCGGCCGAGAGCCAGTCGGATCGGCACCAGCGGATAATGGTTCTTAGATTGCTGATAGAACTCCAGAGCCCGCAACAGGAAATCACGAGCCTGTTCCGGCGACCGCGCCAGCTCGATCTCGCCGGCGGCGACGTCGACGGCGGCCACGCTCCTCTCGCGTTGCCCCTTGCCGGCGGTTTCGGCCTGCCGGCGGGCGGCGGCGAGATCCCGCCTGGCACCCGCCAAGTCGCCCAGCCGATAGGAGAGCTGGGCACTTCGGAGCAGCGCGTTCGAGATCGACACCGGATCTCCCATCTGCCGGGCGGCACGGGTCGCCAGGCGCGAGAAGTACAGGGCGGCGGCCTCCTGGCCTTCCACCTCCAGGGTCCGTTGCGCCTCCTCGAAGCGGCCCGAGCGGCGCCGAGGACTGAAGACTTCCGGCAGGGCTTTCAGACCTGAGTAGCGGTACGTCCAGGCGGCGTCACCCTCGCCGAGATAGGTCAAGGCCTCGCCGAGCAGAGACTCGACGGTGCTCAGATTCTCTCGTTCGCCGAGGTCGCGGAAGGCCTCGATGGCGCGGTGATAGGAGGTCAGCCCCGCCGCGGGATCGGTGCCGCCGAGCTGGATCAGCGCGGTCAGCCACTCCACCCGGCCGCCGAGGCTCGGATAGCGGCCGAGGTCGAATTCGGCACGCAGGCCCTTCAGCATGGCGAGCGCCGCGCGGTTGTCGCTGCTCTCGATCCGGCAGATCGCCAGCTGAAGGCGAGCCCACGCCGCGAAGGGGCTGCCAGCCCGCTCCAGGTCCTGGCGGGCGGAGAGCAGGAGGGGCTCTGCCTCCTTGATCTGGTGGCGATAGACGAGAGGGCGGGCCCGGCCGTAGAGCTGGTGACCGCGGGCGAGCACGGTGAGGCGTTGTACGCCACCGGCCGCCTGCACGCGATCGATCGCGGCCACGGCGTCCGCCAGCAGACGGTCGCCGTTGGTGGCGGAGAGGCTTCCCGCCAGGGCACGCGCCGTCGCCAGCGCGCTTTCGGCACCGGGGGTGTCACGGCGCAGGAAGGCCCCTCCCCAGGCGGGCAGGACCTCCTCCTCGACCTTCTCGCGGACGGGTTGCGGAAACCGGGATACGACCTGGCGCAGGAAACCCCGGTCGCCGACGAGCGCGGCCGGCGCGAGCCCGGCCTGCCAGCTTCGCCACAGATCGGCCGGGCCGGGCTGGCCGAGGCGGTCGAGATGGCGGCGCGCCTCCTCCGCCCATGGCGAGGCGGGATCGGCCTCTAGATAGCGGCCCCAGGCTGCTTGGGCGTCGGCGAGCAGGAAGAAGTGTTCGAGGGCGAGGGCGCGGTTGAACAGCGCCGGCGCGAGCATGGGGTCCGCCGCGAGGGCGCGGTCCGCGGCCGCCAGCGCCAGCCCGAGGTCGGCGGGCTGCCGGCTGGCTTCGGACCGGGCCAAGTAGGCCGCTGCAAGATCGCAGTGCAAGTCCGGCCGGCGGGGCTGCGCCGCGACGGCCTCTTCCAGCTTCGCGACCGCAGCGGCCGGCCGCTGCCGGAGCAGGTCGAGCAGCGCCCCGTCGGCGAGAGCCCGGGGCGAGCGCCCTTTCTCCAACTGCGCGAGAACCCTGCGGGTCGCTCGCGCCACTCCTCTCCTGCAGGACGGATCGACTCGGTGCTGCCCGCCCGGTGCATGGAGGAAACCGGTGGCCAGACGCCCCTCCACCGGCCGCACGGGGCCGGCGGCGGCGAGCAGCTCCTGGCGGACGTCAGCCGGCCCGCGCGCACAACCTGCCGCCAGGCAGAGCAGCAGCAGCGATCGTCTGGCCCAGACGCTTCGGCGGTGCCAGATCATGGCAGCCACTTTCGGTGGCCCATCGAGCAGGCAAACCAAGATGGCTCAAAATAGCACTATCCTGGCAAGCCTGTGGCTGCACGCACATTTGGATCTCGATAAAACCTGGCAACGAGATCTTCGTGGCAACGGCGGAGCCGTATGGGTTGATCTAGGGGACTGTACAGCGGAGGTAGGTTCGATGGAGATGAGCTAGGATAAGGGCTATGGCGAGATTCTCGTTTGACCTGACCCAAGACGTTCACCCACCCGCGGAGCTTCAATCCACGGCAGAGAGCCTGCTCAGACAGGTCCAGGACACGCGCCGCCCTGTCGTGTTGACCCAAGAGGGGAGAGGCGCGGCGGTTCTCGTCGACGTGGCAACCTACCAGTCCCTCTTGGAAGTGGTGGAGCTCCTCAAGGACGTTCACCGCGGGCTGGCCGATGTCGAGGCGGGCAGAGTCGTCCCCCACGACGAGGTCCGTGCCCGTCTCCTGAATCGTTACAAGTAATTGGCCTACCGCGTCCTTTGCGGCCCGAAGGGTCGCGAAACAGGCACCCTACGGAGTTGAAAATGCAAGCTCACGTGCTCAGAGGAACGAAGCAGCAGATCGCCGAGAACCTTGCCCGGATGCCCGGCGAGGTGCGCGAGGCCATTGTATTTGTGGAAGAGCCGGCACCGACGGATGTGCGGAGGCCAGACAGCGAGGACATGTTCGCCGAAATGCGTCCCTACATGGTGAAAGTTGAGGATCTGGACGACTCGCGCGAAGCGGTCTATACACGCGGGGAAGGCGAATGATCCTGCTCGACACAAACCTGCTCACCCGGATGACGCGGTCGCACGAACCGCAGGCCGGAGTGGCGCGTGCAGCAGCTCAGGTGCTCCTGAAGCGTGGAGAGTTGCTGGTCCTGGTTCCCCAAAATTTATACGAGTTTTGGGTGGTGGCGACCCGCCCGCCAGGGGCGCCTCCCGCGGGGAGCAATGGGCTGGGAATGACTCCTGTCCAGGCCGGACACTGGATGCGCTTCTTCCAACGGCGCTTCACGCTGCTTCCTGACCGAGAAGAGTTGAGCAGGCTTTGGCAAGGACTGGTCGAGGCCCAAGGTGTGACGGGCTTCCGGGCGCACGATGTGCGTCTCGTAGCGGCTATGCAAAGCTACGGGATCTCCCGGCTGCTTACGTTCAATGCCGCTCACTTCCGCAGTCTGCCGGTCACAATTCTTGACCCCGCGTCACCGTGATCGGAGGAGCCATGTGGCCGCCACGCCCAGCGAGCACAAAACCATCCAGTTCCGCATCCTCGCTTACGCTCAGGGCGTCCCCCGCCGGTTCTTCAAAATCTTCACAAACGACCGCCCCCGCAGCTCCTCCAGCGTCAACCCCGACCTCTGCAGAGCCTCCTCTTCCGTGATCGCGCCGCAGTTGATGGCGCGCAGGAAGTAGTTGAGGAGGCCCTGGCCCGTGGCGGCGTCGTCGAAGACTTCGCCCACGAGGGTCGCCTGGGCGGCTTTCTGGACGAAGTTCCGGAGACGGTCCGAAGCGGCGTCGAGACCTTCCAGGAAGAAGGCGTAGAGGGTCGCGTAGCGCGTGACGAGCTGCGCGGGATGGAGGTCCCAGCCCTGGTAGAAGCCGCCGGTCAGGGAATGCCGGACGTGCTCGGCGTGCAGCCTCCAGGCTCGGTGGACGGTGTCGCGGTTTTCCTCCACCTGGGCCGGAGTCAGCTGCGGGCCGTCCTTGGCCGCGCGGTGCGGCGGCACAGGGAGGACGTTCGTGGCCCCGTCGGACAACCAGAGCCCCGTGCCCGCGTAGGCGACCTGCATCATGTGCTTGGCGAAGTCGCAGATGGGATGGGTCATTGTCTGGTGCTCCGCCGTGATGTTGCTGCCCGCCGTGTAGTCGTAGGTGCCGAAGTGGGCCGCCACGCAGCGGCCACGCGCCGCCTCGGCCAGGGGTGGCAGGTTGAGGATCGCCTGCGGCGTTTCGATCATGATCTCCAGCCGAAACGCCCCGGCCGGCAGGCCCAGCGCGGGCTCCAGGAGATCGAAGAGGTCGGCCAGCGCGGCGGCCTGCTCGGGGATGGTCACCTTGGGGAGCGTCACCACGAAGTTGTCCGGCAGGCGTCCCCCCGCCTCTCGAACCAGCGTGGTCAGGAAGAGGTCGAGCGTCCGGAAGGACCGTTCCCGCAGCTCCTCGTTGAACGGCTTGATGCGGATGCCGATGAAGGGCGGCAGGGTTCCATCCGCCATCCCCTTCGCCATCTCCCGGGCCACGGTCTCGGCGTGGCCGTCCTCCTCGACGTCGGGGCGGTTGCCGTAGCCATCCTCGAAATCGGCCCGGAAATCTTCGACCGGCTCGTTGCGGAGCCTGTCCAGAACGCGGGCGTGGATCCTCTCCGCGAGGTCTTCCCGCAGACCAACGGCCCGGGCGAGGTCCAGGGGATTGGGGGCGTACTCTTCGAGAGCGCGCAGGGCCAGGGCTCCCAGCCGGGCCGCGATGTCGGCCTTGAAGAGGTGCGCCCCGCCATAGACGACGTGGACCGGCTGGCGGCGTGCGGACTCTCCGGGATAGCGCTGGTTGAAGGCGAGGTTGGCGGTCCGCAGGCGCTCGAAGGCTTCGCGGACGGATTCCGCGCTCAAGGACGTGGGCATTCAGGTCTCCTGTCCGGTCATCCCCAGAACCATCCGCCGGACCACCCGCTCCAGGGCAAAACGGCGGTAGACGGACGTCGAGCGGACGTCGTCGATGGGCTCGACCTCCCCTGCCGCCGTTTTCCCGATGAGATCGGCGGCCTCGGGCCCTGCGGCCATCCCTCGCGCGGCATCCTCGGCGGCACGCAGGCGGACCGGCGTCGGGGCCACGCTGCCGGCGGCGAGGCGGAACTCAGCAATCTGGCCGTCCGTGATCCGTCCGGCCATGGCGACGACGACCTTGCTGATGGCCTGAGCCTCGCGGGTGCCTACCTTGCGGAAGGCCTGGACCGTGCCCTGCGGCGGAACCGGGATGCGGATGCGGACGACGATCTCTCCCGGCTGAAGGGCCGTCTTGCGGTAGCCGGTGTGGAACTCGGTGTAGGGGATCTCGCGCAGTCCGCCTGTTCCTGCCGCGATGACGACGGCGTCCAGGGCGAGGAGCACGGGGAGGGAATCGCCCGCGGGGCTGGCGTTGGCCATGTTGCCTCCCAGAGTGGCGCGGTTCTGGATCTGCCAGCCGCCGATCTGCCCGGCGGCTTCGGCGAGGGCCGGTAAGGCGGCGCGGATGGCGGACGAGCGGCCGATCTCGGTGAAGGTCGTGGTGGCGCCGATCTCGATCCCGCCGTCGATCTCGCGGATTCCCCGCAGCTCCGCGATCTCCAGGAGATCCAGAACGCGGTCCATCCGGTACAGGGCTTCGGGGCCACGCACCATGAGGTCGGTGCAGCCGGCGGTGGGCACCAGGGCGGGATCGTCCGCCAGGGACCGCACCGCCTCTTCGAGCGAACGGGGACGCAGGGCGACTCCCGCGGTCATTGTTCCGGCTCCCGGGCAAACGCCCGCAGGATGCCTTCATAGCCCGTGCAGCGGCAGAGGTTGCCCGCCAAGGCTTCGCGCACCTCCTCGCGGCCCGGCTCGGGATTGCGCTGGAGGAGCGCCCAGGCGGCGACCACAATCCCCGGCGTGCAGGCGCCGCACTGGACGCCGCCCGTGGCCACGAACCGGTCGAGGACCTCTCGCGCTGGACCCTCAGCGATTCTCTCGACCGTCTCGATCCGCTTGCCACCGCACTGGAAGAGTGGCACGAGGCAGGAGAGGACGGGCTCGCCGTCCATGAGCACCGTGCAGGCGCCGCACTCCCCTTCTCCGCACCCCTCCTTGGTGCCGGTCAGGCCGAACCTTTCGCGCACCACGTCGAGGAGGCGCTCCATGGGGTGGCCGTCGGCTTCGACGGGCTGGCCGTTCAGAGAGAAGGCGGTCTTCATTCTCCTCGGCTCCTCAATAATTTTTCCGGCGTGGCGGGGATCTCGGCGACGGGGATGCCGGTGGCGTTCTCGATGGCCTGCGCGGTCGCCGGAGCGCCGCCGTCCATGGGCAGCTCGCCGACGCCCTTGGCGCCGAAGGGTCCGCCGTCCCAGGCCCGCTCCAGCAGGTGGACGTCGATGCGCGGACTGTCCCGGATGGTGGGGATGATGTAGGTGGCGAGGCGGTCGTTGAGATAGCGGCCGTCCTGCATCTTGACCTCCTCGATCGTCGCCCAGCCGATCGCCTGCAGGGTGCCGCCCTCGATCTGCCCCTTGCAGAGAGTGGGGTGGATGGCCTTGCCGACCTCGCAGACGGCGGTGACCTGCATGGGCCGGACGGCCAGGGTGTCGGGATCGACTTCCACCTCCACCACGTCCGCGCCCCACGCATAGGTGGGATAGGCCGCGCCGCGATAGGTGGACTCGTCGAAGGTGTGGTCCTCCGGCGGCTCGTGGCGCAGGGTGACCTCCACGGGGCCGGCCGCCCGGCAGGCCCGCGCCGCCTCGCGGAAGGATTCGATGCGACCTTCGGGGCCGACGATCCAGCCGTCTTTCACGGATTCTCCAGACTGTCTCCAGGCGAGCACGCGGTCGCGCAGCTCGGCCACGGCGCGGACGATGACGCCGCCCACGATCATGGTGGTGCGCGAGGCCACGGTGGGGCCGGAGTCGGGAACCCGGCCGGTGTCGGGCTCGGCGAAGACGAGGTCTTCCGGGCCAACCCCGGCGGCCTCGGCCGCGATCTGGGGGAAGACGGCCACGCAGCCCTGGCCCATGTCGGTCATGGCGGTCAGCACTTCGATGCGGCCGTCTTCCAGGAGGCGGGCGGTGACCGGAGACTTCATCTTGCGCTCACCGTTGCCGGTGAACCCGGCGCCATGGAAGAAGAGTGCGAGGCCGATCCCCCGCAGGGATTCGCCATCCTGCCGCTGTTCCCGTTCCTCTTCCAGAGCCTGCCAGCGGGCGCGGAACCCGGTCCGCCGCTCGGCTTCCTCCAGGCAGAGGCGGGCCGAGGTGCTGGCGTCGAGCACCTGGCCGGTGGGCAGCCGGTCACCGGGATCGACGACGTTACGGGCGCGGATCTCGAACGGATCGAGCCCGAGCTCGCGGGCGATCCGGTCCATGTGGCGCTCGATGGCGAACTCCACCTGGGGCGCGCCGAAGCCGCGGAAGGCGCTGTTGGGCGCCGTGTGCGTGCGGAGCACCCGGCCGCGGATGCGCGCGCTGGGCCAGCGGTAGGGGCCGAAGGAGTGCAGGATGGCCCGCGAGATCACCACCGGCGACAGGGTCGAGTAGGCCCCGCCGTCGAAGAGGATGTCGGCGTCCAGGGCGAGCAGGCGCCCCTCCCGGTCTACTCCCGCGCGGTGGCGGATGACGGCGGGATGGCGCTTGGTGGTGCCCACGATGTCCTCGTGGCGGTCGTAGACCAGCTTCACGGGACGGCCGCAGGCGCGGGCGAGCAGGGCCGCGTGAATGGCCACGGCGCTCGGGAAATCCTCCTTGCCGCCGAAGCCGCCGCCCACGACGGAGGCGCGGACACGGATCTTGTCTTCCGGCAGCTTGAAGGCGTGGACCAGGGCCTTGTGGACGTAATAGGGGCACTGCATGGAGCCCAGGAGGGAGACCGTGCCGTCCTCCTCGATCTCGGCGATCATCCCCTGGCACTCGATGTAGATGTGTTCCTGGTAGCCGGTGCGGTACTCCCCTTCGACCACCCGGTGCGCGGAGGCGAGAGCGGCGTCGACGTCCCCGTTCTCCAGGCGCAGCTCGTAGAGAGGCGGCAGGGTCTTGGCGTCCTCGAGCGTCAGGACGGGGGCGAGCGGCTCGTACTCGACCTCGACGGCGGCCAGAGCCTGCCGGGCCGCGAGGCGCGTGGGGGCCGCTATCAGAGCGACCGGCTCGCCCACGTGCAAGGTGAAGGCGTCGGCGAGGATGGGCCAGCCGTCATCCAGGAGCTGAATGCCGTTCGGCCCCGGGAGGTCCGCGGCTGTGACGCAGACGGTGCCTTCGGGGGCCTTGCTCGGGTCGAAGCGGATGGAGCGGATGCGGGCGTGGGGGTGCGGGCTGCGCAGGGTGGCGCCGTGCCACATCCCGGGCAGAGAGACGTCATCCACGTATCGCGCCGCTCCCGAGACCTTGGCGAAGCCGTCCGGGCGCGGCGGGCTCTCTCCGATGCCGATCATGGACCCGGAGAATAGCCGCGTCCGCCTCAACCTGTCCATTGATAGAGAACGTACGTCCGCATCACCCGCCCAGCCCTGCCGTCGAGATCCCCGGAGGGATTTCCCTCCCGGAACAGGCAGTGGTTGGCGAAGCGGTAGCCCTTCTCCACCGCTTGGCGGTGCCCCTCGTGGAACAGGGCCGCCGCCACTCCGGAGCGGCGGTGCTCGCGGAGCACGCCCAGGGTCTTGAAGTCGACGGCGCCTGCTTCCCCGCGGTGAAGCAGGAATCGGAGCCTGGCGAGGAGACCCCGCTCACCCTTCATGGCGGCGACGGCTCGAAACCGGTCCGGGTAGGCGAAGAGGAAGCCCACGTCCTCCCCCGAGGGAGCCTGAGCGAAGAGGACGAGGTCCGGATCGATCAGCGCCCGCGACCCTGCGTAGAGACTGATGAATTCTTCCCCGGAGATCTCCGTATAGAGGCAGTTGCCGGCGAAGATGCGGCGCGACAGCTCGTAGATCGTCCCCAGCTCCTCCCGGAACCGCTTCATGTCGATGGGACGCAGGCGGTAGCCGGTGGCGAGCGCTGCCCGCCGCTTCTCTTCGAGATGGGTCACGACCGCGGAGGGATCGACCCGCTTCGAGTAGTAGCGCTCCAACGGGGCGAAGCCGTTCGCCATCCACATCGCCTCGTAGTACGGCGGGTTATACGGCTCCAGCAGAAAGGGAGGATCGTCGAAAGGCCCCACGTTCAGCCGGTAGCGGTGCCAGGTGTCGCCGTCCATGGGACCGAGGACCGCTCCGGCTCCGGATTCACGGAGCCAGGAGACGGCCTCCCGGAAAAGCTCTCCCGCGGCCTCGCCCTGCAAAGCTTCGAAAAAGCCGATCATTCCGTAAGGGCGGCCGCCTTCGTCTTTCAACGCAGGCGAGAGGCGAGCCACGAGGCGGGCCACGATGGAATCGCCGGAGACGGCCACCAGGATCTTCTGGGCCTGGGCGAATTCGGGGCGGCGCAGGGAGGCGAGGATCTCCGCCCGCGGAGTCGGATTGTAGTTGGGGTCGTTGAGGTAGACGCGCTTCGGCAGGTCGAGGAACCCCGCCAGAAGGCGAGGGTCCCCGGCAGCGTCTCGAATAGCGGTCAAGCCAGGGTTCCGGCCGGGAGGCGCTTGTACAGCGGCTTGAAGGCCAGCAGCCAGAGGCCGGAGTAGTCGCGCATCAGGCGCATGCGCAGGAGCTGCACCTGCCGGCATTCGGAGAGGTTGCCGGTCAGCATCAGCTCGTTCAGCACGTGGTTGAAGCGCCAGAGGAACGAGTCGGCGGCCCGGCAGGTCAGGCGGGCGCGGGCGAAGATGATGGAGTCTCCCGTCACCGAGGTCTCGTCGAGCAGGCTGGCGATCTCCTGGGCCTCCTCGTTGATCCGCAGCCGCAGGGCGGCGCCTTCGAGCAGGAACTGCTCCAGCTCGCGGTCGTGCTCCTGGCGGCCGAAGATCCGGCGGTAGGCCTCGACTTCCCTGGGCTCGATGCGCAGGGCGAAGACCTCGGGCCTCAGGACCACCCGCTCCGGCGCCAGGTCGGGCGGGTTGACGTCGCGCAGGGTGCCCACCAGCCGCCGGAAGTACTCGCCCAGCAGCTCCTCCTGGGTTTGGAGCGGCGCCTCGGCCGCGGCAGCGGCCTTGCTGAGCCTGAGCTCGCCCGTGTCCATGCCGACCCGGGAGAGGGAGGGCCGCTCGCCCGTGGGGGTGCGCCCGGCGGTCAGGCGGGGCAGGAGCTCCTCGACCTTCTGGCGGATCTGGGCGATGTCGCCCAGGCGGAACTCCTCCTTCTGGAGCTGCTTCTCGAAGCGCTCGATCTCCTCGCGGAACTCGGCCAGCTCGCGGTCCAGGTGGGTGTCGAGAGACACCTCCCGCTCCAGCTCGAACACGCGCTGGTACTCGGCGACGATCCTCTGCTCCTCCTGGCGGTAGAGCTTCTGGATACGGGCCTTGAAGACCAGGTTGGTCTCCTGGATGGCGAGCAGCAGCTCGGGGTGGAAGTAGAGGTTCCCCATGCCGTGCTTGACTTCGCGGTATCGGCGGATCAGGGCGCTCTCGTTCAACTGGTCGAGGCTCTCGACTCCGCCCATCTCGTGGCGCAGGGCGTCGACCGCGGCCCGGCGCTCCTCGATGGTCTGGTCACCCGGAGGAGCTTCCCCCAACTGCGCCCAGATGCCCTGGAAGATCTCGGCCAGCCGGCGGTGGTCACGCAGCACGAGCTCGCCCGTGCGGTCGTCCACCTCCTCGGAGAGGCGGGCAAGGAGGAAGTCGATCTTGTCCAGCCGGTCCGTGGGCCAGGCGCCGCCGGGATGGGCGTAGAGGTAGAACTTGACGAGCTGGGCGAGGATCTTCTCGTCATAATTCTTGACTCGGCGAAAGAACTGCCGCAACAAGTCGGGAGTGACTTTGCTATCCTCTTCGTCCAATGCCGCGATCAGCTCCGAGAGCCGGCGGTCGATCGCTTCGAGCCGATGCCGGATCCGCTCACTTTCGGACGCGTTCAGGCTTTGCGAGATCTCCTTCAACCCTGTATAGAGGTTCTGGAACTCCGTCGAGTGGGGATCGTCCACCCGCTGGAGGAGGGTCTTGCCGAGGCTCTGGAGGAACTGGTGGAAGGTCCACCCCGCCCGGAAGCGGTGGGACGTGTCCGCATAGCGGCGATGAAGGACGCTCAGCTCCTGAACGGTCGTCATAGAGGATCTACCCAGAAATAGAACTGTGACGATATTACGCCAAACGGTGAGAAAGGGAAACAGAGAGTGCGCGTGCTGATCTCGCAGGAAGACCTGGAACGGAGGGTGCAGGAGCTGGCGGTGGAGATCGACCGGGACTATGCCGGCAGCGAACGGCTGGTCTGCGTCGGAGTGTTGAAGGGCTCGGTCTTCTTCATGGTGGACCTGCTGAAACGGCTGACGGTGCCGCTCGCCATCGACTTCTTCCAGACTTCGAGCTACGGCTCGAGCACCACCCCGGGCGAGGTGCGGATCAGAAGGACCTGGATCTCGCGATCCGCGGCAAGGACGTGCTGCTGATCGAGGACATCGTGGACACGGGCTGGACGCTGCGCACGATCCTCGACCTGCTGCGTTTCCGGGGAGCCCGGAGCGTCAAGCTCTGCGCCCTGCTCGACAAGGCCGCGGCGCGCGAGGCGGAGGTCCGGATCGACTACAGGGGCTTCGAGATCGAGCCGCTCTTCGTGGTGGGCTACGGCCTGGACTTCGACGAGCAGCTACCGGAACCTGCCCTACATCGCGGTCCTCGACGAGGAGCCCAACGAGGTGCCGTCCCCTTCCTGAGGCCGTCCCCTTCCTGAGGAAAACGAGAAGAACGATGAAATTCCACCACTCGGACAACGCTCCCAAGGCCATCGGACCCTACTGCCAGGCCGATCGAGGTCGACGGCTGGCTCTACACCTCCGGCCAGCTCGGCCTGGACCCCGCGACCGACGAGCTCGTCGACGGCGGCTTCGAGGCCCAGGCCCGCCAGGTGCTCGCAAACCTGCGCGAGGTGCTGGCCGCGGCCGGCTGCACGTTCGCGAACGTCGTCAAGGCCACGGTCTACCTGATCGACTTCGCGAACTTCCCCATCATCAACAAGCTCTACGGCGAAGCCGTGGGCAGCCACCGCCCGGCCCGCACCACGGTCCAGGTGGCCGCGCTGCCCAAGGGCGGGCTGGTCGAGATCGACGTGGTGGCGCGGACCCGTTCCTAACCCAGCTTCCGGATCCGCTCGATCGCCTGGCCGGTCTGCTCCGCGCTCACGTCCCGGTGGGTGACGAAACGGACCGTTTCCGCGCTAAAGGGCACGGCGAGGATGCCTGCTTCCTTGAGCCGGGCCACGAATTCCAGGGCAGGGATCGGACCTGAGCCGGAAGATCACGATGTTGGTCTGCACGGTGGCGGGGTCGAGGTCGACCCCCGGCATCTCCGCCAGGGCATGGGCGAGCCGGGCGGCGTTCTCGTGGTCTTCGGGCAGGCGGGCCGGTCCCTTGCGCAGGGCGATGAGGCCGGCCGCGGCCAGGATACCCACCTGGCGCATGCCGCCGCCGAACATCTTGCGCACCCGGCGGGCCTCGTGGATGAAGCCACGGCTGCCGCAGAGGAGCGAGCCGACCGGCGCCCCCAACCCCTTCGAGAGGCAGAACGTCAGCGAGTCGAAGCCTGCCGCGAGCGAGGCCACGGAGACCCCCAGGGCCGCGGCGGCGTTGAAGACGCGGGCGCCGTCGAAGTGGACGGGCAGGCCATGCCGGCGGGCCACGTCCAGGATGGCTTCGAGCCGCGGCCGCTCGTAGACCATGCCGCCCGCCAGGTTGTGGGTATTCTCGACCTCGATCAGAACCGTCCGGGCCTTGTAGGAGACGTCGGGCTGGATGGCGGCCTCGACCTGCGCCGGGATCGAGCAGGCCCCCAGGCGACGGAATGGCCCGCGGCAGCAGGCCCGAAAGCGCCGCCATGGCGCCGATCTCGATAGTGGAGGATGTGGGCCATCGTGTCGCAGATCACCTCGCCGCCCCGCCGGCCGTGGAGGTGGAGGGCGATCTGGTTGCCCATGGTGCCGGAGGGGACGAAGAGCGCCGCCTCCATGCCCACCGCCGCCGCGGCCTCCTCTTCCAGGCGCAGCACGGTCGGGTCCTCGCCGAAGACGTCGTCTCCCACCTCGGCCTCGGCCATGGCCCGGCGCATCTCCGCGTCGGGCTTGGTGACGGTGTCGGAACGCAGATCGATCCAGTCCATCAATTGATCCCCAATGGATCCCCAAAGGTCAGAAACCGATCCCTACCCGCACGGCGCCCTGGAGCACCTCCGCCTTCTCGATCTCGACCGTGATCTTGGGCAGCAGCAGGTTCAGAGTCACACCGCCGTAGATCACGCCGCGGGTCTCCTCCTCCTCGAAGCCGGGCAGCAGGGGGCCACGGTCGAGGATCCCCTTGCTGTAGACGAAGCCCGCCCCCACGTAAGGCGTGAGCACGGCGAAGCCCTTGGAGAGCAGCACCTCGGCCCCGTACTGGTCGAGGTCGTACGTCTCGGAACCCATGGAGCGGCTGCCGGTCACCCGCAGGGAGAGGGCGGGTTTGACCAGGCCGCCCTTGAGGATGGCGTACTGGATCTCGGCCGAGAGGAGCTCCATGTCTCCGTCCAGGGCCTGGCCGTAGGAGAGCCCGAGATCAATACCCCAGGGCAGGCCCTTGCGCGCCCCGATCCGCGCGACCGAGAAGAAGTCGCCCGTGAAGTCGCCGTCGATGGCCGTGTCGTTGAACGGCTCGTCGTCGAAGCCCTCGTCATACGTGGCGTCGGCATAGACCTCGAAGCCGATGAGGCCCAGGGGGGCCGCGCCGTGGCGGGGGTAGAAGTAGGCGCCGGAGCTGAAGCGGCTGTGGAAGGCCTGGAACTCCTCCGGCGTCGCGCCGGGGCTCACTTCCCAGGAGGCCTGCGCGGGAAGAGCCGCGAGGAAGGCGAGGAAGGCGAGGAACAGAACGAGAAGCTCAGGTCGTCGGCGCATCGGCGGCATCAGCGGCATCGGCGGGCGTCCTCCTGTTTTCATCGGCGCCGGACTCGGTGGGCGCCACATAGTCTTCGAGCAGGTGGGCGAGCCGGTCCGACTCCCCCGTCTCCGCGCATTCGGCCACGATCTCGCGGCTCTCCGGGTCGAGCGGCAGCACGCCCAGGTTCCCCTCCCGGGCCAGAGCTTCCAGATCGTACGGCGAGCGGTCGACCCAGCGGGCGGCGCGATAGAAGGCCTGCCCCTGCTCCACGGATCGGCCGAGCCGCAGCCAGACCTCGCCCGTGAGGGCCAGCACGCCGCCGATCCACCGGTTGCCGGCGCCGGTGACCGGCGGGCGCGGCAGCGGACGGGGCAGGAACGGCTCCAGGCCGTGGCGGTGAGCCGCCCGGGCGAAGTCCCGCTCGGAGGGCGGCTGCCGGTGGAACAGGGCGTCGAACGCCGTTTCCTCCTGGCCCCAGCGCTCGGCCAGCCGGCGCCGGTCGGCGGGAGTCAGGGCCGGGGTCAGCGCCTGGACGCAGCGCGCTCCGGCGGCGGCGAGGTCGCGGCAGCCCAGCTCCCAGAGCGCCGGATCGTCGGTCAGCCCCGGCAGCAGCGGCCAGACCGCCGTGGCCCCGGAGGGCAGGCGCCGCAGACGCTCCAAGGTCCCGCTCCAGCAGGGCAGGGAGCAGATCGAAGACGAACGCCGCCCCGGAGACCGGTGGCACGGTCGTCTCCTCGCCGGGAAAGAGCTGGATCAGGACCGGCGTGCCGTCCACCAGCCGGGCGCGGGCCAGCTCGTCGCGGGCCGCGGCCCGCTTGGACGGCACGGGCGGGAGGTAGAGCACGTCGTCGAGCGGCACGTCCTCCAGGGCTGCAAGCTCGGAGGAGCGCCGCCTTGGCGGCCCGGCTCCAGTCGCCCAGGGAGCCGGCCGCGAGGTTGACCCAGGAGCGCTCCGGCGTCTCCCAGGAGCGCGGGACGTAGCGGATCCAGAACCGGCCCGGCTCGGGGAGCTGGGCCGCGGGCCTGGCCTCGCCGGTCTCCGCCGCTCCCCGGCTCACAACGGAGTGTCCGCCGCCACGAGCCCGCGGGCGGCGAGCATGCGGTGCACGTACTTGGCGAGCACGTCCACCTCCAGGTTGACCGGTCGCCGGGCACGAGCCGCGAGAGGGTGGTGACCTCCAGCGTATGGGGGATGAGCGCCACCTCGAAGCGGTCCGGCAGCAGGGCCGACACCGTGAGGCTCACACCGTCCACGGTCACCGAGCCCTTCTCCACCAGGAACGGCGCGAGGTCGGGCGGGATCGAGAAGGCGAGCACCCGGTGGTCGGTGAGGTCGCGCCGGTCCACCACGCGGGCCGTGCTATCCACGTGCCCCTGCACCCAGTGGCCGCCCAGGGCATCGCCCATGCGCAGAGCGGGCTCCAGGTTGACCTCGCCCCCCCGCGCAGGCTGCCCAGGCTGGTGCGCGAGAGGGTCTCGGGCGACAGCTCGACCGTGACCCAGTCGGCTCCCTGCTCCCCTTTCTCATGACCGTCAGGCAGACGCCGGACACGGCCAGGCTCGCGCCGATCTCCAGGCGCCCGCCCAGGTCCGCGCTGTGGCCGATCACCAGGCGCACGCCGCCCTGGCCCGACGGCTCCGGGTCCTCGATCAGACGCCCACGCTCGACGACAATTCCGGTAAACATCCCTTTCGGTACCCCGTGAGGATCAGATCGCCGCCGCGCTTCCGGGCTTCGATCCTTCCAGCCGCGCCGCCCCGGCGAGCTCCGGAAAGCCTTCGCCGCCGAGCGGCCCGGGCGCCGTCCTGCCACCGATCAGAGAGCGGCGCGCAGTCGACCATCACCCGGTCGTAGCAGCCGCTCGCAACGAAGCTCGCGTGGACCTCGGCGCCCCCTTCCACCAGCACGCTCCGGATGCCGCGCTCGTAGAGATCGGCGAGCACCGCCGCGGGCTCGACCGAGGGGAACACGCACCACATCTGCACGCTCGTGGCCGGCCGCCTCAGTGTATATCAGCACCGGCCCTCGACCTGAAGAGCCGCGCGCTCGGGCGGCGTGCGCAGGCGGCGGTCGAGGACCACCCGCACGTTGGGTCCGGCGGCGAGACCGAGCCGCCGGTCGAGGCGCGGATCGTCCGCCAGCACCGTGCCGCTCCCCACGAGGATGGCGTCGTGCTCCTCGCGCAGAGCCAGCGCCCAGCGGCGGCCGGGGCGAGGAGATCCACTGGCTCTCCCCCGTGGCCGTGGCGATGCGGCCGTCCAGGCTCATCGCCCACTTGAGCGTCACCGCCGGCCGGCGGAGGGTCGCGGCGACCAGGAAGCGGAGGTTCAGGCGGACCGCCTCCTCGGCCAGGATGCCCGACCTCGACCTCGACCCCGGCCTCGCGCAGCTTCGCGAAGCCCCGGCCCGAGACGCGGGGATCGGGATCGCCGTGGCAGGCCACCACCCGGGCGATGCCGGCGGCCAGCACGGCGTCCACGCAGGGCGGCGTGCGGCCGTAGTGGGAGCAGGGCTCCAGGGTGACGTAGAGGGTGGCGCCGCGAGCGCGGTCCCCGGCCTCGCGGAGGGCTTCGACCTCGGCGTGCGGTCCGCCGACCTGGCGGTGCCAGCCGCTCCCCACGACCTCGCCGCCCTGCACCACGAGGGCGCCGACCATGGGATTGGGGGAGGTGCGGTAGCGGCCGCGCGCGGCGAGGCGCAGCGCCCGGCGCAGGAAATCAGCCGAGGAGGGCAGAGGCGAACTCCCGGGGACGGAAATCCACCAGGTCGTCGGCCTTCTCGCCGACGCCCGAGATAGAGGACGGGCAGCCGCAGCTCCTTGGCGATGGCCACCACCATGCCGCCCTTGGCCGTGCCGTCGAGCTTGGCGAGGAGCACGCCGTCGATGGGCACCACCTGGCTGAAGGTCTGGGCCTGGGCGAGGGCGTTCTGGCCGGTGGTGGCGTCGAGCACCAGGATCGTCCGCTTCTGCCAGTCCGGCGGCCTCGCGGTCGATCACCCGGCGGACCTTGCTGAGCTCGGCCATCAGGTGGTCCTTGGTGTGGAGGCGGCCGGCGGTGTCGACGATCAGCTGGTCGACCTTGCGCGCCTTGGCCGCGTGGATGGCGTCGTAGACCACGGCGCCCGGGTCGGCGCCCTGGCCCTGGCGGATGACCTCGACGCCCAGGCGCTCGCCCCAGAGCGCGAGCTGCTCGATGGCGGCGGCGCGGAAGGTGTCGCCCGCGGCGAGCATCACCCGCTCGCCCTGCTGCTGGTGCGCGCCTGGCGAGCTTGGCGATCGAGGTCGTCTTGCCCACGCCGTTGACGCCCACGACCAGGGTCAGCACGGGGCCTCGTGCCGAACGCGGCGCGGCCGGGGCATGTCGGCGAGCAGGTCCGGCGATCTCGTCGGAGAGGAGCTTGCGCAGCCGCGCGGCGCTGGTCGTCTGCTCCTTCAAGGCGTTCTTCTTGCACCCGCTCCACCAGCTCGAGCGAGGTCTCGACGCCCATGTCGGCGCCGATCAGGACCTCCTCCAGGTACTCGACCGTGCGCTCGTCGAGGGTCGACCTTGTCGCTCATCGCGGCGGAGACCTTCTCGATGATCTCCGTATGGGTCATGAAGAGCCCGCGCTTCAGCTTCCCCCAGAAATTCTTCCTGCTCCTCCTCTTCCTCGGGGAGGCGGGTCTCGGGCGCGAGCTCCAGGATGTCGTTCTTCTGCGGATCTTCGGCCATGGCCCCATAGCCTACACGAACAGCTCCCGCTTGAGCTGCTCGACCGCCTCGCTCAGGCTCGCGCGGGCGCGGGCCACCAGGGCCGGGTGGCGCTGGACCAGGGCCAGGTAGTAGCCGTCGGGCAGGGGGACGACGTAGATGTGGAGGCTCTTCTTCTCGATGTGGATCATCCGCGGCTCGCCCAGATCGTTGCTGGTGAGGACGCTTCTCGAGCTGGCGGAGATAGATGCCGAGATAGGCGCCGACCACCCGCATCTCGTACGGGGTGAAGCCGGTGCGCAGGCGAGATCCACCGTCTCGCCGCTGCCGTCGAGGAACAGGGCGCCCAGGGCGTGGTCGTTGTTGGCGAGCAGGTTGGCGAGGACGTACTGGAACACCATGCGGGGACTGCGACTCCTCAGCGCTGCCCGCCGGCGGCCTTGGCTTCGACCAGGGTGTTCTCGCATGCGCAAGCGGACGCGTCGGCGCCGGCGCGGATCTCGCCGGCCTCGAAGGCGCGGAGGAAGGCGGTCACGACCTTGGCGTCGAAGCGGCTGCCGGTCAGCCGGGTGATCGTCTCGACCGCGAACTGCAGGCTGTAGGCCTGCTGGTACGGACGGTTGGTGGTGATGGCGTCGAACGTGTCGGCGACGCCCACGATGCGGGCGAAGAGCGGGATCTGCTCGCCCTTCAGGCCGTCCGGATAGCCGCGGCCGTTCCAGGCCTCGTGGTGCGAGCGGATGGCGGGGACCATCTCCCGGAGCTGCTCGATCGGCGTCATGATCTCGGCGCCGATCACGGTGTGCATCTTCATCTGCTCGTACTCGTCGCGGAGCCAGCACGCCCTCCTTGCGGAGGATCCGGTCCTCGACGCCGATCTTGCCCACGTCGTGGAGCAGCGCGCCGATCCAGACCTTGTGCTGCACCTCCTCGGGGAGCTGGAGGTAGCGGGCGATGGTGCGGCTGAAGGCGGCCACCCGCTCGGAGTGGCCGCGGGTGTAGGGGTCCTTGGCGTCGACCGCCGCCACGAAGGCGCGCAGCGAGCCGATGAACAGCTCGCGGTTGGCCTGCGCCGCCTGCCGGAGCTGCTGGACGTAGCTCTCGACGTGGCCGCTCATCCGGTTGAAGTCTTCGGCGAGGTCGGCGAGCTCGAAGGTCAGCCCCTGCATCTCCACCCTGCCGCCGAAGTTGCCGTCGGCGATCTCGTGCGTGGTCGTCGGCCAGGCGCTGGATGGGCTGGCTCACCCACCGCGCCGCCAGATAGGCGAAGAACAGCGACAGGGCGACCAGCAGGGCCGTGCGACAGGACGGCGTTGAAGATCATCCGGTCGACCGCGGCGAACGCCTCCGAGAGCGGCTTCTGCACCACCAGCGCCCCAGCCGCTCTCCTCGATGGCGCTCACCTGGGCAGAACATCGTGGCGCGGTCCCTGCGGGGGTCTTGACCTCGTACTCCGAGGTCATCGTCGCGGGCATCTTGGAGAACGACCGCAGGAGATCCGGATCGCGGAGTGCACCGCCACCGCTGTTCGACCACAGGATCTTGCCCTCCGGTCGATCAGGAACACGCCGACGCCCTGGCGCGTCACGCGGGACACTTCCTGCAGAGGGCTGGAAGCCGAGCTGCGCCTCCACGATCAGCCGGGGTGAGCCTTGCGGGCACCGGCACCGCCAGGACCACCTGGGGCTCCTGGCCCGCCCCCGTGGCCACGAAGCCGTAGGCGGGGGTCTTCCGGGTGCGCGCCTGCTCGAAGGCGGCATTCATGGCGGCCTGGACCTCGGGGCTCAGGTTGCCCGGGCTCAGGCCCGCGCCGTCGAGATCGAGCACCCGCAGGCGCCGAGATCCCCGGGTTGACCCTGACGAACGCCTGGAGCTGGTCCTGCACCCAGGGCTCCTGCAGCTCGCCTCCATGACCTCGGGTCCCGGCGCCAGGACCAGGCTCTCACCGAGCTGCGTGAGCTGGCGGCGCCCTGTTTCCAGGTAGGACCCGATCTCCAGGGACAGCGACCGGGCCTCGTTCGTGAGGTTGTCGCGCTCTTTGTCCTGGAGGACCTTCAGGCTCCTGTCGATGAGCAGAGCGCTGCTGATCCCGAGAGGGATGATGCCCGACAGAAGCAGCGCTACGACGAGAACCGTACGCAGCTTCAGGCGGCGAAGGAGGCTTCGGCGAGTTTGCATGTCAGCCGGCTACAGGAATCTCAGGAACATTATAGCCCCGTTTGGGATACGCACGCGAGGGGTCCAGCGGATGAGGGGAGAGAATTCTCTAAACCGGGGCGCTCAGGAAGGCCTCGCAGCTCGGCCCGGACCTCCTCGTTCGAGATCCCGTCCGCCATGTAGCCCTCGCCCAGAGACCGCGGGAGCACCCAGACGAGCCCCGACTCCCGCGCCTTCTTGTCCCGGGCCATGGAGGCCATCAGGTCTTCGGCAGAGAGCTGCGGAAGGGGCGGCAGGTCCAGGCGGCGGACCAGGGTCTCGATCCGCTCCGCGGTCTCCCGGGCCAGCCCCCGGCGCGACGCCAGGCGCAGGACGAAGAGGATGCCCCAGCCCACGGCCTCGCCATGGCGCAGCCCCGCGTAGCCGCAAGCCGACTCGATGGCATGGCCCAGCGTGTGGCCGAAGTTGAGGAGGCGGCGGTCCCCCTGCTCCGTCGGATCGCGCTCGACCACCCCGATCTTGGCCGCGGCTGCGGCGGTGACCACCGGCCCCAACGCTTCCGGGTCGCCTTCGAGAAGGACGCCGAGCTGCTGCTCGACGCGCTCGAAGAGGTCGGGATCGAGGAGGGCGGCCATCTTGATCACCTCGACCAGCCCCGAGCGCAGCTCCTCCCGTGGCAGGGTCGGCAGGACCTCCGTGTCGCAGACCACCATGAAAGGGTGGTGGAACAGGCCCACCGTGTTCTTGCCGCCGGGCAGGTCCACGCCCGTCTTGCCGCCGATCGAGGCATCCACCTGGGCCAGCAGGGTCGTGGGGATCTGGACGAATTCGATGCCACGCAGGAAGCATCCGGCCACGAAGCCTGCGAGGTCGCCCACGCTGCCGCCGCCGAACGCGATCACGCGGCTGTCGCGCTTCCCTCCGGCCGAGAGCATCTCTTCCCAAAGCCGCTCGGCCGAGGCCACCGTCTTCGCCCCCTCCCCCTCCTCCACCTCCAGGACCACCCACCGTGCCGCCGCCTTGGAGAGCACCTCCAGCCGCTTCCCATGAAGCGCCAGCACCCGCGGAGTCGTGACCACGAACACCGTCCGCCGGGCGATCCAGTCCTCGCAGCTCCATCATCGCGGAAGACAAAGCCCCCGCGCCCACGACTACAGGAGTCATGCCGTCTGGATGGTGGAGCCGGAGAGGGGTGATGTCCGCGAAGCCGTCCATAGGAGGCCCGAACGATACCACCGTCCGATATCTTCAGATCTGGCCGAAGTAGAAGAGGTTGGTCTCGGGATCGACGGCGAAGCGGATGCGCTGGAGGAGGCCCTGGTAGCCAACGAAGTTGGGGCCAGGCCAATCGGGGCTCAGGAACACTGTGGCCTCTACCTCGAGAGACTCGCCCTCATCGGCATGAATTCTGACTGGCAAACGGTAGAGGGCTCCCTGGAACACACCAAGCCTCGTGCTGAGAACGGCCCGCGGAGCAACAGGCTCGAAGTTTTTGCTCAGGAAGCTCTCAAAGCCGGACGAGAAGACACACCAGGGAGCAGCCGTATCCAGTACAGCGAAGACAGGGGCCAGAGCCGGGTTCGGAGCAACACGAATCAAAATTCGTGTTTCCAACGCAGGAACGGGATCCGTCTCATCAACGTCGGAATAGCGAGCCATCCCTGTGGCGAAGGGGATGCGTCCCTGCCGGAAAAGGAGCGGACGATTGCTAATCAAGGGATGTGGTGGATGAGGGAGCCTCTGGGGTCTCGATCCCGCAGAGCTTGAATCACTTCTTCAAACGTATCGGTGGCAGCAACAAGCTCCCCCATGTAAAGGCCTACCCACTTTCCGCGGTAGTCCTTGGCGTTCTTCTTGAACCACTCGTAATTGGGGCGCGGATCAAAGGAGTTGTATCCTGGAACCACCCGCACCTCGAACGGCCTCAAGGCGTGGTGAAACTGAAGCAGCTCAGGATGGTCCGGGTACAGCTCAAGCCCCCTTGCGGCCACCTCGCGAGCCCCCTTCAATGTTCCCGAATCGATGATCCTATGAATCTCTTCGAGAAACGAATCAGGAGTCGGGTTCTCGGGTTCGGGATCAAGCCGTCGGGCGGCGCCGGTCTTCATGGCGCCATCATACCACTTCTCGGAGTTCTTTTCTCTCCTCCGGCGCCACTACGGCAGTTCGCGGCGGTCTTCGAGGACCAGGACGACGGCCTCGGCTAGATTCTGCCGGCACTCCTCGATGGTGCGGCCCTGCCCGTTCGCCTCGGGAATTTCGGGACAGTAGCCGATGTACCAGTCCTCATCCCGTTCAATGACTGCCGTGAACTCGTTGTGCACTGAAAATCCTCCTGCATGGAAGTCTACGGCTTACCCTCCTCCGGCGCCACCTTGATTCCCAGCTCCTTCAGCTGCTTCTCGTCTACCTCGGAGGGGGCCTCGGTCATCAGGTCCGTGGCCGAGGCGGTCTTGGGGAAGGCGATGACGTCGCGCAGGGAGGGGGCTCCGGCGAGGAGCATCACCATGCGGTCCAAGCCGAGGGCGATGCCGCCGTGGGGTGGGGCACCATAACGGAGTGCTTCCAGGAAGAAGCCGAAGCGGGACTCGGCTTCTTCAGAGCTGATGCCCAGGAGCTTGAACATGCGGCTCTGGAGGTTCGTATCGTGAATGCGGATCGAGCCGCCGCCCAGCTCCAGGCCGTCCATCACCACGTCGTAGGCGCGGGCGCGCACCGATCCGGGGTCCGTCTCCAGCTTGTCGATGTCCCGCGGGTCGGGGCTGGTGAAGGGGTGGTGCATGGCGAACCAGCGGCCGGCTTCCTCGTCCCATTCGACGAGCGGAAACTCGGTGACCCAGAGGAAGGCGTGGCTGCCTTCCGGGATCAGCTTGCGGGTCTTCGCGATCTCCAGCCGCAGGGTACCGAGAGCGTCGGCGGCCACCTTGGCCGGGGCGGCCACGATCAGCGCGATCCCGCCCTCTTCCAGCTCCAGCGCCTCGGCGGCCCCTTGCAGCTCGGCTTCGGTCAGGGCGTTCTTGACCTGGAACGTGATCTCTCCGCCCTTCTTCCGCAGCGTCAGCACGCCGGCGGCGCCGTAGCGCCGGGCGATCTCGGCCCAGCCGTCCATCTCCTTGCGGCTCGCCTCGGCGGCTCCGGGCAGGGTGAAGCCGCGAATCACGCCGCCGTTCGCCACCGTCTCCTTGAAGCCACGGAAGCCGCTCGCGCCCAGCCGCTCCGAGAGGTCCACGATCGGCAGGCCGAACCGCAGGTCCGGCTTGTCGCTGCCGTAGCGCGCCATGGCCTCGGCGTAGGTCATGCGCGGGAAGCGGACCGGCGGCTCGATGCCGGCGAGCGGGAAGACGCGGGTGAAGAGCCCTTCGATCAGCTCGAAGACGTCCTCCTCCGTGGGGAAGGACATCTCGACGTCGATCTGCGTGAACTCGGGCTGGCGGTCGGCCCGCAGATCCTCGTCGCGGAAGCAGCGGGCGATCTGGATGTAGCGCTCGAAGCCCGCCACCATGAGGAGCTGCTTGAAGAGCTGCGGCGACTGCGGCAGGGCGTAGAAGCTGCCCCGGCGCACGCGCGAGGGCACCAGGTAGTCGCGCGCCCCCTCGGGCGTGGACTTGGTGAGGATGGGCGTCTCGACGTCGATGAAGTCGCGCTCGTGGAAGTAGTTGCGGACTTCGAGAGCCACCCGGTCGCGCAGCAGGAAGTTTCGTTGCAGCTCGGGCCGCCGCAGGTCGAGGTAGCGGTAGCGCAGGCGTGTCTCCTCCGCGGCCTCGCCCTTGCCGTCCAGCGCGAACGGCGGCGGCTCGGAGCGCGAGAGCACGGCGGCGCGCTCGGCCACCACCTCGATCTCCCCGGTAGACAGGTCGGGATTCACTTTGCCGGCCTCGCGCCGCACGACCTCGCCCTCGACCTCGACGACCCACTCGCTACGCGCCCCCGCGAGCGCCTCGGCCGGCTCGGGCCGGTCCTCGGGGCGCAGCACCACCTGGACGATGCCGCTCCGGTCCCGCAGGTCGAGGAAGACCAGGCCGCCGTGGTCCCTGCGCCGCTGCACCCAGGCCTGGAGCTTCACCCGGCTGCCCACGTCCTCGGTGGTGATCGTCCCCGCTCCCCGACGCTTCATGACCTCTCCTTTTCAACGGTCTCCGCATTGAATCCGGAACCCAGGGTCTCTCGGTATTCCTCTTTGAGAGCCGCGTAGCGGTCCGCCGTCTCCGCGATCCGCTGCAGCTCCTCCTCCGTCAACGGGCGCGCCACCCGCGCCGGGATCCCCAGGGCCAGATGCCCGGCGGGAATCCGGTGCCCCGGCGCCACCACGGCCCCGGCGCCGATCTGGGCCCCGCGCTCCACCACCGCCCCGTCCAGCACGCGGGCGCCGATGCCGATCAGCGCGCCGTCCTCGATGGTGCAGCCGTGGACCACGGCCTGGTGCCCGATCACGACCCCTTCCCCGATCACCAGCGGGTGCCGCACGTGGCTGACGTGCAGCACCGTGCCGTCCTGTACGTTCGTCCGGGCGCCGATCCGGATGAAATTCACGTCCCCCCGGGCCACGGTGTGGAACCAGAAGGAGACGTCGTCGCCGAGCGTCACGTCGCCCACCACATGGGCGCCGGGCGCCAGGAACACCCGGGCGCCCAGGGTGGGCCAGCGTCCCTGGTACGGGTGGATCGGCATTATTGATCCCAGCAGTATTGATCCCAGCAGTTGATCCCAGCAGTCCCGGAGGATTCTATTTCTTCGCCGTCTCGACCGGCCGCACCGAGAGCAGGATGCGCTCGTAAAGGGGCAGGTTCTTCTGGAACTCGGCCCGGCTGGCGGCCGCCACGAAGTCGATGGCGAGGTTCTGGAGCGGCATCTTGAGAGTGAGATTGCTGCGCGCCTTGTCCCCCTCCCCCGCGTCCATCTGCACCAGCAGACCCCGGATCCCGCCGACCTCCTTCACCTCGATCCGCGGGGCCGACCATTCGGGTTTTTCCGCGTCGCTGGCCTTGATGTTCTCCACCAGCTTCTCGGGCTCGGCCATGGAGACCTTGCTGCCGTGGATCCAGATCAGGCGCGGGTCCTCGGGAGGCTTGGCGTCCGCCGGCCCGATCCACAGCCCGGGAAAGCCCTCGATCTCGCGCACCTGCCAGTCCGCCGGCACCTCCAGGGTGTAGGGAAGGGGCTCGCCCTGGGAATGGGTGGGCTTCAGCTCGACCCGGTGGAATGCCTCGGCGGCGGGGGCAGCGGACGCCGCGGGGGTCTCAGCCGCCGCGGGCTTGGGAGCGGTCTCGGGAGCCGCGCACGCCGCAGCGGGCAGAGCGACCGTGAGACAGAAAGGGAGAATAGAGCGAAGTCTCATGGATACATCCTCTTTGGAGTTGGAGCCCGGCCCCGTCAGCCGGCCGGGCGGAAGAGCATGGCATAAAATCCGCCGGTGTCCAAAGACCCTCACCCCGGGAGAGGGGGGAAGATGGAAACGATCGACGTCGTCATCCCGGCCCTGAACGAAGAGGCCTCGCTGCCGCTCGTGCTCGCGGACCTCCCGCGGCCGCCAGTGCGCCGGATCGTGGTGGCCGACAACGGCTCGGTGGACGGCACGGCCCGCGTGGCCCGGGAGGGAGGAGCCGAGGTGGTGGCGGCCACCCGAAGGGGCTACGGCAGCGCCTGCCTCGCCGGCCTCGACCACCTGCGGCGGACCGGCCCGCCGGACGTCGTGGTGTTCGTCGACGCCGACTACTCGGACCACCCTGACGAGCTGCCGCGGCTCGTGGCGCCCATCCTGGCCGGCGAAGCCGACCTCGTCATCGGCTCCCGCGTGCTGGGCCGGCGCGAGCGCGGCGCCCTCCTCCCCCAGGCCCGGGCGGGCAACCTCGTGGCCTGCCTGCTGATCCGGCTCTTCTACGGCCACCGCTTCACGGACCTCGGCCCCTTCCGCGCCGCCCGCTGGGACGCCCTGGAGCGCCTGGAGATGGCGGACCCCAACTTCGGCTGGACGGCCGAGATGCAGGTCAAGGCCGTGCGCCGGGGCCTGCGCTCCACCGAGGTGCCCGTCTCCTACCGCCGCCGGGTGGGGGTCTCCAAGATCACAGGCACGGTCTCCGGTACGATCCGCGCCGGCTATAAGATCCTCTGGACTGTGGCCCGCCACATCTGGAATTGACCGAGCTGACGAAGGAGCCCCATGCCCGAGCCCATGCGCACCGAGATCGAAGTCGAAGTCCGCTACGCCGAGACGGACCAGATGGGCGTCGTCCACCACGCCAACTACGTGGTCTGGTTCGAGCTCGCCCGGACAGCCCTCTGCTCCACCTCCGGCTTCCACTACGCCGACATCGAGCGCCTCGGGTACCTGCTGATGGTCACCGGCGTCGAAGCCCGCTACCACCGGCCGGCCCGCTACGGCGACGTCGCCCGGATCGCCTGCTGGTGCGAGCGCCTGGGCAGCCGGGGCCTGCGCTTCGCCTATGAGGTCAGGAAGGGAGAGGAGAGGCTGGTGACGGGCACCACCGAGCACATCTGGATCGACAAGGCCACCAGCCGCCCGTGCCGCACCCCGGAGATGCTGCGCGAGCCTTTCGAGAAATTGGCGGGGGTTTTGTAGGGGCGGCCCCACGTGGCCGCCCTGGGTGGTGGGCCTCCAGCCCTGCAGGGCGGCCACGTGGGGCCGCCCCTACATGTCTGAGGGTGCCTAGCGTCCGATCGAATCGCGGCTGTCCCGCACCACCTGGATCTCTTCCGCCATCAGGCGGCCGTTGGAGTCGCGCACCTCGACCTCCACCTCGTCGCCCCGCTCCAGGTTCTCGGGCGTGTAACGCTGCCCCTGGAACTCGACCACGGTCTGGGCGTCGTAGTGCACCACGACCACGTTGGACCGGCTGCCGGTCGTGAACTGGGAATTCCGCACCGGCTCGATCTCCAGCGTGCGGTCGCGGGTGTCGATATAGCGAACGGTACCCCGGAGGTCGTCCGAGGCATTGTAATTGTCGTCCTCGGAGTCATATCCGCCCAGGACGCCGGTGCTGCCACCCCCCGTCACGTCCTGGAGAACCTCGATCTGCTCGGCCAGGAGACGGCTGCCGCTGCTGTCGATCTCGGCCCGGATGCGGTCGCCCGGCTCCAGGTCCTGCGGCTGGTAGGTCTTGCCCTCGTACTCCACGTCCGTCCGGTCGTCGTAGTAGAGGGTGACCTCCTCCTCGTTGCCGTTGCGCAGGTTGTAGCGGGAGGCCTCGACGTCCACCACCACATAGCGGTCGCGCGTATTCACCCGCTCGACCGTGCCCTGCACCTCGTTGGCCCGCTGGCCGTAGGGATCGGTGGTGCTGTTGTCCGTGGTTCTATCCGAGTCGTTCCCGCCACCGAGGACGCCCCCGATGCCGGACGAGCCGCAGCCTGTCAGGATGACGGCAGCGGTGAGGGCTGCCAGGAAGCTGTTCATAGGGTTGATTCTCATGCTGTACCTCCTTGATGATTCTCTCCACGCAAGGGAGGTTTTGCAGGACTCATGCCGACCCTCGCCGGCCGGCGGTTATTCCCCGGTTATTCCCTAATTTGGGGCTCTTTCGAGGCTTTTTTTCGGAATTTCAGCCAGGGGGGGTTGGTTTTACTCGTGGACGGCGTAGAATCCAGCGAACCCACGGGCCTGCGTAGGCACGTAAGACAACTTGGGAGGCTTATCGCGTGACGCTGAACCGTACTTCGGCTACTGCCATTTCCTCGAAGTCCCTCTGCACCACTGGCAAGCAGCTCCGGCTCCCCGTCATCCTCTTGGCCCTTGTTGCCACCACCCCGTTCACCAGCTTCTACGGACCACAGGTGGCTGATGCCGCTTCCGTGCCAGAAACCGCCGCCGCGGCCGCCAAAGCCGTCGCCGCTCCGGTAGCTGAAGCCGCCGCCCAGGTGACTCAAGCGGTTACCGCTCCGGTCACGACGACGACGGCTTTCGCCTCCGGCGTCCGCGGACTGTCGCCCCAGGTGCTCCGGATGGCGCTCGACTCGATGGCCTCGGCTCGCGCCCGTGGCATCTCCGGGCGGGACGACCTGCTGACCGTCATCGACTATTCCCTGCCCTCGACCCAGCCGCGCCTCTGGGTGCTCGACCTGGCGAACGGCAAGGTGCTCTTCCACGAGCTCGTGGCCCACGGCTCGGGAAGCGGCAACAACTACGCCACCCGCTTCTCCAACAACGACAACAGCCACCAGACCAGCCTGGGCCTGTTCGTCACCGGCGGCACCTACGAAGGGGGGAACGGCTACTCCCTCAAGCTCCGGGGCCTCGACAAGGGCTTCAACGACCGCGCTGAAGGGCGCCACATCGTGATGCACGGCGCGTGGTACGTCAGCGCCGAGCACGCCCGCGCCCAGGGCCGTCTCGGCCGGAGCTGGGGCTGTCCGGCCGTCTCCCAGGAGAGCGCCCAGCCCGTGATCGACACCATCAAGGGCGGCAGCTTTGTCTTCTCCTACGCCAGCGCCGATCCGTCGTGGCTGCGGGCGGCCACCGCCACCCTGCAGCAGACCGCCGCCACCCTGGCCGGCGGCACGGCGGCGAGCCGCTGACGAGGCGAGCAAGCCGGCGGGAGATCCCCGCCGGCAGAGAGGGTCTGGAGGGGGTTAGCAATACTTCGTGGTGCAGGTGTTACGGGTGTTGCAGAGATCGGGCCGGCAAGTCGTGAGGGTGTAACCGCCCGCTATATTCGTGAGGTCCGACTGCTCCAGATTGCGCAACGTCTCACGGTTGAGCTGTAACTTCTCCTTCCGCGTAATCTTCTTCATGGGTTCTTTCCTCGCTTTCAAGGATGATGGGGACCTGCCGTCAGCGGCTGGGCCTCTATAGCGGCTTGAGTATAAGCTAGATAGCGTTTTCTTTGAGCCTGAGCATCATCCTCCAACAAACAGGGACCTCAAGGACCGGCAACACGTGAGCTAGCGCAATCCCTCGATCTCCTGGTCCAGGAAGGCCAGCGCCTGTTCAAGGGAGGCGCGGCGGACCTCGGAGCGGGTCGTTTCCAGTTCCTGGAGGACCCGCCGCCGCGACAGCTCCAGGCCGGACAGCTTCTGCCGGCGCTGGCGCTCTTCGGGAGTCAGCGCCGCGCCCCGGTCCAGGCTCCTATCGGCGCCCTCGATCTGGGATTCGACGGACTTGCTTTCCCAACCTCGTGCCATCTCTGAGATCCTCCGCTACGGACCTGGGACCAGCGCCTTTCGGGCTGCTTCCAGCCGCATCGCCTCCACCCGGCCACGCTGGTCAACAGCGCGCTGCGCCAGGCGCTCATAGTCTGCCACCTGGAGCCCGGGCGCGTCCTGCGCCGTGGCCGCCAGGGCACGCCACAGCCCATGCTTCCCCTCGATCCCGAGCGACAGGACTTCGAGGGCTTCGAACAGATGGAGGTCCCCCCCGGAGCGATCGTCCAGCCGCAGCTTCAGCTCGGTGACCTTGCTCCCAAGCCAGCCCGACGCCTTCCGCGCCCGGCTCTCGTCGACCTCCAGGCGTCCCATGATGGCCCTCAGCTCCTCGCGATCCGCCTCGATCTCGGCCTTCAGCCCGGCGGCGGCCTGGCCCACGCCCCTCCCGGCATACACCTTCTCCAGGTGCTCCAGCAGCTCGATGGCAGCCATTGAGCCCGCCAGATGGTCGTTCAGATACGTCGCGATGTGCTCGTCCGCCATGTCCCCACCTCCCACTCTCCGATCCGGAAGCAGGGGACGTGCCATGAGAAGTCACTGATTTCGGTTATCCGAGCTTCCAGTTCGACTCTCGAATCCAGTGGAACCGGGCTCGGAAGCTCCGGTTCCCGCCACGAGGTCGTTTGTTCGGATGCAGAATCCAGTGGATTCCAATCCCGCTCCAGTGGATTTCAGGTGCGAATCCATTGGATTCTGGTTTGAAATGAGTGGATTTCGATCCGGATCCAGTGGATTTCAGTTCCAAAATGAAGGCTTCGGATCTCGAATCCACTGGATTTGGTTTCGAACAGAATGCCTGGAACACTCAGATGAAGGCTGGGCAAGCCGAAACGGCTTGCTCCAACCCGGAAACAAGGGCTTACGTATGGTTACGGAGCGTCCTGGCAATCCAGGCGCGCAGCCGCGGTTCCCAATGGGGCCAGGGGGTGAGGGTCCGCTGAGGACGGGGCGAGGGCCGGGAGGCGGAGCCCCCAACCTGATATCCTCTCGCTTCTATGAACCCCGGACGGCACCGTCATCATGATCTCGAAGCCATCGCCCGCCGCGCCATGGAGGAGCGGGGGTTGGAGCCGGATTTCCCTGCCGCGGCGCTGCGGGAGGCGGAGCGGCTGGAGCCGGCGGAGACGCTGGACGGCAAGGTCCGCGATCTGCGGGACCTGCTGTGGTCTTCCATTGACAACGACGATACCCGCGATCTCGACCAGCTCGAAGTGGCGGAGTCGGTGGGCGGGGACTCGATCCGGCTGCGGATCGCCATCGCGGACGTGGACTCCCTGGTGGAGCGGGGCTCGGCGATCGACGATCACGCGCGGACGAACACGACTTCGGTCTACACGGCGGCCCGGATCTTCCCCATGCTGCCGGAGCGGCTTTCGACGGGCCTGACGTCGCTCCATGACGGCGAGGACCGGCTGGCCCTGGTGATCGAGATGACGGTGGACCCGGACGGCTCGATCGGTCGCTCGGACCTCTATCCCGCCCTGGTGCGCAACCAGGCGAAGCTGGCCTATGACTCCGTGGCCGCGTGGCTGGAGGGCGAGGGCCCCATGCCGCCCCGCATGGCCGAGGTGGCGGGGATCGCCGAGCAGGTGCGGCTCCAGGACGAGGCCGCCTCCCGCCTGCGCCGGCTGCGCACGGAGCTCGGGGCCCTGGACTTCGACACCACGGAGATGAAGCCGGTGTTCGTCAACGGGGTGGTGGTCGAGCTGCGGGAGGAACGGAAGAACCGCGCCAAGGAGCTGATCGAGGACTTCATGATCACGGCCAACGGCGTGACGGCCCGGTATCTGGACGATCACGGCCTGCCTTCGATCCGCAGGGTGGTCCGCAGCCCCAAGCGCTGGCCGCGGATCGTGCAGGTGGCCCGGGAGGCGGGCGGCGACCTGCCGGAGGAGCCGGACGCCCGCGCGCTGAGCGAGTTCCTGGATTGGCGGCGCCGGGAGGATCCGGACGATTACCCCGAGTTGTCGCTCGCCATCCTCAAGCTGCTGGGGCCGGGCGAGTACGCGGTCGATCCGCCGGGGGGCGAGCCGCCGGGGCATTTCGGCTTGGCGGTCAAGGACTACACACACGCCACGGCGCCGAACCGCCGCTATCCGGATCTGATCACCCACCGGCTGGTCAAGGCGGCGTTCCACCGCCGGCCGGCACCGTATTCCATGGACGAGCTCGAAGGGCTCGCCCGCCACTGCACGATCCAGGAGGACGCGGCCAGCAAGGTGGAGCGGCAGGTGCGCAAGGCGGCCGCGGCCCTGCTGCTGGAGGACCGGATCGGCGACACGTTCGACGCCGTGGTCACGGGCGCCTCGGAGAAGGGTACCTGGGTGCGCACGTGCAGGCGTCCGCTGGTCGAGGGCCGCCTCGAACGGGGGTTCGAGGGGCTGGACGTCGGCGACCGTCTCCGCGTACGACTGATCTCGACGGACGTCGAGCGCGGCTTCATCGATTTTGCCCGGGAGCGACATGCCTAAGCAAGGGACCAAGCAAGCAGGGAACAACCAAGCAGGTTCAGACCGTTCATTCCTACCTTCTGATTTCTTCGCGTTCCGCACTCCCCTGCTGCCGTTCGAGGAGCTGGAGGCCTGGGGCGAGGGACTGGAGGCCCCGGCGGCGCTGGAAGCCGCGCTGGAATCTGCGCTGGAATCCGAGAACCCCGAGCGCCTGGAAGCGGCCCTGGCCCAAGCCCTGGAGAACGACCGCGAGCGTCTACGCGCCCGCCTGACCGAGCTGGCGGCCCGGCCCGAGGTACTGGAGGCCGTGTTCCTGGCCTCGCCGTCGCTCCATGAGAGCCTGTCCGGCTGGCGGGCCCAGCCGGACAGCAAGAAGGGGCAGCGCGCGGAGCGGGCCCTGGTGCGCTACATCTACCGCATGGCGGCCCGGGCCACGCCGTTCGGCCTGTTCTCGGGCTGCTCGGTGGGCCGGGTGGTAACGGACCCCGCCACGCCCACGCACATCGCCGTGGCCCCGCGCCAGCGCTACGAACGGCACACGCGGCTGGACATGGACTATCTCTTCGCGCTCTGCGAGGACCTGGTCAAGGACCCGGAGGTGCGCGAAGCCCTGGTCTACCGGCCGAACACCAGCCTCTACCGGGCCGGCGGCCGCCTGCGCTACGCCGAGGCGCGGCTGGACAAGAAGGTGCGCTCGCACCACTTGGTGGCCGTGGATGACAACGACTATCTGGAGGAGGCCCTGCGCCGAGCTTCGAACGGCGCCCGCGCGAGCGAGATCGCCGAGGCCCTGGTGGCGTTCGATCCCGAAGGGGACGTCACCCTGGAAGAGGCCCGGGAGTTCGTGACGGAGCTCATCGACAGCCAGATCCTGGTCTCCGATCTCTCGACGCCGGTCACCGGCCCCGAGGCGATCCACGACGTGATCGATCAGCTGAGCCGGATTCCGGTGCCCATCGCGGTCACCGCGGCCCAGCTGCTGACCCAGGTGCGCACAGCCCTGGAGGCGCTCGACGCCCACGGCCCGGGCGCGGAGCCGGCCCGCTACGAGGAGATCGCGGAGACCCTGCGCGCGCTGCCGACGTCGGTCGAGATGTCGCGGCTTTTCCAGCTCGACATGGTCAAGCCGGCGGACGAGCCGATGGTCGGCGGCGCCGTAATGGAGGAGGTGAACCGCACCCTGGACCTCCTTCTCCGCCTGGCTACGGACCGGCCGATGGAGAGCCTGGAGAAATTCCGCAAAGATTTCTCCGAGCGCTATGAAAACCGCGAGGTGCCGCTCCTGGAGGTGCTGGACGAGGAGGTGGGCATCGGCTTCGACCGCTCGTCCGAGGTGGGGGCCGAGGCTTCGCCGCTGCTGCGGGGGATCGCCCTCGGCGGACCCGGCAGTGAGGGGGGTACGACGAGCTGGACCCGGATCCACACGGTCCTGCTCGGCAAGCTCCACGAAGCCCTGGTGAAGGGGGCGAAGTCGATCGAGCTCACCCCCCAGGATCTGGACCGCATGGCGCCTCCCCCGGCCCCGGGCCAGCCGGTGTCTCAGGGGTCCAAGAAGTCGCCGCTGCCGGACACGTTCCACGCCATGTTCTCGGTGGCCGCACCCTCTCAGGAGGCCTTGGACCAGGGGGATTTCCGGGTGCTCTTCGAGAACGCCGGTGGCCCCTCGGGCGCCCGCCTGCTGGGCCGGTTTTGCCACGCGGACGCCAGCCTGTGCCGGTACGTGGAGGAGCATCTGCGGCTCGAGGAGGCGCTGCGGCCCGGCGCCATCTTCGCCGAGGTCGTGCACCTGCCCCAGGGGCGCATTGGCAACATCCTGGCCCGGCCGGTGCTGCGCGAGCACGAGATCCCGTTCCTCGGCCGGTCCGGGGCGGCGCCGGAGAACCAGATCCCGGTGAGCGATCTGAGGGTCTCGGTCCAGGGACAGCGGATCGTGCTGCGCTCGGCGCGGCTCGGCAAGGAGGTGATCCCGCGGCTGACGAGCGCCCACAACTACTCGCGCGGCAGCCTGGGGGTCTACCGGTTCCTCTGCATCCTGCAGTCGCAGGACAACCTGGGGGGCCTGATGTGGAGCTGGGGCGCCCTGGACAACTCCCCCTTCCTGCCGCGGGTCACCTTCGGCAAGACGGTGCTCTCCCGCGCCATGTGGTGGATGACGCAGGACGAGATCAAGACGCTCGCCAAGACCAAGGGCGCGGAGCGCTTCTCCGCCGTCCAGAAATGGCGGCGGGAACGGGACCTCCCCCGGTTCGTGGCGCTGGTGGACGCGGACAACGAGCTGCTGGTGGACCTGGAGAACGTGCTCTCGATCGAGACCTTCCTCGACGTGATCGAGGAGCGCGACCGGGCACGCCTGGCGGAGTTCTACCCGGGGCCGGACGAGCTCCTGGCGACCGGTCCCGAGGGTCGCTTCCTGCACGAGATCCTGGTGGCCTACGCGCGCAAGCCCAGGGAGGCCGCCCAGGAGGCGGGCGCTGGTGCGAAAACCACAGCGTCCCTGGCCGCCATGCCGCCCATGCGCCGCTCCTTCCCGCCGGGCTCCGAGTGGCTGTACGCCAAGCTCTACACGGGGACGGCCACGGCGGATGTGCTGCTGCGCGACTTCCTGGCGCCGGTGGTGCGGGAGGTGGTGTCTGAAGGCGCCGTGGACAACTGGTTCTTCATCCGCTACGGCGATCCGGAGTGGCACCTGCGGCTGCGCTTCCACGGCGATCCCGTGGCCCTCCAGAGCCGGGTGCTCCCCCGCCTCCACGAGGCGGTCGATCCCCTGCTCTCGGACAGCCGCCTGTGGAGGATGCAGCTCGACACCTACGAGCGCGAGCTCGAGCGCTACGGCGGCCCCGAGGGGATGCTCGTCTCCGAGCGCCTCTTCCAGGTGGACAGCGAGGCCGTGCTCGCCATCCTGGAGATGCTGGAGGGCGACGAGGGCGCGGACTTCCGCTGGCGCCTCACCCTGCGCGGCATCGACACGCTGGTGGGCGATCTGAAGCTCGACCCGGAGTCGAAGATGCGCGTGCTGAAGGGAATCCGCGAAAGCTTCGGCCGGGAGTTCGGCGGCGGCAAGTCCCTGCGCGTGCAGCTCGACCAGCGGTTCCGCCAGGAGTGGCGCAGCCTGATGCCGCTGCTCGATCCATCCGGCGACGAGGCGAGCGAGATGGCCCCGGCCCTGGCCGTCCTGCGCCAGCGCTCGGAGCGGCTGGCCCCGATCGTGGAGGAGCTGCGCGAGCTCGAGAAGGCCGGGCGCCTGAACCAGTCGATCGCGGAGCTTCGCGCCGAGCTACGTCCACATGCACGTCAACCGGATGATCCGCTCGGCGGCGCGGGCCCACGAGATGGTGCTGTATGACTTCCTCTATCTGCTCCACGAATCGCGGGCGGCGCGGGAGCGGAAGGGGGGGCGGGCGGCCAGCTAGGCAGGAAGGACAGCGAGGACACCAGGGACGTCAAGGACGGCAGAGCTTCAGCCAGCCGATACCAGCAGCACCCGGTCCCAGGCGGGGACCGTGGCCGTGGCCGCCGAGAGGAGGGCGAGGCCGATCCCCGCGGCGCCCACCAGGAAACCGGGGTTCCGCTGCCAGCCCATCTCGTCTCTCTCGTCCAGGTCCCAGGCGAGGAAGCCGCCGATCCCCTCGCCGGGGCGCCTCATCTCCAGGGTCCGCTCGAACCAGCTCCGGGCCGCTTGGGCGAGCACCGGATCGCCGCTCGCCTGATGGAGGCGGTTGAACAGGTGGGCCACGCCGGCGGCGCCGTGGCAGAGGCCCGCGTCCCGGATCCCGGCCTGATCGACCGGCAAGGCTGCGGCTCTCCGGCCGAGTTCCAGGGCCTCCTGCCGGTCCACCCTCAGGAGAGCGGTGGCGATGCCGAGGTCGCCATAGCACCAGGCGAGCCGGGAAGGCCGGGGCTCGGCGCCCGGCGCCACGTTGTACGGGAAGGCGGAGAGGGCGTCCGGCGGCAGCTTCTGCTCCAGGAGCCAGGCCATGGCCCCTGCGAGCAGCTCGCGGGTGACCGGCGTAGACAGGCCGGCGGCCTCGATCTCCCCCAGGAGGGCAATGACGCCGGGCACGCCGTGGGAGACCCCGAGGTTGTAATAGCCCGCAGGGCATGTCTGGAGCGCTTCCGGCGTGAGGAGCTCGGGCGAGGTGTGCCAGGTGATCCGCCGGCCGATCTTTTGGTCATGACGCTCGGCGGTCTCGGCGAGGCGCTCCACCACCTGGTCCAGGCATTCCCGGCCCCCCGGCCTGGGCAGGCGCTCGAGGGCATAGACGCCGAAGCCCACGAGCCCGGAGATGAGGTCGTAATCCCGCTTCCAGGGGGACTGGCGCAGGTGCTCCTGAAGGGCGGTGGCGATCTCCTCGCCGGGATCTTCCGCGTCGGGCGCGAGACGCCACAGGACGTGCTCCACGGCCCAGGCCACGCCGGTAAAGCCGCCATAGAGACTGGGCAGGACCACGGGATCGCCGATGCCTTCGATCGCCTGCTCCAGCAGGTCCATCGCGGTGTCGCCGTGGCCCCTCCCGGGGAAGGCCTGGTCCAGGTAGAGGAAGAAGAGCGCCTGCCCAGCGGAGCCGCGGGCCAGCGAGAAGGTCCCTGGAGGGGTGGCTCTCAGATCGGCGGCGATCTCCTCGACCGCCTGGAGCGCCCTCTCCCGGAGAGAGCCGTCCAGGATCGGGTGCCAGGAATGGGTTCCGTTCATCGCAAGGGCCTCATCCTGGTATCCTTGCCCGATCATGCGCCGGCTGCAACTGATCACCGGCGGTGAGAGCCATGGTCCCGGCCTCACCGCGATCCTCACCGGACTGCCCGCCGGGCTGCGGGTGGATCTCGGCGTCCTGGCTCACGACCTCGCCCGCCGCCAGCACGGCTTCGGCCGCGGGCGGCGGATGCAGATCGAGAAGGACACGGCCGAGATCCGCGGCGGCGTGCGCGGCAGCGAGACCCTGGGCTCCCCCGTGGTGCTCTGGATCGCCAACCGCGACTACGTGAGCTGGGAGGGGGTGATGGGTCCCGAGACCGTCGATCCCCGGCTGGCCGAGTTGCGGCGCCTGAAGTCCCCCCGGCCGGGCCATACGGACCTCGCGGGCGGCATCAAGTACCAGCGCCGGGACCTGCGGGACATCCTCGAGCGCGCCTCGGCGCGGGAGACCACCGCGCGCGTGGCGGCCGGCGCCCTGGCCCGCATGTTCCTCGCCGAGTTCGGCGTGGAGATCCGTAGCGGCGTCCGCTCCCTGGGACCGATCGGTGCGGACCGGCCCGTGCCCACCTGGGAAGACCTCCTCCAGGTGGACGAGACCTCCCCCCTGCGCGCCATCGACCGCTCGCTGGAGCCGGAGATGGTGCGCCTCGTCGAGGGAGCCAAGGAGGAGGGGGACACCCTCGGCGGCGCCGTCACCGTGATCGCCCACAACGTGCCCGTGGGGCTCGGCTCCCACGTGCAGTGGGACGAGAAGCTCGACGGCCGCCTGGCCCAGGCCATCCTCTCGGTCCACGCCGTCAAGGCGGTGGAGATCGGCGCGGGCGTCGAGGCCTCCCGGGGCTTCGGCAGCGCCGCCCACGACCCCATCGAGCGCACGGCGGACGGCCGCTGGACCCGCCCCACCAACCGCGCGGGCGGCCTCGAAGGGGGCGTCACCAACGGCGAGGACGTGGTGATCACGGCCTACAAGAAGCCCATCGCCACCCTGCGCAAGGGCATGCCCAGCGTCGACCTCGACACCCTGGAGCCCCACGCCTCGCAGTACGAGAGGAGCGACGTGACCGCCCTGCCGGCCGCCGGCGTCATTGCCGAGTCCATGGTGGCCCTCATCCTCGCCGACGCCCTGCTGGAGAAGCTCGGCGGCGACTCCATGGCCGAGGTCAAGGCGCACTGGGAGGCCACGCTGGCCCAGCAGCGGGCCTGGCCGCCGCGCATGGGGTAGAATTCCCCTAAATGAGTCGCGAATTGGAAGACGCTGACTACCAGCGCCTTCTCCGGTTCCGGACAGGGCTGCGTCGTTTCCTGCACTGGAGCGAGGAGCAGGCGGAGAAGGTGGGCCTGACGGCCGCCCAGCACCAGCTCCTGCTGGCCATCCGGGGGCACGACGGGCACCTGGGGCCGACCATCGGTGAGGCGGCCGGCTACCTCTTTCTGCAGCACCACAGCGCGGTGGGCCTGGTGGACCGCGCCGTCAAGGCGGGTCTGGTGGAGCGGCACGAGGACACGGTGGACCGCCGGGTCGTGCGCCTGCGCCTGACGCCCCAGGGCTCCCAGATCCTGAAGCAGCTGTCCGAGCTGCACCTCGAAGAGCTCAAGCGGCTGGCGCCGCGCATCCGGGACCTTTCCCAGGGGCTGGAGCCGTAGCAGCGCCCGCCACCGCTTCCCGGACCGAGGTGGGGATCGCCCTGGCTTTCGCCGTGGCGGCCGGGCTGCTCTACACCTCGGTCCTCGGCCTCTGGTGGATCTATGACGACTTCCACCACCTGCGCTATCTCCTGACCCACCAGCCCGGGTGGTACCTCTTCGACGCCGCGGGGTTCCGGGACTTCCCGGCCAAGGTCTTCACGCCGCTCCTGTTCCTCTCGCTGGACGCGGACCGGCGGCTCTTCGGGCTCGATCCGTTCCCCTTCTACCTTCACCACCTGCTGGTGTTCGCCCTCTGCCCGGTGGTGCTCTACGGCGTGCTGCGGCTCTGGCTCCCCCGCCTCTGGGCGGCCGTTGGGGCCGGGGTCTTCCTCCTGGGGCCGGTGGCCTCCTCGCTCGCGCCGCTCCTCATGGTGCGCCACTACATCGAGGCGATCCTCCTCGCCGCGCTGGCCGTGGCGGCCTGGGCGCGGGGCCGGCCCTGGCTCTCGGCGGTGCTCTACTTCGCGGCCTGCATGGCCAAGGAGATCGCCGTGCCCCTGGCCGTGCTGCTGCCTCTGCTGCCCGATCCATCTGGGAGACGTTTCCCGGAACGGCTTCGAAGAGCGTTGCCGCACGGTATCGCCCTGATCCTCTACCTGGGATTGCGCTACGCGGCGCTGGGCACGTTCGCGGGCGGATACGGGTTCACCGCGGACCTTCCCAGTCTGGCCCTCGCGCTGCCGGGCAAGATCGCGATGGAGATCGCAGGGGGGCGGTTCTCCTGGGCGGCCGTGGTGCTCGGCGTCTCGTTGGCAGCCGGTCTCCTCGCTTTCCGGAGCCGGGCGATTCTCTTGACGGTCCTCGCGTTGCTCCTCGCGATCCTGCCGGTCCTTCCCGTCTCGACCCGGATGGAGCCGCGCTATGCCGTCCCGGCCTGGATCGTCGTGGCCGTGGCCTTCGCCGCCGGGTGCCGGGCTCTGGAGGAGCGGTCGCGCCGGACTGCCTGGGCTCTCGCGGCCGTGGCCCTCGTCTCGGGCCTGTGGCTGAACCGGCAGGACTGGAGCGTCCGCTTCGCCCAGGCCGAACGCATGAGCGCGGAGAACCGCTTTCTCTTGAGCATGGACTCGGGAGATATCCTCCGCCAGCCCGCGACCCTGGCCGCCTCCCTCAAGGAGCTGGCCTGGATGCGGGAGAACGCCTTCCACCGCCCTCCCGGAGGGAGCTGGTTCCAGGACGACCTCTACCTCTGCGTCCACCGCGAGCCCCTCGGCAGGGTCTGGGGCTACGACCTCAATGAGCGCCGGGTGGTGGACCTGACGGCGCAGCTCTCCTCCCTGAGGGCGCTGCATTGCTCCTCGGTCCGCTCCAGCGCCCCTCTCCAAGCGGACTTCCGCGTCTCCGAAGGGAGCCTCCTCTGGGAGCTGGGCCCGTACCCCGAAGGCCGCTACCGATTCCTCCTCGGTGACGGCGCCGAAGCCTTCGAGATGCCGCAGAGCGCCGGCTTCCAGGTGGCGGGGCTCCCGGAGCTTCCCCTGCGGATCGGCTACGAGTCGCCGGACGGCTGGACGACCTACTCGCCCGAGCTGCGGGTGAAGATCCGGGAGGGAGAGAGAGTGCGGTGGTCCCGGCCCTCTCCCCTGAAGCTCTCCCCCTGCCGGCTGCCCAGGGTGGACCGCGAGGCCCGTTGCGGCACCTACGAGGTCTACGAGAACCGCGCCGCCGGGAGCGGCCGCAGGATCCCCCTGCGCGTGGTGGTGATCCCGGCCGCCGGCAAGCCGGTCCAGCCGGACCCGCTCGTCTTCTTCGAGGGTGGCCCCGGGGCGTCGGCGATTGAATCGGCACCGGACGTCGTCACTGAATTCGCAGCGGTCCTCCAGCATCGCGACGTGCTGCTGGTGGACGTGCGCGGCACGGGCGGATCGCATCCCTTGCGCTGCCCCCAGCCGGAGGGCATACGGGGGGTGGAAGAGGCGCTCGACACCTTCATGGACCCGGCGGCGGTGCGCCGCTGCCGCGAGATCCTGGCCAAAGACAACGACCTCACCCAGTACACCACCGGCACGATCGTGGACGACGTCGAGGAGGTGCGCGCCGCCCTCGGCTACCCCAGGGTCAACCTCGCGGGCGCCTCCTACGGCACCCGAGCGGCGCTGGTCTACCTGCGGCGCCATCCTGAGAGCGTCCGGACGGCCCAGCTCTCCTCGGTGCTGCCCACCGACTCCCGCCTCCCCACGTTCCTCGCGCCCCAGACCCAGGCGGCCTTCGAGCGGGTCGTCCGGGACTGCGCCGCGGAGCCCTCCTGCCGCGCGGCGTTCCCAGACCCTCGGGCCGATCTCGAAACGGTGCTGAAGCGCCTGGAGGCGGAGCCCGCGAAGGTAGCCGTACAGGATGGGGATGGCAAGGCGGCGACGCTCCGCCTCACCCGCAACGGCGCCGTCCAGACGGTGCGCTACCTGCTCTACCGTCCGTCCGGGGTGCAGTACGTGCCGCTCCTCCTACGCCGAGCGGCGGCGGGCGACCTGGAGCCCCTCGCCCAGACGGCCTACGACCTCGCGAGCGCCCTGCTGGCGAGCCCTCCGGACGGCCTCTACCTCTCCGTGACCTGCGCCGAGGACGTGGCTTTCGTGGATCGAAAAGAGGCGAGGCGACTCGCCGCGGGCACGTTCGTGGGCGCTCTCCGCCTCCGCCAGCAGCTCGCGGCCTGCGCCGAATGGCCCTCCGCGAAGGTCCCGCCGGACTTCCTGGAGCCCGTCCGTTCCGATATCCCGGTGTTGATCGTGGCCGGCGAGAACGATCCCGCGACGCCTCTTGAATGGGCCGAAAAGGTAGCCGGAGCCCTCCCCCGCAGCCGCGTGCTGGTCGTGCCCGGGGGCACGCACACGGTCTACGGTCTGGAAGGCACCGGCTGCATCGATCGCCTGATCGCGGACTTCATCGAGCGCGGCACCGCCGAAGGGTTGGACTTCGAAAGCTGCCGCAAGGCCATCCGGCGTCCACCTTTTGCGATCAGCCTGGAATAGAACCGTCCTACTCCGGCACCTCGAACACCGGCAGCCGGAGCCGCCAGAGGATGGCGGCGAAGCGGATGGCGGCGACCGTGGCCATGCCGAGGAGCGCCGCAGGTGTATCCGCGAGGCCGAAATCCTGGGCCAGGAGGTACGCCGCCGAGCCCACGATGGCGGCCGTGGCGTAGAGCTCGGTGTGGCGCAGCAGGAGCGGGACCTCGCCGCTCAGGATGTCCCGCAGCACGCCCCCGGCCGAGCCCGTGATCGTGCCCATCACCACGGCGATGATCGCCGGCAGGCCTCTCTGCTCCGCCACCTGCGTACCGCTGATCGTGAAGAGCGCCAGCCCGAGGGCGTCCGCCACGAGCAGCGCCGTCCACGGCGGCTTGCGGAACCGCACCCAGACCAGCGTCAGCCCGGCCGCCGCGAGGATGACCAGGAGCTGTACCGGGTCCGCGATCCAGAAGATCGGGTGCCGGTCGAGAAGGACGTCCCGGATCGTGCCGCCGCCGATGGCCGTGACCCCGGCGATCACCACCACCCCGATCAGGTCGAAGCCCTTGCGCCCCGCCGCCAGCGCGCCGCTGGCCGCGAAGACGCCGACGCCGACCAGACTCAGGACGTACAGGATCACGGCCGGCCGGCCAGCAACGTCAGCACCAGGGCGAGAATCCCCGGCACGGCCTGGACCCACAGGATCTTGCGGCTGGCCGTGAAGGTGCCGAAGACGCCGGCGACGATCACGCAGGCCAGGAAGAACACCCGGATGGAGAATCCGGCCGGGCCGAGGATCAGCCCCCAGATGAGGCCCGCGGCCAGGAAGCCGTTGTAGAGGCCCTGGTTGGCGGCGATGGCGGCCGTGGTTTTCGCGAAGTCCGGCTTCACGCCGAAGGCGCGACGGCCGAGAGGCTTCGTCCAGAAGAACATCTCCAACGCGAGGATGCAGAGGTGGAGGGCGGCCACAAGTCCTACAGCGATCGCTGCGATGGTTTCCATTGCGACGATTCTATGCCAGAGAGGGGCGGGCTCTTCCCTCGCGACGCATTCGCGGTATGATCCGTACAAACTGACGGCTGTACAAGGAGTCCTCCCAACGCATGGATTCAAGCCGCGGCAAAAGCCGCCCGCCAGTCTTCGACCGCGTCTTTCGACTGTCTCTGGCCAGTGGGCTCCTTGGCGTTTCCTCCCTGATCCATGCGGAACGGGCGGCCGCCCAGCCGTCTCCCGACCTCCTCCCGTGGCTCCAGGCCCAGGCGCAGGCGGAACGGCCGGTCCTCGCCGCCCAGCCCGAGGTGGAGACGCCCGCGATCCCGCCGGGGAGCGTCATCGGCGAGATCCGGATCGTCAACCAGGACATCTTCGATCCCTCCCGGCCCGGGGAAGACAAGAAGATCTTCCACTTCGCCAACCGCCTGCACCGGACCACCCGGCCGGGCGTCGTCGAGCGCCAGCTCCTCTTCCAGCCGGGCGACGTGTTCTCCCCCGAGCTGGTGGCCGAGTCGTCCCGCCTGCTGCGCCAGAACGACTATCTCTACGACGTGGACATCAAGCCCATCCTGCGCGAGGACGGCAAGGTGGACGTGGAGGTGACCACCCGCGACGTCTGGACCCTCGAGGGGAGCGCCAGCTTCAACCGCTCGGGCGGCGAGAACAACACCAGCTTCTCCCTGGAGGACACCAACCTCCTGGGCACGGGCAAGGAGCTCTCCGCTGGCGCGGATCGGTACCTTCGACCGGACCTCGAACCTCATCCGCTTCCGCGACCCGAACCTCTTCGGCAGCCGCGTCCGCCTGACCGCTTCCTACGCCCACAACAGCGACGGCGGCCGGCAGCGCCTGGAGGCGGAGCGGCCCTTCTACTCGCTCTCCTCGCGCTGGTCGGCCGGCGTGCGCACCCTGCGCGACGAGCGGCTCGAGCGCCTGTTCAAGGGAGGCAAGCCGACCGACAGCTTCGAGCACCAGCACGACTTCCTGGAGGTCTACGGCGGCCTCTCCACGGGGCTCATCAACGGCTCGGCTCGCCGCCTGCGGCTCGGCTTCACCTATTCGAGCGACAGCTTCGTGCCCTCCTCCAAGCTCCCCAGTTTCCTGATCCCTCCGGACCGGACGCTCGCCTTCCCCTGGATCAGCTTCGAGTCCGTCCAGGACCGTTTCGTGGTGGAGCGCGACCTCAACCGCTTCCAGCGCTCGGAGGACGTCAACCTGGGCCGGCAGTACAACGTGCTCCTCGGCTGGTCCGCCCCCGCGTTCGGCGGCGACGGCGAGCGCTGGATCCTCCAGAGCGCCTTCTCGGCCGGCTGGCGGCCCACGCCCCGCCAGCTCATCCAGGCCCAGATCGGGGGCTCGACCCGCTGGACGGAGAACAAGGCCGAGGATCTGGTGGCCGGCGGGCGCGTGCGCTGGTACGCCCGCAACTTCGGCAACCACCTCTTCTACGCCTCGCTCGGCGCCGACCTGGCCCACCGCCTGGACGAGGAGGAGCAGCTCCTCCTGGGCGGCGACAGCGGCCTGCGCGGCTATCCCCTGCGCTACCAGGCGGGCGACCGCCGCGCCCTCCTCACCCTGGAGCAGCGGTTCTTCACCAACCGCGAGATCTTCCACCTCGCGCACCTCGGGGCCGCCGTCTTCTTCGACGCCGGCCAGGCCTGGTTCGTGGACGAGCTGACGAGCCGCGACGTGCAGTTCGTCCAGGAACGGAAGATCCTCAAGGATATCGGCTTCGGCCTGCGCCTGGGCTCCAGCCGCTCCTCGCGGGGCGGGGTGCTGCACCTGGACGTGGCGTTCCCGCTCGACGGGAGCTCGTCCATCGAGCGGGTGCAGTGGCTGGTGGCGACCAGCGATACGTTCTAGCCGGGGGTCAGTGCACGATCCCGAGCTCCTTCAAAAGGAACTCGCAGACGAAGATCTCCTGGACCGCCACGCCGGTCAGCTTGCAGACGATGCGGTCGCTGTCCTTGCCGCGTGCGGGGCCGCCGTTCAGGAGGAGCTCGCCGATTTCGGCGTCGATGCGGCTGTCGTCGAAGAGGCCGCTCCGGATGCCGCAGCCGATCTCGGCCATCTTGACGTTCTGCGACCGGCTGTCCACGATCACGCGGTCCATGGACGGCAGGCACGCGGGGTCGATCTCCAGCTTGTGGACGGCGTCGGCGCCCATGCCGATCGCCAGCGAGCCCTCCCGCAGCCACTCGCCCTTGACCAGCGGCTGGGTCGAATAGGTGGTGGTCACCAGGATGTCGGACGCCCGGGTGACGTCCTCGACCGTGTCCGCGGCGCGGGTCTCGATGCCGGGACAGGCCTTGGAGATCTCCTCCACATAGCTCGCGACGTGGCCGGGCGTGCGGCCCCAGACGAGGACCTGCTCGATCTCCGGCAGCACGTGGAGAATGGCCCGCGTCTGAAGGCGCGCCTGGGTGCCGGCGCCCACGATGCCCAGCGTGCGCGCGCCGGGCCGGCCCAGCAACTCGGCCGCGACGGCGCCAGCGCCGGCGGTGCGGGCCTGGGTGATCCACGCCCGGTCCTCCAGCACGGCCAGCGGCTCGCCGTCGCGCGTGCTGAAGACCATGATCACGCCGTTGATCGACGGCTTCGGCGGCGTCTCCCGCGGGTTCTCCGGGAAGGTGGAAGCCACCTTCACGAGGCAGAACGGCAGGGGCTCGACATGCCCGGTCTTGATGTGCAGGGCGCCGCTCCGGCAGGCCGGCATCTCCAGGTGCTGGACCGGGGGGATGTTCGCCTTGCCCGCCGAATAGCTCTTGAAAGACTCACGGACCGGACCGATGACGTCCTCGAGCCGGACCCTCTGTTTGATCTCCTCGTAGCCAACGGTTCTCATCCGACGACTTCCCCTTTCTTGGAGCGCCCGTACGGGTTCACTCGACAGGTGCGGGGAAGGGGCGTTTCCGGGACGCCGGGGCGGACTTAATTGATCGGGGGGATTATCGGCCCGCGGGAACCTCTAGCGGCCGGATCAGACGCAGCGCCGGGCGGGTGTTGTAATGCTCCCGGTAGAGCCGGTGGACCGGGTCGTCCGGGAAGCTCTCCCCCGCCGGATAGGGGTAGCGGCTCATGCCGTGGAAGGGCAGGGGCTCGACGGTCTGCGAGAAGGCCGTGTTGGCGTCCGCGTCCTTGGCCCAGCCGTCCACCTTGAGCAGGAAGTCGCGGCGCCAGCCGGACGGCAGAGGGGGCAGGGCCTTGGCGTCGAACAGGAGCCTCGCCTCGTCGCCCGAGCCCATCACCACCATGCGGTCGTCCACGTCCGCCAGCAGGGGGCGTACGTCGCCGTAGCGGGTGTAGAGGCCGGGCGTGGGGTTCCACATGGAGAGCGGCATCCAGGTCTGGTAGTCGAAGCTCTCCGGCTGCTTGCGCTCGGGATGGATCACCGGCCGCGAGAAGCCCCGGAAGCGCAGCGCGGCCGTGGCGGGAGCGAGCTCCGTGAGGGCCGTTACCGGCTCGGCGGTCTCCGCGGAGAGGAAGATCTCGTCCCAGTAGACGCAGAGGCTGGTCTCGATGCGCACCTCGCGCGAGGCGGAGAGGAACTTGCCCGAGAGGTCCACGGCGATCGTCTTGGGCTTGCCCGCGGGGATGCCCATGTCCTCGATCACCGTGACCCAGCGGCCGTCCTGGCCGCGCACCTGGAGGCGGGGCATCACGAGGCCGCCGCCGGCCTCCTGCGCCGCGCCCAGGAAGGTGCTGCCGTCCGCCCAGTCCACCCAGCCGGAGAGCACGAGGATGGCCCGGCCGTCCGGCGCCGCCGGCCCGAAATCGAGGTCCAGGTGGTGCATCTCGGCCACGCCCGCCGAGCTCCGCCGGAAGCCGTCCGGATACCGGCGGTCGCGGGCCAGGAGCCGGTCGAGCACGTCGCGCCCCCCGGCGTCGCGGGCCGCCACGGGACGGAGGGGCCGCTCGACGCCGAACAGGCGGAATTCGGGGAACGGCGGCCCCTTGAACTTGTCGTTGGTGAAGATCTCCACGGTTTCCGGATGGTCGACGGCCACCAGCCGGACCTGGTCCAGATAGGCCACCTCGCGCAGCTCCTCGGTGATGCGGATCTCGTAGCGGCCGTCCACCTCGGCCAGGGCCTCGCCGGGGATCTGGATGTACTCGTCGTGATCCACCGGGAAGTATTCGCCGTCGCCGGCCGAAGCGCCCAGGGGCGCGACGCCCAGGACGTCGGTGATGAACTGGAAGCTCTCGCCGTTCCACGTGAAGATCATCGGGCAGGAGCCGGAAAGGCGCGGCGCCTCCTTATACGCAATCAGTTGGCCGGCCTTCTGCTTCGTCTCGTTCTGGATGAGCCCGTTGGGCCAGGTGATGCGGACGGCGTCCACCTCCGCGCGCCCGCCCAGGCCGAAGACCACGGGCGTGCCCGAGTAGAGCTTCTTCTGGTAGCTGCGGCCCGCCTTGACCTCGATCTCGGCGCCCGGGGCGAGCTTGAGGTTCTTCACCCCTTCGAGGCGCACGGCGAGCCAGCGGTGGGGCGTCTCCGTGGCGTTGCGGAAGAGCTGGAGCCTGCCGTCTTTTCCTACAGAGGCCAGATCTACCCGGCCGTCGCCGTCGAAGTCCGCCGCGGCCAGAGCCACAGAGGGGCCGTCGGGAGCGGAAACGAGCGCGGCCTTGCCCCGGTTGTCGAGGTCCGCCGGCACGTAGGGCGGGGCCGGCGCCTTCTCCACCGTCCACGTCTTGCCCCGCTGATTGAGCAGGACTGAGGAGCCGGCCGCGAGGTCCGTCCAGCCGTCGTCGTTGGCATCGAGCGCGAGGAGGGAGGCACCCGCCGGCAGCTCCGGCGTGGCGACGGCCTCGAACGTCCCGCCGAGGCGGTCGCGGTAGACCGTGCCCGGCCGGTCCGCGTAGGTCACGGCCAGGTCCACACCCTGGGTGTCGGAGACCACGTGGAGGGCCGCGGCGGCCACCGCCTTGCCGGGCGCGAACGGGAAGCGCTTCGTCTCGTCGCGGAAGCCGTCCGTCCCCTCGTTGCGCAGCAGCGCGGCGCCGTCGCCCAGGAGGATCAGGTCGAGGTCGTAATCGTGATCGAAATCCAGCCAGGCAGCGGTGCGGAACGAGCCCGGAGGAATCTGGAGAGCAACCTTCTCGAAGTGCCCGCCCGCGTTCCGGTAGAGCGCCGCGGATCCCGAGGCCACGACGCAGAGGTCCACCAGGCCGTCGTTGTCGAAGTCGCCTGGAACGGCCGTCCCCTTGAAATCGAGACCGGTACGCTCGGTCCCCTTCCTGAACAGCGCCGCCCCTGCGGCCGACGTGGCCAGGAGGTCGGGCCGGCCGTCTCCATCGGCGTCCAGCACGGTCAGCGAGGCCGTGGCGGCGTCGAGCCCGGAGGCGAGCTCGCGCGGCTGCCACTTGGGCGGCACCGGGGCCGAGGCGCCGCCCTCGGGGTCCGGATCGTCGTAGATCTCCGAGTACCAGCTCCACTCCAGGTCCTCGGGCACGGCGGCCCCTTCCTGGCGCTTGCGGATCGCCTGGAAGGTCGCCAGCTCGCGCTTCGAGTCTTCCGTCCGGCCTGCGGCCTTGTAGGCGTTGTAGAGCTGGAAGTGGGGACCGGCGAGGGAGGGGTTGAGCCGCGCGGCCTCCTCGAAGTGCTTCAGGGCCAGGTCCGGCTTGCCGGTCAGCTTATAGAGGGTGCCCAGGTTGTAATGGGAGACGGGCTCGTCGGGCACCAGCTCCACCATCTTCTGGAACTGGGGGATGGCGCGCTCGTAGGCGGCGTCGCGCTTGTAGGCGATGCCGAGGTTGAACCAGGAGTGGGGGACCGAGGGGTCCTGCTTCTGGGCCTTTTCGAGCTCCGCCACGCCCTCGGGTATCTTGCCGGCCCTGAGCAGGGCGAGCCCGTAGTTGACCCGCTCGCGCACGGAGTCCGGCGCGAGGTCCAGGGCCGCCTTGAATTCATCGACCGCCTGGTACTGGGTCGTGGGGTTCTCGTAGAACGCCTTGCCGAGGTTGCGGTGGTGCCAGAGGAGCTCTTCCTTCGAAGGGCTCTCGGAGACCGGTGCCGCGGCGAGGAGAAGGGCCAGGAGGACCGCGGCCCTCACTCATCCTCCCAAAGGGACTCTAAATTCGTGTCCACCCGCTTGTTGGGGTCGAGCTGGTCCTGGATGTACGTCTCCAGCTCCTCGCCATTTCTGGCCAGGCGGGCCTCCAGCTGCGGCTCGCCCGGGTAGAGGGCCAGACCCTCGCGCCAGGTGGCTTTCGCCTTCTCCAGCTGGTCCGTCTTCCAGTAGCCGTCGCCCAGCGCCACCCAGGCGCGGACGTGGACCTTCTTTTTCTTCGGCTCCTTCTTCGCCAGGTCGACCGCCTGCTCGAGGTCGGCCACCCCCAGCGGCGCGCGGCCGAAGACCTTGGGCCAGTAGAGATAGCTGTTGCCCCGAGTGTAGAGGGCGATCCAGCTCTTCTTGATCTCGATCGACTTCGAGAACTGGGTGAGGGCATTGTTGGCGAGGATCACCTGCGTGATGGAGCCGGCCGCGGGGATCTTGTCCACGTAGGCGTAGCCGTAGTTGAGCCAGGCGAACGCCGCCTGCGGATGGGCCGCCGTGAGCTTCTCGAAGAAGCCGACCGCGCGGTCGTACTCGCCCGTGCGGATCACGGCCTTGCGGTACTCGTTGGCGTAGCGGAGATTGTCGGGATCGGCGCCCAGCGCCGCTTCGAAGAGCGGCAGGGCGGCCGCGTGGTTGCCGGCGGCCACCGCCTTCAGGCCCTCCTCGAAGGAGGGGGAGGAAGCGGCTCCGGTCAGCACGAGCAGTGTCAGCAGGAGCAGGGGGAGGGTCGAGAGGCGTCTCATTTTTTCTCCTGTCCCTCTATCCTAATCGAATCAGCGATAATTCAAACAGCCAGCGTCGAACCATCAAGGAGGGATCGGATGAGCGACGAGACGCGCCTGCGCTACGCCGCGGCGGCCTGCCAGGTGGATTTCCCCAACCCCGCGGACCGCGCGGGCATCAAGTCCCATACGGACCGCATGATCGGCATGATCTCCCAGGCGGTCGAGGGCTACGCGCCCTTCCTGCCCGTCAAGCTCGTGGTCTTCCCCGAGTTCGCCCACGCGGCCCCGGTCTACCCCACCGCCCGCGAGCTGCTGGACAAGCTGGCCGTCCCCATCCCCAACGAGCACACCGAGCGCTACGAGGCCAAGGCCCGGGAGTACGGGATCTACATCCAGACCGGCACCTTCCTGGAGCGGGACGACCGCTACCCCGGCGCCGTCTTCAACGCCACCTGCCTGATCGGCCCCGAGGGCATCCTCACCAAATACCGCAAGGTCAACCCCTGGATTCCCTGGGAGGTCCACGCCAGCCCGCACGACCTGCCGGACTACGCCGAGGAGATGTTCCCCGTGGCGAAGACGCCCATCGGCAACCTTGGCGTGGCCATCTGCTACGACTGGCTCTTCCCCGAGGCCCTGCGCCAGCTCACGGCCAACGGCGCCGAGGTGCTGATCCGCGTCTCCGCCTACATGGACCCCTGGGGCGCCACCGCGCCCATGGACTGGTGGACGGTCGTCAACCGCTGCCGGGCCCTGGAGAACATCGCCTACGTGGTGGCCTCGAACCAGGCCGCGAGCCTCTCGCACTACCCGCCATTCTCCTGGCCCGGCGGCAGCATGGTGGTGGACTTCGAAGGCCGCATCCTCGCCCAGGCCGATCCCGGCCCGGGCGAGAAGATCGTGGTGGCCCCCGTCGACATCGCCGCCCTGCGCCACGAGCGGGCCGTACGCCGGGGGCACCAGACCCTGGGCCACCTGCGCAGCGAGTGCTATCCCCTCTACCGCCAGAGCCTCTACCCGCCCGGCCGCGGCGCCGACCGGGAGAAGCTCAGCGTCCAAGGCAACGACGAGGCGATCGCGGAGGGAAAGGAGAAGCTGGGGTATTAGTACAGCGTCCGCGGCTTCAGTCCCTGGCTCCGCGCTCCAGCACGATCCCGCCTTCCATTCTCGGCTGGACCGCCGCCTTCTTGTACATCGATTCCGGCAGCATGTATTTCCACCCGCTGATGAGCACCCGGGCAAAGTCCCCGGAGGTTTTGTGCTGCATTGTGGCCTTCCGGAACGCCTCCTCGTCGGTGATGACGAACTTGGTATCGGTGCTCAGGGAGAACAGGCGGCTCACGATTCGCACATTCCCCCCGCGGGCAGCGGCCATCAACGGCATGCCCCTGCCCGGGATGATCACGTTCGGATCGGCGCCCGCCTCGAGCAGCGCCTCGACCACGCCCGCATGGCCCTGCTCGGCCGCGATCATCAGCGGCGTGCCCTCACCCTCAGGGGCGAGGTCGGCGGGGACTCCAGCGGCCAGCAGGAGCCGAACCTCCGCCTCCCGGCCCTCTCGCGCCGCGACGAACAGGGGCGGTAGCGACGGGCCCGATGAGGACGACGAGGACGAGAGAACGGTGCCCCGCTGCTCCGCCCGCACCAGCCGCGCCGGCGCCACCGCCAGCAGGAAGATCAAGGCGGCCAGAGCGGTCCCGGCAACGGCGAGACGGCCCGGAGCACCCCGCCGCCGGCGGGGATCCAGGATGGACGCCACCCGGCTCGCCAGCCCGGACGGACGGGCGAAGGCCACCGTCTCGGCCGGGCGGCGCGAAGCGCTCCGCACTTCCCGGGCGAGGGCCACCAGCCGGCCCGCATAGTCGGCGGGACCGGCACCGGCCCGCAGCACCTGGTCGTCGCACGCGAGCTCGGCTTCGAGCAGCAGGCGCCGGGAGAGCAGCCAGACCAGGGGATTAAACCAGTGCAGGGCGCGGGCGGCGCGGCCGATCATCTGCAAAGCCCAGTCATGCCGCCGAACGTGGGCCAGCTCATGGAGTAAAGCCTCCCGGAGCTGTGCCTCCTCCCACCCGCGGGCCGCCTCCGGCAGCAGCACCACCGGACGCCTCCAACCGAAGGTCACCGGCACGGCCACCTCTGAGGAAATGCCCAGGCGAACCTCCAGCCGCCCCTTCAGCTCCTCGAAGAGCTCCAGCCAGGCCTGAGGCGCGGCAAAGGAACCGGCATACAGCCTGCCCAGCCGCCGCACCGCCAGGGCCAGGCGCGCAAGGAGCAACGCTGAAACCGCCAACGCGAACAGAGCCAAGCCACTGGCCAACGGGAGCCTGAAGTCCCTGGGAGCCACCCGCTGAGCCGAGCCCAACGTCTCACTCCGTGACCGTCCCTGTCCGTCCTGTGAAAGTCCGTGCCCGTCCTCCGCAGGCTGCGCGGCCACCACCGGCTGCACCGGCCCCACCGGCTCCAAGGGAAGCACCGCCACCTCGCGAGAAGGCAGCCCCACCGCAAACACCGGCAAAACCAACAGGCAGCCCGCGCCAAGCACGAGCAGCAGATGCCGGCTGGCCGCCGACGCACGGCGCAGGAGAGCGGCCATGCCGAGGACGGCGAGGGCGATCAGAGCCCCCTTCCCCGCCATTTCGAGGACCACGGAAGGGAGCGCCAGCGTGAAAATCTCGAAGCTCATACCTCCTCCTTCCTCTTTTCCTTGGTCTGTTCGATGGTCGCCGCCAGCCGGTCGAGCTCCTCGTCCGAGAGGCCCTCGGCCGTGTCGAGCAGCGCCGTGATGGCCTCGGCCGTGGAGCCGCCGAAGAACGTCTGCACCAGCCGTGACAGGGCCGAGCGGCGCTCCCGGGCCTTGGAGACGGCCGGCCCGTAGACGTAGCGCAGCCCCTCCTCCCGGTGCCGGATGTAGCCCTTCTTCTCCAGGCGCGTCAGCATCACCCGCACCGCCGAGCAGCTCGGCGGCTCCGGCAACCGCTGGCGCACCTCCTCCGCCGACGCCTCGCCCAGCTCGAAGAGCGCGTCCATGATCTGGCGCTCCCGCCGGCTCAGCTCTTTCTGGATGGATCGTGCCATGACCGTCCTCCATGCGACATCTGTCGCCTTATGCTACAGATGTCGCACCTGACGGTCAAGCCCCCGTCTTAGGGATTACCTGGGGATTACTCTGGAGTCACGTACGCCGCCGTGATTCCGCCGTCGACGAGGAAGGTCGCGCCGGTGGTGAAGGAAGACTCGTCGGAGGCGAGGAACAGGGCTGCCTTGGCGATCTCGTGGGCCTCGCCGAAACGGCCCATGGGGATGTGGACGAGGCGGCGCTGGCGCTTCTCCTCGGTGTCCAGGTACTGCATCAGCAGCGGGGTGCGCAGCGGGCCGGGGCAGAGAGCGTTGACCCGGATGTTCTCGCGGGCGTGGATCGTCGCCAGCTCGCGGGTCATGGCGAGGACGCCTCCCTTGCTGGCCGTGTAGGCGAGCTGCGGGGTGGCCGCGCCCAGGACCGCCACGAAGGAGGCCGTATTGATGATCGAGCCGCCCCCGGCGCGGCGAAGGGCGGGGATGCCGTATTTGCAGCCGAGGAAGACGCCCTTCAGATTGATGTTCATCGTCAGGTCCCAGACGTCTTCCTCGGTCGTGACCGCGTCGTCGTCCCTGGGATGGGAGATGCCGGCGTTGTTGAACATCACGTCGAGCCGGCCGCAGGCCTCCTCGGCGACGCGGACCATGGCCTCGGCGTCACCAGCCTTCGAGACGTCCGCGTGAACGTAGTACGCCTCGCCCCCCAGAGCCCGCAACTCCTTGACGACCGCGTTGCCCGCTTCATCGTTCACGTCCACGGCCACGACCTTGGCGCCTTCCTTGGTGAACAGGAGGGCGGTTTCACGGCCGATTCCCGAGCCGGCGCCGGTGATGAGGGCGGTCTTGTTTTGGAGACGCATTTACCGAGGCTCGATCTCTTCTGCGGTTAGGGTGCGCCTTGGTTCCAGAGAGACGACTTTATGTCCCTCTTTCTGTTCACGCTCCTTGGCGTCACGATAGAGGGCACGGATATCGAAGTTGAACCGGCTGGCATAAGCCTCGCGAAGGGCTCGGACTTCCTGGATGATCTCATCTTGGGGCATGGCTCACTCCTCCAGCAACTCTTCAGGCGTACAGATGATACAGGGTTCATAGCCTCGCAAGCGGCAGAGTGATTCAATCTTGCTTCGCATCGTGGCGTTCGCGAGGTGTTTGAAGTTCCAAGTCAGCAGATAATCGACTCCGGCGCTGACGGCGGCTGCAATATGCAAAGCATCGAGAGCGGCCTTCTCCGGCAACGGCCCTTTTGCCACCAGCTCCTCGGCGAGAAGGGCCGCGTCCTCAGTTAATTGTATCAGAGCGATCCCCTCAAGAGCCTGAAGCCGGAGGTCGGCTGCCCGCGTATCACCCAGGCGCGCTTCGCCGATCACGAATTCCGACACGTACAGATCGAACGTCTCGCGCCTCCTCTGCCACCACTCTCTCGTGATCTGCTGGCGCGCGGCAGTAACGATGTCACGGCTTGGCTGGGCCGTGAGGTAGCTGATAATTGAGGTCTCAAGATAGATCTTGGGTTTCATCCTCGCCCCTACGCCCGCTCGAAATACCTCGCCCGCTCCCAGCAGGTCACCACCTCGTCGAACTTCCGCTGCTCGGTGCGCAGGAAGTGGAGGTAGTGCTCGGCCACGTCCTCGCCGAAGGCCTCGCGCGCCAGGTCGCTCCGCTCGAATTCGTCGATCGCCTCGCGCAGCGTGCCCGGAACCTGCGGCAGCTCGCTCGGCCGCGTAGAGGTCTCCCTGGAAGATCTCCGGCGGCTCGATCCGGTTGCTCGATGCCGTCGAGACCGGCGGCGAGGGCCGCGGCGTAGACGATGTACGGATTGGCGTCCGCGCCCGGGATGCGGCACTCGATGCGCAGCGACGGGCCGCGGCCGACCACCCGGAAGCCGGCGGTGCGGTTGTCGTAGCTCCAGGCGATCGCGGTCGGCGCCCAGGAGCGCGACTGGTAGCGCTTGTAGGAGGCCACGTAGGGGGCGTAGCAGGCGGCGAGCGCGCGCGCGTGCTTCATCCAGCCGCCCAGGAACCAGCGGAACGTGTCGCTCGCCGCCACCGGACCGGTCTGCCGGTCGCCGGGAAAAACGTTTCCTTCGCCGTCCGTGTCCCACAGGCTGACGTGCATGTGCGCGCTCGAGCCGGTGTGCTTCTCGTCCCACTTCGCCATGAAGGTGACCGACTTGCCCTGCGCCCAGGCGATCTCCTTGGCCGCGTGCTTGTAGAGCACGTTGCGGTCGGCCTGCATCAGCGCCTCGCTGTAGCGGAGGTTGATCTCCTGCTGGCCCAGGCCCGGCCTCGCCCTTGCTGAACTCGACCGGCACGCCGCTCTGGTCGAGGTGGCGCCGGATGGCGCCGATCAGGTCCTCCTCCTTCGTCCCCTGGAAGATGTGGTAGTCCTCGTTGTACGTCCCCATCGGCCGCAGGTCGTGGTAGTTCTTCGCCCGCGCCTCCGCGAAGCTGTCGTCGAAGACGTAGAGCTCGATCTCCGTGCCGCCCATCACCGTGAAGCCGGCCTCGCGGGCCCGCTCGAGCTGGCGCTGCAGCATGCGGCGCGGCGAGACCTCGACGGGCTTCTCGTGATGATCGAAGAGGTCGCACAGCACCAGCGCGGTCTTCGGCAGCCAGGCGGCCCGGCGCAGCGTCGCGAGGTCCGGGACGCAGTGGAAATCGCCGTAGCCGGTCTCCCAGCTCGTGTACTTGTAGCCGGGGATGACGTCCATCTCCATGTCGCAGGCGAGCAGGTAGTCGCAGGCGTGCATGCCGCCGTCGGCGACCTCCTCGAGGAAGAAGTGAGCCGGTGATCCGCTTGCCCATCAGGCGGCCGTACATGTCGGGGAAGACCGCCAGCACCGTCTCGATCTCGCCGCGCTCGACGAGGTCGCCCAGCTCGCCGCGGGTCAGCATGCCGCTGCATCGGCATTCGGTCATCGTCTACTCCTCAGAGATGAACACGCTCTTCCACTCGCTGTAGTGCTCCAGGGCCGACGGGCCCCAGCTCGCGCCCGACGCCGCTCCTCTTGACGCCGCCGAACGGCATCTCCAGGTGGACGCTCCAGCTCGAATTGACCGAGATCACGCCGGTCTCGACTGCCCGGACCACCCGCAGCGCCCGGCCGATGTCGCGCGTCCAGAGCGAGCCCGAGAGGCCGTAGACCGTGCCGTTGGCGAGCCGGATCGCCTCCTCCTCGGTGTCGAACGGCAGGATGGCCACGACGGGCCCGAAGATCTCCTCCTGGGCGATCTCCATGCCGGGCGTGACGTCGCGGAAGACCGCCGGCTCGTAGAAGCTGCCGCGGTCGTAGAAGCCCCCGCGCAGCGCCCGGCCGCCCGTGCACAGCCGTCGCCCCCTGCTCGACGCCGCGCCGCACGTAGCCGTCCACCCGCTCGCGGTGCTCGGGGGAGATGAGCGAGCCCATCTCGCGTCGCGTCGTCCAGGGGATCGCCGACGCGGAGCGCGCGGGCGTGCTCGACGAAGCGCTCCACGATCTCGTCGTAGACCGGCCGCTCGACCAGCACGCGGCTGCGGGCGCAGCAGTCCTGCCCGGCGTTGCCGAGGGCGCCGGAGATCGACGCGCCCGGCCTTCTCCAGATCGGCGTCCGCGAAGATCAGGTTGGCCGACTTGCCGCCCAGCTCCAGGGAGACCCGCTTGACGTCGCCGGCCGCCATCCGCATGACCTCGCTGCCGACCTCGGTCGAGCCGGTGAAGGCGATCTTGCGCACGTCCGGATGGCTGGGCCAGGGCCGATCCGGCCGCGCCGCCCGGGTCCCGGCACGACGTTGAGCACACCCGGCGGCACCCCGGCCTCGGCGGCCAGCTCGGCCAGCCGCAGGGCCGTCAGCGGCGTGGCGGACGCGGGCTTGACGACGACCGAGTTGCCCAGCGCCAGGGCCGGGCGCCACCTTCCAGGTGGTGATGGCGAAGGGGAAGTTCCACGGCACGATCAGGCCGCAGACCCCGACCGGCTCGCGGAAGGTGAGGCCCGTGCCCGGCGCGCCCACCGGCACGGTCTGCCCGCCGAACGCGGGGATCAGGCCGGCGTAGTACTGGAAGCAGGCGGCGCCCATCTCCACCTCGCCGCGCGCCTCCTGGATGGGCTTGCCCACGTTGCGCGACTCGAGCGCCGCCAGCTCCTCGGCCGCGGCGCGGATCCCCTCCGCCAGCTGGAGCAGCACCCGCGCCCGCTCCGCGGCCGTGGCCCGGCGCCAATCTCCCTGCTCGTAGGACCGCTTCGCCGCGGCGACGGCGGCGCCGATGTCCTCCGGCCCGCCCTGGGCGACCTGGGCGAGGACCTCGCCGGTCGCGGGATTGAGAATCGCCCCGACTCTTGCCGGAACGGGCGGGGACCCGTTCGCCGTCGATCCAAAGGTTTTCCTGATGTGAGTCGCTGCCAGTCATGACAGCCGGATCATACCGCCGCTCCGGCCCCTTGCTTCGGGGAACGACTCCCCCCGGCCGCCCGTCACAGGTCCCAGGCCGAGGTGTCGCCGCTCTCGAAGCCGTCGGCGAAGGGGAGGCTGTCCGCCTCGGTGAGGGTGAAGTCGGTGTTCGAGATGTCGAAGAAGATGTTCCCCACGCAGGAGATCCGGACCCGCGCCTGGGCCGTCAGCGTGTTGGGCAGGGTCACGCTCTCCGAGCCGTCGTTGGGGGTCGAGGCCGCGAGGACGGTGGGAAAGGTATTGCCGCCGTCGGCCGACAGGTGGATCTCGACGTTGGCGCAATTCACCGGCACGGCGCTGGTCCCGGCCACGTTCCAGGTCACCGTCTGCGCGCTGTTGCCCCGCCAGCTCAACCCGGTGTCGGGCTGGGTGACCACGAACGGCCCGGCGGCGGCGTTCACCGTCACGGTGGTCGAGGCGAAGTTGACCCCGCCGCCGCCGGTCCGGTTGTCGCGGGCGGTCAGGCGGAAGGTCATGGTGCGGCTGCGGTTGGACATCCACTCGCCGATCGTCGTGGTGTTGTTGAGGATGTCGGAGAGGCGCGGGAAGGTGCGGCTCGGGGTGGTCAGCGGCACGAAGGAGCGGAAGACGGGGCGCACAGCGTCCGTATCGCCGTTGCCGATGGTGGCGGCGGCGGAGGCGCTCCCCAAATCAAACTCTTCCCACATGTAGGTCAAGGGGTCGCCGTCGGCGTCCGTGGCCGAGCCCGTGAGGGTGAACGGAGTCTGCTTCGGGATGGTGAAAGCCGGGCCGGCGTTGACGACCGGCGCGACGTTGCCCGTGGCCGTGGTGACCGCGCAGGAGGTCCCGGTGGCACCGGTGGCAAACCCCACGATCTGATCGAAGCTCCGGGTGTGGAACGTGTCGTCGCTGTGCGGCTGGAGGTCCTCGGCACCGCAGATACCCGCGTAGGCCATGATCGTGCTGCCGCTGCCCGGCTCGTAGGCCGAGGACCCGCTGCGGTTGCCGAAACAATTGTCGGTGGTGCCGTTGAACGTATGGGAGCCGCCGAACTGGTGTCCCATCTCGTGGGCCACGTAGTCAACGTCGAACGGATCGCCCGCCGGATTGGACAGCCCGGTGACGCCCTGCGCCTTGCTGCCCGTGCAGGGCACCCTCAGCGAGGCGACTCCCCCGCCACCCGTCGAGAACACGTGGCCGATGTCGTAGCTGGCGGAGCCGATGACGCTGTTGAGGTTGCCCTGGTTCTCCGACAGCATCTCGACGCCGTCCTCGTTGGTATAGGGATCGGTCTCGCCGTCCGTGTAGATGATCAGGTTGTTGTTGGCGACCATCACCATGCGGATCGCCACCTCGCGCTCGTAGATGCCGTTCACCCGGTTCATCGACACCGCCATGGCAGTCAGGGCGCAGGCCACGGCCGCCGGATTGGGATCGCAGACCGCGGCCGAGTATTCCCCGGTGGCGCCCAGCGCCAGGCGGTACGTGCGGAGATCGGTCCCCGACGGGACCTCCGCCGGAGAGCCGGACGGTGTCTCCGCTATCTCCGCAAGGGACTCCGCCTCCGCCTGCATCTCCTCGTTGACGCCGCACCGGAAGCCCGCCCCGGCCGGCTTGCGCGCCTCCCGCTTGAAGTAGGAGAGGACGTAGCGCGCGTCCCACCGGCGGTAGGGATCGATGAGCACCGTGCCGGACGCCGACAGCACCATGGCATGGAAGCCCAGGGGGGTGAAGCTCAGCCGCGCGGTGGCCGTGGGATCGTCGATCCCCTGGGCCGTGAAGGTCCGGATCTCCGGGAACCGGGCCGCCAGCTCCGGCTCCAGGACCGGCGACTCCTCCACGCGGAAGAGCCTGTCCGTGCCGTCCGGATAGGGAATGGCGAGCCGCACCGGCGCCGCCGCCGCGGCCACCGCCGAGCGCTCCACCGGCGTCCGGTCCAGCAGGCTCACCAGGCCCTTGACGTCCACCTCCAGGGTGCGGAACCGCCCCGGCAGGGGCATCTCCCGAAGCTCGTCCCGGGCGGGAAGGGCCTGGAGAGCCTCACGGGAGAGATCGCGGAAGACGGTGTTTTCCGGGGTCTCCGGGGTTTCCGCGAAGACGGGGGCGCATAGGGATACAGCAAGAGCAGAGACGGCCAGGAAGCGGTTGGCTGACATGAGAATCCTTCAAGGAGCCAGAGGCTCGCGAGTCAGGTCACCACTGAAAGTGGCCCGAGAAGCTCGGAGAGGATAACCGCCAGTACCGCTCCTTGTCGAACAGGAAGGCCAGCCTATAGACTATCGCGAATAACAGGAGTATCCGTCACCGCTGGCACGACCCCAAAGGAGAACACCCTATGAAGAATCTCTTGAAGCTCACCGCCGCCTTTGCTCTTCTTCTCGCCTCCTGGATGGCTCCCGCCTCGGTGAGCGCCGCCCCGTACTACTGCCATTGCAACTGGTGCACCCCCATCAACGCCCAGGCGGGATGTCAGAACCCGTACAACCAGACCCGCACGACGTGCGGCAACTTCTACTCGAATTACTGCATCTGAACCTTGAAGATACGCGCCTGCCGGCGATACCGTTCCGGCAGGCGCGCTTCCTCCCAGCTTCACGCCGGGCCGGCGGGACATCAGCACAGGCGGACGGCTCAGCCGTAGACATGGCCGGTCGAGCCGCCGTCGACGTACCAGTTCGCTCCGGCCACAAAGCTCGCGGCCGGGCTGGAGATGAACGCCACCACGCGCGCCACCTCCTCCGCCACCGCGAGGCGGCCCATGGGATTGAGCCCCACCACGCGATCGAATTTCTCGGGAGACTTCGTGCGGACGCGGTCCCAGAAGCCCCCGGGGAACAACGTATCTCCAGGAGAGACGACGTTCACGCGGATCTGGGGGAGCAGGCGCTTCGAAAGAGACTTCATGTAGTGGGCCATGGCCGCCTTGACCGCCCCATACGCGGGACCGTTGGGCTGAGGCAAGGAAGACGCCTTCGACCCGATGTAGGTGATCGCCGCGTGATCCGATTTCTGAAGGAACGGGATGGCCGCCTCGGTGCACGCCACGGTCGAACGGATGTCGGTCTCGATACACGCCGGCCAGTCCGCCACCAGGGCGCTCACGTTGGGAACGAAGATGTCGAAGGCCCCGACCGACGCGAGCCAGGACGAGAACGCCTCCGCATCGTTGACGTCAACGCTCCTGGCCCGGACCTGCCCGGGCAACTCCTCCACCGACGCGAGCATGGCATCGATCCGCGCCTGACCACGAGCGCAGAATTCCACGTTGCAACCTTCCGCGGCGAGCGTCCGGACGATGGCGGCGCCGATGCCGGCGGAGCCTCCGGTGACGACGGCGGTGAGGCCTGCGAGGTGGAGATCCATGGAACGGGCAGCTACAGCCTGCGGGCACCGTCGAGCTTGCCGAGGCCGCGGTCGAAAGTACCCAGAGGTAAATGCCCGGCCTTTCGCGCCACCTCCAGAATCAGGCAGTCGGAGAAACCCAGGGCCGGCCGTTGCCGGAAGCTTTCGAGCGCGGCCGCGACCACATCAGAATCCTGAACTGTCAATTCCCTATGATTGAGAAACATCTCGACAGCCGTCGCGATCTTTTCCGGCTCCAGGTTGTAGACGAAGGCCAGGACCCACATGGCCTCGACCAGGGCGAGTTGGGGAACCCAGGCCCCTTCAGCCACGAAAGCCTCCGCGGCCTCAGTCTGCCGGACGTCATCCCGGGTTGCGAGCCGGACCAGTACGTTGGTGTCAACGGCGCGCATGGCGGCCCCTTACGTACTGCCGCACCCCCTCCTTGAGCTCTTCGAGGGTCCGAGGCTCGGGCGCTTTCTCGAACAACGCCCGATGCACATCTTCCGAGGTGTAGCGGCCCGCTCTCCGGACCACGATCTTCTCTCCTTCTTCCTCCCACTCCAGGACAGAGCCCGGACCGATACCAAGCCTCCGTCGGACTTCCTTGGGTACGGAGATCTGTCCCTGGGCAGTGAGCTTCGAATGCGCGATTGCCATGTAGGGATATTACCACGGTAATGCGCCATGGTGGAACTGGACCCCAGCCTGTCTCAGGGCAGGCCTTTATCTCTCCTCCCCACTTTTTCCGCTTCTCCTAAAGAGGCAGGCGATCGGGCCGCGCCTCGGAAAAGGAGCTCTTCATGAATTCTCGGAAGTCGATGCTTCGGACCCTGGTCGCCGCCGCCCTCGCGACCGCTCTCGGCGTATTTCCCGGGGTATTGCCGGCGGGGGGCCAGATCATTCAACCGGCGTGCCCCTTCCCCATCGATCCAGCCCCGACCGGGATCAATGACGCGCCGCTGGACACCTTCGCCGACCCGACGCTGTTCCCCAACCCTTCGACCAGCAACGACTACCACTGGATGCACTCCTCGGTGCACCTCCAGGGCACGCAGGCTAACCAGAAGTGGGGCGCCTGCGTGTTCTTCAATCCGCCCCAGAACCTGACGGCGCCGGTCGACATGACCGACTGGCGCAGCGCGCTGGTGGTCAACAACCCCAGCCCCACGCTCACGGTGACGGCGAGGATCACCTACCGGAGCCCGGCGGGCCTCACGCTGGCCAGCTTCCCGACCACCCTCGCTCCCGAGGCCACCTTCGTCCGCGGCGCCGTGGAGCTGCGCCAGTTCGGAGGCCCCGGCATCGGCTCGGTGGAGGTGACCGCCGACCACCCCATCGTCGGGGCGACGATCCACCACTTCGGACGGATGCAGCTTTCGAACGGCCTGACGGTCACCGATCCGGACATCCTTCCGGCGACTCCCGTTCCCGGGGCCAATTCGATGCAGCAGCTCCAGATCAGCCAGGACTACTCCACCGCCCTGTACTCCGGTCCGTTCCCGGCTTCGAACAGCCAGCCGGAAGATTTCATGAACGGCGTCCTGCCCTTGAACTGCGTGCTCAACCCGAACAACACGCCGGCCACCGTGGCGCTCCTCAGCGTCATCTCCCCCGGGACTCCGCTCACCTCGCAGACGGTCACGATACCGGCGTTCGGGATGTTCCTCGACACCTCCATCTGGGCTGTGGCGGAGCCGTTCTACCTGACCAATCCGGGTCCCTTCAGCCTGGACGTGATCGCCGCCGCCTTCTCGAACGGCAATCCGATCCTCGGCGACTTCCTGATGGTGGATATCTTCGGCAACAGCACGACGTCCAACCTCAGGCCGGGCCGCCGCTTCCGCATGGGGTCGGGCATGATGCAGAACGCGCCGGCCCGGCGGCTGATCAATCCCGAGCACGTGGAGACGGGGCCGCTGGCGATCCCTATAGTGCCGCCGCTGCCTGCGACGCCGCCGGTGGAGACGATGATGAGCATCGCCAATGTCGGCGGGACCGCCACCGGGACGGTGAACGTGGAGATCTTCAACCGCACGGGCGCGGTGGTGAACCTCACCTTCCCTTCCCTGGCCCCGGGCGCCGTGCAGCGGATCACGCCGGCCACCTCGGGCATCCCTCAGAACTTCGCGGGCTGGGCACGGATCACGACCTGCCAGCCGGGCCTCATCGGCTGGACGATGCGCGAGGTGTGGGACCAGCAGGATCCCTTCTCGTTGAACGAGCCGCCTCTTCCGCCCGCACACTTCCGAAAGGTCTACGGCGAAGAGCTGAACGGCGCGAACGGCTCCGAGCCGGGGCCGGGTTTCGAGGTAGTGGACGCCAATGGCGATTCCTGGATCCGCGAGGTGGCGCCGCTGCAGCGCGCGGCGGGCAACTTCAGCAATCCGAACTGGTGGCCAGGCTACGTCAACGCGGTGAACCATGCCAGCCCCAACATCGGCTCCTACTGGCACCGGTTCTTCACCCTGCCCGGAGTCCTGGCGGGCCAGCAGAACTTCGTCGGCCTGCAGTTCGCGAACACCTCCTTTACCTATGTCGACCCGATCGTCAACATGATCGGCTTCCCCGCCAACATCAGCGGGCGGTTCGACCGCGAGGACGGCCAGGCCCTGGGCATGGAGGCGATCGGCGATCCGCTCCAGGAATGGGGGATCCCGATGTTCCTGGGACCGGATGTGGGCACGGTCCTGCCCGACGTGATCGACTCTGACCAGATGCCCTGATTCAGAGGCGCGGCCGGCACTGCGCCAGCACCTGCCGGCCGCGGACCGCCCGGCGGTCACTCAGGCTGAGGGTGGCTCCTGAGGCCAGCGAGCGAAGTAGCCGTCGAGCCACACGAGATCGCGGTCGAGGTCGTCAGGGTCGAAGGGTCCAGGCAGGTATGAGGTACCCTCAAAGACGCCATCGCGACCAGAACTTCGGATGCCGATCACGTCTTTGTTGCGAAGAGTGTCCTTGCGCTCGAGACAGAGCTCGTAGGGGTTGCCCCAGGGATCTCGCTCCGGAAGTACCTTGATGTACTGAGGCACGAGAACGGCTTGGAGCTCCTTGAACGAGGCCCGTGGACAGGATGGCCAGTCGATGGGCTGCTGCGCATCGTCGGCAGCGAGCGCAAGTGTGCCGGCCGGAGGCGCCTCAGAGACCTGATCCACCAGCCACGCCATCATTGCGGTTCCGATGTCCCTCATATCTGCGATGGCGCCCTTCTGGGCTGCGCCATTGTCGACAGGTCTTTCAGCGGCAGATGAGAGGCCGGGGATCGCCAGGCACCAACTCAATGCGAGGAGCGTAACTCTATTCATAGTGCGTCTCCTATGCCCACGATGGTGAGGTGAGCTCTAGCGATTATCGCACCGCCCTGACGCTTGGGCCGGCGGAACCGCGCTCTTGGATTCTGAGCGCCCTTGTCCCAAGGGCTCCGGCCAGACCGGGCCGTCTGCTGCAACCGATTGTTAGCCACGGTCGCGCCGATAGTGCATGGCAACCGCGCCGTTACGAAGCGGCTTTGCCGAGACCAGATCGAGCCGTCGCGTGGTGGACAGCCCGCTCTGGTACAGGGTCGGGCCGTGACCGGCGATCCTAGGGTGGACGAGGAATTTGTACTCATCGATCAGATCCAGCCGATCGAGCTCTGCCGCGAGCTTGCCGCTACAAAGGAGCACACCAGCCGGAGTCGCGTCCTTGAGTTTCTGCACGCCCGTGCGAAGGTCGCCGGCGATGTGGTGGCTATTGGTCCACGGGTAGTCCTTTCGCGTCGACGACACCACATACTTCGGCTTGGCCTCCAGCTTGACCGCCCACTCGCGAATCGCGGGTGGAGCCTCTATGTCGCCGCGCGCGACCGCCGGCCAGTAGCTCTCCATCATCTCGTAGGTGACGCGCCCCCACAGCATCGCCCCGCCTTCATCCATGAGGCGGGTAAAGAAAGCGTGTGTTTCGTCGTCGGCGATCCCCTCCTGGTGATCGACGCACCCGTCCAGCGTGACGTTGATGCTGAATATCATGAGTCCCATGCGGCTAGTCTCCGGCTAAAGGTTTTGGCCCTAAGCGTGCGGGCCGCCTTTACCACTCAAGCGATCCCTGATCCTGATCCAGCAGTAGGGTGGGGTGTCAGGGGTAACTTAACTTGCAGTAGCAGCGGTAGCGGCCGTCGGTGCAGACAGTGGCGGTCATGTTACAGAAGCCGTCCTTGGGGTATGCGCCGCAGTAGTCCCCAGGGGTCGCGCCCAGGCATGCATTGCTGCTACAGGAGGAGCTGCAGATCAACGCGTCGGCTCCCACGCCGAGCTCTGTGGCCAGGTTCGGCGGGAGCCCCTGGGGTGCGGCGGTGGCGGGCGCGGCAGCGCAGAGCGCGAGGGGGTCGGGCTCGGAGCCCGCGGCAGGGGCGCTCAGGCGGAGCGGGTCGCCCGCCGCGGTGGCGAGCCCGGGGAGGGACAGGGCGAGGAGCAGGGCGAGCGCGAGGATGGTCTTGTCTCTCATGGTTCTCCTTTCGGATGAGACTCCGTCTGATAATCAAGGTGTGAAGCGATCAAGAAAGCGTGACAAAAGCGGCAACGCCGAGACTCGGGCCGGGCGGGAATCGCGTCCTCTGGAAGCTTGAGAGAATTCCTCCCACCACTTGGGTAAGAGGTTCCAAACCTCAAAATTTCCTTCGCCAGCCCAAGCCTTTGTTCGCGGAGGGCGGGAGGGGAAACGGAGCGCAAAATACCTTACGATAACGAGTATTCATCAGAATTTCTGTATCATGCGTGATGCTTCTCCATTCGTTTCTTCCTGAGAAGAACTGGCAAGGTTCCGGAGGCTCTCCCTTCAACGCATTGCTAGTCTTCCACGCCCAAGTTCTTAGGCCTAAGCGGCGCCGTCAGGCATCCGCTTGAGGCCTTGCGTTAGGCGCTGCTGCACCACGCCTACTTTTGCGGCGACTTCAGGAAGGCTCGCGATCATCTCTACCAGACGTTCGCCCTTTATGGGCCTCTCGATGATAAATCGTGCGCCAGCGTCTTGCGCTTGCTTCGGATCATGGTCTTCCGGCCCCATAATCACCACGATTGGAAGGTCACTTTTCGATTTCAGCTCCTGCAGTACTTCGTGCCCCGATCTAGTGGCTGCTGATAGATCGTAGAGAATGATATCGGATTCCATTTTGAAAGCTTCTCGAAGGGCGTCCTCGGGGGATTCTACAGATGTTACACTCGCGCCGCTTGACTCAAGTTGTTGGTGGATAGGGCCTTCCTCCTCACGGATCGAGTCAAAGAATAGTACGCCGACATTATTCAGCAATAGGTTCCGCTGGCTCGGTGCCTCTGCTTTGTCTAGCAACCCCCGGCCAATCTCGGGATATCGCAGTAACCGGTACCCGACATAGGCAAGCGCCGAGAAGGATAAGAGTAATATAACTGTAACAATGGAATACATGTCACTTACTTCCCGTATATATGTATGCCTTGCCAACGATTGCCACCATTAAACTCAGCAGAGCGGCGATCAACTGGCCGTTCAAGTAGTAAGCGTCAGGCGCTACGCCATAGCGACTTGGTTGGTATAGAAGGATGAACAAAATCGGGGGGACCCAACACAATCCCCTCAAAGCATACACTGCATGGCGCCTGGCAACGTTCGGATTGTCACCGAGCTCCTTGAACGTAGACATAGCTAAGGTCAGTGCATAGAAGAAGAGGGCTCCAGTGAGTAGCGCCGTGTCAACAGAGGCGAGAAGGGGAATGCCTCGGCGGTACTGATCCCACCAATCTAGATGAAATTTCAGAGGCGAGACTATTACCGCCAATAATATGAAGGGGAGCAGCTTCCGTATTACGCTTCCGACCCAATCACTGGAATCACTTTCTCGCATGATGTGCTCCAAGACGATAATCAAGCGCCTAACCTTACGCTGACCTATATGCGTCCCTGAACCCGCATCCAAGAGTGCTTACCGTCAGAAGACGACCTCTACGCAAGGACACCTGCGGCGAAGACAACTCATTGATTCCATATGCCTTACAGGATACAACACTTTCGAATCATCGTCAACATCAAGCAGAACTGTCGGTAAGGCAGCATGAGCGAGGAGATTGCATACCGTCATTGAAAAGGACGGATCTGAATCCGAGAGGATCGGTATGTGCTTTGGAGCAGTCATGTCCTGGATTGCCCGTGGTTTGGCTCGGAAGAATGCTTTCAGGGCGAGGAGCGTACGCTTTGCCGGATTGCTATACGTCACCCGCTGCCCTCGCGGACCACTGGCGCCCCTGGGACCGCCAGCGTCCTCGCCAGCCGGCGGTCCCAGGGAAATGGCGGGACGGAGGCGTCCTTGGACTCGGCGGCCCCCGTCCCTTCTCGATTGTCAATGAACCTGCTCTCCCCGCCTGCCCGGATCGAAGTCCGGTGAGGGGGAGGATTCGCCTACGACAGAAGCAGCGTGATTGTCCACAGAATAGCCCAGCTCGTCAAGTGGTCCGCCGAGATTCGATTCCGGAGTGTACTATCCAGCCTCTGAATCTCTCATTTCGCGCTTGGAATCCAGTGGATTCGAGTTTGGAATCCACTGGATTCCGGCCAGAATCTTTCACTTCGGAACCAGAATCCAGTGGATTCGACTCTTGAAACCACTGGATCCAAACCGGAATCCACTGGATTCCAAAACCGAATTCAGTGGATTCGAAGAGAAATCACAATGCTTTTGAGCTGGATCGAATGGATTCAAGATCCGAAATGAATGCTTCTGGACCTGAATCCAGTGGATTCCAAGTTTGAAATGCCGGCTCCGGGAACAAATCTCAACGAACCGGAATTGGAATCGCCTGATTCCAGGGCTGGACAGAATCACCGGCTGGCCCGTATTCTAATTCGGCGGGACCCAAGGAGGGAAGACTCCAGAGAATATCGGACCAGGACCCGCCCGTCCGGCGCCGCAGGGCCGGAGCAGGGCTCATTGACAATTGATACGAGTACCCGGGAGGCGGCTGGGGCGGCCGCTTCCCGGACCCTTCCTCATTGAGGCCGGGGGTGCGGGCGCGAGCCCCCGGCCTGCCTCATTCCAGAATCCCCGAAACTGGTCAACGCGCTCAGGCCCTCCTTTGATTCAGAGGCGCGGCCGGCACTGGTCCAGCACCTGCCGGCCGCGGACCGCCCGGCGGTCGTTCGCCGGTACACGGTCCAGGGCGTGTCTCAGGGTGTCCAGGCCTTCGGCACAGCCGGAGGCCCGGGCACGGGCGGCGGCCCGGCCGGCCTCGACGCGGATGCGCCAGGGGTGGTCTCCGGGGAAGGAGGATTCGAGGATGCGGGCCGCTTCGGTGAAGATGGCCTCGGCCTCGGCGTAGCGGGAGCGGGCCATGAGCAGGTCGCCCAGGTCTTCCAGGCTGACCGCCACCTCGGCGTGGTCCGGGCCGAGGAGCCGCCGGCGGTCGGCCAGGGCGCCGCGCAGCAGCGGCTCGGCGGCGGCCAGGGCGCCGCGGTCCCGGAGCACGGCCCCGAGCACGTTGCGGCCACGGGCGATGTCGCGGTCCTCGGGCCTCAGGTGGCGCTCGCGCAGCGCCAGGCTCCGCCGGGCGGCGGCCTCGGCTTCGGCCAGCCAGCCCTCGCCTTGGAGGGCCATGGCCAGGTACTCCAGGATGTTGGCCACGGCCACGGGACGTGGTGGGACCAATCCTTCCCGGTCGGCCAGGATCTCCCGGCAGATGGCGGCAGACTCGCGGTAGCGGCCGAGGTCAATCAGCAGCAAGGCCCAGTTGGCGCGGGTCACGGCCTCGCGCGCGTCCTCCCCACCCGCCTGGCGCTCCAGCTCCGCGGCGCGCCGGTAGAGGGGCTCGGCCGCCTCATAACGGCCGAGGTCGCTCTGGACGAGGGCGTAGTTGTTGAGCGCGATGGCGACCTCCGGGTGGCTCTCGGGGTACAGCCGGCTGGCGAGGGTGAGCACCTCCCGGAAGACCGGCTCGGCTTCGGCGAACCGCCCGCCGCTTGCCAGGGCCCGGCCGAGCCCGCGCAAGGCTTGAATAAGATCCCCATGGACATCGCCCCGGCGGCGCTCGACGGCGACGCTCTTCTCCAGCACCTCGACGGCCCGGTCGTAGAGGCCGAGCTGGGTGTACATCCGGCCCAGGGTCGTGAGCAACGCGCCCTGGGTCTCCGGCTCCTGGTCCAGGTGCTGGAGCACGCGGCCGGTGCCCTGGTCGAGCAGCTCGCGGGCGGTGATGGAGCTGCCGCGCCTCTCGCCGGGATCGGCGATCTCGAACAGGTCGGCGAGCAGCGAGGCCACCCGCGTGGCGCGGTCGCGCGCTCTCGCCGTGCTCACCGAGAGCACGGCGAGGCTGCCGACGAGGCAGAGCCCCAGGATCACGATCAGCGCCGCCGCCGCCACTCCCCAGGGGTGCCGGCGGGCGAGCTTGAGCGCCCGCGTGCGCAGCGGCGTGGGCCGGAACGTGATGGGCCGGCCCTGGAGGTGCAGGCGCAGGTCTTCGGCCAGCCGCTCGACCGAGCCGTAGCGCTCGGCCGGGTCCTTGGCCAGGGCGGCGAGGACGATGGTGTCGAGGTCACCGCGCAGTTGCGCGCGGCAGGATTCGCGGCGCCACCACGCTCGGCCGCTCGGGACGGTGCTCCAGGATCAGGCGCTCGACTTCCTGAACGGTCTTGCCTTCGACGGGATACGGGTGGCGGCCCGTGAGCAGCCGGTAGAGCAGAACGCCCAGGGCATAGACGTCGGTCCCCGTGGTCACCGGCCGGCCCTGGACCTGCTCCGGGCTGGCATAGGCGAGGGTCATGGGGCGGGCCGATCCCAGGCTGGTGACGTCGATCCCAGGGGTTACCTGAGCGAGCGGATCGAGGATCTTCGCCACGCCGAAGTCGAGCAGCTTGGGCCGGCCCTCCGGCGGTCACCAGCACGTTGGAGGGCTTGAGGTCGCGGTGCACGACCAGGTTCTGGTGGGCCTCGCGGACCGCCGCCGAGCACTTCGAGGAACAGCTCCAGGCGCGCGCGGATGGGCAGACCCTCGGAGTCACAGTGCTCGTCGATCGGCCGCCCTTCGATCAGCTCCATGACGAAGTAGGGCCGGCCTTCGCCGTCCGTGCCGCCGTCGAACAGCCGGGCGATGGAGGGATGGCTCAGGTGGGCGAGGATCTGCCGCTCGGTCTGGAAGCGGGCCAGGATCTCGGCGGTCTCGAGTCCCCGGTGAAGCCGCTTGATGGCCACCCGCTGCTGGAACTCCTGGTCGTCCCGCTCGGCGAGATAGACCACGCCCATGCCGCCGCGGCCCAGCTCGCGCACCAGCCGGCAGGGTCCCAGCCGGCGGCCGGTCTCCTGGGTCTTCCCCTGGACCAGAGCGGACGCTCCAGCCGCCACGGCGTCCTCCAGGAACCGGCCCGGCGCTGGAGTCGGCGGCCAGGAAGCGCTCGACCTCCGCGGCCAGCTCCGGATTGTCCACGGCCGCGCCGGACAGCAGCGCGCGCTGCTCGTCCGGCGGGAGGTCGACGGCCGCGGCGAACAGCCGTTCGAGTCCCAGGAAACGTTCAGCCTGCATGCCCGCTCCCCACCGTCAGACGGTCGAAGAGGAACGCCCGGGCGAGCCGGGTGTCGAGGATCACGGTAGGCGCCGAGACGCCCAGGGCCGTGGCGGTCTCCTCCACCGTCAGGCCGCCGAAGAACCGCAGCTCGATGACCCGCGCCTTGCGGGAGTCGGCCGCCTCCAGCTCGCCGAGGGCCGCGTCGAGCGCCACGAGGTCCGCAGGAGGATCGTCAGACGGCAGCTCCCCCATGGCTTCGAGGGAGCAGCTTCACCGCCCCGGCCCCGCGCCGCGCCGCCTGGATGTACCGCGCGTGGTCCACCAGGATGTGGCGCATCAGCCGGGCCGCCAGGGTGAAGAAATGGAGGCGGTCGCGGCAGACCGCGGGCCGCCCGCCATGGAGGCGCAGGAAAGCTTCGTGCACCAAGGCCGTGGCGTTCGAGCGTGTGGTCCGGCCGCTCCCGCGACCAAAGCCCGCCCGGCGAGGCGGCGCAGCTCGGCGTAGACCAGGGGCGTCAGAGTCGCCAGCGCGCCGCGGTCCCCCTCACGCCATTGGGCCAGCAGATTTGTCACCTCGTGAGTCATGGGCATAGGAGTAGTGCCTTCTCTCTATACCTTAAAGTGCAGAGAGGAGGGGCGGAAGGGGACGCCGGACCCTCCTTCAGCGTCTTGGTGCCAGCAATTTGCATGTGCTAGCATTCAGAGTATGGCAGCCGTCCAGATCCGAGACGTATCTCCCGAGGTCATCGCAGCGCTCAAACGGAGAGCGGCCAGGCACGAAAGGTCGCTGGAAGGAGAGACTCCGGTACATCCTGGCCTCGATCGCCCGAGAGGAGCCCCCAGGACGAGCCCTTCCTGCAATCGAGCTGAAACTCTCGCAGGCATCGCCATCGACGACCTGGCGACGCGAAGAGATCTATGACGATGACGGACGATAAGGCAGTCTTAGTCGACACCAACGTCCTGCTTTCCGCGACAGCCCCCCTTCGCCCCCTTCATCGCCCGGCGCTGACGGTGCTCAACGACTGGCCGAACCAAGGGATGGTCCTGGTGGCGAGCAGCCAGGTCCTGCGCGAGTACCTGGCCGTCGCCACCCGGCCCGTCGAGGTGAACGGTCTTGGCCTTGGAGTCGAAGAGGCGCTGTTCAACGTCACGGCCTTTCGCAGCCGTATGAGGCTCCTCGTGGAAAGCGAGTCCGGCTGGGACCGCCTGTGCTCCTTGATCGCAACCTATGGCTGCAAGGGCAAGCAGATCCACGACACCAATCTGGTCGCGTCGGCCCTCACCTCCGGGGTGACAAAGCTGGTCACAGCCAATGCCGGGGACTTCTCCCGCTTTGCCCCGGAGCTCGAGGTCATCGATCTGGCCACGCTCTGAAAGCTACTTCCCCGCCACGATCCCCTTCCCCTCCTCCACCGTCACCACCTGGTTCGTGGGCACGTTGGAGAGCTTCTGCTTCGTCCCGCTCGGCCATTCGATCTCCAGGGACTGGACGACCTTGTCCTGGCCGAGGCCGAAGGTGGGGGCGGTCTCGCTCTGGGAGCAGTAGGAGGAGCCGGTGCGCACCATGGACCACTGCTTGCCCGAGGCGGAGGTGACGCGCACGACCGCTCCCAGGCCGTCGCGGTTGGACTTCGTGCCCACGGTCTTCACCCGCAGCCAGCGGTTGGTGTTGCCGCCTTCGTTCCGGAACACATGGGCCGGGCCGTGGTTGGTGGTGAAGACGACGTCGAGGTCGCCGTCCCGGTCGAGATCGCCGTAGGCCACGCCGCGGCCCACGATGGGACGGCTGAGCTCGGGTCCCATGGCGGCCGCCACGGAATCGAACTTGCCGTTGCCGCGGTTGCGGAAGAGGAGCGGCGCCTGCTTGTAGGTCACCCGCGGCTGCACGCGGTTGATCTCCTCCTCCAGATGGCCGTTGGCGGCCAGGATGTCGAGGAAGCCGTCGAGGTTGTAGTCGAAGAAAAAGGCCCCGAAGGTGAGGGTGAGGAGGCTCGCCTGCCCCACGGCCGAGGCGGGGGCCTCGTCCACGAACACGCCGCTCCCCTCGTTGTGGTAGAGAGCGAGCATCTCGTTGGTGAAGTTGCCCACCAGGAGGTGGGGCCGGCCGGAGCGGTCGTAGTCGGCCGCGTCCGTGCCCATGGCGCCGCGGGCCGTGCCCTCCTCGGAGAAGGCCACGCCGGCCTCCACGGCCTCGTCCACGAAGGTGCCGTTCTTCTGGTTGCGGTAGAGCTTGTTGGGCTGGGTGTCGTTGGCCACGAAGAGGTCCAGCCAGCCGTCGGAGTTGAAGTCGAGCACGGCGAGGCCGAGCGACTTGCCGTTGGGATCGGCCAGGCCGGCCTTCTGGGTCACGTCCTGGAACTTGCCGCCGCCCAGGTTCCTGTAGAGCTTGGAGCTGGTGCCCTTGTAGGACTCGGGGGTGCAGTAGGACTTGGTGGCGCCGTCGAGCGAGCACCAGAGGTCCTTGTCCGCGCTCCACTGGACGTAGTTGGCCACGAAGAGGTCGGCCTTGCCGTCCTTGTCGTAGTCGAGCCAGGCGGAGCTGGTGCCGAAGCTGGCGTTCTTGATTCCCGAGGCCGCGGTCACGTCCTTGAACTTGCCTTTCCCCTCGTTGTGGAACAGGCGGTCGCCTTCGAGAGCCGTGAGGTAGACGTCCACGCGGCCGTCGTTGTCGTAGTCGGCGGCCGAGGCGCCCATGCCGTAGAGCTGGACGTCGAGGCCGCTCCCCTTGGTGATATCCGTAAAAGTGCCGTTCTTGTTGTTGCGGTAGAGGGCCTGAAGGGACTTCTTCCCGCTCTTGGCGTTCCAGTCACGGCTGTTGACGAACAGGACGTCGAGCCAGCCGTCGCCGTCGGCATCGAACAGGGCGACGCCTGAGCCCATGGTCTCGGGCATGAATTTCTTCCCTGCCCGGCCGCTGTTATGGGTGAACTTGATGCCGGACGCGGCGGTGATGTCCTTGAACTTGATCCCCGATGCTGGGGCTTTAGGCGCGGGGGCCTGAGCCGCCGCGGCCAGCGTGGCCAGGACGGCGGCAATCATGACGATCGAAAAAGCGGCGAACGTACGCTTCAAAACGGTCAACCTCCGGCGATCGCGGACTCGGGCACGGTCCGCGGAGCGGTATTAGGGGCGATATTCAGGGGAGCGCTATCGTGCTCGTGGATGGGCTGGCGCTCGTTGTTGTCCTCGGGGTTGAGCATGCGCGGCTTGGCCGTGATGGCCTGGGCCGACTCCTCGGCCTTGAAGCGGCGGAAGAGCTTGGCTTCCCGCGCCGCCTTCTCCTGGTTACCCAGGGCGCGCCAGCAGAGCATGGCCGTGTAGTGCATCTGGACGTCCTCGGGATCGACCAGGCAGACGCGGTCGAGCACCTCGAGGGCCTCCTTGTACTGGCGCTTGAGGAACAGGACGCGGGCCAGTTGGTTCAAGGCCACGCGGTCCCGCGGGTACGTCTCGGTGACCGTGCGCAGCGAGGCGATCGCCGCGTCGTAATCCCCCTGGGCCTTTTCGATCATGGCCTTGAAGAAGTGGATGCGGCCGAGGCTAGAATCGATCGAGAGGGCCTTCTGGATGTACGGTTTGGCGGCTTCCACCTGGCCCTCGCGGATGAGGGCGCGGGCCACGTTGAGCCAGCCGTCGGCGTAGCCGGGCTCGGCCTCGGTGACCTTCTTGAAAGCGTGCTCGGCGCCCTTCAGGTCGCCCTGGAGGAGCAGGCCGATGCCGTAGTCGTTCCAGCGCTCGCGGTCCTTCTTGCCGGCGACGGGTTTCCAGACGGGCTCGCCCGCCTTGCCGTCCGCCAACTGGAGCGCCGCCTCGGCCGTGGCCAGGGTGACGATGGGCAGGTCCGGGATCTCGCCCTTGATCTTGCCCGAGACGTTGGCCGGGATGTTGGCCTTGTCGAACGAGTACTCGGCACTGTTGTGGTGGGGGCTGATCAGCCCCGGAGCCTGGCCGGGCTTGAGCTGGCCGGCGTAGGCGAACTGGGTGTAGGAGTGGGCGAACTTGCGGTAGTTGAGCTTGGCGGTAAAAGTGACCGGTCCCTTGGCGCCCTCGGGGATGCGCACGCGGTAGTGGGCCACGTCGGCCGCGCCGGGCGGGATCAGGCGCACGTAGAGGACACTCCTCGCCTGCCAGGCGTTGCGCTTGTCGATGGGGTTGCCCTCGCCGTCTAGCTGGTAGGCGCGGTAGAAGTGGGCTCCCTTTTCGACCGGGCCCTTGCCGCCGTCCTCCACCTGGCCGCTCCAGAAGACGACCTTGCCGTCCGCGTCCTTGCCTTGCAGCTCCAGCCACACGTCGAAGGCGTCGACCGTACCGCCCGGGAAGAAGTGGCCGATGGCCCGGGTGCGCACCACCACGTCCAGCTTCACGGTGGAGCCGGGCTTCACGGCGGGCGCCGCCTTGTCGAAAGGCGCCGCGATCTGGCCCACGTCGCGGATGAAGACCGGGCCTCCCTGCTCGGCCTCCTCACCCACGGCGAAGCTGGTCATGAGCTTGGGTCCCTCCTTCACGGCCCGGCGAACCATGGCCGTCTCGCCCTTGGCCTCCTCGGCCGGCGAGACGGCGAAGATGTCCACCGTGATGAAGCCCGACTTCAGGAACTTCTCGGTGACCTCCATCTGCGCGGCGTCCTTGTTGACGAAGGGGAGCGCCGTGTTGGCTGCCGGGAAGCGGTGGGAGTGGACCTTGCCGTCGCGGTTGCCCGGATCGTTCGACTCGACGAGCGGCATGTGGCAGCCGGAGCAGGTCTTGGTCTCGGCCGGGTAGTAGAAGGAGCGGGCGCCCTGTCCCGAAACGCCGCTCGCCTGCCAGTTGTCGTAGTCGTTGAAGCCGCGGAACCAGCGGTAGGAGTTGACCGGCACGTCCAGGTGCACCTTGTGGCACGAGGAGCAGAACTCGGCCGAGTCCACGCGCATGAACGGCTTCATGAACGTCTTCTTGTGCGGCTCGGGATCGAGGTAGGTCATGAAGCGGTCCATCTTGCGGATCATGGGGTTTCTGCTGGTCATCAGCTCGTGGAGGGGCGGGTACTCGATGGTGAACCCACCCTGGCCCATGGAGCTGTCCACGTGGGTGATGGCGTGGCACGACGTGCAGGCGAGGCCGGCGTGGGCCTCGGGCGTGTCGATCTGCTCCTTGATGGGCCGCTCGAACCGGCCGTTGAAGAACACCGCGTGGTCATGGCAACCCGCGCACCACTTGCTCGGCTGAGGGCCGACCACGTCCTGCATGTACTCGATCGACTTCCTGTAGAACTGGTTGTTGAACGAGGCGAAGTGATGGGCCGAGCTGTTCCACTGCTCGTAGATGTCCTTGTGGCACTCGCCGCAGGCCGCCGAATCCATGAAGAAGTTGGACGGGATGATGCCGCCCACGTTGGTCTTCGCCGACGACGGGAAGAACGGCGACTTGGGGCCGCCACCCTCTCCATCCATGGAGGTGGGAACGATCAACGGGTTCTTGATGCGGTCCTGCGGGTTCGGGTTCGCCTTGCGGTACAGGGCCGCGGCGGCGGGCCAGAGCACCAGGAGCGCCACGGTGGCCGCGAAAGCCTGCCGGAACCTTGGGCTGACATTCGCCGGGGCGCTCCGGCGCCACAGCCAGCCGCCGAAGAGGGCCACGGCCAGCGCCGCCGCGACCACGTGCGCCCACAAGGCCGCCCGGTGCTGGAAGATGTTGCCCGCCCAGGCGAGCCACAGGCCCACGGCCAGCGCGATGAAAAACAGCACCGCCGCCGGCATCAAGCCGCTCCTCAGGTCCGGCCGCCGCGCGAGCAGCAGCCCGAAGGCCACCGCCAGAACGATCCCCAGGACCAGATGAAGGAGGACGTTCCCCATATAGAACACCGTCGGCGAGGCATAGGCCGAGATGTACGCCGTGTTGACCAGCAGCACGACGAAGAGGACCGCCGTCCATTTCGCTAGAGAGCTCTGCTTCGTCTCCATCCCTTGACTCCTTACCACGTCAGCCCAATGGGCTCCATCATAGCGTTTTCAGCCCGGATCGGGCCTAGCGCACGCGCCATAGTTTGTGCTGCTGCACGGACAGCCGCCAGGGGGGGTTGTCCTTGCACAGCCGGATGCACCAGTCGAGGGTCCGCGGGTCGACCTCGACGCCGTCGAAGGCGGGCGAGATCAGGTAGTGCTCGGCCTGGACCACGGTCCGGGGGATCGCCTGGCCGTGGCCGCGCACGTACTTGACCTCGTGGGCCGTGTGCTGGCGGATGGCGTGCTCGGCCACCTTGGGACTGACGGTGATCCAGTCGATCCCCGGCGGCAGCTCGAGACTGCCGTTGGTCTCGATGGCGATCCTGTACCCCGCCCCGTGGAGGGCGTCGATCAGCCCGGAATCCGCCTGCAGGGCGGGCTCGCCGCCGGTGAGGATCACCCAGTCGCACTTTTCGGAGAGCTGGCGGAATTCTTCGAGGATCTCCGGCAGGGTCATCCACCGGCCCGACTCGAACTCCGTGTCGCAGTCGAAGCCGTGCGTCTCCACCTTGCAGGCGAGATTGCACCGCGACAGGCGGAGGAAGACGTTGGGGGTGCCGGCGCGCACGCCCTCCCCTTGCAGGCTGTAGAAGATCTCGTTGACGAGATACCGCTCCATGGTGGGTACTGTAACGGATCGGCGATGAATCCTGGCGCGATCCTTGCTCTAGGTCCAGAACGGGTGAGATCCGCAACCGGCCTCGGGCCGGCGGCGACCCGGAGAGGACGATCCTCCTCCGCCACCGGTCTTCAGCCAAGGAAGCTCCCTGGTATTTCTCCTTTGGCAGTCCCCACAACGGGAGCGCTCCTCCGCCGGGTCTCGCCCCTTCTTCTCCTTCTCCTAAAGCACCGTCAGGCGGACGGCTTCGAAAGAGGCCGATCCGCCGGCGGACCCTATCGTCAGGCGGGCCGGGCCGGGAGGGACCGGGACTGTGCCGAGGACGGTCCCTTCCCAGGCGATCTCCAGGCGGTCATCGATCTTCGTCAATCGGAACTGCTGATCGATCGCGGGATCGAACGCCGCAGGGAGTAGAAAATTTTGCTCGCCTGTGTCGAGAATCCAGTCTTTACCGCCGCGCGCGAGGATCAGCCGCGGCCCCGGATCGAGGCCGAAGCCGTACCAGCCTTCCCCTTCCAGCCGGGCGTTCACTACGGCGAGCCAGGAACCGAATGCGGGGCCTTTCGTGATCCAGGGCCGGGGGTAGAGCCTGCCCTCCAGGAACAGGTCCTCCCAGCCAACTGTCAGGGCGAAGCCGGAGAGCTCGACCCTACCGTCCCCGGCGACGAAGGAAATGGCGGTGACGTCCGCACCGTCCTCCTCCAAGCGGAAGAGACCTGGCCCTGCCCTCGACGACCTTTCTTCATTCCCGTGCAGGACGACCGTCAGACCCTCCCCTTCAACCGTCACCTCGACCAGGAAGCACGGCGCGCCGGTCTCGTACCGGATCGCCTCCCCCGGTTTCAGCACGACGGGGAGACCTGTGATCGTGGGAGGGACGGGTCCGGGCTGAGGAGTCGTGGTGGGACCGAGCACGATCATTCTCTCTCCCGCCCAGTCGAGAGGGTCGATCGCCATCACACGGGCGCTCAGATCCGGGGACCAGCGGTGGTAGACGCAGTAAAGCTGCCGGTTGTCCGGCCCGCGCACCACAGAGTTGTGGCCCGGCCCCACGACCTCGCCCGTGGTGCGCAAGATCGGCAGCGCCGTTTGGGTCCACTCCCCGGGATCGTCGAGGCTCCGGGCCGTGGCGTAGCTCACCCCATACGTGGGGTTCTGCCAGTTGCCGCCGCTGAACATCCCGTAATAGACACCCTTGCGCTCGAGCACGAACGGCCCCTCGACCGTGTGCCAGCGGACGAACCCCTTCTCGGGCCGGTTTGGGTGGTAGACGTGCCAGTCGTACCGCGGCAGGGCGACGGGTTTCGGATCGCCTTCCAGGGTGAACGGATCGAGCATGCGGTCACGGACCGTGCCCGTACCGATGTGGCTGGCATCCAGGAAGTCCGTGGCGTAGAAGAGCCAGCGCTCTCGGTCCTCTTCGAAAACGTGAGCGTCGATGGCGAAGGGCTCCGAGGTGAGCCGCCGGCCCGAGTCCACGAAGGGGCCGCCGGGGTGGTCCGAGACCGCCACCCGGATCTCCATCCGCTCCTCGTTGCCGACGCTGTAGTAGAGATGAAACCGGCCGTCCAGGAAGGACACCTCGGGCGCCCAGTAGCAGGTGTGGTTCCCGGGCAGCGGCTCCAGAGCCCCGGCCATCTCCTGCCAATGGACGAGGTCGTGCGAGCGGACGATCCCGAAGGCCCGGCCGTCGTGCCAGAGGCCGGTGCAATAGCCCCAGTACTCCCCCTTGTGCTTCAGGACGAAGGGGTCGGGGAAGGAGCGGGGGTAGACGGGGTTTTTGTACGTGCTCACACCCCGGCCGCTACCCTCTCTCCCACCGCCCCCACCGACCTCTCCGGATCCGCCGCGAGCCCCCGGAACTGCTCCACCAGTGGCGTGGGGTCCCAGCGCCTCCCAGATTCCTCCGGAGCCAGCGTATACAGACCCAAGTCCAGCCGGTAATGCTCCAGTGGCCGCTTGCCCAGGCGGTAGCGCCAGTCGATCATGGTGAACAGGGGAAACCAGGTGTAGCCGAGCACGGGCACGCCCTTGGCGCGCAGCTGCCGGATGGCCGCAACCGAGGCGTCGAGCCAGCGCGAGCGCACGTCGAGCGGCCCCCGGGCGCTGGTCTCGGTGACCAGGATGGGCACCTCGTAGCGCTTCCAGTAGTCCTCGATCAGGTGGACGAAGCCGGAGCCGTCCTGCTCGATGGCCCGCCAGGCGAGCCGGCCCCGGCGATCCACCGAGATCTGCTGGGTGGACCACTGGGGATAGAAGTTCATGCCGATGGCGTCGAGCGCGATGGCGTTCTCGCGGATCGAGACCAGCTCGTCCGGGCCGGCGCCGTTCCGCAGGAGCCAGGTGAACAGCGGATGGTCGGGCGTCACGCGGCCCGTGATCAGGTCATAGGCCAGGAAGCCGCGGCGCTGGTCCTCGACCGCCAGCACCTCGAGGTCCGCGCGGGCGGCCCGGGCCAGGCCGGTCGCCTCCACGTGGACCATCAGCGAGCCGGGGTCCACCTCCTTCAAGGCCGCCACCGTGCGCTGGATGCCCCGCACGAGCTGCAGCATGACCCGGATGTAGCCGGCGTCCCCCCGGAGGTAGGGCGGCCAGATCCCCTTCTTGCCGCAGAAAAGGGCGTTGACGATGGGCTCGTTGAGCGGCGTGTACCAACGCACGAGACCCGCGTACCGCCTGGCGAAGGCCCCGGCGTAGGCCGCCACGGCCCGGGGATAATCGTCGCTCGCGAACTCCCGGCGCAGCCAGAAGGGGCAGCCGTAGTGCATCAGGTCCAGGATGGGGGTGATCTTCAGCTCTTCGACCAGATACGGGATCACCTGGTCCGTCCAGCTCCAGTCGAATTCACCTGGAAAGGGCTCCACGCGGTACCAGGGGACGCCCCAGCGGAGGGCCTTGACGCCGAGGTCGCGGGCGAGGTCCAGGTCCTCGCGCCAGTGCTCGTAATGGCCCATGAGCTGGTACTCGTCCAGCGCGCGCTGGCCGGGGCGGGTCTGGGGGACGAATGTGTCTTCGATCCCCGTGGCCCAGAGGAATTCCTCAGGCCTGGGGCCGGGGAGGAGGGGGTGCGGCGACATCTACTTCTACCTCGTTGAAAGTCAGGGGACCCTACCACAGAAGCAAGGACAGCAAGGACACCAGGGACAACAAGGACGCGCGGTGGATGACGCGTTGCCCGTCCTTGAGGTCCTTGAGGTCCTTGGTGTCCTTGCTGTCCTGAGGTTTTACGACGCCCGCTCGTGCATCGTCATCCACAGCCCGTCCTTGGGCCGCAGAGAGAGCATGGCCGCGGGCTCGACACGCTTCCCCGCCACGGCGTGGAGCTCGTAGCGCTGGAGCACGGTGGCCAGCACCAGGAGCGACTGCATTTCGGCCAGGCGGCCGCCGATGCAGACCCGCGGGCCGCCGCCCAGCGGGTAGTAGGCGAACTGGGGCCGCTTCTCCATCTCCTCCGGCAGGAAGCGCTCGGGGTCGAACGCCTCCGGGTTGGGCCAGAAGTCCGGACGCCGGTGGGTGACGTAGGAGGAGAACATGAGGATGGCGCCCGCGCCGACGCGGTGCCCGCCCACCACGTCGTCCTCCACCGGCGTACGCGTCAGCATCCAGAAGGGCGGATAGAGCCGCAGGCCCTCTTTGAGCACCATGGCGAGGTACTTCAGGTTCGGCAGGTCCTGGAACCCCGGCATCCGGCCGCCCAGGAGGTCGGACAGCTCCTCGTCCACCTGGCGCATCACCGGCGGGTGGCGGGAGAGAAGGTAGAGGGTCCAGGTGAGGCTCGTCCCCGTGGACTCGTGGCCGGCCACCAGCATGGTGACCACCTCGTCGCGGATCTGCCGGTCGGGCATGGGGTTGCCGTCCTCGTCGCGCACGGAAAGGAGGGTCGAGAGCACGTCGTCCCCCTCGATGCCGCTCAGCCGGCGCTCCTCGATGATGCGGTAGACCACCTCGTCGAGCCTGGCGATGGCCTTCAGGAAACGGCGGTTCTCGGGGAACGGCACCCACCAGGGGGAGGGCACGGGGGAGAGGACCTTGCGGTGGAGAATGGAGAACGCGGTCGTGATGGCCTCGTGCACCGTGGCCGCGTCGCCCGCCACCTCGGTGCCGAACAGGGTCTTGACCGACACCTCGATCAGCAGGTCCATCATCTCGTGCTCCAGGTCGAACGGCTCGCCCGGCACGATGTCCCGCCGCCAGCGCTCCAGCATGGCCTCGATCGAGGCGTTGATGGTGTTGACCATGCCCATCAGGCGGGGCACGTGGAAGGCCGGCTGAAGGAGTCTCCGCTGGGTCTTCCAGGGCTCTCCCTCGTTGAGAAACAGGCCGTTGCCCCCGAGGGGCCTGAGCATCCTGAAATTCGATCCCCGGACGTAATTCCGGCTGTTGGTCTTCCAGACGTGCTCGACGTCGCGGGGATGGGAGACGAAGTAGAACTGCTGGGCTCCAAAGCCGCCCAGGTGGACCACGTCGCCGTACTCTCGAACCATTCTGGACAGGAACTGGAGGGGGTCCTTCATCACCTGGTGGAGGGCCCCGACGACCGGGTAGCCTGGGGGGCCGGGAACACGGTCCTGGGCTCGTGAAGAGACGGCCTCAGAAATCATGAAATCCTCCTTGAGGGCACACGAAATACATAGGGCATCCGCAACCCGGACGCACCTTCCTTGAAGCTTCTGAAGCTGAACCTGTTCTTAGTGTGGCACGATCTATCGAAAGCGGGACAGCAATCCCTACAGGGCCAGCCCGTCCGTCCCGGCACCGCAGACGATGGCGCAGACGGAGCGGGCGCCGTCCAGCCGGACCCTGCCGTTGAGGAGGGCGGCCACGGCGGCGGCGCCGGAGAGCTCGGCGGCGACGCCGGTCTCGAACCAGAGCCAGCGGGCGGCCTCGCGCATCTCCTCGTCGGTCACCAGAACGACGCTCTCGACCGTCTCGCGGATGATCTCGAAGTTCATCTCGTCGCTGCGCCGGGGGGCGAGGGTGTTGGCGGCTGTGAAGATGCCAGGCAGCTCGACCACCCGGCCGGCCTTCAGGCTGTCGTGGATCGTGGGCGCACCGGTCGGCTCGATCCCAAGGATTCGCAGGCCGGGCCGGAGGGACTTCAAGGCGGAAGCGACCCCGGCGATCAGCCCTCCCCCGCCGATGGCCACCAGGGCCAGGTCGGTTTCGGGAGCGTCCTCCAGGATCTCCAGACCGATGGTCCCCTGGCCGGCGATCACCTCCGGATCGGCGAAAGGGTGGACGTAGGTGAGCCCCTCCCGCTCCGCCGCTTCGAGCGCCGCCCAGTTGGCGTCGTCCCACACCTCCCCCTCCCAGACCACCCGGGCGCCCCAGCGCTCCAGCTTCGCCGCCTTGGCGGGAGGCACGTTGTGAGGGAGGTAGATGGTGGCGGGCGCCCCTGCCAGATGGCTGGCGAAGGCCACTCCCAATCCGTGATTACCGCCCGAAGCGGTGACGAGCCCGCGGGCCGCCTGCCGGGGCGTAAGTGAGAGGACTTTGTTGGTGGCGCCCCGCGTCTTGAACGAGCCTGTCACCTGCAGGTTCTCGAGCTTCAGCGTCAGACGGCTCCCCGGCTCGCCGCCCGGAATGTGACCGACATCGAGGAGCGGGGTACGACGTACATAAGGGGCGATGCGGCGCTGGGCAGTCTGGATTTCGGTCAACGGGCTCATGTGCGTCATGGTAAAGCACCATATCAGTAGAGGGAGGCGAAATTGAGGGGGAAAAGGCGGAACTTCCGCCCCGGACACCCCTTGACTTACGCCCTTGTTACGCCTAACATACGCCTATGAAGAAAAGGAGCCTCCCAGAGGTCCACCAAGTGAGGGAAAACCGCTTTACGGGGGTCTATGGAGAGACCCCCAGCAGGAGATAAACCGTGCGTACACCCATCTTGAACGGCCTGGGCCAGGCACTGCGCTGGCTCCGGGACCGGCAGAGCAAGAAGCAGTACCAGGTGGCCGATTCAGCCGGCATCACCAAGGGCATGCTTTCGGCCTACGAGACCGGTCGCCAGCGGCCCTCGCTCGAGACCCTGGAGAAGATCCTGGACACTCTCGGGTGCGACCTGAACGACCTTCACAACGCCATCCAGATCATCAACGGCCGCCCCGAGCAGATGCGGCGCCGGGGTGAGGGGGCGGGTAGTGAGGAAGAGGAGGCTCCTCCGGCGGCTCCCGGCGGTGGGATCGGACGGAGCGATCTCCTGAGGATCCTGGGCAGCCGCGACTCCCTGCCTCCGGAGGAGGAGAAGGCCCTCGGCGAGATGCTGGACGGCTTCCATAAGTTCCTCCGCTACCTGCACAGCACCATCGCGCAGGTCCTTCGCCGCCGCGACGAACCCCCAGCGGGGGACCCGAACAGGGGCAGTGACCCTGCCTCCTCCCTATGACTCTCCTCAATAGGGGCGCGGATCTCCGCGCCTCCCTTTTTTCCTTCCTTTAAGCCACGAGACGGCCGCGCAGGACGGTGACGGCCTGGCCGCCGAGCTTCACCCGGTCCCCCTCGACCCGCACCCGCACCACGCCGCCCCGGGGGGACGCCTGGTAGGCAAGGAATTCGTCCCGCCCCAGCCGGCCCTGCCAATAAGGTCCCAGCGTGCAGTGAGCGGAGCCGGTCACCGGGTCCTCGTCCACGCCGGACCCCGGAGCGAAGAACCGGGAGATGAAGTGGAAGGGGTTGTCCGTCCCCCGGGCCGTCACGATGACGCCCCGCACGGGCAGCGAGGCCAGCCGGCGGTGATCGGGGTCCGCGCTCCGGACCGCCTCCTCCGAAGCCAGCTCCACGAGGTAGTCGTACTTGCTCCGGCCCACGAACAGCGGCTCCACATTCCCCGCGCCAAGAGCCTCGGCCAGCCCCTCGGGCGGCTGGGCCTCCTCGACCGGACGGGCCGGGAAATCGAGCTCCATCCACTCCCCTTTCCGTTCCGCCGTCAACAGGCCGCTCAGGGTGTGGAAACGCGCCTGGCCGTCCGGCGCCAGCGTGCCCGTCTCCCAGAGCACGTGGGCGGCAGCGAGCGTGGCATGGCCGCACAGCTCCACCTCGATGGCGGGCGTGAACCAGCGCAGGCCGAAGCCGTCACCCGTGGGATGGAGGAACGCGGTCTCCGAGAGGTTCATCTCCCGCGCCACGCTCTGCATCCACTCCGCCCCGGCCGGCTCCGTGAGAAGGCAGACCGCCGCCGGATTGCCGGCGAACGGGACGTCGGTGAAGGCGTCTACCTGGAAGAGGTCTAGGCTCATGGGGAGAAAGATACCCCCACTTTACACCGCAAAGCGCTTTCAGCTACAATCCGAGCTTGTACCCGGTAGGAACTATCTCCGGGACGTTTTCGGTTACACTTGACGGGGCCGGGACTTCACCCCCCAATCGAACGGATACGAGCCGGGTAGAACAAGGAATGGGACTATCCACCGAGGCCCCCGAGGAGACCGCTCCGCCGACGGCGGTGCGTGAACATTTCAACGGCCTGCTCGCCGGGTTCCGCGAGAAGCTCGACCGCGAGCTCGCGGCCTGGATCGAGACCAAGCGCGAGGAGGCCCTCACCTCCGGCTCCCCCGAGACGCTGGAGCTCGTCGACGGCGTGGGCCTCCTGGCCATGCAGGGCGGCAAACGGCTGCGCCCGGCCCTCGTCTACTACACCTACCGCGCCTGCGGCGGCACCTCCGACGAGGAGGCCCTGCCCCTGGCGCTCTCGACCGAGCTGCTCCACACCTACCTCCTGATCCACGACGACATCATGGACCACGCCGAGACGCGGCGCGGCCTGCCCGCGGCGCACGTGCGCTTCCGCGACTCCCACCAGGAGCAGCGCTTCCATGGCGACGCGGACGACTTCGGCCGCTCGGTGGCCATCCTGCTGGGCGACCTGGCGCAAAGCTGGGCCGTGGAGCTGGCCACGGGAGCCGCGGCCGGGTTCCGGGGCTCGCGGGAGCTGGCCCGCTGCTTCGCCGCCATGTGCCAGGAGGTCATCGGCGGGCAGTACCTGGAGCTGCTGGTGGCCCAGCGACGCGACGCGACCGAGGAGGAGCTGCTGCGCGTGCTGCGCCTGAAGTCCGGGCGCTACACGGCGGAGCGGCCCATCCAGCTCGGCGCCCTGCTGGCCGGCGCGCCGCCGGAGCTGCTGGCCATCCTCTCGCGCTATGGCACGGCCGTGGGCGAAGCCTTCCAGCTCCAGGACGACCTCCTGGGGATGTTCGGCGACCCCGGCGCCACGGGCAAGCCGGTGGACGCCGACATGCGCGAGGGCAAGTTCACGTTCCTCATCCATCACGCCCAGGCCAGGGCCACGCCCGAGCAGCGGCGGATCCTCGGCGCGGCCCTCGGCAATCCGGAGGCGACCACCGCCCAGACCACCGCGGCCGTGCGGGTGCTGGAAGAGACCGGAGCGCACAAGGCCGTTACGGCCATGGTGAGCGAGCGCCTGCGCATCGCCCGCGCCGCGCTCTCGGAGCTCGCCCCCCCCGCAATCACCCTGACGCCCGACGGCCGGCTCTTCCTCGAAGGGCTGATCGATTACCTGTGGGAGCGCAAGCGTTGAGCGGACCCGAGGCGAAGGCCGGCGATCCCGCGGCCCTGGCTGCCCTGGAAGCGGCCGGCCCGGCTCCCGTTCCTCCCCTCGAAGGGCAACGGTTCGAAGAGCGAGACCGCAAGGCCGAGCACATCCGCCTGGCGCTCGACCCGGGCATGCAGCTCGGCCACAGCTTCTTCGACGAGTACAGCTTCGAGCACGAAGCGCTGCCCGAAATCGACTTCGGCGAGATCGACGTGTCCGCCGAATTCCTGGGCCGGCGCCTGGCCGCTCCCCTGCTCCTCTCCTGCATGACCGGCGGCACGGAGATGGCCGGCCGGATCAACCGCAACCTCGCGGCGGGGGCCGAACGGACGGGCGTGGCCGTGGGCGTCGGGTCCCAGCGCAAAGCGTTGGAAGATCCACGGAAAGCTGATACCTTTCGGGTCCGCGAGGTCGCTCCCTCGGTCCCTTTGCTGGCCAATCTCGGCGCCGTCCAACTCAACTATGGGATGGGCGTGCGCGAATGCCGGCAGGCGGTGGACATGATCGGTGCGGACGCCCTGGTCCTGCACCTGAATCCGCTCCAGGAAGCGATCCAGCCCGAAGGACAGTGCAACTTTTCCGGCCTGCTGCCGAAGATCGGTGAAGTGGTGCGGGAGGTGGGGGTGCCGGTGGTGGTCAAGGAGATCGGCTGCGGCCTCTCGGAGGCCACGGCCCGCGCCCTGGCCGGCCAGGGGGTGCGCATCCTCGACACGGCGGGAGTGGGCGGCACGAGCTGGGCACGCATCGAGGCCCAGCGCGCCGGCGACCTGGACATCGGCGAGCTGTTCGCCGGCTGGGGACTGCCCACGCCGGAGTCGATCCGGCAGGTGAGGAGTGTTGCGGCAGGTATGGCGGCAGGTATGGGAAACGACGGTCTGACGGTGATCGCCAGCGGCGGCATCCGCCACGGGCTCGACGCCGCCAAGGCCTTCGCCCTCGGAGCGGACCTGGTGGGGATGGCCTATCCCTTCCTCGGACCCGCCACCGAGTCGCCGGAACGGGTCGCCGACAAGGTGCGGCGCACCGTGCGCGAGCTCGAAATCTGTATGTTCTGCCTTGGGGTGAAAACGATCGCGGAGCTTCGGCAGACCAGGCTCCTGAAAAGGGTTTGAGATGAGCAAGATTGCCAATATTGCCAATAAGACGGTGTCCTCGCTCCCGCTGACCCGTGAGGAGCTCGTGCGTTCCCTCGCCACCGGCGAACGGCGGTTCCACGAGCTGCCCAAGAGCCTTCCCGCCGAAGAGGCCGCCGAGATCCGCCGGCAGGCCCTGGAGGCGATGACGAGCACGCCGCTCTCCAACATCGGCCACCACTCGCTGGACGTCCAGCGCGCCTCGCACCGCAACTGCGAGAACTTCATCGGCGTGGCCCAGATCCCCATGGGAGTCGTCGGCCCCTTGAGGGTGCGCGGCCAGTACGCGGACGGCGACGTCTACGTGCCCCTCGCCACCACCGAGGCGGCGCTCGTGGCCACCACCAACCGCGGCTGCGCGGCCCTGCGCGAAGCCGGCGGCGCCGTGGTGCGCGTCGAGGACGTGGGCATGACCCGCGCCCCCGTCTTCCGCACCTCGGGCATCGTCCAGACCCAGCAGTTCCTCCAGTGGATCCAGGACCACGCGGACGATATCCGCGAGGTCGCCGAGGGCACCAGCCGCTTCCTCCGTCTCCTCGAGGTGCGGCCCTACGCCTTCGGCACCACGGTCTTCCTGCGCTTCCGCTTCGACACCGGCGACGCCATGGGCATGAACATGGTGACCATCGCCTGCGACCGGGCCGTGAACGACCTGATCGAGCCCGCCACCGGCGTGCCCTGCATCGGCCTGTCCGGCAACTACTGCGTGGACAAGAAGCCGGCCCACATCAACTTCCAGGAAGGGCGCGGCAAGCGGATCTATGCCGAGATCCTGCTCGAAGCCCCCATCCTCCACCACATCCTGAAGACCGACGCCCGGAGCCTCGTCGAGGTGCAGTACCGGAAGAACCTCCTGGGCTCGATCGCCGCCGGCTCCCTGGGCTTCAACGCCCACTTCGCCAACGTGGTGGCGGCCTTCTTCATCGCCACCGGCCAGGACCCCGCGCACGTGGTCGAGGGCTCCATGGGCATCACCTGCATCGAGCCGCGGGGGCCGGACTCGGTCTTCGCCTCCATCTTCCTGCCCGACGTGCCCCTCGGGGCCGTCGGCGGCGGCACCTCGCTCGACACCCAGCGCGAGGCCCTGGCCGTGCTCGGCGTCTCGCCCGACCCGGAGCGCCGCGGCGAAGCCGTGATCCGGCTCGCCGAGATCCTCGGCGCCGTCGTCCTGGCCGGCGAGCTGTCGCTGATGGCGGCCTTCACCTCCCAGGATCTGGCGCGCGCCCACGAGAAGCTCGGCCGCGGCGAGATCCCCTCGGCGGTCTAGACACCGGAGGCCGGGCTGACCGCCGTCTCGACTCCCGGCAAGCTCATCCTGATGGGCGAGCACGCCGTGGTCTACGGCCGGCCCGCCCTCGCCGCCGCCATCGACCTGCGGCTGACGGTCCATGTCCGCGCTCGCCCCGCAGGCACCGTCCGGCTCGACCTGCCCAGCCTTCCCCACACCGAAGAGCTTCCCTGGAACCGGCTCCTCGACTACTGCCGGGCCGCCCGGGAAAGCTGGAGCGCCTACTCCCGCGAGCCCGGGCCGGAGCGCTTCCGCGCCGTGCGGGGCGACGATCCCGCCCACATCGTCAAGGCCGCCCTGGGTGAAGCAGCAGAAGGTGAAGACGATCCGCCGGGCGTCGAAATCCGCGTCGAATCCCGCCTGCCCATCGGCTCCGGCTTCGGCAGCTCGGCGGCCACGGCCGTGGCGGTGATCGCCGGCTACCTCTCCTTTCGCGGGGCAGATCTGGATCCCGGGAGGATTGAGCGGCTCGCCCTGGAGGCCGAGCGCCGCCAGCACGGGCTCCCTTCGGGGATCGACGCCGCCACCGTGCTCCGGGGCGGCCTCCTCTGGGCGCGCAAGCTCCCGTCAGGCGGGCTCGAAACCGAGAGCCTCCCCGCGGTTACCGCGGCCTCTCCGGTCCTCTCCCGCATCCGGGTCTACGATACGGGTACGCCGCCGGAGCCCACCGGCGCCGTGGTGGCCGCCGTGCGCGCCCGGCGCGACCAGGACCCCGCCCGCCACGAGCGTCTCCTCGACCGCATCGAAGCCGCCGTCCGTGCCTTTCGGGACGAGCTCGCCAGCAAAGCAGAAAATCCGGCGCGCATCGTGCAAGCGATCCGGGAATGCCAAGGGTGTCTGGAGGAGATGGGGGTGGTGCCGGAGGCGGTCCGTGCGTTGGTGCGCCGGATCGAGGCCGAAGGCGGCGCCGCCAAGATCTCCGGCGCGGGCTCCCTGGCGGGACCGGGAGCCGGATCCCTCCTGGTCTATCATCCCGAGCTCGAGAAGATCTCCGGCTGGCCGTTTCTGCAGCCGTTTCCTTTTCACCCTGTGCACTTGGGAGCCGAAGGGCTCCGTCTGGAGACCGACGCATGAGCAAGACCACCGTTTCCGCGCCGGCCAACATCGCCTTCATCAAGTACTGGGGCGCCCGCGACCTCGACCGCGCCCTGCCGATGAACCCCTCGATCTCCATGACCCTGGAGCACTGCGTGACCCAGTGCACCGTGGAGACCCTGGGGCATGGAGGCGAGGACGAAGTCTGGCTCGCCGAGCCCGATGGCGGTTTCGGCACCCCCGAGCCCGAGTTCGCCCAGAGGATGCGGGACCACCTGAGCCGCATCCGCAAGTGGGCCGGCCGCACGGAAGCCGTGCGGGTGGCGACGCGCAACACCTTCCCCACCGCCGGCGGCCTGGCCTCCTCGGCCTCGGGCTTTGCGGCCCTCACCCTCGCCGCCGCCGGGGCGTTCGGCAAGAAGGCCTCCACCAAGGAGCTCTCCCTGCTCGCCCGCCGCAGCGGCTCGGGCTCGGCCTGCCGCTCCGTCCTCGGCGGCTTCGTGGAATGGACCCCCGCCAAGGGGGACGGCAACCCGAACAGCGATGACGACAGCTACGCCCGCCAGATCGCCGACGCCGACCACTGGGACCTGAGCAACGTCATCGCCGTCGTCGAGATCGGCCCCAAGACCGTCTCCTCCATCGAGGGGCACCGCCGCGCCCTCACCAGCCCCTACTACGCCAAGCGCCAGGAGCTCCTCCCCGAGCGGCTGGACAAGGTGCGCAAGGCCATCCGCGACCGCGACCTCGCGACCCTCGGCCCGATCCTGGAAGAAGAGGCCGTCGATCTCCACCTGATCGCCATGTCCTCCCATCCCCCGGTCTTCTACTGGAGCCCGGGCACGCTCGCCGTGCTGCGCGCCGTACGCGAGTTGCGCCAGGAGGGCCTCGCCGCCTGGGCCACCATGGACGCCGGCGCCAACGTCCACGTGATCTGCGACACCGATTCCGAGGACGAGGTCGCCGACCGCCTGGAAGACCTGCCGGCCGTGGGCTTCGTGATCCGCGACGGCGTCGGCCCGGGCCCGGATGACGAGACCGAGCACCTCTTCTGAGACCATGGAGGAAGTCGTCCTGGTCAAGCTGGGCGGCAGCCTGATCACCGACAAGGCGCGGCCGGAAACGCCGCGCCTCGAGGTCATCCGCCGCTTGGCCCGGGAGATCACCGATCAGGGTCCGTTCCGCATGATCCTGGGCCACGGCAGCGGCTCCTTCGGGCACGTCGCCGCCCAACGGTACGGCATCGCGAACGGGATCCGGTCGGCCGACCAGCTCCCCGGCATCTCTCTGACCCAGCACCGGGCCGCCGCGCTCAACCGCCTGCTCGTGGAATCCCTGTCCGACGCCGGTGCCCTCCCCTTCTCCATCGCGCCGTCGAGCTGCATGGTCTCGGCCGGAGGCCGGCCCGCCGCCTTCGCGTCCGAGCCCCTTCTCCTCGCGCTCCAGAGGGGGCTCCTGCCCGTCCTCTACGGCGACGTGGTCCTGGACCGCGAGCGGGGCATCTCCATCGCCTCCACCGAGCAGGTCTTCGAGATCGTAGCCACCTGTCTCCTCGATCGAGGCTGGACCATCCGCCGGATCCTCTGGCTCGGAGAGACCGACGGCCTCTACGACGAGTCGGGCCAAACAATCCCCCGAGTCTCCCCCGCCGGCTTCGAGCAGGCCACCCAGGCCATCGGAGATCCCAAGGGCACCGACGTCACCGGCGGCATGCGCCACCGCCTCGAGACCGCCCTGACGCTGGCGAGGCTGGGAATCCCCTCTCTGCTCCTGAACGGCCTGACCCCAGGGCTTCTAGGCAAGGCCCTGCAAGGAGAAGCCGTCCCCGGCACAGAAATCTCCTAATCCGTCCGTGCCGGTCCGTGATCGTCCGTGCCCGTCCGTGTCCGTCTGCTATCCTCTCCCCATGAGGGCGGAGACCGAACAGCGGCACCCGCTGGAGGCCGATCTGGAGCAGCTCCTGATCGCCTCCAGCCGCACCTTTGCCCTGGCGATCCCCCTGCTCCCCGAGCCCACGCGCCGGGAGGTCACCATCGCCTACCTCCTCTTCCGCGTCGCCGACACCTTCGAGGACGCGGCGGCCTGGCCGCGAGCCCATCGCATCGAGGCCCTGGACCACTTCGGCCGCCTGCTGGACGCGCCAGACCGGCGTGAAATCGAAGAAGTCTCCCGGCGCTGGGCCGCCGAGGTGCCCTGCGAGCAGCCCGGCTACCAGGATCTGCTGGCCGAGCTCCCCTCGGTCCTCGACTCCTTCTTCGCCCTCTACCCCGAAGCCGTGGACCTGATCCGCGACCACACCGTACGCACGGCCCAGGGCATGGCCGGGTTCGTGGCCCGTACGACCGACAGCGGCGAGCTGCGTCTGCGTGACGTCGCCGACCTCCAGGCCTACTGCTACGTCGTGGCCGGCATCGTAGGCGAGCTGCTGACCGAGCTCTTCCTCCTCGGCCGGCCCCAGCTCGCTCCCGTGGCCCCGGACCTGCGCGAGCGCTCCCGTGCCTTCGGCGAGGGTCTCCAGCTCGTCAACATCCTCAAGGACTCCGCCTCCGACGCCACCGAGGGCCGCTGCTACCTTCCCGACGGCGTCGAGCGCGCCGAGGTGATGGCCCTGGCCCGGCGCGACCTCCAGGCCGCGAGCGAGTACGTGCTCACCCTCCAGAGCGCCGGAGCCGAGCGCGGCCTCGTGGCCTTCAACGCCCTGCCCGTCCGCCTCGCCCACGCCACCCTCGACCGCGTCGAGCAGGCCGGCCCGGGTTCCAAGCTCACCCGGCCCGAGGTCTACGCCATCGTCCAGCGGATGAACCACGCGCTCGACCAGAACGAGCCGGCGGTTTGAACCCTCACCCCCTGCCGGAAAGCCGGATTTTTCTCCTGCTGCCTCTTTGTTCTCCCCAACCGAGGTGACCGCCAAAATGAAATTTATTGCCCTGGCCCCGCTCCTGCTCGCCCTGCCCCTCCTCGCCGCCTGCGCCGGCTCGCCGCCGCCCAAGGCCCCGGAGAAGCCGATGCCGACGCCCACCCCACCGCCCGCCACCGCGGAGCCCGAGCGGGACGCCCACTCCTTCTCCCGGCCCGAGGAGGTCTCGGTCGAGCACCTGGTGCTGGACCTCACCGTCGACTTCCCCCAGCAGCGGCTCGCCGGCCGCGCCAGCCTGCGCCTCAAGAACCACATGGGCGCCAACCGCGTCATCCTCGACACGCGGGACCTGGACATCCGGCGCGTCACCCTGGACGACGGCAAGACCGAGGCCCGCTTCACCCTGGGCGAGCCGGGCAAGTCCGCCGTCATGGGCCGGCCCCTCACCATCGAGATCACGCCCACCACCACCTGGGTCAACATCGACTACACCACCCAGCCCCAGGCCGCGGCCCTCCAGTGGCTCGGCCCCGAGCAGGCCGGGAGCCCCCATCCGTTCCTCTACACCCAGTCGCAGGCCATCCTCGCCCGCACCTGGGTGCCGTGCCAGGACTCCCCGGGCGTGCGCATGACCTACGAGGCCACCATCCACGCCCCGCGCGAGCTGATGGCCGTGATGAGCGCCGAGAACCCGACGAAGAAGAGCGCCGACGGCGTCTACCGCTTCAAGATGCCCCAGCGCATCCCGTCCTATCTGCTGGCCCTCGCGGTGGGCGACCTGGAGTTCCGGCGCCTGGGACCGAACAGCGGCGTCTACGCCCAGCCCACCGTCGTCGAGCGCGCCGCCTGGGAGCTGGCCGACACGCCCAAGATGATCGCCGCCGCCGAGAAGCTCTACGGCCCCTACAGGTGGGGCCGGTACGACATCCTCATCCTCCCCGCTTCCTACCCCTTCGGCGGCATGGAGAACCCGCGGCTGACCTTCGCGACCCCCACCATCCTGGCGGGCGACCGCTCCCTCGTCTCGCTCGTGGCCCACGAGCTCGCCCACTCCTGGTCCGGCAACCTCGTGACCAACGCCACCTGGAACGACTTCTGGCTCAACGAGGGCTTCACCACCTACTTCGAGGGGCGGATCATGGAGGCCGTCTACGGCAAGCCCTACTTCGACATGCTGGCCGTGCTCGGCCGGCAGGACCTGCAGGCGACCCTCGACGAGCTGGGCCCCGACAGCCCCGACACCTGGCTCCACCTGAACCTCACCGGCCGCGATCCGGACGACGGCATGAGCGACATCGCCTACGAGAAGGGCGCGCTCTTCCTGCGCACGCTGGAGCAGACCGTGGGCCGCGAGAAGTTCGACCGCTTCCTGCGCAGCTACTTCGACACCTTCGCCTTCCAGTCCATGACCACCACCCGCTTCGTCCAGCACCTGAAGCAGAACCTCCTGGGCGGCGACGAGGCCTTGGCGGAGAAGCTCCAGATCCAGGCCTGGATCTACGGCCCGGGCGTGCCCGCGAACGCGCCGCAGCCCCGTTCCGCCGCCTTCGATCCGGTGGACCAGGCCGTCCAGGCCTTCACCGCGGGCACTCCCGCCGCCCAGCTCACCACGGCCGGCTGGACCACCCAGCATTGGCTCCACTTCATCCGCAACCTGCCCGCCCAGCTCGACGCGCAGAAGATGGCGGACCTGGACGCCACCTTCCACTTCAGCGAGTCCGGCAACTCCGAGATCCTGAACGACTGGCTGGTGAAGGTGATCGGCAGCAAGTACGAGCCCGCCTACCCGGCCCTGGAGCGCTTCCTCACCACCGTGGGCCGGCGCAAGTTCCTGAGACCCCTCTACATGGAGCTGGCGAAGACCCCCGAAGGCACCGAGATGGGCCTGCGCATCTACGAGAAAGCCCGCCCCGGCTACCACTCCGTCTCCCGCCGCACGATCGACGAGATCCTCGGCTGGCGGGGGTAGACCGTTGGACGTAGGGGCGGCCCCACGTGGCCGCCCTGCCGGCCCCCTTGACTCTGGCACTTTGCCGTGTAAAGCTCCTCGCGCTTTGTAACACAAAGCACTTCACGAGGACGCGAAATGGAGCTCCGGATACGAGACGTTTCCAAGACCTACCCCAACGGCGTGCAGGCGCTGAAGGACGTCACCCTCACCATCCCGGCGCGGGATGTACGGCCTGCTCGGCCCCAACGGCGCCGGCAAGTCCACGCTGATGCGCATCCTCGCCACGCTGCAGGAGCCGGACGAAGGCAGCATCCACCTCGGCGACATCGACGTGCTGCACCAGAAGGACGAAGTGCGCAAGACGCTCGGCTACCTGCCGCAGGAGTTCGGCGTCTATCCGAAGGTGAGCGCGGAGGAGCTGCTCGATCACTTCGCGCTGCTCAAGGGCATCGCCGAGCGCCGGGCGCGCAAGGAAGTCGTCGAGGCGCTCCTCCGGCAGATGAACCTGTGGGAGGTCCGCAAGCAGAAGCTCGGCGGCTACTCGGGCGGCATGCGGCAGCGCTTCGGCGTCGCCGTGGCGCTGCTCGGCAATCCGAAGCTGATGATCGTGGACGAGCCGACGGCCGGCCTCGACCCGGCCGAGCGCGTGCGCTTCCTCAACCTGCTGCGCGAGCTGGGCGAGAACAGCGTCGTCCTCCTCTCCACGCACATCGTCGAGGACGTGAGCGAGCTGTGCACGCGGATGGCGATCATCGACCAGGGCGAGATCCTGCTCGAGGCCGAGCCGCTGCGCGCGGTCGAGCGACCTCCGCGGCCGGATCTGGCGCCGCGTGATCGCGAAGGACGAGCTCCCCGCGCTGGAGCGGGAGCACGCGGTGATCTCGACGAAGCTCCTCGCCGGGCGCACCGTCGTGCGCGTCTACAGCGACGCGGCGCCCGGCCCCGGCTTCGAGCCCGCCGAGCCGGACCTCGAGGACGTCTACTTCAGCACGATGGCGGGGCACATCGGCCGGCGCCGCGAGCAGCCGGAGCCGGCGGTGGCGTCATGAAGTTCTGGGGGATCTTTCGCTTCGAGCTCGCCTACCAGGTACGCCGTGCCTGGCCCTGGCTCATCTTCGCCGTCCTGCTCGTCGTCGCTTTCCTGATGACGAGAGACAACGCCCTCGCCGACGCGCTGTACGACGACTTCTTCGTCAACTCGCCATTCGCCATCGCGAAAACCACGGTCTTCGGCAGCCTGATCTGGCTTCTGGTGGCCGCGGCCGTCGCCGGCGAAGCGGCGGCGCGGGACGTGGCGACGCGGATGCATCCGCTCATCTACACCGCCCCCGTCAGCAAGGCCGAGTACCTCGGCGGGCGATTCCTCGCCGCCCTCGTGCTCAACGCCGTGATCCTGCTCGCCGTGCAGGCGGGCATCCTGCTCGGCGTCTACTCGCCCGGCGTGGATGCCGAGGTGATCGGTCCGTTCCGGCCGGCTGCCTATCTCACGGCCTACGCCTTCATCGCGCTGCCGAACGCCTTCGTCGCCACGGCGATCCAGTTCTCGCTGGCGGCGCGGAGCGGCCGGCCGATGGCGAGCTACCTCGGCAGCTTGCTCCTCGTCTTCATGGGCTTCTTCGTCGCCTCGCTTCCTGCTGTTCAAGCGCGGCCTGGGGACGCTGCTGGATCCGATCGGCATCCGCTTCGTCGTCGAAGACCTGGCGCATCTATGGACGACGATCGAGAAGAACTGCGCGCCTGCTCGCGCTGGAGGGCGCGGTGCTCACGAACCGCCTCCTGTGGCTCGGCATCGCGCTGGTGGCGCTCGCGGTCACCTACCTGCGCTTTCGCTTCGCGCATCGCACCGAGAGCAGCTGGTGGAGGCGCTGGACGCGACGCCGGGATGCGCACGCCCCGACGCCTGCCGGCATCGACGTCGCGGCGAGCACGCCGATCTCCGTCCCGCAGGTCCCGCGGACGTTCGGCTTCGCCATCCACGCGCGCCAGACGCTCGCCATCGCGTGGACGTCGTTCCGGACGATCGCGACGAGCTGGGCCGGACTCGCCATGCTGGTCGGCATCCCGCTGCTGACGGTGCTCGTGGTGCTCGATCAGATGGTAGCCAGCGGCGTCCCGCTGGTGCCCACGACCGCGCGGGTCCTCGGCGAACTGACAGGCTCCGCTGTCCGCATGAGCTGAGCCGCTGGGTGATCATCCCGCTCCTCATCGTGTTCTTCGCCGGCGAGCTGGTCTGGCGGGAACGGGAAGCCGGACTGGGCGAGATCACCGACGCGATGCCGGGGTCGGAATGGGTCCCGTTCCTCGGCAAGTTCCTGGGGCTCGGCCTCGTGCTCGTCGCGTTCATGGCGCTGCTGATGGCGGCCGGGATGCTCGCTCAGGTGATCCATGGGCTATCAGGACTTCGAGATCGGGCTGTACCTGAAGATCCTGTTCGGGCTTCAGCTTCCCGAATACCTCCTCTTCGCGCTGCTCGCCCTCGTGGTGCACGTGCTGGTGGACCAGAAGTACGTCGGTCACCTGGTGGCGATCATCGCCTACGTGTTCATCGCCGTGCTGGCGGCGATGCTCGGGATCGAGCACAACCTGCTCGTCTACGGCGCCGGCCCGGCGTGGTCCTACACGGAGATGCGCGGCTTCGGCCCGTCCCTCGGGCCGTGGCTGTGGTTCAAGCTCTACTGGGCTGCGTGGGCGCTGCTGCTCGCGGTGGTGGCGAGGCTGCTCTGGGTGCGCGGCAAGGAGAGCGGGCTTCGGCGTGCGGCTCCAGCTGGCGCGCCGTCGCTTCACGCGTCCCACGGCCTGGGCTGCCGCGCGCGGCGGTGGGGCTCATCCTCACGCTGGGCGGGTTCATCTTCTACAACACGAACGTCCTGAACGAGTACCGCAGCGCCTCCGAGATCACGGAGCGGCGCGCCGAGTACGAGCGGCGCTACAGGCGGTACGAGAGCATCCCGCAGCCCCGGCTGACGGGGACCAACCTGCGCGTCGAGATCTATCCCGAGCGGCGGGCGGTGGAGATCCGCGGCTCCTACCGCCTGGTGAACGGCAGCGCACGTGCCGATCGACTCCATCCACGTGGCCACGGCGACGGGTGGTGTCGAGACCCGGCGGTGACCTTCGACCGACCGGCCACGCTCGCGGTCGACGACGAGGAACACGGCTACCGGATCTACGCCCTCGAGAGGCCGCTCCAGCCCGGCGACTCGCTGCGGCTCGACTTCGAGGTGCACGTCGAGCGGCGTGGCTTCGGCAACCGCGGCGTCGATCCTTCGGTGGTGGCGAACGGCACCTACTTCACGAACGGGCGTGGTTCCCCTTCGTCGGCTATCAGCGACAGCGCGAGCTCATGAGCGCCGCGGACCGGCGGGAGCACGGGCTCGCGCCGCGCCCGGTGATCGCCTCGCTCTACGACGCCGAAGGGCGCGAGCCCGCGGCGCGCGGTGGAGGGATCGCCTTCGAGGCGGTGGTGGGCACGGACGAGGACCAGGTCGCCGTCGCGCCGGGAGCGCTGCGCCGGACGTGGACGGAAGGCGGCCGCCGCTACTTCCACTATGCCACCGATGCCCCGATCGGGAGCGAGTGGGCCTTCTTCTCCGCCGACTACGCGGTGCACGAAGCGCGGTGGAACGACGTCGCGATCCGGATCTTCCATCACCCGGAGCACACCGCGCACCTGGACCGCATGATGCGAAGCGTGCGGGCCTCGCTGGACTACTACACCGGGCAGTTCGGTCCCTATCCGTACCGCCACCTCAGCGTCGTCGAGCATCCCGGCGCACCGGCACGGGGATGCACGCCGAGGCCAGCATGATCTCCTATGGGCAGGGCTTCCCGTTCTGGATTCCGAAGGACGATCCGCGGAGCCTCGATTTCCCGTTTGCGGTGGTGGCGCACGAGATGGCGCACCAGTGGACGCTCCCCTACGCACTCGTCGAGGGAGCGCCGTTCCTGAGCGAGGGCCTCGCCTGGTACTCCGCGATGCAGGTCGTGAAGGACGTCACGCGGGGATGAGCAGCTTCGGCGGCTCCTGGCCTTCATGCGGCAGCCGTATCCGTACCGCGCCGATCCGCCGCGGTGAGCCGCTGCTCCGGGCGCTCGATCCGTACCTCTCCTACCGCAGGGGTCCGTTCGCGATGTACGCGCTTGAGCGAGTACATCGGCGCGGAGCGGGTGAACGGTGCGCTCCGGCGCCTGATCGAGAAGCACGACTCGGCCGGGCGCTCCGCTGGCGACGACGCTCGATCTGTATCGCGAGCTGCAGGCGGTCACGCCGGACTCGCTGCAGTACCTGCTGCACGACCTGTTCGAGGTGAACACGTTCTGGCAGCTCGAGACGGAGCGAGCCACGGCGGAGCAGACCGCAGCAGGCACCTGGCAGGTGACGCTCGACGTGCGGGCGCGCAAGATGGTGTACGACAGCGCGGGCGTCGAGACCGAGGTGCCGATGGATGAGTGGGTGCAGATCGGCGTCTTCGGCGCCGCCGAGCAGGGCGACGACGAGCTGAGCGCGCCGCTCTACCTGCAGATGCATCGCATCCGCTCCGGCGAGCAGACGATCACGGTGACGGTGCCGCGCAAGCCGGTCCTCGCCGGCATCGACCCGTACCACCTGCTCGACTGGGAGGAGGGCGATGATGACGACAATATCGAGGGGGTGAAGACCGAGAGCTGATGTCCCTGGGAGCGCCGGCATCCCTGCCGGCCCTCCTTACTCCGCTTTTACATAGATCGACTCCTGGGACGCTTTCCCCTCCCGCACCGCCCGGATTCCTCCGGCGTCCCGCAGCCGGCGAAGCGTCACCGACACGGCCCGTGCGCTCACGGGCCGGCGCAGATGCTCCTTGTACCGGCGGTTGACCTCCGCGGCCACCCGCGCGGCCCCGAACGTCTCGCCCTCCCCCATCCGGTCCACCACCCGCGAGACCAGCTTGCTCACCATGATCCGCCGGCCGATGAGGTCGCGCAGATCGTCCACCTCCTCCACCTTCTCCGGCGAAGGAAGCGCCCCGCTCTCCTGGGCCAGGTCCGCCGCGGCGAGAGCCGTGGCCTTGAACGCCTCGAAATGCTCCCTGACCTTCTGAAGCTCCGCCGTATGGAAGGCGCTCTGCTCCCTGTGATGGACCTCCTGCTGCGAGTGGAACGCCGCCCGTTCCTCATGCAGCTTCATCCGTTCCTCCAGCTTCCTGAAGATCTCCGCCACAGACAGATGGGTGCTCATCCTCGGTCCTCCTGAAACACGATGGCCTCACCGCGCACCAGCCTCGCGGCAGATCGCGGCAACACCAGCCGATCCTCGCAGCAGCTCTCTGGAGATCGCAACAATACCACGAAACCGAGGTCTTCTCCACCCTCTTCCGGAAAATAAGCGTTCGATGTGCAGCAAGACGGCCGCAACTCAATCCGACGCTCGCCAAAATGCCGCAATGCCGGAATAGTTGAGGCCCAACCCTGAGATCTAGCGTCAATTTGGGAGTAAATCGAGATTCAGTGGATGCAAATCGAGGCGATGCGGAAATGGATCGCTGCGGAACGGGAAGAGCTCGCTGCCCCTTGCCCGGATCTCGGATCATTTTCTCTCAACTTGCGGCTCCATGCATCCATCTTGAGCCGTCACAAGAAGAAGTTATTGCAAATGGAGCCATCTCGCGGCAGAAATAGGAGATTTCGACGCAGTATCTCGGCCTGCCCTCTGGCGACCTCCAAGAAACGCCGGACGCAAGGAGATCTCGCAACTATATCTCCAGACAAAGGAGCAAGATACGGAGATCTTGCGGCAAAGTCTGGAGATCTTGCTGCCATGTCTGGAGATATCCGGGAGTTGGAGCTCTTTTTGCGGCACTCTGCAGCCTTGCACACTTTGGATCTTGTGTTGCATCGAGCCTCCGCCTCCAGGTTCCGGCTGACGCCCGACATCAGCCCAGAGGGGAGAAACCCGCGCCTCCCCTCTTTCGTACGGCAAACTACTGGATCGGGCAGATTTCGTACGGACTGCAGTTGCCGCCAAAGTTGGGCGACACCCACAGCCAGTTCGTCGCGGTGGCTCCGGCCGCATCGGTTACGGTCACCTGAAGCTGGAAGGCCGTGTCGTAGACGTAGTCGCTGTACGTGGTGTCGGTCCCGACGACGTATCCATCCCGGTACCAGGTGTACGAGTACGGACCCGTGCCGTTGGCGGCCGCGGCGTACCAAGTCTCGTACGTGTAAGCCTGCGGGTAGCTGTTGCCCGAAATGCTCACCGAGAGCGGGCGCGTGTAGGTGATCGCGGCGTAGGCGTTCACCACCCGGTTAGGCCCCTCCGCCGTGTTGACGAGGCGCTCCCAGATCTGGGCCGGGGACTCGTACGGGTGGTACGAGCGGATCAGCGCCACGATCCCGGCGACGTTGGCCGTGGCGGCGGAGGTGCCGCCCGTCTCGCCGTAAATGCTCGGCGAGCCGGCATCGCAGTAGTATTCCTGGTAGCACGTCGCCACCATCGTCGCTCCGCCGGCATACCCGGAGACATCGCGCGCCGCGGTGCTGTACATGTTATTGCCGGCCGCGTCCACCCCCGCAATGCCCATCACCACGTCGTAGGAGGCGGGCTCCTCGGGGCCGGCGCCCACGGTGTTGCCCGTTGCCGCCACCAGGAACACGCCGTAGGAGTTGCGCGCCGTGGCCAACGCGCGGTACACGTCGCTGTTCCCGTCGTGCGTGAAGCTCATGGAAAGGACGCTGAATCGGCGGGCGGCCGCGTAGTCCACCGCACGGGTGAAGTCATCGCTCTCGATGCAGTACCTCGTGTTGCCGAAGACATTGTCGCGGCAGTGGCCTTGGATGTACGTGTTCCAGGCGATCTTCATGCTGTACGTCGTGGCGAACGGCGCCATCCCCACGTACCCGATGCCGTTGTCGTTCGAGCCCGCCAGCCCTACCATGGCGGTGCCGTGGATGTGGTCGTCGTACGGGGAGCAGGATCCGGAGTTCGCGCTCCCGCATAGATCGTCGATGAAGCCCCGGGCGATGATCCCGTGGCTACCGAAGTACTGGCCGTCGTCGTGGAAGGCGCCCGTGTAGGCGCTCCGCGCCAAGCCGCTGTCGAGGACGCCGATGGTAGCTCCGCTGCCGCGCGTCAGGTCCCACACCTGTGGGATCTTGTGCAGGATGTGCTTGGTGTCGATCGGGTTGGCGCCGACGGGAGAAGCCTGCAACTCCACGGGGGTGCCGCGGACGGCACTGATGTAGTCCACGTTGGGATGCCGCAGCAGCAGCCGGAGGGCCGCGTGCCGCACCTGCTCCGGGAGCTTCACCACGAACACCGGCAGCACCTCCATCCGCTGGGGCGCCGGAACGCCGATGCCGCTGAGCGCGTGGATGACCGCCTCGATGGAGGCGCCGCGCACCGAGGCGGGCCCGAGGGTTTTCCGCCGCTTCGCGCCCGGCGCTTCCGTCTTGAGCGCGATCGTTTCCGCGGCCGAGCCCGGAAGGTTGAGGAGGAACTCCGCCGAGGGGCGGGGATTGTCATTCTCCTTGATCCAGACCATGACCTCGCCGTCGGGGCCGATCTCCTCGAGCGCCTGGGCGAAGGCCGCCGCGTCGCCGGTGACAAGGTCTCCCTTCGCGGTGCGGATGGTGGAAGCGGTGACGCTGGCCGACGGGGCGGCGCCATCCTGGGTCTCTTGGGCGAGTGCCGCGACCGATCCAGCACCGATTGCGAGCAATACGATCATCAAGCTGTTTCTACGCATCTGTACTTCAACTCCTTTACAACGTCCTCGGTTGCTACGGATAGGGAACAGCGGATAATTCCCCCACTCTTCGAGAATGAGCGAGAGCTGGCGCAAGAGGAGGAGCCCGCAACTCCTCCCTCTTTCGTACTCCACGCGACTTGTCGTTCCGGCCGGCTAAGCAGTGAGCAAACTACTGGAGCGGGCAGATCTCCAGGGGATAGCCAGGCTGGTACGTACCGCAGTTGGAGGGGCAGTAGGTCTCAAGATAGACGTAGGTCGAGCCTGTCTGCCCGTCGGCGCTCTGGACCGTGACAGTGGCTAATGTGTACGCATTGACCACCGCGCTGTTGTTGGGATCGCTCGGCGCTGAATAAGGATATGCATCCGTCCACGTGAATGTGTACGGTGGCTGGCCGCCTCTGGCGCTGGCAGTGACCCAGAACGAATCGGCGCACTGGTCGTATGGGTAGGTGATGGTGAGACTGAGTGGAGTAATGGGTTCATAGCCAGGGCGATCATCGAAGAGCTGCCCCCAGCGACCATCGAAGCCGCCATTCTCTGGCGCATACCACGCGCCGGTAAGCCAACTCCCAGCTTCCCGCGTGTCATCATCAACGATGGCGCCCGAATGCACGAAGTAGTCGTGCTGCCACCAGTAGGAGCCATGCGAGGCGTAGTATCCGCTGGCTGCCCCACGGGTCAGGCCGTAGCTGTCGGTACCAAGCCCCTCAAAGCCTTTGAAGTCGTCCGATCCGGAAGGGAATTCCGGATTGAGCTCGGCTGAGTATGCGCCGAAGAACCAGTTCTTGCTGATAATGCCCTCCCGGCCGTCCGTCAAACCAGACGCCCCGACGTCACGGGACTGCGCATAAAACCGTTGCAGGCCAGCGCTCACCTCGAGCTGTCCTGCCTCTCCCATAACGGGGCTCTCCAGCAAGATGTCCACGGAGTCGCTCGACAACCAGTGGATGTACCAGGGGTTGTACTGCCAGTGAGTCGGGACGATATCAGCGAGATCCTGGAGCTCATACGTGAGGCGCTTCACTTGGTACCAGGGCACTGTGTTGCCATTGTCGACGCGGCTGGCTTGGGTGCTGGCGGTAGCGTACGTCAATGGCCGAGCATTCCAGGCACTCACCGCCGCCGAAGACCCCTCAGGTACGAAGACGTAGTGCACGCGTCTTTTGTCATCCTTGTTGCTGATATTCACTTTGGCTTCCGAGGAGCTCGCCTGACTGACAATCGAGCTGTACGAGTTTTTGACAAAGCGCAGTTCGTGCGCATGGGGCTGGGACCAGTCATCGAAGTTGCTCTCATCGGCCTGCCAGATCAGCACGTGCCTGCCTGTTGCTGTCTGCATGAAGTTCAGGTCCGAATCGTAGTAGCGGCGCATATGGTGCTCCTTATGGAGCGTGACGGTTACGTGGTTGACAAGCTCACCGCTACCGCCCGGTGTTCCCGTAATACCGCGCACCACGATTTCTACCCGTTCCCAGTCGTGGATTTCACTACCGTCTTTATCGGCCGCGTTGTAGACGTGGTAGAGCAGTACCAAGGACTTGCTGCCGCCCTCCATGTACTCGATGAGCGCTGTATAAAGTGTCGGGCGGATGCGCCAGCGGTCGTAGTAGCTCGGTCCGTTGGCTGATGCCGCGACGTACTGGTTTATGTTGCGCCAGTTGATGCGGTTGTTGGAAAAGTCTCCATCCTGGTCGAAGTCGTAATTTGTGATCCAGTCACGCCCCTGCTTGCCGTCATTCTCGTCGCCGCGCTTCAGGATCACCGGCGCGTAGTAGTTGAGGTATGCCTTTCGCTGCTCCTTGGTGAGGCTCCAAGCTTGAGCCGATGCCTGATCCTCCGTCACGCTGAGCCCGAGAAGGGTAAAGACGACGATGAGAAGTAGCTGGCTTCCGGCCGCGAGGGCTCTTCCGTTGAGCGGCTTCGCCTGCAAGCGGGCTTCCGCGCCACGCTTGAAGAGTCGTTCAAATCTCTGATTCATTGGACGTTCCTTTTCTCCTGAGATGGACTACCTGATGAGATTTATCGTGGACACACTTCGAGCACACAGCTCCGTGAAGCTGTTCTACAGCTACCGCGATCTGATTTCAGGTGTCTACAACCGGATACGAACTTCGGCTCTCATCCGACATCCATTGCCGCTTACACCTAAGTCTTTCTTGCCGCACCGTAGCGGGCGAAGGACAAGAACTCTAACAGATTACCTATCCCTAGTCAAGCCCCTGCGCAACTATAGGTCCATTTCGCCCAATAGGTTCGAGGCCCGTTCAATGGGCAGAATGAGGTCCAACGGGGAGGCACACGCTGATTTTCGGTGGGAAATCAGTCTCCAGAATACACTTCCACTGAATCCCTTCGAACGAAGGGCCGTTGCATCGATCTAAGCTCAGCCTTCGCGCTACGCCGCTCAATCGCAGGTTCTGTGAACACTGCAGCACCAGGGTTGCGGGGCCAGGCATCTGCGAGGCATGCGGAGAACCGGCGACATTCCCATGACGCGGACTGCTACGCATAACCCTGGCCTCAACCGGACGGATACCGCGCTATCGCACGGTCCCGCCGGTTAGGCCCTCAGCGTGCCACGCCTCGAATCACGGGAAGCTGTGGAAGAGCCTCATGCGCGCACATCTGGGTGAATACGAGCGCCTGGAAAGCGAGCTGCGGCGGGTGGCGCAGAGCAAGGAGAAAGTCAGGGATTGAAATCCCTGACTTTCGACGGTGGTGCCTGCCGGGGCCACAGTTTTGCGCCCCCCGTAGGGGTCACAGCCGGTAGCCAAGGATTCATCCCTGGCGAGGGGCGCGGGCTGTACCTCCCAGCTTGGATCGCCTATCCAATCGGCCCTTCGACGCAGTAGGGAGGAGGTGGATTGGTATAGCAGTGCTGTTTGTCCTCGTAGGCATGGCACGTCGTCCCGCACCCTCCTCCCGACTTAGCGTTCACGGAGCGGTTTGGCGATATACCCGGCAAGAAGTTGGAGGTGCCGGGAAGCACGGTGTCTGGGGTCAAGTCACCGTTGGTGTCGACGAAGACGGAGCCAATCCTTTTCGCCACGGCCTCTTCCGCAAAGCTCCACGGAATGGGAACGGCGGGGAAGGTGAAGCTCTCCTCGAGCTCCAATGTCCGCCCCTTGTTCCGCGCCGGCTTCACGGGGATGAACGTCAGGCGCACATCGACCGCGAGAGGCGCGACGAATTCGCCACCGCTCTTCTGCGTACGAAGGATGTTCATTGTCGTCGTCCGCTGTTGGTCGTCGAGCGATACATAGACGTGGAAGTCGCCACAGGCGGTCTTGACGGGGGCGATGCTCACCAGTGACAGCGCCCGGAACTGGAGGCGCGTCACAGCGGTACCTTTGGCGTCTAAGACGGAGTCGTCGAGCCGCTCGATGACCGTGTCAGCGTTCCGGAGCTGCCCCGGAATCCCGGTCGCGAGGGGCAGGCCCTTGAACGCCACCCGGCCAGTGAACGCCTTGGACTTCTTGCAGAAGAAGCCCGCGGGGATGGGGTTCTGGGCGAAGTCGTAGAAGGTTCTGCCGTCCCCCACGGTGGTGAAGACGTCGATGCCGCGCTGGATCACGGAATCGGCGGAAAGAGGGGATAGACCGAGCAGGAGCGAAGACACAAGCATTGCGAGGACCATTCTGTTTCTCACGCATGTCTCCTTGTCCAATAAGGACAGCCAAGGCCGCAAGCACCCGCACCTGCGGTGCGGCTGCTAATCGGGAGAGCAGGACTCCTGCGGCTTGGAGCCTCTCTACTTAAGCAGGTGCGTTCTATTAAGTTTTGCGCGCCTAACGCAAGACACGCTTCATCCTTCCCTCCTCGCGTGCTGGTCGCGCACAGCGGCACCGTGGGCCCGGGAAGATCGCCGGTCGGCCGATGGATGCAGCAAGCAGAGCATCGACGTTGCGGCGCTCTGGCTGCAAGATCAGCAGCTCCGTCGATCCGAGGCGTCGAATGATCATGCAACTGGAGAATGGCTAGAGGACTTTGAGGGCTATCAGGATCAAGATCAGCAGGAAGATGCCCAGGCAAATACGAGCCGCGGTCATCAGGTGGGTACTCCCCGCCGGGCGGGTGCCCTTGAGACGGATACCGGAGAGGGCGACCAGGACGATGACGACGACGACGCAGCCGAGGATTGCGATCCAGCTCATGGCGCCAGTATGTCACAGCGGCTGGCGGCGTCTCCACACACTCCAGGTCAGAGGGCCGGCCTCGACGTCCGGGAGCGGGCACCCGGCGGCCTTGAGAGCCAGCTTGATCTGGCCGTGGTGGTACCCCTCGTGGAAAATCAGGAATTGCACCAGTTGGACGGGATGCGCGAAGTCCAGGTCCAAGGGGCGGTTGGCCTCGGCTCTAGCCTTCACCGCCTCTCGCACGCGAGTTGCGCTTTCGGCAAGCCACCGCGCGATCTGGTCGGCGTCGCTCTCGGGGTTCCATTCTCTTGGGGGAACCTCGCCTCCGTGCTCGGGGGCGTTTTCGTGAACGGACACCATGCGCTCATGGTGCATGTGGGTGAACATCTCGGCGACCGTAGGGCTGCCGGCCATGGCTCTCGCTTCGAGCCCGGTTTCAGGAAGAGCCCGGAGGAGGTTGATCAGGACGTTATTGTTCCTGTCCCAGGAGTCCAGCAGGGCGTCGAGCAGGCTTGCGTTTTTGGCGTCCATCCTTGTGCGTTCTCCAAAGGCTCTTTGCGACACCCCAATGGTACCAGGGTTGCCCAAGTGTCTGGCCAGGCTCGCTTTAACAACCGGCAAGCACCATTAAACAATGGGCGGTTGCGCCAGGCGGCCTCGGTACCACTGACAGTCCTGAAAAGGAGGAGTGTATGAGGCAAGGACGAATTTTATTGGCAGCATTCGCGGTTTTGCTTCTGGCCGGGATCTCTCCCCTGGCCGCCGAAACCGTGATCCAGCGCGGCATCGACACCTTCACCACCACCGCCAGCGGTGGAACCTTCTACGACTTCGCCCATAGTCCCATTCCCGCCGGCTTCTTCTGCAAGAGGTCCGCGACTTTCACCGGCCGCGTGGCCTTCAAGGGTCTACCGCTGGCGGCCGGCGCTCCCGGACAGCTCCATGGCGCTGACACGGTCATCGAGCGGCTCGACGACGCCGTCTTCGATGCCAAGGGCATCGCCGTGACTCGTATTCAGTTCCGGGCGCTGTCGCTGGCGAGCATCCAACCGATCAAGACGGCCTGCGGGTCCTATCACGTCTACGTCTCCCTGACCGGCCAGCAGCGGGAGACCACGATGCGCATCTATCGCACCCAGGAGAAGGGCGGCCACTTCGTCGCGCCCCTCGCCGTCAATGCACGCATGACCTTCATCCCTGTCAAGCCGGCCCGCGAGAAGGCCGGGCGCAAGCTGGAGCTCACGGGCAGCTTCACCTTCCCCGCCAGTCCCATTCTGTGGAGCACCACGGGTGGTGCCCAGACGAAGCGGCTCGGCGGTTCCGTGATCGTCGATACCAATGGCGATCTGGCCCCCGACACCGTCCTGTTCGGCAGCTCGAATTTCTGGCCGGGCTGGTCGCCGAATGGCACCTCCCAGACGAAGGGCTGTACAACCTGTGAGCCCCAGACCTGCGGCCACATCGATCCCAACACCGGTCATCAGCACTGCACGGGCCCGGTCGTCGCCTGCTATCCCTATAATTGCCCCTGAATCGGCGGCTGCCTGGCAGCCGCCGACCTGACGTCCACCCCTCAAGGGGTCTCCGGATAGAATCCCGCCGGAGCCCCTATGATCCCCACCCCCTTCCTTCCGCCGCCGCCAGGGGCACCTCTCAGACCGGCCTATCGGGGCTAGTACGTGAAGCAGCCGCAATCGGTGCACCGAGAAACAGGTTCCTCCAAATAGGTTCCAGGTGATTCGAGAAAAGATGGCGCTGCCCAAGGCCTAGAAGCTCGGTTACACGCATCTTATTCTGTGACTTTGTTTGCGCCCCGAAGGGGCATAGGCATAGAGCCTGGCGCTTCAGCGCCAGGTTGGGGGACACTCCAATTCCCACAAGTCCCGCAATAAGGACGCAGGCAGTTTGACGATCTCTGATGCCGCCTGCCTGCGCCCCTACCGGGGCTTCCGGAGGTAGGGGGCTCGTTTCCTGGCGCTGAAGCGCCAGGCTTTATGCCTATGCCCCTTCGGGGCGGCCAAGATGTATGTAGGGGTATCCGGGCAGAACGATGCCATCCCGAGCCTCTGTAGTAGGATTCTGGCAGTCTCGTCGTTCCAGCGGAATCTGAGCTGACCTCACGAATGCGTCAAAGACCGCAACAGCGGAGGCTATTGCTGAGCTGACTCAGCAAGTTTCCCAGTTTCTCGCCTCCGCGCCATGAGCACCGGTCCACGGCAGAAGCGCGGCTCGGGAAAAGTCTGAAGAACAATAAGGACACCAGGGACTTCAAGGACACCAAGGCCCACGAAGAGGGGCTCTCAGGTCCTTGAGGTCCTTGGTGTCCTTGAGGTCCTTGGTATTCTTGCGGGAGAAGTCGCTCCGCGCCCACCTCTCAGGGGGTCGGCAGCACGAAGGTTTGAGTGACGAACACCGCCATCTGGTCGCGCAGGACAATATTGCCCGGGCAGAAGTTGCCGCCACCGCAGCCGCCGGTGATCCCGCGGTTGGCGATCTCATTGATCCAGGGGGCGAAAGGGGACGAGCAGGGGACGTCCAGGAAGCGCGGTACGACACAGGAGGCGGGCTGGTAGCCAGGGCCCCCTAACGTCGCCAGGAGGAACACCGCCATCTCGGCGCGCGTGACGCTGGCGGCGGGACAGTAGCGGCCGCCGCCGCAGCCGGCGGTGACGCCCCGCCGCGCCAGCTCGTTGATCCAGGGCGCAGACGGGCTCGAGCACGGTACGTCGCTGAAAATCGGCGCCGTGCACGCCGGCGGCGTGTAGCCCGCCCCCTGCTTGGCCTTGAGCAGGAAGAGCGCCATGTCGGCGCGAGTCATCGGCGCCGCCGGGCAATAGTTGCCGCCGCCGCAACCGCTGGTCACACCGGCGTTTTCGAGTGCCTCGATGAATCTCCACGACCAGTAGTTGTACGGCACGTCGAGGAAGGTGTGGTAGGCGTACGAGGCGCAGGCTCTGTCGGTAGCCGCCAGCGCGGCGCCGCGATTGTCAGGCGGCAGGGTGGCGGCCATGGTGGCGTTGGGATCGGTATGGTGCCCGAATCCCTGCGTGTGTCCAAGCTCGTGAGTCATCATGGTCCTGAATCTGGTCTCGCCGGCGCACTGGGTGCCGTTGTTCACCACCACGAAGGCCGTGCTCACCGGATGCCAGGGCTCGCCGTCGTGCGCTTGCGTCGTGCCCGGGTCGTAGAACGAGCCGCCGAACGCGAGGATGCCTTGGCAGCCGACGAGGTCGGCGATTTCGTTGCAGGGATCGTTGAAGACGACGCCTCCCTGGTCGATGTCGGAACCGGTGGAGCAGCCGATGTTGCGCGCTCGGCTGCCGCCATAGAGGAAGCGGATCGCCGAGTCGGGATGGTTGGTCCAGGCGGCCACGCCTTGCTGCACCGCGGAGACGCCCCCGTCGGCGATGCCGACCTGCCCGGGCGTGGTGTGTTGGATCGACATCGTGGCCCCGGCGAACTTCCGCAACGGCAGGCCGTCGCCGTGGGTCTGGAACTGGCAGACGGCCGGCTTGGTGTGCAACTCGCCGGTGATTGATACCAAGGGAGCGGCGACCTTGCGGCGCTCCCAGGGCGCGCCCGCCATCACTTCGCGCAGGTGGGCCAGCAGGGCGCGCTCGCGGTAGACGCTTGGAGTCTCAACGCCATCGCCCAGCAGCTCGATGGCGCCCGCCTCCGGCAGCGGTCGCAGAAGCTCCTGGTCAGCGACTTCTTCGAGCAGGCCGTAAGCGAGCATCTGCGGCCGCCAGCGATCGCGCGGCGCGCGGGCTAGGAAGAGGAGATAGTTGCGCCCGCCGCGGAAGCGCGGCGCGCCAGCCACCACGGCAGCCTTGTCCTCGATCACGCCGCCCGGGACCTCCACCGCGAAGACGACCGGAGTACGGACGCCTCCCACGCTCTGCACCAGCTCGAAGACGGTGACCGTCATCGGGATACCCCGGTCCTCCATCCAGGCATCGGTGGCGCGTGCCAATACCACGGCGCCGCTCATGCGCGCCAGTTGGCCGAGGTTGCGCGGCGGGACCAAGGTGGTGGCGTGAGCGGTCCCGGCGAGAGCGAGCACGGAAAGAAGGAAAACGGAACGCAGGAGTCGTGGCATGGCGGAGTCCCCATGGTTGGAACGCCAGCCGTACGCAGGCCGGCGCCCACTCGGCTCGCATCCGTCTGCGAACTTCGTGCCGAGCAGAGCAGGGGGACCTCCGTCCAGCCGACCGCTTTTTTGACTTTCGTCGCAGCTCGCTAGATTCTGCTCCCCTGGCGTGGGGGTCGTACGGCCCCCACGCCGCTGTTTGGTTAGAGCACTACAACGCCGAACAGCTCGCGCAGCAGGGCCGTGCGCTCCTCTTCGCTCTCCAGGATCCTCTCGTGCCGCTCGCCGCCGCGGGTGGTGATCAGTTTCATTCCGCTCAAGGTGATGCGCCCTTCCGGTGTGGCCAGGGAACAGACGGTCTGCCGGGTGAAGTGCGACTCCTGCGAGGTCTGGTGGAATCGGCACATCTCGGCGTAGTCCGCATACTCGTACGGTTGCAGGGTGAAGCGATATTGCGGGGTGAAGGGGTACTGTGGCTGCCAGGGCTCCTCGGCGCCGTCCCGCCGCAGGAGGAGGAGATGGCCGCCATCCTCTTCGATCCGGAAGGCTCGCGGGCCCTCAGGCTGCTCTCCCCGCTCGTCCAAACGGAGCGGATCGCGGAACGAATCCCCGAAGCCGACGTCCGCGAGCCAGCGCTCCTCGAGAGGGACCAGGAGCGCCATGTGATCGAACTCGGGGGTGAAGGTGCCATCCGCCTTCGCCACGCCGGCCGAGAGCATGGTGACCTGAAACCCGAGGGCGCGCAGCAGGGCCGCGAACAGCCCGTTGAGCTCGTAGCAGAAGCCGCCGCGCCGTCGCACCACCACCTTGTCGAACAGGGATTCGTCGTCGAGGACGATCGGCTGGCCGGCGTGGATGCTGAGGTTCTCGAAAGGGACCGCCTGGAGGTGGGCTACCTGCAGCGCCCGCAAGGTCTCGGCTGTGAGGGTCAGCGGGCCACGGTAGCCGATCCGGTCGAGGTAGGCTTGAATGTCCATGTCAGAGTCTAACTGGAACGGGAACAGGAGCCTTCCCCCGCCTCTGTAGTAGCCCTTGACCATCCTGCGGCCTTGCGGGATCGGTCCTTTCTTTTCGATGTCGCGAAATTTCGGTCTCGCGCACCTATCTCTGTAGAGGGGGTCGGCTCGGATGCCGAACCGCCCCCCGGAGAGGAGGATAGCGACCCATGCCACAGACATCACGGCGTACATTCCTCACCCTTGCCGGAGCGTCGGCCGGCCTCATCGCGATGAACGTCCGGGGGGCTCTGGCCCTGGAGCCCAGTGGCCCAGGACCGGCCGCCGGACGGGCCCAGGTGGCCACCATCGTCGGCTTTGCGGGAGCGGAGCTGGAGGTCAAGGTCGAGAAATCAGGGCTCACCTACACGCTGAAGCCTCAGGACTTCGGGGATTGGGAACACCGGATCGGCGACCGGGTGGTAGTCACCGAGGATCCGTCGGGACGCCGCTCAGTCAAACCGTACGTCACGACGGTCAACGCTCCTCTGCCCGGCGAGCCCGCCAGGGTGGAGATCGGCAGCATGATCGAGGTCGGCCCGTACTCGGCCCGCATCAGCAGCGAGAGCGTGAAGAAGTCGTACGAGGCGCTCCAGGCCCGGTCGCCCCGGGAGAAGGTCCATTGGCTGTTGATCGAAAACGTCCGGGACGGACAGTTCCGGGTCTTCGGGGTCGTCGACCACCCATGATCCGCCTGGCTGCGAGCTCCATCGCCGCCCTCGGCAGCTCGCTGCTCCTCCTGGCAGCCTGCACCAAGCTGGGCTCGCCAAGGCGAGCGCTGCTCGAGCCTCTCACCGCGCTCGGAGTCTCCCGCCACCGTCGCGGCGCTCCTGCCGGTCCCGCTGGGCCTGGCGGAGCTGGGCGCCGCGGCAGCCGTGGTCTTCGAGCGCGGGGTGCTGGCCACCAGCCTCGTGGCTCTGCTGGCGTCGCTGTTCCTCGGCACCGGCCTCGTGAGCCTGCGCAAGGGGCTGAACGTCCCCTGTCACTGCCTGGGTTCGGGCCGAGGCCGGCTCGGCTGGCCCCAGGTCACCGCGTTTCCCTTCTGGCTGCTGGTGGCGGGTCTGCCGTTCGTTCCGGGCTTCTCTCAGGCGAGCGGGCCGGAGCGCTGGCTCGCTTTCCTCGCCGCCGTGTCGCTGGTATCCGGAGTGCTCTTCTACCGCCTTGCGCAGCCCGTTCTTGCCGCCCGCGCGCTGCGCATCGCCATAGGACCTTACTGATCATGACGACCGTGACGCTTGTACTGGCTGTGATCAGCACGTTGACCTCTCTGATCTGTTTCGCGGCTCTCATCGAGATGTACAAGAGCCTCGAGGAGATCCAGAAGCTCGTCGACTACAACGACGCCCCCAAGGAGCTGCCGGACGTCGGGAGCTCGCTCATGGGACATCTGCCGAGCCAGTACGGTCTTCCACGCCGGCTGGACGGCGAGGCCTTCGCGGCCATGCTCCTGCTTTCGCCCCGGTGCCACACCTGCGCCCGGGTGGCCGCGGAGCTTTCGAAGGCGGGCATCCCCCGGGAGCTGACCGTCGTGGTCACGGGCGCCGAAGAGGCCGAAACGCGCAAGTGGCTGCAGGGCGTCGGCATTCCCGAAAGCAGTGTGATCCTGGACCACGACTATCAGATCGTCAACAGAATGGCCCTGTACACGACGCCCGCTCTCGTCCGCATCGTCGAGGGCAGGTTCGCGGGCGCCTCGACCCTTCCGTCGTATCGAGCCCTGCGCTCGGTCCTGGACGAGCAGCGGGATGAGCAGCGGCCGAAGCCTGCTCCTGTGAGCGCAACCGCATCGGAGGAACAAGGAGGAACGATTTATGTCGCGACAAGTGGAAGCTGATTCGACAGTGGAGATCGAAGTTGCCGAGCAGCCGACCCGGCGTGGTTTCTTTGGCACGCTGACCAAGGCTGCGCTCGCCGTCGTGGCAGGCGTAGCCAGCCTATCGGGTGAATCCGCCTTTGGCTACGAGGACGCGTGCTGCGTCCTGGCCAAGCCCCCTTCGGGTGGCTATTGCGCGTACAACTGCTGGAAATTGTATTCAGAAGGCTATCGTGAACGTTCGTGGACCTGCTCGCAAGGCGGCGTGAGCTACACCTGCTTCGAATGCACCAAGGGCGCCACCTGCTGGCAGGGGCCGTGGTACTGCTCGGACTTCTGGCAGAACTAGGAGTGAGGGTCCATGCTGCTGGTTAGCTGGGTCCTCCTCTTCCTGGCCGGAGTCGGGCAGCTCTTCAGCCCGTGAGGGCTGTCATTTGTGGGGCAGTTCCGCCCCACGTTACGGGACCGGCGCGGCCTGCCGGCGGACCTCGCGCTCTTCGGGGCGGGGTTCCTCCTCTCGTCGGTTGCCAGCTTCGCGCTGGCCGCCGGGATCGGAGGAGCCCTGTCCTCAGTGCTCGCGGCCAGGAGCCGGCTCGCTCTCCTGCTGGCGATCGTGCTGGCGCTCCTGGTGACCGACGCCGTGCGGGCCCGCCGGGGCCTCCAATGTTCCCTCGGGCTGCGCCGGCAGACTCCCCGGCGTCTCGGTTTCCGGGCGATCGGACCCCTTGCCTGGGGCCTGGACACCGGCCTGCCCCTGACGACCTACCGCGCGACGCCTCTGCCCTTCATCGGGCTGGCCTGTGTCGCTCTCGGCTTCGGCCATCCCTGGATCGGCCTGGCGTATGCGGCCGGATTCCTGGGCTGCCTGGTGATCTTCTGTGCCTGGCCCCGGCAGGACCCTCCGCAGGAGGATCTACTGCGGGTCGTCGGGGCTCTCAGGGGCTTCTCCCGGCCGGCCTGGACCGTGAGCCTCGTGGTGGTCTTCCTGCTGGCCCTCTTCCTGGGAACCCTGGCCGCCCAGGCGGCTCCGGCCGATCCCGCCGCTCCCGTCAATCCTCCGCCGGGCCAGGTCTCCCTCACCGGACACATCAAGATCCCGCCGGGGCTCGTGCCGGAGGAGATCGAGATCCGGCTCCTCCCTGTGCTCTCTCCCTACGGTGAGGGGGTGCTCGCGCTGGAGGGCCGGCTCCTGCCTGATGCCGCCGGTACGGCTCGACCGGACCAGCGCGGCGACTTCAGACTGGTGGCCCCCCATGCCGGGATGTGGCGTGTCCGCGTTTCGGCGCCGGGGTACCTGGACCGGGAGCTCGGCCTCGAACCCCTGACCGAGCCCGCCCGTCTTCCTCCCCTCCAGCTCGAAAGGGGTGTCCCGGTCGAAATCCGGGTCACCGGCGGCGCCGGCCAGCCGGTGGCGCGGGCGCAGGTGGCGGCCGAACCGGTCCCCGAGCCTCCGCCGGGACCGCGCGGGACTTGGCGCGACGCCGGCCGGGCCGCGCTCACCGACGGCGCCGGGCACGCCGTCCTTCTCCGTGGCGGCGGCGAGCGTCTCCAGGTGCGGGCCTTTGCAGCCGCGCACGGAGAGTCGCGGAGCCAGGCCGCCGGTCCGGGCCTCCTCCACCTGCGGCTGGAGCCGGCGGCGCACCGGCTCCTCCTTGAGGTGCGGACGGCCCAGGGACGTCCGGCCGCGGACGCGTTGGTCCGCGGCAACGGCTGGCCCGCCGGCAGGACCGACGAGAAGGGGCGGGTCCAGCTCACAATATCTAGAGCTGGCAGCCTCGATCTCGTGGCGCAGACCCGCGAGGGTCTCCAGACTTTGAAGCGGCTGAGGACCGGAGAGGCTCGGGACCCCGGCGGCCCGCTGGTCCTGACTCTCCCCGAAGCGGCTGGGATCAAGGGCCGGGTCCTCGACGCCAGGACCCGCGCCCCCCTGGCTGAAGCGCTCGTCTGGTTCGCGGAGAGGCCTTCTCCGTGGGTCCAGACGGACGCGGCGGGAGCCTATACCCTCCTCCTCGCGACCGGCGGCCCGCGCTCGTTGAGCGCCGCGGCTGCAGGCTACTTCCCCACGCGAGTGTCCGTGGTCGCTGCCGCAGGGACCGTCGTTCTGCACCGCTCGGCGCGGCTGCGGGGAACCGTCCGCAACCGGGCCGGCGAGCCCGTCCCGGGGGCCCGGATCCGGGCTCGCGCCACGTTGTTCGGCAGCGACCCGGGAGGCTTCGGTGTCGCGCTGCGGAACCCTCCCGTACCGGCCCTCGCGCAAGCGGACGGGAGCTTCGTCCTGAGTGGCCTGGTACCCGGGCTGCGCTACGGGCTGCGCGCCGAGGCCGCGGGCTACGCGGGGACCGAGACCTCGGCCGCCGTCGAGGAATCCGCCCGTGAGAAGGCCGGGTTCGAGATCGTCCTGTCGGCGGGCGGCTCCGCCTTCGGCCGGGTCATCGATGCCGCGGGCCAGCCGGTCGCCGGCGCGAAGCTCTTCCTGCGCGGCTCCGCGGGAGGACCGGCCGCGCTGGCGTTCCTCGACGGCCCCGGCGCCTTCGAGCCGCTCGGCTCTCAGTCGTCGTCCGGCGCCGGGGGCGAGTTCCGGCTGGAGCACGTACCCCCTGGAATCTACGACTTGGAGGTACGGGCTCCGCGCTTCGCGGCGAAGCAGGTCCCCGCTGTCGAGATCGGCGCGGCGCCGGCCGACCTGGGCGAGATCGCCCTCGAACCGGGCGCGGCTCTCCTGGGCCGGGTGGTGAGCCGCCAGGGCAAGCCGGTCGCCGGCGCCACCGTCTCGGCCCATCGCCACGGCTTCGTCGATCCCACGGCGGCCACCCCAGCGACCGCGGTGACGGCGGCGACGGCGGCCGACGGATCCTTCCGGCTGGAGGACCTGCGCGCGGGCGAGGAGCTCGACCTCACTGTCACTCGCGGAGGCTACGCCGGGAAGCTCGTCCCCGGCGTCCGGGTGCAGGTGGAGCAGGTCCTGGAGATCGTGATCGAAGAGGCCGCGAGGATCTCGGGCCGGGTGCTGGACGCCGGACGCCGGCCGCTCGAAGGCGCGGCGGTCACCGTCGAGCCGCAAGCCCCCACCGGGGCCACCGGGGCCGCGAGCACCGCCGGCGGCCGCACGGACGGCGCCGGAGAGTTCGATCTCGACGCTGTGCCTCCCGGCCCGCTGCGGCTCCGCGTCGCCGCCGAAGGGTGGAAGCCGAAATTCATCGAAGACCTGGAGGCTGTCCCGGGAGAGTCGATCCAGGAGCTCGAGATCGTCCTCGAACGCGGCGCCGCCATCGCCGGCCGGGTTCTGGATGCGCAGGGACGGCCGGCGAGCGAAGCCTTTCTTGAAGTGGTGGATCCCGGGGCCGGGATGACGGCCGCGCGGACCGACGTCTCCACCCAGGCGGATGGCGACGGCAGGTACCGGCTGGAAGGCGTCGAGCCGGGAGTGCGGCGGGTCGAGGTCCATTGGCGCGACCGCCGCCTCACGCGCGAGATCGAGGTCGCGCCGGGCGAGAATGCCCTGAGCCTGCGGTTCGCAGGCGGTACCCAGGTCAGCGGCCGGGTGAGCGACGGCACCGGGAGCCCGGTCGCCGGCGCCCAGGCCGCCCTGGTGTCGCCGGAAGGTCCGCCGCGGATGGCGGCGAGCGCACAGACCGGCGCGGACGGCACCTTCCGGATGGACGACGTGCCCGACGGCAGCTACCAGCTCAGGGCGGATGCGCGGGGCTACGCCACGGCCGCCGCCGATCCGAGGGTCGAGATTGCCGGAGCGCCGGTCACCGGCCTTGAAGTGCAGCTCTCGGCCGGAACGGCCGTGCGGGGCCGCCTGATCGGTCTCGAACCGCAGGAAGCCGCCGGGGCGCAGGTCACCGCCCTGATGGAGGCGAAGAGGCTGTTCTCCGCGGGCCTCGTCCGGCCTGACGGCTCGTATGAGATCAAGGGCCTGATGCCGGGCCACTGGAAGGTCAGCGCCGTGGCGGGCCGCTCTGGACGCACGGCCCAGGCAGCGGTCGAGATCGGCGGCGCAACGGCCGAGGAGCACCTGGACCTCGAGTTGAAAGGCGGTCTGCGGCTCACCGGGACCGTCCTGCGCGCCGGCCAGCCCGCCGCCGGAATGCACGTCGGCATCCGCCACCTGAAGGCGGGCTCAGGCGGGACGGCGACGACCAACCACGAAGGCCGCTTCGAGCTCGCCGGCCTCGAACCGGGTCCGTACCAGATCTCCGTCGCGGTATCGAACGGCAGCTTCCAGAGCCAGACGATCACCCTGGCCGGCGACGACGACGTCCGGATCGAGATCGACACCTCCCGGCTCGCCGGCCACGTGATCGATGCCACCACCGCGCAGCCGGTCGAGGGCGCCGCGGTCAGCCTCCAGCTCCTCGACCGGGTCGCGGACGGCGACGTTCCCATCGTGAACAGCGGCGAAGCCACGGATTCGAACGGCTTCTTCCGCATCGAGGCGGCCGCGGCCGGCCCCTACAGGCTCCGGGTCGAGAAAGACGGCTATACCCCAGCCGAGCTCCCGCTGGCGGTCGCGGCCGGCACCAATCAGGAGGGGCTGGAGGTCCGCCTCACACCCCTGTCGGCCGGCAGGAGCAAGGCTCGGGAAAAGGCTGAAGGACAATTCTGAAGGACAATAAGGACACCAGGGGCTTCACGTGCTCCTCGAGGTCCCTGGTATCCTTGAGGTCTTCCCGAACGATTCGCACGACGAGGAAGACCTATGGCCTTCAGCCAGACCGACCCGCGCGTCTCCATCCTCTGCATGCTCCTCGTGTCGCTGGGATGTGCGCCGAGCGTCCGGGCCCAGGAGATGGAGCCCGGCTACGAGCTCGAGGTCGGCTACGAGTACAGCAATCATTATATTTTCCGCGGAGTGGACCTCCTGGAAGGCGAGCCTGCGCCTTCAGCGCGAGCGATCTTCGAGAAAGGCGGCCTGTCCACCTACTACTTTGGCTGCTACAGCCACATAGGAAACGGCGGGCCGGACCTCGAGGAGCACGACTTCGGCGCGGACTACACCTTCACCTGGGGCAAGCTCGGTCTCACCCTGGGAGGAGTGGCCTATACCTACCGCCAGCCCAGGGACTTTGAGGACATGTACGAGGCCTATGCCGCCGCCAGCCTGGACGTGCTGCTCGCTCCCACGTTCACGGCCACCCAGGATCTCGGGTCAGGCAACAGGTACCTCAGCCTGGGAGTCAGCCATGAGCGCCCGCTGTGGCGCGACCGCCTGACCCTGGACCTGGGTACGACGGTCGCGTATGACGTGGGCTACTGGTCGGAGGAATTCGAGTTGGAGCAGCGCAGCGGCTGGAGCGACCTGCTGCTCAGTGCCGGCCTCACCTGGAAGGTGGCCGGCGTCCTCTACACCGTTGTCTCGGTCCAGCAATCCATCGCTCTGGAGATTCTCGACGCGGCCGGCCAGGAGGACGAGACCATCTACTCGGTCGGGCTCATGCTCGATTTCTGAGAGATCAGACCAGCACCGGCCCCCAGAGCAGGACGTTGAGCAGCAGGAAGAGAACCGGGAACGCCGCCAGGGACCAGCGATCGATCCGCAGAACCACGACATCGCTCTTCCCTTTCCGCCGCAGGAAGTAGACGAGGGCCGATTCCAACACCGACAGGAAGATCAGGGCGAAGCACACCAGCAGGAACCAGTCCAGCAGGGTCAGATAGGAGACTCTTGGAGTGATCCCGCCGACCACATAGCTGAACGCCACCGTCGCGAGGAGGAGAGTGACGGAAACAGCCAACCGGTTGCCGAGATCGCCGGCCTCCATCAGGAAGACGACCCAGGACAGCACCAGGATCATCGCTTCGATGACCATGATCTTCCAGACGTAGAACCCGGCGCGGCGGGAGACGAGGATCTCGATACGGTACCGCGAATAGTGGGCATCCTCGAATCTGTAGTATTTGTCGAGCTCGCGCACCTGGACCGCATCGATCTTCCATTCGGGCAGCCGCACACTGCTCCCCAGGACCTCCTCTGGCTTCAGCCGCACGGTCCAGTCCCGCTCCTTGTGCTGTTTTCCGGGGTAGCCGAAGATCATCTGGGGCGCCGGGAAGGCCAGCGACTCGATTTCGACGGGGAGCACCTGGTGGTCGAACGGGAAGTCGTGGAGGCCCATCGGCGCGGCGAAAGTCCCATGGAATCGGCTCAAGAGGACCAGTGTGCCCTGCGCGGGAAACTGGAAGAACGGCTCCCAGGGCCGCTCGAGATCGCGCGAGTTGACCGCCTCCACCTTCGGCTGCCAGATCTTGCTGCCGTCGATCTCCTCGGGGGACCGTTGCGCGAGCCGGGGATCGTTCCACTCCAGGCGCAGGTAGAAGTCGGCGTTGAAGGTCTCGTTGACCGAGTCCACGTTCTCGATCGAATTGAAGAAGAAGCTCGCCGCGGCCCGCGTGGGCTGCGCCGGAGGCGTGGCCGGGATCTCGGCCGCACGCGCCCCGCCAATGGCGGGTCCGGCGAGCAGCAAGAGCACGCAGCCGAGGTGCCTTGGAAATAGACTCCGAAATACGCTCCTGATCACGGCGAGCTTCCCTCTTCTCATCTCGAAGCCGTGGCCGATTCATCGAATCGTCAATGAAATTGGACTCGAGGAGCCTATCATAACGCTCGGATCGACAGCGCCGCGACAGGTTCCCTCACCCTCCCACGTACACGACCCGCTGCTCCAGCGCTCCTCTCTTCAGAGACAGCTCCAGCATCGTGTCCTCCTCTTCTCCTTCGAGAGAGAAGCTCGACCGGCCCGAAGAACGTCCGCAGCTCGCTGGGCGTGCAGGTGGGCAGGTAGACCCGCAGCACGCGTGGATCGTAGAAGCGGAAAAACAGGTCGCGGCCGGCTTCATCCCGCACCCGGAGGAACTGCCGGAAATGGCGCACCAGGTCCTGCAGGATCGCCTGCGAGCGCAGGAAGACGCCCCAGCTCTGGTGCCACCCCGTCCCCACTACGGCGCGGGTTACCGTCGAGCGCCGCCCCAGGCTCACGAGATAGGGCGCGGCGGCCGCCAGCTCCGGTGCCAGGCGTCCCCGGAACAGGCAGCGGTGGTCGACCCAGTTGCGGCGGATCAAGGGCACGACGCGGTCGTCCCGCGCGCTGTCGAGGAGCATGTAGACCTCCGGGCTGCCGCCGCTCCCGCCTGGACGCCAGAGCCGGTCGAGGACGTGGTCGGTATAGGGATAGATCCCGGATCTCATGCCGCCTGCGGCCCTGCTCCCTCTTCTTCCCCGGTCGTGCCCTCCGCACCGGAGGACGAGTCGGATTTCTTTCAGGTATCGCAGAGCGGAGCCCCCGACTCCGACGCGGCCTGGAGCGTGGCCGCCTGGGCCGCCTGATCGGTGCCGGCCAGGAGGGGGTCGGACTCCTCTTCCGTGGAAGTGGCCGAAGAAGTCTGGGTCCCGGCCGCCGAGGCGCTCTGCTCCGCCCGGGCGGCCTGCTCCACCTCGCGCGGCGTGGCCTCCCCTCCGCTACCCGCCGCGGCCGCCGTAGTCGGAACCGGACGCTGGGGCACGTCCTGCGCCAGGATCCGGAAGTCCCCGAAGACCACCTTGCGGGCCAGCCAGCGGGCGACTTCCTCGTCGCTCCGCCGGGAGAGGTCGGCGGCCCCCAGCTCCCCGGCGAGGGCGCGGCGCATGGCGATCCGGTTCGCGGGCTCCCGGAGGAGCCGGCGGAAGAACGCCGCCGCCAGCTCCTCGCTGTGGAACTCCACCAGGTCGCGCCTGGCCACGATCTCGATCTCCCGGAACCCGTCTTCCAATCGGAATCTCATATCCGATACCTCTAAGTTATGGTGCAGTGTAACTTGGATCAGAGGCTTGAAAAGGATCGGCAGAGGCTCTTGGCCCGCGACAGTCCGTAACGGGCTTGTCGCTTGACCATGCACGAAACGGAATATAAGCTGGGCCTTCTTCAAGAAGTACTCCAAAGATCAGGAGCTGTGCCCCCGCAATGTGACCGCCGACGTCGCACGAGAGCCCTTCAAGGAGGATCTTGGACATGCCCCGCCCCAAATTTCTCATCTGGATCCTGACCGCCGCCCTGCTGCTTTGCCTGCCCCTGACCCCCGGCTTCTCCTGGCCCTCCTTCCTGGACTTCGCGAAGGAGAGCCCGCGGCCGGCCGCCGCACAGGCGGAGGTGGAGCCTGCTCCCGCTTTCCTGGATGCGCTCTGGGTGGCGACGAGCGGTGACCTCCTGAAGCTGGCTCTTGGCGATGGCGCGCTCCTGGTGCGGCAGCCCCAGGCCCCGGCTACCCTGGCGGTGGCGGTGGACGAAGAGGAGGCCCGCGTCTGGACGTTCGGGGAGGACGGCACCCTGCAGGTCCTCGGCTTCGACGGCGCTCCGCGGGGGAACGCCAAGTTCCCCCAGCACACCGGCGACACCGCGGTCCATCTTGCCGCCGGGCGGGGCTTCGCCTGGCTGGCCTTCAAAGACGTGGTCTACCAGGTGGACGGCCAGGGCCAGATCCTGGCGACGATCCCCGTGACCCGCGGCCTGCGGGCCGTCGCCTTCGATCCAACGCTGCCAGGCGTCTGGATCGCCAACCTGCGCGAGCTGATGTCCTTCGGCCTCGACGGCCAACCCCTCTCCTCTCTCGGCCTCGGCAACAGCGTCCAGATCGCCGACCTGGCGGTCGAGCGGTCCTCCGGTGAGCTTTGGGTGGCGCTGTCCAACGCGGTCCGGCGCTACGGCGCGGATCTCGCTGAGCTCTTCGAGGTCCCGCTCGCGCAGGTCCGCGCGGTCGACTCGGACGGCCAGGACGGCGCCTGGGTGGCGCTCCAACGGGAGGTGGTGCTGCTCGGTGCGGACGGGACCGTCCGGTCCCGCGTGACCCTTCCCGTGGGCGGCGGCTCCGCGAATCTCCTGACGGTGGCGGCGGACCCGACCGGTGCGGCGGCCTGGGCTCTCTCCAGCGACTTCCTGTTCCAGATCTCCCCCCAGGGACAGATCGTCCGCACGCTCCGTCTCAAGGACTTCGGCGCTGACACCCAGGGCCGCGATCTGGCGGTCTATGCGGACCTCGTGGCTCCGGAGATCTCCTTCACGGCGCCGGCCGATGGCGCCACGGTGAGCCAGAACCGTCCCACGCTGGAGCTCGCCTGGAGCGACCGCGGGATCGGCGTGGACCCGGACAGCCTGGAGATCACGGCGAACGGGGCGGCTCTCGCCGTCACCTGCGAGGCCACCGCGACGGGGGCCTCCTGCATCCCGGACCAGCCGCTGTCGGGCGTGGTCACCCTCTCGGCCACGGTGGCCGACTTCGTGGGGAACCGCTCCGCGGCGGACACGATCACGATCACGATCACGATCGCCACGGGCCTGGACCTGCGGCCGCTCACGGACCAGACGGTCGTCCTGGGGAGCGAGGTGCAGATTGCGCTCCAGGTGACGGGCGGCAGCGGGCCGCTGAGCTTCTCGGTGGCTCCCCTGCCCCTGCCGGAGGGTGCGAAGCTCAACGGGACGGCCGGCGTGTTCTCGTTCCTGCCCACGGGCGCGGGTGTCCATACCCTCACGTTCTCGGCGACCGATGGAGTTTCGGCGGACTCGGAAAGCGTCACGATCACCGTCCAGGCTCCGGCTCCAGGGACTCCGACCAGCATCCGCGGCCGCGTCCTGGACACGAACGACGCCGTGCGGGGCATCGAGACGCCCATCGTGGGAGCCCGTGTCTCCCTCCTGCGGTTCGCCGCCGCCGCGCTCACGGACGCCAACGGTTATTTCGAGCTGGCCAACATCCCGGGCGGCGATCAGGTGATCGATTTCGACACCAAGCCGGCGAACCCCGCTCCGGACGGCTCGATCTACGCCGGGTTCCGGGAGAAGATCTTCCTGCGCGCCGGCACGGCCAACGTGATCAGCCGCGCCTTCTATCTGCCGCGGATCGACCCGGCGGGCCTCACCACCGTCAATCCCGCGGCCACGACGCTGGTCCACAACCCGAACCTGAACGTCACATTGATCGTTCCGCCGAACACGGCGAAAAACCAGAACGGCACCAACTTCACGGGCCAGCTCTCGATGTCGGAGGTGCCGGCCTCGCTGGCGCCGGTGGCCATGCCCGAGGAGCTCGCGCCGAGCCTCCTCCTCACGGCCCAGCCGGTGGGAGTGACGTTCTCCCAGCCGGTACGGCTGACCATCCCGAACGTCGACGGCATGCCGCCCGGCAGCGAGCTCGACCTGTGGTCCGTGGACCCGAGCACCGGCCAGTTCTCGATCTCGGGCGTGGGCCGGGTGAGCGCCGATGGTTCCGTTGTGGAAACCATTTCCGGCGGCATCCGGGCCGCGACATGGCACGCGTTCATGGGCCCCCAGCCGGGCTCGGACGGCTCGGACAACAACAACGACAACCAGGATCCCGACCGCTGCGATGACTGCAACGCCGGCTCGCAGACGGCCCTGATGTCGGGCAACGTTTCGATCAGCCACGACCTGGCTCCCTACTTCTCGCTCAACCGGGCGCGCAGCCTGCGTCTCGTCTACAACAGCAACCAGGCGGCGCCGCAGCCCGTCCTCAGCAGCCGCACGACGGTCCTGGCGCGGGCCGCGGTCCCGTCGCGCGTCTCGGCCGGCCTGGAAGTGGGGGGAGTGGATCACGGGACACGGTTCACCACCAACACCTCATCGCTCAGCGAAAGCGTCAATGAAACCTTTTTGCAGTCCGTGCAGCTCGACGGCATGGACATGCCTACGGGCCTGTACCCCTACCGGATGCGGCTGTCGAGCCACTACACGAGCCAGACAGTCTCTTCCTTCCAGTCGGGCAAGGTGATCGTTCATAACCTGAAAGACAGCCCCGTGGGTGCGGGCTGGGGCGTCGCGGGGCTCACGCGGATCCATCCGCAGCCGGACGCCAGCGTGCTGGTGACCGGCGGCAACGGCTCGGCCCAGGTGTTCCAGCCGGCTCCCGTGGATCTGCGGACGTGGCGGCGGGAAGGGCCGGCCAGCGCCGGCAACTGGACCGTGGCCGCCGACGGGCTGTCGGTGCTGCAGACGATCAACGGCAACCCGACCTTCTTCGTCAGCCCGGCGGACATGATCGATACCGTCATCCGCGGACGTTTCCGGGTGGAGACCACGAGCGACGACGATTTCATCGGTTTCGTCATCGGCTACCGTTCACCGATCGCCGCCGAGGGGGACGACCCGAGCACCTATGATTTCGTCCTCTTCGACTGGAAGCAGGGGAACCAGTCATCCAACGGTTTCCAGGCCTTCGAAGGGTTCGCCCTCTCCCGGGTCAACGGCCGGATCACCAATCTGGATCCGGGGTTCTGGGGGCACACGAACAGCACGGGCTTCCAACTGCTCGCCAGCGACTGGGGCACCGGACGGGGCTGGCGCGACCAGGTGGAGTACGAGTTCGAGCTGTCGTACTTCCGCGACCGCATCCGGATCGCCATCGACGGGCGCACGATCTTCGATCTTCCGGGATCGTTCCAGCCGGGCCGCTTCGGCTTCTACAACTACTCCCAGGAGCAGGTCCGCTACCGCAGCTTCACCACGGCCGAGGGCTTCGTCAGCCCGCCGGGTGACTTCACCTCGCTGGTGAGGAATCCGGACGGCACCTACGTCCGCACCTACAAGGACGGCTCGTTCCACCGCTTCGACGCCGAAGGCCGCCTGACTGCGGCGGTGGACACCACCGGCGACACCACGGCTTACAGCTATGACGCCGCCGGCCGCCTCACCGCGGTGACCGATCCCGCCGGGCTCCAGACGGTCCTCACCTACAGCGGGAATCACCTCGCGAGCGTCACCGATCCCTCAGGCCGTACGACGCGTTTCGATCACGATTCCGCCGGAAACCTGATCCGTATCACGGACGCCGACGGCTCGGCGCGCAATTTCAGCTACGACGGCCGCCACCGCCTGACGGGCCAGCGTTCCAAGCGGGGTTTTGACACCACCTACAGCTACAACTTCGCGGGCCAGAACGACCGGGTGGTCCGTTCCGACAGCTCGGTGCGCACTCTCACGCCGAAGGTCTCGGTGGGCTTGTTCGCCGCCGGCACGGCCGGGGCTCCCGTGGTGCGTCCGCAAGCGGCCATGGCGCGCTACGTGGACGGCCGGGGCAACGCCGTCGTCCATGACACCGACCGCTTCGGCGCCTCCGTGCGAACGGTCGATGCCGGCGGCCGGGTGACCACCGCCGTGCGCAACCAGCACGGCAATCCCACGCGGATCACCAGCTCCAACGGCTCTTTCCAGGACTTCACGTATGACGGCCGGGGCAACCTGCTGAGCCTGCGGCAGACCGGCTCAGGCGGTGGCGGCGTTCAGGATCTGCGGCTCACCTACGAGCCGGTCCGCAACCGGGTGACGGAGATTCAGGATCCGGCCGGCCAGAAACTGATGATCCAGTACGACGCGGCCGGCAACCCCATCCGGATTACCGATCCGCTGGGAGGCGTGACCACCTCCACCTACAACGCGCGCGGCCAGGTGGTCACGACGACCGACGCCCACGGCCACACGACCCGGTTCACCTATGACGCGGCCGGCAATACGGAAACCCTTACGGATGCCCGAGGGGTGGTGACGCGCTTCACCCGCGATGCCGTGGGCCGGGTGGTGGCGATCACCGAGGCCGCCGGACTGCCCGAGGAGCGGACCCGCAGGTACAGCTTCGACGCGATGAACCGGACGCTTTCCGCCGCCGATCCGGCGGGCGGCGCCGTCCTGTACACCTACGACGCCGACAGCAACCTCATCGCCACCACCTCGCCGACGGGCGAGGTCTTCAGCCGCAATTACGACTCCCTCCAACGGATCACCCGCTGGGATGACCCGGCCCAGGGTGTGACGCAGCTCACCTATGACGCGAACGGAAACGTCACGACCCTGTTGGACAGCAAGGGCGCCCGGACGGCCTTCGAATATGACGTCAACAACCGGCTCGTCCGCACCGTGGACGCTCTGAACGGCGAGCGGCGGATGACCTATGACGCCCGGGGCAACATGGTGGACTTCCGCAATGCCCTGGGGCGGAGCTGGACTCTGGCCTACGACTCTCTCGACCGGCTCACTCGCCAGACCGACCCGCTGGGACGCTCCACGACGTTCACCTATGACAGCCGGAATCTCCTCACGGGGTCCGTGGACGCCGCGAGCCGTGCCTTCAGCTTCGTCTATGACGCGCTCGGCCGTGCGGTCGAGGTCCGGACGCCGGATAACACCTTACGCACCACCTACGACGCGGCGGGCAACGTCACGGCCATGGAGGACAACGACAGCCGGCTCGTCTTCGCCTACGACGCAGCCCATCGCCCCATCCAGACCGAGATCGTGGACGTGGGCGTGCAGCCCGGCGCCGTGCTGGACGCGACCTTCGACGCGGTGGCCAACCGCACACGCCTGGCGGACTCCGCGGGCGGTGTGACCACCTGGACCTACGATGACATCGGCCGGATGACGGGACTGACCACTCCCGGCGGCAAGCCCATCGCTCTGGGGTATGACGCACGCGGCCGTTTCACGGATATCTCCTTCCCCAACGGGCTCTCCCTGGATTACGACTACAACGCCCAGGGCAAGCTCTCCGCGCTCCATTACCGGGACGGGAGCGGCGCCGCCCTGAGCAGCTTTACCTATCTCTATGACGTCCTGGGCAAGCTGATCACCGTGGCCGAGGGGGCGCGCGTGCGGGAGTACAGCTACGACGCTCTGGAGCGGCTGGTCAACGGCGGCACAGCCGGCCTGCCCGAGACCTACAGTTATGACGCGGTCGGCAACCGCCTCAGCTCGCAGCTCTCGGCGGCCTACCGCTACGACGCGGCCAACCAACTCCTGGAGGACGACCGGTTCACCTACCAGTATGACGTGGTGGGAAACCTGATCGCAAAGACAGAGAAGAGCACGGGCGCCGCAACCGGCTACCAGTACGACGCCCAGCACCAGCTGACCCGCATCGATTTCCCCGACGGCTCGTCCGCCACCTACCGCTATGACGTGATGGGACGCCGGATCGAAAAGAGTGTCAACGGGCTGGTGACCCGCTACATCTATGACGGTCTCAACATCCTCCTGGAGTACGACGGCAACGACAACTTCGTGGCCCGCTACAGCCATGGTCCGGGTCTCGACCGGCCGCTGGCCCTGGAACGGGGAGGCCAGAGTTACTTCTATCTGACCGACCACCAGGGTTCGGTGCGCTTCCTCACCGGCGAGAGCGGCGCGACGGTAAACCGTTACGAGTACGACTCCTTCGGACGCCTGCTGGTGAAGGATGAGGGAGTCCCCAACCCCTTCACATACACAGGACGCGAGCTCGACGAAAAGAGCGGCCTCTATTTCCATCGCAGCCGGTACTACGACCCGGAGGTCGGCCGCTTCATCACCCGCGATCCGTTGGGCCTGGGTGGCGGAGACCCGACCTTCTACGCCTATGGCGGCGGCGATCCCGTCAACCGGACGGACCCGAGCGGTCTCGGCTGGGACATCGTGGACGTGGGCTTCTTCCTCTGGAGCCTGTACGACTTCATCGAGTGCCCGAGCCTGGAGAACGGCCTGGGGCTCGCCCTGGACACGATCAGCCTGTTGCCCATCATCCCGTCCCTCGGGTGGGCGACCCGTGCCGACGACGTGCTGGATGCCGTCAATCACGCCGACGACGTGGGGGACGCCTTGCGCCACTCCGACGACGTCACCGACGTGGCCAACCACGCCGACGACCTGGTCAACCGGGGCGACGACGTCGTGGACTCGACCCGCGTCCCCTGCCGGTGCTTCACGCCTGAAACCGAGGTCCTGACCGAAACCGGGAAGAAGCCCATTGTGGACCTCCACCTGGGAGACCGGGTCTGGGCCCGTGACGAGGAAAGCGGTGAGGAATCGTTGCGGGAGGTGATCGGCGTCTTCGAACGCGACGCCCGGGAGATCCTGACCCTCGGCTTCGAGGGCTCCACGATCGAAACCACGGACAGTCACCGCCTGTGGGTTGATGGCGAAGGTTGGAAGGAGGCGGGCTCCCTGAAGGTGGGCGACCGGATCCTCGGCCGCCATGGGGAAATCCTCACCCTGAAGGCGCTCGACCGGCGGAACGGACGTTTCACCGTGTACGACATCCAGGTCGAGGGCCTGCACTCGTACTTCACCGCCAAGGACGGAGTCCTTGCCCACAACTGCGACCCGACGATCAAGCCGGGTTCGTCCGGAGGCGACACTGCCGGGGAGAGGTTCCCTGAGGACGTCCGCCAGCAGGCGTTTGACGAAGATCCGAGCCGGACCTGCGTATACTGCGGCCAAGAGGGCACCGGCACCCAGGTCGACCACGCGGTTCCGCGCGCCAACGGTGGCAACGCGACTCTGGACAACGCGCAGTTGGCCTGCCCGCATTGCAACGCATCGAAGGGGGCACGCGACTATCCCGTAACCCCGCCCGCGGACTATGAAGGAGCGTGGCCGCCACCGTGGTGGCCGAACCAGTAGGAGACGGGTTGGCAAAGGACATCGCGACGCACCCGAACCCGGCCTGGCGGGAGAAGGCGAATTTTCTGATCTTCGCCGACCTGGGGGATCACGGGATGTCCGGTCGTTGGGAGCAACTGTGGGTGAGGCAGGAAGGAGAGGAGTTCGAGCTGTGCTGCATCCCCTTCTTCACCTACGGTCTCGCTCTCGGCGACCGGGTGCGGACCGCGCCGCGGGGAGGCAAGCGGTACGTGGTCGCGTCGCGTGAAGCCCGGTCCGGCCGGACTGTGGGCCGCCTCTGGCTCAAGGGGGTCAAGGATCCTTCCGTCCGCAGCGCCATCGAAGAATTCGTCCAAGAGAGAAGCTGGCTTTCCGAGCAGAGGTCCAACCTCCTGGCTCTGGATTTGCCGGCTCAACAGGACTGGAGAGAGCTGAAGACCTTCGTGGAGACGCTCCCCCGGGACCACGGTGTTCTCGCTGAGCTTGGGTCGGAGAACCCCGAAAACCCTGAATAGGCACCCGTCTGCCCTACCAGGCGGCCAAACCCTGGACACCGTCGAGGACCGGCAGCCCCGGTGCCTCGCCGAGCGACTTCAAGCGGCGGTTCTTCTGGATCTGGAAGATCCCGACCGTGCCCGTCCCGGCGTTCAGCGTGTAGAGGAAACGGCCGTCCGCCGTGACGGCGATCTCGAGAGGGAAGCGCCCGGCCCCGAGACGGAGCGCCACACCGCTCCCTCCGATCAGGGTCACGCGGCCCTTGCGGTCGACCTGGAAACCGGTCAGGGTGTCGTCCCCCGTGTTCGTCCCCCAGGCGTACCGGCCGAACGCGTCGATCCAGCAGAGGGCCGTCCGGCCGGTGGGGAGGGAGGCGGTGATCCTGCGCAGGCGGCCGTCCGCTCCCAGCGCATAGGAGGAGACCGCCGAGGCGCCGGCAGCGCTCGGAGAGGTGGACCGGCCGAAGATCTCGACCACCACGAGGTACCCGTCCATGAACCGGAAGGCGAACGGAAGCTGTCCCGCCGAAGGATTCACAACGGGCTCTCCCGGCCGCCCCTGGTCATCCAGCGGAAACGAGAGGAGGAGATCGCGTCCCTTGTCCACGACCAGGAGCCAGCGCCCGTCCGGGCTGAAGCCCACCTGGGACGGCGCGCCGCCCGTATTCGGCGGATTCCCACCTCTCAGTTCGAGGGAGAGGACGGAGCCCGGGATCGGGCTCGACTGGCCGTCCGGTCCGAGGGTGAATCCCGCAAGATGACCCTCGCCTCCGATGTTGAGGACGTACAGCCGGTCCCCTCTCTGGACCACGCTGACGGGGAAGCTCCCGCCGGACGGAAACCGGTCCACCAGCTCCAGCCCGCCCGCGGTCACACGGAAAACGGAAACGTCGTCGCTCCCGGCGTTGACCGCGAAGAGCCAGCGGCGATCGTCGCTCAACCGCAGCGCGTCCTGCGATCCCAGAGGATCCAGCCCTCCTCCGCTCCCCAACCCGCCGGTTGCGAAGGAGCCCAGACGGGTGAGGCGCCCCTTGCCATTGCGGCTCCACGCGACGATCTCGTTGCCGCCCGCCGCGTTGGTCATGGCATAGACCGCCCCCACCTGGCCGCCCTGGGCCATGGCACCGGCGGACGCCAAGAGGACGAGGAGCACGAAGGCCGACACCGCTCTGAGACAGGACATGCGAGGTTCCTCCTGAAGGGCTGTACGGCTTTCGTGACCGAGTTGGATTCGGGCTCCTGGGTCCTTGTTGTCCCTGGTGTCCCTGGTGTCCTTGAGGTCCTTCTCCTGAAGCTCCGCTCAGTTCAGGGCCTGCTCTCCGGATCCGCTGGATCCGTACGAGCGAGCCGCTCGTCGCCATCCCAGACACCATCTCCATCGCGGTCCACGCCCACCCGCTCCCCGGAGCCGGGCGGCACGCACGTGTACGTCACTGGACGGCCGGAGCCCGTGGCCAGGGACCGCAGCGCTGCATCCGTCAGGGTCGGCTGCCCGCGCCGGTCTCTCGCGAACCTGCCCGATCCCACGTACAGGAAGCCGGCTTCCTCGCCGGAGATCCTGGCCTTGGCCACGAGATCGCAATCCCCAGCGTCCGCGCGCTGGCGCAGGAGGTTGACGCGCCCCCCTACCGCCGCGGGGCTCGAAGCCGTGAGCGTGATCTGCTGGCCCACCGCGGGCGCCATGTTGGTGGGGAACGCCAGGAGGAACGCCTCGATCTGCCGCCGCGGGACGTCTCCCGCCGGCCCGTCCGGGATGCTGTTGCTGTTGGGCCCGTTGAAGCTCTCCGAGAAGCTGACCCCATGCACGAAACGGAACACCGTATCGACGCTTCCGTCGTGGAGCATCCCGAAGCCGCGCACCTGGTCCCCCTTGAAACCATTGTCACCGCCGGGGAATCCGGGGTTCTCGTAATTCCCGAACATCCCGACCTTCTGATAGAGGTTGCGCAGGTGGGCGGCCTTGAAGAGCTGCGGATTGAAGTCGAAGCTCGTCATGGTGGACGATCCGAAGAACCCGGGCGCCTCGGTGCCGGGGTTGGCGTCGTGGTCGATCGCGTGACAGCTGGCGCACGTGAGAACGTTGCAGCTTCTCCCTGCGCCGTCGGGATCCCGCAGTTGACAGTGTTGAAGAGCCGGCGCCCGGCGGCCTGCTCCGCGGTGAGCACATTGTTGAGCGGCCGGTTGGGGTTCGGCGGATACGTGATCTTCAGGACGAAGTCGGTGAACGCCTCCATGTCCGCGTGCGGAAGGGTCGTGTGGCGCCCGAGCAGATCGGGGAACGCCTCGTTGAACTGTTCGAACGCCGCCCGCTCGTCGAAAGTCCCACTGTTCGGCTGCGCGCTCGGCGCGTCATTGCCGCCGGTGCGGTCGCCGCGCCAGTGCATCGAGCCGTGGTTGGCCATGCCGCGCAGGCTCTGCGTCGTCATCGGGCCCTTCATCGGGTGGAAGATGGGCTCCATGGGTTCCCCTGTCACCAGATTGACGAGAGTGCTGATGAAGGGGCCGGGGTTGGCGATCACCTTTCCATCCGGATTTCCGAGATCCCAGGCCAGGCTGTCGAAATCACCGAAAACGTGACAGCTCGCGCAGGAAGATTCGCCGTTGCTCGACGAGAGCTTCGAGTCATAGAGGATCCGGCGGCCGGTCACGATGCTCGGCGGCTCCGGGTTGTGCATCCTCACATGCCCCGTCTCCGCCCGCGTGTTCGTGTTGACGATCGAGATCCCGTTGTCGAACCGCGTCATCACGTAGAGATGCCCGCGGTCCTCGTCGAGGATGAGGCCGGTGGGGCCGCCGCCGCTCACGGGGATATGGCTCTCCGAGCTCGGCACGAACGTGTTGGTCTCGAGCTGCGCCGTCGAGAAGACTCCCACCTTGTCGGACCCCAGGGCCGCGACGTAGAGCGTCGCGCCATTGCCGGTCACCGCCATGCCCTGGGGCAGGGCGAGGGACCGGGCGTTCTCGTCATTGGGGAGCGGCGCGCAGCAATTGTCGTAGTCGATGTGCTTGTTGAGGTGCCTCGCCGCCACGCGGCCCCCGGGGGAGAGCACGGTGATGCGGCTCTCGTGCAGGTGGCCGCGCAGGCTCTCCCCGGCGAAGGTCCCCGGGCCCTCGAACCGCGCGGCGTTGTTCGCCTCCGTGTTGGCCACATAAACCTTGCCATTCACGGGATTGACGGCCATCGTGTACAGGATGGTGCCGACGCCCTGGAAGAAGCCGCCCGCTCCTGCTTGCTGGCGCGGCGGGTTGGCCATGGCGTTGATCACGAACACGTCCTTGTCGGGCAGCGAGAACTTCACGTACTGATCGCGAGGGCGGCCGAGCGCGTCCACCCATTTCTTACCGTTCCACTTGACGATGGCCCCGGTTTCGGGCGCGGGACGGCCTTCGGCATTGGCGGCAGGTCCCGGGACGCCGTCCGGACCAAAGCCGTCCGGCAGCCAGGTGTCGTTCAGGATGGTGGTCTGGTTGCCCGTGTGGAACCCGGCGGCATAGACGCGGGTTCCGTCAGGCGTCACCGCGAGAGCGCGCGGAGTATCCGTGAAGAGGGTGACGATGGTCAGCGGCTTGCCGCCCATGTCCTTGCCGAGATCGTCCGCGTCGAAAACCCAGACATCCGCGCGCCCCACGCCCGGAGTCGTGAGCTGAGGATCGAACGGGACGTTCTGGCCCCGGTGCGCCGTGGTGATGAACGCCCGCCTCCCCTCCGGCCCGGCGAAGACGATGTCGCGAGGCTCGTCGCCCACGAGGAGCGTGCGCTCGACGTTCCCGGCCGTTGCATCCTCGTTGATCTCGACGACGCTCACACTGTCCGACAGGTGGTTGACCACCCAGACCTCGCGGTCCGTCCGGGCCGCCACGGCGACGGGCTCGAGGCCCACCGGGATGGAGGCGGTGTGGAAGAGCCGACGCTCCCCGATGCGGAAGACCTCGAGGCGGCTGTCGGGCGTGTTGACGGCGAACAGGAGCCGCTTGTCCGGAGACATCGCGAGCGGTCGCACCTGCCCGCTCTCGAAGAGCGTGTACGAGGACGAGCTCTTCGCCGGGCTGCGGAGCAGGCTCACGCCCTCCGCGTCCGCCGAAGCCTCGGTCGTGCCTGGCGCGAAAGACAGCGCCAGGGTGAGCCCGAACGCCACCAGGGCCAGGAACGACAGGATCAAGCTGCGGTACGAGTGCTGCGGATCCATGACCATCCTCCTCTCTGTCGGGTTGTGCTCCTACTGACATCGAGATCTTTGGGATCAAGATCCCGAACGCTTTGCCAGGTGTCGCCAGCCTCGGAGGTTTGGCCGTCGCCGCTAAGATCGGCGGAGAGCAGCAGAGAGAAGGATGTTCTAGGGGGTCGTACTCGCTGTACCTCCGGGAACCTTGAGAAGAGGAACGTTCCCGGTGGCGGTTTCCCCTCACCTTGTTCGCTATTTCTCTTTTTTGAATTGGATGGGCCGGCAGGATGCCGGCGCTCCCAGGGAGGGCTTCCGGGGCCAGTGCTGACAGACCACTGGGGCGGGCGGGTTACACCGCCTCGGCCAACCCATGGACCTTTACGGGCGCGAGACTATAGGTTCCCCCGTTTGTATGGCGGCACCTATCTCCTGCGTATAACTCGTCCTCCTCAGTCAGGATCGTAGCTGGAGCAGCCAATGCCCGGGCATCACTGGCCGCTTTCTCTGGGGAGCTGCGTTTCTCAAGATGACAGCCGACATGACGGCTATTAAGCTTGTGTCAAGCAGTGACACAGAAAGGAGAGTGAAACATGGCGTCTGCTCATTGGCAAATTTCGATGCTTGCCTGTCTCCTGCTCTATTCGTGCTCGCCCTCCTCCTCAACCTTGCGGCCCGAGAAGCCTCTCACGGTTGAACTGGACTCAACTCAAGAAGGGAGTATTGCAATGGAAGGCAATAATGTGATTGAAGTGACGATCAAGGACAGAAAAGTGGTCACCGCACCAGAGGACAACCCTAAAGCGGGGGTCAACCGCGGGGATACCGTGATCTGGAGCTTCGAGGTCAACGTGGCAGAGGAGAAGCTGGCGGTGCGTCCTAAAGGATCCTCCAGCCCATTCAATACATTCCCCAGCCCAAACCAGATCAGCGGAGAGATCTTCCTCAATAATCTAGAAGAAAACGGCTTCGATTACGAAATCCTCATGGACAACGAACCGCTTGTTTGGGCGAACAGCAGCAGCGGCGGCTGCATCAAACCCATCGGCGGTGGCGGTGGTGGCTCACGATCTGGTGGTGCCTAGCGGGCGGTATACCGGTCGAGGAGGATCCGGAACTTCGGGTCCTCCTCGTTGAGGGAGCGGAGATCGGGGATCATGAACCACTCCCGCCCCAGTCCTTTCTCGAGAGCCAGCTCCATGTAGTAGTAGACGCGGTTGGGTTTTCCGAGGCTCGCGTAAATGCGGGCAGCACGGTGGAGCGTCTGAACGTCGTCGGGTACCTGCTTGAGCACCTCGTCGGCCAGTTGAGCTGCATCGGCCTGTTGGCTGAGGCGCGCGAGGCAGTGGGCATGCAGCAAGCCGATACGCGTATCCCTCGGCGGCAGCATCGCGGCGAGATCCTTTTCGAGAGCGCGGAAGAGCCGCTCCGCTTCGGCCCGGTTGCCTTGGGCGTCAAGAGTCGTCGCCAGGCTGAACCGGCTCCAGGGATAGTCAGGATCGAGAGCGAGAGCCCTGCGGTAGGCCGCGGCGGCCGCGGGATAGTCGTCGAGAAGGTAGTAGGTTAGGCCGAGGTTCGCCAAAACAGAGGACACCGGCTGTGCTCGGACCAGCTTTTCGTAGAGCGCCACGGCGCGACCCGGATCTCCATAGACGGCCTCCACCGCCGCCACCTGATCCAACACATAGTGGTTGTCCGGTTGCTCTTTCAGAAGGCCCTCGAGGCGTCGGCGGGCGCTGCCGCTCGCGCCTATGCGGAACTCCAGCTTGGCCAGGTTCAGGATATTGCGCCAGGCGGGCCGCCGCCGGGCGACCTCTTCCCGCAGGCCACGGGCGTTGACCAGCTCTCCACGCGTTTCCAGCAACTCCGCTTTAGCGGCCCTCACGCGGGCATCTCCGGGAGTCAAGGCTTCGAGCCGCGCCAGCGTTGCCGCCGCCTGGTCGAGGCGGTTTGCCCTCAACTCGGCCTGGAGGCGGGCGCTCAGGGGACGTGGATCGTAGGGTGCAAGCTTTTCGGCTCGTGCCGCGTAGGCGAGGGCGCGGTCAGAGTCCCCCAGGATCCGGGCGACGTCCGTGCCCAATGTGTAGGCGCCGATGAGGCCAGGGGACATCTCGAAGAGGGAGTCCAGCCGGGCGAGATCGGCTTCCCCGAGGAGCCTGCCGCCATCGAACCGGCGCTGGAGCTCGACGTAGGCGGAATAGTCTTCGGGCCTTACCGTGGCTCCGGGCGACTCCGGGCGGAGGCGGCGCTCCGGGTAGACCTCCTGCACGTGCACCCGCACTCCCTCGGCGAGCTGAAAAGCGTTCTCAAAGCCGCTCTGAACCAGGAAAGAGTTGGACATGGCCAGACCTTCACCCCCGGGCTTCTGGCGGCTGAAGGTCACCTGGCAGGCATCTTCCCGGCAGCTCAGAGAAGGCTGGAGCGCTTCGTCGGCCTCGCCCAGCCTTCGGGCTTCCGAGCCTTCCGGCTCATCCCTCTCGGGTGGATCGAGGGGTTGCAGGCCATCGAGACCGAGGAGGGCGGAATGGGTGGCCCGGACGATGTCGGAGGCCACGAAATCCGGACTCTCCGTCCCAGTCTCCACGACCGGCTTCAAGACCGCCACCCGCAACGGCGGAGGACCCGCCAGGAAGCGCCAGGGCCGTACCCCAAGGACAACCGCGAGGAGGAGCAGTGCCGCAACGAGGGGCAGCGCTCTCTTCCTCCAGGACTGCCTTGGCGCACGTCCGGCCTCGAGATCTCCCAACAGCTCCGCCGCGCTCGCGTACCGTTTCGCCGGGTCCTTGGCCAGCGCCCTCTCCACCACCCGCGCCAGCTCCGGCGGCACGTTCGGCCACACCCGCTCCAACGGCTCGGGCTCCCGGGTCAGGATGGCGGAGACCACCGTCTCCAGGGTCTCTCCACCGAAAGGCCGCCGGCCGGCGAGCATCTCGTAGAGCACCGCGCCCAGGGACCAGACGTCCGTGCGGCCGTCCACCGGCTCGCCGCGGGCCTGCTCGGGCGACATGTAGGCAGGCGTCCCCCAACTCGCGCCAGTGCGGGTGAGCGAGGCCTCGTCGCCTTCCAGACGGGCGATGCCGAAGTCGAGGATCTTCGCCTCTCCCCGCTGGGTCAGCATCACGTTGGCCGGCTTAACGTCACGGTGGACGATCCCGGCATCGTGGGCCCGGGCCAGGCCGCGCGCCACCTGCATCGCAATTTCACGCGCTTCCGCAACCGGCAGCGGGCCGCGGCGGATCCTCTCCCGCAACGTCTCTCCCTCATAGAAGGACAGGACGATATAGAGCTGGCCATCACTCTCGCCCACGTCGTGAACGGTACAGAGGTTGGGGTGGTCCACGGCCGCCGCCGCCCGCGCTTCGCGGAGGAACCGCTCTTTCGCCTTGCGGTCGCGGCTGTACTCCGGAGGCAGGAGCTTCACCGCCACCCGGCGGCCGAGCCGCGTGTCCTCGGCTTCGTAAACCGTTCCCATGCCGCCGCCGCCGATCTCGCGAAGGAGCCGGTACGGTCCTAATTGATGGCCGGAGAGGTCGGGCTCGCCGTCCTCGTCCTCGATGGCGTCGGCGAGCAGGTCCGCAGCGTACTCGCCCGCGGGCGTGGCGAGAAAACCGCCGGCTCGGGCGTCCGCGGCCAGGACGGCCTCCACCTCGGCGCGCAAAGCTGGATCTCCGGCGCACGACTTGTCGAGAAGGGCGCTCCGCTCTGCGGTAGGGAGATCAAGAGCCAAATCGAGGATCGACTCGATACGCCGCCAACGGGCAGGGTCGGTGGTCGGGACCGGACTCATCCCGCGGCCTGGCTGTTGAGGGCCTGGAAGAGGAAGGCTCGGGCCTTGCGCCAGTCGCGCCGGACGGTCCGTTCCGAAGTGCCCATCACCTGCGCCGTCTCCTCCTCGGTTAGGCCAGCGAAGAAGCGTAGCTCCACGAGTTGGCTCAGCCGGTTGTTGAGGGCGGCAAGCGAAGTCAGAGCGCGGTCTACGGCGAGAACCTCTACAGCCCGCGCCTCCGCGTCCGGCTCTCCATCGCTCAGACGGAACTCGTCGAGCGTGACGCGCAGGTCTTCGCCGCCGCGTTTCTTGGCCACGCGCCGACGGGCCGAATCCACCAGGATGTGGCGCATGGCGAGGGCCGCCACCGAAAAAAAATGAGAGCGGTCCTGCCAGGGTACGCCGTCCTGGTCGATCAGCTTGAGATAGGCCTCATGAACGAGCACCGTCGTCGTGATCGTCTGGCCGGGCCGGCGGTAGCGGAGCTGGCGGCGGGCGAGGGCGCGCAGCTCGTCATAGACCAAGGTCATGAGACGGTGCGTGGCGCTGCCGTCTCCCTGGCGAGCTGCGGCAAGGAGGCTGGTAATCTCGCCTGAGGTCGAGCCGAGGGTCTGCCGGTCCATGGGCTCCCAGAGTTTTCGAGGACTCTGGGAAGCATAGCCGCCGCCCGGCGGGATTACAAGCCGGGCGGCGCGCCGGAGACGGCGTCCGGTTAGAAGGTGAAGGAGGTCATCAGAGCCCAGCCGAACCGGCTCTCCTTCTTGAATCGGACCGCCTTCTCGGCTGTTGTCTGACCCTCTTTCATGCCGTCGCCGAGAACCTGGACACTGGGATCGAACGACAGGCCGATCCCGATGTTCAGACTGGCTTCCTTCTGAGGATCTTTCCGGATTCCCCACATGACTCCCAACGTTAACGCGTCTATGGCCTTGTTATCGCTGCTCTGCAGGGCGATGAAGGGGCCGATCCCCATGAGCGGGGGTTCGGGCATAGCGGGGGAAGCGGGTGTACTGGAAGCGCCCTTTTCATCCCTCATGGATACATTCATGGCCTTTGCCATCCGGGCTTGCTCCTTGTGCCTCTGATACCGACGCCAGTCCATGGCTTTCGGATTGAGGAAGACATGCATCTCCAAAAATACCTGTGGACGCATGTCACCCTCTTCGTCGACTCGCACGACCTTGTTCTCGTCGATCGAGGCTTTCTCGACGGCGGCATCGCCGCCGAAGCTGCCCATCACGCCGATCCCGGCGCCCCACTTCAGCCCCAGGAAGTCCTTGGTCGCCTCCTCTGTCTTGGCGGCATCTTCCACGGGAGTGATCTGCGTGATCTGATTCTGAGCCTGCACTGTTCTGGAGCTGCCGATCAACATCATCAGTACGAGTGTCATGACCGTTTTCATGGTGATTCCTCCTTTCTCTGTCAAACGGAGGAGCCCGCCAAAAGCGGCCATGGCCGAGAATCACCCTCCTCAGGCCGGTATCACGGACATCGAGGCCGGCCTGGTATAAACTGGCTCCCCCAGGGACCCCAGGACCTCAAGAACGATAAAGACGTCAAGGGCGGACCTCTCGGGACGAGCTATGAACAAGGGCTTCATCCCACAGCATGGCGGTTACAGGAACCTGCTTTCCTACCAGAAGGCCGAGATCGTCTACGACGCCACGGTCTCCTTCTGTGACCGCTTCATTGACAAGCGTAGCCGTACCCATGACCAGATGGTCCAAGCAGCGCGTTCGGGCAAGCAAAATATTGTCGAAGGAAGCATGGCTGCGGCGACCTCGAAGGAGACTGAGATCAAGCTGACGAGCGTGGCGCGTGCCAGCCTTGAAGAGCTTCTGACTGACTACCGCGATTTCCTGCGGACGCGCGGCCTGGAGGAATGGCCCGCGGAGCACGCCTACGCCCTCCGGCTCCGCAAGCTGAACAGGATCCCCGGGGCGACCTATGAGACGTTCCGCAAGGGGATCGAGAACCCCGACCCTGCCATCGCCGCGAATGTGATCATCGGCCTGGTTCGTGTGACCACCTACCTGCTTTCCCGCCAGCTTCGCCAGTTGGAGGAAGCCTTTGTCGAAGAAGGCGGCCTGCGAGAGCGTATGACCCGGGCCCGTCTCCAGGAGAGGCAGAAGCAAGGCAGGGGAAAAGGCTGAAAGGACACCAGGGACACCAAGGACATCAAGGACCAGGAACGCGCCGTCCTTGGTGTCCTTGTAGTCCTTGGTGTCCCTGGTGTCCTTTCTCCATTTACGCCGCCGCCAGCACCCCGTGAACCTCCACCGTCGAGAAACCCTGGCGCTTGGTCACGATTACCTGTGAGAAGGCCGTCAAGGATGCCGGCGCTCCCAGAAGGCGCTACGCCACAGGTCAATCCTGCCTTGACAGACTACCAAGTTGGACTTCGCTAGCGCCGTTCCCTCCCGGAGCCAGGGGGCAGGCAGACGACATCGGAGATTGCAAACTGCCTACGCCTTGTCAAGATAGAAAAACAGGTTCTCCGTAGGGGCGCTGGGAGCGCCGGCATCCCTGCCGGCCTTGCAAACCTTGCTTCAGGAGGCGGAAGCGGACACTTCCGGCGCCCGGGCTCGCGGGGAGCGGCGCGTTCTTACACTTTTTCGGCCGATCGGACACTTTGGCGGCCAAAGTGTCCGGGAAAAGCCGCAAAGTGTCCGATCGGCCGCCGATGTGTCCGATCGGCCGGGAAAGTGTCCGGGAGAGGCCGCAAAGTGTCCGATCGGCGGCCGTTTGAGCACAACGGCCGCCGGAGTGCTCGATCGGCCGCCGTTGTGCTCGATCGGGAGCCGTCCCGGCTGTTGGGCGTTCCTCCCGGCCGCTCCGGGCGCCGGCAAGCCCATTTCCCGGGGGGAGAGACGGACCGCTGCGTCAGCAGACACCAGGCAACCTCGGAGGGAGACCCAGGGAGTCAGGCCGGCAGGGATGCCGGCGCTCCCAGGGAGGCGCTACGCCCACAGGTCATTCCTGCCTTGACAGCGTACTACGCCCCTCCGGGGCTTCCTGAAATTGGGGGGATCTCTTCCCGGCGCTGAAGCGCCGGGCTCTATGCCTGTGCCCCTCCGGGGCGCCGCAGATCCCTCCCCTACTGAGCGTGCAGCTGGTCCGGAGAAGCCGCACCCGGCCGGACGGACACCGTGCTGCCTCCCGCCTCGAACTTCCTGGCTGGCGTCGCTCTGACGGCCTGCCGGCGGCGGCCTTCCAGGCCGCCGCCCGTTTCCCTGTTCGAGCTCGTCGCGCAGGGTGCCGAAACCCTCATCGAGATTCACCACGCCGACGGAGGGAGAGGCGTGTAGAATGAAGGCCTGCGGAGCGTCATCGAAAGGATCTGCATGTCTCAACAAGTTCTCGTCAAGCTCGAGCTCCCCGGGGATCTGGAACGCTTCCGGCTTCCACAGGGAGTTGACGAACGCCTGCACGGCCTGCTCGATCGCCAGGACCGAGGTGAGGAGCTGACTCCTGATGAGCGGCGGGAAGCCGAAGGTCTCATAGATCTGGCTGAGCTCCTTTCCCTCCTGAAGCTGAGGACACAAGGCGCCTGATCGGCGTAAAGCCTTGACTTCCTTCCTCGTGCTCTTCTCGCAGCTCCGGTGAGGGGAACCACCCTCCTCCTGCGTTCTCTCCCCAACAACAGGAGAGATCGAGTCATGAAAAAGACCCTGGCATCCAAGAAGATAACCCTGAGCCGTGAGACCCTCCGCATCCTGAACGATCCCAAGCAGTTGAGAGAGGTGAACGGTGGAGCGCCCATAACCGTCGGGCCGGACACCTACTGCGACTGTGACGAGGACTGAATGAATTGAATCGCGCTCAGGCATGAACGCATGAATCAAGGCTGAAAAGGCTGAGGGCTTCAAGGACACCCAGGACGGCGCAATCCTGGTCCTTGAAGTCCTTGGCGTCCCTGGTGTCCTTGAAGTCCTTTCCAGGTCCCCTATAAGCTGACGGCGCCATGATGGTTCATCTCCTCGACGGCACGTACGAGCTGTTCCGCCACTACTACGGCCGGCGCCGCTTTGATAAGGGAAAAACTGCGCCGTTTGGGGCCGTGACCGGCGTGCTGCACACGGTATTGGAAATGATCGAGAAGGGGGCGACGCACCTCGGCGTGGCGACCGACCACGTGATCGAGTCCTTCCGGAACCGTCTCTGGCCGGGCTACAAGACAGCGCAGGGAGTCGAGCGCGCGCTCCTCGCGCAGTTCCACCCGCTGGAAGAGGCCCTCGCCGCCATGGGCGTCCCTGTCTGGCCCATGGTCGAGCTCGAGGCGGATGACGCGCTCGCCTCCGCCGCTCGCATCGCCGCAGCCGACGAAAGCGTGCAGAAGGTCTGCATCTGGACACCGGACAAGGACCTGGCGCAGTGCGTTCGTGAGGACCGGGTGGTGCAGGTCGACCGCCGGGGGAACAAGATCTTCACAGCGGAAGGAGTCCGCGAGAAGTTCGGAGTCGCCCCCGTCCTGATCCCCGATTTTCTTGCTCTCGTCGGCGACGCCGCAGACGGTTATCCAGGCATTCCTGGAATCGGTCCCAAGACGGCGGCAAATCTCCTCAACCGCTACGGCACCCTCGAGAGCTTCCCTCCCGGGGTCTTGCGGGACCGCGATCTGGCGCTGCGGTTCAAGGATCTGGCGACGCTCCGGACCGACGCGTCCCTCTTCCGCGATATCGACGAGCTGCGGTGGCACGGCCCCACCCCCGCCTTCGCTGCGTACACGGAGCGGCTCGGAGACGCTCGCCTGCTGCAGCGCTGCCTCGGCGCCCCGGTCGCTTAGAACGATTCCAAAGTCATTGCTGTTCTTGGGTCATCCGTGACGAGCCAACCGCAGCTCGAGGTGCCGCCTCACGTCGGGCCATTCCCTCGCGAGGATGCTGTACATCACACTGTCGCGCACCGTTCCGTCGCGGCGCGCCTGGTGGTGGCGGATGACGCCGTCCTTCCTGGCACCCAATGCCTCGATCGCTCGCTGGGAGGCAAAGTTGAAATTGTCGGTGCGGAGGCCGGCCACCTTGCATCCAAGCGCGTCGAACGCATGGCCGAGCAACAGGAGCTTGCAACTGGTATTGATGTGACTGCGTTGCCAGCTCTTGGCATACCACGTGTAACCGATCTCCACGCGGTCAATATCGGCCACGATGTCATGAAAGCGAGTCGAGCCGACGAGGCTTCCGCTCGTGAGCTCGCGCACGGCCCATGGGAGCATGTGCCCGGCCTCCTGGCCCGCGAGTGCGCCCGCAATGTAATCGCGCGTCTGGTCCGGCTCCGGAACCGCGGTGAACCACAGCTCCCAGAGCTTCCCGTCGGCCGCGGCAAGGAGCAGCTCGTCATGGTGTCGATCGGCCAGAGGCTCCAATCGGATGCCGTGGCCTTCGAGAGTGACCGGGTAGGGTTTGTTCATGTCTTCTCGCTTTGCGAAAGGAGTGGGAAGCGTATCACGCCGCCTCCGATACCTCCCCTTCAGAAACGCCGCGGACCTCGACCGTCGAAAAACCCTGGTGTTTGGTTACGATCACCTGCTGGGCGAATTCGTCCCGCAGCTCCGGGATGTGGGTGATGATGCCGACCATGCGGCCTCCCACCCGCAGGCTCTGGAGGGTCTCGGCGACCAGGGCTAGGGTATCGGGATCGAGGGTGCCGAAGCCCTCGTCGATGAAGAGGCTGTCGAGGTTCACCGCGCCGACGGCACGCTGGACCTGATCGCTCAGCTCCAAGGCAAGAGCCAGCGAGGCCAGGAAGGTCTCTCCTCCGCTCAATGTGTCGCTGATCCGCGTTTCGTCCGCGTTGTCGTGATCGACGACCCGGATCTCTTCGTTCTCGAACTGCAGTGAGTAGCGCTCCTGGGTCAACATCAGCAGCCGGGCCGAGGCTCCCTCCACGAGCTCGGTGAAGACCTCCTCGAGGACGTAGGCCTGGAACTTGTCGCTTCGCAGATCGCCGGCCAGGAGGTCGTAGACGCGCAGGGCCGCCTGCTCGGTGTCCAGCTGCACGCGGAGCTCCCCTGGAACGCGCGAGCCTCTCCTTCATGCGGCCGATCTGCTCTTCGAGCCTCTTTTCCTGACCGAGCGCGTTCTCCACTTCGGTGGTGATGTCCGCCGCGAGCCTTTCGACGGCCGCCAACTGCTCATCGGACACCCTCTCCTCCCCCAGCTCGTTCCTGAGGGCGACGGCGCGCTCCTGGGCGGCGTGGCTGTCCTGCACATACCTGTAGAGCTGCACCTTGAGCCGGGTGGCGGTGGCTTCGTCGAGGAGGGATTCCCGGACGGCGGCCTCGCTTTCAAAGCCGGCGCGGGCGATTTCCGCGTCCCGGCTCTCCGCTCTCTGGAGGGCCTCCTGGTGAGCGGCTTCGGCCGCTTCGGCCTTGAACCGTTGCGCCTCCTTGGCGGCCATCAGCTGGTTCTGGGACGTTGCCGCGTCCTCGGATGCCGATTTGAGGTTGGCTTCGAGCTGCCGGATCCGCTCCTCCAGGGCCGCGGCCTCGGCAGCGGGATCGTCCGACTCGGTGACGGCATGGATCTCGTCCTGCAACGCCGTGAGCCGTTCCAGGCTCCTGCCACGATCCTCTTCCAGCCGCTGGCGCGACGCTTCTCTCTCACCGAGCCGGTCCCGCGCGGTGGCCTCGTCGGCCTTGGCCCTTTCGAGGGTCCGTTCAGCCGTTGCCAGCCGTGCCTTCGCTTCTTCGTGCTTCTTGCGGCTCCTGGCAAGGGATGCGATCTGTTTTACGATCCATGCCTCAACCACGGAATCCCTTTCTGGAGCGTGGTCGCCGAGCATTTGACAGAGCCGTTCCTCACTGGCGGCCACGGCTGCCTGGAGCTCGGCGTGGCGCGCCTCCAGCTCGACAAGACTTTGCCGGGCGGCACCGAGACTCGCCTGTCCGCCTGTAAACGCGGCCTCGTTCTTTCTGGCGAGCGAATCAGTTTCTTTCCGCGCCTCCCGTGCGCTTTGCACCGCGGCCCGCGCCGCCTCGACCTCCGGCGCCCTCCGGACCGGAGGCGGTGTGTCCACGAGCTGCTCGCACACCGGGCAGAGTTGGCCTGGAGCTAGTTCCTCGCGGAGGTGGTTGGCCTCGTTCAGGCTGACCGTCCGGTGCAGCGCCTCCTCGGCCGCCTCGACGCCGAGCTGCGCCTCGTCCGCGGCCCTCCGGGCCGATTCGGCCTCCTGCCTCAGCAGCTCGATCTCCCTCGCCTGCTTCTCCACCGCCTTGCGTTTCTGAGCCAGCTCCGCTACGTCCTCCACCCCGCTCTTTCGAGCGGCACCCAGCGCAACGGCCAGGTCACGGACGCTCTCCAGCAGCTCATCCAGCTCCGGGTCATAGCCGGAAGCCTCCGCGGCCTGCCGGGCCGCATCGACGGCGGCCTGTTGCTGTGCCTGCACGGCCTTCGCGGTTTCAACCGCCGCCGCGAGCGTAGACTGCTCTTGCTCCAGATCCCTTGAGGCCTGCGCCTGCCGTTCGATGGCCTCTTTGAGCTGCTTTCGTTCCGGCAGCCGTCCGAGCACCTGGTTCAGGCGGGCCACCTGCTCGCGCATCGCCGGGATCGCCTCGGCGGCTTTCTCCGCGGACTTCAACGCGGCGGCCTTCGTCTTCGAATCCTTCTGGGCGGATTCATGATGGGTCCTGGCTTCATCAGCCGCCTGGGCCGCCGTCTTCGCGGAGAGGGAAGCCCGGGCCGCTTCATCGAGCAGCGGCAACAAGGGCACCGCGCGGGCCGCCGCCTCGATTCTCGCTTTATCGCGGTTCACCAGCTCCGCCTGCTTCGCCAGGGCGGCGCGCTTTTCTTCAACCTGTTGAAGCTCCCGGGTCTTCACGTGCAGGCCCCGCAGCCGGACGAGCGTGGCCTGGATCTCGTCCCGTTTCTTTCTCGAAGCTTCGAGCGACTCGACGAGCCGGGCGTGCTCCGTCTCCAGGCCGGCGACGGCGGCTTCGTCGACGCCCGCGTACTCGCCGGAGAGGAGCTTCTGAAGTGAATCGACGGTGCCGCTCTTTGCGGCCGCCACACGCTGGGCCCGTTCCCGCATCCGTTCGTAGACGTCGAGCCGAAGGAGCGTGCGGAGCATGCTGCGCCGGTCTCTCGGCTGCGCCTTGAGGAACTGGGCGAACTCCCCTTGCGGCAGAACCACGGCTTGCATGAACGCGGGGGCTCCAAGCCCCAGGATCTGCATCACCCGGTCGGTCACCGTGCGGACCTGGTCCGCCACATGTTTGAAAGAGCCGCTCTCGTCGCGCTCCTCCAACCGGACCATGTGCGTCCCGTTGCGCCGGAGGGTCCGCGCGATGCGGTAGCGGCTCGCACCGACGTCGAATTCCAGCACCACGCTGACCCGCTCCCGGGACGACGAGATCATCTCGGTCCGGTTGTAGGTGTTGACGCGGGGGATCTCTCCATAGAGCGCGAAGATGATGGCGTCCAGCAGAGTCGACTTGCCGGCTCCCGTCGGTCCCGAGATGGCGAAGAGATCGAGCGCGCGAAAATCGATCTCCTGCCTGTCCTTGAAGCAGGCGAGACCCTCGATGGCAAGAGAAACGGGGCGCAACGATCAATCCTCCACGAAGGCCTGGTCGTAGAGGTTCTGAAAGGTTTCCAGAACATCCAGGTCCGCTTCGCGCTGGTGCACGCGGAGATGGTAGGCGCCATAGTGTCCCACCGGCGGAATCCCGGTCTCCAGCCGGATTTCCGTCTGCTCCTCGGGCTCGGGAAGCTCGGCGCGCACGACGAGCGCATTGGGAAGCAATTCGCGGACTTTTCGATTGAGATCGGGATCTTTCTCCGTCAAGGGGACCGTCACGCGCAACCAGCCCGTGCGGTATGAGTCCGCGGTCTCTTCGAGCTCCGCGAGCGACGCGCGAAGGTCGATGAGCGGCAGCCCTCCTTCATAGGGCACATGCTCGATGATCGCAGGCTCCCCCGGTGACACCGTGACGACGGCAAAGCTTTTCTCCTCCCCCACCTCACCGAAATCCATCTGGAGCAGCGATCCGGCATAGTAGGCGGGCACCGGTGCATCGATCTTCTGCGGCCTGTGGATGTGCCCGAGAGCGATGTAGCTCGCCGTGGACGGCAGAGCCTCCGGCAAGGCGGCCCAGTCCTCTCCGATGTGAACGCGGCGCTCCGATTCGCCGAAGACGGCCCCCTCGACGTGCGTATGCGCCATGAGGAGGTTGACGGCGTCCGGCCGGAAGGCTCCGCAGAGATCCTGGACGGCGCGCTCGAACGTCCGGGCATATTTGCTCCGGGCGCTCGCCTCCTCGCCCGCAATGTCCAGCGCGGACACCCAGGCTCCGGGGGATGCGAACGGAAGCGCGGCGATGACCGCCGTCTCTCCACTGCGGGTCTGCAGGGTCCGGACCCCTCCCCAGAGGGCGGAGCGTGGGCGGCCGAGGATCTGCACGTTGACGAGCTCCGTGAGCAGCGAACGGGCGTCCAGCCGGAGCGGATCGTCGTGGTTGCCGGCGATGACGAGCATGTGCGCGCCGGTCCGGCCCACGCGGACCAGGAAGCGGTTCACGAGCTGCTCCGCCTCGGCCGGTGGGTTCCGGCTCTCGAAGACGTCCCCCGTGTGGAGGACGAGGTCGATCGAGTGCTCTTCGATGAAGGCCGCGAGATGGTCGAGCACGGCCTCCAGCTCGTCGAGGCGCTGGATCCCCTTCCATCGGCGGCCGATATGCCAGTCGCTTGTGTGGACGATCTTCACGGTCAGCGTCTCCCGGCGGGGCAGTCTACAGGAGCTGGCCCGTCCAAGGCTTTCCTCCGGCGATGTTTTGCGGTACAAGGATTTCTTATGAGCCATCCTATCCGGTTCAGCACCCTCGCTCTGCTCGCCTTTCTCGCCCTCGGCGCCGCTCTGGCTGACAGTGACGTGGCGGAACGCCACTGGCCGCAGTGGCGCGGCCCGCGCGGCGACGGAGTCGCTCCCCAGGGCGATCCGCCGACGACCTGGAGCGAGACGGCGAACGTCCGCTACAAGGTGGAGATCCCGGGCCGCGGCCACGCCTCGCCGGTGGTCTGGAACGACCGTATCTACCTGCTTACAGCGATCGACGCCGAGCCACCGGCTGCGAAGGCGCCGGCCGCTGGAGCGCCGCCTGCCGGGGAGGCGGCCTCCGCGGCATCGGCCTCCGCACCACCGGCCTCCGGAGCGCCGTCGTTCCGCGAGCGCGGCGTGGCCCCCGACCACGACCTGCGCTTCGTCGTCCTGGCGCTCGACCGCGCCACCGGCAAGACCGTCTGGGAGCGCACGGTGGTCCGGGTGCGCCCGCATGAGGGCACCCATACCGACGGTACCTGGGCGTCGGCCTCGGCGATCACCGACGGCGAGCGGGTCTGGGCGTTCTTCGGCTCGCGCGGGATCTACTGCCTGCGCAGCAGCGACGGCGAGCCGCTCTGGCAGCGTGACCTCGGCGACATGAAGACGCGTAACGGCTTCGGCGAGGGCGCCTCCCCGGTCCTCGCCGGCGACACCCTGGTGGTCAACTGGGACCACGAGGGCGAGAGCTTCATCGTCGCCCTCGACGCCAAGACCGGCGTCGAGCGCTGGCGGGCGGTCCGCGACGAGCCCACCTCGTGGTCGACCCCGCACGTCGTCGAGGTGGGTGGCCGGCGGCAAGTGGTGGTCAACGCCACCGGCAAGGTGCGCTCCTACGACCTCGCCACCGGCAAAGTGGTCTGGGAGGTGGGCGGGATGACGGCCAATGCCATCCCCACGCCGGTCTCGGCCAACGGCCTGCTGTTCGTCACCAGCGGCTTCCGCGGCAACGCGCTCAAGGCGATCCGGCTGGCCGGTGCGCGCGGCGACTTGACGGGCACCCCGGCGGTCGTCTGGAGCCATGACCGCGACACGCCCTATGTTCCGTCGCCTCTGCTCTACGACGGCGTGCTCTACTTCCTCAAGCACAACACCGGCCTGCTGAGCGCCCTCGACGCCACCACCGGCAAGGTGCACTACGGCCCGGCACGGCTGGAGGGGATCGAAGGCGTCTACGCGTCGCCGGTAGGCGCTGCGGGCCGTGTCTACGTCGCCGGCCGCAACGGCGCCACCGCCGTCCTCGCCGTCGGCCCCGAGCTCAAGGTGCTGGCGGTCAACCGCCTCGATGACGGCTTCGAGGCCTCGCCGGCCATCGTCGGCCGCGAGATCTACCTGCGCGGCCGGCGCCATCTCTACGCCCTCGCCGAGGCAGCGCCCGCAGCCAAAACGGTCAAGTAGCTCCGGGAGGCAGCTCTACCTCAGGTGCTTGTCGAGAAACGCGTAGAGGTCCTTCCGCACATTGCGTGCGTAGGTGGTGTCGATGCGTTCGAAGCTGTGCCCGCCGGGGGCGTCGTCGTAGATCTTGTGCTCGAAGCTCTTGCCCGCCGCCTTGAGGTGGACGATCAGCTGCTCGACCTCGACGACGTTGACGTCCCGGTCGTTGGTCGTCGAGGTGACCATGAGCGGCAGCTTCAGCTTGTTGACGTTCCAGATCGGGCTGCGCTTCCGGTACTCGTCGACCGCCTTCGAGGGGGGCTTGCCGATGTGGTAGTCGGCCGCGAAGAGGTCCGTGTACCCCTGCTCGTGGTAGCCGAGCCGCGTGATGAGGTCGGATACGGGGACGCCGGCATAGATGCACGCGAACTTGTCCGGATGATCGAAGCCCACCATGAGCGAGATCATCCCGCCGTGGCTCCAGCCGATGAGGGCGATCCGCTTCGGATCGACCGGCAGCTGCTCGACGGCCCAGTCGCGGCTGACAACGATGTCATCGTTCTCGAGCCCGCCGTAGTCGATCGCCTCGTACATCTCCTTGCCGTATCCGGTCGAGCCGCGGTACTCGGGGGCCAGCACGATGTAGCCGCGCGCGAGCATCTCGCGCACGAGATGTACGTGGTAGGTGCCGAAGTCGCCGTGCACGCCGCCGTGCGTGAGCATGATCGCCGGATGCTTCTTCGCTTTGTCCAGGTTCTTCGGCAGGAACGTGTAGAGGTAGATCCGGATCGGGTGCCGCTCGTTGGCGATGCCGTAGGTGGCCTCCCCCTTCGGGTTCGGCGGCCCGGTCAGGAGCACCTTGTCCACCTCCGCGACGTCGGATAAACGCAACCAGAATAGCGCGTCGTCCGAGAGCTTGCGCACCTGGTCGAGGTCGTACTCGAGCGCCTCGACCTTCCGCGCGAGGTCCTTGACCTGTGCTTCGAGGGATTTTTCCTCCTCGGCCCGGAGTGGGTTGGAGACGAGCGCGACGGCGAGCAGCGAGAGCACCAAGATCGATTTCCGCATGAAATGTACCCCCGGCGGGGCAGTCTACAGGATCTGCCCCGCCAACCGCCGCCGCGCGGAGCTCTAGACGACCATCGGGCAGCGGCCCCTGACCGGCGTCACGCACATCCTGCAGAAACTGTCATCTCCCTCGGGCGGGTTGCCACACATGTAGCAACAGAGCTGGCCCGTCGGGCACTGGGAGCTGTCGGTACAGCCGGTCGTGAGAGTGGGAGAGGGCACCAGATCGTTGGGGACCTGGGCCATGGACTGCACGACCGAGAGGACGGAAAGGAGAGCGAGAAGGACAAGAATGGGCCTTTTCATGTGCTCATCTCCTAGGTCGACAGAACCGGCAGGAAGCCGGCCGCCTCAAAAGGAAAAGGTGCGCTGGCGCGCCCGGGCCGAGTCGGTTAGGATTCAAGGCGTCAGGCCGCACCTCAACCCGTAGGGGGATCAACATCATGAAGCTTGCCAGGATCGCAGTCGCCATGACTTTTCTCGTTGTTTTCGCGCCGGGGACGATCGCGTTCGCTCAGACCTCCTCCGACGAGGCTCTCGTGCGGCAGGCGATCGACACCTATCTTCACGGAATCAAATTCAACGATGTGGCAAGCTTCCAGAAGGTCTTCCTCCCCGAAGCCAGGCTCTATTTCGTGAAGCGCGACGGCACCCTCGGCTCGCTGACGCAGGATGTGTGGTACCCGGGGTTCGCCAAGAACGCCGGCAAGGAAGAGGCAGGGACCTTCTCGATCGTATCGGTCGACATCACGGGGAACGCGGCCTCGGCGAAGGTGAAGGAAGTCTATCCGGGCTCGATCTATACCAATTATGTGTCGCTGCTGAAGATCGGCGGGAGCTGGAAGATCGTCAACAAGATCTTCACCGCCGAGAAGGCAGCCCCCGCGGCGGCACCGCAGGCTCAATAGTTCCCCACGAATGGGCTGTTGAGGATTGTCTGGATCTGCGCAGGGATGACCATGTTGTTCCTGTGTCCATTGGTCACCTGTTGATTCCACAACCGTTTCGGCTTGTTGACGCCCTGCGGGTTTCCGGCATCGAGCGCATAGCGGTGCATGAGGTTCTTGCCGTCTATAGGGCCCGGAAGATCGAAACCGATCACACCTTGCTGGTTCTGCTGAGGAACGGCCGGCGCCTCCAGGTCGAAGTGCCCGTCGGCATCGTTGTTGAGATCCGTCGTGATGTGGGTCAATTCGTGGACGGGAGCGAAGTCGCTCCCCAGACGGTCTTGCCTGACGATAAACGCACAGCCCCGGGCTTGGTCCATCAGGTTCGCGATCTGGTTTGGATCGTACGCCAGGTTCTGGGCCTGTCCCTGCGCTGTCTGGATCAGGTTTGTCAGCCACTGCAGATTCGTGTTTATGTTCTGTACGTGGCCACTGAAAGCCTGAGCCTGGAGGACCAGATCGTCGTCCGAGGCAGCCCTGGCTGCATCACGGGCGTCATCAAGATGCCCTGCCACCACGCCGGCACGATTTAGATTTTGATTCTGTGCGGCGGCCTCCAGAGCGGCGGCCAGCGCCTGGGCCTGGATCTGATCATTCAATCCCTGCAAAGCGTTTTGAAGGTTCGGGGGGTGCGCCGTCTGGGCCGCGTAGAAGGCTTCACCTCCGGCGTGGACTTCGGCCACGAGATCAAAGATATTGTCCACGAAAAACAAGTACACATGACCCTGCTGCCGGTTCTGGATCTGATTGATGAGGTCGGTCTGTGTAGGATGAGGCACGATCTGAGGGGGGTTCTGGCTGCGTTCCTGGGCTGCCACGACTACACCCGGGTCCTCCCCACCGTCATATCTGCCAGCCCAGCCAGTGCAGCTCTGTGGAGGATCGAGCTCGACCGAGTCCACTTGGGCGAAAATACCGCAGCGGCCGTAGATGGCCTGGATGATCCCCTTGTAGGTCGCGAGTTCCTGGTTGGTCGTCGCACACGGCCCGTTGGCCTGCCTGCGCACGTTGATGAAATGGACCCGCAGGCGCTTCCGCTCGTCCGGATTGCGCTGGAAGATGTCGACTGTAGCATCAACGGGGCTCTGCCAATTGGGGTTCTGATGCGCGTAGATGGCCTTCACCTGGCCGTCTAACTCGTACTGGTCCCTGACGCTGACACGGCGAAGCCTGTGATCGAGATTCCCTCTTTGGCAGAGACCTCCCAGCGCCAGCCCGCTGTGCGTCGCCTGCGCCGCGTCCTCATCGTCGGTCACCAGCAGGAGAGCTTCGGAGTAATAGGTGGCAGTATTGGGAACACCCGTGAGGGTGAGGTCTGCCTGCGGAAAATCATCGTCCTCGACGGTGTTGTTGTTCTGGTGATCGGTGCGGAGCGTCCCCCAACGGACGGTCACTGTGGCGGCATTCCTCTGCGCGGCATCTTCATCCGTCACACGGATGTAGAACTTACGGCTGTCCCGGCCTATGAAGTTCTGGTTTTCCTGCTGATCGTTGTACAGAGTCCCGGGATTCTGCTGCTGCCCGTCCCTCCAGGCGTTGTCCCAGAGGCCGATCTGGACATAGGGGCTGGCATTTCCGTTTGTCTGAAGGAGGAACTCGATAACCGGCATCGGGTGCACTACCTGGCAGGGTGCGACTCCGAGCTGGTTCGCAACGTGGTTGTTCTTGAGCGGCTGCTGTACCGCCTGCGAGATCGACGAGCTCCCCTCTCTTCATGGCTGGACGCTACACAGCCGTCAGGCCAGGAGATAGAGCGCATCCAGTCTGTCCTGGGGACTCCGGGCAGAGTCGCGCAGAATCCGGTGAGCCCAGATAAAGTCGGGGTCTTCATCAAAGTCCCGGCCCAGCATGAACATGAGCCCCACGAATTGGGCGATCTCGTTCTCGCGAGTCATCCCATACTCGTGAGCCTTTCGGATGCCGCTCTCGATCACAGTGCGAGTCCCACCGGGTCCCAACTCGGCGATCTGCTCGGGGAAGAGCTTCTGGAGGTCGACGGTGAGCCGGCGTACAAACGGACCGCTCGCCGCCTGGATGAGAGCCAGCACCTGCTCTTTGCGTAATGTGATCACCGGATGCACTCCTCAGTAGTCCAGGTAATCCTAACATGGAACCTGCAGAGAGAGACTCGCAGAGCGTTGGCGAGGCCGTTGCGCAGGTTCCGGTGAGGGGAAACCGGCGGCGGGTTCGTTTCTCCTGCCGGGAGACAACTCATGGAACACGCCCTGATGGTTTCCACCAATGGCCAGGCTTCCGAGGCGCTCTTCGGGGCGCTCTACCGGGAGCTCCGCGGGCTCGCCCGCCGCGAGCTGGCACGTTCCGGTCCAGGCGCCTCGCTCGGCGCGACCAGCCTGCTCCACGAGGCCTATCTCGACATCGCGCAGCGCGAGGGGATGGCCTTCCCCGACCGCGCCCGGTTCTTCACCTACGCGGCCCGGGTCATGCGCGGCCTGATCATCGACGGCCTCCGCCGCCGCCAGGCCAGGAAGCGCGGCGGCGGCTTCGAGATCACCTCGCTCGACGGCAAGGACGTGGACGCCACTCCGCCGGACGATGCCGAAGAGATCGAGCGGCTCGGCCGCGCTCTCGACGAGCTTGCCGCCGTGGAGCCGGAGATCGCGAATGTCGTGGACCTCAAGTTCTTCTGCGGCTTCACCTTCACCGAGATCGCGGACCTCCGGGGGGTGAGCGAGCGCACGGTGCAGCGGCACTGGGACAAGGCGCGAATCTATCTCCGCCATGCGCTGACCGCGGGGGGCGCGGGGATCCTCGATTGAAAAGTGATCGCTGGCGGCTCGTCAGTCCCCACCTCGACCGGGTGCTCGAGCTCTCCGGAGAGGAGCGGCAGCGGTACCTCGACGATCTGGCGAACGAAGACCTCGCGCTCGTGGCGGACCTCGCGCTGCTCCTGGACGAAGAACGGGCCCTGCAGGACGAGAAGTACCTGGAGCATGACGCGCAGGATCTGCTCGCCGAATCCCAGCTCGCGGGCCAGACCTTCGGCGCCTACGAGCTGGTGCGGCAGATCGGCGCCGGGGGCATGGGCAGCGTCTGGCTGGCGCGGCGAAACGACGGGCGGTTCGAGGGGACGGTGGCGGCCAAGCTCCTCTCCCCCGCTCTCCTGGGCGGCGCCGCGGGGGTCTCCCGCTTCCGCCGCGAGGGCACGATCCTCGCGCGGTTGAAACATCCCAATATCGCCCAGTTGATCGACGCCGGCGTCTCCGAGGCCGGCCAGCCGTACCTGGTGCTCGAATATGTCGAAGGCGAGCCGATCGATCTCTGGTGCGGCGAGCGGGGCCTCGACGTCCCGTCGCGCGTGCGGCTCTTCCTCGACGTGCTCGCCGCCGTGGCGCACGCTCATTCGAACCTCGTCGTCCATCGCGATCTCAAGCCTTCGAATGTCATGGTTTCGAAAGAAGGCCGGGTGAAGCTGCTCGACTTCGGCATCGCCAAGCTCCTCGCGGGAGACGACCCCGCAAACACCGAGCTGACCCAGTTGACGCGGGAAGCGGGGCGCATCTTCACGCCGGCTTTCGCCGCGCCCGAGCAGGTCACGGGCGAGAGCGTGACCACGGCCACGGACGTCCATGCCCTGGGCGCCCTGCTCTATCTCCTGCTCACGGGGCGCCATCCGAACGGCAACCCCGGGTCCTCGCCGGTCGATCTGCTCCGGGGGATCCTGGAGACCGAGCCCGCCCGCCTGTCCGAGGGGGTCCACGACCCACACTTGCGGCGCGAGCTCCGGGGCGATCTCGAGATCATCGTGGCCAAGGCCCTGAAGAAACGCCCCGAAGAGCGCTATGCGTCGGTCACCGCCCTGGCGGAAGACCTGCGCCGTTATCTCGCGGAGGAGCCGATCCTGGCCCGTTGCGATTCCCTGGCCTACCGGACCCGGAAGTTCGTGCGCCGCAACGCGCGAAGCCTGGCGGCTGCCTCCGTGGCGGTCCTTGCCCTGGCCGCGGTTGTAGCGTTTTACGGCACCCGGCTCGCGCAGGAACGGGACCGCGCGGCCCGGATCAGCGGCTTTCTGACCGGCCTGTTGAGCCAGGCCGATCCATATAACGATCACGGTAACGGCGAGCCGACCGTGCGCAGCCTGCTCGACGCCGGCGCGGAGCGGGCGCGGAAAGACCTGGCTGCGCAACCCGAGCTGCAGCGCGAGATGTTCACCCTCCTGGGCCGGCTCTACCATCAACGCGGTGCCTACGATCAGGCCGTGCCGCTGCTCGAACAGGCCGTCGCTCTCGGGCGCCGGACCCTCGGGCCGAGCCGCGAGCTGGCCCAGAGCCTGAGCGATCTCGGCGCCGCCCGGTGCGAAAACGCGGATCTTGGCGCCGCCCGGGCCGCGCTCGAAGAGGCGCTCGCGATGTGGCGGAAGATCCTCGGCGAAGAGCATGCGGAAACCGCCGTGACGTACAGCGAGCTCGGCCGGACGCTCTTCGACCAGGGCCGCTTGGACGAGGCCGAGGCGCGTTTCCGTTCGGCCCTGGCGATCCGGCGCAAGGTGCTCGGACCGAACGATCACGAGACGGCCGTCAGCATGAGCGATCTGGGCCTCCTCCTGCGGCACAAGGGCGACCGGGCCGGCGCGGAAAAACTGTTTCGAGAGACCATGGAGGTGACGCGAAAGTCGAGCGGCCCGAAGCATCCGGACGTCGCCATGTCGCTCACCAACCTTGCCCGGACGATCAACGAGCGCGGCGATCACAGGGCCGCTGAAGCGATGTTCCGCCAGGCGCTGGCGATCGGACAGGCCAGTCTGGGCAGAAATCATCCCAACAACGCGCGACACCTCAATGGGCTCGCGGACGCCCTGCGGCTCGCGGGCAAGCTCGCCGAGGCGGAAGCGAGAAATCAGGAGGCGCTGGCGATCTCCCGGCCGGCCCTGGGCCTGGACCACCCGGTCGTCGCCCGCCAGGAAGTGGACCTCGCCCGCGTCTACCTCGACCAGGGCCGTCCTGCCGATGCCGAGCCCCTGCTCCGTCACGCTCTCGGGGTCCAGCAGCGCAGTGTTTCCGCGGGGGCCGCCGGCGACTGGCGGCTCGGGATGACTCAGAGCCTCCTCGGGGAGGCCTGTATGAGGCTCTCCCGCTTTGCCGAAGCCGAGCCCTACCTGCTCCGCGCCTCCGAGCTCCTCCAGGTGACGGCCGGCTCCGAGGGCCTGGAAACCCGCGAGGCCCGCGCCAATCTCGCCCGCCTCGACATGCTTTATAAAGCCTGGGGGCGTTGACTTCGCTGTGAAAATAAGGACCTCAAGGACCTCAAGGACGAGCAACGCGTCACGGACTGCTCGTCCTTGGTGTCCTTGGTGTCCTTGAGGTCCCCTGTCGTCTTCTCTCCACGGTTTCCGATTTATCCAGTGTAAGGACGCTGCAGACCCCTTCTGGGCGCGGCGAGCCCATAACACGAAACCGATAAGGAGAAGGATATGAAACTGAACAGCACGCTTTTGAAGAACGCAGTGGCAGTGATCGCACTTCTGATGGTGATGGCGACCTCCGCCGCCGCTCAGCCGACCCTCCCTCAGGCGAACAGCAGAGTCGTCGAGCCTGGCGAGGAATTCTTGGGCAAGTCGTACAACGAGCTCGCCGGCAAGTGGACCAACTGGTTGACCACGGAGCCCATCGCGACCAACCCGGCGTTCGATCCCGATGGCAGCTTCTGTGACCTGAACCAGGACGGCGATGTGTGGTTCCTGGCGAGCACCTTCGACGGTGTCGCGAACCGGACCTGTAATATCCCCAGTGGCAAGGCGATCTTCCTGTCTCTGGGCGGAGTGTTCCTGAGCTTCGCGCCCGAGTTCCCGGCGGCGGGCGATCCCTGCCTCCATATGCCGACAGCCGCGGAGAAGGTCCGTTGCGACGTCAACAACGACGTCCCCGTGGCTCCCGGAATCTCTTTCAAAGCCTCTCTCGACGGCGTCCCCGTGAAGGACCTCACCGCGTACCGCGCTCAGAGCACGCCCGGCGGCTTCACCTTGCAGGTCCCCAATCCGTCCTTCCTCACGGACCTCGGGTTCGCGCCGGGAGACCGCTCCCCCGCGGTGGCCGATGGGTACTTCCTGTTCCTGAAGCCGCTGAAGACGGGCGTGCACACCCTCAGCTTCCGCATGGTCAACCCCGACCTGTCGGAAACCGGGGTCAACTACACACTGATCGTCCACTGAAACCTGCCCCTGCCATCAACACCGGCCGGCGAGCGCCTCCCCGCTGGGGAGGCGCTGCCCGTCAACAACAAACCCTCCGAAAGGAAACGATAATGAATTCCAGAAGGCTTTGGTCTCTGTCACTGATCGTATGCGCAATGCTGACGCTGGGCCTGGCGGCCTCCGCCGGGGCCCTCGGTTTCCCGGCCACCGGCCAGACCACCGCGTACACCGCGGAAAAGAAAGACGGGATCAACGGCCCCGTCGCGGTGCCGGGCGACGGCACGGTGCGGGCGGGCGCGGTCCTGAGCTACACGGACAACGGCGACGGCACTATCACCGACAACAACACCGGTCTGATGTGGGAAAAGAAAGGCGACAACGGCGGCCTGCACGACAAGGACAACGGTTACTACTGGTCCGGAATGGGCGCCCAGGAGACGCTCTGGGACTGGCTGGACGACGTCAACGCGGAAGGCGGCACCGGCTTCGCGGGCTACAACGACTGGCGCATCCCGAACGCCAAGGAGCTGCCAGACGCTCGTGCATTTCCAGAGCAGCGCGCCGATGACCTCGGCCGCGTTCAACAACAACTGCGTGGCGGGTGCCACCGTCCTGACCGGCAGTTGTACGGCCGTGAGCAACTACTGGTCCTCGACGACCTGGGCCCGGAGCACGGGCATGGCGTGGGGTGTGACCTTCTACGAAGCCCTCCTGCAAGCGTATGACAAAGCCTCCGCGCCCAAGGTGCGGGCGGTGCGGGGCGGCTCGTCCGACCTTCCCGGCCACCGGGCAGACCACGGCCTACATGGCGAACAAGAACGACGGCATCCCGGGAGCGGTCCCCGTGCCGGACGACGGCACGGTGCAGGCCGGCGCGCCCCTGAGCTTCACCGACAACGGCAACGGTACGATCACCGACAACAACACCGGGCTCGTATGGGAAAAGAAGGGCGACAACGGCGGCCTGCACGACAAGGACAACTTTTACTGGTGGTCGGGCAACGGCGCCGAAGAAACGATCTGGGACTGGCTGGAGGACGTCAACGCGGAGGCCTTCGGCGGCGCCCAGGACTGGCGCATCCCGAACGCGAGAGAGTTGCTGAGCATCGTGGACTTCCAGAACCAGTGGGCGGTGCCGGCGGCGTTCAACAACAACTGCGTGCCCGGTGCCACCGTGTTGACCGGCAGTTGTACGTTCCAGTCCATCTACTGGACGTCGACGACACGGTTCAGTTCCATCCACTCGGCGTGGTACGTGGACAACTATGGCAGTGTCTACCCGTATTTCAAGAGCACAGCCCGTGTGCGGGCGGTGCGGGGCCGCGCGCAGTAACCAGCCCGAGACAGAGGCGGCCTCACCGTGGCCGCCCCGTCACCTCTCACAGCCCCTGCCGGATCCGCCGCGAGAAGTCATCCCGCCCCGCGGCTCGCAGGGCGTCGTCGTCGATCCGAAAGTGGTGCTTCGCCGCGGGGAACGGCAGCTCGGTATCAATCAGGCCCAGCTCGTAGGCAAGCTCATCGGAGTAGCCGGGAAGAAGGACCTTGTAGCTCCATGGGACCCGTCCCGGGACGAGCTCGTTGACGTGGCGGACGATGTTCGTCGTGCAGGTGTTCGTCAGGGTATTGTAGTGCTCGGGCTCCTGCCGCAGATGGTTGGCCCGGCGGAGCATGCTCACGAACATCTGCTCAATCCGCTCGCGCGGTGCACGGACCGGATAGAGATAGACCGGATCGCGACGGTGATTCGTCCGGAGCTGAATCAGGTCGCGCTCGTCGCCGGCGACGTACGTGACCTCGTACTGGCGGAGCATCCCCTTCCAGGGCGAGAACCCCTCCCCCTTCTCCTTCCGGATCTCGACCGAGACCGCAAGGTAGTCGCCCCCCGCGAACCCGAAGCTCATCAACGTGTGAGCCGGCCCTTCCCAGTCCTGAGACTCGAACGGCTCGACCACGAACCAGGCCGACCGCAGGCGGTCGAGATCATAGGAGCGGTCCTCCCAGGCGATGTCGTAGTCCTCGGTCGAGCGATAGCGGGCGTTGCGAACGTTGTGGACCTCCACCCGGCGCCCCGCGATCTCCGCCCACGGGAGCCGCGCCTGGTCCGGGGTCCAGTCGCGGTCGTTGGACGGCTCGGGGCCGAAGAGCAGGAAGGCGAGGGCGACTGCCATCAGGAGCAGGGCGGCGAACAGGGAAAGACGGAAGACGCGGCGGAGCACACCGCTATTCTATCCTGTGATCCCGGCCAGGAGCGACCTTGGCGCCGGCGGAAGCGAAGCAGATTCCCTTAGACCGATTTCTCGATAACCTTGCAGCCATTGGTCCATCCTCTGTAAGCTGGACGCATCGCGCAGATCCAGCCTAAACATTTTGTCCTTTCCTTGTGTCCTTTCTGTGATACAGCAGAAGGAGCCATCCTTGCACGCGCCAACTTCTTCTTCCACATTCTCAATCATCGCGCTGGTCCTCTCCATGGCGGGCGCTGCGTTCGCCGCCGGACCCTCCCGGCCCGAGCGCCCTGGCTTCAACGAGGACGAGTTGATCGTCGTCAAGTTCGTCGAGGGTTCAGATGTGCGTCTCCGCAATGGGCAGTTGAAGTCGCTCTCCGGCGTACAGCTTGCCGGGGTCGAGAAGGCGCTCGCTGCCTGGCCAGGGTTGACTCTGAGCCGCGTGTTCAGCCGTCCCGAGGCAGATCTGGAGAAGGATCGCGGAGAGCTGAAGGCTCTCGGCCATGACGACCTGCCCGACCTGAACCTCTTCTATCATCTGCGCCTGCCACGTGGGGTGGAGGCTGAAGAGGCCATCTCCAAGCTCATGGCTCTGGAGATGGTCGAGATCGCTTACCGCGCCCCAGAACCGAAACCCCTCCCGGTTTCGGAGTCCGACCAGGGATACCTCGAGGCCGCACCAGGCGGCCTGGGAGCCCGTCAAGCCTGGTCCCTGTCCGGCGGGACCGGCAGCGGGGTCACGATAGCCGATGTTGAATACTGCTGGGACACGGGTCATGAGGACCTCTCAAAAGCCACGGCCAGCAAGATTGTTACCTATCCAGGCCAAAGAGTGTCATGCCCTGATCCGAGATGCGGCAGCGATTTTCGAGATCATGGCACATCGGTCCTGGGTGAGTTGATTGCTGACAGGAACAGTTTTGGAGTCACGGGCATCGCCTATGGTGCCGGCATTTTCATGTCTCCGACGATAACTTGCACCCCATTTCTCTTGGGCTGCATCCCCTACTCCGATACCTTCAGCGTTGCCGATGCCATCAATCGGGCCTTCGACAGGTTGCAGTCTGGAGATGTGATCCTCATCGAGCAGCAGACGGACGGCCCGAACTACGATAGCTCGGATACCTGCTCTAATTTCGGGCTCATTCCAGTGGAATGGAACATCGCCGAGTATGCCGCGATCAAGTACGCGACCGGCCGGGGAGTGACCGTTGTGGAAGCCGCCGCGAACGGGAAACAGAATCTTGACGATGCCATTTATGACAGCCTCTTCGATCGCACGAGCCGAGACTCGGGAGCCATTCTGGTGGGTGCCGGGGCGCCGGGACTACGTACAAAGCTAGAGTTCTCGAATTACGGCAGCCGAGTGGATGTCCAGGCCTGGGGACAGGACGTTGCCACGACATCGAATGGCAACGGGTACAAGACCAATTTTAACGGCACCTCCAGCGCCTCCCCGATGGTCGCCGCCGCGGCGGCGATCGTGCAGGCGCATCGCAAGGCCCTCGGCCAGGCCGTCCTGACGCCGCTTGCGATGCGGGACCTCCTGGCCGGTACCGGTGTGCGGCAGGCAGGGACAGACGGCAACATCGGTCCGCAGGTTGACATTGCCGCCGCGATCCGCACCCTCGATACTGCGCCCACGATCACCAGCGCCTCGCTCGCCGCCCCGGGCTGCAAGGGCTCTTCCAGCCGGCAGTGGATCACGCTCCAGGGTACAGGCTTCGTCCTGGCTTCACGCGTGACGCTGAACGATGGCGCCACGAATTACGAGATCCCGGCTGATCGAACAGAGCTCCTGGACGGTCAGACGCCGCCGCAGCTCCGGGTTTGCGCCGGCGTATCGTTTGCGCCGCAGTGGACGGCGAAAGTGAAGAACCTGACTTATCAAACTTCCCTCCCGTTCGCCTTCACGGTGGGCGGAGCGGGACCAAGCGTGTCCTTGACCGCAACTCCGGCTTCGATTTCCCTGGGCAGCTCGGCAACCCTTTCCTGGAGCTCGACCAATACCACGTCTTGTACGGCCTCGGGCGGGTGGAGCGGAACCAAGGCGACGAGTGGCAGCCAGACCGTTTCACCTTCCGGCACCACGACCTACACGCTGACTTGCTCCAATTCTTCCAGTACCGCGAGTGATAGCGAGACGGTGACCGTCACCGGCGGTGCGAGCCCCCCTCTCGTCCTCATTGATGCCTTCCCGGAGACCATTGCGCCGGGCAACTCGGCCGGCCTTGCCTGGGCGACTGCCAATGCGACCTCCTGTACGGCTTCGGGCGGCTGGAGCGGCAGCAAACCGCTGACCGGCAGCCAGGTCGTGAATCCCTCGTCGAATACCACCTATACACTGACCTGCACCGGTCCTGGCGGCAGCGCTTCCGACAGCCAGATGGTCACCGTTTCCTCCGCGCCCTACGTGAGCGTCGTCGCCAGGCCTGAGGCGATCTCGCCGGGCGGTAACTCAACCCTCTTCTGGTCGACGGTCAATATGTCCTCGTGTACAGCCTCGGGCGGCTGGAGTGGCAGCAAAGCCCTCAGCGGGACCCAGACGGTCTCCCCCTCATCGACCACGACCTATACCCTGACTTGTACCGAGACGAGCGGCGGGACGAGCGAGCTGATCAGTAACGGCGCCTTTGCCGGCACCGCATCGCAGTGGTCGAAGAACGGCAGTTTCTTCGCTGATTCCCGCTACGATATCTGCAAGAGTTGTCCCGGCTATGCCTATCTATCCGACTCCGGCGGGTCGATCGGAGCCTCGAACAATCTCGTGGGCTGGATCTCTCAGGACTTTTCAATCCCATCCTCGGCGACCTCAGTCCTCCTCAGCTTCTGGGTATCGATCTCGACTCAGGAGACGACCACGTCGACGGTGTTCGACAGCCTTCTCGTCTGGCTCAAGGATACGTCCGGCAATCCGATCCGCACACTGGTTGGATTCTCAAACCTCGACGCCGGAGGGTACCGGCAAATCTTTGCGAATCTGAACTCTGAACGCGGCCGCACCGTTCGCCTCGAGTTTCTGGGAGCGACCGATGCGACGCGCGGCACCATCTTCCGCATCGACGACGTGAGCGTCGTGGCGACCCTGCCCGGAGCCCAGAAGTCGGACAACGCTACGCTGACAGTCCTCACACCACGTCCGCCGACGGTTTCGCTCACCGCATCACCCGATTCGATCGCTTCCGGAGAATCGAGCACGCTCTCCTGGAGCTCATCGGAGGTGACTTCCTGCACCGCTTCGGGTGGTTGGAGCGGGTCGAAATCGCTTTCAGGTTCTCAGTCGGTGTCTCCAACGGCGACCACGACCTACACCTTGACCTGCACCGGCGCGGGTGGGTCGGCCAGCGCCAGCGCCACGGTTGCCCTGCGGCAGGCGGCGCCGGCGCTCACTTTGACGGCGACGCCGAGCTCGATCCTTCAGGGAGGCAGCTCAAACCTGGCCTGGAACGTGACCAACGCCACCTCCTGCGCCGCCGCGGGTGCCTGGGAGGGATCCCGGCCAACGAACGGCGGCGAAACGGTCGCGCCTCAGACAACTTCCAGTTATGTCCTCGTCTGTCAAGGGCCGGGAGGATCCGTAACGCGCGAGGTGACGGTGACGGTCCTTCCCCACATCGTGACTTTCACCTCCGGACCGTCCGGTTCCCCAAATCCGGCCGCTTCGGGCGGTGTCGTGGCCATGAATGCTCAAGCGACCGACTCCCTTGGACATGCTCTCACCTGGTCATGGCTCTCCTCCTGCCCTGGCGCGAACGGTACCTTCTCTTCACCGGCGAGCCGTACTCCAACCTGGACGGCCCCCGCCAATGCAACCGATGCGTCTTTCAATTGCCTGATCTCGGTCACCGCGTCGGATAGCCTGGGAGTCTCAGCGACGGCTTCCCATCTGCAAGAAATTCAGGGAAGTGAGGCGCCTGCGCAGGATTTCTTCCTCGACAGCAGCCGGCAGGGGTGCAGCGGCGGCGGGCCGGCCGTCCTGCTGTGGTGGCGGGCCCCGGCGGGAATCGGCAACGTCTTTACAGTCCGCAGTACGGACGGTGCTTACACGGCGACCGCCAACTCGTCCCAGGGAGGCATGGCGCACCTCGTGTCCAGTCTCCTGGTCCCTGGCCAGACCTATGGCTTCTATGTCGAGGGCACGCTCAATGGAGCCACCGTCCGGACGAACACCGTCACGGTACCGGTCATCTCGGATGAGTGCAGGCTCCCGGTCGGCGCCGGCGATCTTCCTCACCTGCCCCTGGCCTGGACGGGTACGCCCTTCTGCAGCGGCGGCACGGCTTCCGTGCCGGTGCAATGGACGGCGGTGTTGGGCGCGGATTCCTACACCCTCACCCGCATCGACAACGTTGCCGGCCAGCTCACGCCTTACCCTAATCTGCCCGGCACAAGCATGGTCGACACTGGCCTGGTCCCGGGCGCCGCCTACGAGTACATGCTGGACGCCGTCGGCAGCGGAGGCAGCCGCCTGGCGACTCGCATCAGCGTATTCATACCGTCTGCAATTTGTGGTGGGGAGCCATCCACCCCCGGGACTTTCTCGGCGCAGGTCAGCACACCAGTCTGCGACGCGGGGAAGGGAGCCATAACCCTCAGTTGGACTCCGGCTGCGAGCGCAACCTCGGGAACCCACACGTATCGGTCCGACGACGGATTCACCAGCGGCTCCGGAACCACGTTCAGCGGCTCCTCGAAAGTCATCGACGGGCTCCGCCCGGGAGCGCTCGTCAAGCTCATGGTGCAGAGAGAGGCGGCTGCCACGCCGCTCCAGTATCGCAGCGTGATCCTGGCGCAGCGTGTTCCGCTCGATCTCTGCGGCGGCGGGACGGTGCGTCCCACGGTGACCACCGCCGCCGCCACCTATGTCCAGGAGCGGCAAGCGCTTCTCCGGGCCTCGGTCGTTCCCAATGCCGACTCCTCCACCGCTTACCTCGAGTGGGGCACGAGCCCGAGCCTGGGTTCAACAACCCCTCTGAGGAACACGGGCGATGGATACCGGAGCGTGAGCCTCGGCGAAACCCTCACCGGGCTCGCCTGCAACACGACCTACTACTTCAGGGTAACGGCCGCCAACGCGGTGGGGCAGATCTCGGGCTCTACGCTGGAGCTCACCACGAAGCCGTGCACGTCGAGCACGCCGGTGGTCACGGTGACCGCGTCCGATCCGGAAGCTTCGGAGCAGCCTCTCGGGAATGGCGAGCTCCTGATTCAACGTTCGGGAAGCACCGCCAGCGACCTGACCGTCACGTACAGCGTTGGCGGGACCGCAACCGTCGGGCAGGACCACACACTGGCCGGAGGATCTGCCGTCATTCCCGCCGGGTCCTCAAGCAAGACCTTGACGGTGTCTCCGCTGGACGACCAGCTGGCGGAAGCGGAAGAAACGGTCGTCGTGACGCTCCAGGGGCAGGCCTCGTACGAGGTGGGTCAACCGGGCAGTGCCACAGTGACGATCGTGAGCGACGAGGTGCCGGGCCACGGTGGATGCGGGAACGTCCTCGTGCAGCAGCCTCGCGATCAGTTTGGCGGCTGCGACGCATCGGATGCAGGAATCCAGTGGAGCGTGGCAGAGAACTTCAGGTTGAATGACAGGAAAAGGATATCCTGCCTGGAGGTCTTAGGATATTACTGGCCGGGCAACAATCCCCCTCCGGCAAGCGTTTTCGATGTCGTCATCCATGGGATCGCCGGCGATGGGACTCCCGGCGCAGTCCTCCATGAAGTCCGGGGTCTTCGGGTTCAACGCCAGAAGACAGGCGCAGTATCGTTCGGATTGGAAGAGTGGCGCTTCACCATCGAGCTGCCCAGTCCTGTCGAGCTCGCCGCGGGAGATTTCTTCGCGGAGATTTCCGGGGCGGCCACGACGGGTGGAAGCTTCTGCTGGATCGGAGGCCAGAGGGATCCCGTCGCAGGATTGAGCGGCATGGCGTTCAGGAGCACTGGACCGTGGTCCTTGGGCACCTGGGATCTCGCCTTCAAGGTGTTCGAGGCTGCGAACGAGATCTTCAAGGACGGCTTCGAATCTGGAACTCTGGAAAAGTGGGGCCATCAGCCGTAAGCCGGCACGGCCCTCGATGCCGCTCGCCGGCCACCAGCAGTTCGCCAGGATGTTCTACGCGGAGTTTCCCGACCTGCGTCACGTCATCGAAGACACCGTCACCGAACCGGACAGGGTCACCGTGCGGTTCACGCTGCACGGCACCCATTCGGGAGACTTCATGGGACTGCCGGCGACCGGGCGAACGATCGCCGTGCCCGCGATCGCGATCCTGCTGGTCACCGACGGCAAGGTTACCGAGTTGCGCGCGGTGTTCGACCAGGCGTGCATGATGCAGCAACTTGGGGCAATGCCCCAATAGGGACGCAGCAGCCACACGCTGGGGACGCGGTCCTCTGGACGGATAACTCCTCCTTCCTGCAACACATACGCGATCCGCCCGGACTCAGATCCGCCCCTTTCAATAACAGTATGCCCGCCCTTGTTCATGCTGACTTACCGACAAGCTCCGCTCGATATTGACGATCATTCGAAACCGTTGTATCCTGCAAAGGATAAGGAATCAGTGGGTCGCGAAAGCCGCCAGTGTCCTTGGGTGGCGGCAGTCTTCTGACGGTAAGCACTCCTGGATGCAGGTTCAGGATCGCATATAGGTCAGCGTAAGGTTATGCCACAAGGGAATGACTGACGAAGGACGCTAATGTCCGTAAGAATCACTGGACAGCACTTCGCGCCCCGAGAGCAGGTCGAGCTTGATCTCGTCTTAGCAACTATTGAGAAGAACCGCGACAGGATCAGAACTACTGGTGGAATGCTCATGACATTCTCAGGCATATTGACGTCTTCCTGCACAGGACTCACGCTATTCCTCGCGGAGAAGACCAACGCCGAGCCGCCTACGATCCTCCTTTTCTCGATGTCAGTCGCTGCGTTCCTTTTGTGTGCAGTGCTCGCGATCACGTCCAGCTTCCTCCGTGGGAGCTACGCAATTTCTGACAAAACGCAGTTTATCATTGATCTTCTTCATCTTTACAATTCAGAGTTGCGTCTCCTCCGGATTTGCTCGGCGGTTGCAATCCTTGGATTGTCACTTCTCGCTACGGGCGCCTCTCTCTTCACGCTCGAAAGGTGGTAGGTTATGAGCGATAGCGTGCTGCATGGATTAATTGAGAGCCCTTACCACAAAGGATGGATTGAGTTTGAATACGAGCCAGGTGATCGGGTGTCCGACTTGGCCGAGAGTATCAAAAATCAATGGGGCAAGCCTTCGCAAGCCTACGACTCCTTCCAACTTCAACCGAAGTCTTGGGCGATCTTCTGCGAGGGCACAGATGGGACATATGTAGCCTTGAGACAAAATGACTACATTCCAATCCGTGATGTTCCGGCTGGCTCAGTCGAGATTCCGGCCAGCGACTTCTTTGCTTCGCATGCGTTTCTCCCATATCCTCCTGGGCTTTTAGATGTGTTCTTCCTTCGTAAGTATTGGAAGATCAAAGGCGAAGAGCCCAGGGAGCCAAAGGAGAACTACTTAATGCGGCTGTCCTTCAAGCGAGACTATGAACTTCCGTCGGGCAAGGAATACGCATGTCGCTTGCTAGCACTGGTTGCAATTGTTGGAGGATAGAACTCTTGGTCTAGGGATAGTGGTCTTATGGGCATAACACTAGCCTCAACCGGACGGCACCGCTACGCGCCGCCGCCGGTTAGGCTCACGGCGGTGGGAGCTTTCATAATGGGATCCAACGAAGACGTAGGGCGTCATCTTGAGTTGATTCAGGCCATTGTAGGACGCATGGCGGGCAATTCCTTTCTTCTCAAAGGTTGGTCTGTAACGATTGCGGCCGCTCTCTTTGCCCTCGCCGCAAAGGACTCCAATCCAAGGCTCGCATGGATAGCTCTTCTACCAAGCTTAGCTTTCTGGGGTCTCGATGCTTACTACCTGCGTCAAGAGCGCCTTTATCGCTGTCTCTATAATGCAGTCCGAAGTGGTACAGGGGCCAATGACCCGTTCACTCTCGACGCGTCAGGTTTCAAGGCCAGCGTTCCAGGCTGGCTTCGCACTACAATGTCCATTCCGGTTGTAGGCGTCCATGGTATTGTGGTGCTGGCTGTGATCCTTGTTCTGGCTCTTCTGGGTTGAGACAATTTGGCAAGAAGAGGGAATGTCAACTCCTCCCTTCACTTTGCCTGTGGTCAATGACAAAATTCGGAGTGCGTAAATGGCAAGGCGAGTTTTCTTCAGCTTTCACTACGAGCGCGACGTTTGGCGTGCCAGCCAAGTTCGGAACTGCTGGGTTGGTCGTGATCGGGAAGACTCCGGATTCTGGGATGCTGCCTCTTGGGAAAGCGTCAAGCGCCAAGGCGATGAGGCGGTCAAGCGCTGGATCAACCAGCAACTGAATGGCACTTCTGTTACGGTAGTTCTAATCGGCGCAGAGACCTCTGCTCGGCCCTACGTCATCTACGAGATTCAGCGTAGCTATGAGGTTGGAAATGGCCTCTTGGGGATCTATATTCACAACATCCGTGACCAGTATCAACGCACCGATATTATCGGGTACAATCCCTTGTCGAATGTCTACGTAGAGCAGAATGGGAGACGCATCTACCTATCGGAAATATATACTACCTATGACTGGGTCACTGATGTTGGCTACCGGAATTGTGCTAGATGGATTGAGGATGCAGCAACTAGGGCAGGGCGTTGAGGTCCAGCGCCTAACACGGCCAATCGAGCGACGGAAACCGCAAACAGCGCGGCCCCCGCCGCTCATCGGCATAGCGTTCGGCGGCAATACGTGAGCAGAAGACAGAAGCGTATGAATGAAGAAGTTCAAAGAGACGTTTTCCTCAGCTACAGTAGCCAAGATCGTGGCTTTGCCGAGCGGCTTGCTGGCGATCTAGTTGCTCACGGCCTGAGAGTTTGGTGGGACCGATGGGAGATGCAGGTGGGAGACTCTCTGATCAGTAAAATTCAAGAGGGTATCCAAACGAGCTCTTGGCTCGCCATTCTTCTTTCGCCTAATTCGATTGGCTCAAACTGGGTAAAGAGAGAGCTTGCTAGCGCTTTAGCCGAAGAAATATCCTCTGATCGCGTTAGGGTTCTGCCTCTTCTGCTTGCGAGTTGTGAACTACCTCCTTTTCTTAGAGACAAGCTTTATGCGGACTTCCGGGAGTCGTACGAGACTGGTTTGGACGCACTTCTCCGGCGCTTAGCTCCTCCATTTCAGCCCCAGATCCGAAGCCATCTCCTGAGTGATGAAGAGAGCAGGGTCCTTGCAACTTGGGCGAAGCTTCCTCAAAGCGAGAAACCACGCTACAGAGGCTTGCTTCTGGAAAAGCTATCGAGCAAGGATAGCCGAGAGCGTATGGCTGCCCTTACTGCTCTTGCCGCTCTTCGAGATCCTTCTCTCCAGGGTTGCTTAGCTACTCTTCATTCGGATCCGTCGCCGGCAGTGAGACAACGAGTAGCCTATCGGCTTGGCCGGCTCAAGAGGCGGGAGGTGATTCCCCTTGTAGAGACGTTAATGCAAGATCCTAATCCGGCAGTCCGATCTGCGGCCCGAACTGCCTATGGTGCAATCACAGGAGCCAAGCCGTGAAAGACGGAACCCGGGCCCTCAAGCGGACGTCTGACGCATCATCTATTGGTAGTGGTAGAATAGCCGGCGTTGCTGTATCGCAGCTTTAGGGGTAACGGCGGCCCGCTCGCTTAGGGCCAAAACGTTGCTGCGACACGATGTCGCTCTTGATATGAAGTTGTTCCCTTTGAAGCTCGAGGCGGAACCACCCGTACCACCGGGTGAACCTACGGGCCTGAATAAAGAGCGGCCCGGACAGTGTACAGAAGCATGTCAAGCAGAAAGCTAAGTGAGATGGAGATGGTTTCGACCACCCGTCGGAGCCCCCCCTCCTCTGGCCAGACCAGAGCCTGGTGCCTGCCATGGTAGTATCGCAAAGGATGTCCGTAAGGGCAGCCGTGTCGATCAAGGATCGGCATAACGGTCTCTCGCCGCGCAGCGTTTCTCAGGGGTGCTGGCACAAGGCCAACGCCTCGGGTGATTCGCTCACCAGCGCCTGCTAGCCTTCTATCCACAGTGACTACCCAACCCACGATGCCCGCCCATCTCTTGGCGAGAATCAGACCGATCTCGGAAGCCGGGATCCACACGGTCCGCGCGTCGCTCGAGGATCACTACTTCGCCTTCCCTCGGCGTCCCAGGGACTACCTCGCGACCGACTGGGGCCAACAGGATCTCCAAGATCACCTTTTCCATAGGCTGCGCCGCGATCGCGAGGAAGTGATTCCTTGGCTTGATGATGGTAGGGCGATTCGCGGTAGCAGGATCCTCGAGATTGGATGCGGCACCGGTTGCTCGACGGTTGCGCTGGCCGAGCAGGGCGCGCACGTTGTCGGAATCGACATAGACGAGCCGTCCCTTGCGGTCGCCAAGCGGCGCTGCGAGGTCTACGAGCTCGATGTCGGCTTTCGCCTTGCTAACGCAGCAGACATCGGGAGTCTGTTCCGCGACCCCCTGTTTCATTTCATCATTTTCTACGCAACGCTCGAACACATGATCCACAGCGAGCGGATCCTTGCGCTCCGCAGCGCTTGGGACCTACTCCCAAAGGGCGGGCTGCTTTGCATCGTCGAGACCCCAAACCGGCTGTGGTACTTCGACCAGCATACGTCGCGCTTACCATTCTTTCACTGGCTGCCAGACGATCTCGCTTTCGACTACTCTCGATACAGCTCGCGACCCTACTTCTCCGATCTCTACGACAACTACGACGACGAGCAACAGCGCCTCCACTTCCTCCGCCGCGGTAGAGGAGTCAGCTTCCACGAGCTGGCGCTCGCTATAGCTCCTGTCGAGCAGCTGAACGTTCACAGTACTCTGGCGATGCATCTAGCGGGCCGGGGAGTACAACCGCCCCTTGCTCCGCAGGCGGATCGCTACCAGCGCCTGCTACAGGAGATTCACCCTTCGATTCATTCTGGCTTCTTCGAAAGAAACCTGGATCTGATCCTGCTCAAGACGGACTAGCTGGCTGTCTTGTTGAGAGGCACCTCTGAGTCAGATCTCGCCGGCTGCATCCAAGTCCGTCGCCTAACCCCCGCTCGATCTCGGCCATGGCAGCCAGGAGCTCGTTCTCCTGTGTCCGCCAGCGGCCTCGCGCCCGCTCCTTCGCCCGCCACCCTCGACCCGGAGCCGACCGCCCCCGAGCCGGTCAGCGCCGTCCCTGCCAGCGACTCCCCATTCTCCAAAGGGAGATGGCTTCCACGCACCCTCTCACGGCCCTTCCCCGAACCGGGGGCAGCGATTGCCCTCGTGGGGGCAGTCGTTGCCCTCATGGGGGCAGCGGTTGCCCTCGCGGGGGCAATGATTGCCCTCATGAGGGATCGTGCTGCCCTCATGGGGGCAATGATTGCCCTCGTGAGGGCAGTAACTGCCCCCGTGAGGGCAATGACTGCCCCCGCTGGGGATCGTGCTGCCCTCGTGAGGGCAATGGTTGCCCCCATGAGGGCAACGACTGCCCTCGCGGGGGCAATCGCTGCCCCCACGACGCGCGCTCAGTAAACCTGGACGGGTCCCGCGTTGTAGTAGGCCGCGAAGCCGTAGGTGTTCTGGGTAGGCGATGTGTTGCCGTCCTTCACCCAGATGATGATTTCCCAGGTTCCGGTGTCCGTTGATGCCGGAGTCCAGGTGAGGACGTTGCTGGCCTGCCAGGCGGGAGCGGTCACGTCCGGGATCCAGTTAGACGTCCCGGCGAGGCGGCGGAAGAACGCGTACCGGGTGGTGGACGGAATGCCGCCGCTGGCGGTGGCCGTCCAGGTGAGGGTGGTCCCCCAGGGCGACGTGGACGGGCTGCCGGTACCCATGACGGTGAGCGGAACCGGTGCCGTGACTTGCACCGGCCCCGCGTTGTAGTAGGCGGCGAAGTGGGCCTGGAGGAAAAAAAAGCCCGGGCGCGAACGCCCGGGCAAGCTCAGAGCTACAGAGTGAGGCCGTTCAATCGATCCCGTCAAATCGATCCCGTCAATAAACCTGAACCGGTTGCGCGTTGTAGTAGGCCGCGAAGCCGTAACCATTCTGGGTGGGCGACGTGTTCACGTCCTTGACCCAGATGATGATCGACCAGGTGCCCACGTCCGCCGCGGACGGCGTCCAGCGGAGGACGTTGCTCGACTGCCAGGAGGGAGCCGTCACGTCCGGAATCCAGTTGGAGGTACCGGCCTTTTGGCGGAACAGCGCGTATTTGACCGTCGACGGAACGCCACCGCTGGTGTTGGCCGTCCAGGTGATGGAGGTCCCCGCCGGCGACGTCGACGGGCTGCCGGTGCCGCTCACGGTGAGAGGAGCCGGCGTCGTGACCTGGACCGGACCCGCGTTGTACCAGGCGGCGTGGCCGTAGGTGTTCATGGTGGGGGGCGTGTAGGCGTCCTTGACCCAGATGAAGATCTCCCAGGTGCCGGCGTCCGCCGAGGTCGGGGTCCAGCTCATGGTGCGGCTGGACTGCCAGCTCGGCGCGGTGACGTCCGGGGTCCAGGCGGAGGTCCCGGCGAGACGGCGGAAGAACGCGTACCTGTAGGTCGACGGGTCACCGCCGCTGGCCGTGGCCGTCCAGGCGAGGGTGGCGCCGTAGGGCGAGGACGACGGGCTGCCGGTGCCCGTGACGGTGATCGGCGCGAGGACCTGGATGTTGCCCGGGTTGCAGGCCACGTTCCCGCTGGAGACGTTGTCCTTGGCCCAGAGGGTGATCTCCCAGGTGCCGGCATCCGACGAGGTGGTCGTCCAACTGAAGACGTTGCCGCTCTGCCACGCCGGCGCGCTCTGGGAAGGAATCCAGGTGGTGGTCCCAGAGCGGCGGCGGAACAGTGCATACCGGAGGGTCGCCGCATCACCGCCGCTGACGTTGGCTGTCCAGGTGAAGGTGGTGCCGGTGGACCCGGACGACGGGTTGGCCGAGCAGCTGAGGCCGCTGAGCGGCGCCACGATCTGGACCGACCCGGTGTTGTAGCCCGCGGCATAGCCGTAGGTGTTCATGCTGGCCGGGGTGTAGGCGTCCTTGACCCAGACGTAGGTGTCCCAGGTGCCGGCGTCGGCCGAGGTCGGGGTCCAGCTATAGACGTTGCTGGTCTGCCAGCTCGGCGAGGTGGCCGCCGGGATCCAGGCGGTGGCGCCGGAGCGGCGGCGGAAGAACGCGTACCTGAGGGACGACGGATTGCTGCTGCTGGCGCTGGCCGTCCAGGTGATGGTGGTGCCGTAGCTCACCGCCGCCGGGCTCCCGGTGACGGAGAGGGTGGGGGGCGCCACGATCTGGACCGTTCCCGAGTTGTACCAGGCGGCGTGGCCGTAGGTGTTCATGTTGGCCGGCGTGTTGCCGTCCTTGACCCAGATGTAGGTCTCCCAGGTGCCGGCGTCCGCAGAGGCCGGTGTCCAGCTCAGGACGTTGCTCGCCTGCCAGGCCGGGGCCGTAACGTCAGGCGTCCAGGGGGTGGTGCCGGCGCGGCGGCGGAAGAACGCGTACTGGGTGGTGGACGGGGTGTTGCCGGTGGCGTTGGCCGTCCAGGTGAGAGGGGTCCCGTAGTAGGCCGCCGCCGGGCTGACGGTGCCGCTGAGGGTCATGGGAGCCACGACCTGGACCGAGCCGGCGTTGCGGCCCGCGGCATAGCCGTAGGTGTTCATGGTGGGAGGCGTGGTGCCGTCCTTGACCCAGACGTAGACCTCCCAGGTGCCGGCGTCCGCCGCGGCCGGCGTCCAGCTGAGGGAGCCGCTCGCCTGCCAGGGCGGGGTGGTCACGCTGGGCGTCCAGGGGGTGGTGCCGGAACGGCGGCGGAACAGGGCGTATTGAGTGGTCGCCGGGATGCCGCCGCTGGCGGTGGCCGTCCAGGTGATGGCGTTGCCGGAGAGCGACCACGCCGGGGTCGCGGTGACGCTGAGGGTGAGAGGTGCCACGACCTGGACGTTGCCCGGGTTGTAGGTGGCGCCGTAGCCGGGGCTGGGCGGCGTGTCGTCGTCCCGCACCCAGAGAAGGATCTCCCAGGTACCCGTGTCGGCGGTGCCCGGAGTCCAGGTGAAGACGTTGCTCGACTGCCAGGCCGGGGCCGAGACGTCAGGGATCCATGCAGTCGTTCCTACGCGCCGGCGGAACAGCGCGAGCTGGGTGGTCGGCGGGTAGCCGCCGCAGGGGGTGGCGGTCCAGGTGATGGCCGTGCCCGTCGTCACAGTCGCCGGGCTGGCGGTGGAGCTGAGGCAGAGAGGCGCGCTGATCGTGATCGGGCCCGAGTTGTAGCCGGCGGCGTAGCCGTAGGTGTTCATGTTGGCCGGCGTGGCGCTGTCCTTGACCCAGACATAGGTGTCCCAGGTGCCCACGTCCGCGGCGCCGGGGTCCCAGTTGAAGGTGTTGCTCGTCTGCCAGCTCGGGGCGGTGACGGCAGGAGTCCAGGCCGTGGTCCCGGAGCGGCGGCGGAAGAACGCGTACTGGTAGGTCGACGGGACGCCGCCGCTGGCGGTGGCGGTCCAGGTGACGAGCCGGGTGTCGTTATGGGGCCTCGACTCCGGGCTCGGGGTGACCGTGAGGCTGAGAGGCGCCACGACCTGCACCGGACCGGGGTTGTGGTAGGCGGCGTAGCCGTAGGTGTTCTGGTTGGCCGGCGTGTCGCCGTCCTTGACCCAGACGACGATTTCCCAGGTACCGACGTCGGCCGAGGCCGTGGTCCAGCTCAGGACGTTGCCGGCCTGCCAGGCCGGGGCGGTGACGTCCGGAGTCCAGGCCGTGGCTCCGGCACGGCGCCGGAAGAGCGCGTACCGGGTGGTCGACGGAGTGCCGCCGCCAGCGGTGGCCGTCCAGGTGATGGCGTTGCCGGCCGTCGCGTACTGCGGGCTCGCGGTGACCGTGAGGGTGAGCGGTGGCGTCACGATCTGGACGCCGCCCGGGTTGTAGCCCGCGGCGTAGCCGTAGGTGTTCATGTTGGCCGGCGTGTTGCCGTCCTTGACCCAGACGTAGATGTCCCAGTTGCCGACGTCGGCCGAGGTCGGGGTCCAGGTGAACGTGTTGCTCGTCTGCCAGGCCGGAGCGGTGACGTCCGGGGTCCAGGGGGTGGTCCCGGAGCGGCGGCGGAAGAACGCGAATCGGGTGGTCGACGGAGTGCCGCCGCCGGCGGTCGCCTGCCAGGAAATGGGGTTGCCGTAGACGATCTGCGCCGGGCTCGCAGTGACCGTGAGGGTCAGGGGTGGCGTCACGACCTGGACGTTCCCCGCGTGGGCGTAGGCGGCGTAGCCGTAGGTATTGGCGTTGGCCGGCGTGTTGCCGTCCTTGACCCAGACGATGATCTCCCAGTTGCCGACATCCGACGAGGCGGGGGTCCAGCTCAGGGGATTGCTGGCCTGCCAGGCCGGGGCGGTGACGGACGGAATCCAGTCCGTGGCTCCGGCGCGGCGGCGGAAGAGCGCGTACTGGGTGGAAGCCGGGGTGCCGCCGCTGGCGGTGGCGGTCCAGGTGATGGCGTTCCCGTGGACCGACGACGCCGGACTCGGGGTGACCGAAAGGCCGAGGGGCGCCACGACCTTGGGCTGGCCCCCGTTGCAGGAGGCGGTGTAGCCGGGGTCGGCCGGCGTGTTGACGTCCTTGACCGTGATGTAGACCTGCCAGGTCCCCACGTCCGCGGCGATCGGGGTCCAGCTGAAGGTGTTGCCCGGCTGCCAGGGGGTGGAAATCCAGGTGCTCGTCCCGACCCTTTGGCGGCTCAGCATGAACTGGATGGTCCCCGGCGTCCCACCGGCCCTGGTGGCGGTCCAGGTGACCGGGTTGCCATAGGTCACCGTCGCCGGGTTCGGAGCCGAGCACGAGACGGTGAGAGGGGCCACGACCTCGACGTTGCCCCCGTGGGTGTAGGCGGCGAAACCGTAGGTGTTGGCATCGGGGGGCGTGTTGCGGTCCTTGACCCAGACGATGATCTCCCAGACGCCGGTGTCAGCAGGGGCCGGCGTCCAGCTCAGGATGTTGCTGGCCTGCCAGCTCGGGGCGGTGACGACCGGGGTCCAGGCCGTGGCTCCGGGGCGGCGGCGGAAGAGCGCGTACTGAGTGGACGCCTGGTGGCCACCGGTCGCGGTGGCGGTCCAGGTGATGGCCTGTCCATAGGGCGCCGTCGCCGGGCTCGGAGTGACGGTGAGGGTCAGCCCTGGCGGCACCGTGACCTCGACGGTGCGCGAGTAGCTCTGGTCCAGCAGCCGGCCGTGGCCGTCCCGCCACGAGGTGGCGGTGACCGTCTTGCTGCCGCCCGTGTCCCAGGTGTGGCTGGCGGTCAGCTCCGTGGCAGGGGTGCCTTGCAGCTCCTGCACCGGGCTGCCATCGCCCCAGTTGAGCCGGTAGGTGACCGGGTCGGTGTAGGGCCAGCAGGGACGGATCTTCACCTTGTACGCGCCGGGGTCTCTCACCTCGACGGACGCCGGGCCATGAAGCTGGGGTTGCATCGCGGTGGAGCCGCCGAGGTCCCAGAAGCTCATGTGCACGGCCGTTCCCGTCTTCAGCGTGCGGTTCCATTCGGCGCCGAGGATGCTCACCCGGCCCGTGATGTCGGTGCGGCGGTCGAGGTCGAAAGTGAGCGCGTCGACCGTCTCGGGAGTACCGTTGCCGTCCGCGTCGCCGCAGCTGTTGCCGGCGTAGCCCCAGAGGTCTCCCACGAAGTTGGGCCGCAGGCCGATCTGTGCGGAGATCAGCGAATCGCTGTAGACCCAGGCGCGCACGCCGATGTCGAGGTAGACCGTGGGCTTGACGCGGCCGTTGACGTTGCCGGTCACCGTCTGGTTGCCGGTCGGGGAGCTGTTGTCGAAGTTGCTGGTGCCGGTGCAGTTGTCCAGCGTACAGTTGTAGTCGAAGGTGCCGCTGACGGTTTGCTCGCCGTTGTAATTGAGCTGGCCGACGGCATCGGCGCTGACTTCCAGGCCGGTCGTGATCGGCAGGTGGGCGCCGACGCTGATGGTGACGTAGTAAAGGTTGATGGGATAGGTGAACAGCAGCGGTTTGGCGATCTGGTAGGGACCGAAGGAGTCCGCGTAATGGACCGTTCCCTGCAGATGGACACCGCCCGTGGAGGCCGCGTTGCCATAAATGTGGATGTTCCTGACCTTGACGCCGTACGGCACACAGACGCCAAGAAAGTTCTTGCGCTTGATGCCGAACTGGATTACAGCGTTGATCGTGCCTTCCAGATTGCCCTCCAGGGTGAGGGTACCCGTGGCGCCGTCGCCGAGCTCGTACGTCTCGTTGAAGGGCTCCTGCTGTCCCAGGTCGACCTGCTTGGAGGTCCGGTACTCCCGGGTGGCGCAACTGCCGCCGAAGATGGAGTTGGTGCCAACCCCGGAGGCCTCGGTCTCCTCGTCCTCCGGCTCGGCGATCGCGGCGATCTCCGGAGTCAGCTGGCCGGCCTGCTCCGACGCCTCGATGCCTTCGGCGATCTCCTGGCTCACGATGTAAGCGATGTCCCCACCCTCCTCCTCGAGACTGACCGTGCCCGGGGCCCCCGGCTCAGCAGGAGCCAGGAGGAGGTCCTCCTTGATGGTGTCGGGAAGCGGCGAGTCGGCGACGCCGGCGTCACCCTGGAGGATGTAGACGTGCTGGGTCGGATTCGGATAGGGGGGGACCTCCGAAGCGCTCGTACCGCCGGCAGGGGCGTTGATGAGCTGCCAGGTGGACCCCGAGGTCTGGGCTGCCATCGGCGCGGCGACGGCCAACAGAGCAAAGACATAGATACAGACCAAGGCGGATCGTAACCGGAACATGGTGCTCTCCTATGGTTGGCAGGTGCTTGGTTGGCAGGTACTGCGAGGTCTTGCCTCTGCCAGGAGATGCGGCGTTCGCCGTTGAAACCTGTCACCGCCAAAAAATCTCGGAGAAAGGGTGAGGGGAAGCCGGTATTCCAGGCGTTAAGACTTTTGGACAATTCGTTGCTCTTTGATTCCCCAGAGAGAATCTCCCTTTCCCCTGTGGGGTCCGAGGGTGCAGCGGATATGAACGCCTGAAGGAGGCTTCCATGGCTTTGCCATATCTCGCCCGCCGTTCGATCTCGCCTCTGATCGCCCTGCTGTCCGTCCTCGCCTGTCTGGTTGCCGTACAGGCCGCGGGGGCCGCGGTCCGCCCGCCCGATCTCAAAAGCGCCGGCGGGAGCTTCACGCTCTTCGAGAGCGGCCAGGTCCGCCCCCTGGCGCTGTCACCGAGCGGCAAGCTCCTCTTCGCGGCCAACACGCCGGACAACCGTCTCGAAGTCTTCCGCGTCGGAAACAACGGCCTGGAGCACCTCGCCTCCATTACCGTCGGCCTCGAGCCCGTGGCCGTCGCGGCGCGCAGCGAGGATGAGGTCTGGGTCGTCAACCACCTTTCCGACAGCGTCAGCGTGGTCGCGCTGTCCCAGGGCGGGTCCAGCGGCCGCGTCGTGCGCACCCTGCTCGTGGGAGATGAGCCGCGCGATATCGTTTTCGGTGGCGCGGGAAAAAACCGCGCCTTCATCACCACCGCCCACCGCGGCCAGAACGTTCCTTATGATCCCCAGCTCACCACTCCCGGCGTGGGCCGGGCGGACGTCTGGGTCTTCGACGCGAACAACCTCGGCGTCACGCTCACGGGGACGCCGCTCACCATCGTCACCCTGTTCAGCGACACTCCGCGCGCCCTGGCGGTGAGCCCGGACGGCAGCAAGGTCTACGCGGCGGCGTTCCATTCCGGCAACCGCACCACGACGATTGCCGACTTCCATGTTCCGGACGGCGGAGTCGCCGCGGGGGGCGTGCCCGGGCCCGACACCGACGCCGACGGCGATCCGCGGCCGGAGGTGGGGCATCATCGTCAAGTTCAACGGCACCCACTGGGTCGACGAGCTCAACCGGGTCTGGGATCACAAAGTCCGCTTCTCCCTGCCCGACAAGGACGTCTTCGTCATCAACGCGAACGCCAATCCGCCGGCGCAGCTCGGCGGAACCTCCGGGTCCTACCGGGGCGTCGGCACCGTCCTCTACAACATGGTGGTGAATCCGGTGAATGGGAAGGTCTACGTCTCGAACACCGAGGCGGGGAACGAAAAACGTTTCGAAGGGCCCGGCACCTTCGCCGGCCACAGCATCCGCGGCAACCTCCACCAGAGCCGGATCACCGTCCTCGGCCCGGGGGGCAGCGTCAACTCGCGGCATCTCAACAAACACATCAATTACGCCGCCTGCTGCGACGCGGTCCCGAACGCCGAGAACGACAAGAGCCTCGCGATCCCCCAGCAGATGGCGGTCACGAGCGACGGCAGGACCTTGTACGTCGCGACGCTCGGCACGTCCAAGATCGGCGTCTTCGACACCACCGCCCTGGAGAACAACACGTTCACGCCGAGCACCGCCGACCAGATCAAGGTGTCCGGCGGCGGCCTCACCGGCCTGGTGCTCCAGGAGGACAAGAACCGCCTCTACACGCTGACCCGCTTCGACAACTCGATCGCGATCATCGATACGGTCTCGGGCGCGGAGATCGGGAGCGTCCCCTTGTACAATCCCGAGCCGCCGAGCGTGGTCGCCGGGCGCCGGTTCCTCTATGACACCTCGCTCTCTTCGAGCCATGGGGATTCGTCCTGCGCAAGCTGCCACGTCTATGGTGATTTCGACAGCCTGGCCTGGGATCTCGGCAACCCGGACGGCCAGGTGCAGTCCATTCCCGGGCCGTTCGAGGTCCCGCCCTCGGCGGTCGGGCTGCTGGACAGCCATCACCCCATGAAGGGACCGATGACCACGCAGAGCCTGCGCGGGATGGCCAATCATGGGCCGATGCACTGGCGCGGCGACCGCACCGGCGGCAACGACAACCCGACCGCGCAGCCGGACAGCGGCACGTTCGACGAGGTCGCGGGGTTCAAGAAGTTCCTGGGGGCCTTCCCCAACCTCCTGGGGCGCGACGTATCGATCGACGACTCGGACATGGAGGCGTTCACCACCTTTATCCTCCAGGTCACGTATCCGCCGAACCCGATCCGGATGCTCTCCAACCGGCTCACCCCGAACCAGGAAGTGGGGCGCGCTTTCTTCATGAATAACGTCTCCGACTTCACCAACCGGGGGACCTGCGCTTCCTGCCACACGATCGATCGCCACGCGAACGAGCAGCCAGGCGTGGCCGCGCCCGGCTTCTTCGGCACCGACGGCCGCTATACCTTCGATGGCGGTGTGGAAGGATTCAAGACGCCGCACCTCCGCAACCTGTACCAGAAAATCGGCATGTTCGGGCTGGCGAACAGTCCGCTCATTCCCACCAGCGACGCCTTCCTGGGCGATCAGGTCCGCGGCTTCGGATTCAACCATGACGGGGCGATTGCCACGGTCTTCAACTTCATCAGCATCACCACGGAAAACGGGGGCTTCAACCAATCTCCAGGCACTCCCGGCGGATTCCCGCCCGGACCGGCTGGCGAAATCCAGAAACGGCAGGTCGAAGACTTCCAGCTCGCCTTCGACAGCAACCTGGCCCCCATCGTCGGGCAGCAGACGACGCTCACCAAGTGGAATGGGCTCATCGTCGGAAGCCGGATCAACCTGCTGATCGACCGCGCCCGGGCCGGGGAGTGTGATCTGGTGGCCAAGGGCGCGAGCAACCACGGCGAAAAGGGTTACTTCTATGACGTTGCTACGAACCGGTTCCTCGGCAACCGGAGCAACGACGTACCGCTCCCCGACCTCATCCTGCGGCTCCGCGCTTTGCAGGACGGCGGTGAGCTCACCTACACCTGCACTCCGCCGGGCTCGGGAGTCCGCGTCGGCATCGACCGCGATGAGGATGGAGTCCTCGACGGCGACGAAGAGGACGGAAGCAACCTGGCGGAAGCGGCCAACGCGGTCGCGTTGAAACCTCGATCAGGCAACGAGGGCTGAGCCCTCAAGACGTACAGCTCCCCCGCGATCCAATCGCGGGGGAGCGCCATGGGGGCGAACCGTCCGCCCGCCGGGCTTGGTCCCCGCGACCGCCATGATGGGGGCCGGCACTCTCAGGAAGGCCTTCCGCCAATCTGTCATTTCCAGGTTCACATAGACGGCGGCCATCGGTCTCCAGGGGCCGTGCTAAGGTGAAGCCATGCCTATCCATGAAGCGTCCGCGGAGCGCGAACAAACGGACGAGAGCCTGCGCATGGAGCGGGAGAAGACCGACCGCGCGCTGGCCGAGAGGCAGGCGGCCGAAGAGGATTCCGACCTGGTGGTCCATCGCGCGCGGGAGAACGCGGACGCCGTCTTGACCGAGGCGCGCGCCAAGGCGGATGAGCGGCTGGAGGATTCGCCTCACGCCGGGACGCGCGCCACCCTCGCCGAAGAACGAGTGCTGGAAGACGAAGCCCTCCAGGATGAGCGGGCCTCCGCGGATGAGATCCTCCGCCGCGAACGCGAGGAGAACGCCCGTGTCCTGTCGAGGCTGCTGCCGCTGGAAAGAGAAAAGACCGACCGATTCCTGCTGACGGAGCGCGCCCGGTCCGATGTCGCGCTCTCGAACCGGGACAACTTCCTGGGCCTCGTCAGCCACGATCTGCGCAATCTGCTGGGCGGAATCGTCATGAGCGCGGAGCTGCTCTCGGCGAGAGCTCCCGAAAACGAGGAGGGGACACAGACCCTCGAGACGGCGGCGCGCATTCAACGCTACGCCGCCCGCATGAACCGGCTCATCGGAGACCTGATTGACGTCGCAAGCATTGATGCCGGCAAGCTCGCCATCACACCGGTCCCCGGCGATGCGGCTACGCTGATCGCCGAGGCGGTGGATACGTTCCAGGCGTCCGCGTCAGCGAAGGGCATCTCCTTGCAGACCGAGATCGTCGAGGGCCCTCTTCTGGCCGAATTCGACCACGACCGGATGCTTCAGGTGCTCGCCAATATCATTGCGAATGCGATCAAGTTCACCTCTCAAGGCGGCAGTATCCGGGTTCGTGGCGAAAGCGCCGGAGACGAGCTTCGCTTCTCCATCAGCGACACCGGATCGGGTATCCCCGGCAACATGCTGGAGGCCATCTTCGAGCGCTTCTGGCAGGTTGGGAAAGATGATCGGAGAGGCGTGGGCCTCGGCCTCTACATCTCCAGGTGCATCGTCGAAGCTCATGGCGGAAAGATCTGGGCGGAGAGCACGCTCGGCGAGGGTAGCAGGCTCTGCTTCATGCTTCCGGTTCAGGCCGGCGGTTGATCTCTCCCCAGAACGACCCGAATCCGGTGCACACCGTCCCCGGCCAACTCAATTTCCGCCGCTCCGCCGGCGGACACGGGCACCAGCACCCCGTCAAGCTCGGCTTCCGCCACCCCTCTCGTGGCTCCGTGGGGGTTTTCGACGGTGATCGTATATTGCGCTTTGCGGTGGCGGAGGGCGACTTCGTAGGAGGGCCAGGCCCTTGGGATCGCGGGGTTGATGGACAAGGTCTCGCCGCGCAGGCGGATGCCCAGGATTCCTTCGACGCCGGCGCGGTACATCCAGCCGGCGGAGCCGGTGTACCAGCTCCAGCCGCCACGGCCGAGGTGGCCGGGCTCGGCGTAGACGTCGCCGGCCATGACGTAGGGCTCGACTTTGTAGCGGTGGATGCCGGCCCGCGTCCGTGCGTGATTGATGGGGTTGAGCAGCGAGAACAGCTCGGCGGCCTTGTCGCCGTCGCCCAGGGCGGCGAAGGCGAGGACGCACCAGACGCCCGCGTGGGTGTATTGGCCGCCGTTCTCGCGTACGCCCGGCAGGTAGCCCTTGATGTAGCCGGGATCGAGGGGCGTCTGGTCGAAGGGCGGGGCGAAGAGGAGGACGAGGCCCCCGTCTCCCCGGACGTCCCTGCGCACCAGGTGCTCCTCGACGGCGGCCATGGCTCGCGCCGCGTGCTCCGGGTCGGCGGCTCCCGAGAGGACCGCCCAGGACTGGGCGATGGAATCAATGCGGCACTCGGCACTGGCGGCTGATCCCACGGGTGTGCCGTCGTCGAACCAGGCGCGGCGGTACCAATCCCCATCCCAGCCTTCTTTCTCGAGAGCCGTCTTCAGCGCGGCGGCGTGGCCTCGCCAGGTGGCGGCGCGCTTTTGTTCTCCGCGCGCCTCGGCGATCCCGGCGAGGCTGCCGAGCAGGGGGTGCAGGAACCAGCCGAGCCAGACGCTCTCGCCTTCCCCCAGGCGGCCCACGCGGTTCATGCCGTCGTTCCAATCCCCCGTGCCCATGAGCGGGAGCCCGTGGCGGCCCACGGCGAGGCTGCGGTCGAGGGTGCGGGCGCAGTGCTCGTAGAGCGTAGCCCTCTCCCCCGCTACCGCTGGGGCGAAGTAGGCGTCGTCGTGGCCGGCCGGCACCAGGGGGCCGTCGAGGAAGGGCACCTCTTCGTCGAGCACCGCCGCGTCGCCCGTGACTTCCATGTAGTGGAGGGCCACGAACGGCAGCCACAGGAGGTCGTCGGAGATGTGGGTCCGCACGCCCTTGCCGGAAGGGGGGTGCCACCAGTGCTGGACGTCGCCTTCCACGAACTGCCGGCTCGCCGCGCGCAGGATGTGCTCGCGCGCGATCTCCGGCCGGGCCATGGCAAGGGCCATGACGTCCTGGAGCTGGTCGCGGAAGCCGTAGGCACCGCCCGCCTGGTAGAAGGCCGTGCGCGCCCAGATCCGGCAGGAGAGGGTCTGGTAGAGCAGCCAACGGTTGAGCAGGAGGTCCATGGCGCGGTCCGGGGTCTTGACCTGGAGGGTCGCGGCCAGATCGTCCCAGGAACGGGTCACGCCAGCCAGGACCTCCTCCGGGCGGGTCTTGCGGTAGCGCTCGACGAGGGTCCGCACCTCATCCATGCCGCCGTCCTGGCTCCCCTGGCCGATCGTGAAGACGATCTCGGTGCGGTCGCCGGGGCGCAGCTCGACGACGGTCTGAAGGGCGCCGCAGGGGTTGAGGCCGGCGCCCACGCGGCCGGAGAGGCGGTCTCCCCGTTCGAGGGCGGCCGGATAGGCGGGCGTGCCGTTGCGGCCCAGAAGCTCGGTGCGGTCGCCCGTCCAGGCGGTCTGCCGCCCCCCCAGATCGGCGAAGGCCATGCGCCCACCGTGCTCGGCGTTCCAGGAGTTTCGTGCCATCAGGGCACCGGTCACGGGATCGAGGCTGGTCACGACGAAGGGGACGGTGGCGCTGCGCGACGGACCGAGGACCCAGTCGACGCAGGCGGTCACCGACAGGCGCCGGGGACGGCTGTCCCGGTTGGTGATCGCGAGGCGGGAGATCTTGACCGGGTCGGCCAGCGGAACGAGCTGCAGCAATTCGAGGTCGATGCCGTTCGAGGAGTGCTCGAAGCGGCTGTAGCCCTGGCCATGGCGCGCCACATAGGTCCCGTTGGCTTCCCGGATGGGCAGGACGGTCGGGCCCCAGAGCCGGCCGCTCTCCTCGTCGCGGACGTAGAAGGTCTCCCCCGGCGGGTCGCTGACCGGGTCGTTGGACCACGGGGTGAGCTGGTTCTCGCGGCTGTTGCCGGACCAGGTGTAGCCGGAGCCCGACTCGGAGACCTGGAATCCGAAGATTGGATTGGCGATCACGTTGATCCAGGGCGCCGGAGTCCACTGCCCCTCCCTCAGGAGGGTCACGTACTCGCGCCCGCCGCCGGCGAATCCTCCGAGGCCGTTCCAGAAGCTCCAGGCCGAGCTGAGGGGGCGGGACGGCGGCAGCCGGCGGCAGCACCGTCTTCAAGGTCTTCGGGGTCTTCGGTGTCTTCGGGGTCGGCACTCGCCGGCTCTCCGGGCGGGCGATCTGATCGGCGAGCGTGCCGTTGCGCCCCACGAGCATGGCCCGCGCGGCGGCGAAGAGGACGTCCCGGGCTTCGGGGGCCACGAGGTCCGCGCGCAGGATGAAGGCTGTGCCGCCGCTCCGGTCGGGCTCGTGCCCCTCCGGATGGAGATGGGCCTGGCTGACGCGGACCATGGTTTCGAGGGCCACCTGGAGGTCCTGGACGTAGGAGGACGCCCGTTCGTTGAGGATCACCAGGTCGACGGGCAGGAGCTTGAGGCGGAAGTACTCGTGGGCCTTGAGGAGCTGGCGCACGATCCCCAGGTCCTCGACCTCGTCGATGCGCACGAGGACGATGGGCAGGTCGCCGGAGATGCCGTACGCCCAGAGGGCCGACGGTCCGCGCGTGTTGCGCTGCAGCATCTCCGCCGGGGGGCGCAGAGAGGGGTCCGAATACAGGACACGGTTGGCGAGGCGCTGGAAGAGGCTGGCCTCGTCGTGGCCGATGCCGAGGTGGCGGAGCTGGACCTGCGCCTGCGTCCAGGCCATGGATGCCGCGCGGTCGAACGCCGCCGGGTCGCGGTACTTGTCGGCCAGGTCGAGGGCGGCCTCGCGAGACGGCGCCACCAGGGTGGTGAAGGTGACGCGGACCGTGGTGCCCGGGGCGAGGCGGACGGTGTGCCGCAGGCTGAAGATGGGGTCCAGCACGGCGCCGGCGGTGTTCGAGAGGGGACCGCCGTCGAGCACCGCCGCCGGGGTCCGCACACCCTGCCCGCGGCCGAGGAAGCGAAGGCGGTCGGTCTCGTACTGGAGCGCTCCGAGGCTGCTTCCCGCCAGGGCGGCGACGTGGGCCGCCCAGAGGCGGGGCTCGCCCTGGGAGCGCGGCCGGCGCGACGCGAGCAGCGCGCCCGAGGAGGGCACGAATTCGGTCTCCACGAACAGGTTCGAGAAGGCGGGATGGGCGAGGTCGGCGGCGGGAGCGGCGAGCACGATCTCCATGTAGGAGGTGAGGTCGATCTCCCGGATCTCGTCGCTGTGATTGGTGAGCGACACCCGGCGGAGCTCGGCTTCGTCTTCCGGGGAGACCACCACTTCGAGCCGGCTGGTGACGTCCCCGTCGCGGCGGATGATCTCCGCCCGGTCCTCGGAAAAGACGGCTTCGTAGCTGTCGGGCTCGGCGCCGCTCGGCTGGTAGCCGGCGGACCACACCTCGCCCGTCTCCGCGTCGCGGAAGAAGAGATAGCTCCCCCAGCCGTCGCGGGTCGGGTCTTCCCGGAAGCGGGTGACAGCCATGTCCCGCAGGCGGCTGTAGCCGGAGCCGGCCGTAGTCAGCATCACCGTGTAGCGGCCGTTGCCGAGGAGGTGGCTGCGCGGGACCGACTGGTGAGGCGAGCGGTACCGGCGGGCCGCGGAGGGCGCGAGGCCGCCGACCGGCGCGGCGGCCTTGACCTCTTCGGCCCGCGGCCGGGCCACGGCCACGTCGCGCGGCGTACGTTCCTGGAGCAGCAGCTCGGTCGCCTGGACGAGCGGAATGGCGTGGAAGCGGGCCGGCAGGGCGCCGGCGTCCCCGGCGTCCCCGGGGTCGCCGGGGTCGCCGGGGTCGAGGACGTTGGCCAGGGAGAGCAGGGTCATCCCCTGGTGATGGGCCATGTAGGCGCGCACCACGGCGAGCCTGGCCCCCTCGGGCAGCCGGGTGGCCGTGTAGTCGATGGCCTCGTAGAAGCCATGGCGCCCGCGGGCTCCAGCGCTCTCGAGGAGGGCGAAGTTGCGGCAAGCGGCATGCGGCTCGAACATCGCGGCCAGGGCCGTCGCGTAGGGCGCCACCACCACGTCCTCGGAGAGCCCTCGCTTGAGGCCGAGGCCCGGCACGCCGAAGTTGGAATACTGGTAGGTCAGCTCCAGGTCGCGCGCGTTGTACGCCGATTCCGAGATCCCCCAGGGGACGTTGCGGGCGGCGGCGTAGCGCATCTGGCGCCGCACCACCAGGCGGCAGGTCTGGTCGAGCAGGCTGTGCGGGGGCGAGCGCATGACCAGCGCCGGCATCAGGTACTCGAACATCGATCCCGACCAGGAGATGAGGGCCGCGCCCCAGCCCACGGGCGTCAGGGGACGGCCGAGCTGGAACCAGTGCACCATCGGGACGTCCCCCTTGGCGATGGCGATGAAGCTCGCCAGGCGGGCCTCGGAGGCCAGCAGGTCGTAGTAGCTCGCGTCGAGCTTCCCCTGAGCCCCCTCGGCACCCTCGGGCACGCGGCAGCCGATGGAAAACAGCTTGCGGGCGGGATCGAAGAGGAAGCCCATCTCCATCTCGGCGAAAAAGCCCTCGGCGGTCCGGGCGATCTCCGTGAGACGGCGCCGGACGTCTTCGGGCGGTGCCGTAAGATCCCGCGCGTGGCTCTCGACGCACGCCTGCGCCACCTCGGCCCAGGCCAGCGCCTCCCCCCAGGCCTCTCCCTGCTCGCCAGCCAGGGCACGGGCCACGTCCACCACGGCATGGACCTCGCGGGCGAGATCCGGGAGGGGCATTGCCAGGGCCGAATCGACCGCCGTGAGAGCTTCGTCGAGCTGCCGCCGGGTGACCGTCTGGGTGCGGCGGTCCGTGCCCGCCGGCGCCGATTCGCGGATCAATGCGACGGCGTCGGCCAGGCCGGAGAGCACCAGGGAGCCGGGCGGCGGGCGCTCGGCGAGCTGCCGGCAGGATTCCGCGAGCGCCAGGAGGTGTCCTGCCAGGTTGCCGCTGTCGACCGTCGAAACGTAGCGCGGCTCCAGCGGGCGGAGGTCGCGCGTTTCGTACCAGTTGTAGAAGTGGCCCCGGAAGCGGTCGAGCCCGCCCATGGTCTCCAGCGTCGCCTCCAGCCGCGCCACGCAGTCCACGGTGCCCAGCCAGCCGAAGTCCCGGGCGGCGGCCACCGACAGGAGGTACAGCCCAAGGTTGGTGGGCGAGGTGCGGTGGGCCACCACCGGCCGGGGCTCTTCCTGGAAGTTGTCGGGCGGCAGGGCATGGTCTTCCGGCCCCACGAAGGTTTCGAAGAAGCTCCAGGTCCGGCGGGCGAGCAGGCGCAGGGTCCGGGCCTCCCCGGGGGTGAGGGGCACCGATGCCTTCGGGGCCGGCGGCAGGCTGATCCATCGCGCCAGCGCAGGCGCCAGCAGCCACAGGAGGAGCAGCGGCCCCGCCCAGAGCCAGGTCCAAGGTTTCCCGCCGATCGCCGCCGCAAGCGCCACGGCTACCGCGGCCACGGCGGCCAAGCCCACCCCACCGGCCATCCGCCGGTAGAAGGACCCAAGGTCGAGACCGAGCCCGATCTTCGCCTGCGCCGCGGTGACCCACTGCAGCATCCCCCGGCCCGAGCCCTGGAGCCGCGCCAGCGTGCGCACGATCGCGTCGGCCATCATCCAGGCCTGCTGCGCGAGGAAGGCCACCGTCAGCCCCACCTGGGCCACGGCCTGGACGAGGTCCGTAGCCAGACCGAGCAGGTGGCTGCGCTTGGAAATGCGGCGGCGGCGCGGGATCACCGCGGACGTGAGCCGGAGGCACGCGGGCAGGGCCATGGTCGCCAGCACGAAGCCCGTCCACACCGCGGGCGAGGCCGCGGGCAGGGTCCACCCGGCCACCAGGGTGAGGAAAGCGGCCGGCGCCAGCAGCGTGCGCCGCAGGTTGTCGAGCATCTTGAAGCGGCCGATCGCGGGGATGGGCGCGCGCAGGCGGCCGCCGTCGCGGGTGCGGCCCTGGCCGAGAATCCACGGCAGCAGTTGCCAGTCGCCTCGCGCCCAGCGGTGCTGGCGGGCGGCGGCGGCCTCGAAATGGGCGGGGAACTCCTCGAACAGCTCGACGTCCGTCACCAGGCCGGTGCGCGCAAAGATCCCCTCGAACAGGTCGTGGCTGAGCATGGCGCTCTCCGGCACCTTGCCCTCCAGCGCCGCCGTGAAGGCGTCCACGTCGTAGATCCCCTTGCCGGTGAAAGACCCCTCGCCGAACAGGTCCTGGTAGACGTCCGACACCGCCGCCGCGTAGGGGTCGATGCCGGCCGGCCCGGAAAAGATGCGCTGGAAGAGCGAGCCCTCGCGGTCGGCCGGCAGGAGCGGGGTGACCCGCGGCTGCAGCACGCCGTACCCCGAGACCACCCGGCCGAGGCGCTCGTCGAAACAGGGCTGATTGAGGGGGTGGGCCAGGGTGCCGATCAGGCGCCGTGCGGCCTCCCGGGGCAGGCGCGTGTCGGCGTCCAGGGTCAGGACGTAGCGGATGGCCCCCATCGTCCGCGGCATGAAAGACCCTGGGACGAACGAGGTGTCCGTGGCGCCCCGCAGCAGGCGGTTGAGCTCCTCCAGCTTGCCGCGTTTGCGTTCCCAGCCGTACCAGAAGCCGTCGCCCTCGTTCCACACCCTTCGGCGGTGGAAGAGCAGGAAGCGGGCCTCCCCGTCCGGGGCCGGACCGTGGCGGGCGTTGAGGCGTGCCATCCCTTCGACGGCGGCGGCCAGCAGCTCCTGGTCGTCCGGCAGGGTCTCCTCGGGCGCGTCCCGCCAATCGGAGAGAAGCGCGAAACGCAGCTCGTCCTCGGGATTGGCGAGGTAACGGACCTCCAGGCGGGCGATCTGCTCCTCGACGTCCGGGAGCGTCGTCAGCAGGGTCGGCACGGCGACCAGCGTCCGCAACGCGGGCGGCACGCCGCCCTTCAGCTCCAGCCGCGGCAGCATCTTGGGCCGAACCCTCTCCATGACGCGGGAGTTGATCAATTGGATCGCCAGGTCGGAGGCCGGCACCAGGGCCAGCAGGCCGAGAGCCACGAGGATCCACGGCGGGGCCCCCAGCGCGCTCTCGAGCCAGAGCGGCAGGGCCAGGATGAGACCGGTGACGAGGGCGATGGTGCCCAGGTAGCCGGGCGTGGCCAGGGCCAGGAACATCCGCCCCAGCCAGCGGCCCGGCGCCACGCGGGCCCCAAGCTCCCGCTCGTAGGCGCGCCGACTACTGGCGATCAGCACGGAACCCGGGTCCCGCTCCGCGGCGGTGGCCCCCGCTCCGGCCTCTGAAACGCGTTGCACGGCCCGCCGGGCCACTTCGATCTCGGAACGGCCGGAGCCGCGCGCCAGGTCTTCCACCGCATGGCGGTAGAGGTCGCGCGTGGCGAAATCCATCTCCCGGTAGCCGGGATGAGCCGCCAGCTCCTCATCCACCGGGCTCACGCTCTCGAAGAACGCAGCCCAGTCCGAGGCCGAGATCAACCGCATGCTGGTGATCACGTTGCGCACCGTGGCATTCATCGCCGTCTGCCGCTGGTGCTCCAGCGCCACGATCTCATCGGCCGTGGTCCCCTGCTTCGCCAGGCGCCGGTCCAGCCAGGCGAGAGCGGGCGTGACCTCCGGGTCCTGGCCGCGCAGCCGGCCGAGGAGCTCCACCGCGAAGTGGACGTTGAGCGTCCCGTTCTCGTAAGGCCGGAGCGGTGCCGCCGGCTCCGCCGGCCGTTCCACACCCAGCAGGCCGTCGGCCAGGCGGCCGGCCTCCTCGCGGGCCTCGCGGGCGCGCACCATTCTCTCCGCCAGGCGCCGCAGGTTCTCCACCAGCACCACCCGCAGGGTGATCACCACGGCCCACAGCTCGCCGATGGTCAAAGGCTCCACCGTCTGGTAGGCAAGGACGAACCGCCGCAGCACCTCGGCATCGAACAGGCTGTCGGTGTGGGCCACGAAATTGTGAGCAATGGCGTAGACCCGCGGGTAGCCTTGCAGGGGGCCGCTCACCAGCTTGGGCAGCTTCCGGTAGAAGCCGGCCGGCAGATCCTCATGGATCTCGCGCAGTTGCTCTTCGACGAGATGGAAGTTGTCGACCAGCCATTCCGCACCGGGTGTGACCGCGCTCTCGCTCCGGATGGCCGCGGCGAGGCTGCGGTAGGACTCCAGCAGGACTCGGCCGTTGTCCTTCACGCGGGGCGCCAACCGCCGGTCCCCCACGCGCCCGGGCCTCACCCGCTGCTCTCCGGCGAGCTTCGCGGCGTGCTGCTCGAGCTTCTCCACGCCCCAGAAGCTCTTCGCGGATCGGCTCTGGAAGATCCGCGGACGACGAAAGCGGCTTTCGGGCGCTGCTCATGAGACCGGTTGCACCGCTCCTCGGGAAGACTGCTGTTGGGGGAAGGAGAAGAGGGAGGAGGAGGAGGAACGAAAGGGCCACCCGGGCGGGTGACCCCTATGACGGAGGTTCGCTTCAGGCGATCTTGGCGACGTTCTCGGCCGCCGGACCCTTGGCGCCCTGGACGACGTCGAATTCGACGCGATCACCCTCGGCCAGGCTCTTGAAGCCCCCGCCCTGAATCGCCGAGTGATGGACGAAGCAATCCTTGCTTCCATCCTCCGGCGTGATGAATCCGAATCCCTTGGTGTCGTTGAACCACTTTACTTTACCCGTGTTGCGCATTCTATTCTCCTCTTTCTGTGGCCATAAAATCGAAAGAGACCTGCTCAGAACCAGGTCTCTGTTCGAAATTTCTGGCTTTGATACCAGCGAGCCAGACAGTGGCGCCGCTGACAGTAAAATGGTACTCCAGCTGCCGACAGAAGTCAAGGATGGAGATCCCCCACAGTCCTGCGGCCTACTCCTGGACGACGATGTCGCCGTCCCACTTCAGCAGATCGGCGAAGGAATAGAAGAAGAGCGGGTAGACCGGGCAGCTCTGCTCGTCATTCCCCAGGAGGTTGGGGGACGGGATGCCCACGTCGTCGTCTCGCTCCGCATCGGTCGCCCACCACCTCAAATACGCCCCGTCGTCGTCCTTGCGCTCCGCGTCCGAGGGGATCCATCCCCCCTCCCTGGGCTTGCAGAACGACCACGTCAGCAGGTCCGGGACTTTCTCGCCGGTCCCGTTGTCTTCGACCACGAGCTGCACCCACCTCCCGAGGTAGCTCTTGTGGGTGGATTCGCGGACCGTTCCGTTCATCACAGCCCGGTTCTTCTCTACTGTCAGGCTGTTCAGGGTGGCCTTGATGTAAAACTCCGGAGGCGCGTCGCCTGTGCGGGGGTCCTCGGCGTCATCGGTATCCGGGATCCGGGTCGGATCGATGAACGCCATCTCGCCGGTGGTGATGCCTCTCTCATCTGTGCTGGCGCTGAGCTCCAGGGCCTTCGTCACTCCGTCTTCCAACACGAACCGGTAGGTGCCGGCGGCGGAAGGCCCGGCGGTCTGAGCCATGGCCACCCCCAGGAGGAACAGCATTCCGATCGCGGCAGCTCCAAGACTTTTCATGCAGGAAACTCCTTGTATGCCATCAAGAGTTGAAGTTAAAGGTAAACCATCGTCTTCCTGAAATCAATCTCCGGACTTCCACAGGGGATCAAGGAGGGCGGATGTTACATGGGGGACGAGGACTGCCTGGACGGGAAGGGCCGGCCCCGGTGGACCGGCCCTCTCTCTTCACATCCCGCCGTTACCTTCTACCGGCAGGTCTTGTTGTTCCTGCCGCCCTTGCAATTGTTCGAGCAGCACTGGCTGTTCGCCGTGCAGCTCGCGCCCTGCGGCAGGAGGGTGCAGCCCACCGCGGTCACGGTCAGCGACAGGTTGGAATTGCGGATGAGCGGGCCGTCCGTACCCCGGGCCTGGAAGTTGTAGGTCCCGGCGGTCGTCGAGCCCGGGACGTTGACGGTCAGAGCGCTGGCGGCGCTGCCGTTGGCCGGCGGCGTCACCGAGGACGGCACGAACCCACAGCTCACGCCAGCCGGCTGGCCGCTGCAGGAGAGGCTGACGGCGTTGCTGTAGTTGTTCGTCGAGGTCACGGTGCAGGTGCTCGCGCCGCTGCTACCCTGATTGACTGTCAGGCTCGACGGGACGCAGGAGACGCTGAAGTCCGGCTGCGGCGGCCCTGAGGCCGGCGTCACCGAGGTGCAGTTGCTCACCGGGCTGAAGCAGGCCGACGAGGTGCCGGCGGCCACCACGTTGTAATGGTAGGCGCGGCCGTTGGCGACCTGGGTGTCGGTGTAGGAGGTGCCGGTGACTTCCGCGATCAGGGTCTTGCCGAAGTCGCAGCCGGCGTGGCCCTCGGTGCGGAAGACCCAGTAGCGGGTGGCGCCCCCCACCGTGTTCCACGACAGCGACGCCTGGCGGTCACCCGGGATGGTGGTGAGGCCCGGGGCCGCGGACGGGCCGCCGCCGCAGCCGCTGTCGGTCACCGTGGGCGTGGCGCAGGCGATGCCGTGGCGGTTGAAGGCGTTGAAGATGGCCGTCATGTGCGGCGTGCCGTCGTTCAGGTTGCCATTGTCGTCGTCAGTGGCCAGCCACTGCATGTAGCCGTTGGTGGAGCCGCAGCCGCTGGCGGACGAGCCACAGGTGCAGGCATGCCAGGCGCCGATGTTGCCGCTGCCCTGGTAGAACAGCTTGTTGCCGACGATGAAGGCCGTCTGGCTGTCCAGGTTGTAGGGAGCGCCCTGCAGGTCGCGGGCCACCAGGTCCCAGGCGGCCTGGCGCGCCGGGGCCGCCGCGCAGTGCACCTGCCGGCCGCAGGGGCCGGAGCCCGTGAGGCAGGAGGTGCAGACGAAGCCCAGGGGCGTATCGGGAGTGTTGTCCGAATGCTTGGCCCAGTCGGACTCGCGCACGCCCGAGCAGTCGGTGTTGCAGTGAGCGGCGCCCTGCTGCGCCTCGTTCTGGTTGAAGCCCGTGCCGTCCAACGTCGTGCCGCAGCCCCGGTTGGAGGTCCAGTAGAAGCCGTGGCCCACGCAGGAGGCCTGCAGGCGGTAGATGCCCGCGATGTCCGCGTACCCTTCGCTGGAGTCTCGACAGGACTCCGCCCGCGTCGTTGTCGTCGAGGCCGTGGCCCCACTCGTGATCGAACACCGCGGCGATCTCGCCGGTGTTCCGGCAGCCGCCGCCGGAGCGGTAGAAGTTGATCGACGTGCCGTTCCAGAAAGCATTGCAGGTCAGGTTGATGTTGACGTTGGTGGTCAGCCGGTTCTGCAGCCAGGTGTTGGTGGGCAGCCAGCCGCGCGCCATCTCGGCCAGCTTGTTGACCTCATAGAACGCCGAGCGCGCAGCCGACGTATTCCCCGCCGAGCCGCCCGGGATCGTGCAGTCGTGCTGGCCGTTGGCTCCCCCCAGGCTCAGGGAGCCGGTGGCGGAGCCGCCCGGCGCACCACAGGTGTCGACGATGTCCACGTACCGCCCGGTGAGGGTGGTGGTGACGGCGCCGCCCGTGTGGTCGAAGACGCCGGCGCTGTTGGTAAAGTTGTTGGGCGTCGCGAGACCCGTGTCCGCGAACGGCATGGGCCAGCCCGACTGCATGGCACCGCACTGGGCGGGGTTCAGGCAGATCTCCGTGCTGGTGATCGGATAGACGCCGCCCGTGATCTGCTCGGCGATGTAGTGGTTGGTGTCCTGGAGGGCGAGAACCTCGCCATCATGGGCGTCGACCAGGACCTCCCAGTTCGCGAGGTCGGGGGACCGCTGGAAGACGAAGCTCCACACCAGGCGGTGGCGGTAGCCATTGCCGAGGCCGTTCCCCTCCTGCGCCACCGGGAGGATCTCCAGCTTGGGCTGGCGCACGATCTCGTCCAGCGCCGAGCTGCCGCCGATGTGGGCGTAGCCGGTCGCCATGGCGTCCGCGGCGGTGAGCTTGGGAATGTGGCTCAGGCCCTTGACGTCACCCCAGGTCTCGGTGCCGATCACCACCAGGTTGCCATGGTTGAGCGACGCCGCCAGGCGGCCGTAGCGGACCGGGACCCCGTGGTAGGTCTGCGGGATGCTGACCTGCCAGAGATCGGGGTTGACGTCCACGGCGCGGACCGCGCCGAGCTGCTCCGGGTCGATCTTCAACAGGTCGAGGTGCTGGCGCACGTAGGCGAGCACGGCATCGCCGACCGCCCGGGAATCTACCTTCTGGACGTTGCGGCCCAGCGCCTTGGAGAGGTCCGCGAGCCTCACCCGGTTGCCCACGCCGCGGCCGGGGATGAGGGGGGTGGAGTCCATCAGGTTGGTGGCCGCTCCGGAGCGTGGGTCGAGAAAAGCGCGCGGCGGCACCTCGCCGGGCCGGGCCACTTTCTCCCGCGCCGCGAACCAGCTCTCCCAAGCCGACCGGTTCGGGAGCCCGCTCAGGATGTCCTCGACGGCGACGTGAGAGCTGCTGATGTACAGCTCCGGTTTGAAGAACGCCTTCTGGTCCAGATAGGAGCCCGAGTCCTTGGGCTCCAGGGCCTGGACCGCCGGAGCGGCCAGGATCGCCAGGACAAAGATCAGCAGGAGACATCGGAGAGATAGAGCTCGTGTCTTCGTCATTCGCTTACTCCTCATGGGAAGGTCCCGGCCGGACAGCCGGAAAATCCATCGGCCGGGGTCCCGGAGAATCCGGGACGCCGGAGGAAATCGCAGTGGATGGCCGGTCGTGAGGGAAATGCGGGCGCGGGCTCCCGACCGGAAAGGAATGGAAATCAGTGCTTCTCTAAAGAAAAGGGTGGCCTGGCCGGGATAAAACGGGACAACCTACCCTCAGGCCGTGCTCAGAAAAGGTTGGCCCGCAGATTCTGCAGGGCTTTCATGATCCGGTCAAGGGTGGTACCCGGCTCAGGATGGGTCTTGGCGATGGCCGCGATGGCGGCGTCCAGATGGCCTTCGATCTCTCCCTCGATGCCCGGCGGGGGTGGACCCGTCTGGAGCAGCTTCAGCTTGGCGATGGCCTTGTCGAGCTCCTTCACCGCCATCTCGAGGCAAGTCTTCTTATCCCCCTCGCTGCGGGCGGCGATGCGCGCGAGGGTGCTCTTGTAGCCCTCCAGCTCATCGATCACGTCCTGGATGGGATCGGCTTTCACCGGCTGAGGATCCTCGGACAGCAGGCGAGCCAGGGAAGCCGGATGGACACGCTCATCCAGAAGGCCGCTGGCGGCCATGAGCTCGAAGCCCGGGTGGAGCCGCCGCGCCTTCTCTCCCTGTCTCTGCTCCGGGCGGGCCTGGGAGAAAAACAGGTACTGGTAGCTGTAGACTGCCTCCGCCGTCCCGCCGGAATCCTGCGCCAGGAATTCATGCCGTCGCTCGACGACCAGGATCGTGGCGCCGCCCTCCGACGTCTGGACCCAGCCCGCCGGCTGGTCCACGAAGCCCCGATACTCTCGGGGAGATGTGTTCCTGGAAGCAACCGCATGCCCGCAAAGCATGGTCGCGAGGATCACGTACAAGGCGAATGTCTTTCGCATGACTCTGTCCTCCTCGGCTGTCGAGCCGTGGGGCGACTCCGGATTTGGATCTCTCCTTAAAAACAGGTGCGCCACATCCCTGGCAAGGAGCCGCCTGGTCTCCGTAGGCGGTCAGGGTGACGCCGTTCCGGCAGGCCGCTCTCGCCGCGCCATGGGCGGAAGCGCCCTTTCGGAGATACTCTCCCTCCCACGACCCTTGACAGTCGCGGTGGGCGCGAGTGGATGGACGAGCTTCTGGCGCGGGGCTCCTACGGGGAGCTGGCCGAGCGGGCGTCTGCCCGGGCGGAGTTGGCTCGGCTGGGCGCCGGTCCGGTCTACGACCTCGTGGCCGCGGCACGGCGGGCAGACGCCGAGGGGTGGCCTGAAGCCCCGGCGCTCGCTAGCCGCGTCCCTCCGGCCTTGCTGCGAGCCGGTGTCTCCAGCCTGGCCAGCGAATTAGAGGACGGCGGCCACGAGGCTTTCGACGAGCAGGCCCCGATCTCCCGCTGGCGGATCGCCGAGGCCCGCGTCTCCGAGGCCGCGGTGGCGGGCGACGTGGCCGCCGCGCCGCGGCGGGCCGAGGATGCCGCCGCGGTCGAGGGTCGAGGATGATCCCCGCCTGGCCACGCTCGACAGCTGCGATCTCGACGAGGAGGGGGGACTCTCCTTCGCGCGGCTTCGCGGGCGCGAGGAAGATGCGCAGGCGGGCTCGCCACCGGAATCGCGGATGGCAAAACGTGACACAGGGCCCTCAGTGATCGTTCGAGATCAACCAGTAGGGGTGGGGCAATTGCCAGGACTCCTGGCCATAGACAAAGCGGCAAACGATCTCGTCCGCGGGATTCCCTCTGCCGTTTTCAGTCTCCGCACCGTCACCGCCAAGCGACGTGAGTGCGAAGCCCTGGTGGCAGCGTTGGGTCTCGTCCGGCTCGATCGGACTGTAGAGCACTGCCCCTCCCCAACCGTCTTTGACTGTATAGACAGCCGGTGGAGCTGCTACGGGGTAACACCACGAGTTGCCGGTGCGGTACCGCGTGTCAGTCTTGAAGCGTTCACAGAGTTGGCGGAGAGATCCTACGGTCACCGAGACCTTGCGACGCTCGCTATCCATGACCTCCTTGATCCTCGGCTCCCCAGCGGGAACGAAGTAGACGGCATGCTGCACCAACCCGTAGGCATCGTCATACTTCGCCTGGGCCAGCGCCCTGCTGATCGCGGGAACGTATCCCTTGTCAACCATTTTCATGGCCTGGTCTCTCTTGGCCAGCACGGCGATGAACTGTGAGGGTCCGTAATTGTTCACCCGGCAGGCTTCGGCCACCCCGTCCAAACCCTCGAACACGCTTTCGGCGTAGGGGACACCGAGCCCCTCCGCCCAGGCGAGAGACTGTTCGAAGGTGGAGGCATCGTTGCAGCCCTGCGTTCGGGTCTGCAGGGTCAAAACCTGACGATAGTCTTTTCCCAGCTCTTCGGCCAGCTCCGGGGACCGCTCGCCGACCACCGCGAGACACTGTTTCGCCTCGTCCCTCAGACCCAGGCGGATGGTCGCCTTGCCGCAAAGGAAACGGGCCTGGAGGTGACGGGGGTTTTCTGCGAGAAAGGGCTGGAGCAGGGACCAAGCGGCCTGAGTGGCCTCGCGGTTTTCCTGAGCCAGCAGTTTCCTGCTGTCCCGGACGGCCTTTGCCTCACGCAAGAAGGCAACGCCGATCGTTATCCCTAGCGTTGCATTGTCTGTGAGTCCTCAAGCTGCTTGAAGTGTCTCAAGGTATCCTCGCAGGTCCTCTCGAACGGCAGGATTTGCGCTGAGGGTAAGGGTGAGAACGCCTTGGGGGCGAGTCAAGCGGCCGGCGCGCTGAATCAACCGTTGGCGCAGAGTGGCCAATCGCTCGAAAGGCCACAGGGCGGCCCGCTTCTCCGTGGTTTTGCGTTCCGGTTCGCTGACCTGCATTTGTAGCTCTCGGTTGAGGTTATGGGCCAGCACGACAATGAGAAGATAAGTTTGGTTGCCAAGGAGTTTCCGGGTGGGAATGTAGTCCATGTGGCCCTGAGACTTCAGTTCCGCGAAGACCGCCTCTTGGGCCCCGCGGCCATGGTGGAAGGCCGCGACATGGCGAGCCGAGATCGTCTTGTTGGTGACCACGACTTGGAACTGATAGCTGTAGTCGTAGGGGATGAAGAGGTCGAGTTGGACGGGACGTTTGGAGCGTACAGGTGTGAGAGTGCGCACGACGAGCAGACGAAAGCGGCGGTCCCAACTCTGGGGTTTCCAACGGGGCTCGAAGTAGGAAACGGTGGTGTTGATACGCCACCAGAAGCGGCGCTGTTCAATGATTTTCTTGAGCTGAGGAAAGCGTTCAAACGGCACAGAGATGGTGAATTCGACGCCACAGTTGTGAAGAGGGACGACAATCGCGTCGTTGTAGAAGGCGCTGTCCATGCGAACCTCGAGGTGTATGCCGGGCAGTGCCTTCTGGATTTCCTGGATGCAAGCCAGAATGAAATCGCAGGCGCCGTGAGAATCGTGAACGTTGCCGGAGCGGAAGAGGAAGTCGAAGACTTGGCCAGTCTGGGCGACAGTACAGAACAGAGGGTAGTAGCTGCGTTGGCCTTTCTTCTTGCGGTTGAAGCCGACTGCGGTGCCTTCTGCCCAGCGGTTGGTGCCGAGCACCGAGCCGTCGAAGTCGAGAGTGAGGCGGCGCAGTGGAAGAGCCGCGAGGCGTTGCAGCACCAAACTACGCAGCAGGTGCCGCAGTTTGTCGATCATGGGCTGTGTGACTTGGGCCAGGACTCGGCTGACCGTGGCGACATGAGGAAGGCGGCGCAGTTGGAGCAGGCGCAGGACGAGCGGGTCGTCGTTGTAGAAGCGGGAGTCTCGCAGGTGTCGATAGCCGAGCAAGATATGAACGACGAGGCTGAACACCACAATGGCATAGCCGTAGGCCCGAGAGGGTTGGAGTTGTCCGAAGCACTTTTGGAGGCGGTTGTGGAGATCAAGTCGATCAAAAAGAGCTTGAAACAAGACCAGTCCGGAGAAGGATGTGAGTTGTTGATCTTCGAAGCGGAGTTGGGGAAGAGCGTGGGATTTACGTCGGACCTGCGATCTGCTAAGCTTCATGGTGGCGACCTCCATGGGGTACTGATCGTTTCTTGGCAGATCGATTGTAACCCAAACGGGTCGCCTTTTTACATCAACTCGCCACGGGCGCAAACCTCACCTAGGGTGAAGTTTCGCCAGACCTCTCAGAAGAGAGCAAACACCCTACCTTTGGGGCTCTACCTACGTTCATACGGTTTTTTCAATGCAACTGGAGGGTTATCAACAGCCAGAACGCAACCACCCCGATCAGAACCTGCAACACCCGCTTCTGCCAATCAGGCTGCACCACGGGAATACGAAGGCTTTCAGTGATCCGAGGTTTGCCACAGGCCCCACAGAAGGCCCACCCAGCGTCGATGAGTGTGTCGCAACGAGGACAACTTGGCATGGTTATACTCCTCCTAACGAGACGCCCTTGCCCACCCTCTCGGCACGGGTGTTGAACTCGATCGCCAGGTAAACGTCGATGGCGGTGGCAACCGCGTAGAGGCCAAGAAAGAGAGAGGCGGCAACCGAGACGAAGAAAAGGGAAAGTGGCCCGGAGAGCATGAGCAGCACGGGCGTTCCGGAACTCACCTGCCCCGCCGCTCCCGGCGACAGTTGGCCCAAGAGTGTGGTCATGGGGGCGCTGATAGGCTGGAGAAGAGAACTCAGTCCTCTCCCCAAGACATAGATCAGCGCAATCTCACCAAACCAGCGGCAGAGCACGGCTAAAGCACGCAGGCTCACGAAGTCGTCAGGAGGAAGAGCTGCCATATGCCCTGCTCTGAGCATCGTAAACCTGACGACTAGGAAGGCGATGGTGATCGTGATCATCTGGGCAAAAAACGCTTTCACCAACCCCCAGCGTTCGAACGCCTCATAGATTCCAGGCCAGACGGCGATCCACACCAATACGAAGAAGAACAACCAGACGATGGCACCGATCCGCAAGAGCCTGGGAAACGAGTGCCGCAGCACGTCACCACTATGAAGGTAGGCTAGCAGATCTCGGGCAGGAGACGGGGGCAGATTCAGTTTCTCCAGAGACTTCAGGTCTGTGACAAACTTCAGCTTCTCAAGGGGCAAGCGTTCGGCAATGAAGGCCATGGTCACCTCTTTCTTCAGTCCAGGACTCCTGTTCCTACAGACACGCCGTCCCCCGAAAGGGGTTACGTCAGGAGCACTCAAACTACCTCCTGTCGCGCATAAGCACGCGGATCGCCAGCACGGTCTTTTCGAGTCCCGTGGGCTGCGGTCTTTCCCCACCCCCAACGTTCTCTAGCCATGCGACCGAGACCGGGACGGACAACCGCTGGCCGTTAGTGAATTCGAGAGAGAACACCTGGGTCGGACGGCGGGCCTTTTTTTCCGGTAGCTGCCCGGAGCCGCCGGAGACCTCGACATCCTCCTCCAGCCTCACCGTCACCACGTCCCGGTAGTGGTGCTCCTCGACAGAAACCTGCGTGGTCTTGCCGTTCAGAGAGTTGTAATGGCAGGAGTAGACCCCCAGCTGATCCTCCATGGGCACGACGACAACCGCGCGGTTGACCGGTGAGCGGGAGTTGCCGTCTCTCCCCGCCCGGCATTGCACGAAAGGGCCGCGCCTCTCCACGCTGGCCTCCGCAGGCGCAAAAAGCGCGAGTGGAGCCGCCATCATCTCGTGGGCCCCGAAGCTGCGCAGGGCCTTCTGCACCAGGGACTTCAGGTCGTTGGCAAGCAACTCCTCCGCTTCTTGATCGGAGGGCCGTTTCACCGCTAGCACGAGCACCGCGCCGAGCCAGAGAATGGCGGTGAACACCAGTATCCTCCCCAGGCAGGTCTCCACCAGGATCAGTCCCAGCAGCAGGATGGCTACCGCATAGCGGAGCCGCAGATCCAGGAAGTACAGACGGAGCCCCGAGCTTTCGCCGGAGCCGGGAGTCGGCTGATTGATCATGGAGCACTCTCCAAGCGGTCGGTCACGGATTTGGTTTCGACCCGCGTTTCAGGGACGAGGAGAACGAGCTCGTCCAACCGTGAGGGGTCGACCGGCGCTTCCGCAGCCTGCTTCAGAAGGTCGTCATAGCTGGGTTCCGGCGGCAACAGATAGTTCGCGAGATAGAAATCCCGCAGGAGAAAAGCCAGGAAACAGAGGTGATGGGCGGCTCGGTCCTCAAGAGGGAGGACGTGGCGAGCAGTGGCTTCGATGCGCCGGAACTCTTCCAGCTTGAGACGGTGGGGTTGACGGCCGCCGAGGTAGGCCAGCGCCAGATAATAGTGGAGATCCGCCAAGTCGGCTCCTTGCTCGAGGCACGATTCGATCAGTTTTTGAGCCCGGGCATACGAACGGCCTTTCAGCAAGCGGGCAGCTTCCTCTTGGTGGGTGGCAACGTTGTCCACCGGCGAGCATAAGGGCCGGAAGACGCTGGAATCGCCAAGCGCCGCAAAAAGGGCAGGCGTGATCCACTCCCAAGTTCCGGGTCTCTCCTGGAAAAGTGCGAGCCGCCCATCGGCAACCGCAGCGTCAAGGGAACTGCCACGCACCAGCGAGCGGTAAACCGCCTCGCTGAACAGCCGGGCGGCACCGTCCGAGATCGGAGCCGTCATGGCAATGACCGCGGGGAGGCCTCGGCGGACGAGGGCTGTCGCCGTTCCGAGCAGAGGATCCTGTCCGGGCTGGCTGCCGACCTGAGCGCTCTTGCAGGAGTTGAGGAAGACGAGCCGCAGCTCACGGCTCGCCCGCAGGGTCTCTGCGAGCACCTTGCCGGAGACGAAGTACGGCTCCCCTTCAGGTGTCTCGAGGACCAACGAACCCTCGCCGGTTTCGGTGTCGAAAACACCGTGACAGATGAAATGAACGACCTGATGGTGGTCTGATCTCAACTCATCAGTAAGGTCCCTCAGGGTTGTGGGACGCAGAAGCTTCACTTCGGCTCTCGGCTGCTGACGCCACGCCCGGAGGATGCGAGCTTGCTCGTCGGCATGGTCAAGGGGAGGAAGGCATCTCGGATTAGCGACGGCAATCAGGACGCGGAGATGGGACGCTCCGGTTTCAGGGAGGGATGGGGCCACTCCGGAGAGCGCCAGTTGCCGGACCACCGGTGTGAGCACGTTTCTGGCGAGGAAGTCTTGAGTTTGTTCGCAGTAGAGCAACTCCCAGGAAAGAGCTTGCAACAGCCCCGCCTCCGGGACGTCGACCGGCAGGACGATGCGGAGCCGCAACCCCTGGCCGGGCCGCGATTCGAATCTGCCGCAGCTTCGCAGGTACGTCTCATGGAGGCTTCCAGGAAAAAGGGAACGGAAGAGCCGCGCACCGGTCTCCTGGAAGGTGCAGCCGCCAGCGCGGCTCGACTCTGCGGGAGACAGGTCTCTGGTGGGCGCGGCCAAGCCACCTCCCACCTCCAGGATCATCCCTTCCATCTCCTGCCGGCCGAAAGGGAGGAGAAAAGGCTCGGCGCTCAAGCCATATGGGGAGTTGAGGGTGCGCACCCAATAGCTACCCTCCCGATCCGGCTCGATGGCAAGGGCCAAGTCTTCGTAATCGATGATCCGGACCATCGCCGCACGGTTCTCCTTTAACCTCTTGACGAGCATCAAAGCCGAACAAGAAAGACTTCATCCCAGGAAGACCCCTTTCAACGGCACTTCGGGTGAGAGGAGAGCCAATGCCATGTGCTCTAGTTGCCCCTCAGGATTACACGGCCAGCGTTGGGCGACAGGAGTGTGCGGCTCTGCCCGGAGTGCATCGACGCCGCGCAGGGGCCTCTTGTCTCGCTGCCCAGGCCGTGCTTAGAAAAGGTTGGCCCGCAGGTTCTGCAGGGCTTTCATGATCCGGTCCAGGGTGGTACCCGGCTCAGGATGGGTCTTGGCGATGGCCGCGATGGCGGCGTCCAGATGGCCTTCGATCTCTCCCTCGATGCCCGGCGGGGGTGGACCCGTCTGGAGCAGCTTCAGCTTGGCCACCTGGTCTCCGGCGCTCGTCCTAGGGCCTCTGTACGCGGTGCTGGCGGTGATCGCGTCTTCCGGTGCGTTTTACCTGGGATCCGGAGCCCTTCCCGGCCTCGAACGCTGCCTCGCCGCCTCCCCCGAGCCCGAAACCGCCCTCGCCCCCTTCTTCAACCACCTGCGCGAGATGGCGGCTCCGGTAGAATAAGGGGGAACGCACGGCGCTTCAGGATTCGGACTCAGTCGTGCCGCAGGCATAATTCCAATGCGTGCCGTAGCTCAAGAATGAACGCGGTAGCTCGATGGGTCTCAATCATCGGCCATCCCTTCGCCATGACCATCGTCATGGTTTTGGGGGCGGCGCTGCGCTTCAGCACCCCGCGTGAAGCGTTCCGGGCTGTGCTCCTCGTCATTCTGACAGCCCTCTTGCCCGTTGCTGTGCTCATGGTCCGTCAAGTCCGCAGAGGCTCCTGGACCAACGTAGACGCATCCCATCGCGCTGAAAGACCGCTCCTCTTCGCGGTGGGCATCGCCGCATTGGCGGTACTGCTCGGAGCCGTGCTCGTGTTCCGGCCAAGCTCCTTCCTCATTCGAGGAGTGGTCGGCGTCCTGATGATGCTTGCCGTGTGTGCTGTCGCCACGAGGTGGGTCAAAGTCTCGCTCCATATGGCATTTGGTGCGCTCGCCACAACGACGCTCCTGTATCTCGGCTCACCGGCAGGCTGAGTGTTGCTGGCGGTGATGCCCGCTCTCGCGTGGTCGCGGTTGACCCTCAAGCGCCACAGTCTCGCGGAGGTAACGATCGGCTTGCTGGTCGGCACTGTATTCGGTTACGTTATCAGCAACCTTTAAGAGGTGTGGACGACGATGAGCTTCGACTTCCCTGAGACCCTCGACATCCTGGAGCGCACCCCTGCCGTGGTGGACGCCCTCCTCCGCGGCACGAGCGCTTCGTGGCACGGCATCAACGAAGGTCCCGATACCTGGAGCGCGTTCGACGTGGTGGGCCATCTCATTCACGGCGAAGAGACCGATTGGGTCCCTCGCGCCCGGATCATCCTGGAGCACGGCGAAAGCCGGCCGTTCGAGCCGTTCGACCGCTTCGCCCAGCTCAACCGCTTTGCCGGCTGGTCGCTGGACCAGCTCCTCGACAAGTTCGCGGAGCTTCGCCAGGCCAATCTCGAGACCGTCAGGAGCTGGCAGCTGACCGAGGCCCAGCTGGCGCTGCCGGGCCGCCATCCCGAGCTCGGCTCGGTCGATCTGCGGCAGCTCCTGGCGACCTGGGCCGTTCACGACCTCAACCACATCGCCCAGATCGCTCGCGTCCTGGCCAAGCGGTACACGCAGGAGGTCGGTGTCTGGCGCGCAGTACCTCTCGATCCTGAACCGTTAATATTACTGTTAATATTACTGTTAATATTGCCATCGAGTCAGGAGAGAAACCATGGCTTTCGATGAAACCTTGGCCGGTCGTATCCGCTCCGTCCTCGAGCACCAGCAGGGGATGACTGAAAAGAAGATGTTCGGTGGCCTCGCCTTCATGCTCAACGGCAATATGTGCTGTGGCGTCACAAAGGATCAGCTTATGCTGCGGCTCGGGGAAAAAGAAGCAGCCGAGGCCCTGGCCCAGCCGCACGCGCGGCCCATGGATTTCACAGGCAGGCCGATGAAGGGCATGGTGTTCGTCGACCCCGCCGGAACCGCGTCGGAGGAGGATCTCCGGGGATGGGTGCAGCGGGCGGTCGCCTTTGTCTCGACATTACCGGCAAAAGCCTGACAGTCGCTGAGCCATCCCGGCTTCTTTGAGAAAGGGGATCGCCTTGCAGCAACCGGACGAGTTGCCCGCCGCGGCAGCGCATGGAGAGGAGCGCGTCTGGGAGGAGGAGCTCGAGATCCTGGCTCCCCACTACGGGATCGACGACGTGCCGCCTCCCGTCGAGACGCTGCTCTATGCCTGGCAGCACACGCTGGTGGACGTCTCCCCCTTCGTCCTCCCCATGATCGTGGCCGGCGCGGTGGGCTACTCCGCGGCCCAGGCGGCGGCCATGATCTCCGCCTGCCTGGTGCTCATGGGCATCGCCACGTTCGTCAACGCCACGTGGGGGAACCGGCTGCCCTCGGTCCTCGGGCCTTCGGCGACGGACACGGGGGCCATGGCCACGGCCGGGTCGATCTTCGGGGCTCCCGCCATGTGGATGGCCGGGTTCGTCGGCGGGCTGTTCGAGACCGTGGTGGGCGCGAGCGGCGTGCTCCGGTCGCTGCGGCGGTTCCTGCCTCCCTATGTCTGCGGCATCGTGGTGCTGACGATCGGCGTCTCTCTCGCCCGGGTGGCCGGCGGATGGATCTTCGCGGACACGCGGCCGGAGATGCTCGGGCTCGCCGCGGCCGCCGTCGTCTCGATCCTGCTGCTCACGGTGATCGGCCACCGCTTCCGGATCGGAGTGCTCGCCCGCGGATCGATCCTGTTCAGCCTGCTGCTCTGGGGCGTGGGGGTGGCCGGAGTCCTGGGCCTCGCCGACTTCGAGGCGCTGGCGCGCGCTCCCTGGTTCGGGCTGCCCCGGCTCTTCGCCTTCGGCGGGCCGGGGCTGGGCTGGACGCTCGCGGCCGGGGCGGTCTTCGGGGTGATGATCGGCTATGTCGGCTCGATCGCCGAATCGATCGGCGATTACGCGGGGACCTGCGCGGTCTCCGGCGTCACCTACCGGATGCGGCACATCCACCGCGGCATCACGGTCGAGGGGCTCGCCTCGACGATCGGACCCCTCTTCGGCGGCGCTGCCGCTCACGACCTACAGCCAGAACACCGGGCGTCATCGCCACGACCCGGGTGGCGAGCCGGCGGGTGGTCCAGGTGGCGGCGATGATCCTGCTGCTCTACGGGCTCTCCCCCAAGATCGGGCACGCTCCTGGTGCTCATCCCGCGGCCGATCGTGGGCGCGGTCTTCCTGGTGATCTGCGGCATGATCGCCACCGCCGGCCTGCGCCTGCTCGCCTGCGGACAGAAGGACGAGGTCTTCCTCGTGACCACCGCGGTCTCCCTGATCGCCGCCCTCACCCTGCCGCCCGCCGCCGGCAATCAGAAAGAGTGGCTCGCCTCGCTCTCGCCGACGGCCCGGCTCTTCCTGAGCAACGGCGTGGTGATCGCGATCACGCTGGGGATCGCGTTGAACGCGGTGCTCCGGGCGGCGCTGAAGCCCCGCCCTCATTGAAACCTTCCTGCCGGGCTCTTCGTAAGGCGGGCCAGGAGGAAACCTATGCCCGTCAAAGCCCTTCGAGAAGGATTCCTGGCCCTCAGCGCCGTGATTCTCCTTGGCGCGTGCGCGTTCTCCGTCCCCTTGAGCGCTACGGAGGAGCCGCCGAAACCGGAACGAGGGGGCCCGCGCGCCGGCCCCACGGCCTCAAAGGAGCTCATGGCGGAGATTACCGAGAAGGACCGGATCTTCTTCGACGCCTTCTTCAACAAGTGTGACGTCGAAACGGTCGGCAACTTCGTCACGGACGACTTCGAGTTCTATCACGACAAGGGAGGCCTGACCGCGACCTCCAGGGCACAGTTCGTGGAATCGATCAGGAATATGTGCGCGCGGCAGAAGACGGGAGAGGATTACCGGGCACGAAGGGGAGCTCGTCGAGGGGAGCCTGGGGGTCTACCCTCTCAACAATTACGGCGCCGTTGAGGTGGGGGTCCAGCGTTTCTACCGCATCACGGAAGGCAAGGGAGAGAAGCTGGTCGAGATCTCCCAGTTCACCATCGTCTGGAAGAAGGACGAGAGCGGGTGGAAGATGTCACGGGTGTTGAGCTATGACCACAAGCTGACGGAGTGAGCGGGCCGACCGTTAAATTGATCGATCAACTCTCCCGCTCCACCATCACCAGCGTCACGTCGTCCGTCACGGGCCGGCCGCCGCAGTGGCCGCGCACGAGGTCCAGGAGCTCGTCCACGGCCTCGGCCACGGGCCGGTTGCGGAGGTCCATGAAGGCTTCCTCCAGCCGGTCCATGCCGAGCTCCTGGTCCGCGGGATTGCGGGCCTCGGGGGCGCCGTCGGTGTAGAGGAGGAGACGGTCGCCGGGGAGCATTTCGATCTCCCGCGTGGGCAGGGGCCGGTCGCGGAAGAACTTGTGGAGCAGGAGCCCGGTCGCGGGGAGCCGGTCGATGCCGCCCGCCCGCTGCCAGAGGAGGGGCGGGTGCCCGGCGTTGAAGCAGCGCAGGCGCCCGTCCGGCAGCAGGAGGCCGTAGACCAGCGTGGCGGTGGTGGCGTCTTCGAAGAAGTCGATGCCCGCGAGGAGCTCGCGGGAGACCCGCTCGGGATCGATCCCCCGCCGCCGGGCCGCATCCAGCGTGGAGCGCAGCATGCCGGCGTACATGGCCGCGCTGACCCCATGGCCCACGACGTCGCTCACGGCGACCACCAGCGCGCCTTCCATGGCCTGCGCCAGGTAGAAGTCGCCGCCCAGGGCGTCGCAGGAGAGGAGCCGCCCCTCGACCCTCCAGCCCTCGCCGCACACGGTGTCGCGCGGCAGGAGGCTGTACTGGAAGAGGCGGGCCTTTTCGAGGTCGTCCGCCAGGGTCTGGGCGAAGCGCTCCTTGGCGAAACGCTCCCGCTGGAGGCGCAGGCAGCGCTCGACGAGAGCGAGCAGCACCCGCCGGTCGAAGGGCTTGAAGAGGAAGTAGAAGGCGCCTTCTTCGAGCGAGCGGAAGAGCTTCTCGTCCGGCTCGGAGAGGGAGCCGGTGATGAGGATCACGTCGGTCTGCGGCCATTGTTCGCGGATGGCCTGGCAGAGGGAGTAGCCGTCGCCATCCTTCAGGCGCACGTCTACCAGGGCCAGGGCGAAGCTCTTCGTCTCCAGGCGCTTGAGAGCCTCCGTGGCGCCGTCGGCCATATCCACGGGATGGGCGGGCCTCAGGATGCGCTCCAGCACACGCCGCAGGCCGGGATCGTCGTCCACCACGAGGATGGGTTGGGGGCGGCTCAATCCGGCCTCCCTTCTTCCCCATCTTCACCGGCCAGCCGCAGGTCCACGGTGGCCCGGGTGCCTTGGCCGGGTGCGCTCTCGATCTCCAGGTTGCCGCAGTTCTGCCAGGCAAGCGAGCGGCAGATGGCGAGGCCCAGGCCCACGCCGCCGTGCTTGGTGGAGAAGAACGGCTCCTGGACCTTGTCCAGCAGGTCGGAGGGGATGCCCGGCCCGTCGTCGGCCACGGCCAGCACGGCGCCTTCTCCGTCCATCCGGGTCGAGATCACGACGCGGCTCCCCTTCTCCCCCATGGCTTCGAGCGAGTTGCTCACCAGGTTCATCACGATGTGCTGGAGGTCGTTGCGCGAGAAGCGCACGGGCGGCAGCTGGTCGGTGAGGTCGAGCACGGTCTCGATCCCCCGCCGGGCGGCCTGCCCATGGAAGAACGGCAGGGTCTCGCGCACGACCTGATTGACATCCACCGGTCCATCCCCCGAGCGCCCGGCGCCGGCCACCCGCAGCATGTTGGCGAAGATGCGCTTGCACAGGCGGGCCTTTTCGATGACGACTTCGAGGTCCCGGGCGAACGCATCGGGGTCGGTCACGCCCTGGCGCACCTCCTCCAGGAGTTGCTGGGCGAGCGGCAGGATGGTCCCCACGGCGTTGTTGACGTCGTGAGCCACGGCGCTCGCCAGAGTCACCAGGGTGGCCTTGGTTTCCGCCTGGATGGCCTGCTGCTCCAGCGACATGTTGACCCGGGCGTTGCGGATGGAGGCCGCCGCGGCCGGCAGGAAGCGCTCCACCACGGTCACGTCCCAGCGGTCGAACGGCCGGCGCTTCCAGGCCGCGATCTTGAGCAGGCCCAGGAACTCGCCGCCGAAGAAGAGGGGCGCGCACAGGAGGCTCGCGGGCGCGGGGATGCCCACGCCGCGGTGGTAATCGAGCACGTCCCAGAACGGATCGCCGCAGGCGTCGCCCACGAGACGGCGGATGCCCGGCTCCTCGTTGAGCGCGTCCACCAGCTCGGCCGCGGCCGGGATCTCGTGCCCCACGAAGGCGCTCTTGCCCTTGGTCCACACCATCTTCTCGGCCTCGATGCGGAACTGCGAGCCCGCGCGGTCGAACATCAGGAAGGCGGACGAATGGTCGTAATCCACGAGCTGGTGGAGGCCGTCGAGGATCTGGTAGGCGAGGTCGCGCGGCCGCAGCTCGGAGACGATCTTGCCCCGGATGCGGTCGAGCACGCGGGCCAGCCGCTGCTCTTCCCGGTCCCCCAATTCCCCGGCCAGCACGCCGCACAGGCGGTCGAGGGTGCGCCGGGCCGACTGCCCGAAGTCGCGCTCGCGCCGGGCCGCGCCCACCACGGCCACCTGCCGGCCGTGCACGGTGACCCGCGCCAGCACCACGGTCCGCTCCAGGGAGGGGCGCTGGTCGCGCAGGAAGGCGAGGGATCGCGGGAGGTCGAATAGGCCGGGATCGCCCCGCAGGACCTGCACCTCGCCGCCCTCGCCCAGCAGCCAGCCGCACTCGGCCCCCAGCCGGTGGCGCACGGCGTCCACGAAATGGCCTTGGAGCTTGCGCACCGGCCCGATGGCCTGGAGGTTCCCTTCCAGGACCTGGGCGAACAGCTCGGGTGGGGCTTTGCGGAAGTCGATCATGGTTTCGGGTTCAATGGGGATCAACAAGCCTCGTGAACGGGGCGGAAGAGGATAGCACGGACGGACACGGACTGGCACGGACGAGCACGGACTGACGAGGACGGTTGATAAGCTCTCCGGCCTATGGGCCACATCATCGTCTGCGGCATGGGGGATGTGGGGTACCGGGTGGTGGAGCTTCTTCACCGCTTGGGCGAGAGCGTGGTGGTGATCACCGAAACGGCCCACGGCGACCGCCGGCGAAGAGCGGAGGCGTTCGGAGTGCAGGTGATCCTGGGCGACGCGCGCGACGACCGCCGGCTCCAGGAGGCCAGCCTCGATTCCGCCAAGGCCGTGATCGCCGCGACGGGCCAGGATCTGGTCAATCTGGAGGTCGCCCTGGACGCCCGGCGCGCCCGGCCGGAGGTGCCCGTGGTGATCCGGCTGTTCGATCAGGAGCTTGCCCGCCAGCTCGAAAGCTCGCTCGAGATCCACCGGGCGCTCGGCATGTCAGCCCTGGCGGCGCCCAGCTTCACGGCCGCGGCCCTGGGAGACTCGGTGCTCGCGAGCCTGACCGTCGGGGGCGTGCCGTGGGTGGCCGGACGGCAGAGGATTGCCCAGGAAGGTCCCCTGGCCCTGTGCCCCGACGTCGAGAGCGTGGCCCGGCGCCTCCGGCTGTTCGTCCTGGCCCGGGAGCTGCCGGATGGAGATTGCAGGGTCCTGCCGAGCGGCGAGGCTCCGCTTCAACCCGGGGAGCGTCTCACCCTGCTGGGCCGCAAGGAGGACTGGGACGCGGTCTTCAGCTCTCCGGAGTCAACGGTCCAGGCTCGGCGAAAGCCTTCTCTGTGGAAAACGTTGAGGCACTCGCTGCGGCGCGGCGCCGCGCTGTGGATGGAGGAGCCCCTGGCCCTGCGGGTCCTGTTCCTGAGCCTCTGCGCGCTGATTCCGGCGATCGTGCTCGTGTTCCATTTCGGGTTCGGCCTGACGCTCGCGGATGCCCTGTTCTTCACCATCATCACCCTGCACGGGGAGATCGGCCTCACCGATACCGGGCCGGGGATCAAGATGTACGAGATCCTGCTGATGGTGCTCGGCTCGGTCACCCTGGCCACGATCTACTCCATGATCACGGACTATCTCGTGGGCTCGCGGCTGCGCAAGCTCCTGGGGGGCCGGCCTCTCCCCAGGTCCGGGCACATCGTGGTGGTGGGCATGGGCAACATCGGTTTCCGCGTGGTGGACGAGCTCGCGGCCCTGGGTGTACCGGCCGTGGCTGTGGACTCGGATGGGGAAGGCGCCTTCCTGGCCACCGTGCGCGCCAAGGCCTCGCTGGTGGTGGGCGACGCTCGCTTGGAAGACACCCTGCAGCGGGCGGGACTCCCCCATGCGCGGTCCGTGGTGGCCGTCACCAACGACGATTCCGTGAACCTGGGGATCGGCATGGCGGCCAAGCGGATGAACCCGAAGGTCCGCACCGTCGTGCGCCTCTTCGACGCGGAGCTTGCCCGCAAGGTCGAGAGCTCCCTCGGGATCGACGCCGCCCTCAGCTCCTCCCGCATCGCCGCGCCCACCTTCGTGGCCGCCGCCCTGTTCAGCGACGTGGCCAAGGCCTTCATCGTACGCGACCACCTGTTCGTGCTCACCACGCGCCAGGAACACGGCGCCCGCGTCCTCCTGAGGGACGGCGGCCTCGCCGTCCTGTGTCGCAAGGTGGCGCCGGCCTGGGCCGAACAACAGGCTGAGCAGGCCGCTCAGACCCCGCCGAGCCAGGGATAGTCGCCGTCTTCCCAATAGCCGTCCGGCCTCTGAGGTTTCAGAGGGGAGGTACGATCCGGTCCAGCTCATCCAAGAGTGGAGGCAGATCCCGCGTCAGGATCTGCCAGAGGATGTCGAAGTCCACTTGGTCATAACCATGGATCAGACGGTTACGAAGGCTGATGAGCTGAGCCCAGGGAATCTGGGGATACAGGTTCTGATCCTTGAGCGGTATGCGGTTGGCGGCTTCCCCAAGAATCTCCAGGAGGCGGACCAGGGAGAGATTCAGCTTGCGGTCAGTATCGAGATCGGCCCTTACCGTGCCACGCACCATGTCCACCGCCTCGCGGGCGTAATCCCGCATCTGGCGCAGGCTCACCGCCGCGTCATGTCTGGACATACTGGACTTCGGCTTCCGACAGGACCCGGTCCCTGAAATAGAGGCTCAGGAAACCGGGTGTGTTGAGGTCCACCTTGCGACCTAGAATCCCGGAAAGCTCTTCTTCCATAGAAAGGAACGCAAGACCCGGCACATGGCCAGCCTCGAACTCGACCAGGACATCGACGTCGCTCTCCGGTCCGAAGTCGTTCCGCAGGACCGAGCCGAAGAATGCGAGTTTGCGGATGTGATGACGCCGGCAGAATTCGGCGATCTTTTGAGGGTCGATGAAGATCTTGGTCGGCATGGCGCTCACCCGGAAGAAATCGTAGCAGGACGGAGTGAAGATCCGAAACCCACGCTCCATTGAGCCGTATTCCTGTCAGCAACGCTCACGAGGAGCCGATTCATGAAGAGAACCCTGCTGATCCTGGCCTGCCTCTGCCTGCTCTCCCCCGCGCTCTCGGACGCGCAGCAGGCCTCCAAGCGTCCCATCCACCAGAAGCTCAAGCCGTGCACGATCGAGGGGATCAAGGAGGAAGTCCTCTGCGGCACGATGTCTGTCTGGGAGAACCGGGCCACGAAGAGCGGCCGCAGGATCGACCTGTACATGGTCGTCCTGCCCGCCCTGCGCCCTGCTCCGGCGCCGGACCCGGTCTTCTATCTCAGCGGCGGCCCGGGCTACGGCTCCGCGGGGGCGGCGGCGGGACTGGCGCAGTTCCTGGCCGAGATCCGCAAACAGCGCGACATCGTGCTGCTCGACCAGCGGGGGATCGGCAAGTCCCATGGGCTCCACTGCGATCTGCCCGGCGGGGAGAGCGATCTCCCAGGCTACATGAGGACCCTGTTCCCCATGGACACCCTGCGCGCCTGCCTGCCGAAGCTCTCCGCCAAGGCCGATCTCACCCAGTACACCACCGCGATCGCCATGGACGATCTGGACGAGGTGCGGGCCTGGCTTGGCTACGAGCGGATCAACCTCTTCGGCGGCTCCTACGGTACCCGGGCGGCCCAGGCCTACATGCGACAGCACCCGGACCACGTGCGCAGCGCGCTCCTCTCCGGGGTCATCATCATGGACGCCAGAATGCCCTTCTACCACGCCCGCAAGGCCCAGGAATCGATCGACAAGCTGTTCGACGACTGTGCCGCCGAGGAGGGCTGCCACGCGGCCTTCCCCGACCTGCGGGGCGACCTCGCGAAAGTCATAGCCCGGCTGAAGCAGGGGCCCGTGAAGCAGACGGTCAAGGACCCGAAGACCGGCAAGCCCGTCGAGCTGTCGATCCCGCTCGGCGCCTTCACCACGACCCTGCGGGCCATGCAGTACAGCCCATTCCTCTCGCTGCGCATCCCGCTTTACGTCCACATGGCGGCCCAGGGAGATTACGGCCCGATGATGCTCATGACTGTGCTGGACCGCACGGACCCGGACTGGGACATCGGCGCCTACCTCTCGATCACCTGCGCCGAGGACGTGGCCCGGATCGATCCCAAGGAGGTGCCGTCGACCATCGCCAACACCTATCAGGGCGACGACCGCATCCGGGATCAGGTGGAGGCTTGCTCGTTCTGGCCCAAGGCCCAGGTGCCGGAGGATTTCTTCAAGCCGGTCGAGTCGGTGATTCCAGCTCTGCTCCTCACCGGCTGGCTCGATCCGGCGACGCCGCCGGAGTGGGCTGTCGAGGTCCAGCGGCACCTGCCGAACAGCCTCAACGTGGTGGTCCGCGACGGCGCCCACGGCACCGGCGGGCTTGAGCACGGCGAGTGCTACCGGAAACTACTCAGCGACTTCATCGCCAATGGGACGCCGTTCGGGCTGGATACGGCTTGCGTGAAGGAGATGAAGCGGCCGGCGTTTCTGGTGAAGGATGAGCCGTTGGGTTGAAGGCCAAATCGGACGGATCGGACCGATTGGACGGATCTCGCAGGCTGAGGCCTGCCAGAATAGCGGGCAGAATGCTCCGCCCCCTCTGCGTTGCTCTGGCCCTCCTGGCTCCTGCGCCTGCTGACGCCTCTGATCAGGAGCCAGATCTGAGATAAAAGCGCTGTAAGATGCAGAGGATCTCTGAACAGACCTCTTTCCCGTGAGGAAACGGTGGCGCAGACCAACCTCTTCGTCAATGGTGTCAACGGTGCAACCGGGGAACCTCTGGAAACCCCGGATCCGCGCCAGATCGCGGCGATCCTCCGCGGCGACAAGGGACAGCCGGGCGTTGTCCGCTGGCTCAAGAACATCGCCCGCTCGATCGGCCTCGCCAAATGGGGCCTGCCCATGGGCGTGGACCCTCTCGATCCCGAAAAAGCCGGCTGGGGCGTGGTCTTCCACGCCAGCGAGCCCGGCCCGGTGCGGGATGCCATCGAGCCCCTGATCGAGCACCGCGCCAGCCTCTACGGCACCCGCAACTTCCGGATCCTCGAAGTCGACGAGGGGGAAGACTGGAAGGCCTGGCTCACCCGCCACGGCACAGAGCCCGGGAGCGTGATCCCCCACCGCGTCCCCTACTACCTGCTGCTGGTGGGCGATCCGGCGCGCCTGACCTTCGACTTCCAGCATGGGCTGTCCGTGGAGTACGCCGTGGGCCGCCTCTGCTTCGATACGCCGGAGGAGTACCGCCGCTACGCCGAGAGTGTGATCGAGCTGGAGACGTCCGCGGCCGTGCCCACGGGGAAGAGCGCGGTGTTCTTCGGCACCCGGCAGGACCCGTCCACGGAGCTGAGCGCGGACTATCTCGTCCGCCCTCTCCTGGACGGCGTGCCCGCGAACGAATTCGACCCGGAGCAGCTGGCGGTCGCGGCACGCTGGGGCTTCGCCTCCCGCGAGCTGTGGGCCGACGCGGCGACCCGAGCCAATTTCGGCGAGATCTTCACGGCTCCGGCCGGCACCGCTCCGCCATCCCTGCTCTTCGGCGCCAGCCACGGGGTGGGATGGCCCAAGGGACACGAAGCCCAGAGAGCGACCCAGGGCGCCATCCTGTGCCAGGACTGGCCCGGCCACGGCGCCGTCGAGCCCGGCCACATCTACACCGCCGGGGACGTCCCGGATGACGCCCGGGTGCACGGGATGGTTTCCTTCTTCTTCGCCTGCTACGGCGCCGGCACGCCCGAGCGGGACGAGTTTTGCCACGAGCCCGGGATGCCGCCGCCGGCCATCGCGGACGCGCCGTTCGTGGCCCGGCTTCCCCAGCGCCTGCTGGCCCACCCCCGGGGCGGCGCCCTGGCGGTGATCGGCCACCTGGAGCGCGCCTGGGGCTACTCCATCCTGGGCGCCTCGGGCGAGGCGCAGCTCCAGCCGTTCCAGAACGCCCTGGGCGCCATCCTCCAGGGCTGGCCCGTGGGGCACGCCCTGAAGGACTTCCGGCAGCGGTATGCCGTGCTCTCCACGCGGATCAGCGAGATGCTGGAACGGGCGAGCTTCGGCGCCGCCCTGCCCGAGCAGGAGCTGGCGTTGACCTGGGCGGAGCGCAACGACGCCCGCAACTACGCCGTGCTGGGAGACCCGGCGGTCCGCCTGCGGGTGGACGCCATGGATCGAGCCAGCGGGAAAGGAGCGGCCGGTTGAGCCCCCTGGAGTATCTCGACTGCGTGCTGTCCCTCACCGCTCCGGACCAGGCCAGCCTGAACACGGGCGGGCGGGTGTACTCCGGGCGGCCGGCGCTGGATGAGGCCCTGCTCCAGGGCGTGGGGATGGCCTTCGATCCCCTCCAGTACGGCACGGCGCTGTTCTCCGCCCTGCTGCCTCCCGACAGCGATCTCCTCTCCGGCTACCGGGAGGCCCTGGCCGTGGCGCGGCACGAGGACAAGTTCCTCCGCCTGCGCCTGCAGATCGCGGCCACGGCTCCGGCCGCCCTGCACTCCCTGCCCTGGGAGCTGCTCCACGATCCCCGCAAGTCCATCACCTTCGGCTGCTCCCGCGAGGTCGCCTTCTCCCGGGACTGCGCCGTGCCCGAGCCTCCCGGAGCCGCCGCCAAGGAACGCCCCCGGCTGCTGGTGGCCGCCGCCGATCCCGCGGACCTGGTGGACTTCGGGCTCCCAGTGATGGACCGGCAGGAGGCCAGGAAGACGATCGAAGAGGCCCTGGCCCCTCTCTCCGGGCTCATGACCTGGGAGTTCCTGGAGCCGCCGGTGACCGTGGCGCGCCTGAGCGACCGGCTGCTGGGCGGCGGGTTCCACGCCCTCCACCTCCAGGCCCACGGCGTGATCCGGCCGGACCACGCCTCCGCCAGCCTGCTCCTGGAGGGGGAGGACGGGAAGATCGATTTCGTCGATGAGGAGCGGTTCGCCCAGGTCTTCGAGGGCGTGCGCGACCTGCGGCTGGTCACCCTGATCGCCTGCCACGGCGGCATGCAGTCCAACGAGTCCCCCTTTTCGGGGCTCGGCCCCGGCCTGGTGCGCCGCGGCGTGCCGGCCGTGGTCGCCATGCGGCAGCCGGTGAGCTTCCAGGCGGCCCGGGGCTTCTGCACCCACTTCTACCGCAACCTGGCCCGCGGCGGCATCGTGGACCGGGCGGCCAACGAGGCGCGCCACCAGCTTCGGCTGGCGCAGAAGGACGGTGACGAGTGGGGCACGCCCGTGCTCTTCATGCGCCTGCAGGACGGCCTGCTCTGGGAGCCCCAGGTGCCGCCGTCCGTGACGGGCGGGCAGGGCCGCGGCCTCGGACGTCCCCTGGGCGGCTCTGCTGACCCGCATCCGGTCGGACAACTTCATCCCCTTCCTGCGGCCCCGGCCTGGGCCGCGGCCTGCTCCCCTCGGCCGCCGAGATCGCCGAGCTGTGGGCCTCTCAGTACGACGGCTATCCCCTCGACGGGCGCACCGACCTGCCGGCCGTGGCCCAGTGGGTGGAGAGTCAAGGACGGCAAGGGCATCCCCCATGACCGCCTGCCCGCGCTCGCTGGCCGAAGAGCTGCTCAACCGCGAGCAGGTCAACGAGCGCAAGCGTTACGAGGGACTCCTCCTCTCCGAGGTGATCGACCGGCTGGCCGAGCGCCATTTCGACAAGGACGCCGACGAGCCCCACCGCATCCTCGCCTCGCTGCCCATCTCCACCTACGTCACCACCAACTTCGACAACTTCCTGTCGGCGGCGCTGCGCTGGAAGGGCAAGAAGCCGGCCGTGGAGCGCTGCCGCTGGCGCGAGGACGTGAGCGCCCTGCCGCCGGGGTACGAGTCCGCGGCGGGCACGCTCCAGGAGCCGCTGGTCTTCCACATGTACGGCAACGACGAGGACCCCACCTCGCTGGTGCTCACCGAAGACGATCACCTCGACTTCCTGCGCGCCATCTCGGCCGAGCCCCGCTACCTGCCCGTGCACTTCAAGCGCCGCCTCACCGAGGCCATGCTCCTCTTCCTCGGCTACGACGTGCGCCGCCTCGACTGCCCGCGTGCTCCTGCGGGGCCTCGTGGCCCATCTGAAGGACCTGCGCCGCGGACGGGTCGCCGTGCTCCAGATCGATCCCGGCGGCGACGAAGACGCGCCGCGCACCGGCGAGCTGCGGGCCTACATGGAGGGGTGCTGCGAGGACCTCCAGATCAAAGTCTACTGGGGCAGCGTGCGCGACTTCCTGCGCGAGCTGCGGGACCGCCTGGAGGGGACCCGTGCCTGACATCGCCAGGGGGACCAATCCCTACAAGGGTCCGTACGCCTTCGACGCTCAAGGACGCGGCTCTCTTCACCGGCCGCGACGAGGAGGCCGAGACCCTCCTCTCGCTCGCCATCTCCGAGCGCATCGTGGTCTTCTGCGCGCCCTCGGGAGCAGGCAAGAGCTCGCTGCTTGAACGCCCGGCTCATCCCCGGCCTGCGCCGCCGCGGCTTCAAGGTGCTGCCCATGGTGCGCGTGGGCGGTGATCTCCCGCCGCTCCCGCAGACATTGGAGCCAGCCAACGTCTTCACCTTCAACGCCCTGTGGATCCTGGCCGGCGCCAAGGCCGATCCCACGGCGCTCAAGGACTGCACCCTGAACGACTTCTTGAAGCCCATCTCCCGCGGCCGGGGGCGCAAGGGCCCTCCCCGGGTGCTGGTCTTCGATCAATTTGAAGAGGTTCTGACCACCCACGCGGACCGCTGGCCGCAGCGCAAGGAGTTCTTCCTCCAGCTCCGGCAGGCGCTCCTGGACGATCCCACCCTCTCGGTGGTGATGTCCCTGCGCGAAGACCACCTGGCGGGGCTCGACACCTACGCTCCCCTGCTGCCGGGCCAGCTCCGGACGCGCTTCCGCATGGAGACCCTGAGGCGGGACAAGGCCGTGGCCGCCGCGCGCCAGCCCGCCCAGGCCGCCGGGCTCCCCTTCGACCCGGAAGTCGCCGAGCGGCTGGTGGAAGACCTCTCCCGTGTGCGCATGGCAGGATACGAGGACCCCATCCCTGGCGAATTCGTGGAGCCGGTGCAGCTCCAGGTCGTCTGCTTCCAGCTCTGGGAGAACCTCAAGGGCAAGGCGGGGAAGACGATCACCGAAGAGGACCGCAGCCGGTTCGGCGATCCGGACCAGGCCCTGGAAGGCTTCTACGAATCGGCATTGCGCCGGGCGTCGGAGAAGACGGGCGTGCCCGAGGCGCAAATCCGGCACTGGTGCGGCACGGCTCTGATTACCCCCACGCGCATCCGCTGCCAGGTGAACCGCGAGCCCGACGCGAGCGGCGGCCTGGCCAACCCGGCGATCGACAGCCTGGTGGACTCCCACCTGGTGCGGGCCGAGGCCGCCCGCGGCGGGATCTGGTACGAGCTGGCCCACGACCGTTTCGTCGATCCCATTCTGCGCTCCAACCAGCGGGCCTCGCCGTCTTCCGCCAACCGGCTGGCCGAAGACGCCCGGGCCTGGCTCAAGTCCGGGCGCGATCCCAGCTTCCTCTATCGCGGGCTCCTCCTGGAGGAAGCCGTCCGGTCAGGCAAGGAATCCGGGGGCCAGCTCTCCCCGCAGGAGAGCGAGTTCCTCGCCCACGCGCAGAAGGTCGCGGCGGACGCCCAGGTCCGCAGGGCCCGGCGGCTCTGGTTCGCGGTGGCCGTCCTGGCCGCCCTGGTGCTCGCCGCCATGGGCTCAGCCTGGGTGGCCTGGCAGCAGCGCCGGCTGGCTCTTGCGCGCGAGCTGGCCATCTCCGCCACCACCCTGGCCGAAGAGGACCCCGAGCTGGGCCTGCTGCTGGCCCTGGAGGCTGTCAAGAAAGCCCCGATCCTGGAGACCGAAGCGGCCCTGCACCAAGCGCTGGAAGCCTCGGCGGTGCGGCAGGCGCTCTCGCTGCCGGTCTCTTCCGACTCCTCCGCTGCCTTCGCCTTCAGCCCGGACGGCAAGCAGTTCGCCGCCGTGAACGGGAATGGCTTCGTCGAGATCTGGGACGTGGCGCCCGGCAAGCTCGTCACCACCGCCCTCAGACCGGCCGCGACCGTCACCAGCCTCGCCTGGAGCTCCAAAGGCCTCCTGGCCTACGGCGATACGGCCGGCAACGTGGTCTTCTGGCAGCCGGGCTCCACCTCGCCTCTCCCTTCTCCACTGTCCATTGAAGCCTCCATCAACCGCATGGCCTGGAGCCCGGACGGCTCGCGGCTGGCCATCGCCTGCAAAGGCCCCTACGTGTGGATCTGGAACGCCGCCACGGAAACCCTGGGGGCCCTGCCCCCCGAGCCTGTAACGGCGGTCCTCACCGTCGCCTTCAGCCGTGACGGCCGGCATCTCGCCATCGTTCCGGAACAGGAGAGCGAAAAGGGGGAAGGCCTGCTGGTCGTACGGGACCTGCAGTCCGGCGACCGGATCGCCCTGCGCCATCCGACGCCGGTCACGAGTGTGGCGTTCGGCCAAGAGGGGCTGCTGGCCACCGGCACTCAGAACGCCGTGCTCCGGATCTGGGACTGGCGGTCCGTCACGGTCTCCCAGACCCTGTTTGGACACCGGAGTCAGATCTCCGACGTGGCGTTCAGCCCGGATGGCAAGCGCCTGGCCACGGCGAGCCTCGACGGCGAGGCCCGGCTCTGGAGCCTGGGATCGGGAGAGTCCCTGCACGCCCTCTCCCCCGAGGGCGGCGGTCTCTCCAGGGTCGCCTTCAGCCCCCTCGGACGTCTGGCGACCGTCAGCCAAGCCCCTCCGCAGGCCGAACAACCCCTGGGGACCCTCACCCTGTGGGACGTCCTTTTCGAGGACCACTGGACCTTCCCGGCCGCAGTCCGCTCTCTGTCCGGCTTTACTCCGGACAGCCGGAACCTGGTGGCCGTCACCCGGGACGGGCAGGCGTTCCGCTGGGACTTCTCCAGCAAGGACCGCCCCCTCTTTTCGCTCCTCGACGGAGAAAACCGGATCGACCGCGCCTGGCTGATGGGCCAGGAGCCTCTCCTGGCCATCCGCGGTCTGGAGCTGCTGCGCCAGCCGGTATCTCCGCCGGGCGCGGTGTCACGGCAGCCGCTCCGCTTCATTCTGAGTACAAGGGGCATTCCCGACCCGACCATCTCTAAGGATGGCCGCTTCATGGCCTTCGCCAATTACAAGGAGCCTTTCCTCCTGGGTCCCGGAGCCTCCCCCGGGACCTCCAGAATCGAGGCCCTACCCAAACAGGAGAAGCTCGGTCACCGCCCTGGGCCTGAGCGCGGAAGGAGCCCGCCTGGCCTTCGCCACAAGCGACGGATCGATCTATCTCTGGTCGGTCGCCGAGAAAAATGCCTCCACCCTGCGGAGCCGAAAAGATAATTGGGTCTACGACCTCGAGATCACCCCCGACGGACGCTGGCTGGCCAGCGCCGAAGGAGACCGGACCATCAAGCTCTGGGACCTGGAAACGGGTCTCGTGCGGCAGACCCTCGAGGGGCACGCCGGGCGGGTGATCGGGATCGCCTTCAGCCCGGACGGCCGGCGGCTGGCGAGCTCCGACGAGGAGGGGGAGGTCCGGCTCTGGGAGGTCGCCGATGGCCGCAGCATCTTCAACATCCAGGGGAGCACCGGGGCCGTGCTCGACCTGTTTTTCAGCCCCGACGGCAAGTGGTTGGCCACCCTCAGCAACAACAGCACCGCGCGGTTGAAGCCGTTGGCCCTCGACGACCTGATCGCACTCGCCCGCCGGCGCCTCTCGGGCCGCAAATTGACCGACCGGGAACGCCGGATCTACCTGCATCAGCGCTGACGAAGTCCCGATTCCCGGTCCTCTTGCACCAGGATAGATGAGGGACTTCCCCCTCGGCCTCAAGGGAAGGAAGAGAATGAAGAGAAAGTTGCTGTTTCTGGGCTGCGCTCTTGGACTGACGGTAGCGGCTTCGCTCCGGCCTGCCCAGGCTTTGGTCCGGTACTGTGACACCTTCTGTACGGCGGGTGCGTCGGGGCCTTGCAATTGTCCACCTAATTCCTACTGGAACCCTGAAAAGCGGACGACCTGTTCGGCCTGGCTCGATTTCTGCTGGCATGGCTACCCGCCCTAGTGCGTTGTCAATCTAGGAATGACCTGCCTGTGTAGGGTGCGCTGTGCGCACCAAAAACGTTTTTGGTGCGCACAGCGCACCCTACATAGGCCGCCATTTCTACCTTGACAAGGCCCTACTCGTTCCGCAGCGCTTCCAGCGGGTCCACCGCCATCGCCCGCCGGGCCGGCAGCCAGCTCGCCAGCGCCGCGATGGCGGCCAGCACGGCCGAGATGCCCGCGAAGCTCACCGGGTCCGTGGGGCTGACGTTGAAGAGGATGCTCTTGATCACCCGCGTGACCCCGAACGAGAACAGCAGGCCGAAGCCGATCCCGACCGCGGCGAGGATCATCCCCTGCCGGAGCACGAGCCGCACCACGTCTCCCCCCTGGGCGCCCAGGGCCACCCGCACGCCGATCTCCCGCACCCGCTGCGTCACCGAGTAGGAGAGCACACCGTAGAGCCCGATCGAGGCCAGGAAGAGCGCGAGACCGCCGAACACCGAGAACATGCCGCCGAAGAAACGGAACTCCCAGTAGCCCTGCTGGCGGACCTGTTCCATGGGATAGATGTCGAATACCGGCAGGCCAGGGTCCGAGGCCCGGATCGCCTGCCGCACCCGCGCCACCACCTCCAGGGGATTGCCCCGGGTGCGGATCGTCAGGCCCGTGTTGCGCGACGGCTCGTAGGCATAGGAGATATAGGCGCTCGGCTCGACCTCCTCGTCGTCGATGTCCTCGTTCCGGATGTCGGGAACGACCCCGATCACGGAGATCCAGTCCGTGTCCTCCTCATCCGGCAGGCGGAAACGCCGCCCCAGCGGGTCCCGGCCGTCGAAGAACTTCTTGGCGAACGTCTGGTTGACCACCGCCACCTTGGACACCGTGAAGCCCTCCGCGTCCGTGAAGCCGCGCCCGCTGGCGAGCTTCACTCCGAGCGCCTGGAAGAAATGCGGCGTCACCCCCGCGTAGAAGCTGTTGGGCTCCTCCCCCCGCGCATACGTCTTGCCGTCGATCAGGAGCCGCCCCCAGCCGCCTCCGCCGCCCAGGGGGATGTTGTTCGACGCCGAGACCGCCTCGACTCCCGGCACGGCCTCCACCCGCCGCACCACGTCCTCCACGCGGCGGGTCATCTCCTCGTCCTTCTCATAGCTGCCGGCCGGCATGTAGAAGCGCATCGTCAGGAGGGGCGAGGTGTCGAACCCGCCGCTCGCGTTCTGGAGCGCGAGGAAGCTGCGCACGAAGAGCGAGGCGCCGATCAGCAGCATGAGCGAGAACGCCACCTGGACGACCACCAGCCCGCTCCGCAGCCGGTTGCGCCGCAGGCTCCCCCCGGCGCCGCGGCCCCCCTCCTTCAACGTTCCATGGAGGTCCGTCTTGAGCGCTTGGAGGGCCGGAGCCAGCCCGAAGAGGAGACCCGTGAAGATGGCCATCCCCAGGGTGAACAGCAATACCGGGCCGTCGATCTTGAACTCCATCCAGTACGGCACCTGGTCCTCCGCCGGGATCGACAGCTCGATCCAGCGGATGCCCCAGAGAGCGAAGACAATCCCCAGGGCGCCTCCGGCCAGGCCGATCAGCACGCTCTCCGTGAGGAGCAGGCGCAACAGGCGCAGCCGCCCGGCGCCGAACGCCGTGCGCACCGCCACCTCCCGCTGCCGCACCGTGGCACGGGCCAGCAGCAGGTTGGCCACGTTGGAGCAGGCGATGAGGAGCACGCAGAGGACCGCGCCCATCATCGTGAACAGGATCAGCTGCAGGTTGTCGCCGGCGAACTCCTCGCGCAGGGTCACGGCGTTGCCCGACCATCCCGTATGCGTCTCCGGGTACTGCTTCGCGATCCCCTGGACGACCCTCGCCACCTCGGCCCGCGCCTGCTCGATCGTGACGCCCTCCTTCATCCGCGCGAGCACCGCCAGGTTCCGCTCCGAGCGCAGGTCCTTATGGACGATGGGCGTCAAGGGCACCCAGGCGAGCTCCTGATCGGGGTACCGGAAGCGCGGCGGCATCACCCCGACCACCGTGTGGGCCGCGGCGTTCACCATGATGCTCTGACCCACGATGGCCGGATCGCCGTTGAAGCGGCGCATCCAGAGATCGTGGCTCAGCAGCACGGCACCCGGGGCCCCGGGCCGGTCCTCCTCCTCCCGGAACAGGCGGCCATGGACCGGCTGGATGCCGAGCATCGAGAACAGGCTCGCCGAGACCGCCGCTCCCGCGACGCGCTCCGGCTCCTCCGTCCCCGAGAACGTCAGGCTGCGCCCCGTATTGGCGGCCACCTGTGAGAAGGCCTTGTTCTGCTCCCGCAGGTCCCGGTAGTCGAGATACGAAAACCCGGACTCATCGATGTCGTTCTTCACCTGCGTCTCCCGCACGGACACGATGCTGTCCGGATTCGCGTACGGGAACGGGCGGAGCAGCAAGGCGTTGACCACGCTGAAGATCGTGGTATTGGCGCCTATGCCGATGGCGATGCAAAGCACGGCCACGATGGCGAAACCCGGGCTCTTGACGAGCGTCCGGGCGGCAAAGCGAAGGTCCTGAAGCAGGTTGTCCATGGGCGGATCGTCCCCGGGAAGTACGTCGTTTGTTGTCCCTACGCTTGGGAGGGCGATTGTGTTTCAGCCTCCCTGGGACCGCCGGCATCCCTGCCGGCCCACAAACTCCGTTTTGTCTCCCCAGCCACGCCGCGGAGAATTTCCCAACAGCCAGTGGTCGCGGGATCTGCGCCATATCCCGGGAGATGGCCCGTTGGGAGATTCTCCGAAGCGCCGCCTTTTCTCCAGGTCGTTGTCATGGGATCTGCGCTGTCGTCCCGGGAGACGAAGCGTTGGAAGATTCCCCGGAGCGTCGTCCTTTTCTCCGAGCCATCGTCGCGGGATCTACGTCAAAGCCCGGGAGATGGCCCATTGGAAGATTCTCTGGCGCGTATCCTTTTATCCAGGCCGTTGTCTCGGGATCTACGCCGTCGTCCCGGGAGACGGGGCGTTGGAAGATTCTCTGGAGCGCCGCATTTTCTCCAAGACGTTGTCGTGGAAAATGGCGCGTTGGGAAACTCTCCAGAGCGTTGTCTGGGGATCTGCGACAGCGTTGGATCTCCAGCGCTCCGCAAGAAGAGATGGAGTAGCGCTCCGGAGTGTCTTTTCCCGTATCTTCTCTGTCCTGCTACGATTTCTCCAGCAAGCCCTCAAGGGAATTGAACCGCCGTGGACCCCAGAACCCGCACCCGCCAGCGGATCTTCCGCGTCGCCCTCTACTCCGCCGGCCCGGAGGAAATCGACGTCCTCGCCGAGCTTGACGGCCAGCCCGTCGCCCCGCGGCAGAAGGTCCCTCTTGGAACGGACTTCGTCTTCTCCTACCTGGAATTCCGGCAATCAGCCCCGGAGATGCGGGAGGAAGAACTGGCCCGCCTGGGGGACGCCGTGGGAAGCGTCGTCTTCCCTGGACTGGTCGCGTCCATCCTCACCGGACTGCTCGACGAAACCCGGGCCGCCAACGAATCCGTCCTCCTCGCCTTCGAAACGGCGGACCCCACGCTTCTTTCCGTTCCCTTCGAAGCCGCCCGGCTGCCGGGAGGCCGGCTTCCCGCGCTGGAGCCCGGCGTCCGCGTCCTCCGCCGTCACCTCAAAGCCCGGGCCGGAACCGCCTCTCCCCTACCGGGACCTCTCCGCATCCTCGTCGCCGTCGGCGCCCCGGACGAAGGCCAGACCGAGAACACAGTCCTGGACATGGAATTGGAGGCTCCAGACCATCCTCGATGCCGTGGACGCGGCCCGCACCTACGGAGACGCCGAGGTGACCCTCCTCGAGGTCGGCAACCCGGAGCAGATTCGATCGGCTCTCCTGAAGGGCAATTACCACGTCCTCTACCTTTCCGGCCACGGCGCCGCCGGCATGATGGAACTGGAGACCGAGGACGGCGGGGCTCTGGAGGTCTCCGCCCGGGAACTCTCCGACGCCATCCGCGACGCCCAGAAGCCCCTGCCCCTGGTCGTGCTCGCCACCTGCCAAGGCGGCGCTTCCGCCAGCGACACGGCAAGCTTTCGCCTAGGGGCCTCCTCGAACTAAATTAGCGTCTGACACGAGAAATTTCATGGATCACCTCAAAGTATTTATCAGCTCAACACAAACTGACCTGACGGTTGAGCGCGATACAGCTCAGGCTATAGCAGAGAGCTTAGGTCATTTCTGCTTGCGAGCTGAAACGTTTGATTCTCCCGGTAAATCGTCGCAAGAAGTATGCCGAGAAATGGCCAGAGAATGCGATGTCTACCTTGGCATATTCGGCAAGAGATACGGCTTCGAAGTTCCTGAGCTTGGCATATCTGCTACTGAAATGGAGTATCGAGAAGCCAGAAACAAGAACTCAGAGAAGATTCTTATCTATGTGAAGGACGCAGATGACCTTGAACCTAAACAGGCGCGGTTTCTCGCAGAGGTTCAAGACTTCTCTGCAGGCTACTTCAGACATGAACGCTTTGCAACTTCTGATGACCTTGCAGAGCAGATAAGGCGCGACCTTATTACGTGGACTACAAGACGAATCCGCCTACTGATGAAAAAAGAAGTTGAAGTTCAGGCACTACGTGAGAAAGTGGCCCATCTATCTCGTGTTATGGATCTGTTCGACATCCCCAAGGAGCTACGATGAATACAGGGGCCAAGACGACCGCAGGCAACCCCAGGGTTTTCTTAAGTTACCGCTCTGCGGACAGGTCGCGGGTTCAAGAAGTTGCCACCACTCTGGTCGCCGCCGGCATCGACCCGTGGTTGGACCTGTGGGAAATCCCTCCGGGGGATGATATCGTCTCTAAGATCAATGAAGGGCTCGACACATGCGACGTATGCCTGCTCTTCCTCTCCAAGGCTTCTCTGGAATCCAAATGGGTCACGGCCGAGATAGGCGCTCTGATCTATCAGATGATCACGGATGGCAAGCCAATAATCTCCGTGATGATTGATTCCGACGCACCTATCCCTCCTCTTCTGCGCCCTCGTACTCACCTCGGTATCGAGCGGCTGGATGAAGTGATTGCAGCCATATACTCCGAAACAGGGGATATACGCCTCTCTAGGGGTCAAGGCAAACAAGCTAAGGACTTCTACGAGAGATCTCTCCATATCAGTGAGCACCTCGCTGGCGAGGAACCCAACCGCGCTGACTACCAGAGAAGCCTTTCTGTCTCCTATGACAGAATGGGAGACCTCTTCCGCGCTCTGGGACAGGCCGAGCAGGCCAAGTCCTTCTACGAAAGATCTCTTACTATTCGCGAGCGCTTGGCGAGCGAAGAACCCAGTCGTGTCGACTACCAGAGAGACCTCTCCGTCTCCTATAATAAATTAGGAGATCTTCTCAGTGCTCTTGGCCAAGGCGAGCAGGTCAAGCTCTTTTACGAGAAAGATCTGGCAATTGCAGAATACCTAGCGGGCACAGAGTCCTCTCGCTCCCAATATCAGAGAGATCTCTCCGTTTCCTACGAAAGAATGGGAGATCTCCTCCGCGCTTTGGGACAGGCTGAACAATCCATGATCTTCTATGAAAAATCGCTTCGTATTAGCGAGCATCTAGCCGCCAACGAACCCAACCGTGCCGATTACCAGAGAGACCTCGCCGTCTCCTATAACAAATTGGGAGATCTCATCAGCGCTCTCGAACAGGGCGAGCAGGCAAAGACCTTCTACGAGAAATCTCTCCTCATCAGAGAGCGACTCGCCGCAGACGAACCCAACCGCGCCGACTACCAGAGAGACCTCTCCGTCTCCTACGAAAGAATGGGAGATCTCATCAGCGCTCTCGGACAGGGCGAGCAGGCAAAGACCTTCTACGAGAAATCTCTCCTCATCAGAGAGCGACTCGCCGCAGACGAATCCAACCGCGCCGACTACCAGAGAGACCTCTCCGTCTCCTACGAAAGAATGGGAGATCTCATCAGCGCTCTCGGACAGGGCGAGCAGGCAAAGATCTTCTACGAGAAGTCTCTCCCCATCAGAGAGCGACTCGCCGCAGACGAACCCAACCGCGCCGACTACCAGAGAGACCTCTCCGTCTCCTATAACAAATTGGGAGATCTCATCAGCGCTCTCGGACAGGGCGAGCAGGCAAAGACCTTCTACGAGAAAGACCTCGCAATTGCGGAGCGACTGGCCGCAGACGAACCCAACCGCGCCGATTATCAGACCGATCTTGTGGTTTCTCTGATCCGGATGGCGGAGTTTGCTCCCGAGGGCGACCAATCAATGCTTCTGCGGGCGTTATCGATCCTGGAGGATCTGAAGAGCCGGGGCGTCTTGCTGCCAATGTACGAGCCGTGGATTGCGGGCGTCCAGAAAAGGCTTGGTAAGTAGGCCGGCAGGGATGCCAGCGATCCCAGGCATGCCATTACACACATCTCGGGGTCTTCAGGAGCGATGGGATGGATCGTCAAGATCTTCCCTTCGAAGAGACGTCCCGCCGTCCCCGTGGCCTGTGAAAGGGTATCGTGGGCGGCCTGGGAACGTCTCTACCGACACGGTGTTGCCGTTGCAGACGATGGGGGCTACGGGGATGTCGAACCAGCGCCCCCGCAATCTTCAACGTTGGCCTCGGCATAAACGGGTCCGTAGAGACGTTCCCAGGCCGCCCACGATACCCTTTCGCAGGCCACGGGGACGGCGGGACGTCTCTCTCAGAGGGTACATCGCAACGAATCACGGCGACCTCTTGGACCTCCCAGCGCAAAGAACCCAGAACGTAGATGTGTGGAATGGTATGGGTCCCAGGGGATAGCCGCCGCCCGTGCCAGGGATTGAAATCCCTGGCACGGGCGGCGGCCCTTGACCTCCCCCACCCGTCCGTTTATCGTTCTCTCAATGCCTCACAACGACGCGGTGGGCGCTCCCCAGGGGAGTGGTCCGTCCATTCCGCTCGGTCCCTTCCGACTCGACCGGTGCATTGGCCGGGGTGGGATGGCCGAGGTGTGGAGCGGCGTGCATGCCCCGCAGGGAGTGCCCGTGGCCGTCAAGGTGATGACGGGCGAGCGGGCGCGGGAGGTGTCGTTCCGGGAGGCGTTCCGCAACGAGGTGCACGCGGTGGCGAGCCTGGACCATCCCGGGATCGTGATCGTCTTCGATCATGGCGAGATCGGCCCCGAGGCGGAGGAGGCTTCGCGGGGATTGCTGTCTCTCGGCAGCCCTTCGCTCGCCATGGAGCTGGCCGACGGCGGCACCCTGGCGAGCCTGATCGCGGCGGGCATGGCCTGGGGAGAGATCCGGCAGGTGCTGCTGGATCTCCTGGACGCGCTCGCCCATGCCCATGCCCGCGGCGTGGTCCACCGCGATCTCAAGCCGAACAACATCCTCGTCTTCCGGAAGGGGGATGGCCCGCCGCGGCTCAAGCTCGCGGACTTCGGCCTCGCCCAGGCGGTTGAGCTCCAGACCCGCAGCGACTCGACGGAGGTCGTCTGCGGTACGCCCACCTACATGGCTCCCGAGCAGCTCCGGGGACGCTGGCGCGACTACGGCGCCTGGACCGATCTCTACGCCGTGGGCTGCCTTGCCTGGAACATGGCCACGGGCAAGCCGCCGTTTGGAGGCATGGGCCTGCTCGCCACGATCCGGATGCAGATGGAGGAGGAGCCGCCGGCCTTCGTGCCCCGCAACCCGGTGCCCCGGGGATTCGAGGGCTGGCTCCGGCGGATGCTTCAGAAGGAGGCCGGCAAGCGCTTCGTGCGGGCGGCGGACGCGGCCTGGGCTCTGCTCGATCTCGGAGGGGGAGGACCGGGCAGCGCCTCGACCGTTCTCCCTGGAACGATGGGAATGATGGGCGCCGTGGAGTTGGACGAGCCCACGACGCAGGCCATCAGCTTCGATGGATTGTGGTTCCCGAAGGAACAAGAGCCTGGGGAGGCGTCTCCGGCTACCGAGCCGCCGGCCCGCCGGCGCTCCCCTCCTCTGCCATCCACGTGGGAGCACCCCGCGCCGCCCAAGCCGTCCATCAAGCTGATCGGGGCCGGGCTGGGACTCTACGGCCTGCGCTCGATCCCCCTGCTCGGACGCCAGGCGGAGCGAGACGCCCTCTGGTCGAAGCTGGAAAAGGTTCACGACGAGGGCCAGGTGCGCCTCGTGGCTCTGCGTGGCGTGGCCGGCACGGGCAAGACGCGCCTCGCGGAATGGATCGCCGAGCGGGCCCACGAGGTGGGAGGCGCCATCGTGCTGCGCGCCTACCACGGTCCCAATCCCACGGCGGACGACGGGCTTCCTCGCATGATGGCCCGCCACCTGCGCTGCGTGGGCCTCACGCGGCAGGAGATCCTGGAGCGCACGGAGACCCTGTTGAGAGGGAGGAAGGTGACCGATCCCGCGGAGTGGAAGGCCTTGACGGACCTCATGCTCCCCGGCGGCTCGCGGCAGACGGCCCAGGAGCGCTTCGCCCTGCTCGAGCGCCACCTCCGGAGGCTCACCCGCCAGCGTCCGGTGGTGATGCTCCTGGACGACGTGCAGTGGGGCGCCGAGTCCCTCGACTTCGCCCGCTACCTCCTGGGGTTGCAGCAGGAAGAAGACCCCCTCGCCGTATTGCTCCTGCTGACCGTGCGGGACGAGGCTCTGGCCGAGCGTCCCGAGAGCGGCGAGGCCGAGGCGCTTCGGGCTCTCCAGGCCCTGCCCGGCTCCTCCGTTCTCGAAGTGCCGCCGCTCCCGCCCGAGGACCGGGCGCGCCTGACCCGCGAGGTGCTGGGACTCTCGGACGAGCTCGCCGCCGCCGTGGACGCCCGCACGGCGGGCAATCCCCTGTTCGCCGTCCAGCTCGTGGGCGACTGGGTGCAGCGCGGCGTCATCGAGGTGGGCGAGACCGGTTTCGTCCTGAAGCCCGGCGCCGAGGCGGCCATCCCGGACGACCTCCACGAGGTGTGGTCCGGCCGCGTGGCCCGCCTGCTCGAAAACCAGCCGCCGGGCGCCGGCGAGGCCCTGGAGATCGCTGCCACGCTGAGCCCCTTCGTAGACCGCCGGGAGTGGGAGACCGCCTGCGAGGCCGCGGGAGTCGCCATCCCTCCCGAGTTGCTGGAAGAGCTGGTGACAAGCCGCCTCGCGCTGCGCACGGAGGAGGGCTGGTCCTTCGTCCACGCCATGCTGCGCGAGAGCGTGGAGCGCAGGGCCCGCGAGGCCGGGCGCTTCGCGGCGCACAACTACGCGTGCGCCACCATGCTCATGCCGCGGGCCAGGGCCGGGGAGCGCGGCATGGCGGAGCGACTCGGACACCATCTGCTGCTGGCCGGCGAGCGGGAGGCCGCTCTCGGTCCGCTCCTGGAAGGTGCCCGCGAGCGCCGGGGGCTGAGCGACTATCCGGCCGCCCAGGCCCTGCTCGCCGAAAGAGAGGAGACCCTGCGGGTGCTCGGCGTCCCCTCCGGCGACCCGCGCTGGGGTGAGGGCTGGGTGGTGCGCGCCCGCATCCACCTGCATCAGGGACGGTTGGAAGAGGTCTTCCGCTGGGCCGAACCGGCCGCCGGGGACGCCGCGGAAAGTTGGGCGCCCATTCGGGCCGAGGCTCTGCGCCTCCTGGGCGATGCCGCCCGGCGGCAGGGGAACCTCGACCGCGCCGCCCACCTCTATGAGACCTGCATCGGGATACCGGAGAATCCTCACAGCGCCGCCGCGAGCCTCTGGGGACTGGGCGACCTGGCCCGCCAGCGCGGCCGGCTGGAGGAAGCCCGGTCCTTCTTCAATCGCTCGCTCAGTCTCTACCGGGAGATTGGGGACGAGCACGGGGTTGCGGACCACGGCATCGCCGCCGCCGACCTCGCCCGCCAGCGCCACGAGCTCACCCGGGCGACCAACCTCTACCGCTTGGCATGTGCCCAGTTCGAAGCCCTTGGCAACCGTTATGGCGTGGCGCGCAGCCTGAACGGGGTCGGCGACATGGCCCGCCTCCAGGGGGACTTCGGCCGGGCCTCTGGAAATTACCGGCGCGCCCTCACGATCCTCGACGGGCTGCGTTCCGCGGACAGCCTCTTCCCCCGTCTCAACCTGGTCCTGATCGATCTCGCGGAGCAGCGCTTCTCCATCGCCGAGAACACCCTGGGAGAGATCCGCGAGCACCTGGAAGAGCTGGGGTGGGGCGGTCTCCTCTCCTGCGTCCACATCTGCCTCCTGGCCTGCGCCTCCCAAGCGAGGGACTGGGGGATGTGGGACGGCCACCTCGATCAAGGCACCGCCGCCTTGAAGGCGAGCGGTCTCCTCGATCCCGACGTGGCCTGGGCCGCCGAGCTCGCCGGCCGCCTCACCGAATGGTCCGGCCAGTCCGCGCGGGCGCGGGAGATCTACGAGCTGGCGCTGGCGCAGTGGCGGGGGCTGGGGGACCGGGAGGGGGTGGCGCGGATTGAGCGGACGATCGAGCGGGGGTAGGGCGCGCTGCGCGCACCATGAACAGCGTTGACGGTGCGCACAGCGCACCCTACGAACCGCGGCGTTATAAACGTTAATCTTGATCGATGAGGCATGCCCTTCGAAGAGACGCCCCGACGTTTGTGGACCCGGTGAATGCGTGGTTCAGGACTGGGGCGTCTCTACGGCACGGCGTTGCCATTACGCGAGGATGAGGTTACGGAAAGGTTGATTTAACAACGCCTCCGTAACCTCACCGTGGAAAAACGGCAACAACGTACCGTAGAGACGCCCCAGTCCTCAACCACCGCCCTCTCCTGAACCACAAACGGCGGGGCGTCTCCCTCGAAGGCAAGACCGTACCAGTCCAGCACAGGCGGCCATCACCCCCCCGCCGCCAGCTTCCTCAAACCCGCATCCCCCGGATACCGTCCCATCGCGTACCGCAGCAGCGACGCGGCGGAGTTCGGATCGTTCAGAATCCGCAACGTCTTCACCGCCTCCCCGTAGGCGACGGGCGTGGGATTGGCCTCTACCATGCGCTGGAGCAGAGAGCCCACCTCGTTGCCGCGGCCGGACAGGGCGTAGAGGATGGCGAGGCTGGAATAGCCGCGGACGTTGTCGGGGAAGAGCTCGATCTCCTTGCGGAAGGCGGCCTCCGCGCCCGCGGCGTCGCCCTGGTCGGCCAGGACCTTGCCGCGGATCAGGTGGAGCCCGCGGATCAGGTCCGGGTCCTTGGACTCGCGCTTGTTGTAGGCCTCCTCGGCCTGCCGGATCACGTCCAGGGCCTGCGTATCATCCTTGCGCTCGTGCAGCACTTCGGCGAGAAGGATCATGGGGCCCACCCGCAGGCTCTGGTCCTCCATGGCGGCCCGGGCCTCGCGCTCGGCCACGTCGAGCTGGTCGCGCTGAAGGGCGATCTGGGCGAGGACTCCATGGGCGAACGAGGGATGGGTGGCCACCGCCATCTTCGCGTGAGTGGCCGCGTCGTCCAGGCGCCCGAGATCGAGATAGAGAGAGGCCGCCGCCACCGCGATCTGGGGCGAGCCGTTCGACACCTTGAGACCTTGCTTGAAGGCCTCCAGCGCCTCGTCCGTCCGGCCCGTCTTCTGCAGCGTGCGGCCCAGGAACTCCCAGGCGTCCACCATCTTCGGATTGGCCTCGATCACCCGGCGGAAGGCGGCTTCGGCGGCCGGATAGTTCTTCTCGCCGTTGAGGCGGAAGCCTTCCCTCAGGTCCGCGAGGGAGCCGATCTTGCTGCGCGGCGCGGGGAGGGGGCCCTCGGTCGCGCCGGCGCCCGAGCCGATGTAGCCCAGGGCCGCCATGGCCTGGCGGGTCTCCTCATCCACCTCGGAAGGAGGTACGAGCCGGCGGTCGTAGCCCTCGATCTCCTTCTTCAGGGCCGCATAGACCCGGCGTTCCTGAGTGAGGATGTTGCTCGTCTCCTTCGGGTCCTTCGCCAGATCGTACAGCTCGGGCTCGGGGCTGTCGATATAATGGTTTTTTTCGTCGATCAGGGAGAACAGCTCGCTCCAGCCGAAGTGCAGGCGAGGGTAGAAGCTCTCGGCGTAGATCCGCCGCGGCGGCACGTTCTCGGCCAGGAGCGAGACTCCGGGCATGGCCTTGGGCACGTCCATCCCCAGCAGGCCCAGCACGGTGGGTGCCACGTCGAGCAGCTCGACAGGCCGGGCCGTGGTGCCGCCCGCCTTCTGCGCCTCGGGCAGCTTGACCAGCAGCGGCACGTGGATGGACTCGTTGTAGAGGAAGACGCCGTGCTCATCCTCTCCATGATCGCCCAGGCCCTCGCCGTGGTCCGAGAGGACGACGATCAGCGCCTTGTCATAAACCTCCAGGCGCTTCAGATCGGCGATCAGCTCGCCCACGATCTGGTCCGCTGAAGCGATCTCGCCGTCGTACTTGGAGGCGTACTTCGAGGCGAACGGCTCCGGCGGCGCGTAGGGCGTGTGGGGCTCGTAGATGTGGAAGAAGAAGAAGAACGGCTTGTCCTTGACCGATTCCAGCCACGGCCTGGCAATGTTGAGAGTTTCGCCGCCCGGCCTCTGGAGCCCGCCCAGTCCCGTGGACGAGACGAACTCGATGCCGTCCTCATAAAAATCAAAACCGGTCTTCAGGCCCGTCTTTCCCTGGAGCACATAGGCCGAGACGGCGCCGCCCGTGGCATAGCCCGCTTTCTTCAGGATCTGGGGCAGGAAGGGCAGATCGCCCTTCTGGATCTTTGCCGGGTCGAGCCGGTAGCCAACATTGTCCCGCACGCCGTGCTGGGCGGGCAGCACGCCCGTCAGCAGCGAGGAGTGGGAAGGGAAGGTGAGGGGAGTCACCGCGTAGGCCCGCTCGTAGAGGATGCCGTCCTTCCGGAGGGCGTCGAGCGCGGGCGTCGCCACCCCCTGGTAGCCGTAGGCCGGAAGGTGGTCCGCCCGCAGCGTGTCGATCGAGATGAGGATGACAGGCGTCCCCTCGGGCACCTCCGGAGTACCGCCTCCGCCGCCCCCCTTGCAGGCATTGCAGGCGGTAAGAGCGATTGCGATGGCGATCGTGATCAGAATCCTTTTCATGGTCTTCCCTGTCTGAGGAACGCCCGGGCCTTGTCCACGTCCGGGCCGTAGCGGTCCCGGGGCGCGCCGGCCGCGAAGCGCTCCAGGGCCTTGCGGGCCTGGTCCACCCGGCCCTCCTGGGCGGCCTTGGTGCCGAGGTTCCACAGAGCGTCCCAGAGATCCGGCTTCAAGTCCACCGCCTTCTGCCAGGCGTCCAGGGCCTCGGCCTTCTTTCCTGATTGAAACAGGGCCACGCCCAGATTGTTCCAGGCGAACGGCAAGCTGCCGTTCAGCTCCAGGGCCTTGCGCGACCGCTCCTGGGCCTGCTGCCAGCGGCCGAGGCGCAGCTCCACGAGCCCGAGCTGCTCCCAGGCCTTGGGATTGTCGGGGTCCTCCCGGAGCACCCGCTGGAAGACGTCGGTGGCTTCCTTCTGCCGTCCCGCCTCCGAGAGGGCGAGGCCGTAGGCGTTGAGCGACTGCGGGTCTCCGGCGTCGGCCAGGGACTTCAAGATGCCCACGGCCTCGCCGGCCCGTCCCACCTCCGCGAGCGTGAGGCCGAGTTGGCGCAGCAGCGCGTCGGAGACCGCGCCCTGCTTGCGCGCGGCGAGCATGACGTCCAGGGCCTCTCCCGTCTTCCCGGCCTGGAGCAGCGACTGGGCGAGGAGCGAGTGGCCGAGGGGCATCGAGGGGCGGCCCGCCACGATCTCGCGCCCCAGGCGGACGGACTCCTCCACCCGCCCCGTCATGTAGAGGTCGATCATCTGGTGGATCTTCGTGTCCAGGCCGATCAGCCGCTTGGGATCGTCCTCCGGCCCGTAGCTCTCTTTGGGGGCGGCCGAGCCGGAGAGGTAGCCGAGGCTCTGGAGGCGCCTCTCTTCCTCCGGCTTCAAGGCGCCCCGCTCCGGCGGCCAGGCCGACTCTTTGGGCAGGGCGGCAAACACGCCCCGCGCGGCCGTCCGCTCCTCGTCGAACCGGTTGTCCTTCTCCCCGGGGTCCTTGGGCAGATCGTAGACCTCCGGCAGCGGCAGGGCGATGAACTTCTTGCCGCCACGCAGGAGGCCCCGCAGCGGCGCCCATCCCCGGTTGAGCGTGGTCGAGAGCGACTCGAAGTACGAGTCCGAATCCCCTGCCACGGGTGGCGCCAGGAGAGACCTGCCGGGCCGGCGTTGTCCCGTTGGCGCAGCCACTCCCGCCGCCTGGAGCACCGTGGGGAAGATGTCCACGTGCCGGGCCGGCCGTGCGTCCCGTCCCACCGCCACACCCCGGCCCCAGATCACCAGCGGCACCTTGAGCGTGGCCTCGTAGGCGAACAGGCCGTGCGTCTGCTCGCCATGCTCGCCCAGCGCCTCGCCATGGTCGCTGGTCACCACCACCAGGGCCGGCTTCTCCTTGCCCTCCAGAAACGGTCCCAAAAGCGGCGCGAGGAAAGAGTCCGTGGCCGCCACCTCGCCGAGATAGGGATTGTCCTTGAACCGCGACGCGAACGGCTCCGGCGGCTCATAGGAAGCATGGGGATCATAGAGATGAATCCACAGGAACCGCGGCTTCCCCTTCTGCTTCTGCCACCAGGCGCTGGCGAGGCGCACCACCTCGTCGCCCCGCCGCTCGGCGATGACGAACTCCTCCTCGTGCGCGCCCTCCGGATAGCGGTCGTCGTAAACGTCGAACCCGCGGTCCAGCCCGAACTGAGAGTCGAGCGGGAAGGCCCCCACGAAGGCGCCGGTCGCATAGCCCGCGCCGCGCAGCACGGTGGCGAGCGTGGGGAACGTGGCCGCCAGGCGGAAGCCGCTGTTGTCGCGCACCCCGTGCTGGAAGGGGTAGAGGCCGGTCAGGATGTTCACGTGCGAGGGCAGCGTCACCACGTTGTGGGCGTGGGTGTTGGTGAAGACCCGGCCCTGGGAAGCCAGGCGGTCGAGCACGGGTGTCTGGGAGCGCTTATTACTTAAGTTATTGCCCGCGAACCCGGGCGCGTCGGCCCGCAAGGTGTCGATGGTGATGAGGACGATGTCACCGCGTGGTGCAGCCGGCTTCGCCGGGGCCTTTGCTGGAGGCGCCGCCGCAAGGAGGAAGATCGCGAGGAGGGGGGCCACCGGGAGAATCCACTTCGACATGGCCGAGGATTCTACTCCGGCGAGCCCTCACCTCCCCGACCCCCTCTCCCAGGGGGAGAGGGGGAAAGGCGAGATCGCCTACTCGACGGCGTACAGGATCGTGCCGTCCGGGCAGTGCATCTCCGAGCAGGATGCGTCCGCGCAGTGGCAGTCATCTACAGTCCTCGGCTCCCTCACCAACTTGGCAGCGGGGTTCTTCCCGGCGGCCGAGAAGTTGGAAGTCCCTTCCAGGAAAGAATCCGGGGTGCCGTCACCGTCGGTATCCACCTTCACAAATTCCGGGTGAGTCAACAGGTTGGCCACCGGCCGGCTGGTCCACGTGGCGTTCGGCTTGGCCCGGAACTGGATGCTCTTGCGCAGCACCCGCGGACGGGAGAACTGGCCGCCGTCCACCGGCGTGAACTCCATCTTCACGTTGAGGGCGAGGGGGGCGATGTAGCTGCCGCCGTCCGGAGTCTCCCGGACGATGCGCATCTTGGTGATCGGCTGGTCCCCGTCGAGCGATGCCTTGACGTTGAACGAGCCGCAGGAGGTCTTGACCGGATACATGCTGACCAGGTTGAGGGCACGGAGCTGGATGCGGGTCGTGGCCACTCCGTTCTTGGCGAAGGCCGCATCGTCGAGGCGCTCCACGATCGTGTCGGTGTTTCCCAGCGCACCGGGGACGCCCGTGGCGATGGGAGAGCCCTTGAGGTAGATGATGCCGGCAAACGGCGCCGAGTTGGCGCAGAAGAAGCCGGCCGGAATCGAGTCGCCGGCAAAGTCATAGTGGGTTCTGCCGTCGGCTTTTGTCGTCCAGAGGTCGATACCACCCCGGATGATGCGGTCCGCGGCAACAGCGGGAAGGACAATCGCGAGACAAAGAGCGGTGATCAGGCCAGCCAGGACAAGGTGCTTTCTCATTTTTCCTCTCCTTCCAACAGGGACGAGACTGAGGTCTGGGGGAACGCAACGCACCTTGAGCTGAGACGGATGGGGGTGGCCGGGCCACCCGAGGGAACCAGGACGCAAGGGTGAAAGAAAAAGTCACGGTGGTCCCCTCCAGGAGAATCCAACCGATGACTACACTACTCTAGTTTTAAAGATTGTCAATTGTAGAATAAGCCTGGATTCTCGCCAGTGCGTCTATCGGGAGGGGTTTCCTACGCCCGCATCCGCTGCACCACCGACTGCAGCTTCTCCACCAGGGCCGGCAGGTCGATCAGCTCCAGGCCCATGCCGGACAGCAGATTGGGACTGTAGGGATCGTTCCCGGGATCGAAGCGCTGGACCACCCGGGCGCGCACCAGGATGGGCTCGGCGAACGGCAGAGGCGGATAGAGCTCCACGGTCACCGTCTCCTGGAGGCGTCCCGGATAACGGGTCGAGACGAACAGCCCGCCCTGGAGGATGTCCCGCCGGTAGACCTCCAGGAACTCTTCCACGCTGGCGAAGCGGACGCTGAAGGCCCCGCCGTTCCCCTCGATGGGCGGCGAAGGAGGAGCAGCGGTTGGCCGGACCGGCTCCTGAACGGGCTCCCGGGCCGGCGCCGGAGGCAGCGGAGGCGGCGCGGGGGCCGGCTCCTCGGCCCGCGGCGCAAGGGGCGGCTCGGGCTCCGGCTTGGAAGTACCCCCGGCAGCCGAAAACGATCCGCGATCCGGGTCCTGCGGGATCTCCTCGGTCTGCCCGTACGCGGCCGGAATCAGCTCGCGCACCAGCTCCTCCACCGAGAGGAAGCGCACTCCCATCCCCGACTGGCTGACCCGCGCCAGCTCGCCGCGGATCCTCCGGGCGTGCGCCACGACCCCTTCCACCATGAAGCCGCGGTCGCGGTCGATCACCTCGACCCGGATGCGCGACGCGGGGGGCATGGGACTGTTCGTGGCAACGAACATCCCCGTCATGGAGATGTTCGTGGTGTAGCCCACATAGGAGGTGGGCTCGCCCTGTTTCCAGAAGTGGACCTGGACCCTGCGGGGACGGCGTACGGCTCGGCGTCGGGACATGGAGTTCTATTGTATCGTTCCGTGACGGAGAGATGGCGATCCCCACGACAAGCTCGATGACCGCCATGACGGTAGCCGCCTGCACCGCGGGCGGTGCCGTACGCTTGGAGACCCGACCGCGGCCTGAGCCCGGGCCGGGCGAGATGCTGCTGCGCCTGCGCTACGCGGGCCTCTGCGGCACGGACCTCTTCAAGCTGGCCCACGGCACGGCGCCCGAGGGCTCCGTGCTCGGCCACGAGGTGGTCGGCACGGTCGAGGTCCTGGGTGAAGGCACCGCCGGGTTCGCCCCCGGCGACCGGGTGGTGGTACCCCACCACGTGGCCTGCGGCCAGTGCGCGTTCTGCCTGCGCGGCAGCGAGCCGCTCTGCTCCGCCTTCCGCGAGAACCTGCTCTTCCCCGGCGGCTTCAGCGAGTGGGTGCTGGTGCGCGAGCGTGCCGTGCGCAAGGCCGCCTTCGGCCTGCCGCCCCACGTGCCGGACGAGGCCGCCGTCTTCCTGGAGCCGGCCGCCTGCGTGCTGCGCGGCATCCGCCATGCCCGGCTCGCGGAAACGGCCCTTCCCGGCCCCGTCCCGGGCTGCGCGGCCATCCTGGGCGGCGGCAGCATGGGGCTCCTCCACCTGCTTGTCCTGAAGGCGGTCCACCCCACACTCAAAGTCGCCGTCGCCGATCCCATGGAAGAGCGCCGCGCTCTGGCCCTCCGCCTGGGAGCCGACGCCGCGGCGTCTCCGGGAGCGCCCTTCCAGGTCGCCGCCGGAGGTCTGACCGGCGGCCTCGGAGCGGACGCCGTCTTCGACACCGCCGGCGGCGCCGGCCCGCTGGAGGACGCCCTGGCCGTCTCCCGCCCCGGCGGTGCGGTTGTCCTCTTCGCCCATGCCCCATCTGGGGAAAAAGGACAAGGCGAGAAGGCCGGGTTCGACCTGAACGCCTTCTTCAAAGGCGAGCGGCGGCTCCTGGGCACCTACTCCAGCTCGCTCGCGGACCAGCGGGACATCTACCGCCTCCTGGTCACGCGGCGGCTGGACCCGTCTCCTCTCGTCACCCACCGCCTGCCCCTCTCGCGCTTCGACGAGGCCGTGACCCTCGCCCGCGAGCGGCGGGCTCTGAAGGTGCTGCTGACTCCCGGCGAGGCCCTGCCCTGAGCCTCCCCGAGCGGCAGACCACGGCCTTCCTGGTGGGACCGGAGAGGCTGGAGATCCGGAACGTCCCCGTCCCCGAGCCCGGCCCGGGTGAGCTGCTGCTCGCGGTCGGCGCCGCCACCACCTGCGGCACGGACCTCAAGGTCTTCCAGCGCGGCGGCCACCCCCGCATGCTCAAGGCGCCCACGCCCTTCGGGCATGAAATGGCGGGCACGATCGCCGCGGTGGGGCCGGACCCCGCGGCTACCGGGCGCTGGCGCGTGGGCGACCGCGTCGTGGTAGCCAACTCCGCGCCGTGCGGCGTCTGCGAGTGGTGCACGCGGGAACGGGAGAACCTCTGCTCGGACCTCCACTACCTGAACGGCGCCTTCTCCGAGTACCTCCTCGTGCCCCGCCGCTTCGCCGAGGTGAGCACCTACTCGCTTCCCACGGGCCTGCCCTTCGAGATCGCCGCCCTGGCCGAGCCGCTCGCCTGCGTGCTCCACGGCCTGGAGACCTCGGCGCTCGAACGGGCCTCGGGGATCGTGGTCTACGGCGGCGGCCCCATCGGTCTTCTCTTCGTGGACGTGCTGGCCAACTCGCCCGCCGACTTCCCTGCCGGGGGTGAGCACCACATCGTGCTGGCCGATCCCAATCCCTCGCGCCTGGAGGTGGGCCGGGCCATCGGCGCGGACGCCACGGTCCAGGTCAGCCGCGACGGCGGCGAGGCCCCGCGCCTCTGCCGTCTCTCCCGGACAGGCGACGGTTTCGACGTCGCCATCGAGGCCACCGGCTCCCCCGCCGCCTGGCAGGACGCCCTGGCCTCCGTCCGTCCCGGCGGCCTCGTCCAGCTCTTCGGCGGCTGCCCCCCCGGCACCAACGTGCCGCTGGACACCCACCGCCTCCACTACTCCGAGATCACGGTGAAGAGCGCCTACCACCACCGCCCGGCCACCTTCGAGCGCGCCTTGGACCTGCTCGCCAGTGGCAAGCTCCACCCGGAAGCGCTCCTCTCCGCAGAGCGCCCGCTGACGGAACTGGAGGATGCTTTACGGAGTATGCGGCGGCGGGAGGCGTTGAAGGTGGTGATCCGGCCGGTTACCACCAGTATCTACCAGCGATAATGCCCGATGATCGTAAACGCCTGAAGGATGTCCTCCTTCTGCGTTCCCGCGCCGATGTTATGGATCACGAAAAACCGATCCTTCCCCGGCACCCGCTCCTCCGCCATCATCCCGATATGGTAAAGCCCTTGAGGTAACCTGAAGGCCACAACGTCCCCCGGCTCGTACGCACCTTCGAGGGACAGGCTCTTCCCTTTCCGGTCAAAATATTTCATCAGATTGGGCACGCGGCGGTGATCGATATTGCGGTCCGGTGATCTCAATCCCCAGTTGCGCGGATAGGCGCTGAACGCCTTCTTCATATCCTGGTGGACCTCCACCTGGAGATCGACGCCGAGAGCACGGAAGGCGCGGATCACCACGTCCGCGCAGACGCCGCGCTCCACCGGCACGTCGCCGTTCGGATAGGCGAGGCGCACGTAGGAGGGGTCGTAAAGCGTCGTAACGCCAACCTGTCGGGAGGCCGCCCTGGCGAGGAGAGGGCCCGTCCGCGGCGGCCGGTCGGCCAGAGCGGCGCCCGCCAGCGCGGCGGCCAGGAAGAGAACGAGGAAGGTCCGCTTCATGGAATCCATCATAAAACGACTTGACCCTCCTTTCGGGGGAAGGAGGGTCAAGGCGGTAGGCGCCCCTCCGAGGCCCGGGGTGCTGGGGGCCCCGGGCTCGGAGGGACTGCGTGCGGCCGTTACGCGAGGACCGGCGCGCCGACCTGCTCGCGCACGTGGCTCAGGTACTCCACCTGGGAGGGCAGAGTCGCCACCAGCCGGTTCGTCTTCTCGCGCATCATGCGGAAGGCGCGGTGGGCGCCCGCGGGATCGATGTGGTCGAGAGCCGGCAGGCTCGTCTCGGGCTGGTAGTTCAGCCCCATCATCATCACCGAGTACGAGTAGGACTCGAAGCCGTGGAAGGCCGGGTTGATGTTCCGGGGGTTCGGCAGCCGCTTCTTCCAGAGGGCCAGCCGCTCCGCGAGGTCTTCGGTGACCGGGACCCGCTTGGCCGCGCGCCAGAACTCCGTGTCCGCACGGTCCGTCGTGCGGTAGTGGCAGATCAGGAAGTCCCGCACGCCGTCCACGCAGGCACCGGTAATCTTGTTGTAGCTCTTGATCGTCTCTTCGTCGTCAGCGCCGCCGGTGAAGTGGTTCACCATCTCCTCGATCCCGTTCTGGATGAAGAAGATGCCGGTCGACTCCAGAGGCTCGACGAAGCCGCTCGACAAGCCGATGGCGACGCAGTTCTTCACCCACGAGTTGCGGCAGCGGCCGGTCCGGATCTTGATGTGGTTGGCCTGCAGACCGTCGGAGGCGGGACCCAGGTGCGCTCGGAACTCCTTCTCCGCCTCCTCCTCCGAGAGGAACTCGCTGCAGTAGACGTAGCCCGTGCCCGTCCGGCCATACAGCGGGATGTTCCACACCCAACCGGCGCTCAGGGCCGTGGCCGAGGTGAACGGGTCCATGCCGTCCCTCTTGATGTCGCTGGGCACCTGGAGGGCGATGGCACGGTCGCACAGGAGCGATTCCCGGAAGGAAATGAAGGGCTCCTTGAGCGCCTGGTTGATCAGCAGGCCGCGGAAGCCGGTGCAGTCCACGAACAGGTCGCCCTTGATCTCGCCGTGCTCCTTGGTCATGACGCTGCCGATGCCGCCATCCTCACGCAGCCGGACCTCGGCCACGTCGTCGACGACCCGGCGGACGCCGCGCTGCGTGGAGTAGCCCTCGAGGAACTTGGCGAGCAGGCTGGCGTCGAAATGATATGCGTAGGGGTACTGGACCTTGTGCTCGGCCAGAATGTTCTTCTTGCCGCGGTAGTCCACCCGGAAGTAGTCCTGGACCTTGTCGTCGAACACGCGGCCGTCGAGGAATCGGGGGGAGCGCTGGGCGTCGCACATGGCGGGGATGGTGAAGCAGGCGTGGTCGAACGGTTCAGCGGACTCTTCGCCTCTGTGGAGCTTGAGCCACCACTCGGCCATGTTGAAACCGTCGACGATCTCGTAGCGCTGGAACGGGTGGAAGAAGTGCCCGCCGTCGGCCCCCCAGTTCCTGAATTTGATGGCCAGCTTATAGCCCGCGTTGCAGTGGGGCATCCAGTCGCTCTCCTCGAGCCCGAGGAAGTCGAAAAAGAGCTTGATGGTGCTGAAGGTCGCTTCGCCGACGCCTACCGTCTTGATGTTGGCGGATTCGATGAGGGTAATGTCGAGACCCGGGAGGGCCTTCTTGAGATGGGACGCAGTCATCCAACCGGCGGAACCACCACCCACAATAACGACACTCTTAGCCATGATTTTACTCCCCCAAGAGAACAACATAATAGATAGGGAAGATCGTACTGCTCGGCCCGCCCTTCCCTCCCCCACCGGATTGGTGAGATCTGTTCGAAAGGTGCTCGCCCCCACCCAAAGCGGGACAAACGAAGTGAAGAAAATTTTCAGCCCCGGCGCCAGGCGTTCCGCAGCCAGCGCGCCGGAGCCGTCAGCAGGCGGCCGAGCCGGAAGCTCCAGCTCATCTCCACGGAGACGAGGAGGCGCCTCAGGTGGGCAACCTCGTGGAGCGCCCGCCTCGTCTCCTCCCGCGTCCCACGGAGCGCCTCTTCGAGCTCATGGCTGCGGCGCTCGAGCCCGCCCCGGTAATTGGCTTCGCGGACCTCCTCCGTCGAGACCGGCGCCTCGGCCAGGGGACTCTCGCCCAGCCGCATCAACTCGATCGCGATCCCCTCGACCGCGAGGTCCGTAATAGTCACCTTCTCCTCCCGGCGCACCGCCTCCAGACGGTCCAGGCAGGCGGGCAGATCCTGCAGATGACGGTCACGGATCAAGCGGAGATTCAGCACCGCGAGGCCGCTCGCCCGCACGGCGTCCAGCAGGCCGCCGAGCCGCATGCGGTTGAGCGAGATCTCCGAGAAGAGGTACTCCGGCAGGTCCAGGCGGTGCAGGGCGTGCCAGGCAGGGATGGCACCGAGGAGGCGCTGCCGCAGCGGCCCCGGATCTCCCCAGAGGTGCTCCCAGGGCTCCACGGACAGGTGGGAGCCGGCGGACGAGTAGTACAGCGGGTCCGTGAAGATGGCGATGCGGCCGGTGCCGGGCTCGACCAGAGAGGCGCAGACCTCGAAGGCGCGGGGCAGGTCCCCCAGGTGCTCGAAGACGTTGTTCGAAAGGACGAGATCGAACCGGCGGCCGAGCGTGTGGGCGTCCTCGATGCGCAAGGGGCGGATAGAAAACGGCGGCGCCGGCCGGATGCCGAGCTCCTCGACCGCCCGCGCCAGGGCCGCCGGCCGCTGCACCAGGATGTCGATGCCCACCACCTCGCGGGCGCCCTGGCGCATGCACCAAAGCATCTCCGTCCCCGCCCCGGCCCCCACCACGAGCACGGACTTCCCCCTCGGATCGGCCAGAGGTGCCAGGAAGTGTTCGCAATGGCGCTGCCCCTCCAGGATGAACCGGAGCCGCTCCGCGTCCTCTTCGGTGAATGGTCCGTCGCTCAGGGTCTCTTCCATGCTCCGTCTCCGGCGGCGGCCTACTATATGCCGGTTGCCTGGCGTAGAGGCCTCTCCTTCTTGCGACCGGCCCCGATCATCGTTATCATGTACTCAGAAGACATTACCGAGTTCTAGGTTGTCCGCGACAACAGACGGTCATTGACGAGGTGTAGAATAGGAGCCTGGACGTGAGAGGCACGACTACAGCCGCAGAGGTCAAAGTGCTTACCGCAGTCGAAGGAATCTACAAAGACGGAGAAGTGGAGCTCTTGGAGCGGCCTGAAGGGTTGCGAGAGGCCCGGGTCGTCGTCACGTTCCTTCCTCCGGCTTCCACCGAGCTGTCCCGGGAAGAGGCCCGTAATCGGATGCTCAGCCGCATGAGGGCTGGAATCCCTCTCAGCGGGGCTCCCTATCCCAAGCGAGAAGAGATCTACGATCGAGGCCGCAAAGCGTGAGCCGGGTCCTTATCGACTCGAACATTTTCGTCTACGCCTTCGACCCCGCCGATCCAGCCAAGCAAGAACGGGCTCTTCGTCTCATCGAGGATGTTACTCGCGAAGATGACCTCGTCCTTTCGGTGCAGGTTCTGAACGAGTTGGCCTGGACTCTCTTGCGGCAGGGACTGGGGGTCGCTCCCGAAGAAGTCCGAGAGATCGTCGACGAAGTCAGACAAAGTGCGCGGGTGGTGCCACTCACTCCCGATCTGACCCTGAAAGCACTGACCTCAGGGCTCAGACATGGGCTTTCCTTCTGGGATGGCCTGATCTGGGCAGCGGCTCATCTCCATCGGGTCTCGATCATCTATACAGAAGATTTTCAGCATGGCCGGGACGTTGAAGGCGTCCGCTTCGTCAACCCCTTTGTAGGTTGAACGCCCCAACGCGCATCCTAGCAGGAGAGGCGCCCGGCTACGGGTGCGAAGGGGGAGGCTCTAGAGACCGCGGGCCGCTTCCTCGCCGTCCGCCGTCAGCTCCGCCCGTCTGCGGGATACGGTGCCCACGCCGGTGGAGGGCCAGGCGATCAGGTCGAGCCTCGCGAGGCCTTCCAAGGCATCCCAGTCCAGGTCGCCGCCGTCGGTGCGCTCGTAGGAGTCCTCGCCGAACGGAGTGGTCAGGTGCAGTACCTTCCCCTCCCGGACGAGGCGCAACATGTCGCGATCGGTGTCCGTGAGGTCCATGCGCAGATTCTACTCCCTTCCGGTCTGCGGAGCCGGGGCTTGAGTTTTCGACAGATATAGCTATACTTGAATTCAGTTATCTCTTCTACCCAGGAGGCACTATGAAATCCGCGTCCCTTTTCCAGCGGTTGCAGACCTGGTTGTTCGTCCTTCCCCTCCTTGCCCTTGGATGCAACGGCTCCAGCCCCACGGAGCCTGCCCTGGAGCAGCCCAAAGCGGCCCCGGCCGCGGTGACGGCGCAGGTCACGATCTCGGCCGAAGCCGAGGAGCTGCGTCCCGGCGCCGCCCGGCTCCACGCGGCCCGCGTCCGGGCGCAGGGTGCTGTCCCCGCCGCTACGGAAGAAGTACCGAACGTCGCGGCTCCCGCCCGCGGCGGCAATGGGAACGGCAATGGCGGTGGCAACGGGAATGGGAACGGCGGCGGGAACGGGGGCAATGGTGGAGGGAACGGGGGGAACGGCGGCGGGAATGGCGGCAATGGCGGGAACGGCGGCGGGCCTGGCGGCGAGCTGACCTTCGAGATCCATCCCGATACCTGGAACACGAACTGGGTGAACGCGGCCGGCAACGTCCAGGCCTTCGTCCGCGGACGCGACGCGGCGAAGATCGACCGGGATTCGGTCGAGCTCAAGGCGGACGGTGGCACGCTGGCTCCGGAGTCGGTGCGCGTGGCCGGCGGCCAGCTCGTGGCGACCTTCGACAAGTCGGAGGCCTTCGAGCTCCTCGGCGACGTCGAGCGCGGCGACCGGAAGACCGTGACGCTGCGGTTCACCGTGGACGGCGGCGAGGCGCAGGAGCTGGACGATCAGGTCCGCATCGTCGGCAGCGGCGGTGGCGGCGGCACGGGCGGCGAGGAAGACGAGGTGGAGCTGAACATCCAGCCGGACGACTGGAACGTGAACTGGGAGCGCAGCTCCGGACAGGTCCACGCCTTCCTGCGCGGACCGGGCATCGCGGACGTGGACCTCGATTCGATCCGCCTCGTGGGCGACAAGGCAGACGCCGAGCCCCTCGAGCCGCTCGACGTACGCCGGGTCGGCAAGCAGATCGTGGCCCGCTTCTCCAAGAGCGCCGCCTACGCGACCCTGGACGATCCCGACGCCGGGGAGACGCACACGGTGAAGATCCGTTTCGGTCAGGGCGACGAGGACAAGGAGCTCTCCGAGCGCGTCCGGATCGTGGGCCGGCAGTAACTCTCCTAACTGGCCGGCGGCTCGGGATCGATCCCCAGGCCGTCGGCCAGCCGGTTGTAATAAGCAAAAAATCCCGTGATCTGAACGATGTCGTGGACCGCCGTGTCGCTGAAGCCGGCGGCGCGGAGGGCCTCGACGTCGTCTTTCGTCATCGAGCGGGGCTCGCGGGCCAGCTTGACGGCGAAGTCGAGCATGGCGCGGTCGGCCTCCGTGATCGAATTGGGATCGTACTCACCGGTGCGCACCGCGGCCACCAGCGCTTCGCCCCGCTCTCCCTGATCCGCGACCTCGGCCCGGAGGTCGTCCGAATGGGCCTGCGTTCAGTAGTGGCATTGATTGGCGCGGGAGACAGCCACCGCGATCATCTCCCGCTGTGCCCGGCTGAGCGGACTGCGGGGCGAGAACATCAGCTCCTCGTAGAGCTTGACGCCGATCTCCAGCACCTCCGGGCGAAGGCTCTGGATGGAGAGCACGTTGAACACCTTGCCCGCGCGGGCGATGGCTTCGTCATAGAGGCGCCGGAGGAGGCCCGTGGCCTCCCCCGGGGCGATGGTGCGGATCCAGGCCATGGGCTGGAGGATATCAGGGCCGATCCGAAACCACGACGCGGCAGCTCACCTTGTCCTTGGGCTGCGCTGTGCCGGCGGGCAGCAGGTCCGCAAGGGCCGCGCTCATGACGGATCGCACCACGCGGTTGTTTACCTTCCACTCATAGCGGTAACCCACTAAATCAAAATCCGGGTCCTCGGTGATCAGCGAGGTCTGCACCTCGCAGGTCATGACCTGCCCTTCCACGGGCTTGGCGGGGATCAGGCGCGTTTTGACCGCTCCCGGCTTCCGGTTCTTGCGCTGCCGCTCGCTGGCCATCACCTGGAACGGGACGTCCACGACCCGACCACCGTTGACATCGAGCTGATAGCGCCACGTCCCCACGGTGTCCAGGTCGATTTCGAAGTCGAAGAGCGCGAAGGCGATCCGGAGGAAGCGGTCTTCCGACGTGCCCGAGTCTTCATGAACCACCTGGCGGCGGGGATTCAGGACCCGCAGGCGATAGGTGGCGTTCTCCGGGAGATTGCGCAGGTCGATCCGCTGGCTCACGGTCTGGCGCCCCTTGACGAACGAGGCCGTGCGCTCCACCGCATCATGAATCAGGCTCGCTCGGTCCGTGCCCGGAGTCTGGCCGCGGCTCATGTAAAAATCCGCCACGTAGAAATCCCGGCTGACCGGCGTCTGCGCGAGCCAGAAGCTGTCTCCCGTCCGGCACGGCCCGGCCGACGGCTCGAACCACTGGCCGTCCTTCCACGTTTCGAAATGGAGGTGCGGCCAGCTGCTGATGCCGCTGCTGCCCGTGAGGCCGAGCTGTGTGCCGGCGGCCACCACCTGTCCCGGGACCACCGCCACGCTCCCCTGCCGGAAGTGCAGATACAAGCCGGTATAACCGCCGCCATGATCGATCACCACGTAATTGGCCTCGGTCCCTTCAACCCATTCGATGTTCATGTCCGGCTCGCCGTCGTGAGTCAGGAACACCGTGCCGCCGAGCGCCGCGAACACCGGCACGCCGACCGCCTGCTCGCGGAAGCTCCGGATCAGCGAGTCGTGACCCCGGTGGCCGTCATAGGTGTAACCCGAGCAGTCCCAGTCCTGGATCTGCTCGCGGGCAGGATTCTGATCGGTGAAGTTCGACAGGAAGAGGTCCCGGCCGAGCACGCCACCCTGGGGAAAGAACGGCAGGAGGAACGAGGCCTCATCCTCCTTCACGCCCCCGAGCTTCTCCTCATACTCCGCGATCGCCGCCCGGATCTGCGCGAGCTGTTCCGCGGAGACCGCGTCCCGGGGCGCCGGGACCTCCACGAACACGCCGGAAGCCGCCAAGGGAGAGGCGGCAAGAAGGGCAAGAAGAAAGAGGACGAGAGCTGGGATCCCACCGCGAAAATCTGCACGTGCCATGAGAAACCTCCTCGGGCATCTATTCTATCGCGGTTCCATTCCAGGTGAGATAAACCGCCGGGCCGGGGCACATCCTCCTCGCAAGCCGATCAACCCCGCCCTCAAAGGGCCAAACAGCAACGGACTTGAAAGGAGAGAATGCAATGAGCGGAATCGATCTTGCCGTGCCAAACGATCTCAGCAGCACGCTTCAGGCGGTCCAGGATCAGAGGGACAACAAGAGCACGTTGTACGTATCGACGGAGCGCACCGCCGTCTCCGGAAAGCTAGTCTTTGCAGTTGGAACTGATAAGATCCAGGACTTCGGCGAGTGGGTGCAGAATTCAAGAACGGCCGCCGACCCAAAATATGGGATCTCGCTGTTCACCGGCAACAAGGAAAAGGTCCGGCTCACCAACGACGGCAAGCTCACCATCGGCATGGATCAGAACAACAAGTGCGACACCAGCATGAACGGCGACCTCAGCGTGAGCGGTGCCCTCAGCGTGAGCGGTGCCCTCAGCGTGAGCGGTGCCCTCAGCGTGAGCGGTGCCCTCAGAGTGAGCGGTGCCGTGTCGTTCCCCGGCCTGCAGAGCGGCTCAGGAGCCGACGTGCTCTACGGCACGAACGGCGTCCTCGCTGTCCAGTCCTCCTCGGCCCGCTTCAAGGAGAACATCCGCGAGCTCAAGGACGACTTCAGCAGGATCCTGTCGCTCATGCCCGTCAGCTTCACCTACAAGGACTCCGGACAGGAGGCGATCGGGTACACGGCCGAAGAGCTCCATGAAAAGGAGCTGCACCACCTGGTGACGTACGACGAGGAGGGCAAGCCGTTCTCGGTGAACTACAAGATGCTGCCGGTCTATCTGCTGGAGATCGTCAAGAAACAGCAGGAGATGATCAGCCGGCTCGAGCAGGGTCTGGCCAACGTGCTCGGCGGTCCCGCTCCCGCGGCGGAGCCGGCGGCGGGCTAGCGCAGTCTCGCGGGTCTGCGGACGTCAACGGGAGGATTTGGGCGGTCGAGCCTCTGGAGGCTCGGCCGCCTCTGCCCGTCCAATGTGCTATCCTCAGCGCGCACTCAAACAGTGAGAAGCTGGATGCGCGCTCGGAGTCTTCGCGTCGCTTATCGGATCGTGGCCGCCTTCGCCCTCGGAGCGGCGGCCCTGCCCCCGCCGTCTGAAGCGCAGCCGGCGCGGCAGGCGCTCCAGCCGGGAGTCGCGGTCGAGCGGCAGATGGTGGGCGGCGAGGTCCACTCCTACCTCGTCGAGGTCAAGCCCGGAACACGGCTGCTGGTGACCGTCGAGCAACGCGGCATCGACGTCGTCGTGGAGGCGCTGCGTCCGGACGGCTCGGGCCTGATCGTGGTGGACGGCCCGACGGACAGCGAAGGCCCGGAGTCCCTGCTGCTCCCCACGGACGCTCTGGGACCGATCGAAATCCGGGTACGGTCCCTGTCCCCGGGAGCCGCACCAGGGGCTTACACCCTGCTCCTGGAAGATCTTGAATCAGCGCCTGCCGGGCGTCTCGAAGCCGAGCGCCTGATGACCGAGGCGGCGACCCACAACCGCAAGGGCGGCGCGGAAGGAAAGCGGCTCGCCGCCACCCGGTATGAGGAGGCCCGGATCCTCTGGCACTCCCTGGGAGACCGCCGGCAAGAGGCGCGATGCGCGTTTGCGGTTGCCGAGATCCACACGGCTCTCGGCCAGCTGCAACAGGCCCTTGAGCACCATCAGCAGGCGCTGGCGCTGTTCGTCGAGCTGGCCGACGAGCCGGGGCAGGCGGCCGCCTGGAGGGGCATGGGGCTCGCGCGGACCGCGACGGGCGACTTCGCGGGCGCCGTGGCAGCGCAGCGGAGCGCCCTGGCTCTCGAACGCGGCCTGGGCCGGCCTTATGAGGAAGGCAAGGTCCTCAACAACCTTGGCTACGCCCTCCACTCGCAAGGAGAGCTGCGCGAGGCCCTGGGCTTCTACGAGCAGGCGCTTGAAATCTTTCGACGACTGGGCGAGAAGGGGCTGTGGGAAGGGACCGTGCTCCAGAACCTCGCGGCCGTCTCCATGGGCCTGGGAGAGCCCGAAGCGGCGCTCCAGAGCTATCGAAAGATCCTCGAGCGGCAGCGCGCCCTGGGAGACCGCAAGGGCGAGGCCCGGACCCTCAACAACCTGGGCGTCCTGTTCGACAGCCTGGGCCAGCTTGGCGACGCTCTCGACGCGTACGCGGCGGCGCTCGCAATCGTCCACCCTTCCGGCGACCGGCTATGGGAAGCCGCGCTCCTGCACAACCTCGGCGTCGCCTATTCTGAGCGCGGCGACTTCCAACGCGCGCTCGCCAACCTGGAGCCGGCGTTGGCGATCTGCCGCGAGATCGGCGACAAGCCGGGAGAGGCCCAAGCGGAGATCGCCATCGGCCGTGCCTGGTCCCGGCTTGGAGAGAACCCCCGGGCCCTCGACGCCGGCCGCCGGGCCGCCGCCGTGGCGAGAGCGGCTTCCGACCGCCGGGGCGAGATGCTTGCACGCCGCCTCCTGGGCGAAGTCAATCTCGCGGCCGGTCAGCCGGCGGCGGCTCTTCCTGAGCTGACCCGGGCCCTGGAGCTCGCCCGCCTCCTGGAGAACCGGACCGAAGAATCCCTGATCCTGCGCATCCTGGGGGAGACACATCTGGCCCTGAAGCAGCCAGAGGAAGCCGCCACAATCCTCATCCAGGCGGTTGAGCGTGCACGGGCTGTCCGGACTCCAGCCCGGCTCCTTGCGGCTCTGACCGCCCTGGCCCGCGCCGAGCGCAGGCTGGGCCGGCTGGCGGAAGCCCGCTCGCGGGTCGAAGAGGCTCTCAGCCTGATCGAGACCCTGCGGGCCACGGAGACGAGCCCGGACCTGCGCGCTTCGTTCCTGGCCTCCAAGCACACCGCGTTCGAGCTCGCGATCGACCTCCTGATGGAGCTCGACCGCCGGGAGCCGGACCAGGGGCACGCGCGGGAGGCTTTCGAGGTCAGCGAGCGCGCCCGCGCCCGTTCCCTCCTCGACCTCCTTCAGGAGGCGGGCACCGACGTCCACCAGGGTGTCGACCCGCTCCTGCGCGACCGGGAACGGGTTCTGCTCGTGCGGCTGAACGCCAAGGCAGGCCGCCAAGCCAGCCTGCTCAAGGGACCGGCCACGGAAAAGCGCGCCCGGGTGGCCGAAGAAGAGGTCCGCTCGGTGCTCGCGGAGCTATCCCAGGTAGAAGCCGAAATCCGCCGCCACAGCCCGCGCTACGCCGCCCTCACCCATCCGCCTGTCGCCAAAAGCGGTGAAATCCAGGACCTCCTCGATGGCAAGACCCTCCTGCTGGAATATGCGCTCGGCGAAGAACGGAGCTTTCTCTGGGCCGTGAACCGTGATTCCGTGACGGCTTTCGAGCTTCCGGCGCGGGACCGGATCGAGGCGGCCGCCCGGGAGGTCTACGGCCAACTGAGCGTCCTCGCGCATGGAGAGGGCGGGGGCGAACAGGCCGCCGCCGGCCTGAGCCGGATGCTGCTCGGACCGGTCGCCGCCCGGCTCGGTGGGCGCAGGCTGATCATCGTCGCCGATGGCGAGCTTCAGTACATCCCGTTCGGGGCCCTGCCGCTGCCGGAGACCCCCGGGGCTCTCCTGCTCGACCGGCACGAGATCGTCAACGCTCCCTCCGCTTCGGCCCTGGCCCTCCAGCGGCGGCTGGCCCGGAGGACGCCTGCACCGGGCGCTGTGGCCGTGCTGGCCGACCCCGTGTTCGATCCCCAAGACCCAAGGGTCCTGCCACGGGTTTCGGCCTCCACCAAGGCCCCCCCTCCGGCCGTATCCCCCCTCCGCTCGGCGGCCGACAGCCCTCTCCTCCGGCTTCCCTGGACGCGCCGCGAGGCCGAGGCTATCACCGCCGTCGCCCCCGCCGGCCAGTCGCTCCTGGCCCTCGACTTCCGGGCCAGCCGGGAGACGGCCCTGTCGCCCGAGCTTGCCCGCTACCGGATCGTCCACTTCGCGACCCACGGCCTCATCGATTCCCAGACGCCTGCCCTTTCCGGCCTGATGCTCTCCCGCGTGGGAGAAAAGGGAATGCCGGTCGAAGGGTTTCTCGGTCTCGGCGACGTCTACAACCTGCGGCTTGGAGCCGATCTCGTCGTCCTCTCCGGATGCGAGACGGCGCTGGGCAAGGAAGTGCGGGGAGAGGGCTTGGTGGGATTGACCCAGGGCTTCCTCTACGCCGGCGCGAAGCAGGTCGCCGCGAGCCTCTGGCGGGTCGAGGACCGAGCGACGGCAGAGCTGATGTCCCGCTTCTACCACGGCCTCCTGGTCGAAGGCCGAACCCCGGCCGCGGCCCTGCGCCTGGCCCAGCTCGCGGTCCGGAAGGACAAGCGCTGGCGGTCCCCCTACTACTGGAGCGGCTTCGTGCTTCAGGGCGACTGGGGGTGAGATAACCGCCGGCCCAGATGCACTTCAGGGCTGGAAGACGGTAATCCCACCGCATTTCCGATAAAGAGGAGAACAACATGGTTTCGCCTCACCTGCTTCTTTCTTCCCTTTCATCTCTGAAGATTGAAAACTGGTATTGCCGCAGCTCCGGCATTTCACAGGAACTTTTTCCCCAGTACTGCGGGATCATGATCACCCTCTCCAATGGAGACAACTACCGGTTTTCCTGGGATAGCGGTCAGAACTCTTATTACATGAATCTCCTTTGGGATGGGGAGAAACTGAGCGGGGAGGAGGTTACGCTCTACCAAAACGACGAACCCACCTCCCTTCAACTGACAGTCACTATTTTTAAATCGCCGCATCCGCGGCTTCCTGGGGGGTGGTTCGGTGAGCTGAGCTTAAATGAGCCCCAGGAGAAAAGCCACTCGGGAGAAGGAAATACCGGCGTCTTCATCGCCCGTGAAGACGGCACTATTTGCGAGCCCAAGGAAGCAAGCAGCCGTTCCGCAGACATGGGGACGAGCACCGCGGTGTAGGCGGCCGCCTCCGCCCGGCCTCCACACCGGACGGCCCGTGTTTCCGGTATCATCGGACCCTCTGCGAAAAGAGGGAGGCATGAACGGGCTGTCCCTGAGATCTTCCGGGGTTACGCGGCACTTCCGAGGCAGGCGGGCTTGAACGAGCCCGCCGGGGACCCGCAGCCGGGCACGGACCCGATGGCGGACCTGGTCCAGCGCATCGTCTCCGGAGATCCGGCGGCGGAGGCGGACCTGGTCCAGCGGTTCAGCCGCGCGCTGACGTTCCTGTTGCGACGGCTGACCCGGGACGAGGCCGCGGCGGAGGACCTGTACCAGGAGACCTTCCGGCTGGTGATCGAGAAGGTCCGGCGGGGCGAGCTGAGGGAGGCGGAACGGCTGCCGGGATTCGTGAGCAGCCTGGCCCGCAACCTCTTCCTCGGCTCCGCCCGCCGCGGAGGCCGGCGCCAGAAGTGGCAGGGAGACCCCGAGGCCACCGAGACCGCGCCTGACCCGGCCCCGGGGCAGCTTCAGAGGCTCCTGGCCAAGGAACGGGCCGCGATGGTGCGCCAAGTGCTGGCCGAGCTCAAGAACGACCGCGACCGCGAGATCCTCTCGCGGTACTACATCGCGGACCAGGACAAAGACGTGATCTGCCGCGACCTCGAGCTCTCCGACCTCCACTTCAACCGCGTGCTCTTCCGCGCCCGGCAGAGGTACAAAGAGCTGTTCGAGAAATGGCAGGGAAACCCATGACCGCCATCGATCACGCCTATGCCGAAGAGCACGGTCTCGTCGACGCTTACCTCAAGGAGCGGCTGAGCGAGAGCGAGCGCGACGCGTTCGAAGCCCATTTCTTCGCCTGCGAAACCTGCCTCGCGCAGTTGGAGATGGCGAACGATTTCCGGGAAGGCATGCGCGACGTCGCCGCGGAAGAGACGGCCAGGACGAGCCTCGGCATCCTCGCGGTCGTGTCCTGGAAACGCCGGATCACGTGGGCCGCAGCCCTCCTGCTCCTCGTCGCGCTCCCCCTCGGGCTCCTCCTGGCCCGCAACCGAGGCCTCGAACGCCAGTTGGCCGAGGCCCGGACGGTAACCTCCGTCCCCGATCCCCGCATTGCACGCCTCGAAGCCGAGTTGAAAGCCGCTCAGGAATCCGGAGCCACGGACCGCCAGCGCCTGGAGGACGAGCTCGCCAAGGCACGCCTGGCCCAGTCTGAAGAGAAAACCGCGGAGAACCGTCCGCACGTGAACGTCCCCGTCTTCCTCCTCGCCGCCGTCCGCGGCGGCGACGAGGCCGGCCGCGAGCCCGTGAACCGTATCCCCCTGCCCGTGGCGGGCCAGCCCGTGCTCCTCACGATGGAGTTGGCCACCGTGGACTTCCCAGCCTTCCGCGCTTCCCTGCGCGACGGGAAGGGCAAGGAGATCTGGCGATCCTCGGGCCTCAAGGCGGACGAAAGGGACACCCTCACCATCCTCCTCCCCTCCAGCATGCTCTCCCCCGGCGTCTACGAGCTTACGATCGAAGGGGAGGGCAAAGGCACTGTAATCGGAGTCTATCCGTTCCGGGTGACGGGGCAGCCGTAAAAAATCGATTTTCTCGGTCTACTTGGTCGACGTGAACCCGAAGGGCAGCAACAAGCCCGTCAAGCGTCACATCGTCAGCTGGAATGCTCACACGGTACCAATTCGACGCAAAAAGGATCGAGCAACGTCCGGCAACCGAAGTGGACGCGATACCGACGGGCGAAGACGTTGTCATGCCCACCGAAGAGAGCTGACATCCTCGATTGGCAGGAGGGCGGTGAGTTCCGCCCTCCTTCCAGAGCTATAAACGCCCCGCCTGATAAAGCTTCACCACCTCGAACATGATCGCCGTGGCATAGGTCACCGCGATCCACACGCACACCGCTTCGATGGGCAGGCCGGCCCACGCGCCGATGAAGACGCCCATCATCTGGTCCGATTGATAGCCCCACCACCCATAGGGAATGGCCAGGGTGGCTTCCCACAAAAGGCTGATGAGGAGGATCAGGAAAAACGTCAGGCTGAAAGCTCGCCAGTTGATGAACGGCCGGGCCACGGGAAAGAAACTGGCCGATGGCACGAGCCCGATCGCCACGAGCACCGTGAAGTAGCCCGGAAAACCCTCGGGGTCCGCGGAAAAAAACTTCTTGTAGACCACCGCGGCGGCGATCAGCACTATGGCCAGGATCAGGGATGCCGGATGAAACGCCAGCAGATCGCCCATCTTCTTCGCCCCTGCCGGACCCGCCGGCACGCTGTAGGCGGCCAGCCAGTACTCGCTCAGCCAGAGATAAAGGAGGAGCACCGCCGTGAAGCCGGTCAGATAAAAGATGTATTCCTCGATCGGCACCGGCCCCCCGAGAGCCGGCGCGCCGATCCCCAGCGTCGCGCCCGTGTTGGGGAAGACGAAGAACTTGTGGGCGAAAAAGAAATCGAGCCCGAAGCCGAGGGGGACCAGGATCACCAGCGTCCAATTGAAAGCCTTGCGGGGCAGCTTGAGCCCCTCGCGCGGCAGAAGCCAGCACGCGATCACCACGATGGGGATGATGAACAACAGCAGGCTCCACGTGTAGCCATAAGGCGAGGGGTCGGGACTGGTGGGCTCCAGCGTCACCGGTGACCGCACCGTATGCAGCGTAATCCCCGCCGGCACCGCCACCATGGCGAGCATCAGGGCGACGATCAAGGCGCTCTTGCGAGGGGTGAACGAAATGCCTGCCTGGGGTTCTGGCATGGGCTGAACCTCCTGGTGCCATTCGGTTGTTCGCGATCTTTGTGGATATACTACACGAAAGGCGGCCGCGGAACAGCTCGGCGAGCCGCGAAACGCGGACCCGCCGTGAATCTGGCTGTGAATCTGATCGTCAGGCCGCTATGGCCAGGGCGGGAGGCCCGCAATATTCCCCGCGGCAGTTCGAGGGCTCCTTGGAGCAGGCCGGGCAGACCAGGATCTCGCGCACGATCTCAGTACCAACTCCTCCCGGATCGTCGATCTTCTTCTTCTGCCGGTCTCTTTGGACCTGAAGGGCTTTCTCTCGGAACGGGTACTGTCGCTTGCGGGTCTCAACGACCTGTCGGATTGCGGGACTCTTCGCGGGAACGATTCCACCACAAATCTGGCATCGGTACACTCGCTACAGCCTGTAGAGTAAAGCTTCAGGGCCGGCTGAGCTCCCCTGAAGGAGTGAGGTTAGAGATTGATGATAGGAAGCCTTTGCGCCGGTTGTCAATGGAGCTCCCCGTCCGCTGGGCGTTGCTGAGTCTCCGCGGAACAGATCGCTCTGCCCGGGGAGACCTCCCCAGTATCCCGGCCCCGGTCCTGCGGCGCACGCGAGCGTTTCTCGGAAACCGCGAAGCTTTGCCCAGACGTCGAGGAACGCTGCCGGACGACCGGCCCCGAGATCCCGACGATTTACCTCGACTCCCCGACTGTATTCCCCTCGGAGCCACGCACTGGCCCCGGGATCTCAGTCTTCTACCACGCGTCCCCGCGCCTCTGCGCCGCGGGGAAAACGGTCCAGACCTCGGGGCCGGCCCTCCGGTTCGAGGGAAAACATCTGAGGAGTTGGGGAAAACCGTCGAGAAATTGTCCGCGTCTGCCCAGACTCGGCCAAGACATCCGTCATAATAGATCCTATCACTATGCCCTCCTCCGAGCCCCACAGCTACGTCCCGCACGGTCTGGACGTGCTGCGCACCTACGGCGAGGGCTTCGCGGGGCGCGAGGCGGAGCTCGCGGCGCTCGACCAAGCCTGGAACGAGGGAACGGTGCGCATCTTCGTGCTGCATGCCGAAGGAGGCGCGGGCAAGACGCGGGTCGTCGCCAAGTGGCTAGCCCAGATGCGCGACGGCGGCTGGCGCGGCGCAGGCCGGGTCTTCGTACACTCCTTCTACAGCCAGGGAAGCGACGAGCGGCGCAACGCCTCCTCCGAGCTCTTCTTCGAGCAGACATTGGACCACTTCGGCTATACCGGTCCGCGCCTTACCGATCCCACCGAGCAGGGTCGGACGCTCGCCCGCCTGCTGATCGATCACCGGGGCATCCTGGTGCTCGACGGCTTGGAGCCGCTCCAGCATCCTCTCTCCTTCGATCAAGGCCGGCTGAAAGATCCTGCCCTATATTCCCTGTTCCGTTCCCTGGCAGCCGGACGGTTGGGCGATCCGTCCTCTGGCGGCATTTGCGTGGTCACCTCGCGTCAGCCAATTGTGGAGCTTAAGGACAAGATTGGCCGAGCCGTCGTGCAGCAGCCGCTGGAAAGGCTGGATGCGGAGGCTGGGGTCGAGTTGCTGCGGCAGTTGGAGGTCCGCGGCCCTGACAAGGAGTTGCGTGAGGCGGTAGAGGACGCCCGAGGTCATGCCTATTCGCTGATGCTACTCGGATCGTACCTGCGTGATGCAACGGATGACCATGAGATCCGGCGACGTAAAGAGATTCCGCTGCTCGAAGAGGACAAGGAGCATAGGTACCACGCTCGGCATCTGTTTGGGGCCTACGTGGCGCATCTTGGGGAGTCCAGCTCGGAGGTCGCCGTATTGCACCTGCTGGGCTTCTTTGACCGGCCTGCCGAGGAACAATTGCTCGCTGTTTTGCGCGAGTCAGAAGATCCTGAGTTGACTGCCGTTACCGCGCCGCTGCAGAACTTGTCTTCGGCTGATTGGCGTCGCACCCTGCGCCGCCTGACTGTTCTAAGGCTGATCGACGTTCCCGCCTCCCCATCACCTCCCATCGATTCCCACCCCCTCCTCCGGGAGTACTTCGCCGAGCAGTTGCGGACGCGTTTTCCCGAGATGTGGAGGGCTGGACATCGGCGACTGTTCGAGCATCTCTGCGAAACGACCGAGCACCAGCCCGCCACGCTTTTAGGCTTGCAGCCGCTCTACCAAGCGGTGGCCCACGGCTGCTTGGCGGGGCTGCACCAGCAGGCGTGTGACGAGGTCTACGTCGGTCGCATCCTGCGGGGAACAGGATACGACGGCTTTTACAGCATGCGGCAGCACGGCACCATTGGTGCGGACTTGGGAGCGGTGGCGTGCTTCTTCACAACACCGTGGACCACCCTTGCGTCAAGCCTCGCACCTGCTGACCAGTCCTGGCTGCTCAATGAGGCAGCGACTAGGTTGCAAGCCCTAGGCCGACTGATGGAGGCGGATGAACCAATGCGGGTATCTATGGAAATGGACGTAGAAACGAAGGAATGGGAGGGTGCCGCTATCGGCGCAAGCAACCTTTGCGATTTGGAGCTTACGCGGGGTGACATATTAGTGGCAGTGACCTCTGGCAGGAACTCGGTGGCATATGCAGCCCTTAACGAGAACTCTATTTGGCAAGTAGTCAGCCGCACCACTCTGGCCGACGCCCTGCATCAAACTGGTGATCAAAACGAGTCCTGGCGCCTGTTCGAGGAGGCAGAGTCACGGCAAGCAGAGCGCCAGCCAGATAATCCCAGACTCTATTCTATAGCAGGCTTCCGGTACTGCGATCTTCTATTGTCCGACGCGGAATGTGCGGCGTGGCAATGTCACCTTCTCATCTCAGTTAGATCATCCACTGCCGCTTGCGACGCAGTTATCGAAAGAGCACACGAAGCTCTGCAAATCGCTTCTAACCTATCAATTAATCTACTTGATATCGCATTCCATCACCTCACCTTGGGCCGAGCGATCCTATACAAAACCTACTCCCCATTTCGCATTCCGGACGCTGCACATCATCACATCACCGCCGCCATCGACAGTCTCCGGAAGGCCAATGTACTTCATCACGTTCCACGTGGCCTGCTAACGCTTGCCTGGCTGAAAGCTCTTTCAGGTGACGAACCAGGTTGCCGGGAGGATCTGGACGAAGCCTGGGAGATCGCCGAACGTGGTCCCATGCCCCTATTCCAAGCCGACATCCAATTATACCGCGCCCGCCTCTTCCACGACCGCGCTGCGCTGGCCGAAGCCCGCCGACTGATCGAGAAACATGGCTACCACCGGCGGGACGACGAGTTGGCGGATGCGGAAGCTGCTGCGGAGGCGCAAGGATGGGGAGAGGTAAAGAGTACGGGAGACGAGAAGGAAACCGTCACCGTCAATGAGGGCGTTCCGATTACGGCGCCTACGCGGCGCTTCCGCATCGCCTTATCCTTCCCCGGCGAGTCTCGTTCCTTCGTCGAGCAGGTGGCAGAACATCTGGCCACCGCAGCAGGCAAGGAAAGGATCCTCTACGACAAATTCTATGAAGCTGAGTTTGCCCGGGTCGATTTGGACACCTACCTGCAGAGGCTCTATCACGACGAGTCCGAATTGATCGCCGTATTCCTCTGCACCGACTACGAGCGCAAGGAATGGTGCGGCTTGGAGTGGCGGGCCGTTCGGGATCTGATCAAGCGGCGTCAGGTGGATTCCGTGATGCCCTTGCGGTTCGACGACACCGAGATTCCCGGTCTGTTCTCGATCGATGGCTACGTCTGGATTGGTAACCGTTCGCCGGCTGACATCGCCAATCTCATTCTCGAGCGCTGGCGCTTCAATTCCGAACAGCCTGCTCGGACATAAGGCCACACCATTGCACACCTTGCTTGTTGGCCAGGAGGCGCCCCGAAGGGGCAAAGGGCATAAAGCCTGGTGCTTCAGCGCCAGGTTGGAGGGGAACCTCCCCTTTTCTTCTCTTGAAGTCCCGAAGGGACGAGGGCAGTTCCGGGGCTCCGGCGTTGCCTGCCTGCGCCCCTTCGGGGCTTCCTGAATAGGGAGTGGCTGCTTTCCCGGCGCTGAAGCGCCGGGCTTTATGCCTTTTGCCCCTTTGGGGCGCAGAGTGTGGCTCGTTCGGATCAGGTCGGACAGCCTGAGGTGCAGAGCGCCGTGCAGCCAGCCTGGGTTTCGCATTCGCAGCCGGTCTCTATCCGACAGCGGCAACTCGTGGGGTTGGTGTTGGCTCCAACGACCGCGGCCGTCTCGATCTTCGCGAGGTTCCGGAGCGTTTCACGGTTGAGGGTGAGCTTCTTGAGGTGCTTTTTCACGATCTCTCCTCCTGGTGTGATGAAACGTTCATCTTCTCTATTCGGCCTGGCGTGAAACACCAGTCGATCAGGCGCCGGACCGCTCCCGGGGTCAACGCCAGATCTGCTTTGGGATAGGCCACGAGGAGTGGCCGCTCCCGGATCTCCTCCAGGGCGGGGAATTCCGGGCCGCAGACTTTCAGGGGGAGAAAACCTTCCGGTCTCTGTTCCCAGGGCGCGTACACGTGCCGTATGACCACCACGAAACGCTTGTCTTCCGAGGCGACGTGCATCTCCCAGTCATCGTGCCAGAACAGGAAGAGACGGTCGCCAACGTGCAGTCTGCGCCGCCGCTTGAGTCTTGCCGGCATGGGTCCGTCCTAATCGTGTTGCTCGAAGAGCTGAGTGGCGAGTTTCAGCAGCATGCCCAGTGCGAGGAAGACCTGAGTGCCGACCTTGAAAGCTTCCTCGACAGGACGCGCCCAAGGCGGGCGCGGCTCCATGTCAAAGACGGCGAGGCCCCCAGCGATGCAGAGGAATGCCAGGATGACGCAGAGGATCGCGCCCTTCAGGAAGACTCCGATCTTCCTTTTCCTCCGGAGCGCACGGTGCTCCTCGATCTGCTCGCTCAAGTCGGTGTCGCAGGAGGGGCAGAGAGGGCTCTCGTAGGCGCGGCCGGGTCCCGGCCCCGAGAGCGGGCGGCGCCGCTTCGGCAGGGGGACCCGTGCTTCGCAGACGGGACAGGTGATCTTAGCCATCGCGCAGGGGCGATGTTACACCGGATCAGAACCCTTTCTCATCCGCCGTCGGCCCGTAGAGGGACGGGACCAGGGCATCGTTGAGCCGCAAGTAGACGGTGAGCTGGCCCCGGTGGTGGGCCAGGTGGTTGATCGTGGAATCGCGGATCGCGACATAGCGTGGCACGTCCATCACGACCTGGCCCTGGACGCGGAGCTGCCAGGTCGTATTCAAGAGGTGCTCGTCGGTGGTGCTGGCGAGGGCCTTCCTGGCCCGGTCCACGGCCTTGTCGAAAGCCTCCAGGAGCTTCGCGTTGGTGTCGAAGCCTCCGCTCTTGAACTCTCCCGGCGCGGCGAGATCCAGGTGATCCTGCTCGATGATCGCGGCGATCCAGGACAGCATGGTGGCGACGAGCCCCGCGAGGTATCCGAGCTCCATCGATTTCTCGTGTGGCTTCCAATCGTTCCGGCCCTCCGGAACCCGCTCCAGCGCGCGGCGGGTCCCGGCCGCCTCCCGGTCAAGCTCCTCCGTCAACAGCTCGGTAATTTTTTTCGGCGTCGTCGGCATCAGGGGTTTCTCCTTTCTCGGATGGGATCACGAGGTCGAGGATCCGCCCCTATTCATATCGCAGCGCTTCAATAGGGTCCAGGCTCGCGGCCCGGCGGGCGGGCCAGAGGCCGAAGAAGACGCCCACGGCGCCGGAGAAGAAGAAGGCCAGGGCCACGGCGTCGAGGGAGACGGCTGTGTTCCAGCCCGCCATGCGCGCGAGGGCCTGAGCGCCGCCCCAGCCCGCCAGGACGCCCACGACGCCGCCGGCCAGGCAGAGCACCAGGGCCTCGATGAGGAACTGCAGGAGGATGTCCCTCCGGCGGGCTCCCAGGGCCTTGCGGACGCCGATCTCGCGGGTGCGCTCAGTCACCGAGACGAGCATGATGTTCATGATTCCAATGCCGCCCACGAGCAGCGAAACGAGGGCGATGCCGGCGAGCAGGAAGGAGAAGGTGCGCGTGGTTTCCTGGAAGGTCTGCACCAGGGTCGTCTGGTTGCGCACGGTGAAGTCGCTGGTCTGGGTGGCGCGCAGGCGGTGCTGCCGGCGCAAAACCTTGTCAATCTCCGCAAGGGCCGTGTCCATCTGCGATTCGCTCACGGCCTGAACGTCGATCGACTGGACCCGCTCGCTGCCGAAGACCCGGAACTGGGCCGTGGAAAGGGGGACGTAGACGCCGTCGTCCGGGTTCTGGAAGCCGGAGGAGCCCTTGGACGCAAAGAAGCCGATGACCTCGAAGGGGACACCCTGAATGCGGAGGGTCTTGCCCATCAGCTCTTCCGAGGTGGTCTGGAGCAGGTCCCCCACGTTGGCGCCCAGGACGGCCACCCGCCGCCGGCCCCGCTCTTCGTTGGGAGTGAAGACCCGGCCGGTCACGAGTTGGTAATTGTTGATCGAAAAATAGCTGGGCCAGGCGCCGGTGACGCTGATGTTGCCGTTGGCGTTGCCGTACTCGACCTGGATGCGGCGCTGTGTGACGGGAGAGACGTCGAGGATGGCCTGGGGCGCGCGGAGCAGGGCCTCGGCATCCTCGGCCGTGAGCTCGGCATCGCCCCGGTCCACGCCGCCGAACATCTCCTGGCCGGGGCGGACGGTGAGGGTGTTCACGCCCAGGGTCTGGAGCCGGGCTTCCACGTTGCGCTGCGCGCCTTCGCCCAGGGCCACCATGGTGATCACGGCGGCGATGCCGATGATGATACCCAGGGCCGTGAGGAAGGAGCGCAGCTTGTTGGCCCGGATGGCCTCCAGGGCGACTCGGAAGATCTCGGTGAAGAGCATGGTTAGTTTCCCCCACCGCGCGGACCGCCCCCGGAGGGGCCTCCTCCGCTACCCGAGCCACCACGCCCACTGCCACTGCCGCTGCCACCCTGCTGCTGGCTACCGCCGAACATGCCGCCGCCGGCCCGCTGGCGCATGCGGTCGGCGAACTGCTCCTGCTGCTGTTTCAGGCGGGCGACGGAGATCAGGTAAACCTCGGCGCCCGGCTCGAGGCCGCGCAGCACTTCGGTGTAATCCCAGTCGGAGAGGCCGAGCAGGACGAACTTCGGCTCGGGTCCCTGGGGACCCTTGACGAAGACGATCGCGGGCTGCGTCTGGCCGGCCGCGCCGCCAGTCCGGTCCCCGCCGCCTCCTCCACCCCAGGAGCCGCCGGTTGATCCGGAGCCGCCGCGCCCCCGGCCGCTTCTGGGGCTGTCGCCGGAGCCGCCTGTCGGGCCGCGGGGACGGTCACCGCCCGAGGCGTTGGCGGCAGAGGGCGCACCTCCAGGGCCGGCTCCATCGGGCCGCCCGCCTCCCCCTCCGGCCCTGCGCATGGAGGAGAGCTGGTCGCGGAGCTGCTGCTCGTCGAGCCCCAGGGCCGTGCCGACGCTTGCGGCTTCACGGGGGTTGACCACGGCGCCGTTGGGCACGGTGACCACGTCCTCGCGGCGGGCGATGGAGACGGAGACCTCGGCGTTCATGCCGGGCTTGAGCAGGCGCTCGGGGTTCTCCAGCTCGACGAGCACGGGGAACATGGTGACGTTCTGGTCCACCACGGCCTGCGGCTCGACCTTGGCGACGGTGCCCCGGAAGGTGCGGCCCGGATAGGCCTCCACGGTCACCGAGGCGGGCTGGCCGGCCTGGACGCGGCCGATGTCGGTCTCGTCCACCAAGGCGCGGGCCTGCACGGTCGAGAGGTCGGCCATCTTGACCAGGGTGGTGCCGCCGGAGACATTGCCGGAGGCGGAGGCGATGATCTGCCCCTGCTCCACCGTCTTTTCGATGATGGTGCCGGCGATGGGGGCGCGGATGTCCACGTCGCCCATCCTCTCCTGGGCCAGCTGGAGGTTGGTCCGGGCCTTGACGAGCTGGGCCCGGGCGTCGGTCTCGGCGAGTTGGGCGGCTTCCCGGTCCTGGGCGCTGATGACGCCTTCCTTGGCGAGGCTCTCGGCCCGCTTGTGCTGGATGGCGGTGTTCGCCACCCGCGCCTGGGCAAGGGCCTGATCGGCTTCGGCCTGGGCGAGGGCGTTGCGCAGGTCGCGCGGGTCCACCAGGGCGATCAGGGCGCCCTGCGGGAGCTCCTGGCCGGTCTCGACGGGCATGCGCTGGACCTCGCCAGAGACTCTGGACTTGACCTCAACCACGCGCAGAGGCTCGATCTGCCCCGAGGCGTCGGCCGAGATCACCAGGTCCCGGCGCTCCACGGGCGCCGTATCCGTATTGGCTTGCTTTTCCTGCGTCTCTCCCCGGTTGCAGCCCGTGAGGCCAGCCAGCGCCAGGGGGAGAACCAGGATCGCGGCGGCCCGGAATGTTTTCCTTTTCAAGACTTCGATGCTCACGTCAAATCCTCCTTCCACCCTCACTTCCCTTCCTTATTGCTATTGCGATCCGATTCAAAACGTTTTTCCATGCGGCGCGACCGTTCGGCGATCCAGAGGTCGTATTCGCGGAGTTGCCCGGGGGTGAGCACCCGCGAGAGATCGGCCCGGGTATCGGCGACGACCTGATTGAGCCGCGGCTTGACCTCACTCCAGACGGCCGCTGCTTCGGTGCGCCGGTGCTCGAGGATGCGGTCGACCTCGGCCTGCTGGCGGACGTCCAGGTGCATGCGCTCCAGGACTTCGGAGTCGATGCCGTGGCGCCGCGGCCTGTGATGATCCTTCGGTCCGCCGATGGCCCGGTCCGTGGCCGCGCCCACCAGGACGCCGGTCACGAAGACCACGGCCAGCAGGGCGGCGCTCAGGAGCCGGGCCCGTCGCAGGGGACGACCAGGCCCGCTCATGGCTTGTCCTCCCTGGCTCATGGCTGTTCCTCTTGCACGGCGGACGCCAGATCGGCCACGGAAGGCGGTTGCTCCTCACCCAGCCACAGGGCGACCGGGGCGGGCAGCCGCAGGGCTTCCGTCATTGCGGGCGTGGCCGGCTCCGGCGGAGCGGCAGGGCTCTGGAGGAGCATCGCCAGTGCGGCGCCCGCGCACACGGCCAGCGTGGCGGCCATTGCGAGGGCCGGCCGGAACCAGCCCAGCAGCACCAGCGACGGGCCGGCATCCTGGGCCATTGCAGCCCGGCGGGCCAGCTCAGGGGCGGCCAGGGCCGTGAGGGTGGCGATCCGGCGCTCCCAGCGCTCGCGGTCGAGCGTGGGGTCGAGCGGCCTGAGATCGATGGGTTCTTCGTCCATCTCATTCGTCTCCTGAATTTCCAAGCTCCATGCGCAGGCGCTTCCGCGCTTCCAGCAGCCGCACCCGCGTGGCCCCTTCCGACGTGCCGAGGAGATCGGCGATCTCCCGGTGTTTCCAGCCTTCGAGGTCGTGCAGCAGCACCACTTCGCGCTGGCCCGGCGGCAGGCGGCCGAGGGCGGCGAGGAGCCGGCCGCGCAGCTCCGACTGCTCGGCCCGCCGGCCCGGATCATCGCCGGCCCCGGTCTCCGCAACCGTTTCGTCCAGGGGCTCTCCCTGTCTCAAGGCCCGGCTCTCGAGGAAGTTGAGGGCCCGGTTGCGGACGATCCTCATCAGCCAGGCCGCGAACCGCTTCGGGTCCCGGCACTCGTCGAGCTTCTCCAGGGCCACCAGGAAGGCGTCCTGAGAGACGTCCTCGGCGTCGGCCGGATTGCCGAGCACCCCCAGGGCCACGGCGTGGGCGGACTTGAGGTGCCGCCGCACCAGCTCTTCGAAGGCCTGGGCGTCTCCCGCCCGCGCACGGGCCACGAGGCGGGAGTCGGTGTCGGCCACGTTCATAGGACAGGTGAGGTCGGGAAAACGTTAGGGTGAGGGTCCTGGGTCTGTGCTACGCTGCCTCAGAGGCATCCGCCAACAGCTTAACGATCCCGAAGGAGGTTGCGATGAGCCCGCGTCGTCCCCTTTCCCTTCTGCAATCCTTGCTCCTGACCCTCTTCCTCCTCATGGGCACCTGGGCCTGTGACCGCGTGAGCGTCTCGGTGGACAAGAGCAGCAGCACCACCGAGACCGAGCGTACCAGCGAGATGGAGAACAAGGCCGCCGAGATCGAGCGCCAGGCCGAAGACCTCCGGAACATGGAGGGGAGCGACCAGGACAAGATTGACGCCTACAACAAGCTCCAGCAGAGCCAGCAGGAGCTGAGCTCGATGTCCGAAGGGGGGGAAGGAGGCAACTGACGGAGCCGGTGAAACCTCAGGCGCACCGAGGCATCCAAGACTCAGGAGGGACGCCATGAGAGAGTGGGAAACCCTGGGCGCGGTCGATCCGCGGGAGCTGGTGGACGCGCGGCTGCAGCTCCACTGGGCGGCGCAGGCAGCCTCGGCCGTCGGCAAGCAGCTCCTGCCGTCGCAGCCCGACTCTAGCGAGCAGAGCTTTCAGTGGTCCGGGGTGCACCGGGTCCTGGTGCAGGGACGGGTCGAGGGGGAGAGGCCGTTGCGCTCCGCCCTGCGCCCTTCGAGCCCCGCCCTGCTGCTCTTGGGAGACCACGAAGACGTTCTGCGCGAGCTGCCGCTCGACGGCCGCACCCTGGACGAGATCTACGACTGGATGCGCGACGAGGTCGAGATGTTGCTCGGGCTCCCGCTGGAGAAGCCTCTGGAGCGTCCCGGCGAGCTGCCGGCCCACCCGGTGGGAACGGGCGCGCCGTTCTCAGCGGGAAATGCCGCGGCCTTCCGGGAGCTCGGCCGCTACTTTGCCAACTTGGACCGCCTGCTGCGCCGGATCGAAGACCGGAACCCCGGCGCCTCGCCCGTGCGCTGCTGGCCCCATCATTTCGATCTGGCCACCCTGATCCTGCTGGACCCGGGGGCAAACTCCGAGACATCGCGGTCGATCGGCGTGGGCCTGAGCCCCGGGGACGGGACATATGCGGAGCCCTATCTCTATGTGCTCCCCTGGCCGAAGCCCGAAGGCCGGGACCTCCCCGATCTCCAGGGCGGCGGGCGCTGGCACACGGAGGGCTGGACGGGCGCCGTCCTCGCAGCGAGCGGCTTCACGGCGGCGATGGCTCAGGCGCAGAGGGTCGAGGACTTCCTGGATTCGGCGGTGGCGGCCTGTAAAGGATTGTTGGGATAGGAGGGGCACGGCATGGACGACGCGCGCTGGCACGATCTGGGCTCCGTCGAGGAGCTGGCGAGGCACTCTCTGCGGCAGGTCACGATCGGCCGCACGCGGATCGCCCTGACGTACAAGGACGGCCGGTTCGGGGCGATCTCCGGCGCGTGCAACCACGTCGGCGGTCCCCTGGGCGAGGGGACGCTCGACGGCGAGTACGTGGTCTGCCCCTGGCACCACTGGAAGTTCCATTGCCGCACGGGCGAGGGCGAGCCCGGCTTCGAGCAGGACCGCGTGCCGAGCTACGAGTTGCGCCAGGAGGATGGCCATCTCTACGTGAACCTGCAGGCGGTCACGCCCCGCAACAAGCTGCCCCATGATCCTCATCCACTCGCCCGGACCGTGCGCAGAGAGGACGGTCCCGTGCGCGTGCTGGGGATCTCCACCACGGTGATGGACCCGGCCCATCCCCGCTACTCCACGTCCGAGGCCCTGCTCGAAACCGCGCTCGTGGCGGCCGGCGAGCTGGGGGCCGAGACGCGCTGCCTGCGCCTTTCGGATCTCAAATTCCGCCCCTGCGAGGGGTACTACTCGAAAAGCGCCCACGCCTGCACCTGGCCGTGCTCGATCACCCAGATGGACCCCAAGGACGAGATGACGGAGGTTTATGAAGGGATCGTCCACTGGGCGGACGCCCTCCTGGTCTCGACACCCATCCGCTGGGGCTCGGCCTCTTCGCTCTATTACAAGATGGTGGAACGGATGAACTGTGTGCAGAACCAGGTCACCCTGCGCAACAAGATCCTGCTGCGCAACAAGGTGGCGGCGTTCATCATCACCGGCGGCCAGGACAACGTGCAGGCCGTGGCGGGACAGATGCTCGGCTTCTTCGCCGAGATCGGCTGCCTCTTCCCGCAGTTCCCCTACATCGCCCACTCAAGGGGATGGACGGCCGAGGACATGGAGCGGAACGTCGCCTACGTGCAGTCGAGCGAGTCGCTCCACCAGGGAGCCCGGGAGTTGGCGGCACGGGCGGTGACCATGGCGAAGGTTCTCCTGACCACGCAGGTCGAGCCCGAGAAGGTCTCGCGCGGCGGGCGCAAGGGATCGCGGCCTATGGTGCCGGAATCCCCGGCCGAGATGGCGGCGATGGCGGAGGCCGGGGAGACGTAGCGCCCCTGGGAGCGCTGGCATCCTTGCCGGCCATGAGGTCTCCGCCCATGGCATAATAAAAGCCATGCGAGTTGTTGAAGCCCGCTACGAAGACGGACTGCTCAAGCCAGAAACGCCCCTGCCCTCACGCCAGGAGTGCGTGTGGCGCTGATCGTGGTCCGCCATCCAGATCCGAGACGCTGGGATCTTGAGCGGTTGGCCAAAAGCGCGGAAGGAGAAGATCGGATGCTCGCCGAGCAGGGGCTCGCCGAGTGGGCCGACCTACTTGATCGGGAGGACCATAGTTGAGACGGGGTGAGGCACCGTTCGTATCCTTGCGGAGTCCTGAAGCCCCGGTGTCGTCCTGGACCGCAAACCGACGTTCCGGAGAATCTCCCAGCACACCGGTGAGCTCTCATTCTGTGATAAGCCTTTGAGGCTTATATGCATTTGTCCCGAATTCAGATCGTCAACTTCAGAAACTTCTCAGAACTAGATGTCCAGCTAGCTGGAAATGTTGTGGTCGTGGGCGAAAACCGTGTCGGCAAGAGTAATCTACTCTACGCCTTGCGGCTCATCTTTGATCCAACGCTACCCGATAGCGCTCGACAGCTCAGCCAGTCGGACTTCTGGGACGGGCTGGAAGAACCGGATGAGGAAGAAAAAATTGTTGTCTCCGTTGAGGTAAAGGAGTTTGACGACGATTTCGACATACTGGCGCTCCTGACTGACTTCCGGCTTGATGATGATCCGGACACTGTGCGTCTGACATATGAGTTCCGCCCGAAGGCCGGGCTTAAGGGTCAGCCTGCCTCAGATGATGACTACGAGTTCGTCTGTTATGGAGGCGAAAGTGAGAAAAAGCGCTTCGGCCACGAAGTGCGACGCAGGATCACAATGGACTTGCTTCCTGCACTCAGGGACGCTGAAGGTGATCTCGCGACCTGGCGGCGCTCGCCACTTCGGCCACTGATTGAAAGAGCCTTTAGCGAAGTGGACAGAGGAGACCTGAAAGACATCAAGGACGCGATCGAATCGGCAACAGCCCAACTTAAAAATTTTGAGATGGTCGAAAAGCTCGAAGAGAATCTCAAAGATCTTTTTGCGGCGCTGAGCGGACCGAAACAGGATATCAAACCTCAGTTGGGGTTTGGGGGGACGGATGTGACGCGCCTCTTCCGTAATATTAGGCTTCTGATTGACGATGGTCGGCGCACGGTAAACGATGCGAGCCTGGGATCAGCCAACATTATCTTTCTGACCTTGAAAGCTCTCGAACTTAAAAGACTAATGGATGAAAACGGGCGTGACCATACGTTGCTGGCCATCGAAGAACCGGAGGCGCATCTCCATCCACATCTGCAAAGGTCCGTCTATCGGCATCTCTTTGAAAATATCGGCAATGAGGCCAGTCCACTCTCGATTCTACTGACGACTCATTCCCCGCATATTGCCAGCGTCGCACCGCTGCGCTCAATCCTGCTGCTCAAAAATGTAGAAGACGAAGGGACGGTGGGCCGCTCCACTGCAGGCATATCTCTTACAAGAGCCGAAGAAGACGATCTCGTGCGATATCTAGATGTAAATCGGGCGGAAATGTTGTTCGCCCGCGGCATCATCTTGGTCGAAGGTGACGCCGAGAAATATCTGCTTCCGATCTTCGCACAGACGATGGGGCAACCGCTTGATCATCTTGGCATCACCGTCTGCTCGGTGGCCGGTACGAATTTCCAGCCTTACGCCAAATTCCTGACAGTGCTCGGTATTCCCTTTGCTGTAGTGACGGACTGGGACCCGCGAAAAGGCAAGAAGCCGCTCGGCTTCAAACGTGCCCTGAATCTGGTGAAAACCATCGAGCATGTGAGGACGGGAAGGATTCCTGACGCACTGATCAAAGAGCTGGATGCGATTGCTGATAGCGAAGAGTTCGGTACGCGATGTGAGGCATTTGGAGTCTTTACTAATATCGACACCCTCGAAGTGGACCTGTTCAACGACAATGAATTCACAGAGCACATCATAGAGACGTTACGCGAGGTAAATTTCAGCACCGAAAGGAAGGGGTGGATCGATAAATGGGAGACCGATCCAGAGAGCCTGGATGTCGAGGAATACCTTGCTCTGATCGAAACAATCGGCAAGGGCCGCTTCGCTCAACGTCTAGCCTCGCGTGTGATTGGGATTGAGCCGCCAAGCTATATCAACGGTGCGATCGAGTTCGTGTCGAGCCGTGTCTGACAGGGTGCTCTATCTCAAAGAGGCGGAGAAGCTACGGAGAAATCCGGGCCAGTGGGCTGCCTACGAGTCCGCCGGGCACTGCGTGGTCCTTGCGGGGCCGGGAAGCGGCAAGACCAAGACACTCACAGTGAAACTTGCCCGACTGCTGGCTGAAGACGTCCAAGAGCCCCGGGGCGTCGCTTGTATCACCTACAATAACGAGTGCGCACGAGAGTTGGAGAACCGACTTGAAGCCCTAGGTGTCGAGCCGGGCGGACGCATCTTTATCGGCACGGTTCATTCCTTCTCACTAACTCAGATTGTCCTGCCTTACGCGAAGTCGGCACGCATGGGGCTGCCGGACGAATTCTGGGTTGCCACGCGTGCGGAGCGGGCAAAAGCGCTTGCGCGTGCGTTCAGGAGAACGATCGGCGGACCTAGTAATCCGCAGGATTGGGATTTCAGGATGGGCGGTTACCGTCGCTCGATCCTGAACCGGAACAGTGCAGAATGGCGGACACGCGATCCCGAACTGGCCCGGCTTGTAGAAGCCTTCGAGGAGGAACTTCGGGCGATACGGCGGATTGATTTCGATGATATGCCGCTTCTGGCCGTCCGCGCACTTCGGGAAAATGAATGGCTTCAACACGCGCTCCTTGCAAAGTATCCTATTCTTGTCGTCGATGAGTACCAGGACCTGGGCCGCGCTTTGCACCGTATGGTGATGGGGCTGTGCTTTAGTGCGGGAATGCGACTATTCGCGGTCGGCGATGCGGACCAATCAATATATAGCTTTACCGGCGCTCACCCCGAACTCCTCCGCCAGCTTTCCGAGCGTGACGATGTGGAAACGGTCCACCTGCGGCTGAATTACCGTTGCGGCTCACGCATAGTCACAGCGTCGAGCTACGCTCTTGGTGAAGAGCGGGACTACGAAGCTGCTGATGGAGCGGAGGAAGGCACTATTTATTTCCATCCACGGAGCGGGCCATACCCACAGCAGGCAGATTATCTGTTCTCGACCTTGCTGCCTAGTATCCGATCGCGGCTACCTGGTTTACAGCTCGGAGACATCGCCATTCTCTATCCTGCGGCATGGATAGGCGATGCTGTGGCAGAGGCGGCGCAGGCTTCTCCAACGATTCGGACAGATGGAAACTCCATATACCCACGAGCCAGTCGCCTTATGCGCTGGCTGGAGCAGTGTGCGCAGTGGTGCTCGGGGGGTTGGCGGACGGGCACTCCCCGTTTCACGCGCCTTGTGAATGATGGAAGTCGGCTATTCGCCGAAGCATTGCTGACTGAGGATGATATTTTCTCATTTCGACGCAATCTCATGACGGTGTTATGGGAGCACCGGGACAGCACTCTCTCCCTAAATCAGTGGCTGGATACGCTGCTGAACACGCTGATTGAGGATCTGATTGCGGTGTGTCGCACCCTTCAGGACGAGAGGGAAACGCTCGCGACATTCAGCGAACGCACCGCCAATAGCGGGGATTGCGCAAGAATGGTCCTGGGCCAATTTGCCGGTCAAGGCGAAGGCAACGACTGCATAAATCTCTCGACGCTACACAGCTCTAAAGGACGGGAGTTCCGTGTGGTCATCATGTTTGGTATGGATAACGGTCGCATCCCCCGCAACAATACTGGTCAGCGGGAGCGCATGGAGGCACGACGCTTGTTCTACGTCGGCTTCACCCGCGCGAAGGCGGAATTGCACATAATGTATTCGGCACACCGGCCCTCACCGTACGTGGCCGAGGTCCAGGAGCGGCTGAACGAAGGAGTGGGAGTAGATCCGGATGCATAGACTGAATGCAAATCAAAGCGCCAGGCCGCAGGGCTGCCGGCCTGTTGACCCAGGGCATCGGCCTACCGGCCGATGCCCTGGGCTGGATTCTCGCAACCCTTCGGGCCGCAAAGACCGCAGGCCGGCAAGCTCGACAAGGAAGTGAGTCAGGCCGGCAGGGATGCCGGCGCTCCCAGCGGCTCTACGCCATGAGTGTCCGGACGAGGCCTGCTACACTCCCCGCCCCATGAGGAAGCCTCCCCGCCAGACCGCCTCCCCGCCAGTCGCCCCACAGCCGTCCCGTCCGGCTCTTCTGCTCGCCACGGTCTTCTTCACCAATCTCCTGTCCCTCGCCTGCCAGGTGATCTGGCTGCGGAAGATCTCGTTCCTCTTCGGCTCCACGGCGACCGTGCTCAGCACGGTGCTCTCCGTGTTCCTCCTGGGACTGGCCGCCGGCGCCCTGGTGGCGGGCCGGGTGGCGGACCGGAGCGAGCGGCCCTGGCGCCTTCTGGGGCTGATCGAGATCGGGCTCGGCGTCTACTGCATCCTGAGCCTGCCCATCTTCGAGATCGGAAGGAACCTCTTCCTGGCGGTTTTTCCGGGCGACCTCTCTCCCCTGCCCTCCGCGCTCGCGAAGCTGGTCGTGGTGCTCCTCGCGATGATCGTCCCCACGTCCGCCATCGGCGCCGTCTTCCCGCTGGCCGTACGCCTCTACGGGCGGGATCTGGGACACGTGGGGCACGACCTGTCCCTGGTCTACGGCCTGGATACTCTAGGGGCGGCCGTAGGGGCGCTTGCGGCGGGGTTCCTCCTGGTCCCCAACCTGGGGCTCTCGGCTTCCACCTGGCTCCTGGGCCTCGTTGCCGTGGGGTTGGGACTCCTGATCCTGGTTCTGAAAGGCGAGAGGAGGCACGCCACCCGGAGGGAGCGCAAGGCGCAACGCGTGGCGGAGCCCGAACCAGCGCCCGCCGAGGAAGCCACCCCAACTATCAGCGCGGCGGCCCGGCCTGGGATTCTGCTCCTAGTTTTCTTCCTGACCGGCGGCGCGGCGCTGCTCCTGGAAACGGGCTGGAACCGCTTCTTCTCGCTCCTGAATGGCACTCACATTTATTCGACGAGCACGGTGCTCGCGGGCTTCCTCCTGGGCATCGGCCTGGGAAGCCTGCTGATGGCGAAATGGATCGATCGCATTCGTGATCCTTTCGCCATGGTGGCCTACCTCTTCGCGGCCGTGGCCCTTTGCGGCGTGCTGGTGTTCCGCTCGGGAGACCTCTTCACCCGGGCCTACTTCGCGATTTTCGAGATCAGCGGCGGCTACTACACTTTCCAGCTCACGGTCTGCCTCGTGATCGGCTTGATCGTGCTGCTGGCCACGATCGCCATGGGCGCCAATTTCCCGCTGGTGGCCCGCCTGGTGACGCGGGCTGCGGCCGAACGGGGGACGGCGGCGGGACGGGTGTTCTTCGTCAACACCCTGGGCGCGGTGCTGGGGGCGTTCCTGGCCGAGTTCGTGCTGCTGCCGGCCTGGGGCTTTTCCGGGCTGATGCTGGTGACGCTCGTCATCTATGCCCTGGGGGCCGCCGTGTTCCTCGTCCTGTCTCCCGGGCGGCGCCTGGTGCCCGCGGCGGTTTGCACGGCGCTGCTCACGGGGGCCGTGCTCCTCTCCCCGGCGGTGCTCCGCTTCGAGTTGCCATTCCACGCCCTCTACTACCACGGCCTGCGCGCCGGCTCGCTGGAGAAGTACGAGGCGGAGGTCCGCGCCCTCCGGCCGGTGGCGGAGTTGCAGGGCTTCTACGGCCAGGTGGCCGTGGTGGGGCTCGGCCAGGACCTGCTGCTCAAGCACAACGGCAAGACGGATGCGAGCACGGCGATCAGGGACAACCGGACGCAGCTCCTCCTCGGGCATCTGCCCCTGCTCTTCCATCCCGACCCGAAGCGGGTGCTGGTGATCGGGCTGGGCGGCGGGTTCACGCTCCGCGCCCTGGTGCACTACTCTTCCCCGCAATCGATCACGGCGGTGGAGATTGATCCATTGGTTGTGGAGACGGCCCGGCGGCACTTCGCGGAATTCAACGACCGGGCCCTGGAGGACCCCAGGGTTCGTATCGCGCAGAACGATGGCCGGAACTTTATCGACGGCACGGACGAGGTCTACGATGTGATCACCTCCGAGCCGCCCAACATCTGGGTGGCCGGCGTCTCCGGCCTTTTCACCCAGGAGCTCTACCGCTCGGCGGCGGAGCGCCTGGCTCCGCGCGGCATCTTCTGCCAGTGGGTGCCGCTCTATGAAATGGAGCGCGAGGATTTCCGGATCATGCTGAACACGCTGACCTCGGTCTTCCCCCAGGTGACCTTCTGGCAGGTGGGGAACGACGTCATCCTCCTGGCCTCGAAGGAGCCCTTTCAGATCGAGCTCCACGAGGTGCTGGCCAAGCTGACCCAGCCGGGAAGCCAGAAGGATTTCAATGAGCTCGGCGTCTCCCTGAAGGAAATCACGGAGTTCCTCAACCAGCCGGTCGTACAACCCGAGCAGGTGCCCGCCTTCCTGGGAAAAGTGGAAGTCGTGAACGTGGACGACAAGCCGGTACTGGAGTTCTCGACGGCGCGGAATCTGTTTGAGTTGGCGAAGCCCTCACCTCCCTAACCCTCCTCTCCCGGCCCTCCTCCCACCCCGTCCAGGGAGAGGAGGGAAAAGGCAGAAACCATTTTTGGAATTCCCCCTCTCCCAGGCAGGGGTGGGCGGAGGGCCGGGAGAGGGGGCAGGGGGTGAGGGCCTACTGCCGCTCCACCCCTCTCGCTTCCCGAGCCGCCCTCTCCGCATCCACCTCCAAGCGCTTCGCCGACTCCAGGAGTTGCGGACGCTCGAAGGACACGTTCCGCATCTGCTGGACGCGGTAGGCCCGGGTGACGTGGGCGTTCTCCACCAGGTCGTTCAGGGCGTTCGGCATGCGGCCCGTGGTCGCGAGCGCCACGCTGCCGAGACGGTAGGGGCCGGCGGCCTGCCGGTCGTGGAACAGGAGACCGTAGTAGGAGAGCTCGATCCACTGCCGGCCGGGCTCCAACTCAGCCGCAGCCTGGGCGTAGCCGATCGGCTCGCCGGCCATCGTGTACAGCGTGCCTGCGAGGTGGAACCGGCCGAGCTCCGCGACTTCCACCTCGGCGGCGATGACGAGGTTGCCGTCGCGCAGCACGTCCCGGTACCGGCCTGTCAGGTGGGCTGAGGGATCGCTATAGAGGAAGCCGCCGGCCGCGGCCAGCGGGTCGCCGTCGGCCAGGCGGGTCTGGACGCGTACCATGTAGCTCGCCGTCGCCGTCAGAGCCGCGGGGACGAGACGCGCCGAGTAGACGCCGTCGCCGGCCCGCACGTCGGCGCCTTGGCCGTCGTCCCGGTAGGTCACCTGGGCGAGGATCCTGCCTTCGGCGTCCTCGATTTCACCCGTGATCTCGCCCAGTGCAGCCACGGCCTTGCCGCGGTCTTCCAGCGAGGCGTAGAGATCGATCATCTGTCCCTTTTCATAGCTCACTTTCGAGGCCCACACGGCGAGGGTGGGATCGTTCGCGTCCGAGCCGCGCCGCGTCTGGCGGGTGGCCTGGCGCTTCTCACGGATGGGGTCGACCTCTCCCTTTTTCACGGCGCGGGAGCTTTCCGGATAGCGCGCCAGCTCCCGGTATTCCTTGGCGGTTTCACGCGCGAGCTTGCCGGCTTCGATCTGAGCGAGGGCCGGAACCGCCGGGATCGCCAACAAGGTCATCGCGATTGCAATCGTATTTTTCATGGCTGTTCTCCTGGTGATCTCTTTCGCTGGTCCCAATCAAGCTGGTCCCAATTAATAAAGGATGGCGATGAACTGGGCGGTGTTCATGGCGCTCTGGACCGTGGTGTTGGGCGCGCAGGGCACGCCGCCGCACGTCCAGTTGCCGCCGGGGATGGCCTTGCGCACGTCCGTATCGCTGGCGTTGCGCTCGTCGTCGTGGTTCTCGTGCGTGGCGTCGAGGTTGCGGAAGCCCGAGGCCTCCTGCTTGCTCGTATTGCCGCAGACGTTCGAGTTGTCGTAGCTCGCCGTCGCGCTGCCGTTGCAGGCGAAGATCGAGGCGTACTGCACGACGCCGTCGTCCTCGCCGGTCAGGCAGGCGCTGGCGCCGAAGATCGCTTCGTAGCCGCCGGTCAGATAGACCAGCTTGGCCGGGGCGTTCGCGTAGGTCCGCACCTGGACGTCGTCCGAGCTGCGCAGCCAGTACGTGGCATCGTCGCAGCTCTGGATGAAGATGGCGATGAAGCTGCACAGCGGGTTCGCCTGCAGGCACACGGCGTCCGCGCCCTGCGAGCCGCGGTGGGCGCCGCCCGTGGTGATCGCCAGGCTGATGCGCTGCGCCACCTGGTCGTAGGGTCCGTTGGCGTTGAAGTTGGGGTCCGAGGCGTCGTTGTTGCCGAGGATGTAGTCCATGACCGCCCCGCCCATGCTGTGGGCGATCACCCAGAACGTGCCGCCCTGGGCGTAGGTCCTCGTGCACCGGCGGCCGCCGGCGTCCGCGCCGCCGTTGGTGGCGTTGACGATCTCGTTCGCCACCTCGCCGGCCGACTGCGATTCCCAGTAGGGCCGGGTGCCGTTGTAGCCGACCACGTAGTAGGGCGTGGCGAAGCTCTTGGTGGCCGTGCGGACGAAGTCGTTCGAGCCGTTCACCCAGTAGTTCCGGGCCGAGGTGTAGCTGGTGTAGGTGTTGGTGTTGGTCTGCTTGCCGTGAACGAAGATCAGGCAGGGCTGGGCGCCGGCTTGCCCCGCGACCGCCACGAACGCCAGGGCCGCGAGAATGGGGATGGTGAGACGGCGGAACTTCATAGACACTCCTCCTCCGGTTGAAAGGGTTCACAAGAGGAGGTGCGCGCCGGGGCGGAAGGCGCGCCGCAGGACATGCTTTCTTTAGTCGAACCCGGCGAACGGCGTCCTGCCAGATCTGCGGCATGCTAAAGTCTTCTGGGTGACTTCCATGGCCACGTACCCTTTCGACACCCAGAAGCTCATCGAGATCTGCAAGGCCAACGGCATTGCCATGGTCGGCGTATTCGGATCGATGGCACGCGGAGAGCAGACTGAGCGGAGCGACATCGACCTCCTGGTCCGTCCTGCCAAACCGAAGAGCCTCCTCTCTCTCGTCGCCCTGGAGCGGAAGATCTCAAGCGCCCTGGGCCGGAAGGTGGATCTCCTGACCGAAGGAGCCCTCAGCCCCTACCTGCGCGACCGTATCCTGAGCGAGCTCCAGATCCTGTATGCCGCGTGACAACTCGCAAAGCGGCGATGCCCTCGTCCTCTGTTCCGAGCGTTGAAATCCAGAACGTCACCAAGCGTTTCGGCGACGTGACGGCTGTGGACGACGTTTCCCTGGAGATCGCCTCCGGCGAGTTCTTCGCTCTCCTGGGTCCCAGCGGCTGCGGCAAGACGACGCTGCTCCGCCTGATCGCGGGCTTCGAGGAGCCGAGCGCGGGGACGATCCGCATCCAGGGCACCGGCGTGACCCAGGTGCCCCCCCACCGGCGGCCGGTCAACATGGTCTTCCAGCACTATGCGCTGTTCCCCCACCTGACGGTCCAGGAGAACGTGGGGTTCGGGCTGCGCTACAAGCCGCTGCCGCGGTCCGAGCACGCGGCCAAGGTGGCCGAGACGCTAGCCCTCGTGCGCCTGACGGGATACGAGAAGCGCCGTCCCGACCAGTTGAGCGGCGGCCAGCGCCAGCGGGTGGCGCTGGCCCGCGCCCTGGTGCTAGGGCCTCAGGTGCTGCTGCTCGACGAGCCCCTGGCCGCGCTCGATCCCAACCTGAGGAAAGAGGTCCAGGTCGAGCTCAAGAGCCTCCAGCGGAGCCTGGGCATCACCTTCGTCTTCGTCACCCACGACCAAGAAGAGGCGCTCTCCATGAGCGACCGGATCGCGGTGATGAACGGCGGCAAGGTCGAGCAGGTAGGCAGTCCGGTGCAGGTCTTCGAGTCCCCCGAGACGGAATTCGTAGCCCGCTTCCTGGGCGCCACCAACGTCTTCACGGCCGAGGTCCGCCGCCAGGAGAACGGCCTCCTCGCCCTGCAACTGCCGGATGGCACCGAATTCTCCATCCCGGACCCGGGACCGCCGAGGCTGCGCCGCGAGCCCGTACGCTTCGTGGTCCGCCCGGAGAAGCTCTCCCTGAGAGCCGTCCCCCTCCCCTCCGAGGTCTCGCTGAAGGTGACGGTCGAGGACCGCGTCTACCACGGAGCGAGCACGGAATGGAGGGTCCGAGACGCCCGCGACGAGCGCTACACCGTCTTCGCCCAGAACGCCGGCCTGGCGGGGGACGCTCTGCCTTTCTCTCCTGAGAGCCCGGCTTTCCTGGGATGGGACCCTCGGCACAGCGTGGTGCTGCGGGAGAGCCTGAATGCGTAAATCCGGCCGCTCCGCCTACCCCCTTCTCCTGCCCACGTGGCTGGTCCTGGGGATCTTCTTCCTCATCCCCCTCGCCCTCATGCTGGCTGTCAGCTTCGCCGAGCGGGGCACCTATGGCGGGTTGAAGCCCATCGAGGACTTCGGCGCCTATGTCCTCTCGGGGAAGTTCCTCGGCAACTATGCCCGGTCCCTGGGGGCGATCTATCTCAAGATCGGCTGGCGGTCGCTCTGGATGGCGGTGCTGACGACCGTGCTCTGCCTCGCCGTGAGCTTCCCCATCGCCTACTACCTCGCGATCCTGGCTCCGCGGCGATGGAAGGGGCTGCTGCTCGGGCTGGTCGTGGTGCCGTTCTGGACGAGCTTCCTGATCCGCACCTATGCGTGGATGTTCATCCTGCGGACGGAAGGGCTGGTCAACCTGGTGCTGACGGGGATGGGCCTCCTCGATTCCCCCCTGCAGATCCTCTACACCCCGGCGGCGGTGATGATCGGCCTCGTCTATGGCGAGTTGCCGTTCATGATCCTCCCCCTCTACGCCTCGCTCGAGAAGCTCGACCGGTCGCTGCTGGAGGCGGCTTCCGACCTGGGAGCAGGCCGCGCCGGATCGTTCTGGCGGGTGACGGTGCCGCTCAGCATGCCGGGGATCGTGGCCGGGATCGTGCTCGTCTTCATCCCCAGCCTCGGCCAGTTCGTGGTCTCGGACCTCCTGGGCGGCGCCCGCAGCATGCTGCTCGGCAACCTGATCCAGAACCAGTTCGCCGTGGCCCGCAACAAGCCCTTCGGCTCGGCCCTGGCGTTCGAGCTGACGGCGGCCGTCCTGATCCTGCTGCTCGCCTATGCCTTCTACGCCAGGCGCCGGGGCGGGGAGGAGCTGCTGTGAGCACGCCCGGGAGCCGTTGGCACCGGCGCCTCCTCGCGGCCCACACGGCGCTCGTCTACGTCTTCCTCTACGCGCCGATCGTCATCCTCGTGGTCTTCTCCTTCAACGCGGCGCGGCAGACAGCCTTCTGGGAAGGGTTCACGCTGGACTGGTACCGCCGGCTCCTGGACAACGCCCTCCTCTTCCGCTCCGTCCGCAACAGCCTGCTCGTGGCGGGGATCACGACCGTCGTGGCCGTCCTCCTCGGTACGCCGGCGGCGCTGGCCCTCGCGAGGTGGAGTAATTTTCGGGGAAAGCGCTCTACCCAGGCCCTGCTCTACCTGCCGGTGATCATCCCCGAGGTGGTCTTGGGTGCGGCGCTCTTGACGTTCTTCGGCGCCGTGGAGCTGCGCCTGTCGCTCTGGACGGTGGTGATCGCCCACGTGGTCTTCAGCGTCTCCTATGTGGCGATCGTGGTGCGGGCGCGCCTCGCGGGTCTCGATCCGTCGTTCGAAGAGGCGGCGCGGGACCTGGGCGCCGGCCCCTTCGAGACCTTCCGGCGGGTGACGCTGCCGCTCGCGGCGCCGGGCATCGTGGCGAGCGCCCTCCTCGTCTTCACCCTCTCGATTGACGACTACGTCGTGACCTCCTTCGTCGCCGGAGTGGGGGCCACGACGCTGCCGCTTCATATCTATTCGATGCTCAGAGTGGGCGTAACCCCCGAGGTCAACGCGGTCTCGACGCTGCTCCTCGCGGTCACCGTCGTCCTGATCGTCCTCGCCCACCGGCTGCTTTCTTCTGGCACGGGAGATCCAAGATGAAAAGGCTTTTTCTGATCGTTCTCGCGATCGTTCTCGCCATTACGGCGCTCTCCTGCGGCGGAGGTGCGAGGGAAACGGGCGAGCCGGCGAAGGCGGTTCCCCAGGATGTGAACGTCTATATCTGGACGAACTACCTGCCGCAGGAGGTGATCGACGGGTTCGAGAAGAAGACCGGCATCAAGGTCAACGTGGACACCTACGATTCCAACGAGGCCATCCTGGAAAAGCTCCAGTCCGGAGTGGCCGATTACGACATCGTGGTGCCCTCGGACTACATGATGAAAATCCTCATTCCTGAGGGTCTGGTCCAGAAGCTCGACAGGAGCCAACTGGCCAACTTCAAGAACCTCGACCCGCGCTTTTTGAATCAGAAATACGATCCCAAGAACAGCCACTCCTTCCCCTATCTCTGGGGGACCACGGGCATCGGCTTCAATAAACAGAAAGTCAAGGAGCCGGTCGACAGCTGGCGCGCCCTGTTCGACGGGCGCTACGCCGGACGCATCCTGATGCTGGACGACGCGCGGGAGGCCTTCGGAGCGGCGCTCCGGATCCTGGGCAAATCCATCAACGAGACGGACCCGGCGGTGCTGCGCCAGGCGGCCGGCATGCTCAAGAAGCAGAAAGCCCTCGTGCGCACCTACAACAGCTCGGACTTCGCGAACCTCCTGGCCGCGGGAGACGTGGACGTGGCCCAGGGCTGGAACGGCGAGATGGCCGAGGTCGTGGCGAACGCCCCGGGCCGGCTCGCCTACGTGGTCCCGAAGGAGGGAGGCACCCTCTGGATCGACAACGTCGCCATCCCCAAGGGAGCCCGCAACCTGGACGCGGCCTACGCCTTTCTCGACTACGTCCTGGAGCCGGAAGTCGCCGCGAAGATCGTCAACGGCGTCCACTACGCCGGCGCCAACCAGGCCGCCCTCCCCCTGATCGACGCCAAGATCCGCCAAGACCCGTCGATCTACCCTCCCAAGGAGATCCTCGACCGCTGCGAGCTGATCGAGGACCTTGGAGAGACCACACAGCTGATCGACGAGCTGTGGACGGAGGTGAAGGCTCAATGACCGGGCTCAATCATTGGGCTCAGTAAGGGCGGCATCCCGCACCGTATTCTGTGAAGGGATGAAGAGGTGTAGACTTTCAGCCAATGACAAGGAGAGTGACCGTGAAAGACCCTAAGGGCAGCATCCTCCGCCAAACCGCCTTCTGTCTCCTCGGCTTGGGTCTGTCGGCCCTGGCAGCAGGAGCCGCCCCCTTGCCTCCGTCCGGCTTCGACCGTCCTCCCCTGCTGGCGATCCACTGGGAGACCTTCACGATCGCCGGTGAGCACATCGATACGATGGTCGTGATCCACGCCGGGGGCGCCACGGAGATCACGGAGCTCCGGGACGACGAGCCGGCCCGCATCCTGCGCGGCAACGCCTCGCCTGCTGACTTCCGGGCGCTCAACGACGCCCTGGCAGCCGGCCAGGTCGGCCTCGCGCGCGGCGACTGCGGCAGCGCCACGGCCGACGGCCCTATCGAGTACGAGATCACCTGGTACAGCCAGGGGACGCGCTTCAACAACTTCAAGGTGGGCGCGAACCTCAATGGCTGCGACGCCAAACTGCGCACCATGGTGGAGTCGATCGTCAACCTGATCGACGTCGTCCGTCCCGCGCCCGAGACCCAGAAGTTCCCGCGCGCGCGGCAGTGAGCCCTGGAATCCTGAGAGCGCCTAACAAAACCGGCCCAACGGGCCGGTCTGTCACCGGTTTTATCAGGTGCTCTCAAGCTATTCCCGTTGGCCGCCGCAGAAGCCAATACCTATGTTCGACTGGTTCAGTACGTTGGCCGCAGGGAGCGAGCTCCCGATGGACGCCGCCTCAGAGTTGCAGGAGCGAGGCTTCGTCGTATTCCCGGCCCGGTGCCGTCCGATCGGATGGAACGGCTGGCCAACGCATACACCGCCGCCGTGGCGTCGGCGACCGGCGACGACATCAGGATCGGCAGTACTTCGACGAAGGTGAACGATTTCGTGAATCGTGGCGCCGAGTTCGACGACCTCTACGTATTTCCGCCCCTGCTCGAGGCGTGCTGCCGCGTCATCGGCCGACCGTTCAAGCTCAGTTCGCTGCTCGCGCGGACGCTGCGGCCGCGCTCGCCTGCCCAGGAACTGCACGTTGACGTTCGGCGCGACTCCGCCGATTGGCCGCTCCTCGGCTTCATCCTGATGGTCGATGAGTTTCGGCCCGACAACGGCGCGACCCGCTTCGTGCCGGGCTCGCACCGGTGGCCGGGCACTCCGGAGGACACCATTTCAGATCTGCGGGCCGAACACGACGGGCAGGTGTTGGCGTGCGGCAATGCCGGCTCGCTGCTCGTCTTCAACGGGTCCGCATGGCATGGCCACACCGCAAACACATCGAGCGGGCCGCGCCGGTCGCTCCAAGGCGCGTTCATTCCGCGGGACGGGCGTGCCGGGACCGACTTCGCGGCCCGCATGCAGCCCGAGACGCGCGCGCGACTCGGCCCACTCGCGCAGTATGTGCTCGCGCTCTGATGGGTCGTCCTGCCGGCGCGATCTCTCCGGGAGGTGGGACCAAGGTCCAATTTCCCCTTTCGAGAGCGGCTTCGATAATCGCCTGAACCGCGTCTGCGGTATATGGAGCGGTATCTGGAAAGGAGGCAGGCGATGTCGGAATCGCACAACCCACTGCGCCGGACCGCCATCGCGATCCTGGTCCTGGTCGCGGCAACGCTCAGCCTGGCGATTTCCCTGGGCGCGCAACCGGACGAGGGTCCGATCAGGTTTTCGGGGCAGGGGATCAACATGGGCTCGATCGGCGGCGGTGGCGGCTCAAAGGTCTTCCAGTTCATCATCGACCGGTGGTCCACCGAGCAGGAGCGCCAAGCGCTCATCGAGGCTTTCAAGGCGAAGGGGCAGGCAGGCCTGCTGGAAGCGCTGCAGAAGGGCCCGCGCGTCGGGACCGTGCGGACGTCCAACACCCTGGGCTGGGACCTTCACTATGCGTACTTGACGCCGTTGCCGAGCGGCGGCCAGCGCGTTTTCCTGGCCACCGACCGCGCGATCTCCTTCGGAGAGGCCAGCCGTTCGGCGCGGACAATGGACTATCCGTTCACGCTGATCGAGTTCCATATGGACCAGGACGGCAAGAAAGGGGAAGGCCGCCTGTCGCTCGCCACCAAGATCGAGGTGAGCAAGGACGGCAAGAGCATCGAGATGGAAAACTACTCTTCGCAGCCGGTGCGCCTGCAGAACGTACGCCGGCAGAAGTGAGGAGAGAAGCGGTCTCAGGGCGCTCAGAGACCAGACTCCAAGATCCAGACAGGTGCCAGCCGAGCAGAGAGCCGGCCCGCACGACCCGCGGCGCCGGCTCGCCGGGACGGGTAAGCTCGCCTCAGGCTCCGCCCGCTCCCGTGGATCGCCCTCTCGAGCTTCCTGGCCTGCACTGAGGTTCCGTCCGTGCAAGCGGCGGGCGGGTCGGGTAAACTTCCCCCGTGCCCCAAAAGACCGCAGGCCTCACGACGACCCAATGGCTCATCTGCGTCATCGCCGCGATGGGCTTCGCCTTCGACATTTACGAGCTGCTCATGCTGCCGCTCATCGTCCGCCCGGCTCTCCAGGAGCTGGTGGGCGCCACGCCGGGCTCGCCCGAGTTCCAGATGTGGGTGGGCCGGCTGTTCTACATCCCGGCCTTTGCCGGCGGCATCTTCGGCCTGCTGGGCGGCTACCTCACGGACATCCTGGGCCGGCGGCGGGTGCTCACCTTCAGCATCCTGCTCTATGCCGGAGCGGCGTTCGCGGCCGGCTTTGCGACCTCGATCGAGATGCTGCTGTTCTGCCGCTGCCTGGTGTTCATCGGCGTCTGCGTCGAGTTCGTGGCCGCCGTCGCCTGGCTGGCCGAGCTGTTCCCCGAGCCCAAGCGGCGCGAAAAAGTGCTCGGCTATACCCAGGCGTTCTCGTCGCTCGGCGGCCTGATGGTCGCGGTGGTCAGCGGCCTGCTGGCCAAGTACGCGGCCAGCCTGCCCGCCCTCGCCATGGAGGGCGTCGCCGATCCCCACGCGGCCTGGCGCTATACGCTGATGTCGGGCGTCATCCCGGCCATACCGCTGATCCTGATCCGGCCGTTCCTGCCGGAGTCGCCGGCCTGGCAGAAGAAGCGCCAGGAGGGCACGCTCCAGCGGCCGAGCCTCGCCGCGCTGTTCGCCCCCGAGTTGCGCCGCACCACCCTGGTGACCACACTGATGTTCGCCATGTCCTACGGCGCCGCCTTCGGCGCCATCCAGCAGATCCCGCAGATCGTGCCCGGGCTCCAGGAAGTGCGGGAGAGGACGGCCGATCTGCCGCCCCCCGAGGCCCGGCGCGCCGAGCAGGCGGTCGCCTCGGACGTCGTCAAGGTGCAGGAGGTCGGCGGGCTGGCGGGCCGCGTGGCGCTCGCCGTGCTGGCGGTCGTGATCATCAGCCGGCGCCGGCTGATCCGCCTGTTCCAGATCCCCGGGCTGATCGTGATGCCCCTGACCTTCGCCTGGGCCGCCACCACCAGCCTCGATCTGCTGTACCCGATGATCTTCCTCGCCGGGTTCCTGACCGTCGCGCAGTTCAGCTTCTGGGGCAACTACCTGCCGAGGGTCTATCCCTTGCACCTGCGCGGCACCGGTGAGAGCTTCGCCGCCAACATCGGTGGCCGCCTGATCGGCACCTCGTTCGCCTGGCTGACCGCGACCCTCGCCGTCACCGCCGACCGCGCGGCCGCTCCCGCCAAGATGGCGATGACCGCCGCCGCGGTCGGGTTCGGCGTCTACCTGGTCGGATTCATCGCCTCGTTCTGGCTGCCCGAGCCCCCGGCGGAGACGGCGCCCGACGAGGCGGCCTCCGCCAGAATCCCTGATTGAGAAGGCCGGCACCCCGTCGGCCCCTTCCTTCCCTTGCTTCACTCCTCGAGAGCCCTTGAGGGCCAAAAAGCTCCTGCAACAATGTTCCAGGGGTAAAAACAACGTCTGAGTGCGGCAAACATTGTTTTTTCCCCTCCAGCATCGCTCCAGCGCGCTCAAGCATTGTTCCAGCAGATCAAACAATGTTTGAAGCCAGGAAATCTTCTCTGACTCCAGAAAACGGCCTAAAGAACCCAGCATGGCCAATCCAACCAGAAAAAACTCTGAAATTTCTATTCGGTTTGCTATTGACACCGAAGGAGACCTCAAGTAGGCTTTCTCCCGTCGCAAGAAGCACAGATTGTCTGTTTGAGAAGGAGAAATTTCAAAACAGGGAAAGGAGCATCCCTATGAAGAGAAACCGGGGGCCACCTGGAGCCGGGAACAAGGACAACGTTCCCGTGGGTCGTCAGACGAAACGCCGTTCCAACAAACAAACGAAAAGGAAAAGCACATGAGAAAAGTACAGCAGTTCGCAAACCGCATCATCAATTGGGAGATGTTCAACTCCAACCTCAAGCCGTTCCTGCTGGAGCTGCCCTTCCTGCAGACCCTCTCGACGGAGATGGAGAGCCTCATTGGCGAGGCGAAGATCCTGGACAGCGAGCAGGAAGTCGCCCGCGGCCGTCTCCAGGAGATCGTCCATCGGCGGCAGGACCTGGAGAAGCGCGGAGACGACCTGCGCAACCGCGTCGCCTCCCACCTGAAAGGGACCTACGGATTCTCCAGCGACGCCCTGGTGAAGTTCGGAGTCCGTCCCCGCAAGACCGGCCCGCGCGGCCCCCGCAAGGCCAAGCCGGCGGCCACGACCGCTCCGGCGCCTCAGGAGTAGTCGTCCAGTAGAACCCGGAGGGCGGTGCTCCACGGCCGCCCTCCGGCCTTCTGACATCCAGCCCCCTCCCCCATTCGCCCGCTCTCGATCCCGATCCGCCACAACACCCAAGCTGCTGTTGCGGTAATGCCCAGGCAAGCCAAGCCAGAGCTCGCGGGAAGTACGTCTTCCCGGCACCGGAGCCTCTCCATCGATCCCCGGACTGGAGAGACCCGCCGGCATCATCTCCATGAAAGGAGGATCCAGCGGACCTTCCAGGAAGCCGCGCACAAGGCGCGGATCGTAAAGCCCGCGACGTGCCACACCCTGCGCCACTCCTTCGCCACCCGCCTCTTGATGAGCGGCTACGACATTCGGACGGTCCAGGAGCTCCTGGCTTACACGGCCGCCCTCCACCGCGTAAGCAAACCCGCGCGCATCGTTCCAGTTTGCCGATCTCCCGAAGAATCAGCATCTTGCGCGCGATCCTTCTTGCGTGCTTACCCTACTCTCCTGTACGTGTAGCATGCTTTGCCCGATTCTTGGGCGATCCACACGCCCCATCGGGAGGATCCAATCGTCGCCGATTCAAGCATTTAGCTGCCAAAGCCGGCCGTGTAAGCGGACTCATCTCCGCTGGCTCCTCCGGCTGCTTACACGGCCGTCTTGAGAAGTTGACGAGGATAACGAATCAGCGTAGAGTCAACGTAAGTTACGGCAATCCCACTACATAGAGCCATGGCGATTTCTTGGATTTACCTTGCTTTGGCTTGGTGAGATAGCGATAAGGCAGATTGGAAGCCGTAGCGGCGACCGTCGATTTATAAGGTTGGGCGTTACGAACGTTTACTGAGGTGCACAATTATGAATGAGTGGGACGAGATTGAGGGGCTGGAAAGATACATAGCCGATAACTCTGTACAGCATAGAAACTATATTTTCTCAACTGCCGTATTTAGATTGGCCATCGTCGGTTTATTGTGGCTTTTTCTTCTTCGGCACTTGTCCTCCCATGCTACCTTTTATGTAGGGGGCGCACTGACAATTTATGCGGGTCTCGAGATAGCTGCCTTGTACGTCCGACTGCGGCAAATGATTTTCTTGCGGAGGCGCTCGGCGAGGCGATGATAAGCTTCCTGGATCAAATTAGATCTTTGGGCTTCGGAGCTCTTTTCGGCGGTGGTCTGTTCGGGCTCTTTCATCTATGGTTCCCCGGTCTATTCCCCAATATAGGGATGGTAGAGGCGATCATCCCAGGAACTCTGTTGGGCGCAGGCACTCATCGAATCCTTGATGCCTATATCAATTGGGTAGCGGCAGGACCTATAGGAAAGTCAGCAAAATACTACATTAAAATGACCGAGCTCTATTTTCATTTGCGGTCTGGTGTTGCCAGCCCTGAGGAGGTCCGTGCGATACGCTCCCAATTAACGAGTGAGTACTTTCTACCAGAGAGTTCTCTGGCGAAGCGCATGACTCTTCCTCCCAAAACTGAGATCTGATGGGAAACCAGACGCCCAACACCGGGCCTCAACCGGACGTCACCGCTGGCGCGGTGTCGCACGGTTAGGCCCAAAGCGTTGGCCGGCATTCGAGCTAGGAGGTGATTCTCGTGACGCGATCGAATAGTGCGCTCCGGAATTTGGTTGTTTCTCTGGGAATGATGCTGTCTTTAATAGGCCCACTTCATCCGTCCAAGAGGTTCTCGACGCAAGAGCACAAGCTCGTAAGGCTCTCGATGCCGCAGATCAGGGCCGACATGAGGAGTCCTATAGGATCTGGGCAGACCTCGCTTCTAGGGGCCCCCCAATTCTTGGCAATGAATTCTATCGGTTCGCTAGGTCGCAAGTATAGAGGCGTATAGGAAAGTCGGAGAATCTGGAGAAGACTGCTCGATGGCTCTGCAGTGGACCGAGAAGGGAAAATCTCCTGGACTACGGAATGACGATAGTCCTGCAGACGGATTCTATCCACTGTTACTGATGGCAGAAGGAGTATGTTATGCAAAGCAAGGAAAGTGCGAGCAGGCATACACAGCTGGTCTTGGCGAAGACCGAGCTGTGAAAAATCACAGATGAGGACATGACTGATGCTATACGCCAAGCCGATCAGTATCTCAATCTGGTTAAGGAGCACATCATATTTGATGAAGATTACGTAACCAATAAGGGCTTGTTGCAAGCCTGGATCGGCCGGGTCATGAACAGGCGAGGTAGTGTACTAGAGGTGAGCATAACCTATGCCAACAAAGAGCTTGGCGCCACTCTTATCAAAGGGCAGCGGACGGAAATTTTCGTTACAGATTGTAAGGAGTTCGGCGCCATCAGTGCCGATGCAACTCTGAAGGACTGGAGATAGTAAACGCTTGTGCAGGGGTTCGCGCCAGCTAACCCACTGCTCAACCGAACGGCTGCGCCGCCGGCAAGCAGCAAGAACGTTGCTGCTAGCTCGACAAAGAACTTGGAACGACATGGAGTTCACTATGCGACTAAGATTATTGACACTAATGGTTCTTGGCTGTACAGCGGTAGGGTTCGCTCAGGCTACGGCTCAACCTGAGAGTAACAAGCCCGAATCTCTCAGGGATCGGGCGAGCTATGTCATTGGTTTCAACCTAGGCGACTATCTAAAGGCACAAAAGAGATCGGTCGGTCCCGAGCAAGTAGAACAAGGTCTCTTGGATGCACTCTCCGGCGATAGCACGGCGTCGAACCAACAAAAGATGTGGGACGAGAGCTATGTCATTGGCTTCAACCTAGGTAAATCTCTAAAAGAACAAAGGGCTTCGGTCGATCCCAAGCTAATAGTGCGAGGTCTCTTGGATGGACTCTCCGGTGCTAGTGCAGCATTGAGCCAACAAGAGATGTGGGACGCCATGCAGGCCTTTCCCTTTCGACAGCAGTATCCTGCAAACCAGCAGCAGGCCGTAAAGACTGCATTAAGCACATTAAAGAAGATAGGTGACGAAGTCCGTTGGGTTGAGCATAAAAAGATTGACAGTGACGATTGCATAACAATACCGTTCGTTGGGACAACTTGCCACACGGTGACATACAAATTCGAATTCCGCGGAAGAGTCACCCGTGTGGACAGTGAGGGACAGACGTACACTGTGTCATTGACCAGCCGGAAGGTAGTTCCGCAAGAAATGGTTTCCCCGATGTACTGGACATACAAGGACCGAGCCCAGAATTGGGCTGATCAACAAGAGGATAGAATGATTGAGATCAAGTATGTCCAATAGAATAGAAGGGTGACCATTGCTGCTGCGGAGTGAAGGTATTAAATTTTCGCGAGACGAGGTCAACGTAAGATCCTGATGGTAGTTGGCAGTCGTAGTTTCGGGGCTTGGGGTGCAGCTGAGATCCTTAAGAAATGGTGGAGAAGCTCAGTGGCGTTGTTGATCTTGATGAGGCCTAAAGCTTGAAAAACTACGGAATGGATGATGCCGGCCAGCCCCGACGCTACACCGGACGGCTAACGCGCTCCGCGCGCTTGCCACACGGTGAGCCTCTAAGCGCTGGTGAGTTTTGTGCACTCAAAGGAGGAGTCATGTTGTCTGGGATGAACGTATTTAAGAGAACTGTTCTTGCAGCACTTGCCGCGGCTTCATTTCTACCTTGCGCATTACATTCGCAGATGGAAGAGGTCAAGGCAAAGGTCGATGCAGCTTTGACGGCTGCAGAGCAAGGCCGAAACGAGGAAGCGTATCGAATCTGGATGGAGCTCATGGCATTGGGAACATCGGGTCTTGGTGAAGAAGGTCTGCCCTTCGTTCGATCGCAGGTATACCAGGCGGCAATGATGAAGATCGCAGAGATTGGCGATGGTAATTGTGCCAAGACTCTTGAGTGGGTAGAAAAGGGGAAGAAGCCCGGACCTCCCGAGTACAAGCATACTTCCGATGTCCTCTATCCTGGGCTGCTGATTGCTGAAGGCGTATGCTACGCACAGCAGGGGAAATATGAAAGCGCTTATGCAATCTTGTGGCAATCAAAGCTGGAGCTCCGAAAGGCCTCGCCGGAACATGCTGCTGAGTTCCTGCGGAATGCAGATCAATATCTGGCTGCGGTGAACAAGTATGTGATCTCGGAAGGGGATTACGTCACTAACAAGGGTGTCCTGCAGGCATGGATAGGCAAGGTCATTAGCCGATCAGGAGATTCGCTCGAAGTGCGGATCACCTACGTTAATAAGGATCTGGCTGCGGGTTTTATAAAAGGTAGTCCAGCTGGATTTTCTGTATCCGAGTGCAAGGAACTGGGCACGATAAGCGCAGATGCGGCGATCAAGGGCTGGAGGGAGTAATTATGCAGTGTTGCTTATCGGGCACCAAGCTGACATTGCGTGTAGCGGAAGATCTCTAGCCATATCGCGGTCCTCGGAGTAGAATTGGAGCCGTCACTGCGGGGAGAAAGCTCCATGCAAATATCGCAGCGTATCGGTGATACGGCCAACTCGGGCAGTCGAGCGGACGGAAACCGCAAACAGCGCGGTTTCCGCGCGCTCACCGCTATCAGCGTTGGGCGTAGCAGGATAGGTTAACTGGTCAGGCGCAAAGATGTAAGGAGTCGTACCCGTGAAGATTGTCACTGCCCATGCCAGCCAAGGTTTGTTCCGTCGGCCAGTCAGGGTCACACAATTAGAGAGCCTAGGCGAGGATGTGCTCTCAAGTCGACAGCCGGTGGAGGCAAGCTCTTTACCTTCCCAAATATCAAAAAATATTACGCTTTCCCTGGGATCAACGGTCTACGTGCCACGCAACCTACGTTTTGAGCCACCTATGGCTACAAAAGAGAGTGAGGTTAAAGGTTCTGAGAAGGTATCACTTGCAGACTTCACCAAGAACATAGGAATTGGGACTGGACTTGCCGGCGCACCATTGAGCCTAATCCCTCTTTCGAGGAGCACTACCGAATCTCAACTGGCTAAACTGTTGAACAGCTACGGTTTCTCTCCCAGTGCTAGCAATCAGATTTCCTCATCCGGTCTGAGTTTCGTACGTTCTAACGCCGGACAGATCTGCTGTTTGTTTATGGCTGGCGGTTTAGTGACTATAGGAGCAGTTGAGGCTGTAAGGCCAGGCTGGACGTGGAGACGTAAGCTTTTGTTTGGAGCCTGTGGCGGCCTCATGCTAGTTATTGTTGCTTTGGCGTTTATCTACTTCGGTATATGGGGGCAGGCGGCACGTGACGTACAGAGAGCGGAGCCAAGTTCAACTAAGGACACCAGTACGAGCTTAAAGGAGCGATGAACACTGTGGTCGTGGGTATCAACTAGCGCCCAACACCAGCGGTCGAGCGGACGGAAACCGCAGAAAGCGCGGTTTCCGCTCGCTCACTTTCTGAGCGTTGGGCGGCGAGCACGCCATTTCAGATCATGAAGAAGCGTCCAGACTCTCATATTGTTGACACGGTGGGGACACAACTCCTCCGGAGTGCTCTGCCTGATGCATGGGTTGTTCGCCCATACCAGCCAGACTATGGTATAGACTTCGCAGTTGAAGTCTTCGACCCATACGGCGAGGGCTTCGTAAGCTTGGGCGAGCACTTCTTCGTTCAACTAAAATCTCACTCTGAAGTCAGATGGATAAAAAAGCAGGTTCACGCTCGCTACAACGTCGAAAAGAGCCCATTGACCTACGATAGAGATGCCGCGAGCGAGATCACCGTAATCCCCGAACCCATTGAGACTGCAGAATTGCAGCTAGCCCGATCCATGGGGCCAGCGGTGGCTTTTCTACTCGCGGTAGCTGATACGACACGCTCCGAAGTCTATTGGGTATGCCTTAACGACTTCGTTGACAAGGTTCTCATTCCGGAGAACCCAGATTTATCCGCGCAGGACTCTCACACAGTCTATCTGCCCAACTTCAACCGAATCGATCGAACTGATAGCGCGCTCCTCCCCATTAGGTTCCTTGCACGCAGGGCGAAGCTCTATGCTGCTTTCAATCGCTTTCGATACCAGCGGCATGAAGTCTACTATGCATTGGACCAGTACCGAGCCAGCCCAGATCACCAGACGGCGGTCTCCGATCTCCTTAGGCTGGTTGACCACTTCCTGACAACCGTCCTAGCCTACGATTTTTGGAAAACTACTTACGCTTGGCCCGCCATCGAGCTGACTCACGTCTACACCGAGGCCACGGCGACTCTCCTGAGGAGAGTGCTTAGCGGAGAGTCCCTTCAATCCATCTTCGAGAGTCGGCTTCGAAACATCCCCGTCGCCGATGAAGCAAAAGCACAGTTGCCAGAGTTTCTGCTTGCCTCAGAAATCCAGTCTACCTTCGATCGGCTTGCAAACCTCGGCAATATGTTCGAGGAGATCTGCCGTGAGTGGTTCCTACCTACTCATCTGGGCAAACTCGCAGAGGAGCACGCGATCCGATGATCACCGCCCAACCCCGGCGGGCGAGCGGACGGAAACCGCAAACAGCGCGGTTCCCGCGCGCTCACCGCCACAACCGCTGCAGCGCGGCATCTTCAACGCTCTCGCTGGAGTGAAACATTAAAGCCATGAAGACAACAGCTTTTCTCCTGACGATGCTCCTGTCGGCTGTCGTATCGGCGCAGCAAAAACCAACTACGGGCTACGCGCCGGTCAACGGGCTCAAAATGTATTACGAAGTCCACGGAAGCGGCGAGCCTGTGGTGTTGCTCCACGGCGCGTTCATGACCATTACAAACAACTGGACCGGATGGATCGGCGAACTTTCCAAAACGCGGAAAGTGATCGCCGTCGAAATGCAGGGCCACGGGCGCACGGCCGACATCAAACGCGATTTCAGCTATGAAAACCTCGCCGACGATGTGGCCGCGCTGCTCGATCATCTCAAGATCCCAAGCGCGGACCTCATCGGTTACAGCATGGGCGGCGGCGTCGCGATGCAGTGTGCGATCCGCCATCCGGAAAAAGTGCGCAAGGTCGTCAGCATTTCGGCCGTGTTCCGCCACGACGGCTGGGTCAAGGAAGGGCTCGACGCGTTCCCGCAACTCACGGCGGAAGCGTTCAAAGGCTCGCCCATCGAAACCGAATACAAGAAACTGAGCCCGACGCCGGACGAATTCCCGAATTTCGTCAAGCACGTCATCGCGATGGCTTTGAAACCGTACGACTTCGGCGCCGACAAGCTCAAGGCCACCAAAGCGCCGATGTTCTTCATCCACGGCGATGCCGACGGCGTGCGGCTCGATCACATCGCGGAAATGTTCCGCCTGAAGGGCGGCGAGATTTACGGCGACATGCGGCCGCGCTCAGCATCGAGATTGGCCATTTTGCCCGACACAACACACGTCACGCTGATGGACCGCATGACAGACGATCGTCCCGATGGTGAACGACTTTCTCGATGCCAAGCCGCAAAAGCAATAAAAGAAGCCCGGCGTACGGTTCCGAGTCGGCCCTTCAGTCGTGGCGGTGCAGCCAGGATAGGTGGTGCAGCACGTCAGGCCAGTCCACGATTTAGCAACCACGGTAGAATCCTTCCTGTGCCCGAACGAAGAATCCCTTGAACATCGTTGACAGGGAGGCGCAGCGGGCATAGAATTGCTAAGTTGTACACTCCGTTGTACATTGTCAGTCGTTTTGCGGGTCTGGGGCGGGTTCAAGCTAACGTCAGGTTCAGATAGGAGGAGTCTCAGATGCCCTCTCGTGCGCATCGGTCAGCCCTGCTGTGCCTTCTGGTCATGGCGATCGCCATGGCTTCCCTCGCTCAGAGCAACTCACCCGGGCAGAAACGCGGGTACAAGCGGCCGACGATCAGTCGAGGATCACCCGCGCGGCCGTTGACCCGGCCCGCGGGAGGCCGCCCGGCCGATCTCTCGAAGGACTACATCCGCGAGCATGGGAACGAAGCGGACCTCACGGCCGAAGATGTCGCCGACGTCGTGGTCACGTCCGAGACGAAGAGCCGGCACACCGGCATCACGCACGTCTACCTGCGGCAGCGCGTCGACGGCCTCGAGGTCTTCGGGGCTGACAGCAATTTCAACGTCGGACCCGACGGCGCCGTGCTGAGCTTCGGGACGAGCTTCCTTCCGGACATCCGGGAGAGCATCAATCGAACGTCCCCGGAGATCGGGGCCGCCGATGCCGCGTCCGCGGCTGCCGCGCACGCCGGCCTGGAGCCGAGCGAGCCGCTGGCCGTCGTCGAAGAAAGGGACGGCGTCGAGCAGGAGACGATCCTCACCGGTGGCGGGATCGCGTCGACCCCGATCGTCGCGAAGCTCGTCTATCAGCCCGTGGACCCGGCCGACGTCCGCCTCGCATGGCAGGTCGACATCGATGAAGCGGGCGGACAGCACCTCTGGCGGATGACGGTCGATGCCGAGACCGGCGAGGTGCTCAACCAGGAGGACTACGTCGTCCACGACAACTGGGACCTTCCGGCCGGCGCGGCCTCGGCTGATTCTGCCGGGGCTCAGGAGCTCGGCGCGACCGTGGCCCTCTCGTCGCCGTCGCCGGTGGTCGATGGTTCGAGCTACCGCGTGTTCGCGACGCCCAAGGAGAGCCCGAACGACGGCCCGCAGACGCTCGTGGAGAACCCCGCCGACGCGACGGCATCGCCGTTCGGCTGGCACGACACGGACCAGGTGTCCGGCGCGGAGTTCACGCTCACGCGCGGGAACAACGCCCACGCGTATCTCGATCAGGACACCAGCAACGGACCCGACGCCGGATTCGACGTCGACGGGGGAGCCGGCCTCACTTTCGACTTCGCGGCGGATCTCGCGGAGCACGCGCAGAACTACCGCGAAGCCGTGGTGACGAACCTCTTCTACTGGAACAACCTCTTCCACGACGTCCTCTACGGCTACGGCTTCGACGAAGTCTCGGGCAACTTCCAGGCGAACAACTACGGGCGCGGCGGCCTCGGGGGCGACTATGTCCGCGCCGAAGCGGCCGACGGAGCGGGGACGAACAACGCGAACTTCTCGACTCCCGTCGAGAGCGCGACGTCGGCCGGCACGCCGCGGATGCAGATGTATCTGTGGCCGGGCGACCAGTTCGGCTCCGCGAACCAGGTGGTCGCCGACGGCGTCGGAACGTTCGAGGCGTCGTGGGCGCGGTTCTCTCCCGCGCCCACCGTCGCCGGTACGGCCGGCACGATCGTCAACGCGGGCAACGGCTGCGCCGCCGCCGACTACCTCGGCGCTCCGCCCACGGACTGGATCGCGATCGTCACCGGCAACAATACCGGCTGCCAGAACGTCGACAAGGCGCGGCGGGCAACCGAGGCTGGCGCGAAGGCGCTGATCGTCGCGAACACCAGCTCTTCGAGGCCGGTGCTGACGGGCTCGCTCTCGACTCCGGGACCCGCCATCCCGGTCGCGAGCATCAACCTGGCGGACGGAAACACGATCCGGACGGCCGTAGCCGCCGGTCCCGTCACGGGGACGGTGCGCAAGCATCCCGATCATCCCGGCATCCGCGACGGCGACTTCGACAACGCGATCGTTCTCCATGAGTACGGCCACGGCGTGTCGATCCGCCTCACCGGCGGTCCCGCGGTCAACTGTCTCTCGGGCGACGAGCAGGGCGGCGAGGGGTGGAGTGACTACTTCGCCATGATCATGACGATGAATCCGGCGATCGACAGCGGCAACGGGCAGCGCGGCATGGGACCGTATGCGCTGTTCCAGCCCAACCGGCAGGGCGCCGGAATCCGCCCGCGCCCCTACTCGCGGACCATGGAGATCCAGCCGTTCACGTACGACTCGATCAAGACCGGCGGCTGGCTGACCGGCGGAACGCTCGCGGCACCGCACGGCATCGGCCACGGATGGGCGGCGGTGCTCTGGGATGTGACGTGGGACCTGATCGGCAAGCACGGATTCAATCCCGACCTCTACGGGGCGTGGAACAGCGGCGGCAACACCCGCGCGCTCCAGTACGTGATCGACGGCCTCAAGCTGCAGGGATGCGGGCCGGGGTTCGTCACCGCGCGCAACGCGATCATCGCCGCGGCGGAGGCGCTCGATCCGGGCGACGCCTGCACGCTGTGGGCATCGTTCGCCCGGCGCGGTCTCGGCTACAGCGCGGTGCAGGGAACGACGAGCCGCGGCGACAACACCGAGGCGTTCGACACGCATCCGGCCTGTCGCGCGAGCTTCGCCGGCAACGTGTCGGCCTCGCCGGCGATCAACGTCGTCAACGTCGGCTCGACCGTTCCGCTCACGTTCAGCTATCCCGGAGCGCAGGGGCTGAATGTGTTCGCGGAGAACTCGCCCTATTCGCGGCAGGTGGAGTGCTCGACGCTCCGCACGGTCGACCCGAACGCGACTTTCACCACGCCGCGTCCGTACCCGGTCGCAATGCTGTCGCCGGGCGGGTCGGGGCTTTCGCAGGACAAGAAGACGGGCCTCTACACGTTCACCTGGCAAACCGATGCCGCATGGGCCGGAACCTGCCGCGAGGCGGTCCTGACGCGAAGGGACGGCGTGCAGCACCGGTCGTACTTCTTCTTCGACTCGCAGCCCTCGCACAGAGTCTCCGGCTACGTCCGTGACTCCTCGGGGCAGCCGGTCCCGAACGCGACGGTCCGGATCGCCGGCAGCGCCTACGGCGCCGTCCTGACGAACGCCGAAGGCTTCTATTCGTTCCCCTCGGTTGCCGCCGGGACCTACACGGCGACGGCGACACCGGCGGGCTCGGGGTGCGTGCTGCCTCAGACGCTGGAGTTCAGCGTCTCGCGGCCGACCCGGCTCGATTTCACCCTTCCGGCGCGGGTGGATGCGTTCGGCTACTCGTGCAGAAACGAGGTGGCCGCATTCGAGGAGGCGGTCAACATAGAGCCGATCACGGGCACCTCGGGAGTCGGCACCGTCGCTCTTCCGTTCGCATTCGTCTTCTATGGGCAGTCGTATAACAGCGTGTATGTCTGCGCGAACGGATTCGTCGAGTTCGCCGGGCCGACGACGACGAACTGCTCGTCGACGAACGGGACGATCCCGGGAACCGGCCGCCCGAACGGTGCGATCTATCCGTTCTGGGACGATCTCGTCGTCGACGCGCTCTCCTCGATCCGGACCGAGCTCAAGGGGTCGGCGCCGAGCCGGCGGTTCGTCATCGAGTTCCGCAACGTGCACGTCAGCGGCAACACGTCGCAGCGGCTCGACTTCAACGCCGTCCTCCTGGAGAACGGCCAGATCCTGACGCAGCACCGGAACATCGCCGACGACATTCGTGAGCGGGGAAGCTCCGCCACGATCGGCATCGAGATGCACACTGGAACCGTGGCGATCATGTACTCGCTCAACACGCCCGTCCTGGTGGCCGAGCCGGACGTGACGACCATCCGCTACACCCCGCCGCAGCTCTACTCGGTGTCGGGGCAGGTGCGCGACACGGACGGTACGCCGGAACCGGGGGCCAGCGTCACGCTGCAGACGGCGGCCTTCACTCTGACGGCGACCACCGATGCGGGCGGCCTCTACTCGTTCCCAGGCGTCCCTGCCGGAACGTACACGGCCATCGCCGCCGCGGGGCGGTGCAAGGGAGCCACGGAAACGCTCGCCGTCTCCGGCAACGCGACGCTCGACTTCACCCTCGGCGATCTGCCGGATGCCTTCGGCTATCGCTGCGGTCTCGAGAGCGCCGCGTTCGAGGAGGCGGGCACCGTCCAGCCGATCACCGGCACGTCGGGCGTCGCCGCCGTGGCCATCCCGTTCTCCTTCACCTTCTATGGTGAGACCTACAACAGCGTGTACGTCTGCGCGAACGGCTTCGTGGAGTTCGCCGGGCCGGCGACGACGAACTGCTCGTCGGCGAACGGGACGATCCCCGGCACGGGCCGTCCGAGCGGCGCGATCTATCCGTTCTGGGACGACCTCGTGGTCGACGCGCTCTCCTCGATCCGGACGGAGCTGAAGGGCTCCGAGCCGGACCGGCGATTCGTCATCGAGTTCCGCAACGTCCACATCAGCGGCAACACGGCACAGCGGCTCGATTTCAACGCCGTGCTTCTCGAGGACGGGCAGATCCTGACGCAGTACAGGAACATCGCGGCGGTCGATCGTGAGCGCGGCAACTCGGCGACGCTCGGCATCGAGATGCACACCGGAACGGTGGCGCTCATGTACTCGCTCAACACCGCCATCCTTCCAGTCGAGCCGGCGGTCACGACGATCCGCTACGTTCCGCCTCCGCTCTTCTCGGTATCGGGCCTCGTCAGGGACGCGAGCGGGAACCCGGCGCCGGGCGTCGTCGTGACGCTCGAGCGCGCGCCGTTCATCCTGACGGCGACCACCGACGCCACCGGATCCTACTCGTTCGGCCACGCGCCGGCGGGAGAGTACGCGGCGACCGCCAAGGCGGGAGGGTGCAGCGGGCAATTCCAGTCCGTGACGGTCACCGCCGACACAACGCTGGACTTCGCGCTCGGCGACATCTCCGATGAGTTCGGCTATCGCTGCCGCCTCGAGAACCACGCGTTCGAGGAGGCCGACACGATCATCCCGATCACCGGCGACGACCTCGAGCCGGTCGCGGGCGGCGTCGAGCTGCCGTTCGCGTTCACCTTCTACGGCCAGACGTACACGGACGCGTACGTCTGCACGAACGGATACATGGAATTCGCGGGCCCGACCACGTCGAGCTGCGTCTTCACCAACACGGCGCTCCCGAACGCCAACCGTCCGAGCGGGGCGATCTACGCGCTCTGGGACGACGTCGTCGTCGACGCCTCCGCGTCGATTCGCGCGGACGTGAAGGGGACGGCGCCCAACCGGACGTTCGTCGTCGAATACAGGAACGTCCGCTTCATCAGCGGCACGCAGCGCCTCGACTTCAACATCGTGCTCCACGAGGACGGCCGCGTGATGATGCAGTACAGGAACCTGGCCGATGACGGGCGTGAGCGAGGCAACTCGGCCACGATCGGCATCGAGGACCACACCGGCACCACCGCGCTCGAGTTCTCGATGAACGAAGCCATCCTCTCCGTGGAGCCGGCGATCACCTCGATCGTGTACCGGCCACCCGGGGTGCCGTAAACCGTAAGGAAGCATCCTCAGGGCGGAGACCGGATCGCATCCGGTCTCCGCCCTTTCTTTTTCTCAGCTCCTCTGCGACTAAGGTCCAATTCCATCGCCCCGGGGTTTCGCGCACTATTCCATCATCAAGGGGTGCTGCGCCCGCAATCTTTCTGAAACGCACAGGCAATGTCCCGGGAAAAGTGCCATCTTCTCAGAGAAGCCGCGGGGCTGCTGCTCGCCCTGCTGGTCCTGGCGCAGCCGGCGCTCGCGGCGGAGGACGACGCCGCCAGGACCGCCCCGCCGCCGGAGTCCCATTCCGAGGCCACGGTGTCGTCGGCCCAGGTCGAGGTCGACGGCGTCGAGCTGTTCCGGGTCATCGGCGTGCAGGCGCTCCCCGCCGCCGAGCGCGCCGCCGACATCGCCGGACGCATCGAGCAGGTGGCCGCCGACCGCGGGTTCAAGGCGGAGGACCTGCGCACCGAGGAGACCGACCTCGGCACCGGCATCCTGGCGGGCAACCGGCGCGTGATGGTGGTGACCGACGACGACGCGCGGTTCCAGGGCGTGGGGCGCAAGGTGATCGCGGCGGTATATACCGCGCGCCTGCGCACGGCCATCGAGCACTGGAGAGCCGAGCGCTCCCCGGAGTCGCTCCGGCGCAGCGCGATCCGCGCTCTCGCGGCGACGCTCATCCTCGGAGTCGCCGTCTTGCTCACTCTCTGGCTGTGGCGGCGGCTGCGCGCCGCCCTGGAGCAGCGCTACCGCGAGCGCATCCATTCGGTCGGCATCCAGTCGTTCCAGATCGTGCGCGCCGAGAACATCTGGAACGCGCTGCGAAAGGCCATGGCCAGCGCGAGCGCGCTCACCGTGCTGGCGCTGGTGGTCGCGTACCTCCACTATGCCCTGCTGCAATTCCCCTGGACGCGCGGGACGGGCGTGCGGTTGCTCGAATACGTGCTGAATCCGCTGAGGATCCTCGGCAGCGGCCTGATGGCGGAGCTGCCGAACTTGCTGTTCCTCGTCATCCTGTTCGTGATCACGCGCTGGCTGCTGAAGCTCATCCATCTCTTCTTCGGAGCGCTCGGGCGCAGGGAGGTGAAGCTCTCGAGCTTTGAGTCGGAATGGGCGGAGCCAACCTACAAGCTGGTGCGCCTGCTTGTCCTCGTCCTCGCCCTGGTGGTGGCGTATCCCTATATCCCGGGTTCCGGCTCGGAAGCTTTCAAGGGCCTCTCCATCTTCATCGGCGTGGTGTTTTCGCTCGGCTCCTCCTCGGCGATCGCCAACATGATCGCCGGCTACCTGATGACCTACCGGCGCGCGTTCCGGGTCGGCGACCGCATCAAGGTCCAGGGCTTCGTCGGGGACGTGACCGAGGTGCGCCTCCAGGCGACGCACCTGAGGACGGTCAAAAACGAGGAAGTGGTGATTCCCAACTCCAACATCCTCAACAACGAGGTCGTGAACTACAGCGCTCTCACCCACACGAAGGGCCTCATCCTGCACACGACCGTGGGCATCGGCTACGAGACGCCGTGGCGACAGGTCGAGGCGATGCTCCTCATGGCCGCCGAGCGCACCCCGGGGCTCAAGCGCGAGCCCGCGCCGTTCATACTGCAGCAGGGCCTCGGGGATTTCGCCGTCACCTACGAGCTGAACGTCTACTGCGACAACGCGCAGGCGATGGGACGGCTGTACGCCGAGCTGCACCGCCACATCCTCGACGCCTTCAACGAGTACGGCGTGCAGATCATGACGCCCGCCTACGAGGGCGACCCACCCGAGCCCAAGGTGGTACCGAAGGAGAATTGGTTCGCCTCGCCGGCGCAACCGGTAGTGACGGGGGACGGAAAAGGAGCACGGCCAACCCAACAGGCGACCCAGACAGGGTAGGGCTACCCGAGGTCCGGCTCCCCGCAACGCTCCAGGATCGCTTTGCGGACCTGATCCCTCAGTTGAATCCCGGCGTGCCAGCCCGAGCCCTCGGGATGGACCGGCGGCGCCACGGTTGCTTTCACTTTACCGTGGCGGAGGAACCATTCGCCTCCGCGCAGGATCGAGCGGGTCCCCTGGATGGCGACGGGGACGACGGGCACGCCCGCGTCCACGGCCACGGCGAAGGTGCCCATGCGGAACGGCATGAGACCCGGGTACCGTTGGAAGGTGCCCTCGGGGAAGATGACCAGGGACTCGCCTCTCTCAAGGGCGTCCAGGGCCTTGCGCGTCTCTCCCGCGCTCTGGGCCGTGTCGAAGCGCTCGACAAAAAGGGTTCCAATCCGGCGGAGGAAGATGCGGGAGATGAAGTTTCCTTCGAGCTCCCGTTTCACCACGAAGGCGAACTCGGGCGGCAGGAGGGCCGTGAGGATCAGGCCGTCCAGGTAGCTCGCGTGGTTGGACGCCACTATCTGCGGGGTCTGCGGGGTCTGCGGGGTCTGCGGGGTCTGCGGGGCCCGCGGGGTCCTTGTCTTCAGGTTCTCCGCTCCCTGCAGGCGCAGGGGGATGCCGGCGAAGCCGAAGAGGATCCGGGCCGCGATCCGCGCCACCCGCCTCCTCGTCCGCAGCCCCGGCGGCAGGACCACGGCGAGCCAGATGGGGACGGCGAGCAGTGCGAAGGTGATCCCGGCCCAGACGAGGTAAAGGGAGTCTCCCAGGGAGCGGAGCCGGCGAGCGGCCTGGGCACGCAGCCCGGAGAGGGCCAGCCGGGCGATCTGCCCCCCGAAGCCCCCTCCCCCACCCGTTTTCCCGGACTCGTAGATCTCCTTCGCGGACGAGCGCCGGATCTTGCCGCTGGAGGTCTTGGGCACGGTGTGGGGTGGCACCAGGGCCACCACGTCGGCGGGTGTGCCGAGGAGGTCCACGGTGGCGTCCTGGACGGCCTGGCGGAGCTTCTCCAGCTCCTCCTCGTCCGGCTCGCGGGTCTCGGCCATCACCACGAGGCGCTCCGTACCCGTGGCCGGGTCGGGGCTGCCGAACACGGCCACACACCCCTTGCGCACCCCCGGGATCTCGCCCACGGCGCCCTCCAGCTCATGGGGATAGAGATTGCGCCCGGCGCGGATGATGACGTCCTTGACGCGGCCGGTGATGTAGACCTCGCCGCCCGCCAGGTAGGCCCGGTCGCCCGAGTCCCGCCAGTCACCGCGGGGGCCGCGCACCAGCTTGGCGGTCGCTTCCGGGTTGCGGAAGTAGCCGCTGGTGGCCGAAGGGCCCTTGAACTCCAGCCGCCCCTCCTGGCGCTCCTCCACCTCGCGGCCGGACTCGTCCACGATGCGGATCTCGTGGTCCTTCAGGGGAAACCCGCAGGAGACGAAGCGCAGGACATTCGGGGAATTTGGCGATGTCTGCGATAGCGTCACAGCACGGCCCGAGCGCTGGAACGTCTCGCGGTCGATCACGTCCACCACGGGAGGCCGGCCCAGAGGCGGGAAGGCCAGGGCCAGGGAGTTTTCCGCCAGCCCATACACGGGTGCCATGGCTCCGGGCTGGAAGCCGTATTTCGAGTACCGGTCGATGAAGCGCCGCACGGCGTCGGGGCTCACGGGCTCGGCGCCGTTCAGGGCCATGCGCCAGGAGGAGAGGTCGAGCCCCTCGATCTCCTCGTCGGGGACCTTGCTGATGCACAGCTCGTAGGCGAAGTTCGGGGCCGCCGAGAGGGTCGCACGGTGGCGGTGGATGGCCCATAGCCAGCGCGAGGGACGGGCCAGGAAGGTCAGGGGGGACATGAGGACGAGGGGGATGCCGAAGTAGAGGCTCCCCATCCAGCAGCCGATCAGCCCCATGTCGTGGTAGAGGGGCAGCCAGCTCACCACCACGTCGTCCGGCCCGACGTCCGCCCCTGTCCGCATGGCCCGCAGGTTTGCCAGCAGGTTGGCGTGGGTGAGCACGACCCCCTTGGGGTTGCCTGTGCTGCCGGAGGTGAACTGGAGGAAGGCGACGTCGCTTTCCTTGGATGGAGGAGCAACGGCCTCCTGAGACAGGTCGGCCACGGTGACCACGCGCCGCAACCCCGGAAGCTGGGCGCTGAGCAGGCGGGCCAGGGGGAGCACCTCCGGGAAGGTGACGAGCACCTCGGCGCCCGCCGTCGAGAGAATGCCGGCCTGGCGCCGCAGGTGGTCCTCGATCTGGCTCTTGCGGGCGGGCGGATAGAGCGGCACGGGCACGCCCCCCGCCATCTGGGCGCCGAAGAAGGCCGCGAAGTATTCGAGCCCGGTGGGGAGCATGAGTCCCACAGACTGCCCCGGTCCCACGCCCAGGCGGGCAAGGCCGGTCGCCACGGCGCGGGAACGGGCGAGCAGCTCTCCGTAGGTCAGCTCCTCCGGAGCGGTGTCAGCGGGAGCACCCGGCAAATAGAGGATGTGCCGCCGGTGGGGGTGGCGCTGGGCGTGCCATTCCAGGACCTCCACCAGGCTGCGCGTGCGGTCTGGCGCGGATTCGGCTGCTTCCCCCGCAGACACCGGCTCGATGAGGTCGAGCGCTGTGCCCTCTCCGGCGGCGGGGTACGCCGTGAGCAGGGCCTGGAGCAGGTCCCGGGGGGTCTCCGCCGTGCCCAGGACCGCCTCGGGCAGGCGGACGCCGAAGGCCCTCTCCAGCCGCCCCAGCAGCTCGACGCGGCCCAGGCTGTCGAGCCCCAGGTCGCGCTCCAGCGAAGAGTCGAGGGTCAGCGAGCCCCAGGACTTCCGCTGCGGCTGCAGCTCCCCGGCGAGCGCCCGCGCCACCTCCAGGACGGCTGGAGGTGACGGGGGCTCGGGGACGGTGTCCAGATTCTTTTCGGCGAGCATGATGGGGTCCGGCCTCAGATCGCTCCGGATTCTAAGCGGTCTCGCCCCCGCTCGGGCATAGATGCCATACCATTACACACATCTCCTCCCGGCCTTTCAGGACTGCACCCTCGGCGGGGGAGCGAACCGTCGCGCGCCCACTGTAGAGACGCCCACGGGGAACCCCGTGGGGCGTCTCCTGGAGAGGCACGGACGATCCGTCTTGCAAGATCTCGGATCGAAGAGAAGGCGTCCGCGCAAAGACGTTCTGGATGGCAAGATCGTGCCCGCCTCGGAGACGCCCCACGGGGTTCCCCCGCCGGGCGTCTCTACAGTGGGCGCGCGCTGGCAGGGCGAGACGCGAGACCGCCTGGAAACCCGGAGCGAGCTTCGGGCACGCCACCCTACTCGACGTGAGGAATCGACCTCAGGTACTCGTAGACGGCCTTGAGGTCGTGGTCCGTCATCTCCCCATAGACCGGCCAGGGCATGACCTGGAGGATCTCTCCCGGCTCGTCGGGATCGTGGCCCGTGCGCATCAGCGTCCTGAACTCCCGGGAGGTCAGGCCATGGGGCAGGCCGTCTTCATCCGGCGTGATGTTGGCCGAGATGAAGGGGCCGAACGACGTGCCTCCCGCCAGGTAGCGGTCGGCGTTGATCTTCTTGGGCTCGCCGCGATAGGGATCGCCACCCGGCGCGAAGGGAGGGTTGGTGTGGCAGTCGTTGCAGCCTCCCTGGGCGTTCACGATGTAGCTGCCGAGGCCCACCATGTTGCGGTCCTTGCCGCGCAGGTTCAAACGGACGGGAGCGATCTGAAACCCGCGGATGATGCGGGCGGATTCCGGGTCCTGCGAGGGCCGCTGCCCTTCGGACGTGGAAACCAGCGTGAAGACGAGACCAGCCAGCGCGAACGGGATCATCAAGACTTTGGCTTTCATGTCGCTGTTCCCTCCATTGGGGTGTGGTCGGGAAAGTTATGCCACCCGTCGAGGCGCGGGGAACCACCCGCGCAGGTGGTGCCCTACTCCTGCGGCCCTGGCAATCTGGGAGCGGAAGGAGGAAGGACCATGAACGGAAACCTGAAGACGATCGTCATCGGCACGACTCTGAATACCGAAAGTGAAAGCATCGTGAGGGCCGGAGCCGCCATCGCCCGGGCTACGGGCGCTACAACTTACATTATTCATGCATATAACTTGCCGGCTTTCCCTTCCGAGCTCGGGGCGTTCGACGGTGTGTGGATCGAAGAGCAGACCGCGGCCCTACGGCAGCGGCTCACCCAACAAATCGAAGAATCCGGCATCGCCGATCTCCCGGGCTTCAAGCCGGACCAGGCGTGCCTGGTCTTCGGCGCTCCCTACCGGGAGATCGTGGAGCTCGCCCGGCGCGTGAAGGCGGACCTGATCGTCGTGGGCGCCTCGGAAGGGGACGCGCTCCACCGCGCGTTCCTGGGCTCCACGGCCGACCGGGTGGTCCGCAAAGCGCCCTGCCCGGTCCTCGTGGTCCGCCGTGAGATGGCGCTGCCGCCGTCGCGAGTCCTGATCCCGGTGGACTTCTCGACCGTCTCGGCCACCGCGCTGCGCTATGGGATGGCCTTCCTCAAGGAGACCGGGGCCGCCGCGAAGACCGAGGCGTTCTTCGTCCTCAATCCCCTGGAAGTGGCGGGCTCGCTGCAGTTCACGCCGGACCAGATCGACCGCTTCGCGAGCGGCGAGCTGCGCCGGTTCCTGGACGAGAGCGGCGCTCCCAGGACCGTCGAGAGCCACGTCCACACGGGCTATCCGCGGGAGGAGATCCTCTTCCGCCTGGAAGAGAAGCAGGCCGACCTCGCCATCCTCGGCACCCACGGCCGAGGCGGCTTCGACCGGCTGATGATCGGCAGCGTCGCGGCCCAGGTGCTCGAGCGGGCTTCCTGCAACGTCCTCGTCGTGCCGCCGGACACGGTCGTCAGGGACGAGCAGCCGATTGTCCAGGAAGAGAGTGCGGACTGGAGATTCGTCTCGGACGAGACGCCCGTCACCGTCCTGTAACTCCTCCGTCCCTCCTTCCCCCTCCCTTCCGTTCCCACCGGGAGGGAGGGGGCTTTGCTTTTTCCGATATCCTGTCTCCCGGCGCTCCGCGAAGGAGCGTTCCATTCCCCAAAGGAGACAGGCATGTCGGTAGCCAAGATCATCGAGATCAGCTCGGAGTCGCCCACGAGTTTCGAAGACGCCATCCACGAGGGGATCACCCGGGCCAGCAAGACGGTGAAGAACATCAAGAGCGCCTGGATCAAGGAGCAGCAGGTGGTGGTGAAAGACGCGAAGGTGGTGGCCTACAGAGTCGACATGAAGGTGACCTTCGTGCTCAACGATGTTTGACGGTCCCTGATGCTCTTTCTGACGTCCATCGTGGACCGGCCCGTGGAGGGCAAGAGCGGCGAGCCGATCGGACGCATTGAGGATCTGATCGTCCACATGGGTGATGATCGCTACCCTCCGATCAGCGGCCTGGTGGTGCGCGACGGCCGGCGCCGCTTCTTCGTGCCGGCGCGCCTCCTCCTGGCGCTCAACGGCTCGGCCCGCCTGTCCTCCTCCACGGTGGACCTCCAGCCCTTCACCCGCCGTTCCGGCGAGGTCCTCCTCCGCCGGGACGTGCTCGACCACCAGCTCATCGACATCACCGGCCGGCGCATCGTCCGCGTCAACGACGTCCAGCTCACGCAGGTCGAAGGAGCCTACCGCGTGGTGGGCGTGGACATCAGCCCTCAGGCCCTGCTGCGCCGCCTGGGTCCCCGGGCGCTCGCCGGCCGCGTCGTGGGCCGCCAGATCATCGACTGGACGGACGTGCAGTACCTGGCGAGCACCGCGCCCGTGCAGCTCAAGGTCTCCTACGACCGCCTGACCGAGCTCCACCCGGTGGACCTCGCCCGCATCGTGGACGCCCTCTCCTACCGCGAGAGCGCCGAGATCGTGGCCGCCCTGGACGAGGAGACCGCGGCCGAGACCCTGGAAGAGGTCAGCGACGAGCGAGTGGCCGACCTGCTCGAAGGCATGGACCAGGAGCGCGCGGCGGACATCCTCGAAGAGATGACCCCGGGCGCCGCCGCCGACGTCCTGGAAGACCTCGACTCCGAGGTGGCCGAGCAGATCCTCGCCCGGATGGAGCCCGAGGAGGCCGCCGACGTCCAGGTCCACCTGGAATATGACGAAGACAGCGTCGGCCGCATCATGACGACCCACTTCGTGAGCGTGCCCGCCGACGCCACCGTGGGCTCGGCCCTGGCCGCCATCCGCTCTCAGGAAGAGGTCCCCGATCCCCTGCTCGCCGTCTACGTGGTGGCGCCGGACGACCCCGAGGCCCTGCGCGGCCTGGTGCGCCTGCGCATGCTCATCCTGACCGATCCGGCCACCCCGCTGGCCGACGTCATGGACGAGGACGTGCCCACCGTGGGCCCCGACGACCGGGCCGAGAGCGCGGCCCGCACCCTCGCCGAATACAACCTCCTGGCCGTGCCCGTGCTCGACGAGGACCAGCATTTCATCGGCATCGTCACCGTGGATGACGCCCTGGCCGTGCTCCTGCCCGAGATCTGGCAGCGCCGCGGCGCCCGGGCCTTCGCCTGATGCTCAAAAAGCGCCTCTGGCCCTACCTGGCCGCCCTCGGGCCGGGCCTGCTCGCCGCGAGCGCCGGCAACGACGCGGGCGGCATCGCCACCTACTCCTCGGCCGGCGCCTCCTACGGCTACGGGCTGCTCTGGGCCATGGTGATCGTGACCGTCTGCGTGGGGGTGGTCCAGGAGATGAGCGCCCGCATGGGGGCCGTCACGGGCAAGGGCTTCTCGGACCTGGTGCGGGAGACGTTCACGCTGCGCCAGACGGCTCTGATCCTCCTGACCCTGCTGATCGCCAACACGGGCATCATCGTCTCCGAGTTCATCGGCATCGCCGCGGCGGCCGAGCTGTTCGGCATCAGCCGCTACGTCGCCGTGCCCGTGGCCGCCGTCTTCGTCTGGCTGCTGGTGGTCCGCGGCTCCTACGGCTGGGTGGAGCGGATCTTCCTCGTCCTCACCCTGGCGTTCCTGGCCTACATCGGCGCGGCCTTCCTGGCCGGGCCGGACTGGGGAACGGTGCTGCGGACGACCGTGCGCCCTGATTTCCATTTCGACCGGGGCTACCTCCACCTGCTCATAGCGCTCATCGGCACCACGATCTCCCCCTACATGCAGCTCTACGTCCAGTCCTCGGTCGTCGAGAAGGGAGTCACGCCGGACGAGTACCGCTACACCCGCTTCGACGTCATCGTGGGGACCGTCTCGGCGGGCATCGTGGCCATGTTCATCATCATCGCCACGGCGGCCACCCTCCACCCCCGCGGCATCGCGGTCGAGACGGCGGCGGACGCGGCCCGTGCCCTGGAGCCCGTCGCGGGGGAATACGCCGGGATCCTCTTCGCCCTGGGATTACTGGGGGCCTCGCTGCTGGCGGCGGGCGTCCTGCCCCTTGCCACCACCTACATGCTGAGCGAGGCCCTGGGCTTCGAGCGGGGAGTCTCCCGCTCCTGGTCCGAAGCCCCGATCTTCATGGGCATCCTGACGGGTCTGATCGTGTTCGGCGCCGCCGTGGCCCTCATCCCCGGCCTGCCGCTCATCGAAGTGCTGGTAGGGGTCTATGTCTTGAACGGCCTCCTCCTTCCCATCGAGCTCTTCGCCATCCTCCGCCTCGTCAACGACCGCGAGCTCATGGGGCTCCACGTCAACGGCAAGCTCTACAACGCCTTCGCCTGGACGATCGCCGTCGTGGTCAGCGTGCTGTCGCTGGTGTTGATTGGGATGACGGGGATGGATTGGCTGCGGTAGACGGATCCCAGCTCGTCATTTCCCAGACAGAGGTTTCAAGTCGAGCACCATCCGGCAGGGACCGGAGCGGCATGGATCAGGCTTCGGCCTTTTTCCAATACAGCCGTGGGGGCTGCCGCTTGGGATCGGCCAGACGCGAGAGCGCCTCACGGAGAGCAGGGGTCGGTGAGAAACCCTGGTCAAGGATCTCGGCGAGCCGACTGATTTCGGTATCCGTCAGCTCAAGAGTCTGGGCCTGGAAACGAGACATGGCAGCTCCCTTCGAGTGAGTAACGTATCGCTCACTTCGGATTGAGGCAAACGGCCTACGCCGGCAAGCCCTTCTCCCCAGGGAAAGAGACCGGGCGGCTCAGTCATTGCACGCTTAAAGCACCTAACAAAACCGGTGAAAGACCGGCCCAATGGGCCGGGAGATTCTAGCCCAGGGATGAGGCCGAAGGCCGATTCCCTGGGTAAGAAAGCCCCGTCCACCCCAGCGGCCTGAAGGGTCGCGAGAAATCTACGCCGGGATCACCTCAACTTCGGTTCAACCGAGCTTCTCGCGGCCCTTCAGGCCGCTTTGACGATTCTCTCTTCCTCACCCAGGGCATCGGCCTACGGCCGAAGCCCTGGGCTAGAATTTCTCGGCCCGTTGGGCCGGCCTACCCGTCTCATCTGTTGCCGGATTCGCGGCTGAAGTTGGTGAACGCTATTCCGCTTGAGCGGCCGGCGCCCCCATTCGTTGGCTAACGGCGAAACGGTCGCTCCGCCGGTCCGCTCGAAGCGAGTGTTGGCCGGCGAACCACCATAGCCTGGATTCACAACGCTTCTACTTACCATAGCGGTTGTCATCGACTCTCTCTTTGCCGCAGGTGCAGCGGGGAGTTAGGCTGCTCACCACGCCTTCAGCCAAGCGGAAAGCTTCTCCAACAAAGTCGGCGCATGCTCGATGACTACGATGCTGACGGCACCGACTGCGAGCTGAAATGCGTGAGCTATCCAGCTGCGAAACCTATACGCGGCCGCTATATTCAAGTCGAATGGCTCGTCGAGCAGATCGAATGTGTCAAACTTGTATGTGCTACCAGCGTTGGAATTTGTCGGCTTCGGGTTCAGCTTGAGCGAGTTTCGTTGATGAATACGCCATCTTTTTAGCCATAACCACCACCGCTTTTCGTCTTCAGGCCTATGCAGTGTCACCCCAATTGAGAATTGATGCTTTCTGACAGGTGCGTTTTGAAACTCCTGCTGTGGGTCAATAAAGATATCGTACGCGAGCATCTCCTCGAAGTATACTTCCGCCATTCGCGTGTATTCGACTATCCACTCGAATGTCTCGTTTGGTTGAATTATGCGTTCACGGTCATCAAATCGCACGCATATTTTGGACTTCGAAGCAGTTGCCGTCAAAGCATCACCTGACTGCGTACGTGCTGAGACAGTAAACACGTTGCGCGCAGGCAAGAGGTATGGATCACGTAGCGGAATCGCTCGATCGGTAGTATTCGTTGCGGCTACAGATACTCTGGCCTGCACCCGGTCATACTTCTTGTCGCTCGAGCGGACCTCAATATCGATGGCCACTTTAGCCCAAATACCATCAGATGGCGGGCATTGATCGTTTTTGTCTTCAGTTGTCGCGACTTGCGGCTTAGGTTGCTCAAGCTGCCGCTCAAGGTCGACAGCGTCTCTTTCTTTCTGTTGAGCCGCGGATGGAAAAACACCTGCAACAGGTTCCTCGTCATTCTGCTTACCTAGCATGTCGCACCTCGAAGTTTGCGCTTACATGAGGAGTGACAAAGGCCGCGCTTCTGCTACCCCTCATGCTCGGCTCGGGCCACCTAGCCGGCCAACGCCGTGTAAGATCACCGGCAGGAACGCGCCAGCGTTTCTGTCCGGTGCATCGCGGGGTTAGGCGGCGTTTGATAAAGCTAGGACAACGCATGGAGGGCCTCCGTGAAGCCGGACTCGCGATCACGTCGACAGTCGGCATAGCGAATGTCGGCGAGAATAGCGGGAATAACGCAATCGTCGAGCAACAGCGGTAGAACCGAAATCGACCTGTCCGCGAGTTGGCGCATCAATGCGGACGACATTTCCCGTTGAACCCACGGTTTGGTGATGGAAGTGGAGGACAGGAGGATCGCCAAGTGCGTAGCTTCGGCTAGAGCGTCGCTCACCTTCTGCACGATGCTATCGCCAACTCGAATCTCCCACTGATCAAACCAAACGTGTGTTCCCCGCTCGTGGAGGAAGGCAGCAAATGCACTAGCAACCGGTTTGTCTTCGCTGGCATGGCAGACAAAGAGGCGGATGTCTGGACGCATCAAGCGGTCGAAAGCTCGCAGTACAGGGGCGATCGCCTCCGCGAAGACAGTTTCCGGACGGTCAGCGTAAGGCTGCGAGTAGCCTATGCAAGAGACGTGTTCCCCGCGTAAATCAAATCGGAGCTCTTGCGGGTTCTGGACAGCACCACACTGAACCTCCTGTTCAAATGCACGGCGAATGCGAGAAAGTCGGCGGTCAATGTTTGTAGTGCCAGCGATGCTCACAGTATTAGAAATGCCCAAGGATCTGTAATTGCCTGCGTCCTCGCAGTTCGTGGAACGAATACCAAGGTGGTATCCAGCAGGCGACTGAGGAATGTCAATCAACTCGACGGTCGAATGCGGAGGAATATCGCCAAGGCGAATGTCCCCTAGTTGATGGAGTGGAACTCTGAACTCGCCAGAGTCCTCGCGCGTTCTATATTGGAGTAGCCTGCTCATCACAGTAGAGTGGGAAGCCGCATAACGCTGATGCCGATGAGCGCGCGGGAACCGCGCTGTTTGCGGTTTCCGTCCGCTCGATCGGCCGGGTTGGCCGCACTACCGATACGTTGCGATATTTGTATGCAGCGTCTCCTCTTCAACGGCTGCTCTAATTCTACCCCGAGTACCGCGCTATGGCTAGACGTTCCGCTGCACGCAAATGCCAGGTTGGGGTCCGGAGCGTAGCGGAGGCACCAAGCTGGCTCGAGTTGTACCATGTACTCTCTGGACAAAGATGAGGCACCAAGCTGTTTGGCACCGGAGCGTAGCGGAGGTGCCAAGCAGCTGACACCTCTCTTGTTCGACGGAGGACCGTCTTCTCTAGGGGCTGGCTCCTATTGGGGATTGGCCGGCACTTCTCCCGCAATCGGTTTCATGGCCATTCTTTCGCGAAGACAGTAGGTACCTTCTCAACAAACGATCTCCTGTGAAACTCGTCCTACCATGAACCATGAAATTATTGTTGAGCGCCAAGACATCATTGGAGCCAAGCAGGAGAGTCCTCGGACTGGCCTGCCTCAGCACTAACTGGAAAAAATAAAGCGCCTCCCGTTGTTCGGCTGATAACGCTTCAAAGATTCTATAGGGCTGATAGTAGAACTTATGGCTACCATCACTTCCGACCCTAAAGAAAGGCGTATTGAAATTTCCCCGTCGCGGATGCCGAACGGTGAAGTTTATCGAAAACAGTGCATCCCTCAGGCTAGGATCGACTTTGTCCAGAACCTCCCTGAGATCGATAAAAACACTCTCCCCTCCGCTGGAAGCTGGCTTAATGCAGTGCCACAATACGATATCGGCTTTAGGGTCGTCAGTATGATATTCTACCTCTACATTCGTATGTATGAATCTAGTTTCATTTTGCCTGGGATTGATGTCTGTCAACGAGATCACCTCCCCGCAGTCAGAGAGAAGGGAGGCGGCATCCTCCTCGGACACCGCCCTTAAGTGGACCCACCCAGGTTCTGCCAGCAGCTCTTTGGCGGCGGTGGACCTACTGACCATCGTCAAACTCGCATGTCGTGTGACCGTCGCATCCCTCGGAACCTGTATCCCCAGCTTTGAAGACACCAAAGGACCAGTTAACGAGGTCTGCCATATGGACGCCGTTTGGAGACGCTGGGTCATTGGGGAGCTTGAAGCGATGATCAGGCACAAACCCTAACGCTTGCATACAGTCCCGAGAATATTTATCCATTGATTCCAAGATGTGGTTGTGCCAGACCATATCGACGAAGTAAAAAGGCGTGATTGCCTTAGACCGATGAACTGAACTGAGGTAGAGAAAAAGCCTGTAGCCAATGAGGCCGAGTTGAACTTGCTCATCCGTCCAACCACACTCCAACTTCACCTTGCACGCCACGCGATTGAGGTCGATCGTTTCAATACGTTCCCAGAGCACGCGATTCGGCTGCTGGTCGCGTACCATGCTCAAGAGATCACTACCCTGCGGCGGTACGACGGGAGCGTGAACGTAGCTAAGCTGTTCCATCATTTCTCCTTCTCTTATCGTTATAGATCTGCCGAAACAATGACAGCGGATCGCCGGCCAACGCTGCGGGCCTAACCGGCGGGACCGCGCGACAGCGCGGTATCCGTCCGGTTGAGGCCAGTGTTATGCGCCTCCTCACCACTACTAATACCGCCCACTCGGTTGGAGCGGTCTCACTCAACTGCCTCGACTCTTAGCTCAGCCCTATCTCGATATCGGAATACTAGATCGGTAGTTGCGATAGCCTTAGATCCAAGTATCCGCCCCTTACGCCAAAGATCGGTCCATACTAGGCTGTAACGACTCTTGCTGTCTCCGTTCAGGGCTACTTCATAGCTAATCGTCTCGGAGTTCTTGTATGAATGACCTTGGCTTCTCTCTATTTCGCCGCAAATAGCAGCCTTAAGTAGCGATTCTATGCCGGCCTCAAGCTTGATATTTGCTCCTACAGTGACTCCTATCTCTATTGTGTGCTCGACGGTCCGGGAGCGCTGCACTTTGATGCTGACTCCTTCAGGAACAAAGATCTCTTCGGCTGCAACTTGAACTCGCTCGACCTCAGGAAGGATATCTACGCCTATAGGTCCAATCGAAGCTTGGCGATCCTGTTGCAAACTTGCAGGAAAGACTGAGGAATCAAGCCTAGCTAACAACTTTTTGAGAGTGAGGTCATAGACACCGAATGGATCGGCTAGCTGAGCGGGTTGGTAGACCTCAAATCTGGCCCGGGTATTATTTTCCCCAGTGGACCTCAACTGAACAGATATAATAGCTCCGGCTTGGTACAAAGACCAAAAACTTTGCCTCCACTTCAGCAGATAGAAACTGCTGTCAGCTTCAATTGATTTCCATCCGCGAACTCCTGCACCCGCCCGGAGCAGCATTTGGTAGCATTCTTCCGCGGCTAGCTGAAATTCTAAATCGCTAATCTTGGATCCCATTCATCTCACCACCCAAGGTATGATTTTGTGTCGCGCATAACCTCACGCTGACCTGTATGCGTCCCTGAACCTGCACCCAGGAGTGCTTATCGTCAGAAGACTGCCTCCACGCAAGAGCTCCTGCGGTTCAGGCAACTTATTGATTCCATATGCCTTGCAGGATACAACGGTTTCGAATGATCGTCAATATCGAGCGGAGACGTCGGTAAGGCAGCAGGAGGGGTGGAATGCATATCGTCATTGGAAAGGGTCGATCTGAACCTGTGCGGGATCGGGAACGTGTTGCAGGAACAGGAGTTAGCGCCCAAGACGGAGAGAGGATGTCGTGTAAGCCTCCGAGGTAAGGCTGCTCTCAGGAACGTTATCCGTGTCGGTAAGCCATCCAGCACGAGGCGCAGGGATGGGACCTATCCCCTACATTGCCAGTAGCTTGGGTGGGACGAATGCCTCCAAGGCGAGGGCGGCTTATACGCCCAGGCAGACGTATAGGCCAATGCTTGCCCGGATTGTTATACGCCCAGAGGACCGCACCCGCGTTCGCTGATCCTTGATCCCCCCGGGACCGCCAGCGGCTTCGCCATTCCCGCAGGCCGGATGGAGGCAAACGGCCGGTGCCCCAATCGCGCTCAGCCAGCACTGTCCTTTGTAGGGTCAGCGGCCAATGTTGTTCATTTAAGCCCTTCTGAACGTGGGAGTGGGGCCTCGGGATTGGTCAAGGACACCGGGGAGCTGCCTCTTGAGGCGAGGGGTTCGCCTCGCCAAGTGCGGAGCTCGCCTCGCTTTGATGGAGGGGGCCCAGCTCGGGCCAGCCGGGTCCGCTCGGGAGGTCGATGTACCCTGTAGAGGGCGTTTTTTCTCTGGAACACCCTCGCCCAGCGCGGAACAGGGTCGCCAGCCGCTGAACAGCCTCGCCCGCGGCTGGCGAGGGTCTTTTTGCCGAAAAACACCCTCGCCAGCCGCGGAGCAGGGTCGCCAGCGCCTGGAGAGGGTCGCCAGCCGCTGAGCAGGGTCTTCCAGAGAAAAAACGCCCTCTACAGGGGACAAACAGCCTTCTGGTGTCTGAAAACCCTGGATGGGCCGGCAGGGATGCCGGCGCTCCCAGGGAGGCGCTACGCCAGCGGCTCCGCTTCCTCCGGTGTCCCTAGAAGCGCGCGGATAGCACCCTGCTTATAGGAACAATCCTCGCGCCCGGCGGCCTCGCCAGGCTCGATCATGGAAGGGAGAGAGAGGTCATGAAGACATGGTTGTTGAAGGCAGGCCTGGCCCTGGTGGCCGGAGCGATGCTGATGGGAGCGGGCGCGTATGCCCAGGGACAGCCGCCGGAAACTGAAAAAGCGATCGAAAAGAAGATCCACTCCGTGGGTCATCGAGAACACCCGCGCCGGCGCCCAGGCGGAGTTCTTCGTCGTGCTGGAACGGCAGGCGGACCTCTCGGGCGCCCGGCAGCTCAAGGGCAAGCTCGCGCAAGGGGCAGTTCGTCTACCGAGACGCTCTTCGCGCACCGCGCAGGAATCCCAGAAGCCGATCCGGGCCGAGCTTGACGCCCGGGGCGTGGAGTACCAGCTCCTTCTACCTGGTCAACGCGATCCTGGTCAAAGGCGACCGCGACCTCGCGAAGAAGCTGGCCGCGCGGCCGGACGTGAAGCGGATCGACGGCAACCCCGAGATGCGCCAGAACGCTGCCCAGAGCCGCACGAGCCGGAGCCCGCTGGAATTCAACCCGGACTGGCCGGAGCCTGGTCGAGCCGGGCAAGGCCATCACGGCCGCCGAGCCGGGCATCAGCTACGTGCGGGCGCCGCAGATCTGGAACCTCGGCTACACCGGCCAGGGCGTGGTCGTGGGCGGCGCCGACACGGGCTACCGCTGGACGCACGCCGCGCTCAAGAACGCCTACCGCGGCTGGAACGGCACCACGGCCAGCCACGACTACAACTGGCACGACTCGGTCCACTCGCGGCGGCGGCGTCTGCGGCGCCAACTCCACCGCGCCGTGCGACGACAACGGCCACGGCACCCACACCATGGGCACCACCGTGGGCCTCGACGGCGCCAACCAGATCGGCATGGCGCCGGGCGCGAAGTGGATCGGCTGCCGCAACATGAACCAGGGCGCCGGCACCCCCGCCACCTACCTGGAATGCATGGAGTTCTTCCTGGCGCCCTATCCGGTGGGCGGCACCACCGCCCAGGGCGATCCGAGCAAGGCCCCGCACGTGACCGTCAACTCCTGGGGCTGCCCGCCGCCGAGGGCTGCACGACCCCCAACATCCTCCTGACCGGCGTCACCAACACCCGCGCGGCCGGCATCGTGATGGAAGTCTCGGCCGGCAACTCGGGATCGGCCTGCTCCACGATCTCCAATCCGCCCAGCTTCTACGACCCGTCGTTCACCACCGGAGCGCTCAACACCGGCGCCGACACCGTGGCCTCCTTCAGCAGCCGCGGCCCGGTGACGGCCGACGGCAGCAACCGCGTCAAGCCCGACATCATGGCCCCCGGCACCAGCACCCGGTCCTCCTACCGGACCAGCGACACGACCTACTCCTCGCTCTCGGGCACCTCGATGGCCGGGCCGCACGTGGCCGGCGGCGTGGCGCTCCTGCTCTCGGCGTTCCCCTCGCTCATCGGCAACGTCGACGCGATCGAGAGCCGCCTCACCTCCTCCGCCAAGCCGATCACTCTGACGCTCCACCACCTGCAGCAGCGCGGCCGGAGCGGTGCCCAACAACGTCTACGGCCACGGCCGGCTCGACATGGGATGCGCGATCCCGGCGAAGGTCTCCGGATCGACCGCCGTCTGCTCCGGCAGCCCGGCCACCCTCACCGTCAATTTCGCGGGGACCGGACCGTGGACGCTCACCTGGTCGGACGGCTTCGTCCAGAGCGGCGTCACCGCCAACCCGGCGACGCGCTCCGTGTCGCCCACCAGCGCCACCACCTACACCCTCACCAGCGTGTCGAGCACCGGCTGCAACCAGCCCGGCGCCGGCAGCGCGACCATCAGCATGGCCCCGCCGCTCTCGCAACACGACGATCGTCCGTCGCGGGCAGCACCACGATCGGCAGCCCCGTGCCTGGGCGGCACGGCGACGGTGACGGACACCGGCGGCGGCACCGCCACCCATCAGTGGGGCTACCGGACCACCTCGGGCGGCGCGATCACCAACATCTCCGGCGCAGACGGGGACGAGCTACGTCCTCAACTGCGCGAATTTCCCCGCCGTCGGCAACTACTTCCTGGTGGAGCGGACGACGCCCGGCTGCGGCCCGACCCTGATCTCGAACGAGATCCGCGGTCACCGTGACCGCCGTGGCGGCTCCGCCCCCGGTGACCGTGACCTTCTACTCGGTGGCGGCGGAGGACGGCCGGATCTGGGAGAGCGGAGAGACCGACCAACGTCGGCGGCGGCGGCAACTCGACCGACAACACCACGGCGGCGCTGCGGGTGGGTGACACCAACGTCGACGAGCAGTACAAGAGCCTCGTCTCCTTCGACACCTCCTCGATCCCGGACACGGCGACGATCACCTCGGCGACCCTCCGCCTGGTGCGCGGAACCCTCTCGGGCACCAGCCCCTTCACCACCCACGGCTCCTGCGTGGCCGACATCGTCACCGGCGGCTTCGGCGGCTCGACCGCCTTCGCCTTCGCCGACTGGCAGGCCGCGGCCACGGCGACCAGCGTGGCCACGATGTCGAACCCGACCGCCAACGGCTCGGCCTCGACCGGCAACCTGAACGCCGCCGGCCTCGCCGCGATCAACAAGACCGGCACCACGCAGCTCCGGATCAACTTCACCCTCGACGACAACGACGACCTCGGCTACGACTACATCGGCTTCTACGCGGGCGAGAACGCGACCGCGGCGAACAAGCCGCAGCTCACGGTCACCTACCAGCCCTGAGGTGAAATCCCAGGGGCGGCCGTCAACGACCGCCCCTGGCAGGCCGCGAAGCCGCCATCCTCCACAGACCGAGCCCGCCCAGCAGCAGCGCCAGCAACAGCAGCCCCCATTCCCTCAGTGCCGGGATCTCGACCGCCGGCGCCTGGCCGAGGGTGACCACCGTGGCGTCTCCCGCTCCGGGGGCCGCCGGATCGTCCGTGGGGGCGGCGGGGATGTTGGAGCCCGAGACCTGCCCCTGGTTCGAGATCTGGAACACGTTGGGGGGCAGGGGATCGCCGATCGTTACCTGGAAGGTGACCGTGACGCTGGCGCCGCCTCCCGCGAGGGTGCCGATGCTCACGGATACCGAGGTGTCGCCCACGCCGTTGCCGCTGGTGACCGTGCCCGCGGTCGTGGTGACCGAGCCGTTGACCAGAGCGGTATTGGGATCGGGCGTGTCGTTGAGCATCACCCCGGTCGCCGCGCCCGAGCCGCTGTTGGTGATCATGAGGGTATAGGTGAGCGTGTCGCCCGGATCGGCCATGCCGTCGCCGTCCACGTCCCCGGTCAGCGCGGCCGTCTTCGTGGCGCTGACGGCCGGGTTCGGCTGGACGAGCGTCACCTGGTAGTCCTCCACCTCGCCGTCCGAAGCCTCGCCTGCCAACGCCACCTCGCCATCGGTGGTGCAGCGGAAACGGGCCGCCGTGAGACCGGCCGGCGCGTTGGCCGGCACCGCGAAGGACAGGGGGTTCGTGCCCGCCGCGAGCGCGGCGCCACCGGGGAAGAGAGCCTCGCCCGGATCGCTCCAGTCGCCGTCGGTGTTGAAGTCGATCCAGGCCGAGAGCGTACAGTCTTCGTTGGCCACCACGCTCACGTTCGCCGTGGAGCCCGCGAGCAGAGCCGTGGTGAACGTCACGCCGTCCTCGTCGTCTCCCGGAACCGCGCAGGTACCGAACGTCGAAATGCCCGCGCCCAGGTCGTCGCCATCCGCCGCCGCCGTGGGCTGGCCGTCCAGCTCCGAGTCCACACACGCCCCCAGATACACGCCCGAGCCCAACAGGTGGCGCGCACCGTTCGCGGCGAAGACCGTGGGGTACGCCGTGCCCCCCGCGTCACCGAAATCGAGCACCTGGTCCTGGCCGAAATAGTGGCTGGGATCGGAGTCCGCGATCTGTTGGGAGCTGACGTCGTCCGCGGTGACCGTGCCCACGTTCGTGTACTGCCCGGCCTGCGCGGTGCCGCTCGCCGTGCACGTCATGGAGGCATTACCGGCAAGAGCCGTCCCAGGGCAGGTCACCACCACTCCCTGGTCGTCCGTCACCGCCACGTTGGTCAGCGGGTCCGGGCTCAGGTTGGCCACCACGTACTCCCAGTCGACCGTGGAGCCCACCGCCACCACCGGCCCCGGTGGCAGGTCGGCGTCCTGGGCGTTGGTCGATTTCTCCAGGCGGATGGCCCGTCCGAGATAGTGGCTCGGATCGGAGGCGGATACGGTGCCTCCGGCCGGAAGCTGGGCGGTGGCCGTGCCGACGTTGGCGTACTGCCCCGGCTGCGCGGTGCCGCTGCCCGTGCACGTCACCGACTCCCCGGCGGCCAGCGTGCTCGACGGGCAGCTCACGGCGACTCCCTGATCGTCCGTCACCGCGAGCCCCGTCACGGTGGCCGGGCCGGGATTGGTCACCTCATAGGTCCAGGTGACCACGGAGCCGGCGTCGACGACCGGACCGGGCGGCAGATCGGCGCCGGCGCCGTTGGTCCGCTTCTCGATCCGCAGCGTCTGGCCGAAATAGTGGCTGGGATCGGAATCCCCCACCGTCTCTTCATTGGGCAGCAGGGCCAGGACAGTGCCGGTGTTGGCGTACTGCCCCGGCTGGACGGTACCGCTCGCCGTGCAAGTCATGGAGACGCCGGGGGCCAGGGTGGTGCCAGGGCAGGAGACGGGCACTCCCTGGTCGTCCGTCACCTCGATCTCGGCGAGCGGGTCCGTCCCGGTGTTGGTGACGGTATAGGTCCAGTTGACGGTCCCGCCCACCGGCAGCGACGGCCCGGGCGGTGTGTCGGCGTCCACTCCTTCCGTGAGCTTCTCGATCGTGACGGCGGCCTGCGCCTCGCCGAAATAGTGGCTCGGGTCCGAGTCGGTGACCGTCGAGCCGTCCTGCTGCTCCGCGGTGACCGTGCCGGTGTTGGCGTACTGGCCGGCCACGGCGGTGCCGCTCCCCGTGCAGGTCATGGACTCTCCGGCCCCCAGCGTGGTGCCGGGACAACTCACCACCACCCCCTGGTCGTCGGTGACGGAGACGTTCACCAGATCGCGCCCGGTGGCGTTGGTGACTACATAGGTCCAGTTGACCGTGCTGCCCACCGGCACGAACGGACCGGGGGGCAGGTCCGCGTCCTGGCTGTTGGTGGCTTTCTCGATGAGGATTTCGTTCTGCGCCGAAACCGGGCCGCCAGCAGCGAAAACAAAGGCGATAACCAAATAGAACAAAGAGAGGTCCAGTAAACTCAAGGATTTCCAAGGTTTAGCGGCCCCATGGGCATAGTTTTTCAAACTACCTCCTCTCCACCCCCAACCGATACGAGAGCTTTACCCGTCAGTGTACCATCCACCTCCCGGAGGTCCGCACGGCCCACCCCTGCGATGTCCCGCTCCCCTCCCCAGCAAACACCCTGAAAGATGGGACCGCAAGAAGGCGGCCCCGGATGGCTCAAAGGAGAGCTCTCATGAAAAGAACTATCAAGAAGCTGTCACTTTCCAGGGAAACCCTCATCCATCTCGACGCGCTGAAGCTGGGGCAGGTCGTGGGAGGCAGCATCATCTCGAGCGACAACAAGGAGTGCACGTATACCCGCCTGGGGTTCGAGACAACCTGCTGGTGCTGAGGCCGGTTCGTCACCGCAGGGGCCGGCCCAGGGGCACCAGCGGTTCCCCGCCGTTCGTCTGGACGGTGAGAGACTGGCCGACAATGACAACGTTTTCTCCGCCCGTGCCCTGAAGGTGGAGCTGGACGGTTCCCGGGAAAGGAAAGGGCACGGGAATCACCTGATCGAAAGCGCCCTCCGTCCCCTCGATCCTGCCCGCCGACAGCTCGGCGGGCAGCGATTCGAGGGTGCCGTGGGCCTCGCCGCGGAAGAACAGGAGATCCGCGGTGACGCCGGAAGCCGTGAGGCGGGCCACCAGATAGGCGCCCCGGCTCTCCAGTCGCTCCAGGATGGCGCCGGGGATTTCCAGATTCATTCGGGAATCCTCCCCTGCCGCAGATCTCCCAGGCGCCGCTCGAGCGAATTCAATCGATCCTCGTAAGGGTCCTCGTAAAGGCCGTCCCCGGCGAATTTCAGATTGAGACGGGCGATGTACAAGGCAGCCTCGCCGCTGGTGAGCGCCAGCAGGACGGCGGTCTTCGCCTCTCCCCGCGCCGCTTTGAAACCCCATTCATACAGCTCGGCACCGATGTCCCCCAGCGCGGCGCAATGCTCCGCGATCGTGAGCGGGACTTCGATCGCCGGGCCCAGAGCTTCCTGGGTCCTCAGGCGCCAATATCTTTCAAAAGCGGCGGCGTCCTCGTCGACCGCCTCGGACAGACGGCGGGACCGCTCGCGGATCTCTTCCAGGAGAGCCTCGGCGTCTGTTTTCCCGGCCCGGATCGTATACCGCGCCACCGCCTGGAGCAGGCTCCCGGCCACGGCCCCCGTCAAGGCTGCCGCGCTTCCAGCGCCCGGCGTGTTCTTGCCAGCCGCGAAGAGATCCAGGAGATCCGCGGCGGTCCGGTCGAGGAGAGAATCGTCAGGGTTCCTGGGAGTCGTCATGATCCCGGATTCTGGCACGGCAAGAGCCCGCCATGCCCCTCCGCGAGCTCTTCCGCGTTACGCCTTGTCATGGAGTCCAGAGGGAAGAAGCTCTCGATCCGTACTTCCTGCAGAGTGACGTCCTGAGGAGTGCCGAGGGTCGTCACCGCCGAAAAGAAATTGAAGGTCTTCCCCTCCTTCGCAAAGCTAACCGGCACGACCGGAAGCAGCGGCGCCTCCAGGCTCGGCCGCCGCCACCGCGCCGGTACATCCGGATAGGCAAGGACTTCGGAAAGTAATTCTTCCATCGCCTCATCCGGTACGCCGCCGACAGCCTCACGATGAACGCGGCGAATGAGAGCCTCGGCAGCGGCTTCCCAGTTCGTCACGAACGGCCGAAGCCCCTGCAGGCTGAACATCAGGCGGACGACGTTCGCGGGCTCCACCACAGCGGATTCACCAAGAAGATAGCCAAAGAAACGGGAAGCCGCGGCGTTCGTTGCCAGGATGTCCCAATACCGGTTCATGACGACCGCGGGAAACGGCTCCTGCTGGCGAAGGATGGCGTCGAGCGCGGATCGCACCGAAGCGATCTCGGGAGCGTCCAGATTCGCTTCCCGGTAGACCGGTGCGAACCCGGCCGCGAGCAGGAGCGCGTTGCGCTCTCTGAGAGGTACGTCCAGGGTGCTCGCCAGGAGCAGGACCATCTCCCGGCTTGGCCTGGCCCGGCCGGTCTCCACGAAACAAAGATGGCGGGCCGACACGCCCGCCTCGGTTGCGAGAGACAGTTGACTCATGTGACGCGTCCGGCGCCAGTGCTGGAGCAGAGCTCCGACAGGGCTCGGCGATCTCGATGCGTTCGAAAGCTCAGCCATGGGCTTCGGGTTTGTGCCACGCGTGCGGCTGGAACGGCTCATCCAGCGGTGCGTCCACCAGGTGGCCAGCATAGTTTGCCATCAAGGAGAACGCCATGCCGAGAACCACTTCAAGCGCCTGGGCCCGAGTGTATCCCGCGGCGCAGAAGCGCTCGACGTCCGCGTTCGAGACCGCTCCACGGGCGTTCACCATCTGGCGCGCGAAGTCGCTCAAGGCCTTGAGGCGCGGCTCCGCAGGCGAAAGCCCTGCCCGCAGCGCATCGACGTCTTCCCGGGATACTCCCTCCTTGAGAGCCATCAGGGTATGGAACGCCATGCACCAGGCGCATTCGTTCTCGTAGGCGGCCGTCAACGAAAGGACCTGGATCTCTCCGGGTGTGAACGTTCCACCGAGATAGATGTCGCGCACCGCGAGGAAGCCGCTCAGGAGCTCGGGGGACTCCGACATCGCGGCCGCAAGGTTCGGGACCATCCCGAGGTTCTTCTTCATACCTTCGAGGAGCGGTTTTGAGCCTTCTGGAGCGGTATCTACACTGTGGATCTGAAACGTCATCATCTCGACCTCCCTGTCTCCGTCACCATTGACGGTACCGGGAAGGTACAGGCCCGGCAGCGCCCTCTCAATTCCCTCGCAGGTAAGTGTATCTACGTCCCGGACCCGCCGCATGCCCCCTGTGATAAGCTCCCGCGCCGTCCCACTTTCAGGAGAACAGAGCTCAAGGAGGCCCTATGCGCAAAGCCGCATTGATTCTCGCCCTGCTCCTCACCGCCGCCGCCAGTCTCACCGGCGGCCTTGGACAGGCCGCGCCACCATCCCCTTCCAAGGGCGCCTGGTGCGGCACCGCTCCCTCGCAGGCGAACACCGCCTGGCCCGGCACCTTCACCGCGGCCGGCGAGCTGATGCAGCAGGACTGCAACCAGCCGGGTTGCGTGAACAAACACCCGGACCTCGGCTACTGCACCTCCGCCGCCTCGATTCAGTACAACTGGCCGCAGAAAGCGATGGTCACCGAATACGAGCCCTGCATGCCTCTCGTCACGCCACTGAACGGCAGCAAGGAGCCCTGCTCGTATCATTTCATCGGCGGCGACGTCTATTATGAATATCAGAACCAGCCGATGGTCCAAGGCCAGCCGCTGAGCTCAGCGAAAAGCTGTTGCAAGATCTCCGGCTTTTCCATGCTCAGCCCGTCCTTCCCCTCCTATGTCGAGCAATACTCCGAGGCCTGTTCCAGCGCGGGCTTCGGCCCCAGGATGACGCACATGTACGCTCAGGACATGGTGTATCTCTCCACTCCCGGAGATCCCCCCGGGTTCTACGGGTACTATCCCCAGGTGACGCAGCCGCCGGGAGCGGGTCCCGGGAGTTGGGCGACCCCCTACGGCTTTGGCGGCGCCACTCCCGGCGCCTTCAGCCAGATCAGCTATCAGAAATTCATCGTCAATCCCAAGCTCTCCGACTTCCAGATTCCGGAGCTTTGTCAAAACGCACCCGAGTGCACCATCTTGGTTCCAGTCAATCCCCCTAAGATCGTCAATATTTCCGATTTCCTCCAGTGCCTGGCGCCGGTGACGGCGAGCGGGTGCGCTCTTTGCCACACCACCCAGAACGGACCGAGCTTTCAGGGCCAGCTCCCCTGCTGCCCCAATCAAATATGGAACGGGACAAGCTGCGTGCCAGCCAAGCCCGGAGAGATGCCGCCGCTGGCGAGCCAGTGCATCCAGGCTCTGAAGGCGGTGTCCACGCAAGGAGCAGATCCTGCCTCTACAGTCTCCTCACGCCGTCGACGCGTCTAAAGTGCCGGAGCCGGGCGTCAATTCTCCTCGCAGCCAGAGCTCGAAGCTCGCTCCCTCCTCGGAGCCGGCCAGCCGGAGGTCGCCGCCCATCCGGCGGGCGAGGCGGCGGCTCAGGGCCAGGCCGAGGCCTACCCCCGGCGCGTTGCCGGCGGCCCGGGCGGCCGAACGGTGGAACGGCCGGAAGATCCGCCGCCGCTCGCGAGGCTCGATCCCCGGTCCGTGATCGTGGAGACGGAGGACCACATACCGGCCCCGTGGAGCCGCCGTGAGCTGCAGCGCCGGCTGGGCAGGGTTGGGAGCGTACTTGCAGGCGTTGTCCACCAGATTGAAAAGGATTTGCTCGGCGCTCGCGAAGTCCACGCGCACTCGCAGCTCGGGAGAGATCTCCACCTGAAAATCGAGGCCCTCCTGAGCGGCTCTTTCCCGGAGGAGGGGGACTGTCCGGTCCAGAAGGTCTGCCAGCGGAACGCTCTCGATGCGCACCGCCGCCGCCCGCCGCTCCAATCGCGAGAAAGCGAGGACGTTTTCGATCAGATGGCCCAGGCGGTCGGCCTCGCGCTTGAGGGTGGCGAGATAGGAAGGCCGCTCCTCCGCCGGCACCATGCCCTCGGCCAGCATCTCGGTATACATGCGGAACGTGGTCAGAGGCGTGCGCAGCTCATGGGTAACGGCGGAGACGAAGTCCGCGCGGCGCTGGCTGAGCGTCATGGCTCCCTTGAGCAGGCTGCCGATCCCCAACAGGCCGAGCAGGGCCGCTACCCAGGCGGCGGCGATGCTCAGGCGCAACGGCATCCAGTCCCGCGGCTCCGCCTCTCTCATGGGGCCCGGGACCAGCCGCGCGGGCATCAGCGCCAGCCGCCGGCCCGGATTCGCTTCTTCCCCCGCCCGGATGGCCTCCAGCCGGGAGGCGGGGACCACCGGTTCCACCCGGGCCAGCAGGAGCTCGCGCAGAGCTGGCCAGTCGAGCACGGTGCCCTGAAGCAGCCGCTCGTCCCCACGGCGGATGCGCCGCAGGAGGACCAGATCGCCGCCCATCCAGCGGGCTTCGAAGGCCGATTCGACCTCCTCCACCCTGGCGCCGGGCGGGGCCGGAGGCGTGCTCACCTGCTGTGCCAGGGCGGCGGTTTGCTGGCCGAGCTCCCGGCGGCGCTCGAAGGCCTGGCGATTGAGGTCGCTCTGGAAATATGCCGACTGCTGCCCGCTCTCATTGCCGCCGACGTTGATCCGGTCGGTCAGCACCCCCGGCGTCGTCTGGAGGACCGCCCAGGGATCGCGGGCCGTCGTTATCTTCTCCAGCTGCTGCTGGGTAACCCGCTGATCCTGGAGGGACTCCTCCACGTTCGCGGAGAGGGTGTCCGCCTCCTCTTCGGCCTCGGGCTCGGGGGCGGCCGGCGGAGGAGCTTCCGGTGGAGGTGGCGGCTTTACGGCCTGCGCAATCTGGGGCTCCGGCTCTTTCGTCGCCGGGCGGGAGGCGGGAGGCCGCGGAGTCTTCGGCGGCTGCTCGGGGACCGGCAACGCCGCCACCCAGGCCGGCGCTTCGAGCTTCGGCTCCGCCCGCAGCTTGCGGTCGGCGCCCATCTCGAACCGGGCGCGCACCAGCCGCCTGGGCTTCGCGTTTTCATCTTTGGCTAGCAGCGGCAACCCGGCTTTCTCGGCGGCCGATCGAAACCGCGTGGACGGACGGGTGTTCTCGAGGGCGATCAGCTCCGTCAGAGTGGCGTCGATACGCCAGAGCGCAATGCGGACGTTCTCTTCCTCGGTGGCGCGCTGGAGCGCCGCCCGTTCCGATCTTTCGAGCGCCAGGGTCATGGCGGTAATCCGGGCCAAGGCGCCGAACAGGACGAGGGTGCTCACGACGAAAGCGGCGGCGACGAGGAGAGGACGGCGGATCATAGGTCCAACCTGTAGCCCTTGCCGCGGATGGTGACCAGGACCTCCCGGCTCCCATTGCTCCGCAACTTCTTGCGCAGGCGCGCGATGGTCATGTCCACGGAGCGCGTGGCGATCAGGTGCGGCTTCTGCTGCCACACCCGCGCGAGCAGCTCGTCGCGGGAAACGATGCGGTCGCGGTTCCTCGCCAGATAGCGCAGCACGTCCGCCTCCAGCTTGGACAGGTCCTCGCACCCGCCGTCCGCGAAACGGATCTGGCACCCGTCGAGGTCGACCTCTCCGTTCGTAAGCTCGATGCGCCCGACGGCCCGCGGCCGGTCGGGCGAGCGCCGCAGCACGGCCTCGACGCGGGCCAGCAGCTCGCGGGCGCTGAACGGTTTGACCACGTAATCGTCGGCGCCCAGCTCCAGCCCGAGCACGCGCTCCTCCTCCGCGCCACGCGCCGTGACCACGATCAACGGCAGCGCCGGGTCCTCGCGCCGGATGCGCCGCAGGACCTCGATGCCGTCGCGCCGGGGCAGCACCAGGTCGAGCAGCACGAGGTCGAGCCCCCCCGCCAGGGCCAGCTCCGAGCCGGTGACGCCGTCGCCGGCCTCCCGCACCGAATAGGACGCGTGGCGCAGCGCGTCCACCATGCCGCGCCGGATGGAAAGGTCGTCTTCGATCACCAGGATCACGCGTTCATTCATGGCGGTGCTCGACCTTCATGGTAGCTCAGAAGTTACATCCCCGTTACGTTCCCCCCGCCTCCCGGAGCTATCGTGCACCTTGTCAACGGCAGTTTCCTGAAAGGAGACGCTCATGCGCGCGAAAAGGATCCGTCTGGTTTTGATGCTGATTGCTCTTCTCTCCTGCGGCCTTCCGCTCACCGCGGCCGGTCTCGAGAAGCTCGCTCGAACAGCGAGCCCGGCCAGCATGGAGGCGATGCTTGCGGCAGGCGCGTCCGGCGAGGCCCTCGACAAGGTCTGCGGGGTGCGGGACTGCGCGGACATCCGGCTCTTCTGGTACACGGACCTCGAAGCGGCGAAAGCGGCGGCCCGCGCTTCCGGGAAACCCATTCTCACACTGCGGCTCCTGGGACGCCTGGACGAGGAATTCAGTTGCGCCAACAGCCGGTTCTTCCGCACGGTTTTCTATAAGAACAGCGAGATCAACGAGCTCCTGCGGGATCAGTTCATTCTGCACTGGCGTTCCGTGCGGCCGGTGCCGAAAGTGACGATCGATTTCGGCGATGGCACACGTCTCGAACGGACGATCACAGGCAACAGCATTCATTACGTGCTGGACAGCCGCGGACGGCTCGTGGACGCCCTGCCGGGGCTGTCCGGGCCGGCCTCCTTCGAGAGCGCGCTCAAAGACGCCGCCGAGGCGGCGCGGAGGGTCGTGAATCTGGACGACGCGCAGCTCCAGAAATTCACGCGGGGACGCCGCTATCAGCAGCTCTACGCCCGCGCCGAGGCCTTCCGTCGGGACCTCGTGGCCTTCGCTCCTCGCAAGATCGCCCCGGCGGCACACAAGGCCGAGCCCGTCGCGCCAACGCCCCCCACCACCCGCGATCCGTGGGCCATCCTCGCGGCGACTCCCGGAGTCCTGACGGACCGCATCAACGTCGGAGGAAATGAAACCGGATCCAAGAGCACCGTCGAGGATCCAATCCTGACGGCTCTCGGGCAGGTCAGCAACAATGACATCGACCGCCTGGCGAAGCTCCGCCGGCCCCGGATACGTCTCGACGCCTCCAGCAAAGCCTTTCTGATCCGGAAGCAGGGCGTCACAGATCCTCAGGAAGCCGATCGCCTGGTGGACAACTTCGAGACCGCGATCGCGCGCGACGAAGTGCTCAACGACTACCGGACCGGTCCAGCGATCCTGAGACAACTGATGGGAATGGAAACCCTGAGCGGTGACAAAGTGGAAGCTTTCAACCAGTGGGTCTACGAGGAAGTCTTCAAGGCCCCGCTTTCCGATCCGTGGCTCGGCCTGGCTCCGGACGACGTCTACACCGCCCTGCCGGCAACCACGCGCACGGCAGCGCGGCAGCCCGACCGCTGAGCCGGGCCGTTTATTGAACAGCCCGGCGGATGCGCGCCAACTGATCGAGGTGCACCAGGTCGTGGCCGGCAACCAGGCGGAGGAGGTATCCCACCGATTCCGCACCTCGTTCGGCGTGCAGCCCGACACGGCTCAGCTCATCCGGGGTGAGCCTGCTGGCAAGGCGCAGATTCGCCGCGCGCAAGGCCTCCAACTGCTCCAGCACCTCGGCCAGCTTCGCCTCGCGATAGCGCAGCCGCTCCGCCCAGAGATCCTGATCGTAGGCCGTGATCTCCGGGCGGTCATGCGCCAGGATCATCCGCAGGCGGAAGCCGACCACGATCTCGCTGTCCGCCAGGTGCTGCGCCACCTCGATCATCGACCACTTCCCCGGCGCTTCGGCCTGGCGCATGGCGTCGTCCGGCAGTCCCTCGAAAACCCTCCGCACGGCATCTCCCAGGCTCGCCAGAACCACGAGAGGGTCCCGGTCTCCCAACCGGTTCAGCAATCCTTGGGCATACTCGCCGGGCCTGTCGACCGGTATGGCTGAAATAGTTTCGACCAAAACGTTCCCAGACATAGGGACCTCCTTTCGTCAGGAGCAAGGATGACTCGCAAAGAGTGGCGCGTCCATAGCCACTTCACCGCTTCCGGTCAAGACCACTCGTCCGGTCAGATCTCCCCGTGGACCACTCGCCTCAACGTCTCCGCGTCGATATTGGAGCCGGAGAGGACGGCCGCGACCTTGCGGCCCGCGAGGCGGTCCCGCAGCAGGCGAAGCCCGGCGAAAGACGCGGCTCCGGCGCCTTCAGCGAGGTTGTGCGTCGTCCGCAGCACGAGGCGGACGGCGCCGGCAAGCTCAGCCTCGCTTGCGAGGACGAAGTCGCTCAGGCCGTCGCGCAGGGCTGTGGAGGTCAGCTCGTAGCACGACCGGGTGGCGAGGCCGTCCGCAAACGTGTCCGCCCTCTCCAGGACCAGAGGTTCGCCATCGCGCCACCCCTGGTACTGCGCCGGCGCTCCCGCCGCCTGCACGCCGAAGACCTCCACCTCGGGACGCAGCCCGCTGGCGGCGACGAGGGCGCCCACGGCCTGAGAGCCCCCGCCGATCGAGACGACGATCGCCTCCACGTCCGGTGCCTGCTCGAGGATCTCCAGGCTCAGAGTCGCCGCTCCGGCAAGGATCGCCGGGTCATTCGTCGAGTGGACCAGATGGAGGCCGCGCTCGCGGACCAGCGCCTTGGCGACCTCCACGGCTTCATCGTAGTCACGGCCTTGCTCGACGAGCTCGGCGCCGAAGCCGCGCATCGCGAGGTTCTTCTCGGGGTTGTTCCCCACGGGCACGCAGATGGTCACCGGCACGCCGAGCAGGCGGCCTGCCAGAGCGACGCCCTGGCCATGATTGCCCCGCGTGGCCGCCACCACCCCGCGCCGCTTCTGCTCCTCCGACAACAGCGTCAGGGCGGAAAGCGCGTTGCGGATCTTGAAAGCATTCGTCGGCTGGTGGTTCTCATGCTTCACCAGGACGCGAATGCCAGCGCCGATCTCCTCGTCGAGAGCCTCATAGGACCGCAGCGGCGTAGGCTGGAGATAAGGCCGAAGCCGCTCCCGCGCCGCCAGCGCGTCCTCGAATCGAATGGGTAGCGTCATGGGACGCGACTATACCGCAGCACTCACATGGTCGGGCTCTCAGTCCTGAATTCGCGCTGCGGCAGAAAGCGGTCCCGGTCGTAGGGTGGCTTTTCAGGCTCGGGCAGACGATCCTTCGGCCACTCTTTCAGCCAGCTCCGGCGTTCCTTCTCGTCAGCGTAATACTTCATATAGAGATGCATGTGCTCCTCGCTCCCACTCCCGATCATGTCGATGTGATAACCATAGTCCAGTCTTTCCGGCATCAGGACCACCGGTTCAGGAAGAATCTCCGTCCACAGCTCGGTATACAGCTCGCGGTCGCTCAGATGGTCCGTATTGTGGAGGAACGTTCCGCGCACGGCAAGCGAATTGATAAGCTCCCACAACTTGTCCTTGAGCTGAGCATCATCCAGATCCTCCGGCCGCGGCAGGCGCACCCCGGACTCCGGCAACACGTCGGATAAGGGCCGTGCCTCTACACTCTCATAAGCATCGATGTAGTCCTGAAACACCTCTTCGAGATCCTTCTCTTCATCCGCCGACATAAGGGCTCCCCCATTCGAACGTATTCTGATAGCTTGTCCCTACGGGTTGAAACTATATCCTGAGCCTGCATGAATGTGCAGCAGCAGAGAAAGACAACTTGTTGTCTACTGAGACTCCGGTGAACATAAAGGAGGATTCGCCTGACATGAAGGAAAGCCAGCAGGTCGAATGGAAAAGCTCCTGGCGTGACGACTACCTCCGGTGGATCTGCGGCTTCGCCAATGCAGAGGGAGGAAAACTTGTCATCGGACGAGATGACCAGGGCGTAGCCGTAGGCATCGAGGACGCTCGCAAGCTCCTGGCGGACATCCCCAACAAGGTACGGGACCTGCTGGGCATCATGGTCGATGCGAATCTGCGGGTAGAGGCGGGCAAGGATACCGTCGAGATCGTGGTTGAACCCTATCCCTACCCGGTGAGCTACAAAGGCGAGTACCACTACCGCAGCGGCAGCACCAAGCAAGAGCTGAGGGGCGCGGCCCTGGATCGCTTCCTGATCAGCAAGCAGGGGCGGCATTGGGATGGTATGCCAGCACCCGGCTTCAGCCCGGAAGACCTGTCACCTCAGGCCCTCGACCAATTCCGCAAGCTGGCCGAGAGCAGCGGGCGTCTCGCCGACGATCTCCTGGCCGAATCCAATACCGTGCTGGTCGAAAAACTGCGCCTTCAGGATGGTGCGTTGCTCAAACGGGCGGCCCTCCTGCTCTTCGGCACAGACCCCGAACGCCTAGTCACTGGGGCCTACCTCAAGATCGGCTTCTTCCGCACCGACAGCGATCTGCTCTATCAGGATGAGATCCATGGCAATCTCTTGGCCCAGGTCGATCGTGGGCTGGATCTCTTGCTGACCAAGTACCTCAAGGCCGGAATCAGCTATCAAGGTCCGCAACGGATCGAAACCCTGCCCGTGCCTGCGAGAGCCGTGCGCGAGGCCCTGATCAACGCCATCGCTCACAAGGATTATGCCGCTGCCGTCCCTGTCCAGGTGAGCGTCTACGCCGACAAGCTCCTGATCTGGAATCCCGGCCACCTGCCCCAGGGTTGGACCCTTGACCACCTGACCACCAAACACGCGTCCTGCCCCTTCAACCCCGACATCGCCAATACCTTCTTCCGCGCCGCCTACCTGGAATCCTGGGGCCGCGGCATCGATCTCATTCGCCGCGCCTGCCAGGAACACGACTGCCCGGAGCCTCAGTTGCGTTGGGACAACGGCTTGTGGGTGGAGCTCCGTTTCGCCGGCGCCTATGAGGTCACCCCCCAAGTCACCCCCCAAGTCACCCCCCAAGTCACCCCCCAAGTCACCCCCCAAGTCGAGCGCCTCCTCACGGCGCTCCAGGGCGCCATGGGGCGGGACGACCTGCAGGCCGCCCTCGGCCTCAAAGACCGCAAATCCTTCCGGGAGATCTACCTGCAACCGGCTCTGGAAGCGGGTCTCATCCGCGTGACCGTGCCCGGCAAGCCTAGCAGCCGCCACCAGCGCTATCTTCTCACTCCGGCGGGCGAGGCCCATCAGGCAGCAGGCCAACAGGAAGGCATGGCGGGTCTGATGCTGACGGGCACTACCCAAGAAACTGCCCAAGAAACCCAAGACACTACCCAAGAAACTACCCAAGAAACTGCCCAAGAAATCCAAGACACTGCCCAAGAAACCACCCAAGAACGAGTTCTTGCCCTGTTGCGAGCCCAACCCGCCCTTACGCGCGGTGAGTTGGCAAGCGAGCTGGGCTTGAGCGACAGCGGCATCAAGTACCACCTGGAGAAGCTGAAAGCTGCCAAGGCCATTCGCCACATCGGTCCGACCAAGTCGGGACACTGGGAGATCTTGAAATGATCGCCGGCTCACTCTAGTGGACGGCCGCGAACGGCGGTCGTGGAGCCGGCGTGTTCCAATGCTGGTACACGTACTGCCGGACCTCTTGAATCTGATGTTCCTTCAGGGATTCTCTCTCGACCTGTCGGAGGAGATGCCGCCAGACCTGTCTCATCTGCTCATGAGAACCGCTCCCCGCCTGCGCGAGCAGGTCGGCGGCCTGCCGGTAGATCTGCTTCGCCTTTCGAAAGGCCCCTCGTTTGACAAGGATTTCAAAGAAGGTCAGCAGAGTGAGAAAGGCATCCTTGTACAGCTCTTCCTCAACGTACCCGGCGATGACCTTGCGGAAGGCCTTCTCCGATTCACGCACGCAGCCCAGGGAGTCCAGCAGGAGAGCTTCCAAAGAACCTACGTCCAGTTCTGTGCGGCGTCCCCTGAAATGCTCGTAGATCGGCCGCGTGGCGACGAAGCTCCGCAACGCCTCCGACGGCCGGCCCAGGTAGACGAGACACTCCGTTATGATGCTCCTTGCCAGCATCTCGAGTCGTGCCTCTCCCGCGGGTAGCAGGGAGAGCGCCTCGCGGGCCCGGGCGACCGCGTCTTCGTGCCGATAGGCGGCCAGCAAGGTGCTGGCCTCCTTCACCGCCACGTTCGAGAGGCCAGCCGGATCACCGGCAGACCGATAGAGATCGGCAGCCCGCCCGAGCAGGCCCAGCGCTGCCTCAAACTCCCCCGTGTCGGTCGCGAGGGACGCCCACGTTGAGAGGAACCGCGCCTCGCGGGCCGGATCCCCGGAGCCACGGCTCAGGTGGTTCCTGGATGCCGCCAAGGCTCCCCGAGCACTCTTCCAGTCTGCCGCCAGGCGCCGGGCGTTCGCCACCGCGTTCATGGCCTCGGCTTGCAGGTCGTTCTTGAGGGTTTCCGGGTAGCGGGGACGCGGCAGCGATTCGGCTAGCAGATAGGCCAGCCGTGCGGTCTCCTCACCCAGGAAAGGGTCCCCGGGGGCTACGGCTCGCGCTTCGGCCAGGACGACCTCGAACATCGTCCGAGTCCTCAGCGCCGCCACAGATTCAATCCTCTCGATCTGCTCCTCTGGAGACAGATCCTTGAGCTCGGCCCAACAGGCCCGGGCCTTGAGGAGGTCGAGGGCCGCGCGCTCCTCGTCTTCCAGCAGCATCAGGACCGCCGCCTGCTTGTCGCCAGAACGGACGAGAGCGTTGTCCTTCTTCAGCTCCGCCACCACCCCGGCGGCCAGCTCCCAGCACAGCCGGCAACCGATCAGATGGGGGACCATGTCGTCCACCTCCGCCTGGACAGCCTCTCCCGAGAGCAGACGGACCAGCTCGAGCCTGGACAGGTGCGGTGCCATGTGGAGTTTGAGTATAACCGAATCAAGGAAAAAGGAAGGAGGTGGAACGAACGGCTCCTCCTTCCAATCGCCGGTTCTGGAAAAGCGGCGCGCGGGATCTAGCCGTCCGGGTCCCAGTGGCTCCCGACGTCGTCCTCGTTGTCCACGGTCAAACCATTCGGGTCCCATTGGCCGCCCACCTTCGAGCCGAACAGAAACACGAGCACCAGCAGCGCACGGAACATACGAAGCCTGCCTTCCCGGGAGGGCCTACCGCGGATCAATCATTGACCCGGGTCAGAAAAATCTCCCGGCCGGCAGTGTGCCGCTTTGCCAGAGTCCGGGACAAGCAACGGCTTCCACCCTGGAAGCCTCGGGGACAGCGAAAGGAGCCCAAGATGGACACATTCCAAGTCCCGGTCCTGGTAACGGAACGCCTGCGCCTGCGGGCTTTCCACAAGAGCGATCTCGACGATTACGCCGCGCTGAACGCGGACCCCGAAGTGACGCGCCATCTCGGAGGCGGAGGGCCGTGGGACCGGGACCGCTCCTGGCGGCACCTGGCCTTCCTCATCGGGCACTGGCAGCTCGCGGGCTCCGGCATGTGGGCCTTGGAGCAGAAAGAGACCGGCACCTTCCTCGGCCTGACCGGCTTCGCCGAGCCGGAAGGCTGGCCGGGCTGCGAGCTCGCCTGGATTCTGGCGCGGCGCTGGTGGGGGCACGGCTACGCCACCGAGGGCGCGCAGGCCGCCCTGGGCTACGCGTTCACCATCCTGAAAAAGGACCGCGTCATCAGCCTCATCCACCCGGACAACCAAGCCTCCATCCGCGTCGCCGAGCGCCTGGGCCAGAGCCTGCAAGACCGGATCGATCACTTCGGCCGGGAGATGCTGTGCTATGGGATCGACTGGGAGACCTATGCCGGCCGGCGAAGCTTATTGGACAGCACGCCTCATTATGAAGATCATCGGCTGGCGAGCCTGACCGCGAGATCTGTGGGCTGATCTCCTGCGTCAATGAACTGCCGGGCGTACTCCTTTGCCCTCTGCTCGATCGTTCTATCGTCAGGAGAGGCAGGAAAATCGAACGGATCAATTCCCTCCCAGAGATAGCACCAGGGCATGAGATCCCAGGGATGCTCCAGAGGGCTCACGACCCGCCGGTGGATCAGGCCAAGACCCTGTTGAACGGTCACGCGGCCGTTCAGGATTCGCTCCGCGACGTCTCGGGCATACCGGCGGAGGAAAACCTCGCGTGACCTCCCGTGCTGGATGCCCAACTCCTCCAGACTGCTCCAGAAAATCGGCTCAGCTTCATGCATGGAGACGGGACCGAGGTCCAGCCCCGCAAGGATTCTCAGAGACGGAGAATCAAAATCGCTGGCCAGAGCCCGCCGTCGCCCAGACAGCGAGATCCTTCCCGACCGCTCGGCCCAGGACTACTTGGACGGCCACTTCCAGAGTGTCTTCGGGCTCTGCCAATCGATAGCTCCACCGAGCATCTCAGCGCTCTGGCCGAACACTGAGGGTCGGCCAGTTGACCCCAGCTCCACCAACCGGTTCAGGCTGCGGACTCCACGTTCTCGACGTTCTCGCGGAGGATCCGCGGATGCCGGGCGGCGATCCGCAACAAGGTGATCGGTCCATACGAAGAGAACAGAGCCCCGGCAAACGCGGCACCATTCTGCACCGTTCACTTGGTACCAATACCGGGACGCACGGCTACTCGGTGTCTCTGCCTTCAAGCAAAAGTCTTACCTGTTCCCTTGAGAATCCCTGTCTTTCCAGACTAATCCGGAGCGCTTTCATGATTTTATCTATCCTTCGATAAAGTGGTTTTTGTTCTAAGCGAAGTGTCCGTGCGATATCGCTGACTCGAAAACCACTCTCCAAGTACATCTTGAGAAGGAGTCGGTCTTCCGATGGCAGCATGGCCAAGGTATTCTGGAACGCTGCAAATACTTTCTTGCGCTGCTCCTCCGAGTCTCTCTGCAGCAGGTTTTGGTCAGCGGCGGGCTCCTTCGAAGGATGATTTTCGAGTTGCTCCTCACTAAATATCTGCCGGGCAGACCTAGGCGGTAACCGCGCTTCGAGCTCGACCAGTTCTTCGCGAAAGGGGGCCTCTTCGTAACGTGTCTGTAGGACCTGGAGTGCCTCGTCGAAAGTAAAGCCGTCACGGAATCGTAGCCTCTCCCACTCAACCGCGATGCGACCTCTCCTAGAGGCCTCCGCGGAAGGTCTCCATTTTCCCCAGAGATGGTCCGTGTAGTCTAGCAAGAGACGTTTTATAACCAAGGTTAGATATGTCCTGAATGGACTCTTACCCTGATAATTCCTTAGTAGGGCGTAATCGTCCTCGATGAGCTTTAACTTTAGATACGAGGTAAATTCCTCGGCCTCATCTTTGCTAATCCTACTTCTCCTAGAAACGTGGGCAACAATCGTATCTATCAAGGGAAGAGAGGAGAAAAAGAGCTGATCGGCTGGCTCGAGAGGGTGGAGGCGGCCAAGGCGGCTCAGGCTTTTCTCTCGCCCTTTCCGATCACCAAATTGTTCGTAGGGGGAGAGTGCTTTTTCGTAGTATGGGCGAGCAGACTCCCAGCCAATAGATTCGTCCGCACTAGAGCCCATCGCGATCTGTACACTGGCGATGCCGGCCTTGTCGTCGAGTTGCTGGAACTTACCCAAAGCTTCACGATAGAGCGAGTACGCCTCCTTGAAGGGATAGAATTTCCCCAGTTCCAGCGCTACCTCAGCGTCGAGCTGTAAATCTTGCCCAGCGAGCTCACGTGCTCGCGCAAAGTGGCTCTTCGCTTCGTCGCTGTTATAGATTTGATCGAGCTTGCCATCCCAGTAGAAGCTCCAACCGCAGGCTTGCCTTTCTAGGCGTCCAGCCTCGCGGTGCTCCCGGACCACGCGGGCCAGTACGTTGAGTAACTCATGCGATCTATCCGTGCCACTATGCCAGCGTTGGGCCGCTTTATGGAAGGCCTCGAGACCCAGCGCAGGGTCTGCGATTAAAAGATGGTAAATCATCTCGATTTGCCAAACTTCCTCATCCGAGGCGTAGTGCCCACAGTGGATAGCCGCTCGCTGAGAAAGCTGTAGAAGCCGATCGTGGCCCTCTCTCCCGACCTCTTCCAGGAGTAGGAACCGACTGCATTCGTGTACGTTGTACCCCCTTCCAGGGCAGGATTCCACCATCGAGAGACGAGTCAGGCTGTCGAAGATGGCGTGACAGGCTTCTGGTGGCTTATTCAGGAGGGCCGCCAGAAACAAGGGGTCAAACCAATGAGGAATGGCTACAGCCTGGAGAGCATCCCGAACCTGAGGAGACAGGCTCCCAAGTCTAAATTGTAGGACCAGCCTCTCACGCTCTTCCGCGCTGTCGATTGCCTCAAGGCGTTGGGTCAGTTGCTCGATCATTGTGGACCTTCAGTCTGAGGAAGACTCTCGATAAATTGCATGATTGCGTGCGGTCTCCCCCCCAAGCCTCGGCAGAGACCATCTAACCAAGTAAGTTCAGGCTTGGGAATATGCCGGTTTAAAGACCGGACTACTGGTAACCAGTGCTTGGCATCCAGAATGCCTTTCAGGTGATACGCACTACACCAGCGGCCCCACTCGATCGTCTTGGCTTCCGGGACGACCCGCCCAGCTATCATGACGCGCACGGACCTCATTCTGGCGATCCGGTAGAGGAAGGGACCCTCGATCCAGTTCTGGATCTTAGTCGACGCATGCTCATAGGTGTCGAACACAATAAGTATGGGGCTACTAACGTTGGCGAGATCATCGAACCAAGCATCGAGAAGCCGACCTTTTCGCTCATATGGCTCGACCGGAACTTCCGAGCGAATAATTGCACTGAGCTGATCGTTGGTGCCGGCAATCGATAAATTTTTGAATTCAAGCTTGTGACCATGAAGAGCCTCGATCTGCGCCTTGTACCGCGGGAAAGCGCTCCACCCCAGGCAAGAGACGATGCGAGATAGAATCTCGGCGTCATCAACTATCGCATTGCGAATCTGAAATTCGACGAGATAAAACATTTCTGGAAGCAATTCCAAGCAGTGCCGCAAGAGAGTGGTCTTCCCAATCCCGCTCTCTCCGTAGAAAAAGAGGATTCTCTTACTGCATCCTGGCAAGAGGAGTTCCGCGAATGCGGCGAGCTCAGTCTTGAAGTTGGCGATCATCGGGAGAGGAGTTGAGCCGCGGTCCGCTGGACTCTGCGGCATCGGATTCAGAGAGGCCTCCTCAAGCGCCTCCGGCGGGCCGTGCTCGGGTTCAACGGGTACGAGGAGCCGGTACCCCCTCTTGGGGATGGTCTGCACGTAGCGCGGTTGACGTGCGTCGTCGCCCAATACCTTGCGAAGGCTGTGGATCGCCTGCGAGAGCACCCCCTCTTCGACGAACGCCCCACCCCACACCCTTGCCAGGAGCTCCTCTTTGGCGACCACTCTTCCCGAGTCGGCAGCCAGACAGGCCAGCACGTCCATCACCCGGGGCTCCAGCCGTACGGACCGGTCCTCTGAGCTGACCACCCCCTCGAACTGGCGAACGGACCACTCTCCCAGCCGGAACACGCCGAGGTCCGGAACGCGGGCCGTAGCTTCCGTGGGTTCGGTCATGCTTGGAGCCTGGGGTGAGGAGTTGCAGGCATCCCTTTCATTCTACTGCCTTTTGGCTTTCCTGAACCTTTCCGAAGCTTTTCCAAAGGACGGCAGCAGCCCCTCCGCGCGACTCTGGGTGCAGGAACGCCGTCGAGCCCTTGGCGGTCTGCACATGGAGGTTCTGAGATGGCTAGCGAGATCGTTGAAGTTTCTTCTGAGGCCGGTCCTTCTCGCGGGCGGGTGCTCCTCGAACAGCACTTCCACCTGATCTGCCAGAGGCTCGAACGCCTGAGCCGGTTCAGCGGTCTGCCCGAGCACGAGGCCGAAGAGCTCCTCTCCTGGGCCCTGTTCAAGCTTGTAGAGAACGACTACCGCATCCTCGCGAGTTGGGAAGGCCGAAGCTCCTTCCCCACCTTTCTGGCCGTCGTGCTGGTCAATCTGATGCGGGATTACCGCATCCATGTCTGGGGCAAATGGCGGCCTTCCGCGAAGGCCCGCCGGCTGGGCCCTGAGGCGGTGCTCCTGGAGCGGCTCTACATCCGCGACAGCCTTCCCCTCGACGAGGCGATCGAGCGGATGCGGACCGGGCATGGAGTCTCCCTTTCCCGGGCTGAGCTTCGAGCGGATGGCGGCCTCGTTCCGCCGTGGTACGGAGCGGCGGCGGGTCAGCGAAGACGAGCTCCTCCGGATCCCGGTCGATGGAAAGGTTGAGAGCCGGATCGAGGAGGCTGAGCACGTCCGCACCGAGGAACGGCTCCGCGAGCTGATCACTCCTCTCCTCCGGTCGCTCCCCGCCCGGGATCGCCTGCTCCTCAAGCTCCATTACTGGGACAACCTCAGCATGGCCGCGATCTCACCTCTCCTGGGCCGCCCTCCGCGAGAGTTGTTCTCCGTAAGGGACAAGTGCCTCAAAAGGCTACGGCGCCACCTGGAGGAAACAGGCATAAACCTGGATCAGGTGAGGGAATTGCCCGGCTGCTTGCGTCTGGACCTCACGCCGGATGGCATTTGAGCCCTGAATCCGCCATTTTGCGATCCAAACGCGTGAGCTTGCCTTTCGCGGCATTCATTCTGAAAGTCGAACCCACTGAATTCCGGACTGGAGACCGTGGATTCGGAAGTGGAATCCAGTGGATCCGTGCCAGAAGCATTCATTTCGAAGCTCGAATCCACTGGTTTCCAGCCTCGAATCCACTCGATCCAAAAGCGAATCCAGTGGATTCCGATCCCGAATCCACTGGATTCCGGCTTCGATCTCAATGCTTCTACGGTGGATCCAGTGGATTCCAATCTCGAAATGAATGCTTTGCAGGCGGAATCCACTGGATTCGAGTTGGGGATTCAGTGGATCCGAGAATGGAATTGGACTCTTTGCAAGCCGGACGCGCAGCTTTGGAGTCTGGACAGAATCCTTCCGGTTCCCGTAGTCTGATTCCACGGGCCGAAATGAATGCTTCTCAGCCCTTGATGACGCCCATGGGCACCAGCCTGGCCACTTTGCGGGCGATGCCGGCGGCGTGGACGACGTTGACGACGCGGTCCACGTCCTTGTAGGCGTGGGGGGCCTCTTCGGCCAGCTCTCCCATGCTGGCGCAACGGACGATGATGCCGCGGTCCTCCAGGGCCTTGCGGACTTCGTGGCCTTTCTGCACCTTCTTGGCGGCGGTGCGGCTCATGGCCCGGCCGGCGCCGTGGCAGGTGCTGCCGAAGGAGAGGTCGAAGCCGTCGTCCGTGCCCACCAGGACGTAGGAGGCCGTGCCCATGCTGCCCGGGATGAAGACGGGCTGGCCCACGTCTTTGTAGATCTTCGGCGTCTCGGGGTGCGAGGGGCCGAAGGCCCGGGTGGCGCCCTTCCGGTGGACGAGCAGATCCTCCTTGCCGTGGCGCTCCAGCTTGGCCATGTTGTGGGCCACGTCGTAGACCACCCGCAGGCCGCCGTCTTCCCTGAAGGCGCGGCGGAAGACCTGGCGGGCGGCGTAGGTGATGGCCTGCCGGTTGGAGAAGGCGAAGTTGGCTGCCGCGCACATGGCGCCGAAGTATTTCTTGCCCTCGGGCGACTCGAAGGGCGCGCAGGCCAGCTCACGGTCCGGGAGGACGATGCCGTGGCGGGTCATGACGGCGTCCATGGAGCGCACCCAGTCGGTGCAGACCTGATGGCCCAGGCCCCGCGAGCCGGTATGGATGAGGATCACCAGCTGTCCGGCGCGCAGGCCCAGGACTTCGGCGGCGTGGAGGTCGTGGACCTCGTCCACGCGCTGGACTTCCACGAAGTGGTTGCCGGAGCCGATGGAGCCGAGCTGGCTGCCGCCGCGCTGGCGCGCCCGGTCGGAGACGCCGGCAGGGTCGGCCCAGGGGAGCGAGCCGCGGCCTTCGATGGTGTCCAGGTCTTCGGGCATGGCCAGGCCGCGCTCTTCGAGATAGGAGCAGCCTTCGGCCAGGACGCGTTCCAGGTCCTCCCCCACGAACTGGAGGTGGCTCCCCTTGCCCGTGCCGGAGGGGATGGCGCGGGCGAGGTCGTGGACGACGCCTTCGAGGCGCTCGTGGCCCAGCTCGTCAGCCTGGACCTCGGAGGCCAGGAGGCGGACGCCGCAGTTGATGTCGTAGCCCACGCCGCCGGGCGAGATGATGCCGTCCCGGGCGCGGAAGGCGGCCACTCCTCCCACGGGGAAGCCGTACCCCTCGTGGGCGTCGGGCATGGCCTGGGCCGCGCCGGTGATGCCGGGGAGCGTCGAGACGTTGACGAGTTGCAGGAGGGTGCGGTCGCGGGAGATCTGTTTCCAGAGCTCCTCGTCGGCCCAGACGCGGGCGGGCACGCGCATGTCCTCGCGGGCCGAGACGGGGATCTCGACGAGGTTGGGATTGATCCGCTCAGAGGGGTAGGTGGGGACGACTTTGGTGCCTGAGGGGTGCTTGTTCTGGCTCATACGTCGAAAATCACCTCCGCTTGCAGTCCCCCGTCGTTGTCTCCCTCGTTCTGGGCTACCACGCTCAGGCCGTGGAAGGTCGCGGCTTTGACATTGGACGGCGGGTCGTCCACCGTCACGCCCCGGGCCGACGCCTTGAGGCGGGTCGGGGACACTTCTTCGATCTCGAATGCGACCGGCACCCAGAGATCCACCTCGGAGACGAAGAGGATCTCGTTGAGCCAGTCGACCATCAAGGCTTCCCGGTCCGCCGAGTCGACCTCCAGGGTCCGCGTCGGTCCCGCGGGCTCAGCGGGCCTGCCCCGCAAGAGGAGCAAGCTCAATGCCTGCCCCGCCTCCACGGCGAGGCCCGCCAGGGATTCAGCCCCTACCTGGAGCTGGACTTCGGAGGTGTGATCGACCCAATTGTGCCAGCGCTCACTCATAGGGGTGAGGTTATCCTGAAAGGCAGCCGCCTTGCCCGTGCGACCTCACCCCGGCCCTCTCCTAAAGGAGAGGGAGAAAATCAAAGTCGACAAACTCAAAGCCCCTCTCCTTTAGGAGAGGGGTTGGGGTGAGGTCACGGAGCCGCCGTCGCCTGCTGCTGCGTGCCGATCCACCGGACCACGTTGTCTTCCAGGACGCTCAGGGGCACGGCGCCGCTGCCCAGGACGACGTCGTGGAACTCGCGGACGTCGAATCGGTTCCCCAGAGCCTGCTCGGCCTTCTTGCGCAGCTCTTTGATCTTCAGCTCACCGAGCTTGTAGGAGAGGGCCTGGCCGGGCCAGGAGATGTAGCGGTCGATCTCGGTCTCCACTTCGTGGAGGGGCAAGGCGGTGCGGGTGGCCATGTAGTCGATGGCCTGCTGGCGGGTCCAGCCCATGGAGTGGAGGCCGGTGTCCACCACGAGACGGCAGGCGCGCCACATCTCGTAGGTGAGGCGGCCGAAGTTGCTATACGGATCGGTGTAGAAGCCGGCTTCGAGGCCCAGCCATTCCGAGTAGAGGCCCCAGCCTTCGCCGAAAGCCGAGATGTAGGAGAAGCGGCGGAAGTTCGGCAGGTCCTCCAGCTCCCGGCTGCGGGCGATCTGGAGGTGGTGCCCGGGCACGGCCTCGTGGAGGGTGAGCGCCTCCAGGTTGTAGAGCGGCCGGCTGTCGAGCTTGTAGGTGTTGACCCAGTAGATGCCGGGCTGCGTGCTTCCCTGCGGCGCGTCCACATAGCGGCCCGCGGTGTACTTGGGGGCGATGCTCGGGCGGCACGGGCTGGACCGTGTAGGGCAGCCGCGGCAGGGTCTTGAACAGCGAGGGCAGCTTGCCGTCGATCCGCTTGGCGATCCAGGAGGCCTGCGCGAGCAGCTCCTCGGGCGTCTTCGCGTAGAAACGCGGATCGGTGCGCAGGAACTGGAGAAACGCGGCGAAGTCCCCCTTGAAGCCCACCTGCTTCATGACGTCGTTCATCTCCGCGCGAGATCCGCGCGACCTCGCCGAGTCCGATCTTGTGGATCTCCTCGGGGGTGAGGTCGAGGGTGGTGAACTGCCGGATCTGCTGGGCGTAGTAGGCGCGGCCGTTCGGCAGCTCGGAGGCCGCGAGGGTCTTCCGGGCGTTCGGCACGTACTCCTTGCGGAAGAAGTCCAGGAACTCCCGGTAGCCGGCGATAGCGCTGTCCGTGACGGCGGCCCGGCCCTCCCGGCGCAGGCGCTCGCGCTCGGCCTGGCGGGATGTTCGAGGGGATCTTCTCGAACGGCGCCCAGAAGACGCTCTTCGTGGGATCGTCCAGCGACATGGGCCGAGATGGTGTTCTCGTAGCCGTCGAGCGTCGCCCGGGGCACGGTCATGCCGCGCTTGATGCCCATGCGCATCAGCTCGATCTGCTCCCGCATGTAGCGCGGCCAGGGCCTTCAGGCGGGTGATGTAGTTCTCGTAGTCCTTGACCGTGTCGAGCGGCACCTCCTCGGGCAGCGCGGGCGAAGCCCGTGTGGAACCCCGAGTCGGCGTTGAAGGGCATCTGGTAGTCGCCCAGCTCGAAATTGGCGACCCCGTTCTCGAGCTGCCGCTGGAAGATGTCGTAGTTGACGACCTCGGCGGCCGGGAGCTTCGAGCGGTCGATGGCGGCCAGCTCGGCCAGCAGCGCCTTGGTCTGCGCGGTCTGGCGCTCCAGGTCGGCCAGGGTGATGGAAGGCAGGCGGTCGTTGTACTCGTGCCGGCCGACGGATGTGGCGAAGAACGGGTCCTCCTTGAGCCGGATCTCCCACGACCGCTCGAAGAGGCCGTGGAGCTTCGCGGCCTCGTCCGCCGCGAGGGCGGGGAGGGCGAGGAGGAAGAGGGAAACGAGGATTGAAAGACGCTTCATGACAGACTCCCCAGAAAAGATCATGGGGGGAGTTTAGCGCGTTACTCTCCCGCCATTCTCAGAACCCGGGCACGGGTCTCGGGGTCCAGCCGGAAATTGAGGGCTTCAAGCTGGTCCAGAAACGGTTCGATCCGCTCGACACGTCCGATCTGCTTGGCTTTGAGCAGCAGTCCCAGGGTTCCGGTCAGAGCGATCTCAAGCCTCTGGGCAAAACGGCGGGCGAGCGCGTCGTCGAGGATCACCAAAGCATGAGGTCTCTCCAAGGCCAACGCAAGGACTTCTCGCTCTCCTGCACCCAGGTCGGGGATGAGAGGCAGGAGGGCCGCGGTGGCCACTTCCTGAATCCGAATCCACGGAATGGACTCGGGATCGGGCAACGACACGCCACGAGCACGCCCGGCAGCGATCTCCTTTGTGACTCCATGCGGGATCACGATCTCGCCGTAAAGGGCTGGCAAAAGATCCAGGAGGTCCAGTTGATGAAGGTATTGGAGGGGTGAGGTGTTGCTGATGACCTCACGCATTCTCGAGGTCCCGACGCAGCTCCTCTTCGGTCAGACGGAAATTGGGGACTCCGTAATCGCCGAGCTTCGTCAGGAACAGAGGGCGGGGGACCCCCGCGAGGCGAGCAGCGGCGCCTGAAGAGAGCCGGCCCATCTCGAAGAGCTTGACCGCAGCCGCCATCCGCAGCTCGTCTCCCAAAGCTTCGGCCGTGAGCCGCAAGGCGAGGAGGGAGTCCTCCGGAATTTCCAGAACGATCTGACTCATGCAGGCCTCCTTGTTCCGGGAGGATTCGACCGCCCGGGCCGCTCCTATTCTACAACCCGAACGGATATGTCTCCGGCCCCTCTCCCCTGCTGTTCGCCCCAGCGCCGTGTCAGCGCCGCCCGGCCGGAGAGGCCGTGAAGGCCCCACCCTCCTCTCGCCAGCCCTGGGCACCGATGAGGGGCACGAAGCGCACGCCGCCCAGGTCCTCGCGGGTGAAGCTGCCGTCTGGGCGGCGGCGTACCCGTACCAGGTTCTGGGTGCGGATGTCCGGCCCGATGGGGATCACCAGCCGCCCATCCTCAGTAAGCTGAGCCAATAGGGCCTGGGGGACCTCGGGGCCGCCGGCGGCCACCACGATGCCATCGTAGGGAGCGTGCTCGGGCCAGCCGAGGGTGCCGTCGCCGTGGCGGATGTGGACGTTGGTGTAGCCGAGCTTCCGCATCCGCTCCTGGGCCTCCCGGGCGAGCGGCTCGTGCCGCTCGACGGTGAAAACCTCCCGGGCGATGCGGGAGAGCACGGCCGCCGCGTAGCCCGATCCGGCGCCGATTTCGAGGACCTTGTCCCCGGGCCGCAGCTCCAGGGCCTCGGCCATGAGGGCTACGACATAGGGTTGGGAAATCGTCTGGCTTTCGCCGATGGGGAGGGGGGTGTCGTCGTAGGCGAGCTCGGCCAGCCGCTCGGGCACGAAGGCCTCCCGCGGCACCGTCCGCAGGGCTTCCAGCACGCGCCGGTCCCGGACGCCCCGGGCCGCGATCTGGCGGTCCACCATCTCGTTGCGCAGGGTCTGGAAATCGATGGCGGTCAATGTGTCCATGGTACTTCCTCCAGCCATGGACTTGATTGCATCCTGCGTGCCGGTCAGGGTTCCGGCTTCAGGCGCCGGATCTCCGCGCGCAGCCGTTCCAGCTCCTCCTCGGCGGCTCGCCGGGCAGTTCGCTCCTCCGTCGAGCTCCGATACCGCTCTCCGGTCGCGGCGTTGAAAACGTCGATCCGCTCCCCTTCTGGAGAGACCGCGAACTGGAGGCCGGTCGTCGAGGAGAGGAGACGCCCGTTCTCGCCCGGCTCGATGGGCCGGTACCGCCGGTTGGGACCCAGGCGATAACCCCAGAGACCGAACCGCTGGCCCAGTTTCCTCCTTCGGGGAGGCAGGACCAGGAAGTACTCTTCGATCGCGACCTTCTGGTAGAACCGGAGCTTGTCCTCTTCATCGACGCGCCGGATGCGGCGGTCCATGGGAGAGATCACCTCGATCAGGAGGCAGGGTAGGATTCCGACGTTGTGGAAATCATAGCTCTCCCCAATGAGATCGGGATCGGAGACACCCCGCACGACCGAGACGTCCGGAGATGGGGAGTAGAGCCCCGGACCAAATATGTGCTTGAGATCCATCGAAACCACCACGTCCGGCTGAGATGCGAAGTGCTCCTTCACGATACCGAATAGATACCCTGTGGTATCCCCATGGGGCCGGCCTTGGGTCATCTGGTCCTCGAGCTGTGGGTTGAGAAAGTCCTCTGGCGTCAGAGGCCTCTCCAGGAGCTCGAGGCTGCCGTCGGGACGCTCGATCCAGCGCTGAAGGAGGATGACTTCATCGTCGTCCAGAACCTCCGGCTCGTGGCTCGGTTTCCGTGCGGGCTCGCCCATGGCTCCAAGTATAGGGATCTCTCCCGATCTCCGTCAAAGATATCGTGAGAGAGTCACTGGAGGGAAGCGCGGGCACGCAATGTCGCCACCAATTCCGCCCCTTGCCCTCCCCTTCTCCCTGCTGCCATGCTGCCTCCAAAAGGGAGGGTCAGGCATGCGGATCATCGTGATCGGAGCCACGGGGACCATCGGCAGGGAGGTCGTGGCGGCGCTCGAAGGGCGCCATGAGGTCGTACGGGCCGGGCGCCAGAGCGGCGAGCATCAGGTGGACATCGCGTCCCCGGAATCGATCGAGCGGCTCTTCCAGGCCGTGGGTCCGTTCGACGCCTTGGTATCGGCGGCGGGGCTGACGCGGTTCAAGCCCCTGGAAAAGCTTTCGGATGAGGATTTCCGGTTCTGCCTGGACAACAAGCTCATGGGTCAGGTGAACCTCGTGCGCTATGGGCTGGCCCACGTCCGCGACGGCGGCTCGTTCACGGTCACGAGCGGCGTGCTGACGTACGAGCCCATCCCCGGGAGTGCCGCCATCAGCCTCGTCAACGGCGGCCTCGAAGCGTTCGTGCGCGCCGCGGCCCAGGAGATGCCCCGGGCCGTGCGGGTCAACGCCGTCAGCCCACCCTGGGTGACCGAGACGCTGGAGGCCATCGAGAGGGACGTGGACGTCTCAGGCAGCCTGCGCGCCAAGGAGGTCGCCGCGGCCTACGTCGAGAGCGTCGAGGGGAACCGGAACGGCGAAGTGCTGGACGCCCGCGACTTCGCCTGATTCCGCTGAGAGATCAGATCTCGTATTCGCCGCCGGGGTAGACGAAGGAGTCGCGCGGCGCGAACCACGAGGACCCCGTGACCACCTGGAGCGGCTGCGCCGGCCGGATGGCCCACACCGGGTGGTCCTTGGCCAGGAACTCGACGGACTGCAGCTCGAAGGGATCGACGAGGTCGCCGATGTAGGCGTAGTTGCCCGCGATGAGCTTGCCATGGAGCTGCGTCACGTAGGTGAGGTGGCCGCGGGCCACCACGCCGATCTTCTTGCCGACCTTGGCGCGGGTGCGGATGACCGGCACCCCGTCGACCGAGGTCACGGCCTCCAGCTCGTGGCCGTTCACCTCGACCGTAGTCGAGCCCGGGGAGGCGGGCACGCCGCGCTCGGCGACGTACTCCCGCATGACCTGCGAGGAATTGAAATAGTTTGTGAAGAACCGGGCCGGGGTCACGCCATCGGGCGCGGTCAGGCCCGCGAGATCGAGGCCCAGATAGGTCAGTGAATAGGCGCCGAAGCCGGAGGTCTGCACCTCGGAGTCGACGACGTACTGGTTCATATAGATCGGGCCGGCCGGATTCAGGCGGTCCGGCAGCAGGGCCGCGGCGGCCTTGGGGTCCGCGGGAATCCAGCTCGAATAGATCATGCGGCTGTCGATCACGAGCTGAGGCGCGGCGAGCTTCGGCTGAGACATGGAGACGTCCTCCCGGAAGTAATGTTTTTGTTTGGTCTTCGAAGCCGCTGCCGGCTTCGGGAGTTGAAACGAGCGGAGGCTCGCCAGTCCCTCACTTTGGAATCGCGGCGTGATCCCGAGGGACCTGCTGGCCCTCCCCTAACTCCCGCTCTCCTGGATCTGCGCCAGGGCCTGGCGGATGCGGCCCAGCCGCTCGCCGCGGCTGTTCTCGCGCATGAACTGGACGTAGTCGCGGGCGGTGCGCAGGGTGAGGAGGCGCTGGCGGTAGGTGTCGAGGCGGCGGTTGGCCTCGGCCACGCGGCCGGCGAGGCTCGGGTGCTCCAGACGGGCCACGATCTCGGGCAGGGCCGCCAGGGTGTGGCAGACGAGGAGCACGTCGCAGCCCGCGGCGAAGCAGGTCTCGCAGCGCTCCGGGAGATCGCCCCACTCGTCGAGCGCCTTCATCTCCATGTCGTCGCTGAAAACGAGGCCGTCGAAGCCCATTCGTCCGCGCAGCAGGCCGCCGATGACCGTGGGCGACAGGGTCGCCGGGCCGCATGGAGGTGTCGTAGGCGGGATAGAGGGCGTGCCCCACCATCACCGCTCCGGCGTGATGGGCGAGAGCCTCGAAGGGCTCCAGGTCCGGACGCAGCTCCTCGGGGGGCAGATAGACGGCGGACATGTGGAAGTGCGTGTCCTCCGCCGCGCCGCGCCGAGCCCCGGGAAGTGCTTGAGGCACCCCCCGGCGCCGCCGCTGTAGAGCCCCCGCAGGAAGGCCTGGGCGCGGGGGATCACCTCGCGCTGGAGCAGCGCCGAAGTAGCGGTCGTCCAGGGCGTTGTCGACCGCCCCGCGGTCGAGGTCCACGACCGGCGCGAAGTCCACGTCGAGATCGAACAGGCGCAGCGCCTGGGCCATCCAGTGCCCCGCCTGGAGGGAGTAGCTGGCCGAGTGCCGGGCGAGGAACGACGCGGCCGGGGCCGGCCCGACCACGTCCTTCAGCCGGTCCACCCGCCCGCCCTCGGCGTCGATGGCGAAGACGGCGTCGGGCAGCAGCCGCCGGAGGTTCGTCACCAGGTCGTTGAGCTGCTCTTCGTCCTTGATGTTGCGCTTGAAGAGGATCACGCCCCCGGGCTGGTGGGCGGACAAGCAGCCCGGCGGACTCCGAATCCAGCTCCGGCCCGGGGATGCCGACGAAGACCTGCTCGGCGGGTCGCATAGGGGTGGGATCTTACCCCAGCCGCGACTTCAAGCTATGGAGCAAATTCAGCGCCGCGAGCGGCGTCAGCTGGTTCACGTCCACGTCCCGCAGGAGCGAGGCCACCACCTGCTCGGGCGGGGCGAACAGGGTGAGCTGCGCGGGCTCGCCGGTGTCGGGGGCGGAGCTGCCGCGGGCCAGCCGGGGCTTGCCCGTGGAGGGGTCGTACTCCTGGGCCTCCAGGTTGGCGAGGATCTCGCCCGCCCGGTCGATCACCGCGCCGGGCAGGCCGGCCAGCCGCGCCACGTGGAGGCCGTAGGACTTGTCGGCGCTCCCGGGCACCACGCGGCGCAGGAAGACGATGCGCTCCTCCCACTCCTTCACCGCCATGGTGCGGTTGACCACCCGCGGCAGCAGCGAGGCCAGCTCGGTCAGCTCGTGGTAGTGGGTGGCGAAGAGCGTCTTGGGCTTGCGGTGCTCGTGGAGGTACTCGACGATCGCCCAGGCGAGCGACAGGCCGTCGAAGGTGGCGGTGCCGCGGCCGACCTCGTCCAGGATCACCAGGCTGCGCTCCGTGGCGTGGCGCAGGATGTTGGCCGTCTCGATCATCTCCACCATGAAGGTGGACTCGCCGCGGGCGAGGTCGTCCGAGGCGCCGACGCGGGTGAAGATGCGGTCGCAGACGCCGATCACCGCCTCGTCCGCGGGCACGAAGCTGCCGGCCTGGGCCATCAGGACGATCAGGGCCACCTGGCGCAGGTAGGTGGACTTGCCGCCCATGTTCGGGCCGGTCAGCAGCACGATCTGGGAGCGTCTCGCCGTCGAGCTCGGCGTCGTTGGGCACGAAGGCGTCCCGGCTCGCCTGCTCCACCACCGGATGGCGCCCTTCGCGGATGATGACCGGCCCCCCGGAATCCGCCATCTTCGGGCGCACGTAGCGGTGGCGGGCCGCCACCTCGGCGAACGAGGCCAGGGCGTCGAGCGTGCCGAGGGCGGCGGCGAGCGCCGCCAGGGCCGGGGCCTCGGCGGCGATCTTCTCCACCAGCTCGCGGAAGAAGCTGCTGCTCCAGCTCGACCTGGCGCTCCTCGGCCGACAGGATCTGCTCCTCCAGCTCCTTGATCTCGGGCGTGACGTAGCGCTCGGCGTTGACCAGGGTCTGCTTGCGGATGTAGTCCGCCGGCACCCGCTCCTGGTTGGCGCGGGTGACCTCCAGGTAGTAGCCGAAGACCTTGTTGTAGCGGATCTTGAGCGAGGCGATGCCGGTGCGCTCGCGCTCCCGGACTTCCAGGGCCAGGATGTGGCGCTTGCTGTCGCGGGCGAGCGAGCGGTAGCGGTCGAGCTCCGCGTCGACCCCGGCGGCGATGACGCCCCCGTCCTGGAGGTTGGGCGCCGGGGCGGCCTCCAGCATGCGGGCCAGCTCGGCGTGCAGCTCGGGCAGGGGATCGGTCTCCGTGAGCGCTTCGAGGAGAGGAGCGGCCCCGGGGTCCAGGGCCACCAGCCCGGTCAGCTCCGCCAGCACGCCCGGCATCTCCGCCAGGGTGTCGCGCAGGGCCGCGGCCTCGCGGGGGGTGAGGGTGCCGAGCACGGCGCGGGTGAGCAGGCGCTCGGGATCGGCCACGCGGGCCAGCCGGTCGCGCAGGCGCTCGCGGCGCGGCGTTCTCGGCGGCCAGCTCGCCCACGGCCCGGTGGCGCTCGGCGATCGCGCCGGGATCGACCAGGGGGCGGCGCAGCCATTCGCGGAGGGTCCGGCCGCCGGGAGCGGTGACGGTGCGGTCGAGCACGGCGAGGAGCGTGCTCTTGCGCCGGCCCGTTCCTGGACCCCCGCCCCCGCAGCTTCTCTGGCTGGTGAAGACCTCCAGGTTGGCGAGCGTCGAGGCGTCGAGGATCAGCCGATCCCGCGCCTCGCGCACGGCGAGGCCGCGGACGTGCGAGAGGCCGCTCTTCTGGGTCTCCTGGGCGTAGGCCAGGGCCGCGGCGGCGGCGCGGACGGCGGGCTCCCCCTCGTCCAGCCCGAACCCGCGCAGGGTGCCCGCGCCGAACTGGCGCAGCAGCAGCTCGCCGGCCCGCCGGGGATCGAACAGCCGGTCGCCGGCCAGGGGCGTGCGGCACGGGCACTCGCGCTCGGCCCAGTCGGCGATCTGCGGACGGAAGACCCATCCTCCGTGGAAAAGCAGCTCGCGGGGGCGCAGGAGGGCCAGGTCCTCGACCGCCTCCTCGGGCGAGCGCCAGCGGCGGACGAAGAAGCTCCCGGTCGAGAGATCGAGGAAGGCCCCGGCGCCCTCCTCGCGCTCCCAGACCAGGGCGGCGAGGAAGTTCTCCTCCTTGCCTTCGAGCAGGCCGGGATCGGAGAGCGTGCCCGGGGTGACCACCCGCGTGACCTCGCGCCTGACCAGCCCCTTGGCCTGGGCCGGGTCTTCCACCTGGTCGCAGATCGCCACCTTGAGCCCGGCCCCGAGGAGCTTGGCGAGATAGGTCTCCAGGGCGTGATGGGGGACGCCGCACATGGCGGCCTCGTTCTCCGTCCCCTTCTGGCGGGCCGTGAGCTGGACCTCCAGGATGGGCGCGGCCCGGCGGGCGTCGTCGAAGAACATCTCGAAGAAGTCGCCCATGCGGTACATGAGGAGGGCGTCGGGGTGCTGCGCCTTGACCTCCAGGTACTGGCGCATCATGGGCGTCAGGGACGTAACGGGTGTCGAGGTGGCCATGCGGGGGGAAGTATAGCGTCTCACCGGTGGTGAGAAGAGATGCCCGGTTGCGGAGAAACATGCCGCAACCGGGCTTGCTGCGATCTTGTTCAGTGCCGAGGGTCAGTCGTTGTAGGTGCAGGGATTGTCGCAGCCGGAAAGGCCACAGGTCCACCAGGAGAAACCACAGTCCGCGGTAATGCATTCAGCCGTGCCTCCACAGACGGCTTTCAGGGCCGGGGCCCGCAGGGCGCAGACCGTTTCCCGGTTCAGCGACAGCTTCTTGACACCTTTCTTCACTGTTTGCTCCTTTCGAGGCGAGCTCAGGGCCTCATACCAGGAGAGGTGTCCGAGGGTGTGCGGAGGGAGCCGGTTGCGGAGAAAAATGCCGGGATGGGGCTTGCTTCGCGAAGCAAGGAGCTTGATCCGCGAAGCACGTGGCTTGATCCGCGAAATGAGAGGCTTGATCCGCGAAGCAAGCCCTGCATTCGCGAAGCAAGGGGCCTGATCCGGGAAGCGAGAGGCTCGCTTCGTGAAGCAAGGGGCTTGATCCGCCAAGCGAGGAGCTCGCTTCGCGAAGCACGCCCTTACTTCGCGAAGCGAGCAGCGTGCTTCCCGGATCAAGCCACGTGTTTCGCGAATTTCGCGGGTGGCGTGCTCGCTATACTCCCCGCATGCCGCCGCCGCCCGGTCCCCTCCTGCTCCTCGACACAGGCTCCCCTCGGGTCAGCGTGGCCGTGGCGCGGGACGGCGCGGCCGTGGCGGTGCGCGCCATCGAGCAGCAGCGCTCCTCGGCTCATCTCCTGGACCTGATCAGAGAGGTTCTGGCGGAAGCCGGGATCACCGTGCGGGACCTGGGCGGGATCGCGGCGCTGCGCGGCCCCGGGAGCTTCACGGGACTGAGGATCGGCCTCGCGACGGTGCTCGGCCTGCACCAGGCGCTCGGCGTGCCCGCCACCGCCCTGCCGAGCCTCCAGGTGATGGCGGCGCTGGCGGAGGCAACCGAAGGGGAGGCCGTGATCGCGGCCGTGGACGCCCTGCGCGGGGACTGGAGCGCCCAGGCCTTCGCGGCCGGACCGGTCCCGCGGCCCCTTGGGGAGATGGAGCTGGTGCCCGGCGCCGATCTGCCGCGTCTGGCGCCCCATCCTGCCGTTCTCCTAGGGTTCGGAGTGTCCCGCCTGGGGGAGTTGCCCGGCGTGCGGCTCGTCGAGCCCGGCCCCCTCGCTCCGGCGGCGGCGCAGGTGGCGGCCGATCCGGGCACGGAGTGGAACCCGGCCCTGCTGACCTCGGCCCTCTACTCCCGCCCGCCCGCGATCTCCCTGCCCAAGCCGCGCGGTCTCGCGGGAGGCCTGAGACCCTGAAATGATTGCGGACACCCTGACCGTACGGCCCGTTCACCGAAGGGACCGGTGGGATCTCGACGCCATCACGGAGCTGGAGCAGGCCGCGTTCCAGGACTTCTGGCCGCGCGACATGCTCGCCTGCGAGATCGAGCATCCCCAGGCCGTGCTGCTGCTCGCCCGCCTCGGCGGCCGGCCGGTGGGCTACGCCGCCTTCCGCCACGTGGCGGGCGAAGCCGAGCTCCTGCGCCTCGCCGTGCGGCCCGAGGAGCGGCGCCGCGGCGTGGCCCGCGCCCTGGTGGCCGAGGGTTTCGAGCGGCTCCGCGGGGAGGGCGCCCAGTTCTGTTACTTGGAAGTGCGCCAGGACAATACGCCCGCCATCGCCCTCTACGAGCGCCTGGGCTTCGCCCGCAACGGCCGGCGCCGCGGGTACTACCAGGACGGCACGGACGCGCTGATCTACGTGCAAGAGCTGTAGCGATTTTGGATTTTTGATTTTGGATTGGGAATTAACGCTTGACTTCCGCCGCCTGAAGTTCTAGGATCTGGACATTGTTTCCGCGGACCGGACATTGTCCGGTCCCAACGAAAACGGCCCGGCAGTGAGCTGGAACTCACCACCGGGCCTGACCACGCAAAGGAGAGGCCTCCCATGCGCAGCTTCCGTCATTCTACTCTTCCGTCTTCCCGTAACGCGTTCCGCAGTTCCTTCCTGAGCCGCATCGCCGAGCGTGACGAGCCGGTCACGGCGGGCGAGGCCGACGTTGCCGGGCCGTGGCACGTGGAGGAGCTGCCCAGTGCCGAGGGCATTTTGTTCGGGTTGTACCGTCTGGGCGAAAGCCACGCCCGGGGGTTCCAGCCCACGGCCGTGTTCCGCGACCGGCCCTTCGCCCTGCTGGCGGCGGCCGTGCTGCCCGGCACGGGGCGGGAAGCGGCCTTCCGCCTCCAGAAGGAGGCCGGCCCCGAGGGCTTCCTCGTGGAGACCGGCGATGGCAGACATGGCGCCGAGCCCGTGGGCCATCTCGCGCTCTTCGACGAAAGGCTGGTCGACGCCCTGCACGTGGTGGAGAGCCTGACCCGCTCCCCCGAGGCCCTGGCGAACCTCCTGGAAGCCGCCGGCCCGCTGGCCCTGGAGCACGCCGGGGTGATCCTGGACTCCCGGTTCCCGGAGTAGGCCAACGCTCCTTCCCCCTCTCCCGGTGAGGGCGGGAGGGAGGGGGCGGGAGAGGGGGCCAGGGGGTGAGGGTCCGGGAGGGGGGCGTCTCGCGCCTTGATCCCTCTCCGGACCCGGTGCTATTCTCGGGTCAGCACGCATGCTGACACTTCTTCTCATCACGGCGACCCGCTCCCTCGAGGGGCGAGGGCTTGCCCGTGTCCAGGAGCCGGTCGTACGGTGAGCCCGCTCGCCGCCAGCCGCGCTTTTCTTCTCTTCACTACAGGCATCGGTCCCTATGGACGTCTTATGGACAGGCAAAGGAGGCACATTCATGTCTCAGTACGATGATCTGAAAGCGGAGTTCCTCAAGACGGACGACGAATTTCGCCGCCTCTACGAGGAGCACCAGGAGTATGAGAGGCGGCTTCAGGAAATCAACCACAAGACCCTGCTCTCCCAGGACGACGAAATCGAAGAAAAAAAGATCAAGCTGCACAAGCTGGCCTTGAAGGACCACATGGAACAGATCCTGCGTATGCATCGCGAGTCGCGAGTCTCCGCCTAGTGGAGCCGCGCGCCGGGAGGCTCCACAGAGGATCCTCCAGAGATCACGACCGACCGGAGCCCCGACGACGATGAAGTTCGCGAAAGAAGCCTGGGTCTTCGTCCTGCCGTTCCTGTTCCTGGCCGGGCTGCTGTTCTTTTTCGGGCGGCCCGGCTGGGGTACGGCCTCGCTGGTGGTGGGTTTTCTCGTCCTCCTGTTCTTCCGCGACCCCAAGCGCTCGTACGAAGGGGACGCGGGGTACGTGCTGGCGCCGGCCGACGGCCTGGTCACCCGCATCGACACGATCGAGGACCCGGAGATCGGCCCCGGCCCCTCCGGCCCCCCCGTCAGATACCAGCGGATCGTCACCTTCCTCTCCGTGTTCGACATCCACGTCCAGCGTGTGCCCGCGGCGGGCGAGGTCACCGTCTCCCGCTACAGCCGCGGGCGCAAGGTGGCCGCCTTCCGCGAGGACGCTGGGGACGTCAACGAGAAGCACCTGGCGGTGATCCGCCGCCCCCACGGCGACCTCATCGGGGTGCGGCAGATCGCGGGCCTGCTGGCCCGGCGGGTGGTCTGCTATTTGAAAGAAGGGGACCAGGTCCACCGCGGCCAGTCCATGGGGCTGATCAAGTTCTCCTCCCGCGTGGACCTCCTGGTGCCGGAGAGCTACCAGATCCTGGTAAAGAAAGGGGACCGCTTGAAGAACGGTGCCACTCCCGTGGCGATGCCCGGAATGCCCGGAACAACGGGGACGATGGAGAAGGTGGACAAGGAGGTCCGTTGATCCAGGAGCGGCGCGCCACCATGCGCTCGCGGGCACGCGTCGGCATCCGGCGCGGCGCCTACCTTCTGCCGAGCCTGTTCACCATGGGCAACATGGTGCTCGGCTTCTACGCCATCGTCTGCGGCCTGGACGGCAGCTTCCGCAAGGGCGCGCTGATGGTGTTCCTGGCGGCCTTCCTCGACAGCATCGACGGGCGGATCGCCCGCATGACGGGCACCGAGAGCGACTTCGGCAAGGAGTACGACTCGCTGGCCGACGTCATCACCTTCGGCGCCGCCCCGGGCATGCTGGCCTACCTCTGGGGCCTGCGGGACTTCGACCGCGACGCCTGGCTGCTCTCCGTCTTCTTCATGGTGTGCACGGCCACGCGGCTCGCCCGCTTCAACGTGCAGACCCGGGTGGTGGACAGCCGCTACTTCGTGGGCCTGCCCTCGCCGGCCGGCGCGGCCACGATCTGCTCGATCCTCGTCTTCGCCCCCGAGTACGGGGACGACCTGCGGGTCATCATGCAGGTGATCATCGGCATGGCGCTGCTCCTGGTGGGCGTGCTGATGGTCTCCACCTTCCGCTACAACAGCTTCAAGAAGATCGACCTGAGGAAACGCTGGAGCTACCGGGCGTTCGTGCCGTTCGCGGCGATCCTGCTGGTGATCATCTTCATCCCGCGGGCGACGCTCCTGGCGATCGCCGTCGTCTACACCCTGTCGGGACCGGTGAGCGCCGCCCTGAGCCGGCTGCGTCTGGGGCGCGGCCCCCGGCCGGAGGAGCCCCCGGTGGAGCCACCGCCTCCCCCGCCCATGGAGACCCTGCCTTGACGGCCGTTGCCATCCTCCACTCCTCGAACCTGTTGGGCAAGGAGCTGCGCGAGACGATCGAGGCGCGCCGGCCGGACTGGGCGGACCTGCGCCTGCTGAGCAGCCACGAGGCCGAGATCGGCACCCTGACGGAAATCGGCGGGGCCGCGGCCCTGGTCGGCCGCTGGGACCCGGAGAGCCTGCGCGGGGTGGACATGGCCTTCTTCTGCGGCCCGATCGAGGACAACCGGCCGCTCCTGGCCGAGCTGCCGCCGGAGACGCTCGGCATCGTGCTCTCCTTCGACGCCACCGTGGACGACGGCCTGCCGGTCGTGGCAGGCATCAATACCTCCTCGGCGGCCCCCGCGGCCCCCGCAGTCACCCGGCGCGTGCTGCTGTCGCCCCATCCGGCCGTGGTGCTGCTGGCGCACCTCCTCCATCCCCTGAAGAGCCTCTCGCCCCTGGAGGTGGCGGCGACCGTGATCCAGCCGGTCTCCATGCGCGACGAGGGAGGCCTGGAGGAGCTGTTCGAGAACACGCGCCAGATCGTGGCCATGACGCGGCGGACCCCCACGCCGGTCTTCGGCACGCAGCTCGCCTTCAACCTGCTGCCGTCGCCGCTGCCCGCGGACCCCGTGGCGGCGCAGCTCCACGCGGTGCTGGCCGACGCGCCGCCGGTGGCCCTGCAGCTCCTCCAGGGGGCGGTCTTCCACTCGGTGGCGGCCAGCGTCCACGTGCGCCTGGCCGGCGATCCCAGCCCGCAGGCGGTGCGCAAGGCCCTCTCCGCGAGCCCCGTTCTCGAAGCGGCGGACAAGCCCCGCCTCCTGGGGCCGGTCGACGTGGCCGCGAGCGACAAGGTGCTCTTCGGCACCGTGCGCAGGGACGAGACCGCGGGCGGCCTGTGGCTCTGGGCCGTGATGGACAACCTGACCCGCGGCGGCGCCTTGAACGCGATCGAGATCGCGGAGGCGCTGCTGTGACGGACACCATTCAGCGGAGGCTCTTCACCACCGACGAGTATCACGTCATGCTCGAAGCGGGCATCCTCCATGAGGACGACCGTGTCGAGCTGATCGAGGGCGAGATCCTGGAGATGGCGCCGATCGGCAGTTTCCATGTAGGTGGAGTGAACCGGCTGAACGCCCTCTTCACGTCCCTTCTCGGGAGCCGGGCGGTTGTATCCGTGCAGAATCCCGTGGTGCTGGACAACTACTCCGAGCCCGAGCCCGATCTCGTGATCCTGCGCTTCCGCGCCGACTACTACGCCTCGGCTCTCCCGACGCCTTCCGACGTCCTCCTCTTGGTCGAGGTCGCGGATTCAAGCCTCAAGTTCGACCGGGACGTCAAAGCCGGTCTCTACGCCCGGCACGGCGTTCCCGAAGTCTGGCTGCAGGACATCGAGCACTCCGCCCTCCTGGTCCACCGCAATCCCTCCCCCGAAGGCTACCGCGACGTCCGCATCTTCCGGCGGGGCGAGCAGGTCTCGCCGCTGGAGCTCCCGGACCTCACCCTCGAGGTGGACGCGATCCTCGGTCCGTCCCCCAATCCAAAATCCAAAATCTAAAATCCAAAGCGCTTCCTCGCCCCTCCCCACCGCTCCATGGCCGTCGTCGACGACCGGGCGGACCGCCTGCTCGACCGGCTCGCCTCCTACCAGCCGCCCCGCGCCACGAAGTGGATCGACCGCGCGGAAAGGTAGTTGACAAGGGCGCAAGAAAGGCGTAACTTTTCGCCGTCGTCAGCCACCGGCCGGCACCATCGGCCAGAAAGAACAACGGCCCGGACGAGTCGCGACCTCGCACCGAGCCCAACCGCGCACAGGAGACCCCCATGCGTGATCTCGAGGATCCTAACATCCCGCCTTCCCGGAATGCCTTCGCTGAGGAGTTCCTGCGCCGCTTCGGACAGGAAGACGAGCCCCCCTCTTCGGCCGAGGCGGACGCCGCCGGCCCCTGGGAGGTGCAGCCTGCCTCCACGGCGGACGGCCGCGAGGCGTTCGGCCTCTGGCGGCTGGGCGAGCGGCCGGATTGGGGAGACGCTCCGGCCGGGCTGTTCCGCGAGCGTTCGACGGCGCTGCTCGCGGCGGCGGTCCGCCCTTTCCTCGGCCGGGAACCCTACCACCTGCTCGGCCAGGAGCGCTGGACCGGCGGCTTCCCCCTCCTGCGGCAGGGAGAGGCGCTGGGCTGGATCGACCTCTTCGACGAGGACTGGGCCTTCGGGATCAACGTCCTGGAGCGGTTCACCCGCAGCCCCCAGGCGCTCGCCACCCTGCTGGAGGCCGCCGGTCCCCTGGCCCTCGAACGGGCGGGGCGCATCCTGCAGGAGCGAGTGACGGAGCCGGAAGAGTAAAAGGGAGGAGTAGCGGGGGCGCGGCCGGCGCGTCCCCGCGTGCCTGAGCTACCGCGGCGACTACCGGGGCGGCGGCGGGTAGCAGATGAAACAGGCCTGGGAGCACTCGTAGAACGACGTCCTCGTGCCCCAGGCGATCGTGTTGTTGCAGCAGTCCTTACCGAACTTGCCCACCACCGTGTCGTGGGAAGCGTTGTTGTAGTAGATGCAGTTGCCGGCCGGAGCGGCCTCGCTCATGGGAGCCGTAGTCGCCGTGAAAAACGCGGCAGTCAGCAGGAGCGCGGCGAGGAGCGCTTTCCGTAGGTTCTTGGGAGTCATGAAGCTCTGTCTCCTTTCCGTGCGAAGGTGCACGATGCAAGGGTGCACCTTACCATATTTCTTCATATAGCCAAAGCCATATCTTCCTTGTTTGCCCCCGGAACGGCTCTCTTTGGGGGCCGTTGAGCACCTATATTTCCAAAGGGTTGACAAAAGCTTCACGCAAACCTAAGTTTAGGTTTCCAGGTTCAGTTCGGCACAGCGAGAAGCAACAACAGCGTACGGCCGCCAGGCTTTCCTCCAGGAGGCCGGCGGCTCGGAGAGGACTCCACCGTTTCATGGCTGGCGATCCGTCCTTCTTGTCCCCCCGCCCCGTCTGCGGCCTCATGCCTTGCGGCCGGCCGCCTCCAGTCCCCGTCCGGGCACGTTCTCCAAGTCCAGAGAGAAATGGTGTTTTCGGCAGGATTTGATTTTTATTGAAGGAAATCTCGTGCAGACCAACAAGAACCCCTGTGGAGATCCCCGGTGCGGCGCCGGCCGGCGGCCTCGTGTTCCAGAGCAAAACGGTCCTTTCAGCAGAGATTCAGATTCCCAGAACGAGAGGAGATTCATGATGCGGACCTGCAGCCGTTCCCCCCTTGCGAGCAGGATGTTGCTCGCCTTCCTCGCGGCCTTTCTCCTAGCGGTGAGCGCGGTCTACGCGGCTCCCCCGGTCGCAGAGCAGGCCGTCGCCTTCGGAGTGTCCGAAGAGCTGAGGAACCTGCCGCCGAGCGAGGACAAGCCGACCGAAGGGCCGACCGAGACCAAGGTCGTGCCCCTGAAAATCTTCCGCTCGGAGCTCCCCGACGCCGCCCCCACCGAGGATCCGGTGGTGCAGGAGTCGGTCGAGTCGACCCTGACGCCATCCCCCTCGCTCTTTTTCGGCGCTCTGACGAGCGACGACAACGCCGCGGCCTTCGGCGGCCGCGTGATGCCTCCCGACACCGTGGGCGACGTCGGCCCCAACCACTACGTGCAGATGGTCAACAACCTCTTCCGGGTCTATGACAAGTCGGGCAACCCCCTGACGGCCAAGCTGACCCTGGGGAGCCTGTGGGGGACGATCAGCGGCGCCTGTGCCAACAGGAGCGACGGCGACCCGATCGTGCTTTACGATCCGCTGGCCGACCGCTGGCTGCTCTCCCAGTTCTGCACCGTCGCCAACCCCTTCAACCACCAGCTCATCGCCATCTCGAAGACGGGAGACCCCGCCGGGGCCTATTACCTGTACGACTTCGTGATGCCGAACAACAAGTTCAACGATTATCCCAAGTTCGGCGTCTGGTCCGACGCGTACTACATGTCGGACAACCAGTTCAACCAGGCGGGCACCGCCTTCCTGGGCGCCGGGGCCTTCGCCTTCGACCGCGCCAAGATGCTGGCCGGCGATCCCACGGCGGGCTACATCTATTTCGACATCGAGAACGGCAACACCAACGTCGGCGGCGTGCTGCCCGCGGACGTCGACGGCCTGAATCCGCCGCCTCCGGGCACGCCCAACTACTTCGCCTACTTCACGGCCGACGAGTTCGGCGACCCGGCGCACCTCTTCGATTCGATCCGCGTCTACGAATTCCTCCCGAACTTCGCCAACCCCGGCGCCTCGACCTTCGCCGAGCGGGCGGACAGCCCCATCCTGGTGGCCGCGTTCGACCCCCGCTCGCCGACGGGCCGCGACGACATCGAGCAGCCGCCGCCGGCCACCAGCGCGGCCAACCTCGACGGCATCATGGACCGCCTGATGTTCCGGCTCGCGTACCGCAACTTCGGCTCTCATGAGTCCCTGGTCGTCACCCACACGGTCAACGCCAGCGGCCTCACGCCCTCGACGCCGGCGAGCCTGCGGGCCGGCGTCCGGTACTACGAGCTGCGGCGGACCCTGCCGGGCGGCAGCTTTACCGTCAACGAGCAGGCGACCTTCGCCCCCGCCGACGGCCTCGAGCGCTGGATGGGCAGCGCCGCCATGGACGGCAGCGGCAACCTGGCCGTGGGCTACAGCGCGTCGAGCTCGACCTCGTTCCCCTCCATGCGCTATGCCGGCCGCCTGGCCACCGATCCCCCGAACGGCCTGTTCCAGGGCGAGACGGTGATGATCGCCGGCACCGGCGCCCAGACGGCCACGCAGTCGCGCTGGGGCGACTACTCGGCCCTGTCGGTGGACCCGGCCGACGACTGCACCTTCTGGTTCACCTCCCAGTACTACACGGCCGCCAGCGCCGCCAACAGCTTCGGCTGGGTGACCGGCATCGGCCGCTTCACCTTCCCCACCTGCACGCCGATTTCGACCGGCACCATCACCGGCACGGTGACCAACTCCGGCACCGGCCTGCCGGTCGCGGGCGCCACGGTGGCGACGTCCAGCGGCTTCTCGCGCGTTACCGACCTCGCCGGCTCCTACTCGATGGGCGTGCCCGCCGGCACCTACGACATGACCGCCACGGCCCCCGGCTATACCACGGCCGTGGCCACGGGCGTGACGGTGTCCACGGGCGGCACGACGGTGGTGAACTTCACCATCACCGGCCGGCCGATCCTCGCCGCCGGCACGGCCACGGTGGGCAGCGAGAGCTGCGGCACCGGCAACGGCGCCATCGATCCCGGTGAGGCCGTGACGGTACAGCTCCCGGTGGTCAACATCGGCACGGCGAATTCCATCAACCTGGTGGGCACCCTGCTGGCCACGGGCGGCGTCACCTCGCCCGGTGCGCCCCAGACCTACGGCGTGGTGGTGGCGGGCGGCCCAGCCGTCTCGCGCTCGTTCACCTTCACGGCCGCGGGCTCCTGCGGCGGCACGATCACCGCCACCCTGCAGCTCCAGGACGGCGCCACGAATCTGGGTACAGTCAGCTACACCTTCACCCTCGGCAAGCTCAACCCGTTCTCGGTGAGCGGCTCGTACACCACGGGCAACCTGGCCACCCCGCTGCCCGACCTGACCACGGTCGACATACCGCTCAACGTCCCCGACACGGGCGGCGTGACGGACGTCAACGTCAGGATCCGCCTCAACCACACGTTCGACGGCGACCTCAACATCTCGCTCATCGGCCCAGATGGCACGGCGGTCGACCTCTCCTCCGGCAACGGAGCCGGCGGCGACAATTTCGGCTCCGGTGCCAACGACTGCTCCGGCCAGCCGACCATCTTCGATGATTCGGCGGCGGCTCTCATCACCGCCGGGACGGCTCCGTTCGCCGGCACCTTCCGGCCCGAGCAGGCCCTCTCGGCCTTCAGCGGCAAGCCTTCGGGCGGCACCTGGAAGCTGCGCGTCAGCGACGTCGCCGGCGCTGACGTCGGCACCCTGTTCTGCTTCCAGCTCGAGATCTCGCGCCGGCTCTATGCCTGCTGCGGCGTGCCCGGCACGCCTCTGCCGCAGGGCACGAGCTCCACGGTGACGGGCGAGAGCTGCTCGCCCAGCAACGGCGCCATCGATCCTGACGAGCAGGTGACGGTGGACTTCGCCGTCGTCAACGCCGGCAGCGGCGACACCACCAACCTGGTGGCCACCCTGCTGCCCACGGGCGGCGTCCAGCAGCCGAGCGCTCCGCAGACCTACGGCGTGGTACAGGCCGGCGGTCCGGCGGTCTCCAAGTCGTTCACCTTCGTACCGGCCGGCATCTGCGGCGGCAACGTCACGGCCACGCTGCAACTGCAGGACGGCCCGCTCAACCTCGGCACCCTGACCTTCAACCTGCGCCTGGGCACCACGACGTCGGCTTCCTACGGGCCGTTCGCCAACGCCACCTCGATCACCATCCCGAACTCCGGCGCGGGCTCGCCGTACCCGTCCAACATCAACGTCTCCGGCATCTCCGGCACCGTGAGCAAGGTGACGGTGACTCTGACCGGCATGAGCCACACCTTCCCGGACGATATCGACGTCCTGCTCGTGGGGCCGGGCGGCCAGAAGGTCCTCCTGCTGTCCGATGCCGGCGGCAGCTTCGACCTGGTCAATACGACCGTGACCTTCGACGACGCCGGCCCGGTAGTCCCCGATGGGGCGCAGATCGTCTCCGGCACCTTCCGGCCCTCCAACTACGGCACGGGCGACCTCTTCACGGCGCCCGCTCCGGCGGCTCCGTACGGTGCGGTCCTGGCCGACTTCGCGGGGCTCTCCCCCAACGGCAACTGGAGCCTGTTCGCATTCGACGACGCCGGGGGTGACCTGGGCGCCATCGCCGGCGGCTGGAGCCTCAACTTCCAGACGGCGGACCCGGTCTGCTGCGATCAGGCGTGCTCGCTCGCCTGCCCGGCTCCGATCACCGTGAACACCGAGCCCAACGTCTGCCAGGCCGCGGTCACCTTCCCGTTCCCGGGTGTGACCGGCTCGTGCGGCACCCTGGCCTGCGCACCGCCCAGCAACTCGGTCTTCCCCCTGGGGACCACGACCGACACCTGCACGGCCACTCGCCAGGGCGGCTCCACCACGTCGTGCAGCTTCCCCATCACCGTCCAGGACGTGCAGAACCCGGTCATCACGGGCGCCTCGGCCTCGCCGAGCTCTCTGTGGCCGCCGGACCACACGTACCGGAACGTCACGGTGGCCTACACGGTGGCCGACAACTGCTCGACCTCCGGGGCCATCTCCTGCAGCCTGTCGGTGACCAGCAACGAGCCGATCAACGGCACGGGTGACGGCGACACCTCACCCGACTGGCAGATCGTCGACACCCACACCGTGAAGCTGCGGTCCGAGCGGGCCGGCAACGGCAGCGGCCGCGTCTACGCCGTGAAGATCACCTGCACGGACCAGGCGGGCCGTTCCTCCAGCCAGACGGTGAACGTCACCGTCCCGCACAACCAGTAGTCCTGCCTCGAGCCGGCTCCCGGGAGCGATCCCGGGGGCCGGCCCTGTTTCTGCAAGAATCCCTTTCAGGAGGATGGGACGATGATCCGGAACGGAATCCTGAGCGTTCTGCTCGTTGCGGGTTGGATCGGCTGCGCGCTCGCCTCTCCCCCGAAGGAGGAGAAGAAGGAGCCGGCTCTGACGGGGAGCTGGGGCGGCCCCCACGTCAGCCTGGAGATCACTGGCGAGACCGGAAAAATCGAGTACGACTGCGCCCACGGCACCCTCGGCCTCCCGGTCACGCTGGACCGCGAGGGGCGCTTCGAGGCGACAGGCACCCACGCGGCCGAACGCGGCGGCCCGGTGCGCGAGGGCGAGGAAGACCGGGGCCAGCCGGCCCGCTACCGGGGGAAGGTGATGGGCAAGACCCTGACCCTGACCCTGATCCTGGCCGGTTCGGGCGAGGAGGTGGGGACCTTCACCCTCACCCGAGGCGCGGCGGGCCGGCTCGTCAAATGCCTGTAGGGGCGGCCCCATGTGGCCGCCCTGAAGGCAGGGCGCCCACGCAGGGGCGCCCCTACGACGACTCGGACGGAGCCGCCGGGCTCTCCAGGCCCCGGCCCCCCTGGCGTACCAGGTACTCTTCGACGAACAGGAGGCGGTCCGGCCCGGCGCGGCGGATCACCGCCAGCAGGTCGTTCATGGAGGTGACCTCCTCCAGCTGCTCCTCGACGAACCAGTCGAGGAAGCGCACCCCGACGTAGTTCTTGTCCGCCTTGGCGACCTCGACCAGGTCGTAGATCTGGCGGGTCACCTCTTCTTCCCAGGCAAGGGCCTTCGCGACGGCATCCTCGGCGGAGCCGAAATCGCTCTGGGGGGAGGGCAGCGCCGGGATGCGCACCCGTCCGCCCACGTCGTTGATGAACTTGACGAAGCGCATGGCGTGCGTGCGCTCCTCCTCCGACTGGCGGTAGAAGAAGCGGGCGAGCTGCGGCAGCGTTTCGGAGTCGAAATAGCTGGCGATGGCGATGTACTGCATGGAGGCCCCCATCTCGTTGCCGATCTGCTGATTGAACGCCTCGATGAGCTTGTCGCTGGCTAGCATGTGGATTCTCCCTCGGAAGGAAAGGAAACGGTGTAGGGGCGGCCCTGCGTGGCCGCCCTGCCTTGATCTCTCTGGTTCAGGCCCCGGCCCAGGGCGGCCACATGGGGCCGCCCCTACAGACGCTCCGGAGCCTAGCATTCGATGACGTTGATGGCGAGCCCGCCCCGGGAGGTCTCCTTGTACTTGGTCTTCATGTCGGCGCCCGTCTCGCGCATGGTCTTGATCACCCGGTCGAGGGAGACCTTGTGCGAGCCGTCGCCGCGCAGAGCGATGCGGGCGGCGTTGATCGCCTTGACCGAGCCCATGGCGTTCCTCTCGATGCAGGGGATCTGCACCAGCCCCCCCACGGGATCGCAGGTGAGTCCCAGGTTGTGCTCCATGCCGATCTCGGCCGCGTTCTCCACCTGGGCGGTGGTGCCGCCCAGGGCCGCCACCAGCCCGCCCGCCGCCATGGAGCAGGCGACCCCGACCTCGCCCTGGCACCCCACCTCGGCGCCCGAGATCGAGGCGTTCTCCTTATAGAGGATGCCGATGGCCCCGGCGGTCAGCAGGAAGCGGATCATCCCCTCCTCGTCCGCTCCCGGCGTGAGCTTGCGGTAGTAGTGGAGCACGGCCGGCACGATCCCCGCCGCGCCGTTGGTTGGCGCCGTCACCACCCGGCCGCCGGCCGCGTTCTCCTCGTTGACGGCGAGGGCGTAGAGGTTCACCCAGTCGAGCACGGTCAGGGGGTCCTTGATGCCTTCTTCCGGACGAAAGGTCAGCTCCTCGTAGAGGGCCGGGGCCCGCCGCGGCACCTTGAGGCCGCCGGGCAGCACGCCCGTCTGCCGGCAGCCGCGCTGGACGCAGGCCTGCATGGCGTCCCAGATCTTGAGGAGCCGGGCGCGGACCTCCGCCTCGGGGCGCCAGGCCTTCTCGTTCTCCAGCATCAGCTCCCAGATGGCGAGCCCCGTCTCTTCGCTCAGGTTGAGGAGGTCTTCGCCGCTCAGGAAGGGGTGTGGCAGGACCGTCTGGTCCGCCACCAGGTGATCCTCCCCCGTGGCGCCCTCGTTGACCACGAAGCCGCCCCCCACGGAGTAGTAGATCCGCTGCGCCAGGGATTCGCCCTCTCCGTCCCAGGCCGTGAAGCGCATGCCGTTCGAGTGCAGGGGCAGCAGGTCCCGGCGGTTGAAGACCAGGTCGTCCGCCTCCCGGAAAGGGATCTCGCGCCGGCGCAGCAGGGCGATCCGCTTCTGGGCGCGGACCGCCTCCACCCGCGGGCCGACACTGTCGGGATCGATCTCCTCGGGCGACTCTCCTTCGAGCCCCATGAGGACGGCGCGGTCGGTGCCGTGCCCCCGGCCGGTCAGGGCGAGCGATCCGAAGAGCTCGACCCGCACCCGGGCCGTGCGGTCGAGGAGACCCTCGCTCGCGAGCGTCTCAGTGAAGCGCCGGGCCGCCCGCATGGGTCCCACCGTGTGGGAGCTGGAAGGGCCGATGCCGATGGTGAAGAGATCGAAGATGCTGATGGCCATGGTGTCCTCCGGGCACGGATTGTATGACGTACCCCGCCGGTGACACGGCGTACCTTCAGGGGGACGCCCAGGCCAGCCCTTCCACCCCTTTGCCAGGGAGCAGCCTCCCGGCATGATCAGTGCAAAAGAACTCTGGAAACCTACGTTTTTGTGGACCAGAAAGGAGATTGGACTTGAGATCTCTACGTCCTTCCGTCGTCCTTCCTCTGCTCTTCGCGTTGTTCGTCCTCCCCCTGCCGCTCCGTGCTCAGGGTGGCCCCGGCATCCCTATCGGTATCCCCCTCAATATCCCCCCAAGTAATGGTCTCTGGCAGCTCACCGGCACCGATCCCAACCTGCCTCAGGACGACCTCGAGCCCCTGCGGCAGATCCTCGGCGGCGCCCAGCTCGTGGGCCTGGGCGAGTCGATCCACACCTCGGGCGGCTTCTATGAGCTGAAGCACCGGGTGTTCCGCTATCTCGTCGAGCAGATGGGCTTCCGCGCCTTCGGCATGGAGACCCCCTGGATCCGCGCCGACCGGGTGGTCCAGTACGTCCAGACCTGCCAGGGCACTCCCCGCGACGCCATCCGCGGCATCTCCTCCGTCTGGCGGAGCACCGAGGTGGAAGCCCTGGTGCGGTGGATGTGCGAGTGGAACACCGCCCACCCCAATGACCGCGTCCATTTCTACGGCTTCGACATCCAGGCCCAGGCCTTCCAGGACGGGGCCGCGCTCATCGCCTTCCTTCAGCGCCTGGGCATCGGCGGCCAGGACCCCCGCGTCGTGGGCATCCGAGCCTGCGACGGCGTCGAGACGGACTACTTCAATCTGGGCCTGCCCTTCCCCCCCGAGCTTTACCAGCAATGCCAGAGCGCCCTCTCGGGTGTCGCGGCCTTCTTCGACGAGGAGGAAAAAGCCATCGAGGGGCAGACCGCGAAGGAGGACCTGGCCTGGGCCCGCATCCACCTGGCCGGCCAGCAGGCGTGGCAGGAGGAGATCTTCTTCTTCGACGCCGACGTTGACCACAGTGGCAAAGCCCGCGACCGGGGCATGGCCTACGTGGCCCAGGCCATCCGCGACCTGCGCTTCCCTCATGCCCGCACGGCGCTCTGGGCCCACAACGGCCACCTCGCGAAGAAGGTCGGCTCGGCGGAGTACATCGCGGTCGAGATGGGCACGCTCCTCGCCAACGAGCTGGGCAACCAGTACGCCGCGATCGGCCTCGTGGCTCACGAGACCTCGATCGACTGGTTCTTCCTGGGACCCGACGCCTGCGGTCCGGTGGACATCTACGTCGGTCCGGGCTCGGTCGAAGAGGTCCTCCACAATCTCGGACCAGGCGCGGGGGTGCTGGCCGAGCTCAAGCCCCATGCGCCGTTCCTGACGCCCGGCGCCGCCTACACCGTGGGCTCCGTCTCCATGGTGCCGGCCGAGCAGTTCGACGCCCTCCTCTACCTCGACGTCTCGCCCAAGATGAACCCGCTGGCCTGGCCGTCCTGCCAGTAGGCCCTCTCCGGCTCGGCCCGCCACGCGCGGGCCGAGCCCCTTCCGCGCAGGGTCTCGTGGGGCTCACCCGCGGCTTCCAGTACGCCGGCGCCCGCAGCGTGCTGGTGAGCCTCTGGGAAGTGGAAGACCGGGCCACCGCCGAGCTGATGCGCCTCTTCTACCGCGAGCTGCTCCAGCGCGGCCGGACGCCCGCCGCCGCCCTGCGCATCGCCCAGACCGCTCTCCGCCGGGAGCCGGGCTGGAGAGCGGGGACCTCGACGCCTTCCATACCTTCCATGGGCGCCACGCCGGCCGCGTGCTCGCCTACGCCCGCCGCATCTGCCGCGACGCCGCTCTCGCCGAAGACATCACCCAGGAAGTCTTCACCGCCGTCTGGACCAGGGCCGGCTTCCGGCCCGACCGCGGCGGCACCTGCTCCTGGCCCTACACTCTCACCCGCAACAAGCTCGTGGACCACTGGCGCAAGCTGGGCCGGGACTGCGACATGGCGGGGATCGACGGCCTCGCGATCCCCGCTCCCGTCTCCGGGGACCGGGACCTCCGCCTCACCCTCCGCCAGGCTCTCGCCCGCGTCCCCTCCGAGCAGAGGCAGGCGATCGAGACCGCCTACTTCGGCGGCCTCACCTACGAGGAGACCGCCAGCCGGCTCGACCTGCCCCTGGGCACCCTGAAGTCCCGCATCCGGGTGGGCCTGAGGGCTCTGCGGGAGGCGCTCGGTGATAGAGATAGAGAAGGTGGCGAGAGCCTGCACGGGCTGGCGACCTGAGGCAGAATGAGAGCTGCCCCTCTCGTGTTATCCTTGTCGTCCGGAGAGGGGTTATGGGGTTCGCCTCCCCCTTGTCTTTGCCCAATATGCAGGATAGATTCTCCAAAGAAACGACTCCGAAAGGGAGGAGCCAGTCATGAGCCAGCCCGCCGCGGCGCTCACGCCTCTGCCTTTTGAGCTCGTCTATAGCGACGAGGAGCCTTTGGAGACCGAGTGGCACGCCTTGCAGTTGCCTTTTCTCTGGCACCTGATCCGCCAGGCCATGGTGGAGCAGGGGCGGCGCGACTTCTATGTTTGCGGGGACATGTTCGTGTACTACTCCGTCGAGCAGGCGTGGGACGTGTACCAGGGAAAGAAGTACTTCCGCGGCCCGGACGTCTTCTGGGTGGACGGCGCCGAACCTGACCGCGAGCGCAAATGCTGGGTGGCGTGGGAAGAAGACGGGCATCTCCCGGATGTCGTCATCGAGCTGTCCTCACCTTCGACGGCAGAGATCGACCGCAAGGACAAGAAGAAGCTCTACTCCGAGGTGTGGGGGACGCGGGAGTACTTCATCTACGATCCCGATACCAGGATCCTGGAGGGGTTCCGTCTCATGGGGCGGACCTACCGTCCCCTGGTGCCCGACGCTCACGGCCGGTTCTGGAGCGAGCAACTCGGAGCTTCCCTTGGCCTCTGGCACGGTGTCCACGAGGGCAGAGAACGCGACTGGGTCCGGTTGTTCCGTCCCGACGGCAGCCTGGTGCCGTCCGCGGAGGAGCGGGCCGAGACGGCACACCAGCAAGCCGAGATAGCACACCAACGGGCTGAGACGGAGCACCAGAGGGCCGAGACGGAGCGCCAGCGGGCCGACGCCGCGGAAGCAGAGCCTCTCCCGGCTACGGGCTATCCTCGAAGAACGCAGCCCGAGCTGATCCCTTCCCCCGGAATGACCCCCTCACGGGGTCGTGTTCTACCTGTTGGACCCCGCCCAAGACCGGCACCGGTCCCCCGCGCGATATACTGGCCGCCATCACCCTACGGCCACCGCAGCGGGTGAATCCATGACCATTCCAGGAGGGGAAAGAACCCCCATGTCGAAGACGACGAACCCCGAAGAGGTTCACCACAACGCCGACAACTATCACCGGGTCATCATCCTGGGCTCCGGCCCGGCCGGCCTGACCGCCGCGCTCTACGCCGCCCGCGCCGACCTCGCGCCGCTGGTGCTCGAAGGCAACCAGCCCGGCGGCCAGCTCACCATCACCACCGACGTCGAGAACTACCCCGGCTTCCCCGAGGGCATCCTCGGCCCCGAGCTGATGGACCGCATGCGCGAGCAGGCCCGGCGCTTCGGCGCCAAGGTCAAGTTCGAGCGCGCCGTCGAGGTCGACCTCGACAAGCGCCCGTTCACCATCCGCACCGACGAGAGCACCTACCGGACCGACGCCCTGATCGTCTCGACCGGCGCCACGGCCAAGCTCGGCGGCATCCCCGGCGAGCAGGAGCTGATGGGCTACGGCGTCTCGGCCTGCGCCACCTGCGACGGCTTCTTCTTCCGCGACAAGGAGATCGTCGTCATCGGCGGCGGCGACTCGGCCATGGAGGAGGCGACCTACCTCACCAAGTTCGCCAGCAAGGTCACCGTCATCCACCGCCGCCGCGAGCTGCGCGCCTCCAAGATCATGCAGGACCGCGCCTTCGCCAACCCCAAGATCGCCTGGATCTGGGACACCGTCGTCACCGAGATCGTGGGCACCCGCGAGGGCGGCGTCACGGCCGTCAAGCTGCACAACAAGAAGACCGGCCTCGACAGCGACTACCCCACCCAGGGCGTCTTCTTCGCCATCGGCCACCAGCCGAACACCGCGCTCTTCCAGGGCAAGCTCGAGATGAACGACGTCGGCTACATCAAGGTCCAGGAGCCGACCACCAAGACCAGCGTCCCCGGCGTCTTCGCCTGCGGCGACGCCATGGACCCGATCTACCGCCAGGCGGTCACCGCCGCCGGCACCGGCTGCCGCGCGGCGATCGACGCCGAGCGCTGGCTCCAGGAGCTTCACGACTGATGTGCCGCTTCCAGCCCCACCTCCAGATCAAGACCCTCGGCGCCCTGCAGCGAGGCCGGCTACCGGCCCCGCTCCGTCAAGCAGGAGATCCGCGACAACCTGCGGGCCCGCCTGAAGAACGGCGGCCCGCTCTTCCCCGGCATCCTGGGCTACGACCGCACGGTCATCCCGGCCGTGGTCAACGCCCTCCTCGCCGGGCACGACTTCATCCTCCTCGGCCTGCGCGGCCAGGCGAAGACGCGCATCCTGCGCTCCCTCGTCACCCTGCTCGACCCGGAGGTCCCGGTCCTCGCCGGCACCGAGCTCAACGACGACCCGCTCGCGCCCATCTCGACCCGCGGCCAGCGCCTGGTCGCGGAAGCGGGCGACGACGCGCCCGATCGAGTGGCTGACCGCGAGCAGCGCTACAACGAGAAGCTCGCCACGCCCGACGTGTCGATCGCCGACCTGCTGGGCGACATCGACCCGATCAAGGCGGCCACCCGCAAGCTCACCTTCGCCGACCCCGAGGTCATCCACTTCGGCATCATCCCGCGCACCAACCGGGGCATCTTCGCCATCAACGAGCTGCCCGACCTCGCGCCGCGCATCCAGGTGGGCCTGTTCAACATCCTCGAAGAGCGCGACCTCCAGATCCGCGGCTTCCCCGTGCGCATCCCGCTCGACATCCTGATGGTCTTCTCGGCCAACCCCGAGGACTACACCAACCGCGGCAGCATCATCACGCCGCTCAAGGACCGCATCTCGTCCCAGATCCTCACCCACTATCCGCCGGACGTGCGCGATCGCCGCCGACATCACCCGCCAGGAGGCCTGGACCGAGCGCGACATCCCGAACGTGGTGATCCCGGACGACGTCCGCCTGCTGGTCGAGGAGATCAGCTTCGCGGCCCGCGAGAGCGACCTCGTGGACCAGTCCTCCGGCGTCTCGCGCCCGCGTGGCCATCTCGGCCCTGGAGCTGCTGGTCTCGAACCTGGAGCGCCGGGCCCTGGCCACCGGCGACAACCCGGTCTACCCGCGCCTCTGCGACCTCCACATGCTGCTGCCGGCCATCACCGGCAAGGTCGAGATGGTCTACGAGGGCGAGCAGCAGGGAGCCGAGGTGGTGGCCCGGCGGCTCATCGGCCAGGCGGTCAAGAAGGTCTTCGACGCCCGCTTCCCCGAGGTCGGCAAGGAGGTCGGCAGCGGCGGCGAGGACGACACGCGGCCCCTACGCGCCGCATCGTCCGCTGGTTCGCCGACGGCAACGCCGTGACCGTCTCCGACGAGCAGTCCGTTCGCCGACTACGAGACCGAGCTCCTGCCGCGTCCCGGGCCTGAAGGATCTCGTGGCCCGCGAGCGGCAAGACCCGCGAGGAGCGCGCCCTGGCCGCCGAGATGGTGCTCGAAGGCCTCCACCAGCACCTGAAGCTCGCCCGCGCACGACCTGGACAGCCAGATCAGCTACAAGGAGATGGTCAAGTTCCAGCTCCTGAAGCCGCGCCGCGGCGCCGGGCGGGCGGCCGGGACCGGGGAGATGTGAACTAGAGGAAGGCGGATTCGTCATGCGCCATCAGTACCTCTACCTCGACCCCGAGCTGATCCAGGCGATCCTCGCCGGGCTCGACCTCCTGCGCCTGTTCAACCAGCTCGTGCTGGCGACGCGGCGGCGACGTCGAGGAGGCGATGGACTGGATGCGCTACCTCCAGCAGCAGGGGCACATCCCCGAGGAGATCGACCTCGAGGCCGTTCTTCGCCAGCCTGGAGGAGCAGCAGCCTCGTCGAGCCGCGACGGCGAGGGCGGCCTCCAGCTCACCGCCGGCGGCGAGCGCCGCATCCGCCGCAGCGCCTTCGAGGAGATCTTCTCGACCCTCGACCGCTCCGGCCCGGGCTACCACCCGATCCGCGCCGCCGGCGAGGGCATCGAGCGCCTCCCCGAGACGCGCCCCTACAAGTTCGGCGACGACATCCACCTCCTCGACTCCGCCCGCTCGCTCCAGAACGCCATGCGGACGCGACCGACGGCGAGCTTCGACCTCGCCGAGGAGGACCTGGAGGTCTACGAGACCGAGCACCTGACCTCCTGCGCCACGGTGGTGGCGATCGACATCAGCCACTCGATGATCCTCTACGGCGAGGACCGCATCACCCCGGCCAAGACCGTGGCGCTCGCGCTGACCGAGCTGATCACCACCAAGTACCCGAAGGACCACCTCTCGCGTGATCCTCTTCGGCGACCGCGCCGAGCAGGTGCTTCGCTGACCGAGATCCCCTACATCCAGGCCGGGCCGTACCACACCAACACCCGCGACGGCCTGCAGCTCGCGCGGAGCCTCCTGGCCCGCCAGAAGCAGCCGAACAAGCAGATCTTCCTGATCACCGACGGCAAGCCCTCGGCGATCACCGAGGGCGGCCGGATCTACAAGAACCCCTTCGGCCTGGACATGAGGATCGTCAACCTGACTCTGGAGGAGGCCGACCTCTGCCGCCGCCAGAAGGTCGTCATCACCACCTTCATGCTGGCGACCGACACCATGCTCACCCAGTTCGTCGAGAAGCTGACCCAGATCAACCGCGGCCGGGCCTACTTCGCCTCGCCGTACAACCTGGGCGAGTTCATCCTGGCGGACTACATCCGGAACCGGCGGCGGAGGGTGCGGTAATGTCCAATGAGGCGATCCCCAGTTTCAAGCCCGTGATCCACGTCGAGCCCGAGGGCGGATACTGGGCCGAGGTACCGGAGTTGCCCGGCTGCTTCACGCAGGGCGCCACATTGGAAGAGTTATACAAGAACCTGGCGGAGGCGATCGCCTCTCACCTGGAGTTCCCCGACGATGTCTCAAGGGATCAGATCCAGTACAACATCTATATCCAGCAGAAGGTTGAGTGGTCGCTTGCGGCTGCGGATCGCGGAGAGATCCTGAGCCAGGAAGAAGTGGAAGAGCGGATGGCGAGATGGGGATGAAACGGAGGAATTCATGAAAAAATTTGCCATTCTGCTGTCTCTCTCGGTCCTCGCATCCGTGCCATCTGCCTGCGCCCAAAACTCCTCCGATCCTTCTCCGTCCCAAGGCTCCACCCCCTCCCGCGCCGCCGCCGAGGAGGAGATCGCCGAGGCCGTCTTCCGGCGGCAGTTCGAGCACAACGCGTCGGCCCTCCAGAAGAACGCGGAGAAGTACTGCCTGTCCCTGCCCGGAGACAGGATGCCGAGTGCGGAGCTCCTGAAGCGGTTCGAGGGCAATCAGCCGCCCGTCGTGGCCGCCGACCAGTGCGACCGGAAATCCGGAAAGAACCTCTTCTTCCGCATCAACGCCTTCAACTGGCGCGAGGACGGCGAGGTCTGGGTCCGCGGCGGCTACTACGAGGGGAACCTCAGCTCCTCCCTTGAGCTCTTCCAGGTCGTCAACGAGAACGGCAAGTGGGTCGTGAAGGGCCAGCGGATGGAGACGATCTCCTGAGCTGGCCCCTCCCGAATGTGTCAACGCATGTGACGTGACACATTACGAACATAACCACGAGCCATTCGGAGTATAAACCCCGCTTCTCCTGCCTCCCGGGACCGTTCCTCCGGGCCCTGCATCCCGAGACCAGTTTCGTCCCAAAACCTTGGAGATATTGAGGAACAGGGACGGACCTCTCCCCTGCCGTCCCCAGAAGCCGCCCAGCGCTCCCGCCTCATTCCCCAATGTTTCCGGGCCTCTGGAGAATGCTCATGAGTCACAGAGAATGCCCGCCGGCTTCCCGGAAACGTCTCATGAGGTACAAAGGAAGGCTCACGGCACATTCCTGAGGCCTCCCGCATCACGAAGGAAGATGGACGGCATATTCACCCCGCGGGATGCGACATTGGGGAAGCGGGGTGCGACATTGGGGAAGAGAGCCGCGACATTCCCCTCTCTTCGTGAATTACGCACCCCGCCTCCCATATCATTCGGGAGCCGTGGGCAATGTCGCATCCCGAGTGGGGAATGATGGACGAAGCCTGACGCATCCTTGGGGAAGGAATCCCAATGTCGCAGTTCGAGAGGGGAATGTCCCGTACCGCTTCCCGAATGATGCAGATCTCGGGGTGAAAGCCCGGGACCGCGGGGGGAAATGACGCCCTTCCTCTCCCCAACCTCTCAGACTCCAGGGCAAATGGCGCGGGATCTGGGGTGGAAGACCGGACGGGAGGTCCCAGTCGTGCGCCAACGCTCTGGGGAGAGGGAGAACCCTGGTTCACCGCCTGCGAAGGCGTCCGCAGGATCGGGTATGTCTTAGGAGATGCCTGTGCGCTTGCCGCTGATAGACCGAGCCGCGGGGGCTCGACACCAGGCTTGCATTTCGGAAATCCCTCTGGAGAGCGCGGTCATGGGTGCAGAGAGTGCGCGCCCCACTCACCCGAGCCAAGGCGACAACATGGCAGTCGTTCGAGACGCAGAGCCCCATCTCGTCTACCTCTCTTGCCTCCCGGTCTACCTCCGCGTCTGGGACCAGACGTGCCCGTCCAGCCCTCAGCAACGCCCGCACGAAGCGGCGCGGCTCCCCCAACCGGTCCAATTCCGTAGCAAGATGGCCCCCAACCACCAGTTCCCCACTCCCTTCAAGCAGCCAGTCGATAACGGGTGAGAAATCCGGTTCCGCAGGGCTCCCGAACACTCGCGAGGCGAGATTGGCGTCCACGATCACGCACATGAGGTTCAGATCCCCAGGAACCGGCGCTCTTCTTCCAGGATGAACTTCCGGTAGCCTGGAGGCGCATTCTCGATGTTGCCAAGTTTGTCCAGCATCAGGCGGTGGATCTTTACCGTGCCTTCCGCTCTCTCGAAGTAAAGGAGAGATACGTCTTCGGGTTGAAGCCCGTTCTTCCCGTCCCGGATGTCCATGCGGATGCGATCCACGAGATAATCGCTGTGAGTTTCGATCAAAAATTTTTTCTTCTCCTGCTTTGCGAGAAGAGCCAAGAAGGATCCCAACTCGGCCTGAGCCTTGGGATGCAGATGGACCTCGGGTTGTTGGAGCAGGAAAGTCCTTCCCCTATCACCTCTCAGGCAATCCACCAGAATCGGCAAGACCTGGCTTACTCCATAGCCGATGTCCATGAGGTTCACCAGAAGGTGGCCTACCTTGAATTGCAGTTGGAAAGGATCGCTTTGGCTCGAACCTGGCCGGCGTACTTCAATTCCATTGTAGAGACCCGATTGAGCTCCAAACTCTTCCAAAGGCTGTCTCAAGATCTCCCAGACTTCCCCCCCTTCAAATGCGGCATTCGCCAGCACCATGGGGACATGAGATCCTTCAGGCTCACGGATTTCCTGGACAGGATCGTACGTTCTCCGCGGCCGAGTCCTGATAGGAGAGAAAGCATACGGACGCAGTCCAAATTCGTAAGGAACATAAGAAAGAACGTCAATGTCTCCAACGTCTTTCCGCGTGAAAGGGAGGTCGGCGATATCGTCCCTAGACAGTAGCCATCCCAAAGTAGACACAGTCCAGTGAGGGCTCAAGCCTGTGGGGGCTTCGGGAAGATCATCACCGTCAAAGCTCATCTCACCCGAGGGCGTGTTTACCTTGAGGAATGCGACCGAACCTTGGCTTCGATATCCAACTTCGATTCGATAACCTGCTCCCTCCATCCACCAACGCGACAAGGCAGGCTGTCCCTTTTGCGAGGTGAAGACTCCTCTGAATGCAACCTCGCCGCCCCGCCACTGGGACCCAAAGCTGAACTGGGACGCTGAATCGCCAGGGCTGCGTGAGGTGGCGACCTGGTCATAGGCTCCGAGCAAAAACGGCTCCTCGTTGAAATCGAGCTCGCGCGTTCCCGCAGCAGACTCCCAAGCCAGCCGCGCCATCGCCAGGAGCGTCGACTTCCCCGTACTGTTCTCCCCCACCAGGATGGTCAGGGGCGCCAGGGGCACCTCGTGCCTCCCCCGAAAGCAGCGGACGTTCTCGATGATCAGCCGGTCCATGTATTCCTCTCTCCGGATCGCCGTCTGGCTGAGGAGACTATATCCGGGTCGCCAGTCTCTGGAAACGTTCTTGCAAGTACATCCACCAGGAGGGCTGCCGGCCGGATGCGCACCGTGCCGGACGGGCTTGTATACCCCACCTCTTGATTTCCGGCAGCCTTCCTCAATCCAGCCCCACTCTCGGCCGGTCGCGCGTTCTGGAAGGAGAACGACGATGCCGGAAGCGACCATCTTGACCGAAACCGAACAGCAGAAGCAGACCGATAAGCCCGAACACCACCCAGGCCGCGACGGGATCGCCCCAGGCGAGCGGCTCCTCGACAGCCGGCTCCTCCAGGAGCGGCGGAGCTACGACCGGTCCCCAGACAGGCAGCTCCACGACGGGCGGAACACCTGCCGGCAGCAGGCCGTCCACCGGGACCGGGCTGTCCCGCCGGGGCATGGTGAGCCCTGCATCGCTGCTAGGGAGCCCCCTCGGCGTGATGCGCTCCATGCTGGACGACATGGACCGTCTCTTCGACGACTTCCTGGGCTTCGGCTCCCCCAGCCGGTACCGCCAGCCTCTGTCGGGGACGGGATCGTCCTTCCAGAGCTCGGGCGGCGGCTACGGGACCTCCAGCCTCTGGTACCCTCAGATCGAGGTCTCCCAGCGCGGCGGCAACCTTGTGGTCTGCGCCGATCTGCCAGGGCTCCGGAAGGAGGACGTCCATCTGGAGGTCCACGACGACTATCTGGTCCTGGAAGGCGAGCGGCGGCAGGAGAGCGAGGAGAACCAAGGCGGGGTCTACCGGAGCGAGCGCAGCTACGGCCGGTTCTACCGCACGATCCCGCTGCCCGACGGGGTGAACCCGGAGCAGGTCCGGGCCAACTTCAAGGACGGCGTCCTCGAGGTCACAGTCCCGATGCCCACCGCGGAGCAGAGGCAGGGGCGGAGGATCGAGATCCAGGAGGGCTGATCCGGGCGAAATGACGTTTGAGGATAGAATCCCTCCCTGGAAAACCAGGGAGGGATCATCCCGTGACCCAGTCTCTCAGCCGGCGGCTCCGAATCCCGTCGTTTCTTCTGGCCGCAATGACAGCGATGGCGATCGCCCTGGGCTGTGGCGGCTCGGCCGATACTTCCAAGGAAACGGACAAGGCAAACGTAGAAGCCAAGCCGCAGCAGCACGACGCCTGCGAGCTCTTCCCGTACGAGGACGCCCGGGCCATCGCCGGCGAGTCGCTCGCCGCCATGGCCAGCACGCTGGACGAGGCCCAGGGTCGCAATCCGGGGGAGTGCATCTACAACGCCGGAACCATCGAGCAGCCGCGCATCCTGGGCTTGCTGATCCGCCACCACCGGAGCCCCGAGTCCGCGCAAAGGGTCCTGAAAGGCGGCCGGTCCACGTTCTCCGCGATCTCCGGCGGCAAGATCCAGGATGTAGCGGGCCTCGGGGATGGCGCCCTCTGGGTGGGAGGCCGGATTCAGCAGCTCCACGTCCTGCGCGGAGAGGCGGAGCTCGTCATCACCCTCCAGAGCGCGGACGGCACGGACCAGATCCAGAAGGCCCGCCAGCTCGCCGAGAAGATCCTGTCGAGGCTTCAGTCCCCCTCGATCCAGTAATCGATCGCCACGGCGATCCCCTTCCGGTGCGGGAGGGTCAGGCCGATGATGGCGAACGCCGCGAGGGCGACCAGGATCTGCCCGACCCAGATCACCTTCGGGCGGATCAGGAACATGAGCACGACGAGCGATCCCGTAAGCCCGGCCGTGGTCATGTACATGAAGAACCACGTGTCGCCCACCCGCCCTTCGAGCTCCAGCCCGCAGACGGGGCAGGTCTCGTGGAGCCGGTTCCAGCCGGCGAAGAGCGGCCCTTCGCCGCACCGGGGACAGCGTTGGCGCAGGCCACGGAGGAGGGTTCGGAGGAAGGGAGGGCGGGAACGGAGATCCACTCTCTCCAATCCAAGGGAGGCGTCTAGGTCCGCGCTGATGACGACAACTTTGGGAATTCCGTTAAGCTGGAGACATCTGGGACGGTCTGCGCCGGCGCAACCGTTGCCACCGCTGCTGCTGCTGGCTGGCGCCGAATCAAAATGTCATCCACGATCTTGTTGTTGAAGATCCATTCGGTGCAATAGGGACAAGTGTCCATCCCACCCCGTTGATCGGAGGCGAACGCCAGAGTGATCTGATCCAAGCTTTTCCCGGCCTTCAGCAACTGTGCCACGGCATGCGGTTCCGCACAACTGAAGGCTGAGCCACCCTTTTTCTTCGTCCCCTTCATACGGGTGACCGCCTGCAGGATTCTGCGAAATTTCCTGGCGTCCGCTGAATTTGCCGATGTCAGCAAGCGCCCCACGGTCGGACCGTTTCCACTGTGGCCCGTGACGGTGACCCCGTCGGCGGAGGCAGTGACCGAGGCGCACTGGATGACACCCTTGGCCTGGACAGTCGAGGAGCTTGGGCCGGGAGCGATTCTGGGGCTGATCACGTTTGGGGTCGGCCGAATGGCAGGAGCCGAGGGACTCGTCCCGACCTGGCCGAGGGTCGCGGCCTGAACATGAGGGGCCTGGGCTCGCTGGATGATTGGAGGTGAAGGGTGCTTTGGCTGCACCGGAGGGGCGGCTTGGCTTCGTGGCGCCTGGAGGTGTCTGGGGTCAGGAGGCGCCGGTTGCCGGGCCTGGATTCCCGGAAGAGGCCGCGGAACAGGGCTGGCGGTTGCTGGACGGTTCAGCGAGGGTGCCCTTTCCGCCACCTTTGGCTGAGCAGCCCGCCCAATGGCGGCTTGGACATGGGGCGCGACGGTTCGCACGGGTACGACAGAAGCAGGCTTCCGGATCATGAGGCCTCCCTTCTGACAGTGAAAAACCATTATGCGCCCATTTCGGGCATATCCTGCTGCGCAGGTTGAATAAACTTCTCCCTCATGCGCGGACGGCAGCCCTGACCATGTGGTCCGACCGTCTTCCCGAGAAGCGGCGGCAGCGGCTGATCGAGCGGCTGCGGGAGGTCGTGCCCGTTCCACGTCCCCATTCCCGCGGCTCGAAGACCCCTCTTCGCTCCGGGGGCAAGACCCGGCCCTCTCCCCTTCAGGTTGCCGAGGAGCTGCGGGCGCAGGAGGGCTTCGTGTGGCTGGACGGTGCGGAGACGGGGCATCGGATCTTCACCCAGCCGCTCGCCGTCCTCTCGGTCCGCAACGGCCAGGCGACCGTCACCGGTCCGGACGGACGGACCCGCTTCAAGGCAGGGGGGCTCGACCTGCTCGACGCGGCCTTCGGGGCCTGGGGAGGGATGGGAGCCACACTGGTGGGCTATCTCGGATACGAGTTGGGAGGTGAGATCGAGTCGCTGCCTCCTCCCCCGCCGGACGACCTCGGTCTTCCCGATCTCCATCTGGGTCTCTATGACTCCGTCCTGCATTGGAACGGCCGGAGCTGGACTCTGGAGGCGACGGACGCCTGGCGCTCTCATCCAATATCTCATTCCGTAATCGAGGCGGAGCGTATTCTGGCTGCTGCCCGGAGGCGGGTCGATCCGGAGATCCCCGTGGGCCGGCTGGCGGAGGACGGCGTGGTCAGCCATCCCAACCGGAGCGGCTTCGAGGCGGCGGTGACGCGGGTCGTGGAGCGCATTGCGAGCGGTGAGATCTTTCAGATGAACCTCTGCCGGCGATTGGAGGCCGGGCTGCCGACGGAGCACGTCTGGCCGCTTTACCTGCGGCTGCGCCAGGCGAGCCCGGCCGAGCGTGGCGCCTTCCTCGACCTGGGTCGAGGAAAAGCCGTGCTCTCGATCTCTCCGGAGATCTTCCTGACAGTGACGGACGGCGAGGTCGAGACCCGTCCCATCAAGGGCACCCGCCCACGGGGCGCCAATCCCCGCGAGGACCGGGCGCTGGCCCGCGAGCTTCTCGAAAGCGAGAAGGACCGGGCCGAGCTGACCATGATCGTGGACGTGGCGCGAAACGACCTCGGCCGCGTCTGTGAGACTGGGAGCGTGCAGGTGACGGCGCACGCCGAGCTGATGACGCTGCCGACCGTCCATCACACGGTCTCGACCATCCGCGGGCGGCTGCGGCCGGACGTCACCCCGGCGGACCTGCTGCGCGCCTCGTTCCCTCCGGCGTCGATCACCGGAGCGCCCAAGATCCAGGCCATGGCTGTGATCGCCGCCGAGGAGCCGCGCCGCCGCGGACCGGCCATGGGTGCCCTGGGCTGGATCTCGCTCAACGGTGATCTCGACCTCGCGGTCGCCATCCGCACGGCCGCAGTGGTCCCGAAGCTTGTCGCCTATCACGCCGGCTGCGGCATCGTGGCCGATTCCGATCCTGAGATGGAGTGGGACGAGAGCGCGGCCAAGGCGCGGGCGTTCCTCGCCGCCCTGGGTGTCCTCGGCGGGGTGGAGACGGCGTGAGCCTCGCCTACTGGAACGGCCGCCTGGTCCCCCGCGAGGAGGTCCGCCTGCCCGCGGACGATTCCGGCTTCCTGTTCGGCGACGGCCTCTTCGAGACCCTGCGGGTGGACACTGGCCATGCCCGCGATGTGGAGGCCCATCTGGACCGCCTGATCGCGGGCCTGCGCAGGATCCGGCTCGGCATCCCCGAAGACCGGCGTCTTCTGCGCCGGGCCGTGGCCCAGGTGGCCGTAGCCGCGCCGGCGCCCGTGGCACGGATGCGGATCACCATCACCCGCGACACGCGCCTCGTCACCACGGCGCCCTATGAGCCTCCCGGGGAAGATCTCTACCGGAACGGTGTGGCCGCGCGCCTCCTCCCCCAGTACCGCGTCGATTCCGGGGGCCCCCTGACAGGCCTGAAGAGCCTCTCCTACCAGGCCAACCGGCTGGCTCTCTTCCGGGCGGAGGCGCAGGGAGCGTGGGAGGCGCTGCTCGTCAACGAGGCCGGAAGGCTCGTGGAGGGAACCCGGACGAACCTGGCCCTGGTCTTCCCCGAGGGTGTCTTCACCCCGCCGAGGACCGACGGCTGCCTTCCGGGCACCGTCCGCCGAAGGCTCCTGGAGAAAGAGGCCATCCGGGAATGGCCCCTTTCGCCCGAGGACCTCGCCAATGCCAGCGAGGTCCTGTTGATGAACAGCCTGATTGGGGTGCTGCCGGTTTCGAGGATCAACGGCCGGGAGGTGTCATTAGGGCCGGTAGCGGGACAGCTGCGGGCCCTCACCTCCCCGGCCCTCCTCTCCCGGCCCTCCGCCCACCCTTCCGGGGAGAGGAGGGAGAAAGACGGTTAAAGAATCGATCTTCTTTCCCCTCTCCCAGGCCGGGTGGGCGGAGGGCCGGGAGAGGGGCAGGGGTGAGGGTCCTACCGCCCCCGCTCCGTCGGCAGATCGCCGCCTACCACGCGCTTGACCTCGGTCCCCGCCGGGAACCGGGTGTTCTGGTCCGCCTGGTTGATGATGGCCAGCGTCGCCGTGTCGACCGTGGACGGGTAGCGCCGGGCGAACTCGTCCAGGGTCATCGAAGAGGGGATGGAGACCACGTCCACCCGCTTCGGCTGTACGTTCAGGGCGTTCCGGTCGGTCACCCGCTCGAAGGTGCCGATAGAGTCCGCGATGACGTTGTCGTAGGTATTCCAGCGCTGGGACGGGGTGTAGCCCATGATCCGGTAGACCCGGTTGTTGTTCTCCACGAAGGCCACGATCCCCCGGAGCTCGCCCTGCTGCGTCTGGGCACCGAAGACCCGCGCCACCGCCGGCAGGCCTCCCAGGTCCGCCTGTAGGGACTGCCCCTGCTGGACCCCCTGCTGGGAGAAGAACTGCTGGGCCGCCGCCTGCGGTGAATTCTGGTCGGAGAGGGTCACCACGATCAGGGCGTCCTGGTTGGGGCTCAGAGCCCCAACGGCCGACTTCTCGTTGCTGGTCCGCCATCCCTGGGGGAACCGCATCTGGATGGCCAGCTCGGGCTGGATGAAGGTGTTGCCCACGAAATACCCCTCGCGCGGGTTCTGGCCGAAGGTGACGTTGTCGATCTGCTTCAGATAGCCTTCGCGGTTCACGGTCCGGTTCGCGAAGCTGGCGCCGCTGCTCTCGAGCTGGGCCACCTTGGAGCTGACCGTATGGATGCGCTCCGTCTCGGTCGGATGGGTCGAGAGCCAGCCGGGGACCTTGCCGCCACGCCGCCCTGCTGCCGCTGTTGCTGCTCGCTCACCCGGCGCAGAGTCTCGAAGACGCCGGGCATCTCGCGCGGGTCGTAGTTTTCCTTGTCGATATAGCGGAGGCCCAGGTCGTCGGCCTGGCGCTCGTCGTCACGGCCGTACTTGAGGAACAGGAGCTGGAGACCCTGCTGGGCGAGTTGGCCGTATTGCTGAGCCAGCTCGGGCTTGACGATCATGCCCGCGATGAGGCCGATCTGGGCGAGTTGCGCCTTGCTCATCTGCTCCACGCTGTGGCGGCCGGTGACGTGGCCGATCTCATGACCCAACACCGAAGCCAGCTCGGCTTCGGAGGTCAGGTGGGTCAGCAGTCCCCTCGTCACGTAGATCTAGCCACCGGGCAGGGCGAAGGCGTTGACCACCGGATCGTCCACCACCCGGAACGTCCACGGCAGGTTGGGCCGCTCGGAGGAGGCGGCGAGCTTCTGGCCGACCCGGTTCACGTAGGCCTGAAGCTCCTGGTCGGGATAGAGGCCGTACTGCTGCTGGATCTGCTGATCGGCCTCGCGGCCCATGGCGATCTCCTGCTCCTCGGAGATCAGCGCGACCTGGCGCTTGCCGGTCGCCGGGTTGGTCGAACAGGCTGCAACGACGAGCAGAGCGGCCATCAGGCCCGCGGCCGCTCCCCGTCTCTGGATCTTGGTTTGGGCGATCATTGGAGAACCTCCTTGGGTGATGGCCGCGATAGGCCATCGCGGCTTGCAAAGAGGGTCTTTGCAAGATGAATGCCGTCCCCGGCGCAGCCTTTGCATGCGAGGGGGGAGCCATGAACATCACTGTCCTGACGGGTCTCGAAAGCGACGAACCCAAGTCCTATGACATCGTCGTCGATCAGGTCGCCTCCGCCCTGCGCAAGAAGGGGCACCGCGCCTCGATCTTCGGCGTCCACGACGACGTCCGGAAGCTGGTCACCGGCCTTGCCCGGCGCAAGACCGACCTCGTTTTCAACCTGCTCGAGAGCTTCGGCGACAACCTGGGGGGCGACGTGGCGGTCGCGGGCGTGCTCGACCTCCTCAACCTGCGCTACACGGGCGGCGGCCCCGGGGAGCTCTATCTGCGGCAGGACAAGGGGCTCGCCAAGAAGGTCTTCGCCTTCGAGAACATCCTCTATCCCCATTTCGCCGTCTTCTCCCAGGACTCGGACTTCGAAACGGCCGGCAATCTGCGCATGCCGCTCTTCGTGAAGCCGCTGACGGCCGACGCCTCGATCGGCATCGACGGCGACTCCCTGGTGCGGGATACGACCTCGCTGATGAAGCGGGTGCTCGCCATCCACGAGAAGGTCAAGGACAGCGCCCTGGTCGAGGAGTACATCGAGGGCCGGGAGCTCTACGTCGGCGTGCTCGGCAACCGCGAGCCGCTAGCCTTGCCGCCCATCGAGATGGACTTCTCAGGGCTTCCCGAGGGGATGCCGCACGTGGCCGGCACCAAGGCCAAGTGGAAGAAGAACAGCGTCGAGTACAAGGGCACGAAGTCGGTGCTGGCCGAGATCCCCGACGAGCTGCGGGCAAAGCTCCAGAAGGCCGCCCTGGACGCCTACCGCGCCCTGCGCGTGCGCGACTACGGCCGGGTCGACCTCCGTCTGACCGAGACGGGAGAGATCTACGTCATCGAGGTCAACGCGAGCTGCTATCTGGAGGAAGAGAGCGAGTTCGCCACGGCGGCCAAGGCGGCGGGGATCGAGTTCCCGGATCTGGTGGAGCGGATCGTGGAGCTGGCGGTGGAGCGGTACGGGTAAAGCAGAGCCTACGGCATGTAACTCCCCCGATGAACATGGTTCATCGCCAGGGCGGTCACGAAGGTCGTCAGGGCGATGACAGCCGGAGCCTCCCGGTCCTCGGGATAGACCTGCTCCAGGGCCTCCGCCCGCTCAGCCAGGTGGCGCAGGAGGAGGCGGGTGCGCTCGGGGAAGTGGCCGGTCCAGCGGTAGACGTCCGCCGGGAGGTCGCGGGCCAGGCGGCGGATCAGCTCGGAGGCGGGACGGCGGGGGGCATCCGTCGTCAGGTCCTCGGGACGGCCCCAGTCCTCGAAGATGGAGAGCAGGGCGCCGTCGAGCCCGGGCGGAAACTCGCCGTCGATCTCCCAGGAACGGTAGTACTGGTCGAGCGTGTAGGAGATCTCCCCCACGTCCTCGTCCAGCTCGTCTTCGCTGACCTGGGGATCAATCAGCGGATCGACCGGGCAGAGCTCGCGCATCAGGCGGTCGCAGTACTCCAGCTTGGCGAGCGCTTCGGGCCAGCCGGCGTACTGGCCGCGCCAGTCGAGCCCCGGGGTCATCCAGACGGCGAAGGTCTCGGCCCAGTCCTCGTCCGGATGCTTCTGGGCGTACCAGCCGGGCAGGTGGCGCACGTAGCGGCGGCTGAACGGCTCGGGACGGTACTCCTCGCGGTAGGGCCGGGTGATGGGGCCGAAATGCTTCACCCACTCCTCCTGCTCGTAGAGCCGGTAGGCGTAGTTCACCACGTGGCCCATCTCGTGCCGGAGGTAGCGCAGGAGGTCCCGCCGGCCGGAGCCCTCGACGTGGCCCGTACGCTCGGCGTGCAGAGCGGTCAGGTCCGCCCGGGCGAGGTAGAAGGGGATGGCGATGGCCACGGTACCGAAGGGCACTCCCCACTCGGTGGACAGGTAGAACCGGGGGCGCACCCGGCAGATGCCGGCCGCCTCCAGCTCCTTCTCGAATTCCGCGATCACCGGCTCCAGGGGGGTGCCCTCGATCTTCAGGCCGAGATCGCGGATCGGCTGGCTGCCGAGGTGAGCTTCCTGGAACGTAGGTGTCTGCAGGTCCATGGCGGGCGGTCCTCTCCCTTCCCCCAACTCTGGCAAGATCAATGCCGCGATTCTTGTAACCCTGGCGCAGTCCCTCTCGTAGTGATCTTCGACAAGGGAGGAGATGCCATGAAAAAGACCGCTTTGATGCTTTCCGCCGCTCTGCTGCTGGCGGTAGTGCCTGCCGGCGCGGACGAGATCGTCCGTTCGTTCAAACAGCAGATCCCAGTCGGAGACGCCGGCGAGATCGCCTTGGACTTCCCCGTAGGCGAGGTCACGGTGGAGGCCTGGGACAACCCGCAGGTCAACCTGGACGTGAAGATCGCCTGCAACAAGAAGACGGGCCGGAGCCGCTGCGAGGAAAACGCCAAGGCCCTGCGGCTCGTCTACAACACCTCCGGGGACCGGCTGCGCGTCGAGGTCAAGAACTGGCCGAAGATGTCCGGCGGCAAGGGCATCCACGTGATCGCGAACATCAACGTGCCGCGCAACCTGCCGCTCTGGATGGACTTGGGCGTGGGCGAGCTCAACGTCGAGGGCGTCGCGGGCGACCTCACCGTGGATCTGGGCGTGGGCGAGGTCAACATGACTCTGCCCAAGAACGCGATCCACTCGGTGGACCTGGACACGGGCATCGGAGAGGCGAGCCTGAGGGCCGACGGCCACCGCTACGAGAGCGCCGGGATCATGGCCCGCCAGCTCACCTGGGACAAGGGCACGGGCAACGCCCGCGTGAAGGTGGACTGCGGCGTGGGCGAGATCGGGGTCAGCCTGAAGTAGGGCGCGTCCAGAGCAGCCAGCGCAAGAGGAGCCCGGCGCCGAAGAGGAAGTTGCAGACGCCCAGGAGCCCCATGAGGATCCGGGCGTCGCTCCAACTGTCCAGGTTGAGGAAGATCCGCAGGACGCCCAGGAGAGCCAGGGACAGCAGGCTCCCGGCCCAAACGGCGATGGGCCACCTCTTACGGAACCCTCCCGTGGCCTGAGCCTCGAACAGGATCACGATCAGAGTGGCCAGGCAGATGAACGAAATGAAGGCTTCGATCACCACCGTCATGGTTCCATTGTAGCCTGCCCTGGTACACTGTCCTCCTCCATGCCTGAGGACATTGAGGACAGCCCTTCTTCCCTTCACGTGGCCCTCGTCGAGCCGGAGATCCACTGGAACACCGGCAACGCCGGGCGGACGTGTCTCGCCGCGGGGGCCAGGCTCCACCTCGTGCGGCCGCTGGGGTTCTTCCTCACCCAGCACCAGGTGAAGCGCGCCGGGCTCGACTACTGGCCGCAGGTCGATCCCCGGGTCTGGTCTTCCTGGAGTGAATTCGAGGAGGAGATCCCCGATCTCGGAGAGCCCTTCTTCTTCAGCGTCGAAGGGACACGGGACTACTGGGACGTCGCCTATCCCCCGCGGACGGTGCTCGTCTTCGGCAAGGAGAGTGTGGGGCTGTCGCCGGAGATCCGTGAGCGCTACCGGGACCGGATGGTGCGCATCCCCATGAAGAGCTCGGGGATCCGCTCGCTCAACCTCTCGACGTCAGTGGCGCTCGGGGTCTACGAGGTGATGCGGCAGCGGAGCGTCAGGTAGAGCCCAGCGTCGTCCCCATCCTCCTCCTCCAGGAGTCTCCAGGATCAGCCGGTCGCCTGGCGCCACCTCGCGGCCGTCCACCGAAGCCAGCTCCTCCACTTGGCCCGAGGCGCGCACCAGCCGCTGGCGCCCACACCGGCCGGGCTCGCCGCCGTCCATGCCGTAGGGTGCCTCGACCCGGTGCTGGCTGAGAAGGGAGAGGGACATGGGCTCCAGGAACGTCAGCTCGCGGATGGCGCCGTCGCCGCCCCGGTACCGGCCCTCGCCTCCCGAGCCGGCGCGGATCGCGAACCGCTCCAGGCGTACGGGGTAGCGGTGCTCCAGCACCTCGGGGTCCGTGATCCGCGTGTTCGTCATGTGGGTGTGGACGGCGCTGGCGCCGTGGAAGCCCGGTCCGGCGCCGGCCCCGCCGCAGACGGTCTCGTAGAAGCCGAAGCGCTCGTTGCCGAACAGGAGGTTGTTCATGGTGCCCTGGCTGCAGGCGGCGAGCCGGAGCGCCTTGAGCAGGGTGTCCACCAGGCGCTGGCTCGTCTCCACGTTGCCTCCCACTACGGCCGGCGCTTCGGCGGGGTTTTCCGGAAAGGGCGGGTTCAGCATCCCGGGAGGGATACGGATGTCCACCGCCGAGAGGATGCCTTCGTTCAAGGGCAGGGGCTCGGCGATCAGCAAGCGGAGGACGTAGAGGATCGCGCTCCGCACCACGGCCGGCGGCGCGTTGAGATTGCCCGGATGGACCCCGGCCGATCCCTCGAAGTCGACTGTGGCAACGGGATTGGCCTCCGAATTGTCCCCAGGGTGGTGGATCTCGATCCGCACGGCGATCGCCGCCCCGTCGTCCAGCCGCTCGGCGGCCTCGTAGCGCCCCGTGGGGAGCCGGGCCAGAGCGGCGCGCAACCGGTCCCCCGCCCGTGCCTTCAGGGCTGCCATGTACCGGACGACCGTCTCGCGGCCGTGCTCCCGGACGAGAGCGGTCAACGCCTCGGCTCCCCGGTGGTTGGCCGCCACGGCGGCGCGCAGGTCGGCCAGGTTCTCCTCCACGGCCCGGGTCGGAAAAGGGGCTTCGAGCAGGAGCCGCCGGGCGCCGTCCCAGCGGGCTTCCCCCTTCCTGATCAAATAGGTTGGAGGGATCACAACGCCCTCCTCGACCAGCCTCCGCGCCCCTGGAGGCATGGAGCCCGGGCGGATGCCGCCGATCTCCGCGTGATGGGCGCGGCTCGCCACGTAGCCGAGGAGAGGTCCACCCTCCCCTTCGAAGACAGGCGTCACCGCGGTCACGTCCGGCAGGTGGGAGCCGCCGAAGGCCGGGTGGTTCGTCACGATCACATCCCCCGGCTCCATGGCGATCGCCTCGCGCAAGCTCCGTACGCACAGACCCAGGGCTCCCAGGTGGACCGGGATGTGGGGCGCGTTGACCACCAGCTCGCCCGCCGGGTCGAGCAGGGCGCACGAGAAGTCGAGACGTTCCTTGACGTTGGTCGAGACAGCCGTGCGCTGGAGCCGCTCCCCCATCTGCCGCGCGATGGCCGCGAACCGGTGGGTGAAGAGCTCGAGCTGGACGGCTTCAGGCCGGAGATCGATGGTAGTCATCCTGTGGAAGACATTATAAGGAGCCGTCCTCAACCGTCCGTGCCAGTCCGTGCCCGTCCGTGTTCGTCCGTGTGGCCCGCAGATTGCACCCTGCACCCGGCGACCATGGCCAGACGATCCAAGACCGGCACCTCCCCTCCGACCCTCGGCACCCTTGGCGAACACGGCTATCCCCGACCCCTTCTCCAGCGGGGGACCTGGACCTCTCTCAACGGCCCCTGGGACTTCGCGATCGATCCCCAGGGCCGGTGGCGCACTCCGCGAGAGGTGCAGTGGAACGCCACCATCCTCGTCCCCTTCTCGCCCGAGACGTCGGCGAGCGGCATCGGCGACATCGGTTTCTACCGCCGCTGCTGGTATCGCCGCGCCTTCGAGGCCCCGCAGCTGCGGGATGGGGAGCGCCTGCTGCTCCACTTCGGCGCCGTGGACTGGTCGGCGACCGTGTGGATCAACGGCGCCCTCTCGAGCTGCCACGAGGGGGGCTACACGCCGTTCACGGTCGACGTCACCGACCTGCTCGTCCCCGGCCCGCAGACCATCGTCCTGCGAGCGGACGACGATCCCGCGGACCTTGCCAAACCCCGCGGCAAGCAGGACTGGAAGCTCGAGCCTCACTCTATCTGGTACCCGCGCACGACGGGCATCTGGCAGACGGTGTGGATCGAGAAGGTCCCCTCGACCTGGATCGGGAGCGTGCGCTGGACCCCCAGCCTGGACCGTTGGGAGCTGGGTTTCGAGGCCTGGATGGAGGGCGAGCCCCGCGAGCGGCTCCGCCTCGGGGTCAAGCTCCGGGCCAATGGCCAGCTCCTGGCGGACGACAGCTACACGGTGGTGGCGGGCGAGGTCCACCGCCGGATCGCCCTCTCCGATCCGGGAATTGACGACTTCCGCAACGAGCTCCTGTGGAGCCCCGAGAAGCCGACCCTCATCGAAGCCCAGCTCCAGCTCTGGGCGGAGCGCGGCGAGCTGCTCGACGAGGTCCGCAGCTACACGGCCCTGCGCTCGATCGCCGTCCAGGGGAACCGGCTGGTGCTGAACGGCCGTCCCTACTACCTGCGCCTCGTGCTCGACCAGGGCTACTGGCCGGGGACGGGAATGACCGCCCCGGACGACGGAGCCTTGCGCAAGGACGTCGAGCTGGCCAAGGCCATGGGCTTCAACGGTGTGCGCAAGCACCAGAAGATCGAGGACCCCCGCTATCTCTACTGGGCCGACCGGCTGGGCCTCCTCGTATGGGAGGAGATGCCGAGCGCCTACCGTTTCACCAAGCGCTCGATCCAGCGCCTGACCCGCGAGTGGATGGAGGCCGTGCGGCGCGACTACAGCCACCCCTCGATCATCGCCTGGGTGCCCTTCAACGAGTCCTGGGGCGTGCCCAACCTGCCGGATAACCCGTCCGAGCGCCACTGGGTGCGCTCCCTCTACCATCTGACAAAGACGCTCGATCCCACCCGGCCGGTGATCGGCAACGACGGCTGGGAGAGCATCGCGACGGACATCATCGGCATCCACGACTACGACGGCAACCCCGAACGGATCGCCAGGCGTTACCACGCCGAAGATATTCTGCCGCGGCTCCTCAAGCAGGAGCGCCCGGGCGGGCGCCTGCTGGTCCTCGAAGAGCATGCCAATGCCGAGATGCCCGTCATGCTGACGGAGTTCGGAGGCATCTGCGCCTCCAAGGAGAAGGGGGCCTGGGGCTACTCGCAGGCCGAGAGCAGCTCGGAGCTGGCCGAGCGCTACGCGGATCTCCTCAGCGTGGTGAACACGCTGCCCCTGTTCTCCGGCTTCTGCTACACGCAGTTCGCGGACACCTACCAGGAAGCCAACGGGCTGCTGGAAGCCGACCGCACACCCAAGTTCCCCCTGGAAGACATGGCCGTGGCCACGCGCGGGCTGGCGGTCTCCCGCCGGCCGAACAAGACGGCGGTGGGCATCGGTGGCGCCGGCACGCGCCATGACCCCCACGCACCGGACGAGTAGGGGAGTATGGACAAGAAGATCCTCACCAAGCCCGACGGCCGCGTCCTGATCCTCTACGCGCACCATCTCACTGCTCAGGGAATGGAGGGAATCGAGGCCACGAGCCCGGGCACCGATCCCCCGGGCAACCGGACCCATCTGCGCTGGCACCCCCTGCGCGGCGAGTGGGTGGCCTACGCGAGCCACCGCCAGAACCGGACCTTCCTGCCGCCTCCCGAGTACAACCCTCTGGCCCCGACGACCGATCCGGCGCACCCCACCGAGTTGCCGGCCGGCGACTATGACGTGGCCGTGTTCGAGAACCGCTTCCCCACCCTCACCGGCCGCGCCGAAGAGCCGGCGCCGCCCTCGATCGTGCCCACCCGGCCGGGCAAGGGGGCCTGCGAGGTGGTCGTCTTCACCCAGGATCCCAACGCCTCCCTGGGAGCCCTGCCCCTCTGGCACATCGAGCTGCTCCTGGAAGTCTGGGCGGACCGCTACCGGGAGCTGGGAGAGCGGGACGATATCGACTACGTCATGCCCTTCGAGAACCGGGGTGTGGAGGTGGGTGTCACTCTCCATCATCCCCATGGGCAGATCTACGCCTACCCGTTCATCCCGCCCGTCCCTGCAAGGGAGCTTTCCCAGCAGAAGGCCTACTGGGACGAGCACGGCCGGGGGCTCCTGGAAGACCTGATCGGCAAGGAGCTGGAGGACGGCCGGCGGACCCTCTATACGGGCGAGCGCGCCCTTGCCTGGATGCCGGCCTTCGCCCGCTACTCCTACGAGGTCTGGATCGCGCCGCGCCGGCCCGCCCCCTCGGTGGCGGACCTCGACGCGGCCGAGCGAGCCGACTTCGCGCGGGCCTTGAAGACGGTGCTCCTGAAGTACGACGGGCTCTGGGCGAAGCCCTTCCCTTACATCATGGTCTTCCATCAGGCTCCCACGGACGGGCAGCCGTATCCGGAAGCGCACCTGCACATCGAGCTCTACCCCGCTTATAGGATGCAGGGCCGGCTCAAGTACCTGGCCGGGAGCGAGATCGGCGCGGGAGTGTTCACCGCGGACACCCTGCCAGAGGAGAAGGTCCAGGAGCTGCAGGCCGTGGAGGTGAAGCTTGAATAAATCGTTCTCCAGCCTGTTCGGCCGCGAGCCCCAGGTGCGCACCGACGCTCCCGGGCGGGTGAACCTGATCGGCGAGCACACCGATTACAGCGGCGGCTTCGTGCTGCCGCTGGCCATCCCGCAACGGACACGGATCGAGCTGGCGGTCCGGGAGGATGACCTCGTGCGCGCCTGGAGCGCCAACATGGGGCGAGAGGGGGAGATTCACGAGTACCGCATCGGCGAGGAGAAGCCCGTCCACGGCTGGCTCGACTATCTCCAAGGCGTCACCCAGGCCGTACAGCGCGCCGGACACGAGCTGAGGGGCTTTGACGTGCGGATCGAATCCGACGTGCCCCCGGGCAGCGGCCTCTCCTCCAGCGCGGCTCTCGAGGTCTCGCTCCTGCGCGCCCTGCGGGAAGCCTTCCAGTTGAAGATGGACGACGTCGAGATCGCCCAACTCGGCCAGAGAGCGGAGAACGACTTCGTAGGCGCGCCGGTCGGCATCATGGACCAGATGGCCGCGAGCCTGGCCGACGAGACCACGGCCTTGTTCCTCGACACCCGCAGCCTCCAATACGAGAAGGTCCCCTTGCCGGCCGAGTCCGAGCTGGTGGTGATCAACTCCGGGTTCTCCCACAGCCACGCCGGGGGCGAGTACCGGGTCCGGAGGAAGGAGTGCGAGCAGGCCGCCGAGTTGCTGGGGGTCTCTCAGCTCCGGGATCTGGACAACATGGACCTCTGGCGCCTGGCTTTGCTCCCCGAGCCGCTCGACCGCCGAGCCCGCCACGTCATCACCGAGAACGCCCGGGTGCGTTCAGTCGTCTCGGCCATGAAGGACAGAGACCTCCCGCGCCTGGGCAAGCTCCTCTACGCCTCCCACGAGTCGCTGAAAAACGACTACGAAGTCTCCATCCCCGAGATCGACCGCCTGGTGGAGCTGGCCCGCGAGGAGCCCGACGTCTACGGCGCCCGCATCACCGGCGGCGGCTTCGGAGGCTCGATCGTCATCCTGGCCCGCCAGGGCGCCGGCCGGGAGATCGGAGAGAGGATCGTGGCAAAGTACCAGGGGAAGGGAACGGTCCTCGTGCCAGCCGTGGGCACCCCCGAGCCCGTGACGCCCTGAAGCAATCTCAGGATCGCCCGGTGACTTCCATGGGCGATCTATCGTGAGGTAGAATGTCAGACATGGCCCAGCCGCTGAGGCAACCCATTCCGGAACCGCCGTCCTACTCGGACAGGATCCGCGAGCTTGTCGCGGAAGGCGAGATCCTGGAAGCCCAGAAGCTGCTGGCTGAGGCTTTAGCGCAAGCGGAGTCCAGCGAGGACCTCTCTCATTGGGAACGTTTACTTAGGCCCACGAAGACATTCAAAGTCGGAGGAGCGAAGGCCCCCGATCCGGCTCCCGATATCCAGTGGCTGTATGAGCACTCGAAGGAGTACGACGGCCAGTGGGTAGCCCTCCGCAACGGCGAGCTTCTTACCAGCGCCTCTTCTCTGAAAGAGGTTCTCTCAACCTTAAAGGAAAAAGAGCCCGAACAAGCAACTCTTCTCCACCGGATCTATCACCAACCTGAACCTGCCGGGTTGTCGGAAGCCCGTACTTACGCCGAAAAGATCCGGATGCTGGTGGAAGCTGACTTTGTGGGGGAGGCCCGGAAAGTGCTCGCCGAGGCGCTGGAGCGAGGCGATCATGGCGAGGATCTCTCAGGCTGGCAGAGGGTGCTGGCACCCGCGAGAGTGATCAGTGTAGGAGGAGAGCGGGATCTTGATCGAACCGCTGACTTCCAATGGCTCAAGGACCACTCCAGGGCCTATCGGGGACAGTGGGTGGCCCTTCTCGGTGGTGAGCTGTTGGCCCATGACGAAGCCTTGCAGAGCATCTTGAACCAGCTCAAGAGCCATCCGTCCGGACACCAGGCTCTGCTCCATCGCATCCATTGAAACCACCAGAGCTCATGCTTCACGACGACCGGTTTACCTGCGGTCGCGCAAATTACTCGGACAATTCGCCTCTCTATCTTGAGCCGACCGCCAAGGTATTCGTAAAAGTGCGCTTCCGTGGCTTGAGTCAACCTTTTCTGGCCTTGGTAGACACCGGAGCAGCATGGTCCGTTTTGGCGCCCGACTTGGCACAGGCTGCGGGCGTTACTGTCGAGGACGGAGATCCGGCTGACCTTAGCACCCGTTTCGGGCTCAAGCGGGGCCACTTGGTGAAAGTTCCGTTCACGATCGTCGCTGACGACGGCGAACCGTTGAACACGGAAGGCACGTTTTTCGTAGCTCCCGATTGGCCTTCTGGCCAGGTCTTCCTCGGCTACTCCGGCCTCCTCGACTCCATCCGCTTCGCTCTCGATCCCCAGGCCAACCACTTCTACTTCGGCCCGGGGATCTGATCCCAGCCTAGCCGTGACGCTCTGAAGCAATCTCAGGATCGCCCGGTGACTTCCATGGGCGATCTATCGTGAGGTAGAATGTCAGGCATGGCTCAGCCCCTGAGGAAACCCATCCCGGAACCGCAGTCCTACAGGGAGAGGATTCGCGAGCTCGTCGAGCAGGATCGTGTCGGAGTTGCTCGTACCCTCCTCGCGGAAGCTCTGGAGAGGGGGGATCACGGCGAGGATCTCTCCAGATGGCGGGAGATCCTCGCGCCAGCGCGGGTCCAGAAAAGCACGAAAGGACCCGACTTCGATCGGAGCCCCGAGATGCACTGGCTGACTCAACATGGAAGCGAGTACCAAGGCCAGTGGGTGGCTCTCCTGGGCACAGAGCTGCTGGCCCACTCCAGATCTCTCGAGGAAGTGGTCGTGGCTCTGGAGAAGAACAAGCCGAGTCGGCGCCCTCTCCTCCACTACATCGGTTGACGCCAGCGTTCATGTTCAAACTGGGAGGGGAAGACTTCCCCTGGGGCCGCTGTTTGTTTCGGGACTTCCTGAAGGGTGTCCCCGAGCCAACCGCAAAGATCTACGTGAAGGTCTGTATTGATGGCAGGCTCGAATCCAGTCTGTACGTTCAAATTGATACCGGAGCCGCCTGGTCGGTTCTGGATCCCACCATTGCGAGGATTTTCGGGTTGCTGGACCAGGAGGGAGAGTCGGCTCAGCTACATACCCGCTTCGGTCTGTTCGAAGGGAACCTGGTTCGACTGCCGATCACCTTCCTACCTGACCAAGGTGATCCTCTGGATACCTACGGCACCTTCTTCATCTCACCCGACTGGCCTCCGGGCCGCACCTTCCTCGGCTACTCCGGCCTCCTCGACTCCATCCGCTTCGCCCTCGATCCCCAGGCCAACCACTTCTACTTCGGCCCGGGGATCTGATCCCAGCCCAGGGCTTGCGGCTTCGGCCAGTCGGTGATCATCGAGATCAGCGCCGCGGCCCCCAATCCCCAGCTCCACCAGGGGTTTCCCGTCAGCAGGGCCAGGATGAAGCCCAGGAGAGCTCCCGCCTCTCTCATGGCGAAGGCCGCAATGCAGGCCGTCTGGTAGGCGGCGAAGCGCCGGTCCGGATCACCCTCGAACCCCTCCGCGTCAGCCCTCTTGAAGACCGCTCCCTTGACGGCGGGTGAGGCCACGAGGAGCGTGAGGGCCACCGCGAAAATCGCCACGGCGACGGGCTTTTGGATCGCGGCAGGCGGGAGCGATCCCGAGAAGAGGAGGAAAGCCAGCATGAGGTTCACCAGGACCACGCTCATCGTGAGCGCGATGCAGAGGATGGTCAGATTCCGGAAGCGGTCCATCCGTAGTCCTCTTCTTCAGGGAACCAAACGGCCTCGGATGAGGCGGTCCACTTCGGTCGCCCGGGGCCGGCGGATGAACATGGCGAACAGGACGACGCCGCAGAGGATGATCCCGTAGGTGGCAGCCCCGGAAGTGAGCGACAGCAGGAGGCCGACCAGGGCGGCGACCTCCAGGATCAGGAAGCTCGCCACGGTGGCTTTCCTGTAGACCGCGAGCACGGTGTCGGGCTTCACCGCCAGCTCCGCCGACCGGGGAAACGCCCGCCGCAGCATCGAGGAGCGAAATCGCGTGGTGAGGAGGATCAACACGGCGGCGAACATGGACAGCATCAGCGGCACGGTGATCGGAACCCCCGGCCAGGGCCGTCCGCCGGCCGTGCGGATCAGGACCCAGCACAGCACGGCGATGAGCACGACCACGCCGGCCAGGACCGCGCAGATACGGGCCGTGGGCCGCAGCCGCTGGGCATAGCCGGGAACCGGGTCGTCGCGCCGCTTGCCGGTGAGGTCCAGGTCGAAATCCATGGAATTCAATCTATCTCAAGCTCCAGGACCAGATTCGTGGCTCCATCCACTCGGCCACGCCAGCCCTCTCCCACCACCGTGGCGCTGTGGGCCTCGAAGACCAGGGACGGACCGGTGAAGGCCGCGCCGGGACGGAGCCGGGTACGGTCGAAGAAAGGAACCTCTCCCCAGGCCCTCCCGGTCCAGCAGCGGCGCAGGCCGGTGGGCACGGCGTCGAAGGCCTCCTGGGAGGAAACAGGCTGGACCTCGGTTTCAGAGGCTCGGGACGAGGCGATCACGCGCACGGATTCCAGCTCGATGGCCCGCCCCTCTGGAGCGTAGCCGTAGACCTCCCGGTAGGCGGCGGCGAAGGCGGGCTCGATGGCGTCGCCGTTCTCATACTCCACGGCGAGCACCGCCTCCTGGCCCGCGAAGCGGAGGTTGAGGAGACGGCGACGGACGGCGATTTCCTCCGTCGCGATCCCCTCAGCCGCTACCGCCTCCGCGGCCTCGCGGCCCAGCTCTTCGAGCCAGCCGCCAAGGCGGGTCCGCGCCTGTTCCAGCGGCTCCAGCACCTGCCGGTGGGCGAAGCGCTCGACGACCGCGGCTCCGAGCCCCAGGGCGGAGAGGAGGCCCGCGTCCGCCGGCACCAGCACGCTCGCGATGCCCAGCAGCTCCGCCACGGCGCAGGCGTGCTGGGCCCCGGCGCCGCCGAAGGCCACCAGAGCGTGCCCGGCCGGGTCGTACCCCCGGCGCAGCGAGATCGAACGGATCGCCTCGGCCATGCGCTCGTTGGCGATGTCGAGCAACCCGGCGAGCACGGCTTCGGGGCCGGGGTCCGCCTCCCCCATCCGCGAGCGCAGCACGCCCAGGGCTCGTCCGGCCGCCGCCGGGTCGAGGGGGATCTCGAAGCGGTCGGGATCAAGCCGGCCGAGGACCAGGTTGACGTCGGTCAGCGTCAGCGGACCTCCCGCGCCGTAGCAGGCGGGTCCGGGCCAGGCCCCGGCGCTCTCCGGCCCCACCTTGAGCTGGACGCCATCGAAGGCACAGATCGATCCGCCACCGGCCGCCACGCTCTCGATGGCCAGCGCGGGCGCCACGAGGTGCGCGTCTCCCACTCGGTGCTCGAAGAGGTACTCGAAGTCGCCGTCCCAGCGCGCCACGTCCGTGCTGGTACCCCCCATGTCGAAGGCGATGACCTTCTCGAAGCCGGAACGCCGTCCCGAGAGCGCCGCCCCCACCACTCCCCCAGCGGGACCGGAAAGGAGGCCGTCCTTCGCGTGAAAGGAGCCGGCCCGCACGAGCCCGCCGGCGCTGGTCATCACGTGCAACGAGCCCGGGCCGAGCGCTCTGGAGACTCCCTGAAGATAGCGGTCCAGGATCGGCGAAAGATACGCGTCCACCACGGCCGTCTCCGCCCGAGGCAGGAGCTTGATCAGCGGCGCCAGATCCGAAGAGAGGGAGACGTAGCGGAACCCCTCCTCGCGCAGCAGAGCGCCAAGCTCCTCCTCGTGACGGGGGTTCCGGTAGCTATGCATCAACGCAACCGCAGCGGACTCAAAATCCGCCGACTGCAGGCGCCGGGCTGTCTCCCTCATGGTGTCGATGTCCAGGGGGATCAGGACGGAGCCGTCCGCCGCCAGCCGCTCGGGAACCTCGACGACCTCGCGATAGAGAGGCTCGGGCTTGACGATATCGAGAGCAAAGAGGTCCGGCCGCTGCTGGGTGCCGATGCGCGGCAGGTCGGCGAAACCCCGGGTGATGAAGAGCGCGGTCGCCGCTCCCTTCCTCTCCAGGAGGGCGTTGGTGCCCCGGGTCGTCGCGAGCCGCATGGCGATCTCCGGCAGCTCATCCCCCAGAGGCGTCCCCGTCACCAGCCGGGCGGCGAGGACGGGCGCCTCCTCAGGCGATCGAAGCTCGAAGGTGGCGCCCGGAGTCCCCGAAACGGAGCCGTCCAGGCGCAGGAAAGGACCGTCCGGATCGAAGCCGGTAACCGATGCGCTCTCCCCCGTCTCCAGAAGGATGAAGGTGAAGCCGCGGAAGAAATCCCGAGGCACCCGCCAGCCCGAGGCGAGACGGACCGTATCCGCCTCAGCAGGCTCCGCGATCCGCCCCCGGACAGCGCTCGTCGAGAGCACCTTCGCCCGGTGAAGGCGGCCTTCCGGATCGACCGCCAGGCAGTCGGTGAAGGTCCCCCCGGTATCGATCCAGATGCGCCACGCTCCCCCTCTCCCCGGCGGGAAGGGAGGAGGGCCGGGAGAGGGAGCCGGGGGGTGAGGGCCCTTATTCACCGATGATCTTGACCAGCACGCGCTTGGGGCGCCGGCCGTCGAACTCGCCGTAGAAGATCTGCTCCCACGGGCCGAAGTCGAGCTTGCCGCCCGTGATCGCCACCACGACCTCGCGGCCCATGATCTGCCGCTTGTGGTGGGCGTCGGCGTTGTCCTCGCCGGTGCGGTTGTGGTGGTAGCGCTGCGGGCTGGCGTCGAAGGGGGCCAGCTCTTCCAGCCAGCGCTTGTAGTCCTCGTGCAGGCCGGGCTCGTCGTCGTTGATGAAGACGCTGGCCGTGATGTGCATCGCGTTGACCAGGCAGAGCCCTTCCTTGACTCCGCTCTCCGCGCACCGCCCGCTCGACCTCCGGCGTGATGTTCACGAAGTCCATCCGGGCCGGCACATTCATGGTGAGATGCCGGGTGAGGGACTTCAACGGCCCTCCGAGCGATTGATCGCGGGGGCCGCTGTGGCCTCCAGACCCGCGAGCCGGCCGCCGAGCTGGCGCACCCGGCCGTTCTCCCGGTCCATGGACTCCGCCCGGCGCAGCCACTTGCGGGCTTCGCCCTGATCCCCCGCGGCCAGGGCCACCAGCCCCAGAGCGGCGTAGGCCTCGGCGTCCTGCTGGTGCAGCCGCAAGGCCTGGCGATAGAAGCGCCGCGCCTCCTCCAGCCTTCCCTGGGCCAGCGACAGGTCGCCCAGGGCGATGTAGCTGAAGGGATTGCGCCGGTCCACGTTCGCCGCGATGGCGAGGAGCCGCTCGGCCTCGGCGTCCTCCCCGCGAGCCCGCAGAAGAGAGGCCAGATTGGAGTACGCCGAAGCCGTCTGGGGATCGGCCTCCAGGGCCCGGCGGTAGGCCGCCTCGGCGCCCGGGGTGTCACCCGCCCGCCGCCGCGCGACTCCCAGGTTGACCCAGCCGCCGCCGAAACCAGGATCGATCTCCACCGCCTTGCGCAGCCACGTGAGCGCTTCCACCGAGTTGCCGGCCCGCAGGGACTCGGCACCGCGGTTGGAGTAGTAGAGCGCCACGGCCCGCAGGTCCGAGACCTGGTAGACGCGCCGGTACGCCGGCATTCCGGAGGGCGAGAAGTCGAGGATCTTCACCTTGCCGCCCCCGATGCTGAAGCCGGCGCTGACGTGGCCCGAGACCACCATCAGGTCGCCGTCCTTCTCGAACCGCTCGACGTCCTCCACGTCGAGGTAGTAGACGGGGATGCCGAGCTCCCGCGCCATGCCCACGAACAGGCTGGTGAAGGCCAGGCAGTTCGCCTTGCGGTTCTGGAAGGCCTCCTGGGCGGTCACAGTCCGGCCGGCCTCGTACTGCAGCTGGAGGTTCGCCGGGTCGAGCATGGCGGCCAGGAGCTTGTCCAGCCGCTCCTCCTCGGGCGTGCCTTCCGGGATCTGCGCGCGCGCCCAGACCCGCATCTCGTCCGTGATCTCGAACGGGATGACCACGGAGGATGGATCGATCCCCCGGGAGTGCAGCTCCTTCCGCAGCTCTCCGGTGCCCTGCGGCGCCCGCGAAGACACGCAGCCGCCCAGGGCGAGCAGAGCCATCCAGACGAGAGCGGTCCTGGGTCTCATGGCGTGCCTCAGGCGGTCCGTGGCGTGGCGGGCCTCCGGAAGAGCAGCTTCTTCACCCCGAAGTACAGCAGCGTCAGGACGAGCAGGAAAGCCAGGACCGGCAGCGTGATCGCGAGCACCGAGAGGATGGCCGCGCCCCCGGCTTCCGCCGTGGCCAGCACGGGGTTGCCAAGCCCGCCCGTGGTGAACGACGAGACATGACGGGCCACGGATGTGATCCCCTGGAACACGGCGGTCGTGCCGCCGCCGGCCAGCACGGCGAGCGTCCACTTGAGGAACGGGCTCGTGTCGCCCATGGCCGACGCCGTCACCAGGATACCCGCGATGACCGCCGTGGGGGTCGTAATCGTGTCGAGCAGGTTGTCCACCCACGGGATGTAGTAGCCGGCGATCTCCAGCAGCGTCGCCACCGAGAAGGTGATCAGGGCCGGTGTCGAGCCGATCCAGGCGAAGTTGTCGCCGAGCACGAGATGGCCCACCTCGGCACGCGAGGCGAGGCTCATGATGAGCAGAGGAACGAAGACCCGGAAGCCGCAGGCGGCGGCAAGACCCAGGCCGATCAGGATGCTCAAAACGGTGTCCACCATCTCCCCTGCCCCTCCTTTGAGAGCCGCTAGGGTGGCGGAAGGCCACCTTCGTTTCCTCCATGGTAACGCAGACGGCGCCCCGCTACTTCCATAGACGGAGGGAAATCTCTCCGGGTTCCTCTGGACCCGAAAGCCGAAGAGAGGATCAAGGGCTCAACGTGCTTGGGGACACGGCGGCGACACGGAAGCCGAGGCCGCCGCTGCGGTCCCCGGCAGGGAACCCGAGGCGGCAAACAGCCAGCAGGACCCCAGAGGGGTCGACCCAGCCGCCGCCCCTCAAGACCCGCTGTTCAGCGTCCTTGCTTTCGAGGACCGGATCAACGGCTTCAGCTGCATGCTCCGGCTTCGAGTAGGCCGCCTCATCCCACGCGTCGCGGCACCATTCCCAGACGTTTCCCGCTTGGTCAAGGGTACCGAAGGGGCCTCGTCCGGCAGGGAAGGACCCTGCAGGAGCCGGCTGCCCCTTCTGAAAGTCGAGCTCGAAGCAGGCTCGCGTTCCATCCGGCGGCCCGTTTCCCCAGGGGTATTCCCTGCCATCGGTGCCCCGTGCCGCGAATTCCCACTGCGCCTCGCTCGGCAGCAAAACGCGCCGGCCGGACTCCTTCGAAAGCCAGGCGCAGAGTGCCTGGGCATCGTCCCAGCTCACGCCGACCACCGGCTGTTCCGGAGCAGAGAACCGCTTGCCGCGCCAGAAGGCCGGCTCGTCGGCGCCTGTCTTCTCCAGGAAGACGGCGTACTGACGGTTGGTCACCGGCGTCTCGGCCAGCCAGAAAGGAGAGATCCGGACCCAGTGAACCGGCTGCTCGCGAGGAAGGACTGTGCTTCCCATCTGGAACCGCCCGCCGGGGATCCAGAGGAAGCGGATGCCGGTGAGGGGCTCGGTGAAGGACTGGCCAGTCGCGGCAGATTCCTTCGTTCTCGGCGCGACGACAGGCTGAGGATCAGCCGCCGCCGGGCGCACCTCGGGCTTCCTGCCGGTGATGCCCCAAAGGAGACGGTCGACTCCCTCGTCGGTCAAACCGGACCGCAGGTCCACCCACGTGAACTGCCGGAGCATGAGAGGGAGCGCAGGTTTGTCGGGCGCACCAGGAAGGAGCACCGGGATGACCGGCAGGCCGCGGCCGACGAACTCGGAGAGGCAGGCCCTCATCTCTCGGTCCTCCCATGGACCCAGGCCATCCTTGCCCACGAGTACCACGGCGCACCCGATCGACTCGATCACTCTCTCCAGCACATCCAGCCAAGGCCGGCCCGGGATGAGCTCCCACTCGTCTAGCCAGACCTTCAATCCTCGGGTACGCAAGGTCAGGCCGAGCTCGCGCACCGCGGGCTTGTCCTTGCTGTTGTGGCTCAGGAAGACGTCGAAGCTCTCAGACATGGGTGAAGGGGATTCTAACTCGCTGGTCTCTGCTTCAAGCACGGCGGCCTTCCTCGATCATCTCGCGCAGAGAAAGGCCCTCCAACCGGACCTCGCGCCGGAACTCTTTGAGCTGACGGATCACCTCCCGCGTATCGGTCTTCTCGGGCTGTGGCACCGGCATGAATGGACGCATAGGCTCCTCCGCTACAAGGTTCAGCCGCCACCTCCCCGCCAGGGATTGAAATCCCTGGCTACCGACGGTGGTCCCTGACGGGACCGCAGAGAGAGGGAAACCGTACGTGGCGGCTGGGACAAGCGCACTCCCTGCGCCGCAACCCTCACCTTGAGGCTCCACCTTGCGACCCCGCAGGGGTCACCGTCGGTGGACAGGGATTTTAATCCCTGGCGAGGGGGGCGGGCACGCCCACGGTACCAGGGAGGGTTTTCCCCTCAGAATTGTCAATGGATAACGTTTTTGAACAACGAGCCACCAGAGGCTCCGCCCCTGGTCCCAAAATCCACCCCTCTGATACACAAGGCAATTCCGGGAAGCTCCCTTGTCTTGAGCCCGGAGGGCGGGGAGGCTCGTAGCCCAGGCCGTGAGCCCATACCCTTACACACATCTCGGGGTCTTCAGGAGCGATGGGATGGATCGTCAAGATCTGCCCTTCGAAGAGACGTCCCGCCGTCCCCGTGGCCTATGAAAGGGTATCGTGGGCGGCCTGGGAACGTCTCTACCGACACGGCGTTGCCGTTGCGGACGGTGAGGTTTCGGGGACGATCCGCGCAAAGGCCCACGGCAAGGCAACCTGTGCCCTGGCACAACGGGTCCGTAGAGACGTTCCCAGGCCGCCCACGATACCCTTTCGCAGACCACGGGGACGGCGGGACGTCTCTGCCGGAGCGTATACCTTCACGATCCAAGGCAACCGATTGGATCTCCCGGCGCAAAGAACCCATCGCGGAGATGTGTGTAAGGGTATGGGGCGGCAGGGGGGAGAGGCCAACAAATCTCTGAGCCGCGGTCCACCCCCGGTCTCTCTGCCGCCCCCTGCCGGGGCTCTTGAATGTTGGGGGGAATCCCGCCTGATCCCCAGGGCTCACGCCCTGGGCTACGAGTCTCCCCGCCCTCCGGGCTCAAGACAGACGTGAGAAGGCCGGCAGGGATGCCGGCGCTCCCAGGAAATAGGGCGGGACGGCGGCGTCCTTGGACCCGGAGGCCGCCATCCCTAATCAGTTGTCAATGAACACCCTCCGGCGCCCGGGATGCACCCCCGAGCGACCGGCGCCGGCTCTCCAGCCTCTCGTGCGCGACCCCGTGCCGCAAAAACTCGGGGGCGCGCACGGGCCGCAGGGGGTCGCGCGGCGAAAACTCGACCCCCAGCACGGGCGTCGCGGGGTCGAGTTCCTGCGGCTGGCCCCTCTGCACGGGCGGCGCGGGGGTCAGCGCCGGAAACCCGGTCCCGAGTTTCTGCCGCACGGGATCGCGCATGGGCAGCTGGACCCCGCGCGGCAGCGCGTTTCCGGCGCCTCGTCCCCTGTGCACTGCGCAAGCTCGAACCGTGCGCATATAGTGCACTATTTTCCACCATGGGTCAAGCTTGCGCCTTGACAGAGAGCCAACAACTTGGCAGGCTGACGCATAAATCTGCCTGGCAGAAGCCGATGAAAGCCGGGTGCGGGTTCTTTGAAAACTAGAAGGGACAGCGGCCTCCGGGTCCAAGGACGCCGCTGTTCCGCCAGGGACACCAAGGACTTCAAAGACGGGTAACGTTCTTCTTCACGTGTCCTTGGTGTCCTTGGCGTCCTTGCTGTCCTTGGCTCCCCTACCTCCAGGCCCGCTCGCCGTCCGGCCTCTTGGGGGCCCACGCCAGGGTCAGGAAGCGGACCTCGACGTCCGTCTTCCTCGGCTTGAGGCCGAACACCTCCAGCTCGCCGGCTTCGGGGTCGAAGCGCTCTTCCAGGTTGTCCACCTCGGTCTCCAACTCGGTGTTGAGGTCGGCGAGCTGCTTCTGGAGGGCCTCGATGTTCTCTTCGGCGCGGCTGACGTCCTGCCGCTCCTGGAAGGTGCGGCCCACGCCGCGCACGGCGGTGCCGGCCGAGGAGAGCGTCCGGCGGCGGCCGAAGAACATCCCCAGGACGGCGCTGCCGGCGGAGATCACGGTCTGGAGCGTCTGCTGGGACGCCTGGGCGGACTGCTTCTCCTTCATCTGCTCGGCGCGGCGGATGCGCTCCTGGATCTGCGCGATCTTGGCGCCGTATTTCTTCCTCAGGATCTCGACCTGCTCGTCCCGCTTCTCGCGGCCCAGCTCCGCCAAGCGGATGCGGAAGTCGCGCTCGGACTCGCCCGGCCTGGAGACCTCGCCCAGCGTGTCGCTCTTGAACAGCTCGCAGCGGCGGGTGCGGTACAGACACTCCTCCAGGGCTTTGTGCCAAGCGTCGTAGCTCTTCGCCTTGACCGCGGCGGGTGGGAGAGAGGCGAAGCGGGCGCCGGGTACGGGCTCGTTCTCCACGTCGTCCTTGCCCAGCTCCGCGGCCTCGGCGGCGTACCAGTCCGCTCCGTCCTTGGTGAGAGGGCAGAGCAGGGCGACCTCCTCCATGTAGTCGATGCCGCGCCTGGCGTCCAGGTAGTGGACCGTCCCGGTGGCGAGGAGGTAGGGCTCGTAGGTAATCCCCTGCGGCTTCGAGCGGACCGGCAGGAAGCCCTGGGGGACGTCCGGCGGCAGCACCGGCACGGCCTCGCCCGAGTCCGCGGCGGACGAGGAGGCAGCCTGTGCAGGCGCCGAAGCCGCCGCTGCAACCCCGGTCGGCTGCTGGGCCGCGACCGGGGCCGTCGCGGGGGCCTGCTTGACGGGGTCCATAAGGCGCTTGATCTCGGGCCGGGTCAGGGGGCCGCGCAGGTAGGAGAGAGCCCAGCGGGTCTGGAAGAGCACCGGTTCGTCTTCATGCACGTTGTGGAGGAGGAAGACGCGGTTGCCGAGCCCGGCGAGGGTCTGCTCCATGGCGGCGCGGTCGAACTTGCCCCCGGCGGCGGCGCCTTCGAGGCCATCCATCAGGCGCTGCTTGTCCCGCTCTGTCTGGAGGCGCCCCAGGAACCAGGTGCCCACGTTGGAGAGGCCTTTGTAATCCAGGTCCACCGGGTTCTGGGTGGCAAGCACGAGGCCGAGGCCGAAGGCTCGCGCCTGCTTGAGGAGCGTCAGGAGCGGCCGCTTGGAGGGCGGCTCGGCCACGGGTGGCATGTAGCCGAAGACTTCGTCCATGCAGAGGATGGCGCGCAGGCTCGTGGTGCCCGGCTTGCTCCGCATCCAGCCCAGGGTCTGGTTGAACAGGAGGGAGACGAAGAACATCCGCTCCCGGTCCGAAAGATGGGCGATCGAGAACACCGCCACCCGCGGTTTGCCCGCGGAGGTGTAGAGCAGGCGGTCCACATCCAACGGCTCGCCGCGCAGCCAGGCCGCGAACCCCGGCGAGCCCAGGAGGTTGTTGAACGCCATGGCCAGCCCAAAACGCTCCTTGGCGGGATAGAAGGACTCGAGGTCCATGACGCCCACCCGATCGATGGGCGGCTTCTGGATCTGCTGGATCAGGGCCGCAAGATCGAGGCTCCGTCCCTCGCGCCACGCCGAGTCGAAGATGGTGGAGAGCAGGATGTGCTCGCGCCCCTGGATGGGATCGGAATCCACGCCGAGCAGCGAGAGGAGGCTGGAGACGAGGGTCGAGACCCGGTCCCGCAGCAGGTCGCCGTCGTTAAGCACCTCGGCCGGCGGCGCTTCGAGGGAGGAGAGGATGGAGATCTGGAGGCCCGCCTCGCTCCCCGGCGTGTAGATGGCGAATTCGGCGGCGTCGCGCAGGCGGGCGATGCGGTCGCGCCCCTGGTCCCAGCGGGCGAGCCCGTTGCGCCAGGTCTCGGCCTCCTTGGCCGCGAACGCGTCGGGCGTCATTCCCGTCCGGGCGGCGGCGTCCGGGTCGATCCAGGGCGCGAAGTCGGCGGGCTGCAGCGCGGGGAACGTGAGCAGCAGGTTCGCCAGGTCCCCCTTGGGATCGATGACCAGGGACGGGATGTGGTCGATGGCAGCCTCTTCGAGCAGGCTGATCAGCAGGCCTGTCTTGCCGCTGCCCGTCATGCCCACGCAGACGGCGTGGGTCAGCAGGTCCCGGGAGTCATAGAGCAGAGGCGACGGCTCCGCCTCCCCCCGGGCCGGATCGTACGGCCGGCCCAGATAGAACGCCCCCAGCTTTTCGTATGCCGCGATTTCGTCCGCCATGCTGCCCTCTCCCTCCTTGGTCCTCAGAGGGCGCCTATTGTGTCATGGGTGGGTTGTAGGGGCGGCCCCACGTGGCCGCCCTGGGGTGGGGGCGACCCTGGCTGACCAAACCGGGGGGCCGAATCGAGGATTTCCCCCGCCCAGGGCGGCCACGTGGGGCCGCCCCTACAGAGAACCGGCCGCCGCCCCTACCAGGCCCGCGGATCCATCTCGTACGGCAGAGGCGTCAGCGTCTCCAGCCCCTCCGGCGAGAGGTACACCAGATCCTCCAGCCGCACGCCCCAGCCCTCGGCGGGATCGTAGAGGCCGGGCTCCAGGGTGAAGACGTCCCCTTCACGCAGCACCCCTTCCCCGCCGGAAGCTTTCTTGAAGGTGGGGAACTCGTGGAGGTCGAAGCCCACGCCGTGGCCCAGGTTGTGGACATAGCCGCGGGTGGTGCCGGGCTCGGAGATGGGGGTCGGGTACCCTTCGGCCCCGAAACGGTCGCAGACCAGTTCCTGGAGTTCCCAGCCGCGCACTCCCGGAGCGGCCTTCAAATGGAGGTATTCCACGGCCTTCTGAACGAGGGCGTGGGCGCGGGCGAGCGGCTCTGGCGGCTCGCCGACGCAGAAAGTGCGGGTGCAGTCCGCGAACAGGCGGCCACGGGGGAAGACGTCCACCACCAGCGACTCGCCGGCCCGGATCACCCGGTCTTCCGTGCCCGCCGAGTGGGGGATCGCCCCCTCCTCCGCCGGCGCGACGATGTTTCCCCGCGGCTGCTCCAGGCCCCGCTCCGCGAACACCCGCCCCACCTCGGCACGCAGGCGGCCCACGCGCAGGCGCTCCCCTTCGAGCCACAGCTCGCAACCCTTCTCGGAGTCATGCAGGGCGGCGGCGAGGAGCCGGGCCACGGCGCGCAGGGCCTCTCCCGCCGCCTCGGCCGACTCCCGGATGCCCGCCACCTCGGCCGGCTCCTTGCTCTTGCGGACGGCATAGACCAGGGCGTTGCCCGGCACCCAGATCCAGCCCATGCCGGCAAGGGCCGAGCAGGCCCCGTGGATCACCCCCGCCGGACCGTGCCCCGCGAGCGCCACCCGCCCCGGAGAGACGCCGCAGCGGTCGAGCGCCTGCCCGGCCACGCGGGCCAGGAAGAGCGACGGGTCCTGCAGCTCGTTCGTCCAGCGGGAGACGTCGAGATCTTCCGGCGTCAGGAGGGCGAGCCCGGTGGCCGCCGCCTCCTCCCGTTCCATGGCGGTCAGATAGGCCAGGCGGGGCTCCTCCCCCTTGGGGAGCACCAGCAGGCACTCGCCAAGATGGGGGGAGCCGGCGAGAAAGGGGGCGAGGTCGGTGTCCTGGACGGACGAAGCCAGGACGAGCAGGGCCCTGCAGCCCAGCTCGTCGAGCCCCGCGGAGACCGCTTCCAGGCGGGTCTTCACGCTTCCAGGTTACGGTCGATGAAGCTCTGGAAGGCCGCCTTGGGCATGGCGCCCATCATCCGGTCGGCCATCTGGCCGTTCTTGAACAGGATGAACGTCGGGATGCTCGACACCCGGAACTGGAAGGCGGTCTGCTGGTTCTCGTCAACGTTCAGCTTGGCGATGCGCACCTGGCCGTCCATCTCCTCCGCCAGCTCGTCCAGTACCGGCGCCACCATGCGGCAGGGGCCGCACCAGGTCGCCCAGAAGTCCACCAGCACCGGCTTGTCCGACTTCAAAACCTCGCTCTCGAAGCTCTGGTCGGTCACCGTCACGATCTTGTCACTGGCCATGATTTCCTCTCCTGACTGAAAAGGCCGCAACGCGGCCCTACTCTCCTTCCAAACCAGCGGAGGCGACTTCTTGTTCCATCCGCCGCCGGAAGAAGTACTCCCGCGTGGCCTCCACGTCCCGGCCGATCTGGGCCGAGAGGTCCATCACCGTGGGGAAGATCCGCTCCTCCCGCAGTCTCTTATGGAAGTGCAGCTCCACCCGCTGGCCGTAGACGTTGGCCTTGAAATCCAGCATGTGGCTCTCCACCACCCGCTGGTAGTTCTCGTAGACCGTCGGCCGGGTGCCGATGTTGGTCACGCAGTCGAAGGTCGCCGGGTAGCTCGGGAAGAACACCCGGCTGGCGTAGACGCCGTCGGCCGGCAGCAGCTTGTTGTCCGACATGATGTTGATCGTCGGCCAGCCCAGCTTCTGCCCCATCCGGTCGCCGCGGGCGATGGCGCCGGTGATCGAGTACGGCCGGCCCAGCATCTCCGCCGCCTCGGCGACCTTGCCCTCGCTGATCGCCCGCCGGATGCGGGTGCTGGAGATCCGCTCGCCCCTGTGGACGACCTCGTCCACCCCATGGGCGGCGAAGCCCAGCTCGCCTCCCATCTCCCGCAAGCAGATCCAGATTCCCTTGCCGTCCCTGGCCGAAGGCGAACTCCTTGCCCACATAGATCTCGCGCAGGCCGAGCTTCTCGTGCAGGAAGTCGCGCACGAACGGCCGGGCCGGGATCCGGGCGAGCTCGGGTGTGAAGCGGACGACCAGCATGTGCGGTGACCCCGGCCTCCGCCAGCAGCGCCTCCTTCTGCTTGCGGAGTGGTCAGAGGGACCGGCGTCCGCTCCGGGGCGAGCACGGCCAGGGGATGGGGATCGAAAGTGATGACGACCGCAGGCGCGCCCAGCTCCTCCGCCCGGGCCACGACCTGGTCGAGGATGGCCCGCTGGCCGCGGTGGACGCCGTCGAAGTTGCCGATCGTGGCGACGCCACCCCGCGGCAGGTCGCTGCTGTTGAACGCGTCCTGGACGACGTGCATGGAGGGGATGCTATATCAGACGAGGACGGTGTCTGCCGCAATGGGCTCCACCGAGCCGGCCGGAACGATCCGCGCCTCATCCTGGGGATGGACGGCGCCCACGATGTGCCCCACCAGATCGTTGGCGTAGGCCTCGGTGATCTCCACCCGGGCGAGGGTCCCTGCCGGGGCGGAGCCGTCGTTGATCAGCACCCGGCCGTCGATCTCGGGGGCCATGCCCTGGTGCCGGCCCTGGAGCAGGTGCTCGGACTCCTCGCACGCCCCTTCGACGAGCACCGTCATCCGCCGCCCCACCAGCCGCTGGCGCCGTTCGAGGGCGATCGGCCTCTGGGCCTCCAGGAGCTGGCGCAGCCGCCGGCGCTGGGTATTCTTCGGCACCCGCCCGCCGAGCCTGGCTCCCGGCGTGTCCTCCTCCGGGCTGTAGGCGAAGGCGCCCAGGTGGTCGAACCGGGCCTGCTCCACGAAGGAGACGAGGTCCCGGAAGTGCTCCTCCGTCTCCCCCGGGAAGCCCACGATGAAGGTGGACCGCAGGAAGATGTCCGGCGCCAGCTCGCGCGCCCGCTCCAGCAGCCGCAGGTAGCGCTTGGCGTCGCCACCCCGCCGCATGGCCGTCAGGACGTCCCCGTGGCTGTGCTGGAGCGGCATGTCGATGTAGGAGCAGAAGCGCTCCTCGGCGCCCATCAGCCGCAGGAGGTCCTCGTCGAGCGTCGTCGGGTAGGCATAGAGGAAACGGATCCAGGGGATCGACGTCTCCGCCAGCAGGGCCTCCACCAGCCGCACGAGGCCGTGGCGGCCCAGGCCGAGATCCTCGCCGTAGCGGGTCGTGTCCTGGGCGATGAGATTGAGCTCGGTGATGCCCGCCTCTTCGAGCTGCCGGGCCTCGGCGGCCAGGCTCTCGATGGTGCGGCTGCGGAAACGCCCGCGCCAGAGGGGGATCGCGCAGAAGGTGCAGGGGTTGTTGCACCCCTCGGCCACCTTGAGGTACGCGTGCCCCCGGGTGGTGAGCAGGCGGGGCGCCGTGTGGTCGAACACCATGTGCGAGGGGGCCGGCAGCGGCGGTCCGCCGCCGAGCTGCACGACCTGCCCCACGTCCCGGAGCTGGTCCAGGCCCACGAAGCCGTCGATCTCGGGGATCTCCTTCGCAAGCTGGTCGCCGAAGCGGTTCACCATGCAGCCGGCCACGAGCACCCGCTCGACGCCCTGCCCCTTGCGGCCCACCACCTCCAGGATCGTGTCGATCGATTCCTGCTGGGCCTCCTCGATGAAGGCGCAGGTGTTGACCACCACCGTCTCGGCCGTCTCGAGGTCGTTGACCACGTCATAACCGCGCCGCGCCAGCTCGCCCAGCATGATCTCGCTGTCGACGAGATTCTTCGGGCAGCCGAGGCTGATCATGCCCACGCGGGGGCGGCGGACGGATTCGGACATAGGCGCGGAAGTGTAACAGATCGCAGGGGTTGGGAATTCCGCGCCGTGATGGAAAGGTATCTGTCGCCGCGGCCCCGCCCGGGCATAAATGCCCGGGCTATGCAAAAACAGCCGGGTGAACCCGACTGCTGGAGTCCCCTTCAGGGGGCTCTTTTGACTAGGAGCCTGCGCGGCAGGAATGGCGAGAAGGGGTTAAAATACGTCCTATGCCGACGACCTTTCGCCCTTACCTGCCCGAGCAGTCGCTGCTGCTGCCACCTTCGCCCAGAGACTGGCTTCCGGAAGGCCATTTGGCGTACTTCATTTCCGACACCGTGGACGCTTTGGACCTGAAGGCGTTGTATGAGCCTTACGAGGGAGACGGACGCCGCAACAGTCCGTACGAGCCCCGGATGCTCGTCAAGGTGCTGCTGTATGCGTATGCGACGGGAACGTTTTCTTCCCGTCGGATCGCCCGCAAGCTGGAGGAAGACGTGGCCTACCGGGTCTTGGCGGCAGGCAACTTTCCGGCCCATCGGACGATCTGTGAGTTTCGTCAGCAGCACTTGGAGATCTTCGGGGATCTGTTCGTACAGGTGGTACAGATCGCTCGCGAGGCTGGGGTGGTGCGCCTGGGGGCGCTGGCGGTAGACGGCTCGAAGGTGAAGGCCAACGCGAGCAAGCGCAAAGCGATGAGCTACGGCCGGATGCTAGAGCAGGAGCGGTGTTTGCGCGAGCAGATCGCAGAGTTGACGGCCCGTGCGGCGGCGGTCGACGCTGCCGAAGACGCCGAGTATGGAGTGGCAGTACGGGGCGATGAGCTTCCCGAGGAGTTGCAACGGCGTGAGCAACGGCTGCGCAAGATCCAGGAGGCGAAGGCTCGTCTGGAAGCGCGGCAGGCTGAGGAGGACCGCAAGAAAGGTCGCTGCGAAGACGACGACCGAAAGAGTCCGCGGGGAAGGTCGGCGCTTTGCTCGTGACTTTGGGGTGCCGCCGGTCAAAGCCCAGGAGAACTTCACCGATCCGCAGAGCCGGATCATGAAGACAGTCCATGGCTTCGAGCAGTGCTACAACGGACAGATCGCAGTGGATGAGAACTCCCAGCTGATCCTCGCCGCGGGATTGACCAACAACGCTGCGGACTACGACGAGTTGATGCCGTTGCTCGATCAGGTGCGGTCAAACCTGGGCTGCGATCCGCAGCAGGTCCTGGCCGATGCCGGCTATCGGGCAGAAGCCACTTTCCAGACCCTTGAGACCCGAGGGATCGATGCCTACATCTCTCTGGCGCGCGAGGATGGCGAGAGCTCCACGGTCCCTGAAGGGCTTGAGGCGACCCGTCGCATGGCGCAAAAGCTGGCCAGCGAGACCGGCAAGCGACGCTATCGACGGCGCAAGGCCATCGTCGAGCCGGTCTTCGGCTGGATCAAAAGCGTGCTGGGATTCCGTCACTTCAGCTTTCGCGGTGAAGAGAAGAACCGGCGAGAGTGGTCTCTGGTCTGCTTGGCCGTCAACCTGAAGCGCTACCACGTCCTGCAGACGGCAGGATAAGGCCTTCCGAAGCGCCCTGATCCGCTCCCTCAATGGCAAGACCGCTACACAACCAAGAATCGATCTCCACGGCTGACGCTGAGAATCCCATGACTGGCCTACCCACCTCGAATCCGCTGAACCCCCTGGCGTTCTGCCGCGCAAGCCTCCTAGCCCGGGCATTTATGCCATACCCTTACACACAAAATAGTAGTGGGTAGTGGACAAAGGTTTCCTGGTCTGCTTTCCTCAATCCGTAGAGACGGTACCGGATCGAGAGGAGGCGAGATGAGGTTGCAAGCCGGAGAAGGAGACCAAGAGGCAGAGGACTGGGTGGTGGCCGAGACCTCATCGGCGGACTTGGGAGATGAACGACTCAACCGGCGCTTGGAACTGATGCTGCGCCGGTTGGCCGATCAGCCCGAAAAAAGTATTCCCGTAGCCTTACGGGGGTGGAGCGAAACGCAAGCAGCGTACCGTTTTTTCGACAACGAGAAGGTCACGGCCGAGAAGGTGCTGTCTCCTCACCGAGAGGCGACGCTGCAGCGCGTGCGACAGCATCCCGTTGTGCTGTGCGTTGAGGATACCAGCGAGTTGGATTTCACCAGCCGTCCCAAGATCGAGGGGCTGGGTCCTCTGAACTACGAATTGACTCGCGGGCTCCACATCCATCCCACGGTCGCTGTCACACCGGAGGGCCTCTGCTTGGGGGTGTTGGGTTTCTGGCGCTGGGTTCGCGATGCCAGCGACCACGGTGGCAAGGACCGTCAGGATCGTCTGTCGAGGGCGCTGGAGGACAAGGAAAGCCTGCGCTGGGTCGAAGGCTATAAGAACGTCTGTGCCCTTCAAGAGGACGTGGCGGAGGTGCGTCTGGTCTACTTGGCGGACCGGGACTCGGATCTGTTCGAGTTGTTTGAGGCGGCTGAGGCGAACCAGGCGGCGTGGCTGATTCGAGCGGCCCAGAACCGGGCGGTTCGGGGGGCGGTCTTTTGCGGGAGAAGGTGGGGCAAGCTCCCTGTCTGGGCCAGGTCGAGTTCGATCTGGCCCCTGCCCGGGGCCGTTCCCCCCGTCGAGTCGTCCAGAGCCTGCGCACAGCGCGAGTGCTGTTGAGACCGCCGTATCGCCCGGACAAGAAGCTGCCGGCGGTGGAGGTGACGGCCCTCTGGGCTGTTGAGGAGGATCCTCCCCCCGGGGAGGACCCGATCAACTGGCTGCTGCTGAGCAATCTGCCCGTGGAGAGCTTTGCCGAGGCTTGCGAGAAGATCCAGTGGTATCTCTGTCGCTGGCAGATTGAGGTGTACTTCCACATCCTGAAGAACGGGTGCAAAGTCGAGCAACTCCAGTTACAGAGCCGGGAACGGATCGAGGTTGCTTTGGCGCTGTACCTGATCGTGGCTTGGCGTGTGTTGTATCTGACTCGGCTGGGTCGGACGGTACCCGACCTGCCCTGCGAAGTGGCGTTTTCTCGCTCGGAGTGGCACGCCGTGTACTGGGTCAGCAAACGGCGGGCTCCTCCCTCGGAGCCTCCTCGTCTCCAGGAAATCCTGTCTTTGGTGGCTGGCCTGGGAGGGTATCTGGCTCGCAAACGCGATGGACCTCCAGGTCCGAAAGCCCTCTGGATTGGGCTCCAGCGCGTCCGCGACTTTGTGATTGCCCTCGAAGCTAGAGGCTCGGACTAAAGATGTGTGTAAGGGTATGGCATTTATGCCCGGGCGGGGGCGCGATGGAGAACCGGCTTCAGAAGACCAGCCAGTACCCGCCGATCACGATCGCCGCAGCGGAGAACGAGGCGAGGAGGGCCTGGTAGGCCCGGTTCCCCCTCGCCGTGATGCGGACGGCCACCAGACCGAAGGCGGAGGAGAATGCCGTCATGGCGGCCACGGCGCCGAGCCCGAAGCCCACGACGTAGGCCAGCGAGGCGCCCCGCGACGGCAACGCCAGGGCCGGCAGCAGGCCCAGGATGTGCGAGCTTCCCGCGAGGCCGTGGAGGCTGCCGATCCATACCGCGGCCCGTCCCGGCCGGGGATGCGGAGCTTCCTCAGGATGGGCATGCGGCAGCCGGGCCACGAACGCCCGGCGGAGACCCCAGAGGCCCACTCCGATCAGCACCGCGCCCACCAGCCGCTCGCTCCAGGAGGAGAGGCTCTCCACGGGCAGGATGCCCCGCAGGGCCAGGGCCAGCAGACCCACTGCCCACACCCCGAGGCTGTGGCCGATCCCCCAGAAGAGCCCCGTCCGCCACCGCCGCCGCGGCTCGCTGATCACCAGCGGCGCCACGGCCGACAGGTGGTCCGGCCCCGAGAGGGCATGGACCAGGCCCGCCAGCAGGCCCGCCAGGGTGGCGATGAGGAGCGGCATGGACTCCATGGGTAGAGACTTTAGCAGGTTCGCCGCTGGCCGGGACCTCGGCAGGCGAAGAAGAGAGCTACAGTCTCGGGGGACTATCGCTTCTTCTTTGCTCCTGCCTTCGCCAGATTCTTCTCCACCCTGAACTTCACGATCCTGCGGATCAAGTCAAAAGGAATGGGTTTGTCCAACGGAAACTGTGCCGAACCCTTACCGCTTGCATAAGGAGCCAGCTCCTCCGCGAACTCCTCGATCCCCTGGGGCGTGGGATAAAACCCGATGTGATTCTTGAAAGCTGCGAAATGAACCAGATTACCGTTCAGAGTGAAGGTCGGGATCTGATACTTGATCGCTTCCTCCGCATCCGGCGCTTCCTCTCGGATCGTCATCCTGATTTTCTGCAGGATCTCCTGAACATCCTTCGGAAAGCCCGCGATGTACTCGTCGATGTCCTTGGGCGTGGTCGAACCGGCGTCCATCCGCATCTCCTCCTCGGGCTTCCAAAGATAGCACAGCCGAAGAACGCGCCGCGCTTTATGCGGACTTCAAAAGCCATCTGAAACGCCCGTCTTCGTACCTGCAGACCGCGAAGCCTTGGTCAGGGATTCGATCAACGAACAGAGTCGTGCATCCACAGTTTTAATCCCTTGCTGAACCTATAAGATCCCAATCGGGCTCGGAGGGGGCAGCAAAGTTATGGAACCGGACCCCTGTCATGATGCGTTCCCGCCTGATCCGCTCTCCATCCCTCTGAGCTCGCGAAGCTTCCGCTCACAATGAAGGATGTTGAAAACATCGAATGCCAACCCAAAGGCGCCTCCTCCCAGAAGGAGGACATAGAGCCACCGGGGCGGTCTGTCAAATGCTTCGAGCAGAACGCAGACGATTGCCACAAAGACCAGGAACACGAGGTGAGCCGGAATCATCGCCTTGGATTGACTCAAGGCTTTCTTCAGGTCTTTCGTTGAATCAGAAGCTCGGCATTCTTTCCCCCTGGCCATATCGGGCCCATATCCGGAGAATCTCCTCCGGACTTCCTGTAGGGATACTGCCTTCGGGTTTTCCGCGATCTTAACAGATCCCGCCGGGCCGTGGAAGTTGACACTCCGGCAGCCTTGGCCTAAGTTCCTCATCTCGATAAGCTTCGGTCCTTGAGGAGGCTTGCATGTCTGGACGAGGGGCTCGCCGAAAGATCGCTCGGATTCTATTGACCGGTGTCTGGGGTGTCTGCGCCAGCCTGTGGCTGGGCGGCGGCGCGCTGCTGGGGACCGGGTTCTCCGCTCCCGACCCTGGGGTCAAGGCCATGGGGCTGGGCGGGGCGTTCGTGGCCCGGGCCAGCGATCCCACGGCGGGGTTCTACAACCCGGGGGGACTGGCCCTGCTGAAGAAGGGGAAGCTCACGGCGGGGGTCGCCGGGCTGTCGCTCAATGAGTCGCAGTTCCGGGGCTCCTCCCCCGGCATCGGAGCGGGCACCACGGGCGAGCAGGAGAAAGGGTGGACGTTCCCTCCCCACGCCTTCACCGCCCTGCCCCTGGGCGAGAAGATGAAGCTCGGCATCGGCATCTACTCGCCGTTCTCCTTCAAGACGGAGTGGGCGGACCCGGCCGATTTCTCCGGCCGCACCATCGCCACCAGCGGCGAGCTCGAGTCTTACGACGTCAACACCAGCATCGCCTTCAAGGTCACCCCGACGTTCGGGGTCGGCGTGGGCGCCATCTACCGCAGCTCGAAGTTCTCGATGGACCGGCGGATCCAGGGGCTCAATCCCACGACCGGGCTGTTCCAGGACGTCGGCAGCCTGGCCACGGAGACGGACTACAACACGGGGTTCGGCTGGCACGCGGGCTTCCTCCACCAGATCGGCAAGAGCTTCGCCTGGGGGGTGACCTACCGCGGCCCCATCGACATCGACTATACGGGGGCCGGCCGGCTGACCCAGGTCTCGACCGGCAACGCCCAGTTGGACGCGCTGAACCGCGCGACGTTTCCCTATGACGTGGACCTCCCTCTCTTCACCAACATCTCTTTTCCGGACGCGGCCACGCTCGGGATCGGCTTCGCGCCCAGCAAGAGCGCCTGGATCGAGTTGGACGTGACGCAGACGGGCTGGAGCCGGTTCGAGGGGATGACGGTATCGTTCCCCTTCAACCCCACTTTCAGCCGGACGGTGCAGGGCCCCTGGGAGGACGCGCTCTCCTACCGCCTGGGTCTGCAGTACGAGATCGGCGGCGGAATGCAGCTCCGGTTGGGCTACGGCTTCGAGGAGAGCCCGCAGCCGGACGCGAGCCTGGGCCCCCTGCTGCCGGACGCCGAGCGGAACATCTTCAGCGTGGGCTTCGGCCGCGACTGGCTGGACATCGGCTTCCAGCTCATCGCGCCCCAGACGCGGGAGACGACGACGAGCTTCCGATAATTTCAACGGGCTGTATAAGGGGAATTCGTATCTGGTGGGGATTTCGGTGACGAAGTAGGGGCGGCTCCATGTGGCCGCCCTGCTTACCTGGACGCCTCCCCCACCCAGGGCGGCCACATGGGGCCGCCCCTACAGATTGATCGGCCGGACGATCGCCTCCATCCCTTCGCGGCGGCGGAAGTCCGAGGCGGCCTTCTGGGCCTCGCCGCGGTCCATGAAGCGGCCGATCCGAACGGTCTTGAGGACGCTGCGCCCCCTCTCCTCGATGACGTAAGGCTCGTAGCCCTTGCTCTGAAGGTCCTGGATGACCTTCTCGGAGTTCCTGGCCTGCCGGAAGGCGCCGATCTGGAGGGAGTAGCGCCCCTCGGGCTGGGAGGCCACCTGGATGGCGGGCTCCGGCTCCGGCAGGACCGGCGGCGGGGGGGCAGCCTCCGGCTCGGGGCGGGGCTCTTCCATCGCAGGGGTGACGGGAGCCACCTTCCGCGGCATTGCGGCGGCCGCGAACGTCTGCGGCTCGGGTTCCTCGAATTCGGGCGGGGCAGGCTCCGGCACCGCCGGGATTACCGGCGCCACTGGGACGACCGGCGCCGGAGCGGCCTTCGGCTCGGGCTTGCAGGGGCGCTCCGCTGGCAAGGAGGCCTGCCTCACCACCGGCGCGGGCGCGGTGTAGCTCCCGAGGGGCAGGCCCCACTGGACGCCCACGAGGACCCCGCCGAAGAACAGCAGGCCTCCCGCCACGGTCGTGCCCGTCAGCAACAGTGCGAGGGACTTCTTGTCGAAGAGGAAGGTATACATCGCAAACCTCAACCCCAAAACTGGCTTGAAGGTCTAAGAGTTTACATCAAGTCTTCTTCCGGATGAGCCCCAACCGCTGAAGAAACCCCGGTTTGGGCGGTGTCCGCGGGGGTTTGGGCGGCGTGCCCGCCTGCTTGACCCGGCCGCGGGTGTCGTACTCGACCGGCGGCCCCACGGCACGCCCCTCGTGAAAGGTCTGCTTCTCCTTGAGGCGGCCTTCCTCGTCGTAGCGCAGGACCGTGCCGTGAATGCGGTCGGCCTCGTACGGGATCTTCTCCCGCACCTTGCCGTTGGCGTGGTATTCGAGGGTCTCGCCCTGGAGCTTGCCGGCGCGGTACTGGGACTGGCGGACCACCTTGCCCTGGGGATCGTAGAAGAGGGCCTCGCCGTTCAACTGGCCGTCCTGGTAGGTGGAGCGGACCGACTCCGGCCCGCCGCCGGGGTGGAACATGCGGAAGTCTCCGTCCTGCCGGCCCTGGCGGTAGCTCAGGAGGGCCTGGGGACGGCCGTCTCCGAAGATGACGCACTCGCCCTCGGGTACCCCGCTGGAGAAGGCCATGCGCTGGCGGATCCATCCTTTCTCGTCGTGAATGGTCATCTCGCCGTGGGGTACGCCGCCGCGGAACTGGGTGCGCTCGAGGACGCGCCCCGCGGCGTCGTAGACCACCACCTCGCCGTCCAGCCGGCCCTCGCGGAACTGAGCGGTCCGCACCACGCGCCCGGCCTCGTCGTAGGTGAGGGCGTCGCCGTGCAGGCGGCCGTCGAGGAAGTGCCGGCGCTCGCGGACGCGGCCTTCTTCGTCCAGGGTCAGGCGTTCTTCAAGGTCTTCCACGGCCGCCCTATTCTAGGAGACCCCATTCTAGGAGACCCGGCTCATCCGCAGCAGGGCGTAGACCAGACTATGAACGAACAGCTCCCCCTCTTCCTGCTGGCGCAGGCGGCGGATGGTCTCCTCGCCGTCAAAGTGGGAGGTGGCGACCTCGTCGCGCACCCAGCGCAGGGTGGCGGCCCGGGGGGAGGCCTGCGAGGAAGGATATTGGCCGCGCTCCTCCATCGGCAGGGCGGCCAGCTCCGCGTCCAGCAGGTTGGTCAGGGCGTAGGCGGTGATCCAGGGGGTATGCATCCAGGGCGAGTCCGCGTACCGCTTGGCCTGGGCGCGAGCGGCCTCTCGGGAGTCGGCACCGTTCGCCTGGTTGCGGCGTACGTGGAGCATACCGAGCAGCAACTCGTCCAGCTCTTCCCTTCTCCGCCGGCCCTCGGGCGGCGCCTTGAGGAGCCAGGCGCCGGCGGCCGCCTCCAGGACCTTGAGCGAGGTGGGCATATAGGCGTTCTCGCGCCGGGCGTCGCGCCGGACGCGGCTGGTCGCCTCGATCACGTCCACCCGCAGGGGCTCGGCGCGAGGAGGACGGCCGGCGCGCACCAGGCTGTCGAGCTCGTCCAGGAGCCTCTCGAAGGCCGCGGGATCGGCGGGGCGCTTGCGCAGGAGGCTCAGCTCGACCGGGGTACGCCAGATCTGCTCGCCGTTGCGCATCTGGGGGATGCGCTCCACCACGGGCAGGAGCCGCCGGACCGGGGCGCGGTCGAGGAGCCGGATCACCTCGTCGCGGTCCTCGCCCGCCCCGGCCACCTCCTGCAGCAGCTCAACCTCCTCGGTCAGGAACCGAACCTCGGTATCCCCGGAAAGTCCCTTCTGGGCTTCGGCCACGGCGGCGCGGAACGCGGCGAAGTCCGGGATCTCAGTCCGCACGAGCCTTTCGAGACCGTCCAGGGTACGCCGGCAATCCTCCTCCACGTCGGGAGGGAAGCCGAGCCTGGCGTAGAGGCCCCGCAGCTCGGCGCTGCCGTCCACGGTCCGGCGCAGCTCCGCGGCCTCGTCCACAAGTGCCACGGGCGTTGCAGGGAGCGCCGGGAGCGCTGGGCAGCTCCGGAGCCTTCTGCGGGCGCTGCGCGTGGAGCGCCGCCATCGAGCCCCCGAGGATCAGGACCACCAGGAGAACGGTCAGAAGGAGAGACACTTCCACTAGTTGATCTTCACCAGGCCCCCCTTGACGGTGAGCATGCCGCCGCCGTCTACCGTCTGGGAGGCCGAGGCTTTGTTGGTGAGGGAGATGCCGGCCTCGTTGGTCATGTTCATGCCGGCCTTGTTGGTCAGGTTCATGCTGGCGTCGTTGGTGAGATCGCCGCCCCCGGCCTTGTTGGTGAGGCTGGTGCCGGCCTTGTTGGTCAGCTCCGTGCCCGCCTCGTTGGCGAAGGTGGTGCCCGCCTTGTTCGAATAGGCCTGGCTGGCCTCGGTGGTAATCTTCCCCCCGGTCGATTTGATGGTTATATCGCCGTCCACCGAAATCGTCAGCTTGCCGTTGATGGTGAGCGAATAATCCCCCTTGACCGTGTGGGTGAACTTGGCCTCGTCGTTGTGGGTCTCGTCGCCCGTGACCTTGACCGTCCGCGTCCCCTTGACCTCGTGGGTTTCGTTGCCGGTGTCCACCTTGACCGTGCGGTTGCCCTTGGAGACCGTCAGGCTCTCGTTGCCTTCCTGGATGGTGGTGGTCCGGTTGTTCTTGATGGTGTTGGTCTCGTCGTGCTTGACCTCTTTTTTGCGGTCGTTCTCGATGACGAGGTTGTGATCTTTCTGGGCGTGGAAGTAGACCTCTTCGGAATCCTTTTTGTCCTCGAAGCGCAGCTCGTTGAAGCCGCCGCCGCCTTTCGAGGAGTTGCTCTTGACCGTGCTCTTGGTCTGATCGGCGGGCAGCGTATAGGGCACGGTCTGCTCGGCGTTGTAGACGGAGCCGGTGATGAGGGGACGGTCCGGGTCCCCTTCCAGGAAGCTCACCACCACCTCCTGGCCGATCCGGGGGAGGAACATCTGCCCCCAGCTCTTGCCGGCCCAGCCGTGGGCGACGCGGATCCAGCAGGAGCTGTTCTCGTCCTTCTTCCCCTTCTGGTCCCAGTGGAACTGCACCTTGACGCGGCCGTACTTGTCGGTCCAGATCTCTTCGCCCGATTTGCCCACCACGATGGCCGTCTGGGTGCTGGGGATGACGGGCTTGCGCGTGCGCCGCGCCGGCCGGTAGGGGACGGTCGCGGGGAAGGCCTCGAAGGAGTTCGTGTAGTCGTCGAAGGTGGCCGAGTGGGACACGCCGGAGAGCACATAGTCGGCGTTGGCGTCGGTGCGGTAGTGCTTCTCCAGGGTGAACTTGTAGCCGGGGAGGAAGGCCCGGCAGCGGCTGTCGCCCCGCAGCATCTTGGCCGGCAGCTCGCACATCTCGATGCGGAGCTTGGCCCGCGACTCCCCCTTGCCCGTGTCGATGAAGCCGCCGGGGTACTCGTAGATCCGCCGCTTGGAGCCGTTGGTGGCGACCGTCGAGTCCACGCTGGACATCAGGTCTGTCGAGGGGGTCTCGAAGTTGAAGTCGTCGAGGGCGAACTTGCCGGAGATCACCCGCTCCTCGAGATCGCAGCGGGTCACGATGTTCTGCTGCTCCCAGTTGGTATAGGACCCCACGGCCACGGTGGCCGCTCCCGGCACGGCCGTGGCCGAGGCCGAGTCGTCCGCCAGCACCAGGGTATGTTTCCCGTCCGCGTGCTCGAAGTAGTAGAAGATCCCCTCGTCCTCCATGAGCCGGGAGACGAATTCGAAGGCGGTCTCGTTGTACTGCACGCAGTACTCGCGGGGAGTGTAGGTGCCGGTGAGGGAGTCCTTGAAATCGGTGAACCCGAGGTCGCCGAAGACCTGCTTGATGATGTCGGGCGTGCTCTTGTTCTGGAAGATCTGGCAGTCGGCCGTGAGATCGCAGAGCCACAGCCACGGCACCAGCTCCGCGTGATAGGTGGCGAAGTACTGGTCCGCCCCGGCCTGGACGAAGCGGCTGACGATGCCGTTGACGTAGCGCTTGGAGCCGTCCGCCAGGAGGACGGTGATGGTGGCGCTCTTGCCCACGACCTGGGTGAAGTCGAGGTTGAAGGTCTCGGACTGCATCCGCAGGCTGAAGTGGAAGAGCTTCCGAGATCCGCTCCTCGCCCGCGAAGCCCCGGAGCAGGAGCTTGTCCTTGCCTAAAGGGGTGGAGATGGAGATGTAGGTGTTGTCCTGAGTCCAAGCCATGGGGAACGCCGCCGTTTCAGGGAGTATGGGGACAGGGGGATCTTAGCAGGGGCGGACCATGGAATAATGCCGGACCGAGGATCTATGCCCCGAACCTTCAACATCGCAGGCCCCTGTGAGCCCGTGCTGCACTACATGCTCCCCCCGGAGCGGCGGTTGCCCGGGGTCCGTGGCTACATCGACCAGCAGTCTTACTTCGTCATCCATGCCCCTCGCCAGGTGGGAAAGACGACCTCGGTCCGAACGCTCGCCGCAAGCCTCCGGGCCGGGGGCCGGTATGCCGCTGTCTATGCGAGTTGTGAGGCCGGGCAGGCCGCCGGAAGCGACGTGGAAACGGGGATCGCCGCCGTCATTGAAAGCATCCGGATCAACGCCGGGGAGCAGCTCCCTCCCGAGCTTCGCCCCCAACAGGAAGGCGAGACGCGCAGGCCGGAGACCCGTCTCTGGATCTTCCTCTCAGAGTGGGCTCGCAGCTCGACGTTGCCTGTGGTGCTGTTTCTCGATGAAATCGATTCTCTGATCGACGCCACGCTGATCGCCGTCCTGCGCCAACTCCGGGCCGCCTATCCAAACCGCCCGAAGGGATTCCCGCAGTCAGTGGTTCTGGTCGGTCTGCGGGACGTACGGGATTACCGTCTCCAGGTCCGTCCCGAGACGGTCACTCTGGGGACCGCCTCGCCGTTCAACATCAAGGTGGAGTCCATCACGCTCCGGAACTTCACCCACGCGGAGGTCGGCGAGCTTTATGCCCAGCACACGGAGGAGACAGGGCAGGCCTTCACACCCGAGGCGGTGAACCGGGCCTTCGACCTGACCCGCGGGCAGCCCTGGCTGGTCAATGCGCTCGCCCGGCAGATCGTGGAGAAGGATGTGACGGACCGCAGCGTCCCCGTCACCTCCGACCATGTCGAGAAGGCGAGAGAGACCCTGATCGAACGCCGGGATACCCATCTTGATTCCCTGATCGACCGCCTCCGCGAACCGCGGGTCCGCAGGGTCATCGAGCCCCTGCTGGCGGGTGAGCTGGTCGTCGGGGACCGGATCGACGACGACGTGGCCTACACCCAGGATCTGGGGCTGATCGAGCGGCGCGGCAGTGGCCACATCGCGATCGCCAATCCCATCTACCACGAAGTGATCCCTCGCGCCTTGGCGTCGATCACCCAGATGACGATCCCCTACCAGACCTCCTGGTACGTACGCCCTGATGGACGGCTGGACATGGACGCTCTGCTCGACGGCTTCGCGGGCTTCTGGAGCGAGCACGCCGAGGTCCTCCTCTCTTCGCAGCCCTACCATGAGGCCGCGCCGCAACTGGTGCTCATGGCCTTCCTTCAGAGGATCGTCAACGGAGGGGGAATGATCGACCGCGAGTACGCGCTCGGCATGGGGAGGATGGATATCTGCGTCCGCTGGCCCTATCCCGGTGGCACGCAGCGGGAGGCGATCGAGATCAAGGTCTGGCGCGAGGGCCGGCCCGATCCCCTGGACAGAGGGCTTGAGCAGTTGAGCCGCTATCTCGAACGGCTGGAGCTTGACCACGGGTATCTCGTGATCTTCGACCGCAGGACAGAGGCTTCACGGCAGCGGGAAAAGATTGAGGTCGAGCACCAAGGCCACAGGATCACGGTGCTGCGGCTCTGAAAGCGAAGTAAGTGTGGCCGGCAGGGATGCCGGCGCTCCCAGGGCGGCTACCGCACCACGTACGCAAACCCGCCCGCATCGTCCAACCCCACATGGACCCGGGTGATGCTCTCCCCCGCCGCCATGCGCTCCAGGATGGCGCTCGACAGCTCGGGCAGGAGCGTCTGGGTGAGGATGTGGTCCACGTTGCGGGCACCGCTTTCGACTTCCGTGCAGCGGCCGGCGATGGCGTCCACCAGCTCTTCGCCGTAGGTCATCTCCGCGTGGTGGCCGGCGCGGAGGCGCTCGCGGAGGCGGGCGAGCTTCAGCTCCACGATCTCGCGGATGACCTCTTCTCCCAGGGGATAGTAGGGCACCACCGTGACGCGGCCCAGGAAGGCCGGGCGAAACTGCTTCAGGAGCGCCGGCCGGATCTCCTCGGTCAGCCTTGCGGGGGAGGGCCGCTCGGCTCCGTCTCTACAGAGGCGGGCGATCAGCTCCGAGCCCACGTTCGAGGTGAGGAGGAGGACGGTGTTCTTGAAGTCGACCGTCACTCCCTCGCCATCCTCCAGGGTCCCCTTGTCAAAGACTTGGTAGAACAGCTCCGATACGTCCGAATGGGCCTTCTCCATCTCGTCCAGAAGCACGACCGTGTAGGGGTTGCGCCGCACGGCTTCGGTGAGCACGCCGCCCGAGCCGTAGCCCACGTAGCCCGGGGGTGCGCCCTTGAGGGTGGAGACTGTATGGGACTCCTGGAACTCGGACATGTTGACGGTCACCATGTTGCGGGCGCCGCCGTAGAGCACGTCGGCCAGGGTGACGGCCGTCTCCGTCTTGCCCACGCCGCTCGGCCCTACGAGCAGGAAGACGCCGATGGGCTTGCCGGGATCGTCGAGCTGCGCCCGCGAGGTGTTGATGCGCCGTGCGATGGCGTCGAGGGCGTGGTCCTGCCCCACGACCCTTTCGGCCAGCCGCTCCTTGAGAGAAAGGAGGTCGCGGATCTCGTCCGTCATCATCTTGCCTGCGGGGATGCCCGTCCAGGCCGAAATCACGGCGGCGATCACCCGCGAATCCACCCAGACGGGCACCATGGGGTCTTCCCCCTGGAGGGCGTGCAGCTCCTCGCGCAGGCGGCCGATCTGCCCCGCCCTGCGGCGGGTCTCGGCGGGGTCCTCCTCCTCCTCCCCTTTCTCGTCGATTTCCTTCTGGAGATCGAGGATCTTCTTCGCCAGGGTGAGCTCCTTCTGCCAGCGCTCCTCCAGCTCCGTGCGCTTCTTCTTGAGCCGGACGAGCCCGTGCCCATCTCCTCCAGGCTGCCCGGCCGGGACCCCATGCGCCGGCCCTGGGGCTGGCCCGCGGCCTGCTCGCGTTTCAAGGCGGCGATCTCCAGCTCCAGCCGCTCGATCTCGCGGCCAGCGCTCTCCACCCCCGGGGGCGTACCGTTGAGCCCCAGGGCCACGCGGGCGCAAGCCGTGTCGAGCACGCTGATGGCCTTGTCTGGCAGCTGCCGGCCCATGATGTAGCGGTGGGAGAGGGAGACGGCGTCGCGGATGGCCTCATCCAGCACGCGCACACCGTGGTGCTCTTCGAGGTGCGTGGCGAGGCCGCGCAGCATGTCCACGGCGGCGTCCTCGCTCGGCTCCACCACCTTCACCACCTGGAAGCGGCGGGCCAGGGCCGGGTCCTTTTCGAAATATTTCTTGTACTCGGCCCAGGTAGTGGCGGCGATGGTACGCAGCTCGCCCCGGGCCAGGGCCGGCTTCAGCAGGTTCGCCGCGTCCCCCTGCCCCGCCGCGCCGCCCGCGCCGATCATGGTATGGGCCTCGTCGATGAACAGGATGATGGGCTTGGGCGAGCCCTTGACCTCCTCGATGACCGACTTCAGCCGGTTCTCGAACTCCCCCTTGACCCCGGCCCCGGCCTGGAGGAGCCCGAGGTCGAGCAGGCGCAGAGAGATGTTGCGGTGGGAGGGCGGCACGTCCCCGGCCGCGATGCGCAGGGCGAGCCCTTCCACCACGGCCGTCTTGCCCACGCCGGCCTCGCCCACCAGGATGGGGTTGTTCTGCCGCCGCCGCGAGAGGATGTCGATGACCTGGCGGATCTCGGAATCCCGGCCCCGGATGGGATCGATCTCCCCGGCGCGGGCGCGGGCCGTGAGGTCCAGGGTGTACTGGTCGAGCGCGGGCGTGGGGGAAAGCTCCGAACCGGCCTCACCGTCGCCGTCTGGAGTCGGACGCGCGGCCGGACGGGCGCTGGCTGTCAAGGGTGGTGCCGCCGCGGGTCCCGCAGTCATGGCGCCGGCCCCCACGTCCTCCACCGATCCCCGGAACAGCTCGCGGGCGTGCTCGCGGAGGTGGTCGCGGGAGATCTTGCCCAGCGCGGGCACCGACTGGAGGGCCACGCCGCGCAGAAGGTCGTGGTCAAGGAGAGCCAGGAGGATCGAGCCCGTCCGCACCGCCGGAGAGCGGAGCTGGAGCGACGAAGCTACCCAGGCCTCCCGGAAGAGTTGGAGGATCTGGGGCGAGAAGGCTGGCGTCCGCGAGTTGCCGATCTCGAACCGGCCGAGCGACTCCTCCACCTGAGAAACCAGGAGGGAGCGATCGATCTCGTACTGGCGCAGGGCCCGCCGCAGATCGGTGTCCTGGCCGTCCGGCAGTGCCAGGAGCTTCGCCAGCAGGTGCTCGATCTCGACGTTGTAGTGGGTCCGGGACACGCACAGGCCGGCCGCCTCTTCGAGCGAACGGCGGCAGAGAGGGCTCAGCTTGTCAATCAGGGACTTCAGCTCGAGACTCACGGGACCTCCGGAAAGGTGCAGCGAAACGGCGTCTGGGATCGTAGCAGGAAGCGGGCCAGAGACTGGCTTTATAATCCTGCTGAGGAGATCAAGATGTCCAAGCCCGCCGCCCGCCTGGGCGACATGGTTCTCCAGGACGCGCCCCACTGCCATGCGCCGATCCATCCACCGGCGCCGGTGCCGACCGCGGTGCCTCATCCGGCGCTGCCGCTGACGATCATCAAGGGAGCGGCTACGGTGCTGATCGGAGGCCAACCGGCGGCGCGGCTCACGGATACGACGTCGCCCTGCACCCTCCCCGGTTGCGTGCCCAACGGCCCGGGAATGATCGCGCTGGGATCGGCCACGGTGCTCATCGAGAACATGCCCGCCGCCCGCGTGGGCGACATGACGGCCCACACCGGCTGCGTCGCCCCGATCCCGAGCCCTGTCGGCAAGGTCCTGCCGCCGGGGTGCCCCACGGTGCTGATCGGCGGATGAGGCGCCGCCACCTGGAAGCTTTGCGCCCCGTCTGCCCGGTCTGCCGGACGGCCGGCGGCGGAGAAAATCCCCTGTTTCTCGCGGTTGTCGGGCGCGAAGAGGGCGGCCACGTCTTCGAGGGGACGCTCCGGTGTCCGTCTCCCTCCTGCCAGCGCGAATACCCGATCCTCGACGGCCTTCCCCTCCTGATCGCGAATCTCCGCTCCTACGTTGCCGGAGCCATCGACCAGATCAACGCCCGGGAGGATCTGGACGCCACGACGGAGAGCCTACTCGGGGACTGCTGCGGCCCCGGCTCCTCCTACGACGCCACCCGCCAGCACCTCTCGACGTACGCCTGGGACCACTACGGCGATCTCGATCCCGAGGAAATCGGACAAATCCGTCCTGGATCGGTCCGATCCGTCCTCGATCGCGGCCTTGAGCTGGCAGGCACCCTCCCCGAGGGACCGATCCTGGACCTCGGCTGCGCCGTGGGCCGCACCACCTTCGAGCTGGCCGCGCGGACGGGCCGTCCCGTCTTAGGAGTCGACCTTGGCTACGCCATGCTCCGGCTGGCCGCCCGGACCCTTCGCGAGGGGAGGGTCCGCTATCCCCGCCGCCGCGTGGGGCTGGTCTACGACCGGCGCGACTTCGCCGTCCGGTTCGCCAACGCGGAGGACGTGGATTTCTGGGCCTGCGATGCCATGGCCCTCCCCTTCCCACCCGGGACCTTCGCCGCCGTGGTGGGCCTGAACGTGCTCGACTGCGTCCAGTCCCCCCACGACCTCCTCGCCGCCCTCCCCCGCCTCCTCGTGCCGGGCGGCAAGGCGATCCTCTCGACCCCCTACGACTGGTCCCCCGCCGCCACGCCGGTCGAAGCCTGGCTCGGAGGCCACTCCCAGCGCGGTGAGACGGCGGGGGCGAGCGAGCCCGTGCTGCGCGCCCTCCTCACCCCGGGAGCCCACCCGGCATCCCTTGACGGGCTGCGGGTCATTGCCGAAGAATCCTACATTCCCTGGCGCGTCCGCTTGCACGAGCGGGCGGTGATGGAGTACCGGGTGGATCTTTTGGTAGCCGAGCAAAACGGCCCATTGCAAGCTTGAAACGCTCCATTTCAACCTTGAAACGGAGCATTTCAGACGTGAAATGGCCCGTTTCAAGGTCAAAACGGCCCGTTCTAACCTTGAAATGAACCGTTTCACTCTTGAAACGAGGCGTTTCAAGGTTGGAATGGGCCATTCCAAGCCTAAAACGAGCCATTTCAACTTTGAAATGAACCGTTCCGAGCCTGAAATGGGCCATTTCAACCTTGAAACGGATCATTTCAAGGTCAAAACGTCTCATTTCAAGCCTGTAATGAGGCGTTTCAAGGTTGAAACGGGCCGTTTCAGGCCTACTTTGGAGGCTTACTTCACCTTGTACCAGTCCCGCGGATCTTCCGTGAACGGGTGGAACTTCTCCGCGGGCATACCGGACTGATAGAGGTTCTTGCGTGTCTGGTAGTGGCCCGTCTTGTCGTTGTGGCCCACGATCTGGCCGTTGACGATGCCGACCTCGCCCGCCGCCACCACGGCGCGCTTGCCCCGCTGCCCCTCCGGCGTCCCCGCCGCGATGGTGGGATGGCTGTCGCCCGGGAAGCCCAGGGCCGGACGGGGGGAGACGTAGACGGGGCCGACCCTCGACATCCGCACGAAGCCGCCGTAGAGGTTGTCCACCTGGCGCGTGCGCCCGGTCTTGACGTCCTGGATTACGCACGGCCCCTCGTCCGGACAGTGCAGGGCGTAGACGGGCCAGCGCGGCGGGGGCGGATTGACGCCGGGCGCCTTTTTGTCCTCGTAGATGACGAACTCGCCGCTCTGGGACGGCGGCAGGTGGGCGGGCGAGAGCTTCTCCGCTTCCTTGCGCTGGACCACGGCTTGAACGTGAGGCGCCGGGACAGGGGGCGCGGGCACCGGACGGGCTTGGACGGGGTGGTATCCCGGTTGCGGCCTCGCCGTCGCGGCCTGGACGTGGGGGGCCATGGCGGGCCGGGCCTGCACGGCGACAGGACGGGCAACCGGACGCACGGGGGCCGGCCGCTGGACAGCGGTCCTCACGGGGGGAACCGGGATCTTCGGTGCGGGCGTCATGGAGCGTCCGTTCCCTATTGCAGGGCGGTCTCTGTAATTCTACTGTTTTCCGAGCTAGAATAGTCTCACTCTTCGAGAGGAACTGTGCCATGGCACCGACTCCCATCTACGTCCGCCACACTCCGGTCATCCAGGGCTCCTTCGCTGGCAGCCGTCCCAGGATCGCGGTCCGGCATCATCAGGCCGGCTCGGTGCAGCTTTCGCAGCAGGGCCAGGCGATGCAGGTCCCGCCCACGCTCCTGAATTTCCGGCCGGGCGGCGCCGGCCAGCGGCTGCCCGAGTCGGTGCAACAGAAGATGGAGTCGCTCTTCGGCGCGGACTTCTCGGACGTCCGCGTCCACGTGGGCCCCGAAGCCTCCTCGATCGGCGCCCTCGCCTTCACCTACGGCTCGGACCTCTACTTCGCCCACGGCCAATACGAGCCCCACTCGCCCCACGGCCACCGTCTCCTCGGCCACGAGCTGACCCACGTCCTCCAGCAGCGCGCCGGACGGGTGCGCAATCCCTTCGGCTCGGGCGTCGCGGTGGTGCAGGACCCCGGCCTGGAAGCCGAGGCAGAGAGGATGGGCGTGCGGGCGGCGATGTTCACGGGGTAGGGCAGTCTTCAAGCGGCTAACCCGACCTTACAAAAACGCCGCGTCCCGAGCTTGGACGCGGCATCCGGTGCTTGGACGCATTGCCGGTCGGTTGCTTATTGTCACCCACATTCCGGATCTCGCGGGCATTGCACTCCACCTGAACTTACCATTACGCAGTGATTCTCGCCGCCTTGTAAATGGCAGGTGCAGGTGCAACTAAGCGCCTTTGCCGCACTGACCGACCGTAGCCCCTTAGGAGGGACCCCGGCCGTGAAGTTCGAGGTGCCGGGCAGCCGCGTATCCGGGCGCAGATCGCCATCGGTATCGACGATGGCAGATCCTATCTGCTTCAAGACCTCGCCGTCGGGGAAGGTCCAGGGGATGGGCTTCCCGGGGAATGCGATCTTTCCCTTGAGCTGCGAGCTTGCGTGGATTTGTGCCTCGCACTGGCACAAAGGTCAAGCGCATGTTGGCGGCAAGGGGCGCGTGGAAGCTCCCGCCATCCGCCTGGCTGCGGTGGATCCGCATCTTGGTGATGGGCTGCTTGCCGTCCAGCGTGATGTAGACGTGATAGGCGCCACAGGAGCTTTTGATGGGAGTGACGCTCACCATCGACAACGCCCGGAACCGAATGCGCGTCTCGGCAACGCCATTTACGTCGAACACCGCCTCATCCAAGCGCTCGACGATGGTGTCCGTATTCCGGAGTTGTCCCGGATTCTCCGTCTCAACGGGAAGGCCTTTGAGAGCTACGCGGCCAGTGAAGGTCGAAGAGGAGCCGCAGAAGAATCCGGCAGGAACAGGGTTCTTGGAGAAATCGTAGTAGGTATATCCAGCGCCAACAGTCGTGAAAGTGTCAATCCCTGGCTTGATTACAGGATCGGCACTCACTAAGTGAGACATGCCAGACAGGAACATAATCGCGAACCCGACAGACCTTTTCACGTGAGCCTCCCTTCGGAGCCGGACGTTTAGGTGGCGCTTGGGTACAAGCGCACAGCCAATTTACCAGCATATCCTAATTAAACCAAGAGAGATCGGAGGCACTCCTCGTACGTCCAGAGGCCGCATGGCTGCGGGGGGCTGTTGACCCAGGGGGCATCGGCCTGCGGCCTACGGCCGAAGCCCTGGGCTAGGCTCTCGCGACCCTTTGGGCCGCAAAGACCGCATGACGGCCAAGCCGGACGCGGGTTAGTTCTTCTGATAGCCGTGTAATTTCGAGACGTTTAGGGCATAAACAGCTCGGAGACGTTTACTCGAAATCTCGGTAGAAGGAATGACCAGACTTCATCCCCCTCTACCCCGCGGACCGTCTCGGTGTACCCCTTCCCTTTTTCCAGGACATAGACTTCGACCGTCTGGGCATCCGGATCCACAAGCCAGTACTCGGGAACTCCAGCCTCTTCATAGGCTTCAAGCTTGATGGTCCTATCCCGCTCCCAGGTCTCGGGAGAAAGAATCTCGGCGAGCAGGTCCGGGACTCCCTCAAAGAAGGCTGAACCCCGAGTAGGCTGGTTGCCCTTCCGACAGAACATCATGTCCGGCTCGACAGGGTCGGCAATGCCGCTGGGTAGCTTGATATCAAAGGGCGCCAACAGAATAATGCCGAGTTTTTCGGCAGAGATGAATGCCTTCAAAGAGCAGGCCAATTCAAGAAGCGTGAACTGGTGCTCAGTTGTGAAGGAGGAGGTCACATAAAGGCAACCGCGGATCACCTCATAGCGATTTCGATCCTCAGGAAGGAGGAGGTAGTCCTCATAGGTCCACTCTCCTTGAGGGGGCCAGTCCCGTCCATCCTCTCTGGGAGGAAAGGTGTAAGTGGGTTCTGCCATGCAACAAGATCAGGGCCTGAAGAGATCGGCCACCTTCAACCGGAAGTCCGGGAAAAGGGACGACCAGACTTCATCCCCTTCCCTTCCATGGACCAGATGGGCGTACTGGCCTCTCTTCAGGACGTAGACCTCGACAGTCCGCTCATCCGGATCAACGAGCCAGAGCTCGGGAACGGCCGCATCCTGGTAGGCCCTGAGCTTCACGGTGCGATCGCGGCGGCGAGTCCTTGGAGAGAGAACCTCTGCGACCAAGTCCGGTACGCCCTCGAAGTTCTTGACCTCCCAATTTGGAAGATTGCCGGTCCGCAGGACGATCAGGTCCGGTTGCACGGGAGAAGCGATTCCGAAAGGGAGCTTTACGTCAAAGGGGGCCGTCAGAGGCTTCCCAAGCCCCCGTTTCCGGACGAAATGGCCAAGAGTCAGCATCAGCTCGCCTACGACGGACTGGTGCTTGTAGGTGGGCGCCGCTGACACGTAGAGAACCCCTCGGATGACCTCGAAACGATTGCCGTCCTCGGGCAGGCGGAGATAATCCTGGTACGTCCACTCCCCCTGAGCGGGCCAGCTCGGTCCGTCCTTCTCCTCGGGAAACTTGTAGGCTGGTTGGGCCATCAGCGCCTCCTCCTTCTTGAGGCTACCGGTCCTTGGAAGAAACGTCAACCCATTTCCCTGTGGCGGGAAATGGTAATGCAGATGTCCAATTGATGCAACGTAGCGGCTTCAGCCCACCAGCAGGGCCAGACCCGCCATCTTCCGCAGGTTCTGCTCGATCAAGGCATCGAGGTACGGTCCGAGCTTCTCGGGATCGCGGATGGGCTCGCCGTCTTTCTCGATCCCCAGCCTCCCTTCTTGTACTTCTCTCGCCAGCACGTCCCTCAGGGCGGCGCGGTCGCGGGTGCCGTCCAGGTGCAGCAAGAGGAGGCGGGCGAGCTCGTCGTCCAGCCTGAGGATGCGGCGGTGCTGGCTCGTGACGTGAGGGCCTTGGGCGGCTTCGCGGCGGGCCAAGAGGCTTGCCTGCGGACGCTCGCTCACTTTCTCCGTGCAGTGGGGCGGCAGCAGGTGGAGGTCCAGGAAACCTCCGCAGTAGAGGGAGAAGAGCATGTCGGCCAGCAGGCCGTCTTCGATTTCGCCGCCCAGAAGACCGGTGACCCGGGCGTGCAGGCCGTCGAAGGCGAGGGGGCGCGGCCAGGTCTCGGACAGGGCCAGAAGGAGGGCCTTGGTGGGCGGGTGGCTCACGCTGAAGGTGCGGTCGTGACCGCCACGGAAGGTCTCGCCGGCTCCGGAGCGGACGTCTGGAGACTTGGATTCCGGGCGGATGGGCGAGACGGCGTGGAAGCGTCTCATCCGCTCAGGGACCATGGAGAGATTCAAGGCAATCCCTTCATGGCAGAGGAGGGAGCGGCGGAAGACGCGGTTGACGATGAAGTCCAGGGATTGCTCCAGCGCGATCCGGTCCGGGGCGACGGCCCGCAGCTGGCTGGCGATGGCGGGCTTGAGGATCTCGATCTCCGCGAGCCCGATTTCCGCGTCAGCCACGTACTGGAGATGGTGGCGGGAGGCCCAGGCCATGAAGTCGTGGAAGTAGAGGGGTTCGTTGCTCTCCTCCAGGTACTCGTGGACGATGTAGCTCGGTTTCTCGCGGTACTTGGCGAGGTGCTCGAAGCGCTCGCGGAGGAAGCGGGCGTGGAAGCTCGTCGCTCCCGGCCGCGGCCTCGGTGAGGAGCTCCAGGACGCCGAGCCCGGCCGTGGCTCTCTCCCGGAGGTCCGGGAGGCCGCGGGTATACCAGGTCATGATCTCCCGCACCATCATGCGCTGGTGCCAGCCGGGGAGGGTGTTGTAGCTCACGTAGGCGATGCCCCGGGGCGCCAGGCTCTGGCGGCAGATGCGCAGGATGGCTTCCTGCACCTCGGGCCTCACCCAGGAAAAGACGCCGTGGGCGATGATGTAGTCGAACTCTCCCAGGGAGGCGTCGACATCGCCGGCATCGCCGGCATCGAGGAGGCTCATGGCCCTCAGCTCGACGTTAGTAAGGCCCACGGACTCCAGGCGCCGGCGGCCGGCCTCGATCTGCCGGGGGGAGAGGTCGATGCCGAGGAAACGCCCTTCGGGCAGCTCGCTCGCCATGGGGATGAGGTTGCCGCCGTCGGCGCAGCCCAGCTCCAGCACGCGGACATGCTGGAGGTCCGGCGGCTCCAGGCCGAAGAGGAGGGCGCGGGTGGCGAGGTTGTCGGGATGCGAGGAGTGGATGGAGCCGCTCGGGTAGGGGACGCTCTCGTAGGAGTCGCGGACCGTCTGTTCCAACGACCGGACGTTGCGGGCGCTCAACGGAGCCGGCCCCGGAGGCGCACCTGGGAGTCGTCCCCGGAGCGCGGCTTGGTGGTGAGCCAGGCGCTCCAGCCGAGGCGCGGGCCGCAGCCGAGACGGCAGGGCGGCATCTCGGCGCCTTTGAGGGCGAGCCGGACGTCGAAGTCGAGGTTGTCTCCCAGGGCGAAGCGCACGAGCTGGACGAGGGAGCGGAAGGCCCGGCCCGAGGGGAGGAAGTCGAGGAACCGGCCCAGGGGGAGAGGCCCCACGGCCAGCTCGACGCCAGCCCCCTGGTTCCACACGCGGGAGCCCAGGACGGCGCCGCTGCCGAGAGTGGAAAGCTCCTGATTCCGTCCCAATGTCCCGCGGGTGCCAATGGCCGTGCGCTGCTCGGAGTCGAGCACCATCCAGCGGCCCACGAACTGGGTGCAGCGCACGCCCGTCCCGAAGTAGTCGGCCAGCATCACCTCCAGGCCCACGGTGGTGCGGGCACGCCGGGCGAGAAGGCCGGTGTACTGGAGGAGGGCGCGGTCCTCCACTTCCATGCGGCCGCGGACGCCCTCGGTGCCCAGGCCCAGGAAGGCGAAGGCGGTGCGGGCAAAGCCCTCGCGGTCCGGCCGGTCCCAGGAGAGGCCGGGGCGCACGCGCTTCTTGGCCCGGTGGAGCATGGAGACCAGGCGGTGGTTGAAGATGTCGAGGAAGTCGCGGAAGGCCGGGTCCTTGGCCCACAGGCGCTCGAGCAGCAGCTCGGAGAAGGGCGCGGGCAGGGGTCCCAGGGCGCCGGCCAGGCCCAGGACGTTGACGGTCATGCGGGCGGGCTCGCCAGGGGTCTTGGGCAGCTCGACGTCGTGGACCTCGGAGGCCGGGAAGTCGAAGGCCACGCGGGAGCTGAAGCGCACGGCCTCGCGGTCGGGCTCGGTGCCCTCCCCCACGGGCACGGCCTCGCCCGATGTCCGCGCGATCCGCTCCAGGAGCCGGACGGCCTGGTAGAGCTCGAAGCGCCAGCCCTCCGAGAAGAGGAGCCGCGCTACAGAACCGCTTGTTCCCCAGCCAGGGGCTGCCACCGCTTCCAGACTCCTTCCCGCTGCTGGCTCCTGGCCACAGTCTGGGTGAACGAGTTGACGGAGGTGTAAAGGGCGAAGAACCGGTTGAGCACGGAGGCGAGCAGGAAGGCGCCGCCGCCCACGTAGGCGCTCTCGTCGAAGGTCAGAGAGACCTCGGTGCCGTTGGCGAAGCCCCGCCAGGCCTGGCTCCCCACCCGCTGCATGGTGCGGCGCAGCGACATCTCGCGGATGCCCTGGATCTGCTGGTGGGCCGCGGCGTGCTCGGAGGAACAGTAGAGCTTGAGGATCTCGCGCAGCGCCTTCAGGCCCTCCTCACCCGTCGAAAAAGAGAGGTAGTTGAGCGACAGGTGCGAGATCAGCCGCCAGAGGGTGGAGCCGTCCGAGGGAGGCGCGATCTGCGGCGTGGGCTTGGTCAGGCAGACGATGCGCGATACGGGCGCGGCCACGTCGGTCTGGAGCAGCGCGCCGGAGAGGAGCTGCACGGCCAGTTGCCGGTTGGTGCAGAGGGTGTGGGCGTAGATGGTCTCGCTCGGCGGCTGGAAGGGCTGGAAGTCCAGGTCCACCAGACTCAGAAGCATCTCGGAGCCGGGCACGTCCTTGCGCAGGCTCGGCAGCCGGCGGGCGTGCCAGAAGGCCCTCTGCCCCCGCTCGGCCATGTGGTGGTTGAAGGAGTAGAACGGCTCGTAGACCCGCCCCTGGATACGCGGGTTGGAGGAGCCGGAGACCGAGAGGATCGAGTGGATCTCCGTGAACCGCTCGCGGCGCGCGTCGGGCACCAGGGGGTACTCGGTGCGGCGGTGGTCCAGGCGGATGGGCTCGGTCGTGCGCGGGAAGAGGTTGATGGCCGGCGTGGCGCCCAGGACGAAATTGTCGCGGTCGACCTTCATCCGGTGGCCCGGGCGGTCCGGGGGGGTGCGCAGGAGGATCAGGATGTCGAAGGCCCGCTCGGAGCCGTGCCGCTCCAGGCCGGTGACGTCGGCGAAGAGGTACTTCTGGGGGAAGGTGAAGTACTCCTGGACGAGCCGGTAGGCGGGCTGGCTGAACGCGGGGTACGGCAGCACGTCTTCGTCGCGCTCGAAGCCCACAGGCTTGAGGGTGTCGGGCTTCAGGCGGACGGGCGGACGCGCGAGGTCCCCCTCGGGGAGGATCACCACCCCGGCGCACTGGCAGAAGAGCATCTCGTAGAGGGTGTCGGTGACGATCCGGTGGCCGTTCAGATAGAACCGCAGGCGGTCGAGCCCCAGCTCGGCGAGCGAGCCGGCGCGGGTCTCGATGCGCAGGCGCAGCACGGAGGCGACGTCCTTGGCCGCGTCGAGAAAGGGGAAGCGGGCGGGCAGCTCGAAGCTCGGCCTCGGCCACCGCGACCGGCCACAGGGTCACCGGGTAGCAGGTACGGAAGCGGCAGAGGGCTCCGGTCTCGTCCGTGGCCTCGGCGGCGCGGGTGAAGAGCGGCGTGTGCCTGGGGATCAGGTGCCCGCTCGTGAGCTTCCCCCGCTCGGGGTCCACCTCGAAGGCGGCCACGGTCATCGAGGGGATGGGGCTCAGGTAATGAGGGTGCAGGATGTTGAGCAGCTCGACGGCGATCTCGGGGAAGTCGCTGTCGAGGTTCTGCTGGATGCGGGCCGTGAGGAAGGCGAACGACTCGATGAGGCGCTCGACGTGAGGGTCGGGCGAGATGTCGGTCCCCAGCTCCAGGCGGCCGGCCACCTTGGGATAGGTCTCGGCGAAGGCGGAGCCCATCCGGCGCAGGTAGGCGAGCTCCCGCCAGTAGGCGCGGAGCAGGTCTTCGCGTCCGTCAACCGGCAAAGGCTGAGACCTCCTGCTCCTCCGGCTGGATCTCCACCCGGCCGCTCTTCAGGCCCACGAGGGCGGGGAACGAGACCGGCTCGGCCACCTCGTCGGCGGTGAGGACGGCGTCGATCCTCAGGAACAGGGAGCGCTGGTCGTCTTCCAGCCGCACCACGGCAACACGCACATGGCGCAGCCGCGGCTCGAAGGCCGAGACGGCGCGGGCCACGACGCCGGCCAGGAGGATCTGGTCGTCGTCGTTGCCGGCCGAGTAGGCCGAAAGGTCGGGGATGCCGTATTCGAGCACGGTCAATTCCGGCCGCTGCGCGAGCTGGTCCACCGGGATCGAGGAGCGGGTGTTGAGCAGCCGCCCCAGCTCCCGGCGGACCGACTCGCGGAGCCCGGTCCGGTCCAGAGTGCGCATGGGGCGCGGCTCTCCGGCCGACTCCGGATCGAGGTCCGTGAGCCGGTCGAAGAGCGGCGCCCTGACGTGGATCTCCATAGGCGATTCTCAATCACTCGATCTTGCGCGTCTCCAGATCGTGCTTGATCGGCTGCGCGGACCCGCCAGTGCCGTCTTCCTTCTTCTGCGGCAGGTAGGTGTACTTGACGATGCCGTAGTCGAGGGAGACGTTCTCGACCGGGATGTCGCCGGCGCCGCCCGAGATGCTGAAGTTCGAGATGACGACGTGTTCCATCTCGATCTTCAGGTACTCGACGGGCTTGTTGTCCGCGGCACCGTCGGCCCGGTAACAGGTCACCACGGCCGTCTTGATCTGCTTGCCGCTCCAACAATGCTTGAGCAGGTCGTCGGTCGCGGAGTCGATGTACTTGGTGAAGGTGAAGTTCGAGTGGTTGGCCTGCTCGACGGAGCCCGAGCCGGCCGTCGAGCGCACCGGCGAGGTCGCCTGGCTGAAGCCGTGGCTCCAGGACATGATCTCGATCGACTTGGCGTGCTCGGCCGCGCTGCTGCCGCCGTCAATGCCGTCCAGCTTGATATAGGCGTTGGTTGCCATTGTTGTCTTCCTTTTCTAGAGAAAACCTTGCTTACGCCGCCGGAGGCGGCAGCTGAGCCACCAGCCGGATGGAGGTGGTGAGCTCCTCGAGCTGGAAGTGGGGGCGCAGGAAGGCTACGGCCTTGTAGGCACCCGGCTTGCCCGGCACCTCGGAGACGTCGACCCGAGCCTCGCGCAGCGGGTACTGGGCCTTGAGCGACTGGCCGGCGTCGTCGCGCCCGAGCACGTAGTTGCCGATCCAGCGGTTGAGGAAGACGGAGACGTTCTCGGCGGTCATGAAGCTGCCGATCTTGTCGCGCATGATCGCCTTGATGTAGTGGGCGAAGCGCGAGGCGGCCAGGATGTAGGGCAGCATGGCCGAGATGCGCGCGTTGGCATTGGCCTCGTTGGTGTCGTACACCCTGGGCTTCTGGGCGGTCTGGCCACCGAAGAAGGCGGCGTAATCGGTGCCCTTGCAGTGGACGAGGGTGATGAAGCCCAGGGTGTCGAGCTCCTTCTCCCGCCGGTCGGTGATGGCGATCTCGGTGGGACACTTGAGGGCGATGTCCCCCTCGTCGGTCTGGAAGGTGTGGGTGGGCAGCCCTTCGACCATGCCGCCGCCCTCGACGCCGCGGATGGCCGCGCACCAGCCGTAGAGGGCGAAGGCATTGGTGATGCGCTGGGCCAGCGCCCAGGCCGGGTTGCCCCAGAGGTAGCGCCGGTGGTCGCGGCCGTCCACGTCCTCCGCGAAGTTGAAGCCCTCGACCGGTATGGTGTCCGGCCCGTAGGGCAGGCGCAGGAGGATGTGCGGCAGCACGAGGGCGACGTAGCGGGAGTCCTCGCTGTCGCGGAACGACCGCCACTTGACGAGCTCCAGGCTCTCGAAGATCTTGGCCAGGTCGCGCGGCACGCCCAGCTCGGTGAAGCTGTCCATGTCGAACAGGCGCGGGCTGGCGCCGGAGATGAAGGGCGCGTGGGCCGCCGCGGCCACGCCGGAGAGCTTCTCCAGCAGGGCCATGTCCTGCGGATGGCGGCCGAACTCGTAGTCGCCGACCAGCAGGCCGTAGGGGTGGCCGCCGAAGGTGCCGTACTCCTCCTCGTAGATCTTCTTGAACAGGGCGCTCTGGTCGAACTCGGTGGCCTTCTCGAGGTCGTTCAGGCAGCTCCTTCTTGGTGACGTTCAGGAGGCGCAGCTTGAGGCGGGTGCTGGTCTCCGTGTTGAACACCAGGTAGTGGAGGCCGCGCCAGGTGGCTTCCAGGCGCTGGAGCTCCTCGTCGTGGAGGATCTCGTTGAGCTGGTCGGAGAGGAGCTCGTCGATCTGGGCGACGCGCGCCTCGATGGAGGCCACGGTGTCCTTGGAGACGGTCATGCCCTCGTCGAGGATCTGGTTGACGAACTCGCCGACGAGGTCGCGGGCGTAGGCCTGCTGCGACTCGTCGCGGGCCATCTTGCCGTCCTGGATGATGCGGTCGAGCAGCGTAATCTCGGTAGTTGCGGCAGCGGCGCCTTCCGGAGCGGCCGCGCCTTCCTTGGGTGTCTTGTCAGCCATGATGTCCTCCGATTAAGCGGCCGGGGCCGGGGTCGTAGCGTCCTTGAGGGCCTTCTGGTTGTCGGGGTTCTCGACGATCTCCTGGAGGAGGGCGTCGAGCTGGTCGTTGCCGTCGAGCTTGGCGAGCAGGTCCATCAGGCGCTGGCGGGCGTCGAACAGCTTGCGCAGGGGCTCGATCTGCTTGACCACCGCGGCGGGGCCGAAGTCGTCGATGTTCCGGAAGTTGAGCTCCACGTTGAGCTTGGTGTCGTCATCGGCCAGCCTGTTGTCCACCCGCAGGGCGAGGCGGGGGGCGGAGGCCGCCAGGACCTCGTTGAAGTTGTCGCGGTCGATCTCGACGAATTTCCGGTCCTTGAGCTTGGGCAGGGCCACGGCGGGCCTGCCCGAGAGGTCGGCCAGGATGCCGGCCACGAACGGCAGCTCTTTCATCTGGATGGCGTCGCCGATCTCGACGTCGTAGGTGATCTGCACCCGCGGCGGCCGGATCCGGCTCAGTTTCTTCTGCGTGCTCTCAGGCATTTCGAGCTCCTTTCATCTCCTCGATATTTCCTGGGTTCATCTCCTAGAAACGCGAGGTATTGCCTCCCATTCATTGCCGTCGGAACGTCCGCCGGCCCCTTTTGACTTCTATCGGCTACTGGGGTCTCTCCCTCATCCCCAGCAGGGTGTAGATCGCCCTCAGATCTCCCTCGCCCTGGACCAGCTCGTGGAGCAGCTCGCCCAAGGACATGCCGCCCCAGGCCACGGCGCGCCGCACGAGGTACGGCGTGGGGCTGTGGGGCTCGGTGCGCAGCAGGTAGTCCGCGGCCTCGGACAGCCTCCGGTAGGCCTCGGCGCGGCTGCGGATGGGTGAGCTGCCATAGAAAGCTCCCTCTTCTTCTGTTTCTGCCTGGGGATAGAGATCCATCTCATCCATCGCAGCTCCTTGCGGGAGCGCGGCGGTCACTTCGCCCCGGTCCCCTCGCTCCTCCAGCACGCGCAGGGCGAAATGCTGCAGGGCGAACAAAGCGTCGCCCAATCTCTGGAAGCTCGGCGCGTCGTTGCCGCACAGGCGGTTGAGCAGGACGGCCAGGGCGTCGAGCGCCGCCAGCGACTGCCGCGCGTCCGCCTCCAGGACGGAGTAGAAGATCGTGGGCGTAAGGCTCACGCTCACCAGGAAGCGGTCGGTCGAGATCCGGCCCCGGGCCTCGGCCGCCTGGATCGCCTGGGGGTCGGCGCGGGCCAGCCGCTCCAGGTGGCGGGCGCTGTCGAGGTCGGCGTAGGTACAGGGCTTCCCCTCGTCGCTCGTGGGTGCCGTGATGGGAATGCCACGCACGGTATCGGGGATGCGGCCGGCCACCCACTCGATGGGGGACAGGCGGAACTCGGCGTCCCCCTCCTGGGGCAGAGGATGGACGGTGTCCCAGAAGCTCTCGCACAGGGCGCCCAGGAGCGAGAGGCCGACCGTGGCGCCCGGCAGGCCTTCGAGGTGGATCCAGGCTTCGAGCAGCCAGGCCGCCACCTGGAGGTCCTTGGAGCGGGTCTCCAGGGCATCCAGACACAGCCGCGCGGCCTCTTTCCAGTCGGCCTTCTTGAGTTCGGTCTTCCAGACGCCCTGGGGGAGCGACGGGTCGTCCTCGCGGCGGGCCTCCTCCACGGCTTCGTAGAGGCCCGAATAGCGCAGGGACTCCCCCGACGGCTTGTCGGCCGAGATGGGCGTGAGCAGGGTCTCGAGATCGGCTTTCATCGCGCCTGGCTCTCCTCGCTCTCCCCGGAATAGATCCACCGAGGCGCGGACACGGGGAAGGACGGCACCTCCAGGTCCTCGGCCGCGGCCGGCGGCGCCTCATTTCCCGGGGTACCCCCCGCGGTCTTGTCCCTGGGCTCCGGCGCCCGCACGCCGAGGCGGAGGTAGACGCGGGCGGGCTCGGCGACGCTCGGCCTCGTCCGGTTTCGCCTTGGGATCCAGCGGCGGGGCGGGCTGGGTGGCCACCTCGAAGCGCAGCATCTGGATGCTCGGGTCCTCGGCGTCCTGGCGCCGCGCGGTCCGGCGCAGCAGGGTGAGGAGCGACCAGCGGTCCCGGAGCTCCAGGACGGCCGTGCGGTCGCGGACGATGACCCCGGGGATCTCGGCGCTCTCCGCCGGCACCACCGGCGAGTCCTTGGCCCACTGGAGCTCGACCCGTATGGGGGTGCCGTAGGTCCACGGGATCGTGGGCACGGCGTTGGGATGCGCCACGGTCTGCTCGCCGCTCGCGAGGGACCAGCGGATGATCCGGTCCGCCCCCTTCTCCGCGCGGCGGTTCTCGCGGAAGCGCACGGCGAGGTCGAACGACGGCCCCTCGGGGCGCGCCGGGTCTTCGAGGAACGGCTTGAAGAAGGCGCGGACCTTGCCGGCCTGCTCGATGAACTGGCCCGTGCCGGGCGGCCGGTCCGCCTCGGGGACGGCGCGCACGATGGGGGCGTAGGTGTCGTAGAGCGTGAAGAAGGCCCGCAGGTCGGCGGGATCGGCCTCGGTGTCGAGCCGCGTGGGCAAACCCGAAGAGAAGGGGAACTTGCCGGCCAGGCGCTGGTTGAAGAAGGCCTCGACCCGGCGGTAGCCCTCGGCCGCCTGGCCGCCGGCGAGATCGCGGCAGCGCTCCCAGATCTGGCGGCGCAGGGCGGACCGGCGGTTCTCGAAGAAGTTGTCCACGGGCTCGGCCAGCATGCGCGTGGTGATGCGGCGCGAGCAGTTGGCGGGCTCGATCTCCGTGAGGTCCTTGAGGACGAGGTCTTCCAGGCCGGAGACGGAGTTGCCCGGCACCTTGGCCGTGTACGCCTTGAGCTGCTCGGAGACGGCGGTCCAGCGCGAGAGCGACGAGCGCAACCCCCGCGAGGAGGGGCCGGTGCGTCCGCCCAGGGCCTGCATCACGGGCTCGGCGTAACGGGAGGCGAGCTCGGCCACGTTGGCGCGCTGGGCTCCGAGGTAGGCGGCGAGCTCGGCCTCGTCCCCCGCGTCATAGGCCTCGAAGGCGGGTGGCCGGCCGCCGTTCCACCAGTCGAAGCCGTTCCCCTTGGGCTTGTAGGGGGCTTCCAGCTGGAGCAGGCGGTCGGCGTCGGCCAGGATCTGCTCGCCCTGGGCGGCGAAGGCGGCGTTGACCTGCTCCTTGCCCGCGAGGAGCCCCAGCTTGTCGAAGAGGCCCGCGAGCTGGGAGAGCACGGACGCGGCCGTCTGGAAGTTCGCCACCTGGGCGTCGAGCGCCTGGGCCATGAGGAGCGACGAGGAGGTGTCCGGATCGATCCCCGGCCGCTGGGCGGCGATCACCTGCTCCATGATCCGCACGCCCAGCCGGTCGCGCGCCGAGGCCTGGAGCGTGTTGCGCAGGTCGGTCGGGAAGGGGGCGAGCGTCTTCTGGATGAAGCTCTCGTAGGGCTGGTAGAGGCTGGCCGCCTGCTGGAGCCCCAGGACGTCCCACAGCACGCGTCCGCGGGGGACGAGCGTGGCGGAGCGCGCGAGGTCGAGCTGCTCGGAGACGAACCCCTGGTCGGACAGGCCGTCGAGCGCGTCGGCCAGGAGCTTCGCCGGGGCCGAGAGGGCGAGCGTGCCGCTCTTGGCGTCGCGCCGCACCATGAGGCCCGTGGAGCGGGATTCGATCTGGAGGAGCGCCCGCCGGAACTCCAGGAACCGGCGCTCGCCGTCGCCCTGGACGGCCGTGGCCGCCTCAGGACCGAGGAAGATGGTAGAGCGCATCCCCTTGACGAGCTGATCCCAGTCGGCGCCCAGAGCGAGCGTTTCGTTCCCCATCCAGGCCAGCTCGGGAGAGGCGAGCCCCTCCTGGGCCCGGTGCAGGCGGTCGCGCAGCTCGATCAGGGCCGCGACCCTGGCGCCGCCGCCGGACGGGTCCCAACCGGAGTCGGCCGCCTCTCCCGCCAGCTCGGCCGCGCGCCGCAGGTCGAGCAGGACGGGGTTGCGGTTGAAGAGCCGGGTGAAGAGGGAGTCCGCGAGCTGGGTGGCCTGCGGCATCGTCCGTCCCCGGTGGTCGAGCGGCTTGAACGGGTCGTACTCGACTTCGGCCAGAGCCTTGACGTAGAGCCGGTTGTTCTCGAAGAAGCCCTTGCTGAGCTGGCGGCCGAAGAGGTACTGGACGACGGTGTTCAAGTCCTCCAGGCTCTGCGTGGTGCGCAGCCGGTTGAACCGGTTGACGTTGTCTTCCAGCTTGCGCAGGGACCCGGAGTACTGGACGAGCCGCTTGAATTCCGGCGTGTCGGCGGGCGCCCGCAGGTCCGGCGCTTCCAGGGACTGGCCAGGCAGGGCACCGGGCTCCCACGCGATGAAGGAGTCCCCTGCGGCGGCACCCGCCCCGGACACCGACTCCAATGGCTCCAATGGCTCCAATTGCTCCACAAGGGCCGCCGGCGCGGTCAGCGCCACGGGTCTCGCCTCGGCCAGGATGTGGTTCAGGTTCCAATCCAGCTCCTGGCGGAGGGTATCCAGGATGATCTCGTCCCAGGCGTGCACCAGGGATTCCTTCAGGCCGTCGTTGAATCGGCTGAACCAGGAGCCGGGCAGAAACACCGAGCTGAACCGGTCGGCGTCGAGCGGGGCCATGCCGTTGAACAGGCGGAAGGCCTTGTCGACGAGGAAGTCGTGCCCGGCCGCGCCCACGGCCCGCTGGGTGCGCGTCTCCTCCAGGTCCTGCGAGGTGTTGAGGAGGAAGACCCGCAGGCTGTCGTGGCGCAGGTCGAGCCGGTACCAGCCCCACCAGACGCCCAGCGTCGTGATCAGAAAGAGCACGGCGACCGCGGCCCGCAGCACCTGGAGCCGCCGGCCGCCGTGGATCAGGGCGAGCGAGCTCGGGTGCGCCAGGTCGCGCTCCGGGAAGACCTTGCGGTCGAACACGTCGCGCACGAACACCGAGCCGCCCACGGCCGACGGCTCGCGCAGCAGGTCGGGCACACCCCCCTCGGCAGGCGTGAGGCGGCCGCAGAAGTAGATCCCCCGCAGGGGCAGCAGCTCGTGGTAGGCGCTGGCGCGGAAGACCTGGTTCAGGTAGACCTGCAGCGGACCCCGCAGCCGCTGGAAGTCGTCCGGGAAGCAGAAGACGCCGTCCGGGTCCTCCAGCACGTCCTGGTCGCCGAAGGCTTCGACCTGGGTCCTCTGGAGGCCCGAGCCCAGCAGTGTGAAGGTCTCGTCCACCCACTCGGCGCGGTAGGCCGTCTCGGGCGCGTACGGGCTCGACCAGCCGAAGAGGTCGCCCCGCAGGTGGCGCGGCACCTCGCCCACGAAGCTCGCGAAGCCGGGAATCCTGTCGCAGCCGGTCACCAGTACGTAGACCGGGAAGAGCATGCCCAGCGATTCCTGCGCCTGCCGCAGCTTGCGGAACAGGGCCGCTCCCTTCTCCGCCGCCAGGGCGAGGCGCGTCCCCTCCTCCTCCGGGGGCCCGATCAGGTCGGCGGCGGGAATGGCCAGCACCACGCCGTCGAGCGGGCGCTCCGGCCGGGTCTCGCGGAGCTGGGTGAGGAAGTGGCGGAAGCCCCTCTCGTTGGCGCTCTTGCCGTCGGCGCGCAGCACGAAGTCCGAGGAGACGTCGAGCACCACACCGCGGTCGAAGAACCAGAAGGAGCAGCCGTCCCCGTGCTCGGGCACCGGCTCGTCCGGCTCGCCCAGGGGCAGGTTCAGGCCGCTGTCCTGGAAGACGCGGGACCTGTCCGCCGAAGCCTCGCCCAGGAGCAGGAACCAGGGCAGGCGGTAGCGGCTGTCGCGCCCGCCCAGGTACCGGCGCAGCTCCGAGGTGGCGCGCCGGAAGGCCGAGGAGAGCCGCGGGCCCGAGCCCATCTGCCGGAAGTCGACGACGGCTCCGCCCGCGGCCGGTGCCGGCGCAAGCGGAGCCGGCTCGGGCTCGGCGCTATCGCTGGCATTGGCGGCGGCCTCCTCTTCCCGGACCCGGCGCCGGCGCACGAGGAGCACCAGGGCGATGACGATGGCCAGCACAAGGAGCCCCAGGACGGCGAGCGTCAGAGGCAGGTTCTGCGACAGGCGGGCGAGCAGGTTCACGTCTCTTCCCTCAACCGCCGGAGTTGATCTTCTGGATCAATGGCCAGAGATCGTCCACGATGCCGTTCCACACCCACTGGGAGGCGAGGATCCAGAAGAGGAGCAGGAGCAGGCCCAGCAGCAGCCAGCGCCGGGCGGGCGACAGCCGCCGGGCCGAGCCCGCGGTCTCGAGGTTGCTCTGGTACGCCTCCGGGAACAGCGAGTGCGGATCGCGCAGCGTGCCAGGGTCGCGGTTGGTGAGGAACGTGTAGAGCTCGCGCCGGTACCAGTCGATGCGCGCCTGGGCCGCGGGGCCGCGCAGGGCGCCGCGGAACCCGAGGGCGAGCGCCATCAGGTAGATCTTGGCGAGCTTCCTGGTCCGCGGGGTCGCGCGTGCGCAGCACGGCCTCGATGCGGCGGAAGACCTCCTCGCCCGCGTTGTAGGACTGGAACAGCTTGTACTCCAGGAGCTGGGTCCGCCAGGCTTCCCGGCCCGGCCATTCCAGATAGAGGAAGATCTCGTCCGCCAGCGCGGCCATGACGTACTGCGCCCGCCGGTAGATGGCCGTGGCGTACTCGCCGCCCGTGCGGCGCACCTCCGCCTCCTGGCGGTTCAGGAGCCCCACGAGCGCCTGCCAGACCGCCGACGGCGTGACCGTGGGCGGCGGCGCGCCCATCGGAGCGGAGGCCGGCGGCGGCATCAGCATCAGGGCGCCTGCTCCTCCCCCGCCCCCGGTCACCGGGCCGCTCAGGACGGTTACGGCGGGAGCCATCGGGGCCATGGACAGCGACGCCGGCAGCGCTTCCCCCTCGCGGCTCGCCAGCCGCTTCCAGCGCACGACCTCCTGATAGAACTCCCGGAACTGCGCCAGAAGAAAGGACTCCCCCGCCGTACCGGTCATGGTCCCCAGGCGCGCGCTGCTCATCGCGGCACCTTCACGTAGAGGACGAGCTCGATGACTCCCGGCGTATCCCCGCGGTCGCCGACGTTCCAGACCCGCAGCTCCTGGTTGGGCTGAACGAAGTCGGGATCGGGCGTGAGCGAGAACAGGAGGACCCCGCCCGCGGGCACGAGGTCCCCCTCGGCCTCGATGCGCTGGCGCCGGGCGCCCAGCACGCGCCGATCCCGCATGTCCTGCATCAGCCCCTGCGAGCCGACCAGGCTGCCGGCGATCCACTCCTCCACCTCGTCCTCGGTGAGGCCCGCCTGGCCGCGCACGCCCATCACCAGGGGCACGTTGCGCCACGATTCGTCGAACATCAGGCCGTAGGCGCCGCTGTCCCAGTGGAAGCGGAACGGCGTGTAGGACTCGCTCACCCCCTCCTGGGCCACGCGGAGCACGAAGTCGCTCACCCGCAGGTAGGCCGCCAGGGGATCGGCGTGGTCGTAGGGCTGGAACAGGGGCGGGATCAGGCCGTGCCCCACGATCGCCGCGTGGCCGGCCACGTCGCACAGCGCGAGATAGAGCTCATAGGGATGAGCCCGGCCGGTGGCCAGCACGGCCTCCAGGCGGGGCAGCGCTCCCGTCAGGCCGTGGACCATGAGCCGCGTCTCCAGGAGCTGCGGCGTTTCGACCACCACGTGAGAGTGGGCGCGGTCCGAGAGCACCTCGGCCTTCTTCCGCAGCCGCTCCGAGACCTGGGCGGCGATGCGGCCGAAGCGCGAGCCTCGGTCCGCCACCAGGGCCGGGGGCTCGTAGCTCTCGTCCAGGCTGAACTTGTCGTCCGAGCGCTGGACGCGGGCGATGGGCAGCGCGGCGTAGCGCTGCGAAGGCGCCTCGGCGATCAGCAGCACGGGACACGGGCGCAGGCGCGGGATGAACACGTCGCCTTCCCCCGAGGACTCGTCCACCACCGGCGCACCCTCGACCGAGCGGAAGCGCGGGAACTCGCCGTGCACGGGCGAGAGGCCCGGCCGGCGCGCCGGCACCGCGAGGTAGACCATGGCCTTGCGCGTCTCGAGCGCCGCCCCGTAGGGCTTGAGGTCGATCTCCAGGGGCGGCTGGTCGTCGAGCGTAACCACGAGCCCGTCGGGCAGCACGGCCTCGATCTCCGAAACCCGCAGGAGCCCCTGGGTGAGCGCGGCCTCGTCGATCGACAGCCGCAGCACCCCCCAGTGGAAGGGCGTCAGGGAAGCCGAGTGGTAGTGCAGCAGCTCCTCGTTGCGGAGGGAGAGCTGCTGGAAGTGCTGCGGCGCGAGCAGCATCCCCTCGTGCCAGTCGATCGCCTCGGGCACCCGGCGCGCGTCGGCCATTACGGCTGCTCCACAGAGAAGTCTTTGTCCTGAAGGTGGATCCTGAGGCTCTGGTGGGGATCGAAACGGGCCCGGTGCGCCCCGTCGGAGAAGTAGTCGGCGAACACGATGCCACCCCGCGCCCCGGTGCCGAAGGACACCTCCTCGGCCGGCAGGCTCTGGCCCGGCACGATTTCCCAACTCTTGGAGATAAAGGACTTGTCCTCTGGATGGTCCTTGAAGACCTGATCCCGGCCCTGGAACCACTCCCGGGCCGTCTTGGCCAGCAGGGTCTCCAGGAGGGCCTTGTCGTAGACGACGAGCATCTCGACCGCCACCGGGCTGTTCTGGTTGATCTCCGGGTCCGCGTCCACCCGGACGGTGACGTCGCCGCCGAAGAACGACTTCCGGTTGGCTCCGCAGCCCAAGATCAACAGCAGCAGCGGTAATAGGGCTATAGCGATCCGTCTGGAAGGACGGCTGAAGGGGAAGGCGAAAATCCTCTGACAGGTACCCGGCATCGCGAACTACTTCAAACTTTTCGCGCAACTGCGCTGGTTAGCTAGGGTGCGTGGACTTTACCACAGATCCACGATTGGATCGTCAATAGGTCTCTGTCGTGGAATTGGCGGGAATCTCAGGGGGACCGCCTCCCGGCCCCTCACCCCCTGGCCCCCTCTCCCGTCCCCTCCCTCCCCCCGCTCACCGGGAGAGGGGGAATTTGACTGGAGGGATGGAGGCGGTAGGGGGCGTTGCGCGCACCATCGACTGTCGTGGAAGGTGCGCACAGCGCGCCCTACGGGCAATACCGTCTCGGTCTCGTCCCCCCTCTCCCGGTGAGCGGGGGGAGGGAGGGGACGGGAGAGGGGGCCAGGGGGTGAGGGGCCGGGAGGCGGGATCGGAGCGGTCTACTTGCGCGCCGCTTTGGCGGACGCATACTCCGAGAGATCCTGCCGTATGGCGGGACCGAAATCCTTGTTCAGCCACTTGAGGATCTTGTCGTCGATATCGCTCATGTGAGTGCCGCTGACCGACCGGTGATGGATCGCGGCAACCAGCTCGCCCGTCTTCTTGTCGGTCAACTTGATGTCCCAGGTAGCGGTGGCGGAGCCGGCGCCGAGCCCGACCATCCACTTGGCAACGTTGTTGCCAGCATTGACGTCCACGAAGCGGCCTGAGAGCACGTAGTCGCCGTCGTCCTTCGACACCTCGGCATAACCGGCCAGGGCATTCGACAGCGCGCCGCGGATCCAGTGAGGCATCGAGCCGGACAGCTCGAAGGCGCGTGCCGAATCCTTGTTGTCGACATTGGCCTTGGGACCGAGAAAGACCGGGTCCGGCCACTCGGCGATCTGGATCCTGGCACCTTTGAGCGAGAGCCCGGGCTTGACCCAGAAGTAGTCCAGCCGAGCTGAGGTGTGGAAGCTCGACGTCCTGGCCGAACCAGGTGGGATCGAGCAGCCCGTTGTCGAGTGGCCCAGCCGCGCAGAGTGCGGCAGCGACCAACATCGACAACACGAAAGCCGTACCATTGCACAGAGTGCAAAGCTTATTGTTCATAGTGTCTGCTCCTCTCGACGGTAATTGTCCATGCTCTTGAATCCATTTCGCACGTGCCCTTGGGTCAGGGGGAAGCTCCGGCAGCGCCCTAGGGCAGGAACGCCTCCTTGTCCACCTTTCCGGTGAGCTCGGTATCCGCGGGTGGCAGGGCCGGGAGGTCGTAGTAGTTGAGCTTCCCGGTAGCGGTCTGCTCGGCCCAGACCTCCACCCGGGACGGCGTGAAACGCACCAGATTCAACCAGAGGAACCCGTTGGGCCGGGGGCCGATGATCCGCACGAAGAGCTCGGAACGGCCAGCCAGGGCGCCGCTTACGCACAGGGTCTCGCCGATGCAGCCGGTCTCCTTTTGCCCGGCGATGACCTGAGCTTCCCGAGGTGATGCGGACCTTGAACCGGAAGCCGGGAAGCTCGTCCGAGGTCAGGTATGGCCCGGGAGGGAGGGCTGGCGCGGAACACGCGAGGAAGATCTGCTCGCCGGGGTGCGATTGGCTCCCGGTGAGATTCGCGTTCGAGCGGAAAGCAATAGAGCCACCGTCGATGCTAGCCTCGGAAGAAAAGGAAAAAGACTCGGTGGAGTCGGTCATCTGGGTGAAACTCGCGCCGTCGAAGAGGAAGATCTCGGCGCTTCCATCTGGGTTGCCACCTGTCAGATCGGAAGTTGAGGTGAAGGCGATATGACCGCCATCGAGGCTCGGCAGGGAAGAATTACCATTTGTGGAGTGGGTAATCTGGGAGATTGTGGAGCCGTCAAAGAGAAAGATCTCGTAGTTACCGTCCGGGTTATCGCCGGTGAGGTCCGCGTCCGAGCGGAAGGCAATGGCCTCCCCCTCGAGGCTCGACTGGTCGGAGCCGTCTCCAATCGAGCTGAAATCGGTGATTTGGGTGATCATGGAGCCGTTGAAGAGGAAGATCTCGTCGCTCCGGTCCAGGTTATGGCCTGTCAAGTTGGCACTCGAAGTGAAAGCAATATGACCCTTGTCGAGACTAGGGTCGAAGGATTGGTCAAAGCCGGAGTTGGTGATTTGGGTAAGGGTGGAGCCGTCGAAGAGAAAGACCTCGGGGTCGCCGCCCGGGTTATTTCCTGTCAGGTTGGCACGCGAGGTGAAGGCGATGGAGCGTCCATCGAGGCTGGGTTCGGAGGAATCGTCACCAGTGGAATGCGTGACCTGGGAAATAGAGGAGCCGTCGAAGAGGAATACTTCTTGATTGAAGTCCGGGTTGGCCCCGGTCAGGTTGGCGTTCGAGACGAAGGCGATGGAATCACCGTCAAGGCTGGGTTCGGAGGAGCCGGGTGTAAAGATGTCGCTTGGAGGAATCGAGTGGGTGATCTGGATGATCGTGGAGCCGTCGAAGAGGAAGATTTCGGAGCTGCCGTCCGGGTTCTCCCCGGTCAGGTTGCCGTCAGAGGCGAAGGCAATAGAGCCTTCGTCGAGGCTGGGATGGAAGGAAGCGAATCCAGGCGCCGAGTCGGTGATCCGGGTGATGGTGCAGGCGGGCTGGGCCATGGCAGGCCCGGAGCCGTGCAACCCGACCATGGCGGCAAGCAGGATCAGGGACCGACGCAACACGCGAGAGTCACTCATACGAAGATTCCTCCGCAGCAGCCGACGCCGGAGCCGCCGCCGCGCCGGAGGTGGCAGCGGGCCCCGAGGACAGCCGAAGGGTGGCGAGCGCAGCCTCGTACGCCCCGAAGCTCTTGGCGAAGTTGTCGGCAGTGCTTCTCAGGTGGAAGAAGTACAGAGTCTTGCCGTCGGACACGGCGCGGATGTCTATGCGCCACTCCACGGGCCCCTCATTTCCGCGCCCTTCGAGCTTCAGCGCCTGGCAGCCGGCAAGCTCGATTTCGGACGTTTGAGGTCTCTTGGACAGCAACGGATCGCTCCCTGCCATGCGTTCGATCTGGGACTTGGCCTTTTTCGTCAGTTGGGAACAGGACATGCCTTTCCCCGCCGGGTGCCGATCGACGAAGAAGGACGGTACGTCGCCTCTGTAGACTGGAAGCAAGGCCTCTGGAGTGGGCCTCTTCTCGCCAGGAGCCAGCACAGGCTCGGCTGAGAAGATCACCATCCCATAGGGGCTTGGCTTCCCCGTGAAGGCTGCCGTCTGGTCAAAAACGGTCCAGCCCTCCGGGAGGACGATGGTGAGCTGGTCTTTCAGACCGTCGAACAGGCGTCCGGCCTCCGGTGCCTGCTCCTGGGCGGCCGCGGCTCCGGCGAGCACAAGCGCTCCGGCCAGCGCGAGCGTGACATTCAAGAGCTTGGTCATCTCATTCTCCTCGTGACGGCGGGGTTCGTTCCCCATCACCACGGTAGCGGGCGGCCGGCGGCCCTGGCCTGTGAAAGGTCTCTGAGGTTTCTCGGATACTTCTGAGACCGGCTGCGCTGCGGAGGCAGAAGCAGGTGTATGCTTTAGGGTTGGATCAAGTAGCTCAGGGGGACTCAAGCCTTGTTCCGCGACTTCCGGCTCGAGGAGTGGTTGGTCCAGCCGCGGCTCTCGCAGCTCGAGGGCCCGGAGGGAGTCGAGCGCGCCGAGCCCCGGTCGATCCAGGTTTTGGCCCTCCTGGCCGAGCGGGCCGGCGAAGTCGTGTCCCGCGAGGAGCTCCTGGAGGCTGTCTGGGGCGAGACGTTCGTGACCGAGGAGGTCTTGACCCATGCCATCTGGGATCTCCGCAGGGCCCTCCGCGACGACTCCAAGAAGCCGAGGTTCATTCAGACGGTGCCCCGGCGCGGGTACCGGCTGACCGCCACCATCTCCTGGCTGGAGCCCGCGGTTCGGGCACCCTCGCGCTACGAGCTGCTGGAGCAGATCGGGGAGGGGGCCAGAGGGGTGGTCTTCAAGGCGAAGGACAACCGGCTCGACCGGCTCGTGGCCTTGAAGTTCCTGCCCGCGGAATGGAGCCGCGACGCGGATTCCAAGGAGCGCTTTCTGCGCGAGGCGCGGATGGCCGCGGCCCTGGACCATCCGAACATCTGTACCCTCCACGAGGTGGATGAGACGGCCGATGGGCGGATGTTTCTCGTCATGGCCTACTACGAGGGAGAGACGCTCAAGGCCAGGCTCGTGCAGACGTCCCTGGAGGTCGGCGAGGCCTTGCAGATCGCCCTGCAGGTGGCCAAGGGGCTGGCCCGCTCCCATCAAGCCGGCGTCATCCATCGCGACGTCAAGCCGAGCAACCTCATGCTCACCGGGCGCGGCGACGTGAAGATCCTCGACTTCGGCGTGGCCAAGTACGCCGGAGCGCCGAGCCGGACCCGCACCGGTGCTTCGGTGGGAACGCCGGCCTACATGTCTCCGGAGCAGGCGCGGGGCGAGGGGGTGGACCACCGGACAGACCTCTGGTCTCTGGGGGTCGTGCTCTACGAGATGCTCGCCGGCCGCCGGCCCTTTCCAGGGCGGGACGAGCAGGCGGTGATCCATTCCATCCTGAGCGAGACCCCCACGCCCCTCCTCGCCCTGCGGCCCGACCTGCCGGCGCAGCTCGGGGAGATCGTCGCCAGGGCCTTGAGAAAGGACGCTGCCGAGCGCTATCCGGACGCCGGAGCCCTGGTGGAGGATCTCCGGGCCTTCGTCTCGCAACCCGGCCTCGGCAAGCCGTCCCGGCTCGACGGCAAGACGCCCTATCCCGGCCTCGCCCCCTACACCGAGGCCGAGCTCTTCTTCGGCCGGGACGCCGAGGTGGAAGCGGTCTGGGCCAGGCTGCGCCGCCGGGAGCTCCTGGCGATCATCAGCCCCTCCGGAGCGGGCAAGACCTCGTTCCTGCGGGCGGGGATCCTCCCGGCCCTGCCGGCCGGCTGGCGCGCAGTGGTGTGCCAGCCCGCCGGGGCCCCCTGGCGCAGCCTGGCGCAGGCGCTGGTCCCGGAGCTCGCCGGGGATCACGAGAGCCTGCGCCAGCTCCTGCGCTTCGAGGAGCCCGAAATCGCCCTCTCGGTGCTGGCCACCTGGCGCCGGCGGCACACTCACGTGCTCCTGGTCGTCGATCAATTCGAGGAGCTGTTCACCCAGAGCAGCCGGGACGTGCAGGCGCGCTTCGCGGAGCTTCTCGGGCGGGCGGCCGGCGAGGTGGGCGTCCACGTGCTCCTCGCCCTGCGCGACGACTTCCTGTTCTCCTGCCACGCTCACCCGGCGCTGGCACCGGTCTTTTCGGAGCTGACCCCCCTGGGGCCTCTGGCGGGCGCCGGCCTCCGCCGCGCGCTGGTCGAGCCTGCGCGGGCCTGCGGGTACGGCTTCGAGGATGAGGCGCTGGTGGACGAGATGCTCGCGGATGTTTCGCAGGAACGGGGTGCGCTGCCGCTGCTCGCCTTTGCCGCCGCCCGCCTGTGGGAGGCCCGGGACCGGGAGGCCTGCCTCCTGACCCGCAGGGCCTACCAGCAGATCGGCGGCGTGGCGGGAGCCCTGGCCCAACACGCGGAGGCCACTCTCGCGGGGATCGGCGACCCCCGGCAGCCGATGGTGCGCGAGATCTTCCGCAATCTCGTCACCGTGCAGGGCACCCGTGCCGCCATCGAAGTCGAGGAGCTGCTGTCGACTTTCGCAGACCGTGCCGATCGTGAGGAAGCGCAGCAGGTGCTGGCGGCCTTGATGGATGCGCGGCTCGTCACCTCCTTCGAGGTGCCGGGCAGCGGCGAGTCACCCGGCGGGCGGTGGGTGGAGATCATCCACGAATCGCTGCTCTCCGCCTGGCCGCGGCTGGTGCGCTGGCAGACCCAGGACGCCGACGGCGCCCAGCTCCGCGACCAGCTCCGCCAGGCGGCGCGGCTGTGGGAATCCCGCGGCCGGCCGGCCGATCTGCTGTGGACTGGCGCCTCGTTCCTGGAGCTCCAGGTCTGGCGCCAGCGCTATCCTGTCGCCCTCACCGCGACCGAGGAGAGCTTCGCCCGGGCGGCGGCCGAGCAGGCGGGCCGGCGGCGCCGCCGCCGCTGGCTCGCCGTCGCCGCGGCCTTCGCGATCCTCCTGGCGGTGCTCATGGCCGTCGGCCTGCTCTGGTGGAAAGCGGCGAACGAAGCCCGGCGCGCCAATGCGAGCAAGCTCCTCGCCCTGGCGCGGCTGGAGCTCGACCGGAACCCCTCGGCAGTGGTCGCCTACGTGCTGGCCAGCCTGGAGCTCACCGACAGCCCGGAGGCCCGGAGCCTCGCCGTCGAGGCCTTGTGGCAAGGGCCCACGGCCTTCGTCGCACGGCGCGATTCCTTTAATTGGAATCTCGATTTCAGTCCGGACGGCAGACGGCTGGCCGTAGGTGGCGAGCATGGCAACCTCGCCGTCTGGTCCCAGGAGGGCGGCGCGCCCCGGGTGTTTCCTGCCCAGCCAGGAATCGGCGTCAATCAGGTTCAGTTCGGTGCCGAGCCGGATACCCTCGTGACGTACATCACTCCCGGCCAGATCCTGCAGGTGTGGTCGGCGGCAGCAGCAAAGACGGTGCGCACCCGGCGTCTCGCCGAGCCGTTCTCGGTCTGGACGGCCGCGGATCGCAGGAGAATGTTCACGTTGCGCCGGGAAGGGAGCCGGGCGGCTCTCGAGTCCTGGCCCTTCGACGGCCAGCCGCCGAGGCTCTTCGGGCATGTGGGCTGGAAGCCTGTATGGGGGTTGGACCCCGGCGGCAATTGGCTTGCCTATGCCGAGGGCCGGGAGCTCCGCCTCCTCCCCATGAACGATCTGGGAAGCGCGCCAGCGCGGCTCGTGGGACGCCATGAGAGCCCGATCTCCCGGATCCTCTTCGCGCCTGGCCGCATCGCCTCCCTGGATACCTCGGGAGAGCTCCGCCTGTGGCCGCTCCCCGCCGGCTCCGCCGCTCCAGGATCGCACCCGATCCCGGAAGGAACGCCTCTCCGTCTCGTGCGCGGGCTGGGGCGGATGAGAACTCTTCAATTCGATTCCAGGGCGTCGCTCCTCGCCACGGCGGATTACGACCAGGCTCTGAGCCTGTGGGACCTCGAAGGGCCGCCGGAAGCCGAGCCTACCGTGCTGCGCCAGGGAGAGGATGTGCTCACGGTGATGGAGGTGGCCTTTCACCCGGCCGGCCGCTGGCTCGCCGCGGCGTATTCTCACAGCATTGCCCTCTGGCCGCTCAGCCGTCCCTATGCCCGCATCCTCCGCGAGCCGGGGAGCAAGCTCATGGCCCTGACGTTTGCTCCCGATGGGAGCTGGATCGCCTCGGCGTCCCAGTCCGGCGTCATCCGCCTGTGGCCTCTCACGGGTGCCGCCGCTGGCCGGGTGCTGTTCGACGACGAGGAGGACAGACCCCGCGGTCTGTCCTCTGACCCGGCCGGCCGGTATGTCGCCGCCGGCTTCAACTCCGGGAAGGTCCGGCTCCTGCCCCTGGGGCCGGGTCCTGTCCGGGAGCTCAACGGCTTCGGCGGCTGGGTCTGGCCGGTCGCCGTCGGCCCCGGCGGCCGCCTGGTGGCAGCCGGAGGGAGCAGCCCGTGGGAATCGGTCATCCGCATCTGGGACCTGGAGACGGGGAAGGTCCGGCTCCTGGATGCCGGTGACAAGAGACGGCTCATGAGCCTCCAGTTCCTTCCCGGTGGACGCCTCGCCTCCGCCGGCGAAGCGGGTCTGCGCCTGTGGCGGCTCGCAGACGGCTCGTCGCGAGTGCTGCGGAAGGGATTCGTCTGGTCCATCGCCGCGAGCCGTGACGGGCGCTATCTCCTGAGCGCAGGAGGAGAGGTTGGCGTGAGAGGCGAGGCCGTCCTCTTCGACCTCGTCAGCGGCGGCTCCCGGCGGCTCGCGTCCCACGGCTCACTCGTAGGATCGGTCGCACTGGATCCCAGCGGCACCATGGCGGTCACCGGCGGGTTCGACGGCGTGGTGCGCGCCGGACCGGTGACCGGCGAGGCCCCTCATCTCCTGCTCGGGCACCGGGGCACCCTCTGGGCCCTCGCCGTTCACCCCGGCGGGCGCTGGATCGCCTCAGCCGGCGAGGACCGCACCATCCGCCTCTGGCCGATGCCGAAAGGCCCGCCCTTCCACACCCTGCCCTACAGGGAGTTTCTCGCCCGTCTCCGCGCCTTGACCAACTATCGCGTCCTTCCTGATGGGAATGCCCCTGCCGGATACCGCCTGGAAACCGCCCCGTTTCCCGGCTGGGCGAGCCTGCCGACCTGGTGAGGGCTCCTCGCCCAGAGCTGCCTCTTGAGGCGAGGGGCTCGCCCCGGGAGGTGCGCCTTCGCCTGGCGAGGCGAGTCCCTCGCCTCACGAGGCGCGTCACTCGCCTCGCGAATTGCATCGCTCGCCTCGCCAGGCAAGACCTCGCCTCGCCAGGCGAATCCCTCGCCTCGTGAGGCGCGCGGCTCGCCTCGCCAGGCACGGAGCTCGTCTCGCCAGGCAGGCCCGTACCTTTGGGCCATCCCCGAACGTCCTCGTTCTGGAGACGCCATGATCCCGAGCCCTACCACCACCGAGCTGTCTGCCGTGGAACGCTGCCGCAAGCGCCTCTGGGCGCACTGCGACCGAATGACGGGGCGGCGCACGTCGCCATGCACAAGGTCCCGGCGTTCTGGAGGGTGCACCAGGTATACCACTCCGACCCCGTGGGGGACGTGACGACCACGATCCGACAGCACCCGCTCGAAGGGGTGATCCGCTACGCGTTCCTCACCGCGTTTGCCCTGCGCGCTCGGAACGGGTCTGGGCGCCTTCGCGGTCTACCGCGTCTGGTCGGCCGTCAACGGGTTGCTCGAGCACGCGAACCTCCGGGTGCCGCGCCGTCTCGACTCCGCGCTGTGGCTGGTGACGACCTGGCCTAACATGTACAAGGTCCATCACTCGCGCGACGTGCGGGAGACCGACAGCAACTACGGCAACATCTTCTCGTGGTTCGACCGGCTGTTCGGCACCTATACGCCGTCCTGGCGCGGGACGGCCGTGGCCTGCGGGCTCGACGGTTTCGACGATCCCTCGATGCAGACGACCTCGGGGCTGCTCATGCCGTTCCGGAGCCCGCATGTGCCCGTAAAAAGATCCGTAGAGGATTGGTTGTAGAAGGCTCTGCAACTCAGGCCCCGCGGGCTTTGTGTTGAACCCGCTGGGTCTGTATTTGAGACCCGGATTCGACATCTTCATTCCTTCCGGCCCAACGGGCCGGGAGAATCCAGCCCAGGGCTGAGGCCGAAGGCCGATGCCCTGGGAAAAGGAAGACAAACAAACTCGGCGGCCTGAAGGGCCGCCAGAATCTTGAGGGGCGGAATCGTCTCAATCCGTCGAGGGTCTCGCGGCCCTTCAGGCCGCAGGGTTGTGGGGGCCGGTTGACCCAGGGCATCGGCCTTCGGCCTCAGCCCCGGGCTAAGTTCTCGCGACCCTTCGGGCAGCAAAGACCGAAGGCCAACCCGGCAGAATCAGAGCAAAGTGAGTCAGGCCGGCAGGAATGCCGGCGGTCCCAGGGGCGCCGCGCCAAAGGGTCAATCCTGCCTTGACAGAGCACCGGTAAGTACATCGACATCTTCATTCGTGCTGACGTTGAAGCTCCATCAGGCGACGGAATCGTTCATCCCCTTCCAAGGCAGGGGCAGCGGCTTTGATCTCCTTCAGGCAGTTCGCCAAATCGCTCGGCGGCCATTGGACATGGGAGGCGACAATAATACTGAGAAATTCTAGCGCGGCTGCCGGGTAGCGGCTAGACAAGGCACTTTCGTCAAGGCAATGGACAACATAGTCGGGATACTGAACGGGTTGTAACCAAGGGCGGAGCACTTGGAGGGCCTCGGGAAAATCTTCGCGCGCGGCGATGCAAAGCAGGGCTATGGGCTCCGCTAAAGCAGGAGTCCTTTGATCCCGCGACTTCGGCCAGATAGAATTCCAGTATGGAAGGACACGGTTGCGCCAGTACTCGGCCCGCTGTTCGCCTGCGCCTTCCAGTACCTCCACAAGTGTCTGCACGGCTTCTTGTCGCCCGCCTTCGGGCAATGCCTCGGTCGCTGCCTTGAGTTCATCCGTCGTGAAAGTGTCCCGCGGCTCCAAGGCGGCAAAGGTCAGAAGGGCGGCGTACTGACGTCCAAAATCACCTAGCTCCACGTAGTGCCTGACAGTGTTCAGGAAGTCAGGCTTAATGATCTCGAACAGCGGAGAGTACAAGCGGGGGGACCACAGGAAGCCATCCCAAGCCGCCCTTGCCTCGGTTGCCGATTTCTGCCAATTGAAGTGTGGCAGGAGATTGCGTTTCGTCCATTCGGAGTCGACCCGGAACAACGTTACGACGTGTTTCGCCAAAAGTACTCGCGCGTGCCGGTAGATGGAAGCTCTTGAGTCACATAGACTGGTAAAGATCGGCTCAAGATCATCTACCAGGTGTTGATCGTCTTTAAGCTCGTGACCATACCACCAGCGCAACAACGCCTCGGTTGTCTTGCCAACAGGGTGATTGATTGCTCGATTGACCGGATCATTGGCGTCCACTTCATCCTCGTAGTCGAGGTTCAGGATCTGCCGGCATAAAGTAAAGAACAAGCCTTGGTGCTCCACTTGGTGACCGACGAAGGATTTAGCTGAAGCCTGCAGCCACCAACTCAGGCTGTGCGCGAGTGCGACGATTAACTCCGCCGGCGCACGAGCGAGCACTGGGGCCATGTAGAGCCACGACCGTTTCACGAGAGTTTCCTCTGCCCAAGCCTGCAGTGCCTCGCGCCAGCGGTCATTGGGCCAAACACCTTCTTGACTCAATGCGTATAGCGCGTAAGCTGTGGTGACAAATTCATCGCGGCATCGCTGCTGCCAGTCGTCTTCTTGCCCAGAATCGGTATGAGGATGTTGCTTCAGCCATTCGACGAGCTCTCGCCTGCGCCGCGGAGTGACGATAATTTCGCGCGACTCGTCGCCAGTACCCATCCAGAAGGGGAATTCGTCTCGTTCTCCCTCCTCCTCCCGTTGCCACTGCGGGTGGTCCGCGCATAGCGCATCCGTTGCGGCTTGGGCCTCTTGTCCCAGCGGAACACCGGACGAGACCATCTTCGCCAGCAACGACCACACTTTGTGGTCAACAATCTGTGTCCAGCGCTCCGTGTCCAGATCATCCTTGTACATGGTGCGAGGCGGTCCAGCCAGGATAGCTGCCTCTAGCCGGCCAAGATCGGCCGGCTCCAGTTGAGGCGCCAACGCGACCAGCAGGCGCAACGTTTCCCGCTGAGTCTCCACCGACCACAGCCACCAGCCGTTGTCGGAGAGCAGCCAATCGAGTGCAAGCGGCGGGGGAACGATGGTTTCTTGCGCCGCAGCGAAAAACGCCAACCGCTTGAATAGCGGATAAGGTGTTTGCTGCCATTGTTGGGCGACCAGCCGAGCCTGCTCGACGGAGCGGTGGGCCAGCGCAAGCCAGGCATCGCGGTTGAGCTCTATCAGCGCCGTCCAATCATGGAAGTTCCGGTTCTGCGGGTGTTTGCTGATTGATGGCTGGTGTACGTACGAATGGTCGTTACGCTCGTCAGCACTGCCGAGCTCGCGCATCAGGTCCAGAGTATCGCGCAGCAAGACAGTGAAGTCGGGCAACAGATCCGGTAGTGCGACCTGCCATTCTGGGGAGTCCGGAAGAATGCGCAATACGGAATGTACATGACTGGCGCGTAGCTTTAGCTCCCAGTCGAGGATCTCCTTGAGATGCTGGGGTTCCTTTTCCTCGCCCGCACCTCCACCCCAGCGAAACGGCTCTCGCAACTGGATACACGGCGTCAGCAGCTCCCGTAGGGATAAGCGTAGGCTCGGCACCCAGCCATCACGCTGTAAACGTTTTTTCCAGGAGTACAAATCACCTTGTCTGCCAGATGTGATACGGCCGGACAGCAGCAAACGCCAGACGGTACGCAGCAGTGGGCGAGGAACCGCACGCGGCGCCGCGGCGCGCAGGCGATCCAACTTATCGTTATCTCCACCACGTTCGAGCTTAGAAATTTCATCCAAGCGCTTATCTACCAGCCATGTAAATCTCTCGTGGAGCTGTCCACCTCGCTTGGCCAGCCACAATACAAGCGTGGGGTCGTCGAGATGTCTTGTTAACCAGTGCGCAAGATGGACCATCACGTCGTCCCATTGGCTGCCCGTGGCACCCGCATCGCAGAGCGCCATCAACGGTGCGAGGCCGTACGGCGCGGGCCTGCACATCAGGCTAAAGGCGAGCTTGTCATCTCGATCAGGCTTTGCCGGCACGCCAAATCGGCCCAGGTCACCTTGCCGGTATCGGTTTTCTCTGAGCGGCTCCAGCCAATCCAGCGACGGCACAGGGTTCATCTCGGCAAAACGTTTGGCGGGCAAGCCGCTTTCGTGACTCAATGCCCACAGTACTCGGCCGACGAAGTCGTCCTCGCGGGTCCTTATCAGCGGGTTGGCAATCGCCTCCTTGACGATGATCAGCTCCTTACCACGCACGCCATCGCGGTAGGTCGCCGACCAACGTTGCAGAGTCTTGTGCAGATATTGGTGTGCCTTGGTTTCCTGGTACAAGATGGGGGTAACGTTCTTGGCGCGCCACTCTGCTTCATAAGCGGCTTCCTTGCTCTTTTTGTAGCTGCCGAAGGCGTACATCTCGAGTGAGACCTCGCCACGTTGGCGATCCGCTGCCAGCGCATCCATCATGTAACGCAGCACCGGGTCGTTGAGGCTGTAGCCCACGAAGCACACGGTGTAGTGACGGAACAACTCGCTGACGAAACGTGCTGCCCAGCGTTCTATAAGATAAGCCAAGCCAAAGTCCCCGCTCGACACCACCAGGTGGTCCAGTTCGCTGTCGCTTGGAGCAAGTGGCAAGAGCCCATGTAGATAAACCAAATCATCCCAGCGGTTCTTGGGTACTGGTAACAGGGGGGCTTGGCGGGTGCTTACCGAGAGCTTCTTGCGCTCGATCACGGATTGGAAGAGCCGGTCGAAGTTGGTGGTGATGAGACGCAGCTTACCGTCGCGACGTTGGCCAAGCGTCAGCAGCGCTTCGTGGGTCCTTGTTGCCTTGGGCGAGGTATCTGCCGAGGCGAGGATTGCCGCGAGCTTCCCTGCGCACTACCGCCCGTCCTCCCACGTGGCGCTCCTCCAGCAAGGCGATGGCCGTGTCGTACTGATTGGCTTTCAGGGCCGCCCTCTGTACAGGGTCAGGCGTCACCCCTGAACGCTCATAGAGGCGACGCACCAAACCATCGAAACCCGGCAGACCCGCCGGGTAGGAGATCCCCGCACCACAGAAGAAAACGACACGGCCTTCTTCGTGGATTTGTAGGAGTCGTTCGGGTATGTCAGGGCCGTTCTTGATGAACTGCATGGCTCTGGGCGGCCCGAGGCGTGACCTCGACTTCGAGCACTTTGCTCAAGCGATCCGTCGCAGGCGCTCGATCAACTCCTCTGCGGAGATGGTCTCGCCACGGTCAGCTTCTGCGATGGGCTCCAGGAACTCGGCCTCAAGCTCCGGTGGTACTTCGAAGGTTTCTTCCGCTTCACGGACAAGGATGGTAACCACCGCACCCTCGGGCAGAGCTTCGCCCTCCTGGAGGACGCCACGTGCCGACGAGGAGACCGCGGCGGGCGGCTGGGGTCGGCCGGGGACCAGCTGCTGCCCATCCAGGGTGGAGCACCCTTGTCGAGGAGCCAACCCCCTCACCGCCACATTTCCTCCGATGCGAGCACGGCAACATCCACGCGCAGGCTCAACTGCTCCAGGTAGCGCCTCTGCTTTGCGGCTCGGCGTTCGCGTTCCGTCTCGGTGCCGGCGGCCGCACGGCGCAGCGCTTCCTCTACGGTGGCTCGCGCTGTGGCCTCACCCAGCGCCTCCTTGGCTCGGTTGAGCAGGTCGTCATCGATCTCGATCGTGGTGCACTTGATCATAGGCGGATACTACCTCACCGTGAAGCCGCCACGGCCGACCTCGCCCGAGAAGTGGCCTGCCAGAGCGTCGTCCAGCGAAGGACCATCGAGAACACCACGGCCTTCAAAAAACCAGCGGGCAAGTACCGGGAGGGCGACAGCCCGCCCCCCTACACCTCCGCCCGCATCTTTTCCTTCTCCATCTGGGCGGCCACGAGCCCCGCATAGACGCCGCCGAGGGCGAGGAGCTCCTCGTGGCGGCCCTGCTCCACGACCCGCCCCTCGTCCATCACGATAATCAGGTCGGCGTCGCGGATCGTGCTCAGGCGGTGGGCGATGACGATGCGGGTGGTGCGCAGAGTCTCCAGCTCGTGCTGGATGGCGCGCTCCGTCTTGGTATCCAGCGCGCTCGTGGCCTCGTCCAGCAGCAGGATGGCCGGCCGGTGCACGAGCGCCCGGGCCAGGGCCAGACGCTGGCGCTGGCCGCCGGAGAGCGAGGCGCCGCCGTCGGCCATGATGGTCTCGTACCCCATGGGCATCACGATGACGTCGTCGTGGATGTGGGCGAGCTTCGCGGCCTCCACGGCCCGCGACAGCGGCAGCGTGGGGTCCGAGAGCGTGATGTTGGCCCGGATGCTGGTGCCGAAGAGATAGGGGTGCTGGGGCACCACTCCCACCTGCCGGCGCACGGAGCGCAGCTCCAGCTCGTTGAGATCGAGGCCGTCGAAGAGGATGCGCCCCTCGGTGGGCGAGTAGAGCCCCACCAGCAGGCTCGCGAGCGTAGACTTGCCCGCGCCCGAGCGCCCCACCAGGGCCACGAACCGGCCGGGGGGGATGTCCACCGTCACGTCCTGCACCGCCATGGGCGCCATCGCGCTGTAGCGGAAGCCCACGCCTTCCAGCCGGATGCCGCCCTTGAGGCGCGGCGCGGGCTTGACGGCCGCCGGGTCCTGCTCGCGGGGAGTCTCCAGCACGTCCTCCAGCCGGTCCATGTAGCTCCCCAGGAGCTGGAATTGGAAGGCGGTCGTGATCAGCGTCGACAGCGGCGTCAGGAAGCCGGCCGCCAGGGCGTTCATGGCCAGCATGGTGCCGAGCGACAGCTCTCCGCGGAGCACCTGCAGGGCGCCCCAGACCAGCACGATCAGCGGCGAGGCCGTGCCGAGGCCCGTGAGCGTGGAGTCCACGACGGCCTGCAGCCGGCCCCGGGAGAGGGAAACATTGAGCACGTCGACATAGAGGTGCGACCACTGCTCTACCGACCGGTGCTCGGCCCCGGCCGCCTTGAGCGTCTCGATGCCGGCCAGCAGGTTCACCTGGTAGCTCTGCGAGCGCGCCTCCGTCTGGAGCGAGCGGGACATCAGGTCCCGCGTCTTCTTGCGGGTGAAGAGGAAGAGAGTCACCCGCAGCGCGCCCAGCCCCAGCACCAGGAGCCCCATCGACGGGCTGGCCACGAAGAGCAGGATCAGGTAGAGCGTCACCATCAAACCGTCGAGCATGCCCGAGAGGGCGCCCGAGGTGAGGATCTCGCGCACCGTGGAGTTGCTCCCCATGCGCATGATCAGGTCGCCGGCCGAGCGCTGCTGGAAGAAGGCGTAGGGCAGGTCCACCAGATGGTCGAGGAAGTCGAGCGTCATCCGCGCGTCGAGATGGGTGCGCAGGTAGAGCAGCAGGAACGAGCGCAGCATCGACGAGAGGAAGTTGAAGCCCACGATGGCCGCGAGGCCCGCCGCCAGGACCCCCAGCAGCTGCAGGTCTCCCCGCGGGATCACCCGGTCCACCAGCACGCCCATCAGCAGCGGCACGGCCAGCGCGAAGAGCTGCACCATGGCCGACGTCATCACGATCCGCCGCAGCACGTCCCAGTGGTCGCGCAGGATGCGGAGGAACCGCCCCCACCGCCGCCCCTCTCCCTCCTGGGGCTCGAAGTCCTCGCCCGGCTCGAAGGAGAGGGCCACGCCCGTGAAGGAGCGGCCCAACTCGTCCTTGCTGACCTGCCGCCGCCCGCCCGCCGGATCGACCAGCTCGGCGCCGCCGTCCGCCGTTTGCCGCTCGAGCACGAGGAAGTGGTTGAACTGCCAGTGGAGGATCGACCCGGGCGACAGGAACTTCAGGTCCTCGACGTTGTCCACCTTGACGCCGCGCCCCCGCAGGCCGAACACCCGAGCGGCCGAGAGGATGGAGAGCGCGTCCGCGCCGTCGCGGCCGAAGCCCGTGACCTTGCGCACGTCGTCCAGCCGCAGGTGCTTGCCGTGGTAGGCGAGCACCATGGTGAGGCTGGCGGCGCCGCAGTCGCTCGCCGTGACCTGCTGGATGAAGGGCACGCGCCGGCTGCGGCCGTGGAAGGCGACCTTCTGGAGCGCCGGGAACCGCTCGTGGAGCGGCTTCTTCGGAGCGGTGTCCCCCTTCCCAGTCATTTCGGGCATTTCGGGCGTCTCAGGCATCGCCGGGCTCCCGCGGCTCGAACACCGCCTTGAGCGCCGGCACCAGGGCCACCAGCACGGGCTCCGAGCGGACCCGCACCTCGGCCTTGCCCCACATGCCGTCGTGATAGCGGCGCACGCGCCCCTCGGCTTCGAAGGTGTCCGACAGGAGGCGCGCCTCCACCCTCACCACCGGTCCCGTGATCTGCACCCCGTCGGCCACCTCTTCCCCCAGGGAGCGCTGCGCCTCGGCGGGTCCCACGACCTCGTCGCCCACCGATTCCACCACCAGGTGCTGGTAGGCGTACCGGTAGCCCTGGAGCTCCAGCCGCAGCGGCATGCCGGGCTTCAGGAGCGGCCGGAACTCGCCCGGCAGCAGGGCCACGACCACCGGCTTGCCGCCGGCTCCTCGAGCCTCCCGAGCGAGGGAGAGCAGCGTCTGGCCCGGCATGATGCGCTGGCCCACTCGCACGCGCAGATCGCTCACCACCCCGGCCGCGGGCGCCCGCACCTCGCGCTCGGCGAGGTTCGAGCGGGCGAGCTCCGCTGCGCGCGCAAGGAGAGCAGCGACTGCTCGGCCCCGGCGTCGTGGGGATCCCGCAGGCGGTTGATGAGCTGGAGCTCGAACTCACGGTCGATCCGCGCCAGCTCGGCCGCCTCGCGAGCGCCGTAGAAGCGCACCAGCAGCTGTCCGGCCGACACCTTCTGCCCGGACGCCACGGCGATCTGGCTCACCGTGCCGTCCGCCGTGGCCGTCAGGTCCGACCGGCTGGCCAGGCGCACGATGGCGGGTCCCGAGGCGTACTCGCGGATGCGGGCCAGGATGCAGAAGAGGAGCCCCGCCACCAGAGCCGTCACCAGCAACCGGTAGGTCCAGCGCATCCACCCGGGATCTACGCGCAGCACGTCCCCCTCGCTGCGCAGCCCCACCTGGTGGTACTCGACGGCTTCCTCGCGGAACAGGGCCGCGGCCGGCAGGCCCTCGTTGTTCGCATCGGCGAGCCCGAGTTGGGCGAAGGCGTGGGCCGACTGCTCGGCCAGCATCGAGAGCGACTGGAGGTCTTCCGCTGAGAACGGCTGCTCCTCCGCCTTGCGGACGGCGGCGAGCACGGCCAGCACGCGGCCGTCCGGGCTCGGCACGGGCACGGCCAGGAAGCGCTCGTCTCCCTGGCTCTTGGGATCGTCCGCGTCGCGGTCGAAGCGGGGATCGGCGCCCAGCCGGTCGAGCCGTAGCGGGCTCCCCGTGCGCAGCACGAAGCTCACGAGGCCCACCGCGGCCGTCTCCCGCCGCTCCTCCTCCAGGTCCGCGTCCCGGGGCGGTTCCCACAGGGTGTCCGTGGCCCGGTCGTAGAACAGGCAGTAGCCGCGGTCCGCGCCGGCCAGGTCCTCCACGGACTCGGCCGCGGCCCGGGCCACGCCCGCGGGCTGGCGCTGGGAGGCGATCGCCTGCGTGGCGGAGAACAGCCGGCGCACGAAGAGCGAGCGCCGCCGCTCCTCCTCGTCCCACCGCGATTCGGTGGACCGCCAGCGGGCCGCGGCGCTGCGCAGCAGGGCGATCAGGTCGCCGGACGGCACCGGCTCCTGGCTGAGATAGAAGACGCGGTCGCGGTCGATCAGGTCCTGGAACAGGGAAGGATCCGGTCCGCCGGCCAGCACGAGGTTCACCCGCCCCTCGCTGCCGGGCACCTCGTCGGCGGCCTCGATCAGCCGCAGGGCGCGCTCGCCCGAGAGGCCGGCGCCCACGGCCAGCACGGCCACGGGCTGGGCTCCGAAGTGCCGCAGGGCCTCCTCCGAGGAATCGGCCACCAGGAAGCGCAGCTCTTCCCCCAGGAGGCGCAGGCACGCCTCCACGGTCCCGGAATCGAGACCGGCCAGCAGGGCGATGGGGGTTGAATCTGGAATCTCTGCTCTCCTCAGCGTCGACCTGATCTGTAGACTTCTGTCCTGGGATTGTACCCCTTCCAATCGAACCAGTAATCCTTCAGAACGAAGACTTTGCCGAGCTTCTTCCCTTGGAGCGGTCCCGCGGTGGCCTCCCCGGCGAAGCTCCACTCGCTGGAGGTCTCCGCGTCCACCAGCCTCAGAGGCGTAGCTCCGGGCTTCCGGAACAGGTGGATCTCCCGCCCGTCGACCCGCCTCTCGAAGGCCCGCACCGACCGGCCGTCCTCGCCCACGACAAGAACTACGGGCATGCCGCCAACTACGTCCTCCACCGGGCTTTGTTTCTGGAGCGCCGCCAGGGGATATGCCTTGGCCTTGTCCCCGACGGCCATCCCCACGACCACCTCACGCGGCGGGAACGGCTCGCCCTTGCCCACGGGAGTCACGACCGGCAGGCGGGCCGTATCCTCCTCCCAATTCTCGGAGAACTGCTTCCAGGGGGCGCTGTCGTCCGCCTTCAGCACCCGTCCGCGGGGGTTCTCGCGCCGCCAATCCCCGAAGGAGATCTCGTCATGGAAGACGAGCTCCAGCCGCCGGCCTTTCAAGGGGCCGTGCAGGGCTTCGCCCGTCACCTGCTGCCACCAGGACCCCGTCTGATCGTCCTGCATCAGGAAGTTCTGGTTGTTGATGCCCGTGAGGTGGAAGGTCAGCTTCCGCCCGTCGATCTCCGCTCTCCACACCAGACCGGTGTGACAGAGCGTTCAGTAGGTCACGGCGACGGGAACCCCGCCGACCGCGTCCCCCACGATGTGGTGATAGGAGACCTGGTTCACCGGGTACGCCGCGGCGTCGCCGTTCAGGGTCACCGCGAGCACCGCATCCCCCTCCTCCACCCAGGAAGCCTCGTCCGCGGGCACGGAAGCGACCTGGCCGGTCGGCGCGAACATCTTCTCGAAGATGTTCTGGCGGGCGAACACCGCCGCGGCCCCGAGCGGCAGGAGCGCCAGCACCGCCAGCGCCCGGCTCCACCAGCGTCCGCCACGCCAAAACCAGACGGTCAACGCCAGCCCGGCCACCAAGGCGAGGACGGTGACGGTCGGAGCCCACCGCCGCAACGCGAACGACAGGGCGATCCCGTCCGGCGTCTGCGGCGCGAACGGCCGGATCAGCCACACCGGCAGGACCAGCATGGCGGCCACCGCCAGGACCAGGAAGAAGAGGACGAGTCCGGCAATCCAGCGCCGGGAACGGGGAGGGGACGGATCTGTGGACATGGCGGTCGGTCTCCTTGAGCGCTCTTTAGCGAGATCCTGAAGATCTCCGGCGAGGACGCAGCTCCAGAAGGAGTTGCCAGCCAATGGCTTGGACATAGCGCTCCAGTGTAGAAAGCCGGATGTCGCCCGCGCTGTTCTCGATTCGGCTGATCGCTGATTTCTTGGTGTCCAAGCGCTCGGCGACCTCTTCTTGGGTTAAGCCTGCCTTCTCGCGAGCTTGCCGTAGTAGAACGCCGATTTTGAACTCTTTGTAGCCTTCCTCAAGACCTTCTGCGAACTCCGGATCACGCGCGGCCCGATCCCGCACATACTTAGCCAAGCCTCCCTGAGTCCGGTAGAAATGGATCTCACGCACTCTGGCAGGTTAACACAAATGTGAACCCGCTACGCCCGTCTGGAAGCTCCAGCGATGCCAGCGACCAGGGTCGCAGCCTCCGCGACCGCGGTATAAGTCGTCGCGACCTCGGTCGCGGTCCTGTATACCGCGGTCGCGGTCACGTATACCTTGGTCGCGTTCATGTATACCGTGGTAGAAGTCGTCGCGACCTCGGTCGCGGCCATGTATACCTCGGTCGCGGTCATCGCGACCACGGAATAAGTGGCCGCGACCTTGGTACAAGTCACCGCGACCGCGGTACACGTCGTCGCGACCTTGGTCGCAGTGACCGCGACCGTGGTCGCGATGACACCAACCGCGATGATGGGCAGAGGGAGTAAGATCTCGCCCATGCGCCTCCGGTCCCCCCTCCCGCCGATCGTCCTCGTCCTGCTCGCCCTGGCGGGCTGCGACCCCCGGGAGACCGCAAAGGAGATCCCACCAGCCCCCGTCGAGCGTCCTGCGGCAACTCAGGGGTCTCAGGCGTCCGCGCCTCCGCCCGCCCCGGCGCCTGCCGAACGCGAAGGCTGGATCGGCGTCGTCGTGACCCGCGAGTCGGTGGACGTGACGGCCGAATCTCAAGGGCGGCTGCGGGCGGTCCACGTGTCGATCGGCGACCGGGTGCGCCGTGGCGATCCCATCGCGACGCTCGACACGAGCCTGGCCCAGCAGGACCTTGAGATAGCCCGCTCCTCCCTGCGCGGGGCCGAGGCGGACGAGCAGAGGACGGCGGACGAGTTGGCGGAAGCCAAGGCGCGCAACGAACGGCGGCAGCAGAACCCCGACTTCTTCTCCAAGGAGGACCTCGCGGAATCCGCGCTCCAGGTGAAGACGGCCACCTCGGCCCACGAGGCCTCCCGGTCCCGCGTGGCGGAGGCCCGGGCGCGGGTGCGCCAGCTCGAGACGACCCTTTCGCGCAACGTGGTCCGCGCCCCCTTCGACGGCCGCGTGGCCGAACGCTTCGCCGATCCCGGCGCCCTGGTGGCGGCGGGCATGCCGCTGGTGCGGTTGATCAGCGCGGGAGACCTGCTGGTGCGCGCCGCCGTGCCCCCCGAAGAAGCGCGCCAGCTGACGGTGGGGACACCTGTCGTCTCGACCGTCCGCACCCTCGGCGGCCTCACGATCCCGGGCACGATCCAGCGCATCGCCCCCGAGGTGGACGCCGCCTCGCAGATGGTGCTGATCGAGGTCCGCCTCACCCCCACGCCCGAGATGGAAGGGCGGCTGCAGACGGGGCTGGTGGTGGATGTGGGGCGGGGGTCCTGAGCCCGTAGGGCGGGGAGACTCGTAGCCCCGGGCGTGAGCCCGGGGGAGGCGGAGTGGAGTTTTCCCCAGATTCGAGCCCTGGATTCCAGGCTCCGGTGATCCTGCCTCCGAGGGATTCCGTTCCGTGATCCCCGTCGCCCCTGACGGGGCTCTTGAATGTTGAGGGAGGTTGTCCCAGGGCTCACGCCCTGGGCTACGAGTTCCCCGCCCTACGGGCTCAAGATCCGCACTGCCGAGAAGCTCCGGGTGGTGCTGTGGCAGCCACTCGGCCAGGAAGTCGAAGCCCCGCCGCCGACTCTGGGAGCGGATCCTGGAGCGCCAGCCGGGCCATCCCTCAAGGAGCCGGCGGAAGCCAAGGCGCTGGACGATCTCCCGGTAGGGGGCGTACTCCAGGAGCCGGATCGAGGCCCAATCCTGATCCAGCCTGCCAAGGTGCGTCTGCCCATCCAGCAGGGCCTGGAAGGTCTCTTCGTCGATTTCGTAATCCCAGAGATAGGCAGGCCGGCTCATGGTTCCATCATAAAACAAAAGGGCGCCCGCACCGGGACGCCCTCGTGAGCCGCTTTTCTGACGAAGACCTACGCCATCGCGCTCCGCAGCACCGGCCGCTCCGCGGCCTCCATCTCCACGTGGGCGACGTCGACGCTCTCCAGGATCTGCTCCATGTAGAAGTACCGCAGCGGGGCCTCGTGGGCCTCCTGCTTCTTCCACTCTCCGAAGAGGTCTTCGACCAGGTGGAGCTCGGAGACGAGCTGGCGGCCGCACCAGCGGCGGATCACGGGGTGCAGGAAGACACTCTCCTCGGCCTTGGCGGGCTCGGTCGGGCGCACGACGCTGAACGGATCGCCCTCGTTCTTCCCGAACTCCAGGGTGACCGTGTAGTAGTGGCTGCTCTCGCCGATCTCGCTCTGCTGGATGTACGAGAGCGGCATCTCCTCGTAGTAGACGGCGTGGTCCCAGCCCTCGTCGACCACGATCACGTCGTGCAGGTAGCCGAACTGCTGCCAGAGGGCCGAGCTGCGGTTGAGGCGGTCGAGGGTGGCTTCGAGGAGGCCCTCGGGTGTGGGCTCCACCTCCCGCGCCGGCCAGTCCTGGCCGCCGTGCTTCTTTTCGAGCATCCGGTGCAGGGCGCGCACGTTGTAGCGGAAACCGTGGATGAAGCCGGAGGTCGTCTTCTTGAAGTCGTTGGCCTGCATGATGGTGCCGGCGAAGTAGAGGCCGGGCACGTTGACCGACTCCCACTCGGGGGTCTGCGCCGGGAAGCGGTCGCTGCTGGTGAGGATCGGCCGGCACTCCTGGGCGAAGATCGAGTTGTCGAAGCGGAAGCCGGTGCAGACGATCACCCGGTCGTAGGTGAGCACCTGGGTCTCGCCCTGGACGTGGCTGTGGCGGATGGAGACGGCGAACTGGCCGTCGCGCCGCTCGATGCGCTCCACCGTGCAGTCGAGCAGAGCGTTCTGCGTCTTCAACTGGTAGGTGTCGAGGAAGTTGTTGTTGACCGCCCGCAGGTGGCCCACGTAGTGGGTCTTCCACGCGAGCTGCACCGGGTGGGGGCTCGCCACGTGGATCAGGGCCGTCGTGGGGATCAGGTTGTCCGCCGTCTCGAAGGCCGAGTTGCCCTTGCCGAGGATCAGGACGCGCTGGTTGATGAAGTCGTCGGGATCGACGGAGACGTCGACGTAGTTCTCGGCCAGCTCGATGCCCGGGATCGGCGGCACGTACGGCTTGCCGGCGCCGGTCGCCACGATCAGGCGGCGGCAGGTGAAGACGGTGCCGTCCGCGTCGGTCAGCCGGAACAGGTTCGCGCTCGGCTTCTCCACCCGCAGGACCCGGGTGTTGCAGCGGACGGCGAGCCCGTGGATCCGCGCGTAGTCGCCGAGGTAGCGCACCAGGTCGTCGGCCGGCGGGAAGTAGCGGTGGCTGTAGTCCTTGAAGAGGATGCCGCCGCCTTCATCGTCGGACAGGAGCGAGTTCCAGTCGAAGCGGAGATTGACCTCCGGGTCGTTGGTGCCCGTGAAGACCTTGTTGCTCGAGAGCAGGGTACGGTGGCGCGGGAACGTCTTGAAGAAGTGGCCGGGACTGTCGCCGGCTTCCAGGATCAGGTAGCTGTGGCCCGAGCGGGACAGGTGGTGGCCCATCTGCAGACCCGCCGGGCCGGCGCCGAGGATGAGGTACTCGTAGGTGAAGCCCTCTCCAAAGCTCACGCCGTGGTCCATCGAACTCTCCCCCCATAAGATTGCCGCTACGACTGAGGTGGCGGCAGAAAAGAAATCAGGTACTTCGCTCTAGTAGTGGCGGCAGAAGGTGAGAGCGGGACACTTTTCGTGACACGGACCACAAAATTGTCACACGCCCCTACCAAGGAGTGTCACCCACGGAGTGTCACCTGCGCCCCTCTCCGAGCGGCCCCTCCTCCAGGAGATGGGCCACCATGGCGGCCCGGGAGGAGACGCCGAGCTTGGCGAAGATCCTCCGCAGGTGGGTGGAGACGGTCCAGGAGCTGATCTCCAGGACCCGGGCGATGACCTTGTTCGGGTAGCCCTTGGCGACCATGCGGGCGATCTCGCGCTCGCGAGGGCTCAGGGCCACATCGGACCGTTCAGGGTCCTGCGGGCGCCGCATGAACATGCAGCGGACGCCGTCCACTTCCAGGTCCAGGATCACCTTGTCTTCCAGATCAGCCGCCGGAGCGCCGCCCCGGCGTGCGATCCGTCCCATCAATTGCTGCACGAGAAGCCGGAGTTCCTCGGAGAAGTCGTTCCACTCCCGGTCGCTTTCCCTCTCCCGGTCCCCACTACGCCGGTCCTCGGCCGTTACGCTGGCCTGTTTCACGGGACTTTCCTCCGTACAGGTTGGGCTGGCCTCTCCATCATTTTGTTACAAGTGAAATCAACATCTCTGTCACAGCTTCATGCGACGCACAGATGGGGGAGCACGTCCCTGTTTCCCCGGAAGATGTGACTGCCCGCCGTTTTCCAGGCCCGCCAGAATGGTTTTCGTCAGCGCGGTCGAAAACCTGATCAAGGAGGAAAACCTCATGGCAACTCTGGAAGGCGAGATGGAATTCGAGATGGAAGGCGAGCTTGAGTACGAAGGCGAGTACGAGGGGGAGTATGAGGGCGAGGAGTTCCTGGGCACGATCGCCCGGGGCCTCGGCGGCATGATGGGCGGCCAGCGGGAGGAGGAGTACGAAGAGGAGTGGGAGGGCGAGTGGGAAGGCGAGTACGAGGGTGAGGAGTTCTTCAGGCGCATCGCTCGCGGCGTCCGCGGCTTCGTCAGGCGTGCCGCGCCCGTGCTCAGGAACGTGGCCCGGGTCGCGGCGCCGATCGTCGGCACGGCGGTGGGCGGGCCTCTGGGCGGCATGCTCGGCAGGGCCGCCGCCACGGCCCTGAGGGAAGAGGAGATGGAATACGAAGGCGAGCTCGAAGGCGAGTACGAAGAGGAGCTGGAGGGCGAGCTCGAGGCGGCTCCCACGACTCCCACCCAGGCCATGGCCGAGCTGATGGCTGCCGTGGCTTCCCAGGCCCGCACGGAGGCGGAGGCCGAAGCCATGGCCGGTGCGGCGACCGCCGCGTCGATCTCGCCGGCGGACCGCGCCACTCTGCGGGGGTGCTCCCCCACCTGGTGCGCGGCACCGCGGCCCTCACCCGCATCCTGCGCCAGCGCCCGGCCACGCGGCCGGCCGTGCGCGCCGTCCCCACCATCGTGCGCCGCACGGCGACCACGCTCGCCCGCCGCGCCGCCGCCGGCCAGCCGGTGACCCGCCGGACGGCCGCCCGCGCCATGGCCACCCAGACCCGCCGCGTGCTGTCGAACCCGCGCGCCTGCGCCTCGGCCCTCCAGCGCAACGTCCGCGCCACTCGCGCGGCCGCCCAGCGCACCACCGCCGCGGCTGGCGGCGCGCGTCCGCGTCCCCGCCGTCCCAACTGAGGCTTGGCACAGCCGCCGGATCGCTCACGAAAAGGAGGTCTTATGTACGAGTACGAGCTGGAAGCCTTGCCGGAGTTGGAGTGGGAGGGTGAAGGGGAGTGGGAGTGGGAAGGGGAAGCGGAGAGCGAGGAGTTCTTCCGCCGGATCGCGGGCCTCGCGAGACGGGCCGCCGCCTCCCCTGCTCTGCGCCAGGTGGGCCTGCGGGCCGCACGCGGAGCCCTCTCCGGCCTGGGCGGCGTGGGAGCGGCTCTCGGCGGAGCGCTCGGCGGCGCCCAGGGTGGCGCGCTCGGGAGGAGCCTGGGCTCGACACTCGGGCGCCACCTCTCCGGCCGGCTGCCGCAGAGGGAGTACGAAGGCGAGTGGGAGTATGAGATGGAGGTCAACCCCATCCGCCGCGTCTACCCCGACGCCCTCATGGAGCACCTCGGCCACGCCGCCGCCGAGGCCGAGAGCGAGGAGGAGGCGGAGGCCTTCATCGGCGCTCTCGTCCCTCTCGCCGCACGGCTCCTGCCGCGCGCCGCTTCCTCGGTGATGCGCGTGGCTCCCAACCTGATCCGCGGCGCCGCCGGGGCCGCGCGGGCCCTGCGCAGAAACCCCGCCACCCGGCAGCTGGTGCGGACCCTGCCCACCGTGGTCCGCCAGACCACGGCGAACCTGGCCCGGCAGGCCGCTCAGGGCCGGCCGATAACACCTCAGGGCGCCGTGCGCACGCTGGCCCGCCAGACCGCGCGGGTGGTCGGCAGCCCGCAGCGCAGTACCCAGGCTTTCCGCCGCTCGCGGGCCCTGGACCGCCGCTTCCATCACGCCGCCGGACCGGTGGCCTCGGCGACCGGCCCGGCCGCCGATGGCGATGGCATGGACCCGAGCCTGGACGGAGGGTTCGAATAGCCCCCGGCCTCGCCGGTGCGGGACGAAAGGAGCGGTCATGCTCGAGACCCTGGAACGGCAGGCTCCATCACCTTCGGCCGGTACCCCCGGCCCCGGAGCTCCCGGTGCCCTCGGACATCCGGCCCGGCCCACGATCCTCACCCCCTGGCTGCGAGCCCAGGCGCTCAACGTCACCCGTCATGCCGCGGCCCTGCGCCCGTTCCGCCGCGACGAGTTCGGCGCCGGGCCGGAGGCGCCCACCGAGGCGCACGTGCGCTCCGCCAACGAGCTCATCGCCACCCTGCGGCGCGACCTCTTCAAGAGGACCCGCCGGGTCCAGGGAGCGGTCGAAGAGGCCCTGGCCGAGCCCATCACCTCGCGGCTGCAGAAAGTCCTGCACCACAAGGAGCGGGGCCACGACCAGGTGCGCGCGGTCGAACGGATCTGGGACTTCTACTTCGAGCTCTTCGGCCAGCGGCAGTCCCAGTTCGGCAACTGGCTGCTCGGCTGCGACCGCATCGCGCTCGACTGCTACCAGTACGCCTACCTGGGCCTGGGCAAGGCCCGCACCATCCCGGCCCCGCCGCCGTTCTCCTACATGCGGACGGGGTTCTCGCCGGCCACCTACCGCCGCGGCATCCCGCTGCGGCGGCTCGGCCGGCAGCTCAATCCCTTCCCGCTGATCCAGCTCCCCTACCACCGGCTGGTCAATCCGTGGACCCTGGGGGCCGTCCTCCACGAGGTCTGCCACAACCTGCACAACGACCTCGGCCTGGCCAAGGCGGTCCCCCGGGCCATCGCCCGGCGGCTGCTCGAAGCGGGTCTCGGCCGTTCCGTGGCCGCCGTCTGGACACGGTGGAACCGGGAGATCTTCGCCGACATGGGCGGCCTGCTGCTCGGCGGTCCCGCGGTGGTCGGCTCGTTGATGGACGTGGTCGGGCGAGGCCCTGCCACGGTCTTCGGCTACGCGCCGCGGGCGCCGCACCCGACGCCCTACCTGCGGACGTTCCTCTCCGTGGAGCTGCTGCGGCGCATGGGCTTCCAGGAGGACGCGGAGAGCTACGGCCGCGCCTGGAGCCGCCTCTATCCCGATCCGCGGGGCGGCTCGATCCCGGAAGACGTGCTCGCCACCTGGCCCCGGGCCGTGGCGCTGGTGGTGGACACCATCTGCTACCAGCCCTATCCCTCGCTCGGCGGCAAGTGCCTCGCCGCGGTCATCCGCTTCCAGCCCAAGGAGCAGCAGATGATCGAGGAGGCGGCACGGCGGATCGCCGCGGGCACCGATCCCGGCATCATCCCCGAGCGCTTCATGATCGGCGCCGCCCGCTTCGCCCTCGACCACCGCCTGGCCCGGCCAGGGGTGATCACCAGGAACTTCTACCGGGAGCTGGCGAGGAGGTAGCGATGGCCCTCGAAGCGAGCTTCCGCGAGTTGGACTCCCGCCTCAAAGGTGCCCGCGAGGCCTTCACGGACCTGCGGGTGGCGGTGGCCGAAGACAGCCCCCAACGAGGCGCTCCCATGCTCGTGGACCAGCTGGGCGACGCCACCACGGATCTCCTCGGCTGGCTCGAAGAAGCAGCCGAGGCCGGCGCCGAGGGACTGCGCCACGCCGGCCGCCCCCGCGACCTCGAAGCGGCGCAGACCGCCCTGCTCACCTGCCACGAGCGGCTGCAGCAGGTGGGCCAGCGCTTCGCGGCCGACCTGATGAGCTGCGAGCGGGTGACCGAGATCCACGACCTCGGCCGCGAACGGGGACGGGCCTGGAGCCTGTGGTCCGGGAGCGTCGAAAAGGCGCTCGATCAATGCCAGGCCACCCTGCTGGAGACGGAAGGGGCCCTGCTCGGCTGCTGGAAGGAGATCGCCGAGCTGGCCGGCGCCAGAGCGGTCGCATGAGCACAACCCTAGGAAACGAGAACGAGGAGGTCGACATGGCTCGTCAATCAGATAAGGACAAGGACAAGAAGAAGCCGGCGGAGAGCTACGGCGGTCAAGGTGGCTCCGGCGGTTATGGGAAGCAGCCCAAACCCCGGGTGATCGAGGCCGAGGCTCCCCGCCGCGGCGGCGCTCTGCGGGTGGTGGTCTACAGCGCGGCGACCGCGGACGGACCGGACGACCTGACCGGCGCTTCCAAGAGGCTGGCCGGCGTCGACGTGACGATCACCGGCGCGGACGGCTTCAAGGACGTCCGCACCACCAACGCCGACGGCGAGGTGGCGTGGACCGGGCTCGCCCGCCAGGAATACGGCGTTACGGCCATGCCGCCGGAAGGCTATGACGCGCCCGACAATCCGGCCGAGGCCGACCTGACGAACACGGACCAGACGGTCGAGCTCTGCCTCGTGCCCGAGATGGCCACCCTGCGCGTCCTGGCCTTCTACGACGCCCAGGTGAGCTGCGACCCGGCCGGCCAGGACTCGATCAGCGGCGCCGGCTTCGAGCTCTTCGCCGGTGAGGAGAGCCTCGGCTGGTTCCAGACCGGCCCTCAAGGCTACTTCGACGTGCCGGTCTCCCGGCCGGGACTGATCAATGTCCAGCCCGCGCGGTCGGTCCTGACCGGCGGCCCCGGCGGACGCCAGCTCCGCAGCACGCAGGGGGCGGGAGTGCTCGCCCCGGTGGATCCCGGGAGCTTTTACGAGGTCGATCTGGCCTATGTCGAGAGCCGCGGTGAGCTGGAGGTCTCGGCCACGTTCCTCAAGGAGAACCAGAACGGCAATCAGGAGGTGCCGCTCGGCAGCGTCTGGATCGAGCTCTACGCCGGCACCGCCCCCGTCGGCCGGTTCCTCCGCCGGCTGCTCATCGAAGGTCCGGCTCCGCTCGAGCTTCTCCGACCTCGAGGCGGGCAACTACGTCGTGGTCGCCAAGGGCCCGGCCAACCACCAGGGGCACGCGATCGAGCTCTACGAGCCCCCGAGCGGCAGCCTGGCGGTGAGCCTGCCGGCCGGCGGCTCCATCTCCCTGCCGCCGTTCCGCTTCCGCCGCGCCCGCGGCCGGGTGGTGGGCTACGTCCTCGAAGAGAACACCCAGAGGGGCCGGGAAAACGTGGGCCTCCTGCTCACCCCCGTGGGGGAGGGCGCCACGCTCCACGCGACCACGGGCGACGGCGGCGAATTCGCCTTCCACGAGGTCCCCGCCGGCGTCTACGAGCTGTCCCTCGACGATTTCAAGATCACGGCTTCGGACGGCAGCGAATGGGTGCTCTCCCACGGCACCCCCAAGACCCTGACGGTCACGGTGCAGCCCGGCAAGACCAACTACCTGCCGCCGCTCTTCCTGACGCTCGACGAGCACCTGCTCACCATCTCCGTGCTCGATCCGGAAGACCACCCGGTCGGCAACGTCGAAGTCGACGTCCGCGACGAGCAGGGCAACTTCATCGGCACCTTCCCCGTCGACGCGAGCGGTAAGGTGACCGTCCGCGTCTCCCGGGCCGGCACCTACAGCGTCAGCCTGGGCGTGCACACCACAGGAATCCCGCGCCAGGCCGCGCAACAGGTCTACGTCAACCAGCCGGCCGACGCCATCATCCGCCTCCTCAAGGGCGCGTGCCAGGGACTGCTGGGGGACGGCGGCACCACGGCCCCCCGGGAAGCCGTGGTCGACATCCCCTATCCCCTGCTGACCGAAGGGTCCGTGACGGTCCAGGGGGGCTGGCCCTCGTCCTCCTCCGCGCCGAGCTCCTCCGACCTCGGCCAGACGGTCCAGTCTGCTCTGCGCGAGGTCCTCAACTGGCGGCCCAGCGGCTACCAGGGCGACGCCAAGGGGTTCGTGGCCGCCCTCAACCAGTCCTTCGCCCTCCGGCAGATCGAAGGGCACACCGAGTTCACCTGGACGCCGCGCTCCTACGCCGCCGTGCAGACGGGTCTCGGCGCCCTCACCGGCGCCCAGGCCAGCATCTTCACCCGCGCCCAGGTGGCGCGCGACCAGGCCCTGCCCCTGCTCGACGGCCTCTATCCCCTGCGCTCCGACGCCGACGACCAGGACGTGGCCGCCATCCGCGCCATCGTCCGCTCGGGCTGGACCGAGCTGGTCAACGAGCTCGGCATCGAGGGCGGACCTCGCGTGCTGCGCGTCGACGACCTGTTCCGGCAGCTCACCGGCAGCCTGGGCTCCGTAATCAACCCCGACCCCGAGCAGGTGGGCGGCCAGCTCGGCCAGCTCGCCAGCCTGTTCGGCCTCTCGCGCAGCCGGGTCAACACCATCGACGAAGAGCAGAACCTGACCAATTTCCTCATCGTCGCCGACTACACCCTGGGCCTCCTGCAGAGCTGGCTCACCCAGCGCCGCTTCTTCACCCGCGGCAGCGGCTCCGAGCCGTTCCTCGGCACCCAGCTCGTCCTCGTCGAGCGGTCGCTCGCCGTGGTCGCGGAGTCGGTGCAGGAGGTCTACCGGGCCATGGACTCGGTCTTCCTCGGCAGAGAGGAACGGCAGGTCGTGGAGCTGCGATCTTCGAAGGAGAGCCCGGCCGGCCCTCCCTGTTCGTCGCCGAGTTGCTCTCGTGGATCGAGCAGGTCGCCTCCAGGGAAGGGCCGCAGCTCATCAAGGATGGCGGCAAGCAGGGAGTCATCTCGTTCCAGCCGACCATCGACCAACTCGCACAGCTCGCGGCCGGAGCCCTGGTCCCGCCCCAGAAACCGGAGGTCCTGCCGGCGGGCTACCGCACGGCCCGCGTGCAGCGCGCCCTCCAGGAGCTCGCCGACCACTTGGAAGAGACCTCCAACCTCGTCCAGCAGATCCGGCAGCGGGCGGCGTGAAGAGTTGAGAACGATTTCTAGCCAACGAGGAGACTTGCGATGGCGACCCAAGACGAAACCCAGAGCCTTTATGACCGCATCGCCGCCTTGCGCGAAACGGTCACCAGCCGGCTGTCGTCCAGCCTGGTGACCAACCCGCAGCTCGCCGACGTGCTCGTCAAGCAGATCGACGACCTGCTGAATTCAGCCGAAGCGGAAGACGCCAAGGGACGCCCTGCCGCCGGACAAGGGCCTGGCCCAGCTGGTCGGCGTCGGCCCCGAGGCGGCCACCGAGCTCGGCGCAACCGCCTCCCCCAGGGCGTCCAGCCCTACGACGAGACCGTCACCTCCGAGCGCATCCTGGCCGTCGGCGACCTGTACTACATCTACCAGCACGAGAAGATCGGCGTCTTCCGCGTCGTGCAGAAGCTCCAGGAGCTGTTCCGCGGCGGCGCCGTGCGCCTGTCCACCGGCGAGGGCGCCTACGCCCTCTACCAGTTCGACCGGCGCGAGGTGCTGCGCTACACCCGGCGCGACCGCCAGGTGGCCTACCGCCGCGTGCTCGGCTACGGCAACGCCCAGGTGCCCGCGGGCTCGCGGGCGAACACCGACTTCCACAACCTGTTCAGCCACCTGATCAACCAGGTCACCCTGTTCTGGCGCGACAAGCGCATCTCCGACGTCATCCGCGAGCGGGCCTACGACCCGAGCTTCGGCTCGATCGCCATCGTCCGCCGCGCCGGCCTCGACCTGCGCAACAACCTGAAGTTCACCTCCTTCGGCCACCTGAACGTCCTGCGCGTCGAGGTCATGCAGCTCCTCGACGAGGCGTTCCGCATCCTGAACACCGACGACATCAAGCGCCTCTTCGGGGCCGACAAGGCGTGGGACGTGGTCGAGGACGTGCTCACCCGCCACTTCAACGAGCGCCTCCAGACCTCGCCGCGCCAGCGCATGGGCGTCACCGGCCGCGAGGTGCTGCGCTGGCTCGCCCAGCCGCACATCCTGCAGACCTCGCGTCCACAGTTCGAGGCCCTGCTGCTCAAGGTCGCCGAGCACGCGGAAGAGTGGCTCACCAGCGCCCAGTCTCTCGGGCTCGCCCAGCGCAACCAGGAGGGCCAGGGCCGCGTGCTGCCCTGGGACCGCCCGCGCATCGTCTCCGGAGCGGCGACCCGGCCACGGCCGCAGAGGGCGGCGGCGGGCGGCAGCCGGAACGCGGCGCAGGAGTACTGAGCAGCGGAAGGAGTATTTTGAATGTGGACCACGCTGGACGGATATCAATTGCGGCTGCCGAGGTCCGGGAACACCCTGATCACCGCGCAGTCGCCCGGGACAGGGCGGCAGGCCTCGCTGCGCCGGACGGACGGAAGCCTCGATCCTTCCTCCGTTCGGTTCATCGGCCAGGTGGCCGGGAGCTCCACCCGGATCGGCGCTCTGCGCGCAACCTGGTCGGACCGGCGTTACCCCGTCTTCACCGCCGAGGTGAACGGCCGGCATTACCAGACCATCACCGGCTCCTCCACGACTCCCGGCGAGCTGTCATCCTCGCCGTCCGGCCGGAGGTGCGCCGGTTCTCGGGTGAGTTTTCGGACGGCCGGGGACACCGCATCGTCCAGGACTCGATCTATGACTGGCTGCAGTCCCAGGGATTACAGGACTCCCGGCTACTGCCCGCGGGTGCCACGGGGACGGGAGTGATCCTGGACAATCAGCTCCAGATTCAGGGTGTGAGCGGACAGCGGAGCTTCCCCAACCGGCCGGACATTTCTTATGTCGCAGCCGGCCCGGGCGGCACACAAAGGCGGGTGAACGTGGAGATCGACACCACGATCCAGGGCAGCCTGAACCATGAGAGAACGCTCATCCGCAACGACCCCAACTCGATGCACGTCTTCGTCATGGTGGACCCGGTGACAGGACAGGTCCTCAGCCGCAGAATTTACGATCCGGCCCGGGACCGCGGGACCCGCAGGGCCCGGCTCCATGACGCCTCGCTCACACTGCCATCGCCGGTCGCACAGCGACAGCCCGCGCCGGGTACCCCGCCACCCCGGCTGCCGGTCCAAGCCATGCGGCCGGGGGAGGGGGCCGTGGCGCGGAATTTGACCGGCGCCCGGTTCCGGCCAGGGCCGCAGACCCCGCCCAGGCCCCTCCCTCTGCTGCCGCGGATGCCTCCTACCTCCTTCCAGAGAGCCCGGCAACTACGGCGGCCCTTTCGGTTCCGGCGAGGACAGCTACCAGGGCAGGCGGCACCACAACAGGCACCGCGGCCGGCAACACGGCAGCGCGGGAGCCGCCGCTCGTCGAGCAGCGGACCTCCCCGGAACAGCGGTGGGTTCGGGTCGCTCTGAAACGGGAGAACGTGCCGCATGTCCTCGCTCTCTCCCCGCTTCCTCGCGCAGCTCAAAGAGCTCATCCGCATCCCCTCGGTCTCCGCCCAGACCAGGCACGCGGGCGACGTCCGCCGGTGCGCCCAGTGGCTCGCCAGGCATTTGAAAGGGATTGGGATGAACGGGGTCCGGTTGATCGCCACGCCCCGCCATCCCATCGTCTACGCGGAATGGACGGGCGCGCCGGGTCTGCCGACCGTGTTGATCTATGGGCATTACGACGTCCAGCCTCCCGATCCCCTGAGCGAATGGACGACGCCGCCCTTCGAGCCCACGGTCCGCGGACGGTACCTCTACGGCCGGGGAGCCACCGACAACAAGGGCCCGCTCTTCGCCCACGTCAAGGCGCTGGAATCCTCTCTGAAGACCTCGGGCCGCCTGCCGGTCAACGTCAAGTGCCTCTTCGAAGGCGAGGAGGAGATCGGCAGCCCGAACCTGAAAACCTTTCTGATCCAGAACGCGGAGAAGCTCGCGGCCGACGCCGCCGTCATGTCCGACACCCGCATGGCAGGGCCGGACCAGCCCGCCCTCACCTACTCCCTGCGCGGCGGGCTCTCCGCGGAGATCGAGGTGGCGGGACCGGAACAGGACCTCCACTCCGGCACCTTCGGCGGCGCCGTCCACAACCCTCTCCAGGCGCTCTGCGAGATCCTCGCCCGCCTTCATGACAAAGACGGCCGGATCGCCATCCCCGGCTTCTACGACCGCGTGCGCCTGCCGGACGAACGGGAACGGGCCTACATGGCCACCGTGGGTCCCTCCGACGCCAAGATCCTGACGGACGCAGGTGCAGAAAGGAACTGGGGAGAGAAAGGTTTTTCTCTCTACGAACGGACCACGATCCGTCCTTCTTTGTCCATCTGCGGTCTGACGGGTGGCTATCAGGGCGAAGGGAGTAAGGCCGTGATCCCGGCCCGCGCCTCGGCCAAGCTCAATTTCCGGCTGGTGCCCGACCAGGACCCCGGAGAGATCGAAGCGCTCGTCCGCCGCCATCTCGCCCGGTTGACACCGCCCACCGTGCGGTCGCGGATCACGGTCCAGCCCGGCGCCCGGCCGGCCGTGCTCGACCGTTGCCATCCCGTGATGCGGGCGGCGGCCCACGCCTACCGGCGGGGCTTCCGCGCGGCGCCCGTCTTCCTGCGCTCGGGTGGCAGCATCCCCGTCGTCAACCTCTTCCAGGAGCGGCTCGGCATCCCCACGGCGTTGATGGGCTTCGCCCTGCCGGACAGCCGCATCCACGCTCCGAATGAACGGTTTTTCCTGCCCAATTTCGAACGGGGGATCGCCACCTGCCTCGCCTTCCTGGAGGAGATGGCGGCCACGGGAGCGGGACGGATCACAAGGGAGGCCGCATGATCGTCGACTTCCACTGCCACGCCGGCCGCGGAGACGGCCTCACCGGACCGCCCTTCACCGACGCTCCCCTGGGCACCTATCTCAAACGCGCCAGGGCGGCGGGCATCGGCCGCACCGTCGTGGTCCCCTGCTTCCACAGCGACTATTCGAAAGCCAACGAAGAGCTCGCCGCGATCGTGGCCCGCCATCCCGGAAAACTGATCGGTTTCGCCTTCGTCCATGCGAAGCGCGACGCCGGCCGCATCCGTGCCATGGTGCGCCGGGCCGTGCGCGAATGGGGTTTCCGGGGGATCAAGGTCCACGGCGCCGAGGCCAATCCAACGCGGGAAGTCTGCGAAGCCGCCCGCGAGCACCGCATCCCGATCCTCCTGGACGTCGTGGGCCGCTCCCACCTCCTCCACATGCTCGCACCGCAATACCCGGACGTCTCCATCGTCGTGGCCCACATGGGGAGCTTCTGGGACGACTGGCGCGCCCAGCAGCAGATGGTGGACATCCTCGCCCGCTATCCCAACGTCTATTCCGACACCTCGGGGGTGCGTCGCTTCGACTACCTCGTCGAGGCCGTCCGCAAAGCCGGCCCCGGCAAGCTCCTCTTCGGCACCGACGGCCCCTGGCTCCACCCCGGCCTGGAGCTCGAGAAGATCCGCCTCCTGCGCCTGCCTCCAGAGCAGGAGGCGAAGGTGCTGGGCGGGAACGCTTTGCGGCTCCTGGGCCGGTTCGCCCCACACCTGAACGATCATCAACTTATTCAAAATCGAACATAAAAATTCGATATCTAAACTTTGCTGGACAGGGCGTGTCCTCTCCCTCACAGACGCTCGTGCCGCTTTCCCAGATCCCCTTCAGCGGGGCTTCACCGGCCGGTGTGTGCAGCCTACTGTCGGATTCGGCGAGAGCGGATTTCAAACGACCGACAAGGAGGGAGAATCATGAAGCACAAGCTACTCCAAAAGGGTCTGGGAATCTTTGGGCTCCTGCTCACGCTGCTGATGTTCGGCGCTTCATCAGCCCAGGCCCAAGACCTTAACAAGCTGGCAACGGAGTTGGCAGCCCGCATCCGTGCCGTGAAGCACAACCGTGTCACCGTGGTCGGCTTCGTGGACCTCGATAAGAAATCCAACAAACTGGGTAACTTCCTGGCCCAGAAGCTCCAATCGGCACTTGCCGAACCAGATCGAGGCCTTGAAGTGGTCGATCAGAGCCAAATCCCTCAGCTCTTTGAACAAGTCAAGCTCCTTGAAGAAGGCCTGCTCGATCCAGCGACTCGGCAAGAACTCGGCAAGGTCACCAGCACCGAAGTCGTCATCGTCGGCACCGTCATGGTCTCCTCCTTATCAGTCAAGCTGGACGTCAGGGCCATCGACCTGCAAACCGCCAAAGTAATCACCGGGGCGAACACCAGCCTGACGCGGCTCGGCATCCTTGAAAAGCTGGCAAACGAATCTATGGAGGAGGAATCTGCCGCAGCGAACGACGAGGATGAGGAGCAAGCAAACCCTGCCTCACAGAGGTCCGCGGGAAAGCCGTCCCGTGCTCCAGTACGCAGTCGCAGCGACCAGGGAATGGTTTTCGAGCTTGACGGGTGCTCGCTGAGCGGAGACGCCCTGACTTGTAGCGTGGACGTGACCAGCGAGAGTCGTGATCGGTTGTTAGCCGTCTCGTTCAACTCACGCGCCTGGAATGATGCTGGAGAGGAGTACGGACCCGCTGACATGACGATCGCCAACTCACGATGGTCGAACGATGACTGTGCCGTCAAACAGGTTCTTAAAAACGTTCCGACACGTTTGTCAGTGACTTTCCCACAATTCGGAGATGGCTCGGATGTCGAACGGCTCCGGCTGTTATGGACTGAAAATGAGTACTGTCATAGGGCCCGGCCTGTTGATTTCGATAAAATCCCTGTCGCGTACGATGACGGATCCTCTTCGTCTCGAATCGCGGGCCGCTCGGGTAGCGGCGGAAGAAACGCCGCAGGGGGCTCCGAAAAGCGCAAAGGTGGACTCTTGAAGCGGTTTGGCGGAACTGTACTCGATATTCTGGAAGATCGAGCTATGCAGGTAATCGACCAGAAGACGGCGGGACTACTCGGCGTCGACGAGGGGGAGGAAGAAGAGAAGGAAGAGGAAGAGGAAGAGGAGAAACCAAAAAAGAAAAAGAAAAAGCAGCAGCAGTAACTCGACCAGCACTCTTGTCTGATCCCGAGCAGTCCAATGAACTACAAGGACTTCGTGCTGCAACTCGACCGCGCCTCGGGACAGCAGGGTTTCGTGGCACGAGTCCTTCGTTCCCCTGCCGGAGAGGCGGAGGCCCCCTTCATCAACCCGGCCTCGGCGACGGAGCTCGACAATCTATGGCAGGCGGCGCACGAGGTCCGGCAGGCGCATCGGTACCATGGCGTCAGGGATCTCGGCCCCGCGACCTCGTCCCCGGCGATAGACCCACTGGCAGCCGAGCTCTCGTACGAGGAGCTTGGCAATCGCCTCTTCAAGGCTTTGTTCAACGGCCCGGTGCACAGTTGCTGGGCTCGCAGCCTCGAAGAGGCGAGGCGCGTCCCCGATGGCGGCCTGCGGCTCAAGCTCCAGTTGAACCTCGCCGATCCGCTCGTGGCGCCGCTCGCGGAGTTGCCATGGGAGTACCTGTTTTCTGAAGAGCAGGGCGGATTTCTCGGACTGCAACGCCGGACGCCCATCCTGCGCCACCTGCGCCTTCCCCTGCCTGCCGGAGGGGCGCTGACCGCGCAGACCCTGCGGGTTCTGATCGTGTCCTCGCAACCGGGCTCGATGACTCCTCTGTCTTTGACAGACGAGAGCAAGAGGATTTCCGATACCTTGGGAACTTTACCGGGAGTCGAGACTCTCCCGTTAGAGAATCCAACAGTCGAGACTCTGCGGGAGACTTTGCTGCAGAAAGATTTCCACGTCCTCCATTTCATGGGGCATGGTGGCTTCGATTCCGCGAGTGGACAAGGAGTCCTCTACTTCGATAGTGGCAACGGTGCTCCATTACCCGTGAGCGGGGCACTCCTTGCCTCCCATCTTGCCGGCCTGCACTCTTTGAGGCTCGTTTTCATCAACGCCTGCGATACTGCGCGCTCCAACGCCCACGCGCCCTTTGCGGGAGTCTCCACGGCTCTGTTGCGGGCTGGCCTGCCGGCCGTCGTGGCCATGCAGCGTCCCATTCCGGATGGATCGGCTCTGGAGTTCAGCCGCGTGGTGTACCGCCGGCTGGCGATCGGCGACCCAATTGATGCCGCGGTCACCGAAGGGCGCCTTGCCATCGCCCGCGGACGCGGAGCGCTGCTTGAATGGGGCACCCCCGTCCTGTTCCTGCGAGCAGAAGACGGCCGGATCTTCACTCCCGAGGCGGCTGCGGTACCCGCCGAGCCGACCGTGCCAGCGGTTTCCGCCCCTCCTCCTCCACCAGCAGCTCAATCTCGACGTCCTCTTTACCTGTTTCTACTGGCGGGCATGCTCGCCGCGGGTGTCGGCATCGGCGTAGCTCGATGGCCTTCCGGCGCGGAGATTGAACCGATACCGATGGATGCATCCGGTCCGGTAGAGGAAAAAATGAACGAGCCAGCCGCTCCGAACAGCACCGGCATCGTCTCCGAACCGCCACCGCAACCCGTATCCAAAGCAGAGAAAACTCCTGCCCCGGCGAAACCAAGGCCGCAAATCCGGATCGAAGAGCCCCAGGAAGTAATCGAGGAGAGACCAGCCCCACCCTCAACAATTCCCAAATCTTCCTATGAGGTGAGCGAAGGGAACCCCGTGTCGATTCCAGGCTTGGAGGTGGAAGTAGGAGCCCGCTTTTTCGAACGGGAAGGCTATTCCTTCGCCCGTTTCTGGGTAGCACCGCAAGGGCAGGGCAGGCTGGAGAAGCCGCCTGTCATGGCCCCGGGGACGATCGATTTCACCGCTCAGAACGGCATTTACCACCTTGATGTGCTGAGTCTGGACCCTGTCAGCAAACGTGCCACGGTCCGTGTGCGCTTCGTGCCCTGATGCCAACTGGATCTGCGCTTCGAGCTGCTGATTTCCCAAAAGACGTAAATTTGGGGTAAGATCGGCTTCTCAACTTCTCTGGAGAGGAGCCGATCATGTCCTTCGGAAGCTTGTGGCTGCCCGTCGTCCTGTCGGCTGTCGCGGTCTTTTTCGTGAGCGCCATCCTCCACATGGTCCTGAAGTACCACCGGGCCGACTACAAACCACTCGCCGGTGAAGACGCCGTGGCCCCGCCGCTGCGCCAGGCGGCACCGGCGCCAGGGGTCTACATGATCCCCCACGCCATGGATCCAGGCCAGATGAAGGACCCCGCCATGCAGAAGAAATTTGCGGACGGTCCCGTGGCGATCATCACGGTGCTGCGCAACGGCCCGCCCAACCTCGGCAAGCACCTCGCTCAGTGGTTCCTGTTCTGCTTCCTGGTGAGCTTCGTCACGGCCTACCTGGCGCGGCACACCCTCGCCCCCGGCACGGACGGGCTGGAGGTCCTGCGCCTCACGGGAACCGTCGCCTTCATCGGCTACGGCTTCGGCTTTTTCCAGGATGTGATCTGGCATGGGATGCCATGGCCCAACGCGCTGCGGGCACTCATCGACGCGGCGGTGTACGCCGTGGTGACCGGGCTGGTGTTCCGGTACCTCTGGCCGGTCGCCTGAGGCCTGGATGGCCCTGCTCAAGCTGGCCCTTGCCGGCCTCCTCCTGGCTTCAGCGCCGCAAGAAGGGCGCTTCGACTCCGGTGGCGTCGGCATCCACTACCTGGACGCCGGCCAGGGAGACGCCGTCGTGCTCGTCCACGGCTTCGGGGGCAGCGCCGAAGAGTGGACGCGGAGCGGCGTCCTCCAGGCCCTGGCGGCGGACCACCGGGTGCTGGCCCTGGACCTCCGCGGGCACGGCCGCAGCGGCAAACCGCACGATGCCGCGAAATACGGCCGTGAAGTGGTGGAGGACATCGTCCGTCTGCTCGATCACCTGAAGATCCGGAAGGCGCACGTCGTCGGCTACTCCATGGGCGCGCGTCTGACCGCGAAGCTGATGGTCCTGCATCCGGAACGCCTGCACAGCGTCGTGCTGGGAGGTGGCGGCGCCCGCCGCGACTCGGCGGAGGAACGCCGGAACGTCGAGGAGCTCGCCCGATCGCTGGAACGGGGCGAAGGGATCGCTCCCGTCATCCGGCGCACCTGGCCCACGGACGCGCCCGGCCCCACTCCGGAGCAGATCCGCCAGGCTTCAGAAACCTTTCTCAAAGGTCAGGATGCGCTCGCCCTGGCCGCTTTGACCCGCGGGCGCACGCACTGGTTCGTGTCCGGCGCCGAGCTTCGGAACAGCCGGATTCCCGCGCTCGGAATCGCCGGCACGGCGGACTCCGCTCTCGGGGAAGTCAAGGCCACGGCGGCCGTGAAGCCCAACATGCGCGTCGTCGAGATCGACGGCGCGTCGCACGATCAGGCTATGCAGCGGGTGGAATTCATCACCGCCGTGAGGTCCTTCCTCGCAGTACACTCTCCTCCATGATCACAGCCCTCCTCCGGCTCCGTGAACGCGACGAGTGGAAGCTCTTCGCCGCCCTGGCGAAGGCAGACCGCGCCCTGGCCACCGTATGGTGGACGGTGCTCGTGCTGCGGGGGCTCCTGCCCGCCCTGTTCGGCATCTCCATGGGCGTCCTGGTGGCCGCCGTCCAGCAGGGCACCGGGCTCGCGGCTCCGCTCACGTTCGCCGGGATCGTGTTCGTCCTGCTCCAGGTCCTCACCCCGGTCCACCAGGCGGTGAGCGCGAACCTTGGAGACCGCACCGCGGCGTGGCTCTATGACCGCCTGACCGCGGCCTGCGTCCGCCCGCCCGGAATGGGCCATCTCGAAGACCCCAAGCTCACGAACGACCTCACGGTGGCCCGCGATTTCGACCTCGGCATGACCGGGCCGCCGCTCTCGATCTCGATGGACTTCATCGCGGGAGGCCTGGTCGAGATGATCGCCGGACTCGCGTTCGCCGCGGTGCTCGCGGGATACCAATGGTGGGCGGCTCTCGTCCTCGCCGGCGCGTGGCTGGCGACGCACTGGCTGCTGCGCGAGAGCGCGGTCTGGCACGACCGCAACACCGAGGTGGTGCGGGCGGCGCAACGCGACGCCGAATACGCCTACCGGCTCGCCGTCGATCCGCCGGCCGCGAAAGAGCTCCGCCTGTTCGGCCTCGCCGGCTGGGTGCTCGACCGGTTCATCCAGCGCCGAACGCGCCTGCACGAGCTGCAATACGAGGCTACACGCCTGCGTGAAAAACCCTTGCTGTGGAGCCTGGTGATCGTGATCGGCGCCAACGTCCTCGTGTTCTGGTCGCTCGCCAGCGCCGCGGCAGCCGGCCGGATCGAGCTCGGTGCGCTGGTGATCTATGCGCAGAGCGCGGTCGGCGCGTCGATGATCGCGTTCGGCGGGCTCAACTGGGCCCTCAACGGCTCCGCGGCGCCGGTGGCCGCGGTGCTGCGCCTCGAGCCCGCCATGGGGGCCGGCGGTGCGCTTCCCTCCGGCCCCCATGAGGCCGCGGGCAAGCCGGCCCGCGAGATCCGCTTCCGCGACGTCACGTTCGCGTACGCTTCCGGCAGCTCTCCGGTTTTGGAAGGCTTCGACCTGACCATCCCCGCGGGATCGTCGCTGGCCATCGTGGGCCAGAACGGCGCCGGCAAGACCACGCTCGCCAAGCTGCTGTGCCGGCTCTACGATCCTCAATCCGGAGCGATCGAGATCGACGGGACCGACCTGCGCGAATTCGATCTCGACGCGTGGCGGGAACGCATCACCGCCGTGTTCCAGGACTTCATCCGTTTCGAGCTGCCGCTGCGCGACAACGTGGCTCCGCAAAAGGTTTCCCATGCCTCGGATACCGTCCAGGATTCCACGGTGCTCGGCGCGCTCGCGGAGGCGGGCGCCACGGGCCTCGCGGACCTCGATACCGTGCTGGCCCGCGGCTATGAGGGCGGCACCGACCTGTCCGGCGGCCAGTGGCAGCGCATCGCCCTCGCCCGCACGCTCTACGCGGTGCGGCTGGGCGCGGGCGTGGTGCTGCTCGACGAGCCCACCGCGCAGCTCGACGTGCGCGGCGAAGCCGAGATCTTCGACCGCATCCTCGCCGCCACCCGGCAGTGCACGACCATCCTCATTTCGCACCGTTTTTCGACCGTGCGCCACGCCGACCGCATCTGCGTGCTGGAGCACGGCAAGGTGATCGAGCTCGGCACCCATGACGAGCTGATGGCGCTCGGCGGCCGCTACCGGACGATGTTCGATCTCCAGGCCCAGCGTTTCACGGCCACGGAAGACGAGGAGGGGCTCGCCTATGAAGTCCTCTCCTGACCAGGGGAAAGATTCCCTGCCGCCCGCGCTGCCGTCCATGTGGCGGCTGTGCAAGCTTGGCTACCGCCACGAGCCCGGCCTCATGCTCGCGGCGTTCTTCCTGTCGTTGCTGGCGGCGTTGCCGGACGCGTTGATCGCCTGGTGGCTCAAGCTGCTCGGCGAGGGCCTGCTCGGGCACGACGGCAGGACCGTGCGCATCGCCGCGGTCGCGCTCGGCGTCTCCGCCGCGGCCACCTGGCTGCTGAGAACGGTCAGCACCCGGGTGCAGCGCCGCTTCCGCGACAAGGTCACGATCGTGCTCGAAGCCCACGTGGTCCGGCTGCAGGCGTCCGTGGCAACCATCGCCCACCAGGAGCGCCCCGACATCCTCGACCGGCTCTCCCGGCTGCGCGATCAGGTGTTCGTGCTCGACCACATGTACATGTCGGTTTTTTCCACCTGCGGATGGCTGCTGCGGCTCGGCGTGACGATCGCCCTGCTCGTCTCGATCCATCCGGCGCTCATGCTGCTCGCCGTCTTCGCGCTGCCCACCGTGCTCACCTCCACGTGGCGGCCCGCGGTCGAGCGCAGCGCCTACGAGCGCGGGGCTCCGGCGAGCCGGCTTGCGCGCCATCTCTTCACCCTGGCGACGACCGCCGCGCCCGGCAAGGAAGTGCGCGTCACCCGCATCGGCGGCCGCCTCGCCAACGAGCGCCGCGCGGCCTTCGAGCGCTGGTATGGCCCCATTTCCAGCGCCCGCTGGGGCTCGGCCGTGTGGCATACGCTCGCCTGGGCCGTGTTCGGCAGCGCCTGGGCCGGCGCGGTGGCCTTCGTCTCGGCGGGGCTCCGGGCCTCCGCGGGTGACGTGCTGCTCGTGCTCGCGGCCGGCGCGCGCCTGTCCGCGTATATCGGCGCCACGGTCGGTGAAATCGGCTTCCTGCGGGGCATCTGGATGGACGGCGCCAAGCGCCTCGCCTGGCTGGAGGATTACGCGGCGTCCTTCGTCGCGCAAACGGATCTGTCCGTGCCGCTGGAGCTGCGGCAGGGAATCCGTTTCGATCACGTTTCCTTCGCCTACCCCGGCACCGAACGCCTCGTGCTGGAGGATGTGACGCTCGATCTGCCTGCGGGAACCGTGATCGCCATCGTGGGGGAAAACGGCGCCGGCAAGACCACGCTCGTCAAGCTGCTCGCCAAGCTCTACGAGCCTACGTCGGGCGCGATCCTCGTGGACGGACAGCCACTGGCGCGCATGCGGGCCGACGAGTGGCGTGAGCACCTCGCCGGAGCCTTTCAGGACTTCTTCCGCTTCGAGCTGCCCGCGCGCCAGTCCATCGGCGTCGGGGACGTTTCCCGGCTCGACGACGTGCCCGCCGTCGTCCGCGCCGTCGAACGTGCCGGAGCGGAGGACGTCGTGGCGCGCTGGCCGGCCGGCCTCGACACGCAGCTCGGCCCGACCTGGCCCGGCGGCGTCGACGTCTCTTTCGGCCAGTGGCAGAAGCTCGCGCTGGCGCGCGGCTTCATGCGCGACCACCCGCTGCTCCTCGTGCTCGACGAGCCCACGGCCGCCCTCGACGCCGAGACCGAGCACGCGCTCTTCGAACGCTACGCCGCGGCCACGCGCGGGCCTGGCATCACGGTCCTCGTCTCCCACCGCTTCAGCACGGTCCGCATGGCCGACCTCATCATCGTGCTCGACGGCGCGCACGCCGTCGAGGCCGGCACGCATGAAGACCTCCTGGCCAAGGGTGGGCAGTACGCCGAGCTCTATGGGATTCAGGCGGCGGCATACCGGTGAGATCCCAGACGCTATTGACGAGGATTAGAAGCAAGCGTAAGATGAAAGCTACATGAAATCAATGAGTTGCCTCGGCAGCGGCTGTCATTCCTCCGCAGCCTGTGGTTTGACGGTATACAGTTTAGGGAACCGAGAAAAGAAGCGGGTAAAGTTGAACTAGGCGGTTAGACGCCAATCATAGAGGAGAGAATGAGTACTAGGGCTGACAGAATTTTTGATATTCTTCGAAGCGCTGGGGACCGCCTGAGCGTGGCAGAGATCGGGGAGCAGCTCGCTCGGATTGAGGGGGTATCATTCCTCCATTCATCTACAGTCTCAGCTACCGTTCGACAAGATAATGCAACCCGAAGCGCCCAAGGGCGTACTCCCCGCTTCAATCATTCTGGTGACGGTACGGAAGAGTGGGGCATCGTTTCTTTACGAGAAGTACCAAAGGCAGCCCCATCAATCAAGCTTCAGGACCCAGGCCAAATTTCGGCTATCATTGAGGCGGCGAACATCCGTGCACGAGCAGATCTCAAGCACGCTATTGCAAGCCTGAGTTGGCAGGAGTTCGAGTCAAACTTTCTGGCGCGTGTTTTGGAAGCACTTGGCTTCAATTCGATCGAAATAACTCAGCCAACCCGGGACGGTGGGAAGGATGCCTACTGTCGGTACAAGAGAGGAATCGTAACAAGCGAAGCTATTGTCTCGGCAAAGCATTGGAAGTCAAAGAAAGTTGGTGCTGATGAGGTTCAACGACTCCGCGGAATTCGTGGTAACGCCGATACCGCCGTGATCGTGACGTCCTCAGAGTTCTCGGCAGAGGCAAAGAGCGAGGCAGAGCCAAGTCAGAACCAGCGCTCAGTGGTTCTCATTGATGGGGATCTCATTGTGGAGACGTGTTTTACACACTCTATCGGGGTAAAGCAGGTGCCTCTAACCTCTCTATACGACTTTGTGGGTTTCGATGAGGGGCATGGGTGAAATGGCGCTCAACTCGGCCGGTCGTGCGGACGGAAACCGCAAAAGCGCGGCTCCCGCTCGCTCACCGGCATAGCGTTCTACGCTCAGAGTTGCCTGGTTGCACGGATTCCGGGAAAGCAGTATAGTGTAGCCGAGGTGGCGCAAGGGTGATCGTCTCGTTCGGCGACAGGGCAACGGAGGACCTCTTCCATAATCGGCAGACCCGGAGAGTCCGGCGCTACCCGCCCGAGATTCTCCGGCCTGCGCTGCAGCAGCTCGATATGCTGAACTCCGCTGGCGACTTGAGGGACATGCGTTCACCACCGGGAAACCGCCTCGAGCTACTCAAGGGAGATCTTGAGGGCTATTACAGCGTGCGAATCAACGAGCGCTGGCGCCTCGTCTTTCAGTGGCGAGGGACGGAAGCTCATGAAGTTCGAATCGTTGACTACCATCGTGGCTGAAAGGTTAGAGTATGCTGCCCGAGAACCGCACCCCTAGCCATCCAGGAGAGATCCTTCAGGAGCAGTTTCTTGAGCCGCTGGGCCTTACCCAGGTTGCCCTGTCGGAGCACCTTGGAATCCCGGTACAGCGGGTCAACGAAATCGTTCGCGGCAAGCGCGGCGTTACCCCTGAAACAGCTTGGCTTCTGGCCCAGGCGTTTGACACTACTCCAGAGTTTTGGATCAGCTTACAGACGAACTATGATTTGGCTGTGAATCGCCCCAGCAAAGCGATTCCGCCGTTGAGGAAAGCTAGCTGAGATGCAGCCAATGAAGCAGCGCCGGAATGGTACGGATTTGCCGCGCATTGACGCGGAAATGTAGGCCGAGCCAGGGATTTCCCCCTCCCAGGGCGGCCACGCAGGGTGCCTACGGCATCCTGCGGACCGCCCCCCCTACAGAAACCGGTCGTTTCCGCTGTGAAGGTCCACTAGAACCGCGGGTCAGGCGGGCTCGGGGCCAGAGTCACGGTGGAGCACTCCCGCGAGAAGCGGCACGGTGCTCAGGACGCCCACGGTCAGGAGAGTCCAGCCGACCGCGCGCCGCGGTTTGGGGTCGAGCCGCTCGCTCAGCAGCAGAGCGATGCCGGCCCCCAAAGCCGCGTTGGTTCCAGCGATCATGCCCAGCTCGGCCTTCGTCTCGGCCGGGGCTCCGGGCCCCCGCGGGCGACGTGCTGCTCGTGCTCGCGGCCGGCGCGCGCCTGTCCTCCTACATCGGCGCCACGGTCGGTGAGATCGGCTTCCTGCGGGGTATCTGGATGGACGGCTCCCAGCGCCTCGCCTGGCTGGAGGATTACGCGGCGTCCCTGGTCGCGCACGCGGATCTGCCCGTACCGCTTCAGCTGCGGCAGGGGATCCGTTTCGATCACGTTTCCTTCGCCTACCCCGGCACCGAACGTCTCGTGCTGGAGGACGTGACGCTCAAGCTCCCCGCGGGTGCCGTCGTCGCGATCGTCGGGGAAAACGGCGCCGGCAAGACAACTCTCGTCAAGCTGCTCGCCAAGCTCTACGAGCCCACGTCCGGCGTGATCCTCGTGGATGGGCAGCCGCTGGCGCGCATGCGGGCCGGCGAGTGGCGTGAGCACCTCGCCGGAGCCTTTCAGGATTTCTTCCGCTTCGAGCTGCCCGCGTGCCAGTCCATCGGCGTCGGGGACGTTCCCCGGCTCGACGACAAGCCCGCCGTCGTTCGCGCCGTCGAACGGGCCGGAGCGGAGGACGTCGTGGCGCGCTGGCCAGCCGGCCTCGATACGCAGCTCGGTCCGACCTGGCCCGGCGGCGTCGACGTCTCTTTCGGCCAGTGGCAAAAGCTCGCGCTGGCGCGCGGCTTCATGCGCGACCAGCCGCTGCTCCTCGTGCTCGACGAGCCCACGGCCGCCCTCGACGCCGAGACCGAGCACGCGCTCTTCGAACGCTACGCCGCGGCCACGCGCGGGCCTGGCATCACGGTCCTCGTCTCCCACCGCTTCAGCACCGTCCGCATGGCCGACCTCATCATCGTGCTCGACGGCGCGCACGCCGTCGAGGCCGGCACGCATGAAGACCTCCTGGCCAAGGGTGGGCAGTACGCCGAGCTCTATGGGATTCAGGCGGCGGCATACAGGTGAGATCCCAGACGTTATTGACGAGGATTAGAATCGAGCGTAAGATGAAAGCTACATGAAATCAATGAGTTGCCTCGGCAGCGGCTGTCATTCCTCCGCAGCCTGTGGTTTGACGGTATACAGTTTAGGGAACCGAGAAAAGAAGCGGATAAAGTTGAACTAGGCGGTTGGGCGTCGAGCTAGAGAAAGGGCCTCTCCGGGGAGCGGCCCTTCTGAATTGCACGCGACGTCAATTCTCGTGAGTTAGGCAGGTTGAACCACAGGTATCTGTAAAGCAACCTTTCGTATAGCAGAGTAAACTGTACGTGCAGCGAGCTTCCGATAGGCCCCCAGCAACACCAGCAAGGCTGACGTTCGAGAGTCCACGGAGTGTCTCGCGGCCGAGGGTAAGCTTCTTGACAGTACTCCTCTTCATGCTCTTCTCCTTTTGCACTTGTTGGCAGCGGGCCCATCGTTGGGTCGGTGCAATCCTAAGTGGCAGATCCCACCAAAGCATTTCAACGCTCCAATGAGATGCCAGTCAAGTAGAGAGAAGGCCCTCCGTCGAGCGACAGATATGTTAACTGATTGGCACCTCCGCTACCAAACAGATTGGAGCCTGTCGCCTGCACCCAGAGCCTCCATGGTACAACTTGAGCCAGCTTGGTGCCTACGCTCCGGCACCAGACTGGCATTTGCGTTTAGCAGAACGTCTAGCTATAGCGCGGTGCTTGGGGTAAAATTAGAGCAGTCGTTGTAGAGGAGAAGCTGCATACAAATATCGCAACGCATCGGTGATGCGGCCAACCCGGCCGATCGAGCGGACGGAAACCGCAAACAGCGCGGTTCCCGCGCGCTCATCGGCATCACGTTGGCCGGAAGCGAGGAACGATACATGAACTGTCCACGTTGCGGACTTGTAAATCCGGCGGAAGCACAACGCTGCGACTGCGGATGGGATTTTCAGAACCACACTGTGGAGAAGGCGTACTTCAAACAAGAGCTTCCGAAGGACATCAGGATTTATCTCAGAGTTCTGGTCGTGCTCAATATCCTCGGCGCGCTCGTGGCGCTTCTAGAAGGGCAGCCGGCCAGATTGGTTGGTGTCGCACTTTGGTCTTGTCTCGTCTATTGGTTGTATTCGCACTTGGTACGCAAGAAGAATTGGGCGAGGATTTCATTGGTTATTGTCACATTTCCGTGGGGGCTGTTCCTGGGTTTGTCAAGCGAAGCCAGACTGTATTGTTTACAGACGAATGAGTGAATTGCCCAACCATGCGCTTCACCTAACCGCTGGCCGCCCATGACCTCGCTCGGAACATCTGGGTTGCCCTTGTCGTGGTGCTCGCAGTGACGTTTGGTATCGACTTGATGCAGTAACGTGGGCGAGAAAAACTGAGATTCGAGGTGCTTGCCGATGGACCGCAACCGGCTTCGCCCCGAGCGCGTAGCTCCCACAACGTCGGCTCGATCCACCAGCGTCGGCTCGATCCACCAGGTTCTCGCGGCCCTTCAGGCCGCAGGGCTGTGGGGCCTGTTGACCCAGGGCATCGGCCTACGGCCTCAGCCCATGCCATTACACACAAGTCGCCTGGAGGGCCGGGGGGAAGCGCCCCTTGTGGGCGCCGGCACGTAGCCACGGGTTTCAACCCGTGGTACGGAGGCCGCAATCTATTCCTGGGCCCCTTCAGGGGCGCTGGCATGGGTGAGGGCGGAACGCCGCCGATGCTGTGGTGCCCGGGGTGGCAGTCTGGTTGCGCCGCCCGCTCCCCCTGAAGGGGCTCGAAAATGAAATCGAGCCTCTGTAACCACGGGTTGAAACCCGTGGCTACATGCCGGCGCCCACAAGGGGCGCTTCCCCCCGGCCCCCCAGACGAGATGTGTGTAATGGTATGGGCCTCAGCCCTGGGCTTAAAGAATCTTGATCATGGTTCAGACAAACCAGTTCGGCAGGTCGTACCGGCGGTCGAGATAATGAATCAGAGCGGCGATCCCGAAAGTGATCAATGGCAGGAGCAGCAAGGTGCCGATCTCCCGCAGAGGCCGCCGGAGATAGAAAGATTTTTCCACTCTCGGGGCCCGCTTCCCCAGCCTCGGCAGCAGCATTCCGGTCTGCCGGCGGTGGGCGTCCCACTCGGCTCCGAACCGCGCGGCCAGGAACTGCTCTTCGGTGTGCAGGCATGGCAGGTAGAACCAGGCCAGGACCAGGGCCATCAACAGGGCCGCCGTCAGGGAGCCCGTCACCAGGCAGGTCCCGAGCGCGAACAGCATCGAGCCGCTGTACAGGGGATGCCGGACGTAGCGATAGGGACCCCAGGTGACCAGCACAAGCTTTTTATTGCCATCGATACTGCCGAGAGCCCAGAGCCGGATCCCCAGGGCGGCGAAGATCAGGAGGCCTCCGCAGAATTCAATAAACCGGGCCGAGGGAGCGGTACGGTCCGTGAAAAGGGAGACGAGCACGAAGACCAGGCCCGCCACCAGGGAGCCCTTGAGGCGGAGCCGGTTGATCTTTTTGATTTTGTCATTCAGCTCCAGCACATGAGGGGTCAGCGTGTGCTCAATTTCTACCAAGGGAACCTCCGGCTCAGGTCGCGGAAAGCCGCGGAATGTTTTCGGGACAGAATGAAGAGTCGCTGCGGCATGTTACCCTTTATGGGCCTCTTCAGGGAAGCGCAGCTCACGAACCGTTAGAGGCCAGGAAACGGGAAATCCTTCGGTGGACGGCCAAAGATGGGACAAGAGCCTTTCGCCATGCTCCTGACCTGGAGGCGGACCGCCTGCGTCCTGCTGGCCGTCCTGACCCTGTCAACCCTGTCATCGATCCCGGCCGCCGCCGCCCGGGAAAGTCCCTTCCGCGGGCTGACCCTGACGGCGGCTCTCCAGCGCCTGCAGGCCCAGGGACTGCCGGTATTCTTCTCCAGCAGCATCGTGCGCGACTCCATGCGGGTGAAGGCCGAGCCGCGCGGAAGCTCGCCCCGCGAGATCCTGGACGAGCTCCTGCACCCCCACGGCCTGCGCGCCGAAGAGCTCGCGGGCCGGCTGGTGGTGGTCGCCGCTCAGCCCGTGGAACGCGAGCCGGCGGATAACGCCCGAGCCCGGGCCCATTCCAGTCGTGCGGGACGAGGTCGACGTCTTCGGCGACGCGGCCCTGCCGGGGATGAGCGGCCTGGAAGAGGCCCACGGAACGCAGTCGATCGGCGCGGCGGAAACCGCGGTCTGGCCTCACCTCGGCAATGACGCCTTCCGCGCCGTCGGCCTGCTGCCGGGAACGGCGAGCTCCGAGGCCTCGTCGCAGGTCCACATCCGCGGCGGCCGGGACGACGAGGTCCTGGTCGTTCTCGACGGCCTCGAGCTGCTGGCCCCCTACCACTTGCAGGAATTCGACAGCGCCCTGAGCATCGTCGCGCCGTCGTTTCTCGAACGGGTCGAGCTGAGCACCGGCGGCTACCCCGCGGAGTACGGTGACCGGATGAGCGGGGTGATCGACATGACCACCCTGACGCCTCCCCGCTCGCGGCGGTTCGAGCTCGGCCTCGGCCTTCTCTACGGCGAAGCGTCGGCCTCGGCCACCCTCCCCGGAGACCGCGGGCGCTGGTACGGTGCCGCCCGCGGCGGCAACTACCACCTCGCCCTGGAGGTCAACGGCCGCGACGAAAAACCGAGCTACTGGGACACGTTCGGCAAGCTGGAGCTGGCTCCCCCGTCCCGATCAGACCCTGCAGCTCAACGCCCTGGCCGCGGAAGACGACTTCGGGCTGGACGCGGACGACGAATTCGGCCTGGAGGGCTCGGGGGCCGGCGGAGAGCACTACCGGAGCCAGTGGGGCAACCGCTACCTCTGGCTGACGCACGGCGCCGTGGTGGGGCCCGACCTGTTCGTCGAGACGATCGCCTCGGCCGGGCGCATCGGCCGGGACCGCTCGGGCTCGGCGGCGGAGAGCGAGGACGGTTTCGAGGTGCGCGACGTCCGGGACCTCCACATCGCCGGCCTCAAGCAGGTCTGGCGCGCCCAGCCCGGCGAGCGCCGCTCCTTCGAGGGCGGCGCCGAGCTGCGCTGGCTCCATTCGGACATCGACTATCGCAGCGCGCACCCGCGGGTGCGGGCCTCTCTGGCCTCTGAAGTCTCCGACGGCCGGGGGCTCTCCGAGTTTCCAGGGGACCCTCGACTACACCCAGGCCGGCGCCTTCTTCAGCACGCGGCTGCTGCCCTGGGCGGCTCTCACCGCGGATCTCGGCGCGCGCTACGACTACAACGGCGCCACCGGCGAAAACCAGCTCAGCCCGCGCCTCAACCTGGCCTGGAAGCCCCGGGAGGACGACGTCTTCCGCTTCGCCTGGGGATGGTTCTACCAGAGCCAGCGGCCGAACGAGTTACAGGTCGAAGACGGCGAGACCGAGCTGGCGCCCGCCGAGTGGGCCGAGCACCTGATCCTCGGCTACGAGCATCGCCGCGAGAGCGGCGCCCTGCTGCGGGTGGAAGCCTACCAGCGGCGCCTGAGCCGCCTGCGGGTGCGCTATGAAAACCTTTACGATCCCATCGTGCTGTTTCCGGAGCTCACCGGCGACCGCGTCCGCATCGCGCCGGACGGCGGCCTCGCCACGGGGATCGAGGTCCTCCTGCGCGGCGCGGACCGGGGACCCTTGAGCTGGTGGCTCACCTATGCCTACAGCTCGATCGAAGAAGAAATCAACGGCCGCAAGGTGCCGCGCGCCGTCGATCAGCCGCACGCCCTCCGCGCCGACCTCAACTACCGGCTGGAGAGCGGCTGGAACTTCAACGCCGCCTGGCTCTACCACACGGGCTGGCCCACCACGAGCCTGACGGGGCGCGCCGTGACCGGCGCCGGCGGCGCTATCATTTCGACAAATATCGAGCCCGTTCTCGGCCCCTACAACGGCGAGCGCCTTTCCGACTATCACCGGCTGGACGCTGCGGGTGAGCCACGGCTGGAAGCTCCAGCTCGGCCGCCTGGACGCCTACGTCGATCTGCAGAACCTTTATGACCGCCACAACGTCCGCGGCTTCGATGACTTCACCTTCGATCTCGGGCCGGACGGCGGCGTGCGCGTCCACTCCGAAGAGGTGAGCTGGGGCGAGTTCCTGCCCTCGTTCGGCCTCCGCTGGCAATTTTAAGAAAAGCGTCTGATTAATTCTACTTTGTCAGATTCGGCCTTATTCTCGAAACGTCCAACTTGGCCGCACCCCCGCCCGGGCATAAATGCCCGGGCTAGGCAAAACAGCCGGGTAAACCCGACTGCTGGAGTCCCCTTTAGGGGGCTTTTTTCGACTAGCCCGGGCATTTATGCCCGGGCGGGGGTGCGGCCAAGTACAGTCTGACAAAGTAGAATTAACGTGTCCTGCGTAGGACCCGCCCCGACCGGACGCCGGTCGCCGCGCCACCTGCGAACACTACGCGGCCGTTCACCCACACCCGCTCGATCCCCGTGGCGAGCGCGTGCGGCTCGGCCGTGGTCGCGCGGTCGATCACCGTGGCCGGATCGAAGAGCACCAGGTCGGCGTAGGCGCCCGGCACCAGCCGGCCCCGGTCCTTGAGCCCCGTATGATCGGCGGCGAGGGACGTCATCTTGCGCACCGCCTCCTCCAGGCTCAGCACCTTGCGCTCGCGCACGTAGAGCCCGAGCACGCGCGGAAACGCCCCGAACCCGCGCGGGTGCCGGCCGTCCAGCTCGCCGTCGGTGCAAAGGTTGGTGTGCGGCCAGGCGAGGAGCCGTTCGAGATCGCCCTCCACCATGCTCGTGGCGATGACGCTCTCGACCCCTTCTTTCCCTTGTTTGCGTTGCTTGCGAAAGGCCTCGGCATCGCGGATCAGCGCCACCAGCGTCACCTCGGGAGCCTCCTTGCGCTCTTTGGCAATCTCCGCGATCGTGCGCCCCGCATAGGAAGGATTCGGGAGATAGCGGCCGAGCAGCAACCCCTCGGCCGGCGCGATCTCCGCGATCACCTGCCGGGCTTCCGCAAGGTTTTCGAAGTCGCGCTCCGGAAAGAGCACCGTGAGCGACGAGTGCCAGTAGAGATAGGGATAGATGTCGGCCGTGACGTCGATCCCCTGGGCTCTCGCCCCGTCGAGCAGCGCCAGCAGCCGCGGCGCCTCGCCCCAGAGCTTTCTCATCGCCAGCTTGACGTGCGAGATCTGCACGGGGAGCTTCGCCTCGCGGCCGATCGCGAGGATCTCGTCGACCGCTTCCCAGAATTTCCGGTCCTCGCTGCGGATGTGGCTGATGTACCGGCCGCCGTACCGCGCCGTGACCTTGGCGAGATCCATCAGCTCGGTGCGGGCCGAATAGATCCCCGGGTCATACTCCAGTCCGGTCGACAGCCCCAGCGCTCCGGCCTCCAGGTCGCGTTCGAGCAGGCGCGACATCGCGGCCACCTCGCCCGCGGTGGCCGCCCGGCGGAAATCCCCGCCCAGCACCTTCTCGCGCAGCGTTCCGTGCCCCGAGTACGAGGCCACGTTAACCGCGGGCGGCGCCGCGGGCGCGCTCTCCAGCCGCGCGAAGAGATCGCTCAGCGGCAAGACCGATTCGCCGTCCTGGCCGCCGATCACGGTGGTGATCCCCTGGCTCACCGCGCCGAGCGCCTCCGGCATCGTGGCCAGGTCCGAGGTGGCGTGAGAGTGCGTGTCGATGAACCCGGGCGCGAGCACGAGCCCCCTGGCATCCAGCACCGCCTCGCCCGGGACCGGCTCCACCTCCCCCACCGCCACGATCCGGTCTCCGGCGATGCGCAGGCTCCCCAGGCGCGCCGGAGCCCCGGTGCCGTCCACCAGCCGCGCGTTCACGATGCGCAACGTCTCCGGAGCGGCGGGGCTCCCGGGCAGGACGGTGGGAGCCAGTAGGGCGAGAACGAAGGCCAGGACGTAGCGAGAGAGGCTCAAGGTGGGGTCATCGTAGCATTTCGAGCCGGATCTCGCCGTCCACGACGCGGTGCCCGTAGCCGGACCCCGGAAGCACCACGGAGAGCGCCTCCTCGGCCGTCAGGCCCTCGATCGAGCCGTGAAGAATCACTTTCTCCGGATCGCCGTGCGGATCATTGAGATGCCACCTGAGCCCCGTCTCGCGGGAAACCCAGTTGAGGAAATCGGCGAGGCTGGCGTTTTCGATGATGAACGGCGGAGCGGTCCGCTGCACCCAGTCCCAGCCCGGCCCGTAGACCGGCACGTCCGCGACCTCGGAGCTGCCGTCCGCGTGAACGAGCAGCTCGCTGCCGGCCTCGGCTTCACGGAGCCTCTCGGCGCCGATCCGCACCTTCCCTTCGCGCACCCGCACCCGCAGCCCCTCCGGCAGCAGCCGGACCTCGAACTGGGTCCCAATGTCCTGGACGGCGCCGAAGGGCGTGGCGATCTCGATCCCCTCATGAGGTATCCCGGGCGGTCCCGCGTCGGCGTACAGGGCGCCGCGTTCCAGCGTCAGAGTGCGCCCGGAGTCGAAACGCACGGACGAATCGCCGTCGATCCGCACCGAAGCCCCCGCCGGCAGGCGAACCGCGACCCGGCCGCCGGCCGCCGTCGTGACGACCGTGCCCGGGAGCAGGGCACCGGAGCCGGAAACCGTAACCTCGCCGGTCCGCCTCTCGATCTGGGCGATGGGCAGGCCCGGGCTCGGATCACGCCGCACAAGAGGTCCGAGAACCAGCAGGAGGACGGCGGCGGCCAGGCCGGTCCCCAACGCCGCCCACCCGAGACGGCGCCTGACAGACGCCTTCCGCGCCTGGCGGCGGAACACCTCGCGCGCCGCCTCCCGCAGGGGCGCCACCGCGCTCTCGGGGAGCCGGGGACGCCGGCCCGCCAGACGGAGCAGCAGGGAATCGGTATCGGTCAGGTTCTCTGCTTCCATGGTCATCCCCCTCGCGTGAGACCCCCGAACTGATTGCGAAAGGCCAGCCGGGCGCGGGTCAGGAGCGATTCCACCGCCTTCGGGGTCGTTCCGAGCCGCTCCGCCATCTCCTTGACCGGCAAGCCGTCCGAATACTTCCACTCCAACACCTGGCCATAGTGGACCGGCAGATGATCCAGGGCCTCGTGCACCCGCCGCGCGACCTCGAGCCGGAGGAGCTCGTTCTCCGGATCGTCGAGGCTCGCCGGCAGGGACTCCAGAGTCTTCCGAAGCGCACCGCTCTCTTCGAAGAGACCGCACTGCGGCGGGGCACGCCGCTCGCGTTTGAAATGGCCGCTGATCTCGAAGCGGCAGATCGAGCACAGCCAGCTGAAGAGAGCCGCTTCGCCCCGGTAGGAGTCGAGCTTCTCGAGCGCCTTGCAGACCGTTGCCTGCGCCATCTCCTTCGCCAGCTCCGCCTCCTCCCCGAGAGGACCGAGACGGGTCAGGGCAAAGCGGTAGAGGGCCTGGAAATGGTGATCGTAGAACTCTTCGAACGCCGCCTCATCTCCCGCCCGCATGCGTCGGACCAGCCCGCAGTCCTCCGCCCAGGAGCCGGATTCGTCAGACCTCCTGGGCCGCATCATCTATAAGAGGACCGGTGGGGAGAAATCCTTCGGGCATATCTCGCGATTCTATGGGAAGACAATCATGGGAAGACAACTGGCATAGGATGGCTCTCCGAGAGGAGGCGAGAGCATGCGAGCCGTGGGACTGTACCGCTACCTGCCCATCGAAGATCCGGAAAGCCTGGCCGACGTCGAGATCCCTGAGCCCGAGGCCCGCGGGCGCGACCTCGAGGTCCGCGTCAAGGCCGTCTCCGTCAACCCCGTGGATGTCAAGGTGCGCGCTCCCAAGGAGCCTCCCCAGACGCCGGACCCGGCTCCGAAGATCCTCGGGTGGGACGCCTCCGGCATCGTCGAGGCCGTGGGCGAGGAGGTCACCCTCTTCTCCCCCGGCGACGAGGTCTACTACGCCGGCTCCAGCGTGCGCCCCGGCTGCGACAGCGAGTTCCACCTGGTGGACGAGCGCATCGTGGGCCGCAAGCCGCGCAACCTCTCGTGGGAAGAGGCCGCCGCCATGCCCCTCACCACGATCACGGCCTGGGAAGTACTGTTCGACCGCCTCAATGTGCCCAGGGGGGGATCAGGACCGCGGGGCCAGCGTCATCATTATCGGAGGCGCCGGCGGGGTGGGATCGATCGCCATCCAGATCGCCAGGCGCGTGGCCGGCCTGCGCGTCATCGCCACGGCCTCGCGCGAAGACACTGCCGAGTGGTGCCGGTCGCTGGGCGCGGATTCGATCATCGATCACACCAAGCCGTTCAAGGACGAGCTCCAGCGCCTCGGCGAGCCCGAGGTGGACTACATCCTCTGCTTCAACAGCACGGAAAAACATATCCAGAACATGGCCGATGCCATCAAGCCGCAGGGAAAGATCGGCTGCATCGTGGGCGCCAAGGGGAACGCGCCCATCCCCACCAGCCTCTTCATGCGCAAAAGCGTGGCCTTCTGCTGGGAGCTGATGTTCACCCGGCCGGATTTCCAGACGCCGGACATGCAGGCCCAGCACGAGATCCTCGACGAAGCTGCGAAGCTCTTCGAGGACGGCACACTACGCCATACGATGCGCGAGAATTATGGCGTGCTCAACGCGGAAAACCTGAGAAGAGCGCACGCCGCGGTCGAGTCCGGGAGGACGATCGGCAAGATCGTCCTCACCGGGATCGGATGATCGGTTCCTAGATCTCGATGCCTGCCGGGTGGCAGCCGCGGGCGCAGTCCGCGTCCGCGAAGCACTGGTTGGAGTAGGTGACGCCGTTGTTGCACGTGACCGGTGCGTAAATGAGCGGACAAATCGCGTTCGGATCGGGCACGCACCTGTCCGCATAGGAGGCGGATCCGGCCGCCGCCGTCAGGGCGAGACCGAGAAGGAACGAACGAATCAAAGTAGCTCTCTTCATGTGGGTACTCCTTTCTGCTGTGAGCCCTCCGCGCCCCGCCGGCTCCTTCGCCGGCGCCAAGCGCGAAGTGAGGGCAACCATACACGCCTACGTTGATCCATGCAAGTCCGTCTATGGGTAACAGAAATCCGTGGGTTTCCTCGATTTCGCCACAATCTTCGGCGGCTTCTCCATGATCGCGCCGCCTTTTCTCTCTTCGGGAGATCTATGCTCTCTCTTGGGAGGGAATCTTGCGCGTCAAACTGATCCTGCCAGCTCTCACCGAAGCCACGGGGCCGTTCTGGCGGCCGATCAAGTACTCTCTTTTTCCACCCTTGGGATTGGCCACGCTGGCCGCGTATCTCGATCCGGACACGGACATCACCCTGGTCGACGAGCACGTCGAGCCGCTGAATGTTGATGATGATCCGGATCTCGTCATCATCCAGGTCTACATCACCAACGCCTACCGGGCCTACGCGATCGCGGATCAATACCGGGCGAAGGGGTGCTACGTTGCGCTCGGCGGGCTGCACGTGACGTCCCTGCCCGCGGAGGCGGCGCCTCACGCGGACAGCCTCTTCCTGGGGCCGGGCGAGGAGACGTTCCCCGAATTTCTCAGGGATCTCGCCGCGGGTTGCCCCAAGCCGGTCTATTCCTCCGCCCTGCGCGTGCGCACGCTCGAACGGGTGCCGCCGGTGCGGCGCGATCTGATCAAGCGGCGGTTCTATTTCGTCCCCAATTCGATCGTCGTCTCCCGCGGCTGCCCGCATCACTGTGATTTCTGTTACAAGGACGCCTTCTTCGAAGGAGGAAAGTCTTTCTATACGCAGCGCGTGGACGACGCCCTCGCCGAGATCGAACGCCTGCCCGGACGACATCTCTATTTCCTCGACGACCACCTGCTCGGCAACCGCCGGTTCTCGGCGGCGCTGTTCGAGGGCATGAAGGGCATGAACCGGCTGTTCCAGGGAGCCGCCACGCTCGATTCCATCCTGCGGGACGACCTCATCGAGAAGGCGGCGGAGGCCGGGTTGCGCAGCCTCTTCGTGGGCTTCGAGACGCTGAGCCCCACCAATCTGCGCGAGAGCCGGAAGCATCAGAACCTGGGCCGGGACTACGGCGAGGCGGTGCGCCGCCTGGAGAGCCTCGGAATCATGATCAATGGCAGCTTCGTGTTCGGGCTGGACGATGACGGTCCCAGCGTCTTCCGGAACACGGTGGACTGGGCGCTGGAGCACGGCCTGACCACGGCGACGTTCCACGTCCTGACGCCCTATCCCGGCACGGCCCTGTTCCAGCGCATGGAGGCGGCAGGCCGCATCCGGACCCGCGACTGGGACCTCTACGATACCCGCCATGTGGTGTACGAGACGGCCGGCATGTCCGCGCAACAGCTGAAGGCGGGCTACGACTGGGCCTATGAGGAGTTCTACCGGTGGCGCTCCATCTTCCGGGCAAGCACTCATCATGATACCTGGGAGCGCCGTGTGAAAAGCTTCTGCTACACGGCGGGGTGGAAGAAGCTGGAGCCGCTGTGGGACAGCGTCATCCGCCTGCGCCGGCTGCGCTCGCTGCGCCCCATCCTGGAATCCATCCTGTCCTTCTCCGGCGCGGCCGGCGCCACGGGACAGTGAGGCGGCCTACGGGCGATTAGAGATCTTGCTGCCACGTCTGGTGATGCGACCAAGGTCTAATGGCGGCGAGGTGGACAAGCGCTGAACAATCTACCTCGGAGCGCCGGTCCTCTGCTTCAAGCCGAACGGCTACGGCCTCTACAAGGGGTCCAAATGAAGCTCACTCGAATCGTGGTCTACACGGTGGTTTCGCTGCTCGCGCTGCCGGCCGCCGCACAGGAGCTGGACGGCTCCGAAGACGGCTGGCAGTTCTCGCTCACGCCCTACCTTTGGCTGCCTAGCGTCAACGGTACGTTCAACTTCGATGTGCCGCCCGGCGCCGGCGGCAATCCGGGGGTCGAGGTCGGCGCCGGCCAGTACCTGGAGAATCTGAAGGCGGCGCTGATGCTGAGCGGCGAGGCGCGCAAGGGCTCCTGGGCCGTCTTCACCGATTTCATCTGGCTGGACTTCGGGAACGAGACGGCCGAGGTCAAGAGCGTCAGCGGGCCAGGCGGCGTGGTGCAGGTCCCGGTCAACGCCAACACCACGTCAAGCCTGGAGGGTGTGGAGTGGGAGCTCGCCGTGAGCTATGCGCTTTCGCGCAGCCCTGCGGCCACGTTCGAGGTGCTCGGCGGCCTCCGCTACCTTTCCCTCGAGACGACGCTCGACTGGCAGCTTGCGGGCCCGCTCGGGCTGTTCCCGCAGGCGGGGACCTTCTCGCAGAAGGAAGAGCTGCTGGACGCGATCGTCGGCGTGCGCGGCAAGCTGAGATTCGGCGACGGCAACAACTGGTTCCTCCCCTATTACCTCGATGCCGGCGCGGGCGACTCGAAGCTGACCTGGCAGGCGATGGCCGGCGTCGGCTACAGGTTCCATTGGGGCGACGTGCTAGGCGCGTACCGCCATCTGTCCTACGAGCAGAAGGGCGACGAGCACATCCAGGACCTCGCCTTCAGCGGCCCTGCGCTTGCGGCCGCCTTCCGCTTCTAGATGGCTCGATGCACTAGATTACATCGACGCGTCCTGAACGATCTCCCACGAGGTCGCGGTCCGCCGCAGGACGACCAGGGTCATTCCCTCCGCCGTCTTGCGGTCCGCCTGCCCAGGATATTCGAGCCGCCAGCGCGCGGCGACTGAAACGCCACTCGCATCCTTCCCCGGCGGAAACACTCGCGTTTCGATCACCTCCAGCGTCAGCTTGCCCATGGCCGCAGCGTCCGGGTAGCGCTTCCGGTAGCGCTCCAGCACGTCACGCCGCCCGCGGGTGAGCCCATCCGCCGTGAGGAAGGCGGCGTCCTCCGCGTAGACCGAGGTGAACGCTTCGAGATCGCCGCGGCTCCAGGCCGCGGCCTGCATGCGCAGCAGGGCCGCCACCTGGGCCTCCGGGGAAGGCTCCTCCGCCCGGGAGGCGAGCGGCGCGAAAAGAGACAGGAACACCAGGAGCACAATCGCGAAACGCAGGGGCTGGATAGGCATCGTCTCACTCCGGAGTGTCATCGTGCTCGTTATCGTAAAAGGAATAGTCCACTTCTTCCTCGGACTCCAGATCGTCCAGCAGGGCCCGCGCCTCCTCCGCATGCTCTTGCGGGACCTGGAGGAGGACCGGCCCCACCAGGGGATTGAAGGCGAGGCGGCCCATGCCGAAGAGGTCCTGGATCTGCTCCCCCTTCTTGGTGTAGGGGATCTCCGCATCCATCAGCAGCGACTCCGCCAGCGCCAGCCGGGCCGGATCTTCCTCGGTCATCACGGTGACCAGGTCGAGGTTCGGATGGGACTCCTCGGCGGGAGGCTCCGCCGTCAAAGGGACCTGGCAGTCCACGCACTCGAAAATGCCTTCCCGGTACTCACTCCCGCATTCAGGACAGTACATGGGGTTCCTCCTTTCGAGCTCTTCACAAACTGTACCAGAAGAGGGTGAGGAGATCGCCCTGCCCCGGTCGTTCCTCTCCACGTCAGGGAGCCAGGCGCTCCCCCCAATCTTGAAAAAGGAGAGGCTCACGTGAAGAAGCAGCAGACCAGGAAGCTTCAGCTCAGCAAGGAAACCCTGATCCGCCTCGAGGATCTGCACAAAATCGTGGGCGGGCAGCGCGGCGATACGGACGAGTGCGAGGTCACGGACTACTGCAACAGCCGGTATCAGTGCTACACCTAGGCGTCACCGGTTCCGTAGGCGGTCCCCCGGGGGACCGCCTTGCCGGCCCAAGAGTGAAGCGGAGGCGCAAGCGCGAAGATTTGCGCAATTGTATCGGACGGATGACTGAAATCGTTTGAACAGAGGATTGGGCGTATAATGCCTTGGTTCCCGTTGTAGTCGATGCAGGTCATCTTCGTCTCAGCCATGGATCCCGAGAGACTCCTCGAGCTTGCAGACCCGGAAGCGCTCCAGCGAGCCAGCGCCTGGCAACAGGCGATTCTCGATAGCGCTGACTTCACGATCATTTCCACCAATGTCGAAGGACTCATCCAGACCTGCAATGCCGGCGCGCTGAAGAAGCTGGGCTATACGGCGGACGAGGTCATCGGCAGGATGACCCCCTTGGCGTTCCACGATCCTGGGGAGGTCGAGCGCCGGGCCCGGCAGCTCTCCGCGGAGCTGGGCCAGACCGTCGAGCCGGGGTTCGAGGCGTTCGTGGCCAAGGCCCGGCTCGGCATCCCGGACGAGAACGACTGGACGTATATCCACAAGGACGGCAGCCGCTTCCCCGTCCGGATCTCCGTCACAGCTCTTTATGACGAAGCGGGCCGCGTCAACGGCTTCCTGGGCATCGGCAAGGACATCACGGCCCAGAAGGCGGCCGAGGAGGCCCTGCGCGAAAGCGAGGAGCGCTTCAAGGCGTTCATGGACAACAGCCCCGTGGTGGCCTTCATCAAGGACGAAGCCGGCCGCTACCTCTACGTCAACAAGCCCGCCGAGCGCCGCTTCAACCTTCCCCTCGCCGACTGGCTGGGCCGGACGGACAGCGAGCTCTGGCCGCCGGACATCGCCGAGCCCCTGTGCGAGCAGGACCGCAAAGTCCTCCGGGACGACCGGCCCATCAGCCAACTCGAGAAGGGCCCTTCCGCCGACGGCGCCTCCTACTGGATGTCCTACAAGTTCCCCCTGCCGGGCCGGGATGGCCGCCACCTGCTCGGGGGCCTGGCGCTCGACGTGACCCAGCAGAAGCTGGCCGAGCAGACCATGCAGCAGAACGAGGAGAGGCTCTCCCTCGTGCTCCACGGCGCCGACCTGGGGATGTGGGACTGGGACTTCCCCACCGGGCGGGTGATCTTCAACGAGCGCTGGGCCCAGATGCTGGGCTACCGCCTGGTGGAGATCCCTCCGCACATCACCAGCCTGGAGAGCCTCGTCCATCCGGACGACGTCCACCGGCTGCGGGTGGTCCTGAGCGCGCACCTGGAAGGGCGGACGCCGTTCTATGAGACCGAATACCGCCTGCGCCACAAGTCGGGCAACTGGGTCTGGATCCTGGACCGGGGCAAGGTGATCAGCCGCGACGCCGAGGGCAAGCCCCTGCGCGCCTGCGGCACCCAGCTCGACCTGACGGACCGCAAGCGCTACGAGGAGCAGATCGCCGAGCAGCGCCGGAAGCTCGAAGAAGCCAATGCCCGCCTGGAGGAAGCCAACGAGAAGCTGGAGGCCCTGGCCGGCACGGACGAGCTCACGGGCCTCATCAACCGCCGCGGCTTCGAGGAGCACCTGGCGCGGGAGCTCGACCGCGCCGCGCGGAGGAAGTCGCCGCTTTCGCTCCTGCTCCTGGACGTGGATTGGTTCAAGAACTACAACGACGAATTCGGCCACCTGGCGGGCGACGAGGTCCTCCACCGTCTGGCCCTGCTGCTCCGGAGCCAGGCGCGCGGCTCGGACATCGTGGCCCGTTTCGGCGGCGAGGAGTTCGCCGTGATCCTGCCGGACACCCCGGGCGAGGGAGCCTTGGTGCTGGCGGAGCGCTTCCGCGAGACCATCGAAGCCGCCCCCTGGCCCGGCCGGGGCGTCACCGCAAGCTTCGGCATCTCCACCTGGAATCCCGCCCTCTCCCCCCGCGACGGCCGAGCCCTTCTCAACGACGCCGACCGCGCTCTCTACAAATCCAAAGGGGACGGACGCAACCGAGTGACCCACGTGAGCGCTCTCACCATGGGGTGATCGTCTTTCAAAGCCCTCTGTTCCAGGTGTGAAGCTCCCGATTCAGGGTTCGAACCCAGTGGTTCCGGCCTGCAAAGCCCCCGTTTCGAGACCGGAATCCACTGGATTCCGGTCTTGAATCCACTCGTTTCAGGTCAGAATCCAGTGGTTCCAAACCAGAATCCAGTGGTTTCGGACTTGAATCCACTGGATTTGGATCTGGAATCCACTGGATTCCAGACTCAAATCAAGAGATTCCAGAGTGGAACCAGTGGATTCGAAAACGGAACCCACTGGATTCGAAGTTCAAAATGAAAGCTCCGAGGACGGAATCCAGTGGATTCCAATCTCGAAATGGAGGCTGCGGAAGCGGGATCGGGAGCTTTGCGGGCCGGATCGAGGGATTCTGATCCCGAAATCAGGGATTCTAGAGTAGAAGTTGCACGGCTGGATGAGTTCGCCATCCGCATGTAAGATGGCTCTGTGGGAAACTGGAGGATCTTATGAACGATCTCTCGAAATGGCTCTGCAAGGCATCCTACCGGGCTGAACAGATTCTGGGTCTCGTCATCGTCACCGCTCGGGGATCGCATCGCAGGGGCGGCTATCAGGTCTGGTTCGAGCAGAGCCCGATCCGGATCTTCCCCCCGGAGCTGATCCTGTATCACGAGAGGCCGGAGCTGGGGCCGGACGTCATCACACCGTTCAGCGTGACGCATTCCTTCGAGGCCTCGGACACGGTGGAGCACGTTGTGGTGCACGACCGGGACGGCCGGCACGAGGTCCCCGTGGAGCAGGTGCCGGACATTCTCGATCTATGCGAGGGCCTCGAAGAGGAGGTGGAGGTCTACTCTCAGGTCTTTGCGGCAGACGAGATCCCACCGGAAGAAAGCACCGAAAACCTGGGCGACGACTTCGCCGCGGACCCGGACAGAGAACGGCCTTTCGAAGGGATTGATGCGGAAGCTGTCGCGACGATCCCGTGGCGGGTCGCCAAATGCCTGCTGGCTTTGAGAGAGCAGGTGAACAAAAAGGCACCTAAACGGAAGAAGTCCCACGACGGAACGATCGGCGACGCGGCGCACACGAGCCGGGCTTCCGATCACAATCCCTGGGTGAAAGACGGCAACGTGGGCGTGGTGACCGCCATGGACATCACGCACGATCCGGCCGGCGGGTGCGACGCGGGGGCCATCGCGGAAGCGATCCGGGGTAGCCGGGATTCCCGGGTCAAATACATCATCTGGAACCGGCGGATCTCGAATCCCCTGCCGCTCGGCGGCCAGCCGCCCTGGGCATGGCGGCCCTACACGGGCGCGAACCCTCATAACAAGCACTGCCACATCTCGGTGAAGCCCGAGAAGTCCAGCTATGACTCGGTGAAGAGCTGGACGATCTAGGAGTTTGTCTGGAAGGAGGGCCAGCGTACGGTTGAGCCGTCCGCTGGCCATACTCACCTTCGGGGGGTGTAACGAGCGGCCGAATTCACGCGCTCACTTGTTGAGGACTCCCGCGGCGCCTGTATCGGCTGTGGTGACAGCTTCTCCTGCTCTTTGAGATCTCGATAGAAAGCCTCGAAGTCAAAATTGTAGCTTTCCATCTGTTCAGCCCGTAGCCGGTCCAGCTCTTCGACAATGGGGTCGCTGCTCATTGGGGATCTCCTAAAAGCTCTTCAGGGGTACAGATATACGGTAAAGTTACTCCGAAGCGTTCAGAAATCAAGGCTACTCGAGGCAGGATCTCCGCATTCGCAATGTGGGCGCAGTTCCACGTCAGAAGATAATCGACCTGATGCACCGAAGCCGTCGCAATGTGAAGAGCATCAGGATAAGCAGTCTGGGGAAGGGTGGGTGGGGATCACAGACGGGAAGCGGCTTCTAGATCGGAGATTTCCAAGTCCGCGGCATCAACTCTGGGGGCTAAACCATGGGCATAGGCCAGGGAGATCATTTCGCGCAGAGAGACTCCGGCCTGTTGAGCGGCGTAGGCAAGAGAGCCCTCACCGCGCTCGTAGGCCTGGAACGCCTTGCGAATCCGCCACTCGTTGACAGGCTCTTTATGACAAATTGCCGGTTCTGCCTTCCTGGAGACGCCGCTTCTGGGCTTCTTCGTAGAAACGTCGCATAAACTCGTGGTCGCCGTACTCTCGCATGGTGCGGACGCGCAGCTCCTTCCACGCCTCCGGATCACGATTGATCAAGACGCGGCCATGCTCCATCACCCTTTGTCGAAGAACGTCGTAAGCCTCATCAAGAAAGACAACGTCAATGCTACCCTCTGGACACAGGTCTGCCAATGCCACGATGAGATCCGTCAAGAGGTGGCTACGAGCACCAGAATCCTTGACGTTCGGCAGGACCGCCACATCCAGATCGCTGTCCGGACGGTGCGTCCCCCGGGCGCGGGAGCCGAAAAAGACCAGGACCGAGATCCCCTCGAAGGGCTCGGCCAGCTCGCGGATGCGCTCGTCCAAGGCCGGTGTCTCGTCCATCGGGACCAATATACCTGAAGACTCCTTGCAGGACCGAGGGTTACAATAAGGCGTCCAGACACCGTACCCGACCATGGAATCCACTCCCACCTCCCCCGTCCTCGACCTCCTGCGCTCTGCCCGCAAAGTCGGCGTGGCCCTCTCCGGCGGCTCGGCGCGGTGCGCGTTCCAGATCGGGGTTCTCGAAACCCTGCTGGAGCTCGGTGTCCGGCCGGCTCTCTGCGTGGCCGTCTCGGGCGGGGCGTGGAACGGAGCGGCACTTTCAGCCGGCACGGTGCACCGCCTGCGGCACTACTGGCGGGCCTTCGTGCGGATGCCGTACCTCGACGTCAGGAATCTCCTGCGCGAGCAGTCTCCTTACCGCTTTACCGAGATGCACCGGCGCACCTTCAGCCGGTACGTGGGAGTCGAGCGGCTGCGCGCTCCCGAAGCCCTGCCCCTCTTCGTGGGCGTCACCCGCCTGCGCGACCAGCAGGGCGAGTATTTTGACGCGCGGACGGTCGAGGACCCGCTGGCCCTCCTTCTGGCCTCCAACTACGTGCCCCCGTTCTATACCCGCGCTCCCCGCATCGAAGGCGAACGCTACGGGGACGGCGGCCTCACCGACAACCTCCCCTATGAGAAGGCCTTCGCGGAAGGATGCGACGCCGTTGTCCTGGTGACCATGAAGGGGGAGAGCGAGGGAAATCTCTATCGCAGCCCCAAGGACTTCGAGCATGTCCTCCCTCCGCATTTCCGGGAGCGGATGGTGGTGATCCGGCCCCGGCACCGGCTGCCCGCCTCCTGGACCGAGCGCCGGTGGCCCATCCTTCTCCAGACCATCGAGATCGGCCGGCTGCGCACCCGCGAGGAGTTGCTCGGCGAGCGCCACCTGGAGACCGAGATCCATGGCGATGCCGGGACTTTGAAAGCCCTCCTCGGCCGGCTGCTGGTGACCCGCACCCTCGCCGCCGCCCGCCGGCCTCGTGGCTCGCAGACGTCCCACCCGCCAGGGTAGCCCCATTTCCCGCCTTTCGGGTGGCGCTCCGGCCCCCCTCCTCCCGGTAGCCTCTGGGAAACGACCGGAGGAGACCTCATGCTCTCGACCCTGCGCACCAATCCATCCCTGCTCAAGCTCGACCTCTACTGCAAGGGGCTCCGCCTGGACGACTCCTGCCTGGTCGAGGAGGATGGTGGACGGAAGATCCTGCGCACCCGCGCGGGGCTGGGCAGCGGTCTGGAGGTGATCCTGCCGGGGAACCTCTGGACCAACGTCCCAGTGACCGAGAGCTTCGCCGCCCGCTCTCCCTACACCCTACATAGAGAGAATGGCCGATACATCCTGCGCTGGAACGGGGATGACGTGGTGCCTCTCACCCTGTCCCCCCGGCCCGGCTGGTACGACCGCACGACCTCCAACGGCAAGCCCATGACCCGCGTCGGCACCCTCCAGGGCACCTACCTCGGCATCTATCAGGCCAAGGTCTGCGAGTACTGGACGGCCAAACCGGCCAAAGTGAACTGCAAGTTCTGCTCGGTGGGCCTGAACCTGGGGATCGACGACGCGGACGACAAGTCGATCGACGAGGTCATGGAAGTCGTACGCGCGGCCCGGGAGGAGTCGGGCATCACCTACGTGGACTTCAACACCGGCCACTACGACGGCGACACCTACCTCGACCTCCTGGAACCGTTCATCGTCCGCATCAAGAAGGAGCTGGGCCTGCTGGTGGGCGTCCAGACGCCTCCGCACCGGGACCTCAAGCGCTACGACCATCTGCGGGCGATCGGCGTCAACCGCGTCTCCTTCTGCTTCGAGATCTTCGACCGCCGGCTCTTCGAGGAAATCTGCCCCGGCAAGCACGCTGAGTACGGGCTCGACCACTATCTGGAAGCCGTCCGCTACTGTGCGGCCCTCACCCACAAGGGTCCCAAGGGGGAGGCGTGGGTGGCCAACGGCGAGATCATCGCGGGCCTGGAGCCTGCAGAGTCTTCCATCCGAGCCATCGACTGGATCACATCCGTGGGCGCCGTGCCCACCGTTTGCGTGTTCCGCCCCCTGATCGGCACGGACCTGGAGCACCAGGAGCCGCCCCGCACGGAGGACATGATCCCCGTGTTCCGCCGCCTCTACGAGGCCTGCATGGAGCGCGGCCTGCCGATCGGCGTGGCGCCGAACATCCACGTGAGCCTGGTGATGCTGCCCGACGAATGCCGGTGGCTGAGCTCCCACCGGTACCCGTTCCAGACCCTGAAGCTCAAGGCCATGGGCAAGATCTTCAGCCGGCAGTTCGGCAAGCGGCTGGCCCGCCTGCCTGTGCCCCCTGCCGCTCCGGCGCCTCTTGCGACGGAGCCGGTCCGCTTAATGTGATTCGTAATCTCCCATCCCCATAATGCCTTTCAAGCAGCAAATCCGCGCCGTTGCTCAGGCGGTGCGGCTCCTCTTAAGGCGGCCCACTCCCCCCCAGGAGGTGCCGCTCTCTTTTTTTGGGCTGGACCCCTCTCCATCTCCTTGAGATACTCCCCCGCCAGGAGGCTCCATCCCCCATGAAAAGGTCCGTTATCCTGGTCGTCCTCGCTCTCCTTGCCATGGCGGCCCCTGCCCTCGCCGCCCCCATGAAGGCCCTGGTCGGCGGCCGGCTGATCGACGGCTACGGCGGCGCTCCCATCGAGAACAGCGTGGTCCTGATCGAGGGGGACCGCATCCAGACGGTCGGCCGGGTGGGCGAGGTCGCGATCCCCGAGGGGGCGGAGGTGATCTCGACCGAGGGGATGAGCGTGCTGCCCGGCCTGTGGGACATGCACGTCCATCTGATGATCGTGGGGCACGCGGATTACGCCCACTGGGACAAGACCTACCCGCCCCTGTTCCGCTCGACGATCATGCCGGCGGCGGCCAGGCAGCTCCTCCTGGCCGGCGTGACCAGCGCGCGGGACCTCGGGGCGCCGCTCGAAGACAGCATCGCCGTGCGCGAGGCGATCCGGAAAGGCGAGATCCCGGGGCCGAACCTCTACGTCTCCGGCCCCTTCCTCCAGCACGAGCCCTATCCCGGTACGGAGGCGTTCCGCTGGGGGATCCAGGGGTCGGCAGACGCCCGCGCCAAGGTGAAACGCCTCGCGGACGCCGGGGTGGACGTCATCAAGCTGATCGATCAGGACCAGATGACCATGGACGAGGTTCGCGCCGTGGTGGACGAGGCCCACAAGCGAAACCTCCCCGTGGTGGCCCACTCCCACCGGGCCGAAGAGATCCGCCGTGGCATCCAGGCCGGGGTGGACTGCTTCGAGCACACCGGGCTCGGCACGGCACCCGAGTACCCGCCGGACGTGTTCGACCTGATGAAGGGGCGGGCCAACACCCTGTTCTGGACGCCCACGATCGGTCCCCTGCTTCTCTACGAGGAGACCCGCGACGCCTTTCCCGAGCGTCTGGACGATCCCCGCTGGCAGGTGGGTCTGCCGAAGGAGGTCGTGGCGGATATCCGCCAGTCGCTCGCCCATCCGGACCGGCTGGAGTACATCCCGCTTCGCCCCCTCGCGCCGGCCGACGCTCAAGCGCAAGTTCGAGCAGCTCCGCCAGTCCGGGGCCGTCCTGCTGATCGGCACGGACAGCGGCGTGCCGCTCAACTTCCACAGCGATTCGACCTGGCGGGAGATCGACACCTGGGTCAACGTCTTCGGCGTGCCGGCTATGGACGCCATCCGCGCCGCCACCTTCTGGCCCGCGGTTGCCATGAAGGCCGAGAAGGAGGTGGGCACGGTGACCCCGGGCAAGAAGGCGGATGTCATTGCCGTCCGCGGGGACGTGCTGCGGCACGTGGACCTGCTCCAGGACGTAGACATCGTGATCAAGGGGGGCGTGCGGTACAAGTGACTGCCGCAGTGACCGCCGCCCGCCCCCGGCACACCCGGCTTCCCCTTCTCTACTTCGGGCTCGCCCACGTGGCGCTCGGCTCGGCCTTCGCGGCCATGGCGTTCGATCCCGCGCGCTTCGCCGGGTTCTTCTACCACCCGCGGATGATCGCCGTGGTGCATCTGGTGACGCTGGGATGGATCAGCGCCTCGATCCTGGGCGCTCTCTACATGATCGCGCCCATGGCCCTGCGGGCGCGGCTGCCGGCGGGATGGCCCGACTTCACGGCCTGGGCCGTCTATGGGATCGGCGTCCTCGGCATGGTGTCTCACTTCTGGATCGACAGCCCCAAGGGGATGGTCTGGTCGGCGGGCACGGTGACGGTGGGCCTCCTCTGGGTGGCGGCCCGGGCGGCGGTGGCGCTCTGGCCGGCGCCGGTGCCGGGCGAGGTGAAGATCCACTTCTTCCTGGCCTTCCTGAACGTGCTGATCGCGGCGACGCTGGGAGTGCTCCTGGGGCTCAACAAGGTCGAGCCCGTGCTCGGCGGCTTCGTGATGACCAACGTCTACGCCCACGCCCACATGGCTGCCCTGGGCTGGGCGACGATGATGGTGATGGGCGCCGGCTACCGGCTGTTGCCCATGCTCCTGCCGTCGGCCATGCCCGAGGGCCGGCCGGTGGCGCTGAGCGCGGTGCTGCTGGAAGCGGGCGTGCTCGGCCTGTTCGCGTCGTTCCTGCTGCGCTCGCGCCCTCCGTTATTGTGGGTGTCCGCTCTTCTCGTGGTATCCGGCCTCGCCGCGTTCCTCTCCCGGGTGGTCTGGATGAAACGGCACCCGAGGCCGGCACCCAAGGCGCTCCGCCGTCCCGACTGGGGGGTTTTCCACGCGATTCAGGCTCTCCTCTACCTCACCGCGTCCGCGGGGCTGGGGATCGCCCTCGCGTTCGTGGACGATCCGGCGTGGACGCTCCGAGCCGCGCCGGTCTATGGGACTCTGGGACTGGTGGGTTTCCTGGCCCAGATCGTGGTGGGCGTCCAGCAGCGGCTCCTCCCCCTCTACGCGTGGATGCGGGCCTATCAAGGGGTGGTGCCGGAGGAGCAGCCGCTGTCTCCCCACGAGACTCCGGTGCGCCCTCTCCAGGCCGCGGTTTTCGCGCTGTGGACGGTGGGCGTCCCCTTGCTCGCCGCTGGGCTCGGACTGGAGCGGGCGCCGCTCCTCGCGGCCGGCAGCTCGGTATTGCTCGCCGCCGTGGTCCTGGGCGGCTTTGCCGACCTGATCCTCTTCCGCCGTTCCCGCCAGCCGGGTCTCCTCAGCCCTCGTTCTTGAAGATCTCTCCGCCCAGGGCCGCCAGCGCCCTTTCGGCCGTGCCCGTGAAGCCGCGAGCCTCGGCGTCCCGCCGGACCTGTTCGAGGGCCGCGCGGCCGGCGGCCGGATTGCCCGCCCGCAATTGCAGGGAGCCCAGGACCAGACGGGCTTCGAGCCCGGCGGCGAAATTGCCGGTGCGCACGGCCTCCGCGGCCGCCCGGGCGAGCTGGCCGAGGGCCTTCGCGCTCTCTCCGCTGGCGGCGCCCGCGGGCGCGATGGCTGCCGCCACCTCGATCCGAAGCCCGAGGTCTTCGCTCCGTTCGGAGACCGCTTGTGCCTGCTTCGCCGTGTCCCAGGCCTGCGCGGTCCGGCCCTGGCCGAGGAGCGCCTGGGAGCGCAGCGCCAGGGCCTGGGCCCGGTATCCGTTCATCCCCTTCTGGCCATACCAGTCCGCCGCCTCGGTGGCCAGGCGCCCGGCTTCCTTGAAATTTCCCAGGAGCCAGTCCAGGTGGGCCAGCTCGACCCGGGTGGCGACCGCCTCCAGGGCCTCTCCATTCTCGACGTGGCTGCGCAGGGCACTCTCGATCTGCTGCCGTGCACCCGGCAGGTCTCCCCTCTCCAGGCTCCACCGGCCCAGCAGCCGGAGGGCCATGGCGTCGAGGCTGCGCGAGCCGATCCTGCGGGCAAGATCCCGCTGCTCCCGGCTGAGCTTCTCGGCCTCCCCGAGGTTGCCGAGCCGGTACTCGACCTGCGCCAGGGGACCCAGCACCTCGGCGGCGCCGGTCTTGTCGCGGCCCTGCCGCTTCATCTCCAGAGCCTTCCGGAGCCGGAGCCGCGCCTCCGGAAGGTTGCCCAGCCGTGCCAGGACCTCCGCCGAGGCCACCATCATCGAGGGGCTGCGGACGGTGTCCCCCACCTCGCGGGCAAGGCCCAGGGCCTGGCCGTGCATCCGCAGGGCCTCCTTCAGCTCCCCCCGCCGTGCCAGGTCCGAGCCCAGCTGGTAGACCGCGCGGGCCTGGTCGAGGCGGTGGCCGGTCTGGCGGGCCATGGCGAGAGCCTTCTCGAAGCTCTTCCGGGCACCCGCCAGATCGCCCCGCGCGGCCCGAACGGTGCCCAGCACGTTGAAGGTCCTCGCCTCCAGCACACGGTCGCCGCTCTTCATATAGGCATCCAGGGCCTTCTCGAGGGACTCCTGAGCGCGGGGCATGTCTCCGAGATCCTGGTAGAGCAGCCCCAGATTGGCGAGCTGCGTGGCCACGTTCTGGACGCTGCCGATCCGGCTGAGGGTGGCGAGCGCGTCCTGGTAGGCCTTCTCGGCCGCCGCCAGATCGCCCTGCTCGTGCAGGGACACGCCGGAATGGGTGAGGAGGATCGCGACGGCGGACTGGTTGCCCGCCTTGGTGAACAGCTCGCGGGCTTCCTGATACAGAGGATGGGCCTCCTGAGGCCGGCCGGCCATGGTCACGCTGTCGCCCTGCTGCATCAGCGCCTCTGCCAGGATCTGGTCCTCGCCCGAGCGGCGGGCCTTGCGAACGGCCGCCTCGACGGCGCGCCTGTAGAGATCGAAGCTCGCCAGGCGCTTGGCGACCCGCGCCTCCGCGAGATCGATCCGGGGATCCTCGCCAGCCGGAGGAGGCAGCCTGCGCATCTCGGCTACCGTGGCCAGAGCCTCGGCCCCCCGGCCGGCAGAGGAGAGGGCGTTCACCAGGCCCAGACCGTAATCCAGATCGTCGGGGTAGAACGTCCACAGAGACCGGTAGGCTTCGCTCGCCTTCGCCCAGTCCTTGGCCGCTTCGCTGGCGCGGGCTTCGATCGCCAGCCGCTGCTCCCGGGACAGAGCGCCCGAAAGCCGGACGGCGTTCTGGGCCTCCGTGCGAGCCTCGGCGTCGTATCCCAGGTCGCTCCAGGCCTGGGAGAGGGCGGACCGGATCGCCGCCGCCTCGCGATCGGCCTGGGTGGCCTGCTGCAGAAGGTCGCGCGCTCCCTGGGGATCGAAGGAGCGCAGCCGGGCCAGCCCTTTGGCGTAGAGGCGTGCCGCCTCTGGATTGCCGGGCAACAGCGCCTGCACGGCCCGGCTCTCCTCTGGAGAGGGAGGCGCCCACCCCAGGTTGCGCCGGAGCCGGAGGCCGGCCTGGGACACCAGCTCGAACAGGCCCTCCTCCGTCCCCACCTGGATCAGCGAGGTCACGGTATCTCCCTCCGGCGCCCTGATGACCCGGAGGTCGAGCCGGATTCTGGAGCCCGCGCCCTCGCCCAGCAGGAGATAGGAGCCTTCCACCACCAGGTTGGCGCCGAGGACCTGGCGGATCTGCTGCAGGCTGCTCCCTGCCAGCGGCCCGTTCGAGGAGAAGGAGTCTTTCAAGCGGGCAACCTCCTTGCCCGAGACCATCCGGACCTCGGAGCCGGCGGCGAGCTCGGTCGTCAGCATCTCGGCCAGAGCGGTGGCGAGCCAGTCCCAACGCCGGTCGCCCGAGAGGTTGCGGAACTTCAGCACGGCCACCGTGGGACGCGGGTTGGCCGCCGGCTGGACGGCTCCGCTCTCCTCGGTGGCGGCGGGCGGAGGCGCCACCTTCCGGTCCTGATAGGAGCGGTAAGCCGCCACCGTGGCGACCGCGAGCAGGGAGCCGAGCGCCACACCCAGGAGCAGAAGCCGGCGCCGCCCCCGGACCGGCAACGGCGGAGGCGGAGGCTGGGGCGAAGACAGGGCCAGGACAGGCAGGGCACCCGAGGATTGAGGAGATTGCGGGGGCGGTGGCGGAGACGGCGGGAGCTGGAAGGACCCGCTCTCGTCCAGCGGCACCGGGGTGGCGGCGGAGACCAGGACCGCCGGGGGAGCCATGGGGGCGGTGGCCACCGGAGGTTCCTCGCGCGGGACCTCGGTCACCTCGGCGACAAAGCTGTACCCCTGCCCGGGAACGGTCACTACGAACCGGTGGTCGTTGGCCCGCTCGCCCAGCGCCTTGCGCAGAGAAGAGACGTTCTGGGTCAGATTGGCCTCGGTGACGTAGGCGTCTGCCCAGATGCTCCGGATCAGGTCCTCCTTCTCCACCACCTCACCCCGGTTCTCGAGCAGGATCAGGAGGATCGAGAACGCCTTGGGCGTCAACGACACCGGTTCTCCGCCGCGCAGGAGACGGCGCCGGACGGGATCGACCCGAAAAGGCTCGAAATCGTAAAACGGCTTCTCGGCCAGGTCTGGCGGAGGACTGCTCGTGGACATCAGAGGAAAAGGGTGCGTCTAGCCCAGCGGTACCGGTTGCCCACTCTGGAGAGCCGCCGCCGCCCGCCGGGCGACTCCTTTGAAGCCCCGGGTCTCGGCGTCCCGCCGGACCTCGTCGAGGAGGGTGCGGCCGGGCCCATCCCCCCGCTGCAGATACAGGGCGCCGAGCGTGAGCCGCGCCTCGAGGCCTGCGGCCCCGGCGCCGGCGCCGATCCGGGAGGTCTCCCCGACGGCCCAGCGCAGGTGGCCCAGGGCCTCCCCGTGCGCGCCGGTTGCCACGCCCGCGGGCGCGATGGCCGTCACGATCTCGATGCGAAGCGCCAGGTTCCCGCTCTCTCCCGCGAGAGAGTTGGCCTTGTTGGCGGCCGCCTGCGCCTCCTTCGCGCGGCCGAGAGCCAGGAGGGCCTGGGAGCGCAAGGCGAGCGCCCGCGCCTGGGGGTCCGTCATCTTCCGGGCGGCATACCAGTCCGCCGCCTCGCGGGCGAGGCGGTCGGCCTCGGCCGGCTGCCGGTCCAGCCAGGCGAGCCGCGCGAGGTCCAGGCGGATCTCGGCCGCCAGCAACGCGGCGCCCCGGGCGCTGCCGACGCGCAAGGCCTCCGCCAGGTGCTCCCGGGCCGCCGGGAGATCACCGGCCGCGAGGTCCAGGCGCCCCTGGCGAGCCAGGGCCTCGGTACTCGTCAGGCTCGCCTGGATCTGATCGGCCAGGGCCCGCTGCTCCGAGGCATGACGCCGCGCGAGGCCCAGGTCTCCCTGGGCGTACGCCAGATCGGCAAGGCTGCCCAGGATCTGGGCGGCGCCGAAACGGTCGCGGATGCGCTGCTTGTCCTTGAGAGCGGATTCGAGATGGCTCCGCGCCGTGGACAGGTCCCCCTGGAGCATCAGCGTCTGCCCCACCGAGGCCAGGTACTCGGCGGTCAGGAACGGGTCGCCGGAAGACCGCGAGATCTCCAGCGCCTGCTCCTGCCGTTGCCGCGCCTCCTTGAGCAACCCTTCGGTTACCAGGGACTCGCCGATGCCGTTCAGGGCCCGCGCCTCCTCCACCTGGTTGCCGGACTTGCGGGCCAGGACCAGCACTTCCTCGAACCGGCGGCGGGCCCCCTCCGCGTCGCCCATCTCCCAGAGGATGCCGGCGACCTTGAAGAGGCTGCGCGTCTGGTAGAGCTGCTCGCCCAGCTTCACGAAGCGGGTATGAGCCTCGCTGGCCAGGGCCCGCGAGCGTTCGAGGTCCCCCAGGTTCCCGGCCACGAAACCGAGCGCCAGCGTCTGGGTCGCGATCAGGTCGTCCGAGCCGATCCGCCGGGCGATGGCGAGCGCCTCCTGGTAGTTCTTCTCGGCTTCCGCGAGGTTGCCCATGTCCAGGAGCACCGCGCCGATGCGGTTGAGCGTGCGCGCCTGCGCGGCCTGGTTGCTGGCCTCCCCGAACAGGCGCTGGGCCCGGTGCAGGGAAGCGAGCGACTCCTCCGGCCGGCCCACGGTATAGAGCGCGTCGCCCCGGAGGAGGAGGGCCTCGCCCAGGATCTGGGTCTGTCCCAGCTTCTGGCCCTTTTCGGCCGCGGCCGTGGCGACTCGCAGCTCTTCCTCGGGACGCCCCTGCCGGCGCGCGACTTCCGCGGCCACGAGGTCGATCCGGGGGTCGTCCCGCAGGGGAAGGGGAAGCTTGCGCAGCGTGGCCACCGTGGCTACGGCCTCGGCGTTGCGGCCGGCGATGGAGAGGCTGTTCGCGAGACGCAGCCCGTACTCCACGCCGTCCGGATAGAACGTCCAGAGCGAACGGTAGATCTCGCTCGCCCGGTCCCAGTCTTTTCTCGTCTCGTCGTAGCGGGCCTCGATCGCCAGCCGCTCCTCCTTCGGCAGCGCGGCCGCGAGATCAACGGCCCTCTGCGCCTCCGCGATGGATTCAGCGTCATGCCCGAGACCGGCCCACGCCAGGGAGAGAGCGGACCGGATCACCGCCGATTTCGGATCGGCTTCGACCGCCTGGCGCAGGCGGTCGCGCGCACCCTGCGAGTCGAAGGCGCGCAGCCGGATCAGCCCTTCGGCATAGAGGCGGGCCGCCTCCTGGTTGCCCGGCCGCAGCGCCTGTACGGCCCGGGCCTCCTCCGGCGACGGTGTCGCCCACCCCAGGCCGCGCCGCACCCGGCCGCCGACCAGGGACACCAGATCGAACAGGTTCTCCTCCGTCCCCACCTCGGCCAGGGAGGCCACGGTGTCGCCTTCCGGCGCCTTGACCACCCGCAGGTCGATACGGATCCTGGAGCCCCCATCTCGGCCGCCCAGGGAGAGATAGGAGCCGACCACCACCAGCTCGGCGCCCAGCACCTCACGGATCTGCTGCAGGTTCTCGGCGCTCAGCTCCTCGGCCTGCAGGGAGGGGTCGTTCTTGACCCGGGCGATCTCCTCGCCTGAAATCATCCGCACCTTGGAGCCGGCGGAGAGCTCCGTCGTCAGCATCTCGGACAGGGCCGTGGCGAGCCAGTCCTTGCGCCGGTCTCCCGAGAGGTTCCGGAACCCCAGCACGGCCACGGTCGGACGGAACCCGGCCGGACGGACCCCGGCCCTCGCGCCGGAAGGCGGCGCGGCCGGCGCCACCCTCGACGGCCGCTCCTTGTAGGTGAGATAGAGACCTGCGATGGCCGCCGCGAACAGGAAGCCCATCACCAGACCCGCCAGCAGGAACCGGCGGCGTCCCTTGAAGGGCGGAGCCGGTGGAAATGCCACGGGAGAAGGGCCGGCGAGAGACGGCATCCGGAAGATCCCGCTCTCATCCGGGTGCGGTGTCGGCATCCGGAAGACCCCGCTCTCATCAGGAGAGGGTGTGGGCATCCGGAAGATCCCGCTCTCGTCCAGGGACGGACCGGAAGGGGAAGGCGTCGGCAGGGTCAGCGCCGGGAACTCTCCCGTGGGGTCCCTCGGGACCTCGGCCACGTCGGACACGAAACTGTAGCCCCGCCCGGGGATAGTCACCACGAACCGGTGGTCGTTGGCCCGTTCACCCAGCGCCTTGCGCAGGGAGGAGACGTTCTGGGTCAGGTTGGCCTCGGTGACGTAGGAGTCACCCCAGACCGCCCGGATCAGCTCCTCCTTCTCCACCACCCCGCCATGGTTCTCGATCAGGACCAGGAGGATCGAGAACGCCTTGGGCGTCAGGGGAACGACGCTCCCGTCCCGCAGGAGACGGCGCCGGACGGGATCGACCTTGAAGGCGTCGAACTCGTACAGGAGCCTTTCGCTCCGGGCTGCCAGGGGACTCGTCGTCATGGGATCGATTCAGGCATGACCGGACTTCCTTCTCCTGGGAGGAAAACCATCCGGAAGGGAGTACGGGAAGCTGCCTGGGGGATTGTACCCCAGGCCGGTCTCAACGGGAATGAGGTCCGCTTTGATATTTTTTGATGAAGCTTGAGCGCAACTCTGAGGACTCTTGATCCACCCTTCCCTACACTCCCCTCAACGAAGCAGCCCGAGGGGAGAGAGAGGGCTGGCACCGGAGGGAGGGCCGCCGTTCATCGTTTGCTGTATTTTTTTGTAGTACCTGCTGTACCTGAAGTTCTGTTGGGAGGAGAGAGAGATTTCTATAGATTTCTGAGATGTTTGGGGTGTGGCGGGGAGGCGTATGAGCCCGGGGGAGTGATCCCGCCGGGCTTTTTCTTTTTCCGCCTCGGTCAGCCGGCGAGGAAGCAGCCCGTCGCCAGGACGGTGGTCAGCAGCAACAGGGAGGCCACGAGCACGACGACCGCCCGCCAGAGGTCGTTCTGCCCTTCCCCTTCCTGCAGGTCCCCCAGGCTCGCCTGAGCGATGGCGGCCGGCCGCGGCAGGACGCCGGGGAAGACCGCCACCTGACCGGTGGTCCCCTCGTCTTTCCGAAGAGTGACCCCGACGTACGACCGGCCGGCCTCGCGCAGAGCCTCGGCCATCTCCGCGGCGCTTTCGTAGCGGATTGCGGGGTCCGGCGACGTTGCCCGGGCGAGCACCTTGAGCAGGGGGTCCCGCGAGCCCAGGCCGCGACCCCCGAGGACATCGTGCCCCTTGCGTCCGCCGCGGCTCCTGTCCCTGTGAATGGCACCGGTGAACGCCAGGCGCCGGAGGAGAGAGCCCACGGCATAGAGGTCTCCCTGCGGCGTGCACGGATCGCCCGCGAGCTGCTCCGGCGGCGTGGCGGTCTGGGGATGGAAGACGAGCTGCGTCAGGCCGAAGCCGGTGAGGACCAGCCGCCCTTCCGGAGTGACGACCACCTCGTCCTCGCCGAGGTGCCGGTGAAGGACGCCCTGGGCATGGGCCTCCTCCAGGATCCCCAGGAGCTGGCAACCCCAGTCCACCAGAGTCGACCGGTCCGGCCGCTCCCCCCGGGCGAGCAGCTCGCGGAGCGTGAGCCCCCCGGTATACGCGAAGGCGACCCACAGCGAGCCCTCGTGATCCGAGATCTCCAGGAGGTCCGGGACGCCGCGGTGGTAAATCCGTCCCAGGGCCCCGGTCTCGGCGAGCAGGATTTCCCACAGCGCCGTGTCGTGCCACAGGCCCGGCCGGGACGGCGGGATCACCTTCAGGATCACCGTGGGCCCCCCGCGTTGACCTCGGGGGGCCGCCGCCAGCCAAGCGTTGCCGAATGGCGCGGGGCCGAGATCCTCCAGGAGATGGTAGGGACCGATCTCCCCGGCTTCCTTGATGGCGGCTCTGGCTGGCATGCTGGTCTTTCGAGACGGGTCTCGCCCCGGCTGCGATATAGATAGAGGATTGCAAGTTCCGTGCAGACGCCGGACCTGCAGAGAAAGGAAGGGACCATGCGAGTGGGCGTTCTCTCCGACACGCACAACCTGCTGCGCCCGCGGGTGCTGGAGCGCCTGGCGGGCTGCGAGCGCATCCTGCACGGCGGTGACGTGGGGGATCTCGCGATCCTGGAACAGCTCCGTGCCGTGGCGCCCGTCGAGGCCGTGCGCGGCAACACCGACTCGGGCGCCACCGCGGATGCCCTGCCCGAGATCCTGTCAGGCGACCTCGCCGGCCTCCCCTTCCGCATGGTCCACCGGCGGGAGGACGCCGACCCCGCCTGGACCCGCCAGGCGCGGCTCATCGTCTACGGCCACACGCACCGGCCGGAGCTCGACTGGCACGGTGACCGCGGCAACTGCCTGCTGCTCAACCCCGGCGCGTGTGGGCCGAGGCGCTTCTCTTTGCCGCTGACGATCGCCATCCTCACCATTGTGGACGGACGGATCGTGCCCGAGATCCTGGCGGTGGAGTGAAACCTAAGGGCTCGTCACAAGATAAACGCTCCATATACCGAATTTACCTCCCCCCTTGTAGAACCACCCTCTTATACACATTTCCTTCCGCCAAGTTACGGTGAGTCGCTCGATCCGTCTTCGCCCTGCAGGGGCGGGAGTTGCCCAGCCCGGGGTGTCAACCCCGGGGAACCGGGCACCCTCCCCCGTCCAAGTCCCGGAGGGCCGGCAGAGACGCTCCCCGCAAGCCAGGCCTGACAAGCACCGGATCTGTCGGCCCTTCGGGACTCGGGAATTCGCGGCTCCCGGTCCCCGGGGCTGACGCCCCGGGCTGGGCAACTCCCGCCCCTGCAGGGCGAAGACGATCGAGCGACTCGGCAAAAGATGTGTATAAGAGGTTGCTTGTAGAACCTGGGTCGAAAATTCGGACATGAGACGGTTATTTCGTTGCGGGCCCTAACCGGCTGGACCCGGACCACGGACCGCAACGGCAAACACACGGCCTTGGACGGGGCGCCGGAGGCGGCACCGCCGCCACCTCGCCGCGATGCTGCTCTCTCCGCAGCAATGCTTACTCATGATACCGTAATCAGCCATAAGTAGCCCTCTTTAGCAACGCCGCGCATCCCGCTCACCCGTACGCCCACCCCGGGAGCGGAAAGGCATGCACGGAGCGCGAGAATTCTTTCCGTCCCGCGTCCGCCCGGCCGGACGGCGCGCGCGGGAAGGCGGCCCCCATGGTGGCGGCCGCCGTTCCTTTCCGAGGGAGGCTCCCATGCGTTCGAAACTGGCTGTCCGCGTCCTCGCCGCCGCCCTGCTCGCGGCGCTCCTCCACCTCCCCGCCCAGGCCGCTCCCGGGCGGGGGTTCTCCTGGAGCCCGGCCGCCTCCTGGTGGGACTGGCTGGAGCAGGGGCCGCTGAAGGGGCTCCTGGGAGGGCCGGGCAAGCAGGGCTCGGGGTGGGATCCGAGCGGCGTCCCGCGGAAGCAGGGGCCCGGCGTGGACCCCGACGGCTTGACCAAGCCCGTCCCGCCCGCGGCTTCCGGCGGCGGGTCGAACGAGGCCGGGTCCGGCGTCGATCCCAACGGCTAGGGGTCCGCCGGCCGGGAAGGTTCCTCTTTTCTCCGGCCGTGGGATGTGAAAGAATCTCATGACTCAAAAGGAGAATCTTTCGCGTGACAGCGCACCCCTCTCCCACCGACGTCAAGGCCCTCGTGCGCGGCGGGATCTCGAAGCGGAGGGCCCGGAAGGTGCTCGGACACCTCTTTGAAGGCTGCAGGGAGTGCCTCGCCGTGCTGGAGCCCGAGCGGCCCCTCGCCTTCGGCGCCGGCCCGGGGGAGGTGACGCCAGAAACCACGGCGGTATACGCGGATCCGGTGGACCGCGCCATCGCCAAGGCGTGCCGGTACCAGCGTTATCTCCAGAGAGAACGGGACCGGGTCCCCCTGGCCGCCGAGCTTCTGGAGCGGGAAGAGCTGGACGAGGTCATCCTCCTGCCACCCCCGGGCCTCGGCGGGCTGGCGCTCTATGAGGCCCTGCTCCAGAAGAGCTGGGCCCTCCGCCGCGAGAGCCCGGCCGACATGGTGCGCTACGCCCGGGGCGCCACGATCGTCGTCCTCACCGGCCTGGACAAGCGGCGGCTGGGCCAGGAGCGCTGGTTCGACCTCAACGCCCGGGCCTGGGGCGAGCTGGCCAACGCCTACCGCGCGGCGGACCGGCTGGACGAAGCGGGCGAAGCCTTCGAGACCGCCTTCCAGCTCCTGCGCCAGGGCTCCGGGGACGAGGCCCTGGCCACCCGGCTCTACGACCTCCAGGCCTCGTACTTCGGCACCCGCCGGTGGTTCAGCCTCGCTCTCAAGTCCCTGGACGCGGTCCACGCGTTCCACGCCCGCAACGGCAGCGCGCACCTGGCCGGCCGTGCCCTGGTCAAGAAGGCGCTCTACACGATCTACAGCGGCGAGCCGGAGCCGGCGATCGTCCTGCTGGATAAAGCGTTACCCATGATCGACGAAGAGAGGGACCCGGAGCTGGTCTCGGACGCGCACCAGAACCGGATATGGGCCCTCGTCTACAGTGGGCAGTTCCCGGAGGCGCGCAAGTCCCTGTTCCGCAATGCTGCGAGGTTCAAGGCTTTCGCCGGAAGAATCGCCCAGATCAAGGCCGAGTGGCTGAGGGCGTGCATTGACGCCGGCTTGGGAGCCTTTCAGAGTGCCGAATTGGGATTCCTCAAAGCCAAGCAGGCTCTGGAGTCTGCCGGGATGGGCTTCGCCGCGGCCCTGGTCTCTCTGAGCTTCTCCCTCCTCTACCTGCGGCAGGGCCGCACGGCCGACTCCCGCAAGGAGGCGGAGGAGGCCGCGGAGGTCTTCCGCAAGCTCGGCGTGCACCGGGAGCTGCTGGTGGCGCTCGGGGTCCTCCAGCGGAGCTACGAGGTGGGCATGGCCACCGTGCGCCTGCTGGAGAGCGTGGTGGAGTACGTGCGGCGGGCGGAGCACGACCCCGGGCTGCGGTTCGAGCCGCGGTTCTAGCTCCCTGGGCGGGGGGTGCCCGCAGTGCCCGCGGCCTTGGCGAAGAAGTTCTGGACCGCCACCGCGATCATCCGTTCCAGATCTGCCGAAGTGAGATCCGCGGGCTTCGGCGGCTCCGGCTTGGGCAGCGGCTTCGGCGGCAGCGGGGGGCGCAGCTCGTTCATCAGGGCTTCGAGCCGGACGGCGGCCTCTGTCGGCTCTTCGCCACGGTCCGGGAACGCGAACAGGAGCATCTCGCGGGGCGTGAGGCCCATGGCGTTCGCCATGTCGATCAGGTGGTCCACCTTCAGCTCGATGTTGCCCTTGAGGATGCGGGTCATGTAGCCGGGCGTCCAGTCCAGCCGCCGCTCGATCTCCCGGTTGGAGATCCCGAGCATGCGGATGGCAACCTGGAGGATGCGGAGGATGCGGCCGACATAGGTCTCTGGCATAATGGCGAGATGCTACAATACCTGGGCCGATTTCGCCAGTATCCGCGAATTCAGCGCGTACCTGGGCACTGGTGGCAGCAGAAGCGCAAGGCAGGGCCGTGGGCGAGGCCAGGATGCGCCTGGAAGCAACTTCCATCCCCCGGAACCCGTGGGTTGCAGCGATGAACCCGCGGGTCGAGGCGCTCTACCCGCGGGTTGCAACACAAAACCCGTGGGTTGCAGCACAAAACCCGTGGGTTGCAGCACAAAACCCGCGGGTTGCAACACCAGCCCCATGGGTTGAAACGCTTGCCCCGCAGGTGGCAACGCAAAACCCTTGGGTTGCGGCGAAAACCTACGGGGCTTGCGTTGCAACCCGTGGGGGCACCGTGGGCGGTGGAAGGATCGTCCCGCAGATCCTGCCGGACGGCGTGACGGACTTCACCTCGCGATCGCGCATTCCCCTTCAGAGGCCAAGACAGCCGAACAGACGTGAACCTGCTCTGAAGGAAGAAGAGGCTCGTATGAAGAAAAACACGACGAAGAACCAGATGCCGCACCGCCTCCGCCTGAACCGCGAAACGATCCAGATCCTCAATGACCCGGCGCTTCTCGGGCTGGCCGGAGGGGCGGAGCTGATCTCGGAATGGTGTACCGGGTTTTCGGCCGGCGGGCTGGGTTGCCAGACCGTTACGGGCTCTGGTGGAACGTGTTGATCAGGGCTGAGCCAGCGACAAGCTCCAGATGTCACCCTCGTCGGTGGCCCACACCGTGCACAGACTTCTGTCGCCCGGTCCAACGCCGATCCAGAGGAACGCGGAATGAGGCGGAGGAGAGAGCACGGTCCGCACCTCTCCACCCGCCATGCCAGCGAGCCGGATGGTGTCAGCCTCTCTGAAGAGGAGCCGCGGTCCATTGCGGAGAAACACCGGAGTGTTCCCGGTCCGGGAGAGACGGCGATAGGTGTGGTCTGAAAGAGACCACAGGGCCACCCCGGAGGACTCCGCACCCGGCCGTTCCGACAGGGTTCCAGCGAGGAAGCCGCCGTCCCTGGACCAGGCGGAGCCGTCGAAGATCTGGCCATCCCTGGCCGGCGGGAGGACGCGCGGCCGGGACCTGGGGCGGCGGAGGTCCAGGAGGGCCGTTCCATGGGAGGCATAGTAAAAGCCGATCTGCTCGCCGTCCGGTGACCAGAAAGGGTAGAGCACCGGCTGATCCGGGAGGTGTGTGATCTGGGTCAGGCCGCTGCCGTCGGGCCGGATCGTCCAGGCTTCGTACTTGCCGCTGCGGTTCGAGGCGAACAGGATCCGGCTGCCGTCCGGGGACCAGTAAGGGGTCCGGTCGCGGGCTTCGTCGTTCGTCAACTGCCGCACTTCGCCGCCTTCGGCCCGGACCAGGAGCAGGTCCTCCGCAGGGAGTGAAGCCCACAGGGCCAGCCAGGTCCCATCGGGAGAAACTTCACAGGAGCGGATGGCGCGCGAGCCTTGATAAGCCACCGTGGGAGGACCGTCGACCTGGCCGGTCTCCGGGTTGAAGGGGATCATCTCGACAAAGCTGCGGCTGCTGTCCGTGGCATAGATCAGGCGGTGCCCGTCGCGCGAGAGGCTCGGCATCGCGCTCCATTCCGAGGAGGTGGTGATCGGCTGAGGGTTGCCCGACACCCGGCCCGAGCGCTCGTCGATGGCGACCCTCCAGAGATTCATGCCGCCGCCCCGGTTGCTGGCGAAATACAGGAACCGGCCGTCGGGAGACCACGCCGGGCTCCAGTTGTAGAAGGTATCGTCGACCACCGTGACCGGAGATCCGCCGTCCACGGGGACCGTCCAGATGACACGGCGGTTCCCGGGCTGTGCGAGACCCCAGAAGGCGATCCGCAGACCGTTGGGAGACCAGGCCGGTTGGACGCCGTCCGGGACCGCCAGCGGCCGCCGCACCCCGGTGGCGGCGTCGATGCGGAAAATCCTGCTCAGCGAAGCCCGGGACCTGGGGTCGAAAGCTCCCTCGGTGCCGACCGCGATCTCCCGGCCGCCGGGGGACCAGGCCGGGTTGTACCCGAATTCGGCCAGGCGCTTGACGGATTCGCCGGTGGCCCCCATGAGGAAGATGCCACCGCCCTCCCGCTCGGACCGGAAGGCGATCTGCTGGCCGTCGGGCGAAAAAGCGGGCTGATAGTCGTCGACCGGCGAGCCCGGAGTCAGGTTGATGGGTTTGCCCCCCGCCAACCGCTGGAGGAACAGGTCGGAATTGCCGTCGACGACCTTGCTGTAGACGAAGAACGTGCCGTCCGGCGACAGGCTGGGAAAGGTTTCGCTCCCCTGGAGATCGGTCAGCTGGACGATCTGCCCCGGCTGGAAATCGGAATCCGCACCGCCTCGCCAGGCCAGGAGGCCCAGGGCCACGCTGGCGGCCAGCGCGGCGGCCGCGAGAGCGGCCCAGGCGAGCCGCCCCCCTCGGAGTTGTGGCCGGCGGCTGGCGGCGGGCACCGCAGGAGCTCAGGCTGCTGCCCGTGGCCGGCAGCCCCAGAACGCTCCGCAGGTCAGCCAGGGCCTCCGCCGCATCCGCGTGCCGCTGTCCCGGGTCCTTGGCCAGCATGCGGGAGAGGATCCGCTCGAAGCTCCGCCGGCACCTCGGGCCGGAGGTGCGTCACGGGCTCCGGAGTCTCATGGAGCACGGCATGGACCACGGCGTCGCCGCTGCCGCCGGCGAACGGCCGCCGCCCGGCGAGCATCTCGTAAAGGACCACCCCCAGTGACCAGACGTCGGCCCGGGCGTCGACCGGCTCGCCTCGCGTCTGCTCCGGCGCCATGTAGGAAGGCGTGCCCAGGAGGGCGCCGCGCCGGGTGTGCCCCGTCTCCGCCGTGAGCTTGGCCCCCGTAAGCTTGGCAATCCCGAAGTCGAGGATCTTCACCACGCCGTCGCGGGTCACGAAGAGGTTCTCCGGCTTTACGTCGCGGTGGACGATCCCGTGCGCGTGCGCCTTGGCGAGCCCGCGGGCGGCCTGGACGGCGATCTCGACGGCTTCCTCGACCGGCAGGGGGCCGCGGGCGATGCGGCGCTCCAGGCTCTCGCCGTCATAGCGGGGCATGGCGAGGAAGAGGAGGCCGTCCTCGCTCTCCCCGGCCTCCAGGATCGTGCAGAGATTGGCGTGGTCCAGGGCCGAAGCAGCCCGCGCCTCCGTGAGGAACCGGGCTTTGGACGCCGGATCGCGCACCAGCTCCGGGACCAGGAACTTCAAGGCCACGCAGCGGCCGAGCCGGGTGTCCTCCGCTTCGTAGACGACGCCCATGCCGCCGCTGCCCAGAAGCTCGCCGATCTGGAAATGGGAGACGGTGCGGCCGGAGAGCGTTCGTTTGGGGTCCACCTCTCCTCCTTCTACGTTGGTCCGTACCTTCAGTGTAAGACGTCGGCCGAGGGCCGGGCGTTCACGGTGTGACGGACTTTGCCTCCCGGTCGCGCATTTCCCTTCAGAGACGAAGACGGACAAACAGACGTGAACCTGCTCTGAAGGAGAAAGAGGCTCGTATGAAGAAAAACACGACGAAGGGCCAGGAAAAGAAGATGCACCGCCTCCGCCTGAACCGCGAAACGCTCCGGTTCCTCGATCATCCGGCGCTCCTCGAAGCTCGCCCGAGGGGGGAAGGTCCAGGAAACGCAGAACGATCCGGAGTCCACGTCGCAGCAGTCCTTGGTCAGGTGCTAGCTCGAGCGAGCCGCAACGCTCCGCCGGCCTCCCTGGCGAAAGTCAGGGAGGCCGGCGATCCAGCGACAGGCTCCAGATGTCACCCTCGTCGGTGGCCCGCACCGTACACAGGTTCCTGTCGCCCGGACCGACGCCCAGCCAGTTGAACAGGAAGTGAGTTGGAGGAGAGAGGACGGTCCGCACCTCTCCACTCGCCACGTCGGCGAGCCGGATGGTGCCGGCCTCATTGAAGAGGAGCCGCAGCCCACGGTGGAGGAATCTTCCATCATGCCCCGTCTCCGAGAGGAGGCGGTAGGTGTTGTCGGAAAGTGACCACGCGGCCACCCCGTAGGACTCCTCGCCTCGCCGTGGCACCAGGCCCCCAGCCAGGAAGCGCCCGTCCTTGGACCAGGCGGAGCCGTCCAAGGTCTGGCCATCTTTCGCCGGCGGGAGCACGCGCGGCTGGGACCCGGGGCGGCGGAGATCCAGGATGGCCGTGCCGTGGGACACATAGTTGAAGCCGATCCGCTGGCCGTCCGGCGCCCAGAAAGGGTAGAGCACCGGCTGATCCGGGAGGTGCGTGACCTGGGTCAGGCCGCTGCCGTCGGGCCGGATCGTCCAGGCTTCGTACTTGCCGCTGCGGTTCGAGGCGAACAGGATCCGGCTGCCGTCCGGGGACCAGTAAGGGGTCCGGTCGCGGGCGGGATCGTCCGTCAAATGCCGCAGGCCGCTGCCGTCGGACCGGACCAGGAGCAGATCCTCCTGAGGGGAAGAGGACCAGAGGACCAGCCAGGCCCCATCGGGAGAAATGTCACAGGAGAGGATGGCGCGTGCGCCCTGATAAGCCAGGACGGGAGAACCGCCGGCCTGAGCCGTCTCCGGGTTGAAGGGGACCACCTCGACGAAGCTGCGGCTGCTGTCCGTGGCATAGATCAGGCGGTGCCCGTCGCGCGAGAGGCTCGGCAGCGCGCTCCATTCCGAGGAGGTGGTGATCGCCTGCGGGGGGCTCAACACGCGGCCCGAGCGTTCATCGATGGCGACCCGCCAGAGATTCATGTTGCCGCCCCGGTTGCTGGCGAAATAGAGAAACCGGCCGTCGGGAGACCACACGGGGCTCCAGTTGTAGAAGGCATCGTCGACCACCGTGACCGGAGATCCGCCGGCCACGGGAACCGTCCAGATGGCGCGCCGGCTTCCGGGCTGGGCGAGGCCCCAATAGGCGATCCGCAGACCCTGAGGCGACCAGGACGGCTGGACGCCGTCCGGGACCGCCAGCGGCCGCTGTGTCTGGGTGGCGATGTCGATACGGATGATCTGGCTCGTCGAAAAGCGTTTCCGGGGGTCGAGAGCCCCTTCGGTGGCGACCGCGATCTCCCGGCCGTCGGGGGACCAGGCCGGGTTGAACCCGAAGTCGGTCAGGCGCTTGACGGATTCGCCGGTGGCTCCCATGAGGAAGATGCCACCGCCCTCCCGCTCGGACCGGAAGGCGATCTGCTGGCCGTCGGGCGAAAAAGCGGGCTGGGAGTCGTCGGCCGGTGAGTCCGCGGTCAGGTTCAAGGGTTGGCCTCCCGCCACCCGCTGGAGGAACAAATCGGAGTTGCCGTTGACGGCCTTGCTGTAGACGAAGAACGTGCCCTCCGGCGACAGGCTGGGGAAGTTCTCGCGCCCCTGGAGATCGGTCAACCCGACGATCTGCCCGGGCATGAAGGCGGAGGCCGCGCCGCCTTTCCGCCAGGCCAGGAGACCCAGGGCCAGGCTGGCGGCCAGCGCGGCGGCCGCGAGAGCGGCCCAGGCGAGCCTGCGCCATCCCCGCTGTGACCGCGGGCGGCCGGCGGCGGACACCGCGGGCCCCACTCCGGAGACCAGGCCGCTCCCCGTGGCCGGCAACCCCAGAGCGCTCCGCAGGTCGGCCAGAACCTCCGCCGCATCCGCGTGGCGCTGTCCCGGGTCCTTGGCCAGCATGCGGGAGAGAATCCGCTCGAGCTCCGCCGGCACCTCGGGCCGGAGGCGCGTCACGGGCTCCGGAGCCTGATGGAGCACGGCATGGACCACGGCATCACCACTGCCGCCGGTGAACGGCCGCCGCCCGGCGAGCATCTCGTAAAGAACCACCCCCAGCGACCAGACGTCGGCCCGGGCGTCGACCGGCTCGCCCCGCGTCTGCTCCGGCGACATGTAGGAGGGCGTGCCCAGGAGAGTGCCGCGCCGGGTGTGTCCTGTCTCCCCCGTGAGCTTGGCAATGCCGAAGTCGAGGATCTTCACCACGCCGTCACGGGTCAGAAAGAGGTTCCCCGGCTTCACGTCGCGGTGGACGATCCCGTGCGCGTGCGCCTTGGCGAGCCCGCGGGCGGTCTGGACGGCGATCTCGGCGGCTTCCTCGACCGGCAGGGGGCCGCGGGTGAGGCGGCGCTCCAGGCTCTCGCCGTCATACCGGGGCATGGCGAGGAAGAGGAGGCCGTCCTCGCTCTCCCCGGCTTCGAGGATTGTGCAGAGATTGGTGTGGTCCAGGGCCGAGGCAGCGCGCGCCTCTGTGAGGAACCGGGCTTTGGACACCGGATCGCGCACCAGCTCCGGGGCCAGGAACTTCAGGGCCACGGAGCGGCCGAGTTGGGTGTCCTCCGCTTCATAGACCACGCCCATGCCGCCGCTGCCCAGGGGCTCGCCGATCCGGAAGTGGGAGATGGCGCGGCCGGAGAGCGTGGGGCTCCGCCCGCCATCACCGAACGCCGCTCCCAGCAGCTCACCGGGCGTGCCGGTCAGGAATCCCGCCCCCTTCTCATCGGCGGCGAGCAGGCGCTCTACTTCTTGTCGGAGAGCGGTGTCCCCAGCGCACGCGGCATCGAGAAACACCGGCCGCTCCTCCGGCGGCCGGTCCAGCGCCTCCTCGAAGAGGCGGTCCACCTCGTGCCATCGTTCGGGGTCCATGGATGCGGCGATTGTCTCATGATAGGCAGAGGTATACTCTGTTGGGTTCGTATTCAACCCTGATGGAACCGTGTTGGTTCCCGGAAGATGCTGGGCCCTATCGGCCCTGTTTCTGATAGAAGAGGAGGTCTGGCATGAAGAAAAACAGGATCAAGGATCAGGAAGAGAAACGGAAGCTGCGCCGCCTCAGGCTGAACCGCGAAACGATTCGGCTCCTCAGTGATCCGGCGCTCCTTGGGGTGGCCAGAGGAGGGGACACAGGGTATGTTACATGTGGGGACGCATGTAACGGTGTCACCGACTCCTGCGTCAATGAAAATTGCATCCCAACCGCCTGCAGCGGCAGAGCTACTACTACTGGCACTGGTACTAATACTGAAGCAGCTTAGTGGCCAGGCTCATCTCGGCGAATGGTTCCTTTCTGATAGAAGAGGAGGTCTGGCATGAACAAAAACAGGATCAAGGATCAGGAAGAGAAAAGGAAGCTGCGCCGCCTCAGGCTGAGCCGCGAAACGATCCGGCTCCTCAGTGATCCGGCGCTCCTTGGGGTGGCCGGAGGAGGGAGCAACACAGAGCAATCAAGCCCATGTTGTGCCACCGACTCCTGCGTCGTTCAAAATTGCATCCCAACCGCCTGCAGCGGCAGAACGACTGTTACCATAGAAGCTTAGTGGCCAGGCTCATCTCGGCGAATGGCGCCGGCAACGCCTTGGCGGAAGCTAAAGCGGGCGGCGCGACCAGCGACAAGCTCCAGATGTCACCCTCTTCGGCGTTCCGCACCGTGCACAGACTTCTGTCACCCGGTCCGATGCCGACCCAGGTGAACGAGGAGTCAGAGGGAGGAGAGAGCACGGTCCGCACGGCTCCACTCGCCAAGTCAACGAGCCGGATGTTGCCGACCTCCTTGAAGAGGAGTCGCCGTCCACGCCGGAGAAAGACTGGATCATACCCCTGCTTAGAAAGGTGACGGTGGGTGTTATCCAAAAGAGACAACAGGACCACTCCCTTGACCCCCCCGCTCTGCCGCGTCGAAATTCCGCCGGCGAGGGAGCCGCTGTCCTTGGACCAGGCGGAACCGGCGAAGATCTGGCCACCTTCAACCGGAGGGAGCATGCGCGGCCGCGACGTGGAGCGACGGAGGTCCAGGAGGGCCGTCCCGCGGGAGAAGTAGTAAAAGCCGATCTGCTGCCCGTCCGGCGACCAGAACGGGTAGAACACCGGCTGATCCGGAATGTGTGTGATCTGGGTCAGACCGCTGCCGTCGGGCCGGATCGTCCAGGCTTCGTACTTGCCGCTGCGGTTCGAAGAGAACAGGATCCGGCGGCCGTCCGGGGACCAGTAGGGGGTCCGGTCGCGTTCCGGATCGTTCGTTAGTTGCCGCAGGTCACTGCCGTCGGGCCGGATCAGGAGCAGGTCCTCCGTAGGGGAAGAGGCCATCAGGGCCAGCCAGACCCCATCAGGAGAAACGTCACAGGAGAGGATGGCGCGCGCGCCTTGATACGCCAGGGTGGGAGGACCGTCGACCTCGGCCGTCTCCGGGTCGAAAGGGACCAACTCGACAAAGCTGCGGTTGCTTTCCGTGGCGTAGATCAGGCGGTGGCCATCGCGCGAGAGGCTCGGCATCGCGCTCCACTCCGAGGAGGTGGTGACCGGCTGCGGGGGGCTCAGCACCCGACCCGAGCGCTCATCGACGGCGACCCTCCAGAGATTCATGCTGCCGCTCCGATTGCTGGCGAAATAGAGAAACCGGCCGTCGGGAGACCACACAGGGCTCCAGTTGTAGAAGGCATCGTCGACCACCGGGACCGGAGATCCGCCGTCCACAGGGATCGTCCAGATGACACGGCGGTTGCCAGGTTGGGCCACGCCCCAAAAGGCGATCCGCAGGCCCTTGGGCGACCAGGCCGGTTGAACGCCGTCCTGGACTCCCAGTGGCTGCTGCGCCCCGGTGGCGACATTGATGCGGACGATCTGGCTCAGCGAAGATCGTCTCCTGGGGCCGAAAACTACCTCGGTGGCGACCGCGATCTCCCGGCCGTCGGGGGACCAGGCGGGGTTGAACCCGAAGTCGGTCAGGCGCTTGATGGATTCGCCGGTAGCCCCCATGAAGAAGATGCCGCCGCCCTCCCTCTCGGACCGGAAGGCAATCTGTTGGCCATCGGGCGAAAAGGCGGGCTGATAGTCGTGGACCGGCGAGTCCGCGGTCAGGTTGATGGGTTTGCCCCCCGCGCCCCGCTGGAGAAAGAGGTCGAAGTTGCCGTCGACGAGCTTGGTGTAGACGAAAAACATGCCATCGGGCGACAGGCTGGGGAAGGTCTCGGGCCCCGGGAGATCGGTCAACTGGACGATCTGAAAAGCAGGGGCCGCGCCGTCTCTCCGCCAGATCAGGAGGCCTGTGGCGACGCTGGCGGCCAGCGCGACGGCCCCGAGTCCAGCCGCCCAGACAGGCCAACCGGGCCAGCGCCGTGGCCGGCGAGGGGCTGAAGGCTCAGGCTGCCCCCCATGCCCGTAGTTGGCTGACCCACAGCGCTCCGCAGATCGGCCAGGGCCGCCGCATCCGCGAGGCGTTGCTCCGGGTCCTTGGCCAGCAGGCGGGAGAGGATCCGCTCGAGCTCTGCCGGCACATCGGGCCGGAGGTTTGCCAAGGGTTCCGGATCCTCATAGAGCACGGCATGGACGACGGCTGCGCCGTTGCCGCCAACGAACGGCCGCCGCCCGGCGAGCATCTCGTAGAGGACCACCCCCAGCGACCAGAAATCGGCCCGAGCGTCGACCGCCTCGCCGCGCATCTGTTCCGGCGCCATGTAGGAGGGCGTGCCCAGGGCGGCGCCGGTGGTCGTAGGCCCGGCCTCCCCGGCGAGCTTGGCGATGCCGAAGTCGAGGACCTTCACGACGCCATCGCGGGTCACGAAGAGGTTTCCCGGCTTCACGTCGCGGTGGATGACCCCGTGTTCGTGTGCCTTGGCGAGCCCGCGCGCGGCCTGGACGGCGATGTCGAGGGCTTCCTCGACCGGCAAGGGGCCGCGGGCGATGCGGCGATCGAGGCTTTCACCGTGATAACGGGGCATGGCGAGGAAGAGGAGGCCGTCCTCGCTCTCCCCGGCCTCGTGAATCGTGCAGAGATTGGTGTGGTCCAGAGCCGAGACGGCCTGCGCCTCCGTGAGGAACCGGGCCTTGGCCTCCGGGTTGCGAATCACCTCCGGGGCCAGGAATTTCAAGGCCACGGGGCGGCCGAGCCGGGTGTCCTCTGCGGCATAGACCACGCCCATGCCGCCGCTGCCCAGAGGCTCACCGATCCGGAAATGGGAGATTGTGCGGCCTGAGAGCGTGGGCGGACTCCAGTCGAAAAACGCCAGCGGCTCCGCCGGCGTTCTGTCCAGCGCCTCCTCGAAGGGACGATCCCCATGCCGTTTGTGGTCCATGGATGCGGCAATTGTCTCATGATAGGCACAAGAGGTGCAGGAGCCGCGAAATCGACGGTCAGTCTTGGTAGGTGAGGAATGAGAGCAGAGAGGATAAGCTACCAGTGACCGGAGCGGGATCGACGATTTTCCCTTTTCCAAGGAGAGACAGATCGACATGCGACACTCAAGCCGCGCCGTCCTGCTGTGCCTCGCAGCCGCCCTGGCGGGAGCAGACCTCGCCTCGGCCGCCGGATTCGGGCTCTTCCAGCACGGAGGCCGCGCCATGGGCCAGGCGGGCGCCTTCACCGCCCGCGCCTCCGAACCCTCGGCCGTGACCTACAATCCGGCCGCCATCACCCGCCTCGAAGGTTTCCAGGTCCAGGCCGGCCTCGACTTCAACAACGCCCAGGACTCCTACGAGAGCGCGACAGGCCGGTTCTCCGCCCAGCACGTCATCCAGTTCCCCCCCGCCCTCTATGCCACGTGGAAGCAGAGCGAAGGCCCCTTCGCCCTGGGGATCGGCGTCGACTCCCCCTTCTACTACCGCCTCGACTGGGACCCCCGGCTCTTCCCCGGCCGCTTCACGAACCGCCTCACCGAGCTGCGGGTGTTCGAGGTCCACCCTGTCCTGGCCTACGACCTGGGAGAGGGTTGGAGCCTGGGCGGCGGCGTCCGCTACGCCTTCGGCAACCTGGACCAGGAAGACAACAACTTCGTGACCGTGTTCACCGGCCCCAACGTGCCCGTCAGCGTCGAGGTGGAGAGGAACGCCAGCACCGACGTGGACGACTTCGGCTGGGACCTGGCCCTCCACTACGCCGCTCCCTCCTGGGGCTGGGGCGTGGTCTACCGCAGCCCGCTGCGGCTCAAGGGCAACGGCGACGTGAGCTACAACCCCCGCGATGTGCCCCAGGGCATTCCGGGCCTCGACGCCGCCCTCCGGGCACGCCTCGACGCCGGCGGCAGCGCCAGCCAGTCCTTCGAGATCCCCCGGGAGATCCGGGGCGGGATCTGGTATGCCCCCTACCCCGAGCTGCGGATCGAGCTCGACGCGGGCCTCATGGGCTGGTCGAGCCTCGAGAACACGGACGTCACCTACAATCCCGATGTCCTCCGCGACGGTCCCACCGTGCGCACCCCGCGCGACTGGCAGGACACCATCAGCCTGCGCCTGGGGCTCGAAGGGAATATCACCGACAACTTCCTCCTCTTCGGCGGCGTCGGCTCCGAGCCCTCGCCGGTTCCCGGCGACACCGTCGAGCCCGGCTTCCCGCGTGCTGACGCCCTGGTCTACGCCTTCGGCTTCACCTACAACTTCCCCCGCATCTCCTTCGACGTGGGCTACTCGTTCCACGACCACGACAACCGCGGCGCCAGCGGCCAGGAGCTGCAGAACCCCACCCGCACCGGTACCTACGAAGGCAGCGAGCAGGTCTGGGGATTCTCGGTGCGCTGGAGGTAGCAAGAGCCTCGCGTCCTGCCTACCCGGAGAGACCCCGCGGCCCCACGCCGCGGGGTGGGCCGCACCGCCTTGACCTGGAGAGGCAGCCCTTGTAGATTGAACATTGGAAATTCAATCTGCATGATACAGCGCGCCCTCGAACCCGTTCTCCAGAAGATGGCGCAGCAATATCCGGTGGTCACCCTCACCGGCCCGCGCCAATCAGGAAAGACGACTCTCGTCCAGGCAGTATTCCCCCGCCACCAGTATGCATCGCTCGAAGAGCCCGATGTAAGGGAGTATGCACTCGAAGATCCCCGCGGATTCCTCGGACAGTTTACGAGGGGTGTCATCCTCGACGAGGTGCAGCGGGCTCCCGATCTCTTCTCCTATGTCCAGACGATCGTCGACCGGGAGGATCTGCCCGGGCGGTTCATCCTGAGCGGATCGCAGAACTTCCTTCTCCTGCGCTCCATCAGCCAATCCCTCGCCGGAAGGAGCGCGATCCTTCACCTGCTCCCCTTGTCGATCCGTGAGCTTACGGGACGGGAGCCCTTCCCTCTGGAAACCCTGGGGCACGAGCTTCCCGAAAGCCGGCCGGAGAGTCCGCTGGATCTCATGGAAACCCTTTTCCGCGGCTTCTATCCGCGGATTCACGACAAGGGCCTCGACCCGGCCACCTGGTATTCGGGCTACTACCAGACCTACGTGGAGAGGGACGTACGGGAGATCGTCAACGTAGGCGATATCGAAGCTTTCGGCCGCTTCGTACGCCTCTGCGCGGGCCGCAACGGGCAACTCCTCAGCCTCACCTCCCTCGCCAACGACTGCGGTATCACTCACTCCACGGCCAGCCGCTGGATCTCGATCCTTGAATCGAGCTTTCTCGTCCGCCTCCTCCGGCCGTACCACGCCAACTTCGGCAAGCGCCTGATCAAGAGCCCGAAGCTCTATTTCCTCGACACCGGGCTCCTCTGCTACCTGTTGCGGATCCAATCCCCCGAAGACCTCCGTCTGCACGCCAGCCGCGGCCCGATCTTCGAAAGCTTCGTGATCTCCGAGCTGATCAAGAATTTCCTCCACCAGGGGAAGGAGCCGGACCTCTATTTCTGGCGGGATTCCGCCGGCCACGAGATCGACGCCGTAGTCGACCTGGGGAGTGAAAGAGTGGCGGTCGAGATCAAATCCGGCGAGACGGTCGCCGCGGACTTCTTCGCTGGCCTCGACTTCTGGCGCACGCTGGTGGGAGACCCCGAGGCGCCCGCCGCCCTGGTGACGGGCGGGGACCGCAGCTACAGGCGCCGCGGGGTTCAGGTCTGCAGTTGGATGGATCTGTAGGTCCTCTGTCCGGGCACAACGGCGGCCGCAGTGCTGGAACGAGCCACCGGTCCCCTCTCTGGGTTATGCTCCAGCACCATGAGAACGGAGCTCCGCAAGGAGACCTCGAAGAGCGCGGTCACGGCCCGCGTCAAGGTCCTGCTCAGCGCCAACCTGGGATGGCTCGAAGGCTTTCCCCTGGAAGTGGCGGGCGGGATCGTGCGCTGGCTGGCCGTGCCCGCCGCCGCTCCCCCCGAGGAGATGCGCCTGGAAGGGCAGCACCTCAGCCGGGCCACGTACGCCCTGAACAAGCTGCGGGGCGAGCTCGCTCCGGCCTTGGCCCTCCTCCTCGATAATCCGGAGGCCTGGCTGGACTCCGTCGAGAGCCGGCTCGAACGGCTCAAGGGCGCCGTCCACCGGGGCGACCGGCTGTCGCAACGCTTCTTCCAGGACGACCTTTTTCCCGCCAGGTTCCGCGAGGAGGCCTCCAGGCTGGCCGCGGAAGAGCCGCGTCTCAAGCCCCTTCTGAACGCCTTGGCCTGGGTCCACGCGGGGTATCCGGAGAAGGCCCGGGCCGACCTCGACGCCGTCCGCGAATGGGGGCCGCGATTCGCACCGTTCGCCGACCGCCGGGACGAGATACCGGCGATCCTCAGCTTCCTGCGCCTTGCGCAGCTCGCGGCGAGCCACGGCCGGGAGCGGGTCCAGCCGCTGGCGGCGTGCCTGCTCGACGAGCGCAGCCACGACGTACCGCTGGGAGAGGCCGGACAGATCTGCGGCCAGATCCTGCAAGGCCTCGGCAAGCGCGGTGATTCTCCGCTGCCCGAGACGCTGCCCATGGGAGGGAAACTGGGCCGGGAACTGGCTTTCTGGTGCGAGGAGCTCGTCCAGCAGAACCGCCCCACCCGCCTGAAGCTCCTCCGCCTCTTCGAGCTGGCCACTCCCCTGCCTCTGCTCGAGCAGTGGGCGGACTGGTGGGACACCACCCGCCGGCTGCTACGCGAGGCCCAGCGGCTGCGCGCCCTCCCTTACGACCGGGAGAGCCGCCGCGCGTTGCGGCTGCAGGTGGAGCGGCACCGGAAGGCGACTCCGCCGCCCTTTGCGACGGAGAACCTCATGGGAGCCCTTCGCCTCCATACCACCGGGGAGGTCTCCGACCGCACGGATCCCCTGCTGCGCGTGCTGCCGCTCCTCCCTGCCGGAGCCGCCGCACCGGGAAGACCCCACTTCGCGGTCCACTGGAGCCTCCTCGACGAGCCCGGCCCGGAGTCTCCGGCCCCCCGGATCGCCACGCTGCTCACCGGCTTCGAGCGCTATCTGCGGCGCCTGAGCCACCTTCCCCTGCCGGCCACGGCCTGGCTCGAGCCCTGGGCCCGTCTGGCCGAGAACCCCATCTACTACTGGAACACACTCGAATACGATCTGGTGGAGGAGATGCAGACCCACCGGAGGCCGCAGCGCGCGGTCCTTGCAGCCTACGATCACCTGGCCACGGTCGCCGCCCGGTACGGCGGCCTCTCAGCGGACGCTGCGGTCAAGGCGGTCGAGCTGTTCTTCCTGGCTCCCGATCCGGACCTGGCGGCCGCGTTTTTCGACTCTCTCCAATCCAAGGGAGATTCCAAGATCTACCTCTCCGCCTCTTCAGTCAGGCTGGCATTGCGGCTCTGCCGGGAGAGCCCAGAACGTTTCGCCGACGTACTGAAATCGCTGATTACCCAGGAAGACCGGGAAGAATTCCTCCTCAGCGACTGGCCTGAGCCGATCCTGAGTCCCTTGAGCACGGGCGCGGTCGGCGAGATCGCGCGCGAGGCCGTCGTCGCGCGCCAGCTCGACCGCCTGCTCGCCTGCGGCACGAAGTCGATTCTTTTGAATGCGGCGGGGATCGAACCCCCTTTGCCTGCTCCCTGCGAGGCCGTCTCACCCGGTTGGATCGAACGCTATCCCCAGGAGCTTCACACGGAGATCGGCCGCCTCGCCGGCCTCCTCGAAGACGCCGAGGCCCGGGTGTCCCACTGGCTGGCCGCCGACCTCCCGGACGCCCAGCGCCTGGAGCGGGAAATCCAGACCATCGAACAGCGGCTCCCGAAGGCGGACATCGAGCGGCAGCCCGCGCTCCGTACCCGATTGGCCAACCTGCGGGCACGGCTGGCGCAGCCGCCGGCCCTCAGCCCGGCGCGTCTCGAACGCCTGCGGGCCCGGCTCGGCCGTGCCTGGGGCCGCGCCGTCCTTGACCGGTGGGCAGGCGAGATCGACACGCTCCTCCCCGGCGCCCTCCGCCGCCTGCTCGGCGTCGAGGAGGTGCCACCCTGGTTGCTGGAGAGCCGCAACCTCTCTCTCCTCGCCGCGGCCAGCCGCCTGCCGGAAGGCCATCGCAAGCTCGCCTACCGGCTCTTCCGCCTGCGCTGCGGGCCGCCGCCGTGGGACCTGCGCGACGCCCCCCAGAACCGGCGCTTCGTCGCGAGCCTGCCGCACCTCGACTGGAGCCCCTGGATCGACGGCGCGGGGACCCTTGCCGAGCCCGCGCAGGACGGCCGGACGCTCCATCTCACCCTGGAAGACGACCCGCTGGAAGTCTTCCGCATGGGAGCGCACTTCCAGACCTGCCTCAGCCCGGGGGCCATGAACTACTTCTCCGTCTTCGCCAACGCGGCGGACATCAACAAGCGGGTGCTCTACGCTCGGGACGGCGCTGGCAAGGTCGTGGGCCGCTGCCTCCTGGCTCTCACGGCGAAGGGCGAGATGCTGGTCTTCGAGGCCTACTGCCACGATGGCGATCTCGGGTTCGAGAAGATCTGCGCCGGCTTCGCCGATCAGCTCGCCCGCCGCATGGGGACGGTGCGGGTCCCGCGGGGAACGGTCCCGGCCCTGGTGGCTTCGAGATGGTACGACGACGGCCCTCTCGACTTCAGCCGGAGCTACCCGGCGCTGGAGGAGGGCTCGCCCCTGCGCCGCCGCCTGGCCACCCTGCGTCCGGACGAGCTCCCCGGCGAGCTGCGGCGTGCGCTCAAGCCCGCCCGCCTCGACGAGACCACCCTGCCCCTGGTGCTCAATCTGCCCGAGATCCAGGCCCGGCCCGCGCTCGCCGTGCCCTTGCTGCGGCCGGTGACGGAATGCCGGGCGCTCCCGGACGGAGCCCTCGTGACGGCGGCTCACCTCGCCACGGAGGCAGGAGCCGGCGATCTCGTCCGCCGGCTCCTGCTGCGCTCCTTGATCGAACACCTGCGGCGTGGGTACCAGGGCCAGGGACGGTGCGAGCATCTGGCGATCAACCTCCTCCTCCGCTTCGACCCGGCCCGGCTGCTCGCCCTGTTGCGCCAGACCCGCGCCAGGTCCGTGCACGACTGGCTGGACGAGCCCGACCTCTCCCGGCTAGAAGACACCGCGCTCGCGCTCGAAGCCCTCCACCGCCCTCGCCAGGCCCAGACCCTCTGGCGGCGTCTCTTCGAGGCCTACAGGGACGACGAAGAACCGCGGAAGCGTGCCCAGGCCGCCATCGAGAGGCTCGAAAAGAAAGCCTCCTGAAAACGCCACGCCGGCCGTAGTCGGGGCCATAAATTGTAACAACAGGGCTCCGTGTGTCGCCTATGGGATGGCAGACGATTGAATCACGCTACAACCATCCCATGAGGAGCACAAACATGGCGAACGGAATCCGCATCGACAAGGCGAGGCTCGAGAAGCAGATCACTGCTCTCAGCGACGCTCTCGCCAAACTGAACAGCGCCGATGATCTGAGGAAGTTGATCCTGCTGATCAGGAAGCCCGGCTGGACCACTCCCGCGGAGTACATCTTCGCTCTCGGGCTCGTCAACTCGATGCTCGCCCAGACCAAGGCCCTCGACGAGATGAAGACCGCCCTGCTGCGGGGGAGCAACGCCGTCGCTCCGCAGGAAATCGCCGGCAAGGCAGCCTGAGCTCCATGCAAGCGGCCCCGGAGCTTTCCGCCGGGGCCGCCTGGACCAACAGGGCCATCCTGCCTTGACAGCGTACCCAGGCACTCCTGATCAGCCAGGCCACCCGGCGTGAAAGGCCACCCCCTTGCGCCTGAAGACCCATAGCTTGATGACTCTTTTTCTACTCACTCCCTCGGAGATCGGAACCGGTGTGTCCCGACCCCGCCTCTGCGGTATACTTACTGAAACGAAATCGCAGGCCACGAGGCTGAGCATGCGGCAAACCCCGACCCGGAAAGGTCTTCTCAACGCGCGACAGCGGCTCTCAGGGCTGGAGAGGCGACTGGGAGGCCGTGCCGCGAAGCCTTCCTGAGAGATTCAAAGTGCATAGCCGGCAACTCGGCCGGGCCCGCGGCTTCGTTCAACCTGGGTCTATCTGAAATCCTCCTGGTCACCGGCAGAGGACTTCGGGGTCTTCGTGTGCGGGAGGACTTCAGATAGACCTTTTCAGGTTGGGCGACGCTCGGAACCTTGTCTAGAACTCCCTCATAGGCGAGCCTGGAGGATCAGTGAAGAGGCGAACATATAAGGTCGGCAAATGCACACTCAGTCTTGAGTTTGGAGACCTGACCTCCTCCACAGCCGAGGTCCTCGTGAGCTTCTGACGACTCCTACATAACAATGGGGGGTGGCGTATCGGCGGCAATTCTACGAGCTGGTGGCGAGAGCATCCTCCGGGATGCCGCCAAAAAAGTACCCGCTGTCCCGGGAGAGGTCGTGGTTACGACCGCCGGCTCGCTGCGCGCCAAGTACGTGTTTCACGCTATTACCATTGGAGACAGCGCGCTCAGCCCCTCCGATATTGTCGCTCAGACAACCGCGCGCTGCATCGACCTGCTCGGCACACTCCGCCTTCACTCAATTGCCTTTCCAGCAATCGGCGCTGGCGTGGCCGGCTTTTCGTACGACGAGGTGGCAGCTCAGATGGCAGCAGTCCTTGTCGATTCGCTGAAGTCTTGCGACAGAGCGGTTGATGTCACTATCTTCCTATTCGACCGCTTTCGCCAAATGCAACAGATCGACTATCTTGACTTCTTCGAGCAATTCGCCGTGCGGACCAAGCAACTGCCCTTGGTGCCAGATTTACCAGAGCCTCCTCCCAAGCAGCGGCACCCCGGATCGCTCCCCGGATTGGCGGATACACTGATACCCGCAGAACAGTTGCAGCGTAGTCAGTCGATCGCGGACCTTGGGGACCTCGATAGCGAACGGCAGGCGCTCGAGGCCAAGCTAGCGGAATATCAGGGTGCGCTCACGAAGCGTGAAATTGAACAAATCGAGCAACGCTTGCTTGAGATACATCATCAGAGAGTTGCGCTCCTGGCAACGGTGACGACCAAGCCGACATCCTCCGCTGTTGACGTTTTCGTTTCCTACGCCCATGCTGATGAGAAATTGAGGGTTGAACTCGGCAAACACCTCTCCGTCCTGCAGCGCCAAGGCCTAATCTCTATGTGGCATGATCGGATGATCTCGGCTGGCTCGGAATGGGCCGGCGACATTCATGGTAAGCTCAATACCTGCGGCATCATCCTCCTTCTCATTAGTGCAGACTTTGTCCACTCGCAGTATTGCTATGACATTGAGATGAAAAGAGCCATGGAGCGACATGAACAGCGCCAAGCCCTCGTCATACCCGTGATGCTGCGCCCTGTGATGCTAAAAGGCACGCCCTTCGCCAAGCTCCAAGCTCTTCCGAAGGATGCCCGGCCTGCTACCGAGTGGGCTAGCTTGGATGCAGCCTTCGTCAGTGTCACGGAGGGACTCAGAGATGCACTTCAATCCCTGGCGGCTCTGCACAACCATGATGTCAGTGCCGGCATTACTTAGTGGAGCCTCCGTGCAGCATCGCCCAACCGGTGGCTCGAGCGGACTGCTGGCGCAGCCGCTCAGCCACAATCACGTTGCTGCCGGCCTGAGTTCCATTGTGGTGGATCGAAACTTTTATGCTTTGAACGTCCAGTAGTAACGTCGTAGTGACCGAAAGGTCTACGTCTCTTCGCTCGGCGACTCCCTTCGAGGATCGTTCATAGCTGCGAGCACATCCCTTCGAGCACTTCTGAGATGGCTCGGCGTCAGTTCTCCAGAGCGTTGTTTCCTGCGGTCGAACGTTGCTTCCGCACGCCTGCGCTGGACCGTTGCGCCGCTGCAATGGTCCGTTGCCACGTGGCAATGCTTCATTGCCAAGGGACAACGGGCCAGCGCCGCTCTCACCCCGAAGCGGAGCGGCGAGGAAGGGCGCCGCTCCCGAGTCGACTGGCACCTTGTCCCGGCACTTTGTCCCGGAGCGTTGCCGCCCCGAGCGTTGTACAATACAGGGGGTGTAGAGAAATGAGCAACGAAGTACGACTCCGCAACATCGAGCCCGACGACCTCCCCATCTTCTACGAGCAACAACTCGACGCCGACGCCACGCGCATGGCCGCCTTCCCCTCCCGCGACCGCGCAGCCTTCGACGCCCATTGGGCGACAAACATCCTCGGCAACCCGGCGGCGGTCAAGCAGACGATCCTCTTCGACGGCCAGGTCGCGGGCAACATCGGGAGCTGGCCCCAGGACGGTGTCCGCCTCGTCGGCTACTGGATCGGCAAGGAGCATTGGGGCAAGGGTGTCGCGACCCGGGCGCTCGCCGCTTTCCTGCACCTCGTGACCGAGCGTCCCCTCCACGCGCACGTGGCCAAGCACAACGCCGGCTCGATCCGCGTCCTGGAGAAGTGCGGCTTCAGCCTCGAGCGCGAGGAGAGCGTCGAGGTCGCCGGCAAAGACGTCGCCGAGCTCGTGCTCGTCCTGCGCTGAGGCTTCTACCCGCAGAAGGAAGCCCACTTGCCGAAGAAGATCAACCTCCATCTCGGCTGATCCCGGGCTGACGCGGGCCCTTCTGGCCTTGACAGCGGACTAGTCTTCTAACTAGTCTGTTCATTGTCTGAAGGGGTGTGCTGATGGCGAACAGTCAGTCCGCAAGAAAATGGCCGGTGCAAGACGCGAAGGCACGGTTCAGCGAGTTGCTGGAGGCGAGCCTCAACGAAGGTCCCCAGATCGTCACCCGGCGAGGTGTAGATGCCGCTGTTCTGGTTCCTTTCGAGGAGTGGCGCCGGCTTCAGAGCTCGGCGAAGCCGACGCTCAAGGAGTTGCTTCTCGCCGGAACGCCGCGAGCCGAGATCCCGGTTCCTCCGCGCCGCCGGGGGCGCAGGCGACCGCCCGCGGCATTCGAGTAGGGCTCATGTATCTGCTCGACACCAATGTCATCTCGGAGCTGAGGCGGCCCCGACCTCATAAAGGTGTGGCCGCATGGCTTGAAGGGGTTACGGATCACGACCTGCACCTGTCCGCCGTCACTCTCGGCGAGCTCCAGGCAGGGGTTGAGATCACCCGTGAACGGGACCCGGAGAAGGCCTCTCAGATCGAGTCGTGGATCGACCAGGTGGCACAAACCTGGAACGTCCTGCCGCTGGACGGCCGGGCCTTCAGGACCTGGGCGAAGCTGATGCATCATCGCTCGGACGACCTGCTGGTCGACGCGCTGATTGCCGCTACGGCGATCACCCATCATCTGGTAGTCGTGACCCGGAACGTTCACGATTTTGCCCTCCTCGGGGTCGAGACGCTCAATCCCTTCGAAGGAAGCTGAGCTTCGAGCATTCCCTTCCCTCCCGAGCTGCTGGATTCGGGACGATACAAGCACGGCCCTGCGAAGACCCCGTGACGGCGCTGTGGCGATCCGGCGTTCCAGCGCTTTGTCACATCAGGTTGCTAGGATCGGCGCCGTCCATTGGAGGGACCGATGAAAAATCCAGGCAAGATGACGATCCAGAAGGCCACGACAAGCTACGAGAAGTGGCTGGGAGAGCAGATCCCGCTCCTGCCGGAAGACCTCGAGCGCAAGCACGAGGCCATGCGCAAGTCGCCGTTCCTCTTCCTGCGCGCCACCTATTACCGCTGGACCCAGCTCTGGCCCCAGGTGAAGAAGCCCGTGCGCAACGCCCGGGAGGTCCTCGCGGTGGGCGACCTGCACGTCGAGAACTTCGGCACCTGGCGCGACGCCGAGGGGCGCCTGGTGTGGGGGATCAACGACTTCGACGAGGCCTGCCGGCTGCCCTACACCTATGACCTCGTCCGGCTGGCGGCCAGCGCCCGGCTCGCGATCTCTGACGGCAACCTGGCGGTGGAGCCGCGGGAAGCGGACGCCGCGATCCTCGACGGCTACAAGGAAGGGCTGGAAGCCGGAGGCCGGCCTTTCGTGCTCGCCGAGCGCTGGCGCGGCCTGTGGCGGATGGCGATGGCCAAGATGGAGCGCCCGGACGATTTCTGGGAGAAGCTGGAGTCTCTGCCCCCCGTCTCCGCCAACCTTGTGCCGGCGAGCGCGGTCAAGGCTCTCGGCGGGCTGCTTCCGGGCAAGGGCCTGCCCGTGCGCTATGCCCATCGCGTGGCGGGTGCGGGAAGCTTGGGCCGCCAGCGGTTCGTGGCCATCGCCGACTGGTGCGGCGGCAACATCGCCCGCGAGGCCAAGGCCCTGGCGCGTCCCGCCTTCTTCTGGTCCCATCCCCGCGGCGAGGGCGAGCCCCGGGATCTCTACCGCGAGATCCTGGGCCGGGCGGTTCGCTGCCAGGACCCCTTTATCGCCGTCAAGCGCCGTTGGATCGTGCGGCGGCTCGCGCCCGACTGCTCGCGCATCGAGCTCTCCGACCTGCCGAAGGAGCAGGAGATCACCCGGCTTCTGCACGCCATGGGCGCGGAGACCGCCAACGTGCACCTCGGCAGCGCCTCCGCCCCCGCGCTCCTCGTCGACCTCGTCTCCCGGCCCGAGGACTGGCTGCGCGACGCCGTGAAGGAGATGCTCGAAGAGGTCCACGAGGACTGGGAGGACTGGAAGAAGGGGGACTAGTCGTCCTTCACAGCAGGAGTGACCGATTCTCCCGTAGGGGGCGGCTCCCACGTGGCCGCCTTGGAAAAACCTCCGCCGTAGCCCCCACCCGCAACCTGGTTCGTCTTGGGGGCCGGACCGCGGGAATTTCAGACGAAGATCAGCGACAGCGGCTCTCCGGAAAAGTCGCGAACCCATTGTGTTTAAGCCGAGAAACATAGTTTTTCGCCGTTGAAACTATGTTTCTGGACCGTTTCATATTGGAATCCGGCTTAAATACATAGTTTCAGCCGCGAGAAACTATGGGAAAACCCGTAGAAACATTGTTTCTCGGCTTAAACACAAGGGGTCAAGGCGGAGAAACAATGGGTTGAGGAGCTTTTTCACGCTCCCTCCGGCGTCTTGCTGGCAGGCAGGCGTTCTGCACGCAATCTTGCTGTGAAGGAGCACTAGCCCTGATCACACTATGGCCTGCCACGATCTCGTTACACCTGTGACACGTGGACGGACGGACGCCGTCACTCCTGATGCTCATCCTATGCATGAGCGATGTGTGTGTAAGTAGCCATCGCCAAGGAGTGAAATGGTCTACCGTCCCGAGATCCGCCGCGTCGTGCTGGTCGTGCTCGACGGCCTGCGGGCCGATGCCATTCCCACCCTCGGGCTGCGTTGCTGGCAAAGGCTCGCGAGCTTCGGCGCTTCGTCGCTTTGCGGCACCACGGTGGCGCCGAGCGTCACCGCCGCCGCCATGGCCTCGCTGCTCACGGGCGCTCCCCCGGCCGTGCATGGATTGCGCAGCGACCGTTTCCACCTGCCGCGCAGCCAAGGGCCGCTGGACCCGCTGCCGCGCGTGCTCGCCCGCGCGGGCCTGCCGGCGAGCGGCTTCGTCCGCCGGTTGCCCTGGATGTTCCGGGGCCTCGCCAGGCGCCTGGGCCGCCACCTGGGCGTCGGCACCACCTGTTTCGCGGGCCGGAGCTCCCGGGAGATCCTCTTCGCGGCCTGGGAACAGCTGGCGGCTCAGGGTTCCGGCCTGATCTTCCTGCACTGGCCCGACGCCGATCTCGCCGGACACGAGCATGGCTGGATGTCGGACGAGTACGCGCGGGCCGCTCACCGGCTGGACCAGGCGCTGGGCCTGCTGGCGGCGCTCGCCGGTGTCGAAGAGGACGAGGGCACGCTGCTCATCGCGCTCGCGGATCATGGCGGCGGCGGCCTGGATCCTCGCGACCACAACAGCGACCATCCGCTGGACCGCACGATCCCGTTGCTCCTCGCCGGCCCGGCGGTGGCCGGCGAAGAGCTGTACGAGCCGTCGCTGCTCGACGTTCCCGCCACCATTCTCTGGGCTCTCGGCGTTCCCTTGCCGGACAGCTACGCCGGGCGTCCGCTTTTGGAGGCCTTCGCTCCGGCGGCCCTGGCGGTGGCGCAGGGGTGAGCCTCGGCCGGCGCAGTTTTATTGATCGTCTGCCCCGCCCCAGCGGGCGAACAGCACCGGCACCAGGACGAGATTGAGGAAGGTCGAGGAGAGGAGCCCGCCCAGGATCACCTGGGCCATGGGGCTCTGGATCTCGTTGCCCGGCTCGCCGCCCGCCAGCACCAGGGGGATCAACGCGAGCCCGGCCGTCAAGGCCGTCATCAAGACCGGCGCCAGCCGCTCTTCCGAGCCCTGGACGACGGCCTGGGCGAGCGGCAGCCCCTCTTCCTTCATCAGGTGCTGGTAGTGGGAAACGAGCAGGACGCCGTTGCGGGTCGCGATGCCGAAGAGGGTGATGAAGCCGACCAGCGAAGCCACGGAGAGCACGCCCCCTCCCAAGGCCACGGCGAAGACTCCGCCCACCAGGGCCAGGGGCAGGTTGACCAGGACGATCAAGGTGTGCCGGTGGTTGCGGAAGGCGAAGAAGAGCAGTCCGCCCATGCCGAGCAGCACGAGGACCGAGAGGGCGCCGAGGTTGCGCAGGCTGCGCGCCGCTTCCTCGAACTGCCCGCCGTAGGCGATCCGGTAACCGGGCGGCAGATCGAGGCCGGTGTCCAGCGTCTTCTGCACCTGTTCGACCGTCCCGGCGAGGTCGGCGCCGGTGATGTTGGCGGTGATCATGGCCACCCGCTCGACGTTTTCGCGCCGCACCAGGCCGGGGCCGAGGTCGAACCGTAGCCGGGCCACGTCGCCCAGGCGGACCGTACGGCCGGACGGAGCCGGCACGGGCAGGGCCTCCAGATCTTCCCGCGAGGCGCGCAGCCGCTCCGGCAGCCGGACGACGACCCGGGAGACGACGCCCCGTTCGACGATTTCGCCGGCCTCGGTGCCCTGGAACAACGCCTCGACCGAGCGGGAGAGGCTGGCCGGGGTGAGGCCGTGGAGCGGCAGAGCCCGGCGGTCGAAATCGATCACGAGCTGCGGCACGCTCGCCTGCTCGGTGTTGGAGACGTCGACGAGGCCGGGCACGGCGGAGAGCAGCGTTTGCGCCTGAGCCGCCAGCCCCCTCAGCACCCCGAGGTCGGGACCGAAGATCTTCACCGCCAGGTTGGTCTTGCTGCCCGAGATCATGTGGTCGATGCGGTGGCTGATCGGCTGCCCGAAGGAGACCTGGGTGCCAGGGATGGTGGCCACGGCCTTGCGCATCTCGGCGAGCAGCTCCTCCTTGGGCCGCCCCTCGCGCAGGACGACCTCCATTTCGGAGGCGTTGACCCCCTGGACGTGCTCGTCCCGTTCCGCCCGGCCCGTGCGGCGGCTGGTCAGGACCACTTCGGGAAAGTCGAGGAGGGCCTGTTCGACCTGCCGCCCGGCCGCGTCGCCCTCTTCCAGGGTGATGCCCGGCGGGCTGACCACCGACACCGTGAGCGACCCCTCGTTGAACGGCGGCAGGAAGCTGCGGCCGAGGAAGAAGGCGAGGGACATGGCCGCGGCCGTCACCGCTACGGTTGCCGCGATGACCACCCACGGATGGCCCAGCGACCAGCTCAGGGTCGGCCGGTAGGCCCGGTGGAAGGCCCGCAACAGCCAGGGCTCGGGCTTTTCGAGTGCCTTGGAGCCGGGAAGGAGGAGATAGCAGAGGACCGGCGTCACGGTGAGCGACACCAGGAGCGAGGCGGCGAGCGCCGCGACGTAGGCGAAACCGAGCGGGCGCAGCAGCCGCCCCTCCATGCCGGGCAGCACGAAAAGGGGCAGGAAGACCAGTACGATGATCAGCGTCGCGAAGAGGATGGCTCCCCGCACCTCCGAGGAGGCCCCGAAGACCACCTCGAAGGCGGAGCGGCGCTCGCCCTCGGGCCGGGCGCGCTCCTGGCGCAGTCTTCGGAAGACGTTCTCGACGTCGATGATGGCGTCGTCCACCAGGGCGCCGATGGCGATCGTGAGGCCGCCCAGGGTCATCGTGTTGATGTTGTAGCCGAAGAGAGAGATCACCAGGACACCCGCCACCAGCGACAGGGGGATGGCGAGCGCCGAGATCAGCGTGGTGCGCAGGTTGCCCAGGAAGAGGAACAGGATGATGACCACCAGCACGGCGCCGTCGCGCAGCGCGACGGCGACGTTGCGGATGGCCACCTCGATGAAGTCGGCCTGGCGGAAGTTCTCCGTCTCGATCTTCACCCCGGGCGGCAGCGACTTGGCGAGGCCGGCGAGCAGGCGGTCGATCTCTCGGGTGAGCGCGAGGGTGTTGGCGTCCGGCTGTTTCTGGATGGAGAGGATGACCGCCGGCTGCGTCTTGTAGGCGGCGGTGCCCCGCTTGGGCTCGGAGCCTTCGCGGACCTCGGCGACGTCGCCCACGGTGATTGGCACGCCGTTTTCGGTGCGCAGCACGGTGGCGGCGAGGTCCGCGGCCCCCTGGGCCCGCCCGAGGCCCCGCACCAGGTACTCCTGCCCGCGGTCGACGTGGAAGCCGGCGGCCGAGCTGCGGCTCGCCCCTTCCAAGGCCTCGATCATCTCGTCGATGGTGATCCCCCGCTGGGCGAGGGCGATGGGGTCGGCTTCCACCTGGTACTCCCGCACGTCCCCCCCGATGGGCACCACCTGGGAGATGCCCGGCACGGAGAGCAGGGTCCGGCGCACGACCGTTTCGGCCAGTAGGCGCAGCTCCATGGGCGAGACGGTCTTCGATGTCATGGCGATGAAGGTGATCTCGCCCATCACCGAGCTGATGGGGCCGAGCTGAGGCGGATCGACGCTCCCCGGAAGCTCCGCCCCCTGCAGGCGCTCGGAGACCACCTGGCGGGCGCGGTAGACGTCCTCGCCCCAGTCGAACTCCACCCACACGACCGAGATGCCGGCCGCCGAGACCGAGCGCACCCGCCGCACGCCGGGCGCGCCGTTGAGCACGGACTCCACGGGGAAGGTCACCAGCAGCTCCACCTCTTCCGGCGCCATGCCGCGCGCTTCGGTGACCACGGTGACCGTGGGCGCGCTCACGTCCGGAAAGACGTCGAGCGAGAGAGTCGAGATGTAGAGCGAGCCGAGGACCAGCAGGAGCCCGGCCGCGAGCAGGACCATGCCGCGGTGGCGCAGGGAAAAACGGATGATGGCGTTCAGCATGATGCCTCCTAGTGCACGTGCCCTTCGACGGCGCCGGAGCCGAGCAGGGCGCTGCGGCGGATGGCGTTGCCGCCCTGCGTCACGATCCGCTCGCCGGCCGCGATGCCGCGCACCAGGACGAGCGCTCCTTCCCGGGCCGCCACCTGGACCTCCCGGCGGTCGAAGCTCTCACCGCCGAGCTGGACGTAGACCACCTCGATCCCGCTGTCGTCGACCAGGGACGAGGCGGGGACCACGATCCCGGAGAGATCCCCGGGCAGCAGCACGCCGGCCTCGACGCGGCTGCCGAGGCGCAACTGGTCGACGCCCCGCCGCACCTCCAGGATCACCGTCACCTTGCCGGTGCTCCCCACCTCCGGAGCGCGGGAGACCAGGCGGAGGTCTGCTCCCTGGATGACGAAGGGCTCCTCGCCGGCCCACCGGCGCAGAGAGAGGCCCGCCGGAGCCTGGGAGAGAGCCGCGGCCTGGTCCGGCTGGAGCGCCAGCTCGATCCAGACCGGCGAGGTCCGGACGACGCGGCCCAAAGGCGTCCCCGCGGACACGAACTGCCCGGGGCTCACCGTCACCTCCGCCACCCGGCCGGCGATCGGCGAGACGATCCGGAAGCTCTCCGGCCCGGCGGTGCCGCCGGCGCGGCCCCCGCGGATATTCGTGGCCGCGGCACTCTCACTGCGGGCAGCTTTCAGACGGGCCTGCAATCCTGTCACCCGCGCCTCCGCCTCCTCGACCTCCCGCCGGCTCGTGGCCTCGACGGCGAGCAGGTCCTTGAGCCGCGCGAGCCGCGCCCGGGCGGTCTCCAGCTCGGCTTCCAGCTCGGTGACGTCGGCCCGCAGCTCCCCGAGGCTCTGGTCCGCGGACACCCGCGGGGTCAGCACGAACAGCGGAGTCCCCCGGCCCACGTCGAGCCCGGGATGGGGCCAGCGCGCGGCCGTGACCACGCCGTCGGCCGGAGCCGTGAGGGCCGCGTCCCCGCCGGCCGAGGGACGGACCGTTCCGGAAGCGCTCAGCCCTTGCTTCAGCGTGCCCTCCCGGCCCCACTCCGTGGCGAATGCCGTCCGCCACTGCTGCTCCTTGAGGAACCCGACGGGTGCGCCGGTGGCGGCCTTTTCGTCCGGAGCGTTCGGGGGTGGCTCGGCGAGGCTGCCGGGGGACGCCTCGGACCCCACACGCACCCGGCCGGCGGGGATGTCCTCGCTCGCCTTCCGGTTCTGGACGCGGAAGACCAGGTCGTACGTCCCCTCGCGCGCGGGCTTGAAGACGACGTTGAAGATCCCGGCCCGCAGAGGCTTGGGGGAGAGGAACGTCTCCTCGCGGCCGTCCGGAGCGCGCAGGATGCCGGTGACCGATCCCTCGTTGAGGGCCGAGAAGTCCGGCAGGTACGTGAAGTGCGCGTGTGACGGCGCCTCCCGGCCGGCGATCAGCGGATCGGTCTCCGCGAACAGCTCGTAGTGCTCGCTCCAGGCGGTCACGGACCAGCTCTCCGCTTCTTCCGCCTGCGCGGGTGCCTTCTCCTCCCGGCAGGCGGGTACCAGCAGGCAGAGGCTCAAAAGCGTCAAAGTCCAGGAACGTCTCATGGCAGATCTCCCGAGAGGGGCCGTCCGGTGGCGGCCTCCAGGTCGCGTTGCGCGGCCATGGCGGCCTCGCGGACCTCCAGGGCGGTGATCCGGGCCGCGAGAGCGGCGCGCAGGGTGTCGAGAAGGTCGGTCAGCCCGGACTCGCCGAGCTGGTAGGCGGTGGCAGCGCCGGTGAGCAGGACGGCGGTCTCGCCGTCGGCCCGCTCGGCTTCGGCGGCTTCGGTCCGGAGGCGCTCGTAGGCGGCGAGGGCGCCGGCCCGCTCGGCCTTGGCGCGGACGCGGGCCAGCTCCAGGTCGGCGCGGGCGGTGGAGAGCCGCGCCTCCGCCTCCCGCCGGTCCGCCTGCCGCCGGTCGAAGAGCGGCACGGTCCAGCCGGCGGAGACCACCGGGCCGGAAGCTTCGGTGGAACGGTCTTCGATGCGCTTCCAGCCGAGCCCCAGCGCGGGCGCTTCGAAGATCTTTCCGCTCAGCCGCCGCAACGCCTCGGCGCGCTCCACCTCGCGCTCGCGGGCCAGGAGGTCGGGCCGGGCCGCGGGGTCTGGCAGGGCTCCGGGCGCCGGGAGCAGGGGCACCGGGGCGGGCCGGGCGGCCGGAGGGATTTCCGGGTACCAGACGGCCAAGGCGGCCTGGGCGGCGGCCAGGCGGGCTTCGGCCCGGCCGAGGTCGGCCCGGGCCTGCGCCTCTTCCAGGGTGAAGCGGCGCGCGGCGAGACCCGGGATCTCCCCGGCTTCAGCCCGCGCGCGAGCCCGCTGCGCGAGCTCGCCCACTTGCGCGAGGTGCGCAACCAGCAGCTCCCGCCGCTCCCAGGCCAGGGCCCAGCTCGCATAGGCCGCCCGGAGGTCGATCCGGAGCCGGAAGCGGGCCGCTTCGCCGCGGCTTTCCGCCGCGGCCAATCCCTTATCCGCCGCTTCCCGGCGCAGGGCGCGGCGGCCGTCGATCGGCGGGGTCCAGGCCACACCGGCCGCCGTCTCCCGCGCCGCGCCGCTGGGTTCCTCCACGCTGGCTTCGACCATGGGGTTCTCCAGCAGCGAGGCGCGGAGCGCCTCGGCGGCGGCGATCTCGCGTTCTCCGGTGAGCGCCACCGCGGCCGGGTGATCCCCGGTCACGGCGGCGAGGAGCTCCTCCTCCGTCAGAGTCGTGGCCTCTTGCGCCGCCAGTGCAATGGGCGCGAGGAGGAGGAACAGGACGATGTACGTGCGTCGCATGACGCCTCCATTCGGCTAGCTCGGAAAAAGACATGGATGCGCGATGCCCGGAGGGACACCGCGAGCGGCCGGCCTAGGAGGCGGGGATCAAATCAGCAGGGTGCAGAGGAGATGGAGGCGTGGCGGACTGGCGCCGGCAAGTCGGGCCTCTCCGCGCCACGAATCGCTGTTCGGGAGCAGGACAGGCTCCGGAGCCATCGGAGAAATTACGGCAGCGGGCGCCTGGAGGACTGGCTGTACGTCCGGCCGCAGGGGAGGCGAGGGCCGGAGGTAGTGCTCGTGATCGGGGGTCTCTTCCCCATGCTCGTGCCCGTGGACCATGGCCTTCGCGTAGTTGACCGCTTCCTCCCCGTGCTCATGATGCTCAAGGGCATGCAGGCCCACGGCCAGCAGCTGGGGCATCGCGGCAACGGCAAGCAGGAGAAGGGCGGTGGCAAGGGGGCGACGGAGCGGCACGGCGCGATTGTTGCGCATTGGCCGGTGCGGGTCAATTCCGCGCGGGCGACCTGCTACAGTGGTGCCAGAGGCCGGCCGGCGCGGCTGCCGTCACGGCGAATCTGGAGCTGGCGGGCCGGACGCTCGACGACGAGCTGTACTTCGGGGATTCGGAGACCGCGGCGCTGGCTCTCGGCGAGGCGTACAGCGCGCCTCCTTCGAAGCTGAGGGAAAAATCATGATCTACCGGTCCTTCCTCGTCCTGAGCCTCCTCTTCCTGGCCTGTGCCGGGGCTCCGCAAAAAGTCGAACGCCAGGATTCAACGGCAGGAGGACCCGCCGTGACTGGAGACCTGTCCCGAATCGATCACATCATCCTCGGCGTCAACGACCTGCAGAAAGGGATCGAAGAATTCGAACGCCGCACAGGAGTCAAGGCCGTCTACGGCGGAGCCCATCCTGGACGGGGCACTCACAACGCGCTGGCCTCCCTGGGCGAGCCGGGGAGTTACCTGGAAATCCTGGCGCCGAACCCTGAGGACAGCGTGGACCCCGAACTGGATCGGCGATCTGAAAGGCCTGGCCTCCCTGACTCCGGTCGGCTGGGCCGCGAGGGGCGAAGACCTGCCGGCTCTGCAACAGAGCCTGAAAGATCAGGGGATCGAAACCGGAGAGGTCCGTCCCGGAGCCCGCAACCGGCCGGACGGCACCCGCCTCGCCTGGAAAACCCTCACCTTTCCCCCCTCGTCGCACCCTCTCCTCCCCTTCTTCATCGAATGGGACCCCGGCACAGGCCACCCCTCCACGACCTCGCCGGGAGGCTGCCGCCTGACCGGCTTCCTCCTCGAGGACCCCACTCCGGACGCTCTTCGCAAACCCCTCCAGGCGGCCGGCCTCCAGGTGGATGTCCGCGAGGCCAAACAACCCCACCTCCGGATCTCTCTCGCCTGCCCCAAGGGAAACGTGGAATTCCCGTAAAATTCAGACCTTCAACGATCCACGGAACGCCCTGGCGGCATAGTAAGAGGGCGCACCGTTGTGATACAGGAAAACATGGTCGTAGCGGCGATCACAAAAGAGGGCGCCGCCGAGCTTTCTGATGTCAGGAGGCGTCTTCACCCAGCTTGATGTCTTCAAATCGAAATCCCCGAGCTTCTGCAACTCCCGATACTGTTCTTCCGTCAAAAGCTCGATGCCCATGGCAGCTGCCATATCCATAGCGTTATTTTCTGGCCTATGCTCTTTCCTCGACTCCTGGCCTTCACGGTCGTAACAGACACTTCTGCGGCCCTTGGGGCTTTCCGCCGAGCAATCGTAAAAAATGTACTCGCCCGTCTTATCATCATGACCAACGACATCCGGCTCACCGCCCGTTCTTTCCATCTCATGAAGCGACCACAGCTTTTCAGGATTGGCTTCCAGCCTTGCTTGTACTTTAGTCCATTCAAGATCTTTATGGCGGATCATGCTTTTCTCAAAACGGGCTTTCAATGCTCTGAGTAGCTCTTCATGTTGTTTTTCTTTCAGGTCTTTTTCTTTTTGCATTTCTGTCCCTACCTTCTGCCAGTTTAATGTCCGGAGCGTAGCGGAGGGGGGGCCAGGCAGCTCGCCCCCCCTCCGCTCAACGGAGCTTTCTATTACTATGCTTCAACAGTAGGTACATTCCCAGTAGCACCATTCCGTGGCTTCCGCGCAGCAAGCGGGGTCTCCATTGCAACTGGTGCCGCCCCGGAGACACTTCTCATAGAAAAAGGGGCAATTCTCGCAACAGACCGCGGCACTGGCACTCTGCGGGGGCGCAGCGACGAGGATTCCCGTCAAGGCCAAGATCAGAACAACCAGGATAGACAGCTTTCGAGTCAGTCGAGTCATCTTTTCTCCTCTTCTCCTTTGACACTGTTGCAGCCAGCGGTGATCGCCAGCCAACCCTGTATGCCGAATCGGCGGCGCCCTCCCCCACGACGCTCCCCGATCCAGATCGGGAGGCATTGTAGTTCATCCGAGATCCGTCCGCTCTACCTTCACCGGCCTATCGTACCGGCTAATGGGTCGGACTGCGTGCCAGATCGCCTCAGGTCAATCTGGGAATGATGGGTTCGTAGGGGCGGCCCCATGTGGCCGCTCTGGGCGGGGGACCTCCGAAACCACGAACCTGCCTCTATTCAAAACCACCGCCTCAAGCATCGCCGCATAACCACAAACCTGCCAAACACGACGTAGGGGCGGCCCCACGTGGCCGCCCTGGATGGGTGGGAAAAAATCTCTCAGAGATATGGCCCTCACTGCCAAACAAGGCCTCCCCCACCCCAGGGCGGCCACATAGGGCCGCCCCTACAATGCCGGATTTTCCGAATCCTGATCCCATTGAGAAGGGTTTAGGCGAATGTACTCGCGGATGCCCTCAAGCTCTTCCTGGGACCGGATTACACGATCAAAAAAATCTCGCTGCCAGAGCCTGCCCGGAAAGCACCTCCAGCCCAGATTCTTGACACCGCGAATGTATTCATTCGTCGTCATCGTCTTGAACCATCCCACGACCTCTCCCAAGGAAGGTGAGGGCTCAGCCCGTAACGATGCGCTCGATCTCGCTCCCAAAACGAGGATCCCGTGCAAATGATTGGGCATGAGAACCCATTCATCGAGCCCCAGGGAGGGAAACTTTTCCAGCAATTTCCCCCACCAATGTTCGATCATGCGTCCAGCGTCACTGGCACTCATGACCCCGTCTACGACCTCGCCGAAGAAGCACTCGCGATGCTCGGCGCACAGGTTGACGAAGTAAGCACCGGATGCCGAGTAATCGTACCCCTTGAGCCTAATCGAACGGCGATGATGCTTCACCGGGTCGTATCGCAAAGCGGAGTCCTCTCCATCTGACGTTCTGCATCGGAACCATATCATCTCTCCAAGAGAAACGGGAGCCCGGCGCCCCACACTTTGGATGGCGCCCGTAGGGGCGGCCCCACGTGGCCGCCCCTACAGATGTCGCGCCATCGTAGGGTTCACGGAGGGGTGCACTGTGCGCAAGCCCTTCTGACCGGCGAGACCGTGCAGGGCTACTGGTACGACGAGACCCAGGCGTACGTCGCTCGGCACCGGGGAGAGGACTTCGACCGAGGTGGCCGCCCTGGGGTGGGGGGAGAAACCTCTCCGGAACACGGACCTCCCCCGCCCAGGACGGCCACATGGGGCCGCCCCTACAGGCCGACATCGCGTGCGCACACAGACCGAACACGCCCCGCACGAATCAGTTATAGAATCGAGTCCACATCCAGTCAGGAGGAGAAACCATGAGGATTGCGAAGGCTTCCGCGATGATCCTGGCCTGCGGGTTGGCGCTCGGACGGATCTCCGTCCCAGCCGGCGCCGCGACGCTCACCGTCAGCAATCAACAGAGCGGCCCGGTCACAGTCTTTCTCGGCTTCACGAACCTTGGTTGCTACGCCATGTCGGACTTCTCCTGCACGGTGACTCCCGGCAACTCCAGCATCTGTTCCTTCCCGCTGGCGGCCGGCGCCTCCCAGAACCTCCCATTCACCAAGGGCTGCCAGACCAGCTTCGCGATCGCCGTCAACAATCCGCCCTGGGGCGACTGCCCCCTGACCCAAGCCGAATTCACCCTCCAGGGTGCGGGCTCGATGGACACCTACGACGTGAGCCTGGTCAACGGCTTCAACGTGGGAATGGGCATCGTGCCGAGCACCGGCACCACGGCCGGCCCCGCAACCTCCGCCACTGGCAACCAGAACAACACCGGCGTCTTCCCCCTCCTCTGCGACGGCTGCGCGGTCACCATCAGCCCACCCCAACCGCCAACCTTCCCGAACTGCCCCAAGCCGGACCCCAGCCAGTGCCACGGCGGCACACAGTTCGATCCCAAGCCGCCCTGCCAGTTGAGCCAGTCTACCGGCGCGAATTACACGGTAAACATCCTGGCTGGCGGAGGGTCGTAGCGAAGGAACGTCCGCCCCGAAGGGACGAATTTGGGACAGTCTGGCGTTTCAGGTGCTCAGTCGGCAATCCCCTTCCCAATCCGCCCCGAAGGGGCACAGGCATAGAGCCCGGCGCTTCAGCGCCGGGTCAGCCGCCATCCCATTTCCCAGGAAGCCCCGGAGGGGCGAAGGCACGCCTAGAATCTATTCCACATCCAACCAGGAGGGAATCATGAGGATCGCGAAGGCTTCCGCGATGGTCCTGGCCTGCGGGCTGGCGCTCGGACGAATCTCCATTCCAGCCAGCGCCGCGACGGTCACTATCGTGCCGAGCACCGGCACCACCGCCGGCCCCACCACCTCCGCCACAGGAAACCAGAACAACACCGGTGTGTTCCCTCTCCTCTGCGACGGCTGCGCGGTCTCCATCAGCCCGCCCCAGCCGCCAACCTTTCCCAACTGCCCCAAGCCGAACCCCACCCAATGCCATGGCGGTACGCAGTTTGATCCCAAACCGCCTTGCCAACTGAGCCAACCGACTGGGGCAAATTACACGGTTACTAGGGAGTCCATAGCTTTGGATACTCTGAAGGCGCCACTTGTTGTATACTTTCGCCATGCGAATCGACGGGAGGACACTTTCACACGAGACCTTGGAGACGATCCGCCGGATGGCTATCCGGCGGGTCGAGGAGGGGGAGAAACCTAGCGCAGTCATCCAGAGCTATGGCTTCTGTCGAACCGTCATCTACCGCTGGCTTCGCCAGAGTCGCGAGGGAGGCGAAGAAGCACTGCGCTCCCGGAAGGCTCCAGGGCCTCCGTGTCAGTTGACCGCTAAGCAGAAACAGGCGGTTCGAAACTGGATCAGCGGTAAGGACCCACGACAGTATGGATTCGACTTCGGTTTGTGGACTCGAAAAGCGGTGGCTGACCTGATCGACAAGAAATTCGGTGTGCGGCTCAGCGTGACGAGCGTGGGTCGCTTGCTGGCCGAATTGGATATTACCCCTCAAAAGCCGTTGCGTCGCGCTTACGAGAGAGATCCTGAGTCGATCGAGCACTGGTTGAAGGTCGACTACCCGAAGCTGCGGCGTCGCGCCAAGGACCGGGGGGCGGACATTTTTTTCCTGGATGAAGCTGGAATTCGCTCCGACGTACCCTTGGGTCGGACTTGGGCTCCGCGGGGACAGACACCTGTGGTTCAAACCAGTGGTCAACGCCAAGCCGTCAATGCCATCTCGGCAGTCAATGCTCGGGGAGGCTTCTGGTACCAGACGTTCTTGGGCAATCTCAACTCGGCTCGTTTTATAGAGTTCCTCAAGGTGTTTCTTCGTTCTCGCAGGCGGCCGGTGTTCTTGGTGGTTGATCGTCATCCTGCTCACATCGCTAAGGTGGTAATGCAGTTTGTTCAAGAGAAAAAGGGGCAGATTGAGTTGCACTTTCTTCCGGGCTATGCGCCAGACCTGAATCCGGACGAGTTCGTCTGGAATCATTTGAGAAGCTCAAGGAGTGTCAAAGAAGCCTCTCCGAAGAAATGAGTCGCTACGCCAACGAGTCGAAGCCGATTTAGCCAAGATCAAGTCTCTGCCAAGACTGGTAAGATCCTTCTTTCAGGCACCATCTGTAGCCTATGCTATGGACTAGCTAGTAATATTCTGGCGAGCGGAGGGTCGTAGCGGAAGAACGTCGGTCCCGAAAGAGGAGAATCATCTCGAACCCTGAAATCCAGAACCGTAAGTAATGCGGCGTCCGTTTTTGAGAATGCAGCTATTACTATTAGCATCAAAAACCCCTTCAAAAGCACCACATACGTCAGAAAACAACTGCGCAAATGAGTTGTCAATCTGCCCGATGAGCGCTCGATGCTTAGAAAGCAATGCCTCATTGGAGCGAGCGGCACGATCAGCTTGCCTTAGGGCCTCTGAGGCACTAACCCTGTCGCTTCTTGCGTCTTGGTACTGAAAGAAAGCGAGCACAAGAAGACCGACTGCAAGCAATGCGTTAATAGTGCCCGATAATTCAACCAAAAGATGGAACCTCCAGAGCTTCTGGGACCTGCCGCAATGGTGGCATACGTTCGCCTTCTCTGCAATCGGCTGAAAGCAATGCTTGCAGAATCGCTCTTTTGCAGGTGGCATGTTCCTACTCGCCTCCATCCGCGGCAGCAATCACTTCAGTGCCCCCACTCAAAGGAATTCGACCACTATCTTGACAGACAACTGCCTCGTGCCCTTGATCATTAAGGGGCGATTGTGCAATGCTACTGATCCATTTTGAGGGCACCCTGAGGAGTGAGCCAATGGTCTGATACCCACCCTCCTGAACGCGCCCTCTTTCAAAGAAATACCATACATTAGAAGCCGGCACGACGGTGAGGTGATTCGCGCGCGTAGGCAATTTTACGCTCCCATTCAATCGATCGGAAATAGGATCAATTTGATGCAATCGCCATTCTGTTCCGAGACCCTTTTCGGGCTTTCTGGTAAGAAGATACAGAAACTTACCCTGACCATACAGGGCCCACCGGGATGGTAGCATTCTCAACTTCACCAAACAGATCCTTGAGATGCGCCCTCCTTGTCACCACAGTAGTTAGCGGCTCAATGACTTGGTATTGTTTCGGAAAGGCCGAAAGCCTTCTGACCTGGGAAGTTTTCGGTGAGTACCAGTGAATAGTAGCCGGCGTCTCCATTGTGACGAAGAATGCTCCGAGGTCGTTCGCGGCCACATAACGATGGCCCAACAAGTAATATTTCTGTGACGGAAACTTTAATAAAAGGCGAGGCTCTGCCACCTTAAGGGGGCTCGCCACGGTGGCCTTTAGACGGATAAACCCTAATGCCGACTGCTCGGTCGACACATTATTCCCGTTCCGCCCTCTCTGCTCCTCAGGTGTTGAACCGTAGCCGACGATCTCATCTCCCACTGTGGCACAATCGGTCAGCGAGCCCAGAGCTCTCCTTGCTGATTCTTCGAGAACACCTGTAGAAATTTTTGCGCTTCTAATTGGATCAAACAGGATCGCGGTGGCATCATCAAGTATAAGTACATAATTGCTACCCAGTTTTTCGACGCGGACTGGCACAAAAGGTTCTCTGGAAGCTAGCCGATGCGTATTGGTGTCCATGTTAACCCTACCGCTCGGAGATACGCGGAGAAGTTTGTTTTCCAGAGGGTTGACTACCGCAATCTCGTCTCTGCCTTCGATCCAGACGGCAGAGCTTATCCAACTGATTGTAGGTGACAGGTTCCGGCGTACGCAGGCAGCTGACGACTGAGGTCCAGGAGGGTTGCCTGTACTATAGTCCCGTAAAACCGCTGGAAGCGTCTTGTCCGCACCCAGGCTGTCAAAGTATGCTAAGCCGGATTCACAACCTTGCGATCCGATAACACACCTCATGCTTCCGGCGTCATAGCTGTAACGATTAAAACTGGAGTACGATCGAATACTGCATCTCGCGACGAGATTAGGATCTGCGAAGGCTGAGGCGCAGGAGAAGCAGCTTACCACCAGAGCCCATCGAGAGGCCAAAACTAACGCATTAGACATGCGCTCACTCCTTTATAGGGTTTCTATATACACGGTTTGGCAGGTTAAAGCCATTCGATAGGCTCCTACAGTCTTTCGCCTGTCGGTTCAATATCCAATGTTATCAGAGTGGCACCGGCAAAAGTTCTTTTCAACCTACAATGTTGCCGAATAGCCATACCTGTCTTGCCTTCAAATCTCCTCTTAGCCTTCAAGTGGACCACAACTTGGCTAGCTAACTAAGCTGCGCACATTGGTTTCTCATTTCTCTAAACTGCTATACTGTCAAGCCTAAACGCCAAAGAGCAAGCAGTTGATATGACACAACCCATGATTCCATATACCTTCTCTTATCCTACGCCTCTTTCTAATCCTCGTCAACATAGGTGACCGCGGGCGGTAAGGCATCTCGCCGACAGGAGACGGCTTGTTTTCAGAGCAAGAGTGCCGGGATTTTGAATGCCCACTTCGCGCGGGCGTACGTGCCTGCGCCCCTTGGGGCTTCCTGGGGAGTGGGGAGCCCTTCCGGCGCTGAAGCGCTGGGCTTTATACCTAGACCCCTCCGGAGCGGGTAGATGCTCTGAAACGGCGGGCCGAATGTGGATGCTAGGCGATCTTGCCTTCTCGTACTCAGAATCGGTACCTTATCCTCTGAAGCGAGGACCAACTCGCCATAGCGAGCTATCCGACGAGGCGCGGGACATGACCCGCCAAGAGCAAAAGGAGCATGAGATTGTCAGAATCCAGGAGCTTGAAACCGGTCCCGAAGTTTGAGTCCGAGGACGAGGAACGGGAGTACTGGGCCACCCACGACTCGACTGAGCACATCGACTGGCGTCAGGCGAAGCCGGTCACCTTCTCCCGGCTCAAGCCTTCGACGCGGACCATCTCCCTGCGCCTCCCGGAGACTCTCATCGAGAATCTCAAGATGCTTGCCAACAAGCGCGATGTTCCCTATCAGTCGCTGCTGAAGGTCTTCCTCGCGGAGAGGGTCGAAGAAGAGCTGCGGCACATGCGTTGAGACTGTGGCCTACCTCAACAGCCCCGCCTCCTCCTGCGCCAGAAACTCCCGAATCGCCTTCTGCTCCCCTTCATCCTTTATACGCGAAAACAGCTTCTCCCCCAGGCCAACGATCGTCTCCCCGCGGTCGAAGGGGAGCCGCTCGTACATCTGGCCTCCCTCGAAGTGGCAGGGCTGGCAGTGGGATTTCAGGATGGGCTGGATCTGGGTGGCGAAGTCCACGGGGTGGGCGGCTACGGGAGCAGGCGCGGACGCTACGGAGGCCACCGGCGCCGGAGCGGCGGGCGCAGGGCTCTCGGAACGGGTCAGGCGAGGGTGCGCGCAAGCCAGGGAGAGCACGGACAGGCAGATGGTCAGCGGGAGGCGGACCTTCATGCTGGGATTGTACTCCCCTGCTACGGCGGTCCTCCTGCCGACCGTCAAAACGGCTCGTAGGGGCGGCCCCATGTGGCCGCCCTGGGGTGGGGGGCTTGGCCGGGGCTGATCCGGACGAGGCAGGCCGGATCGAGGCTCCCCCCGCCCAGGGCGGCCACGCAGGGTGCCTACGGCATCCTGCGGACCGCCCCTACAAAACCGGTCGTTTCCGCTGGGAGGATCCCCTACCCTCCCGCCGGCCGCCGTCCCTTCGCGTAGACGGTCTCGTGGAAGGCCTTGCCCTCGCGGACGACGTGGATCGCGCCTTCGGCCGTCATGCGGCGGAGAATGCTTCCGGCATCTCGCTCGTCGATGGAGTCGCGAAGTCCACGCGGTAGGCGGCGACCGGCGCGGGCGTGGGCTCCTCGGAGGTCGCGGATGGCGGCGCGACTGGCGCGGGACGTTCGGATCCCATCGGGCGGGGGTGTGCGCAGGCCAGGGACAGCGCGGACAGGCTGATGGTCAGCAGGAGGCGGACCTTCATGCCCTTCATTGTAGTCCTCCTACAGTCCTTTCATGCCGCGGACCGGTCCTCACCCGCAATGGAGCGCTCCCGCTCCCTCGCGGACCGCTCCTGCAACACTACGGAGCTCTCCGCGCCGGCTCCGGAGGAGTCCGCCGGGCTTCCGGAGTGGTCCGTAGTGTTGTTCCCCTGTTCCGTAGCGTTGCAAGAACGTTCCGTAGCGTTTCTTACCTCGTCCGCGGTGTTTCTTACCCGATCCGCAGCGTTGCAGGAGCATTCCAGGAGACTGCCGGAGCGGTCCGTTGTGTTTCATGGATGCTCCGTAGTGTTGTTTGGGTGCTCCGCGGTGCCTGCAAGGCGGTCCGCGGCCGCGCGGAGGCGCTCCAGGACGCCTCCAGGGCGGTCCAGGAAGGGAAAAAGGCTCTCCGTTGTGTTTCTTGAACGGTCCTTCTTGCAACAAGAACGCTCCGGCGCGCCTCCTGAGGGCTCCCTCCCTCTGAGATAGCCGTCCCTCCCGCAACAGTCTCTCCTTGAACCCTTCTCCAGGAGAGGCCCATGCCCAAGAACGAGATCGTCCGTTGTGCCATCCATCCCGCGATTGGCATCGCCCGGGTGGGGAACGCCCCTGCCGATGAGTACTACCTGGCCCCGGAGATCCCCGGGCAGGCCGCCGATCCCGGGCCGCAGGGCTACAAGAACGCCCAGGGAGAGATCCGGCGCGAGGCGGCGCGGTTCCGCGTGTATGGGTATGACGCGGCGGGCAAGGTGGTGAAGGAGATCACCGCCGACGACGCCGAGATCGTCTGGGAAGTCCATGTCGCGAACCGCAAGGCCGCCTGGTACAAGTTCCTCAATGCTCTCGACTTGAAGCAGTTCGCCATGACTCCGGACTTCCGCAACGCGGACATCCCCGCCTCCCGCCGGCAGGACCTGGTGATCGATCCCGGCCCCCGGCGGATCAGCGGGACGGACCAGAGCGGGCCGGAGTATGCCTTCGATCAGGGATGGATCTCGTTCGAGATCGGGAGCCCGATCGAGGTCCCCCTCGGAGAGATCCGGACGGACGAGAAGGGACGGCTCATCGTCATCGGCGGCGCCGGGCACTCGGCGTCGGCCACGGGCGCCCAGGCGGTCACGTTCGCCAACAACGACGGCTGGTATGACGACACGTCCGACGGTCCCGTGCGGGCCACGGTGAAGCTCAAGGGAGGCAAGAAGACGCTGGAGGCCGAGCCGGCCATGGTGGCCGTCACCCCGCCCAACTACGGTCAGGGGCTTCACGGTCCCGTCACGCTGTACGACGTGGTCTACGACCTCTTCCTGCGCCACGGGTGGGTCAAGAAGAAGGGGAAGATCCGCTTCTGGCAGGACATCTATCCCGTGCTGGCGCGGCTGGTGGCCAACCAGTGGGTGAGCCAGGGGGCCTATTTCCTCTTCGGCGCGGGATCGCCCAGCGACTTCAATGATCCCGAGGTTCTCGACCGCTTGGCGAGCCCCGACCGCAAGGACAAGCCGGCGCGCGAGGCCGTGTTCCGCTGGTTCCGCCAGCCGCCTCCGCCGTGGGATTCGCCCGGCTCCTACGCTCATCTGCCGCCGGACGAGCCCGCCGGCCTGCCGCCGTTCTATGGCGACGGCGTGGATTATGCCGGCCTCACGATCTACGACCTCGCCGTGACGACCACGCTGTATGAATGGCTGCGGCTCTGGGCCGAAGGGGATTTCGAGACGGGCAAGAAGCCGGGAAAGGACGTGCGCCTGGAGAAGCTCGAGCCGGAGGATCAGGTCGCCGCCTTGGACAAGGCGCCCCTGGAGGACTGCCTGGGCGGGCCATTCCATCCCGGTATCGAGCTGACGTGGCCGATGCGGGTGCCTTCGATGTGGAAGGTGCCATCAAAGCCGGACGAGCGGCTCCAGCCCCGGCTCAACGTGCTGCCGCCCAACGCGGAGCCGCGGGACGAATACGGTCCCTTCCTCACGCCCGAGATCTGCCTCGGCCCCGGCGGTCCCCTGGAGGCGAGCGGTCCCGGCTCGCTCACCCGCTGGCTGGGCATTCCCTGGCAGACGGATGAGGCGAGCTGCCTTTCCGGCTACAACACGTCGAATTACCTGCCGCTGCCGTCGTTCTGGGCGGCGCGGGTGCCCAACCAGGTGCTGGCCCTGCAGTCCTACGACCGGCTCCAGGACACCAGCCTGCCGGAGCACCAGAAAATGAAGCATTTCACCTACCGCCAGTTCTGGCTCCGCGACCTGAACGCCAGCGGCGCCTATCAGGCCCGCATCAACAACATGGTGGCGAACTGGCACGCCATCGGAATCGTGGCCGAGCTCCCGCTCCGGCCGGCGGCACGGGTCCCGGCTGGCCGGAGCGCTACTGGGTGGAGACGGGCCGCGCCAAGAAGTACGAGGAGCCCGATCCCACCTTCGAGCAGGTGAAGCGGGCCGAGCGGCCGGCGGATGCGGAGAAGGCGAAGAAGGCCGTGTTCATGACCACCGCCGAGGCGTTGCCGGCCCGGACGGCGGAAGAGAAGGCGGCGCATCCGAGGCCGCGGCGGCAGGTGGTGCGGCGGGACCGGTAGGAGGAACCTCACCCCGGCCCTCTCCTAAAGGAGAGGGAGAAAGGCAAAATGGCTAACCCAAGCTCCCTCTCCTTTAGGAGAGGGCCGGGGTGAGGTCGCAACGGCAAACCGGATCAATTTCAAGAGGAATATGAACACTCCTCAAGCCCTCATCGCCGGAGGTGGCCCCGGGGGAGCGGTGGCCGCCCTGGTGCTCGCGCGGCGCGGGATCTCCGTGACCGTCCTGGAATCCCGCGCCGCCCCGGAGCGCAAGGTGGGAGAGTGCCTGCCCCCCAGCCTCTCTCCCCTCCTCCACCATCTCGGATTGATCGACTTATTGGAGCAGGACGGCCTGGATCGGGACGGCCATCTGCGCTCGCTCGGGAACCGCTTCGTCTGGGGATCGCCCACGCCCGGTGAGCGGCCCTTCCTCACCGGTACCAAGGGGGACGGCTGGCATGTGGATCGCCAGGTTTTCGAGGCCCGGCTGGCGGAACGCGCCCGGGCCGCCGGAGCCACGTGGCGATGGGGATGCCGGCTCACCCGCTGCGAGCGGATTGGAAAAAGGTTTCGATTGGAGATCGAGAACGGTTTTTCGAGCGAGGCGAGCGAGATCCTCGAGGCGGACTTCGTGGCCGACGCCACGGGCCGGCGCGCCCGCGTGGCGCGGCGCCTGGGAGCCCGGCGCGTCCGCTACGACCGTCTCGTGGGAATCACAGCCCTTTTTCACAGCCCTGCTCCGGACACGGACACCTACACTCTCGTGGAAGCCGTGCCCGAGGGCTGGTGGTACTCGGCCCTGCTCGCGGACGGCCGCCTCGCCCTGGCCTTCATGACGGATGGGGACCTCCTCGACCGGAAGGCCTGGAATAACTGGAATAAGGGATTGCAACGAACCCGTGAGACCCGCGCCCGTGTCGAAGGCCACGGCTATTTCTTGGAAAAAGCGATCGAGGAGGCCCCCCGCATCCTCCCCGCCGAGACCTCCCGCCTCGACACCATCCTCGGAGACGGCTGGCTGGCCCTGGGGGACGCCGCGGCGGCCTACGATCCCCTCTCCTCCCACGGCATCGGCTCGGCCATGGGATCCGGCTTCTACGCCGGCCACGCCATCGCCGACCTCCTCGCCGGCCATGCGGAAGCCGGGCTCGCCTACCTGGACGTCCTGCAGAACGCCTACGGCGGCTGTCTCGATCTCCAGAAGCGGCATTACGCGAGCGAACGGAGGTGGCCGGAGGCGCCGTTCTGGAAGCGGCGGCACGAGGAGGGGTATGGGTTGGAGACGGTCTGAATCAAGGACACCAAAGACACCAGGGACGCCAAGGACGAGCAGTGAAGGATGGGGCCTGTCCTTGAGGTCCTTGGTGTCCTTGGCGTCCTTGGATTTCGTAATGAAAAGCCCCTCTCCTTGAGGAGAGGGGCTCGGGTGAGGCCGCAGGGAGAGGGCCGTCAGTTGATCAGTTGATGTTCGAGTAATTCGCGCCCGAGAAGGTCCACCACTGGTTCGACGAGTCGCATTTCGAAGCCATGGAGCTGGCCTTGTTGGTCAGGTACTCTTCGCTGGCAACATTCTGGATGCAGGTATTGGTCGTGCCGTTGATGACCCACCACTGATCCGAGCCGTTGCAGCCACTAGCCATCTCCGAAGCCTTGCTGGTCAGGTATTCTTGATTGTCGATGTTCTTCAGGCAGTAGACGTTCGTCTTGCCATCAACCGGGGTCTTCACCCACCAGGTGCCCTGATTGTCGCATTTGTCGGCCATCTCCGTGGCATGGTTTTCGAGGTACTCGGTGCTGCCCTGATTCTGGATGCAGAGCCAGCCGGGATTGTAGATGCGCCAGTACTGCTGCTGGCCGCAGGAGCTTCGACAACTGGCTCGCGCTGCTGGTCAGGTACTGGTCGTTCTCGACGTTCTCCACGCAATAGACCGTTTCGCCCTCCAGGGAGACCGGGGTGAGAGTCCAGTATTCGCCGTCGCTGTCGCACTTGTCAGACAGCTGGGTGGCGTGATGTTCGAGATATTTGCCGTTCGACTGGTTCTTGATGCAGTAGTTCGACGTTCCAGAAACCTGGGAGAAATACCAGATCTCATGGTCCTTGCAAAGGTCCGCGAGCTGCGTGGCGTCGTTGGTCTTGAACTCACCATTCGACACGTTCTGGAGGCAGTTGTAGCCCACGAGGCTCTGAGCCTCCGCGGCCGGTGCGAACATCATGGCGAAGGCGAGGCAGAGACCGAGACAGAGGAGGGGCGTGACGAAGCGCTTCGTGGTCATTTTCCGTTCCTTTCCTGGGAAGAGGCGTCGCCGTATCGACGGCAGCCGTTGGTTTCGGAAAGGTAGTGGGACGAGGATGCCAGGTATCGCACCCCTGCCGGCCTGGCTCCCCAGGGGGCTCCTCAGCGGGATTTCTGGCACCTATCCTGCAGAAGCTTTTCAAGGATGCGAAGCTTTCTCCTCACCCTCGCCATGATGATCCCGGCCTTCGCTCCCGCCCCCGGCCAGGACTTCCGCGTCCTGGTCTTTTCCAAGACCGCCGAATTCCGCCACGAATCGATCCCCGACGGTATCGCCCTGATCCAGGCCCTGGGAGCGGCTCACGGGTTCAACGTCGACGCCAGTGAAGATGACTCGCTCTTTACTCCCGAGAGCCTCGGCGCCTACCGGGCGGTCATCTTCCTCAACACCACCGGCGATATTCTGGACACCAGCCAGCAGGCTGCCTTCGAGGCCTACATCCGCGGGGGAGGCGGCTGGGTGGGCGTGCACTCGGCGGCCGACACCGAATACGGCTGGCCCTTCTACGGCCAGCTTCTGGGGGGAGCCTGGTTCCTGAACCACCCGCCGATTCAGACGGCCAGGATCCGGGTCATGGACGCGGTTCATTCCTCCACTCGGCACTACCCGGCGAATTTCTTCTTCACCGACGAGTGGTACAACTTCCGGGCCAATCCCCGCGCTCTGGTCAACGTGCTGCTCACGATCGACGAGTCGAGCTACAACCCCGGCAGCGGCGCCATGGGCGACCATCCCATCGCCTGGTATCGCTCCATGGACAGCGGCCGTGCCTGGTACACCAACCTGGGGCACAACCCGGAGACTTACGGCGACGCCTCCTTCGCCCGGCATCTCCTGGAAGGCATTCTGTGGGCCGGCGGAGGGGTCTTCCGGGACGGCTTCGAGTCGGGAGACCTCAGCGCCTGGTGACGAATTGATTCGTCGTCAAGCTCAACGGTCCACCTTCGCAACTTTGCACGCTGTGCCACGGCCAAAGACGAGCCAGCCGAACAGAACCGCGAAGACAGCGTAGATCGCGAGGAGGACGAGCAGGATCTTGTCGTCCCACTTCGGGCTCTGGAACTTGGCCAGAGCCAGGGCGCCCATGACGAAATGAACCATGTTGCCCAGCGACACCGGCCGGGAGTAGATGCCGCCAATGATGTTGTCTTTGGCTGTCCAGTTGACCAGCGCGAAGGCGAAGTAGAGCGCCCCCATCAATTGCACGAGGACGGGAGCCGGTCCCGCAGTCGAGGCGCCAAGGAGCTCCAGGAGCTCTTGGGGTGCGAACGAGGCGAAGAGGCCGGCGCCCCCAAGGAACAGACTGCTTGCGACCATCAGCAGACGAGTGTTCATACCAGCCACTCGTTGATCTTTTCATAGGCTTCCTGACCGAGTAATTCGAAGTGATGGGTGCCATGGAGGACCCAGCGCCGGGACTCCGGTAAAGACAAGCTCAGCCCTGGCTCTTCATGATGGCCCAGAGAGCTGTCGGACAGTACGAATCCGTCGCTCGGCCATTGGCCGCCGAGGCCCTCTTTCGTGGTGGCGGCCATGGCGTAGCACTCCACGCCCTCGGGCAGGGGAACCGGCTGCCGCGGATCTGCCGAGTGCTCGAAACGGTCACGGCCGGCCCAGTCCTCATCCAGCAGGTTGCCATGGCGCAGGTCGGTGATGCCAGCGCTGCGGATCTTGCCGAGACGGGCCAGCGGCGCGGTATAGGGGGTGGTCCCCAATACGATGTCCACCCAGTTGCCGCCGCGCTCCAGGGGTGAGCCGTGGTGTGGCGTGCCGAGGAAGACGAGGCGCTTCAGGAGCCGCGGCCAATCGTGCCCCGCGACTTTCCCGTAATGGCAGGCGCTGCGGGCCACCAGCCCGCCCATGCTGTGGCCGAGGATCGCGAGCTCTTCGACCGGCACCGGCCAATGGCGCACCAGGCTCTCGAGCAGGCCGGCGAGCTCGCGTCCATTCGTGGAGACGTGGAGCCCGCTGTTGTAGTGCAGGTAGAGGGGCGTGTAGCCGAGGTCGCGGGCGATCGCGGCGCCATGGTCGTGCCCCTTCCGATTCCATTGCAGGTCGTTCATGCACAGACCGTGCATCAAGACGATCAATTTTCCGCTGGGCCGAGGAAGGGCTGCGACGTCGAGAGGTTGTCCCTCCCGGCGCAGCTGCATGGGGATCGCCAGCGGGTTCCCGGACGCGGCAAGGTGGTCGCCCAGCACACCGTTCAGAGCGGCCAGCACGGCTTCGCGTCCGGGCGGCGAGCTCCCCTTCGCCGAGCCTCGCAACGGCCGGCACGAGGACGGCGTCCAGCCCGCCGCCCACGAGCCGGGTCACTCCCCGAATGCTCCGGTAGACGAGCCCGGTGATGCCGCGCGTGGCGCGTTGTGCCGGCAGGGGGATGTTTACGGTGTTGGCGATGTTGAGGTGCATGGCTTCCACGAGGCTGGTCATGCCTGCGGTAGCCTCGACGGCGAGGAGGCTGATCCCACGGAGGTCTGAGGGGCGGAAACGGAGTTTTCCAGTCACGGTGCGTAGTATGACACTGCTCCGCCGCCGTCAGTCCCAAACGCCTCAGAGAGCGATCCGCCTCGAGCCTCGACTCCGGCGCAGGTGGATCAGGCAGATGATGAACAGCACGACCTCCAAGGAATCGCTCCAAACAGAGATCCCCGCCTTGCTGAGATATTGTCTGCCATACGTGAGCACCAGGCCAATGTAGATCAGTTTACTGGCGGAGGCGACGGTGAGAATCAGGGGACGGCCCGGCGGATCGTACGCGCCATAGATCAGCATGACTCCCACGAGACCGATGAACGCTCCCCAGTTGCGCACAATGATCTCGGCGAGCGGCCCTTCCAATACATCCCCGAACATGAGGTTCAGCGCTGCCTGGGGTGCGATGGCGGCATAGAACATCGAGCACGTCAACACGCCCGAAACGAGCATGATCCACTTGATCTTGCTGGCAATCCAGTGCATGGTCCCCTCCCCTTCCTGTGTTCACGAATGGTTACAGAACCATTATCCCCGCAAATTATCCCCGCAAATTACCCCCGCAAATTATCCCCGCAACCGCTCCAGCAACGCAAACCCCACCGGCCAATCTGACGTTCCTGGAGGGCGGCCCTGCGTGGCCGTCCTCACAGATACTTCGACCGAACAGTGGGGGCCAGCTTTTCAGTAGAGTACCTCAGCGCGGTCCGCGACATCCTGGCTGCGTTGGCGTCCAGGAAGGCCAGGAGGCGCTCCTCATCTTTCTTCCCCGCTTCGCGAAGCCAGGATCCCACCGCTTTCTGAACCAGCTCGTATTTGTCCCCCGCCAGCAACTCGGCGATTCGAAAGGTGTCTTCGAGGTCACCTTGGCGAATGAAGTAGTACGTGCTGACGATGGCGGCCCTTCGCTCCCAGGGGTTGGAGGAGAGCGCCAAATTGTAGAGGATGTCTCGGGGCTTGTCCGCCAAATAGCCGCCGACGACGTAAGGTGCGGCACGGTCCACCAGGTCCCAGTTGTTGATTCGGTCGTGCCGCCGGATGTACAAGTCGAAGAGGGCCTTCCGCTGCTCGGGCGAGATGCGTTTTGCCCGCGCCTGGAAGTCCATGATGCTCACGGCCCCCAGCCGGACTTCGTAGTAGGGGCTGTCGAGGAGTTTCTCCACCTCGGAAAGCGGCATGTCAGCATAGCCCTTGGCGACCGAGAAGATGCTTCCGAAGCTCACGCCGAGCACCTTGTTGCCGGTGGAGCGTGCGTTCGGGTCTTCATGGAAAAACCGTGAGACCTCGGAAACCGCGTCAGGATTGGCGATCTCGCGGAGCACAGCGATAAATTGGGTGTGAGACTTTGTCGAGGTCATGGTTGACATGTATACTACGTACAAATGCGAAAACTTGCCATCTTCACCGGATGTGCACTGTTGGCGATCACCTCGGCGGCCTCCGCACAGGAGCCGCCCAATCCAGCCGCGCAAGCCTACGCTCAGGGTCAGGAGCGCCTGGCCAAGCGGACTGCCGACGACCTTCAGGCGGCGATCGAGGCTTTCGAACGGTCCCTCGACGCCGACGCTTCGTTCGCTCCGGCCTACGCGGGCCTGGCCGAGGCGCGAGCCCTGCTCTACGACTATCCCGGCGCCCGGCAGGCGGCGCTCCGCGCACTGGAGCTGGACGAGCGCCTGGCGGCCGCGCACGCCGTCCTGGGCTTCTCCCTGCTGCACGGGGACTGGGACTGGGCCGGCGCCGAAAAGGAGCTCCGGCGGGCCGTGGAGCTGGATCCCCAGCGGGCGACCTCGCACCTCTGGTACGCGATCGTCCTGGAAGCGACCGGCCGCTCCGAGGAGGCGGTGCAGGCGGCGCGCAAGGCCGCCGAGTCGCAGCCTCAGGACGCCAACGTGCGCGCCGGGCTCGGGTACCGTCTCTACTGGGCGCGCCGGTACGACGAGGCGGTGACAGAGCTGACGGCCGCGGCGCAACTCGATCCCCATCTCGATACGGCCTACTACTTCATCGGCCGCGCCCGCGTGCAGCAGGGCCGGTTCAAGGACGCCCAGGACGCCTTTGACCGCGCCCAGGAGATCTCTCCCAAGAATTCCAATGTCACGTCCGCCGAGGCTTACATGGACGTCCTGTCCGGAAAGCGGAAGCAAGCCCAGAAAGTCCTCACCGAGCTCGAGCGCCAGGCCAACCGCGGCCTCCGCGTCTCTTCGCAGGTCGCCGCCCTCCACGCGGCTCTCGGCAAGAAGGCCGTGGCCCTGGGATGGCTGGAGCGCGCCCAGGAGAACCACGAGGGCGCCCTGGTGTGGATCAAGATCGATCCCCGCTTCGACTCGCTGCGCAACGAGGCCCGGTTCCAGAAGATTCTGCGGGAGATGAAGCTCGCTTCCTGAAAACTCACTTCGCGTCGTGAAAGATCACGCCGACGGTGTGGCGGCGGCCGGATCGCAGCCAGGTCCCGGCACTCCTCGGCCGTCAGCATCTTCTCGATCATCGCCCAGCCGTGGTTGTCGAGGTGGGTGGATACGTCCGTCCAGTCGAAGGTTTCCACACGGTCCTGGATGCTTATCTCGTGAGCGCGTTCCATGGTGGCTACTATCGCACCCTTGCCGGCGGACGACACTCCGGATCTTGCTTTCAAATTGGATTCCGCAGGAGGAGTGACAAGCGGCCTCCTGCTCCCCTGCGTATACTGGAGCAACTCTCTTCCTTCGTAGAGCTTTCAAAGCCGTGCGAGGCACTCCTCGATGGCGTTCTCAATCAGCTTGACAGTTTTCCTACCTACGCCCGCCTCGCGGGCGTGGGTAGGCCAACGGGCCGCAGAGGAGGCCACCTGGTCGAGGATCGCTTCGGCCTCACGGCTCGAGAGGCCCGCCGGTTCCGCCAATTGCAGCAGGTGGCTGCGCGCAGGCGCCCGGCCTTCTCCGGCGACGGTCATGGTGTGTTCCCCGCCGGGGCCGGGAGAGAAAACGAGATCATAGGCCGGCGCCAACTCCCAGATGCCTTCATCTGTCAAACGGAAAGCGACGTTCTTTACATGGTCGTCGCGGTTGTGCGTCAGCACGTTGAAGACCATCCGGCGATAGCACTCCAGGACGTCCTGATGATTCTTGGTCAGGATCCGCGCCACTTCCAGGAGCTGTCGATAATCACAGCTCGGAATTCGGAAGTTGGATTGAATGAGATTTCCAAAGGTGTGCACGTGACAACGATAGTTGCCCCGACGATCGAACCGCTCCACTCCGAAAAACTGCTCTCTCTGAGGCGTCTCGAAGAGCCGGGTGGGCGGCATCGTAATGCCTGCGTCTTTCGCCATCAGGGCGTAGGCGAGCTCCCCTGGTCCCATGTCCGGGGAATCTCGCCGGGCCTGGAGCTTGACGATCCAATGCGTGTAGCCCGGTGGCAGGTCGTCTTCACCCGAGAGGATCTCATCCCCTCTGACTCCGACCAGTACCTTCGGCCGCGCACCACCAGGGCTGCCGCCGGCGCGCAGGAGCTGCGGCAGCACCTCCCCCGCGGTGCCTTCGATCACCTGCTGGGAAGCCCGAGCCATCTCGTGCAGCTCGAGAATTCGTGGGTCGCGATCTCCGGGGTCGGCCGGCGGATGATAGGTGAGCGCTCCCATGGTCCGGGTCCCGAGATAGGCCAGCCGGTCCAGCACCGACACTTCGGCGAGGGCCGATCCTCGCTGCTGGAAAAACCGGTCCATGAGCAACAGCCCCCATCCATCGGGCAAGGAGTCATCAAAGAGACCGAAGATCGGGCCGAAGGCATGATCGCGGTGCTCGATGAGGCCCGGCTGCGGAGGCAGCTTGAAAGGAGACAGCCATAGAGGATCGCGCAGAAAAGACGGATCGTATTCGAAATAGATCCGCTGGCTGGCCGGACGCGGTCCGGCTTCCGCCAACCGGCCGACGATGCGCTCCTGGCCCGGTCCACGGGTGAGCCGCACCTCCAGCGTCTTCATATCCGGCCCCGCTTGCGCGTGAGCCGCTTTTCGCTGGCCTCCAACTCGGCCAGAGATGACGCCCGGGGGCCCTGGAAAAGGGCTTCGAAGTCATCCAGTCGATTCAGGGCAAAGGCGAGGTCGAGCAGGTTCTGGAGTGATACTTTGCCCGTCTCCTCGAAGCGCCGCAGCGAGGCCAGGCTGACTCCGGACCGCTGAGCCAGAGTGGCCTGTTTCCAGCCCCGAGCCAGCCGTATCTCCTTGACCCGGGCCGCCAAGGTTGTGCTGACCTGCTCGGGCATCTTGAGTGAGAATCCGTCCATGGCGCTCTCCATAATCGCTATTATAGTAGCGATAGAGGGGTTGTGACTAGTGTAATCGCCGGTATCTTAGCTGTTCTGCCAGAGCGCTCCTCTCCATTTCGTGCTTCCTGAGGGAGGGCGCTCCGGCTTGCGCCTCAACCGCAACTCCCCGCCTCGACACAGGCGATCGCCGCTTCCGCGAAGTGGAGCCCGACCCGCCATGCCGCCAGCTCACCTCTATCATCCCCCGCCATATAATCCCCCGCCATGCGTTCCGCGGTCCGGCCAGCTCTCTTCGTCACGGCTCTTTCCCTCACGTTCATGGCCACCGGCTTCTCCGCCCTGACGCTCCAGGTGGTCTGGCAGCGGGTGATCTCGCTTCACGCGGGTCTCGATCTCCTGGCCGCGACCACGGTGGTCACGGCGTTCCTGGCCGGGCTTGGGGTAGGCAGCCTCGCGGGCGGCGCGCTGGCGGACCGGCTGGGCCCCCGGCGGTCGCTGCTCGCCTTCGCGATGTCGAACGTGGCGATCGGAGTTTTCGCCTGGAGCAGCCTTTGGCTCTTCTATGACGTCTACCGGCGGTTCGCGGCGAAGCTCGATTCGGCCGCCGCGATGTTCGTTTTTCATTTCCTCCTGCTCGCCGTCCCGACGACGCTCATGGGTCTCTCGCTGCCGCTCTTGGCGCGCGGGGCCGTGGCGGCGTCTTCCGAGATCGCCCCTCTCGTGGGCAGGCTCTATGGGGTCAACACGCTGGGAGCGGCGGTGGGCGCCGCGGTGGCGGGGTGGGTGCTTCTCGGGGAGCTGGGATTCGTCACTTCCGTCCGGATCGCGGCGGGGATCAACTTCGCGGCGGCCCTGGTGGTCCTGCTGCTGTGGAGGACGGCGGGATCAGAAATGCCCGGCTCAACACGAGCGGAGCCCGTGGCGGGCGCGGCGGCGGGCGGCGGAGAGCGGTTCTGGCCGTGGTTCCTGCTCTACGGCCTCACGGGCGCCGTGGCCATCGGGCTCGAGATCGTCTACTTCCGGGTGGTCGATGCCATCTGGCGGAACAACTCCTACACGTTCGCCACGGTGCTGGCGATCTACCTGTTGCTGTTCGGCTTGGGCGCGAGCCTGGGGGCGCGGCGGTCGGGCCGGGTCGAACGGCCGGACCGATGGTTCCTGTGGCTCCAGTTTGGGGTAGGCGCGAGCTCGCTCCTGGGCATGCTCGTCCTTCTCCATCCTCCTCGCGCCTTCGGCTTCGCCGATTTCGTCACGCAGTACTTCCGGACCCTGGGCTACATGTCGGGTGAGTATGGGATTCACAGCGCGGCGGACGCCGGCCGGCTGCTCTATGTCCACGGGGTGGCGCCGATGCTGGTGATGGGTGGTCCGGTGCTGCTCATGGGCGCTTCCTTCCCGTTTGTCCAGGCCCTGGTGGCGCGCAGGCTCGACTCTCTAGGCCGGCGCACGGGGACGCTGCTGTTCTCGAACATCTGCGGCAACGTGGTGGGGGGAGCGGTGACCGGCTTCGTGCTGCTCGAAGCGTTCGGCACCGCGGGCACCTTGCAGCTCCTGTCGGGCGTGTTGCTCCTGCCCGGACTGGCGGCGGCGACGCGGCTCTCGACGCCCCGCAAACGCCTGCTGGGCGCGGCCGGCGCCATCGCCCTGATGGCGGCGTGCGTGGCCGCGTTCCCGTCCAACGAGCGGTTCTGGGCGTTCTTCCACAGTACGCCTCTGGACCGTTTCGAATTGGATGAGGACCGCGCCTGCGTGACCAGCCTGGTGGATATCGAGGACGAGACGTTCCTCTACATCAACGGCAGCTGGCAGAACGGGCATCCCTACGATTCCTTCCATATTCTGATCGGTCTGCTCCCCGCGCTGCTGCACGAGAAGCCCGAGCGCGGGCTGGCGGTGGGCCTGGGGATCGGCTCGACGGCGTATTCGATGGCGCAGGACCCGCGCGTCCGGAGCGTCGACTGCGTGGAGATCTGCGGCGGCGAGCAGCGCCTCATCGCCCGGCTCGCCAAGCGCGGATCGAGCGCCAGCCGCCGTCTGATCGAAGATCCGAGGATCCATCTCCACACGGGGGATGGACGGCGGTGGCTCCTCGCCCGGCCGGAGCCCTATGACGTGGTCGTGGTCGACGCGGTGCGGCCCAACACGGCCTACGCGGGCAATCTCTATTCGGTGGAGTTCTACGAGCTCGTCTCCAGCCGCCTCGCTCCCAACGGCGTGTTCGTCCAGTGGATTCCCACGGACCGCGTGCTCAACAGCGTCCGGCGGGTGTTCCCCTATGTGGCCATCACGGAGGTGCCCGAGTACAACCGGTCGAAGCTTTTGATCGCCAGCAATCAGCCGCTTTTCCTCGACCGCGCCACGCTGCGGGAACGGCTCTCCAGGGTGGATCTGGAAACCGCGTTCGATCCGCAGCAAAGGCGGCGATTGATCGAATTTTTCGAGAGTGCGGACATCCGGCGCCAGCCGCGGCAACCACGAAAGATTGCACGTCTGGCGCCCGAGTACTTCAATCACGATCTCCACCCGCGTGACGAGTACTTCCTCAATGACAACTGGCCGGAAGCCCGTTGATCGGATCGTGGTTTTCCGCGATCAGACCGGGCAGGTAAACGTGCAGCCACTGCAGGCGGTTATGGAGCAGTCGGACCACCTGCAACCGGAGCGCGGCGAGCTCCTCGGCGAATACGTTCTCAAGGTGGATCAATAACTGATCGGATTTTTTATGAAGCGCCACACGATCTTGCAGGCCACCGTCCAACTCCCCGCCTAGCACTCGACGCGATCGGAGATCTGGTCGAGCGCGGCACGGCCCCGCTTCAGCCCGACCACTATCTTCTCGCCACTCTCCCATCTACCAAGAAGAATCCTCTGCTTAGATCGCTATTCATCAATAAGGAGGTTCTCCGTGAGTTCTTCGGCTTCCAAGCCTATCATGTGAATGTCGTGTCAAGAAGCTGTGCCTGTATTACATTGGCGCTCACATCGCACCGTTACTCAGAAGCTATGACGTATTTGTCTGGAGTATCGGGCGCAATAGCAATCTGCTCAGGACAACCCTGAACCCAAGGAACCGCTATTATGTAGCGGAATCGCATTAACCTGACATCTTACTCTCGCGATCCGAACGTTTCTCCTTCTCACTATAGTCCAGTGCTCTGCTCCCTTCCATTCAAGGCTGCCTCTATCTTGCCTTGAAGTTCACCCGTAGAGTAGTCCACATCTTAACGCGTACTCCGTCCTTGGTGGCTGGTTGGAAGACTGCTCGCCGGGCTGCTTCCAGCGCCGCCTCGTCGAACCCAAACCCGGCTTTGCTACCAACCAATGCTGTATCCAATACCCGGCCCTGCTCGTCGACTAAGACCTTGATGTCTACTTGAGCGGCCTGCTTTAGATGCCGTGCTGCTTGCGGATAGCGTACAGCGAGCCGCGAGATAAGTCTCGGGGGCACCACTTCCGAGCTACTCGGCGACACTAAGTCCCCTACCGTTACCTTCTGCTGCCCTTTGGACAGGGGAGATTGATCAGGGGCCTCTGGATCGCTGACTGTCGGCAGTGGAGCGCTAGACAGATCTTCTTTGCTCTTCCTAGCATGCCTAGTCGGGGGGGACTGAGGCCGGGAGGTAGGTGCGCTAGCTCGGGGAGGCAAATCTGCCTGCGGAGCAGCGGGCTCTTGGTTCAGGGCTACCTGGCTCCCCTCATTTGTGGACTTAGATGGCCCTGCGTTCGACAATTTCCTCTCGTCGGCATTGGCCCGACGGCTTGCTTCAAGCTGCCGCTGAAGTTCCTTGAGGCGCTCGTCGTACTGTGTCTTGAGCTTGGATTCCATCTCTTGGTTCCGGGCATCGAGCATATCCTGAATCTGCGCCTGGGCCTGGAGCTGGACCTCCTCTTCCTCCGGCTTACTAGCACTCTTGGGGGAAACAAGTTCCGGAGCATTTGCACGCCGAGGCTCCACGTCTGTAGGAGCAGTCAACATTTTCTGATCTGCCACAATAGCGTTATCATCGACATCAATCTCTGGAACGGCATGGCTGCACGACTTCAAAATCGTCCAAGACGATAAGGATAATAAGACCATAGTCAGGGCAGGAATTTGCCATTTTACGCGCATTTTGATCGCTCCAAACACCTAAATTTAATCGCGTCCTCTCGCCATTCCAAAACGTGCTCAACAACCATATGGCCAACTAAGAGCACCGCTGGTATAAAAAAATCGAAGAAAAGCCCCAAGTTCTGCCAAGAGAATAAGCTGAACACAACCAGGAATACGCCCAATGCACCCGCGAGGAGCAGCTTGGAAACAATGGGCCGATCTAGGGCAAAAACCAACGCTACCAAGAAAGACATCAGTAGCTCGATAGCTACCCCAACTTCCTTCCTCATTGGCGCATAGGTTCTGTTGTAAAGTATAGCCTCGACGTAGTTGCCGTGAATAAATGACCCGCCCAAGTGCCCCACTGGAGTCAATCGGGAGTCTATCAATTTCCCCCGCCCCAGCATGCCCTCGTGCCACGCTCCTCCCACAATAACTACTTGATGAGAAATGCGCTCTCTTAGCTCATTCATTTCCGTTTCGAGCACATACCCAGATGATAGACTTTGAAACCCGTCAGGCTTAATAAATGTCCCAAAAGGCAGAGCATCCTCTTGATTTACTTGCGCCTCCGCAACCGACGCCGGATCAACACAACGAGCCAATGCCGCAGAAAAAGAATCCTCTCTTTTCCCGTTGGCTAGCCCTACCGCAATCGGCACCCTTCTAATGTCACGAGGCAACGAGGCATATCCCTCTTTGAACTCGGCACCTTCGGATTTTTCAATTGAATCGAACACTGCCGGTTCAGGTACGACGCCATCGGATCTGCGCTCTAGCGTTCGGGCCAGAACTAAGCAACGCCTCCCAGAGACGTCATTGATAGCACTAATCAATTCGCCTGTTTCATTACCGTAATCAGGATGAGTTACCATGCTCTTGTCCGGAGTCTGAGAACGAAGGTCTACATCCAGCCCAATCGCTGCCGGATCCGCCATATCTAGCTTACGAAGTAGCCTAGCAATATAATCTCGCTTCAAAGGTGTGCGCCTTGCCAAGCCTCCCCTCCAGTACTCCTCATCCTCGATGAGCACCAGAACAGTCCGCTTAGAGTACTTCGAAAAATGAGGCGACATATCCTGAAGCAGCCTATAGATCTCATGTCTTGCAGTGACCCACAGATTCCATTCACCCATCGCTTCCCCGATCAACATTCCTAAAGGAACTAGCGAGAGCACTACCAGCCAGTATCGCGCGCCTTTTGATCGCAGATGCTTTAAATCGTTGGTGAGTCTATCTATTCGCATAGTGGAGATTCGCACCCTGCTTGCATGTGTTGCTACTGCGCACCTAACTTAGCAAAGCAACTAAGCCTTACGTCGCTGCGTACCCATATACACCTAGCCGCCTATCTCCTCCCTGCCGGAATTGGATTAAACTAAATATTTTCATAGCTCTACGTTATTTGCCTGCACTAACTTACGCCAACTCTACGCCGGTTCGTTCTTCTCGTCAACTCCTTACAACGAACGTGTTAATGTCCAGAAGGACGGGCAAGGAGATAAGGGAGCTTAACCTACAGTTCGACGCTCCTATCGCAGCTAAACCCCCTGGGAGTTCCCCCGGCTCTGCCAGGGTGAGGCGGTGATTCGAGAGTACATCCAGAACAGGAGAAGGAGGACGAGCAGCTGGACCAACTTGGCCTCTGGCGATGACCTGCCACCGGAACGGTGGCGCAAACCCTGAGGGGCCGCGTTAGCGACCCCTTCCAGCCGTTTTGAGCGGCTCACAACCTAAAGCCCCCGGCTCTGCCGGCTCTGCCGGGGGATACTTACTGCTTGTCTTGAGTGATCGCCCTATTCAGAGGTAAACGTATAAGCAGCTTGGAGGTTGGAGATCATAGTCAGTGTCAATGCCGTGCGCATCACATCGATATCGGACACGGAGAAGTTGCTCTCCCTCTCCAAAAGCGTGACCATCCCACTCCTTTATCTTGTCCAGGATCGAAGTCTCATTGCATACATCTACAGTCTTGTTGACGACGAGCCAAGTCTCGTAGGACGCACCGCACGCTTCAAGGAAGCGGCTGTTAGGTTGGTGCACGGCCTTGGTCAGGACCCCGCACCGCTTAACTTAAAGCTGCACTTCTTAAGTCAAATTGCATGCCTTTCAGCCAGCAATGTGCAAGTTCCCGATCGCGTTGCACGCTTGCAGGCGATTCACGCATACGATGATGTGTTGTAGGCTAGCGCGGTCTCATTGCAACTCTTCAAGCCTTCGCTCCGGCCAACATCGGTGCTATACAGACAAATCTTGTTTGAATGGACGTGTGCAATGGGCCGCTGCATGCGTAGAACGGCACGTAGCACGCCGCCAACTCCGCTGAGAAGGCTTACAAGACCGTCAACGTTTACCACGCCGTCTAATCCCGCGCCCGGTTGAAGGTGGAGGGGATGAACTCCGGATCTTCCTGGGCTCGGCGCTCGAAGGAAAGAAAATCGTAATAACCGCAGCGGGGGCAGCCGGGATAGGTGCGGCAGATGGCGGGACGCCCCTCGTAGACGGTGCAGCGGCGGGTCGTCCGGTCGAGGAACTTGCAGGCGGTGCCGTAGATGGGGTCCGGCTTGTGCCGCAGGATGACCTCGCCGGGCTCATCGCCTTTCTTGGTAAACTTCCGCGCGACCGTCTCGAAGGGGAGGTTCAGATGGAGCGCCAGCCGGCGTATATCGGCTTCCTCGATGGGGACTCGCGGATAGGAGCAGCAGTAGGAGGGGCAGCGGTCACAGTTGTAGAAGCTTGGCATGGTGTGGCTCTCCCCGCGCAGTGTATCCGTTCCCATGGGAATGTCTACTGGAGATTTGAGATGAGTTTGAAGATTGTCGCCGTCCTCTTTGCCGCCACTCTGCTCTGTGCTCTTCCCCCGGCGGCGATTGCCGCGGCGGACCCGGCGAACCCGGCAGACGCCGTCCTGCAGGTGCCCGAGAGCCTGAAGGCGGAGGGCATACCCCCCATCCCGCACACGCGGACCGAAGATCTGCTGCCCTACGAGAACATCCGCAACGCCAGGCTGTCGGACTGGCACCCCACGGAGCGGCGCATCCTGACCGAGACGCGCTTCGCCGAGAGCGACCAGATCCACGAGGTGGCGGCCCCCATGGGCGCGCGGACGCAGATCACGTTCTACCGCGATCCGGTGGGGGACGGCCGCTACCGTCCAGGGCAACCTGATCAATTGGTGTACACGCTCGACGAGGGCGGAGCCGAGAACTTCCAGCTCTTCCTGCTCGACCGCAAGACCGGCCGGTCGCGGCGCCTGTCGGACGGCCAGCACCGCTACGTCACGCCCGTCTGGTCGAGGAATGGCCAGCAGCTCGCCTACGCCGCGAACGTGCGCAACGGCCGCGACATGGACCTCTATGTGCTCGATCCTGCAAAGCCCGGCAGCGAGCGGCGTCTAGCCGAGGTCCAGGGCCACTGGCAGGTCCTCGAATGGAGCCCGGACGACCAGCGGCTCCTGGTCTCCGAATTCATCTCGGCGAACGAGGCCTATCTCCACTGGGTGGACGTCGCGGCGGGGAAGGTGAGCACGATCACGCCGCGAAATGCCCGCAAGGAAGAGCCGACCGCTTCCTATCAGGGAGGAGCCTGGTCTGCGGACGGCAAGTCGGTGTTCACGGCGACGGATAAAGACAGCGAGTTCCTGCGGCTGGTGCGGATCGATCTCGCGACGGGCCGGCCCACCGTGCTTTCGGGCGGCATCCCCTGGGACGTCGAGGAATTCGACGTCTCGTCCGACGGCCGGCTGGCCGCCTTCTTCACGAACGAGGATGGCGTGAGCAAGCTGCACCTGCTCGATCTCTCTTCGGGCCAGGCGCTGCCCGTGCCCGATCTACCGGCTGGTACCGCGGGCCAGATCCTCTTCCGGCCGGGCTCGCACGAGATCGGTTTCGATCTCGACTGGGCCCGCTCCCCCATCGACGTCTACAGCTACGACGCGGACACGCGGCGCCTGGAGCGCTGGACGGCGAGCGAGACCGGCGGCCTCAGCCCCGAAAGCTTCGTGCTGCCCGAGCTGATCCATTACCCCACGTTCGACACGGTATCTCCAGGCGTACCGGGAGGGCCGGGAGGGCCGGGAGGGCCGGGAGGGCCGCGCCGGACGATCCCGGCGTTCCTCTACCGGCCGCGGCCGGACCGCTTCCCAGGGCGCCGGCCGGTGTATATCAACATCCACGGCGGTCCGGAGGGGCAGTCGCGGGTGGCCTTCCGGGGGAGCAACAACTACTTCATGAACGAGCTCGGAGTCGCGTTGATCTTCCCCAACGTGCGCGGCTCGTCCGGCTACGGCAAGAGCTGGCTGAAGCTGGACAACGGCCGCCTGCGCGAGGATTCCGTGAAGGACATCGGCGCCCTGCTCGACTGGATCGCCACGCAGCCGGACCTCGATCCCACGCGCGTCATGGTGAGCGGCGGCTCCTACGGCGGCTACATGGTGCTCGCCGCCCTGACGTTCTACAGCGACCGGCTGTGCTGCGGCTGGGATTCCGTGGGGATCAGCAATTTCGTGACCTTCCTCGAGCACACCCAGGGCTACCGCCAGGACCTGCGCCGCGCCGAGTACGGCGACGAGCGGGACCCGGAGATGCGGGCCTTTCTCGAAGGGATCGCCCCGGTGAAGCGGGCCGACAAGATCACGAAGCCCCTCCTCGTCAGCCAGGGAGCGAACGACCCGCGGGTGCCGCTCTCAGAATCCGATCAGATCGTGAAGGCCGTCCGGAGCAACGGCGTGCCGGTGTGGTACCTCGTGGCCCGGGACGAGGGGCACGGGTTCGACAAGAAGAGCAACGTGGATTTTCAGCGGGCGGTGGTGTTCGAGTTCGTGCGGCGGTTCCTGCTGGGGGAGAAGTAGGCCCCTCAGGAATGGGAATGCACAGCCACCCGGTTGCGCCCGCTCCGCTTGGAGAGCAGCAGGGCGTCGTCGGCGGCCTGGTAGAGGTCCTGGGGGGTGGCCATGACCTTGTTGAGCTCGGCCACGCCGAAGGAGCAGCTCACGGTGATCTTGATGTCGCCGTAGCGGTGCTCGTAGCCGGCGATGCGGTCGCGGAGCTTGGCGGCCAGGGACTGGCCACCCTCGACGCCGGTCTCGGGGGCGAGGATGACGAACTCGTCGCCGCCGGCGCGGGCGAGCACCTGCTCGGGCCTCACGAGGTCGCGGGCGAGCGAGGCCACCTGCTTGAGGATGAAATCGCCGCAGAGGTGGCCGTAGCTGTCGTTGATGGTCTTGAACTCGTCGAGGTCGAAGATGATCAAGGACAGGGGGCGCTGGTGGCGCATGGCGCGGGCGAACTCGCGCTGCAGCTCCTCGTCGAGCTTCCTCTTGTTGAAGATCTCGGTCAGGCCGTCCTTGGCCACCAGCTCATAGATGGCGAGGTGGTAGGCGCTCTCGACGTCCTGCTCGTGAAGGAACTTGAAGTGCACGGCGGCGGTCTGGAAACGGTCGCCGCTCCGAAGAACGGTGCGCCCGTGGATGGGCTGGCCGTTGACATAGGTGCCGTTGGTGCTGCCGAGGTCCTCGATGGTGACCACGGGGCCGATGTAGCGCAGCCGGGCGTGCTTGCGGGAGATGGACATGACCTCCGGCAGGCTGACGCCCACGGCTGCCGAACGGCCGATCTCCAGCGTGGTGCCCGGTGAGAGGCGGAAGCGCGAGCCCAGGCGCTGGCCCTCGGGATGGGCGATGAGAATGACGTCGGCTTCCGACTCGACGTGCACGGGTCCGCTGCCGCCGCGCTCGCGCGAAGCGTGCTCGAACGTCTGCGTCATCCCGCTCTCGTGGAGCGGCGTCAGATCGATGTCGTCGGTGTCGGAATCACCCCGCGACTGAAGAGCGTCGCGGGAGTCCGAGCGGTGCCGTTCGTCCATGGTTTCCACAGGTCCCGAAGCGCAAATATCTGAAAAGATTATCATCTATCTATGCGGCGCGCAAACGGAGATGACCGCGGGGTCACTTCCCCGAGAGCATCGCCTTGAGGACGTGCCGCGCCACCTCGGGGTTTTCCCGCAGGCGGCGGATCGAGTAAGGATACCAGTCGCGCCCGTAGGGAACGTAGACCCGCAGGCGGTGACCCGCGTCGATCAGGATGCGGCGCAGCTCTTCGTCCACCCCCAGGAGCATCTGGAACTCGTACTGCTCGCGCTTCAGGCCGTGCTTGTCCACCAGGGCCGAAGCGGCACAGGCGAGGTACTCGTCATGGGTGGCGATGCCCACGTAGACGCCATGCGAGATCAGCTTGTCCAGAGCCTGGATGTAGTTGGCGCGGATGGTGTCAAAACCCTTCCAGGCGATGGTGCGGGGCTCGACGTAGATCCCCTTGCAGATCCGCACGTTGGGCTTCTCGCCCGGCAGCTCGTCGATGTCCCGGAGGGTGCGGCGCATGTAGGCCTGGAGGACGCAGCCCACGTTGCCGAAACGCCCCTGGAGATCCCGGTAGATCCGCAGGGTGGCGTCGGTCGTGGTGTGGTCTTCCATGTCGATGCGGACGAAGTTGCCGTATCCCTTGGCCTTCTCGACGATGCGCCCGATGTTCGCGTGGCAGAAACCCTCGTCGATCTTCAGGCCCAGCATGGTGGGCTTGATGGAGATGTTGGAGTCGATCTTCTCGTGGTCGATCCGATCCAGGGCGCTCAGGTACTCATCGACGGCGGCGGTGGCCTTTTCCCGCTCGTGGACCTCCTCGCCGAGGACGTCGAGAGTCGCCATGGCCCCCTTGGCGTTCAGATCCCTCAGGACCCGGACGGCGTCGTCCAGGGTCTCTCCCGCCACGTATTTTGAGGCCACCCGGCCGACGATGGGCTTCGGCACGACGGGCAGGCCGGTGACCAGCACGCGGTTGAACGCGCTCATTGCAGGAAGCCCCTCCCTCCGGATGGCTTACTCAAAGTAACTTCTCGAAAATATTTCCCCAAAAAACGGGATCTCGCCCTCAGGCCACGGGCTGGCCGGCGGGCTCCGGCGCCGCGACGATCGCGGCCACGCCGGCCGGATCGTCGACCATCCAGCGCACCGACTTCGAGCACGGGCACGCTCCGGCCACGCGGCGCAGGGTGGGCATGCGGCCCACGGCCTGCTCCACGGTCGTCCGGCCCTCCACCACCTCCGCCAGCGCCTGCACGTAATCCTTGTAGTCGCGGCTCGCGCGGTACGACTCGGGCAGGTTCTGGACCAGGTGCTGGAGGTACTCCGGCAGGGACGTGAAGGTCTCCCCCGCGAAGCCCACCATGCGGAAAGCCGGCACGCCGCGGCGGCGGAAGAAATCCGCGTGCGGCATGTGGATGAGGTCCTCGCGGCGCACACCCTCCACGGTCTCGCCGGCCAGGATGCGGTCGATCACGGTCTCGGACTCGCCGTGGGTCAGGTTCTCGATGCGGGCGCGCAGGTAGCGCAGGTTGACGTCGCGCACCAGCTTGGTCACCTCTTCGTAGTACTGCTTCTGCGCCTCGGCGTTCTTCATGGGCTTCAGGCCCATGCGCACGTTCGAGCCGCCGCCCCGCTCGTCGCCGAACATCTCGAGGCCGCGCGGCAGCCACTTGTTGAGCACCTTCTGGAGCATGTCCATGGTGACGAAGGTCTCGCCGCGGGCAGCCGCCGTGGCCCAGCGCCGCATGGGGACGACGCCGGCCGCGAGATGGAAGGCCTCCTCGCGCAGCATCTGGGGCATGCTCTCGGCCATGGGCTGGTAGGCGGAGATCTTCTGCATCTGGAGCTGGTACTTGCCCACGCGGTCGATCAGGGCACAGAAGACGACGTTATCCACAAAGGAATCGAAATCGATGTTGAAGGCGCCCAGCACGTGGGAGCCCGTGTTCATCGACAGGATGTCCTCGAAGATGTCGGAGGTGGACTGGTTGGAGACGGAGCTTCCAGTCGTCTTCCACCAGCAGGTGGAGCATCTGGTAGCCGTGGCGCAGCTCCTCGGCCATCATGCGGAGGATCCAGAACTGCTCTTCCTCTTCCTGGGCGCGGGCCAGCGTCAGGCGGTGCTGCTGGATGGAGCCGAACTCGGTCGAGGCCTGGGCGCGGATGGCGCCGAAGAGGTGATGGGCCTGCTCGGGATTGAGATCGGCGGCCTTCTGGGCCTTGGGCTTGCCCTTGTGGTCGCCGCACTCGATCTCGCTGCACATCCCCATCTCGCGGTAGGCGCAGAGCTCGAACTGGGGATCGGTGGGGAAATGCTTGTCCCAGTTTTCGATGAGGAAGCTATAGTCCGGCAGGAACACGTCCCTCCAGCGAAGGACGGCCTGGTGATACTGCTTCGGCAGAGTGCTGGTCTTCATGCTCATCCCGGTCTCTCTCCTGCGATCCACTTAAAGCTTCTTAAAGCTTCTTAACAAACGGCCTGAGGGTCGACGGCTCGAACCCCAGGGAGCTGAAGAAGTGACTGATGTCCTCCATCTGCTCGTCCACCAGGGTACGGACGCTGTGGGCGCCCTGGGCTCGGAAATGCTCCAGGACCGCCTCCGCCATCCGCCGGCCGAGCGCCTTGCCGCGCTGGCCGGGATCGACTCCCAGGATCTCGATCCAGCCCGTCTTCTCCTCCAGGCCGAACTCCCCGGACCGGACCTCGCCGAGCATGAACCCGGCGACCTTGCCGTCCACCTCGGCCACGACCGAGGTCTCGGGAGCCCTTCGCAGGTAATAACCTACCTGGCGCTCCCAAACTTCCGGCCGGTACCGGCCGCTGATCTTCTCGTCAATGGCGACGATGTCGCTGATGTCCAGCTCGTCGAGCGTACGGATACGGATGCCAGTGGCAGTCTCTGTCATAGAGGTCTTTGAATTGGGGAAAGGAGGCACACTTTGTGCCCTCCGTCACAAGCGGGATTCTAGCGGTTCGTCCCTCCAGGCGCAAACGGACCCTCACCCCCTGGCCCCCTCTCCCGCCCCCTCCCTTCCCCCCTCACCGGGAGAGGGGGAGGAAACCAGAGAATTTCTTGCTTGTCTCCCTCCTCTCCTGGTGAGGGGGGAAGGGAGGGGACGGGAGAGGAGGGCCGGGGAGGTGAGGGCTCCGCGATATCCTCTCCGCCGTCATGACCGCTCCCCCACCGCCCTCCCCCGCTCCGGCGAGCCGGGTTCATCTGACCTTGCTCTTCGTCCAGCTTTCCTTCGGGGTCTTCCATGTGGTGGCCAAGGCGGTGCTGGCGGACCTGACGCCGATGGCGCTGGCGGCGATCCGGGTGGGGGTCGCGACGCCCATCCTGATGATCCTGGCGTGGCGGCGAGACCGGTTCGTCCCCTCCCGGCGGGACCTGCCCATGCTCGCTCTGCTGGGCGGGCTCGGAGTGTTCGCCAACCAGGTGCTGTTCGTCACCGGTCTCAAATTCACCACGGCCACCAACGCGTCCATCCTGATGCTCTCCGTGCCCGTGTTCACGGTGGCGGCCGCCGCCGCGCTGAGGATCGAACAGGTCGGCGCGGCCCGGCTGGTGGGGATCCTCCTCTCGGTAGCCGGGGCCCTGGTGCTGGTCAATCCCCTGCGCTTCTCAACCGACCACGGCGCGGCCTTGGGCAATGCCATCATCCTCACCTGCGGCCTCGCCTATGCCCTGTTCCTGGTGCTCCAGCGGCCCGTGCTGACGCGGATACCCTGGCGGACGGTGATCGCCTGGTCCTTTCTCTTCGGCACCTTGGGCGTGATCCCCTTCTCGGTGTCGGCCCTCATGGCGCTCCAGCCGGCCCTGGTGCCGGCCCGGGCCTGGTGGGGAATGGCCTACATCATCGCCTTCCCCACGGTATTCGCCTACGCGGCCAGCACCTGGGCGGTCCGCCGCTCCTCCCCCGCCCTGGTGGCGGTCTCCAACACCTTGCAGCCCATGGTGGCGGCGACGCTCGGGATCCTCTTCCTGGGAGAGAGGTTCGGCTGGGCGGAAGGCGTGGGGTTCGCCCTGATCGTGGCCGGGCTGTGGCGGGTCACCACCGCCCAAGCTGTAACGAAATAACGGCGGGCGCCACCTTAAGAGGAAGTGAGGTGCCGGAATGCCTGCCGGCGTTCTCTACGCCATGAACCCGACGACCCTCCCCACAGCCGGATCAAACCCGGGCAGCAGCCGGCACGTGCTCGTGCGCGTGGTAGCTGCTGCGCACCAGCGGGCCGGACTCGCAGTGGGCGAAGCCGAGGGAGAGAGCAAACTGCTTGTAGCCGGCGAACTCGTCCGGATGGACCCAGCGGGCCACCGGCAGGTGCTTGGGCGTGGGCTGGAGGTACTGCCCCAGCGTGACCACCTCGACGCCCGCGCCGCGGATGTCGGTGAGGGTCGAATAGACCTCGTCCGCCGTCTCGCCCAGGCCGAGCATGATACCGGTCTTGACGCGGCCGGCGTACTCCCCGGCGTCGCGGCGGCGCGCGGCCTCGGCCAGCAGGCCCAGGCTGCGGTCGTAGCGGCTGCCGGGACGGGCCTGGCGGTAGAGCCGGGGCACCGTCTCCATGTTGTGGGAGAAGACCTCGGGCCGGGATGCGAGCACGATATCGAGCGCGTCGGGCACGCCCCGGAAGTCCGGAGTCAGCACCTCGACGGCGCATTCGGAGCTCCGCTCGTGGACGGCCTCAACGACCCGCGCCCAGTGACGGGCGCCGCCGTCCGGCAGGTCGTCGCGGTCCACCGATGTGATCACGGCGTGGCGCAGCTTCATCACCCCCACGGCCTCGGCCACGTGTCCGGGCTCCTTGGCGTCGACACCCGCCTGCGGCCGGCCGGAAGTCACGGCGCAGAAGCCGCACCGGCGCGTACAGATGTCGCCGAGGATCATGAACGTGGCCGTGCCATGCTCGCCCCAGCACTCGTAGATGTTGGGGCAGCGGGCTTCCTGACAAACCGTATGAAGGTTCAGGCGCTCCACGAGGGAGCGGACCTGGTGATAAGACGACGGCGTCGCGAGCCGGATGCGGAGCCACTCCGGCCTCCCCTCGCGGCGAGGGCTCTCCGGCCTGCCCCGGTCATTTCGGCCAATCTTTACAAGGGTCTCGCTCATAGGATTCCTAGTCTAACCGCTGCGAGCGTGAGAGAGACGTGGCATGAAAGTCGCAGTGGGGGTTCTCTGTAGAAGGGAAGCGGACTCGGCGGTACGTACAGACGCCGATCTAAATCCCTCTACTACTTGGAGATAACAGCCGTGCAGCTCAAGATGTTTCCAAATCCTGATCTTCCCGCTGGCCCTTCTGCTCGCGGGTGCTCCTTTGTCCGCCGGCGTGCTGGAAGGCAACTGCCGTGTGGCGGATCAGCCTGCGGCCACTCTGCTCTATCCGTACTTCGAAGTGGACCTCGCTGATCCCCAGGGACAGACCACCCTCATCTCCATCAACAACGCCTCCTCCAAGTCGGCCCTGGCCCGCGTGGTCCTGTGGACCGACTGGAGCGTACCGACGCTCGCCTTCGACGTCTACCTCACGGGCTACGACGTGCAGACGCTGAACGTGCGCGACCTCTTCACCCAGGCCTCTCTGCCGGTCACGGGACCGGACGCCAGCAACGTGGGGTCGCTCTCGGATGACGGCACCCTCTTCACCGGGTGCTCCAGCGCCGGAGCGGCGGGGGTAGCGGAGCCCCTCAGCCCCACTCAGCTCGCCCAGTTGAAGGCGGCTCATACCGGCCAGTCCATTGGGGTGTCGCTCCCCCAGCAGTGCGCCGGCAGCGCCACCAAGGGGCCGAACGTCGCCATTGGCTACATCACGGTCGACGTCGTGAACCGCTGCTCGCCGCGGACCGTGGGGACGGCGGAGAACACCCCCGCGGGACCCAACTACTTCGCCGACCGCGGGACGGGCCTCGCAAGCAACAACAACGTGCTCTGGGGCGAGTACTACTACATCAACTCCCGGCGGAACACCTCGGACAGCCAGACCGCCGTCTCGATCGTGGCCGACCCGGACCTCTTCCTGGGCGGGGAGTACACCTTCTACGGCCGCTACGTGAACTTCGACGGGCGTGACGACCGCATTCCGCTCTCCAGCCTCTACTACAGCCGTTACATCGACGGCGGCCCCTTCTCGGGCGGCACGGACCTGGTGGTCTGGCGGGACAACCGCCGCGCCACCGCACCGACCTACACCTGCGGCACCATCCCCAGCTGGGCACCGCTCGGCGAGATGCAACTCGTCTTCTTCGACGAGGAAGAGAACCCCATGGAAATCCTGAAGGGCAACGCCTTCCCTCTGGCGACCCAGAAGGTGCACATGGGCAGCACAAATCTGCCGGCTCCTCACACTTTCGGCTGGATGATGATCGATCTCTGGCACGAGGACAACACCCACGCCCAGGGCTGGGTGAGCACGATCATGACCGCCGAGGGACGCTTCAGCGTGGGACACGGGGCGCTGCGGGCGGATGATCTTTGTAATTTTGGACCGTAGGATTTCCTCCTCGGCCCGTTGTTCGATATCCGCCGCCCGGATGACAGGTCCGGGCGGTCGGCTGTAGAAAGACGCCCCCGTAATCTCTCCGCTGCACCAAGGCAGCACCGTCCCGTAGAGACGCCCCAGTCCTCAACCACAAACCTGTCCGGGTGCACAACGTCGGGGCGTCTCCTCGAAGGCACGGCGGTCTCGTTGGGCAAGGACGTTCTTCAACGCTGCGCCAGCATCTCCTCCACCTGCAGGCCGACATCCTGTGCGATTTTCCTCAGCAATGTCGGAGAGATGTCACGCCCCTTGTGAAAAGGAACTGTTGTGACTCGGCCATCAGCATGGCGGAACTGCTTGTGCGAGCCACGTTGACGCACCTCCTCGAACCCGAGGGTGCGCAGGATTTGCACTACCTCCTGCGGCTTGAGAACAGGTATGTTTCCCATATTCAGCGAACAACGATCTGCTGCGTGCCGACGAACTCGGCATTGAGGGCAGGGACGTTGTCTTCCAATAGCATCTCAACGACCTCTTGCAAGTTCTGGTGCAGCTCGTCGAGGGTTTCCCCCTGTGAGTGCGCACCTGGGAAGCCAGGTACATTCCCGACGTAAAGGCCGGTCTCTGCATCTCTTTCTACGATTGCAGTGTAAGACATCATGGGGCCACCTCGTTCATTTTATTTTATATGACATTTAGGGAGTCAACAGCAAAACTCACCCTATCCTACTCTACATCCAAAGCCACATCCAAAGCCGGCGCACTATGCGTCAACCACCCCACGGACAACAAATCCACCCCCGTCGCCGCAATATCCGCCGCCGTCTTCAGATTGATACCCCCCGAGGCCTCCGTAATCGCCCGCCCCTTCGCCATGGCAACGGCCTCGCGCAACATTTCCAAAGACATATTGTCAAGGAGCACCACCTCTACCCCTAGATCCAAAGCCTCCCGAAGCTGCTCCAGGGAGTCCACCTCGACCTCGATCTTCACCAGATGCCCAACGTGGCGCCGGGCCCGCTCGACAGCTACCTTCAGGCCACCAGCGAGCGCTATGTGGTTGTCTTTGATCAGAACCGCGTCGTCTAAGCCATAGCGGTGATTGTGGCCGCCGCCGCAGCGGACGGCGTACTTCTCGAGCACGCGCAGGCCCGGCGTGGTCTTGCGGGTGCAGACGATGCGGGCGCCGTGGGGCTCGACGAGGCGGACCATGTTGCGCGTGGCGGTGGCGATGCCACAGAGACGGCCGAGGATGTTCAATGCGGTGCGTTCCCCGGAGAGGAGAGCTCTCGCGGGGCCTCGGAGGGCGGCCAGGACGGCTCCGGCCGCCACGTCTTCACCGTCCGTTGCGAGCTCTTCGATCTCGAACGAGGGATCGAGGATGCGGAAGGCGGAGAGGGCAACCTGGAGGCCGGCAACGCGGCCTTCTACGCGGGCCACGATCTCGGCCTGTCCGATCAGGTGCGGCGGGAGGGTGGCGTCGCTGGTCAGGTCCCCGGCACGGCCCAGATCCTCCTCCAGAGCCCGCTGGATCAGCGGCTCGTAGAGGAGAGGAGGCAGGGATGGAGGATGGAGGATGGGCCCGTCGCTCACGAAACGCGGCCCCCGGCAGCGGCCAGGACCGGCGTAGCATGCGAAGCCCTGGCGCCCTTCTCTGATTCGAAACGGGCCGAGCCGTCCGGCGCGGCGGTGAGGAACAGGCGCCGCTGCCAGGCAGGATCGGGGACGGGATGGTCCGAGCGGTAGTGCCCGCCTCGGCTCTCGCGGCGCTCCAGGGCGGCGGCGGCTACGAGACGGCCAATGCCGAGGAGGTTTCGGGCCTCCCCCGCCGCTCGTGGATGGCGGACCGCGAGGCGCTTCAGCTCTTCAACGGCGAAGGTCAGGCCGGCCTCATCGCGCACGACTCCGACCTTCTCCCACATCAGCCGCCGGATCTTGGCCGTCAGGTCGGCGTCGGCGGGACCGTCGAGGCCGGGGAGGGCTCCGGCGAGACGACGTCCGCGCGGCACCCGTCCCACGGGCAGTCCTTCCCGCAGATCCTCGGCCACGCGGGCGCCGAAGACCAGCGCCTCCAGGAGCGAGTTGCTGGCCAGCCGGTTGGCGCCGTGGGCGCCGGTCGCGGCCACTTCGCCGCAGGCCCAGAGACCGGAGAGCGAGGTGCGGCCCCGCTCGTCCACGGCGATGCCGCCCATGTGGTAGTGGGCCGCCGGAGAGACGGGGATGGGCTCGGTCCGCGGGTCCAAGCCATGCTCCTGGCAGAGGTGGAAGACGGTCGGGAAGTCTTCCGGGGAGCTCGGCCCCGACGGCCTCGCGGGCATCCAGGAAGACGCGGTGCCCCGCCAGGAGCTGGCTCCAGATGGCACGCGCCACCACGTCGCGCGGGGCGAGCTCCAGATCCTTGTGCTCGTCCTTCATGAAGCGGTGGCCGTTTTCGTCGATCAGAATGGCGCCTTCGCCGCGCAGGGCTTCCGTGAGCAGGGGCATGGGGTCGGCGCCGGCCGCGAGGGCCGTGGGGTGGAACTGGACGAACTCCAGGTCCACCAGGCGGGCACCGGCCCGCGCGGCCATGGCGAGACCGTCGCCCGTGGCTTCCCGCGGGTTGGTGGTGTGGAGGTAGAGCTGGCCCAGGCCGCCGGTCGCCAGCACCACGGCGGGCGCGAGATGGAGCACGCGCCGGCCGTCCGCCTGGATGGCCAGCACGCCCACGACCTCGCCGTCCTCGACGACCAGATCGATGGCGAAGGCCTCGTCCACCACCCGGACGGTGGGGGAACGGCGCACGGCTTCCACCAAGGTGCGCACGATCTCGGCGCCCGTGGCGTCGCGGGCGTGCAGGATGCGGCGGCGGCTGTGGGCGGCCTCGCGGCCGAGGGAGAGCGAGCCGGTGTCATCCAGATCGAAATGGGCTCCCAGGGCGAGCAGGGCTTTCACCCGCTCCGGCCCCTCGGCGGTGAGGATGTCCACGACGCGCGGATCGTTCAAACCCGCGCCCGCGGCCAGGGTATCCGCGGCGTGCAGGGCCGGCGCGTCGTCCTTGCCCACGGCGGCGGCGATGCCGCCCTGGGCCCAGGCGCTGGAGCCGCCGAAGCCCAGGCGGGCCTTGGTCAGCACGGTCACGCGCAGCGGCGCGCAGCCGAGGGCCGCGGTCAGGCCGGCGGCGCCGGTGCCCACGACCAGGACCTCGGAGCGCCAGATCCCATCGACTCCCAATCCGCTGAAACCACTGAATCCCCTCAAGCTGGATCCCCTCAAATCAGCGCGGAGCTCGTTCACTTGCCTTCCCTCCTGCCGACGGCGAGCATGCGCTCCACCGCCACCCGGGCGCGGGCCGCGACCTGGGGGTCGACCTCGACCTTGTATTCCATCGTCTGCAGCGAACGCAGGATCTTGGGCAGCGTGATCCGCTTCATGTGCGGGCAGAGGTTGCAGGGCCGGATGAACTCGACGTCCGGATAGTCCACGGCAACGTTGTCGCTCATCGAGCACTCGGTGATCATGACCACCCGCCGCGGCCGGGCCTCGCCCACGTGGCGCGCCATGGCGGCCGTGGAGCCCACGAAGTCGGCCTCCGCCAGCACGTCCGGCGGGCACTCGGGGTGCGCCAGGATCTCGATGTCGCCGCCCTGGGCCTCGCGGTAGGCGCGCAGCTCCTTGCCCGTGAAGCGCTCGTGCACCTCGCAGTGGCCCTTCCAGAGGATGATCTCGACGTCCGTCTGCGAGGCCACGTACTTGCCGAGGTACTCGTCGGGCAGGAAGATCACCCGGTCCACGCCGAGCGACTCGACGATGTGCACGGCGTTGGCCGAGGTGCAGCAGATGTCCGACTCGGCCTTCACCTCCGCCGAGGTGTTGACGTAGGTCACCACCGGCACGCCGGGATAGCGCTGGCGCAGGAGGCGGATGTCCGCGGCCGTGATGGACGCGGCGAGGGAGCAGCCGGCCTCGAGGTCCGGGATCAGGACGGTCTTCTCCGGCGAGAGGATCTTCGCCGTCTCCGCCATGAAGTGGACACCGGCCAGCACGATGACGCCCGCGCCGGTCTTGGCGCCCTGCTGGGCCAGGGCCAGCGAGTCGCCCACGAAGTCCGCCACGCCGTGGTAGATCTCGGGCGTCTGGTAGTTGTGCGCCAGGATGACAGCGTTCTTCTGCCGCTTGAGCTCGTTGATGGCCGCGATGTACGGGGCGTGGACCGGCCACTCCAGGTCCGGGATCACGGAGCGCACCTTCTCGCGGATGGGAGCGGTCGCCCTCGCCACTTCGGGAGTGAAGTCCAGGGAGGCGTACGGCCGAGGAGTTTCCAGGTTCATCCGATCTCCCTCTATCTGTTTTTCCAAGATCGTCCTATGCTCATTCTGAGCATATCCGGATCATAAAGAAGGACCGGCATCGCCGGCCTGGGGGTTATACTACAAATGAGTATTTCCCGTTGTCAAGGGGCTGTGACGAAGGTGACGCCCCGGTGTGGGCCGGCCGTCATTTCCGTCGCTCACCGGGTATAACAAGACCGGAGGAAGAAATCTGCCCGGGGCTGCTAGACGGACGCGAGAGCTTGATCCGCGAAGCAAGTGGCTTGCTTCGCGGATGGAGGGACTTGCTTCGCGAAGCACGCGGCTTGATCCGGGAAGCGAGGTCCTTGCTTCGCCAGGTAAGGGCTTGCTTCGGGAAGCAAGCGGCTCCATCCGCGAAGCGCATGGCTGGCTTCGCGAAGCGAGTGGCGTGCTTCGCGAAGTAGAGGCTTGCTTCGGGAAGCAAGGAGCCTGCTTCGCGGATGGAGCCCTTCGCTTCCCGAAGTAGGGGCTCGCTTCGCGATGCGAGTGGCTTGCTTCGGCGCCGCTGTCTTCGTCCCTGGTGGCCGCGGCCTCCGGCCGTCGCCGTCTCCTCCTATCCCTACTACGCGTCACCTGAGGATAGTACGCGTCATCCAGGCATAGTATGCGTCATCTATCGATACTACGCGTCAGCTATCCATAGTACGCGCCATTTAGAGGCAGTACGCATCATCCAGGGATACTACGCGTCATTTTGGAAGGAAGTCGCCCAGCGGGAGCTGGGAGCATCGTGCCTACTGGGGCGCGAACGGCTCGCAATTAACCTATGTCGACCAATATTTAGACTAATCTCCTTGACAACTAGGCTAGCTCACGTAGAATCTAACCCAGAAGGCAGCTACCAACCCAAGGAGAGAAGCCATGCACCCAACAGAGCCGAGCCGCGCCGAGACGCTCGCCGCCATGACCCCGGAGAAGCTGGAGGAGATGGCGCGGCCGGCGCCTCGCGCCTCGCATCCTGGGCTGCGCGACTTTCTGGAGATCCCCTACGACCAGCTCGAGGAGATGAACCTCGAGGCCAAGGAGGAGCGGCTGGCCCGGCGGCCCGCCGACGTGGTCCGCGAACAGCGGATGCGCTATCTCAACGACGAGAAGCGCATCAAGGCGGTCACCGTGTGCTTCACCGACCTCGAAGGCCGGCTGCACATGCTGGACTATGACAAGAAGTTCCTGCTCAAGGCGGCGGACAATCTGACCTTCGACGGCTCGTCGATCCGCGGCTTCTCGCGGCAGCAGGAGTCGGATTTGCGGCTGGCGATCGACTGGCCGGCCTTCTACTGGCTGCCGTCGGACATCTTCGGCCCCGGCAAGGTGCTGGCCTTCGGCGAGGTCCGCGAGCGCGACGGCAGCCCGTACAGCGCCGACATGCGGGCCCTGCTCAAGGGGTTCACCGACAAGCTGTACACCCAGGACGGCATGGTCGCTCACGCCGCCAACGAGATCGAGGGCTTCCTCTTCCGCGGGTGCGACGCGGAGCGCTGCTACCACGAGACCGGCCGCTTCGAGTTCATCTCCACGGGCGGCTATTACCACTCGCTGCCCGGCGATGCCCTGCGGCAGTTCATCGACACCGCCGCCGAGGTGCAGCGGGCCATGGGCTTCGCCAACGAGAAGGACCACCCGGAGGTGGCGCCCTCGCAGTTCGAGATGAACTACGGCTACACCGAGGCCTCGGTGGCCGCCGACCAGGTGCAGCTCTACAAGCTGCTCTCCCGGCAGGTCGCGGCGCGCCTGGGGATGACGGCGTGCTTCCTGCCCAAGCCGGTGACCAGCATCAACGGTTCGGGCATGCACACCAACCTCTCGGTGACCCGCCAGTCGACCAATCTCTTCTACGAGAAAGACGGCAAGGACGGTCTCTCGGCCGCCGGCTGGGACTTCATCGGCCGCATCCTGGCCAGCGCCACGGACATCTGCCTGGTGCTCAATTCGAGCGTCAACTCGTACCGCCGCCTCGACCCCCACTTCGAGGCGCCCAACCAGATCAAGGCCTCGGCCATCGACCGCGGCTCCATGGTGCGCATCCCCCTCGGCAACGAGCGCTCGGCACGCGTCGAGGTGCGCTCCATCGCTCCCGACTCCAACCCCTACCTGGCGATCTACACCCTGCTCAAGACCGGGCTCGAAGGCCCCCAGAGCGAGGAGGACGGGGACAAGAGGCCGCGCACCCGCTTCCTGCCGGACAACATCTACGACGCCATCCGGCTGTTCAAGGGGAGCCGGTTCATGCAGGAGGTGATGGGGGAAGAGGTGCACGCCAAGTACGCCGAGATCAAGCTCGCCCAGGCCGAACGCTGCCCCAAGGCCCTCGGCACCCTCATCAAGGCCTCCGAGGTGCAGTACCACCACGAGGTCACGAACCAGTTCCTCTGGTCGCAGTTCTGAGCGGCCGGTCCCAGCACCTCGTTTCCCCGCCCGGCGGGAGGACCCTCCTCCCGCCGTACGTCTTCCCCGCCGCATGGAACCCGGCGCTTCCGCGCCTCCGCGAAGCGCTTGGCACCAGCCCAGTGCAACCGGACGATCACGTTCCCACTCGGGAGCTTCCCGCCCTGCCGTTCGTGGCGGATAGGCACTCCCGCTCGCGGCAGTCAGCTTCAGACGTTGATCCTCTTGGCGGACAGGCCTCCGCTTCGGGAGAGGTGTGTCCACAGGCCCGATTTCACGCCGAATTAGGGCGCGGCAAGGCGGGGACCCGGACCGATCGCGCCCGACTTTCGCCTGCTTTCCTCAGCCAACCGGCCCGGGTGGGGTCAGCCGGCCCAACCAACCTGGAGGTGCCAGAGGGAGGCAAATTTCTCGATTCGCCTGGCACCTTCCCCTGTGTCCGAGGGGAATGGGGCCCCCTTGGCCCGGGTGGGGGCTCACGATCGGGGGAGGTTGAAGCAGGATGTAACCTCCCGGGCTTTTCATCGCCCGATTCTTGTGAGTGCCAATTGGCCATACCTTGGTGGCATCTCTATTGCTGGCGTACTTCAGTGCCGGAAACAAAGCGGAGCCGGCACACGTATATCCGGAAAGCCCCCGCGTAGGGCGGGGGTACAGATAGGCCGCCAATGCCGTTTCTCAGCCATCGCTACGCCACTGTACAAGGTCGCAGAGGCCTGCGCCCGAATGCAAGTGACTCGGTAGTGCTCCGAAAGCCCCTGCCGGTATTGACAGACCCTTGCGCGCTGCGTAAAGTTTACGAGGAAAGCGGTGGCTACGTTGGCCGAGATACCCATTGCCCTTGCACGTGGGCTTGTCTCTTGCAGGGGACTTGTGTGCGAGCGCGGGGCGCTCCCCCGATGCTCGCCCCAGTTCTCCTTCTACCAGCGGACCATCGCCACGAGCGACCAAGGAGAGTTTATGAACGTAGTTTCTGAGGCCCTTGGTTTTGATTACTATTTGAAGAAGTTGCGAGAGGAACGAGAGGGAGCTGGCACGGACGCCCAACTCAAGTTGGTCATCGACCTGGCTAAATCGCCCGGGGCGATGCCTTTGCTGGATCTCGCTTCTCGTAGCAAGATGGAACTCAGGATCTTCATGGATGCCATCGCGAAGATGCAAGGTGGCGATCTGATCGCTCTGGATGGCACACCTGAATCACCGGAGGACATCCGTGTTGAGCTTACCCCTGCGGGGAGGCGCTTGGCCTCCATAGTGGTTCAAAGGGGCAATTGATTTCGCGGAAATCCAACCCTGATGTGGGAAGACTACCTCTGGGTTGCGCTTATCGGCGTCCTGCTCGGCGCGGCGGAGCTTTCTTCGCGGTATCGTGATGCCCCATTGCGAGCGCTGGTAACACCCGCGGCCTTGACCTATATTGGTCTCAACCTTCTAGCCTCTATCATATGCCTATATCTCATCCAGGCTGTAGATCTGGACTTCAAGGTTGAAGATCCGTACAAAGCGCGGGTTACTCAGATCTTGGTATCCGGTTTTGGCGCAATGGCGTTTTTCCGTAGCTCCTTTTTTGTATTTCGCGTGGGCAATCAGGATGTATCCGTAGGACCGGCGAGCGTCCTTCAGATACTGCTTTCGGCGCTTGACAGTTCGGTGGATCGAGTGCGTGCGGAGCAGCGCGCCGGAAGGGTACAGCGGATTATGGAGGGCATCTCCTTTTCCAGCGCCAAAGACCCGTTGCCCACGATCGCGATAGCTCTCATGCGGAATTTACCACGAGAGGATCAGGATCGAATGAGAAACCAGGTCAGGCTGCTCATGGATCCGGGCGGCCCTCAGCTTCCAGAACGCACCAAAACGGTCGCGTTGGGGCTCGCCATTCTGGATGTCGTGGGAGAAAAGGTTCTAACTGCGGCAGTCGAACTCGTGAGGAGTGATGTCCAGGCAAACCCTCTTCTCGATGCCGCCTCGAGATTTCTCGCCAGCATGCCTGATCCTCCAAAGCCTGTGCACCCAGATACTCCCTCCCCGGAATCTTCAGCCGGGGGGGCGACCGTGCCGCCAGCCTCGGGGAGTCCGCCGGTAGTCTCAGAGGCTCCTCCCCCAAATTCTCTAGCCAGCGAGGCGACCACGCCGCCAGTTCCCCCGGGGAACCTGCCGGTAGTTGCAGAAGCTACGTCTGCAGCTCTACAGCCTACACAGCCTTTGTTGGAAGCTCCTCCCCTGGAATCTCCAGCCGGGGAGCCAACCGTGCCGCCGATCCCGCCGGGGAGCGTGCCGCTAGTAGCGGAGGAAATCAAGCCGCCAGCCAAAGGCGGCGATAAGCCACCATTTCCCCCTGGGGCATCTGGCGTATGAGGTTAGGAGACGAATTGTTTTAATGCTACTATATACTGTCTCATCAATCGTTTGCTCCAACCGGAGGAGCTGTCTCGACATCTGAGGAGGGGCCGTGTCCGAAAAATCAAAAGCGGTCGAAGTAGATCTTAAAGCAAAGCCTGAGAACGCGCAAATTGCTCGCGCCGTCAGGCAAAAGGGCTTGGCAGGTTCCTTTTATGAGTTCGTAGCGGAGTGGAAACGCCAGACAGTCCTAGTGCTCGGGTTCTCTGGAGCCGGTAAAACCTCAATGCTGCAATACACGTTTGGCATCATCGAGCCTGAGGTTGATCGGGAAAGGCCAACTGCAGAAGTCAGGTTGTATATGCTCCGCCTAGGCCAAGCGAAGTTTAGGGCTTCTGATACTCCCGGCCACCCAATTCTCAGGCATCGGCTTGATCAAGAGATAGCGCGCCTAGTCCGGGGCGACTATCAAGGGGTGATTGACGTCGTCGCCTATGGATATAATCAGTCGAAGCATCTATCTTACCTTGCCCAAGGCGTAGAACAAGCGTCGCTGGAGGACTACAATAGATATCGACCCTTGACTGCTGCCGGCAGCGTCAATCCTGACTATCTAAAACGTGAGCGCGAGCTCGAACTTGATTACTTGAGATCTTGGGCCAACCTAGTCGGAACCCAGTCTAAACTAAAGTGGGTCATCACTGTTGTCAACAAAGCTGATCTGTGGCGCAGGCAAATGGAGAAGGTTCTCAACCACTACCAAGGTGACGGCGAGTACGCCGCCATAATCAAGAGTGAATTTCCCGACATTCAACACGACGTCTGTCCCCTGAACTGCTCGGTTCAGGGCTTCTACGATCTCCCGCCTTCAGAATCTGCACCTAAGCTCGAGGATTGGCGGCAAAAATTGGCAGACGCCTTTGTGAGTACGCTGAACAGGCGGCTCTCCTGATGCCCTGGGGTATTGCTGTGGAAACGCCTGGCCAATTACGTCAGTTGAAATTGTACGCCGAACGACTGAAGCTCGTGAAGGCGATCCAGTTGCTACTATTCTTTATATGGATGTTCGCCTTGGCCGCTTATATTTTGAAAGCAGCGACGGGTCGTCCTCACGGAATTCTCTTAGCTTTCACTGCGGCTATAGCACCAATTCTGGTAGCCGGTCTTGTAGTCGTGCAGATTTTTTGGGCCGGTGCAGCGAAGCGACCCTACGAGGAGACTGGACGACTACTTGTCTTGGGAGATCTCCGGCCTGAACTTCGGTCGCGGGCGAAGCACGCCCTTAGTGAATTCCAGATTCAGGCCAAGCCACTTTTCGTGCGCGGCCGTGCGAGCGAAAGCCTAGCCCTCGCATTTTTTATCTTCGGTCTGATTTTGAGCTTTGCTGTCGTTTTGTTTTTGCGCTAGGGAGCTTAACGTTGATAGCCTTGGATAAACTCAGAAAACCGTTAGCCCGGCCACGAGTTTTGTACTGGACCGAGAGAGTGGCGCTTGTGCTCTGCGGACTGTGCGTAGTCTACTTTTTGTTTGGGAAGCTTTTTGGTAATTCAGAGTTGGGCTTCTTACTCTGGAATAAGGTGATCGGCGCAGCAGCAGGCCTTATCAGTGGGATTATTTTTGTATTGGCGAATTTATTCCACTTACGACTTTATGGCCCCTTACAAACCAATTTCGCGACCGTTACCGAAGAGATAGACCGATCCTATGCCGCTCAAGGATTCAAGCCAATTCCCGCCGAGGTCCGAGCGCTAGTAACCGCCTACGAAAGATACCTAGAACCTATCCTATTTTCAGGGCGGCTAGGTTACATTTTTTGTATTATTTTGGGCGCTGTGGTGTGCCTGGGTTCGGTTGCTGTTCTTAAGATCTTTCATTAGGAGGCGTGCGGATAAGATCCTCACGCCTTTCACTTCCAGAAGCCGTATAAGGTCTTCGTTGGCTCGGGTCAGGGCCTCAAGCTTCGACTGCATCTGGGCTTCCAAGGAGAGAAACTCGGCCTTGTGGCGGCGCTCGCGCTCCTCGACGAGGGCCTGCAGGGCCTCCCGCTCGCGCTGCTAGGCCTCCTGGCGCAGGGCGTGGCCCTCCTCCAGGATGCGCACGTTCGAGCTGGAACTGCTCCTGACGTTTCTCCTGGCGGCGCTGGAGCCAGCGGCGGAGGATCTCCAGGAAGGCGGCGCTTCCTCCGAGTGCGGCGAGGCCGTGATGTCGCGGTCCACGAACTCGCTCATAGGCGGCTCGCCGGGCACTGGAGACAAGAATGAAGGGCTACTAATACCAGAGCGATTTCGCGAAAAAGTATGTCGCACAAGGACGGGCCGAAGGAGCGGCTCGCGCCGTGTTGACTGTGCTTCGGGCTCGCGGCATTGCGGTGCCGGACGCCGTCCGCGAGCACATCCTGGCCCCGCGCGGCCGGAAATAGGTGCCAGGTGAGTGGAGAAAAGCGCCTCTCGCGGGGGCGGCGCTTCCCCTCACCCGGATGCGTCGCGGGGAGACGGTCGGCCTCGACATCCTGCGGGTTCTCCACCAGGGGTTCGGCGATCCCAAGGACCGGCCCTGCCCGCTGCCGTCGGCGATTGTATACACTACCTGCCGGAGCTTTCTTGACTTCGAGCAATGCCTGTCTCGGCGCTCAACTCCCAGGTGGTCTATGACGCTCTCAAGGCGAACGGGATACGGCTGCTCTCAGTGCTTCCCGAGACCTGGCTCGTGCATCTGGTCAGCCTGGCGGAGGAGGATCCGGAGATGGCTCTGGTCCGGCTGGCCAAGGAGGAGGAGGGCGTGGGAATCTCGGCCGGAGCTCATCTAGCGGGGGTCAAGGCGGCGATGCTCGTGGCCGAGCACGTCCTGGACGCCCAGATCTGCACTATCTGGAAAGCCGTTTCGAGCTCCAACGCCACTTGGGGCAGCCGCCGTCCTGCTCCGAGCGTGGTAGGATTTTGGGAGAGACGCGACCGCGGAGGCATCATGGATCTGGAAGTTGTCGAGAAGGAAGTCGCAAGCTGGGCGCCGGAGGAGCAGGATCGTCTCGCAGCGTTTTTGACCGTGCTCCGCTTGAAGAGAACACCGGACCATGTCCAAGAGCTGACCCGGCGCCTGGACGATCGGGATTCCACGAATTGGGTGAGCTTGGACGAAGTCAGGTCGCTTCGCGAACACCGTGGATGAAGCTCTCGTACGAGCACGGGCGCGCTATTCAGGTCAAAATGCTCGGTAGGCTCGTGCTTTTCTATTGGGCTGATCACGCCGACAAGGAAGTTCGAGTCGTCGATCTCGCCAACGCCGACGGATGATATCCGCGGGAGAGCAGCGCCAGCCATCCATATCATCCTCTACTCTCTCAACTCAGCCACACTCGAACATCCACCTGCACGAGATTCACGTGGAACTTCCCGGGGCAGCGCCAGGATGAGTGAGCGAAACCGGACGCAGGCTCTGTAGACTGTAAATGGGCAACATTAGCCGGCTCCGTTATGCGTTCGCTTGCATAATCCATCTATGGGCATGGACGAATGTCACGTTAGGACTGTATCCGTCTGGTGACTCATCGTCCGATTAAAGAAACACTTCTAACTGTTACTCTCCTTGGAAACGTCGCTCAATAGCGCTGGCATGAGCTGTGCACAATTACAAAAAGTCGTAGTCTTGTTTTAGGCCGGACGAAACCGCAAGCAGTGCGGGTTCCCGTACGTTCACGACCAGCGATTGTGCGGCATTCGTAGGAGGCCATCTTGCATTATAGAGATTCTTTCTTCGGCATTGGCTTCGCGATCGTACTTATCGGGCTTGTCGCATGTGATGGAGGTGACCGGAGTCCAACCGACCCCGATCCCCTCCTGCCGAGCATTGCCGGGTCTTGGGCAGGCAGCTGGGGCCTAGGATTCATTGGAGTCCGGAGTACCATGAATCTCGTCCAAGACCAAAATGGGAAAGTGACCGGTACTCTGCGAATCCTTGGGGCCCCGATTTCGATTGAGGGATCCGTGACTCAGACACGGTTCTCTTGGCACTCGGGCGAGCTCTGCGAGTTGCGAGAGCTTTGTGGGTGATTTGGACCTGGTCTCTAGTGTAGTGCGTCCCAGAAGGCGCAACTTTTGTTATCCTCCGGAGTCGCAGACACCGAGAGGAGGAACATGCGCGTCGCGCCCCCAGTCATTTTTTCCGAGGAGCAGCGTGAGCAGATTGAGAAGCTGTCGCGAGGACGGTGTGTGGCCGTGCGTGTGGTAGAGAGCGAGGATCATTTTGCTTTGCGCTGAAGGCAAGCAGAACCGAGAGATCGCGGAGCTTCTCGGGACTACGCGCCGGACCGTCGGTCTTTGGCGCCGCCGCTTTGTCCAGAACGGGATCGCTGGCATCGAGAAAGACGCTCCCCGTCCAGGGCGGCAGAAGCCGCTTGCCGAAGAGGTCGTTCAAGAGGTCGTCCGCAAGACCACACAAGAGCAGCCTCCCAAAGGGACCCATTGGAGCAGTCGGAGCTTGGCCAAGGTGATGGGGTTAAGTGCGAGCACTATCCTTCGGGTCTGGAAGCGCCACGGCTTGAAACCCCATCGGGTGCGGACTTTCAAGCTCAGCAAGGACCCGAAGTTCGTCGAGAAGTTGGAGGACATCATTGGTCTGTACCTCAGCCCCCCAGAGCACGCGTTGGTGTTCTCGGTCGACGAGAAGAGTCAGATCCAGGCTCTCGACCGGACGCAGCCTGGACTTCCGCTGAAAAAGGGGCGCTGCGGCACGATGACTCATGACTACAAGCGCCATGGAACGACGACCTTATTTGCAGCCTTGAACACGCTGGACGGGACGGTGATCGGCACCTGCATGCCGAAACATCGCCACCAGGAGTGGATCAAGTTCCTGAGCCTCATCGATCGGAAGACTCCCGAGGACAAGCTCATTCACCTGATCGCGGACAACTACGCCACCCACAAGCATCCGGAAGTCCAGGCCTGGATGGCCCAGCACCCACGGTTTACGATTCACTTCACTCCGACGAGCGCCTCATGGCTCAACATGGTCGAGCGCTTTTTCCGCGACCTGACCCAGAAGCAATTGCGTCGAGGAGTCTTCCGCAGTGTTGAGGAACTGATCGCGTCCATCAATGCCTACCTTATTCAGCACAATGCAGATCCGAACCCCTTCGTGTGGACAAAGTCAGCCAACGACATCCTTGAGAAGGTCACCCGCGCCCGCCAAGCTCTGGTTAAGACCACCTCTTTGTGACGCACTACACTAGTGAGGGATCAGTCATCAGTATGTCTGGCACGGCCACACAGGATACTCGCGCCTGTGAACCCGATGGCACCGAGACAAGAGGATCCATGTTTTTTCGCGACCGAGATCGTAGCTGTTGGCTCTCTGGGTGAGCTACGTTCTGCGGGCTCATGCCTGACACTCTCCACGGACCGGGCGTCTCGGTCGATCGGCCGAAATAGGTGCCAAGTGAGTGGAGAGCCACCAGGGCTCGGCGCTCCCAAGCACCCGGCCCTGCCCGCTGCCGCCGGCGATTGGGTACACTACCCTGCCGGAGCTTTCTTGAATTCGAGCCATGCCTGTCTCGGCGCTCAACTCCCAGGTGGTCTACGACGCTCTCAAGGCGAACGGGATCCGGCTGCTCTCTGGGTGCTGCTGCGAAATTCGGCCTCGCCAGCCTCCGCAATCTCGACCAGCTCCCGCCGGCGGGAGCGGTGGTCATCGCCGCGCCGCTCAAGATCGTCAACGGCAGCGGCAGCCCGCTGCGGGTGCTGGCTTTGGTGGAGTGAGATTCGAGCGCTCCGGCTCCTTGAGGGAATCCCCGTTGGCCGGCATAGGATTTGTGCGACTCTCTACGCATGAGAACGACGATCGAGATCGACCCTGATCTTCTCGAAGAAGCGGTGCGGGTCACCGGTGCCCCCTCAAAATCGGTCGCCGTTCGGCTCGGCCTGAAAGCGCTGGTGGATGAGGCTGCCCGCCGGCGGTTGGCGGCGCTCCGTGGGAAAATGCCCGAGGTCGAAGCCGTTTCTCGGCGGCGCCCGATCCGGGATGACGCCCAGTGATCCTGGTCGACACGTCTGTCTGGGTCGACAGGCTACGGCTTCACGCCCGGCGGGCCTCCCTGGGCTAACCGTTCGTGCCGGTCTGCGTCTAAAGGTCTGAAGCCGTGGCTTCCAACCTGGAGCTCCACCCATGCGCGGAATATTGCCTGGAGTACTTCTCGGAATCCTGCTCGCCGTCCTGCTCCTGATCCCCCCTGGCCTGCTGGCTCAGCCGGACACGGCGGACACGCGCCTCCTTCACTCGCCCGCGGTCAGCCGGGGCCACATCGCCTTCGTCTATGGCGACGACCTGTGGATCTGCGATCTCGACGGCCAGAACGTCCGCCGCCTGACCAGCGATCCCGGGATCGAGGGAAACCCCGCGTTCTCACCCGATGGCCGCACGATCGCGTTCAGCGGACAGTACGACGCGGCCAGCCCGGGCTTCGGGGTGGAGGCCGCGAGCATCTACACCGTCCCCGTCACCGGCGGCGAGCCCACGCGGCTCACCTGGTACGGGTGGGACTTCGTCCGCGGCTGGACGCCCGACGGCAAGGCCGTGCTGTTCAACTCCTGGCGCGAGGTCGCCATGGGGAGCGGCACGCCTCTCTTCACGGTCCCGGCCACCGGCGGGCTTCCGTCCCGGCTGCCGGTCCCGCACGGCCGCGGGGCGAGCTACTCCCCCGACGGCTCCCGCCTCGCCTACATGCCCCAGTATGACGCCACCGCCCAGTGGAAAAACTACCGCGGCGGCGGCCACTCGCGGATCTGGATCCAGGGCCTGAAGGACCTCGCCGTGGAGGAGATCGCGCAGCCGGCCGGACGCTTCAACGACATCGGCCCGCGCTGGGTGGGCGATTCGATCTATTTCCGTTCCGACCGCAACGGCGAATACAACCTTTTCGCCTACGACACGAAGACGAAGACCGTGCGGCAGCTCACCGCGTTCGACGACTTCCCGGTCCTCAACCTGGACGCGAATGACGGCAACCTGGTCTTCGAGCAGGCCGGCTATCTCCACCGCTTCGACCTGGCCACGGGCCGCAGCCAGCGGTTGAAGATCGGCGTGGCCGCCGAGCTGCCCGAAACGCGCACGCGCTACGCCAGGGGCGCGAAGCAGGTCCTCTCCGGCCACATCTCGCCGAGCGGCGCGCGGGCGGTGTTCCAGTTCCGCGGCGAGATCGTCACCGTGCCCGCCGCCAAGGGAGACGCGCGCGACCTCACCAACACACCCGGCGCCCACGAGCGCTTACCGGCCTGGTCCCCTGACGGCAAATCGATCGCCTTCTTCTCGGACGAAGGCGGCGAGTACGCCCTGCACGTCCTCCCCGCCGACGGCAAGGGGAAAGCCAAGGTCTACAAGCTCGCCGGCGCCGGTTTCTACGAGTCGCCGGCCTGGTCCCCCGATTCCACAAAGATCGCCTATGTCGACAACAGTTGGACGCTCTACTGGCTCGACCTGGCGAGCGGCGCCGTCAAGAAGGTCGCGAGTGAGCCGATCTACGGCCTCGCGCATCTGCGCTCGCTGCGGGCGGCGTGGTCGCCCGACTCGAAATGGATCACCTACGCGCTCGGCAACCTCTCGGCCTATCGCACCGTCTATATCTACTCCCTGGCGAAGGAGGAGTCGCGCGCCGTCACGGACGCGATGAGCGACGCCACCGAGCCGGTGTTCGACGCCTCCGGAAAATACCTTTATTTTCTCGCCTCGACGGACGCCGGCCCGGCGAACCAATGGTTCAACCTGTCCAGCACCGGGCTGCGGGCGACCCGCGCGCTCTACCTGGCGCTGCTGCGCAAGGACACGCCGTCGCCGTTCGTTCGCGAGAGCGACGAGGAGAAGCCCGAGGCAAAGGAAGAGAAGGAGAAGAAGGACGAGCCGGGCAAGCCCGCGCCGGTAAGGATCGACTTCGACGGCCTCGACCGCCGGCTGCTGCCGTTCCCGCTGCCGGGCGGCGAGTACCGGCTCCTTCTGGCCGGGGGAGAGGGACAGGTGCTCTACCTGTCGCAGCTCCCGCCCCAGCCCGGGCAGCCGAGCCCGCCGGACATTGCGGCACTGATGCGCTACGACCTCGCCCAACGCAAGGGGGAGACGCTGCTCTCCGGCGTGAACAACTACCGCTCCACCCCCGACGGCAAGAAGGCCCTCATCCTCACCGCACCCGAGACCTGGTCGATCGTGGAGCTCGCCCCCGGCGCGGATGCGGGCAAGGGCAAGCTGAACCTGGACGCAGCCGAGGTCCGGGTCGAGCCGCGGACCGAATGGCCGCAGATCTTCGACGAGGCCTGGCGGATCAATCGCGACTACTTCTACGACCCGAGCATGCACGGCGCGGACTGGCCGGCGATGAAAAGGAAATACGCGGCGTTCCTGCCGCACCTGGCCTCGTCCACGGACCTGTACCGCGTCATTCGCTGGATGCTCAGCGAGCTGTCCGTGAGCCACAGCTACGCCCAGCCCGGCGACCGGGCCGTAGAGCCGAAGGCCGGGACCGGCGGCGGCCTGCTCGGCGCCGACTACGAGATCGCCAACGGCCGTTACCGCTTCAGAAAGGTTTACGGCGGCGTGTCCTGGTGGCCGGACCTGCGCGCCCCGCTCACGGCGCCTGGCGTGGACGTGAAGGCCGGGGAGTACCTGCTCGCCGTGCGCGGCGTGGACCTGAAGCCGCCCACCGACGTCTACGCGCCATTCGTGAACACCGGCGACGAAAGCGTCGAGATCACCGTGGGCCCGCACCCGGACGGCTCCGGCGCGCGGACCGTGACGGTCGAGCCCCTCGCGACGATGGAAGAAGAGCTGAGGCTGCGCAGCGTGGACTGGGTCGAGGGCAACCGCAGGAAGGTGGAGCAGGCGACCGGCGGACGCGTGGCCTACGTCTATCTGCCCGACACCGGGGCCAGTGGATACGCCTACTTCACGCGCTACTTCTACTCGCAGCTCGACAAGGACGCGGTCATCCTCGACGAGCGCTACAACGGCGGCGGGGCCTGGGCCGATTATTATCTCGATCCTCTCCGCCGGCCGTTCAGCAGCTATTGGGCCATGCGCTACGGCGCGGACCTCCGGTCCCCAAGCGCGGCCATCCACGGGCCCAAGGTCATGCTCATCAACGAGCAGTCGGGCTCCGGCGGCGACGGCCTGCCGTGGATGTTCCGCCAGTCGAAGCTGGGGCCGCTCGTCGGCAAGCGGACCTGGGGTGGCGAGGTCGGCATCCTCGGCTACCCGGGGCTCATGGACGGCGGCAGCGTGTCTGCCCCGAACTTCGCGCTCTGGTCGCCGGAAGGCGGCTGGGTGATCGAAAACGAGGGCGTGGCACCGGACGTCGAGGTCGAGAACTGGCCTGCCGACCTGGTCGCCGGCCGCGACCCGCAGCTCGAAAAAGCGATCGAGATCGTCCTGGAAGAATTGAAGAAGAACCCGCCGGCCCGGCCGCAGCGGCCTCCCTATCCGGTCAGGGTGCAAAGGTCTACCCCTCCTGACCCCCGGTAGCCCCGCGCCCGGAGCCGGCCGCTCGGAATGGTACGGATTTTGCCAAGACGATCGGACCTCTGTAGCTCTTCGCGGCTCGACAACTGAATCTGACGGTGTCGCACGAACGTGTGACATGCCTTACCGCTTTCCATTAGATACAATCAATCGGCGCGGCGATCGCAACATGCCAGCCCCGTCACCTTCTTTGACGGAGGCGTCCCCGGCGCCGCGGTGACCGATCTCCCGAAGGAGGGGAGGCAGCATTCTGTGGAGGAGAGAAACTCTGCTCTCGACACTTGGAGGATAGACACATGGCTAGCTCAAGCAACTTGTCACCGGCCGGCGCGAACTTGACATATGCCGCCCCGCAGGGAGTCGATATCACGAGCCGGCTGAGAGGCACGGTCGTTGGTGTGGGGGAGGTGGATCTCACTCTCATAGGCCCGGCGATTCACACCCAGAATGGCCTGCGAGTGATCTTCACCGCCAAGCAACTGGTGCTGCGGGACCCTGGCAACATCGGTCCGGTCACGGTTACCCTGAATCCCAAACGCGAGTCCGTCGGCTCTCTCGCTTCGGAGAAATTTCCGACCGAACACCGGCAGGACTTCTTCCTGCGGATCCAGAATGAGAAGCTTGGCACGTTGGTCTCCGACGCTCCGTTAACCCTCCTGGCGCGCATTGATAGCTCTCCACCGACGGCGACCTACAAGTCGACCCGTGGGGATGTTGCGTTTTACAGGGAGGACGACCCTAACAGGAAAACGGTGCTCACCGTTCAAGAGGTCACCTCGGACGTGAAGCCTGCGGTCTCGCAGGCGGTCGAGATCACGAGCCGCGTCACGGCCAGGGTGGACAACAAGCCGGTGAGCCTTCAACTCGCGGGTCCGGCTTCGCATTTCTTGAGGCGTACGAGCGTGATCTTCAGTGCCAAGCGACTGGTGGCGGTGGACACTGGCGACATCGGTCCGCTCACGATCACTCTGGATCCCCGCGGCCAGTCCGTTGGGACTCTCGCTACGGAGAAGTTTCCGACCGAGCACCGGCAGAGCTTCTATCTGCAGATCCACAGTGAGCGCCTGGGGACGCTGGTCGCCGACGATCCGGTGATCGTCACAGCGCACATCGCGAGCACTCCGCCCACGGCGACGTACAAGCTGGCGGGTAAACCGGTTGCCTTCCACAGGCAGGACGACCCCGGCAAGAAAACGGTGCTCACGATCGATGGGGTGGAGTCGGACGTGACGCCCGCCGCTACGCAGGGAGTCGATATCAAGAGCCAACTCAGGGCCGCGCTCCCCGATGGGGGGCAGGTGAGCCTCACTGTCGTCGGAGTGGCGACTCACACCCAGGTCGGCCGGCTGGTGAGATTCAACGCCAAGCAACTGGTGGCGCTGGACCCTGGCGACATCGGTCCGGTCACGGTCACCCTGGACCCCGGGCGCGACTCCACCGGGATTCTCGCTTCGGATACCTTCCCGACCGAGCACCAGCAGAACTTCTTCCTGCAGATCTCCGGTGAGAGGTTGGGCACGTTGGTCTCCGACGCTCCGCTGACCCTCGCAGCGCACATTGATAGCTCTCCGCCCACGGCGACGTATAAGTCGATCAGCGGGGACGTTGCATTTTTCAAGGAGGGCGACCCTGACAGGAGACCCGTGCTCATCGTCCAGGAAGTCACCTCGGACGTGAAGCCTGCGGTCTCGCAGGCGGTCGAGATCACCAGCCGCGTCACGGCCAGGGTGGGCAACGACCAAGTGCGCCTCCAACTCGCAGGTCCAGCTTCGCATCTCTTGAGCGGTACGAGCGTGATCTTCAACGCCAAGCGATTGCCGGTGCTGGAACCTGGCGACATCGGTCCGCTCACGATCACTCTGAATCCCAACCGTCCGTCCCTTGGCACTCTCGCGTCGGAGAAATTCCCGACCGAGCACCGGCAGAGCTTCTTCCTGCAGATCCACAGTGAGCGCCTGGGGGCGCTGGTCTCCGACACTCCAGTGACCGTCGCAGCGCGTATTGACAGCACTCCACCCACGGCGACGTACAAGCTTGCAGGTAAACCGGTTGACTTCTACGGCCAGGGTGACCCCGACAGGAAAACGGTGCTCACGATCGAGAGCGTGGAGTCAGACGTGACGCCCCCGAAGTACCGCTATTAGAGGGGTGTCGGAATGAGCCCCGTTTAGGGTAGAGCCAACGGCGGGAGCGGTGACAACAGGTCGAGGGAGTCACCGTTTCCCGCCGCCCCGCTCATCGAACCGGACTTGCAGAAGAGCTGAAGGCTGCTGCGTCCGTCGACCGTGCGGTACAGGACGCGCGGTGGATCTCGCCGAGCATCTCGAATCCAATCTGGTCCTGCTTCATCCCTGGGTTCTTGAGGAGCACCCTCGGCGGCGCAGGGGCGCGCAGCAGGACCAGGCCCGCAATTAGCCTATATCGACTCATATTTAGCTTACCGGAGGCATGGCGGGCGGGACTGTCCTCAACCCCGCCGCACCCCAGGCAACCCCACCCCCGGAGCCGGCCGCTCGCGAAGGACGTCACGGCGGAAGACGAACAGCTCCGCGGGACGGCCGCCGGTCTGGACGTCCTGGCCGGTGCCTTCGACGAGGCCGGCGTTTTCCACCAGGCGGCGGAAGTTCTGCTTGTGGAGGCGCACGCCGGAGAGGGCCTCCACCACTCTCTGGATCTGGAGCAGGGTGAAGGTGGGAGGCAGGAGCTCGAAGACCACGGGCCGGTATTTGAGCTTGCCCCGCAGGCGGCCCAGGGCGGTGGCGAGGATGCGCCGGTGGTCGAAGGCCATGGCCCGGCCCGGCAGGAGATCAGGGCGGTGGAGGGGGACGGGGCGGCGCTCGTCCGCGGCGCCGCCCGTGGCTTCGCGGTCCCGCCAAGCCTCGGGCACGAGGTAAGCCTCGTAGAGAAGCTCGTAGCGCTCCAGCACGCGCTCGCCGTCCCAGTGCGCGCCGCCCAGGCCGAAGACGATGTCCACCCGCTCGCGGCGCTCCTGCCGGACGGCCGGATCGGCACCGCCGGCCACCCAGGCGCGGAGGGACGGGGCGATCGAACCGTCGATCAGGGCCGGCCGGCCGGAGCGCCAGTCCTCCCAGGGGAAGAACTCGTACCCGTCGCGCCAGCTCGCCCCGCGTCCCGCGGAGACCTCGCGCACCAGGGCAAGATAGGCCACCGAGACTTCCCGAGCGCCGCCGCGGCTCTCGCCGGGATCACGGTTGCGGTCGCCGAAGGTATAGAGCTGCTCGACGTAGCCAAGGTCGAGCCCGGTCTGCTCGCGCACCCAGCGGCGCAGGCCGCGGTCGAGCGTGCGGTCCGTCTCCGGCTCCAGGGGACCGAACGGTAGGGCTTCTTCGGCCGGCCCTCCGTCAGAAGCCTCCCGCCGGACGGTGAGGATGCGCGGCATCTCCTCGGTGACCGCCAGGATCACCGCGTTGAGACCGATGGCGACCCGCGGGTGCCCGGTCATCCTAGATCCCAGCGGCCTGCAGCGGGAGAGGCGCTGGGAGAGGAGAGATTACGAGGTCCCGGTCGAAGACGTGGCCGAAGTGACGGGCATAGACCTCGGCGACCTCAGACAGGTGAGGCGCCCGGCCCGTGAGCCGCTCGATCGAGGTCAGGCGGACCTGGTGGAGCCCGCAGGGGATGATCCCCGTGAAATAGGAGAGGTCCGTCGAGACGTTCAGCGCGAAGCCGTGGGTGGTGATCCACCGCGAGAGGTGGACGCCGATAGAGGCGATCTTCTCCTCCCCCACCCACACGCCCACGAAGGCCTGACCGTCGCGTCCCTCGGCCGTGACGCCATAGTCCGCCAAGGTCCGGACCAGGGTCTCCTGGAGGTCGCGCACGTAGCGGCGGACGTCCCGCCGGTCGGGGCTCAGGTTGACGATGGGATAGCCCACGAGCTGGCCCGGCCCGTGGTAGGTGACCTGGCCGCCGCGGTCGCACTCCGCCACCTCGACGCCGCGGGTGCGCAGCCATTCCGGGCCCGCCAGCACGTCGGCCTCGCTGGCGTTGCGGCCCAGGGTGTAGACGTGGGGGTGTTCCAGGAGGATCAGGCGCTCCGGCCCTTCGCTGGCTTTCAGGGCCGCGCACGCCGCGAGCTGCAGCTCGACAGCCTCCGTGTAGGGGACGCGGCCCAGGTAATCCCAGTGGAGCGATCGGCGCGGCATATTCATGGCGGCGGGCATAGGAGGGATTGTATCGGACTGCTGTAAGATCCCACGCGTTTGGGGGGAGGTCTCATGCCGATGGAGAAGGTCGTCACAGCGATCCTGGGCGGCGGTCAGGGCAGCCGGCTCTGGCCCTTGACGAGGGACAGGGCCAAGCCGGCGGTGCCCGTGGGCGGCAAGTTCCGCCTGATCGACATCCCCATCAGCAACAGCCTGCATGCCGGCATCGACCGGATCTTCGTCATCACCCAGTTCAACAGCGCGAGCCTGCACCGGCACATCGCGCAGACCTACCGCTTCTCCGCCTTCAGCCTCGGCTTCGTCAACATCCTGGCGGCGGAGCAGACCATGGACCGCCGCGAGTGGTACCAGGGCACGGCCGACGCCGTGCGCCAGACCCTGCCCCGCCTCCTCGAGGCCAATCCCCCCGAGGTGCTGATCCTCTCTGGCGACCAGCTTTACCTGATGGACATCACCGCGCTCGTCAAGGCCCACCGCGACCGCGGTTCGGATGTGACGGTCGCCGTCAAGCCCGTCACCCGCGAGGAGGCCTCGGCCTTCGGCATCCTGCGCCTCGACCCGTCCGGCCGCATCGTCGAGTTCGTCGAGAAGCCCAAGGAGGCCGCCCAGCTCGACGCCATCGCCCTGGACGAGCAGACGCAAGCCGCCCTCGGGTTCGCCGCGCCGCCGGGCTCCTACCTGGCAAGCATGGGCATCTACATGTTCCGGCCCGAGGTGCTGCGCGAGATGCTGGTGGGGACCACGACCATCGACTTCGGCCGCGAGGTGCTCCCGCAGGCTCTCGGGAATTACAAGGTCCAGGCCTTTCCTCACAACGGCTACTGGACGGACATCGGGACCATCCCGAGCTTCCACCAGGCGAACCTCGACCTCACTCTGCCTCTGCCGCCGATCAACCTGTACGATCCCGACTTCCGGATCTTCACCCATCCGCGTTTCCTGCCGGGCACCAAGGTCACGGAGTGCTTCGTCCAGTGCTCGCTCCTAAACGAGGGGAGCATCCTCTCCGGCAGCCGGGTCACCGACTCGATCATCGGCGTCCGCGCCGTCGTGCGGGCCGGCTCAGTGATCGAACGTTCCGTGGTCATGGGCACCAGCTCCTGGGAAAACCTGGCGCCGGGCAGCGACCAGATCCCCATCGGCATCGGCCTGGACTGCCACATCAAGAACGCCATCATCGACTTCGACACGCGGATCGGCGACGGCAGTAAGCTGATCAATGCCGCCGGAGTCCAGAACGCCGACGCGGACAACTACTGCATTCGCGACGGCATCATCGTCGTGCCCAAGGGCGCCGTGATCCCGCCGGGCACGGTGATCTGAAATGGCCGCTGTTACCGAGACGGTTGATCCCATGACGATTGATCCCATGACGGTTGATCCCAAGTCTTTGAGGATCTGCCAGATCGCCGCCGAGGTCGCCCCGTTCGCCAAGACGGGCGGCCTGGGCGACGTGTCCGCCGGCCTGTCGGGCTTCCTCCACCGCGCGGGGCACGACGTCCGCCTCTTCATGCCTTTCTACGCCCAGATCGCCCGGCGCACCGAGACGTTCACGCCCGTGGACTTCATCCAGGACGTGCCGGTCGCCATGGGCTCGCGGCAGTACACGTTCTCCCTCCACACGGGTCAGCTCCCCGGCAGCGATCTCTGGATCTACTTCGTCGACTGTCCGGAGCTCTTCGGCGGCGAGGAGATCTATCACGGCGACTGGTCCGACTGGCTGCGTTTTTCCTTTCTGACGCGGGCGGCCCTCGAATCCTGCCAGCGGATGGGCTGGGGTCCTGACGTGGTGCACTGCCACGACTGGCACACGGCGCTCGCCCCGATCCTCCTCAAGGCCCATTACTCCTGGGACCGGCTGTTCGACCGCACCCGCACGGTGCTGACCATTCACAACCTGGGATTCCAGGGGCTCGTCCACGCCGGCGTGGTGAACGATCTCGGGCTGGCCGGCTACACCCACTGGCTGGACACCCGGGAGCTGGCCTCAGGGGCCTTCAACTTCATGAAGACCGGCATCCTGCACGCCGACTTCATCACGGCCGTCAGCCGCACCTACGGCCGGGAGATCCAGACGCCGGAGAACGGCTTCGGCCTCGACGGGCTGCTGCGCGCCCGGGGCGACCGGCTGGCCGGCATTGTCAACGGCGTGGATTACGGCGAGTGGAACCCGGAGAAGGACCCGCACCTCTTCTACCACTACTCCGCCCGCGATCTCTCGGGTAAACGCAACTGCAAGCGGAGCCTCCTGCGCGAGACCGGCCTCGACGAGCGCACGGCCGCGCCCGTGATCGGCATCGTCTCGCGCCTCACTCCTCAAAAAGGTTTCGATCTCTGTTTCGAGGTGCTGCCCGAGATCCTCGCCCGCCGCGACGTGCGCCTGATCGCCCTGGGCAGCGGCGAGAGCAAATATGAGGATTTCTTCCAGTGGCTGCAGGGGCGGTTTCCCGGAAAAGCCTGGTTCTACCGGGGCTTCAACAACCCGCTCGCGCACCGCATCGAAGCCGCGGCCGACATCTTCCTCATGCCTTCGAAATTCGAGCCCTGCGGCCTCAATCAGATGTACAGCCTGAAGTATGGCACCCCGCCCGTGGTCCACAAGACAGGCGGTCTCGCCGACACGGTCGAGCTTTTCGACTCCGCCACGAACCAGGGAACCGGCTTCGTCTTCGATCATTTCGTCCCCCAGGGCCTGCACTGGGCGCTCGACTACGCCCTGGACACCTACCAGCACCATCCCTCGTGGGAAAAGCTGATGCAGAACGGGATGGCGAAGGACTACTCCTGGGACGTGCAGGGGGAGGAGTACGTGGAGCTGTACGGGCGGCTGGTGGGGTGAGGCTGGTCAGATCTGCTTTTCCTTCCAGCTCAACACTTCCAATTCGTCCGCGAGTTGGTTCATCTTGTCGAGGTCGATTTCATGTTTGAAGCCGAAATCGTGAGGCTTGACACGAAACGGCTTGGTTATACCCTCTCCTGGAGGAGTACGCTCCAACTCGTCCGGCCCTTTCGGGTCTTCAGCCATGATTGCTAATGATACGCCGGAATCCTGTCTTGAGCCCGTAGGGCGGGGAGACTCGTAGCCCAGGGTGCGAACCCTGGGGAGGGCGGGCATCCGCCCACCGGGGGATTCCATCCCTCGGTCCCGCGTCCCCCGATGGGGTTCTCGAATGTGCGGCCGCGCCTCTCCCCCAGGGTTCACACCCTGGGCTACGAGTCTCCCCGCCCTACGGGCTCAAGACAAAAACCTTACGGGACAGCTCCGCTATGCTACCCTCCCACCGTCGTTCGACAGAGGGAGGAGCGCATGAATTCGCCGCTTTCGCGGGACGACGAGTCGGTCGTCGAGTTCACCTTCCGTGCCGCCCTGGCCGGGATCGTCTTCGGCATCCTCTTCGGCGCGTGCCAATGCCTACCTCGGCCTGCGGGTGGGGCTGACCGTCTCGACCTCGATCCCCATCGCCGTGCTGACCGTTGCGCTGTTCCGCCTGATGAGCCGGCGGCCTGGCGGGATGATCCTCGAAGCCAACATGTCCCAGACGATCGGCTCGGCCAGCTCTTCGCTCGCGAGCGGCACGATCTTCACCATCCCCGCCCTCTTCCTCTGGGGGATGGTACCGCCGCTCTGGCAGGTGGCGGGCCTGGCCTTCCTGGGCGCCATCCTGGGGATCACCGCCATGGTGCCCCTGCGCCGGCTGCTCATCGTCAAGAGCGCGGACGAGCTTCCCTATCCCGAAGGCACGGCCTGCGCCGAGGTGCTGCGCGCCACGACCACGGAATCGAGCGGCGGCCGGTGGATCTTCATCGGGCTCGCCGTGGGCGCCGCCATCAAGCTCGCCCTGGGTGCCCTGGTCCTCATCCAGCCGGATCTCTCCGCGCACGTGCCGGTGCTGCCCAAGGCGGAGCTCGCCCTGGAGATCGCGCCCGCCCTGCTCGCCGTGGGCTACATCCTGGGCTACCGGCAATCGTCCATCATGGTTTCGGGCAGCATGATCTCGGCCCTGGTGCTCACGCCGCTGATCGCCCTGGTGGGCGCCGGGCTCACCGCTCCCCTCTTCCCCGAGGCCACCACGACGATCGCCGACATGTCCGCCGGGCAGATCTGGTCGCGCTACGTGCGCTACATCGGCGCCGGGGCCGTGGCCGCGGCCGGCATCGTGACGGTGCTGCGGGCACTTCCCGTGATGTCGCAGTCCCTGGCCGCCGTCCTCAAGGGAATGCGCCGCCAGGGGACCGGCCCTGATGCGGCCGGCGCCGTGCCCCGTACGGACCGCGACGTGCCCGGCTGGGTGGTGCTCGCCGGTCCCATTGTCGTGGTCCTGGCGCTGGTCTCCATCCCCGGCCTGATCGCGGGTGAGATGAGCTTCATCCCCCGGCTCGCCGCCGCCATCGGGGTCGGGATCTTCGGCGTCGTCTTCGTCGTCGTCTCGTCGCGGATCGTGGGCCTGATCGGTGTCTCCTCGAACCCGACCTCGGGCATGACGCTGGTCACCTTGCTGGGCGTAGCCCTGGTCTTCGTCCTCTGCGGCTGGACCGATCCGTCCGCCCGCGCCGCCATCCTGACCGTGGGCACGGTGGTCTGCATCGCCGCGTCCAAGGCGGGAGACATCTCGCAGGATCTGAAGACCGGATATCTCGTGGGAGCGACCCCCGCGAGGCAGCAGGCGGGGCAGTTCCTCGGCGCGGCCTTCGCCTGCTGGGCGGTCGCGGCCATCGTGCTGCTTCTCGGCAAGACGTACACCTTCGGCTCGCCGGAGCTTCCCGCCCCTCAGGCGACTCTGATGAAGACGGTGATCGACGGCGTGCTCACCGGCTCGCTCCCCTGGGGTCTGGTGGGCACGGGCGCCGCCTTCTCGCTCAGCGGCCTCCTCGCGGGCCTGCCGGGCCTCGCCTTCGCCGTGGGCCTCTACCTGCCGCTCGGCAGCCTGACGCCGATCTTCCTCGGCGGAGCCGTCCGCCGGCTGGTGGAAGCGCGCCAGAAGGAAGGTCCAAAAGAGGGAAATCCCGGGATCCTCGCCGCCTCGGGCATGATCGCGGGCGAAGGCCTCGCCGGAGTGGCGATCGCCGCTCTGGTCGCGACCAAACAGGGCAACGAGGCCTGGGGCCGCTGGCTGGACTCCTGGCACTTCGCGAGCAAGGACTTCACGTTGATCACCGGCCCGGCCGGGATCATTATCGGGATCGCCCTCGTGCTGGGCGTCGCAGCGCTGCTGTACCGGGCGGGACGGAGCGGCGAGGGGGCTCTACAGGAACAGGTCGGAGACCGGTAGACGGAAGCCCCCGCCCGGGCATGAAGGCCCAGGTGGGGGCGCGATGATCGACGCCTCTTCGATCACATTCCTGCGGTGATCTCCGACGGCAGCGTCGAGCAGGCCACGGGCTGGGTATCGTCCGAGAAGATGCTCGCCAGCACCACCTCCTCTCCCGTGGTGGCCTGAGAGAGGCCGTTGCACTGTACGAAGAAGCAGCCGCAGCTTCCGGCGCTGTTCCGGCAGTCGGCCGTCGAGTTTTCGTCTTCAATGCACCGCAGACAGGGAGTCGAGCCCGGGGGCGCCACGTTGGCGCAGCGCCTGCCGCATGCGAAGGCCTCGCTGGAAACCCAGAGCCCGGCGATCAGAGCCAGCGTGAAAACGATCGGTACTTTCTTCATGTGGTCTCCTTTCTACTACGTCCGAAAAGCATTGTGCGGAACGAAAAGAGCCGCTGGAAGCCGCATGATCGGGCACCCGCATGAACGTGCGGCTCGCCGGCCACGGACCGTAGTAAGATGCGACCCTCGTTGTAAGGACAGGGATCTTCAGGTCCAGGAGGCGATGGGAACGATGACGACCGCCCCCGCAAACGCCGGTGCTCCCCCTCTCGTGTCGAAGTCCGAGGAGCGCCGGGTCATCTTCGCCTCTTCGCTCGGCACCGTTTTCGAATGGTACGACTTCTATCTGTACGCCACGCTGGCGCCGTTCTTCGCCGCCCTCTTCTTCCCCAAGGGCAACGACACCGCGGCCCTGCTCGCGGCCTTCGCCACCTATGCCGCTGGCTTCCTCGTGCGTCCTTTCGGGGCCTTGGTGTTCGGGCGCCTGGGCGACCTGGTCGGCCGCAAGCACACGTTCCTGCTGACCATCGTGGTCATGGGCATCTCGACCTTCGGCGTCGGCCTGCTGCCCACGTACGAAACGATCGGCATGGCCGCCCCGACGATCCTGGTGACCTTACGGCTGCTCCAGGGTCTCGCGCTCGGCGGTGAATACGGCGGCGCGGCCACCTACGTCGCTGAGCACGCTTCGGACCGGGAGCGCGGCGCCGCCACGAGTTGGATCCAGACCACCGCCACGCTGGGCTTCTTCCTGTCACTCCTCGTGATCGGCACCTGCCGCGGCCTCCTGGCGCCTGAAGACTTCACCAACTGGGGATGGCGGCTGCCGTTCCTGGTCTCGCTCGTGCTGTTGATTTTTTCCGTCTACATCCGCCTCAAGTTGGAGGAGTCGCCGGTCTTCCGCCACATGAAGGCGCAGGGTAAAGGCTCGAAGGCCCCGCTACGGGAGAGCTTCCTGCATTATCCGAACAACAAGTACGTGCTGCTTGCGCTGCTCGGAGCGACCGCCGGCCAGGGCGTCGTCTGGTACACGGGCCAGTTCTACGCCCTCTTCTTCCTCACCATTTCGCTCAGGCTCGACTACCTCACCGCGTATACTGTGGTGGGAATCTCGCTCGCCCTTGCCACACCTTTCTTCATCTTCTTCGGCAGGCTCTCGGACCGCATCGGACGGCTCAAGATCATTCTCGCCGGATGCCTGATCGCGGCTCTCACCTACTTCCCCCTGTTCAAGGGGCTGACCCACTTCGTCAATCCGGCCCTCGAGGAGTACAACCGGGCGAACCCGATCACGGTGGCCGCGGACGACTGCAACTTCCACGTTTTCGTCACGCCGAAGACCGTCTATTCGGATTGCGACCGGGCCAAGGACTTCCTCACCAAGAACGGGCTGTCCTTCGAGTCGCTGCCGGGGGCCGGCGGACAGACGGTCGTCACCCGCATCGGCTCGACCGGGATCACCGGCTGGGATGAGGACCAGTACAAGGCAGCACTCGCCTCGACCGGCTATCCCGCGGAAGTGGACAAGTCGCGGATCAACTACGTAATGACGGTCCTGATCCTTTTCATCATGGTCCTCTACGTGACCATGGTCTACGGACCGATCGCCGCCTTCCTGGTGGAGCTCTTCCCGACCAGGATCCGCTACACGTCGATGTCTCTCCCCTATCACATTGGCAACGGCTGGTTCGGCGGCATGCTGCCGCTGCTCGCCACCGCCATGGTGGCCAGGGCCGGGAACATCTACGCCGGCCTGTGGTACCCGATCGTCGTGTCGCTGATGACCGTCGTGATCGGTACGCTCTTCCTGCGCGAGACCAAGGACCGCTCGATCGTCGATTGAGACGCTACCCTTAAACGCCCGCCGCCGCGGCCCAGGATGTCCGGGTCGCGCGGCTCTGGTTCATCCAAGATCTCCTCTTCTGCCGTAACGGCTCATCAGTGGGACCGAAACGCGCGCGCGATCGTCTCCAGAGATTCTGAGAGGAATTGGCTCGGGCGGAGCCGGCGTGAGCTTCGCCCATTCAAGGAGACTTTGTATGCCTTCGATCGCTGACAGATTCCCGTTTCGCTGCCTCCTGCTGCTGGCTCTGATGGCTTGTTGTTTCTTCGCTCTTCGCGTGCAGGCCCAGACGCCCCCCCAGCCTTGTGAAGCAGGCGCTCCAACCCCGGATCTCTTGGCCGCCATCCAACCGCAACCCACCGTCCAACTCGCCGCCTACCAATGCGGCGCCGCGGGCCAGGTCTGCTGCCCCTTCAACAGACCCTGCAACCCTGGCCTCGCCTGCAACGCGAACAACGTCTGCCGTACCTGCGGAGGTGCCGGCAATATCTGCTGCCCGGGCAACACCTGCTCATCAGGGCTCACGTGCACGAATGGCCGTTGCGAAGCTCCTCCCTGCGGAGGGCCCAACCAGGCGTGTTGTGCAGGTGGGGTCTGCACCCAGGGCACCGCCTGCGAATTCAGCTCCAACACGTGCCTCGCTTGCGGCTTCTATGGTCAGTTCTGCTGTCCGGGAACCCCCTCGTGCCAAGAAGGGACCTGCAAGGTGCCCGGCACCTGCCAGCCGTAGGATCTGAATCCAACAGAACGAGCCTGGGTCTCCCCGGGCTCGCCTCCTGGGAACTTATGTCCCCGAGGAGTCATGGGAGGGCTTGTCAGAGAAGGGGGCTGGCGTGTAAACTAGAGATTGAGAGGAGGTGCTCTATGTCCATCCCGAAACTGAAGGACGACAGCAGCCTACATGTTGGTCCAGCAGTAGAAGCTGACGACTACTGGAACTATAACCCGACCCTTGAGGAGCTTGCACGGGCCCAGGGTGTTCGTCCGGCAGAGCGCTTCGAGGATTTTGCCGGAGGTTGGCCCGAAGACCAGCTCGACGACGGTTTTGAAGAGGCTTTGGAGCGCTTTCGCCGGACATCTTCCTGGGATTGAAGCGTGAGCTGGGTCCTTGTTGATACCTCAGTTGTCTCCTACATTCTCAAGAAGCACTCCCTGGCTCCCGCTTATTGGGACATCCTGAAGCATCGTTCTCTCGCGATTTCCTTCATGACGGTCGCGGAGCTTTATTGTTGGCCTTTTCGACGCAATTGGAGTAGTCGAAGAATCGTTGAGCTCGAGCAGCATATCCGAGGCTATGCCTTGCTCCGCCACACGAATTCAATGAGTTGGGAATGGGCAAGAATCAAGTGCAGACGAGGCCGTCCAATCTCAGATGCCGACGCTTGGATCGCAGCGGCCGCGCTCATCCATGAGCTTCCGCTCGTCACTCATAACCCCCGCCACTTTCAGCACATCGAAGGGCTAAAAGTCCTCACGGTCAGCTCCTAGCAAACAAAACGAGCCCGGGTCTCCCCGGGCTCGCGAAGCTTCTTCAGAAAAGCGAACGCCTTACACGTACGCGTTCAGCTCGTCCCAGGTGCCCTCTTCGATCACCTTCTTGAGGTCGATCATGAAGCGGTCGGCGTCGGCGCCGTCCACCAGGCGGTGGTCGTAGGAGATGCCGAAGTAGGACATGGTTTTGATGACGATGGAGTCGTTGCCGTCCTCGTCCTCGACCACGATGGGCCGCTTCTCGATGGCGCCGATGCCCAGGATCGCCACCTGCGGCTGGTTGATCACCGGCGTGCCGAAGAGGCTGCCGAAAACGCCCGGGTTGGTCACCGTGAAGGTGCCGCCCTGGGTCTCCTCGGGCTTGAGCTTCTTGCTGCGCGCGCGGTCGGCCAGGTCGTTAGCGGTCTTGGCGAGGCCCACGAGGCTCAACTGGTCGGCGTTCCTGATCACCGGCACGAGCAGGCCCCGGCCCGGGATGTCGACCGCCATGCCGATGTTGATGTCTTTCTTGTAGACGATGTTCGTGCCGTCGATCGAGGCGTTGACGCTCTTGTGGGCCTTGAGCGCGGTGGCGACCGCCTTGAAGATGAAGGGCATGTAGGTGAGCTTGGTGCCCTCCTTCTTGAGGAACCCGTCCTTGGCGCGCATCCGGGCCTTGTGGACCTTCGAGAAGTCGATGTGGAAGACCGTCGTGACGTGCGCCGAGGTGGCCTTGGAGTAGACCATGTGAGCCGCCGTGATCTGGCGGATCTTGGACATCGGCTCGATCTCGACGTTCTCGCCCGCCGTATAGGCCGGGACGTGGAAGCCACCGGCCGGCCGCTGGGCCGGAGCCGCCGTCGCGGCGGGGGCCGGAGCGGGAGTCGTGGCAGGCGCCGGAGCAGGAGGAGCCGCGGCAGGAGGCTGGGCCGCCGGAGCGGGAGCCGCCGCTGGCGCCGCCTTGCGGTCTTCCAGGTGCTTCATGATGTCGTCCCGGGTCACGCGGCCCTGTACGCCGGTACCCTGGACCTCTTCGAGGTTGACCCCTTCTTTGGCCGCGATGCTCCGCACGAGCGGGCTCGAGAACTTGCGGAGACGGTCCTCCTCGCCGCCTTCAGCCTGTTCAGGCTGGTCCGCGGGCGCGGCTTCGGCCTTGGGCTGCGGCTGAGGCTCGGGCGAGGCCGGCTTGGGAGTTGGGGCCGTCGGCTCAGGCTCGCGGGCGGTCTCCTCCTGCTTGGTTTCGGTGGGCGTGGGGGCCGGCTCTGCGGCGGGTGCCTCCGGCTGCGCCGGAGCTTCGGCGGTGGGAGCAGCAGCGGCACCGGGCTGCTCGCCCGCCTCGCCGATCGTCGCCACCACCTGGTTGACGGGGACCGTCTCCCCTTCCTTGGCGCGGACCTCCAGCAGCGTGCCCGCGGCCGGGCTCGGGATTTCGGCGTCGACCTTGTCGGTCGAGATCTCGAATAACGGCTGATCCCTCTCCACCTTGTCGCCGACCTTCACCAGCCAGCGGGTGATGGTGCCCTCGGCGATCGACTCCCCCATCTGGGGCATCACGACTTCAGTGGCCATAAGCTCTCCCGTATCTCTCTTCCGTCTCCGGTTTCCTGGTCAGTTTCCTGCTCAGTTTTCTGCTCAATAAGCGGCCAGCTCACGCACTCTGGCGACGAGCTTGTCCGCATTCGGCAGATAGGCTTCTTCGAGTGTCGGGCTGTAGGGGACCGGGGTGTCCGGACAGCAGAGCCTGTGCACCGGCCCGTCCAGCCATTCAAAGGCGTGTTGCGAGATCCGCGCCGCCACCTCCCCCGCCACCGAGCCCGTGAGCTGCTCCTCGGTCAGGACGATCACCCGGCTGGTCTTGCGGACGGACGCGAGGATGGTTTCCTGATCGAGAGGCTTGATCGTGCGGAGGTCGACGACTTCGAGATCGATTCCGTCCGCTTCGAGACGCCCGGCGGCCTCCAGCGCCACGTGAAGCATAGCACCGTAGGTGATGACCGAAAGGTCGCGCCCTTCCCGCACCACCCGCGCCTTGCCGATCTCCACCAGACCCTCTCCCTCTCCCTGGGGCAATTCGTCCTTGAGCCGCCGGTAGAGGTACTTGTGCTCGAAGTAGAGGACCGGGTTGGGATCGCGGATGGCCGCCCGGAGCAGGCCGTAGGCGTCCGCCACCGTGCCCGGCGTCACGATCTTCAGGCCCGGCGTGTGCTGGAAGTACGACTCCGGGTTCTGGCTGTGGTAGGCCGAGCCGTGGACGTTGCCACCCGCGGGGCCGCGGACCACGATCGGCACCTTCTGCCCCCAGCGGTAGTGGTTGGGCGCGGCGAAGTTGATGATCTGGTTGAAGGCGCAGGAGATGAAGTCGATGAACTGCATCTCCACCACCGGCAGCATGCCCATCATGGCCGCGCCGATGGCCGCGCCCACCATGGCCGACTCGCTGATGGGCGTGTCGATGATCCGCTCCGGCCCGAACTTGTCGAGAAATCCGGCGGTGACGCGGAAGGCGCCGCCATAGGTGCCGATGTCCTGGCCCAGCATGAAGACGCGCTCGTCCTTCTCCATCTCGTCCCAGAGCGCCTGGCGGATGGCTTCGAGGTAGGTCACAGTCATTCGTACACCCCCTCGAACGCCCGCTCCGGAGGCGGCATGGGCGAGGCCAGGGCGAAGTCGACCTCCTCGTTCAGTTGCGCGTCGATCTTCGCCGTGATGGCCTTGAGATCGTCCTCCGTAGCAAGGCTGTTGCCCAGCAGGTGGCGCTCGAAGCGCTCGATCGGATCTTTCAATTTCCACTCCTCGAACAGGTGCTTGGGCACGTAGCCGGCGTCGTCGTGCTCGGCGTGCCCCTTCATGCGGAAGGTCCGGGACTCGACGAGCGTCGGCCCGCCACCGGAACGAGCCCGCTCGACGGCCCGCCGGGTGGCCTCGTAGACGGCCAGCACGTCGTTGCCGTCCACCGCCTCGCCGGGGATGCCATAGGCCGCGGCCCGGGTGGCGATGCTCTTGACCTTCATCTGCCGCGAGGTGGGCGTCGAATAGGCCCAGCCGTTGTTCTCCGCGATCAGCACGAACGGCACGTGGAGCACCGCGGCCAGGTTCAGCCCCTCGTGGAAGTCCCCCGTCGAGGTGCCGCCGTCGCCGATGTACGTCAGAGCCACCAGATCCTTGCCCTGCATCCTGCCCGCGAGGGCGATCCCCGCCATCACCGGGATCACGGAGCCCAGCATGGAGATGGGGGCCACGAGGCCGCGCTTCAGGTCCCCGAAATGGGTGTTGCCGTCCTTGCCGCCCGTGGGACTGTCGCTCTTGGCCATGTACTGCATCATGACCTCGCGTGGCTTGACGCCCCGCACGAGCATGGACCCGAGGTTGCGGATGAGCGGCCCCATGACGTCCTGCGGCTCCAGGGCGTAGGCGCTGCCCACGGACGTCGCCTCCTGGCCCCGGCTGGAGTAGAGCCCGCCCACCACCTTGCCCTGCCGGTAGAGATTGCCCAGACGGTCCTCGACCATCCGGTTCAGCTTCATGAAGTGGTAGAGCTCGAGCTGCCGCTCGCGGGGCAGCTCGGTCTTCGCCAGCCTTTCGGTCTTGTCCACCTGCGGGTGGAGGGGACCCCAGCTCTTGCCTAGATTTGCCATCGTTGATCCCTTGGGTGTGGCCTTCTAGATATGAATCGCCGCGCCGTGGGCCGCGTGGGCCGCCTCCATGACGGCCTCCGACAGGGTCGGATGGGCATGCATGGTGCGCAGCAGCTCCTCGTCCGTACCCTCCATCTGCAGGGCCACACAGGCCTCGGCGATCAGGTCCGTGGCGTGCACGCCGATGATGTGCACGCCCAGGATCTCGTCATACTTCTTGTCGCGCACCACCTTCACGAAACCCTCGGTCTTGCCCACGATGCGCGCCTTGCCCAGGGCCGTGAAGGGGAACTTGCCGGTCTGCACGTCGTAGCCCCGCTCCCTGGCCTTGGCCTCGGTCAGGCCGACGCTCGCCACCTCGGGCTCGCAGTAGGTGCAGGAGGGAACACGGTCGTAATTGAGCGGCTTGGGCGACAGGCCGGCCATGTGCTCCACGGCCAGGACCCCTTCGAACGAGGCCACGTGGGCCAGCCACGGCGTGTTGACGATATCGCCGATGGCGTAGATGTACGGCACCGCCGTCTGCATGGAGGGGTTGACCTTGACGTAGCCGCGCTCGAGCTCGACGCCCAGCGCCTCCAGGCCCAGGTTCTCCGTCACCGGCTTGCGGCCGATGGCGACCAGCAGCATCTCGGCCTCGACGGTGTCCTTCTTGCCCCCTTCGAGCTTGAGGGTGACGCCGTTCTCCGTCTTCTCGGCGCTCGTCAGCTTGACGCCCGTCATCACCTCGATGCCCCGCTTGCGGAGCGCCCGCTGGAGCTCGGCGGAGACCTCCTCGTCCTCGATGGGCAGCACGCGGGGGAGCATCTCGATCAGCGTCACCTTGGTGCCGAACGAGGTGTAGATCGAGGCGAACTCCGTGCCCACGGCCCCGGCGCCCAGCACTGCCAGCGTGGCCGGCACCTTGCGCAGCTCCAGCACATGGTCCGAGTTGAGGATGCGCTCGCCGTCCGCCGGGGCGATGGGGATGTCGCGCGGCACCGAGCCGGTGGCGATCAGGATGTTCTTCGCGCCATAGGCCGTCTTGCCGTCCGCGCCCTCGACTTCCACCTCGTTGGGGCCGGTGACCCGGCCGAAGCCGCGCAGGCCGGTGACTTTGTTCTTCTTGAACAGGAACTCGACGCCCTTGGCGTTGCTGTCCACCACCTTCTGCTTGCGGTCCTGGGCCTTGTCGATGTCCAGCGCCGGCTCGGCCACGTTGATGCCCAGAGCGGCTGAAGCCCGGATCTCGTCCATCACCGACGCCGTATGGAGCAGCGCCTTGGTGGGGATGCAGCCGCGCAGGCCGCAGGTGCCGCCGTATTTCGGGTCCTTTTCCACCACGGCCACCTTCATGCCGAGCTGCCCCGCCCGAATGCCCGCCACGTAGCCGCCCGGGCCGCTGCCGATGATGATCAGGTCGAACTCTTCTCGCGCCATCGGAGTCTCCGAATTTTGGTTGCTTTTATGGGATCAGTTGCTTTTATGGGGTCAATTGGATTTTTGATTTTGGATTTTGGATTGGAAGAGGGCTCAGGTCCGCGCCGGATGAGACTCGGTGACTGGAACCGCGACCGCCCGGTAGCGGCCGGGCTTCTCCTCCACCAGGCGCCCGAAGGGGACGTCGGGGTCGTGCTCGAAGATGCAGAGCCAGTCCCCCTCCGCCGCCTGGGGCAGCCAGAGCTTCTTGTTCTCCAGAGTCGTCATGGGATACAGGTCGTAGCTCATGATCCAGGGGTAGGGCACGTGGGCGGTCGTAGGCACCAGGTCGGCCCAGTAGATTCCCTTGGAGACCGCTCCCTTCGCACCCTCACCTCCATCCAGTACAACAACACACATATTCGCGTTGTGCCCGGGCGCGCGGACGGCCTTCACCCCGGGCACCGGCTCGCCCTCATCGTCGAACAGCTCCACGGCGCCGGCCTCGAAGAGGGGCTCCCAGTTGTCCGGGAAGTAGCTCGCCCGGTCGCGCTCGTTGGGCATGCGGGCGTGCTCCACCTCCCCCCGCTGCAGCCAGTAGCGCGCCTTGGGGAACGTCGGCACGATCCGCCCGCCGGACGACTCCCGGGTGTTCCAGCCGCAGTGGTCAAAGTGGAGATGGGAGAGGAGGACGTGGGTCACGTCCTCCAGCTCGTAGCCCGCCCGCCGGATCGACTCCGGCAGCCGGACGGCCTCCGGGTCCATCCCGTAGAGGTCCATGAACCTGGCGTCGTGCTTGTCGCCGATGCCGGTGTCGATGAGCACGAGATCGTTCCCACGCTCCACCAGCAGGCAGTTGGTGCCCATGCGGATGCGGTTCTGAGCGTCCGGAGGAGATACCTTTTCCCAGAGAGTCCGGGGAACGACGCCGAACATGGCGCCGCCGTCCAACCTGAACCTGCCGTCACTGACCACCGCAAGATGAAGATCACCCAGCTCCATAGCGGCGGAAGTCTATCCGAAAAGCCCTCACCCCTGCCCCTCTCCCGGCCCTCCGCCCGCCCCTGCCGGGGGAGAGGGGAGAGGAAGAGAAGAAATTCAATCCTGGCTGGTCTTTCTCCCTCCTCTCCCCGGCGGGGCGGTCGGAGGGGCGGGAGAGGAGGGCCGGGGAGGTGAGGGCCCCGCCATCGCCTGGTACTCCTCCGGCGAGAGCTTCGGCATCCTCCGCAGGAAAGCCACCACGGCCCAGATCTCCTCGTCCGAGTAGCTGACGCCGAAGGCGGGCATGCCCGTCATCTTGATGCCGTTCTTCGTCACCCAGAACGCCTCCAGCGGCTCGCCCTCCCCTTCCGTGACCAGGTCCGGAGGATAGGGGTTCAGCCCCTGCCCGATCGCCGACAGCTTCACCCCGGGCGCTCCGTGGCAGGTGGCACAGTTCTGGCTATAGAGAATCAGCCCGGTACGGATCCTCTCCGGATCGTCCAGGTTGGGGACTGCCACCTCCCCCTCCAGGCGCTCGTAGGCCCGGTGGACCGAGCGTGACTGCGTCGTCCGGAGCACCCAGGTGACCAGGCCAGAATCCGGAGTGCTGGCGGCCACGTCATAGATTCCTGAGAGAATGAACAGGAGAACGGCAAAGATGAGGACCACGAGGACGCCCAACAGCTTCAGGACGGTTCTCATTTTCCCTTTCCCATCGTAAAGTGTCTATATGATTGGAGAAAGCCGCAGCGACGCCCGCGATGATGCCATGGGAGCCATCCCCCCGGCCAGGGAGGAACAGACGGCATCCCGGGGCGATCTCGCCCTCGTCCTTTCCGGCGGCGGTGCGCGCGGCGCCTACCAGGCGGGTGTCCTGCACGGCTTGGCCCGCCAGCTGCCCGAGCTGCGCTTCTCCATCGTCACGGGCGTCTCCGCCGGCGCCATCAACGCCACCTTCATGGCCGCGCACCCCGGCTCTCCGGCCGAGGCCGCGAGCGACCTCTGCGACCTCTGGATGGGGCTCCAGGTGGAGAAGATCTTCCGGGTGGACTCCGGAAGCCTCGCCCGCTACTTCACCCACTGGGCGGCCCGTCTCGCTTCCGGCAGCGTGGCCGACGCCGCGGACGTGGGGGCTCTGGTGGACACTCGGCCGCTCTACGAGACCATCCGGCACGCCTCCGCCACCGTGGACGGCGAGTACATCGGCATCGAGCACAACCTGGAGCGGGGCCGGCTCAAGGCCTGCGCCTTGACGGCCCTGAACTACACCACCGGGCAGACCGTCACCTGGGTCCAGGGGCACAACGTCCCCTCCTGGCACCAGCCCCGGCACCGGAGCGTCCCATCCCGGATCTGCGTGGACCACGTGATGGCTTCCTCCTCGCTCCCCCTGTTTTTCCCGGCCGTGCGCTTGGGGGACACCTGGTACGGGGACGGCGGCATCCGCCTCTCGACGCCCCTGGTTCCGGCCCTGCGCCTGGGCGCGGACCGCATCCTCGCCATTTCTCCTCATTACGAGCCCAGCTCTGCGGAAGCCGAGAAGCCCAAGAGCCAGGGATACCCGCCGCCAGCCCAAATCCTCGGCCACCTCGTAGACGCGGTCTTCCTCGACGTGCTCGACGAGGACGTGAGGCGCCTCCAGGCTTTGAACAGCTTTCTCGCGAAGCTCCCTCCCGAGGAGCGCGGCAACCTGCGCCACGTGGGCACCCGCATCATCCGCCCTTCGCAGAGCCTGGGCGAGCTCGCCGCGAAATACGAGCCCCGCCTCCCCGGCGGATTCCGGCATATCGTGCGCAGCCTGGGCACCCGCGAGACCAACACCTCCGCCTTCCTCAGCATGGTGATGTTCCAGCCGGACTACCTGACAAGTCTGGTCGAGATCGGAGAGGCGGACGGAGAGGCCCGGGCGGAGGAGGTACGGGAGCTGGTGGAGGGTGAGGCCCCGAGCCCTCCGGGCCCTCACCCCTGTACCTCTCCCTGAGGGAGGTCACCTAAAGGCCCCTAAAGGATTCTCGGCTAGCAGAATTCCGGCGAACCGCCTGAAAATGCGCAGCCACCAGACCATTGTGGGACAGCCGGTATCGCAGCCCGAGGCGCTGTCAAAGAGCAGGGGCTGAAACGTTTTCGCCCCGATCGTCATTTACTGATGAAGGGGGCGAAGCGGATCTCTCTCCGGTAATACTAGCCGGCGAGATATCCAGGCATGCAACAGTCACGATTTGTTTGACCCAGAAAGGGGTAAGGTAATAGACTTTTCTGAGACATAGACTGAATGACATAGGTGTTGATTTCGAGGTCTCGGACGTGTCCAACCCGGTTGGATAGATTCCAGAGCCCAAGGAGGCTAAGCGTCTATGCGAAAACGAGCTGACGCGACCCTGGTCGAGTCTCTACGAGGTGCCATCAAGTCGCATCCTGGAGCCTCGATCGTTCAGACCAGGCTGATCGTGTCCCTGGCCCTGCTGCTTCTGGCTCAACTCACCAGTGTATTCGAGCGCCCAACACAGATTTCCTGGATCACAGCGGGCTACATAGCCCTCACGATCCTGCTCGTACTCTTCGGTTCGTCAGTCCTCGAGCAGAAGCGCATCCGTGCCATTCCAATTCTGTTTGATATCCTCGCCATCTCCTTCATCGTAGCAGCGACCGGCGGCCTCGCAAGCGGGTGGTTCGTCCTTTACCTCTTCCCTGTGCTGTCAGCTTCGAGATATCTGGGAACTGGCTGGACCGTGGGGGCGGCGATGCTCGCGGCGGTCTCCTACGGAGTTGCCAGTTTCCTCCACGCAGAAGACAACGTGGAGTTTCCCTTCCAGTTCTGGCTCCGGGCCCTTACGCTTATAGGTGTCGCATTCACGGCCACGAGTCTTGCGAAAACGAGAATTCGCGCCGAGGCAAAACTGATCAGCGCGATTGAAAGAATCGATCAGGAAATCCTGAGCAACACCGACCTCGAGCAGGTAATGCTGTCAATTCTAAACGCGGCGATGGACATCACTGACTGCGACCTGAGCGCGATCGTGCTAATCGAGGGAGAGAAGATCACCGCCACATCCGCCGCTGCCAAGCGTCCCAAAGGGGAACACCCGGAAAGGAGCCGGAAGAATGAATCAGAGGCGGACGGCCTTGTTCGACAGCATTATCGTCGGGTCCTGGACAAGAGACAGCCGCTGATTCTGCCGGAAGGGCATTCTGCCACCGCGCTTCTTGCATCGATGCGCGTCAAAGACAGAGTCTCCAATTGGCCTGCCCGGCTCATTCCATTAGAAGTCGGGAGTATGCCGTTCGGCGTCCTCGGTGTTTTCTCCCGCAGGCGCTTCCACTACTTCACTCCACACGACTTGAGAAGACTCGCGAGCATGGCTTCCCTGGTAGCCATGGCACAGAAGAACGCCAAGCTGTTTCGAGAACTCACGTCTCGGGAGGTGGAGAGCAAAGAACGTCTGCAGATGCTCTACGAGATCGGCGGGCAATTGAAGGCCGAGGAGGCTCTCGACGAGCTCTTCCGGAAGGTGGTGACCCTGGTTTCGAATCGGCTGGGCTCGGAGGAAGCGGCGCTCTTCCTGGCCCATGATAGAGGGGTAGACAAGGTAGCCGTGTCTGGACCCGACAACCAGACCAGCGAAAGACTTGAGAGAATCGAGCGCCATTATGAAAAAGGTCAAAGCCTTACAGGGAAAGTTTTCGAGGACAAGAGACCTTATCGTGAGAATCTCATTCCTTCGGATGTGGAATATGTAGCGCCCTACTCTGAGGAACTGCCTTCAGGGATGACCCGGCACTACCTTGGCGTCCCCTTACTCATAGGCGACGAAGTGCTGGGGGTGATCAGAGTGTTGAATAAGATCACCGCAGACTACTCACCGCAGGAAGGGCAGGCAAGGCTTTCAGAGCAAGGCTTCTCTGATGAAGACCTCGATCTGCTGACCCTAATCGCGACGCAGGTCGCGTCAGCGATGCGCAATGCAAAATTTATCGAGCGCAACAGGTACTTCAGTAACATTGTCTACAATTCTCCTGATCCTATCATCGTTATTGACAAGGATGGCAAAGTCCTTAACTTTAATAAAGAATGTGAGAGATTGTGGGGCCTGACCGAGCAAGAAGTCCTGGGAACCCAAGTGCAAAACTACTATGAGTCGCCGGAGCACGCCAAAGAGGTGGGCCGTGCCTTATGGAAAGCTCCGGAACACACAATTTGGGACTACAAAGCACGCATCAAAGATGCGAAAGGGGAAATAATTCCTATACGGCTCTCTGCTACCCTCCTCCTCGATAAAAATGAACAGAAGGCGGGAAGCATCAGTGTATTCAAGGACGAGCGCGAGTTGCTTCGGCTTGAGGAGGAGAGAATACGCGCCGGGAAGCTCGCGGCACTCGCGAGACTCGCGCAGACAACTGGTCACGACATCAAGCATGACGTGGCTACAGTGCTGAACTACGTCGATAGCCTGGAGCGAAGCGCAAACGGCAATCCCCGGGCACAGCGGGCCTACGCGGAAATTCGCGGCGCAACGACGGCGGTGCTCAGCAAGGTCCAGAACATGCTCATGACGGCGAAGCCGCAGGCCCCGGACAAGCAGGTTGTCTCTTTGAAGGCCCTTCTACGTGACTTCGAGGTGAGTATCTCACACCAAGCCGAGGTATCGCACATCGAGATCTCGTCCAACTATCCACAGGACGATCCTCTTGTCCTCGCCGAGCCAGAGCAAATGAGGCAAATTCTTCGCAATTTCTTTGCCAACTCGCTCGATGCCATCAAGCAGGCAAGGGCAGTATCGCAACAGGCCGCCGGGCATATCATGCTAGATGTCGAGGTTGAGGAAGACTTCCTCCTGATTTCTTGGCGAGACGATGGCTGCGGAATGCCGGAAGACGCGAGGATGAAGGCATTTACCCCCTTCTTTACTACGAAGGAAACCGGCAATGGACTCGGGCTCTTCATCACCAAGACGATTATCGAGAATCACGGAGGAAGTGTCGCAATCGAATCCCCGGAAGGCGGTGGAGTCTGCTTCCGAATAACGCTCCCGCTGTTCCGTCCCTCCGCAAGCTCACAGGCAATGCCGGCTTGAGCTCGCTACTATTCCAAGGAGGCATGACGTTTATGACGACCGCAACACCCCATTACCTCTTCCCTCCCACCAAGATTGCCGACCTCGGCAGCTTGAGTCTTGCATCAGGAAAGCGTTCTTCGACGAATCTCGATGGAACGATAAGTACGGAGGACATGATCGACAAGATCCGGCAAACGCGTCGCCACATCCTCGTCGTGGATGACGACGACGGCTTTAGAAGATCGTTGGTTTTTAGGCTCGAGGAACTCTATAACGCGAACGTAGTAGAGGCGGATACGGGGCGCGCAGCACTCGATGTCGTGCTCGCGGGTTGTGCTTTCGATCTCATTATCATGGACATTGCGATGCCGGTGATGGATGGCATTGAGGCTTGCAAGGCAATGCGTGCCCAGGGCATCACCTCCCGTATCGCTCTCATGTCCGCTTACTACGATGCAGAGAAGCGTGCGAGCGCGAGGGATCTTGGCGTATCTCAACTCGATAAACCGCCAGCCTCCGACGCACTCGAGATAATCCTTCTTGAGTGCGGAGAGGAGAAAACCGAATGAATAGAGAGGTACTGTTGATAGAAGACGACCCAGCCTATCGCGCGTCGATCTCTTATCTTTTCGGCGACGAGCCGTACAGATTCGTCGAGGCTGAATCGCCGGAGGCAGGAATTGCAATTCTCGAAGCGAATCCCCAACTTCGAGTGATTCTGCTCGACCTCTCTTTTGGCCACTCTGCGGGAACAGTGGTCCTTGATCACATCAGGGAGCGATCCGACGATTACAGGGTTATCGTTTTGACCGGCCGTGACGACCTCTTGAATGCTGAGCAGGCAGGTGAGTATGCAGTTTTTAATTACCTTCCAAAAGCGGAGAAATCGGCCAAGCAGGCGATCCGCTTTTCTCTTGACCAAGCCTTTAAGGACATCGAAAGGGCGCATCTTGCCCAAAAGGTTGAGACTCTCCTCGAAGTACAGAATCAAATCACTGCGGGCCATGCGCTGGAAGACACTCTCAACTTGATTTGCCGGTCAGTTCGCTCCGTGGTAGGCGCCTACACATGCCACATTCGCGTCTACGACTTCACCAGGGGAGACTACCACCTCGCGGGTTTCGCCGGCCCTTCTGATCAGCTCCGCAATCTTTTCGACCGTCCGAAGGCGAAGGGAGACGACTTTTCCGGACTAGCCATTAAGGAAACCCAAGCTCAGAACTTTGGGGATCTCCAAAGTATGGAGGAGTTCCGTCGGTTCGCCGCCGAGGCCCTAGCACGTCCCGAAGTCACTCCAGCCGAGGAGAGGTATTTTCTCACTGCCCGCTCTGCATACATTGTTCCGATCTCCACGGGCCTATTCGATGCAGCAGTCGACGCTGTTTTGAACGTCAGTGGAGAATCGATGGACTTCTTCGACGCGGCCAGATGCGCTCTGGTCGATGAGTTTGTCACCCAAGCTGCCCTCACGATTACCAAAGACTGGCTCCAGCGGAAACGTGAGGAAATTCACAGCGACTACAGTCAGATTAGCCGAATGCTGAGCGAGATCACCAACAGCCTCAAGGGTAAAGATGTTCTAGCCGAGATCTACGAGGTTGTTACCAAGCGAATCTCCGAAATCGTCAATCCCGAAGTTATCTCGATTTTCCTCTACAACGAGATGACGGGCTTACTCGAAAACGTCGCTGAGCGGGGAAGCGAGCCTGTGGACGCGCTGAATGAGCTATATAGGCCGGGCCAGAGCCTAACTGGCGCCGTCTTTCAAAGCGAAGGGACCATCTTGCTGCCCCAGCCTGGAGATAAGGAGCGCATCAAACCGTTGGAGGATCCTCGCTACGACCACTCAGGCAAGGAAGGATACCTCAGTATAATTCCCTCTGGAGACCTAGAGCACTATCTCGGCGTACCCATCAGGATGGGAGGAAAGGTCCGCGGCGTCCTGCGGGCGATGAACAAGAAATCCAATTATTACAATGAGGCTTCGGCCCGCCACAACAGGCTCTGTCTCCTTGAGAGGGGTTTCAGCAAAGACTGCCGAAACGTAATGGAGATTACCGCAAGTCATCTCGCGGTCGCTATTCGCAATGCTGAGCTGCTCGACGAGAAAGGCCGTCAGTTCGAACGGGTGCAGACGCTAGGCGAAGTTGGACGGCTTATCAATTCGGCCCTAGACATCGAAGAGCTTCTGAATCTCACCCTCCACAAAATGGCGGAGGTGATGCAGGCGGAAATCTGCATGCTCTTTCTGCGAGAGGGCGAGGATAGGATCGTCCTCAAGCAGTCGTTCGGGATGCCTATCATACCGGATGCTTTTTACCAGATTGGGCACAGTGTTACAGGTCGGGTTGCCGAGACCGGTCAAGCTCAGCTTATCGGCAAAACACGCGAGAACGATGGCAAGTACGACTCGGACATCCGCCAATTCCTTTGGGTAAAACACGGCGAGCCCAAAGACATCGAATCCCTAATGGTCGTGCCTATCATCGCCAAGGGGACTGTCTTGGGGGTGATGAAGGTCATCAACAAGATCGGCGATCACCACCAGTATAGCGAGAGCGATTTGGAAGTTTTCCAGACCTTCGCAGACTACGTCGGCGTAGCAATGGAAAACGCCCAAGTGTATAAGCACCTGTCCTTACTAGTTTCCTCGGTCGCCCATGAGATCAACAACACGTCAGGGGTTATCCCCGCGAACGTGGCCGGCATTAAGGCGCAGCTCGGTGCTCCGAGCGAGAGAATCAGCCGAATGCTGGCTCTGATCGAGGACTCTGCGAGGCAGGCCACCGAGTTCGCGAACGAGCTGGCAGGCTTTTCCGCGAATAGGGTTGGCGGGAAAAGACCCTTGAACATCAATGAAGTCATCCGGAATGCCGTTGATGGAATCGATCTCACGAAGCACGGCGTACCGGAGTCCATATCGCTTGATATCTCACTGTCGCCTCGCCCGATTTTCTGTGAAATCTACGAACGACCGTTCGCCCAAATCGTACGGAACATCGTCATAAATGCTTTTCAGGCTCTCGAGGGCAAACCCGGAGGGGCTGTGCGAGTCTCGAGCTCAAAGAGCACTGGCGAGGCTCCAGGCACGGCCGTCCTTCGTTTCGAAGACAACGGGCCGGGCATCAAACTGGAGCATAGATCGAGAATATTCGATGGTGACTTCACGACCAAACCGAAGGGCAACGGATTAGGGCTCTGGCTGGTACGAAGGCAACTCGAGGTAGTAGGCGGGACAATCGAGGTTGAGAGCGAACCGGGGGAGGGTGCTTGTTTCATTGTAAAGCTTCCACTTGCTCGGAATGGAGGAAAACTACCGAATGAAGCGTCAAGCCCAAATTCTAATCGTTGATGACAGACAGGTTGTGCGGGAAACCCTACGTAGCATGCTTCTCGATTTCTCTTGCTCCCTCTCAGAAGCCGTGAATGGGGCGCAGGCGTTAGAGTCGATTCGGGAAAGAGATTTTGATGTCATTTTTCTTGACCTGAAGCTTCCCGACTGCTCCGGCATCGACGTGCTCCGCGAAGCACGGATGCTTGGTAAACCTCTGGGCAGAGTAATCATCCTGACCGGCTTTCCAGAGCCCGGTACAAAGGCAGAGGCGGAAAGCTTGGGAGCCTTTAAATATCTGACGAAACCGTTGGATTGGAATGAGATACGAGGCGTTTTCTCCGAGGCTGTTTCTCAGACTTCGATTCCGCCCCTCTCAGCTAAATCCAAGGCCGTGGCCAGTCTGTCCGGCGCAGGCATAGAGAAGAGACGCAGTCATGTCCCCGAACGAGCACCGTCGAGCGCCGCTTCCCAGCCCCGTCTTCTGGTGCTCGACGACCAACGCTCCTGGCTCGATACGATGGAGCAGGTTCTCGGCACAGAGTTCGATCTCACGCTTACAACCAGCATCGGTGAGGCGTGCAAGCGGGCTAGCAGGGAGCGTTTCGACCTCGTAGTGCTCGATATGCGGTTGGTCGGTGGAGTGACCGGCTTAGATGTCTTGAGCCGCATGCGACGAGCGAGTCCCGATCTCCGGGCCGTCATTCTTACCGGATACCCTGACTTCAAATCTGCAAACGAGAGCGGCCGGCGCGGCGCAATCGACTATGTGTCGAAGGGTGACGTCGCAACTTTGACCGACCGAGTCAGAAGAATCCTGAGCGAGAATGGGAAGCCCACTCGCGTCTTCCTCTCCTACGACCGACGGGACAAAGCGAAGGTATATCATTTATACCGCAAGCTGATTGGCCGCGGATTTCTGCCTTGGATGGACGTCAAGAACATAGTGGCCGGTCGTTGGGAACCCCAGATAAGGAATGCTATAAGGGACTCCGATTACTTCGTCTTTCTTCTCTCGTATAGCTCTGTCTGCAAGGAGGGAACCCTCCGCAAAGAGCTGCGACAGGCACTCGACCATCAGGAAGGCCTGCTAGACGACTCCATCTTCTTTATCACGGCGCGGCTCGACGACGTGGAGGTTGAGGAACCCCTCAGCAAGTTTAACTATATTGATCTCTTCAGGAAAGACGGCTTTCAGATTCTCCTGCGGGCTCTCTCCTCTAATGGTAAGGTTGCAGCATGAGGACTTATGTCATGGACAAAAAAAGAATCCTCATGGTAGATGACGACGACTTCTGGCTTCAGACAGTTAACCTGATTCTCGGCGAACACTATGAACTGTCGCTCACCTCTAGCCCCGCTGAGGCAGTGTCGCTCGTCAAGTCGTCCTTCTTCTCGCTCGCAATACTGGACCAGCACATCTCCGGCGAGATCTCAGGCATCGATCTCTTCACGCAGCTACGCGTGATTCGTCAGGACTTGCCGGCGATCATTCTCACGGGGTATGCAGAGGTCCCTGATGCTGTCAGGAGCATTAAAACTGGCATATACGATTACATCTCAAAAGGAGATCCAGATCGCGTCAATGATTTGAAGACTTCAGTGGACAGAGCGCTCAAAGAGGCAGCGGAAAGCGATTCAGTGACAGCCTTGATTCATAGAGGAGAAAGCGCCACGCTTGAGTTCAAATCATCAGTCCGCTGGGATTTGCGTGACAACAGACATAACAAGGATCTCGAGAAGGTTGTTGTCAAGACCGCTGCTGCCTTTCTGAACTCGGAATCCGGTGGCGTGCTCTTAATCGGGGTCGACGATAACGGCAAGGCAATCGGCCTGCAGAACGACTACAAGACGCTTAAGAGGCAAAACCGGGACGGCTTTGAGAATTTCCTTGTAACTCTCCTGGTGAATGCTTACGGGAAGGATGCAATATCTTTGATTCGGATTGATTTCCACAACATGGACGGCAGCGATGTTTGCCGTGTGTCACTGCGGCCGTCTCCAAAGCCTATCTATGTTCCTGAGCCAACGGGAAGGGAGTTATATATACGGGCGGGAAATTCGACCCAGAGACTCTCGGGTCAGGAAGCAGTAGAGTATCACAAGACGCGCTGGCCAGCCCATCTTCCTGGCACCTAAAAGGAGGTTCCATGACTGCATTGCAGCCCCGCCTGGACGGGGATTGGGTTGAACAATATCGAAGTGAATTTCCCATTACCAGCAACTGGGTCTACTTCAACCATGCCGGCGTAGCCCCGACCTCGCTTCGGGTCTGCCGGGCGGTGAATGCTTGGCTCGAAAAAGCCGCGAGCCACGGAGAAGCCTTCGCCAAGTGGGAAGAGAGCGCTCAGCGCTGCCGCCAGCGCTTTGCGGATCTCGTCGGCTGCCTGCCCCGAGAGGTCGCCTTCGTCCGCAACACCTCGCACGGTCTGGGGCTCGTGGCCGAAGGACTGGACTGGAGGTCGGGCGATCGGATCGCGGTCGCCAGGGATCTCGAATACCCCTCGAACGTGCACGTCTGGGAGCATGTCGCGAGGAGCTGCGGCGCCGAGATCGATACGATCCGGCCGAGTGGTTGCGCCGTCACGGTCGAGGATGTCGCCAAGGTCCTGTGGCCGGGGAAGACCCGCCTCGTCGCCGTCAGCTCGGCCCAGTTCGGGACGGGTGCGGTGACCGACCTCTTTGCGCTCGGCCGGCTCTGCCGAGACCAGAACGTGCTCCTCTGCGTGGACGGAATCCAGACCGTCGGCGCCCTGCCGACCTCCGTCAAGGAGATGGGGATTCACTTCCTTGCGGCGGACAGCCACAAGTGGCTGCTCGGAATGATGGGGATGGGAGTTCTCTATGTCGATGAGAGCCTGACGGCTCAGATGCGGCCGGCGCTGGTCGGCTGGAAGAGCATGGTGAACGGTTGGGATTTCATTACCAATCACGATTACGAATTGCTGCCGCACGCCGGGAGGTTCGAGGAGGGTAGCCCCACCTACGCAATGATCGAGGGGCTCTCCGCCGCGCTCGGGCTTCTCCAGGAGGTCTCGGTGGAGGCCATCTCACGCCGGCTCCGCGTTCTCGCCGAGCGGCTGGCATCAGGCCTGGAGAAGCTTCAGTGTGAGGTCGGCCCCCCGCTGGAGCATCGCCACCACATCCTGACGTTTCGAAAGGATTCGGTGAGTGCCGAAGACCTCGTGGTGGAGTTGAAGAAGCGCCAGATTGTGGTGACGGCGCGCGAAGGCCGTGTCCGCGTGTCACCGCACTTCTATAACACCGAGCAGGAGATCGATAAGCTCCTAGAAGCGGTGGAAGAGATCGCGAGCCAGATATTACAGAGGAGGGCAATCCATGCCTGAATCCTATCTCTCCTTCGGTCAGAACACCCTGTTCTGCCGCCATAACACGATCGCAGAACATCGCCCGAGTCTTTTGCTCATTCACGGTCTGGGCGACTCGGGGCTCGCCTTCGCCGAAATCTTCGAGGACCGCCGGTTCGACGCCTTCAACATCGTAGTGCCCGATCTCCTCGGCTATGGCCGCAGCTCACATTCTCCGGCGTGCAGCTACAGCTTTGATATGCACCTCGACCATCTGTGGCAGATCATCGACCACTTCGGGCTCAAGGAGATCTCTCTCGTCGGTCACTCGATGGGTGGGGATCTCGGCACTCTGCTGTGCTTGCAGGAAGAGCGGTTTGCAGAGATGCAGCAGCCGCCCTTGCGCAAGGCCAAGATCAGCCGCTTTGTCAATGTCGAAGGAAATCTCACACAATGCGATCTATTTATCTCGGGAGAAGCTTCCAAAGCCGATGACGCAGGCCGCTTTGAAGAGTGGCTCGCTAGCGACTTCATCTACCGGCAAGTCTACGGTGATTGGTGTCGGAGTTGGCGTTTCGGACGCCGCTATCTCGCATCGTTGCAGTTCTGCGATCCTGCCGCCTTTCTGCAGAATGCGAAAGAGTTGTACCGCATCGGCGCTGAAGCGGACGCCCGGTATCGCGAAGTCTCCATTCCCAAGCTATTTGTCTTTGGTCAGAAAAGCCTGCATTGCAAAACTCACGAATTCTTGGTGGAAAGTGGGTTCGATGCCTACAAGGTCGTAGGCAGCCACCACTGGCCCATGGTCGACTACGCGGAGGATTTCTACAGCATGCTGCTGCGGTTCTGCCAAGGCGAGCGGATCGGCGGCAGGATCGCGGAGCCGGCGGACTGCGGGGGGAAGGCGAAGAGGCGTCTGGTAGCCCATGTCAAGGTTGCGCCAACGGCAGAGTATGACGACCCCGGTGTCAGGGCTACTCTTGATGAGTCGAGCATTCCGTGGCTGATTCGCCAAGCGCGCGAAGAGCAGGACCGACTCTTGTGGAAGCTCTATGAGGACCGTGCAGTCCGGATCGCCGATATCGGTTGCGGTGACGCCTACCATGCAACGATCTATGCGCCCCGATGCGCCTTGTACCATGGTTACGAGATCTCACAGGACATGGTCAAGGTGGCCCGCCGCCGCTGCGCAGGGCTCCAGAATGTCGAAATCATCGAAGGCGACGCCTATCAGGCAGTGTTGAAGAGCGAGACGTACGATGTCGCCTGGTGTCTATACTTTGGGGCGGGTAATTTGCGGGAGCTCCGCGAGGTCCTGTCGGACTACCGCGACGCCTATCTCGACGAGAACACTCGCTTCATCGGCATCATCCGCAAATTCTTCGCTGCCTTGGAAGAGGGAGGATCGCTTTTCCTCACCATTTACAAAGACACTCCCCAAGCCGAAGAGGCTCAGCGTTCCTTCTATTGGCGCACGAATCAATTCGTCCTCACCGACTTCGGCTCGCGGTTCGTAGCCACGGACAAGGGATTCTGGTCCGTGCGCTGGACGCAGGAGAGCGTCTTGGGCCACTTGGAGCAGGCGGGAGCTGACCGGGCCAACGTCACTTTCATAGACTTGAATGAGATCGCCTGGCTGGTAGAGGCACGAAAATAAAACCGCATCGTCGGCGTGGATATTTATTACACACGCCGACGATTCTTTCTGCGCAGTCTCCTTCAGGTGTGAGGAAAAAGGCGCAAACAACCTACGGCGAATCGTTGTCGTTGATCGTGACCGGCGCGCCCGCGGGGCCGACGAGCACGGCCGGCGCGGGATCGGCCCGCAAGGTGACGGTCTCCGCTCCTTCCACACTTGCATCATCCAGAGGCGTCACGGGCACGGTGACGCGGTTGACTCCCGGGCCGAAGAAGACGCTCAGAGGGAGCGTGCTGTAGTCCGTTCCCTCGGTCGCGGTACCGGCCGGGGAGATGTTGGCGGACAAGGCGCCCGCGGTGCTGCCGGTCCGCGTGACGAGGAAGGCACCGGCGTTGGCTCCCGGTTCCGAGGCCTGGAAATCGATCGCCACCGTGGAGACGATCGGCAGGGTCGAGGCCTGGTCGCGCTCGCCGATGCGGACGCTGGCCGTGGCGGCCGCGCCCACCACGTAGACCGCGGTGGGGTTGATCGAAACGATGGCCGTCTCCGTGGTCTCGAGCCCGTTGTCCACGACCGGTGTCACGGTGACGTTGACCCCAGCCTGCCCACTGGGAATGGTAACGAGCGTAGGGATCGCCGTGTAATCCACCCCCGAGGTGGCGGTACCGGTCAGGCGGACGCTCACCTGGAGATTGGCCGCCGTGCTCCCCGTCCGCGTGATCCGGAAGGTGCCGGTGTCCGGACCGGTCTCGGAGGCCACGCCGTCCGTGGCGGTGACCGTGACGGTCGGACGGCCCGCCGGGCTCTCGTCGTCCGTGATCGTTACGGAAACGGCCGTCTGATCCGCGGCCAGCCGGTAGGCGGTCGATTGCCCGAGGGTCAACACAACGTTTTCATTCCCTTCGATGGCTCCGTCGTTGTTCGGAGTGACTGTCACGGTGGCCGACATGGCCCCGATGGGAATCGTCACCTGAAGGTTGGAGCTCGTGAAGTCCGCATTGACCGTCGCCGTCCCGGAAAGGCTGGTGCGCACGGTGAGGGGCGCGGCCGTGCTGCCCGTACGGGAAAGGGTGAAGGTGATGGGCGAACCCGCGTTTTCGGCGATCTCCTCGCCGTTGACCGTGAGGCTGACGGTGGGAGTGCCGAGATTCAGGAGGTTGGCGTCCCAGAAGTTGTTGACGGTGTCCAGCGTGGCCTGCGAATTGAAATCGCCCCCGCCATGGCCCGCGCCGAGAATGGGAACGAACGTCCCGCGCAGCCCGCGCGCCAGGAGGGCACGGTAAAGGAGCTCGCTCTGGGCGAAAGGCACGCTGTTGTCCACCGTGCCGTGCATCAGGAGGAACGGCGGATCGTCCGGCGAGAGAAAAGTGATCGGATTCACGGTGGCCACGAGGTCCGGGTTGTCCGGAACGGCACCGCCGAGCAGGTTGCCTTCGGGCGAATTCGGGTCGTCGTGCGGGATCCCGCTCGGATGGAAACGCATCTGCAGCAGGTCGGTGGGCCCGTACCAGTCCACCACGGCCTGCACACGGCTCGACTGATCGAGGTTGCCACCGGTGGTGCCCTCGATGCCGACCGTGGCGCTGCCGATCGTCACCGTGCCCACGCCGCCGCTGGTGCCCACGTGGGCCACCAGGTGGCCGCCGGCCGACGATCCCCAGACGCCGAAGCGGTTCGGATCGAGGTTGTAGGTGGCGGCGTTGGCGCGCAGCCAGCGGATCGCACCTTTACAGTCCTGGATCTGCGCCGGCCAGATCGCGGTGCCGGACAGGCGGTAGTCGATGCTGGCCACGGCATAGCCCCGCGAGCACAGATTCGAGACCATCATCGGCATCGCCCGGGTGCCGCCGCTCCAGCCGCCGCCGTGAATCCAGATGACGAGCGGTGTTGGAGCCGCGGCTCCGGTCGGGATGCGGAGGTCGAGCAGCAGATCCTGCGTCTGCCCGCCTCCATCCACGTAGGTGCCGTAGGGAATCGCCGAGAACGTCTGGCAGGTCTGGGCCTGTGCCGCGCCGGCCACGCCCAGAGCCACGCAGAGAAGACAGAGAATCGTCGAAAACGAACGGTTCATCGCGCCCTCCTTGGGATCAGGAGGCCCCGGATGGGACCACCATTTCCCTAGAAGGTGCGAGCCGTGGATTTCCTGCGCTCTGACGTCTCCAGCCGGGCTGCCGGGAGAGCCAAGCTCCCCTGGTTGTCCCTCTTGGAGCCGGGAGAAACGTCCTTTCTTGTAGTCTAAAGGGTGAACTCCACCCGGAAAGGATCAGAGATGAAGGTAACGACGTCTCGCAACCTCGTCTTGCTGCTCGCCATTGTCCTCGGTCTTCTGACGGCTTCGGGAGCCTCGGCGGTCCTGCAGTGCAGCGAATGCAGTTGCTATTATCCATGCTCTAAACCCTGTGCGGATGACCTCGAAGATGGGATCGACCACTACCAATGCAGTTGCACAATGGTATGTGCGGAGATGTGCTACCTGGTCGTAACGCCGGACGAACGCTTCCCGGATCTCATCAAAGTGCGGGAGCCGGAGGAAAAGGCTGTCTGCTCCGCCACTGCCGAGGGTGGGGACACCTGCCTCGCGTTCCCGGCCCTCAGGAACTGACGGGGACAACAGCTTGGGGCCCAGGATCTTGCTGGGCCCCAGGCCTCTACGCCACCGTCACCTCATCGCACAGAAACACGTCCTGGATGGCGCGGAAGATCTCGACGCCCTCCTTCATGGGACGCTGGAAGGCCTTGCGGCCGGAGATCAGGCCGGCGCCGCCCGCGCGCTTGGCGATGACCGCCGTGCGCACGGCCTGGGCGAGGTCGCCTTCTCCCTTGGACTCGCCGCCGGAGTTGATCAGGCTGACCTTGCCCATGTAGCAGTTGGCCACCTGCCAGCGGTTCCAGTCCACCGGATGGTCCGCCACCAGCTCGCTGTAGACCCTGGGGCTGGTCTTCCCGAAGTTGACCGCCGTGTAGCCGCCGTTCACCGTGGCCTGCTTCTGCTTGACGATGTCCGCCGCCATGGTCACGGCGAGGTGGTTGGCCTGTCCCGTGAGGTCCGCGGCCGTGTGGTAGTCCACCCCGTCCTTCTTGAAGGCGTTGTTCCGCGTGTAGGCCCAGAGCACCGTCGTCATGCCCAGCTCATGGGCGCGGTAGAAGGCCTCCGCGATCTCCACGATCTCCCGGGCCGCGTCGTCGCTGCCGAAGTAGACCGTGGCGCCGACGGCCGCCGCGCCCATGTCCCAGGCCTGCTCCACCTGCCCGAACAAAATCTGCTGGAACTGATTGGGATAGGTGAGGAGCTCGTTGTGGTTGATCTTGGCGATGAACGGGATCCGGTGCGCGTACTTGCGGGCGAGGATGCCCAGGACACCCATGGTCGAGGCCACGCCGTTGCAGCCGGCTTCGATGGCCAGGCGCACGATGTTCTCCGGGTCGAAATACGCCGGGTTCGGGGCGAAGGAGGCCGCGCCCGAGTGCTCGATCCCCTGGTCGACCGGCAGGATCGAGAGGTACCCCGTATTCGCGAGGCGCCCCGTGCCGTAGAGGCGCTGGAGGTTCACCAGCACCTGCGGCTTGCGGTCGGACTGGGACCAGACCTTGTCCACGTGGTCGGGACCGGGCACGACGATCTGCTCCTTGGGAATCCCCTTGCAGGTGAACGAGAGGAGATTGTCGGCCTCGTCGCCGAGGAACCCGACGATGCGGTCGATGGTGGTGCTTGAAGTCTTTTCTACGATCGCCATAGGGGGGCCTCCCTCCCAGGATTTCTGATGTCGGGCGCACCTCGGCAGGCACGCGCGAAGTATGTTATCAGCCTCTTCCGCCATGAGCACTCCCAAACGCTTCCACCGTGTCCGAGCCGTTCTCGACCGCCGCCAGCCGGACCTGACGGTGCTGATGGAAGACGTCCAGGTGCCCCGCAACCTCGCCGCCGTGATGCGAAGCTGCGACGCCGCCGGCGTCTTCGAGACCCACGCCGTCTGGCCCGGCGGCCGGCTCAAGATCTCCCGCCCCGCCTCGGGCGGCAACCGCAAGTGGCTCCCCGTCCACAAGCACCGGACCCTCGCCGAGGCCCTCGCCCACTTGAAGGGCCGGGGCCTCCGCGTCCTGGCGGCCCACCCCACCCCGGACGCCCTCCCCTTCCGTGAGGTGGACTACACCCTCCCCACCGCCCTCCTCATCGGCAACGAGGACAACGGCCTGACCGAAGAGGCCCTGGCGGGCGCGGACGCCGTCGTCACCATCCCCATGGAAGGCATGGGTACCTCCCTCAACGTCTCCGTGGCCGCCGCCCTGATCCTCTTCGAAGCCCAGAGACAGCGCCGGGCGGCAGGGTTCTATGACGTTCCCCGGCTGGACCCGGAGACGTACGCGCGGACGCTCTTCGAGTGGACCTGGCCGGAGATCGCTGCGCAGTGCCGGAAGCGGGGGGCGGGGTATCCGGAGATGGGGCCGGACGGGGAGATTCTGGGTGTGCTTCCGCGATAGCCACGCCCCCGCCCGGGCATAAATGCCCCGGGCTACGTTGAAGAAGCCCCCTGAAGGGGACTCAATTGAGTCGGCTTTAGCCGGCTTCTTTGGCCTAGCCCGGGCATTTATGCCCGGGCGGGGGCGCGGCCTCGAAATCCGGAACAAGCTTCGAGCATGCCGTCATAGACAAGCACGCTTGACATCAAGGAAAGCGTCCTGTACTCTTCTTCGTGTCAAGCAAACTTGCCTTCGTGACAAGGAGACAGTACCCATGAAATCGACTGACGACTCTCTTTTCAGCCGCTGTGCCGGCCCGAAGCGCGATCGGTACAACCAGCGGCGGATCATCCTTTGGTCCTTCCTCTGGGGGACTTCCTTCGTCGCCGTCACGCAAGGGATCCGGAGGGAATGGCTGCCCTTCGGGGTGGCTCTCGCGGGGGTGGCCCTCACCGCCCTCCTCGGCATCGCGACCATTCTGGCGTACCGCCGGTTCCTCCAGGAGGCCGACGAGCTGCGGCGCAAGATCGAGGTGGAAGCGCTCGCCCTGGCGTTCGGGATCGGCGTGGTCGGCGGCCTGACCTACTGGCAGCTCGTGGTGAGCGGCACCGTGCCCGCAACGGGCTTCTCCTACGTCTTCGTCGCCATGATCCTCGCCCATCCCGTGGGCGTCCTGATCGGCCACCGGAGGTACTCGTGAAGAACCGGCTGAAGGTTCTGCGGGCCGAGCGCGACTGGACACAGGCGGACCTGGCCGGGCGGCTGGACGTCTCGCGACAGACGGTAAACGCCATCGAGAAGGGAAAGTACGATCCCAGCCTTCCCCTCGCCTTTCGTATTTCGCGAATCTTCGCACTGCCCATCGAGGATCTCTTCGATCCCGAGGAGGAGATATGAACCGTTCTCTATCCAAGATCGTGCTCTATCTGTTGACGTTCCTGCTCGCGGCGACGGTCCTGTCCGCCCAGGATCCGATCTCGCCCGCGAAGCCGGTGCCCGGAGAAGGGGCGGCGGGAGAGTGGCTCGGGGCTCTCGACGTGGGCGCGGTGAAGCTTCGCCTCGCCCTGCACGTCGAGAAGAAAGGCGACGGCGGTCTCAGCGCCGTTCTCGACAGTATCGATCAGAACGCGAAGATCCCGGTCGATACCGCCGTGTTCGAGGGCCGCACGCTGCGGCTGACCCTCCAGGCGATCGGCGGTTCCTACGAGGGCACTCTGAACGCCGACGGCAGCGCTCTCGAGGGCACGTGGTCGCAGAGCGGGCAAACGCTGCCGCTAACCTTCCTCCGGCAGGAGAAAGCTCCGCGTTGAGCCGTCCTCAGGAGCCTGCGCGGCAGAAAAGCCAGGCGGCGGCAGCGCGGTGAGCCGCTCTTATCTCCCCCGCCCATTTTTTCCGCTATGGCTATAGGCACCCTTCCGTGCCCCTCAAAAGGAGGGCTCCATGCCGATGGCGAAGAGATGGTTCCTGATCTGGGCCGCGCTGATCCCATCCTTGGCCGGCGCTCAGGCGCCGCAGTGGGAGACCGCCGCCAACCACGCGAGCGATCCCCTGTACGTCCAGCTCCCCTATGAAGTGGTCTTCGTGGCCACCCCGATCGTCGAGACGACCTCGCCGGGGACTTGCAGTGGGCTCCCCGCGGGCCAGTACGAGATCGGCGCCGACGTGCTCGGGGCCACCAAGCCCAGCGCAGGCAACTCGCTCTGGGTGGTGAACCGCAATGGCGTCGTCAAGAAGCTCTTCCCCCTGCCCGTCCACGAGGCCACGCTGGTGACCCACCCGGACACGAGCCAGCCGGTGCCGCTCATCGACACCCCGGTAGGGATGCTCGACAAGGGCTCCGTCGTGGAGCCCAACGTTTCGGAGGACGGCCAGCGCATCATCTTCGGCTACTTCCACGACGCCACCTTCAACATCGTGTCGCAGCAGGGCGGCATGTCCAAGCGCGGCGCCGATCTCTACGTGATGGACATGTCGGCGCTGCTCGCCGATCCCAACGTGAATCCGGCCACCCTGCCGGTGAGGCGCCTGACCTTCAAGATCTACGATGGGACCGGCGCCCAGGCCGATGCCGACAAGAACAAGAACGCCATGAACCCGACGTGGGTCAACCACCTCAACAACGGCTGGGGCACGGTGTTCATGCACGGCACGGAGATGCGCACCGCCGACGGGCTCAAGATGGTCTATGTGAGCGGCGAAAAGCGCCTGATGAACTCCAACCAGGACATGGGCCACAGCAACTACAACCTCAACCTCCACATCGCCGACATCAACGCCGACGGCAGCCTGGGCGCCCGGCGGCAATTCCAGTACTACACCACCACCTCCGCCCTCTCGCCCACCCCGCTGCCCGAGGGCATCGCCCTCTCCTACCAGGCGACCACCGGCGACGCCCGCAACTGGCAGATCCAGCGGATCGACTCGGTGGGCCGCTGGGCGCCGCTGATCGGTTACGGCTCGAACCCCGACCTCTTCCACCTGGGCGCCTACTGCACCGCCACCCAGGCGGACTCGCACGGCAACCCGGCGGGCGACTACTTCGTGGCCACCCGCTACTACAACCAGAACAACAACGGCTACGGCTCGCTGTGGAAGATCAATCTCGCCGAGACCGGAATCAATACCTATAACGACAACTCCTCGTGGGGGGTCAAGCCGAAACAGAAGAACGCCCGCCGGCTCAGCCTGTTCATCCCCAATGGCGACGATCCCTCGGGCAAGAACCCCGCCGGGCAGTTCTACGGCAAGATCACCTCACCCCGTTGCGGCCGGCCGGACGAGCTGTTCTTTTCCTACACCCCCACCAGCGCCAACGGCCGGCTCTGCGCGAGCGACGGCAAGGACATCTATCACGCCTACATCGCCTTCCGATCGGGTTTTGAGGACTTCGATCCCACCGCCACCTGGACGCCCACCAACAACAACGGGCTGCGGACCTTGGTAAAGGACAGCAACCTTTTCTTCACCCTGGCCTGGCCGGTCGCCCTGCTCTCCTGGCAGCAACGCACCGGCAACGCGCAGCAGGCGTTCACCAATTCGGTGATCGATCCCGGCAGCCCGGTCCTGCCCGGCCAGCCTTTCGCTCAGCTCGGCACGTCCTCGATCTACAACACCGACCGCCGGCCCTATGACTGCTGGCTCGGCCCCGGGGGCGGGGGACAGCCGTACAACCCCAACACCGTCAACAACAATCAAAAGGACCAGATCCTCTGGAACTTCGACGCCGTGACCAAGGTCCTGCAGACCGGCGGCGTGCCGGACTTCTGCAAGCCGCTGGCGAAGGAGGACGTGCTGGGGATCCAGGTCAACATCACCAGCAACAACATCAATCACCTGTGCTGCAACCTCGGCTATGAGACCGACGGCGGCGAGATCGAGACGGTCCGGCAGCTCGGCGTCTACGACGTGCGCAGCCAGGCCGATGGCTCCTTCAAGGCCATGATCCCCGCCCACGTGCCGTTCGAGCTCCACCTGCTCGACAGCCGGTACGCCATGCGCCTGGTGGACGTGCGGAGCTGGCACAGCCTCTATCCGCAGGAGACCCGCACCAACTGCGGCGGCTGCCACCAGCATGTGGAGGGCCTGGCCATCCCCTTCACCGGCACCGTGGCCGCCGCCCAGCCGCCGCTCGACATGGTCACCCAGACGCAGACCGTCACCTATGACAGCTCGTGCAGTCCCATCCTGATGATCTCCGCCCACGCCACCGAAAAGATGCCCGAATGGAAGCAGGACGTCTGGCCCGGGTTCAACATCCACTGCAGCTCCTGTCACACCGGCACGGGCTCCGGCACCACCGTTTTCTCCTACACCGACGAGGCGAGCGCCTATAACGAGCTGCGGAACAAGAACTACGCGGACACGATCAGCGGCGCCATTGGCAGCCCCGCTTTCTGGGCCGCCCGCGGCGAGCGCACGGACGGGCGCAACAACGCGCTCTACGCCGCCACTTCGCCGCCCTACCGCTTCAGCTCCGTCCATGCCACGACCCCGGGCCTGTGCGCACAGAACGATCCCAGGAACGCGGACTGGGTTCACAAGCTGGGCCAGTGGATCGACAACCACATGCCCAGAGACACCAGCGGCAACTTCCCGGCGGCCAAGGACCGCTACCACCCCACCGTCGACGGTGCCGTCCATGACTCACTCTGCCACGGCACCGCGCTGCGGGTGGGTTACTGGGACGACAGCGGCTTCCTCCAAAAAGTGGAAGTCTTCAAGAACGGCGTCCTGATCGGCGGCAGTCCCTGGGGCCCCAACCTGCCCAACGGCTCCCAGAACCTCACAGGCCTGACGATCGCCAACACCGACGTCATCAAGGTCCAGGCCGAGGACGCCGACGGCAATCGCCAGGGCTACGAGAAGACAGGCCAGCAGCTCAAGAGAGATTGCAGGGTCAGGATCCAGGTCGTGGTCGCGGATCCCCAACCGCTGCCATAGCCCGGGCCGCCTTCAGGATGGCCGCCGCCGACTGGTCCACGTCCTCCTCCGACGTGGACCAGTTGGAGACGGAGATCCGCATGGCCCCGATCCCGTGCCAGGTGGTGCCGCTCAGCCAGCAGGTGCCGTCCGCCTGGACGCGGGTGACGAGCTCGCGGGTGAAGGCGTCCGAGTCTCCATGACCTTCCCCATAGGCGGATGGGTTGAACCGGACCAGAACCTGATTCAGGACCACGTCGTTCAGGATCTCGAAGCCCGGCTCGCCTCCGAGACGGTCCGCGAACCGGCGGGCCATGGCACAACAGCGCTCGACCATCTCCGCGATCCCCTGCCGGCCCAACGAGCGCAACGCGGCCCAGACCGTGAAGCCTCGAGCCCGGCGCGAAAATTCGGGGACGTAGTCGAACGGGTCCCGCTCGCGCCCCTCGGTCTGGATCAAGTAGGGGGCCGCGATCGTCATGGCCTGCCGGTGGGACTCGGGGTCGTTGATGATCACGATCCCCGAGTCGTACGGCACATTCAGCCACTTGTGGCCGTCCGTGGCCCAGGAATCCGCCAGCCCGGCGCCTTGTGCGAGATGGGCGAGCGACGGGCTCGCGTTCGCCCACAGGCCGAACGCGCCGTCCACGTGGAGCCAGCCGCCAGCCCCGCGGTGGTTGTGCACCAGATTCGCGATCTCCTCCAGGGGGTCGAACGAGCCCGTGTTCACGTTGCCCGCCTGGGCGCAGACGATCAGGGGACCGCGGCAGCCGGCGAGGATCTCCCGCAGCGAATCCTCCCTCATCTGTCCCTGGCCGTCCGTCGCCACCCGCTTCACCCGTTCGCGGCCGAGGCCGAGCATCTGGAGGGCGGCGTGGATGGTGACGTGGGCCTCCTCACCGATCACCACGTCGATCTCGGGCGCGTCGTAGAGGCCGCGCCGCTCGACGTCCCACCCCAGGCGGGCGAGCACGGCGTGGCGGGCCGCCGCGATCCCCGTGAAGTTCGCCATCATGCAGCCGGTCGTGAACCCCACGCTCGCCGTCCGCGGCAGGTCCAGGACCTCCAGAAGCCAGCCGGCCGCCACCTCCTCCACCACCGAATTCGCGGGCGAGGTCACGTAGAGCCCGGCGTTCTGATCCCATGTAGACGTCAGCCAGTCCGCGGCCAGCGCGGCCGGCACGTGGCCGCCGATGACGAAGCCGAAATACCGCGGCCCCGGCATGGCCACCAGCCCCGGATCGACCGCCCGGACGAGCGATTCGATCACCTCCCGAGGGTCCTCTCCCTGCTCCGGGAGCGGGCCGCCGAGAGAGGCTCTCAGCTCATCGATGGGAATGACCGGCCCCACCCGCCGTTCCGGCAGGCTGGCCAGGAACTCCAGGGCGAGGTCCGTGGTGCGCTTCAGGAGATCAGTGCGATCCATGACTTTCCTTTATATTGTCTTCACCGGGAGTGGGAGGAGCCGCGAGCGTCCGGTTTTGCCAGACCACCCTCGAGATCTCCGCGATGATTCGATTGGCTTCCTTCTCATCCTGGAACCCTTCGGTGAGGACCACCAGCACATAGGGAGCCTCGCCCGGCGGATAGACGATCGCGGCGTCGTGGTGGATGCCCGCGATGTCCCCCGTCTTGTGAGCGATCGGCGTGCCCTTCGGCAGATAGGCGGGGATCTTCTCGTTGAACTCCTGGGCCTTCAGGATCTCGATCATCTTCGCGTTCGAAGCGGGCGTGAACGTGGTCCCCTTGGCGAGGGCCGACAGGGCGATCGCCAGGTCCTTGGCGGTCGCCCTGTTGTTGAGGCCAGCCCGGAAAGCCTTGTTGTCCTCCACCCCGCGCAGCACCCGGATCTGATAGGCCCCCAGGCTCCGCATCAGGTCGTTCGCCCGCGAGGCGCCGAGCTTTTCGATCAGCAGATTGGTGGCGAGATTCGAGCTGCGGACGATCATCCGCCGGATCAGCTCCTCCAGCGGACGGGTCTGCCCCAGGGCCTCGTAGAGCTCCGGATCGCCGTCCTCCTTGGGATCGAGCGAGTATTTCGAGCCGTCCACGATGCTCTCGAACTCGTTGCGCACGGGGATCGGGTCCGTCAGCTTCAGCTCGCCCGAGTCGACCAGCTGGAAGAGCGCCATCATCACCGGCACCTTCATGGTGCTCGCCGCGTGCAGGCTCTCCGTTTCCAGGTGGACGAACGAGGCCCCCGTGCCGAGGTGCCGGTAGGCCACGGCGATCGTCACGCCCTTGCGCAGAAGGTACGGCTCCAGGCGGGACGCGAGCGATCCCTCGGGAGGCCGGAGACCGGAGGCACAGGCCAGGAGGGTGAGCGAAAAAAGAACAAGAATTGATTTCATCGATTTTTCCTATCCGGGCAGCATCCTCTGCCCATTCCCCCACCGCCCCGAACACCGGCCGCTCCGGAGGCCAGGGACGATCATAGCGCCCCAGGCACCAGAAGATGCCCTTGTAGGAGTTCGGATCGCGGCCTAGCGCCTCGACCAGCCTGCTCCGCGGCCCGGTCCAGGGCGAAGCTCCAGCCCAGGCGGCGGAAGGCGGTCATCCAGTAGAGGACGAAGTCGCCCTCCGGGCGCACCTCCTCCCGGTTGCAGGGACGGACGCGGATTTCGGGTACTCCCGTCACAGGTCCGGTAGGATATCAGCGCCGCACCAATTGCCATCCGGCCAGGTTAAAAGCACCGCCCTCTCGGGGCGGGTAAGGACTCGATTTCACTACGGCCGGATCTCCACCGCCGTCCCATTCGGCACCGCCTTCCAGACCTCCTCGATCTCCGCGTTCGTGACGGCGATGCACCCCAGCGTCCAGTCGGAATCCACGTGCGCCGCACCGATGGAGCCCTGGCCGTTGGGGAGACCATGGATCATGATGTCTCCGCCCGGCCGGCACCGCAGCCGCCGGGCGTTAGCGATGTCTTCGGCATTCGGATAGGAAACGCGGAGAGAACGGTGGAAGGCCGAATGCGGGTTCCTTCCAGTGATTGAATACGTCCCTTCGGGTGTCTTCTGATCGCCCTGGCACTGCTTCTTCCCGACTGGTGATCCGCCGAGGGCGATGCTATACATCCTCACCGGAGTGCCCTTCCAGAGCAGGGTCATGCGGCGGTCGGCTTTCTCGATCAGGATCTTGTCGGCGCGGAGGGGCTGCGCGGCCTCTTGAGAAACCGCGGCCAGGGAAAAAATCAGACCTGCAACGGCTGCCATCAAAGGGAAGGCGAAGCGCGTCCTCATCCCTCGCTCTCCTTGAAGAGGATCTACAGACGAGATTGTACGATGCTTCGGGAAGCATGTCCTCTGGAGAGGGCGTTTTTTCTCCGGGCGAGGGTCGCCAGCCGCGGAACAGACTCGCCACGCGCGGAGCAGACTCGCCAGCCGCTGGCGAGGGTCTCCACGCGCTGGCGAATCTCGCCACGGGCTGGAGAGGGTCGCCAGGAGCTGGCGAGTCTCGCCACGAGTTGGAGAGGGTCGCCAGCGGCTGGCGAGGGTTGTTACGCTCTGGGAAGGGTCATCTGTAACGGCCGAGGGTCGTCCTCCCTCTGCCAGTCACGGGGCCTGAACGCTCAACCGCCTCGCCGTCTCCATCCTGGCCCCGCCCTCAAGCCAAGAAACGACCTCCTCCGCCTCGTTTTCGGGGTTGGCCCAAAGGACGCTCCGGATCTCCTGGACCGCCGGGCAGCACTGGCGGAAGAGGGCGCGGACGATTTTGTCCCTCGATATGACGATGCGGTCGGCCTGGAGGGCGGCTTCGAGGAGGTGGGCGTCTTTTTCGATGGCAGCTCGGGAGGAGTCCGAGGGTGCGGCCTGCGACAAGCTGGCTCTGAGCTTTTCGTTACGAGCCAAGTCTTCCGGCGGCACGACCTTCCTGCGGGAATGCATGCTGTACAACCACTTTCGGGAGTAGTTCGAGCGATGCCTCTTCCATTCGTCAAGGCAGTCTTGGCTGAACACCACTTCATGACCAAACGTCAGAATGGCCTCAAGAGATTGCCTGCACCGGATGGAAGGAGCATGCGTGGACGTCTCCCTACCAGCGGACCCGGCGACGGAGGCGTCAACTACGATCCGCTTACCCTTGGGCATTCTTCTTCTTCTTGGAGAAGACCTTCGCTTCTATAGCATCCAGGTAGCGATTGGTTACTGCGGCCTCGACTCTGTCAAAGTCGACTGGCCAGTCTCCATAGGCCCCTTGCTGATCCAAGTCCCCGCTGGTCACTCTCGTAGCTCCACGCGAGTCCCTCTGGAACCAGTGCAGCTTGAGGATGTCGGGAGACAACTTGCCTTCTGCGACCAGAGCCTGGATTGCGGTAAGAAGAATCGCGCTATGGGTCTCTACGACAACACGAACACCACGATTCGCCGCTTCGGCAAGGATGGGGGCAAGGGCCTGCTCAGCTTGGGGGTGAAGATGGAGTTCTGGTTGCTCAATGTACACGAGTTGGCCAGGTTCGGCGGTCAGCAGAGCAACAATAACTGGGAGGACTTGGGAGACTCCGAAGCCGACGTCAGCAATGTTGACGAGATCCTCTCTTGCTGACTTTCCCTTCTTGGGTAGACGAGCCACCAAAAGCTCCACTCGTGTCGCATCGAGGGGATTGGCTTTGATTCTCCAGGTGAGCCCCAAAGCTTCCAAAATTTGTCCCAACAGGTCGAGCCTCTTGTCAGACGCTTCCTGCCAAGCAAGGATGATGCTGGCGACATAGTTTTCAAATGTTCCTGGGAACACATCTCCAACGGCGGACGTGTTGTATGATCTCTCGGGATTACCTCGCAGACCAGGGACATGAATGATTCTCCTGAGCAGATCGCCGAAAATTAATTCAGGAGCAGTAACGCCTATGGCTTCACTCCTTCCGGCCGGCGCAACACTAAGGAAACATCGGTGACGCACCACGTCCCACTTGAGGGGTTTCTTATAGACACTCTCTGCAAGTACGATCATGGGAGTGAGGCCCTTGACCTCTTCAGAGCTGAGATTCTTTTCACCATGTCGAAGAGAAAATTTTCCACTAACGGTCGACAGATCAGATTCTACAAGATCAAACCCATAACCTGCATCACTGCGCCGAAAGACCTCAAGAATGGAATTTTGTTGATCGGATTCAAAACCCATCTTAAATTCTTCTTCAACAAGCCGCCCGTTGATCTTGGAAAGAATTTGTTCAGCCCTGGAGAACCGAACATGGGGACCGTTGAGCAGCAAAGGCCCGGGATCATAACCCACTTCAAACGTCTGCTTCAGCAGGAGGAGCGGCTGCATGAGACTCGACTTTCCGGAGCTGTTCGCGCCAGCCAGAAGCGTCAGAGGAAAGATCTCGATCCGCTGCTCTTCTACAAAGGACTTGAATCCTTTGACTAAGATGGCGGTAATGGCACTTGGACTTGATTCTTTGGCCATCTCGATCGTTCTCCACCGTTGGGTGCCGCCCCTTCGGGGCTTGCGGGTGTTGGTGGCTTCTCCTCCCCGGGGCTGAAGCCCCGGGCTATTCAGATTTCACCCCTTCGGGGTGAGTTGGAGACCAGTGTTCCGGTCTCTAGCGAGCTAGAGGCTAGCGGTTCGTCTCCAGTGATGACCACCAGCGTTCCGGTCTCCAGTATGACTCAATTCTCCTCCTCCGACTCCAGCCCCAGCCTGACCAGCAGATTCTGAAGAATCCGCGCCGTCAATCCCCAGATCTGGCGGTTGCCGATGTGGTAGATGAGGAGCTTGCGGGGGACGCCGTTGATGAGGACGTCACGCTCTTCCACCATCCTGGGATTGGCGAAGGCAGAGATCGGGAGGGCGAAGACTTCGGCGATCTCGGCTTCGTTGGGCTGGGTCTTGTGGGGATAGGGGACGGCCCCCACGCAGGGGATGACTCGAAAGCCGGCGGGGCTGTCGACTTCGTCGAGCTTCTCCCAGCTTGAGGACGATCTTGGGGTCGAGGCCGACCTCTTCCTGGGTCTCGCGCAGGGCCGCGGCCCAGGGGTCTTCCTTGGGCTCGCGGCCTCCGCCCGGAAAAGCGATCTGGCTGCGGTGGCTCGGCAGGTTGTCCGCGCGCTTGGTGAGGACGGTCCACAGCTCTCCGGCGTCCACGTACAAGGGCACCAGTACCGAGGCCGGACGCAGCTCACTGGGCGCCAAGCGCCGCGGAGGCGGCGAGGCGAGGCGCTCTCTCAAAGCAAGAATCCAACTATTGCGGCTTTCTTCCATTCTTCCTCCCGGTCACTCCTCTCGGTGGTTTTTTATCAGATCGCGGGAGGGGAGGATATGTAGGCCGATGGGCGCCGTGGGCGCTCCGGGCAGGCGGAAGTCGAGAGCGTAGAGGTGGTAGTCGTGCGATCCCCACCAGAGGGGATGGACGGCCCGCTCGCGCTCCAGGGGGACATCGAAGAGGACTCCGCCGTCCGGCCGGAGCAGCAGGGGCCGCACCTCTTTGCCGTTAGCGAGGAGGCGCGAGGGCGCCTTCTGGTCGAATTCGAGATGGAGGGCGGAGAGCGGCTGCGGGCTCCCCACCAGCAGCTCGCCCTCGGTGTTCCCCACGAAGCGCAGGCCTCTCCCCCGCTCGGCAGGCCAGAGGTCGGGGGTGAGCGTCTTCACCCACAGGCCGCCGCCGACCGAGACCTGCTGGCCGGGCGCGCTCGCCTGGGTGGTCTCGTACGGGAGCCAGCGGGCGTACTGCGAAACGTGGCGCGGGAAGCTCCCTTCGAGCGGGTAGGCGGTGGGATGCATCCAGAGCGATCCCAGGAAGGGTGCCGCGAGCAGGGTCACGATCACGGCTCCGAAGGTGCGGGCCGGCCGCGCCGCCAGGAACCAGAGCGCCGGGTAGAGCGGCAGGAAATAGCGGTTGCCGAGCACGCCGCCGCCGTAGAAGTTGAAGGGCCGGAGCAGGAGGAAGGCGACGGCGGCGGCCGCCACGGCGAGCGGGATGGCCCAGCGCCCCCGGTCCGCCTGGAAGGCGAAGAACCCGAGGACGAGGGGCAGGAAGTACGGCAGCACGCCCACGTTGCGGCCGGCCAGGAAGTAGAGGAGGTTCCAGGCCGCGATCTTCGGGTTGAGCTGCGGTCTCACGGCCTCGGCCTGGAGCCAGGAGGCGTTGCCTTCGCGCTTCACGCGCTCGTCCCATTTCTCGGCAGGGAAGTCGACCTCCGGATAGGGCTCGCGGGCGTAGATGCCCTGGCGCGAGCCGCCGTAGCCCGTGGCGTCTCCCCCGGCGAGCCACTGGAGGCCCATGGAGGCCAGGACGAGGAGGATCGCGCCGAGCGCGAGGCCAGTGACGGTCCGGCTGCGCCGGTCCGGCGGAGACTCGCGGGCGGCCAGGACCGCGGGCAGGAGGAGGACGAGGTAGACGGGCCGGTAGACGACCGCCACGCCGAGCAGGGCTCCGGCCCCGAGCCAGCGCAGGAAGAAGGTCCGCGAGGGCGTAGCGCCCTCCCCCTCGTAGATCTGCGGGATCTCCCCTTTCGTATAGCGGTGGTCGCCTTGATAGACCAAAGCAAAGCCGGCCGCCACGGCGGCGAAGAGGAAGAGGTCCGCATCCCCCCAGAAGACGTAGGCGAAGGCCACGGAGGCGAAGACGAAGGCCGCCACCCAGAGCGGCGCCGCCGGGCCGATGCGGTTGCGCAGAGACCGGGCCGCCAGCAGGGCCGCAGCCGCGAGCAGCAGGGCGTTGGCCACCACCGGGCCGCGCACGGGAGCGGCGCGCACGAAAGGGGCGATCACCAGGGCGTAGAGCGGCGGCTTGCCGTAGACGAGAGGGGTGTCCTCCGGGGCACCCTCGCGGCTCTGGAGGATGAGCCCCTCGGGAGGCACGCCCCAGTGGGCCACGAAGCGGTCGTAGTCCTGGCGGGTGTAGGCGAGGTCGAAGTCCCAGGCGAGGCTGGCGGCCTGCATGGCGTAGGTGGCCTCGTCGCCCAGGAGAGGGAACTTCGCGCGGTCGAGCCGCAGGGCGCCGATCAGGGTGGCGAGGAGCAGGAGGCCCAGGGCGCCCCAGCTCACGATCTCAAACGGGCTGCGTTTCAGATCCACTGTTCCCATAGGGGACCTCCCAGGAAGGAGAGGCTGCGGTCGCCGAAGAGGTGGGGCTCGACGGAGAGGAAGGCCGGGCCGGGCGGGCGCCGGACATGGGTCTCCAGCCAGATCTCCTCCCCCGGCGCAAGGTCGTGCGGCAGGGAGAGCCAGGGCAGCTCTTCGATGACGTCCCAGAGGTGATCGCGCTGGAGCTTGACGACGACGGAGATGCCGCCCGGGCCGCGCTCGGCGGCCAGCCAGCGGGCGCCGCTGGTGTTGCGCAGGCGGATGCGGATGCGGCGGCGCTCGCCCTCGGGCCACGGCAGGTCCGCGCCTTCGACCTCGATCTCGCCGGGCAGGCGCCACCAGCCGATGCTGGAGGCGGGCGGCAGCTCGGGCCGGCCTCCGGGGTCGTCCCCTGGCGGCTCCAGCTCCGCGAGCTCACGGCAGGCCTCTACCACGGCCCGGGCCGCGAGGGCCGGATCGTGCCGCAGGCGGACATACTCGCGGGCGGCGCGGCCCATGGCCTGAAGCCGGCCGGGCTGGGAGAGCAGCTCGCGCAGCAGTCCAGCCAGGGCCTCGGGCTCCTCGTCACCCAGAGGCACCCGCAGGGCGGTCTCCGGCGGCAGGTCGCCGAACTGGGCATAGTCGGAGACGATGGCGGGCCGGCCCGCGGCAAGCACGCGCAGGAGCGAGGCCGAGGTCTCGCCGGCCGAGGGGTAGCGGAGGTTGAGGCACAGGTCCACGGCGGCGATGGCGGCCTCGAAGTCTTCGAAGGGGACGAAGCCGAGGATGTGAACACGGTCCGCCACCCCGGCGCGGGCGGCCTCGCCTTCGAGGTCCATCACGGACGCGGCCTCGCCCACGATCAGGAGATGGACCTGTTCGAGCCCTGGCGCGGCCAGGGCCTTGACGGCCGAGCCGGTGCGCTTGATGGGTGTCTGAAAGCCGAAGGAGCCGATCACGGGCCGGTCCAGAGGCAGACCGAACCGCTGGCGCAGGGCCCTGCCCGCGGCTTCGTCCGCCTCCGGCGGCAGGGGGATGCCCATGGGCACGGTTCGAACCGGCACACCGAGATCCTCTTCTTCGAGACAGGACGCGGCCCACTCGCTGTGCACCAGCACCCCGCGCTGGCGGCGCAGCAGGCGCCGGTGGGCGGGCATGCTGAAGAGGGGCGAGTTGCCCCAGGCGTTCCAGCGCTTGGCCAGGGCCGCGGCCTCGCCGATCCAGCCGTGGTCGCGCGTCAGGCGGTCCTTGTAATCCCAGAAGGAGGAGGGCTCCTGGCGTCCCAGGGTCAGGTCCTGGAGCAGGTGGTGGAGGACGACGTCGTGGAGCGTGAGCACGCCCGGCAGGCGCATGGCGAGGTCGAGCACGCCCGCGTGGTACCGGTTGTTGCCCATGTGGTAGAGGGGCAGCCGGCCATCCGTGCCCGTCTCGGAGGCCGGAGCCATGGGCCAGCGCCGCTCGATCTCGGGATCGACGGGCAGGTCCGGCAGGCGGATCAGGCGGACGTCCGCGAGGGCCGCGAGGTGCGGCAGGAGGTCGACGCTGTAGTCGGCGATGCCGGAGCGGACGGGAGGGAGGGGGGAGACGTAGTCGAGCTTCATTCCCTCACCCCCTGGCCCCCTCTCCCGGCCCTCCACCCGCCCGTCCGGGGAGAGGGGGGAACGCGGGCATGGCGATTTGCCTGTAGGGTGCGCTGTGCGCACCGTGAACGACATCGAAGGTGCGCACAGCGCACCCTACCCCCTCCACCGCTCAAACAACGTCCCCCTCTCCCCGGACGGGTGGGCGGAGGGCCGGGAGAGGGGGCCAGGGGGTGAGGGGCTACACGTCCAGATCATCCTTCTCCGTCGCCATCTGCCCCTTCAGGTACGCCTCGATGAAGGGATCGAGGTTGCCGTCGAGCACGCCGTCGGCGTCGCCCACGGAGGCGCCGGTGCGGTGGTCCTTGACCATGCGGTAGGGCTGGAGGACGTAGCTCCGGATCTGGCTCCCCCAGGCGTTGTCCATCTTCTTGCCCTCGCGCTCGGCCTGTTCGGCGGCCCGCTTCTGCATCTCCCGCTCGTAGAGGCGCGAGCGGAGGACCTTCAGGGCCATCGCTCGGTTCTTGATCTGGCTGCGCTCGTTCTGGCAGGAGACCACGATGCCCGACGGCAGGTGGGTCATGCGGATGGCGGACTCGGTCTTGTTGACGTGCTGGCCGCCGGCTCCCGAAGAACGGAAAGTGTCGATCTTCAGGTCCTTGTCGAGGATCTCGATCTCGACGGTGTCATCTACCTCGGGGAGCACGTCCACCGAGGCGAAGGAGGTGTGGCGCCGCGCCTGGAAGTCGTACGGGCTGATCCGCACGAGCCGGTGCACGCCGTGCTCGCTCTTCAAATATCCATAGGCGTAGGGGCCGCGGATGGCGAAGGTGGCGCTCTTGATGCCAGCTTCCTCGCCATCCTGCCGGTCGAGCATTTCGATGGCGTAGCCGTTCTGCTCGCCCCAGCGCAGGTACATGCGCAGCAGCATCTCGGCCCAGTCCTGCGACTCGGTGCCGCCGGCGCCGGGGTGGACGGCGAGGATGGCGTTCTTGTCGTCGTCCGGCCCCGAGAGCTTGAGCTGGAGCTCGAGCTGGCCGAGCTCGCCCTGGAGGCGTTCCAGGAAGCGGTCGAACTCGGGATCGGCCTCGCCCTCCTCCAGCAGCTCGCGCCAGGTGGCGAGCTCGTCGGAGTCGGAACGGAGCTGGTTCAGGGTCTTGAGGCGCTTCTCGATCTCGCGGCGCTTCTGGAGGACCTGCGCGTTCCGGGACGGGTTGTCCCAGAAACCGGCTTCCTGCATCTGGTGGTCGATTTCGGACAGCTCGCGCTCTAAATCAGCATCCTCAAAGATACCCCCGGAGGCTGGTGAGCTGCTCGTTGAGTGTATCGATCTTCTGCTGGGTCTCGTAAGCAATCATGATGATGGGCTCCTTCGAGCGAAATATACCGCAAGGATGGCAAGGCCTGCGATGCCTGCGATGATCGAACAGAGGGCCGGCACGAGCCACGGCAGGCGGGCGTACGGCGTGAGGTCCCTCTCCCCCAGCACCCGGGCCTTGATGACGCCCTCGCGGAAGACGTCGATCTGGGCGCGCACCGAGCCGTCCGGGGCCACGTAGGCCGAGACGCCGGTGATGGCGGCCCGCAGCAGGGGCCGGCGGTTTTCGGCGGCGCGGAAGCGCGCCATCCGGAAGTGCTGCCAGGGGGCCGTGGTATCGCCGTACCAGGCGTCGTTGGTGATGGTCACCAGCATCGTGGCCCCCTGGTTGACGAGCTCGGCGACCTCCGAGGGGAAGACCACCTCGTAGCAGATGGCCATCCCGATCTTGTCGCCGCCCCACGGCAGGAGCGTCGTCTCGTCCGCCTTGCGGAACGAGCCGGCGTTCCTCGCCAGCTTGTCCATCCAGCCGAAGACGCCGGCAAAGGGGACGTACTCGCCGAACGGCACGAGGTGGCGCTTGTCATAGCGGGCCACGGTCTGGCCGGCGGAAAGCAGGAAAGCCGAGTTGTAGAACGACTCCCCCACCGGATGGCTGGAGTTGAAGAGCACCGTGCAGCCGCGGTCCACGAGATTGGCGAGATCCTCGTTCAGGTGGGCGTCGCGCCCATAGAGGAAAGGCCAGGCCGCGCTCTCGGGCCAGATCACGAGCGAGCCCGGCTGGCAGTTTTCGAGCGACAGATCGATCACCTTGCGGTAGTTGCGGGCCACGGCCAGGGGTTCGAATTCCACGAGGTTCGGGATGTTCGGCTGGAGCAGCCGCACGGGCCGGCCGAAGCCGCCCGCCTCCCGGATGTCCTCCCCGGTCTTCCACAGGCTCCACCGGCCCGCCAGGGGCAGCAGCAGAAGCGGCACCATGAGCCCCACGGCCGCCAGCTCCCAGCGCCGGGTCCCCCTCGAGGGATCAATCAACAGGGCCACCGCCGTGCTGGTCAAGAGCACGAGGAACGAGACGCCGTAGATGCCGATCCAGGCCGAGATCTGAAGGGCGCCCGGCACGTCCACCCACGCGTACCCCGCGAGGTTCCAGGGGAAGCCGCCGCCGAGATAGGTCCGCACCCACTCCAGGGCCACCCACAGCGCGGGGAGCAGGAAGAGGCGGCCGATCGGCCACCGCCTCCAGATCTTCGATCCCACCCATGCGAACACAGCGTGGAAAAGTGAGAGGTAGGCCGCGAGCAGGCTGGTGAGCACGATCGCCAGAGGTACCGGCGTGGTGCCGCCGTAGGTCTGGAGCGTGGGGACGATCCAGTAGAGGCTGGTCATCCAGTACGCGTACCCATGGACCCAGCCCAGCCGTCCCGGCCGGAGCCAGGAGAGCATGAGGATCAGCGGCGCGAGGGCGATCCACGAGGCCACCGACAGCGGCTCGCGGCCGAAGCAGAGGCCCCACAGGACGCCGGAGATGGCGGCGAGGAGGTAGCGGAAAATCGGATTCATTCTTGGATTTGTCTTTCCCCCGCCCGGACCCTCACCCCCTGGCCCCCTCTCCCGTCCCCCCTCACCGGGAGAGGGGGAAGAAACCAGAGAATTTCTTGCTTGTCTCCCTCCTCTCCCGGTGAGGGGGGAAGGGAGGGGACGGGAGAGGAGGGCCGGGGAGGTGAGGGCCTACTCCGTCACCCAGGTATCCAGCTTGTACCCCTTCCGCACTTTCTCGGCCACCTTCTGGGCGTCATCCCGGGAACCGAAGGGGCCGAGGCGCACGCGGTACATGGTGTGGCCGGCCTTCTCGACAGGAGAGAGGTAGGCCGTGTAGCCGCCGCCCGCGAGTTGGCTCCGGATGCGGTCCGCCTGGGCCTTGTCAGACGAGGAGAAGACCTGGATCACGACCGAGCCTTTCGGTACGGACGGCTCGGACGCGCGGGCGGTCGCCGGCGTCTCCTCGGTGCGGACCGGTTTGGCCGCGGGCTGGGCTGCCGGTTTGGCCGCCGGTTTGACCGCCAGTCTTGAAGCCGCGGAGGCTTTCTCCTCGGCGGCCCTCTTCTCCGCGGCTTCGCGCGCCTCGCGGCGGCGGGCGCGGCGCTCGGCCTTGGTCAGCTTCCCGTCGTCATCCGCGGGGGTGGACGCGGGGGCCGCCGCGGGCTCCTCGTCCTCGAAGTCCCCCGTGACCTCCTCCACCAGGGTCGAGTCGGCCGGCGGCTGCGGCGGCGTCGCGCCAGGGGCCGTTTTCTCGGTCGCGTCCCCGGCCGTGGGGTCGGGGTTGCGGTCGTCGAAGAACGCCAGCTCCTCCAGGTTCTGCCCTTCCTTGGGCGCCTCGGGAGGCGTGTCGCGGATCTGGTCCTCCGCCGCGCTCGCCACGCGGGCGCCCGTGCCTTCGCGGCCGATCCAGACGCCGGAGAAGAACGCGGAAAGCAGGCAGACCAGCAGGATGATGAAAGCGACGATCACCTGACGGTTGGTCAGGGCGATCTCGTAATAGCTCGGTTCGTGTGATTCAGCCACGTCGTGTCAACTCCCTTTGGACGATCCTCTCCCCAGCATGCCGGTGAAGGCCTGCATCATCTCGATCGGCAGGGGGAAGATGATCGTCGAGTTCTTCTCCGCCGAGATCTCCGTCAGGGTCTGCAGATACCGGAGCTGCAGGGTCACCGGGTTCGTAGAGACGATTTCGGCCGCCTCGGCCAGCTTCACCGACGCCTCCAGCTCACCGGCGGCGTGGATGATCTTGGCCCGCTTCTCGCGCTCGGCTTCGGCCTGCCGCGCCATGGCCCGCTGCATGTCCGGCGGCAGGTCCACGTGCTTGACCTCCACCATCGACACCTTGATGCCCCAGGGATCGGTGTGGCGGTCGATGATCTCCTGGAGTTGGGCATTCAGCTTATCCCGCTCGGCGAGCAGGTCGTCCAGCTCGGCCTGGCCGAGCACCGAGCGCAGCGTCGTCTGGGCGAGCTGGCTCGTGGCGTAAAGATAGTTCTGCACCTCGACGATCGCCCTCTGCGGGTCCACCACGCGGAAGTAGACCACCGCGTTCACCTTCACCGAGACGTTGTCCCGCGTGATCACGTCCTGGGACGGCACGTCGAGCACCACCGTCTGGAGCGAGACTTTGATCATCGTTTCGAACGGCCAGAAGATCAGCACCAGGCCCGGCCCCTTGGGCTGCGCGGTCAACCGGCCGAGCACGAACGTCACAGCGCGCTCGTACTCCTTCAAAATATTAACCCATTTGAAAAACAGGAAGATTCCAACGATGACGATGACGACGAAACCGTATTCCATGGGACGAGCCCCTTCCCTTATACGAAAGAAACCCGGCGGCGTACCGCCAGGGTGAGATTGCGGACGGCTACCACCTCGACCGGCTCCCCGGCCGCCACCGTCTCCTCGGCGACCGCGTCCCAGATCTCCCCATGGACAAACACCTTGCCGCGGGGGTTCAGGGCCGTCTGCGCCGTCCCCACCTCGTGGACCAGCCCCTCGACGCCCGTGCGCACGGGTCCGCGGAAGGCCTTCATGGCGATCCACGCGAGGAAACCGACCACCAGAAGGGAGAATGCCGCGAGCACCGCGATCAATTCCACGCTCACCCGCAGGGCCGGCTCGGTCGTCTTGAACAGCATCAGCGAGCCCAGCACCAGCGAGATGATGCCCGCCACGGTCAGCATGCCGTAGCTCGTGACCTTGATCTCCAGGATGAAGAACACGATGGCGAGGACGATCAGCCCCATCCCGGCGTAGTTCACCGGCAGCACGGACATCCCGTAGAAACCCAGGATCAGGCAGACCGCGCCCACGACGCCGGGAAAAATGGCGCCCGGATGGGTCAGCTCGAAAAGGATCCCGAGCCAGCCGAGGCCGAACAGGATGTAGGCGATGTTGGGGTCCGCGAGCACGCCGAGGAGCTCGCGCAGGGGCGAGATCTCGAACCGCCGCACCTCGGCTCCCGCCGTGCGCATGGTGACCTTGGCCTCGCCCCGGCTCACCGTCCGCCCCTCCAGGGCCTTCACGAGCGCCGGCAGGTTGGGGGCCACGAGGTCGATCAGCTTGCCCTGGAGCGCTTCATGGGCCGTAAAGGAGCGGCTCTCGACGACCGCCTCCTGGGCGAGCGGAGCGTTGCGGCCGTTCCGCGCGGCGAGCGACCGGATGTTGGCCGCCGCGTCCTCCTCGATCTTCTTGCCCAGGTTCCCCGCGATGTCGCCGCCGCCGCCGTCCACGGGATGGGCCGCGCCCGTGTTGGTGCCCGGAGCCATGGCGGCCACGTCGGCGGCCATCAGGATGAAGAACCCGGCCGAAGCCGCCTGGGCGCCGCTCGGGGCCACGTACACCACCACCGGCGTCCGCGCCCCCAGGATGGCCGTCGTGATGTCGCGGGTGGACGTCATCAATCCCCCCGCCGTATCGAGCTCGATCACCAGGGCCGCCGCCCCCGCCCGGTCCGCCTCCAGCACCGCGTCCTGGATCAGCTCCGCCGACACGGGATGGATGGGCGACTTGACCTTGACCACCAGCACCTCGCCCGACGGGTTCTGCGGAGCCGGGGCGGCGGGGGCAAAGCCGAGCAGGAAGGGGAGAACGAGAAGGGCCGCGGCCCAGGGAAAACGTGAAGGGATGGATTTAGGATACATGTCAAGGAGTCAGTATATCAGGCGGGGTCCTGGGAGGCCCTTCCGGACCTCCCGGTCCGGCCCCTCATCCACGGATCGCGCGAGTCACCGGAGGCAGACACCGCGAATCGTCACAAGGCTGATACGTCAAAGTCAGCCGCCCCGCCCCCCCGCTTGTCCCGGTGAATTCCCCCGTGATCTCCACCCGCCCCGAATACACCGCGATCGCCTCCTGCGAGAACCGCGACGACAACCGCTCCCCCGCCGGATACCGCACGTTCCGCACCTCCCCCGTCACCTCCGTAGGGACCAGATAAGGCTCGGACGCCGGATTCGCCTGCAGGTGCCATCCCGGATCGATCTCCAGGACCAGCCGGAACGTTCCGTCTTCGACCGTCAGATGCGGCCTCACCAGCTTCTCCGCCTCATGATCCAGCTTGGCCGTGGCCGCCTCGGCGCTCCTCTCGAAGGCGGCCCGGGCTTCGCCGTACTCCGCGTCCGCCTCCTCGGGACCGGCACCCGTCTCATCGCTTGTCTGGCGATATTGACGAAGGGCCACCAGCATCATCCGCGCCCCGTCCGGATGCCCCTCGATCACCGGCGCGAAGGCGGCCAGGGCGTTGCGGGCCTCGGCGCGCCAGCCGAGGTCTCCCGTGCGCCGGGCCAGCTCGATCAGGTTGAGCACGGCGATCGAATTGGCCGCGGGCGTGGCGCCGTCGAACACGTCCTTGCTGCGGAAGAGCACGTCCGGGCTCGCTTCGCCCACGAAGAAGCCGCCATGAGGATCGCGCAGACGCTGGATCTGCTCACTCGTCAGCGCCGCCGCGGCATCGAGCCAGCGCGCCTCCCCCGTGGCCTCATGAAGGGCGAGGAGGCCGCGGACGAGGAAAACGTAGTCACTGAGATAAGCGGCGATTTTCCCTCGCCCCTGCCGCCAAGAATGGAGCAGAGTCCCGGTATCCGCGGGGGACCGCATCGTCCGCAGCACGAAGTCCGCCGCCTTGGCCGCCCGCTCCACGAATGCGGGCTCGCCCAGGAGCCGGCCCGCCACGGCGAGGCCGGTGATCAGCATGCCGTTCCAGTCCGCCAGGACCTTGTCGTCCGTGGCCGGACGCTCCCGCCGGGCACGGGCGGCGAAAAGCTTCGCCCGGCCTGCGTCCACCTCCCGGATCAGCTCCTCCGGGGCCATCCGGCGGCGGAGCGCCACGTCCTCCAGCCGCTCGGGGAAATGGAGCACGTAGTGGGTCCCTTCGAAGAACGGCGGGCCATCGAAGCCTAGGACCGGCGCCAGGAACGTGAAGTCCTCCTCCCCCAGGGCCTCGCGCAGCTCCTCGGCCGTCCAAACGTAGAAAGCCCCCTCGTGGCCGTGCGTCTCGGCGTCGATGGCGCTCCAGAAGGCCCCCTCGGGAGAGGTCATCTCGCGCGCCACCCAGGCCGCTGTCTCGCGGACGATCCGCGCCGCCTGGGGATCGCCCGTGCGGGCGTGCTCGCGGGCATACAGCTCCAGGAGGGAACCGTTGTCATAGAGCATCTTTTCGAAGTGGGGGATCTTCCACTCGCGGTCCGTGGCATAGCGGTGGAAGCCGCCGCCGAGCTGGTCGTAGATGCCGCCGCGGGCCATCTGGTCGAGGGTCGCGGTGAGGAGGCGGCCCGCCTCTTCCCGCTCCTCCACCATCTCCAGTAGCAGATAGAGGTTCGAAGGCGTGGGGAACTTGGGCGCGCCGCCGAAGCCGCCCCACTGCCCATCGAACCGCTGGGCCAGGGAGTCCAGGGCCCGGTAGATCACGGCCCCGGCGGGAGGCTCGGGCGCGGGATGGGCACGCTCCTCCAGGAACCGCCCCATGGCCCGCGCGACCTCCTCGGCCTGCTCGTTCACGTCGGGCCGGCGGGTGCGCCAGGCCGTGGCGAGGTCTTCCAGCACGCGGCGGAACCCGGGCCGGCCATAGCGGTCGTCCGGAGGGAAATAGGTACCCGCGTAGTAGGGCTTCAGCTCCGGCGTGAGGAACACCGAATTCGGCCAGCCGCCCTGTCCGGCGAGGATCTGGGTGGCCGTCATGTAAATCTCGTCGAGGTCCGGCCGTTCCTCCCGGTCGAGCTTGATGTTGACGTACTCCCGGTTCATCAGCTCGGCCGTCCTGGGATCGGAGAACGACTCCCGCTCCATGACGTGGCACCAGTAGCACGTCGAGTACCCCACGGACAGGAAGATCGGCTTGTCCTCCCGCCGGGCCTTCTCCAGGGCCTCCGGCCCCCAGGGGTACCAGTCCACCGGGTTGTGCTGGTGCAACAGGAGATATGGGCTGCTCTCGCCGGCCAGGCGATTGGTGTGGCTCGTGTCGTGTGTGGTGGTGCTGCTCATGGAATCCTCCCCTCCCAAGGCTTTGCGGATCTCGTGCCCGCGTAGAGGGGCATTCTATCGGGCGGGGGGAGCTGTAATACCATCACCCTCGAAAGGAGCCCCCTACCATGCCCCGACGCACCGCCGTCTTCCTGATCGCCGCCCTCGCCCTGGCGGCCCTGCCCGCCCACTCCCAAGACCCCAAAGCCCTAGCCGACAAGGTCCTGCAGTCCCTCGGCGGCAAGGAGGCCTGGGACAACACCCGCTACATCCACTTCACCTTCGCCGGCCGGCGCTCCCACTGGTGGGACAAGTGGACAGGCCGCCACCGCGTCGAAGGGCAGACCCAGGCGGGCGAGAAGTACGTCGTCCTCGAGAACATCAACACCAAGGAGGGCACGGCGTACCTGAACGGCCAGAAGGCCGAAGGCGAAAAGGCCCAGGAGATGCTCAAGAACGCCTACGGCGCCTGGATCAACGACACCTACTGGCTCGTCATGCCCTACAAGCTCCAGGACCCCGGCGTGAACCTCACCTACGCCGGCCAGGAGACCCTCGACGGCAAGACCTACGACAAGCTCGCCCTCTCCTTCGGCAACGTCGGCCTCACCCCGGGCGACCGCTACTGGGCCTACATCAACCGCGACACGGGCCTCATGGACCGCTGGGCCTTCATCCTCCAGGACATGCCCAAAGAAGGCCCGCCGAGCGTCTGGTCCTGGACCGGCTGGGAAAAGCACGGCAACATCATGCTCGCCCCCCACCGCCAGCAGCTCACCGGCGGCGACCGCAAGCTGGAATTGGGAGAGATCACGGTCTCCGACAATCTCCCGGACTCGGTGTTCACGTCGCCTGAGCCCGTGAAGTGAGCGGGGGCCGTCTCCGCGCCATCTGGATCAAGCGTTTCAAGAAAGGCCCCATGGACCCGCGGGACGCCGCCATTCTGGTCGCGGGCCAGGGCCTTCTCGGCAACGCCAACAAGGGCGGCCGGCGCCAGGTGATCCTCCTCGAAGAGGAAGCCTGGGCCGATACCCTCGCGGAGATTCCCAACCTTGGAGTCCCCCTCGACCCGTCCACCCGGCGCGCCAACCTCCTGGTCTCCGGCTTCCGCCTGGAAGGCACCCGGGGGCGTATCCTGCGCATCGGCCCGGCCCGGCTGCGGATCTGGAGCGAGTGCCCCCCCTGCTACCAGATGGACGAAGCTTGCGCCGGGCTCCAGGCCGCCCTGCGCCCCCACTGGCGGGGCGGCGCGGGCGCCGAGGTGATCGAGGGCGGCGAGATCCGGGTGGGAGATGAGATAGTCTGGGAGGAAAATCCCGAGACCCAATCATGAAAATCTTTTTCTGGATCGCTCTCGCGCTCCTCGCCCCGTCCACCCTTGCCGCCCAGGACCCTGATCCCGTGGAACAGGCCTGCGCCCGTTTGAAGCAGTTCCAGCCCGGTCCCACCGCCCGGCCCACCGAGGCCGACCGCAAGGCCTTCAGCCGCGAGAAGAACTGCTTCGGCCACTTCTACAGCGCGGATGTAAAGCCCGACTACGACAAGGGCCGCCGCTGCTGCCTCGTGCGCGGCGACTGCAACCGCGAGCTCGCCATGGTCTTCGCCAACGGCTGGGGCACTCCCCGCGATTTTGACGCCGCCACGTACTTCCTCTGCCGGGCGGGCGACGAGATGGCGCCCTTCGAGCAGGAGGGCATGCTCGAATTCCTCCAGGGAATGCGAACCGGCAAGGAGACGGGCAAGCTTGATTATTGCGATCACATCACCAGCGGCGTCGGCTCCACCTGGTGTGCCAGCCTGGATTACGACCGCAAGAAAATCGATTGGGACCGCCGGATCGCGGCCGTGGAAAAGACTCTGGGCGCTGACGTGAAGCCAGCGTTCGCCGCTCTCCGCAAGGCCGCGGAAGCCGCCATCAGGACGGACGCCGCGTACATCGCCCAGCCCAACTTGGGCGGCACGATCTATCCGAGCGTGGTGATCGGCGGAGAAATGGACCGCAGCGGCGACTTCGCCGCCACGCTGGAACGCTTCACCCAGAAGCGCGCTCCCGAGGCGGGCCGGGCCGCCTTGAAGAAAGCCGACGACGATCTGAATTCCCTTTACAAGACGATGCTGGCCCAGGCCAAGGCCGACGACAAGGAATATGAGCAGGGCACCGCCGGACAGGATGCCCTGCGCAACGCTCAGCGCGCCTGGATTCCCTACCGCGACGCCTGGACCGCCTTCTACCGCCTGCGCTGGAAGGGCTCTGCTCCGGCCGAAGCCCTGGACCGGGAGATCGCCAAAGCCCTGACTGAAAAGCGTACCCAGGAGCTGGCCGAGTTGGGTGCGGAGCCGTAGACCTGCCGTATAATCGTAGCCGAAGATTTCTCTTTTCCCCAGGAGGGCCCCCTGGGAGGCCGCATGAGACTCAACGGATTGCGCCTTGGTCTTCTATTCTGTTTTTTGTTTCTCGTCCTGACCATCCCGGCCACCCTGGCGAGAGCCCAGATCTCGCACCTGGGTCCTCCCAAGCACCCTGGACACGGCGCTGAGGAGCCCGGTGGCGGAGCCGGCTTCGTGCCCCAGACCCTCGGGCCGACGCCCTGCGTCAACGGCTTCGCGGACGTCTACCCCTGCAGCAACGTCGACCTCGAAAGCTTCATGACTCTCACCGACCTCGGGGCTGAGCCGGGCGAGCGGGCGGCTGGCATCTGGGGCTGGACGGATCCTGAGACCCGGCGTGAATATGCCCTGATCGCCTTGCGCAGCCGCGTCAGCTTCGTGGACATCACCGATCCCAGGAACCCGCGGCTCGTGGGCGACCTGCCCGGCGTAGCCACGGGAACCCCGAACCGCGAAGTCAACGTCCTGGGGAACTGGGCCCTCGTGGTGGCCGACGGGACCTCCTCGAACAACAGAACGAACGGCGTTCAGTTCTTCAACCTCACCCAACTCCGAGGGGCCTCCGGACCGCCTGTGCATTTCACGGCCAACGCCAGCTTCTCCACCGGCACGGGACGCATCCACAACATCGCCGTCAACACCGAAACCGGCTTCGCCTACGCCGTGGGCGGCGATTGCCGCGGCGGTCTCCAGATGATCGACGTGGGCCGGTTCACCCCCGTGGGCTGCTGGCCCGATCCCGTCCACTCCTACATCCACGATACCCAATGTGTCATTTATCGCGGCCCCGACCAGCGCTTCACCGGCCGCGAGCTCTGCTTCGCGAGCGCCGAAGACGCCCTGCTGATCGTGGACGTGACCAACAAAAGCGCGCCCCAGAAGATCTCGCGGACGAACTATGAGAACTTCGCCTACAGCCACCAGGGCTGGCTCACCGGGGACCATCAATATTTCCTGATGGATGACGAATCGGACGAGGCCGAGTACCACCACAACACCCGCACCCTTCTCTGGGACCTCTCCGACCTGACCGCGCCCCGGATGTTCGCCGTCCACGAGCATTCCACCGGGGCGACCGATCACAACCAGTACGTCCGCGGCGACCGGGTCTACCAGTCGAATTACCGCGCCGGCCTGCGCATCCTGGACATCTCTCGCATCGCCGAGGGCACGCTCAAGGAAGTTGGCTTCTTCGACGTCGTGCCCGACCGGGACGACGTGGGTTTCGACGGCGCCTGGGGCAACTATCCATTTTTCCCGAGCGGTACGGTGGTGGTGGGCGGCATCAACCAGGGGCTCTACATCCTGAAGCCCCAGGAGGCCGCCCCGGAGCCCACGACCTGTAAGTCCGGACCGGACCGGCTGTGCTTCCAGGGCAACCGCTTTCTCGTGGAAGCCAGCTGGCGCAACACGGCGACGGGCGAGAGCGGCAAGGGCACCGTCCTCAAGAAAGGCACCAACTTCGGCGTCTTCACCCTCGGCTCGGGCCACGCCGACCTCCTCGTCCGCATGACCCAGACCGGCCAGGAAGTCCGCCTCCTTTACAGCCAGCTCACCAACCTCCAGATTTCCGTCAGCGTGACGGATACGAAAAAGGGCGGCACCACCTACTTCTACAATGGCGCCGGCACCTGTGGGGTGAACCAGCAGCTTCCGCAGGCGTTGATCTCCCTGCCGGCGGATATTGCCGTGGATATTGCCATGGAAGCCGAAGACGACCTCTTCGGCCTCGCGAGCCAACCCCTCACGTTTACCGACCAGCACGCAGTCGGCACCTGCAAGGCTGCTCCCACGCGCCTCTGCCTCCACGGCAAGCGCTTCCAGGTCGAGCTCACCTGGAAGAATCCCACGACCGGCGCTAAGGGAACGGCCAAGGCCACGAAGATCACGGACGACTCCGGCACCTTCGCCTTCAAGGCCGCCACCGGAGCGGAAGTGGCCGTCAAAGCCGTGGAGACCGACCGCGCCCGCATCGTCTGGGGATCGCTCACCAGCTTCGAGTTCACCCTCAAGGTGACGGACACCGTCTCCAGGCAGGTGAAGACCTACGTCAACCCGGCGGGTACGTTCTGCGGCGGGATGGACGAGGAGGGGTTCTAGCCCACGAATCGGGTATAGTCTTTGGCCACCCCTCTCAGAAAAGGAGAACGCAGATGAAGAAGACCGCGACTCCGAAGCTCAAGCTCAACCGTGAGACGCTGAAGGATCTCGAGAAGGAAGCGCTCAAAGACGCAGCCGGCGGCACGTGGGTAACCTACGACTGCAAGTCCGCCTATACCTGCTATAGCTGGGACTGCTGAGGACAGGGCGCCAGATCCTCTCGCAACCGGGTCGGACGACGGTACGGTCAAGCTGTGGGAGGCGGAGAGCGGACGGCTCCTCAACTCCCTCCGCTACGTCTCCGGCCCCCCCGAAGCCCTCGAATACGTCCGCTTCGGAGACGGCTGGGCTCTCTACGACCTCACCGACGTTCCCGAGCGCCTCTCTCCGGAACGGGTGGCCGCGGCTCTGAAGCCGGGACGGTCCACTGGCCCGAGGCGTCGCGGTGGGACGAAGCGGAAGGGGAACCGGACGCCTGATACGCTCTGAAGACCGTATTCCCCATCCTCGACGCCTTCAACGGACGGGGAATGTCGTAACGTCGACGGGGAATGACGCGACATCTCCCGTAGCGCGGCGTTCCCCACTCTTCGTGCCTTGCGATACCTGGGGAAAAACTCATTCCCCACTCCTTGCGCCTCGAGGACGGCGGGAGAACCTCGTTCCCCTCTCTTCGCACCTCAAACAGGCGGGGAATGGAGCATTCCCTCTTCTTCGCGCTTTGCGGCGTGGGGGAAAGACCCGTTCCCCCTCGCCGCCGCCTGCCGAAGAGCAGGGATTGTGGCATTCCCTTCCCTTCGCGTCTCAACCGAGAGGGGAATGCCGCGCCCCTCTTCAAATCGCAACACTTGCTCTGGGGAATACGGCATTCCCCACCCCTTCAGACTGCCGGGCCTCAGACTTCTCTACAGCCCGATCTCCTCGTCTTCCGCGAGCACCCGGAAACCTCTCGCTTCGATGGCTTTCTGGGCCGGACCGCCGGGGATCAGGGCCGGATTGGAATGGTTGAGGTGCGTGAAGTAGACGCGGAGCTTGCCCGCCTTTACCAACGGCTCCAGCAGGTCCATGGACTGAACGATCAAGGGGTGCTTGACCTTGGTGATGTCCCGGTCCGGCAGCTCGTCGGGTGAATAGAAGGTGGCGTCCAGAAGGGCGATGGTCACCTTCTCTTCGGCCAGGACGTCGAGGAGCGGCTTGGGCCAGGCTTTCCAGGAGTCGGTGTCGGGCAGGTAGAGGACGTTGTTCTTCGGGCCGCGGATCACGAAGGCCATGGTGTCGCTGTACTCGTCCCGGTGGGGCACCTGGATGGGCTTCACGGAGACCCCCTCTTCGAGGTCGAAGGGCTGGCCGGGCTGGAACTCGCGCAGCACGATGTTGTTCAGGCGCACGAGCTGGCTCCAGGGGCCGTTGGTGCGCAGGAATTCGGCCATACGCGGCGAGGCCCAGACGGGGAGGTCCTTGGTGCTCACGCTCTCGAAGCCGAGGTGGGCGAGGCCCAGGTAGTGGCCCATGTGGGCGTGGGTGAGGAGCACGCCATCCAGGGGCGCGCGGTCCGTCTTGCCCTCGGGATGGGCGCGGAAGGTGTGGATCTTGGCGATCTGCTCCGGCAGGTCCGGGGTCGCGTCCACGAGATAGACGTGGTCCGTTTTCGGGAAATCGATCGCCAGGCTCGCCACGTGCCGGGCGTGGGATGGGTCCTTGCGCGCCAGCGAGCAGTTGGAGCAGTTGCAGCCCGTCTGCGGCAGGCCGCCGTCCTGGGCGATGCCGAGGGCGACGATGCGGGGGCCGACGGGTTGGGCCGCGGGAGTGGCGGCCAGGAGGAGGAGGGCCAGGGGGAGCAGGAGGAACCGTTTCATGGGTGGGTATTGTGCACCAGCCCGCCGCGATACACTCCCCGCCCATGGCCAGAGCCAGCAAGATGCGGACTCCACGGCGGGCCGATTCGAAACCGGTCGAAGCCGTCTCGCGCCCAGAACGGATTCCTCCCCTTCTGAAATTGATCCTGGCGTGCGCGGCCGTGCTCGCCCTGTTCGCTTGGGCGCGGCTCTCGGCCCCTCAGCCCTGGTCGTATGACGAGTACTACCACCTGGGGCTCGCCCGGGAGATGCGGTCGGACTTCCGGATGGAGACGTTCCGGTGGACGCCGTTCTCGATCCTCTACGACCGGTTCGTGGACGGTGCGGCTCTCTTCCACGTGATGCTCATGCCGTTCGCGACCCTGCCGCTGGAACGGGCCGGGTTCCTGGGGGTGTTCCTGGGGCAGCTGTTCGTGGTGGGGGTCTTCGCCTGGACACTGTGGAAGCTCGCGGTGCCGCGGCCGTGGTGGTTCGTGCTCGCCCTGCCGGCGCTGGGTCCCATGTTCGGCCTGCGGATGGAGATGTGCCGGCCCCAGGTGTGGCTGATCGGGTTCACGATGCTGGTGATCGCTCTCCTGGTCACCCGGCGCTGGAAGGCGCTGGTGGTGGTCTGCGCCCTGTTCGGCCTGACCCATACGGGCGGGTGGATCGCGATCCCCCTGGCCGCCCTCTGGGCGATGTCCGGTCTGGTAGCGGCTCCGGAAGGAAGAGGTCCGGAGGGGCGGCGGATCGTCTGGCAGCCGGTGGCCGCGGCGGCGGGGGGATGGCTGCTCGGCCAGCTCGTGCATCCGCAGGTGCCGGCGAATTTCCGGCTGTTCTGGATCTCGAACTTCGTCATCCCGTTCCAGGCCACGACGGGAAGCAACGCGGCCCTGCAGTCGCAGCTCGGCACGGAGCTCGCGCCGCCGGACGCCGCCGTGCTGATCGAGCAATGGCCGGCGTTCATCGCGCCGTTGATCGCGATCGCTCTGCTGATTTTCCAGCCCCGGCTGCGGAGCCGGACGACGATCACGGTGGGGGCGGTGGCGCTGGCCTTCCTGCTCGCGGGGAGCTTCGCCGTCCGCCGGTTCCTGGAGCTGGGAGCGCCTCTGGGGCTGCTGGCCCTGGCGCTGGTGCTCGCCGAGCGGCGGGAGCGGGGCCTGCCTCCTCTGATGCCGTTGTGGGGCCGCGTGCTGGCGGCGGTGGCGATTCTCTTCGGGGCGATCGAGACGTTCGGGGCCTTGCAGGCCTACGGCTTCGGCCGGGTCTCTCAGCCCCGCGAGATGGCGCGCTGGATGGGCGAGAACGGTGCTCCGGGGTCGCGGGTGTTCACGGCCCAGTGGGCGGACTCGTCTCCCCTCTTCTATTTCGCGCCGCAGCTCCAGTCCCTGGTGGCCCTGGACCCGACGGTGTTCCACGCCAAGGACCCGGCCCTGTTCCAGGCGTACGTGAACATCGTCAAGGGGGACAACCCCGACCCGGCCCGCACCATCCGCGAGCGGTTCGGTGCGCGGTACGTGACGATGTGGAAGGTGCCGGTGTTCCAGCGGTTGGCCTGGCAGCTCGGCCGGGCGCCGGGGGTGAGCGTGGCGTACAGCGATGAGAACTACCTCGTAGTCGACCTGGGAAAGCGGTAGGCTCCCCCTATGCGCATCGTCTCCCTCGTCCCCAACGGTACCGAGATCCTGTTCGCGCTGGGCGCGGGCGACTTCGTGGTGGGCGTCAGCCACGAGTGCGACTTCCCCGAGGAGGCGCGGCGCCGGCCGATCCTCACGGGGAGCGCCCTGGCTCCGGGGATGAGCGCGGCGGAGGTGGACGCGGCGGTCTCGGCCCAGGTGGGGAGCGGCGAGAGCCTCTATACGCTGGACGAGGCGCGGATCGCCGAGCTGGCGCCGGACGTAATCGTCACCCAGCAGCTCTGCCCGGTCTGCGCGGTCTCCACGGAGCAGGTGGACGGCGCCGTGCGCCCCCTCCCCCGCTGCCCGGACGTGGTCTCCCTCGATCCCAAGACTCTCGGCGACGTTTTCGCGGACATCCGCCGCATGGGCGAGCTGACCGGCCGGACGAAGGAAGCCGAAGCCCTGCTCGCGGGATTGGCACGGCGGCTGGAGACGGTCCGGTCCTCAGTAACGGGACGGTCCCGGCCCCGCGTCCTGGCCCTGGAGTGGCTCGATCCCCCGTTCGCGGGCGGCCACTGGGTGCCGGAGATGATCGGCCTCGCGGGGGGCATCGACGTGTTCGGCGAGCCCGGCGGCCACTCGCAGCGCCTCACGTGGGAGCGGGTGGCAACGGCGGACCCGGACGTGATCGTGGCCATGCCCTGCGGCTTCGACGAGGCCGGCGCACGCGGTCAGATCGAAATGATTGCGAACGCCCACCTTCCCGAGTGGCAGTCCCTGCGCGCCGTCCGCGAGGGGAGGGTCTTCCCCGCCGACGCCAACGGCTGCTTCAGCCGGCCCGGGCCGCGCCTGGTGGATGGGATCGAGCGGCTGGCGGCGATCTTTCACGGGTAGCAATCTTTTTTCAGAAGGCGTGGCGGGTTCGGCCCGCCGTTTCCGTCTCTCTCCTTGAACGGCCTGGAAAGGCCTTGAAAAGGAGAGCACGAAATGAGAAGGAACTTTGTCCATAGCCTGACCCTTGCCACGATCCTGGCCTTCGGCCTCGCGGGGCGCCTCCTGGCGGTGCCCGCCGATCCCACGACGTCCACCGGCTACCCGTGCCACTACATCCAGAACCTCAACTGGGACTATGGGGGCGACGGCGTCGGCGTCGTGGCGGGCACGGTCCGCTGGCCTTCGGCGACGTGCAGCTCCGCGGACGGACCGCCGTCCGGCCGGCCGATCCTCATCTTCGCCCACGGCATCGGCATGGACAAGGACGACCATGAATACCTGATGGCCCACCTGGCCCGCAACGGCTTCGTGACGGCGAGCATCACGAACAGCGGCGACAACGAGGATCGAGGCCTCCAGATGATCAGCTACCTGAACTCGATGCACACGTTCTGGAGCTGGAAGACCCGCCTCTCGGACCGGGTGATCTTCGCGGGCCACAGCCGCGGCGGCGAAGCGGCGGTGACGGCCGCCCGGCTCCTGGGCGACACCCCGGCGCTCGGCGCGGAGGCCTATGACGTGCGCGCCGTGGTCTCGATCGCCCCCACGGACGGGGGTGGCTTGAACGGCAACGACCCCCACGAGTTCCTGACGGGCAACGCCACGAACGGCTATCTGGCCATCTATGGCTCCCGCGACACCGACGTGCACGGCAGCGAGGCCGTCGGGGGCCAGAACCTGGAGTCCCAGGAGACGGCGTTCGCCATCTATGACCGCGCCGGGTCCGAGGGGTCGAGCGAAGGTCTGGTCATCGCGGGGACCCACGTGGACAAGGCTTTCGTCTTCGTCTACGGCATGGGGCACCGGGTCTTCCTCGACAACGACTCCTTCTCGGACGGCGGCACGGTGAACGGCCAGAACGTGGCGAAGGCCTATTTCAACGCGTTCCTGCGCTGGAAAGCGTTCGACCAGTCGAGCTACCGGGTCTTCTTCGACGGCTCCACGCGCCCCGATTCGCTGGCGGACCTCGAGCTGTTCCAGCAGCTCAGCGCTGGCACGCGGCGGACGGTGGACAACTTCGAGAACGGCAACCTGGCGGTGAACGCCATGGGCGACGACGTCGTAAAGAGCGCCAACGGGATCATCACCTTCCTGGAAGGCGAGCTCCACGAGCTGATCAAGTCCTCTCCCCACGCCACGGGAGGCGTCCGGGTGACCTGGACCGCCCCGAGCTGGATCCGCTGGGACATCCCCGACTCGGCGCCCTTCGCGGTGGGCCCTCTGCGCAACGTCACCAACTACACCCACCTGAGCTTCCGCGTGGCCCAGGTCTACGGGAACATCTACAACACGGAAGGCCAGGACCAGGACTTCTACGTGCGGCTGTACACCAGCACGGGATACAGCAACAAGGTCCAGGTGAGCCTGCACGGGCGCATCCCCTATCCGGATGAATTCCAGTGCCCGGAACCGACTTGCGGGGAGAACCCGCCCAACGACTTCAGCAAGAGCGCCATGAACACGGTCCGCGTGCCGTTGTCGGCCTTCACCAACGTGGACCTGACGGACGTGCGTTACGTGTACTTCTACTTCGACGTGCCCCAGCGGCCGTCGGGTGCGATCACCCTCGACAGCCTGGAGCTCGTTCAGTGAGGATCGCGGCCGCCCTCCCTCCTGCCCGTAACGGAAGCGAGGGCGGCCCGGCACTCCGCCAGGATCTTCTCGGTCTCCTTCGTCTTGGGGTAGTCCGGGCCGTAGAGGGCCCGGCGGCCGGCGAGGGCCTCGCGCAGGAGGGGCTCGGCCTCGGCGGCGCGGCCGGTTTCGGTGAGGAGCCGGCCGAGGTTGTGGAGGGCGCTCAAGGTGGCGAAATGACGGGCGCCCCGTTTGGCGCGGTTGATGGCGAGGGACCGGCGGTAGGGCGCTTCCGCACCGGCCAGGTCGCCCCGGGAGCGCAGGGTGTGGCCGAGATAGCCCCAGGAGTCGGCCATGCTGGGGTGGTCTCCGCTGTAGAGCCGCGCCTCGAGAGCGATCACCTCGCGGAAGATCGCCTCGGCCTCGGCCAGGCGGCCGCGGGTCAACAACAGCGCGCCGAGGTTGTGGAGGGGGGTCGCCACCTCGGGATGGACGGAGCCGTGCGCCCGGCGCCGGATGGCCAGGGACTCGCGGTAGAGCCGCTCGGCCCCGTCCAGGTCCATGGCGCGGTGGCGCAGCAGGCCGATCTCGTTCAGGATCAAGGCAATCTGGGGATCGGCGGGATCGGCGGGGTTGCGGCTCCGGCGGCGGATGGCGAGAGCCTCGTTGAGCAGCGCGGCCGCTTCGCCGTCGCGGTCGTATCTCATGAGACAGTCGGCGAGCCCGATGAGGGTTTCGGTCACGCGGGCGTCGTCCGCCGGCAGCAGGGCGCGGTAGGTGGCCAGGGCGGCCTGGAGCAGGGCTTCGGCCTGTTTCGTGTCGCCCTGCTTGTAGGCCAGGGAGGCAAGGATGGATTCGACCTCCGCCACCCCGAGGCTCCGCTCGCCATGGAGCCGCCTCTGGAGGCGCAGCGATCTCTCCAGGACCGGACGGGCGGCGGCGTAGAGGCCCAGGCTCTTGTAGCTGGCGCCGGCCATGGAGAGGAGCTCGGCCTGCACCTCGGGCTCGTCTTGGAGCGTCCCGATCCTCTGGATACCGCGGTCGAGGAGCTCCCGGGCCGTGACCGCCCGGCCCGGCGATTCGTCGGGGTCGGCGACTTCGAAGATCCGTACCAGGAAGTCTTTGACCTCGGTGGCCTTCTGCGCCTCCAGGCGGGCCTCCTGGGCCTGCCAGAGGGCGGCGCCGAGACCGGTGACGAGGGAGAGCGCGACCGCCGCCACCGCGGCCACGGCGAGCCGGTGGCGGCGGACGAGCTTGCCCGCGCGGTAGGCGAGACCGTCTCCCCGCGCCGCCACGGGCAGGCCGGCCCGGTGGCGCTCGAGGTCGGCCGCCAGGTCCGCCGGCGAGGCGTAGCGGCGGTCCGGCTCCTTGCGCAGGGCCGTCAGCACGATGCTGTCGAGGTCTCCGGCCAGTTGGCGGCGCAGGGAAGGGGCGGCAACGCTACGGCTCGGCCGTGGCGGCTCGCCCGTGCACACCACCCGCTCGATCTCGGTCAGGGAGTCGCTCGTGAGGCCGTGAGCGCGGCGGCCGGTCAGCAGCTCGAAGAGGACGAGGCCGAGCTGGTAGACGTCGGACGCCGTGGTGACGGGCTCACCGCGCACCTGCTCGGGAGCGGCGTACTCGGGCGTGAGCACGCGCAAGGCCGTGCGCGTGGGCGGCGCGGCGAAGGGTCCGGCCGCCTCGGAGCCCAGGAGCTTGGCGATGCCGAAGTCGAGGAGCTTCACCTCGCCCGCGGCGGTGACCAGGATGTTCGAGGGCTTGAGATCGCGGTGCACGACCAGCCGGCGGTGGGCGTAGGCCACGGCCCGGGCCACCACCTGGACCAGCGCCAGCCGCTCGTCGATGGAGAGTTGACCACAATATTGACCACAATATTGGTCGATGGGCTGGCCCTCGACCAGCTCCATGACGATGTAAGGCAGGCCGCGGACATCCACGCCGCCGTCGAGGAGGCGGGCGATGTTTGGATGGTCGAGGCTCGCCAGGATCTGGCGCTCCTGCTCGAAGCGCGCCCGGGCCTCGCGGTCGCGAGGGGCCCGGTCGAGCACCTTGAGGGCCACGCGCTGGTGGAAGGCGTCGTCGGCCCGCTCGGCGAGATAGACCACGGACATCCCCCCGCGGCCGATCTCGCGCAGCACGCGGTAGCGCCCCACGAGCGCCCCTTCGGGGAGCAGCGGCTCTTCGTCGAGCTTGGCGCAGAAGGCCTCCCACAGGGCGCCGTTGAGGATCCCTCCCGACACCAGGAGGCTTTTCATGGCGTTCCTCCGGGCACGACCGCGTCCTTGAGCCAGGCCCGGGCGCGCGCCCAGTCCCGCTGCACAGTGCGCAGGGAGATCTGCAGCGCCCGCGCCGTCTCCTCCTCGCCGAGCCCGGCGAAGACGCGGCACTCCACGATGCGCACCAGCCGCTCGTCCACGGCCGCCAGATCCTTCAAAGCCAGATCGAGCGCCAGCACCCGGCAGGCCTGATCGTCGGCCGCGGAGCACTCCTCGATCTGGACAGGGTCGAGACCGCCGCCGCGCTTCGCCGAGCTGCGCTGCCGGGCGTAATCGACCAGGATCTGGCGCATGGCCATGGCCGCCGCCCCCAGCACGTGGGACTCGCCTTGCCACTCCGGCCGGTCCGCCATCTTCAGATAGGCCTCGTGCACCAGGGCCGTCGTCGCCAAGGTCTCGCCGCCCGACAGCCGGCGGCGCTGCCGGCGGGCGACGCGGCGCAGCTCGTCGTAGACGGCGGGGAGAAGCTGGTGGAGGCCGGTGCCGGGGGTCTGCATTGCGATCAGGGTCTCGTCCTCGTGGAGGTCTGTGGGGGCCACTTGCGTTTCCTCCTTTAAAGGCTGCTTCAAGGCGGTATTCGTTACCGGTGTGGCGGGCTCCGGCCGGTCTCTCCCGGTGAGGGCCCGGAAAAATCCATAGTCATCCGTCTAAACATCCTGGTGCCGGAAGGAGCCTTTCCGGAGCAGAGGGTCCGCCTATGGCTGCTCCCGCAGCCAATCGATCACCTGGGCATCGACTTCCGATCCGGGGAAGTACACGTGGCCTCCCCGGTCGAGCCAGCGCACTTGGAGCGGCGAGGTGTGGTCCGCGAGGGCGGTGCGTACGGCGCGGGCGGGCACCATGGGGTCGCCTTCGGCAGCGATCAGCAGGGCGGGGACGCGCAGGGCCGAGAGGCGCGGGGCCACGCTGGCGCGGGCGTAGTAGTCCCCGGCGTCCGTGAAGCCGTGGCGGGGAGCCACGATGCGGTCGTCCCACTCGCGGATGGTGCGGATGCGGAGAGCCTGCTCGACAGGGAAAGGCATGGGTCTCCGCGCGGCCACGGCGGCGTAGATGCCGTTGAGGCTCGCGAGCAGGTAGCGGCGGTAGGCCCAGACCACGGGCGCGTCGATCTCCTTCTGAGAGAGGGCGAGGTCCAGCGGCGCGCAGACGGCGGCCACGGCGGCGAGGCGCGGGTCTCCCTCCTCCGTGCCCAGGCGCAGGACCACGTGGCCGCCCAGGGAGTAGCCAAGGACGTAGACCTTCCGGTAGGGCGCGAGGTCCTCGCTGGCCAGCGCCGCGTGGAGGTCGGCGGTCAGGCCCGCGTGGTAGAAGTCGCCGCTCCGGCGGTCGCAGCCCCGCAGGTTGATGCGCAGGCAGGAGAGGCCCGCCGCTTCCGCGGCCACGGCGGCCCGCAGCATGTAGTGGCTCTCCGTGGAGCCGCCGAGGCCGTGGACGACCACCAGCAGATCGTCGCTCCCAGGTACCTCCCGCGGTATCTCCCTCAATAATCCAGAGACCGGAACCTCGCCGGCCACCGGGTCCACCAGGGTGGTCTGCCACGGGCGCGGCTCGGGCACCTGCCGGGCCTTGAGGCTGTGGCGCAGGCGCGGAGCGATGGTCCAGAAGTGGCCGGGGAGCGACATTTCCGGAATGGTATCGTCAAAACATGGCCCGTGTTCTCAGACCGGCGGCTCCTGCAGGTGGGGATCGAGGACCGGCTCCTTTGTAAAACTCGGCGACGAGGAGACTTTAATCGCGTTAGCTCTTACGGACTAAAAGAGATCGATCATTGTCATATCTGCTTATCCGCGGCTCGCAATTTCGCCAGTGCTGCACTATAGGTGGTGATGCTCGGCGAATGGGTCGCTGGAGATCCTGGCCGGAACCGGCCAGTCCGTTGACTTGATGGAGAAGGAGAGACGATGTCGAAAAAGATGTGGAGTCTCGCCGCTGCCGTAGCGATCGTCGGAGGAGGTCTGATTTCGACCCTGCCTTCCGATGCCGCTGTTTCCATTCCACCGCCGCCGCCGTGCCAGACCCAGGCTGCCATGACGCACGTCATCCGGACGTTCGGAGGATTACCGACCCAGGTCGCGACTCCGGGCACCCTCACGGCGCAACTGGGCCGCACCTTCACGACCACGGATGGACGCCTGGGCCAGGAAGTCGTGATCAGCAACCTGTCCACGGGCGGCGACGTCAACGCCGTCGGGACCTTCAGCGTCGATCTCGACACTTCCAGGGATCCCGGCGTCGGCTCGATCGTGGGCAACAAAGAGGGTTCGCAGTTCCCGGCGACCCAGCGGATGACGGCCTTCGTCACGGCGAACGTCAACGGTCAGGAGTTCCGCTCGCTGAACCGCGTCACCCTCATCAGCACCAATGTCACCAGCACTCCGCCGGCCCCCGGCACCGTCTTCAACCTCGCCAACGAGGTGAGGTTTGAAGCGGTCGACAAGCCGGGCGAGGTCGCCATGGTCATGGATCCTGGCCAGGCCGCGGTGATCGAAAAGCACTGAAAACCTTTTTTTCCATGAAGTGAGTGAGGCCGCGGAAGCATCCGCCGGTGGCGGTAGCTTTCGCGGCCGATCTCGTGACAGGTATGTTTTTATACCTTTTTTATGACGACACAAGACTCGCTCCAGCGCCGCATGGCCGTGCTTTTCCTGCTGGCCGTGGCCCTGATCGCCTGGCAGGCTCCGCGGACCAGGCCCCTGGTCCCGCCCTGGTATGTCTCCGTCCTGGACCCTGGCGAGCAGGTCTTCCCGGTCGCCGTCCCCAACTGGGAGGCTCCGGAGATTCCCGCGGATCCGCGAGACCGCTTTGTCTTCCTGGAGAAGCAAGCCGTGCGCTGGCCGGGCACCATCCCCGCGGCTTCCTGTGATCTTTTCGTCCGCGTCTCCCTCCAGCACTGGACCCGCCGGCCGGTGGAACGGTCGCGCCTGGAGACGCTCCAGAGCGACGGCCCTGTCCCCGGGACCTCCCTGCGTTGGACGGGCCAGGATTTCCTCGATGACGACGACGGCGACGGCGACCCTCTCGACGCGGGTGAGCTCCACGCCGCCGGCGCCGGGGCCGAGGTCGAGGTGTTCTGCCGCTCATGAGCTGGAAGACGCGCACTCTCCTCGCCCTGGGCTTCCTCGTGCTGGCCGCTCTCGCCGCGGGAGCCGCCCGGCGGGTGGTGAAGCTCGACATCCGGGTCCACGACCTGGAGCTGCTCCCCACCCGGTCCGAGGTGCTGGCCGCGGACAAGGCCGTCCGCGAGACCTTCGGCTCGGACGAGCGGCTGATCGTCGCCTTCACCAGCCGGAACCGCCCCGTCACCGACCCGCAATTCCTGGCGGACCTCCGGTTCTTCACCCGCGACATCGGGCAGAGCTTCAACATCCGCATGCTGCTGTTCGACCGGCTCACCCATCCCCGTTTCCGTGCCGAACCGGTCCCCGGAGAGCCGTGGCTCCTCCATGACCCGGACGGCGCCTGGATCGCCTCGGCGCTCCGCTCCTCGGCCCTGGCCGGCAAGCTCGGCGCGGGCGTCTCCCGCCGCACCGTCTTTCTGGAGACGCCCGCCCTCTCCGGCACCGGCGTCAGCTCCATCGAGGAGAAAGTCCGCGAGTCCTTCGCGAAGGTGGAAGCGCGCCGGCCCGGGGAGTACGAATTGCGCCTCGTCGGCCGTCACGTGGTGCTCAACGGGCTGGGCCGGTCGCTCTTCGAGGATCTCCGGCGGCTGCTCCCCTGGTCCTTCGCCCTGATCTTCGTCCTGTTCTGGGGGATCTTCCGGTCTCCCCTGCTGGCCGGGATCGCCATCCTCCAGTCCGGCCTGTGCGTGCTGTTCACCCTGGCGGTCCTCCAGATGCTGGGGCACCCGGTCTCGCTCACCACGGCGATGATCCCGATCCTCCTGACCGCGCTGGGGATCGCCGACGATCTCCATCTCTACAGCGAATATCTGCGGCTCAAGGAGAAGCACCCGGACGTGCCGCCCCTGTCGCTGGTCTGGAGAGGGGTGCGCAAGGTCTTCTTCCCCTGCACGGCCACGGCCCTCACCACGGCCATCGGCTTCGCCTCGTTCCTTCCCACGGACGTGCCCGCCCTGCGCGTCTTCGGCCTGCTCGCCGGGATCGGCGTCTGCTTTTCCTGGGCCCTGACGATGACCGTGGTGCCCGTTCTCCTGGCGCTGGTGCCGGTGCGGAAGTTCCCCGAGTGGAACGCGCGGCCCCGCCTGCACGTGCCGGCCTGGCTGCTGCGGGGGGCGGTGCCGGTCGCGCTGTCTCTCGTCCTCATCCCAGGGATGGCCCGGCTGAAGATCGACGACGGCTGGACCCGCAACTTCCGGCCGGACCACCCGATCGTCCGCGACGTCCGCTGGTTCGAGAAGGAATCGGTCGGCCTCTACCAGCTCGACCTGATGCTGACCCGGAAGGACGCCCGGGTCTGGACCGAGCCGGAGCTGCTGCGCTCGGTTCAGGCAGCTTCCAGGCGCGAATCGAGGCCCGCCCGGAGATCACCGCCTCGCTCTCGGTCGCGGACCTGGTCCGCGACCGGGCCTGGGAGTTGGGAGCGCCTGGCGCCGAACGGCCGCCGCTGCCCGGATCGCCGCGCGAGGTCGAGCGGCTCCTCGGCACGTACCGGATCTTCAACGAGGAGGTCTTCCTCCGGATGTTCCTGGACGCCGAGGATGACAAACGGGAGGGCGGCCGCTCCACGCGCCTGATCTTCACCACCGCTAACGACGACTACGCGACCTCTACGCGCGCCCGCGGCATCCTGGACGAAGAGGTGCGCCGTAGCTTCCCGGCCGGCACCGTCGAGACCCGCGTCGGCGGCAGCGCCGAGCGCGGCCGGGTGCTCATCGACTCCATCGTCTCCAGCCAGGCCATCTCCATCACGGCGTCCCTCCTGATGGCCTGGGCGGCCCTCGGCTTCGCCTCGCGCCGGTGGGGGACCTCGCTGCGCTGCATCCTGGCGATCGTCTGGGCTCTGGCCCTGGTCCTGGGGATCGCGGGCTGGGCCGGCATTCCCCTGGGCGTGGCCTCCTCCTGCTTCCTGGCGCTGGGTGTGGGCGTGGGCCTGGACTATGGAATCCACCTCGGGTTCGGCCGGCAGGAGGGGGGCGAGGGCGAGGACGGCGCCATCTACCTCCGGGTGCTGACCAATGTCGTGGTGGTGGGCATCGGCCTCTCGGTGCTGATGTTCTCGGCCAACCCCACCATCGCCCGCCTGGGCCTGCTGATCGTCCTCAGCATGGCCGCTTCGGGATACACCTCCATCGCCGCGTTCTCCCGGGAGATCCTGGCAGATCGCTTGCACGACCGGGGCTCGAAGATCCTCGGAGCTTCGAGGGTCCGTTTTGCGAAGGAAGACACCTGATCCACTGACAGCCGTGTAGAGCCGCGTCAGCGGGAGGTGGTTTTCCACCCCCGCGGCGCGACGCCTGTCACTCTTCAAAGCAACAAAATGTGAAGAACGAAACTTCCGGAGGGCAGCCGGTGCGGGCAGTAGTATCCTCACGCCCCGGCTAAAAGCTCTGACCTTCTTGACTGGAGATTAGCCCAAAGGCTAATATGACTCTGCGACAGATTGCGCGGCACCACTTCAGGGTTCTTGCGATGCTTCAACCTGTCGCTGGGGAATCGGTGGAGGCGGTGTTCAGGGACGCAAAGAAATTCCACTACCGGTTGTTCGAACAGATGATTGCCGCACTCAAGGAATATACGCCGACCTATGGGCCGCCTTTCGCGGAACGGGGCTATGGGATCGTAAGGGCGAAGAGGCTTGACGCTGGCATCTCAGAGCTCATTGCGCTCAATCAAGAGCCCTCTCGCAGGCAGAGAGCCAAGCAACCCAAGGACGAGAAAAACCTGGGGCTTAGAGTCTTTTTCTTTGAATATGGGCGCGACATTATTTGCACGAACGCCTGCTACAAGACTTCGCCAACTCCTCCTGATGCAATACCTGCGGCATTGCAATTACGCGAGGCTTACCTGGATTACTTGGCAAGCGGAAGGGTCGTGACGATTCTAGAAGGAGGTTAGCGATGGACGACACGTTTGACCAACTACTTCGCTCTGCCGAGAAGAGTCCCTCCTATTGGATGCAGGTCGCCCTCCTCGAGTTCCTCCAAAGCCTCGAGGCGATGAGGATCTCCAAAGGCATCAGCAACAAAGAACTGGCTGAGTTGGTGGGTGTCAGTCCACCGACGATCTCGCGCTGGCTCAACGGAAGCGAGAATCTGACGATCAGCACCATGTGCCGGCTGGCGACGGCTCTCGGAGCCGCCGTCCATATTCACGTGGCCGACAGCACCAAAAAGGGCAGGTGGAAAGAGGAGCCAGGCAAAGCGAGCCATGAGCCAAGCTCTGTCGAAACCAGGATCCCCGTGAGAACAGGGAATGCCTCTGGGTCAAGAAAAATACATAAACCAAAGGCTGACGCTGCAGCTTGACAGGCTCCCGCGCCATTCTCCCCGCGATCCCGGCCATCCGCCACGGGATCTGCATCATTCGGATCTCGAGATGCGACATTCCCCCCTCTTCCCCGCTGTCCGCCCGGCCGGGATGCATCATTCCCCCCTCTTCGTGAATGACGCGGGAGGCTCGATGCGACATTCCCCCCGCTTCCCCAAGGACGCACCCCGGCTTCGGCGTCCCTGGGGAAGCGAGGGGAATGTCTCATCTCTCTTCCCCAATGTCTCATACTTCTTCCCTAATGTCGCATTACGCAGGGGGAATGTGCCGTTACCGCTCCCTAGTGTCTCATGAAGGCTCCCCGATCCCCCGGAAACGTCTCTTCGTGTCTCAGAAGCGCTCGCGAGCACTGCGCGAGCCTTCCTTTGCGTCGCAGAAATGTGCCCTGGCAACCGAGAAATGCTCGCCAATGATGCGTTAGCGGGGCGTAATGTGTCATGAACATTCCCCGGTCTCAGGGATGGGCTGGGGAATGTCCCGTCCCGGCTCCCCTATGGAGCGCCGGGACATCCCGAAGGCTCAGACCTGCTGCCGGGGGACCGCGGAGTCCAATGTTCGCGTTCGTTATGTGTCATGGTACATTAACGACACATAAGACCCGCCGGCGGGTGGGCGCCGGCCTGCTCGGCGGAGACTCGGTTCCCTACCCGAATGGGGGTCGCCTCCCCTCTGGAGGTCCCGGTACGCTCGGGATCGAGGAGGTGAGCGCCATGACACCAACCAACCTGCCCTCCCGTCCCCGCCGCCCGCTTCGCCGGGTGCTGATCGGCACCCTACTCGAGAGCGACAGCGATCCGGTCGTGCGCGCGGGCCTCGCCGTGGCCCGGGCCACCGGCGCACGGGTCCATCTCGTCCATGCGATCCCCGAGGGGCCGCGGATCCCCGGCCCCGAGACCGGGCTGGGCGCGGACTTCAGCGCCGAGCTGAGCGCCGCGTGCAGGGAGAAGCTCGACGAGCAGATCGAGCGGCTCGGTATCCGTGATTCCGAGCTGGCGGGCGCCGAGGTCAAGGCCGGTGAGCCGCACCGCGTCCTCGTCGATACCGCCCGGACGGCCGGCGCCGACCTCATCGTGGTAGGCGCCACCGGCTCCGGACCGTTCGCCGCCGAGCTGCTCGGCTCGACCGCGGACCGGGTCCTGCGCAAGGCGGCCTGCCCGGTGCTCCTGGTGCGCGGCGAGCTGCGGGTGCCGCCGGAGCGCGTGCTGGCTCCGGTCGACCTGTCGCCCCTGTCGGCCGACTCCTTCCGCTGCGGGCTGGACCTACTGGCCCAGCTCACGAAGGGCGCCGCGATCGAGGTCCGGGCCGTCCATGCCTTGAGCTTCATGGAAACGCTCACGCACCGAAAAGCCGGTGAGATCTCCACCGAGGAGGTAGAGCGCCAGATCGGTGCGAAGCTGCAGCGCTTCGTGCTGGAGAACAGGGCCGACGCGCCCCTGGAGGTGGAGACGGCCGTGCTCCCCGGGGAGGCGCGTTTCGAGATCCTCCAGGAGCTCGGCGAGCACCCGGCCGACCTGGTCCTGCTCGGCACCCATGGGCGGGGCGGGCTGGACCGCCTGATCATCGGGAGCGTGGCCTCGACGGTCGCCCGCAAGGCCCCCTGCAGCGTGCTCCTGATCTCGCCGGACGCCGCCCTGGCGCAGAGCCTCGCCGAGGCGGCCCTCGACCGGACGACGCCCGCCTGGCACCGCGAGCTGGCTCCGGCCGGCTGAGAAAAGGACGGCAGGGACACCAAGGACAGCAAGGACAGCAAGGACGGGCGATGAACCACCTGCCCGTCCTTGAGGTCCCTGGTGTCCTTGGTGTCCTTGAAGGCAGGGGAACCGTTCGTCACCTCCATCGTCTAAACTGGATAGGGGATCGTGCGCGAGGGGGTGAAACGTTTTCTGCCCACCGGACGTTATAGGTATGGACAGGTTAGAGATGGGACGACCTATGTATCCGGAAATCCGGGTTTCACTTCGCAGCCGCAACCGTTTTGCCCTCGTGAGCGCCATCCGTTACGGCCTGCGCAAGGCCGGCACCCCTCACTCGGAGATCGAGCGCTTCAGCCAGGAGGCTCTCTCCACCCAGGACCCTGGCCACTTTGAAGGCTCTGCAGCCGCTGGGTACGCCTCGAGAGCGGCTCGGCCAAGGCCCGGGACTGACGCGATCCTCCCCTTGCGATAACCTCTCCCCGACTGGAAGGGAGGGGAACCTTGAAAGCCATTCGCATCCACAATCCGGGCGGTCCCGAGGTGCTCACCTGGGAGGACGCCCCCGATCCGCAGCCCAGGGAAGGCCAGGTGCTCGTGCGCATCGAGGCCGCCGGGGTCAACTTCATCGACGTCTACTTCCGCACCGGCCTCTACAAGGGTCCGGAGTTTCCCTTCACCCCCGGCCAGGAGGCGGCGGGCACCGTGGTGGCCGTGGGCCCCGGGGTGACCGGCGCCGCAGACATTGCAGACATTTCTGAAGGCGATCGCGTAGCCTGGACGGGCGTCCAAGGCGCCTACGCCGAGCTGGCGGCCGTGCCCGCGGACCGGCTGGTGAAGCTGCCGGACGGCGTGAGCACCCGGGACGGCGCCGCCGCCATGCTCCAGGGGATGACGGCCCACTACCTCACGCACAGCACCTATCCCCTGAAGCCGGGAGAGACCTGCCTCGTCCACGCGGCGGCGGGTGGCGCGGGCCGGCTGATCTGCCAGATGGCCAGGCTGCGCGGTGCCCGAGTGATCGGCACGGCTTCGACCCCCGAGAAGGAGCGGATCGCCCGCGAGGCCGGGGCGGACGAGGTCATCAACTATGTCCAGCAGGACTTCGCGGCCGAAGCGAAGCGCCTGACCGGCGGCAAGGGCGTGGACGTGGTCTACGACAGCGTGGGCAAGGACACCTTCGAGAAGAGCCTGGACTCCCTGAAGCTGCGGGGCACCCTGGTGGCCTTCGGCCAGTCGAGCGGCCTGGTGCCGCCCGTCGACGTCCGGACCCTGAACGCCAAGGGCTCGCTCTACCTGACCCGCCCCTCGCTCCACCACTACATCCACCTCCGCGAGGAGCTCGTGGAACGGGCCCGGGACGTGCTCGGCTGGATCGCCGAAGGGAAGCTCCGGCTGCACATCGGCCTGGAGCTGCCCATGGCCGAAGCCGCCGAAGCCCACCGGGCTCTGGAGGGGCGGCGGACGACGGGGAAGGTGCTGCTGGTGCCGTAGAAAATTTTTCCCACGAAGTTGTCCCGCTTTGGGGGGGCTCGCGCACTCCCCCACCGTAGGCTGTCCTCATATTGCTTGTTTACTTGCGGCTCCTGGCCGCTTATTTTGGGAGCGCTTGTCGCTCCAGGGGGAGAAAATCCGTGAAACAAGAAAAGTATGACGTTGCCGTGCTCGGTTCCGGTATCGCCGGCGCTACGCTGGCGGCCATCCTCGGACGCCAGGGTTTCCGCGTGCTGCTGCTCGAAAAGGGCACCCATCCCCGCTTCGCCGTGGGTGAGGCCATGCAGCCGCAGAGCTCGATGCTGATGTGGATCCTCGGCGAACGGTTCGACGTGCCGGAAATCGGGCACATCAGCAGCACCGAGAAGATCCTGAAGCACGTCACGCGCAACTGCGGGGTCAAGAAGACCTTCGGCTTCCTCTACCACGAAGAGGGAAAGAAGCAGGACCCGAATCAGGGCGCACCTGCTGATCCCGCCCGCCACCCCGCTGGTCTCCGAGAGCCACCTGTTCCGGCAGGACATCGACCACTACCTGGTCAAGGCGGCCATCAAGTACGGCGCCGACTACCGCGAGAGGACCGACGTGGAGGACTTCGCGATCAACGACGACGGCGTCGTCCTGCGCACCTCCACCGGCGAGGAATTCCACGCCCGCTACCTCGTGGACGGCAGCGGCCACAAGTCGGTGGTCGCCAACAAATTCGGCCTGCGCCAGGCGGTGCCGGACGCTGCGCACCCAGTCGCGGACCATCTTCACCCACATGAAGGGGTTCAAGCGGTATGACGACACGCTCCCGCCGGAGGAGCGGCCGTCGGCCTGTCGCGCGGGTGGTACGAGGGCACGCTGCACCACATGATCGACGGCGGCTGGTTCTGGGTCATCCGCTTCGACAACGTCCCCGGCTCCGAGAGCGACGTCACCAGCATCGGCTTGACCCTCGACATGCGGAAGTACCCGCAGCGGGACGACATCACCCCCGAAGCAGGAGTTCTGGGAGATCGTCGACAAGTACCCGAGCATCGCCGAGCACCTCGAGGGCGGCGTGGCGGTGCGGCCCTGGGTCGGCACGGGCCGGCTGCAGTTCTCGGCGACGGACAGCGCGGGCCCCCGCTGCTTCCTCATGTCCCATGCCCACGGCTTCATCGACGCGCTCTATTCGCGCGGCATGATCAACACCTTCGAGCAGATCCACGCCCTGGCGCCCCGCCTCATCCAGGCGCTGCAGCGACGACGACTTCTCGCCCGAGCGCTTCGACTACCCGCGGCGGCTCCAGGCCGTCGATGATCAAGGACAACGACCGGATGGTCTTCAACTCCTTCCGTTCGTTCGGCGACTTCGACACCTGGAACGCCTGGCTGCGGCTCTGGCTGGTCAACATCATCTTCGGCGACCTGCGCATGTTCCGGGTCTGCCTCAAGTACGCCGGATACGGGCGACAAGGCCGAGTTCGCGGCGCTGGACGACGATCCGTTGCCGCTGAGCACCCCGCCCGGGGAGAGCATGATGGAGGATCTCTACCGCTTCGGCGACGAGACGTTCGACCGCTGGGAGGCCGGCGAGATTTCCGCCCAGGAGGCGGCGGCCGCTCATCTTCCAGAAGCTCGGCGAGGCCAACCTGCCGCCCATCCACGCCTGGAGCGACCCCGAGGCGCGCCACCTCGACTTCCTGCCCGAGAAGCTCGGGCAGATGGTCGGCTGGGGCAAGACCGTGGCGCCGCCGTCGCTCGCCCGCTGGTTCGACTTCGATCCGTCGGTGCTCGGCAAGCTGCCGCCGCAGCCGGTGCTGGATCCCGAGCCTGAGACCGAGCCGGCGATGGCGATGGCGATGGCCTGAGCCAGGGGATCAGATCACTCGTTCGTTCCCACCGTCCACCGGAATCCAGGCCCCCGTCGTCTTGGCGAAACGGGGGCCGCACAGCTCCGCGGCCAGCTCGGCCACGTCGCGGCTGGTGACCTCCACCCGCAGCACGTTGTTCTTCCGGTACTCCTCGACCGTGAGGCCATAGGCGGCGGCCCGGGAGGCGAGCACCTCGTCCGTCCAGACGCCCGTGTCGAAGACGGCGTTGGGGTGGAGGCCATTCACGCGGATGCCGCGGATGCCGTCCCTCCCCCACTCCAGGGCCGCCACGCGGGCGAGCTGGACGAGCGCGGCCTTGGAGGCGGAATAGGCGGCGGCGCCCGGGCCGGGAGCGGGGACGTTCTTGGAGCCGATCACCACCACCCGTCCGCCCGCGGGCGCGAGCTTCAGGAAGGGATGGCAGAGGCGCAGCAGCAGGACGTTGGCGTCCAGGTTGATCCGCATTACGCGGTCCCACTCCTCCAGTGGCGAGGTCCGCGATCTTGCGGGTGGCGGGGAAGATGCCGGCGTTCAGGATCAGCAGGTCCAGCCCGCCGAAGGCGGTGACGGCTTCGGCGAGGGCCTCCGCCACGTCCTCCTCCACCGTCACGTCGCAGGGCAGGCCGAGGAAATCGCGGCGGCCGAAGAGGCCCTCGATCCGGGGATCCACGTCCAGCCCCACGACCGCCGCGCCGCGGGCCAGGAGGGCCTCGACGCAGGCGCGGCCGATCCCCGAGGCCGCGCCGGTGACCAGGGCCACCTCGCCCGCGAACACCGGGGGCTTGCCGGCCTTGGCGAGCTTGGCCTGCTCCAGGTCCCAGTATTCCACGTCGAACAGATGCGCGGGCGGAGAGCGCCTGCCAGCCGCCCAGCCGCTCGGCGCGCTCGATCACGTCCATGGTGTGCTGGTAGATCTCGGCGGTGATGGCGGCGTCCTTCACCGTCCGCCCCGCCGTCGCCAGGCCCAACTCGGGATCGAGCACCACCCGCGGAGCGGGATCGAGCATGGTCTTGGCCTGCGACGCCTGAGCATGCTCGAAGTATTCATGGTAGGCACGGACGTACGCCTCCACGTCCCGCCCCACCAGGGGCAGGCGCTTGGTGCGGATGACATGGTCGGGCGTGGCCGGCCCCTGCTGGGAGACGCGGCCCACGTCCTCCCGCCGGGCGAAGGCGAGACTCCGGGCATCGCGATGGATGGCGAGCACCATGGGGAACCCCGCCGCCTTGGACAGGTCGTGCCGGAGCTTGGCGATCCCAAAGGGATCAGGGCTCTCCGAGACCTCCGGGAAGGGGCCGAGCGCCCAGGCGCCGCGCGCCTCCAGGTACTCCTCGGCCTGGCGGACCAGCTCGATCATCCGGTCGTAGGACTCCCGTGCCGTGGCTCCGAAGGAGAAGATGCCGTGGTTCATCAGCACCATGCCCACGGTCTCCGGTCCCGCCTCGGCCGGGAAGCGCTCGGCGCACAGGCGGGCGAGGTCGAAGCCCGGCATCACATAGGGGATGATCACGACCGAGCCGCCCCAGATCTCCCGCACCCGCGCCTCGCCGTCCGGCGTGTTCGTGACGGTGACCACGGCGTCGGCATGGGTGTGGTCCACGTACTTGTAGGGCAGCACCGCGTGCAGGATGGCCTCCACGGACGGCGTGGGCGCCGAGGCCCGGGTCATGCTCGTCCGCAGCTCGTTCACCATCTCGGGGTCGGAGAGCCTCGGCAGGGTCGCCAGGCGCTGGGCCGGACCGAGCCGGACAGGCGCGAACCCCTCGGCCTCGATGGTCTCCAGGTCCCATCCGCTCCCCTTCACGTAGAGGATGTCTTCCTCTTCCCCGAAGAGGTTCCGCTCCCGTGCTTTGACCGAGGTATTGCCCCCGCCGTGGAGCACCAGGCTCTTGTCGCGCCCCAGCAGGCGGGAGGTGTACACGCGCAGTCCCAGGTCGCCGGGAAAGCGCTCGGCTTCGTCGTCGTTCCAGAGGTTGTCCACCATGGTTGTAGCCTATACGTACTCTCGGGTTATTCTGTTCCCTCTATAGAGGGACTATCTATAGAGGGATTATCGAACCAGGAGAGTCACATGCGTCCAGCCAAGCTGACGGAGCCCCAGCGGATCGAGACGGAGCGGCTGATCCTGCGCCCACTGAGACCCGAGGATTCCGAGGGCCTGTTCCGGATCTTCTCGGACCCCGAGGTCACCAGACACCTGGAGATCACTCCGCTCAAGTTCGCCAGCGAGGGCAAGGCCCTCCTCGACTACTTCAACGCCCAGCTCGAGCGGAAGACGGGGGTGCGCTGGGGCATCGAGCAGAAGAAGGACGGCGCCCTCCTCGGGACCTGCGGCTTTCACAGCGTGGAGCTCTGGGTGTTCAAGGCGGAGCTCAGCTATGACATCGGCCGGCCGTACTGGGGCAAGGGAATCGTACCCGAAGCGGTGCGGGCGCTGCTCCGCCACGCCTTCGAGGTGATGGGGATGAACCGCATCCAGGCCTCCGTCATCCCGGAGGCGGCGGCCTCGGCCAAGGTCCTGGAGAAGCTCGGCTTCCTGCGCGAGGGCGTCCTGCGCGAGACCGGCTACTGGAAGGGCCGCTTCTGGGACAAGGTGACCTACTCGCTGCTCAAGCGGGAGTGGCTGGAGCGGGAAGGCGCCGCGAGCCCTGACCCGAACCGCGCCCGCACGGACGTGGCCCAGACCGTGGCCGGGGCGCGTGCTACAATTTGACTTGCGTTCCCAAGGGCCGCCGTGATCTATTTTGGCGACCTGCGGAGAAAGGACGGCACGCATGACCGCGATTCCCCTCCGGCAAGAGATCTACTACCCGGAATCCGACGGCCAACCGATGGCGGAAAGCGATCTCCACCGCAAGGAGATGACCTACCTCCTGGACGCCCTGGAGGCTCACTTCCGTGCTGTCCCGGACGTCTACATCGCCGGCAACCTGCTCCTCTACTATGTCGAGGGTTTCCCCAAGAAGTGTGTCGCGCCCGATGTCTTCGTGGTGAAGGGAATCCCGAGAGGGAACCGCAGCTCTTACAAGCTCTGGAAAGAAGGAGCGGCTCCGGTCTTCGTCATCGAGGTGACTTCGTCCAGTACCCAAGGCGAGGATCTGGGGGACAAAAAGGAGCTGTACCAGTGGCTGGGCGTCGAGGAGTACTTCCTGCACGATCCCCTGGGGGACTACCTGGAGCCCCAGCTCCAGGGATACCGGCTCTTCTCGGGGCGCTATCTGCCGATCGCGCCTGAGAAGGACGGCTCCCTGGTAAGCAATGCCCTCGGGCTGATCCTCCGACCGGAGAGCTTGAGCCTGCGGCTGGTCGATTCCGCGACCGGCAGACCTCTCCTGAGCCATCTGGAAGCCATCGAAGAGCTCGAACGCCTCCGCGGCCAGTCCTGACCCTACAGCCGCGCCATCTGCCGCTTCCTCCCCGCCACCGCCGCCAGCATCAGCAGTCCTGTCGCCGCCAGATAGGCCAGCGGCACGCCCGCCTTCACCGCCTCCGGGATGGAGCCCAGGTAATCGAGCGGCGCCACCCTCTGCATGGGCCCGAGATACCAGAGGACCAGGTAGAGGATCTCGAACAGCTTGCTGCTGCCGCTCCAGACGCCGAGCGCGAGGGCCATCGTGGGAATGAAGAGCGCGGCCACGGCCCAGGCGCCGAGGCCGGCCAGGTCTCCGTTCAGACCGAGGCGCAGCGCGGCCATCCCACCCGTGGCCAGGGCCAGGACGACTCCGGACAGCCAGGCCGCCGGGAGCTGCCGGCCCAGCGGGTGCGCCGCCGAGAAGACCAGCCCGTCCGTGCCGTGGCGCGCCTCCCGCGTGCCCAGGGCCGACCAGAGCAGGATCGGCCAGATCCACGCCAGGGGCAGGACCACCCTGCGGACCCCTTCGAGGGGCGCGGCCAAGCTCGCGACGAGCAGGCCGGCCGCCACGGCGTACCACCACCAGCGCTGCCCCTGGAGCAGCAGGCGCAGCTCGGCGCGCAGGAGTCCGAAGAAGCGGAAACGGCGCGCCCCGGCCGGCAACGGCTGGAGATGGAAGGCGGGAACAGGTGCTGGAACCGCAAGGTCCTGAGAGGCTTCCGGAAGCGCCGCCTTGGACTTCCGCTGCTTACGGGCCTTCCCCAGGCCCCGCGAGGGATCGAAGCGGTCGAAGAGGAGTGCGGCGAGGAGGGCCACTCCCAGGGCAGCTGCGATCCAGATCAACCGGGAAAGCAGAATCTCCGCCGTCCAGTCCATGCCGTCCCATTCGAAGATCCTGGCGCCGCGCTCGTTCGTGATCCCGCCGAGGACGAAGCTGTGCTTGACCACGCCATACCGGATCGCGGTCTCGCCGTACAGGGTGCTGGACACGGCCCCCAGCCCGAGCAAATCCATGCGGCCCTGGTTGAGGACGGAGAGAGGCATCAGGCCCCCCGTCCAGACGAAGAACCAGACCACGTTGCCCAGGCCGCCGCGCAGCCCCGGGATCGTCTCGAAGAGCACGGCGAGCGCTGCCACAAGGGCCATGACCGGCACGCAAAAGACAAGGATGGGCGCGAGGAGCTTCAAGGGCTCGATCCGCGTCGCCTCCCCCGCTACGAGCTGGGCTACGACGGACATTCCTCCGAGCACCGCCACCATGGCGAGGAGCACGGCGAGGTTGCTCACCATCTTGCCCAAGGTGTAGAGCGGCTTTGTCATGGGCGTCGTGGCAAGGATCTGCCCCACCCCCGTCCGCCGGTCCCGTTCGATCGAGCCCTTGACCACGTAGAAACCGGCCAGCGAAAGGAACGTGTTGATCACCATCGCCATCAGCACGCCTACCCAGGCCGAGTTGTAGACGCCGCGCGCGCCATCCACCCAGAGCTTGAGCTGGCCGACACTGACCACGTAGCCGAGATAGACGGCGAGCCCCAGGGTCAGCAGGAAGCTGTAGCGCCGCACCCGCTCCAGGAAGTCGGCACGCATCAGGTGATAGAGGACGCGGGCTTTGCGGGGATGGCTCATGCGGCGGCCCGCCTTCCCCGGTCGCCTTCCAGCACGGCCAGATAGGCGTCCTCCAGGCTGGGCGGCACGGGCACGGCGCCCGCGGCCGGCGGCAGATCCGAGACCACCCGGGCATGGACGCCGTCCGCCCGGCGCATGGTGCTGCTGATCTTCCAGCGCTCCCGCGCCTCCTGCAGCTGGGCGCTCGGAATCACCCACTCCCAGACCCGCCCTTCGACCCGGCGCAGCAGCTCCTCCGGCTCCGCATAGGCGAGCAGGCGTCCGCGGTCCATCATGGCGATGCCCGTCGCCACGGCTTCCACGTCCGAAACGATGTGGGTGGAGAGGATCACGATACGCTCGCCGCCGAGGTCCGAAAGGAGGTTCCGGAACCGTACCCGCTCTTCGGGGTCGAGGCCCACCGTGGGCTCGTCTACGATCAGCAGCGCCGGATCGTTCAGCAGCGCCTGGGCGATGCCGATCCGCTGCTTCATGCCGCCCGAATAGCCGCCGAGCGGGCGCTTGCTGGCCTCGGCGAGGTTGACCAGCACGAGCAACTCATCGATGCGCCGCTTCGCCGCCGCCGCGGCCAGCCCTTTGACGGCCGCCATGTACTCGAGAAATTCGACGGCGTTCAGATTGGGATAGACCCCGAAGTCCTGCGGCAGATAGCCCAGCTCGGCCCGCAGCCCGTCGGGCGAGCGAACGATGTCCGTGCCGTTCCACAGCACCCGCCCCTCGGTGGGCCGGGTGATGGTGGCGAGAATCCGCATGAGGGTCGACTTCCCCGCGCCGTTCGGCCCGAGCAGGCCGAGCACGCCCGGCCCCAGCTCCAGGGTGAAGTCCTTGAGCCCCCAGAAATCTCCCTTGTACCGCTTCCCCACTCCCTCGATCGTGAGCTTCATGGCATGTCTCCTCGAAGCCTGTACGCCGGAGGGGCGGGAAGGTTACCGGAGGGGGGCGCCGGTCCGCGAACGGCTTGGCTAGTGGGGAGACCGCGGCTCGCCAGTCCTGCTGCCGTTGCCCCCGCCCCGCCGGGCGCCGAGCCCCACCTCTTCCAGCGCCTCGGACAGCGTCTCGCCGCCCTTGACGCCGAAGTCGAGCGTGCGGGTGGGGAACGGCACGGTGATGCCGTTCTCGTCGAAGGCGCGCTTCAGGCGCTCGATGGCCTCGCTGCGCGCCTGGAGGTATTCGGACTGCTTGGACGTGAAGTCGATCCAGAAGCGTGCCACGAAGTCGATCGAGCTCTCCCCGAGCTCCTCGAAGAACAGCTCCACCTCCGTGTCCGGCTTGCGCGTGGAGACTTGCTCCAAGGCGCGGATCGCGACCCGCCTCACCTTCTCCAGGTCGTCGCCGTAGGAGACCCCGAGCCGGAGGTCGACCCGCCGCCGGCCGGTCGCGCTGTAGTTCTTGATCGGGTTCTCGAACACCAGCTTGTTGGGGATCAGCACGATCTGCCCTTCCGGGTTGCGCATCTCCGTCCAGCGCAGGTGGACCCGCTGGACGACGCCGAAGAAGTCCTTGCTCTCGATGAGATGGCCAGCGCGGAAGGGGTGCTGGATGTTGAGGTAGATGCCGGCCATGAAGTTGGCGGCGATGTCCTGGAAGGCAAACCCGAGGGCGAGGCCGATGATGCCGGCGCCCGCGAGCAGCGAGGCCACGGTCTTCTGAAGGCCCAGGATGCCCAACGCTACGAACAGGCCGCCGGCGATCAGGGCGAGGTAGGCCGTCTGGGCGAGGACCCGGTTGACCTGATCGCTATGGGAGACCCGGCGCAGGAACCGGTGCAGGAGGTTCCGCGCCAGCTTGGCCAGCAGCCAGAAGCCGACCAGCACGAGCACCGCCACCAGGAGGTTGGGCAGGAGCAGGACGAAGCCCCTGATCCATCCCGTTACTTTGCTGCTGAGCAGGTCCCACGCCTTCCAAAACTCCATGCCTGGAAGAGTTTGCAAGCTGTGGGCCAGTCGCCTGCGGCGCTGAAGGAGTAAGATCCGTCCGTCATGGACGAAGACTCTGAATCCCTCCGCCGGCTGACCCTCTCTGCTGCTCTCGCGCGTCTCGTGCCGCCCGGCGCGGGCCCCGGGGCGGTCGAGGCGGGAGCGGTCGACTACGTGGCGGAACGGCTCGCGGGTGGCGCTCCCCTCTGGCGTTTCCTGGCCGGCGGCCTGGACCGGCTGGACCGGCTGGCGCTCGAACGCTGCGGCGAAGGCTTCGCGGCCCTGGAGCCGCCGCGCCAGGACGAGATCCTCCGCACCCTCGAAGAAGACCCCGCGCCCGGAGGGGCGGAGTTTCTGAAACAGCTCGTTCTCCTGGCCCTGGAGGGCTCCTTCTGCCATCCCGTGCGCGGCGGCAACCGCGATGGCGCGGGGTGGCGCTTCGCCGGCCTCGGCACTCCAGACCCCCGCTCCGATCCCTCGCGATGCCGCGCCTCGAAACCGACGTCCTGATCCTCGGCAGCGGTGCCGGCGGCGGCCCTCTCGCCCTGGTGCTCGCCCGGGCCGGGCTGGACGTTCTGGTGCTCGAAAAAGGGCCGCTCTTCCGCCGCGAAGACTACCGGCGCCAGGACGAGCTCGACCTCCGGCAAGGCGTCTACTTCCCCCGCCTGGACGAGGACCCTCACACGGTCGTGACCCGGAAGACGCAACAGCCGGTCCACACTCTCCTGGGATGGACGGCCAGTTGCGTGGGCGGCGGCACCGTGCACATGGGGAGCTATCTCTATCGTTTCCAACCCGACGATTTCCGGGTGCGGTCGCGCTGCGGCCCTTACGAGGAGGTGGCGGACTGGCCGTTCGGTTACGACGGCTCGAGCCCTGGTATGCGCGGGCGGAGCGCGAGGTCGGCCTCTCCGGCCTGGCGGGCGTCTCGCCTTTCGAAGCGTGGCGGTCGGGGCCGTATCCGATGCCGCCGCTGCCGGCCCATCCGCTGACGCCGCCGCTCGAAGAGGCTTGCCGCCGCCGGGGCCTCCACCCGTTCCCCACGCCCCGCGGAATCAACTCGCAGCCGTACCAGGGGCGTCCGGCGTGCGATCCCTGCGACTTCTGCACGGGCTATGGCTGCCCGACCGGCGCCCGCGGCAGCAGCCAGGAGGCGCTCCTCTCCCGCGCCGTGGAGACCGGGCGCTGCCGGATCCTGCCGCGGGCGATGGCCCGCCAGATCACCCTCGACGCTCGGGGGCACGCTACGGGATGCCTCTGGCTCGACGAATCCGGCGAGGAGCACGAGGTGCGCGCCCGCGTCGTCTGCGTCTGCTGCTCGGCGGTCGAGTCCGCGCGGCTGCTGCTGCTTTCGAAATCCTCGCTCTTTCCCGACGGGCTCGCGAACGATCACGGCCTCGTGGGGCGGCACCTGCAGTTCCACGGCGTCACCATGGGCTTCGGGCTCTTCCGGCTCGACCGCCATCCCGGTCTTTCTCTGGAGGCGCGCCGCCCTTTTCTCGACCGCTCTCTCCTCGATCACTACTTCCTGCCGCCGGGCGTGGGCGAGATCGACAAAGGAGGGCTGATCCGCTTCGGGCTGGAGCATATCCAGCCCATGGCCGAAGCCCAGCAGCTCGCGACCGAAGGAGGCAAGCTGCTCTGGGGAGAGGCGCTCGCGGCCCGGCTGCGGCGGCATTTCGTCGAGGAGCGCCGGATCGAATTCGAGGTCTTCCACGACTTCTTCCCCAACGCGCGCACCTTCGTGGAGCTCGATCCGGAGGTGCGCGACAAGTGGGGATTGCCGGTGGCGCGCATCCACCTGGACCTGCCGTCCCACCAGCGCGCGGCGGGCCACTGGGTGGGGCAGCGGGCCCTCGAAATCCTGGAAGACCTCGGGGCGGACGAAGCCGGATTCCACGTCGTGGGCGGCACCTCCTCCTATCTCGTCCACGGCACCTGCCGCGCCGGAAGCGACCCCGCCACCTCCGTCCTCGACGGGCACTGCCGGACCTGGACGGTCCCCAACCTCTTCGTGGTGGACGGCAGCTTCATGCCGACTTCCGGAGGCGCGGCCCCCACCCTCACCATCCTCGCCAACAGCTTCCGCGTCGCCGACCACATCCTCGCCCGCCGCAGGGATTTCTGACGGCGGACCCCAGGCTTGCAAATTTATTTCTAACCTGCGAAATTTTTGACCACGGAGCCAGCGAGATCCGTCGCGGGAATGACCCCGCAACGTCTGGAGAAGAGGGACCCGATGAAGAAGAACATCGACGTAGCCCGCGCCTGGAGAGATGAGGATTACTACCTGAGCCTCACCGAGGAGGAGCGCGCCAGCCTGGGGGATCATCCGGCCGGCGTGGTGGACGTGGCGGACGAAGCTCTCGCGTCGCTCAGCGGCGGCTGCGGCCCCATCAAAGGGACCTACCACCTCACCTGGTGCTATAACCCTTCCACGGGCGAAGTCTTAGATTGCTGGTGATCGGCTGAGCCGGACACGGGCAGGCCTCACCTGCCCGTGTCCGTTGAAAAGGTGGGAGGAATCGCTCGTATGGACCCCTCGATTTTCGAGACTCCCCGACTGGCACAAGGCCCTACCCCTGGCCGAGCGGGCCGCGGCGTTGCGCCGGGCGCCGGGCCTTCCATCGACCGGCAACGACGTCCTGGCCGAGCGCCGCCTGGCGCGCTGGCGCGGACAGGAGCCCTTCGCGAGAGACGGATTCTTCGCCCGCCGCCTCGCCTCCGACGGGCTGAGCGAGACCGAATTGCGTGCCCTCCTCGGCGAGCCGCCCGAGGCGATGGCGGCGCGGGACCCGGCTCCGCTCCCTTGGTTGGCCACCTTGGCCGAGGCCTTCACCCGCCCGGCGCCAGAGAGCTTTCCTGAGACCGTCTCGGAGCGCCCCGCGGTCGGTTTCCTGAACGCCAGCCGGCCACTGCTCGACACGGCGTACTCCCGGTTGCTGGCGGGGATTCGCGACCTCGCGGCGCGGCATCCCGGCGCGCCGTTCGAGGCCGCCGCGGCCGGTCCTCTTCTCGCCGCGAGCCTCCCTCCGGCTCTCCTTCCCCGGATGAGCCGTACCCTGGTGTCGGAGCTGCAGATCGCCCGGCAGGAGGGGCGGCTCGCCGGCGAAACCTCCGAAGCGCGGTTCCAGAGCTTCCTCGACCGCCTGCGCGAGCCGGAGCAGACGTTGACGATCCTCCACCAATACCCGGTCCTCGCCCGCGCCCTCGTGGAGACGGTGGAACGCTGGGTGGAGGTGAGCCTGGAGCTACTGGAGCGCCTCGCCGCCGACGCTCCGGACCTCTTCCGCGTCTTCTCGCCGGACGCCGATCCCGGCCCTCTGGCTGAAATATCGACCGGCCTGGGAGATCCCCACCGCGGAAACCGCACGGTCTGCCTCTTCCGCTTCGCTTCCGGGCTGCGCCTCGTCTACAAACCCAAGTCCCTGGCCGTGGAGGCGGCGTTCCAGAAGCTCCTCGAATGGACCGGACAGAAAGGTTTTTCTCCGGCCTTCCGTACCCTCCGCCTGCTCGACCGTGGAGACTACGGGTGGATCGAGTTCGTGGAAGCCGCTCCCTGCTCCAACGAGGAGGCGGTCCGGAATTTCTATCTCCGCCAGGGCGGCTCTCTGGCCCTGCTCTGGCTGCTCGAAGCCACCGACTTCCACTGGGAGAACCTGATCGCTGCCGGCGAGCACCCGGTCCTCATCGATCTGGAAGCCTTGTTCCAGCCCCTCATGGATGAGCTGGGCGGACCGGCCGGCGAGGCGCGGACCGGCCGCGTGTTGCAGAAGACCGTTCAAGCCACCGGCCTGCTCCCCTCCCGCATCTGGAACGAGGGAGGCGGCGAAGGGGTCGACCTGAGCGGCCTCGCCGGTGCCGGCGGCCAGTGGACACCGCCCGTACTGCGGACGGAGCGCTCGGGCACGGACGAGATGCGCTTCGCGCTCCAGCCCGTGGAGATGCCCACCCCGGACAACCTGCCGGCCCTGGGCGGCGAGCCGGTGGCCGTCACCGGCTACATCCCTGAGGTGGTCCAGGGCTTCCGCCACATGGTCCGCCTGTTTCTCGAGCACCGGGACGAGCTCGCCGCACCCGGAGGACCGCTCGGCGCGTTCGCCGATGCCGAGGTGCGCGTCATCGTGCGCCCGACGCGCAGCTACGCGCTTCTGCTTTCCGAAAGCTTTCATCCCTACATGCTGGGCGACGGGCTGGACCGCGACCGTTTCCTGGACCGGCTCTGGCTGGCGGCCCGGGAGCATTCCATTCTCGAAAAGCTGATCCCGGCCGAGCGGCGCGACCTGTCGCGGGGCGACATCCCCCTTTTCACCACCCGGCCCGGCACGCGGGACGTCTGGAGCTCCGACGGCGAGCGATTCCCAGATCTGCAGCCCGACACCGGCCTGGAACGCGTCCGCCGCAGGCTCTCCCGCCTCGATGAAGGCGAGCTCGGCCGGCAGGCCTGGCTCGTCCACAATTCGCTCGCGGCGATCGATCTGAACCGAGGCGAGCATCCGCGGTACGACTTCCGCGAGGCCGATCCTCCTGCGCGCGAGGAGATCCTCGCCGCGGCCCTCGGCATCGGCCGGCGGCTCGAAGAGATCGCGCTCCGCGGCCCGCGGGACGCTCACTGGTTCACTCCGGACACGCCCGGCGCCGGCAAAAGTTTCACGCTGCAACCCGCGGGAGCCGATCTGTATCTCGGAATCCCGGGAATCACCCTGTTCCTGGCCCACCTCGGAAACGTGACCGGTGAAAACCGTTTCATCGATCTCGCCCGCGCGGCTGCGGTCACCTTCCGGGAGCAGATCCGGGAGAGCCGGACCCGGATGTCCAATCCCGGCGCCTGGTCGGGCTGGGGAGGCGTGGTCTGGACGCTCACCCACCTGGGCGTGTTGTGGGAGGACGGAGATCTCTTCGCGGAAGCCGAACGCGCCGCTCTCGAAGAGCTTGCACCCCTCGTTGCGGACGACGAGAACAACGATCTGATCGGCGGCGCGGCGGGCGCACTGATCTCCCTCCTGACTCTGCATGAGGTCCGGCCGTCGGACCCCGTTTTCGAGGCGGCCGTCCAGTGCGGCGAGAGGCTCCTCGCCCGCGCCCTTCCCATGGAGCGCGGACTCGGCTGGCGCCTCGCGACCGCCGGCTCCACGCCTCTCGCGGGCCTCTCCCACGGCGTCGCGGGCATCGTCTGGCCGCTGCTCCGGCTCGCCGCGCGGACCGGCGACCACCGCTTCCGCGAAGCCGCTCTCGCGGGACTGGAATATGAGCGTTCCCTCTACCGTCCGGACAAGCGCAACTGGGCGGACCTGCGGGAGGGAACCGTCCCCGAAGGCGCTCCGGAGCCGCACTTCATGTGGGCCTGGTGCCACGGCGCGCCGGGCATCGGCCTGGGCCGCCTCGCCAGCCTGCCCTGGCTGGACGATGCCACGGTCCGCGCCGAAATCGAGACCGCCGTGGAGTCCACGATCGAAAACGGCTTCGGCCTCAATCACTCCCTCTGCCACGGCGACCTCGGAAATCTGGAAGCCGTGACCCTGGCCGCCGAAAAGCTCGGCCGGCCGGACTGGGCCCGGCGGGCCGGACGGATCGCCGGGGGAATCCTCGAAGGCCTGCGCGAGCGCGGCCCGCTCTTCGGCCTGCCCGGCCGGACCGAGCCCCCCGGAATGATGACCGGCCTCGCCGGAATCGGCTACGGCCTGCTGCGGCTCGCCGCGCCGGAGCGGGTCCCGTCCGTGTTGATCCTCGAAGGTCCGCGTTGACGGCCAGTCACTCCACTGCCAGGGCGATCTGGTTGGCGAAGGCTTCGAGGAGATGGAGCTGCTCGGGCACCACCAGCCGCCCTGGGTCCGCCGGGTGGACGCCTAAGACGCCCACCATCCCCCTTGAGGTGCGCAGCGGCAGGTAGAGACCCTTGGCAGCGGGGAGCGTGTCCGTGGTCTTGCCGGCCATGCGGCCGTGGTCGTGGACCCACTGGGCCACGGCCTGCTCGCGGACGTCGAAGAGGAAGGTGACGCTCTCGGCCGCCCGCTCGGCGAGACGCCCGGTCTCGTCCGGCAGCAGGAGGAGGACCTGGGAGAGGAACACGGACTGGATGTGGCGGGCCGCGGCCTGAAGGATCTCGTCGTCGTTCCGGGCCGCTGCCAAGTCGCGGCTCATGGCGTAGAGGGCCGCCGTGCGTTCCTCTCGCACCCGCGCGGATTCGGCCTGCTGGCGCAGGCGCACGGTCATGGTGGAGATCACCAGAGCCGTGATGAGCATGACCACGAAGGTCACCAGGTATTCGGTGTCGGAGACCGCAAAGGTGAGGTAGGGCTTGACGAAGAAGAAGTCGAACGCGGACACGGAGAGCACAGAGGCCAGGATGGCGGGTCCGCGTCCATAGCGGGAGGCGATGCCGACCACCCCGAGCAGAAAGAGCATGACCAGGTTGACCTCTTCAAACTGGGGGTGGATCAGGGCCGAAATCCCCGTAGCGGCGGCGGTCACCGCCACGGCAGCGGCGTAGCCTTTGAGGTCGCCCCCCTTGGGGATCTGCCGCTCCGGCAGGGGCCAGCCCTCCCCGGCGTCGCCCGAGATGACGTAGATGTCGATGCCGCCGCTCCTCCGCACCAGCTCGTCGCGCACGGAGCCGAAGACGACGTCCTTCCAGCGCGGGTGGAGGGGCTTGCCGACCACGATCTTGGAGACGTTGCGCCGCTGGGCGTAGCGAAGGATCTCCTCGGCCGGGCGCTCGCCGGAGAGGGTGACCGTCTGCGCGCCCAGCTTCTCGGCGAGCCGCAGGGTCTGCCAGACGCGGTCCTTCTCCTTCTCCGGCAGACGGGCTTCCGCAGGCGTCTCCACGTAGACGACCAGCCACTCGGCCCGCAGCCGGTCCGCCAGGCGCCGTGCGGCCCGCACCAGCTTCGCCGCCGTGGGGCCGGAGCTGACGGCCACCAGCAGGCGCTCGGCCACCGGCCAGGTCTCGGCCACGCCGTGCAGCTCGCGGTAGCGCTGCATCTGGGCCTCCACCCGCTCGGCCGTCTTGCGCAGGGCCAGCTCCCGCAGGGCGATGAGGTTGCCCGGGCGGAAGAAGCTCTCGATGGCCCGCGCCGCCTGGTCCGGCACATAGACCTTGCCTTCGTGGAGCCGCTTGAGCAGCTCTTCCGGCGGCAGGTCCACCAGCTCCACCTGGTCCGCCCGTTCGAGCACCGAGTCGGGCACGGTCTCGCGCACCACGACGCCGGTGATCTTGCCGATCAGGTCGTTCAGGCTCTCCAGGTGCTGGACGTTGACGGCCGTGTAGACGTCGATGCCCGCCGCGAGCAGCTCTTCCACGTCCTGCCAGCGCTTGGCGTGGCGCGAGCCCGGGGCGTTGGTGTGGGCCAGCTCGTCGACCAGGATCACGGCCGGACGGCGCTCCCTGGCGGCGTCGAGGTCGAATTCCTTGAGCTGGATCCCTTTGTGATCGAGGAGCCGGGGCGGCAGGATCTCCAATCCTTCGAGCAGGGCTTCAGTCTCCGTGCGGCCGTGGGTCTCCACCGCACCTACAAGCACGTCAATCCCGCGGCGCTTCAGCTCCTGGGCGGCCTCCAGCATGGCGAAGGTCTTCCCCACCCCGGCCGTGGCGCCGAGGAAGACCTTGAGCTTGCCGCGGCGCGCCGCCTCCTCCTCGGCTTGGGCCAGGGCGAGCAGGGCGTCGGGATCGGGACGTTCAGAGGCCATTTTCTATAGACTTATCCGTCCTCTCGCATAGAGCTCGAGGAGAACATGGAGGTGGTCATGCCCAAGTCGCAAAGACGTACGGCGGTAGCTCTCTTTGTCTTCGTCATGCTCGTCGTCCTCGGTACCGGTCTCGCGGCGGCCCAGTCGCCTGAGCCGGCTCCAGTGACTCCGGCCCAGCCCACCGTCGAGGAGCTGAATCCCCTTCCTCTCTGGCTGTCCTACAACTGCGATGTCTGCTACGACGGGGTCGGCGGCAACGGCTGCCAGCCGGAAGCCCCTGGCCCCTGCTGCTGGCATAACGGCGCCTACTGGCACTGCACGACCGCCACGTCGGCCATCCAGTGCCGGAGCAAGTGCGCAACCGCCTGCGGCGGTCCCTGCTTCTGGATCTGACGCCGACATCAGGAATACCGGGGGCGCGGCTCATCGCGTCCCCGCCATCCGGTCCAGATCCAGATTCAACTCCAGCACGTTCACCCGCGGCTCTCCGATCACCCCCAGCCATCTCCCTTCCACGTGCCCCTCGACCAGCCTGCGGACGGCAGACGGATCGAGACCGCGGGAGGCCGCTACGCGCTCCACCTGATACAAGGCCGCGGCCGGGCTGATATGGGGATCGAGACCGCTGGCCGAGGTCGTAACGAGATCCACCGGCACCGGTCCCTTGCCCGGATGCGCTTTTTGAATCCGCTCCACGTCCGCTTTGACGCGATCGGTCAGGGCGGGATTGGTGGGTCCGAGGTTCGATCCCGACGAGGCCGCCGCGTTGTACGGCGGCGACGTGGCCGAGGGACGGCTCCAGAAGTAGCGCGGCCCGGTGAAGGGCTGGCCGATCAGCGAGGCGTCGCCGTTGGCCTGCCGGGGGAACACCACTTGGGCGATGCCGGTCACCAGGAGAGGATAGGCCAGTCCGGTGATCACGGTCAGGACAAGGAAAACCAGGATCGCGGGTTTCAGTTGTCTCATGGCTACACCAGTCCCAGGCCGGTCAGGAGCAGGTCGATCAGCTTGATCCCCACGAAGGGGACGATCACTCCTCCCAGGCCATAGATCAGCAGGTTGTCGCGCAGCAGGCGCGAGGCCGAGTGGCGGCGGAACTTGACGCCCCGCAGGGCCAGCGGGATCAGCGCGATGATGATCAGGGCGTTGAAGATGACGGCGGAGAGGATCGCGCTGTCCGGGCTCGCCAGCCCCATCAGGTTGAGCTGGTTGAGCGCCGGGTAGGTGGTGGCGAAAGCCGCCGGGATGATGGCGAAGTACTTGGCCACGTCGTTGGCGATGGAGAACGTGGTGAGCGTCCCCCGGGTGATGAGGAGCTGCTTGCCGATCTCCACTGTCTCGATGAGCTTGGTGGGGTTGGAATCGAGATCCACCAGGTTGGCCGCCTCCTTGGCCGCCTGGGTGCCGGAGCTCATCGCGACCGCCACGTCCGCCTGGGCGAGCGCCGGGGCGTCGTTGGTGCCGTCGCCCGTCATCGCCACCAGCCGCCCGCCCGCCTGGTAGTCGCGGATCAGCTTGAGCTTGGCCTCGGGCGTGGCCTGGGCCAGGAAGTCGTCCACCCCGGCCTCGGCGGCGATGGCGGCGGCGGTCAGGGGATTGTCGCCCGTGATCATCACGGTCTTGATCCCCATCTCCCGGAGCTGGCCGAAACGCTCGCGGATGCCGCCCTTGACGATGTCCTTGAGATGAATCACCCCCAGGACCCGTTGGTCCTCGGCCACCACGAGCGGCGTGCCGCCGGTCTTGGCGATGGTCTCGACCTTGGTGCGGACGTCGGCCGGGAAGGCACCGCCCAGGTCCTGGACGAACGCCTCCACGGCGTCGGCGGCCCCCTTGCGGATCTTGCGGCCGTTCAAGTTCACGCCGCTCATGCGCGTCTGGGCTGTGAACGGCACGAAGTGGGCGCCGAGGCCGTGGATGTCCCGCTCACGGATCTTGTATCTCTCCTTGGCGAGTACCACGATGCTGCGCCCCTCGGGGGTCTCGTCGGCCAGCGAGGAGAGCTGGGCCGCGTCGGCGAAATGAGCCTCCCCCACTCCGTCGGCCGGCAGGAATTCCGTGGCCTGCCGGTTGCCGAGCGTGATGGTGCCCGTCTTGTCGAGCAGCAGCACGTCCACGTCGCCCGCCGCTTCCACGGCACGGCCGGACATGGCGATGACGTTCGCCTGGATCATGCGGTCCATGCCCGCGATGCCGATGGCCGAGAGCAGACCGCCGATAGTGGTCGGGATCAGGCAGACGAGCAGGGCCACGAGCACCGTAACCGTCACCGGCGTCCCTTGGCCCGCAGCGTGGACGCTGTAGAGGGAGAACGGCAGCAGCGTCACGGTAGCCATGAGGAAGACCAGCGTCAGGGCCGCGAGCAGGATGGAGAGGGCGATCTCGTTGGGCGTCTTCTGCCGCTTCGCCCCTTCGACCAGGGAGATCATGCGGTCGAGGAACGTCTCGCCAGGGTTGGCCGTGATGCGGACGATCAGCCAGTCGGAGAGCACCTGGGTACCGCCCGTGACCGAGCTCCGATCACCACCGCTCTCGCGGATCACGGGTGCGCTCTCGCCCGTGACGGCGGCCTCGTTGACCGAGGCGGCGCCCTCGATGATCTCGCCGTCGCCGGGGATGGTGTCGCCGGCTTCGACCAGGACGACGTCCCCCTTGCGAAGGTCCGTCGAGGAGGTTGCGGTCTGGGGAGCGTCGAAACGGGGCTCCGCGAGCTTCTTGGCCACCGTGGCCTTGCGGGTCTGGCGCAGTGCCGCGGCCTGGGCCTTGCCCCGGCCCTCGGCCATGGCTTCGGCGAAATTGGCGAACAGGACGGTGAACCACAGCCAGAGGGCGATCGCCAGAGTAAACCCCGCCGGTTCCTGAATCCACAAACCTGTCGTGAGGAAGCTCCCGACGTAGACCACGAACATCACGGGGTTGCGGACCATGAGACGCGGGTCGAGCTTGCGGAAGGAGTCCAACGCCGCCTGGCGGAGGATCCTGGGATCGAAAAGCGACGTCTTTTTCCTGGACATGTCAGATCCCTCCCTCCAGCATCTGCAGGTGCTCGACGATGGGGCCGAGCGCCAGGGCCGGGAAGAAGGTCAACGCCCCGACCAGCACGACCACGCCGATCAGGAAGACGACGAACAGCGGTGTATGGGTGGGCAGCGTCCCCGGGCCGATCGGAACCTGCTTCTTCTTCGCCAGCGAGCCGGCAATCGCCAGGACCGGAATCGCCAGCCAGAAGCGCGCGAAGAGCATGGCGAGCCCGCCCGTGGTGTTATAGAAAGGATTATTGGCGCCCAGTCCCGCGAAGGCGCTGCCGTTGTTGTTGCCCTGCGACGTGAAGGCGTAGAGCACCTCGGAGAAGCCGTGCGCGCCGGGATTCGCGATCGTCTTCGTGCCCGGCTCGACGATCACGGCCACGGCGGTGAAGCCCAGCACGGCCAGCGGCATGATGAGGACGACCAGAGAGGCCATCTTCATCTCGAACGCCTCGATCTTCTTGCCCAGGTACTCCGGCGTGCGGCCCACCATGAGGCCGGCGATGAAGACGGAGACCAGGACGAAGATCAGCATGCCATAGAGACCCGAGCCCACGCCGCCGAAGATCACCTCGCTGAACTGCATGAGGAAGAGCGGCACCAGACCGCCCAGCGGCGTGTAGGAGTCGTGCATGGAGTTGACGGAGCCGTTGGAGGCAGCCGTCGTCGTGGCCGCCCAGAGAGCGGAATTGGCGATGCCGTACCGCACCTCTTTGCCTTCCATGTTGGCGCCAGCGATCCCCAACCTGTCGAACGCAGGATTGCCCCCCTGCTCGGCGCCATAACAAAGAAGGAGCAGAGGCAGGAGCACCAGCGTCATGGCGGCCAGCAAGGCCCATCCCTGGCGGGTGTCGCCCACCATGCGCCCGAAGGTATAGCAGAGGGCGGCCGGGATCAGGAGGATCGACAACATTTCCAGGAAATTCGACAACGGCGTGGGGTTCTCGAACGGATGGGCCGAGTTGACGTTGAAGAAGCCGCCGCCGTTGGTGCCGATCTGCTTGATGGCAATCTGCGACGCCGCCGGCCCGAGAGCCAGCACTTGTGGATCTCCCGATTCAAGAAGCGGCACGGTCCTGTATTCGGAAAACGTCTGCACCACGCCTTGCGATACGAGGACGAGCGCCAGGATCAGCGACAGCGGCAGCAGGATGTACAGGGTCGTCCGCGTGAGGTCCACCCAGAAGTTGCCGATGGTCTTGGCCTGCCGGCGCACCAGGCCCCGGATCAGAGCCACCAGCATGGCCATGCCGGCAGCCGCCGAGACGAAGTTCTGCACCGTGAGCCCCACCATCTGCGTCAGGTAGCTCATCGTCGTCTCACCGCCGTACCCCTGCCAGTTGGTGTTGCTGACGAAGGAGACAGCGGTGTTGAACGAGGAGTCCGGAGTCACTGCGCCCAAGGACTGGGGGTTCCAGGGCAGCGCTCCCTGAAGGCGTTGCAATCCATAGAGGAAAAGCACGCCCACAACGCTGAACAGCAGCATGGAGAGGGCATAAACCTTCCAATCCATCTCCTCCTCCGGACGCACGCCGGTCAGGCGATAGATCAGCCGCTCGAACCTGCCGAAGGAACGGTTTTCATAAACGCGGGCTATCCAGGCGCCGAGCGGCTTCGCGAGCGCCAGCAGGACGGCGAAGTAGAGGACGATCTGGAGCCATCCGTTGGGAGTCATCAGAATCGCTCCGGTTTCAAAAGGGCCAGGAACAGGTAGACGGTCAGCAGCAGCGTCACCACGAGGCCCAGGATGTAGAGGCCGTTCATTTCTTTTCCTCCTGCGCCGGCTCCAGGGAGGAGCAGAGGCGCACGAAGCCCCAGGAAGCCAGGAAGAAGACGAGGGTCAGGGCGATGAAGGCGATGTCCATGGCTCGATCTCCTCAGAAGCGGGCCGCCAGGCCGAGGCCGAACAGCCAGTCGGGCGCGCCGTCCGTCAGTCCGTGGTCGAAGCTCAGGTCGAGTTGGACGTCGTTTGAAACCAGATACTTGACCCCAGCACCGAGGAAGGAGCTGTCGTCCGCTCCGTCGAGGTCCGTGAAGACTTGGGCTGCCTCCCCGTAGAGGTTCCACGGGGTCGAGGGCAGCGAGCGGCTGACCAGGACGGCGAACGTCTCCTGGTTGTACCGGTCATCTCCAGAGGGACCGTTCAGGTAGCCGGCCAGAACAGAGAGACCCCAGCCGCCTGTCCAGCCCCACTCCGACATGGTGTTCAACTGGTAGACCGGGTCTTCGGCCGAAAAACCCTCCTCGCCCGTGGGCAGGATCACCGATGGGATGAGCGCGAAGGCCGGCCGGGAGCCTTCATTGGTGAAAACACGCCACTTGGCACCGACCTCGAGGTCTCCGTAACCCCGGTCGGTCGTGCGGAAGGGGCCGAAGTCGGTCCGGACCTCGTTGAAGACCGGCGCCCCGAGCCGCAGCTCGAAGTCGTCGCCGATGCCGTAGCGGAGCAGGGCCACGAGACTGGTGGCGCGGACGTCGGTCTCCCCACTTTCGTTCAGGACGACCGACGGCAGGCCAAGCTCGACCTGGAAGACACCGCGGCCCACGGTCGGGCTGCTGAGCAGGAGGCCAGGCCGGTCGGTGGCGATCGGCGCCTGCGGTGTCTGCGATGTCTGCGGTGTCTGCGCCAGGGCCCCGCTGGCAGAAAACAGAAATATGACAGATAGGGCCGTGAGGCCCAGCGTACGTTTCATCGGGTACCTGATCCTTTCTAAAATTCAATCCACGGCCGCGGGGAGGGTGAACCATACGGTCGTCCCGCGGCCTTCTTCACTGTTCACGTGGATCTCTCCGCCGTGCGATTGCACGATTTCCCGGGAGATGGCGAGGCCGAGCCCCACGCCTCCCTGGTCCTGGGTCCCCGGCACCTGGTAGAAGGGCTCGAAGATCCGTTCGAGATGAGCGGGCGGAATCCCCTCGCCGGTGTCGGCGACGGTGAAGCGGACCCGGCCCTCCCAGGGCTCGGCTTTCACGGTCACCGAGCCGCCGGCCGGGGTGTGAGCACGGGCGTTGCGCAGGAGCGAGGAGAGCACCAGCCCGGCCCGCTGCCGGTCGGCGAGCACGCGCGGCGCCTCAGGGTCCACATCCGTTACCAGCTTCAAGCCATCCGGATCGCCGTTGCGGGCGGCGGAGGCCACCAGATCTCCCGGGGAGACCGGCTCGGGATGGAGCTGCTCGCGGCTCTCCTCCAGGCCCGACATGGCCAGGAGGTTCGCGGCGACTCCGCCGATGTTTGTGGCCGCGGTCCTGGCATCCTCCACCCGCTGTTTCTGCCGGGAGCCCAGCGGACCGATGCGCTCCGCGTCCAGCGATTCCAGGGCCGATCCCAGGGGGCCGAGCGCCCTTTCGAGGTCGTGGGCCGCGTTGGCCAGCAGGCCGGAATGCACCTCCCGGCCGCGATACCGGTCGGTGACGTCCTCCAGGACCAGCACCGCGGCTTCCGGACGGCTCTGGCCGTCGCGGAGAGCCACGCCACGTGGCAGGAAGATGCACTCGCGGCCTTCGACGGGAATCCTGACCAGAGGCTCTTTGCCACGCTCCGGCAGGCGCCGGGACTCGATCCGGTCGAGCAGGGGACGGAGCCACTCGCCGTGGCGCTCCGGGAGGGGCTCGCCCGGCCACAGGCCGAGTTGGGAGGAAGCTGCGCGGTTGGCCAGCTCCACCCGCCGGTCCGGAGAGATCACGGCCACGGCTTCGGGAAGGTGATCGAAGGCGGACTGCGAGACGCGCCGGGCGCGCAACAGGTGGCCCTGCTCGGTCTCCCGCAATTCCTTGAGGCCGCCGGCCATGGAGTTGAAGGCGCCGGCGAGTTGCCCCATTTCATCCCCGGAGGTGATGGGGATGGCGAGGTCCAGGTTGCCCTTTTCGATCTCGCCCGCCGCCCAGGTCAGCCGCTCCAGCGGCACTAGGATGGCGCGGGTAAGGAAGAACACGCACAGGCCCGCGAACGCGGTCCCGGCCAGAAGCAGCATGGCCATGCGGCGAGTAGCATCCTTGGCGGTCTCGCGGGCGCGGTCCTTGGCCTGCACCATGTTCTCCTGGTTCATCTGCAGGATCTCGTCGGCCGTCCCCTTGATCTGCCGGAAAGTGGGATAGAGCTGCTGGAAGTAAAGGCCGCGCCGCGCCTCCAGGGGGACCGCCGGGTCGAGGACCCGGTCCAGGACGGGCACGAAGGTGGCGAAGAGCTGCTGGAGCCGCTGGGCCCGCTCTCCCTCGCCGGGCAGGGTGATGTTGCCGAGCTTCCGTCTTCAGGGCCTCTTCGAACCGCGGACGGTGCTGCTCGGCGAGGGTGCGGCCCTGCCGCTCCTCACCCGCCAGGGCGAAGAGGGCGCCGCTGTCCATCCGTTCCAGGGCTTCCTTCATCTGCTCGCAGGCGATGACGCTCTTGTAGTTCTCGCGCAGGATGACGTCGATCGAGCCGCCGAGATCGTCGAGCAGGGTGATGCTCTCGACGCCTACCGCGAGCAGGATGGCCAGGAGGCCCACGAAGCCCAGGACGAGCCTGGTCCTCAGGCCGAGACCTCCCCGCCGGACCGGTGTCTGATCCCCGCGATTGCCGCGATTGCCGCGCTGGCTGTCCCGCTGGCTATCCATAATTGCGCTCCTCTCCAGGGGTGGCATCCCCTGACAGCTTCAGTCTTGGCGCGGCGAGGCAAAGAAGTCCGGAGAGAGATCAAAAGAATTTCTAAAGATTTCGCCATCTGGCTGGAAACCGCTTTCCGCTTCCGGTACGGTCGGGGCGTGGCCGAGATCATCGAGAGTGAACCGGAAGCGCCGGTCAAAGAAGAGAGGCTCACCGAACGGGTCCGGAGGGCCATCCTGGGCGCTCCCAAGGACCCGTCGGACACCTCCCACCTCCACAAGATGTCGCTGGTCGCCTTCCTGGCCTGGGTGGGCCTGGGAGCGGACGGTCTGTCGTCTTCCGCCTATGGGCCGGAAGAGGCGTTCCTGGCGCTCGGGGAGCACACCTACCTGGCCGTGGCGCTGGCGGTCGCCACGGCGGTCACCGTGCTCATCATCTCGGCTTCCTACAGCAGCATCATCGAGCAGTTCCCCACGGGCGGCGGCGGTTACGTGGTGGCCTCCCACCTGCTCGGCCCCCGGATCGGCGTGGTCTCCGGCTGCGCGCTGGTGGTCGACTACGTCCTGACGATCACCGTCTCGATCGCCGGCAGCGGCAACGCCATCTTCAGCTTCCTGCCCCCGGACTGGGCCTCCTGGAAGCTGCCGGCCGAGTTCGCGGCCATCGCCCTGCTGATCGCTCTCAACCTGCGGGGCGTCAAGGAGTCGGTCCAGGTCCTGGTGCCGATCTTCCTCGTCTTCCTCGCCACCCACGCCCTGCTCATCGGCTGGGCCGTGTTCCAGCACGTCGACGACATCCCCGCCGTCTCCAACCACCTGCAACAGGGTTTCTCCTCGGGGCTTTCGACGCTGGGGCTGGGCGGCATGGCGCTCCTCATGCTGCGGGCCTACGCCCTCGGGCGGCGGCACCTACACGGGCATCGAAGCGGTGTCGAACGGCCTGCAGATCATGCGCGAGCCGCGGGTCGCGACGGGCAAGCGGACCATGCTCTACATGGCGGTCTCCCTGGCGCTGACGGCGGCCGGCATCCTGATCGGCTATCTCTTGCTCAACGTCCAGCACACACCGGGCAAGACGATGAACGCCATCCTTTCCGAAAGGGTCTTCGGCGCCTGGACTCTCGGAAATCTTCCTGCCGGCTACTGGCTGGTGCTGGTCACCCTGATCTCCGAAGGTCTGCTGCTGTTGGTGGCGGCCCAGGCGGGCTTCATCGACGGCCCGCGGGTGATGGCGAACATGGCGGTGGACTCCTATCTACCCCACCGTTTCGCCGCGCTTTCCGAGCAGCTCTCGATGCAGAACGGCGTGCTGCTGATGGGCCTCGCGGCCCTCGCCATGCTGGCCTACACGCGGGGCAACATCCAGACGCTGGTCTACATGTATTCGATCAACGTATTTCTCACGTTCTCGCTCTCCCAGCTCGGCATGACCCGCTTCTGGAAGGCGCGTCGGCGGGAAAAGACGCGGCGCCGGCATCTGGCCATCCACGGCGTGGCGCTGGTGCTCTGCGTGGGCATCCTGGGGCTCACCGTGTTCGAACGTTTCACGCACGGCGGCTGGGTCACGGTGGTGCTCACCTCGCTCTTCGTGGTGCTCTGCTACGCCATCCACGGCCACTACCAGCGGGCGCAGGAAGGTCTGAAGCAGCTCGACGACATCCTCGGCAGCCTGCCCCCGACCGGCGAGGCCCGCTCCCAGACACCCCGGAGCCTGGACCCCAAGGCGCCCACGGCCGTGCTGCTGGTCAGCTCCTACAGCGGCTTCGGAGTGCACACGCTGCTGTCGATCCTGCGGTACTTCCCGGGGCTCTACAAGCAGTTCATCTTCGTCTCGGTGGCCGTGGTGGACTCCGGCTCCTTCAAGGGCAAGGAAGAGATCGAGGCGCTGCAGCAGCACACCGAGGAAGACCTTGAAAAGTATGTGGAGGTCGCCGCGCCGGATGGGCTTCGCGGCCGACTCCGTCTGGAGCGTAGGCACGGAGGTCGTCTCCGAGGCTTCAACCCTCTGCCAGCAGATCGCGAAGATGTACCCCAAGGCCACCATCTTCACGGGCAAGCTCGTTTTCCGCCGCGAGCGCTTCTTCTACGGCCTCCTGCACAACGAGACCTCGAAGATCATCCAGCGCCGCCTGCAGTGGGTGGGCGTGCCGATGGTGGTGCTGCCCATCCGGGCGCGGGTGTAAATCAGCCACGGACGAACACGGACAGGCACGGACGGACACCGGGGTGTTCAGAAAGTCCGTGCCCGTCCGTGTCAGTCTGTGCTCGTCCGTGCCAGGCGGATTCCCCGAGCAGGGCGGCCACGCAGGGCCGCCCCTACTCCATCTCCGCCAGAAACCTATACCCCACCCAAGGCTCCGTGCCGATGTAGCGGGGATTCGCGGGGTCGGGCTCCAGCTTGCGGCGCAGGGAGCCGACGTGGACGCGCACGGTATCGGTCATGGTGGCCGGGGCGCCTTTCCAGACTGTCGCGATGATCTGGCGCAGGGTCACGGGCTTGCCGGCCTGGCTCGCCAGCAGCTCCAGGATGGCGAATTCCGTGGGTGTGAGGTGCAGGTCGCGCCCGTCCTGAACGACGGTGCGGCGGACGCGGTCGATCTCCAGGCCAGGGAAACGAAGCACCTCAGGTGCCGCGCCCGTGCCGCTCTTCCGGATCTGGGTGCGGACGCGGGCCAGCAGCTCGCGGAGAGAGAAGGGCTTGGTGACGTAATCATCCGCCCCCAGGTCCAGGGCACGGACCTTGTCCTCCTCTTCTCCGCGCACGGAGAGGACGATGACGGGCGTGGCATCCACCTGGCGCACGGCGGCCACCACGGCCATGCCGTCGGCCCTTGGCATGGCGAGGTCCGTGATGACGAGGTCTGGCCGACGCTCTTCGAAGAGCTTCTTCGCCTCCACGCCGTCGGCGGCGGCGATCGTGTCGTAGCCGGCCAGGGCCAGCTCCCGGGTGAGGGTCTGGCGGATCGCAGGGTCGTCGTCCACGACCAGGACGAGGGATGCCGGGCGGGTCATGCTTCCGCCTCCTCCGGCTCCGGCAACTCGGGAGCCGCGGGCAAGGTGAGCCGCGCGATGGTGCCTCCGCCCGGCCGGTCGAGCAGAGCGAGGGAGCCGCCGTTGGCCTCGGCTAGGCTGCGGGCGATCTGCAGACCGAGCCCTCCCGAGACGCTGTCCCCGGAGCCTCCCAGCGCCAGCGGTCCCTGGAGCAGGCGCTTGACCCCTTCCGGGACACCCGGTCCCCGGTCCAGCACCTCGACTCGGACCCGTCCGGGCGGCTCGGCGCACGCGGCAAGCTCCAGGAGCAGCTCCCGCGGAGAGAGTCGCGCGGCGTTCTCCAGGAGGTTCGCCACCACCTCCAGCGTCAGGGAAGGATCGGCCCACAGGTCCGGGCAGTGCGGCTCGACGCGGGTCTCCACGGGCCGTCCGGCGAGGATCGGCGACTGGCTCTCGCGGGCGGCGCGGAGGAGGTCGCTGGCGGGGACGGCTTCCAGATGGGGACGAGCGAGCCCTGCCTCCAGCCGCGCCATGGCCAGGAGGTTATCGATCCGCCGGGCCAGGCGTCCCTGCTCCACGGCCAGCCCCTGCAGGATCGCCCGGGCTTCAGGACGGTCCGCGATCAGCCAGTCCAGGCTCTCGATCTCCAGCCGCATGGCGGTCAAGGGTGTCCTCAGATCGTGCGAGACGGCGCGCAGGAGCGAAGTCTTGAGGGCCTCGCTCTCCCGCACGGCCGCGAGGTGCGCCGCCTCGGAGAGCAGGCGCTCCCGCTCCACAGCCAGTTGGCGTGCCTCCTCGGCCTCGCGCCGCGCCGTGGCCACCAGCCGGCTCGCCAGCGAGGAAGCGCCAAGAAACGCGAACAGTGCCACCCAGTTCGAGGGATCCTCGACGGCCAGCGTGCCAAACGGCGGGAGGAAGAAGTAGTTGAAGCACAACATGGCCGTCACCGAGGCAACGGCGCCCACGGCCCAGCCGCCCCAGGTAGCGAGCGCCAGCACCGTGGCCAGATAGAAGAATCCGATGGTGGCCGCGTTGGCCCCCGCCGACCGGCCTGCCAGGGTGACCACGGCCAGGGTGGCCGGGATGGCGGCCCAGGGCAGGGCTCGGGACCTCTGAATGGACGAGACCACGGCGGGAGTCTACATCCGCGCCCAAACAAGCCGGGACGGCTCCCGTTCGAGCGCTACGGCGGCCGATCGGACACATCGGCGGCCGTTGTACTGGAACGGCGGCCGATCGGACACTTTGCGGCTCTTCCCGGACACTTTGGCGGAAAAAGTGTCCGAACGGCCGCCGTTGTGTAAGAACGCGCCGTTCCCCACGAGTCTGGGCGTCCAAAGTGTCCGTTTCCGCCCCGTTCTACACGGCCAGCCGCGCCTCCAGCCTGGCCTTCACCTCCGGCCACTCCTCGAGGAGGATGCTGTACATCACGGTGTCCCGCATGAACCCGTTCGAGCGCTTCTGGTAGCGGCGCAGCACGCCCTCCCGCCGGGCGCCGAGCTTCTCGACGGCCCGCTGGCTGTGCAGGTTGTGGAGGTCGGTTTTGAACTGGACGCGGACGGCCCCTAGTTCCTCGAAGGCGTGGCGGAGCAGGAGGTACTTGCTCTCTGGATTGACCTTCGACCCCTGGTGGGAGCGGGCGATCCAGGTGCGCCCGATCTCCAGGCCCAGGTGCTGGGGGCGGATTTCCAGGTAGCCCGTCATGCCCACGGCCTCGCCCGTCTCCCTGGCGAAGAGGGTCCAGAGGAAGGAGGCGGGCATGGTCAGGCAGTAGCGCACCCAGTCCTCGAAGGCTTCGGCGCTCCAGTCCCGCGGCCACTCCAGGGTATGCTGAAAGATCTCGGGCCCGGACTTGGGCCAGAGCAGGGAGGCGTGCTCGGGCACCAGGGGCTCCAGGCGGATCGTGGGGCCTTCGAGGGAGACGGGCTCGACGTTCATGGGGCTCCCAGTCTATCCTCTCGCCAGCCGATCCCGAGGAGGTCCACCTTGCTTCGAGCGTTCCCGCTGTTAGCGCTGGTCTTCGCCGCCGCGGTCGTCCAGGCCCAGGTGCCGCCGGCTGAGACCCCTGCGCCGGAGCCCACGCCCGCTCCGTCTCCTGCCGTTCCCGCCGCGCCGGTCCGGGCCGAGGACAAGGGCGACTTCAAGGTGGTCTATGAGAAGGTGGCGAGCCCGGACTACCGGCAGATCCAGGCCATCTTCCGCGGCACCAAGCTCCTGGAGGAGACGGCGAACGCCCTGAACGAGGAGCTGGCCCTGCCGGTGGACGTGACGGTGGCCCTGCGCGAGTGCGGCACGGCCAATGCCTCCTACGAGCGCGAGGCTCACCGCATCTCCCTCTGCTACGAGCTGGTGTCTGCGTTCGCGGACGTGTTCCTGCGCGACGCCCGCCGGCCGGAGGATGCCGAGCGCGCGGGCGCGGCCGTGGGAGGCGCCACGGTCTTCGTGCTGTTCCATGAAGCCGGACACGCGCTGATCGACCTCTACCAGATCCCCGTGGAAGGCAGGGAGGAAGAGGCGGTGGATCAGCTCGCGACGCTGGTCCTGCTGAGCGGCGGCAAGGAGGGTGAAGGAGCCGCGCTCGACGGTGCCGCCACCCTGCTGGCCGAGGAGGAGGACCCGGCCGGCAAGGCCCTGCTCGACAAGCTCCCCTTCTGGAGCGGGCACGGGCTCACGGCTCAGCGGTTCTCGAACGTCATCTGCTGGGTCTACGGCAGGAACCCGGCGGGGTACCAGGACCAGGTGGACGTCACCACTCTCCCTCCTGAACGCGCCCAGGGCTGCGCCGCGGAGTACGAGCGGATTTCGAAGGAGTGGGACGTCCTGCTGGCGCCATACAGGAAGGGCATCGCGCCTCCTATTCCTTCCCTTTCTCCTCCGCCTTCCGTCCCGCCACCCACTCCTTGATGTTCTTCTCCAGCAGGTCGAGCGGCAGCTGGCCGTTGCCCAGGATCTGGTCGTGGAAGGCCCGGAGGTCGAACCTCGGTCCCAGCTCCTTCTCGGCGTAGGCCCGCAGCTCCTTGATCTTCAGCTCGCCGATCTTGTAGACCACGGCTCCCGCCGGATGGGCGATGTAGCGGTCGATCTCGGCCACGATGTGGCGCTCGGGCCTGGCGGAGTTGGCCCGGGCGTAGTCGATCGCCTGCTGGCGGGTCCACCCCATGGTATGCAGGCCGGTGTCCACCACCAGGCGGATGGCCCGCCAGATTTCATACGTGAGCTGACCGAACTTGGAGTAGGGCTCCTTGTAGAGGCCGATCTCTCTCCCGAGGCTCTCGGCGTAGAGCCCCCAGCCTTCGGAGAACGCCGGATAGACGTCCCACTTGCGCCAGTCGGGCAGGCCCCCCAGCTCTTCGACGAGGGCGTACTGGAGGTGGTGCCCCGGCACGGCCTCGTGCAGGGTAAGGGCCTCCATCTCCCACTTGGGGCGGGACTTGAGGTCGTAGGTGTTGGCCATGAACCAGCCCGGCCGGCCGGCGGCGAGCGAGCCGTTGCCGTAGTAGGCCGTGGGCGCCGACTTGCGCGGCCGAGTCCGCCATGGCGGTGACGCCGTACGGGAGCCGCGGCAGCCGGCCGAAGAGCTTGACCAGCTCGGGATCGATGCGCTTGGCGATGTCGCGGTAGCCGGCGATCAGATCCTCGGGCCTGTCGTAGAAGAAGCGCGGATCGGTGCGCAGGAAGTTGCAAAATTCCTCGAAGCTGCCCGTGAACCCGGTCGAGGCGATCAGCTCGTCCATCTGCTTGCGGATGCGCCGGACCTCGGACAGGCCGAGCTGGTGGATCTGCTCGGGTGTCAGATCCGTCGTCGTCAGGGTGCGGACGAGTTGGGCATAGCGCGCCCGGCCGTCGGGAAGATCGCTCATGGCGATCGACTCGCGGGCACCGGGAACGTAGGTGTCCGCGAGGTAGGCCCGGAGCTTCCGCAGGGCCGGCGCCACCTGGCTTTCGAAGACGCGGACCGCCTCGCCCCGAAGCCGCTCCCGGTCGGCAGCGGGGATCGGCTCCGGGATCTCCCGAAAGGTCTCCAGGACGGGACTGTCCAAGGGTTTGGCGGTGAGCAGGCTGTCGATCTGCCCGGGCACATCACGGAGGGTCACCCGCGGCGGCGTGATTCCCGCCTCGAGCCCCTGGCCGAGAAGGACGAGGGTCTGGTCGACCGCCCGGGGAAAGGCCCTCAGGCGGGCAAGCCGGTTCTCGAAGTCCTGGACGGTGCGGTCGGGCATGCTCGCCAGGAGGAGGACGTTCCCCTGGTGGATGCCGTTCATCTGGCTGACCTGCAGGTACTCCCCGGGGAACCTCTCTCCTTCGATCCCCTGCTCGAAGCTGATCGAACGCCAGGTCGTAGTGGACCCGCTCGGCCGGCGTGAGCCGCGAGCGGTCGATCGAGGAGAGGGCCGCCAGCTCCTGGCGGGTGATGCGGCGGTTGAGCTCGAGCGTCTCCGGCGAGAGATCGCTCAGGCGGTCGTCGAAGCCCGGATAGCCGATGTAGGTGGCGTACTCCGGGCCCTGGCGCATCTGGGTCAGCCAGTAGAGGTCGAAGAACCTCCGCAGACGCTCGCTCTCGCTCCCCTGCCCCCGGGTGGAAGGAAAAGCTTCGAGCTGCCGCGACGACTCGAGGAGGTCCGGATGGACCGCTGCCTCAACGGTGCTGGCTGCCAGCAGGAGCGCCGCCAGCAGCAGGGACGGCCTCACGGCCCAGCCTTTTTCCCTTTCTCCTCCGCCACCCAGGCCTTGACGTTCTTCTCCAGCAGGTCGAGCGGCAGGGAGCCGTTGCCCAGCACCTGGTCGTGGAAGGCGCGGACGTCGAACTTCGGCCCCAGCTCCTTCTCGGCGTGGGCGCGCAGCTCCTTGATCTTCAGCTCGCCGATCTTGTAGGCCAGGGCCTGGCCGGGCCAGACGATGTAGCGGTCCACCTCGACCACGATGTCGTGCTCGGCCTTGCCGGCGTTGGCCTTGAAGTAGTCGATCGCCTGCTGGCGGGTCCATCCCTTGGCGTGCATGCCGGTGTCCACCACCAGGCGGATGGCCCGCCACATCTCGTAGGTGAGCTGGCCGAACTTGGAGTAGGGGTCCTTGTAGAGGCCCATCTCGGGCCCGAGGCTCTCGGCGTAGAGGCCCCAGCCCTCGACGAAGGCCGTGTAGCCGTCGTGCTTGCGCCACTCGGGGACGCCTTCGAGCTCCTGGGCGAGGGCGACCTGGAGGTGATGCCCCGGCACGGCCTCGTGGGCGGTGAGCGCCTCCATCTCCCACTTCGGGCGCGACTTCAGGTCGTAGGTGTTGGCGTAGAAGTAGCCCGGCCGGCCGGCCGCGAGGGAGCCGCCGTCGTAGTAGGCCGTGGTCTGCGACTTCTCCGCGTAGGAGGGCACGGGGATGACGCCGTAGGGCAGGCGCGGCAGCTTGCCGAAGAGCTTGACGAGCTCGGGATCGATGCGCTTGGCGATGTCGCGGTAGCCGGCCAGGAGGTCCTCGGGCTTGTCGTAGAAGAACCGCGGATCGGTGCGCAGGAAGGTCAGGAACTCCTCGAAGCTCCCCTTGAAGCCGGTCGAGGCGATCAGCTCGTCCATCTGCTTGCGGATGCGCGCCACCTCGGCGAGGCCGATCTCGTGGATCTGCTCGGGCGTCAGGTTGGTCGTGGTCTGCTCGCGGACGTTGTAGGCGTACCAGGCCTTGCCCTCCGGCAGGTCGCTCATGGCGATCGAGTCGCGGGCGGCCGGCTCGTAGGTGTTGGCGAGGTAGCTCTGGAGCTTCCGGAAAGCCGGGGCCACCTGCTCGTTGAACAGGCGGACGGCCTCTCCCTTGAGGCGCTCCTGCTCGGCGGCGGGCACGGCGGCCGGGAACTTGCCGAAGGCCCGGAGCATGGGGCTCTTCATGGGATCTTCCACCAGCAGGTTGCCCACCTGGGCGGGGAGGTCGCGCAGGGTGACGCGCGGCGGCGTGATCCCCTCCTTCAGGCCCTTGTCGAGCAGGGCGATGGTCTGGTCGATCACGGTGGGCAGGCCGCGCAGGCGGGAGAGGATGTCCTCGTAGTCCTGGACGCTGCCGGCGGGCATGATGGTGAGGATCTGGGGGATGGACTGCTGGATGCCGTACATGGGGTTGATCGCCAGGTACTCGCCAGGGAAGCGGTAGCCCTCGATCTGTTGCTCGAGACGGCGGCGGGCGAGATCGTAGCTGACCTGCTCGGCCGGCGTGAGCCTGGCGCGGTCGACGGACAGCAGGGCCTCCAGCATCTTGCGGCTGGTGGCGCGGCCAAACTCGATGGACTCGAAGGAGGAGTCGGACCAGCGGCCGTTCAGCCCCGGGTAGCCGAGGTAGGTGGCGAACTCCGGGGAGGAGTGCATGATGTACTCCCAGGTGAGGTCGAACAGCTTCTGGAGCCGCTCGCTCTCGCTCCCCTTCCCCTTGGTCGCCGGGAACTGCTCGAATTTGCGGGCGTATTCTGCGATGTCCGGCGCGACGGCGGCCCTGGCGCTGGTGGCAGCCAGCAGAAGCATCGCGAGCAACAGGATCGGTTTCCTCATGGTCTTTCCTCTTTCGAAAGGGTTACCTGCGGCTGCTCGCGCCGAAGGTCACGTCCAGGGTCACTCTCTGGCCGTCTCGCTCCACCACGGCGGTGGTCTTCTCGCCGGGCTTGGAGCGCTGGAGCACGTACATCAGATCGTGGATGTCGCGGATGGGCTTGCCCGCGAGCTCCACCAGGAGGTCGCCGCGCCGCATGCCCGCCTTCTCGGCGGCGCTGCCGGTCCGCACGCCGGACAGCAGCACTCCCGGGCGGCCGTCGCCCGCGTAGTCCGGCACGGTGCCGAGCGAGGCGCCGAAGGAGCGCGCGTCCCCCTGGGGAGCCGGGGCCGGCGCGCTCTTGTAGGTGAGCTTCTGGGGCGCCTGCGCGACCTCCAGGGCAATGTCCGCCACCAGGGCGGCGACGCGGGCGCCGCCGGCGGCGTTGATCCGGTCCGTGTCGTCCGAGGGCTTGTGGTAGTCCGAGTGGGTGCCGGTGAAGAAGTGGAGCACCGGCACGCCCGCGGCGTAGAACGGGCTGTGGTCCGAGGGGCCGTAGCCGTCGCCCGTCAGGGTGCAGAGGAGGAGGCCCCGCTCGCAGGCGGAGGGCACCAGGGTCTTCCACTCCTCCGCGGACTCGGTGCCGAACACGATGATGAGGTTCCCCCGGAGCCGGCCCACCATGTCCATATTGAGCATGACGGCGAGGTCCGCCGTCTTGAGCCCGCCAGGCGGGTGCCGGGTGAAGGCCGTGGAGCCGAGCACGCCCGATTCCTCGCCGGAGAAGGCCACCAGGTAGACGTCCCGCCGGAGGCGCTGCCGCTCGCCTTGAAGGCGGCGGGCCACCTCCAGGAGCGCGGCGGTGCCGGAGGCGTTGTCGTCCGCGCCGTTGTGAGGCTCGCGGGAATCCACCGCCAGAGAGGACGCGCCGCCCAGGCCCAGGTGGTCGTAGTGGGCGCCCACCAGCACGGCACCCGGGAGGCGGTCCGCCGCTCCGGCGCGGATCACTCCGACGACGTTCGCCGCCGGCTGGGTGCGCCGTTCCAACCGGAGGTCCAGTGTGGCCTGGTGCCCGCCCTCGAAGAGGGCCGCTCCGGCCGAGCGCTTGAGCGCCGCGGCGGGCAGGCCGGCGTCCCCCGCCGGTCCGGAAAGGTTCCAGTCGATCGCCAGGGCCGGCAGCGCGGCCTCGTCCGCCGGAGCGCCGGCCGGCAGGTCGACCACGAGGAGGCCCCGGGCCCCGTGCTCGCGGGCGTTCCAGGCCTTGTAGCGCAGGTCGCTGTAGCGCCTCTCCACGTCCGTGCTGGCGAACGCCTCGCCGCCGGGAGTGAAGCGGCGGATGGCGACGATCTTGTCCCTGGCGTCCACCCCCTTGTAATCGTCGATCCCCAGCTCCGGGGCCGTGATGCCGTAGCCGGCCGGCACCACCTCGGCGGTCATGTCGCCGTTGGCCGAGAAGGACAGGGGCTGGAAGTCGCCGCGCGCGACGGGCTTGCCGTCGATCGTCAGCGTCGTGCCCGGCCCGGCCTCCACGGCCACGGGCACGTCGAAACGCTGGAAGAAGGTCCCGCCCCCGCCGCCTCCACTATCGCCCGCAATTCGCCCGCGGGCGCGACCCCGATCTCCTGGAAACGGGCGGCAAGCCACTTCGAGGCCTCCTCCAGCCCGGCCGTGCCGATGCCCCGCCCCTGCCGGGCGTCGTCGGCCAGCCAGCGCACGTCGGCGAGGAAGCGGTCGGCCGCCGCCGCCTCAGCCATCCCCGGACGGTCCATCCAGCGGGCCACGAAGACGTTGGTCTCGCCGGGCGCACCCTGGTTGCGGTTGGAGGAGAAGGCGAGGCGCTTGCCGTCGGGCGAGAACAGGGGGAAGCCGTCGAACCCGGGCGTGAAAGTGATCCGCTCCAGGCCCGAGCCGTCCACGTTGACGGCCCAGAGGTCGAACTCGCGCCCCTTCGGGTCCCCGTAGTTGGAGGAGAAGATGATGCGGTCCCCCGAGGGGAAGAACGACGGGGCAAAGGACGCGGCGTCGAGGTAGGTGACCTGCCGGGCGCTCCCGCTGACATTGTCGGCGTCGGCCACCCAGATCTCCAGCTTCGAAGGGCGCACGAGGTCCTGGCCCAGGAGGCGCTTGTAGTCCTCCAGCTCCGTCCCCTTCTTGGGACGGGAGGCGCGCCAGACGATCTTCGAGCAGTCGGGCGAGAAGAAGGCGCCGCCGTCATAGCCGGGGGTCTCCGTCAGCCGGCGGACGTTCTTGCCGCTGGCGTCCACGCGGTAGAGCTCGAGGTCGCCGTCGCGGGTGGAGGTGAAGATCAGCGAGCCGTCCTTGGGGCAGACGGTGGTCTCGGCGTCGTAGAAGCTGTTGCCGGTCAGGCGCGCGAGGTCCGAGCCGTCGGGCCGGACGCTGACGATCTCGTACTCGGGATAGAGGGCCCAGACGTAGCCCTGGGAGCGGTCCGGGTTCGGCGGGCAGGCCGGGCTGGCCAGGTGGGTCGTGGAATAGAGCACGCGCTGGCCGTCGGCCGTGAAGTAGGAGCACGTGGTACGCCCCTTGCCGGTCGAGACCAGCAGGGCCTCACCGGCGCCGTCGGCCCGCAGGCGCAGGATCTGGTCGCAGCCGTAGGGCGGCCGGGTGGACTGGAGGGTCAGCTCGGACCCGTCGGGCGACCAGTAGGCCTCGGCGTTCTCGCCGCCGCGGGTGAGCTGGCGCAGGTCCGCGAGATGGACTTCCAGGCGGTCGATTTGTGGGACGCTGGCGTCCTCTCCAGCGGTCAACAGGCCCGCCATGAGCAAAACGGCCAGGAAAAATGGCACAATACGCAGATTCATGGGCTCCCCATCCTCTCCCCGTGTTGGAACGGTCCCGAGCAGACTGATATTCTGCCTGAAGATGGGAGAGTCCACACACCCGTCCTTCCCCCGTACACAGAAGGAATTCCAGGAGACTCCCATCCGTTGAATAGATGCTCGGCATGATACTTTCATGCGTTGCCCGCCTGTAGTAGCCGGTGCTCCCACGCTGGACCGCGAACGGCGCCCGGGCCGCAAGAACCCCAAAGAAGAAGAGTGGAGAAGACATGAACGATCAGGACACGCAGGAGAAGACAGAGGTTTTGGAATCTCTGGAGCACACGGAGGACTCCGGCTCTCAGGCGCAGGCAGAGGACTCCGGTTCCCCGGTGCAGGCCCAGGCGCCGGTAGAGGCCCAGGCGGAGGACGACGCCCCGGTACAGGCCGAGGCGGAAGACGCCCCGGTGCAGGCCCAGGCGGAGGACGCCGGCGCTCCAGAGAAGTCAGATGACTTCGGCCAGATCCTGGCCGAGTTCGAGCAGGAGGCTCCCGCCAAGCGGAACGATCCCGCGGCCGGCCAGAAGGTCAGCAGCAGCATCCTCTCGATCGGCGAAGAGTGGATCTTCGTCGACCTCGGCACGAAGTCGGAGGGGAGGATCGCCGCGGCCGAGCTGAAGGATGCCGAAGGCAACCTCACGGTCAAGGAAGGCGACACCCTGGAAGCCACCATCACCGGCACCGATCCCGAGTCCGGAGCCCTGCTGCTCAAGCGCAAGGCCGGCGGCAAGGGCAAGAAGGCCGCCGAGGTGGTGCCGGAGATCCGCCAGGCGCATGAGGCCGGCCTGCCGGTCGAGGGCCTCGTGACGGGCCTCAACAAGGGCGGCGCCGAGGTGCAGCTCTACGGCATGCGGGCCTTCTGCCCCCTCTCGCAGCTCGACCTGCGCTACGTCGAGGACCCCCAGAGGTTCGTGGGCCAGAAGCTCCAGTTCAGGGTCAACCGGCTGGAGGAAGGCAACCGCGGCGGGCGCGGCCCCAACATCGTGCTGTCGCGCCGGCAGCTCCTCGAGGAGGAGCAGCAGACCAAGGCGGCCGAGACCCGCGAGAAGCTGCAGGTGGGTGCCGTGCTCACCGGCAGGGTGACCTCGCTGACCACCTACGGCGCCTTCATCGACCTCGGCGGCATCGAGGGCATGCTGCACGTCTCCGAGATCGGCCACAGCCGCACCGCTCACCCGCAGGACGTCTTCAAGATCGGTGACGAGGTCGAGGTGCAGGTGATCAAGATCGAGAAGGGCAAGGACGAGAAGCGCCCGGAGCGCATCTCGCTCTCCCGCCGCTCGCTCGAGCGCGATCCCTGGAATGACGCCGCCAGCCGCTTCACCGAGGGCACGGAGACCACGGGCCGGGTGATGCGCATGGAGTCGTTCGGCGCCTTCATCGAGCTGGCGCCCGGCCTCGAAGGCCTGGTCCACATCAGCGAGATGGGAGCCGGACGGCGCCTCAACCACTCCCGCGAGGCCGTGCAGCAGGGCCAGGAGGTCCAGGTGCGGGTGCTCGGAGTCGACACCGCGCGGCGCCGGATCTCCCTCTCCATGGCTCCGGCCGGCGAGGAGCGCAGCAGCGGCGGTGGCGCTGGTGGCGGCGACTTCGAGCGGCGCAGCGTCGGCGGCGGTGGCGGTGGCGGCGGCAGGGACCGCGGCGCCGACTTCTCCCGTGGTGGGGAGCGCGGCGGGGACCGGGGGGATCGGGGAGACCGGCGCGAGCGCGACCGGAACCGCGCCGACGTCGAGGAGTACGCGAACAGCTCGTCCGGCTCGGGCTCGGGCTTCGGCTCGATGGCCGACTTCTTCTCGCGCGCCAAAAAGAGCTGAGAGATCAGAGCTGAGAGCCCGGAAGGCGGGGGGCGGGCTTCCGCTCCGCCCCCGCCGGGCCCCGTCCTCCCTCTATTTCCTCCGTATGGAAGGCAGGGGCGTGACCCGCAGCACACGGGCCGCGGCGTCGTAGCTCCAGTCGCATCCCGCTGCCGCGCACACCGCGTTCAGGGCCTGGTCGACAGGAGTGTTCTCCAGGTTCAGGCTCAATTTCCCCTGAATGGCCGGATCCACGATGGCCTTGGCGCCCAGGATCTCCCCGAAGATCTGCAGGACCTCCTGAACATTGGCTTCCTTGACCTTGAGATCGATGGGGTCTTTCGGGAGCGAAAGCTTGCCCAGAGGGTCCGGCCGCGGCTCGGCCGGCCCGGGCGTCACCCGCAGCTTCGGCGGCCGGGCCAGGGAGTCGAACGTCCACTGGCAGCCCACGCTCTCGCACAGCGCGTCGAGGATCGTCCGCACGCGGACATTGTGAAGCTCGATTGACACCTTACCGGTCAGGCCAGGCTCCAGCACGACCTCAGCGCTCATCAGGTTGCCCAGGGTCGTGAACAGCTCCGTGGGGTCCGCCTCCTTGACCGCCAGCTCGATCTTCGAATCAAGGGGACCCGGGGGAGCCGCCAGCGCGGGCGCCGTTGCCTGAGCCATGGCTCCCACGAGAAATCCCCCCAGTCCGAACCCTGCCATCCTGCGGCACCAGATCTTCTTCTTCATGGTTTGCCTCCGTAGATCACGATGAGGGATCTGGATGGCAAGGAGCTCTCGGCCGGCCCGCCATTGCGGCTGCTGCGGATAATCCAGCGGCCCCCCTCCCGGTGGTGAACGACGAGCAGGCCCCCTACGTTCTCGATGGAGATCTTCGCCTGGGGCCGCGCCTCCGGCCAGCGCGGATGCGGCGCCAGGATGAGGAGCCCTGCCGCGAGCACCAGCGCCGCCACCACCGTCAAAGCCGGCGCGAGCCGGAGCTTCTCCGTCTGGTGAGGTGAGGCCAGGGCGCCGCGGACGATCCGCTCGACCGCTTCCGGTTGAGGCGCCAGAGCCTCCCGGAGCCGCAGGTCGAGCTCGCGTTCCGATCCGTCAGACCTTTCCATCGTTCTCCTCCAGGAGCCGCAGCAAACGCTTTCTCGCCCGGTGCACGCGCATCTTCAGGGCCGACACCGAGATACCCAGGACCCGGGCCCCTTCCGTGGGGCCGAGGTCCGCCACACCCACCAGCAGCAGCGCCTCCCGGTCCAGGCCGGAGAGCCGGCGCAGGGCCGCCAGCGTGCGGCCAAGGTCCGTCCGCAGTGTTGCGCGCTCTTCGGGTCCAGGCAAGGGGCTGTGCCCGCTATGCCCGTTGTTGCCGTCGAGCAGGGTGTGCAGGGGCTCCAGTAGACGGCGCCGGAAGATGAGGCGTCCGGCCCGCCTGCGGGCCACCGCGAACGCGAACGCCGCGGGACACTCCGGCGGGCCATGGCGGCGCCAGCGCTGGACGAGGGCCGCCAGGGCATCCTGGGCGACTTCCTCGGCCAGCCCCGCGTCGCCCGTCTTGCCGAGCGAGTAGCGGAGGAGTTGGGGGGCCAGCTCCTTCACCGCCGTTTCCAGTTCCATGTGCAGGACGTACCTTGTGGGCGCAAAGGGTCACACCCCTTTTTACGCCGATCTTTCCGAAACGGCTCTAAACCCCCTTGAAATCTGGAGCTTCCTGTGGTACCCTCGAAGAGCCGGAATGGCGTATACCTTACATTGAACCGCGCCGCAGGCGCATGGGGCTAACACCTGGAATGGAGCTTCCGACGCCCATGCAGAGCACCTCTTTTGCCACACGTCCTCGTCTCCGCCGTGTCGCGGTGCTCGCCGTCCTGGCGGTCGCCGTCAGCTCGGTCCCCTTCGTCGATGCCCAGAGCCTGATGGGATCGCGGGACTCGCTCCTGCGCCAGAACGCGGAGGCCCGGGACCATGACTTCACCTACCTGAGGACCTCCTCCGACGTGCGCTCCTTTGCCAGCAGGGGCCTGCTGGTGCGCCTGCGCGGGAACTCGGACTACCGGCTGGCGTCGGACTACGTCTCCTTCCCCTACGCGCGGCCCGAGGTGAAGCTGTTCATCGAGCGCCTGGCGGACCAGTACCGCGAGGCCTGCGGCGAGCGCCTGTACGTCACCAGCCTGACGCGGCCGATCACGCGCCAGCCTGTCAACGCCTCGCACCTCTCCGTCCATCCCACCGGCATGGCCGTGGACCTGCGCCGCAGCAAGCGCTCCTCCTGCCGGAGCTGGCTCGAAGAGACCCTGCTCTACCTGGAAAGCCGGGAGGTCCTGGAAGCCACGCGGGAGAAGCATCCGCCGCACTATCACGTGACGCTCTTCCCCAAGCCCTACCTGCGCTACCTCGGGGTGGACGATGCGCCCAGCATCCAGATCGCCCGGTCCAAGTCGTCGAGCAAAAGCAAGGTTTCGGTCGCCTCCAGCCGCTCCAGCAGCAAGAAGTACCGCGTCGGGCGGGGCGACACCCTCTGGAGCATCGCCAAGAGGCACGGCGTCAGCGTCACCGCAGTCAAGAAGGCCAACGGCATCCGCTCCAGCCACCTGAAGGCGGGGCAGACGCTGTCGATCCCCACGCGGTAATCCGCGGGTAATCCGCCCCTACCCCTTGGCCACCCGGTAGGCCTGGATCTTCTGCTGCAGGCCCTTGAGCTGGAACTCGCCCAGGGGCTCGGTGGGGATCGCTCCGTTCAGCAGGAGATAGGTGGCGGGACCGAGGACGACGTCGCCCGGCTCGGCCACGAAGGCTTCGAGACGGGCGGCCACGTTCACAGTGTTGCCGAGCACGGTGTAGTCCACCCGGCGGGCGCTGCCGATGTCCCCCACCACCACGGGACCGCTGTTGAGCGCCACCCGCGCCCGGAAGCCGGGGAGTCCCTCGGCCGCGCGGCGGGCGTTCCAGACGGCGAGCCCCTGCTGGATCTCGATGGCGGCGCGCACGGCTCGCACCGCATGGTCCGGCTGGGCCACGGGCGCGCCGAAGAAGGCCATCACGCAGTCGCCGATGAACTTGTCGAGCGTGCCGCCGGCCCGGAAGATGGCCTCCACCGAGAGGTCCAGGAAGGCGTCGATCGACTCGGCCACGGCCTCGGGCGGCGCGTTCTCGGCGAAGGCTCGTGAAGCCCACGAGGTCGGCGAAGAGCACGGTGGCCTCGGCCGTCTGGAGGCGCCGCATGCCCTCGTCCCCCTGGCGCAGCACCTCCTCGATGACGGCCGGCGAGTGGTAGCGCTCCAGCTTGGTGCGCGCCTGCTTCTCGATCTCCGCCTTCTTCGCATAGCGGATGCGCTCGACGGCCACCGCCACGTAGTTGGCCAGGGTGGTCAGCACGTCCAGGTCCCGCTCGCCGAAGGCCCCCACCTGGAAGGGGGAATCGACCTGGATGACCCCGATGATCCGCTCGCCCGACCAGAGCGGGGCGCACATGGCGGCGCGGATCTGGTGCATGCGGATCGATTCGCCGCCCGAGAGCCGCTGGTCGGTCTGGGCGTCGAAGGTGACCAGCGCCACCCGCTCGCGCATGACCGCCCGCAGCATGGTGCGCGAAACGGGCACCTCCTCGGAGGGGCGGAACTGCACGCGGTCCCTGACCCGCAGGACCTCGCAGACGAGCTCGCCCTGCGTCGTCGGAGAGCAGGATGAACCCGCGGTCCACTAGGAAGGCCTCGAAGGCCAGGTCGAGCACGCGGGAGAGCACCTCGTCCACCGACTCGGTGACGGTGAGCATGCGGGCCAGGCGTGTCAGGAAGCCGAACATGCGGCGGACGTACGCTTCGTCCCCGGCCTCCGCGGAGGGAACTGGCGCAGCGGCGGGCTGGCCCCCGAGCCCGTAGGCCGCCGCGAACTCGGAGAGAGGGCGGATGATGGTGGCGTTGCCGAAGCTTTCGAGAGGCTCTTCCTCCACAACCGATGTGGGCTTCCTCGGGCGATCCGGAAGCGGCTCCTCGGCCTCGACGCGGATCTCGAAGGCGCCGATGCTCAGCAGGTCGCCCGGCCGCAGCGGCGCCTTCTCCACCGGCACGCGGTTGACCTCGACGCCATTGGTGCTCTTCAGGTCATGAACGGACCAGCCGTCCGCTTCGCGCAGGATCTCGGCGTGGTAGCGGGAGACGGAGACGTCGGAGAGGACGACGTCGTTGTCGCCTCCCCGCCCCAGGCGGATCCGGCCGCCGGCCAGGGGGGCGGTGCGCTCCTCGCCGTTGACGGTGTAACGCAGACGCAGCATTTGTGGGGGAGATCATAGCAGCCCCGGCCGGACGGACACGGACTGGCACGGACGGTCACGGACCATCAAGGACGACCGCCATGACCTTCTCCGCGGCTTCCAGGTGGAAGCGGTGCTCCTCGAAGAGAGAGCGGAAGGCCGCCACCACCCGCGGGCAGAACTGGCTGCCCACGCCGGCCAGGATCTCCTCGGCGGCCCGCTCGGGCGGCAGGCCAGAGCGGTAGGGGCGGCTGGTGGTCATGGCGTCGTAGGTGTCGGCCACGGCGATGATGCGCGGCGGAAGGGGGATCTGCTCGTCGCTCAGGCCGTCGGGGTAGCCCTTGCCGTCGATCCGCTCGTGGTGGCTGCGGACGCCGTCGAGCACCCAGGGGTTGGCGAGGTGGGAGACGATCGAGGCCCCGGCCGCCGCGTGGCGCCGCATGATCTCGGCCTCGTCACGGTCGAGCGGCGAGGGCTTGCCGAGGATGCGGTCCGGCGTCGTGATCTTGCCGATGTCGTGCAGGGTGGCGGCGAGCCAGAGATCGCGCAGCTCCTCGCGCCCGAGCCCCATCTCGGACCCCAGCAGCACCGAGTAGGCCACCACCCGGCGCACGTGGCCGCCCGTATAGGGGTCGCGCTTGTCGAGCGCCTCGGCAAGGGCCGTCACCATCTGGAAGAACTGCCGGCGCTGGGCCGCGTAGAGCCGGGCGTTCTGGAGCGTCGGAGCGAGAATGGCGGCGAACTGCCGCATGCGCCACAGGTCGCCCGCCGTGAAGCGGTCGCGGTCCACGGGATTGAGGAGCTGGACCACGCCGATGACCTTCCCCTGGGCGACCAGGGGCACGGCGAGGATGGCCCGGGTCTGGAACGCGCCCGTGGGATCGCCATGCCAGCGCGGGTCCGCGGCCACGTCGTTGACCACCTCGGCCTCTCCGGACAAGGCGACGCTGCCCACGATCCCCTCCCCCACCGGCACCCGCAGGCTGCGGATATCCCCCGCGGCGCGGCCACGGACCACGCGGAAGAATAGCTCGCGCCGCTCCTCGTCGAGCTCCCAGATGGAGCTGGTCTCGGCCCGGCAGACCTCCTCGGCGTTCTCCAGCGCCAGCTCCAGCACCGTCCCGAGGTCGAGTGTGCCCGAGAGCTTGACGCCGATGTCGAGCAGCGTCTCGTACTCCGACAGCCGGCGGTCGGGCTCGAACGGCGGCCCAGACGCTTTTTGATCGAGAAAATGTCCTTCGGATTCCGTGGCGATCATTCGTTCTCGCCTCCTGTCGCTCTCTCCAGACACCTTTCTACAGTCCCTTGTTCAGGCGCTCAGGCCTTCGAGCTCACGGAGCAGCTCCGCCACCGAGCGGTAGCGCCGGTCGGGGTCCTTCTCCAGGCACCGCAGGATGGCCGTCTCCAGCGCGGGCGGGATCTCCTGCCAGCGCGAGCTGGGCGGCGGCGGCACCTCGCGCAGATGCTTGACCATGATGTCCATGGCCGTGGGCCCGTTGAAGGGCAGAGAACCGGTGAAGATCTCGTAGAGCACGATGCCGCAGGAGTAGAGGTCCGACCGGGGATCGGCCTCGCGGCCCTGGAGGATCTCGGGCGCCAGGTACTGCGGCGTGCCCACGATGAAGCCGGCCTGGGTCTGGCCCGGGGCCATGCGGTCGATCGGCCGGGCGATGCCGAAGTCCATGAGCTTGGCGTTGCCCGTGGGCTCCAGGATCAGGTTCTCGGGCTTGATGTCGCGGTGGAGCACGCCGACCGCATGGGCGGCCACCAGGCCGGCGCAGAGCTGCTTGGCAAGCCGCAGGCCCGCCGAATAGGGCAGCCGGCCCGCCTGGTCGCCGGCCGTATGGTCGAGCATGTAGCGCAGGGTGACGCCCCGCACGTACTCCATGGAGATGTAGGGCACGCCGTCGATCTCGCCGAAGTCGTGGGTGCGCAGCACGTTGGGATGGGTGATCTTGCGCGCCAGCTTGATCTCGCTCTTCAGCCGTTCGAGCTGGGTGCGGTCCCCCCAGAGGTCGCGCTTCAGCATCTTCAGGGCCACGAGGTCGTCGAGCTCGCGGTCCCGCGCCTTGTAGACGATCCCCATGCCGCCCGCGCCCAGCACGGAGAGGATCTCGAACCGCTGGCCCAGGAGGGCCCCCGGCGAGACGCCCGAGAGAGTGGCCCGTGCGGCGCCGTCCAGCGTCTCCGCCTCCGGCCCCAGCTTCTCGCGGGTCAGGCGCGTGACCATGGCGGGGCTCAGCACGTAGAGCGGCTGGGGCGTGATCACGCCGCGCCGGGGAGCCAGTCGGTACCCGGACTGCTCGAAGGCATCCTTCAGCTCGTCGTGCACCTCGCGGGAGAGCAGCAGCTCCCCGGCCGTCGCCTCGCGCAGGAGGCTTTCGATCTGCTGGACTGGCAGCCCCACCAGGGCGCGCTCCGCCCGCTCGCCCCAGGTGACGGGGCCGGTGATCGCCCGGCCGGCCGCCATGGCCGCCACGGGCGTATCCGGACTGTCGTCTTCCCCCCCTTCCCCGGGCGAGCCGAGCACCTGGGCCGCCACCGAGAGCGCCCGGAACCCCCGGCCCGGGCCTTCGAAGCGGGCGAGCACGCGATGGCCGGAGATGGCCTCCACCTGCCCGCGTCCCTTGGTAACGGCCGAGGTCACGCGCTCGAGGTCCCCGGCCAGGCGCGCCAGGACCTCCCCGGCATCCACGCTCCCGCTGACACCGCCCGCGGCACGCGCGTACTGGCGCAGCTCGAGGCCCAGGAGCAGCACCTCGCGGCTCTGGGCCTCGCCCAGGACGGCACGCGCCTGCGCCGGCTCGGGGAGGTTGCGGGAGAGCTCCGTGACGTAGGCCTCCATGTCCCGCTTCTCGCGCAGGTCGGCCAGCAGCTCGTGGAAGGCATGGGCGAGCCGGCCCACCTCGTCCCGGCGGTCGGAGTCGATCTTCTCGTCGTAATCCCCCTGGCGGGCCTTCTCGGCGGCGGCCACGAGGCGGCGCACGGGGGCCATGGCACGGCGCGCGAAGGCGAAGGCAAGGAAGGGCGCCAGGAGAACGGCCGCCAGCCCGGCCGCCAGCAGCACGTTCTGGATCTGCCGGTAAGCGGCCAGCTCCCGTTCGAGGGAAGCCAGGGCCACCATGGCGCCCACGGGCTTGCCCTGGGAGTCGAGCAGCGGCGACTCCTGGGCGAGCCAGGGCTCGCCGTCGAGCGTCACCTCGGCCTGCGCCATGGCACGGCCGGCGCGGAGGGCCTCTCCCATCCCCTGCCTGCCCGAGGCGAGCTTCCCCGTCAGGCTGCGGGCCATGCGCTCCCCGAGCGTGGTGGCCACGATCTCCGGCCTCCGTTCCCCCGCGGCCGGACTGACCAGGACGGCCACGTCGGCCCCGCTCACGCGGTTGACCTCGCGGGCCGATTCGTCGGTGATGGCGAAACCCGTCACCAGGTAACCCAGGACCGTGAACTGCTGGGCCACCGGCACGGCCACCGCGTAGTAGAGGCGGTCGCCCTCCCGCCAGACGCCGGCAGCCTCGAACTCCGCCAGGGCCTTCGCCACCAGTGGGCGCTTCGAGAGGTCCCCGCCCACGGCATTGGGGTTGTCCGTCCGCGCGGTCACGCGGCCGTTGGGATCGAGCAGGATGGCGAAGTCGAATCCCAGCTCCTTCTGGCCGTCCGCCAGCAGATCGAGGAGCGAGGCCGTGTCCCCCGTCTGCCCGGCTTCGGCAAGGTAGGCGACCAGGTTGGGATTGGAGACGAACAGGTTCGAGAGCAGCTTCAGCCGCTCGTACCGCTGCTTCTCGTAGGTCGCCTGCACCGAGGCGCTGCTCTTGAGCGACTCGGCCGCGGCGTCGCGGGCGATCCGGCGCAGCAGCAGGGAGGTCACGGCCACCGCCCCGCCCACCAGCAGGGCGATCAGCAGCGAGGTGACCAGGAAGATCCGGGTCTCCAGCGACAGGCCGGTGCGTCTAGTTGTTGTAGCGGTCACGTTGCGACCGGAAGTAGGACTGACCCAGTTTGTTGAGATGGGCCGGGATCAGGGGCCGCACGATCTCGACGCGGGCCATGACCGGTCCGGCGACCTTCGCCGGCAGCTCGACGTCCACGGTCCAGGGATCGGCCTGCTCGTGCCAGACGGTGAGCTTGCCAGGACCGCGAGGCAGGCCCGTGAGCACGAACTCGCCCTGGGCGTTCGGCGAAACGTAGTGCGGCGTGCCGAGCACCAGCACGTAGGCGACCATGTCGTGGTGCACGTTGCAGAAGACGCGCACCAGCCCCGGCTCCTCGAAGCGCTTCTCCTTGCCCGGCCCCTTCTTGGTAGAGGCCGAGGTCGAACTGGTTGGGCGAGGAGACCGAGAAGACGTTGTGGAGGATGGGGTCCTGGTTGGGGAAGCGCACGCGGCTCCCCTTGGGCACCACCAGGACCCGCGGCGCGAACTCCTTGCGCCGGGTCACCATCTCGAGCGGCGTATCGGACGGACGGGCGGACTGGGGGGAGTCAAGCTCGTAGTAGATCACGGCCTGGCGCACGTCGCTCCCCTTGGCCGGCCCCTTGCCCCCCTTGGCGAGGAGCTGGACGCGTCCGCGGATCTCCTCGGCGTGGACGGGGAGGGCGAGGAGGAGCAGCACCAGGAAGAGGGCTTTCCTCATCCTAGATCCTCCACCGCAACGTGGTCAGAAACTCGTTGTTCTCCCGCTTCGCTCCGTTGCCCAGGATGAAGCGGTTGTCCGCGTACTCCACCGTCAGGTCCACGCCGGAGAAGATGCCCAGGCGCAGGCCGGCGTCGATCTTCTCCCAGTCCCAGAACAGGCTGGGGCTCGGATTCCCCATCCTCGTGGCACGGCCACGGAAGTCGTTGTCGAGCTTCGAGTAGCGCACGGCCGGCGCGACGAAGGTGAAGAGCTGGCGGTCGCCCACGGCCCACACCAGCGGCAGCTCGAAGCGCCAGGCGACCTCCCCCTCGATGCCCGTGCGCGGCAGGCCGGCCAGCTCCTGGTCCACGTACTGGCCGAAGAAGGAGAGGCCGCCCAGGTAGAGCCAGACGTTGGCGCCGAATTCCTGCTTGTCGTCGTCCGTAATGGGGAGGGTCGGGTCCGTGTCCACCGGCCCGTTGAGCAGGTCGAGGTCGCCGCCGTAGAAGGTGCCTTCCAGCTCCACCGTCTCCGCCAGCTTCCGCTGGTAGCCCCAGGCCAGCACGTCCACACCGTTCCGCCCCGCCTCGTCGGCGAAGCGCCAGCCCACGCCCGCGCCGGACTCCAGATCGCCGTCCACGTCCAGATCCTCGACCTCGGCGTCGTAGAGGATCACGATGCCGGAGCCCAAGCTCGGGGTCCGGGTTCTCCCGCAGCAGGGCCGGCGTGCCGTTGTCGCCGGCCAGCGCGTTCGGGTCGCGGATGAAGACCGGGTTCCCCTGGGTGGCCGAGAGCTTCACGTAGAAGTGGCGGCCGAGGTTGAGCCCCAGCTCGGCGCCGGTGTCCTCCAAGCGGTTGAAGGCGGTCGAGACCAGGCCGTAGCTCTCCAGGTGGCGGTCGTCCTGGCGCTCGAACTTGGGGATCTTGCCGATCTTCAGATAGACCCCGCCCCGCGGCGGCAGAGCCGCGGGCTCGGGCTCGATGCCGAAGCGGATCCACGCCTCGTCCACGTCCACCTTCTTGTCGCTGGAGGTGGGGTTGCGGTCGTAGAGGTCGATGAAGTCGATCTTGCCGTGGGCCGCCAGGCCGTCGCCCCAGACCGCGTCCACGAGCAGGGCCACGTTCGAGACCTCGAAGTGGGAGCCGGCGTTGACCGTCTCCTCGAACCCCATGCTCTGGCCGACCGGGAGCATCGGCGCCTCGAACCGGAAACGACCGGGAAGCGGTTCTCGTCGCTGTTCCGGAAATTCGCCTTGGCCTCCAGGCCGAACGACAGCCGTGGCTTCAGGCCCCCCTCTTCTTCCACCGGCGCGTCCTCTTTCGGCTCCTGGGCCGCCAGGGCCAGGGGGCTGTATAAGCCCGCACCGAGCAGCAGCAGGACGCACCATCCCTTGCGAGACTTCCACAGCGCCATCTGTACGGACCTCCCGAAGACTCTACGGAACAGGCTCGTAGCTTAGATGGATGCCGCTTGTCAGTAAAGGGAGATGGGGATCTTTACCTGTGGAAATGTAGGAGCGGTCCGATGGGCCCGCTCCTACGGAAGGGTGCAACCAGGGCGTCACACCGCGGCGTAGCGGCGGCGGTCCCTCAGCTTGCGCGCCAGGAAGACGGCGCCCACCACCCAGAGCGGCACCGTGAAGAGGCCCATGCGGACCCGGGTGTTCAGCACCCCCTTGACGTTCCTCTTGATCTTGCCCATCGATGTTCCTCCTGGAGGCCGCAGCCACCGGTCGAGAATTCTGGTTGGACTCGGCGGCGGGCTGTCCCCAACACCGCCTCCGACTGCACTAGGATTGTGCAAGGCAAGTGCCAAAAACGGCCGTGAAGGCGGAGCGATAGCTAGTTGAATCGCTCCCGCTGAAACGTGCGATCATCTTTCTTTCTTGAGGGGGAGATACCGTGATTTCATCGGAAGAGTTCCGCAAAGCGCTACGCCATTTTCCCGCCGGGGTCACCATCGTCACCGTCCAGGTGGACGACCGGAGACACGGCCTCACCGTCTCCGCCTTCGCCTCGGTCTCGGCCGAGCCGCCGCTGATCATGATCATCATCGAGAACCGCCACCACGCCCACGCGCTGCTGGAGGAGCCGGGGGCGGTCTTCGCGGTGAACATCCTGGGCGAGGACCAGTCGGAGCTGTCGAACCGCTTCGCCTGGGTCAAGGACGAGGACCGCTTCGCCATGGGCAACTGGACCACGGCCACCACCGGCGCGCCGGTCCTGGAGGACGCCCTGGCCTGGCTCGACTGCCGCATCCACGCCCGCTATCCCGCGGGCTCGCACACGATCTACGTGGGCGAGGTGGCGGCCAGCAACGTGCCCGTGGAAGAAGCGCCGCCGCTCGTCTACTGGAACCGGGGCTACCGCAAGCTCCGGCTGCACGAAGAGCCGCCGGCCTGAGGAAGGAGGAGCCAAGGAAGCTGGCGCGTGACGCAGTCGGCCTGATGATGTCGCATCAAGCATGTAGGACGATCCAATACCGTTTTGTCCTGAAAGGAGCCCTGCATGCAAAAGCTCGTGCTGCGTCTGGTCGTTGCCTCCGCTTTCCTGTTGGCTTTCGCCCTCCCGAGCCGGCTCGCCGCCATACCTCCGGACTCGGATTGCGGCTGCACGATCTATCCGACCTTTACGGAACAGGGAACGGTTGTCTCGTTCGTGACACCCGTATCGACGGCCTGCCAGCAACTCTCCAGCTCCGCCGTCACGGCCTCTACGGCACAAGCGAACAGCCGTTGCGTGGCTGAGGGCTTCATCCGGTCCTGTAACAGGAACCTCTTCGTAGCGTCCTGCCTCCCGTCTTCGGGAGGAGGATGGGAGCGCACCTGGTCCGTGACCTTCGGCTGCTGGGTTTGCGCCTGAGCCCATCCGGAACGACATAGACGCAGAACCCCCGGCATCCCCCCGCCGGGCAGAGACTGGACGGCGGCGTCCTTGGACCCGGAGGCCGCCGTCCCTTTTCAGTTGTCAAAGAACCGCCCCGGGCTCCTGGAGGAGCCATCCTCAGGCTGGCTTCAGGTCCTTTGTATGCGAGGAGGAATGAGGATGTCAACAGAACCCCTTGACAAGATCGTGTAGATCGTAGATTGTATACGCATAGCTGAGGGAAACGTGACGACGCCTGGAAAGGAGAGACAGACCGTGCTGAACGAGCCGCAGAGGAGGCAGCCTCAGGAACGCGCCGCTACGCCGCCGACGACGACGGTTCAGCCGCCCGTGCGCGCCGGTCAGTTTCCAGCGGCGACAGGTCGGCGGCACGCACGCACCCGTCAGCCTCTGCCGAGCACCCGTCGCCGGCCCACGAATACCCGTCAGCCTTGCCGAGCACCTGTCGCCGGCCCGTGCGGAGGGGGCAGTGTCTGCCGCAGCCGTGTCGGCGGATCGTGCGGACTGGGGAGTCTCAGCCGCGCACCCGTCGGTGGCAGCGGAAGGAAAGGAGGTCCGCCATGTAGACGAGAATGGGAAGGAGAAGGAACAGACCGTAGCGCAGCAAGCCTGCCCCGGATGGTCCGGGGGAGGACGTTCATCAACCACGTTGCAGAAACGAAAGGAAAAGCACAATGGCCAAGAAGGTTTCGTCGTTCCCTGATTTCATGGCTTACTGGGACCGCATGCTCAAAGGGGTCCGCAACAACCAGGAGAACCTGCCCGACCTCTCGGGTCTGGTGGGACCTCTGGACGCCCTGCTGGACGAGGCCCGCGAGCTCGAAGCCGACAAGGCGGAGGGGCGGTCTCTGCTCAGCCATGCGGCCAAGCGCAGCCGCGCCTTGATTCCCGAGGGCCGGGCCGCGGCCGCTCGCCTGCGAGACGCGCTGAAGGTCCACTTCGGGGGTCACAACGAGGCGCTGGTCCAGTTCGGGATCGCACCTCTGCGGACCCGCCGCGCCCCCAAGCCGACCGATCCGGCACCTCCGTCCCCGTCCATCCCGGTTCCCACGCCGGAGTAAGCCGATAGCAGCACCCCAGGGGAGGGCGTGCGTTCGCGCGCCCTCCCCGCTGCTCTTTGACAACTTAATTCATCCTTCCAACCCGGGGACGGGCCTTGGCCGGAGGTCCGTCCCCCCCGCCTGTTTACGTATGCGCTATCCTTTGGGAAACAGAGATGCCAGCAAGCAAGGAGGGCAATGATGGATAGCCGCGACCAGCTTGAAGCGGCCCAGGAACGGGCCAGCCGCGAGGAGTTGGAACAGTTGTCCCATTTGTCTACCAGCGAGCTCATCCAGCGCATCGAGCAGAACCGGTTCGGTGAGCGCCTGCAGGCGTTCGCCGCCCTCGCGACCAAGAAGGACGACCGCCCTCTCATCATTCCCTTCCTGGCGGCTCAACTGGATCGGCTGCACTCGACGACAGTGCGCCACCTTTGCGTCGACGCCCTGCTCAGCTTGCTACCCTATACGGGAATACCCTCCTACGCGCTGGCCGATCTATCTCATCGAGGAAATACGATCTATCGGGAAGATCTCGCGGCTCTTATTGCGACTACGCTCAGTAGAATAGGTGCCGCCTAAGCGGAGCCGATCCCACCCGGATGGAAAAGGAGTTTCCGGGTGGGTTGCCCTTCGATAATAGGGCCGGCTTTGAGAAGGAAGACTACATCTCACAGACGCAGTGCGAGAATTCTTCAGTGTTGTAACATCCGTTCGTGCACTCGCAAGTGAAGTTGCCGGAATAGCAGCGGGAGACGTCATTCGACCAGGACGTAGCTCCAGCGACCCCAATGAGGCTTGCAGGGGAGAGTTGGCGCAAGGTCTCTTTGTGAAGCTTCATCTTCTTCTTCATAACTCGTTCTCCTTAAGAAGATCCGGCGGTCTACTCGTTAGAGTGCAGTTCGTCCGAAGAAGTGAGATCTTCACTTGACGAAGGGAGCTGAACCCATGCAAGACAGGGGACGCGCACTGCTATGGCACGGCATGGTGCTGTTTCTTCTTGGCCTCCTTACCGGGCTGGCCCAACCAGCGCTGAAGAACCGCCATAGTCCAGACGCTCATTCTGCTTGACGCGCCGCTACGCGTTGTGTAAACATACACAACGTGCGTAGCGCCGAGGTCATCAAGCGACTAGAGGACGAGGGTTGGGAATGCGTTGGCGGCAAAGGCGATCACCGGAAGTTTAAGCATCCGCACAAGCCTGGCCACGTCACCGTTCCGCACCCACGCAAAGATCTCCCTATCGGCACGCTGCGCAACGTCTTCCGTCAGGCCGGTTGGGACTGGAGGTGAACGATGTTGTATCCAGTGTACGTGCACAAGGACCCCGAGAGCGCCTATGGAGTGACATTCCCGGATTTTCCCGGATGCTTCTCGGCTGCTGACGAGTTGGAACAGCTTCCGCGCTTGGCCCAAGAAGCGGTCGAGGTGCATTTCGAAGGCGAGGACGTAGAGATCCCGGCTCCTACAGCCGTGGAGGAATTGGCGGCTGACCCGGCGTATGAGGGTGGGCTCTGGCTCCTCGTTGATATCGATCTTACGAAGGTCAACACCAAGAGCGTGCGCCTCAATATCTCTCTGCCGGCAAACCTGGTGGGGGAGATCGACCGTTATGCTGCCGAGCACCGCATGACCCGTAGCGGGTTCCTGGCGAAAGCAGCGCAGCAGGCTATGGGCAAATAGAACCCGAGCTTCATTCAGGGCTCCGACGAAGGTTCTGGTACCGCTCCGCGGGAAGGCGGGGCCGCCGTCATCACTGCCATGGCGTGGAACCCCGCCCAGAGAAGGAATCCCAACCCGCCGCAGGCATACCAGAGCACCTCCGGCCCGATGTTCTCGTAGATCCAGGTGCCCACCAGGGGCGCCACCACGAAGGCCGAGGCGAAGGACAGGTTGAGCATCCCCATATAGGCGCCCCGGCTTTCTTCCGGCGCCCGGTCCGCGAGGGCGCTCGACACGATGGGGAACACTAGCATCTCCCCCACCGTCCATACCGCGATGGTGAAGACCACGTAGGCGAAGCCCGATCCGAAGGGCAGCAGGCCCAGGCCGGCGCAGAACAGGAACGCTCCCACGCCCGAGACCTTGAGCGGGTCGCGTTTGGACAGCGAGTGGACGAGCACCATCTCGAACAGCACGATGAGGATGGTGTTCGTGGCGAGCGCCAGGCCGATCCCCGCCTCGGAGAAACGCTGGATGTCCCGCAGCGACAGGGCGAAGGTGCTGGCGATCTGGAAGGTCACCAGGTTCAGGAGGAACATCAGCCCGAAGATACCCAGCGCCTGTGGGTCGCGCCAAGGCGAGACAGACGCGGCTTTCGCCGCCACCTCGGTGGTCCGCACAGCCCGCAGCGGCTGTCCCCGAAAGGCGAACAGGAGCAGGCCCGCGGCCAGGAGGCAGGTCATGCCGTCGGCCACGAACAGCCAGCCGTAGTCGCGCAACGCCAGGAACCCGCCCACGGTGGGGCCCAGGGTCATGCCGAGGTTCACGGCGAGGCGCATCAGGGCGAAGCTCTGCGCCCGCTCTCCGGGATCGCTAGCCGCCGCCAGGGCTGCCATGTTCGCCGGACGGAAGATCTCCCCCACGAAGCTCCAGACGATCACCATGGCGGAGATCGCAAGCCGGCTCTCGAGATGGCCGAGCGCCAGGAACGAGAGCCCGGTGAGAGCAAGGCTCCACTTCATCACCGCGAGGGGATCGATCCGGTCGCAGAGCCAGCCGCCGAAGTACGAGGCCACCACAGCGCCCAGGCCGTAGAGCGCCAGGGTCTGGCCCGCCTGGGCTGGGGTGAAGCCCCGCTCCTGGGTCAGGTAGAGAGCCAGGAACGGCAGCACCATCGTGCCGCTGCGGTTGATCAGCGTGGCGATGGAAAGCAGCCAGACCGGGCGGGACAGGCCCGAGAAGGCTTCGCGGTAGGCGGTGGCGATCGAACGAAACATGACGGTTCCGGCTAGACTTCCCTCGCATGAACAGGAAAGCAACGATTGCCGGGATCTTATCTCTCCTCCTTGTCCTCAGCCTCGTTCCTCTTCGGGCCGAGGAGGCGGTGACCGTCCGTGAAATCGCCATCACTTTCGACGACCTCCCCTTTGGCGGGGCGGACCTGGGGCTGGCGCGCATCCGGGCGGCGAATGAGGCCATCCTGGCGACGCTCCGGAAGGGAACGGTACCCGCGGTGGGGTTCGTCAACGAGCGCAAGCTCTTCGTTCCCGGCGAGATGGACGCCCGGACGGCGATCCTCGAAAGCTGGCTCGACGCGGGGGCGGAGCTCGGCAACCATACGTTCTCCCATCCCTCGTTCCAGGAGACGCCGCTCGCCGCCTTCCAGGAAGATGTGATCCGGGGCGAGACGGTCACCCGCATCCTCCTGGACCGGCGGGGGCAGAAGCTCCGCTGGTTCCGCCACCCGTTCCTGCGCACGGGTCCGAGCCTGGAGGTGCGGACCGCTTTCGAGAAGTTCCTCGCGGAGCGCGGCTATACGGTGGCGCCGGTGACGGTCGAGAATTCGGATTACATCTATAGCGCCGCCTACAGCCAAGCCCGGACGAAAGGCGATCAGGAGGCGATGCGGCGGATCGGCGAGGCCTATCTCCAGTTCACCGAGGCGCAGCTCGGCTTCTGGGACAACGCGTCCCAGGAAGTCGTGGGCCGGCCTATCCGCCACGTCCTGCTGCTCCACGCGAATGAGGTGAACGCCGACTACTTCGACGACGTCCTGGAGTTGCTGAAGCGGCGGGGCTACCGCGTCATCTCCCTGGAGGAGGCCCTTCGGGACGACGCCTACCGCATACCGGACACCTACGCCGGACGGGCGGGGGTCTCCTGGCCCTACCGCTGGGCCATCAGCAAAGGCGTGAAGGTCGACTGGCGCCAGGAGCCGGAGCCACCGGAGTGGGTGCAGCAGCTCTACCAGGCCACGCGGTCACCCGCCCGATGACGCCCCTCCATGGCCGGAGATGGTCGGAGCGGATCCCGCCGCGAAGCCTGGAAATCGGCCTCGCGGGTTCAGCGTGCTGTCGTTCGGGATTTCGGTGTGGGCGCTGGTGAGGAGGTATTATGGAGGTTGATGGCAAGGGAGAATTCATGAGCCAGATCGTTTCCAAATCGAGCTTCAAGGATCGGGCACTGGAGTATTTCCGCGAGGTAGAGACCACCGGTAACGAGTTGATCATTACGGATCACGGCAAGCCGGTCCTAAAGCTTGTCCGTTTTAACCCGGACCCCAAGGCAGTTCTGGAGTCTTTGCGAGGGTCGGTGATCCGCTACGACGATCCTACGGAGCCGGTCGGTCAGGAGGACTGGGAGTCTCTGCGTTGATTCTTCTCGATACTCATACCTGGATCTGGTGGATCGCCAGCCCGGAGCGGCTCTCCAGTCCGGCACGAGAACGGATCGACAAGGCGGTTGACGAGCATCAGGTACACGTCTCTTCTATCAGTACCTGGGAGGTGGCTATGCTCGTCAAGAAGGGACGGCTGGAGCTGAACATGGATGTAGAAGATTGGGTCGCCAAGTCTGAATCGCTACCATTCCTCCACTCCTCCACTTCGTTCCGATGGACAACCGGATCGCTGTCTTGTCCCATCAGTTGGCAGACGGGCTCCACGAAGACCCGGCCGACAGGATCATTACCGCCACCGCCTTGGTGATGGGAGCGACCCTCATCACCAGAGATCAGAGACTCCGGGACTATCCTCACGTCGAGACGCTCTGGTAGGCCTACTTCACCAGCAGCTATTTCACCAATAATACGGGGCACCGCACCACGATGGCAACCCGGTAGCTGATCGTCCCCCATCCGAGCGCGGGATGGTCGCGGTCCACCTTGTGGGAGGAGAGGATCACGAGGTCCGTGCCGTGCTCCTCGGCGTAGCGCACGATGGCCTCCGCCCGCTTGCCGAAGAGGATGTCGTGCCGTGCCTGGATGCCCGCCTTCTGGAGGCGTTCTTCCAGGACGAACAGCTTGGCCGCGGCCCGGGTCTCCAAGCCTCGGTAGAAGTCCGACATCTCGTCGAACTCGATGTGCTCGATCGTCTCGATGACGTGCAGCAGCGTTACTTCGCTCTCCTCGCCATCGCCACGGCCCGCGATCTCGATGGCGCTGTTCAAGGCTGCTTCGTTCTTGTCCGTGAAGTCGACGGGAACCAGGATCTTCCTGAACATGAGGCCCTCCCTCTCCTCAGGCATTCCATGGCCATGATGTCTACCGGTGCCGTGGGGTGTCAACCACCCGAAGAGGCGGCTCCTCTTCTGGAGAGCGGTGCTAGAGTGAAGCCGCAATGCGGCGCTGGATCGTTCGTCTCCTGGTGATCCTCGGGATCGTGGCGGCAGGGCTCGCCCTGCGGGCCACCGTGTTCGCGCCCAAGCCGCTCGAGGTCACGGTGATCGAGATCTCCCGCGGCCGGGTCGAGCAGGCGGTCACGAACTCGCGGGCCGGCACGGCGAAGGCCCGGCGGCGCGCCCAGATCTCGCCCGAGATCGGCGGCCGGGTGGTCGCGGTCCCCTTCCGCGAGGGGGATCCGTTCCGCAAGGGCGACGTCCTGCTGCGGCTGAACCCGAGCGTGTCGGCGGCGCGGATCGACCTCTCGCGCCGGGAAGCTCCAGGCCGCCGAGGCCCAGCGCCAGCAGTCCTGTCTGGCCGCCGAACGGGCGGAGCGCGAGCGCAACCGGCTGAAGAAGCTGGCTGCCGAGGGGATCGTCTCGACGGACGCCCTGGATCAGGCCCAGACGTCCGCGGAGACCGCGGCCGCCGCCTGCCGGGCCTCCAGGGCCGGCGTCGAACAGGCCCGGGCGGGGATCGAGCTCGCCTCCCGGGAGCAGGGGCTGACGGTAATCCAGGCGCCTTTCGACGGCATCGTGGCCGACCTCTCGGTCGAGGTGGGCGAGTACACGACTCCTTCCCCACCGGGGATGCCGATCCCGCCGGTGATCGACATTCTCGATCCTGGCTCGATCTACGTCAGCGCTCCCATGGACGAGGTGGACTCGGCCCGCATCCATCCCGGGCAGACGGCGCGCGTGACGTTCGATTCCTATCCCGGCCGCGAGTTCCCCGGCCGCGTGCGGCGGGTGGCTCCCTACGTGCTCGACCGCGAGGAGCAGAATCGGACGGTGGAGATCGAGGTCGACCTGGACGATCCGGGATCGGCGCGGCTCCTCCCCGGCACGTCGGCGGACGTCGAGGTCCTCCTCGAGACGAAGGAGAACGTGACGCGCATCCCCACCTCGGCCCTGATCGAGGGCGAGAAAATCCTGGTGGCCGAGAACGGCGTGCTCGTGGAGCGCAAGCTGAAGATCGGCCTCAAGAACTGGGACTGGACGGAGGTGCTCTCCGGCGCCGCGCCGGGCGACCTGCTGGTCGTCTCCCTGGACCAGCCGGAGGTCAAGGCGGGCGCCAAGGTGCGGACGATACGGTTGACCAGCCAGGGCGGCCAGAGTACCTCTCCGTGATCCGCCTGGAAGGGATCTCCCGCACCTATCAGCTCGGCGGCCAGCCGGTGCACGCCCTGGACGGCATCACCGAGCACATCCAGGCCGGCGAGCACGTGGCCATCATGGGACCTTCCGGCTCCGGCAAGTCGACCCTGCTCAACGTGCTCGGCTGCCTCGACCGCCCGGACGCGGGCCAGTACTGGCTGAATGGCCGCGAGGTGGGGACGCTCTCGGACGAGGAGCTGACGGCCGTGCGGCGCAACCTGATCGGCTTCGTCTTTCAGTCGTTCCACCTGATCCCGCGGCTCACGGCGGCGGAAAACGTAGAGCTACCCATGGTCTTCGCCGGTCTTTCCCGCTCTGAGCGCCGCCAGAAGGTGGAGGCGGCCCTGGCGGCGGTCGGCCTCTCGGACCGCATGGACCACCGGCCGGACCAGCTCTCGGGCGGCGAACGCCAGAGGGTGGCTCTGGCGCGCTCGACGGTGATGGGACCGGGGGTCCTCCTGGCCGACGAGCCCACGGGCAACCTGGACACCACCTCCGGACGGCAGATCCTGGAGCTGCTCGACCGCATGAACGAGGAGGGGATCACCCTGGTGGTGGTGACCCACGATCCCTCCGTGGCCCGCCGGGCCGACCGCGTCATCGTGCTGATGGACGGCCGCGTGGCCCGGAGGCTGGCGGGGTCGGAGGTGACGGGAACGGTGGACCTTTTCGCGCCGGTGGAGGAGGTGTGAACGACCCGGTCAGGAAAGGCTCGTCGGATCGATTCCCCGACGCTTCCAGAGGGCCTCGAAGTTCTTCTGCTCCCAGAGGTCTCGTTGGCGTTGAGCGTCCTCGATGGAGCGATGCTTGTAGACACCCGGAGGAAACTGCAAGGGGCATGTCTGGGCCGCGAACCTCCAGACAGAGTCGATCGCCTTCCCGAGCTGCGGGTCCCCCGGCTCCCGCCACAGGGAATCCTCCATGTCCTGAAGATTGCGGAACTTCCGGACAGGCATCACTCCTCCTTCAGTTGGAATCGGCGCTTGACCAACTCAGCGTCGCCCCAATCCTTGGGCCGCACGGTATCTTTCTTCATGAGGTAGAGGGTCTTGGGAGAGGTGACCCAGACGGGCTTGCCATCGAATTCGACGCGAATTGCTTCAAGATCCTGAAAGCTGAAGGCCTCTCCCAGCCGCGTCATGATGTCGACGTGAAAGGACCCCTCGGGCGGAACATACTGAACGGCGGGATACTCGCCCAACAGATCGTCGGCCGAGATCTCTTCGATCAGGGGATCGGCGAAGACGGACTGCAAAGCCGCCTTGACCCGTTCGACGTTCTCTCGTTGCGGCTCTATGAAGACGTCGAGGTCTTCCGTGGCGCGAGGAAGGCCCAGGATGTTGATGGCGACCGCACCGCAGACGACATACCGGACTCCTTCCCGTTCAAAGGCCTCCAGCACCTTCTTGGCTAGGCTCAGATCCATACCCCTTTAGCTTACATGACTGCCACCGACCTCCTCCGCTTCTGCCTCCAGGCCCTTTCCGGACACCGGCTGCGGACGGTGCTGTCCCTGATGGGCATGGCGATCGGGGTGGCCGCCGTGATCACCCTGACGGCCCTGGGCGAGGGGGCACGCCTTTACGTGGTGGACCAGTTCGCGAACATCGGCTCGAACCTGCTGATCGTGGTGCCGGGCAAGACGGAGACGAGCGGCATCCCTGGGATCGCGGCGTCGGCGAACGACATCACCCTGGAGGATTCGCGGTCCATCGAGCGCTCCATCCCCGAGGCCGAGCAGGTGGCCCCCTTCGTGATCGGCACCGAATCCGTCTCCCATGGAGCCCGGCGGCGGCAGGTGGCGGTCATCGGCGCGACGCATGAGCTCCTGGAGGTGCGCAAGCTGGCGCTCGCCCGGGGCGAGTTCATCCCGGACGAAGAGCTGCGGCGCGGCCGGCCCGTCGTGGTGCTGGGCACCAAGGTGGCCCGCGAGCTGTTTCCCGGCGAGGAACCCATCGGCCAGGTGGTACGCATCGGCGGCTGGCGGATGCGGGTGATCGGCGTGCTCGCCGCCCGCGGGGTCCAGCTCGGGGCGGACATCGACGAGACGGCCGTGGTCCCCGTGGCGACGGCCATGCGGATGTTCGACCGCCGCTCCCTCTTCCGCATCATGATCCAGGTGCGGGGCGGCGCCGATCTCGAACGGACCAAAGCGAAGGTCGTCCGCCTGTTCACCCAGCGCCACGGCGAGGAGGACATCACGGTGCTGACCCAGGACGCCGTGGTCTCCACCTTCTCGCAGATCCTGGCCGCCCTGACGCTCGCACTCGGGGCCATTGCCGCGATCTCACTCTCTGTGGCCGGCATCGGCATCATGAACGTGATGCTGGTCTCGGTCTCCGAGCGGACGCGGGAGGTGGGCCTGCTGCGGGCTCTTGGAGTCCGGCGCCGCCAAGTACTGGCCGTTTTCCTCACGGAGTCGGCGCTCCTATCGGCCACCGGCGGCCTGCTGGGCCTCGCCGTAGGATGGGGAGCCGTGCGTGTCCTGGTCAGGATCTTCCCCGCCCTGCCGGCCTCCCCGCCCGTATGGGCCGTGATCGCCGCCCTCGCCCTGTCGCTGAGCGTGGGCCTGTTCTTCGGCTGGTTGCCCGCCCGGCGGGCGGCGCGGCTCGACCCCGTGGCAGCACTGGCAGGACGGTGATGCGCGACCTGATCCGCCTGGCCCTGCAGCTCCGTCCTGAGCCACCGGCTCCGCTCGGGCCTGTCCATGCTGGGGATCGGCATCGGCATCGCCTCGGTGATCCTGCTCACCTCGATCGGCGAGGGGACCCGGCGCTATCTCATGGGGATGTTCACCCAGTTCGGCACCAACATCATCGCGGTCAATCCGGGTAAATCGGAGACCACCGGCATCCCGGGAGCGTTCGGCGGGACCACCCACAAGCTGACGGTCGACGACGCGCTCGCCCTTTCGCGCATGTCCGGCGTGGAGGTCGTGATGCCCCTGGCCTTCGGCAGCGGCCGCGTGGAGGCCAACGGACGGAGCCGCAACGTGTTCATCTATGGCGTCACTCCCGATGCTCCGAAGGTCTGGAAGTACGGCGTCCGCCAGGGGAGCTTCTGGCCGAAGGGGGACCCCAACCGCGGCTACCAGCTCGCCGTGCTGGGTCCCAAGCTCAAGCGCGAGCTGTTCGGCGAGGCGAACGCGCTCGGCCAGTTCGTGCGCATCGCGGGCACCCGCTTCCGGGTGATCGGCGTCATGGCGCCCAAGGGGCAGTTCCTGGGCTTCGACATCGACGACTCGGCCTACGTCCCGGTGGCGAATGTGCTCAGGATCTTCAACCTCCCGGAGATCAACGAGATCGACATCGTCTACGCCCATGCCGGCCTCGCCTCGCAGGTCGAGCGGGAGGTGCGGCGGATCCTCACCGATCGCCACGGCGGCGAGGAGGACTTCACGGTGACCACCCAGGCGGCCATGCTCTCGGTGTTCGACAACGTGATGAACGTGATCACCATGTCCGTGGGCGCCATCGCCAGCATCTCGCTGCTCGTGGGGGCCATCGGCATCCTCACCATGATGTGGATCGCCGTGGGCGAGCGGACGGGCGAGATCGGTCTCGCGCGGGCCATCGGCGCGACCCGGCGGCAGATCCACGTGCTCTTCCTCCTGGAAGCCGCGGCCCTGGCGACCGCTGGGGGGATCCTCGGGGTGCTGGCGGGCATGGGAATGGCCGCCCTTCTGCGCCTCGCCGTGCCGGGCCTGCCCGTGCACACGCCGGTCCTCTTCGTGGTGATGGCGGTGGCGGTGAGCGTGGGAACCGGGCTTCTCTCCGGCCTGCTTCCCGCCCGGCGGGCGGCGGCGCTGGACCCTATCGAGGCCCTACGGGCAGAGTGATCGAGCGGAGTGAGATCTACTCCCCTTCCACCCACTTGAGCACGCCATAGCGCTGGAGCCGGACCTCGGGCGCCCAGAAGCCGCGCTGGAGGCCGGCCTTGATCTTCAGATGGTCCAGGAAGTCGCGGGGATCGGGGAGTTGCTCCCAGACCTGCGGCAGGAAGGTGCTGCGGTACTCCTCATACTCGAAGATGACGCCGTCCACGCCGGGACGCAGGAGCCGGAGCGCATCCGCCTCGCAGGAGCAGGCCATGGGCTCGGGCGCTGAAAGGAGTGAGATTTCGAGCGAGATCTCACGCATCTCCCAGGCCTCGACCGGACGGAACCGCGTGTCGCGAAAGGCCGAGGCCCGGGCGTTGCTCCACACGTCTTCGAACAGCGGCCGGTAGGCGCGGACCGAGCCCACGCAGCCCCGCAGGTCGCCCTGCCGGCGGAGGGTCACGAAGCAGGCGCCGGGGTCGCGCAGCCAGGGCTCCTCATAGCGGCCGGCCGAGCCCATTCCCAAGGCTTCGGCGACGCTCTCGCGGGCCAGCCGCAGGAGCAGGTGTCCACGCTCGGCATTCCAATCAGGACTGCTCATGGAAGGCAAAGGCTCCATAGCCTACGACTCGCGAGGGATCTCCCGCGGTATCCGCCGAGTTGCGCAGATCCAGCATCTCCGGGACGAGCCCGCGCCGGCGTGCCACTTCCAGCAGGCCGTTGACCGGCACGGCCCCGCAAGCCTGCCGGGATTGCAGAGGGCCGCCCAGGGCGAGGATCTCGTCCGCCGTCGCCCGGTCCGCCTGCTGCGCCGCTTCGTAGGGGAGGTAGTGCGACAGGTCGGAGCTGATGACGATCACGGTCTCCGGTCCGCCCCAGAGCCGCTCCAGCACGTCGGCCACCTCCTCGCCGGTCGCCTCCCCCGCCACCAGGGGCACGAGAGCGAAATCGCCGAACAGGACCTGGAGGAACGGCAGCTCCACTTCCAGAGAGTGCTCGCGGGCATGGGCCTCGGGGATCACCCGGACCTGCGGCAGACGGAGGGAGGCCTGGGCTCCCTCGGGTTGGACCGCCAGCTCTCCCAGGGGCGTCGCGAACCGCTGGTGTCCCGGGAGAGCCAGGCCGCGGATCGGCACGAAATGGGCCGGCCCGATCAGGACGACCCGTTCGACCGTCTCCGCCACGGAAGCAAGGGCGCGGAAGGCGCTGCCGGCGATGGGACCGGAGTAGACGTACCCGGCGTGAGGCGCGATGAGCGCCTTGGGAGCGGGTCCTCTCCCTGGGCAGGGGCTTCGCGCAGGAAGCCCTCCACCATCGACCTCAGCTGGCCGGGATCGCGGGGGTAGAACGAACCGGCTACGGCGGGAGGACGGACAGAGGCCATGACGGCCTCAATGTAGCAGATCGCTCCCCCCGCTATCCCCTCTTGAGCACCTGCCGGCACCGCCTCTGGGCCCGTTCCCGGTCCGGCAGCGGCAGATCCCCGAAGAGGGCCAGGGCGCGCTCGCGCCCGCCCGCCAGCAGGGTCAGGACCTCCCGGAACTGATGCTCGGCCCGGTCGCGGTGGCCGAGCCGCAGGAGGCAGTCGGCCAGCAGGACACGCACTTGGAAGAGGGCGGGATCGAGATAGAGGGCGGCGCGGTAGGAAGAGACGGCGTCCTCCGTCCTCCCCCGCAGGTCGTTGAGGAAGCCCTCCAGGGCGTGGGCCGCGGGCTCGGAGGGATCGGCGGCCAGGACCTGCACGATGACCTTGCCGGCCTCGTCGATCCGGTTCGCGGCGAGGTCGCGGGCGGCCACCGCCAGCCGCTCGTGCAGGCCCAACGGCTGGGTGACGACTGCGGGGGGGGAGGGCTCAGGGACCGGCGGGGTGACTGGAGCGGTAGGCGGAGGCGTGCTCCGCTCGCGGACGGGCGCTGGTTTCGGCGGTGTCTGCGGTGCGGGACGGGCAACGGCGGCCTTCCTCGGCGATATCGGTCGTAATGGCTCGGACACGGGCTTCGGCGTCGTCCGGTGCCGGTAGGCGAAGCAGGGGCCGAGATCGACCGATTCCAGCTCGTCCTGGATCTGCCAGAGCGTCTCCGAGGCGCCCAGGAAGAGATAACCCTCGGGAGACAGCAGGCGCGCGATGTGCGAGACGACCAGGCGCTGGAGAGGCCGGCGGAAGTAGATCAGCACGTTCCTCAGCAGCACGAGGTCGCACTCGGTGAACGGCAGCACGAAGGGTGTGTGGGCGAGGTTGAGCGTCTGGTACTGGATGCGCGAGCGCAGGCTGGGGTCGAGCTCGTAGAGCTTGCCGCGGCGATTGAACCAGCGTTCGAGCAACTCGGGCGGCACCTGGGAGACCGCCCGCTCGCCATAGAGACCCAGGCGGGCGCCGGCCAGCGCCTCCTCGTCGAGATCGGTCGCGACGATGGTCCAGTCCCACCCCGCGAGCGCCGGCTCCTCGTGGAGCAGCATGGCGAGCGTCGCCGGCTCCTCGCCCCGGGCGCAGGCGGCGGACCAGATGCGCAGGCTGCGGGCCGCGGAGCGGGCGCGCACCAGGGCCGGCAGGACCTGTTTGCGGATGATCTCGAACTGCTGCGGCGCGCGGAAGAAATAGGACTCCTTGATGGTGACGAGCGAGATCAGATGGCCCCACTCGTCCTCCATCTCGCGGTTCGCGAGAGCCCGCACGTATTCGGCGAGCCCAGGATAGCGCCGGGCGTGGGCGCGGCGCTGCGCCACCTCTTCCAGGAAGACGGTACGGGCCGCGGGGATGACGTTGCCCGTGGCCTCGCGGATCATCGAGACGAGCTGCTGCACGGGAGAGGAGGCCGCGGAGTGGCTCATGGGCGCACGCGGTTCCGGCCGGCGGCTTTCGCCTCGTAAAGACGGCTGTCCGCCAGCGAGACCAGGACGTCACCGCTCTCCAGGTTGGCCAGCTCGTCGCGGGAGGCGACGCCGAAGGAGGCGGTGAACCGCACCTCGCCGCCGCCGGGGAGCTTCACCGGGTGTTTCTCCAATCCCAGGCGCAACCGCTCGGCGGCCATGCGGGCCCCGGCGAGGTCGACCTGGGGCAGCACGGCCAGGAACTCCTCGCCGCCGTAGCGGCCCAGTAAGTCGGTCGAGCGCAGGCAGCGCCGCAGCACGGCCGCGCCCTCGCGCAGCACGGCGTCGCCTGCCAGATGGCCGTGGGTGTCGTTGATCTCCTTGAAGTGGTCGAAATCGCAGAGCACCACGCTCAGGGGGAGGCGGTAGCGGCGGGCCCGCTCCAGCTCTTCGGTGAGCCGGTCGTAGATCACGCGGTGGTTGAGCTGGCGGGTCAGGCCGTCGAGCGTCGAGAGCTCATGGAGCCGCTGGGAGAGACGGGCGTTGTCGAGCACCATGGCGAGATGGCTGGTGAGGGCTCCCGCCAGCGCCTTGGTCGAAGCGGCGAATTCCTGGGGATCCCGGGGCAGGAAGGCCAGCGTCCCCACGGCGCCGCGCACGGGCAGGGAGAGCCAGACCGTCCGCTCCAGCTCCACGGGCAGGTCTCCCGGATCACCGCTCACGCAGGTCTCGACCGGGGTGGTGCCCGGCGGGATGCCGACGGTGCGTGTCACCAGGTCGCCCAGGACCTCGACGTCGGTGTTCCGGACCGGGTCCTGGAGGAGGATCTGGATCATGGCCGAGTCCGACTCCGCCACCCCCACGGCCAGGAACTGGGCGTCCACCACCTGGCTCAGGGTCTCCAGCGCGCCGCGGGCGGCCTCGTGGAAGTCGTTGGCGGCCATGCCCTGCTCCAGGAGGGTGTTGAGGATCGTGGCCTGGAGCAGCGAGGTGTCGAGGTGGCGCGCCACCCGGGCCAGCACCTCGACGGGTCCCATGGCCTGGAGGTCCGCGGAATCCACCAGGGCGGTGCGCGGCGAAACGGCGGCGCTCTCGACGAGCCCGGCGACGAGCTTGACGAGGTCTCCGGGATGGGAGTCCTTGGTGAGGTAGGCGTCCGCCCCCGTGCGCAGGCTCCAGTAGCGGGAGGCGGCCTCGCCGTGGCTGGTCAGGATCAGCACCGGGATGTGGCAGCTCGCGGGGTCCGCCTTGAGCAACCGCAGCAGGGGGAAGCCGTCCATGGTGGGCATTTCGAGGTCGGTCACCACCACCGCGGGCTGCTCGCGCAGGGCGGCCATGGCGCCCTCGGCCCCGTCGCGCGCCTCCAGGACCTCGAAGCCGGCACCGCGCAGGGTGCGGGAGAGGATCGCCCGCGTGACCTCGCTGTCGTCCACCACGAGGACGCGCCGGTTCACCGTTCCTCCTTCTTCTTCCACAGGCGCATCAGGGCGCGGGCCAGGTCGCGCGGTGGCAGGGCCACGTCGGCGGCCCCCTTCTCCAGGGCCACGCGCGGCATGCCGAAGACCACGGAGCTCGCTTCGTCCTGCACCAAGGTGACGCCGCCGGCCTGGCGCAGGGCGAGCAGGCCCTCGACGCCGTCCGATCCCATGCCGGTCATCAGGACTCCGGCGACCTCCTCCGGGCAGTGGGTGGCGCAGGAGAGGAACATCTCGTCCACCGACGGACGGTGGCCGCGCCGCGGCGGGGTGTCGGGGTCCAGGCGCAGCACCCCGCCCTCCTCCAGCCGCAGGTGGGCGCCGCCCGGGGCCAGGCGCACGGTGCCGCGGCGGAGCCTTTCGCCGTCCTGGGCGAGCCGCACGTCGAGAGGCAGCTCCTTGTTGAGCCAGTCGGCGAAGCCCAGCTCGAAGCCGGAGGCGATGTGCTGCACGATGACGATCCCGACGGGCGCGTCGGCCGGGATCTCGTCCAACAGCTCGCGGATGGCCGCCGGCCCGCCCGTGGAGGCGCCGATGGCCACCCAGCGCAGCTGGGCCTGGGCGGCGGACAATGCGCCGTACAGGGTGGTGGGCCGGGGTTGCAGAGTCTGCTGCCGCGGTGTCTGCGGGCGCGGTGTCTGCGGGCGGGGGCGGGGCGCGGCCTGCGCCTCGGCCACGGTGCGCACGGTCTCGGGCAGGCTATCGGCGAGTTGCTGCCAGCTCTGCGTGTCCTCCGGCTTGGGCAGCACCTCCAGGGCGCCCCGCTTCATGGCCTCGAAAGCGGTCTGGATCTGGTTGCGGTTGGCGCGCGAGGAGAGGACCACGATGGGCGTGGGGCGCACGGCCATGATCTTCTCGGTGGCCGCGTAGCCGTCCATCACCGGCATCTGCAGGTCCATCACCACGACCTGGGGCTGGAGATCGAGCACGGCCTGCACGGCCTGCTCTCCGTCCGCGGCCTCGCCGACCACCTTGATGTCGCGCGTGCGGGAGAAGAAACGCCGCAGCACCGCCCTCACCGAGGGCGAGTCGTCCACCAGCAGGACACGGATCAAGAGAGCCTCTCTTCCATCACCTTCGCAGTCACCGCGGTCATCGTCCGCTCCCGCTCAACCGGCGGACGAGGTCCACCAATTCCCCCGCATCCAGGCTCTGCTTGGTGAGGTAGGCATCGGCGCCGACCTTGAGGCCCCGCAGGCGGTCCTCCGGCCGGTCCCGGGTGGAGACGACGATGATGGGGAGCTGCGCGAAGTGCTCCATGCCCCGGAGCTGGGCCGCCAGCTCGAAGCCGTCCATGCGCGGCATCTCGATGTCGGTGACCACGCAGTCGAAGCTCTCCTCGGAGAGGAGCGACAGGGCCTCCTCGGCGTCGCCCGCGGCGGTCACCTCGAAGCCGGCGTCTTCGAGCAGGCGCCGCTCCATCTCGCGGGTCACCAGCGAGTCGTCCACCAGGAGCACCCGCGTCCGCCGCACGGCCACGACCGGCCGGGCCGTGGGCAGGGCGCGCAGGTACTCGCGCTGCGCGAGCACGGAGGGCGAGAGCACTCCCACCGGCTCGCCCGAGGCGAGGAGGGCCACGCCTTCCAGCAGGCGGTCCGTGGGCGCCCGCCGGGTGATGGGGCGCACCAGCACCTCCTGCTCGCCGTGGACGTCGTCCACCGCCAGGGCCAGCAACTGCCCGGAGACCACGCCTTCCAGCAGGAGCTGGCTCTCGGCCGCGGGCTGGCCGTAGATGCGCGAGAGCGGCACGAAGGGGACGAGCCGGTCCGCCAGCGTGGCGAGCGTACGGCCGTCGCGCTCCACCACGGCTCCCGGGTCGATGCGGGTGGCCCGGCGCACGACCGAGGAGGGAAGCGCGATCTTGAGCTGCCCCACCTTGAGCAGCATCACCGACTCGCCCCGGCGGGCGACCGGCACTTCCACCGTGAAGGTGGTGCCGCGGCGGGGCTCGGTGTCCACGAAGACCTCGCCGCCCACGCGGTTCACGGCGTTGGCCACCACGTCGAGCCCCACGCCGCGCCCGGAGATCTCGGAGACCTGCTTGCGGGTGGAGAAGCCCGGCGCGAAGAGCAGCCGCAAGGCCTCTTTCTTGCCCAGGCCGGCGGCCACGCCCGCGTCCACGAGCCCCACGTCCACCGCCTGCTGGAGGACTCTCTCGATGTCGATGCCGCCGCCGTCGTCCTCGATCACCAGGCGCACCTTGGGCCCGTCGGCCAGGGCCTTGATGCGGATGCGGCCGGTCCGCGGCTTGCCCCGGGCCACGCGCACCTCGGGCGGCTCGATGCCGTGGTCCACGGCGTTGCGGATCAGGTGGACGAGCGTCTCTTCCAGCTCACGGGCGATCCGCCGGTCGAGCCGGGTCTCCTCGCCTTCCAGGTCCACCTCGACCTCGCGGCCGAGCGAGCGGGCCAGCTCCCGGGCATGGCGGGCGAAGGAGAGCATGAAGCCGCGCATGGGCTGGAGCTGGAGGGCGAGCATCTTCTCGAGCTGCTCTTCCGCCGAGCGGATGAGCCGGCGTTGCCCGCCTTCGAGCTCCACCGCCACCCGGCGCAGCATGGTGGCGAGCACGGCCAGCACCTGGGTGGGTTGGGGCTCGTGGAGGCCGTCCTCCGCCAGCCGGGCGAGGTCGTAGATGCGGTCGGTGATCTGCCGCCCGGCGATCGCCATGATGCGCACCTGGGTGGCCCGCTCGGCCACGGCGTCGAGGGCCACGGCGTCCACGCGCACGTCGCCGCTGGCAGTGGGTGCGGCGACCCCCTTGGAAGCCGGAGCCGGGGTCGGTACCACGGCGGGCGCGGGGGCTGGCGCTGGCTCAGGGACCGATAGGGGCGCAGGCTCAGGAACAGGCGGGGGTTCAGGGATCGCCGGGGGGGCTGGAGCTGCCGCAGGGGCCACAGGGGAATCACCGTCCGCCGAAGCGCGCAGGAGCGCCACCAGCTCCTCGTCCACCGGCGGCTCCACGCCCCGGGAGACCGAGTCCACGAGTCCCGTCAGCTCGTCCACCACCCGCGTCAGCAGGGGGATCATCCCCGGTTTCGCCGCGTGCAGCACCTCCTCGGCCGCGTGGCACAGCTCGGCCAGGGCGCCGATCCGCATCATCCGGCCCGCGCCTTTCAGCGTGTGCAGCTCGCGCTTGACCTCCACCACCGACTGGGCGTCGGACTCCAGGTGAGGGATGCAGGTGGCGAGCCGCTCCAGGCGGTCGCGGGCTTCCTCTACGAAGAGGGGAATGAGATCGGCGAACTCCGCGTCCACAGCCGCCCCGGGGTCAGATCTTGGTCCAACTGTCGACGTTGACGTCCAGCCCGAGCACCCCTTCGAGCTCGCCCTTCTCGACGATCGGCGAGGCGGCGGTGAAGATGGGCTGGCTCGAGAGCAGCGAGTCGAAGAGCGGCGTCAGGATCGTGTGCCCCTCGCGGACCGCCGCCTTGTACCATGGCCTCTCCGCGAAGCCCTCGCCGTTGCGCACGGCCGCCGGCACCTCCCGGTCGCCCACGATCTGGCGGTTGACCACCAGGGCCGTCTGGTTGCGCCGGCCGTCGAAGAAGTAAAGGCATTCCACATATGGCTGCCGGTGGACCAGGTCTTCGAGCAGCCGCTCGATCGACTCCCAGTTGCCGAGCCGGCGCCGCACCTCGCGGGACCACAGCTCGGCCATGTGCTTGAGCGAGTGGGGCGAATCGAGGTGGAAGGACTGGGCCAGCATCTGGATCACCAGCCCCAGGCGGTTCAGCCGGTCGGCCGTTTCCGTGAAGTGCTTCAGGCCGTCGGCCATGCGCTGCACCACCTGGCTGACCTCCTTCAGGGTGAGCACGACCTCGTCGGACGCCGCGTTCTGCTGCTGGGTGGCGAGCGAGATCTCGCGCGCCACGCGGGCCGTGTCGGAGGAGGCGCCCCGCAGATCCTCGATGGCCGAAGCGGCCGAGCGGGCGCGCTCCAGCACCCGGCCCGCCTCCTTGCTCCCCTCCTCCGTGGCGACCACGGTGGCGCGGATCGAGCCGGCGAACTCGTCGAGCAGGTTGCGCACGGATTCGACAGACTCCTGGGAGCGCTGGGCCAGGCGCCGGACCTCGTCGGCCACCACGGAGAAACGCCGCCCATGGTCCCCGGCGGCCGCGGCCTCGATGGCCGCGTTGAGCGACAGGATGTGGGTCTCCTGGGCGATCTCCGTGATCAGGTCCAGCACCCGGTAGATCTCTTTCGAGCGGGTGCCCAGGATCTCGGCCCGGCTGGCGATGCCGCTGATCCGCTTCTTGACCTCCTCGATGCCATCGACCGCCTCCTCCACCGCCCCCTGGCCGGCGGTGCCGCTCTCCTCGGCCGTCTGGGCCAGGTCGGCCTGGGAGGCGGCGTTGTCCGCGATCTGCGAGGCGGTCCTGGCCAGCTCTTCCATGGCGGCCGTGATCTCCACCACCGAGGCCGCCTGCTCGGAGGAGCCGGAGGCCAGCTCCGAGGCGATCTCGTTGACCGAATTGGCCGCCGAGGCCACCTCGATCGAGCTGCCCTGGATCTGCTGCGCCAGCACGTCGAGCGCGTTGGTGGCGTTCGAGAGCGATACCGCCAGGCGGCCCGGCAGCGAGCTCGACTGGTCCGAGCAGTTCACGAGGTCGCCGTCCCGCAGGCGGTCGAGCGCCGTGACCAGCGTCCGCTCGATCCCCTCGCGCCGCTGCTCCGTGGTCTCCACCCGTTCGCGCAGGCTCTGCTGGGAGCGGTAGACGACCCGCACGTAGAGGGCCACGCATGCGGCCGACACCAGCAGGAAGGCGTTGAAAGGCCAGTTCTGGCCTCCCCCCAGCGCCTGGGTGACCATCAGCAGCACGAGCCCCGAGAGGGCGATGCCGCTCAGGATGAGCAGCCCGCTCAGGGCGTTTCGGGTCGAGTCGCTCGCTAGCTTCATCCCTGCTCCCTCAGTCCCTGTTCATCGATCTCGTCGATCGATCTCATCGATCGATCTCATCAATCGATCTCATCAAAATCTCAGGATCTCGGGCGGCCGCCGCGGATCCACCATCACCACCGGCACCCGGCCGTACACCGCGAGCCCCGTCACCGCCTCGGACCAGAACCGCCGCAGGACCGGAGCGGGGGGATGCACCCGCAGGTCCGCCACCACCCCCAGGATCTCGTCCGCGAAGAGCGCCTCGCCCCCCGCCGAGATCTTGTAGCCGCCCTCCTCCGGCGCCAGGCCCTCGATGGCCGAGCTTGGCGATCCCCCAGAGGCCGCCCGCGCGGCGCAGCAGCAGGAAACCCTTGGCCTGGGGGACGCTCACGCCTCGCGCCCCAGAGCTTCGAGGTTGAGCACCCTCACCACCTCGCTCCCGACCGGGGCCTCGCCCTGGAGGAACCCGCCGTCGCCGGCCACGATGGAGCTTGCGGCCACGTGCACCACCTCCAGGGCCGAGTCGGCCGACAGGCCGATCATCTCCCGCGCCTCCGCCGGCCCCACCCACACCACCACCGTCACCGGATAGGCGGGGTTGGCGCCCTGCGGCGCGCGCACCAGGAGGGCCAGGTTGAGCACCGGCAGCGGCTCGCCGCCGAACTCCGCGAGCCCTTCGAGCTCGCCCGCGGCGCCCGGCAGCGGGTGCACGGTGAGCGACCGCACCACCCGGCGCACCTGGGCGAGCGGCAGGGCGCAGGCATATTCGCCCGCCCGCACCAGCAGGTGCGTGCCCTCGCGCCGGGTGCGGCTCTCGGCGGCTTTGTCCGCGGGCATGCCGTCAGATCCTCGTCCAGCCGGTCACGTTGATGTCGATCCCCAGCACGGAGGCCACGGAGCCGTCCCCGTTGAGCAGGGGCGTGCAGACCGTGAAGCAGGCCTCCGAGTTCTGCATCGACTCGTAGGGCGGGATGAGCGTCGTCCGCCAGTGCCGCGCCACCGCCTTGAACCAGGGGCGGTTGCGCACGTCCGTCTTGCGCACCTCGGCGGCGAGCGAGCGCTGCCGCTCGTCCAGGAGGTTCTTGTTGAAGCTCAGCACGAGCGTGCTGCCGTCGAGCGCCATGAGGTAGCCCAACTCCACGAAGGGCGCGTTGCGCACCAGCTCTTCGAGCCCGGCCTCCTTCTCGGTCACGCCCGGAAGCCCTTCGAGCTTCCGTGCCCAGCTCTCGACCAGATGCTTGAGCGAGCGGGGCGAGTCGAGGTGGAACGACTGGGCCAGGAGCTGGATCTCCAGGCCCAGCGTGTTCAGCCGGTCGGCCGTGCTGGAGAGGTTCTTCAAGCCCCCGGTCATGCGCTGCACCACGAGGCTCACCTCGCGCAGCGTCATCACCACTTCATCGGAAGCCGCGTTCTGCTGCTGGGTGGCGAGCGAGATCTGGCGGGCCACCCGCGACGTGTCGCCCGAGGCGCCCCGCAGGTCCTCGATGGCCACGGCCGCGGCCCGCGAGCGCTCCAGCACCTTGCGAGGCCTCCTTGCTCCCCTCCTCGGTGGCGACGATGGTGGCGCGGATCGAGCTCGAGAACTCGTCCAGCAGGTTGCGCACGGACTCCACCGACTCCTGGGAACGCTGGGCCAGGTGCCGCACCTCCTCGGCCACCACGGAGAAGCGCCGGCCGTCCGCCCCGGCCGCCGCGGCCTCGATGGCCGCGTTGAGCGACAGGATGTGGGTTTCCTGGGCGATCTCCGTGATCAGGTCGAGCACCCGGTAGATCTCCTTGGAGCGGGTGCCCAGGGCGTCGGCGCGGTTGGCGATGGCGCTGATCCGCTTCTGCACCTCCTCCACCCCGGTCACCGCCTCGTTGACGGAGGCTGAGCCCGCCTCTCCGCTCGCTTCCGCCTGAGAGGCCAGCTCCGCCTGGCGCGAGGCGTTCTCCGCGATGATCGAGGCCGTGCGCGCCAGCTCTTCCATGGCAGCCGTGATCTCCACCACCGAGGCCGCCTGCTGCGACGAGCCCGACGCCAGCTCGGCGGCGATCTCGTTGACCGCGTCCGCCGCCGAGGCCACCTCGATCGAGCTGTCCTGGATCTGCTGCGCCAGGTGCGACAGAGCCCCGCTCGCCGCCTCCGAGATCTTCGCCAGCCTCTCCGGCAGGTCCCGGGTATGCTCGATCGAGCGCACCAGGTCGCCCGCCCCGAGCTGCTCGAAGGCCGAGATCAGCTCGGCCTCCAGCTTCGTCCAGCGCTCCCGGTTCACCGGCAGCTGCAGCTCCAGGCGCCGGAAATAGCGGAAGACCCAAAGGCCGTAGAAGACCACCCCGGCCAGGCCGATCACCAGGAAAAGGTGCCGTGGCCAGGCCGGACCGCCCTCCTGCCCGCCCAACACCAGCAGCAGGTACCCCATCAGAGTGAGCCCCACGACCAGGATCCAGCCGACCAGGGCGTTCTCCGTGTGGCGTCCCTCGCGCTCTGCTTCCATATCCCGCGATGTCTCCTTTGAACGGGTCCGGGTCCTTGAAATGGGGAGAGTCCCCGCACCGTGACGGCACGGCAAAGCTCCCGGTGCGTTCTGGCGCATTCAAACGAAGCGTGCGCGTAGGATAGGGAATTCGCCCCTCTGCCGCAAGCCGCGCAACGGCCTGAAAGACACGCGAGTTGCAATCTGCACCGATTGAGCTATAGAATTGCTTCAACTAATTCGGCTTCTTCTTCAGACGTGTAAGGGCTGCAGATCCCGATGGCCCCGAAAGGGTCCTGGTATTCCCGAACAGCCCGAGCCCGTCCCGTTTCACGCTGTTTTTCAGGGAGATCGTATGGATCGCAAAGGATTTGCACTGTTCCTCGCTCTCGCCGTCTCAGCAACCCCGGCCGCCTGGGCCGGCAACGGCCACACTCTCCACGGCATCGGCGCCGTCAACAGCTCCATGGGCGGCGCCGGCGTCGCGCTGCCCATCGACGCGCTCGGCGGCCTGCTGCTCAACCCGGCGCTTGTGGCGGAGATGGACGGCAGCCGCTTCGCCTTCAGCGCCGAGTACAACGAGCCCGGCAACTCGGTCTCCAGCTCGGTCGCGACGCCGTTCGGCACCTTCAGCGGCAAGACCGACGAGGCAGGCGACACGGCCCTGATCCCGGCCTTCGGCTTCACCCACCACAAGAAGGGCTCGCGCTTCGGCTACGGCGTGGGCTTCCTGGGTCTCGCCGGCTTCGGCGCCGACTACCCTCAGGACTCCACGAACCCGCTGCTCGCCCCACAGCCACAGGGCTTCGGCCGCGTCTACTCCAACTACCAGCTCCTCAAGGTGCCCAACGTGCTGGCCTGGAAGCTCTCGGACCGCTTCGCCTTCGGCGTATCGCTCAACGTGGCCCGCGCCTCGCTGACGGCCAGCCCCGCGGGCTTCGCCGCCCCGGACTGCTCCGGTCCGCAGGGCCCCTGCTTCTTCCCCAGCGTCAACACCGACAGCGCCTGGGGCACCGGCCTCGGCGTCGGCCTCCTCTACAAGATCACCCCCACGCTGGCCCTCGGCGCCTCCTACAACACCGAGATGGACTTCGAGGACTTCGAGTGGAACTCCGCCCACGCCAACCCCAATCTGCCGAACTTCGGCACGGCGCGCACCATCGCGCTCCAGCTCAACATGCCGGCCGTGGCCGTCGTGGGCTTCGGCTGGACGCCCAACGAGCGCCTCGCCGTGGCTCTGGACGGCAAGTACATCAACTATGAGAACGCCGCTGGCTTCGAGGACGTCCTGGGCTTCGAGGACGTCAACGTGATCGCGCTCGGCGTCCAGTACCGCGTGACCCCGAAGTTCGCCCTGCGTGGCGGCTACAACAAGGGCGACAACCCGATCCCGGACGAGCGCGCCTTCTTCACCGTGGCGACGCCCGCCATCTTCGAGGACCGCTACTGCGCCGGCCTGGGCTTCCAGGCGACCGAGAACATGAACCTGGACCTCGCCTACTACCACGTCAACGAGAACGAGATCACCGGCCCGTTCGTCAGCCCCGCCGGCCCCGTTCCCGGCACGTCCGTGACCACCTCCATGGAGATGGACTCGGTGATCGTGACGTTCAACTTCGCTCTGGGGAATTAAGCGCCCTCACCTCCCCGGCCCTCCTCTCCTCCCCGGCCTGCGGCCGGCCATAACCTCCCCCCCTCACCGGGAGAGGAGGGAGAGGGAAGAAGAGAGAACAGTTGAAGCTGTCTTTCTTTCTCCCCTCTCCCGGTGAGGGGGGGAGGGAGGGGTCGGGAGAGGGGCAGGGGGTGAGGGTCCGGGCGGGGGCCCCTACCAGCTCATCTCCGCCATCAGCGCCGCATACACCTCAATCCCATCCCACAGGTTCTGCAGCCGCAGGTTCTCGTTGATCCCGTGCTGATTGTTGTCGTGGTTCACCATGGGCACGCCGATCACGGGCGCCTTGAGCGTCTCCGTGAACAGGTACATGGGCACGCTGCCTCCCAGCATGGGCACCAGCACCGCGGGGCCTCCCGTGGCCTTCTCCACGGCCTTCGCGACCGCGCGGGAGGCCGGCAGGCTCATGTCCGTACGGGCCGCGGGGTAGTCGAGCGACCACTGGAGGCGGGCGATCCTGGGATGGGCACGGCGCGTCTCCCGGTCCGGCGCTTCCTCTACCAGATGCCAGCCCTTGGAGCGGAGAAAGGCTTCGACCCTCTCCTTGACCTTCTGCGGGGTCTGGTCCGGCACCAGGCGGAAATCGATCGACACCTGGGCCTCCGTGGGAATGGCGTTGGCCGCCGCGTCGCCCACCTCGGCCGAGCGCAGGCCCCGCACATTGAGGGCCGGGTCCATGATCCGGTCCTGAAGGCGCGCACCGCTGCCTTCGGTCCGCCCCAAGCCGAGCTCGGCCGCCAGCCCCTCCTCCACCGGGGGCATGACGGCCATGGCCTGCTTCTCCGCCTCGTTGAGCGGCCGGACGTCGTCATAGAAGCCGGGGATCAGGATGCGGCCCTCCTCATCCCGCAGGGCCGCCACGAGGTGGGCCAGGGTCACGGCCGGATTGGGCGCCCAGTTGCCGTAGTGGCCGCTGTGGAGAGGGCGCACCGGCCCGTAGACCGTGAGGTCCAGCCCCGTCACCCCGCGGGCGCCGTAGTAGACCTGCATCCGCCGGGTCGGGTGGACCGGCCCGTCGCAGAGCACCCAGGCGTCGGCCGTCAGCAGACCGGCGTGCCTGCGGAGGATCTCCGTCAGGTGGGGCGAGCCCTGCTCCTCCTCCCCTTCCAGGAACAGCTTGATATTGACCGTGGGCTGCCGGCCCGAGGCGCGGAGGGCGTCGAGCGCCGCCAGGACGGCCACGATGGGCGATTTGTCGTCGCTCGCCGAGCGGGCGAAGATCCGCCACTCGGGGTTCAGCGGTCCGGAGACGGCCGCCAGATCCACCTCCTTGACGCCCTCGCCGAGAGGACCGGTGCGGAGGATGGGCTTCCAGGGATCGGAGACCCAGCCCTTCTGGTCCACCGGCTGGCCGTCGAAGTGGGCGTAGAACATCAGCGTCCGCTTCGCACCTGGGACCTTGAGGTCGCCATAGAGGGCGGGCGGCGTGCCTTCCCCGGCGGACAGCTTCTGAACCTTGAAGCCGCGCTTCTCCAGCATCCCCGTCAGGTGGCCGGCATTGCGCTCGATGTCGGCCAGCCGGGTCGCCACGTTGGGCAGGGCCAGCAGGTCCGCCAGCTCCCGCACGATCTCCTTCTCGTGGGCCACGCGGTAGGCCCGCACCTGGTCGCGCAGATCGGCGGCGCTGGCAGGGATGGCCAGGGCTAGCAGGCAGACTGCGGCGGCTCTCCATCCGGTCATGGTCTTCTCCTCAGGAATACACCGCTCCCCGAGCGGCGGGTTGCCACCTGGAAAGGGATACTTATTGTAGGGTTGAAGATTGGGAAATGGTCGGGGCGAGAGGATTTGAACCTCCGGCCTCACGGTCCCGAACCGTGCGCTCTACCAAGCTGAGCTACGCCCCGACGGGTCAACCGCGAGTCGCGGAGGATAGCGCCCCCTCCGGCGCCAGTCAAGAGAGCAGGCACCAAACCAATCGAAACCGGTGTTACTGCCTAGCGAAGCCTTCGGCCTCAAACCGACGAGGGAAGGAAAGCGGTCTGGGGCGTCTCGACCGGTGGAGCGGGCTCGGTAAGGTCTACCCTTCGAGGAGACGCCCCGCCGTTGGTGGACCCGGACAATGCCCGGTAGAGGACTGGGGCGTCTCTACGGCACGGTGTTGCCGATGTTCAGCGCAGAGGTTCCGGGGATGTTTTTGAAACGCCCCCGGAACCTCTGCTTGGCGCTGGGGCACGGCGGTACCGTAGAGACGGCCCAGTCCTCTGCCGACGCCCTCTGCGGGTGCACCGTCGGCGGGCCGTCTCTGGGAAGGCAAAGCCTGACCGGTCCAAGGCCACCGGCTGGACGCCAGTTGCCGTTGTAGTAGGGGCGGACCTCCTTTCCTGCCGCTGCCGCCGACGAGTGCGCGGCAGAAACTCACCGGTGCGCTGGGGCTGCCTCCTCTGCGACTCGTTCAGCAGGGCCCAAAGAAAAGGCCCCGGAGCGGTGCGCCCGGGGGGCTCGATCCGGGCTAGAATCCGCCCTCCGGAACTACCATGCGACGCCTCATCCCCATCCTCCTCCTGTTCACTCTCGCCGCGTGCGAGCGGACGCCCCAGGCCCAGGAACAACAGCAGGCGGAGCGCCGCCGTCTCACGGGGGAGGCCAAGGGGTGGAACGTCGTCCTTCTGACGGTGGACACCCTGCGGGCGGACCGGCTCGGCGCCTATGGATATAAAGCGCGGGACAACAGCCCCCGGATCGACGCTCAGCTCGCTTCAGGCGTCGTCTTCGAACAGGCAATGGCCCAGCGGGCCTCGACGTGGCCGTCTCTGGCTTCTCTCCTGACGGGTCTCTACCCGAGCGGCCATGGCGTGGCGGAGAACGGCTACGGCTTCCCCGACGAGCTGCCGACCCTGCCCAAGCTCCTCCACGGCTCCGGCTACCAGACAGGGGCCTTCCTCTCCAACATGTGCAAGGCGAACCACCAGGGGTGGGATTCCTTCGCCTGCGCCGGCGGGCAGGACGGCAAGACCGTCCGGCGTGCCGTCGAGTGGACGCAGGGAATGGACGGTCAGCGTCCTTTCTTCTTATGGGTCCATCTGTTCGGTCCCCATCCGCCCTACTACAACGGCGGCGACCTCGCGCAGCAGCTCGACCCGGGCTACACGGGCACGCTCGGCCCCAAGAAGTGGCAGCTCGACCCGGTGATGACGAAGCCGGTCGCGCTGAACGCCCGCGACGTCCAGCACCTCGACGCCCTCTACGACGCGGCCGTCATGGGCAGCGACCGGCTGAGCGCCTCGCTCCTCGACGGCCTGAAGGCGGCCGGCCGGCTCGACCGGACGATCGTCATCTTCTCCGCCGACCATGGCGAGGAGCTGTACCAGCACAACCAGTACCTCTACCACGCTTGCTCGGTCTACCAGACCACCCTGCACGTGCCCCTGGGCTTCTCCGCCCCCGGGTTGCTTCCTGCAGGCGCACGGGTGCCGCAGACGGTGGAGCTGATCGACGTGCTGCCCACGCTGCTCGACCTGCTGGGGGTCGCGAAGCCCGCGGAGCAGCACGGCCGATCGCTCGTGCCTTACCTCGAGCGTCCTGGAACTGGCGGCACGGGCAAGCCCGCGCTCTCCGAATACGGCTCGACGAAGATCCGCACCGTCATCCAGGGGGACTGGAAGCTGGTCGAGAACCCGGACGGCATCTCCCCCGTCTGCATCCCCGACGCGCCGCCGGGCCACTACCCCATCGGCCGCGCGGAGCTGTACGACCTGGGGAAGGACCCCGGGGAGACGGCGAACCTGGCCGCCGCCCAGCCCGCCCGGGTCCCGAGCTCACCAAGCTGATCCGCAATCGCTTCGCCGGGATCAAGAACCGGACCCGCAAGCAGGAGCAGTCGGACGAGCTCAAGAAGGAGCTCAACGAGCTGGGGTACGTGGCGCATTGACGCCCGCGGTCCCTGTTGACAATCGGGACCTCCTTCCGTAACATCTGCGCTCCTTGGCGAGGGAGGTTAGCTCAGCGGTTAGAGCACCTGCCTTACACGCAGGGGGTCGCGGGTTCAAATCCCTCACCTCCCACCAACGAGTGGGAGTCGCCAAGGAAGGCAGCAAACAGTTCTTTGCGGGGCTGTAGTTCAGTTGGTTAGAACGCCGGCCTGTCACGCCGGAGGTCGCGGGTTCGAGCCCCGTCGGCCCCGCCACTCACTTCAAAGAAGAGAGACCCGAGATGCGCGATAAGATCAAGTTGGTTTCGTCCGCCGGTACCGGCTACTTCTACACGACGGACAAGAACAAGAAGCTCTCCACCGAGAAGCTGCGGCTCAAGAAGTACGATCCCAAGGTCCGCAAGCACGTGGAGTTCGTCGAAGAGAAGCTGCGGTAATCCCGCGCTCCCCTCCGGTCCCCTGAAGCCCCCTCCTGGCAGGGGGCTTTCGTGTTTTTGGCACCTTCTGACAGAATGCATCCTGAGAGAGCGGGAGCGAGAGAGCAGCCCCCACCGCATCCCGGCCCCACCACCCCCAGGGATCTGAACAGGAGGAGATGCACCATGCCCAAGCACGAGTTGCCCCCGTTGCCTTATGCCTTTGACGCGCTCGAGCCCCATATCGACGCCCAGACCATGCAGATCCACCACGACAAGCACCACGCCACCTACGTGGCCAAGCTGAATGAGGCTCTCGACAAGGAGCCCGGCTGCCAGAGCAAGGGCCTCGAGGACCTGCTGCGCGGCATCAACGAGGTGCCCGAGTCGATCCGCGGCGCCGTCCGCAACCACGGCGGCGGCCACCACAACCACTCGCTGTTCTGGGAGATCATGGGCCCGGGCGGCGGCGGCGAGCCCACCGGCGACATCGCCGACGCCATCTCCCGCGACTTCGGCAGCTTCCAGGCGTTCAAGGAGAAGGCGACCAACGCCGCCACCAACCAGTTCGGCTCCGGCTGGGGCTGGCTCGTGTCCGACGGCGGCAAGCTGGACGTCATCGCCCGGCCCAACCAGGACAGCCCGCTCATGGAGGGGAAGACCCCCATCCTGGGCGTGGACGTCTGGGAGCACGCCTACTACCTGCGCTACCAGAACCGCCGCCCCGACTACCTCGCCGCCTGGTGGAACACCATCAACTGGCAGGAAGTGAACAAGCGGTACGCCAAGTCCCGGGGTTAGCTGCTCACTCCGGGATCACTCCGGACCGCTCCGGGGTTCCCCTCCGACAGCATTTGCACTGAAAACAGGGCTCTTTTCGGAGCCCTGTCCCGTTTTATCCCTCTGAAGCTACCCACCAAATTCACTGTGTAGCACGCGCAACTTTTTGGTTATAGAGAAGTTTGTACCTGTCTGCCCAAAAAGTGAGCATCTATCCCCTGCGCAAGGGGGGCACTATCAAGTGGCAGCCAAGTATTCTTGCTCTACAATTGGCTATAGATAGACGGAGCACAATCTTGAACCCCCGCTCCTAAGGAGAAAGACGGCCATGGCCAACCTGGATCGCAGCACCAATGATTTCCGGCGAGAGGAACGGCATCTCACGAAGGTGTTCAAAGCCCTGTCGGACGGCACCCGGCAGGAGATCCTCCGGTTGCTGGAGGGGCGCCAGCGCACGGTCGGTGAGATTGTCGGCAATTTCAATCTGTCGCAGCCCACCATCTCGCGCCACCTTTCCGTGCTCAAGGAAGCAGAGCTGGTCGTCGACCAGCGCCAGGGTCAGAACGTGATTTACCGACTGAACGAACCGGCGCTGTCGACCTCGATGCAGGAATTCTTCGGTCAGTTCCGCAGCTGTCAAGAAGTCATGCGCTAAATTGGATTGTAAGCCCGGCCGGTCCTGGGGGAACGGCCAGAACGGCGATAAGCCGTTCTGGCCGAGGCGCCCCGCCCTCCACTTCAAGCCTCTGGCCTTCGGGCGCATCTCAGGTATAATCCGCCCTCGTTGAAGGGCCATCCCTTCCTCCTGTCTGTTCATCCCGGCGGTGTAGCTCAGTTGGTTAGAGCGAGCGGCTCATAACCGCTAGGTCATGGGTTCGAGTCCCGTCACCGCCACCATGTGCATCCCCCCTATGGAACTCCAAGGCGAGCTCGAGGCCTTCTTCTCGCAGCAGGCGCCTCTCGATCCCGGCGACGCCGTCGTGGTGGCCTTCTCGGGCGGACCCGACTCTACGGCGCTGCTCTTGGGAATGTCCCGTCTCCGGAACGTCCGTCTGGCCGCCGCTCATCTCGATCATGCCATGGACCCCGGCTCCGCGAGCCGGGCTCGCGAGGCAGCCTGGATCGCCGCGCGCCTGGGCGTACCCTTCATTACAGAACGCGCTGGACCCAAGAGGAACGGGCCAGACAGCCCTGAAGCGGCTGGCCGCAGGGTGCGCTATGACTTCCTGGAGCGGGTCCGGCAGGATCTGGGCGCCCGCTGGATCGCCACCGCCCACCACCGCGACGACCAGGCCGAGACCGTGCTGCTGCGCCTCCTCTTCGGCAGCGGTCTCGAAGGGCTGGCCGGCATCCGTCCTGTCCATGGCAATGTCGTGCGCCCCCTCCTCGGCGTGCCGCGCTCCGCGCTCCTGGCCGCTGTGGACAGCTCCGGGATCGGGTCCGTGGACGATCCCACGAACCGCGATCTGGACATCCCGCGCAACCGCGTGCGCCACCGCCTCCTGCCGTCCCTGGATCCAGACCTCGCGCCGCGCCTGGCCCGGCTGGCCGGCAAGGCCCGCGCCGCCGTGACCGCTCTCGACCGCCGCCTCGCGGGAATCCTGCCTCTCCGTCCGGCCGCAGAAGGCGTCGCCGTGGAGAGGGAGGCTCTGAAAAGGCTGCCTGGAGAGATCCTCCCTTTCGCCCTCGCCTGGCTCCACCGCCGGGCCGGCGCCCCCTACCCCGCTGCCGGAGCGGCCCGGGAAGAGCTCCTGCGCCAGCTCGGAGGCGGCAATGGCGGCAGTGGCGCTGGCTGCGACTGCGGCGGCGGCTGGCGCTGGGAGGCCTCCGGGGAGCTCCTCGTCCTCCGGCGCGCGGGAGAGGCGCGGGAGCGGGTCCCTGATTTCACTTATACTCTTGAGGTTCCGGGAGAGCTGCACATCCCGGAGATCTCCGCGAGGGTCCGCATCGAGCGCCGGGCGGTCGAGCCGTGGATGTTCGAGGGCTCGCCTCATCGCGCCGGGCTCGCGCTGCCGCTCGTGGAGGGAGACCGCGTCACCATCCGCAACCGCCGCCCCGGGGACCGTATCCACCCCCTGGGCGCGAGCGGCAGCCGGCGGCTCAAGGAAGTCCTGATCGACCGCCGGGTGCCCCGGCAGGTGCGGGAGCGCCTGCCGCTGCTCTGCGTGGGAGGGCGGATTGCCTGGGCTCCGGGCGTGACGATCGACGAACGGTTCCGGCTGGATGGACACGCGACCGCCTGGGTCGCAGAGGTTGCGACGACATGAGTGACATGAGTGAGATCGAAACCCTGTTCGACACCGAGACGGTGCGCGAGAGCGTCACCGCCCTCGGCCGCCGGCTCTCCGAAGAGCTGGCCGGCGAGGACCCGCTGCTGGTCGCGCTCCTCGGCGGCTCCGTGATCTTCCTGGCCGACCTGGTGCGGGCCATCGAGAAGCCCGTGCGCTTCGAGTTCATCGACGTGGCCTACCGGGAGGACCCGGACGCGGGCACCGAAGACGGGGGGCTGACGCGCATCCACTACCCCATTCCCATCGACATCGCCGGCCAGAGCGTGCTGGTGCTCAAGGACGTGGTCTCCTCGGGCGTCACGGAGCCGTACCTGGAGCAGCAGCTCCGCGACCACGGCGCCCGCGAGGTCCGCTTCGCCGCCCTGATCGACATGCCCGACGAGCGCAAGACGGCCTTCGATTTGCAGTACCACGCCCTGGCCACCCGCCGCCGCGGCCTCCTCGTGGGCTACGGCTTGAAGCACCAGGGGCGCTACGGGAATCTCCCCTATGTGGGAAGGCTGGCGGATGGGGCTTGACAGTATGGGGCTTGATAGTATGGGAATCGATGCACTGGCGGTATGGTTGTCACAAGGAAGGGACGTACCGTCTCTTCGTGACCGACAAAAGAGCGCTCGTTGTCTCCGGAGCGCTTCACATGAGGTAGCCGAGCTTTGAACTCTACTGTGAAAACTCTGTTTCTCTGGATGGCGATCTTCGGCGTGGTGATCCTGCTCTGGAACACGTTCCAGGGCGGCAAGACCGCCCAGAAGGAGCTGACCTACTCCGACTTCCTTTCCGATGTTCAGCACGGGCGGGTCGCGGAGGTCACCATCCGTGGCAAGCAGCTCACCGGCAAATACAAGGGCGACTCCCTCGCGGGCCAGGAATTCAAGACCACCCTGCTGGATGACGACCCGCAGCTCGTGCCGGAGCTGCGCCGTTACAACGTCCGCATCCGCGCCGAGGAGCCGAGGGAGAACCCGCTGCTCGCCGTGCTGCTCACCTGGGCGCCCGTGCTCCTGATCGTGGGCCTCTGGATCTTCTTCATGCGCCAGATGCAGACGGGCGGCAACAAGGCCCTGTCCTTCGGCAAGAGCAAGGCCAAGCTCCTGAACACCTCCGGCAAGAAGGTGACCTTCAAGGACGTCGCGGGCGTCGAGGAGGCCAAGGAGGAGCTCCAGGAGATCGTCGAGTTCCTGAAGGAGCCCCAGAAGTTCCAGAAGCTGGGCGGCCGCATCCCCAAAGGCGTGCTGCTGATGGGCCCTCCGGGCACCGGCAAGACGCTCCTCGCCCGCGCCATCGCCGGTGAGGCGAACGTGCCATTCTTCTCCATCTCCGGCTCCGACTTCGTCGAGATGTTCGTCGGCGTGGGCGCCTCCCGCGTCCGTGACCTCTTCGAGCAGGGCAAGAAGAACGCCCCCTGCATCATCTTCATCGACGAGATCGACGCCGTCGGCCGCCACCGCGGCGCGGGTCTCGGCGGCGGGCACGACGAGCGCGAGCAGACGCTCAACCAGCTCCTGGTCGAGATGGACGGCTTCGAGTCCAACGAAGGCGTCATCCTGATCGCCGCCACCAACCGGCCCGACGTGCTCGACCCGGCCCTGCTGCGCCCCGGCCGCTTCGACCGCCGCGTGGTGGTGGACCGGCCGGACATCAACGGCCGCCTGGGGATCCTGAAGGTCCACACGCGCAACATCCCGCTCGATGAGAACGTCAACCTGCTGATCATCGCCCGCGGCACCCCCGGCTTCGCCGGCGCCGACCTGTCGAACCTGGTCAACGAGGCCGCCCTGATCGCGGCCCGGCGCAACAAGAAGAAGGTCGACATGGCCGACTTCGAGTTCGCCAAGGACAAGGTCTTGATGGGCGTCGAGCGCAAGACCATGATGCTGACCGACGAGGAGAAGGCCGTCACCGCCTATCACGAGGCGGGGCACGCCCTGGTCGCGGTCTTCACGCCGGGCTCGGACCCGCTCCACAAAGTCACCATCATCCCCCGCGGCCGGGCCCTGGGCCTCACCATGCAGCTCCCCACCGAGGACAAGTACACGTACAAGAAGATGTACGTGGAGGCGCAGATCGCCATCCTCATGGGCGGCCGCGTGGCCGAGGAGCTCACCCAGGACGACATCACGACCGGCGCCGGCAACGACATCGAGCGCGCCACCGACATGGCCCGCCGCATGGTCTGCGAGTGGGGCATGTCCGAGTTGGGTCCCCTCTCGTACGGCAGCAAGGAGGAGCCGGTCTTCCTGGGCCGCGACTTCGCCCAGCGCGCCGACTACAGCCAGGACACGGCGCTCCGCATCGACCACGAGGTCAGCCGGATCGTCCAGACCGGCTACGAGAGCGCCCGCGCGACCCTCACCCAGTTCCGGGCCGTGCTCGACCGCGTGGCCCACGACCTGCTGGAGCGCGAGACCCTGGACGGCGAGGAGGTGTACAACACCGTCCGCCGGATGACGGGCCACGAGCCCGCGCCCACCCGTCCCGTGCCGCCCGGCGAGGGCCTGATCATAGGCGGGCACGAGGTGCCGGAGGCCGTGGTCTCCTCCCCCTCCGCCATCGGCACGGGAGTACCGGGACCGACGGGAGGAGCCCCGGCCTCGGACGCGACGCCCGCGGCTCAGCCCGAGACCGCGGACATCGAGCCCGAGGTCGCCGGTGCCCGGCGCCGCACGGTCGGGCCGGTGCCGGAGTCATAGGCCCTCACCCTACCCTCTCCCGACCCCTCCCTCCCCCCTCACCGGGAGAGGGAAAAAGAAACAAGATCGGGATCGTTAATCTCCTCTTTCTTTCTCCCTCCTCTCCCGGTGAGGGGGGGAGGGAGGGGTCGGGAGAGGAGGGCCGGGGTGGTGAGGGCTCCAACCACGCGATAGACTTGGAGCGGGCATCGACGCCCCCACGCCCTGGATGGAGACCGCAACCCTAGCTGACACCGCCCGTACCTGGACTTTGCGCCTGCCCCGCGGCCGTTTCCTGAAGCTGGGCGGGCGGCCGAAGGTCATGGGCATCCTGAACCTCACTCCCGATTCCTTCAGCGACGGAGGCCTCTGGGACCACCCAGACCGGGCTGTGGAGCATGGGCTCGCCATGCTCGCCGAGGGCGCGGACCTGCTCGACCTCGGAGCCGAATCCACGCGGCCCGGGGGCGGTGTCTACGGGGGAGGCGCCGGCACGGTGCCGCCCGAGGAGGAAGCCGCGCGGCTCCTCCCCGTGCTCGAAGCCTTGCGCAAAGCGACGGACGCGCCCCTCTCCGTCGACACCCGCAAGGGCGAGGTGGCCCGGCAGGCCCTCGCGGCCGGGGCCGACCTGATCAACGACGTCAGCGCCCTCGCCGATCCCGTCCTCGGGCAGGCCGTGGCCGTAGCAGGCTGCCCGCTCGTCCTCATGCACAGCCGGGGCGAGCTCGGCACCATGCAGAAGGACATCCGCTTCAACGACCTCCTCGGGGAAGTGCGCGCCGAGCTGGCCCAGGCCGTGGAGAGGGCGAAGGCCTCGGGGATCGAAGAGTCGCAGCTCGTCGCCGATCCCGGCATCGGCTTCGGCAAGACGGCCGAGCAGAACCTGGCCCTCCTCGCCCGGCTGGACGAGCTCGCCCCCCTGGGCCGGCCGCTCCTCGTGGGCGCCAGCCGCAAGAGCTTCATCTCCCGGGACGTGCCTCCCGCGCGCCGGCTGGGCGGCAGCCTCGCGGCCGTGGCCTGGTCCCTGCGGGCGGAGATCCTGCGCGTTCATGACGTGGCCGAGACGGTGCAGTTCCTCGGCGTCTGGTACGCCATCGCCAACCAGAGCGCTGGTCTGAAGGAGAGGGAGTGAGCCTGCTCCGCTTCCTTGAGATCCTCACCTGGCGCGACCTCGTCGACGTGCTGGCGGTGGCGATCATCATCTACAACCTGCTGCTGCTGATCCGCGGCACGCGGGCCGTGCAGATGCTCTCGGGCCTCCTCTTCCTGGGCCTGGTCTACTACGCCGCCCTCCTGGCCGAGCTGCCCACCCTGCAGCGGATCCTCGAGAACCTGCTGATCGTCCTCCCCTTCGCCATCATCGTCCTGTTTCAAGGAGAAATCCGGCGGGCCCTGGCCGACTTCGGGCGCAACCCTTTGTGGGGGCTCACCAAGCAGCAGAAGGTGGTCTCCTCCTTCAGCGAGATCGTGCTGGCGGCCACGACCCTCTCCACCCGCCGGGTCGGCGCCCTCATCGTCATCGAGCGCCTGCACGGGCTGCGCAACTACATCGAGAATGGCATCGCGCTCGACGCCAACGCCTCCTACGACCTGCTGATCAACATCTTCATGCCCGACACCCCGCTCCACGACGGCGCCGTGATCATGCAGGACGACCGCATCGCCGCCGCGGCCTGCTTCCTGCCGCTCACGCCCAACCCGGAGCTGTCGAAGGAGTACGGGACCCGCCACCGCGCCGCCCTCGGCATCACCGAGGAGACCGACGCCGTGGCCGTGGTGGTCTCCGAGGAGACTGGGGTCATCTCCATGGCGTTCAACGGCGAGCTGGTCCGGGACCTCGACAGCAACAGCCTGCGCAACACCCTCTACAAGTACCTCGTGACCGACCTCTATCCCCAGGGGCGCAAGCCATGAGCGAGCAGGCGCGCACCTGGATCCTGCGGCTGCTCGCCCTGGCCATCGCCATCGGCATCTGGTTCAACGCCTCGGTCGAGGACCGGCTCGTCCCCAGCGAGCGGGTCGTGGAGGCCAGCGTCAGCTTCAACCGGCCGCGCGGCTTCATGGTCATCGACCCGGTGCGGACCGTGAACGTGCGCCTGCTCGGCAACAAGCGGGCCGTCCGCCGGCTCAACCCCGACCAGGTGAGCGTGTCGGTCGAGCTGTCGCCCCAGCAGAAAGGGTCCACCACCATCACTCTCTCCGGGGACAACGTCCTGGCGCCGGACGGCCTGGAGGTCGTCTCCATCGAGCCCAGCACGATCCAGATCCAGCTCGAGCGGGAGATCACCCAGCGCGTGCCCGTGGCCCCGGAGATCGTCGGCAGGCCGGCAGCGGGGACCACCATCGGCGAGACCGAGGTCTTCCCCAGCCAGGTCCTGGTGAGCGGTCCCCAGTCCAAGCTCGAGCGCCTCGAATCGCTCTCGACCGCGCCCATCAACCTCGAAGGGCGCACCTCGACCCTCGAAGAGACGGTGCCGGTGCTCTCGCCCGACCCGCTGATCCAGATCGTGCAGCCCTCCGAGGTGACGATCCGCATCCCCATCCAGCCGCCGCCGGCAAACAAGGCCGCGGAGGACAGAACGCGAAAGGAAGAACCTTGAGTCACCGCCTCTTCGGAACCGACGGCGTCCGCGGCCGCTTCGGCGAGCCCCCTCTCGACCATGCCACGGTGACGGCCCTCGCCGTCCATCTGGCCGCCACTCTGCGGGACCCCGGCAGACACCGGAATGGCAGACCTCCGCGGGTGGTGCTGGGTGGCGACACCCGCGAGAGCACGCCCGAGATCTGCCACTGGCTCGCCGCCGGCCTGGAAGCCGGCGGGATCGACGTGCGCTACGCGGGCGTGATCCCCACTCCCGGCGTGGCCTACCTCGCCCGCGAGCTCGACGCCGCGGCCGGCGTCGTCGTCTCCGCGAGCCACAACCCCTATCCGGACAACGGCATCAAGCTCCTCGACCCCGAGGGCTCCAAATGGAGCGACGAGGCCGAGCTGGCCCTGGAGCGCCGGCTGGCCGAGCCCGTGGGACGGGTGCCTGAAGGCCGGCCGCCCGTCCCGGAGCCGGACCTGCGCGAGCGCTACCTGGCCCACCTCGCCGCCACCGTTCCTGGGGACCGCGCCTTGGCAGGGCTCAAAATCGTGCTCGACGCCGGCAACGGCGCCGCCTCCACCTACGCCGGCGAGCTGTTCGAGCGGCTCGGCGCCGGGGTGACCCTGCTCCATGCGGAGCCCAACGGCCGCAACGTCAACGCCCACTGCGGCTCGACGGCCCCCGGCGAGATGGCGGCAAGGGCCGCTTCCGAAGGCGCGGACCTGGGCGCCGCCTTCGACGGCGACGCCGACCGCTGCATCCTGGCCGACGAGAAGGGTACGGTGCGCGACGGCGACGCCATCCTCTACCTCTGGGCCACCTGCCTCCACCGGAGCGGCCGTCTCAACCCCGCGAAGATCGTGGCCACCTCCATGAGCAACCTCGGCCTGGAGCGGGCGCTGGCGGCCGAGGGGATCGGCGTCGTCCGCTGCAACGTGGGCGACCGCTACGTGGTCGAGGCCATGAAGCAGGAAGGCATCCTCCTGGGCGGCGAGCAGTCCGGCCACATCGTCCAGAGCCACCTCGCGAGCACGGGCGACGGCCTCCTCACGGCCCTCCAGATGGCCTGGCTCGTCCACGAGTCCGACCGTCCCCTCTCCGAGATGCTGTCCCCCTTCCGGCGCTATCCCCAGATCCTGCTGAACGTCCGCGTCGCGAAGAAGATCGACTTCAAGAACCTCCCCGCCGTCACCGAGGTCGCGCGCTCCGTCGAAGACCGCCTGGGAGACGACGGCCGCCTCGTCCTCCGCTACAGCGGCACCGAGGCCCTCGCCCGCATCATGATCGAAGGCCCCGAGCAGGGCCTGATCGACGCCCTGGCCGAAGAGCTGGCGGTGGCGATCCGGGGGGAGTTGGGGGCGGGGTAGGATTGCTCTAATGGAAGCCGAGCCTGACGAGCCCGTCGAGCTTTCTCCAGCCGAAGAGGAGGAACTCCTGGAAGCACAGGAAGAGATCCTCCGGGGCGAGTACGTGGACGGCGAAGATCTCCTGAACGAGCTGCGATCTCTGCGGCCTGAAGAATCAGAGGTGCACTCGTAGCGCCCGACGAAAGAGCGGCACGGCCACCTGGTCCGTTCCCCCTCCAGTCCTGCCGGGGGATAGGTTTCCCTCCCCTCCCCTGCCAAACTCCTCCCACGGCGACACCATCGCCGCGATCCGCGGTCCGCCGGGCCATGGAGGTCCGGCCCATGCCGCGGAGGAGGGAGAGCCTCATGTCTCAGCGCATCGTCCGCCGCCTCCTGGGCGCGGGAGCTGTCGCCGCCGTCCTCGCCGCCGGCCCGGTCCAGGCTCAGGAAGGGCCGCGGGAAACCGGCACGTTCTGGCGATGGCTCGGGAGCGTCCAGAAACAGGTCGTCCTCGCGCTCCGTCTCCGCACAGGAGAGTCGGTCCCGAGGAAAGCGGGGCCCATGATTGACCCCAACGGCACCCCCGCCGCCTCGACCTGCCAGAGCTGCACGGAACAGGGCCACATGATCGATCCTAACGGCTAGAGCTCCCGGAGCGGAGAGGGACGGCAGGGGTACCTTCCCTCTCCGACTTGTGAGAAGATGATAAGGTCTTCAAGGGAGAGCCGAGAGTGTTCGAGCCTTGCGATCTTGACGATCTTGAAGAGGTGTTTGGAGAGAACCCGTCTCCGGAAAACGTAAAGCGGACCGTGTCCCGCCTCATTCGCCGCCAGGATCCACGGCGTGGATCTCCTCCACCCGAGGCCGCCGCCTACGACCCGCTCCTCAACCGGACCGAAGAATACGCCCGCCGTGCCCAGCGCCTGCCCGTTCGGGAGCGCGTCCGCTTCTACAAGGCCCTGCCGCTCCTGGCTTCCGAGGACGGAGTGGAGCGCCTCGCGACCGGGAGGGCCGGGATTGGCGTCTACGAAGCCCTCCTCGCCCGAAGCTGGGTCCTCCGCTTTGACGATCCTCAGGAGATGTGCCGTCTCGCCGAGGCCGCGGTCGAGGTGGCCGCCCGCCTCAGCCCGAAGACCCACGGGGCACAAGGCGTGGGGGACCTCCGGGCCCGCGCCTGGGGTGAGCTTGCCAATGCCTACCGCGTGGCCGACCAGCTACGCGAGGCGAAGAAGGCTTTCGGCTGGGCCTTCGCCTTCCTCCAGAGGGGCACTGGCGACCCTCTGTTGAAGGCCCGCCTTCTGGACCTGGAGGCGTCCTATTTCGGGACTCTCCGGGAGTTCGCCTCCGCCCAGGACCGTCTGGATATCGTCCCCGAGCTGTACCGGAAAGCCGGAGAGCCTCACCTGGCCGGCCGGATCTTCATCACCCGGGCGGTTTACCTGGCCTACAGCGGCAACCCCGAAGAGGCCCTCCGTCTCACCCGCGAGGGGCTCGACCTCATTGACCGGAAGCGGGAACCTGATCTCGTCACTACGGCTCTCCATAACCAGCTCAGCCTGCTGATCGACCTCGGCCGGTTTTCACAGGCGCAACGGTTCCTCTTCGATCATCGCCACCTCTTTCAGGGTGCCGGCCGCATTGCAAGTGTCAGATTGCGCTGGTTGGAGGGACGAATCAGCTATGGACTGGAGAAGTTGACCAGCGCGGAGATTGCTCTCAGGGAGTCTAAAGAGGGCTTCGCTCAAGTCCGCATGGACTTCCATCACGCTTTGACAGGTCTTGACTTGGCGATGACGCTCCTGCGCCAGGGACGCATCGAAGAAGCGGAAAGGGAGGTTCTGGAGGCTTCCAAGACCTTCTTCTCCCTCCAGATCCACCGCGAGATCCTGGGCTCGGTCCTCCTCCTCAAAGAGGCTGCGGAGAGGCAGAGACTGACGGTCGCGATCCTGGAGAACGAAGTGCGGCACATCCGGCGGGCGGAGATGGAGCATGGACAGGCGGAGGCCAGCGCTCAATCTCCCTGACTGGCCAGAATTGCTGCAATCCGAAGGGTCTTGCAGGATGGAGGTGACCATGTTCGACGCCGCGGCATCGATGAGCTCCGACCAGCTTCTGTCTGTTGCCTACTACACCAGAATCGCTCTGGAGCATCTGTTCACTCCCGAGGATCTCCGAAAGTATCCGCTCCTGAAAGGCTCCTCTGGAGAGCCGAGCCCTGAAGAGCAGGAACTAGCCTGCCAGTGGCTGGAGGAGATCCAGAACAAAGAGGGCCGGCCGATCGACCGGCTCGATTACGAGACGATCGACCGGTACATCAATGAAGTTGTCGCTCTGGCTCAGCGCCGCTGGGACTCGGAGATGACGCACGACGATCCGGAAGAAAGCCAGCGCCTCCTCGAAGAGCTCCGGCGTGCCGTTCCTTGGCCTCCGGTGCTTCGCAAGGCAGGCTGAGACCAAGGAGTTTTTTTCAATGAACGAAATGTCAAGACAGGAGGAGATTAACCAGATTGCAATGGGCCGGCGCCATGTGGTGATCCTAGGTGCAGGTGCTAGCAGGGCAGCATTCCCTAATGGTGAACGCAATGGAAAACGCCTTCCGCTAATGGCAGATTTTGCGGACATTGTGCCCGTGCGAGAGGTATTCAGCGAATTGGGCATACCGCAGGAGGGCAAGAACAATTTCGAGTCCACCTACTCAGAAATTGCTTCGGATCCAGCCAAGGCACCTTATCGCGAACGGCTGGAAAATATTATCTTTGACTACTTCTCGTCCCTCAACCTACCGAGTGCACCGACAATTTACGACTACCTGCTCCTAAGCTTGAGAAAGAAAGATGTGGTCGCGACCTTTAATTGGGACCCATTCCTCATCCAGGCAGCTAGGCGGAACGATCCGCTCAATGGCCGCTTACCATTTATTTGCTTCCTCCATGGCAATGTAATGTCAGGGTACTGCCACACGGACAAGGTTCACGGAGTTAGAGGCGCAAGTTGCTCAAAATGTAACAGACCTTTCAGTCCATCGAGACTGCTCTACCCAATCGCGGACAAGGGCTACGACCAAGATCCCGCGATTGCAGATAGCTGGCGCTTACTGAGCCGGGCACTTGAAGAGGCATTCATGGTTACCATATTTGGCTATAGCGCACCAACCTCGGATGCAAGCGCCGTTACCCTCCTGCGGAAGGCATGGGGGACCTCATCAAAGAGATCTATGGAGCAATTCGAGATCATAGACGTCAGACCCGAGAAGGATCTCGCCAAAAGCTGGAAAAGCTTCATACATTCTCATCATTATGAGGTGCATCCTAGCTTCATGGAGTCCTGGATATTCAAACACCCGAGGCGCACCGGCGAAGCATACATAAATCAGTACATAGAAGCAAAATTCATTGAAGACAATGACATACCCAAAACCAATTCACTGGAAGAACTCTGGCAATGGTTTGAGCCGTTATTCTTGACTGAGGATAGAGCAAACAAAACTTAGGGGTTCCTAAAGGTTGAAGCGGCCACGGCGGCAGTTGCAGCGCCTCGGTCCAGGCGGAGGTCCCGCATGACCAGCAGGGTCCCGCCATCGACAGCGGGCAGCTCTACGATTCCTCCTCGCCCAATCCGTAACCGCTAAGATCAGCGCGCCGGGGACCGGACAATCCGGTCTCCGGCCGTTTCACTTCAGGAATCTTCGATGCCCATCTCCCAGCCATTCCGCTCCCCCAGCGGCCTCGCCATGTGCCTGATCTTTGCCGCCGCCATGCCTTGCGGCAGCGAACCTGCCCGGACCGTCGTCAAGGTCCGCGAGCAGAGCCTCGCGGCGGACAAGGGAGGAGGGTCCCGGATCGACCGCCCGTATTTCGACCCGGCGGGCCAGCTCGCCTGGTCCGGCCTGCCGGCGTCCCGTCCCGGGGAAGAGATCTGTGCTGGCGGTGGTGCCCCCTCCCGGCGCGTGACCTACCTGACCGCTCCACGGGTGGATGAGGTCGTCTGCCCTTCCCCCACCAAGGCGGCGCTGCTCGGCCTCGACGCCGCCGGCAAGACCGTCTGGCGGCGGGACCTGGGTTTTCGCTCCGGCGAGTTCACCTTCGACGAGATCGTCGCCGGCGCCACGCGCGAGGGGATCGTCCTCAACAACCTCACGGTCCTGGCGCCGGGAACGGGGAAAGTCCTGTTTCCACCACCCACCCATCCGGTGGGTCAGGAGGCCCGGCCGGTCCCCGACCACGACCTCGCGGAGGCCACGGTCTACCTCCCGGACCGCCGGGCCTTCGCCACGTTCAACGCCGAGGTGACCCTGCTCGAGCGCTCGGGCGGCGTCTACCTCCTCGATCCCCGAACCGGGAAGCGCTTCCTTCTCCTGCCGGTCTCCACCACTCTCCTCGGCGGCCATTGGCGCGTCGAGGCCATGGCGCTCGATGCCAGCGGGCGCTACCTCCTCCTTGGCCACCGCTTCGCGTTCCGGGGACCGGGAGGCGTCTCCTTCGCCGTCTTCGATCTCGCCGAGCGCCGGGTCGTCTACGAGGAGCGCTTCATCGAGGACCATTACGGAGGCGGCCTGGCCTTCACGGTAGACGGCCGCGGCAACATCGGTTTCGCCTTCCAGGACCAGACCACGGGGCAGCGGCTCCTCGCCCACTACCGCATCGCGGGCGCAGACAAGCGGAAGTAGGACGCTCCATCCTCGCCAGCAGGGCCCTCCTGCCTTGACAGACCCATAGGAGGGGCCATGGCATAGAATGGCCCTTCGGCTTCGGTTCCGCGCTCTGACCGCGTTGGGCCTCTTTTTCCCACTGCATTCCTTCGAGGAATTGAATGAAGCTTTCGTTCCTGCAACGGCTTGCGCTTTTCGCGAGGCACCGCTACCGCACGGTCTTCACGGTCTTCGTCCTCGTGGTCGCCGTCTCGGTCCTCCTCAGCTCCCGGCTCAGCTTCGATACGGACATGCTGAGCCTCTTGCCGAAGGAGGACCCGGCGGTGCGCACCTACGTGCAGACGCTCCAGGATTTCGGCAGCAGCACCTATCTGCTGATAGCGATCCGCATCCCTGAAGAGGCGGTCGTCGAGCCGTATGAGGCCCTTGCCGACCGTCTGGCCGCGCGGCTGGCGCGCCTGCCCGAGCTCAAGAGCGTGCAGCACAAGATCGGTGAGCCCCAGGAGCTGCTGGAGACCTTCTATCCGAAGGCGCTGCTCTTCCTGGACGACGCCGGCCGGAGGGCGATCGAAGAGCGGCTCTCGGATGCTGGCATCGAGCGCCGGGTGGGCGAGCTCCGGCGCCAGCTCACGACCCCCCAGGGCCTGGCCGCGAAAGAGCTGCTCCAGATGGATCCCCTGGGGCTGTCCGATGTCTTCCTCAGCCGCCTCCAGTCCTCCCGCGGCAGCCTCCGGGTGGACTGGACGAGCGGCTACTACCTCTCCCGCGATCATCACCTGCTGCTGATCCTGGCCGAGCCGGTGGGGCCACCCCAGGATATCGATTTCGTGCAGAAGCTGGCCGTCCAGGTGGACCGTGCCGTCGAAGAGGCGAGAGGAGAGTGGGGAGAGACCGGCGGGCCGGGGAAGGCTCCGGAGGTGGTCGTCGGCGGGCCTCACTTTACCGCCCTGGGCGACGCCGACCTGATCCGCAAGGACATGCTCCTCAACCTGGGCACCGCGGTGCCCAGCGTGCTGCTGTTCTTCTGGTTCACCTTCCGCCGGCCGGGGAGCCTGATGTACGCGCTGCTGCCGATGGTCGCCGGCCTGGCTCTCACGTTCGCCTTCGCCGAGCTGGCGATCGGCTCGCTCAGCTCGGCCACGAGCGTGGTGGCGGCACTGCTGGCCGGCCTGGGCATCGACTTCGTGATCGTCTCCTACGGGCGGTACATCGAGGAGCGGCAGAAGGGGGCGACTCTGGAAGAGGCCCTGCTCGCCATGTCGGGCTCCACCGGCCGCGCCGTGCTGGTGGGAGCGGTCACCACGACGGTCACGTTCTGGGCGTTCATCTTCACCCGCTTCACCGGCCTGCGCCAGATGGGGCTGCTCACCGGGACGGGCATCCTCTTCTGCGTGCTCTCCGTGTTCCTGCTGCTGCCCGCCATGCTGGCCTGGGGCGAAGACCACCATAACCGGCGCCAGACGCAGCCCAAGCTCTTCCTCCACAGCTTCGGCTCCGAGGGGCTGATGCGTCTCTCGCTGCACCATCCCTGGGTCACGTGCCTCATCGGCGTGGCCATCACGCTGGCCTCGCTGGCGCTGGCCGTCAACATCGAGTTCGACGAGAGCATGAAGACGATGCGGCCCAAGGGGAACCGGGGCATCGACGTGGCGTCCGAGGTCGGCAAGGAGTTCGGCTCCGGATTCGACTCCATGACGGTGGTGCTCACCGGCAAGTCGGCCGCGGAGGTCATCGAGCTGTCCGGCCGGGCGGCGCACGGAGCGCAGCGCATGGTGCAGACCGGCACGCTCTACGGGTTCAGCGGCGTGACCTCCCTGATCCCGCCGCCTTCCCAGCAGCAGGCAGCGCTCGCCTGGATCGAGAGCGAGCAGAAGGACACTCTCGACCTCGAGCGGATCCGCGCCACATTCGGCCGCGCCACGGCCGCGGAAGGGCTGCGCGCCGAAGGCTTCGCCTCAGGGATCGGCCTGCTGGCCAGCGCCGTCAGCCTCCGCGAGCCGCTCGGGCCCGAGAGCTTCCAGGAGAATCCCCAGACCCGGCTCCTCCTGGAGCGCTACCTGCGCAAGACCGGCCAGGGCTGGAAGGCCGCCGTCTATCTCTATCCGCTGGACAACCGCTGGCGCCGCGAGCCGCCCCCGGACGCCCTCCACCTGGTGGACAAGCTGGGGCCGCAGGCGGCGCTGGCAGGCACCAACGTGGTGAACCAGCGAGTCCGCGCCATGGTGCTGAAGGACGCCTGGGTCGCCGGCATCATCGGCGTCGTCCTGGTCGCGGCGCTCATCTGGATGGATTTCAAGAGCCTGCCCCGGACGCTGGCCGCCCTGGTCCCGTTGACGGTGGGGCTCATCTGGATGGTGGGCGCCATGGTGCTGGTGAACACGCCGATGAACTTCATCAACATCTTCGTGACGACCATGATCATCGGCATCGGCGTCGATTACGGGGTCCACATCCTGCACCGGTTCAGGGAGGTCCAGGACCTTCCGCGCGAGGAGTTCGAGAACGCCATCGTCGAGACCGGCAAGGCGGTGGTGGCGGCTTCGGTCTCCACCATCTTCGGCTTCGGCTCGATCATGTTCTCGCACTACCCGGGCCTGGTGTCCACGGGCAAGGTCGCGATCCTGGGAGCGGTCACGACCTGCCTCGTGGCGATCACCCTCGTGCCGGCCGTCCTGAGCTGGCGCTATGACGGCCGGCGGAAGAAGGGAATCCCGCTGGACCGGGCGGCGTAGAGAGCGGGAAGGGGAAGTGGGGAGGAATTCTCCCCTTGGTGGGGCGGATTCCGCCCCTCGTTTTTTCCGCCCAATTTCCCGCTCGACAGGTCCAGACGCTCCCTACCAGCCGTTCCGGTCGCGGAAGGAGAGTAATCTGCTCCAGCTCTGTACGGCTTTAAGATACATAGAAGAAACCCGCGCGCAGACTCTGCAGCACGATCGTTGACTATACCGACCTGAAGATGAATCCTATGCAAGCAATTCGCTGAACCGGTTCAGGGATTGCTTACCAGAAAGGAGAAGTCTCATGGGAAGGGAAACGACGTACGCAGGGAAAGTGGGCGGGCTGACGCGGTTCACCAAGGCGTTGGCTACTAACGCCGCGGAGCTGCCTCACCTGGAGGGAGCCCGCATCCGGTTGGAAACGATGCTGGGCGAAATCCAGGAGATCTCCAGCCAACAGGCCGTACTCGTGGCCAGCAAACAGGAGACCTCGAAGAAGCTGAAGTCGCTGATCAACGAGACGGAGCGACTGGCAACCGGGATCCGCAAGATCGTCACGGAGCGGTACGGCCTTCGCTCGGAGAAGCTCGCGGAGTTCGGGCTGCAGCCCTTCCGCGGCCGGAAGGTCAAGGAAGAGACGCCCGAAACACCGGAGCCGCCGGTAACACCGGCGGCTCCGTCCAACCGCAATCTGTAATACCTCTTCTCGGGGAGCGTGTGGGGCACGCTCCTCTTTTTCCATCCTACCAGATTCCTCGACATCGTAATGAATCCCGAGACGACGGACCACCGTCGTTTCTCCAGGACAAGGCTAACTTCTCCAGAGCGTTGGCACATTCTCTAGCCTGTCGTGGCAGAGGCAGGACGCCGCCGTTTTCTCCGGGCCGTCGCTGAATTCTCCAAGTCGCCACCATGGGAGACGCGTCGCCGCTGAAGAGGCGGGAGACCGCCGTTTTCTCCAGATCGTTGTCAGCTTCTCCAGACCGCCGCACGGGAGCCCCTATGATTTCCGCGGCGACGGAGCGCCGTCATTCTCTCAGAGGCGTCAGAATGCTCTTCAACTCGTCGTCGCGGGAGGCACGGCGTTTTCTCGCGCGCCGGAGCGCCGCCTTTTCTCCAGGACGTTGGCGCGGGAGATACGGCGATTGCGCTTGCGTCAGGGCGGGCGCGGATCACCCGCCCTGACGAGATCCTCAGTAGTAGCAGGCGCAGCAGCGGTTGGCGCAGACGGTGAAGTACGCCACGCCCGGAGGCACGGTCGCCGCGCAGTAGCTTAAGCACTGGTTCCGGTTGCTGCAGACGAGGCTGCCGGGACAGTAGGCCGGGCAGAGCGTGGTCACGCCGTCGCAGGTGACGGAACCGTGGTTGTTGGGAGAAGCCGAACAGGTGCTGTTACCCGAGCAGCCCACGGAGCTGCCGTTGGAACAGACCTGCGTGACCGTACAAGCGGCCTGCGCCCTGCCTACCATGAAGACCAGAACCAGCGTGAAGACCAGAAACAACGCTCTCGTCAATCGCATGATCTCTCCTCTTCTTGCAGGCAGAGGGCGCCCGCGGGACAAAGAATTCACAGATGCGCAGCTGCGAATCTTCGCCCCGCCAGGATTACCTGTCAAGGGAAGAGATCACCGGCCGGTTGATCCCACACTCATCGCCGCCAGCATCTCCTTGACGGCCGCTTCCATGCCCACGATCACGGCACGGGCGATGATGAAGTGGCCGATGTTGAGCTCCTCCATGCCGGGGATGGCGGCGACCGGGCCGACGTTGTCGGTCCTCAGGCCGTGGCCGGCGTAGGCGTGGAAGCCGGCCACCGTCCCCTGCTCCACCGCCTCGGCGATCTGGCGCAACGCGGCCTCCAGGGCCGCCGGGGTCTCGGCCCTGGTGTAGGCCTCGGTGTTGATCTCGAAGCCGGTCACCCTGGCGCTGGCGAGGCCGGCGAGGGCCTGGATCTGCCGGAGGTCCGGATCGATGAAGAGGGAGACCGCGATGCCGGCCTCCGTCAGGCGCTCGGACACGTCGGCGATCCGGCGGCCGTAGAGGATCAGGTTGAGCCCGCCCTCGGTGGTGACCTCCTCGGGCCGCTCGGGCACGAGCGTCACCTGGTCGGGCTTGACCCGCAGGGCCACCTTCACCATGTCCTCGGCGCTCGACATCTCCAGGTTGAGCTTCCCCTTGACGCTCTTGCGCAGGCGCTCGACGTCGGAGTCCTGGATGTGCCGGCGGTCCACGCGCAGGTGGACGGTGATGCCCGAGGCGCCAGCCGCCTCGGCGATCCTCGCCGCCTCGACAGGGTCGGGGTAGAGGGTCCTGCGGGTCTGTCTCAGGGTCGCGACGTGATCGATGTTGACGGAGAGCCGGGCCTTCTCCTGCTTCGACGGCTTCAACGACTTCGGGCGGGCCATCAGCGTTCGATCTCCAAGTCAGTGCGGGTGGTGTCTTCGGGCTCGCGGCTGATCAGCACGGTACCATGGATCGGAAAGAGGGTGCGGTGGACCCGCTCTCCGAAGACGCAGTTGATCTCGTAGTAGCCGTCCGGACTGATCTGGAGTAGCACGCCCTTGCCTCCTTTGACTCCCAGGGTCTCGTTGTGGATCAGCACCTCGGTGTGGAGCTCCATCGTCCCTCCTCAATCCTCCTGGATATAGCCTTCATCTTTGTATTCCTTGAGTTTGCGTTGCAGGGTGCGCAGGCCGATGCCCAGCAGGTCCGCGGCCTTGGCGCGGTGGCCGCCGGTGCGCTCCAGGGTCTCGAGGATGGCCTGGCGCTCGATGTCGGCCATGGTGCGCGTTCCCCCCCCTGCTCCCATGGTCCCCGCGGACCCCGAGGCGGACATATACGCGGGCCCGCCGGCGGCCGAGATCATGCCCGAGGCCACCAAGGACTCCCGCACCTCGATGGGCAGGTCCGCCGGGGTGACCTCGTCGCCCTGGCTGAAGACCACGGCGGACTCCATGACGTTGCGGAGCTGCCGCACATTGCCCGGCCAGGGGTAGCGCGAGAGGAACTCCAGGGCTCCCGGACCCAGGCGCTTCGGCGGCTTGCCGTGCTCCTGGCAGAACAGGGTCAGGAAGTGCTCGGCGAGCTGAGGGATGTCTCCCGGCCGCTCGCGCAGGGGCGGGATGCGCAGGGTCACCACCTTCAGCCGGTAGTAGAGGTCTTCGCGGAAGCGCCCCTCGGCGACCTCCCTTTCGAGGTCGCGGTTGGTGGCCGCGACCAGCCGGAAATCGACCGGGATCAGATCGCTGCCGCCCACGCGCATGACCTGGCGCTCTTCGAGAACCCGCAGGAGCTTGACCTGGAGCTCCGGGTAGAGCTCGCTGATCTCGTCCAGGAAGAGCGTGCCGCGGTGGGCGAGCTCGAACTTGCCGATCTTCCTCGTGACGGCGCCCGTGAAGGCGCCCCGCTCGTGGCCGAACAGCTCGCTCTCCAGGATGTCGCTGGGGATGGCGCCGCAGTTGATGGCCAGGAAGCGCTCGTTGCGGCGGGGGCTCGCCCGGTGGACGGCGTTGGCCACCAGCTCCTTGCCCGTGCCGCTCTCGCCGATGATGAGGACGCTCGAACGGGTGGGGGCCACCAGCCGCATCTGCTCGAACAGGCGCTCCATGGGCTCGGAGCGGCCGATGATGCTCTCGAAGCCGTAGCGCTTGTCGAGCATCTCGCGCAGATTCGAGACCTCCTCCTTGAGCTGCTGCTTCTCGATCAGGTTCATCACCCGCTTGCGCAGCTCGTAGAGGTCCACCGGCTTGGTGAGGTAGTCGTCGGCGCCGACCCGCATGGCTTCGACCGCGGACTCGATGGAGCCGTAGGCGGTCACCAGCATGATGCTGAGGTCGAGCTTCCTCTCCCGCACCTCATTGAGGAAGCCCAGGCCGTCCATGCCAGGCATCCGCAGGTCGCAGACGGCCAGTTGGGCGTTGTCGTTCTCGTCGAGAAACTCCAGGGCCTTGCGGGCGTCGTCGAACGTGCGCACGGCGAGCCCCGCTTTTTCGAGGGCGATGGCCATCGATTCGCGGGAGCCGGTTTCGTCGTCGATCACCAGGATAAGGGGCTTCTCAGGCATGGCGGGCCATTCTGGCACATAGCGGGGTGGGGGTCGAGGGCGGGAATCCCTCGGAGGGCGAGGAGCGCAGGGGGCGGGAATCCAGGGCTCCTGCCCTGGATCGAGTCTGCCGCGCTGTCAGGACTCCCTGGATTTTCCCAGGGCTCACGCCCTGGGCTACAAGTCTCCCCGCCCTCCGGGCTCAAGGCAGAGACGTCTCAAGGCAACCCTGAGCGAGCTTCGATGACGTCTTAATCCAGATACGGGTAGTAGCAGCAGCATTCACAGGATGTCTGGCCGTTGTACGTCACGCACACTTCCGTGATTTCGACATCCTCGTGGTCTTCACCGCATGAAGATGCGCAAAGGTCTGCCGTGCCGTCAGCGCAGATTTCATTCGCTTGCGCGGGAGTGGCCAAACCGGGCGCCAGCGAGATGGACGCGACGAATGCGGCAAATACGAGGAGTACAAGCAATCTGGTGTTCATGTGGGCTCCTTGTGTCAGAGGCGGCCGTTAGTCTTCGTACACCCTTCTAAAGAGTTGAGTACAGCTGCTGGCTGGAAATGGGACGTGGGCGGTCCAGCTGTCATAGACTCAGATTCCCTGAGGAAATGACGCTCCCGTTCAAGACACCGGACACCGCGACGACCCTGGAAGGGGTCCTGGAGCGCGTGGTCTTCTCCAACGAGGAGAACGCCTGGAGCGTGGTGCGGGTCACCGTCACGGGCCAGCGCGACCCGGTGACGGCGGTCGGCAACCTGCTGGGCGTGCAGCCGGGGGAGCACCTGCGGCTGACGGGCGCCTGGATCAACGATCCCAAGTACGGCAAGCAGTTCAAGGTCTCTTCCTACGCTACGGTGGCCCCGGCCACGGTCACCGGGATCGAGAAGTACCTGGGCTCGGGCCTCATCCGGGGGATCGGCAAGGTCATGGCCTCGCGGCTGGTGGAGGCGTTCGGCCTGGAGACGCTCGACGTGATCGAGAACCGGCCGGAGCGCCTGACCGAGGTCGAGGGGATCGGCCCCAAGCGGAGCCGCGACATCCTGCACGCCTGGACCGAGCAGAGGGAGATCAAGGAGGTCATGGTCTTCCTCCAGTCGCACGGCGTCTCCACCCACTACGCGATCAAGATCTACAAGGCCTACGGCCCGCGGGCCAACCAGCTGGTGCGGGAGAACCCCTACCGGCTGGCCACGGACATCTACGGCATCGGCTTCAAGACGGCGGACAAGATCGCCTCGGCCTTAGGGATCCCACCCGACGCGCCCCAGCGCATCGAGGCCGGCACGCTCTACCTGCTGGGCCAGGGCGCGGACCGGGGCCACGTCTACCTCCCCAGGAAGACCCTGATGGAAGATGGGGAGAAGCTGCTCGCCGTGCCCGCCGCCCAGGTGGACCAGGCGATCTCGGCCCTGGCGGAGATCGAGCAGGTGGTGATCGAGAAGCTGACCGATCCGAAGGACCCCGCGGATCCCGCGGACGTTGCCGTCTTCTCGAAGCCCCTCCACGCGGCTGAATTCGGGGTCGCGGCGCGGCTCAAGGCCCTCCTCATCCAGCCGCCGCTCCCCCTGGAGATCGACGTCGACCGCGCCCTCGAGTGGTTCGAGAAGCAGGAGCAGATCGAGCTGGCTCGCGAGCAGCGGCAGGCCATCCGCTCCGGGCTCACCCGCAAGGTGCTGGTCATCACGGGCGGTCCGGGCACGGGCAAGACGACCCTGGTGCGCGGCATCGTGAAGATCCTGGAGAAGAAGCGCCAGAGAGTGCTGCTGGCGGCGCCCACGGGCCGGGCGGCCAAGCGCCTCGCCGAGGCGACCGGCTCCGAGGCCACCACCCTCCACCGGCTGCTGGAGTTCAATCCCCAGACCCGGCAGTTCGACCGCAACCGCGAGCACCCGCTCACCTGCGACCTGCTGATCGTGGACGAGGTCTCCATGCTGGACACGGTGCTCGCCCACCACGTGCTCAAGGCCGTACCGGACCACGGCCGCCTGATCTTCGTGGGGGACGTGGACCAGCTCCCCTCGGTCGGCCCGGGCCGGGTGCTCGCGGACGTCATCCGCTCCGAGGCCGTGGAGGTGGTGCGCCTGACCGAGATCTTCCGCCAGGCTCAGCGCAGCCTCATCGTGGTCAACGCCCACCGGGTGAACCAGGGGATGATGCCCATCCTCGAATCCGTGGACAGCGACGGCGACTTCTTCTTCCTGGAGCGGAAGGAGCCGGAGGCCATCGTGGACACCATCGCCGAGCTGGTTTCCAAGCGCATCCCGGGCCGCTTCGGCTTCAACCCGGTCGATCAGATCCAGGTGCTGACGCCCATGAACCGCGGTCCCCTCGGCACCGAGAACCTGAATACCGTGCTGCGCGAGCTGCTGAATCCCGAGGGTGCCACGATCACCCGCGGCGGGCAGACCCTGAAGGTGGGCGACAAGGTGATGCAGGTGCGGAACAACTACGATCTGGAAGTCTTCAACGGCGACCTCGGCAGGGTCCACGCCATCGACGAGGTCGACCAGGTCGTGACGGTCGCCACGGACGGCCGGGAGGTCGCCTACGACCACGGCTCGCTCGACGAGCTGGTCCTGGCCTACGCCTGCACCATCCACAAGTCGCAGGGGAGCGAGTACCCCTGCGTGGTGATCCCGCTCCACACGGCCCACTACGTGATGCTGCAGAGGAACCTGATCTATACGGCCCTGACGCGGGCCCGGCGGCTGGCGATCCTCGTGGGCGAGGAGAAGGCCCTGAGGATCGCCATCGGCAACCGCCGGGTACGGGCGCGGTTCACGCGGCTGGCGGAGCGGCTGGCGGGGTGAGCCCTCACCTCCCCGGCCCTCCTCTCCCAGCCCTCCGCCCTCCCTGCCGGGGAGAGGAGGGAGAAAGACAGAATTCTTCTTCTGTTTCCCCTCTCTCCCTGGTCGGTAGGGTGGAGGGCCGGGAGAGAGGGGCCAGGGGAGTGAGGGCCTATTGCTTCCGCCGCTATTGCTTCCGCCACTATTTCTTCCGCGAATAGTGGGCCGTCATGAACGACTGCCAGCTCCCGTCCTCGCCCTGCACGTGGGACGTCAGCACCCGGTGGTCGTCGCTCTTCATCTCGATCACGTCCCTGTACTTTGCCAGCTTCCCGTCACCGCTCATGCCGGGGCCCTCGCTGTTGAGCGTCAGCACCTTTTCGTCTGCGTCGAGCGAGCCGTCGTACGACCAGAGGTGGGTCATCATCGAGCCGACCCACGTGCCCACGTACCGCTTCTTCTGCGGGTCATAGCCGAGCGTCATGAGCGAGGTCCCGGTGCCGCCGCCCGGCATCTCGCCCTCTCCCTCCGCCACGATCCAGAGGCCGCCGAGGGACCGCACGCTCTCGGTGCCCCCCGTCTTCGCGGGCGGCTCGCCTGGCGCCATTGCCGACTCGGCTTCCATGGTCCAATCGCCGACCAGCTTCTGGAGCCACCGATGCTCCTCCTGCGGCTCGGCCTTCTGCATGGGGTCAGTCTGGGTAGTGGTCGTCTCCATCGCCCATCTCCTTTCTAAACCGCTGCTTGATCGCCTCCTTGGGGGAGGGCGGCAGATGCCCTCCCCTCTGTGACGCGGCAAGCTTATCGCGGCTCACCCTCCGGAGGAGGAGGCGGCGGATAGGTCTCCGGCGTCTCTGGATAGGGCTCCGGCTCCTCCCACCGCGGCTCGGCCATGGGGTCCGTCAGCGGCAGACGGTCCTCGGGCTCCGGGGCCGGATTGTAGGCAGGAGAATCATAGGCGGCAGAATCATAGGGGGCAGACTCATAGGCGGCCGCACTGTACGTACCCGGGCCATACGTACCCGAGCCATACGGCGGAGGCGGCGGCACCGGCGGGTTCTGGCGGTCCCAGTAGCCGGGCTCCAGGCCGAAGCGGGCCAGGACCACGGCGCCGAAGCCCGCGACCCAGGCGGCGAGCTGGATGAGGAACGCCAGGAAGCCCATCACCATGGCGAAGAGACCCATGAAGGGGATGATGTGCAGCAGGCTCGCCAGCACGGACCAGATCTGGATCGCCACCACGCCCGCCAGGGCCACCGCGTAGGGGCTGCCGAAGTTGCGGTTGAAACGGATCTCCACCCAGCGGCCCAGGCGGTAGGCCACCGACGAGTAGCCCAGGATCATCAGCAGCAGCAGGTACAGGAACAGGAACGGGTAGAGCAGGTACAGCACGCAGCCCACGACCGTGATGGCGAGCAGCACCGTCACCACCAGGATCAGCGGCCAGAAGAAGATGGCGCTCAGGACCCCCGCGAGCAGCGAGGGCCACGGCTGGGCCGCGAGCTGCCGGTCCACCCGCTCCAGGGGTTGCCGCGCCACCAGCACGGTCAGGCAGGCCAGGAGCCCCATCAGGATGAGCCACATCAGGCTCGCCATGAAGTCCGAGACGCCACCCCAGAAAGACCAGGGTCCCCAGGTACCCCAGCCGTGGTCACCCCGCCAGTCGCCGTTCCAGGGGGGGAGCCCCACGTCGGACGTGTCGCCTTGGATCCGGGAGCCGGGCTCACGGTGGATCCGCCCGCCCACGCTGGTCACATTCCCTTCCACCACGGCGTTGGGACCGAGATAGACGCTGCCGCCCACCGAGACGACCTCGCCGCCGACCCGCCCCTTGATCCGGACGGGACCGCCCACGGCCACCACGTCCTGGGTGACCTCGCCGTCGACCGTGGCCGAGCCGCCGATCGCGATCGCCTCTTTCACGATCTCGTCCGACCGCACGTGGACGCTGCCAAGGACATTCACCCGGCCGCCGGCGCTGTGGCGGCCCGAGGAGGTCTCGGCTTCAGGCTCCGGGGCCTCTTCGGCCACGTCCACCTCGGCGTCCGCGGCAGCGTCCGTATCGGCGTCGGAGGTGACCGCAGGCGTCTCTTCCTCCACCTCTTCCGGGGCAGCCTCCGGCTCGGGGGCGGGCTCCTCGTCCACCTCGACGTCCGCGGCGGCGTCATCCAGCCCGAAGACCTGGCGCTGCTCGGAGGCCGAGAGGCCCTGCAGGCGCAGGACCGAATTGGCGTCCGCGCCCAGCCAGTCGCGCAGCGTGCGGGCGCTCACCGGCTCGCCGTTGACCGCCACCCGGTCGCCGGCCACCTCGATGGTGCGGATGCCGGCACGGGCCTTCTTCGGCTTGAGCACGATGCCGTCGGAGACCGGCAGCACTTCATAGCGGCTCTCCAGGAGCCGGCGCAGCTCCCCGCGCTCCTCGGCGGAGGCGGGAGGGTTCGTCGTGGACTGCGGAGCGGCGTACGCCGCGGTCACCGCCGAGCCGAAGACGATCGAACCGAGAACGAGAAGGAGCGCCAGGGCCCTCTTCCCGAAAAGATTCAGCTGGAAACCATCAGATGCGGTCCACATAGGTCCAATTCCTCTCACCAGTGATTTGGTCACGGAGAAAGCGGAATGCCAGGCTCGAGACGATCAGGCAAGCCAGGAGGGCCGCCATCACCTCGGGCATCGTCAGCACCTGGATGAGCGCCCCGGTGATGCTGCTGACCCTGTCCCAGACCCGCAGGACGGAGGCCAGCCACTCGGTCACCATAGTCAGGGCGTTCACCCCGTTCTGTACCAGGGCGCCGAAGCTCCAGAGACCCGCGAGGTACCGGAGGACCGGCGGCAGCCAGACGGTGCCGAGGCCCAGGGCCACCACGCAGAGAGCCACAACCAGCCGCGCTCCGAGCGAGGCGAAGGCGTCCCGCTTCGCGGTGGCCTGGAGGCCGGCCCGGGCGAGCACCCGGTCGGCGAAGCCGGCCGGCGGCGCGATCAGGGGCAGGGCCTCGAACAGCTCGAACAGAGCCTCGCCGGCTGCCTCGGAACGATCGTCCCGCTCGGCTTTGAGCCACCGGTCGAGAGCGTGGTGATGGGAGGGGCGCATTCCGTCATTTCTCCTCTGAGCCGCCCTACGAGATCCCCGGCCGTCCGGTTTCATGGTGCGGTTCCAGGACCCCATCCGAGGGAGGTCATCGTCTGGGCCAGCTCCTTCCTGGCCCGGTGGAGGTTGGTCTTCACCGTGCCCAGCGGCAGGCCGGTGACCTCGCAGATGTCCTGATACGAGGCCCCATGAGCGTAGAACATCAGCACCGCCTGCCGGTACTCGGGCCGCAGAGTGGAGATGGCGCGCTCCAGCGACCGCGCGAGGTCCCGCCGCTCCGCCGCGGCCCGGGGGTCCTCCACCGTCTCGTCAGCCAGCACGGCGGAGAGGCTTCCCTTGTCATTTCCTTCCTCCGCCTCCAGGGGCACCGTCTCGGGCGTGCCCTTGCGGAGGTGGTCGATCGTCGTATTGTGCGCGATCTTGAACAGCCAGCTCGAAAACTTCCACTGGGGATCGTAGGTGCTCAGGCGGCGGAACGCCTTGACGAAGACCTCCTGGGCCAGGTCCTCGGCGGCCGCCGGGTCCTGCACCATGCGCACGATCAGGCTGTAGATGGGGCGCTCGAACCGCTTCACCAGCTCGCGGTAGGCGTCCTGCGAGCCCTTGAGGGCACCCGCGACCAGCTCGGTGTCGGTCTTCATCGCGCCTCAGATACGCCCCCGGAGCGCCCGGGTTGCGCCGGATTCGGCTAAACTTCCCGCCGGAAGCCCCAAAACCACTTCGCTGGAGGATCCGATGCGAATTCTATACTCCGCCCTTCTCACTCTGCTCCTCGCCCTGCCGGCCGGCGCGGGTACGCTCGCCGGGGTCACCCTGCCCGATACAGCCGAGGTCAAGGGCCAGAACCTGGTGCTCAACGGGATGGGCCTGCGCTCCAAGTTCTTCATCAAGGTGTACGTGGCCGGCCTCTACCTGGCGCAGAAGGAGAAGGCCCCGGCCAAGATCCTCGCCGCCGACTCCCCCCGCCGCATGGTGATGCACTTCCTCTACGACGTCACCAAGGAGCAGATGTGCGAGGCCTGGAACGAGGGCCTCGCCGACAACACCCCGAACGCCCCGGCCGACGTCAAGAAGGGCTTCATGACCCTCTGCAACTGGATGGAGCCGATCAACAAGGGCAACAAGATCGTCCTCACCTATGTCCCGGGCGAAGGTACCCACGTCGAGGTCAACGGCAAGGCCAAGGGCACCCTCGAAGGCAAGGCCACGGCCGATGCCATCCTGAGCTCCTGGATCGGCCCCAGCCCGGGTCCGGGCGGGGACTTCAAGAAGGCCGTGCTGGGCGGGTAAAGAATCCTCACCTCCCTTCCCATCATCGCGCCCAATGTTTGTAGAGACGCCCACGGGGAACCCCGTGGGGCGTCTCCGAGGCGGGGCACGATTTTCCCACCCCCAAACGCCTTTGCGCGGGGCGCCTCCCCTTCGATCCAAGGTCTTACAGGTCGAAACGCCCCTGCCCCTCCAAGAGACGCCCCACGGGGTTCCCCGTGGGCGTCTCTACATTGAGGGCGACGGCGGGGCGATGGTTGAGGCAGGGTGAGGGTCCCTTCCACTACAATCTTCGTGTCTCCCTGAATACCCATGAACGAGAACGCCCCCGTGCTCGACCTCGGCCGCCTGCCCATCCCCGGCCCGCACTTCGTCGGCCGCGAGGCCGAGCTCGCCCGTCTCGACGCCGCCTGGGAAGACCCGCGCATCCACGTCCTCACCCTGGTCGCCTTCGGAGGCGTCGGCAAGTCGGCGCTGGTCGCCCGCTGGCTGGACCGCATGGCCGCCGACGGCTGGCGCGGGGCCGCGCGGGTGCTCGACTGGTCGTTCTACAGCCAGGGCACGAAGGACCGGGTCACCTCCGCCGAGCCGTTCATCGACCACGCCCTCCGCTTCTTCGGCGATCCCGACCCCAAGGCCGGCTCCCTGCACGACCGCGGCGCCCGCCTCGCCTATCTAATAAGGAAGGAGCGCTCCCTGCTCGTCCTCGACGGCATCGAGCCCCTGCAATACCCGCCGGGCCGGCCGGAGATCGAGGGCCGCCTCAAGGACCCCGGCCTCGCCGCCCTCCTCAAAGGCCTGGCCGCGGGCAACCCGGGCCTCTGCGTGGTCACCACCCGGGAACGGATCGCCGACCTCGCCGGCTCCCCGAGCACGGCGCCGCAGATCCCCCTGGAGGAATTGGAGCCCGGCGCGGCCGTCGACCTGCTCCGCCAGCTCGGCGTGGACGGCCGGGAGAGCGAGCTGCGCGCCGCGGCCGAGGAGTTCCAGCGGCACGCCCTCACCCTGACCCTCCTCGGCAACTTCCTGCGCCGGGCGCACGGCGGCGACGTCCGCAAGCGGCGCGAGATCGACCTCCACCGGGCCGACGAGAAACAGGGCGGCCACGCCTTCCGCGTGATCGCCGCCTACGCCCGCTGGCTGGGAGAGGGACCGGAGCTGGCGATCCTCCGCCTCCTCGGCCTCTTCGACCGGCCCGCGGAGGCCGGCGCCCTGAAGGCCCTGCGCGCCGCGCCGCCGATCCCGGGGCTCACGGAGCCCGCTGGTGGACCTCTCGGACGAAGACTGGCAGCTCGCCGTCGCCACCCTGCGGGACCACAGCCTGCTGGCGGCGGCCGATCCGCGGGAGCCGGAGACCCTCGACGCCCATCCCCTGGTGCGCGCCTGCTTCGCGGAAGAGCTCGAGAGCCACCGCCCCGACGCCTGGCAGGAAGGCAACCGCCGCCTCTACGAGCACCTGCGCCAGGCAGCGCCGGACCTCCCCGACACCCTGGAAGCGATGCAACCCCTCTACGCCGCCGTCGTCCACGGCTGCCGGGCGGGGCGGCAGCAGGAGGCGATGGACGAGGTCTACTGGCGGCGGATCCAGCGGGGGAACGAGTTCTATCAGTTGCGAGGAAGCTCGGGGCCTTCGGCTCGGAGCTGACGGCGCTGGCGGGTTTCTTCGATCGCCCCTGGTCCCAGCCCTCCGCCCGCCTCACCGCGGCGGATCAGGCGTTCGTCCTGAACGAGGCCGCCTTCGACCTGCGCGCCCTGGGCCGCTTGGCGGAGGCGGTCGAGCCGATGCAGGCGGGGCTGGAGGCGCGCATCGCTCAAGAGGATTGGAAGAACGCCGCAGCCGTCGCCAGCAACCTCAGCGAGCTGACCCTGACCCTGGGGGACGTGCCGCGCGCCGTGGCGTTCGGCGAGCAGAGCGTCGAGCTGGCCGACCGCAGCGGCGATGCCTTTCAGCGGATGAGCAAGCGGACGACGTGGGCCGACGCCCTGCACCAGGCGGGCCGGTGGGAGGAGAGCGCGGCGGCCTTCCGCGAGGCCGAGGCGATGCAGGCGGAGCGGCAGCCGGAGTACCCCCGGCTCTACTCGCTCCGGGGTTTTCGGTACTGCGATCTGCTGCTGGGCCGGGCGGAGCCGGAGGCCGGGTCCGGGCTGGACGGGCTCGCCGGGCCGGGCTCCCGCCCGGAGGAGGCGGAGCGGTTCCGGCAGGCCTGCCGGGAGGTGCTGGAGCGGGCGAAGGCAGACGCTGAAGTGTCGCGGAAAGCGAATCACTGGCTCCTCGACATCGCCCTCGATCACCTCACCCTGGGCCGCGCCCACCTCGGCCTTGGCCCTGACGGCCCTCCGGGGAGGACCGCACCGCCGGGCTCGCCCAAGCCGCCGAGCACCTGGACCGGGCGGTGGACGGCCTGCGGCGGGCCGGCGCACGAGGACCACCTGCCCCGCGGCCTCCTGGCCCGCGCCGCCCTTCGGCGCTTTCGTTCCGACTTCACCGGTGCCGCCGCGGACCTCACCGAGGCCCTGGAGATCGCCGAGCGCGGGCCGATGCGGCTTCACGAGTGCGACGCGCACCTGGAGTGGGCGCGCCTCTGCCGGGACCAGGGGGATCTCGCCGCGGCGCGGCGGCATGTGGCGCGGGCGCGGGAGCTGGTGAACGAGACCGGGTATGGGCGGCGGGAGCGGGAGGTGCGGTGGTTGGAGGGGGAGCTTGCCAAGCAAGAAGATGGAAAGAAACCAGCCCCTGCCAGTGAGGCAACGACCATGACGATACTGGCCCGGCGCTTTCGCGTCGCTCTGTCGTTCCCCGGCGAGCATCGATCCTGTGTCGAGCAGGTGGCGGAGCATCTTTCCGCTGCCGTCGGCCGAGATGGGGTGCTCTACGACAAGTTCTATGAAGCCGAATTTGCCCGCATGGATCTGGACGTGTACCTGCCTCGACTTTACCGGGAGCAGTCCGAGCTGATCGTGCTCTTCCTGTGCCCGGAGTATCGGACCAAACGCTGGTGCCAGTTGGAGTGGCGGCACATCCGCCAGCTCATCGCGACGGTAGATGCCAGCCGCATCATGCTGCTGAGCTTCGGCCGGGCTGGAGACCTCTCGGAGCTCGGCATCCTGCCAGGCGACGGCTATATAGATATTGCCGGTCGCCCGGCTTCCGAGATCGCTGGGCTGATCTTGCAGCGGCTTAACGGCGTCACATCTGCGCCGGCCGATCCGGGTAGTCCCTCTCCGGCTTCTCCCTCTTCCGGCGGAGGGAGACCGCGGAACCGGGGGGCTCTTGCTCTCTGGACAAAAAAGCTAGCCTTTCTGGAAGAGCAAGAAGCCCTCGCGGTCGATGCCGCCCAGAAGTTTGCCTTGAAGGAACAGATCAAGGAAGCTCGGAAGAAGGTTCGCGCGCTCGGAGGGAGGAGCGCGTAAGGACGGAGCCGGGAGGTCCAATCGGTTGCCTTGGATGTTTTCCTCGACCTTCCCGTAACCTCACCGTCCGCAACGGCAACACCGTCCCGTAGAGACGGCCCAGTCCTCGACCGACGCCCTTTCCGGGTGCACCGTCGTCGGGCCGTCTCCTCGAAGGGCAGACCGGACGATCCCACACCGGTCCCCATGAAGACCCTGAAGGCCCAATCGGTTGCCTTGGATCGTGAAGGTGTCCCCTCCGAAGAGACGCCCCGACGTTGGTGGACCCGGAAAGTGCCCGGTTAAGGACTGGGGCGTCTCTACGGAACCGTTGTGCCGAAGCCCAAGATGGGGTTACGGGGGTGTTTCCTCGACATCCCGTAACCTCAACGTCTGCAACGGCGATACCGTCCCGTATTCTCCTCGAAGCGCAGATCGGGACAATCCTCCTCGCCCTCCTGAAGACCACGAGATGTGCCGTGCTTCTGATCCGCGAGGGGTTCCGGCTCGTCCACGGGACCGAGCCGCCGCCGCACGACCTCCAGCCGCTCACGCTCGCCCCCGTGCGGCAAAAACTCACGGGCCTGCACGGGCCGCGCGGGGGCGTGCGGCGAAAACTCGGCCCCCTGCACGGGCGGCACGACCCCGCGGACGGGCGGCACAGGGGCGTGCGGCGGAATCTCGGGGGCGAGTTTTTGCGGCACAGCCCCGCGCGGCCCATGCACGACCCCGTGTTTCTGCCGCACGGGGGTGAGCGCGAGCGGCTGGAGCCCGCTCGTGGCCGGCACGCCGGTGCTTCCGCCGGGCACGGGCTACTGAGGCAACTCCAGCAGGAGCCGTTCCAGGAGCACGAGCATGGCCTCTCGCGATTCGGCGTACTGGGTGCTGACGGGGGGCACATCCCAGCGTTCGACGGGCGTGGCCGCCTTGAGATCCGGCGGGAGATCGCAGAATGTGACGACCCGGACGGCGGCGTCGAGGTCCGACTGGGCCAGTTTCGCCGGAGCCGGGTCCGCCGGCTTCAGCCCATCTCCGAGCAGGCCCTCGACGGCCGCGGGTGCCATTTCCGGGTCGGGCACCGTACCCCGCGAGATGGCGCGGAAGGGCAGGCCGCGCTCGGCCGCGATGCGGTTGAAGTGGGCCGCGGCCACGACGCTCTTGGCGGAGCCGTGCTCGCAGACGAACAGGACCGTGCCGGCAGGCTTCGGCTCCGGCCCGGTCATCAAGGTGGCAAGGATCAGGGCTACAGGCGCCATCTTCATTTCATCCTCCCGAGACAGCAACAACCGTTCTGAACAGTGTATCATCTGTTACAGCGTTCGGAAGATGAATCGACTGGAGCCACGCCATGACCCTGCTTTCGATCCTGAAGACCAACTTCTCGGCCATCGGCGCCATCCTGGCCGTGATGGCGGCCGTCGCGCTGCTCGAGGCGGCCGTCCCCCTTCACGCCCGCGGACGATGGCACCGGACCCATGTGGGGCCGAACCTCGCCCTGACCTTCATCACCTTCGCCACGAACTTTGTGTTCAATGGCGGGCTGGTGCTGCTGCTGGCCTGGATTGCCGAACGCCGCTTCGGCCTCCTGCACCTCCTCCCGCTCCACCCGCTCGTGGCCGGCACCCTCGCCGTCGTGGCGCTCGACTTCTCCTTCTACGTGGCCCATGTCGCCATGCACAAAATCCCGGTGTTCTGGAGGGTCCACCAGGTGCACCACTCCGATCCCGTGGTGGATGTGACGACCACGATCCGGCAGCACCCGCTCGAAGGGGTCATCCGCTACGCGTTCCTCGCCGCGTTCGCCTGCGCGCTCGGAGTGGGTCTGGGTGCCTTCGCGATCTACCGCGTCTGGTCGGCCCTCAACGGGTTGCTGGAGCACGCGAACCTCCGCGTGCCGCGCCGTCTCGACTCCGCGCTGTCGCTGGTGACGACCTGGCCCAACATGCACAAGGTCCATCACTCGCGCGACGTGCGAGAGACCGACAGCAACTACGGCAACATCTTCTCGTGGTTCGACCGGCTGTTCGGCACCTACACGCCGTCCTGGCGCGGGACGACCGTGTCCTGCGGGCTCGACGGCTTCGACGATCCCTCGGTGCAGACGACCTCGGGGCTGCTCGCCATGCCGTTCCGGAACCCGCGGACCCCGGGCCGTGACGAAACGGGATAACCGGCCCTCCGAGACGGAATGCGGTCCCGCCAGGGACCACCGTCGGTAGCCCTGGATTTCAATCCAGGGTGGGGAGGGGAATCCCGAGCGCTACGCCTGACAGACCAAAAAAAGAGGAGCGCTTGGTGCGCTCCTTTTTGGGAGGGATGAGAGGAGGATTTGCCTCCCCGCAATTGGAAGAGTAGTCCAGTCATTTGCTTTTGTCAATATGAACTTTCCATCTCATCCTCTTAGAAGGAAGGTCGCGAGAATCACCCCCGCCAGGATCACCCGGTAGACCACGAACACCGTCAGGCTCCGCCGGCGCAGCCAGGAGAGAAGCCAGGCGATGACGGCGTAACCTACGATGGCTGAGACAGATAGGCCGATCCCCAGCATGGCGAGCTGGTCCGTGCCCACGGGGTTCTCGACGAGATCCTTGAGGTCCTTCAGGGCCACGAGGATGCTGATGGGGACGGAGAGGAGGAAGGTGAAACGGGCGGCCGCGGGCCGGGAGAGGCCCAGAAGCAGCCCCGCCGTGATGGTGATGCCGGACCGGGAAGTGCCGGGCACCAGGGCCATGGCCTGGGCGATGCCGATGATGAGAGCGTCCCGCCAGAAGAGCTCGCCCACGTCCCGCTCCTTGCGGCCGGTCCGGTCCGCGAACCAGAGGAGGAGGCCGTAGAAAAGGGTGGTGCAGGCGATGAGCAGGGGGTTGCGGGCCTCGGTGGCGATCCAGTCGTGGAAGAGCAGGCCCGCGAGGCCGGCGGGGATGGTGCCGAGGATGAGGTTCCACGCCATGGGCCGGGGAGCGAACCCGCCGTCCCCCGAGCGAGGCGCACCGGTGAAAAAGCCCACGATCAGGTCGCGCAGGTCGCGGTGGAAGTAGGCCACGATGGCCAGCAGCGTCCCCGTGTTGGTGGCGATGTCGAAGGAGAGCCCCTGGTCGGTCCAGCCCAGGAAGTAGGGCACCAGGATCAGGTGGCCCGACGAGCTGATGGGGAGGAACTCGGTGATGCCCTGGACGGAAGCCAGGATGACAGCTTGGAGGGGGGTCATGGGTGAAGCCTCTGGGAAGTCAAAGCAGGAAGATCCTCCGGGGTACGGTTCTGCCCTGCGACCTCACCCCAACCCCTCTCCTAAAGGAGAGGGGCTCAAAGTTAGCAGCTTGTTTTTCTCCCTCTCCTTTAGGAGAGGGCCGGGGTGAGGTCGCCACGGCATGGCCGCCGATTCTACGCCAGACACTTCCGCCCCTCCGCTCGTAAACACCGAACGGCTATACTTCCCCGGCCCTATGGAAACCATCCTCATCACCGGCGGAGCCGGATTCATCGGTTGCAACTTCGTGAGGCTCGTCCTCGCGGAGACCCAGGCGCGCGTCGTCGTGCTCGACAAGCTCACCTACGCGGGGAGCCTCGAGAACCTGGCGGGCGTCCTCAAAGACCCACGCTTCACGTTCCTGGAGGGCGACATCGCGGACCGCCGGGACGCGCGGCAGATCTTCGCTGTGCACCGGCCCGCGGCGGTGGTCAACTTCGCGGCCGAGAGCCACGTGGACCGCTCGATCGATGACGCGAGCGCCTTCATCCAGACCAACATCGTGGGCGCCTTCGAGCTGCTGGAGGCCGCCCGGCATTACCTCAAAGACCAGGACGAGGCCGCGCGGAGCGCGTTCCGCTTCCTCCACGTCTCGACCGACGAGGTCTATGGCAGCCTCGGCCCCACGGGCGCCTTCACGGAGACTACGCCCTACGCGCCCAACTCCCCCTACGCCGCCTCCAAGGCCTCGGCGGACCACCTGGTGCGGGCCTGCCACGAGACCTATGGCCTGCCGGCCCTGATCACCAACTGCTCAAACAACTACGGCCCCTATCAGTTCCCCGAGAAGCTGATCCCGCTCATGGTGCTCAATGCCCTGGAGGGCAAGCCGCTCCCGATCTACGGCGACGGCGGCAACGTGCGCGACTGGATCTATGTGGAGGACCACTGCCGCGGCGTCCTGGAAGCCCTGCGCAAGGGCCGGCCCGGGGAGAAGTACAACCTCGGGGGGCGGAGCGAGCGGACGAACCTGCAGATCGTGGACGCGATCTGCGACATCCTGGAGAGCGAGCGGCCGGCGGCGGAGAACCCTGCTCTCGCGGAAAAGGGGATCGCCTCCTACCGGGATCTGAAGACCTTCGTGGCTGACCGCCCGGGGCACGACCGCCGCTACGCCATCGACGACTCCAAGGCCCGCGGCGAGCTCGGTTGGGAGCCCCGGTACGGCTTCGAGGAGGGTCTGCGGGCCACGGTGCGCTGGTACATCGCCAACCGCCGCTGGTGCGAGTCCGTGCAGGCCGGCAGGTACGGCCGGGAGCGGTTGGGACTCCCCGCGATTGCCAAAGAAGGGGTCCAGGCTTGAAATTCCTGCCCACGGCGATCCCCGAAGTGATCGTGGTGGAGCCGGCGGTGTTCCGCGACGGCCGCGGTTTCTTCCTGGAGGTCTACCACCAGCGGAAGTTCGAGGAGGGCGGCCTGCCCGGCACCTTCGTCCAGGACAACCATTCCTGCTCGGTGCGCGGCACGCTGCGCGGCCTCCATGCCCAGCTCAGGAATCCCCAGGGCAAGCTCGTACGGGCCGTGGTGGGCGAGATCTTCGACGTGGCGGTCGACATCCGCCCGGGCTCCCCCACCTTCGGTACATGGGTAGGTGAAGTTCTCTCTGGAGAGAACTTCCGCCAGCTCTGGGTGCCGCCGGGCTTCGCCCATGGCTTCTGTGTGCTCTCGGAAACGGCCCACGTGCAGTACAAGTGCACAGAGCTTTATGACCGGGAAGACGAGATCGCCGTCCTCTGGAACGATCCCGTGATCGCCATCGGCTGGCCGGTCAAGGAACTGGGAAAGCCCCTCCTGAGCCCCAAGGACGAGGCGGCTCCAACTCTGGCAGAGATCCTGCAAAAACTTCCCCAATATGGGAAAAATGGCTTCTGAGACCACCACATCCGGGGTGATCCCCTCCCTTGACATGGACCTCTTCTCTCCTCGCGACCTGCGCCAGATGTCCCAGATGGGCATCAAGCCCGAGGAGGCGGCCCGGCAGGTGGCGCTTTTCCGCAACCCGCCCCCGTTCACCCGCGTGCTGCGCCCCTGCAAGCCGGGCGACGGCATCCTCGCGATCTCCGTCTCCATGCAGGCCACGCTGCTCGAGCACTTCGACACCGCGGCCCGCCGGGGCCGGATCGCCAAGCTCGTCCCCGCCTCCGGGGCGGCGACGCGCATGTTCCAAGACCTCCTGGCGTTCCAGACCGCTTCGGATCCAGAGCCGTCGGGAGCCGTGAAGACCTTCTTCGACAACCTCCACCGCTTCGCCTTCTATGAAGGCCTCGCGGCGGCTCTCGCGGCGGACGGCTTCGACCTCGAAGAGGCGGTGCAGAGCGGCGAGCACCGGCTCGTGCTCTCCTATCTCCTGGAGCAGCCGGGGCTCGGCTACGCGGACCTCCCCAAGGGCCTGCTGCCGTTCCACCGCTACCCGGAAGGGCCACGCACGCCGTTCGAGGAGCATCTGGTGGAGGCGGGCGCCCTCGCACGGAACGAGGACGGCATGTGCCTCCTCCACTTCACTGTTTCGACCGAGCACCAGGACGGGTTCGAGCGCCTCCTCGACCGCGTGCGGCCCGTCCTCGAAGAGCGTTTCGACTGCCGCTTCGAGGTCTCCTTCTCCACCCAGCGCCACTCGACGGACACCCTGGCCGTCGATCCCGAGAACCGCCCCTTCCGGCAGGAAGACGGCTCGCTCCTCTTCCGCCCGGGCGGCCACGGCTCGCTGATCGACAACCTGCGGGACCTCGGGCGCGAGGGGTGGGACATCGTGCTGCTCAAGAACATCGACAACGTGGTGCCGAACGGCCGCAAGGCTATCGTCCACCTCTGGAAGCGCCTCCTGGGCGGCTGCCTGCTGACGGTACGGGAGCAGGCCTTCACCCACCTGGACCGCCTGGAGGCCCTGGATGGAGTCAAGGGCAAGGAAGCCAAGGCCGTGCTGAGCGAGGCCGCGAGCTTCGTCGAGACGGAGCTTTGCCGGCCGCTGCCCTCAGGGTTCGCCGAAACCGATCCGCGCGAGCGGAAGAGGTTCCTGATGGAGGTGCTGGACCGCCCCATCCGCGTCTGCGGCGTGGTGCGCAACCAGGGCGAGCCGGGTGGCGGCCCGTTCTGGGTCGAGTCCCTCTCGGGCGGGATCTCCCCGCAGATCGTGGAGACCTCGCAGATCGATCCCAAGGATCCGGAGCAGCAGGCGGTCCTCAAGTCCTCCACCCACTTCAATCCGGTGGACATCGCCTGCGGCCTGCGCGACCGCCATGGCCGGCCCTACGACCTGCACCGCTTCGTGGATCCGGCGACGGTCTTCATCTCCGAGAAGTCCCGCGAAGGCCGGCCGCTCAAGGCCCTCGAGCGCCCGGGCCTCTGGAACGGCGCCATGGCCGGCTGGAACACCGTGTTCGTGGAGGTGCCGGACGCCACCTTCGCGCCCGTCAAGACGGTGCTCGACCTGCTGCGGCCCGAGCACGAGTGAGCGGGAGGGGCTGTGTTATCCTTCCGCCGCCTGATCATTCCAAAGGGAGACTTCGCCGTGGGAGAGGCCGCTACGACAACGCCTTCACGCAAGCTCAAGCTGCCCAACCTGCCGCGCCCGGCCCGCTGGGACTGGATCGCCATCGGGGTGCTCGTGCTCGGAACCGTGCTCGCCGCCGCCAGCCTGTACAAGGGGCTGGTGAAGCCGCCGGGCGAGCCCTACCCTTCCTGGCTGACGACTTTCATGGTGTTCAGCCAGCTCGCCGTGGCCTGCGGCGGCCTCATGCTGCTCGGCAAGACCGCCAAGGAGGGCACGGGATGGGGCAATGCGGCCTCGCTGCTCGCCATGCTGATCGGCATCAGCGGCGTGCTGCTGGCGGCGGCTCTCTGGGCGGCGGCGTAACCCTCCGCCCGCCCGCGGCATCTCAAAGGTGATCCGGCGGCGCCGCTCCCGACGTAGTCTTGTCGGAACCGGCGCCCCGCCGGTCCATCCCCGAGAGGAGCCGAATCCGTGAGCAGCGCCGCCGATGCCAATGCCGTCCCGCAGCAAAAGCCAGCGTCGAAGGGCAAGCTCGTCCTCTACATCGTGCTCGTCCTCGCCGTCGTGGCTGGTCTCTACCTATGGGGCCAGCAGGCGGCCGGGGCCGTCGCCCGATTCGCTGAGTGGGTCAAGGACCTCGGCGTATGGGGGCCGATCGTCTTCATCCTGGGCTACGCCGTAGCCACCGTGGCCTTTCTGCCGGGCTGGATCCTCACCGGGACCTCGGGAGTCATCTTCGGCCTGGTCAAGGGAACGATCTACAGCTTGATCGGAGCCACCCTGGGCGCTTCGGCCTCTTTCCTCGTGGCCCGTTACGTGGCCCGCCGCCGCATCGAGCGCAAGCTCGCGGGCAACGCGAAGTTCGCCGCCATCGACAAGGCGGTCGGGCGCGAGGGCTTCAAGATCGTGGCCCTGCTGCGCCTGTCGCCGGCATTTCCCTTCAATCTGCTCAACTACGCGCTGGGATTGACCAAAGTCCGCTTCCTGCCCTACCTGGCCGCCTGCGCCGCGATGCTTCCCGGCACCCTGCTCTACGTCTACTACGGCAAGGCCGCCGGCAGTATCGCGGCCGTGGCCGGCGGCAAGCAGGCAGAGAAGGGGGCCGAATTCTGGATCTTCCTCGGCGTCGGTCTGGTCGCCACCATCGCCGTGACAGCGTTCGTCACCCGTCTGGCCGGCAAGGCCCTGCGCCAGGAGATCGGGGACCGCAATGACTGATCTGATCCAGCCGCTCGACGAGCACAACCGGAAACTGGTGGAGAACGTCCACCCGCCGGACTGGGTCAATCCCGAGCCCAGGGAGCGCTACCACATGGTGGTGATCGGCGCGGGCACGGCCGGCCTCGTCTCCGCCAAGGGCGCGGCCGGGCTCGGCGCCAGGGTCGCCCTGATCGAGCGCCACCTGATGGGTGGCGACTGCCTGAACGTGGGCTGCGTCCCCTCGAAAGGGGTCATCCGCGCCGCCCGCGCCTGGCAGGACGCCCGCAAGGCCGCCGAGCGCTTCGCTGGGCCGGCGGTTCCCTCTGGAGCGGATGGCGACTTCGGGGCCTCCATGGCGCGCATGCGCCGCCTGCGCGCCCACATCAGCGACGTGGACAGCGCCGAGGGGGCCCGCAAGGTGGGAGTGGACGTCTTCCTGGGCGACGGCCGCTTCGTCTCTCCTGACACGATTGAGGTGGGAGGCAAGCGTCTGCGCTTCCGCCGGGCCGTGATCGCGACCGGCGGCCGGGCCGCGGTGCCGCCCATCCCGGGCCTCGCCGAAGCGGGGTTCCGCACCAACGAGACGATCTTCAACCTCACCGAGCTGCCGAAACGGCTGGTGGTGATCGGCGGCGGCCCCATCGGCTGCGAGCTGTCCCAGGCCTTCTCCCGCCTGGGCAGCCGGGTCACCCACCTCGTCCAGGAAGCGCACGTCCTCCCCCGCGAGGACGCCGACGCCGCGGAGATCGTCCAGCGGGCCATGATCGAAGACGGCGTCCAGTTTGAATTCGGCATGAAGGTGGTCGAAGTCCGCCGTTCCGGAGGCGAACGGACCGTGGTCATCGAACGAAATGGCGAACGCCGGGACATTCCCGCCGACGAGATCCTGCTCGCCGTGGGCCGCGCCCCCAACGTCGAGGGGCTGGGCCTGGAGGCCGCCGGGGTGCGCTACGGCAAGCGCGGCGTCGAGGTGGACGACCACCTGCGCACCAGCAACTCCAACATCTACGCCTGCGGCGACGTGGCCTCGCGCTTCCAGTTCACCCACATCGCCGATGCCCAGGCACGCATCGTCATCCAGAACGCCCTCTTCTTCGGCCGCGCCAAGGCCTCGGCGCTCACTATCCCCTGGTGCACCTACACCACTCCAGAGGTCGCCCACGTCGGCCTGTACGAGAAGGACGCCCAGGAGAAGGGGATCGAGACCGAGACCCTGACAATCCATCTCAAGGACGTGGACCGCGCCCTCCTCGACGGGGCGGACGAGGGGTTCCTCCGCCTCCACGTCGAGAAGGGCTCCAAGGAAGGCAGGATCCTGGGCGCCACGCTCGTGGCCGAGCACGCGGGGGACATGATCGGCGAGCTCTGCCTGGCCATCACCCACGGCATCGGTCTCGCAAAGATCGCCAGCGTCATCCACCCCTATCCCACCCAGGGCGAGGTGGTGAAGAAGGCGGCCGACACCTGGCGCCGCGGCAAGCTGACGCCGGCGGTGAAGAAGGTCTTCGACAAGTGGTTCCGGGTGTTCAAATGAAGCGACAAAGTACGATAGGATAGGCCCTCGTTACCGAGGGAGATCCTGTTGGGGAACCAGAAAGCGCTTACATTGGAGAGCTTTGAGGCGTTCCGTGCCCATCCCTGGGTCCAAGATCTGGTGCCCCGTTACAACAAGGATGCGATTCTCGCCAAGCATGCGGTCATGCGCCTGATCAGCGACCTTCACGACCTCAACAACGGCTACACGAACGAGCACGGCCACATTGCGCTCACTTCCATTGAGGGCAGGGTCAAGACCGAGACCAGCCTCTTCCGCAAGCTCTACCTCCGCGCTCAGGAGATAGGCAGGAACCAGGGATTGACCCAAGGCTCTCTCCAGCGGATCTACAGGGGCATCAAGGACCTCTCCGGGGTGCGGTTCTCCTGCCCATACCTGGACGAGGTCAAGACTACGGTCGAGCAGTTGGTGCGTCCGGGGCTGGCCCGGTTCGGCTACGCCACCTCTCTGAAGGCTGCTCCCTTCAGAGACCAGGACTTCCTGGACCTTGGCAACGAGCATGGCTACCGCTCCTACCACTTCTATGTGCGGGTGCCCACGAACGTCGACATCTACAAGAACTCGAAGCTCTGCCTTTGCGAGATCCAGGCGCGATCCGAGCTCCAGCAGGTCTGGGCCTTGAAGTCCCATGACCTGCTCTACAAGCCCGGCGCGGGATGGCAGCTTGCCGACCAGCACGTCCAGGAGGACATGAGGCAGGTCAGCAACAGCCTGAGAGCCGCGGACCAGCATCTGGCGAGCATCCGTGATAGAGTACGTAAGCTGAGAAGCCTGTAGCGGAGATAGGAGATTTGACAATGTCCGACAGCAAACTGACCGTGGGCGTCGACCTCTCTTCTCTGGGGTCCAGGAATCCTGGGAGAGACTCTCTCTCCTACGATGCATTGACGGGGATTCTGGGTTTCGGATACCGCTATGGAGAGCAGTCCTTCAACGGGAGACCACTCCATGAGGCGCCGCTGGAGGCCTTCTGGGGCCCGAAACGGAGCCCGTTGTACGACCCGTTCCTCCGTCCTCTAAAGTAAGCTCCCTCAACCCTGCTTCACAGGAGGAATTGGATGAGGAGATTCAGCACCACAGTGGCGTTCGCCCTGATCGCCACCCTTTGTTCCGCCGCCGAGCCCCGCAAGACTCCCATGGCGGTGGGCGAAGCGGCCCCCGATTTCTCCCTCCAGGACCAGAACGGCCAGACCGTGAAGCTCTCGCTCTCCAAGGGCGAGCGGCCGGCCGTCCTCGTCTTCTACCGCGGCTACTGGTGACCTTTCTGCGCTCGGCAGTTGGCCGAGCTCCGCTCCCTCCGCAAGGAAGGTGAGCCCCTCGATGTCTACGCCATCAGCATCGACAAGCCCGCGGACAGCAAGAAGCTCGCGGAGAAGATCTCCTCCGACGGCAAGGGCAAGGTCGACTACCGGCTGCTGTCCGATCCTGGCAGCAAGACGATCGACGCCTATGGTCTGCGCGCTCCCGCCTACAAGGGGCAGCCGATCGACGGCATTCCCCACCCGGCGGTCTACGTGATCGACAAGAGCGGCAAGGTCGCGTGGGCCAAGGTCGACGAGGACTACCGGCGGCGGCCCTCGAACGCGGAGATCCGGGCCGCGCTCGACGCTCTGAAGTGAGGAAGAGGGATGGGGAGGAGGCATCCTCCTCCCCACTGTCCTCCGTCCTACTGGTACGGCTCCGGATCGAAGCAGTGCTCCCTCCCGCAGCGATACGCGATCCGCCAGTCTCCCTTGCACATTCCGTCCACGCATGTACAGAGCGTCACCTCTTCGACAGCCCCGAAGTCGCAGACGTCGCACTGACCGTAAGCCCAGTTCTGGGTATTGGCGATCCCCTGGGCCGCCGCTTCCTCGCAAGTGCTCCCCATCCCCCACTCCGGGTTCGCCCAGTGCCAGGTGATCGTGCAGCGGTAGGTGCAACCCGCGTCGGCGGTGCCTACCGGCCCGAAGAGTCCCACCAAGCCGAAAACCGTGAGCAGCGTCAGTAATCCGAGCAGCTTCTTCATCGCGAGAACCTCCTTGGCGTCCCTCGACCCCAACCCATTCGGAGACGGGGGAGTGCTAATTTATTCCGTGCTCATATGCGATAAATAAGGGACAAATCTGTAAGCCACGTTTGGCGAGAGTGGTATTGTTCCGGCGCTCATGGCCCTCACCTCCACGATCTACAACTTCGACGTCGAGCTCGCGGATGTGGACCGGGGCGTCTACGAGACGCTTGCCATCCGGGCCGCCCTTCATCCCTCGGAGACGGAGGAGTTCCTGCTGACCCGTCTGCTCGCCTACTGCCTGGAATACGAGGAGGGGATCGCCTTCTCGAAGGGGGTGTCAGCGACGCGGACGAGCCTCCCCTCTGGGTGCGCGAGCCGGACGGGCGCGTCAAGCTCTGGATCGAGATCGGCGCGCCCGACGCCGCGCGGCTCCACAAGGCGGCCAAGACGGCGGACCGGGTGGCCGTCTACACCCACAAGGACCCGGCTTCCCTGCTGCGCCGTCTCGAAGGGGAAAAAATCCACCGGGCTGGGGAGATTCCCATCTACGGGGTGGACCGTGGCCTGCTCGCCGGATTCAGCAGCATCCTCGACCGGCGCATGGCGATCCACCTCTCCGTGACCGGCCGGCAGCTCTATCTCGACGTGGCCGGAAAAAGCCTGACGGGCGAGGTCACCGAGCACCGGATCAGCCTGCCGTGAACCGCAAGTGGACCCCAAAGTGGGCTCAGATTGGCCTGCTCGCCGTCGCCGTGCTGCTGGCGATGACGGTCTGGTTCTCGGCCTCGGCGGTCGTGCCCCAGCTCACCATGGAATGGGGCCTCTCGGACGCCGGCAAGTCGTGGCTCACCATGAGCGTCCAGATCGGTTTCGTCGTGGGTGCCCTGCTGAGCGCCGTGCTCAACCTGGCGGACCGCGTGCCGTTGCCCCGGCTGATCGCGATGAATACTCTCCTGGCGGCGGCGGCCAACGCCGCCATCCCCCTTCTTGACGCCGGCCCGGGCTTCACCATGGTGTTGCGTTTCCTCACGGGTGCGGCCCTGGCCTGCGTGTACCCGCCCGGCATGAAGCTGGTCGCCTCCTGGTGCACGGTAGACCGGGGGCTTGGGATCGGCCTGCTGGTGGGCGCCATCACCCTGGGCTCCGGCGTGCCCCACCTCCTCAACGCGGTCGCTGGAGACGCCGGCATGCCCCCCTGGCGCGGCGTGCTGCTCGCGACTTCAGCCTTGGCCGTCATCGCGGCCCTCCTCGTCCTGCTCCTGGTTCGCCCCGGCCCGTTCCTCGGCAAGGCGCCGCCTTTCGACTGGCGCTTTGCGGGACGGATACTGACGGACCGGCCCTCGCGGCTCGCGAACTTCGGCTATCTCGGACACATGTGGGAGCTGTACGCCATGTGGGCGTGGGTACCGCTCTTCTTGCTCGCGAGCTACGAGGAGGCGGGCTGGAGCCCTCGCGCGGCTCGGTTCGCCGGCTTCGGCGTCCTCGCCGCGGGCGCTCTGGGCTCCGTGCTGGCGGGCCGCCTCGCCGACCGGCTGGGACGGACCCGGATCACCATCTGGAGTCTCGCGGTCTCGGGAGCCTGCTGCCTGCTGGCCGGGCTCTTCTTCCACCATCCGGCGGCGCTCACGGCGCTCTGCCTCGTCTGGGGCTTCGCCGTGGTGGCGGACAGCGCCCAGTTCAGCGCCGCCGTCTCCGAGCTGGCCGATCCGCGCTACGTGGGGACGGCCCTGACGATCCAGACCAGCCTGGGATTCCTCCTCACCCTCTTCACCATCCGGCTGATCCCGCCCCTCGCCGGCCGCTTCGGCTGGGAGCGCGCCTTCCTGATCCTCGCCCTGGGACCCGCCTTCGGCGCCTGGAGCATGATGAAGCTGCGCCGCCTCCCGGAGGCGGCGCGGATGGCTTCAGGGAACCGGTAGCCTACAAGCCCGTCACCTACAGGCAATATTCACAGGCAATACTTCACAGGCAATACTCACAGGCAATACTGCGGCACCCCGGGGTAGGGGGAGTAGCAGCTCGTGCCAGGGCAGCAGGTCACGCTGACGTAGCGCGGGTCGCACAGGTAGCCATAGGACGCACAGTTGTAGTTCGCCTGGAGCCCTGCCTCGTCGTCGGACTCCGTGGTCGCCGAGGCGTTGCTGCAAGCGGCGATGGTGGGCAGCATCGTGGCGCCCGAGGCGCTGGTGTGGTTGAGCCCGAGCCCATGGCCGACCTCGTGCACCTGCACGGCTTCGACATAGTACTCATTGCTGCAGCCGGAACCTCCCGGGTCTTCCCCCTGGGAAGTCCAGGAAAATCCCGACGAATTGGTGACGATGTCGGCATCGCTGTAGTAGTGGGTGGTGCTGTTGAAGTAGCTCACGAACGTGGCGGCCAGGCAGTTCCCCGTGCATGCGTTCTCGGGATCGGTGAAGTTGAGCATCGGAGTGCCGTCGCCGAGCGACCAGCCCGCGACGGACCCGGAGCTGGCGGACACCAGAGTGCCGGCACCGGCACCGTTCCAGGCATCGTTCGAGGTGATCGCGTTGACGGTGCGGGTCACCCCGCCGTCGCCGTCGGAAATGCTGCCAATGCCTCGATTGTCGACGACGTAGGTCACGCCGAACTGCCATCTCCGGGGCGGGTTGAACAGGACGTAAGCGGACAGCGCGGTGGAAGACAGGATGAGCAGGACGAGGACGAGGCGAAGATTGATGCGGCGTGGAGAGAGGCTCATGGTCTACCTCCCAACTGCCGGCTGATCTGGCGGATCTCCTCTTCGAAGGTCCCCAGGGGCCGCACCCGCTGGGGAGCGGCCGGCCGGCCGTCTTTGCGCAGGAACCGCAGGCCCGGATCGGCCGCGGGCACCGCGATCTCCTCTCCCCGTCCGTTGACGATGCGGTATTGGCCGAGCTGGTAGCCGGCCACCCGGTAGGCTTCGGTGCTGCCCTTGGTGTGCACCCTCCCGAGCGGCTTCTCATCGTCCCGCTCCAGGAAGAGCAGGGCGCGGTCGCCGGCCCGGAAGACGGGGAAGCCGGTCGCTTCGACCGTATAGCCGTCCACGGACCCCCCGGCGGTGCGCAGCGTCACGTAGCGCGGCGCGGCACCAGCGATGGCGCTCTCCACTTCGAAGACCGCCTCGCTGAGGATCAGGGTGTGGTGGTCGTTCCAGAAAGATTCGACACTCACCACCTGGCCCCGGACCACGGCGTCCGAGGCGGCGACCAGCTCCTTGTCGTTCATCGCCGCGAAGGTGGAGGCCCCGGCAGGGAGGACGGCTCCCACGGCGAGGAGAATCGCGAGGATCATAAACTTGCGCTGCATGCGATACCCCCTTTCTTGAGAAAACTCTCTCATGCTAAGCCTGAGATCCCGGCCCGTCAAGTAGCTATACGAATTTGGCGAAAAAAGAAAACGCCCGGCTTCGCGCCGGGCGCTTCCACTTCTTCCTCTGAGGAGAGCGGGCTACCAGAGGACTCGCACCCCGACCTGCACCTGCCGCGGGTCACCGGCGCCACTGCGCACGGTACCGTCGAAGTTGAAAGCCAGGTTGGTCACCTGCGGGCGCAGGAAGTTGTCCTCGTTGAGCAGATTGAAGACCTCGACCAGCGGCTGCACGGTGAGGCCCACCATCGCGAAGTCGCGCGACAGCCGCAGGTCGAGCGAGGAGAACTTGTTGTCCTTCCTCCCCAGGTTGCGCAGCGTCACCGTGCCGTCGGGGTTGATGCGGTCCTGGGGCGCCGCGGCGTCGGTGCCGTCGGCCTTGATCGACTTGGGCTGCTCCGAGCGGTAGGAGTAGCGCACGTTGAGGTCGAGAGCGGCGGGCAGTTGGAAGAGCGCCCAGGCATTCACGCGATGCCGCTGGTCGCGGTCGGAATAGTTGTACTCGCGGTCGAGCTGGGTGATGTCGGCATAACGGAAGGTAAACGGGTCCCGCTCGTTGTCGTCGTCCGACTTGTCCTTCGACCAGGTGTAATAGAGCTGGTAGGCGTAGCGGTGCGACATCCGCTTGTCGAGCCCGAGGGTGACACCGCTGTAGCGGCTCTTGGCGGTCGACTCGACGGTGGTCAGGGTGGTGACGCCGTTGGTGCCACCCGGTGGGAGACCACTCGACCAGGGCGAGCCGAGCAGCGGGTCATTCCGATTGGTAAAGCGGGTGATGTGATCGGTCTTGGCGTAGTTGAGCTTGATCGAGGCGGCCAGCTCGGGCCTCACCTCCCGCTCGTAGGAGAGGCTGGTGGCGATGGTGGTCGGCGTCTGCCAGTCCTCGTCGTAGACGAAGACGTCGGGGTGGTCCACCGCCCCTCCCGGCCGCAGCTGGTCGTACGGCGGCGGCGATCCAGAGAGGGTCTGCCCGAGGCTGCCGTTGGTCGACCGGGTGGAGGCCAGGTTCAGCGCCGGCAGGCGGGCGTTGAAGACGCCGGCCGTGAAGCGCACCACGGACTTGCTGTCGGCGTCCGGCACCCACGACACCCCTAGCCGCGGCTGCCACATCTCCCAGTCGTCGGGGATCTCGCCGTTGGAAGGGAACTCCTGGCCGTTCCGGGTCTGGCCGATGAAGGGAGCGAAAAACACCTCATCCGCCGGCGTGCGGACGTCGGGGTTGTCGAGGCCCTCCCAGCGCAGCCCGTAGTCGATGGTCAGGTTGGCGCTAGCATGCCAACTGTCCTGTACGTAGAGCGCGGGCTCCTTCTGCTCGATGGTCTGCGTGCCCGCCTCCACCACCGAAGTGCTCCCCACTCCCGCCTGCTGCAGGTAGAGGAGCACGGTGCCGTTCGTGCCATGACTGTTGACGTAATTGATGAAGTCGCTGGTGGTGAGGAAAACGAACCGGCCATTGGCGAAGCCGATGAAGGTCTGGGAGGAGGCGACCTCGTTGTAGTCGAAACCCACCTTGATCGAGTGGTTGCCGCGCAGGTACGAGAGGTTGTCGGTCACCTGCTTGCGGTCGTCGTTGTATTTGACGGGGAGGAAGAACGGCAGCCCCCAGCGGGCGCCGCTGGGAGTGAAGTCGTCGTTGAAGAGGATGGCGGTGTCGGGGAAGGGCCGGTTCTGGCCCGGGATGTTGGGGCCGTTATAGGGGCGCGGCCGCCACTCCTTGGCGTACTGCAGGCGCAGCTCGTTGAGCAGGCTGCTGGAGACGGTGCTGATCAGGCCGGCGGTGCCGGCGTGCGAGTAGTCCTGCTCGATGCCGTTGGCCGAGCGCCCCCACTGGTCGACGTCGAAGGTGCCGTTGACCTGCTCCGAGTTGGTGTAGCTGTAACGGAACGTCACCAGGTTGTTGGCGGAGGCCTGCCAGTCGATCTTGGCCAGGGCCACCTCGGCGTCGTCGGTGCGCTCGATCGGCCCGTTCTCGTCGGGCAGGCCGATACTGGCGAGGAAGGAGACGAGGCGCGGGTCCATGCGGTTGGGGTTGGTCTGCTTGGTGCGGCTCGAGCGCTGGGCGTCGGCGGCCACGAAGTAGAAGAGGTTGTCCTTGATGAGTGGCCCGCCGAGGGTGAAGCCGCCCTGTATGCGATCGAAGCTCCCCTCTTCCGCCGACGAGCCGTCGGGGTTCTTCGGCGTCTCCGAGAGGCTGTCGTTGGTGAAGAAGCCGTGGACGCTGCCTCGGATCTGGTTGGTGCCCGTCTTGGTAATGACGTTGACGAAGCCACCCGCGGAGCGGCCGAACTCGGCCGGGGCGCCGTCGGCGACCACCACCACCTCCTGCACCGCCTCGAGGTTGAAGGTGAAGGGAGGTCGCTGGCCGCCGCGCTGCTCGCCGAAGAAGGGGTTGTTGAAGTCGGCGCCGTCCACCGAGACGTTGTTGGCGATGCCCTTCTGGCCGTTGATCGACAGCTCGTCGCCGTCGGGACCCTGCACGATGGTCGCTCCCGGCGTGAGCTTGACGTAGTCGAGGAAGTTGCGGCCGTTGTTGGGGAGCCCCTCGATGGCGTCGGTGTCGATGCGGACCGTCCCCTCGGTGCGGCTGGTCTCGACCACCGGCGCCTCGGCGGTGACCGTGATCTCCGCCTCCACGGAAGAGAGCTGCAGGGTCAGCTTCAGGTTGATCGTCTGGCCGACCGAGAGGTCGATTCCCTCGCGCACCAGCCTGGCGAACTGGGCGAGCTCGACCGTGATCCGGTAGGGTCCGAGGGGCAGCAGAAGGGCCCGGAACCGGCCGTCCGGCCCGGTGGTGACGGCCTGCTCGTAGTTCGTCGCCGTATTCCTGAGGGTGACCGTCGCTCCGGGCAGGACACCCCCGTTCTCGTCCGCAACGGTCCCTTCGATGACGCCGGTCGTCGCCTGGGACTGGGCAAAGACACCCGGCACCCAGGCGAAAAGCAGAACAAGGGCCAGCAGGCGCACGCTACAGTGTCGCGACATCCCGACCTCCTTTTCCCGTGAACGGAAGGAATAAACCGGGATCGAAAATACCCCGAGGCCCGGAGGAGGTCAAGGCGCGGCCCGGATAGAATCGGATCCATGACCAACTTCAACACCGCCCTCGGCCTGCGCCCCGGCGACGAGCCCGGAACCATCCTCCTCGATCCCCGTCCCGAGCACCAGGTGGCGCCGGACGTCATCCACTTCGCCGTCCTGACCACTCTCGCCGAGGTCTCCGCCGCGAGCGTGGCCGATGCACCGGTCGTCCCCTCGACGGTGACCGTACACCTGCTGAATCGTGCCCGCATGGCGCCCCTGGTGGGCCGGGGGCGCCTGTTGAGGAAAGGGAAACGCGTGGTGGTGGCCGAGGGGGACGTCACCCAGGACGGCCAGCTGGTGGCCAAGGCGACGGTGCAGTTTGCCGTATTGGGGTGAGTATTGGGGTAAATATTGGGGTAAATATTGGGCTGAATATTGGGGTGAGCCCTACCCGCTGCTCAGAGGCGTCTTCGTCCCACCCTTGCCCTTGGCCTTGAGGTAGTCCCCGTTCATGCGGGCGATGAAGTCGATCGAGATCTCCTTGGGGCAGACGGCCTCGCACTCGGCGTAGTTGGTGCAGCTCCCGAAGCCCTCTTTCTCCATGGCCTCGACCATGGCGAGGGCGCGGTCGAAGCGCTCGGGCTGGCCCTGGGGCAGGAGGTTCAGGTGCGAGACCTTGGCCGAGGTGAAGAGCTGCGCCGCGCCGTTCGGGCACTGGGCCACGCAGGCGCCGCAGCCGATGCACTGGGCGGCGTCGAAGGAGCGGTCGGCGAGGAGCTTGGGCACCGGGATCAGGTTCGCCTCGGGGGCGCTGCCGGTCGCGACCGAGATGAAGCCGCCCGCCTGCACAATGCGGTCGAAGGCGCCGCGGTTGACCACCAGGTCCTTGATGACCGGGAAGGCCTTGGAACGCCAGGGCTCCAGGTACAGCACGTCGCCGTCCTTGAAGTGGCGCATGTGGAGCTGGCAGACGGTGGTGGCCGGCATCGGCCCGTGGGCCTCGCCGTTGATCATGAAGCCGCAGGAGCCGCAGATGCCCTCGCGGCAGTCGTGCTCGAAAGCCACGGGCTCGACGCCCCGCTCGGCCAGCTGCTCGTTCAGGACATCCAGCATCTCCAGGAACGAGGCGTGCTCGCTGACGCCCTTGACCTCGTATTGCTCCATGCGCCCCTCGTCCGCGGGGCTCTTCTGTCGCCAGACGTGGAGGGTAAGGTTCATTATTTGTAGCTCCTTTGGGTGGGCTTCACGAACTCGAAGTCGAGCGGCTCCTTGTGGAGGGTCGGAGACTTGCCCACCCCGTTCCACTGCCAGGCCGCGACATAGGAGTAGTTGGCGTCGTCGCGCAGGGCCTCGCCGTCGGGCGTCTGGTGCTCTTCGCGCAGGTGGCCGCCGCAGGACTCGTCGCGTTCCAGGGCGTCGATGCACATCAGCTCGGCCAGCTCGAAGTAGTCGGCCACGCGGCCGGCCTTCTCCAGCTCCTGGTTGAGCTGGTCGGCGCCGCCCAGGATCCGCAGGTTGCTCCAGAACTCCTCGCGCAGGGCCGGGATCAGCTCCAGGGCCTTCTTCAGGCCCCCGGCGTTCCTGGCGATGCCGCAGTGGTCCCACACGATCCGGCCGAGCTCGCGGTGGAACGAGTCCGCGCTCCGCTTGCCGTTGATCGAGACCAGGCGGTTGATCCGCTCGGTGACCTCGGCCTCCGTCGCCTGGAAGGCGGCCGTGTCCGTCGACAGGGACGTTTTCAGGTGCTCGGCCAGGTAGTCGCCGATCGTGTAGGGGATGACGAAATAGCCGTCGGCCAGTCCCTGCATCAGCGCGCTGGCGCCCAGGCGGTTGGCGCCGTGGTCGGAGAAGTTCGCCTCGCCCGTGGCGTAGAGGCCCGTGACGTTGGTCATCAGGTTGTAGTCCACCCAGAGGCCGCCCATGGTGTAGTGGGGGGCCGGGTAGATCCGCATGGGCCCCTTGTACGGATCCTCGCCGGTGATCTTCTCGTACATCTCGAACAGGTTGCCGTAGCGCTCCTCGATGGCCTTCGCGCCCAGCCGCTTGATGGCGTCCGCGAAGTCGAGGTAGACGCCGTTCTTCTGGGGTCCCACGCCGAGCCCCTCGTCGACCACCGTCTTGATGTTGCGGGCCGCCACGTCGCGGGGCACCAGGTTGCCGAAGCTCGGATACCGGCGTTCCAGGAAGTAGTCGCGGTCGCTCTCCGGGATCTGGCCGGGCGGGCGGGTCTCGTTCGGGTTCTTGGGCACCCAGACGCGCCCGTCATTGCGCAGCGACTCGCTCATCAGCGTGAGCTTCGACTGGTAGTCGCCCGAGGCCGGAATGCAGGTCGGGTGGATCTGGGTGAAGCACGGGTTGGCGAACAGCGCTCCCCGCCGGTGGGCGCGCCAGGCGGCGGTGACGTTCGACCCCTTGGCGTTGGTCGAGAGGAAGAAGACGTTACTGTAGCCGCCGGTCGCCAGCACCACGGCGTGGCCGGCGTGGCGGTCGATCGTCCCCGTCACCATGTCGCGGGTGATGATGCCCACGGCGCGGCCGCCGTCCACCACCACGTCGAGCATCTCGGCGCGCGGGAACATCTTCACCTTGCCGGTCGCGACTTCCTTCTCCAGCGCCTGGTAGGCGCCCAGGAGGAGCTGCTGGCCGGTCTGGCCGCGGGCGTAGAAGGTGCGGGACACCTGGGCGCCGCCGAAGGAGCGGTTGTCGAGCATGCCGCCGTACTCGCGGGCGAAGGGCACGCCCTGGGCCACGCACTGGTCGATGATGTTGACCGACACCTGGGCCAGCCGGTAGACGTTGGCCTCGCGGGCGCGGAAGTCGCCGCCCTTGATGGTGTCGTAGAAGAGCCGGAAGACGCTGTCGCCGTCGTTGTGGTAGTTCTTGGCGGCGTTGATGCCGCCCTGGGCGGCGATCGAGTGGGCGCGGCGGGGCGAGTCCTGGAAGCAGAAGCACTTCACGTTGTACCCCAGCTCGGCGAAGCTCGCCGCGGCCGACGCGCCGGCCAGCCCGGAGCCCACCACCAGGATGGTGAACTTCCGCTTGTTGTTGGGGTTCACCAGCTTCACGTGCCCCTTGTGCTCGTCCCACTTCTTCTCCAGGGGACCGGGAGGGGTCTTGCCGTCGAGCTTCATGGTGGAGCTCCTAGCGAACCAGGCCGGTCAGCACGGCCAGGGGGAACGAGATGTTGCCGAGGGTGATGATCCAGGCAAAGGCGTGGGCGAAGCCGCTGCGCCAATGATTGAACCGTGGGTGGTTCCATCCCAGCGACTGGAACAGGCTCCAGAGGCCGTGGTAGAGATGGAGCCCCAGGGCGATCTGGGCCACGATGTAGAACAGCGCCACGTACCAGAGGCTGAAGCTCGCCACCACGTTGCGGTGGACCTGCCCTTCCTGGAAGCCGGGATTGACCGTGCCGGCGGTGAAGTCCAGCAGGTGGTAGATGACGAACAGGAGGATGATGACGCCGCCCCAGCGCATGGTGCGCGAGGCGTAGGAGGTGTGCTTCTTCAGGTTGCTCACGTAATCGCGCGGCCGTGCCTGCGCGGCTCATCAGCGTCAGCTGCCAGGCCGCCCAGATGTGGAGGATCACGGCGGCCAGCAGGACGATGCGGAAGATCCACAGGGCCCCGTTGGCCGGCAGCGCCGGCTCCCCCACGTGGCGCAGGAAGTAGCCGTAGGCGTCCAGATACCGCTGCCCGTTGTACTCCCCCGGCTCGTAGATCTTCAGGTTGCCGATCAGGTGCACGACGACGAAGCCGAAGAGGATGATGCCGGTGACGGCCATCACCGCCTTCTTGCCCACCGCGGATCGATAGAGGTCAGTAAACCAGGCCATGGGTATTCCTCTCGGAAGCTAGGACCGGGCCTATCCTATGCCAACCCACAGCAACCCCGTCCAGTTGGCAAAACGTCTCACAAGGAGGGGCTACGGCGCCGCCGGCGCCGCCGCGGCCGGGGGCGCGCCTCGCGCGCCTCGCGCGCTTCGCTCTCCGGAGCCTTGAGAGGTGGCCGGCGGCGCGCCGCGGCCTGCCACTCCGCCAGAGCCTCGTGCCCCTCCCCGGTCGCCCGGACGAGGATCTCGAAGAGCAGCAGAGAGTCGTCGAAATAAGGCTTGCGGGCGAAGCGCACCCGCTCGTGGGGAGACCAGCGGGGCTCGCACAGGCGCTGGAAGCCCATCAAGGCATGAATCACCTGCTGGGCGCGAAGGTTCGAAAGCGTCAGGCGCGCGAAGAACGGAGCGACCTCTTCCTGGATCATGATCTCCAGGGCGGCCCGGGACATGGGCCGGCCGGCCTGGGCCTCCAGGTCGATCCGCCGCAGCATGATCTTGGGCAACAGCAGCGCCGCCAGGAGAGCCGTGTCAGAAAGGGGCCGTTCCTCCGCCACCATGCGGTCGATCACCGGCAGGATCTGCCCGAAATCCCCCAGGCCCCGGGCGCCCGCCGTCAGCATGGCGTAGGCCTCGGGCAGCAGCACCTCCAGCAGGCCGAGCTCCAGCATCCATTGCATGGCCGCCCCGGCCCGCCCGCACTTCATGAGCTGGACGATCTCTTCCGTCACCCGCGCCGGCGACGCCTTCGCCAGCTCCTTGCTCTGGCGGTGGATCGCCTCCTGCGTGCGGGTCTCGATGCCGAACCCCAGGCGGCCCGCGAACTCGCAGGCGCGCAGCATGCGCACGGGGTCTTCCTGGAAGCGCACGTCGGGATCGCCGATCGCCCGGACGAGCTTCTTCTCCAGGTCCTCGATCCCCCCAACGTGGTCGATCACCGAGTAGTCGGCGATGTTGTAGAACAGCGCGTTGATCGTGAAGTCGCGGCGGAAGGCGTCCTGGCGGGGTGTGCCGTAGGCGTTGTCGCTGGTGATCAGCAGCTCGCCCGGCTCGCCCCGTTGCTCTTCGGGGTCCGGATCGCGGCGGAAGGTCGAGACCTCCACGACGCCGCCGTCATGGTAGAAGACGTGCACCAGCCGGAACCGCCGGCCGATGATCCGCGAGTTCGAGAACAGGCGCCGCACCTCGTTGGGACGGGCGTTGGTGCCCACGTCGAAGTCCTTGGGCGTGCGGCCCATCATCAGGTCGCGCACGCTCCCCCCCACCAGACAGGCCTTGTAGCCCCCGTTGTGGAGACGGTAGAGGACCTTGAGGGCGTTCTTGTCGATGAACCGGCGGGAGATCGGATGCTCGGAACGGTCGAGGATGCGCGGCTCCCCGTCAGCGTTTGAGCTCGCGGGATCGGTATTGGAAGATGCCTGGAGAACCATCGTTAGAAGGCTATATATTGGAGCAAAAGAGCTTAACGCATCCTCCACGGCCACCCGCGGGACACATGCAGACTCTATCGAGGGTCAGGGACAGAGGCAAGGTTACGAGAGGTAGAAGAGAAAAAAGAGGGCCGGGACAGGCGGAGGGCATTTAAACCTGCCCCGGCACCGGAGGGAGAGGAGATTGCTTTCTCCTTGCCTTTCCTCCGATTCCACGAACCGTGCCAGCTCTGGCAAAGCGGTTCCGCCTCTTTGTTTTCAATGCTTTGAGGATGAGACGGCAGAACCAGGGCGTCCGGGGGACCAGACGCCTGTCATCTGCCGGAGACGGGGGTGATCTATCCGGAGGCCAATCCTCCCATGGGGATCAGATCAGCCGGCTGACGACCTCGATCTCCGACTCCAGCGTCCGGTGGACCGGGCACTTGTCGGCGATCTCGAGCAGGCGCAGCCGCTGCTCCTCTGTCAGGGGACCGATGACCTCGATCTCGCGCTCGATGCGGTCGATCTTCCCCTCCTTGGTCTCGCAGCGGGCGCAGTCCACGGCGTGGACCTTGGCGTGGCGCAGCGTCACCCGGACGCTCTCCAGGGGCAGCTTCTTGTGGTTGGCGTAGAGGCGCAGCGTCATCGACGTGCAAGCGCCCAGGCCCGCGAGCAGCAGGTCGTAGGGAGTCGGCCCCTTGTCCGTACCGCCGACCTCCTGGGGCTCGTCGGCCGTCAGCCGGTGCCGGTGGGCCACGATGTCCTGGACGAAGCCGCTCGCGCCGCCCGTCACCACCACCTCCCCTTCCTTGCCGATCTCGGGCTCCTCCGTCACATCCGGCTGCACGCCTTCGAGGTACCGGCTCGACCAGGCGGCCAGGACGTCCCCCGCATACCGGGCGTCCTCTTCATCGGTCAGCAGGTGGTTCGCTGTGTCCAGCGAGACGAAGCTCTTCGGATGCCTGGCCATCTCGAACAGGCGCCGGGCATGGTCGATCCCCACCACGTTGTCCACCGGCGAGTGGAAGATGAGGAGGGCCTTGCGCAGTCTTTTCAGGACGCCCCGCAGGTGGTCCTCCTTCAGGTCGTCCAGGAGCTGCTTGCGGATGCGGAACGTCCGGCCGCCGCCCAGGTCCACCTCGGCCTCGCCGCGCGCTTCGAGCTCGGGAGCGATGTGCACGAGGGTGTCCTTCAGGTGCTCCGTGGCGCTGGGAGCGCCGAGGGTCGCCACCGCCCGGGCCTCCGGGATCCGCTCCGCCGCCGCCAGCACGGCGCAGCCCCCTATGCTGTGGCCCACGAGCAGCCGCGGCGCCTCCCGTTCGCGGCGCAGGAAGTCCGCCGCCGCCACGAGGTCTTCCAGGTTCGAGGAGAAATCGGAGAGCTTCTCCCCCGCTCTCGCCGATCCCCGTGAAATCGAAGCGCAGCACGGCGATGCCCCGCTGGACCAGGGCACGGCTGATCCAGCCCGCCGCCTTCAGGTCTTTCGAGCAGGTGAAACAGTGTGCGAAGAGGGCATAGGCCGCGGGTACCGTCACCGGACTGTCCAGGCGTCCCACGAGCTCCTGTCCCTGGGAGCCGGGGAACCGCAGGTGTTCGCTCTTCATTCCGGCATCGTAGCAACCGAGGGGCGGGATACACTACCCGCCGTGCCCATTCTGGAAGCCGTGGACGTCGCCAAGACCTACGGGGACGGCACCCGGGCGTTGGCCGGGGTGACTCTGGAAGTCCATTCGGGAGAGACCGTGGCCCTGGTCGGCGAGAGCGGTTCGGGCAAGACCACCCTTCTCCGCACCTTCAACCGCATGGTCGAGCCCTCGGCCGGTACTGTCCGCGTGGAAGGACAGCCCGTGTCCGAAGCCGATGCCATCGCCTTGCGCCGAAGGATCGGCTACGTGCCTCAGGACGGCGGCCTTATTCCTCACTGGTCGATCGAGAGGAACGTCGAGCTGGTCCCACGTCTCCTGGGTTGGGATCGTGGGCGGCGCCAGACCCGGACGAGGGAAATGCTGGAGCTCGTCGGACTCTCCGAAACCCACGCCCGCCGCCACCCGTCCGAGCTTTCCGGAGGCCAGCGCCAGCGCGTCGCCTTCGCCCGCGCCCTGGCCGCTGATCCGCCTGTCATCCTCCTCGACGAGCCCTTCGGAGCCCTGGACGCTCTGATCCGCCAGGAGCTTCACCGGCAGTTCCTGGAGATCAAGAAGACCCTGGGCAAGACCGCCGTCCTCGTGACCCACGACTTGGCCGAGGCGTTCCGGCTTGCCGACCGCATCGGCGTCATGCGGAACGGGCGCCTCCTCCAGCTCGGTCCTCCCGAGGAGCTGGCGTCCCGGCCGGCGGACCCCTACGTGGAAGCGCTCCTGGAGATGCGGCGTGTATAGGATCGCGCTCGCCCTCCTTCTCCTGGCCGCTCCCCTTCACGCCGCCGACCGGATCGTCATCGGCTCGAAGAACTTCGAAGAGAGCCGCCTCCTGGCCGAGATGTTCGCGCAGCTCCTCGAAAGCCGCACGGACCTCGAAGTGGAGCGCCGCCTCAACCTCGCCGGCACCCAGGTCTGCTTCGAGGCCCTGAAAAGCGGGGCCATCGACGTCTACCCCGAATATACGGGCACGGGGCTGGTCTCCATCCTCGGAGAGACGGCGAAGGGGGGACCGGAACAGACGCTGAACCGGGTCCGCTCCGAGTTCCTCCAGCGCTGGAACCTCTGGTGGATCGCGCCCCTGGGCTTCGAAAACTCCTGGGAGATCGCCGTCCCGAAAGAGCTGGCCGAGCGCGAGCGCCTGTCCACGATCTCGGACCTTGCCCGCGTCTCGAAGACCCTCCACGGCGGCTTCGGCCACGAGTTCGTGGGCCGTGAAGACGGCCTCCTTGGTCTCCAGCGCGTCTACGGTTTGGAATTCGCCTCCGTCGACCATCTCCAGCAGGCCCTCCAGTACCAGGCGGCCCGGCAGAGGTCCATCGACGCCTTGGACGTCTACTCCACGGATGGCCGGCTGATCCTCTATGACCTCAAGGTCCTGCGGGACGATCGAGACTTCTTTCCGCCCTACGAAGCGGCTGCCCTGGTGCGAGGCGAAACCCTTTCGAAGCACCCGGAGGTCGGAGCCGTCCTCGGCCTCCTCGCGGGCTCTCTCGACGAAGACGCCATGCGGGGCTTCAACCTCCGCCTCCAGGAGAAGCACGAGAGCGAGGAGGTCGTGGCGCGGGACGCTCTCCGCTCGATCGGCCTGATCGTCAAGGAAGGGAGCTGATTCGCCGCAGGAGCCCCGCAAGCCCGGCCTCGCCGCCTACCTCTGGAGCCAGCGCGCAGATCTTGGACGGAGAATCCTGGAGCACCTCGGCCTCTCCGCGGCGGCCCTGCTCCTGGGAGCGCTCGTCTCGATCCCTCTGGGGTTATGGCTGGAGCGACAGCGCCGCTGGGCGGAATCCGTCATCCGTGTCCTGGGGCTCCTCCAGACCATCCCCTCGCTCGCCCTGCTGGCCTTCATGATCCCCTTCCTGGGTGTAGGGGTCGTCCCCGCCATCGTGGCGCTCTGGCTCTACTCGCTCTTTCCGATCGTGAGGAACACCTACACGGGAGTGCGGGACGCGGACCCCAAGGCTGTCGAAGCCGCGACCGCCCTGGGCATGACTCCGGGCCAGGTACTGCGGCAGATCCGCCTCCCCCTGGCCGCCCCCGTCGTCATGGCGGGCGTCCGCACCGCCGCCGTCCTCACCGTCGGCACCGCCACCTTGGCCGCCTTCATCGGAGCCGGAGGCCTGGGCGAGCCGATCGTGACCGGACTGCAGCTCGCGGACAGCTCGATGATCCTCTCGGGGGCGATCCCGGCCGCGCTCCTGGCGCTGCTGGTGGACGGCGCGCTGGGGCTGGTGGAGCGGGCGCTCCGGCCGGTGGGGTTGGAGACGCGGGAGTAAGCGAGGCGTGGGAGAAGATCTGCGAGTGGTACACTATGGACATGGCCCACGATTCTGAAGATGCACAGCGGTCTCAGCGTTATACGACTCAGATTGGGGCTCGTGGGAGACTCGTTTTGCCTTCTGCTGTTCGCAAGCAAATGGCACTGAACGAGGGCGATCGCGTCGTGCTTTCACTTGAGCCGGACGGCTCAATGCGGCTTGTCAGCCTGCGGGAACAGGTCAGGAAAGTAAGAGGGATCTTCCGGCAGGTGGCTCCCGAGAGGGATCTCGTCGGTGAGTTGCTGTCAGAGCGGCGAGAGGAAGCGCGGCGGGAGAACGAGTCCTGACCCCTAATACAGTTCTCGATGCTTCGGCACTCTTAGCCTTTCTTCGCGGAGAGACCGGCGCAGAACGGGTGGAAGAGGCTCTGGTAGCGGGAGCCATATCAGCGCGGTGAATTGGGCGGAAGTCCTCAGCAAGCTGGCCGAAGGCGGTCAGGCACCAGGAGACGTGGCTCAAGACCTCGAAGATAAAGGCCTTCTGGGATTGGCCTTGGTCGTCCACCCCCTGGAAGAGTCTCTGGCCTTGAAGATTGCCGAGTTGCGACCTCTAACTCGTCAGTTGGGTCTCTCTCTTGGTGATCGCGCCTGTCTCGCCCTGGGCTCCCATCTCCAACTCCGAGTCCTGACCGCGGATCGCGGCTGGCTGGATCTGGATTTAGGAATCGATATCCAGTGGATCCGCCACGTGCCGCCTACGCCGCCTTGACCCGCTCCGCCCCATCCGCGCTGAGGAAATACCACGTCCCCGCCGCATTGGGCTTGAGCCACCCCTTCTCCACCATCCCCGTCAGCGTCCCCTCGACATCGGTGCCCGGGGGCAGGGCGAGCCCGATGGCCTTGGCGCGCATTCCATAGCCGGCCTGGACGCCGCCGGCCCGATGGCACCTCTCCTTGAAGCGGGCGAGGATGGCCTGCTCTACCTGTGAGCTCATGGTGACCTCCCTGAAAAAGCAGGCGGATTGTACCGCAGGAAACAGATTGCGAACCCGTCCTCATCCGTCCGTGCCTGTCCGTGCCCGTCCGTGTTCGTCCTCAACCCCCAAACGTCTCCCGCCACCCCACACTCCCCCGCACCAGCTCCAACGCCCGATCCAGCAACTCCTGGTTCTCCTGCCGCACCAGCCACGTGCTCCGGCCTGAAGGATGCGGCAGCGGGATCACCTCAAACTCCACCTCTCCCCGTGAAGCCGCAAAGCTCCGCCCCACCCGCTCCTGCAAGGGCACGTTCTCCGGCAGGAACTTCTTGATGGCGAGCTGGCCCACCGCCAGCACCGTGGCCGGACGGATCAGCTGAATCTCCTCTTCCAGGTAGGGAGCGCAGTTGGCGATCTCCAGGGGACTGGGCACCCGGTCGCCGCCTTGAGGCGCACGGCCGGGGAAACAGCGGATCACGGCGCACATCCAGACCCGCCGCCGGAACTCCTCCTCGGGGACTCCCAGGCGGGCGAACCACGTGAACAGCCGCGAGCCTGCCGTGTAGGCGAACGGACGCTGGAGGACCACCTCCTTGGGTCCCGGCGCCTGCCCGACCAGCATGACGCGTGGCCAGAATTCGGGACGGGCGGCGACCGGCGGCGGCTCCACCGTAGGGCAGATCCGGCACCCGCGCACCTGGACAAGGTGACGATCCAGGGCCTTCCAGGCTTTAGCAGTCAGATCCGCCACGGACGCTCGGCGAGGGAATCCAGAAAGGCGTCCACCACCCGCGGATCGAACTGGTGCCCCTTCTCCTTGCGGAGCACGTTGGCGGCCTCCTCCGAGGGCAGAGCCGGACGGTAGGGACGGGTCGTGGTCATGGCGTCGAAGGCGTCCACCACGGCGATGATGCGTGCCCCGAGGGGGATCGCCTCTCCGGCGAGCCCTCGCGGATAGCCGGGGTGCTGGCCGTCGAGGTTGCCGTCGAAACGCTCCTGGTGGTGGAGCACGAGGGGGGCCGCGCCGCTCAGGAGATCCAGCTTCTCCAGCATCCGCGCGCCGATCTCGGGATGCCTGCGCATCAGCTCCGTCTCCGTGGCGTCGAGCGGCCCTTCCTTCCCCAGGACCGACTCCGGCACGCCGAGCTTGCCCACGTCGTGCAGCAGGCTCGCGTAATGGAGGGTCTCCAGGTCCCGCCCGCGCAGGCCGAGCTTCTCCCCCACCCCCACCGCGTACTCGCTCACTCGCCGGAGATGGCCACCCGTGTAGGCGTCCTTGGCCTCGACCGCCTGCATCAGCGCGTCCGAGATGCGGACGATGTCGCGGCGCAACAGCCGGTTCGATTCGATCAGCTCCTCGCGCAAACGCACCTCCCGGTCCCGAGACCAGCCCACCAGCGCGCCGGCTATCGAGAGAATCAAGAGGTCGGCCCGGCCGGCCCAGACCTCATTGCCCAGATCCGCCGCTCCCAGGAGCACCGCGATCCCCGCCAGCCCGAGCAGATGACAGACACCGCCCCCCGAAGCCGCCAGGATTCCCCCGCGCTCGCCATGGTGGAGGGCCGCCCAGAGAATCGGCAGGAGATAGAGGATCGTCGCCCACCCGCGCCCCTGCGGCAGCTTCCAGACCAGGGCGAGCGAAAGAGCCGACGCGGCCAACACCATGGCCGTTCCCATCAGCAGGTCCCGGCGGCTGGCCGCGGAAACGGGCTCCGAGGGCAGCAGGACGATCGTCTCCTCTCCGCTCCCACCGAACGAGCGCTCCGGCCCGCGGTCCGCCACCAGGAGCTCCCGCGGGAACGGCACCATCCATTGCCGGCCCCAGCGATCGAACGCCAGAAGGATCGGCGGAGCCAGCAGTGCGACGCTGACCAGCTCGCCCGTCACCCAGGTCCAGATCCACGTCCAGGCCGTCTGGCTGGCAGGCAGGAACCCTCCCGCCAAGGTCAGCAGGGCGCCGGCCGCCCCGCCCGCGAAGGCCGCGGCGAGCGTAGCCAGGAAGGATCGGAGATTGGGAAGCCCCCGCCCGAGCTTCGGGGTCCAGCGGAAGACCGCCCAGCCTGCGAGGCCGGTCAGAAAAAAGGCCAGGGCGAAGATCAGGGAATTGAAGAGATCTCGGGAGAGGATGAACACCGCCGCGAGCTGGCCCACGGCAGCCCCGGCGATGCCCCACCCGCCGAAAAGGAGGCCGGACGTCAGTGAGACGGCGGGTGTCAGGGGGAACAGCAGGCCGCCGCTCCATCCCGTGAGCAGCTCACCCAAGAGGCCGGCGGTCAGCGAGAAAGCGAGACGGGCACCCCGCCCCCGCCCGAGCCATTTCGCGAGACGGCCCGTGCGATGGTAGGCGAAAGCCGCTCCGGGGCTCGGGGCGGCTCGCGAGGAGTGCTCGATCACGCTCATCCCGGGTGGGTGATGACCTCCGATCCTCTAGGGGGACGTCCCCTTGGCAGGAGAGTTTACTACCAGATCGCTCTCGTGCTTCTCGATCGCTTCCGGCAAAACCTCCACGGCCGGCTCCCACCAGTTGGCGCCCTCCTCGAAGGCGTCCCCCTCATGGCTGCACGGCGAGGCGATGTGGTCGCGGCCATACATCGCCTTGCCCTGGTGAAGACCCCGATGCAAGGGATAGATGCTGAAGCAGACCTTGCAGAAGCGGCCGACGATCCGGCCCTGCCGCTCCTCCGGGAGCTGGCTCTGCGGGGCCGCGTGAGGGAATCGGTACATGGAGCCTCCCAATATCAGCGGGTAACAGCGGGTATCAGCGGGCTACTGCGCCGCCAGCAGCTCGGTGCGCGAGAAGAAGAACGACAGCTCGATCGCCGCGTTCTCCGGCGAGTCGCTGCCGTGGATGGCGTTGCGCTCGATCGACGTGCCGTACGCCTTGCGGATCGTCCCCTCCTCGGCCTTGGAGACGTCCGTCGCCCCCATCACCTGCCGCAGGTGGGCCACCGCGTTGTCCCGCTCCAGGGCGACCGGGATCACCGGACCGCTCGTCATGAACTCCACCAGGCTGCCATAGAACGGCCGCTCCTTGTGCACCTCGTAGAACGCCTTCGCCTGCGTCTCCGTCAACCGCAGCATCCTGAGGCCGCGGATCGTGAAGCCTTCCTTCTGAAGGTGGGCAAGAATATTGCCCGCGTTGCCCGCCTCCACACTGTCCGGCTTCAGGATCGCCAACGTCATCGCCATCGCGTCTCTCCTAAAAGTAAGGTGGGCCAGCAGGGCCCCACCGTGTCGTTGTCTTTGCGTTAAATCGCCTCGATGTCCCCTTCCGGTCCTTCGATCCGGAACACGTCCCCCACCAGCTCCACCATTCCGTCCGGCCCCAGCATCACGGCCGACCCGGCCGGAATCCCCAGGCCGAACCCCACGCCCGCGCCCACCAGCATCTTGCGCAGCCGGCGATCGTGGCCGGGATCGAAGTTCGGCTCCACCACCCCGTCCGGCAGCCACCCGAACCCGGGGATCAGATCCCCCTTGAAGATGCTCCGGGCCAGCCGCCCCGCGCACTGGGCCGCGGCCGCGATCGCCACCACCACCCCGCCCTCCGCGATCTTCCGGGCCAGCGCCTCCTCGGCGGGAGTCTCCTTCAAGGCGTCCAGCAGGTGGTCCGTCACTCCGCCGCCGATGTAGACCGCCGCCACGTCTCGGATGCGCTCCGAGTTCCGCCCCCGGCGGCCATCCCGCGAACGGTAGATGGGGATCGTCTCCACCTCCCGCTCGAACGCTTCCTTCATGTACTCCGCGAAATGGCGGGGATAGTCGTCCGACCCCGAAGCCGCCGGGATGAACCCGATCGGCCCTGGCGGGACCTTCTCCATCCAGGCCCGGTCCGCGTCCTCCGTCTCCCCAAAGCTGAACTCGCCCCCGCCGATGAGAGCGAGCCAGCCGGTGCCGGGGATGCGTGAGATGCCGTCCGCCATGTTCGTGTTTCCGGACCTCCTGCGGCCTGCGACCTCACCCCACCCTCTCCTAAAGGAGAGGGTGCCAGGTTTGTCGCTCTTTCTCCCCTCTCCTTTAGGAGAGGGGCCGGGGGTGAGGTCGCAAAGGCACCGCCGGTCCGTGGTCCTCTATCCTCTCCCTACCGCCCCAACGCCTTCGCCATCGTCTCGCCCAGCTTGGCCGGGTTCTCCACCACGTGGATCCCCGCCGCCGTCATCGTCTCCATCTTCTCCGCCGCCGTGCCCTTGCCGCCCGCCACGATGGCGCCCGCGTGACCCATGCGGCGTCCCGGCGGGGCCGTGCGGCCCGCGATGAAGCCCACGACCGGCTTCCTGCAGTTGGCCTTCACCCACTCGGCCGCGGCCTCCTCGGCGTTGCCGCCGATCTCGCCGATCATGATGACCCCTTCCGTCTGTGGATCGGCCGCGAGCTGCTCCAGCACGTCGATGAAGTTCGTGCCGTTGACCGGGTCGCCGCCGATGCCCACGCACGTCGACTGCCCGAGCCCGAGGTTCGAGAGCTGCCAGACCGCCTCGTACGTCAGCGTGCCCGAGCGCGAGACCACCCCGATCGAACCCTGCTTATGAATGTGCCCCGGCATAATGCCGATCTTCGCCATGCCCGGCGAGATGACCCCCGGGCAGTTCGGACCGATCAGGCGCACCGGATGCTCCTGGAGAAACTCCTTTACCTTCAGCATGTCGTTGACCGGGATGCCTTCCGTGATGCAGACCACCAGCTCGATCCCGGCGCCGGCGGCTTCCATGATGGCGTCGGCCGCGAACGGCGGCGGCACGAAGATCATCGACGCATTGGCGCCCGTGGCCTCGCGGGCCTCGGCCACCGAATCGAACACCGGGATGCTCTCGACCGTCTCGCCGCCCTTGCCGGGCGTGACGCCGGCCACCACCTTCGTCCCGTAATCGCGGCAGCCCAGGGCGTGGAACGTCCCCTCTTTGCCGGTGATGCCCTGCACGAGCAGGCGCGTGTCGTTGTTGACCCAGATCGCCATGACTACGCTCCTCCCTTTCCTGCTGCGGCCACGACCTTCTCAGCGGCATCGCCCATGTCACTGGCCACGATGAACTGGAACGCCGCCTCCCGCAGGATGCGCCGCCCCTCCTCGACGTTCGTCCCCTCCAGCCGCACCACCACCGGCAGGTTGACGTTCCCCAGCTCCTCGATGGCCCCCACCACGCCGCGCGCGATGCGATCCGTGCGGGCGATGCCGCCGAAGATGTTGATCAGGACCGCCTCCACGTTGGGGTCCGACACCAGGATGCGGAACGCGTTCTTGACCGCCTCCTGCGAGGCGCCGCCGCCTACGTCCAGGAAGTTGGCCGGCTCGCCGCCGTAGAGCTTGATGATGTCCATGGTCGCCATGGCGAGCCCGGCGCCGTTGACCATGCAAGCGATATTGCCGTCGAGCTTGATGTAGTTGAGATTGAACTTGCTGGCCTCGACCTCCAGCGGAGCCTCCTCCGCGAGGTCGCGCATCTCGAGGACGTCCTTGTGGCGGAACATCGCGTTGTCGTCGAAGTTCATCTTGGCGTCGAGCGCCATCACGTCGCCGCCGCCCGTCACCATGAGCGGGTTGATCTCGGCGAGCGACGCGTCCGTGTCCCAGTAGGCGTTGAAGAGCGCCGTCACCAGCTTCGCGGCCTTCCCCGCCGTCTGCCCCTTGAGCCCCAGCCCGCGGGCCACGGCCCGGGCCTGGAACGGCTGGATGCCGAGCAGGGGATCGACCGCCACTCGGTGGATCGCCTTCGGGTCCTTGGCCGCCACCTCCTCGATATCCATGCCGCCCTGGGAGGACCCCATGAGGACGGGCCTGCCCTGGGCGCGGTCGAGGGTGATCGAGAGATACAGCTCCTGGGCGATGTCAGCCGTCTCCTCGATCAGCACCTTGCGCACGAGCTGCCCCTCGGGGCCGGTCTGATGGGTGATGAGCTGCATCCCGAGGATCTTGGACGCATGCTCGCGGGCTTCTTCGGGGGACTTGGCGAGCTTGACACCGCCGCCCTTGCCGCGCCCGCCGGCATGGATCTGGGCCTTGACCACGCACCGGCCGCCGAGTTCCTCGCAGATCCGCGCGGCGTCATCCGGATCGTCCGTCACCTTGCCCCGTGGGGTGGCGACCCCATACCGGCGCAGGATCTCTTTCGCCTGATACTCATGGATCTTCAAGACGTTCTCCTCCGAGAAAGTTCCCTGGGAACCTGGATTCGAGACTTGGGATTGCCCCCCAGGGGGGCCGGAGGCACCGGGCAGGCCGGGCCGGGGGGAGTGTATCAGAGGGCGGTGGGAGGGGAAGGCCGGGGCGCAGGATCGAATCGAGGTGCCGCAGATGCGATTCGAGGCGTGGGCTGATTGGGGGCAAGCGGGTGGCGATCCCCCGCCTCAGATCAAGGAGATCTCATAGCGATTCAGCATCTCGCGCAGAAAACTCCGGTTCCGGGCGCTGAAAAGGGGGCCGCAGTCCGTCCATGAAGCTCCGGCTCCAGCACGGTCGAACACTGCCACACAATGAAGCGATGGGTTGAAACGCGAACAGTATAGAACTCCATCCGGAAAGTCCGGATGCTTCCAAAAAGCCCGCGACCAGGACTGACTCAGCCTGTAACTGCCGTTCGTCAGCCGGCTGTCCGCATCCAGCAAGGACAATCCTGGGCCGGTCAGGTCGACCAACCGCAGGGGACCTGCAAAGGAAATCTCCGCCAGTTTCCGCTCTTCGAGAAAAGCAGGAGTCAGGTGCCGGCCTCCTGCAGGCCTCTGATCTCGAATGCACGTTTCGACAAAGGCACCCTCTGGTTCCTCGGCTGCGTAGAGAACCCGGTATTCCCCGCGAGGGGCATCAAACCGGTTCTTGCCCTCCTTACCGAAGTGAAGAGGATCGCGATGGACTTTGCAGATGCGATGCAGCGGCACATCCCAAAGTCTCAAGGGCAACGGCCTCGCCGTGATGTGCTTCGGGCCCGGGTGCGGTCGAAGCCTCCCCTTTCGGGAAGAAAACAACAGCTTGTCGGGATCATCACTCATAGCCTCATCTCATCGTTGACGGGAGCCCGACAACCGATTACCATCCTGCTGACGCGTGATAAACCGTCAACCGATCTTGCAGGAGCTTCCATGGCAGCAACCGCTCCCCTCATTTCTCAAGACGAGGACATCGAGCAGGCTGTACGCGTTCTGGTTCGGCCCGGCGATGCCTCGATCCGCGGAGTCTTCACCCGGCGGGCGCTCCGGGCCGTGGCCTCTCTCTCCCGGCAGATGGGTGAAGCCTCTCTCCGGGAAGCCGTTTCTGCCCCTTCGGACTATGGAGTGCTCTTGACGGCTCTGGAGTCGGAACCAGGCCTGGCAGCCCTGACCCCGGACGATCCCCTGGCGGAGGCCCGGCTCCGGGGGATCGAGGCAAGGAAACGCCTGTTGACCGCGGAAGGCGGGACTCTGGGCGTCCAAGAGGTCGCCTCTCTCCTGAACATCTCCCGCCAAGCGGCTTACAAGCGCTATAAGGCCGGACGGTTGCTTGCCGTGGACTGCGGCCGGCACGGCCTTGCCTTCCCGGTCTGGCAACTCGTCCCCGGCGGTGTCCTGCCAGGGCTTGAGGAGACGCTGACCGCCCTTGCTGACTTCGATCCCTGGATGAAGCTTGCCTTCTTCCTCGAGGAAAACGCGGCTGTGGGAGGCAAGACCCCGTTGGCCGGTTTACGGCAGGGCCAGTTGAAAGACGTTTTACGGGCCGCGGAGCTTCATGGCGAACATGGGGCAGTTTAGACTGCGCCCTCCTGCTGAGCGTCACGAGTTGCCACCCAGCAGTCCCCGGGGCCTTGACCACGCACAGTCAGGGTGGGTTCCTCGGCTATGTAAGCCTCCGTGAGGTTTTCTATACGTCATAGGTCAAGACGATCTCCTCTTGGAGGGTCCGCTCCATCAGAACGCGCAATCCCTCGCCGTCGGCTCTCTTCTCTACAGCCCCGCCTTCTCCAGCCGCCCAAGAAAACTCGGCTTCTTCGCATGCTCCTCGCGAAGCTTCAAAATGCGGGCCTCCACCTCCCCCGCCCGTCCCTTCTGGACACCCAACTCCCTCAAGTCGCACAGGAGCTTCACGGCCTCGTCGTACCTGCCGGGCTGCTTGGTGGCGATGAGCGCGTCTACTTCGCGCCAGGCCTCGGCCTCACGCTTCGCCAAGAACGCGAGGTGCCGCTCCCGAGCCTCAGCCTCCTCCCGCTCTCGCCGGGCACGCTCGGCGGCAGCCCGCTCGGCCTCCTGTCGGCGCCGTTCCTTTGCCCGTTGCTCGGCCGCCGCCCGAAGCTCCCCCACCGTCCGAGGGGGTTCGCTATCCTGAGGCGGAAGGGCAGGATGAGACTCCCGGAACTGCCGTAGCAACTCTGCCCGCAGGTGAGGCTCCCGTCCCCCGGCAAGCCGGACAAGCCAGTCCGTCTTGACGGCGTCGGGCAAGGCCGCGATCCACTCGTCCATATCCCGGCTGGACGAAGGCGCGTCCACTTCAGGGCTCCGGGTTGCGGCCACTGTGAGGAGGTCGCCGTCAATTCGCAGGAAGTCAGCGAAAGCCTCAAGGGAAGCCGTCAGATTCCCCAGACCGGCAGGGATCGGTGGCTCCGTCGCATCGTCCTCCAACTCTTCGGACTGCACACAGAGGAGCCAGGCCAGGTAGAGCGCCCGATGATCGCCTCCCGCGAGGTCGGACCGGAGCGGAATCAGCGAAGAAAGCCAGCCGCTCCCGTCATCCCAATCGCCTTCCCAGTCCCCATCCTCGTCATCGGAGTCCAGCGCCAGGATGACGAAGTCCCCCTTGAGGCGGGCCGAAGCCGAGTCGCCACAGCAATACCGCTTTGCCGTTTCGAGGTCGAGGACCCTTCGAGGCAGCCGCAGCATGAGCTCATGCGTGCCCCAATTCGCCAGATAGAGGAACGCGTCGAAGTACTTCTCCATCCAGACCGACGAATTCCCCTTGAAGTGTCCCCATTCATAGTGATTCGTGAAACGGGTCGCCGTGATGGTGGCACGGCTCGAGGCGGAGCGCAGCTCGCGCTGCTCCTGCTCCGTGAGAGGCCGGTCCACGGCCTGGAACTCGTAGTACTGGTACTCGCTCATGGCTCGGTGCTGTCCTTCCGGAGGAGCTTCGCCTCGCGCTTCGCAGCTTTCTTTTTCTCCTCCCTGCGGAACCGTTCCTCGATGGACACCACCTCGTCCGGCCGCAGCTTGCCGAAACTCTTGAAGTACAACTTTTCGATGAAGATCGGCAGAGGGGCCTTCCAGGGTTGCTGGCGGTAGGTGTCGAGCTTCCCGAACTTCTTCGGGTTCATCCCCATCTCGCGCGCCATCTGGATATGGGCATGCGAGAGGTGGTGCCGCTTGCGGGCATCGATCCAGACCTGGAAACGTTCAGGGAGTCGCTTTGGCATCTTCGGAAGCGAAAGATACTGTATCCTTGCGGTCCCATGTCAAGCACATTCCCTGAATGCACAACGTCCAGGCCATCCAAGCGCCAGCGTAGCGAGCTTCTCGTAGCGCGTGCAGCGATCGGCCGTATTCTTCCCCTCTCATGAGCGCCACCACCGAGAACACGGCAAACCTGGAAGCCGCGCGCGCGGCGCTCGCGGAGACCTTCGGCTACGGGGAGTTCCGCCCCGGACAGGAGGAGGTGATCCGGCACCTCCTGGCCGGTCGGTCCGCCGCGGCCGTCTTCCCCACCGGCGGCGGCAAATCGCTCTGCTACCAGATCCCGGCTCTCCTGCTGCCGGGCCTCACCCTCGTGGTCTCGCCCCTGATCGCCCTGATGAAGGACCAGATCGATCAGCTCACCCGGCGCGGAGTGGCCGCCGGCCGCCTCGACTCGACCCTCACGGGCGACGAGGTGCGCGCCCTCATGGACGCCCTCCGCAAGGGCGCCCTGCGCCTCCTCTACGTCGCCCCGGAACGCTTCAACAACGAACGCTTCCGCGAGGCCATCTCCCGGATCCGGGTGTCCCTCTTTGCGGTCGACGAGGCGCACTGCGTCTCCGAGTGGGGGCACAACTTCCGTCCCGACTACCTGAAGCTCGCCGGCTTCGGAAAGCTCTGCGGCGCCGAACGCACCCTGGCCCTCACGGCTACCGCCACACCGCAGGTGCTCGACGACATCTGCCGCGGCTTCGGCATCGCTCCCGAATGCGCGGTCCGTACCGGCTTCCATCGCGAGAACCTGCTGCTCCGGACCACCCCGGTCCTCACCGCCGGCCGCGACGCCCTGCTGCTCGAGCGGCTCTCCTCCGCTCCCGCCGGACCGGCCATCGTCTACGTCACCCTGCAGAAGACGGCCGAGGACGTGGCAGAGACCCTGGCTCGAGCGGGACTGCCGGCCCGCGCCTACCACGCCGGCATGGAAGACGACGAGCGGGCCCGGGTGCAGGACTGGTTCCTGACATCGGCGGACGCCGTGGTCGTCGCCACCATCGCCTTCGGCATGGGGATCGACAAGTCGGACATCCGCAAAGTGATCCACTACAATATGGCCAAGAGCCTGGAAAACCTGGCGCAGGAGATCGGCCGCGCCGGCCGGGACGGCCAACCCGCCCTCTGCGAGAGCCTCCTCTGCACCGGCGACCTCCTGGCCCTCCAGAACTTCGCCTACGGCGACACCCCGGACCTCGAAGCCGTGCAAGGCCTCCTCGAAGAGCTCGCCCTTTCCTCAGGAGGCCCCGGCGAGATGGAGCTCTCTCTCTACGACCTCGCGGCGCGGCACGACATCCGTCTCCTGGTGGTGCGGACCCTCCTCACCTACTTGGAGCTCGGCGGCTATCTGGAAGCCGGCACCCCGATCTACGCCGAATACGAGCTCCGGCCGCTCGTGCCCATCGAGGAAATCCTGAACCGCTTCCAGGGAGAGCGGCGGGAGTTCCTGAGCGGCATCTTCCGGCTGGCAAAAAAGGCCAAGATCTGGCACCGCCTCGACCTCGAAACCGCATCGCAAGCCTTGGGCGCTCCCCGCGACCGCTTGGTGCGGGCTCTCGACTACCTCGCCGAGCAGAGCCTCCTTGAAGTCCGAGCCGCCGGCCTGCGCCATCCCTACCGCTGGCTCCGCCCACCCGGAGACCTGGACGAAATGGCGAGATCGCTCCACCACCACACCCTCGACCGCGAGACCCGAGAAATCGCCCGCCTCGACCAGGTGCTGACCCTAGCCGCCCACAACGGCTGCCAGACCGCCTTCCTGGCGGCCCATTTCGGAGAGCAACTCCCCCATCCCTGCGGCCACTGCTCCTGGTGCGAAACCGGAGGCCACCCCGCGAAGCTCTTCCCGCCGCCGCCCGTCCACCTCGACGAGGCCCGCCTGCGCCAAGCGATCAACCTGCGCCGCGAGAACCCGGACTTGGCCAAGATCCTGGCCGGACCGAGAGCCTTCACCCGCTTCCTCACCGGCCTCTCCTCCCCGCGCCAGACCCGCGGCAAGCTCAAATCCCACCCGTTCTTTGGGGCGTTTGCCCATGTCCCCTTTGCGGAGGTGCTGAGGCGGGTGGAGGAGATGGAGGGCGGTGCCGAGAACGGCTTTCGATCGTGAAGTTGGTGAGCATAGATTGAGGACAGAACCGTTCCTTCACCGGAGCACCGCATCGATCTCAGCCCAGTCGCTATACCTGCAACCGTCGTTCCCCTCGTACACTCGTAGAAGGCCTGCAGATCAGGAGCCATTCACCGCGCTCGACAGGAAGTACGCCTACACTCAGTGGCCCTTCAGAACATACCGAGGAGAGGGCGGAAGAAGCAGCATATGTTCCGAATATAGCGACGGAAGGTCGCGGGTTTGCTCTCATCACAATTCTTGGCGCAGGCCTTAGGCACTTGCCTCATTTTTCTCAAGGATACGCTCATCCATGAATTAACTGGCGCGGAAACTAACTTTCGGTATTAGCATAACTATCCGTAATCCAATAGCCCTCTGTTCGGCCCAAACCTTTCCACCAATATCCTCGACGGACTTTCTCACAGAGGCAAGCCCAAGCCCAGCACCGCCGGCAAAGGTGTGGTACCAACGCTCAAAGATTCTCTCGGCCTCCTCTTTACTCTGCACTCCCCTTCCGTCATCCTCCACTTTGATAGTCCACCAATCATTCGCATCCTCGATGTCAACGTACACTTCCGACGCCTCCGCCCTTGCACTATTCGTAATAAGTTCTTCAATAACAGCGCTAAATTCGGCTTCATTGAAAATTATTTCCCTTACTGCACTGCTCACAAAATAACTAACTCGTATCGCAGGACAGATAACACTAGCTACTTTAACACAATCGCTTAGGGCTTTCTCCACATCGACACTCTTAACTTCGTCAGTACGCTCTCGCACCAAGTTCAAAAGCCTAACGGCAAGTCGCTCTATTCGCCCCAAACCAATCTCAGCCTTTCCAGCCAGTTCGACAGCCCGAGCACTTGTCAATTTTTTCTGCTTATGCAAGACTGCTATAGTCTCCAAATAGCTGCGGCACGCCTGAACAGGTCCTTTGATTCCATGAATTGCTCCAAAAGCTTGAGCCAACTGTTTCTCAGCAGCCTCTCTTGCGACCTCCAGCTTTCCGTTTTGAACAATATCCCTAAGCAAGAATGCAGCCATCTCCGCCAGTTCCCTAAGCGGCTCCCTAAGTCCGACGAGCTCCCAATTTAAGAGGCCGCGACACTCAATGTGTAAGGTTCCAAAAACTTGCTCCCCAAATTTGGCCCGTAAAATCGCCAAGGCATTGTGGTAGCGAGGGACTAAGCCCGGAGGCAACTCGTTACCACTCCTCGCCTCCCGTTCGTAATCTTCCAAATCCCGAATGAATAAATCATTACCAAAACGGACAACATAAGCGGCAAGAGACTTAGGGTCATTCTCACTAATAACTTCCTCCGTAGGCCTCAGTCCCACATTAAGTCTCTTGAGTAATCTTAGTCGACCATCTTGACGCACTCTTACTCTTACGTCTAGTACATCAGCAGCGCCTCCCACAAGAGCTTCAGCGAATCTCACGAGATGCGTTAACGCTTCGTCTTCGCCACGAGCACTCACCAAAGCAGAACGGGCCTCAGCAAGGACTTGGCGAAATTCGTTTACCGATTCCTGCCCATTAACCCGGCCAATAATAGTCCTCTGAATTTCTTCCCTAAAAGGCCTTAGCTTATCTATATCTAACTTTGAAAGGGTGCGATTAGGAAGGCCGACGAGATCTACCGACAGCCAACCCACAAGATCCTGCTCGCCCCCTTGCTCCCTCCAAATAGGAATATCAATCCATGGTGGCTCCTGACGAATATTCATTCGCGACGCCGGATCAAGGCCATCAGCATCAATACTTTCCACCAGCGTTCCGTGCACCTCATCTAAGGCTCTACGGACATATATATTGTTAGAAGCTTCGGTCTCAAAACCGATCGCTTCATCCTTATACTGCAAATCATCTTCTTGCGAGTACCGCGTCGCCGCGGCTTCACAACGAATTCTATCCCTTCCTGTCGCACGATAAATCCTCGCACGCCCATAACCGTAATGTACAACGCTTGCAGCCAATATCCCAAGCCTCTCTTTTACATTGAGATTAATCTCTGAATGCTCAATTTTTTGCGTCGTCTCACGAACAGCCATTACTCTATTTAGACTACTAGAGCTGAACCGACGCACAGGCATAGCATCGTGACGGAACCACTCCAATTCACCAAGATCAGACGGCCGAATCAAAGTTCTAGTCTGGCTACGATTAGTCTCGATAACAGATCTAATCAAACACCCAAAGCAGGGCCCATGGCTAGCAGGATAGCCATGAAATAGCGTCCAGCAGCGGACACCGCTAAGCACTCTGCTTCCTTGATCTCTGCTTGTAAACCATACCCTATATTCGCGATCTATTATACTGAGTTGCACGTCCAAGCCAGCCAGAACAGAGAACATCGAGCGCCGAGCCCTTATCATGTCGTTAATTTCCCCAGTAAGGTCTCTCAGCTCAGCCATATCTTCTATAAATTCGTCAAAGTCCTGCAATAACTCCGCAGCACTTGACTTACGAATATATCTGTGTGCCCCGGCATTCAAAGCTTCCCATCTGAGCTTGCCATCAATTTGCGCATCTGCCGTATACATGACGATAAAGATATCCGGGCGTAGCTTTGCAATTTCGCGCGCGACTTTAGTCCCCCCATCTACAGCACCATCCAGAACTTGGTCTACAAGAACAAAGGAAATTCCCTGACCAAGTTCTCGCAATACATTGAGCGCCCTCCACGCCGAATTCGCCTCTTCAACCACGAAACCGCTAGCACGGAGAAGATCAGCTAATTGCTCAAGCGTAGTTGCCGTGTCATCAACCAGAAGGACTCGCGCATTGTCTCTAACTTCGCTCATTAACTCACCCTCACGCGTTTCGCATCAATTATCGGAATCCTTACGGCAAATGTTGTCATAACGTTCAGAATACTCCGCGCGACTTTTACCTCCCCACGAGTCCGAGCACCACCAAAACCACGTATAATTTCCCTACATATGTGAAGCCCCATACCAGTGCCTTCTGGCTTCGTACTGTAGCCAACTTCAAAAATCTTCTCGAAATCGCCCCGATGAATGCCGGGACCGGTGTCATTGAATTCGATTTCTACGCATGGGTTAATACTTGAATCCACCTTACAATTAAGCCAGACAATTCCACAAGGCCTGACATATAAAATGATTTGCTGTACAGCGTTAAGCAAGAGGTTAAAAAATGCTATTAATATCCCTGCTCGGTCACCACGCGTCCATATTACCTGATCCCTACAACCAGAGATTCCCCGAACCTCAACACGACCGCTAGGTGCTTGTACGCGTGCAGCTTGAACTGCTTCGTTCAAGCAATCCAAAACATCAAAATCTTCATCTCCAGCACCTGCCTGGACACCTCCGAAGTTCTGAGCTATTCGAATAGCTCTGAGGGTAGCCGCCTTCATTCTCTCCGCAGCGCCTAGTAACTGCCCTTCTCCTCTATCTATATTATTAATAATCATCTTAAAGCGCAAAGCCTCGGCATCCAACCCAATCAGGATGTTCCGCAACTCGTGCCCTAGGCATGCAAAAGCCATCCCTGCACTCTCAAACCGGGCCCGCTGATCCGAGTGCTGCATTAACCATTTCCACTCCAGAGCTCTAGCGCATCGTTCACCACATAGCTTTGCCTCTATAATGAACTCACGATCAAAAACGTGAGGGTCTGGATGGAAGGCAAGAAGACAAAATCCTAACGGCGAGGTGGCACGAATGGGAACACCAAGAGCACTTCGGTATGGCATAGCTTTACGCAGCCAAAAGTGTTTTCCCATTAACTGGGAACTTCTTTCAATATCTTGATGCACCCACATTTCCCTTCGACCTTCAATCGCAGTGTCACGGACCGGTGATTTCCCGAGCTTATGCTTAACGATCTGCCATTCTAGTCCCTCTCCAAAATGTGCGATGGATCGGCCCTGAGAATTTAGAGGATGCATTTCAAACACATGCACCACAACCCCACCTTTTCTACTTCCCAGCTCATCTATCGCATCTTGTACCGAATATCGCCAGTACGGGCTTGACCTTGGAGGAGACTCTGCCGGAAGCCTCTCACGGACTCTCTGCTTCTGGAGAATCTCGGACAAAGGTCTCTGAACAGAAGTGGCGGCAGCCGCTATTTCTGATTGCAGTTCTTCGAACGTGAATGGTTTCACCAAATAACCTGCCACCAATACATCGCCCCCCTCTCTCACCTTGCCAAGCAGTGCCGGCTCACCTAGAGTATCAAAGTATTCACCCGTAATAAATACTATCTTGCAACGAGGGTGAAGAGACATCAACTGCCGAGCAACACTCAACCCATTATGAACGGGAGCATCAGGGACAAGATGTAAGTCAATAAGTGCGACGTTGATCGAGTCTACTTCCAGACTTTCGATCTTCAACAGAGCCTCTGCCTCCGAAAGAGCTACGGTAAGTTCATAGCCAGATTCCCGCAGTAAGGCACTCGCTCCCTCCACAAAGACAAGATCGTTGTCAACCAAAAGGATATGATCAACACTATTGGTGAACTCCACTCGAGATTCTCTCCGCACAACTGTTCGAGGAATGTCTACCGCCTCACTCACACCTTTCCCTGCGAACATTTCTGGCTCGCGCTCGAGTTCATCAAGAAGCTTCAAGCCGCTCAATATAACTTCTGGTTCATGGTGTTTGTCACCGGGCATACGGATTTCCTTAACGAGACCACCAACAATGTCCCCACTGGCGACCCATTCGTGAGATTTCCAGGTACCGCCTGGATCTCTAACTGATATGTAGTGTCTAAATTCTTCCATATCGAGCTTACCTTGAAGGCCTGGCATGATTTCCCCTATCGCAAATCGCTTAGTCAACCTTGTTACTTCAAAAGTTCGAAATGTCCCAAGCCAGTCAAGGCTAATATCCAGCCAAGGATTGTAGTGAACACGTCTTCGACTGAATGCGCGCTGCCCCGGCTGGAGAGATCGCCCCCAAAGGACAACCGTCAGAGAGTCGCCAGATTTAAGCGTCTTTCTACTACTATCCCATTCAGAGGGTTCGTAACTCCATTCATTATTTGGCAACCACCCTTCCTCGCCACCCTCCAATATGATTACCATACCTCGAACAGAAACGCGCTTTATTCTTGCCGACAATCCATCCTCTATCTTTTTTCCCATAAAGTTACTCTCGCCACTCAGCATTAGTTACCTTTATAGTCAACAATGAGAACCGTTCGATCATCATGAACTCGCTTGCCGGAAAATTGCGAAACTTCAGTGAATATTCTATGAAGAATCCCTGATATCGATAGGTCCCGACAGCTCTTCACCACGTCCTCGAGGCGACCGATGGTAAACTCAACCCCACTCCCATTTCGTGCTTCGGTTATTCCGTCTGTGCACAATACTAACCGGTCACCACTTGTCAACAACACAGTTTCCACCCCAAGTGTGGCACCTATTTCCTTACCAAGAAATGTAAGAAGCCTACCTGTGGATTTCAACCGTACAACCTCTCCATCTGTACGAAGGAGAAGCGCCTCTACGTGACCGGCACTGAAATACTCCACATGCTTGGCTACAATATTACCATAGAACATTGTCGCAGAAAAGGGCGGGCGCAAGAAGGTGATATTCTCTAGGAGTTTGGCGCATGTATTAACTGCACTCGGGCTAGGATTGATTGCAGAATCTATAGTTGCACGAACCATGGCAGCAAGGAGAGCGGCGGTGAGACCATGGCCCATTGCGTCACCTATCGCAAAAGAGATTGTCCCATCAGAGTTTTCTGCATACGAATAGAAATCTCCGCCGACTTCATCGCACGAATCATAGCGTCCCATAATCTCACAGCCGCCATAAATAAGCGAGCCGCCAGGAAGAAAGGCTGTTTGCAATCGTTGAGCCCTCTTTAGGTCCGCCGATATCCTCTTGGCATTTGCTTTGTTTTCACGCAGCCTGCGATCCAGAGAAGATTCCAGGCTTTTTCTTTTGAATGCATGCTTAGCCTTATGGAGAAGTAATTTGATAGTAGCTCCATCTTCTAACCCTTTTTCCACATAGCTGAACGCTCCTAGCTCCATACTTCTTACAGCATTCTCCGTATTACCCTTGCCCGTTAATACAATTACAGGAACGTAGGTGGAATGAATTTTAGAAGCGTGCTCTACTATTCGCAACCCACCTTCCTTGTCAGTGTCGCCAAAATGCATATCTGTTATAACTAGATCTAACTTTCTAGAGTGCTCCGTAATTTTTCTTTTCCCATCCTCTATTGAAGCCGATTGTATTATCTGACAGCCCAGCGTTGCTTCTAATCTCTGAACCATGGCATCCAACTGCAATGGATCGTCATCCACATAGATGATCAACTTCTTCGTCATACAAGATCCCTCCAGGCAAACCTGTTCTGTTAGTAATATAATCTATTCAGCGGTCTAGACCATCTCTCTCAGACATTCTACCCCTAGAACAAGTGCCCCGGCCTGTGGCATACCCGTGAGAGAACTCGGATCTTACAGAGAGTATACCCTGCCTCAGCAATAGTAGTGAAGCATACAGGACACAGGCCACGCTCCAATAGAGTTTGGAACATTAGAAGCCCAAGAACCATGCACAAATGCGCAATACCCAAGCAGTTACACGAGGTGACAAACTTTACCCACCCCGAATCTCCCCCACCACCCACCCCAGCACCTCCAGAAACCGCTCCACCCGCCCCTCCTCCGCCATCCACCGGAGCTTCAGATTTGACCTTTTCTCGATCGCGTCCGGCGGGAGGGAGATCCCGGGGAGGGCGTTGAGCTTGTCGAGGAGCTCGTGCCTCTTGGCGGGGTTGTCGAAGGGGGGACGGGTCTTCATCTGCTGGAACTGGATCTCGACTCGGCCGTAGGTCCAGACGGAGATCGTCCAGAAGCTTTCGTCTCCCTTCTCGATCATAGGGAAAAAGGAGCCGGCCTGGGCTCCCTTGCCCCACCAGATACAGCAATCCTGGCCCTTGGCCCAGTCGAGGATGCGCCGCGCGACCTGGGCTTCCACTTCGCTGGTGCGGCGGGTCAGATCGGCGAAGAAGGTGGGCTCGTCCCATTGCCGAGGTGTACCGCTGGATTTCCGGGTGAGGGACTCGGAGGTCTGGCCCATGACGCGGGGGACGAGGGTCCGGAGGTTGCCTCCGGCGTATTGCCGGATCTCCACGGCCAGCACTGCGGCCGGGTCCATCTGCTGGTTCAGGAACTCCACGACCCGCCTCAATTCGGGTGGGATGGCGTCCGAGACGAAGAGGAGGCGGACCTTGCCGCGGGGTCGAGCAGGAAGATTCCTCCAGGCATGGGATTGCATTTCAGTGGACTCTATTAGAGCACGCGCGGTCTTGGGTGGGATAGGGCCACGTCGGCGATTCGCGAGGGAACGTCGGTGGAGCTTGTCTGTGCCCCTCCGGGGCGCAGACTAAATCGGACAAGATGTGGGTAATGGGGTGGGTTTACACCCTGGGCTACGAGTCTCCCCGCCCTCCGGGCTCAGGACAGGAAGATCTCCCGCGGCGACGGCGCAGTGTACCGGTACGGCGGCGCAACGTAACGGCACATTGACGCAATACACCTGTACGCTGTCGCGTTGCAACGGTACGATGACGCGTAACCCGTGGCGCTGTCGCGATGGACCGGTACAATGATGCGACGTACGAGCACGATGTCGCAATGCTCCACGCGCTGACGCAATGCACAGGTGCGGCGACGCGTTGTACCGGGGCAATGTCGCGTTGTTGGCGGCGCTGGCGCGATGCAACGGTACGCTGACGCGTTGTTCGGTGCACTGACGCAATGAAGGCGCACACTGTCGCGTAGCCAGTGGCGCTGTCGCGTTGTACCTATACGATGTTGCGATGCAGAGCGCGCTGTCGCGTTACCGGTGGCGCTGACGCGATGTACCTGGACGCTGTCGCGTTGTTCGGGGCGGCGTCGTAGACTTCGGGGAGTTGTCGCGATGTACGGGAGTGGCGGGACATGGCGGAAGGAGGCGGAGCGTTGAGCGCAGAATTTTCTGTAGCGCAGATCCTGGCGAACCTGGAGACGCAGATGGCGTTCCATCGCGAGAAGGAAGAGCATCACGCCAAGGAAGAAGTCTTCCATCGCGAGCAGCGGGCACTTCACGCGGCCGAGTATGAGACGGTCGCCAAGCACTACGAGGCGTTCAAGGCGTCCGCCGGGGGCGCGGCGGAGATCGCCGCCCGGCAGATGGTCCCCGTGCCCGATCCCGCTCCGGAGCCGCCGCCGCGCGAGGAGCCGCCGGTTCCGCTCAAGCAGGTCATGGCGAGCCGGCTGGTGGCCCGGCTGGTCCGGGAGATGCCGGCGGGCGAACAGTTCGTGCCTTCCCAGGTGGCCCGGGAGGTCAACCGGCGCTATTCCCGGGAGCTGCGCAAGCCCATCGATTCCCGGGTGGCCTCGACGGCTCTGCGCCGCCTGCTCGCCAACGGCACCGTCCAGCTCGTCCAGAAGGGTACCGCCCACCGCGAGGCGGTGTATACGCGGCGGTGAGGCGGGCCTCCCTGGGTTTGATTAGAGGGGCCGGCAGGGATGCCGGCGCTCCCAGGGAGGGCTCTATTCTGTCAGGCGGCTACGGGCAGATCTCCTCACCGCAAGCCTGGACCCCACCGGTGCAGTGCTCCTCGCCGCTGTACGTGTGGCAACTCGGGGGCTCGCACTGCACGCAACAGTAGGGACATTTCGGCTGCACATAACCTGGTTCCCAGCCCGGCCAGAAGTTCGAGGTGCCGGAGAGACGGGTGTCGGGGGTCAGGTCGCCGTTGGTGTCCACGACCGCGGGGCCGAGCCGCTTGGTCCGCGCGCCGGCCGTCAGGCTCCACGGAATGGAGCTTTCGGGGAAGGTGAAGCTTTTCGTAAGCTCCAGATTCCGGGTATTCCTGCCCTTCTTCACGGGGATGAAGCTCAGGCGGGCGTTGACCGCCAGAGGCGCGACGAAGTGGCCCCCGTCCTGCTCCGTGCGGTAGATCTTCATCGTGGTCACACGCTGCGGGCCGTTTAGCTTGATGTAGACGTGAAAGGCGCCGCAGCCGGTGCGGATGGGGTTGATGCTCACCATCGACAGGGCCCGGAACTGGATGCGCGTCACGGCCACGCCGTTCCTGTCGAAGGCCGCGTCATCGAGCCGCTCGATGACCGTGTCGGCGTTGCGGAGCTGCCCAGGGACCCCGGTCTCGAGCGGCAGGCCCCGGAAGGTCACGCGGCCGGTGAAGGCCGGGGAGCCCTTGCAGAAGAAACCAGCGGGGATGGGGGTCTGGGCGAAGTCGACGAAGGTCGTGCCGTTGGATGTGGTGGTGAAGGTGTCGATGCCACGCTGGATCACGGGATCGGTCGATGAGTAGGAAACACCTGCCAGAAGTAGGATGGCCAGGGCCAACAGGACTCCTCTGCTCCTCATACGCACCTCCTTGCGCAGGAAGTTTGCGTAATCGCAAACTTCCTACAATTCAAGGTGTGCGTTTGCTGCTGGCGCGAGCCTGCCGGGCCGGACGGTCGCCGGCCCGGCTCTACGTCAGCTCAGTGGCCGCATCCGTCGTAGTGCCGGTGGGCACGCCGGCGGCTGCGGGAATTGTCATGGTAGCGGTCGTGTCGATCGTGGCGGTCATAGCGGTCGTACCGGTCATAGCCACCACGATGATGATCGTACCGGTCGTAGCGGTCGTATCTGTCGTACCGGCGGTATGGGTCGCCGTATCCATGATTGTCGTAGCGGCGACTGTTGTAGTGGCGATTGTCGTAGTAACGATTGTCGTAGCCGCTGTAGTGAGGGGCATAGTGGTCGAAGGCCCAGCGGGGATCGACGCGGTAGTGGGAGAAGTGGGCGGCCACCACAGGGCAGGATTCGTGGTGGTAGTAGTAACCCGCGTCGTGGAAGCATTGGCGGCTGCAGCTATGGCCGCGGTAGGAGACCGGCTGATCGTAACGGTAGTAGTAGGCCGGTTCGTATCCGAACGGCCGCCCGAGCGCGATCGCGATGTGGGCGGCGCCGACCCGGAAGACCGTGCCGATCGAGAGCCAGTCATGGCTGGCCCGTGCCTGGGGAGTGAGCGTTGGAGACAACAGGGTCGCACCGGCAAGGACTGCGGTCATGAGCAACTTGCGCATGGCTTAGAAAACCTCCTGCGATCTCCGATTCCACGATCTGTGCCAGCCCTGCGGCCCTGAGAGGTGTGCTCGCGGATGCCCTCTGAGCCGGTCAGCATCGACCCTGCGGGAGGACGGTGTGTTATAGGTACTTCTATGATCAAGACCCAAGCCTACGCAGCCCACTCCGCCACCACTCCACTCAGCCCCTTCAGCTTCGAACGCCGCGAGCCCGGCCCCAAGGACGTACAGATCGAGATCCTCTTCTGCGGCGTCTGCCACTCCGACCTGCACACGGTGCGGAGCGAGTGGCCGGGAACCGTCTACCCCATGGTGCCGGGCCACGAGATCGTGGGCCGGGTGGTCGAAGGTGGGCGAGCAGGTCTCGAAATTCAAGGAGGGCGACCTCGCGGCCGTCGGCTGCCTGGTGGATTCCTGCCAGCACTGCGGGAGCTGCGCCGAGGGGCTCGAGCAATACTGTGAGAACGGCTTTACCGGGACCTATGGCGGCGTCGAGAAGGAGACGGGCCAGCCCACGCGGGGCGGCTATTCGGACAAGATCGTGGTGACGGAGCAGTTCGTGCTGCGCCTGTCCGACAAGCTGGACCCGGCCGCCGCCGCTCCCCTGCTGTGCGCCGGCATCACGACCTGGTCGCCGCTCCGGCACTGGAAGGTCGGCAAGGGACAGAAGGTCGGCGTGGTGGGCCTGGGCGGGCTCGGCCACATGGGAGTCAAGCTCGCCCACGCCCTGGGCGCGCACGTGGTGCTGTTCACCACCTCGCCCGGCAAGGCGGAGGACGCCCGCCGCCTCGGGGCCGACGAGGTCGTGATCTCCAGGAACCCCGGGGAGATGGCGAAGCACGCGGGGAGCTTCCATTTCATCCTCAACACCGTCGCCGCGCCGCACGATCTCGACGCCTTCCTCGTGCTGCTGAAGCGGGACGGCGTGATGGTCCTGGTCGGCGCGCCGGGCGAGCCGCACCCTTCCCCCGCCGTCTTCAATCTGATCATGGGCCGGCGTACCCTGGCGGGCTCGCTGATCGGCGGCCTCCCGGAGACGCAGGAGATGCTCGACTTCTGCGCTGAGCATGGGATCGTCTCGGACATCGAGATCATCCCGATCCAGCGGATCAACGAGGCCTACGAGCGCATGCTGAAGGGGGATGTGAAGTACCGCTTTGTGATTGATATGGCTTCGCTGCACGAGGAAAACCATTGATGCTAGGCTAGCCAGCATGGCAGGCACCGCGGCTGCGAGCCTCCCCAAGGCCGAGATCGAACGCGAGCTTCGAGAATTCGGGGCCAGCGATCCTCGCATCCTGGCGCTCTACCTCTTCGGCTCGCGTGCGCGGCATGAGGAGACCGAGCATTCCGATGTCGACGTCGGGGTGCTCTTCCATCAGGAGCAGACCCTGCGCGACGTCCTGCTGCTCGAAGACGCTCTCGAACGGCGCCTCGGTCTGAAGGTCGATCTGGTGGATGCGGGGCGTGCCAGCGCGTTCCTCGCTCTCGATGTCATCCGCGGCGAGCGGGTCTACTGTACGGACGAAGACCGCTGTGACGAATTTGATCTCTACGTGATGCGCCGCGCCGGCGACCTCGCGCCGTTCGAACGGGAACGCCGCCGCCTCCTGCTCCAGCCATGAGTCCTGGCAAGATCCGGCTCAAGACTGTGACGGCCAAAGCGGAGTTGATCCGCGAGATGTTGGCCGCGATCGAGACTCTGCCTCTGGCCTCCGAAGCCGAGTTCTCCGCGGACGTGCGGATGGTGGCGGCCGGCGAGTCGTTCCTCCGGCGGTCCCTGGAAGGATTGCTCGATCTTGGCCGCCACGTGCTGGCCAAGGGCTTCGGCAAAGTCGTGCCCGATTACGCCGCCGTGGCCGACGAGTTGGCGGCTCGAGGCATCCTGCCTCCCGAAAGCGCCGCCAAGCTGAGGCTGATGGCTCGCTACCGCAATCGGATGGTGCACTTCTACGACGACATCCTGCCACCCGAGCTCTACGGCATCCTCGCGAGGGAACGGGGGGACGTGGAGGAGATCCTCTCCGCCATCCAGCGCTGGTTGGCTGCCCACCCGGAGGCCTCTGACGAAGAGCTGTAGGCTGGCGTCAGCTTCCTGAGGCCGCCTTCTACTTCCGCGCATCGTAGGCCACGAAACGCGGCAGGAGGGCGCCGCAGAGGAGGACTCCGAGGACGCAGAGGACGCCGCCCGAAACCACGGAGGCCTTGAGGCCGAAGGCGGCGGCGACCAGGCCCGCTTCGGCGTGGCCGAGGAGGGGGCCGCTCATGTAGCTCACCATCTCGATCCCCGCAAGCCGCCCCCGGAAGGAGTCGGGGATCGTCTGGTTCCAGAGGGTCATGCGGAAGATGCCGGAGACGGCGTCCGCGCCTCCCGCGAGGGCCAGGAGGGCCAGGGCGGGCACGAGGCCTCCCACGAAGCCGAAGGCCACGATGGCCAGCCCCCAGACGGTGGCCGCGAGCATCACCGCCAGGCCGTGGCGGTAGACCCGGGGCACCCAGCGGCTGGTCAGGCTGGCGAGGAGCGCGCCAACGGCCGGCGCCGCGTAGAGGAAGCCCACGACTTCCGGCCCGCCCCAGGTCTCGGAGAGCGCGGGAAAGAGAGCCAGCGGCATGCCGAAGACCATGGCCACGAAGTCCACGACGTAGGTGCCGATCAGCTCCTGCCGGCTCCGGGCGTAGCGGAAGCCCTCGGCCACGCTGCGCAGGCTGGGACTCTCGTCCGACCCGGGCGGCAGCACGGTGCGGATCGCGATGATGGCGAAGAACGACACGGCGTAGGTCAGCACGTCGAACAGGTAGGTCCAGGCCAGGCCGGCCGTGGCGATCAGCGCTCCGCCCAGGGCCGGCCCGGCGATCATCCCCACGCTGCCCCGGAGCATGGCAAGGGCCGCCATGGCCGGCAGCTCGTCGGCATCCACGAGCCGCGGCCCGAGGGCGTCCAGCGACGGGCGCTGGAGACCGTTCAAGGCCGACATGAGGGCGGCGACGGCGTAGAGGATCCAGATGGGCGGCTTGTCCACGAGGGCGGTCAGGGCGAGCGCGCCGCTACCCAGGCCGAGGCCCACCTCCGTCACGAGGATCATCCGGCGGCGGTCCACGGTGTCCGCCAGGGCACCGCCCACGAAGGCCGTGACGAGGAGAGGCAGCAACTCCGCCAGTCCCAGCAGGCCCACGGCCAGAGAGGATTCCGTGAGCTGGAACATCTGATAGGGCAAGGCCACGTAGGTGACCATGGTGCCCAGGAAAGACACGGACTGGGCGGTGTACAGCCACCGGAAGTCCCGGTGACGGCGGAGGGGCCGGAGGTCCATGGTGGCGGGACGATAGCATCTCCCTGTAACGCCACCCGCCCCCCATCCGTACTGAATTTCAGCCACTTCAAGGGGAGGACTCCGCATGCGCACGCCGCTTTTCGTCTGTCTCCTCGGGACCACGCTCGCCGCCGCCGTTCACGCCGGCCCGCCTCCCACGGACACGCAGCCCTTCAAGGAAACCCTCCATGGGATCGAGATCGCCGATCCCTACCGCTGGCTCGAAGGGAGCGCGGGGCTTGAAGGCGGCAAGACCGACGAGGCGCTCGACGCGCGGGTCTCGGCCTGGACGGACGCCCAGAACTCCTACAGCCGCTCCGTGCTCGACCGCCTCCCCCGGCGCCAGGAGATCGAAACGCGCCTCCGTGCCCTGGACGGCGGCGGCTTCCGGGGCGGCATCTCCAAGCGGGGGGACTGGCTTTTCTATGTGCGCCGGGAAGCGGGCCAGCAGCAGTCGGCGCTCGTCGTGGCTGGCAAGGATGGCGAGCCGCGCGTGCTCGTCGACCCCGTGGCTCTTGATCCCAGCGGCCTCACCACCCTCGCCTGGTACCGGACCACCCCGGACGGCCGGCTCGCCGCCTTCGGCCTCTTCAAGGCTGGGGACGAGAACGCCACCCTCCACATTCTGGAGACCGCGACCGGCACCTGGCTCGCCGACGAGATCTCCAACAAAGTGCGCGAGGTCGAGTGGCTGCCGGACGGCTCCGGCTTCCTCTACAACCATTTAGCGGACGTCAAGAACCCCTACACCCGGCGCGTCCGCTTCCACAAGGTGGGCACCCACCACCGGCAGGACCGTACCCTGATCGAGCAGCACAAGGAAGGCCCGGGCGCCACCACCTTCGGCCCCTTCGCCCACCTGAGCCCGGACGGCCGCTGGGCCATCCTCGGCTACTGGACGGGGAGCGGCACCAACGACCTCTGGGTGATGGATTTCCAGGAATGGCTGCGCAACGGGCCCCCCGCAAACATTGAACGAAAGCCCATCCTCGTCGGCCAGCAGGCCCAGAGCGGCCTCTACGACGTCTACGAACCCGGCGACCCCATCGTGGGCGACACCTATTACATGACCACCAACCTCGACGCGCCCAACAAGAAAGTCGTGGCGGTCGATCTCGAGGACCCCGCGCAAGCGAAGTGGCGGGAGGTCATCCCCGAGCGCAAGGACGCGGTCCTGGAAACCCTTTCCAATGCTCGCAGTACCGGTCATACCCTCCTGGTCGCCCGCTATCTAAAGAACGCCAGCACCCGTATCGAGCGCTTCGGCCTCGACGGCAAACCGAAAGGGGAAATCCCCCTGCCCGGCATCGGCTGGGCCTTCCTCGACACCTATCGGGACCAGACAGAAGCCTTCCTCAGCTTCATGAGCTTCAACGAGCCGCATGACTCACTACCGGGTCGACCTCGCCACGGGCGAGCGCAGGGTCTGGTGGCGCGAAGAGCTGCCGTTCGATCCCTCCATCCTGGAGGTCGAGCAGGTCTGGTACCCCTCCAAGGACGGCACCCGCATCAGCATGTTCCTCGTCCACAAAAAAGGTTTGAAGCGGGACGGCTGCAACCCCACCCTCCTCTACGGCTATGGCGGGTTCGGCATCCCCACCACGCCCCACTTCGACACCGGCGTGGTGCCGTGGCTGGAAGCGGGCGGCGTCTACGCCCTGCCCAACCTGCGCGGCGGCAGCGAATACGGAGAGGACTGGCACCGCGCCGGCATGCTGGAGAAGAAACAAAACGTTTTCGACGACTTCCTCGCCGCCGCCGAGTGGCTGATCGCCAACGGCTACACCCGCTCCGAGAAGCTCGGCATCCTGGGCGCTTCGAACGGCGGCCTGCTGATCGGCGCCGCGGTCACCCAGAGGCCGGACCTCTTCTCCGCCGGGATCGCCCTCGTGCCCTTGATGGACATGCTGCGCTATCACAAATTCCTGCGCGCCCGGAACTGGACGCCCGAGCTACGGATCGAGCGACGATCCCAAGCAGATCGGCTTCCTCCACCGCTACTCGCCCTACCACAACGTCAAAAAAGGAACGAAATACCCGGCCATGCTCCTGACCGCGGGCGAGCGGGACGAGCGTGTCCATCCCCTCCACGCGAGGAAGATGACGGCCCTCCTCCAGGCCGCCACCGCGAGCGATCCCGAAGCCGAGCCCATCCTCCTCCAGGTGGACCGCGAATCCGGCCACGGCATGGGGACGCCGGCCGACAAGGGCATCCGCGACGCCGTCGATCTGATCAGCTTTCTGATGTGGCAGCTGAGAGTCGGCGGGGCATGCGGCGCGCCGGTACGATGACGCCATCTCGCCAGCCCAGCCGGTCTGCTTCTCCCGCGGTAAGACCCTGAGCATCGTCCCACTTGACGAAAATCGTAATCTCGTGCATCCTGCGTTCTCACAGGGCGCGAGATGATGGGCCAGGTCGCTTTTGAGGCAACACGATGGCATCGCTGTGGGTGCTGATCGTCAGTCACTAGGAGAAGGAGACTCTATGTCTGGATCGAGGAACCTGATACTGAGTATGGCCGTCGTGCTTGTCTTGGCTTCCGTTCTCGCGACACCGGCCCGCGCGGAGGGGCCGGTCCGCCTGCCTACCGACCCGACCATCGGCGTGGAGCTGGTGGGCGACAGCGCGGCCTCACGGCCGCCTGCTCCGCCCACCGACGCGCCCAGTGTGCTGAAAGAGGACGGGCTCGCCCCGGTCACGGGGCTCGCCGCGTGGCTGTCTCGCGAACGCTCCTGGCTGACACCGGAGCTCCTGAAAGAGTTGGACAAGCGTGCTCTCGGACTCGACGAGATCTTCGACAAGGCGCCTCGCTATATATCGGTCGACGGCGCCACCTACCGCATCAAGCTCGAAAAGGTGGGACCTCGCTGGGGCGGATTCGCGCCCAAGGTCGATCCGTTCCTCGTCTTCCTTACGCAGGAGGTGTACGACGGGCTGGGCGCCGATCAGGCGCTCGGCTACCGGAACGGCGAGGAAGTGATCCTCTTCGCCTCGGATTTCGACAAGCTGCCGGCGATCGCGCTGACCTTCTTCCGGCTGACCCAGGACGAGCGGCCGGCCGCCGGCGAGCGCGTGATCGACCTGTGCGCCAAGCAGACGAAGACGATCGCGCTCGGCAAGGCGCGCGCTGCGCTGGCTCCCAAGCCCGACGGACGTCCCACGCCCGGCGGACTGAATTTTGCCAGGCCGAGCCACGCCGCAAAGGATTTCTGCGAGCCGGAAGTGGCGCCGACGTCCTGCAACGGCATCCAGCTCGTCTGCCCGGCGACCTACCAGCCCTACTTCGTGTTGAGCGGCCTGCGGGTCTTCGACAACCACGAGGGGTGCTGCTTCCACGGCGACCCGGAGATCGAGATCTACCCGCTGCGGATCGATTCGGTCACCGGCGCCGGCGGCCAGCCGAACGCCACGACGCAGCTCGTCTTCAGCGGCCGCAACATCATCGACGTCGCCGGTCGCTCGCGGTACCTGCCGGATGTCGACGACGGCGGCGGGTTGTACTCGATGAACGTGGCGCTCCTCTCCACCAACATGACGTCGCAGTTCGCGGGGCTCATGGTGGAGGACGACGGCCAGGCGGGGAAGCTCGAGACCAGCAGCACGAACATCAACGTGAGCAAGCTGCTCGATACCGGATTCCAGATCTACCAGGACATCCGCAACATGGACCGTTTCGAGCTGATCGTTGACGCCTTCAACCTGCTCGACCTCCTGGGACTCCTGAACAATGACGATGATATGTTCCAGCCGTCGCTGGGCGCGACGAACAGCCTGTTCTGCAACAACGCCCTCGGCGGTTCGTTCCCGCGGGTCTTTACGCTGTCGAGCAACGAGTGGGAGATGCAGGGCTACTTCGCCTGCGTCAACGCCAACTGTGTGCCGCCCCCGCCCCCGCCGCCGGTCTGCGATCCGGTCGCCGAGCAGGACTGTTGGAACAGCGGCGGCAGTTGGGATGCGTCGACCTGTACCTGTACAGTGGGGTGCAACCCGACGTCTCAGGAGGTGCAAAACTGTATTAATTGTTGCGGCGTCAACGGCTCTTACTGGGACTACAACACCTGTTCGTGCGTGCCCGGTTGATGCGCTTGTCTGAGCCCGGGCAATCAATGCCCGGGCCCCATCCCCCTCGCCAGGGATTTCAATCCCTGGCGAGGGGACGGCTTCTTTTACGAGACGTTATGAGACGACCTCGACCCAGACGCGGTCCGGGCCGGGCCGGTGCTTGCCCACTCAGTTCCTCCTCTTCTCGGAGATCACCACGCGCGCGCGGGCCCGGCGTGAGCCGTAGGCGGTGATCTCCACTACGTTGTCCCGCCCCTCCAGCATCGCGGAGGAGATATCCATGGCCCGCTCCTCGTTGGCCGCCAGGCGGGTCATCTTGAACTTCCGGCCGTTGACGACCAGGTCAACGGCGGCAAGCCCGGGCTCGCCGTTGGTGATCGTCACGCGGCGGAGCGCGCTGTCGACGCCGGTCAGCGTCTGGCTCACCGGCCTGCCGGCCCGCTTGACGAGGTCCACCACCACCGGGACCGCAGAGACCTGGAAGGTACAGTCGCAGAGGGACCCACCGTTGGGCAGGTGGCCGTCGTCGGCCAGACCCAGGACCGCGTACTCCCCCGCCGGGAGCCCCGGGAAGGAAAAGGTCAAGGCCTGCGGCGTCTCGTAGGCGACGTATTCCGTCTCCGAGAGGATGTACTCGGGCTCGACCCTCTCCAGGACCGCTTCGATGGTGACGAAGTCGTGGTTCGGATCGTTCACCTGAAAAGTCACCTCGAAAGGCTGTCCGCTGCGCACGTTGCGCGGGCACTGGAAGTCGATCGTGGGCCGCGCGTTGACCCCGATGACATTGTTGCTGTTGACGTGGACACAGCCGGCGGCGATGACGCTGCCGGTCTCCACCTTGACGCCATGGCCGTGGCGAACGGCGCGGGGGCTGACCGTCACGTCAGCGGTGGCGGTGAAGGGGCTGCGGACCGTGAGGTTCTGGATCAGGAAGCCAGGCCCCATGGTGAAAACCGCGCTGGGATCGCTGAACAGAGGTTTCTGGACCTGGATCAGCATGTCGTTGACAAAGGTGCCGGGAGTCACCTGGCTGGGCGTCAGAGCGACCGCCGCCGCGGGGGGATTGGGGTGATCGTCGGTGATCACCAGGTCGTCGATCTCGATCGTCAGACCGGCCGCTGCGAGAGCAAACTGCTCTCGTTGATCCTTGGGCGGTCACGTCCACGGCACTTCGGGATCGTCCGGATTCTGCTCCGCGATCTGGGTGACGACGAGCTTCTTCCAGTCGTCGGCGGCGTGGCTCAGCGTGGAATCACGGGTGGCGACCGTCTCGTACTTGCCGTCGGCCTGCTTGACTTCGACCTGGATGCGATCAGGTCCGCCGGGGGTGGCGGGGGGGAGCCAATCGATGCGGATGTCTTTGAGCGCCGGACACGGGCGCTTTAGGCTCTTCTCGTTTCAGCCCCAGAAGCCAGCGACCTGCTTGTCCTTGCCGACTTTGATGGTCACCTGGCAGCGGTTCCAGAAGGGACGGCGCGTTTCGAGGGCCACGCCCACCGTCTCCTCTCCCGTCGCTTCCTCGAAGATGCCCGCGAGACCATAGCCCTCGCGCCGGTCGAGCTCGCTCTGCGGCACCGTCTGTGAGAGAGTCACGCACTGCGCGCCGTCCGGAATGGCGATCTCCACACCGTCGCCCACCCCGAACGTCTGCACGCGCAGCTTGCCACCGCTCTCGGTCACGACTGCATTGCCAACCACGACGTAGACGCTCGCATCGACGACCCCGTCCTCGAAGTCGTCCTTGAACAGCACGCCCGCCGAAACGCTGCCAGCCAGCGAGAGGAAGGCAGCGCCCAACACAACTGCTCTCAGCTTGAACATGTCCCTGCTCCTTTCTGAGAGGCGAGGGAGGGCCGCTTCCCCCGGGGAAGAGCATCCCTCTACTGAACAAAGTGCCGAATTGAAGAATTAACGGGACAAAGGGAGGAAGAATCCGGAATGCGGTCCCGCCAGACCCCTCTATTTCTCCACCTCGAACGTCCCTTGAAGGGGGTGCCATTCCTTGGCGCCCGAGGCGAAGCCGGCGATCTTGGAATTCTGGAAATTGAGCGCCACCGTCAGCGTGAATCCCGACGGGGCGAGATACGACACCAGATAGATGCCGTCCGCCACCTGGACCGCGGCGTACTCCACCCGCTCCTTCGCGGGGCCGTCGCTCGGAGGCGCCTCGGCATCGCGCCACTCCACGGTGCCGTCCTCATGGAACACGTGCAGGTGGGTCTTCCCCTGGGTAGGGCCGTCCGTCCACGTCCACCGCATCGTCTTGCCGCGAATCTCAGCCGCTCTCTGCACGTCGCTCATCGCCGGATCCTCCGTGTTGGTGGCGGGTGGCTCCACGGAGCCGCCCACCACCACACTATCTCCGGATCGCCCCCGTTCTCAAGCGCAGATATGGGAGCAGGAGGCCCACGTCGCTAGGTTCTAGAGGGCCGCCTGCATCAGCTCCGGAAACACCTTCCCCACCTTGCCGAGCAGATACTCGCCATACGTCCCCTGGAAGGCATGGATGTTGGCGTGATCCCACCGTTCATCCTGGTCGCCGGAAGGCGCCTCCACGCCGGGCAGATCGATCGGCTGCACCCGTGCGAAGAAACCAGGATCGAAGAAGAACGGGAACGACAGCCGGTCCCGTGGCGCCGGGTTGCGCACGCGGTGGGGTGTGGAGCGGAAGACTCCCCGGGTCATGCGATCCAGCATGTCCCCGATGTTGCAGACGAACGAGCCCGGCACCGGCGGAGCGGCCACCCATCCCGACCGTGACCGTACCTCCAGCCCGCCGGCGTCATCCTGGAGCAGGATCGTCAGCAGGCCGTAATCCGTGTGCTCGCCCACGCCCCAGAGCTCCGGGTCTCTGGGCGGCGGATAGTTGAAGATGCGGAACAGGGTCAGCGGCTCACCGGTATATCGATCCGCGAAGTAGGACTCTTCGAGCCTCAGGCTCAGGGCCAACCCAGCCATGAGGCGATGCCCCAGTTGCGTCAAGGCCGCCATGTACTCCAGGACGGCCTCGCGCAGGCCTGCGGGCTCGGCTGGGAAGAGATTGGGACCGTGCATCGGCGTGCCGGCTCGGACCAGCGGATGGTCCGGGGCCAGCTCCGTTCCGAAGTACAGGCCCTCCTTCTGGTCGGGTTTGCCGGACGTCAGCTCATCCCCCACCCGGAAGTACCCTCGCCACGCCCGCCCGCCCAGAGCCATGCGGATGCGCAGCTTGGTCTCCACGTCCCGGGCGAAGAACTCCCGGCTGAGCCCGCGCAGCCGCGCCTGCAGGCCCTCATCCACGCCGTGCCCCACGACATAGAAGAACCCGCTCTCCCGGCACGCCCGCCCGAGTTGCCCGGCAACCGCCAATTGACCGGGCGCGCCGGCCATCAGCTCGCTCACGTCGACGATGGGAACGTTCGAGAAATCCCGTTCCGGTCTCATGAGACCGGAGCGTAACATGGCTCAATCCGGTCAGACGCCGAGAACCCTCTTGATCGCCCACGTGACCAACTCGGGCTCGGAAAACTGGATGCCATGACCGCTACGGGTCGTCATCACGAGCGCCCCGTCCGCAACCTCGGTCCCCAGCTTCATCAAGTGCTCCATGCGCTGCCGTCCCATGACCCTCTTCATCTCGGGAGGAATGTCGGACTTGCCGGCCATGAGAATGACCACCGGGACATTGGGAATCGGCGGCAGGGAACGGAATTCTTTCCATCCGCTCCTGGCCGCCTGCTCGGCCACCTCCGCTTCCGCACGCACAGCCGGATGCGCCTGCGCGAACCGTCCCCAGATGGACTCGTCAAAAGCTTTCAGGCCCGCCTCCCCGGAGCCGAGCGCGGTCCAGATGGCCAGTTGATCCTCACGGGTCTGAGTGAAATCGGTCGGATCCACGAAGACCAGTCCCGCGACCTCTCCGGGATACAGGCCGGCAAACATACGGATGTGCGGCCCTCCGATCGAATGCCCTACGAGCACGTACGGCGGTTTGATCCCGGCGTTCTGGAGCAGTGTGTGGAGCTGTGCGGCGACGCGCTGGAACGTCGGCCGGGCCTCTTCCATCTCGGACCGTCCGAGACCCGTACGGTCGTAGGAAACGGTGCGAGCGAACTGGGACACCTGCGGCTGCACGGGCTCCCAGGCCTCCACGCCCTCGCCAAGCCCGCTCACGAACACGACCGTGGGCTGACCTTCGCGAGCCTGTCCATCGATCTGTGCCCTGAGCTTGAGGCCGCCCGCGTCGATCTTCTGCACGCTCTGGGAAAAGGCCAATACAGCGGCGGCCAGGACCGCGATGGCGGCGAGCCAACCCACGGTGAGCCGCATCTCTCTGCGCATGTCGTCCGTCCTCCGGAGCATCGTCCGGGACCTGGAACGGTCCAGGATACACAGAGGAGTGTCTTGGAGGAGGGTTTTATTTCGGTGTTGTTCCGTCGGAAGGAGGGCGGTGCCGCGACGTCCGGCACCGCCCCGTTGATCGTTTCCTTCTACTGCGCCGAAATCATCAGTGCGAACGGCTGCGGGCCCATGGCCAGGCCGCCGCTGCGCACGATGACCCGCCACGTTCCGGCCTGCACTCCGCCGACCACGTGGACCTGCTCCAGCGTGTTGCGGTGGTCGGAGTAGAGCGCGTTGTTGAACGCGGCGTTCTGCACCCGCACCGCCTGGCGCCACGGGCACACCGGGTCGAGCCACCAGGGATAGTGATAGATGCCGTTGTTGGGCGCCTGCAGCATCAGATCAAGATCGTTGATCAGCGTGGGGTTCGCACCCGCCGCCGCGGGCGGATCGTTCCACGAGACCGTGACCTTGAGCTGGCTGAAGCCCGCCGGGATGTTGACGTACCACACCACGTCCCAGATCTGCGCCGGGCAGCCGGCCACCGGTCCCGGGCCTCCGATCGACACCGGGCTCATGAAGGGGATGTTGCCGAAGGGTACCGCGCTCGGGCAGCCGGAGGGCTGGAGCGTGCCGCCCAGGTTGCCGTTGGTGATGTGGTTGCGCGCCCCGAGGGCGTTGACCAGGCCGTATCCGGTCAGGAAGTCGGGGCCGTCAGCCCCGGCGAAGGCCTGCCACTGGCCCGCGAAGTTGAGGAAAGTGCCGCCCACGTTCGGGTGCGTCCCCAGGTCCGTGGCCGTGTGGACGAGGAGGGCCCGCGCGCTCTCCGACTGCAGCGGCCGGCCGACGTTGATGCCGTGCTCGAAGAGCAGCGACGTGGCGCCGGTGACCGCCGGAGTCGCCATGGAGCAGCCGGTGGCCGTGGCATAGCCCTGCGCGTTGCAGCCGGCCTGGCCCGGCACGCAGGTCGAAACCACGCTGGTGCCGTGGGCGACCACTTCCGGCTTGAGCCGGCCGTCCTGGGTGGGTCCCATGCTGCTCGAATTGTTCAGCCGGTTGTTGAGGAAATCCATGTTGCCCACGGTCGTCGTGCTCTTGGCGGTGCCGCCGGGAGCCTCGACGGTGAAGAACCGGCGGAGTGTGGTGAGCACCGGGACCGGGTTGATCGCCGGCGGCGCGACTCCCGGCGGCGTGGCGCTGCACGCGTTCGGGTTGAAGATCGGCGGCATGAGGCAGGTCACGCCGAGCGTGTTGCGCACGTTCTGATCGTTCATCGTGCAGAAGTTCTCCGCCGCCTGCGGATTCTGCCGGATGGACTGGTCGTAGGCGTTCGAACGGGAGTGATAGAAACCCATCGTGCCCGCGCACTGGTTGCCGGCCTGGGGCACGAACCCCCACGAGTTGTTGTGGCTCACGGTGTTGAAGTTACTGATCGCGTCGGTCCGCTCGCACACCGCTTCGTTGTTGCTGTCCGACCACTCGTAGGAGCGCAGGGTGCCCAGGCTCGCCATGCCCCGGTTCGGTCCCGCGCCGCCGCCTACCAGGTTGCCGTTGCCGGCGATGGTCCCGCCGACGTGGGTGGCGTGGAAGAGGTAGGCGCAGAAACCGTTGCAGATGATCGAGGCGTTGCATCCCGCGGGCGGGTTGAACCCTTCGAAGCCCTGCTGGTGGTCGCGGGCCATCACGCGCGGCGCGAGGCCCGGGTGCGGGCCCAGCGGCGGCGGCACGACCGGCGCGCCGGGAAGACCGACGGAGTCGCCGGCCGCCCAGCCCTGGTCCCACTCGCCCACGTTCCGGCCGTTGCCGTTGAGCCCGCCGTTGTTGAGCTGCACCACGTTGATGGCGGTCCGGCTCGTGGCATTGCCCGTCCGGTTGGGATAATCGCGGTCGATGGTGAGGACCTGATCGAGATCCGCCAGAGCGGACAGGCCGTCTTCGGGGAGCTCCACCTGCCAGGTGCGGACCCGCTGCACGAGCTGTCCCTGGCCGTCGACGATGTCGACGCCGGGGGCGACGACCACCGCTCCCAAATGTTCGAGCAGCGCCGCCGCCTCGTCGAGGCCCACGTCGTTCTGGAACGTGACCTCGGTCTTGGACGACGCCGGCTCGGCCTCCAGGCCGCTGCCCAGCCGGTCGCTCGGCTTGAGCGCGAAGAGGGCATGGAACCAGGGGAAGCCGGCCAGCTTGTCCAGGTTCGCCTTGTCGCCCCGTACGATGAAGGCGTGGCGCGCCAGCGGCTCGATCACCTGGACGCCGGCATCCAGCAGCTCCTGCTTGATCTCCGGCGACTTCGCCCGCGAGAGCAGCAGCACCACGTGCGGCTGGGGCACCGGCAGCTTGGCGATCTCGGGATCGATCCCCGGCTGCGGCTTCACGGCCTGGCCGTTGATGAACACGAAGTCATCCGGCGCGCACGCGTCGCCCGAGCCGTCGCCGTTGCCGTCTTCCTGCAGGGCATTGGGATCGCCCGGGCAGTTGTCACAAAGGTCGCCGACGCCGTCGGCGTCGGTATCCGCGTTGATCGGATCGAAATGGCTGGGGCAGGTGTCCTCATCGTCGGGAATACCGTCGCCGTCGCCGTCGCTCTTCCCCTTGGGCAGCACCCGCACCGCGCAGGCATTGGACAGGACCTTCCCGTCGAGGCTGCTGACGGTCACCAGCGCCAGGCCGGTCAGGTCACCCGGATAGGCGCGGCGGATATCGGTTTTCCCCGACAGGTCCGCCTGCAGGTCCGGCATGACGAAAACGATGCCCCGGGAGTCGATGCTGCCCGTTACCGTCGCCGTCTCGGCGCCGCCGTCCACCGTCACCAGGACATCTCCACGGGTGCCGAGAAGCTGGATGTTCTGAACGTGGATCACCACCTCCTCGTTGCACACCGCCGCCTTGGTCAGAAAATCGATCAATGCGAATTGCTGGCCATCCGCGACCCGCTGGAGGTTCACCGCGTCGTCAATGGTGACGCCGCTCAAAAGGTTGTAATCGCCCCGGGGATCGGCCTCGGACCGCATCGCGGCCGCGGCGGCGTGGACGATCTCCACGTCCACTTCGTTCACGATGCCGTCCGCGGTGACGTCCAGACAGGGGCGCGGCTGGGCCTGGAGGCCGCCGGCCAGGGCCAGGAAAGCCGCCGCCACGGCGATGATTTTCGGGTTACCGGTTCTCATGGCTTCCCTCCTTCTGGTCCATCACCAGGATGCCGCCGGACTTCACGCGCGTGGCCATCGCATGGCCGTGCGCGTCCGGAGCCCGCCGCTTGACGGCGTAGACCTCGGTCGCCACCACCTTCTTCCGCAAAGGATGGAACGTCACCGTTCCCAGCGCCCCGGCGGGCAGGGGGTCCATGTTGGCGCCGAACACCACCACCCGGGCGCGCCCGGCCGTCAGGTGGCGCACCGTGAACTCCTTGCCCGCGGCCTCCGTGGCCGGCGAAGCCTTGCCCTCCCGCAACTCCATCACCTGGGGGTCGTAGACCAGGTCGAGCTGAAGGGCCACCGCCCTGCCCTTGTTGACCTCGATCGTGACCTGGGGCTCCTTGTCGAGCATCGAGAGCACCGCCAGGGCCGGCTCGCGCGAGTTCGTGGGCCGCGGAGAGCGATCCGCGGCATCCGCCACCACGAGAGGCAGCAGCCCCGCGGCAGCCAACAGGACACAGAAAGACCATCGAACGCGTGACATCGTTCCTCCTTCCCCGGATTGCCGGGTCTCTGGAAAACCACATTGGACCAGTTTTCAGAGCCTGAGATTTAATTTCTTTAAATCCCCTGTCCCTCTCCCTCCAGAGAAAGACAGCTCTGTGGATCCAAAGTCACCGCACGGTTGCGAGGGCGGGCGAATCGCGCCTCCTTATTCGCACATCTCTCTATTGAGTATGGGTACAGGTGGGCCGGCAAAGCGAGCCGGCTCTCAAGGCAGACCTGTCACAAGAGAGTGACTTCGTGACCGCCTGGCGGCCGTTGGGGTCCATGGAGCCTCCTATCGCCCCGACAAGAAGCTCCCGGCCGTGGACGTGACAGCGATTCTGGCCTGGGAGGAAGCCCCCCAGAAGGGCCGAGCCTGTTGAATGGCTGCTGCTGACCAACCTTGCCATCGAGACTGCCGAAGAAGCTCAGGAAAAGGTGCAGTGGTATGCAGCCTTTGGGCAATGCCAGCCCGCTCCAAATTTGCTAGGCCAGTCCGGCCGGGGTGCCGCGGCACCCGGCCGGACTGGCCGAACCTCAGTTGAGGCTGCCTCTATCCCTACTGGCTCCTTGGGCTAGCAGCAACTGGTCCCTGCGCTGAGCTCGCAGGAGAGGCAGTTTGTAACGCATCTGGTGGCGCATACGGTTCTTTCTGTCGCTCCTCCAAAGACCTGGCGAAGATCCGCCAGAGTACATACGGTTTCGCGGTGGAGAGTAAGCTTCTTGACCGCCTTTTTCATCACAAACCCCCTTTACGTTGAGGATGCCCTACGGCCTGAAAGGTAGCCTCCGGGCGTCCAAAGGATACTACCACATTCAGCTATAGGCTAAAACACTTCTTGTACCCGCCGTGCCATCGAACCAAGGGGAAGGCGGTCCTGGCCGGGCTTCAGCGCGCTACCCTGTGTCCTGCCGGCTTCAAGTGCCAGGTGGTTCACCCCCCGGACCGCTTCGCCCCCCGCCCCCCAGAACACCCCTGCGCGCTCCCCTACCGTTTTAAAAATGTCGAAATGTGCCTCAGACCCCCCTCGCAAACTCAAGCCCAGTGGTGATTTTCAAAAAGTCCCGAACTTTTTACGTCTATTGGGGACTATGCGAAGACTCCGGTTCATCCCCGAAGGCGGGGCCCTCGTCGAGGTCACCTGCCGGACCCTCCAAAGCCGTTTCCTCCTTCGCCCGCACCCAGCCGTCAACGACATCGTCGTTGGCGTCCTAGGGCGGGCCCAGCGGAAGTACTCGGTCCGCGTCTGCGCTTATGCGTTTGCTTCTACCCATTTCCACTTGATCCTGGACGTTGATGATGCCCTTCAGCTCTCGCGCTTCATGGGGTTCGTCAACTCCAACCTGGCGCGCAAGATCGGCCGCCTCCTCAACTGGCGCGACAAGTTCTGGTCCCGAAGGTATCAGGCCATCGTGATCAGTTCCGAAGAGGCTGCCCAGGTTGGCCGCCTGAAGTACCTCTTGGCGCATGGCGTCAAGGAGGGCCTCGTCGAAAAGGTCACCCAATGGCCGGGCGTCCATTGCGCCCAGGCTCTGATGACCGGTGAGGCCGTACAGGGATACTGGTTCGACGAGACCCAGGCGTACGCCGCCCGGCGGCGGGGAGAGGACTTCGACCGGATGCGCTTCGCGACCTTCGAGGTTCTCACCCTCTCTCCCCTGCCCTGCTGGAAGCACCTACCGGAGGAGACACGGCGCAAGCTCATTGCCGATCTGATTACCGAGATTGAAGCGGAAGCCGCCATCCGCCGCCAGCGCACGGGAAGTCAGGTTCTGGGGGCCTCGGCGGTCCGTGGACAGCATCCTTTCGACCGGCCGAGAAAGCCGAAGAAGTCACCCGCACCGTTGTTCCACGCGGCAAGCCAGGCGGTGCGGCGGGAGCTGTACGCTATGTACCGGTGGTTCGCGGCCACGTTCCGTGAGGCCTCCGAGAAGCTGCGGGCCGGGGACCGGACTGTGCCATTCCCAGCCGGGAGTTTCCCGCCCGCTTTGCCATTCGTGGCCGGATAAGCGTCTCAGAGTCGAGGCCGCAGCCTTTCTCTTGGCGGGAGGCGTAGTCCAGAGCAGATCCTGAGCGCTCTCGTCGGGAGGGCTTTGGACGAGGTGTGCTTGCGCAGATGATTTCTCGTTCCAAGTAGCCTCCGCAGACCGCTTCGCAGCTCTTCCTTACGCCTGACAGGTCGTTCCAGGCCGCACAACCGGGACTCAAAAGCTGAATTTCTCCCCTGAATTGGGCACTGGCGCCACCTTGACGCGCCTCTCTTCTACTAAACGCATGGCACCTGTTTACTTACTACTGCCGAGCTTCTCGCGGCCCTTCAGGCCGCTGGGATGATCTCTCTTCCCTTACCCAGGGCATCGGCCTACGGCCGAAGCCCTGGGCTAGAATCTCCCGGCCCGTTGGGCCGGTTTTGTTAGGCCCTCTTGGAATGATCAATCTCCGTACCTGTCCGGGAGCTGCCCCCCTATAGCCGTACGCAACTGGACAGCCAGGACTATGTAGGGCAGCAGCAGCATGACGAATAGAAACACCTCCACGAACGAACCCGGCCTGTGTCCTGAGATAAAAGCCGCAATCCCCACAAACAGTGCGGGAAGGATGGCGAGGCCGATCCGTGGAACGTGCACCTTACGCGCGCAACGCCCTGTCCCGCCATCGGCGCACGCTCATCACGTCGAGGCGTTCCCCCTTGAAGACGATCTGCTTCACAGGTTTCTTGCCGTTGTCGCTGTCACGTCGCAGCAACTCGCTGATCTCCATCCAGCGGACCTCACCATCTGAATTCCGTATCACCAGCAGCACGGGAAATTTCTGAGCCATCCAATAACGGGCGTGGCGCTTGTCCTTGATAGTAAAGACTTCCACGCCGCCACTCTTCCGCTTGCGTAGATAAGAATCACCTGACTTCAATTGCAGAAAAACCATCTGGCCCGTGGCCTCATGATAATCGTCCTTGAACTCGATCTCCATATCTATGCCGTGATCGCTGACGTTCTTCTCTCGGCAGATCTGTCCCGCGAGCGCCACAGTGGAGATTACGTCGCCCACCAGCGCGCGCTCTTTGCTCTCATTGTCGAGCACGATGGAAGATTGCTCTTCCAGTTCACGCACTCGCTTTTTTGTTTCTGGGCTGGCAAACAGCTCCTCCATTTGGTCCCAGAGCGGTATCCGTTTGGTAGGATCATCACAATTCACACAGAAAATGTCCTTCTTGCCTTCCTCCAGTTTCCTCATGGCCACTTCGCGATTACCCACTGGCGTGCCGCAGTACGGGCAGACGTAATGCCGCAGCCGGGTTACGTCTCTGCCGCTCTGCAACAGATGTTCGTGGACATATTTGCTGAAAATGATCTTCTCCTCCGTCGGAATCGTGGGATCGAAATATACCTCCAACTCGCCCGCACCTTCCGCCCGACGGGTTAGCTTTACGCCGAGTTGCTTCCCGGTGAGCGTCCTGAAGTCGGCAGCGTAGCGCCAGAGTTGGTCCTGCTGGAAGGGCCTTGTGTGATGCAGCCTCACCACCAATGTGGCGTAAATGTCGTCGAGGAAACCGTTAAACCGATAGCTTACAAGCACTGCCGGATGCCCCACCAACTCCGGACGCTCGCGGCGGTAATAGCTGGGGAAGATCAAGAGCGCCCCTTTGTCTGTGTGTTCACGTAAGCAGAGACCGCGCTCCACCAGCGTCTGGTGCATGGCTAGCAAGATGAACCGTTCCTCGTCGGTTTCGAGGCGTGCCATGGAGGAGTGATACGTCAGATCCCCATTCAAGACCCGTTCTTCCGGCAAGCAGCCGCGTTCGTGCTCATCCTCGCGCATCGTCTGGATCACGGCTTGGGCGTAGGCATTGATGCGCTCAGGCTGGAGGAGTACCCAACTGCCGAACTTTAACTCCCATACCACACCGGGGCCGGCCAGCAGACTCACCACCGCTTTAAGCTCTTCGTCGGTGAATCGTTCGAGTTGGCTGAACAAACTCAGCCTCAGCGCCTCTCGAAGTTCGTTGAAACGCATCAGTACCCAGCCTGCATCCTTGAGGCGGACAATCTCCTCCTTGAGCCGCTTGAAGAGAAGTGGTGAGGAGCGCCAAGGAATGTCCTCCCACCGGATGCCGTCGAGGATTGCTTGTTTAAGTTCCTCGCATCTGATATTGGCTTTAGCGCTGGTTTCCAGGAATTGAGTATAGCCGCGTTCTTCCCCAAAGGCCTCGACTTGACTCCGGCTGGCACGCAGGCCGCCAGCATCCACACGCCCGGCGACCAACAGCTTGGTGAATGGATTGCGCGAGGCGCGGGTGATATCGCGGTCCCACTGGCCCAGCGTCTCGAAGAGGTCCTCCTTCTGCCCGTCGAAGACCAGCACCGCTAGCGCGGTTTCGTCCATATAAAGCTGGTGAATTAATCGCTGGTCAGCCTGACCGCCGAAATCCCAGAGCCAGATTTCCCGCTCGACATCGCCGCCAGAAGACACGGGCAGCTTCCACTGCGTCGCCCACGCGCCGACTGTCGAGTCGCTAGGTTGCCATTTCTCACCGGCCAGAACTTTGGAAAGCCCCGTCTTGCCTACGCCGCTCTCACCGACGAGGAGGACTTTGGCGTTCGTGTATTGGACATGATCCGGCACGGTTGGCAATGACAGCCCAGAAGATTCTCGTGCTCGCGCCTCCGCAACAAACTCCGATAGATTCCACCCCCGAATGCCACCACCTCTGTCACCGGATAAAGCGCGGCGTTGATCGGCACTCCACCACACATCACAGATCCAATCCGTGTGGCCTTCAAGCACACTCAAACATTGCCCGGTCTCCACGTCCCACAATCTAACAGTTTTATCCTGAGAGGCGGAGAGGACACGCCGTTTATCGAAGCTCCACTCCAACCCAAAGATGGTATCCGTGTGGCCTTCGAACACTCGCAAGCAACGCCCTCTCTCAAGATCCCAGAGTTGCACGGTTTTGTCAGTGCTAGAGAGGACGCGGCGTTGATCGGCGCTCCACTGCATATGGCTACCTAAAACGCCTTCAAGCATGCGGATGCAATCTCCTGTTTCCAGGTCCCAGAACCGAACTGTTCCGTCTTGGGAAGCGGAGGTGGCGCGACGTTGATCGGCGCTCCAAGCGACACTTTCGATTCCTGCGGTGTGACCTTCGAGCACGAGGATGCAGCGTCCCATCTTCATGTCCCACAAACGCACGGTTGTGTCATGCGAGCCGGAGAGGGCATAGCGTTGGTCTACACTCCACGCAATGGCCCAGACATTACCTGTGTGACCTTTAAGCACGTGAATACAGCGTCCCGCCTCCACATCCCACAAGCGTAGAGTCTCGTCAGTTGAGCCAGAGAGGGCGTAGCGTTGGCTCGGACTCCATTTCAACACCTCGACCTCACCCGTGTGGCCTTCGAGTTCGCGCAAACAATGCCCTGTCTCTAGGTCCCACAACTTCACGCTTTTTTCCTCACCGCTGGAGAGAGCGCGCTTCTCATCTGCACTGAACGCATAGACCAAGATTTGCGCCTTATGGTCAAGCTGGACTGCCTTTACAAACTGCTCGCGCACGGCCAGAACTTCCGCCGTCACCCGACCAGCTGGTGGCCGACAGGCTTCGAGAAGCTTCTTGTAGACCTTCTCCTGTTTCTTGGGTCGCCAGCGTATGTAAAAGAACTGAGCAAGCGAACCCTTAATGGGGGCCGAGTCAAGCCGCAGCGGAATGAAGCGGCGTTCCTTGTTTAACGGGTCGCGAAACCGAAACGTACTGGCTTCTAACTGCGCCCAATTTGAGCCGGACGCATTCGCCGACATACAGAGCAAGAGCACGCGGGAGTGCTCCAGCCCTTCCTCAATCTTCTCTGGGATGCTGTCTCCGGGATGAATTTCCCAGTCATCGAGCCAGACGCGCAGGCCGTTCGCCCGCAACCGCTCTGCGAGAGGGCGAACGACCACCTTGTCCTTCGCGCTGTGACTTAGAAAGACATCGTATTTGAAATCGTCAACCATGGTTCACCTTGATGCTGTGCCTTCTAGAGGGGGTTTCGGTCACGCGCGCTGATTCGCAAGGGGACGAGATCATCAAGGCTCTCAACTGGAGCGGTGATCTGCTCTTCGATGGTACTGGGCATCGCTGCAGTTCTTCCTTGGCCCGGCCAACACCCTGGAAGCTCACCGTGCGGCAAACGCGCCGCAGAGCGCGGGTTGCCGTCCGGTGAAGCGCTGGGTTGTGCCCGCCGCTCCAAAGTGTAATTCCCCTCCCCAGCATTGATTCTCCTACAAAGAGACTAATCCACTGAAACTACGCGAAAGTCACCCCGGCCCCTCGTGGGGCTAACCCATCTGTATCCTGGAGCCGGTCCCCAATGGCCCTCCTTGGCTGCAGCAACAATATGTTCATAGTCTGGGTGTTTAATACCAGGCGACCAAGAAACGAGCATGGGCTCATAATCAATCCACCGGTATCCCGGCTCAGGCTTCCAGTCTCCTTCTATTTCCCCAGCGACTATGTGCCTATGCTTAGGATGGCCGCTTCCGGGAAACCAAGCTACTCTAAGATCTAGAGTAGGATTAAGCCAGCGATATCCAGGAGCAGGAATCCATGCACCCTCTTTTCTGGCAGCAAGGACATTTTGAAACTCATGGTGACGCATTCCCGGTGACCACTGTACTGTGAGATCACTTTCAATTTTTGGTCTTGTCCAGGCATATCCTGGTGCTGGCAGCCACTTTCCCTTTTCTACTCCGGCAATGACATGGGCATGCTGCGGATTTACTTGACCCGGAACCCAGGAGTTCGCTGCCCGAAGCGCCGGGAGTCCAAGGAATTCCCGGACTTCCGGCGTCGTGATTGCGATGACTATTCCCAGGACACCAACAATCAGCCCTAAGATTCCAACCATTGCAGATGATCGATGATATGGCATCAGGCTCTCTTAGTAGGGTTCGCTCTTGCACAACCTCAGTTTCAACGTTCTCCATCCACCCACCCGCAGAGCCAATATGGCTCAATCGAAGGCCGCAGGCGAATATCGCCATGACTCGATGCGGCTGAACCTCTGTAGTTTACAGCTATGCTACGCCGCTGAGGCATGCTCGTCAATACTGCGATCGGCCATGTAAACGCTCTTCAGGCATGGAGAGAGAGTGCTTATTGCTCTCACCCTGCGAGTAAGGCGACGCTCCGAGCGATCGGGAGAAAGACGTAAGCTCCCTCTTGGAAAAGGCTTGGCCTTGAGGCCGCGAACCCGGTCAGGATGCTCACCTGTCGGGCAAGAGCCGTGTAAGCGCTTACTGTCCTTGCGCCGAGCCCTGGAGGGTGGCGTCCCTGCCGCTCCGGACCGGGGAGTTGAAAAGGGCCAGCCTCTGCTGCCGGCCGGCCCATCACTCCGATTCCGATTCAGGCTCCGGCTCCTTGGACTCGAGGAGCTCGATCCTTCCATCGAGCCTGGCGTAGTACTTGATCCGCTCGTAGACGAGCCTCTGGAAGAAAAAGTTCTCGGTCAGGATCAGCACCGCGCTGTCTCCGTCGATGGTGCCGACGACGTCCTCCCATTCAGAGTCGTTGATGGCCTGCGAGACGATCCGCCCGGCACCCGGCTCAGTCGCGACCAGCAACTGGTACGGCCCGGCCTGCTTGACCCTGCGGAGGAAGGGGAGGACCCTGCGGAACGGTGAAACGTAGTCCGTAGCCTCTTCCTCGCTCCAGGAGGGGATCTCGTAGTACCCCCTCGCGCGTACGGCCCCGAGGGCTTTCAAGTCACGGCTGATGCTCGACTGCGTCGCCGGGATGCCCAACTTGCGCAGCATCTCCACCAAATCTCTCTGATCCGTCACCTTCTCCTCCCCGGTCAGGATCGCGACCAGGGCTTCTCGGCGCCTCGCTTGGACTTCACGATCTGAGGGCATCTCAAGAACCTCCCTTTTTATTGTGCATACAATAGGCATCACCGAAGGGGTTGTCAACTTATGAGACTGCGGATGTCCAGGCTTCTTATCTCTGAATTCACATTCAGGGGAATGCCGCATTCCCCCTTTCGCTGAAGGCGGGAGGAACGGGAACGGCTCATTCCCCCGCCCGTGGAGACCGCAGGAGCGGAGAACGGCTCCCTCCCTGCCCTTCGCGCGCCATTCCCCCCAAGAGCGGCAGGAAGAGGACGGGGAAGGTCCCGTTCCCCGCCGCCGGATCTCGTTCTCCGGAGGGAACGGCTTGGCGAGCTCCGCTCCATCCCATTCCCCGCCGCCAGCGAGAGCCGAAAGGCGGGGAACGCGCCGCCGAGGCCGGAAACGCGCCATCGAGGCGGGGAATGCTTCGTGTTCCAGGGCACGCCTCGCGTTCCTGGCGCTCCGGCAGCATTCCCCAAGGGGAATGGGACGCGAAGACAGGGGAATCCCGTGAATCCCCGCCTCGGGAAGGGCACCGGGACGGTCCGGGATGAATCGCGGACCTTGGAAGATTCTTGCTCCTTTTTCCTCAGCGGCTTCGCAATGCTGTCTCCCCTACCCCCAGGGTGGTACGATTTCAGAAGAAGGAGAAACGATCATGATGCGGCGCACGACCGTTGGGCTTGCTCTCGCTTCGATGTTCCTGCTCTTCCTCGCCTGCAACGATTCGCCGACGGAACCCGGGGGTTCGGTCAGTTTCCAGACGGTCCTGAAGACTTCGCTCCCCGGTACCCCTCCGGACCTTGCAGGACGCGAGGCAGTCCGGGATCAGGCGACCTGGCAGAAGGTCTGGGCGGAGCTGCACAACGAATCACCCGCCTCGCTGCCCGCGATCGACTTCCGCCGCGAGATAGTGATCGTGGTCGTGGGTCCCGGCTGCAACGGCATCGTGACGGTCTCCTCGATCGCCAACCTGGAAGGGCACCTCCTCGTGAGCGCAGAGGGAGAAGCCTGCAGCAACGCCCTCGCCACCTGCGCCATCCTCGACTTCTCGGTCCACGTGATCCGCGTCCCCCGAAGTGATCTTCTGGTCCGCGTCGACATGAGGGATAGAGGGAAGCTCTGCTAGCTGTGCGAGCGCGGCATCCTTGCCGGCCGTATCTAACTTTGCTTTTTAAAAAAGAAGGAGTTAGATAAGGCCGGCAGGGATGCCGGCGCTCCCAGGGAAAGCGCTAGGAGTTCCCCGGCAGGCTGGCCAGCCACTTCAGGACGATCTGCTTCTTGGCGTCGGAGATGTCCCGGGTCACCGGCATGTAGCGGGGGTCCGTCAGCGGGAGTTGCATCCGCATCTCGATGTCGGCCTTGTTCTGGGTGACGGCCTGCTCGTTGTCGAGAGCGATCATGTTCGCCATGAAGGGATAGAGGTCGTTGTAGGGCAGCAGGATCGGCTCGACGTCGTTCTCCCAGGTGGGAGCCGCGGGGACTGCGACCTTGTCGTAGATGTGGACGCTCATGGCGATATTCGGGTTTGGCATGGATTGGAGCGGCCAGGAGAAGCTGATGCCGTAGACCTGCCCGTCGATGAATTCGCGCGGGTTTCCCGGACCGTTCGGCGACGCGGTCACCGTGAAGACGGCCTGGCCGTTCTGATCGGTCGTGACGCTGGCTGGAAATTCGATGGCATCCACCGGCACGCCTACCTCCAGATTGCCCGACCCTCCCTGCAGGTTGCTGTTGGTGAGCTGGAGATAGACCGTCTGCCCCGGCGCCGGCGCGCCGATTTGGAACGTATTCAGAGTGACCTCCGCGCTCTCGCCGGGGTTCAGCCGCAGCACGAGAGGGCTCGCGATGAGGGAGGTGCACGCCGGGTCTTCCGTGAGCACGACCGGGAGCAGCGCGCCCGAGGCCGGCTGCACCACGCCCAGGGGATTCCTCCGGAGCGCTCCGATCTCCTCGGGCGAGGCGGCGAATTCCTGGATGCCGGCCGTGGCCTGGTAGGCCTGCGCCGAGTTGTCCACGGGTCCCAGGATCACCGGAGCGCCTCTGCCCAGGATGGTGACCAGGAGCGGGCCGAGGTCCGCGGGAGCCGGGCTGGCGAAGGGCAGGGGCGGCGTGGCCGGAGCCGAGCTCGAAGGCGTCGCGGTGGGGAAAGTATTGCCAAAGTCCACGGTCACCTTGCCGCGTGAGCCGTCCACCTTGAAGGGGGTGTAGTTGACCTGGACGGCGCCGCTGAAACCCGAGGAATTGTTCGGATTGAACCACACGGTCTGCGGACGCATCAGGCGCCCCTCAGGGAAGTTGGCGGGCTCGCCGGGGAAGGCCGGGCCGAGGGTGCCGGCGACGCGGCCGAAGGTGAAGTTGGGTGCTCCCGAGTCGTTGTGCAGGTCGTCGACTACAAATTTGATCGACAGGCTGTCCGGGCTGGCGGCCTTGAGCTGCTGGAGGATCGGCGAGGCCAGGGTCGGGCTCCACTGCAGGTTGGTGAGCACCGACTGGTAGTAGGCGGCGAAGACCATGTCGGGGCCGACGCCGATCTCGCGCGCGAAGATGTCCATGAAGGGGGAGGGCTGGAAGGTGCCGGTGACGGTGCCGGACGCCGAGCTGCCCACCTGGATCTGGAGGCCGAAGATCATCGACACCATCTGCTGCTCGGGGTCGAGGTCCACGAGCTTTGCGGTCGACGGCTGGTTCGTGCTCGTAACGGGAGTCCCCACGAGGGGATCGCCCGAGCCCGGTCCGTCGGGGCCGACGACGGTCTGCACCGTGACGCTCGGGAACTTCCAGGCGTGGGAGCCGTTCGGGTTCCAGCTCGGATCGAGCGGCGGCTGGAGACTGTAGTTGGTCGGCGTGTTGTTGATCGTCGAGGGGTTTGCCGTGAAGGAGCCGAAGAAGTGAAGCCGGGGAACGTCGAGATAACTCATATAAATCCCTCCTGGTCCAAGGATTGGACGGATCTGCGGCACGACAGGAACGGAAAGATCTTACGCTAAACCTGCGAAGATCGTGAGACGGCTTGCGGTATCCTCCCCGGCATGAAGAAGAAGCCCGCCATCCTGGGAGCGCCCTCCAACCTCGGGCTCAAGCCCTACGACGAGAACGGTCGTCCCCGCCGCGTCAACGAAGCGCCTAGGGTCTATAGGGATTTGGGTCTCATCGAGCGCCTCGGCGCCCGGGACCTGGGGGACGTGGAGGCGCCTCCCTACCGCGACTTTGTGCGTCCGAAGGGCGTTCCGCGCAACGAGGAGGAGATCGCCGCCTACTCCCGCGCCCTGGCCGGGCGGGTCTCGGAGGCGGTCGCGGACGGGCAGTTCACGATCGTCCTGGGGGGCGACTGCAGCATCCTGCTGGGCACGCTGCTGGGCCTGCGCCCGCACGGCCCCTGCGGCCTTGCGTTCGTGGACGGGCACTTCGACTTCGCCGATCCCTCCACCTCGGGGACGGGCGGCGCGGCCGGCATGGACCTTGCCCTGGCCGTGGGCCGCGGCGGCCGGCTCGCCCGGCTGGACGGCCCGCAGCCGCTGGTGCGGGAGAGAGACGTCGCCGCAATCGGGAGGCGGGATCCGGAGGAGCCACAGACCGGCCCCTACTCCCTGAGCGCGACGGAGATCCTGGACCTCCCCTACGAGACCCTCCACGAGCGGGGCACGGCCTGGGCCGTAGCGGCCACCCTGGAGCGGCTCGCCCGTCCGGATCTGAAAGGTTTCTGGATCCACGTGGACGCCGACGTGCTCGATTCCGCCATCCTGCCCGCCGTGGACTCGCCGGAGCCCGGCGGCTTCGGGATCGGCGAGCTGGCGGAATTCCTCACGCCGCTCGTGGAGCACCCGCACGCCCTGGGCCTCCAGGTGACCATCTACGATCCCGGGCTCGATCCGGACCGCGTCTGCGGGGCGAGGATGGTAGATCTCTTCGAAAAGCTCCCAATCCGGTAAACTCCCCCGAATGCTGGCCCCCGCAGACACCCTCTCCCCTACCGCCGCCATGCCCTGGGACCGCCGGGCTCCCGAGCGCGAGGGTCCGCCCTCCGCCTGGGCCCTGCTGCCCGAGGACCTGGCCGCCCAGGGGTGTCCAGGCCGGCCGGAACACGTCTTCGCGAGGCTCCAGCGCGTCCGCACCTGGAGGCCGGACAGCCTGTTCCTCTCGCGGGAGATCCGCGCGTGGCTGGAGGCCCGGACCGACCTCTCCCTGCCGGAGATCCTGGAGCGCCATCCCTCGTCCGACGGCTCCACCAAGCTCGTGCTCGGGCTCTCCGACGGCCGCCGCGTCGAGGCCGTCCACATGCCCCGCGGAACCAGCGGCAATGCTCCGCGCGTCACCTATTGCATCTCCAGCCAGGTGGGCTGCGCCCTGGGGTGCACCTTCTGCGCCACGGGCGCCATGGGTATCGTGCGCAATCTCACGGCGGGGGAAATCGTCGGGCAGGTGCTTGCCCTGATGCACCACCTGGGACCGCCGCTCGGCGAGTCCATCTGCATCGTCTTCATGGGCATGGGCGAGCCGCTCCACAACCTCGACCACGTGCACCGTGCCATTACCGTGCTCTGCCATCCCGAGGGGGCCTGCCTCTCACCGTGGCGCATCACGGTGAGCACGGCCGGGCTCGTCTCCGGCATCGAGAAGCTGGCCCGCATGACGCCCCGGCCACTGCTTGCCATCTCGCTCAATGCCACCACCGACGCGGGCCGTTCGGCCACCATGCCGGTCAACCGCGCCTGGAACCTCGCCCGCCTGCGCCAGGCCCTGGACACCTGGCAGCTCAAGCGCCACGAGCGCCTGCTCTTCGAGTACGTGCTGATGGCCGGGGTGAATGACACGGTAGAGGATGCCGACCGCCTCGTCGCCTGGCTGGGCGAGCTCCGGCACCGGCACAACGTCAACCTCATCCCCATGAACGAGCACGAACGGGCGCCCTTCCAGGAGCCCGGGGAAGACCGCGTGCAGGCCTTCGCCCGGCGCCTCCACGAGCACGGCTGCTTCATCACCGTGCGCCGCAGCCGGGGGCGCGACGTCCAGGGCGCCTGCGGTCAGCTCGTGCGAGACGTAGTCCGTTAATCACCGCTTCTTGCGGTGCTTCGCCATCATCCCGGCCAGTTCCGCCGCATAGCCGGACTTTTCCGTACCGTTCGCCAGGAAGCCTTCCAGCCGCTCGTCGGGGATGAAGGGATAGAAGGCCTTGTCGGTGGCCACGAAGATTCCGAACGAGCCGATCTTCTGCTCCGCGGGTCCCACGATGGGCCGCGTCTCCCCCTTCTCCAGGGGCAGGTGGGACTCGAAGCTCAGCCACGAGGTCGTTTCGTTGACGTACGTGGCCCGGATCACCTTGTCGAATGGCCATCCCCAGGCGCTCCAGGCGAGGAACTTTCCCGGATCGGCGATCTCTCCCTCGGTGCACCCGTCCGGGTAGGCACCGGGCAGGATCTTCCGGCCATCCAGATAGGGGGCCAGGGAGACGACGTTGCGTAGCCCTTCGAGCTTTTCCTCGCGGCTGACGAAATAGGCCCCCTGGATTTCCTTGGAGGAGACCACCGGGATCTGCCCCAGGATGCTCACCGGGGCATAGAGGAACTTCTCCCGGCCCGGAGTCTTCGGCACCTCGGCCGGAGCCCCTCCTGTAGCCGCGTCGCACGGCTTGCCCGTGAAGCGGGGCACCTTCACGAGCTTGCCGCCCGTGAGCAGGAGATACAGGCCCTCCTCCGCCGGAGGCTTGACGCCCGGGTCCGGCGTACCGGCTTCGATGATAGGGGCGGCAGGGAGGAACGCGAAGAGCGTGAAGATCAGGCAGAGCAAGGACGTTCGGGCTCTCATGGGGTCTCCTTGGAGTACGGCGTATTGTACGCTGCACTCGGGCGGGAGCTAGACCCAGTAGCGCATCACGTCCAAGCCGGTGGCGTAGATCATGACGCCCGCCAGCGCGAGGAAGCCCAGCATCGTCAAGGGCACCCGCAGCGGGATCAACCGGGGGAACACCTCCTCCAGGCAGCTCATGACGATCTGCCCGCCATCGAGCCCGGGGATGGGGAGTAGGTTGAGCACCGCCAGAGAGACGCTCAGGAAGATCGCGAACGGCACGATCATCCCCGCGGCAGCGACCCGGCTGCCTTCGACGGCGATTCCGATCACGCTGATGATCTGATCCGGTTGATTGAACATGGCGGGCAAGGAGCCCAGAACCTGCCAGCAAGCCGTTGCGACCTGATCGAAGGGTGCGATCAGAAGGTTCTGGATGGAGAATCCGAGCGTCACGGCGTTCAGGATTGCGTAGGCAAGGAACGCCGCCACGAGGTTTGCCAGTGGACCGCCGAGGAAATAGAGGAGACGCTTCCGGTGCGCGATCCTGCGGAATTCGTCCGCATCGGCAACGGCGGGCAGCACGTAGCCACCCAGGGGGAGGGCCCGGATCGAATACTCCGTCCATCCCCAGCGCCAGCTCCAGACCTTGGGACCCAGGCCGACCGAGAAGCTCGCGACGGGGATCCCCACCAGCCGCGCCGCCGCCAGATGGCCCAGCTCGTGGATCAGGATCAGCAGACCCAACAGAACGAGGATGCCGAGGTAGATCATGGTTCCTCCGATCGTGTCTCCCGCCTGCCTTATTTTAACTCATCAGCGCCCTCCCCGGGAGGCCGCCTGCCGGGCCTGCTTCTCCTGCACCAGCACGTGCCACTTCGGGCGCTTCCAGCTTCGCCGGAACTCTTCGACGCTCGCTTCTACGGCGATTCCCCGCTTCTCCTGGCCGTCCAGGAAGAGCACCATTTCGAGCGGGCCGTTCGGATCCTGGTCGAACTGGCGCGCCACCGAGTTCGCCGGGATGGCGGTGCGGCCCATGATCTCCTCCGCCTGCCAGCCGATCCCCTTGAATCCGGGGACGGGCTCATAGGACTTGTAGACCAGCTCGGTGCAGACCAGCGCCGAGTCAGTATGGAAATCGAAATTGAAGTCGTAGGGACGGCCCATGTAGCGGAACGCGCGTACCAGCGCCTGCGCCTTCTCCACCGGTTGGAGGCGTGGGCGCAGGGCCACCATGGAATCCGCGGCGGCCGAATGCTCCAGCGTGGTAAAGACGACGCCCTCGCTGATTGCTTCGAGCACGCGCGGAATGTGCCCGTGCTCCTGCGGCTTGAGGGCGAGCGCGTAGGCTTTCGGATACTTCCCTTGCAACAGTTTTTCGAGGTCGCCGCTGGGCTCTCCCTGGCTGATGACCCATTTGCGGACCTGGGGACCGCTGAAGCGCGCGCGCCGCTCCGCGGGAGTGCCCACGTAGAGCGCCGCGTGGCTCCAGAACCCCGGCAGGCCCACGTTGGACATGTACCATTCGCGCCGTTGCAGCAGGATATCCCCCGGCTCCAGCCGCGGACGGATCGCCGCGATCTGTGCCGGCGAGATGAGCGCCTGGCTCTGGCGGCGGACCTTGGTGTCTCCCATCCATTCGGAAACTCCGGCCTGGACGGGAAAGGACAACCGGCTGCCGAGCTTTTTGACGACGTTCACGGCGTTCGCGGCGGTGAGCGCCTCGCCCTTCCCCTTGCCGGCCTTCCAGATGCGGTCCGCATCCTCGGCCATGCCACGGGCCAGCTCCGGGTCCGCCGGAGCCCGTACCAGGCGGGCGGTCGCGCCATAGGCCCCGAATTGCGAGGCGGCCGCGACGTTCAGATAACGGAATTTGAATTGATCATAGGACCCCTTCGGCAAACCGAGCTCCGGCACGGGATCGTTGAGCAGGATGGCCAGCTTCCGATCGTTCTCGGCGCGTTCGATGAAATCGAGAGCGAAACGGTACTGAGCGAGAAAGGCGCCACGCGAGACGTAGAACGAGGGCGCCAGATCGCGCGTACCGGCCAGAGCGTACGCCTCGGCGTGATAGCGCGCCAGCGAGTCGAGCGCCAGGTAGTAGTCCAGCATGGATTTCCAGGTATCGCGCACCGTATCGCGATCGTTCTCGCTCAACAGCCGGGGAGTCTTCAGCCGGACGGGCGGAAAAAGGTCGGAGCGCGAATGTGCGTAATGGACGAGCCGCGCCAGGCCGGAGCGGTAGACCTTCACGGACTGAAGATCCGCTTCCTGGCGCTGCTCCCGCGTCCAGGGGTCGAGCTTGAGGAGCGGCGGTGGGCTCGTTCCAGCCGCACCGGTCTCGAAGGGGACCGCCAACAGGAATGCCGCCAAGACCGATGCTTTGCGCATCAAAACCTCCACGACTCTGGATGAAGTAGCTGTGGAGAATTCTACACGCGGTGATCTTCTCAGGTCTACTGCCGGTCAGTCCGCCCGTGGCGCGTACCGGGCGAGCTTGGCGAAGAGGATGTCGGGGCTGACTGGCTTGCCCACGAACTCCGTGAAGCCCGCGGCGTCGAGCTCGTGCTGGTTTCCCATCCGGGTCGAGGCCGAGACCGCGAAGATGGGCAGGCGCTTGAATCTTTCGTTCGGCAGGGAGCGGATCTGCCGCGTGGCGGCGTAGCCGTCCAGCTCCGGCATCCGCAGATCCATCAGCACCACGTCGTAATCCCGTTCCTGGACCCGCTCGACGGCCTGCCGCCCGTCCCTCACGACATCGGGCTCGACGCCCCATCTCCTCAGGAACCCGGTGAGGACGAGCACGTTGATCTCGTTGTCATCGGCGATCAGGACTCTCAGGCCTCTCAGCAACGGCTGGTTCGGCGGCATCGCCATTCTGACCGGCCGCGCCGTGCCCGCCGGCCGCGGTCTTCAGGCGCAGGTCGAAAAAGAACGTCGTCCCCCGCCCCAGCTCGCTCTCCACGGCGAGCTGGCTGCCGTGCAGCTCCACCAGCTTCTTGCTGATCGAAAGCCCCAGCCCGGTGCCGCCGTATTTCAGGCCGATGTCGTAGCTCGCCTGGGTGAAGTCGTCGAAGATGTGCGGCAGCCGGTCCGGCGAGATCCCGATGCCCGTGTCGGCGATCCGGAAATCGATCAACGCGCTGTCCGGGAGCAGCTCCCGGACCCGCAGCGTCCACCGTCACCGATCCCTGCGCCGTGAATTTGATGGCGTTGCCCAGCAGATTGGTGAGCACCTGCCCGATCTTGACCGGATCTCCGAGGAGGACGGCCGGCACGTTCTCGTCGATATACGAGTCGAGGACGAGGCCTTTCTCCTCGGCTTTCACCCGCAGGCTGGAGACGATTTCGTTGATCAGTTGCCGGAGGTCGAAGCCCTTCTCCTCCAGGGACACCTTGCCCGCTTCGATCTTGCTGAAGTCGAGGATCTGATTGACCAGGTCCAGCAGGTTCTCCGAGGACGAGCGGAGGACTCGCACGAGCTTCTGTTGTTTCGGTGACAGGTCCGTGATCGTGAGGAGATGCCCGACGCCCATGATCGCGGTGAGCGGCGTGCGGATCTCGTGGCTCATCATCGAGATGAAATCCGCCTTGGCCTTGTCCGCCTGCTCGGCCCTCTGCCGGGCGCGCAGCAGCTCGCGCTCGTATTCCTTGCGGTCGGTGGCGTTGAAGACGGTGGTGCGGGTCAGCAGCGGCTTTCCCGCCCCGTCCCTTTTGAGCACCGAATTGATCAGCACCGGCAGCCGGCCGCCCGTGGCGCAGATGACCTCGACCGCGATCTCGCGCACTTCCCCCTGCATCCGCAGCAGCGGGGCGTAGTGCGTCTCGTGAAAGATCCGGCCTCCGGCCGTGAGCAGGTCCTGGAACCGCTTGCGGCCGACGAGGTCTTCACGCCGGTGCCCCGTCCAGGTCAGGAACGTCTGATTGACCTTGAGGATGGTCCCGTCCGGCAGCGCCGAGACATAGCCGCAAGGAGCGTTTTCGTACAGGTCCTCGGCGTCTTCGTCGTTCAACGGCCAAGCTTCACCTGCCGGCCGACAGGAAATCCTGGATGGCGGAGATGGTCTCCTCGGGAGCGCTCAGGTTCGGGCAGTGCCCGGTCGCCTGCATCAACACGCAGCTCGCTGCCGGGCATCTGCCGGCTCACGTACTCTCCGACCTCCCGGGGGGCGATCACATCCTCGGAGCACTGCAGGATCAGCGAGCGGGTCTGCACCTTGGGGAGGTCGGCCCGGTTGTCGGACAGGAAGGTGACGCGCGCGAAGTCCTTCGCGATCTCGGGGTTGGTGCGGCAGAAGCTGTTGGTCAGCTCCGTCCCGAGCTCGGGACGGTCCGGGTTGTCCCATGATCACGGGCGCCATGGCGCTGGACCAGCCCAGGTAGTTGCTGTCGAGCGAGTCGAGCAGCCCTTCGATGTCCTCCCGGCTGAACCCGCCGGCGTAGCCGTCCTCGTCGATGTACCGGGGCGAGGGCCCGACCAGGACCAGCTTGTCGAACCGGTCCGGCTCCTGGAGGGCCGCGAGCACCCCGATCATGGCGGCGACCGAGTGCCCCACGAAGATCGCCCGCGCCAACCCCAGCTCGCGGCAGATCTCGAGCACGTCGTCCGCGTACCCCTGAAGGGAGGCGTACCTGGTGCGGTTGTAGGCCGAGATGTCCGACCGGCCCGCGCCGACGTGGTCGAAAAGGACGACGCGGTACTCGTCTTCGAAGGCCGGCGTGACGAACCGCCACATGTTCTGGTCGCAACCGAAGCCATGGGCGAAGATCATGGGCTGACCTGTTTCCGGACCCGAGACCTTGACGTTGTTCCGGGTGAGGACGCTCATGTGGACGAGATGATAGCACCCCGCCCGTAGCGCCCTCCTGGAACGCGAGTTGCTATAGTGATCCCGCTCCTTCGGGAGCCTTTCCAGGGGAGGTGCCATGAACAGGATTCTTGGACGTCACGCGGACCGGGTTTACGCGATCTTCCGGATCGTGGTCGGATTCCTCTTCGCCTGTCACGGGGCACAGAAGCTCTTTGGGGCTTTTGGAGCCCAGCAACCCCCGCTCGCCTCTCTGGCGGGGCTCGCGGGCATCATCGAGTTTTTCGGCGGGATCCTGGTGATGATCGGGCTGTTCACGAGCTGGGCCGCATTCCTGGCCAGCGGCACCATGGCCGTCGCCTACTTCATGGTGCACCAGCCGCAGGGCACCTTGCCCATCGAGAACAAGGGCGAGATGGCCGTGCTCTTCTGCTTCGCCTTCCTCTACATCGCCGCCCGCGGCGCGGGTCCCTGGAGCGTCGCCCAGGCGCTCAAGCAGCCGGCGCTGGAGTGACCGAACCCTAGCTCCCCGTCAGCACGACCTGGACGGTGCCCGTGACCCGTGTGTCCTGGGCACCGACGGTGATCGTCACCGTGCCCGCCTGGGTCGTATTGGGCAGGAAATCGGCCGAGGCGGTGCCGTTCGTGGTCGTCGTGATGTTGGTGAAGAGGCCGACCGGAGTGCCGTCTTCCCTCTCGGCCTCGAAGGTCACCACCGTGCCGTCGCTGACCGTCCCCACGTTGCGCAGCAAGGTCGCGGTAACGCGGATCTTGGTGCTGGTGGCGGCCGTGGCAATCGGCGTGTCCACCGTGGCCGTGATGACGTTCGGCAGGGCCCGCTCGAAACGGATCGAAGCCTCGCGGGTCACGCCGTTCACCGTGGCCGTCACCCGTCCCGTCGTGATCTGCCGCGGGCTCACCAGGTCCGCCGAGGCGTTGCCGCCAGCGTCGGCGCTCACCTGAACCGAGGCCATGTTGCCCGGGGCGAACGTGCCGGCCGTCGTCTGGAACGTCACCGTGCGCGATGCCGCGGGCAGCGACGGCGAGATCCCCACCGTGAAGGTCGAAACCGTGGCCCCGTCCGCGGGCGCCCGGTCGGGAGCCGCGACGAACTGGAGGGTCTGGTCCGGCTGGGCCGCTCCGAAGCTGATCGGCAGCGTGGCCGTGATGCCCGGCGCGTCCATGGGCCAGGCCCGGACGACCGCCGTGCCCACCTGCTGCGAGCTCACCAGATCGATCGTGGCGCGGCCGCTGCCGTCCGCCGGCACCGTCTGGCACCCGTTGCAGTTGGTGCCCGGCGTGCCGCCGGCGAGCGTGCCGTTGGACGTGGAGAACACCACCGTGCGCTTGGCGAAGTCGGGATCTCCCTGCAGCCGGGCCTCGATGCGGAGCCGGGAGAAGCCATCCGCCGGCAGGCTCGTGGCGCCGTCCGCCGCGCTCAGCACGATCACCCGGTCCACCAGCGTCGAGGTCGGCGAATAATCCGACTTGTCGTAGCAGGCGGCCAGGAAGAGGGCCAGGAGCAGAGCCAAGAGCAGGAAAAAACGGCGGTGTTTCATGAAGTCCTCATCATTCCAGGATCGTGAGCGTCACGCTGTCGCGGGCGGTGTTCTCGCCGCGGATCACCTGCCTGATGATCATCTGGTCCACACCGGTGCCGCTGCCGACCTCCACCAGAGCAATGGTATCCGATCGTTCGGTGGCGCTGCCGGGGACCTTCTGGCCGTTGATCTGGATCTGCTTGACCTGCCCCTGCGCCGTCTGGAAACAGACATTGTGGCGGCCGTCGAGCGTGTAGGTGATGCTCACCGTCTCGCTCCCCAGATCCGAGTGCAGCGTCTGCCGTAAAGTGATGGGTCCACTGGGCATGCCCGTCTTGGTAGGCGAGGCCGTCAGGTTCTCATCGATCACGATCGCCATCGGAATTTCTCCCCCTGACGCTTCACTGGCCCGGCAGCCCCGTCTTGAACAGGCCGCCGATCCCCTGCAGCGTCGGCACAACGTCGATGTCAAAGGAAAGTGACAGGAAATACGTCGTCGTCAGCGATGAATCATCCGACAAAGGGTTGGGGTCGCGCTTCTTGAACAGCAGGCCGCCCGCGGTCAACCGCACCGAGCTGCTCATGCGGGCGCCCAGGCCCAGGAGCAGCGATTGATTGTTGAACAGATCGTCGCGGGTCTTCTCGTCCCCTATGCCCTGAACCGTCAGCCCGAGCGTGACCGAAAGCCGCCGGTTGAGCGTCTGGAAGAAGCCTCCGAACTGATTCAAGGGAGCGGCCTTGTTGATCGGCCGGAAATAGATGTTGGTGCCCACGTACGTGTTGCACTCGCCGATCTCGGGCGTGCAGACGATGCCCGTGTCCGCGCTGATGTAGTTCCGGCTCTGGGTCTGGAAGCTGCCGGTGGTCGAGCCGGCGATGATGGCCATGCCCTCCACCTTTGTACGGTACTCCTCGGCCACGGCAGCGATCGCGGATTCGCGGTTGCCGAGGAGCCGCGCGAGCCGGTCGTTCAGGATTCCGCCCGCCCGCGTCAACGCCCGGCTCGCGCGGCCCACCGGCTGAGTGGGCTGGCCCAGGGCAGACAGGCTGGCAAGGTCGTCCGCCGTGAGCTGGCCGGAGTCCACCAGAGGCTTTACGGCAGGCCGGGGCGAGCCGTCGGCCTCGGTCAGCTTGTTGGCCAGCAGGTCCTGCAGCTTGCCCATCTTGGCCGCGGCGTCGGCATAGTAGGGCGCGCTCTTCTGGACGAAGCTTCCGAGGGCGCTGGGGCTCTGGCGGTCGCTCCGCAACAGCACGGGCGCATTCCCCACGGCCAGCGCGGCGGCCACCTCGTCAGAGCGGTCCTGGGCGCTCGGATCGGACGCCGCCCGGGCCGCGAGGGCCGAGGCGAGCTTCCGCAAGGTGGGATCGCTCCGGATCTGCGCCAAGAGCGGGTTCAGGTCCGCGATCTCATCCTGGTAGTCCTCGGCCGTGTCGTTGATCTGACCCTGGGCATTGCGCACGGGGCGGAGCAGCCCGTTGAATTCATTGCGGACCGTTTCGAAAGGAGTGTCCGGATTGAACACCGTCCCCGGCTCCGTCACGCGGTCCGCGCCCGTGATCTCCTGGAGCGCCTGGATGAGCCCGCCGCGGATCGCCTGCATCTCGTCCACCGTGAGATCGCCGCTCAGGGGCAGGTCCGCCGTGTTGTTCGGATCGCCCCACAGGACCCCGTCGACCACCCCCTCGACCTTCTTGGCAAAGGCCTGGGCGTCCTCCGGAGTGACCTTTTTCTCAAAGCTGAACCGGAATTGATAGAACTTCTCGGCATCGAGCCTCGGCACCAGCAGGCGGAACGTGGGATTGGCCGCCGTGGGGTCGATCGTATTGCGCCACACCAGGGGCCTTCCCTCCGGCCAGCAGTCGCTTCCGGGTTCCGCCCGCAGCTCCGCGTCCTTGTCCGTCGGCGGAAGACCGCTGCTCTTGGTCCGGTCCGGGGGGAGCTCCCAGCACCGCACCTCGAGTGAGGTGGCGCCCGAGGGAACCGTGCCCGTGAGGATGAACGGTACGTCGAACGGCAGGACCCGGTTGAAGAGCTGCCCTTCGAGATCGACCTGGACGACATCGAAATCCGAATCCGGAGGCACCGGCGGCGGCGCCTGCCCCCAGGCGGTCCCCGCCAGCAGCACCACCCCAAGGGCGAGCCCCGCCAGCGGCCGTCGTGCCCCTCTCCTGCGAACGACTTTGACCATCACCACTCCCCTTGTGCCAGGGTTTCCGGAAGGCCCGTAGGCCTCCACCCGAGACATCCCGTACAGGCTCAACGTTCGATATCAGGAAGTACGGGAGAAGGGTACCACAGCTTCCATGGAGCAAGGAGAGGATCTGCGATTACGGGACTTGCTGGATTAAGGCAGGGCTGGCGGGTAGGCCAGATCCATCCCATTGCAAGGGGTGCTAAACTCCGGGCGCATGCATCGCCTCGACCAAATCCACGTAGCCGGTTTCAAGTCGATCCGGGATCAGAGTCTGAAGTTGGGCGGCCTCAACGTCCTTATCGGTGCGAACGGCGCCGGGAAATCGAACTTCATCGGCGTGTTCCGTCTGCTCAACGAGACGGCCAATCAGAACCTCCAACTCTTCGTCGGCCGGTCTGGAGGCGCAGACCGATTCCTTTATTTTGGTAGCAAGACGACCGAGCAGATCATCATCGATCTGAGCTTCGACCAAGACGCCTATCATTGCACTCTGATTCCGGCGGCTCCCGATTCTCTGGTCTTTGGAGAGGAAACAATCTCTTATCAGGGCCCTGGCAGTCCTTACACGGTACCTTTCGGAGCTGGCCACCGGGAGAGTCGCCTCGGGCTAGCCTTCACTGCTCCCGTAAACGCGGCACTTCGGGACTGGAAGGTCTACCACTTCCACGACACCAGCGCCACGGCTCGGATCAAACAGACGGGTGACATCGCCGACAATGTTGCCCTTCGGACGGATGCAGGGAATCTTGCGGCGTTCCTCTACCGGCTCCAGGAAACGGACTCCGGCGCTTTCCGCAACATCATAGACACCGTCCAGCTTGCCGCACCCTTTCTCGGTGGCTTGGACCTTCGCCCCGACCGGCTGAACCCGGAAAAGATCAGACTCGAATGGCACGAGAAGGGAACCGATACCTATTTCGACGCTCACGATCTGTCGGATGGTACCCTTCGGTTCCTTTGTCTGGCGACCCTCCTGCTCCAGCCGAGCCCTCCGACCATGATCCTGATCGATGAGCCCGAGCTTGGTCTCCATCCGTATGCCATTACGCTCCTCGCCGATCTTCTCTGCAATGCCACGGAGCGTGCGCAGGTCGTGGTCTCCACTCAATCCGTCACGCTGGTCAATCAGCTCTCTCCCGAGGACGTCATCGTCGTGGACCGCGAGGGGAGCGAGTCGGTCTTCCGACGGCCATCCAGCGCGGACCTTGAGAGTTGGCTCGACGGCTACTCTCTCGGGGAGCTCTGGGAGAAGAACGTGCTCGGGGGCAGGCCCCAGTCGTGAAGCGGATCCATGCCCTGGTGGAGGGTCAGACAGAGGAGACCTTCGTCCGCGACATCCTGGGTCCCCACTTCCTGCCTCTCGGACTCTTCATCGGCCCGATCATAGTGGCCACGAAGAAGGTGAAGTCTGGCGGGAAATTCAGAGGCGGAGTCAACAGCTACCAGCAGGTACTCCGCGATCTCCAGAATCTGCTGGGAGACCGTGGAGCCGTGGCTGTGACGACGATGCTCGATCTTTACGGCCTTCCAGATGACTTTCCAGGAAAAAACCGCCTGCCCAGAGGCGGCTCGTGCTACGAACGCGTCTCACTCCTCGAGGAAGCCCTGCGCGCCGACATCAATCACCCACGGCTCATACCCTATCTGTCACTCCATGAGTTCGAGGCGCTTCTCCTGGTATCTCCCATGAACATTAGCGATGCTCTGCCGGGACAGCCTTCCATGGATCGCCTGGTGGAAGATCTCGCGGGATTCGACTCACCCGAAGAGGTCAATGAGGGGCCGGAAACTCATCCCGCGGCCCGCATTCAGAGGCTCGCGAAGGGTTATCAGAAAAGGCTCCATGGTCCTCTCATTGCAGGAAGGATAGGACTGGCGGCCATCCGCGAGCGCTGTCCGCATTTTGCGGGCTGGCTGCGCCGCCTCGAAGAGCTGGCATAAGAGGGAGACCCACCATGACCCGCTACGACTTCCTCCTCGACACCTACGACACCGAACGCCTGAAGACCCTCTCCGTCTGGTCGCAGCTCCGGGACGAGGACCTGCGGTTCCGTCCGGAGCCCCGGGCGCGGACGCCTCATGAGCAGATGGTCCATCAGTGCGTGAGCGAAGACGTCTGGATGAAGGGGATGCTGGGGATCGATCTCGGCGAGCCGCCGCTGCCCCCGGAGGAGACGCGGTTGGGCTTCCTCCAGAAGTACGCGGACGCTTCCAGCCGGCGGCTGGCGCGGCTGCGGGAGCAGGCGGACGGCTGGTTCGAGGGGATGACCCGGTTCTTCGACGTGGAGCGGTCCCGCGCCTGGGTGCTCACGCGCCGGATTTCTCATTCGGCGCATCACCGGGGGCAGCTCACCGCCTATCTGCGCCTTTTGGGACGGGATCTCTACTCCACCTATGGCCCCACGGCGGACACGGGCGGCCTGTTCCAGAACCAGGCGCCGGTGATCTACCGCTATCGCGATCTGGAGCACCTGCTGGCGGCCGAGAGCCGGGACGGGGAGAACCCTCCCCTTCCCGGTCCGGGCGAAAAGAGCCCTACGGAGCGGCCGGACTGAACGGCAGGCGATCGCTCAGATTTCCACGTGCGCCAGCTTGTCCGGATTGACCACGACGTAGATCCCGCGGATGTGTTCCGGCTCCGTATCCAGCGAGAAGACGCTGTAGGGGCGTCCTTCGAGGAGCGATACGAGGCCGGTGCGGCCGTTGACGAGGATGGGGCGAAGCTCGAACTTCACATTCATCTGGGCGGCCTGGCGGCGGATGCCGATGAGGAAGCGAGCGATCCCCAAGGCTCCGTGGATGGGCTTCTGGGCGGCTCTCACCTTGCCGCCGCCGTCGGAGTAGAGGGTGGCGTCCTGGGCGAGGAGGGCCACCATGCCGTCGAGGTCGCCGTCCTGGATAGCGCGGAGGAAGCCTCCCAGGAGCCGGTCGTGCTCGGCGGGATCGGCCGGCGCGGGCCGGCGGTGCTCGTCGAGGTGCTTTCTCGCCCGGCGGTCGATCTGGCGGCAGTTCTCCTCGGTCTTGCCGACGACCTCGGCGATCTCCCGGTAGTTGAAGTCGAAGGACTCGCGGAGGAGGAAGACGGCGCGCTCCACAGGGGTGAGCCGTTCGAGCAGGAGGAGGAAGGCGGTCGAGAGATCGTCCGCCAGCTCCTGCAGGGCGGCGGGGTCGCCACCCTTGCCTTCGCTGCTCACGAGGGGCTCGGGGAGCCAGGGGCCGACGTAGTCCGTGAGGCGGTTGCGGGCGGCGCCCAGCGTGTCGATGGAGAGGCGCGTGACGAGGCGCACGAGGTAGGCCGCGGGCTTCTCGACTTCGGCATGGTTGACGGCCTGCCAGCGGAGCCACCCGTCCTGGAGAACATCCTCGGCTTCGGCCACGGAGCCGAGCATGCGGTAGGCAATACCGAAGAGCCGGCCGCGCTCGCGCTCGAACGCGGCCAGCGGATCGGTGGGATTCTTCAAGGCTGCGCTCATCCCTGGCTCCGGGCCTCGGCTCTCCTCGCAGAGGACTCTACCAAAGGGTCTCCCCTCCAGTTCGTTCCGGAGGGGAGACGATTCAGGAGCGCGGAACGTGACAGGGCTGATTGATCTCAACGGGGGGACCGCGACGCCCGCTTCATCGACCAGACGAAATCCAGGGGCACGAACCCTTTCCCGTGGAGATCGGGCGGCGCCCCCACGGGCATGCCCGAGTTGAAATACCGCCCCTCCGGATGGATCGCGGCCGTGCCGTGGCAGGTGACGCAGGAGGACCGCGACTGGAAGGCGGACTCCATGGTGGAGTTGGCGAGGAGCGACGGCGTCCTGTCCCCCAGGAATCCCGGCTCGGTGTAGTCCGTCTGGATGCCGATCAGCCGGTAGCTGGCGAAGACGGAGCCGGCCGCCTGGAGCCGCTGCTGGTAACTCTGGTTGGCCGCCTGCACCGGCTCGGCGATAGGCAGCTTGAGCTTCGCCCGCGTGAATTGATCGTTGTAGACGTTCTCGAACGTGATCCATACCCAGGTGGGCAGGAGCTTGTTGGCGATGTGCAGGCCGGCGAGCGCCGCAGCGCCTTTTTTCCAGCCGGTGGGCCGGCCTTCGCCATCTAAAACCTGATAGCACGCCTCGGCGACGTGGTACTTGCCCTGAAGCTCTCGGCGTTTCGCCGCGTCCTGGCCGATCCAGATCCAGGACGTCTTTAGCTCATAGGCACTCTGCGGAAAACTGATCGGTAGACCCGAAGCGGCCGCCGCTTCCTGTCCGTTCACGCTGTAGAGATCCCGGTCCAGAATGTAATCGAACGCGGACTCGTTCATCAGGATCTGATAGCGGACCGGGCTCCCCCACTTGTCGAGGAGCGTGAAGCCGTCCACCTGAATCGAGGAATCGAGGTCGTGCACGCCCGGACCGCACGGCCCCGCTTCGCTCCCCCACGGCGCCGGTTTCCGGCCTTCCGGGAGATAGATCGTGCTGGTCTGCCGGAAGGTGGTCTCCCACATCCTGGGACCCGGCCCCGCGAGCGGCGAATTCAGCCACAGGAAGAGGTCCCAGGCGTATCCGGGAGCGTCCCGTTCGAGCGCCGCCCTGGAGGCCCGCGGATCGGCGGCCCTCTTCGCGATGGCGGCCAGGTCTGGCAGGGACGAGGACGCCAGAGCCATCAAAAACAGTGGTGCGAGCAATCGCCGGATCATGGCTGCTGTCTGAGCACCCCGGCCACCACCTCCGCCATCAGCCGGTATCCCTCAGGCGTCAGGTGCTGGTCGATCGGATAATAAATCTTCTGTCCCTTTCCGACCGCCTGCGTGAAGGGTCCGGTCAGATCCACCACTGGGACTCCGTGGCGGACGAAGGTCTGCCGGAAGAGCCGGGTGGGTTGATCGGAATCGTACTTTTGGGGATCGAGACCGAACCGCTCGAGGCTGGCCTGCCAGCGGGCGCGGTCGACCTGGATGAGGGACGGGATGATCACCGCCACGACCCGCGCTCCCCCGGCGCTGCGGACCAGTGAGGCCACGGCCTTGTCCGTGGCGGCCCCTCCCTCGCGGGCGACCTTGGAGGCCTTCCCCTTCTCGTAGAGGTCCAGCTCTTCGCGCAGTTGCCGCGTCTCCAAAGGCTGAGGAAGCCCTAGCATCCGGCGGACCGGACCGCCGAGGGCGGAGGTCTTGAGGAGGACGTAGAGGTGGGAGTGGTAGTAGAGCCAGCGCGAGAGGCTGCGCGGCTTCTCTCCCTGGACCACGAGGGCGCCATCGGCCACCATGACCTTGGGACCGCCCGGTGTGGCGTCCTGGAGGTCGTTGCCCACGAAGACGGCGAGGAGGAGCACGTCCGGCTCCAGGGTCCAGCCCCAGCGCTGGAACCAGGCCACCGCGTCGGGTGCGCCGTAGCCGGGCGCTCCGGCGTTCAGCACCTCGGCGCGTACGCCCCGGGAGCGCAGGACCTTCTGGAGCTGATCCGGATAGGTCTCCCCCGCCTGGGCGCCCACGCCGAAGGTGAAGGAATCCCCCAGGGCCAGGATGCGCAACATACCCGGCGCCTTCGGACCGATCTCCGGCCCTCGCAGTCCCGCCCGGTTGATGGAGACCTCCGTGTCGAACTCGACCCGGTTGGTGAGGCTCCCCTCGAATCCCGGCTGGAGACGGTACCGCCGCGGCGGGTCCGCCTCGTAGAGCCCCCGCGAGACGACCATCACCGGCTGGGGACGGACGAGGCGGACGGCAAACTCCGCCAGGAGCAGGCCGATGAGGAGGCTGATCCCCAGGAGGAACAGGCGCGCGATGAGTCGGCGGAGGGGCGGGAGGGGCATGCTCGGGGATGGTATCAGGCGGGAAACGATCCTTTGAGCTAAGATAGCCCCGCCATGGATCTCAAAGTCGTTCTTGAACAGGGTGAAGACGGGTATGTGGTCGCCCACAGCCCCTCTCTGAAGAGTTGTTGGTCTCAGGGCAAAACTCGCGAGGAGGCACTCCGGAACCTTCGCGAGGCGATCGAGTTATACCTCGAACCCGATCCCGAGGATCTTCAGGAAACCGGTCAGAGGGAAGTCGTCGAGCTGGTTCTGTGAAACTGCCTCTCCTTTCAGGGCGGGAGATCCTCTCAGCGCTCGAACGCCTTGGCTTTGTCGAAGTCCACCGCAAGGGCAGTCACGTCAAGATGCGCCATTCCGACGGCAGGGTCATCGTCTTTCCATACCATGACGAAGTCGACCGCTTCACCTTGAAAGGCGCTCTGCGGGACGCGGATATCGATCAGGAAGACTTCCTGCGAGAATTGCGCTGAGCCCCATGCCCCTCCCCCGCGTCGCCGCCATCGTCGTCAACTACAACGGCAAGGACATCACCCTCCAGGCCGTCGAGAGCCTGCGGCGGATGACCTATCCCAACTTCGACCTCGTCGTGCTCGACAACGCCTCGACGGATGGGTCCCCGGAGGCGCTCGCGGCGGCGTGGCCCGATCTCAAGCAGATCCGGGTGGAGGTCAACCGCGGCAGTTCCTCGGGCTACGCCGCCGGGTTCCGATGGGCTTTCGAGAACGGCTACGACTACGTCCTGCTCCTCAACAACGACATCGAGGTCGAGCCGGACATGCTGGACGAGCTGGTCAAGGTGGCCGAGTCGGACCCGCGGATCGGCTGCGTGGGTCCCAAGTGCTACTTCCATGGGGACCGCCGGCGGCTGTGGTCCGCCGGGGGCATCCTGCGCTTCCGAGAGTCCATCACCCGCGAGCGGGGCTATGGGGAGATCGACCGCGGCCAGTACGACCAGGATGCGGAAGTGGACTACGTCAACGGCTGCGCCATCCTGATCCGGCGCGCCGCCGCCGAGGCCGTGGGGATGTGGGACTCCATCTTCTACATCTGCGTGGACGACGCCGACTTCTGCACCCGCGTCAAGCGCAAGGGCTTCCGCTGCGTCTATGCGCACCGGGCCGTGCTCTACCACATGGTGGCGTTCACCACGGGGGGCTACAGCCCGGGGCGGAACTTCCAGTTCGGCCGGAGCGGCGCCATCTACGTCCGGCGCTACGCCCGACCCTGGAACTGGCTCACCTATCTCGCTTTCAACACCGCCGCCTTCCCCGTGGCCTGGCTGCGCGAGGCGCTCAAGAAGAACCAAGCCGCCGTGGTGGCCAAGGTGAAGGGAATCCGCGAGGGGATGCGGACCGAGGTCCCGCCTCCGCAGCCCTTGCCGGCGGTCACCGCACCTGCTTCAGCCAGTCCAGCCGCGACCGCTGATACCAGTGCCAGCGCACCGGACGCCCCAGCTTCATCAGCTCGGGAACGGTGACGAAGCGGTAGCGGTCTCCCAGGTCCTGAAGCATCTTCTCCACCGTGGCGAGCATGGGGCCGCGGTCCTGGTACCGCTCCTCGACCGTGGTGTACAGCGTGTCGTGGAAGAGCACGATGCTCCCCCGCCGGAGCCGGCGGTAGATGCGGGCGAGCATCACCTCGGAGGAATCGTCCCGCCAGTCCTCGGCGATGACGTCCCAGCAGACCACCTGGAGGCCCATGCGGGCCGCGTCCAGCCGCGATCCCAGGTTCTGCTCGCCGTAGGGCGGACGGAAGAGCCCCGAGGAGCGGGAGCCGAGCACCTCTTCCGTCCAGGCGAGCTGGCGGCGGCGGAACCGGCCGGTCAGCGAGCGGCATGGAGAGGTGGTCCCAGGTGTGATTGCCGATCGCGTGGCCGGCCCCGGCGATCCGCTCGATCAGATCAGGGTGATTGCGGGCGCTCTTCCCCACCACGAAGAAGGTGGCCTTGGCGCCGTACCGGTCCAGCAGGTCGAGGAGCCGGCGGCGTGTCCTCGGGATGGGGACCGTCGTCGAAGGTGAGGGCGATCACGGGCTCGGCCGTGGAGACGCGGATGACGGTGCCGAGGAGGAACGCGCTCTCCGAGAGGGCGCGCTTGACCACCGCCTTGGCGGCGGGACACGGCGCCCCGGGGAGGGGTGCCCATCACGAGAGCGTCGCGGCCGTTCCCGCCCAGAGCTACATCCCCGAGGATGAAACGACTGTCCGCCGGAGGCTTGAAGACCAGTCCCTCCCGGTCCTCGGGCGGGTTCGGATCGTAGAGGCGGATGATCTCCTCGGGCACGGGCGCGAGGTCCGACGCCCGCCGCAGCTCGAAGAGGGTCGTGCCCGTGCAGTGGCGGTCGATGCTCGGCGCGCCGCCCATCGAACGCCAGCTCGTCCAGGTGGGCCGTGCGGAAGTCGATGCTGAAGCGCGACCGGCCCGAGGAGTTGGGCACCGTCGAGTGCAGGTGAGCGCCCGAGAAGAGGATCAGGCCACCCGGCGGGCAGACGACGCGGAACTCGGGCTCCAGCTCCAGCGGTTCCGTGCGGCTTGGGCTGCTTGCGGGTGTCCGTCTTGACCTCCTTGGAGGCGTTGGCCCGGCCGGTCTTGTTCCACTCGTAATGGTTGTACTCGTTGGAGCTGTTGGGCACGGGCTCGCTTCCAGTACTTCTGGTGGAACGAGAACGAGCTCTCCGACTCGAACGGATAGACCGGCAGCCACCAGTTGAGCTGGCACGGCGGCGAGGAGTACCAGATGTCGCGGTGGGGATGGAGCACGTAGGCCACACCCGCCGTGAGATACCCGCCGCTCGTGGCCACGCGCATCCGAGGCACGTCGAAGTAGGTCTTGTCCATGTCCGCCCCGAGGTCGCGCAGCAGCGCGAGAAGCAGCTCCAGGGTCCGAGGATGGTGGATGAACCGGGGCTTCAGAGGGCCGACGATCTCGACGAACTTCTCGACCGGCAGGCTGTCCTGGGCATGCTGGGGATCGAGGGGATGGAAGGCCTCCTCGATCAGCTCGCGGGCGAACTCCGTGAGCGCCCTGGTGCTCGGGCGCGGCGAACAGACGAATACGTCCCCGGCGTAGAGGCGGCGGCGCCGTTCCTCATCGCCAAGGTGCGTATCGAAGTAGATCGTGCTCATGGATGGACCTCGCTATGGGCGATCTCGTGTGTTTCCGGGGACTTGGAACGGGGAAATCTACGTCGGGGCCAGTATATGGAGGGGGCGGGAGGGGGTCAACGGGGAGGAGCCGCTAGGGTTAGGCGGCACGTCACTAACGTCCTGTCTCCTTCTGGGGTGCCTGGATGGTGTGGCGGATCTTGATACCGCGCGCTCTGGGACTCTGCTTCAGACGTTCAAACTCGTCCGCAGGTGTGGGGTATAGCATCTGTGGTTCGCTTCCGTCTGGAGGATAGAGAAGGAAGCGAGAACTCTGCGGGTTTGTGAGCATCGTGTCGGGGTACACGATCACCCTGTCATGGTAAACGATACCCAATGGAGCATCGAAGTTGTGATGGTCGTAGAATCGAAGAACCCGGTACTCACCATCGGCCATCACGATGCCTGTGAAGTCGGCAGGGAGATGATCGTATAAGTCAGGACGGTCAGTTGGCGGGAGGAAGATCAATTTATTGGCGATCCCAGTAATTAGGCACATCTCTTCAGCAATGCGGCCGACACCTATCCATGGAGAGGGGAAGACCTGATTCTCAGTGACAACGACCGAACTCTTAGGAATAGAGGCCGTATCGGCATTGAGAATGAGGGCGCGTATCGGATCGAGATGACGTTGAAGAGCCCAGGAGTATCCGAGCTTCTCTGAACCAGAGCAAGTAAGCTGAGGTCAATAGTCCGAAGTTGATGAGATGCTGATTCTCCAACAGGGGTAGTGGGATTGTGACACTCGTATCGCCTGTCGCAAATTGTTGTTGGACCGCGCCCAAAGCCTTTGGCGACGTTCGGTTAGTGTGTATATAGAAGTTGAGGCCACCTTCCTCGGTGACTTCGAAGGTTCCACCGACTCTATGGGCTCCTACATCGAAGTACCCCTTTTGTATGCGGGTGTGGAGAAGAGTGGTTCCGCTCTTTACCATGTGGATGTACTCGCCAGCCCACTTGTCCTGAAGACGGCCGAAGGTGCTGTTGCAGTCAGTGCAGGCCAGGGTAGTCATCTTGCCTCCAGCCGCCTGGGGAATGATGTGAGCGTCGCTAATCCGCTTCATCTCAGCGATTGGAATCTTGGCCAAGCACGTAGGACAGAGAAAGATATCCTGAAGCTCTGGGTAAAAGAGCGTGAGGCTCGACGCGAGTCGTGCCGCGACATAACGTTTCTTCTGCTTCTTTTTCATGGTAGCAACTGTCTAGGCTGGTGTCTGTAAGGCCTAACCTCGGCTGTAATACCCGCGCATCCTGAGGGACCGGACGATGCCCTCGCCTCACGCTCTCTCGAGACGGCGAGCGCCACGTCCAAGTCCCGGGGTGGACCTCGACTCTGCCCGCAGAATGACCGCGAAACCTCCGACGAGCGCCCACCGGGCTCCTACGGCCCGGAAGTCGGCGTCCAGTCGGATCAGCGCTTTCGTGAGGCGTTCTAGCAATGCGGAGCGGCCTCCGCTACTTCTCGGGATACAAGGAAGGCTCAACGTAATCCCGCTTCTCCACCCACGCCGCAAAACGGGCGTGAATCTCCTCCTCGCTCGCCTCAGGGTGCCAGCGGCGGAGGTTCTGCCTCATGATGTTCTCGGCAGTCTGGCACAGGTCGAACGCCGCGGCGGCGCGGGCCAGGATCTCGGGATCTCGAATCGGCTCCATGTTCTTCATTCTACTATGGTCCAGCCGCCGGCAATTCTCAGGACAAAGATGCCCTGAACTTCTCTAACTCAAGGAGCAGGTCCTTGTCACGATGAAAGCCACGCATCCGGATCAAAGCGAGGGTCTCCTGGGCCACTTGAAGCTCCACAGGATCAATGTCCCGCAGTAGAGATTGGATATCGACCACGTCTTTCGGGCGACCCGCGAGAACTTTGAGAGCCAACAGGTGACCAGACCGAGCCACCGGGCTCATGACACCCGGCATGACTTCGAAAAGGTCTGAACCCTCGACCACTTCTCGTTCTACACCCGATGAGGCGACCAGGATGTCCACGGCAGCCCCAGTACGCCCATCTACGGGAGGAGAGATGAGACGAATCGTAGCCAATCGGCCGTCCGGGTGCTCGACGACACCCCCCTCCGGATGATCTCGATAGCCGCGTACTCTGAGGTAGAGCACTGCCTTCGAAGCTTCCTGCTCGTCGGCTACCGCCAGCACGACATCGATATCGCGTGTGCTTCTGGGTTCTGTGCGGAGGGTCACGGCGAAGCCACCCACGAGCGCCCACAGGAACTCTCCCGTCTGGAGATCGGCAACCAGCCGAACCAGGGCTTTCTCCAGGCGTGTCACTTGGATAAGGGGGTCGCCACGTACTGACGTTTTTCAGCCCAGGCCGAGAAACGCTCCTGGATCTCTTCCTCGCTCGCCTGCGGGTGCCGGCGGCGGAGGTTCTGCCGCATCATGTTCTCCATCGTCTCGCAGAGGTCGAACATGTCTTCGGCGCGGGCCAGGATCTCGGGGTCTCGAATCGGCTCCATGTCCTTCATTCTACTATGGTCCAGACTCCCTCGGGCGGAGTCGGGCATCGGCCGGAGGCGCGGCTCGAATTGTCTCCCAAGTAGGTCCATTGACGAGCTCACGTCCGAAGCCCGAACGGAACGAGCGGCCTGCCGGACCTTGAAGATCGTTCGCCGGCCGGAACGAATGGCCGAACAGACCCAAAATCTGGCCCACCGACCGGAACGGGCCGTCCGCCGACCGGAACGAGCGACTCGCCGGACCTTAAAGATCGTTCGCCGGCCGGAACGAGAGAGCTTTGGATCGGAACGGGTCGCCTGCCGGCCGGAATGAGCGCCTCGCCGGACCTCAAAGCTGACTCGCCGGCCGGAACGAGCCGCTCGCCGGGGTCAAAAATCGGCCCGCCGGCCCGAACGGGTCTCTCGCCGGCCGGAACCGGCCTCCCGTAGACCGGAACGGACGGCTCGCCGGAGCGAACGAACCGGCCGCAAGGCTCATTTGCCCTCTCACCGGCAACTTCCACGGAGAGACGGGCTCCCTCGGGGGTCTCGCCGGTCCCGAGAGCCGTCTGGTGAGCCAGGCCGGCAGGGATGCCGGCGCTCCCAGGGAGGCCCTATCGTAACGGTGACCCTGGTCGCAGTCACCGCGACCGTGGTCGTAACGACCGCAAGAGCAGAATCCCCGACGCGATCCAGGCCAGCAGAGACAGGACGACTCCCGCGATCCAGGACGTGGGCAGGTACCGGAGCGTCACCGTCCGTGTCCCAGCCGGGACCCGGACCGCGATCAGGGCGCCATCGGCGATGGCCACACGGACGGGTCTTCCATCGGCGCGGGCTCGCCAGCCGGGGAGGGCGGCCTGGGAGACGACCATCCAGGCGTCCTGATCGACTCTGGTGTCGATCTTGAGGCGGTCGCCGTCCACCTGCCAGCGGAGGGCTTCGGCGCGGCCGTTGGGGAGGGGGGACTCCGGGCCTTCGATCTCCAGGGAGGCGATGCGGAGGGGGTGGTCGGCTTCCAGGAGGATCTCTCGCGCGCGGCGGGCCGAGCTTGCGGGGACGACCGCTTCGGGGAAGAAAGCCCAGCGCGGCTCTCCCGGCAGTTCCCAGAGGCGGGTGCGGCGGAAGAGGCCGCGGTCGATCCAGGGCGGGCCGGGCTCGAGGTTGGGGCCGCTCAGAAGGTAGCGAACTCCGAGGAGGCGCAGGAAGGGGACGTGCCGTCTCTTGGGGATCGCGTACTGGCGCTTGTGGCGGGTGATGTCCACGTCCAGCGTCTCGTGGAGCCAGGCGATATAGCGGGCCGGCTGCATGGGGTCGTGGGCTCGGACGTCCATCAGGCGGTAGAAGGTCGAGGAGCTTGGGACGAGAACGCCCCTCGTACCGATGATCCGGAAAGGATGATCAGGGCCTTGCTCCGCGGCCAACTGGTCGAGCAGGGGGACGGGGGGATAGGCGTGCTGGCGGTCCAGAACCGGGTAGTAGCCGCCGAGGGCGTACCAGAGTTGGGAAACGGTCAGCGCCGCGGCGAGGAGGCCGGCGGCGGCCGGGGCGCGGCGGCGGTCCTGATCCTCCTTCATCCAGAGATCGAGCGCCTGGGCTGCGAGCAGAGCGACGGCGAAGCCTCCCAGGTAGGCGAAATAGCGGACGGCCAGCACGGAGAGCAGCGGGAGGGCGAAGACGGGCCGCAGCAGGCCTCCGGGATCGAGGTGGACGAGATAGGCGAAGACGGCTAGCAGGATCAGATAGGTCCGCGTCTCGCTCCGTTTACGCCGGGTAAAGAGGCCCCCAAGGGCCAAGGCGAGAGCCGGTAATCCCACGGCTCCTTCAACCAGCCAGTGCAAGGGAGCCGGACCGGCCTCTCCGCTCCTTTGCGGGGTGCCGAAAACGCCGGGGATCGCGAGGTTCACGAGCCCGCCCGCCGCGGCGCCCGGGGTGTTCCTGGGACGATCGAGGTCAGGGCCTCCGCCCTCCCGGTCGAGCTTCTCCGAGTGGAGCACCGCCTCCGCGACGGGCAGCAGGAAGAAGGAGGTCCCCAGGGCGGCGAGGACGGATACCAGCAGGAGGAGCGCCACGGTGCGTCGGCGTCCGGCATCCCGAGGTGCCCGGAGGAGCGCGAAGAGCCACCTTCCGCCGAGGACCAGGCAGGCGGTGAAGGCGGTCTCCGGGTGTCCCGCGAGAATGATGTCCCCCAGGGCCAGTCCCAGAAGGAGTCGGGAGCGCAGCTCTGCCGGATCGGCGAGCAGGCGCTCGCTCGCCAGGAACGCGAAGGGGAAGACGGCCATGACCTCCGCGTGCGGGAACTGCCGCCAGACCGCGAGAGAGCCTCCGAAGGCGTAGGCCACAGCGGCGAAGAGGGCGGACGGCGGGCGGCAGCCGAGCTGGCGGGCGGCGAGGTATGTTCCCCCTAGGGCGAGCAGCAGCTTGAGGAAGGCCCGCAAGGCCTGGGATTCCAGGGGCTCGAAGGGAAGCGACAGGAGCGAGACGAGGCTGAAGGGCGCGGACTGGGCGTTGGCCATCAGCGGGTGCCCGGCCCCGGTGTACGGGTTGAGCAGCGGCGCCCGGCCCTCCAGCATCTGCCGCCGGGCCTCGGCCTGCCAGGGCAGGAACTGGAGGGTGACGTCGTTCAGGCGCCCGCCCCGGACCTTGTAGCCCGCGTCCGCCGTGTCCACCCAGGGCAGGAGGGGGACGTTGGTGTCGAACGGGCCGTAGACGTAGCCCGTCCGTAGCGCCGGCAGCAGGGGTACGAGCGCCAGGAGGGCCAGGACGGCGGCCCATCGTCCCTCGATCCGCGGGCGGAACAGGCGGTTCCAGAGGATGAACCCGGCCCCGGCGCAGAGGAGCATCCAGGCGAGCAGGGGCCATTGGAGGGTGAGGGTGGCGGGCATGGCGGGAAGGGGATTGTAGCGCCGGGCTCGCCCCTGGATTTCAATCCAGGGCGAGGGGATGGGGCCATCCCCCATCTGCGCTAGACTGCGCCGTCGTGAGCCGCACAGTAAACTTGGTCCTCGCGTCGGTTACGGCGTTCTTCCTGCTGTTTCCGCTGACCCTCGGCAAGCCCGGTCTGCCCACCCACCTGAAGGCGGACGAGGCGGCCTACTACCTAAGCGCGCTCAGCCTCGCCCACGACGGGGACCTCAGGGTCGAGGCCAAGGACGTGGACCGGGCCTTCGAGGAGTTCCCGTTCGGCCCGGTCAACAACATGATCGTGATGACCGATGACGGGTGGCACACGGTCTACTTCGGCAAACCCTATATCTACTCCCTGTTCGCCGCTCCGTTCGCCCGGCTCTTCGGCGCCAACGGCCTGGTGTTCTTCAACATGCTGTTGACCATGGCGATGGTCTGGATGGGATATCTGTACTTGTGCCGGTACAATCCGCCGGGGATCGCGGCGCTGTTCTCGGCCTCGTTCTTCCTGCTGAGCGTGGGGTTCTCCTACGTCTTCTGGATCCAGCCCGAGGTGTTCAGCATGGCGGCGGTGGCGGCGTGCCTGTTCTTCGGCCTGCCGCGGCGGGATGAGTCCGGCTTCCCCGATCTCCGGCGGGAGCTGCTGTGGGCCGCCCTCTCCGGAGCCGTGCTGGTGCTGGCCGCCTACAACAAGCCGATGTTCGCCGCCGTGGGGGTCGCGCCGCTCTGGGCGTATCTCCGGGCGCGGCGGTGGAAGGCGATCGGCGCCTGGATGGCGGGCGCCGTCGTGAGCCTCGGGATCGTGGCGGGGATCGCGACCGCTCTCACAGGGCATCCCTCGGCCTACCTTGGTGTCCGCCGCCAGGGGGTCACGCTCTGCGAGCCGGGCAAGATGCCCATCGCCCCTGAAGCCACCAAGGCCACGGGGGGTACGCCTGCGACGCCTGCGATCGCCGCGGGGCACTCGCCCACGGGCAACGCGTGGACGTGGCTCGTCCGCAAGCCGGACGTGACGCTCTACGAGATGGCCGAGAACATCGAATACTTCCTCGTGGGACGGCACACGGGGATGCTCGTGTACACGCCGTTCGCGGGATTGTCCGTCCTCCTCTTCCTGCTCTGGGGGCGCCGGTCCGGGGAGCGGTGGGTGCTGCTCGCGGCGGTCTCGGCCGTGGCGCTGTTCTTCCTGGTCTCCATCGCCTGGAACTGGCAGGGGGGCGGCGGGTTCCTGGGGAACCGGTACTACATCAGCGTGATCCCGGCATTCCTCTTCCTGGTGACGGAGATCCGCCCGCGCTGGCTGGTGGCCGTGGGCTGCGCGGCGGCGGGGCTCTTCCTCGCTCCCATCCTCTTCACGCCGTTCGGGGCCGCGGTGCCGGAGCCCACACTCCAGGCCCATGTGAGGAACGCACCGCTCCGCTATCTCCCCTTCGAGCTGTCGCTCCGGAACGTGCCGGGCTACGAGCGCATCCCGGTGGGGGACCTGCGCATCGTAGGCCGGAAGGACGTGTTCCGTCCCCTGGGAGACCAGATGTGGGTAGGCGGGGCGAACCGGGTGGAGCTTTACCTGATCGGCGCACAGCCCGTATCCAGGACCATGTTCCAGGTGACCAACTTCGCGCCCGGGAACCGCGTCGAGATCCGGCTGGGGGATGCCCGCGAGGTGCTCGAATTCGAGGGCGAGGAGACCCGCCGCGTGCGCCTCGATCCCGGAGAGCCCTTCCGGGTGCGCCGGCAGAAGACGGCCACGTTCTACGTCTACAAGATGACGGTGACCTCCCGCACGGGCCGCATCCAGCACTGGGTGCGCGAGTTCCCGCCAAACAACTGCCCTTACTTCGTCCAGACGGACAAACTGAACGAGAGCTTCTATGTGGGGGCCTCGCTCGCCTACCTCGGCACGGGCGATCAGCTCGAGAAGGACGTCTACGCCATCCAGTGGGGGAACACCACGGCACCGGATCAGGCCGTGGCCGGCCAGGCGTTCAAGGTGCTGGCGCGCCTGTTCAACCGCAGCAACCAGACGTGGACGGCGGACGGCGCCGCGAAGGTGAACCTCTCCTACCATTGGCTGGACGAAAGCGGGAAGATGATCGAGAGGGACGGCCTGCGCACGCCGATCCCGCTGCCGGTGCCCCCGGGCGGACGGGTCAGCGTGGAGCAGACGGTGGTGGCGCCGAAGGCGCCGGGCCGGTACGTGCTGGAGCTCGATCCCGTGTTCGAAACGGTTGCGTGGTTCTCGGAGAGAAACGGAGGCAACACGCTGCGCCTGCCCGTGGAGATTCTTCCGGAGCCGGCTGCTTCTCAGGAGACAACCGGTGCTCGATAACCTTCGGGAAGACACCCGCCGGCTCCAGGAGATCAAGACCAAGGCGTTCCCCTGGTACGTGATCGAGTCGCTGCTCTTCGAGAACGGCTATCAGGCGGTGGTGCTCCACCGGATCGCCCACTGGTTCAAGAGCCGGGGCATCCCCTTCTTCGGTCCCCTGGTGGCCCGCTTCAACCAGTTCCTGACGGGAGTGGAGATCGGTCCTGGCGCCGTCATCGGTCCCGGCCTCCGGATCAGCCACGGCAACGGCATCGTGATCGGCGGCTACGCGAGGATCGGGAGGAACGCCCTCCTCCTCCACCAGGTGACGATCGGCTCGCCCCACCCGGAAAAAGTCGAGAAGATGCCCGTGATCGGCGACAACGTCTTCATCGGGGCCGGGGCCAAAGTGATCGGGGAGATCACCCTCGGCGACGACGTGTTCATCGGGGTCAACGCCGTCGTGGCCCAGGACATCCCCAGCGGCAGCCGGGTGCTTTCGGCGGCGGCGATCGAGGTCAGCCCGCGGCGGGATCTGCCGGCTGGCGGTCTTTGAGAATGCGCGGTATCTTCTACAAATGCCGAAAGCGCAAGTCTATGTCGAGACTACGATACCGAGCTTCTACCATACGACCCGTTCGAGCGCCGCGGCTCTTGTACGCCGTGCTTGGACCCAGCGCTGGTGGTCGTTTGCGACCGAGCGCTATTCCTTGGTGACCAGCGACGCCGTGGTGATCGAGCTTGAGGACGGAGATTATCCGAGTCGAGAGGCAGCCCTCTCCCTGGTCAAGGAGCTTCCACGACTCTCGATGACACCTGCCGTAGCCGAGATCGTCGAAGCCTACGTCCGGCACCGCCTCATGCCAACAGATCCCTCCGTCGATGCGCTCCACCTGGCACTGGCGTCCTACCACAAGTGCGAGTTCCTGGTAACATGGAACTGCCAGCACTTGGCGAATGCCAACAAGTACGGGCATATTCGTCGAGTGAATAATCTGTTGGGTCTGTATGTGCCCGTGCTGGCGACCCCTTTGGAGCTACTTGGTGAGACCTATGAACCCAGAGCTTGAGGCAATCCTGGACGACGACGACGAGGAGATTGCTCGCATCCGGTCCGTACGTCACCAGATTTCAGAGCGTTTCGGACACGACCCTTACCGTCTGGTGGCCTACTTCATGGAGTTGCAGAAAGAGCATCCCGAGAAGATGGTGTCCGCACCGGAGCCCGAGACCGTGGGCAAGCTGAGGATCAAGTAGTTTCATCCCGCATTGGGCTTCACCAAGTGGCGATCGGCTCGCCTATCCGGGAGGTCAGCCCGCGGCGGGACTTTCCAGCAACCCCCGAATCCCCTTCAACGCCGTGATCGCCCGCTCGCGGGCGCCGTGCTCGACGGGCTCGTCGGAGTAGGCGGCACGGACGTAGAACTCGGTCAAGGTGCGCGCCGGGTCTTCGAGAAGGCGGAGGTCCTGGGGCAGGTGGTTCAGCAGATCGTAGGGAGTGTCCTTTCCAGGCCGGGGAGAGCCGAGGCGGTCCAGCAGGAGCAGGAAGCGCTGGTAGGCCGCGAGCACGGATTCACGGGGTGGCAGGCTGTCCAGCTCTTCCAGTCTCGCGAAGGGACCCGGCCCCTGCCTCTTCTCTTCCTTGGACCAGGTGAGCCACGCGGTGACCTTCTGGAGGAAGCTCCGCCAGCGGTCCCTCAAGCGGAGTCGCCAGTCCCCCAGGCCCGGCCAGAGACGGATGAGCTTCCAGATCCCCACCGCCAGGAACACCAGAACGAGCGGGACGATCAGGAGCTTGCCGATTCCGGTCAGGGTCCGCAGCAGGGAAGCAGCCGGTCCGGTGAGCCCGCCGATCCCATTGGAAGGAGAAGAAGCAGGAACGCCCAACTCCCCTTGCGCGGCTTGATCCGGTGCCCCCTCGGGCGCGATCTGCTCCGTCTGGTCGCTCCTCTGGTAGCCCCGGTCCTGCGCCTCCCCCTTCCCCGGCGCCTTGGGCGGACGCAGAAGCCCCGACCCTTGAAACTCCAGCCCCGGCAGGCCCAGCCCGGCGGCGAGAAGGAGGGCCAGGAAGCCGGCGGCGAACGCCAGGCGCCGGGGCAGGAACGAAGGGTCTGTCCGCCCGCCGGCCCGCTCGATCCGGCGGAGCGTGTCCATGCTCGACCCGGCCGCCATCACGACGCCTGTCGAGAAGAGGAAGACGATCACCGCCGCCAAGGCGCGCATGCCGGTCTGCGGCGCGGCACGAAGCAGAACCGGCTCGCCCAGGGCGAACGCGACCAGGGCGACTCGCGGCCAGACGGGCCACGGACGCGGCCGGGTTCTTCGGGATGGGCGGGGGCGGCTTCACCCGTGGCGGCGAAGCAATCCCCGTCTCCGCAGCCCGCTTTTTCTGCCAGGCCTCCAGGGTGAGCCGGTCCAGGCCGTAGAAGGCCGCCGCCGGCGCCCACGCTCCCCCGATTCGGGGCTCAGGCCGCGCGTCACCCGGGTGGCGAACCGCCAAACGATGGCGATGATCAACAGGTTCGCGAGCCTCTCTTCGAGCCTCGGCCTCCCCGTCTCCCAAGGCGCGATCAGCATCACGAACGCCGTCGCCCCTGCCAGCGCCCAGGTGTAGCAGCCCTGGAGGTCGGACTCTCCCGTGGTGCGGCCGTAGCGCTCGATGAGCACCGTCGCCACGGCGAAGCAGAAGCCGATCCACTTCAGTGACGGCCCGCCGCCCAGGAAAGCCGAGCGGACATCCACCAGATAGAAGAGGAAGCGAGGCGACCATGGCGATGACCGCCGCCGGCACCACCACGTGGTGGATGAGCGAGCAGCCCGGGGCTGTCGTAGGAGCTTTCGCCGGGCAGGCTCACAGTCGCCGGGCTCCCAGGTCTTCGCAGGTCCGCCTCGTTCGGCGATGAGTGGACGGGCACGCCTTCGGGCAGTCCGGCGGCGGCGTCCGGCGCGGGCTCGCCGGTCTGGATCCAGACGACCGCGGCCTCGAAGCCCGAGCGCCTGAGCCCGGCCAGGGCGGCTCCCAGGGCAGGACCCAGATCCGGGGTGATGGCGAGCACCACCAGCGAGCGCGGCAGGCGGGGCGCCTCGGCCACCAGCAGCTCGGGCAGGGTGAGCCCCGGGGCGAGGGTCAGGCGCGCCAGCGCGGCGAGCAGCCGCTCGCGCTGCCAGCGACCCCGGCCGGGCTCCACCTCCAGGGGACGGTAGGCGGGCATGCGGCGGCGGGCGGCGGCGTCCTCCAGAGCATCCTCCAACCGCCGGAAGCTGCCGCCCTTCCAGTCCGTCGGGATAGCGCTCGGCCGCGTCGCCGCCGTTCGAGATCAGCCCAACGGACTGCCCGCCCGCCAGGACGAATTCGGCGATGGAGGCCGCCGCCGTCACAGCCAGCTCCACGCCCGGATCGCCTCCCGGAGGGTCAGCAGATCGTGGCCAGGCGTTGCGCCCCATCTCCACGGCGAGCAGGACCCCTTCGAGCACCGCCGGCTCGTAGAGCTTCACCTGGAGGCGGCCCGTCCGGGCCGTGGCCCGCCAGTGGATCCGGCGCAGGCGTCGCCCGCGCGGTACTCGCGGACGCCGAGGAACCGCGACGGATCCTCGAACAGGCTCGGCGGCGGGGGACCTCGTGGATGGGCCGGTGGCCGAGCGGCCACCCTGTGCCGAGAGGCACCGCCCGGGGCAGCACGGTGAGGAACCGCACCTCGGGGTCCACCCGGAACCGCCGCACCAGGCCGAAAGGATCGCTCGCCTCGATCACCGCCGGCCCGATCCGGAAGAGCCCGCGCCGGGTGCTGTGGAGCGTGCAGGCCGTGCTGCACGTCTCCTCGCTCCGACAGGGTCTGGAAGCCGCAGGTGGAGCCCTCCGCGTCCAGCCCGGCCTCGATCTCGTCGCGCCAGAAGATCCAGAACGCCGGGAGGTCCTTGCGGTTGTGGAGCACAAGCCGGGACTCGACCGTCTCGCCGAGCTCGATCGATCTCCGCCGCGAGGCTCCGCCGGACTTCGAGGCCCAGCAGGCTCGCGCCGGCAGGAGTGCCGCCGATCCCCAGAACCGCGGCGGTGACCACGGCGGCGTAGAGGAAGAACCCGGCGGAGAAGAGGGAGACCAGGAGCGCCAATGCTCCCAGGATGAGGGCCACGGCCAGCCCCTGGCGGCGGCGGACGTCCCGGACTTCGCGGCGCACCTCTCCGGCCGGCTGGGCCGCCGCCTCCGCGGGGCTCATCCTCCTGCGGCGCGGGCCGCCGCGTCGGCCGGATCGATGATGGGAGCCGGCACCAGGCCGACGGCCTGGTCCACCGCCTGTTGCGGGCGCGCTTGGAGAGCCGCCCTTCGGCGCCCAGGATCACACGGTGGTAGAGGATCGAGGGATAGAGGCGCTTGATGTCGTCGGGCAGGACGAAGCTCCGTCCCGACCATGGCCGCCCGGGCCTGGCAGGCGCGGTAGAGCCCCTGGGTGGCGCGCGGTCCGGCGCCCAGGACCAGCTCGCGCGCGCTGCGGGTCGCGGAGGTCATCTGCACGATGTAGCGCCGCACCTCGGGGTGGACGTGCACCTCGCGGATCCGGTCCTGAAGGGTGGCGAGCGTCTCCAGGCTCAGGACCTGCTTGACGCCGGCGAGCGGATCGGTGCGCTCGCCCCGCACCAGCATCTGCTCCTCGGCCTGGGCGCTGGGATAGCCGATCGAGAGACGCATGAGGAAGCGGTCGAGCTGGGCTTCGGGGAGGGGGAAGGTCCCCTCATGCTCGATCGGGTTCTGGGTGGCGATGACGAAGAACGGGCGCTTCAGCCCATACGTCCGGTTGTCCACGCTCACCTGCCGCTCGGCCATGCATTCCAGGAGGGCGGCCTGGGCGCGAGGCGTGGCGCGGTTGATCTCGTCCGTCAGCAGGATCTGGGTGAAGACAGGGCCGGGATGGAAGTCGAAGTCGCCTGTCTTCTGGTTGAACACGCTCGAACCCGTGACGTCGCCCGGCAGCAGGTCCGGGGTGCACTGGAGGCGGCGGAACCCACCGCCGAGGGTACACGCCAGTGCCTTGGCGAGGAGCGTCTTGGCGGTGCCCGGGACGTCCTCCAGCAGGAGGTGCCCCTCGGCGAACAGGCAATTGAGGACCAGCTCGAGCACCGGCCGTTTGCCGAAGATGACCGTTTCGAGTTGCTGGAGGACCGCCTCGGCGGCTTGCTGGACTTGTTTCACGGGAGCAGGAGTACGGGATTAAGTAGCTTTCCTGTTCATCATACGTCGTTATGACACGAACAGGTTGCCTGACTCTTGTCACGAGAGGACGGACTCGACGGCTGGCGCCGCTTTTAGGGGGGCGGTATCTTCCATCCTCAGAGGCTGGCTTCATGGACAGGCCCTGCTGAACGAGTCGCAGAGAAGGCAGCCTCAGGAACTTGCCGCCGCGCCGGCGCCGCTGACGGTGCAGCCGCCCGTGCACGCCGGTGAGCTTCCGCCACCGACAGGTCGGCGGCCCGCGCGCACAGATCGGTTCCTGCCGCAGCCGTGTCGGCGGCCCATGCGCACCGGTGAGCTTCTGCCGCGCACCCGTCGGCGGCCCGTGCGCACGGGTCGGTTTCTGCCGCTGCCATGTCGGTGGCTCGTGCGTACCGGTGAGTTTCTGCTGCGCACCTGTCGGCGTCCCGCGCACACGCGTCGGTTTCCGCCGCCGCCGTGTCGGCGGCCCGTGCGTACCGGTGAAGTTCTGCCGCGCACCCGTCCGAGGACAGGCTGGCGGAGGGGCGCTATGCCAGAACGTCAATTCTGCTGTGAAGGAGCACTAGCTGCCAAGGCGACACTTCGCAATAAGCTTCCGCACGGCAGGGACGAGCTCGTTGGGGACCAACATGAGCGTATCGGAGGAGCTCTCGAAGGCCGCCTCAGCTTCAGCCATGGCTTCCTTCTCCGTCTGGTTCTCGTAGTAATCGAGAAGCCTGCGGACCCGGGCTTCGTCCCAACCCTCGGGAAATCTGTTCAGGCTTCTTGACACGGGAAAGCTATTCTTCGTCTTCATCCAACTCGGCTAGCCGGACATCAAGCTCCTGCCAGAACGCGTCGATGTCAAGGGAAAGCTCCGGCATCTCTTGGGAGCGGTATGTGCCTTCCGGTAAGGCTGAGACGAACTGACCGGCGTCATTGCGCAGGAAATCGATCCGGCGTTCCAGGGGATCCACGATCCAGTACTCCCGGGCCCCCGAGTCCAGGTAGAGCTTGGGCTTCTCGTTGCGGTCCCGGTCGGCAGTCCCTGGAGAAACGACTTCCACGACCAGATCCGGTGCCCCTTCGACCCGTTTCCTGATGATCCGGCGGCGTGTGGATGACACGTAGAAAAGGTCGGGTTGCACGACAGAATGGATGGCAAGGTTGACATCCGTGGGGGCCACGAAGACCAGGCCGCCGGCTGAACGGGCAATCGGGATCAGGATTTCATAGAGAAGACCCACAGTGAGTTGGTGCAGCACCGAGGGGCTCGGGCTCAAATAGAACCTCCCATAGACCAATTCGAAGCGGGGCTCATCCGGCAAAGCCTCATAGTCCTTGCGCCGGTACGGCCCGAGATCGGCGGGAGGATTAAACATCTCGTCCTTGCGCAGCGGGATCGCCATAAGCGAAGTATACCCTATCCTCGCATCGGACGGACATGCAGATCGGTTACTTCCGCCGTCTTCGGCAGCGCCAGCGCGTTCAGCACGGCATAGGCCACGTCGCGGGGCTGGAGGAAGCGCTCGGGGTCGTAGGGCTTGCCTTCGAAGCGGTGGACCTCCTCCTGCATGGGGGTCGCGGTGCGGCCGGGGAAGACGGAGATCACCCGCACGCCCTTGGGATTGACCTCGGCGCGCAGGCCGTCGGCCAGGGCGCGGAGGGCGTGCTTGGAGGCCGAATAGGCCGCCCAGCCGGCTTTGGCGGGGTGGAAACCGGCGCTCGAATTGATGAAGACGATCTGCCCCTCGCGGGCGATCAGCGAGGGCAGAAGCGCCTGGGTGAGCAGGTAGGGCGCGCGCGTGTTCACCCGGTACTGGCGGTCGAGATCTTCCACGGAGGAGGTCTCGACAGGGCCGGCGAGGAAGAGGCCGATGCTGTGGATGAGGATGTTGACGCCTCCGAAGGCCTTCTGAGCCCGGTCGGCGAGGGCGCGGATGGCCTCGTCCTCGGAGAGATCGCCCGCGAAGGTCTCGACGCCCGGCGAGAGGTCGCGGGCGCGCTCGGCCACCATGTCCAGCTTCTCCGCGCTCCGGCCCGCCAGCAGAAGCCGTGCTCCCTCTTTGGCCAGTGCGATCGAGATCGCCTCGCCGATGCCTCCGCTCGCGCCGGTGACGACGGCGACCGATCCCCTGAGCGATCTCATTTCCTCTCCTCCACTTCGCGCAGAAGCCCGACCTCGAGCAGCGCGTCCGCGGCCTCGCGGATTGCAGCGAAGGCCATGCCGGACCGCTCGGCGATCTCCAGCAGGGAGTATTCGCCATCCGAGAGGTTGAGCACCCAGAGCAGGGCCAGCTCCCGGGCGCGGCCCGCATCATCGCCACCGATGGTCCGGTACAGACCCCTCCGGCCGAGCTGGGGCTCGCACTTGGGGTTCAGGTTGAGGTAGCGCCGGTTCCCTTCCAGCACGTCCACTACCGCCAGGTAGGTCCGGAGCGATCCCTCCAGGGCCTCGGGACGGACGAAGCCGGGGTTGTCTCCCGAGGTGTGGTACTCCGGATAGCGGCCATAAGGAGTCCTCGTGAGCGAGCCCACGGAGAGGTTGAAGCCGGGGGAGCTGTACTGCCGCTCATCGTAGCCGAAGGGAACGAAATGCTCATCCCCGAACGGCTCTCCCGAGGTTTCCAGGACGTTGAGCACCGCGCGGTCGATCTCCGCGAACCCGTTCCGGGTCCTCTTGTAATGGAAGTGCCCCGGATCGCCGAGGTTCGCGGCGACCAACCCGTGAGCGATCCGCCCGGCCCGCTCCTCGTTCCTCGCCAGCCAGGTGATGGAGCCGATGGTGCCGGGGATGAAGAGGAACCGGTATGAGTAGCGCCGCCGCGGGCGGGCCTGAAGCTCCCGGGCGAGCCAGGTCATGACAGCGACACCTGAGAGATTGTCGTTGCAGAGGGAGGGATGGCAGACGTGGGTCGAGAGGAGGACCTCGCGCTCGGACTCCCCAGGCAGGAACAGCTCGCCGTAGGTGAGGGAGCCGTCCTCCAGGGTCGAGTCGATCCGCACCTCGTACTCCCCCTCCGGCAACGCCTGGAGCTGGTTGTGGCTCAGGCAGAACCCCCAGGTCTCCTTGTAGTAGGAGGTCCGGTAGGGGATCAGGTCCGGCTTGTCCGGCAGCGTGAAGAGGTGCTTCTTCAGCTCCGAGAGCGGCAGCCTCTCGTGGACGGGGACGCTGTAGTTGAGGACGTGGAGGTTGCATGCCTGGAAGTCCACGACTTTATGACCGGCTGGGTCCGCAATCCAGGCGTCGCGGATGTTCCATTCCTTGGGCACGGTCCAGTCGAAGACGGGTGTGCCCGAGGGGACCTCATGGATCTCCAGGGGAATCAGCTCGCGGAGCATCCCGAGCGTGCGGCGGACACCGTCTCCCGTGATGCTGCGGCAGATGGGATAGGCCTCCGCGATGAAACGGTACATGTCCTCTCGGACCCTCACCCCCCGGCCCCCTCTCCCCCCCCTCCCATCCCCCCTCACCGGGAGAGGGGGAGAAAAGAGGCAGATTAAGGTCCTTCTCAGAGATCACGGTCACCGGCTCGGGCCAGGGGATCGCGAAGGCAGGATCGTCCCAGCGGTACCCCCGAGCGTAGTCCGGCGCGTAGAACTCGGAGATCTGATAGAAGACCTCCGTCTCGTCCTCCAGGGTCTGGAATCCGTGTGCCATGCCTTTGGGAATGTACAGCTCATTGCGCGACTCGGCGGAGAGGACAATCGAAAAATGTTGCCGAAACGTGGTCGATCCCGGACGAATATCCACGATAACGTCCCAGATCGAGCCCCGGGTAACCCGTACGAGCTTGATCTCCTCATGGGGAGCGGTCTGGAAATGAAGGCCGCGCAGGGTGCCCCGGCGGTGGTTGTAGGAGAGGCTGCACTGGGCGATCGACGGGTCGAGCCCGTGGGCCTCGAGCTCACGGCGGCACCAGGTGCGGGCGAAGAAACCCCGCTCGTCCTCAAAGCGCTCTGGTTCCAGGACCCAGGCGCCGGCGAGCGGAGTCTCGCGGAAGATCATTCGAAGACCCGGACCTCCGGAATGGCCACCACAAAGCGGCCGCCCCAGGAGCGGACGTCCGCCATCTGCTCCATGATCTCCTCTTTCAGGTTCCAGGGGAGGATCAGGACGTAATCCGGCCGGGTCTCGCGCAGGCGGTCTGGCCCATGGATGGGGATGCGCGTGCCCGGGAGATACCGCCCCTGTTTGTGGGGGCTGCGGTCCACGGTGTAGTCGAGGAAGTCGGTCCGCACGCCACAGTAGTTGAGCAGCGTGTTCCCCTTGGCCGGGGCGCCGTAGCCGGCGATGGACTTCCCCTCCTCCTTGGCCTGGATCAGGAAGCGCAGGAACCCGCGCTTGACCTCGCGGACCCGTTCGGCGAAGGAGCTGTAGGTGTCGAGCTGTTCGAGCCCCGCGGCCTCTTCCCGGGCGAGGAGGCCGCCCACCCGCTCCCCCACCGTCTTCGAAGGATCCTCATGATGGCAGGCGTAGATGCGGAGGGATCCGCCGTGCGTAGGCAGCTCCTCCACGTCGAACAAGGTGAGCCCATGGAAGGCAAAAATCTTTCGTACCGTCTGAAAGGAGAAGTACGAATAGTGCTCGTGGTAGATCGTGTCGAACTGGTCCTCCTCCATGAGCTGGAGGAGATGGGGGAACTCCATGGTCAGCACGCCGGCCGGTGCAAGCAGGATCTTCAGCCCCGCCACGAAGTCGTTCAGGTCCGGCACGTGGGCGAGGACGTTGTTGCCCACCAGCAGGTCGGCCCGTGTCCCCTGCCCCGACAGCTCCAGGGCGGTCGCCTCGCCGAAGAACTTGACGACGGTGGGGATGCCTGCCGCCTCGGCCGCCTCGGCCACGTTGCGGGCCGGCTCGATGCCAAGGACGGGGATGCCGCGCTCCGCAAACCAGCGCAGGAGATAGCCATCGTTGCTGGCGATCTCCACGACCTGGTGGCCGGGGCCGAAGCCGAAGCGCCCGATCATGGCCTCGGCGTAGGCCTGGGCATGACGCAGCCAGCTCTCGGAGTAGGAGGAGAAGTAGGCATAGTCGGAGAAGATGGCCTCCGGCTTCTCCTCCTCCGGGAGCTGAACGAGGAAGCAGGCCTCGCAGACGTAGACGCAGAGCGGGTAGAACGGCTCGGCCCTGCCGAGAGCTTCCGGCTCCAGATAGGAGTTGGCGAGCGGCTGGGCGCCCAAGTCTACGAAGACGCGGGAGAGAGACACGCCGCAGAAGCGGCATGCAAGGTCAGGACGCTTCACCAGATCTTCCAGGGCGTCTCTCCGCGCTTCCACAGGTCGTTGAGGTAGAGATAGTCGCGGTAGGTGTCCATGGGGTGCCAGAAGCCCTCATGGAGGTAGACGGAGAGCTGGCCATCCCGGGCGAGGTTGCGGAGCGGCTGCTGCTCCAGGAACAGGTCGGGGTCGTCGCTCAGGTAGTCGAAGACCTCGCGCTGGAAGACGAAGAAGCCGCCGGAGACGACGCCTTCCGCGAGGTTGGGCTTCTCGTCGAACTCCAGCACCTTGGGGCCGTCCACCCGCATCTCGCCGTAGCGGGAGGTGGGATGGACGCCGGTCACCGTGGCGATGCGCCCCTGGGACCAGTGGAAGTCGAGCAGGGCGTCGATGTCCACGTTGCCCACGGCGTCACCGTAGGTGAAGCAGAAGGTGGGGGCGTCGACGTACTTCTTCACCATCTTCAAGCGGGCGCCCGTGGCGGTCTCGGCGCCGGTCTCGGCGCAGGTGACACGCCAGGCCTCGTAGCCGTCCTGGTTGTGGATCTCGGGCGGCCGGCTGCCGTCCATGGTGAGGGTGAAGTCGCAGTGCATCTCCTTGTAGCGGAGGAAGTACTGCTTGATCTCCCAGCCCTTGTAGCCGAGGCAGAGGAGGAACCGGTCCAGGCCGTGGGCGCCGTAGATCTTCATGATGTGCCAGAGGATCGGCTGGGGACCGATCTCCACCATCGGCTTCGGCCGGTACTCGGTCTCCTCGCGCAGCCGGGTCCCCTTGCCTCCGCAGAGGATGACCACCGGTATGTCGGTCTTCGAGGGCCTGCTCATGGACGACTCCCTTGAATTCTAGAAGATATAGCCGAGAGCTTTCAGCTTCTCGATCTCCTGCTGGTTCATGGTCCCGTCCCGGCTCGCGCCCGGGAGGTTGGGCGGCAGGCCGAGGTCCCGGAACGTCGGCACCGTCCGCACGGGGTGCAGGCTGACGAAGCCTGGGTCGAGCGCCTCCAGGAGGACCTTGCCGGACTGGTCCTGGGGCACCGGCAGGCCCAGGAGATAGAGGACGGTGGGATAGAGATCATAGACGTCCGCGGTGTCCGCGGCATCTGCGGCAGGGAGCGTGATCCCCCGCTTCACCGGTCCGCCCCGCATCACGAGGATGCCTGGAGGGCCGTGCCGGTGCTGGGTGTAGAGGCTGTGGACGATCGTGGGACTGTGGCCATGGTCGGAGGCGATGATGACGACGGTCTCCGGCCCCACCTGGGCGAGCAGGCGGTCCAGGAAGCGGTCGAAGTCCCGGTGGACCTGGGGGATGCGGTTCCCGTTCTCCTTCAATCCACTCTCGGTCACGCCGAAGTAGTGGTCCGGCTGGAACCACTTCCAGTAGAAGTGCTGCGCGCTGTCCGGCTCATGGGTGTAGAAATTGATGAACCGGGGCTGGGGTCTCTTGCCGAGGAGGTCCAGCAGCACGGCGGACTGCCAGTAGAAGTCCCCACCTTCGAGGAGCGGCCGGACTTGGCGGAAGATCTGTTTCGGCTGGGCGAAGAGCTCGAAGCGTCCCGAAGGCCGCTTGGCAAACTCGTCCAGACCGTAGGTGAGGAAGAAGCTCTCGGGCTTCGAAGGGCGCAGGGCCGGGAAGGAGTAGAAGTAGCCGTCCACCACGCCGATGGACAGGCCGGCGCGGTCGGCCACTTCCCAGAGGGGCGTGCCGTCCATGGAGAAGCGGTCCACCGGAATCTGGCGCGTGAGGCCCAGGGGCGAGACCAGGTCGGACAGCTCCTTGAAGTAGGTGCGGTGGACGGGGAAGATCCCCCGCGACGACATTCCCGGGATCTGGATGCGGTAGAAGTCGAGGATGCCGTGGCGCTCGGGCGTCTCGCCCGTGTACATCGTGGCCCAAATGACGGCCGAGTTCGAGTCGTGAAGGGCCTCGAGGTCGCCACCCGCGCCCTCTTGAATGAGGCGGGTGAAGGTGGGCAGCTCTCCCTTCTCCATCATCGGCCGGATCACCCGCCAGTCCGCGCCGTCGAGTCCCACGAGGATCACCTTGAGCCCCGTGTCCACAGCCTGGATCTTGGACGGAGCTTCAGCTTTCCTCTCCTCGGTGCCCGTCCAGAGCGGCGCCATGGCGTGGGCCGCGAGGCCGATCCCAAAGACGGCAAGGGACGCCCATTTCAGGCTCCTCCGGCTACGGAGTCCCTCGAAAACCCGGGCCAGCAACCAGGAGGCGAGCGCCACGGCGAGGGCGATGGGGATCGCGAGGGCAATCAGCACCCCCGCCATGCCGGCCGCGCCTCGGGGGCCGAAGGGCGCCTGGTCGTAGGTCAGTCCGTAGAGGAAGAAGATCTCCCAGAAGAACAGGTTGAAGATCAGCACACCCAGGAAAGGTCCGCGCCGCCCGAAGAGGCTCGCCAGCGTGAAGAACGCGGCGCCCCAGAGACCGTAGAGAAGGAGGAAGACTCCGTAGACGAGGAGGGCGTCGCTGGCTGAGCCGAGGTGGTTGTAGGCGACGTGGACCAGCGAGAGAACGCCACCATAGAGCAGCGAGGCGTACAGGAAGCCGCCCAGACAGGCGTCACGCAGAGCCCGCAGTCTCATGCCGGATTCTCTTACGGAAGAGGGGTGGAAACGGTCTACAGAGCGGTGCATCCGGGACCGCGACGGTAGCAGAAGGGACCTACGCCATCAACCTGTGGTAATCCCGGGTGGTCTGCGGCATGGGGGCGACACCCAGCTCTTCGAGGAGGAGCCGGCAGAGGTTGTCATACTGGCGCCGCACGAGATCCCGGCGGCCCTGGGCAGCGTAGAGGCGCATCACGGCGAGGTGGATGCGCTCCTGGAGGGGGTCTTCCACCAGGACGGTGCGGTAGGCGTCCATGGCGTCCTCATTCTTCCCGAGGCGGACGTAGAGGTCTCCCAGGTCGCGCAGCAGGTCCAGGTAGAGCCGTTGGTACTCCTCCCGGCGGGCGGTGACCCAAGCTTCGTAATGCCCCTGGAGGAAGGGGCCGCGGTAGAGCTTCCAGGCGCGCTTCCAGGCGTCGGCCGCCGCCTCGGTCTCGTCGCGGGCGGCCCGCTCGCTCCCCTCCTCGGCGAGGCGGGAGAGCTCGATCGCGTCGATCTCCCAGGTGCCCTCCGGGTTGAGGCGGTAGACGCCGTTCTTGAACAGCAGGGGAGCCGGCCGGTCCTTGCCACGGTGCCCCCCTTCCAGGGCCCGGCGCAGATGGCTGAGCGTGGGGTGGAAGTTGCGCTCGATCGTGCGCTCGCCCTCGTTGGGCCAGACGGCTTCGATGAGCTCCTCGCGGCCGGCCTGGAGACCAGGAGAGGCGGCGAGGAAGGCCAGTACCTGGAACGAGCGGCGGAGCCGACAGTCGAGCTCGCGCTCCCCTTCCTCGTCCCGCTCGCGGGCGATGGGGGTGCCGAGCAGGCCGAGCACGTAGACGGGACGGTGGGCGGCGGGAGCCGCCGGTGCCTTCGCCGCTTTTTGGAAGGCCGGGGCCGCGCCGCGGGGCCGCACCGGACGGCGGCGGTTGCGCTCCCGCTCCAGGGTGGCGGCGAGCAGGCTCGGCATGCAGTCGCGGTCCGGACCTTCGATCCACAGGCCGCGCTCGTCGAGGAGGCGCCAGGCCTCTTCCCCTTCCTCACCCCTCCCGGGCCGCTCGCGAGGCGCGTCGAGCAGGAGGGCACGCTCCTCCTCGGAAAAACCGTCCAGCACCTCGTGCCGGAAGAAGAAACGCACGGCGGGGACCTCCAGGACCTCTTCCGGCCCGGCCTCCGCGAGCCCCATGCCGCCCGTGGCTTCGAGCGCCAGGCGGAGGGGACGGTACCAGCCGTCCGTGGCCCGGAGCAGGGCCTGGGCCGCCTCCGGGGGAATGCCGGTCCCCGTCAGGAGGTGCCAGAGGGAGGCCACCTCCCCGGCGTTGAGCAGCAGCTCCTGGGGGGACACCACGGCACGGGAAACGGCCCCGAGAGCCCGGCGGCGGTCACTCGCGAAGACCAGGCGCTGGCCCGGCCGCAGCCAGCTCTCGGCCTCGGTCAGCCGCTCACCCGCGGGTCCGCCCGTGGCCACGAGCCAGCGGATGCCCACCTCATGCGCTGACTCCAGAGCCTCCTGGAGCGCCTCCTCGCTGGCCACCGATGCCAGAGGCAGGGCCACGGCCCGCGAGCGGTGACGCGCGAGCAGGGCTTCGAGCACGGCCATCTTGCCGCTGCCCGGCCAGCCCCAGAGCTGTACCAGAGAAGATTCGAGAGCCTCGATCCGCCCCAGCAACCGGTCCATCTGTGGGAGGAGTTGTACGGCTTCAGACATCGTTCCACTTCGCCACTTCGTCACTCCGCCATCATGGGCGTCAGCGGGTCCGGCGGGCCGCGGCCTTGGCCCGGACGATCTCCTCGGCCAGCCCGGAGACCAGCAACTCCCGGGACAGGGCGGCGAGGCACCGGTTCGTCACCTTGCCGATGCTCGACTCCCGGTAGCCCAGCTTGCGGGCCACCTCCAGCGGCTCATACCCCATCCGGAACCGCAGCCGCAGAACCGTGCGGCAGCGGGAAGGCAGACGATCGATCAGGTTCTCCAGGTCACAGATCAGGTCCGCGCGCTCCTGCGAAGGCTCGACCGGCGCCGAAAGCCACTCCAGGAGCGTGGCATCCACCGAAGAGTAGATCCGCCGCCGCTGCGAGCGCCAGTACATCAGGCAGTGCCGCCTCACCGTACCGAAGAGCCAGCTCTCGGGATCCCGCACCCGTTCCCACTGATAGAGCAACGCCAAGAGGGCCTGCTGGAGGATGTCCTCGGCGTCCAGGCCCGGGATGCGGTACATCGCCAGCAGCCGTTTGAGCCTGGGCTCGACCTCCTTCAAAAACTGCTCGAAGGAGACAGCGTTCTCGGTGGGTTCCGGAATGAGCATTCAAACAAAATGAGCTCGGTTTAGACACCAAGTTAACACCCCTCAAGAAGGGTGTCCAGCTTATAGATGTCTTGGAATCAAACACTTCCGCGAATTGATTTGGAAGAAATTCAGCCCGCGCGCAACAGGTCGCGGACCTGCTGCATGTCTTCCCAGGTGGGACGCTTGAGGGCGGGGTTCCGCAGCAGGGCGGCCGGGTGGTAGGTGACCATGGTGGGAATCCCCTGCGCCTTGAACCACTGGCCGCGCAGGCGACCGATGGGAGAATCGTTGCCGAGCAGGGTCTGGGCCGCGACCTTGCCGAGGGCCACGAGGACCCGGGGACGCACCAGCGCGATCTGCTTTTCGAGATAGCCACGGCAGGCCGCCACCTCGTCGGGCTGGGGATCGCGGTTGCCGGGAGGACGGCACTTCACGACGTTGGCGATGTAGACCTCGTCGCGCGTCATCTCGATCGCCTGGATGATGCGCGTCAGGAGCTCGCCCGCGGCGCCCACGAACGGCAGTCCCTGCCGGTCCTCGTCGGCGCCAGGCCCCTCGCCCACGAACATCAGCTCGGCGGCCGGATTGCCGGAGCCGAAAACGACCTTGGTGCGCCCCTCGGCCAGGCGGCAGCGGGTGCACGCGGCCACGGTCGCGGCCAGGGCCGCAAGCTCCGGGCTCTCGGCGGCCGATACGGGCGGAGGCGCGGCCACTCCAGGTAACGGAGTGGGGACGGATTCCGCCACTCTGGAGGCCATGGGGACAGGGGGGGCCGTGGCCCGGGAAGAATCCCGAGGAGGATCAAGATAGAGCTCGCTGTAGCCCATCTCGCCCAGGTAGGCGAGCAGGTCAGCGAGGGCTGGCTGCAGGTTCCCGCTCACGGTCCAAGAGTGTAGCCGTGAACAGGTCGAAGAGCGAGGCCGCCAGCTCGGATTTGGGCTGCCGCGGGAAGAACACCGGCTCGCCCTCCCGGCGGAACACGGTGACCTCGTTGTCGCGGCTCTCGAAGGCGATGTCCGAGCGGGAGACGTCGTTGGCCACCAGGAAGTCCGCCCGCTTGCGCTCCAGCTTGCCGCGGGCGTTCCGTTCCAGGTCTTCCGTCTCGGCGGCGAAGCCCGCGATGACCGCCCGCGGCGCCACGTCGCGCAGGCCCGCCAGGATGTCCGGGTTCTCCTCCAGCTCGACCACCGGCAGGCCTCGTTCCTTCTTGATCTTGGCGCCCGCCGGACGGCTGGGACGGAAGTCGGCCACGGCCGCCGCCATGACGATCAGGTCCGCGGCCGGGGCGTGCTCGCGCACGGCCCGCTCCATCTCCCGCGCGGTGGCCACGTCCACCCGCTCCACCCCGGGCGGGGTCGCCAGCGACACCGGACCCGCCACCAGCACCACGCGGGCGCCGCGCCGGGCCGCCTCGGCCGCCAGGGCGAAACCCATCTTTCCGCTCGAGCGGTTGCCGAGGAAGCGCACGGGGTCCAGCGGCTCGTGGGTCGGCCCGGCGGTGACCAGCACCGTGCGGCCCGCGAGGGGACCGTCCCCGGCCGCGGCTTCCACGGCCTCGGCGATCGCCTCCGGCTCGGCCATCCGCCCCATGCCCACCTCGCCCGAGGCGAGCGGCCCCTCGACCGGCCCGGCGATCCAGACCCCGCGCCGCCGCAGGGCCTCCACGTGCTGCCGCGTCGTCTCCCGGTCCCACATGACCGAGTGCATGGCGGGCGCCACCACCACCGGCCCCGCGAAGGCGAGCGCCGTGGTGGTGAGGAAGTCGTCGGCCAGCCCCAGCGCCAGCCGCGCGAGCACGTGCGCGGTCGCGGGGGCCACGCACAGCACGTCCGCCCAGGCGGCGGCCGTGATGTGGGCCTCCTCGCCCGTGCCGGTGGCCGTGAGGTACTCCTCCTGATAGACCGGCTGGCCGGACAGCACTTCCAGCGTGAGCGGCGTCACGAAGGAGACAGCGCTGCGGGTGAGGGCGCACCGCACCTCGTGGCCGCGCGAACGCAGGCGCCGCACCAGCTCAGCCGACTTGTAGGCAGCGATGCCGCCGCTGACGCCGAGCAGGACTCTCAGAGTACGGTTCATGGCCCGGAACATGAAAAGGGCGGCCACGCGGGGCCGCCCCTACAGACCTTGGTGGATCGGGATCAGTGGACCTCGGCCGGCTGCGGCTGCTCTTCGGCGGCCGGGGCCTCGGCTTCCACGGGCTGCGGCGGCGGGCCGTAGCCCCAATCGACGAGCTGGTGTCGACCTCTTCCAGCGCGACCCGGGTCGGCTTGCGCTTGCCGGCCTCGACCTTGGGGCGGGCGCCCCGCATGAGCTGCTCGGCGCGGCCGGCCGCCACGAGCACGCGCCGGAACTTGCTGTCCATTGTCGGCTTCTCTTCCATTGAAACGTTCTCCTTGGCGGCGTCCGGAAGCCGGCCGGTCGAATTCATCTAGATCGGAGGGGTGGCGCCCCGGTCCTGGAAGTCGCGGAGGATCTCCTGGATCCTGGGCTGCATGCGAACCCGCCGGTGACGCTTCTCCAGGATGATGGCGGCGAGCACCTCGCTCGCCCGGCGGGCATCGTCGTTGATGATAACATAGTGATACCGATCGTAACGTTCTATCTCCGGGAGCGATACGGCGAGCCGCCGGGAGATGGCCCCGTCGTCGTCCAGCGCCCGCCGGCGCAGCCGCCTCTCCAGGTCCTCGTAGCTCGGCGGCAGGACGAAGATGCTGTGCGCCTCCGGGCACCGGGTGACCACCTGCTCGGCCCCCTGGACGTCGATGTCCAGGAGCACGTCGATCCCCTCCTCCAGCCGCGGGAACACCTCGCCGCGCGAGGTGCCGTAGTAGTTGTCGTGCACCTTGGCCCACTCCAGGAAGGCGTCGGCCTCGATCATGCCCAGGAACGTGGCGTGGTCGACGAAGTGGTAGTCCCTGCCGTCGACCTCCCCCTGGCGCGGCTTGCGGGTGGTGTGGCTGACCGAGAAGGCCAGCCCGCCAGATGCTCGGCGAAGCCCCCGGCGAGCAGGCTCTGGATGAGGGTCGTCTTGCCCGCGCCCGAGGGGGCGGAGAGGATGAACAGCTCGCCGGGTTGCATCGGTGCGCTCAAATCGGTATCAGGGGGGCGGTTCCAGCGGCGCCATCCTATCACTACTCGACGTTCTGGACCTGCTCGCGGATCTGCTCGCAGAGGACCTTGGCGTCCAGCACGGCGCGGGTCATCTCGGCGTTGCGGCACTTGGCGCCCAGGGTGTTGAGCTCGCGGAAGACCTCCTGGGTGAGGAAGTCGAGGCGCTTGCCGGAGGCCCCGGGCTCGCGGGTGACGGCCCGGAAGTGCTCCACGTGAGAGCGCAGGCGGTCGATCTCCTCGCTCACGTCGCTCCGGTCCACCAGCAGGGCCACCTCCTGGGCGATCCGCGCCTCGTCGAGCGCCTGGTTGCCGAGCAGCTCGGCGAGGCGCCGGCGGAGGGCCGCGGCGATCTCCTCGCGCACCGGTCCCCGCAGGGCGTCGAGCCGCGCCACGGTCTCCTCGACCCCGCGGAGCTTCTCCTCCAGGATCGCGGCGAGGCTCGCCCCCTCCTTCTGGCGGCCGGCGACGAGTTGGGCGACGGCGGTGCGGGCCACGGAGAGGAGAAGCTCGTCGTCCTCCTCGGTCCACTCCTCGCCCGCCAGCTCGACCCGGAACGCCTCGGGCAGGCGGAGCAGGTCGCCCGCCGAGAGCCCGCGGTCGATCAGCCCGTCCTCGACGAGCTGATGGACAGCCGCGTGGGCCTCGCGGATGACCCCCATGTGGACCTGGACGGTGGCCTTCCGCTCCGCCACCGGCCGCACCTCGACCCGCGCCTCCACCCGTCCGCGCGTGACCTCCTTGCCGATCGCGTCGCGCAGCGCCGCCTCGCTGCTCCGCAGCTCCTCACCGATCCGGAGCTGGAGGTCGAGGAACCGGTGGTTGACCGCCCGCAGGCTCACCGTCATCCCATGCCGGGCGTTCTCCCCCGACGCTTCACCGTAGCCGGTCATGCTTCGCATGGATGACCTCAATCTCAGGATTTGTCAGATTGGCAACTTCCGAAACCGGATGACCCGGTCCTCAATGGTGATGGCATAGCCTTCAGCCAGCTTTGGCTCCAGCTCATGCCTTGCTTCCAGAAGCTTTCTCGCCACGATCCTCGACTTCGTCGTTGAAAGCCGCAAGGTCACCAGGCTGGGGCTATCCCAGCCACTCAAAGCGAGAAGAGTCGAGAAACCGAGATCCTGGGTGAGGATGGCTCGTCCTTCACGGCGAGCGTAGCTCAGAACCTCTGAATCCGGGGCCTTAGGATACAGCTCTTCCCACACCCAGACGACATCCCAGCCCTCCTCCCTCAGAATTTCAACAGTGATGGGAGAGATGTGAAGATCCGCGATGAAGCGCAGGGGTCGCCTCTCCCGTCAAGCGATCTTCACAAGCTGATCCGAGGCCAGCCAGGCTGCATACTGAAGAGCCTGCCTGATGTCTTCCTCTTCCAGGAAGGGGTAGGACTCCAGAATCTCCTGGACAGAATCTCCGTTGGCCAGCATCTTAAGGAGAAAGCTGACGGTGAACCTCATGCCACGGATCGTGGGTTGTCCCAAGCAGATCTCAGGATCGATGGTGATGCGGTCCAGCATTTCCCTTAATCCTCCGAAAGGCGACGGAACATCCATGGCCTAAGCTCCTTAGAGATGGTAGCACGCCCTCAAACCGAACCCGACGCCCACCTCTCCGCCTCCGCCTCCGCCGCGTCGAGCCGCCTCTTCAGCTCGGCCGCAGCCTCCACCGTATCACCCCTCCGCTCCACCACGAGCGGCTCGCCGTAGACGAAATGGACCGTCGAGAACGGCAGAGGCACCACGAAGCGGTCCCAGGACCGCAGGAGCTTCGCCCGGGAGGCCGCGATCGCCACGGGCAGGATCGGCAGGCCCGTGGCCGCGGCGGCCAGGATCACCCCTGGCTGGACCTCGCCGGAGGGGGCCCCGTGGACCATCCGGCGTGAAGGCGATGTCCCAGCCCTCGGCGGCCTTGCGCAGGAGCGATCTCATCCCAGCGATCCCTCCCCGGCTGCTCGAGCCTCGGCTCGAATCGATCCCCAGATGCGCGACCGTCCGCGCGATCAGCTCGCCGTCCTTGCTCTGGCTGACCAGGACCGAGATCCGTCGCCCCCGGTACGAGTACGGCATGAGGAGGAGGTGGCGGTGCCAGAAGGCGAGGATGAAATGGCGCCCCTCCCGCTCCCACTCCCGCATCCGCTCGTCCCCGTGATGCCGGAGGCGGACGGTCGCCCGCAGGACGCGGATGAAGCTGGCCGCCAGGAAAGGGACGACCGTGGTCTGGGCGCTCACACCCGGAACTGGAGGTCGAACAGCCGCTTGTAGGAGCCGCCGAGGGCCAGCAGCTCTCTGTGGGAGCCCTCCTCGATGATCCGACCGTTCTCCAGGACCAGGATGCGGTCGGCCCGGGTGACGGTCGAGAGCCGGTGGGCGATGACCAGCGTCGTCCTCCCCTGCATCAGGTTGTAGAGCGCCTTCTGGACCAGCGCCTCGGACTGGCTGTCGAGGTGCGAGGTGGCTTCGTCGAGGATCAGGATGGGCGCGTTCTTGAGCAGGGCGCGGGCGATGGCCAGCCGCTGGCGCTGGCCGCCGGAGAGGCGCAGGCCCGACTCGCCGATCACCGTGTCGTAGCCGTTCGGCATCTCCATGATGAACTCGTCGGCGTAGGCCGCCGCCGCGGCCTCGCGCACCCGCTCCAGCGGCAGGTCCGAGCGCCCGTAGGCGATGTTGTTGCGGATCGAGTCGTTGAACAGGTGGTGTCCTGGGTGACGATGCCGATCAGCGACCGCAGGCTCTTGAGCTTCAGATCCCGGATGTCCACCCCGTCGATCGTCACCTGTCCCGAGGTGGGATCGAAGAAGCGCGGCAGGAGGTTCACGAAGGTCGACTTGCCCGCCCCGGACGGCCCCACCAGAGCCACGATCTCGCCGGCGCGGATCGACAGCGACACGTCCCGCAGCACCGGCTGGGTCTCGTAGGAGAAGGAGACCCGCTCGTAGTTGATTCCCTGGCGCACGGTGTCGATGTCGCGGGCGTCCGGATGCTCCTGGACGTCGTTGGGGATCGCCATGAGGCGCGACACCCGCTGGCCCGCGGCCGTGGCCTCCTGCAGGACCAGGTTGACCTTGTTAAGCTTGCGGATCGGGTCGTAGAGCATGAGCATGGTGGTGAGGAACTGCACCAGCTCAGGGGGTGACAGCTCGCCCGCCCGGATGGCCTTGCCCGCATAGATCAACAGGGCCGCGCCGCCCAGCACGGCCAGCGACTCGACCACCGGCCCCGAGGAGTTGGCCAGCATCTGCGCCCAAAGGTTCACCCGCAGGTGGCGCCGCGTGGCCTCGCGGAAGCGGTTGTACTCGAACTCCTCCATGCCGAAGGCCTTGACCACCCGGTAGCCGCGCACGCCCTCGGTCATGAGGCTGGCGAGGTCCGCCATCCGCTCCTGGCTGCGATGGCTGGTGCGGCGCATCCCCTTGCCGAAGCGCACGATGGGCACGACGAGCAGGGGGGCCGCCACCAGGGAGATCAGGGCCAGCTTGAAGTGGGTCGACAGCAGCAGCGCCAGGAGGGCCACCAGGGTGAAGGACTGCTGGAAGAGGTCGAGCAGGCGGTTGGAGACCGCGCTCTGCATCAGCGCCACGTCGTTGATGACGCGGGCGACCAGCTCTCCCGAAGGGTGCTCGGAGTGGAAGCGGCTCGACTGCGCCAGGATGTGCCGGTAGAGGTCGTTCCGGATGTCGGTCGTCACCCCCAGCCCGATGTTCTGGAAGGCGTAACCGGAGACGAAGTCGGCGAAGCACCGCAGGAGGAAGACGACCACGAAGAGGAAGGGCACGAAGTAGACGACGTTCCCGGGGTTGACCCCCAGCCGTCGCTTGAGCGACTCGTAGCTGCGGTCGATCTGGCGGGCGAGGTCGAACCGCTTCTTGAGGTCGGCGAGCACGCCCGTCTCCCGGGCCTTCGGGCGACCGTCATCCGAGTTGGTGACCGCTCCCAGCGGCCCGGGGACGTTTTCGCCCGCCAGGAGCACCTCGCCGAAAATCGGCTTGATCAGGGCCGCCGTGCCCGCCGTGGCCGCCGCATAGACGAGGATGCCCGCGGCGGCCACCATGGCCCAGCCGGTGTAGATGCGCAGGTAGCGCCAGAAGAAGGCGGACATCTTCATACGGGTACGGCCTCCTCGAGCAGGGCCGCCACCTGGTCGGCCGCCCGGCTGCTCGCGCCCCCCTCTCCCAGCCGGCCACGCAGCCCGGCAAGCCCGGCCCGCATCTCCTCCCGGGCCACCGCGTCCGTCAGCAGCCTTTCGGCCTCGGCCGCGATGCGCTCCGGGTTGGCCTCGCCCTGGATCAGCTCGGGGACGACCTTTCTCTCTGATACGAGATTGACCAGGCTGACGTTGGGCAGGCGCACCAGAAGCCTCGCGAGGGCGTAGGTCCAGCTCGCCAGCCGGTAGACCATGATCATGGGCGTGCCCAGGAGCCCCACCTCCAGCGTGGCCGTACCCGAGGCGCAGAGGGCCAGATGGGAATCGGCGATCACCTGGAACCGGTCCTCTTCGACGATGATGACCGGCAGGCCGGAGAGCTGGACGTGCTCCTCCAGCAGATCCCGCGAGATGGTGGGCGCCCTGATGAGGTGGGCCTCGATGGGGAGCCTCCCGGCCAGCACCCGCACCGCTTCGAGCAGCGTGGGCAGAAGGGACTCGACCTCGCTCACCCGCGAGCCGGGCAGGAGGGCTACACGATAGGGGCCGCAAGGACCGCCGACGGGCTCATCCCGGTCCCAGGCCTGGGGGAGCACAGGCACCTCGTCCACCAGCGGATGGCCGACGTGGACCACGTCCACGCCGTGCTCCTCGGTAGAAGCCCACCTCGAAGGGGAAGAGGACGAGCATGCGGTCCACGATCCGGGCGATGGTCTTGACCCTCCCGCGCCGCCAGGCCCATACCTGGGGGCTGATGTAATAGACCACTTCGACGCCCCGGCTCTTGAGCGCCTTGGCCAGGCGGAGGTTGAAGTCCGGGAAGTCGACGAGCACGGCCAGCGTCCGGCCGGCGGCGCTCGACCTCTTGGAGAAGGCTGGCGAAGATCTCCCGCGCCCGCGGCAGCACCTTGAGGACCTCGGTGATGCCGACCACCGAGATCTCCGAGCTGTGGGCCACGGCTTCGAGCCCGGCCGCGCGCATCTCGTCGCCGCCGAGGCCGAACGGGACGAGCCCCGGCACCCGGCGGCGGAGCTCGGAGATGAGCCGCGCCGCGTGCAGGTCCCCCGAGGCTTCGCCCGCGACCACCAGCACCTGGCGCGGCGGCATCACGGAAGCAGCGGCGCGGGCGGACCCGGCGGGAACGGATACATGAGCCACGCCACCAGCAGGCCGCCGCCGACCATCCCCAGGAAGATCTGCAGGAAGAGCTTGACCTGCTCCCGGCGGCCGCGGCGCCAGAGCAGGGTGAAGAACAGGCTCACGATGAGAGCGTAGAGCACCATCAGCAGGAAATGACTCAGCATGGCCCGGCCTCACTCCTTCTTGCCGCGGACGATGTCCAAAGCGTCGAGCACCAGCAGCCAGTTCATCAGGCCCGCCGTGAGCAGGAACGCGGTGCCGTACTCATAGCTGGCCCCCATGATCTCTCCCTGGTAGTGGAGGCCGTAGCGGAGCAGGAAGTAGGGAAAGCCCATGCCCATGGCGCCGAGCGTCGCCAGGAGCGTGAGCGGCTGGCCGGGGACAGGCGTGTAGAGGTTGCCCTCCAGCCAGCAGCCGATGAGCACCGAGGCGATCACCAGCACGAAGAAGGCGATTCCGCGCAGAGGCCTCTTCAGGTAGACGTGGCCCAGCCCCGGGACCAGCCAGGCCGAGACCAGCGCGACCACGAGGTTGCCCTGGCGGGTGGACCCGTGTCTGCGAGGGTTGCGGCGGCGGGGCCTGCGGGGTCTGCGGGGGTGTCGGCGAGATGCCGGATTCGGCCAATCAATCCTCCTCTCGGGCAAAGAGCGCCCGCAGGCGCTCCCGCGACTGGCGCAGGCCCTCCGGGATCAGCCGGACCTCCGCCAGGACAGTCATGAAATTCGTGTCCCCCGTCCAGCGCGGGACGAGATGGAAATGGAAGTGCCCGGGCACCCCGGCACCCGCCGGCGAGCCCACGTTCATCCCCAGGTTGAAGCCGTGGGGCCGGTAGGCCTCGCCCAGGATCCGCTGGGTCTTGAGCACCAGCGGCCAGAACTCGGCCTGCGCCTCCGGCCCGCTCTCCTCCGGGGAGGCGAGGTGCTCCAGGGGAGCCACCATGACGTGGCCGTTCGAGTACGGATGGAGGTTGAGCATCACGAGATGGTGCCGCGCCCAGTGGACGACCAGGCTGTCCGGATCTTCCCGGTGCTCCGCGGCGGCACAGAAGAAACAGCCGGAATCCTGCGCATTCGCGGTGATGTACGCATACCTCCAGGGAGTGAAGAGCTGTTGCATCCGGATTGCCGGGCCGACAGGTCCGGAGCCCTCTGGAGCGAGGGCCTCCGGCCGGGGTCAGCATTCGTCGTTCAGAAGCTCCCGCAGCTCCTTGCCCGGCTTGAAGTAGGGGATCCGCTTGGGCGGCACCTTCACCTTGTCGCCGGTCTTGGGATTGCGGCCCGTGCGGGCGCCGCGATGGCGGATCCGGAAGCTGCCGAAGCCGCGCAGCTCGATCTTCTCCCCATCCTTGAGCGAGTGGACGATGCTGTCAAACACCGTGTTGACGATGATCTCGGCGTGCTTCTTGGTGAGCTGAGTGGTGCGGGCGACCTCTTCGACCAGCTCGGCCTTGGTCATCCCGTCCTTCAAGGGCTCCGACATCTCCCACTCCCTTTCTCTCTGTGGCAACGGCGGACGCTCTCGCTCCCGTCAGAGGGGAGAGCGCCCGCCGTCCCGGGTCCCAAGAGCTACTCCTCGGCGGCGTCGCCTTCGGCTTCTTCGGCTCTCTCGGCTCCTGGACGGGCTCTGGCAGCTCCCCGGCGGAAGCCTGGAGCTCGGCGATCTCCTCCTCGCTCGGCTGGGCCACGCCCCGCATCGAGAGGCCGACCTTCTTCTCGTCCTCTTCGATGCGCAGGATGCGGGTCCGCACCCAGTCGCCGACCTGGAAGTGGTCCTCCAGCTTGGCGCCGGCCGGGACGTCGATCTCGCTGACGTGGGCGAGGCCCTCGAGGCCGTTGTAGATGTCGATGAACAGACCGAAGTCGGTCACGTTCACGACGCGGCCGTCGAGCGTATCGCCGGGCTTGTGGCGGTCGGCGAAGTCCTCCCACTCGTTGGGCATGAACTCCTTGATGGAGAGGGAGACGCGCTGGTTCTCGACGTCGATGTTGGTGATGCGCGCCTTGACCGTGTCCCCCTTCTTCAGGACCTCGCTCGGGTGCTTGACCCGCTTGGTCCAGCTCATGTCGGAGACGTGGATCAGGCCGTCGATACCTTCGGTGATCTCGACGAAGGCGCCGAACTCCGTCAGGTTGCGCACCTTGCCCTCGATGACGCTGCCCTCGGGGTGCGTGTCCTCAAGCTCCTCCCACGGGTTGCGCTCGGTCTGGCGCAGCGACAGGCTGATCCGCCGCTGGTCCATGTCGAGCTCGGAGACGATCGCCTCGACCTCGTCGCCCACTTCCAGGATCTTGGCGGGGTTGACGACCTTCTTGGTCCACGACATCTCGCTGACGTGGATCAGGCCCTCGACGCCCTCCTCGATCTCGACGAAGGCGCCGTAGTCGACGATCGACACCACCCGGCCCTTGACGCGCGAGCCGATGGGGTACTTCTTGTCGACCAGCGTCCAGGGATCGTCGCTGCGCTGCTTGTAGCCGAGAGAGACGCGCTCGGTCTCGGGGTCGAACTTGAGCACGACCACCTCGACCTCGTCGCCCACGGTGAAATGCTCCGAGGGATGGTTGACCCGGCCCCAGGAGATGTCGGTGATGTGGAGCAGGCCGTCGATGCCGCCGAGGTCGATGAACACGCCGTAGTCGGTGATGTTCTTGACGGTGCCACGCAGGCGGGCACCCTCCTCCAGCCGCTTCAGGGTCTCGGCCTTCTTCTTCACCAACTCGGTCTCGAGCACCGCCTTGCGCGACAGGACGATGTTGTTGCGCCGGCGGTCCAGGCTGATCACCTTGAACTCCAGCTCCTGGCCCCGCAGCGACTCCAGGTTCTTGACCGGCTTGATGTCGACCAAGGATCCCGGCAGGAAGGCGCGCAGGCCCACGTCCACCGTCAGACCGCCCTTGATGCGGTCCGTGATGCGACCCTTGATCACGCGGCCCTCCTTGTAGGCCCGCTCCACCTCGGTCCAGCGGCGCATCCTCTGCGCCTTCTGGTAGGACAGGAGCACGTGCCCCTCGAGGTCCTCCGTCTTCTCGAGCAGGACGTCCACTTCCTCACCCACCTGGACGGACAGGTCGCCGCCCCGGTCGGTGAATTCCTCGATGGGGATCAAGCCTTCCGACTTGTATCCCACGTCGACGATCACAGCGTTGGACGTGATGCCGATCACACGGCCCGTCACGATCTCACCCTCGGTGAGATTGCGCATGCTCTCGTCGTACAGCTCGAGGAGCTTGCGGTACTCCTCTGCGTCCCGCTCTTCGTCGGAGTCAGCCGTCAATAACGACTGATCCTGGAGTTCTTCACTGGCCGGCATACAAAAACGTACCTCCTTGGCATGGATTCAGGCTCTCTGGCCTGTGTCCCCCACGGCCGTGGGGGCTGTCGAGCTCTACTTAAGTGGTTGAGAACTCGGGCCGTCGAGTATAGAGCCGGGGGTATGGGAAGTCAATCGAGCCCTGGGCGGGGTACTGCCCTAGTTTGAAATTGGGAGGGCTATCCCCAGTGCGCTCCGTGGGATAGCGTGGTCTCCGTGGTCGGGACGCTCCCGGCCCGATTCGAAAACGGCCCCGGGGCAGGTTGCCGCCCGCTCCCGGAGCCTAACCCGAGCACGGAGGCAACCCATGCCCGAGCTTCCCCAAGTCTATCCGCCCGCCGCCGTTCCTGCCACGATCGACCCCGCCGCCTGGGAAGACTTCCCGGTCTTCCGGGAAAGCTTCCTCATGTACATCTCGGAACCGTCGTTCAACGCCTCCCTGCGAATGGCCGGAGAGCACTTCTTCCGGATGCTGCTGGAGCACTACGACCGCTGGCCCGCGTGGCCGGAGTCCTCGACGCGCACGGAGCTGCGTGCGGCCGTGGCTGACGTTCGGCACCTTCAGGGCTTTCTCGCTTCCATCGGGCAGGAGCGGCACGCCTCCTCCCTGGACGAAGGGGACGCCAAGCTCTCAAAGCACGCCTCCCAGGTGGCCCGGCTGTTGAAGCAGGTGGCCGATACCATGGAACGCAAGCTCGCGAAGGGGAAGGAGGAGCGCGATGGGATGGGACAGTAAGCGCTCCTACCCTCTGGGCGTGTCGCAGCGGGTCGCGGTCCAGGCGACGACAGACCAGAAAGCCCGCTGGGCGGCGGCAGCGAAGTGCAGGGGGATGGACACCCCGGGCGCCTTCCTCGCGTGGGCGGCGGACATGTACCTCGCGCTTCAGTACGCGTACGGGCGTCAGGTGGAGAGGTACGCAGACCAGTGCAACCCGCCAGTGCCGAAGTCGAGAATTATTTGAGTAAACGGGGCGGCGCACTGGGCGCCGCCCCGTGCTACCATGGCCTCATGGCGCACGATCCCACCCGCCGCCCCAAGCGCTCCCGCGATCCCATCAAGGCAGCCTACGAAGTCTTTCAGGAAGTTATCGGGGAGCGACCGCGCGTGATACCGGAGCCTTCTAGAGCGCCAGCAGAAGGCAAGCCGCAGCACCGCGAACCAAAAGACCCAACTACCCGGCAGTAAGCGCCGCGTCGAGCACTTCGATGTGGTGCTTCATGGAAACCTTCTTGACATGGCCCAAGCCCTTGAAGTCTGAATTCACCATTGCCTGAAACTCGTGGCTTGCTCCTGTCTCTCGCCAAAACTGCCGCGTTTTCATGAAGGCTACAGCCTTAGTGAGGGCCTCGAAAAACTTACCTGCCGTATCGACGTTCCTGAGTGTTACGCGATCCGAAATGAAGTGCCGCACCACAATGCCGCCATCTTCGCGATTTGTTAGGTGAATCGTAACGGCCAATGCTCCGCCGCCCTTGGTGAACGCGTTTCCCACGATCAGAAAATCACCAAAGCCATAGAATCCGTCCCGCTTGAAGGTCTTGAACCTGTCAGAGAAAAAGTCCTTTGGTGGATAGTCCTGGTTCCTCGCCTGACGCTCAAAGCCGTCTTCCAAGATCACCTCGTTGCCGTTCGCGAATGTGGCCCTATAGTCACCGCTGCTTTTGCCCCCGAGGAAGATTTGGAATTCCGCGTTCCCAGCCTTGTGCTGTAGAGCGCTAAGCTTATCGGGCTGGTTCGCGCTTCCCATATGAATGAAGGCTACGGACCGTCCGCTGTTCCGCTTCAAAAAGCCCTCCATGTCTTTTGCGGACGTCCTTGAGCCAATTAGATAACCCGGTCGCACCCCTGGGGCGTTGATCCGGTCGACCAGAGAACGGGCGTAGTCGTGCTCTCCGGCAAGTTCGCCTTTGGCAGGGTTTTCAATAAGTATGAGTGGGACGCCAAGCTGAGCCACCTGAGACAGCCCTAGCGTTGCATTGTCTGTGAGTCCTCAAGCTGCTTGAAGTGTCTCAAGGTATCCTCGCAGGTCCTCTCGAACGGCAGGATTTGCGCTGAGGGTAAGGGTGAGAACGCCTTGGGGGCGAGTCAAGCGGCCGGCGCGCTGAATCAACCGTTGGCGCAGAGTGGCCAATCGCTCGAAAGGCCACAGGGCGGCCCGCTTCTCCGTGGTTTTGCGTTCCGGTTCGCTGACCTGCATTTGTAGCTCTCGGTTGAGGTTATGGGCCAGCACGACAATGAGAAGATAAGTTTGGTTGCCAAGGAGTTTCCGGGTGGGAATGTAGTCCATGTGGCCCTGAGACTTCAGTTCCGCGAAGACCGCCTCTTGGGCCCCGCGGCCATGGTGGAAGGCCGCGACATGGCGAGCCGAGATCGTCTTGTTGGTGACCACGACTTGGAACTGATAGCTGTAGTCGTAGGGGATGAAGAGGTCGAGTTGGACGGGACGTTTGGAGCGTACAGGTGTGAGAGTGCGCACGACGAGCAGACGAAAGCGGCGGTCCCAACTCTGGGGTTTCCAACGGGGCTCGAAGTAGGAAACGGTGGTGTTGATACGCCACCAGAAGCGGCGCTGTTCAATGATTTTCTTGAGCTGAGGAAAGCGTTCAAACGGCACAGAGATGGTGAATTCGACGCCACAGTTGTGAAGAGGGACGACAATCGCGTCGTTGTAGAAGGCGCTGTCCATGCGAACCTCGAGGTGTATGCCGGGCAGTGCCTTCTGGATTTCCTGGATGCAAGCCAGAATGAAATCGCAGGCGCCGTGAGAATCGTGAACGTTGCCGGAGCGGAAGAGGAAGTCGAAGACTTGGCCAGTCTGGGCGACAGTACAGAACAGAGGGTAGTAGCTGCGTTGGCCTTTCTTCTTGCGGTTGAAGCCGACTGCGGTGCCTTCTGCCCAGCGGTTGGTGCCGAGCACCGAGCCGTCGAAGTCGAGAGTGAGGCGGCGCAGTGGAAGAGCCGCGAGGCGTTGCAGCACCAAACTACGCAGCAGGTGCCGCAGTTTGTCGATCATGGGCTGTGTGACTTGGGCCAGGACTCGGCTGACCGTGGCGACATGAGGAAGGCGGCGCAGTTGGAGCAGGCGCAGGACGAGCGGGTCGTCGTTGTAGAAGCGGGAGTCTCGCAGGTGTCGATAGCCGAGCAAGATATGAACGACGAGGCTGAACACCACAATGGCATAGCCGTAGGCCCGAGAGGGTTGGAGTTGTCCGAAGCACTTTTGGAGGCGGTTGTGGAGATCAAGTCGATCAAAAAGAGCTTGAAACAAGACCAGTCCGGAGAAGGATGTGAGTTGTTGATCTTCGAAGCGGAGTTGGGGAAGAGCGTGGGATTTACGTCGGACCTGCGATCTGCTAAGCTTCATGGTGGCGACCTCCATGGGGTACTGATCGTTTCTTGGCAGATCGATTGTAACCCAAACGGGTCGCCTTTTTACATCAACTCGCCACGGGCGCAAACCTCACCTAGGGTGAAGTTTCGCCAGACCTCTCAGAAGAGAGCAAACACCCTACCTTTGGGGCTCTACCTACGTTCATACGGTTTTTTCAATGCAACTGGAGGGACAGCTTTCTAATATCGGCATTGCTGCGCCGGACAGGCTCAAGGATCGGAATGATCCTGCCTGAATTCTTGAGAAGCGTCGCCAACTCGGTAATCGTCCGGATCTCAAATTCCTTGCCGCGGAGATAGGGAAAATACATAGTCACCTCCTAAAGGAAGACATCCGACAGCGCGGCGTATTGTTCATGAGCGACGTTTCCGCTCAAGACGTGCAGCAGGAGAGAATGCGGCGCGGCCTCTACCTCGCTGCGAGAAACGACTAACGCTTGACTGGAACGCTCATGGAACACAGCCGTCATTTCCGAGCAGATGTCTTTGATGGGAAGTTCTAAAAAGAGACGTCGGCACTCGCTATAAATCCGAGTATTTGGCACCGCTGGAACCGCGCCAAAGTACTTGCATATTATCCTTTCGTATTCCGTGCGGCGCAACACGTTGAAAATCACTCCTGGATCGAGGCGCGAGTAATCGACGGTCGCCTCGTGCAACGTATCAAGAGTGGAATCCGAACCGAGCAATATGGCACCAACTCCCGGCGGGAGATTACGGGTGAATCTTGGGGCACAGCTCTCGTGAGTGACTACGTACACACGTTCAAATGCACGCTGATAAGTCGTAAGCTGATTGAAAAGCCGATCGGTTGAGTCAAGCTCAGTCTTTATCTCATAGGCCACAGACTCCCCGTTAACCATGAGAATATCGAGCTTGCATTCCTCTACCTGCAACTCTGTAAGGAGTCCCGCAGTCCGTAGGCAATGCTTCTTTAAAAGAAGTTCTGAAGCGATGGCGTTCTTGTAGAGGTACTCACAACGGTACATGTCGAGCAACACGGTATAGGCATTCTCGAAGCCAAGGCCCAACGGTAAGGCGCGGCAAACCTCGCTCAGGCCGGTAGCAGAGAGAATTTCCTTTATTTCAGACAATGCGGACGGCGTGGGGAGGCGGCGGATGAGGGTTGGACTGAAAAGCGAGGCCAGACACCCAAAATGGCGTAGCTGTGCTTGAGCAGGGGCACCTCGTATGGCCGTCACCAAAGGTATGATAGCAAAGGGTTTACACCTCCGCAACCCCCCGGCGCCTGTCTGCAAGCAGCTCGGGCAGCCAACGTAGGGGGAGACGCCTCTAAAAATCGTCCTAAGTTGTTGATTTTTATGTAGCTTAGCGCTATAATTCGAGGGTGGCAAACGTCCTCAGCTTAGCGCAGCGCGCCGCCATCGTTCGGGCGCTCTGTGAGGGAAATTCGGCTCGGGCCACGGCCCGGCTGGTGGACGTCTCCTACGACACCGTCGCCAAACTCAACCTCGACTTGGGGGAGGCCTGCATCCAGTACATGGAGCAGAACCTCCGTAACCTCCAGTGCCGCCGCCTGGAGGTGGACGAGATCTGGGCGTTCTGCGGGATGAAGGCGAAGAACGTGCCCGCCGCGAAGGCCGGAGTCCTCGGCTATGGCGATCTGTGGGCGTTCACCGGGATCGACCCGGAATCGAAGCTGATCCCCACGTTCTTGATCGGCCACCGGGACACCGAGCACGCCACGGCGTTCATGCGGGACCTGGCCTCCAGACTGGCCCGCCGCGTCATGCTGGTGACGGACGGGCACCGGATGTACCTGGAGGCCGTCGAAACCGCTTTCGGCTCCGAGGTGGACTTCGCGCAGCTCATCAAGGAGTTCAAGGCCGGGCCGCCCGATCCCGATCACCGGTACAGCCCTCAGCCGTGCGTCCGCCAGATGAAGGCCGTCATCACCGGCAACCCGGACCCGGGCCAGATCTCCACGTCCTTGGTGGAGAGGAGCAACTTGAGCGTGCGCATGGGCATGCGGCGCTACACCCGCCTGACGAACGGCTTCAGCAAGCGGCTCCGCAACCACGTCGCGGCGTTCGGGTTGTTCACGTTCCACTACAATTTCGTCCGCATCCATCGCACCATCCGAGTCACCCCGGCCATGGCGGCGGGGGTGACGTCGCGGCTGTGGAGCGTCGAGGACATGATCGCCCTGCTACCGGACACGGTGACCGGAAAGAAGCGCGGCCCATACAAGAAGCGTGCCGAGATCGCCGCTTGAAATTTCAAAGTAGGGCACTACCCTGGGCGGCGGTGGCATCGCTGTTGCTGACTCCGCTCCTCGGGCTGATCGGCCTGCTCGCCTTGGGCGTGGCCTTCACCCTGCGCGCCATCCGCTGAACCCCCTTCAATCTCCGGCAGGCGGCGAGGCCCACGCTGCGGCGTGGGCCTTTCCATTTCCCAGAGCCGCCTCGATCTCCCCTCGCACGCCTTCGTCCGGCTCCCCCTCCAGCGCCGCTTCCAGGACCCGCCTCGCCTCCTCTCCCCCGATCCGTCCCAAAGCCCAGGCCGCGTGGCCGCGCACCACGGGCTCCCCCTCCCGGAGCGCCTCGGCGAGCGGGCCGATGTACCGTCGCTCCAGCCGGTTCCCCATGGCGACCGCCGCGTTCCTCTGCAGCCCCTCCAGCTTGGCCCGCTTCATGGGACTCCCCCGGAAACGCTCCACGTACTCCTCTCGCGGCAGGCGCAGCAGCCGGGCCAGGTCCAGCTCCGCCCGCTCCGGCGGCAGCTCCATCTCGGGATGGACAGACCCGGCCGGCGTCGCGTTCCAGGGGCAGACCTCCTGGCAGACGTCGCAGCCGAACACCCACCCCCCCACCATCCGCCGCGCCTCGGGGGGAAGAGGCCCCCGGTGCTCGATCGTCCAGTAGGAAATGCACCGATTGCTGTCCAGCCGGTAGGGCTCGGGGAGAGCGCCCGTGGGGCACGCTTCTATGCAGAGTGTGCAATTTCCACAAAGATCCGCCAGAGGCTGGTCCGGCGCCCCGGATGGGACGCCGAGGCTCAGGAAGATCTCGCCCAGGAGGAACCAGGAGCCTCCTTCCGGGTGGAGCAGCATGGTGTTCTTGCCCACCGCGCCCATCCCTGCCCGCGCGGCCAGCTCCCGCTCCAGGACCGGCCCGGTATCCACGTACCGCCGGGTCTCGCAGCCGGGGAAGGCCTCACGGATCCGGTCCTCCAGGGCTCGCAGGCGGAGACCCATGACGTCGTGGTAATCCTTGCCACGGGCGTACCGGGCCACCCGGCGCCAGAGGTCTCCCGGCGGCTCCGGCTGCCCGAGGGGGTGATACTGGAGGGCTACGACGAGGACGCTGCGCGCCCCGGGAAAGATCCGGGAGGGGTCGAGCCGAGCCTCCGTCCGGCGGCCGAGGTACTCCATCCCTGCCTGATCCCCCCGCTCCAGCCACCGCACCAGGGCCTCTCCGTGCTCCAGCGGCTCCAGCCCGGCCACTCCAGCCCGGTCGAAACCGGCTTCGAGGGCCCAGGCCTCGAGGAGGCCGGCGGTGGCGTGCAGGTCCATGAAGGTAGGATACCCGGATGACGGAAATGGTGCCCCTCGACGGGAAAGAGATCGACGCGCGCCTGGGCCGGGTCGAGCCGGAGATCGCCCGGGTCGTCCTCCTGGACCTCCTCACGGACGACATCTCCCCCCTGATCGCCCTCTCGCGCCTGCTCCTCGCCCTGGGCGGCACCCAGGAGACGGAAGACCTCCTCGCCTCCGTGGCGCAACGCTGGGGTCGGCCCCTCGATTCCCGGCTGCGGGAGACGGCCCGCCTGCTTCACGATCACCGGGAAGGGTGCGAGCGGGTGGCGGACATGCTGCGCGAGCACCCCGATCCCGCCACCATGTCCGGCCCTCCCGAAGAGGTCATCGCCACCTTCCAGCGCTTCTTCGACCGCTCCGTCACCCGCAACGAGGAGGCGAGCATCGCCGCCTACTCCCTCGGCGACCCCGGCGTCCTCTCCCAGGTGACGGACGAGATCGTCTCCCGGCTCGACGGCTGGGGTCTCCTCGATCCCGGCCACCGGGTCCTGGAGATCGGCTCCGGCATCGGCCGCATGCAGGCCGCCCTCTCCCCCCGCGTGGCAGAAGCGCACGGCATCGACATCGCGCCGAAGATGGTCGCCGCCGCCCGGAGGCGCTGCGCCGGCCTGCCCAACGTCCACTTCTCCCTCTCCTCGGGACGCGATTTCGCCGGCTTCCCCGACGAAAGCTTCGACCTCGTCCTGGCCGTCGACTCCTTCCCCTACGTCCAGCAGGCCGGGCCGGTGGTGGTCGAGAGATATTTCGAGGAAGCCGCCCGGGTGCTCAAACCCGGAGGCGAATTCGTCATCTTCCATTACTCCTACCGGGACGACATGGAAGCCGACCGCCAGGACGTGCGCCGCCTCTGCCGGGAGACCGGCTTCTCTCTGGTGATGAACGGGGCCCAGCCCTTCACGCTCTGGGATGGGGTGGTCTTCCGGATGCGGAAGGCTTGATGGTATGATCAGGCGACGTTAGGGCGCGCTATGAAAGAAAAGACCATTGACGTCCGGGAACTCCAGGAGCTGCTCAGCAACTCCCTCCAGGAGGTCCAGGACGGCGCCACCTTGATCATCACAGAGGAGGGGAAACCCGTGGCTCGCTTGGCTCCCGCTACCGAAGGACTGGAGGAGAGGATTCAACGGACCTTGGATTCAGGGATCGCTTCCTGGAGCGGACAGAAGCCATCGGCTGAAGTCCCTCGGGTGCGCCGACAGGATTCCCGCCTGGTTTCAGATCTCCTGCTCGAAGACCGCGAATGATCTGCTATCTGGATTCGAACGCACTGGTCAAACTCTTCGTCGAGGAACCAGGCAGCCGGGAGGTCAGCCAGGGGGTCCGCTCTGCCCATCTGGTGGGGACGGTGGTCATCAGCCGCGCGGAGGTTGTCGCCACGTTCGGCAAAGCCTTCCGGATCGGCATCCTATCCCGGGAGGAAGTCCAGTCGGCTCGTCATCAGTTCAACGTGGAGTGGCGTCACTATTGGCATGTCCGGATCTCCGACTCCTTGATTGAACATGCGGCAGACCTGTCCTGGACCCATCGGCTGCGGGGGTACGATTCCGTCCAGCTTGCGGCTGCCATGGCTTGGCAGGAGAGCCTTGGAGCTCCAGTTTCCCTGATCACCTTCGACTTCCGGCTCTGGGAAGCCTCGGGCCGGGCGGGGCTTGAGCCATATCCTCACGACCTTCCCAAGCTTCGCGAGTCTTGGAAAGCCACCCTGGCCTGACTCGCCGCGGTAGACTCCCAACTTCGAGAGGAGAAATCCCGAATGTCCGACTGGGTCGAAGAGGGCGAGAGCGCCCCTGACTTCACTCTGCATGCCGATGACGGCGGTACGGTCAAGCTGTCCGATCTCCGCGGCAAGCCCGTGGTGCTGTACTTCTATCCCAAGGACGACACGCCTGGCTGCACCAAGGAGGCGTGCGCCTTCCGCGACCGAACCCCGGAGCTCGAGGCCGCGGGCGCCGTGGTGCTGGGGGTCTCGCCGGATGACGTGGCCAGCCACGGCCAGTTCCGTGACAAGTACAGCCTCAACTTCCCCCTCCTCGCCGATACCGACCACCAGGTGGCCGAGCGCTACGGCGCCTGGCGGGAGAAGAACATGTACGGCAAGGTCTCCATGGGCATCCAGCGCTCTACCTTCCTGATCGGCGGTGACGGCAAGGTCCGCAAGGTCTGGAAGAAGGTCAACGTCGACGGGCACGACGACCAGGTGCTCGCGGCACTCGGGGCACTGTAGCCCTCCACCTCCCCAGGGCGCCAGGTAGGCTCCGCCACGCGGCCGGCGCCGGACCTCCAGCCGCAAAAACTCGGGGTCCAGCCGCTCGCGCCCGCCCCCGCGCCACAAAAACTCGGGGGCGCGCACGGGACGCACGGCCTCCAGCCGCAGAAACTGGAGGGCGCGCGGCAGAATCCCGGGGCCGCGCACGAGCGGCGCGGGGTCGAGTTTCTGCGGCTGGACCCCGTGCACGGGCGGCAGGCGGGCCTGCGGCGGAAACTCGGGGCCGGGTTTTTGCGGCAGGCGGGCGAGCGCGAGCCGCTGGCGCCTGGCGGGGTGGTGAGAGCCTCCGCCTTCGGCTACACTACCGCCGCCTCCGGCCAGCCTGAGGCATCCACACCGGACCCTCCCAGGGTTCTTCCAGACAAGAAAGGGTGTTCATGGATCTGTTCCAGCAGATGGTGGAGATGGGCCACGAGCGGGTGCTCTTCTGCTCCAACCCGGACGTGGGCCTGGAGGCCATCATCGCCGTCCATTCAACCGTTCTCGGGCCGGGGCTGGGCGGAGTGCGGATGTGGCCCTACGGCAGCACAGAGGAGGCGTTCGTGGACGTCCTCCGCCTCTCGCGCGGCATGACCTATAAGGCCGCCGCGGCCGGCCTGAACCTCGGCGGCGGCAAGGGCGTCATCATCGGCGATCCCAAGAAAGACAAGAGCGAGGCCCTGTTCCGCGCCTTCGGCCGGTACGTCGAGTCCCTCAGCGGCCTCTATATCACCGCCGAGGACGTGGGCACCGACATGGAGGACATGGAGGTCGTCCACCACGAGACCCGCTGGGTGACCGGCGTGTCGCCTGCCTTGGGAGGAGGCGGCGATCCCTCGCCCGTTACCGCTTTTGGCGTCCTCCAGGGGATGAAGGCCGCCGCGCAGCACAAGTGGGGGGATGACTCCCTCAAGGGCAAGAGCGTCGCCATCCAGGGACTGGGCAGCGTCGGCTCCTATCTCGCGCAGTATCTGAAAGAGGAAGGGGCCAAGACCTTCGGCGCTGACATCGACGCCGAGGCGGCAGACCTGGCGGCGAGCGAGCACGGCGTCGAGATCGTCCCCACGAGCGAGATCCTGGAGGTCGAGTGCGACGTCCTGGCCCCCTGCGCCCTGGGAGCCGTGCTCAACGACAAGACGATCCCCAGGCTGCGCTGCCAGATCGTGGCGGGCGGGGCCAACAACCAGCTCGCCGACGACCGGCACGGCCAGGAGCTGCACGACCGGGGCATCCTCTACGCTCCGGACTTCGTGGGCAACGCCGGAGGTTTGATCAACGTCTACAATGAGCTCGTGGGCTACAACCGCGAGGTCGCCCTGCGCATGGCCCGCGGCATCTACGCCAATATGCTGCGCGTGTTCGAGATCTCCCGGTCGCAATCGATCCCGACCCACCGGGCCGCGGACCGGCTGGCCGAGGAGCGCATCGCCCGGGTGAAGTCGCTCGGGTCGCAGAACTGGGTGCGCACGGTGCGGCGGCGCTCGGCGGAAGCCTAGAGAGGACACCATGAAGACCCCGGCCCTTCTCCTGGTTCTTGCCCTGGGAGTCGCTCCCGCGGCGGCATTGGCCGCGGTCACTGCGCCACCGATCTGCGACGGCACGACGGCCCTGACGCTGGTCGGCATGGACACCGCGACCGGCCGGACGCTCTTCTCGGTGCCGTCGAGCGACGGCAAGTCCTACTGGCTGGTGGAGCTCGACGGCGACGGCAAGGCGGCGCGGGCCTGGCCGGACGATCCCAAGGGCCGCTTCTCCGGCTCCGTGGGGCCCGGCCCCGTGATGGCGGCCCAGCCGTGCGGTCCCTCCTGCCTCCAGCCCGTGCGCTGGCACGACGGCACATGGGAGCCCGTGGGCGAGTCCCTCCCCGCGCCCACGGCCTCGACCGTGGCGCCCACCTACGACCTCTCGGGATCGCCGTGGTTCCTCGTCTTCGGATCGGCCGCGACGACTGCCGCGACTGCGGGCCAGCAGAAGGTCTGGGCCTTCCGCCTGGAGGGCCGGGAGTGGGAGAACCGCGGCTCCATGACCGTGGCGGCCGTGGGCCAGCCGGCCGCCCTGCCAGCGCCGCAGAGAAAAGACGGGGTCCTGGCCGGTACCGGCCTCTTCTCCGTCTCCGGCCTGCCGCAGACCTGGGTGACGGGCCTCCCCGGCGTGCCGGTGGAGCGCCGGGGCCAGCTCATCGCGCTTACCGGCACATCGGCCGCCTACGTCTCTGGAGACGGGGTGGTCTACCTCTCCGAGGACTCCGGCAAGGCCTGGCGCCGCTCGACCTGGACTCCCTGGGGATCGACCGGCACCACCGGCATCTGGCGCCAGGGCAAGGATTATTGGGTCGATTTCCCCTTCGGCGACCACCGGGGCTCGCTCCGGCTCGTCTGGTTTGACCAGCGGAACCCCAAAGAGGAAACCTTGATCCTCACCCGCCTGACTCCGGCGGGCTGGACGCGCGTGATCGAGGCCCCCAGCGAGGTGAAGACCAAGAGCGAGCGGCTGCCGGTCAACCAGGTGCTCGTCCCCCAGGGGGATACCTGGATCCTCCTCTCCGGCTGCGCCGCCACGGCCCAGGGCTCGGGCCTAGTGCTCCGGGTGTTCAACGGCACGAACCTCTCGGAGGCGAAGCTCGTGCCGTTGCAGATGAAGTAGGAGTCAGGCGCGGGCGGTCGCCGTCGTCGCGGCCATCGCCGGGATGCGCAGCTTCTGCCCGGGATAGATGTCGTCCGGGTCCTTGAGCAGCGGCTTGTTGGCCTCGAAGATCTGGTTGTACTTGTTGGCGTCGCCATAGAACTGCTTGGCGATCTTGGAGAGGGAATCCCCCGCTTTGACGTCGTAGAACTGAGCCTCGGGCTCCTGGCGGGACACCTGGAGCCGGTCGTCTACGGAGCCGATCCCCTCGGTGTTGCCGACCAGCAGGATGATCTTCTCCCGGTCCGCCTGGCTGTCGACCGCGCCGCGGATCATGGCCTTGTCGCCCTCGATGTCCACGGCCAGGTCCCGCACCTGGAACCCCATCTGGTTGACCATGCTGACCAGGGACGACTCCCGCCTGCGCTCCTGGTTCTGGGCGACATCACGGGCCGCGGCGGCCTGCTGGGCGGCGGCCGCGTTGGGCTTGGCCTGGGCCTGCTGCTGCGGCTTGTCGTTATCCTTGTTCAGGTCGAGCTTCCTGCCGACGTTTTTGACGAAATCGATTAAACCCATGGGGCTCCTCCTTGTTGGTCGTTGTCCTGGATGAAGAGGATCCGCCGGGCGCAACGCCCGGTGGACGCTCTGGACGAACCTTCTGCAAGACGGCTGCCGGGGGAGGTCTGAGGGTGTCCGCTTCGGGGAACCCACGAACCTGAGATAGACTCTCCGGACGGGGTGCTCCCTATGCTCAAGACTCTCACGATAAAAGGTTTCCGCTGCTTCCGCGAGCTCCGGGTCGGGCCGCTGACGCGGGTGAACCTCTTCGTGGGCAAGAACGGCTCCGGGAAGACGTCGATCCTGGATGCAGCCGAGCTCGTCGCAATAGGCTCGGTCGAGGGACTGGCCCGTAGCGCTGTCCGACGGAGTGAGCAGATCCTTTCGCCCGCAGTCCTCACGCCGGCCGAAGAGAAGTACTCCGAGCACGTGGTGGACCCATCTCATCTTTTCCTCGGCCACGCCCTCCGTGTGGGTAAGACCTTCAGGATCGAGTCAGAGGGTGAATCTGCCCGCTTCGTCGAGTGCACCACGGAACATGCCTCGTCCAACGGCACGATGATCCTGACCCTACGCTTCGTCAGTCATCTGACTCCCAAGAGGCATGGGCATCGCCTTACGAGTTCACCGGCGGGGGGCGTCCTGCCTCCACCCCGCCGCCGGGCTGAAGCCAATCCCCCCGTTAATTTCCTCAAAGCCGAGGGAGTGGATGCCTTCTCCTTGAATCAGCTTTGGGATCGGGTCGTGTTGACGCCTGAAGAGGAGATGGTCATCAAGGCCCTCCGAATCGTCGAGCCCAGGGTAGACCGCCTGGCTTTTCTTAGCAGGGAGCGAAACTTGCCTCCCGTCATCCTGGCGAAACTCTCAAACCTGGAGCAGCGTCTCCCTCTGGCGACCCTTGGCGGAGGTATGGAGCACATGTTGGCCGTTACACTTAATCTGGCCTCTGCCCAGAGGGGTTTTTTGCTCGTCGACGAGATCGACACTGGCCTTCACCATTCGGTGATGGTAGACCTGTGGCGACTCGTGATCGAGACCGCCCAAAGACTGGACATCCAGGTCTTTGCAACGACACACAGCCTGGATTGCGTCGATGCCCTGGCTCAGCTCCGGCGCAAGTATCCTGAAATTGCCGCCGAGGTCACCGTCCACAGAGTCGAGAAGGATGCGCCCAAGACGGTCGTTTACGAGATGGATGAGATCGTTATTGCAGCAGAGGGACACATAGAGGTCCGCTGATGGCGCGCCCCCAGGAGGAAAGCCCCTATCAGTTGCTCGTCGAGGGTCCTGACGACCTCAATTCCGTGATTCACCTCATGGCGAGGCACAGCTTCCCTTGGGATGACGAAGCTTTGGTCCGCCCTTACGTGTCCGCCCGGGGCGGGATCAGCGGTTTGCTGAGGGACCTTCCCGTTTTCCTCAAGAGCGCCGCTTACCAGCGCATCGGAATCGTCTGCGACGCGAACTCTGACCTGGAGCACCGCTGGACCCAGATCAGGACCAGAGCAGCAAGGGAAGGCGTGGACCTACCTGATCTACCGCGAGCCGAGGGAACGATCGTTTCCGGTCCCCGCTCTATAGTTGGTGTCTGGGTCATGCCGGACAACACACTCTCGGGAACACTGGAAGACTTCCTGAGCGGCCTGGTACCCGCGGACGATCCGGTCTGGGACTTCGCGGGCGAGGCGGTCATCGAGGCTCGGCGCCGCGAAGCCCCTTGCAAGGAGAAGGACCACGCCAAGAGCGTCCTTCACACCTGGCTTGCCTGGCGGGAGGAGCCAGGAAAGCCCCTCGGATTAGCGATGAAGTCGGAATACCTCAGCAAGGACAGCGACGACGCCCGCCGGTTCCGCACCTGGTTCCTCCGCCTCTTCGGGAGCCCTAATAGTGATACCGGCAGGCCAGGATCCTGATCTTGTCCTCCGAGACCTCATAAACCAGACGGTGCTCCTGATCGATCCTTCTCGACCAGCAGCCTGCAAAGTCGTGCTTCAGAGGTTCGGGTTGACCTGGACCATCAAAGGGATCGCGCTGAATGGCCTCGATCAGCTTCATGATCCTCAGCGCTTTCCTGCGGTCCTGCTCTACCCACCAGGCGAGGTCCGCGAAGGCCGAAGGATCAAACTCCAAGCTTCTCACGGACCTCCTCCAGGGGCATCCCCTCCCGGCGCTCCCGGGCTTCGAGGAGGCGTTGCCTCATGGCTTCGCTCTGGAGGAGGTAGGCAGTCTCTCGCTCGGATGAGATCTCGCGCCAGAGGTCGATCGGGACGATGACGCCCGTCGGTTTACCCTCTGCGTCCGAGATGTACTGGACGTCGGTTAGCGGTTGTGCCATGGACATATGATAGCCGAACCCCTACCCCCGCCCCTCCACCGCCCGCGCCATCTGCTCCACCACCTCGTCGATCGTCAGGTCCGAGGTATCGACGAAGGTGTAGCTTCCATCGCGGGTCAAGGGGGAGTCGGCGCGGGTGCTGTCGCGGTGATCGCGGCTCTTGATCTCGGCGACGACCTGGTCGAAGGTGACGGGACGGCCGGCGGCGGCGAGCTCTTCGTAGCGGCGCTGGAAACGGATGTCGGAGCGGGCGTCGAGGAAGAACTTGTGCGGGGTGTCGGGGAAGACGCGGGTACCGATGTCGCGCCCTTCGAGCACGGCACCGAACTGGCCGGCGGCCTCGCGCTGGAGGCGGACCATGCGCTGCCGGACCTCGGGATAGGCCGAGATGGCCGAGGTCGCCTCCCCCACCTCGGGATTGCGGATGCGGGACTCGACCGGCTCGCCGTCGAGGAGCACCTCGAAGCTGCCGTCGTCGCGGCGGCCCAGCCGCACGTCGGCCTCCCCCGCGATGCCGATGACGGCATCCCGGTCATGAGGATCGATGCCGTTCTCCAGCACCTTGAGGCCGATGGCCCGGTACATGGCGCCGGTGTCGAGGAAGGGGACACCCAGGCGGCTGGCGAGGCGCCGCGCCGCCGTGCTCTTCCCCACGCCCGAGGGTCCGTCGATGGCGACGATCAGAGGGGTCAGCGGGGTCATCGCTGCCTCGGCTTCGGCTTCCGGGCTCCGGCCCGCTTTACGCCGGTGGGCGGCTTCCTGGGAGCCTTCTTCGCCGCGGGCCGCTTGGCTGCCCGCTTGTCTGAAGATATCGCCACCTTCTTCGGCGCCGGCTTCTTCTCCTCGGGCTGGCGGGCGGAGCGCAGGAGCTTCTGGACCTCCTCCTCGGTCAGCTCGCGCAGGGCTCCCAGCGGCAGGCGGGCGTCGCGCAGGGGACCGATGGCCACCCGGCGCAGCTTCTGGACGGGGTGGCCAATCCGGAGGAACATCTCGCGGATCTGACGCGTGCGCCCCTCGGAGATCTCGACCGTCCACCAGGAGTTCTCGCTCTCGGGCTCGCCACGGCGGCGGGGGCCGGTGGGCCGGCCGGGTCCCTTGCCCGTGATCTTCGCCGGACGGGTACGGTATCCCTCGAGCAGGATGCCGGCCCGCAGCTTGTCGACCTGGGGCTCGGTGGGCGTGCCCTTCACCTTGACCTCGTAGGTCTTGGTGCTGCCGTAGCGGGGATGGGCGATGCGCTGGGCGAACTCGCCGTCGTCGGTGAGGAGCAGGAGCCCCTCGGTGTGGTAGTCCAGGCGGCCCACGGGTACGAGCGCCTTGCGCAGGGCGGGCGGGACGAGGTCGAGCACCGTCTTGCGCCCCTCGGGGTCGGCGGTGGTGGACATGTAGCCCTTGGGCTTGTTGAGCAGGAGATAGCGATGGCCGTGGGCGGGCTGGATCCGCTTGCCGTCCACCTTGATGGCGTCGTGTTCCGGATCGGCCTTGTCGCCGATTTCGGCCACGCGGCCGTTGATGGTGACGAGCCCTTCCCGGATCAGCTCCTCGGCCTTGCGGCGGGAGGAGATGCCGGCCCGGGAGAGGATCTTCTGCAGGCGCTCCTCGCTCATGAGGTCTCCTCGAACGACATGGAGTCCTCGCGCTCTCGCTCTTCGATCTCGGCCACCTCGCGCAGGAAGCTCTCTTCCTGATCCTCGGAACCGGGAGCCGCCTCTTCCGGCGGCGCCCCCCCGGCCAGCTCGGAGAGGCCCGCCACGGCCGAGGCGTCGCCACTGCCGAAGGTCTCCTCGAACTCTTCGAGCGGCGGCAGGTCCTTCAGGCTGTTGAGGCCGAAGTGGACGAGGAACTCCCGCGTGGTGCCGTAGAGGAAGGGCTTGCCCACGACCTCCTTGCGGCCGGCGATGCGGACCATGCGGCGCTCGAGGAGGGTCTTGATGACTCCGGAAGGGCTGACGCCACGCAGCTCCTGGATCTCGGGGCCGGTGACGGGCTGCCGGTAGGCGATGATGGCCAGCGTCTCCAGGGCCGCCATGGAGAGCTTGTTGCCGCCCGAGACGTCGAAGAACCGGCGCAGCCAGCTCACCACCTCGGGCCGGGTGGCGAGGCGCACGCCGCCCGCCACGTCTTCCACCAGCACGCCCCGGCCCTCCTCGCCGGAGTAGCGGGCGAGCACGGCTTCCAGGGCCTCGGCGGCCTGCTCGCGCTCCTCTTCCTCGAACAGCTCCAGGAGCTTCATCCTTGGCACGGGCTCGGAGGAGACGAAGAGGATGGCTTCGAGGGCCGCCTCCATTTCACTGCGCTCCGTCATAGGCTCTCCGTCGTGTGCTCTCCGTCATACGCTCTCCGTCATACGCCGATCGCCTCCCGGTCTTCAGCACCCAACTCACGCGTGGTGCGGTAGAGCAGGATGTCGCCGCTTTCCGTCTGGTGGACGCGCACCAGGTTGAGCCGCGCCAGCTCCAGGACGGCCAGGAAGGCCGCGATGGCCTCGGCCCGGCAGGAGCGCCCCTTGAGGTCGGCGATCAGGTCGAAGGGGCGGCCGGCGTCCAGCTCGCCGAGGAGCCGGTCGAACTGCCCGCGCACGGAATACGCCTCCAGGGTGAGCTGGATCGGCGGCGGATGCTCCCGGTCATAGCGGACGAGGGCCGTCTTCAGGGCCGAGAGGAGGTCGAACAGCGAGACCTCGCCCAGGTCCACCTGCTGCTCCTCGTCCTCGGGCAGAGCGGGCAGGGGTTGGGGCTTGCGGGTCCAGATGCCCATGCGCAGGCGGTCCACCTCGGCGAAGGACTGGGCGACCTCCTTCATGCGCCGGTATTCGAGCAGCCGCTCGACCAGCTCCTGGCGCGGGTCCTCCTCAGGCTCGCCCTCGGCCTTGGAAGGCCTCGGCAGGAGCATCTTGGACTTCAGGTGGATCAGCAGGGCGGCCTCGTAGATGTACTCGCCGGCCACGTCCAGGTTGAGCTCTTCCATGATCCCCAGGTAGGCGTGAAACTGGTCGCAGATCGTCGCGACGGGGATGTCCGTGATCTCCACCTTGTTGATCTTGATCAGGTGCAGGAGCAGGTCGAGCGGTCCCTCGAAGATGGGCAGGTGGACGCGCCAGGTATCCGGCAGAGCGACCTGCGAGGCATCGGACTCCGGCATCTCCGGCATCTCGGGGATCTCAGGCATCTCGGGATTCTCGGGGGTCATTCGCCGGCCGCCTTCTCCAGGATCTTGCGGTAGTCGAGGCCCATGGCGGAGCGCACCCGCTCCATGGTCTCGGCCGTCCGCTCGCGGGCCCTGCGCGAGCCCTCGACCAGGATGTCGTAGACCGTGCCGCGGTCGCGCAGCAGCTCCTCGCGGCGCTGGCGCATGGGCTCCAGGTAGTCGATCAGGATCTGGGCCAGCAGCTTCTTGTCGTCCACGCAGCCGATCGTGGCGGCCCGGCACTGGCGCGCGACCCGCTCCTGGACGTCGGGCGGTGAGACCAGCTTGTGGAACTCGTAGAGGTTGCAGACCTCGGGCCGGCCCGGGTCCCTGCGCTTCAGGCGCTGCGGGTCGGTGAACATCTGCATGCACTTCTGGCGGATGACGTCCGGCGGGTCCGAGAGGTTGATGGCGTTGCCGTAGGACTTGGACATCTTCCGGCCGTCGATGCCCGGCACCTTGGGCGTGGGCGTGAACAGGGCCTGCGGCTCGGGGAAGACCTCCCGGCCGTAGAGGTAGTTGAACCGGCGCACGATCTCGCGGCTGATCTCCAGGTGGCTCGCCTGGTCCTCCCCCACGGGCACGAAATGGGCGCGGTAGATGCTGATGTCCACCGTCTGGAGCACCGGATAGCCCAGGAAGCCGTAGGTCGAGAGGTCCTTGTTCTCGATCTGCTGGATCTGCTCCTTGTAGGTGGGCACGCGCTCCAGCCAGCCCAGGGGGGTGATCATCGACAGCAGCAGGTGGAGCTCGGCGTGGTCCGGCACCATGGACTGGACGAAGATCGACCGCTCGGGATCGAGCCCGGCCGCGATCCAGTCCACCACCATCTCGATCGTGTTGGCGGCGATCTGGGAGGGATCGGCGTAGTCGCTGGTCAGGGCGTGCCAGTCGGCCGCGAAGTAGAAGCAGCGGTAGCGGTCCTGCAGGTCCACCCAGTTCTTGAGGGCGCCGAAGTAGTTGCCCAGATGGATCTTGCCTGTCGAGCGCATGCCCGAGAGCACGGTCTTCTGTTCGCTCACTCGTCCTCTCTCCTCAGGAGAAATTGATCACCAGGCCCAGGAGGATGAGCAGCACCGGCACGAGCCCCACCGCGGCCAGAACCCCGATCATAAAGCCGTAGGGGCGGATGGCGGAAAACCGCTCGGCCCAGTCGGGCGGCATCAGGTGCAGGGCGATCTGCCCGCCGTCGAGCGGCGGCAGGGGGATCAGGTTGAAGGCGGCGATCAGGGCATTGATGGAGGCCAGCCGCACCAGGGTGAACATCACGGGGAAGGAGGGGATCTTCTCTCCCCCGGGCATCGAGAAAAGCGCGCGCACGGCGGCCTCCCGTGCCTCGGGACCCAGCTCCCGCATCGTGACGACGATGGCGACCGTGGCGATCACGGCCACGATGAAGTTGGCAGCCGGACCGGCGGCCAGGACGAGGACGTCGTCCCGGACCGGACGGCGGAGCTTCTCCCGGACCACGGGCGTGGACCGTCCCCAGCCGAAGACGGGCCAGCCCATGGCGAGCAGCAGGCTGGGGAACAGCATGGAGCCCAGGAGATCGACGTGGAGGATCGGGTTCAGGCTCACGCGCCCCTGCTCGCGGGCCGTGGGATCGCCGCACCGGCCGGCCATCCAGGCGTGGGCCGACTCATGGATGGAGATCGCCAGCCACAGGAGCAGGATCTGGGTCAGGGTGGAAAAGAGGAAGCTTGAATTCATGTCTCAGACACCGGCCGGAGCCGCTTTCACTCCCGCGGCCAGCCGGCGGTCCACGTCAGCCATCAGCCGCTCGTTGTCGGTGAGGACACGCCTCTCGATCCACAGGGACCAGCACCTGGACCAGGATCGCGGCGTAGAACAGCGCGTGGTGCACCCACCCGGGAATGGAGCCGGTCGCGACGCCGCCGCCCAGGATGAAGGTGGCCATCACCAGCCCCATGGCCAGCATCATCGAGGGGTAGGAGGCGTTCTTGAAGCGCTTGGTCTCCTCGGCGAACGCGGGCTCCAGCCCGTCTTCCTTGACTGCGTCCTTGATCGCCTTCCCGGTGCCGATCAGGTAGAACATGATCCAGCAGTGGGAGAACAGGAGCAGCAGGCTGGAGGCCAGCCCCACCAGCACGTGGCGCGGCATCTCCAGGTCCGTCGGGCTGAGCTGAGCAGGTAGCCCAGCACGGCCGAGGCGACCACTCCCAGGGTCGCCATCAGCGCCGACGATCAACAGGGCACGTCCCATCATCGAAACAATCCTCCAGACATCGACTGAACCACCTCGGCCCGCCAGGCTGCGGCGGCCACTGCGGGGCGGAACCGCTCCTCCACCCGCCGCCGGCCGGCCTCGCCGCGCCGCCGCGCCTCGTCCGGGTCCGCCAGGACCTCGGCGAGCGCTGCGGCCAGGGCCGCGGGATCTTCCGGCGGGACCAGCCAGCCGGTGCGCCGTCTACGACCACCTCGGGGATGCCGCTCACCCGGCTCGCCACCACCGGCACGCCCGCCTCCATGGCCTCCAGCACCACCAGCGGCATGCCCTCGTAGATCGAGGGCACCACCAGGGCCGCGGCTCCCCGGAGCAGCCCCCGCACCCGGGCGGCGTCGCAGCTGCCGAGGAAGACCACGGAAGCCCCGAGACCCAGCTCCGCGGCCTTGCGCTCCAGCCGCTCCCGGTGCTCGCCGTCGCCGGCGATCAGCAGGACGGCCGAGGGCCCTGGAACCGGCGCCGCAGGCCGGCCAGGGCCTCCAGCAGCACCTCCACCCCCTTGCGGATGCGCAGGCGGCCGACGAAGAGCAGGTAGCCCGGCTCGCCCTCCAGGTCTCCGGCGGGCCCAACCGGATCCATCGCCAGCCCTCCGGTGACGTTGGGGACCACCCCCACCTCGTCCACCCGGTAGTCGCGGCGGATCTCGGCGGCCGTGGCCGCGCTGGGCGCCAGGACCAGGTCGGCCACGCGGGCCGTGATCCGGCCGAGGAGGATCTGGAGCGGCGCCTTGAGCCAGCGGAACCGGCGCTCGACGCCTCCCGGCCGGCCCAGCACCCGTCCGTTTCCCGGTCGACGAGCGGCCGCACGGCCCGCAGCTCCTCGACGTAGCTCACCTGGAGCAGGGCGACCAGAAGGGGGCGGGGCTCGACGAGCTTTCCCAGGACCTTCACAGCCAGGGCGGCCAGCGCGCCGTCCGACTCGTGCACCTGCACGACGTCGGGACGGAAGCGGCGGACCGCCCGCCAGGCCGCCGGCACGACCGTCAGGGGAAAGAGTACCTTCGGACCCGCGGCCCCCTCGGGACCGCGGCCCAGCACCTTCACCTCGTCCCCTTGCTCGCGCAGGCCGGCCGCCAACTGTAGCACCTGTTCACCGACGCCGGAAACGTCCCTCGGCGGCAGGGTGTTGGCGATCAGAAGGACGCGCACGCGGTCACCCTCTCTTCCAGCGCCTTCAGGGCCGGTCCGTCCAGCCGCCCGAGCATCTCCTGGACGTCGTCGCGGGCGCGCAGCAGCCAGTCCCAGTCCTCCGGCAGGCGCGCCACGCGGAGCGAGGGCAGGCCGGCCTGGCGGGTCCCCAGGAGGTCGCCGGGACCGCGGATGGCGAGGTCCGCCTCGGCGATCTCGAAGCCGTCCATGGTCGAGGCGAACACCTCCAGCCGCCGCTTCGCCGCCTCCGAGAGCCGGCCGTGGAGGGCGACGCAGGTTGCCTGCGCGGACCCTCTCCCCACCCGGCCCCGGAGCTGGTGGAGCTGGGCGAGGCCGAAGCGCTCGGCGCTCTCGATCACCATCCAGGTCGCCTCGGGCACGTCCACCCCCACCTCGATCACGGTCGTCGCGACCAGCACGCTCACCTCCCCCCGGGCGAAGGCCCTCATGGTGCGCTCGCGCTCGGCGGCGGGGATGCGGCCGTGGAGCACGGCCATCGGGACACCCGGCAGCTCCTCCCGGACCCGCGCCTCGACCTCGGCCAACGAGGCGGCGGCGATCTGTCCGCTCTCCTCGATCAGGGGAGCCACCACGTAGGCCCGCGCTCCCTGTTCCAGCGCCTCGCGCAGGCGTCCGTAGACCTCCCGCCGCTCCTTGGCCGGTACGACCTCCGTCGCGACAGGCGAGCGGCCGGGGGGCATCTCGTCCAGGGTGGAGACGGGCAGGTCGCCCTAGGCGGTCAAGGCGAGGGAGCGCGGGATGGGGGTCGCCGTCATCACCAGCAGGTCCGGCCGGTCCCCCTTGCCGCGCAGCAGGGCCCGCTGCTCCACGCCGAAGCGGTGCTGCTCGTCGATCACGGCAAGGCCCAGCCGGGCGAACTCTACGGTCTCCTGGATCAGGGCGTGGGTGCCCACCGCGAGCCGCACCTCGCCCGAGGCAAGACCAGCCCGTAGACGATCCCCGCCGGCACTCCCCGTCAGGAGAGCCAGGGGATAGCGTTCGCCCAGCAGGCGTTCGAGGTTTGCGTAGTGCTGCTCGGCCAGCAGCTCGGTGGGGGCCATGAAGGCGCCCTGGTACCCGCTCTCCAGCGCGGCCGCGAGCGCCAGGGCGGCCACGATCGTCTTGCCGCTCCCCACGTCCCCCTGAAGCAGGCGGAGCATGGGGTGCGGGCTCGCGAGGTCGTCCACGATCTCGCCGAGGACCCGCTCCTGGGCCGCGGTCAGCGGGAAGGGGGAGAGCTTCAACAGGGTACCCAAATCGATCCGGTACGTCCGCGTCCTCCTCTCCCCCTTCGCCCGCTCCCGCAGGAGGGCCAGGGTGAGCTGCAGCTCGAAGAGCTCGCCGTAGACGAGCCGCAGGTGCCACGGAGTCGAGCGGCTGTTGAGAGCGCCGAGATCGACATCCTCCGGCGGATGGTGCAAGGCCTGGAGGGACTCCGCCAATCCAGGCAGGCCATACCGCTCCAGCAGCTCCTCCGGTAGGTTTTCCGGGATCGCGGAGAGATCCACCTTGCCCAGGGCATCCTTCAGGACCTTCCCCATCCCCGCTGGATACACCGCCACGATCCCCTCGTCTTCCCTTGCCCGCTCGCACGAAGGATTCAGCAGCTCCAGTCCGCCCTTGCCCTGCCGGACCGATCCATAAAGCACGTACTCCTCGCCTGCCGCAACCTGATTCACCAGATATGGGCGGTTGAACCAGACAACAGGGAGTCTGCCCGTGCCGTCCTCCAACACGCCGCGGACGAGGCTCATACCCCGGCGGCGGGTGAAGATGCGGCGCAGACCCGAGAGGCGTCCCCGGAAGGTGAAGGATCCGCCGGCCGCGGCTTGCGCGACCGGCGTGGGATGGCGCCGGTCCTCATAGCGGACGGGGATCTGGAAGAGCAGGTCCGTCCTAGGAGACCTCGAAGCGGAGGACCACCACGCCGCAGCGCAGCTCATCGCCTGCCCGGATCTCGGCGGGGACGCCCGTGTCCAGCCGCTTGCCGTTCAGGAACGTGCTGTTCATGGTGCCGATCTCCTCGCCGAAGAAGAACTTGCTCCCCCGGCGGTAGATCTTGGCGTGGCGGCGGCTGACCGAACGCTGGTTGTCGACCGGCGTGAGGTCGATGTCGGGATAGATCCCGGTCACCGGGTCCTTGCGGCCGATGGTCGTCTCCGAGCCGTTCGAGAGCGGGAACTCCATGCCGGACGGCGCGTGCACCAGCCGCTCCGGCCCCTCGGCCGCAACCTGGACGTCCTGCCGGGGCAGCTCGCGGGAGGTGACCTTGGTGCCCATGACCGACCGCAGCATCTCGTCCGTCTCGCGCAGCCGGCGGGAGAGCTTGCGCATCATGCGCACGGCGATCTCGGGGTTGCCCCGCAGGAGCTGGTCGAAAGTCGAGCCGTTGATCTGCAGCAGGCGGACGTCGGTGGCGGCCCGGGCCGAGGCCGCGCGCGGCAGGTCCTCCAGCACCGACATCTCGCCGAAGAAGTCCCCCTTCTCCAGGATGGCGAGCACCTGCTCCTCGTCGCCCACCTGGTTCAGGATCTCCACCTTGCCCTCGTGGATGATGTACATCTCCGTCCCCAGCTCGCCCTCGCGGAAGATGTACTCCCCGGTCTTGAGCTCGAGGGCGTAGCCCCTCTTGTCGCCACCGGGACCGGGGCCTGCTGGGGTGCCGGGGCCACTGGTGGTCTTGAACACTGGATTGCCCATAAGGAGATTCTATCCTGCGCCGAGCACCAGCCGGAGATTGCCGTTGTCCGCCGGCGCCAGCCGCGCGGACAGTCCCAGCGGGAGCGTCCAATTGGGGCGAAATGCCCGCTCGGGAGACCCCAGGCTACAGGCCAGGAAAAATCCGAAACGCTCTCGCCGATCAAAGCGGGCCAGTCCAGAGAGCCGCCCTCCTGGCCGTTCCCGATCTGGCCGACGATCATGCCCGCGATGTTTGCGAGATTACCCGACAGCCCCAGGTGGGTCAACATGCGGTCCATCCGGTACGGCGGCTCGTTGACGTCCTCCCAGAAGACCAGCGCCCTCTCGAGGTCCGGGGCGAACGGCGTGCCCAGCGTGGCCGCGAGCAGGCTGAGGCACCCGCCGAGGAGAACGCCGCGTGCTTCTCGGGATTTCCCTCCAGACGGGCGCGCAGCCAGCGCGAGAACGGCACCTCGGCGGGGTACCGCCCGGCGAGCGCTCCGAGCAGGGACTCCTCCTCTTCGGGACGGAGTCCCCGCGCCAGGTCGGCGGCCACCATGGAGCCGTGGAACGTGACCAGCCCCAGCCGGCGGACGACCTCCAGGAGGAACGGCGTCAGGTCCGAGTAGCCGACGTAGGCGCGGGGATGGCGGCGCAGCAGGTCCCAGTCGATAGCCGGCAGCAGGCGCAGCAGGCCGTGCCCGCCGCGGGCGAAGAAGATGGCGGAGAGGCTGGGATCGGCCGCCAGGCGGTGGAACGCGGCCAGCCGCTCCTCGTCGCCGCCCGCGAACAGACCGTGCCGGGAGAGGACGTTGGCGGCCAGCACCGGCTCGAAGCCGAGCCGGCGGAGGGCCTCGAGCCCGGCCTCCAGCCGCGCCGGATCGACCGGGCCGGAGAGGGCGGCCACGCCCACCCGGTCGCCGGGACCGGCGGGAGGAGGTAACTGGGCTGGGAGGATCAAGACGCCGGAGAGCTCCGTAAGCCGAGTTCTGTGTCCCGGCGCCGAAGCGCCGGTTAGCGGTCATTCCTCTGGGACCGGCGTTGCCGCCGGCCTCCAGCAACCTACCCGGAAACGGCCCCGAGCCCGGCGAACCGGACCCGGAGGCGGGACGGGCGGCCCGCGTACCGTTCCCCTATTTGGTCTTGCTCCGCATGGGGTTTGCCGTGCCTCCACCGTCGCCGGTGGAGCGGTGCGCTCTTACCGCACCGTTTCACCCTTACCGGACTCCCGAGGGAGCCCGGCGGTTTGTTCTCTGTTGCACTTTCCGTCGCGTCGCCGCGCCTCGCCGTTAGCGAGCATGCTGCCCGTTGGAGCTCGGACTTTCCTCTCCGCGCCGGCCCGAAGACCGCGCGAAGCGACCGCCTGGAGCTCTCCAGCGTTACACCATTGTACCCCGAAGGCCCTCACTCCCCCAGCCCCTCTCTCCCGGCCCTCCACCCATCCGCCGGGGAGAGAGGGGAGAAATACAACAGACTGGATATGTTTTTTCTTTCTCCCTCCTCTCCCAGGAAGGGTGGGCGGAGGGCCGGGAGAGGAGGGCCGGGGAGGTGAGGGCCTACCGCGCGCGGACCTTGCGCGGCGTGGGAAGGGGCACGTCGATCTCGCCCGAATCGAGCACCTCCACCTCGGGCGCCTCCCGCTTCCGGAAGGCTTCCGCCGCGGAGATGGGCTTCACGGCCTCGCCGGAGTGGAGGCGTTGCAGCACCTCGGCGAGGGCGGCCGGCAGCTCCGGGTCCTTGGCACCCAGGGTGATCGCCTTCTGCAGGTTTTCCGAGGAGGCGCGCAGCCAGCGGGGGTTCTTCGACTGCAACTTGCCGAGCAGGGCATGGACGTCGGAGCGGGAGTCATCCGACCGCACGGCCTGCTGGAGCACCTCGATGGCGAAGTGGATCTCGTCGGCCGCCGTCAGCGTCAGCGCCCGCTCGTAATACTGCTGCGCGAGCGCCTTGGCCTCGTCGCGGCGCCGGTCCTGTTTCGGGTTCATGGCCGCCGACCAGGCCCCGGGAGTCAGCTCCCGGTCGTAGGCCTTGCGCCGCTCCGGCTGGGACAGAGTGAGATAACCCTGGGTGATCCGCTCGAAGAGCATCTCCAGCACGCCCTCCCGTCCCCCGAGCCCGAGGCGCCGGGCATTCGCGGGATGGACCAGCCGCGCGATCTGCTCGTAGGCCTCGTGGACCTCCTGGGAGGTAGCAGTAGGCACGAGATCGAGAAGCTGATAAAAACTCGCGTCTCCGGCCTGCCGCAGCAAACCGGCCACCCTCTGCTGGTGGGAGGCAGGGTCGAGATCGAGCGGGCGGTCGGCGAGGCGGCGCGCGATCCTCTCCGAGAAAAGCCGCAGCTCTTCCTGAGTCGGGCGTGGAGTGATGCCTTCCATGATGTTGAGAGCTATTTTACCGCAAAACGGCCCTACTAGACTCCCGATCTCGATGAAAACCCTGCTGTCCGGATTTGCGATTCTGACCATCGCCCTTCTTGTGCGCCTGCCCACGCTCACCGCCGGGCTGCCCTACCTGAGCTACGTCGATGAAGGGCACGTGCTGCACCACGTCTCCTACCTCCTCGCCGAGCGCACCTGGGTGCCGGACACCTACAGCTACCCCACCCTGCCCTTCTACACGATCGCCGGGGTGGCGCTGGCCTACTCGCCCCTCTATTCGGCGGCCCACGGCCGGCCGCTCCGGGCAGACCTGTCACCGGCTCCGCCCCGGTACTACGACGTCCTCGAGCCCACGGAGCTGCTCATCCTGGGCCGGCTGGTGACCCTCGCCTTCTCGCTCGGCCTCGTGGTCCTGACCGGCCTCCTGGCCCGGCGCCTCGCCGGCCCTGCCGCGGGTCTCCTCGCCGCCTGGCTCGCGGCACTGGTGCCGGCCCTGGTGGCACGCAGCGTCATCGCCAACGTCAACCCCATGGCCGCCTTCTTCGCCCTGGCCGCTCTCTACTTCGCCGAGGGCGTCCGGGATGCCGGCGAGGACCGCCGCCCGCGCCGCGCCGCGGTGCTGGCGGGCGTGATGGTGGGTCTCGCCGGAGCCACCAAGTACCCCGCGGCCATCGTCTGCCTGCCGGTCGCCGCCGCCATCCTCCTGGCCGCGGCTCCCTGGCGGGAGCGGATCGTCCGTCTCCTCCTGGCGGGTGGGGAGCCTCCGTCGCGGCTCTCCTCGTGGCCATGCCGCCGCTCCTGTTGCGGACCCGGGAAGTCATCGAGGGGGTGATCTGGATGGGCCGGGTCTACGAAGCCGAGAAGGTCGGCTCCTATCTGCACCAGATCGCCGCGCGGGCGGAGTGGGACCTGCCGCTGGAGCATCCCGAGGTGGGGATCCCCTTCCTCCTTCTCACCGCCGCCGGGCTCGTGACCGGGCTCGTGGACCGCCGCTGGAGGAAGGCCACCCTGGTCTGGCTGATCTTCGGCCTCGCGACCGTCCTGCTCGTGGCCCCCTACAAGTTCCGGGCTTTCCGGAACCTCCTCGCGCTCGTGCCGGTCGCCTGCGTGCTGGTTTCGCTGCTCTACGCCAGGCTCCGCGAGAAGGCTCCCCGCCCTCTCTTCGTGAACCTGGCCGCCGCCGCGCTGCCCGCCGTGCTCTTCGCTCCGGCGCTCCACCAGTACACCGTCCACAACCTCACCCTGGAGGACTCCCGCGAGCAGGTGGTCCGCTGGCTCGACGCCCACGCCAGCCCCAAGGACAGGATCTTCTTCGCGGAAGAGCTGGCCTTCCTCCCCTCCCGGGTCGGGACCCTGGAAGCCGCCGACGAGGCCATCACGCCTTGGGCCAGGGCCCGCCCCCGGGTCTTCCGGAGGAGCTTCCACTACCTCGTGCTGGGAGAGCTCGTCAAGCCGACCGGGAGGCCCATGATCCGGCCGGACGTACGCTTCTGGATCCAGAGGAACTACAAGGTCGTCGCCCAGTTCGGCGAATATCCGACCCACCCCGTCCCGCTGGGATTCAAGGGGAACCGGCAGATCATCTACATTTTCAAGCGGGTGCCGAAGCCCTCGCCTTCCCAATAAAGGCACCTGACACTCAACGGTAATACGTGTATGCTTTATAGAGAATGTTCGATTTCCAAAGGAGTCCGCATCATGAAGCGTCTTGTTTGCCTGCTGGGTGTCCTCGCCGCGATCGCCACCGTGCTCTACCTTCCTCCCGTTCCTCTCGCCGAGGCGGCCCCTCCGGGCTGCTTCTGCAGCGCCTACCAGAACACACCGCAGGACTGGGCTACGGGGGCCACCTGCGAAGAGGCCAGGGCGAACCTCAGGGCTGAGGGCTACGCCTTGATCGACTGCTCGGAAAGCAACGGCTACGGCCATTGCGCCCGGGGCCTCGTGCTGACGGCGGACTGCCACTGGGATCCCTACGCGGGAGTGTGGCAGGTGGATGGTTACGTCCAGTACCGTTGCTGGGTGTGCGCTTAAGAATCCCGGATTCACTCAAGGCGCCGGAGTGACCGCCTCCCCAGCGGCCTCCGGCGTGTGGAGCTGCGAGAAGATCCGCCTTCCCATTGCGGGCCCGAGCGCCTTCTGGAGAGCTTCCAGGCTCGCCTCGCGAACGCCCTGGACGCTGCCGAAGGTCTGGATCAGCAGCTTGCGGCGGCGGGGACCGATCCCGGCCAGCTCGTCCAGCTTGCTCTTGAGGGTGCGCGCCGAGCGCCGGGCGCGGTGCCGGGAGACGGCGAAGCGGTGGGCCTCGTCGCGGACCTCCTGAAGGAGGCGCAGGCCGGCGTCGTCCCTGCCGAGCTTGAGCGGCACGGGCGCTTCCGGCATGTAGATCTCCTCCTCCCGCTTGGCCAGGGAGACGATCGACGTCTCCTCGACGCCCAACTCCGCCAGCGCCGCCAGGGCCGCGTTCAACTGGCCCCGGCCGCCGTCGATCAGGATCAGGTCGGGCATGGCCCCGGTCTCCTCCAGCACCCGCCGGTAGCGGCGCTCGACCGCCTGGCGCATGGAGGCGAAGTCGTCCGGCTGGCGGATGTCGCGGATGTTGAAGCTCCGGTACTCGCCCTTGCGCATCCGCCCCTCTTCCCAGACCACCATGGAGGCCACCGTCTCACCGCCCTGGAAGTGGGAGATGTCGAAGCCCTCGATGCGCCGCGGCGGCTCCTCCAGCCCCAGGTGCCGCTCCAGGGCCGAGGCCCCCGGCGAGATCTTGGCGCCGCGGAACCGGCGCTTGTGGGCCAGCTCCGCGTTGTGCATGGCCAGCGCCACCCGCTCCGCCTTGGGACCCCGCGAGGGCATGCGGATGTAGACCTTCTCGCCCTTCTTGTCGCACAGCCACTCGGCCAAGGCCTCCTCGCCCTCGATCGCCACCGGCAGGTGGATCTCTTTGGGGATGAACGTCGTACGGTCGTAGATCTGGGGCAGCACCTCCGACAGGAGGAGCTCCGGCGTGATCTGCCCCACTAGCTCCCAGAACAGCTCCCGGCGGTCGAGCACCTGACCGCCCCGCATCACCAGGACCGCCACCGCGGCGTTGCCGCCCGAGATGTGGAAGCCGTAGACGTCCAGGTCCTCGTCCTCCACGGAAGAGAGCTTGCGCCGCTGGCTGATCGCCTCCACCTCGCGCAGCGTGTCGCGGAGCTGGGCCGCCCGCTCGTAGTCCATGGCCTCGGCGGCCTCCCCCATCTCCCGCTTGAGGTGCTTGACCAGGGGGTCGTTTCGCCCGGAGAGGAAGAGCCGCGCCTGGCGCACGGCCTCGTCGTAGGCCTGCCTGGTGGTCAGTCCGGCCGAGCAGGGGCCGAGGCAGCGGTGCATGTCGTAGTACAGGCAGGGTCGCGGCAGCGAGCCGTCGATCTCGATGCGGCAGACCCGGATCTGGAACAGCTTCTGGACCAGCTTGATGGCCTTGCGGGCCAGCCCCCCCGGCAGGAAGGGGCCGAAGTACTCGCCGCCGTCGTCGCGGATGCGGCGGGTGAAGGCGATGCGCGGGAACTCCTCCTGAAGGGTCAGCTTGAGGTAGGGATAGGTCTTGTCGTCCCGCAGCAGGACGTTGTACCGGGGGCGCTTGCGCTTGATCCAGTTGTTTTCGAGGAGCAGCGCCTCGGACTCCGAGTCCGTCACCACGAACTCCAGGTCCACGGCCTCGGACACCATGGCCGCCAGGCGCGGCTCGTGGTCCCGCGTCAGGTAGGAGGAAGCCCGCTTGCGCAGGGACTTCGCCTTGCCCACGTAGAGGACCTTCCCCGCGGCGTCCTTGAAGATGTAGATGCCAGGACGGTCAGGAAGCTCCCGGATGCGCTGGGCGAGATGGTCGTGCTGATCGGACATGATTGTTCCCGAAGAGATATCCCCGAAGGGACAACAGGATAGCCCGGACGGGAATGCCCGGGCTATCCGTCGAAGGGACTGGATGGGATCAGCGGAAGAAGATCAGTTGTCCTCGCGCGTCCCCGCCCACCAGGCGATGCCGAGGTACTCGCCATACCCGTCGAAGCGGAAGGCCAGCGCCTCGGCGGTGTAATAGCCCGTCTCCGGGGCCATGAACTCCGCGATCTCGTTGGCGTTGTCCCAACTCGCGGAACCCGCGACGTAGTAGCCCGAGGGCGTCTTCACCCAGAGGTCCAGGTCGGCCTTCAGCACATCCGTGGTGGGCGCCGTGTTGCCCAAGATGCCACTCGTCTCGGAATCCCAGGCGATGGCCACGCGGACCGTCTGGCCGGCCGTGGCGTAGAAGGAGGCGGTCCGGGGGAAGCTCTCCTTGGAGTAGTAGCCGTGCACCTCGCCTCCGGCCACACCGGTCAGGATGTCATCCGCCGAGTCGCACTCGATGCCGCCGGCGCCGTCGAGCTCGCTCAGGCGGGTGGCCCCCTCGGGGTTGCTCACCGCCGTGGCCATGAGGATGGCTTTGACCGCCTCGGGCCAGCTCTGCAGAGAGGTCCGGCGCTGCATCAGCAGGGCGGCGCAGCCCACCACGTGCGGGGCCGCGAAGCTGGTGCCCGAGCCCGTGGCCGTGCAGGTGTTGGGAGTGGTGCAGAAGGTGGTCGTGATGCTCGTGCCCGGAGCCGCGACCTCCGGCTTCTCCCGGTCGCTGTGGGCCGAGGCCGGGTCGCCGAAGCAGGACGTGCTGCTCATGATGTCGTCGCCGTTGCCCGTGGTCCCACGGTCGTCGTAGTTGCCGACCGTGATGATGTTCCACCCCTTGCCCGGGCTCGTGACGTTGCTGGCCGGAGCCGAGCAGGTGCTGCCGATGTTGCCGGCCGACTTCACCATGGTGACCGCGCGGTTGCGCACCACGTAGTCCACATAGCGGTCGAGGGCCGTCATCGAGGTGGACGAGTCCACGCCGAAGCTGTAATTGATCACCCGGGCGCCGTTGTTGATCGCCCACTCCGTGCAGGCGATGATGTCGCCGTCCGCGAAGCTCCGGGCGTTGCCGCTCAGCAAGGCCTGAGCACCGAAAGCGACCCCACGGAACGTCGCGTGGCTGCTGGCGATGATCCCCGCGACGCCCGAGGCATGGGCGGCGATGGGCGAGTCCACCAAGTTGTTGCAGTACTGGCCGTCGGCGAGGTTGTTGTGGCCGAAGTAGATGCCGCCGTTCTCGACTACGCCGACGGTGACACCGGTCCCCGTGAAGCCACGGGCCCAGACCGTGTTCGCGTCGATCGCGTTGATCGACGTGCTCAGCTCGTCCTGATAGACCCGGCCCAGATAGAGCGCGTCCACGTCGTCGCGCCTCTCCAGGGCATCCAGCTCGCTGTTCGGCACTTCGATCACGATCACGGGCGCGTTCTGGGCTTGGTACTCGACCCGCCAGCCGCTGCGCTCCGCGATCTCCCGGATCTCCTCGGTGGCGTTCCTGTGATAGGTCTTGAAGGCCTCCATCGCGAGCAGGGACGGGCGCTCCTGATCGCGGTCGAGCGTCGGGCGCTGAGCCGGGGACTTGGCCCAGACCACCACGCTGGTGGTGCCGCGGACCAGGTCGGTCGACACCTTGTCGGCCAGCTCCCGCTCCTTCTTGCCCACGAAATCAGCACCCTGGCGGGCCGCCAGCGTGGCCTGAAGCGATTCCGCCGACACCTCCCGGAGGTCCGCGTCGAGATCGACGCTCTCGGTCCGGCCGGTCTCGGGATTGAAGACCTTGTAACGGGTGATCCCGTCCACCTGCACCTCACCGGCCACATAGACGTCGGAGGTGGAGACGCTCCAGCGGTCCGCGGCGATCCGGACCGCCACGTCCTCCGAGGACTCGGCGGCCAGAGCCGGGGAAACGGCGGCGAGGCAGAAAAGAACCGGGGCGATGACGGCTCTGCGGACACGGGAACCGCCGCGCCGCAGGTTGTATTGAGCTTCAAAAAACATTCTGTTTCTCTCCTTTTCAAGGTTTCGTCTTCGTTCTGCGTCAGACGAAACGCTGCGAAAGGCCAGACTCCCTCACCCTGAAGCGAAGCACGAGAGGAGATCGCGGCTAGAATCGGCGCGGCAACTTCAATAGGAGACCGAACACATGTGGGCACTCCTCCTCTCCGCCACGCTCCTGATGACGCCGCAGACCCCGCAGCCGCAGGCCGCCCCTGAGGCCAAGGCGAGCCCCGCCCCTTCTCAGGCACCGGCCGCCGCTCCGGCCCCGGCTCCGCGAGATGAGAACCTTCCGCCCGGCGAGTCGCAGGCCAAAGCCGCGCTGGAGAAGTCCCCCCGCCACGGCGAGTGGGTGGACATCAAGCTCCCTTCGGGCGGCACGCCGATCCGCGCCTGGGTCGTCTACCCCGAGCGCAAGGACAAGGCCGGCGTCGTCATCGTCATCCACGAGATCTTCGGCCTCTCCGACTGGATCCGCGGCGTCGCCGACCAGCTCGCCAAGGACGGATTCATCGCCGTCGCGCCCGACCTGATCTCAGGACTGGGACCCAACGGCGGAGGCACCGATTCCGTGGCGAGCCGCGACGACGTTACCAAGCTCGTGCGCGGGATCACCCCCGAGGACGCGACCGACCGCCTGAACGCCGTCCGCGACTACGCCGTCAAGCTCCCCGCCGCCAACGGCAAGAGCGCCACCATCGGCTTCTGCTGGGGTGGCGCCCGCAGCTTCGCCTACGCCGCCGCGCAGCCGGGCCTGAACGCCGCCGTCGTCTACTACGGCACCTCGCCGGAAGCCGCTGACCTCGCCAAGATCAAGGCCCCGGTCCTCGGCAACTACGGCAGCGACGACGCCCGCGTCAACGCCACCGTCGGCCCCGCCGAAGCCGAGATGAAGAAGCTGGGGAAGTCCTACGAGCCCAACACCTACGAAGGCGCCGGCCACGGCTTCCTGCGACAGCAGGACGGGCGGGACGGAGCGAACCTCAAAGCCACGCAGAAAGCCTGGCCGCGGACGGTGGCATTCCTCAGACAGAACCTGAAGTGAGTCCGGCTCCTCTACAGGGCGGCCTATGTGGCCGCCCTGGGCTGGGTAAGGGAAACTCTACGGGCGACGAGGCCAGCGGCGTGGGTTTCGAGCCGTATGGATCACGCCCAGGATAGACACGATGTCACCCTTGGATGCGTAGAACACTCCGTATGGGAAACGGGAAAGAAGGGCACGACGAACGCCGCGCTGAGTCTCGGTGTATATCTGGGGTGACTGAGCTATGACCTTGAACTGGGCCTCAAGTGCCTCGAGAAACTCGTTGCCGAGGCCAGCAACCTGTTCCTCGTACCACTCATAAGCCTCGCCCATCTCGCGAAGCGCCCGGTCCGAGACGATTAGCCGGTTCGCCATCTACCCTGAACGATACGTTCGCGGACTTCTTCCCAAGGGGTACCGGCCTCCGGATCAGCCTCGAACTCAGCGAGCCGGCGATCCAGCTCCACCTTCAGCTCGTCTGACACAGGAACCGCTTCTGGGACAGCCGCAATGCTCTCCCAGATCGAGCTCGACCAGCCGGATACGCTCGACGACGGGCAGCTCAAGAATCTCGGTAACAGGAAGTGCTTTCATCACGGCAAGCCTACCATGGACTCCTTCGCAGGCAGGCTCGTCGCGGTCAGCAGATCGAGGAGCAGACCCGCCAGCGACCGCGGGCAGTGCACCTGCGGCATGTGCCCGCAGCGCGGCAGCGGATGGAGCCTCGCCTTCGGCAGGAGCGAGGCGAGTCGGCGGCCGTAATCGATGGGCAGCACCCCGTCCTCCTCGCCCCAGACCAGATCGACCGGCACCTGGATCTTTCCCGCCTGGGTGTCGAGGAAGTCTTCGGCGCGCAGGCCGGCGAACAGCCGGGGCGCCGGTCCGGCCGCGATCCTCCGCAGCAGCTCATCCAGCTCCTCATCCGAAGGTGCCGGCAGATGGGGGCCGCGGATCGCCGCCACCAGGCGCCGGGCCTCCTCGCGGTCCTTTGGGCGTGACCGGCACCTTGAGGACGGCGAAGATGCCGGAGCTGCTGACGCCGATCACGCGCTCGACCCGCTCGGGGTGGCGCAAGGCATAAAGGAGCGACACCCACCCGCCCAGGGAGTTGCCGATCAGGACGGCCGGCTTGCCCGCGCTCCGCGCGTCGAGAAGAGCACCCAGACTGTCCGCGAGGTCGCCCACCGGCAACGCCCCCTCCGCCGGCCCGCTCTCGCCATGGCCGGGGAGGTCCAGGACCAACAGACGGTGGCGCTTCAGGAGAGCCGGCACCACGCCGTTCCAGTCGCCAGCCTGGCTGCCGCTGCCGTGGAGGAGCACCACGGTCTTGCCCTTTCCACCTTCGAAACCTCCTTCGTAATAGTGGAGCGCGCCGCGGGGTCCCTCGATCGTGCCGGGCCGCAGGCCCGCCGCGACCAGGGCGGTCCGGGTCTGCTCCGCCGCTAGCAGGGAGGGCAGGCGGGGCTCAGGCGTCCGGGCGGCACAGCCCGCCAGGAGAGACAGTGTGGCCAGTGCGAGGATCGGGAGGAGTCGAGTGCGGTTCATGCTCAGAGAGGACCTGAAATCCAACTTACCATACCAAGCTCTACCGATGCCTGGGAGAGCTTCACGAGATGTCCAGCCAAGGTGAGGACAATGTTATCCTTCACAGGAGTACTGTCGCCCTTGTGGACCGAAGCATCTAGGAGCCAGGATGGCCCCAAACAAGATCTCCCCGAAAGCTCCCACCCCGGTTCCGGGCGGACCTGCAAAGCTTGCGAGCCACGTCGAGGCAGCGGTTCGCGGCGCCCTCCAGCCGCGGGCGCAGACAGCTCGCCGACCGGAGCCTGCCCGCCACCTTCAAGCCGCACAGGCCCAGCCTGGCCGAATTCACAATCACATTGGGCAAACCGTGCTTGTCGTGCGGCAAAGCGCACCGGCCGCTTTTCAGACAGTAGCGAGACCCCCAGGGACGTCTACGCCTCATGCCGCCACGGTACAGCTCGCCAAAACCCTGGTCGTCGGCGCAGGACGAGCCGCCAGGGCAGTCATTCCGAATATGGAGGACTACGGGCCACAGGTTCTGGAGAGCTCCTACCAGGATCCAGATGTCTATACCATCGACATTGCACTCCATAGAGAACCTGACAAGCTGCTGGACTTCACAAGCCAAGCGGCTCGCTCCTGGGCACTCGGCTTTCTCGGAAAATTCGACGTCGTTCTCTTCGAGAACATCAGCCCATCCGCCTTTTCAACGACGGAAAAGATAAGGACAGCTTTGGACGTAGCCTCAGCCGTCCTCAAGTGGAATGGCAAGCTGAAGATCCAGAGCACGACAGGGCAAGCCCAGGTTTTTGCCAACGAGATCCGCAGGCATAACAACCTGGGGTTGATATCCCTCAGGGACGGAAACCTCGAAGCCCATAAAGGGGCCGAGGATTTCTTCGATTGGTAATACTTGGTGAACCACCCGGCCGGATGCTCCGGGTCTGATGGGAGAGTCAAGTCCTTTGCATGCTGAGCCGGCCTGCTCAGCGGTAAGGGATTCCGGCCTCATCAAGGGCCACTCTGACGATCTCCTCAAAGGCTTGGCGCCTGAACGCAAACCAGTCCTCCTGGATGCCCAGGTCGTACACGGTGTCCTTGAACCGGCGGAAGGCTCCCCTTCCGTTGAGGGCCCGGAGGACCTCTGCCCGACGCCCTCCGTCCTGGAGGGTGCCGGCGAAGTCCCGCATGATCTCCCATTCATGGATGTCGAACGGGTCCGGCAACTCCAACCACCTATCCGACTCGAAGACCTCACGGAGCTTGGTGAGCATCTCTTCATCCCAGCCCAGGTCCTCGCCCTCTTCACCTTCCTCAAAAAACGAGAGCTCCTCGCTCGTCAGGCTCAGCAACTCACCGGTCTCGCGATGGATATACGCCTTCATGCCCTGCGAAAGAGCTTCGAGCTCGCTGGCGACATCTGTAAGAAGAACTGGCAGCGCCATGATTCCTAGTATATAGAACTTGGCCCTGGATTGGAGCGACTCGCATCACGACGCAGCCGCTTGCTTCGGGAAGCAAGCTCCTTGATCCGCGAAGCAAGCTCCTTGATCCGCGAATTGAGCCCTCACTTCGCGAAGCGAGCGGCTCGCTTCGGGAAGCAAGCCGTTTGCTTCGCGAAATCAGCCTTGACTTCGCAAAGCAAGGGACGTGCACCGCGAAGCAAGCCACTCGCTTCGCGAAGCAAACCCTGAATTCGCGAAGCGAGCCGCGTGCTTCCCGAAGCAAGCGCCGTGCTTCCCGAAGCAAGCGGCATCCGCCGGATTGTGGTTCACTAAAGCCATGCCCGAGCTTCCGGATATCGAGGTCTATTTGGCTGCATTACGGACGCGCATCCCAGGGCAGCCTTTGGAAGCGGTCCGGCTCCAGAGCCCCTTCCTGTTACGGACGGTCGAGCCGCCCCTGGCGAGCCTGCCGGGGAGGCGGGTCGAGGAGCTGCTCCGGGTGGGCAAGCGGATCGCGATCGGCTTCGAGGGCGGCTTGTTCGCGGTGCTCCACCTGATGATCACCGGCCGGCTGCACTGGAAGGCTCGCGGCGCCAAGGTCGGGGGCAAGGCCGGTCTGGCCGCCTTCGACTTCCCCACCGGGACCCTGACGCTCACCGAATCAGGATCGAAGAAGCGGGCGGCTCTCTATCTGGTCCAGGGGGAAGACGGGCTCGCGGCTCTGGATCCAGGAGGGCTGGAGGTGCTGGAGGCGGATCTCGACGCCTTCCGAACCGTTGTCATGGCCGAGAACCACACCCTGAAGCGGACCTTGACGGACCCGCACCTGCTGAGCGGCATCGGCAACGCCTGGTCCGACGAGATCCTCCACCGGGCGAAGCTGTCCCCTCTCCAGTTGACCCGGAACCTCACGCCGGAGGAGACGGAAACGCTGTTCCGAGCCTCTCAGGAAGTACTGACGGAGTGGATCAAGCGCCTCGGGGCCGAGGCCGGCGACGGCTTTCCCGAGAACGTGACCGCCTTCCATCCGGCCATGGCCGTGCACGGCCGCTTCGGCAAGCCCTGCCCCGTCTGCGGCACCCCCGTGCAACGGCTCGTCTATGCGGACAGCGAGGCCAACTACTGCCCCACCTGCCAGACCGGCGGCCGGTTGTTAGCCGACCGGGTGCTCTCGCGATTGATGAAGCAGGACTGGCCCAGGACGCTGGAAGAGCTGGAGGCTAAGAAGCGAGCCCAATTTCCCTCGTAGATCTACCCCGCATAGATCTGCAGCTCCCGCAGCTCCCTGATCTGGTCCCGCAGCGTCGCCGCCTCCTCGAACTCCAGGCGCTTGGCGGCGGCCCGCATCTCCTTTTCCAGGCGGGAGATGCGCTCGGCGAGGGGCACGTCCATCCCGTCGTTCACGTCGGCGAGGCGCGTGGGGCCGGCGCAGTAGAGGTCGAGGTTGCTCATCTGGACGAGCGGGTTGTGGATGTCCTTGAGGATCGTCGCCGGCTCGATGCCGTGCTCCTCGTTGTAGGCCCGCTGCTTGACCCGGCGGCGCTCGGTCTCGTCGATGGCCCGCTTCATCGAGTCGGTCACGTGGTCGGCGTAGAAGATCACCCGGCCGTTGACGTTGCGGGCGGCGCGGCCGGAGGTCTGGATGAGCGAGGTCTCGCTGCGCAGGAAGCCTTCCTTGTCCGCGTCCAGGATGGCCACCAGCGAGACCTCGGGCAGGTCGAGGCCCTCGCGCAGGAGGTTGATCCCGACCAGGATGTCGAAGTCGCCGCGGCGCAGGCCGGTGACGATCTCCACCCGCTCCAGGGTCTCGATGTCGCTGTGCATGTAGCGCACGCGCATGCCCAGCTCGTTCAGGTACTGGGTCAGCTCCTCGGCCATGCGCTTGGTGAGGGTGGTCACCAGCACCCGCTCCTTGCGGGCCACGACCTTGCGGATCTCTCCCACGAGGTCGTCCACCTGGCCCTGGGCCGGCCGGACCTCGATCACGGGATCGAGCAGGCCCGTGGGGCGGATGAGCTGCTCCACGATGACGCCGCCCGTGCGCTCCAGCTCCCACGGGGCCGGGGTGGCCGAGACGTAGATACGCTGGCCCATGCGCGCGTCGAACTCCTCGAAGTTGAGCGGCCGGTTGTCCAGCGCCGAGGGGAGGCGGAAGCCGAAGTCGACCAGGGTCTGCTTGCGCGAGCGGTCGCCGTGGTACATGCCCCGCACCTGGGGGATGGTCTGGTGGCTCTCGTCCATCACCAGCAGGAAGTCGCTGGGGAAGTAGTCGAAGAGGGTCGGCGGCGGCTCGCCCGGGGCGCGGCCGGAGAGGTGGCGCGAGTAGTTCTCGATGCCGTGGCAGTAGCCGATCTCCTTCAGCATCTCGAGGTCGAACCGCGTCCGCTGCTCCAGGCGCTGGCGCTCCAGGAGCTTGCCCTGGGCTTCCAGCTCGTCGAGCCGTGGACCCAGCTCTTCCCGGATCGTCTCGATGGCCCGCTCCAGACGGTCCTTGGGGGTCACGTAGTGGGTCTTGGGATAGACCGCGATGCGGTCCACTTCCTGGAGGGTCTCGCCCCTCAGGACGTCGAAGCGGGTGATGCGCTCGACCTCGTCGCCGAAGTACTCGACGCGGATGCCCAGCTCTTCGTAGGCCGGCAGGATCTCCAGCACGTCGCCGCGCACGCGGAAGCTGCCGTGGAAGAGGTCGAGCTGGGTGCGCTGGTACTGCATGTCGACCAGGCGCTTCAGGACCCGGTCCAGCCCCTCGGAGTCGCCCCGGCTGAAGAACTGGAGCATGCCGAAGAAGGCCTCGGGCGAGCCGAGGCCGTAGATGCAGGAGACCGAGGCGACGATGATCACGTCCCGCCGCTCGAAGAGCGACTTGGTGGCCCGCAGCCGGAGCCGGTCGATCTCCTCGTTGATGCTGGTCTCTTTCTCGATGTAGGTGTCGGTCGCCGGCACGTAGGCTTCCGGCTGGTAGTAGTCGTAGTAGGAGACGAAGTACTCGACGGCGTTGTGGGGGAAGAAGCTGCGGAACTCCTGGAAGAGCTGAGCCGCCAGGATCTTGTTGTGGGAGAGCACCAGGGTGGGCCGGTTGAGCGTCTCGATCACCTTGGCGATGGAGAACGTCTTGCCCGAGCCGGTGACCCCGAGGAGCACCTGTTCCTTGTCGCCCCGCTCGATCCCCTCGACGAGCTGGCGGATGGCCTCGGGCTGGTCCCCCTGAGGCGTGAAGCGCGATACGAGCTCAAATCCTGCCATGGCAGGATTGTAAACGAGGCGGAAGGGGGAGGTTGTTCCCGGCTCCCCTCAGGGCGGCACCCCTCTCTCGCTCGCTCCGCTCTTCTGGGCGGCGGTCTCCTCCAGCAGCCGGGTGAGATCCAGCACGTCCTGCCGGGTCACCTGCTCCTTGCGGGCGATCTCCAGGATCTTGATCTGCACGGGCTGGAACTTGTCGGGCGTGATGGCGCCCGAGCTTAGACCCGCGGTGACGTCGGCGAAGGCCATGCGCAGCCGGTCCCTCTCCTCCTGCGTCACGTCCGCGGGGAGCTTCGCCATCACGCCGTTCTCCATCTGCGTGACGGACCACTGAAGGACCTTGCCGGCGTTTTTGGCCATGTAGGCGAAGGCGCCCAGCAGGACGAGGCCGCCGATGACCAGGATGGCGAGGCAGCCGATGATCAGCGGTTTGGGACATCCGCCCGTCTTGGGGCGGGCGTTCGGATCGAACGGGGCCGCCGGCGGGGGTGACGGTGGAGGGGGCTGCGGGGGTTCCATTCGGGCCTCCGGGTGCCGTTGGGTCTCCAGCTTGGCACCGTCTTTTTATCACCGAGGACGAGGCCCGGCAACCTCCCCAGTCTCCAGATCGGCCATCAGATCGGCCATAATGGGCGCATGGAGTACGAGCCCCTGTCCGCGAAACGCACTTCCGCTCCGAACCCATCCTCTCCCCGCCGGTCCCGCCGCCTGATCCGCTGGACCTGGCCGGTGCTCGCCGCCCTGCTGGTCGGGGCCGTCACCGGCGTCGGGGTGGCCGCCGCCATCCACGTGCCCAAGGTCGACGCCCAGCTGGCCGACTACACCCCGCGCCTGGTGACCCAGCTCTACGACCAGGACGGCACCGTGTTCACGACCTTCGCCCGCGAGCGCCGGGTGCTGCTCAAGGAGCACGAGATGCCCAGGGTCATGCAGCAGGCCGTGCTCGCCTCGGAAGACGCCAACTTCTTCCGCCACGGCGGTATCGACGCCATGGGCATCGGCCGCGCGGCACTGGCCGACCTGCGGGCCGGCAAGGTCGTCGAAGGGGCCTCGACGATCAGTATGCAGCTCGCCCGCACGCTCTTCCTCACCCGCGAGCGCACCTGGCGCCGCAAGGTCGAAGAGGCGTTCGTGGCCGTCGAGCTGGAGAAGAACTACAGCAAGCCGCAGATCCTCACCCTCTACCTCAACCTGGTGAACCTGGGCCACGGCAACTACGGGGTGGAGGCCGCCTCGCGCTACTACTTCGGCAAGCCGGCCGCGAAGCTGACGCTCCCCGAAGCGGCCACGCTCGCCGGCATCATCCCGGCCCCGTCGCGCTACAGCCCCTACCGGATCCCCGACACGGTGCGCAAGAACCGCGACCGCGTGCTGCGCCGCATGCTGGAGGAGAAGCTCATCACCCCGCAGCAGTACCAGAACGCCGTCGACACGCCGCTCCTGGTGGACCCACAGCAGCAGCAGGAGGTCGTCGCCCCTTACTTCGCCGAGGACGTGCGGAAGTACCTGGAGACCAAATACGGCGCCACCCGCCTCTACGAGGACGGCCTCCAGGTGCAGACGACGCTCGACCGCGCGATCCAGGAATCGGTCGACAAGGCGGTCCGCGCTTGGCTCCTGAGGCTCGACCACCGGCGCGGCTGGCGCGGCCCCATCGCCACCATCAAGGCGGCGGACCTGGACTCCCAGCAGCTCCCCACCTGGAGCCAGAGCAAGCCCGTGCCCGGCCGCTGGTATCAGGGGCTCGTGCTGGAGTCAGGGGCGAAGACGGCCAGCGTGAAGATCGGCAAGGAGGTCTACACCCTGGGCAAGGAGGGGATCGCCTGGACCCGGCGCAGCGAGCCCGGCAGCCTGCTCAAGCGCGGCGACGTGGCCTGGTTCCGCTTCGAGGTGCCGGAGGCGAAGAAGAAGCCCGCGGCCAAGCCCGGAGAGACCGCCGAGAAACCCGCCGCCGCGGAGCCCGCCCCCGAGCCCCGGTTGATGCTGGAGCAGCAGCCGAGGATGGAAGGGGCCGCCGTGGTGATCGAGAACCGGACCGGCGCCGTGCGCGCCATGGTGGGCGGCTGGGACTTCGACCGCAACAAGTTCAACCGCGTCACCCAGGCCAAGCGGCAGGTGGGCTCGTCGTTCAAGCCCTTCGTCTACGGCGCCGCCCTGGAGGCGGGCTGGACCCCGTCGGACACGCTGCTCGACGCGCCCACCTCGTTCACCGGCGGCGACGGCCGGCTGAGCTACCGGCCCCAGAACTACTACCACAAGCACTACGGCATCGTGACGCTGCGGCGCGCCCTGGAGCAGTCGATCAACGTGCCGGCCGTGAAGCTGCACGTGCAGGTGGGCGGCCGGAGGGTGGTGGACTTCGCCCACCGGCTGGGCATCCAGTCGGATCTCGCCTACTGGCCCAGCGTGGCTCTGGGCTCGGCCGACCTGACCCCGCTGGAGGTGGCGGCGGCCTATGCCACGGTCGCCAACCAGGGTACGCACATCGCGCCCTACTTCATCGAGAAGGTCACGACGCCGGACGGCCAGGTCCTCGACCAGCACTTCCCCGCCACCTACAGCGCCACCACGCCGGCCGTGGCCTATGTGCTCACCCACATGATGGAGGGGGTCGTCGACCACGGCACGGCCTTCGAGCTCAAGGATCTGCCGATCGACATCGCCGGCAAGACCGGCACCACGGACGACTTCTCCGACGCCTGGTTCGTGGGCTTCACGCCGCACTACACGATCCTCACCTGGGTGGGAAACGACCTCAAGAAGCCGCTCGGCTACGGCATGAGCGGCGCGGTCGCGGCCCTCCCCATGTGGAAGCTGATCGCCGAGGACGGTCTCGAAAAGGGCTGGCTCCAGAAGGGGGAGACCTTCCCGGTGCCGCCGGGCGTGAGCGAGCGCAGCGTCGAGTACTACTCGGGCCTCCTCTCCGCCCAGGGAGGCCGCACGATCAAGGAGGTCTTCGTCTCCGGCACCGAGCCCAACCGCGAGCACAGCCCCCAGTGGAACACCATCACGAACCTGCCCTGGTACCAGCAGAAGGCCTTCTATATCCCCAAGGAAGGCGAGGCCATGCCGGCCAAGCCGGGAGAGGAGCCGGCGCCGGGAACGCCAGGGGCGACGGAGGACCCGGGTCCCCAGGACGCACCGCCGACGGAGCCGCCGGCACCCGGGGAGGGGGAAGAGGTGGGAGCGGAGGCGACGCCTCCTCCGCCCTGACCCCTACTTCCGCCCCACCATCCCGAAATCCTGATACCCGAACAGCACCTCGTCGATCCGGTCCCGCAGGCGGTTGACCTGGTCGGCGAGGGGGCGCTGCTCGGCCGGGAGAGTGGCGAGGTCGATCTCGGGCAGGCGGTCCGCCTCGGGGAAGGGGCGCAGGTCGAGCCGCTCGACGGGCTCGAAGCCGGCGAGCTCGTACATCAGCTTCAGGCTCTCGGGATGGACCGGGCGGATGTGCGTGGGGTCGAGCCAGAAGTTGCGGGCGGCCACCACCACGGAGAGCGGGTTCGGGGTCTCCAGGATCAGCACGCCGCCCTTGCGCAGCGCCCGCCAGGCCAGGCGGACCAGGCGGTCGAGCTCCGGAGCCGGCAGGTGCTCGATGACGTGGAAAGAGACCACCCCTCCCAGGCTCTCCTCGGGCAGGCCAGCCAGCACTTCGAAGAGGTCTCCCACTTCGGCCTCCAGGCCCCGGCCGCGGCAGAGCTCGACCATGCGGGCGCTGGAGTCCACGCCCCGGCCGGCCAGCCCCCAGTCGCGCAGCAGGGCCAGCGCCTCGCCCCGGCCGCAGCCGAGATCGAGCACCGGACCGGGCACGACGTCCGCCGCCAGGAGGAACGGCCGGTAGACGGCGATGCGCTCGCGGATTTCCTCCTCCGTGCCCCGGTAGCGGCGCTCCAGCTCGACGTAACCGTGCTCCTCGTGGGCGCGGGCAACGGTGTCCAGGGTCTCCCGCGAGGAGGACGCGGGCGCCGAGCGGACCACGGCCAGGGCCGCGCCCAGGCCGCCCAGGAGGTCTCTCACCTCGCGCCGGTAGCGGTCCAGCTTCTGGTCCGCCCGGGCGTAGAGGGCGTCGTTGTGGCGCATGATCTCGTGGACGCCCTCGGCATCCAGGGCCTCCTGGTACTCGATCCGGCGCAGGTGGTCGGCGCGGGCCGCTTCCAGGCGGTCGAAGTGCTCCAGGAGGATGAGATTGAAGGCGCGCTGGCGCTCCCAGAGGTCGTTCTGGGGGACCTTCACGAGGGGGCGCAGAAAACGCTTGAGGCCGACGACGAGCCGGCCCAGAAGGCCGCGATGGCTGCGGATGGGGAACTCATGGTCCCCCGACCACAGCCACCGCCAACGGGAAAGATCGCGGGTGGGCTCGACGAGGAACTCGTCGAGCGAAGGAGTGGAAATGGCGCGAGGCTCCGGGCTACCGGGGTTGTCAGAGCCGGTGGGTCCGTTCGTCATCGCGCCTTTCCGGCCGCCTCTTTACCAGGCAATCACTCTTCCGGCACCACCGCCACGGTCACCTCGGTGATGACCTCGGGGTGGAGCTCGATGCGCACCGGGTGGTCGCCGAGGGACTTGATGCCGCCCTCGAGATCGATGCGCCGGCGGTCGACGGTGAAGCCCTTCTTCTCCAGCATCTCCGCCACGTCGCCCGCGGTGACGGAGCCGTAGAGCGTGCCGGTCTCGCCGACCCGCTTCGGGATCTCGAGACGCAGGCCCGACATCTTGGTGCCGATCTCGGCCGCGGCGTCACGCTCTTTGGCGTGAGCGGCGTCGATCTTGGCCCGCTGCTGCTCGAAGTACTTCATGTTGGCGTGGGTCGCCTCGAGGGCGATTCCCTGCGGAACGAGGTAGTTGCGGCCGAAACCCGGCTTGACGTCCACCACTTCGCCCCGGCGGCCGAGGTGTCGCTGGTCGCTGAGTAGGATGACTCTCACGCTTCGTCTCCTAATCCGTGGTGAACGGGATCAGCGCCAGGTGGCGCGCCCGCTTGATCGCCTGCTGCAGGGGGCGTTGGTGGTTGGCACAGGTGCCCGAGATCCGGCGGGGCAGGATCTTGGAGCGCTCGGGGATGAACTGCTGCAGCAGCTTGACGTCCTTGTAATCGATGTAGTCGATCTTGTCGGCACAGAACTTACAGACCTTGCGCCGGCGGAAGAAGACCTTTCTCGCGCGTCCCATGGGTTAAACCTCCTCGTCCTCGGAATCCATGTCCGGACCCGGGTCCCGGTCCTCGGCCGAGCCGGAGCTGGGCCTGGGACCGCCGGCCGGCTGGCGGCGCGCGGCCCGCTTGAGGTCCTCGTCCGTGCGCACCGTCAGGTAGCGCAGGATCTTGTCGTTCTGGCGCATCCGGTGCTCGACCTCGGGAAGGGCACTCTTGCCGTTCTCGCTGGAGATGTAGAGCAGGACGTACTTGCCCTCGTTCAGCTTGTTGATGGGGTAGGCGAGCTTGCGCCGGCCCCAGTTCTCTTCCGAGGTGATCTGCGATCCCGCGGAGGTGATCATGTTCTTGTAGTCGTTGGTCATGGTGACGACTTCCTCGTCGGCAACACGAGGGTCGACCACGAACATCAGCTCATACGTGCGCATGGGTGGTGACTGTCCTCCCTATGGCCTTGGGTCGGTCCCGCTTCTCGCGGAACAGAGAGGTTGACGAATCGGCGGTACCGTATGCCTGAGGACACCGGCCCGCCAGGATTGGAAGGCGTATTGTACAGACTGGGGAAGAAATTGCAACTGGGGCGACTTACCCGTTGAACCGCCCCATCGCCGCCTCCACCCCCTCCCGCACCCAGGCCTCGCAGGCGTCGGCGGCCTTCTTCACCATCTCATCCACCGTCTCCAGCTCTTCCGGCGCGAAGGGAGAGAGGACGAAATCGACGAGCTCCTCCCCTCCCGTGGGCCGGCCCTCTTCCGGGGCGACGCCCAGGCGCAGGCGGGGCACCTCGGCGGTGCGGAGGTTCTCGATCACCGATTCGAGGCCCCGGTGGCCGGCGGGGCTGCCGGAACGGCGGAGGCGGAGCTTGCCCAGGGGCAGGTTCACCTCGTCGTAGACCACCAGCACCGCGGTGGAATCGATGCCGTACCGCTCGGCGAAGCAGCGGGCGGCATAGCCGCTGCGGTTCATGTAGGTCTGGGGCTTGGCCAGAAAGACGGATTGATCTCCGCCAGGCGCCTCGCCGGCCGCCCCGGAGGTCAACCTGCCGGCGAGGGCGTTGCAGTCCAGACGGTCGAGGGAGACCTGCCAGCGCCGGGCGAGCTCCTCCACCACCCGGAAGCCCACGTTGTGGCGGGTGGCGCGGTACTCCTCGCCCGGGTTGCCCAACCCGAGGATGAGGTGCATGCGGGCGGGAAGCCCTTAGTCCTCGCCCTTCGTCTTCTTGATGACCTCGGGCTCGGAGCGGTCGCCGCCCTCTCCCTCGGCCTCCTCCTCCTGCTTGCCGTGGTGGCCGACGGAGGCGATGACACGGTCCGGCTCGTCGAGCAGGACGACGCCCTCGGGGAGCTTCAAGTCTCTCGCCTCGACGTGCTGGCCCAGGTGAAGGCCCGTGACGTCGACGTCGATGTGCTTCGGGATCTGGCCCGGCAGGCACTCGACGTGGACCTCGCGGACGGGGAAGTCCAGCATGCCGCCCTCGGTCTTGACGCCAAAGGGGGTGCCCACGAGCTCGACCGGCACGCTCACGCGGACCTTCTGGTCCATCAGCACGCGCTGGAAGTCGATGTGGATCACCTGGCGGCTGACCGGGTCCACCTGCATGTGGCGGATCATGGCGTGCCGCTCCTTGTCGCCGAGCTTCAGGAGGAAGATCGGGTTCTCGCCGGCATGGCCCTTCATGGTGTCGACCAGGGTCTTCCGGTCCACCTCGATGGCCACGCTCTCCTTGCCGCCACCGTAGACGACGGCCGGGATCTTGCCGGCGGTGCGCGAGCGCCGGTTGGCATTCTTCCCGGTCTGCTCCCGGGGATTCACTTCAAGGGTCATCGTGTCACTCATGGGTTCCTCGCTTCGGTTTTCCTTGCTTCGGTTTTCCTTACTTCTAAAGAGGTTCTCTTCAGACGAAGAGGGAGCTCACGGAGCTGTTCTCATGGATCCGGCGGATGGCTTCGCCCAGAAGCGGCGCGACCGACAGGGACCGCAGCTTCGGCAGGCGGGCGAGCTTGTCTTCCACCGGCGTCGTGTTGGTGATCAGGACGGTCTCCAGGCATGAATCGGTGATGCGCTGGATCGCCGGCCCGGAGAGGATGCCGTGCACCCCGGCCGCGAGCACCCGCTTGGCGCCCTTGTCCTTCAGGGCGTCCACGGACTTGGTCAGGGTGCCGGCGGTGTCGATGATGTCGTCGACGACCAGGGCGTTGCAGCCCTCGACGTCGCCGATCAGGTGCATGATCTCGGCTGTATTGGGGGCCGTGCGGCGCTTGTCGATGATGGCGAGACCGGCGCCCAGGCGCTTGGCGATGGCCCGCGCGCGCTCGACGCCGCCGGCGTCCGGCGAGACCACGACCAGGTCGGGGACCTTCATCTCGCGCATCGCGTCCAGCAGGACGGGCGCCGCGAACAGATGGTCCACCGGCACGTCGAAGAAGCCCTGGATCTGGTCGGCGTGGAGGTCCAGGGTCAGCACGCGGTCGGCGCCGGCGCGGGAGATCAGATCGGCCACCAGCTTGGCGGTGATGGGCACGCGCGGCTTGTCCTTCTTGTCTTGGCGGGCATAGCCGTAGTACGGGAGGACCGCCGTCACGCGCGAGGCCGAGGAGCGCTTGAAGCTGTCGAGCATGATCAGCAGCTCCATCAGGTTCTCGTTGACGGGGCTGCTGGTCGGCTGGACCACGAAGACGTCCGAGCCGCGCACGTTCTCATCGATCTGGCAGAAGGTCTCACCATCGGAGAAGTTGTACGCCGAGACCTTGCCGGCCTCGAGGTTCAGATAGTCGCAGATTTCGGCCACCAGCGCCGGATGGGCACGCCCGCCGAAGATTTTCAGTTCACCCGCCATGTTTCCCCTCTGGATAGGCCGACGATCGGGAACCCGCCCCGGAAGCGGGCTCACAGACTGCATAAGGATAGGGGTCCGTTAGTTCTTCCTGCTAGGCCGTGGTTGGGGCGGGAGGATTCGAACCTCCGGTAACCAGATTCAAAGTCTGGTGCCTTACCGCTTGGCGACGCCCCAGCTCCCTGCGGCCAGGGGCCTCAGGACACGGGACGGAAGCTTACACGGTCCAGAAGGAATCGCGAAGGTGCATCTCCTCGATTTCTTCCAGGCTCTTCTCCGGCACGACCGGGGCGGATGCCGCAGATGCCGCGGCCGCGATGCCCATCGGCACCTCGTCACCGGTGTGAGAGATCCGCTGAGCCCGCTCTCCCCGCTCCGCCGGAGGCTCGCCACGATCCTGGAGGGCATGGTCGTACTCGGCCAGCACCTTGTCCTCGATCATCCGGCGCGTCTCGTTGTTGAGCGGATGGGCGACATCCTTGAACTCGCCGTTCTTCTTCTTCCGGCTGGGCATGCTGATGAAAAGCCCGTCCCGCCCCTGGATGATCTTGATGTCGTTCACCATAAAGCAATGGTCGAACACGATCGAAACGAACGCCTTCAGCTTCTCTTCCTGAATCGGAAAGACCTTGACCTCTGTAATCTCCATTTTCCGCGTCCTCTCCGGGTCATCCCTGGTCGTTCCTCAGCGTGTACTCAATGCCCCTCGCCCCAGCCTCCGGAGCATCCTCTCCGGCCAGCGCTTCGGTCTGGCGGCATCCGAGGCGGGAAAACGGCAGCCAAGAGGGCTCGTTTCCCTGCACAGGGGGGCCGCCCTTTATACACGCGTCGGTATCAATCCAGGGATTATATACTGGCGGAACCTCCGGGGAGCACCAGGGACCGTGTAAAAACCGAATCCCTCCTCTAAGCAGAGACGGAATATGTTACAGGGGGATATCGGGGGTGTCAAACCGGCCCAACACCCCCCTAATACCCCCCTCCCTTTTTGAATCCTCTTCCCCTACGGCAGCACCACGAACTGTCCCAGGAACGCCCGCGCCTGGGGGGAGTCGAGGCGGTAATCCACGTTGGTCGAACGGCACTTGGCGTCGCCCGTGACGGTGAGAGCCGCGACGATCGGCGTCTCCGTAGCCCCGGCGCCCAGGAAGTTCGGGCCGCCCGAGTCGCCGTAGCAGGTGCCGCTGTTGCCCGTAGCCGGATTCTGCGACAGGCGCAGCCACACGTCCTGGATCGAGTTGAAGGACGACACCGCCACCCACCGCAGGTCATCGAACGGATAGACGGCCGGGCCGCCGCCCGTGGTCGGCTCGTGGACGCCGTAGCCCACGGCCGTGAACTTCGCGCTCTGCAGCGTCCCCTCGTCGAACATGCGGTCAAAGAGCCCCGCGGACGGCAGCGAGGCCGGCGTGATGCCGCGGACCGGCTGGTCGAGGACGATCACCGCGATGTCGCCCGGGTCGCTCTGGGCCTGGTTGTAGCCCGGGTTGGTGTGCATGGTGCCGTGGTAGATCTTGGACTTGGAGGTGTAGTTGCCGTCGAAGGTCACCCACACGTCGAGGCCGAAAGCCTCCAGGTAGGACGTGCAGTGGGCGGCGGTCAGGAACACCGTGGGGGAGATCAGGGTGCCGCTGCAGAAGAGGTCCTTGCGGCCCGGGGTGATGTATTCGGCGAGCATGCCGCCCACATTGGGGTGGCCGTTGCCGTCCGGCTGGCCATAGGTGATGGCCGAGCCTGGTGATCCAGTGGACAGGAGGCAGAGAAGCAGAGAAGCAAAAGTCAGCAGGCGGCGGATCATGAGGTTTCTTCTCCTTTTTCCGAGGGTTCTCTAAGGAGAGTGCAGGGAAGGGGCAAAAGGGGGCCGCCGAACCCTCACCCCCCGGCCCCCTCTCCCGCCCCCTCCCACCTCCCGCCCCGGGAGAGGGGGAGAAAAACAAAATCCTCTCCTGCTTCTTTCCCCCTCTCCCGGTGAGGGCGGGAGGGAGGGGGCGGGAGAGGGGGCCAGGGGGTGAGGGTCCGGAGGGCTACCCCTCCGGCTCCGGCACCTCCTGCTCGCCGCAGGCCACCTCTTTGTAGCCGGCGGGGGGTTCGAGGCGGGAGGGCTCCTGGTCGAGGTTCTCGCGCACCATCTCCCGCCAGCGCACCTGCACGTTGCGCTCGCGGTCGGAGAGGATGGCCCAGTCTTCCCGGCGGATCCACCAGACCTGGGGCGTGCTGTCTTCCGCGAGGGTCCAGTTGAGCACGACCCCTTCCTCCCCCAGGGCGCCGTACCAGCGGCGGTTGGTGGCGTCGCGGAAATCGAACTCCCGTCCCCGCGGCTGGGCGGTGGGCGAGCCCTCGGCCGGCTCGGCGGGCACCCGGCCCAGGAGCAGCGAAGGGAGCGAGAGCAGCGGGAACGGCCCCAGGGGCACTCCCGAAAGGTCGAACCGGCCCTCGAACAGGCAGTAGGTCTTGGCGCGGTGGTTGAGCCAGAGGCCCGAGTCGTTGGAGACGTCGAGGCTCCAGAGCGACCGCCCCACGGGATCGACCGCCTGGAGCTGGTAACGGGCTGGCGAGACCAGGCGCAGGGTCGTGCGGAAGGAGCCCTCTCCCTCCGGACCCGAGTAGCTCACCCGGTACAGCCGCTGCGAGCCGTAGGCGCCCTGCGGGATCTGCCACGGCGTGAGGCTCGCCGCGGGCAGGGGCTTCGGCGCGGGCGTGTTGCCCGCGCAGGCGGTGAGGAGGGACAGGAAGAGGAGACCCCTAAGGCTTGGGCTTGCCCAGATCTTCCAGCTTGCGGCGGATCTTCTCCATGTCCTCGGGCTTCTCGGCGCCGTCGGCTCCGATCTCCAGCGCCCGTTGGTAGGCCTGCTTTGCCCTCTCCGTCTGCCCCAACGCAACATAGACATCCCCCAGATGCTCCTGCAGCGTCGCGTCCTCGGGCTCGAGACGGGCAGCCCGTTCGAGATAGCCTCGGGCCTGCTCCGGGCGGCCGAGTCGGTAATAGGTCCAACCCAGCGAATCGACGTACGCACCGTTGTCGGGGTCGAGGGCCATGGCCCGGGTGATCAGGCCCAGGGCCTCCTCCAGATTCGTCCCCGCTTCGGCAAAAGTGTATCCGAGATAATTGAGCGCGGCGTGAAAATCCGGTTCCAGCTCCAGAATCCGCCGGAATTCAGCCACCGCCTTGTCTTTCTGGCCGGTGCGCTCGTAGGCTGCGCCCAGCAGGAAGCCGGTGACGGCCTGGCTGGGATTGGCGGTGGTGAGCTTCTCCAGGATCGGGATCGACTCCTGGTAGCGGTCCACCCGCTGGAAGCCCTGGGCCGCGGCCAGGGCCGACGCGCCGCCCGCCTCCGCCAGGGTGGTGAAGACACGCCCGGCTTCCTCGGCCCGGCCCGCGCGGGTGAGCACCTCGGCCCGGCGGCTCGCCACGGCCGGCGAATCCTTCTCGCGCGCCAGCAGGCCGAGCGCCTCGTCATAGTTGCCCGCCCGGGCCAGGGCGTCGGCCTGCATGAGCACGGCCTGGCCGCGCAGCGCCGGATCGTCCGAGTTGAGCAGAGGGCGCAGCACCTCCCCCACCTTGCTCCACTCCTTGGCGTCGAAGTGGATCTGGGCGGCTTCCAGGCGGACCTCCTGGGCCTCCTCCCGCTTGCCGTCCTTCTCCAGGGTCTCGGCAAGGCCGGAGAGCACGGCCACGGCCTCGTCGCGCCGGCCCGCGCGCTGCATCACCTGCGACAGGGTGAACGCCAGCCCTGCGTCCTTGGGCTGGGCCGCCCGTACCTTGGAGAGCAGCGCGATCGCCTCTTCATTGTGCCCCTGGGCCGCCACCACCAGGCCGCGCAGCAGGGCGAGGGCCTGGCTGTCCGGGTCCTTGCCCGCCAGCCGCTCCACCTCCTTGAGCGCGGTTTCCAGATCGCCCCCCTGGTAGAGAGCCCAGGCGAGCTGGCGTTCCAGCCGCGGATCGTCGCGTACCTCCTCCGGGGCGCCCCGCAGCGTCTCCAGCACGGCCTTGGCGTCGCCGCGCTGGCTCTGGAGATCGGCCAGGGTGAGCCGAGCCTCCAGCGAGTTGGGATCGAAGGTGAGGATCTCCTCGAGCGCCTTCTCGGCCTGGGGCTGCTTGCCGGAGCGCATCAGGGAATCCACGAGCAGGGCGTAGGCCGTGCGCTGCTGGGGGATGTTGTTGACCAGCTCCTGGAAGACCTCCGCGGCCTTCTCCGGCTGGTTCTGGTCGAGATAGATCCGGCCCAGCGTGAGGAAGGTCTGGGCGTCGTTGCGGTCGCGCTTGCGCACCGCCTCCAGGGCGTCGCGGGCCGTGGCCAGGGCCACGGGGTCGCTCGCCGCGAGCTCGATGTAGACGTCGCCCACGGCCCGCAGCACGTCGAGGTTCTCGGGCGCCAGGCGGCGCGCCGCCTGGACCTTCTCCCCGGCCCGGCGCAGCGACTCGTCCCGCATCGACGGGTTGCGCGCGTACTGGGCCATGCGGGTCAGGAGCTGCGCGTGCTCGAGCAGGACGTAGGCCGTCTCCGGCGAGTCGGGGGCCAGGCGCTCCGCCTCCTCGAAGGCGGCGAGCGCGTCGTTGACCGAGCCCTCGACGGCCAGGAGCTTGCCCAGGGCGAACTGATACGAAGCCGGCGCCGGCAGCGAGGAGCCGGAGTCCTGAGCGGCGGCGCTGGCGCTGAGGGTGCAGGAGAGCAGAAGGGCGCTACAGGCGGCCGAGACCGCGGGAACAAAACGCTTCACGCCGCCAGAATAGCAGCGCTCCCAAGCGCTTTACAAGGCTATCGACCCGCCCCTATAATGTCGCCCTCACGCTTAAGTACCGGAATGTAAATCATTTAGACGCAGCATGGCGAAGCTCGGACAGCTCCTGGTGGCGCGCGGCTGGATTACGGTCCAGCAACTGACCCGCGCCCTCAAGAACCAGAACGTGACCGGCGGCCGGCTGGGTACCTGCCTGCTCGAAATGGACGCCCTGCGGGAAGACCTCCTGCACAAGGGGCTCTCCGAGCAGCTCGGCGTCCCCGCCGCGAGCATCGACGACCTGCGCGGCATCCCCGAGGAAGTCCTGGGGCTGATCTCGGACAAGCTCGCCCGCCGCCTGCGCGCGGTGCCCTTCCAGGTCGAGGGCGGCCGGCTCGACCTCGCCCTCATGGATCCGCGCAACCTCGCCGCCCAGGACGAGATCGCCTTCGCCTCCGGCAAGCGCGTCAAGGTCCATGTCGCGAGCGAGATCCGCATCCTGGAGGCCCTGGAGAGGTACTACGGCGAGGAGTGCCCCTCGCGCTACGGCATGGTGCTCGACCGGCTCAACCGCGCCCGCTACCTCTGGGAAAAGCCGGCCGAGCCGCAGCGCCCGCCCGTGGCCGAGCTCCCTCTCCTCGAAAGCCCGTTCTCGACGCCGCCCAAGATCAAGCTGCCGCCGCCCCTGCCGGAGCCGCTCATGCCGGTGCCCCCCTCGGCGGCCGGTCCCGAGCCCGCGCTCGCCGGTCCCGCGCCGGCTCTGCGGATGCCGCCGATCCCCAAGCCCGTGGCCCCGGCGGCCGCCGCCACGGCCACGGCCACGGCTCCCCCTCGGCCCGCGCCGCCGCCCAAGCCGCTCACCGTCGCCCTGACGCCCGAGGAAAAGGCCGAGCTCGGCGCCTTCTCCTGGGTCGAGCCCGCCTCGGCCGACCGGTCGCTCCCCGTGCCCGCCAGCCTCGACGAAGTCGAAGCCGAGCTCACCAGGCCCGGCCGCAGCCTCGACGACGTCGGCCAGATCCTCCTCGGCTTTCTGGGCCGGAACCACCGCCGGGCCGCCCTCTTCCAGGTCACGCGCGACCGCGTGACCGGCTGGAAGATCCACGGCGTGGGCATCGACCGCGAAGCCTTCGCCGCTTTCTCCACCGGTTTTGACCAGCCCTCGATCTTCCTCAACCTGCGCAACGGCAGCGGCATCTACCTGGGCCCTCTGCCCCCCATGCCGGCCCACCGCGAGCTCGCCCGCACCTGGGGCGGCGACCTGCCGCGCGACTGCATGCTTCTGCCCGTGCGCATCAAGGACCGGCTGGTGATCGTGCTCTACGCCGACGGCGCCACCAAGGGGCCCATCGAGCTGCAGCAGATCCAGCGCCTGGCCGCCCTCGCCACCGCCGCCGTCGAGCGCGCCATCCTCCAGAGAAAGCGCGGCGAGGCCAAGTCCTAGTCCTGGCAGGATTTAATTTTGTTGACACCCTTTCAGACCCGTTGCTAGACTCGCCCCCGTTTCGGAGCTGCAATGATCAAGTCGGATATCGTCGACCGCGTCGCGGAAATCACAGACGTCCCCCGGGTGAAGGCGGCGCAGGCCGTCGACACCATCATTGACGCCATGAAAGAAGCCCTGTGCGAGGGCAAGCGCATCGAGCTCCGCGGGTTCGGAGTCTTCCAGGTGCGCGACCGCAAGAAGGGCGTCGGCCGCAATCCCAAGACCGGCGTCGAGGTCGCCATCTCGCCCGGCAAGACCGTCCGCTTCAAGCCCGGCAAGGACCTGAAGAACCTCTGAGCGGGACCCTCCTCCCCGAAGAGCCGAGATGAGCGAAGGCCCCCGCAACTGGCGGCAGGGTCCGCCGTTCTCCCATCCGCCCATCGAGCTGGTGCCCGCGCCCGAGGACGGCGTCTATGCGCCCGTGGCCCAGGTCTACCGGCCCGCGCGGCAGCGCTACGGGCTGGCCCTGCTCCTCTTTGCGCTGACGTTCTTCACCACGACCACCCTGGGGCCGGTCATGATCGTCTTCGGCCGGACGGACATGACCACGCTCCTCGGCCCCCTGCTGTCCCCCCAGGTCATCAACGAGGTTTGGCGGAACCCTGCCCTGCTGCGGATGGGCCTTGCCTTCTCGCTGACGGCCCTCACCATCCTCTTCGCCCACGAGATGGGGCATTACATCGCCTGCCGGCGCTATGGGATTCTCTCGACTCTTCCCTACTTCCTCCCCGTGCCCTTCAACTTCGGCACGTTCGGGGCGTTCATCAAGATCAAGTCGCCCATCCAGAGCAAGCGCCAGCTCTTCGACGTGGGGATCGCCGGGCCCATCGCCGGCTTCGTGACGCTGATCCCCTTCCTCTTCTACGGCATCGCCCACTCCCTGCCGGCCCCTCTCCATGAGATCTCCGAGCCGGTGGAGGGAACCGTGGCCCTGGTCCTGCTCCCGGGCCACAGCCTCGCCATCGAGCTGGTCACCTGGCTCTTCCACGGGAAGCTGGAGCCCGGCATGGTGCTGAACCTCCATCCGGTCGCCTACGGCGCCTGGCTCGGGCTGCTCGCCACGGCCATCAACCTCCTCCCCCTGGGCCAGCTCGACGGCGGGCACATCCTCTATGCCGCCACCGGCCGCCTCCAGCGCCGCCTGGCCCTGCCCCTCTGGATTCTTCTGGGATTGATGGGCTACTACTGGCGCGGCTGGCTCCTCTGGTGCTTCGTCATCCTGCTGATCGGCCTCTACCATCCCCCCGTCTACGACGAGAGCGAGCCCCTGGACGCCAAACGGCGCCTCCTCGCATGGCTCGCGCTGGTGATGTTCGTGCTGTCGTTCATGCCGGTGCCGATCCGCGACGTCTTCGTGCGGTAGGGGAGCTCTCACCTCCCCCATCCTCTTCTTATACCCGCCCGTCCAGAATCGCCCCCGCCCGTTCCAAGGCCACCTGACCGGCCGCCTCCAGCAGGGACGCCAGGGATTCGGGCGACCTCAACAGGCTGTCCACCACGTGGAGGGCGTCGATCAGGCGCTCGTCGAACAGCTCCAGGTGGCCCACGACGCCGTCTTCGGGATTGCCGGTTTCGATGCCGAAGCCGTCCGGCCCCGCCTCCTTCTGGAGACGGAAGGCGAAATCCCGCCCCGTCCCCGGAAACACCGCCTGGGCCAGCAGCGCCAGCCAGCGCTCCCGGAACACCGCCGCCGGCACGTCTTCTCCCAGCCGGAAGAGCCCGAAGCCCCGGCCCGGCAGCTCCAGGACGCGCCACGGCCCCGCCGCGTCCGCCTCGCCCGACGTGGGCGGCTCGTCGCGTTCACCGATGCGATGGAGGAAGGAAGAGGAAAAAGCGTTGCGGGAAGACGAAAGGGTACAATCGTCCAAGCTGCGCATAGGACTGTGCTCCTTTGCGTGGTTAGGCTCGGACGTGAGTTGGCGCTCACTCCGGGCCGTTTTTGTTTCGAGGCCGGACGCTCCAGCCCCGCTTTACGTCTTACGTCTCAATACCGCAATCATAGGAAGAGTCGCCGGGCGAAGTCAAGCGGGGCGCCGGAACTGGCGACGTGGCGCGTGCGGCTGACGGCCGTGCCGCTCGTGCGCGGGGTCCAGCCGCCTGTGCGCGACCCCCTGCCGCAAAAACTCACCCCCGCGCACGGGCCGCCGACACCCGTGCACGGGAGGCGCGGGGGTGCGCGGCAGAAACTCGGGGGTCAGCACGGGCCGCCGACCCTCGCGCGGCTCGTGCACGCCCTCGCGCCGCCCGTGCGCGGGGGTGAGTTTTTGCGGCAGGGGGGTGTGCGCGGGCGGCTGGAGCCCGCGCGCGGGCGGCGCGCCGGTGAGTTTCCGGCGCTGGAGCCTCGGCGGAGCGTTCACGGGGGTGGGGGTGGCGGTCGCGGGGGTGTGGCTCCCGTGCGCACGGTCGCGTGCCGGCTCCAACGCCCCGGGGTTGGCACCCTGGGCTACGAGTCTGGCGCCCTCCGGGCTCAGAGGCGGAAGACGGCGGGGTGGAGCGGGGCGCCAGCCGCGACATGGTCGCGGTGAGCTTTGAAGGTGCCTTGTCGCAATCCCACAGTACAGATCAGGGCAATTCCGAGGTGCATGGTGTTCCGGATGTTCCCGAACTACAACGGGCATGTCGCAATCCCACAGTACAGATCAGGGCAATTCCGAGGTGCATGGTGTTCCGGATGTTCCCGAACTACAACGGGCATGTCGCAATCCCACAGTACAGATCAGGGCAATTCCGAGCATGCCACCTCACTCGCCCTACCTTTTTCTTGATCTCGAGTCGCAATCCCACAGTACAGATCAGGGCAATTCCGAGACAGAACTCTGCCAGGTTTGGGTGGAGATGGTTCGAGAAGTCGCAATCCCACAGTACAGATCAGGGCAATTCCGAGAGCGGCCCTTCCAACCTCTTGATTCCACGCCCCTTCATGGGCCTGTTTTTCCAACCTCCCTCGCGGAGGATCTAACCGGCGGCTCACGCGGCAGGGCGGATTCCCACAAGTCCTGGGAGATCAACGAGATCGGCCCGGTTCCAACCGGCCTGCCAAAATGGCGTTTGGGCCTCGGCATGATTCTTGTCAGGCATGACGTTTGCCCGGTGCGGCTGTCAAAGAGCGGAACGGCTGGGGAGATTATACAGGAGCGCTACGCCTGCGGGGTCAGGTATCGGCCACCGCGCCCCCGCCCGGGCATAAATGCCATGTCATTACACACATCTTCTCCCGGCCTTTCAGGACTGCACCCTCGGCGGGGGAGCGAACCGTCGCGTGCCCACTGTAGAGACGCCCACGGGGAACCCCGTGGGGCGTCTCCTGGAGAGGCACGGACGATCCGTCCTGCAAGATCTCGGATCGAAGGCCAGGGGTCCCGACGAAAAACGTTCTGGATGGCAAGATCGTGCCCGCCTCGGAGACGCCCCACGGGGTTCCCCGTGGGCGTCTCTACAGTGGGCGCGCGCTGGCGGGGCCTGACTTTCCTGGACCACTTGTGTGTAATGACATGGCATAAATGCCCGGGCTAGGCAAAAGCGCCGGGTGAACCCGACGCCTGGGCGATTCTTTGAGTCCCCTTCAGGGGGCTCTTTTCGACTAGCCCGGGCATTTATGCCCGGGCGGGGGGCGCTATCGCTTAGAACCCGGAACGAGTTTCGGGGACACTGTACTAAAACTCCGCAATCAACGTCACCGGCCCGTCGTTCACCAGCGCCACCTTCATGTGGGCCCGGAACCTCCCGGTCTCCACGGGGAAGCCGCGGCTCCGGAGATCTTCCACCAGGGCCTCGATCAGGGGCTGGGCCTCGTCCGGCGGGGCGGCGCGGTCGAAGGAGGGGCGGCGCCCCCTGGCGATGGAACCGGCGAGGGTGAACTGGGAGACGATGAGGAAGGCCCCTCCCACGGCGGCGAGGTCGAGGTTCATCTTGCCGGCGCCGTCTTCAAAGATGCGCAGGCCGGCGAGCTTTTCGGCGGCGGCCTTGATCTGGCTCGGACCGTCCCCCCTCTCGATGCCCACGAAGACGAGGAGGCCGGGGCCGATCCTCCCCACGACCTCTTCTTCCACAGTGACGGAAGCTTCCGAAACTCGTTGCAGGATCAGACGCACTTTTTCCCTCTCTTGAGCACCCATGGTAACCCCCTAGGGGGCCAGACGGCCGGGCGTTTGTGATAGCGTAACCGGTCCAAGAGCAGAGGAGAAAGGACGCATGGTCAACAAAGTGATCCTGATCGGCAACCTGGGCCGGGACCCCGAGGTGCGGTCGACCCCCTCGGGCCAACCAGTCGCGAACTTCACACTGGCCACCAGCCGCCGCTGGCGGGACAAGAACGGCCAGAAGCAGGAGCAGACGGAGTGGCACCAGGTGGTGGTCTGGGGCAAGCAGGCGGAGATCGCTGGCCAGTATCTGACCAAGGGCAAGCAGATCTACCTGGAGGGACGGCTCCAGACCCGCTCCTGGGACGACAAGAACTCCGGCGAGAAGCGGTACCGCACGGAGGTCATCTGCGAGAACTTCCAGATGCTCGGCAGCGCACGCGGCGGCGAGTTCGAGGGCGGCGGCGACCGGGCCGGCGCGGGTTCGGGCTACGGCGGCGGGCAGCAGCCGTCCTCCGGCCCCTCCTATGACGAAGGCGGGTATGGCGGCGGCGAGCCGGAAGACGACGATATTCCGTTCTAGGCACCGGGAATCAAAGACACCAAGGACACCAGGGACAGCAAGGACGCGCGGGGAAAAGACGCGTGGCCCTGTCCTTGAGGTCCTTGGTGTCCCTGGTGTCCTGATTCCCACCTTTCCTTCAAGTCATAGGACGGATCAGCCGGCCCATCCGTAAGAGATCGCGGGACAAGTTCTTTAAGGAGGCGTCATGAGATTCCCGGTCCTCTCGCGTGGTGGGCTCGCGGTCCTCATCCTCTGTGCGCTCTGCGCGCCAGGGGCGGCTCAGGCCCAGGGATGGACCCCGACCGGCCCGTTCGGCGGCAACGTTGCCCTGGCCGTCCATCCCATGGTCCCCGGCGTGCTCTACACCGCGGTCTACCCGGCCGGAGTGCTCCGGACGCGGGACGCCGGGGCTTCCTGGCAGTTGCTGCCCGGAACGGCCGGCCTGAACCTGGTGGCGATCGATCCCACGCAGCCCAGGACCCTCTACGCCACCTCGCCCATGCCGATGGCCCGGGTCTTCAAGAGCACCGACGAGGGCGCCCGCTGGCGGGTGGTCAGCCGGAACCTGCCGGCCCACCTCAACATCACGCGCCTGGTGGTCGATCCCGCGCGCCCGTCGCGGCTCTATCTGACCGCGACGACCAACGGGGTCTGGCGCAGCGGCGACGGCGGCGCCACCTGGCAGCGCTTGAGCCAGGGCCTGCCCGCCGGGGGGAGCACGAACGTGCCGGTCCTCGTGGTGCCGCGGAAACCCGGGGGGACGGCGTTCGCCGGCACGTTCGGGTCGGGGGTGTTCCGCACGCGCAACGCCGGCGGGTCCTGGGAACCGGTCCGGGGAGGCCTGCCCGTGGGGCCCGTGGCGGCCCTGGCCGTCGCGCCCTCGGACCCGCGGACCCTCTATGCGAGCATCGAAGACGCGGGGGTCTTCCGCAGCCGGGACGGGGGCAATTCCTGGGTGCCCGCCGGCAATCCCGCGCCCGAAGGCTCGGAGATCTCCTCGCTCGCCGTCCATCCACGGTCGCCCCTCACGGTCTACGCAGGGGACTTCGGTACCGGCATCTTCAGGACCACGGACGGAGGGCGGCGCTGGACGCCTACGACGACGCCGCCTTCCATCTTCGTGACTCTCCTGGCCCTGGATGCCTCGGCGGCGCTCTATGCGGGGGCGCTTCCGTTGGAGGCTGACGTGGGCGGCGTGCTGCGCTCCGCCGACGGCGGCGCCTCCTGGGAACGGCGCAACGGCGGCATCCCAGGCCTGAGGACGCTTTCGGTCGCCGTGGACCCCGCCGATCCGGACAACCTCGTCACGTCGGTCAACGGCCCGGGCCTCTTCCGCACGGCCAATGCCGCCGCGCGCTGGGTCCCCGTGCGGGGCAGCTTCCCACCCGGCAGGATCTCAGGGGTATTGACCTCGGAAGTGATCGCCGGGGGAGCCGGTACCTTCTACTTCGTGGACCAGAGCCGGGAGCCGAGGATCTGGAAGAGCTCCGACGCCGGACGCACCTGGACCCCGCTGTCCGGCCCGCCGGGATCACCCCAGCGCCTGCGCGCCGATCCGCTCGATCCCGAAACGCTGTACGTCCTCGTCCCACCTGCGCTCTACCGTAGCGAGGACGGCGGCGCCACCTGGGCTCCTCTGGCCGCCCTGCCGGCCACCTGCACGGTCTTCGACCTCGAAGTCGCCCGGACCTCGGCAACGGCCCCGGCCGTCCTCTATCTCGCGGGCTCCAAGCCGCCGGCCGGTACGCTCTGCCGGGCCGTGAACCAGCCGGCCGTCTTCCGCAGCCCCGACGGCGGCGCCACCTGGACCGACGCCAGCGCCGGCCTGCCGGGCGAGGTGATCGCCGATCTCGCCGTGGACCCGCAGGACCCCCGCATCGCCTACGCCGGGGTGGGCGCCGGCGTCTCCTTCCAGCCTCTGGGCGTGTGGAAGAGCACGGATTCCGGGGCCTCCTGGCAGGCAACCGGGCTGGACGACCGGGTGATCCGCGTGCTCGCCGTCTCCCCCGCGGGTACGCTCTGGGCTGGCACGGTGGGCGGTGAGCTCTACCGGAGCGAGGACTTCGGAGCGACTTGGCAGGAGCTGAGCGGCGAGTTGATCCTGGAGACCTTCGAGCTCGCATTCGCTCCGGACCGCGTCTACGCGGCCACCACGGGCGGAGTGTGGGTGTTCGAGGAGTAGACTGAAGTTCCCCCCTTTCGAGGAGACCGTATGCCGAACCTGCGCAGCCAATATCGCCAGATCGACCGCCAGATCGTCCGCCCGATCGTCCCGGTCCTCTGCCTGCTCTTCTCGGCCGCGCTGGCGCCCGGGCTCCTGCCGGCCCAGACGCCGGAGAGCCCCCGCTGGACACCGCTCGGCCCCTTCGGCGGCGTGGTCAACCGGCTGGCCGCTCATCCCACGGTTCCGGGCGTCCTCTATGGCGGCGGCTACCTCCCGGGGCTGGTCCGGACCCTGGACGGCGGCGCCTCCTGGCAGGTGCTCCCCGGGACGCCTTTCTCTCCGAACGCCGTGGGGATCGATCCCTCGCGGCCCACAACGCTCTACACCGCCGACATCCTGTCCGGGAACGTGGTCCTCAAGAGCACCGACGGGGGGGACCACTGGAGGGTCGCCAGCCGGGATCTGCCCTCTGATTTCTTCTCTTATCAGTTCGAGGTCGATCCCTCCCGCCCGTCGCGGATCTATGCGACTGGCAACCTGCACGGGATCTGGAGAAGCGTCGACGGCGGCGTCCATTGGCAGCCCGTGAGCCAGGCCCTCCTCACCCGGGGAAACGAGGTCCCGATCGTCGCGGTGGCGCGGCGTCCGGCCGGGACGGTGTTCGCCGGCACGTCCCGGCAGGGGGTCTTCCGGAGCCGCAACGCCGGCAACTCCTGGGAGCCCCTGCGCAACGGCCTGCCCGCCGGGAGCGTGACGGCGCTGGCCATCGCGCCCGGGGATCCGCGGACGCTCTACGCGAGCCTCAGGGATGACCACGGGATCTTCCTGATCTTCCGCAGCCGGGACGGCGGGGATTCCTGGGAGGAGGCCGGCGGTCCGGCGCTCGACGGCAAGCTGGTCCTTTCCATCGCCGTCCACCCGCGTCTGCCCCGAACGGTCTACGCCAGCACGTTCGACGCGAACACGCTCCAAGGCGGCCTCTTCAAGACCCAGGACGGCGGCGGGCACTGGCGGCCCGCGGCGGACGCCTCCACGTCCCTGGTGTTCGCCCTGGCGTTCGATTCCGCTGCCACCCTCTACGCGGGTACGACCTTCAGGGAGGGCTTCCAGGGCGGCGTGCTGCGCAGCACCGACGGCGGCGGCTCCTGGACCCGCGTCAGCCGCGGCATTCCGGGCCTCACGCCGAGCCTGGCCTCCATCGCCGTCGATCCGGCCGGCGGGGACACCCTGGTCACCGGCCTGAACGGCTTCGGAGTCTTCCGCCTGGCCGGCGACGCCGAGCAATGGATGCGCACGCGCGCCGGCTTCGACATCCCCGCTCCCTACGGGGTGGCGGTCTCGGAGGTCGTCGCCGGGGGGCCCGGCACGTTCTACGCGATCTACAGAGGTTCCCCGCAGATCTGGCGGAGCACCGACGCCGGAGTAACCTGGCGGCAGCTCGAGGGCCCCAGGCCGCTGGTCCACCTGCGCGCCGACCCGCTCGATCCGGACACGTTGTACGCCCTCAGCCTGGCCTCCCGTTACCAACTCCACCGCAGCCGCGACCGGGGCGCTTCCTGGACCCTCCTGGACGAGCTGCCGGACCCGTTCCGATGCCAGATCAACGGATTGACGGTGGTCCATACCTCGGCGTCGGCGCCGGCCGTGCTCTATCTCGCCGGTACCCGGTCGGAGGGCACGGAGGGCGTCTGCCATGCTCCCCTCCGCTCGGCCGTCCTGCGCAGCACGGACGAGGGGGCCTCCTGGACCGCGGCCGACAGCGGCCTGCCGGGGCAGGACGTGGCTGAAGTTGTCGTGGATCCGCGGGATTCCCGCACTCTCTATGTATGGATGAACGGCGGCCAGTCCATCCCGCAGCAGCGCCAGGGCGTGTGGAAAAGCACGGACGCGGGGGCCTCCTGGCAGCCGACCGCGCTGCGCGACCAACTCGTCACGGCCCTCGCCGCCTCCCCTGTGCCAGGCGTGCTCTGGGCCGCCACCCAGGGAGGCGCGAGGATCTTCCGGAGCGAAGATTCCGGAGCGACCTGGCAGGACCGGAGCGGCGACATCGCCTTTTACTTCAACGAGGTCCAGGACTTCGCCTTCGATCCGATCGATCCCCGGCGGGTCTACGCCGCGGGCTTCGGCGGCGTGTGGGTGCTGGAAGAGGAGGACTGATCGGCCCCGCGGCGTGCTAAAGTCCACTCACTGATCGTCTGAAGTGCTATAGGGGGCGGGGAGTTGCCCCGCTTTGGAGCGGGTATTCATGTATGGGACATCAGGAATTCGCTGCGACCGCTACAGCTCCCACGACGGCCACGACTGCGCCTGAGCCTTCGGGCTGGCGCCGTGTCTGGAGCGCGCCCGAGCCCGAGATCTCCACAGCCGGCTTCGGCGGCGAGATGCTGGTGGCCGGCGTGCGGCTGCTGATCTTCGTCGTCCTCCTCTACTTCCCCCTCCGGGAGCTGCTCCGCCAGCCCGGCGGCTACGATCCTCTGGCGCTCCTCACCACGATCACGGCCGGCCTGCTGCTCGCCCTCATCATCTACTCGGCCACCACCCGGCGCCGGGCGCGCACCTGGATCGGGTTCGCCAGCAGCATCCTCGACGTGAGCCTCGTGAGCGCCATGCTGGCCGTCTTCCTGGCCCTGGGCCGGCCCCACGAGGCGACCAACAACCTGGTGATCTTCCCCGTCTACTTCCTGGCCATCGCCGCCACGAGCCTGCGCTACGACGCGCGGATCTGCATCACCACCGGCGCCCTGGCCCTGGTCCAGTACGCCGCCATCGTCTTCTACGCCGACTGGCGGTGGGACCTGAGCTCGGCCGCCTTCGCGCCTTTCACCCACGGCCTGTTCCAGTGGAGCTCCCAGGTCTGGCGCCTGGCCCAACTGGTGGGGGCCACGGTGCTCGCGGCCACCATCGTGGTGCGCTCGCGGGAGCTGCGCCTGCTCTCGACCCGCGACCGCTTCACGGGCCTCCTGAACCGCGCCGTCTTCAACGAGCAGCTCGAGCGTGAGATCGCCATCGCCCGCCGCGAGGACGGCCGCTTCGCCGTGGCCATGCTCGACATCGACCATTTCAAGCGCTTCAACGACACTTACGGCCACGCGGGCGGAGACGAGGCCCTGCGGGCGGTCTCCCAGACGCTACGCGATTCCTGCCGCTCGTCCGACGTGGTGGCGCGTTATGGCGGCGAGGAGTTCGCCCTGATCCTCCCGGGGGTGATGAGCGGCCGGGCCACGGACCTCCTGGAGCGCTTCCGGCGGGTGCTGGCGGTCAAGCCCATCCACCTGCCCGGCCGCTCCAAGCCCGCGAGCCTGACCGTGAGCATCGGAGTCGCCATCTGGCCCGAAGACGGCCAGACCTCCGCCGAGATCCTCCGCCGCGCCGACCAGCGCCTCTACCAGGCCAAGGCCGAGGGCCGCGACAAGGTGGTCGGCCCTGTGGCCAGCCAGCGGAACCTCTCGGAGGCCCTGGGCGCGCCGGAAAGGGAGGAGGATGGGGAGCGGAGGCGGCCGGCGTGAGGGCGGATTGAGCCGATGGGAAAGCATGAACGAACTCTCCTGAAGATCCTGCAAGGACGCTCCGACGCAAACGTTTCTTTTGAGGATCTTCGCCAACTCCTTCATCACCTGGGTTTCGAGGAACGCATCCGCGGCGGCCACCACGTCTTCAGGAAAGAGGGTGTCGAAGAGAAGATCAACTTGCAGAGAGATGGCAAGGATGCGAAGGTCTATCAAGTAAGGCAAGTACGCTCTATCATCCTGAGGTACAGCCTGGAAGGCGAGGAGTGATGTACAAGTACGAAGTGATCATCTACTGGAGCGAAGAGGACAAGGTCTTCGTAGCCGAAGTACCCGAGCTGCCGGGCTGCGCTGCTCACGGCGATTCGCCACAATCCGCCCTGGCGAACGCACAGGAGGCGATCGCCCTCTGGCTGGACACGGCCAGGGAATTCGGCGATCCGGTCCCTTTCCCCAAGGGACGTCGGCTCCAGTATGCCTAGTACAACGTCCCCGAAATTCGTTCCGGATTTCCCGGCGTGAGATTCCCCGCGGCCGGCGTAGGATTCCGGCCCTTTAGAAGGTAACAGTCCGCCCCCTTTCAGCCTCCGAGGCCGGCACCAGCCTGTGACTAATCAAAACGGGTATTCAACCGGTCTGTTCGAAGATCTCAGTCACCGGGATCTCGAAGCCGGGGAGCAAGGGGGTCGTCAGAACGTCGGCCGCGGCAGCCGAGAAATCCAGAGCCGCACCAAAACCCGCATCCGAGCTTCCGGAGGACCCTCACGGTCTGTCGTTGCGGATCCACGAGCCAGTATTCGAGGACGCCAGACCGCTCGTAGATGCCGAGCTTGAGGGTCTTGTCCCTCCGGCTGGTGTTGTCCGAGAGGATCTCGATGACCAGGTCGGGCGCGCCCTGGACGTTCTTCGCCGTCAGGATGCCGAAACGCTCCTTCGAGATGAAGAGGAGGTCGGGCTGGACGATGTCGTGCTCAGAGAGAACCACCTCGCAAGGGGCGTGGAAGAGCCGACCCAGGGGATTCCGCCGCAGGAAGCCCACGAAGAAGTACGTCAGGTTCACCGAAGCCGCCTGGTGCCAGAGCGACGGAGCCGACGTCACGTAGTGCTCTCCGTCGAGGATCTCGTGGCGCAGGCCGTCCTCCGGGAAGAGGAGGTAGTCCTCGTAGGTGAGCTTGTGGCGGATGGTGTCTCGGATGGCCATGGCAGCCCCTCCTCGGTGCGTCCCCAGTATGGTAACACGCGCTTTCCCTCCTCAGGATCGGAGGGATGTTATCTCATCTGGATATGGCGGCTGAATCTGTTTCCATCGGACACCACGTCTCCGTCCCCGGAGCCCGCAGCTCGATCACGGCCGGAGGCGTCCGCGAATCCGGCAGGTCCGTGGGGAACAGCAGGGAGGCCGACGCGCCGGGGGCGAGCTTGCGCTTCTGGACCTCACTCGTGAAGCGGGCCGTCTCTCCTGAGGGCACCTGGAGGCGGAGCTCGAACTCGCCGCCGTAGAAGAAGCCGTTCACCACGCTCGCCTTGAAGGTGAGGTCCCGGTCCCCGGGGACCGTGGGGAAGGACTCGATCCTCGACGCCAGGCGCAGGACGCCGCTCCGGGACTCGATGAAGCGGGTCGGCGGGTGGTAGTGCTTGGGGGTGCAGTAGGGGGCCCGCGCGTAGCCGCAGAAGTAGCCGTCGTAACTCCCCTTGCGCAGGCCCAGATGGAGGTGCTCCAGGCCGTCGCCGTTCTCGTAACGGTCGCCGATGTAGGCCACGACGTCCCCCTTCTTCACCAGGGAGCCGTCCCGCACCAGGGGATAGCCCCGGTGTCCGCAGAGGTGGCCGTAGATGGAGCAGACGTTGGAGCCGTCCGGCAGCCGGTGCTCGACCACGACCACCCGGCCGTAGCCCGTGGCCGTGCACGCCTCCCGCACGATGCCGTCGGCGATGGCGTGGACGGGGTCATGATGGGCGTGCTCGCTGTCCTCCCCTAGGTGGTTCGAGGGGAACAGGAAGGACCGTCGCTGGTATGAGCCCGCTACGAAGTCCGGCCGCGGGAGCGCGAAGGACCAGGCGGTCTCGGGAGCAGGACGGGAGAAGAAGCGCACGGGGCGGGATTGTGCCCCGCCCGGGCCGTGGAGTCCACCGAGCCCCAGCTTCGCTTTCGTTGTACCTCGCGAGGGCGGCCTCTCCCCTCTCTTCGTGCGGCTCTCCCCTCCCGAGGGGCGGCTCTCCCCTCTTGAGGGGCGGCTCTCCCCTCGCTTCGTGCGAGCCAGAGGAAGAGAGGGGAAGCCGGGATACGAGAGGGGAGAGACGCCCCTCGGGAGGGGAGAACGCTCCCTCGCGAGGGCAGAGACGCCCCTCTCTTCGTGCGTTCCGCGGGAAGAGAGGGGAGACGCAGATAAGAGAGGGGAGAGACGCCCCTCTCTTCGTGCGGAATTCCCCTCGCTTGGGGAGCATTCGCCCTCCACTCCCGCGTCACGCGGATCGCTTCCCCGGTCCGCCAGCTTCGTTCCCGCTTGCCGCCGAGCCGTGGGGAGCACCGGCCAGACGAGGGACGCGAGAAGAATCGCACGGGGCGGGATTGTGCCCGCCTGGGGCCACGAAGCCCACTCTGATAAAAAGTAGAAATATTCAGGCCGCCGTGTTGACATACTGAAAATATTTGATTACATTGACGACGGTTTCTTTACTGGCCAGTGCGGAGACCTTCACAGAAACAAGTTCTCTCGTGGAGGATGTCTTCGATGAAAAAAGCTCTTCGTTTCGCCGCGCTCCTGGGAATCCTCGGCCTGACAGTATGGTCTGCCGGCGACAGGCCTGCGTGGGCTCTGGAATACTGCTCAGACGTCCATGGCACTCCTTGCTCTCCGCACCGGTCCGAGAGGCCCTGTTTGAACGATGACGAGAGTCTGGGCGGCTGTATCTGCGCGGTGACCATCCCGCCCTCAGGAGCGACCTACTGGGTCTGCACCCTCTGATCTGACCGATCTCGCAGAGGGCGCCCTGCAGGGGCGCCCTTTGCGGGAGCAGCCGTCCCTACTCCACCACCCGGAACGGGTACCCGCCGATCTCCACCGCTTTGCCGTCCGCTTGGACGCCCTCGATCTTCAGGCGGTACTCCCCCGGCTGGAAGAAGGTCTTCGGGAAGGTCAGCATCAGGGTCTCCAGGGCGTTCGTCTTGAGGCCCTCCTGGCGGTAGACGGTGCCGCCGCCCGTGCGGGTCCCTCCCGTCCGGATCAGGGTGGCGCGGTAGCTGACGAAGCGAGGGTCGGCTCCGGCGTCCACGGCGAGGGCCAGGAGGTCCCCCGTCTTGGAGAGGTCGATTGTGGCCGCCTCGCCTTCGCCGCGGACGGCGGTCAAGAGCACGACGGCCAGGTTGGCGAGCGGGCGGGTGAGGACGGTCACGGAGGGTGGCACGGACGGTTTCTGCGCTTGAGCGAGCCTGGCTTCGAGGTCCCGGCGCTCTTCATTCCGGCGCTTCTCGGTTTCGGCGAGACGGCGTTCGAGGTCCTTAGCGGTCCGCCTCTCCTCCTCGATCCTCTGAGCCGCTGCCAGACGTTCGCTGCGGCTCTGGGCGGCGATCCAGGCGGAGGGCAGGCCCGCGGCCAGGAGCAGCACGGCCAGGGTGAGCCCCCACTGGGCCAGCCGGCCACGCCGGGCGAGCCAGGCGAAGAGGCCCGCCTGGACGGCCACGGCCGCGCGGACGGCGTCCTCCGCTGTGATCGCCGAAAGCGCCTTGATCCCACGCTGGAACCCGCGAGCCAGCTCGAGCTGCTCCATGCAGGAGGCACAGGTGACGAAGTGCTCTTCGAAACGGGCCTCCTCGTCCGGCGGCAGGAGGCCCTGGTGATAGCGCTCGACCAGACCGTTTTCTTCGATGTAGGCGTGGTCCATGGCGTCATCCCCTCAGCGTTCCTCTCCATAGTGGGATAAGGAGAAGAGTTATCGCAGTGAATAGGGCAGCTCCCACAAAAGTGGCGGCCGAGGGGTTTCGGGCGAGGAACAGCTCCTTGTAGCGCTGGCGGGCGCGGTGGAGGACGCGGTTGAACTGGAGGCTGGTCAGGTCGTAGTCGGCGGCGATGCGGTCCTTGTCCTCCTCGGCGATGTAGAAGCGCAGGAGGATCTGGCGGTCGCGCTCGTTGGCGAGCTCTTCGAGGACCTGGCGCACGAAGGAGGCGTTCTCGCGGTCCAACAGCTCGCCGAGCGGGCTCGCGTGGGGCGCCACGGCCTCGGCGCCGGCCTCGCTGTCGGTCTCGGTCTTCCGGCGGGCCGCCTTGCGGTAGTGCTCGATGGCGAGGCTGCGGGCGATCTGGACCACGAAGCCCGGGAGGGCGGCGGGCTCGCGCAGCTCGCCGTTCCGGAGCTTTTCGAGGACGAGGCGGAAGGTGTCCTGGTAGAGGTCCTGGGCCTCGGGACGGCCGTTGGTGTGGCGGTCGAGGAGGATCGCCACACCCCGGCCGTACAGCTCGATGACCCGCTCCTCGGCACGGCGGTCGCCGGCCTGGACCCTGGCGACCAGGTCCTCCGGCCGGTCGTTCCCCACCGGGTCGCGGTCTGTCTCGTTCCTGGCCAGAAGCGGTTTCCCTGCCGTGAATGGCAGGCGGATTCTAGCACCGGCCTCGGTTACCGGTCGTATACCTCACTACGGTGCGCAATGATCACGACGATAACCAGCCGATCGTCATCCTCGATCCGGTAAACGACCCGATAATCACCGGTACGGTAGCGATAGGACCCACTCAAGGGACCCTTCAGCGGCTTGATGTTCGGGTGGCGGCGAGGAGCGGTCCGGAGCATCTCGAAGCAGCGGTCCAATCGCCGCTGCAGCGGCGAATCGGCTTCCTCGTAGAACCTCTGAGCTGATTCCGAGAGAAGAACCTGATACACCTCAGGTCACGCTTTCCGCTTCAACGCTTCGACAGGGGTGAGGCGCCCCGCTCGGATTTCTCCTTCCGCTCTTCTGAAGTCATCGAGGAACCCGGGAATCTGGAGCAGCTCTTCGGTAGCTTCGCTCGATTCCCGTTCCTCCAGATAAGCAAGAAAGTCGGCGGCCACGCGCAAACGATCCTCGGAAAGTCGTTCGAGCCGCTCCTTAGCCTGATGCAGGATCTCCGTTGGACTCATGAGGACCATTCTACACGCCACATACCCAGCGGCGGTCTCCTAAGCGCTCACCGGTTCCCCCCTCGCCAGGAACCGGAATCCTGGCGAGGGGATGTCCTTGTGAGACTTCCTAGTCGTCCGGCGGGTCCGGCGGCGGAGAGCCGCTGCCGCCCCAGACGCCGACCTGCTCGGGATCCCCCTGGATCGTGGTGCCGTAGATCGCCACGTAGCTGGTGCCGTTCGACTTGGTGAAATCGGCGGCGGAAATGAAGATCCGCAGCGGGATCTGGCCGTAGTAGCCGGACCACCGGAGATAGCCGTTTTGGTAGAGGAAGAGCAGCGGCTGCGGGCCCTGATGCCCTCCGGATTCCAACGGCACGCCGGACAGGTTGACGACCTGGCCGTTGTTGATGACGGCGAAGCCCACGGTGACCTGGTAGCTCTCGGTGAAGGCTGGAAGACTGTCTCCCCAGCCGCTCCCGGTCCCGATGAGGATGTAGCCATCATTTTCGAGCGGGTTGCCCGGCCCCGTCGCCCCGGTGATCTTCCAACTCCCTCTGAAGTCCCCAATTGACGTGCTCATCATCGCCTCCTTATTTCGGGATCATTTCGGAATCATTTCGGCAGCCTCAACCCTGGAGTGGTATGAGGCCCCGGAGAATCGCACCCGTTCAGCTCCAATCCCCTTGCAGGACGAAGCCTGCCCAGTAGTAGGGGTCCCGCCAGCGGCGCTCGCCCTGGAGCGAGAGCTGCGCGGCCCGCAGCGCCGCCGACGGCTTCAGGCCCTCGGTCCACAGGCCGCGGTAGAAACGGGTCATCAACGCCGCGGTGGCCTGGTCCTCCACCCGCCACAGGCTCGCCACCACGCGCGGCACCCCGGCGTAGAGGAAGCCCCGGGTGAGGCCGACGAGGCCCTCGCCCCGCACTTCCTTGCCCAGCGCCGTACGGCAGCCGGAGAGCACCACCAGGTCGGCGTTCAGCCGCAGGTTGTAGACGTCGTGGAGGTGGAGGAAACCCTCCTGGGGCTTTCCGTCGCGGTCCACCCGGGAGAGCACGAGCCCCGAGAGGGCCGGGCGCTCGGCGTCGATCACGCCATGGGTGGCGAAGTGAACGATCCGGAAGTCGCTCAGGCGATCCCCCAGGGCCCGCGCGCGGCTGGCGTCGAAGTCCAGGGCCACCATGGCCTCTCCCGGCGGCGCCAGGGCCGCGATGGCCTCGGCTTCCAGGCGCGAGCCGGCGAGGCGCTCGAAGGCCGTCTCCTCAGTCCCTCGTGTGCCCGCGGCCTTCGCTGCGGCGGAACGGCCCGCCCCCGCCGACACCACCCGGGCATCCTGGGGATCGAACACGGGATCGGCCAGCACGGCCAGACGCCGGGACGCCTGAGGACGCCGGGCCAGCACGCGCCGCTGCACAGCCAGAGCCGAGGCCGAAGGGAGATAGACCACCTCGTGGCTGTCGAGGACGGAGGCACCGTCCACCAGCAACGCCCCGAAGGGGACGTATTCGAGGGCTCCGTCGGGGATCACGACCAGGCGCCGCCCCTTCAGCCGGTCCGCCACGGGTCCGAGGAGCATGCGGCCGAGCGCCGCCGCGTGCTCGGCCTGGCGCGGACGGTCCGCGGGATCGAAGGCGCTCAGCTCTTCGTGGAACCGGCGGGCCGCCGCCTCGATCTCCGCGCGGCCGGGCAGCTCGAACGTGGTGATCCCTTGAGACGTTACAGCCCAGAGAACGCCGCGGGGCTCGCCCAGGGCGTAGCTCAGCACCAGGGTCCCAGGATCGAGAAGGGCCTGGACGTCCCCGGCCGCCAGCGGCTGGGGCCGGGTCAGGGCCGTGTAGCCGGGGCTCTGCTCCCGGATCTCGGCCTCCACGAGGTCGAGATCGCGCAGGATGGCTTCGCGGTCATCTTCCAAAGCCGCCTTCTGGTCCGGGGTCCGGGGCCGCTCGTGGAGGGCGCGCTCGGCCTTGGCGCTCAGCCTCTGGAGGAGCGACGTGCGGCGCGCCAGGAGGTCCGGATCCACCCCCTCGTGGACGTCTACGCGGGCCTCGCTCAGCAGCTCGACGAGCGTGCGGGCGCGGGCGCGCTCGTTGGACTCCAGGGCGGCCCGGTCGTAACCGGCGGAGGGATCGGCCCGGTGGGCCTCCAGGAGCAGCTCCCGGTGCAGATCGTAGGCGCGGTGCCCCACCTCCGAGGAGGCGGCGCGCAGGTCGGGATCGGCGATGCCCGTGCGCAGCGTCTCCAGGATGCCGATCGCCGCCTCGGCATGGGCGCGGGCCGAATCGCCGCGGCCAACCGCGCGATTGGCCTGGGCAAGTCTGTACTCCACCTGCGCCTCGCTCGCCCGGTGGCCGGCGGCGCGCGCCCGCTGGAGCGCCGGTTCCAGGCTCTCCAGGGCCTTGCCCGCCTGCCCGAGCTTCAGCCAGGTCTCGCCCCGGCTGCGCAGCGCTTCAGCCTCGTCTGCCAGGGACCCCGTGGCCCGCAACAGCTCGATGGACTGGTCGAAGAATGACAGGGCGCCCTTCAGATCCCCCATCTTGTACGCCGTCCTGCCGAGCCGGGTGAGGACCACTCCCTCGCCCAGCCGGTCGCCCACCTCGCGCTTCAGCTCCAGGGCCTTCTTTTGGGCGTCGAGCGCCTCGGCCAGCCGGTCCACGGCCCGGTACACCGAGCCCAAGCCGGTCAGAGTCGCAGCCTCCTCCGCGCGGTCTCCCAGATCCCGACGCATCCGCAGAGCCTGTTCGTAGGACGAGGCCGCCCGCGGCCATTCGCCGAGACTGGCGTAGACGACGCCCAGGTTGTGGAGCACCGTGGCCTGTCCGCGCCGGTTCCCCAGCGCTTCGAAGATCTCCAGCGACTGTCCCAGGTGCCCCACGGCCTGCGGATGGTCGCCGAGCTCCTGGTGCAGGAGGCCCAGGTGGTTGAGCGTCCAGGCCTCCGCCGCCCGGTCGCCGAGGGCCCTCATCCGGCCCAGGGCCAGCTTGTAAGTCGCGAGCGCCTGCTGCGGCTCGCCCAGGAGGTCGTAGACCCGCCCGACGTTGGTGAGCGCCGCGCCTTCGAGGGCCTCCGCCTTCACCTCGCGCAGGATCGGCACCGCCCGTTCGTAGCAGGTGAGGCCCGCCTTGCAGCTCGCCGCGGGCGAGGTCCATGAGGCAGAGGTTGCTCGAAGAGACCGCTTCGCCATAGCGGTCGCCGATCTCGCTTTGGATCGCCAGGGCCTTCTCGAACGCGGCCCGTCCCTCCGTACTTTCGCCCAGTAGCCAGCGGTCGAGCCCGATCTCGTTCCAGGTGGCCCCTTCCCAGAGCCGCTCGCCCAGGGACTGCCACAGCGGCAGGGCCTCGGTCCCCAGCTTCAGGGCCTCGCGCGTGTCGTTGACCAGCCGGGACAGCACGGACAGGGCATAGAGCGACCGCGCCTCGCCCAGCCGGTCTCCGAGAGCCCGCCACGCCTCCAGGGCCGCGCGATGCTCCGCGATGGCCTGCCGCCGCGCTTCCGGCGTCCCCTTCAGGTACCGTTCTCCCGCCCGGGAGACCGCCCGTTCCGCGGCGAGGCGATGGTCCTCTGGGTTGGCCAGGATCTCCCCCAGACGGATCTCATAGCGTCCGGGAGGGGCCGCGGGCTCGTGGGCGCGGACCTCGACGCGGAAGGTCCCCGCCGCCGCGGGCTCGATCAGGACCGTCTCCGGCCCCTGCCGGTCCTGAGGGCTGTCCACGGCGGCCAGGCGTTTCCCATCCGGCCCGGAGACCTCCACCACCACGTCGATCCCCCGCTGCTCCACGGCCACGCGCCAAGGCCGAGCCGTCAGCTCGATCGGGTAGGAGTGCGATTCTCCCGCGGCCAGGTCGCGCTCGACGGGCCTTTCGGGGATCAATTCAGGGACCAGGACAGAGGACGGAGCCGCTCCGAGGAGAGCTCCGCAGAGGACTCCCCAGGCCAAAGGGCGGGCGGAGGACCGGAGGCGAGACATCGCGACGGCGTTCCGGGTCGTGCTTTCCAGGATCGCCCCGATGATATACCGCCTCACATCGAATGCGCCCCCTGGCGTTCCGGCCGCGTTCCCGGCGGGCTCAGCGGCGGCAGCTTCGCCAGCTCCTCCCGCCGCTGCGCCGCCTCTGCCGGCTTCCCCCACAGGCCGTACAGGGTCACCAGGATCTCCAGCGAACGCTTGCGGGAGACCGGCTCCTCCCTGGCGGCGATGGGCGTCAGCAGCGCCTCGGCCTCGGCGAACCGGCGGAGGTCCACCAGACAGGCCCCCTGCTCCACCCGGATCAGGTCCAGGCCGTGCTGCTCCGCGTTGGGCCCGTGGTCGAGGGCCAGCACGCGCCGCAGGAGGGACTCGCAGGCGGCCGGGTCTCCCATCTCCCTACGGATCTTCGCCATGTAGAACATCGGCAGGCTGAAGGAGGAGTGGTTGGGGCCGTGGGCCTTCTCCCGGATCCTGAGCGCCCGCTCGTACAGGCGGAGCGCCTCGGGATAGCGGCGAGCCTGCCGGTGCAGGTCCGCCAGCTCGTAGAGGGATGACGCCAGGTCCAGGTGCTCGGGACCGAAGGCCGCCTCGCTCACGGCGATACAGCGCTCCAGGCAGGCTCGCGCCTTCTCGTCGTTCCCCTTGAGCTTCCAGGCGCGGCCCAGGCCCTTCAGGACGATCACCAGGTCGGGATGCCGCGGACCAAAGACCTTCTCCTGGATGGCGAGCGACCGCTCGTAGTAGCCGATGGCTCCGTCGGGATCCTTGGGTCCCATGCCGCTGGCGATCCGCAGGTCCCCCAGGGTGCTCAGGAGGGCGGCCACGGCAGGATGATCGGGGCCGTAGGCGCGCTCCAGCGCGGGCAGGGCCTTCTCGTACTGCTTCTCGGCCTCCACCGGATTTCCCATGCTGCTCAGAACCGCTCCGAGATGCATGCGCGTGTTCGCCACGTGGGGGTGGCCGGGGCCGTAGGCCGCTTCGAGGATCTCCAGGGAGCGCAGCAACGAGCGGCTCGCGCCCTCGGGATCGAAGCTCTTCTCCAGCAGGATCCCGAGGTCCCGCAGCACCAGGCCGACGTCGGGATGAACGGGACCGAGACCGGCTTCGAGGACCGCCAGGGCCCGCTCCTGCAGCCGCCGGGCGCCCCGCAGATCTCCCTGCATTTCGAGCACCCGGCTCAGGGACCAGAGCGTCCTCCCCACGTCGGGATGGTCCGGCCCGAGCGCCCGCTCGCGGATGGCCAGGGCCTCCTCGCAGAGGCGCCGGGCCACGGTGTGGTTGCCTTGCTCTTCGTACACCCGGGCGAGCCCCTGGAGCGACGAGGCCAGGGCCAGGCGGTCCTCTCCCGGCGAGCTCCGGCGGATCGCGACCGACCGTTCGAGGAGGTCCCGCGCCTCGTCGTAGAGGGCCAGGTCCCGGTACACGTCTCCCATCAGGGCCATCATGTCCGCCCGCAGCTCGGGCTCGCCGGCCAGCTCCTGCTCGATGCGGGCGGCGCCCTGGTCCAGGAGCTGGCGGGCCGTGATCCGCTCGCCGCCGGAGCGGACGGGGGCGGCGACCTCGAAGAGGCTGCGCAGGAAGTCCGCCGTGCGCGTGGCCCGCGCCGCCGCGAGCCGCGCCCGGTCACGCTCGCGGGTCAGCTCCAGGGTATAGGCGGCGGCCATGGCGATCAGCAGGACGAGGGCCGCCGCCGCCGTGGCCACCGCCGCCGCGTGGCGCCGCACGAACTTGCCCGTGCGGTAGGCCACGGTGTCGGGCCGGGCGGAGATCGGCCGGCCCGACAGATGGCGCTCGACGTCCTGGATGAGCCGGGAGACCGAGGAGTAGCGCCTCTCCGGCTCCTTGCGCAGGGCCGTGGCCACGAGAGTGTCGAGATCCCCCGCCAGCTCGCGGCGCAGGCGGGCGGGTGTCGTCGCGCGGGCCCGGGCGATCTCCTCGGGCGTCTGGGGCGCCTGGCCGGGCGGCGCCTCGGAGCGGGCGCTGCCGCCGACCGCCGAGGAGGGGCGCGTGGGCTCGTCCCTCACGATGGCCCGCGCCACCTCCACGGCGCCGCCCTCGCCCAGCCGGTAGGGCCAGCGCCCGGTGAGCAGGAGGTAGAGGAGCAGCCCGAGCTGGTAGACGTCGGACGCCGTGGTCACCGGGCCGCCCTGCACCTGCTCGGGGCTCGCCCAGGCCGGCGTCATCAGGCGGGCGACGGTGCGGGTGAGCGGCAGCGTCCTCCGGCCGCCGGGTCCAGCAGCTTGGCGATGCCGAAGTCGAGGAGCTTGGCGTGCCCGTCCGCGGTGACCAGGATGTTCGACGGCTTGATGTCTCTGTGGACCACGAGGCTCCGGTGGGCGTCCTCCACGGCCCGGGCGACCTGGAGGAAGAGACGGAGCCGCTCGGTCACGGGCAGCCGCTCCTCGTCGCAGTAGCGGTCGATGGGCCGCCCCTCCACGTACTCCATGACGAGGTACGGCCGGCCTCCGGGGCCGATGCCGCCGTCGAGGAGCCGGGCGAGCCCGGATGCGCGGCGCCGGCGAGGATCTGCCGCTCCTGGTCGAACGCGGGCTACCACCTCGTCGGTATCCAGGCCGCGCTTCAGCAGCTTGAGCGCCACCTGCTGGCGGAACTGGCCGTCGGACCGCTCGGCGAGATAGACCACGGCCATGCCGCCCCGGCCCAGCTCGCGGACGATCCGGTAGCGGCCCACCTCCGCGCCCAGGAGGGGATCGTCCGTCTCCAGATCGGCTTCGAGCCGGTCCCAGAGCGGTCCCCGCAGAGCGCCGCCCGAGGCGATCAGGGTGGGGTCTCCGTCCGCTCCCGCGAGGAGGCGCTGCACCAGGGCTTTCAGCTCGGTGTCCTCCCCGCACTCCCGGTCGAGGAAGGCGGCACGCTCCACCAGGGGCAGGTCGAGGGCCTGGTCGAGGAGCTGGTCGGCGCGGTGCCAGCGGTCGTCGGCTGAGGTCATGGGACCATTCCTGAGAGGTCCTGCGGGGACGGCGGCAGAATTTTATTGTACGCCAAGCTTCCGCGCCCCCGGCCACGGACCCGGCGTCTCCTCGGGAAATTCCTTCGAGAGCCGTTCCGTCCTGAAAATCCGGAACCCCCGCGCCTGGTAGCTCGGGAGCGCGGCCGGGCCGTCGAGCGTGCAGGTGTTCACCCACACACGGGAGGCTCCCAGGGCCCAGGCCCGCTCGATGGCCGCGGTCAGAAGCGCCCCGCCCAGACCGCGCCCGATGAACTGGGGTAGGAGCCCGAAATAGGACAGCTCCACGTTTTCCCCCGCCTGCCTCTCCAGCTCGAAGTAGCCGGCGGGTGTGCCTTCCAGATAGCCGATCCAGGTCTCGACCTCGGGCCGGCTCAGCCAGGCAAGCCACTGCTCATGGGTCCAGCTCAGCCGGTCGATCCAGAACCAGTCTCCCCCCACGGCCGTGTAGAGGAAGCGGTTGAGCTCCGGGCAGGGGATGCGCGCCTGCCGGATCGGGAGCTCCACCTCGAGCGGACGGCTGGGGCGGAGATCGTCCGGCGAGGTCATCTCCAGATAGAAAATCTCGATCTCTCTTCTCATGAAAGCGGCCTCATATCCTCAGCACCTTGGCACCCCGGATCTTCCGTGCCTTGAGCTCGCGCAGAGCCTCGTTCGCCGCTTCCAGCGGAAACTCCTGGATCTCGGGCCGGAGGGGGATCTCGGCGGCCAGGGCCAGGAATTCGCGCACGTCGCTACGCGCCACGTTGGCCACGCTCTTGATCTCCTTCTCCAGCCAGAGATCGCGGGGATAGTCGAGGCCGAGCAGAGCCTCCTTGTCCCTCTCCTCCTTGCGGATGGCGTTGATGACGAGCCGCCCCTCGGGCTCCAGGTGGCGCAGCGCCGCGACCACCGGCTGCCAGGCCGGCGTGGTGTCGATGACGGCCGTGAGCTTTTCCGGCGGATCCTCCATGGGATCGCCCGCCCAGGAGGCGCCCAGCTCCAGGGCGAACGCCCGCTCTCCCTCGCTGCGGGCGAAGACGTGGACGCGGGTGCCGGGGTAGCGGTGCCGCACCATCTTGAGCACCAGGTGGGCCGAGGCGCCGAATCCGGTCAGGCCCAGCGCCTCGCCGTCTTCCAGCCCCGTGAGCTTCATCGAGCGGTAGCCGATGGCCCCGGCGCACAGCAGAGGCGCGGCCTCCACATCCGAAAAGACCTCCGGGATGGGATGGGCGAACGCCGCCGGCACCGTCAGGGCCTCGGCGTAGCCGCCGTTCGCGTCCCGGCCCGTGGCCCGGAACCAGGGGCAGAGGTTCTCGTTCCCTTCCCGGCAGTGCTTGCAGGTCCCGCAGGCCGAGAAGATCCAGGCCACGCCCACCCGGTCCCCCTCGCGAAAATCCTGGACGCCGGAGCCCAGCGCGTCCACCCGGCCCACCACCTGATGGCCCAGGACCACAGGCAGCCGGGGCGGCGGCGTGCGCCCTTCGATCTCGTCCAGCTCCGTGTGGCAGACGCCGCAGACCGAGACCCGGACGCGCACCTCGCCCTCCCCCGGCTCAGGAACCGGCAGATCCGCCGGCACCAGGGGATCGGGGTTCTCCTCGAAGCTTCCCAGCTTCGGCAGGATCATCGCTCGCATCGAGCCCACAGTTAGAATCCCGGCGTGAGCTTACCCCAGGAGAGTGCCCTGCGCTGGCCACGCCCACCCCACGGGTAAGCGCTCTCCCGCCCTCCTGTACGGTGCGCGCCGCTCCGGGTGCCGCTAGCCTCGGTCTGTCCAGGAGGAGGCGGATCTCCCATGTTCCAAATCGTCGAAGCCCATTTCCTTGCCCCTGAAGTCAAGCTCTTCCGTGTCCAGGCCCCGCGCATCGCCCGCAAGCGCCAGGCTGGACAGTTCGTCATCGTCCGCCTCCATGAGCAGGGCGAGCGCATCCCGCTGACCATCGCCGGCTCCGTCCCTTGCCGGCGGCACCATCACCCTGATCGTCCAGGGGATCGGCAAGACCACCAGGCTCCTGAACCGCCTGGAAGCGGGGGACGCCCTCCTGGACGTGGTCGGGCCCCTGGGCCAGCCCTCGGAAGTCGAGCGCTTCGGCACCGTGGCCATCGTGGGCGGCGGCGTGGGCACGGCCATCGCCTATCCCACGGCCGTGGCCTTCAAGGAAGCCGGCAACCGCGTGCTCGGCATCGTGGGCGCCCGCAGCCGCGACCTCGTGATCCTGGAAGACGAGATGCGCGCCGTCTGCGACGAGCTGCGTGGTCACCACCGACGACGGCAGCTACGGCCGCAAGGGGTTCGTCACCCAGGCCCTCGCGGACCTCATGGCCGCCGAGCCCATCGACCGCGTGCTCGCCATCGGCCCCGTGCCCATGATGCGCGCCGTGGCCGAGGCCACCCGGCCCCTGGGGATCAAGACCATCGTCAGCCTGAACTCCATCATGGTGGACGGCACCGGCATGTGCGGCGGCTGCCGCGTCCTCGTGGGCGGCGCCAGCAGGTTCGCCTGCGTGGACGGCCCCGAGTTCGACGCCCACGACGTGGACTTCGCCGTCCTTCAACAGCGCAACGCCATGTACCGCGAAGCCGAGGCCCAGTCCCTCCAGGCCTTCCTGGCAGACCCCGAGCGGGATCTGGCCCATGTCCATGGAGCTTGCCATGCAACCGTGGAGACCGCGGTATGAACGTCCTGAAACCCAGTGACCGCATGAAGCTCCCCCGGCTCGACATGCCGGCCCGCGACGCCTGAAGAGCGGGGTCACGATTTCCGGGAGGTCAACCTCGGCTTCGCGCCCGAGACGGCGCAGGGCGAGTCCCTCCGCTGCCTGGCCTGCGCCAAGCCCACCTGCAGCCACGGCTGCCCCGTGGGCGTCGACGTCAAGGCGTTCGTGGCCCTGATCGAAGCCGGCGACTTCCTGGGCGCGGCGGCCAAGATCCGGGAAGACAACGTCCTGCCCGCCGTCACCGGCCGCGTCTGCCCCCAGGAAGACCAGTGCGAAGGCGCCTGCCTGATCGGCAAGCGCGGCGCGCCCCTCGCCATCGGCCACCTGGAGCGCTTCGTGGCCGACTGGGAGCGCCAGGTCGGCGCCGTGGGCCTGCCTGCCCGCGCCCCGGCCACCGGCAAGCGCGTGGCTATCGTGGGCAGCGGTCCGGCCGGCCTCGCCGCGGCCGGCGACCTCGTGCAGCGCGGCCACGGCGTGCGCGTCTTCGAGGCTCTCCACGAGATCGGCGGCGTCCTGATCTACGGCATCCCCGAGTTCCGCCTGCCCAAGGACATCGTCCGCCAGGAAGTGGACACCATGCGCCAGATGGGAGTCGAATTCGAGACCAACGTCGTCGTCGGCAAGACCGTCACCATCGACGAGCTGATGACGGAGGAGGGCTACGACGCCGTCTTCATCGCCACCGGCGCCGGCCTCCCCCGCTTCCTCGGCGTGCCCGGCGAGCACCTGAACGGCGTCTACTCCGCCAACGAGTTCCTCACCCGCGTGAACCTCATGAAGGCCTACCGCTTCCCCGAGTACGACGAGCCCGTCTACGACTGCCGGGGCAAGTCCGTCGCCGTGGTGGGCGGCGGCAACACGGCCCTGGACTCCATCCGCACGGCCCTGCGCCTGGGAGCCCGGGAGGCCACCCTGATCTACCGCCGTTCCGACGCCGAGATGCCCGCCCGCGCCGAAGAGGTCCACCACGCCAGGGAGGAAGGCATCCGCTTCATGACCCTCACCAATCCCGTCGAATTTCTTGGGGATGAGAAAGGCAACCTGCGCGCCGCCCGCTGCGTGAGCATGGAGCTCGGCGACCCCGACGAATCCGGCCGCCGCAAGTCCACCGCCATCCCCGGCTCGGAATTCGAGATTCCCCTGGACCTCGTCATCATCGCCGTGGGCACGAGCGCCAATCCCATCGTCCAGTCGACTACGCCCGGCCTCGCCACCGATCGCAGGGGCTACATCGCAGCGGACGGAGAAACGCTCCGAACCTCGAAGAGAGGCGTCTTTGCGGGCGGCGACATCGTCACTGGCGCCGCGACGGTGATCCTCGCCATGGGCGCGGGGCGGAAGGCGGCGAAGTCGATTGATGGGTTTTTGACGACGGGAGCTTGAAGAGTCAGCTTCGAGAAGCTCTCTCGAAGAGCATCTTTGCCAGGAAAACCTTCTTCGAGAGTCCCAAAGCCTCTCCCAAAGGTATTACTTCGCTAAGTACCTCTTTCAACTTCTTGGGTTGACCACTCAGGGTATACATCTCGGCCAAATCCAGGGAGGCAAGGAAAACTTCCCCTCCGTTACGACGATCAAGAAAGAACTCGCGAACTTCGTGTAGCTGAGGTTCCGCCTGAGCGAATTGCTTGAGATCGACAGAGATCATGGCTTCGAGCCAATGAAGCCGAACCAAATTGATCTCTCCAAAATCTCTGTATAAAGGACGGTTCTGCTCAATGAGCATTTGGGCACTCTCTAGTGCTCCGCTATGAGCGAGTGACCAGATCAGGCCATGCGTACCAGTCATCATGAGCATTGGATCCTCTGCGGAATCGATCTGCTTGAGGGCAAGTCGTATGATGGGTATTGCCTTCTTGGCAAGACCTTGTTCCCCTAAGATGTTTCCCTTCAAAATCAGTGCTGCACCTTCGAGTTGATCATCCTGCACCTCACGGTATAAGCGGATTGCTCTTTCACAGAGCTGCAAAGCCTCCTCATGCTGCCCTTGAACCTTTCTTAGCGAAGAAGTATTTGTGAGGAGACGTCCTTCTGTATAGGCGTCTTCTCCTGCCAGCATGTGGTGAGACCAAGCCTGCTTAAACGCTTGCTCTGCCCGCCAGAAATCGGACATAATCCGAAAAGCATTAGCTAAGTACGACCAGGCCAGGGCACGAGAATCCTCGACAAGGCTCGATCCATACCGTCCTGACTCGAGATGGAGGGCTACCTCGACGGCGAGATCCGCCATCTCCAGCGCGGCGGCAGGATCCCGGAGACAGGCATCCCGGCTACGCGCCAACAGACGCTGGCAAAACTTCAGGGAATGGAATCTCTCTCCATCCGCAATCCTGCGCCGACGCAGCGGAGCAGGCTCCCGCAGTAACTCGGCCAACAGATCTTCCGTGCTGCGAGACTCCTCCAGGAGGGCCGCCATGCATTCGGTCGTGCGGTCGGCGGCGCGCTCGAAGGCCTCCTCGTATCCGGGACGGAGCCAGGAATCCAGAAGCTGGAGCGTCAATTGCTCGGAGATCGCGTCCGCCTGATCCCGGCATTCAGAACACATGGAGAGGTGACGTTCGACGCCGCGGGCCTCCTCAGAAGACAGCTCGCCGCTTATGAAACCCTTCAGAGCCTTCCTATCCGGATGCCTTCCCATGACAACTTCCCGTCAATCCGGGCCAACAATGAATTTCAGCACCTTAGACATCTTACTCCTGTCTGGACGGGATAAGCTGAGGCAATGTCACCGTCCCTGCACCTCGTTCTCTCCGCCGCCGCGCCTGCGTCCTGGAGAGCCACGGTCTGAATCCCGGCCATCACCGAGCCTTCTCCGGTCTCCAGGCAGCGTTTCTCAGTGACTTTCCCCGAGATCCCAGGCATCCGCCTCTCGCGGAACATGGCCTGCCCCAGGGTCTCGGTGAGCTTCCCTTCGGAGCCGGCTCCCTCCCCCTGGTCCCCGATGAGTTGCCTCGGGATCTCAGTGGCCTATCCTGTCTCCCCGGTCCGTCTCCCCTTGGGCCGGCAGTCTTACAACGCGGGATAGACGTCTTTCCCCTCAGGACCGACCGTTCAGATCCCGGGAAAAACCGTTGAGGATCTCTGCCGGATCAGACGGCACCGATCCGCGATAGGCTGGAATCCATGCCCAATCCTCGGAGTCGTTCCCTTGTAGAGCCGGTGATCCTGCTCGCCCTCACGGCGGTGGCCCTGATCGTCTCGGGAATCCATCCCTACGACCGGACCACCTGGTTCCTCGAAGTGGCCCCGGTCCTGATCGGCGCGCCCCTGCTGATCGCCACGTACCGGCGTTTCCCGCTGACCCCGCTCCTCTACCGTCTCCTCTTCCTCCACTCGCTGATCCTGATCCTCGGCGGCCACTACACCTACGCCCGGGTGCCGCTCGGCTTCTGGGTGCAGGACCTGATGGGCTTCGCGCGCAACCACTACGACCGGCTCGGCCACTTCGCCCAGGGCTTCGTGCCAGCCATCCTGGCTCGCGAGGTGCTGATCCGGAAGACACCGCTCCGGCCCGGCGGCTGGCTCTTCTTCCTCGTCGCCTGCGTCTGCCTGGCCTTCAGCGCCACCTACGAATTCATCGAATGGTGGTCCGCCGTCCTCGGCGGCGAGGCCGCGACCGACTTCCTCGGCACCCAGGGCGATGTCTGGGACACCCAGTGGGACATGTTCCTCGCCCTCCTGGGAGCGATCACGGCGCAGGTGACTTTGGGGAAGGTGCACGATCGGGAGCTCGCGCGGCTCACCGCGGTCCCAGCAGGATGACGAGCGCTCCGGCCACGCAGAGGAGAGCCCCTGCGACGTCCCAGCGGTCCGGCACGGTCTTCTCCACGAAGAAAAGCCAGAGCAGGGCGGTGAGGATGTAGACGCCGCCGTACGCCGCGTAGGCCCGGCCCGCGAAGGCGGTCTCCACGCGGGTGAGCGTCCAGGCGAACAGAGCGAGCGAGAGAATCCCCGGCATGGCGAGCCAGGGAGAGCGTCCCAGGCGCAGCCAAGCCCAGAAGGCGAAGCAGCCGCCGATCTCGAAGAGCGCCACGAGCAGGTAGAGCGCGAGCGGCTGCAAGAAGCTCATGTTCGCTCCAGAGTACCATCGAGCGAACGCCCGGCAGACCTCCGGATCCCCCTCCACCCCCTACCGCCGAGCCAGGTGGAACAGCTTTCGACCCTGAAAGTACGCAAGCTGGGCCCGGCCTTGCGCTTGCCGGGAGGAACCTTGAGCTTGCCGGGAAAAATTTTGAGCTTGCCGGGGCCAGCTTGCTCAAAATTGAGCCCGGCTTGCGCAAGATCAAGGCCGACAGGCGTACTTTCAAGCCTGGCAGGAGCATCTTGAGGGCCGGCAGGCTTAACTTTGGACCCGGCGATGCGCCTGCCGGGCTCAAAAGTGAGCCTGCCGGCCTTGGTGCTTCTTCTGAAGCGGCTTGCGGAGAGCGGCGAATCCTCTCCGGCTTCCTCACCGGCCTGTACAATCCCCCTCCCATGCCGGAGACCGAAGCCATCCTCTTCGACTGCGACGGCGTCGTGCTCGACAGCGAGATCCTCTGGGATCGCTGTGAGGCGGATTTCCTCCTCCGGCGCGGGATCACGTTCGACGCCGCCCTCACCAAGCCCCTGATCACGGGCCTGGGACAGACCGCGAGCGTGCGCCTGCTTCAGGAGCAGTACGGCATCCCCGGAGACCGGGAAGAGCTGGTGGCCGAGCGCCTCGCCATCATCCAGAGCCTTTTCGAACACGAGGTGCGGTTCACCGCGGGCTTCGAGGAGTTCTTCGAGGAGCGGGTCCGCGGACGGTTCAAGATCTGCATCGCCACCTCCATGACCGAGGACCTGTTCGCTGTGGCCGACCGGCGGCTCGGCCTGCGCCGCTTCTTCGGAGAGCACGTCTATTTCCCCTCCCACGTGGGAGGCCGCGCCAAGCCTGAGCCCGATCTCTTCCTCTACGCCGCCGCCCAACTGGCCACGCCGCCGGAGCGCTGCCTGGTGATCGAAGACTCTCCGCGCGGCATCGAAGCCGCCCGCCGGGCCGGAATGAGGGTGATCGGCCTCGCCACCACGCACGAGAGGGAATTGCTGACCGGAGCGGACCGGGTCGTGGGGTCCTTCGGGGAGATCGGCCCCTCGGATATGCTCCCTGCATGGACTTCTCCCTCTCTCCCCGAATCCGCGACCTGACCGCGGCCGCCCGCGATTTCCTCGACTCCGACGTCCTGCCCGTCGAGAGGACCGTCCTGGAGCGGGGCTTCGGAGCCGCCGGGGTGGAGATCGAGCGCCTGCGCGCCACGGTGCGCGAGATGGGCCTGCTCGCCCCCCACATGCCGAAGGAATGGGGCGGCGGCGGCCTGTCGCTGCTCGAATTCGCGCCCCTCTCGGAGGTGCTCGGCCGGAGTGTGATCGGGCACGTCGTGTTCAACGTCCAGGCCCCGGACGCGGGCAACATGGAGCTGCTCCTCCACTACGGCAGCCCCGAGCAGCGGGAACGCTGGCTGCGCCCCCTGGTGGCGGGCGACATCCGGAGCTGCTTCGGCATGACGGAGCCCGAGTTCGCGGGCTCGAACCCGGTCTGGCTCGGCACCACGGCCCGCCGCGAGGGAAACGAATACATCATCGACGGCCACAAGTGGTTCACCTCCGGGGCCGACGGCGCCACGTTCTGCGTGGTCATGGCCGTCACCAACCCGGACGCTCCGAGCCCCCACGCCCGGGCGAGCCAGATCCTCGTGCCGGTCGACCTGCCCGGGTTCGAGATCGTCCAGAACCTGCCCGTCATGGGCGAGCGGGGCGAGGGGTGGATGAGCCATGCCGAGGTGAGGCTTTCCGGGGTACGAGTGCTCATGGAGAACCGGATCGGTGAGGAAGGCGCCGGTTTCGCCCTGGCCCAGGAGCGGCTGGGGCCGGGCCGCATCCACCACTGCATGCGCTGGCTGGGGATCTGCGAGCGGGCCTTCGACCTCCTGTGCGAGCGGGCGGCCACGCGCGACCTCTCCCCCGGCCGGCCCCTGGGCTCGCGCCAGATCGTCCAGGAATGGATCGCCGAGAGCCGCGCCGAGATCGACGCCGCGCGCCTCCTCGTGCTGCGCACCGCCTGGAAGATCGACTCCCAGGGCGCCGCGGCGGCGCGGGAGGACATCTCGCTGATCAAGTTCCACACCGCCGCCGTGCTCCAGCGCGTGCTCGACCGGGCCATCCAGGCCCACGGCGCCCTGGGCCTCACCGAGCTGACGCCCCTCGCCTTCTGGTGGCGCCACGAGCGGGGCGCCCGCATCTACGACGGCGCCGACGAGGTGCACAAGACCTCGGCCGCCCGGCGGATCCTGACGAGGTACGGGATGAGGAAAGAGGGATGAGCTCCGTTCCCCTGGATTCCACCCGCCCCGTCCGCCCCGGCGAGGAAATCGACGCATCCCGGCTCGCCGCGTGGCTGGAAGAAAACTTGACGGGCTTCGTGGGGCCGGTCGAGATCGAGCAGTTCCCCGGCGGCCACTCGAACCTCACCTACCTCCTGCGGATGGATCGCGGGGATCGCGAGTTGGTGCTGCGCCGGCCTCCCTTCGGCTCCAAGGTGAAGACGGCGCACGACATGGGCCGGGAGTTCCGCGTGCTCTCGCGGCTCCATGCCGTCTATCCCAAGGCCCCCCGGGCCCTCCTCCACTGCGACGACCCGGAGGTGATCGGCGCGCCGTTCTACGTCATGGAACGGGTGCGCGGCATCGTCCTGCGCCACCAGCGCCCGCCCGCGGGGCTCGACCTGCCTCCGGAGCGTATGCGGGCCTTGAGCGAAGCCCTCGCGGACGGGCTCGCCGAGCTCCACGCCGTGGACTTCCGCGCCGCCGGCCTCGGCGACCTGGGCCGCCCGGAGGGCTATGTGACCCGCCAGGTCGAGGGCTGGACGGCCCGCTGGCAGGGCTCGCGGACGGACGACCTTCCGGACGTGGACCGCGCCGCCGCCTGGCTCGCCGGGAACCTGCCGGCCGAGCGGGGCGCGGCCCTCCTCCACAACGACTACAAGTACGACAACCTCGTGCTCGATCCCGAGGACCCCTCCCGCATCGCGGCCGTGCTGGACTGGGAGATGGCCACCGTGGGCGATCCCCTGATGGACCTCGGCACCAGCCTCGGCTACTGGATGGACCCGGACGACTCGCCCGAGCGGCTCCTCCTGCCCGCCGGTCCCACCACCCTGCCGGGCAACCTGAGCCGTGCCCAGGTCGTGGAGCGCTATGCCGAGCGCAGCGGCCTGGATGTTTCGAACGTGCTTTTCTACTACGTCTACGGCGTATTCAAGATCGCGGTGATCGCCCAGCAGATCTATTACCGTTATCAGCAAGGCCTGACACGGGATGAGCGGTTCGCCTCAATGATCGGTGCGGTGCGAATCCTTGGCCGCACGGCGGTCCAGGCCATCGATAAAAATCGTATCGACCGGCTCGAAACCTAGAAAAAACCCCTTTCCCGCGGCTCCGGACGGCGGCACACCGCCTTGCATTGTGAAGGCGATCGCGAAGGTGTACAATGTCTCCAGATTATCGACTGCAAGACCCGGAGGTTTGTCGTGAAGCTTGACCAGTGTCTCAAGGTCATCAATCGCCGTCTCCGCATGGCGGAGCAGGAGGTGGCCCGCCGGAGGCAGGAGGGCCTGCAGGTCCGGCCCTGGCAGCACCGGATCCAGGAGCTGCGCGAGCTCCGGCAGGAGATCGCGGCGCTCGCCACCCCGGAGGAGCTCCGGGTGCCGCGGGCGGGCGCCGGCGGTCCGGACGCGGGCCCGGTCCTCTCCTAGAGGCGGAGCCCTCCTCCCGCCCGGGCCAGAAGGAATCCTGGCTGGGTATTTTCTGTTGTCCTGCAGGAGGCCTCCCAGATACCCTGATTCCGGGCTAAGGATCGGGAAGTCCCGCTGGGCTTGAAGATGGCTGCACCCATTGGGTGAAGGGGCGCGGATCGCGCCCGTAGTATCCTCGGGTCCGGTGACCTCCCGAGAGACCCCCTCCCCGTGGGCCAAGGCATTCTGCCCTTTGTGTTTGAAGCCGCTTCGCAGCCGATGGATCTGACGGCTCGCGCGGGGCTGACCCTGGTGACGGAGGCGATGCTGGCCCTGGGCCTTGAGGAGTTGGTGAGCGCTCGCTTGGAGGTTCGACGGCGCCGACGGGGGTTCAGTGCGTTCGACAAGCTCCATGCCCTGATCCTGGTTCAGGCGGCAGGTGGCGAATGCGTCGAGGATGCTCGAGTGCTCGCTCGGGACGCCGGTTTTCTGCGTTTGATCGATCGGCCGTGGCCCTCTCCGGACGCCCTCCACGAGTTCCTGCTGATTTTCCATGACGAGGGTCAGATGAGGGATCGGCCTGCCGAGGGCGCTTGGATTCCGGACGAGAATGGCGCGTTACAGGGACTGGCTGAGGTCAATCGCGAAGTGGTCCATCGCATCGTGGCTCCAACCCGCACACGCCGAGCGACCCTGGATCTGGATGCGACGGTGATCGAGAGCCACAAGCGCGAGGCCCGGCCCCACTACAAGGGAGGCCGTGGCTATCAGCCGACAGCGGTTCTGTGGGCCGAGCAGGATCTGGTGGTCGCCGATCAGTATCGCGATGGCAATGTGCCCGCCGGGATGCGTACCCCCGAAGTGGCTCGCTGCGCTGTCGCCACCCTGCCGGCAGGGGTCAAAGAGCGATTTTTCCGGGGGGATAGCGCGTGTTATGACGAGAAGCTGCTGAAGTATCTGGTGCGTGAGAAGATCGCCTTCACGATCTCGGCGGACATGACGTCGGAGTTGCGCCGCGTGTGCGCCCAAGCCGACTTGGTGTGGGCTCTTCTGGAAGATCGTCCTCGCGAGACGGTGGAGATCAGCGAGGTGGTGTTTACTCCGGGTCAGTGGCCCAAGACCGCGTCTCCTTTACGCTATGTGGCTCTGCGTATCTGTCCCTCTCAGGTGTCGCTGTTTTCCGACGCGTCGAAGTACTTGGCGGTGGTGAGCAACCGTTGGGATCTCAGCGCCGAAGACCTGGTGCGGTGGCACTGGGCAAAGGCGGGGACGATCGAGTTGCTGCATGACGTGACGAAAAATGAGTTGGCGGCAGGGCTACCTCCCAGTGGCAAATTCGGTGTCAATGCGGCCTGGTATCGGATCAATCTCCTGACCTACAACCTGCTGACGCTGCTGCGTCGCCAGGCTTTGCCGGGCCGCTTTCGCCAGGCTCGGCCCAAACGACTCCGCTATGAGGTGTTCACAGTGCCGGCCGAGATTCGCTCTCACGCCCGGCAACTGACCGCTCGCCTCGGAGTCCCTCCTCTGAGCGCTGAGGAGTTGATCACGGCTCGGGGGCGCCTGCGCGAGTTCCAGGAGAGCCTCCGGGCAGCTCTGGAACCTTAAGGCGTTTTTATCGCGGGCCCGTTCTGGCCAGGCGCTCCAAGGCACTGCCCTAAATCACGTGCTTTCAGTAAGTTGCAACTGGCGTAAATGCGCCGCTATGCTTAGGCCGTTTTTAGGGAGATAGGCGGGGCCTTGACACGGGACCTTTGATCCTGTCCAATCGGTCTCTTACAGGTGGGGAGTAGCTACCCGGATCTTCCGGGTCGCGCGGCCGTCAACACGGGAGAAATCCCCGGCCGCCCGAGAGCGCGCCCGCGCTTCGGCGAGACCATCACGACACAGAAACTGTGCCGTGGGGCTCGCGTCCAGCCGCCCATCCCACGGCCTATCTCGGGAAAGGAGATAGGCATGATCACCACCTCCCTCTGGCCCTGGGTCGGCTTCACGGCCTTCGTCCTGGCCATGCTCGCCCTGGACCTCGGGGTGTTCCACCGCAAGGCGCACGCCGTCTCGATCCGCGAGGCTACGATCTGGAGCGCCGTCTGGGTGACGCTCGCCATGCTCTTCAACCTGGGGCTCTACTGGTTCCAGGGGCCCGAGCCGGCGCTCCAGTTCTTCACCGGCTACCTGATCGAGAAGTCCCTCAGCGTCGACAACATCTTCGTCTTCGCCCTGATCTTCGGCTACTTCGCGCGTGCCGGCCACCGACCAGCACCGGGTGCTCTTCTGGGGCATCCTGGGCGCGCTGGTGATGCGGGCCGCCTTCATCCTGGCGGGCGCGGCCCTGCTCGCGCAGTTCCACTGGATCATCTACATCTTCGGCGCGTTCCTGATCATCACCGGCATCCGGATGGCCCGCCACCAGGAGATGGAGATCCATCCAGAGGACAACCCGGTGCTCAAGCTGGTGCGGCGTCTTATCCCCGTGACCCGCGACTACCACGGCCACCACTTCTTCGTACGCGAGGCCGGGCGCTGGATGGCGACGCCGCTCTTCCTGGTCCTGGTGCTCGTGGAGAGCACGGACCTGGTCTTCGCCGTGGACTCGATCCCCGCCATCTTCGCCGTGACCGAGGACCCGTTCATCGTCTACACGTCGAACATCTTCGCCATCCTGGGCCTGCGCTCGCTCTACTTCCTGCTCGCGGGGGTCATGGACAAGTTCGTCTACCTCAAGCTGGGCCTCGCGGGCGTGCTGTCCTTCGTCGGCATCAAGATGCTGCTCACGGAGATCTACAAGATCCCGTCCCTCGTCTCGCTCGCGGTGATCGCGGCGATCCTGACGGCCTCCGTCGTGGCGTCCCTCCGCAAAACCCGCCGGGAGGCGCGGGAGGCGGCCCTGGAGGCCGACCGGCCGGCCGAGATACCTTAACGAAAGGTTTATACTATCGCTATATTTTCCTTGATCTATTATCACGAGCTTGACATTGCGGCCCCCTGGATTTAAGCTGAAATGAAATCGATCGTTTTTCTTCCCAGGGGTGTTCTCGATGGCGAACGATCGTACCCTCAGGCCTCCCGTTCCTCCTGAAGACCGCACGCTGTCTCTGGACAGTGAGGTCCAGCAGTATGTCCAATCCTTCACCGCTTCTTCGGACCGCGTCCGCCACCTCATCCTGATCTCGATCGTCGCCAGCGTCCTCGCCTTCGGCGCCTACTACAACTCCCTGCCCAGCAACTGGCTGGATGCCCGGACCCTGAAGGCACGGATCGCCTACCGGAACAGGCTCTGGGACCGCCCGTTCCAGCGCCTGGAGGCCTGCCGGCGGCAGGGTCCGGCCGCCGCGGGTTTCGTCGATCCGTGCCATCTGGCCGCCGAAAATGTCGTCTGGGTCGTGGGGCGCCGGCACGGAGAGGCTTCGCTCAAGGCTCATCTCGAGAAACTCGAACATCTCCGCGCGGAAGGCAACCTGCTGGTCAGCGTTCCCTGGCTGGGGATCCATTTCGATATCAATGACCTGGGAGCTTTCTCGGCGATCTCCTTCTCCCTCCTTTCCCTGACTCTCGTCTTCGCCACGGCGCGCCAGCACGAGAACCTCTATCTCTGCCTGTGGAAGGTCCGGCGCATCGCCGACCGGGAGGAACGCTGTCACGACGGTGAGAGCAAGGCGAACTTCCTCTACCACGCGCTCGCCATGGCCCAGGTCTTCACGCGTCCGCCCACCTTGGCGCGCTGGCGGCCCCACCCTATGAACTCATGGGTGGCCCGCTCTCTGCTGTTCGTCCCCCTGTTCGTTCAGTCGTTCATACTGTTTACCAACATCTTCTCGTTCAAGGTCGCCCGGGACATCAACAACCGGGCGGCGGTCCTGAGCCTGACGATTCAGATCGTTTTCACCCTTCTCCTGCTCGGCTGCACTCTCGCCTGCTGCGCCTTCTCGCGCGTGGGAGACCGCCGCTGGCGCCATACCTTCTTCACCATCAATCCTCACCTGCGCAACTGCACTCGCGCCCATTGGATGGACTGGCTGAGGCTCGGGAGGCAGCCCAACTGGGGGTTCGCGACCGATACCGCGGGAAACCTCTACGTGGGGCATCCCTTCGACCGCGAAAACCCGGAGAAGCTCGAAGAGGCCTTGGCAAGCCTGGAAGCTCTCGAGGGACGGCAAGGATCTCTCGGCCGTCCCTCAACCCTCAGAGCTTCCCGGCTGCGTCAGGAAAGTGCTCGATGAGGAGGGTAGCGAGTACCGGTTCCAACCCTCGGCCGCGGACCGCGCCATCCCCGTCCTGGTCCGGATCACGGAGGGAGAACCTGTCCGGCCTCTCGCGGGAGGGAAGGAGGAAATCCTCGACGGCACCGGTCCTGAAGCCGGTTTCTGGCGTGTGCAGTCCCTCGTTCACGACGCCCGGCGCCGGTGCCTGTATACGATCGACGGAGCCTGTCTGCGCCGGATCGATCCTGAGAGCGGGGAGGTGAAGACGCTGGGCGGGAATCCGCTCGGTAACCAGCCCCGCTCGCTATGGCCACGGCTTCTAGGGCTCTGCCTGGACGGGGAGCGCCTGCTGATTGCCGATTACGACTACGGCTGCGTGAGGGTCCTCGAACGCGACGGGAGCGATGCCGGGAAGATCTGGCCCCCCGGCCGTAGCCGGCTCTGGTCGCCCGCGGGCGTCGCGGCTCACGGCGGATCGGTGTATGTCCTCGAGCATCGGGCCCTGACGGTCTTCGGTGCCTTGTGCGGGCTCACCGGCTCCTGGGCGCGCGTCTGGGCGATCCCCGGGTCCGGACCGGATGGAGCAGGGTCAGCCGGCCCTTACCCCCTGCTCAGGATCTCCCGCCGCGGCGCCAGGCTCGCCTAGCCGGTTTCCACCTCCAGGGGGGGTCCCGCAATACCCCCCTGGCGGCACTTGGGAATCAACGGGGCTTGCCGCACTGTGTGGCACTGCCCTGGTCCAGACTGCGACTTCCAGGCGTATACTACGAAATCCGGAGGATCCCCATCGATAAAACTCAATATATCGAATCGAAGGGCGTCCGATCTCCGTGTCTTGAAGCGTAGAGTCCAGAAGTAACGTTGCCAGGGAGGTGAACTTTGAAAACTGTGTCTGCCGTCCTCCTCGCGGCCCTTTTGGGGACCGCACCTATCGCCGAAGCGGCCCAAGGCCCGTCCGGCTCCTGGATCGCCCAGGGCCCTGGCCCCACTTTCGACGGCCAGGTCGAAGGGATTGAGAACCTTGAAGTCGTGGGGGCCATCCACACCGTGGCCGCCCACCCAACCGCCGCCGGCACCCTGTACGTGGGCGCCGTCAACGGCGGCGTCTGGAGGAGCACCAACGCGGTGTCCCAGAACCCCAAGTGGAAGCGCCTGACCGACGGTCAGGCCTCCAACTCCATCGGCGCCCTGGAGTTCGATCCCACGGACCCGTCGCACAAGACGCTGGTCGCCGGGATCGGACGGTTCAGCAGCCTCGGCTCGACGGGCGGCGCGCGCACCGGCCTGCTGCGCACCACCGACGGCGGCGACACCTGGACGGCCATCAACGGCGGCGGCGTGCTGGTGGACAAGAACATCTCCGGCGTGGCCGCCCGCGGCAACGTCCTGGTGGTCTCGGTCAACACCGCGGCCAGTTTCGTCTTTGGGAACATCGGCATCTGGCGCAGCCCCGACGGCGGCGCCACCTTCCAGCAGATCGCCGTGGGCACCGGCGCTGCCACGGGCCTGCCGGGCGGCGTCACCTATGACCTCGTGGGCGATCCGAACCGCCCCAACCGGCTGTTCACGAGCGTCGTCTTCGCCAACCTCGTGGGCGGGCAGAACGGCATCTACCGCAGCGACGACACGGGCGCGACCTGGACCAAGGTGAGCACCCCCGCCGTCGACGCCCTTCTCATCAGCGGCACCACCGGCAACGTCGAGCTCGCCGTGGGCCGTCACAACAACGTCTACGCGGCGATCGTCAACGGCGGCCGCCTGGCCGCCCTGTTCCGCTCCGGCGACGGCGGCACGACCTGGACGGCCATGAGCCTGCCGGTGACCAACGAGGGTGTCCCGCAGGGCATCCATCCCGGCGCCCAGGGCAGCATCCACCTGTCGATCGTGGCCGATCCGAACGACGCCAACATCGTCTACCTCGGCGGCGACCGCCAGCCGCTCTTCAACGAGGGGTCCGGCGGACCGACCTCTCTTCCCCAACTCGCTCGGCGCCCGGGACTTCTCCGGCCGCATCTTCCGGGGTGACGCCTCCCAGCCCGCGGCCAGCCAGTGGGTGCACCTGACCCACTCCTCCTCGCTGGGCGCGCCCGGCGGCGGCACGGCCTCCGGCTCCGCCCCGCACGCCGACTCGCGGGAGATGGCCTTCGACTCCCGCGGCGACCTGATCGAGACCGACGACGGCGGCATCTACAAGCGCATCAACCCGCGCAGCAACACCGGCGACTGGATCTCCCTCAACGGCGACATCCAGACCGCCGAGATGCACGACGTGTCCTACGACACCCTCGCCAACGTCTCCTTCAGCGGCAACCAGGACACGGGCGTGCCCATCCAGCTCCTCCCCGGTGACTTCACCTGGTCGAGCCTGCTCACCGCCGACGGCGGCGACACCGCGGTCGACACCATCTCGATTCCCGACACCTCGGTGCGCTACAGCAGCAACCAGAACCTGGGCAACTTCAACCGCACCTTCTGGGACAAGACCAACAACTTCCTCGGCTTCGCCTTCCCGGCCCGCACCGTGCTCGGCGGCGGACCCCAGCCCACGCGCCAGTTCGTGACGCCGGTCGTGGTCAACGCCCTCAACGGCGCCCGGATCCTGATCGGCGCGGCCAACGGCGTCTATGAGTCGTTCGACCGGGGCGACACCATCACCCGCGTCCTGCCCGGGATCGCGGTCAACGGCACCGGCGTCGATCCCCTGGCCTACGGCGCGGCCGGCAACGCCGACATCATCTACGCCGGCTCGACCGACCGCGTGTTCATCCGCACCGGCCCGCCGCCGGCCAACCTGGTGCAGTCCGCCACCTTCCCGGCGGGAGCCACGGTGACCGACATCGTCATCGATCCGGATGATCCCAACACCGCGTTCGTCTCCACCGTCAACGCGGTCTACCGCACCACCAACGCCGGAGCGAGTTGGACCAACGTCTCGGGCAACCTGCCGCTCCTCAATCCCTTGACCGTCCGCTCCATCACCTACGTCGCCAGCCTGACGGGCGACGCGGTCGTCGTGGGCACCACGAACGGGGTCTACTTCGCGAACCAGGCGAGCGGCTTCAGCACCTGGAGCCGTCTCGGCACGGACCTGCCGGTCGTCCCCGCCTTCGACCTCTACTACGACCGCGCCGACGACGTCCTGATCGCCGGCACGATGGGACGGGGCGCCTGGAAGCTCTTCGAAGCCTCCAAGGTCGTGCTGTCCGGAGGGCTGTGATCCATGAATCCCTTTGAGACCGCACCGCAGAACGCCCAGGGAGGACGCAACATGCTGAAGACCATCCTTCGTTCCGGCTGGGCTCTCGCCCTCGTGGCCGGCTTGCTCGCACCGGGGGTCGCCGCCATGGCCCAGACGACCCAGACCGTTCAGCCCCGCAACCCCCGCGCCGTCCCGGCGCTCCATGACGGCGTGGTGGTCGACGCCGCCGCCGGCGTGGCCTACGTCATGAGCCGCGAGGGTGGCATCGACGCCCTCGACCTCACCTCCGGCAACGTCCTGTGGAAGAACCGCGATGCTGCCAAGCCTCTCGCCCTGGCGGACGGCACCCTGGTGGCCCAGGCCCGTCCGGACCGCAACGGCGCCCTCGCCCTCGTGATGCTCGACGCCCGGAAGGGCAATGCCAAGGGCCGGGCGGACGTCCAGATCCCCGAGAACCTGCGGGCCAACGTCGTCGACGGCATATCCCAGAACTTCCAGGTCAAGGCCTTCGCCACCACCGAGAACAGCGTGGCGGTTACCTGGGAGGCCGAAAACGTCATTCGCCAGGGCTTCCTGCCCACCGTGCCCGAAGTGCCCCGGGTCGAAGGCGAAGCCGCCAAGCGGGCCGTCGCCGAGGCCCGGGAGGCGGCCGAGTCGATGCGCAAGCCCCTGCGGGGCGCCGCCCGTCTCGACCTCAAGGCTGGCCGCGCCACGGCCATTTCCTACGAAGAGGCCGAGCGTGCCCGCCCCGTCATCGCCGGCGCCGCCTTCGAGAAGGCCGGCGGTGCTCGCCGGTTCACCTCGCTCGACGGGCGCCACGTCCTCCGGAGCGAGCCCAATCCCGAGGGCGGCCTCTGGTCGGCCTACCGCTGGACCGTGACCACCGCCTCCGGAGCCCGGGTCGGGACCATCGACGCCCCCGTCTCCATGGCCCCGTTCGCCGTCCACGGCTCCAAGATCTTCTACGTGGCCCAGCCCTCCGCGCGCAAGGTAGAGGGCAAGATCGTGGAGACTCCGCTCCGGCTCGTGGCCTTCGACCTGCGCACCGGCGCCGAGCTCTGGACCAAGGCTTTCGTCGACTCCGCCTACCGCGGCCCCTTCCCGCCCTGAGCCGGAGCCTGACCATCGCGTGACGAAAGGGGGAGAGCCCGCGGGCCCTCCCCCTTTTTACAAACCCTTCCCCTCTCCCGAATCGCGCCTCCGATCGGCTCTGACTTCTTCAGAGGCGAAAGCGTGTCCTCATGATGTCGCGGCTCGGCCCTCGTAACTCATTGCAAGAACAGCGCTCTGCGGCACAGGCATTGCCCTTTTCCGGGAGCCGTGGCCGACTTTCCGAAACCTTTTCAGCCGATGCTCCTGTCCGAGGTCAAGGCGCCTTTCCACAAGCCCGGTTGGATCTATGAGGAGAAATACGACGGTTATCGCGTCGTCGCCTACAAGAACGGCTCCCGCGTCCAGCTCATCTCGCGAAACCTCAAGGATCTGACGAAACAGTTCGAAGAGGTCGCGGCGGCCGTGGCGAAGCGCTGGCCGGGCGAGGGGATCGAGTACACGAGGGGATGAAGGGGAGCCCCCGCCTCGGGAAGGCGGGGGCGGAGGGAGCAATCAGTTGCACCGGTACGAAGTCACGGTGGGGCAGATGCTCTCATCCGACCACCCACGGCCGGCGACCTTCTCCAGCTCCGGGCTGTTGAGCTGGCGGAGGGTTTCCCTGGAGATCTCGAGCTTGCTGATGGTCTTCGCCTTTTTCATGATCCATTCCTTTCTTCAGTCTTCGTGATCGATCATTGGTTCCGGACAGGACTGCAGAGGTATACGCAGGGCCACCGGTTTTGTTTTTAAAATCAGGCCGAAAAAAAGCTTCAAAAATCAGCAAGATTTGACAAGAAATCGAGGCAGAGGACTGGTATGCTGCGGCTCTCGAGGCTCTACGGTCGTGGCTATTAATTCTGATCCATTACTGCTGCGAATCAATCGCTTCGACGTTCCGGCACGAAACCTCGTGCCCGCCATCGCATGCCCGGCGGAATAGCTCGGTGGCTCGTTTTTCATCCTTGGGAACCCCGTCCCCGGCGTAGAGCAGATCGGCGAGGTTGGCGCAGCCGTAGATGTTGCCTCCGTTGCAGCTCTGCTCGAAATAGGCGGCGGCTCCGGCCTTGTCGATCAGGACTCCCTGGCCCTCCCGGTAGAGCACTCCCACGTTGAAGCAGGCCAGGGGATCTCCCCGTTCGCAGCGGTTCCCCGCGCAGGCGCGGCGGTAGAAGGTGGTCGCCCGCGCCTGGTCCGCAGGCACGCCCAGGCCCTTCTCGTGGAGGAATCCCAGGTTGGTACACCCGAGGAAGCTCCCCAGATCGCACGCCCTCTCGTAGGCGAGCCGGGCACCGTTCAGGTCCTGATTCTCTCCCCACCCTTTTTCGAGATGGAGGCCGACGTTGTAACAGCCAGGCCCGTCGCCGCCCGTACAGGCCTGCCGGTAGAGGACGAACGCACGGGCGTCGTCCTCGGGTACCCCGCGGCCGGTCGCGAAGAGATAGGCGAGATGAGCGCAGCCCGTGGCGCTGCCGCCTTTGCAGGCCTGGCGGTAAAGCTCGCGTGCCCGGGCCGGGTCGGTCTCTTCGGTCACAATTCCCAGATCGGCACATCCGGCGGCGCTCCCGTTACTGCAGGCCCGCCGGTAGAATCTGGCCGCGCTCACCGCATCCGCGAGAAGGCCCACATCGTTCCTGCCAGCGGCGTAGACGACTCCCAGGCGGTGGCAGGCCGCCCCCTGGCCGCTGTCGCAGGCCGCTCCATCGACATCGAGGGCATTGGCCAGGGTGACTCTTTGCTCGTCGATCCGCTCGCCGTCCCGCAGGCCGGTGAGCGTCACCTCCTGCCCAGGCCGCCGGTCGGCGAGAGCGCGCTCCAGGCCGCAAGGATCTTCCACAGGGCTGCCGTCGATCGCCTGGACGAGATCACCGGCTTGAAAACCGGCCTCGGCTGCTGGACCGCCCTCGGCAAGAAATTGAAGAGCCGCTCCCCGGGCACCGGCCCGGCTCACGCGCGCGGCCGGATGCTCCAGGGTGGCGCCCAGCGTGGCAGGACCGTTGGGATCGATGATCTCTTCCTTGCAGCCCGCCAGGCAGAGAGCCAGGAGCAGGCAGAGGGCGAGTCCCGCGAAAGAAAGGTTTTTCACGGCGCCCACGCCGAAGTGCTGCCCGTTTCGAAGCCGTCCGCGAAAATCAGACTGGGCAGGTTCGGGACCTGGACGCGCGCCAGCGTCGCGCTGCGCGCGGGCAGCGTGGCCACGAAGCCCGAGGACGCCGCCGCGATCGTCCCGGCGGGTGCGAGGCCGGTACCGTCGAGCCGCCAGAGGGTGGCGTTGCTGCTGGTGACGCCGCCCGCCACCGTCACCGTGACCTCGCGGGCCACGGTGTCCTTGTTGAACAGCAGCACGAACAGCCTGCCGCCGCCCGAGCGGACGGCGTAGCTGGCGACTCCATCGACAGCGCTCGACACCGCCCGCACCGAGTCCCCGCTCACCTGCCCGCCCGCGCCGTCGTAGTTGCGGAACAGGCGGTACGCGTCCTCCGCCAGGCTGCCCGGCTGCGGCACCACCCAGCGCGTGGCCATGTCGAGCCCCTCGCGGCCGAAGATGGCGAGCGCCTCCGCCTGCGCGAGCGCACCGGAGAGCGTGTCGTCCTTCCCCCACTTGTACTCGGCCAGGGCGAGCTTCATCTCCGGGCAGTAGGTGTCCCGCCAGGCGCGCATCCGCGGGATGAGCTGCACCACCTTCACGGCCACGTCGGAGATCCAGGACTCCGACTGCCAGGACGGATCGTAGAGCTCCTTGAGCGAGCGCAGGCGCGCCGCCACGACCGGCGCGCCGTCCTCCACCGACTGGTTGCCGTCCAGGCCCGCCACCCCGTTGCCTTGGGGATAGAAATGGATGTCGAGCCAGTCCACCGGCAGGTCGCCGGCCGCCGGGTGCCCCACGGGCAGGCGGTTGGCGCAGGACTGCAGCATGTACCACGCGGGCCACGCCAGGCCCCCATGGGCGGTACGGTCCGGTCCGTTGAGGCAGTCTCCGAGGGCGGCGTCCTTGGCCGAGGTCCAGAAGTCGCACCAGCCCCACGTCTCGGGTCCGAGAATCTCGGCGCCCGGGTCGCGGCTCTTGATCTCCGTGGCCGCGGCCAGCCCCTTCGCCCAGACCTCGTCATAGCCGGGCGGCGTGGGATGGACGTCGCGATGGGTGCTGTTCCAGAGCATGGGCTCGTTGTCGAGATTATAAAAGCGTATCCCAGTCGTCATGGCGGTGCCAAAGCCGTTGACCAGATGGCTCACGAAATCGCCCACATGAGCGTCGAGGTCCACCGGCACCGAGGTGTCCGACGGGCTGTTGCCGGTGATGTATCTCAGGCCCGGCGAGCCCGGCACGGACGGGCTGGACGGGTTGCAACAGCGCACCCCGCCGCAGAGCGTGGTGTTCACGTTGGGATCGCAAAGGCCGTTGCCGTTGTTCGAGCAGCCCGGCACGCCGGGATTGACGTTGCATTCCGTTCCCGTCTGGGGACCGTATTGCGAGATCGAGAAACCGGGCGTGCGGGCCGTGGACTTCGCCACCTGATCGATCGGCACCGTCATCACCACGTCGGCGCCGGCCGCGAGGGTGGCCGAGACGAAGCTGTCCGCCGAGGCCCCGTTCGATCCCCCTTCATGGATGTTGAGGAAGTAGTAGTCGAAAGCCCGGTTCGACGTATCGACCAGCCAGTTGTAGCGCGTCGTGGCGTTGCCGCCCCGCCGGTTGGCGGTATAGAGGCCCGTGGCGAGTTGCGCCGAGTCCGCCCAGTTCACTCCATAGATCAGGGGATTGATGGGCCGGCGGTCGAGAGTGGGATCGACGGCGACCGAGACCGTCCCGCCCGGCGGCGGGTCCCCGCCGGCCTCGACGAGCTCCAGATCGTCGACGTAGGCGGTGGCCTGGTTCGCGGGCGCGTTGGTCTGGAAGACGATCCCGTCGAAGGCGGTGTCCGCGACCGCGACGCCCAGCTCCGCCCAGGTCACCGTCATCTGGGTCCAGGCGCCGGGCAGCGGCGTCAGGTCCCGGGTCCCGATCTCGACGTTGTTCCGGTAGATCGCCAGCCGCACCGCCTGGTTGCCCCCGGCGCCATTGATCCAGAAGCGCACCGCCGAGAAATCGGCCACGGCGGGGTCCGCGGCCCCGGGATCGCTGTGGAAGTAGATCCCCTGCCAGTCCCCGCCCACGGCGTCCGGCTCCCAGGAGATGGCGTTGGGAGCGCTCTGGTAGACCACGTTCTGCGACAGGTTGCGCGCAGCCCAGCCCCAGTCCTGCCAGCCGTTGCGGAGAGCGTTGTCATAGACGGTCTGGACCGCCGCCCCGGCCGGCCCGGCGGCCAGCATAAAGACGGCGATGGCGGCAAACGAACGGCGGCGAGCTTCGCGCACGGCAGTCAGACCTCCTTGGGAATCAACGGCGAGGATTCTGGCACAGACATGCCATGCAAGAAAAGCTATGAATCAGCCCTACCCCTTTCCGTGGCCCAACAGATTCACGAGCATCTGATCGAAGGCGAACAGCAGTCCCATGACTGCGAGCGCCAGGAGGACCTGTTTTGCCTTCTGTTGAAACGGCATCCCTCCTGGATGAGCTTGGGGCATCAGCGCCTGGATTGCCTGCTCTACGCTTTCTCTGTTGCACACCAGAATGACAAACAAGAGCAACGTGTAGATCGTAGCGCTTGCCAGCGCGCCGTACCTGTCCAGGAAAATGACATCAAAGACGAGGATGTTCACCATGATCGGCAGGAGGATGGCCACGCCGAGCAGCTTCGTCCGTTCCCACAACAGCAGCCAGGCTCCAAGGACCTCGGCCAACCCGATGAACAGGATGTAGGCAAACGAGTACCCCATGAAAGTCCAGGCCAGATCGAAGGCGGTGGCCTTACCGAGGAGGGTATTGGCCACGTCCTCCGGCAGCCGCCCCTGGCGATAGAATTGTCCGCCCAAGATCTTTCCCCAACCGTAGACGTTCAGGAAGATGAACACGTACCCTCGTGCCGCAAGCTCGACGACCCTCTGACCCAAGTGGCCTTTGCCGGTCATTCAACGCTCCTTCCAAGCGGGCTTCAGGCGCCGAAGACAAGATAGTGGTGATAGAAGTACAGCTCCCGCGCGAGGAAAGCCGCCTTGGATCGCCACCCCCGGTAGCGGGTCGTGGGCGTCGGGGAGGAAACCGCCGCGATGCCCAGATCAGCGCTCATCCGGAGGACGCGCTTCATGTGCAGGGGATCGCTCACGATCGCGGCCGTCCGGAGCCCGGCTGCATACATAACGCGCCGGGCCTCGAAAAGGTTCTGGCGGGTGGTGCGGGAGCGGGTCTCGATGAGGATGTCGGCAGCCGGAACACCTGCCCGCAAGGCGAGGTTGCGGCCGACCTCGGATTCGGCCAGGGACGCGCCAGGGCCGAAGCCCCCGGTGAAGATCAGCTTGCGGACGGCGCCCGAGCGATACAGGGAGAGAGCGTGCCGGATGCGCTCACGGTACACCGGGGACGGCGTGGAACCGTAGGCCGCCGCGCCGAGCACGATGGCGGCGTCGTGGGAAGTGGCCTCGTCGCGAGCGCCGAACCTGACGATGCTCCAGGAGAGGATCGCCAGCCAGAGCAGGGCGGCTCCGAGCAGGATGCCCAGAGCCCTTCGGACGAGGCGTTTCATGGTCAGGCCTAAGCCTTCGGCTTCAGATACCGGTTGGGCACATTGTCCAGCGGCGGTACGATCCGGCCCGAGGCTTCGAGCAAAAGCCTGACATTGGCGTAGACGTCCTGCTCGCTGCGGTGCATCTGCGGCAGAAGCCCCAGTTGAGCGTACGAGACCGGCGTCACGTCGAAACACGTCGTCTCCCATTCGAACCCCTGGCCCCACGTGATGCCCGCGAGGCGGACGCCGGCGCTCGCTCCGGCATCCAGAAGCAGGCGCAGGACTGGCTCCGAGCGGTTCCCATTCGAATTCACGGTGTGGAACAGAGGTGTGTGACCATTCAATCCGTATTCATTCACAGCCGCCCGCGCGTCCACCTCGGCGCCCATCTCCAGGAGGACACGCGCGGTGTTCAAGTTGCCGTATTCGGCGGCCACGTGGAGCAGGGACGCGCCTTCCAGGGGAGTGAACGCCGAGACCAGTGTCGTCCGGTGTCCGAGGAGGGAAGGATCCGCCCGGATCGCCGCTTCAAGCGCCTCGGCGTCGTCCAGGAGGACCGGTGCGAGCCCCGAATCCTCCAGCGCGGCTCCCCGATCGAGCAGCAACCGGAGACACCTGGGAAACCTGTCGGATCGCGAGTACATCTCCGTGAGCCAGTTGACGGGAGACTTGCCGCGGACCGGAGAGCGGGGATCGAGCCCTGCGTCGAGGACGGCTCGAATGCGTTCGACTGAATGCACTTCGAACGCGATCAGGAAGCTCGTTTTCGAGAGGATTCATGGTCACCTCAGAACGTCAAGCACCTGCTGCGGCGTTACCACATGGCCGGCGGCCAATCCCTTCACAGGCGCCTTGAGCCACAAAGCCAACACAGCCTCTTTTCCGGCTGCGACAGGCAGGCGGCGTACCTTGGCCTCAAGCTCCGCCAGAAGGCGCTCGGCGTCTCTCGGTGCTCGCCCACTTCACCTCGCCGACCAGGACGCTGCCACCATCGATGCTGGAGGCCACCAGATCGACCTCGAGCGGCTGGCGGTCCAGCCCGGGTCCCCACCAACGGCCGGCTGGGCTCCAGGTCCTGCCGCCCGTTTGGAGCAGCGGCACGCTGGCCCGGGCCAGCTCTTCCCAGACCTCGCCGACGTGGTGTCCCAGCCGTTGAAGGATCTCCTCCTCCACCATCGCCACCAAGCCCGCACCGAGCCGTGATCGATTGACTTCGACATAGCGGAACCAGAACCGTAAAAATGGATCGGAAATCTTGTACAACGTCCGCTTGGTGCCGCGCGGATCTTCCGCGAAAGGGAGCTCGCGAGTAATCAGATCCATATCCTGCAAACGCTGGAGCGGCCGCGACAGGGCTGTCACAGGCTTACCCAACCTCCCCGCGATCTCGGAAATCCGGTGACAACCCTGACCGATCAGGCTCAGGATCGACGCTGCCTGGGTCGTGTCCCGCATGTCGTCGAGCAGCAGGCGAGACGGCTCTTCAAAAAGAACACCCAACGGACTCAGCACAAGGGAACGGATCGCGGCTCGCAAATCCGGATGATCCCCTGCCAGCTCCCAATACCGGGGCGTTCCCCCCCAGACCGCGTAGGCCTCGACGGCAGTCTCGGAATCCCGCAGGTGCAACGCTTCCTTGATCCATCCAGCGGGCAGAGGGGAGATCTTGAGGATCTCGCTGGCGCGGCCAAAAAGAGGAGCCGTACGATCGAGGACGAGGCCTTGCATCATGCGCTGTGAAGAGCCGCTCAGGAGGATATGAATGCCGCGCTCCCCCTCCCGGTCCAGATACTTCTGCAGCAGGCTCGGCAGCTCCTGGGCCACCGCAACCAGAGACGGAAACTCGTCCAGAGCCAGCACCGTGCCGGGCCGTGCCTCCTGCCACCAGCGGGCGAAAAGGGAGTCCCAATCCGGGTAGTTGACGCGGTCGAAAGCTGGCAGGAGGCGGCCGATCTCTGTCGCCAGGCTCACGCGCTGGAGACTGGCTTCACGGTCGTCGCCGACATAGTAGACCGCCCGCCCGGCCGGCAGGATCTCCCGCAAGAGCCGTGACTTGCCGCACCGGCGGCGCCCGTAGACCACCCCGAGCGAGCCCTCTTCGCGGTCAAGGAGACTCCGAAAACGAGCGGCTTCTTCGCGGCGGTCGAGGAAGGGGAGCTTCATGGCAGTGGCACCAGGAGAGATCAGAACTATGCAGCAGGAACATTATGCACCTGCTGCATAGTCTCGACAAGGGCTCAGGGGCTCGTCGCGGGCTTGAACAGCGCCCGAAAGGCTCTCAGCGCGGCCGGATGGTAGATCGTCGAGTGCTTCTCCTCCGGCATCTTCTCGTAGTGCCAGCGGAGGCCGGGCGGCGCGGTCTTGGCCAGAATGTCCGCCAACCGCTGCGTGACCGTCGCGATGCCCTTCTCGTCACTGCTCGCGAAATACAGCGTCTTCCCCAGCTTGGGCCGTGCCTTCAGCCGTGCCTCCGCGCCCTGGACCAGCGCTTGCCGGTTCCACCAGAGACTGGGATCGAAGGCGATGTAGGTGTCGAACAGATCCGGCTCCAGGAAGAACGTCTCCACCACGAACAGGCCGGCCAGCGACTCCCCCACGATCGCCGTCTCCGCGGTCGTGCGATAGCGCTCCTTGACCTGCGGCATCAGCTCCTCGCGCAGGAACCTCCTGAATGCCTGGGAGCCGCCGACGCGTGGCGCGATCTTCTTGTCCTCCTCGTCCTCTGTCGGACCGGTCATGTCGCGGCGGCGCTCGGTGTTCTCAATCCCCACGAGCAGGAAGGGACGCATCGTCCCATTGCCCACCGAGACCTGCACGAGACCCGCCACGTGCAGGAAGTCCTCGGCGATGCCTCCGTCCGGCATGTAGAGTACGGGCAGCCGCAGATCGCGGGATTCCGCATAGCCGGGTGGCAGGTAGACGTTGATCCGCCGCGTCTTCCCAAGGATTTTCGAATCAATCGTGAACGTCTCCCCCACGGCCAGCGGCTCCGCCTTCCCGGCAGCCGCCACCGGCCCGCAAAGAAGCCAGCTCCCAAGGATCACCAGCAATACCACACGGGAACGCATACTCATCCTGTCCTGCTTTTCTTGTAAACATCGGTGTTCAGATACTTGAGGCCGGAGTCACACATCAGCGTGACCACCTTGGCCCCCGGCCCCAGCCGCTCCGCGACTTGCAGTGCGGCAATCACGTTCGCTCCAGAAGAAGTCCCAGCGAAAACGCCCTCCTCCCGCGCGAGGCGCCTTGCCATCTCCTTCGCGTCCTCGGTCTTGACCGGCACGATCTCATCCACGAGAGCAGGATCCCAGAGAGGCGGCGTGTAGCCGATCCCGACGCCTTCGATCTTGTGAGGCCCCGGAGGGTTCCCGGACAACACCGCGGATTCCCCTGGCTCGACGGCGATGACCTTGAGGTCCGGTTTGTATCGTTTCAGCACAGTGGCCACCCCACGGAGGGAGGCCGCCGTACCGATACTGTGAACGAAGGCGTCGACCTCTCCGCTCGTCTGGCTCCAGATCTCCTCCGCCAAGGAGTAATAGCCCGCGATGCTGTCCTGATTGTTGAGCTGGTCGGTCCAGTACGTGTTGGGTTCCTGGCTCAACCCGCGAGCGGTCTCGATCATGTCCAGGATCAGCTTCTTCGTCGTAAGGCCGCCCTCGCTCGGCACGAGCGTGAGCTCTGCCCCCAGCGCCGCCATCTGGTCCAGTTTTTCCTGGGCGAACGCGTCGGAGCTGACGATGTGGATCCGGTAGCCCTTGGCCGCGCAGACCAGCGCGAGCGACGCCCCTGTGCTGCCTCCCGTGTACTCGATGACCGTATCTCCGGGCTTCAGGCGGCCATCTTCCTCCGCTCGCGCAATCACGGCTTTCGCCATCCGGTCCTTCATGCTGCCGGTTGGATTCTCCCATTCGAGCTTCACGAAGACGTCCGCACACCGGGGTGGAACGACCTTGCGAAGCCGGACCATCGAGGTGTTTCCAATCGCGTTGAGAATGTCCATGGAGCTTATCCGTCAGGTTACGGTTTCCCCGGCTTGGGGAGCGCCTCGATCAGACTGGCCGCGGCCTTGGCGAGGTCTCGCTTGCCTTCCACATAAGGACCCCAGGCGCTCTCGAGGGGTTTGCGATAGACATCCCACGCGCCGCGGTCAAAGATTCCGTACACCATGGGCTTGTATCCCGGCTTGCCGCCTTCGTCCAGGACACGGCGCACGGTTTCCCCCGTGGTGTAGAACAAGACCACATGCCACAAATCGCCGGGCAGGCGGACACCGGCCGCGCTGGCGGCTCCGTCGAGAGCCTGCCGCAGCGGATCACCATGGTCCATCAACAGGTGAGAGGCCTCGTGGAAGACGATCTCGAAGGCGGCAGGACCCTGGTAAGAATTCGAAATCAGGAGGTGGCCTCCACCGGGGCTCCTCCGGATGATCGAGTTGGCTCCGCTCCAGCTCACGGTCTCCACGATGTCCACCGGGATCGGCAAACCATTCCATCGTTTCTGATAGAGCCGCTCCAGCCGGGAAGCGGCCTTCTTCTCATCAACGGCCAGCTGCGGCTTCAGCTCTTCGATCCAGCGGCGGTTCTTCTCATCCTGGGCAGCCCAGCGGCACGCCTTGTAGGCTGGTGCCGCGGCTACCCTGAAGCTTCGGGCAATCTCGACGAACTGCCGGGCTCCGGCGTCCTTCAAATCTTCGTCAAACCCGGCGAGGTGCACCCGGATCAGGTATTGTTGACGGTCGATCCAGTCGGCCGGCGAGATGATCTCCGCGTAGTAGCCGACAGCTCCATTCCACGCGGCACGCGCGGACGGAGGCAGCTTGTCAAAGCAGGCCACCTCGTCCCCGGCACGGAACAGCTCCGGCTTGCCGCCTTTCCGCGCGGCGCCGGCAGCGATCAGCGCGTCGTTCAGGTTGGTGTCGAAGTCACTGTAGAAGGCGAAATGAGGTGTCGTGGCAACCGGAGTCCGCTCGGGAGGCTGGCCGAGGCTCGCGCACGGCGCGAAGAGCAGCATTCCCCATCCGAGAATGATTCCGGCCTTGCCCGAGGGGTTTCCAATCGCGCTGAGAGCTTCCATGGATTTTCCGTATTGAGAGCAGCTTTCCAGGATGCCTGCCAACCGGCGAATACCATACCACCGCCCTCCGTTCGTTCGAAGCTCGATGTTGCGTTTTCCCCCGCACCGGCGCCTATCTCAGGAAAGGAGGTGGCTCGTGGCCAGCAGACACCGCTACAACAGTGACACTTTCCAGAGGCTGAACCAGATCGGCGGCGCCGACCTGGCCCTCCGCTACGCCGAGATCTCGGAAGCGGCGGCGCGGGACGATGAACCCGAAGCGCCGGAGGTGGAGGAAAGCGTTCCGGCAGCCAGGGACGAATCCCGGGGATTGGGCCTCGACGGCTGGTTGAACAAGCTCCAGCAGGAATTCCCCCTGCGAGCACGCCCGCGGACGGATACGGCCGAGCCCTTGGACGACCTGTCGAAGATGAAACGGTTCATGGAGCTCGACAGGCTCTACCTGTTCTCCCTGCCGCGGATCATGCCGGGCAAAGCCGACGCAAGCCTCTTGCAGGAGCTGCGGGAGATCGCCAACGGGTACGACCAGCTGCGCAAGGCCGGCCCCCACGGCTTTGGCCTGTATACCGGCGAGCAACTGGCCACCCGGATCGCTGACGTGCACGCTTCGATGGCGGGCGTTTGCGAGTCCATGCGGGACGACGCGCGGGCGGAGAAGGAGTATGCGGCTGCCATCGAGATGTACACCGGCCTCGGGAAGCACGACCAGGTCCAGTCCTGCCGGACGGGCCTCGCCCGCCTCCAGGAGGCCCGGAAGGGCGGCGCCAACCAGGAATTCAAACGGCTCCAGGCCGAGCTGGCGAAGCGGCGGGCCGGCTCCCTCGAGCACGCGCAGACCCTCATCGAGCTGGCGGGCCTGCACAGACGGAATGACGACGATCAGGAGGCGGAAAAGCTTTATCTGCAGGCGGAGCGAATCCTCGACAAGCTGGGCGGTGATCCTTCCGGTGGCAACCTGGCCGGCGCCCTGGCGCAATCGCTGCTCAGCCTGCAGGGCGGCCTCTCCGCGAGCGGTCCTTCGAGCATCGGGACGGCCATGCAGACGCGAGTCCTCTACCGCGAGCTCTGCATGGGGCTCGCCCGGATCTATCAGACCAGCAATCCGGACCTCGCGCGCCACTACACCGAGAGGGCGGCTCAGCGCGACAGCCGGCAGCAGAACGACGAGTTCTCCGCGGCCATGATACGGGCCCTGAGGGATGAGCTGGGAAAACTCTGACCATGCTCACGCGGGAACGGCTCGGGTACGCGCCAGGACTGATGGACAGCGTGTATCTCTGTCAGGACATCGACGCGCTCGATGCCGCGTTGCGGTCCCCCGGCGCGAGCTCGCGGGACCTGTTGCCGCAGGCTGCCGAAATCGAGGCCGAAGCCCGGCGGATCGGTGTGCCGGATCTGATCAGCAAGGGACTCCTCCAGCGCTCGAAAATCCTGCTTGCCGATGGACGGTGCGCCGAGGCCATTTCGGTCCTCAGGACGGCGGAACAAGTGCTGGGCAAGCTCCGCCAGGATGACCTGAAGGTCGCCTTCTTCGGCGGACTGGCCGAAGCGCATGCCCGGCTGGGCCAGTGGGAGACGGTGGCGAAGATCTGCGAGGAGGGCATCCGGCTCGTCGAGATCTATCGCCGCGAGGTGAGTGGGCAGTACCTGCGAAGCGCGTATCTCCGCTCCCGCATCAACCTCTACGCCTATGGCGTCAGAGCCGCGTTCGAAGAGGGGCAATACGAGACGATGCTCCGCTGGGCCGAGCTTCTCCAAGTGCCGTTCAGTGTTGGTAACCGGCCGCCGGTCTGCCTCGCCGTCGGAAGAGGAGAGCCGGACGCGGGAGCGCTTCCTGGCCGTCTGCCGGCGGATCGAAGAGGCACGTCAACGCGGTGATACAGACGCTTTAGAGACGCTCTGCATGCAGCGGCGCACGCTGTGGGACCTGCTGCTCATCCAGCGCTCCGAAGGAGAAGGAGAGGCGAGCCTTCCCGAATTTCGCCTGCCGGATCTCCAATCGCTCCTCGCCGCGGACGAGGCCGTCCTGTACTACTACTGGGTCGATCCGCGGACGCTCCTGGTGGTCGCCGTGGCGTGCGACGGTCTGCGGGTCGAGCTGCAACCGGTGGCGGAGCGCCGCGAGCAGCTCAAACGGTTCTCGGCGGGAATCCTGGAAGGTCTCGTTCCGGAGGACCCCGGATGCGCGGATTCGATCGACGAAGGGAACCGCTTTGCGGACCTGCTGCTGCCGCGCGGAATCATGGAATTCCTCGACGCGCAGGGCCGGCAAAGGCGCCGGTTGCTCATCTCGCCCCACCGCGAGCTTCACGCCCTCCCGTTTCACGCGCTTCCCTGGGACACCGGGCATCCCTACCTGATCCAGCGCTTCGCCGTCACCTACGTGCCCAATCTCACCTGCCTTCTGGTGAGCTATCCAACATCACCACGGCGCCGGCTGCTGGCCCTTGGGATCTGCGATTACAGTGTTGCCGGAGAGGATCTGCCGGAGTTGGAAGATGCCGAGCTGGAGGTCGCCGAAGTGGCCGATCTCTACCGGCAGAAAGGTCACGAGGAGACCGTATGGTGGGGCCGGGACGCGAATGAAACCCATCTGCAGCAACTGGCCCAGGCGGGCCAGCTCGGATCGTTCACCACGCTGCACATTGCCACGCACGGGCGAAACGTCGACAGCGATACCCCCATGGAGTCCTGCCTCTACCTTTACGACTCCCGGCTCGAAGGGCTCGAGATCGCGGACTGGCAGCTCGGCGCGGAGCTCGTCGTCCTGAGCGCCTGCTGCTCGGGGCAGCGCGCGATCAAGGGGCGAGGTCTGGACGAGCTGCCGGGCGACGACCTCTTCGGGCTGCAAGCCGCTTTCTTTGCCGCTGGAGCCAAATGGGTGCTGGGATCCTTGTGGCCGGTGCACTCCCAGACCTCCCGCCAGCTCATGACCCGGTTCCAGGCGTTTCTGCTCGCCGGCCAGACTCCCGACGCCGCCCTGCAGTCCGCCGTCCGCGAGCACCTGGACACGGCCGGCCGGCCCCTGTGCAGGAGCCTCTACTGGGCGCCTTTTTTCCTGTCCGCCGTGGGCCGGCCCGCAGACTTCAGAAGTGAAGGACCGGCGCCGTCTCAGCAGGTAGAGTCGCGGCAGCCGTACCGGCCGTAGCCGGTGACCTGCCAGGTGGTGGGGTTGATCTGGGTGCAGGCCTGGGTGTAGGTGACCGTGAACTGGCAGGCGTAGCCGCAGTAGGCGTTGGCGACCTGCTTGAGCTGGTTGGTCAGGGCGGTCTGGGCGTTGGCGCAGGTCGAGCCGGTGCCAGTCGCCGTGACGGTGGTGTAGCAGCCGGGGCAGTCGCAGTAGGGGCCGCAGGCCAGGACCGGGGCCGGAGTCTGGAGCGGCGCGTCCGGCGCAGGCGCGAAGACCTGGGCCAGCAGGGCTTCCGGCGAGGAGGCGGCCGGCGCCGGCGCGGTCAGGGCCGCCGTGGCGGTAAGAACCAACCCGAGAGCGAGCATTCCGAGAGTCCTTTTCATCTTCAACTCCTTTCGAAGAGAGAACAACGCCCGCATCATCCCCCGGCCGCCAGGAATTCGTCAATGGCTAAGAGGCGATAGGCAGGCCAACCGGGAACGGAGAGCGTCCCGAAAACTCGTGCTTGACAATCCGTACCAATTTGGTCCAGGATCTTCTTAGACAATTTGAGACTGTGTCTCAATAACGAGCGCGGACTCAACAGAGAGAAGGGCGGCACCGGGTTTTCGCTGGGGAGCAAGGCCGGCACCGCCCTGGACATGGACTCCGCCGTCCGCGTTTCCCGCGGCGGCTTTGACCACGGGGGTAGTATATGACGCCCAGGCCAGGCCGTGGGCAGCAGCGCCCTCCCGCCGCAGAACGCTCTTCCCGTCCTTTCCGCACCGCCATTTTCTGGCTCCATCTCTCCGCGGGCGTGGTGGCGGGAGCCGTGATTCTGGTGATGTCGGCGACGGGCGTGCTGCTGGCGTTCGAACGGCAGATCCTGGAATGGGCGGACCGGTCCGCGCCCGGTCACCGGGTGGAGGTCCCCTCCCCCGGCGTATCTCGCCTCCCGGTCGAGACCTTGATTGAAAGGGCTGCCGGCAGGCCGTCCTCCGTGACGGTGCAGGCCGATCCCGCGGCGCCCGTGGCCGTGAGCCTGGGCCGGGAGAAGACGGTCTACATCCATCCCTATACAGGCGAGGTGCTGGGCGAAGGGGCGCCGAAGGTGCGGGCGTTCTTCCACGCGGTCACGGACTGGCACCGCTGGCTGGGCCGGGAGGGCGAGGGGAGAGATCTCGGCAAGGCGGTCACGGGCGCCTGCAATCTGGCGTTCCTGATCCTCGTGGTGTCCGGCATCTATCTGTGGCTGCCCCGGCGTTGGGGGTGGGCCCAGGTGCGCAGCGTCCTATGGTTCCGGCGCGGCCTTTCGGGCAAGGCGCGCGATTTCAACTGGCACAACACGATCGGTTTCTGGTCGTGGGGGCCGCTGGTCCTGATCGTCGCCACGGGGGTGGTGATGTCGTACCCCTGGGCGAGCGGCCTGCTCTATCGCCTGGCCGGCGAGGAGCCTCCCCCGGCGCGCCAGGGTCCTCCCGGGGGCGAAGGCCGGAGGGGCCGCGAGGAGGCCCCGGTGGAGACCGAAGGTCTCAACGAGCTGTGGGCCGTGGCCGAGAGCCGGGTGCCGGGCTGGCAGAGCCTCACGATGCGGCTGCCCGGCTCGCCCGAGGGCCCGGTGACGTTCTCCATCGCCCGGGGCCAGCGGGGCCGTCCGGATCTGCGGGACCAGATCAGCCTGGACCGCGCGACGGGCGAGGTCGTGAAGTGGGAGCCGTACGCGAGCCAGAGCCCCGGCCGGCGGCTGCGGACGTGGTCGCGGTGGGTGCACACGGGCGAGGCGGGCGGCGTGATCGGCCAGACGGTGGCCGGGCTCGTGTCGGCGGGCGCGGTGGTGCTGGTGTGGACCGGGATCGCGCTGGCCTGGCGCCGCCTGGTCCCCGCCGGGCTCAGGAGGAGAGCTGCTTTGCGGCCGGCTGGACCGGCCGTTTCCATTCAAGGCGAAAGCCAACAAGAGGAGCTGTCATGAAAGGGAAAGGCCAACATCACAAGAGGACAGGGAAGCCTCCGCGCTGGCTTGTACTGGGTGCGCTGGCCTCCACGGCGTTCAGTGTACGCTCGGGAGCGCAGGCGGAGGATCTGGCGGAAAAGAACCGGGACCGGTCCGCGTACCGGGAGCCGACTCCGCCGGCTCTGCTGGCGCAGCGCCTGGACCTGGAGTTGGCCGTGCCCGCACCGAACGCGTCGGTCCGCCGCTTCGACATCCCCCCCGGTCCTCTGGGCCAGGCTCTCGACGCGTTCCAGGAGGCCACAGGCCTGAGCGTGGAGGTGGCGGATGAATCGATCCGCGACCTGGGCACATCCGGCGTACAGGGGGTCTTCACGGCGGAAAAAGCCTTGCAGGAGTTGCTCGCGGGCACGGGCGTGACGTTCCGTTTCACGGCTGCCAGGACGGTGATGGCTCGAGCTGCCACCGGTCTCGGAGACGCTCGACGTGACGGCGCCCATGGCTCCTGTCGTCGCCCAAGTACACGGAGCCGCTGCGCGACATGCCGCAGACCATGACGGTAATCTCCGCAGACGATCATCGAGGAGCAGGGCGCCACGACGCTGCGCGACGTGCTGCGCAACGTCACCGGCATCAGCATCCAGGCGGGCGAAGGGCGGCGGCGGCCTGCCGGGCGACAACCTGGCGATCCGCGGCTTCGCCGCGCGCAACGACATCTTCGTGGACGGCGTGCGCGACTTCGGCGCCTACTCGCGCGATCCGTTCAACATCGAGCAGGTGGAGGTCGTCGAAGGGTCCGGCCTCGCTCTACACCGGCCGCGGCTCGACCGGCGGCTCGCTCAACCTGGCGAGCAAGACGCCGCGCCTGGAGGCGGACCTCAACGCCGTGACCTCGGCGCGGGCACGGACGAATACGGCCGCGCCACGGTCGACGTCAACCAGCCGATCGAGGGGCTGGGCACGGGCGCGGCCTTCCGCGTCAACGCCATGTGGACCCACGCGGACACTCCCGGGCCGCGACGCCGTGGAGAACGAGCGCTGGGGCATCGCGCCGTCGTTCGCCTTCGGGCTCGGCACGCCGACGCGCGTGACGCTCAGCTACTCGCGACCTCGATCAGGACAACATCCCCGACTACGGCCTTCCCTGGGTGCCCGCCACCAACGTCCCCCTGGCGGAGTATGCCGAACAAGCCCGCGCCGGTCGACTTCGACAACTTCTACGGCCTCACCGACCGCGACTATGAGAAGACCGTGACCGGACATCGCCACCGCGGAGGTCGAGCACGACTTCAACGATTCGCTCACCCTGCGCAGCCTGGTGCGCCACGGCCGCGTCGGACGCGCGACTCGATCATCACCGCGCCCCGTTTCGCGAGCAACGACAGCACCACGATCAACCGGCAGTTCCAGTCGCGCGACCTGGACGGACACGATCCTCGCCCAGCAGAACGACCTGACCTTCCATTTCGAGCACCGGCGCGGTCGCCACGCGCTGGTGGCCGGCATCGAGGTCGCCCGCGAGACGTCGGAGAACCTCGCCCGCACGGGTCCCGACGGCGCCGCACGGCCGACCTCTTCAATCCCAATCCCGAACGCTCCCTACACGGGCTCCGATCACCCGCACCGGCGCCCGCACCGAGAGCGACAGCCGACACGGTGGCGCTCTACGCCTCCGACACCGTGCAGCTCAGCGAGAAGTGGGAGGTCATCGGCGGGCTGCGCTGGGACCATTTCGACGTGGATTACCGTCAACGTGGCGGTGGACCAGACGGCTTCGCGTTTCGAGCGCACCGACGAGATGCCGAGCTGGCGGGCCGGCGTCGTCCACAAGCCGCGTGCCGAACGGCAGCGTCTACGCCGCGGCCGGCACCTCGTTCAATCCCTCGGCCGAGGGCAACACGGGCCTGAGCCTGACCGACAGCACCGCCGACCTCGAGCCGGAGAAGAGCCGCGAGCTTCGAGATCGGCACGAAGTGGGACCTCCTCGGCTTCGCGCCTGTGCTTTGACGCGGCGCGGTCTTCCGCACCGAGAAGACCAACGCCCGGACGCCCGGCGTCAATCCCGGCGATCCGCCGACCGTGCTCCAGGGCGAGCAGCGGATCGACGGCGTGGAGGTCGGCGTGTCGGGCAGCCTGACCGATCGCTGGTCCGCGTTCTTCGGCTACACCTATCTGGACAGCGAGGTCGTGAAGTCGAACACTCCCGTCGAGGTCGGCAAGGAGCTCGCCAACACGCCGGAGCACTCGGCCAGCCTGTGGACGACGTACCGCCTGACCCGGGGGTTCGAGATCGGCGGCGGGCGCGCAGTACGTCGGCGACCGGGTCAACAGCACCACCAGCCCCGGGTCGCTGCCGGACTACCCGCTGTTCGACGCCATGGCCTCCTACGACTTCAACGAGCGGTTCACCCTGCGGCTCAACGTCAACAACCTGGCGGACGAGCGCTACATCGACCGCGTGGGCGGCGGCCACTTCATCCCGGGCGCCGGCCGGTCGGTGGCGCTGACCACGGCGTCAATTTCTGATCGAAAAGGACGGAGAGACGCCATGCTTCTGCAGATTCCCGACGTCCTGACCGCCGAGCAGGTGGCGCAGGCCCGGCAGATCCTCGACCAGGCCGACGTGGGTGGACGGCCGCGTCACCGCCGGCCACCAGTCGGCACGGGCCAAGGACAACCAGCAGCTCCCCGAGGACAGCCCGGCAGCGCGCGAGCTCGGGCAGATGGTCCTCGCCGCGCTCCAGCGCAACCCGCTGTTCATCACGGCGGCCCTGCCGCTGCAGGTCTTCCCGCCGCTGTTCAACCGCTACCAGGGCGGGCAGTCGTTCGGCACGCACGTGGACAACGCCATCCGCCAGGTGCCCGGCACGCCGCACCGCATCCGCACGGACCTCTCGGCGACGCTGTTCTTCACGGGTCCGGACGAATACGACGGCGGCGAGCTGGTGGTGGAGGACACCTACGGCGTGCACAGCGTCAAGCTGCCGGCCGGCCACCTGGTGCTCTATCCCTCGACCAGCCTGCACCACGTGCGCCCCGTGACCCGCGGGGCGCGCATCTGCTCGTTCTTCTGGATTCAGAGCATGATCCGCGACGACGGCGAGCGCACGCTGCTGTTCGATCTCGACGCGGCGATCCAGAGCGTGGACCGCGAGCTGCCAGGCCATCCCGCGGCCGTGCAGCTCACGGGGATCTACCACAACCTGCTCCGGCGCTGGGCGGAGATGTAGGGACGTCTGGGGGAAGGACGGGACCCTTTCCCAGGAAAGGGTCCCAGGGCTGCCTGGATCAGAGACACCTGCCGCCGCTGCAGCCGTTGAGGCAGGTATAGGTCGTCGTCGTCCAACCTCCTGACGCCGTGCACCAGTGCTCGACCAGCGTCCAGATGTCGGAGCAGTAGTCGGAGTACGAAGCTACATAGGATCCGTAGTAGTAGAGCGTAACCGTCCCGGCGGTCCTCGTCTGCCTGCCGCCGTCCGTGTCCGTGCAGGTGAAATCATAGGGATCTTCCTCGCACCCTCCCACCGGACAAGCCCGTCCCCTGTCCTGTGCCGCGATCAACGAAATTGCGCCGAGAGCGAGTACCACGATCCATTTCCTCATGCACGATCTCCTTTCCGTTCGGTTCTGACAAGAGCACGCGGTTACGCGCGAGCTCTGAATCATACACCCGGAATCCCCGCCCCTCCCCTCTTGTTCCTTCTTGCAGAGGCCGTGTGTCCTGATACCATGGAAAGGTGTCCAAGGACACCCCGTGATGAGCACCCGCAAACTCCATCGCCCGATCGCCTGGTGGCGCGTGCTGCTCGCGCTGGCCGCCTGCTTCGGCATGGCGTTCGACGGGGCGGTTCCGCACGACGTGGCGGCGGACCGGGCGGGGGGGGTCTCCCGGGTGGAAATCGCCGCGAACGCGGTCCACCCCGGCGACCCGGCCCACTTCGAGCACGCCGAGATCAAGGTCCATCCCGGCTGCGTGGCCTGCCTGCTGCAATTCGAGACGCGGACCATCCCCGGGCCCGCTCCCGTCCCCCTGCCGCCGCTGGAGCGCGACACCAGCATCGCCTCGCTGGCGGAAACCGTCTCGTCCCACGACGACTCCCTTGCCGGCCCTGCCCGGGCTCCTCCGGTTTCCTCTCTCTTCGCCTGATCCCCCCTCAACCCTCCGGCGCACTGGAGCGCGGGAGGCTGCTTCGTGGAGAGGATTCCGCATGGGAACCGATTGCCGGGTCTTGGGTACCCGTTATTGGATCCTGGGCGTATGCGCGGCCGTTTTCCTGCTCTGTCCCGCCCTGGCGCGGGCACAGGAGGCGGACGACGTCGCCACGCTCAGGAAAGAGATCGAAGAGATGAAGAACGCCTACGAAGACCGCATCTCCGCCCTGGAGAAGCGCCTCGCGGAGCTGGAAACCGCTCCGGCCCCGCAGACCCCTCAACCCTCGACGGAGGATGAGGAGCTGGCCGCCTTGCGTGCCGCCGCCGAGGAGATGGCGGGGCAGACTCCGTCGGCACAGACGGAGACCGCCGCCGGCGCGCCGGCCCCGACGCCTCCAAGCGGGGGGGCCGGAGACGTATCGTTCGGCAGCGAGCGCAACCTGAACCGGCTGAACCCCGAGATCTCGATGACCGGCGACCTCGTCGGCTTCGCCACCGACCAGGGCCGGGAGGACTTCGACGGCCGCGAGTTCGAGCTCAACGTGCAGTCGCGCCCTCGATCCCTACTCGCTGACCAAGTGGACCCTCTCGTTCTCGCCCGAAGAGGGAGTGGACATCGAAGAAGGCTACGTCTCCTACACGGGCCTGCCGGGCGGGCTGACGCTCACCGCCGGCAAGTTCCGCCAGGAGTTCGGCGATCCTGAACCGCTGGCACCTGCACGCGCTGCCGCAGGTCGACTACCCGCTCGCCCTCCAGACCTACTTCGGCGAGGAGGGGCTCGCGCAGACCGGCGTCTCGGCCTCCTGGCTCCTCCCCCGCCCGTGGGCCACGGCCAACGAGCTGACGCTGGAGCTGACGGACGGCGAGAGCGACGCCTTCGGCGGCGAGAATCTTCGAGACCCTGGTGGGCCTCGCCCATCTCAAGAACTACTGGGACATCGGCGACGCCACCTACGCCGAGCTGGGCCTGTCCGGGATTGTGGGCAGTACCGGAGGACAATGGGGCCGGCGGCGACAGCCGCGTCTGGGGCGGCGACTTCACCCTCCACTGGCAGCCGCCCACGCGGGCCAAGTACCGCGAGGTCACCTGGCGCACGGAGCTGCTGCGCTCCGAGCGGGACGACGAGGAAGGGGTCCGCCAGGAAGCCTGGGGCGGCTACTCCTACGTCGAGAGCCTGCTCGCCCAGAACCTCTACGCCGGCGTGCGCTACGACCGCGTGGAAGACCCGCTCGATCCCGGGCACGTCCGCTGGGGCGTGTTCCCGAACCTGACCTGGTGGCAGAGCGAATACGTCCGCCTGCGCGGCGAGTACGGCTTCCTCAAGGACGACCTGACCGGCGGCGAAGAGAAACGTTTCAGCCTGCAGCTCACCTGGGCCGCCGGCCCGCACAAGCACGAGACCTACTAGGAGATCCCGCCATGCGACAGCATTGCTTTCCATCTGTCCTCTGACCCTCGCTGGCTCGCCAGCGCACTGGCCTCGGCGGCCCCGGTCAAGGTCGTGACCACCCTGCCCGCCTACGCCTCGATCGCCCAGTCCGTGGGCGGCGACCAGGTGCAGGCGCAGTCCATCTCGCGCGGCGACGAGGACGCCCACTTCGTCAAGCCGAAGCCCTCCTACGCCCTGATGCTCAAGGGCGCCGACCTCTTCGTCACCACCGGGCTCGACCTCGAGCTGTGGGCGCCGGTGCTGGTGGACAAGTCGGGCAACTCGCAAGATCCGCGACGGCCAGCCCGGCTACGTCAACGCCAGCCAGGGCGTGCCGCTGTCGGACGTGCCGACGAACCCGAGCCGCGAGGCGGGCGACATCCACATCTACGGCAACCCGCACATCCACACGAGCCCGCTCAACGCCAAGATCATCGCGGCGCAACATCGCGGCGGGCCTGAAGCGGGTCGATCCCGCGGACGCCGCCGCCTACGATCAGAACCTGAAAGCTTTCCAGAGCCAGATCGACCGCGCTGCTCTACGGCGATCAGCTCCCGCAGATCCTGGGCGCGCAGACGCTCGACAACCTGGCGCGCCAGGGCAAGCTGATCCCCTTCCTGCAGTCCAAGGACTACAAGGGAAAGAAACTGATCGATCTACCTGGGCGGCTGGCTCGGCAAGGGCATGCCCTTCCGCGGCCAGGAGGTCGTGACCTATCACCAGAACTGGACCTACTTCACCGACCTCTTCGGCCTCGCCGGTGGCGGGCGACGTGGAGCCGAAGCCGGGCATTCCGCCGTCGGCCAGGCACGTGCACGACCTGATCGAGAAGATGAAAGCCGAGAAGGTGAAGGTGGTGATGGCGCCCAGCTACTTCGATCCGTCGCAGGTCCAGGCCATCGCGGAGCGGACCGGGGCCAAAGCGGTGATCGTACCGCTGGGGCCGGGCAGCACAGCGGCCGACGCCTACTTCAACCTGATCGATCTGCTGGGTGAACCGGCTGGCCGAGGCTTACTCGGGCTAGGAGGAGTGCTGATGCTCGAGATGCTGCAGTTCATGGCCGCGCCCTTCGCGGCCTGCCTCATCCTGGTGGGGATTCACGGCTACCTGGGCCTGCACGTGCTGCTGCGCCAGGTGATCTTCGTGGACCTGGCGCTCGCCCAGATCGCCGGCGCTCGGCGCCGTGGTGGCCCTCGTCCTGGGCCACGAGCCGGGCACCCCGGCGTCGTTCGCCTACTCGCTCGGCGCGACCGTGCTGGGGGCGCTCGTCTTCAGTCTTCACGCGCACGCGGCACCACGACTCGCAAGGTGCCGCAGGAGGCGCTCATCGGCATCACCTACGTGATCGCCTCGGCGGCGGCCATCCTGGTGGCGGACCGGGCGCCCGAGGGGGCCGAGCACATCAAGGAGCTGCTCGCCGGCTCGATCCTCTGGGTGACCTGGCCGGTGGTGATCAAGGACCTCGTGATCTATTCGGCCGTGGGGCTCTTCCACTACGTCTTCCGCAGGAAATTCATCCTGATCTCGGAGGACCCGGAGCGGGCCTACCGGCAGGGGATGCAACGTGCGGGTGTGGGACTTCCTCTTCTATCTCTCCTTCGGCGTGATCATCACGCTGTCGGTCGAGATCGCGGGCGTGCTGATGGTCTTCGCCTACCTGGTGGCGCCGGCCATCATCGCCCTCGGCAGCAGCGATCACTGGGGCAAGCGGATCGGGATCGCCTGGGCGACCGGCTTCCTGGCGAGCGCCGTAGGCCTGATCGCCTCGTACCAGGTGGACTTCCCCAGCGGTCCGGCGATCGTCTGCGCGCTGGGGCTGTTTCTGGTGGTGTTTGCGGTTTGGAGGGCGGTGCGGCGGCGGGCGGTGGCGGAATCCGAAAGGCAGACCATACGCATCTAGCGGTCTGTCCCGGCGTAGCGCCCCTCCGCCAGCCTGTCATCGGACGGGTGCGCAAAAATTCACCGGTACGCACGGGCCGCCGACACGTCAGCAGCAGAAACTGACCCGTGCGCGCGGGCCGCCGACAGATGCGCGGCAGAAACTCACAAGTACGCACGAGCCGCCGACGCGTCAGCAGCAGAAACTGACCCGTGCGCGCGGGCTGCCGACAGGTGCGCGGCAGAAACTCACCGGTACGCACGAGCCGCCGACACGTCAGCGGCAGAAACTGACCCGTGCGCGCGGGCCGCCGACAGGTGCGCGGCAGAAACTCACCAGTACGCACGAGCCGCCGACGCGTCAGCAGCAGAAACTGGCCCGTGCGCGCGGGCTGCCGACAGGTGCGCGGCAGAAGCTCACCGGTACGCATGAGCCGCCGACACGTCAGCGGCAGAAACTGACCCGTGCGCGCAGGCCGCCGACCTGTCGGCGGCACAAGCTCACCGGTGTGCACGGGCGGCGGCACCGTCAGCGGCGGCGGCACCGGAGCGGCGCTCCCAGGGATCTTTCTCCTATAATGGCGCCGTGACGCCCCAAGCCGATTCGCTCTATAAAAGTTTCCCGGATTTCTCAGCCTGGGGAGAGCTGACTCCCTCGGATGTCGATCTTTGGAACCGCTTCGCCGCCAACCTGAACGAGAGACGGCAGTCCGCGACTCCCGAGACGCTGAAGTCTGCCGTCGACGTCGCGATGAGGGCCGCCGCTCTGGATACGGGGGCCATCGAAGGGCTGTATACCGTGGATCGTGGGTTCACGATGACAGTGGCTTTACAGAGTCTGGCCTGGGAGCAGGCGATCGAAGAAAGAGGAGCCGGCGTCCGGGAGTTGTTCGAGGCACAGCTCCAGGCCTACGAGCTCGTCCTCGATGCCGTCACCCGGAACATCCCCATCTCGGAAGCATGGATCAGGGCTCTCCATGAGAAGCTCTGCGCTCCTCAGAAGACGTATCGTGTCCTGACAGAGGTCGGCTGGCAGGAGCAGGAACTGCCGAAGGGGCAGTACAAGACCCGGTCCAACCATGTCCGCCTTGCCGACGGCACCTTCCACGCCTATGCGCCGGTCGATCAAGTGCCTGAAGAGATGCACCGTCTTATCGAGCAGATCCGGATGCCGGAATTCGAGGCAGCTCACCCGATTTTGCAGGCATCCTACTGCCACTACGCTTTCGTTGTGATCCATCCCTTTGCCGATGGCAATGGCAGGGTGGCCCGTGCCCTGGCGTCCATTTTCTTCTACAGGGCTCAGTCGATCCCGCTGGTCATTTTCGCCAATCAGCGGCCCGCTTACCTGGACGCACTACGGGCTGCGGATCTCGGGGACCTCAGACCCGTCCTCTCGTTTTTTCAGGACCGGGGGATCGATACGATGCAACTCGTGTCGGAGAGCCTGGTGACGCCGGAAACACCGAAATATCCGTCCGAGGCGGATATTGAAAGCTTTACGTTGCGGCTCAGGGAAGCGATCGGCCAGCAGTTTCGATCACGTACGAAGCAGGTTCCAGAGTTCAGCATCATTTTCAAAGACTCCAGCAATCCCTTCCCGATCGTCGTGCGTACCCTTGAAAACACCGACGAGCTGCGAGATCCGTCTGGAGGACCTGTATCCCGAATTGTCGGCAAATTTGAAGCTCCGGTTGACTCACTGGGTTCAGCGCCGTCTCGCACAATCTCAGACCTGAGATCCTGCCCCTACTTCTTCTTCGTCAGCCGCTCCACAACCATCTTCAGAACCGTCTGCGTCTCATCGCTGAACCACATGTCCACGAGGCCCGCCAGCTCTCCCTCGGTCTCGTTGAAGAAGGCGATGAGATCGGCGCGGGCGGTCTGGCGGGTGATGGACATGGCCTGGGGCGGCAGGGCGAGGAGGCCGTTGCACCACTCGACGGCCCTGTCTATGAGCTGGTCGGCGGGCACGAGCTCGTCCACTAAGCCGACCGCCAGGGCCTCGGCTCCCGAGAGCATCGTGCCGCTCACGGCCAGCCTCTCGGCGTGGCGCTGCCCGAGCAGACGGCGGAAGGCGCGGAAGATGATGGGCGGCAGAGGAATTCCTATCTGGGCCTCGTTGAGGCCGATCTTGAAGTCTCCTTCAGCCATGAAACGGGTGTCGCAGAAGATCCCGAGCACGGCACCGCCGGCCGGGCTGTGGCCCGTGATGGCCGCGGCCACGGGGATCGGCGAGGCGGCGAGGGCGCCCATCAGGGTGTAGAGGTCCCTCCAGGTGGCGGCGATGGCCGCCGCGTCCAATTGGATCAGGAGCGGTACGTCGAGGCCGCCCGAGAACCGGCCGGGCGCGCCGGAGAGGACCAGGGCCCGGGCTCCGTCGTTCGGGGCGTTCAGGATCGCCTCGCGCAGGACGGTGATCAGCTCGGGCGACAGGGCGTTGGCCGGCGGCCGGTTCAGCCGGATCTCACGGACGGGTCCGTGGTCGATGGTCTGGATCATGGCGGAGACTCCTCCTCGGTGGTGATCCTATACCGCGTCCGGCGAGCCCGATTCTAGGGAGACTGCTCCTTGGCCCCGGCCTGGCGCAAGATCTTGACCACCTCCTCTTGGTCTTCCTCGTCTTTCCAGTGGTGCTCCAGTGCCCAGTCCAGGGCGTTTTGGTCGAGGTAACAGGTATGGACATCAGCACCGGCCTGGAGAAACACCCGGACCAATTCGAGGTTTTGGGCCAGCACGGCACTGATGAGCGGCGTCTGGCCGTCGTCGTCGGGGGCGTTGACGTCGGCGCCGCCAGAGATCAGGCGGCGGGCGATCCTCGGGTCTTGCACCATCAGGAGGGGTGTTCTGCCGTACTCGTCCTCGTGGTTGGGATCGAAGCCGGCGTCGAGCTCCTCCGTGACAGCTTTCATATCCCTGTCCAAAATGGCTTGGATGAATGCTTCGTCCCGGGCAAATTCCCTCCTGTAGCGGCTTTCTGAGCCGCGATCGGCGACGTAAAGGAACAGGAAGAAGTGGGAGACCAGGAAAAGCAGGACGCCCATGGCGGCGAAGCCTTTGAAGCTATCCGTGAGGGTCTCCCGGACCGCTGGGCTGTCGCCCCGGATCAGATCGAGCCCGGCGCCTCGCGGGTCGAAGCCCGGGACGAGCCCTTTCTTCTCGGCCGAGTAGCGCCCGAGGGCACATACGGTCTCCCCATCCTTGACGATCCGCTCCTCGAGGGTGTGCACTGTGTGATTCAGCACGAAATCGTCGCCGGCCATCCGCCAGACCTTGCGAAGGTGGCCGTGCTCGTCCGCGACCAGAGCCTCGACATTGGAGAAGGCCTTGAAGGTGTTTACTTTTTCAAAGGAAGTCGATTCCAGGAAGGGCCGCGCCCGCAGGAAGTCATCGTTGCTGCGCTGAGCCGCCTCCGGAAAGCCTTCGAGCGCGGGAAAGCCGAGGATGCGAACGTTGCCCGTGGGGGCCTGGACCACGCAGGGCGTCATGAGGAAGCCCGAGAAGTCCTTGACGTCCAGGGGTATGGACTTTCCTCCCTTGCTCGAGCTCTTGTGGGAGACCTCCCAGGCGCAGAAGACGCAGGGGTCTCCGCTGAAGGGAGCCAGAACCGGCGCGCCCAGGGCCAGGATGGGGCCGACGGCCGCGATCCGCTGGCCGTCTTCGTAGGGGGCTCCGGTAAGCGCCCGGTCGAGCAGGGCGCGGCCTCTCCGCTCTTTCCAGGATTGACGGAAGGCGCCGATCACGAGCGAGAGAGAGACCCCGCCGACGAGAGCGCCGAGCTGGGCGGCCGACTGGGTGACCCGGCCGCGCAACGCCAGGTAATAGAGTCCAGTCAGAACGGCGGCCTGGAGCAACAAGAGAAGGCAACCTTTCTTCATGCCTAGGGTGCCTCCCCGGCGGCGCGCAGCGCCTTCATCACCGCCTCGTGCCTCTCGTCGCCCTGAGGGTAGCAGTCCACGGTCCACTCCAGGGCGTTGCGGTTCGACGCGGGGTCGCGGGCATGGACGTCGGCACCGGACTGGAGGAGCAGACGGACCACTTCGAGGTTGCAAGTCCTCGCGGCGTCGATGAGCGGTGTATGGTCACTCAGGTCGCGGACGTTGACGTCGGCGCCAGCCAGGATCAGCCGGCGGGCGATCCGCGGGTCCTCCGCCATCATCAGGGGTGTGCTGCCAGTCGTCTCATCCCGCGCGTTGGGATCGAGCCCGGCGTCGAGCGCCGCGGTGACGGCCGCCAGATCTCTATTCTCGACAGCTTGAAACAAGGCGTCCTTCCGGGCTGCCATCAACGCGTCGGGGTCCTCCCGCACCTGGTGCCGGTCGACGTAGTCGAACAGCGAGACATGGGCGATGAGGAAAAGCATGACGCCGCCCACAGAGTACTTCCAGAATTTCGTCTTCAGGGTCTCCCCAACCGCTCGACTGTCGCCCTGGACCAGATTGAGCCCTGCGTCTCGCCGGCTATGGTCGGGAACGAGCCCTTGCCTCTCGGCCGAGTAGATACCGAAAGCGCTGACCGTTTCGCCTTCCCTGACGATCTCTTCCGTGAGAGTGTGGACGGTGGGATCCAGTTGGAAATCGTCGCCAGCCATCCGCAAGTCCTTGCGGATGTAGCCTGCCTCGTCCGCGACGCGATCCTCGAAGAAGGACTTGACGAGGTTCGTTTTTTCAGAGGGGATTGTCTGCAGGCAAGCCTGCGCCCGCATGAAGGCTTCGGGGCTACCATGAGTCTCCGCCGGGAAGCCTTCCTGCCAGGGAAAGCCCAGCATGCGGACATTGCCCGCGGGGGTCTGGACCACGAAAGGCGCCATGAGGCAACCTGTGAAGTCGTCGACTCTGCGCGTGCTTGTCCTTCCTTTCCTCGTGTGCTTGACCTCGTGGGAGATGTTCCAGACGCACAAGACGCAGGGCTCTCCGCTGAAGGGAGCATGGACCGGCGGGCTCAAGGCCAGGATGGGGCCGACAGCCGCGATCCGCTGGCCGTCTTCGAAGGGCGCTCCGGTGTCGGCAAAGGCGAGCAGGGCGCGGCCTTGCCGTGCCGACCAGGCGATGCGGAAAGCGCCGATGACGAGGAAAAGAGCGACTCCGCTCCCCAGAGCGGCGAGCCGCTCGGCCCCCGGGGAGACCCGGCCGCGGAGCGCCAGGTAGTAGAGACCTGTCAGAACGGCGAGCTCCAGCAACCAGAGAAGGACACCCTTCTTCATGCCCGATTTCATGCCCTCCCCCCTCCCGAAAATTTGGGGGAGCCTAGCACGGGGCCAGTAGAGCTTTCCTCGCGCAGACGCGCCCGCAGGCGCTCCAGGTTGTCGGGCAGGGTGTATTCGGGACCGTGGACGAGACGCAGGGCCTCCCGGCTCCGGCAGAGCATGGCCGGGCGAGAGCGGCCGGGCGCGAGAGGCTTGACGAGCATCCCCTCCGGCCTCTCCTTCCACCAGCGCACGGCCTCGGCCTCGCTCGCGGGGTCTTCCAGGTCCACGAGGCGGAACGGGAGGGGGATGAGGAGCTCCGGACCGGTGGTGCGGCAGACTTCCGCGAGCGTTTCCAGGTGCCAGAGGCGGTCCTTGCCCGCCTGCACGTCCTTTTCGGTCCCGAGGATCCGGCAGGGCGCGAAGCGGAGGTCGGCCACGGAGGCGACCCGGCGGCAGCGGCGCCGGCAGGCTTCGGCGAAGCGCACCGACAGCTCGTAGCGCTCGCGCTGGCGGGCCAGGAGGTCGTGGACGTCCAGGCCCCGGGCTCCGGCCTCGGCGAGGCGCGCCACCACCTTGGGCAGGGCCGCCCGGGCTGCCGCGCCCACCAGGGCGTAGTGATCCCGGAGATCGCGGTTGGTCAGGGACCAGGGAGTCAGCTCCCCTTCGAGGCAGACCCAGGCCGTGCCCAGCTGTTCCCAGAGCCCGCGCGGTCGAGGATGTCGCGGAAGCGGCTGAGGAAGGCCTTCTCCAGGGCCGGACCTTCGATCAGCCTCCCACCGGAGGTCGTCCAGGCAACGCCGATCCCCTCCCCTCCCAGGCGCTTGGCCGCCACCTCGTCGCGGCAGATCACGACGACGGCCCGCGTGCCTCCGAGCGTCTCCTCGCAGACGGCCTGCCGGACGCCCTCGGCGCGGAGCTGGGCGAACACCTCGTCGGGATGCTCGAGGAAATCCGGCCGCTGGCTGGGTTGGGGCAGGATCGGGTCCGGAGGCAGCTCGGGTCTCCAGGGTCCCGGAGCCGGTTGCCCCGGGACCTGTTGGGGAAGGAACTTCCGCGCCGTGCCCGCGTAGGCCCGCCGGGAGGGCACGGAGACCAGCTCCCGCTCGGGATAGCGCAAAGCCGTGAGGCGGCCGCCGAAGACGCAGCCCGTGTCGATGTTGATCGTGCTGTTGAGCCAGCGCGGCTCGGCCACGGGCGTGTGGCCGTAGACCACCAGGGCGGAGCCGCGGTATTCGGCGGCCCAGTCGAGGCGGACGGGCAGGCCCATCTCGTCGACTTCTCCGGTCGTTTCGCCATAGAGGGCGAAGTCGCGGATCCGGCTGGTGTCGCGCCCCTGCATGGGCTTTTTCATGCCGGCGTGGGCGGCCACGAGCCGGCCCTCGTCCAGCACGTAATGGCTCACGAGATTGGAGAGGAAGGCGATGGCCCGGGCACGGAATTCGGGCGTCTCCTTCTCGATCTGCTCGATGGACCTCTCGATCCCGTGGGCGATCCGGACGTTGCGCCCCTTGAGCCAGCGCAGCAGCTTCTCGTCGTGGTTGCCGGGGAGGCAGAGGGCCGAGCCGGCCGCCACCATCCCCATGGCGATGCGGAGCACGTCCGTCACCCGCGGCCCGCGGTCCACGAGGTCGCCGAGGAAGATGACCTTCCGGCCCGCGGGATGGTGGCGGGTCCCCGCCGCGTCCAGCACGTAGCCGAGCCTCGCCAGCAGCTCTTCCAACTCGTCGCCGCAGCCGTGGATGTCGCCGATGAGATCGAAGGGGCCGGAGTCGAACCGCCGGTCCGGCGGCAGGGGCTGCCGCTCGATGCAGACGGCGTCCACCTCCCCGGGCGAGCGGAAGATCCAGACATTGCGCTGGAATCCTTCGTTGGCGAGGTTGGGCAGGAAGCGCCGCAGGTCGTTGCTCTGGACGCTCACCACGAAGGGCTCCACCTGGCGGTCCGGGCGGCACCGGTTGCGCTCCTGGCAGACCTCCTCGGGCAGTTGGAAGACGAGGGCGACCGGGCGCACGTGGTACCGGCGGGCGAGGTCGAGCAGGGGTTTGCGCGCGTCGGGCTTGACGCTGGTGGCATCGATCACGGTGAGCCGGCCCCGGGCGAGGCGCTTGGCCGCGACGCGGTGGAGGACGTCGAAGGCGTCCCGTGTGGCCGACTGGTCGTGCTCGTCGTCGGAGACCCAGGCCCGCAGGGTGTCGGACGAGAGCACCTCGGTGGGCCGGAAGTGCCGGCGGGCGAAGGTGGATTTGCCCGCGCCGGAAGGGCCGATGAGGATCACCAGGGAGAGCTGGGGATCGGCAGGATCACTGTCCGTTCCTCCCCTCTCCGCCCGTCAGGACCGGGATGAGGTCGCGCAGATGGGCGAGCAGCTCCCGGACGGGCCGGGTGGAGCGCAGGGTGACCGTGCAGCACCGGCTCGGCCCCCAGTCCGGAAAGGCTGGATCGAGCGGCTGCGCTTCGGCCGTCACTCCGTACCCGAGCGGCTCGAAGGTCCGCCGCAGCTCTTCTTCCCCACCCCGGCAAGGAAACGCCGCAATCCGCGCCTCCAGGAGGACTGCCGGCCCGTCTCCATCCTGTTTTGCCAGCAGGGCATCGATGGCCCGGGCCATCAGAGGCGAGGCCGCGTAGAGGCGCTCGTCGACCGGCGTCAATTCCAGGGGATCCACGTCCAGCACCAGCGCGGCCGTGCCCTCGGACTCCGTGGCCTCCGGGAAGAAGGCATACGCCCGGCCGAAGGGGAGGTCGAACGTTTCGATCCGGTCCAGGGAAAGGCCCAGATGCGCCGCAAGATCCGGGGCTGGGGTCTGGCTGGCGCGGATGGTCAAGAGCATGGGAGGACGATTCTATAGGCCGTCCGCATGCCCCCTTCCACACAACCCTCTTCAGCAACCCTGAAGCACGGCAACACCGCCCCATCCGCCACCAAGCACCCAGGAAAACCACCACCGTGTACCCCCCAATGTAGAGACGCCCCGTGGGGCGTCTCCTGGACAGGCACACCACGATCCTCAACCACGAACGCCACATCGAAGAAATGAACACCGCATCGAAGAGATGGATGCGCATCGAAGAAACCCCTATCGAAGAGACCCCCCAGGGGACGCATCTTGAAGGGCACCGGATTGCCCTACCAGGAGACGCCCCACGGGGCGTCTCTACATTGGGGGGGCGGCGTTTTACCCTTTCTTTGAGGTTGGTGATCGAGGAAGTAGCGTTGCCGCGTCAGACGGAGATTCAGGATGGTGTTTGTCCTTCTTCCAGTTGCGGGGGTTTTCCTGGATATATCTGCGGAACCGCAGCAGGGTCTCTTCATCGGGAACGATCTGATCGAAGAAACGGTCCTGCCAGTCGAAGTCGCGCCGGCCCATAGCCCAGATGCGGCGGGTACAGGCGCCCTTGAATTGCCCGATGATCACGCCCAGGGGGCGCGGAGCCTCATTCAAAGGAGGCGGTTCAATGAGGAGGATGCCATGGAAATGATTAGGCATCACAATCCAGGCGTCCAGTTTGAGATAGGGGCGACGCCTGGCGGTCTCGATCCACTCTTCCGCTACGATCTGTCCGAGGTCTGAAGGCAGGCTCAGACCGTCGGCGATCTCCCCGAGGCAGCACACCCTGTCGCGGGTGCAGATCGTGACGCAGTACGCGCCTCCCCTCCCATAATCCCAGCCCGGCAGCCGGGTTGAAGAAACCCGGTACCGGTTTCGATACAAAATCTTGGTAGAAGATCCCATGGGGCCCTATTCTAGCGACGAAGGACACCTCTCGGTCGATTCCAACCGCCTCGAAGCGCACGTCCGCGCGCTCGCCGAGGACCTATGGGGCGGTGAAGGCGTTGGCGAGGTGAGGGAGCGATATCCTTGCCGTGATGCATCGAACCGCAAAGCTCACCCTCCTGCTGCTGCTGCCTTGTCTTCTCGCCGCCTGCGAGAGCGAGCCGGTCTCCGGCCCCCTGCCTCAGGAGGCCTACGTCTGGCAGCGGGACTGGACCCCGGCCGTCCGTGAATCCGTCCGCCAGGCGTCCAAAGACTTCTCCGGGCTGATCGTGCTCGCGGCCGAGGTGGACCCGCGGACCCAGCCGCCCCAGGTGGCCCGGGTTCCCCTGGATGCCGCGGCCCTCAAAGGCTATGGCAAGGCCGTGGGCGCGGCGATCCGGGTGCATACCTTTCCGGGATTGTTCGAGCAGGACCCCAAGATGGTGGGGTTCCTTCAGGGCTTGATCCGCAGCGTCAAGGCCGAGGCCCAGGCCAAGGGGATCGCCCTCTCCGAGATCCAGATCGACTACGACTCGCCGGAATCCAAGGTCAAGGACTACCGGTTCCTCCTCTCCCAACTGAAGCCGGCCTCAGCGCCCGTGCGCCTGACCTTCACCGCGCTCCCCACCTGGATGTTCTGGCGCCAGGAGTTCCGGACCCTGATCGAGGCGGCCGACGGCTACGTCCTCCAGGTCCACTCGCTCAAGCCCCCGGAATTCCTCGGCGAAGGGGACATCCTGCTCACCGAGCCCAAGACGGCGAAAGGCGTGGTGAAGAAGGCGGCGAGCTATGGAATCCCCTTCCGCGTGGCGCTGCCCACCTACAGCTACCAGGCCGCCTACGACGCCCGGGCCCATCTCATTGGGCTGATCGCCGAAGGCCCTCTGGTCTCCTTCGCGCCGGGCAGCACGGTCCGCAACGCGAGGAGCGATCCGGTCGCCCTGGCAGGGCTGGTCCGCGACTGGACCCGGGAGCGCCCCAGAGAGCTGACGGGGCTCCTCTGGTACCGCCTGCCCGTCGAGGGCGACCGCCGGAACTGGACGTGGCCGACTCTGCGGGCCGCCATGGCGGGACGGGTGCCCCGGACCGATGTCCGGACCCTGGTGCGGAAACCCGAGCCGGGGCTGGTGGAGGTGGACATTGCCAACCAGGGCGAGGCGGATGCCCAGTGGCCCTCTCCCATCCGCATCCACTGGGCGGAGGGTGAAGAAGCCCCCATCGCCGCGGACGGCCTGTCCGTATACAGGATGGTTTCGAAGAGCGGGGCGGAGGTCACCCTGGTGCGGTCCGGAGCCGGATTCCTGCGTCCAGGCACCCGCCGTCCTATCGCCTGGCTTCGATTCAAGAATCCTACGGAGGTTCAGGTTGAGCTGCCGTGACACGCGTTCCTTGATCGTCCGAGTCGGCCTGATCGCGTCAGCGACCCTCCTCGGGACCGCCGTTCTCCAAGCCTGCGGCCCCTTCTTCCCCCGGTGGCTGGTGACGGACGAGGCCAGCATCCTCGAAGCGCCCACCACCTGGCTCAAGGTCGCCCTCGATCAGCGCCTGTCCATCGCGGAGGGGGGCGCCCTCTTCTGGATAAGGTCCCCGACACAGCCACCCAGAGCCGTGGTGGCCGCTCAAAGTCCTCACCGGCAGACGGCGGAGGTGGACCAGAGGGACCTCGAGACCGTCACGTCGAACCGGACCCTGACGGCGCAGTACGCCGAAGTCCGCGAGCGCCTGGCCGAATACGGGGACGCGGTCGCGGCTTGGCGCCAGGAAGCCGCCTGGTCCGATCCTCCGCCACCGCGACCGCGGCCGCCCGCAGACCTCACCGTCCCCATGGGCCTGCCCGGCGAGTTCGAGGACTACCTCCGGGGCGCCATCGCCTACCACCAGGGCCGGTTCCAGGCCGCCCAGGGCTATTGGAAGAGGCTTCTCGACCGTCCCGGGGCGGAGCGCCGCCGCCGCACCGTCTGGGCCGCGTACATGCTGGGGCGGTTGAGCCTCTGGAACGATCTGAAGACGGGCGAGCCCACCGATCCCGAGGGGGCTGTCCAGTGGTTCGAACGTACCCGCGAGCTGGCCGACAAAGGCTTCCCCGATCCCCTCGGCCTTGCCGCGGCAAGCTTCGGCTGGCAAGCCCGCGCCGAGCTCGCCCGTAAGCGGCCGGAACAGGCGCTGGTGCTCTACTTCCGGCAGGTCGCGACGGGTGATCCGGGAGCCGTGCAGTCGATTCGTACCACCTGCTTCAAGCTGCTCAATGATCCCGAGGGCCTCAAGAAGGTCGCCGCCTCGGATGAGGCCCGGCCCATCATGAACGCCTGCGTGGTCTCCCGCTGGGACCGGGTGGACTACGACGGCCCCCTCGATCCCGCGCCGGCCCGCAAGTGGCTGGAGGCCATCAAGGCCGTCCAGCCCAGGAACGTCGCGGACGCCGACCGCCTGGCCTGGGTCTGCTACCGGGCCGGGGACTTCGCCTGCGCCGAGGAGTGGCTGAAGCGCGCGAGTGGCCCCATGGCCGACTGGATCCAGGCCAAGCTCCTCATGCGCGCCGGCAAGATCGACGAGGCCGAGCGTGCCCTCGCCCGGATCAATCGCCTGCCCCAGAAACCCGCACCGGAGCACGACGCCTGGAACGCCTACGAGAACCAGGTCCACCCCGCGCTCGCTCCTCACGTCCACGGCGACCACGGCGCTGTCCGGCTGGCCCAGGGGAATTACGGAGAAGCCATCACCTACCTGTTCTTGGGCGGCTACTGGAGCGACGGCGCCTACATCGCCGAGCGGGTGCTCACGACGGAGGAGTTGCTCACCTACGCGGCCCGGAACTGGTCCGTGGCCCTCGCCTCCCACCGGCCGGAAGAGTACGGAGACGGCTGGAACCTGGTGTTCGCGGGGATCGTGACGCCGGACGGAGAACGGATCGCCTACGACTTCCGCTATCTCGTGGGCCGGCGGCTGGCCCGGGAGGGGCGGTACCAGGAGGCGGAGAAGTTCCTGCCCGTCCCTCTGGGATCGTCCCTGAAACTGCTGTCGCGCTCGCTGGCGGAAGGGCGCGATGAGAAGCGTCCCCCCGAAGAGCGCTCCCGGTCGCTCTTCCGTGCGGCCTGCGTCACCCGCTATCAGGGGATGGCTCTCCTCGGCACCGAGCTCGATCCCGACTGGTTCCTTTACGAGGGGCAATACGAGAACGACTCCTTCGCCAAGGCCCGCGTCCGCAACAGGTCCAAGAACCTCGGCCCCACGGCGGACGAGAAGAAGCGCGCCCGCGAGAACGCGGTGAAGCCAGCCAAGCGCTTCCACTATCGCTATCAGGGAATGGAGATCGCCAAGGAAGCCGCCGCGCTGCTGCCCGACGGCACGGCCGACAAGGCCCGCATCCTCGCCACCGCCGGTAACTGGATCGAAGGGCGCGATCCCGAGGCGGCCAAGCCCTTCCTCGACGCCATCCTGAGCTGCTGTGGCGAGACGGAGATCGGCCAGCGGGCCAAGCAGGTGAACGCGATTCCGAACGTCACGGATGCCTGCGAGGCGGTGGCGCGGGGGGGCGGGAAGGAAGGGCAATAGGGGATCTCGCACTGCCGTATCGTCCTCAATGTAGAGACGCCCCGTGGGGAACCCCGCGGGGCGTCTCCGAGGCGGGCACGATATCGCCATCCCGAACGTCTTTCCGCGGGGTGCCTTCTCTTCGATCCGAGGTCTCGCCAACAGATCGGTCCTGCCCCCTCCAGGAGACGCCCCACGGGGTCCCCGTGGGCGTCTCTACATTGAGGGCGATACGGCGGGGCGATGCCCGGGCGGGGCCGCCGCCATAGAATCCCTCCCGCCATGGCCCTTCTCCCCCTCCTCCGCTTCCACCTCTCCGTCGGCGCCCGGCTGGCCATGCGGGTGTTCATGCCGGTGATCGTCGGCGCCGTGGGGGGCGCGATGCTCCTCGGGAACGACTTCCTGATCTCTCTGTCCCAGATGCTCTACGGCGCCCGGTCCGCGGGGGGATCGGCGGCCATGATCGCCGCCGCGTGCCTCGGGGCGGCGGCGGTGGCGTCTCCGCGGATCAGCCGGGGGCTGGGGGGATGGCTGCGGCATCTCCCCGTGACCGGCGTCGCCCACCGGCGGGCGGCGGGCATCGCTGTCGCCGTGTCCCAGGCGCCGCTGCTGTTCCTGTTCCTGTTCCTCGCCGCCTACGCCTCCCGCGCGGGATCGACCTTGATCGTCGACGCGCTCGCCCTAGCCGTGACGGCCGTGGCGGCGGGGATTGCCGTGGTGCCGGCCAAGCGGCGGTGGGCGTCCGCTCCTCTCGCTGTAGCGGGAGCTTTCACGGCGGGCGCCGGAGGATGGGCATTGCTCGGCGCTGGCACGGTCCTGACGATTGCGGCGGATCTCGCGGCGGGCTCCATCGCACGAGCTGGCGGTCCCCCGATCACCAAGGCACGAGTCTCAGAGGGAGCGGGCGGCGGGATGCTCGAATTCCGGATCGCCTGGCGGGCCGTGGGACGGACCCTCCCCGGTGCCTTCTTCCTGGGCCTCCTTCCAGTGGGCTCGGCCTGGGCCTTCATCGCCAACAATCTCTCCAATACTCTCTCCAATAATGGGTTGGCGCCCGAGCACGCCCGGCTGGGCGTCCGCCTGGGGGCCGGCTGCGCCGTGGTGTTCCTTCTCTCCCAGATGGGGGAATCGCTGGCCGTCCGCCGGCCTGCGTGGCCGTGGTCGCGCTCGCTCCCCTGGTCTGCCACCCGGCGCGTGCTCTCCGACTCCCTGTTCCTGGGGATTCACGCGCTGCCGCTGGTACTGCTGACCGCCTGGATCAACCCCGCCGCTCTCGTCGCCCTTGCGGTCGTTCCTGTCCTTGCCGTCCTCGCCTCCGGAGCCGTCCGGCGCGCTCCCGAGCGGCGGACCGGCGCCTCCGGGGAAATCTTCGGAGCAGGGATGTTCCTCTCGGCCCTGATCGCCCTCCTCCCCTGGACCGCCCTCCTCGCCCTCATGGCCACACCTTGGGCTGTGCGCGCGGCGGCGGAGCGCGAGCGGCGGCAAAAGGTGAGCCGCTGGCTGGAGCTGCACCACTTGGCGGCGGGTGATCCCCAGTCCTGGAGCGCCTGGTGATCCGGTTCCATCAGGCGTCCTTCGCGTACCGGGAGAAAGAGCCCGTCCTGTCCGGCGTGGACCTGGAGATCCGCGAGGGCCTGACCCTGCTGCTCGGCCCCAACGGCTGCGGCAAGAGCACGCTCCTCAAGCTGGCGGCGGGGATCGAGCGGCCGGACTCAGGACGGGTGGAGATCGACGGCCGCGATCTCTGGGTGGACGAGGAGGAATCCCGGCGTGGGCTCGCCTACGTGCCCGAGCAGCCGGACCTGACGCCCTACGCCACCGTGGGGGAGATCCTGGACCTCGTCTGCCGCCTGCGCGGCGAGCCCAGGCAGCGGGGACGCGAGGCCCTGGAGACGGCCGGCCTCGGCGGGCTCACCCACCGCTCCGTGCGCGAGCTCTCCATGGGCCAGCGCCGCCGGGCCGTGCTCGCCGCTGCCTTCGTGGGCACGCACCGCCACGTGATCCTCGACGAGCCCCTCGAAGCCATGGACCGGACCGCGCGCGGCGATCTCCTGGCCTGGGTGGACCGCCTCCTCGCCTCGGGCGCCGCCGTGGTGGTGGTCTCCCACGAGATCGAGCCCTTCGTGCCCCGGGCCCATCGCGCTTTAGGAGTCCGGAACGGCCGGTGCCTGGACGCGGGACCGCTGCCGGCGGATGCCGCGGAACGGCTGGCGCTCCTGGATAAACTGGCCCGAGGAGATTAGTAGGGGCGGCCCTGCGTGGCCGCCCTGGCCTCTCCACCCAGGGCGGCCACATGGGGCCGCCCCTACGGGGATTTCCTCACCCTTTCAGACTCAGCTCGGTCAGAAACTCCTTGATCCCCTCGTCCAGCCGGTGCCGGTCGCGGTGGCGTTCGAGGGCGATCTGGACCAGGCGGTCCACCAGCTTCGGCAGGGGCAGGCCGGAGAGGCCCCAGAGGCGGGGGTACATCGAGATGCTGGTGAAGCCGGGGAGGGTGTTGATCTCGTTGACGTAGAGGCGGTCCTCCCCTTCGAGGAAGAAATCCACCCGGGCGAGGCCCACGCCGCCGATAGCCGCGAAGGCGTCCACCGCGATGGACCGCAGCCGGTCGGCGACCTCTTCGGGGATGTCCGCCGGGGCGACCAGGCCGGCCGTGTCCTGGAGGTACTTGTCCGCGTAGTCGTAGAACTCGTTGCCGGGGATGACCTCCCCCACGACCGAGGCCTCGATCTTCCGGTAGCCGAGGACGGCGCACTCCAGCTCCCGCCCCTTGACCCCCCGCTCCACGAGCACCGTGTCGTCGAAGCGCAGGGCGAAGCGGATCGACGTTTCCAGGCACGCGGGATCGGGAACCTTCTTCACGCCCACGCTCGACCCGCCCACGCTGGGCTTCACGAAGAGAGGGAACGGCAAGCGGGAGCAGGCGGCCAGGCACCCCGCGGGATCGTCCTCGAACTGGCGGCGGGTGACCGCCTCGTACTCCACCACCGGCACGCCGGCCGCGGCGAGCTGGCGCTTGCAGAGCACCTTGTCCATGGCGAGGGCGCTGGCGGTGACGCCGGGCCCCACGTAGGCGAGGTCCAGCATCTCGCAGAGCCCCTGGAACGTGCCGTCCTCGCCCCAGGTGCCGTGGACGATGGGGAACACCACCTCCACGCCCGAGGCCAGCAGATGGCGCAGCGTGGGGGCGACCGGCATCTCGACCGGCGGGATCTCCGCGTGCCCTCGCTCGAGAGCACGGCCTCGGACGCCTCGGCGTCGATCCAGCAGCCGTCCTGCGCGATCCCCAGAGGCGTTACGGAATGGCCGGCGTCGCGCAGACCCTGGACGACAGTACGGGCCGAGCGGATCGAGACCTGGTGCTCGACGCTCCTGCCTCCGAAAATGACTCCGACGTGGGCCATGGGGATCTCCTCCTGATGGCACCGCTGCGGATCGCGGTGCGGACGGGAGTTTACCCCAGCGGAGGCCCTCACCACCCCGGCCCTCCTCTCCCGACCCCTCCCTTCCCCCCTCACCGGGAGAGGAGGGAGAAAGAAAGACGAGAGAGATCAACGAATCCCGATCTTGTTTCTTTTTCCCTCTCCCGGTGAGGGGGGAAGGGAGGGGTCGGGAGAGGGAAGGGTGAGGGCCTATCCCAGCAATACCCGCCGGGCCGACTTCACCTCCGGCAACGCGGCGAGCTCCTCCACCACGGCCGGCGTGGGCTCCTGGTCCACGCGCAGCACGGCCAGGGCTTCGTTGCCGCGGCGGGCAAGGTGGATGTCCGCGATGTTGATCTCCGCCTTGGCGAGCAGCGTGCCGACCTTGCCCACTACGCCCGGCTTGTCGAAATTCTCCAGCACCAGGAGGTTCCCCTCGGGCCGGAACTCCAGGCGGTAGTTCTCGAAGCGCACCACGCGCGGGTCGCGCTCGCCGAAGAGCGTGCCCCCCAGCTCCACGCTCTTGCCGCCGCCCGAGAGCGTCACGTCCACGAGCTGAGGATAGTCGCCGCGGGCGCTGTGGGTGGTGCGAGTCACCTCGATCCCCCGGCTCTCCGCCATCCGCTCGGCGTTGACGTAGTTGACCGCCTCGCCCAGGAACGGCGTGAGCACCCCCTTGAGCACGGCCACCGTGACCGGCACCCGCAGCGACTCGTCGAGACCCCACACGTCCACCTGCAGCCGCTGCGCGGGTCCCCCCAGGAGAGCGCAGGCCATGCGTCCCAGGGACTCCCCCAGACTCATGAACGGCTCGGCCCGGCCGCCCGCGGGACGGAACGGCAGGTTCACCGCCGCCACGGCCAGCGATCCCGAAAGCGCCGCGAGCACCATCTGCGCCGTTTCAACCGAGATTCGCTCCTGGGCCTCGCGAGTCTGGGCGCCGAGGTGGGGCGTCGACACCACCTTCTTGTGGCGCACCAGCCGGAGATCCTTGGGCGGCTCCTCGGCGAACACGTCCAGGGCCGCGCCGCCCAGATGACCCGCTTCCAGGGATTCGAGCAGCGCCTCCTCGTCCACCACACCGCCGCGGGCGCAGTTGACGATGAGCGCGCCCTTCTTCATCTTGGCCATCGTCTCGCGGTTGAGCAGGTTGCGCGTCTGGTCCGTCATGGGTACGTGGAGAGTGACCATGTCCGACCGGGAGAGGAGCTCCTCCAATGGCAGCAGCTCCACCTCCAGCCGGCGGGCCGCCGCGGCGTCCAGGAACGGATCGTAGGCCACGATCTTCATCTCGAAGCCTCGCGCCCGGTCCGCCACGCGCTGGCCGATGCGGCCGAAGCCGATGATCCCCAGGGTCTTGCCCTGGAGCTCGATGCCCGTCAGCTTGCGGTTCCACTCCCCCGCCCGCATGGAGGCGTCCGCCTCCGGCACCCGCCGGGCGAGCGAGAGGAGCAGCGCGAACGTGTGCTCCGTGGCCGACATCAGGTTGGCCGTGGGCGCGTTCACCACCAGGATGCCCAGCTCCGTGGCGGCGGCCACGTCCACGTTGTCCACGCCGATGCCCGCGCGCCCCACCACCTTGAGGCGCTTGCCGGCCTGGAGCAGGTCGGCCGTCACCTGGGTCGAGCTGCGCACCACGAGGGCGTCGAAATCCGCCAGGATCTCGGGCAGCCGGTCCTTCTCCTCCGCCTTGAGCTGGTAGACCTCCGCCCCGGCCTCCTCGAAGAGAGAGAGGCCGGAGGGATCGAGCGAGTCGGCGATCAGGATCCGGTGCGCCATCAGAGGCTCCCCGAGCCTGCCGGAGCCGGGACGGCCACCGGTTCTACCGAGATCGAATCGAGGATCTGATCGATCTCGGCCAGCAGAGCCTCCAGATCGCTCTCCCGCACCTCGCCCATGTGGCCGATGCGGAACGTCGTGGGCTTCCAGTCGCCATAGCCGCCGCCGATCGTGTAGCCCCGCTCGGCGAGACCCTTGACGATGGCCTGCGGATCGACACCCTGCGGCGGATAGAGGCAGCTCACCGTGACCGACCGGGCGTTCTCCGCGGAAGCGTACGTGCACCCGCGGGCCGCGGCCCACTCCGCCGTCTTCCGGTACAGCCGCTCATGGCGCTCCCAGCGGGCCTCCATGCCCTCGGCGAGGATGCGGTCGAGCTGCACGTCCAGCGCGTAGAGCAGCGGGATGCCGGGCGTGGTGATGAAGCCGCCCTCGCGGTGCTTCTCGCGGTAGCGCAGCAGGTCCGTATAGAAGCCGCGGTGCGGCACCTTCGCCGCCTGTTCGGCCGCCCGGTCCGACAGAGTGAACAGCGTCAGGCCGGGAGGCACCGCGATGGCCTTCTGCGTGCCGGCGAGGGCGATGTCCAGACCCCACTCATCCGTCTCGACCGGTCCTCCCCCAAGGGACGAGACCGTATCCACGATCACCAGCGCGTCGCTCTCCTCGCGGATCGCGCGGGCCACGTCCGCGATGGGGCTCATCACGCCCGTCGAGGTCTCGTTGTGGACCAGGGTCACGGCCTCGTACTTCTTGCGCCGCAGGGCCGACCGCACCACGTCCGGATCGATCGCCTGTCCCCAGGGGAACGCCAGCTTGTCCGCCGCCCTCCCCACGGATTTCGACATCGAATGCCAGCGCTCCGAGAAAGCGCCGTTGGTGATATTCAGCACGTCCTGCTGAACGCAGGAGATGACGGCGCTCTCCATGATCAGCGTCGAGCTGCCGGTGGCGACCATGACGTCGCCCTGGGTGCGGAGCACCTTGGGAAGCCGCTCGGCGATCTTGAGATAGAAGTCTTTAAACCCGGCCGACCGGTGCCCCACCATGGGCCTGGTCATGGCCTGAAGGGCATCCTGGGGCACATACGTCGGACCCGGGAGGAAGAACTTGATGGGCTCGTTCACGACAACACCTCTCCTCTCGCGGAGGGACGCCAGGAAGGCACCCCGTTTATGCCGCATTGTGGCAAAAGGCCTCCCGAGGCGCAAGGCGAGCCCGGGGCAGCGGTGGTAAGGGAAAGGTGCGGTAAGGGGCGGGGGACGGGACTCCCTGGGAGCGCTGGCATCCTTGCCGGCCCGGCTAACTTGGCTGATTCGCCACTTGGATCCAGTCCGTTACCGTAAAATCGGTAGGGAAGGCCCTTCGAAGAGACGCCCCGACGTTTGTGGACCCGGAAAATGCCCGGTAGAGGACTGGGACGTCTCTACGGAACGGTATTGCCGGTTCCCACGGCGTGGTTACGGGGGCCTCCATAACCACGCCGTCGCGCCAGGGCAATGCCGTACCGTAGAGACGCCCCAGTCCTCTACCGACGCCCTTTCCGGGTGCAACACCGTCGGGGCGTCTCCGCCGAAGGGCACACCGGAACGATCAACCTCGCCAGCCCCTGACGCCCCCGCCCCGCACCCCTTAACACGGTAGAATTCGCGTTACCGTCTATGCAAGACCTCCGAGTCCTCTTTCACCCCGCCGCGGATGGCTACCGCGCTCAACTCACCTACGGAGAGGATCGCGGCGTCGAGGTCCCCTTCACCCCCTTCCTCACCGAAGACGACTACGAGGACCTGCGCTGGTATCTCGAAGACTACATGGACCTGCCCGATGGCGGAGCCGTCGTCCGCGCCCAGCCGCATCGAGCAGAACCTCAAGCGCTGGGGCCGCCAGCTCTACGACGCCCTGTTCACCGCCCCGGAGAACCGCGCCCTCCTGGATCAGCTCCTCGCCGGTCCCGAGCCGCGCGAGCTGACCATCGCCACCCGGGACCCGGCGCTGCTGCGGCTGCCCTGGGAGCTCATGGCCGACGACGCCGGGCAGCCTCGCGCAGCGCGTGTCCGTGCGCCGGCAGTTGGAAGACGCCGGAGGAGACCACGCCTCGCCCGGCGCAGCTCCCGCTCCGCATCCTCTACATCGTCAGCCGTCCGGCCGATGCGGGCTTCATCGATCCGCGGCTCACGGCGAAGGCGCTCTTCGACGCCCTCGATCCGCTCGGCGGCAGCGTGCGCGTGGACTTCTGCCGTCCGCCCACCCTGGCGCGCATGGAGGAGATGCTGCGCGAAGGGCAGCGGAGCCGGCGATCCGTACGACCTCGTCCACTTCGACGGCCACGGCACCTTCCTGCCGCAGGCGCAGATCGGCGCCTTGCTCTTCGAGAAGCCCGACGACGGCTCCGGCGCATCCGAGACCGACCTCGTCCCTGCCGACCGTCTCGGCAACCTGCTGGCGAGCTACACCATCCCGCTCGTCGTGCTCGAAGCCTGCCGCAGCGCCACGGTGGGGAAGACCGCCGTCTTCCGCTCCGTCGCGCCGCGCCTGATCCAGGCCGGCGTGGGCAGCGTGCTCTCCATGGGCCATGCCGTGCACGTCGAGGCCGCGCGGCTGCTGCTCGACCGCTTCTACCGCGAGCTCGTCCGCGGCACCACCATCGGCCACGCCGTTGCCGAGGCCCGGAAGGCGCTGATCTCCACTCCGGCGCGCTGGATCGAATCCGGTCCCGGCGGGCGCACCGTCAAGCTGCGACGACTGGTTCCTGCCGCACCTCTACCAGCGCGACAGCAGACGACGCGCTCGTCCCGCCCGATGCCGTCCGGCAACAGCCGGTGCGGCAGTTCGACCTCTTCCTCAGCCACAAGCACAACGACGCCACCCGCGTCGAAGCGCTCGCCCGCCAGCTCACGGAGAAGCACGGCCTGCGCGTATGGCTGGACAAATGGGAGGTCAGCTCCGGGGAACCTGCAAGCCCAGTGCGAGACAGGCATCAAGAACAGCCGCTTCACCGTCGTCGCCGGCTCCCAGACCGCACTGCAGTCGAAATGGGTGCAGTGGGAGATCGAGAAGCACAACGAGCTGAATCCCCGAGGGCGACCGGCTGATCCCGATCAAGTTCGAGCCGCTCGATCTCCCTCCCGAGCTCGACGCCCTGCTCTGGGTAGATTTCACCGACCCTGCCCAGGACGCCGACAACGCCGCGTACCTCGCCCGGCTCATCCGCGACGCCGACGCCGAGGACGCCCGCCGCCGCCGCGGCTTCCGCAGCCCGGCCACGAAGCGCGAGGAGACCCGGCCCCTTCCCGCCCCCGCCGCAGTATGGCTTCCAGGGCCGGGCGCGGGAGCTGTACGAGCTGGAGCGCCGGTTCCGCACCCATCGCGGCATCGTGCTGCACGCCATGGGCGGCATGGGCAAGACCGCGCTCGCCACCGAGGCCGCGCACTGGTGGACGCGCAGCGGCCTGTTCCGCGATGGCGCCTGCTTCCTGAGCTTCGAGCAGTTCGCCAGCGCCGACCGCGTGGTACAGGTGCTCGGCACCTACCTGGCTGGACCGAAGTTCGATCAGCTTCCCGCCGTCGAGCAGCGCCGCCGCGCCATCGAGCTCTTCCAGCAGAACGACGTGCTCATGGTCTGGGACAACTTCGAGAGCGCCCTGCCGCAGTTCAACGACGGCGCCGCCACCCACGGCAGTCCCTACACCGACGACGAGCGCCACCGCCTCGCCGATCTGTTCCGCGACCTCACCACCGGTCCGGGAAAAGGCTGCCTGCTCGTCACCTGCCGCCCTGGCGACACCGGCCTTCCCGGCGCGCAGCGGTACGAGCTCCATGGCTTGGCCCGCGCCGACAGCCTGTGGCTGCTCTCGCGCATCCTGAAGCGCGACGGCCTCACCCTCGCCGATCCACGGCTGAGCCGCGACAAGCTCGATCCGCTGCTGCGACGATCTGGCCGACCACCCGCTCTCGCTGGAGCTCGTCGGTCCCCATCTGCGCACCCTCACACCCGAGGCCATCCGCGCGGACTTCGGCAAGCTCCTCGCGAAATTTCAGCAGGAGGCGCCCGAGGGAAGAAACCAGTCCCTGCTCGCCTCCCTGGAGTTCTCCCGCCGTCACCTGAGCCCCGCCGCCCGCGAAGCCCTGCCCTGGCTCGGCCTCTTCAGCGGCGGAGTGTTCGAGATGATTCTGCTCGACGTGAGCCAGCTCGCCCCGGAGGCCTGGGAGCCCATTCGGCGGGAGCTGCAAGGCATCGCCCTCCTGCGCGTGGAGGACGACCTCCAGATCAACAACCGTCCCTTCCTGCGCTTCCACCCCACCCTGGCCTCTGCCGCTGCCGATCCTGCACTCGCGCAGGACCCGGAGATCCGGCAGCGCTTCATCGGCGTCTATCGTGCCTCATGCAGGCGCTGGACGAGGCGCTGAACGGCTCGCAACCACGGGCCGCGCTGGAAATCCTGAACCGCGAGGAAGCGAACTACCGCACCGCCGTCCAGTGGGCCGTGGCCGATCAGCAGCTCCAGACCGCCGCAGCGCTGGGGGACACGTTTCACGACTATCTGGAAAGGTCAGGCCGCCTCCGCGAACGCGATGCCTGGGTGCAGTGGCTGAAGGACGCGGTAGGCCAACAGGGCTTCACGGAAGAAGCCGCCTCTTACGAGCGGCAGCACGCCTGGACGCGCTTCGACCCAGGGCGATCCGCAGGGTGCGGTGGATCAGCTCCAGGCCCTCATCGAGCGCCTCCGCAACACCACCGAGTTCGATCCCGCGTTTCAGTTGGCGTTCGACGATCTGCATGCTGGGCCGGGTGCTGAACGAGGCAGGCGCCTCTGCGCAAGCCATCCCCATCCTGCGGGAAGCCGTCGGTCACTGGGAGGCGCTGGTGGAGAAAGCTGGAGGCCAGCCCTGGGAGGAGCTTCTGGCCTCGCCCGATCACGCGAAGGCTGCGACCGAACTGAGCAACCTCTCCGCCACGATGGGCGATCTGGCCAACGCGCTGACGCAGTGCCGGCCAGCACGACGAGGCTCTGGCAGTGGCGGAGAAGTGCTGTCGAGATTCAAGAAAAGCTGGGCAACCAACCGCGAAGTCGCCGCCGATCATGGCTCGATGCGCCAGTATCCTCATGGCAGCGGGCCGCTACGACGAGGCCGATGCCCGCTATCGACCTTGCCCTCGCCGCCGCCCGCCGGGCTGGGGACAAGGAACTGGAGGGAATAACCCTCCAGCATCAGGGCAGCCTTGCCCGCCACCGCAATCAACTCGAGCGCGCCAACCGCCTCTACCAGCAGGCGCTCCAGCGCTTTCAGGAGGCAGATGATCAGAAGGCGATGATGCTGGACCTACAACCTCCTCGGCGCAGTCGAACAGAAGGCTGGCCGCTTGCCGAAGCGCGAGCTTGGTATGAGAAATCGCGCGAGTTAGCCATGCAGTTGAAAGATCAGGTTGGCCTCGGCCAAGCTGCGCAGAACATCGGCATCGTCTTGCAAGAGGAAGGCGAAGCCGCCCGCGAGCGAGGCGACGAGTCCGCCGCCCGACGGCACTTCGAGGAAGCCCGCCGCTCTGTGGAGGAAAGCCTGCGGGTCCGGCAGTCCCTTGGCGACAAGCCCGATGAAGCCGGTTCATGGGGCCAACTCGCAGAGATCCACCTCTGCCTCGGCGACCTCGCCGCCGCCGAACGCCACGCCCACGAAGCCCGCCAGATCCGCGAATCCCTCGGCCTCAAGGAAGCTTGGAAGGACTACAACACCCTCTCCGAAATCGCCCAAGCCCGCGGCGACACCGCCGCCGCCGCCGAGTGGGCGAAGAAGCGCGATGAACTGCGCGCCGAACTCAAACGCCGCGCCGGAGGCAGGCGGTGGCCTGCCCACCCAGATGCTCAAGGCCCTGCAAGCCCTAACCATAGCCTGTGCCCAAGCTGGCTTTGGGGATGGCAGCCTCGGCCCCACCGAGGAAGAAGCCCTTGCCCGACTCGACGAGTTCCCCGCCCCGTACCCCGCCTTTGCCGCCTTTCTTCGCCAGATCGCCGCGGGTCAACCAGTGGCGATTCCCGGGGGTCTGCCGGATGAGCTTCGGGAGTGGCTGGAGGGGATGATGCAGAGCCTCTCTTGAGGACCTCTCCGGTTGCGCCTTGAGCCCGGAGGGCGGAGAGACTCGTAGCCCAGAGGCGTGCGCCCTGGGAAACGAACGGCGATTCCCCCCAGATTTTGAGCCCTGAACAGGGCGACAGACTCGATTCAGGGCGTGAGCCCGGGATTCCAGGCCGGTAATCCCGAACTCCGCGGATCCATCTTTCAATCTTGTGCCGCCCCTTACGGGGCTCTTGAATGATGAGGGGTGCCCGGTTTTCCCAGGGCTCGCGCCCACCCCATTACACATATCTTGTCCGGTGTTCGTCTGCGCCCCGAAGGGGCATAGGCATAAAGCCTGGCGCTTCAGCGCCAGGTTGAGACGTCTCCCCGCCTCCCCACAAGCCCTGGAGGGGCGCAGGCAGTTTTACGGTCTCCGATGTCGCCTGCCTCCGCCCCTTCGGGGCTTCCTGAAACAAGGGATGGCCGCTTTCCTGGCGCTGAAGCGCCAGGCTCTATGCCTATGCCCCTCCGGGGCGCAGACCAAATCGGACAAGATGTGTGTAAGAGGGTGGGCTCACGCCCCTGGGCTATAAGTCTCCCCGCCCTCCGGGCTCAAGAAACGGGCCTTCTTTCGCCGCTTTCCGCCATAATCACCACTCTCCCCAGGTCCCACGGAACGCTTCTCGGAGACGCACGAAGATTCCGGGGGCCTTCGGCTATATAATTTTTAGGCTGGGCTATATAGAACGGAGACGCGGGAAGCTTGGGCGGCGGCAGGTTTATATAATTTCGGGAGAAAACTATATAAATTGCTCCCCGCCCAAGACAGGGCGGAGTCTGCCCCATATAAACCGGAGAGAAAATTATATAAGCCCGGAAGCGGGGAACGTTCGCGCGAGGCTCCCCTCTGTTCCTCGACAGCAGTTCTATATAGACGGAGAGGAAAATTATATGGAGGAACAGCCCGCGAGCGGTTCCTGGAGACGCGGTCTATTTGGGCGCTTCCCAAGGATGCGGCTTGCGAAGGACGAGAGCGAGGTCGGCGGTCGCGTAACGCCTGGACGCTGCGCCGGGCGGCGTTACGAGCCAGGCATCGTCCTCGATCCTCAACGCGGGAGCGGCGATCTCTCCCCGGACGAGCACGAGCGCGCAGCCCTGGAAATGTTCACGCAGGAGATCCTTGAGGACGGGTGCGCCGCGCAGGGGTTTGACGGCGACCGTCCGCCCCTCCCCCACCGAGACGGCACGCAGGACGCCCAGGCCGGCGGCGGTTTCCAGGTCCCCGGCAATGGGTGAAGACGTAACGCCGAGATCGAGCCAGCCGATCCGCAGGCCCAGGGCGCGGGCGGCGCCGATCAGGGGAGCAAAACGGTCCGGGGCGTCTTCAACGCGGAGGAGGTGGGGGGACTTCACCCTTCCTCCGGGTAGAGGAGGATGTCCCGCCTCTCTTCGCGGAAGGCGTTCTCGTCCGCTTTCCAGGTGGCCATCCAATCCTCCAGGCCCTTTCCGGTCTCGATGGCCTCGCGGTATTCCGTGCCTCCGGTGAGGAGGTCGATGGCGGGCCGGTCGATGACGAACTCGTAGGGGGCTTCGCGCCAGGCGAATTCTTCCGGCCAGAGGCGGTGGATGGCCGCGAGGAGCTCGACACCCATGCGGTAGGACGGGAGGGCGTTGCCATCCGTCACCAGCAGCTCGACGCCGCCGCAGACTTTTCCCTTGTGTTTCTGGAACTGCGGCCGGAAGTAGGTGGGCACGAAGACAACGCCTGGACATCTCCGGTCACCGCGGCTGTTGAGGTCATCGGCCAAGCGCTTGGGATCGATGAAGGGCGCGCCGGTGAGCAGGAAGGGACGCGTGGTGCCGCGCCCTTCGGAGAGCTCGGTGGCTTCGACGAGGCAGCCGCCAGGATAGACGAGGGCGGCGGCCGTCGTCGGCATGTTGGGCGAGGGGGCGATCCAGGGGAGGCCCGTCTCTTCCCAGGTCATGTTGCGGCGCCAGCCTTCCATGTACCAGACGGTGAAGTGGGCGAGGTTGCCGTTCCATTGGCGTCGTCCGGCTTCCAGGCGGAAGAGCTCGCCGAGCGTGAGGCCGTGGCGCACGGGCATGTGGAAGGCGCCCACGAAGGACTCGAAACCCGGCTGGAGGAGGTTGCCTTCCACCACGTCGCCGCCCAGCGGGTTGGGACGGTCGAGCACCCAGACCTCGCAGCCCGCGGCCATGGCCGCTTCGGCCGCCCAGATGCCGGTCGCGGCGTAGGTGTAGTAGCGCGAGCCCACGTCCTGGAGATCGATCAGCAGAAGGTCGAGATCCTGGAAGACCGTGGGGCACGGACGCAGGCTCTTCTCGGAGTCGCCATAGAGGGAGAGGATGGGCGCACCCGTCCAGGGATCGGTCCCTCCTTCGGCGGCCACCATGTCCTGCTCGATGCCGTAGTAGCCGTGCTCCGGACCGAACAGGGCGCTCGGAGGTCCCGCCGGGCTGGCCGCCAGGGCCAGGTGGATGGGCACGCCCTCTCCCGTGATGGAGGCGCCGTGAGCGAGAACGCCGTAGCGGCGGCCGGCGAGGCGCTCGGATTGGGCGAGGAGACGGTCGAGGCCGGTGCGGATCATGGCTTTTCCCTCCAAGTCAGCCCTCGCGGCGGAATGTGCCTGTCCGCCCGCCGCTCTTGGCTTCCAGCCGCAGATCGGTAATCACTGCGCCCTTCTCGATGGCCTTGACCATGTCGTACAGGGCGAGGGCGGCCGTGGAGCAGGCGAGAAGGGCTTCCATCTCCGCTCCGGTCCGGGCCGTGACCACGACGTGGCTCTTGATCACGACCCCTTCAGGGATGGGCTGGATTTCGATCTCCACCTGATCGAGAGGGATCTGGTGGGCGAGCGGGATCAGCTCGGAGGTGCGCTTGGCGGCCTGGATGCCGGCCAGGCGGGCCACCGCGAAGGCGTCCCCCTTGGGGAGATTGGCCAGGCGGATCAGGGTCTGCGCGGAGAGCAGCACGCGGCACGAAGCCTCGGCCACACGGCGCGTGACAGGCTTTTCCGACACGTCCACCATGTGGGCGCTGCCCTGGGAATCGAGATGGCTGAAGGAACCTTGCGAGCTCATGAAGCTGTTTCTCCGAAACGGGGGCGCAAAATGCGGTCCCGCCAGGGACCACCGTAGGTAGCCCTGGATTTCAATCCAGGGATGATGCGGCGCCACCACTCTGGCGCGGCATGCTAGCATTTCAATCACCTTGAATCCCAAGCGACTGGCCATTGTGGTGCCCACCCTGAACGAGGAGGACGCCCTGCGCCGCACTCTGCCCTCCATGCTCGCCGTGGCGGACGAGGTCGTGGTGTCGGACGGCGGCAGCGAGGACGGCACCGTGGCGGTGGCCCGGGAGCTCGGAGCCCGCGTGGTTTCGGGATCTCCGGGCCGCGGCAGCCAGCTCAACCGGGGAGCCGCGAGGGTGCTGTCGGAAGGCACCGCCGGCATCATCCTCTTCCTCCACGCGGATACGGTGCTGCCGCCGCGGGGCGCCGAAGCCGTGCGCGAGGCGGTGGAACGGGGCGCTCCTGGCGGCGCGTTCTTCCTTCGCTTCGACGTGAACCGCCCGATGCAGCGCCTGGGCTCGTGGCTGATCAACCGGCGCACGCGGCTGCTCCGCATCCCGCTGGGCGATCAGGCCCAGTTCGCGACGCGGGAGACGTTCGAGCGGTTGGGAGGGTTCCGGGACTGGCCGATCCTGGAGGATCTGGATTTCGCGATGCGGCTGCGCCGGCTGGAGGGCATGGTGCTGATCGAAGAGCCCGTCACGACCGGCGCCCGCCGCTTCGTAGAGCAGGGGGCCGTGCGCACGGTGGCGATCAACTGGCTGATCTGGACCCTGTTCTTCCTGGGGGTCTCGCCGCACCGGCTGGCGCGGCTGTACCGGCAGATCCGCTGAACCCTCACCCCCCCGGCCCCCTCTCCCGTCCTCTCCCTCCCGCCCTCCCCGGGAGAGGGGGAGAAAGACAAAACGCTTTATCTTTTGCTTCTTCTTCTCTCCCCCTCTCCCGGGGCGGGAGGGGGGAGGGGGCGGGAGAGGGGGCCGGGGGGTGAGGGTCCGGGCGCGGGAGCGGCTTACGACTTGCGGCCCCGCTTCTTGGTGTTGACCGATTCCTTGAGCTCTTTGCCGGCCTTGAAGCGCACCGTCTTGCTGGCCTTGATCGTGATCGACTCGCCCGTGGCGGGGTTGCGCCCCTTGCGGGCTCCGCGCTCGGACACGCCGAAGCTGCCGAAGCCAGGGACCTTGGCGGTCTCCCCGGCCTTGAGCGCGCTGGAAATCGCGCCAAAGACCGCCTCGAAAGCCGCAACGGCCTGCCGCCGAGTGATGCCGTCGACTGAGTCCACAATGCTATTCACCAGGTCTGCCTTACCAGCCATCTCTCTCCTCCTTGCCGTCGTTTTTTTGACCGAAAGTAACTGGCGGAAACGATAAGGCAACAGGGTTGGGCTGTCAAGGTGATGAAAGGCTTAGAACCGCTTAAATCCGGGCTTTCTGGAGCACGTTGACGGTGAAGCCGTCATGGTCTCCGCCGGTCAGGACACGCCACGATCCGGGACCCGTGATGCTGGCCGCGACGGGGTTCTCCAGCAAGTCCTCCAGGGGCAGGGGCGAGAGCTCCGGCCTGGTAGCGAGAAAACGTGCCATCACGTCCTCGTTCTCCTCCCGTTCGAGCGAGCAGGTGATGGCCACCAGCAGGCCGCCGGGGGCCACCAGGGGCACAGTGCCTTCGAGCAGGCGCAGGGCCTGGCTCGACAGGCGGCCGATCTCGCTCTCGCTGATCCGCCACCGGATCTCGGGATGGCGGCGCAGGGTCCCCGTGCCCGTACAGGGAAGGTCGAGCACCACGCGGTCGAAGGGGCCGGCGAAGGGGGGCGCGCCCGCGTCGGCCACGGCCAGGGGCAGGTGGCGGTGCAGGCGGCGGAGGTTGCCGCGCAGCACGTTGACGCGCGAAAGGGCGACGTCGCTCATCTGGATGCGCACGGCCGGCTCGTAGGCGAGCAGGGAGAAGCTCTTGCCCCCCGGCGCCGCGGCGGCGTCGAGCACGGTCTCGCCCGGGCGCGGCGGCGGGATCAGGGCGGCGGCCTGGCTCGCTTCGTCCTGAATGTAGAAGTCGCCGCTCTGGAAGGCCGCCGAGGCGAACGGGTTGCCCCAGCGCACGATGAGCCCCAGGTGGGAGAGGGACGCCGGCTCGACCTCCAAGCCCTCGTCGATCAGCGTCTCGGCCAGCAGCTCGCGCCCGCCGCGGTCGCGGAAGGCGAGGAGGTGCATGGGCTTGGGGCGGTTGTTGGCGTCGAGCAGGGCGAGCGTCCGCTCGTGGCCGAAACGGTCGAGCCAGCGCGAGACCAGGAAGTCGGGGTGGCTCTTCTCGATGCCCAGGCGCCGCACCGGGTCGGACTCGGCGACCGGCCAGTCCTCCAGATTGGGCGCGCGCGCAATGCGGCGCAGCACGCCGTTGACGAAGCTCGCCCCGCCGCGGTGGGTGACCTGGTGGGCCTGCTCGACGGCCTCGTGGACGGCGGCGTGAGCGGGCACGCGGTCGAGGAACAGGAGCTGGTAGATGGCGATGCGCAGGGGAGCGTGGAGCGGCGTCTCGATCTGATCGAAAGAGCGGTTGCTCGCCGCGGCGATGACGTAGTCGACCCGGCGCAGCCAGCGCAAAGTTCCCATCACCAGCTCGCGCAGGAGGCCCTGGTCGCGCTCGTCGAACCGCGAGAGGGTGGTCTCCAGGAAGGAGTCCGCGGGCGCGAGCGACTGCAGGGTCCGCTCGAGCACCCAGCCGGCGGCCACGCGCACGTTGTCCTGGGGCGTACGCCGCCGGGGACGGCCGCGGCCCGCCTCGGTCTGCGGGGTCGGGGTCGGGGGTGGTGAGTAGTGGCGCCTGGACATTATTCAGGTAGACGATTACAGGTGGACGATCAGGAGAAGCTTTCGCCAGCCCGCAGCCGTTCTCCGTTGACGAAATCGGCGGCGCGCAGGGCCCGCTTGCCCGGCCGCTGCAATTCGGCGATCCCCAGCACCCCGCCGCCGCAGGCCACGGCGAGCAGGCCGTCGCGGAGTCCGAGAAGCGTGCCGAGAGCGGCCTTGTTTTCCGATTCCTCCCCCGCTTCGAGCACCCTGGCGGAGACGATCTTCACCGGCTCTCCGCGCAGCTCGGCCGTGAGGCCTGGCCACGGCGTGTAGGCCCGCAGGCGGCCGTGGATCTCGCGGGCCGTCAGGCTCCAGTCTACGCGCCCGCTCTCGCGGGTGAGGCGCGGCGCGTAGGTGACCCCTTCGGAAGATTGCGGACGGGACACGAGGTCTCCTCTCTCCAGCCGTTCCAGCGTGCGCACCATCAGCCTCCCTCCCATCCCGGCCAGCCGCCGCGAGAGCTCCTCCGCCGTCTCGTCCGGACCGATCTCCGTCTCTTCCTCCAGCAGGATGGGCCCGGTGTCGAGCCCCTCCTCCATCTGCATGGTCGCGACGCCCGTCCTCGCATCGCCCGCGGCCATGGCGGCCTGGATGGGCGAGGCGCCGCGCCAGCGCGGCAGCAGCGAGGCGTGCAGGTTGATGCAGCCCTGCCGGGGCAGGTCGAGCAGGGCGCGCGGGAAGATCTGGCCGAAAGCCACGACCACGGCCACGTCCGGAGCGAGCGCCGCGGCCTCGGCCAGGAAGTCCGGATGCCGCACGCGCTCCGGCTGCATCACCTCCAGGCCGTGCTCGCGCGCCCACGCCGCCACAGGCGGATCCTGCGGCCGGCGCCCCCGTCCCACCGGCCGGGCCGGCTGCGTCACCACGCGCACGGGAGCCCGTCCGGCCTCGACCAGGGCCGCGAGCGCAGGTACCGCGAATTCAGGCGTTCCGAAGAAGAGAATGCGGTCGAGCCCCGACATTGCCCGCGAAGAATAGCACCGGGAGCCCTCACCCTACCCTCTCCTCCCCGGCCTTCGGCCGGCCCCTTCCCCCCTCACCGGGAGAGGGAAAAAGAAACAAGAACTCTGGTTTCTATATTCTTCTTCCCTCCCCCTCCTCTCCCGGTGAGGGGGGAAGGGAGGGGTCGGGAGAGGAGGGCCGGGGAGGTGAGGGCTTCTACCCGCCCACGTTGTTGATCACGAACCGCCGCTTGCCGATGTACGTGGTGACACCGTGCGCGTCGGTCACGCTCACGTCGAGGAAGTGCTCGCCGTTCTGGAAGAGCCGCGTGTCGAGGTCGAACCGCCAGCCCGGGAGAGGGAGATTGATGTAGTTGGGATAGAAGGACAGCGCCAGCACGTCCGGCCTGTGGATCGAGCCATAGCTCGCGTCGCCGATGTAGTTGCCGTCGACCAGGATCTGGACCGACCGCACGCCTTCCCAGTCGAGAGCCCAGCCCGTGACCTGGATGACGCCGTGGTACAGCAGCCCGCGCAGCGTGAGGTCGATGTCGCCGAACGAATTCTCGTTGGCCAGGTTCTGATCGCACGCGAAGGTGACCGGGATCTCGGCGATGTTGCGCACCGAGTTGGCGTGATCCCCCGCCCGGATGGTGATCAGGTGCCCACCCTGGGTGTAAGGGGCGTCCTGCGCCGGCGGGAAGGCCGTCACCAGCTCACCGACGTCGAGCAGGAAGCGGTAGCCGGCGTGCGGGCTGTCCTTCAGGCCAGGGAAGTTGCGCTCCACGTCGAGCCGCCGGATGCCGTAGCAGTTGACCGGGCCACCCAGCGGGCTGCTGAACCCGCAGTCCAGGTCCGACCGCCACAGGACCGCGCGGTCGATCAGGAGCTCGACATAGGCCACGCCCGAGTCGTCATCCTGCGTGCCGGCGTCGAGGGCATAGCCGGACACGACGCTGAAGCGGCGCTGCGCGGAGACGAAGTCGCACGTACCCCGCATCTCGGCCTGCGGCTTGGGGAACTCGATCGCGCCGAACGGCGCCAGCACATGCTCGACGTTGGAGAACTGGATCGTCCTCGCCGGCAGCGTGACCACCTCGCCGGCCCGGCTGCGGATGCGGACGGCCACGGAGTGCACGCCGTTCAGATAGCGCGTCGTGTCGAGCTCGAAAGCGAAGCCCGGCAACTCGGAATCAGGGAAGCTCGGGAACCGGGCCGTCACGCCGGCCCGGGCGCGGCCGTAGTGCGCGCGTCCGGCCACCAGGCCGTCGACCAGGATGTCCACGGCTTGGACGCCATTGTCATCCAAGGCCCAGCCGTGCAGCGGAAGGAGGCCGGAGCCGGCGTTGCCGCCGCCCACAATGCCACCGAACGAGCCGAAAGGCGGCGCAGCCAGGGCCGGAGCCGAGGCCAGCAAGACCACCCCTACGGCGGAAAACAACGCAGACAAAAAGACGTTGCGCTTCATCGCTCCTAACCTCCTCCGCAACCATCCCCGGCATAACCGCCCGGTGTGAATCGTCGGAAACAGCCGAAAGACGCGGACCTTACGGGTCAGCCTTCAAGTATTACGTGAACTTTGGGGGATTTTATGGGGATTGGAGAGCGAAGTCAATATTAATCTTCGTCTATAGGGTAAGGAGGCGCGTCCAGCCCCTCTCCTGCCCAGGATGGAGGGGCTCGTGCCCTCAGTCCTGGAAGACGTCCTGGAGCTGCTCAGCCGTCAGCACCCGGTCGCCCCACTCCAGGAGACGTTCCGCATCCGTGGAGCGCACCCGTTCTTCCACCTCGGGCGCCAGAGGACCGAACTTCATGCGGAGCAGACGGAGCAACATCCAGGCTTCCCCCTCCTGGCGCCCTTCCTCCCGTGTCTCGCGAGTCCAACGGTCAATGCTGTCTAGCAACATGGCTGCTCCTTTATCCAGAGCCGGTATACCGGAGATCTCCTCCGGAGGCCGTCCGAGGCGTGGCAGGATCACCTTCGTCAACCAGGTCCCGAACGCCCGCCGCAACGAATCTTCGCCCGGCGGAATCGTCTGCTGCAAGCGGCGGAAGCTCTCATCGACCTCCCCCCAGTTGCGGCTCTTCTCGATCTGGAACAGCTCCGCCACCGGATTGCCCAGCGCCGCCAGCTCCTCGCGCGGATACTTCGACTCGTCCACCAGCAGATACCGCAACTGCGGACGGTAGACCTCCGCCGAGGAGTCCAGCTCGCCAATCAAGGAACCGAGATCCGTGGCCACGTTCCACGGCTCCGGTCCATTGTAAACGACCATCGGGATCACCAGCGGCAGCTTCTTCCAGCCCGCCGCCGGCTGGCTCTTCATCAGGTTCTGATAGAAGAGGCTCACATAGCCCATGAGCCGGACGGGCATGGAGGGATCCGGCCGCGACTGGAACTCCATCAGGATGTAGACGAAGACCGGCTCGCCTCCATCCAGGCGCCCGAACTGCCAGATGACGTCGCTCTCCCGGTTCTCGTGCTCCGGGGAGACGAAGGAGTTGCTGACCAGGGTGGCGGAGTCGAAGTCGATGCGCTCCACCCAGCGCTCGCCCACGATCTCCCGCAGGAGGTCCTGAATCATGAGCCGGTGCGAGAAGAAGAGCCGGTAGCTGAGGTCGTGTTGTCCCACAATTTTACGGGTGGGACTCTACCACGGATTCTTCCTTCCGGCGCAATGTAACCGGAACCGGCCCTCAGCCGCCCTCCCGGCCCCTCATCCCTGGCCCTTCTCCCATCCCTCCTCCCACCCGCCGGGGAGAAGGGAACTGACCGAGAGGGTGGAGCTTGTGTAGGGTGCGCTGTGCGCACCAGGACCGTCGCCAAAGGTGCGCACAGCGCACCCTACGGCAACACCGCTTGCATGCGTTCCCTTCTCCCGGTCGGGGGGAGGGCGATGGGAGAAGGGACAGGGATGAGGGCCCGCAAGGGCGGAAGCCCTACCCCGCCAGCCCCTGCAGATGCGTCTCCACCAGCATCGGCAGGTTCCGCAGGTCGTACCCGCCCTCGAGCACGGCCAGGACGCGGCCGCCGCAGATCTCGTTCGCCAGATCGCGGAGCCACTCGCCCCAGCTCCGGAAGCCCTCCGCCGTCACCCTCATGCCGCCCAGAGGATCGTGCTGCCAGGCGTCGAAGCCGGCGGAGATCAGAAGGATATCCGGTCCGAAGCTCTTCAAGGCGGGGATCACCGTCCCCCGGATGACCTCGGCGTAGACGTCGTCGCCGGTATAGGCCGGGAGAGGGACGTTCAGCGTGAAGCCCTCGCCCGGACCGGTCCCCCGCTCGTCCGCCGCGCCCGTGCCGGGGTAGAAGGGATATTGATGGGTGCTCGCGTAGAAGACGTCGGCCCGGTCCTCGAAGAGGTGCTGGGTGCCGTTGCCGTGGTGGACGTCGAAATCGAAGATCGCCACCCGGGAAGCGCCGTGGCGGCGCCGCAGGTGCTCGGCCGCCACCGCCACGTTGTTGAAGAAACAGAAGCCCATGGCCACCGAGCGCTCGGCGTGGTGGCCGGGGGGACGCACGGCGGCCAGGGCCGTGCGCCCGTTTTCCCCGGCGACCCAGTCCGCCGCCGCGAGCGTGGCCGAGACCGCCGCCCAGGCCGCCCGGGCCGTGCCGTCGGAGAGCGGCGTGTCCGGCGAGTCGATCAGCGAATCGCCACGGGCCACGGCGCGCTCGAAGCGGGCCACGTAGCCGGCATCGTGGAGGGCCAGCACGGCTTCGCGTGCCCCTTTCGGATCAATTGGAGCAACGGCCTCCTCCCCTACCTCGAAGCCCCCCTCCCGGAGGCGGCCGAGAACGCTGGAAAGGCGCTCGGGCTTTTCTGGATAGCCGAGAGGAGGGAGGTGGTCCAGGCAATCGGGATGAGTGAAGACGCGGATCATGGCGGCGATGATATCAGCGGTGCCCTCGGGGACCGCGAGGATCTCGGACGTCCCGTCCGCCGCCGGTCCGGCAACTGGACGCCGCCCCGGGCGAGCCGCCGCCGGGCGCGATGGACCAGCGTGTCCACCGTGCTCGCGGCCAGCGTCCATCCTTCGGCCCGCGCGATCTCACGGCTGCTCCACCCTTCGAGGATCGCCAGGCGAAGCACCCTCAGGCAGCGTCCGCGGCTCTCCTCGTCCATCATCGACCGGGCCATCCGCCGGCAGCCCCGGAGCAGCAGACGCCGGCGCTCGGAAAGCAGGGCCTGCTCCTCGGGTGTGCCCCGCGGGTCCACGACATTCCAGGGAAGCCCTGGGAGCCCGCCATCCCACCACAAACCCCAACCTTCTCCGCGTTTCACGGCGCCCTTGGCCCGCACCTCGTCCACCACCGCGCTCTCGGCCATCCGGCAGAGATAGGCCACGACCCGCCGGTCGTTCCAGCGCCGCAGGAGGCGCAACCTCTGCGGCCCTCCCAGGAGCAGGCGGTAATAGACCTCCTGCACCTGCTCCTCCACCAGATCGTCGTAGGGCTTCAGCTTCATGCTGAGCAACGTCCGCCGCACCTGGGCCCGCAACAGGCCGCCATAGCGGGCCACCAGATCTTCCCAGGCGGCCTGAAAAGCCTTCTCCCGCCGCGTCTGCGGGCAGAAGCTCCGTTCTTCCAAAGGGTCCATGACCTCTCCTCCGTGGAAAAGGAGAGGGGTGCGCCGGAACCGGCGGCACGGAAAGGTGAGGGTTTTATATCGATTTTGGGAAGAGGAGGCAAGCCCCGCCTCAAAGACGTTCCTGTCTTGAGCCCGGAGGGCGGGGAGACTCATAGCCCAGGGCGCGAGCCCTGGGGGGGCCGGGGGATGCGATGTCGAGGAGGGCGCCGTCCCCGATTTCCCAGGGCTCGCGCCCTGGGCTATGAGTCTCCCCGCCCTCCGGGCTCAAGGCAGAAAGCTCTCAACGCGATCTCGGAACGAATTTCGGGGACGTTGTTCTACACCCGCCGCTCCCTCCTGAGAGAAGCGGCGAATTTTCGTACCAGGTCCACCGTCACCCGTTCCTCCTCGCAGGCGCGCTGGAAGAGCAGGAGGGTGACGATGGCCTCACGGTGCACGTCCCGCGACTCGAAGATGGGCATCAGCTCCGCCGCCAGCCGCTTCAGGTCGTCCACGCAGCCTTCCTGGGCGAAGAGCCGGGCGAGGTCGAGGGAGACCAAGGCCGCGTCGTAGCCCATTTCGCGGGCCAGGAACTCGCGGCGGACCTCCCGGAAGGCGGCTTCGGCGGGACCGAGACGGCCGAAGCCGAGATCGATGAGCCCCTCCATCCAGCGCAGCCGAGCGACATCGAGGGACGGTGCATTACCTTGAATGAGATTCTGGACCTCGGACAGGAGTTGATTGGCGTCCTCGTAACGCTCTGCCGCTGCGAGACAGCTCAGCAGGTTGAAGCGTCCATAGATGAAGAGTTGGGGATCCTTGGCACCGGGCTCCTCTGTAAACTGGTTGAGCAAGCCGATCGCTTCATCCAAGCGCCCCATTTCTTCAAGGATCTTGGATTTTTTCAGGATGGACTTCTCCACTCCGTGCAGATTCCCAACTTCATGATAGAGCTCAAGTACCTTCTCGATTATGAGCAAAGCCTCATCGAGCCGCCGCTGAGCCCGGCGCAAAGAGGATTTCAGGTTCCAGATCTCAGCTCGGATCTCGACATTACCTGTCGCGCTCTTGGCTAGACAATCCTCGGCATTCAGGAAAGCATCCTCCGCGCTCCTCAATTCCCCGAGCACCCGGCGTGCGTTACCCAGGTAGGCAAAGCACCGAGCATGTAGATCGGCCACCCAGTTAGGGTCATACGCCTCGCCGAGATGCCGGACGACGCGAAGCGCCAAGTTCGCCAGTTCCACCGCCCGGACAGGATCGTCGAAGATCGCCTCCCGGCTCTTCTTGAGAAGGAGCTGGCAGAGCGCCCAGATGTGCAGTTCCTCGCTCCGCTCCAGCTCTTCCAGTTGCTCCGGAAAAGGACGGTCAACGAGCCGCGCCCAAAGCTCCGGAGCCATACGCCCCTCGAAGACGGCAACTTCCTCGTCCCAATGGCCAACCTCCTTCTGGAGCTCAACGATTTCTGCGTGCCGTTCCCGGCAAGCCGAGCATGTAGACAGGAGGTGTGGGATCACAGCACGGCGCACCTCGTCGTGCTCCAACCTGCCTGCAATCCACTTCGCCAGTGTCTCCAAGGACAGGTGAACGTCCTCTCCCTCTAATGGGCCCCGATCGTCCATGCAGATCCCTCCTTGATCTTTAGAGTCGCACCAGGGCGCTGTATCGTGACACCTCGAAAGAGAAAAAATGGAGGCCGGAGGATCTCCGGCCTCCAGGGCTCTTTAGCCGTTGGGGTCGATCGTCACGCCCTCGTCGCTGAGGCCATCGGGATCGATCGACGTGCCTTCCGGACTCTCGACGCCGTCGGGATCAATCGACATGCCCTCCTTGGCCATCCCCGAAAATCCCAGGCTCACGAGGAGATTCCGCACCCAGGCGAACATTCCTTCGCCGAGAACGGTAACCTTCGGGGCGGGACGGCGGACGGGCAGGGCTTGGGCGGGCAGGCTCGCGAGGACGGACACGGACAGCAGGACAAATACGGACAAAACACGGTAGAGACGGGGATTTCTCGACATGGTGGAGTCTCCGGGGGACGGGTCTCGGGCTCGGCGGCATGCCGGGCGCAGCCCATCCCCACAGATAGAGTGTTGCTCCGAACGGAAAAAAACGCGCGCCCATACCCCGTCTTTCAGGGCGGGGCCACTCCGCTTCCCTTGGGTATAGAATCCCCCCGTCAATCAAGAGCGGGAGGGCTCCCATGTCGGTCACAACCCTGTCAGAGCTGTTCCTGAAGGCGGCGAGCTACAACAAGCCGGACTGCTTCCTCTACAAGGTGGGGGGCACCTACCAGCCGATGTCCACGGCGGAGCTGGTGGACCGCGTGCGGAGGCTGTCGAAGGCGCTCCTGGATCTCGGGCTCCAGCGCGGCGACCGGGTGGCGCTGATGTCGGAGAGCGGCCCGCACTGGCCCACGGTGGACTTCGCGACTCTCTGCGCGGGCGGCGTGCTGGTGCCGATCTACCCCACGCTGCTGCCGGACCAGGCCACCTACATCGCCGACAACTGCGAAGCCCAGATCGTGTTCGCCGAGACCACGGCCCACCTGGAAGGGTTCCTCGCTCACGCGGACGAGTTGCCGCACGTGAAGCACTTCGTCCTGATCAAGGGCGAGTCGAGCGATCCGCGGGTGACCACCTTGAACGCCCTGCTGGAGAAGGGGGCGGGCTACGACGCCGCGGATTTCGAGGCGCGAGCCCGCGCGGCCACGCCCGACGACCTTGCGACCTTCATCTATACGAGCGGCACGACGGGCACTCCCAAGGGGGTCATGCTGACCCACGGGAACATCGCCTCGAACGTCACCGCCGGCCTCAAGGTGCTGAACGTGGAGAGCCGCTTCACGGCCCTGTCGTTCCTGCCGCTCTCGCACTCGTTCGAGCGGACGGTGGACTACATCTACTTCCTGCAGGGGTGCACCATCGCCTATGCCGAGTCGGTGGCGGTGGTCGCGCAGAACATGCAGGAGGTGAAGCCGCACATCTTCGTCTCGGTGCCCCGGGTGTACGAGAAGTTCTACGCCCGGGTGCAGGAGGGGGTGGCGGCGGGCTCGCCAATCAAGCAGAAGCTGTTCGGCTGGGCGGTGTCGGTGGGCCGGCAGGCGCTCCCCTGGCGGCTCAAGGGGCAGAAGCCGCCGGGCCTGCTGGGCTTCCAGCTCGGGCTGGCGGACAAGCTGGTGTTCTCGAAGATCCACCAGCGCCTGGGCGGGCGGTTCGTGTTCGCCGTCTCGGGCGGCGCGCCGCTGTCGCGCGATCTCGCGGAGTTCTTCTGGGGCGCGGGGGTGCCGATCTATGAAGGGTATGGCCTTTCGGAGACGTCGCCCGTGATCTCCGTGAACGGCCGTGACGCGGTGAAGATGGGGACCGTAGGCAAGCCGGTCGAGAAGGTCGAGGTGATGATTGCCGCGGATGGCGAGATCCTGTCGAAGGGTCCCAACATCATGAAGGGCTACTGGAAGATGGAGAAGGAGACGGCGGAGGTGATCGATGCCGACGGCTGGTTCCACACCGGCGACATCGGCGAGATCGACTCCGAGGGCTTCGTGCGGATCACGGACCGCAAGAAGGAGCTGATCATCAACGCCTACGGCAAGAACGTGGCGCCGGCACCGATCGAGAACGCGCTCAAGGGCAGCCGCTACATCGGCCAGGCGGTGGTGATCGGCGACCGCCGGAAGTTCCTGTCGGCCCTGCTGGTGCCGGACTTCGACGTGTTGAAGGCCTGGGCGGAGAAGAACGGCCAGGGCGGCGCAAGCACCGCCGACCTGATCAAGAACCCGCAGGTGCGGGCGCTGATCGCCCAGGAGGTGAACCAGGTCAATTCCGGCCTCGCGGGCTTCGAGAAGGTCGTGGCCTGGGAGCTTCTGCCCGATGAGTTCACCCTGGAGACGGGCGAGCTGACGCCCACGCAGAAGGTGAAGCGGCGGGTGATCAACCAGAAGTATGGGGACGTGATCGAGCGGCTGTACGCCGAGTCGGACCAGAAGGGGGGGTAGGGCGTGTCATCCATCTTCCATCTCGAAGTCGGCGCCGGCCGCCTGGCGACGCTGACGTTTGATTCGCCGGACCGGAAGGTCAACGTCTTCACCCGGGGGGCGTTCCAGGAGCTCGAGAAGATCATCGAGGAGGTGGCGGCCCGTAAGGCCGACATCGGCTGCCTGGTGCTGCTGTCGGGCAAGCCGGCGAGCTTCATCGCGGGCGCGGACGTGGAGGAGATCGCCCGGGTGACGGACCCGGTGGAGGCGGAGGCGGGCTCGCGGATGGGGCACCGTCTGCTCTCGGCCTGGGAGGCGCTGCCCTTCCCCACGGTATCCGCCATCCGCGGCATCTGCCTGGGGGGCGGGCTGGAGATCTCGCTCGCCTCGACCTACCGGGTGGCGAGCGACCGGGCGGACACGAAGATGGGCCTGCCCGAGGTGCGGCTGGGGATCCTCCCCGGCTGGGGCGGCTCGACGCGGCTGCCTCGGCTGATCGGCATCGCCGAAGCCCTGGACATGATCCTCACGGGCAAGACGGTGGCGGGCCGGAAGGCCCTGAAGCTCGGCCTGATCGACGCCCTGATCCCTGACGCTGGCTTCCTGGATGGAGTCCGCGACTTTGCCCTGGCGCGGGTGGACAAGAAGAAGCGGCAGGAGGAGAGGCCCGATCTCAAGGAGGTGCTGCTCGAGAAGAACCCCGTGGGCCGCAAGATCCTCTTCGACCAGGCGCGCAAGAAGACGCTGGAGACCACGCGGGGGCACTACCCCGCCCCCCTGCGGGCCATCGAGGTGGTGCGCGTGGGGATCGAGGACGGCGTGAAGGCGGGCTTCGACGCCGAGGCGCGGGCCGTGGCGGAGCTCGCCACGTCGAAGATCTCGAAGAACCTGGTCCACGTCTTCCGGCTGACGGAGGACGCCAAGAAGGAGAAGGGCCTGCCCGGCGCCGAGCCCCGGCCCGTGGAGTCCACGGCCGTGCTGGGAGCGGGCGTCATGGGCGGCGGCATCGCCCAGTTGATCGCCGCGGAGACGGGCCTGCCCGTGCGCATGAAGGACGTGAACGATGCGGCCCTCGCGGCCGGCATGAAGCACGCGGCCGGCCTGTTCAACAAGCAGGTCGAGCGGCGGCGGCTCACGGCTCCGGCGGCGCGGCAGAAGATGGCCCTGCTTCAGCCGACGCTCGACTACTCGGGCTTCCGGAACGTGGACCTGGTGGTCGAGGCCATCGTGGAGAAGATGGGGATCAAACAGGAGGTCTTCGCGGAGACGGCGAAGCATGTGGCGCCCGACGCCGTGCTGGCCTCCAACACCTCGTCGCTGTCGGTCGCGGGCATCGGCGCGAAGACGCCGAACCCGGGGCGGGTGGTGGGGATGCACTTCTTCAACCCCGTCCACAAGATGCCGCTGGTGGAGGTGATCGCCACCGAGGGGAACGATCCGGTGGCCGTGAACACGGTCTTCTCCTTCACCCGCAAGCTCGGCAAGACGCCGGTGCTGGTGAAGGACACGCCGGGCTTCCTGGTCAACCGCCTGCTGATGTTCTACTCGGTGGAGGCGCTCTGGCTGCTCGACGGGGGCTACCGGATGGAGGATCTGGACCGGGCCATGCTCGACTGGGGGATGCCGGTCGGTCCCATCGTCCTGACGGATGAGGTGGGCATCGACGTGGCCACCAAGGTGGCGCACATCCTCCACGAAGCCTTCAGCGACCGGCTGCCGCTGCCCGGGTGGCTCGACCGCACACCCGAGAGCGGCCGGCTGGGGACCAAGAACGGCAAGGGCTTCTATCTCTATGAGGGCAAGGAGAGGAAGGGGCCGGACCCCACGATCTATACGCTGCTCGGTCTTCATCCGCGGGTGAACGATCCCGACCCCGGCCTGATCGCGGACCGCATGGTGCTGCCCATGGTGAACGAGGCGGCCCGCTGCCTGGAGGAACAGGTGGTGAGAACGGCCGGTGACGTGGACCTGGCTCTCATCTTCGGCACAGGCTTCCCGCCGTTCCGAGGTGGCCTGTGCAAGTGGGCAGACCAGGAAGGGCTGGGGCGGATCATCGCCACCCTGGAGCGGCTGGAGAGCGCGGTGGGCAGCCGGTTCCAGCCCTCGGAGGCGCTGCGGAGGACGGCGGAGGCGGGTGGGTTCTATGCGCGGTGGGGCTGAACCCTCACCCCCCGGCCCCATGGGCGTTAACCTAAAATCCAGCTCTTGAGAAGCTCAGCCAAGCTCTCAATCTGCGGGCGTCGCCTCTTCCGTCGAGAGTCCGCAAGGGTCAACTTTCCCTCTGAAGTAGCTTGAAGAAGAGCAGAAAGAGGAGGCAGGGGACACAAAGCCTGACGGAGGGCTGCGACCATCAGTCGAGTCCAGCGCCAGAGATGAGGCCGCTCAGGCGGGGAGCCCATGGAGCCGGTATCCCCAGGGGGAAAGTGTCAGCGCGTTTCGGTACAGTGTTTCCAATAAGAGCGCGACCACCATCTTGGCCGAGATCCAGGATTGGGCCACCAAGCGATCCTTGTGGGGCAGTTGTCCGAGTTGGAGGATCTGCTTGAGTCGTTTGAAGGCTAGCTCGATCTGCCAGCGGAAGCGATAGAGCTCCAGAATCTCAGGGGCCTCCAGCCGCTCGACTGGCAAGGTTGTGAACAGCAAAACGTAGTGGGCTGCCAAGCGGGTCTTGTCGCTGACCTGCTGGCCCTTTTTCATCGCTCGGCGGATCGCCTTTTCCTCGGCCTTCTGGGCCAAAGGCGCCGGGAGCTTCAAAATCACCAAGCGCCCGGGCAGATCCTTGCCCTTCGGATCGCTCAGCCAAACTGGCCAGTCCCCTGCCTCTCCAATCTGCAAGGTCACCGCTCGATCCAAAGCGTAGATTTTTCGTCCCTGCTGATCCTTGAGAACCGGATGAACCCAGCGCATCCGGACGAGAACATGGCCTTGAGCTTGAACAATGGCGCGCACTCCCTTGGGTCGCAGGAAGTTGCGGTCCGCCAAGATCACATCCCCTGCCTCCACGGCCGCCCGCTCCAGCAACTCGCTGCCCTGCGCGTCGGTCAACTCCAGCCAGTCGCACGCTAAACTGCTCAAGTCCAAGGTGTAGTGAAGCCGCCACTCGGTACCTTGGCTGCCCGGACCTTGAACCGTTGTACTGTCTACGATCCGGGCTCTAAGCCCTTCCGGCACTCGCACTTGCTCCCGCATCTGGCGCGACAACTCACTGGCAATCCAATTGAGCCAAGCCCCAGAAGAGCGCAGTCGCTTGAACAGAGCCACGGAGGAGAGGCTCGCCAATCCAGCCAGACGGGCCTGAGCCACCGTCTGCCGCAAACCACCGTCATGAACGGCATGGAACAACAGGAGCCGCAGCAGGTCTCCAGGGGTCTGGGTATAGCGGACTCGCCGGAATGCTCCCTTCTGCCGGGCCTGCTCCTCCCATCCAGATGGAAGAAGGCTCTCGATGATCTTCCACTCGGCTTGGCTCGCTCCAGTATCCATGCCTTAAGGGTACCATGAAAGGCCCATTTTTAGGTTAACGCCTATGCCCCCCGGCCCCCTCTCCCGCCCCCTCCCACCTCCCGCCCCGGGAGAGGGGGAGAAAAACAAAATCCTCTCCTGCTTCTTTCCCCCTCTCCCGGTGAGGGAGGGAGGGAGGGGGCGGGAGAGGGGGCCAGGGGGTGAGGGTTCGGGACGGACACCGTCTCTCCAGGAGGACGCTTCAGAGGAAGCCCTCCTGGGAAATAATCCTGGCGCGTGCCTTGCTCTCCCTTATGGGCGGACGAGTTTGGAATCCCGCAGTCCGGACCTGGAAAAGGAGAAAAACCATGCATAGATCTCTGCGGATGATGGCTTTGGCCGTTATCGCTGCTGCTGCCGGCTTTGGAAGCGCTGCTCTGGCCCAGCAGGATCAGCCGCCGGCCCAGGACCAGTTCGAAGGCCGGGTGGACGTCAACGAGGTCCTCCTGGACGTGCTGGTCACGGATGCCCGGGGCAATGTCATCGTGGGCCTCGGCAAGGACGACTTCGTGGTCAAGGAAAACGGCAAGCCGGTGAACCTGACCGGCGTGACCTTCTACAGCAACCGCCGCCTGGTGGAGTCCTCGGCGGCGCTCGCCAAGTCGGGCATCTCTACGGAGCAGGTGCCGGAGGACCGGTACTTCATCCTCCTCTTCGAGGACCAGAAGGACGTGGCCCAGGAGGCGCCGCGCCTCCTCTCCCAGAGCCTCGAGGCCGCCAAGCGGGCCCGCGGCTGGGTGGAGAGCGAGAAGCTGCCCAACGACTGGGTGGCGGTCGCGAGCTACGACACCAAGCTCAAGGTGCAGCAGGACTTCACGCGCGACCGCAAGGCGCTGGTCGAGGCCATCGGCGACGCCACCAAGGGCAAGGACCGCGAGGGCAACTACCCCTCCCGGATCGACCCCAGCAAGGGCCCCTCGCTGCTGGCCGGCCTGCCCAAGGGCACGGAGTTGCGCGACAAGACGCCCAACATCTATGAGGCGCTCCAGCAGATCGCCCGGTCCGCCGGCAACATCCGGGGCCGCAAGAACCTGCTGCTCTTCACCTTCGGCCTGCCTGGCCGCCAGGACACCTTCGGCCAGTACGTGCCGGACAAGAAGTACTTCCAGCCCACGATCGAGGCCCTGAACTCGAACAACGTGGCAGCCTACGCGTTCGACCTCACGCCGCCGGCAACGGAGCACACGCTCTCCGACTCGCTCAACAAGCTGGCGGTCGACACGGGGGGCCGGTACTTCTTCAACGTCACCAACTTCTCGACCCCGCTCGACCAGGTCGCGCAGGAGAACAACGGCTACTACCTGCTGAGCTACCAGAACGAGCAGCCGGCCGGCCGTTCGGGCTTCCAGGAGGTCGACGTGACGGTCACCAACCCCGAGTTCCGGGTCAAGGCCCGCCGGGGTTACGCGTACGGGAGGTAGGCAGCCCCCGTGCCTCATCGACCTCATCCCCGGCCCTTCTCCTGAAGGAGAAGGGAGAAAGACCAATCTGAAGCCCCTCTCCTTTAGGAGAGGGGTTGGGGTGAGGTCGCACGGGCAAGCCCTACCACCTCTGCAACCAACCTTCCCTTGAGCCCGGTGTAGGTCTGCCGGCAGGCGAGCAGGTCGGCGAGCACCTGCCGGATGCCAGGGTGGAGCCGGGAGGCGGGCACCATCCACTGGCCCACCGAGCCCTCGAAGAAGATGTCGCGGGCGCGGTGGGCCTTCTCCATTTCCTCTCCGAGCTCGGTTTCCAGGCGGTCTGGATAGGCCTCCGGCCGGCCGGCGAGCAGGCTTTCGGCGGCCCAGAGACCGGAGAGCATGCCGTAGCGGATGCCCTCGCGGGTCAGGGGATCGGCCAGCGCCGCGGCGTCGCCCGCGAGGAGGATGCGGCGGCTCAGGCCCCGGCGGACGTTTCCGATCGTCCAGGGGCCGAAGACGGGGATGGGATAGCGGTAGCGTGGCCCGGGGAGGTCCCGCCAGTTGGCCGGCAGATACCGGTCGAGGAAGGCGTCGAGCGCGATGCGGGCGGCGGCGTCCGGGACCTGGCCCGGGGTGTAGGCGATGCCCACGGAGGCGCCGCCGGGGCGGGGGAAGATCCAGGCATAGGAGTCGCCCAGGCCGGGAAAGGCAAGCACGAGCCGGCTCCATTCGATCCCGGAAAGGGAGCCCCCGAGGCCGAGGCTGTCCCCCTGGGGTTTCAGGCCGAGGGAACGCCGGGAGAGACCGCGGGCGCCGTCCGCGCCGATGGCCCAGTCGTAGGCGCGGATCTCGCCGGAGGCGGTGACGCGAATCTCCTGGGGGCCTGTTTCCAGGCGCTCGGCCTTGGCGGACCGGCGGACAGCTCCCGCGGCCACGGCCGCCTCGGCCAGGGCGGCGTCGAGGTCCCGCCGGCGGAAAATGCGGAGGCCCTGGAGGTCCAGGGAGACCTGGCCGCCCCGGGCGTTCTCCAGCACGGCGGCCGGGCTCACGACGGCCAGCAGGGGCGAGGGGTCGAAACCGGCGAGGCGCGGCAGCACGTGCTCAGGCACGGCGCCACCGCAGGGCTTCTCTCCCGGGCGGGCGGGCAGGTAGAGATCTACGTTGGCGCCGGCCCGGGCGAGGGCCAGGGCGGAGGAGGAGCCGGCGGGGCCTCCTCCGAGGACGGCGATTCTCATGCGGGGGATTGTAGCCTCCGGACCCTCACCCCCCGGCCCCCTCTCCCGCCCCCTCCCACCTCCCGCCCCGGGAGAGGGGAGAAAAACAAAATCCTCTCCTGCTTCTTTCCCCCTCTCCCGGTGAGGGCGGAAGGGAGGGGGCGGGAGAGGGGGCCAGGGGGTGAGGGTCCGGGCGGCTCTAGCGCGTGGCCTCGCCCTCTTCCTCTGCGGCGGGGCTGTTTTCCCCGGGTGCCTCTTCCACCGACAGCAGCACCACGGTGACGTTGTCGATGCCGCCCCGGGCATTGGAGTCGTTGATCAGGGAGCGGCAGATCTCGTGGAGGCTGCGGCCGGAGGAGAGGCGGTCCCGGATGTCGGTGTCGGAGAGCATGCCGGTCAGGCCGTCCGAGCAGAGGAGGAAGAAATCGCCGGCCTGGACCTCCACCTCCTTCACGTCCACCAGCACGTCGCTCTCGCCTCCGAGGGCGCGGGTGACCACGTTCTTCAAGGGGTGCGAGCGGGCCTGCTCCTTGGAGAGGAACCCGGCCACCACCTGCTCGTTGACCCAGGTGTGGTCCTGGGTGAGCTGCTCCAGGCGGCCGTCGCGCAGCCGGTAGGCCCGGCTGTCGCCCACGTGGGCCACGGCGGCGGTGGAGCCGGAGAGCAGGAGGCCCACGACGGTCGTGCCCATGCCATAGAGCGAGCCGTCCTTGCTGATGGCCCGCAGGACGTGATCGTGAGCCATGCGCACGGCCATCTTGAGCAGGTTCGAGTGGCGCGAGAGCCGCGATCCATGCCGAAGGGCCAGGTGGTGTCCCGGTCGGCCGTCTTGGCGATGAAGTCGCGGATGGAGTTGACGGCGATCTGGGCCGCCACCTCGCCGTGGCTGTGGCCGCCCATGCCGTCGGCTACCACGTAGAGCTTGTGCAGCGGATCGATCTCGAAATAGTCCTCGTTGTGGGCCCGGGTGAGCCCCACATCGGAGAGTCCGCAGGCCTTGACGCGCAGCATCATCCGGTTTTTCCGAACAGTCCCCAGCGGGAGGGGGACTGCGACGAGGAGGAGCGGGTGAGCTCTTCCAGGGCCTGCCGGACGGCGGGATCGTCGCCGCCCCACTGGATGGCCTTGCGGTAGAACTGGATGGCCTGCTCGGCCTGCCCCGCGAGGGCGCAGATGCGGCCACCCTGCTTCAGGTAGGTGACATTCATGGGCTCGAGCTGGCAGGCCCTCTCGATGGCGGCCACGGCCCTCGGGAACCAGGTCCGTCTGCTGGCTGCACGCCTGGGCCAGGTGATGCCAGGCCTGGGCGCTCTTGGGATCGGCCTGCGTGGCCTGGTCGAAGTTGCTCGCCGCCTCCAGGTAGTTCTTCTCCTTGTAGGCCTTGACCCCGCGCTGCAGATACGCGCGGAAGGCCGACCGGGGATCGGCCGCCGAGCCCGACTCCTCGGGGCGCATCAGCTCGCCGTCGTGCCGGCGCCGCCGCTCGGGGTCGGACAGGACGTTGAACGCCTGGGTGATCTCCTGGAACTCGACCTCGGCACGCGCCTTCTCCGCCCCCTGGAAACGGTCGGGGTGGCGCGTGCGGGCCAGCTCCCGGAAGCGCTGGCGGATCTGGTCCTCGGAGGCGTTGCGCGGCAACGCGAGGACGGCGTAGAAGTCCCTGGCCATCGTCTTGGAATCCTATTGCTGCTTGATTCTATACAAACGCAAGGCTGTCGAGCGCACTGCGTCCGGAACATTTCGATCCCGGCTCAGCTCGCGCAGGTCCCGCACGGCCAGCTTGGGGACAAGGCGCAGCGCCGTGGGCAAGGGCGTCCGGGGGTTCCACACCAGGGACTTGGCCACCGTGTACTTGCTCACCCACTCGCGCTTCTTCGAGATCGCCATCAGGACTTCCTCGACCACGGCACGGTGGGCGGCCGTCTGCTCGACCTCCTGGTCGGAGAGGCTGTTGTTGACGATCACGGACACCGCGACCTGGGCGTTGGTGTCGCGCAGCAGGATGGACCGCAGGCTGCGCGGCGCGCCGCGGGTGAGCTTGAGGCGCGCCGGCACGGGGAGCTGGCGGATCTGCCCCTCGGAGAGGCCGGTCTTCTCCTCGACCTCGCCGGAGGGGGGCAGGTCCCGGACCACGGCGATGGCCTCCTCCAGATCCTCGTCGCTGATCTCCTCCAGCTCCGGCTGAGGAGCGGCCACCGGGCGCTGCCGGGGCAGCAGGTGCTCTCGGTACTCGGCGATGCGCCTCTGGGAGTAGCCGGAGACCTGCGGGTTCTCCTCCAGGGCCTGCAGGATGGTGGGCTCTTCGACGATCGCGTCCTGGCGCAGGAGCAGGATCTCCTGGAGATCCGGGGGGATCCGCCGGGCAAGCCAGGCAAGGATGCGGCGCGGCACATCGCGGCGGCGCAGGATGGTCTCCAGGAGCACGGGGTTCTTCGCCTCCTCGGCGAAGAAGGCGAGCACCGGCTCGCGGGCCTGGCGCTCCAGGAAGGGCCGGAGGATCCGGAGGTCGACCTTGAGCAGGTTGTCGCGCGCGCGCTCGGCCACCTGGGGATCGCCCCCGCGGGCGAGCTCCACCTGGAGGGGGATCAGGTCCTCGGGGGGCAGGGGGAGGACCCCGTCGGCCGCGAGGAGCTGAAGCTGACGGTTTCCCGAGCGGACCTGCTCGAGCAGAGAGGACTGGCTGTCGGCCAAGGTCAGCGAGCCTCTTTCTTCGCTTTCAGGGTTTCGACGGTCGCGAGGTCGATCAGCAGGTCGCGCACCACGTCCCCTTCCTTCTTGTCCAGCTCGAGAGGATAGCCGTTCACCTGGACCTCCACCGCGCCCGCGTTGCCGAGCGTCAGAACGATGCTCTTCTCGGCCTGGAGCGGCAGGGCCTCGCCCTGCACCCGCAACTCGGAGAACCGGTTCTTGTCGTCGATCACCGCCTCCACCCAGCAGTCCTTGCTGAAGGAGAGTGTGACCTCGAGCGGCGCGGCGGGCTCGGGCGGGGGCGGCGGGGTGGCGGACACCGGCATGGCCGGAGCAGGCAGCGGAGCGGCGATGGACGGCGGCGCCTGGCCGTTGGAGCTCGCGGGAGCCTCGTCGCGGCGCTTGTCCGCGAACCAGGCGGCGAGGGCCACCAGCACGAGCAGGATCAGGCCGGCGAGAGCGAGCACCAGGCCGTAGCTCCAGTTGCGCCGCACGGGCGTGGGCCCGGAATCGACCGGCTTCGGCTTGGAGCGGACCTTGGTGTCTTCCTTGGGATCGCCCGCGAGCTCCTCCGGACGGTGCACCGAGAGGTAATGATTCACCACGTCATCGGGGGACAGGCCCACGTAGCGGGCGTACTCGCGCAGGAACCCCTTGGCGAAGAGGGGAGCGGGCAGGAGGTCGAACCGGTCCGCCTCCATGGCTTCCAGGTACCGTAGGCTGATCTTGGTGCGCTCGGCGATGTCGCGCAGGCTGATCTCGCGCATCTCGCGCTGGCGCCGGAGCCATTCACCGAATGAGCCGCTCTCCGATGGCACGGCTTCTTTCTCCCAAGGAGGCTGCCGGTTAGGACGCTTCGCGCCCGCACCGCTCCCACCGCCCCCGTCAGGGGATTCGGCGGGGACGGCATCAGGCTTACGGGGCGGAACTCTTTCTCGTCTGGACACGTTTCTCTGCACGCGACACTTAACTTTACGCGCCGCTCTGCCTCCTGGTCAAATTTTGTCTACACTGGCGCACGCGGCACGGACAATCAATCAACAACGATCTTCTCCCAGCAAGACGCGCGCCCGCCGCCGCACGGGCTCCGGCAGCCGCGGGTCGGCCGCCAGGGGCTTCAGGTCCGTCTTGCGCAAGGTGCCCAGGATACGCCACGCCGTGTCGAGCGGCGTCGCCGGATTGCGGGCGATGGCCAGACGCAGAGGATACCGCACGCCCCAGCGGCGGTCGGCGGCGATCAGCTCCAGGACGGGCGGCGGCGTCTTCCCGCCGTTGACGACCGGCGCCAGCAGGCCCTCGGTCATCCTCGGGTTGTCGAGCAGGGCCGCGATCACCCGCGGGCTGGGGTCGTGGCGGAGCTGGGAGAGTACGCCCGGGCCGGCGCGGCGGGCGATCGACATCTTCTCCCCCAGGGCGAGCTGCGGCAGGCGGGCAGCCAAGAGAAGATCCGCCGAGCGCCGCAGCGTCGGGCGCAGGCGGCTGTCGAGACCCAGCTCCATCAGGTCGCGCCAGTAGAGGCCCGGCACGAAGCGCGCGGCGAGCGTCTCCGGCGTCCGCGGGTGGAAGCAGAGGTCGCGCCGCACCTCATAAAAAGACAGGAGCCGCCGCTCGGCGGCGATCCGCTCGATCACCTCGGCCGAGCAGTGGGGGTTGCGCAGCACCTGGCGCACGGCGGGCGGCTCCAGCTCCGCCGCGTGCCGGTCCACCAGGGCGGAGAGCTCCTTCTCCCCCGCCTCGCGCAGCCGGCGGCTTATTTCGAGATCGACTTCGAGATCGACTTCGAAGTCAACTTCGAGATCGGATTCCGGCTCGTCGGGGAGCTCCTGGGTCTCCGGCATGGGTCTAGCTTACAGAATCTGGTATCGTCCACCCTTCCTATGACCATCTCGCGAACCATACAGAATCAATTGTCGAAAGGTGACTTCGAGGCCATCGAGGGCGAGTGGCTGGCGCGCCTGGAGCAGGATCTCGCGGACATCGACTACTACGTCGGCGTGGCCCGCGCCCTGATCGGCACGGGCGAAGAGCCGCGGGCGCGCAACCTCCTGGAGCTGCTCGACGAGCAGCTGCGGGAGGGGGGCTTCTGGGCCACCCGCCTGCAGCTCCTGAAACGCGCCGGCGCCATCTTCGTGCCCGCCGACAAGCTCCACCCCACCGTCTCCTCCACTCTCGGCAAGCTCTACGGCGACCGCTCGACCTACAAGGCCCTGTACGAGGCCGTGGGGCTCAGCAAGGCGCCGGGCGACGTCCCCAAGGTGTGGGAGAAGGTCGAGCGGCTGGAGGGCCTGCTGGCCTTCGACGTGGGCACGGTGGTGTCCATGGAAGGCAAAGGCGTGGGCCGGGTGGTGGAGGCCAACCTGGGGCTCGAGAGCTTCAAGGTGGACTTCGAGAGGATCCGCGGCCTGACCGTGGGCTTCAAGGCCGCCCCCAAGCTGCTGCGCCCCCTGTCGCCCGACCACGTGCTGCGCCGGAAGCTCGAACAGCCCGGGGGGCTCCGGATCCTGACCCCGCCCGAGCTGCTGCACGTGACTCTCCAGAGCTACGACCGGCCGCTCACGGCCGGCGAGGTGCGGGACATCCTGGCCGGCATCGTTTCCGAGTCGCAGTGGACCGCCTGGTGGGGTGCCGCCCGCAAGCATCCTCAAGTGGTGGCCGCGGGCAGCGGCGCGCGCCAGACCTACCGCTGGGCCGATAGCAGCGGCGACGCCCTGGACTCGGTGTGGAAGGCGTTCGAGAAGGCCCCGCCGCGCAAGAGGATCGAGCGGCTGAAGCGCGAGGGCGCGCGCGACGCGGGCCTGCGCGACCGCATGGCCGCCAACCTGGCCGATGTGGCCGAGGCCGTGATGGACTCCGACCCCGGGCTCGCCTTCGAGATCTGGTTCGCCGTCGAGCGCAGCGGGGCCAAGATCGACGAGAACGTGGACTGGGCGCCGGACCATCTGCTTTCCGACCGGCCGCAGCAGGTCTTCGCGGGCATCGAGGACCGGCTCCTGCGCGAGCGCGGCTACGCCATGGTGCGCGAGCGCCGCGAGGACTGGCCGGCCATCTACCGCGACGCCATGACCAAGGAGTTCGATCCGCGCGCCCTGGACCTGCTGGCCGACGGCCTCGTCCAGGGGGCGCCGCGCGAGCTCGACCGCTTCATCGACGGCCTGCTGGCGCAGCCTCACCGCAACGCGGCGGCCTTCACCTGGCTCGCCGAACGCGCCGCCGTGGACGAGGTGCTGCGGGCCAGGAACCCCTTGCGCCTGCTCCAGCAGATCCTCTCCAGCATGTCGCGCGACGAGTTCGCCTCCCACCGGCTGCGCCTCCTGGCGCTGGCGGAATCGGGCGGCACGGTGCCGCGGCTCCTCACCCACCTCACGGAAGACCAGGCCGCCCAGGCGGAAGACGCCGTGCACCGCGCCTCCAACCTCGAGCCCTACCAGCGCGAGCAGCTCACCAACGCCATTCAGCTCCGCTTCCAGGGCCTGCGCAAGGAGACCGGCCCCCAGGCCCTCTACGCCACGCCCGAATCCGTGGAAGCCAAGCGGTCGGAGCTCCAGCAGATCCTCTCCGTGGAGATCCCGGCCAACCGCAAGGCCATCGCGGAGGCCCGCGCCATGGGCGACCTGCGCGAGAACTTCGAGTACAAGTCGGCCCGCCAGCGCCACGAGTACCTGAACGCCCGCGCCGCAGCCCTGAACGGCGAGCTGAACCGTGTCCGCATCATCGACACCGCGGGCATGGACACCTCCGAGGTGCGCATCGGCACCCGGCTCCGCCTGAACGGCCCCGGCGGCCAGCGGGTGATGACCGTCCTCGGTCCCTGGGAAAGCAAGCCGGAAGAGGACGTGATCTCCTACGAGTCCGATCTCGCGAAGGAGCTGCTGGGCAAGAAGGCCGGCGACGAGGTGCAGGTGGGCGGCGAGAGCTGGCGGGTGGAAGGGATCGAGCCGTACAAGTAGGGGCGGCCACGCAGGGCCCGCCCCTACAATCTCAAGCTTCCATGACCTGAGAGCGCGGGTCCGTCTCGAACCCGAGGACGCGGGCCGGCGGCGACACCCGGATCTCCACCGTCTGCAGGCCGTAGGTCAAGACGACGGGCGAGCCATCGACGAGCAGGAGCCTGAGGCCCGAATACCGCTTCAGCAGCTCCTTGCCCCGGGGGCTGTTGGCATCCACGTGGGCGGCCGGAACCGTCCATTCGAGCCCGCGCTGCACCCAACCAGCCTCCGTCAAGATGAACTCGCGGCCGGCGACCTCGCTGGTCGTCGGCTCCCAGCCGCCCTGCGCGCCGGGCTCCACCGTGACCTCCTCGATCTCTGGAGCCGGCACGGGCTCCACGACGCCGTGGTTCACGACGAACAGGCCGACCACCAGGGCCATGCCCATGGCCGCCGCGGTCCGCAGGCCGGGCTGAAGTGGGAAGAGCATGAAGCGGAGCGACTGGAACAGCCTCTGCATCCCGTACACCGGGATCTCCTGCACCACCTGGCGCCGGATCTGCTGGTGCAGACCCGGCGGCAGAGCCACGCGGTCGGCTCGGCCGAGGCCGGTGACCACGCGCCGCATCGAGGCGAGGCGCGCACCACACTCCGGGCACGCCGCGCAATGAGCTTCGAGCTGCCGCATTCCGACGATCCCGAGCTCCGAATCGAGATAGGCCGAAAGCTGCTCAGTTGAGATATGACGGTTCATGTTCCTTTCTCCAGAAGGAGCCTGAGCTGATCCCTGCCGCGCGCGATCCGCGAACGGACGGTACCCACCCGGACCCCCAGAACTTCAGCAATCTCCTCATAGGATAACCCTTCAAGGTCGCGCAAAACCACTGCTTCACGAAAAACCGGTGGAATCCGGGCGAGTCCTTCCATCACCCGGCGCCCCTCGTCGGCGGCGACGGCCAGCTCTTCCGGCCCGCGGCCGGGGTCGGCGACCGGTATGCCGCCGTCCTCGACCTCGTCCACGATCGGCAGCATCGCCGGGTGGTGGCGAGACAGCCGGTCGCGGCAATGGTTGACGGCGATCCGGAACACCCAGGTCTTCAGGGTGGAACGGCCGCCGAAGGTCCCCAGGTGCCGGTAGATGCGCAGGAAGATCTCCTGGGTCAGGTCGGCGGCTTCCTCCCGGTTGCCCGAGAGGCGCAGGGCGAGGTTGTAGATCATCTCGCCGAAGCGGAAGTAGACCTCATCGAAGGCCTGGAGATCGCCGCAGCGATGGCGTTCGACGAGCTCGACGTCCAGGGCTACGTCATGGTGTACGGCAGGATAGACTGTAGCGACGCCCACCGACTCCTCCCAGGGCGGATCAGCCCGCGCCCTGTTCTGATAGACCCCGGGGGCGTCGGAAAAGTTCCCGAGCTTCTTCAAGGCCTCAAGGGTAGCACCGTTCAGGGTTGGGTGTAACCTGGGGCGGCGACGCACGTATACGGTTCGGAACTGCCACGGACCGTTGCGCCTTCCGTGGCCGGCTATGGCATGATCCCTTCAAAAGAATTCAAGGAGATCTCAATGAAGAATGCACTTCGTATCATTTCTGCCGTTCTGGGGCTCGTCGTCCTCGCCGGCCCGGGGCTCGCCAAGGAGCCCATGAAGCCCGCCAGGGAGCCGCGGCCCCCGCGGACCGTGCGGCAGTACACGATCCAGCAATTCCTCGCCAACACGGGCTTCGCCGGCTCGTCTTTCTCCCCCGACAACCGGAAGATCCTGCTGAGCAGCAACGCGAGCGGGGTGTACAACGCCTTCGCCTACCCGGCCGACGGCGGCAAGCCCGTCCAGCTCACGGACTCCAAGGTGAGCGCCGTCCAGGTCCTCGGCTACTTCCCCAAGGACGAGCGCTTCCTCTACACCAGCGACCAGGGGGGCAACGAGCAGAACCACATCTACGTCCAGTCGCCCGACGGCAAGGTCCAGGACCTCACCCCCGGCGACAAGCTGAAGGCCCAGTTCGGCGACTGGTCGCTGGACGGCAAGAGCTTCTTCTACGCCAGCAACGAGCGCGACCCGAGCCTGTTCGACATGTACGAGATGACGCTCGACGGCTACGAGCGCACGCTCCTCTACACCAACGAGGGGGGCTACCTGCCTGGCGGCATCTCGCCCGACCGGCGCTACGTCACCCTCTTCAAGACCCAGACGAGCACGGACTCCGACATCTACCTCCACGACCGCACCACCAAGAAGACCACGCTCCTCACCCCGGACGATCCGGCGGATACCAAGGCGAATACTAAGGCGAATATTGAGGTCTCCAACCAGCCCGCGGACTTCAGCCCCGACGGCAAGAGCCTCTACTACACGACCGACAAGGGCTCCGAGTTCTCCTACCTCGTGCGCTACGACCTGCGAGTCCGGCCAGCGGACCGAGGTGCTCAAGACCCGTTGGGACGTGGCCGGCGCCGGCTTCTCGCGCGACGGCAAGTGGTTCACCGTGGTCATCAACGACGACGGCCGCACCGACCTGCGGATCTTCCGCACCGAGGGCATGAAGCCCGTCGAGCTGCCCGCTCTGCCCGGGGCGGACGTCACCGGCGTCGACTTCTCCTACGACGGCAGCCTGATGTCCTTCTACGCGGAAGCCGCGGGGCCGCGCGACCTCTACGTCCGCGACCTCAAGGACGGCAAGATCCGCCAGCTCACCAAGGCCCTGAACCCGGCGATCGACGCCAAGGACCTCGTCGAGCCCGAAGTGGTGCGCTTCAAGTCCTACGACGGCGTCGAGATCCCCGGCATCCTCTACAAGCCCCACCAGGCCTCCCCGTCGAGCAAGGTGCCGGCCCTGGTCTGGGTCCACGGCGGCCCCGGCGGCCAGTCGCGGGTCGGCTACAACGGCTTCATCCAGTTCCTCGTCAACCACGGCTACGCCATCTACGCCATCAACAACCGGGGCAGCAGCGGCTACGGCAAGACCTTCTACGCCATGGACGACCGGAAGCACGGCGACGCCGACCTGGGCGACTGCGTGGCGAGCAAGAAGATGCTGACCGACACGGGCTGGGTGGATGCCGGGCGCATCGGCATCGCGGGCGGCAGCTACGGCGGCTACATGGTGCTCGCGGCCCTGGCCTTCCGGCCTCAGGAGTTCGCCGTGGGCGTCGACCTCTACGGCGTCTCCAACTGGCTGCGCACGCTCTCGAGCATCCCCGCCTGGTGGGGCCCGACCCGCGACTCGCTCTACAAGGAGCTGGGCGATCCCAGCGCCGACGCCGACTATCTGCGCAAGATCTCGCCCCTCTTCCACGCCGACAAGATCGAGCGGCCGCTGATCGTCCTCCAGGGCGCGAACGACCCCCGCGTGCTCAAGGCGGAATCCGAGGAGATCGTCGAGGCCGTGCGCAAGAAGGGCGTGCCCGTCGAGTCGTCCTCTTCGAGAACGAGGGGCACGGCTTCTCGCGCAAGGAGACCCAGGAGAAGGCCTATACCAAGACCCTGGAGTTCCTGGACAAGCACCTGAAGGGGATGGAGGCGAAGGGGAAGTAGGGCGTCCTACACCGTCTCGGCGGTGACCGCGTGGGTCACCGCCGACGACGGCAAAGCGCTCAGGCCGGGGAAGAAGATCTCCCCCGGCACGAGGCGCAGCAGCTCCTCCCGGCAGAAACCCACCATCTCCTCCTCCAGGTCCCGCCGATAACCCACCGAGCTTCCGTCCTCCTCGAAGGGACCGGCGAGGAGGGGATCGTCCGGGTACAGCCGCGCCACCGTCCGGAAGAAGTCCGGGGGCAGCCGGAAGGGGCCGAGGCTCACCGAGTGGAGGCTCTGGGTGCGGACGGCGCTGAAGACCTGCTGGTAGAGGCGCCGGTACTGGGCACGGAAATCCTCGTGGTAGACCAGCGGGTCGAAGCGCAGACCCAGCTGCCAGCCGCGCTCCTGGAGCCGCTCCATGGCCCGGATCCGGCGGTCTACCGACGGCGTCAGGTTCTCCACCGACGCCTGGATCTCCTCGGGCGTGAAGCTGAAGGCCACCACCACGTTGGGGAGCGCCTCCAGGTCCAGCAGAGACTTGATCTGCGTGCTCTTGGTGCGCAGCTCCAGGAACGCCTGGGGGAAGCGGGAGAAGAACGGCACGAAGCTCGCCGCGAAGCGCGTCACCGGCTCCAGCGCCAGGCTGTCGCACTCGTAGCCGGAGTAGAACCAGGGCGTCTCGTCCCCGCTCCCCGGATCTTCTCCTCCAGGGCCCGCTGGAAGTCCTCGTAGTTGACGAAGACCACGTAGTGGGCCGAGCGGTGCATGCCCTGGAGGAAGCAGTACCGGCAGTCGTAGATGCAGTTGTGCATGTGGGAGAAGACATAGCCGCGGGTCCCGTCGATGCCGAACCCCTCGGGCGCCTCGTGGACGAAGTTCCGGTGCTTCTTCGCCAGGATCAGCGACGGCCGGCGCTTCTGGAGGCGGAAGTGCTGGGCGCTTGCGGTTGAAGATCTCGCCGTAGCGCGAGCAGGGGACGACCTCGGCGTCGGGGAACCGCTCCTGGATCTGGAGCGCCCGTGGATGGTTCAGGATCTCTTCTTCGACGTAGATCATCGGCGCTGATACCTCCTGGCCGTGTCTGCGCTGGCTGCGATGGCAATACTCTCGGCCTCCCACGCCAGATCGGCAAGGCCGCGGGCAAAGACCTCGACGGCCTCCAGGTTCCCGGCGATCAGCTCCTCGATGGACGAGCTCGACATCCGGCGCGACAGGGTGGCGTCCGGGTTGTCGGAGACCACCTTGTAGCAGTGCACCAGCTCGGCCACCGAGAACCGGCAGGCGATGGGGAAAAACCCCGCGGCCTCCGACTCATAGATCCACGGCGGCTCGTACTCGTCCTCCACCCGCTCCACGGTCAGGACGGGGACGGTGGGGCTCGGGCTGTCGATGACCAGCTGGGGATACCACGAAGCGCCGCTCGCTGCGTCGGTGATCTTGTGGGCCACGACCCCCTCGCCCAGCGTGCGCTGGCCGTGGCCGCCCAGCCCCACGTTGAGCCAGGCGCATCCCGGGACGCCGCCGGAAAGCAGGTGCAGGTAGGCCGTGGCCGCGGCGGCACAAGCCTTGCCGTGGCCGGAGACGACGAGCCAGGCATCCTCTCCCCGGAAGACAGGGAACGGCCCGTCGCCCGCGGCCGTCATCCCGAACCGCTCGATCAGCAGCCGGGCCTCCGCCGGCAGGGCGACCACGAACCGGAGCAGGGGAGGCTCCGCGGACTGCACCGCACCGATACTGCTGGTCTCTCCCACGCTGCCGACTCCCTCCGTACGCCATCCTACTCCATCTCTGAGACGGCTTAAATATTTGGTTTCCCCCTCGAAATACACATTTCCCCCGAGGATCTGTGTAGAACGCCGGCCGTTCTACACAGGACGGACCGGAAAATGTGTAAATCCAAGGGGAGAGCGCAAGGGACAGGGGTGGGGACACACCTTCCAGAGACTAAAATGTGTAAACCGGCGCCGGATCGAGCTCTCCGGCTGGGGGACTTCACAGTCCGGCCCAGCAAAAGCGAGGGGCGGAGGCTTGCTTACACATTCTGAAGGCAGAACTGTGTACTTTGGAGCTTGCCCCGTGTAAACAGAAGGAGAAAATGTGTATCCAGAACGGCGGATGCTGTCTCCGAAGAAGGATTTACACGGGTCAATCCCCATCCCGCACAAACACGACGGCGGAGTGCGGAGGGGGCCTTTATATAGAGGTCAGCCCTGGCCGCTGCGAAGACGCTCGATCTCGGCGCGCAGGCGGGCGTTCTCATCCTCCACCGCCTGCGCTCGCGTCTCGGCCACGCGTGCCCGTGTCTCGGCGTGGCTCCGGCCGGCTTCCGACTCCAGGTGGGTCCGCAGAACCTCGCCCGTCGAGGGATCGATCAGCCGCAGCCTCGAGCCCTCCGGCAGCCCTGAGCCCTCGGACCGAAGGATCAGCCCGAGGGTCTTGCTGACCAGGGAGCCGTCTTCCTCGGGTGCAATGGGCAGATAGCGCCCCAGCAGGAGCCGGTATCCTTGAAGCCGGGGCTCCAGGTAGTCCCCCAGAGGATCGTGCAGGAAGTACTCCTCGACGCCGAGCCGCTGGTAGAGCTCTTTCTCGTCTCCTACGTCCTCGCCCCGGGTGCTGGACGAAGTCACCTCGATGACGAAGACCGGGACCGCGCCCTCTTTCCAGAGCTTGTACGAGCCGCGGTTCCCTCTCGGGATTCCTTTCACCACGAAGACGTCGGGTGCGACGCACTTCTTGGGAAAGCCTTCGGCGTAGTAGAGGAGCAGGTTGCCGGCGACGTAGACGTCCGGCACGCCATGAAAATGCACCTCCAAGGCATCCAGGAGGTAGATCATCTCCTTGCGGTGGAGGTCGCTTTCCGCCATAGGCTGGCCGTCGGATTCCGGGTAGTAGATTTCTTGTTGGAGAGGAATCGCGGTCATGCGTGCCATCCTTTCTCCCCAGATCGCCAGATTACATCACGCGACACTGGGAATACAACTCGGAGCATAGCAGGCGGCAGAGGGCGCACGGCTCACTCCTCTTCATCCTCGACGCCATCCATCGCCTCCTCGTCCTCCACCACAATCGGCACCGGTACCGCCGGTGCCTCCCGCTGCAGGAACAGCACGCCCAGCGGCGGCAGCGTCAGAGTGAGCGAATGGGTCCGGCCGTGCATGGGGAACGGCGCCGCGTCCACTCCACCCTGGTTGCCCACGCCACTGCCGCCGTACTCGGGGGCGTCGCTGTTGAGGATCTCCTTCCAGTACCCCCGGCCGGGGACGCCGATGCGGTAGTTCTCGCGCACCACGGGGGTGAAGTTGAAGACCACCACCACGGGCTCGCTCTTGGTCTTCCCCTTCCGCAGGAAGGCGATGACGTTGTGCTCGGCGTCGGAGCCGTCGATCCACTCGAAGCCGTCGGGGTTGCAGTCGTATTCGTGGAGGGCGGGCTCCTGCTGATAGAGGCGGTTCAGGTCCCCAAGCCATTTGGCGATGCCGGCGTGTGCCGGGTCTTCGAGCAGGTGCCAGTCGAGGCTCGCGTCGTGGTTCCACTCCTTCCACTGGGCGAGCTCGGCACCCATGAAGAGGAGCTTCTTGCCGGGCTGGGCGATCATGTTGCCGTAGAGGAGGCGGAGATTGGCGAATTTTCGCCAGGTATCTCCCGGCATCTTGTTGACGAGGGAGCCCTTGCCGTGGACCACCTCGTCGTGGGAGAGAGGAAGCATGAAGTTCTCGTTGAACGCGTAGAGCGACCGGAAGGTGATCTGGTTGTGGTGGTATCTCCGGTGGATGGGGTCGTTCGCGAGGTAGGCCAGGGTGTCGTGCATCCAGCCCATATCCCACTTGTAGCCGAAGCCCAGGCCGCCGATGTAGAGGGGACGCGAGACCATGGGCCAGGCGGTCGATTCCTCGGCGATGGTGTGGGTGTCGGGGAAGCTGCCGTAGACCTCCTCGTTGAGAGCGCGCAGGAAGGCGATGGCCTCCAGGTTCTCCCGGCCGCCGTACTCGTTGGGGATCCACTCGCCGGCCTTCCGTGAATAGTCGAGGTAGAGCACAGAGGCCACGGCGTCCACCCGCAGGGCGTCGGCGTGGTACTTCTCCAGCCAGAAGGCGGCGCTGCTGATGAGGAAGCTCCGCACCTCATTCCTTCCATAATTGAAGATGTAGCTCCCCCAGTCGGGATGGAAGCCCTTGCGCGGGTCGGCGTGCTCGTAGAGGTGGGTGCCGTCGAAGAAGGCGAGGCCGTGCTCGTCGGACGGGAAGTGGGAGGGCACCCAGTCGAGGATGACGCCGATGCCTTCCCGGTGCAGGTAGTCGATGAAGAACATCAGGTCCTGGGGCGTGCCGTAGCGGCTGGTGGGCGCGAAGTAGCCGAGCGACTGGTAGCCCCAGGAGGCGTAGTAGGGGTGCTCCATCACGGGGAGCAGCTCGACGTGAGTGAAGCCCAGGCCCTTGACGTGCTCGGCCAGGAGGGGGGCGATCTCCCGGTAGGTGAGGAACCGGTTTTCTTCCTCGGGATGGTCCGAAACAACGCGCCGCCAGGAGCCGAGGTGGACCTCGTAGATGGAGATGGGAGCCGTCAAGTCCTGCTTCTCGCGCCGAGCGAGCATCCAGTCGTCGTCCCACCAGTCGTATTCGAGGTCCCAGACCCTGGAGGCGCGCGCGGGCGGCACTTCCGCGTAGAAGGCGAAGGGGTCCGCCTTGTCAGCCCGGTAGCCGCGGTAGCGGGAGATGACGTGGTACTTGTACCGCACCCCCGGCGTTACGCCGGGGACGAAGGCCTCCCAGATGCCGGAGGCGCCCCGGGCGGTCATGGGGTCCGCACGCTTGTCCCAGCCGTTCCAGTCGCCGATGAGGAAGACCTGCTCGGCGTTGGGTGCCCAGACGGCGAACCAGGTGCCGTCCCGGTCTCCGTCCGTGCCGGGATGGGCGCCGAGCTTCTCGTAGAGCCGGAAGTGGGTGCCTTCGTTGAAGAGAAAGAGATCCTGCTCGCTTATTGGGGTGGTACTTATTGGGGTGGTAATAATCAGGCTCAAGCGCGCCTCCGTCTCAGCTCGTCGATCTTCTTGAGCGGCTCCACCACGCCGGCGCGGGTCGAGAATTCCTCAAAGGAAAACCTCGCCTTCCTCTGCCAGTTGGGCCGCTCCGTGTGGGTGCCCGGCACGTTCTGGGGCTCGGTCTCGTGCCAGAGGTCTTCGAGGTTCACGAGCACCATGCGGGCGGGGCTGGACGCCAGGTGGTCCAGGCGGGCCCGCAGGATGGCATCGTCCGTACCCGCGGTCGTCGTGCCGCGCCCGCGCTCTTCCGAGGGCAGGGCCTCCTCCATGGCGTGGCGAATGGCCGCGCGCCGCTCCTTCTCCTGCCGCGCCTGCTCGGGGGTGAAGAACCCGAGGCTCTGGAGGTCGTCCACGTCCTTCGCCTGCAGGAAGCCCTGGAAGGTGGGCATGTCGTGGGTGTTGAGGCTGGCGGCGCACTTGGCCGGGGGCTCGCGCACGCCCTGGCTGCCGGGCTGAAGCTCGTACTGGACCACGTACATTCCCAGCACCTCGCGGCGGTCCATGGCCTCGTAGACCTCGCCCGGCACGGTGCCGAGGTTCTCGCCCACGATGATGGCCTTGTGGCGGTGGCTTTCGAGCGAGAGTACGGCGTACAGCTCCTCGGCGGGATAGGTGACGTAGACACCGCCCGCGGCGCCCATGCCGCGCGGGATCCAGAACAGCCGGTGGAGCTGCATGACGTGGTCGATGCGCAGCAGGCCCGCGTGCTCCAGGTGGTGGCGCAGGCAGTCGATCAGGTGGTCGTAGCCCCGCTCGCGCAGGCGCTCGGGCTGGAGCGGCGGAAAGCCCCAGTCCTGCCCCTTGGTGAACAGGGAGTCCGGTGGCGCGCCGGCCGAGACCTCCTCGGCGAAGAGGTCCCGGTCGCGCCAGACGTCGTAGGAGCTGCTGTGGACACCCAGGGGCAGGTCCAGGTAGAGGCCGGGGCCGCGCCGCCGCGCCTCTTTCGCCATGGCGTGGATCTGCTGCTCCGCGGCCCACTGGGTGTAGAGGTAGTAGCGCTGGTCCTCCTCGTCGTAATCGGCGGGGGCGAGGCTGCTGCCTTCGCGCAGCCGTCCGGGCCAGAGCTGCCAGGGCTCGCCCCGGCGGTCGCCCACGGCGCGGAAGGCGGCGTACTCGTCGAGCCCGCCCTTGTCGGCCACGTAGCGCTCCAGCTCCTCCAGCCGCGCGCCGCCGCGGGAGTAGCAGCGCTGGGCGAGCTCTTCCAGCACCCGGCGCTTCAAGGCCATGAGCCGCGGGTAGTCCACGCGGGGCGCGGCCCGCAGGACCTCCACCTCGCGCAGGAAGTCGTGCGACTCCACGAGCCTGCGGGCCGTGGGAGAGTCCTCGAATTCCGGCAGCCGGCGCGGATCGACGTAGAGCTCGTTCCAGAACAGGCGCGAGGCCGGGGCGTAGGGGCTGGGCTCGCACGGCTCGTCGAGGAAGGCGGCGAGCATGGGGAGGGTGCCCACCACGCCGCCGCCCAGGCCGGCCGTCCACTCGGCGAGAGTCTCCAGGTCGGAGAAGTCGCCGGCGCCCCAGCTGCGGGACGTGCGCAGGGCGTAGAGCGGCAGGAAGACGCCCCAGAGGGGCTTGCCGTCGCCCGTGAAGCAGCGGCTGGGGGCCGAGATCACCAGGGTCTCGGCGCTCCGGCCGCCGTGCTCGATGGTCAGGCGGTGGATAGCCGAGGGGGAGGGGCTCCGGGAGCGCCAGCTGATAGCCGCGCTCCGTCCGCGGCAGGCTGTCGAGATCGGGCCATCTGGGCGCGCCGCTCGCCCCCTTCGAGGTCGAGGTGCCAGGCGAGCGAGCCGGCGCCGTTGCCGTTCGCCCCACTGGACATCCGCACCTCGATCGACGGGGCGTGGCCATCCCACGCGACCACCACCGGCTCGGCCATGCGGCCCGCCAGCTCTTCCTGCCGCTCGCGCAGGGCGTCGGCCACGTCCCCGAGGCTCTCGACCGGGGCCTGGAGGGCACGCAGGACCCCCAGCAGGGACTCCGGGCTCGCCTCGACGTAGCGGCCCATGGCGTCGTGATAGGAGGTCTGGACCCCGTAGAGCCGGGTCAGCGTGATCAGGTCTTCGCGTTCCGTCGGGCAAATTCGTCACTCCGGTTTCGGACCGTCCCCCAGGATCTGGCGGATGCCCTGGAGGGGGATCCGCACCCAGTCGGGACGGTTGTTCAGCTCGTACCCCAGCTCGTAGACCGCCTTCTCCAGCAGGTAGGAGTCGAGCAGGATCTCCCTCTCCTCCAGAGAAAGCGGCAGGAACGACGCTCCGCGCGCCCGTTCGAGGTAGGCCTGGAGGAAGGCCGCGGAGACCCAGCGCTCCCAGTACAGGCGCCCAGCGCTCCAGGGCCGGCAGCGAAGCGTCCGGCGTGGCCCCTTCCGAGGCCTCCTCGAAAAGTCTGGCATAGACCGCGTACTGGAACGACCGCAGCATGCCGGCGACGTCGCGGAACGGCGAGCGCTTCAGGCGGCGCTCGGAGAGGGACCGGGACGGCTCGCCTTCGAAGCCGAGGACCACGAAGTCGCGGCCCGTGTATAGCACCTGTCCCAGATGATAGTCCCCATGGGTACGGATGCGCTCACCCGTGAGCCTGCGCGAGGTCAGCCGGTGGAACCGCTCGACGATCTCGTCCTCGGCCGCGAGCACCTCCCCGGCCGCGGCTCGCACCGCTTCGGGCAGGCTTGGCAAGCGCTGTTTCAGCAGCCGGAAGCTCTTCTTCGTGAGCGAGCGCATGGAATCATACAGCGACCGCTGGTACAGCTCTGAGAAGGGCTCCGGCTGGAAGTCCGGGCCCCCGGCCTGCGGCGAGGGCCACGTGCAGCTCGGCCGTGCGCTCACCCAGCAGCCGGACGGTGGGCACGTAGATGCCCAGACGCTCGAAATCGTCGGCGCTCATCTCCCGCTGGGCCAGAACCGCCAGAGGCTCGGTGGGCACGGCCGCCACGGAGTCCCCCCAGCTCGTGACGACGCGGTCGAAGTAGCGGCCCAGGGCGTCGCGGGTGTAGCTCCAGGCATTCCCCTCGTTGGCGATGAACTCCTGGAGGATGCCGAGGGTCACCGGCTCGGCCCGCCGCTCGCGGATCTCCAGGGCGCCGGCCACGCGCGGGACGTGGCGGAAAACGGCCTGTTCGCTGAGATAGCGGCCGATCTCGAGATCGGGGTTGATTCCCGGTTCGACCTTGCGGAAGAGCTTCAGAACCAGCCGGTCGCCGAAGCGCACCGAGGTGTGGCCCGGCCCGGCTGGGAGCGGTGAGGGATCGAGAGGGCCTGTGCCCCGGAGGTCGGGGAGGATGGGCGAAGCGGTGGCCGCGAGCTCGCTCCTCTGCCCCCGGAAACGCTGGCCGCTTTCGATCGCCTGGAGCAGCTCGCGCGAGAAGCCGGGCTCGCCGAGCGGATCGTAAAGCAGGCCCGTACCCGCCGAGTCCCCGAGACCCCCGAGACCCCCGAGGGTACTGGATTCGAGCCACGCCACGGCCACGGCAGGGCCGGCCTCCCGCAGCCGCTCCAAGAGGTCCGGGCTCGTCTCCGGGGCGAACGCCAGAGGCAGGACGTAGACCTCCGGCTCCGCGTCCGTGTAGTCGACGCCCAGCAGAGTCAGGACCGCCCCCGAGCCGACCGGGATCACCTCCTGGATCTCGACGCCCCGCAGGGTCCGCGGCGTCCGCGACGTCCCGCTGAACCAGCGGCGCGACGGCAGGACGTCCAGCAGGGCGCTTTCGAGATCCCCCTTGCATTTCCCCGCCAGGCAGCTCTCCCAGGGGCCTTCGATGGCGAGGACCGGCACGGGGGGCGGCTCGGCGGCCCTCTCGGACGGGGCCTGCCGCCGCTGGCGGCGTTCGATCTGCGCCGGGTCCTGCACCAGGGAGAACCACAGGAAACCGTGAGGGCTGAGCGTGATCCGGTATCCCCCCGAATATCCCTCCGAAGAGCCTCCAGCACCGATCTTCGGGAACGGCGAGCGGCCGAACAGCTCGACCGGCGTCATGCCGGCGAGAGCCGAGAGGTCCAGCTCCGCGTGCTGGGCGAACCGCGAGAGGTTGGCCACCACCAGCAGCGTCTCCTCCCCATGCGCGCCGCAGGAAGGCCAGCACCCGGTGGTTCTCGGGCTGGAGGAATTCGATCGTGCCGCGGCTGAAGGCCGGGTGGCGCCGGCGCAGCCCGATCACCCGCCGCGTCCACCAGAGCAGCGAATGGAGGTTGCCCTGCTGCGTCTCGACGTTGACCGCCTTCATAGTGGTACGTGGGATCGACGATCACCGGCAGGTAGAGCCGCTGCGGGTTGGCCCGCGAGAAGCCGGCGTTCTTGTCCGCGCTCCACTGCATGGGCGTGCGCACGCCGTTCCTGTCGCCCAGATAGAAATTGTCGCCCATGCCGATCTCATCCCCGTAGTAGAGGACGGGCGTGCCCGGCAGCGAGAAGAGCAGGGCGTTGAGCAGCTCGATCCGCCGCCGGTCGTTGCCCAGGAGCGGCGCCAGGCGCCGGCGGATGCCGACGTTGATCCGCTGGTCCTTGTCCGCTGCGTAGACGCGGTACATGTAGTCCCGTTCCTCGTCGGTCACCATCTCCAGCGTCAGCTCGTCATGGTTCCTGAGGAAGATGGCCCACTGCGCCGTCTCCGGGATGGGCGGCGTCTGCTGGAGGATGTCGATGATCGGGATAGCGGTCCTCCATGCGCACGGCCATGAACAGGCGCGGCATGACCGGGAAGTGGAACGACATGTGGCACTCGTCGCCCCCCGTGGCGGGATCGCCGAAGTAGGCGATCGAGTCCTCGGGCCACTGGTTGGCCTCGGCGAGCAGCATGCGGTTGGGGAACTTCGCGTCCACGTGGGCCCGCAGCTTCTTCAGGAACGCGTGGGTCTCGGGCAGGTTCTCGTTGTTCGTCCCCTCGCGCTCGAAGAGGTAGGGGATGGCGTCGAGCCGCAGGCCGTCGACCCCCATCTCCATCCAGAAGTCGAGGGCCTTGAAGACCTCCTCGCTGAACGAGGGGGTTGTCGAAGTTGAGGTCCGGCTGGTGCGAGAAGAACCGGTGCCAGTAGTAGGCGTTGGCGACCGGGTCCCTGGTCCAGTTCGAGGTCTCGGTGTCGGTGAAGATGATGCGCGTGCCCGCGTACTTCCTGTCCGTGTCGCTCCAGACGTAGAAGTCGCGCTCAGGGCTGCCGGGCGGGGCCAGGCGGGCGCGCTGGAACCAGGGATGCTGGTCCGACGTGTGGTTGATCACCAGCTCCGTGATCACCTTGAGCCCGCGCTTGTGGGCCTCGTCGAGGAAGACCTTGAAGTCCTCGATGGTCCCGTAGGTCGGGTGGACGCTCGTGTAGTCCGAGATGTCGTAGCCGTCGTCACGCCAGGGCGAGGGGTAGAACGGCAGGATCCAGATCGCCGTCACCCCCAGGTCGCGCAGGTAGTCGAGCTTGGCCGTCAGACCCTGGAAGTCGCCGCGGCCATCGCCGTCCGAATCGAAGAAGGCCCGCACGTGGATCTCATAGATGACGGCATCCTTGTACCAGAACGGGTCGTCTGCCACGGTCGCAAATTTCTCCTAAGGCACCCGGCGGCCTACACGGAAGACGTGGGCCGGCACCTGGTGCGGGTCGAGCCGGACGAAGTTGCGCGATCCGTGCCAGACGTAGCGGGCGCCGGTCAGCAGGTCGTGCACCGGGAAGGGCTCTCCGGGCTCCAGACCCAAGGCGCCCATCGCGCCAGGATCGAGGCCCACCCACGCCGAATGCACCAAGTCCGGGTGCAGGTTCACCGCCATCAGGAGGACGTTGTCCCCCGCGGCCTTGCTGTAGCAGACGATCTCCTCGTTGTCCGTGGCGTGGAAGCACAGGCTCCCGTCGCTCTGGAGGGCCGGGTTCTCGCGCCGGATGCGGTTGACCAGCCCGATCAGCTCGCCCAGGCTGTCGTCGAGGTCCCATGGAGGGAGTTGGAAAAGGCCGTAGCTCGCCCCGAGAGTCGCCGCCAGGATCAGGCGCTGTACGAAGACGGACCGACCGCCGGCCTCGATCGGCAAGACCCCGTGGCCGGGTGTGTTCGGCCACAGGCTCGGACGGAAGAAGTCCCGGACCTCCGCCAGCTCCGCGAAGCACTCCCGCAGCTCCCAGGCATGGGAGCCTCCAGGGCAGCTCGCGGAAAGACTGGGTGAAGCCCGCCTTCGCCAGCCAGCGCGCGGGCTTGGACCGGGGAAACGCCCCGGCGAGAAACAACACCTCCGGGTGCTCGCGCCGGACCTCCGCGATCAACGACTCCCAGTACGGAAACGGCGAGTCCCCAGGGGCGGGAACGCGGAAGGCCGTCACGCCCTGGCGGATCCAACCGTTCAGATCTTCCCCTTCCCGGGAGATGTCAACCGCGATCTCGAGGCCTCGCCGGGCCGCCTCACGGATCAGCCCCTGCAAGTCCTGTTCGGGCTCCACGGGTCCAAGACAGAGCAGGTCGAAACCCATTTCTTCAACGGAGGACAACCTGGCCTCACGCTCTTGGAGCGTGCCGTCCAGCATCTCGTACCAGGAGGAGAAACGGGCGCGCTCGCGGTCCACCACCACGGCCAGCTCGCGGTAGGCCTTGGCCTTGCCTTGATAGCCTGCCCTGCCAGCGACGGTATAGACCCACCGTCCCTGCTCCGTGGGGGTGAATTCCGCCCGCCACCGGTCCTCAGGCAGGGCCTCCATGGGAGCCTCGTTCCAATTCGATTGGGATTCCGGACGCCAGAAGAGCCGGCACGCGAGGGCGTCGTGCCCGTCCGTGAACGTATCCGCCTCGACCACCACCCGCTCCCCCACCGTCCGCTTGATGGGGAACCGCCCGCAGTCGATCTCCGGGTCGACCCCCTCGATGATGACCCGCTGTCTGCCCGCATCGCCTGGCATAAGAAACCCCCCTCCGCGCGCCGTGCAGAACGCCTGCCAGCCGGGGGAGGTTTACCAGAGTCGGGGGCGGCGACGCAAAGACGTTTCCGCAGGCTGGTTATGATCGGCGGGTGTTCCGCCCCACCCCCCAAGGCCCGATCACCCGCCTCCGCATGGCCTCGGCCTTCCTCGGCCGGCCCGTGTACGCGGTGTCGGCCTACGCCTTCGCGGACCTGCTGATCGACACCGGCCCTCCCCAGACAGCGGCCCAACTCGTGGAGTGGTGCCGGGAGAGCGCGGTTCGGCGGGTGGTCCTCACCCATCACCATGAGGACCACGTAGGCGGTGCGGCGGCGATTCAGGAGGAGTTGGGGTTGCCCATCCTGGCGCCAGCCACCGCCGTGCCGATCCTGGCCGAGGGGCTGCGGATGCCATTCTACCGCCGGGCCGTCTGGCGGACCCCGCGGCGGTTCCGGGCCGAGCCGCTGGGCGAGACGGTCGAGGGTGACGGGTACCGGCTCCAGGTCATCCCCACTCCGGGGCATGCGTTCACTCACGTCTGCCTGTTCGATCCCGGCCGGCGCTGGCTGTTCTCGGGGGACCTCTACGTGCACGAGCGGGTCCGCTTCCTGCGGCGGATCGAGGACGTCTGGCAGCACCTCGACTCCCTCCGCCGGGTGCTGGCTCTGGAGCCGGAGCTGCTGATCTGTGACCACGCGGGCATCCTGGAGAACGCCCGGGAACGGCTGGCGGCCAAGATCCGCTGGTGGGAAGAGCTGGGCGAGAAGGCCCGGGAGCTACAGGGACAGGGGCTCGGGGTCGATGAGATCACCCGCCGGCTCCTGGGCCGCGAAGGGTTCCTCTCCTGGTTCAGCCTAGGGGATTTCTCGCAGAAGAACCTGATCCGGGGGCTGCTGGACCGTCCCGGCGATGGCCGCCACCGTGGTCGCGGCGATTGATACCTCGGTAGAAGTCATCGCCACCGCGGTGGAAGTCATCGCCACCGTGGTGGCGGTCGTCGCGACCGCGGTGGCGGCCCTGTATACCTTGGTCGCGGTCATCGCGACCGTGGTGGCGGTGACTTATACCGTGGTCGCAGTCACCGCGACCGTGGTGGCGGTCATCTCCACCACGGTGGCAGTCATCCCCACCGTGGTCGCGATGGCTGCGACCGCGGTCGCGATGGCACCCAGCTCAGGCCACGACCCGGATGAGCTCGTGCATGCCCGTCTCGTCCCGGAGCTCTTCGAAGCGGGCCGTGAAGTGGCGGAGCACCTTGGGCGCGTAGGTCATGCGCAGGCCCCGGAGGGTGTGGCGCATGCTCCCGGATGTCCTCCAGGACGCCGGCCACGTACTCCAGGTGGTCGTTGGTGTAGACGCGGCGCGGGATGGCCAGGCGCACCAGCTCGATGGGCGCGAGGGATCAGCTCGCCGGTCTCGGGTCGTCGCTGTCGCCGAACATGTACGCTGCCGATCTCGACGCCGCGCACGCCGCCCTCGCGGTAGAGCGCCACGGATCAGCGCCTGCGCCGGGAATGGCCGCGGCGGGATGTGCGGCAGGAGCGCCGGCGTCGATGTAGACGGCGTGGCCGCCGGTGGGCTGGATGATCGGCATGCCGCGCTCGGTCAGCATCTCGCCGAACGGGCCACCTGGCCCATGCGGAAGCGCGAGGTAGCTCTCGTCCAGCACCTCGCGGAGGCCGCGGGCCACGGCTTCCAGGTCGCGGCCGGCGAGGCCGCCGTAGGTCGGGAAGCCCTCGATGCACGATCAGCCGCTGCTTGAGGTGCCTCCAGCAGCTCCTCGTCGCGGGTGCAGAACAAGCCGCCGATGTTCACCAGGCCGTCCTTCTTGGCGCTCATGGTGCAGCCGTCGGCGTAGCTGAAGACCTCGCGCACGATCTCGGCCACGGAGCGGTGCCCCTGCCCCTGCCTCGCGCTGCTTGATGAACCAGGCGTTCTCGGCGAAGCGGCAGGCGTCGATGTAGAAGCGGGATGCCGAACTCGCGTGCACAGCTCGGAGGTGGCCTTGACGTTGGCCAGCGAGACCGGCTGGCCGCCGCCCGAGTTGTTGGTCAGGGTCAGCATGCAGACCGGGATGTCCTCGCGCGGCGTCTCCTCGAAGAAGCGGCGCAGCTGCGCCAGGTCCATGTTGCCCTTGAAGGGCAGTGTGGAGCTGCGGGTTCGCGCCCCTCGGCGATCGACCAGGTCGAGCGCACGTCCCGCCGTTGACCTCGATGTTGGCCCGGGTGGTGTCGAAGTGGGTGTTGCTGGGGATGATCTTCGCCCGGCCGGGTGAGGAGCAGCGAGAAGAAGAGGTTCTCGGCCACCCGCCCCTGGTGGACCGGAAGGAAGTGCGGGAAGCCGAAGACGTCCTGGATCGCCTCCTTCGAGATGGAAGAAGTTGCGGGCGCCGGCGTAGGCCTCGTCCCCCTGCATCATGCCGGCCCACTGCCAGTCCGACATGGCCGAGGTGCCCGAATCGGTGAACAGGTCGATGAAGACCGCCTCGGACGGGATCTGTGAACAGGCTGTATCCCCCCTCGATCAGCAGGCGCTCGCGCTCCTCGCGGCTGACAGCAGCTCGATCTTTTCGACGACTTTGATTCGCCACGGCTCGGGCAGCGGTCTTCTCATTGAATCTCCCCCCATTGGATGCCACCTTGGGAAGGCGGCGAAAAAAATTAAAACCAACTACAGCCGGTGCCAGAAGGCTACGCAAGTCCATCTACAACCGGTATTGAGGTCATAGTGTCCCACCGTCGGGAAACCGTGACAAGAGGGAAGAACAGATTTGGTAGTGAAAATTACACTAAATGCTGTATTTCAGATTACTGAAGATCTGATTCAGCGGGATCGACAGGCCGGGCAGGAGCGGCGTCTCCAGGCAGTCTCCCTCCTCGGCATACAGCTCGGCGGCGAGCTCAAATCTCCCATCGGCGGACAGCCGGTAGACCTTCACGGATTCCAGGAGGGTATCGACCAGCCAGTACTCCCGGACGCCGAAAAACTCGTAGAGCCTGAGCTTGCCCCCCTCGTCCACAGCCCGTGTCGAATCCGAGAGGACCTCGGCGACCAGGTCCGGAGCCCCGAAGATTCCATTCTCCTTTTCGATGGAGGCACGCTCCCTCGAGACGAACAGCAGGTCCGGCTGGACAACGTCCTCATCGGAAAGCACCACGTCGAAAGGGGCTGGATAGACGAATCCCAGTCTGTGCTCCCGGACGAACCCTCCGAGGTCGAGATGGAGATTGCTGACGGCTCGCTGGTGCGTCTTCTTGGGCGCAGGGGACACGTAGTGCTCTCCTCCGATGAGCTCATGGCGTAGGCCATCGTCCGGGAAGAGCCGGTAATCCTCGTAGGTGAGCTTGACCCTGTAGGCTGGTTTCGCCATATCCCGGTCCTCGAAGCGCGAGTAAGCAGAATCTCGTCGCTTGTTCATAGTACCACGAGTCTTTCGGGGAACGCTAGTTTCCCTGCAAGCCCGGTTATACCATCCGGGGCCATGCCCGCCCCCCTGATCGAGCTGCGCAACCTCGCCAAGTCCTACGACGAAGGGAGCCGCCAGCGGCTGGTCCTCTGCGACACCACCGTCTCCATCGGACGGGGGGAGCTGGCGGTGCTGGTCGGACGGAGCGGCTCGGGCAAGTCGACGCTGCTCAACCTGCTCTCCGGCATCGACCAGCCCAGCTCGGGCGAGGTGGTGATCGACGGCGTCGCCATCTCCGCCCTCTCGGAGCGGGAGCGGACGCTCTTCCGGCGCGACCGGATCGGCTTCGTCTTCCAGTTCTTCAACCTGATCCCCACCCTGACCGTCGAGGAGAACCTCCTGCTGCCCCTGGAGCTCAAGGGCCGGGTGACTCCGGAGCGGCGGCGGGCGGCGCTCGACCTGCTGGCCGAGGTGGGGCTCGCGGACCGGGCGGGCGAGCTACCCGGACCGCCTCTCCGGCGGCGAGCAGCAGCGGGTGGCGGTCGCGCGCGCCCTGGCCCACGATCCCCTGCTCGTGCTCGCCGACGAGCCCACGGGCAATCTCGATCTCGAGACCGGTCTCCAGGTGCTGGAGATCCTCGACCGCCTGACCCGCCGGGCCGGCAAGACCATGGTGATGGTGACCCACAGCCCCGAGGTGATGGGCATGGCGGACCGGGTGTTCCGCGTCGAGGACTGCCGGCTTGTTGAGAGGACGACGGAGAGGCTCACTGAGAGGACAACGCCGTGAGCCTCCTCACCCGCTCCAGCCTCCGCTATCTCCTGCGCCATCCCTGGCAGTTCGGCCTCGCGGTGCTGGGAGTGGCCCTCGGCGTGGCGGTGGTGGTCTCCATCGACCTCGCCAACGCCAGCGCGAGCCGCGCCTTCGCCCTCTCGACCGAAGCGGTTACGGGCCGGGCCACCCACCAGATCGTCGGCGGTCCCGATGGGCTCCCCGACGCCGTGTTCCGCCGCCTGGTCCTGGAGGCCGGGATCGAGCGGGCGGCGCCGGTCGTCGAGGACTACGTCACGGTCCCCCCGAAACCCGGGCAACCCTTTCGGACGCTCCATCTGCTGGGTGTCGATCCCTTCTCCGAAGCGCCCTTCCGCGCCTACCTGAGCGGTGACGCCGGGCAGGGACCGGGCCTCGATCGATCTCGGCCCCCTGCTGACCCGGCCTGGAGCCGGCGTGCTGGCCGCGAGCACGGCCGCGCGAGATGGGAATCCGGATCGGGGACTCCTTCGTGGTGAGGGCTGGAGGCGTCAAGAAGACGGTCGAGCTCGCCGGTACGCTCGAGCCCGAGGACGAGAACACCCGCCGGGCCCTGGCCGACCTCCTCGTCCTGGACATCGCCGCCGCCCAGGAGATCCTCGGCCGGACGGGGAAGCTGGACCGGATCGACCTGATTCTGTCCGAAGGCGCAGCTCAAACGGGCCGCCGCGGTGCTGCCGCCAGGCGCCCAGATCCTCCCCGCCGCGGGCCGGACGCGCACGACGGAGGAGATGACGCGTGCCTTCCGGCTCAACCTCACGGCCCTCTCAATCCTCGCCCTGGTCTGCGGCCTCTTCCTCATCTACAACACCATGACCTTCTCGGTGGTTCAGCGCCGGGCCCTGATCGGCACCCTGCGCGCCCTGGGGGTGACCCGCCGCGAGGTCTTCGCCCTGGTGCTCGGCGAGGCCTTCGGGGTGGCCCTCCTGGGCACGGCGGTGGGCCTCGCCGCGGGCGTGCTCCTCGGGCGCGGGCTCGTGCGGCTGGTCACGCAGACGATCAACGACCTCTACTTCGTGGTCTCCGTGCGCGAGCTGGCCATCCCGCCGGAGGTGCTCCTCAAGGGCGCGGCCGTCGGGATCGGCGCCACGCTCCTGGCGGCGCTCGTGCCGGCCATCGAGGCCACCCAGGCTCCGCCCGCGGGCCGTGCTCACCCGCTCGACACTGGAGGCCCGATTGCGCCGGGCCCTCCCGCGCGCCACGGCGATCGGTGTGGGGCTGCTGCTGCTCGGCGGGATCCTCCTGGCAATCCCTGGCGGGAGCCTCGGCCTGAGCTTCGGCGGGCTGTTCGCCGTGATCCTGGGCTTCGCCCTGCTGGCTCCGGGAGCGACCGTGGTCCTGATGCACCTCCTCCGCCGTCCCCTGGGAGCGCTCCTCGGCATCCTGGGACGGATGGCCGCCGGGGGCGTCGTGGCCTCCCTCTCGCGCACGGCGGTGGCCATCGCCACCCTGGTGATCGCGGTTTCGGTGACCGTGGGAGTGGGCGTGATGATCGACAGCTTCCGCCAGACCGTGGTGAGGTGGCTGGAGATGTCGCTCCAGGACGACATCTACGTCTCGGTGCCCAGCCGGGCGGGGGGCTTCACCGGCGGCGACCTCGATCCCGAAGTGGCCCGCCGGGCGGCGGCGGTCCCGGGCGTCCTTCGCGCCAGCCTGATCCGGCGCGTGGAGATCCCCTCCCCCACGGGCGCCGTCCGCCTGGTGGTGATCGGTACGAATGACCAGGGAATCGGCTCCTTCGAGCTCAAGGAAGGCGATCCGGAAGAGGTCTGGCCGAGGTTCCAGCGAGGTGGGGCCGTGCTCGTCTCCGAGCCCTTCGCCTACCGCACGGGCGTGGGCCGGGGAGATACGGTGCGCCTGCGGACCGACCGCGGAGACCGGGCCTTCTCCGTGGCCGGCATCTACTACGACTACGCCTCGGACCGCGGCATCGTCCTGATGAGCCGGGCCACCTATCTGGAGAATTGGAACGACTCCGCCCTCTCGGGTTTCGCGCTCGTCCTTGGCGCCGGGGGCCGATCCGGACCGGGTCGTGGAGCTCCTCCGCAGGACGATCGGCTCGGAGCGGGCGCTGTCGATCCAGTCCACCCGCTCCCTCAAGAGGCTGTCGCTGGAGATCTTCGACCGCACCTTCCTCATCACGGGGGTCCTGCGCCTGCTGGCGGGCCTGGTCGCCTTCATCGGCGTCCTCTCCTCGCTGATGGCGCTCCAGCTCGAGCGCTCCCGCGAGCTGGGGGTCCTGCGGGCGAACGGCCTGACGCCTGGGCAGGTCTGGCAGCTCGTGACCTCCCAGACGGGCCTCATGGGCCTCACCGCGGGCCTCCTCTCGATCCCGGTGGGCCTGGCCCTCGCGGCCATCATGATCTACGTCGTCAACCGCCGCTCCTTCGGCTGGACGATCCGCATGGAAGTGTCGCCGGACGTGCTTCTCCAGGCGCTGCTCCTCTCTTTGGCCGCCGCTCTCCTGGCGGGACTCTACCCGGCGTACAAGATGGCGCGGACGAGCCCGGCGCTGGCGTTGCGGGAGGAGTAGGAGGCTTGACGAGCCGTCGGGCTCGTACTATCCTTACATGACGAGAGCGCTTATGGAGAAAAAGGTCGGCATTTCTAAGAAGAAGACGGCTCAGCGAAAGAGCCGGGCGAAGAAGCCCGGTACCACCGTTGACGCGTCTGGTGATCAGGGAGACGAGGTCCAGCAAGAGCTGAGAAAATGGTTCGAGGAGAACCGTTCCCTGGAGCCTTTGGCACTCTACGCGAAGTTCTACTCACGATTCTGATCGTGATCTGCCCCGACGAGCCCGTCGCTTTCCTGCGCGAATTTCTCCTCAGCTTCTTCGAGACCCATCTCCTGGGTGGTCTCGTCTCAGCAGAGGAGTACCAGGATCTCCTTGTCGCGTTGCGAAAGAACGAGACATTGTCTGATACCAGCAGGATGCTCTTCGAGAGCTCGCCTGGAGCCGTTCACTTGGATGGTTTTGGCCTGGTGAGGATGATAGAGCTTCGTGAGCCGGACGGCCGTACGTTTCCCTTCCTTCAGGGATTGGTGAAAGCTTCCGAGTCCCGGCCCAAGCTCACTTGCTTCGTGGGACACCGTTTCCGCCGGAACATCGAGCAGTCATTACGGTTCAACCTAGTCCATCTTCTATCTCCTTTGGGTATCACCTTGCGATGGTCGGGATACGATCTCAGCGCTCGGGATGTCTTCAGGGACGTCATCTCCGGAATCCGGGAAGCGGACATCTGTGTTTTCGACAATCTGGGGACCTTGAACCGGCCGAACGTGTACATTGAGATCGGGATCGCTCACGCTCTGGGCAAACCGATGCTGGTCTGCGAGTACATCGGCGGCACATCGAGTGGGCGGCGGATCCTGGACACGGGCAGCGTTCCGTCCGATCTTCAAGGGCTCTTCCGTATCCAGTATCGGAGCTACGAAGAGCTTTGCCGGCAACTTCACTTCCACCTTCCGATCTTCCTCTATCGACACGGCCTGCTTTGATCAGGCTCGTCGTGGTCCTCCTGACAGGCCTGGCACTTGTTTCCTGCCGGGAGCCGGACCTTGATCCCAAAGCCTCCCTCTCCGTCTCAGGCGCCCTCAGCGCCCCGAGCGACCAGGGCTACGCCCGCGCCCTGGAGCCCCGCCCCTTCCGCTTCCCCGCCGACCACGGCCCGCACCCGGAGTTCCGCACCGAGTGGTGGTACTACACGGGCAACCTGGAGACGGCGGAGGGCAGGCGGTTCGGGTTTCAGCTCACGTTCTTCCGGTCGGCCCTGGCTCCGGAGATGACCGCGCGGGAGTCCGCCTGGGCCACTCGGCAGGCCTGGCTGGCCCATTTCACGGTGAGCGATGTCCAAGGCGGCACGTTTCGCTCGTTCGAGCGCTGGGGCCGGGGGGCGCTCGGGCTCGCGGGAGCCCAGGCGGAGCCTTTCCGCGTCTGGCTGAAGGGCTGGAGGGCGGAAGGGCAGCCCATGCGCCTTGTGGCTTCAGAGGATGGAGTGGGGATCGACCTCGTCCTCCAGCAGGGCAAGCCTCCCGTCCTCCAGGGCGAGCGGGGACTGAGCCGCAAGAGCGCGGAGCCGGGGAACGCGTCCTATTACTACTCCCTGACCCGCATGCCCGCGGCCGGCACCGTCCGCGTGGGGGACGAGCGGTTCACCGTGACCGGCTCCGCCTGGATGGACCGCGAATGGAGCACCAGCTCGCTCGGCCGGGACCAGGTGGGATGGGACTGGTTCTCCCTCCAGCTCTCGGATGGCTGGGACCTCATGCTCTACCAGTTGCGGAAGAAGAACGGCACCGCTGACCCGTCGAGCAGCGGCACCCTGATAGGTCCCGGCGGGGAGAGCCGTCCTCTGAAGCTCTCCGATTTCGAGATTGAAGGGACTGGCGAATGGCGGAGCCCCCGGAGTGGCGCCCGCTATCCCGCGCGGTGGCGTCTGCGGATCCCCTCGGAGGAGCTGGACCTCACGGTCCAACCCGTCCTCGCGGACCAGGAGCTGGACGTTTCCTTCCGCTACTGGGAGGGTGCCGTCGGCGTCGAGGGCACGCACCGCGGCCGTCCGGTCCAGGGCCGCGGGTACGTCGAGCTGACCGGCTATACAGAGTAAGAACCGGCCCTGCGGCGCGTTGTCAGGGTGTGCGCGCTTCTCCTTCACGCGCGCACGAAGTGTCCGGGCCGGTGCCCGCCGTTAGGGCTGGAGAGTGCCTCCTCATCCTTCGTCCCGGCGGACGGGCACCGGCACGGCTTTCAATACTGTCAAGACGCTGAAGAAGTTTCAAAGGTTCATTTGATCCCCTGATGGGGTCCCCTACTTCGCGGTCTCGGCAACCTGCCCGGCGGGGTTGCCCTGGCCGTAGTAGGCGAGGATGCCGCGGACGACAGACTCGGCCACCTTCTGGCGGTAGGTGCGGGTCTGGATGAGCTTGCGGTCCTGGTCGTTCGCCAGGTTGCAGACCTCCAGCAGGATCTTCGAGGGGACCGAGTTGTAGCGCAGCACGGCCGGCACCCATTCGCTATCGTTGCGGATGATCTTGTCGCGCACGGGCTTGAATGGGTGAACGGGCAGGCCGCCGCCCTGGAAGGCGGCCACGATCTGCTTGGCCAGCTCGCGCGAGAGGCCCTCGCTCTCCACCCGCTGGCTGCGCGGGAAGGTGACGCTCGGGTTCTCCTGGACCTCCTTGCGCGAGGTATAGACCGCTCCGTTCTTGCTGTAGACGCCGTCGCGCATGTCGGCGGCCGGGATGTAGGCCATGACGCCGCGCAGCGAGGGGTGAAGGGAGTCGGCGTGGATGGAGAGGAAGACGACCTTCTGCGGATCCTTGTCCGTCTGGAGGGTCTTCCGGTAGAGGCTGTTCGCGAGGTACCAGCGCAGGTTGACGCCCACCTTGGGGTCCTGGATGGGATAGGGCGGCGTGGTCAGCACGGCGTGGCCGCGGGAGAAAGGCAGCACGTCCGCCTCATGGACCCGGAAGTCGCTGCCGTCGCGGGTGGTGAGGAGGACCCGCGCGGCGGTCTGCTCCTCCAGGATCTTCTTGACCCGCAGGGCGATGTCGTAGACGTAGAGGCTCTCCCAGACGCCGCCCAGGGTCGCGCCCGAGTCCTGCCCGCCGTGGCCGGCGTCCAGGATCACGGTGATCCCCGAGAGCCCGCGGGCCTTGACCTGGTTGCTGAACCGGGCGCTCGCGCGCAGGCTCTCCTCGTACTCCTTGCGCTTGGAGTGCCCCTCGGGCAGGAACTCGGGCTGCATCAGGTCGAGCGGGACCTTGATGCGGTAGCCGATGGGGATGTCGGTCACGTCCGGGATGCCGCTGCGCCTGGCGATCTGGGCGGCCAGGGCGTTGACGTCCGCGGCGAACACGCGGCCGGTGAAGCGCACGACCACGGAGGAGTAGAGAGCCTCCCCCGGGCGCAGGCGGTAGATGGCGTACTCGCCTTCCTTGTCCACCCCGTACTCCAGGAGGAACGGCTTCTCGGGTACGGGCAGCGCCGCCTTGAACACCGGCAGCAGCAGCTCCGAGGGGATGGTCACGGTCTTCCCCTTGGCCACGTCGTCGTCCAGCAGCTCGTTGTACTCGCGGATGGCGCGGAAGTTCTCGCCCGTGCCCGTGAACCACTCGGCCAGGCGCCAGAGGCTCTCGCGCTGGAGCGGCCCCACGCCCCGGGCCTTGTGGAGCCAGCCGTCCGCCTGCCCCTTGTCTTCGGCGAACAGGGCCTTCACCGCCTTGAGCTGCCACTCCTGGGAGAGGAGATTGAAGGGGAGAGCGTAGCGGATGCCGGCGTGCAGCTCCTTGGCGCCGCCGTTCGCCTCGGCCACCTGGGTCACGAGGCGCGCGTCGCCGCATAGCCGCTTGGCGAAGGCGGCCATGCCCTCGCCCCGCTTGGGAACGGCTTCGATCAGGATGCCTTTCTCTTCAGAAAGAGTCGCGACCACCCCCTCCTCGACCGGCACGCGGACGGTGCGGGCAGGAGGGGTGATGGCATCCGAGGGCGGCGTCCAGGAGAGCGGTCCCAACAGGGCAAGGACACTGAGGACGGCAACCCTGCTGAAGACCGCTCGCATGCTCACCCCGCTTCCGCTCCTTTGAAGCCGGGCGCCACGACCCAGCCCAGCTCGTGCTCGAACGCCCGGCAGGCCCGGAACACCGTGGCCTCGCCGAAGGGCTTCCCCATCACCTGGAGCGACAGCGGCAATCCCTGCTCGTCGAGGCCCGAGGGAACCGCCACCGCCGGCAGCCCCACCAGGCTCGCGGGCGTGGTGAAGACGTCGGAGAGATACATGGCGAGCGGGTCGTCCACCTTCTCGCCGATGCGGAAGGCGGCCGACGGGGTGGTGGGCGTCACCAGCACGTCCGCGCGCTCCAGGGCCGAGCCGAGCTCGTGCCGCATGCGCTCCAGCACGCCGCGCGACCGGCCGTAGTAGGCCTCGTAATAGCCGGAGGAGAGGGCGAAGGTGCCGAGCATGATGCGGCGCTTCACCTCGGGGCCGAAGCCCTCGCTGCGGCTGTCGAAGTAGAGGTCGGCCAGGTTGTCGGCCCCCTCGGAGCGGTGGCCGTAGCGCACGCCGTCGAAGCGGGCGAGGTTGGCGCTGGCCTCGGAGGTGGCGATGACGTAGTAGACGGCGATGGCCGCGTCCACGCTCGGCACGGAGACCTCCACCAGCTCGGCTCCCAGCCGGGTCAGCCGGTCGAGCGACTCGCGCCAGTTGGCGGCGACCGCACCGCCGAGCCGGTTGGGATCGGCCTCGCGGATCACGCCCACGCGCAGGCCGGCGATCCCCTCCTCGATCCCCGCGAGATAGTCGCCCACGGGCTCCTCGGAGCACGTGGAGTCGCGCGGGTCAGCCCCGGCGATCACCTGGAGGCTCAGGGCGGCGTCGCGCACGTTCCTGGCGATGGGGCCGATCTGGTCCGTGGAGGAGGCGAAGGCCACGAGCCCGTAGCGGGAGACCCGCCCATAGGTGGGCTTCACCCCCACCAGCCCGCACAGGGCGGCCGGCTGGCGCACGGAACCGCCGGTGTCCGAGCCCATGGAGAGCGGCACGCTGCCCGCGGCCACGGCGGCGGCCGGACCGCCGCTCGATCCGCCGGGCACGGTGGCGAGGTCCCACGGGTTGCGGGTGGGCTGGAACGCCGAGTTCTCGCACGACGAGCCCATGGCGAATTCGTCCATGTTGGCCCGGCCCATGGGCACGGCACCCGCCGCCAGCAGCCGCTCGACGGCCGTGGCGGTGTACGGGGCCACGTACCCTTCGAGGATGCGGGAGGCGCAGGTGAGGGCATGCCCCCGCAGGTTCAGGTTGTCCTTGAGGGCCACGGGCACGCCCGCGAGCGGCCCCGGGTCCTCGCCGGCCACGATGCGCCGGTCGATCTCCGCCGCCCAGACGCGGGCCTCGTCCTCGAACAGCTCCAGATAGGCCGCGACCAGGGGCTCGACCCGCGCCGTGCGGTCGAGGCAGGACTCCAGCACCTCCAGGGCCGAGACCTCGCGGCCGCGCACCCGGCGGGCGGTCTCTTCGACGGACAGCTCCCAGAGCTCAGGCATGGCCGCCGCCTTCCCCTGTTCCGGCCTTGACCTCCGGCACCAGCAGGAAGGAGTCCATGGCCGCCGGGGCGTTGGCCAGGAGCTCCTCCCGGGGGAGGCACTCGTGGGGCCGGTCCTCGACCTCCCGCACGCCCTGGGAAACCTCATGGGGCTGTTCGCCCTCGAAAGCCTGGAGCTGATCGATGTAGTCCACAATCCCGGCGAGCTGGCCGGTGAGCTTCGCCTCTTCTTCCGGCGTGAAACGGAGGCGGGCCAGGGTGGCGATTTTCCTTACGTCTTCGTGAGTTAGTGCCATGGCCTTGAAGTAGGAGTTTAGCCCCGCGACGGCGATGAAGCAACGTTACGGAATACTACGGAATATTACGGAATCATTGCAGCGTCACCGGACGGGCGAGCACGATGCCCTGCCGGTGGTTGGGCAGGTCGATCTGGAAGGGTCCCCTCTCTCTGCCAAGGGAAGAGGGGTCGAAGCTCAGCACGTAATAGCCGGAGATTGTCTGGGCGAGCGTCTCGGTCGCGAGCTGGGGCAGGCGGAACGTGCGGAGATACATCCCGCCCGTGTCCTCGGCCATGCTCTGGAGGCCGATCTCCAGATCGTGGTAGTCGGCACTGGTGACATCGAGCACGAAGACGCTGGCCTTGGCTTCTCTCAGCGCTCGTATGGCGGACCCGTAGAGGGTCGAGCCGAACCTGTCGAAGCGGTCGAAGCTCCAGCCCAGGTAGATCACCGTCTTCTCGCCGGGCAGCGGCTTGAGCGCCCGCGCCAGGAGCTGCCAGGCGCGCGCCGTGGAGGCGGTCTTGCGCGCTTCCTCCGGATCGAGATGGGCCGCGAGGGAAACGGGATCGCCTGGAGCGACCTCTCTCTCGGGACTCCAGACCATGGCGACGTCGATCGCCGCGTGGACGGCCTCGCGGTCCGCCGTGAAGTCCTGCCACAGCTTGAAGTGGGAGTCGAAGGAGACCACGGCCACGCGGTCGCTCGGATGGAGGGTATCGAGCAGCTCCCTGGTGTGGCTCCGCAGCCGGAGCTGGCCGCTGATCCGGGTCTTCTCCAGGTCGGTCTGGACGAAGAACACGAAGAGCCGGTTCGGGACGGGCACCGGCACGGGAGCGCCCTCGACGATCTCACCGGTCCGCTCAGGCTCCGGCTGAACCGGAGGCTCGGGATTCTCAGCCGTGATCCAGTCAAGACCCACGACCGGCACGTCTTTCTTCCCCAGCCGGACGCGGAAGTCTTCCGGTTTCAAGCCGAGGATGGGCCGGCCCCAGGTGTCCACCACCCGGACCACCATCGTGGAGATCGAAACGGTGATCTCGTCCTCGAAAGCCTTTTCCGGCGGCTGTTCCTGAGCGGCTCCGGACGGGAGAGAGGAGAGGAGAAGGACGCTGAAGAGAAGGCACGCCGCTCCACGATGCATGACGGTTTATTGTACCATCCGGGCGTGCCCCCCCAGTCTTTCGGAGCCCTTCTCGACCATCCGGCCGTGCGCGCCCTGGTCGCCGCGAGCGGCGGAGTCGCGAGCGACCTCGTGGGCGGCGTTCTGCGCGATCACGCCCTGGAGCTGCCGCTCCACGATATCGACGCGGTAGTGGCGGAGCGGGGGCTGGAGATCGCGGAGACCCTGGCCGCGGAGCTGCCGGCCCGCCTGGTCCTCCTGGGCGGCAAGGATTTCGCCGCCTACCGGCTGGTGGGCGAAAACGTAACGGTCGACCTCTGGGACCGCGCCGGCACCTCGCTCCACGAGGACCTCGCGCGGCGGGATTTCACCGTCAACTCGATCGCTCTCGACGTACGCACCGGGGAGGTCACGGACCCCTTCGGCGGCCTCGAAGACCTGGAGCGCCGGGTGCTGCGCGCCACCACGAGCGAGAGCTTCTCCGGCGATCCCCTGCGCGTGCTGCGCCTCCCCCGCCTGATGCTGCGCCTGCCCGGCTTCACGGCGGACCCGGAGACGGTCGCCCTGGCCCGGCTCTCCACGCCTCGGCTCGACGAAGTGGCGGCGGAGCGGGTCCGGGACGAGCTGACGTTCCTTTTCGATCACCCGGAGGCCCACCGGGGGTTCGCCCTCCTGGTGGACCTGAAGGTCTATCCCGGCCTCTGGATCGGGCACCCCGGCCAGCCGGGCCTGCCCGACGGCGGCTCCGCGTGGGCGGAGATTGAGATGCTGCCTTGGCGCATGGGCGACCTGCACCGGCTCGACCCGGCCGCCGTGGACGGGGTGGACGCCAAGGCCATCCGCCTCGCCTCCGCCTTCGCCCACCTGCCGCCTTCCCGGGCCGGACGCGAGCCGGCCGACGTGCTCGCCTTCTTCCGCGATGCGGGCTACATGACCCGCGCGGACGCCACGGAGGTGGCCTTCCTCTTCAGGTTCAGCTCTCTGCCCCTGGAGGAGACCGACCGCCGGCGCTTCCTCCACAAGGCCGGGCGCCGCTGGGCCACCGTCGCCTGCTGGATCGGTGTCCGCACGCCGTCTCTCCAGCTCTGGCGAGACGACCTGGGTCCGCTCGTGGCCCTTGCCCGGAGGGAGGGAGAATTCCTCTTCGACCCGCCCCGGTTGCTCACGGGCGAAGAGGTGCAGGCGCTGCTGGGGGTGCCGCCGGGGCCCGAGGTGGGCAAGGCCCTGGCGGCCGTACGGAAGGCGCAGGTGGATGGAACGGTGCGGACGCGGGAGGAGGCGGAGCGGCTGCTGCGGAGGGGCTAGATCGAAATCCCTTCCCATCTGGCGCCCCGCCCGGGCATAAATGCCCGCGCTACGTTGAAGAAGCCCCCTGAAGGGGACTCAATTGTCCCCTGATTTTGGCTCCCTGATTTTGGAGTCGGCTTTAGCCGGCTTTTCAGCCTAGCCCGGGCATTTATGCCCGGGCGGGGGTGCCGCTTGCACAGAATGATGAAGCGGCTGCTGCGGCCTACCTGAAGATCCCTGACCGCTGCGCGCCGCCCCCCTGCTCGCCGCCCATGAGACGCTGGTTCAGCTCCTTGATGCGCTCCATGAGCTTGTCGATCTTCTCCTGCGCCTCCTGGCGCAGGCGGGCGTAGTCGCCGCGCAGCTTCTCGCGCTCCTGGGCCATCTCCTGGATGCGCGCCCGGACCTCCTCCATCTGCTCGTCCCGCTGGCGGATGGCCATGTGGAGGCCGGCGATCTCCTCGTCCTTCTCGGCCAGGCGGAGCTTGATCTTCTCCTCCTGCTCCTCGTACAGGCGCTTGAACTGCTGCAGCTCGGTGATCTGGGAAAAATCCGACGTTGTGGGGCTCAAGTCGCCTCCTCGTTCCTCGATCATCGGGAACATCTTGCGGAGCTTCAGGGAAAGGTCTTCCGGATCGGATGACTGGCGCATGGCCTCGGCGTAGGTGATCGTGCCGTGGACCAGCAGCGCGAGCAGCGACTGGTTCATCGACTGCATGCGGTAGTAGCCCACCGAGGACTCCATCTCCTCGTGGATGGCGCTGATCTCGCCCTCTTCGATCATCTTGTTGATCTTCGGCGAGGCGCGGAGGATCTCGAGCGCCGCCACCCGGCCCTGGCCGTCGGCCCGCTCGACCAGCTTCATCGAGACCACGCCCTTCAGGATCTGCGCGAGCTGCGCGCGCACCTGGGTCTGCTGGTCGGCCGGGAAGGTGTCCAGGATGCGGTCCACTGTCTGCGGGGCGCTGTTGGTGTGGAGGGTCGAGAACACCAGGTGGCCCGTCTCGGCCGCGGTGATCACGGTCGACACCGTCTCGGGATCCCGCATCTCGCCCACCATGATGACGTCCGGGTCCTGCCGCATGGCGTTGCGAAGCGCCTCGGAGAAGGTGCCCGTGTCCGTCCCCACCTCGCGCTGGGAGATGGAGGCCACGTCGTCCGTGAACAGGAACTCCATCGGGTCCTCGATGGTGATCACGTGCACGGGCCGGCGCATGGTGATGTAGCGGATCAGCGCCGCAAGCGTCGTGGACTTGCCGCTCCCCGTGGGGCCGGTCACCAGCACCAGGCCCATGGGCAGCTCGCAGAAGTCGAGCAGCACCGGCGGCAGCTCGAGGTCGTCGATGCCCTTGATCTGGAACGGGATGCGCCGGAAGCAGGCGGCGATGTTGCCCCGCTGCATATAGATGTTGCAGCGGAAGCGCGCCAGCCCGCGCACGCCGTAGCCCGTGTCGACCGACATCCGCTCTTCGAGCCTGGTCTTCTGCCGCGGGGAGAGGATTCCCGTCAGCATCTCGGTCAGGTCTTCCGGCTTGAGCGGCGGCGCCTCGATGGGGATCAGCCGGCCGTTGATGCGCAAAAGGGGCGGCCGCGTCGGCTTCAAATGAAGGTCCGACGCACCTTTATCCGTCATGAACTTCAAGAGACGATCAAGATCCATGATTAGTGCCGCGCATTGTACAAGAGAAGGCGAAAAACGGCACCCCCCCCCGAACCCTCACCCCCTGGCCCCCTCTCCCGTCCCCTCCCTCCCGCCCTCACCGGGAGAGGGGGAATTTGACTGGAAGGTTGGAGGCCGTAGGGTGCGCTGTGCGCACCTTCAACGACGGTCATGGTGCGCACAGCGCATCCTACATCGCTCCACCGCTTCAACAATCCCCCTCTCCCGGTGAGGTGGGAAGGGAGGGGGCGGGAGAGGGGGCCAGGGGGTGAGGGTCCGAACCGCCGGCCTAGAACTTCCGCATCAACCCAACCACGACCCCCTGCACCCGTACATCCCGGGCCGGGACGCGGATGGGCTGCATGGTGGGATTGGCGGGCTGGAGCCGGACCATGGGGCCTTCCGGGTAGAAACGCTTGAGCGTCGCCTCGTCGCCGACCAGGGCGACCACCATCTCTCCGGGCTCCGCCCGGTCGCGGCGCAGGACGATCACGTAGTCGCCGTCGTAGATGCCCTCGTCGATCATGGATTCGCCGACCACGCGCAGGACGTAGTGGTCGCCGCCCCCAGGGGAGAGCAGATGGCCCGGAACGGTCACCCGGTCGTTGCCCGACAGGGCCTCGATGGGACGGCCCGCCGCGATCCGGCCGAAGAAGGGGAGGTCCCGCTCCGAGGTCTCCGCTCCGGGAATGGCGCGGATCAGCTCGATACCCCGCTTCTGGTTCCAGTCCCGGCGCAGGAAGCCCTTCTGCTGCAGGAGCTTCAAATGCTTGTAGGCGGTGCCGTACGAGGAGAACCCGAATTTCTCGCAGATCTCCCGGTGCGTGGGAGCGATTCCGCGCTCCCGGCGGTATCCCTGGATGTACTCCAGGATCTCTTTCTGGCGCTCGGTCAGGTAAGACATGGCGGAAGTATAGGCGGTAACCTAGCGTAATGCAAGCGTAGGGGGCGGAAGACTCAATTTTATCCTCCCGGACTGCCAACAGGGGGGCGATCCTTGACACCTTGCAACACCCCTCCATACACTGCCGAAGCGGCCGGGTGCGTCCCTTCTCCCGTGCTTCGACCTCTATGAGCCCGCACTCGACACCCGATCTGCCTTTTGAGCGCCATACCCTCCCGAACGGGCTCCGGGTCATCCTCCACGAGGACCACTCGCTCCCCCTGGTCGCCGTCAACCTCTGGTACCACGTCGGCTCCAAGAACGAACGGCCGGGCCGCACGGGCTTTGCCCACCTGTTCGAGCACATGCTCTTCCAGGGCAGCGAGCACGTGGGCACCAACGACCACTTCCGCTACATCCAGCAGGTCGGCGGCGTGGCCAACGGCTCGACCTGGTACGACCGCACCAACTACTACGAGACCGTGCCGGCCCACCAGCTCGAGCTGGCTCTCTGGCTGGAGTCGGACCGCATGGGCTTCTTCCTGCCCGCCCTCACCCAGGAGAACCTCGACAACCAGCGCGACGTGGTGATGAACGAGCGCCGCCAGCGGATCGAGAACCAGCCCTACGGCCGCGCGAGCGAGCGCCTCCACGAGCTGCTCTATCCCGACCGACCACCCCTACCACTGGCCGGTGATCGGCTACATGGACGACATCGCCGCCGCCACGCTGGAAGACGTGCGGACCTTCTTCAAGCACCTACTACACGCCCAACAACGCGGTGCTCACCCTGGTCGGCGACTTCGAGCCGAAAGCCGCCCTGGAGCGGGTCGAGGCCTGGTTCGGGGAGATCCCTCCCGGGCCGCCGGTGCCGCCGGTCGAGGCCCCTCTGCCTCCTCTGGGCGGCGAGCGGCGCGAAGTGATCCCGGACGACGTGCGGCTCCCCCGCCTCTACATCGGCTACCGCGCGCCGGCATACGGCCAGAAGCTCTGGTACGCGGCGGACCTCCTGGCGGCCGTGCTCGCCGGAGGCAAGTCGAGCCCGCTCTACCAGGAGCTGGTCTACGAACGCCAGATCGCCCAGGACGTGGGCGCCTCCGTCGGCCCCTACGAATCTTCGGGCACGTTCATGCTGGTGGCGACCGCCCGGCCCGGCGTGGCCGTCGAGGAGCTGGAGGAGGCCCTGCTCGCGCACCATGGCGCGGGCCGCCGTGGAGCCTCCCGATCCGGCCGACTTCGAACGGGCCCGGAACCGCATGCTGACCGACTACTACAGCGCCCTCCAGAAGATGGACACCCTGGCGGACCTCTTCTCCCAGTTCACGACCTATTTCGACGACCCCGCGGGCGTCTCCCGCGAGGCACGCCATTACCTCGAAATCACGCCGCAGGACCTCATGGACTATGCGGCCGGCTGGTGCACCGAGTCCGAGCGGGTGGTGGTCTCCGTCGTGCCGCGCCAGGCGAGCTGACCCATGGCCCCTCCATCCCGGGTTGACCGCTCGGCCCCGCCGCCGCCCGGCGAGATCCGCCCGTTCCGCTTCCCGCCCTTCCTGCGCACCCGGCTGCCGAACGGCCTCGCCGTGTCCGCGGCGCGCCTGCCGGGCGTGCCCCTGGTGAGCATGGAGGTCGTGTCTCCCGGCGGCGGGCAGTTCGATCCGGCAGGCCAGGAGGGGATCGCCGCCCTGACCGCCGCCCTGATGGACGAAGGCACTACCCGCCGCCCGGCCCTGGAGATCGCCGCCGCCGCCGAGAGGCTGGGCGGCTACGTCACCACGGGCGCGGACTGGGACGTGGGCTACCTCGCCACCGGTCTCCTCGCCGGCTATCGCGCCGAGGGCCTCGGGCTCCTGGCCGAGATGCTCTCCTCGGCCACCTTCCCCGAGGCCGAGATCGAACGCCTGCGCAAGCAGCGGCTGCACCGAGATCCTGCGCCGCCGCCAGGACCCCTCGGCCCTGGCCGACGACCGCTTCTCCCGCGAGGTCTACCAAGGCACCCTCTACGCCCACTCCCTGATCGGCGAGGAGGAAAGCCTGGATCGGCTCGACCGGGACACCCTGCGGGCCTTCTACCGTCGCCACTACGGGCTTGCCGGCTCGGCTCTCATCGCCGTGGGCGACTTCGATCCCGAAGACCTGCTGCGCGAGGCCGAGGCCGCCTTCGCGGAGGACCCCGCGGAGACGCCCGGAGCGATCCCCCGGCAGCCCGAGATCCGGCCCGTCCTCCCGCCGGGGATCTCCGTCCACCTGGTGGACCGGCCCGGCGCCGCCCAGACGGAGCTGCGCGTGGGCCACGTGGGCGTCTCCCGCACCCACCCCGACTACATCCCCCTGATCGTGCTCAATACCCTGCTGGGCGGCAAGTTCACCAGCCGCATCAACCTGAACCTGCGGGAACGGCACGGCTACACCTACGGCGCCACGAGCCGCTTCGTGGCCCGCATGGGGCCGGGTCCCTTCCTGGTCAACGCGGCGGTGGCCACCGAGTCCGCCGGCGCCTCGGCCCGCGAGGTCCTCCACGAGCTGCGCGCCATCCGCGAAGGCCTCGTGGAGCCCGAGGAGCTCTCGGAGACCCAGAGCTACATGCAGGGCGTCTTCCCCTATACGGTGCAGACGATCGGCGACCTCGCCAAGCGGCTGGAGACGCTGACCCTGTTCGGCTTCCCGGACGACTACTACATGCGCTACCTGGATAGGATCGCCGCCGTCACCCGGGAGGAGATCCTGGAGATGGCGCAGCGGCACATCGATCCCGCGCGGGCCGTGGTGGTGGCGGTGGGGCCGGCCGACGTCCTGGAGCCCCAGTTCGAAGGCGTGGGGCCGGTGACCGTCTGGTCGCCGGAAGGCGTGCCCCAGGTCGCTCAGCCGGGATCGGCCTGATCCCTCGTACCCTGAACCCATCCCTTTTTTTCAGATGTATTGCTTTTACCGGTGCCCTCGCGGTAGCGTAAAGGCATGTTCTCCCTTGACTCGACATCTCTCGGGACCGCCTTGCGGTTCCTCCGTGCCCGCCAGGGCCTGACGCAAGGGGTGGTCGCCGACCGGGCCAGGCTGACCAAGGCGATGCTCTCCTCCTACGAGATCGGCGCCAAGCTCCCGTCCTTCCAGAGTCTGGCCTCCATCCTCCAGGCGCTCAACCGGGATTTCCACGACCTCCAGGAGGCCCTCGACGAGATCCGGCACCGGACCCCCGCCTCGCCGGGCGGCCCGGTCGATCCGCAGCACCTGGGCACGGCCCTGCGGCTTCTGCGCGCCCGCCAGAACATGACCCAGGTGGCGATCGCCGACCGGGCCGGGCTGACCAAGGCGATGCTCTCCTGCTACGAGACCGGCGCACAGCTCCCCTCCATGCAGAGCCTGGCCTCCGCGCTCCAGGCGCTGGGGGCCGATTTCCACGACCTCCAGGACGCCATTGACCAGGTACAGGAGCAGGATCTGCAGCCTGAGGAGGAGGCCGCGCTGAAACCCAGGAAGAAACGGAGGAAAGCGCAGGCGGGGGCGCAGGCCTAGTTCAAGCGCACCGTCATCTGCGATTCGGAGACGCGGATGTCCAGGTCGTGCGGGCTCGCCCCAAGGGTCCCGCTGTCCAGGGTCTTCACCATGGCGGGGCGGTTCTTCCTGGTCGCGGGCGCGAAATGGACCCTGAGCCTGACTCCTTCGGTCGGGATGTCGAACAGCGTCCGGTTGAGGATGGCGGGCTCCTCTTTCCGGAAGAGCCCTCCGCCGGCAAAGCTCTCCCGGATCCTCTCCTTGTTGTTCACATAGACGATCAGGACGCCCGGCAACTCGGAGTTGAAGTGGACGCGGACCGCCGTGGTCGTGGCCTCCACCGGTGCAGGCTCGGCCGCCTGGGTCTCGCTGGAAATCGGAGTGGCGCCCGCGACCTCTTCCCCCGGTGTCGGCTCCGCGGCCGGAGTGCTCTGGGCGGCGCGGCGCCGGGCCTCCGCCAGGAGGCTCCTGGCCTCCGGGTTCTGAGGCTCCAGCTTCAGCACCTGGTTGGCCATGGCCATCGCCGGGCTGTACCGCTTGGCCCTGAGCGACTCTCTGCCGCTCTTGAGGAGCGAGGCGATGTTCTGCTGTTCGGCCACCAGAGAGGGCTCTTCCTGCGCCCTCTGCTCGGCGCCCTCGCGAAGCTGGCGGATATCCGCGTTGGCGGGATCGAGCTGCTCGGCCTGCCGGTACAGGTTGATGGCTCCCGCCCAGTCCCCCCGGCGCATGGCCGCGTTGCCGTTCTCGACGAGCTCCGCGAGCTGGGCCTTCCGCGCCTCCGGCGTCGCGGCCGGCGTCACGGCCACCACGGGAGCGGGTGCCGGCGGCGGCGTGGCCGGAGCGGGCCTGAACCAGCCTCTCAGGAGCAGGATCAACCCTCCGCCGAGAAGCACCACCACAGCCGCGGTCCCCACGCCCACGAGCAGCCAGCGCAGCGACAGCCCGGTGCTGGCCGGGGCCTTCGGCGGCGGCGGGACCAGGGGAGACGCGTCGAGCGGAGCCGCGACGGTGTCATCCGGCGCCAGGTCCGGCGATGACTCGGAAAGGGGCGGCTCGGAAAGAGGCTGCACGGCCGCGAGGGCCGGCACGGGCGGCAGGCTGCCGGTCCCCGTTCCAGTGCCCGTCCCTGTCCCCGTCCCCGGGTCCGGCGCGGGCGGCGGCGGTGGAACTGGAACCGGGCCGGGACCCGCGGACTTGCGCCAGCGGCTGAACAGCGACGGCCTGGCGGCGGGCCGGGCCGCCGGAGCGGACGGAGGCGGCAGCGGCGGTAGCTGCGACTGCGGCATGGACTGCGGCAGCACCAGGGTCGCCGAGAGGCTCTGCGTCTCGTTGAGCTCGTCCTGGACGGCGCTCGCGCCCACGGCCCGGCGCAGCTCGTCCGCCATCTCCCGCGCCCGCTGGTAGCGGCGGGCCGGGTCCTTCTCCAGCGCCCGGGAGAGCACCTTCTCGAGCCCCGGAGGCAGGCTCCGGACGTACTCCCGGGGCGGCGTGAAGTGGTCGTAGACGATGCGGTGGCTCACCACCGTCAGGTTCTCGCCCTGGAACGGCTTGTGGCGGGTCAGCATCTCGTAGAGCACCACGCCGAGCGAGAAGAGGTCGGCCCGGTGGTCCACCTCCTTGCCCTGGATCTGCTCCGGCGCCATGTAGTTGGGCGTGCCGAGGAGCTGCCCCTCCTGGGTGAGGTTCGAGCTGTCGAGCCGGGCGATGCCGAAGTCCGTGATCTTCACCCGGTTGTCCGCGGTGATGAGGATGTTCGCCGGCTTGACGTCCCGGTGGATGACCCGGTTCGAGTGCGCATAGTCGAGCGCGTCCCCTATCTGGGCGATGGTGTCGATGACGAACTGCATCGACAGCGGCTGGTCGCTCTGGAGCAGGAGCTTCAGGTTCGTGCCGCGCACGTACTCCATGGCGATGAAGGCGACCCCGTCCTCGCCCGACTCCACCACGTCGTGGATGGTGACGATGTTGGGGTGGGTCAGGATGCCGGCGCTCTGCGCCTCGCGCATGAAGCGGAGCCGGAACTGCTCCATCTCCTGGTCCTTGACGGAGTAGCCGATGCGGAAGGTCTTGAGCGCCACCAGGCGGCCGATCAGGGGATCGCGGGCGAGGTAGACCACCCCCATGGCGCCCTTGCCGATCTCATCGACGATTTCGTAGCGGCCGAGCCGGGTCGGTGTCAGAGGCAACATGGTGAAGGCGCACTTATTCGCGACGCCATTCTAGGCGGGAGGCGCCTCCGAGTCAAACCGGGAATCCGGCGGGTAAGTCCTAGCAAATTTTGCATTTAGCGGGCGGACACACGGGCGGGCCACCGCCGGCCCTTGTGGTATATTTGCGCGCCTTGACATGCTCCTGAAGGAGGTCCCAGACGATGCAGGTGGATAGCCCGGACAAAATCCGAAACGTGGCTGTCGCAGGCCACAACGATACCGGCAAGACCACACTCGTGAGCGCTCTCCTCTATGCCGGCGGCGTCACCACCCGGCTGCACCGGGTGGAAGACGGCAACACCCTGACCGATTTCGACCACGAAGAGACCGAGCGCAAGATCTCGATCGGCGTGGCGCCCTGCTTCGTCCCCTGGCAGCAGCACAAGGTCAACCTCCTCGACTGCCCCGGGTACGGCATCTTCTTCGCCGAGACCCAGCAGGGCCTGCGCGCCGCCGACGCCGTGCTCCTCTGCATCAACGGCGTCGCGGGCGTCGAGGTCAACACCGAGCGCATCTGGGACTTCGCGGCCGAGATCGAGCTGCCCCTCCTCTTCAACCTGACCAAGATGGACCGCGAGCGCGCCGACTTCGAGCGTACCCTCGAAGGCCTCCAGAAGCGCTTCGGCCGCGGCGCGCTCCCCGTCCAGATCCCCATCGGCCAGGAAGCCGGCTTCTCCGGCGTCGTCGACCTGGTGAGCCAGAAGGCCTACAGCTTCACCCGCGACGGCAACGGCAAGGCCACCCCCGCCGACATCCCCGCCGGGCTGGCCGGCGAGGTCGAGACCCACCGCGCCCGCCTGATCGAGGCCGTGGCCGAGACCGACGACCATTTGATGGATAGCTTCTTCGAGACCGGCACCCTCACCCAGGAAGCCCTGGAGAAGGGGCTGCGCCAAGCCATCCTGCGCCGCCAGATCTTCCCCGTGACGCTATCCGCCGCCGCCCACGGCATCGGCCCCTCGGCGCTCCTCGACTCCCTGCTCGCCCTGGTGCCCTCGCCGGCCCAGCGCGCCGCCTTCCCCGCCAAAAACGTGGGAGGCGACGCCGTGTCCCTGACCGCTGACCCGGCCGGCCCGCTGGCGGCCCTGGTGTTCAAGACCCTTTCCGATCCCTTCACGGGCAAGATCACCATCCTGCGCGTCGTCTCCGGCACCCTGAACGGCGACTCCACCGCTTACAACAGCCGCGCCGAAGAGAACGAGCGCCTGGGCCACCTCATGCTCCTCCAGGGCAAGCAGGGCACCCCCACGCCCAAGCTCGTCGCCGGCGACATCGGCGGCGTGGCCAAGCTCAAGGTCACCGCCACGGGAGACACCCTGTGCGCCAAGGACCGGCCCCTGCGGCTGGACTGGATCAAGGTGGCCGAGCCCGCCATGACCTTCGCCATCGAGCCCAAGTCCAAGGGCGACGAAGAGAAGATCGGCGAGGCTCTCACCCGGCTCATGGACGAGGACCTGGCGTTGCGGGCGGGCCGCGACTCCGAGAGCCACGACCACCTCCTCTCCGGCAACGGCCAGCTCCACATCGAGATCGCCGTCGCCAAGCTCAAGCACCGCTTCCACGTCGACGTGCTCCTCCATCCGCCCAAGGTCCCCTACCGCGAGACCATCCTCAAGCCCGCCGACGGCCATGGGCGGCACAAGAAACAGAGCGGCGGACGCGGCCAGTTCGCTGACTGCAAGATCAAGATGGAGCCCCTGACGCGCGGCGAGGACTTCGCCTTCGCCGACGAGATCTTCGGCGGCTCCATCCCCCAGAACTACCGGCCCGCCGTGGAGAAGGGTATCCAGGAGGCCCGCCGCCGGGGCTACCTGGCCGGGTATCCCGTGGTGGACTTCAAGGTCCGCCTCCTGGACGGCCAGTACCACGACGTCGACTCCTCCGAAATGGCGTTCAAGATCGCCGGCTCGCTGGCCTTCAAGGACGCCATGGCGAACGCCAAGCCCACCATCCTGGAGCCGGTGATGAAGGTGGAGATCAACACCACCGAAGAGTTCACCGGCGACATCATGGGCGACCTCTCGCACCGCCGCGGCCGGCCCCAGGGCATGGACGCCGTCAACGGCGCCCAGATCATCAAGGCTTTGGTCCCCATGTCCGAGATGCTGGAGTACGACCGCCACCTGCGCGCCATGACCCAGGGCCGCTCGAGCTTCCACATGGAGTTCTCCCACTACGAAGAAGTCCCCCGGCTGGTCCAGGACAAGCTGATCGCGGAGTACCAGAAGCACCGGCAGGAGGAGCACGAGTAGGTCTTCAGACCTCCTCTCCCCCAGTGGGAGGGGAGGGTTAACCTGCGATGAAACCGTCCAAATCCCAGGACAAGCTTGCCCGCGCGACCTCCGTCCTCTCGGCTCCGCCCGAGGAACCGGCCTTCGCTGAAGTCGTGGAGATGATTCAGGCCGCCCGCGGGCAGGCGATGGCGGCCGTCAACACGGCGCTGATCGGCCTCTACTGGCGCATCGGTGAGTACATCTCGCACAAGCTCGAGTCGGCGGCCTGGGGCGAAGGCGTGGTCGAAGCCCTCGCTCGCTACATCCAGCGGCATCATCCAAACCTCCGAGGGTTCACCCGGCGCAACCTGTTCCGAATGCGGCAGTTCTTCGAGGCCTATAAGGGCGACGAGAAAGTGCCAGCACTGCTGGCACAATTACCGTGGACGCATCACCTCATCATCCTGGGACAGGCCAAGCGTCCTGAAGAGCGGGAGTTCTACTTGCGCCTGGCCATTCGCGAGCGATGGGGTAAGCGGGAGTTGGAGCGCCAGCTAAGAGTTGCGGCGTTCGAACGGGCCGTCCTCAGCCCCGCAAAAGTGTCACCGGTGGTGGCACAAATACACCCCGAGGCGTTGGGTGTCTTCAAGGACTCCTACATGGTCGAGTTCCTGGATCTACCCGGCGAGCACACCGAGAGCGACCTGCATCGAGGATTGGTCCACAAGTTGAAGGACTTCCTGATCGAGCTGGGCCGCGACTTCTGCTTCGTGGGTTCCGAGCATCCAGTGCAGGTCGGGAACCGTGACTTCGCGCTCGATCTCCTGTTTTTCCATCGCGGCCTAAACTGCCTCTGTGCCATCGAGCTCAAGGTAGGCCGCTTCGAGCCCGAGCACCTCGGCAAGCTGAACTTCTACCTCGAAGCCCTCGACCGGGACGTCCGCAAACCGCACGAAGGCCCGTCCATCGGCGTGCTGCTCTGCGCCAGCAAAGACAGCGAAGTCGTCGAGTACGCCCTCAGCCGCTCGCTCTCGCCGGCCCTGGTCGCCGAGTACAGGACCCAGCTTCCAGACAAGGAGCTGCTGCAGGCCAAGCTGCATGAGTTCTATACACTGACCGCCATGGAAACGGAATGACCGGCCACCTTCACCCTCGAGGAAGAGGGTACAAACCCTCTCCCTTCTGTTCTGAAATCACCTGCCTTCGTACACCGCGCCTATGGGTGTAGCACCCTGGGACCGCTGGCATCCCTGCCGGCCTGACTCACTCCGTTTTTGAATAGAAGGCCGGCGTCCCGTTGGGCTTTACCGGTCTGGCCTTTGCGGCCCGAAGGGTCGCGAGACTTCAGCCCAGGGATGAGGCCGCAGGCCGATTCCCTGGGACAACAGGCCCCATAGCCCTGCGGCCTGCAAGGCCGCGAGAACCGGGGCGGGAGCCAACTGCACAACTCGCTACATCCAGCAGCGCTACCCGAACCTGAGGGGTTTTCCCAGCCCAACCTCTTTCGGATGCGCCAGTTCTTCGAGACCTATAGGGGCGACGAGAAAGTCGCACCGCTGGTGAGACAATTGCCCTGGACGCATCACCTCAGCCTGCACCCCATTACACACATCTTGTCCGATTGGTCTGCGCCCCGGAGGGGCATAGGCATAGAGCCTGGCGCTTCAGCGTCAGGAAAGCGGCCATCCCTTGTTTCAGAAAGCCCCGAAGGGGCGCAGGCAGGCGACATCGGAGACCGTAAACTGCCTGCGCCCCTCCAGGGCTTGTGGGGAGGCGGGGAGGCGTCTCAACCTGGCGCTGAAGCGCCAGGCTCTATGCCTATGCCCCTTCGGGGCGCAAACGAACGCCGGACTGCGCCAGCAAAGACAGCGAAGTCGTCGAGTACGCCCTCAGCCGCTCGCTCTCGCCGGCCCTGGTCGCCGAGTACAAGACCCAGCTTCCAGACAAGGAGCTGCTGCAGGCCAAGCTGCATGAGTTCTATACACTGACCGCCATGGAAACGGAATGACCGGCCACCTTCCCCCCGAGGAAGAGAGTACAAACCTTCTCCCTTCTGTTCTGAAATCACCTGCCTTCGTACACCGCGCCTATGGGTGTAGCACCCTGGGACCGCTGGCATCCCTGCCGGCCTGACTCACTCCGTTTTTGAATAGAAGGCCGGCGTCCCGTTGGGCTTTACCGGTCTGGCCTTTGCGGCCCGAAGGGTCGCGAGACTTCAGCCCAGGGATGAGGCCGCAGGCCGATTCCCTGGGACAACAGGCCCCACACCCATGCGGCCTGAAGGGGCGAGATCCGGAGCGGATCGAGCCGACTCCGGCCAGGAATCTCTGGCGGCCCTTCAGGCCGTGAGGCATCAGGAACTGCAACGGTGGCCGATCGCCATCAGGAGCTCGGTGAGTCGTAGGGCACCGATCCTGCCGTCAGGACGCAACTCTCGGTGGTGCCGCGCTCGAACGGGTGACCCGGAAACCCCGCCCTGAAGGGGCGAAATTTGAACAGCCTGGGGCTTCAGCCCCAGGGACCGGAGCCCAACCCCTCCCCCCGCCCTGAAGGGGCGGCACCCAACCTCGCGGATGGGATCAACCGTTCAGAAGAGCTTGGAACGTGGATCTGGCGCACGCGAACGGCGCGTCCAAGGGTCGGCCAACGCGCGGACCGGTGATGCGCGGATCCGCTGAAAGGCACTGCCCCTTCGGGGCGGAACACGAGGGGGGCTGCGAACCTGGCGCTGAAGCGCCAGGCTACTCAGATTTTGCCCCTTCGGGGCGGACGTTCAGCGTGAGGACCTTCTCTGGAGAGACCCGCTAGGGTCGCCACGCGCTGGCGGAGCTCGTCCTATGCTAGAGGGGATTCTTCAAGACCGTGAGGGAAACCCGGAACGAACTTCGGGGACGTAGGACTAGTACTACTGTGTCACAAGTCTAGGCAGAAGTGTCGAGTTGTGGCAGGCTTAGGCCATGTCCAGCCACAAGTCGCCGGAAGCGGAGCGGTTTGAGGTCTACCTGGAGCGTTTGGGCTAAGCCCAGTACTGTTTACTTAGTGTCCAGTTTCAGCTATTCTTTCTCAGAAGGAAGAAGAGAAAGGATGGCTTTATGGCACGAACGGCTGCACAGTTGTCCCCGGGCGCGAGAATTACCGACTTCTTAAGCCTTGGCGTACTCGCTGAACGTTTCCCGCTGGACAAAGTCCATGAAGTCCTTCAGCAGACCGGGCGGCAGAGCCAGCGCCAGCGACACCTTCCGGCTCACGTAATGGTGTACTACGTCATCGCGCTGGCCCTGTACATGGAAGTCTCTTATGGAGAGGTTCTTCGTTGCCTCCTGGAAGGCTTGGAGTGGTTAGGTCTGCCGGTGCAGCGCATCCGGCGCACCGGCCGGTCGGGCATTTCGCAGGCGCGCGCCCGATTGGGATCCGAGCCTCTGCGCAGGCTTTACGAGGACTTGGTAGGGCCTATCGCACAGCCTCAGACCCAAGGTGCGCGCTATCGGCAGTGGACTTTGGTCAGCCTGGACGGTAGCACTCTGGACTTGGCAGATACGGCGGAGAATGAAGCCGCCTTCGGCCGGCCGACCGCCACTCGGGGGCAAAGCGGGTTTCCCCAACTGCGATTCGTCTCGCTGGTGGAGAATGGGACTCATGTCCTCTTCGGTGCCCAGGTGGGCAGCTATGCCACCGGGGAGTTGGAACTGGCCCAGAAGGTTGTGAAGGAGTTGCAGCCCGGCTGGCTATGCTTGGCGGACCGTCTATTCTTCGGATTCAGGTTGTGGCAGCAAGCCTCCCAGAGCGGAGCTGACCTGCTCTGGCGGGTCAAAGTGGGCCGGATCTTGGAGCCGATAAAACGCCTCTCCGATGGTTCCTACCTCAGCAAGATCTACCCTTCCGACAAAGATCGCGAGCGAGACCGTAAGGGACAAATCGTCCGCGTCATCGACTACCAACTCACAGGGATTCCGGACGCTGAGCCCCTCTACCGTCTGGTGACCAGCATTCTTGATGAACGCTTGGCGCCCGCTGCGGAACTGGCCGCTCTCTATCATGAGCGCTGGGAAATCGAAGGGGCTCTCGACGAGTTGAAAACCCATCTTCGCGGACGCAAGATCGTCCTGCGCAGCAAGACCCCTGAACTGGTTCGCCAAGAGTTTTACGGGCTGATGCTCGCGCACTTTGCGGTCCGGGGCCTGATGCACGAAGCGGCGTTGCGAGCCCAAGTCGATCCGGATGAGCTCTCGTTCGTTCACTCGGTTCGGGTTGTCAAGCGCAAACTCCTGACCGTGCTCTCCTTTCCCCCCTCAGGACAGGAAACTCCTTCACCAAGCGGTGTTGGATGAAATCCTTGAGGTCCGGGCCGGCTCGAGTCGAGGGCGCCACAACCCGCGCGCGGTCAAGCGAAAGGTCAGCAAATTCCCCACCCGCAGCAGAGCCAAGCGAACTCGCCCGCTCCGCTCTCACATCGGCATCGAAATCGTTAAATGAACAGCATTGGGCTTAGCCGTAGGCCACGCAGATCGGCGTGAGCCGCTACGGGCCTACCTGACAGGTCTGCTGCTGCCGGGGGAACGCAAGAGCGTTGAGCCTCTGGCGGCCAAATGGGACCCTCTTCATGTGCGGGCTCGCCACCAATCTCTGCATCACTTCGTAGCCAAGGCGCCTTGGTCTGAGCAGGATCTGCTACGGGTCGCACGCGATTATGCCTTGGCAGGGTTCGAGCGCCATGCACCGAGAGCCGCCTGGGTAGTTGACGATACGGGGATTCCCAAGAAGGGACCGCACTCGGTCGGGGTAGCTCATCAATACTGCGGAGTTTTAGGCAAGTCGGCTAATTGCCAGGTTGCCGTGACCGTATCGCTTGCCAATGCATCGCTCAGTGTTCCGGCAGGATTTCGCTTATATCTCCCGGAAAAGTGGGCCCAGGATGCGCAGCGTCGCCGAATTGCCGGAGTCCCGGAAACCGTAAAGTTTCAGACGAAGGGAGCCATAGCTCTGGCCCAGATTGATGAGTTGCTGGCAGAGGAGATTCCCTTGGCTCCGGTTGTCGCGGATGCAGGCTATGGGGCCTCCACGGAGTTTCGGGATGCCTTGACTGAGCGGGGTCTCTCCTATGCCGTGGGGATCTTGCCTGATACGAATCTTTGGCCTGCTGGAACTGAGCCATTGCCTCCGGCTCCGTGGAAAGGGCGTGGACGGCCGCCAATGCGATGGCGCCGAACCGCGGAGCGACAGCCGGTGCTGGCGCGAGACCTCGCGCAGAGTCTGCCGCTCAGGGCTTGGAAGACGGTCCGCTGGCGGGAGGGGAGCAAGGGAATGATGGAGTCACGATTCGCAGCAGTGCGAGTCCGCGCGGCTCGTAATGACCATCGTCATGACCGAGAGTTGGAATGGCTCCTGATTGAGTGGCCGACCCAAGAAAAGGAGCCCTCTCGGTACTGGCTTTCTACACTTCCTGAGGATGTTGAACTTGAAGATATGGTTCGGTTGGCCAAAATCAGGTGGCGCATCGAACGTGATTTCCAAGAGCTCAAGGACGAGTTAGGACTCGACCATTACGAAGGACGGGGCTGGAGAGGGTTTCACCATCATGGTGCACTATGTATTACCGCCTATGCTTTCCTCATGGCCGAGCGAGCTCGGCTTTCCCCCCCAGCGCCTGTTGCCTTCCTCCTCTCAACTCGCCTACCCCAAGATTTCAGGCCGCGAGGTTCGCACGCGTCCTGAGCGCCATAACCCTGCCTCCATTGCCACCATGAAGTGGCGCCAAGCGCGGATCTTGGTAACCTGCCTGCCTCATTGTCCTTGGTGTGGACACGCAGAAACAGGATGAAGTTGTGACACAGTAGTACTAGCTCCCCTGTAACCTATTCAATCTGAAACTCTGACAGTCTCGAAAAACCTGGGAACAGGGCTTCGGCACCGTGATATAGTCCATCACAGGCCGATATACGCTCAGGCCCGGCGCGTCAGAATTCTTCTCTATAGACTACCCTAGATCTCTTTGGAAAAAAGAGCCGGATGTAATAAAGCCACCAAGCGTGACTACGACATCGACAAGAGCGTGAGCGTAGATGTGATACAGCTCGTTGCGACCCGGAGCCTCACTCCCCCTCCGCAAAATACCGAACCGCCTCCTCGTCATACTCCACCGTCCACTCCCGAACCCCATCTGCCCCGCTGGGCTCCTCTCCCCGCACGTACCCGATCGCCCGATACGTCCGTAGCCGCCTCTCGAACATCCGCGCCAGCACAGGCACCTCGCGATCCACATAGTCAAAAATCTTCACCTCCGACTTCCTCGGGTGAAGCCGGTGCAGACGCCCCGTGTACTGCACCAACGTCCCCCTCCAGGACACCGGCATCGCCAGCACCAGCGTATCCAGCCGCCGATCGTCGAATCCCTCGCCGATATACCGCCCGGTCGCGAGAACCAGCCTCTCCTCCTCGTCGGGCACCGCCGCCAGCCGGGCTCCCAACTCGCGCCGCTCCTTCGGCGACATACCGCCCTGAAGAACCACCAGATGACGGACGAATCCGCGCAGTTGCCCCGCGAAATATTCGAGATGATCCCTCCGCTCGGTCAGGAGGATGGGGGAGCGCCCCTCCTCAAGCGCATGGAGCACATCGTCCAGAATCAGGCGGTTCCGCGCCTCATCCGCGGCCAGCGCCGCATAGATCTCCTGAATCCTAGCCTCCGTGCCGCCCCCCTCCAGCTGAAACGACGTCTCGCGGATGATCAGCCGGTGCTCGAACGGCCGCCGCGCCGCCTGGCTCTTGGGATCGACGGCGAAGCGAACGGGTCCCATCTGCATCTCCAGAATCGGATGATGCCCATCCCGACGGTACGGCGTGGCCGTCAAGCCGACCACATACCGGGCCTTGACCTCCGAGAGCACGCGCTCGAACGATACCGCCGGGACATGGTGGCACTCGTCTACGATCACATGGCCATACTTCTCAACCAGGTCCTCGACACGGCCCTGCCGAACCAGGCTTTGGATCATAGCCACATCGAGCCGCCCATTCGGCTTCCGCTTACCACCGCCGATCTGGCCGATCTCCTTCTCCTCGAGGCCTAGAAACATCGAGAGCTGAGCCACCCACTGATCCAGCAGCGACTGGCGATGGACGAGAACGAGTGTGCTCCGCGCCCGCTTCGCCACGAGGTACGTCCCCAGCACCGTCTTCCCAACTCCAGGCGGCGCGACAAACACGCCGATGTCGTGCTGGAGAAGAGCCTCCGCCGCCGCCTGCTGGACCGCCGTCAACTCGCCCTTGAGCGCGAGTTGTAGAGCCTCGCCCTCCTGGCGCTGATCCTCCACTTGGAGCTTCACTCCATGCGTCATGAAAAGCTCCTCCAGATCGCCGAGGCACCCCCGGGGCAGCGCAATGTGTTGCGCAAGCTCCTCGGCGCAGGCGATCACCCGCGGCGTCATCGCCGTCGAGAGCCGCAGGCTCTGCTTCTTGTAGAACTCGGGATTCTGAAATGCGGCGAGGCGCTTGACCTCATTCAGAAGGGGAGAAGGGAGGGCCGCCTTCTCGACGAAGAGGCGCTGCGCGAGCACAGCGCGCACCTCATGTGGCAGAGGGCCCGGGATCGGCACCTGGCGAGGGCGACCCGAAGGCTTGCGCCTCCACGGGGTGGACTCCTCCTCGTCCGCCGGTTTCGCGAGGCGGACGCCGATTACGAGTCCTCGTCGCATGGCCTCCGCCGCGAGGCTCTCCACGAACGAGGGAGCGATCCGCAGCAGAGAGGCGAGATAGCTCCACTGGTCTTCGTAGGCCTGAAACGACGTGTCCACAAACACGGTATTCCCCTGCTGCCGCGGCTCGTACTGGAGCGGCAGCGCGATCAGGTTCCCGAATCCGCCGCGCGGCATCGTGTCCTGGTTGGGGAAGAGCCGGTCGTACGACCCCATACTGAGCTGATGCCGCTGGGACATCGTCTCCGTCAGGAGGTAGCACCCCATCTTTCGGGCAAGACTCGCCGCCACCGGAGCCTCGAAGAAAAACCAGGCGTGAGCGCCGTTGCCGGACCGGGAGCGTTCGACGGCCACCGGAACGTCCATCGCCCGGCAGGTCTCGGCGAATGCCCCGATGTCGTCCTGCCAGGAGGACTTGTCGAAGTCGATCGCGAGGAACCAGCACCTCTCATCTTCGAGCAGAGGGTAGACCCCCATGATGTGATGGCCCCGCAGATGGTCGAGCACCACCCGGTCGGCGACCGGCGTAAACGCCTGGTTTGGGCACTCGCTGCACTTGACCCTCGGAAGATCACAGGCCCCGCGCACGAACTTGTTCGCACAGGCAGGCGCATAGCCGGCCTTCCCGGTCCTCTTGCTCAGAAACCTCGTCGGGAAGATGTCGTCACGCCCCCTAAACAGAGTCCGGAAGAGCCGGACCTTCTCTGCGGGCGTCACCGGCGCCGGGAGGCTCACCCCGACCGGCAAGACAGATGGGGCTGGCTCATCTAAAGAGAGGGCCGCCAGTTCTGCCCGTAGAGCCGCCAGCCGGGAGTGCGCCGCCTCTTGTCGCCGCTTGAACTCAGCCAGACGGGCCTCTTCCCGGGCCAACTCGGCGAGAATTTCCTGCTTGCATGACACCATCGAGGCTTCCGGCCCGAGTTTACGTACCAAATTTCTGAAAGATATCTTCTGCTCGACATGCACGGCATGCCTGACGGTCAATGATACCGCAAGGCAAGAAGTCGAGCCGCTTCCGCCGCAAGAGCTCACCTTGCCTCCGAGGGTTCACCCGACGCAACCTGTTCCGAATGCGGCAGTTCTTCGAGACTTAGAGGGCGCCGAGAAAGTGTCAGCACTGCTGGCATAATCGCCGTGGACGCATTACCTCAGCCTGCACCCCATTACACACATCTTGTCCGGTGTTCGTCTGCGCCCCGGAGGGGCATAGGCATAGAGCCTGGTGCTTCAGCGCCAGGAAAGCGGCCATCCCTTGTTTCAGGAAGCCCCGAAGGGGCGCAGGCAGGCGACATCGGAGACCGTTAAACTGCCTGCGCCCCTCCAGGGCTTGTGGGGAGGCGGGGAGGCGTCTCAACCTGGCGCTGAAGCGCCAGGCTTTATGCCTATGCCCCTCCGGGGCGCAAACAACGTCACCGAATGAGATGTGTGTAAGCGTATGGGGCGAAGGTGTGGTCGAAGCCTTGGCTCGCTACAGGGAGGACGAGAAAGTCTCACCGCTGGCGAGACAATTGCCGTGGACGCATCACCTCATCCTGGGGTAGACCAACATCATCCTGAAAAGCGGGAGCTCTACTTGCGCTTGGCCATTCGCGAACGATGGAGTAAGCGGGGAGTTCGATCGCTAGCTTCGGGCCGCGGCGTTCGAGCGGGCGATCTTCAATCCTGAAAAAGTGTCACCGCTGGTGGCACAAACGCACCCCGAGGGGTTGCGCTCAAGCCTTGCAATCTAGAGTGAGGTTAGCGAGATCAGGTATAAACGATCAGTACCGCTGCTCAAGCTCGCCCCAGCTTCTCTGGCGTCGCCAGGGGTGGGTGCCGCTCTCCAAGTCCGATATCTTGTATCTCAGAAAATACTTTTCAAGAGCACCGGTACGATTCTGCTTCACCTCTGCGCGTGCCTCTTTGAGCAGAAGCAGGGCCTCACCCCGACTCCGGACACTGGGAGCGGTTTCCTGCACAAGGCGGAAGGCCCATGCTTCGAAGGTTCCATCTACCGCTTCAAGAAAGAGTTGGCCGGCGCCCCAGCGTTGGATTCGAGACAAGTTCTCACAAAGATATCGACTCAGCCAATGACGGGCGAAACCCTCTAGCCGCCAGGTCTCAAGAGATTGTTCTGCTACGCTTCGCACCCAGAGAGAGGTATCAGTCTCTGCGAGTTGTCGCAGTCGCTCCTCTGTTCCTTCCAACCATCCCAGAACTCTGGCAGCTCTGGCTCGATCCTCGGCTTCCATGCTCTCCAGAAGATCGTCTAGAACTGCCGTCAGCCGAGCCTGCTCCCTATATCTCGCTCCAAGAGCGGTGTCGAAGAGTTGGCTATCAGTTCGGGCGTCAAGGATAAGGCTTTTGAGTAGCTCGGCACTTAGCTCATTATCGGCTTCAATCCGGGAAAGCTCGTGAAAAACCCAATCGATCCCTCTGTCAAGATACCGAACTCCACTAGGTTCTTGCCGATGAGGGAGTGGGTTTACAAAGTTCCAAAGACTTGTCGCCAATGGGTGTCCTCGGCGCAGAGCACGCCGGAAAAGGGGAACGACCAAACCCATCCAGTCAAACCAAGTCTGCTGCTCATCGCGCAGCAGAGCTTCTACCCATCGCTCAAAGCGTGGCTCTTCTAACCCATCGACAAGTTCTTGGGGGAACTGCTCATATGACCAAGCCGTACTGTGCTCAGCCTGCCGGCGGCGAAGTTCCGCAGCACCTTCCTGAACCAGGTTATTCCATTTCTTGACATGGAGGTCGCTGTTATTCTCTATGAGAGCGTCTTTCAATTGGTCGAAGGTGGGGCCCTCCTCCAGGCCTCCCAAGCTTCCCTCTGACTGACCAAAGTGAAGAGTCTTGTTTTCCTCCTGAAGTGAAAGCCTCTCACGGCGCGGCTGCAGACCCTCGCGAACCGGCAGGATATAGATCGCACCAAGAGAGAGAGTCGCTCCTGTATCTAGCTCCAAAGCACCTTCAATCTCTTGCAGAAGCTGCTCTCTTTTGGCCGGGTGGAATGCAGCCGCCACGGCTCGCCAGTACGGAGGAAGACGGTCCAGGAAATGCCCCTCCTGAATCAAGAGCCAAGCAGCATCTCGAGGTGCAAATGTCTTTGGATCCTCTTCGTCCTCGGAGGCGATAGCAAGTAGACGCTGCGGCGGAAGTCCCCGAATCTTGAACTTCTTAGCGAAGTCAAGTGCCCCGTAACGCAACTCGACATCAGTTCCTTCGATGTCGTCGCGAACAACTGGATAGAGATCCTCCCCCGAGGTCAAGCCTCCTAATTCTGAAAGCAGAAAATAGGTTCGAATCCTCTTTCGCGGAGAGATTTCCCCAGCAAGAGATTTTAGAGCTAACTCGCACAGGTCCTCAACTCCTAGAGAGGCAGGGAAGTCAAAAAGCTGCGTCCATTCAAAATCAAGGCAATGGTTTTGGATTGCCTTTAGAATAGCCTCCGATGTCATTCCGGGGAGCAGTGCCTGGAGGGCATATCCAGGCGCTATCTTCCCGTTCGAGTTCGGGCAGGGAGTCTCTGCGGCAGCGTGAAGGTGATCTCTTGCCTCCCCTTCCGCGAGGACCACGTGCCGCCGGATTGAAAGTACCCACCAATGGTTGCCGTCTCGAAAACGCTGAGGTAGATCTTCGATCTGTCGGTAGACCACAGACGCTCCCTCCTCCGGAAGCCAAGCAGCGATCGCTGCCAAATCATCCTGGAAGAAGTGGTCCTCTCGGGTAGAACCTCTCTCGACTTGCAAGGCGACACCATCGAACATCTCCCTCCAAGCTGTTCGAATCTTGACGAGCCGCTCTTCCTGGGGAGGCGGGAGGTCGGGATCTACTACAAGGGAGCGAACGCGCTCCAGAAACTGAATTGGCCTCTCTTCTTCTCCAAAGGGAGTATTGCAGAGGTCTTCATAGCCAACACGGTCCAGAGTTCGGAAATGGAGGAGAGGATCGTCGCCTTCAGGAGCCGGGGACTCCACCAAGGTAGCAAGATCCGCCAAATCCGCACGCTCTGTGAGAAGCAGGAGGTGATGGATGATCTTTCGTAGCTGGGAGCCTTGGGCATCAACGGCACGTTGTGTCCATCTCTCGAACCAGTCGCGCGGCACCTTGGAAAACGCCCTGCGCAGCACCCAGGGGCCAGTTCCGGAGAGGTAGTAAAGGGGGATATGATGGACCGTTAGGATGGCCAGGAGATCTTCAGGAGAGACCAGCCCTGGAGAGAGGCTCTCCAGATATAGGATGACATTCTGTAATTCCAGAAGGCCAGAGTCCCCTTGGGATTGGAGACCCAACTCTGTAAGCCCCTCATCCCGCAATGCGGCTTGAACCCTCTCTTCAATATCGGGCTTGTCCTCCATGAAGGAGGGGCCACAGGTTGGAACAAGACGGCACCACGGTCGGACGTACTCTCGAATCACGTCCTTCTCTCGATCCAGGTACTCCGAGAAGATAATGATCGAGAGCTCTTGAAGTCCCCTATGCCTGGTGCTCCGCATCCAGGTTCTCTGCGCGAGACGCATCAACGGGCGCAAGAGGAGTCTCCCGAGAGCCCTAACCTGTTGGAGGTCATTGAGAGGCCGATTGCGCGAGCGCAGCCATTCATCTACGAGAACATCAATGACACCATCTTGGGGCGGATCTTCAGAGATCAGGGCGAAGACGCTTGCCCGGCGAAGCCACGCCGCCGCCTCGTCATCTTCCCCGTGAGGGGAAAGGGCATCTCGCAGCCGCTCACGAAGCTCTTGCTGGTCTGAACCAGAATTATCCAAGAGATCGAGGAGGTAGAGGGCCATCCCCGTCCGAAGATGATCAGGGGTAATGGTGTATTTTAACCTTTTACTGCCGAGAACTCCTTCCGAGATGAGATCCTTGAGAGCATCCTCAAACTCAGCGCGGATCTCGGCCTGTAAACTGTCGAGCACCTCCTCCCGAGTCAGGGGGTGTTGCTCTCTCCATCTCCGGGCGAACTGTTTGAGCACCCCCTGATACCGCTGCTCATTCCATCCTGCCGGAGCCCGTTCCCCGCGCAGTTTGTCGCCTGCATCGAGCCAATAGAGAACATCCTCATTGATGACATCGAAATTACCGAGGCGGTCACGATGCTTGAGGATAAGTTGGAGGAACCGAGGGCGACGGAGCAGTTCCTGGGCACTTTGTGGAATGGGGGCGATTTCCTCACGCGCCTTGCCGGCACGGCGGAGTGCCTCACTAAATTCTGCTTCGTCGAAGGGCCCGACAACGAAGGTCCGCACCTGCCCCTTCACGGACCGTTTTACCCCTTCTTCAATCTCGGTCCATGTTCTTGATCGAACGGTGCAGAAGACCGCAGCCGGCCGATATTCAGCCTCGACTCAGGCGAAGGCATCGGAGAGGTGCCGCTGCCAGGGTTGAGTTGGGCTTCTATACTCGTTGAGTCCATCCAGAATCAGCAGGCACCAGGGCGTCCGGCCAGCGGCCCAGCGCCGGCGGCGCTCCAAGATGGTCCTTGCATGTCTTCCATAGGGTCCAAGAACCTCCTCGACTTCCTTGATCAACACATCAATCAAGGATTCCTGCACGTCCCCACGGTTCGAACCAAGGAAAAATACCGGCACATCCATCGACTCGAGCCGATCGACGAGCCAGTCGAGCACCATCCAGGTCTTGCCGTCGAACCGTTCGCCTAAAACGGTGCCTAGGTGCGGCTCGTCGGTGGACATTGCCACTGTAAGCCACTGGTCGAGCTCGGCCTTGATGGTGCGTGGGATTACCTCGTCCCGATCGAAGTGGGTTCCTAATCTCACCTTCGCATCTTCGAGTATCACACGCTTGAGCCGCTGGTTTTGGCGCTGGACCAGGATCCTCCACGTGGGAAGTTCCCGAACCTCTTTCTCCAAGCGGGCTCGGAACGAGGCGAACTCGGGTAAACTGGCGATCTCCTCCAACTCGGCACGGACCTCATCGAGCGCGAACACAGCATCGTTCTTCTTGCGGTCGCGCCATGATGGGTCCGCGAGGATGTCGTACACCCGCTCCGGTTGGGTGGCACACAGTCCAGCTATCGGATGGAACGCGAGCGAGAGATCCCCCTCCGCCAAAATCAGAAGTGCGATTCCATTTTCGGCCGCTGCGTCTTCTAGCTCCTGCCGGTCCTGCGCTGCAAGGCGTCCCGTGGTGACCAAGAGCCAGAGCTCGATTTCGGGCCGGGTACGCCTGACACGGCCGAGCTGTCCTTGCAGACCGGGGATATCGAGATCCGTCTCGCCATAGCGCTTCGCCTCGAACCCGATGGAACCCCTTGCCGAGACCCCATCAATACCGCCCTGCCTCCCAGATGAGGAGAGGTGGTAAGACTGCTTCGTCAGCTCCGATAGGAACTCTCGGAGCAGATCCTCGAAGCTGTGAGGACCTGATGGCTTGAGGGTGAGGAGAGCGTTGACTGTCTTCTGGCCGAGCATGAGGGACTCCTAACCCCAATGCTGTTCATTTAACGATTTCGATGCCGATGTGAGAGCGGAGCGGGCGAGTTCGCTTGGCTCTGCTGCGGGTGGGGAATTTGCTGACCTTTCGCTTGACCGCGCGCGGGTTGTGGCGCCCTCGACTCGAGCCGGCCCGGACCTCAAGGATTTCATCCAACACCGCTTGGTGAAGGAGTTTCCTGTCCTGAGGGGGGAAAGGAGAGCACGGTCAGGAGTTTGCGCTTGACAACCCGAACCGAGTGAACGAACGAGAAGCTCATCCGGATCGACTTGGGCTCGCAACGCCGCTTCGTGCATCAGGCCCCGGACCGCAAAGTGCGCGAGCATCAGCCCGTAAAACTCTTGGCGAACCAGTTCAGGGGTCTTGCTGCGCAGGACGATCTTGCGTCCGCGAAGGTGGGTTTTCAACTCGTCGAGAGCCCCTTCGATTTCCCAGCGCTCATGATAGAGAGCGGCCAGTTCCGAAGCGGGCGCCAAGCGTTCATCAAGAATGCTGGTCACCAGACGGTAGAGGGGCTCAGCGTCCGGAATCCCTGTGAGTTGGTAGTCGATGACGCGGACGATTTGTCCCTTACGGTCTCGCTCGCGATCTTTGTCGGAAGGGTAGATCTTGCTGAGGTAGGAACCATCGGAGAGGCGTTTTATCGGCTCCAAGATCCGGCCCACTTTGACCCGCCAGAGCAGGTCAGCTCCGCTCTGGCAGGCTTGCTGCCACAACCTGAATCCGAAGAATAGACGGTCCGCCAAGCATAGCCAGCCGGGCTGCAACTCCTTCAAAACCTTCTGGGCCAGTTCCAACTCCCCGGTGGCATAGCTACCCACCTGGGCACCGAAGAGGACATGAGTCCCATTCTCCACCAGCGAGACGAATCGCAGTTGGGGAAACCCGCTTTGCCCCCGAGTGGCGGTCGGCCGGCCGAAGGCGGCTTCATTCTCCGCCGTATCTGCCAAGTCCAGAGTGCTACCGTCCAGGCTGACCAAAGTCCACTGCCGATAGCGCGCACCTTGGGTCTGAGGCTGTGCGATAGGCCCTACCAAGTCCTCGTAAAGCCTGCGCAGAGGCTCGGATCCCAATCGGGCGCGCGCCTGCGAAATGCCCGACCGGCCGGTGCGCCGGATGCGCTGCACCGGCAGACCTAACCACTCCAAGCCTTCCAGGAGGCAACGAAGAACCTCTCCATAAGAGACTTCCATGTACAGGGCCAGCGCGATGACGTAGTACACCATTACGTGAGCCGGAAGGTGTCGCTGGCGCTGGCTCTGCCGCCCGGTCTGCTGAAGGACTTCATGGACTTTGTCCAGCGGGAAACGTTCAGCGAGTACGCCAAGGCTTAAGAAGTCGGTAATTCTCGCGCCCGGGGACAACTGTGCAGCCGTTCGTGCCATAAAGCCATCCTTTCTCTTCTTCCTTCTGAGAAAGAATAGCTGAAACTGGACACTAAGTAAACAGTATTGCTCCTAACCCGAGGATATCGCAGGAGGAAGTCCAGCGTAAATGGACCGCTGTCGAGGCGGGATTTACTTCTTGGCGTGGCGCCCCTGAGACCGTCGGCATCCCGGCCAGCCTGGCGAGCTTTCCTGAGCCCGCCTACGGCCTTCGCTGCTCAACGGGCCGCGAGAACCTCGGCGGACCGAGACGACTCCGCCCCCCAAAGACCTCTGGCGGCCCTTCAGGCCGCGTGGTTGGTTGCCTGTCTCCTTCCCCAGGGCATCGGCCTTCGGCCTCAGCCCTGGGCTGGACTCTCGCGACCCTTCGGGCCGCAAAGACGGCAGGCCGACGAAGGAGAAAAGTGAGTCAGGCCGGCAGGGATGCCGGCGCTCCCAGGGGGTCATTCAAGGAGTCGATCCCAGCAGCCCCGTCCCGCCAAAGCCCAGAGGGTCACTGGACGCGCTGGAATTCGCCCGCAGCGCCGGCCAAAGTCTATGCAAAGCTTGCGACGGCGACACTCCTCGGTTTCGCCAGACTTCGCCGATGTAGTTTGATCCTCTCGATTTCGTGGAGGGTTTCAGCCGTCAGGTAGCTTTCCCCGCAATGTGGACAAACAACGACAGGAACGTCCTCGATGACCAACAAGGCAGCTCCCTTGCCGTAGCTGCGAGTCAGATACCGGATCTCTGCTCCACCTTTGCCACAGATATCACAGGTCATTTCCATGCTCTCTTTCAGTCGGCATACACCGTCAGAATCACAAGCTTGTCGGTAGGGCCGAATTTGCTCACAACGACAGCCGTTCGGGAGCCGTCTATGGTCTCCCCACGGACCAGGTACTTGGGCTCCCGAGTCTTGCGGTCTCGCTGCCGCTCAATGATCTCTCCTGCCAGGATGACGCTTTCCACGTCGAAGATGGTCAAGCCGTCGTTGTCCATCTCCTCTTCGGCATGCGTCGTCATTACGTAAAGCCGCCTCCGTACTGCCTCTCGCATCCGGGCGATAGCGCGGGCCGGCATCCCAGTATTCTACGGCATGTCGCCTTCCTGGGAGGTGGAGCGCGGCTCTGACATCCTTTCACGGAACAATGACGCAGGAAATCCGTAACCTCATGGCGAACGGTCCATCTGATCTTCGCAAAAGACTCATCCGCGCCCTCGAAGCCGATCTAAGTCAGGCCGGCAGGGATGCCGGCGCTCCCAGGGAGGCCATCCAAGGAGTCGATACAGCACGGCCAGATTGCGACCCGAATCCCTATAAGCCATAGAGAGTGGGGAACGGGCCGCTTCCTGGTCCTAGGGCCGCCGTTGTGCCCCGGGAAAGGCTTCTCCGCTTTGGGAAGAGCTTTTTTGTCCAATCGGCAAGCTTGAAATCCCTCGCGGTCTACGCCCTTCGGATCGTAGATGGCGACCGTCTGGAGGGCAGTCACTGCCCTCCAGATCCATGGGGGAGCAACGGCGACCGGAGGGACTTTTTTCCGGAGGGCAGTGATTGCCCTCCAGATGCGAACGGCTTCCACACGGAGGGCAGTGATTGCCCTCCGGATACGCACGGCTTCTACACGGAGGGCAGTCACTGCCCTCCAGAAATTCAGGGCCCGTATCGGGAGGGCAGTGACTGCCCTCTCGAACGTAGAGGCTCTTTTCCGGAGGGCACCGGCTGCCCTCCGCCGGGTGACAGCTCGAATCCGGAGGGCAGTGACCGCCCTCCGGACGGACGCCATCTACAATCCGAAGAGTGTAGAGCGCGAAGGGGATTTCCCCGGAGATCCCTCTTCTCCCGCAGGCTCCGGGCGGAAAAGGGCCGGGGGTGGTGAGGGTCTACCGGTTCGCGCTACAATTCCCCGATCCCGAGCGCCCACCCACCGGCGTCCGGCTCCTTATCCAGACAAATCACGGGAGATTCGACCTTGATTCAAGCATCACAATTACGCTCCGGCATGTGCGTCCTCTTCGAAGGGGACGTCTGCCGTGTCATGAACGCTAGTCACGTCACGCCCGGGAACCTGCGCGGCTTCGTCCAGGCCAAGATGCGGAACCTCAGGAACGGCAACAGCTTCGAGCACCGCTTCGGCTCCACCGAAAAGGTCGAGCGGGCCATCCTCGATACCCGGCAGATGGAATACCTCTACTCCGATCCCTCGGGCCACCACTTCATGAACCAGGAGACCTACGAGCAGGTCACCATGGAGGACGAGACCCTGGGCGACTCCATGCTCTACCTCCTGCCCAACACCGTCATCCAGGTCGACTTCCACGACGAGAACCCGGTCGGCATCGAGCTGCCCAATACGGTGACCCTGGAGGTCGTGGACACCGAGCCCAGCATGAAGGGCGCCACGGCCAGCGCCTCCTACAAGCCGGCCAAGATGGAGACCGGGCTGACCGTCATGGTGCCGCCTTTCATCGAGGTGGGCACCAAGCTCATCATCGACACGCGCGAGAACAAGTACCTGAGCCGCGCGTGAACCCCGACCTCCTCATCACAGGCCTGACGTGGTTCGTGGTCTTCATCTTCTCGACCACGCTCCATGAGGCGGGCCACGCCTGGGCCGCCTACAAGCTCGGGGACTCGACCGCCTACGAAGGCGGGCAGGTCTCCCTCAACCCGTGGTCCCATATCCAGCGGGAGCCGATCGGCATGGTCCTCGTGCCCATCATCTCCTTCGCCCTGAACGGCTGGATGATGGGCTGGGCAAGCGCTCCCTACGACCCCGAGTGGGCTCACCGCCATCCCAAGCGAGCCGCCCTCATGGCCGCGGCCGGCCCGGCGGGCAACCTGCTCCTGGCGGTGATCTCGGGGCTGCTGATCCGGTTCGGGATCGCGGGCCTGATCCCGGGGGCCTTCATGCCGATCGGGATCCTGTTCCTGTTGAACCTCCTGCTGTTCGTCTTCAACCTCCTGCCCGTCCCGCCCCTGGACGGCAGCGCCATCCTCCCGATGTTCATGAGCGACGACATGGCCCGCCGCTACCGGGACTTCCTGCACCAGCCGATGTTCTCCCTGCTCGGCCTGCTCCTGGCCTGGAAGGTGTTCCCGTACCTGTTCGCGCCGGTCCAGAACGTGGCCGTACGGCTCATCACTCCGGGATGAACCCCTGCGTCCTCGTCCTCAAGACGCCGGTTGCCGCGCGAGGGTGGATGGCGGGCCGGATCGGCCACGCCACGCCGGGGCTCTCCGGCCAGGTGAAGGCGGCGGCCCGCGAGCAGGAGAGGACGCTCCTGGCCGTCGAGAAGACCCTGGCGAAGCATGGCATCGAGCCGCTGCGGCTCTCCGTCGACGCCCTCGATCAGGAGGCTGAGCAGGCCCTCGCCGCGGCGCGCCTGGTGGTCACGGTCGGCGGCGACGGCACCCTCCTCTACACCTCTCAATGGGTCACGGGTGGGGCGATGCTGGGCGTGAACTCCGCGCCCCGTTCGAGCGTGGGCCATCTCGCCCTGTCCCGGCGGGAGAATTTCCCTTCGATCCTCGGCCAGATCGCGAGCGGTGAGCTTCAGCCCGTCCCGGTCACCCGCCTCGCCATAGAGCTCGATGGCCAGCCCTTCCGGCCCGCGCTCAACGACGTCCTCCTCACCCACGCGAGCCCGGCGGCCACGAGCCGCTACCGGCTGACCCTTGGGGCTTCCTCAGAGGAGCACCGCAGCTCCGGGCTCTGGGTCTCGACCGCGACCGGCTCGACGGCCGGCATCCGCTCCGCCGGAGGCCGCTCGATGCCCCTGCGTTCCCGCCGCCTCCAGTTCCGTGCCCGTGGAGCCTACCGCGAAGCCGGCGGTCCCGGCAATCTGGCCAGCGGTTACCTGTCCCCCGGCGGGGAGCTCGCGGTGGAATCCGCCATGGAGCAGGGTTTCCTCTTCCTCGACGGCTCGCGGCGGGCGACGCCGTTTCCGTTCGGCGCGCGGGCGGTCTTCCGTGCTGCCCCGGAGCCACTGCTGCTGTTTGCGGACCCGGGGCGGTGGCGTTGAGCCGGCTGGAAGAGTGGAGATACTGCGGTATTCCCTCCCGTGATACCATAGCGACATGAAAATTGGAGTCTCCTTGCCTGCGGATCTCTTGGCCTTTGCTGACGAAGAAGCAAAGCGTCGGGGGACCACCCGGTCAGGTTTGCTGGCACGGTTGCTCGAGACAGAGCAGATACAGACTCAGGTCCGGCGGTACATCGACCAACACGGCTGGGACGTTGCCGACGACGAAGGGCGATGGCGGCAATACCAGCAAGGTCGGATGGCCGAGGAGTACCGTGACGACGACTGGTGAACCCCTACCAAGCCGGGGCGAAATCTGGTGGGTGCGGGTAGATAAACACAGACCGGCCGTCGTCGTTCAGAGCAATGCCGTGCGAGAGCCTCGGGTCCGTTCATTTCTCATCGTACCTCTGACCAGCCGTCTCCACTTGGCTGATCTGCCGGGCAACGTTCAGCTCTCCCGGCAGGCGACGGGATTGCCGAAGGCTTCGGTGGCCAACGTCTACGACGTGCAGAAAGCTCTTCGGGCCGACTTCCTCGAACGTGTCGGTAGCTTGTCGTCAGAGAGCCTTGCCAGCTTGGACGCCGGACTTCGATTGGTTCTCCACCTCTGACTTCCGGCCCCTCCGCAGCCGCGCCAGCAGCTCCGCATCCACCCGGCCTTGACCGTCCGCCGGTCGAGCCCCAGCCGGCGGGCGGCTTCCTCGTAGCTGCCGGTCTCGGCGTAGACCAGCGTGCAGTAGCGGCCGAGGACCTCGTCGGCGGTGAGAGCCGCGCGGAGAGGATCTCCTCCGCCAGAGCCCGCTCGCGGATCGCCGGCCGCCGCCCGGCGCCGCCGGGCGGTACTCGCGGCGGATCAGGACGTTGCTCACGCACTGCGCCAGCTCGCGGACGTTGCCCGGCCAGGGGTAGTCGCGGCCCAGGTGGCGGTCGATCCAGGCCTCGACCTCCCGCGCCAGCTCGGCGGCCAGCTCCTCCCCCACCTGCCGCTCGGCCAGGAAGAGGACCAGGTCCGACAGCTCCTGCGGCGAGTCGCGCGATCGCGCTCGCGCGAGCGACGGCGTCATCGATGCGGTCCGAGCAGAGGCGGTAGTAGAGGTCGTCGCGGAACCGGCCGGCCCGCATCTCGCGTCGCGAGGTCGCGGTTGGTCGCGGCCACCACCTTGCCCCTGGAAGCGCCGGGCCCGGGTCTCCCCCAGGCGCTGGAAGGTGCGCGTCTCCAGCACCCGCAGCAGCTTCACCTGGATGGCCGGCGTCGACCTCGCCGATCTCGTCGAGGAAGACGGTGCCGAGCGGCGGGCAGACCTCGAGCCAGCCGGTGCGGTCGCCGACGGCGCCCGTGAAGGCGCCCCGGCGGTGGCCGAACAGCTCGGACTCGATGAGCGTCGGCGAGAGCGCCGAGAGGTTCAGCGGGATAGAAGGACTCCTCCGAGCTCTCGCGGAAGCTGCGCGTCTCCGGCATCGAACGGGATGTAGCGCGACAGGGCGATGGCGCGCGCCACCAGCTCCTTGCCGGTGCCCGAGGGGCCGGTGACCAGGGTGGTGACGTCGCCCATGCGCGGTAGAGCGCCCGCTGATAGCGCCGCAGGTCGTGGGTGAAGATCGACTGCCAGACCTGCGCGCGCAGCCGCGCCGCCGGCATCGAGCCGCCGACGATCGAATGGAACGTGGAGTGGAAGGCGCGGCGGATCTGGAAGAAGCAGGCGAAGAGGTGCGCCGGGTCGAAGCGGCGCTTCAGCCGGCGGGCGGCCGGAGCGAGAAAGCGCTCGCAGTCGGCGGCGAAATCGCCGTAGAAGCCGAAGCCCGGCCGGCGTTTTCCCGCTTCGATGGCCTCGTAAAGCCGCGCCTGGTAGCGGTAGTAGAGGAGGTGGACGACGAGATCCTGATAGAGCTCGACCTCTTCCGCGGTGCCCTGCGCTCCCCTCGCCAGCCGCTCCCGCAGCCCTTCGGCCAGGGCCGCCGACCGCTCGACGATCCGCATTTCGTTGGGATTCTCGCCGGCGGTATCGCCCGGCCGTGAATGCCAGACCACGTCGAAAGGGACGTGCTCCTCGCCCAGCGCCCGCCGCTCCCATTCGATCCTCTCGGGCAGGAACGGGTTGCCGTAGGCCAGGTGGGAAACCGCGGTGGCGAAATCGCGCTCGGCGCCGCTCAGCAGGTCCATGTACAAGGAATGTACAGCGACCGGCAGGTGATGGTCAAAGGCATGCGACGAGCCAACCCGATAGAGTTCAACCATGCCGAAGACAAGCGCGGGGCTCATGGTCTATCGCATCCGGGAAGGCAGGCTCGAAATCTTTCTCGTGCATCCGGGAGGTCCTTTCTGGGCCAGGAAGGACGCTGGCGCGTGGTCGATCCCCAAGGGTGAATTCGTCCAGCCCGAAGATCCGCTGGAAGCTGCCCGAAGAGAATTTCAGGAAGAGACCGGCCACGAAATCGATGGCGCCTTCCTTCCGCTCGAACCCATCAAACAGGCAGGCGGCAAGACCGTGCATGCCTGGGCGGTCCAGGGCGAGATCGATCCGGAGCGCGTCCGGAGCAATACGTTCACGATGGAATGGCCCAGGGGATCAGGGCGACAGAAAGAATATCCCGAGATCGATCGCGCCGAATGGTTCGAGGTGGAGGAAGCCCGGCGGCGTATCCTCCCGGGGCAGGCAGGTTTGCTGGACGAGTTGGCCGGTCTGCTCAGGGAGTCGCTGTAACGGAATCCTCTTTGCCTGCGCCTGTAGAAGTGCGTCCGCTTGGGGTCGCTTCAATCAAAGGCAAAGGGGATCGACATGTTGACGAAGCAAGGTCTCGAATTCCTGCTCAGGCTTACCGATTATTTTGGCGGCCGTTGGGAAGATCCGGGTTGGGGCCAGCAGCCGGTCAACCAGGTCCTGGTCATGCTGAGCGCTCACACGCTGGCGGGTGGCATTGAGGACGACAAGGCCCGCAAGGAGGTCCAAGGGACCCTGGAGAAGGCGATCGCAGGGACCGCGCAGAGAATCGCACGGCAGGGTTAGACCGGCGCAAGATTGGTCCCGATAAAGGCTATGGCTGGGCCGGCGCCGGCTCGGCCTCCTTCGAGGACATCGGAGCCATCCCCGGCTGGTAGAGCACCGGCCGGTTCGCCTTCTCTTTCGCTTCCGCAACCATTTTCCGCACGTCCGCCAAGAGCTTGCGGGCGTCGTAGACGATACCGTCCTTGATCGTATACTTGACGCCGCCGACGCGGAGGACCTCGTTCTTCTCGGTGACCTTGATCGTTCCCGTACCGTAGAGGGAGCCCAGGTTTTCGAGCGGGTTCTGCTCGACAACGATGAGATCCGCGAGCTTGCCGGGCTCGACAGAGCCGATCTCTTTTTCCATTCCCAAAGCCTCGGCGCCCTTGAGCGTGGCGGAACGGATCACTTCCAGCGGATGGAAACCGGCCTCGCGCAGCAGCTCCAATTCGCGGATGTAGTCGAAGCCGTAGAGCTTGTAGATGTAGCCGCTGTCGGAGCCCGCCGTCACCCGGCCGCCGCGGTTTTTATATTCGTTGAGGAAGGCCATCCAGAGGCGGTAGTTGTTCTTCCAATCCACCTCGTTCTCGGTGGTCCAGTAGAACCAGTAGGAGCCGTGGGACTCGCGGCTGGGGGCGTAGAAGTCCCAGAGCGAGGGGAGGGTGTATTCGTCGTGCCACTCGGCGCGGCGGGCGCGCATGAGGTCCCGGCTGGCCTCGTAGATGGTGAGCGTGGGATCGAACGTGAAGTCGAGGGCGAGGAGCTCGTCCATGACCTCGTTCCACTTCTTGGAATGCGGGAGCGCGGCCTGCTTCCAGAGGCGGCCGGCCTGGCCGAAGCGGTGGGACTCGTCGGCGTAGTTGTAGTCGAGGGGGTAGTCCTGGAGGGTGCGGTCGTCGAAGAGGGCCTCGGGGAGACCGTACCAGTGCTCCATGGTGGTGAGGCCCCAGCGGGCGGAGGTGAGAACGTTGACGCGGGCGACGTCCATCTGCGCGTGGTGGCAGGCGCTGCGCATCCCCCGCTTCTTGATCTCGTCGATGGCGGCCTGCATGATGTCCGGCCGATAGCCGAAGAACTTGACGCCGTCGGCGCCCTTGTCGGCCATCTCGTCCACCCACTTGCGGGCTTCCTCGGGCTTGGTGAAAGGGGTCTCCCGGTCCTGGCCGAAGAAGATGTAGGCCTCGATGCGCGGCGCCGTGATCTCGTTCCTGGCGCTACGGCCCTTTGCTTCGAGAGTCCAGTCGGCGCCGTTGCCGCTGCCCGGATCGCGGACGGTGGTGATGCCGTGGCCCAGCCAGAGCTTGAAGACGTACTCGGCGGGCGTGCCCTGCTCCTTGCCGCCGATGTGGCCGTGCATGTCGACGAAGCCGGGCAGGACGTAGAGGCCCTCGAGGTCGATCTCGCGGTCGCCCTCTTCCGCCTTGGGGCGCTTCTCGGGGTCGGGCTCGACGCCGGGGTTGCCGGCCGAGGCGACCTGGAGGATGCGGTTCTTCTCGATGACGATGTCCACCGGGCCGATGGGCGGGGCGCCGGTGCCGTTGATCAGGGTGGCTCCGCGCAGGATGAGCCGCTTGAAGGGGCCTTCGCCTTCGCCTACTGCGCGAGGGGGCGCCTTGAGGATCGATTCGTCCTCCTTTTTGTCCTTCTCTGTCTTCTTCTCCGCGGCTCCCCCCGCAACCGTCAGGGCGAGCAGCAAGGCGATGCCGAGAACGAATGGCCTGGTCGTCATGTCCGGCTCCTCAAGGTCGCGCCATCCTCTCAGAAGGGGCGGGGGAGCGGCAAGAGCGGTGGAGTCGAGGTAAGATGGAGGGGTAATCCGAGTCTGAGATCGGTTCGGGCCGGTTCAGGATGAGCCAGCAATCCTTGGCCTCGCCTTCTTCGTTCAACGTCACGTGCCCCGGGTGCGGCACGCGGCTGCGCTTTGCCGTGGTGGCGGAGATGCCGCCGCGCCTGCGCATCCAGTGCTCCTCGTGCAAGACCACGTTCGGCGTGCGGCGGCCGGGGGTGGAGCCGTCCCAGGCGGTGTCCGCGGGGGGTGCGGGAGGCGCCGGGGACGCGGGAGCGTCGGGATCGATCGGTGAGGCGCCGCCCACCTACATTGCCTTTCCCGTGTCCAGCAGTCCCTCTTCCTCGGCTCCGTCTGGCGACACCCTGCCGCGGATGACGGAGGTGGCCGCGGCGATCCGGTCGCATCCGCCCATCGCAGTCAATGAGCCCGCGTTCGCTCCGGAATCCACGATCGCCGGCCGTTACCGCGTGGTGCGCTTCATCGCGCGCGGCGGCATGGGCGAGGTCTACGAGGTGGAAGACGGGGAGCTGAAGGAGCGGGTCGCCCTGAAGACGGTCCGGCCGGAGGCGGCGCGGGACACGACCGCGGTGGAGCGCTTCAAGCGGGAGATCCAGCTCGCCCGCAAGGTGACGCACCCCAACGTCTGCCGGATCTTCGACGTGGGCTCCTCGGAGGGGACGATCTTCCTCACCATGGAGCTGCTGCCGGGCGAGACGCTGGCGCAACGGCTCCGGCGGACCGGTCCCATGTCCACGGAAGAGGCACTGCCCGTGGCGCGCCAGATCGCCGAGGCCCTCGACGCCGCCCATCAGGCCGGCGTGGTCCACCGGGACCTGAAGCCGGGCAACGTGATGCTGGTGGAACGCTCGGGAAGCAAGGGTGGGACCCGGGCCGTGGTGACCGACTTCGGTCTTGCCCGCCTGGAGGCCGGCGCGGAGACGGGGCAGGGCTTCACCCTGACGGCCGCGGCGGCCGTGGTGGGCACGCCCGCCTACCTCGCGCCGGAGCAGGTGGAGGGGGCCGAGATCACCGCGGCCACGGACCTCTACGCGCTGGGCATCGTGCTCTACGAGATGCTCACCGGCACCGTGCCCTTCCTCGGCGAGAACGCCCTGTCCACGGCGGTCAAGCGGCTGCGGGAGGATCCGGTGCCGCCACGGACCCACGTCCCGGGTCTCGATACGCGCTGGGAGTCGGCCATCCTCCGCTGCCTGGAGCGCGATCCCGCGGCCCGCTTCCGGTCCGCGCCGGAGGTTCTTCAAGCGTTGACGGAGCCGCCGCGGACGGAGATCCTCCTTCAGACGGATCGGACAAATCGGACGGATCGGACGGATCAGTCCGCTACCGCCCGTTTTACCCCCAAGGCTCCGGTGCCGCGCAAGGAGCCCGCAAAAGGGAGGGGGCTCAAGATCGCCCTGCTCGCGGCCCTGATCCTCCTCTCGCTCGGCGTGACCTGGTATCGCTATCAGGAGTGGCGCGCCCGGCAGGCGGCTGACATGGGGCGTCTCATCCTGCCGCCCATCGAAGACATCACACCCCGGAGGTCCGTGGCCGTGCTCGGCTTCAAGGACCTGTCGGGCCAGCCCGGCACGGCCTGGCTCTCGCCGGCCCTGGCCGAGATGCTCTCGACCGAGCTCGCGGCCGGCGGCGGGGTGCGCGTGGTGGCCGGCGAGAACGTGGCCCGGGCCAAGGTGGAGCTGGGGCTGGGCACGAGCGCCGATCTCGCCCGGGATACCCTCGGCCGTGTCCGCTCGCTGCTCGGAGCGGACGCCGTGCTGCTGGGCTCCTACGTGACGGTGAATGATCCCAAGGGCCGCCGGATCCGGCTCGACCTGCATCTCCAGGACACCACGGCGGGCGAGACCACGGCCCGGGTGACGGAGACGGGCGAGGAACGCCAGCTCTTCGATCTCGTTTCGCGGGTTGGAAAGCGCCTGCGCCGGGAGCTCGGGGTCGAGGAGTTGGAGGGAGGCGAGTCCGGCGAGGTGCGGGCCGCCCTGCCGTCGAGCCCCGAAGCCGCGCGGCTGTATGCCGAGGGCCTCGGGCACCTACGACTGTTCGACCCCGTGGGAGCCCGCGACCGGCTCTCCCGGGCTGTGACGGCTGAGCCTGGGAACGCCCTCTGCCACTCCGCCCTGTCCACCGCCTGGGCGGCGCTGGGGTACGACGGCCGGGCGCGGGAAGAGGCGAAGACGGCCTTCGATCTCGCCGGCAACCTGCCCCGCGAGGAGCGGCTGCTCATCGAGGGGCGCTACCGCGAGACGACCCAGGACTGGGACCGCGCCATCCAGACCTACTGGAAGCTCTGGTCCCTGTTCCCCGACAGCCTGGACCACGGCCTCCGGCTGGCCGCCGCGCAGACCGCCGCCGGGCGGGTGGAAGACGCGCTTGCGACCACCGGCGCCCTGCGCACGCTGCCGCCGCCCTCCCGGGACGATCCGCGGATCGATCTGGCCGAGGCTACGGCCGCCGGTGCCCGCGCCGACTTCGAGCGCCAGCGGACGGCGGCAACCCGGGCGGTGGCCAAGGGCACGGCCCAGGGAGCGCCTCTCATGGCAGCGCGGGCCCGGCTCCTGGAATGCCGCGCCCTGCGCAACCTCGGGCAGCCGGCCGCGGCGCTCGCCGCGTGCGAGGAGGGGCGCAAGCTCCACGCCACGGCCGGGGACAAGGGAGGCGAGGCCGAGGCCCTCACCCATGCCGCCAATGTCCACTTCGACCGCGGTGATCTCCCCGGCGCCACCCGGCTCTACGAGCAGGCCCTCGGCACCTACCAGGAGATCGGCAACCGGGGGGCCGAGGCCGGCGCCCTCAACAACATCGCAGTGGTGCTCAAGACCCAGGGAGACCTGGAGAGGGCGCGGCAGCTCTACGAGGAGGTGCTCGCCGTCACCCGCGAGACCGGCAGCCGCGGCGGCGAGGCCTACGCTCTCAACAACCTCGCGGGGGTGCTGGTGCGGCGCGGTGAGCTGGACGAAGCGGCCCGGCTGCTCGAAGAGTCGCTGAAGATCCGGCGCGAGCAGCAGGACCGGGGCGGCGAGGCCTACGCCCTGGACAACCTCGGCGTGGCCCTGCGCCGCAAGGGGGACCTCGCCGGAGCCCGGAAGCGCCACGAGGAGGCCCTCGCCATGAGGCGCCAGATCGGCCAGAAGATCGGCGAGGTGACCTCCCTCAACAACCTCGGCGGCGTCCTCCTGGACCAGGGCGAGCTTGCGGCGGCGCGGCGGCGCTTCGAATCCTCCCTCGTCCTCGGGCGGCAGACGGGCAACAAGAGCGCCTCCGCCCACGCGCTCTTCGGTCTCGGCGAGGTGCTGGCCCGCGAAGGGAAGGCGGAAGAGGCCCGGCAGCGGCACGAGGAAGCCCTCGCCCTGCGCACCCAGCTCGGGGAGAAGGCCGCCCTCGCCGAGAGCTGGCTGGCTCTCGCCTCCGTGCGGCTCCGGACAGACCCGGCACGGGCCGAAGAGCTCGCCCGCGCCGCCGCCCGGGAGCTCGGCCAGCAGGGTGCCGCGAGCGGTGAAGCCCTCGCCCTCGCCGTCTCCGCCCAGGCCGCCCAGGCCCGCGGCGACGTCCCTGGAGCCCGCGAGGCAATCGACCGCGCGAAGGGATTGCTGACGGGCAAGGACCAGGACCTCAAGGCGCGCCTGACCGTCGCGCTCACCGCCGCCCGCCTCAGCCGGGAGAAGGACCCTCAGGCGGTGTTGCGCAATATCGCCGACATTGCCGGCATTGCTGCACAGGCGGCCAAGGCCGGTCTCCTGGAGCTGCGCCTGGAAGCGGATCTGGCCCTGGCTGAACGGGAGCCGGAAGCCACGAGGCAGGCCCGGCTGGCGGCCCTGGAGCAGGAGGCCAGAGCCCTGGGTTACGGAGGGATCGCTCGCCTGGCGGCCTCAGGGTCCTGACGTCGCCTTGGCCGATGCGCTGACCAGGCCCGACAGGGCGTCCACGTCCGCTCCGCCCGCCCGGGCCTTCTTCAGGGCCTCCTCAAACTCCACTTTATTGCCGGTCTCGCGGGCGGCGATGGCCAGCAGGGCATAGCCCTCGCTGCTATAGAGGTTCCCCGTCCAGAGCCTCTTTTTCAGCCGCTGGAACGCCTTCGGGTAGTCGCCCCGGCGCACCTCGATCCGCGCCTGCAGGATCTTGAACTCCTCGGCGTTCTCGTACATGCGCTCGGCCCTTTCCAGAGCGGCCTCGGCCTCCTTGTCCCTCCCCTTTTCCAGGAGGAGGCGGGCGCGGGAGAGCTCGATCCGGGCGTTCATCACCCGCCGCGCGAGCTGGAGGTTCTGGTAGTAGACCGTCTCGCCGGTGTCAGGCGGCGGCTCCTCCGTGGCCAGGGCCTTCTCGTAGAAGGCGGCCGCCTCGTCCAGCCGGCCCGCCGCCGCGGCCTTGACGCCCTGGAACGTGAGCATGCGCTTGGGGTGGCGGTTCTCGTCAAAGAACCGGCCGAAGACCTTGGCCCTGCGGTCCAGCCAGAAGGCCTTGGGCTCGTGCTCGACGTCGATAGCGAACTCGGTGGATTCGCCTCGGACGAAGATGTTCCCCCGCACGGTCGAGTTGGCGCCGTCCTTCCCCTTGCCCTTGGGCTGCTTCGGGTCGTAGACGGCGATCTCGACCGGCACCACCAGGGCCGACTGCTTGACGTCGATCTGCTGGATCGATTCGCGGGTCACGTCGAACGTCCCCTGGGGAGTCTTCACGACCTTGTAGCGGTACCGGTTCGGCGTCTCCTGCCGCGCCTCTCCCTTGACCATCCAGCCGCCGTTCTTCTTCTCGAACCGGTAGCTGTAGAGGACCTCTGGCAGGCCGGTGCCGTAGACGAACTGGCCGGCGAAGGGCTTGAGATCGGTCGTCGTGATCTGCTCGATCAACGAGAAGAGTTCCTCCGTGGAGATCGTCCTCTGGCCCGCCACCTTGACGATCTGTTTCAAGACCTTGGGGAAGTTCTCTTCCCCAAGCATGCGGGCCAGCATGTCGAGCACCACCGCTCCCTTGCGGTAGACGATGGCCTCGTAAGCCGAGCTCGAACGGCTGGAGAAGAGCCGTCCGCCCAGCACCACGGGCCCCACGGACTCCAGGGGACGCCCGTCCGCCAGCGTTGCGGTGAGGTCGTTCTGCCACCCCTCGGTCAGGTCGACCCCGGAGAGAGGAGTGCCCTTCAGGCGCTCCCGGGCGTACAGGAGCGCCGCGTAGCTCGCCATGGCCTCGCTGATCCACTGGTCCCGGTAGCTCGTCCAGCCGACCTGGTTGCCCCACCACTGGTGCGCGACCTCATGGGCCACAATCAACCGGCGGTCCGGTAGCCCGAAGAAACGGTTCCACATCCCCAGGTCGTTCAGCACCAGGTCCGACAGCGTTATGAACCCGAGCATGCCTTGAGAGAAACCGCGGGAGGCCGTGGTCACGGTCAGATCGTCCAGCGGATAGGGGCCGAACGTCTCCTCATAGAACTGGAGGGAGTCGGTGACGGCCTTCATCACGTCTTCCTTGACGCCGCGCCCCGTGAGGGTGGCGCCCGAGCCGAAGGCGAACCTCACCTCGACATGGCCGGTCCGCACCGTCTCGACCTTGAAGCGGCCCATCTCGAAGGAGAAGCCGAGCGAAGGCACGTCCAGCGCGCGCCGCTCCCAGTGCCTGCCGTCCGGCTGCTCGCCGCCGTCCACCCGCCGGCCGCTCGAAACGAGCTCGAAGCCTTTGGGCCAGTGAAAGGTCACGTCATAGGCCGCCCGGTCGGTCTGCCCCGTGTGTGGATACCAGCCGAGCGTATCGGTGAGGGTGTACAGGTTCCAGTCCTTGGCCACGGGCCGGCCCGAGTACTCGACGATCACCGTGGCCGTGCCACTCGGCGGAGCCTCGGGGAGGATCACCAGGAGGTCCCCCTTGCTCCTCTGGAAGAAGAGCGGAGCGCCGGCCGCGTCGGTCACCCGGGTGACCTCGAAGTCGCTCGACAGGTAGAAGGACACGGCGCGAGAGCCCGCCACGACTGGATCGAGATCGACGCGGGCCTTGCCGGAGAGGCGCAGGTCGCGTTCGGCGAGATCGATGTCCAGGGTGTACTTCTTCGGTTCGAACGAAGGTGCCCCGGGAATCGCCTTGCCCTCGCCATTACGCAGGGACGAGGAGAGCCAGGTATCCCAGTCCCCAAGGTCCTCCAGCTCCAGCCCGAGCGCCCGCCCCTTCTTCTGCTCGCGGGCGATGCGCTTGAGGAGCCTGCGCTTCTCCCACTCCGTGGCATCCAGGGGAACGAAGTGCCCCAGGGTCACCTGCTCCCGGCCGCTGGGCTCGATGAAGTAGAAGAAGTCGCCCTGCTCTCCGCCACGGAAGAAGGCGGCGAAGTAGCCCGAGGAGATAGGGTCCTGCAAGGCGTCGAGCAGAAGCCCCTGGCCGACGTTCATGTACTCCCGTTCCCCCCGCTTCTTCCAGTCTGCGTAGAGGGTTTCGGCCCGCCGGACGAGCTCCGCATCCGGTTGGGCGGCTGGCCGGCGCAGCATCGCCGCCACAGCCGCGTCGAGCCCGATCACGAAGACCGCCTCCTTGAAATCCGCGTCGAGCCGGGAGCCGCCCGTGAACAGCTCCAGTTGCCCGGCCTCGACGGCGTCCGGCGGATCGACCTCGATGCGGCCCTTGCCGAGAAAGACCATCTCGGCCGTCTTGCCAGCCACCTCCGTCGTGGGGATCAGCACGCCGTCGTCGAGACGGAGCGTGCCCGGGCCCATGGCAAGCTTGACGTTCTTGAGCGATACGGCCCGGGAGGTCTCCAGCCTGGACGCGGCGATCTCGGCCTGGATCTTGGCCGGATCGGGTGCCGCGGCAAAAGCGGTGGCCGTCCAGAGGAAGAACAGCGGGAGGAGGGGGGACCAGCGGCTTCGCATGGGGGACTCCTTGAAGAAACCGAGCTCCACCATTGTATGAAATCAGGGGCGAAAACGTTTCGGCGCCCCTGCCTTGGGAGCGACGATCGCCATGCCCACGGCCGCCACCAGGGCCAGGAGCGCTCCGAAGTCGAAGGCCGTGGCCGATCCCCAGCGGTCCCAGAGGACGCCGAAGAGGAGCGAGGCCGGCAGCGCCCCCACCCCGATCGCCAGGTTGTACCAGCCGAAGGCGGTCCCCCGCCGCTCAGGCGGAACCAAGTCGGCTACCAAGGCCTTCTCCACCCCTTCCGTCAGCCCGAAGTAAAGGCCGTAGACGGCGAAGAGCGCCCAGGCCTGCCACTGCTCGGAGGCCCGGCCGAAGGCGAAGTAGACGGCGGCGTAGAGGGTCCAGCCCGCCACGATGAGCGGCTTCCTGCCGAGGCGGTCCGAGAGGATGCCGCCGGGTGTGCTGGAACCGGCTTTGACGACGTGGAGCATGGCCCAGAGGATCGGCACCAGGGCCGGCGCGACGCCGAGCTGTCCCGCCCGCAACAGCAGGAAGGCATCCGTCGAGTTGCCGAGTGTGAAGAGGAAGAGGACGCCCAGATAGGCCCAGAAGCGGCTCCCCAGCGGCTGTCTCAGATCGAGCTTCCGGGAAGCTTCTTGGGTCGAGCGCGGCACCTCGCGAACGCCGAAGATCAGCATGAGGACCGCGAGAGCGCCCGGGATGGCCGTCAGCAGGAACACCGTCCGGAGGTCGAGACCCATCCAGCGCAGAAGGACAAAGGCCAGGAGGGGCCCCACCACGGCTCCCATATGGTCGGCCGCGCGGTGGAAACCGAATGCCCGGCCGCGGATGGCCGGGTCCACCGAGTCGGCGATCAGGGCGTCGCGTGGCGCACCGCGGATCCCCTTGCCGAACCGGTCCGTCACCCGGATGGCCAGCACCTGGGAAGCCGACTGGGCGAGGCCGATGAGCGGCCGGATGACCGAGGCGATCGTGTAGCCGGCGAGCACCAGGGGCTTGCGCCGGGGCGTGCGGTCCGACCACCAGCCGCTCGCGAGCTTCAGGAAGGCCGCCACCGACTCGGCCGCGCCCTCGATGGCTCCCACGGCCGTGGCGCTCGCCCCCAGCACGCTGGCGAGAAAGACGGGCAGCAGCGGGTATGTCATGTCGCTCGACACGTCGGTCAGGAAGCTGACCGCGGCGAGGGCCAGGACGTTGCGGCCAAGCCGGAGACGTGAAGCGGGGAGTTCCACTGGAGCCGGATTCTAAAACGAACGGCCGGCGCTCCCGCGCCGGCCGTTCTCTCTCAATCTGTGGAAGAAGGGAGGGTCAGACGCTCTTCTTGGGAGTCGAGACCTGGGCCCGGCCTTCCTTCTTGGTCGAGACCTTCTTGGCTTCTTTCTTGGGCTCGCGCTTGGGCTTGGCGGTCTCAGCCTTGGCCTTGGGCTCCTTCTTGGGAGCTGCCTTCTTCGGAGCCGCCTTCTTCGGAGCGGCCTTCTTCTTCGGCTTCTTCTCCTCGGACGCCGGCTCGGGAGCCGCGGCCTCGGAGCGCTCGACCAGCTCGAGCACCGCCATCTCGGCGCCGTCGCCCTGGCGGGGTCCCAGCTTGACGATGCGCAGGTAGCCGCCCGGACGCTCCGTGAAGCGGGGGGCGATCTCGTCGAATACCTTCTTGACCAGATCCCGCTTGAGGACCCAGCGCAGCACCCAGCGGCGGTCGTGCAACGTGCCGTGCTTGCCGCGGGTGATCACCTTCTCGGCGATGGGGCGCAGCTCCTTGGCTTTGGGGAGAGTGGTGACGATCTTCTCCTTGTCCACCAGGGACTGGAGCTGGTTGCGGAACAGGGCCTCCCGGTGAGAGGTGGTCCGCCCCAGCTTTCTGCCTTTGACAGCGTGACGCATTGATCTCTCTCCTTAAGCCGAGGCACCGGCGGCAGGCCGCTCCGGCACTTCCATGCCCAGAGAAAGGCCCAGCTTGTCGAGGACTTCCTGCACTTCCTCGAGCGACTTCTTGCCGAAGTTCTTGGTCTCCAACATGTCCTTCTCGGTCCGGCGCACGAGGTCGCGGAGCGTGTGGATGTTGGCGTTCTTGAGCGAGTTCGCCGAGCGGACCGAGAGGTCGAGCTCGTCGATGTTCTTGGCCAGAAGGGCGTCGAGACCCGCGAGCTCCTCGCGGCCCAGCTCGCCGCCGTCATGGCGCAGGCTCTCCTCGGTCTGGATGAAGATGCCGAGGTGATCCTTGAGCAGCATGGCGGCGAGCGACACCGCCTCCTCGGGACGGACCGTACCATTGGTCCAGACCTCGAGGATCAGGCGCTCGTAGTCGGTGGTCTGGCCCAGGCGGGCCGCCTCCACCCGGTAGTTGACCCGGCGGACGGGGCTGTGGGCCGAGTCGACAGGAATCCAGCCGATGCCCATGGACTCGTCGAAGTTGCGGTCGGCCGAGACGTAGCCGCGGCCGCGCTTGATCTGGGCCTGGAGCTTGAGCCGCCCCTCTTCGTTGACCGTGGCGATGTGGACGTTCGAGTCCACGATGTCGATCTGCGGATCCTCGGCCATCTGGCCGGCGGTCACGGCCCCCGGGCCCCCGAAGTCGATCGAGAGCACCTTGGAGTCCTCCGAGTGGAGGGTGATCGCCGCCTGCTTCAGGTTGAGGATGATGTCCGTCACGTCCTCCTGGACGCCGGGGATCGAGGAGAACTCGTGGAGCACGCCCTCGATATTGACCGCGGTGATGGCCGCGCCCTCGATCGAGGAGAGCAGGCAACGCCTCAGGGCGTTGCCGATGGTGGTGGCGAAGCCCCGCTCGAACGGCTGGGCCGTGAACCGGCCGTACGTCCCAGTCAGGGTCTCGGTATCGACGTCAACGCGCTTGGGGCGTTGAAAACCTTTCCAAAGCATAGAGAGAGCTCCTTCCCTGCGGTTTCGCTCGTGCGTCAACGGCTGTAGAGCTCGACGATGAGCTGCTCCTGGATCGGGAGCTTGATGTCCTCCCGCAACGGCAGCCGGAGCACCTTGCCGGTGGTGTTCTCCGCGTCGAGCTCCAGCCACTCCGGGACGCCGCGGCCGCGCGCCGTCTCGACGCTCGAGCGGATCAGCGGATTCTTGCGGCTGGCCTCCTTGACGGAGACCGTCTGCCCCGCCTTCACCTGGAAGGAGGGGATGGTGACCTTGCGGCCGTCCACCTGGACATGGCCGTGGCGGACGAACTGCCGCGCCTGCGCCCGCGAAGCGGCGAAGCCCAGGCTGTAGACGACGTTGTCGAGGCGCCGCTCCAGCATCACCAGGAGGTTCTCACCCGTGATGCCCTTCTGGCGGTCGGCCTCGGCGAAATAGTTGCGGAACTGGGCTTCGAGCACACGGTAGATGCGCTTGACCTTCTGCTTCTCACGGAGCTGCAGCCCATAGCCGAGCGTCCGGCGGCCCCGCCGCGTGCCATGCTGGCCGGGCGGGAAATTACGGCGCTCGACGGCGCACTTCTCCTTGAAGCAGCGGTCACCCTTCAAGAACAGCTTCATCCGCTCGCGGCGGCAGAGCCGGCAAACGGGTCCTGAGTATCTTGCCACTGGATGTCTCCTAGACGTCCTCTCCCCGAGGCTACGGGGACTTCAACTTGGGAAGACGCGCGAGGAGCCCCGGCACACCCGGGGCTGTTCGAACGCTCGGCGGTCCCGAGACTGCTTGGCTGCTGCTGATCAGACGCGGCGGCGCTTGCGCGGCCGGCAGCCGTTGTGCGGGATGGGCGTCACGTCCTTGATGGACTTGACCTCGATGCCCGCGGCCTGAAGAGCGCGCACGGCGGACTCGCGTCCCGCGCCCGGCCCCTTGACCATCACGTCCACGCTGCGCACGCCGGCGTCCTTGGCGCTGTTGCCGGCGTTCTGCGCCGCCACCTGGGCCGCGAAGGGAGTGCCCTTGCGCGAGCCCTTGAAGCCGATCCTTCCGGCCGACGACCAGGAGAGGACATGGCCCTCCGGATCGGAGATCGAAACGATCGTGTTGTTGAAGGTCGCCTGGATGTGCGCCACGCCGTGGGGCACATTCTTCCGTTCCTTCTTCTTGGCTCCCTTCCGGTCCTTCTTGCCTTCCGCTTTGGCCATCTCGTCTCCGTTCCCTGATTACTGCGTGATCACTTTCCTGATCACTTCCTGATCACTTCTTGGTCGCCTTCTTCTTGCCCGCCACCGCGCCGCGGCGCGGCCCCTTGCGGGTGCGGGAGTTCGTCTGGGTCCGCTGGCCCCGCACGGGCAGGCCCCGGCGGTGGCGGACGCCACGGTAGCTGCCGATCTCCATCAGCCGCTTGATGTTCTGGCTGACCTCCTTGCGCAGGTCGCCCTCCACCCGTCCCTCATCCGTGATGACCTTGCGGATCCGGCGCGCCTCGTCCTCGGTCAGATCCCGGACCTTGGTGACTTCCGGCACCTCGGCCTTGACCAGGATGTCCTTGGAGCGCGAGCGCCCGATTCCGTAAATGTAGGTGAGCCCGATCCAGACCTGCTTGTTCTGCGGCAGGTCGACTCCTGCGATACGTGCCATTGGCGACTCCCTATCCCTGACGCTGCTTGTGTTTCGGATTCTCGCAGATCACCCGCACGACGCCCTTTCTCCGGACGACCTTGCACTTCGGGCAGATCCGCTTGACCGACGAACGTACTTTCATGTCGACTTCCTTTCCCAGCCTTCGGCGCCTGACGCCTACTTCAGACGGTAGACGATACGGCCCCGGTTGAGGTCGTAGGGCGACAGCTCGACCAGCACCCGGTCCCCGGGCAGGATCCGGATGAAGTGCTTGCGCATCTTCCCGGAAATGTGCGCCAGGACCTGGTGCTTGTTGCCGTTCATCTCCACCTCGACGCGGAACATCGCGTTGGGGAGCGGCTCCACCACCACCGCCTCGACCTCGATCGCCTCTTCTTTCGTGGACAAACGTCCTTCCTCTCTCCTAATGCCCGGCATTTAAATCCGGTCCGTTCCCAGCACCCGGACCCCGGTCGGGGTGACTGCCACCGAGAACTCGAAGTGGGCCGACAGCGACCCGTCCTCCGTGCGCGCCGTCCAGCCGTCGGCGTCCATCTTGACGCCGCTCGTGCCGGCGTTGACCATCGGCTCGATCGCCAGCACCATCCCGGCCTTCATCTTCGGACCCTTGCCGGGCTCGCCGAAGTTGGGCACCTGCGGGTCCTCGTGCAGCGAGGTCCCCACACCGTGCCCCGTGAACTCCCGCACCACCGAGTAGCCGTGGCTCTCGGCATGGCGCTGGACGGCCCAGCCGATGTCCTGCACCCGACCGCCCGGCCGCACCTGCGCGACGGCTAGGCGCAACGCCTCTTGCGTCACTTCCAGCAGCCGCTTCGCATCGTCGCTCACCCGGCCCACGGCGAAGGTCCGGGCGGCGTCTCCACAGTAACCCTTGTAGAAGACGCCGCAATCGATCCCGGCGATATCCCCCTCGCGCAGCGGGACGTCGCCTGGGATGCCGTGCACGATGACGTCGTTGACCGAGATGCACAACGTCGCCGGATAGCCCCGGTAGTTCAAGAAGGCCGGGACGCCTCCGGCGTCTCGAATGACGCGCTCGGCGAGACGGTCCAGCTCCCTGGTAGTCACCCCTGGGGCGATCCGGGCCCCCACCTCGTCCAGCACCTGATGGACGATCTGGTTGGCCCGGTCCATCAGCTCGATCTCGCCCGGGGTCTTGAGGACAGCAGCCATCAGGCGACCCCAAACAGGCCCAGCATCCCGGAAGTGACTTCGTCGACCGGACGGTTCCCGTCGATCTCGCGGAGCAGACCGCGCTCCCTATAATAACCGATCAAGGGCGCAGTTTTTTCCCGGTACACCCGCAACCGCTCCCGAATCACCTCTTCCTTGTCGTCCGCACGCCCGCGCTGGAGGGTCCGGCGCACCAGCTCGTCCTCAGGGACGTCCACCAGCAGCACCGCGTCGAGCTTGCAGCCCCCCTCCCGGAGGATCCCCGCCAGCGTCTCGGCCTGCGGCAGCGTTCGCGGGTAGCCGTCGAGCAGGAAACCGCCGCAGGCGTCCGACTTGGCCAGCCGTTCGCGCACCACCTCGGCCATGGTGCCGTCGTCCACCAGGGCGCCCGAGGCCATGATGCCCTGCACCTTGTGCCCCAGGTCCGAGCCGTCGGCCACCGCTTCCCTCAACATGTCCCCCGTCGAGATGGCGGGAACGCCCAGGCGCTCGGAAAGCACCTGGGCCTGGGTCCCCTTGCCGGCTCCGGGCGGTCCCAACAGGACCACCCGGGCACCGTGGTTTGCATCAGCCCCTCCGCCCACGGATCCGGCCCCGCTTCATGAAGCCTTCGTAGTTGCGCATCACGAGCTGGCTCTCGATCTGCTGGATCGTGTCCATGGCCACGCCGACCACGATCAGCAGCGACGTGCCGCCGAAGTAGAACTGGATGCCCATGCCTTCCGTGAACCAGGTCGGGAAGAACCCCGCGATCCGCGGTCCGAGCCAGGGCAGCCCGCCCACGTTGATACCGGTGAGCAGGAACTCGGGCAGCACGGTGACGGCCGCGAGATAGACGGCGCCCACCAGCGTCAGCCGGGTCAGGATGCGGTCGATGTACTCCGCCGTCCGCTTGCCGGGCCGGATGCCGGGGATGAAGCCACCGTACTTCCGCATGTTCTCCGCCAGGTCGGTCGGGTTGAAGATGATCGACACGTAGAAGTACGAGAAGAAGATGATCGTGACGACCTGGAGGAGGTAGTAGATCGGCTGGCCGTACGAGACGTAGTTGGCCACCCGCTGCACGCCCTCGTTCTGGATCAGGCCCGCGATCACCGTCGGCACCGTCACCACGGAGGAGGCGAAGATCACGGGAATGACGCCGCCGGTGTTGACCCGCAGCGGCAGGTAGGTGCTCTGGCCGCCGTAGACCCGCCGGCCCACCACGCGCTTGGCGTACTGGACGGGGATCCTTCGCTGCGCCCGTTCCATGTAGACGATGAAGGCGACCACGAAGACCATGAAGATCAGCAGCGGGATCAGGGCGATCAGGCTCAGGTTCCCCTGCTGCACGCTGGCGATCGTCGTGCCGATGGCGGGCACCAGGCCCACCACGATGCCGGCAAAGATGATGAGCGAAATGCCGTTGCCGATGCCGCGCTCGCTGATCTGCTCGCCCAGCCACATGACGAAGGCCGTGCCGGTGGTCAGCGTGACCACGGTCAGGGCGCGGAAGCCCCAGCCCGGCTGGGGCACCAGCGCCTGGCCGGACGGCGTCGACATGTTCTCGAGCCAGATGGCAATGCCCGTGCCCTGGATGATCGAGATCACCACTGTGCCGTAGCGGGTGTACTGGGTGATCTTGCGCCGCCCGAGCTCGCCCTCCTTGGAGAGCTTCTCGAGATAGGGCCAGACCACCGTCAGGAGCTGCAGGATGATCGATGCCGTGATGTACGGCATGATGCCCAGCGCGAACACCGCGATCTTCTCCAGGCTCCCACCCGTGAAGGTGTTGATGAACCCGAGGAACGTTCCCTGGGCCGCCCGCATGAACTCGAGGAGGGCCTGGGGATCGACACCCGGGGTCGGGATGTGGCAGCCGATGCGGTACACCGCCAGCAGTCCGAACGTGAACAGCACCCGCTTGCGCAGGTCCGGGATCGCGAAGATATTGCGGAAACTGTCAAGTATCACGCCTGAAGCTCCTCACAGCGGCCGCCCGCGGCCTCGATCTTCTCGCGGGCCGACTTGCTGAACTTGTCGGCGACGACGCGCAGGGCCTTCCCGATCTCGCCGTCCCCGAGCACCTTGACCTTCTTGCCGGAGCGGACCAGACCCTGCTCGACCAGCACCTCGGGCGTCACGTCACCCTCGAGCTCGGCGAGCTGGGAGAGGTTCACCACCGCGTACTCCACTTTCCAGATGTTGGTGAAGCCGCGCTTCGGGACCCGGCGGACGAGCGGCATCTGGCCGCCCTCGAAACCGGGCCGGCGGCTGTAGCCGGTGCGGGACTTCTGGCCCTTCTCGCCGCGGCCGGACGTCTTGCCCAACCCGGAGCCGGGGCCGCGCCCCACCCGCTTCTTGGAATGCTTGCTCCCCTTGGCGGGAGACAGCTCGTGCAGCTTCATGATTCCTCGACCTCCAGCAGGTATCCGACCTTGGCCACCATCCCGCGGACCGCCGGCGTGTCCTGGCGCTCGACCTCGTGGCCGATGCGGCGCAGGCCGAGCCCCTTGACCACCTCGCGGTGGGTGCGCTTGGTGCCGATCACACTCTTGACCTGGCGGATCTTGATCGTCTTGTTGTCAGCCATCTCTCTGTACCTCGCTCTGTACCCGGTGTACCCGGATCAGGCCCCGGCTTCGGCCGCGGGCTGCTGCTCTTCGGGGGCGGGGGCCGGCGCCGCGGATACCGGCGCCGCCGGCTTGCGGACGGTCAGGCCCCGCGCCGCCATCGCGTCCTGCTCGCTCCGGAGGCTGAGCAGCGCCGCGAAGGTCGCCTTCACCACGTTGTGCGGGTTGGTCGAGCCCAGGGACTTGGTCAGGATGTCCTGAATGCCCGCGGTCTCCACCACCGCGCGGACCGGTCCGCCGGCGATCACGCCCGTGCCCTCGGAGGCCGGCTTCAGGAGCACCCGGCCGGCGCCGAAGACGCCGAGCGCCTCATGCGGGATGGTCGTGCCCTTGACCGGCACCTGGACCATGTTCCGCTTGGCGATCTCGATCCCCTTGCGGATGGCCATGGGCACCTCCTTCGCCTTGCCCGCGCCGTAGCCCACGCGGCCGTTGCCGTCCCCGATCACCACCAGGGCGGAGAAGGAGAAGTTCTTGCCTCCCTTCACCACCTTGGTCACCCGGTTGATGTGGACGACCTGCTCGAAAAATTCGCTCTCGCGCTCGAAGTCCCTGGCCAAGCTCGTCTCCTTCGCGGGGCGCGGCGTACCGCTCCCTTACATTTCTAGAATTGCAGACCTTTTTCGCGGGCCGCCTCGGCCAGCGCCTGGACGCGGCCGTGATAGACGTAGCCGCCGCGGTCGAAGACCACCTTGTCGACGCCGTGCTCCTTGGCGCGCGCCGCCACCAGCTCGCCGACCAGCTTGGCCGCGGCCTTGCCGGAGGTCGACTTGCCGAGCTGCTCGCGCAGCGCCGGATCGGCCGAGCTCGCGGCCGCCAGGGTCGTGCCCTTGTCGTCGTCGATCACCTGCGCGTAGATGAACCGCAGGCTCTTGTAGATCGACAGCCGAGGCCGCTCGGCGCTGCCGCGCACGCGCTTCCTCACCCGCAGGTGGGCGCGCTCGCGGCGCTCCCGCTTGCCCTTCATCTTCTTCGTGATATCGCTCATCGATTGATCCCCTGGTTGGGTCCCGAATTACTTGCCGCCGGCCTTGCCGACCTTGCGGCGCAGGACCTCACCGGTGTACTTGATGCCTTTGCCCTTGTAGGGGTCGGGCTTGCGCAGGCCGCGGATCTCGGCCGCCACCTGCCCCACCTTCTGCCGGTCGGCGCCCGAGACGGTCATCCGGTTCGCCTTGGCGTCGTGCTCGATCTTGATCCCCTCGGGGATGTCGTAGAGCACCGGATGGGAATAACCAAGAGCGAACTGCACCTGATTCCCCTTGAGCTCGGCGCGATAGCCCACGCCCACGATGTCGAGCTGCTTGACGAAGCCGCCCGAGACTCCCTGTACGGCGTTGGCGAGCAGAGCCCGCAGCAGGCCGTGGCGCGAGCGCTCGGGCCCGGTGTCGCCGGGGCGTGAGACCGTGACCTCACCGTCCTTCACCTCGACCGGATAACCGGGGAGGAGCGTCTGCTCCACCCGGCCCTTGGGGCCTTCGGCCACGAACAACCCGTCCCGGACCTCGATCTTGGTCCCCTGGGGCACGGGAATCGGCATTCTTCCTATCCGCGACATAGCGTCTCTCCTACTCTTCCCAGATCTCTACCAGACTTGGCAGAGCAGCTCGCCGCCCACCCGGCGCTCGCGCGCCTGGGAGTCGGTCAGCAGTCCCTGCGACGTGGAGACGATCCCGATGCCCAGCCCGTTGCGGACCGGCTGGATCTCCTCCGCCTTGCGGTAGACCCGCCGGCCGGGCTTGCTCACCCGCTGGAGGTGAGAGATGGCCGGCATGCCCTCGTTGCTGTAGCGCAGGAAGACCCGCAGGGTGCCCACGGGGGTACCCTCGATCTCCCGGAAATTCTTGATGAAGCCCTCTTCCTTGAGAAGCTTCACGACTTCCAGCTTGAGCTTGGAAGCCGGCACGTCCAGCCGGTCGTGCTTGGCGATCTGCGCGTTGCGGATCCGGCTCAGCAGGTCCGCAATCGGGTCGGTCATGCTCATTGCCTTGTTTCTCCTCTACCAGCTCGCCTTGATGACGCCGGGCAGATAGCCCTGCAGAGCCAAGTCCCGCAAATGGATTCGGCACAGCCCGAACTGGCGGTAATAGCCCCGCGGACGCCCGCAGAGACGGCAACGGTTGCGGTGCCGGATCTCGAACTTCAGCTTCTTTCTCTCTTTCGCGATCTTCGCAGTGGTCGCCACCGAAAGCCTCCTAGCGCGTGAACGGCATGCCGAGCTCGCGCAGCATGTAGAGAGCGCGCTCGTCGTTGCCGGCCGTGGTCACGATCGTGATGTTCATCCCCTTGGGACGCTCGACCTTGTTGTAGTCCACCTCGGGGAAGATCAGGTGGTCCCTTATGCCCAGCGTGTAGTTGCCGCGGCCGTCGAAGCTCTTGCTCGGCACGCCGCGGAAGTCGCGCACGCGCGGCAGAGCAATCGAGATCAGCCGGTCCAGGAACTCCCACATCCGGTTCCCTCGCAGCGTCACCCGGGCGCCGATCGGCATGCCCTGGCGCAGCTTGAAGGCGGCGATGGACTTCTGGGCCCGCGTGATCGTCGGCTTCTGGCCGGCCAGGGCCGCCAGCTCCTCGACCGCGTCGTCCAGGATCTTGATGTTCTGGATCGCCTCGCCCATGCCCATGTTGAGCGAGATGCGCTCGATCCGCGGCACCGCCATGACGTTGTCGATGCCGAACTCCTTCTTGATCTTCGGCACGACCTCTTCGGCGTAGCGCGTCTTGAGGCGCGGCACGTACCCCTCGGGAGTCGGCCGCACCGGCCCGGACGGGGCCGCCGCCTTCGCCTTGCCCTTGCGTGTCCTTGGTGTCCTTGTTCTTAGCCATTTCCAATCGCCTCACGCGCCTAGCCGAAAGTGGCGCCGCAGTTCTTGCACACCCGCACGCCGCGCCCGTCCTCGAGCCGGCGCCGGCCCAGCCGGGACGGCTTGCCGCACTCCGGGCAGATCACCTTCAGGTTGGAGATCTGGATCGGCGCCTCGCGCTCGAGGATACCGCCCTGGATGCCCTTGTTCGGGTTCGGCCGCGTGTGCCGCTTGATCATGTTCACGCGCTCGACGATGGCCTTGCCCTCGCTGGCGAGGACACGCAGGACCCGGCCGCGGGCGCCCCGGTCCTTGCCCGTCATGACGAGCACCTGGTCGTTCTTCTTGACGTTCACCTTCACCTTGTCCATGTCCATCTCAGATGACCTCCGGCGCCAGCGAGACGATCTTCATGAACCGCTTCTCGCGCAGCTCGCGCGCCACCGGTCCGAACACGCGCGTCCCAATCGGCTCGCCCGCGTCGTTGACCAATACGGCCGAGTTCTGGTCGAAGCGGATGTAGCTGCCGTCCTTGCGCCGCTGCTCCTTGACGGTGCGCACGATCACCGCCTTGACCACCGCCCCCTTCTTCACCGTGCCGTCGGGCGCCGCCTCCTTGACCGAGGCGGTGATCACGTCACCCAGCCGGCCGTACTGGCCCGCCGAGCCGCCGCGCAGGTGGATGCAGGCGATCTTCTTCGCCCCCGAGTTGTCCGCCACGTCGAGAATCGTTCCCATCTGGATCATGGTCTACCCCCTACTCGGCCCGCTTCACGATCTCGCGGACGCGCCAGCGCTTGGTCTTCGACAGCGGACGGCTGGAGACGATCTCCACCGTGTCGCCGACGTTGCACTGGTTCTCCTCGTCGTGGGCGTGAAACTTCTTCGTCTTCTTCATGTACCGATGGTAGAGCCGGTGCGTCACCGTCTCCTCGACGGCCACGACAGCCGTCTTGTCCATCTTGTTGCTCACCACGCGGCCCACCTTGACCTGCCGGCGCCCCTGCGCGGGGGCCGCGGCCTCGGTGCTGCTCTGGGTCGTATCTGTATCAGCCATGTCGTCCGCTCCTAGCTCTGACCGCGCTTCTCGCGCAGGATGGTCAACACCCGCGCCAGGTCCTTGCGCACCTGCCGCACCCGGGCCGGCTTCTCGAGCTGGCCGGTGACTTTCTGCAGGCGCAGGGCGAAGAGCTGCTCGGACAGATCACGTTCCTTGTCGTTCAGCTCTTCCAACGTCTGATCGCGAAATTGCGAAGCCTTCATCGTCTCACCTCAGGTCGTCTTGCCGCGTGATGAACCGGGTCTTGATCCCGAACTTGTGGGAAGCCAGGCGCATCGCCTCCTCCGCCACTTCTCTCGGCACGCCTTCCAATTCGTAGAGGATGCGCGCCGGCTTCACCACGGCGACCCACTCTTCGGGGTTGCCCTTGCCCTTGCCCATACGGGTTTCGAGCGGCTTCTTGGTGATCGGCTTGTCGGGGAACACCCGGATCCACACCTTGCCGCCGCGCTTGACGTGGCGGGAGATGGCGATACGGGCCGCCTCGATCTGCCGCGCCGTCACCCAGCCCGGCTCCAGCGCCTGCAGAGCGAAATCGCCGAAGGCGATGTAGCTGCCCCCCTTGGCCATCCCGCGGCGCCGGCCGCGCTGCTGCTTCCTGAACTTGACCTTCTTCGGCATCAACATGGCTGATTCTCCCGAGCCCTACGCTGACGCGCGGCGGCCCTTCTCCTTGAGCAGGTCTCCCTTGTAGACCCAGACCTTGACGCCGATCTTGCCGTACGTCGTGCCCGCCTCGGCGAAACCGTAGTCGATGTCGGCTTTCAAGGTGTGGAGCGGCAGGCGCCCCTCCTGGTACCACTCCGAGCGCGCGATCTCCGCGCCGCCCAGGCGGCCGCCGACCATGATCTTGATCCCCTTGGCGCCGAACCGGAAAGCCGATTCCATGGCCTTCTTCATGGCCCGGCGGAACGAGACACGGCGCTCGAGCTGGCCCGCGATCGACTCGGCCACCAGCTGGGCGTCGAGCTCCGGCCGCTGGATCTCCTGGATGTTGATGTGCACCTCGCGGCCCATCTCCTTCTGGAGCTCGTCGCGCAGCCTGTCGACCTCGGCGCCCCGGCGGCCGATGATGATGCCCGGCCGCGACGTATAGATCGTCACGCGCAGCTTGTCGGCCGCCCGCTCGATGTCGATCTCCGACACGCCGGCGTGGCCGAGACGGCTCTTCAGGCGCTTCCTGAGCTTCAGGTCCTCGTGCAGGGTATTGGCGTAGTTGGCTTCGCCGTACCAGCGCGAGTGCCAGGTCTTGTTGTAGACGAGCCGGAACCCGTACGGGTGCGTTTTCTGACCCACGTTCTTCGTCCTCTCTCTACTTTTTCCCGTCACCCTTGCGGGTGTCGAGCTTGATCGTGATATGGCTCTGCCGCCGCAAGATCCGGAACGCCCGGCCCATCGGCGCGGGACGCACCCGCTTGGCCACCGGCCCGCCGTCGACGAAGATCTCCTTGACGTAGAGCCGGTCCACGTCCACGTGGTCCTCCCGGTTCTCCGCGTTGGCGATCGCCGACTTCAGGCACTTCTGTACGTGCCGGGCCGCCACCTTGTGGGTGACCTCCAGGAGGTTCACCGCGTCCTGGACTCCCTTACCCCGGATCAGGTCCGCCACCAGGCGCATTTTCTGAGCCGAGCCCGGGGCGTAGCGAAGCCGTGCTGTCACTTCCATCGTTTCGCTCCTCTCTCCGCCCCCTTACCGGGGACGGGCCCCCTTCTCGACCTTCTTGCCGCTGTGGCCACGGAAGGTGCGAGTCATCGCGAACTCGCCCAGCTTGTGGCCCACCATGTTTTCGCTCACGTATACCGGGATGAACTTCGCCCCGTTGTGCACCGCGATCGTGTGACCGACCATCTCCGGGATCACCGTCGAGCGGCGCGACCACGTCTTGATCACCCGCTTCTCACCCCGGTCGTTCATCGCCAACACCTTGTCCGCAAGGTGGCCGTCGATGAAGTAGCCCTTCTTGAGGGAACGCGACATGGCTCTCGCTCCTTACTTCTGGTTCCGGCGGCGGACGATCATGGCGTCCGTGCGCTTGTTGTTGCGGGTCTTGTAGCCCTTGGTCGGTACGCCCCAGGGAGTCGTGGGATGGCGGCCGCCGGAGGTCCGGCCCTCGCCGCCGCCCATCGGATGGTCGACCGGGTTCATGGTCACGCCACGGTTGTGCGGCTTCCAGCCGAGCCAGCGGTTGCGGCCGGCCTTGCCGATCGACACGTTCTCGTGCTCCAGGTTGCCGACCTGGCCCACCGTGGCGTAGCAGTCGACGTGCACGCGCCGGACTTCTCCCGAGGGGAGCTTGACCTGCGCCCAGGAGCCGTCACGGGCCATGAGCTGGGCTCCGGCGCCGGCACTGCGCACCATCTGGCCGCCCTTGCCGATCTTGAGCTCGATGTTGTGGACCGTCGTGCCGAGCGGGATCCGCTTGAGCGGCAGCGCGTTGCCGACGTTGACCTCGGCGGCTTCTCCCGCCATCACCTCGGCGCCCACCTTGAGGCCGTCCGGCCACAGGATGTACCGCTTCTCGCCGTCGGCATAGTGGAGCAGCGCGATGCGGGCCGAGCGGTTCGGATCGTACTCGACCGAGGCGACCTTGGCGGGAACGCCGTGCTTGTCGCGCTTGAAGTCGATGATCCGGTACCGCTTCTTGTGGCCGCCGCCCCGCCACCAGGACGTGAGCTGGCCGCGGTTGTTGCGTCCGCCCGTCCGGCTCTTGCCCTCGGTGAGGGACTTCTCCGGCCCGGTCCGGGTGATCTCGTCGAACGTCAGCTGCGTCTGGAAACGGCTCGACGCATTGACTGGCTTTTTCTGTTTGATCGCCATCTCTTACATCCCCTCGAAGAACTCGATCGGCTTTTCACCCTCGACCAGCCGCACGTAGGCCTTCTTCCAGTCGGGACGGCGCCCGACGAAACGGCCCTGACGGCGCACCTTGCCGTGGACGTTGGCGATTCGCACCTCGGCGACCCGGACCTTGAACTGGGCCTCGACGGCACGCTTGACCTGGATCTTGTTCGCGCTCTTCGCCACCTCGAAAGCGATGACGTTCTTCTCGTCGCGAAGCTCGGTGGACTTCTCCGTGATCAGCGGGCGGCGGATGATCTCCTGCACTCTCATTTCGCCAGCACCTCCACCAGGCGGGCGAGGGCATCCTCGCTGACCACCAGGAACGAGCGGTCCACCACGTCGTAGACGTTGACCGCCAGCGGGTCGACCGCCTTGAGCGCCTTGACGTTGCGCGACGCCATGGACAGGTTGTGGTTCTCCCGGCTGTCCACCAGGAGCGCCTTGCCGGAGATCCCGAGCTTGCCCAGGCGCGCCAGCAGGTCCTTGGTCTTGTGGCTGCCGACCTCGAGACCGTCGAGGACGACGATCGACTGCTCGGCGAGCTTCTGGGACAGCGCGGACTTGAGCGCGTTCTTCTTCTCGCGGCGCGAGAGGTCCTTCTCGTAGCTGCGGGGGACCGGGCCGTGCACGGTGCCGCCCTTGCGCCACTTGGGGTTCCGGATGTCCTTCGTACGGGCGCGTCCGGTGCCCTTCTGCCGCCAGAGCTTCCTGCCCGAGCCCGAAACCTCGGAGCGGGTCTTCACCTTGTGGGTGCCGCGCCGCTGGGCCGCGAGGTAAGCCTGGACCGCCTCGTGGATCAGGTGCTGCTTGTACGGGTACCCGAAGATCTCCTCGGGCAGCTCGATCTCGCGCACCTGCTGGTTGTCGAAATTCTTTACGGCAATCTTCATATCCGTTGACCTCTTGCCTTACGCGCTTCGCGCTTAGCCCCGCTTCGCCCGCCGGATCGCCAGGTACCCGGTCTTGCAACCCGGCACGGCACCGCGCACGTAGATCAGGTTCCGCTCGGCGTCGATCTTGACGATCTGGAGGTTCTTCACCGTCACCCGCTCGCCGCCCATCCGGCCGGTTCCCCGCATGCCGGGGAAGACCCGGGAGGGGTAGGCCGACGAGCCGATGGAGCCCGGCGCGCGGTGGAACATCGAGCCGTGGGCCCCCTGGCCGCCGCGGAAGCCATGACGCTTCATGACGCCCTGAAAGCCCTTGCCCTTGCTCGTGCCGACGACGTCCACCCACTCCTTCTCTTCGAAGATCGTGGCCTTCACCTCGTCGCCCGCCTTGAGGTCTCCGCCGTTGCCTTCGGCCACGCGGAACTCCTCGACTTGCCGTACCGGCGCCACGCCGGCTTTGTTGAAGTGGCCGCCCTGAGGCTTGTTGACCTTGGCCGGCTTCTCCTCCACCAGGCCGATCTGGACCGCCTCATAGCCGTCCACCGCCGCCGTCTTCCTCTGAACCACGAGGCACGGCCCGGCCTGGATCACCGTCACCGGGATCGCCGTCCCGTCTTCGACGTAGATCTGGGTCATGCCCAACTTCCGTCCCAGGATGCCTTCCATCGCCGTGTCCTCTCTACTTTCCGAACGCCTTGATCTCGACGTCCACGCCGGCCGGCAGCTCCAGCTTCATCAGCGCGTCGACCGTCTGAGACGTGGGCTCGAAGATGTCGAGCAGCCGCTTGTGCGTGCGGATCTCGAACTGCTCCCGCGACTTCTTGTCCACATGCGGCGAGCGGTTCACCGTGTACCGCGAGATGTGGGTGGGCAGAGGAATCGGCCCCACCACCCGGGCACCCGTGCGCCGGGCGGTGTCCACGATCTCGTGCGTCGACGTATCCAGGATGCGGTAGTCGAACGCTTTCAAGCGGATTCGGATCTTCTCGTTGACCATGACCTCTGCCCCTTATGCACCAGAAAAAGACTACGAGACGATGTCGGTGACCGTGCCGGCGCCGACCGTGCGGCCGCCCTCGCGGATGGCGAAGCGAACACCCTTCTCCATCGCGATCGGAGCGATCAGCTCCACCTCGAGGTTCACGTTGTCGCCCGGCATCACCATCTCCGTTCCCTCCGGAAGCTTCGCCACACCCGTCACGTCCGTCGTCCGGAAGTAGAACTGCGGCCGGTAGCCATTGAAGAACGGCGTGTGACGCCCGCCCTCCTCCTTCGTCAACACGTACACCTCGCCCTTGAACTTGGTGTGCGGCTTGATCGATCCAGGCTTCGCCAGAACCTGGCCGCGCTCCACGTCGTCCTTCTTCGTACCGCGAAGAAGAACGCCGATGTTGTCGCCCGCCTGGCCCTGATCGAGAAGCTTCTTGAACATCTCGACGCCCGTCACGATCGTCTTGACCGTCGGACGGATGCCCACGATCTCGACCTCGTCGCCCACCTTCACGATCCCGCGCTCCACACGGCCGGTCACCACCGTGCCGCGGCCAGAGATCGAGAAAATGTCTTCGATCGGCATCAGGAAGTCCTTGTCGATCGCGCGCTCCGGCAGCGGAATGTAGCTGTCCACCGCGTCGATCAGCTCGATGATCTTCGCGCCCCACTCGCTGTCCGCCACCCCAGACTCCAGCGCCTTCAGCGCCGAGCCCCGGATGATCGGAATGTCATCCCCAGGGAAGTCATAGGACGACAGCAGCTCGCGAAGCTCCAGCTCGACGAGGTCCAGAAGCTCCGGATCGTCGACCATGTCGCACTTGTTCATGAACACCACCATCGACGGCACGCCCACCTGCCGCGACAGCAGGATGTGCTCCCGCGTCTGCGGCATCGGGCCATCGGCGGCCGAGACCACCAGGATGGCGCCGTCCATCTGCGCCGCGCCCGTGATCATGTTTTTCACATAGTCGGCGTGGCCCGGGCAGTCGACGTGGGCGTAGTGGCGCTTCTCGCTCTGGTACTCCACGTGCGCCGTCGCGATCGTGATGCCGCGCTCGCGCTCTTCCGGCGCCTTGTCGATCTGGTCGAAGGCCACGAAATTCGCCAGGCCCTTGGAAGCAAGAACCCGAGTGATCGCCGCCGTCAGGGTCGTCTTGCCGTGGTCGACGTGACCGATGGTGCCGACGTTCACGTGCGGCTTCGAACGGTTGAACTTTTCCTTGCCCATTAGTCTCTCCTCGCTCTCTGGTCTAAAGCCCTAGCCGGCGGCCTTGGCCACGACCTCTTCGCTGACGTTCTTGGGCGCCTGCTCGTAGGAGGCGAACTGCATCGAGTAGTTGGCGCGACCCTGCGACAGTGAGCGCAGGTCGGTCGCGTAGCCGAACATCTCCGACAGCGGCACCTTGCAATTGATCACTTGAGCGTTGCCGCGCGCCTCCATCGACTGGATGCGCCCGCGCCGCGAGGTGATGTCGCCGATGACCTCGCCCATGTACTCCTCGGGCGTGACCACCTCGACCGACATGATGGGCTCCATCAGCACCGGCCGCGCCCGCTTGCAGGCGTCCTGGAACGCCATGGAGCCGGCGATCTTGAACGCGATTTCCGAGGAGTCCACGTCGTGATAGCTGCCGTCGTAGAGGTCCACCTCGACGCCCGTGCACGGGAAGCCCGCGAGCGGGCCCGTCTCCAGCGCCTCTTTGATCCCCTGCTCGATCGGCTTGACGAACTCCTTGGGGATGATGCCGCCGACGATCTTGTTGTTGAAGATGAAGTCCGCTTCGGTCGTCGGCCGCATGTGGATCTTGGCGTGCCCGTACTGGCCGCGGCCGCCGGACTGGCGCACGAACCGGCCGTCGCCGTCGGCTTCCTGCGTGATCGTCTCGCGGTAGGCCACCTGCGGCTTGCCGACGTTGGCGCCGACGTTGAACTCGCGCACCAGGCGGTCCGTGATGATCTCCAGATGCAGCTCGCCCATGCCCGCGATCAGGGTCTGGCCCGTCTCCTTGTCCGTGTGGACGCGGAACGTCGGGTCTTCCTGCATGAGCTTGGCGAGCGCCATGCCCATCTTCTCCTGGTCGGCCTTGGTCTTGGGCTCAATGGATACTTCAATAACCGGCTCGGGGAAGCTCATCGACTCCAGCACCACCGGGTGCTTGGGGTCACAGATCGTGTCGCCCGTGGTGACGTTCTTCAGACCCACGGCCGCCGCGATGTCGCCCGCCCACACCTCGCTGATCTCCTCGCGCTTGTTGGCGTGCATCTTGAGCAGGCGGCCGATGCGCTCGTTGCTGCTCTTCTTGCGAGCCCAGCACCGACTGGCCCGACTCGATGTGGCCCGAGTAGACCCGGAAGAACACGAGCTGGCCCACGAACGGGTCGCTCATGATCTTGAACACCAGGGCCGAGAACGGCTCGCTGTCGTCCGAGTGGCGCACCACCGGCTGCTCTTTGTGGGGATCGATGCCCTCGATCGGCGGGATGTCCAGCGGCGACGGCAGGTAGTCCACCACCGCGTCGAGCAGCGGCTGGACGCCCTTGTTCTTGAACGCGCTGCCGCAGATCACAGGCTGCACCTTGTTGGTGATCGTCGCCCGGCGCAGCGCGGCCTTGCAGCTCGTCGTTGGTGACCTCTTCACCGGAGAGGTACTTCTCCAGGAGCTGGTCGTCCGTCTCGGAGATCGCCTCGACCATCTGCTCGCGCATCTTGTGCGCCTGGTCCAGATACTCCTCGGGGATGTCGACCAGCTCATAGTCGGCGCCCATCGACTCGTCCTTGTAGAAGATCCCCTTCATCTGGAGCAGATCGATAATGCCCTTGAACTGGTCCTCGCGGCCCCAGGGGAGCTGGACGACCACGGGATTGGCGGCGAGGCGCGTGCGCATCATCGAGACCGTGCGGTCGAAGTCCGCGCCGACGCGGTCCATCTTGTTGACGAACGCGATGCGGGGGACGCGGTAGCGGTCGGCCTGGCGCCACACCGTCTCCGACTGCGGCTCCACACCGGCGACCGAATCGAACACCGCCACCGCGCCGTCGAGGACGCGCAGCGACCGCTCCACCTCGGCCGTGAAGTCCACGTGGCCGGGCGTGTCGATGATGTTGATCCGGTGGTTGACCCCCTTGATTCCAGAAGCAGGTCGTGGCGGCCGACGTGATCGTGATGCCGCGCTCCTGCTCCTGCACCATCCAGTCCATGGTGGCGGTACCTTCGTGCACCTCGCCGATCTTGTAGTTCACACCGGTGTAGAAGAGGATGCGCTCGGTAGTCGTCGTCTTACCGGCATCGATGTGCGCCATGATGCCGATGTTTCGGGTGTCCTTGAGTGGTGATTGCCTGGCCATGGTCTGACTTCTTTCCGCTTCTCGCTCTCGTCCGCTTTGCTGCTCTACCACCGGTAATGAGCGAAGGCCTTGTTGGCCTCGGCCATGCGGTGCGTGTCGTCTTTCTTCTTGATGGCGCCGCCGCGGTTCTCCGCCGCGTCCATCAGCTCGCCGGCCAGGCGGGCGCGCATCGTCTTCTCGCCGCGCGACATGGCCGTGTTGATAATCCAGCGCATCGACAGCGCCAGCTTGCGGGAGGGGCGCACCTCGACGGGGACCTGGTAGGTCGAGCCGCCGACGCGCCGGGACTTCACCTCGACCGCGGGCTTGACGTTCTCGATGGCCTTCTTGAAGACCTTCATCGGATCGTCGTTCGTCTTCGCCCGGATGGCCTCGAGGGCATCGTAGAGGATGCGCTCGGCCACGGACTTCTTGCCGTCCTTCATCACCACGTTCACGAACTTGGTGACGAGCTGCGAGTTGTACAGCGGATCCGGCAGGATCTCGCGCTTGGGGACTTCTCTACGCCTCGGCATTGTCTTCTTCCTCGCCTGTCGTCTGTTCCCAAAAAATCAAGACTTAGGCCGCTTGGCACCGTACTTCGAGCGGCCCTGGCGGCGCTTGACCACGCCGACCGCGTCGAGAGTGCCCCGAATCACGTGGTAACGGACGCCCGGGAGATCCTTCACACGGCCGCCGCGGATCAGCACGATCGAGTGCTCCTGCAGGTTGTGCCCCTCGCCCGGGATGTAGGTGGTCACCTCGATGCCGTTCGTGAGCCGAACGCGCGCGACCTTGCGCAGCGCCGAGTTCGGCTTCTTGGGCGTCTGGGTGTACACGCGAACGCAGACCCCGCGCTTCTGCGGCGACGCCTGCAGCGCCGGGCTCTTCGTCTTCGTCTCAATGCGCTCGCGTCCTTTGCGCACCAATTGATGAATCGTAGGCATGCGTCCAGATCTCCTCGACCCGTTTTTGTTCCCGATGTGTCTTCGCGGAGCGACGACACCTATCGGACCCCATTCGAAGATGGGTCCGACGGCCCACACTCCGGCCCCGAACGGTGTTCAGGGTTAGATGTCTTCGGTTTGAAGACTAGGCCGCCCCCGTCCCAGGCAGGACCATCGGCGGCGGAACCCGCAGAGTCTAACTGAGAGACAATGCGCGAGTCAACAGCAACTCGCTTCGGACCTTTTCGAGGTCAACCAGCGGGAAGCGCAGTATACGCCGGAGGCCCAAACTCCGCAAGAGCCGACGGTTTGAACCCCTGTCTTCCCCAAGGGGATCGGGCGTTCACCTTTCGACCCAAACCGGGCGTCAACGGGAGCATACAACATCGCGGGGGGAAGTGCTATTCCCTGGGCCCTCACTCCCCTGGCCCCTCTCTCCCGGCCCTCCACCCGCTCCGCCGGGGAGAGAGGGGAAACCTCCCTCCTCCTCTTCCTTCCTGACTTCCTTCTCCCTCCTCTCCCCGGAAGGGTGGGCGGAGGGCCGGGAGAGGAGGGCCGGGGAGGTGAGGGCCTACGGCCACCCCCAAAGAATCACCGCCCCGCCCGCCAGCGCCGCCCCGAACAGCACCGCCACCCGCCCCAGCATCCGCCGGCTCCCCAGCACCGCCACGATCCCCATCTTGAACACCAGATTCGCCATCGCCGCGATCAGGATCGCCCGCCACCCATCCCCCGGAGCCAGCCGGCCGCCATCGACCAGCTTGGACGTCGAGAGGGTCAGGGCGTCCACATCCGTCAGCCCCGAGATCGCGGCCACTGTATAGAGGCCCGCCGTGCCGAACCGGTCCCGGGCGAACGCCACGGCCAGGAGCACCCCGGCATAGACCAGCCCGAAAAAGACCGCCGACTTGAGCTCCGCCGGGTTCCCCTGCTCCGGCGGCTCGGCCATCTTCTTCCGGTCCAGGAACCAGACCGAAACCGCCAGCGCCGCCATCACCCCCAGCATGGCCGCGATGGGCGGCGCCAGCTCCAGGAAGCTGCCCCAGGCGACCACCCCGATCTCCACCAGCACCCGGCCGAACACCACCGCCGAGGCGATCACCACCACCAGGGCCGCGAGCCGGGAGCTCTCCGGGTCCTCCTTGGACCGCCGGGCGTAGCTCACCGTGGTGGCCGTGCTCGAGATCAGCCCCCCGAGCACCCCGCCCAGCGCCGCACCCGCCTTGGCTCCGAACATCTTGTAGGCCACATACCCCAGGAGGGACAGGCCCACGATGAGCACCACCATCCACCAGATCTGGTAGGGGTTGAGGACACCATAGGGGCCGAACGTGCGGTCCGGTAATAAAGGGAGGATGACGAGCGCGATCAGGACGAGTTGCATGATCGCCCGCACGTCCTTCTCCCCCATCCGCCCCGCAAACTGATGAAGAGGCTCTTTCAGATGAAGGAGGAGAGCCACCACCCCGCCCAGCACGACGGCGACCGGCATGGACCCGATCACCAGCCACGCCCCGATGCCGTACATGATCAGGGCCGTGAACTCCGTCGTCTGCCCCGGATCGGCCTCCCCCTTGTACATCCGGGCCAGGTTCCCCGCCGTCACCAGCCCCGCCGCCGCGATCAGCCCCACCGCCACCACCCACCCGCCGAACGTCTTCCCGAGCTGGCCCGCCACCGCCCCGAACAGCGTGATCAGGGCGAACGTCCGGATCCCCGCGATGGCCGAGTCCATCCGCTCCCGCTGCAGCCCCACGAGGAGCCCCAGGCCGAGAGCGACGGCGAGCTTTATAAAGATGTCAGGGAGCATGGGCTGCGGGAGATTCTATCCCGTCATCCCCTCATCACCCCGGCCCTCTTCTCCCATCGCCCTCCCCCCGACCGGGAGAAGAGGGAGAAAAGCAACACTGCCCCAGCCGGGTTCCCTTCTCCCGGTCGGGGGGAGGGCGGCGGGAGAAGGGACAGGGATGAGGGGCCTTCGGCGGAAGCCGAAACGAAACTTCCCGGTTTGCGTAGCGTAGAATCCCCGGTCTCAATCTCAATCAGGAGGTTTTTTGCCCATGGTTCCAAGGCTGTATGCCCGTTCGCTCCTGCTGTCCGCTTTCGTCGCCCTTTCCTGTCTCATCCTCCCCGATCCCGCCGCGGGAGCCGGGGGCCTGTCCCGGGCCGAGATGGCCCTGCTGAAGAAATCCACCAAGATCGAATCCGCCGCCCTCCAGAAAGTGGAAGCCCAGGGCAAGGCGCGCGTAATGATCATCTTCGACGACGCCTCAGACAAGGCTCCAGCGAAGGGCCTGAACGAGCAGGCCGCCGCCCACCGGACCGCCGTCCGGGCGGCCGGCGACCGCGTGCTCGGTGCCCTCCGCGGCGAATTTGCTCTGGCGCGCCGCTTCGCGCACGTCAACGCGCTGGCCGGCGAAGTCACCGCGGCAGGCCTTCTCCGTCTCGAGAAACGGCAGGACATCCTCAGCGTAGGCCTGGACCTCCCGGGTCAGGGAGCCATGGAAGAGGTCCGGAGCATCACCCGCCTCAACATCCTCAATGGCGGTCTCACCGGCCAGGGTGTCACCGTGGCCGTGCTGGACAGCGGGATTGACGGCTCCCACGCCGACCTGAGCAACGACCTCGTGGCCGAGCAATGCTTCTGCAGCGACAATGGCAACGGCTGCTGCCCCAACGGCGGGACCCAGCAGAGCGGCTCCGGCAGCGCCCAGGACGACAACGGCCACGGCACCCACGTCTCGGGCATCATCACCGGCACTGGCAGCAGCGCGGCCCCCCAGGGCGGAGCGCCCGACGCCGGGATCGTCGCCGTCAAGGTCCTCGATGCCAACAACACCTTCTGCTGCACCTCCGACGTCGTCGCCGGCCTCGAATGGATCCTCGACAACCGTCCCGACGTGGACTTCGTCAACATGAGCCTCGGCACCTCCACCCTCTACGGCGGGTTCTGCGACCAGGCGGATGCCAGCACTATCGCCTTGAGCAAGGTCATCGTGGAGCTGCGCGACCGCGGCGTCTCGGTCTTCGCCTCAACCGGCAACCAGGGCTCGGGCTCCGCGACGGCCGCTCCCGCTTGCATCCGCCACGCCCTGGCCGTCGCCGCCACCTACGACGACAACCACGGCAGCCAGACCTGGGGCGCCTGCACCGACTCGACGACCGACGTGGACCAGGTGACCTGCTTCTCCAACACCAGCACGGCCACGGACCTCCTGGCACCGGGCGCCTTGACGACCGCGACCGGCCTGGGCGGCGGCTCCGCGACCTATGCCGGGACCTCGCAGGCGGCCCCCGTGGCGGCGGCGTGCGCCGCGGTGCTCCTCGAGAACGATCCCTACCTCAAGCCGCGCCAGATCTGGCGTGCCCTGAGGACCTCCTCCGAGTGGCCCACCGATCCCAAGAACGGCTTCATCTATCCGCGCCTGGACTGCTCGGCGGCGTACGATGCCTCCCTCCCGGTCTTCTCCGATGTGCCTGCCTCGTACTGGGCTCGGGACTGGATCGAGGCCATCTACTTTCAGGGGATTACGACGGGCTGCGCGACCAGTCCGCTCAGCTACTGCCCCACCACCGCGGTCACGCGCGACCAGTTGGCGGTCTTCCTCCTGCGCACCAAGCTGGGGCCGAGCTACACTCCGCCGGCGTGCACCGGGATCTTCTCCGACGTCCCCTGCACTGACTTCTACGCCCCCTGGATCGAGGACCTCTACAACCGTGGCATCACCAGCGGCTGCGGCACCTCACCGCTGATCTACTGCCCGACCAGCGCCGTGAGCCGTGACCAGATGGCCGTCCTCGTGCTGAAGACCATCCTGGGCAGCACCTACACCCCTCCCGCCTGCACCGGGATCTTCAGCGACGTCTCCTGCACCAGCTTCTTCGCGCCCTGGATCGAAGACGTCTACAACCGCGGCATCGCCCTCGGCTGCTCCTCCTCACCGCTGAGCTACTGCCCGACCAGCACCGTCACCCGCGACCAGATGGCGGTTTACCTCGCGGAGGCCGCAGGCCTCTGAAGAGGGGGTAGCCATCCCCTCCTCTCCCTCGGGAGAGGAGGGGCACGCCGCCCCGGTCACCACGACGATCCGGTTCGGCCCTGCTCTTCGCGCTTGGGTTCAGGAGGTAGACGCGCGTGGCCACCTTGACGATCCGCCTCTCCGACGAGAAGCACGAGCGCCTGCGCCAGCTCGCCGAGCGGCGCAAGATCAGCATGAACAAGCTCATCGACGAGCTCTCAACCATTGCCCTGACCGAATTCGATGCCGAGACGCGCTTCCGGGCAAGGGCAGCGCTCGGCTCGCGAGAAGAGGGAATGAGGCTGCTGGACCTCTTGGACCGTGAATCCTAGACCTGGAGTCCCATCCGGAACCGGTCGCACCCCGCCGTCCCCGGGCTCTCCCGCCAGCAAGAGCAGGGGAAGAGCGAAGAGCCGCTTCCTCCCTCCATCCATCGTGGCCGACGGGATCCCGGGCTCAGGGTCGCCGAAAGAGCACTACCGTTTTAAAACTGTCGAAATGAGCCTCGGACCCCCCTCGCAAAAGCAAGCCCGGCGGGGATTTTCCAAAGTCTCCGAATTTTTTACGTCTATTCCGGGCATGAGAAAGCTCCGCTTTGTGTCCGAGACTAAAACTGTGGTCGAGGTGACCGACCGGACGATCCACGGCCGGTTCCTCCTGCTGCCCACCCCGCTCCTGAAGACGATCGTCCTCGGAGCCCTCGGCCGCGCCCAGCGGCTTCACGGAGTCCGGATCTTCGGTTTCGCCTGCGTTTCCAACCACTTCCATGCCCTGCTGGAGGTGGCCGACGCCCAGCAACTCAGCCGTTTCATGAACTGCTTCCTCTCCAAGCTGGCCCGGGAGGCGGGCCGCCTCTACGACTGGAAGGAGAAGGTCTTCCCGAAGAGGTACCAGGCGATCCCGGTTACGGCAGAGGACCAGGCTCAGGCCGCGAGACTGAAGTACCTCCTGGCGCACGGGGTCAAAGAGGGCCTCGTCGAGCGTCTCGAAGAGTGGCCAGGAGCCCACTGCGTCCAAGCGCTTCTCACGGGCGAGCCGCTGGAGGGGCTCTGGCACGAGCGCAAGCAGGAGACCCGCGCCCGCAACCGGGGCCAGCAGATCGAGCCCGGCCAGTTCGAGACACCCGAGACCGTGACGTTCAGTCCTCTCCCGTGCTGGCAGCACCTCCCGCCGGAGGAGCAGAGGCAGCGCGTCGCTCACCTGGTCGAGGAGATCGAGACCGAAGCCGCCGCGGAGAGGAAAAGGACGGGCAAGCCGGTCCTGGGCGTGGCGGCCATCCTGGCGCAAGACCCTCACGACCACCCCGAGCGCCCCAAGAAGTCACCCGCCCCTTTCGTCCATGCCGCCACCAAGGCTGCCCGCCTGGCCTGCCGGGAAGCCTATGCCCTGTTCGTGGCCGCCTACCGGGAAGCCGCTGAGAAGCTACGGATGGGAAACCGAACCGTTCTCTTCCCGATCGGGAGCTTCCCACCCGCGCTGCCGTTCGTGGGTGGGTAGAGACCGCACGCTGGACCTGACTCCACAGCCTTCCTGAAGCGTCTCTCCGTCTCTCTCGAGGGAGAGAAAGATGGAGGTGTGCCCAAAGAGCGGGTTTGTCCGAGATTTCCGGAAGTGAGCGTCGCATTTTGGAGGCTCCGCGGTGCTTCTGCGAGCCTTCAAAGCCCATCACGCGCTCCCTCTGGGCGCAATCCAGGCGGAAAAAGAGAGCCCAAGGCGGAGGAGAGCCAGCAGGCTTTGTCTCCTTGGGTGGCACCTCTTCTCTTCTGCACCTCTTCTCTGGGAGCGCTTTGTCTCCTTGGGTGGCACCTCTTCTGCGCGGTAGAACTCAGCCCCGAATGTGATGTGATCCAATCCGTATCCGTAGGCCCGCAGGGCTCCTGCCCATAGTCGGAGCACCCCCGCCCAGAGCTGCCCGCCCACGCCCCGAACATCTCTCATCTACTTAGAATTAAAAGAAAATCGACGCAACCTTGAAGAAAACGAGGTTGTGTAGATCAAAGGATCAAAAGACTCCCAAAAGACGATGGCGCCCTCATTAACAGGCCAGGGATCGTAGAACATTAACCCCCTCAAGGGCATCGCCCGTCCTCCCAAAAGCACATACAGATAACCCACGAGAACACGCGAGTGATCTCCCGAAAAAACTATCAATGGCCTATTAGAATCAATCTCCCGCCTGAATTCAGGCCAAAATTGGAATGAGCAGGCATTCATTGCAGCCACAAGAGAATTGTTCGTCATCAACTCCAGATTATCGACCACCCTAAACTCCGCCGAACAGCCAAGATCCATTGGATAGCTAATCGTACCCAGTCCAATTTGTTTCGCAATATCTCGCTGAGAGTACTCGTATCGATAGAAATCAAGAACCATCTCCAGACAAGCAGGAACACACCAAGATCTTGTCTGTTGACCACGTAATTCAAAACATCTATGGCGGGGAACTTTTTCACTATAGGAAATAACATCTATTTTAGCAAGAACAACAGCCAATGAAGGCAAGGTTCCATTGGCGCCAGTTAAAGGAAACAGACTGTCTATGTCATAATCTCCCCACATTCGCAGATCGCTTGAGATCACGTGATGCTTGACCTCATTGCTGTACCTGATTTCCGGAGCCATATTGTCCAACACAGAGCACCTGAAGGTATGAACAATCTCACCTTCCTTAGACCTACGAAATCTCCGAACAGGCATCCAAGAAATCCATTCTATCATTACAATCTCTCTGCCTTCACGCCTAAATTGAACACCAACCTTAGGGTAATTAAAAAAAACAAATCTTACCTCATCGGACTCTCTAACATCCCAACCGTCCTCCCTAGCAGCCGTCCTAGCAGTAAGCACAATGTCGCATTCAATCCAAGGACAATTTGGACTGTAGGAAACAGCTACAAGAGGCGCACCCAACTCTGGCGCAATAGCTAGATCCAAATAACCAACAGGAGCATCTCCTACAAGGAGCGGCACTCTCCACACCAATTTTTCTCCATTTATATCGAAAATCACCGTGCGACCAGCTCCTAATCGTACGCGGTTCAGAAAATCCGCAAGAGCACCGTGCACTTTGCTTAGACCCAAAAGTTGAACCCCGGCAACAGCCTTAGTCAAAGCGAAATTTGTCGACATCATTCCCCCACCTTCTCGCCTGGAGAACTACGCTGATCGGCCTGGAATGAATCAAAAAGAGTGGGAGGACACTTGGGATTAGTAACTCCTGTAATTGGAGGGCGACCGCAGTGCATCCCGGTATTTGGATTTGTTGGATGGGGAACGTGGGGCCTAGAGTTAGTTGACAGTCTATAAAAATGGGAAAAATGGTGATCAGGAGGCCTCGGCGCCACACCCCTATCTCTCATTAAGTCAATAACAGGAAGATTCACGACCCAAGCCTCAATTTTGTCATTTTGGGGCCTAAGCACTATGTTGGTAGATGCCTGCCCATCGAACCTTGACGAAATAAAAGTCAACGAATTGCCAGCAACATTCCCCATAAATAGTTGAGATTCTTCTGCAAGCGCACGATGCCGCCCTAGTGGGTCAGCACCGTTGTTCTTGAATTGCCAACGCAAAACCAGCCTATTTCCGCCTCCCGGAGTTAACCCAAAGGCAGCCGTCCTAAGATTCCCAGAAGAAAAATTAAAACGGGCCAGCACTAAATTACTGTTAGTACCAGCAAATGCTTCGCGATTCATAGTGCCAGCACCTATATCACTCATCCTAGATATCCAACCAAAGGCGGTATGGTCAGTACCTTCAGTTGGACATTCTACTGCCCCCCCGATATCCGTGTCAGTTACAGCCCCGCTCATATTGGTACTTAGGTTTTCGCCTTCAAGCAGAATTGCCACCATCTCTCGCGAAGGATATCCTACAGCAGTACCATCGAATCCAAATGCCTGCCGGCCATTACGCTCCCAGTTATTAGCCGGAGTAACAATAGCAGCACAATGAGGCTCATGATTCTGGCCTTGAGTTTGATCGCGTGCGTTAACGAGGACTACCCTTATCTGCCCCGCAGCTGGCTTAACAAATGCGCAGAGGCCAGTGAAGTTAAGAAATACGTTAAAACTCATAAAGCCCTCCTCTCGTTAAGTTCTTCTTAAGTTCCGATCAGCTGAAAACCTGCCCAACTCGACGGCTCACGAAATCTCTTGATCTTACCGTTGAGTAAAGAAAGCTGAGCTTTACGTAAGGCAACGGCAGGAGCCTCTCCTGCCACAAGCCCAGAATGAAACCTGATCGACAACTCAGCAGCAGCTTTGTCATTAACTTTCCATAAATTTGCTACTACACTTGGGACTCCAGCAACAAGGAATGCCCTAGCCAGACCCAAAGGACCTTCGGTGTACATATTTATACCCCGGGCAGTACTGCACCCACTCAAAAACACCACTTCAGTTACCGCAAATTGACCCTCTGCTATACTATCAGCGTATAAAACATTACCATCTCCGGCAGGTCCCCCTGCCAGTACCAAGCTTGACAAAGACGGCATTTGTTCATTCACCCAAGCATGGCCAGCAAAGTGTATTATGTTGAAATTTTTTCCAAACAACAGCAATCTGTCAGCTCTAGCATTTTTCCCTAACCACAATTCTCCTAATCGCCCATACAACGATGCGACCTTACGGGCCTCAGCTTCAGAATGGGGCAATGAGGGCAAGTCTGGAAAGAGCTTTCGACTGAAGGCAGGGTTTCCTATAGCTAATAACTTTCGGGATGCTGCCCGAGTCCTCTTCTGCCGCGCAACTTCGTTAAGGGATAACCACAAATGTACACTTGGCACAACTCCTACTGCATGATCCTCTATGAGATATCTCCGAGTTAAAGGATCAACAAGCGCGGCAAATGAGACCTCATGTAGCGCTTTGTCAGGAACGATAACAAGGTCCTCACGCTGGCCAATGAAGTCCCGAATAGGCGATATAAGAGTCCTATACAGCCTAGCAGCGACTATCTTTAAGGATCTTCTATCAATTCCCCCTTCAATCCCTTGCCGCCATGCACGAATATCGGATAGCAGAGAAGATGATTTTACATCCGTCTCGATCATTCTTATCGAGCCATTTCTGATCACCCAAGCAATAAGCGACCCTTCCAACCAAGCATACTCTACCAGCGTGACTCCGGGAGGGATCTTCTGACATAATGTCTCATAAAAAGAGGCATTAAACGCATCCACGGAACTGGCCTTAGCCCCCTCGACGCTATCTAATACGACCCTAGCCCTTTTCTGTTCCGCATACCTTAGAGCATTTCCCCCTTCCGCAGTCGTTCTTACCTCTAAACCTATTATCAAGTCGAAAAGAGACCGGGCTTGGTCAAAAAATTTGACTCGCAAAACCCTATCTGCTATATCCTGTCGTCGTAATTCAAATTCTTCAATTCCTGCAATCAAATCCTTCTTGGCCGAACTAATATCTCCCATTGCCACAAATGCACGCGCTCGCATTGAAAGGGCTTCAATAGCAGGGACTTGGTAGCCTTGGGATTTAATGTTTTCCATTGCACTCGTCAACTCACCTACTGCATAATCTGGCCTACTGGCAAGCCACAACTTAGCCTCCGCTATTTCAAGCCCAATCTCCTGCCGTTTTCTAGAAGAATTGTCTGAGATATCTGAGCACCTTCTTCGTGCTGCCTTCAGATCCCTAGCAGCCTCAGGTCTTCGATTCAAACTAGAATAAGTTTCACTTCTCCTCAGAAGAGCATGGACTATGCCAGGGGCATCACCCTCAATAGTCGCCAAACGTACCACTTCGTTACGGAAGTAAAGAGCCGCTGTGTAGTCACCATCAATTTGAGCTTGATCCGCCACTTGGTCAAATGCTGCATAAAGACGGCGCGCGTCTCCCTCCCTCGCGGCCCACGCCAAACCGCGATACAAGTAGTTCCAGGCAGCCTCTTTATCTCCGAGAAATTGAAGACTCTCTGCCAGCAAATAATTGACAGGACCGGCACCCTCGACATCGCCCATGTCTACAAACACTTTATGAGCAGACCTATAAGAGCCGAGAGCGCAATCCGGACTAAACATTGATAGATATACCATTCCTTCAACCCAGTAAACTTTGCCAAGCAAAACCTTATACTTCTTATTTCGCAGCCTATGCTTTAGTTGGCTCAGCATATCGAGAGCACCTTCATAATTGGACTGCTGATACGCACAGACTGCAAGATAAAGTAAAGACTTCTCCTGCATTGGATGACCATAACGAGCAAAAATTTTATGAGACCTCTCCAAGTAAGCACCGCCCTCCAGGCCTTGATTAGATGAACATAAATTTCTACCTTTACCATAATCCCGATAGGCATGGGAAATATTATCCGAAATGGTCAGACACGACTCTTTACTTTGAGTAAGGGCGTAGAGGACATTTACTGAATCAACTACTTCAAGATCACCTCGCAGCTTTGCAATAATTTGCCCCACTACTGCCGCACCATGCAGTTGCTTGAGTGTCTCTTCGTGCGAAGCGTTACATGAATTCACCACCAAAGTGGGCATAAGCCTATCTATGATCCACTCCATTACTTGTTGCGAAAAATCGGATGCAATATGCTCCAAAGATCTTTCGTCAGCATTGGACACAGCTTTCTCTAGAGCCGGAATAATAGCCTTCCAATAGTCTCCCTTGGTAGGCTTTAGTGATATTTTTATTTGCCTTCTAGCCTCCTGAGCCCATCTTGATTCGGAATCTATCTCCAAAAACGCCAGCCAAGCAAGTCTTGCTGCCTCACGCATGTGATTCCTCTGTAACGCAAGCGCCAAGTTAAATTGCGCTTCCGGCAAGAGAGGATTGAGTTCCATCGCTCGATGAGCTGCAGACAACGCCTTTATATTGTTATAGACAAATCCCGCTTCTGCACTTGCCAGGTATGCGGCAGCAAGATCACTAAGGATTTTGGAGTTATTGGGTTGTCGGAACGAAGCTGCCTCCAGTAGAGCAACAGCATCTCTCGGTTTGTTTTCAAACAGGCTTAGCAATGCCTTGGCAACAAATGGGTCATAATTTTTCCCCAAATCTAGAAGAGCGCGGCGCACTCGTTTGTCATTACCATAGCTTATTAATTTCCCCTGCCTAAATGGTGAGTAGGCAAATCCAACAAGGCGTCCTTCTACGGGCCTCATTGAGTAGGGCGCTAGATGTTTCTTAGAATTTTTAAAATCAAATGGCAACAGCCTTATCCCGAGGAGAGTAAAGGTAATGCATAGCAATATTATAATAAAACTTTTAGTGCCCATGCGGCAACAAAACTTCAGGCTGGAAACTTTCATCTTACTTCGGTAGCCTAGCACAGACAGGTACCGTATTAGAGCCGGTCTCATAAATGGCGCCGGGGACTTGGGGGGGACCTCCAAGGAGAGCCCGTCCCGCTTAGCCTGGAACTCTTACGACGGTTGCTGAAACTCATTTGCGAAACCGGTTCTAGAGAAATCCAAAGGTATAACAGACAAATAGCTGCCTAGCCATGAGGGCATTCCGCGCCTGCGCCACTCACTTTGTTTGACGGACTTAGAAGAGGTTTTCGCTGACCGCTGCTTAGATGCCTGCTCATAGAGGAGGTCATCTTCTGCGTCGGCGTCACACTTCAATAGGAGGGTCCGGGGGGCGCGTCCTGGAGGAATTTGTCGTTATAGCCTATGCACTGAAACAGATCGCCCCTTCATCCACTTGAAAGATGTGATCGCCGAGCCCCTCTCAAGAGCGGGGGTATATTCTGCTTCCCCCCAAGAGGCCCCCATGCCCCGCCCATCCCCCATCTCCTATAGAATCCCCGACATCTATGCTTCTACCCGAGTAGACGACGCCAAACACGATTTCATGGCCACCCTACCCAACCCCCCCGGCGACCTACCCCCTATGGACCTCTTCCTAGGCCACCAGAAGCTCATCGAGGAGATCGTCGCCCACTGCTGCCGGCGGGCGCACTTCAAGCGGGAGGAGGCGGAGGACTTCGGGAGCCTGGTCAAGATCAAGCTCCTCGAGGACGACTGCGCCATCCTCCGGCAGTACCAGGGGAAGAGCAGCCTCCGGACCTACCTGACCGTGGTCATCAAACGCCTCCTCCTGGACTACCAGGACCACCTCTGGGGGAAGTGGCGGTACTCGGCCGAGGCGGAGCGCCTGGGACCCGTGGCGATGCGGCTGGAACGGCTGCTCCAACGGGAAGACCGCCCCTTGGACGAGGCCATCCGGCACCTGCGCACGAACGAGAAGATCGAGATGTCCGAGGCGGAGCTTCGGGATCTCGCGGCCAAGTTGCCCCCCAGGCTGGGTCGCCATTTCGTGGGAGAGGAGCGGCTGGAATCCGAGCACTCCCCGGAGCCAGGCCCGGCTGAACGGGCCGAGGAGAAGGAACGGGCGGGCATCAGCCGGCGGGTCTACATGACCCTCAAAGGCTGTCTCGACGCACTCCCTAAGGAGGACAAGCTCCTGGTCAAGGACAGGACGCGGTTCTCGGTGGCCCAGATCGCACGGCTCCGGGGGGTCGAGCAGAAGCCTCTCTACCGTCGTCTGGACAAGATCTATAAGTCCCTGAAGACGTGTCTCGGGAAGCATGGAGTACGGCGGCAGGATGTCGAAGAGGTTCTGGGGTCTCTGAATCCCAAGATTTCGGACTTCTAGGAGTAACGGAAGAAAGAAAAGGGGTAATCTTCTATAGATGTCCGTCTAATAGGTCGGCGGATATCGAGGCGGCTCACGAAAATGCAGGAACTTGCACACAACGGAACAGACAGCCCCCCAGGGAGCGGTCGTCTGTCCGGAGACCTCCCCCCCTACACCGGAGGCCACCCTTCCGCGGAGATGCTGGCGGCCTACATCGACAGGGTGCTCGATCCGGTGGAGGCCGAGCGAGTCACCGCCCATCTGGCCGACTGCGAGGATTGCTACGCCGTCTACTCCGAGTCCCTGCATTTCCTGTTGGAAGCCGGGCTGGAGGAGGAACTGGAGGAGGAAGAGGAGGGTAAAGTGGTGCCCTTCCCGAAGCGGCCTCCTAAGGCCGATCTACACCCGTGGCGCCAGCCGTGGCTCCAGATTGCCGCTCTCCTGGTGGTTGGGGTTGGTACAGGAGCGTATTTCCAGCTCTTCCATACTCCTCCGGCATTGAAGACGGCCGAGGTGGCCGCGCCCATCCCGAACCGTCCCGAAGTCTTCGAGGACTCCACGGGTCTCTGGACCGGTCCGATCTACCGGGGAAGCGAGGGTGAGCCGGAGGTCACTCTGGACGAGGCGGCTTTCCGGACGGGAGTCCAGCTCGTGAACCTCCAGGTGAGCCTCAAGGCGGGGAAGACGGTGGAGGCCCAGAACGCCATCGCGGCGATCCTCGGGCTCCTCGATGCCGGGATCCTGACGGACGACCTCAAGAAGAAGTACGAGGGCCTGACCGGCTCTCTGGAGGAGGCCGGCCGGCCGGCGAGCTCCTTCCTGCCCGTAGCGTCCCAACTGGCCGAGGAGACCCGGGAGGTCTTCGACACGGGCTCTCTCGACTTCGGCCAGTGGGTGGAGGCGGGGCGGCTCGCGGCGGCGGCGGGTAATCCCGGTTTCTTCCAGCAGGGCGCGACTCGGAGCTTCCTCCGGCGCCTCCTCTGGCGGGACAAGCTCGGGTTGGGCGAGGTCCAGCTCGGCGCGACGACCCGGCAGAGCCTCGAAGAGGTCTCCCGGATTCTCTCGGAAGGCGAGCTTGCGGCATCTGACTACGCCGGCCTGGCCGACGCGCTGGAGCAGATCCTCGAAATCAACTATCCGGCCGCCTGAAGCCCCCGGCGGAGCTCCCGCAGGTTGACGGATGAGCTCGGGCGGGGTCCTCGACACGCACTATCCCATCAGCGGATGACGCTACCGGGTCCCGGGGAGGCCGGAGCCTGCCGCAAGCCGCGTCCTTGCGCCTGGGCCCCCGCTCCTGTACTCATTCCGAGATCAAAATACCGGAATCCGGAGAACGCGTATTCTTTCCCTGTGCCTTCGAACGTTCGAAAACCGGTTGTGAACGCTCGAAAAGCGCTGACGAGCGTTGAAAAATGGACGTCGAACGCTCGAAAAGCGTTTTTGAGCGTTCACAACCGGCTGGGAATGCTCGAAAACCGGCGACGAGCGTTCGAAACACGTTTTCGAACGCTCGAAAAGGGATGACGAACGCTCGAAACGGCTGGTGAACGTTCGACACGGCGTTTCGGACGCTCGCAAAGCGGTGAGGAACGTTCGAAAAGGAGGGGCTTCAGGCTCTCTGGTAGAGGCTTTCGAGGCTCCTCGACCTGTCTCAGGACTTCCTCCCGCCTCGTCTTGAGCTCCGCGGCCAGGCGGCGGCGGGTGCGGAGGAGCAGGTAGGCTCTCGCTTCCCGCCAGAAGACGGCCCGCTGGTCGTGAAAGAGGAGGGCTCCGTACGCGGCGAAGGGCGCCAGGAGGGTGACGGCGGCTCCTAGCCAGCAACTTCCCAGGTAGTGGGAGACGAGCCAGCCTTCCAGCATCCAGGTGAGGGGGAAGAGGATCAGGGCTCCGAAGACCTTGTAGGTGGCGACCTGGTCGGAGCTTTGGGTGGCGCGCTTCACGATCTCCCCCACGAGACGGTAGACGGGCCAGGTGAGAACGGTCCCCACGACCGCGACCGGCAGGTGGACGAGGAGGCGCAGGAGGGACTTGAAGACGAACCGGAGCACGGGGGAGGGCGGGTAGGCGGCCCCTACCTGGTCGTCCCGCAGGCCGCAGGCACGGAGGAGGCGGTCGTACTCCCGCACGGATTGGGCCACGGCGGCCACTTTTTCGGGGTGGCGCGCCCGGAGGTCCTGGTAGCCCTCCAGGAAGGCGCGCTGGAAGGTGATGCTCTCGGAGAGCCGTCCCCTTCCCGGCAGCTCGGGGGCGCGGCGGCGGTAAAGATTCGCGGCGCGGGCTAGGAGGCGGGCGGCTTCCCAGGTCTCGTAGTTGAGGGTGACGTCCTTCAAAGCCTCGTCAAAGCGGGCCGTCAAGGAGCGGACGGCGGCCGAAGGATCCCCTGTCTGGGCCATCCCCAGCTCAGGAGACGGGTCGATGGCCTCCCCCACGTGGACCAGGGCCCGGGAGCGGAAGGCGTGCTTGGAATCGAAGAGGAGGCCGATGGGCACGATCCGGGTTCCCAGGCCCGGATGCTTCTGCTCGGCTTCGAGGACGATCCGGGCGGCTCCCGTCTTCAGGGGCTGGAGGGAGGGCTCGCTGTGGCTCTTGCCTTCAGGGAAGAGGGCGATGGCGCCGCCCTGGGCCAGGATCTCGTGGGCGCGGGCGAAGGTCTCGGCGTTCTTGGAGAGGTCCGAGCCCTCATCCTGCCGGCGGTAGACGGGGATGGCCTGGGCGAGCTCCAGGAAGGGACGGACGGGCGGGATCTTCCAGAGTGTGCTCTTGGCCAGGAACCGCGGCACGACCGGCAGCGGTCCCTCCAGCAGGAGCGGATCGATCAGCCCGTTGACGTGGTTGGCGACGAGCACGAGAGGCCGGTCCCGCGGGATGCGCTCGGCCCCCACGACCTCGACTTCACGGAAGAAGACCTTGAGGAGGAAGCGGACGAAGGCGCGGAGGAAGCGGTCGGCGGCCCTCACCTCCCCGTTCCCTCCGTGCTGGAACCGCGCCTGCCTTGCCGCATCGACCTCACCCCAGCCCTCTCCTAAAGGAGAGGGAGCGGAAAGTTGGGACAGCCAGGTTCAAGCTCCCTCTCCTTTAGGAGAGGGCTGGGGTGAGGTCATCCATGACGCCGCCTCCGCATGCCCCCGCTTCTCGTCCACGAAGGCCATCCCGATCAGCCCCGCGATGAAGAAGAGGGCGGTCGAGAGGATGGCCACGCGCTGGGAGCCGGTGCCGGTCGAGATGAGGCCGAAGATGAAGGGTCCCAGCATGTAGGCCCCCTTGCCCGCGAGCCCCCAGAAGCCGAAGAACTCGCCGCTCTTCTCCGGCGGCGAGAAGAGCCCCACGAGGCCCCGGGAGGCGGATTGGAGGGAGCCGATCCCCAGCCCCGCCCCGAGGGCGATCCCCCAGAAGAGTCCCTTGGTGTAGCAGAAGTACGTGCCCACGCAGACCAGGATCCAGAGGACCAGGGTGATCTGGATGGTGCGCGTCGCGCCGATCCGGTCCTGGAGGCTGCCGAAAAGGAACGCGCCGCCGGCCGAGGTGAGCTGGAGGGCGATGAAGAGGAACATCACCTCGTTCGACGTGAAATGGAGCGTCCTCTCGGCGAAGATGCCGGCGAAGGCGATGACCGAGGTTAGCCCCATGGAGTAGATGAAGAAGACGGAGAGGAAGCGCACCAGCTCGGAAAAGTGGCGCACGGAATGGCCCGTGGCGGCGATACGGGAGAAGCCAGCCCGCACATACTCCAGGGCTGTGCCCGTGCCCCGGACCGCCCGCTCGCGCAGGAAGAGGAAAGTCGGCAGGGCCGCCACCAGGAAAAACAGAGCCGTCACCACCCAGGTAAGCCGCAGGTTCCCGAGGTTCCCGGGCCCAAACCCTCCTTGCAGCAAGGGGAACACCACCAGCAGGCAGACAAGTCCGCCGAAGTAGCCGAGCCCCCAGCCGAAGCCGGAGATGCGGCCGACGTTCTCAGGCGTCGAGATCTCGGGCAGGAAGGAGGACGCCAGGTTCTCTCCGAAGGAGAAGCCCACGAAGGAGAGGACGAAGAGGACGAGCCCCAGGTCCACCCGTCCCGGCGTGACGAACCAGAGGAGGGCCGTACCGGTGACGCAGGTGGCGTAGGTGAAGGCCAGGAACAGCTTCTTGCGCCCTGAATCGTCGGCCACGGCTCCGATGATGGGCGACAGCAGGAGGACGAAGAGGTTGCCCAGGAGGATGGCGAGCCCCCAAAGGGAGTCTCCCTTGCCCGCGGGCGCCACGAGTTGGGTGAAGTAGACGCCGAAGGCCACGGTGACGATGACGGTCGTGTAGCTGGAGTTGGCGAAGTCGAACATCGCCCAGCTCACGATCTCGCGCCGGGAGGCGGGGGCCTGCGTTGAAGGAACAGACGACGGATCAGGGGCCATGATCGCTTTTTCGCTCCTCCGGCACCCTCATGTAAGGAGAGGCGCTGTGCTGAGTTGCGGCGTACGCTGCAACATCTCGCCGGGCCTGTCAATCGCGGGGCTTCAGAAGGCGGGGTATGCTACCCTGACGGATACGATTGAGGAGTGCCGGTCCGTGGAGAAACCGCGGCGGCGCCAGGAGAAATCATGGCAACAGAAACACCCGTACCGCAGAAGAAGAGCGCGCTCGATACCCTCGCCAACATCGCCATCATTCTGGTCTGTGCGATCGCGGCGTTCGTCCTGGTCCGCAACCAGTTCTTCCCGCCTCCTGCGCCGCGTCCGCCGGGGGCGCCGCCGCAGGTGGAGAAGGGCGAGCGCTTCGACCAGCTCAAGGCCGTGGTGCCCGCCGGCACGCAGCGCGCCCTGGTGGTGGCCCTGTCCCCGACCTGTGGCTATTGCAACCAGAGCATGCCGTTTTACAAACAGCTCATCGACGAGCGCAACCAGAAGAGCTCGCCCGTGAAGGTGATCGCCGCCGTGCCCGCCGAGCAAGCCAAAGCCGAAGAGGCCAAGAAGTTCGCCGAAGCCGGCACGAAGCCGGACAACTTGGTCCAGCTCGACTTCTCCGCCATCAAGGTGCCCGGCACCCCGACCGTGCTCCATATCGACAACACCGGCAAGGTGCTGGACGTCTGGGTGGGCAAGCTCGACGAGAGCGTCCAGAAGGACGTTCTGGAAGTCCTGTAGGCCGTTCCCCCTCCCGGACCCTCACCCCCTGGCCCCCTCTCCCGACCCCTCCCTCCCCCCGCTCACCGGGAGAGGGGGAAAAGGAAGGGGGTTTTGCTTTTTCCCTCTCCCCGGCAGGGGTGGGCGGAGGGCTGGGAGAGGGGCCAGGGGTGAGGGCTCGTCCGTGGCACTCCTCTTGCTAAAGGCTTGGTCGAGGGCAATGGCGCCTGTATAGAAAAAAGGAGCACAACATGGAGATGGATTCCCTCAGGAAGCTCTACGTGGACGAGCTGAAGGACCTGTATAGCGCGGAGAAGCAGATCCTCCAGGCCCTGCCGAAGATGGTCAAGAAGGCAACGAACGAGCAGCTCAAGAAGGGTTTCGAGATGCACCTCGAGGAGACCCGCATGCAGGTCGAGCGCCTGGACCGGATCTTCGAGCTGCTGGGCAAGAGTCCCCGGGGCAAAAAGTGCAAGGGGATGGAGGGACTGCTGGAGGAGGGCAAGGAGATGATGCAGGAGGACATGGATCCGGAGGTGATGGACGCCGCTCTCATCGCCGCGGCCCAGCGGGTCGAGCACTACGAGATCGCCGGCTACGGCACGGTACGCACGTATGCCCAGCTCCTGGGTGAGAACCAGCACGTGAAGCTCCTGCAGCAGACGCTCGACGAGGAGGGGAACACGGACAAGAAGCTGACCCAGCTCGCCGGCTCGATCAACGTCGAGGCCCTCCAGGAGGCCTGAACAAGAGATAGAATCGGCTCCCATGAGCCAGGAAGCCCGTCCCAAGGGGCGGAACCGGCCGGTCAGCCGGTCGCTCCAGGAGTACGCGCGCGGCGTTGCCGGCGGGCTTCTCTTCAGCCTGCCTCTGCTCTACACCATGGAGGTCTGGTGGGCCGGGTTCGTGACCCGGCCCCCGCGCCTCCTCGTCTACTTCGTGGCCGGCTTTCTGCTCCTCTTCGCCTACAACCGGTACAGCGGCCTGCACGAGGACGCCTCGTGGCTGGAAGTGGCCTTCGAGGCCGTCGAGGAGATGGGGCTCGGCCTCCTGGTGTCCGTCCTCATGCTGTGGCTCCTGGGACAGCTCCAGGCCGGGATGCCCTTGAGCGAGATCGTCGGCAAGGTGGTGGTGGAGGGGGTGACGGCGGCGATCGGCGTCTCGGTGGGCTCGGCCCAGCTCGGCGGAAACGGCAAAGGAGACCACGGCCAGGGGATGAAGAGGGCGGATGATTCGCCCGGCGTCGCCGGCCTCCCGGGCCATGCCGCCCTCGCCGCGTGCGGGGCGGTCCTCTTCGCGAGCAACGTGGCACCCACGGAGGAGATCGTGATGATCGCGGCCGAGGCGTCCCGCTGGAAGGTGCTGGGTCTCGCCCTGGTCTCGCTCGGGCTGTGCGCCCTGGTCCTCTTCTACAGCGGTTTCCGCGGCTCGGACCGCACCCACCCCGAGGACGAGAGGAGCTGGACGACCGTGGTCTCGCGGACTTTCCTCAACTATGCCGTGGCGCTGGTCGCCTCGGCGTTCATCCTCTGGTTCTTCGGCCGCTTCGCCGGCGCGTCCCTCGCCACCTGCCTGGCGCAGACGGTGGTCCTGGGAGTCGCGGCAGCCCTCGGGGCCTCGGCCGGACGCCTCCTCCTGCAATCCTCATGAGCCGCGTCGAGAAGAACCGCCTGGAGTGGACCGTCTTCGCGCTGGGGCTCGTCCTGGTGCTGGGTACCGTCGGGGCCCTCGTCTGGGACGCCCTTCAGGGAGAAGACTCTCCCCCGGACCTCTCGGTGACCCTCGGCAGGCCCGAGCGCCGCGGCGAAAGCTGGGCCGTGCCGGTCACGGTGCACAACCGGGGAGGAGAGACGGCCGAGGGAGCCCGCGTGGTGGTGACCCTGGAGCTGCCGGGCGGCGAGAAGGAAGAGGCCGAGTATGATGTCGCGTTCGTGCCCCGCGGCTCTCAGCGCGAAGGCTGGGTCCACTTCCTGCATCCCCCCGGGACGGGACGGTTGACCGGGCGGGTGTCGGGGTACGAAAAACCTTGAGCGCCCTTGAATCCGGTGTGATAGGTTTTCCGCTCCCGTGACCATGACCCAACGCGATCCCAAGGACTCCAGGCTTTCCCCCCTTCTCGGCCTCTCTCTCGGAGCGCTCGGGGTCGTCTACGGCGACATCGGCACGAGCCCCCTCTACGCCTTGCGCGAGTGCTTCTTCGGCCCCCACTCGGTGCCGCCGGACCGGATCAACGTCCTGGGCGTGATGTCGCTGATCTTCTGGTCCCTCATCATCGTCATCTCGATCAAGTACCTGGTCTTCGTGATGCGGGCGGACAACCGGGGCGAGGGCGGAATCCTCGCTCTCATGGCCTTGCTCCGCACCGGCCACAGCCGCCGCCGCGGGCTGCTGATCGCCATGGGCCTGTTCGGCGCCGCGCTGCTCTACGGCGACGGCATGATCACGCCCGCCATCTCGGTGCTCTCAGCCGTCGAAGGGCTGGAGGTGGCGACGCCGTTCTTCGATCCCTACGTCATTCCCATCACCCTCGCCATCCTCATCGTCCTGTTCCTGATCCAACGCCGGGGGACGGAAGGGATCGGCAAGCTGTTCGGGCCGGTCATGATGGTCTGGTTCGTGACCCTGGCCGTGCTGGGGCTGCGCTGGATCATCCGCGAGCCTGCCGTGCTGGCCGCCGTCAATCCCTGGTATGCCGTCCGGTTCTTCGCTCATGCCAAGCTCCAGGGGTTCCTGGTCCTGGGCTCGGTGTTCCTGGTGGTCACCGGCGGCGAGGCGCTCTACGCGGACATGGGCCACTTCGGGCGGCGCCCCATCCGGTTCGCCTGGTTCACCCTGGTGCTGCCGGCGCTCCTGCTCAACTACTTCGGCCAGGGCGCCCTGCTGCTGGCGAGGCCCGGCGAGGTGGAGCATCCGTTCTACAACCTGCGCTCCCTCCTGGGCGCTCTACCCTCTGGTCGTGCTGGCCACGGTGGCCACGTCGATCGCTTCGCAGGCGGTGATCTCGGGCGCCTTCTCGCTCACCCGCCAGGCCGTGCAGCTCGGCTACTGCCCGCGCATGGAGATCATCCACACGTCGGAGGAGGAGATCGGGCAGATCTACATCCCGGCGGTCAACTGGGTGCTCATGATCTCCACCCTCGGCCTGGTGCTGGGCTTCCAGGAATCGACCAACCTGGCCGCCGCCTACGGCATCGCCGTCACCACGACCATGGTCATCACGACGATCCTGGCCTTCGTAGTGGAGCGCGAGATCTGGGGATGGAAGACGCTCGCCGCGGGCGCCCTGACCGCGGCTTTCCTGGTGCTGGACGTCTCCTACTTCGGCGCCAACATCGTCAAGATCCCCCAGGGCGGCTGGTTCCCGCTGGTGGTGGCGGGCCTCATCTACCTGCTGATGGCCACCTGGAAGAAGGGGACGCTACATCCTGGCCGAGAGGCTGCGCGAGGAGGCCCTGCCCCTCGAACAGTTCGTCAACAACATCCAGCCCGGCTCGCCGGCCCGGGTCCCCGGCACGGCGGTGTTCCTCACCACCAACCCCGCCGGCACTCCCGTGACGCTGCTGCACAACCTGAAGCACAACAAGGTGCTCCACGAGTCGGTGGTGCTGATGACGGTGGTCACCGAGGAGGTGCCCTGGGTCTCGGCCAAGGACCGCGTGGAGGTGGAAGACCTAGGCAAGGGCTTCTACCGGCTGAAGGCGCGCTACGGCTTCACCCAGGATCCGCGGGCCCAGGACGTGCTCGACTGCGCCCGCGAGGACGGCCTGTTCCTGGACATGATGAAGACCACCTTCTTCCTCGGCCGCGAGACCCTGATCCCCAGCCACCGCGCCGGCATGTTCCTCTGGCGCAAGAAGCTGTTCGCCCTGATGTCGAGGAACGCCCAGCGCTTCACCGACTTCTTCCGGATTCCCGCCAACCGGGTGGTGGAGCTGGGGATGCAGGTGACGCTGTAGGGGGAGCTGCCCCTCTCCGCGGGGAGAGGGGCAGGGGTGAGGGGACTTACACCCCCGGCATCGCCTTCTTGAGCGGCTTCAGCAACAGGACCAGCACCACGGCCATGAACAGGGCCATGGCGCCCAGGAGCGCGAAGAACTGGGAGTGCGGCATGTCGTCCCACAGGACGCCGATCGCCGTCAGCTTGTTGCCGATGGCGGTGGCGCACGAACCAGCCGCCCATCATGAGACCCCGCAGCCGCACCGGGGCCACCTTGGAGACGAGCGAGAGGCCCATGGGCGAGAGCATCAGCTCACCGAGGGTGAGGACACCGTAGGCCGAGATCAGCCACCAGGGCGACACCTTCCCCACGTCTCCCCCCGCCTTGCCGGCGAAGTACATGACGAAGAACGCGGCGCCGGTCAGGCACATGCCGATGGCCATCTTGGTCGGGGTGGACGGCTCCAGGCCGCGCTCGTCGAGGCGCTTCCAGAACCAGACCAGAGGGAACGTGAGGAGGATCACCCACGCCGGGTTGATGGCGTTGGAGATGATGCCGGTGACGTTCCAGTCGGTGTTGTCGTTCGCCCAGTAGGTGAGGGTGATCTGGTTCTGGTGGAAGACCATCCAGAAGACGATCACGATGATGAAGATGACGATCAGGGCGAGGATCCGCCTCGTGTCGGAGACCGTGTCGATGGCGTTCTGCCGGCTCACCCCGGGAGGTGGCGCGTCGACGGCGGTGGCGGCGGCCCCGGCGGTAGCTGCCGGCGCCTTGAACCCCTTGTCGGCCGAGAGGACGTGCCGCCGGAAGATCCACAGGGTGGCCACCGAGATGACCATGCCGATGGCGCCCATGAAGAACGCGGGGTGGAAGCCGAAGTTCCGCACCATGAATTCGGCCACCAGCGGCGCGAGGAAGGCGCCGACGTTGATGCCCATGTAGAAGATGTTGTACGCCCGGTCCTTGAGGTGGCTCCCCTCGGGGTAGAGGTTGCCCACCATGGCGGAGACGTTCGGCTTGAAGAAGCCGTTGCCGATCACCAGGCAGGCCAGGGCGGCGTACATGATCGGTATGGAGCGGAACGCGAGGAGGGCGTGGCCGGCCATGAAGAAGAGGCCGCCCAGCATCACGGCTCTTCGGTAGCCGAGCTTCCAGTCGGCGATCAGGCCGCCGATGATGCGGGCTCGCGTAGACGAACATCAGGTAGGTGGACCAGACGCTCGTCGCCTGGTCCTGGGTCCATCCGAAGCCCTGCTCGGTGTTCTGGACGTACAGGACCCACATCCCGCCCACCGTGTAGAAGCTGAAGCGCTCCCACATCTCGGTGAAGAACAGGACGTAGAGACCCTTCGGGTGCTTGCCGGCGGCGGCCTCGGCTCGAAGGGCCGGATTCGCCGTGGCTACGGTTGTCGCGCTCATCGACACCTCGCTTTCAGTGAACTCCACTCATGAGCCTGCGGATCGGCTTGATGAAGAGGGCCAGAATCAGGCCGGCCCCCGCCGTGGTTGCGAGCACGGCGCCGAAGATCTGCGGCAGGGGCAGCGTCTCGAACCGGCCGGCGACCATGCCGGCGATCAGGTTGCCCAGGGCCACCGACATGAACCAGATGCCCATCATCTGTCCGACCTTGCGGTGCGGGGCGAGCTTGGTGACGGTGGACAGGCCCACCGGCGACAGGCAGAGCTCGCCGCAGGTATGGAAGAAGTAGGTGAGGATCAGCCAGATGGGGCCCACCTGGCGGGTCTGGTTGGCGGTCAGGACCGAGGCCCACACCATGACGCCGAAGCCCAGGCCCAGGAGGATCAGGCCCAGGGAGAACTTGGCCGGCGCCGAGGGCTCTCTGTTGGCCCGCGCCAGGCGGATCCAGAGCCAGGCGAAGACCGGAGCCAGGGTGATGATCATCAGCGGGTTGACCGCCTGGAGCACGCTCGCCGGCATCGCCCAGCCGAAGATGTTCATGTTCGTCAGCCGGTCGGCGAACAGGTTGAGCGAAGAGCCGGCCTGCTCGAAGCCGGACCAGAAGAGGGCCGAGAAGATGAAGAGGACGAAGATGACCACCATCCGCTTCTTCTCGATGGCGTCCAGCCCGCCGGCGGTCAGTTGCACGATGAGGTAGAGGAGAGCCAGGCCGACGATGACGATGCCCGTGGTGCCGGCCACGGCCTCGATGCTGATCTGGATCACGCCCGAGGCGACCAGCCCCGCGAGGAGGGCGGCCACCACGAGCGCGCCGATCAGGATCTGGATCGCCTTGCGCCGGGCCGCCGGGTCTCCCGCCGCGTTGGGGCTCAGGCCCGCGCTCCCGAGGTACTTGCCCTGGATGGTGTACTGGATGAGCCCGAGCACCATGCCGATGCCGGCCGCCGCGAAGCCCCAGTGCCAGTCGACCCGCTGTCCCAGGGGGCCGCAGATCAGGGGAGCCACGAAAGCGCCCAGGTTGATGCCCATGTAGAAGATCGAGAAGCCCGCGTCCCGGCGCGCTCCGCCTTCCGGATAGAGCTCGCCGACCATGGTGCTGATGTTGGGCTTGAGCAGGCCGGTGCCGATGACGATCAGGACCAGGCCCAGAAAGAACGTCGTCTCCGACTCGATGGCCATGCTGAAGTGGCCGGCGGCGATGATGCAGCCGCCGAGGAAGACCGAGCGCCGCTGCCCGAGGAGCTGATCGGCGATCCACCCTCCGGGCAGGGCCAGCAGGTAGACGAACGCGGTGTAGAGCCCGTAGATGGCCCCGGCCCGCGAATCGCTGTACCCGAGCCCTCCCCTCTCGGCGGCGGTTGTCATGTAGAGGATCAGCAGCGCCCGCATGCCGTAGTAGCTGAAGCGCTCCCAGAACTCCGTGAAGAACAGCGTCGCGAGCCCCCGGGGGTGTCCGAAGAAGCCGGTCCGCGGTGCTTCTGCAATCGGGTCGTTGGCCATTGCGACTCCCTTGAGTTTGGGGCGCGAGCTTACCGCACCCGGCCTCCTCCGGTCAGCCCGTTCAGGGCAGGTTCAGCAATCCAAGTGCCAGTGAGGAGATCCGAGGGGGACAGCCGGCCTCGCTGTCTTCCGCAGAGGACGGGACCGTACGGTGGAGCGTCCACCCCCGAAAGCTCGAAAATCCCCGAAAACCCGGTTTTCCAGGGTTTTCCGGGATTTTCCCGCGTGGCACTCCCCTTGCTCTCATAGACAGGCGCACATGGTTTCACCCATCTGACCCGCGGCAGGGTCCTCCTGACCTGACGCGCGGCAAAATGGGGGAAGCCGGGCGCCCCCGCCCGGCTTCCCTTCCCTCCCTCCCCTTCAGCCTTGCCGCCGTCATAGAATCGCGGCCCCTTCTCGAAGGAGACGCGCCATGAGCACGCCCGACCCTCTCTCTCCCCTGCGGGACTCGATCGCCGAGGTGGACCGCGCCCTGCTGGAGCTGCTGCGCCGCCGCATGGACCTGGCCGCCGAGGTGGGGCGCATCAAGGCCGAAGCCGGCCAGCCGGTGGTGGTGCGCGACGTGGAGGACCGGGTGCTCACCCGCGCCCGCCAGCACGCCGAGGCCTGCGGGGTATCGGAGGAGGTCATGGAGGCGGTGTTCCAGGCCATCATGCGCGGCTCGGTCGAGCGGCAGTACCGGGTGGGCATCGCTCTGCGCGAGCAGCGCGGCGAACGGGTGCTGATCGTGGGCGGCGCCGGCGGCATGGGCAACTGGTTCCGCGGGTTCCTGGAGCTGGTGGGGCACAGCGTGGACCTGGCCGATCCCGCGCTCGGCAGCCTCCCCCACGCCCCGGGCCGTTTCGCGGGTCTGGACGAGGTGGCGGACCTGGACGCCTACGCCGCCATGCTGGTGGCCGTGCCCCTGGGCCGCACGCCCGAGGTGGTCGAGGAGGTGGTGGCGCGGGCGCCGAAGGGGATGGTGGTGGAGATCGCCTCGATCAAGGACCCGCTCTCGGCTCCCCTCGCCCGGGCCCGCGAGCGCGGCACGCGGGCGCTCGCCCTGCACCCCATGTTCGGGCCGGGCAAGTCGTTCTACGAGCCCCTGACGTTCGTGCTCGCCGCCCAGGGAGACCCGGCGGAGGAGAAGGCGGATCTGGCGGCCCTGCTTGCCCATCCCTACACCAGGCTCGTGGCGGTGCCCTTCCCCCATCATGACCGGTTGATGGGCTGGCTCCTGGGCCTCGCCCACCTGACGAACATCCTGTTCGGCGCGGCCCTCACCCGCTCGGGGATCGACCCCGCCGAGCTCCACGCCTGCGCTTCGACGACGTTCACGCGGCAGACGGCCACGGCCCTCTCCGTGCTGGCCGAGGACCCCGACCTCTATCTCGACATCCAGCACCTGAACCCCCACCGGCACGAGGTCTACGCGGCCACGCGGGAGGCGCTGAAGCAACTGGAGGGGCTGGTCGCGGGCCGCGAGCGCGAAGGGTTCCGGCAGACCCTGGCGGCGGCGCGCAGGGCCCTGGCCGGGGAGGGATGACCTCCCCGGGCTCTCTCAACTCTTCTTGGCGGCTTTCTTCGCCGGTTTCTTTGCCGCTTTCTTGGCACCACCGCCCGCAGCGGCCTTGGCCGGCTTCTTCGCCGCGCTCTTCTTCTCGGCCTTCTTGGCGGCGCTCTTCTTGCGGGCCACAGCGGCGATCCCCGCGGCTGCCGCGGCCACCCCGGCGACGGCTGCGGCCGAGGCCAGGACCGCCTTCTTGCTCGGGCCTTTCTTCTTGGCGGCACCGCTCTTGGAAGTCGTAGATGTCGTGGTTCCGGGCCCGCCCTCCGTCCCGGTGGTAGACCCCTTCTTGCCCGTCGTAGCCATCGAGAGCTCCTTTCTCAGATTCCATCAATGCGGAGAACGACCCGCTGAGCTGGCACAGAAGCAAGAAGCATGCACGTTTTTACCTTTTCAAGCTCCTTCCAGCGCTTGGAGGAGGTCGGCGGCGAGGTCGTCCGGGTGCTCCAGGCCGATCGACATGCGGATCAGGTCCTGCGGCGTGCGCGAAGACGGCCCTTCGCTGGAGGCGCGGTGCTCGATCAGGCTCTCGACGCCGCCGAGCGAGGTGGCGCGGGTGAACAGCCTGACCCGCGAGATCACGGCGCAGCGCCGCCTCCCGTCCGCCCGCGGCACGGAAGGAGAGCATGGCGCCGAAGGCGGACATCTGCCGGCGGGCGGTCTCGTGGCCCGGGTGGGAAGGAAGGCCGGGATAGTGGACGGCCGAGACCGCGGGCGAGCCTTCGAGAGCCCGGGCCACGGCCAGCGCGCCCGCGCTCTGGGCCGCGACCCGGCAGGCCACGCTGCGCACGCCGCGCAGCACGAGCCAGCAGTTGAAGGGGGAGGCGACCGCCCCCAGCGACGTGCCGCAGGTGGTGGACCCGCTCGTACAGCTCGCCCCGGCGGGCGAAGACCAGGGCGCCGCCCTGGACGTCGCTGTGGCCGCCGAAGTACTTGGTGGTCGAGTGGAGGACGGCGTCGGCCCCGAGCTCGAGCGGGCGCTGCAGCACGGGAGTGGCGAAGGTGTTGTCCACCACGGACAGCGCCCCGGCCCGGCGGGCCAGGGCGGCGGCGGCCGCGAGGTCGACGACCTTGAGCAGGGGGTTGGACGGCGATTCGAGCCAGACGAGCCGGGTCTCCGGACGGAGGGCGGCTTCGAGCGCCGCGAGGTCGCTCATGTCCACGAAGTCCGACCGGATGCCCCAGTTGGGGAGGAACTCCTCGGCGGCGACCCGGAAACCGTAGTAGGCGTCGTCCGGGAAGAGCACGTGGGAGCCCGGCGCCAGGGTCTGGAGCAGGGCCACGCCGGCCGCCATGCCGGAGGCGAAGACAAGCGCGCCCTCCCCGCCTTCCAGGGGAGCCAGGGCCTCTTCGAGGTGCTCCTGGGTGGGGTTGGACTCGCGGATGTAGGTATGCCCGCCGAGGGGAGTCCCCTCCGGGTCGCGGGCGAAGTTGGTCGAGAGGTAGATGGGGGGAGCCACCGATCCCGTGGCCGGGTCGATCCGGTGGCCCGCGTGGACGGCGCGGGTCTCGAATTTCATGCCGGGAGCCTAGCGCCACCCGGGGAAAAGAAAAAGGGCCGGCGCTCGCGCACCGGCCCCTTTTGATCCTATGGAACAGACGGAGGGATCAGGGGATGCTGGCCCCGCCCGCGCAGCTCTGGATGGCGCCCTTCTGAGAGCCGGAGATGACGCCGGCCTTCTTCAGGTCGTTGGTCAGGTGGGCGACGCAGCTCACGAACGAGCCGTGGTTGGAGGCGCCCACCGCGCAGTCGTTGATCAGGTCGGTGATCTTGCAGCCGTTGGTGAACAGGGTGTTGGTCACGCCCGAGTTGCAGCCGTCGATGATCACCGTGACGTTGGCCGAGGAGCCGATGCACTGGTCGCGGCCGTCCGGCACGCCGTCACCGTCGGAGAACCAGCCGATGTCGATCATCTCCTGGCGGGCCAGGTCGACGCCGTGGGTCAGGTCGGCGTTGATGGCGGGCTCCATCAGCAGGTTCGGGAAGGCGATCGGATCCCAGTGGGAGATCGACGAGCCCGGCTGCACCGGGTTGGGGGCGTTGAGCAGCACCCGGCCCTGCGGATCGGCGCCGGCGAGGATGGCGAGGTTGACGCCCAGGGTCAGGTTCACCGTGCCGGACCCGAGCGCGGCCTTGAGGGCGTTGCCGTCGGGCAGGGTGATGCGGGCCGAGGGAATGATGATGGTCGGATCGACGCCGGCCATGCCCGCCGGAGGCGCGCCGGCAGCGTTGTCGGCCACGATCACGGCGATGGCGCCGGCGTTCTGCGCGTTCTTCACCTTGACGACGAAGCCGCAGAAGCCACGGTCGACGAGAGCGATCTTGCCGGCCACGGCGGCGGCGTTGGTGATCGGCGAGCAGCCGTCGAAGGTGGTTCCCGGAGGCGCCCCGGCCTCGGCCACATCGAGGGCCTGCACCACGTTGCCGGTTACGCCGGGAGCCGCGATCGGCGGACCGAAGGCGGCGGCGCCCACGGCGAAGGGGCCGAGGCCCGACGGGCTGTTGATGGTGGCCAGCGGCGTGCCGGGCTGCAGCACGCTCGGAGCGGCGGCGGTGACGTTGATGCCGTCCCACACCACCCTGGCGGCATTGATGGCCGAAGCCTGGCGCTGGGCGTTGGTGGTCATCTGCGACCAGTGGAGGCCCGTGGTGGTGTCCAGGGTGTAGGTGGAGAAGATGTCCGTCAAACCGAGCGGCTGGGTGCCGGTCTGCTCGGTGACGAAGTTGGAGAAGCCCAGGCCATGGCCGAACTCGTGAAGCAGAACGGTCACGAGGTCGATCTGGGTGCCGTGATTCGCGTCGAGACCATAGTAGAAGCCGACGCCCGTCAAGCAACCCACGTTGCCGAGGTTGGCATTGAAGGTCGCCACGATATCGTCCGCCGCGGTGGCGTTCGGGCCCGGGGCCAGGTCAGAGCCCGCAAGCTTGTTGGCCAGGGCGACGTGGTACCAGGTGTTGTTGTACTCACGCCCAGGGAAGTTGGCGAAGATCTGGATGGCGCCGGCGGCGCCCAGGGTGGCCCCGGTCGGCGTGCAGGCCAGCGGGTTGAAGGCCGCCTGGACGTTGATCGGTACCGCGCTGTCCAGGATCGAGCCCCAGATGCTGGCCGCGTACTGGAATGCGATCAGCCGCTGCTGGCCGATGGTGGTGCCGGGGTTGCCGCCCACCGGAGCCGCGGGCGTCGGGTCGTTGAAGCCTTCGTTGGCTCCGTCGGTGTTGACGATGACGATGTTGGCCGCGCCGAAAGCCGGCGAGTTGACGGCCAGCACCAGCGCCGCGAGGACGAGGAAAGAGAAGAGCTTCGTCAGGGTCTTCATGGCTTACTTCTCCTCCATGGCGGGGGCGGCGAGCTGGGTGGAGCCGGCCGCGTAGCCGTCGACGCAGACCTGGGCAGCGGAGCCGTTCGCGTCGAGACCCACGAGCCAGACGTTCAGGTAGTCTTCCGTCAGCACCGCCGAGAGCGTGCCGTCAGCCCACTGGGTGACCTGCAGCTCACTGGTAGCGGCCTTGGTCATGGACATCGACATGCCCGCGAGCGCGCGAGACTCGGCGGCCGTGGGCTGGCGGATCTGCCCGGTCGCCGGATCAATGGCGACCTGGAGACCATTCGGGGCCTTGGCGCCGCCGGCGAAGACCGGAGCCGCGGCGAGCCCGAGGGCGAACGCTACCGCGAGGCCCAGGGCGACGATCCGAACGCCTCTCCTCTGCAATTTCGTCATGAACTTTCCTCCCGTTGCTGGGGTTGATCGAGGCTTGCCCCCAAGACGACAGGGGCCGACAGTCCAACAAGACAGCAGATCGATTTCTGAGTGCTGGAGCCCCGGCAAACCGGGACAGATGGCCAGACATTTTTGAGCTCCCCGAAACCGGATAATCGAAAAAATCGATCCTGCAGCGTCCCGGCTTTCGGTAACCTGGCTGTCTCGGAGAGACCCTCGGCTTTGCGTCACCGCCTCGCGACGGTTTTGCCCTTCTCGTGCGTGGGAATGACATGGTCGATCTCCAGACCGTAGAAGTCAAGAGGGGGAAAGGGAGTTTCCTGAAATCCCGCCTACGGCTTAAATCTGATATTTGGAATAACTGATAGGACGACCCGGAAATCCCCTCGCGGCGCGGTGCCCGCCTTCGAAGGGGAGATCCTCCATTCTCATTTTTACAAAGTGCCGGACCCGTTCCGCCCGGGCGCCCACGCCGTTTCGCCCCCTCACCCCCCGTTGCCGTTCAGCCCCACGGCGACCACCTTGTAGCCCCGCTCCCCCATCGCCACCTCCAGCTCCTGGATGTGCTCCAGGTTGCGGGTCTCCAGGGTGAGGTCCACCTGGGCCTCCCAGAAGCCGCCGTGCATGAAGATGCGGTCGTGCTGGATGCGCATCACGTTGCCGCCGTGGTCGCCGATCACCATGAGCAGCTCGCCCAGGGCTCCCGGCCGGTCCGGCACGTGCGTCCGGATGCGCACCAGGCGGTGGCTCTCCACCATGGAGCGGTCGATGATGCTCGACAGCAGCGCCAGGTCGATGTTGGAGCCCGACAGCACGAGGGTCACCTTCCGGCCCGCCGCGCGGGGGATGCTGCCACAGGCCAGGGCCGCGAAGGCCGCCGCCGCCGCGCCTTCGGCGACCGTCTTCCCCGTCTCCAGCAGGCGGATGATGGCGGCCCGGATCTGCTTCTCCGAGACCGTGAAGACGTCGTCCACATAGCGCCGGATGTACTCGAAGGTGCGGTCCCCGGGCCGCTTGACGGCGATGCCGTCCGCCACCGACCGGGTCACCGGGCAGGCCACGATCCGGCCCGCGCGGAAGCTCTCCGCCAGGGCCGGGGCGGCCGCCGTCTGCACGCCGTACACTTTTACGGAAGGACGCTTCTCCTTGACCGCGGTGGCGATGCCGGAGATCAGCCCGCCGCCGCCGATGGGCACGACGAGGATCTCCGTGTCGGGCGCCTGCTCCAGGATCTCCAGCCCGATCGTGCCCTGGCCGGCGATCACCTGGTCATCGTCAAAAGGGTGGACGAAGACCAGGTCCTTCTCGGTCTCCAACCGCCGCGCCTCCTCGTAGGCCTCGTCGAAGACCTCCCCCGCCAGCACCACGTGGCCGCCGAGGCGCCGCGTGTTCTCGATCTTGATCAGCGGCGTCGTCATGGGCATGACGATGGTCGCCGCGACTCCCGCCCGGGCGGCACTGAAGGCGACCCCCTGGGCGTGGTTGCCCGCCGAGGCGGCGATCACGCCCTTCGAGGAGGGCAGGGTGCTGATCTTGTTGTAGGCACCGCGCACCTTGAAGGCGCCCGTGCGCTGGAGGGTCTCGTATTTGATCCAGGCCTCGACCCCCAGCTCCTCGGAGAAGGTGGGAGAACGGAGGCACGGCGTTTCCACCGCCACGTCTTTGATCCGGACGCGCGCTTGTTCAATATCTGCAAGACTGATCAATCTGTACCGCCTCTCCGGAGAGCGCCAAGCTCCCGCACTGCTAAGGTGCCGATGGGAGCCTTGGGGGAGACGGTGAGATTCCGGGGGGACTGCCTAGGGGAGCTGGGGAGCCGCCGCGGCGAGGCTCTCGATTCCCTGGGGCTGGGCGGCGGCTTCGGCCGCGCTTGCCCGCTGGAGGAGCGCTGCCGCCATGCTGGAGCGGACCTGGGCCGCCATAGTGCCGTCGAGCTCGACGGCTCTGCCAAAGGCGGCGCGGGCCGCGTCCATATCGCCCTTCAGGGTCAGCAGGGCGCCGAGCTGATCGTAGGCCCGGGCCTGGCCGCCGGGCGAGGAGAACATCGGGAGTGCCATGCGGGTCACCTGGATGGCCGCGTCCACCTGCCCCGCGCCGCTGTAGGCGCGCGCGACGCCCAGAAGGCAATCGGAACAAGTGCCGCCCGCGAGCTCGCTCGCTCGCTCGAACTCGGCGGCCGCCTTGCGGAACTCCTTCTGCTGTACGAGGCTCTCGGCCCTCTGGAGCGCCCTCGCGGCCTCGCCCTGGACGAATCCTTCCCCGGCCCACGCGGAGGAGAGAGTAACAGTGAGGGCCAAGGTCATCAGGATCGAAAAGGTACGGGCTCGCGTGTTCATCAGTAGCTCCTTCAAAGGCTTAATGCCTCGCTATCAAGAACGGCGGGCGGTGTTCGATGTCATCTCGTCGGTTTGCCTTTGAACCCGCCCCGCCGGACAACTTCTGCCTTAAGCAACGCTTGTGCCAACGTCCAGCAGAACATTTCTCGCTCACCGTCGTTAAGAGGGTGCAGCCTGGATGGCTGCGCGACTTTCAGGAGATCCTTTGATGACTTCTTTCATCCGAATCCGTTCCCTTGTGGGAGCTCTCGCCCTGGCCTTCGCGGTCACCGCCGCGGCCTTTCCCGTTGCCGCCCAGACGGCGCCACAGTCACCTCCGGCGTGGGTGGCGAAGAGCGACCAGAACACCCAGATCGTGCTCGACGTCCTCGCCCGCCTGAGCCCGGAAGGCGCCGCGGATCTCGGGATCTCCGGCCTCGACGAGGAGATCTTCGACCTGACTCCCGGCTTCGAGACGCGCGCCGAGGAAGCCACCCGGAATGTACGGGCGCAGCTCGAAAAGCGTCTGGCGGCCGAGACCGATCCCCCCGTGCGGCAGGACCTCCAGATCCTGATCGACTCCCTGGACTCCGACCTCAAGGGCACGGAGATCAGCCGCACGTATCAGATCCCCTACTTCAACCTCACCCAGATCATGTTCGGCTCCATGCGCTCCCTGCTCGACGACCAGGTGGAGGCCTCCCGCCGGCCGGCCGCCCTCGTCCGGCTGAAAAAGTACACGGGCACCACCCAGGGCTTCACCCCTCTCGCCACCCTGGCGGAGACCTACGTCCGCTCCCGCCTGAAGGAACCGGGCCTGGTGGGGCCGTTCAAGGACCAGGTGGAGCGCGACCTGGCCAACAACGCCACCCTGGTCAGCGGGATCGAGGAGCTGTTCAAGAAGTACGGCATCACCGGCTACGAAGAACCCTTCGCCAAGCTCAAGACGCAGCTCGCGGGGTATGACGACTTCCTGCGCAAGGAGATCCTCCCCCGCGCCCGCACCGACTTCCGGCTGCCGCCGAAGATCTACGCCTACAGCATCGAACAGGTGGGCGTCGACATGCCGGTCGAGGAGCTGGTGAGCCGCGCCCAGGTGGCCTTCAAGGAGATCCAGAGCGAGATGGAGTCCCTGGCACCCCTGGTCGCCAAGGAGAAGGGTCTCCAGGCCACGGGCTACCGGGGGGTGCTGCGCGAGCTCAAGAAGAAGCAGATCACGGGCGAGGCCATCCTTCCCTTCTACGAGGCCCGCATCAAGGCGCTCGAAGAGATCATCCGCCGCGAGAAGATCGTCACCCTGCCCAACCGGGCGATGAAGTTCCGCCTGGCGAGCGAGGCCGAGAGCGTGCGCATCCCCGCCCCGAACATGCAGCCGCCGCGGCTGATCGGCAACACGGGCGAGATGGGCGAGTTCGTGCTGCCCCTGCGGATCCCCGGTGCCCCGGGGCAGGAAAACCTGGTGCTCGACGATTTCACCTATGACGCCTTCGCCTGGCCGCTGACGGCCCACGAGGGGCGTCCGGGTCACGAGCTGCAGTTCGCTTCGCTGATCGAGAAGGGGGTCTCCAAGGCGCGCGCCATCTTCGCCTTCAACAGCGTCAACGTCGAGGGCTGGGGGCTTTACGCGGAAGCCGAGGTCAAGCCCTACCTGCCGCTCGACGGCCAGCTCGCCGCCCTCCAGAGCCGTCTGGCGCGGGCCGCCCGGGCCATCCTGGACCCGGGCCTGCAGAGCGGAAAAATCACCCGCGAGGAGGCCCTGCGCGTGCTGCGCGAGGACGTCGGCCTCTCCGAAGGCATGGCCCTCCAGGAAGTCCAGCGCTACACCTTCCGCAGCCCGGGTCAGGCCACGGCCTACTTCTGCGGCTACACCCGCCTCATGGAGCTGCGGGCCGAGACGGAGCGCATCCTGGGACCGAAGTTCGACCGCCAGGCCTTCAACGACTTCCTGCTCGCCCAGGGGATCCTGCCCCCCTCACTCCTCCGCAAGGCGGTGATCGAGGAGTTCATCCCGAAGCAGAAAGGGTGAATGGGCCTAGTACAGCGTCCCCGAAATTCGTTCCGGGTTCGCGTTGAGAGCTTTCTGTCTTGAGCCCAGAGGGCGGGGAGACTCATAGCCCAGGGCGCGAGCCCTGGGTACCTGCACGAGCCTCTCGCGCCGCTCTGCGGAAGACTCGCCGACTGGAACGAGTGGTCCGTTGACCCTTACAGAAGGCTCGTTCCGGCCGGCGAGCCTCCCGTTCCGGTGAAAAGCTCACTCGTTCCGACCGGCGAGCCGCTCGTTCCAGTGAAAAGCTGACCCGTTCTGACCGGCGAGCCTCTCGTTCCGGTAAACAGCTCACCCGTTCCAACCGGCGAGCCTCTCGTTGCGGTAAAAAGCCGGCTCGTTCCGACCGGCGAGCCGCTCGTTCCGGTGAAAAGCTGACCCGTTCCGGCCGGCGAGCCTCTCGTTCCGGTAAACAGCTCACCCGTTCCAACCGGCGAGCCTCTCGTTGCGGTAAAAAGCCGGCTCGTTCCGACCGGCGAGCCGCTCGTTCCGGTGAAAAGCTGACCCGTTCCGGCCGGCGAGCCTCTCGTAAGGGTCAACGGGCCACTCGTTCCAGCCGGCGAGCCTTCCGCAGGGCGGCGCGAGAGGCTCGTTCGGGGTCTGGACAGGGCTTTTGGGGAACGCTGGCGTCCCGCTGGCCTTCGAATCCAAACGGGGGTGAGCCGACCGGCAGGGATGCCGGCGCTCCCAGGGGGCGCTAACGCCAGGGAGTCAATTCTGTTGTGAAGCCGTACTAGCCTCGTGCTTCCCGGAGCGAGCGAGGAGGGCTGTACAATTCCCCACCATGACGGACGGCACCCTGAACCGGCTCCCCCGCACGCAAGACGCCATCGAAACCGGCATCCGCGAAGGGCTCCATCTCGGGGCCCAGATCTACGTCTCACTGCGGGGGGAGGCCGTGGCGGACGCGGCCCTGGGCGAGAATCGTCCCGGCGAGCCGCTGACGCGGGACCACCTGATGCTCTGGCTCTCCTCCACCAAGCCGGTGACGGCGGTGGCCCTGGCCCAGCTCTGGGAGCGCGGGCTGCTGGAGCTGGACGACCCCATCGCCCTGCACATCCCCGAGTTCGCGGCCAACGGCAAGGAGGGGATCACCCTCCGCCACCTCCTCACCCACACGGGCGGCATCCGAATGCTGGACACCGGCTGGCCGCAGCTCTCCTGGGGGGAGATCGTGGCGAAGATCTGCGCCATGAAGCCCGAGCCCCGCTGGGCGCCGGGGAAGAAGGCCGGCTATCACCAGGCGTCGAGCTGGTTCATCCTGGGCGAGGTCGTCCGGCGGCTGTCCGGCCACCCCTTCCCGGACTACGTCCGCGGCGAGATCTTCGAGCCGCTCGGGATGTCGGACTCCTGGATCGGCATGCCTCCGGCGCGCTACCGGGCCTACCAGGAGAGCGGCCGGATCGGTGCCATGTGGAATACCGAAAAGGGAGAGCCGAAGCCCCAGGACTGGGACACGGAGGAACGCTGCGTCAACCCCAGCCCCGGCGGCAACGGCTACGGCCCGATGCGCGAGCTTGGCCGCTTCTACGAGATGCTGCTCGGCCGGGGTGTCTGGCAGGGCCGGCGCATCCTCCTGCCGCAGACCGTCGAGGCCTTCACGTCTCCCAGCCGGGTGGGGATGATGGACGCCACCTTCAAGCACGTCCTGGACTGGGGGCTCGGCTTCATCATCAACTCCGTCCAGTACGGCGCCGAGACGGTGCCCTACGGCTACGGCCACCACGCCTCCCCCCGCACCTTCGGCCACAGCGGTTACCGCTCGTCCGTAGGCTTCGCGGACCCGGAGCGGGGGCTCGCCGTGGCCGTGGCCTTCAACGGCACGCCGGGCAATGAGCAGCACGAGATGCGGATTCGGCGCGTGCTGGATGGGGTCTATGAAGACCTGGATCTCAAAGGAGATCCCGTAGCTCATCCTCTGTGAGACCTGCCTGCTTGAGGATAGCCCTGGCAGTGCCTCGCTTGAGGTCCCCGGGATGCATAGGGATCGAGGTCATCCGCTTGCTGGAAGGATGCCAGAGGTAGAGATGGCTGCCGGACTGATGGTGCTCGATAAACCCAGCTCGTTTGAGGGCTGCGACAAGCTGCCTGGGTTGCAGCGTCGGCAGGCGGTTCATGCAGACGCTGGGGCCTCGACCTGAATCAGGGCTTCAACCGGCCTGCGCTGCTCCACCTCTCTGGGGATGGGCTGGCCGGCCTTCACCAGGGCCTCGAGGAAACCTCGAATACAGTCCTCGGCCATCGCGAGAGCTTCGCCATAGGTATCGCCCTCGGTGATGCAACCGGGAAGCGCCGGTACCGTCACCACATAGCCGCCCTCCTCGGCGGGTTCGAAATGCACGGTGTAGGTATAGGTCTCCATGGCCGCCATAATATCACCACGCCTCTCCCCGCACCTTCGGCCACAGCGGCTACCGCTCCTCCGCCGGCTTCGCGGACCCGGAGCGGGGGCTCGCCGTGGCCGTGGCCTTCAACGGCACGCCGGGCAACGAGCGGCACGAGATACGGGTGCGCTCGTTGCTCGACGGGGTTTATGAGGACCTGGGGCTGGCGACACCTTCCGCGACGCTGCCCTGAATGCGGAAGACTCGCCGCACCTGAATCAGCATCGATCAATCCATTAGCTAATCCTCGCGCTTTCGCTTTCTGCCGGCTGTTGGCTTAGGACCAGCGCTGGCCTTGAGGCGTTCTATCTCTGAACGGCGCCCCAACAACCTCGCCCCTGGCTTCGGCACACCTGCCACTGCCTCGAGGGTATCGGGATCGACCCAGAACTTAGGCCCATCCTCCGAGATCTTGGTCATGGCCTTGATGCCTTTTTTCTCGAGGAACGCCCCACACTTCGCGCAGATATCCTTCGAGACGGCGATCTGCGCTCCCCCTAACGAGGCCCCTTGATCCTTGAAGTACTTGTAACCCCTCGGTTCCGCGTGGAAGCCGGACTGCCGTTGCTGTCGGATATAGGTGATACCGGTCGTTGCGAGCAGGTCGGCTCCAGCCGTGGCAATACTGCTTGTCTGCTGCTCGATCATGAACCACCCGCTAGGCGTCTTGAGCAGCGCGAGGGTCCCCTGGGAGCCTCCTCCGGACGCTTCTTGGACCGCAGCCAGGACTTGCTGCCGCCGGTTGGCGGCCCCCTCAGTTTCGATGTGGAAGTCCGCTTGGATTTCGGCAACATCATCCGCAAGAGCTGAAAGACGCTGCCGTTTTTCCTCAAAGGTCAGCAACCCGGTCGGGTCGACCCAGTTCAGCGGGTTGTTGCCGGCATACGCATAGAGATGTCCTGGCAGCCGGAAAGGCGCTCCGGACCCATCCGGTTTTGCCATCCTTTCGACGTAGAGCATCCCGTCCAGGACCGGGTCCGCACTGATCCACTGCCCCTGGCGTGCGTCGTAGTAGCGGAAGCCGAAGTAGGAGAGCCCCGTCTCCTCGTCCAGCTCCTTGCCGCTGAAGAGGTAGGGCGTCCGCTGCGTCTCGGAGCGTTCGTCGACCCAGATCTCGCCGGAGGGGAAGTACTCCAGGTGCTGGTAGGCCGTGCCCTGGTCGTCGGTCACGAACTGGGTCGAGCCAAGGTGGTCGTCCTGGTAGAAGTAGACCTTTTCGGAGGGTGGCGTCGGGTCCGGCGAGACCTTGGTGGACAGACGGACGTCGTCCGCGTAGACGTGCTTGCTGGCGATGGCGCCGTTGCGGATCGAGAACCAGCGGTTGACGTAGGTCGTCTCGCCGTGCTGGCCCGCCTTGTTGGTGCGCATGCCTCCCGCGTCGTAGAGGAAGCGGGTGGTCTGGCCGTTGTCGGCCACGGAGGTGAGGCGGTTCTCCTCGTCCCAGGTCAGCGTACGGCGGGTGCCGTTCTTGTCCGTCTCCCAGCCGGTCTGGTTGCCGTTCAGGTCATAGCGGAAGGTGCGGTCGCCGATGCGGGTCGGCGCGTGCGGCTGGGGTCCGCCGTAGGTGTAGGCCCAGTTGTAGGAGGTCTTCTGCTCGGTCTTCGGCTTGCCGCCGTTGCTGGTCTGGTGGAGCTGGTTCTTGGCCGTGGTGTTGCCGGCCACGTCATAGGCGAGGGCCAAGGTGTAGGACGAGGTCTTGTTGGGACCGGACTGGTACGTGCCCTGCGCCCCCACGAGCTGGTAGAGGTCGTCGTACTGGAAGGTCTGCGAGACCGGGCCGCCGTAGAGGGACGGGCTCGGCACGGGCATCCGGTTCTCGATCTTCTGGACGGTACCCGTCAGGTCATACGCATACTGGAGGTTCTGGAGGTCGCGGCCTGTCCCGGTGGTGCGGAGCTGGGTGAGGAACCGCGATTGGGGATCGTAGGTGTAGCGGGTCTCGACGCCGTTGCCGAGCACCACCAGCGCTCGCGCCCCAAACTCGTCGTAGCCCATCTGGCGCAGGTAGTCGAAGCGGACGCCGCGCAGGACGCCGGAGGCTGACTTGACCTGGCCGCCCGTGTCGTAGCCGTAGGTCAGCGCCTCGCCGTCGGGATAGACAACGGAGAGGAGCCGGTGGAAGCTGTCGAACTGGAACCGCGTGGTGTACGGCCCCTTGGGAGAGTTGCCGTTCAGGGCCGTGGTGGTCTTGACCGTCTGCACGACCTCGCCCAGCTTGCCGTAGGAGCGCTCCTCGACGCCCGACTCGTCCGTGACGGTGGCGACGCGGTTGGCGCGGTTGAACGGCGCGTTGGGAGAGCCGTAGGTGAACACCACGTCCGGCGACTGCGGGTAGTCGATGCGGTCCAGGCGGTTGAAGGTGTAGAGGTAGCGGATCTGCTGGCCACGGGCGGCCAGGTTGGCGGTGCTCTTGGCCCTGAGGTTGCCGGCCGGGTCGTACCGGAACTCGGTGCGGCCGAGGTCGGGGTTGTCCAGGAGGACGTTGCGGCCGAGGGTGTCGTGCTCCAGGCGGGTGGTGCTGCCCTTGGCGTCCTTGACAGAGGTGAGTTGGTTGAGGGCGTCGTAGTCGTAGCGGGCGGTCCTGAGGACGTTGCCTTTCGCGTTGGCCTGCTCCACGCCGAGCACGTTGCCGTCCACGTCGCGGTAGAAGCGCGTGGCCCGGCCGTTGGGATCGGTGCGGGTGGTCAGGAAGCGGCTGACGCCATCCAAGGAGCCGAAGCCGTAGACGACCTGGGTGTTGGCGTTGGGGGTTCCATAGGGGAAGGTGACCTTGACGACGCGGTCGAGGACGTCATAGGTCATCGTCGTCGGGTTCTTGGCCTGGACGTCCACGAACTGGTTGGCGGGGCCGCCCCCGGCGATGAAGACCGGCTGGCCCATGGAGGCGACGCGGCCCTTGGCGTCGAACTCGACCCGGCCGCTCACCCGCATGCCGGAGGCGAGGTCGACCTCGGCGTCCTCCTTGCCCTGCAGCACCCGGCCGAGGGAGTCGGTGAAGGTGGCCGAGTCGATGGTGTCGGAGCGGGTGGCGTCCTTGTGGTGGACGACGGCCCAGGAGACCGGCGCGCCGGGGCCGTACTCGAAGGTGAGGGCTGGGGAGGCGTCGCTATCGTAGGGGCCGGCGACGCTGGTGAGGCGGCCGAAGGGGTCGTAAGCCTGGCGCAGCTTATTGCCGTTCTCGTCGGTCGTCTCGGTCAGTACGCCGTACTTGAAGTTGTACGCATAGCTGGTGGCATAACCGAAGGAATCGCTGACCTGGACAGGGTACGTGTGCGCCGTGGAGTCATAGGCGAAGCTCGTGGTGAGCCCCGTGGGATCGACAGACGAGACGAGGTTGCCCAGAGCGTCGTGGGAGAAGGTCCAGACGGGGTTCCTGGCCCCGGAGTAGGGGGCGCCCGTCTCCGGGTCGCGCCCGCCGGCCAGGGTCTGCTCCAGGCGTATCAGGTCGCCCTTGTCGTTGAAGCTCCCCTGGCGTTGCCGCAGCAGGCGGCCGGCGCCGTCCTTCACCTCGATGCTGGTGGGCCGGGTGATCCAGGTCGTGGAATTGGACTGGTAGGTGATCGTGGCGGTGACGTCGTCCTCGGTCCCTGAATCGGCGAAATCCTTGGTACCGGTGACGTTGCCCTGCGCGTCGTACCCATAGGTCATGCTGGTGGACTTCGGGGGGTTCCCCTCGGTCCTGGCCGTGCCCTCGTAGAAGGAGGTGGTCTCCTCCACCAGGGCCGGGAACCGGGAGCTGCCGCTGTCCGGCTTTTCTACGTAGCGGGAGGTGTGGACCTGGAAGAGGTTGCCCGCCGCGTCGGCCATCATCTCCTTGGTCATCAGGTGCCGGCTGTAGAAGCTCTGATTCTGGAAGTACTGGTCGATCGTGGAGCCGTCAGGCAGCGTAGTCTTGACGCGGGCATAGCCGTAGCTCTCGCGCTCGGCCCGGTCGTAGAAGGCGTCGTTGAAGTATTCGTACGCGGTGCGGTACTCGTTGCCCCCGGCCATCGGCCAGGACCGTCGCGGCGAGCACCCACTGGGTATCCTGCATGTCGATCTTGTGGCCGGGATTGGAGGGGTCCACCCGGTTGCCCTGGCGCTGGTATTCGAGAGCGATGGTGCCGCCCAGGGGCCGGTCGACCCGGACGAGGAGGTTGGCTTTCTGCGCCTTGTTGGGCTTGACGTGGACGGTCGAGCCCTTGCCCTTGAGGACGCGGTCCGCGAGGCCGTCGCCGTCGAAGTCTTCGAGGGAGATCTCGCCGCCGCCGTCCGAACCGGAGAGCTGGACCGAGGGCTCGACCCGGATGCCGACGACGAGCAGGGGGATGCAGAACGGGAAGCCCAGGGAGCCGTTGCCGTTGACGTCTCCGGAGGACCTCACCGCGTCAAGGCACTGGAAGACTCAGATGGTCATCCAGGGCGCCGCCCGGCCAGTCCGGATCGCTCCATTCCTGCTCCTGCCCCCAATGGTCGCCCTGGTTGAGCTTGACGCGGAAGGAGCCGTCGCCCTGGTCTTTGGCCACGTGGTCCGGGAGGCCGTCGCCGTTGACGTCCACCAGGTCCACCAGGGTACGGGAGAGGGTGGTGCCGATGCCGCCGCCGATGGGTCCGAAGGCGGCACCGGCATTGGCGACGGAGTTGCTGGCATGGCGGAGGGCGTTGAAGGTGCCGAAGCTCGTCAGCTCGGCGAGGTCCGCCGTGCCGAGGTTCGCGACGTTCCGGCATTTCGCCCCGGCGTCGCTCCAGCCTGGCAGGTCCCACTGCTCCTCGGCGCCGAAACGGTACCCCAGGTTGAGCCGCACCTTGACCTTGCCCTCCTCGCCCGGGGCCATGGAGACGCGGTCGGGCAGGCCGTCGCCGTTCACGTCCACGAGGTCGACCGTGGTCTGGGAGAGGGAAAGGGCCGAGCCGACCGAGGGCAGGGTGCTGTCGACGGATTTGCTTTCGCCCTTGCCGTTTTTGCGGGAGATGTTGATGCCGAGCCCGAAGTTGAGGCCGAGGCTGACGTCCGCGGTGCGGCGGACGGGGGATTCGAGGCCGGAGATCCCGGCCGTCCCGGCGAAGCCGCCGCGACCGTCGCCCAGGCGCACGGCGCCGTCCGGCCGGCCCACCAGGCTGGTGAGGCCCGCGCACGCTCCCAGGCTGTCCGCGCTGGTCGTCAGGGTGGACCCTCCCATCACCTGATCGGGGAAGGAGTCACCGTTCAGATCGATGAGGTCGAGCTGCGTGTCGCTGGCCCCGCAGCTCACGGAGAAACCTCCCCCCAAAAGACCGCCGTTGATTCCCCCATCGATGCCGACGGTGGAGCTGGTGGTCTTGCGGATCAGGTCCAATCCGCTGCTCACGGTGCCGTTGACCCGCTCGAGCTCGCTGGCGGCGTCCCGCCCCCGGCGCGAGGGCTTGACCCCCTCGGCCGTCAGATAAAGGTCGAAGCCGGCGGCCGTCCAGGCCGGAGCGTCGACGACGCCGGGGAGACCTTCGGGGCTCGCCTGAGCGGGGATGTAGGCGGGAGTGCTGTCCTTGCTCAGGTTGATCGCGAGGCTGAGCTCGCGGAAGGGCTCATTGCCGTTCCACTCGCCATAGAACCAGCCGTGGTAGCCGCCCGGGAGGGGCTCGTCCTGCGAGCTCCAGATCGGGGGGAATACGTTCACCCAGGGCACGACCTGCTGGGCGATGAGCCCCCGGGGGATCTCGGTCCCGTTGGGGTCACCGGCCAGGGTGCACACCTGCCGGCCGGATTCCGGCTCGGTCCGGCAGCTCGGGGCACCGCAGAGGGAGGAGGAGAGGCAGTACGTGCCGCCCTCATAGGTCACCTCCGGCGACCAGTGAACAAAGGCGGGATCGATCGGGTAAGGAATGCGGGGTGTTGTGCCGAGGGTCGAGTAGACACGGAAACGGAGCACGTCGCCTTCCTCGACCTGGAGGTCGATGTCGTCGAAGCTCCTGGCCTCTCCGGCCTTGACCGTCCGTTCCGACAGGGGCTGCCATAAGGTCGGCAGGATCTCCGTCCCGGTCCCGGGGATCCTCTTCTCCACGACCGCCGTCACCTCGACCGGGCTGCCTGGAGGCGGATCGAAGGAGATGGAGCCGGGGACGATGCGCACCCTCCCAGCGGCTGGCGCGCTCCAACGGGATCTCCGGTAGCCGGCGAGCCGGAAGTCCTCGCCGGCGTCGAAGACGAAGCGCCGGGCGCCATAGACTTCGCGCTCCTCCTGGCGTCCGCTGACGTCGGGGTTGATCTCCCCAGGTACGGCCGCCAGGGAGTAGGCCACTCGCGGCGCCCAGACCAGAGCGTCGTGGTCCGTCTTCTCGATCGAGCTGGCGAGGAAGTAGAGGCGGTCGCCCTCTTTTACGGAGAGGGTCAGCCCACCACCACAGGCGTTGTCCGGAGCGGGCGTGCAGGACGAGACGTCGCCGGCGGCGATCGTGTGTTGCCAGAGAGGGGGAAAGAAGCCAGGGAACGGCAGGCCGCTGGCATGGTGGATCTCGACGGTCACCCCGTCGCCGCCGGGCTCCTTCTTCTGGATGGCGCCGGTGATCGTGACGACGCCTGTGTAGGGAACGACCAGCTTGCGGAGGGGGCTGCTGAGCTTGAAGCTGCCGAGGACGTCCGCCTTCTCACCGGCGGCGGACAGGTCGAAGCTCCCGCCTCCGGAGGTCGCGGGGAGGCCGGCGCCGAACCTGGAGCCGTTGTTGAAGGAGATGGTGCCGGAGCCAAGCAGGTCCGGCCAGCCGTCGCCGTTGACGTCCGCCACGGCCCGGTCGTCGTTGCTGTGGTCCCAGGACCAGTTGATGCCGCCGGTGACCTGCTCCGCAAGAAGGTGTGCGCCGATTCCGACGTCGAAGCCGGACTGTTTGGTGTTCTCCAGGGGCTCACTGAACGGGAGCCCCTGGGAAGGAATCGGTGGTGGAAAAGCCGCCGCGGTTGAAGGCCACGCGGCCGCCCTGGTCCAGGCGGTCCGGCAGCCCGTCGCCGTTGACGTCGAGGAACATGGACTGCACCTTCGAGTACCCGCCGCCACCGCCGGCCTGGGCGCCGACATGGTTGGCGCAGGCCGTGTCGCCGACGCCCACGAACACGTGGCCGCCGGCGTTGAAGCTCGTGGTCTCTTTCGGCCCGCCTGACAGCGAGCCCCAGGAGATCGGATCGCCGAAGCCCGTCTCCGCGCTGTGGTAGGTGAAGCCGTGCTTGTAGAGCTCGGTCGTGCCGTCCTCGCCGGTGACCGCGATGGAGTCGAGCAGGCTCTTGTGGAAGTCCCCCTCGCGATACCTGAAGAGGTAACGCCGCACCAGAGACTCGCCCGCCAGCACCTCCACCCGGTCGAGGCGGTGGCGCATGTAGGTTTTGAAGCCCTGGCGGCCCGAGGACATGCGGTCCGGCCGCTGGTTGCCGTCGTCGAGGACGAAGCTGACCTTGTAGTGGGGGTCGGCGCCAGGGCTCCTGGTGTATGTGATCTCCGCCGGGTAGACCTCCACCCAGGGCTCACCGTTGTTGCCGGTATCGCTCGTATAGGAGTAGTCGACCGTGTTGCCGTGCGGGTCGATGACCTGCTCGGAGATGCCATCGGAAGATGTTGGCCGGCGAAGCGGGAGTCGCGCAGGCGGCGCCTGGGCAGTCTGGCCGTAGCGGTACCGGACGCCGTCCTTGTCCGTCACCTCCCACCAGAAATCCGTGGGGCCGGTGCCGTGGCGGACGATGCGCTCGAAGCTCCCCTCGATCCGGCGGACGAAGACCCCTGGAGCCCCGAGGTGGCGGCGAGCTGCTCCCCGTCCATCAGGTAGCGCTCGGTCGCCGTCGTAGCGGGGCACGCCGAAGAGGGTCGGATCTCGATGCTCGGGCAGCCGCAGGTCCCAGCCCATGCCCAGCCAGCCGTCGCCGCCGGAGCTGCTGTAGTGGACGGCGAGCTCGGGCTGCAGGCCGCGGCGGCCGGGCGGCACGACGATCGGGAAGTCCAGCATGGCGTCGCCCGTGGGTCCGCCTTCGGGCGGCTCGATCTGGACGATCCCCGAGGCCGGGTCGGCCTTGGCCAGCTCCTGGAGGGAGTTGGGCTGAAGCTGGCCCCGGAAGGCTCGTCGGGCAGCGCCAGCGTGGCGTTGATGAAGTCGGTGAAGTGGTCGGTGAGGCTGACGATGGTGCCGCCCGCCGGCCTTGGCGTCGAGGCGCGGCAGGGGGATCCAGCGGCCCGCCTCCTCGTCGAAGTAGAAGGTCTGCACGTCCGCCGCCGTCATCCCCTGGGGGACCAGCGCGGTGTCGTACGGCAGGGTCAGCTCGACGGGCTTCTTGAAGCGCAGGCCGTGAGGCCCCATGCGGAAGCCGCCCTTGCCCGGGGTGACGTTGGTCATGCCCGCGTCCAGGGCCGGCAGCTCGTCCTGGCGCAGCCCGCGCATGGTGAGCTTGACCTTGCCGGCGAGGGCGCCGGCGGTGACGTCCAGCCGGGCCTTGCCGAGGGCGAGTGACTTGGCGGTGCCCGGCCCGGCGTCCGCCTCGGCCGTGTCGTCGCCGGGCTTGCCGCCGTCATCGTCCTCGCCGGGGGAGGCGGCCGGCAGGCGCACCCTCTGGCGTAGACGGGTGCCGTCTGGATAGACCACCTCGATCTCGATCTCCCAGGGCTCGTCCTCGGACGCCGTGCGCGGGACGAAGGCGGCAAAGGCTCCATCCCGAAGATCGATGCCGCCGGCCATGTGGGTGCCGTTCACGAACAGCTCGGCCGGCCCTGAGGGCTGCATGGCCGGGTCCACGAAGCCCCGCAACTGGGCTCCTTCGGTCCCCTGCTCTCCCCCCAGCGGATGGGTGACGGTGAGGCGTGGCGCCGGCGGCCGGACGCCCCGCTCCACCAGCACCAGCCGGAGGTTGCGCACGGTGTAGGGCACCGCGTGCCCGGCTTCGGGGTCTCCGGCCGGGAAGAAGGCGATCTGGTTCAGCCCCAGACGGAGCCAGGAGGGATTGATCTCCTCGACCTGCAACGCCGTACCCGAGGCGGAGACGGCCCCGAAACCCCCGTGCCGCGGCAGGCCGTTGATCGAGCGGGCCACCGCCGTCCAATGCGGCACGCCCGCCAGCTCATAGGTCAGGAAGGCCCGCGAGACCGCTTCGGGCGGCACGTCGAGCCGCACCTCGAACAGCCCCGTCCCCGGGCCTGCCCCAGCAAGGGCGCCCACACGCCGGAAACGCGGCACGGCCTCGAAGATGTCGGAATCCCCATCGCTCCGGGCAGGTCCGGGCTTCAGCCCGGTGTCAGCGATGGCACTCCAGTCGATGGCGAAGCTCAAAAGCAAGACAAGAGAAAGGAGCAAAGCGGCAACGCTTTTCTGCTTCATCCTTAGAGCCCTCCTGGCATGGAGGACCCCTGGAGCAAGGCACGAGCCAGCCCCGCCAAACAGCTAACTCTTTGATGGACAATAATTTAGAAGGTCGGGAGCAAAGTCCGCCGGACCGTGTCAGCCCATGTCAGTCTCTGTCAGTCCCGTGTCGGTCCCTGTCAAAGCCCGGCCCGGCGGATTTCTTCGGGGATCAGTACTTCGCCGCCGGGCACTCGCCCTGGGCTTTCAGCGCAACGCCCGCCGACTTCCGCGTGCAATCGTTGCCGTAGGTCTTGTTGTCGCACCCGCAGACGGGCACGAACTCCCGGGTGCAGATCTCCGGCCGCACCTCGCAGCTCCCCGGCCCCTTGCAGGCTCCGGCTTTGAATTCGCAGAAGTCGGTCGCGGCACAGTCCGCGTTGCTCTTGCAGGACTTCATGTTCTTGTTGCCCGAGTTGCCCTCACCGTGGCCGCAGGCCCCCTGCCGGTCGGGCCGCACACCCGCCTTCAGGAGCTCGCACTCGTTGGCGTAGGTCTTTCCGTCGCATCCGCAGATGGGTGGTCCCTGCTTCGGGCAGGTCTCCGGCACCGTCACACAGGTGCCGGCCAGGTCGGGGGTGTTGCACATGCCGGACTGGAACTGGCAGGCCTGCCCCTCCGAGCACCTCAGGGCACCGATTCCCCCACAGGTCTGGCCTGTCTGGGCTTCAGCTGCTCCAGCCAGAAGGAACAGGATGGAACAGGTACAGAGGCAAAGCAGCGTCTTGCGAGTCATATCGAGCCTCCTTTTTCGTCCAGGAAACCGCGTCGAGGGAGGACGGCAGAGCGGCGCGGCAGGTTGATATTTGAGGAAAACTGCAAAAGTCTTGCCGCGGGACTAGCGACCGAGGAAAAACGACAGCCCCTGCCAGATCCACCAAAGTCCGACCAAGCGGAAGATCCAGAGCAGGTTCCGCACGCCGAGCAGGAAGAAGTTGTGGACCGGGAAGGGGACGCTGAGGGAGGGGCGCTCCCGGGCCAAGAGATAGCCGAAGGCCGCCACGTTCACCGTGATGCCGACGACCAGCTTGAAAAACTCTGTGGCCGAGTTGACGGGCGCGGGCCGGCCCAGCGCGTCCATCGCCAGGGCGAAGAGCAGGTACAGGAGGGGGAGGAAAATGCCCAGCCGCAGAGGCCAGCGCCAGGCGTGCAGAAAAGAGAAGAACTTCGCCGCGGGCTTCCGGTGCTCCGGGCAGCAGCGGGCCTGGATCGCTCCCCCGCGGGTCCGCAGCTCCAGAGTGGAATCTTCAGCTCCCCGGGCGGGCACGCGGTTGCACCACACGCATTTGACCGGCAGCACCCGCGCCATGTACGGCCGGGCCAGGAAGCGGTGCCCAATCATCAGGACCCCTCCGGCCACAAGGCTCACCCCCACCGGCTCCGGGTGCCGCACGTAGAGGAACAGCACCAGGGGGATGAAGAGGAAAAGCAGGACGCCCGCCAAGTAGACGGGAATGCTGCTGGGTGCCGCCGGCGCGGGCTGCGGGTCGGAGCTGGTCATGGAGAGGCCGGATTATGCCATGGACTCCGGCACCCTCCTATCCACACGGATAAAAACGACGACTCTGGCTCGCGACTTGCAAATGCGTAATTCGCCTGCGTCTTTTGACTTATGGGAGGTCGAACATCTCTGAGCTGAGGGCTGTCTTCCGTAGCCATACGGGGAGGAGCGGAAATCCAGGCAGGACGGGAGTATTCTCGGGGGTACTGTCACCTCGGGAGGCGCTCGCCGCCGAGTTCCCTGCAGTCGAGATCCGGTGGGCGCCGGACCGTGGAGAGGTCCCCTCGCTTCCTCTCTCCATCAGGACGTGGGAATCCCAATTTTTCAATTTCTACGACCTGGACGCGTTGCTTGACGACATGGCCGGGCGTACGGCGGGTCCCTTCGCCCTCCTCCTGGCCGGAGAGGAGGAGCGCCTGCCCGGCTTCGCCCGTGAGGTCCTCACCCGCTGCCAACGCCTGATGGACCGGCGCAACACCGCCTCCCTGAGCGCGCTCTTCGACCGGGTCCTGGCCGAGCACCGGGCCCTGCACGATCTCGCGAAGCCCCTGGTCCGCGCCGGCTACAACCACGCTCTGGACACCTGGCACTGGGCGCTCCGCCTGGAGCCGGAAGCGGACCTCGCGGTCCAGCTCGCGGCCCTCTTCCATGACGTCGAGCGCCTGGTCTCGGAGGCCGACGTGCGGGTCGAGCACCACGCCGCCAACTATCAGGCTTTCAAGGACGATCATGCCTTGAAGGGGGCCTGGATGGCCGACCAGACGCTCTCCCGCGCCGGCGTGGACGAGCGGACCCGCCGGCGGACGGCCCGGCTGATCGCCGAGCACGAGAGGCCCCCGGCGGCGGACGATCCCGAAGCGAGAGAGATCGCGCTGCTCAACGACGCGGACGCGCTCTCCTTCTTCTCCCTGAACAGCGTCGGCTATCTCGACTACTACGGGCCGGAGCAGACCCGCCGCAAGGTGGCCTACACGCTCCGGCGGCTGCGGCCCGGCTCGCTCCGGTACCTCGACGGCATGCGCCTACGCCCCCAGGTGGCGGAGGCCCTGGAGAAGGCCGTGGCATGAAGCTGGTGATCTTCGGGCTGGACAGGGAAAAGCCGGAATCTTGAGAATTCTGTCCACAAGATACGCCTTCGTAGCACTCTTCAGGATAAATACATGTTGTTCGCGGCTCGACACGAGAGCACGGAAAGAGGACAATAAACTCCCGGAAGGTGCGAAAAACAGGGAGAATCCGCCCCGGAGACGGGTACATCTCTTCGCGGGGCATCTGCTCGCGGGCTCTATGCCCGACGGGCTTTTCTAGGAGGAGGTTTCCATGTCTCGTCGAAATCGGATGGTCCTGACTACGATAGGACTCCTAGCGGTGCTCTCCCTGACGGCCCCGGCCCCCTCCCAAGCCATGGGCCTCTGGGAGAGCGGAATCTCCCTGGCGGACACCTTTGAACGGGCCTGGAGCTGGCTGACCGGACAACGGCCGGGCGCCACGTCTCGGGAGCGGACGGCACCTTGGAGGAAGGAGGGGAGCGCTATCAACCCCAACGGGACCCCAGTAACTCTGACCGCTACCATTCCCACAGGGGATGGGGAGGAGGGCTTGGGGATCAAGCCCGTGGCGGATTGGTAGCCACAGTTGATCCGGTGCTGAGAATTGGTAACAGCGGCTGCCTTGTGAGAGAATTGCAAGCAAGGGAGGAAAACTTGTGATCTACCATCCGACTCCAGCGGAGCTGGAAGGACTGGTTCTAGGCGGTATTTCTGCTGAGCGTCGCCGCGCCGTGATCTCGCATCTTATCCATGGCTGTAAGGAGTGCAACGAAAGACTATCGCCTTACTTCTATGGGTTGTTCGGCTTGGAAAACCGAACCCAGGCTCCGCCACTTCCTGCCGAAGACTACGATCAGGCCTTGGATCGAGCGTTCGCCTTTGTCCGGCAACTCAGCCAGAATCTCCCTCCTCTCAAGACTCCGGAACAGAAAAAACAGGAAGTCCTGACCCTGCTCGCCTCCGGTGGATTGGAGGCGCTCCAGGATCTTCCTCTCTACCTCCAGGGACTCCCTGTCTACGAAGCTCTCCTGGAGCGGAGCTGGTCTCTCCGCCATGAGAATCCGGACCAGATGGTCCAACTGGCTCACTGCGCGGTACTCATGGGAGACCGGCTGAATGAGCAGGAGTACGGCCAGAAGAAGAGTGCGGACCTCCGCTGTCGCGCCTGGGTCGAGCTGGCAAACGCTTATCGAGTTGCGGACCAATTGGATCAGGCAGACGCAGCTTTGAGTCAAGCGACGGAGCTCTTCCTTCAGGGAACACGGGAGGATCTGCTCGGAGCCCGCTTCTTCGACGTTCTGGCTTCACAGTATGTAGCCCGCCGCCAGTTCGATCCGGCCTGCAACGCGCTCGATCTGGTACGCCTTATCTATCTCCGGCATGGAGACGAGCACCTCGCGGGTCGTGCTCTCATCATGAAGGGGATCTTTACGGGGTACCGGGGCGACGCTGAAGAGGCGATTTCCCTGCTCCAGTGTGGTTTGTCCTCTGTCAATGAGCAGAGCGACCCCGGGTTGGTGTTCTCCGCAACCCAGTCCCAGGCTCGCTTCCTTGTTGATTGTGGCCGATTCGAAGATGCCCGTTCGGCACTTCAGGATCTGAGAGCACGCAGGCTCGACATCGGTGGGAGGGTGAACGAGCTCAAGGTCCGCTGGCTGGAGGGGCAGATCAGCGTTGGCCTTGGAGAGCTCGATGATGCCGAGCACGCTCTGGTCGAGGTGAAGCAGGGCTTTGGAGAGACGGGCCTGACTTACAAGGCGGCTCTGGCTGGCCTGGAGCTGGGAGCCGTCTGGCTGCGGAAAAAGCGGGCGGACGACGCGGCCAGGGTCGTCCTGGAATCCACGGACGTCTTCCTCTCCCTGCAGATCCAGCGGGAGTTCCTGGCCTCCGTCCTGATGCTCCGGAAGGCCGTCGAGATGAAGTACCTGAATCTCACCCTGCTGCGCCAGGTGATCGACTTCCTGTACAAGCCGGAGCGGGACCCGCGGGCGCGGCCCTATCCGGAGATGGAACCGTAGAGCCTGAACGGCTTGTTGATCCTGGGCGGGGCTCAACCCCGCCTGTGTGGTTATTCCTGGCTCCGCCCCATCATCTTCTCCAGTGTCTCCTTCAGCATCCCCTGGATCTTGTCCTCGCTGAGAGGCTCCGCAGGTCTTGGCGTGGATGGCGGCGGCTGGAGGTTCTGCAGCAGCTCACGGAGCTTGAACGCGGCAGGAGAGACGGCCGCCGGGTGCCGGGGATAGGCGAGCGCGAAGAACTCCGCGGGATCGAGGTCGGCCGCCCGGCAGATGCGGATCACGTGATCCAGCCGCAGCTCGCTCGCTCCGGAGAAGAGCTTGCTGATGTAACTCGGGCTCATCCCCATGCGCCGGGCCACTTCCCGGTTCGTCACGCCGAGGATCTTGAGGCAGACCTTGAGCAGGCTGATCAGACGCTGGGTCTCAGGATCCATATGACAGCATCGTACAACGGCTCCGGCTTGCCCTGCGGCCAGAGATCCGTGAGCCCGGCAATGATTCGCAACAGAACACTTGACATGTCAACTATTGATCCTGTACTCTTCTCGCCATGGAAGAGATGAGCCCGCTGCAGAAGGAGATCCGGCAGAGCAAGCCCTTCCGCTCGCGAGGACAGGAGGTCGTCGTGGCACTGATTCGCACCGCGGACCTCGTTCGGCGCGCCGTCGGGCGGGTTCTGGAGCCGTACGACATTACGGTGCAGCAGTACAACGTGCTGCGCATCCTGCGTGGGGCGGGAGAGCAGGGCCTGCCGACGCTGGAGATCGGCGAGCGGATGGTCGAGCACGCCCCCGGAGTCACCCGGCTCCTGGACCGTCTGGAGGTCAAAGGTCTGGTGCGCCGCCAGCGCTGCCCGGAGGACCGCCGCCAGGTGCTCTGCTGGCTCACTCCCGCGGGGACCGAGCTGGTGGAACGGCTGGACGAGCCGGTCGACTCCGCCGACGCCGAGGCGGTCGCCATGCTCGCGCCCGAGGAGCAGGAACGGCTTCTCCGGCTGCTGGACGCCGTCCGGGCCAGTCATCACTGAAAATTTTTTAGGCTGATAGTTGACGAGACAACCTTTAACCAGACAAACATCCCGTCAAGGAGAACTGTCATGAACCGCAAGCTGTTTGCCGTTGCTGCCCTTTCCCTTCTCGCCACCCTGCCGCTCCAGGCGGATACCTTCGCCATCGACGCGGGCCACTCCGAAGTGGGTTTCCAGGTGCGCCACCTGGTCAGCCAGACGCGGGGCCGCTTCAACGACTTCGCAGGTACGATCGATCTCGATCCGAAGAACCTGGCCAACTCCTCGGTGGACTTCAAGATCAAGGCCACGAGCATCGACACCAACATGGCCGACCGCGACAAGCACCTGCGGGGCGCCGACTTCTTCGATGTCGAGAAGTACCCGGAGATCACCTTCAAGAGCAAGTCGATCAAGGCCGCGGGCAACGACACCTACAACGTCCTGGGCACGCTGACCATGCACGGCGTCAGCAAGGACATCACGCTGCCGGTGACCTACCTCGGCCAGGCCCAGGACCCCTGGGGCAACACCCGGGCCGGATTCGAGGCCACGACCACCCTCAACCGCAAGGACTTCGGCATCATCTGGAATAAGGCGCTCGATGCCGGCGGTGCGATGCTGGGCGATGACGTGAAGATCAACATCAACCTCGAGACCGTGAAGAAGGCCCCTGCCAAGGCCGGCAAGTAAGACTCCACGCAAGGCAGGGGGACTGAAAGGGGGCTGGGAAACCAGCCCCCTTCTCTGTATATAGATCCCGATGAAGACCAACGCCGCCCGCCTGCTCGACTCCCTCGGCATCCCCTACGAGCTGCGCGACTACGAGGTGGACCCGGAAGACCTTTCCGCCGAGACGGTCGCCCGGAAGGTCGGCCTTCCCCCGGAGCAGGTGTTCAAGACGCTGGTGGCCCGGGGCGACCGCACGGGCGTGCTGCTCGCCGTGGTGCCGGGCGACGCCGAGCTGGACCTGAAGGCCCTGGCCCGCGTCTCCGGGGACCGCAAGGTGGACGTGGTGCCCCTGCGGGAGGTGCAGCCGCTCACCGGCTATGTGCGCGGCGGGGTGACGGCCCTCGCGGGCAAGAAGGACTACCCCGTTTTCGTGGATGAGACCGTCGAGCTGTTCGACGTCATCTCCGTCTCGGCCGGCGCGCGGGGGACGCAGCTCCTCCTCGCTCCCGGCGACTACCTGCGGGCCATCCGGGGGAAGATCGGGGGCGATCTCCAAGGAAAAGGAGTGACAATTCCCGGAAGAGTCGCGCCGTGCCCCCTCCGTTGCACTAGAATATTGGCAGGGCTGTATGAGTCCGTCCCGTCCGGGGCGATCCTCGCCATGTCCAACCCCAACCCTACGCGATCCCTCACCGCCGCCGACTTGATGCGGCAGTGCGGCTTCCGGTTCCCGGTCCCTCCGGTTCCGGTGCCTTCCCGCGTGCCGGACTCGCTCAACGACACCCTTCCGCTCGGCACCATGGTGCGGCTGGCTCCGGCGCGGCGCATGCTCCACGTGACCAACGGCGACATCGCGGCCGAGTTGATCCGGGCCGCCGGAGTTCCCGGAGAGGTGGCGGTCACGGCGGACGTGCTGCACGAGGGTCCGGCCCCCGGGGGCCTGCCGCCGGAGCGCTGGCGCAAGGTGCGCGCCCGCTACCTCGCCGAGAGCGGCTACGCGGACTACGATTCCGCCCTCGCCGACCTCACCCGCCGGGACCATGCCCTGGAGGACTACCGCTCCTATGACGAGGTCGTCCTCTGGTTCGAGCACGACCTGTTCGACCAGCTCCTGCTGATCCGCGGCTCTGACGGGCTTCGCCGGACGCAATCTGGGAGGCACGGAGCTGTCGATGATCTGCATCGGCGAGTTCCCGGGCGTCACCCCCTTCCACGGCCTGGGCCAGCTCACGTCTCCCCAGATGGCCACGCTCCTGCCTCGCCGGCAGCGGGTCAACGAGGGGCAGAAGCTCCTGGCCCGCGACGCCTGGCGGGCCTTCTGCGCGCCGGAGCCCACCGGCCTCGAAGCGCTTCTCCGGCGCGACACCTCTCCCCTCCCCTTCCTGGCCGGCGCCCTGCGCCGTCACCTCGAAGAGTTCCCGTGGACCTCGGACGGCCTGTCGCGCACCGAGCGGCAGACCCTGCGCGGACTGGCCGAGGGGGCTTCGACCTTCGAGGAGCTGTTCCGCGCCACCCAGGGCATGGAGGAGCGGGTCTACATGGGGGACTGGCTCCTTCTCCCGCATCCTGCGCGATCTCGCCTCGCCGCCCCGCCCGCTCCTGCGCCTGGAGGCGGCCCCGAGCGGCGCCCTCCGCGCCCAGCGGGTGAGCCTCACCGCCACCGGCCGCGAGGTCCTGGAGGGGCGTGACGACTGGGTGCGCATCCGCGGCATCGACCGCTGGCTCGGCGGCGTCCACCTCCAGGGCCCCGAAGCCGCCTGGCGGTGGGACGGCGAGGCCGGGCGGCTCGTGAAGGCTTAGGAATACCGGGGCTGGCCTCTTTCGTTTCCTCCGTTCAGATTCGGAGGCTCGAACCCCATGAAAAACTACCCGGCGCGTTTCTGGATCCGTCCTCTCTCCATCCTGTTCGCGCTTCTCCTCTTGCCCGCCGTCTCCATGGCGGCGAAGCAGCGGTCCGTCCTCGACGACGCGGCGTTCCGCGACGGCGTCCGTCAAGGTCTCGACCGCCTCTATGACATGGACTTCGGCGGCGCCAACGCCGCTTTCGCCGAGATCGAGCAGCGCTATCCCGGGCATCCGGTCGGCCCGTTCCTCAGAGCCCTTCCGGCCCTGGTGGGAGATCCTGATCGACCCGGACGACGAATCGCACGACAAGCCCTTCTTCAAGGCCATGGACGAGGTGATCGACCGCTGCGACCGGCGCCTGAAAAAGGACAAGGACGACCTGGACGCCCTGTTCTTCAAGGCTGGCGCCCTGGCGTTCCGCGGCCGCCTGCACTCCGACCGCAAGAACTGGCTGCGCGCGGCCCGCGACGGCCAGAAGGCGCTCAGCCTGCTCAAGGAAGTGAGGAAGCGCGACCCCGACAACCCCGATCTGCTCATGGGGATCGGCCTCTTCAACTACCTGGCGGACGTCGCGCCCAGCAAGTATCCGATCCTGAAGCCCTTCGCCCGCCTGTTCCCCAAGGGCGACCGCAAGCAGGGTCTCGAAGAGCTCGCGCAGGCCGTCGAGAAGGGGCAGTTCGTCCCCACCGAGGCCGCCTTCTGCCTGCTCCAGATCCACTACATCTTCGAGAAGGACTACGCGACCTCGCTCCACTACGCCCGCTGGCTGCGGCAGCGCTACCCGAACAACTCGCTCTTCCACGTCTACGAGGGCCGCTCCTTCGCCCGGCTGAACCTGTGGCCGGACGCGCGGCGCGACCTCCTCGACATCCTGGACCGCAACGCCGAGGGGAAGACCGGCTACCGGGGCGACATCGTGCAGCAGGCCCTCTACGTGCTGGGCCGCGACGAGGTGAGGTGGCGCCAGTACGCCGACGCCATCCCCTACTTCGAACGGCTGGAGGGGCTGCCCACCCGCGGCTCGACGGACAGCAGCTACAAGGCCTACGGCCGCCTCTACCGGGGCATGGCGCTCGACGCCATGGGCCGGCGGGACGAGGCCCTCTTCTGGTACAAGCGCGTCCTCGCCACCTCGAACCCTCCCGACGAGGCGCGGGACAAGGCGCGGGGTTACGTCAGGAATCCGTACGCGGGATAGGCGGTCTCCGGAAGGCGTAGATCACGCCGCCCACCGCCAGCGCGATCGCTCCGGCGATGAGGTTGTTCCGGGTCGCGCTGGCCGCGAAGACGACGCAGAGCACCACCGCGATGACGGGGATGATCCAGCCGCCCGGGAGGCGGAACGCTCCCGGCGGGGTGCCCAGCTTCCGCCGCAGGAAGGGCACCGCCAGGGCCGTGCCGAAGTAGGTGGCGAGCCGGGCCACGGCGGAGAGCATGGCCAGCTTCTCGAAGGACCCGGAAAGAGCCAGCGGCAGCGCGATGGCGGTCTGCAGCAGGACGGCCATCCACCGGCGTGCGGAACCGCGGGTGGAGCGACGCCAGCGCCCGCGGACCGAAGCCGTCCTGCGCCAGGGCGTAGAGATAGCGCGGCCCGGAGAGCACCGTGTTGCTGTTCGTGCCCAGGATGGAGATCACCCCGCCGACGGTCATCAGCAGCCCGCCCCAACCGCCGAGGAACCGGGCGGCGGCGTCCGCCAGCGGAGTCTCGGAGCCGGCGACGCCGGGCAGCGTCCCCAGAGCCACCCACTGCACCGCCGAGTAGATCAGGGTGACGATGACGATCTGCACGATCAGGGCGAACGGCACGTCCCGCCGCGGGTTCTTGAACTCGCCCGCCGGCGCGGCCGTGTTCTCGAACCCCGCGTAGGCGAAGAGGAGGAGCAGCGCCGCATCGCCCAGGGTGCCCGATCCCGCGACCGGAGTCACCGAGGTCGCCAGGCTCCACTTCACGAAGAAGATGCCGGCCACGACGAAGATGAGGAGCGGCACGGTCTTCGTGACCGCCAGGAACACCGCCGTGCGCACGCCCGACTTGACGCCCACGACGTTGATCGCGGTCAGGACCAGCAGCGGGAGGACGATCGCAAGCGTCTTGCCGGTCCCCTCGTTGGCGGCCGGCCACAGGTAGCCCAGCGCCCGAGCGAACCCGACCGAGAGCGAGGCCACCGACGCGACCCGGGCGAGCCAGGTCATCCACCCTACCTCGAAGCCGACGAACTCGCCGAACGCCTCGCGCGTGTAGAGATAGGCGCTGCCGGGGCGGTCGAAGTAGCTCGCCGCCTCGGCGAAGCAGAGCACCAGGAGCAGCACGGCGAACCCCGCGACCACCACCGCGCCCACGCTCGCGAACCCCAGGATGGCCGCCGCCGCCGCCGGCAGCAGGTAGACGCCGCTGCCGATGACGTCGTTGACCGAGAAGGCGACGATCTCCCAGCGGGAGACGGCCCGGCGCATGCCGAGGTTCTGGGGCTCAGGGGAAGCGGCGCTGGGGTCGATCAAGCGCCGGAGATGGTATCAGAAAGGCGGGACCCTCAGTGGGGTGAGAACGGACCACCGGGACCAGTCGTTCCGATAGGCCTGGAAATCACGCCGCGAGCACAGAAGCGTCGAATCCTGAACGCTGAAACGGAGGATCAGGTTGCCGTCGCTGACGCTGCCTATCCCGTAAGCAACATGCTCGTTCAACAAAGTCCGGCGATCGATGATGATGAACGGCTCCCACCAACCAGCGTTCCGGATGGCGAAGACAAAGATGAGATCCGGATTCCGAGACAGCTCAAGTTGACCTAAAGCAACGCTGAATTGGGCGGAATACCCTGCCAACTGCGGCTGTGCAGTCGCCGTCTTTACCTGCACTCTCCAGAAAGCCCCACCGTCGTCCTTCACGACAAAGATATCGTCACCAACGTCTACCTCGGGAACGGCGACGTTCAAGCCTCGCCACAACAGCTCCGACATCACCGCCATCTGACCTGCGCGGCCTACATAGAGATTCTGTCTTTTCGACATGAAGGATCAGGCAGCGCGGGATTCAAAGACAACCATTTCCTGTCTATGGGAGGGCACGATGAAGGCAAAACCGCCGAGGTCCTGGATCTGCTTCTCGGTCAAGCCCGTCAGAAACGTGGTGATCTGTGCCCACATATGATCCTGGATGCGATCCCAATCCCATGGCTTTTCCCAGTATTTGTCAAACCCAAGGAAGACACGGTCGCATGGCGGGGTCCAGCTCGGGATCTGGGACGTGAGCATCATCACAGTTCTGGGATTCAACAGGAAAGTGGCTCCGTCCATCTGCCTTCCAACATCCACCACGATCGGCATGACTCTATCCTCCGATCTGGAATATAGCACACTTCGGGCATGCATGGCACGCCTATAGAGAATTACACCTCGATGCGCGCCCCCGCCGTCTCCGGCAGGGTCCAGACCCAGGCGCCCGCCAGCGCGGCGAAGCCGGCGGCGAGGGAGATGCCTCCCGCGAGGCCCCAGCGGCCGGCGACGGCGGCGATGACCAGCGGCGCCACGAACTGCACGCCGCGGGTGAAGTTCATGATGACCGACATGGCCGCCCCCCGGACCCGCGTGGGGAACAGCTCCGAGAAGTAGGGGCCGTAGCACGACCAGGTCCCCGTCCCCACCCCGGCCACGAACATGCAGGCGAGCCCCACGCCCGGCCGCGTGGTGAAGACGTCCCAGAACAGCGTCACCATCACGAGCCCCACAGCCGTGATGGCGCAGTAGAGAGCGAAGGCCCGGCCGCCGGCCGATGGCGTCCGAGACCCAGCCGAAGGTGAGGTAGCCGAGGAGCGAGCCGGCCACGAACGTCAGCGTCCACCAGCCCGAGCCGAAGATCGACAGCCCCCGGTCCTTCTGGAGGTACCGGGGCAGCCAGACCACCGCGAACCAGTAGGCCGACATGTTGAGGATGGTGAGCACGAAGGCCTTCGTGAACAGTCCCGCCATGTCCGCCGCCACGAGCTGCGCCAGGATGGGCCGCCGGACATGGACGGGATCGGCCTTTCCCTCCCGCAGGCGCCGGCGGTGCTCGAGCCAGAGGTCCGACTCCGGCAGCCACTTCCAGGCGAGGAGGACCAGCGATCGGGACGGCGGAGAGAAGGAAGCACCGTCCGCCAGCCGAGCTCCGGCGCCACAAACGAGCCGATGATGGCCGCGAGTCCCAGCCCGGCCGGCGCGCCGCTCTGGGCGATGGCGCCGTAGCGTCCGCGCAGAGCCGGCGGGAAGGTCTCCCCCAGCATGGCCTGTCCCGCCCCCCAGGTGCCGCCGATGCCGAGACCCGCGAGCGCCCGGGCGACCAGGAGCAGCGCCGAAGCCCGGAGCCAGCCCGCAGGCGGCGTTGGCGAGCGAGAAGGCCGCGATCGAGACCGCCATCGACGCCCGCCGCCCGAACCGGTCGCTCATCCAGCCGAAGAGCAGCCCGCCGACGCCCGTCATCCCCACGCCCACGGCGGTCAGCGTGGCGAGGTTCCCCTCGGACAGGCCGAAGGCGTCCTGGATGGGCTGGAGCAGGAAGGACAGGATCATCAGCGAGTAGAAGCCCGTGGCACCACGCCCCCCAGGCAAAGGCGAGGATCCACCGGTGCGCCCCGACCGGGCGCTCGTGGTCGCTGAGGCGCGCTGGCTGCGAGAGGGTCTGCAAAGTGGGAGAGATGGTATCAGTAAGCCTCTGGGAACAACCCTACCCTCCGTCAGGGTTGATTCAAAATGTCATGCGTACCGTGCTCCTCTCCCTGCTCGTCCTCCTCGCCCTCCTCAGCACCGGCTCCTCCCAGAACGATCCGCGCCAGGAGCTGCTCCGGCTCATCAACGCCGAGCGGCAGCAGGCCGGGGCTCCACCTCTGCGCCTTTCTGAGACCCTCACCCGGGCCGCCGAGGAGCACGCGGCCGAGGTAGTCCGGCGAGGGTCTCTGGAGACCGGCTCCACCGAGGACATGCGCCGGCGGCTGAAGCGCCTGGGTTACCAGGCCCACTCCTGGACAGAACGCCTGGCGACCTCGCACGGCGATCCCGCGACGGTGCTGCGCGAATGGCGGCGTGGCGATGCCGCAGGCTACCGCGCTCTCCTCAGCTCCGAGGTGCGCGACCTGGGCATCGGTCTCGACCGCCTGGGCAGGTCTCCCCTCTACGTCTTCCTCTACGCCGTGCCGGAGGGGGACTGGTTCGCTCGCGGCACCTCCGGCGTCCGCGATCTCGACCGTGTGCGCGCCGAGATGCTGGCCCGGGTCAACGCCGCCCGCAAGAAGGCGGGAGCCCAGCCCCTGCGCTCCAACTCCAAACTCGACCTCGCGGCCCAGAAGCACGCCGAGGACATGCTGGCCCGCAACTACTTCGCCCACGAGAGCCCCGAGAAGAAGACCGTGCGCGAGCGGGCCACGGCCGCCGGCTACGACTGGCAGAGGATCGGCGAGAACATCGCCGAGGGGCAGTTCTCCGTCGACGAGGTGATGGACACCTGGATGAACAGCCCGGGGCACCGGAAGAACATCCTCGAGCCCGGCTTCAGGGAGCTCGGGGTGGGCCTCGCCCTTGGGCAGACCGGCAGAGGAGGGCACCGGATCGTCTGGGCGCAGGCCTTCGGGACTCGCTAACCCCCCGGCCCTCAGTGCACCCGCCGCTGCCGGGCCTCGGCGATCACATTCTCGATCGCTTCGTGGTCCGGCGCCTCGGGCTCCAGGACGAGATAGCGTTCCAGGTCCTCGATTCCCCGCTCCGGATCCCCCCAGCGCAATGACAGCAGGCCCCGGTCGCGCCGGGCGCCCACGTCGTCCGGATCGAGCAGCAGCACCCGGTCGAGCACCCCGATCACCCTCAGCTGCTCCCCCCGGTGCAGGTAGACCCCGCGCAGGTTGTTGAGCATGCGGACCAGGATCTGCCGCGGTGTCGAGGGGCGCAGCAGCCGGGTGTCGAAAGGCAGCGTGCCGTTGCTCAGCCGCTCCAGCATCTCCTTGCAGTCGTCCAGGGTCAGCAGCCGTCCGCGGTCGAAGGGATCGATCACAAGCTGCGTGTGATGGCAGTGGCGCAGCAGGAAATGTCCGGGGAACCCCACCCCCTCCAGGGGGACGCCGGCCCGCCGGCCCACCTCGATGTAGATGAGGGCCAGGGTGATGGGGATGCCCAGTCCGCGGTCCATCACCTCATTCAGATAGCTGTTGCGCGGATCGTAGTAGTCGTCCGCGTTGCCGCGCAGGCCGATCTCATCCGAAAGGAAGCCCGCGAGCCGCTCCACCCGGTCCAGGGGATCGCGCAGGTCTTCGAGCCGGGGCCGCAGCCGCTGGCCCATCTCGTCGAGACGAGCCAGCCAGGGCTCGGGATCGAGGCCCGGCTGCTCCTCGGCCGCGATCCACAGGGCCGCCTCCGCCAAGCCGATCCGCTCGTCCGGCAGGCTGGCGATCTCCGCGAAGCGCTCGCGGGGGGTGGCGGTCCCGGCCATAACCGCGCAAGCATACCGGATCGCCGTGGCAACAGCCCCGGCCCTGGTATCGTAGATTACGGGAGGGAAGTGACGATGGACAGGATCAATGTCGGCATCCTCATCTTCGACAATGTCGAGGTGTTGGACTTCGCCGGCCCGTTCGAAGTGTTCTCGCGCACCCGGCTGACCCCGGGCGTCGAATCCCGCCGGTCGGAGGAGAGCGCGCCCTTTCGCGTGTTCACGATCGCGAAGATCCGCGACCCCATCACCGCCACGGGCGGGCTCGTCGTCACTCCCCATTACGGCTTCGTGGACAGCCCCCGGATCGACCTCCTCGTGGTTCCCGGCGGCTTCGGCACCCGTTCCCTGCTCTACGACGAGGAGACCCTCGGCTGGATCCGGAAGACCGCGGCCAAAGCCCGGCAGGTCACCTCCGTCTGCACCGGCGCCCTCCTCCTGGGCAAAGCCGGCCTGCTCGAAGGCCGCCGAGCCACCACCCACTGGGCCTCTCTGGACCTTCTGGACTCCTTTGGCGTGGGCGTCACCGTCGAGCGCTCGTCCCGCGTAGTGGACGACGGCGTCATCACCTCCGCCGGCGTGGCCTCCGGCATCGACATGTCCTTCTACATCGTCGAGACTGTCTTCGGCCGCGCCGTGGCGGACGAGACGGCGAAGTACATCGAATACCGGCGGTAGCCGGGCCCTCCTGCCGGCTGCGTGGCTTCTCACTCCTCAGGTGGCTCATCCTCGAGGCCAGAGTCGAGCGCCTGTGGGCTGACGCCAAGGACTGCTGCAGCTTTGCGCCGGTCTCCACCGTACGCGCCGAGCGTCGCTTCAATCAACCAACCTCTCACCTCCGCGAGAGGGACTCCGACCGGGAAGGACTGCCGGCCCGAGGGGCTGGCGTCACCGGCCCCGGGGCGCGGCAGGCACTCGGGAGTGATCTCGACGTCGGCCATGATGTAGGCCCGGTGGACGACGTTCTTCAGCTCCCTCACGTTGCCCGGCCACGAGTGGAAGTGTAATCGCTCAAGCGTCTCCGCCGTCCACGCCTTGACCGTTCCATGCCGTTCGTTGAGCTGGCCCAGGAAATGTTCCGCGAGGAGCTCGACGTCACCGATGCGGTCGCGCACAGGCGGCATGTCCACAGGGAAGACCTGCAGCCGGTAGAGCAGATCCTCTCGCATCTTGCCGTCTCGCACAGCCTGCAGAGGGTCGCGGTTCGTGGCGGCGACCACCCGCACGTCTATGTCGATCAGCTTGTCGCCGCCGATGCGCATCACCTGGCTGGTCTCCAGGACGCGCAGGAGCTTCACCTGGAGATCCACTGGCATCTCGGTAATCTCGTCCAGGAAGAGGGTGCCCTGGTGGGCGCGCTCGAAATACCCCTTGTGGCGGCGCTCAGCGCCGGTGAAGCTGCCCTGCTCATGGCCAAACAGCTCGCTCTCAATGAGAGTCGGTGAGATGGCACCGCAGTTCAAGGGAAGGAACGATGCCTTCGAGCGTCGTGACAGCAGGTGGACGGTCTGGGCGGCCAGGTCCTTGCCCGTTCCGCTCTCGCCAATCAGGAAGACCGGGGCGTCGGTCGGCGCCACCCGGTCGAGCATCCCGTAGAGCTCCAGCATGGCCGGCGAGGCCCCCAGCATGAGCCCCAGCTCGCCTGCCCGGTACGCTTCGGGAGTGGGGGCGGCCTCCTGGCCGGCTGGCTCTTCCCACACCACGCCGGCCAGGATCTCCTTCAAGCGCCCGATGTCGAGCGGCTTGGTCAGATAGTCGCTGGCGCCCAGGCGCAACGCCTGCACGGCGGTCTCGACGTCGGCGTAGCCGGTCATGAGCACCACTGTCGCGGCGGTTCCCTGGCCGAGATCTTTGAGCAGGTCGATGCCGCTGCCGTCCGGCAGGAAAAGGTCGACCAGGGCCACATCCGGAGCCCGGTGCGTAATCTGTGAGCGAGCGTCGCGCAGGGTGCAGGCCGTGTCAGTCGTGAAGCCCTGTCCCTGGATGAGCTCGGAGAGCGCCAGCAGAAAATTGGGATCGTCGTCGACCGCAAGAGCATGCGGCATCGTCACCAGCCTTTGGGTCTTGACTAAGCCTTCGGAAGCTTGGTCTCCCTGGATGGGCGCAGTCTACATCATGCGGGACTCCGGCATCACATTTGCTGTACCCCCTTTCCGAGGGGTACAGGCTTCCCTCCTTTTGAGTCGCCTCCTGTCAATCTTTGAACAAGGTGAGCTATCATGAGTGGGTGGCACGCAGATCCAGGAATTAGCGGTCCAGTGGTCTGGTTGTTCTCGATGCGCCCGCATGCCCCCGAGGCTTCGCGGTCTGCCAAGGAGAATCAGATGACCGAAAGAATGACTCTTCCCGTCCTCCCGCTGAGGGACTTTGTCCTTTTCCCGGGCGTAACGGCGCCGATCAACGCCGGCAAGCCCGCCACTCTGCGGGCCATCGAAGCAGCGCTCAACACGCCCGAGAGGCTGGTGTTCGCGGTTTCCCAGCGCGAGGACGTTCAGCAGGTCACTCCCGAGTCGCTTCACACGATCGGGACCGTGGCCCGCATTGGCCAGCTCCAGCGGGGTCTGGCGGGGATGCAGCTCCTCCTCCATGGCGAGTATCGCGGCATCGCGATGAAGATCACGGAGAAGGATGGTCATCTCCAGGCCGTTCTCCGCGAAGCTGAAGAAATGAAGCCGCTCAACGAGCAGGACCCGGCCTTCATCGCCCTCTTCCGCGAGCTGCGCGAGCGGGCGGCCGAGCTTGGCACCAAGTCCGGCCTGCCCGAAGAAGTCGTCCACCAGGTCCTCGAAGGCGTCGAGGACCCGAGCCGGCTGGCCGACCTGGTGGCGGGCTATACCGACCTGGCCAAGGCTCAGCGGCAGGCACTGCTGGAGACCCTCTCCGTCGAAGAGCGCATGCGGCGCGTGCTCGTCCACGTCCAGCGCCAGCTCAGCGTCCTCGAAGCCCAGGAGGACATCAAGACCAAGGTCCAGGAAGAGCTGGGCGACCGCCAGCGCGAGATGTTCCTGCGCGAGCAGCTCAAGGCGATCCAGAAGGAGCTGGGCGAAGGCGACAGCACGGGCGACGTCGAGGAGCTCCGCGAGAAGCTCGCCGCCCTCGACCTCCCCGAGGAGGTCCGCAAGGAGGTCGACCGCGAGCTCGGCCGCCTCGGCCGCATGGGCCGCGAGGCCATGGAGTCCCAGGTGATCCGCACCTACCTGGAGACCATCGCCGAGCTGCCGTGGAACGTCCGCAGCCCCGAGCACATCGACATCCCCGTGGCGTCCGAGATCCTCGAAGAGGACCACTACGCCCTGGGCGACGTCAAGGACCGCGTCCTCGAGTTCCTGGCCGTCCGCCAGCTCCGGCTCGCCGAAGAGGAGGCCCGCAGGGCCGAGGAAGCGGCTGAGGCCGCCGCGACCGACACCTTCGGGGATGAGAAGGACGAGCCCGTGTCTCCGGTGACCGCCGAGGAGAAGCGCAAGGCCAAAGGCCCGATCCTCCTCTTCGTCGGCCCTCCGGGCGTCGGCAAGACCTCCGTCGCCAAGTCGATCGCGCGGGCCATGGGACGCAAGTACGTCCGCATCTCGCTCGGCGGCGTGCGCGACGAGGCCGACATCCGCGGCCACCGGCGCACCTACGTGGGCGCCATGCCCGGCCGCATCATCCAGGGCATGAAGCAGGCCGGCACCAAGAACCCGGTCTTCCTCCTCGACGAGGTCGACAAGCTCGGCGTCTCCTTCCAGGGCGATCCGGCGAGCGCGCTGCTCGAGGTGCTCGACCCGGCGCAGAACGACACGTTCACCGACCACTACCTCGGCGTGCCGTTCGACCTGTCCGAGGTGCTGTTCGTCGCCACGGCGAACTTCATCCAGAACATCCCGGGGCCGCTGCTCGACCGCATGGAGGTGGTCGATGTTCTCCGGCTACACCGAGCAGCGAGAAGCTCGCCATCGCCCAGCAGTACCTGGTGCCGCGGCAGCTCAAGGAGAACGGCCTGAGCCTGGAGCAGATCGCCATCAGCGACGAGGCGCTCGCCGAGGTCATCACGGGCTACACCCGTGAGTCCGGCGTGCGGCAGCTCGAGCGCGAGCTCGGCAAGCTGGCCCGCAAGGTCGCGCGGAAGATCGCCGCGAGCGAGATCGAACGCATGGAGATCGGCGCCGCCCAGGTGCGCGAGCTCCTCGGCCGGCCCAAGGTCCACCCCGAGCGGGCGAACCGCGAGGACCAGGTGGGCGTCGCGACCGGCATGTACTACACGCCGACCGGCGGCGACATCATGTTCGTCGAGGCCTCCACCATGAAGGGCAAGGGTGAGCTTGTGCTCACCGGCCAGCTCGGCGACGTGATGAAGGAGTCCGCCCGCGCGGCCTGGACCTACGCCAAGTCGCACGCGGAGCCGCTCGGCATCCCGGCCGAGTGCTTCGAGCGCGACCTCCACATCCACGTGCCGGCGGGCGCCATCCCCAAGGACGGCCCCTCGGCGGGCGTGACCATGGCGACCGCCCTGGTCTCCGCCCTCTCGGGCCGCAAGGCGCGGCACGACCTCGCCATGACCGGCGAGATCACCCTCTCCGGCCGGGTGCTGCCGATCGGCGGCGTCAAGGAGAAGGTCCTGGGCGCTGTCCGGGCGGGGATCACCGAGGTCGTGCTGCCCAAGGACAACGAGGCCGACCTCGAGGATCTGCCGAAGGAGGTCTGCGACACGCTCAAGATCCACTTCGCCGAGGATCTCGGAGACGTGCTCGCCCTGGCCCTCCGGGGTGCCACCTACCGCGAGGGACGCCTCCTCTTCGAGACCCAGCGGGAAGACGGCTCCTACACGAGCATCCCCCACTGACCCAAGGGGGGACTCAGGTCCCTCTCTCCCCAGCCGCCGCTCTCCGGAGCGGCGGCTTTTTTGTTGCCAATGGGCAGGAGGGTGTCGTCAGGCTGGATTGTCGACAGCGTCAGGCGGAGCCGTGGGCGGCCCGCCACCCGAGATCTCTTGCAGGTTGGCGACCAGGCTCTTGCCAGTGACCGACGTCGAGTAGGAGTTGGCGGCGATCAGAAGCACCCCGAGGGGACCGAACGCCATCCTGGCGAGCGTTCCGCCGATGAAATGGAGCGCACCGACGCCGACTTTGCCATCCAGGAGAAGGCTGGCTCCCGGAGCAATCGTCTCGCCGGCGAGCTTCAGAGCGCGGGACAAGAGGACGCCACTGGAAGATTCGGACTGTGACATAAGGTGACCTCCCATTATCATTGTGGGCTTTTTGTTAATTATACCACGTCGCGGAGAGGCCTCACCCTCGGGCTGTATGGGATGACGGCGCTGTCGATCGCAGCCCTCCTCCTCATCGTGGTCCTGGAGGAGCGGGAGCTCCGCGAGAGGTCTACAGGCGGGAAAAGAGGGTCACGACTCCTCCTCCCTTCCGTTCCCGCTGCCCGCCAGCGCTTCCTGGAGATCCCGGAGGGCCGGCCGCAGCGAGTCCTCCAGGACACAGCGAATGACCGTCCGCAGATCCGTCGCGGCACCCGACACTTCTTCCAGCCGGACCCTTTCCCCAGGCGGCTCGGGCAGTCTGCTCTCGATGCCGAGGAGCTCGCAGCAGACAGTCTCGATTTGGTCCACGACCCGGCGAACATGCCTCTTCCCTTCGGCTAACGTCATTCTTGGCTCCATGCCTTGTCTCCCAGACCCCAGAGGCGGCGGGTCACCAGGCTGCAGGTTGGGCAGCCAGTCAGTAGGTGGCGGACGACCCTGCTCAGCTCGGGTCCCTTCAGCTCGCCGCGCATGAAGCGCACAAGCTCGGACTTTTCGGGATGGGACAGCCCGGTGCGCAGGTCCTCGTCCGCCAAACTCAACATGGCGCGGAGGTTACGGGCGGACTGGAGCCTCGCCAACTCCGGGTGAGCCTTTCGGCGCCTCCAGTGCTCGCGGAGCATTTAACCGGTGGAGACGCCTTTTTTCTGTACGTCTGTCACAAAAAGGAGGCCAGCGGCAACCTATCTTATGAGAACATTGAACAAGGAGCCGAAACCCATGCCAAGAACCGCCCCTCCCGACCTGAGCCTCGTCCTGAGCTTCCTTCGCCTGGGACAGGGTTGGAGCCAGGCCGACCTGGGAGAAGCCGCCGGCGTCTCTCCCAACCTCCTCAACGGCTACGAGCGCGGAGGCAAGACGCTCACCCGCAACCGTCTGGAATACCTCGTCGCCTTCATGGGCCTGCCTCCCGGGACCATCGACGACACCCTGGCGTGCCTGGAGTCCAACCGCGCCGCCTCGCGCCCTCCGGGGGAATCCGCCGACCACTTCGTCCGTTCGCGCCAGGGCGTACAGTCCCTCGCCGTCCGGTTCGGAAAGCTCGCCACGGACTTCGTCCGCTCGAGCCTCACGATGCTGACGGTGGAAGGCGAGGCCCTCCACGCGAGGCAGCACGCCGAGTTTCTCTGGGACCGCCTGAAGCGGCGCTCCCCCGCCGAGCGGAGGATGCTGGTCGAAGACACGGCGAAATATCGCGGCTGGGCTCTCTGCGAGAAGGTGGCGGCGGAGAGCGTGGCCGCGGCACCGAACCATCCCCGGCAGGCGCTGGAGCTGGCCGAGCTCGCCCTCCTCATCGCTGACCGGATTCCGGGGGAGGCGAGCTGGCGTTCGCGCCTCCAGGGCTATGCCTGGGCGCACGTAAGCAACGCTCGCCGCGTCTGCAACGATCTGCCTGGCGCGGAAGAGGCTCTAAACCGTGCCTGGAGGCTCTGGGAGGCGGGCGCTCCTGGAGACCCCGGTCTCCTCGACGAGGCGCGGTTGCCCGGTTTTGAGGCGGTTCTCCGGCGAGACCAGCGGCGCTTCCCCGAGGCTCTCAAGAGGATCGAAGAGGCTTTGGCGCTCGACAATGGAGAACACCGGGGACAGATCCTGCTCGCTAAGTCCGGAATTCTAGAGGCACTCGGCGACTCGGAGGCATCAACGGCAGCACTGAGCGAGGCCGAGCCCCTCGTCGACACCGTCCGTGAGCCACGGCTTGCGTTCGGTTTACGGTTCAATCTCCTGGTGGACCTCTGCAAGTTAGGGAGGGCCATAGAGGCTGAGTCAAAATTGCGCGAGGTGAGAGTCTTGGCGGAGCGACTAGGTGAGGAGTTGGATCTTGTCCGAGTGGTATGGCTGGAGGGGAAGGTTGCAGCCAAGCTTGAGCGGTCCGCTGAAGCCAGAAGAGCTTTCGCACAGGTACGACGCGAGTTTAAAACCCGCGAGTTGGCGTACGACTATGCACTGGTCAGTCTAGAACTAGCCGTGCTTCTCCTGAAGCAAGGTGAAACGCACGAAGTTAGAAAGCTTGCTCACGAGATGCTCTGGATCTTCGGAGTTCAGGGGGTACATCGGGAAGCTCTGGCAGCACTGCGGCTCTTTTGTGAGGCCGCTGCCCAGGAAGCGGTTACAGCTGATCTTGCATGTAGGCTCCTTGAATACCTTTTTCGCGCTCAGTATGACCCCGAGTTGCGGTTTGTGGCCGAAGAAGGGGCCGAAGCCCGATGAGAGCCTCGGCCTGCCGGGGCTATCCGCTCAGTGGCCTGATCCGCAGCCACCCCAGGGATCAATCGTGCACCCTGCATCTGTTCTTGTTGCCTGCGCTCCACCCCACGGATCGATCCCACAGCCCGTCTCGTCCAGACCTCCAAGGGGATCGATCATGCAGCCTGCCTTCACCAGCCAGGCAAAGAGTCTTCCCACGGATTCCGGGAGATCCCGAACGCTCCAGGCGATCCTTTGAGGCTCACGGGGTGGCGCCTCCAAGGCCGAAGCCCCCACGGCTCCGAGGAGAGACGAAACCAGGACCACGACGACGGCTTTGCGAACGACATGCATGACCGGCTCCTTTCGGGAGGCGGCTCGGCCGGGGTCTCCATGACCGCGGAGCCGTGCCTCCCGGTTGTATGGTGCCCGGTTCAGGTGAGGAAACCTAGGGGAAGAGTGCTGTCACGTCGCGCATCAGGAGGGTGATTTGGCGGACAAAGGCGATTCACGGCTGGCGATGGTGCTTCTGCGCTACCTCCGCAATTGGGATCAGAGAGAGCTGGCCCAAGCTGCCCGAGTCGCGCCGAGCCAGATCTCGGTCTACGACCGCGGCGACCGGCCCGTGCCGCGGGAGATCCTGGAGAAGGTCGCGATGGCGGCCGGCTTCCCACTGTACCTGCTTGATCCGCTCCTCCGGTTTCTGCGGTCTTTCCGGGCCGCCGCGGAGGGGAAGTCCCGCGCGGACCGCATCCTCGCGGAGGGAGCCGCCGCCGAGGTCATGGAGCTGGCCCGCCTGGCCGTCGATACGGTCCTGGGGCCTCTGACCCAGGAGAAGGAGGCCGGTGACGCCCAGCCGGACGCCCGGGACCGGGAGCTGGCCGCACCACTCTGGACACGCCTGGAGAGGCGAACCGCCGCCGAGCGCCGGCTGCTGGTCGAGGAGGGCGAGGAATACCGGAGCTGGGCCTTGTGCGAAAGGGTGGCCGCGGAGAGCGCCGCCCTGCTACCGAACAACCCCGGACAGGCGCTGGAGCTGGCCGAGCTCGCCCTCTTCATCGCCGAGCGGTCGCCGGGTGAGGAGGCCTGGCGCTCGCGGCTCCAGGGCTACGCCTGGGCGCACGTGAGCCACGCTCGCCGCGCCTGTAACGACCAGCCCGGAGCCGAGGAGGCGCTCGCACACGCCCGGAAGCTCTGGGAGGTGGGCGCCTCCAGAGAACCTGGGCTCCTGGACGGCACGTGGCTCACGAGAGATCCCGAGACCTCGTCCTAGTACAGCGTTCCCGAAGCTCGTTCCAGGGCCCGGGGAGGCTGGGACGGCGGCGTCCTTGGACCCGGAGGCCGCTGTCCCTTTTCAGTTGTCAAAGAACCCATCCCGGCCTCCATCTGCCAGAAGGTTTATGCATTAGTCTCCTGAATCTTCACCGCCTTGTCAACAGGCATCTTGACACTATCGAGCAAAGTATGGATGATATGCGCACTGTTCGGCCGGTCAGGCCCTCTGCGAGGAAGAGACCCGCCGGGCTGGACGTGGCGCGGGGGACGCAGCGCCGGAAACGCACCGGCATGCCTCCCTCACACGGGCTCCAGCCGCTCGCGCACGGGGTCGTGCCGCAAAAACTCGGCCCCAGGTTTCCGCCGCTCGCCCCTGTGCCGCCCGCGCACGGGGTGCAGCCGCCCGCGCTCGACCTCGCGTTTCAGCGGCACGGCCTCGTGCCGCTCCTGCAGGGGGTCGAGTTTTCGCCGCACGGTCCCGAGCGGCCCGTGCACGACCCCGGGATTTTGCGGCTGGAGGGCGAGCGGGAGGCCACCGGGTTCTTTGACAACTGAAACGATTTCAGGCGAGGGCAGATGGCCCTCTGGCCTCGCCTGCTTTTTTAACCGCTTGGAGAGGACAGGCTCCGGCGCTCCGATACCGCGGCCCGGCGGAGTCCGCCGGGCCTGACAGGTGTACAGGGGAAGTTACAGGTTCCAGGAGAGGCCGACGGCGACCTCGAGACCTCCGAGGTCGAGGTCGCCGAAGTCGTCGAAGTCGTCGGAGAGCTCGTCCTCGGCCACGGTCCAGCGGCCCTCGCCGAAGATGGAGAAGTGGGGCGTTATGGGCGCTTCCAGCCCCACCAGCCCGTAGTAACCGAAGGCGACACCTTCGGACCTCAGGTCGGCCGAGAAGATTTCCAGGTCGGAGGCGCCGAAGTCGATAAAGTCGCCGGACTCCTCGAGCTTCCCAGAAGTAGCTGCCGCCACCCGCCCCGATGTAGGGCTGGATCGCGAAGTCCGGCGGGGCCAGGTGCACGAGGAGGCCGATGGTGCCTGAGGCGATGCCGAGCGTGGTGTCGTGGCGGATGCGGTTCCCGAAGTTGTCTTCGAAGTCACGGTAGGCGTTGGTCGTATCTCCCTCGAAGAGGGAGCCCGAGAACATGAGGCTCAGCCGGCTGTTCAGGGGGAAGAGGTAATCGGCGCCGAGGCTGATGTTCTCGAAGTCGTCGGCGGAGCCGGTGAAGTCCTCTTCTTTCTCGGTCCAGTATTCGGAGTCTCCTTCCGGCTGGAACGCGCCCAGGCGGAAGCGGAAGGCGCCGTCCCGCTCAGGGTAGTACCGCTGGCTGCCAGACTGGGCAAGGGCGGGCAGGGCCGCGAGGAGCAGCATCGTCAGAGCGATGATCACTCGTGTCTTTCTGGGGTTCATGGGTCTATCTCTCCTTTGTGAAACCCTTATGCCAGTCCACAGGAGCAACCGGGATGCCAGGGGTTCCTGGAAGGAGAGACGGACGCGGAATTCCCTCTGTTTCAAGGGATTCCGCGAGAGCTGCGGGGAGGGGAATGGAGAGAAGGGCCGGCCTCCGTTGAGGACAGGGCCGGCCCGGACGAGGACGGTCAGCCCGCCCCTTTGGTCTTGGCCTTCGCCTGGTTGGAGTAGGGAGAGGCCTTGGTGCCGTTGCGGGCCTGCACGCGGAAGGTGTAGGTCTTCCCCGGCTCCAGCTCGGTGACCCCGGCCGACGTGGCGCCAGCCCCGAGGATCCCGAGCACCTGGAACGAGCCGCCGGGCGGTTTTATCTCCACGCGGTAGGAGGTCTCGTTGCGGGCATTGTCCTTCCAGGTGAGCTCAATGGTGGTGCTGGAGGTGGCCACCGCCTTGAGGTCCGTGGGCTTGGCGGGCTTGCCGCCGGGCGTGGGACCGCCGCTGCCCGCGTAAAGAGAGAGGATGGCGGCGCGGTCGTCCTCGTTGAGGCGGGCACCACGTTCGTCGCCGTAGGCATTGGCGCGCATCAGAGCGGTCTGGGCAGGCTTGGAGGCCTCCAGGCAGTCGCCTGTCCGGGAATCGCCGCAGGAGTGGCCCAGGCCGAGGGTGTGGCCGAGCTCGTGGCCGTAGACCTGCTCGGCCCGCTTGCTGGTGGTGAACCAGCAGCCGGCACCGTCGTTGACGATGATGTCGGCGCCACCGATCTGGATCGGCTCAGGCCCTCCCGCGGTCCAGGTGCCGCCGACGGCCAGGACGCCGGAGCCGCTGCCGGGACGCGAGCAGGTGAACGAGCCCGAGGCCTCGCCATGGGGATCCTCGAAGAGGATGGCGTTGACGCCGTCGAAATCCTGGAAGCCCGTGGTGTTGGAGACCGCGCCGGTGTAGTTGTAGCGGATGTTGGTGGAGTCGTCGTCGTTCCAGACCTGCGTGGCATCCTTGAATTCGGGAAAGCCGCCGCTCTCGAGGCCCGGCTGGCCGGAGTCGTCAGCCACCCAGTTGACGCTCTCTCCATTGTCGAACTCGAGCCAGCGCTGCTTGCGCCCGCCCAGGTAGTTGAACTGCTCGGCGAACGGCCGGGGGCCGGTGGTTCCGGCACGGTCGACGAAGTAGTCGGCCGCCCGGTGGAAGCCGGCGGCGCGGTCGGCGAGCCAGTGGGAGAAGCGGTCGAAGTCGCGGGCCCGGTCCGTGGCCGGCGAGGGGCTGCCGCTCTCGGCATCCTGCATCTCGGAAAGGTCGCGCAGGGCGAGCTTCTGGCCGGCCTCGCGCACTTCATGGAAGGCGCCCATGCCGAGGTGGAGGGGTCCGTAGGCACCGTCCCCGTACCGATCGAGGAAGAGCAAGGTGCGCTCTCCTTCCTGGAGCTCCGGAGCGCCCCAGATCGTCAGGGTCCAGCCATCCGCGCCCGTACCGCCGGGCACGCGCACGGTCAGGTCGCCGGCCGGAGCCCGTCCCTTGACGGTGCGCTCGACGCGGATCCGGTACTCGGTGGCCGGCGCGCCGGACGCCGCGGGCCGGACCGAGACGACGGTTCCCTCAGCAATCAGGGCCGCCTGGTCGAACAGGTCCTCGTCAGTCCCCAGGACCATGGTGGTGGCGAACGCGGGCGCCGCGGCCAGGGCGAGCAGCGAGATCAGGATCAGAAGAGAGATGCGTTGGGTCATGGTACGGCTCCTCCGGTCGTTCTAGGGCCTGCGCCGCGGTCCGGATGCCGGGGCGGCGCAGGAGGTGCTGTCAGCGTGGGCCGCGGTCTGGGCGACGACTTCCGGGGGAAGGCCCTTGAGGAAGTCCGTCTGGCCGACCGACGAAGCCACGAGCTTGCGGTTCGCCTCGGGCGTGTACCCGGCGAAGCGCCGGGTCACGTCCCCCTCGCCCTCGTCGATCCCGAGCAGCTCGACAGGTGTCGAACAGGAGAGATCGAAGGAGGAAAGGGTCACGAAGCGCAATTTGCGGTTCTCCCGGGTGCGCCAGTGGGCACGCCCGGCCTTCAGGTCATAGACGATGCTCCATCGAGTGTAAGAGCCTTGGGCCACGCTGTCCAGAGTCTCGAATGCATAAGAGACGGGGTCGGCCGCCTCCCGGGCCGCGGCGTAGGCCTCGGCCCGCTCGGCGGCGCGGGCGAACCGCTGGAGAGAGCCGGTGCCCTGGAGAGCGGCTCCCTGGCTCTGCTCGCGGTTCTTCTCGCGGTTCTTCTCAAAAAAGCGCAGCGAGTCCTCGTAGGTATGGTTGGCGAGCGCCCGGACCGGCAGGCTGGCGCCGGCATGGACGACCGGCTGGCCGTTCAGCATCTCGACGGTGGTGCAGCTCCCGCTCTTGTCGCACGCCAGGTAGTGGACCTTGGCGTCGGAGGAGACCCGCAGGCCGCCGGCGTTCTTCACCACTTCGTCCACGGTGGCGTAGTTGTCGAGCTGGTACTGGATCCACTCCAGGCATCCGAGGGCGGGCCGGCCATCCGGCGAGGGGTAGCGGGTCTCATCGAGCCACATCAGCTCCACGGCGAGCCCTGCCTCGTTCAGGCCGCCGTTGGGAAACTCGCGGCCGTACTGGTTGAAGGTGAGGCTCCCATACCTGGAAACCCACCGGGCCGGCTTTTCCTGCGGACCTGGTTTTTCCTGTGGGGATATTGCGGCCGTCTTCGAGACTCCTCGCTTGTTGACGATCACCAGGCCGTCGCCCACGCTCCAGTCGTAGTTCTTGCCGAAGACGGCCTGGGAGCCGCGCTGGAGGCAGAAGGTGGTGCAGGCCAGGGCCTCGGAGGCTCCGGCAAGGGCAAGGGCAAGGAGAATCGAAAGGCTGCGCTTCATGAGGCCTCCAGGAGGACTAGCCGGGATAACACCGGGCCGGCGGCTTCTCTTCCCTGCCCCTTTTGTATAAAGATCGCGGGGATCTACAACGGCTCTTCAAAGGGAGGGATGCATGGTCCAGATCTTCGACAAGCAGTCCGGCGCCGACTTGGGCTCCATCAGCGACGAGCAGTTCCAGTTCCTGGCCGACCGGCTGGAGGAGGAGTCCGAGGAGGACGAGGACTACTATCTCAACCGGACGACCGTGGACTTCCTGGAGAGCGAGGGAGCGGCCCCCGAGCTGATCGCGGTCCTGCGCCGGGCCCTCGGCGACCGGGACGAGGCCGAGATCCGCTGGTCACGGTCCTGAAGCACGCTTTTTCAGGAAGAAGCAGGCGGCAAGATCACCTTGAGGTCGTGCGGGTGCGTCCGGTACCGGAGAGGGGGTGTCATCAAGGTGACCTCGCCGTCCATGTAGACCGGGACGGTCTTCAGGCGGGTCTCGACCGTGAGCTCGGGCAGGCACCAGCGGTCGAACCTCCGGCTCAGCTTGAGGTCGCGGACGAGCGAGAGCAGGGCGAGACCCGCGAGACCCAGGCGCGTGGGGGTGTTGGCGATATAGAGGTAGAGGTCGCCTCTGTCGAACCGCTCCCGGGCGCCGAAGCTGAACGCCCTCATGACGTACTCGTTGTTCCCCACGAACAGGAAGCGGGTCTTGCGGTGGACCTCCAGTCCGTCCGCCTTGATCCGCACGTAGAGAGACGGCATCCTGGGCAGGACCTTGAGGAGCGCTGAGATCGTGGCCAGCCACTTGCCGCGGCCGAGCTCGCGCCGCTCCCGGTCGCGCAGCTTGACCACGGGCGGGTAGAAGCCGAGCAGCGAGTTGTTGATGAAGACCTCGCCGTTGACCTCGCCCAGATCGAGGGCTCGGACCTCACCCCGGGGGATCAGGCGCACAGCCTCTTCGAGAACGGTGGGGATGCCGAGGTCGCGGGCGAAGTGGTTGAGCGTGCCGAGGGGCAGGACGCCCATCGGCACCGTCCCGCCCGCCAGGACCGAGGCCACGGCGCGGAGGGTGCCGTCTCCGCCCCCCGCCACCACGGCGTCCGGGTTGCGCGACAAGGTTTCGCGCACCGTCTCCACGATCTGCTCGCCGGGAATGACGTGCACCTCGGCCTCGGTTCCTTCCCGTAGAAAGGATTGCCGCAGGCCATCGGCGCTCACCGGCCCCGTCACGACGGAGCCTGCGCCACGGTTGACAATGACGACGATCCGCATCCCGGAGCCGATCCTAGCAATCCATGGGCCCACAGGCTGCCGCCCTCATCCTCGTGACCTTTCTTTCGCAGGCCTCCACGGTCCTGGGGCCCCTGTCTCCGGAAGGGCTGCGCCAGGAGCTTCTCGCCCGCTTCAACCAGGAGCGGGCAGCGGCGGGCGTGGCCCCGCTCTGGATCGCCGAGCCCCTGAACCAGGTGGCACAGGAGAACGCCGAGGACATCCATGCGAAGGGGGGCGTCGTCTACGACGAGAAGTCGATCCCCACGATCCAGCGCCGCCTGCGCAAGTCGGGCTACGAGGCCCACGGCTGGCACCAGGCCTTCGCGGCCGGGCCGGACGATCCCGCGGCCCTGGTGGCCTGGGTCAAGAAAGAGTACCCGGACACCTTCAGGTCTCTGATGAATCCCGACTACCAGGAGGTGGGGATCGGCCTGAGCGACCTCAAGGGCACTCCGCTCTATACGTTCTTCCTGGCCTGGCGGGAGAGCGAGTCCTTCGCCCGCCAGACGGCGGGGCTTTCCGATCCTGAAAGGGTCCGATCCGAGATGCTCGCCCGCGCCAATGCCGAGCGGGCGGCGGCGGGCCTTCCCCCACTCGTCCTCGACGCCCGCCTGAACGATGCGGCGCAACGCCACGCCGAGGACATGCTGCTCCGCTCCTACTACAGCCACTCCTCGCCCGAGGGGAGGAGCCCGGGGGACCGCGTGCGCAAGAGCGGCTACACCCCCGTCCGGGTCGGCGAAAACATCGCCCGGGGAGCGCTCTCCGTCAACGAGGTGATGGACAACTGGATGGCCAGCCGGGAGCACCGGAACAACCTCCTCCATCCCGGCTTCACCCATCTGGGCGTGGGTGTGGCCGTGGGGCGCAACTCGGTGGGCTACACGGTGCTCTGGGTCCAGGACTTCGGCCGCTAGGCGGCTGCCCTCCCTACATGGCCCGGCGGTAGCCCACGCCGGATCGCGGACATTGGGCGGATATCAGTGGGGTTTGGCTCCCGGCGCGTAAGGGACGGAGTTGCCGGGGATCAGACTCCCAGGTATATGGTTGAAGCTATAGGGATCCGGCTTCTCGCGGTGGTGGTGCCCTCCCCCATAACCCCCATAACCGTAGAAGATCACCGGCACACCGCCGTAGTAGGGACCGGGATAGAACGACTCTGGATAGGATGGACGGACCAGATCCCGGACGACCGTCAGCTCAGCCAGAGCGGCCAGCCGGTCCGCGCGGGCGGCACGGGCCTGCTCCTCGCGCTGGGCGCGCTGGCGTGCGTTCTCTTCTTCGTAGGCCCGCACGTTGGCTGTGTGCTCCTCGCGGGTGATCCACTGGCCGTTCGAGAGCACGAAACCCCGCCGCTGCATCGACTCGGCGTAGAGGATCCAGCCGTCGACCTGGTCGTGGAGCACGTAGCCGAACCCGCGCAGGATTGGCCCCAGCCCGTTGAGATTGGGATCCAGCGTGGCCGCGGCCAGAGCGGACTCGCGGGCGGCCTGCTGCAGGCTCCTGGCCTGGGCCCAGCGGGCGAGCTCCAGCCAATCCGCGGCGCTGGTGCCGGGGTTCTTCTTGAGCCCCTCTTTGCGGCGCAGGTACTCGGCAAGGTTCGAACCGCCCGATTCCACTTTCAGAACCTGGCTCTTGGGCAGACTGAGAGTGCCGCCCTGCATCTGGATATGAACCTGCGAGTCGGTCGTCTCCGCGATCACCCCCTCGAACTTGCGCCCGTTTTTCAGGTAGACGTCATCCGCGAAAAGAGGGACAGCCACGAGGGAGAGGAGAAGGAGAGGAAGGAGACGGATCCGCATGGAATCTTCCTTTCGTCCACGTTACGGGCTTTATCTTACACCCGCCAATGTCCTCCAGAAAGCGAGAAAAAGGGCGGCCTCTCGCGAGGCCGCCCTGGGTATCTCGGTGGACAGCAAAGGCTAGTCGCCTTCGAGGACCTCCTGCGGCAGGCTGCGGATCTCCTCCTCGCCGAACTCGAAGAAGAGCTCCTCCTCGGCCTCCGGCTCGGACTCGATGTACTCCTCGGCCATGTGGAAGTCGTGGTAGTAGTTCATGCCCGTCCCGGCGGGGATGACACGGCCCACGATCACGTTCTCCTTGAGGCCCCGGAGACCGTCGACCTTGCCGCTGATCGCCGCCTCGGTGAGCACCCGGGTGGTCTCCTGGAAGCTCGCGGCGGAGATGAAGCTGTCGGTCGACAGCGACGCCTTGGTGATGCCGAGGAGCAGCGGCCGGCCGATGGCGGGAGTGCCGCCCGCGGCCACGACGCGCTCGTTCTCCTCCTGGAACTTCCAGCGGTCCACCTGCTCGTCGATCAGGAACTCCGTGTCGCCGACCTCCTCGATCTTCACCGACCGCATCATCTGGCGCACGATGACCTCGATGTGCTTGTCGTTGATCGCCACGGACTGCGACCGGTAGACCTCCTGGATCTTGTCGGTCATGTACCGCTGCAGCTCCTTCTCGCCCAGCACCTGGAGGACGTCGTGCGGGTTGATGGGACCGTCGATCATGGGATCGCCGGCGCGCACCCGCTCGCCCTCCTGCACGTTGATGTGGATCGACCGCGGCACCAGGTACTCGCGGTTGTCGCCGAGATCGCTCTCGACGATCACCTTGCGCATGCCCTTGTGCACGTCGCCCAGGCGGACGACGCCGTCGATCTCGGTGATGATCGCCGGCTCCTTGGGGCTGCGGGCCTCGAAGAGCTCGACGACGCGGGGGAGACCGCCGGTGATGTCCTTGGTCTTGGTCGTCTCGCGCGGAATCTTGACCAGCGTGTCACCGGCGTAGACGTCCGCGCCGTTCTGCACCACGAGGTGGGAGCCGGACGGCAGCAGGTACCGCTTCTCGCGGCCGTCCTCGCCGTGGATCATGATCGCCGGCACCCGCTTCTCGTTGGCGGAGGCCTCGACGATGATCTTCTGCGACAGGCCGGTGACCTTGTCGGTCTCCTCACGGACGTTCTCGCCCTCGACGATGTCCTGGAAATCCGCCTTGCCGCCGATCTCCGAAAGGATGGCGTAGGTGAACGGGTCCCAGGTCACCAGCTCCGTGCCCGGCTCGACCATGTCGCTCTCGTGCACCAGGAGCTGCGAGCCGTAGGTGAGAGCGTAGCGCTCCCGCTCGCGGCCCTTCTCGTCGGTGATGACGAGCTTGCCGCTGCGGTTGATCACGATCAGCGAGCCGCGGCGGCTCTCGACCGTGTTGACGTTCAGGAACTTCACCAAACCCGGGTTCTTGGCGATGTGCTTCGACTGCTCGGACACGCGGGAGGCGGTACCACCGTAGTGGAAGGTCCGCATCGTGAGCTGCGTGCCGGGCTCGCCGATCGACTGGGCGGCGATGACGCCCACCGCCTCGCCGATCTCGACCATCTTGCCAGTGGCCAGGTTGCGGCCGTAGCAGTAGACGCAGACGCCCCGCCGCGTCTCGCAGGTCAGCACGGAGCGGATCTTCACCCGCTCGATGCCGGCCGCCTGAACGGCGTTGCCCAGGGCCTCGGTGATCTCCTGGCCGGCGGCGATGACCAGCTCGCCCGTCATGGGATCGTAGATGTCCTCCTGGCTGACGCGGCCGACGATGCGGTCGCGCAGGGGCTCCAGGATCTCGCCGCCCTCCATGATGGCCGTCACCACGATGCCGTCGATCGTGCCGCAGTCCACCTCGTTGATGATGACGTCCTGCGCCACGTCGACGAGCCGGCGGGTCAGGTAGCCGGAGTCGGCCGTCTTGAGCGCCGTGTCGGCGAGGCCCTTGCGGGCGCCGTGCGTCGAGATGAAGTACTGCAACACCGACAGCCCCTCGCGGAAGTTCGCCGTGATGGGCGTCTCGATGACCTCGCCCGAGGGCTTGGACATGAGACCGCGCATGCCGGCGAGCTGGCGCACCTGCTCGCGCGAGCCGCGGGCTCCGGAGTCGGCCATCAGGTTGATCGGATTGAAGACGCCCGTCTCGTTCTCGATCTCCCGCATCTCGCGGAACATCTCCTCGGAGACCTTCTCGGTCACCCGGTGCCAGATGTCGATGATCTTGTTGTGGCGCTCGCCGGCGGTGATGACGCCGGCGGACCGCTGCTTCTCGATCTCGACCACCTCGTTCCTCGCCTGCTGGAGGATCTCCGGCTTGCGCTTGGGCACCACCATGTCGTCGACGCCGAAGGAGATGCCCGCCTTGGTGGCGTAGAGGAAGCTGATCTCCTTCATCTCGTCGAGCATCTCGACCGTCTTGTCGTTACCCAGGGTGATGAAGCAGTAGCCCACCAGATCCTGGAGGCCGCGCTTCTTCAGGAGGCCGTTGATGAACGGGATCTCCTTGGGCAGATGCATGTTGAAGATCACCCGGCCGACGGTGGTCTCGATCAGCTCGCCGTTCAGCTCCTCGACTTCCGCGTGCACGACGTTCTGCTTGTCGAGCTGCGTCTCCAGGTTGATGTAAGGGCCCGAGTAGCGCACCTTGACGGGGGTGAGCGTCTCGACCTCGCCGGCGTCGAGGGCCAGGAGCACCGTGTCGAAGTCCGGGAAGGCCCGGCCCTCGCCCTTGGCGCCCGGCTTGCCAAGCGTCAGGTAGTAGCCGCCGAGCACCAGGTCCTGCGACGGCACGGCGAGCGGACGCCCGTGCGCCGGCGACAGGATGTTGTTCGACGCCAGCATCAGCACCTTGCTCTCGATCTGCGCCTTGGGCGACAGCGGCACATGGACCGCCATCTGGTCGCCGTCGAAGTCGGCGTTGAAGGCGGCACAGACGAGCGGGTGGATCTTGATCGCCTTGCCCTCGATCAGCGTCGGCTGGAACGCCTGGATGCCCAGGCGGTGCAGCGTGGGCGCGCGGTTCAAGAGCACCGGATGGTCCTCGATCACCTCTTCGAGGGCGTCCCACACCTCGTCCACCTCGGCCTCCACCATCTCCTTGGCGGCCTTGATGGTGCCGACCAGCCCCTTCTCCTCCAGCCGGTTGTAGATGAACGGCTTGAAGAGCTCCAGGGCCATCTTCTTGGGCAGGCCGCACTGGTGGAGCCTGAGCTCGGGGCCGACCACGATCACGGAGCGGCCCGAGTAGTCCACGCGCTTGCCGAGCAGGTTCTGGCGGAACCGGCCCTGCTTGCCCTTGAGCGTGTCGGAGAGCGACTTCAGGGGACGGTTGTTGGAGCCCTTGAGCACGCGGCCGCGGCGGCCGTTGTCGAACAGAGCGTCCACCGCCTCCTGGAGCATGCGCTTCTCGTTGCGCACGATGACCTCGGGGGCGCGCAGCTCGAGGAGCTTCTTCAACCGGTTGTTGCGGTTGATGACGCGCCGGTAGAGGTCGTTCAGGTCGCTGGTGGCGAACCGGCCGCCGTCGAGCGGCACGAGGGGCCGCAGCTCGGGCGGGATGACCGGGATCACGTCCAGGATCATCCAGTCCGGGCGGTGGCCCGACCTGCGGAACGCGTCGACCACCTTGAGGCGCTTGGCGGCCTTCAGGCGCCGGATCTGGCTCGTCTCGGTGCGCATGATGATGCGCAGCTCCTCGGCCAGCTCGTCGACGTCGATGCGCGACAGGAGCTCCTTGATGGCCTCGGCGCCCATCTTGGCGGCGAAGGTCTCCTCGCCGTACTTGTCGCGCAGCTCGCGGAAACGCTCCTCGGTCAGGAGCTCGCGCTCCTTGAGCTCCGTCTCACCGGGATCGATGACGACGTAGCTCTCGAAGTAGAGGATGCGCTCCAGGTCGCGCAGGCTGATGTCCAGGAGATGGCCGATGCGGCTCGGCAGCCCCTTGAAGAACCAGACGTGCGAGACCGGGCAGGCGAGCTCGATGTGGCCCATCCGCTCGCGCCGCACGCGAGAGCGGGTGACCTCGACGCCGCACTTGTCGCAGATGACGCCGCGGTGCTTCATCCGCTTGTATTTACCGCACAGGCACTCCCAGTCCGTGATCGGACCGAAGATCTTGGCGCAGAAAAGCCCGTCCCGCTCCGGCTTGAAGGTTCGGTAGTTGATGGTCTCCGGCTTCGTGACCTCGCCGTAGCTCCAGGAACGGATTTTCTCCGGGGACGCGATCGAGATCTTGATCGCGTTGAAATCCTTGAGCGACTGTGGCTTGTCAAAGCTGCTGAATGGTTGCAACTGTCTGTCCTCCCTTTATACCTTGAGGAGCTCGACGTCGAGACAGAGGCTCTGGAGCTCGCGCACGAGAACGTTGAAGGACTCGGGCAGCCCCGGCGGCTCCGGGACATCCCCCTTGACGATCGCTTCGTACACCTTGCTGCGGCCTTCCACGTCGTCACTCTTGACGGTCAGCAGCTCCTGGAGCGTGTAGGCGGCGCCGTAGGCTTCGAGCGCCCAGACCTCCATCTCTCCGAACCGCTGGCCGCCGAACTGCGCCTTGCCACCCAGCGGCTGCTGGGTGATCAGGGAGTACGGTCCGATGGACCTCGCGTGGATCTTGTCGTCGACCAGGTGCGACAGCTTGAGCATGTAGATGTAACCCACCGTCACCTTCTGCTCGAAGGCCTCGCCCGTCATGCCGTCGTAGAGCGGGGTCTTGCCGGAATCCGGCAGCTCCGCCTGCTTCAGCAGCTCCTTGATGTCGGCCTCGCGGGCGCCGTCGAACACGGGGGTGGCGAACTTGAGCCCCAGCACCTTGCCGGCCCACCCGAGGTGGGTCTCCAGGATCTGGCCCACGTTCATGCGGCTCGGCACGCCGAGCGGGTTGAGCACGATCTCGACGGGCGTGCCGTCCGGCAGATAGGGCATGTCCTCCTCGGGCAGGATGCGCGAGATGACGCCCTTGTTGCCGTGGCGGCCGGCCATCTTGTCGCCCACCTGCAGCTTGCGCTTCATGGCGACGTAGACCTTGACCAGCTTGATGACACCGGGCGGCAGCTCGTCGCCCTTCTGGAGCAGGGCGATCCGCTCCTCGTTGACCCGGTGCAGGACCTCGATGTGCGAGTCCGTCTTCTTGTAGACGATCTCGGCCGCGTCGATCAGCCGCCGCTCGTCGACCGGCAGGCGCAGGATCTCCTGCCGGGTGAGGCGCTCCAGGGTCTGCGCGATGATCGGGTCGCCCGCCTTGAGCAGCTCCTGGCCCGTCCGCGACTTGACGGCCGCGGTGACCTTCTTGCCGATGAGCAGGTCGCTGATCTTCTTGTTGCGCTCCTCGGTGAGAATCCGCACCTCGTCCTTGATGTTCTTCTCGAGCCGGGCGATCTCCGACTGCTCGATCTCCTTGGCCCGCACGTCCTTTTCGACGCCCTTCCGGGAGAAGATCTTGACGTCCACGATGGTGCCCTCGATGCCCGGCGGCACCTTGAGGGAGGCGTCGCGCACGTCGCCCGCCTTCTCGCCGAAGATGGCGCGCAGCAGCTTCTCCTCGGGGGTGAGCTGGGTCTCGCCCTTGGGCGTGACCTTGCCCACCAGGATGTCGCCCGCCTTGACGGTCGCGCCGATGCGGACGATACCGCTCTCGTCGAGATCCTTAAGGGCCGACTCCGAGACGTTCGGGATGTCGCGCGTGATCTCCTCGGGACCCAGCTTGGTGTCGCGGGCCTCGATCTCGAACTCCTCGATGTGGATCGAGGTGTAGTAGTCCTCGCGGACCAGCTTCTCGGAGATCAGGATGGCGTCCTCGAAGTTGTAGCCGCGCCAGGGCATGAACGCCACCAGGACGTTGCGTCCGAGCGCCAGCTCGCCCAGCTCCGTGCACGGGCCGTCGGCCAGCACGTCGCCCTTCTTGACCCGTATCCCCTCGTAGACCACCGGCTTCTGCGTGATGCAGGTGTTCTGGTTGGAGCGGCGGAACTTGATGAGCTGGTAGATATCGGCGCCGAAGTCCTTGGTCTCGCCCGTCTCCAGGTCCTCACCCTCGACGCGCACGATGATGCGCTCGGCGTCCACCGAGTCCACCACGCCGCCCCGCTTGCAGAGCACGACCGCGCCCGAGTCCTGGGCCACGATGCCCTCGAGGCCGGTGCCCACGATGGGTGAGTCGCTCCTGAGGAGCGGCACGGCCTGGCGCTGCATGTTGGAACCCATGAGCGCGCGGTTGGCGTCGTCGTTCTCCAGGAACGGGATGAGCGCCGCGGCCACGGACACGAGCTGCTTCGGGCTGATGTCCATGTAGTCGATGCGGTCCCGCTCCGGGGTGATGAAGTCGCCGCCGGCGCGCGAGATCACGCGGTCGCTCACGAACACGCCGTTGTCGTCCAGCCGGGCGTTGGCCTGGGCGATGATGTACTTCTCCTCGTCCCATGCCGAGAGGTAGAAGGCGTGCGGCTCGGCGTCGACCGGGCGCTTGCCGGCCTTGGCCAGGCGCTCGTTCTCGGCCTTGAGCTCGTCGCCGGTGACGATCTGGCCCAGGCGGAAGGAACCATCGCCCACCTTCATGATCCGGAAGTGGTCGAGCACGCGCCCGTCTTCCACCTTCTTGTACGGGCTCTCGATGAACCCGTAGTCGTTGATCCGGGCATAGGTGGCAAGCGACGAGATGAGGCCGATGTTCGGGCCTTCCGGCGTCTCGATGGGACAGATGCGGCCGTAGTGCGTGGCGTGGACGTCGCGCACCTCGAACCCGGCCCGCTCGCGCGAGAGGCCGCCCGGTCCCAGGGCCGAGAGGCGCCGCTTGTGCGTGACCTCCGACAGCGGGTTCGTCTGGTCCATGAACTGCGAGAGCTGCGACGAGCCGAAGAACTCCTTGATGGCCGCGATGACCGGCTTGGAGTTGATCAGGTCGTGCGGCATCGCCGAGTCGATGTCCTGGTGGACGGACATCTTCTCCTTGATCGCCCGCTCCATGCGCACGAGGCCGATCCGGAACTGGTTCTCCAGCAGCTCGCCCACGGCGCGCACACGGCGGTTGCCGAGGTTGTCGATGTCGTCGACCCGGCCCACGTCCTTCTGCAGGCGCAGCAGGTACTCGATGACGCGGAAGAAGTCATCGGCCCCGAGGGTCTTCTGGTCGACCGGCACCTCGGTGTCCAGCTTGATATTGAACTTGAAGCGGCCGACCCGCGAGAAGTCGTAGCGCTTGGCGTCGAAGAACATGCCGTAGAAAAGCGACCGCGCGCTCTCCAGGGTCGGAGGATCGCCCGGGCGCATGCGCCGGTAGATCTCGATCAGCGCCTCCTTGGAGTTGCGGGTCGTGTCCTTGGCCAGCGTGTTCGACAGCGTGGCGCCCACCAGCTCCCAATCGGGGAAGAACACCTCGACCGGAGTGGCGTTGCGGCCATCGAGCCGCTCTTCGAGATCCTCGGGCACGAGCTCGTTGGCCTCGAAGATGACCTCGCCCGTGTCCAGGTCGACCACGTCGGCGATGAAGAACGCCCGCTCCAGGTCCTCCTGCTCCACCTCGAAGCCGATCGTCTGCCCGGTGTCGAGCTTGCCGATGTGCTCCTTGGTGAGGATGATGCCGCCGAAGATCGGGTAGGCCTCGCGGCGGCCGCGGCTCTGGCGGTCCTTCAGGCGCTCGGGCTCCAGCACCCTGGGCGAGACGTGGAGGAGGAACTTGCCGCCGCCCGGGGACGTGAGGCCCACGGGGGTATAGAACTGGCGCAGGATCGACTCGTCGCTCTCCAGGCCCAGGGCACGCAGGAAGACCGTGCCGTGGAACTTGCGCTTGCGGTCGATGCGCACCGACAGCACGTCCTTCTGGTCGTACTCGAACTCCACCCAGGAGCCGCGGTACGGGATGATCTTGGACAGGTACGAGCGCGGCCCTTCCTTGGTGAAGAAGACGCCGGGGCTCCGGTGGAGCTGGGAGACGATGACGCGCTCGGTGCCGTTGATGATGAACGTGCCATTGTCCGTCATCAGCGGGATGTCGCCGAAGTAGACCTCTTCCTCCTTGGCGTCGCGCATCATGCGCGTCCCCGTCTCGGGGTCCCGGTCGTAGACGAACAGTCGGAACGTCACCTTCAAGGGCACGGCGAAGGTCATGCCCCGCTCCTGGCAATCCGAGATCGAATACTTGAGCTGCAGGTCGACCGGGTTGCCGCAAATGTCGCACTTCGTCACCCGGTTCTTGTTGACGAAGCCGCACTCGGTGCAGGTGACCGTCTCCTCGTGCGGGTGGTCCGTCATGATCTTGGCGCCGCAGTTGGTGCAGGTCATGCGGAGGTACTCGAGCCCCTTGAGCTCGCCGCACTTGCACTGCCAGTCACCGATCGAATACTTGACGAAGTCGAGCGAGCAGGTCTCGCGAAAGTCGGAGAACGGGAAGATGCCCGTGAAGACCGACTGCAGGCCCTGGTTCGCCCGCTCCTCGGGCAGCAGGTTCATCTGCAGGAAGCGCTCGTACGACCGCCGCTGGACGTCGATCAGGTTCGGAATGGGCAGCGACGTCGTGATCCGGGAGAAGTCCTTCCGATTGCCGTTGCGCGGTGGAGTCTGCGGGATGGGGAAGGTATCCATAAGGGTCTTGCTATCTCCTCGATGCCTGGGTAGATGGGGGTACGTCTTCTACGCGGCAACCAAAGTTACTGCCGTGGGGGCGTCCGGATCCCGATTCCGGAAGCGGGGGCTCCGGAAGCAGGAGACACCATGCCCGGTCCCCCGCTCGCCCCGCGGAGGATCACCGGGCATGGTGAACAATAGCCAGAACAGCCGCTGGGCCGGGTTTATGCCCGGGCCGGCAGCCGTTCCGGCGTCTGATAGCTCTGGCCGAGCTGACGGTCGTCCGATTGAGGTAAACGTGTCGCGTCGCTCCACGTTTACTTGATCTCGATCGTCGCCCCGGCCTCTTCGAACTTCTTCTTGATCGACTCGGCCTCATCCTTGGAGACCGCTTCCTTGACCGTGGCGGGAGCGGACTCGACGAGGTCCTTGGCCTCCTTGAGGCCGAGGCTGGTCACTTCGCGCACCGCCTTGATGACGTTGATCTTCTTCTCGCCGGCCGCCTTCAGCACCACGTCGAACTCGGTCTTCTCCTCGACGACCGCGGCAGCGGCGGCACCGCCGCCGGCCGCCGGAGCGGCAGCCACGGCCGCGGCGGCCGACACGCCGTAGTGGTCCTCGAGCGCCTTGACCAGGTTGTTCAGCTCCAGGACGGTCAGCTCGTCGATCTGCTTGATGAAATCTTCAGTCGCGATAGCCATTTTCTCTCCTTAAACGGGCGGACTTCCAAGTCCGGAATTTTTCTTTATTCAGAGGCCCCTGAGGCCGACTCTTCTTTCTTCTTCCGGACTTGGTCCAGAACCATGACGAACGACTGAGGCACGGCGGCCAGCACCCGGACGAAGCGGGTGATAGGCGACTGCATCAGGAACAGGAGCTTGGCGATCAGCTCCTCGCGGCTGGGCAGCGAGGCGATGTCGCGGATCTGCTCCGCCGGGATGGCCCGCCCCTCCACCAGGCCGGCCTTGAACTGCAGGGCCGGGATGTCCTTGACGGAGTCCGTCAGGGCCTTGGCCAGCGCGACCGGGTCTTTCTGACTGAAGACCACGGCCGTGGGGCCCACGAAGTGCTCCTTGAGCTGGCCCAGGGCCTTGCTGTCGATGGCGCGCAGGGCCAGGGTGTTCTTGACGACGAGGTACTCGCCGCCGGAGGCGCGCACCTTGTTGCGCAGCTCGGTCACCTGGGGGACCGTGATCCCCTGGTAGCCGATCAGGAAGGCGTGCGGAGCCTGGGCGAGGCCGTTCTCGTACTCGGCCAGAAGCTGCTCTTTGTCAGTGCGGGTCAGAGCCATCTCAGATCTCCTAGGCCTCGGCGGCCGTCAGGGCCGTCTCGTCCACCTTGATGCCGGGGCCCATGGTCGAGGAGAGCGAGACTCCCCGCACATACTTGCCCTTGGCCGCGCTCGGCTTGGCCTTGATCACGGCACCGATCAGGGCCTCGGCGTTTTCGCTCAACCGGTCGGTGCCGAAGGAGATCTTGCCCACCGGGGCGTGGATGATCCCCGTCTTGTCGACGCGGAACTCCACCTTGCCGGCCTTGATCTCCTGCACCGCCTTGGTGACGTCGAGCGTCACCGTGCCCGCCTTCGGGTTGGGCATCAGGCCCCGGGGGCCGAGCACCTTACCCAGGCGTCCGACGACGCGCATCATGTCCGGGGTGGCCACGACGGAATCGAAGTCCAGCCAGCCCCCCTCGATCTGCTTGGCGAGCTCCTCGCCACCCACGTGGTCCGCGCCCGCTTCCTCGGCCTCGCGGATCTTCTCGCCGCTCGCGAACACCAGGACGCGCGCGGTCTTGCCCAGGCCGTGCGGCAGCACGACCGTGCCGCGCACCATCTGGTCCGCGTGCTTGGGGTCGACACCCAGCCGCATCGCCACCTCGAGCGTCTCGTCGAACTTGGCGAACGACGCCTCGCGCGCGAGGTCGATCGCATCGCGTAGCGGGTACGGCCGGGCCTCGACCTTGGTCTCCGACTGCCGGTATTTCTTTCCATGCTTCGGCACGACTGTTCTCCTTGTCTCAGCTCAGCCCTGGACTTCGATACCCATCGAGCGGGCCGTTCCTTCGATCGTCTTGATCGCGGCCTCCAGGCTCGCCGCGTTCAGGTCCGGCATCTTGGTACGCGCGATCTCCTCGACCTGCGCCTTGGTCACCGTGCCGACCTTCTTCTTGTTGGGCTCGCCCGAGCCCTTGTCGACGCCTGCCGCCTTGCGCAACAGGATCGGCGCCGGCGGCGTCTTCGTGATGAACGTATAGCTGCGGTCGGCGTAGACGGTGATCACCACGGGGATGATCAGGCCGGTCTGCGCCGCGGTGCGCGCATTGAAGTTCTTCACGAAGTCCATGATGTTGACGCCCGCCTGACCCAGAGCCGGGCCCACCGGGGGTGCCGGCGTGGCCGCGCCGGCCGGGATCTGCAGCTTGATCATTCCAGTGACTTTTTTGGCCATTTGCTCTCAACCCCCGCTCGACTAGAGCTTCTGCACCTGCGAGAAATCCAATTCGACCGGCGTCTGCCGGCCGAAGATGGTCACCATGACCTTCAGCGTGTTGCGGTCGAGATTGACCTCGTCCACCACGCCCGTGAAGTTGTTGAAGGGGCCGTCGGTGATCCGTACCGGCTCCGACTTCTCGAACATGTACTTGGGCTTCGGCTTCTCCTTGGCCGTGACCACCTGCTCGAGGATGTTGTTGACCTCGTCCTCCGAGAGCGGGGTCGGCTTCTTGCCCGTGCCGACGAAACCCGTGACCTTGGGCGTGTTCTTCACCACGTGCCAGGCCGCGTCGGACATCTCCATCTCGACCAGGATGTAGCCAGGGAAGAACTTCCGCTGCGTCTCCTTCTTCTTCCCCCCCTTGTACTCCACCACCGTCTCGGTCGGGATGCGGATCTCGCCGAAGGCCTCCCCCATGCCGAGTGCCTCGGCGCGCTGGCGCAGGGTCTCCTTCACCCGCTCCTCGAACCCGGAGTAGGTGTGGACGATGTACCACTTCCGGTCGGGGGACCTCTCCTCGGTCATGTAAACACCTGCACGATTTGCTGATAGCCCTTGACGATCAGCCAGTCCGCCGCATAGAGGAACACCGCGAACACGACGCTCGTGACGAGGACCACGATCGTCGTCGCCACCACCTCGTCCTTCGTGGGGAAGGAAACCTTCCGCATCTCGGAGCGAACCTCCGACAGGAACTCTTTGGCTTTCGTCCACCAATTCATACGGGTGCCCCGATCTGAAAACTTCGAAAAAGATTGGCAGGCCAGGAGGGACTCGAACCCCCAACCCTCGGTTTTGGAGACCGATGCTCTACCAGTTATGAGCTACTGGCCTGTGCTTTCTTACTCCTTATGCGACGATGTCGGTGACCGTGCCGGCGCCGACCGTGCGGCCGCCCTCGCGGATGGCGAAGCGAACGCCCTTCTCCATCGCGATCGGAGCGATCAGCTCCACCTCCAGGTTCACGTTGTCGCCCGGCATCACCATCTCCGTCCCCTCCGGAAGCTTCGCCACACCCGTCACGTCCGTCGTCCGGAAGTAGAACTGCGGCCGGTAGCCGTTGAAGAACGGCGTATGACGCCCGCCCTCCTCCTTCGTCAGAACGTACACCTCGCCCTTGAACTTCGTGTGCGGCTTGATCGAGCCCGGCTTCGCCAGAACCTGACCGCGCTCCACGTCGTCCTTCTTCGTGCCACGAAGAAGAACGCCGATGTTGTCGCCCGCCTGGCCCTGATCGAGAAGCTTCTTGAACATCTCGACGCCCGTCACGATCGTCTTGACCGTCGGACGGATGCCCACGATCTCGACCTCGTCGCCCACCTTCACGATCCCGCGCTCCACACGGCCGGTCACCACCGTGCCGCGGCCAGAGATCGAGAAAATGTCTTCGATCGGCATCAGGAAGTCCTTGTCGATCGCGCGCTCCGGCAGCGGAATGTAGCTGTCCACCGCGTCGATCAGCTCGATGATCTTCGCGCCCCACTCGCTGTCCGCCACCGCCAGACTCCAGCGCCTTCAGCGCCGAGCCCCGGATGATCGGAATGTCATCCCCAGGGAAGTCATAGGACGACAGCAGCTCGCGAAGCTCCAGCTCGACGAGGTCCAGAAGCTCCGGATCGTCGACCATGTCGCACTTGTTCATGAACACCACCATCGACGGCACGCCCACCTGCCGCGACAGCAGGATGTGCTCCCGCGTCTGCGGCATCGGGCCGTCGGCGGCCGAGACCACCAGGATGGCGCCGTCCATCTGCGCCGCGCCCGTGATCATGTTCTTCACATAGTCGGCGTGGCCCGGGCAGTCGACGTGGGCGTAGTGGCGCTTTTCGCTCTGGTACTCCACGTGCGCCGTCGCGATCGTGATGCCTCGCTCGCGCTCTTCCGGCGCCTTGTCGATCTGGTCGAAGGCCACGAAATTCGCGAGACCCTTCGACGCGAGGACTCGCGTGATCGCCGCCGTCAGAGTCGTCTTGCCGTGGTCGACGTGACCGATCGTCCCGACGTTGACGTGCGGCTTCGAACGATTGAACTTCTCCTTGCCCATGGCGCTGTCCGATGCCTCCTCAACAGGTATTTGTTATCGAGAGCCAAATGTGTGCTCATGGAGCCCACGACCGGATTTGAACCGGTGACCCCTTCCTTACCAAGGAAGTGCTCTACCCCTGAGCCACGTGGGCTTTAGACACTTATGGAGTCGCCCGAGGCCAATGCCTGGACGTCCCCCGGTGGTCAAAACCGTGCGATCCTACATCCTCCCTCAACTCGTGTAAAGCCCCTTCGACGCGGGTGACGACTGCGGGTGCCCGACGCGGACATCCCGGGAGGGACGCCCAGAGGAAGACGGGTAGTGTGCCAGAGACCGGAAGAGATGTCTAGTGCTTGTCGTCTCCTAAAGTTTTAGTTGACAGCCTTCCCCGGGCGGGCGTACGATCCTAAAAGATTAGGAGGTGGCCCTCATGGCGAGGATCCCAAGGAAGACCGCCGAGCCTCTGACCCCGCTGGAACTGGAGATCATGCAGGTGCTCTGGGAGACCGGTCCCGTCCCTGTGCAGACGGTCCAGGAGCGGCTCGCCCCCGAGCGCAAGCTTGCCTACAACACCGTGCAGACCATGCTCAACGTGCTCCACCGCAAGGGCAAGGTCAAGCGCGAGCTCGCCGGGCGCGCCTACGTCTACGAACCCGTCGTCAGCCGTGCCCAGACCGCCGGCCAGGCCGTCTCCGACCTGGTGAGCCGGATGTTCGGGGGCTCGGCCGAGAGCCTGGTGCTGAGCCTGGTCGAGACGCGGCACCTGACGCCCGAAAAGCTGGCCGAGCTGTCGGCCCTGCTCGACAAGAGCGAGGAGGACGGTCATGGCGGCGATTGACGAGCTGGTCCTCACGTTCGTGCTCAACGCTCTCTGGCAGGTCCCTGCCGTGGTCGCGGCCGGCCTCCTGGGGGACTTCTTCCTGCGCCGTGCTCCAGCCCGTCACCGCCATGTCCTCTGGGTGGCGGTCCTGGCGGCGGCCGTGGCCCTCCCCGCTGCGAGCCTGTGGACGCCGGACCTTCCCGAAAACCCAGCGGCGTCCACCTCGGCAGGAATCGCGACGGCGGAGGGCTGGACAGGCTGGATTCCGGACGGTGGCGGCCAGCCGGCGCCTGTCTCCTCGACCGCCAGCACGATCGTGGCGCTGCTCTATGGCCTCTCGGTCGCCCTTCATGGAATCCGGCTCGGCCGTGCCTGGTGGCGGGCGGACAGGCTCGCCCGTGGCGCGCATCCTCTCCCGGTCCCGGAGGGACTGGCCCCCGGCGTCGAGGTCCTCGGCTCGCTGGAGATCTCCGGCCCCGTGACCCTGGGCGCCTTCCGGCCGCTCATCCTCCTTCCGTCCCGCTTCCTGGGCTCAGCCTCGCCCGAGGAGCTGACCGCGGCCCTGGGCCACGAGATGGCCCACGTGCGCCGCCAGGACTACGCCGTCCACCTCCTCTGCGAGATCCTGCTCCTTCCCGTCGCGTTCCACCCGGCGGCGTGGCTCGTCCGCCGTCGGCTCGCACAAACCCGGGAGATGGCCTGCGACGAAGCCGTCCTGGAGATCCTCCGGCCTCGCATCTACGCGCGGTCGCTGCTCTCCCTGGCCGCCGCGTCCGCCGGTCTCCCCCGCCCATCCACCACCCTGGGCGTCCTCGACGCCCACACTCTGGAGGTGCGTATGAAAAGGATCCTGGATCACGGACCCCGCTTGGGGACCCGCCCGGCCCGCGCCATCCTGGGAGCGGCCCTGCTGCTGCTCGCCGGGACCGCGGCAGCGTCCACCCTCTTCTCGGTCGAAGCCGTCGCAACCGGCACGGAGGGCCTCATCCCCTTCGTGGGGACCTGGAATGGCGACTGGCCCGCTGACCAGGAAGGCGGCAAGCCGATGCGTGCCCTCGACGTCGAGGTCCACCCCGACGGCCGCATCGTCACCACCTGGTACAGATATCAGGACGGTGCCAAACCTCAGAAGGCCGTCTACCCGGTGACGCGCTACACGGTCGAGGGTGACACCCTGAAGATCGATACCCGCGTCGAGGATTTCTCCTTCGCCGGCAAGCCTGTCGGCACCGCAGAGATCAGGGCTACGCTCGAGATCGAAGGCCGCAACCAAGCCGTCTACCGGAGCCTCTCGAACTCCTACGTCGACGCCCTCAAGAAGCGCGGCGAGCCCGTCCCGCCCCCGCCGCCCCCGATCCCCATGAAGCGCCAGCCCTGATCCACACCATTGCCCATTGAACCTACCGGGGAGCCGCCTGGACGGCCGAGGTGTGCAGTTTCAATCTATACTGCTGTTAACATACAAGGAGATTAAAAATGAAACGGAACCTGTGGCTCCCCGTCCTCGTCCTCTCCTGCCTCTGCATGGCGGCCGCCGTCCCGCCCGCAGCCGCCGACGATCCGCCGCACGCCAGCTTCTACTACTCCTGCGCCGATATCGGCCACTGGTGCGCAGTGGACGCCGAGGCCTCCACCGACGACGGCTACATCACGAACTATCACTGGAGTTGGGGAGACGGTACGTCCACGAACGGCACCGACTCGGACCCGACCCATACCTACGCCGCCGCAGGCACCTACAAGATCACCCTGACGGTCACCGACAACGCCAGCCAGTCGACCAGCACCTACCTGTGGGCGAATGTTCCCTGAGCCTGGATCTATCTGACACAGGGGCGGCTCCCTCGGGGGGCCGCCGCGGTCTTTCACAAGGAAATGGAGCGGGAGACGGGATTCGAACCCGCGACCAACAGCTTGGAAGGCTGTGACTCTACCCCTGAGTTACTCCCGCAGACAGGGACAGGAAAGGGAATGGTGGAGGCGGGAGGATTCGAACCACCGTAGGGCGTAGCCCGGCAGATTTACAGTCTGCTGCCATTGTCCACTCGGCCACACCTCCAAAGAACTTACTCTGGCGCCGGATCGGGTTGGAGCCGGCACCCGGATTCGAACCGGGGACCTACTGTTTACAAGACAGTAGCTCTACCCCTGAGCTATGCCGGCATGCCGCAACCCCCGTTTCCAGGAGCCGGGAGAGTGTAGCCGTTCGTATCCGCTCGGCAAGGCTGTCACTCCTCTGGCAGGCTCCGCTGCCGCACCGCTTCGTAGAGCACGGCCGCCGCCGCGGTGGCGATGTTGAGCGAGCCGACCCGGCCGCGCATGGGCAGGCCGATCATGCGGTCGCAGATCTGGCGGGTGCGGGCGCGCAGCCCCTTCTCCTCGCCGCCGAAGCAGAGCACCACCTTGCCGGTGAGGTCGATGTCCCAGGGGGGATCGCCCTCCGCGTCGGTGCCGTAGACCCAGAAGCCCTGCTCCTTGAGGCGCTCGATCTCGGTGGCGGTGTTGGTGATGCGCTCGATCTCCAGCCACTCGCTGGCGCCGGCGGAGGTCTTGGCCACCGTCGGCGAGACCGGCGCCGAGCCGCGGTCGCGGATCAGCACCCGGCCGACCCCCGCCCCCTCGCAGACCCGCAGCAGGGCGCCGAGGTTGCGCGGGTCCTGGACGTCCTCGAGGAGCACGACCAGCTCGGGATCGCCTCCCGGCTTCGCCGCCGACGCGCCGGCGCCTCCGCCCGCACCTCGGCGGCCATGCCGTTGTGGGCCGGGCCGGCGATCTCCGAGAGCCTGCGCTCGGGGACGACCTCGACCGGCACCCGGTGGCGCCGGCAGGCCTCCTCGATCTCCTCGCGCCGCCGCCCGGTCCGGCGGGCGCTCACCAGGACGCGGACCACCTCGTGCGGCCGGTGCCGCAGGGCTTCGCGGACGGGGTGGTAGCCGTAGAGGAACAGCGAGGCCTCACACCTCCATGATCTGCTGCTCTTTCTTCTGGAGCGACGGTGGTGATCTCGCCGATGTAGTGGTCGTGGAGCTTCTGGACCTCGTCCAGGCCGCGGCGCTCGTCGTCCTGGCTGATCTCCTTGTCCTTCTCCATCTTCTTGAGCTTGTCGTTGCCTTCGCGGCGGGCCTGGCGGACGCCGTTGCGGGCGTGCTCGGCCAGGTCGTGGGCCTTCTTGACGATCTCCTTGCGGCGCTCCTCGGTCAGCGACGGCACCGGGATGCGGATGATCTTGCCGTCGGACGACGGGTTCAGGCCCAGGTCGGACTTCATGATGGCCCGCTCGATGGCCGAGATCTGGCTCGGGATCGAACGGCTGGGCCACGATCATGGAGGCGTCGGCCACCGAGAGGTTGGCGACCTGGTTGAGGGGCACCGGGCTGCCGTAGTACTCGACCGTGACGCCGTCGAGCAGCGCCAGCGACGCGCGCCCGGTGCGCAGGTGCTTGAGCTCGTGGTGGAAATGGTCCACCGCGTGCTTCATGTGCGTCTCGACTTCCTTGAACACCTCTTTCATGTTCCCTCCTTTGCGGGCGCCCGTCAGGCTCGCCTATGCACGGACCGCTTATGCGCGACGATCGAGCCGACCCGCTCGCCGCAGACCACCCGGCGGATGTTGCCCGGGGTCATCATGTCGAAGATGGCGATGGGGATGCCGTTGTCCCGGCAGAGGCTGATGGCCGCGGTGTCCATCACCTTGAGGTCCTTCTCCAGGACCTCCTGGTAGGTCACCTCGGGCAGCAGCATCGCCGCTCGGGTCCTTCTCCGGGTCGGCGGTGTAGAGGCCGTCGACCTTGGTCGCCTTGAGCAGGATGTCGGCGTGGATCTCGTTGGCGCGCAGGGCCGCGGCGCTGTCGGTGGTGAAGTAGGGGTTGCCCGTGCCGGCGGCGAAGATCACCGCCCGCCCCTTCTCCAGGTGGCGGATGGCGCGCCGGCGGATGAACGGCTCGGCCACCTCGCGGATGTCGATCGCCGTCTGCACGCGGGTGGGGACGCCCCGCTTCTCCAGGGCGTCCTGGAGGGCGAGGGCGTTGATCACCGTGGCGAGCATGCCCATGTAGTCGCCGGTCACCCGGTCGATGCCGCGGTGGCTGGCGGCGAGGCCCCGGATGATGTTGCCGCCGCCGACGACGATCGCGATCTCGACCCCGAGGGCGTGGACCCGTCGCGCACCTCGTCGGCGATGGCGGCCACCACCGTCTCGTCGATGCCGAAGGGCTGGGCGCCCATCAGGGCCTCGCCGGAGAGCTTGAGCAGGACCCGGCGGTACGCCAGATGCTTGCCGCCGCGGGCCTCCCGGGGTTCCTCCGCCTGCATCAGCGAGCCGCCTGGGCCGCGACTTCGGCGGCGAAGTCGTCCTGGCGCTTCTCGATGCCCTCGCCCAGCTTGAAGCGGACGAAGCGCCGCACCTGGATGTTCTCGCCGATCTTGGCGACCTTCTCGGCGATCAGCTGGCCGATCGTCTTGTCCGGGTCCTTGACGAACGGCTGCTCGAGCAGCACGAACTCGGAGTAGTACTTCTCCATCTTGCCGTCGACGATCTTCTCGACCACGGGGGCCGGCTTGCCCGAGGCGAGGGCCTGGTCGCGGAAGATCGCGCGCTCGCGGTCCAGCACGTCCTCGGTGACCTCCTCGCGGCGCACGAAGCGCGGGCTCGGCCGCGGCGATGTGCATGGCGATGTCGCGGACCAGCTCCTGGAACTGGTCGGTGCGGGCCACGAAGTCGGTCTCGCAGTTGACCTCGACCAGCACGCCGAGCTTGCCGCCGCCGTGGATGTAGGAGCCGACGGCGCCCTCGGCGGTGACGCGGCCGGCCTTCTTGGCCGCCGCGGCGAGGCCCTTCTTGCGCAGGAAGTCGACCGCCTTCTCCATGTCGCCCTGGGTCTCGGTCAAGGCGTTCTTGCAGTCCATCATTCCGGCGCCGGTGCGCTCCCGGAGCTCCTTGACCATCTGAGCGGTGATTTCAGCCATGACAGCGTTCTCCTTCGAACCGCGATGAAGCGGATTTTTGAGTATCCGGGCGGACAAAAGAAGAGGTCAGATCGACGCGGGTTCGACTGACCTTATCTTCGCGCCGCCCAGGTCCCCTCGAAGATCGGAGGGCCCGGGCGGCGCGCCGTGGTTGAGACGGTTGATCGGCGCGGAGCCTAGGCCGGAGCGGCGCTCGCGGCAGCGTCCTTGTCGAAGACGGGCATGGCCGCGCCGGTCCTTGCCCGGATCATCGAATCGCTCTTCGAGCTTGCCCGCGCCCTCCAGGTAGGCGTCGGCGACGCGCGAGGCGAACAGGCGGATGGCGCGGATGGCGTCGTCGTTGCCCGGGATGATGTAGTCGATCAGCTCGGGGTCGCAGTTGGTGTCGACGATGGCGATGACCGGGATCCCCAGCTTGTTCGCCTCGGAGACGGCGATGTACTCCTTCTTGGGGTCGACGACGAAGAGCGCGTCCGGCAGCTCCTCCATGTCGCGGATGCCGTCGAGGTTCTTCACCATCTTCTCGCGCTCGCGCTCGAGCCGCAGCCGCTCCTTCTTGGTCAGCGGGCTGTTCTCGTCGCCCAGCCGGCCCTCGATCTCCTTCAGGCGCTGGATCGAGGTGCGCAGGGTGACGAAGTTGGTCAGCGTGCCGCCGAGCCAGCGGTTGGTGACCTAGAACTCGCCGGAGCGCCGCGCCTCCTCGGCGATCGCCTCCTGGGCCTGCCGCTTGGTGCCGACGAACAGGATGCGCTTGCCCTCGGCCGCCAGGCCCTGCACGAACTCCGCGACCTGGTTGAACAGCTTGAGCGTCTTCTGCAGGTCGATGATGTAGATCCCGTTGCGCTTGCCGAAGATGTACGGCTTCATCTTCGGGTTCCAGCGCCGGGTCTGGTGCCCGAAGTGGACACCGGCCTCCAGCAGTTCCTTCATCGTGACTTCGACCAAGGATCTCTCCCTTCTGACCTTTGCTTAGCGCTTGCTGAACTGGAACCGGGCGCGGGCGCCCTTCTGACCGTACTTCTTGCGCTCCTTCTTGCGCGGATCGCGCGTCAGGAGGCCGGCCGACTTCAGGCGGTCGCGCAGCTCGCCGTTGAACTCGAGCAGGGCGCGCGAGATGCCGTGCCGGATCGCTCCGGCCTGGCCCGCGCTGCCGCCGCCGGCGACCGGACGTAGATGTCGAACTTCTCGGCCGTCTCGGTCAGCAGCAGGGGCTGCTTGATGACCATCTTCAGAACTTCGTTCGGGAAGTAGATGTCGAGCGTGCGGCCGTTGATGGACATGTCGCCCGCGCCGGGCCGCAGGTAGACCCGCGCCGCGGCCGTCTTGCGGCGCCCGGTGCCGTAATATTGGACTTGGCTCACTTCGATCTCTCCTCAGTCTTTCCGAAATCAGCTTAGAGCGCAGCGGCGACGTCGAAGGTCTCGGGCTTCTGCGCCTGGTGCGGATGCTCGGCGCCGGCGTAGACCTTCAGCTTGCGGAGCTGCTGGCGGCCGAGCTTGTTCTTGGGCAGCATGCCCCAGACGGCGTCCTCGACCATCTTCGTGGGCCGGCGCTGGCGCCGCTTGGCCGCCGTCTCGGTCTTGATGCCGCCCGGATACCGCGTGTGGTGGTAGTAGATCTTCTGCTCTTCCTTGCGCCCGGTCAGCACCGCCTTCTCGGCGTTGATGACGATCACGAAGTCGCCCGTGTCGATGTGCGGGGCATAGGTCGGCTTGTGCTTGCCCGTCAGCAGGCGCGCCGCCAGCGAGGACAGCCGTCCCAGGGGGATCCCCGCGGCGTCCAGCACGTACCACCGATGCTCGATCTCGGCGAGCTTCGGGCTGTAGGTCTTCTTCAGCATCATTCTCTCCAGGTCAACTCTGGCTGGGAAAAAACTGCCCCGGCGCGCCTTCGCGGCGCAAAGGACCCACATGGTAGGTCCTCAGGCAGAGCTTGTCAAGAGGACAGGCGAGCTACTTCCGTCGCGGGAAGAGGCCGGCGACCGCCAGATCGAAGCCGGGAAGGACTGAGGACCGCACCCGGTCCCCTTCGCCGCCCCGGCAGTGCTCAGTATACCTCATGTCCGGGCCCAGGGAATGGACCACGACCGTCCGGTCCCAGGGATCGACGATCCAGTATTCGGGGACACCGGCGTCCTGATAGGCCTGGAGCTTCACGGTGCGGTCCAGGCGGCGGGTCCGAGGAGAGAGGATCTCGCCGACGAGGTCCGGCACTCCTTCGTAGGAGCTCAGCTCCCAGTTCGGCTCGTTCCCCTTGCGGAAGAACATGACGTCGGGCTGCACGGGACTGGCGATGCCACGGGGGAGCTTGACCTCGAGCGGAGCCGTCAGGACCAGGCCAAGGTCGTTCTCACGGACGAACTTCGACAACTGATAGGACAGCTCGGCCGACGAGAACTGATGTTCCGGCACGGGCGGCGGCATTATGTAGAGAACCCCCCGGATGACCTCATAGCGGTTACCGTCGTCGGGGAGGCGGAGGTAATCCTCGTACGTCCACTCTCCCTGAGCGGGCCATTGCGCTCCGTCATTCCCTTCGAGAAGCGTTCTTGGGATCGCCGGCTGGGCCATACGAATACCTCCTCGTGCCGATCTCAGGCTACCCGTCCCCACGGGGGGCGTCAACCTGCATCCCGGATATCCAAAAAGCATAATGGATCTTCCCGTCTGTCGCAACAGCGCTGGCCGGCGCCTCCCCGCCAGGGATTGAAATCCCTGGCTACCGACGGTGGTCCCTGCGGGACCGCCAAGAAGGAGACGGACCGGGATACACTTCCCGCGATGGCCGAGACGACCACCGCCCCGCTCGACAAATCCGGGACCGCCATCCGCGACATGTTCGCGGGGGTGGCACCCCGGTACGACCTTCTGAACCACCTGCTGTCCGCCAGTCTGGACGTGCTCTGGCGCAAGAAGGCGGCGGCGGTCCTGGGCCTCCCCCCGGGTGCCGAGGTGCTGGACCTGTGCTGCGGCACGGGCGACCAGGCCACGGCGCTCCGGCAGCGGGGGGCGCGCGTGGCGGCGGCCGACTTCTGCGTGCCCATGCTGGCCATCGCCCGGCACAAGTTCGCGAAAACCGCGGCTCCCCGCCCGGCGGCGCTCGCGGCCGATGCCCTGGCCCTCCCCTTCCCCGCCGGGCACTTCCGGGGCGCCACGGTCTCCTTCGGCCTGCGCAACGTCGCGGACCTGGACGCCGCCCTGCGCCAGCTCGCCGGGGTGCTGCGGCCGGGCGGCAAGCTGGTGGTGCTCGACGCGGCCATCCCGTCGTGGCAGCCCCTCAAGGGCCTCTACCTCATCTACTTCCGTCACCTGCTGCCTTGGATCGGCCGGTTGATCTCCCGGCAGTGCGCCTATGACTACTTCATGGAATCCGTGATCGACTTCCCCCAGCGGCAGGAGTTCCTCGACCGCATGGCCGCGGCGGGGTTCACGGACCTCTCCTGGAAGAATCTCTCCGGCGGCACCGTCTGCGTCTATCAAGGGAGGATCCCAGGATGACCCGCCTTCTCGATGGCCGTATTCTCGATGGTAAGGCCGCAGCGGCCGAGATCCGCGCCGAAGTGGCGGCGGGCGTGCGCGAGCTCGCCGAGGCCGGGGCCCGCCTGCCCCAACTCGTGGCCGTGCTGGTGGGCGAAGACCCGGCCTCCCAGGCCTACGTGGGGAGCAAGACGCGAGGCTGCGCCGAGGTCGAGATGCTGAGCCAGACGCTCCGGCTGCCGGCCACCACCTCCGAAGCTGAGCTGCTCGCCCTGATCGACCGCCTGAACGAAGACGACGCCGTGGATGGCATCCTGGTCCAGCTCCCCTTGCCCCCCCAGATCACGGAGAAGCGCATCCTCCACCGCATTTCGCCCGAGAAGGACGTGGACGGCTTCCATCCCATCAACGTCGGCCGCCTGTGGCTCGACGAGGAGGGCTTCACTCCGGCCACGCCCACGGGCATCGTCTCCCTGCTCAAGCGCAACGGCATCCCCCTCTCCGGCCAGCACGCGGTCATCGTGGGCCGCAGCGCCATCGTGGGCAAGCCCATGGCCGGACTGCTGCTGCGCGAGAGCTGCACGGTCACCGTCTGCCACTCCCGCACGCGGGACCTCGCCGCCGTGACCCGCGAGGCCGACATCCTCGTGGCCGCCATCGGCCGGCCCGGCATGATCGGAGCGGACCACGTGCGCGAGGGTGCCGTGGTGGTGGACGTGGGGATCAACCGCCTCGACGATGCGGCCGCGGCCGAGCGCCTCTTCCCCGGCGACGAGGCCCGGCGCCAGCAGATGGCGGGCAAGGGCTACACCCTGGTGGGGGACGTGGACTTCACCGCCGTGGCTCCGAAGGCGTCCGCCATCACCCCTGTGCCCGGTGGCGTCGGCCCGCTGACGGTCGCCATGGTCATCTCCAACACCTTGAAGGCCGCCCGCCGGCGGCAGGGACTGCCGGTGGCGTCATGAGCACCCTGCGGGTCGGCCTGACAGGCGGTCTCGCCAGCGGCAAGTCCACCGTGGCCCGGTGGCTGCGGGAAGAGGGTTTCGAGGTGGTGGACGCCGACCGCCTCGTGGCGGAGCTCCACCAGCCGGGCGGCGCCGGAGCGGCGGCGGTGCGCGCCCTCTTCGGTCCCGAGATGCTGGACGAGCGGGGCGGCGTGGACCACCCCAAGGTCGCGGCCCGCGTGTTCCGTGACCCGGAGGCGCGCTTCGCCCTGGAGTCCGCCGTCCACCCCCTCGTGCGGCGCCGCTTCGAGGAGATCGCGAAGACCGGCGAGGGGGCCCAAGAGGTGATCGTCCTCGAAGCCACCCTGCTGGTCGAGGCCGGCTACACCCCGGGGTTCGACCTGGTCGTCACCGTCGAGGCCCCCTGCGAGTTGCGCCTCCAGAGAGCCATCGCCCGCGGGATGGACGAGGCCGCCATCCGCGCCCGCCTCCTCGCCCAGGGAGACGGCGAAGAGCGGCGCGAAGCCGCCCACCGGATCCTCGACAACTCCGGCGACGTCGAGCACCTCCGCCGGCAGGTGGATGAGCTGATCGGGGAGCTTCGCCGGCTGGCGGCGGAGCGGTAGGGGCGGTGAGGTCCAATCGGTTGCCTTGGACCGTTCAGATGTGCCCTCCGAGAGAGACGCCCCGCCGTTTGAGGACCCGGAAGGTGCCCGGTTGAGGACTGGGGCGTCTCTACGGAACCGTTGTGCCGAGGCCCAAGATGAGGTGACGGGGGCGTCGGCGCGAGATCCCCGTAACCCACACCGTCCGCAACGGCACCACCGTCCCGTAGAGACGGCCCAGTCCTCAACCGACGCCTTCTCCGGGTGCACCGTCGGCGGGCCGTCTCTTCGAAGGGCAGATCCTGACGATCTACCTCAGATCAGATAATGCCCTCCCCCTTCGTCCTCGTCACCGGCAACGCCGGCAAGATCGCCGAGGCCCGGCTCGCCGTGGGCGCGGACCTGGAAGCCGTCGAGGTCGATCTCCCGGAAGTCCAGTCTCTCGACTACCATGAAGTTCTGCGGGCCAAGGCGGAGGAGGCCTGGCGGCGGATCGGCCGGCCTCTCGTGGTCGAGGAAGCCGGGCTCGACCTCGCCGCTCTCAACGGCTTCCCCGGTCCCCTCGTCAAGTGGATGCTCCAGGCTGTGGGTGCCGAGGGGCTGGCCCGGACGGCAGCTTCCTTGGGAGACGTTCGAGCCGCCGCGCGATGCTTCCTCTTATATAAGGATGGGGATCACGAAATCGTGGCCGAGGGAAGGACGGACGGCACTCTCGTCCTCCCCGGGCGGGGCACCCATGGCTTCGGATGGGACCCAGTCTTCCTGCCGGATGGTTCCGCTCTGACCTTTGCGGAGCTGACGGAGGCCGAGAAGGGTGCGGTCAGTCACCGGGGAAAGGCATGGAGGGAACTGGCTGAGAGGCTCTAATCCTCCCAGCCAGTTTACAGACTTATCTAGTTAACCAGTTCACACTGCTCGCCACAGAAGCTCTCGCAGGCGTCGAGACATCCACCCCGAGTCTCGACTGTCTTGGAAGCAGTGTCTCCATTGCTGCAGCTGATCGAACAGGTCAGGTCATTCAGAGGGTTATAGGCAGCCAGGGCAGGCTTCTTCTTTGCCGAAGCGGCACTGAGTGGGAGGACAAGCGCGATCAGGGCGAGGACAATGGCAGCACGGCGCAAGCTGTTCATCTTGGACTCCTTTGACTCGGATGGGATCCTCCCCATCCGGCAGAAACTCTGTTCGGTCGTGTACCGCCTCGCCGGCGAAACGAAGACTGGACGACTATACATACTTTAAAAAATAAAGCAATACATTCTTTAGGATTAGGCCCTCCTTCTACAAAAGGATTGGATCTCAAGATCCTGGCCCGAGGGAGGACGGGCGAACTCTCGTCCTCAGCGGGGCACCCACGGCTTCGGGTGGGACCCGGTTTTCCTGCCGGACGGCTCCGCGCTGACCTTCGCCGAGCTGACGGGAGCCGAGAAGGGCGCCGTCAGCCACCGGGGAAAGGCCTGGTGCGCTCTCGCCGAGTGTCTGTGTCTTTAAAAGGGTAGGGTATGCCTTATTCCCTATTCCTCCGGAAGCCTGAGGGATGGGGAACGTCACATTCTCCCCTCGAAACATCCCCTTCCCCCTCGATTGCAGAGGCTTGAGCAGTAGGGAACGAGACATTCCCTACTCTTCTCGAAGTCCGAACAGTGGGGAATGAGGCATTCCCTCTCTCTCACGAAGCGTGAAGACCGGGGAACGTCACATTTCCTCCCTCTTCAAGGGCGGCACGGGGAGGGAATGGGGCATTCCCCACCTTTTCCGAGACGATGAAGGTGGGGAACGGAACGTTCCCTACTCGTCTGAGGACGCGAAGGAGGGGGAACGCCACATTCCCTGGAGACCGCCGATCCTCAGATCTCCACGCCGGCCATCAGCCAGAGCATGACGGCCTTCTGGATGTGCAGGCGATTCTCCGCCTCGTCGAAGATGCGGCTCTGGGGACCGTCGCAGACCTCGGCGGCCACTTCCTCGCCGCGGTGGGCGGGCAGGCAGTGGAGGAAGACGGCTTCCGGACGGGCGTGGAACATTAGGGCCGCGTCCACCGTGAAGCCGTGGAAGGCCCGGAGACGCTCCTGCTGCTCCGACTCCTGCCCCATCGAGGCCCAGACGTCGGTGTAGACGCAGGAGGCTCCCTCGACGGCCTCCTTGGGATCGTTGGTCAGGATCACCTTCGTGCCCGCGGCCTCGGCGTCCTGCCGGACCAGGACCGCGTAGTGCTCGTTGACCTCATAGCCCTTGGGCGAGGCGACCGCCACGTCCATCCCCGCCTTGGCGGCGCCGAACATCAGGGAATGGGCCATGTTGTTGCCGTCGCCCACGTAGGCGAGCTTGCGCCCCCGGAGCGCGCCGAGGCCGCCGAAGACCTCGGTCAGGGTGAAGTAGTCGGTGAGCCCCTGGCAGGGGTGGAGGTCGTCGGTGAGGCCGTTGATCACCGGAACGGAGCCGTACTTGGCGAGGTCCGTCACCGTCTGGTGGGCGAAGGTGCGGGCCATGATGCCGTCGACGTAGCGCGAGAGCACCTGCGCCGTGTCCGAGATCGGCTCGCCGCGGCCGAGCTGGATGTCGCGGCTGGAGAGGAACAGGGCGTGGCCGCCCATCTGGGCCATGCCGACCTCGAAGCTGACCCGGGTGCGGGTCGAAGACTTCTCGAAGATCATGCCCAGGGTCTTCCTGTGCATGTGGTTCTCGTACTTCTTGGGATTGGCCTTGACGTCGGCCGCGAGCCGGAAGAGGCCGGCAACCTCCGCGGCGGTCAGGTCGTGGATCGAGATCAGGTGACGGGCCATGAAATCTCCTGGGAAAGAAAGGTAGGGACCGGAGGGACGCCTCTACAGCGGGTCCCTCTCGATCGGCATGGTCATGCAGCGCGGACCGCCGCGGGCCCGCGACAGCTCGTTGGAAGCCAGCGAGACGACCGCCGGCCCTCCGCCCAGCAGGTCGTGCTTGCCGGCCGCGGCCTCCTCGTCGGACAGCACCCGCCAGCCGCGCCGCGCCAGCTCCTCGATCGTCCGGCGGTTGCGCCGGTAGAGGAAGATCAGCCCCGGGGCGATGGCGAAGGCGTTGGCGCCGTCGGTCCACTGCTCGCGCTGCTGGTCGATGGCGTCGGAGGCACCGCCACAGGGCACGACGTCCAGCTCCAGCCCCAGGTCCGCCAGAGTCTTGAGCAGCGAGGGCCGCAGGGTGAAGGTCAGCTCCTTGGCATAGAGGTCGACCGAGTAGACGTGAGCCGACTCCGGGCCGCCGGACTCGACGACCGGCAGGTGGGCCAGGCAGAGGTTGCGGTCGATCAGGGTGAAGACCGTATCCAGGTGCATGTAGGAGCGCCGCCGCGGCAACTCGACCATGATGAGATGGCGGAAGGGGGTTTCCTCCAGGCGCAGGTACTCGGCCAGCACCTCGATCCCCCGCCGGTTGGTCCGCTCGGAGAGGCCCACGAGGACGATCTCCGGGCTCACCACCAGCACGTCTCCGCCCTCCAGGTTGGGATAGGGGAAGTGCGGGTTGTGCTGGGGCGCTCCCGAAGGCGGCACGTCGATCTCGAACAGGGCCGCGGCGCCGGAGAGGGACGGATGGTGCTCGAACAGGGTGCGGGCGAGGAGCGGCTCGCGCTCCCGGGCATCGGTCGCCATGGAGGAGACGACCACGCGGTTGCCCATTACCACCTGGGGATCGCGCTGGAAGAAGTAGTTCGGCACCGGGTTGAGCTGGAAGAACTGCAGGCGGCCGGCGTCGGAGATCTCGGCCGGGTTTCGGATGCCTTCGATCAGGGCTGAGGCGAGCTCCTGAGGCGGCAGCTCTTTGAGCTGGTGCACCAGGCTGAAGGGTACGCTGTACTCGGCCTCGAGCTCGTCCAGGAGCTGTTTGCGGGGAGCCTCGTGGGCCAGGACGTCCGCCAGCAGGTTCTGGACATCGAGCACCTCGACTCCGGCCTGCTGTAACACCTTGACGAAGAGGTCGTGCTCTTCGCGGGCCTCGTCGCCGTCCAGGATGTCGTCGAAGAGAAGGCTCCCCATCATGGCGGGGACCATCCAATCGATCTCGCGCCCAGGGCGGTGGACCAGGACCCGGCGCAGGCGTCCTATCTCGGAATCGACTCGTATCGACATGAAGGCCTCGAAGAGGGGTTCGTCCGGAGGAAAGCCCGGGCGGAGAATTGTATATCACGGAGCTCCCCCCACCCGGACCCTCACCTCGAGCGCGGGCGCTGGCGAGGAATTATCCGAGCCGGTGACCGGTTGCGTATAGCGGCGACTCACTTGGAAACGGGCTCCGCCCGGACTGATGAGGTGATTTGGGTGAGATCCATCCTTCTGGCAGTATTGATCGCAGTTTCCGCAGTTTCCGCAATCGCCCAGGCGAGCACGCTGAGTCCCCGGCCGACGCTCGACGGTCGCCTGGTGACACCGGCCCACCTCGTGGAGCGGCTCGGCGAGCGCGCCGGTGGCGAGGTGATCCTGGAGAATCTTCCGTTCGCAACCGGGGAGCTGAGCCTGAGACTTCACCGGCTCGACCTCTTTGCGGCGGGCTTCCGGCTGGTCGTCGGAGGCGAGCGCCGGCCATCGCTCGACCCCGCCCGCTACCTGGTGCTTGCCGGAGAGGCGGCGCAACACCCTGGCTCGCTCGCCGTCCTGGTGTTCGATCGACGGCTCGGCGCAGGCAGCGGCGTGGTGAGGTGGGAGGATGAGGCGTGGGAGGTCGAGGTGGCCGGCGGACAGGAGGACCTTCCCCTCGCGTCGATCTGGCAGGCCCGCCGCGTCGCCGTCGAGAGCGAGCTGCCGCTCGGGTCCGACATGGTCTTCGCATCGACGGCGGAGCCACCGGCAAAGGCCGCGCGGCCGCGGGTCGTCCCGGCACCCGGCAGCGAGTACGCCGCTTCCCTCGTCGTCGACAGCGACCACGAGTTCTTCCAACGGATGGGCTCGGAGGACCGCGCGCTCACCTTCGTGGTCCAGGTGATCGCTGTCTCCTCGGAGCTCTTCCACCGCCAGGTCGGGGTGAGCCTGACCCTCCAGGAGGTCCTCCTCTATCCGTCGGCGGATGACCCCTGGGAGGCTCCGAACCCCCACCAGTGCGGGTCGCTTCAGGTGCTGAGGGAGTTCGGCGAGTGGTACCAGGCGCACCGGCCGGTCGCGCAGTTCCCGCGCGCCGCCGCGATCCTCTTCACCGGCAAGCAGGCAGATTGCGGCGGCCAGGCGGTCATCGGTGGCCTCTGCTCGCAGGTTCGCCACGAGGACCTCGGCTACGGCACCCTCGTCGTCTCGTCGAACGATGTGGCCTCGCACCAGCAGTCGGCGGCCCACGAGGTGGGGCACCTCTTCGGCTCCGTGCACACCCACTGCTACCAACCGCCGATCGACACCTGCAGTGCCGTCGAGGCAGATCGCGGATGTTACGACGGCCCTACCGATTCCCCCCCCGACGGTGGGTCGCTGATGAGCTACTGCTCCAACCGCGGCTTCTCGCTCGGCGAGGCCGGCCGCTACGGGGACCGTAGCGAGCGCGTGCTGCAGGCGGTCGGTACGCAGCTGGCACAGGTGGCGCCCTCCTGTCTGGAGCGCACCAACGACCCCTACGCGCTTCGTCTGGAGGTGGCCGGGCGGACCGTCACCCTCGCGTGGGACGACCTCTTCCAGGGCGAGAAACGCTGGGAAGTCGAGCAGCGGCAGCGCAACGGCAAGTTCAAGCGTGTCCGCTCGCTGCCGGCCGGCTCCACCGGCATTGCCCTCTCCGGCCAGAAGCCCGGACCAACGGCGTTCAGGGTGCGCGCTCTGGTCGGCCGGGACATCGCCGAGTACTCGGCGGTGGTCGAGATCACGGTTCCCTGAAGGGGAGTGAGGGCTCGGGTGGGGGACGGCCCTCGTATAGAATCCGCCCCGGCCATGCTCTCCGACACCCCCCAGAACCCGCTCTACGAACGTTATGCCTCGCCGGAGATGGCGAGGATCTTCTCCTCCCGCCACCGGTTCCTTGCCTGGCGCCGCCTCTGGATTACCCTCGCCGAGTGCGAGCGCGAGCTGGGCCTGCCCATCACGGCCGAGCAGATCGCGGCGCTGAAGGCGGTAGCGGACGACGTGGACCTCGACCGCGTGGCGGAGATCGAGCGGCGGACCCGGCACGACGTGGTGGCCCACATCCGCCACTACGCCGAGCAGGCCGACCGGGTGCACCCGGGGGCCGGAGGCATCCTCCACCTGGGCGCCACGAGCGCCTTCATCACGGACAACACGGACGTCCTGCTGGTCCGGGAGGCCCTGGAGCTTCTGGCGGGCCGGCTCGCCGCGACCGCCCGCGAGCTCGCCGGTTTCGCGAAAAGGACGCGGGCCATCCCGACCCTCGCCTACACGCACTTCCAGCCGGCGCAGCTCACCACCGTGGGCAAGCGGGCGTGCCTGTGGCTGCAGGACTTCCTGATGGACCTGGCGGAGGTCCGCCACCGCCTCTCCACCCTGCGCTGCCGGGGAATCAAGGGGACGACGGGCACCCAGGCCTCCTTCCTCACCCTTTTTCATGGAGACGGGGTCAAAGTACGGGGAGCTCGACCGGCTGTTCGCCCGCCGGATCGGCTTCCCGGAGAGCTTCCCAGTGACAGGCCAGACCTATTCGAGGAAGCAGGACAGCCAGGTGCTCCAGACCCTGGCGGGCCTCGCCGAGACCTGCCACAAGCTCGGCACCGACCTCCGTCTGCTCCAGGGCGTGGGCGAGCTCTCCGAGCCGTTCGACGCCGAGCAGGTGGGCTCCTCCGCCATGGCTTACAAAAGGAACCCCGTGCGGGCCGAGCGCATGTGCGGCCTCGCCCGGCGGCTGATCACGGACAGCCTGAACGGCCCGCTCAACACCGCCACCCAGTGGCTGGAGCGGAGCCTGGACGACTCGGCGAACCGCCGGCTGGTGATCCCCGACTCCTTCCTGGGGGCGGACGCCATTCTGGGCCTCGCCGCCCATATTTCCGCGGGGCTCGTGGTGCGGGAAGCGACGGTCGCCGCCCGGGTGGCCCGCGAGCTGCCGTTCATGGCCACGGAGACGCTGCTCATGGAGGCCGTGCTGCGCGGCGGCGACCGCCAGCACCTGCACGAGCGCATCCGCGGCTACAGTCTGGACGCCCAGAGCACCTTAGAGGGAAAGGGGGAGACAACCCCCTGATCGGCCTCATCGTGAGCGACCCCGAGTTCCGGCTCACGCGCCAGGAGGTCGATCCCTGGCTCGATCCGGTCGCCTTCACGGGCCGGTCCGCCGAGCAGGTGGACGAGTTCCTTGAGGAGGTCGTGGCGCCCGCCCTGGAAGGGGCCGAGGCGGCCACGATCGCTGCGCCCCGCGTTTAGGAGGCTCAAAGGCGTAAACGCAGTGAAAATTTACAATGTGGTAACATCCCGTCCAGCGCAAGCCGTTCCAGCGCTATTGGACCTCAGAGCTCTCACGAAGATGGCTCGTAACCACCTTACGGAGAACCCAAGCCCATGCGCGAAAGGACAGTTCCTTGCCGCTCTCTTCTCCTCACCGCTCTTCTTCTCTGCCAGCTCCTGGCCATCGGTTGCTCCAACAACCGCAAGCCCGCCGCCCCGGCGTCGCTCGGTGTGCCGGTCGAGAGGGGAATCGCCTCCTGGTACGGCCCCAGGTTCCACGGCCGCCGTACGGCGAACGGCGAACGCTATGACATGAACGAGCTGACCGCCGCCCACCCCTCACTCCCGTTCGGCACCAAGGTAGGAGTACGCAATACTCGTACCGGCCGCGAGGTGCTGGTGCGCATCAACGACCGCGGTCCCTTCTCGAAGAACCGCATCATCGACCTCTCCTACGCCGCCGCCCGCGAGATCGGGGTAGTGGGGCCGGGCACGGCCCCCGTCGCAGCTCTACCTGGTGCCCGCGGCCGGGGCGCCGCCGCGCTACACCGTGCAGGTGGGCGCCTTCAGCGAGGCCGAGCGGGCCGTCGCCCTCCACCGGGAGATCGCACGGCTGTATCCGGAAGCCGTCGTAGACAATGACGGCACCTGGAACCGCGTGCAGATCGGCGCCTTCGACGGCCGCGAGTCGGCCGAATCCCTGCGCCGCGAGCTGGCGGTGATCGGGTTGCCCTCGGTGGTGGTGTCGGCCCGGTAGGAATCCAGGACGCCTCTTTTCTGTTGGAACCTGGAAGCCATAGCAATCGTTTTCCCTTGAAGGAGGCGCCATGACCCGAGAAAGACCTCCCGTGCGCTCGAACCCTGCCCGCCCGGAGAAGTCCCGGGGCCGCGGCGCGGCGTTCGTCTGGGTGTCCTCCCTGGCCTTCGTGACCTACCTGGGCGTCGCCGTGGCCGCCGGCCGGCAGGATTTCGAGCCCGTGCCAGTGGTCCTGCCCGAAGAATCCGCCACCATCACCTCGGGGGCCCGGCCCTCGACGACGAGTTGGATCGAGACCCGCTGGGGCTCTCCCCTGCGCGGACGCGCTTCCTGGTACGGCCCGGACTTCCACGGCTCCCCCACCGCCAGCGGCGAGACCTACGACATGCACGACCTGACGGCCGCCCACCGCACCCTCCCCCTGGGCAGCCGCGCCCTCGTGCGCAACCTGGAGAACGACCGCACGGTGGTGGTGAAGATCAACGACCGCGGCCCCTATCACGAGGACCGCGTGCTCGACCTCTCCTACGGCGCCGCCCACGAGCTCGAGATCGTCCGCCCCGGCACGGCGCGCGTCGAGATTACGCCGCTCTGATCTCCCGCACATCTCGGGGTCTTCATCAGCGATGGGGTGGATCGTCAAGATCTGCCCTTCGAAGAGACGTCCCGCCGTCCCCGTGGCCTGGGAAAGGGTATCGTGGACGGCCTGGGAACGTCTCTACCGACACGGCGTTGCCGTTGCGGACGGAGAGGTTCAGGGGACGATCCGCACAAAGGCCCACGGCAAGGCAACCTGTGCCCTGGCACAACGGGTCCGTAGAGACGTTCCCAGGCCGTCCACGATACCCTTTCGCAGACCACGGGGACGGCGGGACGTCTCTGGCGGAGGGCACGCCGGAACGATCCAAGACAACCGATTGGACCTCCCGGCGCAAAGTGTCCGAACGGCCGCCGTATTGTAAGAACGCGCCGTTCCCCGCGAGTCCGGGCGCCGGAAGTGTCCGCTTGCGTCTACTGGAGGACAATCTGACAAAGTAGAGCTAACCACCCATCCCCCACGCCGTCTAATCAGACGCATGGAACGCATCGAGACCAGCCCTGAAACCGTAGAGCGCGCCCGCGGGGGCGACGCCGAGGCTTTCCGGGAGCTGGTCGAGAGTCCACAGCCCGAAGCTGTTCCGCATCGCCTACCGGATCACCGGCGACGAGGCAAGCGCCGAGGACGCCGTCCAGGAGACCTTCCTGCGGGCCTACCGGTCGCTCGGCCGCTTCGACTCCCGTTCCCAGTTCGGCACCTGGCTCCACCGCATCGCCGTGAACACGGCGGTGGAGATCGTGCGCAAGCAGCAGCGCCACCGGTCCCGCCATGAAGAGATGCCGGACGCCGTCGAGGCTCCCCTCCCCTCCTCCGCCCCGGGGCCGGACCGGCTCAGCCTGAGCCTCGAAGTGGAACGGGCCGTCCGATCCGCCCTGGCCGGGCTCTCCCCCATGGAGCGGACGGCGTTCATCCTCCGCCACTTCGAGGGGCGGTCCATCGCCGAGATCTGCGACCAGCTCGGGCTCGGAGTGAGCGCGGGCAAACAGGCGGTCTTCCGCGCGGTCAAGAAGCTGCGGGTCGTGCTGGAGCCGCTCGTGACAAGACAGGAAGTGAGGCCATGAAGAATCTGGAAGACGACGACCTCATCCTCTACCTCTATGGCGAAGCCGAGGACCCGGAAGCCATGCGACGGCAGATCGAAGAATCCGAGGAGCTGCGTGCCCGCTGCGAGACCCTGCGGCAGGTGCTGGCCGCGGTGGACGACGACGCCCTGCCCGTCCCCGAACGGGGAGAGGGCTATGGCGCCGAGGTCTGGGCGCGGCTCCAGCCCCAGCTCGCGCGGCAGGGACGATTGATTCGCTTCCCCTCGCGGGGTTACCGGCAGGTGATCGGTTGGGCCGCGGCTGCCGTGATCCTCCTCGTGGCCGGCTTCGGCCTCGGCCGCCTGTCCCGGCCGACGGCGCTGCCTCGGGAAGCCCGGGACCGCATCCTGGTCGCCACCGTGGCGAACCACCTGGAGCGCTCCGAGCGGCTGATCGCGGAGGTCGCCAATTCCTCCGCTCATAGGCCCTCCGATCTGTCGGCGGAGCGCGCCTGGGCGAACGACCTCCTCACCGCCAACCGCCTCTACCGCCAGTCGGCCCAGCAGTCCGGCCGGCAGCGGCTGGCCGGCGTGCTCGACGAGCTCGAACCGTTCCTCCTCGACCTCGCCCACGCTTCCGACGATCTGCCGGCCGAGGAGATCGAAGCCCTGCGGCAGCGGATCGCCGCCCAGTCCCTCTTGTTCAAGGTCCGGATCGCCAGCAGCCGCCTGGCTGATCCCATGAAATCGCAGAAGCAGACCCTTTAGGAGAATCTCATGCGAACCCCTGTTCTCTATCTCTGGCTGAGCGCCCTGGTCCTCATTCCCGCGGGCCTGAGCCTGGTGCCCTGGCCGGCCCTGGCCGAGCCCCAGAAGGACCCTCTCTACCAGGAAGCCCGCAAGGACCTCGACGCGGGCCGCTTCAACGCCGCCGCTGACAAGTTCGGCAAGTCCGCCGCCAAGGGGGGCCAGGACGCCGACGCGGCCCTCTACTGGAAGGCCTATGCCCAGAAGAAGGGCGGCAAGTCCGCCGAGGCTCTGACGACCCTGCGGCAGCTTGCCTCCGCCCATCCCAAGAGCGATTGGCAGGACGACGCCAAGGCCCTGGAGATCGAGATCCGCGGGGCCGCGGGGCAGCGTCCCGATCCCGAAGATGAAGTGGATGACGAGACCAAGCTCTACGCCCTGAACGGCCTCATGGCCTCGGGCTCCAAGCAGGCCCTGCCCCTGGTCCTCAAGTTCCTGGACGGTCCGCATTCAGCGCAGCTCAAGGGGCAGGCCCTCTTCGTGCTCACCCAGAGCGACTCGCCCGAAGCGCGCAAGGTCCTCCTCGAAGTCGCCCGCGGCACCCGCCATCCGGGGCTCCAGAAGCAGGCGATCGAGTCGCTGGGAGCGGCGGGGGACGCCGAGGCCCTGGCTGAGATCTACAGCGCCTCGAGCCCGGCGGTCAAGCTCATGGTCCTCGACGGCTACATGGCCGCCGGCGCCGAAGAACAGATCATCGCCGCCGCCCGCGGCGAGAAGGACCCGGCGGTGCGCCGCGAGGCCATCGAGCTGCTCGGCCCCATCGGAGCCAACGAAGAGCTGCGCCGGCTCTACCGCGGCGCCGATGCGGCGACCAAGAAGCAGCTCCTCGACGGGCTCGCCGTGGCCGGCGACGTCGAAGCCCTGACCGGCATCGCCCGCGACGAGAACGAGGCGGGACCTCTGCGCCGCGAGGCCGTCGAGGGCCTCGGCATCAGCGACTCTCCCCAGGCCACGGCGGCGCTCAAGTCCCTTTACACGGGCAGCACGGACCCTGGGATCCGCCAGAGCGCCATCGAGGGCCTCTTCATCCAGGACAACGCCAAGGCCCTGATCGAGCTCTACCGCGGCGAGAAAGACCAGCGGCTGCGCCGCGAGATCATCCAGCATCTCAGCAACATGGAATCCCCCGAGGCGGAAGCATTCCTGCTCAAAATCTTTGGTGAATGAGGAGAGACCGCCATGAAACGACTGATCTCGATGGGCCTCCTGTCCCTCGGCCTCGCCGCGTCCACGGCTCTGGCCCAGACGCCGCAGGTCACCAACGCGAAGCTCGAGACCGCCTCGGCCGCCGCCGGGCTCGAAGCCGCCGTGCGCCAGGCCGGCAAGGGGCCGGTCTGGGTGGCCTGGACGGTGCCGATCGTCGAAGGCCAGCGCTACAACTGCTGCTGGAGCCATGACGGCGACTGGAACAACCTGAAGAGGACCGCCTGCCGGCTCGAAGGCAAGAACCAGAGCTGGGGCAGCACCGGCGACGAGAAGAGTCCCGTGGACCCGAACCTGATGGTGCTCGTCCGCCTGCAGGACGGAGAGATCGAGAAGGTCCGCGGGTTCTCCTTGACCTGCCCGCTCGACGCCGGAGGCCGCCGCTTCGTCTGGCTCGGCAGCGCCAAACCGGAGGAGAGTGTGAACCTCCTCGCCAAGACCGCCCGGCGGAGCTCCAGGGACCTCCTCGACGAGGCGCTCGTCACCCTGGCGTACCACCGCAACTCGCGGGCGGACGAGGTCCTGGAGGAGATGGCCTCGGCCCCGAATTCCGGGAAGACCCGCGAGCAGGCCCTGTTCTGGATCGGCCAGAGCCGGGGCGAGCGCGGCGCCCGGTTCCTCACCAAGGTCATCGAGAGCGATACCGAAGACGACATCCGCGAGAAGGCCATCTTCTCGCTCAGCCAGAGCGATTCTCCCGGCGCCGCCGGCACCCTCATCCGGGTCTCACGGGACGACCGCAGCGCCAAGGTCCGCGGCGAGGCCCTGTTCTGGCTCGCCCAGATGGACGATCCCAAGGCCCCCGACGCCATCCTCCAGGCGATCCGGAAGGACCCGGATATGGAGGTGCGGAAAAAAGGCGTCTTCGCCCTCTCCCAGCTCGAAGACGGACGCGGCGTGCCCCTCCTCGTCCAGGTCGGCAAGGAAACCAAGGACCGGGAGATCCGCAAGGAGGCGCTCTTCTGGCTGGCCCAGTCGGAGGATCCGGAGGCGCTGAAGTATCTGGACCGGGTGTTGAACAATTAGGGCGGGTGCCTGCCTGTAGGGGCGGCCCCATGTGGCCGCCCTGGGCGGGGGCTCGTCCGTGACCGTCCGTGTCTGTCCGTGACCGTCCCCCACCCATCCGGGGCGGCCACATGGGGCCGCCCCTACACCCCCCCGATCGCATACTCTTCCCCCCATGTCCTCCAATCCCGACCACCCCCTGGAGCTTCCTCCGGACGAAATGCGCGCCCTGGTCGGCGCGGCCCTCGACCGCATCGTCGCCCACATCGAATCCCTCCCCCGGCAGGCCGTCTCCGACACGCGCGGAGGCTTCGAGCTGGCCCATTCCCTGGTGGAGCCCATGCCCGAAGCGGGGGCTCCCGTCTCCGGGCTTCTCGACCTGATCTTCGACCGGGCGGTGAAGCCCACCTACAACACGGCGAGCCCGGGCTATCTGGCCTTCATCCCCGGCGGCGGCCTCTTCCACGCGGCTGTGGCGGATCTCATCGCCGAGTCGATCAACCGCTACTCCTCCGTCTTCGCGGCCGCGCCCGCCCTGGCCCAGCTCGAAGCCAACGTCATCGCCTGGTTCTGCCAGATCGCCGGCTATCCGCCCGAAGCCCGGGGCACGCTCACCAGCGGCGGCTCGCTCGCCAACTGGACGGCCCTGGTGACGGCCCGGCGCGAACGGCTCCCGGACGACTTCCTGAAAGGGATCCTCTACACCTCCGACCAGGCTCACTACTCTCTGGCCAAGGGCGCCATCCTCGCCGGCTTCCCCGAGGGGAACGTGCGCTCCGTTCCTACCGACGGCCTCTTCCGCCTGCGGCCCGACGCCCTCGAAGCCCAGATCGAGGAGGACCGCGCCCGCGGGCTCACCCCCTTCCTGGTCGTGGCGAGCGCCGGCACCACGAACACGGGCGCCGTCGATCCCCTGTCTGAGATAGCCAGCGTCGCGGACCGGCACGGCCTCTGGCTCCACGTGGACGCGGCCTACGGCGGGTTCTTCCTGCTGACCGAGGAGGGGAAACAGGTGATGCGGGGGATCGAGCGGGCGGACTCGATCGTCCTCGATCCCCACAAGGGCCTCTTCCTGCCCTACGGCACGGGCGCCGTCCTGGTGCGCGACGGCCAGGCCCTGCGGCGCGCCCACAGCCTGACGGCCGATTACATGCCCAGCCTGCAGGACGATCCCGGCCGGGTGGACTTCTCCCAATACTCTCCCGAGCTGTCGCGCCCCTTCCGGGGCCTGCGGGTCTGGCTGCCGTTCAAGATGGCGGGCGCCGGGGCCTTCCGCACCCAGTTGGAGGAGAAGCTGGCGCTGGCCCGCTGGGTGGCGGACCGGCTGCGGGAGATGGAGGGGATCGAGATGCTCGCCGAGCCACAGCTCTCCCTGGTCGCCTTCCGGCTGGTGCCTGCCGGCGTGCCCGAGGAGGATCTCGACGCGCTCAACCAGCGCTTCATCGAGCGGATCAACGCCCGCCAGAGGGTGTTTCTGACCGGTACCCGCCTGCGCGGGCGCTTCGCCCTGCGCATCTGCGTCCTCTCCTTCCGGACCCACCAGGACCGGATGGACCAGGCGCTGGAGGATATCGAGGCGGCGCGGAGAGAGGTTTTGGGGGGATTGTAGGGGCGGCCACGCGGAGCCGCCCCTACGGCAGGATTCCTAGTTGCCCGGAGGCTTCTGCTCTTCGGGCTGCTTCTGCAGCGGCTCCTGAGGCGGCTTCGGCGCGTTCGGCTGGCCGATCGAGATCAGCTCGACCTCGAAGACCAGCGGCGCGTTGGGGCCGATCACGCCGCCGGCGCCCCGCTCGCCATAGCCCAGCGCAGCCGGGATGTAGAACTTGTACTTGGAGCCGACCTTCATGAGCTGCACGCCCTCGGTCCAGCCCGCGATGACCTGGTTCAGCACGAAGGTGGCCGGCTCGCCGCGATCGTAGGAGCTGTCGAACACGGTGCCGTCCATCAGCGTGCCCTTGTAGTTCACGGTCACCGTGTCGGTGGCCTTGGGCTGCGCGCCGGTGCCCTCGGTGAGGACCTCGTACTGGAGGCCGCTGGCGGTCGTCTTGACCCCCGAGCGCTCCTTGTTCTTCATCAGGAAGGCCTCGCCCTCCGTCTTGTTCTTCTCGCCGGTCGCCTTCTGCTTGGCCTCCTGCTGGGTCTGGAGCTGTTGCTGGAACTCCTGCATGGTGGCCTGCATCTCCTGGTCGGTGAGCAGCTGCTGCCCGGCGAGACCGTCCAGGAGACCCTTGACGATGAGGTCCGTGTTGGCCTTGACGTCGTTGGTCTTGAGCGAGCGGCCCAGGTTCAGGCCGATGCTGTAGCTCGCCCGGTCCTCCAGGGACTCCGGCTTGCCCGCGGTATTCGCCGGGGTCGGCGCGGCCGGCTGGGCGGGCTGCTGAGTGCCCTGGGTTCCCTGCGCCATGGGCTTCTCGGCGGGTTTCTGGTTGGACTGGCCGGACTGCTGGGCGCCGGCCGCCACGGCCACCGCGAGGAGCAGCGCGGCGGAAACGGTGAAGGTCTTTCTCATAAAGGTCTCCAGAGGGTCGATGATTCCTTCAGGCAGACGGACATCCATCATCCGTCTACGGGTATCGCGACATCTTAACCCAGACGCCCGGCTAGGGATTCCCGGCCGCCTCCGTCCAGTTGAGCAGCAGCCCGGCCTGGCCCTCCTGTTCGGTGGGAGTCACCATAAGGGAGGAAGCGGAGCCGGGCGAGGAGGCCGAGATGAAGTCGCCGGGGACCAGTTTGAAGCCCTTCCGTTCGAGATCGACGCGGTAGAACGCGTACACCTCCTCCGCCGGGCCGGAGGGAATGAGGATGGAGCCGCCGAAGACGAACTCTCCCGTATCGAGGGCATAGACGGGCCGTGGCTTCGCATCCGGAAGGACCGGTATCCAAGAGGGCATCGGGCCGGCCCCGCTCCCCAGATACAGAACCGAGTTGGGATGGACCGTGGAAACGCCGGGCACCACCTCCCCCGCTTCTGTCTGGATGCGTAGTTGGTCCTTATCGGTCAGCCCGAGGACGAAGCGCTCGCCTGTCTTCTGGTTGCGCAAGGTCACCGTGTGGAGCCTCGTGTCGCGCGAGACCACCACCACGTTCGGGTCCTTGCACGCAGCCATCTCGGTAAAGAACAGGGTCGGCTCGTTGCGAATGCGTTCCCTGTACCCGCCGGGCTTGAAGTAACTGATGAACGGGAAGAGGCTGATCAGCACGAAGATGCCGAATCCCAGGGCCAGCACGCCGCAGCTGGAGCCAATCCAGAGCCAGGGGGATTTCCATAGGGGAGGCCGTCTTGGGTTCATGCTCGATCGCCATCCTACCACCCCACCCCGGGCTCACCCGGAAGGGTGGTGCCAGCCTGCGATTCCTGTGGCAAGGTAGGCAGGCAAGAGGAAAGCGAGGCACGCCCCCATGAGCCCACTGAGAGTCCGCGACCTGATGACCGCCGGGGTCTTCGCCGTCAACGTGAACGACCCCCTGCTCACGGTCAGCGACCTGATGGACGACCGCAACATCCGCCATGCCCCCGTCGTGGAGGACGGGCGGCTGGTCGGCCTGATCTCCAATCGCGACCTGCTCCGCAATACCGTCCGGGGCCAGAGCGGCCTGCCGCCGGAGATCGAGCGTGCCGCCCAGCTCAATGTGACAGCCGGCGAGATCATGACCCGCGACATCGAGACCGCCGAGCCGGACCAGGACATCCGCGACGCCGCCCGGGTTATGCTGGAGGGCAAGTACGGTTGCCTGCCCGTGGTCGAGGGCTCTCGGCTGGTGGGGATCCTCACCGAGTCGGACTTCGTCCGCTTCCTGGCATCCGGGGACTGAGAAAGAGAGACCTCCACCTCCATGCCGCCGTCCCCCGCGTACGCTCGCGGGACCGTAGTCCTCTTGGCCGGACTCTGCTGGCTCGCCCTGGCCGGAACGCCTCTGGCCGGACAGCCGGCCGCTCCCCAACCCTCCCTTTCGCAGCGGGTCCAGCTCATTCTCCGCACCCGCATCCCCGCTGCGGGAAAAGCCCCTGAGCTGAAGTTTCCGGACGGCACCGCCGCGCGCGCCAACCCGGGCCTCCCCTGCTTCTACGAGCGGCGGGACTTCGTCCCTGCCTGGATCGTGGAGACCGGCCTGCGTCCGGCGGCGGACGAATTTCTGGCCACCCTCGCCGAAGCCCCGAACGACGGCCTGCGACCCGAGGAGTACCGCCTGGCCGGCCTCCGGCAGCAGGTGGCCCAGGCACGGAGCCGGCCGCCCATGCAGGGTAACTTGGGCGATCTCGCCGAGCTCGACCTCCAGCTCACCGACGCCTTCCTGCGCCTGGGCGCCGACCTGCGCTACGGCCGGGTGAACCCCGAGCTGATCTACAGCGACTGCGACTTCGACATCCCCGAGATCGACATCCCCGCCGTCCTGGAGAGCGCCCTGGCCGATGGCAAAATCCGCCAGGCGGTCGCGGACCTGGCGCCGTCTCACGAGGGGTACCACGCCCTCAAGAAGGCCCTCGCACAGTCCCGGGAGATCGCCGTTCTCGGCGGCTGGCCGGCCGTGCCTGCCGGTCCCACCCTCAAGCCGGGCGAAAAGAGCGAGCGCGTCGCCGCCCTGCGGACCCGCCTGGAGGCCTCGGGGGAGCTTCAGCCAGCAACGCCGCCCCCTTCGCAGACCTTGGAGAGCGACCTCTTCGATCCGGCGCTGGAGACCGCCGTCAAGGCCTTCCAGGAAAAACACGGGCTGGATACGGACGGCGCTGTGGGTCCCGCCACCCTGGAAGCCCTGAACGTGACGGCCGCGGACCGCGTGCGCCAGATCGAGATCAACCTCGACCGCTGGCGCTGGCTCCCCCGCGACCTGGGCGAGCGGCACGTGATCGTGAACATCGCCGGCTTCTCCCTCGACGTGGTCGAAGCCGGCGCGCCCGTCCTCTCCATGAGGGTCGTGGCCGGCAAGCCCACCAGCCGCACGCCCATGTTCTCGGGCACCATGACCAGTGTCGTGCTCAACCCCTACTGGAACGTGCCGCCCGGCATCCTCAAGAACGAGGTCCTGCCGCGGCTCGCCGGCGATCCCGGATACCTCGCCCGGCAGAACATGGAGAGGGTCCCCGGCGGAGGGGTCCGCCAGAGGCCCGGCCCCAACAACGCTCTGGGAAAGGTCAAGTTCCTCTTCCCCAACCGATTCAACGTGTACCTCCACGACACGCCCTCGCGCTCGCTCTTCAGCCGCGCCGTGCGCACCTTCAGCCACGGCTGCATCCGGGTCGAAAAGCCCTTGGACCTGGCGGAGTACCTCCTGAAGGACGATCCCGCCTGGACGCGGGAGAGGCTCGAGAAGGTGATGGGCGGCGACCGCAAGGAGCGCTGGGTCCGTATCCCCAACCCGTTGCCCGTCCACCTCGCCTACTGGACCGCCTGGGTGGACGCAGCGGGCGTCACGCAGTTCCGCAAGGACGTCTACGGCAGGGACACGCCGCTGTACACCGCCACCTCCGAGCCGTCGGCCAGGAAGGCCGAGGAGGGCTCCGCGGACAAGGGGCCGGCGAAGCGCTCCCCATAAAGACCGGTCATTGTGGCGGTATCGCAGTCCAGCACCGGCCGTTCCAGGGGCCAGACCCGCCAGCGGGGGTGCTCCACCTTGTACTCGACCGTGCCGCCGCCCCGGAGCGACGAATAGCCCCAGTAGTGCTCGGTGATGAACTCCTCCTCCGAGCCCGGCAGCGCCTCTTGAGGCGTCCCAGAGACGACCGCGCCGATGCCGTTCCAATCGCCCCGGTGGCACCAGCCATACGTCACGTACATGCCGTCCCGGGTGGGGTCGCCCGTGATGGAGTGGCGCATGGGCAGGGCCACGTACTTCTCGCCGTAGAGCAGGCGCGCCGTGGCCGCGATGGCCATCCGGGGAACGATCTCCTTGACGAAGACCACGCCCCGGCGCCAGCCGTCTTCGGCCTTCCTTCGCACGTAGAAGCGGAGGTTCACCTCCTCGAAGTCCCGGTGTCCGGGCACCGCGATCCCCCGGACGCGGGTGTCCAGGAAGAGGAAGCCCACCATGCTGGCGAAGGTCTTCCCCTGCCACGAGTCGAAGCTCCGTCCCCCGGGGGACGAACGGTGCCAGCACCTCCGGCGGCACCTCGTAGTTGAGCATCGCGAGATACCGCCAGCGGGCCGTCAGGAACGGCTTCATGCCTTGAGCCTCCGGTCTCTCCCATAGGGGAAGAAGGAGACGACTTCCCCGCGGCGCAGGCGTTCCTGGAGCTGGTGCCAGAGCTCCAGGCCGAACAGGTCGCCGTGCTCGCGCAGGAAGGCCTCCCGCGTCTGGCCCTGGAGGCCGAGGAAGGTCAGGAGCTCCGAAGGGAAGACGTCGTTCTCCCCCACCGTGTACCAGGGCTCGGCCGCCATCTCCTCCTGCTCGTCGCGGGGCGTCGGCATCTCCCGGAAGGTGATGTCGGTGAGCGCCGAAAGCTCGTCGTAGTCGTAGGAGAGGACCCGGTCGTGGCGGGTGACGCCGAAGTTCTTGAGCAGCACGTCTCCCGGGAAGATGTTGGCGGCCGCGAGGTCCTTCAGGCACCGCCCCCAGTCCAGGGCCACCGCTTCCGCCCGCCCGCCCCCCTCCTGCTGGAGGAAGAGGTCGAGAGGGGTGATCCGCCGCTCCACGTAGCAGTGGCGCACGGTGATCCCCGCCGGGCCGGCGGTGACGTCCCTCGAAGCGTTCTCGAGCAGCCGGGCGAGCAGTGCGGGAGTGAAGCGCGCCTCCGGGAAGGTGAGGTACTCGAACTCCTGGAAGCCCACGAGCCGGCCCACCCGGTCGTGGATCTCCACGGTGCGGTACTTCTCCATGATCCGCTCGCGCGTTGTGTTCTTCTGGACGGGGAAATCGTCCTTGATGATCTTGAAGACGAACTCGTAGGCCGGGAGCGTGAAGACTTCCATCACCAGCCCCTGCTGGCCCGGCGCCAGGATGAACCGGTCGTCCGTCCGCACGATGTGGGCCATCAGCTCGCGGTAGAGCTCGGTCTTGCCGTGCTTCTTGTAGCCCAGGGAGACGTAGAGCTCGGAGATCCGCTTTTTGGGCAGAATCGACCTCAGGAAGCCGATGACCTCGCGCGGGCTCGCCACGTCCACATGGAAGTACCAGCGGGCGAAGGAGAAGACGATGCTGATCTCGTTCTCGTCGTGCAGCACGGCGTCGACCTCGATCCCCTCGCGCGAGTTGACCAGGGCCAGCGCCACGGGGAGCACCTGCCCCTGCCGCCGCACGCGGCCGATGAGGTAGGCCCCCTTGTTGCGGAAGAAGACCGGACAGAGCACGTCGAGCGCCTCGATCTCCGGCGAGCCGAAGGCCGCCTGAATCCCTTGCTCGATCCGCTCCGCGGCCAGGGCGGCGTCCCCTTCGAGATCGCGGAAGGGGGCGTTGAACCCGGCGGCCACCAGCATGTGCCGCACCACGGAGGCTTCCACCCGGTGGACGGCGTACAGGCGGGCGCTCGCCATCTCCCAGCCGTGGAAGGGGAGTGGGAGCTCGTCCGCCGTGTAGTCGATGGCCGGGTCGACGCCGCTGTGGGTGAAGACCTTGCGGGTCAGGGAGTTGAAGTAGGTCTGGGCGATCTCGAAGTCGTCGCGCCCCAGGATGGCCTGGGTATACGCCTCCTTGAGCGCCACCCAGGCCTCCCGGTCGGCAAGCCGTTCTCCGAGCTGGCTCCGGAGGATCTCGATCGTCCCGTCGATACTCCGCGACGGCAGGTCGAGCTTCTCCACGGTATCGCGCCGGATGCCGTCCCAGTCGCGCTCCTCGAACCTCTGCCGCACCCGGCGGGTGATCTCCCGCAGGCACTGGTGGTGCTCGTCGAACGCCCGGTGGATCGCCTCGGCGCCTTGGGCTGCCATCCTGGAGAGGTCCACGAAGGGATCGTATCCTGGGATGGCAGCTCTCGGGAGGAGTCAGGAGGAGGGAGCGAGTTGGCGCTTGGCAAGCTCTATCAGGAGCCGCAACGCCTCGTTGACAGACTTCTCGTCCTGAAACACTGTCGCCACGTCCGGATCCAGCCGCACCAGGTGAGTCCCTTCGCTGAAACGGTGCGCGTACTTCCCGCGGACGCCTCCCGGGAGGGAGGCCAGGTCGTACTCAGGGCGGATATCGTCGTCTTCTTCAGCCTTGGCCGCCTTTTTCATAGTAGTACCTTCTTTCAGGACGGGTCGCTTCCCGAGCGCTGATGATCCGAATATCCTCATCTCGCTCAGTATGCACCACCATCAAGATCCTGCCCTGCCCGGACATCCCGACCGAGAGATAGCGCTGCTCGCCTCGTGAATGGTCCGGATCGGGGAATGTCCACGACAGCGAATCGGCGAACACGGTGGTCGCCTCCTCAAAGGATACGCCATGCAAAGCCAGATTCCTCGCCGCCTTGTCGACGTTCCACTCGAATCCCATGGGAGAGAAGGCTCCTGAGTCCGTTATTCCAGGCTGTATCTGCGCGACAGGTTACCATGAACCGCCATCGCTCAAGGCTGCCACCTCTTCCCGCGCTTGACAAAACGCCGCAACCACCCTACTCTTTCCCCCCGGCAGACACAGAACAAGTCTGTCTCAGTAACCAGAGAACGTGAAGGGACCTGGCTTTTGGGTGGGTCCCTTTCGTGTTTCTGGAGAGAAAAAAGAAAGAGAGTTTAGGTAATGAAGAACACCGGAAGAGTGAAGTGGTTCAACGACAGCAAGGGTTTTGGTTTCATCACGCCGGAGGGCGGAGAGAAGGACTGCTTCGTCCATCACTCGGCGATCCAGGGCAACGGCTTCAAGTCGCTGGCCGAGGGTGACCGCGTCGAGTTCGACATCGTCCAGGGCAAGAAGGGTCCGGCCGCCGAGAACGTCGTCAAGATCGCCGGTTAAGGAACCACTCCACTCGCCGATCGAGGCCGCTCCGGTTCGCCGGAGCGGCCTTTTCATTTAGGTCCCCACTATGTCCCCAGAGATTACGTCCCTAGAGATTCCTCGAACAGCAGCGACCCCGCCTCCGTGTCCTGGTAATAGGAGACGCGCGCCGTCCGGCCCGCGTCGTCGAGCTTCAGGATCAGGTAGGCATGGTTGTAGACCTCTCCCGTGGTGCCCAGCAGGACCGGCGTGCCGGGTACCTTGGGGTTGGCCAGCAGGGGGATCTTGCCGCCCACCCGCGACTTGTAGGGCTCCTGGGTGATGAAGACCGGCACGGCGCTGCAGCCGATGCACCGGCCCTTCGCCAGGCCCGCGTAGGGACCGTAGATCTCCAGGTTGTGCTCGTGCCCCCAGAACCAGGCGTCCACCCGGTCCAGCACATCCGCGAATTGCGAATGCAGGAGCGTGTTCATGGACCGGTCGCCGTTGTCCTCGGGACCGATGGCCGAGAAGGCCGAGAAGAGCTGGTGGTGCGAGAGGAGGATCGTCCGCCGCCCGCCGGCCGTGGCGATCTTCTGCTTGTGCCAGGCGAGCTCGGGATCCTCCAGATAGGTCATCGAGGTCGACACGTCGAACACGTCGTCGTCATGGAGGCCCGTATCCAATCCCAGAATCTGCCAGCCGGAGCTTCGGAGACAGAAGAAGCTGTTCGTCTGCGCCTGCCCCGGCGGCGCCAGGGGCGGAACATTGGTCCGGTCCAGGGTGTCGTAGAAACCCCCTCCGCCCGAGTACATGTCGTGGTTGCCCGTGAGGTTGAAGACGGGCAGCGGCCGGTCCGCCCCGCGGCCGAAGACCTCGTTGACCACGTTCAGGAAGTACTTCATGTTCTCGTCCGAGGTGCCGGAGTAGTAGACGTCGCCCAAGTGGATCAGGACGTCCGGCTGGTGGGCCGCCACCATTTCCAGCAAGGCCCGGGCGTCGGCCGTGCCCGTGCCCCAGTCGGCGATCAGGGCCACGGTCGCGTTCTCCTTCATGGAGAGGGGCGCGGGATCGTCCGGCGCCTTGGCGGGACGGTAAGGGACCTTCCCCTTCTTCACGTCGAAGAAATCCAGGTACTCCGTGACGGCCTCGGCCCACAGCGGGTCACAGGTGCTGAACTTCAGGGAATCCTCCAGCCGCTGGATCTCCTGGGCCGGCCGGCCCTCCAGCCGGGCCGTGGCGAGTTGGAGTGCCAGGTGAGCGCACTCCACTTCCGTGTGGCCGCCGTGAGGAGGAGGATTCTCGTGCGCCGCCGTCGCCACGCCGCTCATGGCCGCCGAGCCGGCCGAGGCCGCCGCGGCCACCACGGGATGGTCCAGCGTGGGACGCGGGGCCGGGGCCTCGGGCTCTACGCCGTTACGGCGATGGAGGATCTTCTCCACCACCGACTGCCACCGCGAAACGTGGGGATCGCGGAAGGTCTTGAGGCTCACTTGAAGGCGTGCCTCACGTAGGTGTCCCAGAGCTCGCCCAGGAAGAAGCGGCCGAACTTCGCGATGGCCTCGGACTTCTCGGTGAACGAGTCCGCGCCCGGAGCCTCCACGGTCGAGACGAGCTTGATGAGCTCCTTGACTCCGAGCGAGATGATGCCCGCGCCCACCACCGGGCCGCTCTTGTCCGTGCCCTCGTGGAGCTTGGTGTAGAGCGTGGTCGTGGCCTTCCAGAGGTCGGTGATCGGGTCGTCCTTGACGTTCTTCTGGCCGGCCATGTAGTAGCTCTTGCCGCCATGGTTGAACCCCATCTCGTAGACCATCAGCTTGAGCTTGGGATCGTCCGTGGGGCTGAACAGGTTGAAGACGCCGTTGGTGGCCTGCAGGCCCTCGCCGAAAGGCGTGAAGTCGAGCGTTCCCGTCAGGCTGCCTGGATGGTTGCCCTCGTTGATGAAGCGGTCGATGTCGTCGATGGAGATCGAGCCGTGCATCGTCATCTCGCTCCCTTCGGCGCGGCCCTGCTTCTTCCCCTGCTCCGGGTCGGTCGCGCCCAGGGCGAAACCTCCGGCCATCACCTCACGGAACGAGATCCCTACCGGATGCGAATGCGAGCTCATAGACCCTCCCACAATCGTTTTCGAATGCCTTTAATGAAGGGCGATCGTAGCACAACGCAAGTGGAGAGGCCCTGGGCCGCTACTCCTCCGCCCGCGAGCAGTGCGTCCACCACTTCCACCGCCTGCTCCACGGTTTCCTCCAGAACGGCCGTCCTTAGAGAGTCGATCGCGACCGCGGTCGCAGCGACCGCGGGCTTTCACTTCTTTGACAACACTCCCTCTTGAATGTACCATTGTGAACATTCAAGGAGGATTAGCATGAAGAAAAAGCTCAAGAAGTTGTCTCTGGGACGTGAAACCCTCAAGGCCCTCACCCAACCGGCTCTCTTCGAGGTAGCGGCGGGAGGCCCACCCCGAGGCGGCGATCCCAACACCAACACCTGCAGCCTGTACTGCCGGGACGCGTCGTACTGCGCCTGCTCCGCAGACGCGTGCACCGTCTACGTCACCCAGTGGTGTTGACCTGAGGAGCCTCGCCCGGACCGGCTGGCCGGTCCGGGCGCTCTCCCTTCCCCTCGACCTCCAAAACCGCCAAGATACCCGCACCTAAGGAGGTGCCTTTGGCCACGCCCGTGTCTCAGCCGCAGCGGCCGGAGTCCGCCCCCACCCTCGTCCGCGGCCTTTCGACGTGGGACGGCACCCTGCTCACCATCGGCTCCATCGTGGGCACGGGCATCTTCATCACCACGGCGGACATGGCGAGGGAGCTGCCCCATCAGGGGCTGATCCTGCTGGTCTGGCTGGCGGGCGGGCTCCTGACGCTGGCCGGGGCGCTCACCTATGGCGAGCTCGGGGTGCTGTTCCCCCGGGCCGGCGGGCTCTACCACTACGTCAAGGAGGCGTACGGGCCACTCGCGGGGTTCCTCTACGGGTGGACGGCCTTCCTGGTCATCATGTCCGGCGGCATCGCGGCCATCGCGGTGGCGTTCGGCGAGTACCTGGGGAGCTTCCTGCCGTGGTTCGCCACCCAGCACATCCTTCTCGAGGTCCCCCTCGGCTCCTGGAAGTGGACGCTCTCGGGCGGTCAGGTGGCGGCCGTGCTCGCCATCCTGTTCCTCACAGCCGTCAACCACTTCGGCCTCAAGGAAGGGGCCTGGGTCCAGAACGCTCTCACGGTGATCAAGATCGGCTCCATCGTGGGCCTGATCGTCCTAGGCCTCTCGGTGCAGGCACCGGTCACCCCCAACCTCTTTGGACCTTCCGGCCCCGTTTCCAGCGGCCTTCTTGCCGCGTTCGGGGTGGCGATGATCGCCGCGCTCTGGACCTATGACGGCTGGTACGGCCTCACCTGCTCGGCCGGCGAGATACGCGACCCCGGCCGGAGCCTGCCGCGAGGGCTGATCGCCGGCACGGTGGCCGTGATGCTCATGTACCTCCTGCTCAACCTGGTCTACGCCCGGGCGCTGACCATCCCGGAGATGGCCGGGACGCCCCGCATTGCCGAGACGGCGGCCTCGGTGCTCTTCGGTTCCAGCAAGGCCCGGCTCGTCTCGCTGGCCGTGCTGATCTCGACGTTCGGCTGCCTCTCCTCGACCATCCTCTACAGCTCGCGCATCTACCTGCCCATGGCCGAGGACGGCCTCTTTTTCCGCTCCCTCGCCCGCATCCATCCCACGCACCGGACGCCCGTGCCGAGCCTCTGGGCGCAGACGGCGTGGTCGATCGTCCTCACCCTCTCGGGCACGTACTCGCAGCTCTACACCTACGCCGTCTTCGCCTCCATCTTCTTCCACGCCATGACGGCCGCCGCGGTCTTCCTCTTCCGCCGCCGCCTGCCGGACGCCCCCCGGCCCTACCGCACCTGGGGCTATCCCGTGGTCCCGATCCTCTTCATCCTCGCCTGCCTGCTGCTGATCGGCAACACGCTCGTGGAGAGTCCCGTCGAGTCGCTGATCGGGCTGGGGATCGTGGCCCTGGGGCTGCCGGCGTACCTGGTGTTCCGGCGGAGGGCCTGACGGAGATCCGTCTCCTCCGAAAGACATTCGGCTCCGGATTCCGGAGGTATCGGCATCCCTTATGGACACCACGGGAACGAGAATGGTATTCTGCCGGTGATGATCAAGATCAGCCTCAAGGAAGCGGAAGGACATCTCGGGGAGCTGATCGAGGAGGCGGCCGCGGGTCAGGAGGTCGTCATCACGAGTGCTGGCGGCCCGACGGTTCGTCTCATGCTCGTTCCTCAAGCAGAGCAAGAGGATCGGGGAGCACCAGAGGCTCCCCGAAAGGTAGGTCATTCCTTGGATCGCTTCATCGGCACCTGGTCGGCGGAAGAAGAAGCCGAATTCCTCAAGGCTGTCGAGATCTTCGAGCAGGTCGACGAGTCCTTCTGGAAGTGAAAACCCTTCTCGACACCAATGCCTACTCGGCCTTTCAGAGAGGGCATGAGTTCGTCGTGGATCGGGTAAGGAGCTCGGAAGAGGTGCTCTTGCCGATGGTCGTCGTGGGGGAATTGCTGTACGGTTTTTGGAACGGCTCCCGCTACGAAGAGAACACCCTGGCTCTCCGGTCTTTCGTCGAAGATCCAAACGTTCGATTGCTGCCGATCACCTGGAATACGGCGGATCTGTTTGGGATCATTTCTACCGTGCTACGGAAGAAAGGACGGCCCATCCCAACGAACGACATCTGGATTGCGGCACACGCGGTGGAGGCACGCGCGGATCTCCTCTCCTCCGATCCACACTTTGGCAACGTCGACGGTCTTTCGCGGGTGACGTTTCCGGCTGGCTGAGCCGACCTGCCGGCCCACCGTCCAGGTGGGTAAATCTTGCCCTCTTCTACATATACCACTAGCACTCAGTTCAACTCCTTTTCCAAAGCCTCTGCGAGTTGGGCAAACGTCGCGCCCCCAGAGGCCGGAGATGTCGCGGCCAGGCTTGAGGAACGCCGCCATACGACCGGGCCGATGAACCGGCGGTTGGTGGAGCAACCGAGAAGGTTGAAGTCGATCGTGCCCGTGATCTGTGCCGGTGACAGGCTGTCGGCAACGCCGTCTCCGGACAGCGAGCCACAGCCGAGAGCGTCCACCCTCCATTGCACCTGGAGACTGCTGTTCACAGAGCCGGAGATGGGAAAGGGGCTATCCAGTGGCGTGAGCGTGCCCGAGAGCCTGGACCCGTCCTGCCTCAGGCTGAGCGTCGGACGGACGACGGTACCCTCCACAGTCCACTCTCCAACCCAGTTACCGGCCACATTGGGGAGGCCCAACGGAATGGTAATACCATCGTCGTCATCGCGGCAGGCCATACAGGCCAGGGCGAGAACCAACCCGAAGACCAGAGATTTGCACATGGAACGGTCCTTTCTTGGCTCCTTGGCCAGAGAGACACCTGGAATAGACGGCCGCAGAGCCTAAATTCTTCTAGTGGCTTCTCTCGCCGCCCTCTTGCCCTAACCTGCCCGTTCTACCTTTCTGCTAGAGAACAGCGTCAGGAGCTGAAGCTCCGGATCTAAGTCGGGATAGGATCGGGCGGAAGGCGAGCTTCAGCAGGTTCCAGAGCCGGATCTTCTAGAGGAGGATCTGTCGACCGACTAAAAAGGAGAACCTCAGAGGGCTTGATCTGGAGTGCTCTAGCACTCTCCTTCTATAATTGCTTGGACGCACGCGGTATGGAACCAGAAGGAGAACTACGTTGTCAATTACTACTGAAATTGCTCCGACGGTCTTTTTAAGCTACGCTCGAGAAGACTTGTCTATAGCCGAGATGCTTTATGCCGACTTGAGGCGTGCCGGCGTTACTGTCTGGATGGATATCTACGACATTCTGCCCGGCCAGCGATGGGAAGACGAAATTCAGCGGGCAATGGAGACTGCCACTCACTATCTATTGCTGCTTTCTGCAAAATCCGTCAACAAACGAGGCTTCGTACAAAGAGAGGTAAAAAAGGCCCTCGTATTTGCCGAGGAATTCCCCGACACTCAAATTTGTCTCATCCCAGTATTGCTCTCCCGCTGCGAACCTTCGAATATGGGCCTAAAGAAATACCAGTGGGTTGAGCTCTTCAGATCCTATGAACTGGGACTCCAGCAGATCTTGCGCTCGCTGAACCCTGCAGCCGTGAGCACGATTGAAGCGCATGCCCCACGCGCGAACTTCAGACTAGCAAGCCTCGCAACGGCCGGATGGGGAGTTATATTCTCGGAAAATGCGCCCACCGAGTTACGAGACGCCTTGGCACCCCTACTCGACTTGCGCCGTCAGCAAGCCACCTTACGCAGAACAGATCTATACAAGGAGTTCATTGGCTCCTCCGGATACAAAAAGAATGAAACCGCTGTTCAATTTCTAGAACGCGTCGGCACTGACCTGGGCTTTATGGACATAACGACCGTCCCTTTCTACCTACTGGTTGTGGGTCCTCCCACCGAAATCCCCTTTCGCTTTCAATTCCACCTTGCTACCAGCTATGCTGTGGGCAGACTCGATTTTGATGAAATCGCTCACTACGCTCACTACGCCAGAAGCGTCGTCGAGCTTGAGACAGCATCCACCCCTAAGATTCGACGCCACATAACGCTATTTTCACCCGACCATCCAGACGACTATGCAACAAGACTATCTAACTCAAAATTCGCCCAGCCTCTATTCCAGACTCTCCAGGGCCAAATACCAGACTGGAGAATCGAATTGATTAGCGCTGAAGACGCCACTAAGTCCCGGCTTGTAAAGTTGCACTCACAAGAACCCCCCGGGATACTATGCTTCATCGGTCATGGTCTGGGGTTCTCTAAAGGGGATGCCCTCCAAGTGCACCACCAAGGAGCGCTACTCTGCCAAGATTGGCCAGGACCAAAGGCTTGGGAACAGTCGATCCCGCCCCATTTCTACATGTCTGCAGATGATCTCCGACTCGACACTGACTTAGAAGGATTCATTGGCTTCTATCCAAGCTGCCATAGCGCAGGAACCCCCAAATCGTCTGACTTCTCTCATCGCGAGAATAATCGGATAATACTTACCAACGAACCGTTTGTTTCTTTCCTAGCAAAGAGTCTACTCGGACGCATCGCCAAACCTGCCCTTGCCGTTATTGGCCACATCGAAAGGATATGGGCTTACTCCATCCGTGATCGTTTAAGCCGCCCATTTGAGCCCTGCGCGCTCAGGAAGTAGGCGTCTTCTTACGTTGGGGTCGGGTGCCTCCGCAAGGAAGAATTGCAGGAGAGGACGTTCTCGCGTGCGCGCCATGGCGGCCGGATCCAAGAGCAGAGCCAGAAGCTCCGGAGTAGCACTGACAAAGAGCCGAGCCCAACGCTCCAGAGGCGTTCGACGCTCGCCCAGACCCCCCCACCGGCGCACAGCGAGCAGGAGAGCCCGACTCGCTAGAAGGGTCAGCAAAGACGCATACAAAAAGGCCTCCACAACATGGCTCTTGCGGCTCGGGATCGATTCGAGCTTGTAGCAACTCTTCAGCTCTCGGAACAGCAGCTCGATCGTCCAGCGTGCAGAATAGAGCTTGCCGATCTCTTCGGCCTTGATCTCCACCGGCAGATTGGTGATGTACCAGTGATACATCGAGTGGCTCTCATCCCACAAACCGACAATGCGAACGCGAAGCCTCCCCTTGCTTCGCCGGCCGGCGTAACGCTGCTTCTGAAAGCAGATCTCTGCCTCAGCATCCAGGATCGCGCGACGCAGCCGGGAACGGATCTGCAGCAGACCTAGCCCCTCCACCGCCACCGCGCGGCCGCGATGGCGGCGGTGAAGTCGCACCAAGGTCGGATTGGCGTTGTCCTTCAGCCGGGTCAAGAAAAAGCCGCCGTGCCGCGTGATCGCGGCAAACAGCGAGTAGCGGAAGTACCCCAGATCGAACAGCAGGAGTCGGCCTTTGACCCACTGTCCAGCGCGCAGAACCGGGCCGTCGTGAACTCGCTCGGAGGTGATCTTGACCCGTTGCGGCCCCTTGCCGCGGACGTTGAGAACCGTATGCAGCTTCACGGCGGCCAAGGTGTGATTGGTGCGGCAGGCAGGCCAATCGGAGGCCAAGGCGTCGTGAAGTCGAACGATGGTGGAATCCACGCAGAGGATCTCCTGGATCTCACCCAGCACTGCCGCCGCACCTTCGGCGCAGCGGTTCAGCTTCTCTAAACCCTCGTTCAGCAGCGCGCGGAGAAACTGGGTAAAGGCAGGGGTGAAGCGGTTGTAAAACGAGCTGGCTGAGATCTTTGCGCCGGTCACCTTCTCGTAAGACCGGCGCAATTCGGCAAAGCTGCGCTCGCCGCCGCCCACACCCAATACAACGACCCAGAACAGCTTCACCGGGTCCACTCGGCGGCGACGGCGAACGGTTCCGGTTTCCTCGGCCCAACGCCGCAGTAGCGCCGCAGGGAACAGCCTCGACAAGGCTGTGCGCAGGGGGGTAGACTTCCGTCGGGCCATGGGGGCGCCTCCTCTCTGTTCTCGACCAACAGGAGGAAAACACGCAACCATGGCCCTTTGCAAGCACCTTTACCCGTAAAACCAGCGCCTTAAGCGATCACCGATGGGGCTTACTCCTTCTTAGGAAAATACTCTAAAAGCCAATTTAGCTGTCACCTGGAAATGCTGAAAGCCATAATGCAAGGCTACCCAGTAGGATTTGCGATGAGGCGTTTCCATGACCGATATACGGCCCTTTCCTCAGTCCTCTTAGAGAATTTCTGGCCCGAAGACGATCTGCGTTATGATGCCCAGGATCTAAATAGTCTGTTAACAGCCGCAGCTGATGCTCGCAATTACATCTTAATCGGGGATCCAGCAGTTCGCCTTGACAATCCCGGCTCGTAGATGAGGCAGATCATGGCCCAGGAACTCGCCTTTCCCGCGTCCCTAACGCCCGACGAGACCGACGGCGGCTTCGTTGTCACCTTCGAGGACATCCCAGAGGCCATCACTCAGGGTGAGACCATCACCGAAGCTCTTGCCGAGGCTGCCGATGCCTTGGAGGAAGCCATCGTAGGACGCATCCGCCGTGGCGACGCCATCCCGGAGCCCTCACCGGCAGCGAACCGCCCCACAGTCCCTGTCCCTTCGCCGACCGCGGCAAGGGCATTCCGGGCGCGCTCCAATCCGCCAAAACCCTGAGCCCGTTTCTGCGTATCCCAGTCCCCAGGGGAGAAGTGTGCCTGCCGAGGCCCCTCCCATTCCGACCCTGCTATCGTTCTCCCTCCTCTCCCGGTGTGCGGGGGGAGGGTATGGGCCGGACGAAGGACGGGGAGGAGAGGAGGGCCGGGGAGGTGAGGGTTTGAACCTGGACGGCCGCCGTTCTGGCCGTCCGATCCCAATGGATTGGAGGACTGTAGTGAAACGGATCTCTGTAGCGCTCGCGCTGTGCTCGCTCCTCGTGGCGGGTGCCGCCTTCGCGGCTCCGCAGGAGCAGTACCAGGGCAAGGAAAGCAAGAAGACGGAAGCCAGCCAGACCCCCGACAAGATGGAGAAGGCCGGCAAGGACAAGAAGGCCAAGGACGACGAGAAGAAAGACCCCATGAGCGCCCCGACCTTCGCCGGGCTCGCTGTGCGCAACATCGGCCCGGCCGTGGTGGGCGGACGCATCGTGGACATCGCCGTCGATCCCACGGCTCTCCACACCTGGTATGTGGCCGTGGCCTCCGGCGGCCTCTGGAAGACCACCAACGCCGGCACCACCTGGTCGTCCGTCTTCGAGGGCCAGGGCTCCTACTCGGTCGGCTGCCTCGCCATCGATCTCAAGAACCCGCTGGTGATCTGGGTCGGCACGGGTGAGAACAACAGCCAGCGCAGCGTCGCCTACGGCGACGGCGTCTACAAGTCCACGGACGGCGGCAAGACCTGGGAGAACATGGGGCTCAAGAAGTCCGAGCACATCGGCAAGATCATCATCGACCCGCGCGACTCGAACACCGTCTACGTGGCGGCCCAGGGTCCGCTCTGGGCGCCGGGCGGCGACCGCGGCCTCTACAAGACGACCGACGGCGGCAAGACCTGGAAGCCCATCCTGACGATCAGCGAGAACACGGGCGTTTCCGATCTGGTCATGGACCCGCGCAATCCCGACGTGCTCTACGCCTCGGCCTACCAGCGGCGCCGGCACGTCTGGACCCTGGTCAACGGCGGCCCCGAGGCCGCCATCCACAAGTCGACCGACGGCGGCGCCACGTGGAAGAAGCTCACCTCGGGCCTGCCCACGGTGGACATGGGCCGCATCGGCCTCGCCATCGCGCCCTCGAAGCCGGACACGGTCTACGCCGTCATCGAGGCCGCGAACAAGGCGGGCGGCTTCTTCCGCTCGACCGACGCCGGCGGGAGCTGGTCCAAGCAGAGCGACTACACCCCGGGTAGCGCGCAGTACTACCAGGAAATCTTCGTCGACCTGGAAGACCCCGACCGCGTCTACTCCATGGACGTGTTCCTCCAGGTGACCGACGACGCCGGCAAGACCTTCGGCAATCTCGGCGAGGACGACAAGCACGTGGACAACCACGCGCTGTGGATCGATCCCAGGAACACCAGCCACCTGCTGGTGGGCTGCGACGGCGGCCTGTACGAGACCTGGGACCGCGCCGCCACGTGGAAATTCCATGACAACCTGCCCATCGCCCAGTTCTACCGGGTGAGCCTGGACAACGCGAAGCCGTTCTACAACGTCTACGGCGGCACGCAGGACAACTTCAGCCTCGGCGGCCCGTCGCGGACGAACAACAACCACGGCATCCGCAACTCGGACTGGTTCGTCACCAACGGCGGCGACGGCTTCCAGACCGTGGTGGATCCCCAGGACCCGAACATCGTCTACGCCGAGTCGCAGTACGGCGGCCTCGTACGCTACGACCGCAGGACTGGCGAGCAGCTCTTCCTCCAGCCCCAGCCCGGCCGGGGTGAGCCGGCCCTGCGCTGGAACTGGGACTCGCCGCTGATCATCAGCCCGCACTCCCACACACGGATCTACTTCGCGGCCAACAAGCTGTTCAGGAGCGACGACCGCGGCGATACCTGGAAAGCGGTCAGCCCCGACCTGACGCAGCAGATCGACCGCCGCAAGCTCAAGGTCATGGGCAAGGTGTGGAGCGCCGACACGGTGGCCTATAACGCCTCGACCTCGTTCTACGGCAACCTCGTGTCGCTCAGCGAGTCGCCGAAGCAGGAAGGGCTGCTCTACGTGGGCACGGATGACGGCCTGGTGCAGGTGAGCGAGGACGCCGGCGGCAACTGGCGCAAGATGGCCAGGTTCCCCGGCGTGCCGGAGAACACCTACGTCTCCGACCTCGAGCCCTCCCCCACCGACGCGAACACGGTCTACGCCGCGTTCAACAACCACAAGAATGGCGACTTCAAGCCTTATCTGCTGAAGAGCACGGACCGCGGCAAGACCTGGACGTCCATCGCGGGCGACCTGCCCGAGCGCGGCTCGGTGTGGACCGTGGTGCAGGACTTCGTCAATCCCAACCTGCTCTTTACGGGCACGGAGTTCGGCCTCTACTTCTCGACCGACGGCGGCAAGAAGTGGATCCAGCTCTCCAGCCTGCCGGTGATCGCCGTGCGCGACCTGGCGATCCACCAGCGGGAGAGCGACCTCGTGGCGGCCACCTTCGGCCGCGGCTTCTACATCCTGGACGACCTGACGCCCCTGCGCATGGTCAAGCCCGAGGCGCTGGAGCGGGAAGCCGAGCTCTACCCCGCGCGCAAGGCATGGATGTTCATCGAGGCCTCGCCCCTCGGCATACCTGGCAAAGGGTTCCTCGGCTCGTCGTTCTACACCGCGGACAATCCGCCCTTCGGCGCGGTCTTCACCTACTATCTCAAGGAGGACCTGAAGACCCGCAGGAAGATCCGGCAGGAGCAGGAGAAGAAGCTCGAGAAGGAGGGCGGCCAACTGGTCTATCCCTCCTGGGAAGCCCTGCGCGAAGAGGACCGGGAGATCGCCCCGTCGATCCTCCTGACCGTCAAGGATGAAGAGGGCAACGTCGTCCGGCGCATCACGGCCCCGGCCAAGGCCGGCTTCCACCGCGTGGCCTGGGACCTCCGATTCCCGGCCTCGTCGCCCACGCAGCTCCAGGCGGGCGAGCGGAACCTCTTCGGCCCTGGTGCTCAGGGTCCCATGGCGGCGCCCGGCAAGTACACGGTCGAGCTCGCCAAGCAGGTAGACGGCGTGGTGACGCCCTTGGGCCAGCCGCAGACCTTCGAGGCCGTACCGCTCGGTCTGGCCTCGCTGCCGGTGACCGACCAGGCCGCCCAGCTCGACTTCCAGCGCAAGACCGCCCGGCTGCAGCGGGCCGTCATGGGAGCGACCGAGGCCTTGGACGAGGCCCAGAACCGGCTCCGGTTCGTCCAGAAGGCCATCCTCGACACGCCGGGAGCCGACCTCAAACTGGCCCAGCAGGCGCGAGCCCTGGACCTCCGGCTCCAGGACATCGAAGTGAAGCTCACGGGCGATCCGGTGCTGGCCGGGCGCAACGAGCCCACGCCGCCGGCCATTCTCGACCGCGTGCAGAACGTCGTCGGCGGCCACTGGTCCACCTCGGCGGCGGCCACCCGCACCTTCCAGGACGACTACGCCGCCGCCGCGGCCGAGTTCGCCCCGGTGCTGGCCGACCTGCGCCAGGCCATCGGAGTCGATCTGAAGGCCCTGGAAGACCAGCTCGAGTCCCTCGGCGCCCCCTGGACGCCGGGCCGCCTGCCCACCTGGCAGCCGGAGTAGGCCCTCATCCTTCTCTTCCCTCCCTCCTCTCCCGGTGAGCGGGGGGAGGGAGGGGTCGGGAGAGGAGGGCCGGGGAGGTGAGGGCTCCGTGCTATCCTTCCAGCACCCTAAATGGAATTCCTCCTTGCGCTCCTCCTGAGCTTCATCCCGGCGTTCCTCTGCGCCGCGTTCGTCTATTGGATCGACCGGTACGAGAAGGAGCCCAAGCTCCTGCTGGGCGTGGCCTTCTTCTGGGGCGCGGTGGTGGCCACGGCCGGCGCGCTCGTGTCGCAGCTCTTCCTGGAGGGCACGTTCGCGATCGCCACCGGGTCCGAGGCCGCGGCGGAGCTGGTGGGCACCACCCTCTTCGCTCCGCTCACCGAAGAGAGCCTGAAGGGGCTCGCGGTGCTCCTCGTCTTCCTCTACTTCCGCAAGGAGTTCGACTCCGTGCTCGACGGCCTCGTCTATGCCGGGGTCGTGGCCCTGGGCTTCGCCGCCACGGAGGACACGATCTATCTCTACAGCGAGGCCACCGAGAACGGGATCGAGAGCATGCTGGGGCTCTGGGTCGTGCGGATCCTGCTCGGCATCTGGGGTCACCCCTTCTACACGGCCTGGATTGGCCTCGGCCTCGCGGCCTCGCGCCTGTCGCACTCGGCGCTGGTGCGCTGGCTGGCGCCCCCCGCGGGTTGGACAATCGCCGTGATCGCCCACGCCCTCCACAACGGCCTCGCGACCGCCGCCGGGGAGGCCGGAGAATTCGGGATCCTGATGTTCCTGCTCGACTGGCTGGGCTGGCTCGTGATGGGCGTGATCCTCGCCGTGGCCCTCTGGCGCGAGAGGCGGATGCTCCAGCTGCAGCTCGCCGAAGAGGTCACCCGCGGCACCCTCGGCGAGCGCCAGTACCGGACCGCCCTCTCGCTGGTCCACCTCGGCATTCGCCTGCGCGCCCTCTTCTCCGGCCGCTTGTTCGCGACTCGCCGCTTCTACCGTCTGGCGGGCGAGCTCGCCCACAAGAAGCAGCAGCTCGCCCGCATGGGAGACGAAGGCGGCACGGCCCTGCACGTCGAGCAGCTACGCGAGGAGATGCGGACCCTGGCCCCTCTCGCGGTGGCCTAGCCGGACGCGGCGATCGTCATCCCCTGGAGCTGCTCCAGGCTTCCCTGAAAATGGTTCAAATCCACCGAACCGGTGATCCCCGCCACACTCCCGGACTCCGAGGACTGCCAGAAGGTCCAGCGCGTCCACCCCGCCGGCACGATGGGAGTGGAGACTCCGTAGTCGGCGATCCAGAGCGGATATCCGCCGAACTGCTGGGACTGGGTCCCCAGGCTCCTCCAGAACGACGGCCCCGTATAGAGGATGGGAGCGACACCCACCTTCTCCTGGACCGTCGAGAGCCACACCTGGATGCCCTGGAGGATCGTGCTGGCGCTCTGACCGTCGGAGATCTCGATGTCGAGCGCGGGAGGCAGGTCCCCGGGGCTCGGCTGATAAATCGACAGAAAGGCCTCGGCCTGCTCCTTCGGATCGTCCTTGGCATGGTAGAAGTGATAGGCCCCGCGCAGCAGTCCCACGGCTTCCGCTCCCGCCCAATTCGCCTGGAACTGGGGATCGAAGCTGGTGATCCCTTCCAAGGCCTTGATGAAGGCGAACTTGTAGACGGCGTTCCCGACCTGGTTCCAGTCGATCGTGCCTTGATGATGGCTGACGTCAATGCCTTGAATCCAAGTCGACGCAGCTCGAAGGCTCCATGGGCATCCTCCTCGGGAGATCGGTGGCGCGATCTTACCCTGATTGGCGCCGCGAAAGGATCGTCCCGCCCTATACGGTTCAGGCCGCGTGGACGTCGCTGTTAGACTCCTCCTCCTCAGGCTCAAGGAGAACGCGATGACCACGGCAAGCTCCACCTCGATCACCGTACGGGTCCAGGCGAAAGGCGGCAAATTCCTGGCGGACGACATTGGCGGTTCGGAGGTCACCATCCGCGACGCCCAGACCGGCGAGTGGCTCGCCGGCGGCCTCGCCCTGGGAACCGACTCGGGCAACCTGTCGAACCTGTACTCCTCGAACGCCTCCCTGAGCGCCATCGTGACGCCGCCGGACCCACCCGGCGGCACACCCACCGTCTGGTGGCTCTCCCCGGACACGGCCACCTCGGGGCTCATCGCAAACCTGGATATCTCTCGGTCCACCCTCCTCGAGATTACCGCCTTCGGCCCCCTCGGCGGCCTCCAGTCCGCCCACCAGGTGACCACGACTCAATGGATCGTGCCCGGGCAGAGCGTGGACCAGGGACCGGGTTTCGTGGTCGAGATTCCGGGACTCCTGGTGCAGGTCATGGAGCCGCCCACGCACCTGGCGATCCTCTCGACCTCTCTCCCCTACACCGTGCCCTTCCAGGTGAACGTGATGATGATGTGCGGCTGCCAGATCGAACCGGGCCAGCCCTGGATCCCCTCCGACTTCGCCGTGACAGCCGCCATCGGGCAGGTGGGCCATCCGCCTACCGAGACGATAGTCCTGACCTTCCCCGGCACCGCCCCCAGCCTGTTCACCGGCTCCTGGCAGGTGCCCGCGGGCGCCTCTGGGTTCTATCAGGCCGTGATCACGGCCGTGCAACTCAGCACGGGCAATACGGGGACTGGGACGGTGACGTTTTTTATTAAGGCGGCGGCGAGTTGACGAGCCGACGAACTCTCAGTGACAGCGAAGAATTCCTGAGAAGGGATTCCCTTACTTGAAACGACACGATTGTAAATCGAAGGTATACTTCGCTCCCACCTGTAGGTTGTGGACGACCGACATTAAGGCCTACGGCTTCGGCCGGTCATCGAGCCGCACGTGCAACCAGGAAACGCCCATGCCCGCTGTGCTGACCCAGACCGGCGCCGCCCCAGCCTTCGCTCCATGGCTTCGCCGACCACCTCCCACAGCGCCTACAGGAGGCTCAGTCAAGGAATGTTGAAGCTCAAGACGTAGTCACCGGATCCGGAGTACGCATTGACCTCGAAAACGTAGAACCCCTCCCCTCCTGGATAACTGATCGTCTCCTGATTCGACAGGCTCGTGGCCGAAGCGACCAGTTCCCACGTAGCCGTTGAGGGATCCCAGTGATACAGGAAGAGGTCGAAGTCTGCTCCCGCGGGACCCACGAGCTGGCCCGTGTGAACCCCGGAGGTGGGAGTGTAGTACCAAGGATAGGGCTGTAAGTCGGAATCTCCTGACGCTGCGAGCCGTCCTCCAAGCGTGAGCCAAGACCAATTGGCAAAGCCGCCGAAACCAGCCTCGAATCCGTCAGTGAAGATTGGAATCACGCCCGATCCAGAGGTGAATGTGGCCACTACTATGCGGGCCTGCGACATGGTGACCTGGCACGTGCCGCTTCCGCTGCATCCTTCCCCGCTCCAGCCGGCGAAAGTTGAGCCGCTAGCCGCAGTGCCCACGAGGGACACGGATGTCCCGGACGGATAGCTTGCACTACACGTCCCGCTCGTACTCCCGCTGTTGATCGTGCAGTTGATCCCGCTCCCCGTGACCGTGCCCTGCCCCGTCCCGCCGCCAGTCACGGACAGCGTGTAATTCGCCGCCGGAGCCGTGAACGAGGCCGACACGCTCTTGTTCGAATTCATCGTGAAGCTGCAACTGCCGTTCCCCGAGCACGCCCCGCCCCAACCGCTGAATGACGAACCGCCCGTCGGCGTGGCGCTGAGCGATACAGAGGTGCCGGAGGCGAGGCTCACACTGCACGTCCCGCTCGTACTTCCGCCGTTGATCGTACAGTTGATACCGCTCCCCGTCACCGTGCCCTGCCCTGTCCCGCCGCCGGTCACGGACAGCGTGTAATTCGTCACCGGAGCCGTGAACGAGGCCGACACGCTCTTGTTCGAACTCATCGTGAAGCTGCAACTGCCGATTCCTGAGCACGCCCCACCCCAACCGCTGAATGACGAACCGCCCGTCGGCGTGGCGCTGAGCGATACAGCAGTGCCGGAGGCGAGACTCACACTACACGTCCCGCTGGTACTTCCGCCGTTGATTGTGCAGTTGATCCCGTTCCCCGTCACCGTGCCCGTTCCTGTTCCGCCGCCGGTCACCGACAGCGTATAGTTCGTCACCGCCGTACCGGTCACGCAGATCTGGAAGTTCGCGTCGGCACCAATAGGTTCGGCGGAACCATAATCATAGACACGGACGTAATAAGTGTTCCCGACCGTCAGGCCTGTCAAAGACAACGTCTCAGTCACGCCGACGTCGCCGCCATCAACACACCCGATTGCGGAACCACCACAAGAGCCATATACCGAAACTACGGGGTCACCACCACTCGTCGACGGCTTCACGGTCACGGTCTGCGAGGTCGCCACCGCGGTGAACTTGTACCAGACGTCGAACATGTTCGGGGAACCATGAGCGTCGCAGGACGGCTTGGACAATCCGGACGCTGTAGCATTAAGGACGGAACCGGACGTGTAACTGCACGAGGCGCTCACAGTCAGCGACGTCGCGCCCGAACAGTTGTCGTTAGTTACCAGAGCCACGAACGAGGCCGACACGTTCTTGTTCGAATTCATCGTGAAGCTGCAACTGCCGCTTCCCGAGCACGCCCCGCCCCAACCACTGAATGACGAACCGCCCGTCGGCGTGGCGCTGAGCGATACAGAGGTGCCGGAGGCGAGACTCACACTGCAGGTCCCGCTCGTACTTCCGCCGTTGATCGTACAGTTGATACCGCTCCCCGTCACTGTGCCCTGACCTGTCCCGCCGCCGGTCACCGATAACGTGTAATTCGTTACCGGAGCCGTGAACGAGGCCGACACACTCCTGTTCGAACTCATCGTGAAACTGCAACCGCCGCTTCCCGAACATGACCCGCCCCACCCGCTGAATGCCGAACCGCCCGTCGGCGTGGCGCTGAGCGATACAGCGCTGCCGGAGGCGAGACTCACACTGCACGTCCCGCTGGTACTTCCACCGTTGATCGTGCAGTTGATCCCGCTCCCCGTCACTGTGCCCGTTCCTGTTCCGCCACCGGTCACCGACAGCGTATAGTTCGTCACCGCCGTACCGGTCACGCAGATCTGGAAGTTCGCGTCGGCACCAATAGGCTCGGCGGAACCATAATCATAGACACGGACGTAATAAGTGTTCCCGACCGTCAGGCCTGTCAAAGACAACGTTTCAGTCACGCCGACGTTTCCGTTATCAGCACACCCGATCGCGGAGCCACCACAAGAGCCGTATGCCGAAACCACGGGGTCACCACCACTCGTCGACGGGTTCACGGTCACGGTCTGCGAGGTCGCCACCGCGGTGAACTTGTACCAGACGTCGAACATGTTAGGGGAACCAAAAACGTCGCAGGATGGCTTGGACAAGCCGGACACGGTAGCGTTGAGAACGGACCCGGACGTGTAGCTGCACGAGGTGCTAACGGTCAGCGATGTCGCGCCCGAACAGTTGTCGTTGGATGGTGCCGTGCCACCGCCGGCGTTGAAATATGACATCCAGGTAGACCATGGTAGAGGGCCCGGGCACTCCGTCGAAGTGCCCGGCATGTCATTGTGTCCAGAAATCCCGGGACTTGCGTTCTGAGTTGCCGGGAATCCGTACTGATTTTTGAAGTACCGAGCCATTGTGGCCGACGCGTTCAGCATTGCCGAGCTGTTCCACATTCCGGGATTCGCAGCCGTAGCCTCGTGCTCCACGCCGATCGAACGGCTGTTATTGTAAGGATAGCCGCTAGCACCACTGTGATAGGCAGTGTTCGCCACAGCAACCATCTGTGTGATCTCGCCATTATTCTTAATGACGAAGTGGGCGCTAGATGGGCCATACAGCGTGGTCGTCCCGGGGATATAGCCGCGCTGTCCCGATCCCGACCCAGGACACGTATTGAACCAACTGATGGCTCCAAGGTAGGTGCCCGTACCGATCCAGTGGTTCACCCACGTATCGATCGTATGATTTCTGCCGGTTTCATAGTTGCACGAGGGGGCTGAGTCTGTAAGCGCTGGTGGGTAATCGGCGGACTTGGGCTGCGCCACGACGCCATGACTCGCGTCTGGTCTGAGGCGTCGTTCTTCGCCGAGGCCCGTCTTCATCTTTTCGACGACGATGACCTCCCCCCAGACAGTTCCGGCCGACACGCCTTCGCTGAGCGTCTCCAGATAGTTCCGGGCCTGCATCTCTCGCAGTTCCGGATTGATCAACCCACTGAACTTCGCCAGCGCTGGTAGCCAGTCGGCCAGTTCGCGGAACTTCGCCCTGTCGGCACCCGCATACTGCGCAATCAGCGCGGCGGCGCCACGGATATTCTGTTCCGCGTCATCCTTCAAGATCTGCCCCGGCACTCCGATCAAAAGCGCAGCCTCGCCCAGGGTGTTGCAGTAGGTGTTCTGAACCAGGTGCATTACGCCCCAGCCTTGATCGATCGAGGGCCCGATCTGGGTCCAGTTGCTCTCGATTTGCCCAACGATCATCAGGAGTTCAACAGGAACACCAAACTCGGCAGCCGCCCGATCGAAATACTTGCGCATTGTAGAAACGCTTGGGTGCGGGCGCATGAAGTACGACCTGACGAGAAGAACATTGTCGTGACTAATATCGGACTTCACGTCATCAGAGTTCGCGTTCGGCTCCCCCAAGGTCAGGTTCAGGTAGTCCGTCAGGTCGCGCTGAAGAAAAATGTCGCCATCAACGACTGTCGTGTGCAGAGGCCGGTCGAGGAGCTCGTCAATGGCGGCCCCATACGAGCGTTCCTGTGCCCACCCGTTCGCGCTGGCGAGGATCAGGTAACCCCACAACAAGAACCGCGTTGCGTACCACTTGATCGTGGGCAACTGTAGCGCGCGTTGCCTGGCAGCACTGGCCGTATCCATCAAAGGTCTCCTTGAATATGGTTTGTCACAGCCAGTACCCTGGCCTTGCTGTCATCCAACGACACCTGGATTAGCCCGGCGCCGCACAGAATTGTTATATTTCTATATTTTTGGCCTGATTGCATTCCGAATATACTATGAGGATTCGTCTTGCACGTCAATTCTTGGAGTTGCGTTCGCCTAGGGACCGGAGAGAGGGTAGAGCTGAGGACGGGCGCGGTGGCTGTAGGTCGCGGGAGTCGCTGTTGCCGACGGCTTTCGCCTTGATGCCGTTGCCTCAGTCACGGCCTTGGCTCCGTTTCCCGTCTCCGCGCACGTAATGAGTGCCACCTCACCGGACAAAACCTCTCGGCTCTCCTCCGCCTCTCAGATTCCTTAATCCCCCTTCTCCACATAGAGGACGCGAAGAAGAGGACCTTGAGGGTCCGCAGAAGCGCCGCTGAGCCCCCAAAAGACGACACTCACTTCCGGAAACTCTGGACGAAACCACCCATCGGGCACACCTCCATCCTCCTCTCCGGCGAGAGGCGCATTGGGAGGCTGTAGTAGGTCGGACCCGCGCCGAGTTCCGGGTGGGTGCTTCCGGGTGGGTGCTGCCCCGGCTGCCCCGAATGGGTGCCACCCTCCCGGACAAAAATCCACTCGGCTCTCCTCCGGCTCCACTGCCTCGGATGGGCTTTCCCTGCCGAAATCAGGCCGGCCAGGACTCTGGAGGGATCACAAACGCCACGCTGACACTGCGGAAAGACGACACCGACTTCCGGAAATCTCAAACAAAATCGTCTACCGGGCACACTTCCACCCTCCTCTCCAACGAGGGACGCTTCAAGAGGCTGTGGGGGTCGGGCCAGCGCCGAGATCTATCCACCCACGAACGGCAACGCCGGTGGGAAGCTCCCAATCGGGAAGACAGCGCCCCGGTCCCCCTTCCGGAGCTTCTCGGCGGCTTCACGGTAGGCCGCCACGAACAGGGCGTACGCCTCCCGGAAAGCCAGGCGGGCGGCCTTCGTCGCGGCGTGGACGAAAGGCGCGGGCTCCTTCTTGGGACGCTCGGGGTGGTCGTAGGGATCTTGCGCCAGGATGGCCTCTACGCCGAGGACCGGCTTACCGGTCCTCTTCCTCTCCGCGGCGGCTTCGGCTTCGACCTCCTCGACCAGGCGGGTTACGCGCTGCCTCTGCTCCTCCGGTGAGAGATGCTGCCAGCAGGGGAGGGGATCGAAGGTCACGGTCTCGGGGATCTCGAACTGGCCGGGAGAGATCTCCTGGCCCCGGTTCCGGGCACGGGTCTCCTGATCCCGCTCGTGCCAGATCCCCTCCAGAGGCTCGCCGGTCAGGAGCGAGGTGACACAATGGGCTCCCGGCCAGTCCGCAACCCGCTCGACCAGGTCCTCCTTGACGCCGTTTGAGAGGAGATACTTCAGGCGCTCGATCTGGGCCGGCTCCTCTCCCGTGACGGGAATCGCATGGTACCTGTGCGGGAAGACCGTCTCCTTCCAGCCGTAGAGGCGGCCCACCTCCCGAGCCAACTTGGAGAGGAAGCAGCCCATGAAGAGGCTGAGCGTCTGGGCATCATCCACCTCCAGCAGGAGGTGCAGGTGGTTGGTCAGGCAGGCGAAACCGAAAATCCGGACTCCGTGGAGCCGCTGGGCGCGGCCGAGGGCGCCAAGGACGATCTTCTTAAGGAGAGGGGTGGGCAGCAGGAGGAACCGGCCATGGATCGTCCGGTCGGTCACCTCGACCATGGTCGTCTCGGGCACAAAGCGTAGCTTTCGCATGCCCGGAATAGACGTAAAAAGTTTGGGACTTTGAGCAAACCCCCGCCGGGCTTGCGTTTGCGAGCGCGATTTTGGCACGCTTCGACAGTTTTAAAACGGTAGTGCCTCTTCAGGGTGCAGTCCGACGACGAAAAGCCGTTGTGACACAAGGAGAATTTGTCGCAATGCCCAGAGACCAAGGTGCAACGCCAGATGAAGCCGGCGGCGAGAAGCAGACGGGCTGGCCACATCCCGGGAAGTCGTAAGCCCGTCGGCAGAAGTCCGGATCCCAGAAGGTGACCGAACGTCGATGTCCAGAGGAGGCGGCGGAGATCTGTAGGAAGAGCGCCGACTTCCTGGGAAGCCATGAGCCCAGCCACAGAAGTCGTTACGGTGGAAGGTGACGGAATGCCAGCTTCCGGAGAAGGAGTAGCTCCATCAGCAAAAGTCCTCTCGAGAGAAGGCGACGGAGCGGCTACGTCTGAAGACTTTGAGCTGGAGAAGCGGAAGGTAGGGCAACTTCCCGGGACGGCGTGGCTCTGTCGACAGATAGGTGATGGGATGGCGGCTTCTGGAGATGCCGGCATAGGGAAGCGGACGGCGCGGCGACTTCCAGGGATGGGATGACTCCGCCGGCAGAAGTCCCGGCAAGGTAAGGGGATGGAACGAGCACATTGCGGGAAGTTGCGACGAGGTCCACTTACTTCGCGACAACTTCGACTTCGTCCGCCGCGATGTCCTCCAGAAGACGGGCCCCCAAGGGGACAGCGGCTGGAGTATCGACCGGCCAGACGGCTACGCCAGTTCGACCTTCAGCTTCTTACCAACTGCCGCCGCAGCCCGTTCCAGGGTGGACAGCGTCACGGAGGGGTTGGAAGGATCCAACAACCTCTCCAGTGCTGGTCGGCTGGTTTTCATGCGGCTGGCCATCTCCGACTTGGTGAGGCTGCGGCGCTCCATCTCTTGGGCAATCTGGAAGGCGATCACTCGCTTGGCGGCAGTGGCCTCCGAGACATCCAAGAGTTTCTCTTCTCGAAGGAAGTCATCCAAAGTACCGCCGATGTGCTCTTTCTTCATACTCAATCCTCTCGTAAGCGCGCTAGGCGTTGGCGAGCCGTTTTCAACTCTTCCGGCGGAGACTTCTGCGACTTCTTGACGAAGCCGTGCAGCAAGACCATCAAGCCGTCCTCGACGGTAAAGACGACCCGGGCGATGCCTTGGGAGATGTGGGAACGAACTTCCCACAAGCCCGGCTCAAGCTTTCGGATGAGCGGCATTCCCAGCGGCCAGCCGTATTGCGCCGTCTTGAGGTCCTGGCCGATAGCCTTCCGATCTTCCCGCTTCAGATCCTTGAGCCACTCCCGCACTGGCTCATGGCCGGCCTCAGTTCGATAGAAGACTACGCTCAGAATCGGCTCTCTGCGTTCTGAGACTCCTTTCGCCATGGCGAGAAATGTACCACAATTGGTGCGCGCGGCACACCCAGCCCGAACAGGTGCCGAATGGGTGCCGTGAAGCCGGGGCTCGTCACCGTGATGGTGCATACGGGCTCGGTGTCCGTGGGACATTTCTGCGGTGGCTACTACACAGACGTGGTGCGGCGGCTTCATCCCGCCGGGCTGAAGCACCCGGAAAACGGCATCTTCATCCTGCCTCGGGGCGGCGTTCACAGCGGCGCGGAGGGCCTGTTCTGGGACTGCCTCCACAACGCCGCCAACTTCGCCTTCGCCAACCGCATGTTCCTGGCGCTGATGGCGCTGGCCGGGTTGCGGAAGGTGGTCGGCGACACCGGCTTCGCGCTGCTCTACGACGCTCCGCACAATCTGCTCTGGCGAGAGGAGATGGACGGCGAGGAGGTGATCCTGCACCGCAAGGGCGCCTGCCCGGCCCGCGGGTTGGAGGAGATGTCGGGGACGCCGTTCGCGTATTACGGCGAGCCGGTGCTGGTGCCCGGCTCGATGGGAGCGAGCAGCTACATCCTGGCCGGCCAGGGTCACGCCGAATCGCTGGCCAGCGCCAGCCATGGTGCCGGCCGCAGTCTCTCGCGGGGAGAGGCCCTCAAGGGAAACGAAGAGGCCTTCCGCAGGTTCATGGAGTCCTTCCGGGTCGTCACCCCGGTGGACCTCCGCCGGGCCGACGTGCGCCAACGCCCGGACATCGTCGCCAGGAAGCTGGAAGACATCAAACAGGAGGCCCCCTTTGCTTATAAAGGGATTGGTCCGATCATCGAGACGCTCACCGAGGCCGGGATCGCCCGGCCGGTCGCGGAGGTGAAACCACTGATGACGATCAAGGGATAGAGGCCGGGCTCACACATCCGCGCCGCACCAGCCCCGGCGCACCATCCACTTCACCAGCTCCAGCACGAGCGTGACGCTGCCGGCGAGCGCGCCCGTGAGCAGCCAGTCCGCGGCTGACAACGGGTAGGTCCCGAAAGCCCGTTCCAGAAAGGGGAGCTCCACGACGAGGACGAGGAGCACCATCTCCCACAGGACCGCCAGGTTGAGCCAGCGGTTGGCGAACGGCCGGTGCAGCACGGAGCGGCGGTCGGACCGGTAGTTGAAGGCCTTGAAGAACTGAATCATCACCAGGGAGACGAAGACCAGGGTCATGGCCTCTTCCAGGGACCGGCCGGAGCGCAGCGCCCATAAGAAGAGGCCCAGGTTGACCAGGACGGACCAGAGGCCGCCGGCCAGCATCAGGGTCACCACGGGGCGGGTGAAGATGCCCCTTCGGGGGTCGCGAGGCGGCCGGTCCATGAGGCCCTCGTCTGGCGGGTCCACGGCCAGGGCCAGGGCGGGCAGGCCGTCGGTCGCGAGGTTGACGTAGAGGATCTGGACGGCCGAGAGCGGCAGGGGGAGGCCGGCCAGCGATGAGCCCGCGATCAGCAGGATCTCGCCGACATTCGAAGAGAGGAGGAACATCAGGTACTTCTTGATGTTGTCGAAGACCCCCCGCCCCTCCTCCACCGCCGCCACGATGGAGGCGAAATTGTCGTCCGTCAGGATCATGGCGGCGGCCTCTTTGCTGACGTCCGTGCCGGTGATCCCCATGGCGATGCCGATGTCGGCCTTCTTCAGGGCGGGTGCGTCGTTGACGCCGTCGCCCGTCATGGCCACCGAGCGCCCGCGCTCCTGGAGGGCGGTCACCACCCGGAGCTTGTGGGCCGGCGAGACGCGGGCGTAGACCTCGATGGTCTCCACCTCTCCCGCGAGATCGGCGTCGCTCATGTCTTCGAGCTGCGCGCCGGTGACGACGCGGCCGCCCGTCAGGATGCCCAACTCGCGAGCGATGGCCTCGGCGGTCAGCGGATGGTCGCCGGTGATCATGATCGGCTCAATGCCGGCGCTGCCGCAGGTCCGGATGGCGTCCTTCACCTCCTCGCGCGGCGGATCGATCATTCCCACGAGGCCGAGGAAGGTGAGGTCGTGCTCGGCGTTTTCCCTCGTTGCGTTGGACCGGCGAGCCACGGCGAGCACGCGCAGGGCTTCGCCGGCCATGCGCCGGGCCGTCTCCAGCGCTTCCCGGCGGCTGGCTTCATCAAGCAGGCAATCTTCGATCAGGACCTCGGGAGCGCCTTTCGCGAAGGCGACGACTCCGTCGGGCGTGCGGTGGAGGGTGGTCATGCGCTTGCTCTCGGAGGTGAAGGGGACCTCGCCCACGCGCGGCATCTCCTCCTCGAGTCTGGCCTTGTCGAGGCCGGCCTTGGCCGCGGCCACCAGGAATGCCCCTTCGGTGGGGTCTCCCTGGATGCGCCAGCCCTCCTCCTGACTGCGGATCAAGCGCGCGTCCGAGGACAGGACGGCGGCCCGGAGCAGCTCGCGCAGGGGCTCCGGCGGGTCTACCTCCCGGCCATCCCGGAGACCCCGGAGGAAGACCCCGCGGGGCTCATAGCCGGCTCCCGTGACCTCGAACGTCTCTCCCCCGGCCACGATCCGGCGGACGGTCATCTCGTCGCGAGTCAGGGTGCCGGTCTTGTCCGAGCAGATCACGGAGACACTGCCCAGGGTCTCCACGGCCGGCAGCCGGCGGATCAGGGCGTGGCGCTTCACCATGCGCCGCACGCCGAGGGCAAGGGAGATGGTGACCACCGCCGGCAGGGCCTCGGGCACCACGGCCACGGCCAGGGCCACGCCGAACAGGAGCATGTCGAGGAACGGCTGATCGCGCAGCACACCCACGGCCACCACGGCGGCCACCACCACGAGGGCGGCGTGGGCGAGAAACTTGCCGACCCGGTCGAGATTCCGCTGCAGGGGCGTGGGGCCGGACTCCACGGTTTCGAGGAGGCTGGCGATCTTCCCGAACTCCGTCTCCATGCCGGTGGCGGCCACCACGCCCCGGCCCCGGCCATAGACCACGGCCGTGCCCGCCCAGGCCATATTGGAGCGGTCGCTCACGGCGGCTTCAACGGGTACAGGCGCGGTGTTCTTCTCGGCTGGAACAGACTCGCCCGTGAGGGCCGACTCCTCGATCTTCAGATTGACGGCCTCGATCAGCCGGGCGTCGGCGGGCACTCGGTCACCCGCCCGGAGGAGGAGGATGTCTCCAGGAACGAGGTCGCGGGCAGATATCTCCACCTCCTCGCCACCGCGCGCGACCGTGGCCGTGGGCGCGGCCATCTCGCGCAGTGCCTCCAGAGCCCGCTCGGCGCGGTACTCCTGGACGAACCCGAGCCCCACCGCGAAGAGGACGATGATGCCGATGACGAGCGCTTCGAAGCTCGTGCCCCACGAAGGCCGACAGGGCTGTGGCCGCCAGCAGTACGAGGACGAGGATGTTTTTGAGCTGCGCGAGGAGAGTCCGCCAGGGAGAAGCACTCCGGGCCGCCCGAAGCTCATTGGGGCCGTGCTCCCCGAGACGCTGTCCGGCTTCCTCCGGGCTCAGCCCCCGCCGCGCGTCAACTCCGAGCTGGCGCAGGACCTCCGAGAATTCCAAACCATGCCAGTCGCTCAACCCGGCCCTCCCATGACAGGCCTAAAGTACCACCCTACCCGGGTAGGTCCGCCACGCCTCGCCGGGTGGTTTCTCCGAGGTCTGGATGTGCGAGGGTTGGGCAGGCAAAGGAGAAACGCCGTGGACTGGTCAGAAGCAAGAGACCGTTCCCTCGAACAGTGGCAGACCATCCTCGCCTCGATCAGCTACCGGGACTCCGGCGAGCTGATCGCCTGGAGCAACGCCGCCTACGGCCTGTGCGAGAGGGCCCGGGAAATCGCGGAAAGAAAGGGAGAGACCGTCTCCGTCTGCCGCCTGTGTATCGCCTACCAGTTGCAGGGCGGCTGCTTCGAGACTCGGGAGCGTTTGGCGCCGCTCTGATGGCCGGCAACTGGGACCAGGCCCGCGCCTTCGTGGAGAGCCTCATCCTGAGCCTCCAGGACCTGGAGGTTCCCCCCGAGACCCGCCCGGCCGGGTAGCTCTTCTTCCCCTTCCGCGACCGGCGCCCGACGAGCTGATCCTCGATCTCGTCTCGCGCGACTATCACGAGGCCCTCATGGCCCCGTCCTCCCGGGCGCGTGGAACGTTGAGCCCCGTCGCGATCATCCGCCGCACCACGGAAACGGCCCGGTTGTCCGCCTCCAGATCCCGGAAGAACGGCAGCCGATCGAGCGGCGGCTCGCCCGCGAACGCCTCGTCGAGCACCGCCAGCGCCAGCCGCCAGATCTCCCGGATGGCAAGGTTTCCACCCGCCAGAGGCATCGACCGGAACGTGGCGATCCGCTCATACCCCTCATAATCCGCAATCAGGAATTCGCCCCCCCAAGCCGTATGATCCGTGCCATAGCCCGTGCCGTCGAAAGCCAACCCCAGGACGGGACCCGCGAGCCCATGCTCCGCCATGGCGCTCGCCACATGGGCATGGTGATGCTGCACGGGAACCCGATCGAGCTCGGTCCGCTCCATCGCATAGACCGTGGACAGATATTCGGGATGGAAATCGTGAGCAATCACCTCCGGCCGGACCCCCACCAGCCGCTCCAGCCGCTCGATCGATTCCCCATAGGAAAGGAAGGTCTCCGCCGTCTCCAGATCCCCCACATGAGGACCGAGCCAAGCCGAGTCCCCCGCGCCCAGACAAACCGCATTCTTGAGATGCGCCCCGCACCCAAGCACCGGCCGAGCGAACGGACGAGCCATCGAAATCGGCCGCGGCACATACCCCCGGGACCGGCGCAAAACGACCGGCGCCCCGGCGATCACCCGGGCCACCGAGTCATCGCACCGGCTCTCGATCTCCCGGTCATGCAGCAGGAAGAGGTCCGCGATCCCGCCCAGCCGCTCCAAAGCCTCCGCGTTGTCACGCACGATGGGCTCCTCCGAGAAATTGCCCGATGTCATCACCAGCGGCCGGTCCACCTCGGCAATCAACAGATGATGGACAGGCGAATACGGCAGCATGATCCCAATCAGAGGATTATCCGGAGCCACCTCCGCGCAAAGCTCACTCTCCCCCCGGCGAGGCACCAGCACGATGGGCCGCTCGACCGACGTCAACAAAGCCCGCTCGGCCTCGCCGATCTGCGCAATCCGCTCAGCCATCTCGAGATCCCGAACCATCACCGCAAACGGCTTCGCATCCCGCCGCTTCCGCTGCCGAAGCCGCTCCACCGCACCGCCGGACGTGGCATCGCAAGCCAGATGGAACCCACCAATCCCATTCAATCCCACGATGAAATCGGCCCTGAGAGACCGGGCCGCCATCAGGAACGGATCCTGCCCCTCCAACCGCTCCCCCTTCGGCGACACCACCCAGATCTTCGGACCGCACACCGGGCAAGCGTTCGGCTGGGCATGAAACCGCCGATCCTCCACACACTCATACTCACCGCGGCACCGAGGGCACATCTCAAACGCCGCCATGGTGGTCTCGGCGCGGTCGTAGGGCACACCGCGGGCGATGGTGAACCGTGGTCCGCAATTCGTGCAGTTGGTAAAGGGATACCGGTACCGCCGGTCCGCCGGATCGAGCATCTCCCGCAGGCACTCCGGGCAAGTGGCAAGATCCGGAGGAATCGAAACCGTCCGAGCCCCCTCCGCCGGCTCGCTCGGCACGATCACCAGCTCCGTGAGATCCTCCCCAGGAATCGCCCTGCACTGGATCTCCCGGATCACCGCCACCGGAGGAGGAGCCATCCGTAGCCGCCGGACGAACGCATCCAGCGCCGCCGGAGCCCCGAAAGCCTCAATTTCTACTCCCCCCTCATCATTCCAAACCCGCCCCCCCACCCCCTCCTCCCGGGCCAACCGATAGATCCAGGGCCGAAACCCCACCCCCTGAACCGTCCCCCGAACCTCAATCCGCCGCCCGAGGCTCACCACCTCCGCCGTGCTCATGGGGTCCTCTCACCGAACAGGAACTGGCGTCCAAACATGGGCTCACCTCCGCGGTCTCGACCTCCTTTTTACGAGCCGCTGGCTGGACGCGCGATACCTGCGCGGGGGGTGGCGAGGGCGTGGGGGGGTGGGGGTGGGGGCTACCTGGGGGGGTGGGGCTACCTGGGGGGTGGGGGCTACCGCAGCCTCTCAGCATCGTTTCCATTGAGGCGGGACGAGTTCTTACGAACTGTCCGCCCTCTTGACTTATAGCCACAGCGTCTGTTCTCGACTCTACCTCTTATAATAGGCAGAAGATACTAAGAGCGAGTCCGAGTTGCACCATTCCCAGGAAGTTCTCGGCATGGTACTCGTAACGAATCCCGAGACGACGAAAGTTGTACAACCAGGCAAACAGTCGCTCGATCTGCCAGCGCCGTTTATACCGACGCAGGCAACGACCATCCTGAGTCTTCTTCCGGTTGCTCCGATTGGGAGCAATCATCTCAATCCCTCGCTCTCTCAGCTTCGTGTCCAACCGATCGCTGTCGTAAGCCTTGTCTCCGATCAGCCTCTCTGGCTGGGCTTCAAGGAACCGACGATCCAGAGTCTCTTCGACAAGTCGTACTTCGTGCGGGGAAGCACTTTCGATATGTACGGCGACAGGAAGACCAGTGCTGTCTGCAATGGCAATGATCTTGGTACCCTTGCTCCGCTTGGTTTTCCCGACGCAGAGCCCCCTTTTCTGACCGGCACGAAGGTACCGTCCACGAAGGCCTCGGAAAGATCAATGCCCCCTCGGCTTTCTAGATCCTCGGCCAAAGGCCGCAGGATTTTCTCGATCGTGCCGTCGCGTACCCATCCCTGGAACCGGCGATGGCACGTCTGGTAGGAGGGATACCTGTCCGGCAGATCCTTCCAAGGCGCCCCGTGCGAAGCACCCAAAGAATCCCGTTGAGAACCTCTCGGGATGGGCGCCAGGGGCGGCCTCGACCATCACTGCGGCGGGGGAATTCTGAGATCAAGGGCTCCAACAGCTTCCACTGCTAGTCCGTGAGGTTCATGGCAGCTATGATCTACACCCAAGATCTCTCTGTCCATACCTTTACGCGGGAACTGGGAACTACCCAGAGCCTGCATCGCCTATTTATGAGACCGGCTCTAGTGGCGTCCGGCCACGTCCTCTTTCTGGCGGGAGGCGTGGTACAGATTCGATCCTGGGCGCTCTCCTCGCGAGGGCTCTGGAAAAGGTGTGCTTACACGGATGCTTCTCGCCGAAAGTTGGCGTCAGACCCCACCCTCGCAGCTCTTTTCTCGCTCGCCAAACCGTTTCCGTGGGTCAAACGGAGGACTCAAAGGCAGGAATTCGTTCGCATCTGGCTTTGACCCCACACTGGCACGCCTTACTTTCTCCTAAACGCGTGGCACCTGTTTTCGCACCTGCTCCCTCCGGGAACGGTCGATCCGCAGGTCGGCCGTGTGATCCTCAAGTAAATCAGCGACGGCTGGCCGCGTTCCAGGAGGCGGCCCTCCTGGGGCCGGCTCCCTGCCAGCCCCTTTATTCCTGGAGATGTATTTCTGCGGCTATCTCCTCCAGCCAGTATTGTAAGAGCTTAAGCCGCTTGAGCCGGATGAGTTCGATGCCTTGACCCAGTAATAGTAGGTTGTGCCCGCGACCGCCGAGGTGTCGTCGAAGCTTGTGGATGCCAGTGAGTGTGCCAAGACAGTCTTAGTCCCGCTCGTTGAAGTCGCTCGATATACCACGTATCCGGCGGCTCCGGACACCGCGTTCCAGGTGATCCGCACACGATCTGTGTAGGTGCCATCCGTTGCCGAAACCCCCGTCGGTGCCGCAGGAGGAGCAACCGCGCGATAACCTATGTTGTAGGAACTGAAGTCGCTTGGGCCGGCCGAGTTCGTCGACCTGACCCAATAATAGTAGGTCGTGCCCGCGACTGCCGAGGTGTCATCGAAGCTGGTCGAAGTCAAGGACGTCGCGAGGGTCGTCTTGCTGCCGCTTGTCGACGTCGCTCGGAAGACGGAGTACGTCGCTCCAGACACCGCGTTCCAGGTGATCCGCACGCGGTCTGTGTAGGTGCCGTCAGTAGCCGAAACCCCCGTCGGTGCCGCTGGGGGAGCAACCGCGCGATAACCTGTGTTGTAGGAACTGAAGTCGCTTGAGCCGGATGAGTTCAATGCCTTGACCCAGTAATAGTAGGTCGTGCCCGCGACTGCCGAGGTGTCATCGAAACTGGTCGAAGTCAAGGATGTCGCAAGGGTCGTCTTGCTGCCGCTTGTCGACGTCGCTCGGAAGACGGAGTACGTCGCTCCAGACACCGCGTTCCAGGTGATCCGCACGCGGTCTGTGTAGGTGCCGTCAGTAGCCGAAACCCCCGTCGGTGCCGCTGGGGGAGCAACCGCGCGATAGCCTGTGTTGTAGGAACTGAAGTCGCTTGAGCCGGATGAGCTCGATGCCCTGACCCAATAGTAGTAGGTCGCGCCCGCGACTGCCGAGGTGTCATCGAAGCTGGTCGAAGTCAAGGAGGTCGCGAGGGTCGTCTTGGTGCCGCCTGTCGACGTGGCTCGGAAGACGGAATAAGTCGTCGCTCCGGACACCGCATTCCAGGTGATCCGCACGCGGTCTGTGTAGCTGCCATCGGAAGCCGAAACCCCCGTCGGTGCCACTGGGGGAGCAACCGCGCGATAGCCTGTGTTGTAGGAACTGAAGTCGCTTGAGCCGGATGAGCTCGATGCCCTGACCCAATAGTAGTAGGTCGTGCCCGCGACTGCCGAGGTGTCATCGAAGCTGGTCGAAGTCAAGGAGGTCGCGAGGGTCGTCTTGGTGCCGCCTGTCGACGTGGCTCGGAAGACGGAATAAGTCGTCGCTCCGGACACCGCATTCCAGGTGATCCGCACGCGATCTGTGTATGTGCCATCCGTTGCCAAAACTCCTGTCGGTGCCACAGGAGGAGGGATCCTGCGGTAACCAGTGTCAGAGATACTAATCTCACTGGATCCGGCAGAATTCAATGCCTTTACCCAATAGTAGTAGATCTGCCCCTCACTGGCTGACGTGTCATCGTAGCTTGTGGAACTCAGAGAGCTTGCAACAACCGTCTTAGTGCCGGTCGTGGAGGTAGAGCGATAGAGCGTGTACCTCTCAGCCCTATCGACAGGGTTCCACGTGACTCGGATACGATCCGTGAAGGTACCATCTGATGCCTGAACATTTTCCGGAGTCCGGGGCAGTGGCACCCGGAAGTTCGCTACATGAACCGCCGTCTGATTCAGAACCCTGTGGTTATCCTGCTCGTCTGGCACTCCCGTCGGTTCGCCATCAAACTCAATGACTGGGTTGGAAAAATGCGGGATCCTATGGCACCCGTTCGGACAATAGGCCAAGAGGCCGTAAGACATGATTGTCCGGAATGAACCGTCCACATGATAACCGTAGCCGTAAGGAAAAGCCGGGATGTGTGTTCCCGCATCTTCGATGTTGTGATGGGCCCCCATATTGTGGCCGAACTCATGAGCCAATGTGTGGTTGTCCAGGCAATCCAGGGCCGTGACCTGGAATGCCTCCGGTGCAAAGACGGCACCCACCTCGTCTGGGTTCATGAGGTTCCCTATACCGCAGCTATCCATTTCGGATACCACCATACCTACCAAGTCGGCTGCAAGCTCGTTCCGGACTTCAGCTACAGTGTCATCCCCTTGCAACCAGTCCAAATCCCTATTGCCATCTTCCGTCTCCTCGTACTCTAACTCCTGAATTCCGACCGGATTGAACCGGGTTCTGACATCGCTGTTCTGAAAGGCGAGGTTGGCGTCGCTGATAGCCATCCGGATGATGGACTCCGCCTCGTCCTGCCCGCCGGCGGCCTCGCGTGCCTCAGTCGTGTAGAACACGAGCACGTCAATGACTGAGCCGTCCTCAGCGTAGGCAGAAAACGATGGGGGGCTTGAGACTGACCCGACGTTGCCCTTTCGAACGTCGTCCTCGGCGGGGATACCACAGGGCAAGGGCTCGGAATCATCAAGCTGTGCAAGAATCGCTCTTCCATTCCCGAGCGGAGACAGTAGGTAGGTCACCTCTTTAGTGTAGATCTTCCCGGCGATGGCCCCATTCTGGACGCTGATCACGATTTGACCTTGACGCTCGCCGGAAACCCAGAGAGTACCCTGCCAAGTAAATACTTTCGAGCTCCTGAGAGCCTCATGCGTACCGGTTACCAAGTACTGCTCTCCATTAGGGAGATGGAGGCGAAACGGGCGCTTGCTCCGATCTAGGAGAGGTGACACATCCACCTCGACCTCTCTGCCGCTGAGCGTTCGGCCTAGCGCGGATGGCTTCGCTTCCGTGTGAGGCAGGTAGGTTAGGAGCTCGACTTGTGCATGGCCCTGTGGCAGGGCCGGAACAGCTGCCAGGAAGAAAATCACTAGAAACGCGCCGCATCGCGAGCGGATCGACGCAGCGGTTCGTGGGACCGACCTGCAGCTACAACTCAAGACAGCGAGAAAAGCGGCGAACAGCGCACGAGGGTGCATAAGCGGTGTCCTCCTTTCGCAGAGCTAGTGGGCCCCGGTGGAGTCCGAGTCCACAGGCGAAGAGCGGAGGAGCACCTTGACGAGCAGGGTCAACCGGGTGTAACTTACCCAATCGAGGTCTTTGCGCTTCCTCTTGGCCGAGATTCGCAAAGCCCTTAGTACCCGAGGCGCTCCCCCAAAGGGCGCCTTTTTATTTTTTATTTTTAGAACTGTGCGCGATCACTTCATAAGCCTCCCTTTCTAGCATCAAGGCCGCCTTGTGGGGCGGCCTTGGTAGTGCTTCTCCGAGAGCCGCCCCGCTCGCCACGGGGCCTAGGTTTTTTCCGGCTTGAATCCCGATACTTTCATCCAAGAGCTAATCCTAGAGCAAGAGCCTCAAGACTGCAAGTGCTTTTGAACGATGGTTCCAGAAATCTGTTCCCGCTCTCAGAACAACCGAGAATGGGGGGGCCACCCTACCGGACTCTGCCGAATAGGTGCCACCCCGCCGGACAAAGCCTCTCAATTCTTCCCCGCCTCCCCCGCCTCTTCCTTCCCTCTCTCCACCCAGAGGACGCGAGAAAGAGGAGCCTTGAAGGTCCTCAGAGGCCCACTGAGCACCCGAACACCCGACACTCACTTCCGGAAATCTCGGGCAAAACCGTCCGCCGGGTACACCTCCACCCTTCTCTCTATCGAAAGGCGCTTCAGGAGGCTGTCGGTTCGGCCCAGCGCCGAGCTCTACCCACCCACGAACGGCAACGCGGGAGGGAAGCTCCCGACCGGGAAGAGCGCGCCTCGGTCTCCCTTCCGGAGCTTCTCGGCGGCTTCCCGGTAGGCCGCCACGAATAAGGCGTACGCCTCCCGAAAGGCCAAGCGGGCGGCCTTGGTCGCGGCATGCACGAAGGGGGCGGGCTCCTTCTTGGGACGCTCGGGATGGTCATGGGGATCTTGCGCCAGGATGGCCTCGACGCCGAGGACCGGCTTGCCGGTCCTCTTCCTCTCCGCGGCGGCTTCGGCTTCGACCTCCTCGACCAGGCGGGCTACGCGCTGCCTCTGCTCCTCCGGCGAGAGGTGCTGCCAGCAGGGGAGGGGATCGAAGGTCACGGTCTCGGGGATCTCGAACTGGCCGGGAGAGATCTCCTGACCCCGGTTGCGGGCGCGGGTCTCCTGATCCCGCTCGTGCCAGATCCCCTCCAGTGGCTCGCCGGTCAGGAGCGAGGTGACACAATGGGCTCCCGGCCAGTCCGCGACGCGCTCGACCAGGTCCTCCTTGACGCCGTTCGAGAGGAGGTACTTCAGGCGCCCGATCTGGGCCCGCTCCTCTCCCGTAACGGGAATCGCGTGGTACCTGTGCGGAAAGACCGTCTCCTTCCAGCCGTAAAGGCGCCCGGCCTCTCGGGCCAGCTTGGAGAGGAAGCAGTTCATGAAACGGGCGAGCGTCTGGGCGTCGTCCACCTCCAGCAGGAGGTGCAGGTGGTTCGTCAGGCAGGCGAAACCGAAGATCCGGACTCCATGGAGCCGCTGGGCACGGCCGAGGGCTCCTAGGACGACCTTCTTCAGGGGTGGAGTGGGCAGCAGGAGGAACCGGCCGTGGAGGGTCCGGTCGGTCACCTCGACCATGGTCTTCTTCTCGGGCACGAAGCGTAGCTTTCGCATGCCCGGAATAGACGTAAAAATTTTGGGCCTTTGGGCAAAGCCCCGCCGGGCTTGCGTTTGCGAGACGGATTTCGGCTCATTTCGACAGTTTTAAAAGGGTAGTGTCTTTTCGGGGCCTGGAAGAGGGGCACTTGGCGGGGCTCTTCTGAAGAGGTTACCGGCCAGGCGGAGACGGCTTGCAGCTCACTGCGACGGAGCATTGTCACGAGGGCACGCCATCGTCCCTCCTGCCAATCCGTCATTGCAGGGAGGGAAGGTCGCCGTCCCTTTTTCGCCAGAACGTTTTCATGAGGGAAGATCGCCATCCCTCGCGCGCCAGAGCGTTGTCACGGGGGACCGTCATCGTCCCCTTCCACAATGGAGCGTCGTCAGGAGGGATGGCTGCCGTCCCTTTTGCGGCAGAGCCTTGTCACGGGGGAAGATCGCTGTCCCTCGCGCGCCAGAGCGTTGTCGCGAGGGATTGTCATCATCCCTTTCTGCAATGGAGCGTTGTCGTGAGGGACGGCCACCTTCCCTCGTGCGCCAGAACATTTTCACGAGGGATGACCGTTGTCCCTCCTGCGGCAAAGCGTTGTCGTGAGGGACAGGCGCCTTCCCTCGTGACGATGAGAGAGCGTTCCTCTTGGAAACTCAGGCGCACGCCGCGCTGGAACGATGTAGGCGGGTGGCACGGCAGCGCTTTCCTGTACACCGGGATGGCGGGGCCGGCGAGGCGTTGCCGGCGTCCGCCAAGAGGTTGAAGGTCATCGGGCTGAGAGCGACGGGAGCGCCAGCTCGCCGCGAGCAGGATGGTACACGCTGGTGCTGGAGGCGCGGAATGTCTCCCCTCCGGCACCTTTTCGGATAAGCCCGTCGGCCTGTCGCCCACGGGAGTCAAGGAGAAACTCCGACATGAAGCATCTCGGTACCGCACTTCGTTTCATCATCCCCGTCGCCCTGGTCGTCGCCGCCCTCACCACGGGCACTCCGAAGACGGCTGAGGCGCAGATGAGCTGCAGCCAGCATACTGCAGGACGGTCTGCATCGCCAACGGCGAGCCCTGCTGCTGGATCTCTCCCAACCTCTGCGGCTGCTGTTGAAGGCCGAGCCCGGGCCCCTCGTCGCCTGGCCGGGGGACCGGGCTTCGTTCAGCTCACGGGCCGCATGTGCGGTCCGAGCAACGAATTCCAGGCCTGGCTCATGCGCTGGTATTCGCTCTCGCAGCGCTCGGCGCGCTCCTCAGGCAGCTCCCATTCGTCGGCCACGTCAGAGAAATACTCGGGATCGCTGCCGTAGATCCAGCACACGAGGTTGTAATAACGCTGCTCGTCGAGCGCGTGCTCGTCGGCCATGTCGGGATCTTCTTCGCTCTCGCTGGCGTCGAGGTCGAACCACTCGGCGCTCGACAGGATGGCAAGCTCGCTGTCCTCGCCTTCCCAGGTCTCCAAGAGCATTACGGTGGCGAGCTGGTCGACCGCGTCTTCCTCGCGGCCGGTCGCCGGCAGGTCGTAGATGTCGATCAGCGCGTGGCCGAGCTCGTGATAAAAGGCGAACACCAGGGCCGCCACGGCTTTGCTCCCGACCTCCTCCTGCTCCTCTTCCGAGTCCCCTTCCATCTGGTTGCCGAACAGCTCGAGGAAGTGCCCGAGCAGCTCGTAACAGAGGGTGACCGAGCCGTCCTCGGAGTCATAGTACGCGTTGACCTCCTCGCATTCCGCCAGCCGGACCGGGACGTCGCGGGGGAGCACGAGGCTCTCGTTCAACCCATCGAGGATGTCCTCGAAAAAGCGTTCTTCCCGGAAGATCTTCTCCAGCTCCTGGTGCTCGGCCGCGCTCAACTGCCCGTAGACGAGCTTCAGGTTGCCGCGGTCCGCGCGCGCCTTGCCGAGGCGGTGGGTGATCGGGCGATGGCGCAGGGTGCCCTTGGCCCCCGCCGAGGTGGCCCCAGCCTGGGCTGTTTCAGAGCTTTCGTCAGTGGCCTCGGCGGCCTCGTCCGTCGTGTCCGAGGCGCCCGGCTCCGCCGGCCCGCAGGCGAGAGCCACGGCGAGCAGGCCGAGCAGGCAGAAGGCCATCGTCGTGGGCGCAAGGCCCTTCTTCAGCAACCAGCTCCTCAGCTCGCCCATGGCAGACCCTTCCTGGGGCGTAAGCCGCCCTTGTCTTCTCTGAATCGGGTTGAAAGTGAGGGGGAGGTTACGGTCTGCGGCCAGGGAGAGTCAAGGGGCGTTCACGAACCGGGTGAACGCCCCGGAGGCGGGATCTAGAAGCTCACCCGCACGCCTAACCGGAAAGACGTCGGCGGTGTTCGCAGCACCGGTTTCTTGTACCCCGGATTGACGGGGGTCTCCGCGGAGTTGTCCGCTTCCTGGAAGCCCCAGCGCTGATCCACCAGGATCGCTTTCTGGGCGTTCAGGATGTTGAAGACGTCCGCCAGGAGGTTGAAGGTCACGGGGCCGACCTCGACGGGGTAGCCGAAGTGGAGGTCCGCTTCATAGTTGTCGGGTGTCCGGCCTTCCGCTCCCCGCTTGGTGAGGAAGAACTCATAGCGGGCGTAGATGTCCGAATAGCCATAGCGGGTGATGGGAGTCCCGGATCGCCAGTAGGCGGTGGCCCCCATGGAGAGCTTCCACGGGCTGAACCATAGGCCAGAGACCTTGAATTGGTGCCGGCGGTCGTTCGAGAGCGGGCCCTCGTTGGTGATCCGCGACAGGTCACTGCCGTTGGTGAAGAAGTCGAAGTAGTCGTAAGCCGCTGTGATGTTCGGATCAGGGCCGACGTTGGTAAAAGGCGCGTAGAGACCGTCGAAGTTGCCATCGAGCTTGGAGTAGATGTAGGAGGCGAGCCCCTGCCAGTTCTTCGAGCGGCGCTTCTGGAGGTCCAGTTGGACTCCCTTGTAGACGCGCTCCGCTTTCGGCGCCGGGAACGTCTGGGAATAGTCCAGTGTGAAAACCCGGCTCATGATCCCTTCACCCGGATTGCCGATGCAGTAGGTGCCGTCGTCCGCGCAGAGGAAGTCTTCGATCACCTGCCCATAATCGCGATAGATCCCCTTGACCCCCAGGGCCACGTTGGGCAGCACCTCGCGCTCGTAGCCCAGGATGTACTCGTTGATGTATTGGTTTTCGAGATTGGGATCAACGGGCTCGGTGAAGCCGCCGAAGATGGCGGACGACGCGTCTTCGAGGGCGGCTTCGGCCGCCGGGTCGGGGGTTGTGCTCGTCGGGCTGAAGTTGAAGATGCGGGCCTGCCGCTCGAAGGAGAAGGAGCGGATGACCAGGTCCATGGGGATCTGCTCGTAATAGCGGCCGTAGGAGCCGAAGACCTTGGAGTGCCCCTGCCCCTCGGGGTCCCAGACGACGCCGAGCCGCGGCGCGTAGTCGTCCTTCAGGTCCACCCGCTTCTCGCCCGAGGCGTCGATGATCTCCTGGCGGTCCCAACGAACGCCGAGGTTGAGCGTCAGGTTCGGCCGCACGGACCAGCGGTCCTGCAGGTACAGGGTGGTGACCTTGTGCTCAGGCGCGGCGATCAGGGCAGAGACCGGCGCGTTGTCCACGGTCGCGTCGGGCGTGGTCCAATAGAAATGGCTGTAGACCGGCCGGCTCGGATCGAGCTTGTTCTCCAGGACGTCGACCTGCTGGCCGCCGGAGTTGCGGCGCACCACGTCGGCCGACTCCGTCTCGTACTCCGCCCCCGCCTTGAGCTGATGGCCGCCGAGGAAGCGGGTGAGGGAACCGCCCCAGAAGTCGCGGTCGAACTCCTTTTCCTGGATCAGGCCGAAGCCGCCCGTCTGGAAGACGTCGTCTCCCACCACCGTGCGGTACTGGATGCTGTCGCCTTCCGCGGTGGCCGGCCCGACGGAGTTCTCTTCCTGGTGGAGCGCGCCCTGGAGGCTGAACACCCAGTTGGCGCCGACGACGCCCTCGTAGCGCAGAGCGTAGTCGCGCCCGCCGAAGCTGCGGACGCCCTCATAGGTGGAGGGCTCGCCGTTCAAGGAGTGCTGGGCGTCGTTGACCGCGCCGGTGTCGTCCCGCGGGTCCTGGAAAAACGTCGCGACGATCGATTGAGAATCGCTCAGCCGGTACGTGAGCTTGGCGGCGCCCAGGTCGCGGTCGCTCTCGGACCCGACGGCCTCTCCCTCGCGCGGCCCCCCGGAGAGGACGTTGTCCTGGCCGTTGCTGACGCGGTCGTAGGCGCCGAAGAACCAGAGCTTGTCTTTGAGGATGTAGCCGCCGAGGCCGATGCCGTAATCCTCGCGGGTGTAGCCGGCCACGGTGCCGCTGGTGGCGACCACCGGGTCCGCGAGCTCTGCAGGGAGTCGGAGTCGTAGTAGCCGAAGACGTCGCCGTGGAACTCGTTGCCGCCGGACTTGGTGATCACGTTGATGATGCCGCCCGTGGCGCGGCCGAGCTCGGCCTCGTAGCCGCCGGCTTTAACATCCACGGCCTCGATGAACTCGAAGTTGAGCTCCTTGCCCTGGAAGCCGTATTCGACGCCGGTGGTGTTGACGCCGTCTACGTAATAAACGTTTTCAGCGCCGGTGGAGCCATAGACGGTGATCGAGGACTGGCCGGTGTTTTCCGGGTGGGCGTCCGAGGAGACGCCGGGGGTGATCTGGACCACGGATGAATAGTTGCGTCCCGTGGGCAACGTCTTCGAGGGGAGCGCACGTCGAGGTTCGTGCCGAGCTCGGTCGTGGTGGTGTTGACGACCGGGAGATCGGTGGTGACGGTGATCTCTTCGCTCAGGGAGACGCCCAGCACGGGGGAGAGGACGGTGTCCTTGTCGAGCCCAACCGTCACGTCCTGGCGGGAATCGGTGGCAAATCCCGAGAGGGCGAAGCTGACTTCGTAGACGCCCGGGGGGAGGAGGGTGAGGCGATAGTTGCCTGTCTCGTCCGTTACGGCGGTCCGGGACCCTTGCAGGGCCGGGCTGCGGGCCTCGACGGCGACCCCGGGGAGGACGCCTCCCTGCTCGTCCGTCACCCGTCCGACGACGCTGCCCGTCGTCTGGGCCGAGACCGCGGCTCCGAGGGAGAGAAGCAATGCAAGTACAGCCAGATACCGGCGGCAAAGCTGGCTCATGGCGATCTCCTTATCAGTGAGGGCGAATGTAACACAGCCCTCACCTCCCCGGCCCTCCTCTCCCGACCCCTCCCTTCCCCCCTCACCGGGAGAGGGGGAGCGGGGCGTCGTAAGTAACTGAACATAAAGGCGTTAGCAGGAGTGGGCTCCCGGGAGCTGTAACGGGCCAGTAACCGGGCGCCCAAAGTCGCGCTCCCTTGCCGTCCGGCAGCGTATCCTATGCCCGAATCCAGCCATAGGAGACGCGATGGGGCGCCCCAAGTTGATCTACTCGCTCAAGGACATCGAGAGGAAGACGGGGATCTCCTACCCAACCCTGATCCTCTACGCCAAGGAATTTGCCGATCAGATCCCGACCCTTGGCAGCGGTCGCACCCGCCGCTATCCCGCCGAGGCCGTGGCGGTCTTTCAGCAGATCTTCTCGAAGCGTCGACCCGGACGGAAGCCGGGGGCCGCTTGGCGGGGATTGAATGCCTCCCCGGCCGAGGGGGAGGGGGCCACCCCGGCGCCGCCCTTGCAGCTCGCGGAAGAAGACCGGGAGTTGATGCGGAACCTGACAGAGGCCCTGCGGGAGGTTGCAGACAAGCTGCAAGCCTTCACGGAAGCGGCGAAATCCTCCTCGGAGTAGGGGTCTCTTCCGCTCCGGAGCTGGGCGGGCATCTCAGCGCTTGAGGCCGACGCTCAGGTTTCTCATTGGTACCGGCGGGCGCTTGTGCGCGCTGGGAGCGACGCTCAAGCGCGCTCGGCATCCGTTGTAGCGCGCTCTCGTCGCTCCCTCGAAGCGTTGTCCTGGACGTAAGCGGGGGGCGGCTTGGCGGGGTCCTCGGAGTAGGGAGGTCTCTCCCTTCCGCCCCCCTCCACCCGAAATAGCTGAGTTGATGCCGAGCGGCACAGGTGGTCGGCGGTTTCAATGAGATGCAGCGCGTGTGTCTCAAGCGTCCAAGATGCCCGCCCAGAAACCGGGGTTAGCGGCTTCCTTGTGTCTGGGGAGTTGCTCAGCCGTCCCATTTGGCGTAAAGTATCTCTACGAGATACTGAACAAATTGCACCAGGAGAACCGCTCTCCTGGAGAGAGGAACGGATGACACGACAGAGCGAGCGAACAAACAAGAGCTTGCGACGCTTCTATACGATGGGCGAAGTGGAGGCGATAACAAGCTTGTCCCGCGCTACGATCTACCGGAAGATGGCGCAGGGAACGTTCCCGGCTTCAGTTCTGATCTCCGAGGGACGCGTGGGCTGGGAGAGAGGGGCCGTTGAAGAGTGGTGCCAGCAGAGAATGGCGCCACGGCGGGCGCAAGGCGAATGAGCGGCGACGAGGTCTTCAATGCCCCGCCGACGTGAACGCCCGCTCCCCAGGCTCGACATCAGCCTGGAGGCCCTACCGCCGCCAGAGTCTAAGCGGACCTATCGGCTCAATCTGTCGTTTACCGAGGCCGAGCTGGCGATGATCGAGAAAGCGGCTCGCGAACGGGGAGAGCAGCCGAGCGTCCTCTGTCGAACCATCATCCTGACTGCGTTCCAGAATTCAGCCGTGAGGGCTCTGGCCGAGAGACCCGGCCTCCTTGAGATGAGCCCCGCCGAGCAACAGCGGGCACTGCTTGAAGCCTTCTCGATAGATGAGACTCTCGACGAGGATTGAATGGAGAGCTGGATGCGCAAGCCGCAGGGCGCCTTCCGGGCCGCGATTTTTCGTTTTCTTCAAACCAACGGAGACGTTGGGGGCTGTTCTCTGGCAAAGCATGAGGCGGCCAGCACCCAGCGGAGGAAGGGCGCCGGGTTTCAGCCGTCATCTCTTGTCCTCCGCGTGCTGTAGAGAGGCGGGAGGGGCCGAGCGTCGGGCCTGTTCGATGTCGGCGATAGCCTTTCGGGCCAGCTCCACCGTGGCGGCTTCCTGGAGGGCGGCGTTACAGAAGAGCTGCAAGGCGGCCAGGGCCTCGCGGGCGATCCCCTGGGCCGTGAAGATCCAGCCCATGGCAAGGGCCAACTCCTTCACTTCCACTGTGCGCCCCTCCTTCAACAAGAGCATGGCGAGGTCCAGCCCGGAGAGAGCCGCGTCATAAGGCATCGAGCGGGCGGTAAAGTCCCGGCGGACCTGCTCCAGGCCCGCAATGGCCTCTTCCCTCTGTTCCTGTCCGGCCGCCACTTTCGACTCCAGCCAGAGGAGGCGGAGGAAGTCCAACTCGTTACCCTGCTGGACAGCCAGCTTCCGCACCCCTGGCAACAACTTCGCTGCCTCCCCGTGGCGCTCCAAGCGGACGAGATCGTCTGCCATGTTGAAGCGGAGGGCAAAGAGCAGGCGTTCATCTCCTGAGGACTCAACGATGGGAGCCGCTTCCTCAAGGGTCGAAAGCGCACCCCGAGTGTCCCCCATATAGCTAAGGACGCGCTCTCTCTTCAGCAGGATTCGTACGGCTGCCAGCCGGTCCCCACCGGAAACCGCTCTGGCCTTATCGAGCAATGAAAGGGAATCTGAAAACCGGCGTTGGTCTCGGCGGAGAGACGCTTCGAGATCGAAGAGGCGCGATTCGGGCAGCAACTCAGGGTCACACTCGGCCCCGGCCCGCCAGAGATTCCATGCCCGGGCAAACGCCTCGTCAGCTCCCGCGTGGTCGTTGGCGACCCGCCGAGCGTTGCCCACGTGCGCCCAGCAGAAGCCCTGGACCCGTGAGCACCAGCTACCCTCTCCAGGGACCCGCTCGGCAATGGACAGGGCCAGCTCGGCCAACTCCAGCGCCTCCTCCGCGTTGTGGGCCGCCATGCGGATGCTGGCCTCGCAAACCCGCACGGCCAACGCCAGACTCCCGGAGCGCGGGGAGATCTCGATGAGCCGGCGGCGAAATGGGAGCGGGTGCTTTTCGAGCGCCGTCCAGATCTGTTCCGCCTCCTGACGTTCTTCCTGTGGAGAGCGCCGGCCGGTGTGCGCGGCTCTGGCCTGGATGAGGTACGGAGCAACCGCCACAGGGACCGGTCCCTGACTCGTGAAGTCTGACGCCTTCACTGTTGATCTTGCCGTGCCCCGAGCGGCGGCTGCCAAAAACGCGCTGTAGAATTGGCGAAGCTGGACGACGTGCACCCACTCAAACCCGGCGACCCTCGCCATGCGGCGCAAGGACTTCTCTGAGGGCACTGCTTTGCCCAGTTCATAACGGGATATCTGTCCCTGGTCCATTCCACAGGCATCCCCGAACTGCTCCTGGTTCATGCCTGTCTCGTGCCGCAGGAAGGCCACCACATGCCGCAAAACTCTAGGGTCACCTCGCCTTGCCATCGAGAACCTCCCCCTAACTAGACATGCCTCATGTCGATTTGGTCCACTGTCCCGGAGGGCCACCCACGGAGTCATGGAGACCTCGGCGGAGTGCCCTCCAGGGAGCCGCTATGTTTACCGCCTCACCCCGCCGCAAGGCCGTACTCATGCTGCTGGTCATGTGTCTCGCTGCCTCCGGGCTTTCAGCCTCAGGCCCGAAGCCAGAGTATTCCCAATCAGTGAAGCCGCCTGAACCGGCTTCGATCGAGTTTTTCAGCCGCGTCTGGATCTTCTTCCAGAAATTGCAGAATAAGGAAGGGTGCCGTAGCGATCCGGACGGCTGTTCCTCTCAGAACCCTCGCCCACAGCCGAAGGCGGGCTGCGAAATCGACCCTGACGGACGCTGCATTCCCTGAGCATTACCCTCGGCCTCTTACCTTTATGCGTGTGATTAGGGGAGGGGCCGAGCGTCGGGCCTGTTCGATATCGGCGATAGCCTTTCGGGCCAGCTCCACCGTGGCGGCTTCCTGGAGGGCGGCGTTACAGAAGAGCTGCAAGGCGGCCAGGGCCTCGCGGGCGATCCCCTGGGCCGTGAAGATCCAGCCCATGGCAAGGGCCAACTCCTTCACTTCCACTGTGCGCCCCTCCTTCAACAAGAGCATGGCGAGGTCCAGCCCGGAGAGAGCCGCGTCATAAGGCATCGAGCGGGCGGTAAAGTCCCGGCGGACCTGCTCCAGGCCCGCAATGGCCTCTTCCCTCTGTTCCTGTCCGGCCGCCACTTTCGACTCCAGCCAGAGGAGGCGGAGGAAGTCCAACTCGTTACCCTGCTGGACAGCCAGCTTCCGCACCCCTGGCAACAACTTCGCTGCCTCCCCGTGGCGCTCCAAGCGGACGAGATCGTCTGCCATGTTGAAGCGGAGGGCAAAGAGCAGGCGTTCATCTCCTGAGGACTCAACGATGGGAGCCGCTTCCTCAAGGGTCGAAAGCGCACCCCGAGTGTCCCCCATATAGCTAAGGACGCGCTCTCTCTTCAGCAGGATTCGTACGGCTGCCAGCCGGTCCCCACCGGAAACCGCTCTGGCCTTATCGAGCAATGAAAGGGAATCTGAAAACCGGCGTTGGTCTCGGCGGAGAGACGCTTCGAGATCGAAGAGGCGCGATTCGGGCAGCAACTCAGGGTCACACTCGGCCCCGGCCCGCCAGAGATTCCATGCCCGGGCAAACGCCTCGTCAGCTCCCGCGTGGTCGTTGGCGACCCGCCGAGCGTTGCCCACGTGCGCCCAGCAGAAGCCCTGGACCCGTGAGCACCAGCTACCCTCTCCAGGGACCCGCTCGGCAATGGACAGGGCCAGCTCGGCCAACTCCAGCGCCTCCTCCGCGTTGTGGGCCGCCATGCGGATGCTGGCCTCGCTAACCCGCACGGCCAACGCCCAACTCCAGTAATCGGGAAAAGCCTTGACCAAACCGAGCCGCTCCTTGTGAGTGAACGGCTTTAAACGGCGGAAAAGGTCTTCCGCCTCCTGACGCGCCGAGTCCGTCTTCTCTTGCTTGAGCCGACGCATCAGATCCGCCCGGCAGTCTTCAGCCTCGCTCCTAGCCTTGGCCGAGGCTTCGACCATAGCGGCTCGGTCGACTGCCTGAAGCTCCTCAGGGGACAGAGCCACAGGAGAGGGCGGCTCCTCTGGGCGCTCAGGGAAGATGAGGTCATAGGCGGCCAGGAGAAGGTCAACAGCTTCCGAGGGTGCGGCGGGTTCGGTCAGAAAGTCCAGGGTCTCGCGAGTCAGAGCCTTTTCTCCTCGCTCATACTTGGAGATGTCCTCTTTTCCGAGACCGTGGAAGCGAGCCAGACGTGTCTGAGACCAGCCTAGGGCCGTCCTGAGAAAGGCCAGCACAGGGGCATGGGGACTGGGGCGCTCGGGCATGCGGTGTCTCCTTCAGGTTCTCTCCTCTAGACATGGTTGCCGCTGGCCCCCTTTTCGTGACACGCCCGTCGAGATTTTTTGTACTGCATTCCTGTGGGCTTTTGGGGCATCCCTCAGGGATCTTTCTTTTTCTTGGGTACGGATTGCTGCAATCTCTCCTAGTCTGCCCCCCATGCTGAGGTCCATTGGAAGTGAGTCCGGGCCGGTGCTTCCGGCCATCCGCCGGAGTCATCCCCCCGCAGAGCAACTGGAGCGCTTCATGCGCGGTGAGCTTTCCCTGCCTGAAAGGCTGCCCATCATCCGCCACATGTTGGCTGACTGCGCGGAGTGCCAGGAGGTGACCGCTCCCCTCTGGGAGCTGATGGAACAGAAGCCGAAGCGCCCGGGAGGCCGCCGGTGACGGTGCCAAAGCTGACGCTGCCCGAAGGAAAGAAGCATCTCGCACGGGTCCTTGCGCATTTCGAGGAGGGCCGATGGCAGCTCCTCGGGATCTTGCACAGCCTGCCCGAGCCGCTCGTGGAGCAGAGCGGCCTGGAGGACGCAGCCGACACGGTAGACCCCGCAACGGATCTGCGGACGACCATCGAGTGTGTGCTGGAGGACTACATCAGGCCGGCTGTCCGGGATCTCCGGGACGTGCTGGAAAGCACCGCCGATCAAGAGGAAGAAGGGGAGGCGCCGTGAGGGCTGGCCCGACCGACGCCGAGCCCCTCCTGGACTCGGTGCGCCGCAAGTTCTTGATGGCTCGCCGGCTCGATTCCACGCTGTGGCTCTGCGTGGCCTCGGCTCTGCGGGTGCTCTTCCCTCAGCAGGGCGTCTTCTTCCAGCCGGTGCCGTTCGCGTGAGCAACTCGATCCTGACGCTAGGGCTGGCCGAGCAATTCGAGCTAGTCGTGGAGACTCCTGGCCGCGTCACTCTGCCGCCGGAGGTGCGCGCCGCCCTGGGCCTGGAGCCTGGAGACCTCTTCGCGATCGAACGGAATCCCGTGTCCCTGCGGCTCGACAGCTTCCGGGAGCTGGAGGCGGACTGGCGGGCGAGCTCGCTGCCGGATCAATGGCGAGAGGAGATCTCCCGGCGACCTCAAACGGCCCTGGAGGGGGACGGATTGCTGCCAATTCCCTCGGATCTTCTTCCCCTGCCCGCGGGAGACCGGCTGGTCCTGGAAGTGGTTACCAAGGGCCTGAGCCACGAGCTTTACCTCTACCGGGTGTAGGACTGAGGGGAGCCGTGCAATACGTTCCGGACCAAGAAGCGCCGCTGGAGGGCACCTGGACTCTACGGCTGCGCTTCCAGGCCACAGACGACGGGGAGGAAGACTGCTCCCAGATCAGTCAGGCTCTCCCTTGGTTCTGGAGACACTTCCGGCAGGATCGTAATTTCTTCTCCCTGGAGCGTTTGCGGCGTGACGGTCTGGCCGTGCTCGCCTGTGCCAGCCCGGAGGAAGCTTTCCTTTATGCCGGAGAGGTCCAGGGGCTTCGGGTCTCCGTTCAGATCTTTGACCTTGAGAGCCACGAGGTTCCCTTGGAAACCGGCCCCAAGGCGCGCAAGGTGCGGGGCGTCTTCGCCACTCCGCGGCCTCTCGCGCGTTGGTTGGTGCGTTCTGTGGACGCGTTGCTGCGGACCACGCTCGGACGGCCGGAGGGGCTTACAGACCCGTCCGTCCGGCTGCTCGATCCTGCCGCTGGTCCCATGAATTTCATCCTGGAGGCGTACCGCCGGGCCGTCGCCAGTCACCGCCTGAAGCACGGCAGGGAGGGCTTGGAGGCCCTGGTGCGCGGCCATCTCCTCCCACACTTCCACGGCATCGAGATCCTGCCGGGCTCCTGGGCGGCGGGGAAAGCCGCCGTGAGCCGCTACCTTGACCTGCTGGGCATGGAGGCGCGACAGGAGGACATCCCCCTCTTTCTGGCGGACGCCTTGGCCGGTCCCGACGAATCCCGCGGCGCGGGATTCCTGGCCGACGAGGCCGCAAAGGCCGCCCGGGTGAGAGCTGGCGAGCCCATGACCGTCATTCTCGGAAATCCGCCCTTCAACGGCCGCCCCGCGAGCACGAGCCCCTGGATCACGGAGCTGCTACACGGGTACACCCTCCCCGGCGGGCGGTCTGACACGGGTTACTTCTCCCAGGGAGGCCGCCCCCTTGGGGAACGCAATCTGAAATGGCTCCATGACGACTACGTGAAATTCCTCCGCCTCGCTCAATGGATGATCGATCGGGCCGGGGAGGGGATCGTTGCTTTCGTGGTCAACCACAATGCTCTCGAAGCGCCCACCTTCCGGGGACTCCGGCATTCCCTGCTGAGCACGTTCGAGCGTATCTATGCGCTCGACCTCCACGGAAACCGGCGCAGGAGGGAGTCCGGTCCCTCGGGCGAGCGTGACGAGAACGTATTCGAGGGAGTGGCTCAGGGGATCGCCATCCTGGTCCTGGTAAAAAGGCCCGGTTTGCCCCGGCAGGTCTTTCGTGGGGATCTCTACGGCGAGAGGTCCCACAAGCTGGCGACCCTCAGCCGGACCACGGTCCAGACCTTCCCCTGGTCGGAAGCTCCTCCCCGGCCGCCTCTCCTACTCCTCCGGGGAACCGCCGCCGAGCGGGAGAGAGAGTACCGCCGGGGCGTCCCACTGCCGGAGATCTTCCCCCTGCACTCGCTCGGCGTGGTGACGGGGCGGGACGCTGAAGTGCTCGCCCTGGACCGCGAGAGCCTCGAAGCTCGGGGGCTCGCCGGAGCCCGGCGGCGCAGCGTCACCTCTTTCCTGGCCCGACCCTTCGACCTGCGCCACCTGCTCTTCGAGGAGGGATCGCTGGCCCGGCCCCGCACGGCGGTCATGGATCACCTGCGGCGGGGCGGCAACCTCGGGCTCCTCGCCGTGCGGCAGGCCGTCCAGGAGCCCGGCGCTTTCGTGACTCGATGGGTGTCCGGTCATAAGGTGCTGAGTCCATACTCCCCCAACGCGGTCTTTCCTCTGTATTTGCTGCGGGCCGGTCGGGTGGAGCCAAACCTGGAGCCCCGTCTGGTCCACGAGCTGGGGGACCGCTTCGGCGAGGCTGTCGCCCCGGAGGATCTCCTGGGCTGGGTCTACGCAACCCTCAACGACTCGCGCTTCCTGCGCCGCTTCGGCGAGCTGATGCGGTCGGACTTCCCCCGCGTGCCCCTTCCCGAGGATCGCCAAGGGTTCCGGCGCTTGGCCGGCTTGGGCCGTGAGTTGGTGTCCGCTCACCTGCTCGAACATCCACGCCTTGCCCTGGCTGCGGGCTGTGTTCTGTCCGGAGACATCCGTTCACCCCTCAGCACCCATCGAAAGGTGCTCACGAGCTATGACGAAAGCACGGGGCGGGTCCGGCTCAATGCACAAGGGCTTGCCTTTGAGGGAATCGAGCCGGACGTGTGGCGCCATCGGATCGGGAGTTACCGGGTGCTGGTGAGTTGGCTACGGGCGAGAGCCGGCCGGGTACTGCGTGCGTCGGAGGCTCGCGACTTCCGCAGGATTGCAGCCGCGCTACGGATCAGCCTGGATGTCCAGATTCAAATCGAGAACGTTTAAGGAGAGCGGAGAGTCATGAGCCTAGAGCCACGGAAGATCTACTCGATTGCCGATCTTGTACGGGAGACAGGAATCCCACAGAAGCAGGTTTACCTCCTGCTGGAGCACCATGGTGAGGAGATTCCGTTCCTGATGGATGGAGAACGCCGCCGCTACACTCCCGAGGCCGTTCCGATCCTCACTCGTCTTTGGCGTCAATATGGAAAGGGCGTGAAAGAGGATAAGAGAGGAAGTGAGTGGTATGGAGAGGCCCTGAAAAAACTCCGCGAGAGTAGCGACAAACTTTCAGAAGTCGCCGAGACCTTACGCTCTGTCCAGGCAGAGCTACGGGACCATCCGCCGCATCGAGTTTTCTATATCAATGCCTTTCCTGGCGGGGACCTCCACCCTAAACGTGCCATCGCCGTTCACGTAGACATCCAGGGCCGGCAGAGCCGTGCAACGTTGATCGATGCGGACCTGGAAGCCTATGGAGAGAGTGACAAGGCGGCGGTGCTGAATCTGCGGGAAGTGATTTTGCGGACCTTCCTGCGGCTAGAAGGACAGGCAGGAGGCGAAGAAGCAGAACGGTTTTCTGTCCTGTCTTCGCTCATCGAGAGGAAAAAAATCGCTTGAGAGACTTGCCCAACGAGCGGGACTCCACGTTTCCATAGGTCTGAAGGCGGTTTTCACGCCGTAAGCTGAGGGAGATAACAAGCGATGTTTTCACCTGAAGATCTAGGAAAAGCCCTGCGGCTCCTACGTGCCCGCCGCGCCATGACGCAGGAAGAGGTTGCCGACAAAACCACCTCCATAACCAAGTCGATGCTCTCGTCCTACGAACTCGGCCTGAAGCTCCCCTCCTTCGGAAGCTTGGTGGCGGTCCTTGGAGCGCTTGGAGAGGATTTCCACGACCTCCAGGAAGCTCTCGCCGAAATCCGAACCGAAAGGCCCTTTAAGATCCCAATCAAATTGGAAAACGCCGGACAGGCTCTGAGACTTCTCAGAGTTCAACGAAAGCTGACTCAGACGGCTGTCGCGAACAAGGCCAAAATCACCAAGGCGATGCTGTCCTGTTACGAGACAGGGAGCCAGCTTCCCTCCTTACAAAGCCTGGGAGCGGTGCTTACGGCTCTGGATAACGATTTCCATAGCTTCCACGAAGCCCTCCTGCTTGAGCCCCGGGAGGGCGAGAGGTCGCGGGTCGGGAAGGCGCCACGAAGCCGACGTCCAGCCCTGGGGGTCGAGCCTGCACCGATAGCAGGGTTTTCCTTCGAGCCTGAAGAGGATGGACAAGCCCTGATTGCGGCTTTTGAGAGCTTGGAGGGACCCACAGTGCGCGCCATTCTGTGGATTGAGCGGCCCCGGACCACAGGCGGACCACACCCAGACCACAAGGGCGAGGAGTGGACCAGGATCGGGCCAGAATAGGGCCAAGGGCCACAAAGAGGCGGCCCTAACGGGCTGCCGCTCAAACCTTCTACCGGAAGAGAACGCGGTCCACTGTGCGGGCCAAGGTCCAGGCCATGACAGCCAAGCGTAGTGGCAGCACGGGCAGGCCCACCGCTTTCGCCGCCAGGAGGATGCCAGTTTTGACGGGATTGCGTAGCGCGGCACGGGTGAGGGAGACGGCCTGCACGGCGTCTGCGACAGGAAGGCCGCCCCGCGTAAGTGCCTGGATGGCGTGCAGCGGGTGCAACCCGAGACGCACGGCTTTCGCCATCCAATCGGCGGGCGACTGATCGCGAGTCAGCGGGGGCGCGGCGGTACGGCTGAGACGACGATCGAGGGCCCGATTCAGGTCGCGGGAGGGGCTTCGCATCCACGATTGCCGCAAAGTGGTCGTTCGAGCGGCGGAATCGGGGCGGCGCTTGGCGGCCTGCTCCAAAACGTTCGGGCCATGCACCCGGGCCAGGGCGATCTGATCCCGGGGACGCAGGGCGAACAGCCGCTCGTAGAGATTCGCGGCTCTCTTCTCGATCCGGTCTAACTCCTCGAGGCGTGGCTGAAGGTGTTGCGTGAGCTGCGCCTCCTTCTGGTGTGCGTCAGCCAGGCGAACGTCGGCCCGTGCGAGGTCTTCCTGGGCGCGCAGGTAAGCGGTACTGAGCCTCGGGAGCTGGTTGGCCGCGATGTCGAAAGCCCTGCGGCCTTCGGCTCCGAGGGGGACATAGATGCGGCCGGTGTGGAGGACGGAGCCCTTAAGCTCGCCGAGCTGAGCCGGGAGAACCTGAGGCAAAGCCTTGTCTCGGTCGAGGTGGCCCAAGTAGCGGCTCTCGACCTGGGGAGCCTCGCGGTAGGCACTGGCGATTGCGGAGCGAATGCCGTCCCGGGTCTCCTCCAAGCGGCGGCTGGCATCGTGACGATCCTTCAATGCGGCGGTTACCTCTTGTCTGGCAGCATGAACCGGGGCCACCTGGACGGCGAGCTCGCTCCTTCGGTCCCCTCGCAAATCGGAGTCCACCTCCTGAAGCAGGGGCCGGCGCTCCTGATATGGACCGAGCCGTCCTTCGAGAGCGCGCAGGGATGCGCTACGGTCAACGGAGGACGCCTTGACGTGCCGGTGATCGTCCGTGACGACGAGTCCCTGGCCCTTGCGTTCCAGGTACAGGCCCTGCTCGGCGAGTCGTTCGTGCACCTCGCTCCAAGTGCGGGCTTCCTGGAAGACCGGCCGGGCGACAGCCCGGGCATAGTCGAGCAGAGGCGGCTCGCCGGTGCGCTCGAATTGGCGGACCACCGAGGGGGGCAGGCGGTTTGGATCCTCATGATGAGGTGTCGGGCGCAGGCCGAGGGCCAATTCCTGCCCCCGCAGTGAAGCCATGAGTCGGCGCCGCTCTTGCCAGCGGTCCCAAGCCCGAAAGGTCTCCGGGTGGACGCGGTTGACCAGGAGATGGATGTGCTCATGGGCGGTGTCCCGGTGGGCGACGATAAGAGCCTGATGTCCTTCGAGACCCAGGTCCCTCAGGGTGGTGTCGATGACTTGCTCCCATTGCTCCCGGGAGAGGTGCTCATCCGGAGGGAGAGAGATCGAGATGTGTTCGACGGGCTTGTCGGTGCGTCCCAGGGCGGCGGTGGAGCGCATGATGAAGGCCGCTTGCTGAGGCTCCTCCAGGGTCAATTCGCGAGTGGAGGTCCACAGCACGCGGTCTGGATTGGGATTGTCCTTCTTGCCCTGTAAGAGGTAGCGAGTCGAGCCGCCGAAGCCGGCACCGCTGTGAGTCATGCCGATCATCGGAAGCTCTGGAGCCGTTCGCGGAGCTGCTTGAGAAGGTCGGTAGCCTCAGCAGCGAGGAGAGGCTGTCCGCTCCGAAAAGCCAAGCGCACCAGGTTATTGAGGTTAACTCCGAGGCGATTGAAGGCGGTGACCGCCTGTTGATTGATCCTGCGGTCCAAGGGCGTGCCCAAAGCAACTTGACGGAGGAATCGCGAGGGCGACAGCCCGACGGCCGCGGCACGCTCTTGCACGGAGGCCCATTCTTCGGGAGTGAAGCGGGCGGAGCGGATCACTGTTCGATAGATCCGGGCAGCTCCGGGCCGCTCGCCATCAGCGCCCAAGTCTCTTTTCTCCTCGTGGTCGGTGTCTGATCGAAGAAGCATGGGGCGAGTGTAAGAACCGCAGAATTTGGCCGTCAAGGACTATTCTGGGGTCGATATTAAATGATCAATCCTGAGACAAACTGAAGAGCATTGCAGGGTCGCGAGGCCACATGAAAAACCTTAAGATTATCTGGAGCTTCAGATTTTTCCCGCTTGAGCGGCGAAGCCGCGAATGCGGGCTAGTCTGCTATGTGCGGAGCGGCGCAGCCGCGTAGCACATAGCACCGGCTAGCTCCCGTTTCGCACCCAGGCCGCAGGCCGCACCGGCTTACTTTCTGGGGGTGTCCGGGATGCCGGGGCACGGGTTTTCCCGCCACCCTCCGCGGCTTTCAAGGGGGAGGCCAGCCCGACAGCTCGCTCCCGTTTCGCACCCAGGCCGCAGGCCGCACCGGCTTACTTTCTGGGGGTGTCCGGGATGCCGGGGCACGGGTTTTCCCGCCACCCTCCGCGGCTTTCAAGGGGGAGGCCAGCCCGACAGCTCGGTATCGGTGAGTAATGAAGGGCTTCGCACCCTTCAGCCCCATGAAGGGCGCGCTCCCCTGAATCCTAAGCTTCTGGGCTGGCGTCTTCGGCGTTGGGTGATGAAGGTAAGCAACGCCCTCGGCGGCCGAGGCCCTGCCGCGCAAGGCGCGAAGGGCATAGACAAACTGCTAAGCTATTACGAGGGGAAGCCCTTCCCTGAGCGCGGGGCCGTCCGGGGAATGAACTCAATGGAACCTGGGGCGGGTTAACTTGCCTGCTTGCGCTCGATTGGCGCTCGTTGCGTTCGGAGGAGAGAACCTGAGACGGAGAACGTGACCGCCGGGGAGCCGCCCTGGGCTCTCCGTTTCTGATCAGTTTTGCTTCTGTAGAAGTTTCGATTGTCGAGGATGGACAAATGTCGCGCTTTGAGAAGTCTTGCCACTTCCTCGCTCGCGCGTTAAGAATCGAAATAAGGGCGAAAATGCGGGCGTGTGGGGACGGAGCGAGCGCTCAAGTCGCTCGGAGCAAAACCCGCTGCCAGCGGCGGACCCTCGCGCTCTCTTGCGCTCGAATGGCGCTTCTTGCGCTCCGGAGAGAGCGCTCAGCGCCAGCGGGCAAGGGAGCCCGAGGGGCGTTCTCCGCGCCGCCTTGACCTGAAGCGGCGGCCCGGGTGGCCTGCTTCCTCGTGCTGCCCGCGCCCAGGCGGGGGCGGCAGCCCCTCCCACCCCTCCCCTGAGCCCACCCTCTTACACACATTTAGAGTGCCTCCCGTGCTTCGAGGGCCATAACAAAGTCTCGAGCCCGCTGAAGGCCAGTCCAGAGTGCTTGCGGAGCCGCCGCAGCCAGTGTAAAATTGATATTGAATTAATGAATGAACTACAATCCAGGCCGCCCTCCAACTGTACCTGGATGTGGCTTGAAGTCGGAAGGGACTGAGTTTATCGCGTGCGACGATCTACCGGAAGATGGCACAAGGAACCTTTCCGGCGTCGGTTCCGATCTCGGAAGGCCGGGTTGGCTGGGATAGTGGCGCGGTGGATGAGTGGTGTGAGTCGAGGACGGCAGCTCGCTCGAACTTTTATACTGCGTAGCTTCGAGCTCGGATGGCAGCGGCCGCCAACCTCGATGTCGTGCGTGATGGTGTCGTCTGTTCCCGGCCGGCGCCGCGTTCCCCAGCACTCTCGTCATCGACTTGGGTGATCGATTCCAACACCAGTACGTCGGCTGGAGGCAGCCTTGGCGAGTGGCGGGTGGTTACTCCGGCAACTCATGCGTCGTCCTGAAGGCCCGGCATCAATGTAGAGAGGCAACAATATTGCGAAAGCTCGTTAAGCTTCTATTGGTGTGCCCGTTAGGATATATTTTTGACCAACGCTTAGAGTGGAGTCTGCCTTGGAGAGAGGGTTCCCTAATAAGCCGCGGCGGCAATGTATCTTATAGGAAGGACACGTGCTGAAAACGTCCGGACTGCCCTCTTGGGAGCGCGGCCGGGAGATCGATTCGATCGGGAGGATTCCGTGGAGCAGAAAGAGCTGACGGCACAGGATGGCCGGGACGTCGAAGCGGTCTTCTTCGACATCCGTGACACGCTGGGCGTGGTGGACCGCAAGGGCCACCTCCTCAAGTACAAGCCGACCACCGATCAACTGCTGGAGGCGATGAAGCAGGTCGTAGGCCTGCGCATCGGCCTCATCACCAACCTGCCGGAGAACGTGAGCTCCGAGGACGGAAAGGCCATGGTGAAGGAGGTGGGGATCTGGGAGTACCTCGATCCCCAGGGGTGGGTCACCAACCACGATGCAGGGGTGGAGAAGCCGAAGCCCGAGATTTTCGCCTTCGCCGCGAAGCAGATGGGGCTGCCGCCCGAGAAGTGCCTGTTCGTGGGCGAGAACCTCCTCGAGGTGATCGGCGCGCAGGCGGCCGGCCTGCGCACGGTCTTGAAACCCTACCCGCCCGGCCGCGAGTTCCTCCACAAGCCCATCAAGGCCCTGCCGCCGGACGCCAAGTCGAGCGGCCGGCTCGCCGAGGTGGTGATGGAGGAGGACCACATTGTCGGCAAGCGGATCGTGGGCGCGGCGATCAAGATCTCGGACAAGCTCGCGGGCGATCCCGCGGTGGCGATGGCCGACGCGAAGCTCCGGCGGGCCATGGGCCTCCTCGTGTGGCTGACGAAGAACTTCGTCGACACCTTCCACCACCGGAAGGAGGAGGAGGTGCTGATCCCCTTCGCCTTGGCGCGGGGGCTCGACCCGGCGGAGTGCGCCTGGGTGCCGCTGGAGCACGACCAGGGGCGGGCCTATTTCAAGGGAATGGACATCGCGCTCGCTCGCATCCGCTCGGGGGACGCGAACGCCCTGGGGGACTTCGCGCACAATGTGCGGGGGTTCATCGACCTGTACAAGGCACACGGCGCCAAGGAGGACGACATTCTCTTCAAGAAGCTCGGGGACCTCCTGACGGACGCGGACGACGCGCTAATCGTAGACCTCATGGGCCGCATCGGCCCGGCGGACCTCACCCTGTATCTCGCCGTCATCGCCGAGATGGAAGCTGAGCTCGCGTAGCGGAGGAGACACCATGGAGCAACAACCGACGAACGATTCTGTCACCTGGCCCTATGTCATGCCCCAGACGGGGTATCTGACCGAGGCGGAGGAGAAGCAGTTGGAAACGATCTTCGCGCGGATCGTGCCGCGCGATCCGGCCCGCCGCATCCCGGGCGCCACGGACGCCGGGGCGGCGCGCTTCGTGAGCCTTCTGCTCGCGATGGACAAGGCGGTCTACGACGAGATCCCCGCCTGGCAGCCGCTCTACCGCGGGGGCCTGGCGGCGCTCGCGGTGCACACCCAGCAGCTCCTGGGAAAGCCCCTGGAGCAGCTCTCGGACGAGGAGATGGACGGCCTGCTCCAGAAGCTGGAGCAGGGCAAGGTCGAAGGGCTGACCCTCCCGGGGAGCCTCACGCAGCAGACCCTGTGGAAGACGCTCTGGCGGCATTGCCTCCAGGGGTGCTTCGCGGACCCGCGGTGGGGCGGAAACAAGGACCGCATCATGTGGCGCTGGCTGGGGTATCTCCAGGAGCCCGAGGAGGTTCTGTGAGGATCGAGAAACCGGATGCGATCATCGTGGGCAGCGGCGCCGGCGGCGGGACCGCAGCGCGCGTGCTGACGGACCGGGGCATGAACGTGGTCGTCCTGGAGAAGGGGCGGCGCCGGACGGCGGAGGAGTTCCTGCCCTACGACGAGCTCCACTACCTGGAGCACCGGGCCCTCACGCCGGGGATGGACGACGTCAACATCTATGTCGATTCGGCCGGCAAGCGGCAGAAGGTCCAGCGCTGGTGGATCGGCAACATGGTGGGCGGCGCGACTATGCTGTGGGAGGCGAACCTCCCGCGCTACACGAGCGAGGATTTCACGGTGCTGGATGTCCTGAAGGACGTGCCGGCCGGGGCCTCGATGGTCAACTGGCCGTGGACCTACGACGAGTTCCACCCCTATTTCGAGAGGGCGGAGCACGAGTGGGGCGTTTCGGGCAAGACGAATCAGAACGACCGCCAGGAGCCGACGCGGTCGGACTACGAGTACCCCATGCCGCCGGTGCGGCCCCACGCCTCGACGCCGTTCCTGAAGCGGGCCTTCGGCCGGGCGGGGATGGCGCCCTACTATTCGCCGCGCGGCATCAACTCGAAGACCTATGACGGCCGGCCGGGCTGCCCGTTCTGCGGCTACTGCCAGAGCTTCGGCTGCGCGGTGAACGACCGGGCGAGCAGCACGAACACGGTGCTCGCGAGGGCCTTGGCGACCGGGCGGTGCGACCTGCGCACAGGGCACTGCGTGACCCGCGTGGTCCACGAGAACGGCCGAGTGAAGGGGGTGGCCTACAAGACCGAGCCCGGAGGGCCGGAGCACGTGATGACGGCGCCGCTCGTATTCGTGTCGATCCAGGCGATCGAGTCCGCGCGGCTGTTCCTGCTCTCGGAGATCCCCGATCCCAACAAGATGGTGGGCCACTACCTGACCTATCACGTGAAGGGGGGAGCCGAGATCATGTTCAAGGGCCAGCCGGTTTGGGACGAGGGGGTGGACCGCGTGTTCCAGCCGCGCACCGCGCTGGGAAGCCTCCAACTCCGCGATCTTTATGTGATCAAGGACCCGGGCACCTATCTGACCAAGGGCGGCAAGTTCTCGATCTACGATCCGTTGACGGTCGCGCCGCCTTTGAAGGTCCTCCGGGGAACCGGCTACGAGCCGCGCCGCGCCAAGGACCTCTGGGGCAAGGACCTCCTCGACCGGATGGTTGAGCTGCGCGAGCAGGGCGGCGTCTCGTTCTCCTTCACGGGCGAGACGCTCTCGATGTACGACAACCGGGTGGAACTCGACGATCAGGAGAAAGACCCGTGGGGCCTGCCCGCGGCCCGTGTGCACTACACGCATCCGCAATATGACCTGGACCTCTCGAAATACGCTCTGGAGAAGGTCTGCAAGGTGATGGCCGACGCGGGCGGGGAGATCCGGAAGCTCGATCCGCAGAAGGCGGAGAACCCGGGCTACGGCCACAACCACGGCTCGCTCCGGGCGGGGAAGGACCCGGGGGCGTCGGTCCTGGACGCCGACTGCCAGTCCCACACCGTCAAGGGTCTTTACGTCCTCGATTCGTCGTTCATGCCCACGGCGGGAGCGTCGAACCCGACGCTCACGCAGATCGCCAATGCTTACCGCGTCTGCGAGAAGGTGGCGGCGAGCGCCGGACCTTCCGGATCGGCGGTGACGGCATGAGGGTGGCCGCCCACCGGGGCAACCGCCTCCACGCGCCGGAGAACTCCCGCATCGCCCTGCTCTCGGCCTGGGTGGCGGGGGCGGACGTGCTGGAATTCGACGTCCAGCTCACCAAGGACGGCAAGCTCGTCGTCTCCCACGACGGCACAATCGACCGCGTGGCGGGCGAGCCGGGCCGCATCCTGGACCTGACGCTCGACGAGCTGCTGACGAAGGACGTCTCGGCGACCTTCCAGCCGCGCGAGGCCACAAACTTCCTCTATTACCACGGCAAGCGACCGATGCCGATCGAAACCTTTCCGGAGCTGCTGGACCTCCTGCCAGCCGGGGTCGAAAAGCTGATCGAGCTCAAGCACGATTCGTCGCTCGGTACCGGACGGGGGGAAGAATTCGTGCGCGGCGCCGTGGGGGCCCTGATGGCGCGGGGGATGACGGGCGAGGTCGTGCTCTATTCGAAAGACCCCGAGAACCTGAAGCTCGCCAAACAGATCGCGCCGGACCTGCGGATCGCCGCGTTCGACTGGGAGCTCGATCCGGAGGGGCAGATCAAGCTCTTGACGGACACCGGCGCGGACGGGCTCGTGTTGGACCTGGACAGCGTCCTCGGGGCGGACGGGCAGCTCACGGATTTCGGCAAGAAACTCAAGAAGATCCACGCCGAGCGGGCCCTCTCGGTGGGAGCCGTGCTCTATCCGTTCCGCAAGCCCGGCCTCTTCACGCAGGCGGAGTACCTGGCGCTGCGGGGGAAATCCTTCGTCTGGTCCATTTCCACGGATTCGATGCTCGACGTGGCCTCCTTCGTGCGGCGAGGTTGGACCTGGCTCGACGAGCCGTTCGCGGGCGAGACCGTCGACACCCGCCGTTTCGCCCTAGGCTATGCCAAGGCGAACGCCTTCGGCCGCGTGTTCCAGAAGGACGGCATCCACCTGGAGGTCAAGCCGTATGACGGGCCGCTCCCGCCCTTTCCGGCGGAGGACAAAGTCGAGCAGCGGCTCGCGGACCTCGAAGTCAAGCTTATGTATGCGGCCAAGGACTGGCCTTTCTATTCGGGCGGCGGCGTGGGGGTCCTCGCCGGCATCTCCGGGGACTTCGCGGCCGAGGTGGACTACACGACCGAGACGGTCACCCAGGCGGTGATGCTGGAGATGGCGGTCGTCAACGTCGATCCCGGCGCGCACCAGCCGGAGCCGCCGAGGTCGTTCCGCAACAAGAACGCGTTCTATGACCCGCACGGCTGCCCGCCGTTCGTGGGCGTGGAGCACGACGAGGACGACGGCTACCGGATCAACTGGAATCTAGGGACCGATTACGACAACAACCAGTACGGCCGGCCGGTGGGGGATGGCAAGAAGCCCCGCGGTGGCCGGCTCCGGCTCGATCGCCGGGGCCCCTGGTTCGCGGCCTATTACAGGAACGACGTCGACGCGACGGACTGGGTGTGCGTGGGCGTGGCCCGGAACGATTCGCTCAATCCGCTCGTGTATCTGCGCTGCGCGAGCAAGCGCTGGCGGCAGGAGAACGAAAAGAAGCCTTCGGAGTTCCTGCCGATCAACCCTAACCATGTGGTGTTCAAAAATCTCACCGTCCGCCGTTTCCGGTGAGTCAAGGAGGGTCTGATGCCCAATATCGAGAAGCCGGAAAGCGATCCGATCGACCGCGCCCGAGAGATCATCGAGTTCGGACTGACAGCGGAGGATTTCGGCCCGCGGCAGGTGGTGCCGGAGGCCTCTCCCCTGGCAGACCTGGGCCTGCCGTGGCCTGCGGGGTTGGCACCCCAGCCGCAGCCGCTCGAGGTCGAGCCGGACCCCTCCGATCCTCTGCCCCAGGCGGACGTGCTCGTCGTGACCTGGACGGTCGCGGAGCTCGAAGCCCTGGCCGACACCCTGACGCCGGGCTTTGCGCGGAAGAACTGGTACCGCTACGACCGGTTCTTCAATCAGAAGTACCGCCCGCAGATCCGCCAGGGTGCTCCGGCGCTCAAGGTGAACCGGCTGGGAAGCTACTTCCCGACCCGGATCGGCGACGCGTCGGTGCTCTGCTTCAAGTCCGAGCTGCACTTGAATCAGGATGGGATCAAGACCGGAGAAGGCACCGCGACCCTCCCCGTGGCCGATCTCTTCCGGCAGATGATCGATGAAGTCCAGCCGCGCCTCGTGATCACCGTGGGCACGGCCGGAGCGACCTTTGAAGACCACGAGCTGGGCGACGTGATCATCACCCGGGCCGCGAAGTTCCGGCTGAGCCAGGAGTTCAAGAACGAGCCGTTCAAGTCCAAGGGCTACATCTGCGATTTTCCCATCCCGCAGAGCCGCCTGGAGGCCGCGAAGCCGCTTCTCGCGCTCCACAAAAAACAGCTCGTCGAGCCCAACTTCGCCCCTCCGACCAAGGCGTACGCCTTTGAAGGAGATCCGATCCCGGGCCCGAAGCCCGATCCGGACTTCAAGATCGACGGCCGCGACTTCGACGAGTTCCTGCCCATGCTCACGACCGACTTTTTCGAGTTCGGCACCTCGTCGAACAACCTCTGGGAGATCGGCTGCGGCGTGGAGATGGGAGACGCGGTGCTGGGGATGGTGGTCGAAGAGATGGAGCAGGCCGGGCAGCCGGCGCCCCGCTGGCTCGTCATCCGCAACGCTTCGGACCCGCAGATCAACGGCGACCTCCAGGACAAGCCGAGAAACCTGAACATGCAGGCGCACTGGGCGGTCTGGTACTACGAGACGTATGGATATTGGACGAGTGTCAACAGCGCGATCGCGACGTGGGCGATGATTGCGGAGGAATAAAGGAATGGAACCATGGCCGGCCTCAAGGTCCTGAACCTGCCCACCGAGGTACAGCTCGCGCTGGAGGTGATGCCCTGCCAGGCGATGCGCCGCGTCTATGAGTCGGCCGGAACGCCGCACCCGTGCGCCTATTTCGGCGAGTGGGGGAGCTATCACAGCTTCGACTACGCGAGCGCCGGGCCGCCGGAAGGGCCGGGGATCGTGCAGGACGTGGTGTATGCGGGGAAGACCGCCCTGGTGCCGGAAATCCTCTCCGGCTGCCGCAAGGCGCCGATCATGTCGGTCGGGATCAACCCCAACCTGCCGGGCTACTGGCCGTTCACCCGGAACGCCGTCAATCCGCTGTTCGAGGACTTCCTCCAGTACGCCCACTATTTCCGCTACCGGAGGATCGCCAAGCTCCAGATCCCCAAGGCGGCGTACGACGAGCTGCGGGACGGCCGCGAGGACCTCCCCACGAGCGGGGAGCCGCTAACCAAGCGGGGCGAGGCCATCCCCGTGGAGCTGGCGCCTCTCACCATGTACAAGGCCTACCAGAGCCTGCTGGACGGCCTGGCCGAGAAGGAGGGGTGGGCGGGGCACAAGCTTGTCGTGGGCGAGGACTTGAGCTACGCCAATATGGTGGCCTGCCCTTCGGCCAAGTGGGTGATCAAGCAGGACGCGAAGAACCCCGAGATGCCAATCATGGGGCGGGAGCGGATGCAGGGGATCGTGCGCGAGTGCTTCCACGATCGCAAGTATTTCCTGCGCCAGCTCTTCCAGAGCCTCCCCGCGGTGCTTCTCGTATTCAGCGAATCGACCGGGCGGGAGTTCATCACGGCGATGAAGGGAAAGTTCACCGCCGGGGCGCCGCAGCCGGGCGAGAAGCTCGAAGACCTGCTGACACGGGAGATCCGTTTAGGCTACGGCACCACCGCGGACGGCGATCCGCTCACGGCGCGGGTCATCTTCCTTCCGCACGCGTCGGCCAATCCGGCCGAATTCCAGAAATTCAAGGGGCCCGTGGTCGACATCCTCGCGCAAGAGGTGGCAGCCGGGCGGCTCGGCTTCAACCCGGCGACCGGACATCTCTTCCGGCCGCGGGGCGGCTGCGTGTTCTGCTCCAATTCCATGTACAGGATCGGCCCGTGCGACTACGTCGAAGAGCTGCGTCCGCTGGCGCCCGAGGAAACTCCCGGGCTGGCGATGGTGGCGGGCCAGGAGAAAGGGGAGATCGAGATGGAAAACAACGAGCAAGAGCGGTTGATGGGCGCGTTCCTCAACTCAGAAACCATCGGGGCGGGCGAGGATACCTCCGTTCTCGCCACGGCCGACGAGCCGCAGCTCCTGGACGTGGACGATCCGACCTCGCCGGCCCTCGTCCTCCTCGGGCGGATCGTCACTATGAAGGAAGACGGCGAGGTGATCGACGACGGCGCCGTCTATCTCCGCAAGGGTTCAATCGTGGCCGTGGCCGAACGTAACGATCCGCCGCCCGCCGGCTTCGTGAACGCTCCGGTGATCGATACTGGGGGCACGATCTACCCCGGCCTGCTCGATCTTCACAATCACCTGGTCTACAACGTGGCGACCCTCTGGCAGGTTCCGCGCGCGTTCCAGAACCGCGACCAGTGGCAGCGGAACTCGGGCTATCGCGAAAACGTCACCATGCCGCTCGGTGTGCTCGCGGGCGACCGGGACACGGTCAAGGCGATCGTTCGCTACGTCGAGACCAAGGTGCTTTTAGGCGGCACGACCACCGTCCAGGGCATGCGGTCGCGCTTCGGCTCGTCGACCCCGTTCTACACCGGGGCGGTGCGGAATTTCGAGCACACGGAAGACGACCGTCTGCCCGACGCGGGGAGCCGGATCCCCAACCTCGATCCCACAGAGGCCGACCAGGTCGACAGCTTCCGCCGGTCGCTGCAGACGAAGAAGGCGTACTTCTACCACCTCTCTGAGGGGATCGACGCGTCGACCCGGAAGCACTACCAGAACCTCGTGGATAACGATCTGCTCCAGACGTCGCTCGTCGCGATCCACTGCCTCGCGCTCGAAGGGCCGGACCTGACAGCCCTGGCGCAGAAGGGGTGCAAGGTCGTCTGGTCCCCCTTGAGCAACATGCTCCTCTATGGCAAGACGATCGACGCGAAGCGCCTCGAAAACGTTCCCTTCACGATCGGCTGCGACTGGACGCCTTCTGGCAGCAAAAACCTCCTCGAAGAGATCAAGGTGGCCTGGCTCTCCGCTCAGGCCGCCGGGTCGACTCTTGAGCAAGAAGACCTCGTGGCCGCGGTGACCCGCAACGCCGCCCAGGCGGTCGGCTGGGGAGACGCCCTGGGCACGATCGAAAAGGGAAAATATGCCGACCTTCTGGTGACGGACACGCTGGCGAACGATCCCTATGAGAATCTGATCCAGGCGACCGAGGCCAACGTGAAGCTCGTCGTCATCGCGGGCTTTCCGCGCCATGGAGACGCGGAGCTGATGGAACAGTACCCGCCGTCGGACGGCAAGCGGGAAGATCTCACCGTGGGCGGGCGCGCCAAGCAGCTTTATCTCGAGCATCCCACGGCGCCTCTGGCGAGCTTGAGCTTTGCCGAAGCGCTCGCCACGCTCGAAGAATCCATGTCCCGCCTGCGGGAGCTCGAAGCGGAGCTGGCCGCGGCGCCCTTCGGCCTGGCCGCGGCCGGGGAGGACGCCGGGCTGCTCCTCGACAACGACGACTACCAGCCGGCCGAGCCCGGGGAGCCGGATCTCCTGGCCGCCGCCGTGCTGCCCGAGTCGATCCCCCTCGATCCGCCGACGGTGATCGACGATCCGGACTATTTCGACCGCCTGGAAGCGATCGGACATCTGCCGCAGGTCCTGACGGGTCTGCGCGGTTTCTACCAGTAGGAGGAAATTGCCATGGCGCTCCGGAACCTTGTCGTCCAGTGCCTTTCGAAAGAGGACGAGACCGCCGCGGACGAGGTTTTGAAGAATCGCGGCCCGATCACGTGGAGCGGCAGCTACGCCTACGGGGCCGGCGATGATGCGGAGGTCAAGGCCCTGGAAGAAAAGGGGCTGATCGTCGAAGAGATCCCCAGCAAGCCGGAGCTCTCGTGGCTCGATCCCGGCAAGCAGGACGAGGACGCCGCGGGGGAATTCCTGGCCATGGCCGAGGAGGAGCCCACCAATTCCTCGCCCATCCAGGAAGCCGCGGTTGGCGCCGAGAATGTCTACATGATCCAGCTCAAAGGCCCGATCCATCCCGACTGGAAAGCGGAGCTGGAAGCTCTGGGCGTCGAGCTGGGGAGCTACGTGCCCGACTATGCCTACAAGGCGAAGCTCACGGACGATCAGAAGATCCAGGTGGAGGATCTGAGCTTCGTCGTCCGCGCCGTCCTCTTCAGCGCCGTCCACACCCTGCGCCGGCTGACCACGGTCCAGAAAATCCGCGAAGAGGAAGGGATCGAGCGGCCGCGGAGGAGAGGCGGAGACGACCTGGTGTTTGGCATGGCGCCGGAAGCGGCGGGGCCGGCCAAGAAGGTCACGTACGAGCTCCGCTGCCACGAGCCGGAGAACATCCCCACGGTCGCCGACGCCTTGAAAAAAGACGCCCGGGTGGAAAACCTTGTCGTTGGGAAGCGCCGGGTCCGCTTCGACTGCGAGGAGGACTCGCCGCTCATCGCCGAGCTGGCGAACATGCCCCAGGTGTCGGCCGTCGAGCTGTTCCAGTTTCCCGAGTTGGCCGTTGACTTCGTCCGCCAGGCCATCGGCATCCAGCCGCCGCCCGCGGCGGGGCTTCCGCCCCTGCCCTGGGACGGGACCGGCGTTGTCGTGGCCGTGGCGGACAGCGGAGTGGACACCGAACATCCGGATCTCAAGAACCGGCTCGAAAAGCTGATCGAGCTCGTGCCGCCCAGCGAGCCGAACGATCCGAACGGCCACGGGACCCACGTCTGCGGGATCATCGCTGGGGACGGCACGGCTTCCGGCGGGCAGCTCAAGGGGGTCGCCCCCGGCGCGAAGCTGATCGTCCAAGGCATCCTGGGCAGCAACGGAAAGCTCACCGGGCTGCCGATCGACATGGGGGACCTGTTCAAGCAGGCCTACGATCTGGGAGCCAAGATCCACAACAACAGTTGGGGACACTTCGTCGCGGGCCTCTACACCCACGACAGCTACGAGGTCGACGAGTTCGTCTACAACAACCCGGACTGCCTCTTGATCTTCGCCGCGGGCAACGAGGGGGCCCAGCCCCCGGAGCTGGACGACCTGGGACGGATCGGCTACAACACGCTCCGGTCCCCGGCCACCGCGAAGAACGCCCTGACCGTCGGCGCCTGCTGCTCCCCTCGCCAGGACGGCCCGTTCCAGGGCAAGACGTGGAGCAAATTCCCCAAGGGGCCTCAGAAGCCCAAGGTGGCGGACGAGCCGATCTGCGGCGACCTCGATTACGTCGCCGCCTTCAGCAGCCGCGGGCCCACGGACGACGAGCGGGTCAAGCCCGACCTCCTGGCTCCGGGAAGCATCATCCTCTCGGCGCGCAGCCAGGCCTGCGAGCCCCGCTATCCCAATGCCGCCAACGACCTCTACCATTATCTGCCGGGGACCAGCATGGCGGCCCCGGTCGTGGCGGGAGCCGCGGCCATCGTGCGCCAGTACTACATGGACGAGCGGCAGCACGAGCCGTCGGCGGCGCTCCTCAAGGCGACGCTAGTCAACGGAGCGGTCTGGATCGAGCGCGAAACAGTGTTGGACGAAGCCGGGCAGCCCAACTTCCACCAAGGTTTCGGGAGGCTCGACCTCCGCAGGATTCTTCCCGTGCCGGGGGATGCATCGGGCTTGAAAGTCGCCTTCGTCGACGTCGGCCGCGATTCCGACGACGCGCTCAACAAGAACGACTCCGATCGGGCGGCCTTCAAGCGCACAGTCCACGTCGAGGCGGGCCTTCCGCTGCGCGTGACGCTCGCCTGGACCGACAAGCCCGCGCACGGCCTCCAGCAGGATCTGGACCTGGCCGTCATCGCTCCGGGCAACAAGCGCATGATGGGCAATCCGAACATGACCCGCGGCTCCTGGGCCAAGAGCGATCACCGCAACAACTTGGAGCAGGTCGTCATCGCCGAGCCCGAAGCCGGCAAGTACGTCATCCAGGTGCTGGCCTACAACACGCCGTATGAAAAAGAAAACCAGGGCTTCAGCCTGGTCGTGACGGGAAAGCTAACGTCGGATCTGTTGCCTTAAGGAGACCTCATGCCGATCCCTCTCAAGCAAGCCTTGGAAGAGATGCTGAACGGTTGGAAGGACGATCTGATCCCGGCTTGGAGAGCGGCGCTCGCCGACGTCGAGCCCGATTTCGAAGCGGTCGATCCCGATCTTCAGCACGAGAGCTGGGAGCCGATCTTTCCCGCTCGAAAGGGAAAGATGATCCCCGGGGCGCCCCGCAAGGCGCACACCTTCCGCGCTCTGGACGGCACCAGTCCCGCGGACGTGCGAGCCATCGTCATCGGGCAGGACCCGTACCCCAACGTGTCCTGGGCCACGGGCCGTGCTTTCGAGCAGGGTGATCTGGAAGACTGGCTTCCCAATCCCGCCCTCGTCTCCGACAGCCTGGAGCGGATCATCCCCGCCGTGGCCGTGGCCCGCACCGGGAACCGCGAGTACACCGACCTCACGAACGCCTCGAGAGCCTGGGCCCGCGTCGTAGCCGACCTCGCGAGCGGAGCCCTGAGGCTCCAGTCTCCGCCCCGGCTCTTCGATCACTGGCAGCAGCAGGGAGTCCTCTTTCTGAACGCCGGCCTGACGCTCTCCCGTTTCGAAAGAGGAGGCTCCCCCCACCAGATCCAGGGCCACATCCCGCTCTGGCGGCCCGTCGTCCAGGCCATCCTCCGCGTCGTCGCGACCCGTCCGGCTGGTCACGTCGTCTTTCTGCTCTGGGGGAAAGTGGCAAGGGACTTCTTCAACGAAAGCGGGATCGAGCAGGCGGCAAAGGATGCGGGAACCTGGCAGACGCGGGTCCGGACCGTCACGCAGGGGCACCCGGCGGCCTCGAACGACGACGGGCCGCTGTTTTTCCACGAGCCCAACACGTTCCTAGATGCGAACCGGGCTTTGCGGGAGATGGGGGAGGGGGAGGTTGAATGGTGACGGGGTCGCTATGGAACACAACTCGGCTTTTCGGCCCACCGAACGACTTGTGGAGCGCACCGCCAAGAGATCTTGATGAGCGTTCTGCGCATCTGCCATTAACGCCAGCTTAGCTCTATAAGTCAGGCGGCCAAGGCTACCTGCTCAAGAACCTCGGATTCGGGAGCTCTTCTTCCTGCTCGAAGGGGTTGGCCGGGGGCGAGCCCGCCCTGACGCCACTCCTGGCCGGCAAGCTCCTTCAGGAGTTCGCCCGCCCCCCCCCGGCTCCCGCCTTTACCCCGACCGCAGGCCGCACCAGCTTACTTTCGGGGGCGGGACACCCCCGCCCGCCGGGCACCCTGCGGGTTCCCCGCCACCCCTCCGCAGGCGGACGGGCATCTGCGGCGGCGCCTCCCCGTCGTCGGATGGAGTTGGCGCCGACGGCCGGAGATGGCCGCCGTGATCTTCTCAGCGATGGTCAGGTGAGATCGGAGACTGGTGAGGATGGGGAGGAGCGGGCGAGCGCGAAGCGGCTCGGAGCGGACTCATTTCTCGCCGCCCGCCACGGACTTTTCCGGCGAAGGGCGGCCCTTGAAGGTGACCGCACGTGTGCGCTCTAGAATGACCACCTTTTCCGACGCCTGCCAGCGGTTCCTGCCCGCCACCTCCCTGGCAGCGCGGCCAAGCGCAGGACGGGTGCCTTCCAGCGGCGCTTCCCCTTCCCCCAGGTCACTGCCAACGCCCTCCCCTGCCGCTGTCAGCGGAGACCGTTACGCTCACCAGCGCAAGAGCGGGGCGCAGCCGCAGATGTGCAAAGCGCTCGGCAGCGGGCCGAGCGCGCAGCCGTTGCGGCTCCTCGCGCTCGATTGGCGCTCGCTGAGACTCGGGAGGGCAGGGCGGGATCTTCCTCGTGATCTCGGACGAGACTAGAGCCACCGACCACGGTCTGCCCACCACCCCAGTAGTTAGCCGATGCGGTCCGAGGGGCCTGGGATTGGGAGGCTGCCTTAGTTACGCTGTCCGATACTAGTCGCGCTCTCTGTAGACCGCTGGGTTGAAACCTCTGCACTAGCTCGGCCCTATGACATAGTAGACAACGATGGCGATCTTCGCAGACAAGGAAAGATAGAGCATGAATCCCCAAAGAGACATTTTCTCCGCACTAGGTCTCGCCGGAATCCCCTGGGTCATTCGCGTCTATCTGGTGCTCGTCTCGGCTTTCGGGGCACTTCTGCTCCTCTCGGCCACACCTTTGGTCTCTGCGGGGCTTCTGGGGCTAGCTTCCGATGGGTTGAAAATGGTTCTCGCGGCGCTCCTTGGAGCACTGTCGCAGGCGGGGGAAATCCGTTTTAGACGCAAGAGGAACAACCCCTAGCCGTACTTTCTTAGGCAACCCACATGTCTAAGCCTGAGTATGCCGAGCCCCAACCTCCTGGACTACATGAAGTCTTTGAAAGGCCCGGTCGCTCTTGGAGCAACCAAGAGATCACAGCTTGTGTTGATTGGATATTCAAAGAGAAGAGCCAATATCTGATGCTGTTTATACTTAGGCATCTCGGTAGCTGGGCTAAGCTGAATGATGCTAAAGATGCATGGAGTTCATTCTGCGCCGCTGATTTCCTTTCCGTCATCGAGAAATACGATCCGCTCCGAGGAAGGAAGTTTTGGAGCTTCTTTTTACTCTGCCTGAAGAGACACTGTATCCATTACTATGAGAATTCCCTCGGTGTTCGGGAACACTTTAAGACTCTAACCTCGGAAGAATTCGAGTTGCTTATTGACGGCCTTCCTTCGAGGGAGCAATTCGACAGGACGTTGGAGATTCGGGACATGGTCCAGAAAGCTATCAACCGAATCAAGCCCCATCTGGCTACAGTTCTGATCGAGTACTACATTCGAGACAAATCTGTCGGCCAAATCGCCTCGGAAATGGATGCACCGACAGGAACGATAAAGACGTGGCTACATCGCGCACGTGAAGAGATGAAGCGCGCCCTACTAGACCTAAAAAGACAGAATCACTGATATGAACGCTAAGAAATCAACCCCGATTCAGGTGACCGGCAGGAAACTGGACGAGTTTCTCGCCGACTTGGAGATCGTCCACGTGACAGACGATGATCTCATCCGACTCTGTTTGGATGAGTTGGAAGAGGAGACTCGGGGCCAAATCGCGAGTCACGTAGCCACCTGTGACGATTGCGCCGCTGAGATCGAGCGGCTCATTCTGGCGCATGAGGAGCTCTCGGCTCGGGGGCAGGCGTTCCTCAACGCCCTTGAAGCCCTAAAACCCAAGGTCCCGATAGAGCGCTCTGCGATCGTGAGGGGACCACAAGCCGTTCCTTCTTCTCGCGATTTCGTGCCCTCGCGATCAAACTCCCGTATGAGTGCGCCCGTGCTTCAGTTGGCCTTGGCCCCGGCAACAGTTGAGTATGACGTACGGGAGGTGGTCTGCAACGCGATTGGAGCTCCGTATGAACCTGAACACTGGAGCGATTGGCGTTGGCAGATGCGTCACCGCCTCACTCGGCTCGATCAGTTCGAGAGGCTTCTCGTTCTCACTGAATCTGAGCGCAGGGGCCTCGTGTTGGCTAGTGAAAAGTTTTCCGTCGCGGTCACTCCCCAGTTCGCGGCATTGATCGATCCACACAACCCTCAGTGCCCGATCCGCCTCCAAGTAGTGCCACAAGAAAGCGAGCTACTGGTGAGCCCGGGTGACATGACTGATCCATGTGGCGAGGACGGAGCGAGCGTTGTTGAGGGTTTGGTACATCGCTATCCGGACCGTGTGCTTTTCCTCGTGCTTGACACATGCGCCGCCTACTGCCGATTCTGCACGCGCAGCCGTCTCGTGAGCCAAGGTGAACTTGAGCCCCTGAACCGCCGGATTGAGGAGGCGCTCGCCTATCTCGAAGAGCACACGGAGGTGCGGGACGTGCTGCTTTCTGGCGGCGATCCCCTGCTCATGTCCGATGTCACGCTCGACCGTTTGCTAGGCCGCTTGCGGGAGATTCCTCACATCGAATTTCTCCGTATCGGCACGCGCATCCCAGGCTTCCTTCCGCAGCGCATCACACCGGAACTCGTGGCTGTGCTACGCAAGCACCGGGTATGGCTGTCCCTGCATTTCTGCCACGCTAAGGAACTCACGCCCGAAGTGGCTGAGGCCTGCGACCTACTAGCGGACGGTGGCATTCCGCTGGGCAGCCAGACGGTGCTGCTCAAAGGCGTGAACGATTCGGCGGAGGTGCTTCGGGATCTCTTCCACGGCCTCCTCAAGTTGCGTGTGCGACCGTACTACCTTTACCAGTGCGATCCCGTCCTGGGCACCGGCCACCTGCGCACCTCAGTCGAAACAGGGCTCGCCCTTATGGATCAGCTCCGCGGCCACACCACAGGCTACGCGGTTCCGACCTACGTAATCGATGCTCCGGGCGGTGGCGGCAAAGTGCCGGTGCAACGGGATACGATCTTGGGCTACGAGAATGGTGTTTGGCGCATCAGTAATTGGGAGGGGTTTACCTACTCCTATATTGATCCTATACCAACGCGGGTGGGGCCTAGAAGGAACTAACTTCTGCCGGCAGCGGGCTTAGGGGTTGAAGGGAGCGAAGCGACCGAGGGCCGCGCGGCCCGGCGGAGCCCGAACGCTTGAACGAGGGTTCGAGCGCGTGTCAGCGACGCTGCGGGCCGGGGAGGAGTTCGTCCCTTTCCAGGCGGCCCCCGGATTCCGGCTTGGACGACGTTTCGCGAAGATCTGCTGAAAGACCGTGACCGCCTCGGCGGGATAGCGCCGGCGGGCGGCCGAGACGACGGAAGGGGAGATCCTTACTCCGAGGAGCATTTCGCCGCCTCCGTGAAGGCTTGCAGTTTGGCTGCTACCTCCCGCAGGGCTTCCGTGAGGTTCCGCTTGCACTCAATCGCTCTCTCACGAGCGCGGCCAGCACCATCGAGCGCTACGCCCGGCCGCTGCAACCATCCACGCCGTCCACTTGGCGGAGGCGATCCACTACCGGAGCCTGGATCGGAGGGTGACGTGGTGAGGCACTGGAAAATACCCTATATATTATTGACATACACGTATGACGAGCAGCTCTCATGGGGCTGTTTGGCAAGGGCTACCAAGGGAGGGTGAAGGGCACCTCGACCTCTAGGGCGGAGCGGGAGCGTATGGAGCTAGAATGGTAGGAGGAGCAGAAGCGCCGGGAGGAGCTTGAAAGACGTAGGGAGATTGAGCGGCTGCCGCGCGGCAAGACCTGATGGCCCGGGCGGGCTGACTGGGCGAAGGGCTGAGAGACTCCATACCTTCCTTGGTCTAGGCGAGCAGGAGCTAGTCTTCGGGAGCGCAGGTGCGGACGAGAGTACAGGGGGACGTTAATAGGAGGATAGCAGCTATTGCCACCTATCGTTCGGAAGGAAACTTCGACGAGTAATCATAAGGTATGTCTGGCATCTTTGACAGCCCTGTCTCGTCGCATGCTATAAGGGGAAGTGCACGGTGAAAAACAGATGGGACGTGTTAGCGATGATAGAGCACGAACTGCGAAAGGAGCGAATTACCCTTTCCCTCATCCCGTCGGAGAACGTGATGAGCACATTAGCAACTAGCATGTATGTCGGCCGGACGAACAATCGCTATTGCTTGCCAAAGGAGTTCGCTGATAGAAACTTCATGCCGGGGCGCGAGAACCTTGGCGACCTGCTCGATATCTTGGACACTAGGCTGCGCGCCACATACGAAACAGAGTTCGTCATCACAAAGGCATTGTCCGGCCTGCATCAGATGGACGTAATAATGTCCGTGATGCGCAAGCTGGCCAGTCGTATTGTCATTCTGGACAAATTCTATGGAGGCCATACAAAAACAGAGTTGGTCTCTCAGAAATATGGGTTTGAGACCGAGAGTGTCAAACTAGACCTTGAGACCTGGGATATCGCATACTCAGATTTAGACCGAATTCTCGCCAAGTGGAAAGATGAACGTGCGGTAATGTACCTCGACCATACGGTTGGAGTGAATCCGATCGATATACAGAAACTCCTTGATGCAGTTCCGAGCGACTGGCTCGTGTACTACGACATATCGCATCTGCAGTTATTCTATTTTGCTGGTATCTATACACTTCCTCACCGCAAAAATTTCTTCTTTGGTGGGAGCACTCACAAGACTTTCCCTGGACCGCAAAAGGCTATCATACTGCTGAACGACGGCGATCTCTGCGGCCGACTAAATGCGGAATTCGACAGCGTAGTCTCAAGTACTCATACCGGTAGTCTCCTGGCGCTCTTGATTACTGTCCTCGAGATGGAAGTGCATGGTAAGGAGTACGCCAGCCGTATCATCGAGCTCACTCGGTACTTGGCGGGTCTCTTGGGCGCCAAACTTGAAGTGGTTGGCCCGATGCCCCATCTGACCAATACCCACCAAATATGTATAGATGTTGAGAATTACAAGGATGTCACACTGAGACTGGCGGAAGCGGGAATAACCACAATGCCAACTAAAATACCTGGAAAATATAGGTACGGCCTACGCCTCGGTATCCAGGAGCAGTGCAGATCGGGGATTTCCAAGAAAGATGTCCTTCTCCTGTCGAAGATCCTTCTTGCTGCCATTCTTTATGAAGAGCCGGTGAGCGTATTGAAAAAGAAAGTCGAGGCGTTAACCGAGAAGTTATCTAGTGTTCGTTATACGGATGTGTCCTAGCGAGCGCAATATGGAGACCAAGGTACTACTCGTCGAAGGCTTCTCCGGGTCGGGCAAGACAACTCTTACCAAGAGTCTGGCTGCGTACTTGGTAACACAGGCCTTTGCCGTGCTAGTGATTGGGGAGGAGGCTAGCAAGAGCGTCGCTAATATAACAGCCATCTTGCGCGATCCAGATATCAATATCACGCCCGCTACCGAAATTTTGTTGCGACTGGCAAGGGAGTTCGAGAGGATAAAGCTGCTGGATGGAAGTCGCGGTAGATACAATTATATCCTCATTGATGGCGGGTTGCCGAGCCTGCTTTCACGGATCGCCTACTACAACGGAACTACAACCAAGTATGACGCGCTGGTAGCAGAGTTGAGGGACAGGCTCGGCTCTTACTACCTTGTAAATTGCCGCCTCGACTTTGACAGATGCTGGACGCGAATACTAACGTGCGGCAACTACCGTAATTTGAACAAGGAGGCGGGACCTGAGGCCAACCGTTCGTTCTGGCCGATCCAGCAGCAGGCGATCACGAAGCTCGGCGGGAATCGAGTGGCTGAGTACGAGATCGACATGAACGCTAATCCCCAGGACGCTCTTCGGGCGCTGTTGCAGCGCGCGGCGTTCTCTGACTAAGACGAATCGAGAGTAGGTCGAGAGTGATGCGTGCCAGGATAATTCTGTTCGAGGGTTCTGACGGTGTGGGCAAAACCACTCTAATTAACAACTTTCAGGCCTATCTGGCGTTCAAGCATATTTCTCAGTTCGTTATCAGGGGCAGCGGGAACAGATCGACCACAAAGATAAATTTCGCGATAAAGGACGAGGCTACGAAGGTAGACCCTGATGCCGAGATTCTATTACGCCTCGCCCGTGAGCAGGAAAGGATGAAGCTGCTTCAAGAGAATAGAGAGCAATACGAGTATATCCTGATCGATCGCGGAATAATCAGTCTGCTGTCGTGGATTACCTACTACGGGCGCGAGCATGCAAAATACGATGCCCTAACGGATGAACTACTGGCGGCACTGAGCCCGTGCGATGTGGTGTTTTGCCACCTGAGCTTTGAGGACTCCTGGGAGAGAGTGACGGCGCGAGGCGGCATGAGGCCTTTAGACAGGAGAGAGTTGAGCGGAAATGAGATTAATGCACGCATATACTCGGTGCAATGGTCGACCTTCTCAAGGTTTAGTCGCCCGGGGTTTGCTACCTATGGGATTGATATGGCAGGCAGCCCTGAGCATTGCCTTAGAGAGCTTCTCGGATCCATCGGACCGATCTAGACATGCGATTTGGGAATCTGGAGTTTGTCTCCTAACGTCACTGCCCTCTTACATTCGCATGGCACTTGTTTCGGCAGCACCTCCTCCGGCGCCTGTCGTTCCGCCTTTAAAAACCAAAATCGGGATGCTCTACATCGTCAGTCCAGTAACGATAGCGCTGGCTGAGAAAGTCGCTGATTGCTTCGAAGTCTGGCGTCGCATGGGGCAATTCCAGCGCGTATGATCTCACGGTGGCAAGCATACTGAAACGAAGTTGAAGGCGCAGATTCTCCGCAGAGAATTCCCCCAAAGGGACAGGAATGCTATTCTCCTTCTCCAATTCGTTGACCCACTGATCCGAAAGCTCGTCGACTTCCCTTCGACTGAGACCTAAGCTCTGAGCACGTTGAATCCTATAGTTCAAAACCAGATGCATGACAGCTTGCAGGATGTGCCAGTCGAGCCATCCCTCTTCGCGGAGCGCACCGACCACCTCTTGAAATTCTCGTTGCCCAACCAGCCGCTCGATAGTTCTTTGGATAGGACGTATAATCCCCTCGTACCGCCTTCTCAAGCCCGCTTCGGCTCGCTCTTGACTGTAGCCGGGGCCTAGGCCGTCCACCCACGCGAGCTGATCGTGAGATACCGGGGTGAAGCTACGTTCAGCTTCCGGAACGGCCCTCATGTGACGCGCTGCCCTCCCGAACATCTCGCGGGAGATGATCTCACAATAAAGCAGCTCATATCGCTCGACGGCAAATGCCTTCGTATACAGACCGTCACGAAAAGAGTCTTCTATAATCGCGTTAATCTTTTGGTTTGGGAGAAGTGACACAGATTGAAGAAGAGATATAGCAGCTGACAGAACCTCAGTCTCCACATCCAAGCTATCTCCTTTATGCCGAACCGAGGTAGGAAGCCTCAGATCCCATTTTGTGGAGGAGTTAGAAGGAACCAATTGAAGCAAGTATTTCGTACTCTCTCCAGCCCGGGCCGTCACCTCTACCTTGGTTCGAAGCAGGCAAAGATCTCGGCCTGCCAAATCTGCAAGGATAATCTGCAATACAGCAAGGAACTGCTCTGCGGCAGCGGTCGTCTCGTAGGTGTTATCCCATTGAAAATTCCAGGTGACACCCAGAGCCTGGAAGGATACCTCTCTGCGAGGACCTATGTCAGCGAAAGGCTGTCCTAGTAACTGCTCTGCCAGAGAATCCCATATTTCGGATAGATCCTTGCCCTCCCAGGGATCTTCCCATGACTCCAAGAACTCCTTGAGTTCCTCGCTTAGCCCCCACTGACTCACCCTCTCATCGACGAGCGTCAGCAAAGCGGGTTCTACTCGCTGAGCCAGTCTGTGTATCCATGAGACATGAAACAAGGCTTTGTTGATCTCGCTATTAGGGTCCGATGGATCGACCTCTCTCGAAAATGCAGAGAATGTCGCCAGCGCCATATGCTCCATCTCAAGGTATCCAAACCATGCTCCCTGTACATAATCACAGAGCGCCGCTGTGCTCAGCGCGGCAGGAGCTAGCCTCCTCAAATCATCTCGCGTCAGTTTAATACCGGCATAAGCAGCCATCAATGCATGGTACTTGGCCGCAAAGGCCAACCCAAGGTCCAAGTAACAATGCCCCAAGAAAAGCATAGTCATGATCGACTCGCGAAGTGTTTCATCGGCGAACCACTTTACCTTGGCTCTATGGATCTGTTTAATAGAGCGTATTATCTCACCTTTCTTATAGAGGGCCATAGCTCTGTCTCGGCACTTTTCCGCAGCCGCAGCCTGCCCACTCCTAGTAGCAAGCAACTGATCGATCTGATTCGTTATACTATCGAGGTCCGAGTGTTCCCACATTCCCATAAACTTAGTCAAGCGATCAGCAAATTGCTCGAGTGGAAACAGAGGCGCCTCACGAACTAGGTCCATCAGTTCAAGCCAATACTTCATTGCATTCTGGAGGTCAGGCGCGCTTTTTGGCATTCCCGCAGACAAGTGGAGAGCGAGGTACCCACGGATGTCCAAGAGTGAGCAACGTCTCCCCGGTAGTTCGGTCGCTCTCAGTTCCTCCTCAACCTTGGCAACTACTGCATCCCGCCAGGAGGCCAACTCTTCCCATGCCAGATGGATGATGCCTCGCCTGTGTGCTCCTGCGCAGTAAAGCCAGAGCACGCCAGCATCTTCGAGGTCTGCCGTCTCGTAGAGTGTCGGGATTTCACTGAAGTAGCTGCGGAGTTCATTCTCGTAGCCCTCCATAGTTCCTAGACCTCGCAGCGATGCAACGGCGATCTCATAGGTCGATCGGCGTTGGAGAGGCGGCCAAGCGGTACCGCGTCTGAGATCAGTCAGCTTGCTGATCCAGAAGGGTAGGTCCACCTTGGCGCTCTCGGTCCAAATGGCATGACGAGCCGCGGCCTTCAATTCGCCGAAATCTGCAAAGTTTTCGGGTTCTACCTCGGAGGTTTTCCACTTGCTGCGTAGGTTGACGTACCACGTTTCTTCTTTACTGGCGGGAACGGAAGGATACACTTCGGAAGGAATACTAAGGAATCGTGTGGCAATCCAGAAGACGTCAGGGTCTACGAGAAGCTCGGCGATGGCTTGTCCATCATAGACTTCTAGATGGATGCCGTGCTCTTTTCTCGTCCATTTTTGAAGCTCATGGCGCTCAGCAACCGGGAGATCCGATGAGCAGAAATAATGGATGCTTGCAACAGGAACTGCTCCGCCCACTATCACCGCTATATCCGATTTAATCTTGGCTTTTAGCTTGGTCTTTTGAGTAATGGTGCAGGCGAAAGCCACAGCCTCTTGAGAGGTCATTCCAACAAAGCTCGATCCAGCGATGGGGCTCTCTGAAAGATAGGTTAAAAACGACTCAAAGTCACGTCCTTGATCTCCTCCCGCTGAAACAGGGCCCGTCGCCGGAAGGATATTGCTGCAGATTCTCAATCTTGCAAGGTGCCTGCTTAAATGTTCAAAATCATGGTGTCTATTTTGAGCCGATAATTGATCGAGTTGAAAGCGAATCTGCGAGGCTAACTGATCTCTAGAGGCCATCTAACAAATTTCCCCCGAGTAGGTGCTTAAGCTTACGTCCGGCGCGAAGTAGTTGTCGCCCCGGGTGCTGGGTAGGTGCCCCTGTAGGTGCCACGCGTTCAACGAGAATTGCGAATTCTCCACCCCCCTCCTCAACCGACCTCAAACTCTCTCTCCTCTCCTTTCCTCCTCCGCTCAATTTCTGCCTCGTAACTCCTCCGCCCACCATTTTAGCAGCCAACCGAGGGCACCTAACCACCGCGAACTCGCGCCTTCCCGGCGCGTGGTTCGTTCTCGTTGGCTGAGGGCTCTGGAAGGAACCCGTAGCAGCGCTCCCAAGCACGCTGCGAGCGCCAGTCACCTTGACTCCCCGGAACCAGCGCGCGCAACGCGAGAGAGGACTAACTTTCGCCGGCAGCGGGCTCAGGGCTTGGCAAGGGAGCGAGCGACCGAGGGCCGTGCCGGCGGGGCTGGGAGAGCACCTCCGGGCACCCGCCCTGAAACCATGGCTAGGAGGCTAGGCTCCGCCTCTTGCTCAACTATGCCCAGGCTGTCGCTCGGGCGAGGCTATATAGAACAGGCAGGCGCGAAGCGCACGAGACAGGCGCGGAGCGCGAGTGAGCTAACTTTCCGCCGGCAGCGGGCTCAGGGCTTGGCAAGGGAGCGTAGCGACCGAGGGCCGCGCCGGCGGCGGGAGGCGGGAAGCCCCTCTCCTCACTGAGGGGCTTCGGAAGGCTTGATCTCTGGGACTAGGCGACTCTGGTCACCGCCTGTTCGCGAAGGCGCTCGATCTTCTCGTGCCAGAGTCGAAGCGCTTCCTTGCGCTCGGGCCAGAACTCATAGAGGTTGTAGACTCTCTTCAAGTCGTCCTTACAGTGGTTCATGGCGGCTTCCGCGACCTCCTCGCGTACCCCGAGGGAGCTAAGATGAGTCCTTCCGGTCCGCCTCCAGTCGTGCGGGCGGACGTTCTCGAGTTGGGAAAGCTCCCGGAAATTCCGGTTCGCGGACTTGAGCTGATCCGGATAGTCTCGGTCGGCATTGTACTGCCAGAACAGGGGACCCGTCCCTCCAGCCTGTATGGACCTCCGTAGCAGAATCTCTGCGATCGGGCCAACCAGGGGGATCAGGAAATCCCGTCCGTTCTTCGTGTCGGGAATCCTCCAGACCCGCTCCCCATTGATAAGGATGAGATTCTCCGCCCGGGCGCTAGCGGCTTCGGAGGGACGGCACAAGGACGCCAGCATCAGGAGATAACAGTCAGCCGCCCTCTCGTCGTTCATCTTCGGGAGTGTCTCGAAGAAGGTCATCAGCTCCTCGTCTGTCAGCCATCGGTCCCGTTTCCCCTTTGAGACCGTCACCGGGACACCTATACACGGGTTCGACTTGACTCCTGGAATATGCGCTTTGCCATAGGTGAAGGCGCAGGAGAGCACCTTCTTGACTTCCCGCACACCCTGCGGCGCTCGCTTGGTCACCTCCGAGAGAAGAACCCGGACGTCTTCCTCCGTGAAAAGCGACACGGGAACCTTGGTATAGCGAGGTAGCAGGTGTGTCTTGGCCGACCCTTTGTAGCCGTTGTAGCTGCGCGCGGCGAGATGGTTCCTGGCGTGGGTGAAATACTCGGCGAGCAAGGCGCCGATGGTCCCTTCCATCACGCCGTCCGGGAACATGGTCCGAAGATCCTCCGGCAAGCTCTCGACGGCGATCCTCTTGGGTGTGAGACCCTCTCCTTGAGGCCTATCCTTGGGATCGCGGCCCTTGGCGAGCTCGCCTCGGAAGATGTCATAAGCGCGCTCGAACTCCTGCAGGGTCATTGGGGTGAGAGGCTCTTCCGCCCGGCCGCGCCCCTTCCTGCCCGAGGGGTGAAAGCCGAAGCTATGCCGCTTCTGCTGACCGGTGCCCGGGACGCGGTAGATCATGAAGAAGGTCTTGCGCCCGTCCTTGGTGACTCGGATTCCAGCCGATGGTGTGAGGGAGTGTAGAATCTCGACTTGGGCCTGGGTGGTCCTGAGGCTCCTGATCCGCTTCTCGGTCAGCTTCTCTGGCACGGTTTGCCTCCCGTTGCGTGGTATGTGGTACCTGCTAGCTACTTGTATCCTACCTGTAACGGGAGGCATTGTCAACTATTAAATACCATGGGCCTACATGTGCTTGCATGAGACACCGCAACATATTGATATTAAATGGTTTGGGACGAAATTGACCCTCCGTGAGACACCCCGAGAAATCCTCAGAAAACACCTACCCTCCTCACCGGGAGAGGAGGGAGAAAAACAAAATTCAAAGAGTGTTCTTGTTTCTTTTTCCCTCTCCCGGTGAGGGGGGACGGGAGGGGTCGGGAGAGGGTAGGGTGAGGGCTTGAAGAGCCGCCCGCACCTGCGGTTGCGCGGGATCGATCTTCAACGACCGTTCGAGCGCCCGGCGCGCCGCGGCGGTGTCGCCAAGGCAGAGCTCGGAGAGCCCGAGCGAGGCCCAGGCAACGGCGTTCTCCGGGGCGAGGCGTGAAGCTTCCAGGAAGTCGGAGCGCGCGGCCGCGCAGTCCTGCCTTTCCAGGCGGTGGCGGCCGCGAAGAAGCCGCAGGCCAGGGTCTTCCGGGAGAGCGGCCACGGCGCCGTCGAGCAGTCGCAGAGCCCTCTCCGCCTGGCCGGCGCGCAGGAGATCCAGGGCACGCGCGCCGGCCCTCTCGGCGGCTTCGGGAAGCCCGGCCGCCGCGGCTTGCACGAGGAGGTCATCGGAGCGCTCGGGCTCGCGCTTCTCGGCGTGCAGCAGGTCGCTCAGGTTCCAGAGTGCCGAGGCCGAGCGGGGATCGAGCGCGAGGGCACGATCGAAAGCGGCGGCGGCTTCGCGGGTCCGGCCGGCCTGGCGGAGGAGAAGACCTTCGTTGTTGTAGGACGCCGGGGTGCGGGTCGATCCAGCGATAGACCCCCTGCTGGGGGGAGCGCGATCGGGCTCGCTGCCTCCGATGTAGCCGAGGGCCCGCAGCTTCTCGACATCTCCACCGGAAGAAACTGTTTCGGCAGGCGGCGTGGAGGGCAGAAGGGCTCTGTAGTCCACCGTCTCCTTCCCCGCCGCGGGAGCCCCCGGCAGGGATGGACCCGTGAGGCCGGCGCCGGGCGGCAGGCCAAGAAGAGCCAGGAGGGTAGTGCAGACCTGGCCTACGCCTCCGCGATCTCGGGCTCCGGGCGCGATCCCAGGCCCCCAGAGCAGGTACATCCCCTCGTCCCGATGCCAGAGCCCGGCCGTAGCCGCCGCGGCGCTCGCGAGCTTCTGGGGCCGTGCCTCGCTCCAGAGAAAGCCGTGATCCGAAGCGATCATCAGGACAGCTCCCTGTTGCTCCGACAATTTCCTGTACTCCCCGAGTAAGCGATCAATCTCCGCGAAATAGATTTCGGGGATACGGTGGAATCGCTCGTAGTCCGCCTCCGGCACCTCCGGCCGCCGCGGCGGCGCGTAGGACGCGAAGACGTGGCCGATCGTGTCGGTCCCCTGTAAATAAATGATCGAAAGGTCCGGATGGTTATCGGCGATCCATGTCCGGGCCAGGGCATCGTAGGCGCGGGTCTCGACGAGGATGCGCCGCAGTGCGCTCACGGGATGGGCGTACGGGTCCGGCCGCGCGGCAGCCTCCCGGAATTCCTCCTCGGTGAGATTGGGGAGATAGGCGCGCAACGACGCGAGGTCCACCTCCTTCTCCACTGTCTCGAAGAGTCTGCCGCGCCCAGTCCTGGCGGTCCGGGGGATGGACCGATCCGGCCGGCGACGGTCCCGCGGTCACCGTGGTGAAGGAGGAGAAGCGGTCCGCCACGAGGAGGCCGCGGACTGGCTCGGCAGGCCAGGTGGCCCACATCCCGAAGACGGCGACGCTCTGGCCCGCCGCCGAGGCCATGTTCCAGACCGCCGGCACCCGCCGCTCGCCGCGGGGGATGGGCTCGCGCTCGCCGGTCCGCGGATGGAACCGGGTGAAGTCCAGGATGCCGTGCTCCAGCGGGCTCACGCCGGTCATCTCCGTGGTCCAGACCAGCGGCGAGAGGGGCGGCTGGATCGTGGTCAGCACCCCGGTCCGTCCCTCGCGGGCCAGCGCGGCGAGGTTGGGCATCTTCCCCTCGCGCACATAGACGTCCAGAAGCTCCCAGTCCGCTCCGTCCAGCCCCACGAAGAGCACCGGCCGCCCGGCCTCCGCGGCGCGGGCGATCTCCGGGACGACCGGCGGATCTCCGGGGCCGGCGGTGGGGAGAGAGGCCTGCCGGCAGGCTGCGAAAACGGCGGCCCCTAGGGCCAGGAAAACGAAGAAGACGGCGCGGCGGATCATCCGGATGGGTATATCAGAAGAGCGTGGCCCCGGATCGTTCTCTTTTGCGCCTATCCCTCCCGACGGCCAATCTCAGTTGCCGTCCTACCCAAGAGGAGAGATCCATGAAGAAAGCGCACACGAAGCTCACCCTCCATCGCGAAACGATCGGGAAGCTCAACGAGGAGAGCCTGACCAAGGCGGCCGGCGGTATAACGCTCTCCTGCGGTATCTGCGGCACGACGAATTGCCCCACCTATGTATGCTCGGCCGCCTGCCCCACTCAGACGGACTGCATCGGGACCTACCGCTGCTGACCGGCCGCTGATTCTGCGCCTCTGATGCCGCCGGACCTCTCAGGTCCGGCGGCGCCTCGCCTCCCCCGAGCCTGAAATGTTTCCGTGCCGATCAACACCTGGATATGGCGATACGTAAGTAGGCAGGCAGGAAAGGGGTGTGGCTTTGGGCTCTGACGTCACCGAGCTGCTGCGCGCCTGGAAAGGCGGCGACGACGAGGCGCTGGAGCGTCTCATTCCGGCGATCTATCGCGAGCTTCGCGCCATCGCCGCGCAGCAACTGCAAGGCGAGCGGAACGGGCACACCCTGCAGCCCACGGCGCTCGTCCACGAAGCGTTCCTCAAGCTCCAGGGCCTGAACAGCATCCGGTGGCACGACCGGACGCATTTCTTCGCCTTTTCCTCCCGGATCATGCGGCGCATCCTGGTCGATCACGCCCGCGGCCGCCTGGCCGCCAAGCGCGGAGCCGAGGCGCACCACGTCGGCCTGATGGAAGGATGGGACAGCGCGGTGGAGCCTGCGTTGAGCCCCGCGGAATTGATCGATCTCGACCGCGCGCTCGATCGCCTGGCGCAGGAGGAGCCCCGCCTGACGCGGCTCGTGGAGGTGCGCTTCTTCGGCGGCTTGACGGTCGAGGAGGCCGCCGAGATCCTCGAATGCTCGCCGCGCACGGTGAAGCGCGACTGGGCCTTCACCCGCGCCTGGCTGCTGAACCAGCTCGGCCCTTCCTCATGATCGGGACATCACGTTTCGCCCAGCTCCAGGCGACCTTTCACGAGATCGCCGAGCTCCCCCCGGAAGCCCGCGAGGAGGCGGTCCGGCGCTCCTGTGGCGGCGACTCCGCTTTCGCCGCCGAGTTGCGCGCCCTCCTCGCTGCCTCCGAGCGGACGGGCTCGCCGCTCGATGCTCCTCTCCTCCAGTTGCCTGGCGAAGAGGTGCCCGGCTATCACCTGCTGAAGGTGATCGGACAGGGAGGCAGCTCCACGGTCTACCTCGCCGACCAGCAGGGCGAAGGCTTCACTCGCCGGGTGGCGCTCAAGGTCGTGGACCGCGGGCCGGACGCTTCGCTCGCCCGCCGCTTCCGGGCCGAGCAGCAGATCCTCGCCCATCTCGAGCATCCGGGGATCGCCCGGCTCTACGACGCCGGCATCACGCCCTCGGGACGTCCCTATCTCGCGATGGAGCTGGTGCGGGGCGAAAACCTGATCGAATCCTGCCGCCAGGCCGGGACGCCGTTGCGCGAGCGGCTCCATCTGTTCCTCGCCGTCCTCGCGGCGGTCGAGCACGCGCATGCGGCTGGAGTGGTCCACCGCGATCTGAAGCCTGGGAACATCCTCGTTTCCGACCGCGGCGAGCCCAAGCTGGTGGACTTCGGCATCGCGCGCCTGCAGGGGATGGAAACCACTCATACGCAGCACGCGGCCATGACGCTCGCCTACGCCAGCCCCGAGCAGGTGCGCGGCGAGCCCGCCGGTGTGCCGTCGGACGTCTACTCCCTGGGCGTCGTTCTCTACGTGCTCCTGACCGGGCGCCGTCCTTACCCGTTGTCCGGCGCCAGCTTCGAGACCCTGGCGCGCGCCATCCGCGAACAGGAACCGGAGAGGCCCTCGGCCGCTTGCCGCGAGTTACGAGGTGATCTCCGAGGTGATCTCGACGCGATCCTCCTCAAGGCGCTACGCAAGGAGCCCGGGCAGCGCTACGCCTCCGCCGCCGAATTCGCGGCGGACCTGGAACGCCACCTGGAGGGGAAACCCGTCCTGGCACGGCGCGGATCGCTCTTCTACCGGGTGGGCCGAACGGCGCGGCGCCGGCGGGCGATCCTGATCAATCTCGCTCTCGTGGCGATCTTCCTGGCCGGTGCCTGGGAATGGGGCCACAGGCAGGCATCTCCTGCCGTGGCCGCTCCGCCGCCCAACGCTCCCCCCTGGCTGGCGGTCCCGGTGCGGACGGCCGCCCTGGAGAGCTACCACCGGGGTCTCGCGGCACGCGCCCGCCATGACCTCCGGGAGGCCCTGCGACACCTGCGCGCCGCCGTGGCCGCCGATCCCCGGAACCCTCTCGTCCGTGCCGCTCTCGCCGACGTGCTGTCGTTCGCGAACCGGGATCCGGAAGCCGCCCGGGAGGGGCAGCGGGCGCGCTCTCTCGCTTCCGCGGCGCCTCTGCCGCGCGAGAGCCGGCTCCTGATCGAATCGGTCGCGCTGCGGACCGCCGAGCGTCGGGACGAGGAGATGGAGATCCTGCGTTCCCTCCGGCTCCTGCGGCCGGACGACCTGGAGACCGGCCTGCTCTTCGTCCGCAGTCTCATGCGCAATGGCGACATGGCCAAGGCCCAGGAGGTGGCCACACAGCTCCGGGCTTTGCCACTTCCCGCGGGGCGAGACCTGAGGATCGGCCTGATCGAGCTCGATCTCCTCGATGGCATGGGCCGTATGCAGGACCTCCACGACCGCGCCCCTGCTTTCATCGCCGAGGCGAAGGAACGCGGCTTCACTTCGGTGACGGCGCGAGCGCTCCTCGCCCAGAGCATCGCGCTGGACGGCCTGGGAGAGGCGGAGGGATCCCGGAAGCTCGCCGAGCAGGGCCGCCGGCTGTTCCTCGAACGCGGTGAGGTGGGCGGCGTGGCGCGAGCGCTGGGCATTCTCTGCATGGCCTCCCTTCGTGAGTCTCGCTACGAGCAGGCCGAGCGGGAGTGTGGGGAAGGCCTCCGCCTGAACCGGCGCCTGGGAAACTCCCGCGGTATCGCGCGGGCGCTCAACCTGCTCGGGGTTTCGCGCCGGCGCCGCGGTCTCCTTCAGGAGGCGAGGACGGCCTTCGCGGAGTGTCTTTCGATCAGCAAGGGACTCGGCGACCACCGCAATGAATCACGTTTTCTGCACAACCTGGCCAACGTCGATCAACAATCGGGCCGCCTGCCCGAGGCCGAGGAGGGCTTCCGCAAAGCGATCACCCTCAAGCGCGAGCTCTCATGATCAACGCGGTCTCGCCCTGGCGTTGGAGGGCCTGGGCAAGGTCCTTCTGAAGCGAGGCTCGCTGGGAGAGGCCGGAACGCTCCTCGCCGAAGCGGAGTCGACGAGCCGCGATCTCGGTGCGCAGCGCGAGCTCGCTCTCATCCTGTTGACCCGCGCCGAGCTCGCCGGGCTCCAGGGGAAACGCAAGCAGGCTCTCGAATGGCTGGATGAGATTGCGGCCTTGCAGGCGAAGGAGGATTCGCTCGAAAACCTCGCCCTGGTCCGTGCGATCCGAGCCCAGCTCGACGAGCCCTACGACAGCGCGGTCTGCCGCCGCCTGGAAGCGGCCGCGCGCGAGCTTCAGACCCTCACCGATCAGAATGCCTCCGAGGTGTGGATCTGGAGCGCGCGCTGCTGGAACGAAGCGGGCTCTCCGCGGAGGGCGTCCTCCTGGCTCGGCCTCGTGGCACGGGATCCGATGGTGCCCCGGTTGGCCGACGCTCGCCTCCAACTCGCCCTGGCGCGGGCCGATCACGATCTCCGCGGGAGGCGCTGGCAGGAGGCGGAGCGGCGTCTCGACGAGACCGCCGCCGAATGCCGCCGCCTCTCCTATGAGATATACCTCCTGGAAGCCCGCCTCCTGCAGGCGCGCCTGGCGCGGGCGAGAGGGGACCACCCCGAGCGCGTGCGCACCCTCGCCGAGGAGCTGCAGCGCGACGCCAGAGCTGGAGGTTTTGGGAGGATCGCCCGGCTGGCGGGTGAACTCACGGCGTAGCGCCCCGGGGGAGGCGCTACGCCGCCGGGAGCTACTACGAAGCTGCCGAACTGCAGAGGGGGCCAAAGTTGCTTTCGCACTGCCCCCAGATATTGTCGATACACGCATTATAGTTGCTGGCATCGTGGCAGGCGGTGATTGCGGTGAGCTTGCAGTTGAACAGGACCTGACACCAGTCCTGCACCCCATGGGCAGGGGCGGTCATACCGGCTACGGCGATCGCGAGGGCGGTAAAACCAAGAACGAGTTTTCTCAAGGCATTCTCCTGTCTCGTACGCGAGCCCTGGCTTGGGCTCCATGGAGAAGTGTCGATCAGCCTATGCAACGTGACACCGGGCCTGGGGATCGGCTGGCGCTTCTGAGGCCGGGCTGCTAGACTCCCCGCCATGGAACGACTACGCAACTTCTTGCCCCTGGCGGGATTTCTCGTCTGCCTGGTCGCTTTTCTGAGTTACTTCCTGTTCTTCTATCAGTTCGAGGCCACCCGCGACGTACCCTGGACGAGTTGGATCCTCTTCGCGCTCGGGCTCGGGCTGCTCGGCATGGGCCTCGCCCGTGCCTTCCGCAGGCCGGAGTTGTACCGGGGCCGCTACCACGGGCGTGTCCTGGGCTCGGTCCTCGGCGTGCTGAGCGTGGCGGTCCTGGGGTTCTTCCTCTTTGCCACGACGGCCGGGTCGCGGGGTCTGCCGGAAGCCGCGGGAGCGCCGAAGGTCGGCGAGAAAGTGCCTGACTTCGTCCTCCAGGATGCGCAGGGCCGGTCCGTACGGCTCTACGACCTCCTGGGCCAGAAGGCTGGGGCCCCCGGGGCGTCCTCCTCGTGGGTGGTCCTCATCTTCTACCGCGGCTACTGGTGACCGTTCTGCAACTCCGAGTTACGGAGTTTCCAGCAGCACCTCCCCGAGCTTCCAGGCCCGCGGCATCCAACCGGTGGCGATCAGTGTCGATCCGCCGGCGACGACACGCGAGCACGTCGGCAAGATGGGATGGACCTACACGTTCCTCAGTGATCCCGGCGCGAAGGCGATCCGCGACTACGGGCTCCTCCACGCCGTCAGCGAAGAGCAGCAGATCGCAAGGCCCGGGGAATTCCTGATCGATCCCACGGGCACAGTGCGCTGGCGGGACCTGACGGAGGACTTCCGCGTCCGCGCCCGTCCGGCGACCGTGATCGAGGAGTTCGACCGGCTCAAGGCCTCAGGCAGTCCGCAAGGCTCCTGATTCCTTCAGCAAAGCGTCCGGGCTCCGGGAGCAGGGAGAGGACGAGGACGTCGTCCGTGGCAAAGTCGAAGAAATAGCCGGGGTGGACGAGAACTCCGGCGCGCTCCAGGAGGTCCAGGGCCAGCTCTTCGTCGGACTCGGGACGGGTGACGCGGAGGACGGCCGCCCAGCCTCCTTCAGGCTCCAGAAGCTCCACGGTTCCGAGGTCCGCCAAGCCCGCCATCATTGAGCGCAATACAGAAAGGTTTTCCCGGAGACGGTCGAGGATGGCGGCGCGGATGCACGGCGCAAGATCCAGCACGCCCGCGAGGGCCTTCTGGACGGGCGTGGACACCGAGAGATAGCTGTCGGCCATCAGATCCAGGGCGGCGAGGGTCTGGCGGCGGAGACCGGGAGGGCCGCCGACCCGGATCCAGCCCAATTTCCAGGAGGGTAATCCGGCGCTCTTGGAAAGGCCGCCGAGCGAGAACGACAGCGCCTCGCCGGAAGCCGCCGCCGGACCGGCGCGGTGCGGATCGATCTCAAAAAAATAATCTGAGAAAACCTCGTCCGAGATCAGCGGCAGACCCCGGGAAGCGCAGAGGGCGGCGATATCGCCCTGCTCCTTGATTGAGAGAAAGCGGCCTGTCGGGTTCCCCGGATGGACAAGAGCGAGGAGGCGAGTGCGAGGCGTGAGGGCCAGCTCCACGGTCTCGGGATCAAGCCGTCTCCCCGGCTGGAAATAGAAATGGCGGAGGACGACGGAGTCCAGGGCCGCCAGGCTGTCGAGGAGAGGATAGGAGGGAGCGGCCGTCAGCACCTCGTCCCCGGGATCGCCGAAGAGCTTGAAGAGGTGGGAGTAGGACTCGCTGGTCGAAGCTGTCAGGACGAGGTCCTCCGGCGAGACCGGATCTCCCGATGTCGGGAGAGCAGCGGAGAGGACGGCGGCCAGGGCCTCGCGCGCTTCCGGCAACCCGCGCGGATGCGGCGGGTAGTCCGGGCGCCCGCCGCGGTGGAGGAGCTCGGCCAGCTCTTCCTCCGGATACGGGAGCCCGACCCGCGTGGGATTGGTCTCCGTGAGGTCGATCGTGGGCAAACCCCGGGCCGAACGCTCCTCCACCGCCCGCGTCAGGCGGTTGACGGGGTGGTCCCAGGGGAGGCGGCGCGAGAAGGCGATGGGCACGGGGAGAGTTTACGGCCTTGTCACGCGGTAGCGCTCAGCCGCACCTAGAATTATAGATATCTCTTCAATGCAAGAGGTATCCGGCCGGTGGCCGGTTCCCACCGTACTGAGCGAGGATCGCGACAGGGCGGCTCCACGGAGCCGCCCTTCTTTTTCAGGCCAGCGCCTCCTGATACTTCTGGTGGCGGTCGATGTAGACGCGGACGAACCAGCAGGAGGGGATCACTTTGAGACCCTTCTCCATCACGTCGTCCAGGGCCACGCGGACGAGCTCGTCGGCGATGCCCTTGCCGCGCAGTTGGGGGGGCACGTAGGTGTGCCAGAAGTTCAAGGTGCCTTCGCCGGTCTTGCCATATTCGCAGACGGCCTCGTGGCCGTCGATCAGGGCATAGTACTTGCCCGCCTTCTCATCGTGTCTGACGTCGAAGTCCATGGCATCCTCCTCTCACCGTTTCAACGGTTCAAACACCAACGACTTCAAGCGCCGTGCCATCAACCGTGGCAGGCGCATTCCTCGCCGCGCCAAGCCTCCCGCCCTTCCTGGACGAGGAAGACGGTCATACCCAGGGCGGCGACCGGGTCGGCCCACCACCAGCCGAGGGCCGCGTTCAAGCCGATCCCCGCCAGGGTGATAAGCGACAGCCACCAGCAGGCCGTGGTCTGGAAGGCGTCGGCCTTCAGGGCCCGGCTGCCGAGATCCGCGGCGGCCCGCCGCTTGGCGCGGGCGAGCCAGACCATGGCGAAGAGGGAAACGGTCGTGAGGCCGATTCCCACGGGGCTCGCCTCCGGCCGCTCCGCCCGCCAGAGAGAGAGGGCCGCGTCGACTGCCACGTAGGCCGCGAGCAGGAAGAGCGAGAGGCCCACCAGCCGGCGCGCCTGGTGGTCCAGCCGCTCGACGTCCTCGGGGGATCGGGGATTCGCGCCGGTCCGCTCCGATTTCAGACGCCAGATCAGCACGGCGCCCGAGGCGCTCTCCACGAAGCTGTCGATGCCGAACCCCAGCAGGGCCACACTCCCCGCGGCCAGCGCCGCCCCCACGCCCACGATCCCCTCGACGACGTTCCAGGCCACGGTGAGCCATTCCAGGCGCAGGGCATGGCGCAGATGCAGGGATCTGGAGCCGGCGGCGGCGGTGGTCATGGAGGGATTCTACGCCCGGGCCGGAAACCGTTTCTCATCGAGAAACAGCGCTTCGCATCTCCCATCCTTGATCTCGACCGCTGAGACCCGGGCTGGAGACAGTTGGAGATCGAAGGCGCGCTCGCGGGGAATCGCCAGCAACTCCACGAGCAGGGCGCGGATACTGCCGCCGTGGGCCACGGCGATCACGTCGTCCCCATCTCCCAGATCCCGGAACCAGGCGAGGGCGCGGCGTGCCAGATCCGCAAAGCTCTCCCCTCCCGGAGGCGCCACGTCCCACCAACGCTCGCTCCAGGCATCGTACCGCTGCCGGTCGGTCTCGTAGACCTCGTCCCAGGATCGCCCTTCCCAGTCCCCGAAGGAGACCTCCCTCAGGCGTGCGTCGAGGACGGGCTCGGTTCCGAACCGCCGGGCGAGGATGCGGGCGGAATCGGCCGCCCGGCGGAGATCGCTGGCGAAGAGGCGGACGGGCGAGGCCCCCTGCCAGGAGGAGGCGAGGGCTTCCATGTTGCGAGCCCCCAGATCCGAGAGCGGCAGGTCGAGGTGTCCCACGGCCCGGCCCTCGCTCCCCTCGGCTTCTCCGTGGCGGACGAGGTAGAGCTTCATTCGACGGGCCAAGGAGCGGCCAGGGTGAGGAGGACACCGAGCTCCACGAGTTGATTGACCGCGCCGAGGCAGTCGCCCGTGATCCCCCCGAGACGGAGGCGGAAGAAGAGGCCGGCCGCGAGCGTAGCCACCAGGGCCACGGTCAGGGCTGCCACCACGGCGGACCCCGACCAAGGGAAAACGGAAACGGTGATGAAGGCGCTGAAGAGGGTGCCGACCGCGAGGCGTACACCGCTGACCCGGCCGGCGAGCGGCCCCGCCAAACCCCCTTCCGGACGGGCGTGGGGCAGCTTCCAGAGGAGCGGCAGGTGCGACCAGCGGCTGAGGACGTGGGCGACGACCAGGGCGGCAGCGGTACGGCTGGGGGGCACCGCCTCCAGGGCGCTCACCTTGCCGAGGAGCAGGAGGACGAGGGCCAGGGCTCCGGCGGCGCCGATGCGGCTGTCCTTCATCACCTCCAGCATACGCTTGGGATCGCGGCTGGCGGCGAGAGCGTCGAAGACGTCCGCCCAGCCATCCTCGTGGAGACCGCCCGTAATCAATGCCACGGCGGCCACGGCGAGCACGGAGGGTATGGGCTCGGGCCAGAGGGAGTACGCCAGCCAGTGGACGGCGGCGGCGAGGAGCCCCACGAGCAGGCCCACGATGGGGAAGTAGACCGCCGAGCGTGCCAGCCAGCCATCCTGAAAACCTTTCAAACGCGGCGTGGGCAGCCGCGTCAGCAGCATGACGGCGGTCCAGAAATATCTGACCTCGTTCAGGACCTCGTTCATTTCTTGTCCGACACGCCCGCCTGGGAAAAGGTTGCCATTTCGCGCAGGATCGCCGCCGCGGCCTTGAGGACCGGGAAGGCGAGAGCGCTCCCCGTGCCCTCCCCCAGCCGCATGCCGAGGTCGAGCAGAGGCTCGGCTTCCAGGGCCTCCAGAGCCCGCCCATGGCCGGCCTCGGCCGAGCGGTGGGCGAAGAACAGAGCCGGGCGGATGGAGGGATCGAGATGAACGGCGGCCAGGGCGGCGACCGTGGAGATGAAGCCGTCCACCAGCACGAGCTGCCGCTTCCGTGCGGCTTCGAGGGCGGCACCAGCGAGCGCCGCGATCTCCAGCCCGCCCACGGCGGCAAGAGCGCTCCTGGGATCCTCCAGCGCCTTTTCATGGAGCTGCAGGGCCTTGCCTACCACGGCGCGCTTGTGGAGGAGGCGCGCGCCGTCCACCCCCGTCCCCCGCCCCACCGTCTCCTCCGGCGGCGCACCCGTCAGTGCGGAGAGCAGGGCCGCAGCGGCCGTCGTGTTGCCGATCCCCATCTCGCCCAGGGCGACCGTGTCCGCCCCGGCGGCCCGGTCCACGGCGGAGCGGCCTACCTCCAGGGCCGCTTCCAGCTCCTCCGAAGTCATGGCCGGCTCTTCGAGGAAGTTGCGCGAGCCCCGGCGCACCTTGGCGGACACCACGCCGGGCATCTCCGGCAGATCGGCGTCGATCCCCACGTCGATCACCTCCACCTCCAACCCCAAAGTCCGGGAGAGGACGGTGATGGCCGCGCCACCCGAAGAAAAGGTTTTCACCATCTGCGCCGTCACCTCGCGAGGGTAGGCGCTCACGCCCTCGCGCGAGACCCCGTGGTCGGCGGCGAAGATGAGGACGCGCCCGCGCTCCACCCGCGGCGTGAGCGTCTCCAGATAGGTGGAGATTCGAATGGCCAGCGACTCCAGCCGGCCCAACGAGCCGGGCGGCTTGACCTTCTGGTCCATCTCGCTCTGCGCTCTATCGGTCCAATCGATCATTCAAACTCTCCGGGACGGGGAAAATCATGGAAATCCCATGACGGGGATGGGGCACGGTCTCGACCAGGATGCCGAAGGTCCGGCGCAGGAGCTCCGGCGTCAGCACCTCCTGGCAGGGACCCTGGGCCAGGATGCGGCCCGCAGAGAGCAGCACCGCCCGGTCGGCGAACAGGGAAGCCAGATTGAGATCGTGGAGGCTCAGCACCACGGCCACCCCGCGTTCGCGGGCGAGGCGGACCAGGAGGTCGAACAGCTCCACCTGATGGCGGAGATCCAGATGCGCGCCGGGCTCATCGAGCAACAGCACCTCGGCGTCCTGGGCCAGGGCGCGGGCCAGCAGGGCGCGCCGCCGCTCGCCCCCCGAAAGGGAGTCGAGATTGCGTCCGCGGAGGTCTTCGAGGTCCACCTGGCGCAGAGCAGTCCCCAGCGCCGCCCGGTCCTCCGGCGTGTACGGCAGGAGCCAGCCGCGATGGGGCACGCGGCCCAGGAGCACCACCTGCTCGACCGTCATGGACCACGCAGCCGTCTCGGTCTGGGGCACGAAGGCCACATGCCGCACGAAACCCCTCTGTGGAAACTGCCAGACGTCCCGGCCGTCGAGAGTGACCGTACCCGTCCGAGGCCGTAGCAGCCGCGCCAGCGCCCGCAGGGCCGTGCTCTTGCCCGCCCCGTTCGGACCCAGCAGAGCCGTCACCGTGCCGGGCTCGGCCACGAGGCTGAAGTCTTCGAGAACCGTATGGTCTCCATACGCACAGAAGATCCCCGCCGCCGCCAGCCGGGCCGTCACGCGGTCCCCCTTCTCAAGAGGAGAAGGAAGAACGGCCCGCCCACGAGCGCGGTGACGATGGAGACCGGGATCTCCCGCGGCGCCGCCAGACCACGCGCCGCGCCGTCGGCCAGGAGCAGGAGCAGGGCGCCCAGCAGGCAGCTCGCCGGCAGCAGCCGGCTGCTCCTCCCGCCCACGATCCGGCGTGCGGCGTGCGGGGCCACGAGCCCCACGAAGCCGATGATCCCCGCCGCCGCGACCGCCGCCGCCGTGGTGAGCGTGGCCGCGAGCACGATGGCGAGCCGGAACGTCCCCACCGACAGCCCCAGGCTCCGCGCCGTGTCATCCCCCAGGGCCAGGGCGTCCAGGGGGCGCGAGAGGAACCCCAGCGCCACGAGCCCCACGGCGATCATGGGCGCACCGTAGCTCAGCTCGCGCCACGTGGCCGTCGAGAGGCCGCCCAGGAGCCAGTTGAAGATCACGCCCAGGCTCTGATCGTTCAGGATCATCAGGAGCGATACCAGAGCTCCCACGATCGTGCTGACCGCGGCGCCCGCCAGCAGCAGGGTCAGGGCAGAGGACGAGCCCCCGCTCCCGCCCAGCAGATAGACCAGCCCCACGGCCCCCAGAGAGCCCAGGAAAGCCGCGAAGGGAAGGGCACCAGCGCCCACGAGGATCGCCACCGTGGCCCCCAGAGCCGCGCCGCTCGAAGCACCGATCACGAACGGGTCCGCCAGGGGATTGAGGAAGAGCCCCTGGTACGCCGTGCCCGCTCCGGCGAGGCCCGCGCCCACGATCATGGCAAGGAGCACCCGCGGCAGGCGCAGATCGAGGAGGATGGTGCGGTCGAGCGGCGATCCCGCCCCCAGGAGGATCTCGGCCGTCCGCCGGACGGAGATCTCCGCGCTCCCCACCAGCAGGCTCCCGGCCGTGGCCAATACCAGCACCGCGGCCAGTCCCAGCAGCAGGAGCACGAAGCGGCGGCGGGTCATTTGAACAGCTCCGGGTGGATCGCCCGGGCCACCAGCTCCAAGGCCTCGGCCACGCGCGGCCCGGCCCGCGAGACGAGGTCACCGTCGAGGACGTGGACGCGCCCCGTCCGCGCCGCCGTGACCCCGGCGAGGCCCGGCCTTTTCGCAAGGTTTTTCGGGTCCACCCGCGACGCATGCGTCGTCGGCGCCAGGATCACCTGCGGGTCCCTCTTCGAGCACGGCTTCGGGGCTCACCTGCACGTACTGGCCGGAGAGGTCTCCGAAGACGTTGACGCCGCCGCTCAGCTCGATCAGCCGGCCGATCAGGGTGTCGCGGGTGGCGGTCATCAGAGGCTGGTCCCAGACCTGATAGAACACCCGAGGCCGGCGCTCCCTGGGCAGCGCGGCCGTGGCCTTGCGGACGCGTTCGATGCGCTGGTGCATGTCCGTCGTGAGGCGCCTGGCCTGATCCTGGCGGCCCAGGAGCATCCCGAGCCGGTTCGCGGCGGCAAACACGTCCTCCACGGATTGCGAGGGCACCACCTCGACGCGCAGCCCCAGGCGCCGCAGGGCCTCCACCGTCGCGCTCTGATAGAGGCCAATGGCCACCACCATGTCCGGCTTCAGGGTGAGCACCTTTTCGAGATCAACGCCGCCGTCCTCCATGCCGCCGATCCTGGGCAGCTTCTGGGCGGCTTCGGGGTAGTTGCAGACCGTCGTGACGCCCACCAGCGTCTGGCCGGCCCCGAGGGCGTAGACCATCTCCGTGAGGGAGGGGGCGAGGGAGACGACGCGTTTGGGAGGGGCGGCGGTGGCGGTGTGCGCGACCAGAAGAAAGAGAAAGAAAATTATCAGGGTCCGCAGTCCGGCGAGGTTGATCGTAAATATCTGCCCTTCGAAGAGACGCCCCGCCGTTGGTGCACCCGGTGAATGCGTGGTTGAGGACTGGGGCGTCTCTACGGGACGATGTTGCCATTGCGAAACGTTGAGGTTACGGGGATGTCGAGAAACCGGCCCCGTAACCTTAACGCTGGCCGCGGCACAACGGGTCCGTAGAGACGCCCCAGTCCTCAACCGGGCATTTTCCGGGTCCACCAACGTCGGGGCGTCTCTTCGAAGGGCACGCCCCACCGATCCACGAAAACCGATTGAATCTCCCACCCCCCTCACGACCGTTCCCCCTTCAAAACCAAAGGCAACCCGCTCACCATCATCACCGCCCGCTCCGCCCGCGCCGCCACCTCCTGATTCAACCGCCCCAGCAGATCCGTAAACGTCCGCCCCATGGGCGTCAGGGCGATACCGCCAAGCCCCACCTCGTTGCTCACCACGACGAGCGGGCAGGGCGGATCGTTCAGCGCGGTCAAAAACCTTTCCATCTCTTGGTTCTCTGTGCCACGATGCAGCAGGTTGCCCAGCCACACCGTGAGGCAATCGATGATCACAAGGTCCGTCCCGGGGGGAATCCTGCGCAGGGCGCCCGCCAGGTCGACGGGCTCCTCGATCGTGAAGAAGCGCGCGTCCCGCTCCTCCCGGTGTTGCCGGATACGGTCCTCCATCTCCGCGTCGAACGGCTCGGCCGTGGCGATGAAGACAGGCCGCCCAGAACAGGCCGCGATCCCCAGCGCGTAACGGCTCTTGCCGCTCCTCGCTCCCCCCGTTATGAACGTGATACCGAATGTGATCACTGGTAGCGGAACCGTACTCCGAGGAACCCAACAAACCCCGGCGCCGTGTAGCCGTTGACCTCTTCGTACTCGTCATCCAAAACGTTTTCTAACTGGAGATAGGGCGCGAGCCACGGCCGGAGCTGATATTCGAACGACAGGTCGAGCCGTTCGTAATCGTCCATCTCCGTGCCGTCGGAATCGATCCGGTCCTGGACGGCCACCAGCGACGCCGAGCCCTGGAAGCGCTCCATGGGCTCGAACGTGCCGGTCAACGACAGCCGCTGCTTCGGCCGGCGGGCCAGTTGCAGCCCCGTATCGAGATCCTCCGTGTCGTTGTACGTGTAGGCCAGCTCGCCCCCGAATTCCTTGCGGGGCCGAACCCGCAGGCTCGCCTCGGCGCCCCGCGACTCGGCCTGCCGGACGTTGGCGAACGTGAAAGTCGTGAAATCGAAAGCGATCAGGTCCCGGAAACGGTTTTCGAACCAGGTCACCCCGGCCGTCACCTTGCCGTCCAGGAACGAGCGCTCCACTCCCGCGTCCCATCCCCGGCTGCTCTCGGGCTCCAGGTCCGGATTGCCCGCGAACGGGAAGAACAGCTCATCGAAGCTCGGTCCACGGAAACCCGTACCCACGCTGCCCAGAAGCTTCCAGGAAGAGACGAGATAGCTGCCCGTTACCCGGTACGTCGTCTCCTCCCCCGCCTGCGAATACCGGTCGTGCCGCACACCCGCCGTTACATACAGACGCTCGCGCCACGACCAGTCGTTCTCGATCCAGGCCGAGTCCACATCCAGCGACTCGTCGTAGGCGGCGGACACCGTCTCGCCCTCCCGCCGTTCCCTGGAGACCCCCACCACCAGCGTGTCGGAGGGGGTGAGCGCGAAGTCCGTCTGCGCGGAGACCTCCCCCACGCGGCTTTCGAAATCGGCGTTGTTGAAGTCCGTGTCCGGATCGCGCAGCCGGCTCTCGTCCCGCGAGGCGCTGGCGTTCACCCGCAGGTTCATCTTGGAAGCCACCGGCTGGAAGAGCCGGAGCGAGGCCACCGAGACCCGCCGCTTCTGCGTGAAGTTGAGGTCGTCCGTGGGGCCCACGCCGAACGTGAAGCCGTCGAGCGAGGCCTCCGTGTCCACATGGCGCGCCACGAGGTCGAGCCGGCCGGACGCCGGGAGCCCCACGCTGAAGCGGCCCGAGACGGTCTGATCCGAGAACGGGTCCTCCTCCGTGTTCCCCCGCAGCTCGCTCGCGGCCGAGACGCCGTCCGTCCGCCGGTCCGAGAACGAGAGGCTGTAGTCGAAGCGCTCCGAGCCGCCGTCCAGCGTGAGCCGCCCCTCGCGCGTGTCGAGGCTGCCGCCCCGGACGTCGAGGTTGGCGTGAAAGCCCGGCCGGCCGCGCCGCGTCGTGATGCTGACCACGCCGCCGATGGCCTCCGAGCCGTAGAGCGTGCTCTGGGGACCCCGCAGCACCTCGATCCGCTCGACGTTGTCCGCGTCGAGGCCCGAGAAGTCGAAGCCCCCGGAGGTGTTGAGGGCGCGCACGCCGTCGATCAACACCAGCGTGTGGTTGGAGTTGGCGCCACGGATGAACACGCTCGCCACGGCCCCCGGCCCGCCCGTCCGGGAGACTTCCAGGCCGGGCACGGTGCGCAGCAGGTCGATCACCGACGTCTCGTGCCGGCGCTCGATCTCCTCCTGGTCAATCACGGTCACGGAGCTGCCCACCGTCTCCGCCAGCGAAGGCAAGCGGTTGGCAGTCACCACAATCTCGTCCGAGAAAGCAGGATCCGTCGGATCGGTCGGATCCGACTGATCGGTCTGATCCGTCTGAGCTTGAGCACGAAGCACTACGGTTGATCCGAGAATGGCGAGCAACGGCAACACCGTCGCCCAGATCAGGGCGGTCCTGAAGGGGTAACGCACGATGGCTCCTTTCCCCCCGCGGGGAAGTGAAGAACCTGCGCACCGGATCGGATATCCTGGCTCTCGGTCATCCTACTCGCCGCGCCTTCCCACCGTTTCCGGCAGTGGCGTCCTGCGGCTTTCGTCCCGATTACAGTCGCGGGGCGGCGGGAGCTTCGCACTCCACTTCCCCGATTCCGGCTGCCTGGGATGTCGGCCCCCGCACCCGGCACGCTGCCGGGGTGGGCCGGGTCCAGTCTCTCAGTTGGGAGGCCGGATCGTCAATGGCGAGCCTCCTACAGCGATTTCAGGAACTCCACCAGATCCGTCTTCTGCGCCCCGGTGAGTTGCAGCCCGAAGTGCCCGTCGTAGTGGTCCACCACGTCCCGGAGCGTGGCGAAGCGGCCGTCGTGGTAGAAGCCGCCTTGGCTGTGCGTCCAGAGGCCCTTGAGCGGCGTCGTGCGGTACCTGCCGTCGGGCGAGCGGTCGGCCTGGAAGGAGTCGATGCCGATCTCCTCCGGCGTGTGCCGGTTCCAGCCGGGCTCGGTGTACAGAGGCGGCACGTGGCAGCGCGCGCAGCCCGCTTGGGCAAACACGGCCTTGCCCCGCGCGGCCGCCGCCGCGCCGAAGCTGCCGGCCGGAGGCGCCGGCGCCGGAATGGCGAGCTGGTAGAACTGGAGAGCGGCCAGCTTGGGAGTGATCAGATCCTGCTCGCTCCGCACGTCGCCGAAACCCGCGCGGGCCGCCACGGGGAACTTCGCCGCGTCGTTCAGCCGCGGATCCCAGAAATTCCCCTGCCCATGCATCTCGAGGTTCGCCACGAAGGCGTTCCAGTAGGTCACCGAGCCCCAGCCCGTGAACGTGTGGCCGTCGACGCCCGCGAGGCCGAAGGCGGGCGGGATCAGCGTCGCCGCGCTCTTGCCGTCCGGCCGGAAAGCTTTGCCGTCGAGGAAGAGCTCGGCGTCGAACTTGCCCGGACCCCAGCTCTGGAGCACCGTGCGCACCGTGGCCACGTCCACGCCCAGGAGATCCGCCACCGGCTGCAGATTGGGAGCGAGATTGACGACCGCGCCGACGTTCAGATCCCGGTTGGGCCAGCCGTCGAGCCGCTTGCCGATCCCCGGCGCCGCCGAGTCGTCCACCGTCGAGTGGCACAGGGCGCAGGTGATGCCGACCGACCGGAGCGTCCCGTCCGGCCGGAAGAACCCGCGCACCCCCACCACGGCGTCGCGCCGGAGCAGCTCCGCGGTGACGGCCGGATCGTCGAGATCCGCGGTCCTGAGGAGGCGCGGGGGCACGGCCTCGGAATCCACCTTGAGCCCCACCGTGAGAGCCGTCCGCGGGCTCACGGTCTTCAAGGCCTCGTGGAGCCCGAGCGTCCGGCTCCAGAACACCTGGTCGCCGAACGTGTCGTAGCGGAACGTGCGGCGCCCCTCTTCGACCATCTTGCGGGCATTCGAGGCGACGGGGTCAACAGGTGGAGCGTTTGCGGGATCCGCGGTATCCCAGTCCGCTGCCCCACCCGCGAAGAGCGCGAGAAGCAGCAGGGCCCCGGCCATTGCAGTCTGCGAGAGCAGGAACGTCCTCTTGGCGCGAAGCATCATGGCCTCCTTTCCAGATTGCCCGGCTGGACAGCCGGACATGAATACAGAGTGAAAAGGAGGAAGACGGTTACAGATCCGTTTTCGCCAATCCCCTTTCCCTAATAACCGCTGTAACCTTTCAGGCGCTGGCAACTCTGTTCATGGAAGACCCGGAGGCCGCCACCGCCCGATTGCGAGCCAATATGATTGCCGATCCGCTGCTGTCCCTCTCTCCCTTCCAGACCCTCTCCGACGAAGAGGTGGTCGGGCGGGTCCTCGCCGGAGAGACCGAGCTCTTCGAGATCCTGATGCGCCGGTACAACCAGCGGCTCTACCGGGTCGCGCGGGCCATCCTGGCCGACGACGGCGAGGCCGAGGACGTGATGCAGGACGCCTACGTCCGCGCCTACGCCCACCTCGGCCAGTTCGCCGGCCAGGCCCGGTTTTCCACCTGGCTCACCCGGATCGCCGTCCACGAGGCCCTGGCGCGTGCCCGCCGCGGGCGCCGGCTGGTCCAGATCGAAGACCTCTCCTTACGGAAGGAAGACTCCATGCCTCTCCTCTCCTCCACCGAACGCGGCCCCGAGCAACGGGCCATCCAGCGGGACCTCCAGGCCCTTCTGGAGACCGCGATCGACGCCCTGCCCGAGAGCTTCCGCTCGGTCCTGGTGCTGCGCGAGGTCGAGGGCCTGAGCACCGCCGAGACCGCCGAGAGCCTCGGCATCAGCGAGGCCCTGGTGAAGACCCGCCTCCACCGCGCCCGCGCCGCCCTGCGCCAGAACCTCGAGAGCCGCACCCGCGCCACCCTCGCCGGCAGCTACTCCTTCCACCTCTCCCGCTGCAACCGGGTGGTGGCCGCCGTCTTCGCGCGGATACAGGGCTGAGCCGGCGGACCTGTCCGGCCTACTTGCGCTGCCCTACTTGCCCTGGGCGGCCTCAATTTGCGGCAAAAGGACGTCCCGCACATAGAACCACTCCGGTTGCAGTCGGAGAGCCGCGCGCGCCTCCTCGCTGGCGGCAGCCAGGTCCGGCGGGGCCTGTTTCAGGTGCGCAAAGGCGAGGGACATCAGCGCTTCCGGCTTGCCCCAGTCCGGCAGCGGCGAGACCGCATCGCTCGCCGCCGGGCTGACCGCGTCCATCCGGCGGTAGATCTCGATGGCACGGTCCAGGTTCCCTCCCTTCCCGGGCGGCAGGACCAGCGACGGAACCGCCGAGATCCACAACACGCGGGGGTTGTCCGGCTCGAGCTCCTGGGCCCGTGCGATCAACCGGGAAAACTTGCCGAAGCGCTCCTGGGCGGCGGCGGGATCGTCGCGCATGAAAAAAGTCCCCAGCCAGCCATACACCCCCGCCGCCGCGGCATAGGCGTCGGCGAAGTCCTCCTTCAGGCGGACCGCCGCGTCGAAATCCGTGCCGGCCCGCGCGAGATGAGCTTTGAGATCCTCCGTGCTCATCCCACGGCTGGCCCCGTTGATGGCGATACGCCAGCTCGCGAACCCCGCCCAGTAGTGCGCCAGGTACCCCAGCGCGGGATCGTCCGCCAGCGGCAACACCTCTTTGCGCAGTCGGGCCAGCTCGTCGAGGTCCGCTCGGTAGTCGGCGGACATCAGCTTCGGTTTGATTGACACGAGATGACGCGTCGCATCCTCAGGAGCGAGTTTCGGTTGACGCTGATGACAACCCTCCAGCAGCATCAGCAGACAGGCGGCCATGACAGAAAGGAATCCCGGGATTTTTCGCATATCGTCCTCCTGGAGCGACTTTCCCGCACGGCGGCGCACGCCGCAAGAACGGATCGGCGAAGCGGCCGGAGGCGGCGCTGAACGAGCCACCAGAGGGGTTGAACGGAAGGTCAGCGGACGAGGCGCCGCAGCATCTCGGAGGCCGACCGGCTGGCCAGGATCTCCGTTCCGTCGCGCAGCTTGATCAGGAAGCGCCGCGCGTCGAACGGGCGCAGCAGCTCGACCGCCTGGAGATTGACGACATGCGAGCGGTGGACCTGGAGGAAGAGCTCGGGGTCCAGGCGCGACGCCAGCTCGCCGAGGCTCATGTGGAGCAGATGGCGCCCGCTCTCGCAGTGGACTTCCACGTAATCGCCGCTCGCCTGGATGTGCCGGATCGTACGGACGTCGATCGGCACGATCCCTTCCCGGCGTGCGGGCGAACAGCAGGCGCAAGGGGGACCCGAAAGCGGCGCGGGCGCGCTCGGCTGCGGGCTCAGGCATCCGCGCTCTCGGCGAGTTGGCGGCGCACCCGCTGGAGCATGGTGTGGAAGCGCTGGCGGCCAAACGGCTTGAGCAGGTAATCGAGCGCGCCGACCTCGAAGGCGGCCAGCGCGAATTGATCGTAGGCCGTGGTGAACACGATCTCCGGCGAGTGGCGGATGCGCCGGATCACTTCCAATCCGGACAGCTCCGGCAGGCAGACGTCCAGAAACACCAGATCCGGTTCGAGCTGATCGATCAGCCGCACCGCCTCGGCGCCGTCGCTCGCTTCGCCGACCAGGGCCAGCCACTCGACCTCGGCGGAATACTCGCGCAGGCTTTGCCGCGCATGAGGCTCGTCCTCCACCAGCAGAGCCCGCACCGTCGTCGCGCCCAGGCTCATGGTTCCTCCAGCGAGCGCCGGACCGGGAGATCGAGGACCGCGCAGACACCGCGGACACCGCCCGGGGCAGCGTTCAGGCTCAGGCTCGCCTGCCCCTCGTAGAGCACCGCCAGGCGTTCCTGGAGAAGCCGCAGGCCGACCCCGTGGCTCTCGGCGGGCGGCTGTGCCGAGGCTCCCGGCCCCTCGTCTTCCACCTGGATGCGCAGCCGGCCATCCACCAGCCTATCCACCAGATCGACGCTGACCGCCAGATGCCCGCCTTCGGCGCGCGGGGCGATGGCATGCCGCATGGCGTTCTCGACCAGGGTCTGCAGGGCGAAGCTCGGCACGAAGCAGTCCAGCGTGGCCGCCGCGGCGTCGAAGCTCACGCGCAGCCGGTCCCCGAGCCGCAGGCGTTCGAGGTCCAGATAGCTCTGGACGAACGCCCACTCCTCGCGCAGCGTCACCTCGTCCAGGCCCTCGCGCTGGATGCGGAGGCTGTAGCGCAGGAGATCGCCCAGCCGCTCCAGCGCAGCCTCCGCGACCGCGGGCTCGCGCCGCACCAGGCCGACCAGCGCGTGGAAGGTATTGAGGATGAAGTGGGGATTGAGCTGGCTCCTCAGGGCCTCCATCTCCGCCCGCGCGCGCATGGCCTCTGCCCGGGCCGCGCGCGCCGCCTGCTCCCGGCCCGCAGCCGCGTTGTGCCACGCATAGGAAAGGCCGGCGAGGGTGCAATAGATGAGCAGATCGTTCAGGGCTCGGAATGGCAGCACGCGAAGCTGGATCCCCACGGCGAAGACGCCGTTGAACAGGAACGAATCGAGACCCACCAGAGCGGCCCAGACGGCAGCCGACGCGAGAACGAAAAAGAGCATCAGCCCGAGATGCGCCATGAAGAAACGGCCCCGGCGAGCCTCGGGCCAGGGCAGCCGCCGCGGAAGCCGCAGGACCAGCACCCCCAGCAGCGCATCCGGCAGGATCGTCGCGACGGCGTTGCGCACCGCGAGTTGCACCGGGACGCCGTTGGCAATGAAAGCCACCAGGTAGAAGGTCAGGAAGGGCAGCCACGCCGCGGCATACATCCACCCCCTGCCCCGGCTTGGTGTCGAGGTTTCGGACATGCTGGGGCTCATGATACTTCTCTGGACTTCCCTTTCAAAGGACGGGATACAACTCGACAGGCAACGGGCAGCCTAGCGGAAGTCAAGCACTTCTATCCTACAAGGTATAGACTTTTCCCGGCGAGGTCCCTATACTCCTACCCGTTGTCAGCGGGTGTACCAGGAGATACTAGGAAATAGGCCTTCCGGCGCCATAAGGCGTCGGATTACGAGCCACAAGGCTCAGAAAGAAGGAGAAGTCATCATGAGAGAGACGACGTACAGAGGGATGTGGGGCGACTGGCAGGGTTTGTTGACCAAGCTGGATGCCAACAAGGAGGAGCTCCCTCAGCTCGAGCCGTTCCGGATCAAGCTGAACGGGATCCTGACGCAGGCGCTGGCCATCAACCAGCAGCAGGAGGCCATGAAGGCCAGCAAGCAGGAGGCTTCCAAGCAGCTCCGCCAGCTCGCCTCCGAGGGCAACCGGCTGGCCGCCCTGGCGCGGGCCGCCATCAAGGAGCACTACGGCATCCGCGAGGAGAAGATCGCCGAATTCGGCCTTCAGCCCTTCCGCGGACGCAAGCTGAAGCTCGCCGCCAAGGCGCCTGAGAAGCCGGGGACGCCCGCTCTTCCGGCCCCCACCGATCCCAAGCCGTAGCACCCCATCCCTGACCACTCTTCCGGGAGGCGCGTTCATCGCGCCTCCTTTTTTGTTCCTCCAGCGACCAGCACTACTCCATCGCCGCTCTGCAGCGCTCTATATCTGCGGACAACGAATCACCGCCTCCGGACAGCGGTCTGCCTCCATGGACGGCGAGCCGCTGTCTCCGGACGGCGCTTCATCTCCGGCGGCAGCGGTCCGCCTCCTTGAGCAAGGAGCTGTCGCCAATAGCGGCAGACCGTCGTAGAAGGACGGCATCTCAGCGCCAAGGGAGACGAACCGTCGTGAAGGGACGAAGAACCGGCACCGCGGGAGGCAGGCCGTCACAGAGGGGGACAGGACAGCGCCGAGAGACGGCGATCCGCTGTCACCGGAGACAAGCCGCTATCCCGGGACGGCGATTCAGCGCCAGAGGTGGCAAATCGACGTGAAGCGGCGGCGAAAGGTCCCCGAAGGAGACAGTCTGTCGTAGAACGACTACGATCCGTCGCCAGCGGCGGCAGACCCGTGTCGCGGGAGACAAAGCGTCGCCGCAGGACGATGAGGCATTACTTCGCCGCGCTCAGGCCCGGTCCCGCAACCCGGTCTCGCCGGAATGCTCGGCGCAATGGACACAGCAGAAGATCCGCCCGTCCGCCTCGACCCCATGCCCGACCACGCGGCAGCCGCAGTGCTCGCATTTCGGAGCGAGCGCGTGGATCGCGCATTCAAAGCTGTCGAAGACGTGCGTCTCGCCCGCTTTCGTCACCTCGAAGCTCTTGTCATAGTCGTTGCCGCACACTTCGCAAGTCGCCATACCCGCACCTCCTTCGCAGACCCGGAAGCTTGCAACGGGTATGCCGTCATCGCGACTTCAGGCGGTCCAACTCGGCCCGCAGCCGATCCGCTTCCTCATCCCCGGTCAGGAGTTGCTCGTCCGTGGCGGCGTCAAACAGGTAGACCGTCCGTTGGGCGGGGACGAGCCACAGGCCCGTGCTCTTGGAGAGGAGGCGACCATCGGCATCCGGGACCATGGGCTCATACCCTCCCACGGAGCTCAACCGGTACCCGGTCAGGCGGCAGCGGTCTTCCGGAGAGGAAGGCGGATCGAGGATGACGTACTCGGGCACCTGCGCCCGTTCGTAGATCCTGACCTTCTCTTCATGGTCCGCACTCTGATGCTCCGGCTCGTCCGAGACCACCTCGATGACGAGGACCGGACGCGTCCCTTCCTTCGGGACGTTGAAACTCCTGCGCAGGCGGCCCTTGTCGCGGACACCTGGAATCACGGCGACGTCCGGTGCGGGGTTCTGGAGCTTCGGAATCCCCCAGATCATCTTGAGGTCACAGGAGACGAACACGTCCGGATGAGTCTTGTAGCGCCGCGTCAGGATCTCGAACAACCGGTGGACCGTCGCGACGTGCCAACTGTTCTGGACCACGTGATCCCCCAACCGGGGATCGAGAAGGTCCTCCGCCGTCAGAGGTTCTTCCACAAGCTCGGCGTGCCCATCGGGCAGACGCACACTCCGAAGCCGCCATCCGAGACGGAACGGATCGCCGGAAGACTCCTCAAAGGCCGGTAACTTCCTCGCGGGCTCGCCCATAGACCTCATCATATGTTATAGATGTGATGCAAATTTGCTTCGTTTGGGAACATGATGGCAAGCTGCACTGCTTGGCAGAAACGCCAGACGCTGTCTGGCGAAATCGATAGGCCAGATTGACTTGGAGGCCTCTGCATGACCGAGTTGCGCCCGTGGATAGGCTTTGACAACCTCGTGGACGGGCTTGCGCGGCTGCACACGCAGGCGCGGGAGGCGGCGGTCCGCTCGATCGACGAGATCCTCACCCTGCGCAACTGGCTCATCGGGGCGTGGATCGTAGCCTACGAGCAAGAGGGTGCCGACCGGGCTCGCTACGGTGAAGGGCTCATCGAGGCCTTGGCCGCGGCGTTCAAGGCGCGTGGAGTCGGGGGGCTCGGTCGCAGTAACCTGAAGAACTACCGACAGATCGCCCTCACTTGGCCCAAACTTGGAATTCGCCAGACAGCGTCTGGCGAATCTCAAGTACCTTCAGACATTCGCCAGACGCTGTCTGGCGAATCCGACGCCACCGGTCAAATTTGGCAGACGCTGTCTGTCGAATCTGTACCTGCCCTTCCTCCCGGTGGCGTGCTGCTGCCCTGGCAGGACGACGCTTGGATGCTTCGGCTGAGCCGGGAATTGTCCTTCTCGCACCTGTTGGAGCTGTCACGATCGAGTGACCCGGTGGAGCGGGCCTTCTACGAGGTACAGGCGCTTGCAAACCGTTGGAGTGTCCGCGAGCTCAAACGTCAGAGAGACTCGATGCTGTTCGAGCGCGTCGGCCTGTCGCGAGACCGCAAGGCCGTGCTCGCCCTCACGAATGAGGGAAGGCTGCTCGAAACGGCGACCACGACTGTGCGCGACCCCTACGTGCTCGAGTTCCTCGGCTTGCCAGAACGGCGGACATACTCGGAGTGCGATCTGGAGAGCGCGCTGGTCGATCAACTCCAGGGGTTCCTGCTGGAGCTTGGCGGCGACTTCGCCTTCCTGGGACGGCAATATCGCATTACGGTGGGTGGGCGCCATCACTTTATCGACCTGCTGTTCTTCCACCGGCGCCTGCGTTGTCTCGTAGCCATCGATCTCAAGATCGGCGCTTTCGGCCACGAGGACGCCGGACAGATGAACTTCTATCTGAACTACCTCCGCGAGAAGGTCTCTCTGCCGGATGAGAACCCGCCCGTGGGCATCATTCTGTGTGCCGACAAGGATGCGGAAGAGGTGCACTATGCAACAGGAAACCTGGACCACCAGGTCTTCGTCTCGCGTTACCTGACCCGGCTACCGACCGAAGAGCAGCTTCGCGCCTGGCTCGCCGAAGAGCGGGAGCTCCTGGCGCGTGGGGCAACGGCGAAGGACGGAGAGCCGTGAGCGTAAATCACTCCTGGCTCCTTGGGCGGCACCCGTCCTGGGTAGCGCGGACGATCTTGCGTCTCATAGGGATGAGCATCAAGTGCATGACGCCGTTTGAGATGCTTCGCCGCGAGCACGCACGGTTCGTCCTGGAACCCCAGCGATAAGCAAACGAGCGAAGCCGCCTTCGAGACTGTAATCGAAACCATCTCCTCGCTCGCGGTGGGATAGGACCGGCGAGCAGATCGCACGGGCAGTGTCAGACGGGCATTACTTCTTCACGCGTCAGCCAAGCGGCATACTTCAGCGCCTGCTGCACATCCTCTCGATTGAGATAGGGGAAGTCGGCCAGGATCTCTTCAAGGGTGGCGCCATGGGCAATCTGGCCTACGATGTTCGCCACAGTGATCCGCATGCCGCGAATGCAGGCTCTCCCGCCCATGATTTGAGGGTCGAAGGTGATCCGGTCGAACATCTCTACCTCCTTGAGCAAGTCTATACCTTCGCCCGAGCGGCACTCTACAAGCTCCGCCTCAGAGGCGTTAGGCACTCCTCACCTCCTCAGATCTGTGGTAGTTTCTGAAGAACACTGTGTGGGACTGTTCCAGTGGGGATCATTCCCCTATACGTATGTCTTGACCTTGCCGTTAGCGGAGCCAGTATGAGCGAGACTATTTTCAAGCAAGTCCACTATGACCTCAATGCTCTAATGACACACATTGATCTTGGCCAAATTGCGCTACCTGATATCCAGCGACCATTCGTTTGGCCCAAACACGAAGGTGCGCGATCTATTTGACTCCATGTATAGCGGGTATCCGGTCGGGTATCTCCTCTTTTGGCAGAATGCATTATCTGACGATAGCCGGACCATTGGGACCGAATCGAAACAACTACCAGCCAGACTGCTTATCGTTGATGGCCAACAGCGACTGACATCGCTTTATTCGGTCATCAGGGGAATTCCTGTAATCCGAGAGGATTATCGCCAGGAAATTATTGAGATCGCTTTCAACCCTCTCCAGGAACGCTTCGAAGTAATTGACGCAGCCATTCGGCGCGATCGCACATTTCTACCAAACATTTCTGTCCTATGGCGTCGCGACACGGACTTTTTCGAGGTGGTGGATAGCTATTTCAAAAATCTTGACCCCAAGTCTGAGATACCAGAAGAAGACCGTAGACATATCCGAAAAGCTATCCACAAGCTCAGCAATCTTCTGACTTTTCCCTTCACAGCCCTCGAGCTTTCGGCTCGCGTTGACGAGGCGCAAGTGGCAGAAGTGTTCGTTCGCATTAACAGCAAAGGAACACCTCTTAACCAAGCCGACTTTATTCTTACTCTCATGTCGGTATTTTGGGATGAAGGCAGAGCACAACTCGAAGACTTCTGCAGAGCTTCGAAACAGCTCGCCCACAATGAAGAGTCTCCATTCAACCACTTCATTCAGCCGAGTCCGGATCAAATCCTCCGCGTAGGGGTTGGCGTGGGCTTTAAAAGGGCGAGACTTAAGTATGTTTACTCCTTACTTCGCGGAAAAGATCTTGAGACCGAAGACTTCAGCGACGAGCTACGGGAACAACAGTTTGATTTGCTAAAAAATGCACAGATTCGCGTTATTAATCTCCGACACTGGCACGATTTCTTTCGCGCAATTCAAAAATCAGGCTATCGTAGTGGCAGAATGATTACGTCGGACAACAACATTCTTTTCACATATGTCTTGTACCTTCTCGGAAGAACAGAGTATGCCGTTGCTGAGTCCGAACTGCAGCGAGTCATCGCACGTTGGTTCTTTATGGTGAGCCTAACCGGCCGCTACACCAAGTCTCCAGAGTCGGACTTTGAGTTCGATCTTGCTCGGTATCGAGGCATTAATAGCGCAGAAGAATTCGTCAACATCCTTGACTCGGTATGCGATGCGACTCTGACATCTGACTACTGGTCTATTACTCTTCCTAACGAGCTTGCCACTTCAGCGCCGCGCAGCCCCTCACTCTTTGCGTATTATGCCGCATTGGTCTTGCTAGATGCTAAGGCTTTGTTCTCTAAGGATCGAGTTGTCGATCTTCTTGAACCTTCGACCCATTCTCAGCGATCAGTTGTTGAACGACATCATCTCTTCCCGAGGGCTTACCTCGAAAAGTTGGGGGTACGCGACAAACGGGAGATAAACCAAATTGCCAACTATGCTTTAGCTGAATGGAAAGAGGATTCCGACCTTATCAACCAAGCTCCAGCAGACTACTTAGCCAAGCTCCGCAGACGTGTTGATCCAACCGAACTACCAAACATGTACTTTTGGCATGCCCTACCCGATGGATGGGAAGAATTGCCCTACCACGAGTTCCTAATCCGGCGACGAGAGCACATGGCCAGCGTCATAGCCGCTGCATTCCAAAAACTGGGGCCAAAATCTCAAGCTCCTGCGGCAAAGCGGCCGATCGCGACCATTGTTGAGCAGGGAGAGTCTACACATATTGAGTTTAAATCAACCTTGAGAGTCAACCTCCATACTGGCGAGAAGGATCCTCGAATGGAACTTGCTTGCATCAAAACCATTGCAGGGTTCCTCAATACTCAGGGCGGAACTTTGGTTATCGGGGTGGCCGACGATGGCAACCCTGTAGGCCTAGATGCCGATGGCTTTGCAAATGAGGATAAGATGAACCTGTTTCTCGTCAATCTTCTCAGCAGCCGTATAGGGGCAAAACATGCTATATACATTCATCCGAAATTTGATGACTACAGGGGATACCGCGTGATGACCGTGGAATGCTACCCTTCTCGTTCTCCTGTTTTCGTCAAGGACGGCTCAACCGAGCGTTTCTTTGTTCGTAGTGGTGCCGCAACTATGGAACTCTCGCCAAGCGAAACGCAGGGATTTATCAGGAGCCGATTCAAAGCCTAGCACGTACTGATTTCAAGCTGTGAACCGACAAGCTCACCGCCGAGCCTCAGTAAGCCCAGGTCGGCACAGCAGTGAATGGCTTGGGCCAGGCGAAGCCCGGCCCAAGAGAGAATCTTGTTCAACGGCAGCGGATCGGTGCCCTGGATGTTCTCCCCTGCCTACGGAGGCGGGATGGCGGAGTTTCGGCCCGCCTGAGCCCTTACTCCCAGATCCAGCAGTCGCACTGCATCGCGCAGCACTCGGGGCCACAGCCGTCGGGATCACACCAGAACGCCTTGATCCCCTGGGTGCACCGCCACTCGCACTCCTCATAGGCCCCACCGCAGCAAGCCCACCAATCGGAGGAAGAGGTGGAACCGGCCTTCGCCAGGCTGACCGGCGGCACCAGGAACAGGGGCTGCGCATCCGCGGCGACCGCTGGAGTCATGGCCCGGGAAGGACAGGCGGCGTTGCCGGCGGCGGGAATCGCCAGGGCCAGGGCGGCAATCAGGACGAAAGCGAACCGGACGGACTTGTTCATGAAAGGCTCCTTTCTGAAGAACTGCGACCTCACACTTCTCCTGGTGCGCCAACCCCGAAATGGCGAGCAGGTTGGAGCGGAGGTCGCGTGGACGGCTGGCCGGCGGTTCTGTGGCATACTTCAAGATGTCCCTTTTGAATGGAGCCCTATGCCTGCCAGTATTTGGAGGGAAATCTGGTGGGGGATCCGGTGGGAGCGATGAATCGGGGTGACCAGGCCCCGCCCGCGGTGGACGGCGGTCCCCGGCTCGGACCGGAGGACGTTGTCCGCGCGGTGCTCGATTTCCAGCGCGGGTCCGACCGCGAAAAGAACTTCGAGCTGCTCTTCCGCCGCTTCCGCCCGCGGATCGAGCGGTTGCTCGCGCCGCGGGTTTTCTCTCCCGAAGAGCGGCTCGACCTAACCCAGGTGATCTTCCTGCGGATCTATCAAGGATTGGAGGGCTATCGGGGGGAAGGGTCGCTGGAAGGGTGGGTGCTGCAGATCGCCTTCAATGTCTACCGCAAGTGGCGCGACCGCCAGCCGGGGGGCCGCCACGCGGTGCCGGAGATCCCCTTCGAGGACCCGTCCGAGGTTCCGGAGCCGTCCGCGGCGGACCACTCTCCCTCTTCCTCGCCGCTCGACCATATCGTGCGCGAGGAGCGGCTGAAGGCCTTGCGCGAGGCGATCGGAGAGCTGGCCCCCAAGCAGCGCCTGTGCATGGAGCTTCGCGTCTATCAGGAACGTAGCGTGCAGGAGATCGCCGCAGCCCTGCGGATCTCCCCGGAGACCGTCAAGGCCCACCTCTTCCAGGCGCGCCAACGGCTGTGGGACAAGCTGCATGAGACATTGGGGACGTTCGACTTCTGACCGGGGGTGACGATGTGAGCGAGACCTCATCCGACTTTCGCGACACCCTCGTGGAGCTGATCGAAAAGTCCCCGGAGCCGGCGGACCACCCTTCCGCCGATGAGTGGCTCGCCTACCAGCGCGGCGAGCTTCCCGCCAGTGAGGAGGCACGCCTCCAGGAGCACCTGGTGCGCTGCCGCGACTGCTTCGATCTGGCGGCCGGCGCCGCGGCGTTCGCCCAGCCGGATGAAGAGGGCGAGGAGGCCGAAACGGCCGCGGTCTGGCGCCTGGTACAGCCCCAGCTCGATCCGCCGGCCCCGAAGGTCCAGAGCATCCGGCGGCCGTCCCGGAGATTTCGCCCGCCCATGCTCTTGGCCGCCTCCTTCTTCGTGGCGCTGGTGGGCCTGACCGTCTGGAACCTGCAGCAACGGAGCGAGCTGGAAGCCCTGCGGGCGCCGCGGGCCAACGTCCCCACTTCCGATATCGTCCCCGTCGAGCGCAACTCCGCGGGGCAGGAGCTGTCCATGCCGGCCGGGCCCCGGATGCTCGTGCTCCATCCCGACCAGGATCTCCCGGCCTACCGGCTGGCGATCCGCGACGCCGCCACGGGCCGGGAGCTGTCGTCCCACGAGCTGCGGCCGGACCAGGATCTCGCCTTGACCCTCTACCTCCCCGAAGGGCTGCCGCCGGGCCGCTGCCGGCTGGAGGTTTCGGATGGCGCGGGGAAGGTCCTCGAAACGCATCTCGTGCGCGTGACAGGAGACTGACACGGCGCGAGGGATCCGGGGATTCGGCCTGCTCCTGCTCTTCGGCCTCGGCTGCCGTGGCGGGGAGAAGACCACGCCCACCTGCGAGGGAACCCGTGTCCTGCGGATCGCCGTCCAGCCGGGGGACTACGTCCACGCCGTGGCGGACCAGGGGGCGCGGGACATCAGCCTGATCCTCTCGAATCCCCAGGGCCGCCAGCTCCTGAAGATCGACAGTATGACCGCCGAGAGCAAGCCGCGCCTGCCGGCTGAGGATCTCCACTGGGTGGCGGATGCCCCGGGCGAGATCCAGATCGTGCTAAATCCTCCTTCCGGCTTCCGGGGGCCTTGCGGCCTGCGGCTGGCCGAGCACCGGCGGGCCACGGCGGCGGACCGCCGGCGGGCGCAGGCGGAGGCGGATCTGGCCCGCGCTCACGAGCTACGCCGGAACGGCAGCGATTCCAAGGCATGGCTCGCCAGCGTCTCCGCGTACGAGAGCGCGCAACGCCGGTTCGCGGACCTGGGCCTGCCGCGGCGGCAGGCCGAGACCGTCTACGGCCTCGGCGTGCTCCAGCGCTACGATCTGCACGACGAGGCGGCGGCCTTCCGGACGTTTCTGCAGGCCGAGCCGTTGTTCGCCGGCAACCCCGCTTTCGAGGCCAGGATCCGGGGGAACCGGGGCGAGATGCGCTACGCCCGCGGCGACCTCGACGGGGCGGAGGAGGAATACCGGCGCGCCCTGGAGCTGTACCGGCGGCTCGGTGACCGCTCCGGAGTGGTCCTGATGGCCGGCAATCTGGGCGTCGCCCTCCACCTGCGCGGACGCTACGACGAGGCGGCGGCCTTTTTCGACCTCTCGCTCGACCGCTGGAGACCGGAGGACGGTCCTGGCAGGAAGGCCCTTACCCTGCTCAACCAGGGTTATCTCCACCGAGACCTGGGAGAGACGGGCAGGGCCGGCGAGCGGTTCCGTGAAGCGCTCGCGCTCTTCCGCCAGGCCGGGGACCAGGGCTACGAGGCGACCGCCCTGAACGCCCTGGGGCTCCTCGCCCAAGAGGCCGGCCGGCCCGGCGAGGCGCTCGGGCTCCTCCAGAAGGCCCTGGCGCTGCGAGCGCCTGGGAGCCGCGGGCAGGCTGTCACGCTGACCACGCTTGGCGTGGCCTACCGGCAGCTCGGCCGTCTGGAAGCCGCTCGCCAGGCCTACGAGGAGGCCCTGCCGATCTACATCCGCCTGGGCGACTCCCGGGAACAGGCCCGCGGCCTCGGCAACCTGGGCCGGCTGAAGGCCACGGCTGGCGAGGACAAGGCCGCGCTTGCCGATTTCGACCGCGCCCTTGGGCTGTTCGAGTCCCTCGCCGATCCGCCCAATCTGGCCTGGATTCTCGAAGAGAAGGCCCTGGTGTTGCGCCGCGGCGGCGACCTCGAAGCGGCACGCGGGCTCATGGAGCAGGCCCTCGCGGCGGTCGAACGGCACCGCTTCAGCCAGGCGAGCTATGCCACGCGCGCGGCCTTCTTCTCCACCCGGCAGGACTCCTACGGCTTCCTGATCGACCTGTTGATGGAGATGGGCCGGAAGGGCGAGGCCCTGGAGGTCAGCGAGCGGTCGCTGGCGCGCTCGCTGCTCGACGGACTGGCGTCAGACACCGGGGACGACCTCCGCCGGGGAGGAGCCGACCCGGAGCTCCGCGCCCGCGAGCGGGAAATCGAGCGGGAGATCGAAACGCTGGTCTCCCGCCAGACCCGCCTGAGCCAGGAAGCCACGGCCTCTCCGGAGACGTTGCGGGCGGTCGAAAGGGACCTCGGGAGCCGCTGGGAGGAGCTCGACCGGGTGCGGGCCGGTCTGCGGACCGGCGATCCCCGCTACGCCGCCCTGACCCAGCCGCGGCCCTGGAAGGCCGCCGAGATCCAGCGCCGGCTGCTCGACCGCGACACCCTGCTGCTGGAGTACCGGCTGGGCGAGCGGCGGAGCCTCCTCTGGGCCGTCACGCCCGCTTCCCTGGAGACTTTCGTGCTCCCCGGGCGCGCCGAGATCGAGCGCGCCGCCCGCGCCGGGAGCTGGAGCCGCATGTCAGGGACCTCCGGGACCTCCGCCCGCCTCCAACTCGCCAGCCTGAGCCGGCTGCTCCTCGATCCGGTGGCGCGGCTCCTGCCGGGCAAGCGCCTGCTGGTGGTGGGCGACGGCATCCTCCAGACCCTTCCCTTCGCCGCTCTGCCCGAGCCGGGCACCACCGAGCCGCTGGTCGCCCGCCACGAGATCGTCACCCTGCCTTCGGTCTCGGTGCTGGGTGTGCTCCGCCAGGAGACCGCCGGCCGGCCGCCGGCTCCCCGGACTCTCTGGGTGCTGGCAAGCCCCGATTTCGGCCACGCCTTCAAGCCGCTCCCGAACAGCGGGGATGAGGCCAGGGCGATCCTGGATCTCGTGCCCGCCTCCGAGGGTGCCGTGGTCCAGGGCCGGGAAGCGAGCCGGGAGACGGTCCTCGGCAGCCCTCTCGAGGACTTCCGCTTCCTGCATTTCGCCACCCATCACTCGTTCACCGCCACCGACCCCGGGGGAGGCCGGCTGGTGCTCTCCCAGGTCGGCCGGAACGGCCGGCGCGTACCGAACGGCTTCCTCCATCTCGCCGACATCTACGAGCTGGACCTCGGGGCCGATCTCGTGGTGCTGAGCGCCTGCGAGTCGGCCCTGGGCAAGGAGGTGCGCGGCGAGGGGATGATGGGGATGACCCGCGGGTTCTTCTACGCCGGCGCCGAGCGCGTGCTGGTGAGCCTGTGGAACGTCAGCGACCGGGTGACCGTCGAGCTGATGCGGCGCTTCTACCACGGAATTTTCAAAGAAGGCCTCTCCCCCGCCGCGGCCTTGCGCGCGGCCCAGGACGGGGTCCGGCGCCAGGAGCGCTGGCGGGCCCCCTACTACTGGGCCGGGTTCACTCTCCAGGGGGAGTGGCGAGGGGCCAAGGACACCAACGACAACAAGGACGCGCGATAAATCCTTGAGGTCCCTGGTGTCCCTGGTGTCCTTTCAACAGTCCTCAGGCGAGGAGCGCGAGGTCGTCGTAGCCCGGCGGCCGGTTGTCCGAGCCGGCCGGGTCGGTGGTCGTGCCGTTTCCGCCGGGTCCCACTTCGATGGGGTCCTGCGGCTTCAGGAGAGCAGCCTCGGTGCTGGCCTGGGAGTCGCGGAGCGTGGAAGGTTGTGAGTCCTTGGAATTGTTGGTGATCATTGTTTTCTCCTTTGTTTTGGAAGCCGTCAAACCGGATAGATCTCCGGTCACGGAGTCAGGTTTAGCCGGGCTGGTCTCCACCCTCCAGGGCGAAGAGACGCCCGTCGGTGGCCCGGAGATAGAGCACCGGCGTGCCCCATTCCGGGTTGCGCTCGGCGGCGAGGGCACGGCGCACCTCGCCCACACAGGCGTCGACCGGCAGGCCGGCCGCGAGCGCGCGGTAGAACTTCTCGGCGAAGCTGCAGGCCGTCTCGTCCGTGACCTCCGACTGCATGGCGATCACGGCGGGCACGCCATGCTGGACGAGCGCCTGGGCGGTGCCGGCGAAGGCGTCCTCGTTCGAGGAGCGGGCGCCGTTGCAGGCGTTGAGCACGGCGAGGCGCAGCGAGGGGTGATCCTGGAGGAGATAGGCGAGGCTCGTCCCGCCCACGGGCAGGCCGTTGCCGTCCTCCCCTTCGAACACCAGCACGCCCTCCCCGCGCAGCTCGCTGAAGCCGCCGTGGCCCACGAAATGGAGCACGTGGACCGGACGGCCGGTGCGCAACCGCTCCTCCAGGGCCTCGGGCGTGGGGCTCGGCAGCCGTTCGACTTCGATCAGGCCGGTGTGCAGGAGCGGCTCCAGGGCCGCGCGGAGCCGCCGCCACTCTTCGTCCGCCTCGTCGAGCTCCCGGTACCCCCGCGGGGTCGAGATCACGGCGAGCACCCGCAGCGGCGGCTCTACCAGCAGCGTGCTGAGGCCCTCGCTCAGCTCCAGGTAGCGCACCACCGGGGTGCGGCCGGAGAGCGCCAGGAAGCCCTTGCCCCCGGCGTCGCACAGGTACTCCCAGGGCAGGCCCGCCAGCTCGGGCGCGTCGTTGAGGCGCAGGCGGATGCGCACTCCGGGTCCGCCCCGGGCCTTGTCGAGACAGCCTTGGAAGGCCTTCAGCAGGTCGCCCTGGAAGACGGTGCGGAACAGCTCGTCCCCCACCTGCTCCAGGCCGCCGGCGTCCGCGGCAGCCGCTCCGGCCCCGCCCCGGCGGGAGCCGTCTCCGGGGTTCCAGGGCCCTCCACCCGCGAGGGCGAGGGGGAGAGTGAAGCACTCCGTGGCCTCGAAGCCCGCGGCACCGCTCCAGGCCTTGGCGCGGTAGAGGCCCCCGGGCTTCGGATCGATCCAGACGTCGAAGTCGAGGTATCCCTGCGGAGCCTTCGGACACTGCGGCGGCCTCGCCGGGACCATCAGCAGACCGGTGATCGACCCGGTGCTCCCCAGGGTCAGCAGATAGAAGAGCGCCAGGGCCAGCTCGACGGCCCAGCGGTCCTTCCAGCAAGGCCGGATCGCGTCGACGGCGAGGCCCATCTCCTTGATACAAAGGGCGTCCACTTCGGAGCACTCGCAGAGTCCCGATCGGGAAGCTCCCACGATAAAAGCGGCGCTCCGGGTGCACTCCCCATCGTGATAGTCGATCCGCTCCGTGAACCGCAGATACAGCCCGAGGAGCAGGATCGTGCCGAGCACCAGCGCGGCGACGGCGACCCGCAGGCGCCGCCGGCGGATCGGATCCCTGGCCATGTCGGCGAGGCCGGCGAAGTGGATCCAGACTCCCAGGGCCGTCAGGCCGCCGGTGAGGGCCGACAGCGGCAGGAAATAGACCCGCCAGGGTTGCAGCTCGCTATTCAGCAGGCTGCCGGCGACCTGTGCCAGAACCCATCCCAGCCCGGCACCGGCCAGGAAGACTCCGAGGCGGCGCCACGGCTCAGGGACGGCACTCTTTTTCGCTCTTGACATGGCCACAGTAGTGATCGTTGAACTGGCAGCAGAAGAAGCTGGGATGGGCGACAAGGTCCAGGCCTCCGCGCTCATTCGGGGAGCCGGCGAGGCTGGGATATTCGATCAGTTCCCTCACCGGGCCTCGGGTCCAGACGGCCCGATAGGAATAGAGGCCGCGCAGGACCTCGCCCTTTCCGTTGGTCGTGATCCTGTCGCTTACCGGCGTGACCCCCTTGACCTTGCCTTGCGGCCAGAACTCGAACGAGATCTGCCGTTCCGGCGTGCTGCCAACCCAGAGCTTCACTCTGAGGTCGTCCTTCTTGGCGAGGAGGAAGATCCGGCTGGCCACCTCCCCCGCCCGGTCCAGGAGCCGGTTGGACGTCTCGGCGGGGATCGTTTTCTGTTGAGGGGCGGAGGCGTAGGAAAACCTTTCGAGGCTGGCGACCACGGCGACGGCATGGGGAGTGGAGTCCTTCGGTGGCGCGAGATCTTCCTGGATGCTTCGGAATTCCTCAGCCACCCAGGCCTGCATGGCGTCCAGGCCCGGCTCTCCGACCTTCTCGATGGCCTGATCGAGATCCTGCTCCGTGCGGGCGATCAGGGCGGCCACCTCCTCCTGGGGAACGACCGTCTGGCCGTCCGGTCCCTGCACGCCATGCAGCGCGCGCCGGTTCTTCTGGAACCGGTTCAGCACCTCCCCGACCTGACGGGCTAGCGCCACGGACATCGCGGACTTCTTGCCGCCGACGCGGATGAAGATTTGACCGGCGGCGGGCTGGCTGGCCGCGAGCAGGAGGCCGGCCAGCACAACCGCGGCGGCCCGAGTGGACACCGAAGCGAATCGATCAGTTTTCACAGTGCACCTCCTTGGGTGTTGAGGGAACGGCGACCCGCACGGCGGGATCGCCGACGATCGTGTAGTTGCGGGCGTCGTGGCTGGCGGTCCAGAGGTCGGCGAGCACCCTCTCGTCGAGCTTCTTGCCGAACCCCAGGGCCTCCACTTCCGCCGCCAGGTCGGAGGTCAGCTCGGCGTACCGCTGGTTGAAGTACTCCATCGCCCAGCCCACCGGCTTTCCGTCGAGCAGGCGCTTGAGGGTGCTCTCGAAGGTGGTGATCTGCGGCCCGGCTTCGGGCCACACCACGGAGAAGCCCCAGGCCCGCTCCACGTGGCCGACGACCGCCAGCGCCCCGCCCCGCGGGTGGCTGAGCAGCCGCTGCGGCAAGCGTCCCAGAAAAGCTCCGGACGCGAGGGCGCGGCGCTCCCCCTGGCCCTTGCGGGTGAAGTCGTCCCAGCGCGGAGTGCCGGCGCCGAAGCAGGCGAAGCAGAAGGCAACGAGACCGTGCACGCGGGCCTGCTCTCCCACGTCCTCGGCCGCGAAGTAGTGCTCGCGGTCGATGCCACCGGGGCCCGGGCCGGGCCAGTCCTGGCAGACCAGGGCGCCCTGCCGGTCTCTCTGCTCGGGATCACCGGCGGCGAAGCCCAGGCCATGGCAGGCGGCGAAGAGGAACGCCGGCGCCTCGTCGAGCAGGCTGCCGAGCCGGCCGCGGGTCGCCTCCTCCCCGAGCACGGTCTCGACCTCCCAGCCGGACTGGTCGAGCCGCACCCCGGCCGCCACCGGCCGCACCAGGTGGGCGCTGGTCGATACGGTCACCGGATCCCCGGGGTTGGCGGGGGCGAAGAAGCAGGCTCGCGGGTGCCGCTCGGTGCCGCCGGTCTCCGCCGCGACCACGCTCTCGGCGTAGCGCCGGTAGTCTTCAAGCTCGTCGAAGCACAGGCGGCCCACGGCGTACTGGACGTCGAGCTGGTACTGGAACGAGAAGGGGATCGCCTCCGGATCGCCAACCAGCAGGAGGTAATAAGGCACCTTCTCCGGATCGGCCGGTCCGGGGCCGGCCTTGTGGCGGGTGAGGAACTCGACCTTGCTCTCGCCCTCACGGTAGCCGTCCTCGCCCGCGAACTCGCGGAAGAAGCGTTCCTGCCGTTTCCCGGCCTGAGCCCGCCGGAGCTCGAGGAGCGGGGCGAGCGCCTCCCGCAGGGCCGCAGAATCCGTCGAACCGGGAAAGATCACACCCCATCCGGCCTCGTCGAGCTTGCCGGGATCGAGACCCTCCTTGAGCCCCCGCCGCGCCTTGCCCTCGCCGCGTGCCACCCAGGCCTGAAGATCGCGGACGCGCGTCCGGTCGACCGTGGCGCCGCAGGCGAGATCGGCGAGGTGCCCCGCGGGCATGGGAGGCGTCAGATAACTGCCTCGCCGGCCGTCGAGGCCGTTGAACCAGAGCAGCGGCTCCTCGGGGCGGTCGTGGCTCGGTGATCCATTCGGCATCGGCATTTCCTTTCATTCCTCCGACAGACATAGATCCGCGATCTCGGGCTCCGGTGTAGTAAACGTTGATCCTGTCCTTCGTGCTCACCTAAGGGCAATGCCTGTACCAACCCGGCCGGCGGCTCGGCGAAATGGAGCAAATCGAAAGAAGTCAAAGACTTGGCCTGGCAGGTGGGGGCGCTTTACGCGAGGCTGCTCGACGTCAAACCTGGGGTGGGTTTGCCATAAAGCTGGCATCCATACCCCACCGTCAAACGTGTCATGAGCGCTGCGGCATATCCGAATAACAACGTTCGGAGCATCCCTGCAATCTCCGCGGCAATCTCCTCAGCAATCTCCGCGACCGGGCACTAAACCGCCGCGGCGCCTCCGAGATCTATCTGCGGCAGGACAGGGCTGGACGAGCCCATGGAAGGGGGCCGGCCAGAGGACTCGGCCTCAAGCATTCAAAGGAGAAGGATCATGCGAAAGATTTTGATGCTCTTCGTTCTCGCGCTCGCCGGAGCGTGGGCCGGTCCTCTCTCGGGGATCAGGCTCATCCGTCCACCATCTGTACATAGTTCCTGGGGAATCTAGACCACAAAACGGAGACTCCAACCATGAGACATGCCAACGCGACCCGATTCTTGGTTCCTTCACAGTTGAGATTACCTACTGTTGGGAGAAAAACGATGCTCAAGTATAAACTCGTCTTCGCCGCCGGTTTGCTCCTGTCCCTTGGTTTCGCGCCTGGTCTTAACGCCCAGGCAGGGAAGTGGGTAGTGCCTCCCAATGTAATCGATTTCTCCTCGCCGCCGAAGATCTCTTCTCTCCCCGGATCACCGTCAACAGCACCCTACCGCGTGGCTAACGGAGCCTTCGACAGCACCGGCAATCTGCTGTTTTATGTGAGCCAGGGGCAACGGTCGTCGAGGCTCGAAGTCTTCGACAGTAAAGGCAACAAGATCGACGAGTTGGCGAGCGCCGTAGATTCCCTCCAAGTCGCTGTGATCCCGATGCCCCTCAGTTGCGATCTAAAATACTACATCGCCTATTTCTCCCGATCGGGTTTTGGCCCCAAAGCCCCATTGTTTCTTGTCTATTCGGTCTTCGACGCGAAATTGGGGATAATCTCGAAGGACGTGGTGGTGCCTCCTGGCCGCCTCGGGGTCACCCCTGGGATCATCTCTGGCACCTCGGCGGTGACTCCATTGCGCAGCGGTACGACGCGATTCCTCTATGGGGTCAATCACGGATCTGTGGATAAGTTTTTGATTGGTCCCTCTAGCATTTCCTTTGACAAAACCTTGGTTGAGTCCGTATCCCGGTTTCCTCCGAGTCAGACCATTCTCTCGTCGGACGGCAGTAAGCTGGCGTTGGGTACTGACCGGGGAATACTGGTCGTTACGCTCGACTCTATGGGTGATTTCAGCGATAGCGAGGTCTTGGAAGTCACTTCACCCTCTGGGCTGGCCTTTTCCCGCGACGGCAATATGCTCTTCTTCGGCGACGGAGGTGATCTTGACTATGTCCGTCTCACCGACCCGACGCGCTCGGTGATAACCCTCCCCGGCTCGGAGCGTTATGGTAACTCTCAGCTCCAACTCGCGGTGAACGACAAGATTTATGCCGCCGGGCTCAACGACGACTTCGACTTCGTCCTCGGCGCGATCGACCTCTCCGGCTCCACTCCCTCGTTCACGAGAACTGCAGTCCCGGGGATCGTTGCCGACTACTTCCCCGAGGCGTTTACGCTACCCGTCCAGATCGCCGGAGAGCCGCTCTGCGGTAACCCCGCACTGGTACAGAGCACCTTTGGAGTGAAGGGAAATTTCGAGGTGGTTGTCCCGCACTCATGCGGCGGTCTCGCGCACTATCAGCGCGACAACGACAACGGCAGCCGCTGGTACGGTCCCTTTCTGTTCGGAACCGACGTTGGAGCTGTCGACGCAGTCTCGATGATCCAAAGCGATTACGGCAACCTGGAGGTCATCGCCAGGATCGGCGATCGGCTCGCCCACTTCTGGCGTGGCGGCCAGTTGTGGCATGGACCTACCTTTTTCGCCTCTGGGGTCTCGGGGACACCGTCCTTCATTCAGGGAAACTTAGGGGAATTCGCTCCTCCTGGCGACTTCGAGCTCGTCACACCACTCGCCGCGGGAGGCCTCGCCCACTACTCGCGCAAAAACTCCCAGGGGGGACTCTGGATCGGACCAACCTTATTCGCTTCGGATCTCGGCAGCGTGACGGACGTGTCTTTGATTCAGAGCACACTCGGCGCCTCGGGGAACAACCTAGAGGTGGTCGCCAGGATCGGCGATCGGCTCGCCCACTTCTGGCGTGGTGGCCGGTTGTGGCATGGACCTGGCTTCTTCGCCTCCGGAATTTCGGGGACGCCGTCTCTCATCCAGGGGAACTACGCAAATCCCGGTGGCCATGGCAACTTCGAGCTTGTGGCGCCACTTGCGACGGGGGGCATGGCGCACTACTGGCGCAACGACCGAGGGGAGTGGCGCGGACCAATTCCGTTCTCTGACGGCAGCGTCCGCTCGGTCTCACTGATCCAGAGCAACTACGGCCAAAACTTCGAGGTCGTGGCCCGCCGCGACTGCAGTCTGGTCCACTACTGGCGCACCGACCCGTCGGCACCAAGCCCGTGGACTTGGTACAGAGGGACGACCCTCATTCCCTAAAACGATTGCGACGGCCCATCCAACTCAAATCAAGAGAGGATCACCGCCCTCCCTTCGACCGCCTGTCTTTAGCTGTCTACGGTCCGGCTACAGATCACGTTCACCAAGGTGATGGACGAAAGGAGAAAAAGCCAATGCTCACCTCGTTGCGCCTTATCGTCCCCGCCGCTACGATCGTCTTGGCGCTCGCCGCCACGAACGAACCGCTCGCGGCCCAACGCTCCTCGGTGGCCGCAGGCTCGAAGCAGCCCGTCAACCAAACCCTCAGTCCTGAGGCAGAGTCACTCAAATGGCTGCTCGGCGAGCCTGAGCGCGATGCGGCGGGGAAGCGCCTCTCCAAGTCGTCTTGCTCACTCCAGCAGTGCGACGCCTCTGTCTTCTGCTTTCCCGGAAACAACAGCGCCTGCCTGCTCCAGACGTTCCTCGACATCCAATGGCGGATCTGCATCCAGGCCTCGGCCTACGGGGATGCAGGAAACCAGCACAGCCGCGGTATCTCCATCGGACCCGTCGACATACGGCGTAACCTCGCCCCGGGAACGCCTTGGCAGCGCGTGATCCACCGCGCGGAGGTGGCGGAGAACTTCACGCCATATCACGAGGGCGAAACCCACCTTTCGGACGATCAGTTCGCCAATTGGACCAACTGGCGAAGGACAGTCACCGCGGCGGACGCGAACGATGGCACTCTGATCACTCTGGCCCAGGATGCGAGCTTCGGGCCTTCGATCGTCGGTGAGTGCCGCGACCGGGGGCCGGCGTGGCTGTGCAAAGGCCAGCGCGGTTCGTTCGTGCGGCGGGGCGAAGAGCTTGTCCTCTGGGGGGTCTACGACGCCGGCAACTACGACTACATCCAGGAGTTCGGCTTCCGCGACGACGGGACGATCTTGCTCCGGACTGGCGCCACCGGCTACCTCAACACCGAACGCCCCGAGGTGGGGCACCACCACGATTCCCTGTGGCGGATCGACCTCGACGTCAACGGCGCAGGCGGCGACAGCGCGTTCCTGACGCACCACATCGAACCGATGCCGGGCGATCCGACCGGTTTGAACTCGCTCGATCACCTGGATCCGTTCAACGGCGGCGTCGAAGGTGCGACGGACTGGCAGCCCGAGGAGTTCAACACCCTGGTCATCCAGGACACGGCTCTCAACGCCAATGGACATCCATTGAGCTACGGGCTGAAGCCCCTCCGCACCGGCACCCCGCGCCACTTTGGAGCAGGCGAGAAGTGGACTCAGCACGACTTCTGGGTCACACGCTTCAAACCAGCCGAGGACACCGGTTGGGCCGCGACTCCAATATTCACCGGCCCAGACGGATTTCTGCTGCCGTATGTCTCCGATCACCAAAGTATCGCGAACGGCGATATGGTCGTCTGGTATCTCGCGGCAGCTCACCACGAGCCGATCAGTGAGGATCTCGACATCAATCAGAAAGCGGCGATCACCCTCGTTCACTGGTACGGCCTGGAGCTTAAGCCGCACGACTTCTTTGACTTCAACCCCCTGGGGGGCCCGGCGATCTGCGATTGAAGGTGACCGGCACTAAACCGCCGCGGCGTCTGCGAGATCTATCCACGTCAGAACAGCACCGGACGCGCCCGTTGAGGGCGCGCCGGACACTCCTCGAAGGAGAACAATCATGCGAAAGACCTTGGTGCTCTTCGTCCTCATCCTCGCCGGAGCCTGGGCATGGCCCTCTCTCGCGGCCTGTCCTGGGACCTCGATGTGTCCTCCACCCAACAAGGGATGTCCCAGGGGCTCAGTCCAAGTGAAACCCGGACAATCGATCCAGAACGCGATCCAAAAAGCGCCCTGTACCGGTGCGACGATCTGCGTTGCTCCCGGGACCTACAACGAAAAGATCAATTTTCTTGGCAAGCCGATCAATCTGATCTCATCGGGCGGTCCGGCCGTCACGATCCTCAGCGGCAGCAACTCCGGAACGGTGGTCACCTTCAAGACGGCTGAGGGCAAGGACAGCATCCTCAACGGCTTCACGGTTCGGGACGGCAAGGCCCCTCACGGCGCCGGTATCCTCATCCAGAATGCCTCTCCCACGATCCGGAACTGTATCGTGCGCCAGAACACAGCCACTGGAGTGGCCTTCCCCCGAGGGGGTGGGATCGGGGTCACCGGAGTGCAGGCCCAGCCTTCCATCACCTGCACACAGTTCCTGGGGAATGTGGCGGGTTATGAAGGCGGCGGGTTGGCGAGCACCTACTCCGCCAATCCGTATCTGCGGTCGAATCTCTTTGAAGGGAACAAGGCCCCGTACGGTGGTGCGATCGGCGTCCACTGGAGCGGCCGGCTCGATCTCGGATGGACCCAGTTGCTTGCGAATCAGGCCAGTGTGGATGGGGGCGGGATTCACGCCGGTGTGCCCTACGGCAATGTCCTGGTCCGCCAGAGCTGGTTCAAGGACAACAAGGCCGGCAGCAACGGCGGCGGCATGTGGGTGCCGGCGGGGCTGGCGGACGTCATCAACTGCACGTTCGATGGCAATCAGGCGCCCCAAGGGGGAGGCATCGCAGCCGGCTTCGGCAGCATGGTGAACGTCGCGAGCACGTTGTTCGTCCGCAACACGACGAGCGGCGGGGGAAGCGCCGCACTGGTCAACGCCAATGGTTCCAATACCTCGGTGGTAAACCACTACAACGGCTTTTTCGGCAACACCGGCGGGGATTTCCTGGGTACCTACGGCGACCTCAGCCCGCTGCTCCTCGACCCGCAGCTCAACGCCTGCTGTCCGGCCCCGAGCTCGCCGGCGATCAACGCGGGCATCCCGGACTTCCACTTCAACGATCCCAATGGATCGCGCAATGACATGGGCGCCTGTGGCGGTCCGGCGCTCGTGACATATGGACCTTTGAAATAAACCGCCCCCCCTTGAGGGCCGGCGTCCTGCCGGCCCTTTCTGGTCCCCTCTACTCAAAAAGGATTCAGGGCAGCAGGGATTCCGGAATTCCGCTTCGCCCGCGGCACGGTTTCGGCTCCTCGGTGCACTTAGGGAGAGAGTTCTGGGAGAGCCTCTACTGGGAGAATCCGCATGCCCTCTGTACGATTTTCAGAAATTCAAGAGAAAACCTTGATCAAGCCTGAGGAACAGGCCTTTCCAGTCGTCAATTCCTATAACGAGTGGGACCCGCTCGAGGAAGTCATCGTCGGCGTGGCGGATGGAGCCTGCATCCCCAACTGGCACGTGGCGCTCAAGGCGACGATGCCCAAGGACTACTGGGGTTTCTTCGTCCAGCACGGCGGCACGCCCTTCCCCGAGGAGGTGATCGACGGCGCCCGGCGTGACCTCGACGGTTTCGTGCGGCTGCTCGAAGACGAAGGGGTGACCGTCCGCCGGCCGTCGCCAGCCGACTACACCCGTCCGTTCTCGACTCCGCACTGGGAGTCTCCGAGCGGCGTCTACGCCGCCATGCCGAGGGACACCCTGCTGGTGGTGGGCGAGGAGATCATCGAGGCTCCCATGGCCTGGCGCTCGCGCTACCACGAGACCGACGCCTACCGCCCCCTGCTGCGGGAGTACTTCCTCCAGGGCGCGCGCTGGACCGCCGCACCCAAGCCGCAGCTCAAGGACGAGCTCTACCGGCAGGACTACGAGGAGACCCACGAGGAGTGGGACATCGACTACGTGATCGGCGAGCATGAGCCCACCTTCGACGCGGCGGACTTCGTGCGCTGCGGCCGGGACCTCTTCGCGCAGCAGAGCCACGTCACCAACGAGATGGGCATCCGCTGGCTCGAGCGCCACCTGGGGCCCGGCTACCGCATGCACCGGGTGCGTACCCGCGACAGCCATCCCATGCACATCGACGCCACCATGATGCCGCTCGCTCCTGGCAAGCTGCTGGTCAACCCGGAGCGCGTGCCCGAGGTGCCGGCCATCTTCGACTCCTGGGAGGTGCGCCAGGCGCCGGAGCCCTACTCCCGGGCGGACCACATGCTGTGCACGGCCTGGGTGAGCATGAACGTGATCTCGCTGGACGAGGAGCGGGTGGTCGTCGAGAGCCACGAGGAGGCGACGATCCAGGAGCTCAAGAGCTGGGGGTTCGAGGTGCTGACCTGCGACTTCCGCAACTTCAACTTGCTCGGCGGCTCCTTCCACTGCGCGACCCTCGACATACGGAGGCGGGGTGTCCTCGAATCCTACTTCTGAGCCGCTCTCCGAAGCCGGACGCCACCAGATCCTCCAGGAATGGAACGACACCGCCGCTCCCGCGCCGTGGGAGTGCGTGCACGAGCTCGTCGCCGCCCAGGCGGCCCGCACTCCTGAAGCCGTGGCTGTGTCCGACGGGCCGCGGCGGCTGACCTACCGCGAGCTGGAGGAGGGGGCCAACCGGCTGGCCCGCCGCCTGCTGGCCCTGGGTGTGGGGCCGGAGGTCCCCGTGGGCCTCGCGCTCGAACGCACCCTCGAAGCGGCGGTGGCCCTGCTCGCCGTGGTCAAGGCCGGCGGCGCCTACCTGGCCGTGGACCCCGCGTACCCGGAGCCCCGGCGCGCCGCCATGCTGGAGGACTCGGGCGCTCCCCTTCTCCTCGTCCAGGACGAGGCGACGGCTCCGGCCGGCTTCCGGGGGAAGGTTCTGACGCTCGCCGCGGCAGAGCGCGAGGCCGCGAGTCTGGCCAGCGGCGTCCTTCCACACACAGCGCCCCACACAGCGCTGCCCGGGAATCTCCTCTACCTGATCTACACCTCGGGCTCGACCGGGCGGCCCAAGGCCGTCATGGTCTCCCACCAGGCGCTCGCCAACCACGCCGCCAGCGTGGCGCGCTCGTATCCCCTGGGTCCGGGCGACCGCTACCTGCAGCTCGCCTCGCTGGGCTTCGACGTGGCTGCCGAGGAGCATTTCGCGACCTGGACCGCCGGCGCCACCCTCGTGCTCCATCCCGAGCGCCAGCCGGGACCGCCGGCCGAGCTGCTGGCCCTGGCGGAGCGGGAGGGGGTGACGGTGGTGGGCCTGACCGCCTCCTATTGGCACGCGCTGGTGGCGGAGCTGCCGGAGCTCGCCGTCCCGCCCTCGCTGCGCCTGGTCATCGTGGGCACCGAGACGGTCTCGGCGGCCCGGCTGGAGGCGTGGCGGGAGGCCGTGGGCGACCGGGTGGCCGTGGCCAACGCCTACGGCCCCAGCGAGGCCACGGTGCAGGCGACGCTCCACCGCCCGCCGCCCGGGGAGCGCCGGCCGGCCCGTTCCGTGCCCATCGGCCGCCCCATGGCCAACGTGCGGACCTACCTGCTGGACAGGGGCCTGGAGCCGGTGCCGGCGGGGACCTCCGGCGAGGTCTTCCTCGGCGGCATGGGCCTCGCCCGCGGCTATCTGGGCCGCCCGGACCTGACCGCCGGGCGCTTCGTTCCCGATCCCTTCGCCGCCGAGCCGGGCTCGCGGCTCTACCGCACCGGCGACTTCGCCCGCCACCTGCCGGACGGCGAGATCGAGTTCCTGGGGCGGGGCGACGATCAGGTGAAAGTGCGCGGCTTCCGCGTGGAGCTCGGAGAGATCGAGGCGGCCCTGCGGCACCACCCCGCCGTGCGCGAGGCGGTGGTGATGGCGCACGACCGCGAGCCGGCGGCGGTGGGGGCGGGCGAGTTGGCTGCGGCTTTGCGCTCGCTCGGCCGCTCCGAGGCCGAGCGGCTCCTGGCCGAGGCCGAAGGGGGTCCCCGGGGGGACCGAAAGACCCTGGTGCGGCGCTCGCCCCGCTACGAGCTGACGCTCGCGGTGCACGACGGGTTCGTGGCCGCGCCGGCCGCCAACCAGCGCTCGTGGATGCTGAACCAGCTGGCCGACGAGGCGGTGGCCGACCTGGAGTACCTGGACCGCCAGGTGAGGGCCTTCGTCCCCGGCTCCGAGCGGTCGATGATCGAGGAGGGGAGCTGGGGCGCCAGCGAGGCCCGCTACGACGGCACGCAGCTCCAGATCAAGGGGCAGCAGGTCATGCAGGACTGGGAGAGCCCCCTGATGGAGGAGATGGCGCGCGTGGTCACGGAAGGCGGGGGTGACGTCCTGGAAGTCGGCTTCGGCATGGGGATCTCGGCCACGTTCATCCAGGAGCACGGGAGCCGGAGCGGAATCCGCTCGCACACGATCATCGAGTGCAACAAGGACGTGATCGCCCAGTTCGAGCGCTGGCGCGCCCGTTATCCCGACCGCGACATCCGGCTGATCCGGGGCAAGTGGCAGGAGGTCACGGACCAGCTGGGCCTCTACGACGGGGTCTTCTTCGACACCTACCACAACGACGAGAAGGAGTTCGTGGACCACATCCTCGAAGAGGTAACCTTCGCCGAGCACTTCTTCCCCACCGCCGCCGCCTGCCTGCGGCCGGGCGGGGTCTTTACCTACTACAGCAACGAGATCGACACCTTCAGCCGGCGCCACCAGCGGCGGGTGCTGGAGCACTTCCGCTCGCTCACCCTCTCCGTGGTGCGCGGGCTCCAGCCGCCGCCGGACTGCAATTACTGGTGGGCGGATTCCATGGTCGTGCCCAGGGCCGTCAAGTAAGGAGAGCGAGGATGACGTTCGAAGAGCGCGTGGCGGCCCTGCCCAAGGACAAGCGGATGCTCCTGGCCGAACGCCTGCGGAGCCTGGGCGTTCTCTCTGGGGAGCCAGCGGGCGGCAAGCGCCTGGTGGCGTACGTGTCCCTCCGGCCAGGCCAGGACGCCGATCCCGCCGGCCTGCGCGGTTTCCTGCGCGAGCGGCTCCCCGAGCCCATGGTGCCCTCCGCCTTCGTGGTGATGGACGAGCTGCCCGTCACCCCGAGCGGCAAGGTCGACCGGCGCGCCCTGCCTCCCGCGCTGGAGGCCCTGCCCGGTGCAGCGCCCAGGACGCCCGCGGAGGTGGCGCTGGCCGACCTCTGGGCGGAGGTCCTGGGGCTCGACCATGTGAGCGTCGAGGAGGACTTCTTCACCCTCGGCGGGGACTCCATCCTGCTGCTGAAGCTCTGCGCCCGGGCGCGGGAGCAGGGCCTAGCCCTCTCTCCCCGCGACCTCTTCACGTACCCCACCATCGCCGAGCTCGCCGCTCGCTCCGGGGGGGCATAGACCGCCTTCCGGAAACGAGGGGCTCACTTCGCGAAGCGAGTGCCGTATTCGCAGGTTTCAGGAGGGTGTATCCCGGGAGCCGTGGCGGCCGGCTCCTCCCGCCTCGCTCGTTCGGCCGCCTCTTCGATACAGCTCTTCAGACGGGCCGCGACCTCCTCCACGTGGGGCGGGAAATGCAGGGAGATGTGGCTTCCCGGCACCTCGTGGACCGCGACGCCGCCGAGGGCGAGCCCGGCCCAGGAGGTCCCCGAGGTCTCGCTCTCCCGGGCGTGGAAGTAGTCGGCCCGCACGTCCGCGGGCTGGGGGGTGTAGAGCCCCATGGCCTCCTGGTTGGCGGAGATGACCTGGACGAGCCAGCGCAGCTCGCCAATCCCGAAGGAGGCGGCGAAGAAGCCCGACTCGCGGCCCCGCCGCAGGATCAGCTCCAGCCGCTCCTCGGGATCGAGCGAGCGCAGGCGCTCCAGGGGAATGGTGGGATCCCCTCCCGTCACGTAGTTGAGGATCGCCAGCTCCCCTTTCCCGTCCATGTCCTCCTCTTCCCCGGCACCCGCCCCCCCCGCGGGAGAATCGACCAGCGCCAGCAGCGCCACCTCGCGGTCGAGCGAGCGGAGCCTGCGGGCCATCTCGTACGCCAGCAGGCCGCCGAAAGAGCTGCCGGCGAGCAGGTAGGGGCCTTCCGGCCGGAACGAGAGCAGGGACTGGACGTAGAGGTCCGCCATGTCCTCGACCCGGCGCAGCGGCTCCTGGCCGTCGCCGAAGCCCCGGGCCTGGAAGCCGTAGACCGGCTGGTCGAGGCCCAGGTCGCTCACCAGGTACCGGTAGAGCAGGAGCTCGCCCGAGAACGGATGGACCAGGAAGAGCGGCGGCTGGGAACCCAGGGGCTGGAGTTCCACCAGGGAGGGCGGCAGGGCGATCTCCCGCTGGCGCAACGGTCCCAGGAAGGCGGCCAGACTCTCGACCGTGGGGTAGCGGAAGAGGTCCATCACCGACAGCTCGCGCTCGAACCGCTCGCGCAGGCGGCGGTGCACCTGGGCCAGAAGGAGCGAGTGCCCGCCCAGCTCGAAGAAATCGTCCTGGACGCCGACGCGGTCCAGCCTCAGGGCCTCGCTCCAGAGAGCGGCGACGACCCTCTCTCCTTCGGTCCGCGGCGGCACGAAGCCGGGGCTCCAGACCGCGCGCGGCCCCTCGGGCGCCGGCAGGGCCTTGCGGTCCACCTTGCCGTTGGGCGTGAGCGGCAGCTCGGAGAGCACCACCCAGGCCGAGGGCACCATGTACTCGGGCAGCCTCTCGAGGAGGAACCTGCGGGCCTCGGCGGCGTCGAAGCTCACGACCGGGTCTCCCTCCTCCGCGGGCTGGGGCACGACGTAGGCGCTGAGCCGCTGGTCGCCGGGTACGTCCTCGCGGGCCAGGACCACGGCCTGGCGGACCGCCGGGCACGGGGCCAGGGTCTCCTCGATCTCGCCCAGCTCGATACGGAAGCCGCGGATCTTGACCTGGAAGTCGGTGCGGCCGAGGAACTCCAGGACGCCGTCGGGCCGCCGGCGGACCAGGTCGCCGGTGCGGTACAGGCGCGCCCCGGGCGCCCCCTGAGCGCTGGAGAACGGATCGGGCAAGTAGCGCTCCGCCGTCAGCCCGGGCTGGCCGAAATACCCCCGGGTCACCCCCGCGCCGCCGATGTAGAGCTCGCCCGGGACACCGGCCGGGACGCGGTGAAGAGCCGGGTCCAGCACGTAGACCTCGGTGTTGGCGAAGGGGTCTCCCAGGGGAACGGGCCCCTTTGGCCCGGCTCGACGCGGGTGAAGGTCGACCACACGGTGGTCTCGGTCGGCCCGTAGAAGGTCCACAGCTCGACTCCGCGGTCGAGAATCCGGTCCGCCAACTCGCGCAGCACGGCTTCGGCGCCGATGAACCCGCGCAGCCCCGGGGTTCCCTGCCAGCCGGCCTCGATCAACAGCCGCCAGGTGGTGGGAGTGGCCTGCAGCACCGTGGCCCCCGAGGATTCGAGGAGGCTTACCAGGGCTTCGCCGTCCGCCACCGCTTCCGCGGGAGCGATCGCGATGCGCCCGCCCGTGACGAGGGGCAGCAGCACCTCGGGCACCGCCATGTCGAACGAAAGGGTGGTGATGGCGAGGAGCGTGTCCTCCGGCGAGAGCCCCGGGCTCCGCCCCATCGATTCCAGGAAGTTCACCAGGGCCCGGTGGGGCACCTGGACCCCCTTGGGCCGGCCTGTCGAACCGGAGGTGTAGATGATGTAGGCCAGCCGCTCGGCGGGGTCCGGCAGTGGAGCCGGATTCTCTGGCGAGGACATCGCGATCTGCTCCTGGTCCCGGTCCAGGAGGACTGCCGCGGTCGATTCGGGGAGCAGCCCCTCCAGGAATTCCGCCACGCGGGACTCGGTCAGCAGCACCGCGGCCCGGGTGTCGTTCAGGACGTAGGCCAGGCGCTCCCGTGGATGCTTGGGATCGAGCGGCACGTAGGTGCCGCCGGACTTCATCACGGCCAGCACGGCGACCAGCAGGAGCGGGGAACGCTCCAGGCAGAAGGCTACCCGGTCCTCCGCGCCGATCCCGAGCGCCCTCAGGTGATGGGCCAGCCGGTTCGCCTGCTCGTTCAGCTTGCGGTAGGTCAGGGACTCGCCTTGGAAGACCGCGGCCATGGCTTCCGGCGTGCGCTCCACCCAGGCTTCGAAGAGCTGGTGCGCGGCAACCTGATCGGAACAGGCCGCCGCCGTGGCGTTGGCTTCGAGCACCTGCTGCTGCTCCGCGCGAGTGAGGATCGGCAGCTCGGAGAACGGCAGGTCCGGCGCCGCCGCCGCTCCTTCGAGGAGCGTGAGGAGATGGCCCGCCAGGCGTTTCGCCGTGGCCGGATCGAAGAGGTCGCGGTTGATCTCCAGAGAGCCCCGGACGCCGTCCGGCGCCTCCCGGAGCCAGAGCGACAGGTCGAACTTGGCGACCGTGGATTCCAGGCCCGGGAAGGGCGCGGCGGCGAGCCCCGGCAGGTCGAGCTGCCCCTCCGGAGTGTTCTGGAGGGCGAGCAGGACCTGGAACAGAGGCGAGCGGCTGAGGTCCCGCGGCGGGTTGACCTCCTCCACGACCCTCTCGAAAGGCAGGTCCTGGTGGGCGTAGGCGGCGAGCGCCGCCTCGCGGACGCGGCCGAGCAGCCCGCGGAAGCCGGGATCGCCCGAGAGGTCCGTCCGCAGCACCAGGGTGTTGGCGAAGAAGCCGATCAGGGGCTCGGTCTCGGCGCGCCCGCGGTTGGCGATCGGCGAGCCGATGGAGACGTCCTCCTGGCCGGAGTAGCGGCTCAGCAGGACCGAGAGGCTGGCGATGAGGACCATGAACCGGGTCGCGCTCTGGGAATGGACGGCCCTCTCCAGGGAGCGGACGAGCCCCTCCGGGATCAGGAACGGCACGGCCGTGCCGCGGTAGGTCTGCACCGGGGGCCGCGGCCGGTCGGCCGGCAGCTCCAGCACCGCGGCTCCTCCCAGGGCCTCCTTCCAGAAGGAGATCTGCTCCTCCAGGACGGCTCCCTGGAGCCAGCCCCGCTGCCAGAGGGCGTAGTCGGCGTACTGGACCGGCAGCTCCGGCAGCGGCGAGGGGGCGCCCTGCGAGAAGGCCCGGTAGAGGGCCCCGAACTCGTTGACGAACACCGTCATGGACCAGCCGTCCGTGACGATGTGGTGCATCACCAGGAGGACGGTGTGCTCGTCCTCGCCGGCGGCCGTCGTGGACCGCAGCAGGGTGGCGCGCAGCAGCGGCCCTTCCGCGAGGTCGAAGGGGCGCCGGGATTCCTCCAGGGCGAGGACCCGCGCGGCCGCCTCCCGCCGGCCGGCCGGAAGCGCTCGCAGATCGACGACCGGCACCTCCAGGCGGGAGCCCTCCTCGATCACCTGGACCGGCCTGCCGTCCCGGACCGCGAAGCGGGTGCGCAGCGATTCGTGCCGGCGCACGATCTCCGCCAAGCTCCGGCGGAAGACCCCGGCGTCCAGGCCGCCGATCAGGCGGAACACGGCCGGCAGGTTGTAGGCGGAGGAGCCGGGCTGGAGCTGCTCCAGGAACCAGAGCCGCTCCTGGGCGAAGGAGAGCGGGAGATCGCCTTTCCGGAGGTAGGGCCGGAGCGGCGGGGCCGGCTTCTCCCGGTCCGTCCCGGCGGCGTCCTCGATCTCCCGGGCCATGGCCTCCAGCGTCGGGAAGCTCGAAGAGCCTGCGCAACGGCAGCTCGGCGCCGAAGGCCTCCCGGATCCGCGAAAGGAGCTGCGTGGCCAGGAGCGAGTGGCCGCCGAGCTGGAAGAAGTCGTCATGGACCCCCACCCGCTCTACCGGCAGGAGCCGAGCCCATACCTCCGCCAGCTTCTCCTCGACGGGCGTGCGGGGGGCCGTGAATTCCACGCCCGCCATGCCCTCGGACAGGACGGAGCCCGGGTCGGGGAGGGATTTGCGGTCCACTTTGCCGTGCGCGTTGAGCGGCAGGGCCGGCAGCGCGACGATGGCGGAGGGCGCCATGTACGACGGCAGGCGCTCCTCGACATAGCTGCGCAGGTCGCCGGGGGACGAGACCGCCGTCCCGGACGGCACGACATAGGCCACGAGACGCTGCCCGGCCGGGTCGGCGAGCACCGCCACCTGGGCCACGCCGGGGTGCGAGGAGAGCGCCGCCTCGACCTCGCCCAGCTCGATGCGGAAGCCGCGGACCTTGACCTGGTGGTCGGTGCGGCCGAGGAACTCGAGGTCGCCCGACGGCAGCCACCGCACCCGGTCGCCCGTGCGGTACAGGCGGGCTCCCGGCTCGCCGGAGAAGCCGTCCGGCACGAACCTCTCGGCGGTCGCCTCTGGCCGGCCCAGATAGCCCCGGGCCAGCGAGCCGCCGAGGAGCAGCTCGCCGGGCACACCCACGGGGACCGGCTCCCCCTGGGCATCCAGCACGTGGACCGACCGGCCAAAGCGCGGGCGGCCGATCGGCACGCTGGAGAGCGCCTCCGGCAGCTCGCCGGCCCGTACCGCCCAGTCGGTCGCCACGATCACCGCTTCCGTGGGTCCGTAGGCGTTGACCAGCAGCGCGTTGCGCAGGGGGGTCGACGGCCAGAGCCGCGCCACCTCAGGCGACAGGGCTTCGCCGCCGGTGATCACCACGTTGACGGGCAGGTCCGGGAGCCCCTTGCCCGCCACCTCACGCGTCCAGAGCTGGAGGAAGGACGGCGTCAGCGTGAGGACCGTCACCCCCAGCCCCATGGACCGGCGCAGCAGCTCTTCGGGATCGAGATCGCCGTCCCAGAGCACGACCGTCACTCCGGCGATCAGCGAGACGAGGACCTCTTCGATCGACGCGTCGAAGCCCCAGGACGCCGTCTGCAGGACCCTGTCCACCCGCTCGTCGCAATACCCGTACGAGGCCATGGCGGGCCGTACGTAGGCCGCCACGGCGCCATGGGGAACCTCGACCCCCTTGGGTTTCCCCGTGGAGCCGGAGGTATAGATGGCGTAGGCCACGTTGTCCGGCCGTACCTGCCTCTCCGGCCTCTCCGCGCTCTCCCCGGCGATCTCCGCCCAAGCGGAGTCCAGGCAGAGGACCTCGACCCCGGTTCCTGCCGGCAGGGACGCCAGGTCATGCCGCAGGCTCTCCTGAGTGATCAGCACCCGGGCGCCGGCGTCCGCCAGGATCCAGCTCCGGCGCTCCTGAGGATAAGAGGGATCGACGGGCAGGTAGACGCCGCCCGCCTTGAGGATCCCCAGAATGCCGACCACCCCTTGGAGCGAGCGCTGCATGCAGAGGCCCACCCGGACCTCCGGCCCCACGCCCAGCCGCCGCAGCCGGTGCGCCAGCCGGTTGGACCGCTCTTCGAGCTCGCCGTAGCTGAGCCGCTCGCCGCCGTCCACCACGGCCACGCCGCCCGGATCGCGGTCGCACCGGGCCTCGATCATCTCGTGGAGGCACAGGTCTTCCCACGGCGGCCCTTCGGCGCGGCTCCAGGCGGCGAGCTGCGCGAGCTCCGTTGCGGTGAGGAGCGGCAGCTCCCAGAGCCGCCTCCCGGGCTCCGCCGCGGCCCCGGCCAGCAGGGTCCGGAGATGGCCGCCCATCCGCTCCGCCGTGGTGGCATCGAACAGGTCACGGCTGTATTCGATCCCTCCCATCAGCCCGGCCGGGGACTCGCTCAGGGAGAGGGTGAGATCGAAGAGGGACCTGTCACCCTCGAAGTCCATGCGGGAGAGGCGGATGCCGGGGAGCTCCAGCCCCTGGCGGGGCGCGTCCTGCACCACCAGCATGACCTGGAAGAGCGGCGAGACGCTCGGATCGCGCCGGGGCTTCACCTCCTCCACCACCTTGTCGAACGGCAGGTCCTGGTGGGCATAGGCGCCCAGGGCCGTCCGCCGCACCCGCCTCAGCAGCTCGCGGAAGCCGGCGTTGCCCGAGTCATCCGAAAGGTCCGTGCGGAAGACGAGGGTGTTGACGAGGAAGCCGATCAGCGGCTCGGTCTCAGCGCGGTTCCGGTTGGCCACCGGCGAGCCGATGGCGATGTCCTCCTGGCCGGAGTAGCGGGCCAGGAGAGCCGCGAACCCGGCGAGCAGGACCATGAACGGCGTGGCCTCCTCGGCGCGTCCCACCTCGTAGAGAGGGCGGACGAGACCGGCCGGCAGATTGAACAGCGTCCGGCCTCCCCGGTAGCTCGGCAGGGGTGGCCTGGGGCGGTCGGAGGGGAACTCCAGCACGGGAGCCTCCGGCCAGCGCTTTCTTCCAGTAGGAGATCTCGCCGTCCAGCCTCTCGCCCTGGAGCCAGCGCCGCTGCCAGAGAGCGTAGTCGGGGTACTGGACCGCCAGCCCGGGCAGAGGCGAGGGCCGGCCTTGAGAGAACGCGGCATAGAGCGCCGCCACCTCGCGGATGAGCACCCCCATGGACCAGCCGTCGCTCACGATGTGGTGCATGAGGAAGACGGCCCCATGCTCTTCCGGGCCCAGGCGCAGCAGAGCCGCTCGCAGCATGGGTCCCCTCTCGAAGTCGAAGGGCTGGCGCAGCAGCTCGCGGGCCAGGGACCGGGCCTCCGCCTCGCGCGGCTCTTCGGCCAGACTACTCAAATCAATGACCCGCAGGTGGAAACCGGTCCCGGCCGAAACGGTCTGGACCGGCCTGCCCTCGGCCACCGAGAAGGTGGTGCGCAGGGAGGCGTGGCGGCGGATGACCTCCCGGAAGCTCGCTTCGAGGGCCGCCAGGTCGAGCCGGCCGGAGAGGCGGAACGCCGAGGGGATGTGGTAGACCGGGCTCCCGGGCTCCATCTGCTCGAAGAACCAGAGCCGCTCCTGGGCGAAGGAGAGCGGCAGGGGCTCGCCTTCGCGCCAGCCGCCCGGTTCAATGTCGAGCCGCTCCTTTTCGACGCCGTAGCCCAGCCGCGCCGCGAGCCGCCAGGTGGCATCCCCCAGGAAGTCGCGGGTGTAGACCTCGCGCCAGCGGTCGGCGACGCCGGCCTGCACGCTCCCGTGCTGGTGGAACTTGACGTCGCCCAGCATGCGGGACTCGGCGTGGAGGCCGTCGGTCATCCGCTCGGACTTCTCCTTGTACGGCTCGGCCATGTCCGGGTGGTATTCGATCCCGAGGAAGCCGCAGATCCTCCGCAGCTCGGCCTCGGGATCGCCCAGCAGATCCTCGAAGCGCACCGTGTGCCGGCGCTCCTCGGGCACCTGCTCCAGGAAGTCCAGGACGTTCCGGTGCGCGATCCCCCAGAGGGCCTCGGCCAGCTCGCGGCGGCTGAACGGATGGTCCTCGTGGAAGAAGATCTGGTCGATCCGGGCCTCCTCGAAGGAGTGGATCATGCCGTAGGGATGGCGGACGAGATGAAGGTAGCGGGCTCCCTCGAAGGTCTCCTCGGCGCGCCGGAGCGTGGCCGGATCCCAGGCGTAGGTCGGCGTCTTGTCGACCAGCAGGCGCGGGCCGATCCACTCCTGGAGCCGGCGGTAGAGCTCCTGAACCGTCATCCCCTCGCTCTCGAAGCCCTCAACCAGGGCGCGGGCGTCGTCCGGCCCCTGGCCCCGGATCTCCATGACGGCGCGGAGCAGTCCTTCCAGGCGGAAGGCGTCGCGGCCCGGGAAGGCGTCGCGCCGCTCGGCGAGGGTGTTGAAGTTGAGCAGCTCCAGCTCCGGCGGGGCGAAGAGCCCGGGGTGGCCGCCCAGCATGACGCGCAGCAGCGTCGAGCCGGACCGGGGTGGCGACAGCACGAACAGCGCGGGCGGGTTCTTCGGAGCCGGAGTGCTTGCGGGCGCGAGCGTCCGGAGGAGGCTCCGGACCTCGGCCAGACGCTCTTTGTCCAGCGGCAGCAGCGGCGGCGCCAGGTCCGCCGTCACGGCCTCGCCGAGCGACTCCCTCCCCCAGATCCGCGCCACCGCCTCGGGGTAATCCCGGATCAGGCTCGCGGCCATGGAGGCGACCGTGGGCGAATCGAAGATGGCCACCACGTGGACGATCTCGCCGAGTACCTGCTGGAGGCGGTTGATCAGGATGGCGCCGGTGATCGAGTTGCCACCCAGCCCGAAGAAGTTGTCGTGGATGCCAATGCTGTCGGGGGAAACGCCCAGGGCTTCGCTCCACAGGGCCGCCAGGCCGCATTCCATCTCCGTGCGCGGCGCCACCTTCTCCGCCGGCTCCGTGGCCGTCCGCTCGGGCGCGATGCGGGACAGGGCCTTGCGGTCCACCTTGCCGTTGGGGCTCAGGGGCATCTCGCCGAGCACCACCCAGGCCGCGGGGATCATGTAGTCCGGGAGCGACCGGGCCAGCAGGGCGCGCAACTCGGCCGGCGCGGGCTCCGCACCTGTCACGTACGCCACGAGGCTCACCGCGCCGAGAACGTCCGAATCCCCGGCGCGCGCCAGCACCACCGCCTCGCGCACGGACGGGTGGGCGGCGAGGGCGGCCTCGATCTCCCCCAGCTCGATGCGCAGGCCCCTCAGCTTCACCTGGTGGTCGATGCGGCCCAGGAAGTCGATGGCCCCGTCGGGCAGATACCGGGCAAGGTCGCCGGTCCTGTAGAAGCGCGCTCCGGGCTCCGCCGAGAACGGGTCCGGAGTAAAGCGCTCCGCCGTCAGCTCCGGCCTCCCGAGATAGCCGCGGGCCACCTGGACGCCGCCGATGTAGAGCTCGCCCGGCACGCCTACGGGCACAGGCCGCAGGTCAGCGTCCAGCAGGTGGATGCGGGTGTTCGCCACCGGCCGGCCGATGGGCACCACGCCGCGCCGCCCCTCGGCCTCGCAGGCCCAATACGTCACATCCACAGCCGCTTCCGTGGGGCCGTAGAGGTTGTGCAGCCCAGCTCCCAAGCGGTGGAAAAACCGGCGTTGCAACTCGTAGGGCAGGGCCTCGCCGCTGGCGATCACCCGGATCAGCGAGGTGCACGCCTCCACTCCCGGCGCTTCCAGGAAGACCTGGAGCATGGAGGGCACGAAGTGAAGGGTCGTGATCCCCTCGGACTGGATCGTGCGGGCCAGATAGGCCGCGTCCTGGTGCCCGGCGGGACGGGCCATCACCAGCCGCGCTCCCATCATCAGCGACCAGAAGAACTCCCAGACGGACACGTCGAAGCTGAACGGGGTCTTCTGGAGCACCCGGTCCTCGGGCGTCAGGCCGTACTCCTGCTGCATCCAGAGCAGGCGGTTGACGATGCCGCGATGGGTGTTCATGGCCCCCTTGGGCCTTCCGGTCGAGCCTGAGGTGTAGATCACGTAGGCGAGATGGCCCGCTTCGACCCCGGACGCGGGATTGGCCTCCTCCCCCGCCCCGTCCTCCTCGCCAAGAAGGAGGACCCGGGCGCTGATCCCGGCCAGCCGTCCCGCCAGATGCTCCTGCGTCAGGAGCACGGGGACCGCCGCGTCCGCGAGCATGTAGGCCACCCGGTCCTCCGGGTAGTCCGGGTCGACCGGCAGGTAGGCGCCGCCCGCCTTGAGGACGGCGAGCAGGCCCACCACCATCTCCAACGAACGCTCGGCGAAGACGCCCACGGGCACCTCGGGGCCGACTCCCATCCCAATCAGGCGGTGCGCCAGCCGGTTGGCCGCCGCGTTCAGCTCGTGGTAGGTGAGGCTCTCGCCCTCGAACACGACCGCCACCCGGTCCGGACCGCGCTCCACCTGGGCTTCGATCAGTTCGTGCAGGCAGGCGTCCGTCCCGTAGGAGACGGCGGTGTCGTTCCATTCGAGGATCTGCCGCTCCTCCCCCGGGGTCAGCAGCGGCAGCTCGGAAAGGCGGCGCTCCGGAGCGGCCACGGCCGCCGCGAGCAGGGTCTCCAGGTGCCCCGAGAGGCGGTGGACCGTGGCGGCGTCGAAGAGGTCGCTGTTGTACAGCCAGAGCAGCAGGAGCCCCCGTTCGGTCTCGCGGGCGTTCAGCGTGAGGTCGAACTTGGCCGTGGTGCCCTCGGTCTCCACGGGAGCGAGGGTCAGCCCAGGCAGCTCCATGGGCCCGGCGGGGGCGTTCTGGAGCACCAGCAGGACCTGGAAGAGCGGCGCGTGGGAGAGGTTCCGCTCCTGGGCCATCTCCTCGACGAGCTTCTCGAAGGGCAGGTCCTGGTGCGCGAAGGCTTCCAGGGTGGTCTTCCGCACCCTTTCGAGGAGGCCGGGGACGTCCGGGTCGCCCGAGAAGTCCGTCCGCAGCACCAGGCTGTTCAGGAACAGGCCGATCAGCGGCTCCGTCTCCCGGCGGCCGCGGCCGGCGACGGGCGTGCCCACCACCACGTCGTCCCGGCCGGTATAGCGCTGGAGGACGGCCTGGTAGACGGCGAGCAGGCCCATGAAGAGGGTGGCGTGCCCGAGCCGGCAGAGCGCCTCGAGCCCGTCCAGGAGCGGCCTGGAGATCGCCCACCGGTGGTGCTTCCCCCGGAAGCTCTGGACCGCCGGGCGTGGCCGGTCCGTGGGCAGCTCCAGCAGGGGCGGCATGCCGGCGAGCTGGCGCCGCCAATAGCCGAGCTGGGTCTCCAGGGCCTCGCCGCTCAGCCAATCCCGCTGCCAGAACGCGAAGTCCGCGTACTGGACCGGGAGATCCGGCAGAGGCGAAGGCCGGCCGGCCACGGACGCGCTGTAAAGCTCGGCGATCTCCCGGATCAGCACGCCCATCGACCAGCCGTCCGAAACGATGTGGTGCAGGGTCAGGAGAGCCGCGTGCTCCTCCGCGGCGGACTTCAGCAGGGTGGCACGCAGCAGGGGACCCGTGGAGAGGTCGAAGGGGCGCAGACGCTCCTCCGCCGCCAAGGCCTCGATCAAGGCCTCGCGGGCGAGACCGGGCAGACCCTGGAGATCAACCACCGGGACCGGCGCCGCCAACTCGGGATCAATGACCTGCACGGCCCGGCCACCGTGGATGGCGAAGCGGGTGCGCAGGGATTCATGCCTACGCACGATTTCCTGGAGGGCCCCGGTGAAGGCGGCCACGTCCAGCTTGCCGCGCAGGCGTACCGCCGTCGGGAGGTTGTAGGCCGGCGACTCCGGCTGGAGCTGGCTGAGGAACCAGAGCCGCTCCTGGGAGAAAGAGAGCGGCAGAGGCGTGCCGGCGTCCCTCGGCACGGCCTTCAGCGGCACCCATTGCGACTCCCGGCGAGGATAGCCGAGGGCCGCGGCGGTCTCCCAGGTGGGCTCGCCCAGGAAGTCTTCCTTGTACTCGGACTTCCACTTCTCGGCGACCGTGGAATCGACCCCCGAATGCTCGTGGAACTTGACGTCGCCCAGCATCCGCGACCAGGAATGGATGCCGTCGGTCATGCGCCGCTGCTTGTCCTCGTAGGGCGCCGCCAGCTCCGGACGGAATTCGATCCCCAGGAACGAGCAGACCTCCGCCAGGCGCTCCGAGGGCGCCGCCAGCAGGTCCTCGAAACGGACCCGCAGCTGGCGCTCCGGGGGGATCCCCTCCAGGAAGCGGAGGATGTTGCGCTGGCTCACCAGCCAGATCAGCTCCGCCAGCTCCCGGCGCGAGAACGAGTGCGGATGGCGGAAGAAGACCTGGTCGAGCTTCGCCTCCTCGAACGAGCGGATCATGCCGTAGGGATGGCGCAGCAGGTGGATGTAGCGGGCGTTCTCGAACGTCTCCTCGGCCCGCTCCAGGATCTTGAGATCCAGCGCGTAGGAGGGCGTCTTGTCCACCAGCAGGCGGCCGCCGATCCACTCCTGGATCTGGCGGTAGAGGTCCCGGGTGGTCCAGCCCTGGGCCTCGAAGTCCGCCAGCAGGCCCTCGGCCGTCTCGGCGTCGCAGCCCTGGATCTCCATCACCGCCCGGGTCGTGCCCTCCAGCCAGAAGCCGAAGCGCTCGCCAAAGGCCTCCCGCCGGTCGGTCAAGGTCTTGAAGGAGAGCAGCTCCAGCTCCGGCGGAGCGAACAGGCCGGGGTGGCCGGCGAGCATCACCCGGAACAGGGTCGAGCCCGACCGTGGCGGCGACAGGAGGAAGACCGCGGGAGGGTTCTTCGGTCCGGGCTCGCCCGGCGGTTCGCCCGGCGGCAAGGGCTCGATGACGCGCAGCATCTCCGCCACTCGCTCCTCGTCCACCCGCCGGGAGGCTGATTCTCCAGAGCCTGCTTCCCCGAACAGCCGCGACACCGCTTCCGGGTAGTGCCGGCGCAGGTAGGCTGCCAACTGGCCCACGGTCGGCGCGTCGAACATGACGACGACGTGGACGATCTCGGAAAGCTTCTCCTGGAGCTGGTTGATCAGGAGGGCGCCGGTGATGGAGCTGCCGCCCAGGGCGAAGAAGTCGTCGTGGAGCCCCACGGAGTCGATCCCCAGGACCTCCTTCCAGAGACCCGCCAGGAAGATCTCCAGCGGGCTCTGAGGCGCGACGAACCCCTCGATTCTCATCGAAGGAGCCGGCAGGGCGCGGCGGTCGACCTTGCCGCTCGTCGTCCTCGGCAGGTCCGGCAGCACCACGAAGGCCGAGGGGACCATGTAGTCCGGCAGCGAACGGGCGAGGAAGCCGCGCCAGTCCACGGCCGCAATGACTGCGGGGTCCCGCAAGACCAGATAGGCCACCAGGCGGCGCTCGGACCGGCCGTCCTCGCGCGCCACGGCCACGGCCTCGGACACCGCCGGATGGCACAGCAGCGCGTTTTCGATCTCCCCAGGCTCGATGCGGAAGCCGCGGACCTTGACCTGCTGGTCGATCCGGCCCAGGAAATCGAGCGTTCCGTCCGCCTGGAAGCGGGCCAGGTCCCCCGAACGGTAGAGCCGCGCTCCCGGCTTACCCGAGAACGGATCGGGCACGAAGCGCTCGGCCGTCAGGTCCGGCCGGCCCGAGTAGCCCCGGACGACACCGATGCCGCCGATGCACAGCTCCCCCGGCACACCGGCCGGAGCGAGGTGCAGGTCCGGACCCGTCACGTAGACGGCGGCTCCCGGGATGGCGGTCCCCAGGGAGAGCCGGCCGCTGCCCGGCACGTAGGCTCCCGCCGTGGCGCAGACGGTCGTTTCCGTGGGACCGTAGGCGTTGAGGAAGAGACGATCTTTCGCCCAGCTCTCCGCCACCTCGGCCGCACAGGCCTCGCCCGCCACCACCACCGTCCGCAACGCCGGGAAGTCCCGCTCCGGCAGCGTCGAAGCGACGGACGGCGGCAGCGTCACCTTGGTGATCTCCCACCGACGCAGCAGTTCCACCAGCTCGGCGCCGGGCAGCAGCGCGCTCTTCGGCGGCAGGCAGAGCGCGGCTCCGGCCCGCACGGCGAGCGCGATCTCGGCCACGGAGGCGTCGAAGGAGAGCGAGGCGAACTGCAGGATCCGGCTCTGCTCTGTTACCTGGAACAGCCGTGCCTGGGCCGCCGACAGGTTGCCCAGGCCTCGGTGCGGCACCAGCACCCCCTTGGGGCGGCCGGTCGAGCCCGAGGTGTAGATCACGTAGGCCAGGCTCTGCGCCGTGACGCCGCTCTCCGGCGCCTCTTCGCTCTCTCCGGAGAGATCCTCCAGATGGGTCAGCACGAGCGAGACGGCAGCGTCCTCCAGCATCCAGGAGACGCGGTCTTCCGGATGCGCGGGATCGATGGGCACGTAGGCCCCGCCCGCCTTGAGGATGCCGAAGAGCGCGATCACCGATTCGAGGGAGCGCTCCATCCGGAGGCCCACCCTGACCTCCGGCCCCACTCCCAGCCGCCGCAGCCGGTGGGCCAACTGGTTGGCGCGGGCGTTCAGCTCGCGGTAGGTGAGGCTCCCTTCCGGGGAGATCACCGCCGGACGGTCCGGGATGCGCCGGGCCTGGGTCTCCAGCAACTCGTGGAACAGGGACTCCGGCCCGGCTTCTCCAGAGACGCTCCACTCCAGGAGCTGGGCGCGCTCCTCCGGACCCAGGACCGCGGCGTCCTCGACGCCCTGGCCGGGATCGGCGAGGAAGCCGGCGAGCAGGGCCTCGAAGCGGTCCGCCAGGCGCTCGGCCGTGGCGGGATCGAAGAGGTCGCGGTTGAAGGACCACATCACGCCCAGGCCGTCCGGGGTCTCCAGGGCGTTCAGCGTCAGGTCGAACTTGGAGGTCCCCCCCTCGGCGGCGGCCCGGGAGAGCGTCATACCGGGGAGCTCCAGCGTCTGCCGCGGGGTGTTCTGGAGCACCAGCGCCACCTGGAACAGCGGCGCGTGGCTCAGGCTGCGCTCCCCCGCCAACTCCTCGACCAGCTTCTCGAACGGAAGGTCCTGGTGGGCGTAGGCCCCGAGGGCCGCCTCCCGCGCTTTTGCCAGCAGGGTACGGAACGGGGGATTGCCGGCGAGATCGCCGCGCAGGACGAGGTTGTTGACGAAGAAGCCGATCAGCGGCTCGGTCTCCAGCCGGCTCCGGCCCGCCACGGGAGAGCCGACCGCGAGGTCGTCCTGCCGCGAGTAGAGGTGCAGGAGCGCCTGGAAGGCCGCCAGCAGGCCCATGAACAGGGTGGCCCCCTCCGCGCGGCAGAGGCTCCGCAGCCCTTCGGCCAGTCCCGCGGGCAGAGGCGTCCAATGCCTCCCGCCCCGGAAGGTCTGCACCGCCGGACGGGGACGGTCGGTGGGCAGCTCCAGCAGCGGCGGAAGGCCGGCGAGCTGTTGCCGCCAGTAGCCGAGCTGGGCCTCCAGCGTGTCGCCGCTCATCCAGCCGCGCTGCCAGACCGCGAAGTCCGCGTACTGGATGGGCAGCTCCGGCAGCGACGGCGCGGAGCCCGTGACGAAGGCCCGGTACAGCTCCGCGATCTCCTGGATGAGCACGCCCATCGACCAGCCGTCGGTGACGATGTGGTGCAGGGTGAGGAGGACCACGTGATCCTCCCCGGCGGCCTTCAGCAGCGTGGCGCGCAGCAGAGGACCCGTGGCGAGATCGAAGGGGACCGCGCGCTCCGCCGCCGCCAGCTCCTCGATGAGGACCTCGCGCGCCGGGGCGGACAGGCCCTGGAGGTCCACGACCGGCATCCGCGGGATCAGTACGGGAGCGATGACCTGCACGGCCCGGCCGCCGCGTACAGCGAAGGTGGTCCGCAAGGCTTCGTGGCGACCGATTACCGCTTGGAGAGAGCGGCGCAGGGCGCCCAGGTCCAGCCGGCCGCGCAGGCGCATCGCCGCGGGCATGTTGTAGACCGGAGAGCCCGGCTGGAGCTGGTCCAGGAACCACAGGCGCTCCTGGGCGAAGGAGAGCGGCAGGTCCTCTCCGCGCGGCACCGGAACGATTGGCGGGAGGGCGGGGCGGGCCGCCTCCACCTGTCCGGCCAGCCCCTGCACGGTGGGGCTCTCGAAAAGCTGCCGCAGGGCGAGGTCCACGCCCAGCAGCTCCCGCACCCGCGCCACCACCCGGGTCGCTAGCAGCGAATGCCCGCCCAGCTCGAAGAAGTCTGCCGTCCGGCTCACCTTTTCGAGCCCGAGGAGGCCAGCGAAGATACCGGCCAGGATCTCCTCGGCCGGCCCCTGGGGCTCCTCGAATCCTGTCCCGCCCGCCTCCCGCCGGGGCGCGGGCAGGGCCTTGTGGTCCACCTTGCCGGTGGACGAGAGGGGAAGGGCTTCGAGGACCACGAAGTCCGCCGGCACCATGTAGGGGGGCAGGCTCTCCAGCAGGAAGCTCCGCAATGCGGTGTCCTCCGCCCTCTCCCCCGGCTCCCAGACCAGATAGGCGGCGAGGCTCCGGCTGGGGCCGTCCTCACGGTCGATCACGGCGGCCTCATGTACGGCGGGGTGGCGGACGAGGGCGGCCTCGATCTCTCCCAACTCCACCCGGAAGCCCCGGATCTTCACCTGCTGATCGGCCCGTCCCACGAACTCGATGGCGCCGTCCGACCGGTAGCGCGCGAGGTCCCCAGTGCGATAGAGCCGCGCTCCTGCCTCGCCGCCGAACGGATCGGGGACGAACACCTCCGCCGTCAGCTCCGGCCGGCCTAGATAGCCCCGGGCCACGCAGAGGCCGCCCAGGAAGATCTCCCCCGTGATCCCCACCGGCACCGGCTGCAGTGCCGCGTCGAACAGGTAGACGCGGGTCTTCGCGGTCGGCCGCCCGATCGGCAGCGAGCGCGGCGTGCCCTCCCGCTCGCACAGCCACGAGGTCACCGAGATCGTCGCCTCGGTGGGGCCGTAGCGGTTGAGGAGGGAGGCGCCCGGCAGGCGCTCGTAGAACTGCCCGGGCAGAACCGCCGGCACCGTCTCGCCGCCCGTGACCACCACCCGCAGGCTGTCGCAGCGGTCGAACCCGTCCTGTTCGAACAGGACGTAGAGCAGGGAGGGAGGGAAGGACGTGTAGGTAATCCGCTGCTCGCGGATGAGCCGCACCAGGTACTCCGGGTCCTGCTGGCCGCCGGGACGGGCGAGCACCGTCCGGCCGCCGGCCACCAGCGGCCCGAAGATCTCCAGGAGCGAGACGTCGAAGCTGATCGTCGTCTTCTGGAGGAACGCGTCGCTCGCCAGGATGTCGCCCGCGCGGGCGTACTGGAGGCGGTTGCCCAGGGCGCGGTGGGAGACCACGACGCCCTTCGGCTGGCCCGTCGAGCCCGAGGTGTAGATGACGTAGGCCGGATGGTCCGGCAGGAGGGGGACCGCCGGGTTCTCCACCGGCTCCTCCCCACAATCGGGCAGGTCCCCGGTCAGGAGCAGCCCAATCCCGGCATCCGCCGTCATGTAATCCTGCCGCTCGGCCGGCAGCGCCGGATCGATGGGCAGGTAGGCGCTCCCCGCCTTGAGGATCGCCAGCAGCGCCACGACCACCTCGAACGAGCGCTCGACGCGGATCCCCACCAGCACCTCGGGCCCCGCACCCTCCCGCCGCAGGCGGTGGGCCAGGCGGTTCGCCCGCGCGTTGAGCTCCCGGTAGGTCAGGCTCTCGCCTTCGAAGACCACGGCCACCGCCTCCGGGGTCCTCGCCACCTGGGCCTCGAACAGCTGGTGGACGAAGCCCTCTTCGGGATAGTCCACCGGCGGCCGGTTCCACTCCACGAGGACCTGCTCCCGCTCCACCGCTCCCAACAGCGGCAGCTCCGAGACCCGCCGCGACGGGTCGGCCGCCAGCGCCTCCAGCAGCACCTGGAAGTGGCCGGACCAGCGCGCGACCGTCTCCCGGTCGAACAGGGCCGTGCTGTAGACCCAGTGGCCGAAGATCCGGTCTCCGGCGTCGAACGCCGTCAGCGTGAGATCGAACTTGGAGACCGGGAACGCGTCGCTCTGCGGCGACAGTTTCAGCCCGGGCAGATCCAGGGCCTCCTGCCCCAGGCTCTGGAAGGCCAGCATCACCTGGAACAGGGGCGGGTAGCTCAGGTTGCGTTCGGGGGCCAGCTCCTGGACGATGCGCTCGAACGGCACGCCCTGGTGCGCGTAGGCGTCCAGGCCCGCCGCGCGGACCTGGTCGAGGAGCCTGGTGACTTCCAGATTCTCCGCCAGCGACGAGCGCAGGACCAGGGTGTTGACGAAGAAGCCGATCAGCCCTTCGGTCTCCCGGCGGTCGCGGCCGGCCACCGGCGAGCCCACGGCGAAGTCCTCCTGCCCGGAGCAGCGCGCGAGGAGCGCCTCGTAGGCCGCCAGCAGGACCATGAACACGGTCACGCCGCGCGCCTTCGCCAAGGCGTGGACCGCGGCCGAGACCGGCTCGGGCAGGGCGAAAGGGACGATCGAGCCATGATGGCTCTGGACGGCCGGGCGCGGCCGGTCGGCCGGCAGTTGCAGCACCGGCACCCCGGCCAGCCGCTCGCGCCACCAGGCGAGCTGCTCCCCCAGCAGAGCGCCGCCGAGCCACCGCCGCTGCCAGGCCGCGAAGTCGGCGTACTGCACCGGCAGCTCCGGCAAGGGTGAGGGGAGGCCCAAGGCAAACGCCGGATAGAGCGCCGCCAGCTCGCGCAGCAGCACCTCCAGCGACCAGGCATCCGCGACGATGTGGTGGAAGGTGAGCAGCAGCACGTGCTCGCTCTCCCCCAGCCGCAGCAGGGCCGGGCGCAGCAGGGGTCCCGCCGAAAGATCAAAGGGCATGAGCGAAAGCGCAGCCGAGAGGCGGCGGACCTCGGTTTCCGCAGCCGGCAGGCCCGAGAGGTCCACCAGGGGCATCGTCGGCTGGAGGTCTTCCCGGATCACCTGCACCGGCCGCCCTCCCTTCGCGGCGAAGACCGTGCGCAGGGCCTCGTGGCGGCGCACCACCTCGGCGAGGGAGCGGCGCAGGGCCTCAATGTCCAGCGCGCCGCTCATGCGCACGGCGTTCGGGATGTGGTAGACCGCCGTGCCTGGCTGGAGCTCCTCGAGGAACCACAGGCGCTCCTGGGAGAACGACAGGGGCAGGTCGCCGTCCCTGGGCGCCGGTTCGATTGGCGGCAGCATGGCCGTGCCCGCGGCCCTCGCCGCCTCGATGCGCGGCGCCAGCTCCGCGGGCGTCGGGGCCTCGAACAGCGCCCGCAGCGGCAGCTCGGTCCCCAGCACCTCGCGCAGGCGCGACAGCACCCGTGTGGCCAGCAGGGAGTGGCCGCCGAGGTCGAAGAAGCTGTCGTCCCTGCCCACCCGCTCCACCCGCAGCACCTCGGACCAGATCCCCGCCACCAGCTCTTCCGTGGGCGTGCGCGACGGATCGAACCCCTCCTCCGCTGGGGCCGACGCCTCCATGGGATCGGGGAGCGCCTTGCGGTCCACCTTGCCATGGGCGGTCAGCGGAACGGCGGGGGTCTCCACCAGCGCCGAGGGGACCATGTAGTCGGGCAGGCGGTCCTTGAGGAAGGCCCGCAGCTCGACGGCGTCTGTCCCTCCCTCCCTTGGAACTACGTAGCCCACCAGGCGCGGGTCCCCGGATGGGGAATCGCGCAGGAGCACCACGGCCTCGCGCACCGAGGGATGCGAGCCCAGCACGGCCTCGATCTCCCCCAGCTCGATACGGAAGCCCCGGATCTTCACCTGGTGATCGATCCGCCCCAGGTACTCCAGCTCGCCGCTCTCCAGCCAGCGCGCCAGGTCTCCCGAGCGGTAGAGCCGATCTCCGGCACCACCGAAGGGGTCCGGCACGAAGCGCTCCGCCGTCAGCTCCGGACGCCCGAGGTACCCCCTCGCGACCCCCGCTCCCGCCACGAACATCTCTCCGGCCACCCCCACCGGCACCAGGTGGCCCTGGCGGTCCAGCAGATGCACCGAGAGGTCCGGGATCGGCACCCCTACCGGGCTGCGCCCCACCGCCGCCAGGTCCTCCCGGCGGATCACCCGGTACGTCACGTGCACCGTCGTCTCCGTGATGCCGTACATGTTGACCAGGAGCGGCTTCTCGTCGCCATGCCGGTCAAACCAGGGCGCGAGGCTCGACAGCTCCAGGGCCTCGCCCCCGAAGACCACGTAGCGCAGGGAGAGGGGACCCTCCCCGTCCGCCTGCACCAGTTGCCGGAACGCCGAGGGGGTCTGGTTGAGCACCGTCACCCCCTCCTCCACCAGCAGCTCGTGGAACGCCTCCGGAGACCGGCTCACCCAGTACGGCACCACCACCAGCCGCCCGCCGTAGAGCAGCGCCCCCCAGATCTCCCAAACCGAGAAGTCGAAGGCGAAGGAGTGGAACAGCGACCAGACGTCCTGCGGACCGAAGTGGAACCAGCCGTCCGTGGCCGTGAACAGCCGCGTGACGTTGGCGTGGGTGAGCAGGGAGCCCTTGGGTCTCCCGGTCGAGCCGGAGGTGTAGATGACGTAGGCCAGGTTTTCGGGACCGGCGCCCCCTTCGAGGTCGGCGGCGCTTTCGGTTGCGATCTCCCCAGCGGCCGCGTCGAGGCAGACCGAGCGCACGCCGCCGGGCACCAGCCCGCGCAGGGCCTCGGCGGTCACCAGCACGTCCAGCCCGGAGTCTTCCGCGATCAGGGAGAGGCGGGACGCGGGATAGAGCGGGTCCAGGGGAACATACGCGCCTCCCGCCTTGAGGATGCCGAGGATCCCCACGACCAGCTCCAGGGACCGCTCCAGGCAGAGGCCCACCCGGGACTCCGGCCCGGCGCCCAGCCGCCGCAGGTAACGGGCCAGCCGGTTGGCCCGGGCGTTCAGCTCCCCGTAAGTGAGACTCATGCCCTCGCAGATGACGGCCACGGCCTCCGGGGTCTCGGCGGCGCGGGCCTCGAAGAGGCGGTGCAGTGGCAACGGGCTCGGGAAGCGCACCTCCGGCCGGTTCCAGACCGTGAGGAGCTGCTCCCGCTCGGGAGGCGTGAGGACGGGAAGCTCCTCCAGGCGCCGCTCCGGCTCCCCCGGCAGCGCCGTCACCAGGGTGCGCAGATGCCCGAGCAGACGGTCGACGGCCGCAGCGCTGAAATGATCCGCCTCGTAATCGATCCGCAGGAGGATCTCGCGGTCCGGGCCCACGACCAGGGCAAGGGGATAGTTGGTCCGCTGATGGGCGCCCCCCTCGTTCGTGCTGTCGAAAAACCCTTCCACCACCACGATGCTCTGGAACAGCGGCACCTGGCGGGGCACCTCGGACCAGCCCTGAATGTCCACCAGCGAGCTGTGCTCGTAGCGCCTCAGCTCCACCAGGCGCGCCTGTAGCTCCTGGAGGAACGGCAGGACCCGGCCGCCCGGAGGGATCTTCACCCGCACCGGCAGGGTGTTGATGAAGCAGCCCAGCATCGCCTCCGATCCCGGGAGCGCCGGAGGGCGGCCCGAGACGGTGCTGCCGAAAAGCACGTCCCGCTCCTGGCTGTAGCGGCCGAGGAGGAGGGCCCAGGCGGCGTGCACCAGGGTGCTCACGGTGACGCGCTGGCGCTGGCACCAGGCCTTGAGCTCCGCGGTCTCGGCTTCCTCGAGCCGGAGGGACCGAGACTCGCGGCCGGGGTCGGTGACTGCCGGGGTCGCGGGGGCAAGAGGGCGGTCCACGGCCAGGGGCGTGGGAGCCGTGAGCCCGGCCAGGGTACGCCGCCAGTACGCCTCCGTTTCCGTCACGTCCTGCTGCCGCAGCCACGCGATGTAGTCGCGGAAGGAGCGCCGCTTCGTCTGCTGCACGGGCGTGCCCCCGGTGCCTGAGGCGATGGCCCGGTACACGGGCAGGAACTCCCGGAACAGGAGCCCCATGGACCAGCCGTCGAGCAGCAGGTGGTGATAGCTCCAGAGGATCTTCCAGGAGTCCTCCGCCAGGCGCAGGATCCCGAAGCGCAGGAGCGGTGCCGCGGCGAGGTCGAACCCCCGCCGCCGGTCCTCGGCCATGTACTCCCGGAGCCGCCGTCCGTGCTCGCCGACGGGGACGTCCCGCCAGTCCTGCCGGTCGAAGGAGAGCTCCACTTGGCGCTGGACGACCTGGACGGGGTCCTTGAGGCCGGCCCAGAGGAAACAGGTGCGCAGGACGGGGTGGTGGGCGACCAGCGTCCGCCAGGTCTGCTCGAACACCTCCGGGTCGAAATCGGCCCCCCGGTCGAACACGAACTGCTCGAAGTACACCCCGGACTCCGGGGCGTACAGCGAGTGGAAGAGCATCCCGTGCTGGATGGGGGACAGCCGGTAGATGTCTTCGATGTCCTCTTTTTTCATCAGTCGTACCGCAACGCCACCAGAGGATCGACCTTCGCCGCCCGGCGCGCGGGGAGATAGCTGGCCAGCAGGCCCAGGAGCCCCAGCAGCAAGGAGACCCCGAGGAACGTCAGGACGTCGCCGGCCTCCACTTCATAGAGCAGGGTGGCCATCAGCCGGGACAGCCACCAGGCGGCGGCGAGCCCGAGCACCAGCCCCAGGGCCGTGAGCCGCGCGCCGTGGCCGACGATCAGGCGGAGCACGTCCTTCTGGTGGGCGCCGAGAGCCATGCGGATCCCCACGTCCCGGGTGCGCTGGGCCACCGAATAGGCCATCACACCGTACACGCCGATCACCGTCAGGGTGAGCGCGATCAGGCCGAAGGCCATGAAGAGGAAGGTGTTGAAACGCTGGCGCGTCAGCGAATCGTCGATCGCCTCTTCGATGCTCCGGATCTCGACCGGGAGGTCCCGGTCGAGCGACCGGAAGGCCTCGCGCACTCCAGTGGCGAGCCCCGGCGCGTTGCCCGTGGAGCGCACCACCAGGGAGAGCAGGCGTAGCGGGTTCTGGGTGATCGGGATGTAGAGCTGGTCGCCTCCGGCCTCGGCCAGCTCGTGCTGCCGGACGTGCCCCACCACCCCGACGACCGTGCGCCAGATGCTCTGCTCCGGCGTGCGCGCGTTGAGCTTCAGCCGCTTGCCGAGAGCGCTCTCGCCGGGCCAGAGGCGGCGCGCCAGCTCCTCGTCCAGGATCACGGCGCCCGGGGCCTGGTCGTTGTCGGCGTTGGTGAACACACGCCCCTGGCGCAGCGGGATCTCCAGGGTCTTGAAATAGTCCGGGCTCACCGTCCGCCAGCCGGTCACCGGCGGCGCCTCGCTCGGGCCGAGGACCTTCCCCTCGAGAGTGATGTCACCCGAGAGGTTCAACCCGGTCCCCATGGGGAGCTCGGAGGCCAGGGCCACGCTCTCTACCCCGGGGAGGACGCCGACCCGCTCCAGGAGCTGCTGCTGAAAGGCGACCGCCTGGGGGTGCTCGGGGAACCTCGCGATGGTCTGGGTGAACCGCGCGGTGAGCAGGCCGTGGGTGCGGAAACCGGGATCCACGTCCAGGAGGTGCCGGAAGCTCTGGATCATCAGCGCGGCGCCCACCAGCACCACCAGGGCGATGGCGATCTCGGCCACCACCAGCATGCTGCGCGTCCGCTGGCCGCCCGTAGTCCCGGCCGAGGTCTTGCCCCCGTCCTGCAGGGGCTCGCGCAGGTTCCTGCCCGTGCTGAAGACGATCGGCACCAGCCCGAACAGGCAACCGGTCAACACCACCAGCCCGAGAGTGAAGAGCAGGACGGTGCCGTCGAGGCGGATCTGGTCCAGCCGAGGGATGTTCCCGGGATTGAAGGCCGCCAGCACCCGCGTGCTCCAGAACGCGAGCACCAGCCCGGCCAGCGCACCGAAGAACGAGAGCACGATCCCCTCGGTCAGGAACTGGCGGACCAGGATCGACCGGCTCGAGCCCAGGGCGGTCCGGATGGCCACCTCCTTGGCGCGCGCGGTCGCCCGGGCCAGCAGGAGGTTCGCGACGTTCAGGCAGGAGATCAACAGCACCAGTCCGACGGCGCCGAACAGGACGAGCAGCGTCGTCCGGACCCCTCCCACCAGGTCCTCGCGCACCGGCGTCAGGTGGATCCCATAGCCGCTCCCCTCGGGGTAGCTCTCCGGATAGTCCTTCTCGAACCGCTGCGCGATGAGGTCCACCTCCTGCTGGGCCTGCTCGAGGCTGACCCCGGGCTTGAGCTTGGCGACCACCGACACGCTACGGATCTGCCGCGGCATCAGCCGCGCGGGGTTCAGCGCCTGGGGGATCCAGAGATCGTAGGCGATGGTGCCGAACCTGAAATTCTCCGGCAGGACCCCGGTGACCAGGGTGGGCCGGCCGTCGAGCGTGATCTTCCGCCCGGCGACGCCCGGGTCGGAGCCGAAGCGCTCCTTCCAGAGCTTGTGGGTGAGGAGGACGACGTCGTTCTGGCCGAAGACGTCCTCCTCCGGCGTGAAGACCCGGCCCACGGCGGCCTCCACTCCCAGCACCGGGAAGAGGCTCGACGTCGCGCGCCCGGCCAGCAGCTCCACGGGCTCTCCGTCGCCCGAGAGACTGATGAACTGGGGGCCCACCGTGGCCATCCCCTCGAACGTCGTGCTCTGGCTCTGCAGGTCCAGGAACTCCCGGCCGGAGAACGGCGACTTGGGAGTGTCCTGCAACAGGAAGTGATTCCAGACCATCACGATGCGGTCGGGCTCGGCGAAAGGCAGGGGCTTGAGCAGGACGGTGTTGATGACGCTGAAGATGGCGCAGCTCGCTCCCATCCCCAAGGCGAGACAGAGGAGAGCGGCAAGGGTGCTCCCCCGTCCTTGCACAAGGTTTCGGCAGGCTCGTTTCAGATCGCGCAGAAGGGCTTCCATAGGTGGGTTTGCTCCGTCTCAACAGCTTCGAGGTCGCGAGAGAAGGGGCCGCCGCGCGGCACGTGCGCGCACGGGTCTCTCAGGGCACCGGTGGGCACCTCCGTCACTAAGGTGCGGTGAGCCCGGCAAAAGGGGGCAATCCCCTTCCCTAGCGCAGCGCCAGGGTGAAGCCGCGGCCTCCGGTGTAGGCGATGGCGAGGCGGGCCGTGTCGCCGGGTCCGACCTGGCGCTCGCCTTGCCGCAGATAGAGGACCTGCGGCCAGTGGGTGCGCAGGAGCCAGGGGGCGGACGAGAGGCGGACCTCGTCGTCCAGATGGGCCACGAAATAGAGCAGGACGCCGTCCAGCCGGCCGCCCCGGTCGATGGGAAGCTCGATCCGGTTGCGGAAGAAGACCTTGTCGCAGGTCTCCAGATCGGCCGAGTGGAAACGCACGGGCTCGCCCAGGAAATGGAATTCCTCGGTCTCGATCTCCCGGTAGGAGTGCGCGTAGAGGCGGTCGGAGAAATCGTTGCGCAGCCCCTCCCGCTCCACCAGCCCGGCCACGGCCGACGCGCTCACCCCGAACTGGCTCGCGGTCGCCAGCACCCGGTCGCGGCGGTTCCTGTAGCGGTTCACCGCCAGCTCGCACTCGAAGGGCACGGCATAGGCGTCGAGACCGCGGGGGATCAGCCGGCCGCCGCGGCCGCCGCCACGATCCCCCAGATACAGGTCGCGCATCCAGATCGTCTTGAGCAGGATCTCCTCGTCGAAGATCTCGTCCCCGATGAACTCGCTCACCACCAGGTCCACCTCGCCGATGCTCTTCGCCACGGCAGGATCGAAGAGGTCGCCGCGCACGAACTCGATCCTGTCGGCGACGCCGTTCTCTTTCGCCAGGGCCCGGGCCGTCTCGAGGATGGGCCGGCTCTCCACCGCCCACACCCGCTCGGCCCCGAGCTTCGCCGCCGCCACCGAAAAGATGCCCACCCCGGCGCCCACGTCGAGCACCCGCATGCCCGGCTTCACCTGGCGCTCGAGCGCCCTGAGATAGGCCCCGGCCTTCAGCGGGTCCACGAACATGTGGTAGTAGAGCATCGGCATGTAGTAATCGTCGCGCTGGGCCGGCCGCTCCACCTCGGCCACGATGCCGGCGGCGAGCAACTCGGCGAGAGTGGCCTCGGCGGCCGCCGGCGCCACTCCCGCGCGCTCCAGGTCCTGCACGACCGCCGCGCGGCCGGCGGCCCGGATCCTCACGATCGCCTCCAAGGCCAGGTAGGCGGCCTCCGGCAGCGGCATCCACTGCTCCGGCCGGCGCAGCAGCGCCACCCCCAGCTCCTCACCGGCAGCGTCCCACGCGAAAAAAACCTCGTCTGAAACACGGAGCATGCCCTGTCCCTTTCTCTCGAATCCCACGGCCAGTGCGGCCGGGGGATGGTAGCAGACGGGTGCCATCGAAACCAGAAAACCACGAGCGGTCCCGCTTTTCCAACGACCCGGCACTCTCTTCGAGGAGAGCTGTGCCAAGATGGCCTGCGAAGAGACCTCCGATCATGGAGACTGTGTTGATGCCCCAAGCGTTCCCATCCCGGCTGCTGGTCCAGCGAGAAGCAATCCTGGTCTCTCCAGAAGACGGCCAGCCCGCGCCGCCCTGGGTTCAGGACCACTACCGTGACTTCCACGAATTCGTAGCCGGCGAAAAGCGGCCCCATCCCTGCACCTTCGGCGTCGCCGCGGAAAAGAGCTACAAGCTGCGGTACTCGTACGTGGAGCAGGAAGAGATCTCCCACGCCCAGGAGCTTGCGCGCACCTTGCGCGCCTTCCAGGCCCTGGCTCCCTCCATCGGCGGCCGGCCCGCCCTCATCGTCTTCGTCGACATCCAGCCGGACCTCGGCGCGGCCGAGCAGGAAGCCACATTCTGGAACCTCCTCCAGTCCCTCCACCACCACGACGACGCGCCCTGGCCGGCCACCATACCGCCCGACGTCGGGCACCCGCTCTGGCAGTTCTGCTTCGCGGGCGAGCCCTGGTTCATCAACGGCCACGGCACGGCCTATCAGAACAGGCTCAGCCGGAGCAGCAGGAAAGGCATGTTCCTCGTCCTGCAGACCCACGCGAACCTCACCGGCATCGTGGGCCACAACCCGGTCGCGGAGGCCATCCGGCGGGACATCCGCCAGGCCGTCCGTAAATATGACCTCATCGACGTCTCGCCCGACTTCACCATCTACGGAGATCCGGCGGGCCGGGAGTGGAAACAGTACTGGCTGGCGGATGACAACGATCCGCGCACGGGAACCTGCCCGCTCAAGATCAACGCGCCGAAATCCATGTGATCGAATGCGGCCAGGGGGCTTGCGCCCCCCGGCCGTCCAGCCGAAGCCCGCGCGGCAACGCGGTCTCTCCGCCGCTCCAGCGCAGGGGCGTCTATGAGACCAAAGTCCAATTTCGTCAACCATGGCATTGCGCGCAAAGTCTCGCCATGGCAACCGCGAAGGAAATACTGCCGATCGGGCTGAGCCGGAGCTTGAAGCTCCTGGTCAGCGGGCCTGGCGATCCGCCGGCCAGAAAGGAGAGAGACGTGAAGCGGAGGAGGAGCGTCGTCACAATCTTTTCGTCAGTCGCGATCATTGCGTTGATCGCAAGCCTCGCGCCCGCCCAGGCGCAGGGCTACAGATCCTTTGAGATCTACGGCGGCTACTACGACCCGGGCTTCGATGAGCTGGACAACGACATCACCCTCGGGGTGCGCTACGGTTCCCGGTTCAACCCGAACTTTGGAATCGGGCTTCAGGGCGGCTTCTTCGATCTCAACGGAGATGCCGACCGCCCGCTTGCGGGTCTGGTCGGAGATGCCAGCGGCTACTTTGTCGACCTGTCAGGCATCTGGTTCGTCCTGGGCAGCAACTTCGGCCTCTTCGGGGGCATCGGCTTCGCCACCGTTGACGTTGACGTCACTGGCACCACGACGGACGTCTCCGACGATGCCTTTACCTATCACTTCGGCGGCAACTACGAGTGGGACCTCGGCACCAGCTTCTACCTCAAGCCCGAGATCCGGGTTCGGAAGTTCGAAGGCGACACCTACGAAAAGTCGGACACCGAATACACGCTCGGGCTTGGCTGGAAGTTCTGAGCCACAGGAATCTTCGAAGCTCCCCCAAGGGCTCTTTACTTTCTCCACCCCTCTCTTCCCCAAGGAGAGAGGGGCCTTTGTCTTGGGCTCATAAGACCACGGGCGCACGGAAACCTTTTCATCGCACACCCCTCCTATCGATCAGTTATTTTCCACCATCAATATCCCTCGTTCGGCCCGCGCGATACACGTTTCCAGGATCTCGGCGAGGGTCTCCACGTGGGGCGCTTCGATGATCGTCTGGTGGTTGCCGGGGACGGTGTGGACCTCCACGCCGCCCGCTGCGACGGCGCCCCAGCCGAGGGTGGGGTCCTCGAAGACCTGCCGCCGTTGCGGGGGCAGCTCCCGGAGGGCGGCCGGATCGACGCTGCCCGCCCGCAACAGGGTGATCTTTCCCGGATAGGTGGAGACCCTGTAGCGTTCGGCGGCCGTCGCCCTGGAGCTCCACCCCAGGACCAGATCGCGCAGCAGCGGGATGTCGAAGCCCGGTCCGAGCGCCTCCAGGCTGCCGAGGATCTCCAGGCCCCGCGCGAGCTGGGCTTCGAGGGGAAGGCCGCGCAGCTCGTCCGCATGGAGCGGCGGGATAGGCCACCTCTGATCGCGGGGACCGCGGGGGCCGCGGGCCTGGTACCGCACCATGTCGGCGATGACGGCCGCGGTGTCGACTTCCGCGGCTTCGTCGCCCTGGGGACCCCCTCATCCAGGATGGCGAGCAGCGCCACCTCCTCTCCGGCGGCGGTGAGCTGCCGCGCCATCTCGAACGCGACGATGCCGCCGAACGAGTACCCGGCCAGGAGGTAGGGGCCGGCGGGCTGCAGGCTCCGCACGGCGTCGAGGTACTCGGCCGCCATCTCTTCGACCGTGACCCGCGGCGCTTCGGCCTGCCCGGTTCCCTCATCCAAGGGCGCGCCTGGAGGCCGTAGAACGGCTGGTCGGTGCCCAGCTCGCGGGCGAGGCGGTAGTAGTAGAAGACCTCTCCACCGAGCGCATGGACGCAGAAGAGCGGCGTCCGCGTCCCGAGGGGCTGGATGGGCACCAGCGGCGACCAAGGGATGCCACCCGCCTCCCGGTCGTGCTGGATCAGTTGCCGCAGCGCTTCGGCATAGGCCGCGGCCAGCCGCTCCGCGGTCTCCCGGCGGTGCATCCGCGAGCCGTAGGTCAGGGTGATCCGGAGCCGGCCCTCGGCCACGATGCCGCTGATCTCCAGCAGATGGGTACGGTGGGCGCGCGGGCTCCGGGTGGGGCCGGCGGAGCCGCTGGAAGCCCGGAAAAGAGAGCTCTCGCCGAAGGTGGCGTCGACCTGGCCCAGATAGTTGAAGCTGATCTCGGCCGGTGGAGCCGCTTCCAGGCCCAGCAAGCCGTAGCCGATGCCGCGCCCGGGCACGGCGCGCAGCCGCTCCCTGGCGCTCACCAGGGCCTCGCCGGGGCCGGCGTCCCCCGCCTCCAGGACGACCGGGTACAGGGAGGTGAACCAGCCCACGGTGCGCGAGACGTCGAGGTCATCGAGGCCGTCGACATCGCCGAACCCGGCTCGCGGCCGTGCCCTTCCAGGTCCACCCGCAGGCGCGGCGAGCCGGTCCAGCCCGCCAGGGCCCGGACCAGGGCGCTGAGCAGCGCCTCGTCGATGCGGTTGTGGTAGACCGACGGCAGGGTCTGGAGCAGGTCCGCGGTCTCTTCGGCGCTGAGCTCGAAGGAGACCGTGGCCTCGTCGCCGATGAGATTGCCGGCGGAGGGAAAGTCCACCGGCAGGCGGGGCACGGGAACCCGGCCGGTCTCGCGCCAGTGATCCAGCTCGCGGGCCACCGCCTCCGAACCGGCATGCGCAGCCAGACGGCGGGCCCACTCCTGGAACGAGGTGGTCTTGGGCGGGAGGGCAGCCTGGCGGTACGCCCCCTCCAGGTCTTCGAGCAGCACGCGCCAGGAGACCCCGTCCACCACCAGGTGGTGGGTGGCCCAGAGCAGCCGTGCCCCGTTGCAGACATCGAACAGGCCGAGGCGGGTGAGAGGACCGACCGGCAGATCGAAGCCCGCCTGGAGAGCCGCGGCCGCCCGCTCGAAGGCTTCGCGCAGGCGGGCCGCCGGCAAGCCCGCGAGGTCGATCTGGTGGAAGGGCGCCACCGGCTCGGCTGGTGCGTTCTCCTGCTTCCTGCCCTCAAACCGCATGCGCAGGGCGTCGTGGTGCTCCACGACGGCGGCCAGGGCGCGTTCCAGGGCGGCGGGATCGAGGACCTCCCGAGGCTCCAGCAGGAGGGCCTGGTTGAAGTGGTGGGGGTCCGCGAAGCCCTGCTCGAAGAACCAGCGCTGGATCGGGGTGAGAGGCACCTCGCCCGCCACCGGTCCCTGGTCGGCCTGGACGGCACCCGCAGGATCCGTGGTATCTGCAGCCATGGCGTGGCGGGCGAGCCCGGCCACGGTCTGGTGCTCGAAGATCTGCCGCACGGTGAAGAGCAGCCCGGCCTGGCGCGCCCGGGCCACGATCTGGATGGAGAGGATCGAATCGCCGCCGAGCTCGAAGAAGTTGTCGTCCACCCCCACCCGTGGCAAGCCCAGGACCTGCGCCCAGACCGCCGCCAGCGTCTCCTCCTCGCGGGTGCGGGGCGCCGCGTAGTCCTCTCCCGCGCCGGGCAGCTCCGGAGCCGGCAGGGCTTTCCTGTCCACCTTGCCGTTGGGCGTGAGAGGCAGCGCGGCGAGCCTGACGAAGATGGACGGCACCATGGGCTCCGGCAGCCGCTCGCGCAAGGAGCGCCGGAGCTCCTCGGCGGTGGCGTCGCCGGTGACGTAAGCGACCAGTTGGGATCGGACGGATCGGACGGATCGGTCGGATCGGTCCGATCCGTCGGATCTCACCACCACCACCGCCTCGCGGACTCCGGGCAGGGCGGCAAGAGCCGCCTCGATCTCCCCGAGCTCGACGCGGAAGCCCCGCACTTTGACCTGGTGGTCCAGGCGGCCCAGGATGTCGAGGGAGCCGTCGGGCAGCCAGCGCACGAGGTCGCCCGAGCGGTACAGCCGGCTACCGGGCTGGCCGCCGAACGGATCGGGGATGTAGAGCGCGGCCGTCAGATCGGGCCGGCGCAGGTAGCCCCGCGTCACCCCCACTCCGCCCACCAGGAGCTCACCGGCCACGCCGACCGGCACCGGCCGCAGCTCCGGGTCCACAACATAGAGCCGGCTGTTGGCGATCGGCCGGCCGAGCGGCACGCGGTGGCGGTCCTGGTCCTGCCCCGGCGCGCAGACCCAGCGCGTGGTATCGATCGAGACCTCGGTCGGCCCGCACAGGTTGTCCAGGGGAACGGCCAGCCGTGCCAGCGCCCGGTCGCGCAGCTCGGGGGTGAGCGCCTCCCCGCCCACGAAGACCTGGCGCACCGACGTGCACGTCTCCACGTCCTCCTCGCCGAGGAACACCGCCAGCATGGCAGGGACGAAATCGACGAGGGTGACGCGGCGCTCCCGGATCAGGCGGACGAGGTAGGTAGCGTCGCCCTCCCGGCCCGGCTCGGCCTGGACCAGCCGGGCTCCGGCCATGAGAGAAGCGAAGCATTCCCAGACCGAAACGTCGAACCCGAACGGCGCCTTCTGGAGGAAAGCGTCGCGCTCGCCGATGCGGTTGGCCGCCACCGCGCTCCACAGGCGGTTGCAGGCCCCCCGGTGCGGCACCATGACGCCTTTCGGCTGGCCTGTCGAGCCCGAGGTGTAGATCACGTAGGCCAGGTGGTCCGGAGAGACCTCCACCCCGAGCGCCTCGCCCATGTCTTCGCCCTCTTCGCCCTCTTCGCCCTCTTCGCCGATATCCCAGCGGTGATCCAGGAGCACCACCGGGAGACCGGCCGCCGGCACCCGCCCGCGCAGGGGCTCCTGGACCAGCAGGACCCGCGCGCCCGCGTCTTCGAGCAGGAACGCCAGCCGCTCCGGCGGATGGACCGGATCGAGCGGCAGCCAGGCGCCGCCGGCCTCCAGCACCGCCAGCATGCCCGCCACCCTGGCGGGCGAGCGCTCGGCGCAGAGCCCCACCACCACGTCCGGGCCGACGCCCAGGGTCCGCAGATGGCGCGCCAGGCGCCGCGCGCTGCCGACGAGGCGGCGGTAGGTCCAGCGTTCGGTCCCCAGCTCGACGGCCACGGCGGACGGCGTCCGCGCCGCCTGCGCCGCGACGGCCTGATGCAGGCACCCATCCGTCATCCGCTCGGCCCGCGTGTCGTTCCACTCGCGCAGGATCTGGGCGCTCTCGGCCTCGCTCGCGACCGGCAGGTCGAAGGCCCGCAGGTCCGGCCCGGCGGCCGCCGAGGCGAGCAGCCGCTCCAGGTGTCCGAGGAGGCGTTCGGCGGTGGTGCCGTCGAACAGGTCGGTGGCATGTTCCAGGGTGCCAACGAGCCCGCCGTCCTTTTCCTCGAGGGTCAGCGTGAGGTCGAGCCGCGCCATCCTCCCCGGATCATCCATGATCCGCAGACGCAGGCCCTGGATGTCCAGGCTCCCGGTGGGGACGTTCTGGAGCGCGAGCATCACCTGGAACAGGGGGGCTTGGGAGAGGCTCCTTTCCGGGGCGAGCTCGTCGACCAGTTTTTCGAACGGTACGTCCTGGTGCAGATAGGCGGCCAGGGCGGTCTCGCGCACCCGGCCGAGGAGCTCGCGGAAGGAGGGAGCTCCTGCCAGGTCACCCCGCATCACCAGGGTGTTGATGAAGAACCCGATCAGCCCCTCGGTCTCCATCCGGTTGCGGCCGGCCACCGGGGTGCCCACCGCCAGGTCCTCCTGCCCGCTGTAGCGCGCCAGCAGGGCCTGGAAAGCGGCCAGGAGCACCATGAAGAGCGTCGCTCCCTCGCACCGGCCCAGGGCCTCGGCCTGCCGGGTGAGCCCGGCCGGCAGCCACACCGGCCGGGTGGCGCCCCGGTAGCTCTGCGCCGCGGGGCGGGGCCGGTCGGTGGGCAGCTCCAGGAGCGGTGGCAGATCGGCGAGCTGATGCCGCCACCAGCCGATCTCCCGGTCCAGCACCTCGCCGTGCAGCCAGGAATGCTGCCAGACCGCGAAATCCGCGTACTGCACCGGCAGCTCGGGCAACGGCGAGGGCTCGCCCTGGGCAAAGGCGGAATAGAGGGCCGTCACCTCGCGCACCAGGATGCCCATGGACCAGCCGTCGCTCGCGACGTGGTGCATCGTGAGCGCGACGGCATGGTCTTCCGCCGGATCTTCCGCCGGATCTCCCGCCGACAGGCGCAGCAGCACGCCGCGCAGCATCGGACCCCGGGCGAGATCGAAGGGGCGGCCGGCCTCTTCCCGGGCCAGGGCGAGAGCCGCCGCCTCGCGCGCGGGCTCCGGCAGCGCCGACAGGTCCACCAGCGGCAGGACGAAGGGTACCGGTGGCTGGATCACCTGCACCGGCTTGCCCTCCGGCGCGGCGAAGACCGTGCGCAGGGCCTCGTGGCGGCGCACGATCTCTCCCAGGCAGAGCCGCAGCACCGCGGGGTCGAGCGGCCCTTCGGCGCGCAGGGCCACCGGCATGTTGTAGAGCGGGCTCCCCGGCTCGAGCTGGTCGACGAACCAGAGCCGCTGCTGGGCGAACGACAGGGGCAGGGCCCCCTCGCGCGGGACGGGCAGGAGAGCAGGAATCGTCAGCTCCCCGCCGGTCCGGCAGGCCGATTCGGCACAGGCGGCTTCAACCCGGGCGGCGAGGTCCGCCAGCCTCGGGGCCGCGAAGAGATCGCGCACCGGCAGCTCGACGCCGAAAGCGGCGCGCAGGCGCGACACCACCCGGGTGGCCAGCAGCGAATGGCCCCCCAGCTCGAAGAAGTGGCCGGCCGTTCCGACCCGTTCGAGACCGAGCACCTCGGCCCAGATGCCGGCGAGCACCTCTTCGACCGGCGTGCGCGGAGCCCGCCAGGTCTCCGGAGCGCTCTGCCATTCCGGAGCCGGCAGGGCTTTCCTGTCCACCTTGCCGTTGGGGGTGAGGGGCAAGGTATCGAGCGTCACGAAGGCGGCTGGCACCATGTACTCCGGCAGCCGCTCGCGCAAGGCCCAGCGCAGCTCGTCGGCAGTTGCGCCGCCGGTGACGTAAGCGATCAGCCGCTGGTCGCCCGCCACCACCACCGCCTCGCGGACCCCGGGCAGGGCGGCCAGAGCCGCCTCGATCTCGCCAAGCTCGATGCGGAAGCCGCGAACTTTGACCTGATGGTCCAAGCGGCCCAGAAACTCGATCGTCCCGTCCGGCAGGCGGCGTGCGAGATCGCCCGTCCGGTAGAGCCGCTCTCCCCAAGCTCCAAAGGGGTCCGGGATGAGCCTCTCGGCCGTCAGGTCCGGCCGGTGGAGGTAACCACGGCAGAGACCCGCGCCGCCGATGTAGAGCTCACCCGGCGCTCCAGCCGGGACCGGAGACAGTCCCCAGTCCAGGATCAGCATCCGGGTATTGGCGATCGGGCGGCCGATGGGCACCGGCCCCCCGGCCAGCGGCGGCGATCCTGGAACCTCATAGATGCAGCACCCCACCACCGTCTCCGTGGGCCCGTACTCGTTGATCAGACGCAGGTCCGGAGCTTGGTTCCGCCAGAAGGCGAGCTGCTCGCCGGACAGCGCCTCGCCACCAATGACGAACGCACCCGCGCATCCCGAGACCCGCCCGGGCGGCAGCAGCCGCTGCAGGACCTCCAGGTGCGCGGGCGTGAGCTTGACCAGCCCGAATCCGCCCTCGGCGAGCGCCGCGGCCAGTCCCTCGATCCCCTCCTCCTCGGGCACCAAGTCGATGCAGCAGCCGGCAAGCAGAGGCAGGAAGAGGCTGGTCACCGTCAGATCGAAGCTGACCGGCGAGTGGACCGGGGCTCCTCCAGCCGGATAGGCCTCCGCTGCCCAGAGCAGGTAGTTCGCGAGCCCGCGATGGGTGACCGCCACGCCCTTGGAAGCACCGGTAGAACCCGAGGTGTAGAGGACGTAGGCCAGATTGCCGGCCTCCGGCCGCACGGCTGGAGCCGCGGCAGCCTCTGGGAGATCGTCGAGGCAGACGGTGCGGGAAGAATGCTCGGGGAGGCCCGGCAGCAGCCCCTTCCGGGTGAGCAGGAAGGGTGCGCGGGAGTCGTCGAGCAGGAACGACAGGCGCGTCCGCGGGAGGGAGGTTTCGAGCGGCAGGTAGGCGCCTCCCGCCTTCAGCACCGCGAGCAGGGCCACCACCAGATCGATGGAACGCTCCAGATAGAGCGCCACGATGACGTCCGGTCCCACGCCGAGAGCCCGGAGGTGGGCGGCCAGGCGGCCGGAACGCGCGGCCAGCTCGCCATGGGTCAGCGTCTCCTGCCCCTGGACGACGGCCGGCAGGTCCGGAGCCTGGTCCGCCAGAAGGTCGAGAACGAGCATTTCCCGCGGCATCCGCGCCGGCGGCATCCCGGTGTCGTTCCATTCGGCGACCGCCTGGTGGTATTCCGCCAGGGAGAGCAGCGGCAGCTCCGAGACCGGCCGTTCCGGCGCCGCCAGGGCCGAGGCCAGCAGCGTCTCGTAATGGAGGACCAGCCGGTCGATCGTGGCGGCGTCGAACAGATCGGTGGCGTACTCGACGGTCCCGATAAGCTCGCCGCCGTGCTCCGAGAGGTTGAGCGTGAGGTCGAACTTCGCGGTCGTCACGGCCACGCTCACCGGCCGCAGGCGCAGGTTCTCGATCTCCAGGCTGGGGACAGGTGCGTTCTGCAGGACCAGCATCACCTGGAACAGGGGAGCATGGGCGAAGCTCCTCTCCGGGGCCAGCTCCTCGACCAGCTTTTCGAACGGCACGTCCTGGTGCATCCAGGCGGCCAGGGCGGTCTCGCGCACCCGGCCGAGAAGCTCGCGGAACGTGGGTACTCCCGTCAGGTCTCCCCGCAGGACCAGAGTGTTGACGAAGAATCCGATCAATCCCTCGGTCTCGACGTGGTTGCGTCCGGCCACGGGGGAGCCCACCGCCAGGTCGTCCTGTCCGCTGTAGCGCGCCAGAAGGGTCTGGAAAGCGGCAAGGAGGACCATGAAGAGCGTCGCGCCCTCCTGCCGGACCGGCCCGGTTTGCAGCCGCACCGGCCGGGTGGCTCCCCAGTGGCTCCGCACCGCGGGCCGCGGCCGGTCGGTGGGCAGCTCCAGGAGCGGCGGCAGGCCGGCGAGTTGCCGCCGCCACCAGCCGGTCTCCTGCTCCAGCACCTCGCCGTTCAGCCAGGAACGCTGCCAGACCGCGAAGTCCGCGTACTGCACCGGCAGCTCCGGCAACGGCGAGGGCTCACCCTGGGCATACGCGGCATGGAGCGCGGTCACCTCGCGCACCAGAACGCCCAGGGACCAGCCGTCGCTCGCGGCGTGGTGCATCGTGAGCGCGACGGCATGGTCCTCCTCCGCTAGTCTCAGAAGTACGCCGCGCAGTAGTGGACCGCAAGCGAAATCGCGGGCGAGATCGAACGGCCGGCCGGCCTCTTCACGGACCAGGGCGAGAGCCGCCTTCTCGCGCGCGGGCTCCGGCAGCCCCGACAGGTCCACCAGCGGCAGATCGAAGGGGGCCGGCGGCCGGATCACCTGCACCGGCGAGTCTCCCTGCAGGGCGAAGACGGTGCGCAGGGCCTCGTGGCGGCGCACGATCTCACCCAGGCAGAGCCGCAGCACCCCGGGTTCGAGCGGCCCTTCGGCGCGTAGCGCCAACGGCAGGTTGTAAAGGGGCGAGCCCGGCTCGAGCTGGTCGATGAACCAGAGCCGCTGCTGGGCGAACGACAGGGGCACGGGCCCTTGCCGCGGCACCGGCAGGAGAGGGGGGAGGGAGGGCTCCGCGCCGGTCCGGCAGGCCGATTCGACCCGGGCGGCGAGCTCCGCCACCGTGGGGGCCTCGAATACATCGCGCACCGGCAGCTCGATACCGAAGGCACGACGCAGACGCGAGATCACCTGCGCGGCCAGCAGAGAGTGCCCGCCGAGCGCGAAGAAATGGCCGTCCAGCCCCACCCGTTCAAGGCCGAGGAGCTCGGCCCAGAGGCTCGCCACCACCTCTTCGACCGGCGTGCGCGGCGCCAGGTAGGTCTCTGGAGCGCTCCGCGGTTCCAGCCCCGGCAGGGCCTTCCTGTCCACCTTGCCGTTGGGAGTGAGGGGCAGGGTTTCGAGGGTCACGAAGGAGGCCGGCACCATGTACTCCGGCAGCCGCTCGCTCAAGAGCCGGCGAAGCTCGCCGGCAACGGCGTCACCGGTAACGTAAGCGATCAGCCGCCGGCCGCCTTGAGATCGGACGGATCGGTCGGATCGGTCCGATATTTCGGAGCGCGCCACCACCACCGCTTCGCGGATTCCGGGCAGCTCCAGCAGCGCAGCCTCGATCTCGCCCAGCTCGATGCGCTGGCCGCGGATCTTGACCTGGTGGTCCACCCGGCCGAGGAACTCGATCTCCCCGTCGCGGCGGTAGCGGCAGAGGTCTCCCGTACGGTAGAAGCGCTCCCCTACTCTCCAGGGGTCGGGCAGGAACCGTTCCGCCGTGCGGCCCGGGTCTCCCAGGTACCCCCGGGCGAGGGCCGTCCCGCCCACCCACAGCTCCCCCGCCACACCCGGCGGCACCGGTTGCAGAGACCGGTCCAGCAGATAGACCCGCAGACCATCGATGGGCCGGCCGAGAGTGATCCCGCGTTCCCCCGGGAGCACGGTGCCGGCGCTGGTCACCACCGACGCCTCCGCCGGACCGTAGTGGTTGACCAGGGTGAAGCCGCACCCCGGCTCCGGGCGGAGGACGAGACGGTCGCCTCCCACCAGCAGCCGGCGCAGGCTGGGAATCCGCGGTCCTCCGCCGGCGAAGAGCGCCTCGGCGAGAGGCGTGGGCAGGAAGGAGACGGTGACCCCGCGCTCGGCCATCCAGGCGGCCAGCCGCGGCGGGTCCAGCCGCGCTTCCTCCGGGGGCAGGTGGAGGGTCGCCCCGGAAGCCAGGCAGGACCAGATCTCCCAGACCGAGGCGTCGAAGCCGAGGCTCGCCACTTGGGTGCGGTGGTCTCCCGGACCCGTGCCGTGCGTGCGCAGGTCCCAGCGCACCAGGTTGAGCAGCCCACGGTGCGGGATCTGTACTCCCTTGGGCTTCCCGGTCGAGCCGGAGGTATAGACCACATAGGCGAGATGGTCCGGCTCCACGGCCAGGGCCGGCAGCGGGGCGCAGCGCGCGATCTCCGGGTGAGCCTCCTGGGTCAGCACCACCGGCGCCGCGGTCTCTTCGAGCATGAAGGCAAGGCGCTCGGCGGGATGGGAGGGATCAAGGGAAAGGTAGGCCGCTCCCGCCTTGAGGGCGCCCAACTGGGCCACCAGCAGCTCCGCCGAGCGCTCCATCAGCACGGCCACGATGGACTCCGGTCCCACGCCCCGGCTTCGTAAAAAGCCGGCCAGGCGGCCGGAACGCTCGCCGAGCTCGCCGTAGGTCAGCGTGTGGCCCTCCGCGTCCACTACCGCCGGGGCGTCCGGCTGCTCGCGGCACCAGCGTTCCACCAGGAACGTCACGGGCCCCTCCCAGCCCTCCCTCCCCCTATCGTTCCATTCCGTGAGCACCTGGTGGAGCTCGCCGGAGGAGAGGAGAGGCAGCTCCGCGACCCTCAGATCGGGGCCGGCGACAGCCGCCGCGAGCAGCCGCTCGAAGCCCGCCATCAGCCGGTCCACGGTCGCGGGATCATAGAGGGCGGTGGCGTACTCGGCCGTACCGCTGAGCCCGCCGTCGAGCTGCCCGAGGTTGATCGTGAGATCGAACTTCGCCGCCGTCGCCGCCGGGCTCACCTCCCGCAGCCGCAGGTCCTGGACCTCCAGACTGCCGGCCGGGGCGTTCTGCAGGCTCAGAACCACCTGGACCAGGGGTGAGTGCGCGAGGCTCCTCTCCAGGGCCAGCTCCTCCACCAGCTTTTCGAACGGCACGTCCTGGTGGGCGTGGGCGGCCAAGGAGGTCTCGCGGACCCGGCCGAGCAACTCGCGGAACGTGGACTCGCCCCCCAGCTCGCCGCGCAGCACCAGGGTATTGACGAAGAACCCGATCAGCCCCTCGATCTCCAACCGGTTGCGTCCGGCGACGGGTGAGCCCACCGCGAGATCGTCCTGTCCGCTGTGGCGCGCCAGCAGGGCCTGGAAACCGGCCAGGAGCACCATGAAGAGCGTCGCTCCCTCGCGCCGGCCCAGCTCCTCGATCTGGCGGGTGAGACCAGCCGGCAGCCGCACCGGCCGGACCGCGCCATGGACGCTCTGCACCGGCGGCCGCGGCCGGTCGGTGGGCAGCTCCAGGAGCGGCGGCAGGCCGGCGAGTTGCCGCCGCCACCAGGCGATCTCCCGCTCCAGGACCTCGCCGTGCAGCCAGGAATGCTGCCAGACCGCGAAGTCCGCGTACTGCACCGGCAGCTCGGGCAGAGGCGAAGGCTCACCCTGGGCATACGCGGCATAGAGCGCGGTCACCTCGCGCACCAGGACGCCCAGGGACCAGCCGTCGCTCGCGATGTGGTGCAGGGTGAGGGCGACGGTGTGATCCTCTTCCAACAGGCGCAGCAGCACGCCGCGCAGCATCAGGTCGCGGGCGAGATCGAAGGGCCGGCCGGCCTCTTCACGGACCAGGGCGAGAGCCGCCGCCTCGCGCGCGGGCTCCGGCAGCCCCGACAGGTCCACCAGCGGCAGGCCGAAGGGGGCCGGCGGCTGGACCACCTGCACCGGCGAATCTCCCTGCAGGGCAAAGACGGTGCGCACGGCCTCGTGGCGGCGTACGACCTCTTCCAGGCAGCGCCGCAGCACCGCGGGCTGGAGCGGCCCTTCGGCGCGCAGCACCACCGGCAGGTTGTAGAGCGGCGTGCCCGGTTCGAGCTGGTCGATGAACCATAGCCGCCGCTGGGCGAACGACAGGGGCAGGGGCTCCTCGCGTGGGAATGGAAAGAGAGGCGGCACGCCCACCGTCTCGCCCAGGCGCTGCTCCACCTCCATCGCCAGGGCGGCCACGGTGGGCGCCTCGAAGAGGGTGCGCAGGGGAAGCTCCACGCCGAGCCCGGCCTGGAGGCGCGAGACGAGCTGAAGGCCCAGCAGGGAATGGCCGCCCAGCGCGAAGAAGCTGTCGTGGGCTCCCACCCGGTCGATGCCGAGCAGGTCTCCCCAGATCGTGGCCAGTTGCCGCTCCAGACCGGTGCGGGGCTCCACGTAGGGCGTGTCGATCCCGGGCCGGAAATGGCCGGCGCTGGGAGGGTCCTCGGCGGGGCGAGGCTTCAAGCCGAGAAGCTCGTCGAGGGCCTCGGGCGTGGGAGGGCCCGGGGGCAGCGCCACCACCCGGTAGCCACGCGACTCCAGCGCGGCGGCCCAGGCCGGGCCGGCTCCTTCCGGCAGCAGGAAGACCCCCGGAGCCGCGGCCTCCGGCGCCTCCGGAAGGCTCGCGCGGACGGGTTCTATCCAATACCGCTGCCGCTCGAACGGGTACGCCGGCAGGGGCACCCGGCGCCGCCGCTCGCCGCCGTGGAAACCGGCCCAGTCCACCTCCACGCCGGAGAGCCAGAGGCGGCCCAGGGTCTGCAGCAGGAACCGCTGGTCCGGCTGCCGGTCGAGCTCGTGGCGCAGCGAGGAGAGGACGGAGCGGTCCGCCGCTTCTTCGCCAACAACCTGTTGGAGAGCCAGGCTGCCCAGGGTCTGGCCGGGTCCCATCTCGAGCAGCACCCGTCCCGGCTCGCGCCACAGCTCGGCGACGCCATCGGCGAAGCGGACGGGCGAGACGAGGTGGCGCACCCAGTACTCCGGATCCGTCGCCTGGGCGGCAGAGATCCAGGTCCCCGTGACGTTCGAGAGATAGGGGATGCGCGGAGGCGCCAGGGGGATGGAGCGCAGGAGCTCCCGCAGCTCTTCCGCGGCCGGCTGCATCATCCAGGAATGGAAGGCCTGGTCCGCCTGCAACCGGCGGCAGGGGACCCCCTCCTCCGCGAGCCGCCGCTCCAGCCCGGCGACCGCCTCGGGGGGGCCGGCCACCACCGACACCGCCGGGGCGTTGACCGCGGCGAGAGAGAGGTCCGGGGTGAGCCGCGCCCGCGTCTCCTCCTCCGAGAGCGGCACGGCCAGCAGGGCCCCCGGCGCCAGCTCGCCGAGGAGGCGGGCGCGCCGGGCCACCAGCGCCAGCGCGCCGGGGAGCTCCATCACCCCGGCCAGGCAGGCCGCCGTGTACTCCCCCAGGCTGTAGCCGAGGAGGGCCGCCGGCCGCACGCCCCAGCTCATCCACAGCCGGGCGAGGGCGTAGCCCACGGCGAACATCGCCGGCTGCGCGATGCGGGTCTCCCGCAGGAGCGCCCGCGCGGGCGTCTCCCGCTCTCTCCCACGGCCCAGCAGGGCGCGCAGGTCCACGGTCTCCTCCGCAACGAACAGCGCCTCGCGCAGGTCGAGCCCGAGGTGCGGAAAGAGCAGCTCGGCGCAGCGGTCGATCTCCTGCCGGAACACCGGCTCGTCCCGGTAGAGCCCCCGGGCCAGGCCTGGATACTGGTCGCCGACTCCGGGCAGCAGGAAGGCCACGCTGCGGCGGCCCGCCGCGGTTTCCCGGGCGGCGGTCCAGGCCCGTTGCGGATCCCGCTCCCGCAACGCCGCCGCGGCCTCTTCGCGCGTCGCCGCCAGCACCGCGCGGCGGTACGCGAAAGGCCGCCGGCCCACCCGCAACGTGTAGGCGGCATCGGCCAGGCTCAGGTCCGGGTTCCCCTCCAGACGATCGGCGAGACCGTCCGTCATCCGTTCCAGGGCGGCGGGCGTGCGCGCCGACAGCAGCAGCACCTGCCAGGGGCGTGACGGGCCGGAAGGCGCGGCGGGAGGCGCTTCTTCGAGCACCGCATGCACGTTGGTGCCGCCGATGCCGAACGCGCTCACCCCGGCGCGGCGGGGCTCTCCGTCCGCGTTCCAGTCGATGAGCCGGTCGGCCACGCGGAACGGGCCCGCGGCGAAGTCGATGGCCGGATTCGGCGCCGAGAAGTGCAGGCTGGGGGGGATCTGCCGATGCTCCAGGGCGAGCACGGTCTTGATCAGGCCGGTGACGCCGGCCGCCGCATCCAGATGGCCGACGTTGGTCTTGACCGAGCCGAGGAAGCAGGGACCGGTGCGTCCGCTCTCCTGGCGGAAGGCCTGGTTGAGGGCGGCGACCTCGATGGGATCGCCGAGGGGCGTGCCGCTCCCATGCGCCTCGACGTAGCCGATGCTCTCCGGAGAGACCCCGGCGTCGGCGAGCGCCGCGGAGAGGACCGCCGCCTGCCCGGCGACGCTGGGCGCGGTATAGCCCGCCTTGCCGGAGCCGCCGTCGTTGTTGACCGCCGAGCCGAGGAGGACGGCGTGGATGGTGTCCCCGTGCGCCAGCGCGTCTTCGAGCCGCTTGAGCACGACGATGCCGGCGCCGCTCCCCCCCACCGTGCCGCGCGCCCCGGCGTCGAAGGCACGGCAGCAGCCGTCGGGCGAAACGATGCCGCCCTCTTCGTAGAGATAGCCGGCGCGCTGGGGCAGGACGATGGACACGCCGCCGGCCAGCGCCATGCCGCAGGCGCCGAGACGGAGGTTCTGGCACGCCAGATGGACCGCCACCAGCGAGCTGGAGCAGGCCGTCTGGACCGTCATGCTGGGCCCGGTGAGGTCCAGTTTGTAGGAGACGCGGGTGGCCAGGAAGTCCTTGTCGTTGCCCAGCAGGAGCTGGAGCCCTCTCGGCTCCACGCTGGCGAGGATCTGGTGCAGATAGCGGTTGAACCCCAGGCTGGCGAACACGCCGACCGGCCCCGGTACGTGCAGGGAGTCGTAGCCGGCGTCCTCCAGGGCCTCCCAGGCGCATTCGAGGAACAGGCGGTGCTGGGGATCCAGAAGCTCGGCCTCGCGCGGGTTGTAGCCGAAGAAACCGGCGTCGAACAGCTCCACCCCTTCGAGCACCCCGGCGGCCGGCACGTAGCGGGGGTCGCGCCGCAGCTCGGGAGCGACGCCGGAGGTGGCGAGCTCTTCCTCGCTGAAGCGGGCGATCGAGGGGATGCCGGCGCGCAGGTTGGCCCACAGCTGCGCCACGCCCGAGGCCCCGGGGAAGCGGCCCGAGAGGCCCACGATCGCGATGGCCCCGCGACCCGGCACCGGCGCGGCGGTGGGGAGCCTTGGCTCCGCCACCGCCAGACCGGTCTCCAGGTGGCGCGCCAGGGAGCCGACGGTGGTGTAGGTCAAGAGGTCCAGCAGGGGGACCTCCCGCCCCAGCCGGTCGCGCAGCCGTGCCTGCAACCGGGGGAGCAGCAGCGAATGGCCGCCCAGGTCGAAGAAATTCTCCTCGCTGCCCACCCGCGGCACGCCCAGCACCTCGCACCAGATGCCGGCCACGGCCTCTTCGAGCGCGCCGCGGCCCTCCTCGGGCGGCGCGCCGACGGAGACCGGGGCGGGCGCCGGCAGGGCCTTGCGGTCCACCTTGCCGTTGGGCGTCAACGGGAACGCCGCGAGCAGCACGAACGCCGAGGGCACCATGGCGGCGGGCAGCCGCTCGCGCAAAGCGCCGCGCAGCTCCGCGGCCGTGGCATCACCGGTGAAGTAAGCGACCAGCCGCTGGTCGCCCGGTGATCCGTCCGATCGGTCGGATCCGTCCGATTTTTCGGAGCGTGCCACCACCACCGCCTCGCGGACTCCGGGCAGCTCCAGCAGCACCGCCTCGATCTCGCCGGGCTCGACGCGCTGGCCGCGGATCTTGACCTGGTGGTCCACCCGGCCGAGGAACTCGATCTCCCCGTCGCGGCGGTAGCGGCAGAGGTCTCCCGTGCGGTAGAGCCGTTCCCCGGCTCCCCAGGGGTCGGGCAGGAACCGTTCCGCCGTGCGGCCCGGGTCTCCCAGGTACCCGCGGGCGAGGGCGGGCCCGCCCACCCACAGCTCCCCCGCCGCCCCTAGAGGCACCGGCTGCAGAGACCGGTCCAGCAGGTACACCCGCAGGCCGTCGAGGGGCCGGCCGAGGGTGGGGGACGAGCCGGGGGGCACCACGCCGGCGCTGGTCACCACTGACGCCTCCGCCGGACCGTAGATGTTGACCAGGGAGAAACCGCATCCCGGCTCCGGGCTGAGGAGCAGGCGGTCGCCTCCCACCACCAGCCAGCGCAGGCTGGGGACCCGCGGCCCTCCGTCGGCGAGCATCGCCTCGGCCAGCGGAGTGGGCAGGAAGGAGACGGTGATCCCGCGCTCGGCCATCCAGGCGGCCAGCCGCGGCGGGTCCAGCCGCGCCTCCTCCGGGGGCAGGTGGAGGACCGCTCCGGAAGCCAGGCAGGACCAGATCTCCAAGACCGAAACATCGAAACCCAGGCTCGTGATCTGGCTGACGTGGTCGCCCGGACCCGTGCCGTGCGCGCGCAGGTGCCAGCGCACCAGGTTGAGCAGACCGCGGTGCGGGACCTGCACCCCCTTGGGACGCCCCGTCGAGCCGGAGGTGTAGAGCACGTAGGCGAGATGGTCCGGCTCCACCGCCAGGGCCGGCAACGGGGCGCAGACCTCGATCTCCTGGCGGTCGCGGTCCAGGCAGACGATCCGTGCCCCGGACAATCGATCGGTCAGCCGGGGGAGCAGGGCCTCCTGGGTCAGCACCACCGGGGCCGCGGCCTCTTCGAGCATGAAAGCGAGGCGCTCGGCGGGATGGGCGGGATCGAGGGAGAGGTAGGCGGCACCGGCCTTCAGGACACCCAACTGGGCCACCAGCAGATCCGCCGAGCGCTCCATCAGCACGGCCACGATGGAATCCGGCCCCACGCCCCCTTCGCGCAGGACACCTCGCAGGAAACCGGCCAGCCGGCTGGAGCGATCCCCAAGCTCGCCGTAGGTCAGCGCGAGGCCCACCGCGTCCACCACCGCCGGAGCGTCCGGCTGTTCGCGGCACCAGCGCTCCACCAGGAACGACACCGGCCCCTCCCAGTGGGCCTCCCTGCCCGTGTCGTTCCACTCGGTGAGCACCTGGTGGCGCTCGCCGTCGGAGAGGAGAGGCAGCTCCGCGACCCGCAGCTCCGGGCCGGCGACTGCCGCCGCGAGCAGCCGCTCGAAGCCCGCCATGAGACGGTCCACGGTCACGGCGTCGTAGAGATCGGTGGCGTACTCGACCGTTCCCTCCAGGTCGCCGCCGCGTTCCGCGACAGTTGAGCGTCAGGTCGAACTTCGCCGTCGTTCCGGCGACCGGGACCGGCCGCAGGCGCAGGTCCTGGATCTCCAGCTTTCCGAAGGGCGCGTTCTGCAGCGCGAGCACCACCTGGAACAGGGGGGCGTAGGCGAGGCTCCGCTCCGGCGCCAGCTCCTCGACGAGCTTTTCGAACGGCACGTCCTGGTGCAGCCAGGCGGCGAGCGCGGTCTCGCGCACCCGGCCGAGCAGCTCCCGGAACGGTCGGCGCGCCGGCCAGGTCGCCGCGCAGCACCAGGGTGTTGACGAAGAACCCGATCAGCCCCTCGATCTCCACCCGGTTGCGGCCGGCCACGGGGGAGCCCACCGCGAGGTCGTCCTGCCCGCTGGTGCGCGCCAGCAGGGCCTGGAAGCCGGCGAGGAGCACCATGAAGAGCGTCGCTCCCTCGCGCCGGGCCAGGGCCTCGGCCTGCCGGACGAGCCCGGCCGGCAGCCGCACCGGCCGGGTGGCGCCGCGGTAGCTCTGCACCGCGGGCCGCGGGCGGTCGGTGGGCAGCTCCAGGAGCGGCGGCAGCCCGGCGAGCTGCTGGCGCCAGAAGGCGATCTCCTGCTCCAGGACCTCGCCGTGCAGCCAGGAGCGTTGCCAGACCGCGAAATCCGCGTACTGCACCGGCAGCTCCGGCAAGGGCGAGGGCCGGCCCGCGGTGTCCTCAGACAAGGCCGGATAGAGCGCGGCGACCTCGCGCACCAGGATGCCCATGGACCAGCCGTCGCTCGCGATGTGGTGCAGGGTCAGCACGACGGCGTGATCCCTCCCGGCGAGGCGCAGCAGCAGGCCGCGCAGCAGCGGACCGCGGGCGAGATCGAACGGGCGGGCCGGCCTCTTCGCCGGCCAGGGCGAGGGCCAGGGCTTCTCCCGCGCTCCCCGGCAGCCCCGACAGGTCCACCACGGGCAGCGCGAAGGGCTCAGCCGGCTGGATCACCTGCACCGGCGTGCCTTCGGCGCGGCGAAGACGGTGCGCAACGCCTCGTGGCGGCGCACGATCTCGCCGAGGCAGCGGGCCAGCACCGCGGCGTCGAGCGGACCTTCGACGCGCAGCGCCGCCGGGATGTTGTAGAGCGGGCTGCCCGGCTCGAGCTGGTCGATGAACCAGAGCCGCTGCTGGGCGAACGACAGGGGCAAGGCCCCGTCCCGCGGCACCGGCAGCAGAGGCGGAGCCGGCGGGACCGTGCCGGTCCGGCGCGCCGCCTCGACCCGGGCGGCGAGGTCCGCCAGCACCGGAGCCTCGAAGAGGTCGCGCAGCGGCATCTCGACGCCGAAGGCCTGCCGCAGGCGCGACATCACCTGCGTCGCCAGCAGCGAATGGCCGCCCAGGTCGAAGAAGTGGTCGGCCGCCCCGACCCGTTCGAGGCCGAGCAGCTCGGCCCAGATGCCGGCGAGGACCTCCTCGACCGGCGTGCGCGGCGCCAGATAGCCCTCCTCGCCGCCGTGCCTGCTCCGGAGCCGGCAGGGCCTTGCGGTCCACCTTGCCGTTGGGCGTGAGGGGCAGCGCCGCGAGCGTCACGAAGGCGGCCGGCACCATGTAGTCCGGCAGCCGCTCGCGCAGCGACCTGGCGCAGCTCCGCGGCCGTGGCGTCGCCGGCGACGTAGGCGACCAGCCGCCGGTCGCCCGATGATCGGTCGGATCCATCGCGCACCAGCACCACCGCCTCGCGGACTCCGGGCAGCGCCGCCAGCGCCGCCTCGATCTCTCCCAGCTCGATGCGGAAGCCGCGGATCTTCACCTGGTGGTCGAGCCGGCCGAGGTACTCCACCTCGCCGTTGGGGAGGAAACGCCCCAGGTCGCCCGACCGGTAGAGCCGCGCTCCCGGCCGGCCGCCGGACGGGTCCGGAACGAAGCGCTCCGCGGTCAGCTCCGGCCGGCCCAGATAGCCGCGGGCCAGCCCGGCGCCGCCGACCACCAGCTCGCCCGGCACGCCGATGGGGGCCGGCATGCAGGCTCCGGTCCAGCACGGCCAGAGACAGGTCGGGGATGGGCACGCCGATGACGCTGCGGTGCCCGCCCCGGGCGTCCGCCGCGGACAGCGGCCGGTAGGTGACATGCACCGTCGTCTCGGTGATCCCGTACATGTTGACCAGCCGCGGCCGCGTGTCGCCATGGCGCGCGAACCACGGCTCCAGGCTGGCCGGGTCGAGGGCCTCGCCGCCGAAGATCACCAGCCGCAGAGCCGGCAGAGCCGCCGCCGCGGCTCCCTCCTCCTGCGCGAGCTGGGCGAAGGCCGAGGGGGTCTGGTTGAGCACCGTGACCCGCTCGCGGGCCAGCAGGTCCAGGAACAGCTCGGGCGAGCGGCTCACCTCCCAGGGCACGATCACCAGCCGGCCGCCGTAGAGCAGGGCGCCCCAGATCTCCCAGACCGAGAAGTCGAAGGCGTACGAGTGGAACAGCGTCCACACGTCCCGCTCGCCGAACCCGAACCAGGCCTCGGTGGCGTCGAACAGCCGGGTGACGTTGCCGTGGGTGATCAGGGCGCCCTTGGGCCGGCCGGTGGAGCCCGAGGTGTAGATCACGTAGGCCAGGCTCGACGCGTCGCCCAGAGGCTCCGAGATCGCCGGCCGGGAGGCTCTCCAGCGGCAGCGATCTCCTCCGGCCCCCACCACGATCCGGATGTCCGCGTCCTCCACGATGAAGGCCAGCCGCTCCGGCGGCGAGCCGGGATCGAGCGGCACGTAGGCGGCCCCGGCCTTGAGGACGCCCAGGATGCCGACCACCAGGTCCACGGAACGGTCCAGGCACAGGCCGACGCGGCTCTCGGGGCCCGCGCCCTGCCCGCGCAGCCAGCGGGCCAGTTGGTTGGACCGCCGGTGCAGCTCGCCATAGGTCAGCGTCACCTCTCCGCAGGTGAGCAGCCGGGGCCTCGGGGGCCTGCCGGGCGCGCGCCGCGAAACGGCCGTGGAGCGTCGAAAGGCGAGGCAGGCTCCTCCCGGATCCCTCCCCACTCCAGGAGCAGCTGGTGCCGCTCCGCCGCGCCGAGCAGCGGCAGCTCCGCGGCCCGCAGATCCGGCGCTGCCAGGGCCGCGGCCAGCAGCCGCTCGTAATGGACGGACCAGCCGGTCGATGGTCGGCGCGTCGAACAGATCGGTGGCGTACTCGACGGTACCGGTAAGCCCGCCGTCGTGCTCCGCGAGGTTGAGCGTGAGATCGAACTTCGCCGTCGTCGCGTTCACGCTCACCGGCCGCAGGCGCAGGTCCTCGATCTCCAGGCTTTCGGCGGGAGCGTTCTGCAGGACGAGCATCACCTGGAACAGGGGGGCGTGGGCGAGGCTCCTCTCCGGGGCCAGCTCCTCGACCAGCTTTTCGAACGGCACGTCCTGGTGCAGCTAGGCGGCCAGCGCGGTCTCGCGCACCCGGCCGAGCAGCTCGCGGAAGGTGGGGGTGCCTGTCAGGTCTCCGCGCAGGACCAGCGTGTTGACGAAGAACCCGATCAGCCCCTCGGTCTCGACCCGGTTGCGTCCGGCGACGGGCGAGCCCACCGCGAGGTCGTCCTGTCCGCTGTAGCGCGCGAGAAGGGCCTGGAAGGCGGCCAGGAGCACCATGAAGAGCGTCGCCCCCTCGCGCCGGCCCAGGCCTCGACCTGCCGGGTGAGCCCGGCCGGCAGCCGCACCGGCCGCGCGGCGCCGCGGTAGCTCTGCACCGCGGGCCGCGGACGGTCGGTGGGCAGCTCCAGGAGCGGCGGCAGCCCGGCGAGCTGCCGGCGCCAGAAGGCGATCTCCTGCTCCAGGACCTCGCCGTGCAGCCAGGAGCGCTGCCAGACCGCGAAATCCGCGTACTGCACCGGCAGCTCCGGCAAGGGCGACGGCCGGCGCGCGGCGAAGGCCGGATAGAGCGCCGCGACCTCGCGGACCAGGATGCCCATGGACCAGCCGTCGCTGGCGATGTGGTGCAGGGTCAGCGCGACGACGTGGTCCCGCTCGGCGAGGCGCAGCAGCAAGCCGCGCAGCAGCGGACCGCGGCTGAGATCGAACGGGCGGGCGGCCTCTTCCCGGATCAGGGCGAGGGCCAGCGCCTCGCGCGCCGCTCTCCGGCAGCCCCGACAGGTCCACCACGGGCAGCGGGAAGGGCTCCGCCGGCTGGATCACCTGGACCGGCGAGCCCTCCGGCGCGGCGAAGACCGTGCGCAACGCCTCGTGCCGGCGCACGATCTCCCCGAGGCAGAGCGCCAGCACCGCGCCGTCCAGCGGCCCTTCGACGCGCAGCGCCCCGGCATGTTGTAGAGCGGGCTGCCCGGTTCGAGCTGATCGATGAACCAGAGCCGCTGCTGCGCGAACGACAGGGGCAGAGTCCCCTCGCGCAGCCTGGAACGAGGGGGACCAGAGGCGGGGTGAGCGATGGCCGCGCCGGCCCGCCGCGCCGCTTCGACCCGGGCGGCGAAGTCCGCCAGCCGTCGGGGCCTCGAAGAGGTCGCGCAGCGGCACCTCGACGCCCAAGGCGCCGCGCAGGCGCGACATCACCCGGGTCGCCAGCAGCGAGTGGCCCCCCAGGTCGAAGAAGTGGTCGGCCGCCCCGACCCGCTCGAGCCCGAGCACCTCGGCCCAGATGCCGGCGAGGACCTCTTCGACCGGCGTGCGCGGCGCCAGGTAGCCTCCTTCGGCGCGTTGCCATTCCGGAGCCGGCAGGGCCTTGCGGTCCACCTTGCCGTTGGGGGTGAGGGGCAGCGCCGGGAAGCATCACGAAGGCGGCCGGCACCATGTAGTCCGGCAGCCGCTCGCGCAGGGCCTGGCGCAGGTCCTCGGCTACGGCGTCCCCGGTGACGTAGGCGACCAGCCGCCGGTCGCCCGGTGATCCGTCGGATCGGTCCGATCCGTCCGATTTTCCGAGCGCGCCACCACCACCGCCTCGCGGACTCCGGGCAGCGCGGCCAGCACCGCCTCGATCTCTCCCAGCTCGATGCGGAAGCCGCGCACCTTGACCTGGTGGTCGAGCCGGCCCAGGTACTCCAGCTCGCCCGAGGCGAGCCAGCGGGCCAGGTCGCCGGTCCGGTAGAGGCGGCTTCCGGGGATCGCTCCGAAAGGATCCGGGAGGAACCGCTCCGCCGTCAGGTCCGGACGGCCGAGGTAGCCCCGGGCTCCGCCGGCCCCGGCCAGGAACAGCTCGCCGGGCACGCCGCCGGGGACCGGCTGGAGCCGGCGGTCCAGCACGTAGGCCCGGGTCCCGGGTAGGGGCCGGCCGATGCTCACCCGCCCGGCGCCCCGCTCGACCCGGGTACCGGTCGAGTAGGTGGCATCCTCCGTCGGTCCATAGAGGTTCCAGACCTGCTCGATCTGCGCGTGGCGGTAGATGCGCTCCGCCAGCTGCGGCGGCAGCGCCTCGCCCGCCAGGCACACCGTGCGGAGCCCGGGCGGCAGCTCTCCCGTCGACCAGCTCGGACATGGCGGAAGGGACCGTGTTGACCAGCGCCACCTCTCCCCGGGCCGGCAGCCCCGGCAGGGCCAGGGCGTTGCCGGCCAGGATCACCGTCCCGCCCCAGGAGAGGGGCGCGAAGATCTCGAAGACCGACAGGTCGAAGCAGATGGAGGTCGAGGCCAGGACTCCGGCGAGGGCTTCCGCGGGGAAGGCCGAGCGCGCCCAGAGCATCCGTTCGACCGGAGCGCGGTGCTCGAGGGCCACGCCCTTGGGGCGCCCGGTCGAGCCGGAGGTGTACATCACGTAGGCGAGATTGCCGGGGCCTGCCAGCGGCTCCGGATTCTCCTCGGGACCCGTCGGGAGACAGCGCAGCCCTCTCTCGGTCAGCAGGAGCGCGATCTCCGCGTCCTCGGCCACGAAGGCCAGCCAGTCGTCCGGATAGGCCGGATCGAGCGGCACATAGGCGGCTCCCGCCTTGAGGATGCCCAGAAGCGCCGCGATCAGCTCGCCGGAACGGCCCATCAGGACGCCCACGCGCTGCTCCGGGCCGGCGCCCAGCCGGCGCAGGTGATGAGCCAGGCGGTTGGCCCGGCGGTTCAGCTCGTCGTAGGTCCAGCGATCGTCTTCCCGCTTTTCCCCAATAATCAGGGCCGTGGCTTCGGGCGTACGCGCCGCCTGCGCCTCGAACAGCTCGTGCAGGCAGCCGGTCCCGGCGGGTGCGCTCTCCGCGCCGCTCCAGACGAGCAGGATCTGGCCGCGCTCCTCGGCGGCCAGCAACGGCAGCTCCGCAACCGGCCGATTCCCCGCGGCCATTCCGGCGAGCAGACGGTCGAGATGGCCGAGCATCCTTCCCGTGGTTGCCGCGTCGAACAGATCAGCGTCCCACTGCAGGGAGACGGCGAGCCCCTCGGCCCACTCGGCCGCGGTCAGGGAAAGGTCGAGCTGGGCCTCGGGCGGCGCCAGGGGGACCGACTCCAGGACCAGTCCCCCGGCATCGAGCCGGACGCCCGGAACACCCACGGCAAAGGCCGCGAGCGCGGCAAGCTCCGGCGCCGGGGCTTTCTCGTAGGTCAGCATGGCCGCGACCAGCGGCGGCCGGCTGGGGTCGCGATCGGGCTGCAGGCGCTCGGTGAGCAGGGCGAAGGGGAAGTCCTGGTACGCCAGCGCGTCGAGCACGGTGCGGCGCGTCCGCTCCATCAGCTCGCCGGCCGCCGGGTCGCCCGAGAGCCCGGCGCGCAAGGGCACCAGGTTGACGAAGTAGCCCACCACCTCTCCCCACTCGCGGGCCGGCCGGCCAGCCATGGGGGCGCCGGTGAGGAACTCCTCCTGGCCGCTCCAGCGGGAGAGCACGGCCTGCCAGGCGGCGAGCAGGGCGACGAAGGGCGTACAGCCATGGGCGGCAGCGAGCCGGTGGACCGCCTCCGCCCGCTCCAGCGAGGGGGGAAGCGTCCGCGATCCGCCGCGCAGCGCCTGCAGCGCCTGCAGCGCCTGCAGCGGACACCGCGGCCGGTCCGTGGGCAGGTCGAGCTGCGGCGTACCGGCCAGGCGCTCCCGCCAGTGCTCCCACAACCGCTCGCCCGCGGGGTTCTCCAGCATCCGCTCCTGACGGCGGGCGAAGTCGGTGTACAGGGCCGCTGGAGGAGGCGGGATCTCTTCCGCCATGAAGGCGCCGAGCTCGCGGGCCAGCACGGCCATCGACCAGAAATCGGCCACGATGTGGTGCACGGCGAGGACGAGGAAGGACTCGCCCGCGATCACCGCGCCCTAGCAGGACCGCCCGCAGGAGAGGGCCGGCCGCGAGGTCGAACGGGCGGTAGGCCTCCGCGTGCAGCCGCGCCTGCACCTCCGCGTCGCTCCAGCCGGTCGCGTCCACGGTCTCGAACCCGGCCGTGCCGCGCTCCCCCACTTGCTGAACTGGACCGCCGGGCGTATCGGCGAACGTGGCACGCAGCATGGGGTGGCGGTCCACCAGAGCCTGGAGCGCTCGGCCCAGGGCTGCCGGTGAAACGGGACTTAACCGCGCCGCACCAGCGATGTTGTAGGCGGAGCTCTCCGGCGCCAGACGGTGGAGGAACCAGAGCGAGCGCTGGTTCCAGGAGAGCGGGTGCTCGCCCGCCGCCTCGCCGGACTCCGGCGGGAATGGCATCGCTGGCATCGCCTCCCGCCCGGCCACCCGCGCCTCCAACTCGCGCAGGGTCATCCCCTCTAGCAGGTCCGCCAGGGGAAGGGAGACGCCAGCCGCCTCCTCCACCGCCTGCTTCAGCTCCACGGCCGCCAGCGAGTCCAGCCCGGAAGCGGAGAGCGGAAGGTCCGCATCGATCCGGCCGGGATCGATCCGCGCCGCGGCGGCGAAGGCCCGGCGCAGCCAGTCCGGCGATCCCATCGGGACCTCGTCCGTGGTGATGTCCGCGACGGCGGAGAGGCGGCTCGCGCCGAGCACGCGCAGCCCACCCTGGAGATACAGGTCGCGGCAGGCGCTCCGCCGCACCTTGCCGCTGGATGTCCGGGGCAGCGTCTCCGGCCCGATCAGCACCACCTCCGCCACGCTCACCTCGTGCTCTTCCGCCACCCCCCGGCGCACCGCCGCGGCGATCTCCCCGGCCTTTCCGGCGTCCAGGCCGGCGCGGGCGTGGCGCTCCACCTCGTGGACGATCACCAGCCGCTCCTCCCCGGCCTCTTCGGGGAGATCGACCGCGAAGGCGGCTCCGCCCCCGGCGCGCAGACCGGCGTGGCTGCGCTCGGCGGTCCGCTCCAGGTCCTGCGGATAGTGGTTCCTGCCGCGCAGGATGATCAGGTCCTTCAGGCGGCCGGTGAGGAACACCTCGCCCCCGGAGACGAACCCGAGGTCACCGGTGCGCAGGAAGGGACCGGCGCCGCCCGCAAGACGGGCGCCGAACGTCGCCGCCGTCTCCTCCGGCCGCTCCCAGTACCCCTGGGCCACGCTCGGACCGGCCACCCAGATCTCGCCGACGCGCCCGGGGGAACACGGCTCGCCCGACTCCGGATCGACGGCCAGGACGGTCTGCATCGCAGCTCCGCCGCTCACCAGCTCGTGGCGCCGCGCCGTGTCCCCGGCATCTGTGACCTGATGCTGCTCCAGGGCCTCCGCATCGAGCGCGCGTATTCGGGCTTCCCCCTCCTGGCGCCATCCCGAGACGAGCAGCGTCGCCTCGGCGAGGCCGTAGCAAGGGCGGAACGCCGTCGCGCGGAAGCCGCAGGGCGCGAAGGCCGCGGCAAAACGCCGCAGCGTGCCGGCCCGTACCGGCTCGGCACCGTTGAAGGCCACCTGCCACGAAGAGAGGTCGAGGCCCTCCCGCTCCGCCGCCCCCACCTTGCGCACGCACAGCTCATAGGCGAAGTTGGGGCCGCCGCTGGTCGTCGCGCGGTAACGCGAGATGGCCTCCAGCCAGCGCGCCGGCCGCTGCAGGAACGCCCCAGGGGTCATCAGGTAGCAGACCGCCCCCGTGTAGAGAGGCTGCAGCACCGTGCCGATCAGGCCCATGTCGTGGTGGAGCGGCAGCCACCCCAGCACCACCGATCCGGACGACTGCGCGAAGGTCCGGCGGATCAGCTCCTCGTTGTGCAGGAGGTTGCCGTGGCTCACCATCACCCCCTTCGGGGACGAGGTCGAGCCCGAGGTGTACTGGAGGAAGGCGAGCGCCTCCGGGCGCACGTCCGGCCTCCGCCAGTCCGCGGCGTCTTCTGTAGCGGAAGCCATCCGGAGAGCGGCGGCAAGCTCCGGGATTTCGGCGGCAGCGCTTTCCAGAACCGGCAACAGGCTAGCGGTGGTCAGCACCACCCGCGGGCGGGCGTCGCGGCAGATCGCCTGCAGGCGCGGATCGGCACCGCGCCGGCGCGGCGGCAGGGCAGGAACCGCGACGGCGCCGGCATAGAGGCAGCCGAAAAAGGAAGCGATGAACTCCGGTCCTGGAGGGAGCAGCAGGGCGACCCGCTCGCCGCCGGCACCCTCCGCCTGCAACGAGGAGCCGATCGCCCGGGCGCGGGCGTCGAGCTCCGCATAGGTGAGCCGCTCCTCGGCCACGCCCGTCTCGCCATAGGACAAGAAGACGTAGGCCGGGCGCTCTCCCTGGGCCGCCACCCGGCTCTCCAGAATTCCGGCAATCGTTGTGTTCTGAGACATATCCATTCCGTGGCGCAGGGCCAGCGTCCCCTCATATATAAAAAAGTTCAAAACTGCGTATCGAACAGGGCTGGGATCGCCCCGCTCGACCCTGAAGGCCTGCTCGCTGCCCCGACCTGCTCTTGGCTGTGCGTGGGGCCTCAGGTCAATAGTGCTACAACCCCTCCTGGCGGGACGTTCCTTCCCGCGGCCAGGGCTAGTGTGCTGTCAAGGCAGGTTTGACCTGTGGCGTAACGCCCCTGGGAGCGTCGGCATCCCTGCCGGCCTGCGGCCGGCAGAGGCCTCGAGGATCAAATCTCCGGAGATTGACATCCCACGAAGGGGCCGCTGCTGCCAATGTGGACCTCCAGGATGCCTCTGCCGGGACGAATCCCAAAAACTTCGGAACGTACGCTGCGTATGCCGCGAGAGCAGGCGGCACTCCCTGGAAAAAAGATGTGAACTACGGAGCACACGCTGCCTCTCAGGCTCCATGCTGTGAAAAATGGAGGAAGTTGGCAACATCAGCGCCGCAAGCACGGGAGAATGGCCCGAATCTTCCGTCTGAGCTGAGGCAATTGACAACATTCCATGGCGCTGCACCGGAAAAACGAGGCACGTAGGCAGCATACTGTCCGTGCGCACGGCGTGCAGGGTCACTTTTCGCAACAAACGAGAGGCGTTGGCGGCTCCACCGGCTGTCATTTCTAGATTGACAAGGCACTAGCGGGAGCGAACGATCGTGCCGTTGTTCGTCCTGGTGAGATAGCCGTTCCCGTTGTCCAGGAACAGTGGCGTACCTTCCAGCGTCATGCTGCCATCGATCGTCGCATCCCTCTGCTGCCCGCTCTGCCGGTACAGGGCATGGTAGCCGGAAGAATGCACAGAGGAATGAGAGCGGCCCGTGCTGAGATCACCCACTCCGGTCCAGGTGAGCGCCAGGGTGATCGGCCGGTCCGTACCGGTGCAGCTGTCATGGATCTCGCCAGTCGCATTCAGGGTCGCCGCGGCCAGGTTGCCGGCGACATTGAACGCGCCGTCCGGAAGAGCGAACGATCCGGCCCCGCAGGTCAACTGCTCTCCAGTACAGCCGTTGAAGAGATGGATGGTGACATCGGCCCACGCCTCGGTATCCAACGGGGCCGGCGGGCTGAAGTATCGGTTGTCGCTGGCAAAGACAGTGATCGAGGTGACGAAGCAGCCGGTCGGATCGGTCCCATAGAGCTCCACGGTGGCGGTCTTCCCCCGGAAGAAGCTGATCTCGACGGCCTGGGCGGTTGCAGGGAGGACGAGCACGGCCAGGGCAAGCAGGATCAGGGCACACGTAAACCTTTTCATCGCACACCACTCCTATCCATCGGTTAGTTTTCCGGTGCCCGGGAAGGTGGCCCCCCGGCACCCGCTCCTTGACAGCTCGAGCGCGGACTTCACGTCGAGCCGGATGAGCGATTCGTATCGGCGCCGATCGATCTCTGCTCTGTCGTCGGAATATACGGACGGCCAGCCTGGCGCGTCGCATCAGGAGCGAGCGCGCCAGAATGGCAGGACAGGCCCGATCCGGATCAATTACTTGCAGCCGCAGCGTTCGGAGCTAGATTCTCCGTTTACGCTGGCCACGCCATTAAACGTCAGGCCGGCACTCGCCCCGATGCGCCCACCCAACTTGGGGAGCCCCGGAAGCCCTCCCTTGGGCCCGGCTTGACCGAATAGCCCATGGTTCCATGGCCCAATCCCTTGGCCCAGAGTAAGGCGTGAGGCTCCGGCATAGCCTACGGAGAACGGACCGATGCTACCCCCAACCTGTGCATCAATAAATCCCCCACTAAAGTCGCTTAGGGATCCGGTAGGACTGAAAGAAGCCAGACCAAAACCAGCAGAGTAACCTACACGGCCGGAGATGGTGCCGAACAACCCGATATCCCACGGAGCGCAGGGGTCCCACGGAGTTGGGAAAGAAATTGCTACGCCTCCGCCAAGGAGGCCTCCAGCGCCATAGGTAAACTCCACTACGGGGCCGAGAGCAATAACCGCTTGCCCACTAGGATCGACATTGTTAAGTGGATCCTGCCTGACATAAGAGTACAAGTTCAGCCCCTCTTCCAGACCGAGCGGATCTTCGCTGATAAACCGGCCGAAACTCGGGCTGTAGTATCGCGCCCGATAGTAGTAAAGCCCTGTGCCGTCGTTCTCGCGTCCCGTGTACTGGAACCGGTTGCTGCTCGCATCACCGCTCGTAGTGGTTGCACCGTACGGATCGAAGCGGTACTGCGTCCGCGCAACGCCCGCATCGTCGGTGAGCGTCATCGTGCTGCCAAGGCCGTCCGTCAGGAATGTCCGCGGCCCCGATGCGTCGGTGCGCCGGAAGATCTCGTCGAACCCGAGCCCCCCTAGCATTGTCGCCTTCACAGACGCACCGGTGAGCTCCTGGTTGATGTTCGATCCGTCATAGAGGAAGTTGGTGGCCGAGCCCGATATCGTGGCGCTGCTGCGGCGTCCAAAAGCGTCGTATCCGAAGCTCGCGGTTGCGCCTCCGTTGATCGTCCTCAGCCGGTTGCGTGAATCCCAGGCGTAGGTCCGACTGGTATCGTTCGTGAGGTTTCCGTTGGCATCGTACGTCAGCGCCGTTCCACCCCACGCCGTCAAATGGTTCGCGGCGTCGTACGTCGCGCTGGCCACGGCGGTGGGCATGGTGCGCCGTGCGAGGCTCCCGCTCTCCTGGATGCGCCGACCAGCCGCGTCGTACTGGTACGCGAGATTACCAATCGTCACGCCGGCCCGGGTATAGACGATTCCCGTGAGTTGTCCCGCGGCGGCGTAAGTGTAGGCGGCGGAAATCCCGCCCGGAAGGGTGAGTGTCGTCCGGCGGCCCGCGGCATCGTAGGCGAAGCCAACTTGGTCGGAGCCCTTCGAGATGCCGGTGAGCCGGTTGGCATCGTCGTACGTGTAGGTGACGTCGACTTGGCCGGGGACGATCAGCTTCGTCCGGCGTCCACCGGAATCATAGGTGTGGCCAACGCTGCCTCGCGGGCCCGCCTCGGACACCAAGCGGTCCAAGGCGTCATAACCAAGCGTGATTGTGCCGTCCTGGGTGTCGGCAGCCTGGATCAGACGATTGCCCGCGTCCCACGTGTAGGTCACCGTCGCGTCCGGCGCGGTCAGCCCCGAGCCCTGGCTCATGCGCCCGAAGTCGACCGTTTTTGGACGATCGAGAGCATCGTAGGTAAAGGTACTGATCTTGCCGTTGCGCTCGGTGGCCTGGATCAGGTTGTCCATTCCGTCATAAACGTAGCTGTCCGTCTTGAGCAACGGGTCGGTGACCGTCGTCAGACGGTCCTTGGCGTCATAGACAAATTTCGTCACGCTTCCTCTGGCATCCGTGAGCTGAGTGAGATTGCTATTCGCGTCGTAGGTGAAGGTGGTGACGGCGCCGAGCTGATCGGTGCTTTTTGTGACTCGATCGAGGTGGTCGTATTCATAACGATAACGGTTCCCCAGCGGATCCGTGAGACCCCAAAGCCGCCCCACGAAATCGGTGTACATCGTCGTTGTCCGCCCGAGGGGATCCGTGGCCGAAGCCAGGTCCCCTGCCTCGTAGGCGAACTGGGTGATGTTCCCTGTGGCATCGGTCGCCGTCGCCAACCTGCCGTTTGGGGTATAGGAGAACCGGGCGACGTTGCCGAGAGGGTCTTCGATCTCCGTGAGCTGGCCCAACGAGTCATAGCGGAGATCCAGCACATGCCCGAGCGGATCGGTGACCGACGTGAGCTGGTTGTAGGTCGAGTCGTAGGTGAACGCCACCGTGACCGCGTTCGGCGTGCCGGCGAGCCGGGTCACGCTCGTCACATTGCCGCGGGCGTCGTACGAGTATGACGTGCGCCGGCCGAGCGCGTCGGTGGTGGACATTTTCAGGTTCGTCGCGGCGTCCCGCTCGTACGTCATGACCTGTTGCTCGGGCTTGCCCAGCGCGAGCGTCTCGCTGATCACGTATCCACCTGTGTTGAAGACAAGCCTCCGTACGTTGCCGCGCGGATCGGTGATGTCCGTCCGTATCACGGTGCTGCCGTTGAGCGTGTAGGCGAACTGGTACACGCCCCCGTCGGGTAGCGTCTGCCGCGTCACGCGGCCGTTCGTGTCGTACACGTTGGTGACCATCAATGAGCCGTTCGGCTTCTTCACGGTGGTCATGCGGTGCGATGAATCATAGCCGTACTCCTCGATGCCTCCTTCCGGATTGGTGACCTTCCACAAACGGCCCGAAGCGTCATATTCGTACCGGACGATACGGCCGATGTTGTCGCGGGCTTCGGTGATCCGGTTGGACGCGTCATAAGTCAGGTCGATCGATCGTCCATCGGGCGAGGTCAATCGGGTAAGGTTGCGGTTCGAGTCGCGCTCCAGTGTGATCTCGTTGCCCCAGCGATCCCGGTATTCGAGCAGGGCCGCGGCCCTCGCGCTCGTGCAGCCCTCGCACTCGGAGAAGTACATCTCAACACCGTTCTTCATCCGTAGACGCCACCGTGTGCCGGTCCACGAGATCACCGCGCCGTAGAAGCTCGTAGGTGAGCTCGTGTGCTCATACACGGCGTCGGAAAAGCCCGCCCCCTGCGAGATCCGCTGGAAACGGACATGCCCGCCGTCCGGCAGGATCAGCTCCTGGTAGGTGTACGGGTGGGTGTCGCCGACGGTGAAGATGTCGTACATGTGATTCGTGCCGATGCCGAACGCACGGGACGCTGTGTCCCGCGGCCGGTACGTCCTCGTCAGCGCGATCGGTAGGGTACTACCCGGCAGCGAGAGATCGGTGCGCGTATGCAGGAAAAGTCCCGTGAAGCAGTCGACGGGATCGCCGCCCTGTCCTTCACAGCCTCCCGGGGGCGGGCCTTCCGGGGGCGCATTGCTGGGGAACGACACCATGGCACCCGTGAATTCGTAGATCGCAACGCCGGGATCGGGCACGACCTGCCGCGCGTCTGCGCTCACTTTTCCCTGCCCGTAGACGTACCAACCCTTCTCCACCGGGTCGTAGCTCCAGAAATCGAGCACGGTGCCGGGCGCGGCGCTGTTGTAGTTCGGGTACACGAGACGGGCGCCTTGCGGCAGGGCGGGATCGATGCTCTGCAGGTGCACGCCGCCCGGCTGGATCGTGAAATAGACCGGCACGTCCCGGGTCGGCAGCGGGAAAGGAGAACGGTCGAGAGGGATCGGCGTGATCGAAACTTCGGTCACGACGCGTCCTGCGCGATCGCGCAGGACGACGCCCGGCGGGATGTGCAGCTCGAGCCCCGGGATGTGAGGCGACGTTACTACGACCTCCCGGGTGGTCGGCGACGCCAGGCTCACCGCGTGCTGGGTGTTGATCCGGGGGAGCCAGATCGTGTACGGAAGCACGGTCGTGCGGCCGGATTCAATCCCCACGAACGCCTCGAACACGCCGTAGGTGCGCCCGGCCCGGTTTGCAGTGCTTCCGTCGATCACCAGCGTCCGATAGCCGGCCGGTACGCCGTCGAGGAGGAAACGGCCGGTGTCGTCGCTTCGCACCGAGCGGTCGCCGATCTGCAGCGTGACTCCCTTGACGGGATCGCCGTTGAGCAGCAGCACCTGGCCGGCGAGCGCCGTGGCTCCGGGAGCGGCAGTGAGCGCTGGGAGTTGCTGGAGTGGAGACGGCGGCAGGTGGGAACGCCAGTCTCCGCGCCTCTGAGCCGGCCCCGGGGTCCACACCTCGGTATCGCCGGAGTCTGCAGCCGCGTTGGCTGCCACGCCCTTCGAACGGTCCTTCGTATTGCGTTCGGAAGGCGGCTCAGTGCCGTCGTCCTCCCGCAGCGAGCGGGTCCGAAAACCAGCCGCGGTGAACGAAAGCGGATTGCCTTCCGGGTCCACCGCGCCGTCGATGAAAAGCGTGTACTCGGCCCCGGGGAAAAGCTGCGCCTCCGGGGTGACGAAGAGCAGCAGGCCCCGTTCGGCAGGCACGACGCGCGCTTTCGTGGTTCCTCCGGGTCCAAGCAGAGTCACCGAGTCCGGGTTCAGGCTGTCGACGCGGAGGGGCCGGGAGAAACGCACGGCGATCCGTGCGTCGAGGGGCACGTCCTCAGCGCCGTTCGCTGGCAGGATCTCGGCAACCTCGGGCAGCACGCCAGCCGGTGCCCGCAACGCGCCGGCAGCCTCCCTGAGCGGTGCGAAACGGCGTTCGCCGGGCACGAACAGCTCAGGCGTGCGGACGGCGGCCCCATCGCCGTCACGGCCGCCGGAGATCAGGATGTGGCCCGAAGGCAAAATAGAGGCCGAATGGCCCCACCGCGGGAACGCCATTCGATCGCCGATCCGCTCGACGCGTCCCGTCCTTGGATCCCATAGTTCGACCTCCGAAACGGGCGTACCCGACGGCGAGACTCCGCCGAGGAAAAGCATGCGTCCATCTATTAAAACCGTGGCCGTGTGTCCCGCCCGGGCGGTCAGGCCCGGGGCCGGGACGGACTGGACCGTGAGCGTCGTACGGTCGAAGATTTCTACGCCCTCTACGAAGGCACCCTGGGCGTCGATCCCTCCGAAGGTCAGGACTTGCCCGTCGGGCAGCACCGTCGTGGTGTGGTGGCTGCGAGGCACGCCCAGGGCCTTGACCGCAAGGGTTTCCTGCAGCTCGCCGAGGAGAGAGAGGGCCGACGCCCAGGAGATCTCGCTGCCCAGGGCAAGCATCAGGCAACAAGCAGCGAACACGAATGAGCGGCGAATGGACGAGCTCATGATTCATCCCTTTTCACGGCATCCATGTCACGGGGGCCCTCCCACCGTGATCGTTCCTGTCACGTCCTCGGGTACTGCGTAGAGAGTCAGCGTGGCACTACCGACGTTCAAGCCGCCCGGGTCTACGATGATGGTATAAGGGCCGGTCACCGCAAACGTCACCACGCCGCTGAAGAATGACGAGCCGCACTGCGTCGTCTGGAACAGCAGTGTGCCATTCGGGCTCTGGATCGCAACGTAGTTGCACGAGTCCGAGCCCGGGTACAAGCCGGACCCGAAATTCACCAGAAGCGACACGCGCCGTCCCGCGGCGTACCATTCCCAGGCACTGACGTCGCCCGACTCGAAACCATCGCTGAAGAGCTCGCCGGCCTTCAGGGCGATCGAAGCCGGGGTGCCGCCGAAGACCACCTGCGCGTTCTGACCGGGCACCGTGGTCGTCACGGTCACGGGCGGGCCTCCTGCTACGATCGTGGACGTCACATCCGGCGGCACGTTGTAGAGCGTCAGCGTCACGCTCCCCACACTGACTCCCCCAGGGTCCACCGTGATGACGTAGACCCCGGCCGCGGGCAGCACACGCACGTCGCTGAAGTACGATGCGTCGCACGTCGTCGCCTGGCTGAGCGGTGGCGTGCCATCCTGGTGCTGGAGCGAAATGTAGTTACACGAGCCAGAGCCCGGGTACAACCCGGACCCGAAGCTCACCAAAAGCGCTACGCGCTGTCCCGTGGCGCCACTGAAGCTCACCTGCGCGTTCTGACCGGGCACCGTGGTCGTCACCACCACGGAGGAGCCTCCCGGGGTGATGGCGGCGGCCGGCGCATCCGGCGGCACGACGTAGAGCCTCAGCGTCGCGCTCCCCACACTGACTCCCCCAGGGTTCACCGTGATGGCGTAAGCCCCGGCCGTGGGGAGTACGAGCACGTCGCTGAAGTACGACGGCCCGCACGCCGGCTGGTCGAGCAGCGGCGTACCGTCCGGGCTCTGGATCGACACGTAGCTGCACAAGCCCGGGTACAACCCGGCCCCAAAGCTCATCAAGAGCGACACGCGCTGTCCCGCGGCTCCGGAGAACGTCACGCGGGCGTTCTGTCCTGGAATCGTTGTCGTCACCGTCACCGGCGAGCCACCCGGAACAATCGCCGCCGTAACGTCGGCCACGTTGTAGAGCGTCAGCGTCGCGCTCCCCACGAGGCGCTCGCCGGGGTCCACCGTAATGACGTAGACCCCGGTTGCAGGCAGCACGTGCACGTCGCTGAAGAATGACGAGCCGCACGCCGTCGTCTGGCTGAGCAACGGCGTACCGTCCGGATTCTGGATCGACACGAAGTTGCACGAACCCAAGCCTGATAACCCGGACCCGAAGCTCACGAGAAGCGCCACGCGCTGTCCCGCGGCACCGGAGAACGTCACCCGGGCGTTCTGTCCCGGGACCGTCGTGGTCACCGTTACCGGCGAGCCGCCCGGAACGATCGTCGCCGTAACGTCGGTCACGTTGGAGAGCGTCAGCGTCGCACTCCCCACGTTGAGCCCGCCGGGGTTCACCATGATGACGTAGGTCCCAGCCGCGGGTAGCACGAGAGCGTCGCTGAAGAAGGATGGGCCGCACTCCCCCATCTCATAGAGCAACAGCGTGCCGTCCGGGTTCTGGATCGAAACGTAGTTGCACGAAGCCGGATACGGATAGAACCCGGCCCCGAAGCTCATGTTCAGCACCAAGCGCTGTCCCGCGGCTCCGGAGAACGTCACGCGGGCATTCTGTCCCGGGACCGTCGTGGTCACCGTCACCGGCGAGCCACCCGGAACGATCGCCGCCGTAACGTCGGGCACGTTGTAGAGCGTCAGCGTCGCGCTCCCCACGCTGAGCTCGCCGGGGCTCATCGTGATGACGTAGGTCCCAGCCGCGGGTAGCACGAGAGCGTCGCTGAAGAAGGACGGGCCGCACTCCAGCGTCTGGTTGAGCAACGGCGTGCCGTCCGGGTTCTGGATCGAAAGGTAGTTGCACGAACCCGGGTACAACCCGGCCCCGAAGCTCACGTTCAGCGCCACGCGCTGTCCCGCGGCTCCGGAGAACGTCACGCGGGCGTTCTGTCCCGGAACCGTCGTCGTCACCGTCACCGGTGGGCCACCTGGAACGATCGCCGCCGCAACGTCGAGCACGTTGTAGAGCGTCAGTGTCGCGGAACCGGTTTCGTTGTCAGCCGGAACGAACGCGATCTGGTAGGTCCCGTCCATGGGGAGGATCTGCTGATCAATGAACCCTGACGAGCCGCATAGATATGTCGAGCTCACGAGATAAGCCCCGTCAGGCCGGCGGATCGACACGGAATTGCAGTAGCCCTCGGATAGTCCGCCTCCGAGGTCGATCTTGAGGGAGATCCGCTGTCCGGCGGCCGCATCGAAGACGATCAACCCGACCTTGCCAGCCTGGGAAAACGTCACAGTGCGGGTCTCACCAATCGCCATCCGGCCGGTCACCCCGACGTCGGTGGCCGTGAACGGCGATGGAGGAACGAAAAAGTCGCCGGTGCTGGTTGCGCGCCCGTTGGGCGTGGTGACCGTGATGCGGCCGGAGGTCACGGACGGCGGAACCACGGTCTGGAGCATCGTAGCCGTCGCCGAGCTGACGGTGCCGATGTGTTTGTTGAACGCCACCTTGTCAGCGTTTGGCGCCGGCTCGAAATTCACGCCGTTGATCGTGACGGCGTCGCCCGCCGTGCCGACCGTGGGCGTAAAACCGCTGATGAAGGGTACGCCGTTCAGCCCGACCGTGAACGGAGTGGCACTGACCGCGCTGCCCGCGGGGGACGTGACGCGGATCGGACCCGTCGTGGCTCCAGCGGGCACCACCACCACCAGCCGGTTCGTGCCCGCGCTCACCACCGTGGCCGGCACGCCGTTGAAGGTCACGGTGTTCTGGGCGGCCGTCGCGCTGAAGCCTCCGCCGATGATCGTCACGCTCGTACCGGCGGGGCCGGACCTCGGGGTGAAGCCGATGATCGACACGGCCGCGTTCCCACGCGCGATGGACACGATGTTGCCGAGAGCATCGTACGTGTATGTGGTCGTGTTACCCGTGGCATCCACCATGCCGATGAGCCGGCCGGCCTCATCGTATGCATAGACGAACGGCGGGGTCTGCTGCGCCCGCAGCAGGCTTGCAAGCGCTAGCAAGATCGCCGCGAGGACGAGGCATCGTGAGGCGGGCGAACGAAGCAACCGACCCAGCATGGGCGCCACCTTGAGCCGCCGACAGCCGGCCAGAGAAACCGAAGCTCACCGCGGCAGTGCGCCGGCCTCGGCATGGTTGGACTTGAAGGTCACACTCTACTACGCGCAGATCAATCCATCAACGGCTCACTCGCGGCTCGTGAGCGCCTCCAGGAACGCCACCAGATCCGCCTTCTCTTGCGGCGTGAGCACCAGCGGCCGCCCCGACTCGAAGACCCCGGTAATAGACCTCGCGCTCGACCGCCTCCGCGAGCGTCGGCACACTGCCGTCGTGCATGTACGGTGCGGTCAGAGCCACGTTGCGCAGGGTGGGCGTCCGGAACCGGCCGATGTCTCCCGGCTTCAGCGTGACGGCGAACCTGCCGAGGGCAGCGACCTCCGGATCACCCAGGATGCTCTGATCGCGTTCGGCTTGGGACAGCCGCACGAGCCGCGTCGCTCTGTCCGCAAGCCCTGGTTGTATGCGCGCCTGCCCGATTCCGATGGTATGGAATTCCTGGTCGGTCAGGAGGGCATGCTCCTTGTCAATCGTGTGACAGGTGGCGCAGCGCGCCCGGCCCGTGAACAGATCCAGACCGCGGACCTGCGACACCGACAGGGCGCTCGAGTCGCCGCCGTACCGGTACCGGTCGAACGGCGAATCTCCCGCCACCAGCGTGCGCTGGAACGCCGCCAGCGCCTTGACGACGTGCTCCAGCCGGATCGACTCGGGGGCGACATCGAAGGCCGCGCGGAACCCGGCCACGTACGCGGCGTCGGCCCGGACCCTGGCGAGGACCTCGCCGTGGCTGTCCAGGCCGTGCTCGACGGGATTGACCAGCGGGTCCGCCGCCTGCTCCTCCAGGCTCCCGCGCCGGCCGTCCCAGAACATGGACGTGAGATAGGCGCTGTTGATCAGAGTCGGCGCATTGCGCGTCCCGTTCTGCTGCCGCACCCCCTGGGCCAGGCTCCGCCCGTCGGTGAACGCGCGATCGGGCTGATGGCACGTCGAGCAACTGACCGAGCCATCCACACTCAAGCGCTTGTCGTCGAACAGGGCGCGGCCCAGCGCCACCTTCTCAGGCGTCTGCGGGTTGTCGCGTGGACTGGGGACAGGGGGAAGCCCGAGTCTCGACTGCGGCAGTAGATCCGCCTGACCGGCCCATGCACAAAGGACGGCCAGCGAGCCCGCCACGGCCACACAGAGCCGCAAACGGCCGGTCCGCGTGTCTTTATCCTGGGTCGCCACGATCGTCTTCTCGCGAGTCGAGCGCCCGGGCGGCACGCCGGTGGTCTATCGTCACAGACAGAGTGCCGATCGCGTTGGAGCCGATCTCGGGCGCGGTCACTGCCAGTCTAACACCGCGCCCGGCGTTCGCCGGGCTTGCCAATCGTTTCCTATTATGCTATTTGAATAAACAAAAGGAGCCGTGCGATCCTCACGGCTCGCCAAGGAGAAAGGAGATCCGATATGCGTAACTCCCTCAAGACCCTCCTGTTGCTCGTGGCGATCCTCTCCACCCTCGCCGTCGTGTCGTTCCCCGCAACTGTGGCGGCCTGTTTTGTCGACGACGACCTGATCTGCTATTACCCCGACGGCAGCTCCTGTTACGAGCCGGGTTGCGACAGCATCGACCAGTGCCCGGGCGCGAGCTACTGCCTCTACTTCCGCTCCCGCTGCTGCCACTGAGACGCGGAAAAGACCAGGCTCCAGGCTTGGACCTCTCTGCTGGCTTGGCTGAGCTTGCCGATCTTCCAGTCAGGATTTCGGGCCGCGGATGAAGTCGAGGGGGCGCTGGCGGATGCGTCGCCCGATGCTGCGCCAGAGGCCACGGATGTCCTTGCCGGATAGCTCATAGGCCTTGGCGGCGCTCCAGAGCGAGCAGGCGAAGCTCACCGACAGGTTCAGCACGAACATGGTCGCGATGCCACCCACGGCCCCGAGGATCAGGCCCATGCCGTGGTACGCATCCTCCAGACCCGCGGCCGCCAGCGCCAGGATGCCGCTGTTGAGCGTGACGTGCCGCACGTCGAGCGGCAGGCCGGTGAAGCGGCCGATGGCGGGCACCATGCCGAGCATCAGCCCCAGCGACACATTGGTGCCCCAGCCCGAGGCATGGCGCGTCACCGACCGCGCCCAGCGCTGCATCCGCTCACGTCCGAGGGTCCGTCCCAGCCGGTGCTGCGCGATGGCCCCCGGGATCTCGTGGTACACGGACCAGTTGTCGAACCACCCGCCGATCATGCTTGCGCTCCACAGCACCACGCCGGTCAACGCCGCATACCACACCGTCAGCGAGTGGACGGGGCTGAAGCTCCTCAGAGTCGAGACGGCGTCGACCTCTCCGAGGTACGCGTGGTCGGAGGCGAACCGGAACAGGGCCGCGGCCGCGAGCGAGCCGGCCGCCACCATTGCCACGTTGGCGATGGCCGCGGCGAGCTGTGAGCTGGCCAGCCTCGCGAAGGTGGACGCCACCTGCTCCTCGCGATCGGCGCCCTCGGACTCGCGGATGATGCCCGCGAAGCGAGCCGCCGTCATCGCCGGCTGCTTGGTGGCCAGGATCAGGCCGAGGTGCTGCAGCACCAGGAAGCTCACGGCGTAGTTCAGCCCGTAGAGGAGCCCCTCGGGCAGCGCCGGCAGGTGCCACGTGTGGATGGCGACCTTTCCCAGCGCGGTGCCCACCGTCAACAGGCCGCCACCCGCGGCGGCCAGCCAGATGTGCCGGTACTCGTGCCGGTCCTTCGCGATGTAGTGCTCGCCGGTCTCGCTGGACCGGTCCACGATCTTCCGCACCAGCAGATGCAGGTTCCAGGAGAACAGGTGCCGGAGGCTGCGGTCCTTCTGCGCCAGCGCGAGCAGCCGTGCGAGCAGGCGCTGCATGGCACGCGAGCGGAGCGGGCCCCCGGGCGCCGCCTCGAGGATGTCGGACATCAGCGCGGTGCGCGTCAGGCAGCGCTCGATGACCTCGAGCGAGAACACGATGTCGACGTTGACGCCGGCCGCATCGAGATGGCGCTCGACGAGGCGGCACTCCTTGCGGCACTCGCCCGACACCTTCTCGAACTTCACGACCGCGGCGGCCACGTCGCCGCCGTCCGCCCGTGCGAGCAGCTCCTCGCCGGCGATGCGGATGCGCGTGAAGGGCGAGGCGAACACGGGGCCCTTCATGGCGCGCGCGCGCAGCTTCGGCGACAGGCCCTCGTTCTCGATGCGCGCGAGCAGCAGCCGGAATCCGTCGCTGAACGCCGTGCGCAGCGGCGCCCACGCTTGGGGCGGCATCACGGTGTCGACGAGCCGCACGAAGCGGTGCCACAGATCGAGGGGCCTGTCCCGGAGCCGCGCCACGTCGCCCTCGGAGCGATACAGCCGCTCTACGAGCTCGGCGAGATCCCGCGCGTTCCGCGGCACGGGCAACAGGCGCGCCGCGAGGCGATCGCCGAGCTCCGCGAAGAAGCCGCGATGGCCGGGGATGCCGGTGCACCCGAACAGGTTGGTCGCGTCGGTCTCGGCGAGCAGGGTGGCCAGAGCCGCTCCGAGCCGCTGACGTCCCTCGCCGGACGCCTCGAGCGCGCCGATCATCCCGGCGAATCCGCTCTCCTTGCGGGTTTGGGCATCGCCCGTGCGGAGCGAGCTGATGAGATCGACCAGCGCGTCGACGCGACCGAACGCGTCGGTCGCCGTGCAGAACGCCTCGAATTCGGCTGGAAGCGCGGTGTCGATGGTCATGGGCCTCGAACACAGTGCTGCGAAGTACCTGAAGCATACACCCCGAGCGGATCAGGCGATCCGGTTCTCGGGCGGCTCCGGCAGAAAGAAGGCCGACACCGGCAGCTTGAGATACGTGGGGGCAAGCTCCTGCGGGCGCCGCTGTCACGCTTCCCGGGCCTTCCGCACCATCCTGATTGAAGGAGATAGAAATGGCTCGAACGCTTCAAGCATTCCGAATCGGTGCCCTCTTCGCATTCCTCTTGATCGTGATCGGCCAGAATCCGTCCGCCTCGGCGTTAGGGCTTTGCAGTATGGAGTACTGCGACTGCACGGGCTGCCAGTGTCAAGGCATGATCACCTGCTGCCAAGCCGTCTGCGGAGAGTGCTTGGCAGATATCAACGACCCGGCCAGCCCCAATTATCTCGGCTGCGATACCGAGTAAGAGCCCTCTGGCGCCCGCCGGTCGAGAGAGACTCAGGTGAGCGGCGCGGGGTTGAAGAGCGCCAGATCGTTGTGGATCCGGTGCACTTCGGTCCAGGTCTTCTTCCGCCCGCTGGCGACGTCGAGGTAGTAGTGGAACAGCTCCCAGCCGATCTCCTCGACGGTGCTGCGGCCACTGGCGATCCGGCCCGCGTCGACGTCGATCAGGTCGGGCCAGCGCTGGGCGAGCTCGGTGCGCGTGCTGACCTTGATCACCGGCACCATCGCCAGTCCGTAGGGCGTGCCACGCCCGGTGGTGAACACGTGGAGGTTCATGCCGGCAGCCAGCTGCAGCGTGCCGCAGACGAAGTCGCCGGCCGGGGTGGCGCAGAACAGTAGGCCTTTCCTCTGTGCGCGTTCGCCCGGGCCGATCACGCCGCTGATCGCCGACCGGCCGGACTTGGCGGTGGCGCCGAGCGCCTTCTCCACGATGTTGGACAGGCCGCCGACCTTGTTGCCCGGCGAGGTGTTCGCGCTGCGGTCACTGTGGCCACGCTCCAGGTAGCGGTCGTACCAGTCCATCTCGCGGATCAACGCTGCCGCCACCTCCTCGTTCTTGGCACGAGCGCTGAGGAGGTGTACGGCGTCGCGGACCTCGGTGACCTCGGAGAACATCACCGTCGCGCCGGCGCGCACGAGCAGGTCGGAGGCGAAGCCGAGGGCCGGGTTCGCCGTGATGCCGGAAAAGGCATCGCTGCCACCGCATTGCATTCCCAGCACCAGGGCGGAGGCCGGGCAGGTCTCGCGCCGCCGCTGGTCGAGCTCGTGCAGGCGCCGCTCGGCCAGCGCCATGATCCGCTCGATCATCTCGGCGAAGCCGTGTCGTGAATCCTGCAGCCGGTAGAGCCAGGGTTCCTGAAGATCGAGGCCGCTACCTCCAGCATCTCGCTCGGCGATATCGGCGATGACCTGCGCGGGCTGCAACATCTCGCATCCCAGGCCGACGACCAGGGCCTGGCCGCCCAGGTTCGGGTTGCGAGCGAGGTTGCGCACCGTGCGGATCGGGATCTGGACGTCGGGCGTGTCGAACGCGACCCCACAGCCGAAGTCGTGGCTCAGGGCGACCACGTCGTCGACGTTCGGGTAGCGCGGCAGGACCTCGTCGCGGATCCTCTTGACGGCATGGTCCAGCACACCCGTAACGCACTGCACGGTCGTCGTGATGCCGAGGAGGTTGCGGGTGCCGACGCTCCCGTCGGCGTTCCTGTAGCCCTCGAAGGTGTACCCCTCGAGGGGCGGAGCGTCGGGCGGCACGTCGGTGCACCGCGGCAGCGAGTCGAGCGCCGGCGGCGCGGGCATGACGAGGTCGGCTTCCTTGACCCAACTCCCCGCGGCGATGGCCCGCTGCGCCGTACCGATGACCTGCCCGTAGCGCCGCACCGCTTCGCCCTCGGCGATCGGCCGCAGCGCCACCTTGTGGCTCTGCGGGATCGCGTCCCGGGTGCGCAGACCGTCGCCGAACACCGTGCCGGCCGAAACGCCTCCGTCGTTGACGATGACGGCGACGTTGTCGGCCTCGTGCAGACGCAGGTAGCGCGGACTCTCCGTGTACTGGCTCAGCGGCATGTGCTCGTCACCCGTTTGGCTCGAACCTCAATCATGAACCTCAATCGTGAACCTCAATCATGACCCTCAATCATACTCGCCGCCGAGGCGGGCGGCGCTGACATTGTCGTCGCGGTCGCGGTCGATGAGCTTGTAGTATGGGTCGATCGCCACCCACGCGGGCCGTCGGTCGACTACGATCTCGAAGGCGACTGGCGAGGCACGGATACGTCGCCGCTCCAGGAAGAGCACGGTGCCGCCGCCCTCACCATCCTCTCCCTCGCCGAAGACGGCGATGTCGATCCAATCGTCGATCGGGATCTCCCGCTCGGCTCCCGCGCCGTCGGCCCGCCGCTTATGGGCCTCCAACTCCAAGCGGACCAGAAACTTGCCGTCCGCGCGCCCAGTGAACGTCGCGGCGGCGACCTCGTTGTCGAACATCGTAATTGTCTCGAACAAGTCCTCGACCAGATGCTCCGAGTCCGCGGGCACCGCCGGGCGGATCTCCTCGAGGAGCTCGGCCGTCGTGCTGTAGGGTGGCTCCCCGAGGGCGACGCGCGAGAGGTACCGCGACAGCGCGTGGTTGAGCCCCGCCTCACCCACGGCGTCGCGGAGCGCGTGCATTGCCAGCGCGCCTTTGTGGTAATACACGTAGTCCTGCCGCTCGACGAGCGCGAGAGGCGCCTCCACGCCGCGCTCACCGGCGCGACCGCGGAGGTACCAGTCCTGTTCGTATTCGAGAACGCGGCGTGTCCCCTGCCGCCCGAGCTCGTCCTCCATGACCATCAGCGCCGAGTACTGCGCCAGCGTCTCGTGAAGCATGCCCACACCCTGCACGTTGGCGCCGACCAACTGCTGACCCCACCACTGGTGCGCGACCTCGTGCGCCGTGACGTAGAACGGAAAATCGATCGCTTCCTTGCCGTCAATGCGAGCGTTGAACCCCGTCGACTCGGAGACTGCGATCATGCCCGGAAACGACGTGGCATCGCGGACATACCCGGGGAACTCGACGATCCTCAAGGAACGGTGCTGGTAGCGGCCGAAGCTCGCCGTGAAATAGGCGAGCGACTTGGCTGCAGCGTCGATCATGCGGCCGACGTTGCCGTCGTGCGCGGGGTGATGGTAGACCTCGATCGCGACCCCATTCCACTCGCTTCGCGTCACCTCGTACCTCGCCGACGCGAAGGAGAAGTGGTGCGTGATGGGCACCTCGGCCCGGTAGTGGAAGTAGTGCCGTCCGTTCTCGACCCACTCCCGCTGCAGCTCGCCCGACGTGACCGCGATCTGGTCGATGCTGGTGGATACCGTGGCCTCGAAGCCGACCCGGTCGGCGTCAGGGGCGCGGGGCGTGCTCCGCCGCGCGGAGAGATCGTCGATGCGGGCGAAGCGCGGCGTGGGCTCCAGTCCGCGCCGCCGCCGCTCGTCGGCGTCGGTGAGCTGCCGGTGGGCGTCGTAGCCGATGACCGGGAGGTAATCCCGCTTGGTGAAGAAGGTGCCGTTGTCGATGACCGCGACCTGCGCGCCGTGGTTGACGAAGCCCTGATTCACTACCGAGAAGTCGAAGCCGAGCTCGATGGCCTCGCCCGGCGCGAGCGGCTCCCGCAGCCGGTACATGCCGTAGCCAAGCTCGTCGTCTTTGAGGATGATGTCGTGGGCGGGAAGGTCGAGGCGGTTGACGCGGACCCGCTCCGGAATGCTCACATGGAGGTCGCGGAGCGGTTGGATGGAGCGATTCCGGATGCGGTAGGTGCCGCGAATCTCCACGCTCCTCCGGTCAGGGAAGATGTCCACGTCGGCCCGCACGGCGATGATCCGCGGCAGGTCCACGCCCTGATACTTCCGATACAGCCGTTCGTAGCGCGCTTGGGCGTCCGCCGCTTCGGTGCTCGGCACGTACGCGTTCAGGACATTGGTGTTGTAGAAGATCCAGGAGCCCGTGGCCACCAGGCCGACGGCGCCGAAGGCGATCACCGCGCGAACGGGGCCGCGGAATCGCAGGCGCGCCTCGGCCCATCGCGCCCTCCAGGCGCCGTCGGCACCCCTTCTCCAGAACAGGATCGAAAGCCCGGCAAGCACGATCGCCGCGAACCCCCAGTAAAGGCTGTACCAGCCGAACGGCGCGAGGAAATGTCCGTAGCCGTTGAGGTCGGAGTACGGCGTCGGCGGAAGGCTCGCGAAGCGGTAGAGGTGATGCTCGAACCCGAGCTCCTCGAGGAGATCCCAGGTGATGATGAAGAGGATCACGAGCCCGTACCCCGCGAGCCTGCTGCGCGCCACGATGTGGCAGAAGCACGCGAGGACCATCATCAGGATCGGATACACGGCGGCGAATGCGACGCCCCGTGCGTACAGGCCGAGCTCGAGGTCGGTGTAGCCACCGGCGAGCTGGAAGCCGACCATGGCCACGACGCCCGCAAGCATGAAGACGGCAATCACCAGCAGGAGCGCCGTCAGTTTGGCGGCTAAGTAAACGCCGCTCGGCGTCGGCATCGAATCGACGATTTCGTCCAGCTCGAGCGCGCGTTCCTTCCAGATCAGCTCACCGCTGAAGAGGACGACCACGATCAACAGGATGATCGAGTACCCGTCCTGGATCGCCTCGAGCATGAGGTGAGTGCGGGGATGGACAGGCATCCCGAAGAGGTTCCCGGCGGAGCTCGCGGCCTGGATGAAGACGAAGAGCCCGAGGGCGAGGATGCCGAGAAACGGCCAGTTCCCCAGAATGGTCGTTGCCTCGCGCCGGACTTGGGCGAAGAACTGGACGAGGACGGAATGCCGCGAGAATGCCCGGCTGGTCGCTGCCGCCCGCAACCCTAACGACGCCTCTACCGGCGAAGGGGCTTCGGCCGCATCCCGCGTCAGGTCGCGACGCTTCCGGACACGCGACGGGTCGAAGGTGACCACGGAGACGCCTAACGCGGAGAGCCCCAGACCGAGCCAGAGGATCCGGTTCCAGAGGAGGGTCCCGCCGACCTCCGGAATCGCCGAGTTCAATTCAGCAACGGTCCAGTACTTTAGCGCGCCACCCAGCGCCGTCACACCGAACGGATCGAGCAACTGCCCGATCCATGCGGTCTCGAGGCGGGAAGCCGCCAGGTCGGCCGTCGCGCTGACCGCGAAGAACGCGACGACGCCGAAGTAGGTCGCAAGCGTGCTCCGCGTCCAGCTCGCCAGGGCGTAGAACGCCGCGCCGAGTGCCACGAGCGTCGGAATGATCAGCACGCCCAGACCGAACGCGTACGGTGCCAGCCGGAACGGCCCCACCCGTGCTGGATCGAGCCCGGGCATGAACGTGCTTGCCGCCAGCGCTCCGGCGCCCACCAGGTACGCGAGCATGCAGACCACCATCGTTCCCGCGAACCGCCCGGTCAGGTAGTCGAACCGCGAGATCGGCTTCGAGAAGAAGAGCTCGGAGGTCCGCCGGTCGAAGTCCCGTACGGCTGCGCTGGCGACGAACGCGGTCATCAGGAAGAGGACAGCGTAAATCCCCTTGACCAGCAGCTCGAGAATCACCGCGGGCGCGTTGAGGTGAAGCCTGCCGAAATCGCCTCCTGGGCCCTGGCCCGTGCCCGCAATGAACAGCAGCACGCTGAGGAAGAACGTGACCAGGTAGAACAGCGGCTGCCGGAGGTGGTATCGGACCTCGAACCAGAAGATGGCCGTCCACAAGGTTTTAGCCGCCATGGAGCGTCGCGAAGTAGACGTGCTCGAGATCCGGCTCGGCGGGCTCGAATCCGTCGCCCGGAGATTGATCACTCAGGACGTGGACGACCGTGCGCCCGGCGGCGAGCCGTGTGGAGAGAACTGGCATCGATTCCTGGGATTCCTGGTATTTGGCGACCTCGCTCCGACCGACCACCTTGCGCCAGACCCTGCCCTCGAGCCGCGCGACGAGGACGCTGGGTTCTCCGTGGAGCAGCACTCGGCCCTGTGACAGGATGGCCATCCGGCTGCAGAGCTCGCGCACGTCCTCGACGATGTGCGTCGAGAGGATCACCACCGCGGTCTCCCCGATCTCGCACAGCAGATTGTGGAAGCGGTTCCGCTCCTCGGGATCGAGGCCGGCGGTCGGCTCGTCGACGATGATCAGCTCAGGATCGCCCAGGAGTGCCTGCGCGATTCCGAAGCGCCTGCGCATACCGCCCGAGAAGGTGCCGAGCTTGCGCCTCCGGACGTCGTAGAGGTTGGTCATTCGCAGAAGCCTTTCGACGGCTTCGCGCCGGTCCCCGGCGGAAACAAGTCCCTTCAGCACGGCGAAGTGGTCCAGCAGCGCCTCGGCCGAGATTCCCGGGTAGATGCCCATCTCCTGCGGCAGGTAGCCCAGGATCTTGCGCACTTCGTGTTTCTCGTTGAGAACGTCGAGGTTGTCAAAGAAGAGGCTCCCCGCGTCGACGCTCTGCAGCGTGGCGATGGTCCGCATCAGCGTCGACTTCCCGGCTCCGTTGGGTCCGAGAAGGCCGAACATCCCCCTGGGGATCTCCAGACTCACATCCTTCAGGGCCTGAACACCATTGCCATAGGTCTTCGAAAGATTCTCGATTCTCAGCATCTCAGGAGTCCGAGGGTCCGTTCGGCTCGAATCTCAATTATGAAACTCGATCATGAACCTCAATAATACCCGCCGCGGGCACCTGGGGGCGGATCCGGGGCGCGTCGCCTTCCCAGCGGACCAGCGCGTCCCCCTCGATCTGCGCCCCGCCCCGGCTGCCATAGACCTCGACACGGTGCGGGAACCCCGGCGTGGCCGCGGTGGTGGCGACGATCGTGCCGCGAGCGCCGGAGGAGAAGCGCAGCGCCGCCACCACGCAGTCCTCCACCTCGATCTCGTGCTGGGCCACACCGCCCGAGGCGCCCACCACCTCCGCCTCGCCGCCCATGAGCCACAGCAAGAGGTCCACGAGGTGGATGCCCTGGTTCATCAGCGCACCGCCGCCGTCGAGCGACCAGGTACCGCGCCAAGCCGCGCTGTCGTAGTAGCTCTGCGGCCGGAAGTAGGGAACGGTTGCCGTTCCCAGCACGAGGCGTCCGAGCTCGCCCGCCCGGATCGCGTCGTGGAGCGCGCGGCTGGCAGGGTCGGTGCGCCGCTGGAACGCCCAGCGCGACCAGATGCCAGGGCCCGAGTGCCCGATCCAAGGGGCTCCCGGCGGGCAGCTGCGGGTGCTCGCCGGGTTCGAAGTGCAGGAAAAGCGACCTGGTGGGACGTCTTCGCAGGAGCCTGTCCCTCAGATGCAGGGGGGGCAGGTATCGCAGGTGGCGCAGGTCTCGGTGCAGGGGCAGGAGTAATAGCAGGTCCCGTAACAACTCGCGCAGGTTTGGTCTTCGCAGGTCGGGCAGCCGGAGCCGCCGACCACCGGGGTCATCTGGGCGACCCCGAGCATGCGCAGGGTCTCGCGGGAAAGGGTCAGCCTCCTCTTCTTCTTCATCGGTTCTCCTCCTTCAGGTGGATGCTCCACTACAGCGTTTGGCCGTCGAAACAAAAAAGCCATAACAGGTTAGCTGGATCGCGCGCCGGGCTCAAGGGGTCTCTTCCGAAGCGGAGATCGAGCGGTCAGAGGGTTGCGCTTTGGGGTAACATCGGCTCGTGGCGAAGGACCTCATCCTCTCTGATCCGGCCGCGATGATGGGCAAGCCTGTGGTGGCCGGCACGAGGATCACCGTCGAGCTGATCTGTTCCGGTCCATGAAGTCGCTGCTGTCGACGCGGCCGATCTATCACCGCCTGGACGAGACGATCCGCGGTCATGTGTTCCGAAGATAGGTTCCAGCCGATTCTCGAGATCGACGAGCTTCGGTCGACGAGGCCGCCGTTGCGATGGACGACGGCCAGTATCATCTCGGCGCGCCGCCTAGGCCAGCGGCCTCGTAGATGGCGAGGACCAGCGCCAGGGACCGGCGGCCCTCAACTCCGTTCACCAGCGGGTCGCGACCCTCGCGGATCGCGGCGGCGAAATCCTGCACGATGAGGGTGTGCCCGAGGGTGCCGATGCCGGTGGGACTGGCCCCCGATCCCGCGGCCACCGCCGCGGGTGCCTGAGGGCGGATCCGGGGTGCGCTCTCTCCGCAGCCTTCCCAGCGGACCAGCGCGTCCCCCTCGATCTGCGCCCCACCCCGGCTGCCATAGACCTCGACACGGTGCGGGAACCCCGGCGCGGCCGCGGTGGTGGCGACGATCGTGCCGCGAGCGCCGGAGGAGAAGCGCAGCGCCGCCACCACGCAGTCCTCCACCTCGATCTCGTGCTGGGTCACACCGCCCGAGGCGCCCACCACCTCCGCGTCGCCGCCCATCAACCACAGCAGGAGGTCCACGAGGTGGATGCCCTGGTTCATCAACGCACCGCCGCCGTCGAGCGACCAGGTACCGCGCCATGCCGCGCTGTCGTAGTAGCTCTGCGGCCGGAAGTAGGGAACGGTTGCCGTTCCCAGCACGAGGCGTCCGAGCTCGCCCGCCCGGATGGCGTCGTGGAGCGCGCGGCTGGCCGGGTCGGTGCGCCGCTGGAAGGCGACGCCCAGCCGCACTCCCGCATCGCGGCAGGCGGCGATCATGGCGTCGGCATCGGCGAGGCGGAGGGCCATCGGCTTCTCCACCAGCACGTGTTTGCCCGCCCGCGCCGCCGCCAGGGCCTGTTCTCCATGCAGGCCGCTCGGAGTGCACAGACAGACCGCGTCGACGTCGGGGCGCGCGAGCAGCGCCTCGAGGCTCGCCTCGCACGGCACGCCGAGCTCCGCCGCGGCCTCCTCCGCTCGTGCCGCGTCGGCGCGGCAGAGGGCCGCGAGCCGGGCGCCCGGCGTCTCCGCGATGGCGCGTGCGTGGTAGCGAGCGACCATGCCCGCGCCGACGATCCCGAAGCCGATCTCCGTGCTCATGGTACGAGCGTGTCGAGCTTCAGATGGCGGACCAGGGGGAGGTGGCAGCGCTACCGCCAGTCGCCGGCGAGCTGGAAGGCAGCCCAGTGGTAGGGATGGGAGAAGCGGGAGGTTGTGGATCATCTCGATCTGCGCCGCTTGCAAGGCTTCGTCCTTCGTCTTGCCGGTCCGGAGGTGGCGATAGAAGCGCTTCATGAGGTCACCCGTGGACCGGTCGCTGATGCTCCAGAGCGAGCCGAGGACGGTGCGGGCTCCGGCGTATTGAAAGGCCCGGGTCAGACCGAGGAGTCCCTCGCCGCCCATCTCCTGACCCAGAGCGCTGTCGCAGGCCGAGAGGGTGACCAGGTCGGCGTCGAGCCGGACGCTCTCGAAGATCTCCCAGGCCTGGAGCAGCCCGTTGTCCTGACCCTCGCCCGGGCGCTCGGGGATGGTCAGGGCGAGCGCGGAATTGAGAGGAAAGCGCTCGTCGAGCAGGCCGTGGCAGGCGAAGTGGATGAGGCGCGCGTCCGTGCCGATCGCCTTGGCTTTCTCTTCGGTGGCCTCCGCGCCAAGAAATGTGCGGGCTTCCGGATAGAGAGAGGAAATGCCGCGGACCTCCTCCCCGGTGAACGGGAGCGGAGCGAGCGACAGACCGCGGCCGATCGCCGCACGGACCTCCGGATGGACAGTAGAGGGCTGACCAAGTTGTGATGGCGGCAGCCGCGGATAGCGTGGATCACCGAAGGCGGCGAGCACCGCCGGTACTGGTTCTGATTCCTGGCGCCGTGACTTCCGGAGCTCCGCATAGACCGTGGCGGAGAGCACGGCATGGATCGGCTTCTGCTCGGCGAGCCAACGGCCATTCCGTCTGAGCGCGGCGAAGGGCAAGATGTGGAGAGGACCATCGGGTGAGACGAGGAAGCGCTCGGCCGCGGCGATCCGCGGCTCGGCAGGCCGGAGGAGGATGTTGTAGAGCTCTCCCGCCTGTCGGGAGAGCTCGGTCCGATCGGAGCCGGCGCGCTGCAGCAGGTTGCGGAAGGACTCGACACGCCGCCGCAAATCCTGATCGCTCAGAGAGAGGGGAAAGACTTCGAGGCCTGGATCGGTTCCCGCCGGTTGGACGACGAACAGGAACGATCGCTCCCTGCCGATGGACCAGGCGAGGAGCACGGTCCCTGGATCGAGTGCAGCCCGGGCTCCGGCCAGATCGAGAGGCTGCGGGTCCTGCAGCGCGGCAGCACGCGGTGAGGTCTGACGGATCTTCGCCGCAATCTCGTCCTGGCGGGCGCGGATCTCGCGCAGGAGAACCAGCAGGCGGTCGACCTCGGTCTGATCGCGCACCGGGCTCAGCCGATCAAGGGCCGCTTGCGTGCGATCGTACTCGGCATCTGTCAGTTTTTGCTCCCGGGCAAGAACAGGTGGCAGATCGGCCGTCCACCGCAGATCGCGTTCTGCCAGCAGGTCGAGAAATGAGCGGGCACGTCCCCGCTCCAGGACCCGGAAGGCGTCTTTCAATTGGCCGAGATCGATCAAGGCGGCGAGGCAATCGTGGTAGGGCTCCGCAATGGTTCCACTGAAAGCAGATCTCCCCTCGATGGTTCCACCGAGCTTCTTTCGTTGCTGGTCGAAGGCCTCGGTGGCGCGGCAGAAGTGCTCTGCGGCTATCGCGAGCCGGCCCTCCCGGCGGTCGACGTGACCCAGATGATTCAGGGTCTGTCCCACCTGCGTGCTGCCCGGCGCCACCTTTTCGCGAATGTCCAGCGCGCGCCCGAAGAGATCCCTGGCCTTCTTCAGGTCGCTGCGCTCGAAAGCGACGGTCCCCAGGCCGTCCAGACTCTCCGAGACGGAGAGGCTTTTCGGGGAGTGCTTTTCCAAGATGGCGAGAGCGCGGCCGTGCATCTGCTCGGCCAGAGCAAGGTCGCCACGCTCGAGCGCAAGAGTGGCGCGATGAAGATAGATCTCTGATATGTTGGGCGCCTCGGGCATGACCCTCTCCTGGATCTCCAGGGCGCTCTGCAGAAACTCGTCGGCTTTCGCCAGGTTGCCAGCGAGCCCTTCGATGATTGCCAGGCTCAGGAGCTGTACTACCTGACCGCCGACCCAGTAGGTTCCAGGAGCGGATTTTCCCCAGATGTGGAGGGCCCGCCGGTGGTACTCTTCGGCCGCCGCGAGATCTCCCCGCTGTTCGGCGAGGCGACCCAGGTCGTGTAGAGCCGACGTGCTGGAGACACTCCCGGGCTCGATTCCTTCATTGATTTCCAGAGCAAGTCGAAAACGCTCTTCGGCCATTGCCAGGTCGCCGCGGCTCATCTCAAGGGTCCCCAGCTCCCCCAGGACAACAATGGCCATCCTGGGGCCGTAAAAGTTCAGCGCGCTCGGCCAATGCCAGTGCGCGTCGGAAGCGCTCTTCGGCCGTGGTCAGGTCGCCCCGAACGACGTCGATTCTCCCCAATTCGAGCAGAAAAGACATGAGCGGGTGCTCCCCTGGAGGCTCTCCGGCGTAAGCTGCTTCTGGATCTCCATGGCTTCGAGCAAGCCCTTTTGTGCGGCATCGAGGTCGCCGCGCCGGAAGGCCATTGACGCCAACTCCCGCAGTGTCCATGCGAGGTCGGGGCTTTCCGGCGCCAGTCTCCTCCAGATGGTGTAGGCCCTGCGGAAGAGATCCTCAGCGGCCGCGGAATCCCCTCTCGCCCTCACGACTTGACCCAGGCCGAGAAGGTCCGTGGCCGCGGCCAGGCTTCCTTCAGGATCGAGGGTGAGGGCTCGTCGGTAGTAGGACTCGATCGCGTCCCAGAGACTGCGTCGTTCGGCGAGCTGCGATCCACCTAGAGTCGCGCAGGATGACCGCTGCCGCTGCCGGATGGCTCCCCTCCAGCCTCTGAATTGCTGCTTCCCGAGCCGCCTCCGCTTCGATCCACTGCCCCGCCTTGGCGAGCTCCAGGGCCAGACAGGCCTGAAGCCAGGAGGCTCGTAGCGGATCCTGGCGCGTTTCCGCCGCCTCCAGGGCTGTGCGCCAGTATCGGGCGCCCGCTTCGACATCTCCGGTCGCGAACCGGTCCAGGCCCTGCTCGTAGAGCGCGAGGAGGGGCTCCGGCAGTGTGGGCCGTGTTCTCATGTCCCATGCAACCGGTGGCAAGATCCACTCCCGGCTTGCGCCGTCTCGTATGCCCTGGAGAGTCACCACGCCGCGTGGGCTCTGCTCGATGTACGATGTGATCGAAGTCGAAGGCGGACCGAATGGGCCCGCTCGTGCCATCCCCCCGCGACCAGGACAGGATCAGGTCGCCCGGCCAAAGCCCGGCTCTGTGGGCCTCCCAGCCTTTGGTGACCTCTTCGACGACAGCGCCCTCTTTCGGCTCGCTTGATGCAGGGGCCGCGGCAATGAGGAGCGGCGAGAGAGCCAGGAGCAGGTAGAGAGCCCGGAGGCTTCGGTTCGGAACCATCTCCGTAATTCTATGAGAAACGAAGCGCGGGCTCCATCACGAGCTCCCCGAGATCGCCCGTCCGGATGGCGTGGGGGAGGGTCGAAGCGAACCGGCTCGGCCCGCGTCGGATCCCACCCCCCGAGGACCGCGACCGGCGTGATCCGGTCGGCCTCCGCGGCCGTCAGCTCCCTCGACCACGGCACGCGCGCGGAGCGGTCGGCCCCCGCTCCCGTGTTGTGGTATTCGGAAAAGCGGCTGGTGCTCTCGCTCCAGGGCCTGTCCCAGTTGTGCCAGCCTCGCGGGGCGGATCCCCGCGCCCAGCTCGCTGCGCATGAAGATCGTCGCGGCATGGTCCCGCCACGGCCGGCCGAGGTAGGTCTGCTCGCCCTCCGCGACGCGGACGCGGCTGCGGTTGAAGACGAACCCGAAGGCGGATTCGGGGGGAGTGGCCGCCGCCGTCAGGTAGCTGGAGGCGAGCGCGTGGATGTCGCAGCTCTCGAACCAGGCCGTCGCTCCTCCGAACACGAAGTCCGTCGTGCCTTCGATGGAGCAGCCGGTGAAGTAGTGCCGCCCGCGGTTGAGAAACACGGTGTCCTGGTGGCCCTGGAACCGGCAGTTGCGAAAGAGCACGCGGTCGCCGTGGACCGCGACCGCAACGGCCTGACCGACCGGGCCCGCGTCGTTCCGGATGGTCATGTTCTCGACCGTGAAGTCGTCGGCGTCGACGTACAGGGTGGGCGTCCGAAAGGTCCCGATCGCTTCGCCGTCGAGCCCCTTCATGCCGGCGTGCAGCCCGTAGACGAGGACCGTGCTCTCGGGATCCTCGCCGATGAGCCGGACGTAGCGCTTCTCGCGCTGAGCGTAGACGAGCTCCCGGTACACGCCCCGCCGCACGTAGATCGTCGCGGGCCGGTCGGGCGTGCCCATCGCGATCCTGGCCATGGCCTCCTGGATGGTCGCGAATTGCCCGCTGCCGTCCTTGGCGACGACGGCGGTCATGAGCCTGGGGTCCGTCTGCGCCGCCGCGACGGAGGCCGCGAGGCCCAGGCTGGCGACGATGGCGACGATGGAGACGAGCTTCACGCCGGGCTCATCAGCCCAGCGCCGGCGCCGAACGCCGTGCTAGCCGAAACGCCTCCGGCGTTGACGACGACGGCCACGTTGTCGGCCTCGTGCAGACGCAGGCAGCGCGGACTCTCCGTGGACTGGGTCAGCGGCATGGGCTCGTCATCTTATCACTCGAGGCGTTGAAGGCTGCGGCAGAAAAGAAGAAGGGTTGATCTCCCTGTAGCTCTCTTTCCGGGGTGAGGCTCTCTCGCCCCCGGGGCGTTTCAACGATTCGAAGCGCCGTCACCCCGCGGACCACAGCAGGGCATTTGATCTGAAAATCACGGTGTCGGTGGTTCCATTCCGCCCCTGGGCACCACGCAAAGCACTCCAGCAAAGAAACTTAGAAGCGGTAGGTGGATGGGCCTTGGCGCGGCCCGACGGCCTGGGGCCGCACAGGGGCCTCACTGGGATGGGTGGGGGCAAGGGGTAGGGCGGATGTCGAGAGGCGGGGGGCGACGGAGCCGGCAGACGGGAGGGGGACCGGAAGCGCCCGATTGGCTGGCTGTCTTTTTTGGTGGTTCGGGGGGCGGGAAGAGGGCCAAGGTTCGAAGTTCTATTCCTCTAGGTGTAACTGGAGATTCCACAAATTTCCGGCAATCCTATATGCAAGATCCTCAAACACTTTGGGCTGAAAATTACCTCCACAAGGGACTTCCACCCGAGCCCCAGCCAAGATTTCCTCGGCTTGTTTAACCGAAATGGCACTTCCCGCGGTCTCCCTAATTCGCTCTGCGAGCCTAGATTTGCCGACTTCGCTTGGATCGATGGCCTGCTTTAGACACCCATCGAGTGCCTCCAGTTCAAAGTAGGCACGAAGCTGGGCGAACCTGAAATCAGACTCTGGGTCAGCTTGCTGTACTGCCGTGATTCTCCTCAGTTCGGACTTCAAATCGCCGAGGCTATTAAGGTGGAAGCTGGCACTACTCGGAGAAAGCCTCCCTCCTGACTCAGCTATAATTAAATTACGGCGCAAATTTTGCGCCTCGACCTGAACGTTCAATAACTTGGTGATTGTCTCTTGGAGAAATTGCCGCCGGCCCGAATACACTTCTTCAGCCCACCGCGCCTTTATTTCGCTCTGAGTATTAAGATAGCTTGTAACAGCCGCAACGGCTATGCCACAAATCGCCGTGAACACAAGTGAATAGATACCGGCTGCCTTTGAGCTACCGCCAAGCAACGAAGTGAAAACACCGCGTGAAGCTCGGCGGCGATCTAGGTCGGCCTTAGCCAGAGATAAGACCACCCAGGGGTTAGTTATCTCAATAACCCCCGGAGAAGGCCGTTCCTGGGCCGCATAATGGCGAAGGGCAGGGGATGCGTCGATGAATCTCCTCGCGGCTAAAGCCAAGCGCTCACTGCCAGTAGATTGCAATCGCATTCCGGTAGGGTGAACCAAGCACGGCTCCGCCGAGACCGCTGCCCGCAAAAGGGTCTCGAGATAAGCAACGTCGCCAGCCAAAACTCTATTACTGGGCGTCTTTCTATTTTTCGTAAATATCAAAGCAGCCGACCTCCTCATCGACAATGTATATTCTTGTTGCTCGATATTTTCCCGCCACATGGTCTGGCGATTTATAAGCAACCGGCTCCAGTATTTTGATATCTTGTTGTGAAGGTAAAAGTGCCTGCAGCGCCCTAAGGACAGCCACCGATCTGAGCCACGCTAAGTCCGGGTTCGTTACCTTGTCAGAATCTCGTCTCCCTTCTCGCCGGCCTAACTCAGCTCCGACACTCCCCCAGAGCTTGTACTCAAGAATTTCCTGAGAATCGGCCTCCCCCTGAAGCAAAAGCGTAATTTTTCCTCTCGTCTCTCTCAATCGGCCATAGAGAATGCGAAATCTTTCAGCGAAAGCCACAAGGTTAGGATGAGACCATTCATACTCCTTGAAGTCTTCGAGGCTGGAGTCCTCGCACGCAAATCCATTTACATCGGCCGGACACTTGCAGTTGAACTCCCTAAGCAAATTTATAAAATTTTCAATGCTAGTGTCGGTGTTGCTGCCCGGGTGCGCCTTTTCCTGTTCGTCCTCTGGAAGAGGCTGAGCTCCTCCCATCGCAGTCGACAAGACGATGGCAAGAGCGAAGACAGTAACTTTTGGCGGCAGAAGGAGCATAGCTTTTTCTCGCCAGCTGACAAGCTGTCCACGCGGCAATGAAACCACTCAATCGCTTTGCAAGCCTACACTGCCTCTCCATTGTCGGCAACATGGCGGCGTGGGCCCTCGCCTACACGGTAGAGGCGTAGAGTCAGCGACGGGCGCAACCCCCGGAAACAGGTTCCACCCAAAAGAGCCACCGCCACAGGTGCCAGCCAAGAGAGCAGAGTTCGCTAAAGAATCGGGACCGGCAGGACGCCGGCCACCAGGGATTCAAAGCTCGTATCGGCGCTGAAAGCACTGGAGGAGCCACCGGGCGGTCTCGATCCCTGGCCCGGTGACGGCGTAGGGCTCCGTGGCGGACCAGAGGCGCCAGCCCTTCAGCCAGGACCTGGCCGTCGATGCGGCGCGCAGAGGTGCTCAGGAATCGACCGCGCAGGCGAGGAGGACCAGGGAGAAGCGGGGCTGAGTCTCCTCATACCTCAGAGAGGCACTTCGGTATAGCTGCCCTTGGTCGCTCCATCGACCCCGACCACCACCTCGGAGACTTTCGCCTGGATCTTGGGCCAACTGGTAGAGAGAAGGACTACGATTGCCAAACTACGCTCGCTCAGGTTTTGCTGGTACTTCCAGTTCTTGTCGGTCGTGACCAGGACATCGAAACCAGCAGCTTCAGCCTGGGAAATCAGGGAACCGTTCTGGAGAGTGCTCCAGCCCAGCTCATAGGCGGTCGTCACTTCATGCGAACGGAGATACCGGCGCAGGGGCACTGGCGTGCCCTGATCGAAGAGAACCTTCACGCCACAAGGAGACTGCGAGCTGCGTGTTCAAGAACCGCTTCCGCTTGCTCACGGGAGACGCCTGGAAACCACTCGAGGAACTCTTCCACCCTTGCGCCGGACTCGAGGTTCTCGAAGAGCGCCGCAACGGGCACACGGGTGCCACGGAATACCCAGGCACCACTCACCCGGTCCGGGGAGCGTTCGACAGCGGGGCATTGAGACCAGTCCAGCATCGGGCTTATCCTACAAAAAATGCCACTTTGCGGCGGCGGTCGCTTTCTACCGGGCCACCGCGACCCTATTCTACCAGTTACTTGGAGGGGCGGCACGAAGCCGGCCCGCGGCATGTGCTCCTCATCCTACTCTTGAGCTTCACGTCTCAGCCCAGCGCCGGCGCGTGCAGGGGCGGCGCCGATGCGCTTCCCGCTTCTCCCGCACGGTCCGGCAGCTCGAATCGGAAGAAGCTCGCCGCGTTGCGAAAACAGACGTCCTCGACGAGTGCACCGACCAGATCGAAGTCCCGCGGCAGGAGTCCGGTCGCCATGTCGGCACCGAGCACGTTGCAGAGGATGCGGCGGAAGTACTCGTGACGGCTGAACGACAGGAACGAGCGGCTGTCGGCGACCATGCCCACGAACCTGCGCAGCGAGCCGATCTGGGAGATGGCTTCGAGCTGGCGTTCGATCCCGTCTTTCTGGTCGAGGAACCACCAGGCCGGACCGAGCTGCATCTTCCCCGGCACCGAGCCGTCCTCGAAGCAGGCGAGCATGGAGGCAAGCATCTCCGTGTCGCGCGGATTGACGTTGTAGAGGATGGTTCGCGGCAGGTTTCCCGCCGAGTGGAGAGCGTTCAGGAAACGGGCCAGCGGCTCGGCGTACTGTCGATCTCCCATCGCGTCGTACCCGGAGTCGGGGCCGAGGGCGGCGAGCATCGCGCTGTTGTTGTTTCGCAGGGCACCGATGTGCAACTGCAGGGTCCACCCCTTCTCGCTGTACAGCCGTCCCAGCTCCAAGAGGAGCGCCGTCGCCAGTTGGTCACGTTCGGAAACCGGGAGAGCGGCCCCGGACCGGAGTCGGTCGAAGCTGGTTCGGACCTCCTGCGCCGAGGCCGGCGAGAAGAGACCGGCGGCGAGCCCGTGGTCGGAAAGCCGGCAGCCCGCGGCATGGAAGACGTCGCAACGCACGGTCAACGCCACGACGAGGTCGTCGAAGCTCGCGATCTCCACATCTGCGGCGGCGGCCAGCGCATCCACATAGGCGTTCCAGGACCCGGGATCGGCGAGCGCCAGGAGCCGGTCGGGGCGCCAGGTGGGGAGGATCCGGGCGCCGAACGCCGGGTCGGCGGCGACCGCCTCGTGATGCTCCAACGAATCGATCGGATCGTCGGAGGTGCAGACAGCCAGGACGTTGCTCTGCTCGATCAATGAACGAGCCGAGAGCCCGTTGCGAAAGACCGCCGAGCTGCGCTCCCACACCTCGTCGGCGGTCCTGGGGCTGAGCAGCAGATCGTCGATCTCGAAGTAGCGGGCGAGCTCCAGGTGGCACCAGTGATAGAGGGGGTTGCGCAGGAGGTACGGCAAGGTGCTCGCGAAGGCGTCGAACTTCTCCCGGTCGGTCGCGTCGCCGGTGCAGAAGCGCTCGGAGATGCCGTTCGCGCGCATCTGGCGCCACTTGTAGTGGTCGCCGTTGAGCCATACCTGGCTGATGTTCTCCCAGCGGCGGTCGGCGGCGATCTCGGCCGGCGGCAGGTGGGTGTGGTAGTCGATGATCGGCTGCCCGGCCGCGTAGTCATGGTAGAGGCGGACGGCCTCGTCGCTTTGCAGCAGGAACCTTTCGTGAATCAGGCGGCTCATCGCGCGACCTCCCTCGCCCGAGACAGGGCCTCCCGGGTCTGCTGAGTGATGGCGTTCCACTGCTTCTCGGCGATCTGGCGCTTGCTGGCCAGCCAGGAGCCGCCCACGGCAAACACCTGGGGCAGGGAGAGGTACTCCTTCATGTTGTCCAGGGAAACGCCTCCCGTGGGACAGAAACGTATTCCGAGGGAGTCGTACGGTCCGGCGAGGGCGCGCAGCATCTTCGTCCCACCGGCCGCTTCGGCGGGGAAGAACTTGAGCAGGGTACAGCCGTGCCCGTAGGCCGCCTCGATCTCGGACGGCGTGAGCACTCCAGGCATGAACGGCACGCCGCGCTGCTCGAAGAGGCGCACGGTCTCCGGGTTGAAGCCCGGGGCCACGCCGAACGAGACGCCGAGGTCCAGGCACCGCTGTGCCTGCTCGCGCGTGACCACGGTGCCGGCACCCACGAGCATCTCCGGGAACCTGCGGAGGATGCGGCCGATCGCTGCCGCCGCCGCGGCGGTCCGCAACGTCACCTCGATCAGATCGAGCCCACCCGCGAGCAGCGCTTCGGCCAGGGGCTCGGCGTCGTTCTCGTCCTCGATGACGATCACGGGGATCACCGGGTGCCGCGTCAGTCTCGCGCTCGCTTCCATAGGGCTCATCGGTCCACCCTGGCGCCGCCGCCGCGGACGACCTTCTCCACCTCGGCCAGGGATGCCATTGTGGTGTCTCCCGGGGTCGTCATCGCCAGGGCGCCGTGGGCGGCACCGTATTCCACCGCGAGAGCCGGGTCGCCGAGCTCCATGAGGCCGTAGATGAAGCCGGAGGCGAAGCTGTCGCCGCCGCCCACGCGGTCGAGGATCTCCAGATCCGGCCGCTCGGTGGCGGCGTGGAATTCGCCGTCACACCAGCAGATGGCGCCCCAGTCGTTGATCGTGGCGCTCTTGGCGGCGCGCAGGGTCGCGGCCACGGCCTTGAGGTTCGGGTAGGTCGCCACCGCCGTTCTAATCATGCTCTTGAACCCGCTCACCTCCAGGGCGAGCAGGCTGGCGTCCACTCCCTCCACTTCGAGCCCCAGGCACGCCGTGAAGTCCTCCTCGTTGCCGAGGATCACGTCGAGCCACGGAGCGATGGCGCGATTGACCTCGCGGCAGCGATCGAGGCCGCCGTAGGCGCTCCAGAGGGAGGCTCGGTAGTTGAGGTCGTAGGAGACCACCGTGCCGTGTTTCTTGGCGATTCGCGCCGCCTCGATGACGACGTCGCCCGTGGTCCCCGAGAGAGCCGCGAAGATGCCTCCGGTGTGGAACCAGCGGACACCGAGCTTTCCGAAAATGTGCTCCCAGTCGATGTCCCCCACGCGCAGCTGGGAGGCGGCACTGTGACCCCGGTCGGAGCAGCCGACGGCGCCGCGAATCCCGAAGCCCCGCTCGGTGAAGTTCAACCCGTTGCGCGCGGCGCGCCCGATGCCGTCGGACGGCACCCACCGGACGAGCGACGTATCCACCCCTCCCTGAAGCATCAGGTCCTCGAGCAGGAGGCCCAACTCGTTGCGAACGGCGGCGGTGACCACCGCCGCCCGCAGACCGAAGCAACGGCGCAGGCCACGGGCCACGTTGTACTCGCCGCCGCCTTCCCATACCCGGAACTGGCGGGTGGTGCGGATCCTGCCCTCGCCCGGATCGAGGCGCAACATGACCTCTCCCAGGGACAGGATGTCGAACGCACAGTCTTCTCTGGGCCTGAGCTCAAGGCTGGACAAGCTCGCCTCCCTCCATCATTCGAGCCTCCTGGTCGAAGCGCGGATGATCAGCTCCGGATCCAGGAAGACACCCATCCGGGCGTCGTTGGGCCGATCTTCAATGGATGCGATGAGCTTGCTGGCCGCCAGCCGCGCCATCGCTCGCACCGGCCGCCGGATCGTGGTGAGCGCCGGCCGGATCCTCGTGGCCAGCGCACTGTCGTCGAATCCCGCCACCGACAAGTCCCGCGGCACGCTGAGGCCCATCTCCGTCGCGGTGTGGATCACTCCCGCGGCCATGTCGTCGTTGCTGGCGAAGATGGCCGTCGGCGGCTCGGGATTCGCCAGCAGCTTCCGGGCGCACTCGATCCCCGATTCGAACGAATACGCCCCCTGGGCGATCATGTCCTCGCGGACCGCGCATCCCAGCCTCTCCAGCGCGTCGGTGAAGCCCTCGAGCCGCTCGCGCGTCGATCTTCTGCCTGCCGGCCCGGTGATGTAACCGATCCTCCGGTGCCCGAGCTCGACCAGGTATTCGGCCATCGAGGCCACCGCGGACCGCTCGTTGGAGACCACTACACGGTCCGAGGTGTCGAGCGCGACGGAAGCCAACCGCACGTAGGGGACCTTCTCCTGGGCGAGCGCGCCGAACAGGTTGTGGTCCTCGGAGAGCGGAGGCAGCACGATCACGCCGTCCAGCTTCGAGCGCTTGACGGAGCCGACCACCTCGCTGCATAGCGTGTCGGCCTCGCCGCAGGGATGGATGACGAGCTCGTACCCGAGCTCACGGCACACGTTCAACACACCACGCTGGGCCTCGTCGATGAAGAGAGCGTCCGGATTGTCATAGATCAAACCGAGCAGGTAGGAGCGCCCGCCGGCGAGGCCGCGAGCCTGCGCATTCGGCCGGTAGCTCATCTCATCGATGACCCGCTGGACCTTTTCGCGGGTCGCCTCGCCCACCTTCGCCGACCGGTTGATCACCCGGGAGACGGTGCGGTTCGAGACGCCCGACCGTTGGGCGATGTCGCTGATCGTCGATGGCTGCTTGTTCTCGCCGCTCATTGCGTCCATATCAAAGGTTCCAGCGCACCCCCAGGAAGTACTGGCGGCCCGAGTAGTTGATCTCGCGGACCAGGTCCATCGTCCCGTCGCCGGTCGTGAACAGCCGCTCCACCTCGTCCGTGAGATTGATTCCTTCCAGGGTCACCGAGAAGTGCTTGAAGACGTGCACGAAAGCGCTCATGTCCCAACGGATCGGGCCGGTGGTGGCCTCGGAGACGTTGCCGTTGGCGCCGAGGTTGTTGGTGACGTAGTCGTCCCGGTTGTTCACCGACACGCGCGAGCCCCACCGCGGCGTCTCGTAGAAGAGGGTGGCGTTCCAGGAGTTGGTGGACAGCCCTTGCAGCGGCACCGTGACCTCCCGGCCACTGCGGACCACCGTGGTCTCGGCGTCTACGTAGGAGTAGTTGCCGTTGAAGCCGAAGTTGGCCCAGATGCCGGGCAGGCCCGAGAAGCTCTGCTGATACGCGATCTCGAAACCCTGCAGCTCCGTACCCTCGGAGTTGGCGGCGGTGCTGTAGGTCCAGATCAGGCTCGGATCCAGCAGCTGCGGCTGCGTCGGGAACACGGCGGCCACGGCGGCACGGTCCTCCGGACGGAGGGGCTCCTGGGTCGTCGGGAAGGAGATGAAGCTGTCGATATCCTTGTAGAAGAGGGACACCCCCAGCACGGCCTTTTCGGTGAAGTACCACTCCGCACCGAAGTCGAGGTTGTTCGACAGCAGAGGCTCCAGCTGGGAGTTTCCGCCGGTCACCGTCAGGTTCGTGTTCCCATAGGCCTTGACGGGCGCCAGGGACACGAGGGAGGGCCGGGTCATCGTGCGGCTCACACCGGCGCGCAGCACGAGCTCCGGCATGGCGTCGTAAGCGACGCTCAGCGACGGCAGCAGGTCGCTGTAGTCGTTCGTCTCGGTGTTGCTGAGCGTGCTCGACAGCCAACCCAGGCCCGTGGTCTTGGTGTCCACGAAGCGAGCGCCCAGGTTGAAGCGGAAGCCGCGCTGGTTCAGCTCGGTCACCCAGTTATATTCCCCGTAGGCGCCCGCCGTCTCCTCCGTGACGACCCAGGTCGCCCGGCCCGGGCCGCGGAAAGGCTGGAAGCCCGATCCGAAGTTGAAGGCGTCCTTGGCACGAGGGAAGTCCAGTACCAGGAAGCGCAGCTCGGTTGCGCTGCCGAAGCCACCGACGTCTTCGAACTGGAAGACCCTGCTGATGGAAGAGAGACCCACATTCGGAGGAGCCGCGCTCTGCTGGAAGATCTGGCTGTCCACCTCGCGGTTGTTGTAGATCGCGCCGAAGCGGAAACTGTGCCCGGTGCGGAAAAACCAGTCGAGATCGAGCTTCGCGGTGTCGTTCGTGCGGTCGACGAGGTTCTTTTGCAGCAGCCCGTCGCCCGCAACAATGAAGTTGGCCGGGTTGGTGACGTCGGTGTTGTAGTTGATCACGGCCACGTCGGGATTCTGCCTGAAGTCGTACGAGAAACCGATGTTCGGATCCGTGGTCTCGATATTGACGCGGAAGAGGAGGTCCTCGTACTCGGACATGGCACGGCCGGCCATGCCGGAGAGCAGCAAGTTGTCGGAGATCTTGTACTCGAAGTCTGCCGTCAGCTGATCGAAGGTCGTCGTGTCTTCGGCCTCGCGGCTCTCCGTCCGCAGCGACACGCCCTTGAAGGTACCGGCAACGGCAACCTGTCCGTTCCCGCTCGGTTCCAGGATGACGCTGGTCGGGGTGATGCTGTTGAAGCCCCAGATGCCGAGACGGCGGAACTGAGCAAAGGAGTTGTAGCTGGTCGTCGTTGCCTCGAACTTCGAGTGCACCAGATTCAAGCCGAGGCCCAGCTTGTCGTTCGGGCGGAACTCCAGCGAGCTCGCCAGGCCCTGGCGCTCCTGGTCGTGCCGGAAGCTGTCCTGGCGGGGCAGGCGCGGGTACCACGCCGACTGGAGCTGCTGGTTGCTCAGCGTCGTCTCGTTCCCCCTGAAATTCGCGTCCGGCCGCTGCCAGCGGACGGTGCCAAAACCATCCTGCCAGGAGTTGCGTTCCATCCCCGCAACGGAGATCATGAGGCCCAGGGTCTTCGCCTGGTTCGCCCCGGTGTAGGTTGCCGTGAACCGCGGATCCGTCTCCTCCGACAGGTCGTTGTAGCCCGTCTGGAGCAGAACCGACGCCCGCGAAGTGGGACTGTCCAGCCCACTCGCGGTGTACATCTGGACCGTGCCTCCCACCCCGCCCTCTTCGATCGAGGCCACCGACGACTTGTTGATGTCGATGCGGGAGAAGAGCTCGGCGGGGAAGACGTTGAAGTCGAAGGCACGACCCCGGTTGATCGCGCCGGAGCTGTCGAGGCCACCGGTCGAGGCCGGCACCTCCATGCCGTTGAGCGTGACCTGGGTGAAATCCGCGCCCAGGCCGCGCAGCGACAGCTGGCGTCCCTCGCCGCCCTCACGGACGATCGCCACGCCCGGCACGCGCTGGATCGCTTCCGCCAGGTTGAGGTCGGGCATCTTGCCGATGTCCTCGGTCACGATGCTTTCGCGGACGTTGACCGCGTCCCGCTTCAGAACCACCGACTCCTCCAGAGCCTGGCGATAGCCCGTGACATCGATGGTCTCATTAATCACGATCGGTTCTTCTTCGGCGCTCTCTTCGCCTTCGGCTGCCCCGGGCTCTGGCTTCTCCTGCGGCTCCTGCGGCGCAGTCCCCTGGCCGGGGTCCTGCGCCAGAGCGGGCTGAAGCCCGCCGAGGACCATGAGGAGGGCGACCAGGAGCGCGCCTCTTGACCAGCGTAAGCGATCGGTCGACGGACTGAGCATACGTTCCTCCTTTCGCTGAATCCCTTCCTGTGACTAGGTCGGTGACTAGGTCGTAATGGCCGAATCCGCCGGTTCTTCCAAACCTCAGGAGCCTGATCTCGGAGAATTGCCTGCGCTGGCACTCAGTATGGACCAGGTCGAATCAGCGAAGCAAGAGGGATATGCCATCGCTAGCAAAACTGCGCCGCCAAACCTGCGCCTGACAAACCAATAAATACCACGATAAGAATGACTTAGCTGCATTCTCTACCGCCCGCCGTACCTCTCGAGCGGCCGGACGAAGGAGCACTTGATCCGGGACTTTTTCTGCCACCGGTGGCAAAACTCGCCGGAGTTGGGCTACAATGCCCTCATGCCGAGAGGCCACACCATCTGCCAGGTGGGCGCCAGCGGGACCTTGCTCCTGCTGCTGGCGGGGTGCTGGCCCCTCTCAGCCCAGGAGGCTGATCCGGCGCCCAGACGGGTGGACTGGACGATGGTCGAGACCATCGTCTCCCGCATCGAGGCGCCACGCATCCCGGCACGGATCTACCGAGCGACCGACTTCGGTGCCACTGGCGACGGCACGGCCGATGCACGCCCTGCCATCCTCGCGGCGATCGCCAAGGCGGCGGCCGAAGGGGGCGGGCGCGTCGTGTTGTCCCCGGGCGTCTGGCTGAGCCACGGCCCGATTCAGCTGCAGAGCCGCATCGAGCTTCCACCTCGAGCCGGGAGCGCACCTGCTGTTCTCGCCCAAACCGGAGCACTACCTGCCGGTGGTCGAGACCCGCTGGGAGGGTACGCGGGTGCTCAGCTACTCGCCGCTCGTGTATGCCCGAGACGTCGAGGACGTGGCCATCACGGGCGCCGGGACCATCGACGGCAACGCCCGGAGCGCGTTTCACCCTTGGCACCCCCTGGCGAATCCCGACATGCAGCGCCTTCGCCGCATGGGCTTCACTGGCGTGCCGCTCGAGGAGCGCGTGTTCGCGGCCGGCACGCACCTGCGACCGCCGCTCGTGCAGATCCTGCGCGCTCGCCGCGTCCTCCTCGAGGGCTTCACCGCCGTGAACTCGCCCTTCTGGGTCAATCACCTGGTCTACTGCGAGCACGCCACCGTGCGGGCGATCAAGGTGGAGAGCCACTTCCCGAACAACGACGGGGTGGACGTGGATTCGAGCCGCTACGTGCTGGTCGAGGACTCGATCTTCCGTACCGGGGACGACGCGGTGGTGATCAAGTCCGGCCGCGATCTCGACGGCCGCACCGTCGGCAAGCCCAGCGAGTACGTGGTGGTGCGCCGCAACGACATGGGGGGCGAGGATGGCATCGCGTTGGGCAGCGAGATGTCGGGGGACATCCGCTACGTGTTCTTCACCGACAACGTGCTGCGCTCGGGGTCGTCGGCCATCCGATTCAAGGCGAACCTGGACCGCGGCGGCACGGTCGAGCACGTGGGGGTCCGGCGCTTCAAGGTCGGTTCCTTCGAGCGTCTGTTCTGGTTCCAGCTCAACTACCCCGGCGAGCTCGGCGGCAACTTCCCTTCGACCTACCGCGACATCGTCTTCGAGGACTTCCAGGTGGAGAGCGTGGGCACGCTGTTCGAAGCCCACGCGCCCCCGCAAGCACCGCTTCGGGACGTGGTCCTGCGCA
>CAWHUF010000004.1:382500-385893 GCA_963832495.1 uncultured Acidobacteriota bacterium | reverse complement strand
TTCGGCGCCGAGATCTGGCCCCGGTTCTCGGCCCGTGTCTGCGCCCCGCGCTTGAAAGTGCCGGCCCTGATCCTCCATGACCTCGACGACGCCGAGGTCCCCTACGGGGAGGGGCAGTTGCTCGCCCACTCCTGGCCCGGCGCCCGCCTGGTGACCACCGCCGGCCTCGGCCATCGACGGATCCTGCGCGACGCGCGAGTGATCGGGGAAGCCGTGGGCTCTTCCGCGCGGGAAGCGCTTCGGCGGCGGCCTGATTGATCCCCCAATTGATCCCCAAAAAGATCGATCCCAAAAAAATGATCCCCAAAAAGCGAAGGCCCTGGGGGTTAACCCTAGGGCCTTTAAAAATAATTCCCCGGCGACGACCTACTCTCCCACGCACCAACGCGTGCAGTACCATCGGCGCTGAGGGGCTTAACTGCCGTGTTCGGAATGGGAACGGGTGTTTCCCCCTCGCCACAGCCACCGGAAAAATCGAGAACTGAAAAAGAACTCTATATCTTGGTTCAACTTGAATCGGGGTAGAGCGATAGGATTCGCCGTAGAGAGAGTGAGGAATCATTGGTCAAGCCGAACGACCGATTAGTACAGGTAAGCTCAACGCCTCGCAGCGCTTACACCTCCTGCCTATCAACCTGGTCATCTTCCAGGGGTCTTCAGGGAGACCTCATCTTGAGGGGGGCTTCCCGCTTAGATGCTTTCAGCGGTTATCCTTTCCGAACGTAGCTACCCAGCCATGCCGCTGGCGCGACAACTGGTGCACTAGAGGTTCGTCCATCCCGGTCCTCTCGTACTAGGGACAAATCCTCTCAAGTCTCCTGCGCCCACACGAGATAGGGACCGAACTGTCTCGCGACGTTCTAAACCCAGCTCACGTACCACTTTAATCGGCGAACAGCCGAACCCTTGGGACCGGCTTCAGCCCCAGGATGTGATGAGCCGACATCGAGGTGCCAAACCTCCGCGTCGATGTGAACTCTTGGCGGAGATCAGCCTGTTATCCCCGGCGTACCTTTTATCCGTTGAGCGATGGCCCTTCCATACGGGACCACCGGATCACTAAGGCCTACTTTCGTACCTGCTCGACTTGTAGGTCTCGCAGTCAAGCTCCCTTCTGCCTTTGCGCTCTACGGCTGGTTTCCAATCAGCCTGAGGGAACCTTCGCGCGCCTCCGTTACTTTTTGGGAGGCGACCGCCCCAGTCAAACTACCCGCCTGACAATGTCCAGGATCCGGATCACGGACCGCTGTTAGAACTCCAGTACGATAAGGGTGGTATTTCACCGTTGGCTCCACCGACGCTAGCGCGCCGGCTTCACAGCCTCCCACCTATCCTACACATAACGCACCGGGGTTCACTGCCAGGGTGCAGTAAAGGTGCACAGGGTCTTTCCGTCTACGTGCGGGTAACCGGCATCTTCACCGGTGCTACAGATTCGCTGAGCCCCTTGTGGAGACAGCGCCCAGATCGTTACGCCATTCGTGCAGGTCGGAACTTACCCGACAAGGAATTTCGCTACCTTAGGACCGTTATAGTTACGGCCGCCGTTTACCGGGGCTTCGATTCAGAGCTTCGCCTTGCGGCTGACCCCTCCTCTTAACCTTCCGGCACCGGGCAGGCGTCAGACCCTATACGTCGTTTTTGACTTTGCAGAGTCCTGTGTTTTTAGTAAACAGTCGCCTGGGCCTTTTCACTGCGACCGTCAGACGCTTCGGGGGCGAACCCCTACACATCCAACGGCACACCTTCTCCCGAAGTTACGGTGTGAGTTTGCCGAGTTCCTTCACAAGGGATCACTCAAGCGCCTTGGGATTCTCTCCCCGTCTACCTGTGTCGGTTTGCGGTACGGTCGGCTCGGACCCTCCCTAGAGGTTTTTCTTGGCAGCATGGAGTCATCCGCTTTATGGCCCGAGGGCCTCGACATCACGCCTCGGCGTTAAGGAAGAGCGGATTTGCCTACTCTCCCCGCCTACACGCTTGAACCTGCACATCCAATGGCAGGCCGGACTATCCTTCTGCGTCACCCCATCGGTGATAACGGTTCCGCGCCGGTACAGGAATATTAACCTGTTGTCCATCGACTACGCCTTTCGGCCTCGCCTTAGGGACCGACTAACCCTGAGCGGATTGACCTTCCTCAGGAAACCTTAGACTTTCGGCGAGCGTGGTTCTCACACGCTTTTTCGCTACTTGTGCCGGCAGGGTCTCTTCCGTACGCTCCACCAGTCCTCTCGGTCTGACTTCGACGCCTACGCAATGCTCCTCTACCACTCTGCCCCGAAGGACAGAATCCGCAGCTTCGGTGGTCCGCTTGAGCCCCGTTGAATTATCGGCACAGAGCCACTTGACCAGTGAGCTATTACGCTTTCTTTAAAGGATGGCTGCTTCTAAGCCAACCTCCTGGCTGTCTGGGCGTCTCCACATCCTTTTCCACTTAGCGGACACTTTGGGACCTTAGCTGGCGGTCTGGGTTCTTTCCCTCTCGACCACGGAGCTTATCCCCCGTAGTCTGACTCCCGTGATACACATCTGCGGCATTCGGAGTTTGATTGGATTCGGTAAGCTTGTAGGGCCCCTAGTCCATTCAGTGCTCTACCTCCGCGATGCAATTCACGAGGCTAGCCCTAAAGCTATTTCGAGGAGAACGAGCTATGACGAGATTTGATTAGCCTTTCACCCCTACCCACAGCTCATCCAAGCTGTTTTCAACCAACACTGGTTCGGGCCTCCACTGAGTGTTACCTCAGCTTCACCCTGGCCATGGGTAGATCATCTCGCTTCGCGTCTACTACCACTGACTTAGTCGCCCTATTCAGACTCGCTTTCGCTACGGCTCAGCACGACGCTTCGCCTTGCCAGTGACAGTAACTAGCCGGCTCATTATGCAAAAGGCACGCGGTCGCACGTGACCTTACGGCCATAGTGCTTCCACTGCTTGTAGATACACGGTTTCAGGTACTATTTCACTCCCCTAACAGGGGTGCTTTTCACCTTTCCCTCACGGTACTGGTTCACTATCGGTCGCAGAGGAGTATTTAGCCTTGGGTCATGGTCGACCCAGATTCCCACGGGGTTCCACGTGCCCCGTGGTACTCGGGAACATTGTCAGGGAGTCATCAGCCTTTCGCTTACGGGGCTTTCACCCGCTATGGCGGCTCGTTCCAGAGACCTTCGGCTAGACTGATGATTTCTTACTCCCCGGGCTGGCTGCAACCAACCCCTACAACGCCCCGCAACCCCCATCAAGCAACGCTTGCAGGCTTGACACCTGACAGGTTTGGGCTCTTCCGCGTTCGCTCGCCGCTACTGACGGAATCACTGACTTGTTTTCTCTTCCTGGGGGTACTGAGATGGTTCACTTCCCCCCGTTCGCTTCCACCGAGCTATGCGTTC
>CAWHUF010000004.1:0-380000 GCA_963832495.1 uncultured Acidobacteriota bacterium | reverse complement strand
GCAACCCAGGGGTGCGGCGGGGGAGACGGCGACGGACCAACCGAGCCACGCCCGCGGGGGAACTGGATCGGCACGATCTCGGGGACTCACGCGGACCTCGGAGTCCAGGGCACCTGCACCCTGGAGATGAATCTCGACACCAACTTCAGCGGCCAGTGGTGGATCGACTGCCCGAACGGTTCCCGCAGCCAGGGGCAGATCCTCACCATCGCCTTCAACAACCAACTCATCTTTGCGTTCTTCACCCTCAACCCCACCTCGAACTGTCCCTGGGACGGCTTCGGCACTCGGACAACGGCCGGGATCGACGGGGACTTCGAGGTGAACGACTGCAACACGAACACGGTCCGGAGCCGGGGGACGTTCACGGTCCGTCCGCGCTAATGGAGGAACAGGAGCCGCCGGCCCTCGATCCGCCAAGGCTCCGTGAACAGCCGCCGCAGGGCCTCCGGATAGGCCTGGTGCTCCTGCTCCAGGATGCGCGCCGCCAGGCTGCCGGGCGTGTCGCCGTCCAGAACGGGCACGGTCCTCTGCACCACGATGGGACCGCTGTCGAGCCCCTCGTCCACCAGGTGGACGGTGCAGCCCGAGACCTTGACCCCGTGGGCGATCGCCTGCTCCTGGGCGTCGAGTCCCGGGAAGGCGGGCAGCAGGCTGGGATGGATGTTGACGATCCGGTGCCGGAAGGCGGCAATGAAGTCCGGCGAGAGCAGGCGCATGTAGCCGGCCAGGCAGACCCACTCGGCTCCCGCCTCCCTCAAGGCCGCGATCACCTTCTCCTCCTGCACCCGCCGGGGCACTCCCTGGTGCGGGATCGCCACGGCCGGCAGGCCCAGCTCCCGCGCCTTTTCGAGCCCCGGGGCGTCCGCCATGTTGCTGGCCACCAGGACGATCTCTGCCGGCACCTCGCCCCGCTCGATCGCGGCATGGATCGCGAGGAAGTTGCTGCCGCGCCCGGAGAGAAGGACGGTGATTTTGGATTTTGGATTTTGGATTTTGGATTCCACGGTCAGCCGGTGACGGGAAACTGGGGGTTTTCGGGTCCGAGATCGTAGACCACGCCGGAGCCTCCGCCCTGGAGGGTGCCGATGACCCAGCTCTTCTGGCCTACGGAGCGCAGGAGGCCCAGGACTTCGGCGAGGCCGGCGGGATCCACAGCCAGGATCATGCCGATCCCCATGTTGAAGACGCGGAACATCTCCTCCGTCTCCACCTCCCCCCTCTCCTGGAGGAAGAGGAAGAGATCGGGGACCGTCCAGCTCCCGATCCTGATCAGGGCATGGGTGTCTTTGGGAAGAATGCGCGGGAGGTTGTCCGTGATGCCGCCACCCGTGATGTGGGCCATGCCGTGGAGGGCCGCATGCCCGAGATGCCCGAGATGGCCGAGGAGGGGCCGGAGCGGCTTTAGATAGGACATGTGGGGCTCCAGCAGCTCCTCGCCCACCTTCCGCTTCTTGTTCCAGGGTGCCTTGTCGCCGATCTTCAGGCCGGCCTTCTCGAAGACGATCTTGCGGGCAAGCGAGTAGCCGTTGGTGTGGAGCCCGGACGAGGGCAGTCCCACGAGCACGTCACCCGCCCGTACCCGGGAGCCGTCGAGCACCTTGGGCCGGTCCACAAGGCCCACGATGAAGCCCACGAGCTCGTAGTCGCCCGGCTGGTAGAACCCGGGCATCTCGGCCGTCTCGCCGCCCAGGAGGGCGCAACCGTTCTCGCGGCAGCCACTGGCCACGCCCGAGACCAGCTCCACCATCTTCTCCGGCTCCAGGACCCCGGCGCCGAGATAATCCATGAAGAACAGCGGCTCGGCCCCCTGCACCAGGATGTCGTTGACGCAGTGGTTCACGAGATCGCGCCCCACGGAGGAGTAGTCCCCCGCCATCTTCGCCACGACCAGCTTCGTCCCCACCCCGTCCGCCGAGGCCACGAGGACGGGCTCCGTCATCCCCTGGAGGTCCGGCCGGAACAGGCCGCCGAAGCTGCCGATCTCGGTCAGCACCCCGGGGGTGAACGTGGACTTCGCCAGCTTCTTGACGCGTGCGAGGCCCTTCTCCTGGGCGTCGATGTCGACGCCGGCGGCGGCGTAGGCGGAGGGTTTGCCGGGCTTGCTCATCTCGGGCGGAGACTATAACAGCCGATCCCGCAACCCGTCATTTCAGAGGCGGATCCTCTGTCAGCGACCTGTTCAATGACGCGTCAGCGAGCCCCCTGCGATCAGACTTCTCCCTTCCTTTCCCAGGGAGCCCGGCCTGGCAAACCCGTTGCAATGCCGGCCGATGAAGCGCGCGGACATAAACGTTGCAATCTGAGAAAGGAAAGGCATGTCATGTTACTTCCACCGATGGTGTTTGACATGACTCCCGTGGCCGAGAAGGCCGCGGGAGCCGACATGTCAATAGCGCGTTGGTGACGCGTCAGAAAACCCCGGCGCGCCCCATACAAGCGAGCACGCCCTCCCAACACCAGGAAGCCCGGCCCTGGCAAACACGTTGCAATCCCGGCCAGCGAACCCGCAGGACAATGGATCATCGATCCAGAAAGGAAAGATCTCTCATGGCAAAGGCAGAGGCTGTGTCTCAAGCGGAGCGCCCGGCCGTTCTGGCCGCGGTCAATCAGACGTATGATCTCTCTTTCAACCCTTCCAACGGCTTTTTCACGCTCACAGGCACCAACGGTACGCCAACTCCCGGTTTCCTCCAGATCATCGTGACGGAACCCGGCAGCTCGGCCACCATAACGTGCACGGGTGATCTGTCTTTCGAAGCCACGCCGGTATCCTTGATGCTCGGCAACACACTTCCGGCAACCGTCGAGATCCTCAATGCAAGCTCCGTCCGGATCTCCTTTCCGACCCCGCCACAGCCTTGGGACAGGATCGGGTTCACGCTGAGCACCAAATTCGTTTCCAGCTCGAGTCAAACGATCAACGATCTTCAGCCTGAGCTCTATGCGACCGCGGAACAATTGGGACCTCCGCCCTCCATGAGCCTCACCTATACACCCGCGGACGGTTCCTTCGGCATTCAGGGCAGCCTGCTGGATTTGATCATAGACGCCGAGGTTATCTTCCGGCTCGGTACGGGACCTGCCAACAACCAAAGTGGCCTGTTCGTGATGGAGCTCGTCACGGCGGGCACCAACCCGATGGCCACCTTCGCGTCGACCGCCGTCGTGTTTACGAACGGTGGGACCGTCCCTCGGCTCACTCTCGACACGGTCGAGCTCAACATCCCCTTCAGCAGCAACTCGGGGGTGGGCCTGAACTTCGTCATTCAGTATGAGGGCGTCACGATCTACTCTCCGGACCCGATCATCATCGACAAGACGATCGGTACGAATCCTGGCCCGGGATTCTAGGAAGGCGCGCCGGCGCCCTGACGGCCGAGGAGACTGCGGAAGTCAGGATCTGAATGCAGGGGGTCGAACCACGGAATCTCGAAATTCCGTGGTTCGACCCCCTGCTTCAGGGCTCGCTTGGCGTTGTACAGAGCGGAGGCACGATCCCCCAGGAGGAGATAGACGAGGGAGATCTCGTAGGCCACCTGGGGATTTTCCGGGGCGATCCGCAACAACTCCTGGACGGCCTCGATGGCCTCCCCGCTTTGGCCCAGGTGTACCAGAGCCTGAGCGCGTGCCGAGAGGATCTGGCTGTCGGCAGCCGCTCTCTCGGACAGCGCCAGGACCTGGCGGTAGCCCTTCTCGGCTGCTGCCTTCTTGCCTTGGAGCAGGAGCGCGTCGGCGAGGTTGAGTTGGACGAACGGGTTCCTGGATTCTCTTTCGAGAGCCTGCCGGAAGACCTGTTCCGCTTCGGGGTGCCGCTTCAGGAGCAGATAGGCATAGCCGAGGTTCGACAGCTCAGTGATCCCTGGGGAGCGGCGGACCAGCTCGCGGTAGAGGCCGGCAGACCGTTCGACGCTGCCATACAGCAGCTCCGTCTGGGCCAGGAGCGACATGGCGTCGTAGTTTCCCGGCTGCCGCTCGAGCAGGCGGGTCAGATGGTCCCGCGCCCTGTCGAACCGGCCGAGACGGTTTTCTTCGCTCGCAGCCTGAAACAGAATCCAGGACGAGGGTAGACGACGGGCCGCGGTCTCCAGCAACTCGGCCGCCTGTTCAGGGTGTCCCTTCCTGGCGAGGAGAATGCCTTGGAGGACCAGGATCCGGGGATCTCCCGGCAAGAGAGCTTCCAGGTCCTGAAGCACCTCTTCCATCCGGTCGAGGCGGCCGGAGCGCAGAGCGAGGCCAACTTCCAGGAACAGGGATCGGGGATCGCCGGGGGCGAGGTCTCTTGCCTGGCGCAGCAGGGTGGAAATTCGCTCGGCGTCCTCAGGATTTCTCCCTTCTGAATACCGCTGTTCGAGAATCTCGGCCGCGAAGAGATAGGCCTCCAGGAACCGGGGGGAGGTCTCGCGCAGAGCAGCAAGCCGCGACAGAAGCTCTTCCGGGGAAAGCTTTCCCCGCTCTACGTCATAGATGCGGCGGAGACCGAGATATTCGGCATAGTCCTCAGGGCGCACCTCCAGTCCGGACACGCCAGCGCGCTGCTTTCGCCCGTAGGCGATCTTCAGATACCCCCGGATGACCTCCGGCAAAGAATGTTGCCGATCGATCGCCGCGTTGAACGTCCGCGTCCAGAGCAGCCGGCTGTCCTCTCCCGCCACCCGGCTCAAGGAAATCCGGCAATTCTCTTTCTGGCATTCCAGGCGCGATGCCAACACCTCCTGGGCAGCCGTCGCGCGCGCCACCTCGCGGAGGGAACCCTCGACTGCGTCTACTTGCTCGGCTGCCAGTGGTCTCAATCCTTCAAAGGAGAGAAGACCCTGAAGGAGGCTTTCCCGAATGCTCAAGGCCATCATCTGGACGCCCTCCGAGCCGGTGTCTCCGCTCACCTCCGGCTTAGGCACCGCCACGTAGACCGGCGCCGGAGATGCCGGCGTCTCCTGTTGTTGTGGCGGCTCGGACACCGGCCGCGGCTCACTCCGCCAGAGGAGAAGAAGGGCCGCCAGGGAGGCCAGCAGCACGAACACGAGAGCGCTCCGCAGCTTCGGCCGGCCCACGGAGTAGCTCGTCGAGGAGGCCGGGGGCATCGCAGCCGAATCGTGCAAGAGGACCGTCCGGTCGCCAGGCCAGGTGTCTTCACCGATCGTGGAGGACGGAGCCTCGCCCCCCAGAATCTCCAGACGCTCGGCCACCTCGCGCGCGCTCCGGGGCCGGAGCATGGGGTCCTTCTGCAGGAGGTCGTCCACCAGATCGGAAAACCTTTCCGGAATGGCGGGATTGATCTCCCGGAGTGGCGTCTGGCGGTGGTTGCAGATCCGGTCGAGGGTCTCCAGAACCGAGCTTCCCTCGAAGGGGGACCGGCCGCCCAGAGCTTCGTACAGGAGCGTGCCGAGGGAGAAGAGATCGGAACGGTGATTGAGGGGCAGATTGCGCACCTGCTCGGGAGACATGGAACGGAAGGTGCCCAGCACCCGCAGGCCTTCGGTGAGGGACGTGGCCGAGGTGAAGCTCTTCGCCAGGCCGAAGTCGAGAACCCTGACAGAGCCGTCCGAAGCCATCATCACGTTCTCGGGCTTGAGGTCGCGATGAAGAATTCCGCGGGCGTGGGCGGCGGCGAGCCCCAGAGAAATCTCGCAGCCGATGCGGAGCGCCTCGGACAGGGATAGGGGACCCCGGGCGATCCGCCTCGCCAGGCTCTCGCCTTCGACGAGCTCCATGACAATGGCGTCCCCGCCCTTCCATTCGAGGATGTCGTGGACCTGGACGATGGCGCGGTGGGAAAGGCCGGCAACGGCGCGGGCCTCGCGGCGGAAGCGCTCGCGCGTCTTGAGGTCTTCCGCCGCTTCCGGGCGGATCACCTTGATGGCGACCCACCGCTCGAGGCGTCCGTCCCAGGCGCGATAGACCTCCCCCATGCCGCCGGCGCCCAAGCGTCCCTCGATCCGGTAGGGTCCGATCCCCTGGGGAACCGCCTCCATACGGGCCTCCCTGCGCTGGATTCGGGAGGCAGTTTAGCGCCTTGTGGCCTGATGTGCCAGCGGATCGCCCTTACTGCGCCTTTTCCACTCCGAGCTGCCAGAGCAGGAACGCGTAGTCGAAGGCCGTCTCGCGCAGGCGGTTGTAGCGCCCGCTCTTGCCGCCGTGCCCCGCCGGGTCCATGTTGATGTGGAAGACGAGCGGGTTCGTGTCCGTCTTCAGGGCACGAAGCCTGGCCACGTACTTCGCGGGCTCCCAGTACATCACCTGCGAGTCGTTGTAGCTGCTCTTGACGAGGATGGTGGGATAGGCCTTGGCCTCCAGGTTGTCGTAGGGGCTGTAGCTCTTCATGTAGCGGTACTCGGCTTCGATCTTGGGATTGCCCCACTCCTCGAACTCGGCGACGGTGAGCGGCAGGCTCGGGTCCAGCATGGTATTGATCACGTCCACGAACGGCACGTGAGAGACCACCACCTTGAAGAGGTCGGGGCGCATGTTGGTCACCGCGCCCATCAGCAGTCCGCCCGCGCTGCCGCCGGCGATGGCCAGCCGGTCCTTGCTCGTGTATTTCTCGGCGATGAGATGCTCGGCGGCGGCGATGAAATCGGTGAAGGTGTTCTTCTTCTTCATCATCCGCCCGTCGTCGTGCCACTTCTTGCCCATCTCGCCGCCGCCGCGGATGTACGCCGTGGAGAAAATCACGCCGCGGTCGACCAGGCTGAAAATGTTTCCACTGAAGCCGGCGTCGCCCGGCGCGCCGTACGAGCCGTAGCCGGAGAGCAGGACAGGGTTCCTGCCATCCCGCTGGAGGCCCTTCCGGTAGAGCAGCCACATCGGGACCTTCACGCCGTCGGGCGCGGTGGCCTCGGTGAGCTCGACGCGGTAGCGCGAGGGATCGTAGCCGCCGAGCACCGCCGTCTGCTTCAGAAGCTTCCGCTCGCGGCGGACCGGGTCATATTCGTAGATGGAATCCGGGACGATCGGCGACTGATATACGAAGCGATAGAGCCTGGCGTCGAACTCGCGGTTGGTCCCCGGAAAGGCGATGTAGGCCGGCTCCGGGAACTCGATACGGTGCGACTTGCCGCTCGCCCGGTCGGTCACGTTCAGGTGCAGAATGCCGGCCTCGCGCTCGAGCACCACGTAAAAGCTCTGGAACATGTCTACGCCATCCAGCATCACGTTTTCGCGGTGCGGCACGACCTCGCGCCAGTTGGCGCGCGACGGGTCCTTCTCGTCCGCCACTACCAGCCGGAAGTTGCGGCCCTTGTCGTTGGTGCGGATCCAGAAGCTCGCCCGGGCGGTGGTCCACGTCGTACTGGTGGTCCTGCTCGCGGGCAGCGATGAGCTTCAGCTCCGCCGTGGGACGGTCCGCGGGGAGGTAGCGCACCTCGGTCGTCGTATGGCTGGCGGACTGGATGAAGATCACCTGGCGGTCCCGCGACTTCCCTACGGAGACGTCGAAGCGCTCGTCCTTCTCCTCATAGAGGAGGTCGTCTTTGGCTTCTCCGAGGACGTGGCGGAAGATCTGGTACGAGCGCTTGGTCTGCGGATGCTCGACAGCGTAGATCAGGGTCTTGCCGTCTTCCGCCCAGTCGAAGCTCGTCACGCGGGGGATCGCCTCCGGCCCGAGCTTTCCCGTGCGGAGGTCCTTGACGTACAGCGTGAATTGCCGGAAGCCGGTCTCGTCCGTGTTATAGGCGAAAAGGTTGCCGTCCGGGCTGACGACGGAGCGCCGGCCCACGGCCATGAACGGCTTGCCTTCCGCGAGCTGATTGACGTCGAGGATCACTTCTTCCGGCGCCTCCAGCGATCCCTTCTTGCGGCAATAGATCGCGTACTGCTTCCCTTCCTCCGTGCGCGTGTAATAGAAATAACCGCGATCCAGGAATGGGACGTTGATGTCCGTCTGCTGGATGCGCCCCAGCATCTCGTCGTAGAGCTTCTGTTGCAGCGCCTCCGTGGGCTTCATGAAGTCTTCCGCATAGGCCAGCTCGGCCTTCAGATACGACTCCACCTCCGGTGTGCCCTTGTTGCGCAGCCAGTAGTAGTCGTCGGCGAGCGTCTCGCCGTGGACCTGCGTGGTGTGCGGGACCTTCTTGGCGACCGGGGCGGCCGGCGGCACCGAAGCCGCGGACGCCGCAGACACCAGCGAGGTGAAGCCGAGAACGGCCCAGAGGTAAGCGAAGACGAGAGCGGAGCGGGTACGGACCATGGATCCTCCTGGAGGCGATTTCAGAGGAGAAGTTTAGCAGATGGAGGACCCGGGGCCCCCGCCACTGGCCCGCAACTCCTCGTCGTAGCCCCCACGATGGTCGACCTCGAGGCGGGAGCGGTGATTCAGTAGCAGGGAGAGACCGCCTCCGGAGGGCCGGGGGCGGTCCACCTCGGGGTACAATCGTCCTCATGGAAGAACAAGAGCTGCTGAAGAGAATCACACTCGACCCCAAGATCTTCGGCGGGAAGCCGATCATCCGTGGGCGCCGACTGGCCGTGGAGCACGTCCTTGGGATGCTGGCGGCAGGCGATTCTCCCGAGGTGATTCTGAAGGGGTACCCTTGGCTGGAGATGGAAGATATCCAGGCTTGCCTCGTCTATGCACGCCGTCTGGTCGGGCATGAGCGTGTCGAGCCCCTTCTGATGCGGACCGGTACCGAAGGGTGAAACTCCTCCTGGACAGTTACGACAGGGAGCCATTGTGACCGCGGAGCCTGGGAGACTGAGGGTACGTCCACCCATCTCGTCGCAATGAAAGATCTCTATGATGGCTCCGGGCTCTCTCTGGATCGATGGCCGCTAAACGCATCGATCACGGGTTGAGGAGCTCGGCATCACTTGCGCTCCCGCGGATAGCGGCGCCGGGTTTCCGCCACCGAATTGGACACGAGCTTCTCCAGCACCGGCCGGTGAACGTCTGACAAGCGCTTGATGTAGAGGCACGCCTTGCCCAGCTTGTGCTTGCCCAGTTGCGACAACAGCTCCTTGGCCTCTTCGGACTCGGATCCAGGGAGCAGGTAGACGCTGATGTCACCCTTGCGGGACGAGAAACCGACGACGCACGCGTCTCCCTCATGGCCGCTCGCGTACTTGTAGTGGTACTCGTCGAAGCCCACGATGCTGGTGCCCCACATCCGCGGCTCGCACCCGGTAATCCGGGTCATGAGATCGGCCAGATCTCTGCAGTCTTCGCGGCGCTGCGGATCCTCGATGCCGGCGAGGTAGTCCGTGAAGCTGGCCTTGGTCGGCTTTGTCTTGGCCTCGTACATGATGACCTCCGCTGAGCCTTACATCCTGATAGAACGCTATCCCTGCTCTTGACCCTTCGTCAATGAGCTCAGCCCTGCGCCCCACCGCTTCCTCCCAGTGCGGCCTGTTTCCATTTCAACATCGCCGGATAATGATCCTCTTCCACTTTCTGCCTTCCTTGGACCACCGCCAGGACGAGAAAGAAATAGATGGCCTGTACCTGCTCAGGCGTAAACGAATATTTCTTGATGAACATCTGAACGTCAAACTTCTCGCCGTGCCTCCGGCCAAAGTCTCTGGAAAAAACCAGAGGCAGCAGACTCTGGTAGGTTTCGCCGTAGTTATCGTTTCTGATAGACCATGACATCAGGGCAGGCCAGTAGTAGCGGTGTCCCTCCATGTCCAGGTAGTGCTGAAGGGAAGAATGCCTGTAAAGGGTGCTGTCGGGAACATCTTGCCACCGTGCTTCCTGATCCAGCTCCCTCGCCTTCCGCTGTTCCTTTTCACTGCCAAAGTCATAGATAACCATGGCCTCGTGGAGGGTGGTGCCTCGACCCCGCCTCACCCCATCGAAAGCGCGGTGAATCATGTCGAGGACCAGACGAGGATCGCGCAGGTCAGCTTCAAACCCGGCAGAGAAGTCAAGCCCTTCTCGAACATACTGCTCGTTCAGGACCTCGAGCGCTCTTTCGTGATCGTACCTGGAGAACGCGTCGGCAACAGACCGCTCCACCGTCTCGGTAATTTCATCATAAGAAAATGATTCGCGCCCCATGTAGCCTCTCGTGGGCGTGGAGATATCTTCCCTTTCCACAGCATCACGAGACAACACGTTGAAATGGAAATGCTCCGTATGGCCCTCTCCAGGCGGTATATGGGGGAACCGGAGCATGAGCCGAAGTGCACATCGAAATCCTCTGGATCTGGAGGACTGCTGCCAGGCTCTACATCGGAATACTTCCAGGTGAGCTCATATTTCATCGCGTCTTCCTTAATCCGAATGATGGTTCCGGGCGAAACGTCTGAAGCTGAAACGCCATGTAACATGTAGGTGAAGACTTCACGACGCGGTGTCGTGCCAAGAAGCATCGATTCAACCGTGCCACTGGCCTGCCGCCGACTTCCATCGGGAGCAGTCAGCTCAAGATCAAACGCCAAGCCAAAGAGTTGCGGCGGGAGCCCTTCCTCAGGTCGAATGGCAGCGCCACGACCCGTGATCGCATACGCCTCCCGGACGATGATTTCAGGTACTTGCATGGCTCAGGCAGAGCTGGGGATTTCCTCCCTGTGCCATCCATGCCAGCAGGCTTTCACGGTCTCGGATCATGCTCAAAACTTCACCCCGTACTCGTTGACTCCGAGTATATACATTCCGTGAGCCTCAACCAATGCCAGGAACGCGCCGAGGGTGCCATACGGATAGGCGACGCAAGGGAATACGTTTTGGCGCGCCCCTTGTGGGCGCCGGCACGTAGCCACGGGTTTCAACCTGGTACGGAGGCCGCAATCTATTCCTGGGCCCCTTCAGGGGCGCTGGAGGGCGGAACGCCGCCGAGGCTGTGGTGCCCGGGGTGGCAGTCTGGTTGCGCCGCCCGCTCCCCCTGAAGGGGGCTCGAAAATGAAATCGAGCCTCTGTAACCACGGGTTGAAACCCGTGGCTACGTGCCGGCGCCCACAAGGGGCGCTTCCCCCCGGCCCCCCAGACGACTTGTGTGGAATGGCATGGCATTTATGCCCCGGGCGGGCGCGCGGTGAGAGATACCGTATTGGGCCAGCGAAACCCGGAACGAATTCAGGGCGCGTCGTACCAGCCACCGCGAGAGGACGCCTTCCTGAGGTAGAATCAGCGTTGCAGCTCTTTTCGAAAGGGAGGTCTTTTGTGGCGAAGCGAACCAGGTTCATCGTCTTGATGTTGCTGGGGTTCGCCGGCCTCGCCGCTCCGGCCCTGGCGCAACCGCGGAGGGGCGGCTGGACGGGACTCACGGGACAAGCCGAGCGCATCGACTTCACCGTCGGGGGCTCCTTCGTCTCGGACTTTGATCTCCGCGGCCGGTGGAGCACCGGGACCTGTAGCGGGGATTTTCACTTCACTCTCGGCGGTTCCGGGGCCCGGATCGAAGGCAATACCTTTGTCTTCGATTCCAATATCTTCTCGAACACGTTCCACGTCGAGGGCTCGTTCGTCTCCCCCACTCTGGCTCGGGGAACGCTGGCGGCAGCATTTACCGGAACTTGCCCGGGCTCGATGAGCACGGACTGGAGCGCCGTTCCAGACGGCGCGGACGGCGAGGGTTGGCCGCTGTCCCTCCCCCTCACGGAAGCTGAAGCCTCCTGCGACGCGGCCCGCCTCGGCGCACTGGCGCAGCGGGTCTCGGTCGATCTCCCCCACGGCGCCAAGGAGGCCTCGGTCGTCCTCTCCCTGACCCGCACCGGCGACTTCGCGGGCTTGGCCTATTCCGGCCAGGCGGCGTTCAGCCCCGAGCACCTGCTGGCCTTCTCCACCAATCCGGAGGAGACGACGTTTCTGCGCAACCCCGAACGCCCGCAGCTCTTCAGCCTCAGCGCCACCCGCAACGACCTGAGCTCCGACCTCGTGGCTCCGGGGAGCCCGGACGAGATCCGCCTCACGCTCAACCCGACGCTGGCCGCGACTCCGCCCCCGGGCAATCTGCTCGTCCTCGACAACGTGCGCCCGCCGGACGGCTCGCCCACGGTCGCACGGCCGGGACGCGGGCTCGCCGACCTCCTCGTGCCCTGCCACGGCAAGCTGACGGACGCCGACGTCCACATGTTCCGTCTGCTTTCGCGGCTTCTCCGCGTCCAGGTTCCTGGAGCGGCGCGATACGAGCTGGTCGTCTTCCGGGGGGTGGAGCCGCACTCTTATCGGATCGACATCCGGGTCTACGAAGCGGGCGGCAGCGAGCTCGGGAAGATCGCGGCGCAGGTCGACATCACCTACGACGGCACGGGCCAGCTCAACCGCGGGACTCTGCACGCCCTGGGCCCCTGCGACGGCCCCCAGGAGACGGACTGCACGACGCTGACCATCCTGGGGTCGGTCGACATCGTGACGCCCACCGGCGCGGGAGAATTCTGGGCAAACACCAGCAGCACGGTCCGGGCCGGTGACGGCCACCCGCACAGCACCAGCATCGACTGGCTCGTGCTCCTCCGGGAGACCCTGTGGCGGCAGCCGCTGTGAGGACTCGAAGAGGGGCGGCAGCAACTCCGGGCCGTGTCGGTCGGCGCTGCTACGCCTCATCATAGGCTCGCTCAAGGGCCGCCACGTCGAGTTTGACCATCGTCATCATGGCCTCCATCACCGCCTTCACCTTCCGGGGGTCCGAGTCGCGGATGAGTTGCATGAACCGTTTCGGCACAATCTGCCACGAGAGGCCGAACGGGTCCTTGATCCAGCCACACTGGGTCGGCCTCGCCCCGGCTTTGACCAGCTTGCCCCAATACTCGTCGACTTCGGCCTGATCCTCGCAATCAACGTAAAGCGAGAAGCCCTCGGAGAACGCAAAGTACGGACCTCCGTTGTAGCCCATGAAGACTTGACCGCCAACAACGAACTCGGCAGAAGTGATCGGCCCATCCTTGCCGGTGCGGGCGACGTTCCGAACTTCAGAGTCCGGGAAGGTGGCGGTGTAGAACTCTATCGCCGCCTCGAGTTGATCGTTGAACATCAGAAACGGCGTAACTTTGGTCATAAGGGGCTCTCCTTCTTCGCGAGAGATCGTGGCTGAGGGCTGGGTAACCATTGGGGAACCAAGGTTGCTTCTGTCTGCCTAACGCCAGCGCTAAGCGGCTTCGACGCGCCCGCGCTGAAGCAACAGCCTACCAAAACTTTGAGCGGCGCGTCGAAGCCCGCTTGAGCGCGATCGTTAGGTGCCGAGCCGGGATGCGATGTCTACCGCCAAATCACCGAGTCTCATAACTTCGAAGAGTATCTCTCGAAGCTCCGCGAGCGAGCAAAAGATAGGCCGGGGATACGGGGGATTCGGGGCGGAAACCCCTTCCAGCAGCCGAGCTCTAAGCGCAGAGGTGCTGTGATTGTCTCCGATCAGCGATTCACCACTGCCGACAGCCCACGACGCCTCTACGGTTTCCCTTCCCTGAATGACGATAGTGATTTCAGACCGTCGGCCTCTCGTTTCTCCCTCGAACACGAATGCGCGGCCTCGTTCCACCTCCGTTGGAGCCCTTCCGAGCGCGCGAAAGATTTCAAGAATCTCTTTCGCCTTTAATGATGGAGGTGGGCAGTCACGAAGCGGATACCTGTCACAGAGATCGTAGTATCTCCGGTGAAACCCTGCGGCGCCGAGCGCTGCGATTATTGTGTCGTTCATCGGCACCCGCCTATGAAGGTGAGCGCGCGGAACCGCGCTGTTTGCGGTTTCGTCCGCTCGACCGTGGGGTTGGCCGCCCCTACCACCTCAACTAGGCTCGCAACCTTTCCCACCGGAGCCTTGCCTTCGGCAGTGGAATCGCTTAGCCACAGTTCGATATGCACATGCGGCCTTCGCCCTTGCTGAACAGAAGAAATTCTACACCGGAGCCTCCAGGTAGGCAATGGGGCAAGAGGCCTGCAAGTCTTTGGAGTGGCGACACAGGAGCAACGGGCGACAGCCGGTTGCGGGCCGTTTCGCAGGGGTTGGCGGCACCGCGACTGTATGGGTCAGTATGGACCATGAGCAGGGGTGCGGCCAGCCGAAGTGGGCCGCTTCGCATCTAGGAGGGCGTAGATTCGGCGGCGGCCTGTCGGCAGTGACACGGAGGTGATCGGCTGTCCCATTGCATCTTGGTCGAGGATATCAGAGCGAAAGAGAAAGAGGCCGCCAGTGCCAGCATTGTGCCAAGCATCACGGATTTCCTGGAGGTCTTGGTCGTCGAGGTCCCACAGCGTATAGAGAGTGGGGATGGGACCGGCGAACACCGCGACCAGTTCGTTCTCGCGAGACAATTGGGCTGCAGCCGCGATAGCCTCAGTAAGGAGTTCCTGGTCACCCGACATGAGAGCGACGTGGTGATCGGCGAGGTGAGCAATATGGGCCAGATCGTAGAGTGTGAAGTGGTCTCCAGGCTTGCTCGCCTCAATCTCGGCGAGAACATCGTCGGCCGAACGAGTGACGATCTCGGTGCGCGAGCAGCCGCCCGCGTAGTAGTAATGCCAACCGAAAACCATCGAAAGAGGCCCTGGCTTGGACAGAGCAGTGCGTAGGGACGCAATGTTGCTCGATGACAGCGCATTCCGGTGCGCTATGCGTCGCCATCCGATTCGGAAGAGAGCCGAAGGCACTAGAGGCTGGTCCCAGTGCCGCCAAACTCTTTGAGCAGCAACCACCCTGAGCTCGCGATCACCACGGCCAAGAGATACCACAGCCATCGCAGATTCCTCGGACGCTCCATGCTACCTCCAGGCCAGTTCACCTTGCATAAAGTGATCCTGAGACGGCCAACGCGCGGAAGCTCACCGGCGGGACCGCGCGAAGGCGCGGTATCCGTCCGGTGGAGCGCTTGGGTTGGCCGAACAAACTCCTCACACCACGTTATGCCTTTGAGATCAACTAGCACTTTCCTTCTTTTCTGGCTTAGCGGATGCTTGCACCGCCTTTGCGACCGAAGCCAGAGACTCCATCATCTCGCGCGCAAAGCTGACTTCTCCACTTTTTAAAAGATAGCTATCAGGCCACTTGATATCGTCTTTTAGAATTGCGAGAACGCCAGTCGCCATAGTCTTGTCGGTAAGAGCAAGCACCCGCTCGTCCAATGCGGCAAGGTAGGTTAGTATATAGCGGTCAAATATTGATTTCACCTTCATTAGATATGTTGATGTATCGACAAACTGAACGTACTGGCGAAGAAACCAAGCGCTTAGAAACTCAATCGTAATGAATAGGAGGGAGCAGGATATAATGCCATAGATAAACTGCACTTGAAAGCCGTGTTGCCAAGAAAGTATCTGCCACACAATAATTGATACCACGAAAAACATTATGCCCATCCGAGAATATGCAACTCCGCGATCGAGAAGAAGCGACGCCTTCGCATCTGCGTTCGACGCCTTCTCTTGTAACACATTTTTTACGTCAACATAGTACCGAGCAAATGTTAATTCTTCAACAGATTGCATAGCCGGTATAGATGATCGTATTATCTCAGCAATTTTCTCTTCATCTAGGTGATCGGTCGAGCGCAGTTGCTGAATCTCACTCCGAAGAGCGTCTAGCCCAGCTTGAACTGAAAGGGCCCGCCCCTTGCTCTGGTCGTCTACGTCGATAAATTGCCGTTCACCTAAGCGAGTGCGCTGTCGTTCCGAAGAAAATAGCATGAATGAGGTTGCAATAAAAATAGTACCTGCGAATATTAATCCGTATCTTTGTAGGAGCATTGAGAGGTTGATGTTCATGACAGCGATCATAATGAGGCCAACACCTGCGTAGGCTAACACTGCCGCAAGCAACACGCGCGGGTTGCGTACCATGTGCAGTACCGCAGGACGGCTGTCATTTAAGCTGCCCGCCTTGTCATCTATCATCGCAATACCTCCAGTCTGTCAAGCATGTAGCTGTGCGTAAAGCAGCTATGCCGAACTCAACCAACATTCATTTCGACGGCCAACGCCTTTGGCCCTAAGCGAGCGGGCCGCCTTCACCACTCAAACCGCGAGACAGCAACGCCCTTTCCTCGACCACCACCGATAGATAATGCGCCAGCCGTCCGCTTGAGGGCCCGGGTTGGGCGGCCTGTCTTTGTTTCTTCTTCAATTGTACCACGGTCTGGACAGGGACGGTCAAAGGGCAAGACGCTCTGGACCGAGCCGCTGGCAGGCTATAGACGGTTTTAAAAATGAGCAACGGTCCTGCCCCTCGCCAGCTTCTCCCAGAGCCCCAAACGTTGCCGGCAACCTTGCGCAGAAAGACCGCTCCGCAGAAGGACCAGGTCTCCTGCGGCTCAACCTGTCGGACGCGAGACACAAGACGGTCTGGAGCGGAAAAGGAGGCCCTCGGCGTTGCCTATCCAGCACCGCTCCGCCGGGGCCACCGCCGCCAAACGGTGAAGCCCCCCACCGCCCGAGCTCGAAGGCAAGGCCGTTCCGGTCAACTTCTCGAAAAGGCAAGCACCGCTGGCAGGGCAAGAGGCTCCGCGGGAGGATCACCTTCGAACACGGGAAACAACGCTCTGAAGGATGAACGCCGAGCCACCTCAGAGGTAATCGAAGAGACTGTTCACAGGCTGCGAACGATTCTCGGAGGTGCAGTAGCCGAAGCGAAGAGATGCAGACCTTTCAGTCACGCCACCCTCAACTACCAGGTCTCAGGGCACAACCCTCTCCCACGGAGAAACAACAAAAAAACCAGGACGCCCAACGCCTTGGAAGCTCACCGAGCGGCAAACGCGCCGCAGAGCGCGGTTGCCGTCCGGTGGAGCGCTGGGGTTGGCCGCACTACCGACACGTTGCGATATTTGTATGCAGCTTCTCCTCTGCAGCGGCTGCTCTAATTCTATCCCGAGCATCGCACTGTGGCTAGTCGTTCGTTACCCGCAAATGCCAGGTTGGTGTCCGGAGCGTAGCGGAGGCACCAAGCTGGCTCGAGTTGTACCACGCACGCTCTGGACAAAGATGATGGTTCAAGCTGTTTGGCACCGGAGCGTAGCGGAGGGCCAAGCAGCTAACAATGGCTATCGCTCGACGGAGAGCCATCTTCTCTAATCGGCTGGCCCCAAGTTTGGACATGCTCATGTTGCACTCAGTCTAAAGCCAAGGGATCGATTAGCTCCTAGGACACCTTAATAGCCGGTGCAGGGGCAGCCTGAATTACATGGCTAGTTGGCTGCGAGATCCCTACCTTCAGTGGATCAGGTCCGGCATGCTCCGGGCAATCCCTGGTTTCGATCCGGAGCGTTTCGTAAGATGCCGCCACCTCAGCGGAATGGAGTGAAATAGCCTTCAACATGCATATCGATCCAACCAGAACGCAGAGGCCGATCACGATAGACCAGACGGGAACATTTGTAGTTCCACCAGCAAGCAGGCACAAGCCAATGCTAATGAAGAACGTAAGTGCTGTGATGAAAATGCCTATTGCAAGGAATAACAAGCGTTGTGCGTCTTGAATTTTTTGGTACCGCGCCTTAAACAGTGTAATTTGCTCTCGAATCTGTTTGCAGCGTGTCTCATCTCCCGGCTCGCGATGCTCGCTCGCCGCGTCACGAATGCGTCTTTCTAAGCTCTCGGCTTTATTGTTGGCACCAGTAATTAGATTCGCGCAGGCCGCGATAGCAGCAATGAAAGCTGCGGCGATAGCAACACAATGCTGCGTAATCAGATCCATAAGGCTCCTTTCCAAAAATCTCTCTTTGCCCCCAGAGAGCATATCGAAGTTACTTTGCTGCCTGACGCTGCTTTCGTCGGCCAACGTTGTGGGGCCTCAGCGTGCACCTGGGCGCGAGCCCAGGTGTCCGCTGGAGGCCCGGGGTTGGCCGCCGACATCGCTGCGTTTCGATGTTTGCATGCAGCTTCTACCCTTCAGCGGCTGCTCCAATTTTACCCCCGAATGCCTCAACAGGACCAGGAGCTCGGAGGACTCTCCGGCTCAGAGGCCTTCGAGAGAGCCGACGCACCTATTCGGGGCGATCACCGACTTCTTCGCGTGTCTTAACCTGCTGCTTCAGCCGGGAAGACGCGCGTAGCTAGCAATTGCAGTAGCACTCGCAAGTTGGGGGTAAGCAGTCCGGCCTACAGTACCGCCCCATCTGGTAGCACTCCTCCCGGCATGGAGCTTTACACGAAGCAGGGCATCCCACTACTGGTAGGGGACTTGGCGCAAAAAGCTTGAGGTTTAAGGGGCCTTCAGCCGCCTGGCAGGCGCTCTTAGGAGCAAGAAGAATCTGCAGCACTGGTTGAACGGCCGAGCCTTGGGCAGCCCTCTGCAAGAACTCGGCGTCGGCCTGAGGAGCCTCCGCATGCGAGCCAGCGGTCAGGGTGATGAGCAGAATCCCGAAGACAAACAGGTTCCAACGTGTGAATAGTTTCATGTTTTCCTCCAAGAATCTGACGGGTTTTCTCCGAAGAGATGGGTGCTCAAATGCGCACCGGCTCTCCGCTGGAAGCGGGGAAGGATTCAGAGATCTCACTGTCGGTCGCCAGGCTAGTTTTATCGTATCTGTTTACCGTAGAGGAGGGCATTCTGTTAGTGCCCTATGAGGTCGGGGTTGCGGATAGCGAAGCATGCTTGTGAGAAGGTTGATGGAGCTGAGTTGACGTTGATGGCCAGTTCGCAGAACACTCATCAAGATTCCTTGGTGGTGTGCTCCACGAGCCGTTCGGTTGCCGGCGCAAGACTTGCGATTGACCACGGCGGGGCGAATCGCTTGCTCAGCCGGCCAGTTGGTAGCCTCCACCTCAGGGCGCTCCAAGAAAACGAACAACTCTTTTTCATGGTGTCTCAGGTGCTTGGCCAGGCGCTGGTTGGCAGGGTCGGCCTGCTCCTGGACCAGCAGACGCCTCACGCGAGCCTGCAAATGACCCTTGGCAATCCGCACGCCCCGAGGGCTGATCTGTTCGGCGTCCCGGCGATCCCGCACCGCCAGGGCCGCCTGCAGAAGGTCTTTCACCTCAGTCGGAAATTGGGCAGCCGAGCCCGTGGCCACCTCTTGCAGGTCTCGGCAGCGCCGCAGCAGGTGAGCCAGACAGGTCTGGCGCGTGGCATGGGCAAACCGACGGTAGGGAGCCCAACCATCCGAGCCGATCAGCCCCGAATAGTCCTCTCCCAGCACATCGGACGCTTCCTTATAGCCGCGGCCCTTTGCGATCCGGTACACCGTTTGTTGCGCCGTCACAAAGACCCACAACCAAGAGCTCTGCCCCCCGATGCGCCACCCCGTCTCATCCGGGTACACCACCCGCGATCCACGGACGTTCTCTACCAACTTCTCATAACTGGGCTCTGCGGCCTTTGCCAGACGCGCTACCGCCCGGCACAGCGTCGAGCGTGCGACTTCCAAACCCGCCATTTCCTTGAGCACGGCTGCAATCTTGCCGTAGGAAAGCCCGCCAATCTTGTTCAGGTAGGCCGCCCAACTGATCACTCCAGGTCCCAACTGGACCCCGCCCACTCCCAACGCCGAGGAGATCTGCCGAGGATGCCGGCCTTGCACTTGACGACCACAATCCGTGCACTGGCCGTACTGAATCACGAACTCGGTCGTCACCGGGCGAATCGGCGGAAAGTCGATCTGGTATTGGCTTTTCTTACCCTGCAAGCGAACCTTGCCCTGGCAACTCTCACAGTACAACGGACACTGCACCTCCAGAGTCTCATCCACGCGCCGCGGGACTGGCCGAGTCGTGGCCTGACCGTACTGCGCTCCAGGTTTGCGTCCCGGAGATTTCGGATCCACTTTGGGCTCTCCCTTCGCGAAGGGACCGGCTTGCCGTTTGCCCTTGCGCTGAAGCTTCTCGATCAGCTTCTCCAAGTGAGAAATCCTCTTCTCCTGCTCAGCCACCTGGCGCCGAAGCTCATCTCTTTCCTGAAGGAGTTCCTCGTAAGTTGGCATGGCAGAAAAGAATGTAACCGGACTCCGTCGGCCTGTCAAGAGAGACTAAATCCTCTCGCCCGATGTCGAGACATCACTCGCAACGAGGGCGAAGGGGTGGTAAACAAATACGTTTTATCGTTTGCCTGCATCCATCAACTCCAAGGCGGCCAACGCCTGAAAGCTAACCGGCGACGGCCGCGCTGTTTGCGGTTGTCGTCCGGTTGAGCGTAGGGTTATGCGGTTTTTAACGACTGCCTCTCCTACGCGAGTCAGGATTGAATTCTCCCCGAAGAAACGTTCTAGTTAGCTCGGTTTCAAGTAGCGACATCGTTACCACATCCGGAACAGAAATTTGGCTTGAGTTTACAATGGCGCTTGACACAAGATACTGGAGAGCCGGATTGAGTCGCCGCAAGGGCCAGCCGTTACGCTCGGCGAAAGTCTTGGTTTGCAAACGACCGTGCCCGGAATCCGACGTTTCCACAAGTGCACGGGCTATCGTCTTGGCGTCTTCTCGCGGATTCCACCCGTGAACATATAGGTCGAGGTCCCAGAATAGGAAGGGAGTCGCCATAACAGGTGGCGCATCAGTTCCTAGAAGAGGAAGGCGCTCCAAGTAGCCCCTACTAACCAACTCAGCCACTGCCTGTTTAACGGATCTGATATCAAGCGACACTGCAACTGAGAGATCTTCCATTCTGTAGTCGCCTCGCACCATGCCTTCCTGAGAATCTCTGAGTATATATTCCGCTATTCGCAATTCGTTCTCTGAAAGCTTGGATGCCGGCCCAAGGTCACGTTGGTGGACGAGGTCGTTCTGAACATTGCGACGCCGAAGAGATCTCGCGATTTGGGCCAAGCCATGATCCCAGTCCGGAAAGAGATCCACCCAATGTAATCGACCGAGATCCTCGTGAGTGACATCACAAGGCTCAAGTCGAGCTGGGATAAGGAAAATCTCGTTCTCTGGCATTTCGCCTACTACTTCCAGTGCCTCCCGAATCTCTCGATGCACGAAGCCGCGTTTTGTCATGCTCTTGGCGGAGAGGAGGAGCACAAAGTACTCGGACGCTCGGATAGCCTGCCTGATCTCAACAGACCAGTTGGAGCCGGCCAGAAGATCCTGTGTGTCCATCCAGACATCGAAGCCCTCTTTTTGCAGGTCGCGATAGAGTCTCTCGGCTTGAGACTGATCCTCTCTCGCATAACTGATGAAAATTTCAGGCATGGTGTCTCAGCAACAGTGTCCTTCTACGCATAGTCGCGGTAGGGACGCCGAAGCGCCCCCCGCACAGATCCCGGCGTGCAGTTTTCCCGCACCGGGCTCTTCGGTAACCCTCGCTTCCGCACTAACCAACCCCGGCAAGCACCATCTGCCGATGCCGACTCTCCGTGATCCGGGGCTCCGCCAGAGGAAATCGCTCTACCAAGGCGCTGAACTTCTCCCAGCTCATCCGGCTCTTCTGACTCCGCCTCCCCAGCCACTTCTTCAGCAGCCGTCTGGCTTGATAGAAGAATGCGCACAGGCTCCTGGAGTTGCCGATCACTCCGTAGTAATTATAGTGCCCACGAAGCCTTGCGTTCAACGCCTCGGTCAACTGACGAACCGGCAAGTGACGCTCTGCCTTGAGCCACTCGGCCACCCGGGCCAACGCTGACCGAAGCCGCTTGCGCGACGTCCGGCAGGTCACCCGCGGCACTCCCTTGTGGTCAACCACCCAGCGCCACTCGAACCCGAGGAAGTCGAACCTCTCCGAGCTCTTGCCCAGGTGGAATCGGCTGAACCGGACCATCCGGCTCTTTTCCGCCGAAAGCTCCAACCCGTACTTCGCCAGCCGCTTGGGCAGCACCCGGAGAAACCGATCGGCCTCCTCATACCACTGGAACGCGAATACCACATCATCCGCGAACCGGCACATGAAGGCCCGAACTTTGCACCGGGGCTTCACTACGTCCTGAAACCAAAGGTCCAGCACGTAGTGAAGGTAGATGTTGGCGAGGACGGGCGAAATGCTACTCCCTTGCGGACAGCCCGTGTCTGGGTGGATCACCTTCCCACCTTCTTCCAACACCCCTGCCTTGAGCCATTTCCAGATCAGCCGCAGAAACGGCCGATCTTCAATCCGCAGCTCCAGCATCTGCATGAGCTTGGCGTGGTCGATCTGGTCGAAGAACCCCCTGATGTCGATCTCGACCACGCAATTGTAACAACCGAACTGTAGCTCTTGCTTCAGCGTCCGCACCGCTTCACGCGCATTCCGGCCGAGTCGATAAGCCCAACTACACGGCAGAAACACCGGCTCGTAGATGGCGTTAAGGATGCGGGAGACTGCGATCTGGAGGAGCTTGTCCTCAACCACAGGAATTCCCAGCGGTCGAGTCTTACTACTCCCTTCCTTCGGAATGTGGCGTCGCCGGACCAACCGCGCCCGGTAACTGCCCCGCTTCACTCGATCCCAGAGGGCTCGGACGTTGCCACCCAAATCCTTCGCGTAGTCTCGGGCCGAGACCCGATCTACGCCGCTGGCAGCTTTCTTGTTGACTCGCTCCCAGCAGGACAGAAGGAACACAACCGTCAGCAGTCCAAAGAGATTGCGGAAGCGGTGATGCTTGTCGGAACTGGCCTTGTTGGCTATTCCCCGCAGTGAGGTTGGCATGAGTTGCCCAGCCTGTCGCATCTGGCTCATGTTTCCTTTGCGGGCTACGGGTTACCGTCAGCCCCTTCCCCATGTGAACGGCTCTCCCGTTCTCGGAGTACTATGAGCTGATCCGACTCCCCATGGACCTTCGGTCTCCCTTGCCTTCTCGGTTCAGGTCGCCTACCTGTCATTCTCATCGCTTCCCGTTTAGGTGCCAGACGTTCTCTCTGGGTCCAGGTTTCCCCTTCAGTGCCTCGTCGGCCTGGCGCCTTGCGATCGATCTCTGAGAGTGCAGGAATCCATGGGGTCTCCCAAGTTCTTCGACGCTTCTCTCCATGCATGCCATGTCCTGATGACCCCGGCAGGCCTCCGGTATCTCACCAAAGCGATTCCTTTGCGTGGGCTTCTCGATTACGTACCCGATTGCCGCCTGCATCTTCAACCGCCCTTTCGGAGCTGTACCAGACTTTAGGGAGGTGCGGTCTCCCTTACGGCCTACATGGTTCCCTGTGTACGCTTCAAACCTTTCGTTCAGCCAGTCTTTCGACTCGCCTCCTACGGGCCTGCAACACTCGGTACGGGTGGCTGGTTAGGCCTTACCCGGCAGGGACTCACACCCTGCAAGAAGCGCCAAGCTTGTCTTGGCGCACACGCTGATAGCGGTGAGCGCGCGGAAACCGCGCTGTTTGCGGTTTCCGTCCGCTCGACCGCTTGGGTTGGCCGCACTACCTATACTTTGAGGTATTTGTATGCAGCTTCTCCTCTACAGCCGCGACCCTAATTCTACCCCGAGCACCGGGCAATGGCTAGCCGTTCGCTACATGCAAATGCCAGGTTGGTGTCCGGAGCGTAGCGGAGGCACCAAGCTGGCTCGTGTTGTACCACGTACACTCTGGATATAGGCAACGCTCCCAGCTGTTTGGCCCCGGAGCGTAGCGAAGGGCCAAGCAGCTAACACGCAGATCGTTCGACGGAGGGTCATCCTAATAGCTACCTGACGATTTCACCGGCTCACTCGGCTGGCATAGCTTGGGGCACACCTCGCTACCACTTGGGAGGATCTGGAATGCCGTAGCCCACCCAATTGTGCTCATCAACGATGGAAGATGAAAGAGAGTCGAGGTCGGGAAATAGCGTTGCCCGTGTCACGCCAAGGAGCCGCAGATCATGGAGGAGATGGCCCTTCAAATCTGCTGGGATGGTGTAGCGAACCAACTGTTTCTTCGAGCTTAGTAGAGCGTCTATGGTATGGCCATTCTGAGGAGGGGGGTGAATGGTGAAGACGCTCCTCTGGGCGACCATCCGTGGGAAGGTGAGCGTAGGGGCAATTGCAATCGGATTGATCGGCAGCGAGTCAATTCCCAGAGATGCGGCTAAGGTCTGAGGCTCCGAGTGCTGGGGCGACCCTGCTAGGAAGCGTCGGACGGGGTGTCCTGGTTGCGGGAAATCGTCGATGCCGCTGAGAGCGTTGAGAGCCGGGGGATACAGAGCCCACAGCTCGCCGGTGTGGCCAAAATCGCCGCTAACTGCAAAGTAAAGCGCTGCAAGAGCGTTCTCTGTCCAGTCGAGCAAGCGTGTTGGGCTACCGTGATGCTGCATCACGAACAGCCAACCTTCGTCGTCCTCGGGGGGTGGTATGCGCTCCAGAATGGCCGGAGCTCGTCGCCGGAATGAACGGTATATGGAGGCCTCATAGTCAGGGACGAGAGCCCGGTAGGTTTCATTGTAGTGAGGACGAAAGATGCCCGGGACGAGCGTGCGATGCTGGCGAGTATGGCCTCGGAACCAGCTTTGGCGCAGTATAAGCGCAATCTCAACCGCATTCTCAATCTTCTCAATTCGATAGCCGGGATGTCGTTGCCGCGGCGGCTTGGCATCCGCCCGACGCAATAGCCGTTGGTTCTTAATGGCGACGCTCAAGACAACCCCCCCAGATGCGTCAGCTAGATGGTACGAGGGAAGCTCCGCCTCGGTCTTGTCGATGCCAGCGATGGTGTAGAAGGCTTCGTCGCCGCGCAATCGAACTTCCTGGCCGAAACTAAACTTGGGCTGGGGTCTCTTTCGCCTAATTGCGCTCACTCCTGTTTCAGCTCTTGTTAATCAGAGATAGTTGCCGTTCCGGGAACCGGCCAACGTTGATGCCGCTAAGCGCGCGGCCCATGCAGAGCACCGCCGCTTCTCGAAGTCTCGATCCTCCAAAGGCCACTACCGCCTCAGAATGCCTCAGCCGTCCGCTTGAGCGGCGGGGTTAGCCGTTTCCTCCTCCTTAGACCCGACTAAGGAACTCCAGTTATCCGAGGAGAACGCGGACAACGTGTCGAGAGTAGACATGGCCATCACCTCGAAGTTTGCTTGAAGCGCTGCGCCGCTGAGATCAGGAAACAGTGTGGCAAACGTAATGTTCATCATTCGTAGCTCTGTGATGGCGACAGAGGCCTCCCATCCCGGGACAAGAAACTTTCGAAGAGGCGGGTACTCTGGCTGTAATGACTCCAGGTAGTCTTCGAGGCAAAAGTACCTATCATGATTTAGCCTGGTGAAGACGCCCCGTTGTGCGCGCTGGCGATGCCCTATATCGGTTCGGGCGTTCACGATCTCAAGATCTTGTGGGAGGCCACCCTCCTTGGAAGCTGTTGGGCTCTCGAAGGACCAGATTGCTACCTGGGCCGCGCTCTTGGGAGTTAGGAGTTCCTTGAGATCGACGTTCCCGCGTGTGGTGGCTCCGGGGCTCACTCGCTCAAGGAGAGTCGTAAACGCAAAGAAAGCCGCGACATACGGGCTCCTTGTCCAGTCAAGGAGCGGCGTCGCAAGGCCGTAGTGACGGCCCAGGGTCCACCAGTCGTCGGCCGTAGGAAGGTCAAGGGTTCGGATACCCGGCAGGCCTATGGTCAAGTCTTTGAATTTCCCGAGTAGCTGCTCAAGCAGGTGCGAGTTGTTCTCTCGGCTTAGAGGTCCGCCCTGCCTCAGTTCGCGTTCCCAAGGTGACTCAAGCTTCCAGTCAGCGCTGGCATGCCCTCTATATAGGCAGAAGTCGCGGTGTTCGTGTCGGAGTTGAGACTTGAACTCGTCCCAGGAGCAACAGGTGATTTCCCGGACCGCTCTGGGCCCTCCTTCAACGTGAGGCTTTATCTTCGGAGCCATGTGGAATCCAATGTCGGTCCTCTAACGGCTAACAGCCTAGCTAACTGTCTACGTCAAATTTTTCGATTCCCTAAACTGCCTACCGTCTGGTCCCAGTTCGGTGAAAAAACACACCGCAGCCAAGGCAACCTACTGATTCCAGATGGCTTTTATCCTACGCTGCTTTCTAATCCTCGTCAATAGGAATTGGAACGGACGGTAAGGCAGCCTGCTGCGATTTGCGCCTCGTCTTTCAGAGAAGCAAGAAACAACCTGCTGCCGGACTGGGATGTTGCGGCAAGGACAGGAGTTGGAGATTCTCTGGCAGATCGGCAGACGTATAAGCCTTCGGCGGTAAGATGACGGAGGAACGCTATACGTGACGGTAAACATTCCAGGGCAAGGCCCCATGGATGGACCTATGTCATTCATTGAATGTAGTTTGACTAGGAAAGAATGCCCCCGGACGAGGGCGGCTTATACGTCTGAAGGCGACGGATAAGCCTATGCTTGCCGGATTGTTATACGTCCGGAGGCGGTCCCAAGGAGACGCTACGCCTGGGAGGGCAATTCTGCGGTAAACGCCCTGAAGATGGCGCGTAGCACCCCTGGATGACGCGTACTATCCATAGCTGACGCATAGCAGCGCCAAGTGACGCATAGTATCCGCAGATGACGCGTACTGGCGGTAGATGACGCGTAGTATCGATCGGCGACGCATAGCAAGGGCAGTACGCGTCATTCTATCAGCAGATGACGCGTACTACCCTTGAATGACGCATACTATCGGCAGATGACGCATACTATCGGCAGATGACGCGTAGTATTGGTAGATGACGCATACTACGCCCGGATGACGCGTAGTATCGGCGGGTGACGCGTAGTATGGATAGGAGGAGACGATGACGGAGCTTTCCGTCCAGCAGATGCTGGCCAATCTCGAAGCGCAGATCGAGCTCCATCGCGAGCGGGAGGCGCATCATGCGCGCGAAGAGACGGCCCATCGCGAGCAACGGGAAGTCCACGCAGCAGAGGTCGAGTCGCTGACGCGGCATTACGAGGCGTTGAAGAGCTCGGTTGAGGCGGCGGCGCCTCTGGCGGTCCGGCACGTCCCGCCCCAGCCGAAGGAACCTCCTCGCGAGACGCTCCCTCCCGGCAAGCCGGTCGTCTGGTCGCGCCTGGTGGAACGGGTCGTCGAGGGGATGGCGGCAGACGAGGTCTTCACTCCCACCCAGATGGCCGCCGCCGTGAACCGGCGATTCCAGGGCCTGCCCGGACCTGTCGATGCCCGGGGGGCATCCACCATCCTGCGCCGGATGGCCGCCATGGGCGAGGTCCGCAGGGTCCAGAAGGGGACATCCCATCGCGAGGCGTCGTACTCACGGGTGTGACAAAAGCCCGCCTGCGAAGGACGAGCACGGACAGACACTGACAAGCACGGACGGGGCAATCCTGCCTTGACAGCGTGCTGGCTGCCATGCCGTCCCGCGAGTACGCAGCCCTCCCCGTGCTAGCATTCCCGCGCAAGAAAACGCCCTAGGAGTCGGGAGGACCATGGCGAACGAGCTTCTCTTCGGTCTCTACATCTTCGTGCTGGCGGGATTTCTCGGCCACTACGTCATTCACAAGGTGCCGCCCCTGCTGCACACGCCCCTGATGGCGGGCACCAACGCCATCTCCGGCATCTCGCTGGTGGGATCGCTGGTGGCGGCGGGCGCTGACTACGGCACCCTGTCCCATATCCTCGGGTTCGTCGCCGTCACGTGCGCGACCATCAACACGGTGGGCGGCTTCCTGATCACGGACCGCATGCTGCGGATGTTCAAGAAGAAGAAGCCGGGGGAGAGGCCGTGAACTTCCCGGACCATATCGATCAGATCGGCCGCCTGGCCACGTACCTCGTGGCGTCGGTGTGCTTCATCATGGCCCTCCAGGGGCTCTCCTCCCCGGTCCACGCCCGGCGGGGCAACCTCCTGGGCTCGTTCGGCATGCTCATGGCGGTGGTGGGCACGCTGGTGTTCAACGACATCATTGAATGGCGGTGGATCGCCTTCGGGCTGATCATCGGCTCGGCCATCGGCGCCGCCATGTCGGTGTGGATCCCGATGACGAAGATGCCGGAGCGGATCGCGCTCTCGCACTCGTTCGGCGGTCTCGCCGCGGCGCTGGTGGGTGTCGCGGAGTATCAGCACAAGCTCCACGCGGGCACGCTGGACCGGTTCATCATGGGTGCCCTGGGCCTGGAGGTGTTCCTCGGCTTCCTCACGTTCACGGGCAGCCTGATGGCCTTCGGCAAGCTCCAGGGGTTCATCTCCGGAGCGCCGCTGACGTACAAGGGGCAGAACGCCACGAACATCGGCATGTTCTTCGGCGCCCTGGCCCTGCTGGCGTGGGTGATCTATGACCCGAGCCAGCAGGTCGCCTTCTTCGTGGTGGGCGCCCTCGGCCTGGCCGTGGGCGTGCTGGCGGTGCTCCCCATCGGCGGCGCGGACATGCCGGTGGTGATCTCGCTCCTCAACTCGTACGCGGGCCTGGCCGCCGCGGCCACGGGGTTCGCGCTCAACAACTACGTATTGATCATCGCGGGGGCTCTCGACGGCACGTCGGGCTTCCTGCTGTCGATGAAGATGAGCCAGGCCATGAACCGGTCGTTCGCCAATGTGCTGTTCGGAGCGTTCGGCGGCACGTCGGAGGCACCCGGGGCCGTGGCGCCCACGGACGTCAAGTACAACCTGGCCACCGTCGAAGACGCCGTGGGGGTGCTGACGGCGGCGCAGTCGGTGATCGTGGTGCCGGGCTACGGCATGGCGGTCTCGCAGGCGCAGCACGCGGTGCGCGAGCTGGCCCAGGCGCTGGAAAGGCACGGGGCCACGGTGAAGTACGCCATCCATCCGGTGGCGGGCCGCATGCCGGGGCACATGAACGTGCTGCTCGCCGAGGCGAACGTGCCCTACGACCAGCTCTACGACCTGGACGACATCAACGACGAGTTCTCGCGCACGGACGTGGCTCTCGTGGTGGGCGCCAACGACGTGGTGAACCCGGCGGCGAAGACCAACCGGGCCAGCCCGATCTACGGCATGCCGGTATTCAACGCGGACGAGGCCAAGGCGACGATCGTGCTCAAGCGCAGCATGAACACGGGCTTCGCGGGGATCGAGAACGATCTCTTCATCCAGCCGAACACGATGATGGTGCTGGGCGACGCCAAGAAGACGCTGCGCGAGTTCATCGCCGGAGTGAAGGAGGAGGCGGCGTAATTCTTTCCAGGGCGGGTGCGTCCGCGCCGGGAGAACGCCTTCGAGCGCCTGTTGCGGGAGCACGGCGGTGATGGCGGGGGGAGGAAGGGCGGAATCGGGCCTGCTTGCCATTGCGACCTCACCCCGGCCCTCTCCTAAAGGAGAGGGAGAAAAACAAACAGGCTAACTTCAAGCCCCTCTCCTTCAGGAGAGGGGTTGGGGTGAGGTCGGCGGAGGCAAGGCGCCTCCCTACCCCGCGGGGTGTCTCGGCAGACCTTCCCTTCCGCTACAGTGAACGCCAATGGGCGCCTCCGCCAGGACCTCCCAACGCTTCGCCCGCGTGGCGTTCGCGCTGACGGTGCTCGGCCTCGCCGCGGGTGGGGCCGCGTGGCTGGCGGGGCATCCCGAAGCCGCCAACCGCCTGTGGCAGGCGACCATCGTCCTCGTCCTGATCCCGCTGGTGCTCGACGTCGTGGCCAGCCTGCGGCGGGGGGAAGCTCGGGGTGGACGCGATCGCCCTGCTGGCCATGGCCGGGGCGCTGGCGTTCGGCGAGAACCTGGCGGGCGCCGTGGTGGCCCTGATGCTCTCGGGTGGGGAGATGCTGGAGATCTATGCCGGTGCCCGCGCCCGGAAGGAGCTGTCGAGCCTGGTGGAGCGCGCTCCTCGGGTTGTCCATCGGTATGAACGCTTCGAGGAGAAAGACCGGCTCGCCGATCCTGCCATCGAGGAGGTCCGTCCTGGCGACCGATTGCTGGTGAAGCCGGGGGAGATCGTGCCGGTGGACGGCGTGGTGCTGGGTCCGGACGCCGTGCTGGACGAATCGGCTCTGACCGGCGAATCGGTCCCGGTGGAGCGGCGCCCCGGCGACCGGGTGCCGAGCGGCGGCGTCAACGCGGGTGGGCCGTTCGACCTGCGGGCGGTGGCGACCGCCGAGGAGAGCACCTACGCGGCGATCGTCCGGCTGGTGAAGGAGGCGGAATCTTCAAAGGCGCCTTTCGTGCGCCTGGCGGACCGCTACTCGCTGGTGTTCCTGCCCGTCACCCTCGCCCTGGCCGGGGCCGCGTGGCTGCTCTCGGGTGAGCCGGTCCGCGCCCTGGCCGTGCTGGTGGTGGCGACGCCCTGCCCGCTGATCCTGGCCGCGCCCGTGGCCTTCATCGCCGGCATCTCCCGAGCGGCTCACCGGGGCGTCATCATCAAGGGCGGCGCCGCCATCGAAGGGCTCGCCCGCGCCCGTACGCTGCTGCTGGACAAAACGGGAACGCTGACCACCGGGATCCCCACCCTGCACCGGATCGAGACGTTCGACAGCGTAAATCCGGACGAGCTGTTGCGCCTGGCGGCCTCGCTCGATCAGGTCTCGCCGCACGTTCTGGCCGCCGCCCTGGTGGCCGCGGCCCGGGAGCGGGGGCTGCCGCTCACCTTTCCCACGGGCGTGACAGAGCGCTTCGGCTCGGGAATCGAGGGGCAGGTGGACGGCCGGAAAGTGGCCCTGGGAAAGGCGGCCTGGGTGCGGGAGCTCACGGGAGCGGACGGACCGGCCGGGGAACGCCTGGAGGAGCTGCGCCAGGCCGTGGCCGCGGAGGGGCAGGCCAACGTCTTCGTGGCCGTGGACGGACGGCCCGCTGGCGCGATCATCTTGGTCGATCCCATTCGCGAGGACTCGGCCGCCACGCTCCGCGAGATCCGGCGGATGGGGATCAACAACATCATCCTGCTGACGGGCGATCACGCGAGCGTCGCGGACCGGGTCGGCAGGGCTCTGGGGGTCGACGAGGTGATGGCGGATTGCACGCCGGAGGAAAAGGTGGAGGCCGTGGAGGCGGAGAGCGCCCGCGCTCCTACGCTGATGGTGGGCGACGGCGTGAACGACGCGCCGGCCCTGGCCGCGGCCACGGTAGGAGTTGCCATGGGAGCCCGCGGAGCCACCGCCTCCTCCGAAGCCGCGGACGCCGTGCTGATGCTGGACCGCCTGGACCGGTTGGTGGACGCCCTGTCGATCGCCCGCCGCTCCCGTTCGATCGCGCTCCAGAGTGTGATGGCCGGCATGGGGCTCTCGCTCGCCGCCATGGTGGTGGCTGCCTTCGGGTACCTGCCGCCTTTGGCGGGCGCGCTCTTTCAGGAGGCGATCGATGTGGCGGTGATCCTCAATGCGCTGCGGGCGCTGGGGCCGGGGCGGGACCGGGTAGACTGGGATCATGACGATCCGCACCGCCCGGCTTGAAGACGCCCCGGTGATCGCCGTTCTCGCAACGCAGCTCGGATATCCCACCAACGCGGAGCAGGCCGAGGCGCGGCTCCGCGACGTCCTGAACCGTCCCGACGGTGCCGTCCTGGTGGCGGAAAGTGAGGATGAGACCGCGATCGGCTGGGTTCACGTTGTTGGGTCCTATGGGATCCAGAGCGATCCTTTTGCCGAGATCACCGCCATGGTCGTGGACGAGACCCGCAGAAGCCAGGGGATCGGAGCGGCGCTGGTGGAGGCTGCCGTCGACTGGGCGAGGCGGCGGGGTTTTGGGAGTGTTCGCGTGCGGAGCAACGTGGTCCGGGAACGGACCCACGCTTTTTATGAGCGGTTGGGGTTCCGGCGGACGAAGTCACAGGTGGTGTTCGTGCAGGCGACTCCAAAGGACCTCAAGGACACCAAGGACTTCAAGGACCAAGAAGGACAATAACTCTGATGTCCTTGAGGTCTGGTGTCCTTGAGGTCCTTGCTTCTATGCCGCCGGGGTCCAGATCTCCGTCAGCACCCGCTGGAAGTTGCCGCCCAGGATCAGCTCGATCGCGCGGTCGCTGTAGCCGCGGCGGATCAGGCCCTCGGTGAGGTCGAAGACCCGCCGGGCGGGGGCGAGGCCGCGCACCTGGTACTTGGCGTCGACCCGGCCGGTTCGAGGGTCCAGGGCCTCCAGGTCCACGTCGCTGCCCAGGCCTACGTGCTCGACGCCCGCGATCCGGATGACGCGTTCGAAGTGGTTGAGCATGTCTTCGACGGTGGCCGGCCAGCGCGGGCTGACAAAGGCGGCGATGGCGGTGATGCCCATCACGCCGCCGCGGTCGGCCATGGCCCGGATCACCGCGTCGGACTTGCAGCGCGGGTTGTCGGCGATGGCCCGGCAGTTGGAGTGGGTGATGAGCACCGGCTTCTTCGAGGCTTTGAAGGCGTCGAGGCAGGTGCGCTCCGAGCAGTGGGAGACGTCGATTGCCATGCCCGCCTTGTTCATGGCCGCGACGATGTCGGCGCCGTAGGCGGAGAGGCCCTTGTCCTTGGCCTCACGGCAGCCGGTGCCGATGCGGTTGCGCGCGTTGTAGGTGAGCTGCGAGACCCGCTGGCCCAGGGCATGGAAGGCCTGGACGTCGGCCGCCGTGCGGAAATGATCCGAGTTCTGAAAGCCGATCAGGATGCCGATCTTGCCGGTGTCGCGGGCGGTCTGGAAATCTCCGGCCGCGCCGATGCGGACGAAGTGGTCGGACCGGCTCAGCAGCCGGTCCCAGCCGGCGATCCAGTTGCGGGTGGCGTCGTAGGGACGGGAAGCGTTGGGCTCCACCGCGGGATGGAAGATGTTGATCCCAGAGCTTTGTAACTTCTGGAAATCAGGACTCCCGAAGATGGCGGGCTCCCGCTGCCAGGAGTACAGCTTCGGCCAGTCCAGGGTGAGGAGGCCGAGCATGTCGATGACCATCGACCGGCCGACCAGCTCGACGGCGCGGGCGGAGTAGTCGCTGCGCTCGTCGGCGAAGAGATGGAAGCGTCCCTTGTTGATGAAGGGGCCGGCAAGGACGCTAAGTCCGGCGAGGGCTCCCGCCCTCAGGAATTCTCTACGATGCAACGTCTCATCCCTTAAAGATGGGATGAGTGTACACCCTTCCCTCCAGCACCGCTAGAGGGTGTAAATCTGTCTCAGCTTTGTTTCACCGCCGCAGGTCGAGCCGTGCGCCGGGGTCGGTGCGGAGCTTCTCGAGGAAGGCCGAGACCTCGCGGGCCAGCTTGGCCGTGGCGTGCTCCCGCTCGGCGGCCTTCTGGAAGAAGAGCATGGCGGCCATGGCCTCGCGCGGGACGTCCTGCGCGCCGAAGATCTTGGCCATCTCCAGGGACAGCTTCTTGACCTCGGAGGTGTAGCCCTCGCGGGCATAGAGAGCCGTCAGCTCGATGGTCACCAGGGCGGCGTCGTAGGAGATGCCGCGGTTGGCGAACTCCTGGCGGAGCTCCTGGAAGATCGTGATGGCCTCTTCCGTGTGGCCCAGGCCGGCGGCGATCCGCCCCTCGGCCCAGCGCAGGCGCAGCAGGTTCAAGGGATGGTTGCCCTGGCTGCGGCAGAGGTCCGCGACATCCTGGAGCATGGGCTGGGCGGTCTTGTACTCCTCCACCGTGGTCAGGTTCCAGAGGAGGTTGTGGTGCAGGCAGAGGAACAGGCGGGGATCGCGCTCGGCGTCCACCAGGGGCTCGGCCTGCCGGAGCAGCTCGATCGAGTGCTCGGGCTCTTCCATCTGGGCCACGGCGAGCGCCTTCTGGATCAGCGCGCGGCCCGCCATGTGGGCGTCCTGGTATTCCGGACGGCCGTTTTCGGTATGGAGCCGGAACAGGTGGTCGAGCAGCGCCAGGGCTTCCGGGAAACGCCGCTGGGCGATCCGGAGGGAAGCCTTGAGGTCGAGGAGCACCGGCATGTAGCCGAGGGAATCCCCGGCACCCGCCTGCCCCGCCTCCCACCAGGCGTCGGCGATCGCGAAGGACTCGTCGGCGTTGCGCAGGTCGCCGAGGACGCGGCGGGAGTTGCCGTCGTGCGCCCAGGCATAGCCCCGCAGCTGGTAGAGCCAGCAGGACCGTTCGGAGCCTTCCTCTTTGAGGAGGTCGGAGATGAGGACGGCCAGCTCGGCCGATTCGACGGCGCGCTCAGGATCGATGGGGGTCAGCCGGGAGCTCTGCGCGCAGAGGAGCTCGCACAGCCCCCAGGTGACGAAGCGGCGATGAGCACGGATCAGGTGGTACTGGTCCTGGAAGCGGTATGGCTTGAGCTCAGCCCAGAGCTCCGGGGCGTCCGCCCGGGAAACCGCCAGAGCTTTCAAGAGGTCTTCCATGATGAATTTTCCTTACTACCCTCGCCCGTCCTGCAATCGTCCTTGCAAAAAAGTCTCTCCGGCTGTGCTCTATCTCACCGTTCAGCCATTCGGGTCCAACATGCCGCCGTTGTCGCTTTCGCCCGTGCTCGGGCTCCCGCTCCCAGAGGGAGGAGGAGGAGGCGCCGTCAAACCGTTCGGGTCCAGCATGCCCCCGTTCTTGGCAAAAGAGCCGCCCGAGCCCGTGCTCGTGCCGCGCTCGAAGACATCGGTAAGCAAGTTCCAAACCACACCGAAGAATCCGGATTCAACAGCCGGCCGGCTAACACGGGCTGCGCCACGGACTGGAGTCCTCGCCTGAAGCAGACTGGGGACGAAAAACACTCCCAGAAGAATCCCTATCATAGTGGCCCGACGCAACGAAGAGGGCATGGCTGCTTCTCCTTTTTTCCTTTTCCTGCGGCTTGTTCCAAGTCTCTTTTTGTTTCTTCCTGCCGCGTTTCCAAACCTTGTCCGGCAGCGATTTACCTCAAAAGCAGGAAGCATGCCAACCCGTATAAATAGCGATGGTGACAAGGTTTGACATCCCGGTCCCCCGCCCGCGTGACGAAATGTGGCTATTCCGGCGGAGGTACCGTGGATATGCATATTGAAAAGCCAGGAAACAAGGGCTCCAGACGGAAAATCCTGTGGCTTTCAGAGGGAAATCGGGGGGAGGTCCGCGGTCCAGGGGGGGGAGCCGGTGCGGGGCCGGGGGATTGCAAGGCGTACTCGGGCCTGCTCCTTTTCTACATCCGAGTCCCGGTAATCAGGACACCAGGGACACCAGGGACAGCAAGGACGGGAAAGGGACATGCGGTGCCCGCCGTTGAGGTCTCTGGTGTCCTCTTGTCCTTTCCGCGTTTTCTATACGCCTCTAGCTACAAGTTTTAGCTGGTTCCGAACCCGGGGCACTTGTCTTGCACCTCGTCCGCGGGTTGGAGTAGAGTCCCCGGCTTGTGACGACTTTCACAAAGTCCCTTGAACCCAGATCAGCCGTCGGATATCTTCGGCAGGCGGGAGTCTAGGGAGGGTGGTTCTAATGCAGATCTTCCACCGCAGCACGAACACCATCGCGAAGGTCAGCATCTTCGGCTCGATCTTCTTCCTGGCGTTCTTCGCCTGGATCTTCTCGGCCCTGCTGCGCTCGTCGTACGCGACGCGCCAGGGGGTGGTCCTGAAGCAGCCGGTGCCGTTCAGCCACGACCACCACGTGGCCGGGCTGGGGATCGACTGCCGGTACTGCCACACCTCGGTCGAGAAGTCCTCCTTCGCGGGCATTCCGCCCACGGAGACGTGCATGAACTGCCACCGGCAGATCTGGACCAACGCCGACATGCTGGAGCCGGTGCGGGCGAGCTACCGCGACAACGTGCCGATCGAGTGGGCGCGGGTGCACGACCTGCCCGACTTCGTCTACTTCAACCACTGGTGCACGTGGCCAAGGGGATCGGCTGCGCGACCTGCCACGGCCAGGTGGACCGGATGCCGCTGATGTTCCAGGAGGCGTCGCTCCAGATGGAGTGGTGCCTGGAGTGCCACCGCGACCCGAGCCAGTACGTGCGGCCCCGGGAAGAGGTGTTCAACCTCAACTGGCAGCCGCCGGCCGATCCTGAAGAGGCCCAGGCCCTGCGGCGAGGCTGATGAAGGAATACAAGGTCCAATCCCTCATGAGCTGCTCGACGTGCCACCGCTAGGCGGCGGCCCACGGCGGGAACGAACGGGAAAGAAACGAGAGCGAGCGATATCTCGATGAAAAGCGCGATTGACAGCGAAAAGCGCAAAGGCAAGTGCGGCGCCGAAGCGTCGGCTCCGGCCGGTCCCGTCCGGATCGACCTCGGAGAGGCTGCGCGCAGCGGCTGCGCGGAGAAGAAGGGGCCGGAGCTCTGGCGGAGCCTCGACGAGCTCGCCGGGACTCCCGAGTTCCAGGAGATGCTCCACCGCGAGTTCCCCCGCCACGCCTCGGAGTGGCCGGAGGGCGTCTCCCGCCGGCGGTTCCTGCAGCTCTCCGAGCGCCTCGCTCGCGCTCGCCGGCCTGACCGGCTGCACCCGCCAGCCGATCGAGAAGATCGTCCCCTACGTCCGCCAGCCCGAGCAGATCATCCCCGGCCAGCCGCTGTTCTTCGCCACCGCCCTGACGCTCGGCGGCTACGCCACGGGCGTGCTCGCCGAGAGCCACATCGGGCCGGCCGACCAAGATCGAGGGCAACCCGGACCACCCGGCGAGCCTGGGCGCCACCGACGTGTTCGCCCAGGCGGCCATCCTCACGCTCTACGACCCGGACCGCTCGCAGACGATCCTGCACAACGGCCGGCCGGGCACCTGGGGCGGCTTCGTGGGCGAGATGAGCGCCACCCTGCGCTCGCTCCAGGCGCTGGGCGGCGAGGGCCTGCGCATCCTCACCGGCACGGTGACCTCGCCGACGCTCGACGGCGCAGATGCGGGGCCTGCTCACGGCCTTCCCGCGCGCCCGCTGGCACCGCTGGGAGCCGGCCGCGCCGCACCAGGCACAGGCCGCGGCCCGGCGGGCTTTCGGCGCGCCGCTCGAGACCGTCTACGACTTCACCGCAGGCCGACGTGGTGCTGACGATCGACTCGGACGCGCTCTGCCAGGGACCGGCGGGCGTGCGCTACTCCGCGCGACTTCGCGTCGCGGCGCCGGGTGCGCGCCGACCATCTCGAGATGAACCGGCTGTACGCGGTGGAGAGCGTGCCCGACGAACAGCTCGACCGTGGCCGACCACCGGCTGCAGCTGCCGCCAGCCGAGGTCGAAGCCTTCCTCCTCGCCCTGGCCCAGGCGCTGGGAGTGGCGGCCCCCGCAGGCACCGCTCCCGCAGACACCGCCCTCTCGCCGATCCCAAGGTCCAGACGTGGGTGCAGGCTGTCGCCGAGGACCTGCGGGCCCATTCCGGCCGCTCGGTGGTGGTGGCGGACGAATACCTCTCGCCCGCCGCCCAGGTGCTGGTCCACGGCATCAACCAGGCGCTCGGCAACGTCGGCCGCACGGTGCAGATTCATCGAGCCGGTGGAGGCCGATCCGGTCGATCACGTCGCAGTCGATCCGCGAGCTGGTGGCGGACATGAACGCCGGCCGGGTGGACACGCTGCTGATGCTGGACGGCGTCAATCCCGGTCTACACGGCGCCCGCGGACCTCAAGTTCGCCGAGGCGCTCCAGAAGGTGCGGCTGCGCGTCCACCACGGCCTCTACCAGGACGAGACGTCGGACTACTGCCAATGGCACGTCAACGCCGCCCACGAGTTGGAGAGCTGGGGCGACGCCCGCTCGTTCGACGGCACGGTCGTCGATCCTCCAGCCGCTCATCGATCCTCTCTATGAAGGGAAGACGGCTCACGAGGTGCTGTCGGCGCTCACGAACCGGCCGGACTCGACGAGCTACGACCTCGTCCGTGAATTCTGGTCGCGTCGGCTCGGTGGCGCCCCGGCGGGCTTCGAGACGGCCTGGCGGCGGGTCCTGAACGCCGGCACCGTTCCGAACACGGCGGCGGCCCCGGCTTCCGCGGCGGTCAACGGCGGCGCGGTGCAGCAGGCGGCGGGCGAGATCGCGGCCGCGGCCCAAGTCCGCGGTCACCGTCAGGACGGGAGAGTGACGCTCCTGCTCCGGCCCGACCCTACCGTCTGGGACGGCCGCTTCGCCTCCAACGCCTGGCTCCAGGAGCTGCCCAAGCCGATCAGCAAGCTGGCCTGGGACAACGCCCTGTTCCTCGTCGCCGCGCACGGCCGAGCGCCTCAGCGTGAGCTACCACGAGACCGTGACCCTCGCGGCGGGCGGCCGGAAGCTCAAGGACGCGGCGGTCTGGATCCTCCCCGGCATGGCGGACGACACCGGCTATCTCACCCTGGGCTACGGCCGCAAGCGCGCCGGCAAGGGCACGGACCGGGGCTTCAACGCCTACGCCCTGCGCACCTCGAACGCGCTGTGGACCCTGCCGGGCGCCGAGATCCGCCCGCAGGGCGGGCCGCTACGACCTCGCCTGCACCCAGAACCACCACCTGCTCGGCCAGGAGGTCAACGAGGACCAGGAGGCCGCGGAGCAGGCCGCGAGGCGCCACATCATCCGCACCGGCACGCTCGAAGAGTTCCGGCGCCAACCCGAATTTCATCCAGGAGCACCGCGAGAAGCCCGACGCCGGCGATGACCATGTACCCGCCCTTCGACGTACAGCCAGGGGCACGCCGTGGGGCATGGCGATCGACCTGAACGTCTGCACCGGCTGCAGCTCCTGCGTCATCGCCTGCCAGTCGGAGAACAACATCCCGGTGGTGGGCAAGGAGCAGGTGCTGGCCGGCCGCGAGATGCACTGGCTGCGGATCGACCGCTACTTCGAGGGCGACCTGGACGCGCCGAGGATCCACAACCAGCCCCTCCCCTGCATGCACTGCGAGAACGCCCCGTGCGAGGTGGTCTGCCCGGTGGCGGCCACGGTGCACAGCGACGAGGGGCTGAACGACATGGTCTACAACCGCTGCGTGGGCACCCGCTACTGCTCGAACAACTGCCCCTACAAGGTGCGGCGCTTCAACTTCCTGCGCTACGCGCCCAAGGACGACCCGCTCCTGGCGCATGGCCATGAACCCGGACGTGACCGTGCGCATGCGCGGCGTCATGGAGAAGTGCACCTACTGCGTGCAGCGCATCGAGCAGGCCAAGATCGAGTCCAAGGTCGAGGGCACAGCCGATCCCCGCGACGGGCCCGAAGGCGCTCAAGACCGCCTGCCAGCAGGCCTGCCCGACCGGGGCCATCGTCTTCGGCGACCAGAACGACGCGGACTGGGAGGTCACGAAGTGGAAGACCGACCCGCTCAGCTACGGCCTGCTCGAAGAGATCAACACCCGCCCGCGCACGACCTACCTGGCCAAGCTGCGCAACCCCAACCCCGCGCTCGAATCGCTCGAAGCGACCCCCGCCCCGCAGATACCGCGAAAGGATCTGAGCATGGCCACGCTTCGACGCCCCCCGAAGCCGTACAAGCCGCCGGTCGTGGCCCCGGGCCACACCACCGCGACGGTCACCGACAAGATCAGCGAGGTCGTGCTCCAGCGCACGCCCAAGTGGTGGTACCTGGGCTTCGCGGTCTCGTTCTCGATCCTGATGATCTTCCTGATCTCGGTGACCTGGCTGTTCGCCAAGGGCGTCGGCATCTGGGGCATCAACTGGCCGGTGGGCTGGGGCTTCGACATCATCAACTTCGTCTGGTGGATCGGCATCGGCCACGCGGGCACGCTGATCTCGGCCATCCTCCTGCTCCTGCGCCAGGAGTGGCGGACGTCGATCAACCGCTTCGCCGAGGCCATGACCCTCTTCGCCGTGGCCTGCGCGGGCATGTACCCGGTGCTCCACCTGGGCCGGCCCTGGCTCGCCTACTGGCTGTTCCCCTACCCGAACACCATGGGCCTGTGGCCGCAGTTCCGCAGCCCGCTGATCTGGGACGTGTTCGCGGTCTCGACCTACGCGACGGTGTCGGCCCTCTTCTGGTACGTGGGCCTGATCCCCGACCTCGCCACCCTGCGCGACCGGACGAAGAACCGCTTCTGGCAGATCGTCTACGGCTTCGGCGCCATGGGCTGGCGCGGCTCGGCGGCGCACTGGCACAACTACGAGACGGCCTACCTGCTGCTCGCCGGCCTGGCCACGCCGCTGGTGATCTCGGTGCACACGGTGGTGTCCTTCGACTTCGCCATCGGCATCATCCCGGGCTGGCACGCGACGATCTTCCCGCCCTACTTCGTGGCGGGCGCCATCTACGCCGGCTTCGCCATGGTGCTGACGCTGGCGATCCCGCTGCGCGCCGTCTTCGGCCTCGAGGACTTCATCACCACGCGCCACCTCCAGAACATGGGCAAGGTGATGCTGGCGACCGGCCTGATCGTGGTCTACGGCTACTTGATGGAGCTCTTCTTCGGCTGGTACAGCGGCAACCTCTACGAGCGCTTCATGCTGCTCAACCGCGCCATCGGCCCGTACAAGTGGCACTGGTACACGCTGCTCCTGTGCAACGCCGTGGTGCCGCAGTTCCTGTGGATCCGGCGCTTCCGCACGTCGCCGCTGCTGGCTGTTCGTGATCTCGATGTTCGTCAGCGTGGGCATGTGGCTGGAGCGCTTCATCATCATCGTCACCAGCCTTCACCGCGACTTCCTGCCCGCCTCGTGGGGCATGTACGAGGGGACGATCTGGGACTGGGGGACGTTCATCGGCACGATGGGCCTGTTCCTGACGCTGCTCTTCCTCTTCATCCGCTTCCTGCCGCTGATCTCGATCTTCGAGATGCGGACGATCGTGCCCGGCGGCCAGCGGGGCGGCGAGTACACGGAGGTGCCGCCGATGAAGCCTCAGACACGCGATCTACGGCGTGATGGCCGAGTTCCACTCCTCCGAGGAGCTGATCGAGGCCGTCCACAAGGCCCGGGAGGCGGGCTACCGGCACATGGACGCCTTCACGCCCTACCCGATCGAGGAGCTGTCCGAGGCCCTCGGCCACCACCGCTCGAAGCTGCCGCCGATCGTGCTGATGCGGCGGCATCCTGGGCGCCCTCGGCGGCTACGCTCTCCAGTACTGGGCGCAGGTGATCGAGTACCCGATGAACATCGGCGGCCGGCCGTTCCACTCCTGGCCGGCGTTCATCGTGCCGACGTTCGAGACGCACGATCCTGGCGGCGGCCCTGTCGGCCATCCTCGGCATGTTCTTCCTGAACGGCCTGCCGCAGCCGTACCACCCGGTGTTCAACGTGCCGCGCTTCGCCCTGGCGTCGCGCGACCGCTACTTCCTGGTGATCGAGGCGCGCGACCCCAAGTTCGACCGCGAGCGAGACGCCGCGCTTCCTCTCCGGGCTGCACGCGAGCGAGGTGACCGAAGTTGAGCACTGAGACGCGGATCCCACGCCTGTTCCTGGCGGCCTCCTGCCTCCTTCTGGCCGCGGGCTGCCGGCAGAACATGCACAACCAGAACAAGGTCGAGCCCTACGAGGCGAGCGCCTTCTTCGAGGACGGCCAGGCCGCGCGGCCGCTGCCGGCCCACACCGTGGCGCGGGGCGACCTGCGCGAAGGCCCGGCCTACAGCGGTCTCGGCGACGACCGGCAGCCGGTCGCCCAGATGCCGTTCCCGGTGACCCGCGAGGTCCTCCTGCGCGGCCAGGAGCGCTACAACGTCTTCTGCTCCCCCTGCCACGACCGGGCCGGGAGCGGGCGGGGCATGATCGTGCGCCGCGGCTACAAGCAGCCCACGTCGTTCCACGACCCGCGCCTGCGCAGCGCCCCGGTGGGCTACTTCGTCAACGTCATGACCGAGGGCTTCGGCGTGATGCCGTCCTACGCCGCCGCAGGTGCCGGTGGCGGACCGCTGGGCCATCGCGGCCTACATCCGCGCCCTCCAGTACAGCCAGAACGCCCGCCTGGCCGACCTCGCCGCGGCCGGCGTGGCGCCCGAGAAGCTGCGGAAGATCGAGGAAGACGCTCGCGAGAAAGGTGCCAGAGTGAACAGAGACAACATCGCCGCCCGGTCGTTCGCCGCTCCGGCCGCGGTCGACCGGATCCAGCGCCTCGGCCTCATCGTGGGCGCGGTGGGCGCCGTCCTCTGCGCGATCGGCTTCTTCGTGTCGCCCGAGTACTTCTTCCGCTCCTGGCTGGTCGGCTGGGTCTACTGGATGGGCGTCACGCTCGGCTGCTTCGCGCTCTTCATGCTCCACCACCTGACGCGCGGCGGCTGGGGGCTGGTCATCCGGCGCGTCATGGAGGCGGCCTCGCGCACCCTGCCGTGGCTCGCTCTCCTCGCGCTGCCGATCCTCCTGGACCTCGTGTTCACCAAGACCTCTACATCTGGGCCCGCCCGGAGGTGGTCGCAGCACGACGCGCTGCTCCAGGCCAAGGCGCCGTACCTGAACGTGCCGGTCTTCCTCGTCCGGCTGGTCCTCTACTTCCTGATCTGGGGCTGCTTCGCCTTCATCCTCAACCGCATGTCGCTGCGGCAGGACACGTCGAACGACCCGGGCCTGACCCGGCGCATGCAGCTCATCGCGGCCTTCGGGCCTCGCCGGCCTACTGCCTGGCGGTCACCTTCGCCTCGGTCGACTGGCTGATGTCGCTCGACCCGCACTGGTTCTCGACCATCTACGGCGTCTACCTGATGGGGAGCCAGGGCCTGGCGGCGCTCGCCTTCCTGATCGTCTTCGCGGTCTTCCTCGTCCGCGCCGCGCGCCGATGGAGGGGGTGATCCAGCCCCGGCACTTCCACGACTGGGGCAAGCTCTTCCTCGCCTTCGTGATGCTGTGGGCCTACTTCTCCTTCTCGCAGTTCCTGATCATCTGGTCGGGCAACCTGCCGGAGGAGATCCCCTGGTACCTGCAGCGGCATGCAGCGGCGGCTGGGGCGTCGTGGCGCTGGCCATCGTGATCTTCCACTTCGCGCTGCCCTTCGTGCTCCTGCTCTCGCGCGACCTGAAGCGCAACGGCCGGCGTGCTGGCGGTCGTGGCCGTGTTGATGCTGGTGATGCGCTGGCTGGAGCTGATCTGGCAGGTCGAGCCCAATTTTGCAGCTCATGGCGGGCACGAGGGCCACCAGAACATCGCGCATGTACTGGCTCTACCTGGCGGCCCCGGCCGCCATCGGCGGGATCTGGCTCTTCCTCTTCTGCGCGAGCTCAAGAAGCGGCCGCTCCTGCCGGTCAACGATCCCTATCTCCCGGAGGCGATCGAAGCCAATGGCCATTGAACAGAACGATCGGGACCAGCGCGACGTCTCGCCGGTGGACGCCAAGACGGACGTCGGCCCCGGCACGGGGCACGCCTACACCCAGCATGGCGTGGCGACGGGCGAGTTCGACCGCGAGATCAACGTCAAGAACATCGTCTGGATCGGGCGCCGGCCTCGTGGTGGTTGCCGCTCGTGGTGCACCTCCTGATCTGGGGGCTGCTGCGCGGCTTCGACAAGATGGACGACCGGCGCGACGTGCCGCTCACCCCCATCGAAGCCGTCCAGCCCGCAGCCGGTGGAATTCCCGGGGCCGCACCTGCAGACCACTCCGGAGCAGGACCTGCGGATCCTGCGCGAGGAGGAGGACCGCCTCCTCGGCAGAGCCAGCTGGGTGAGCCACCAGCAGGGGACGGTGCGGGTGCCGGTCGACGTGGCGATCGACGTGATCGCCCGGCGCGGCGTCGATCCCGGGGTGGTCGGCGGTACCGGCGGCGGCGCCGTACAGATGACGCCGCCGGCACAGCCCGCGGCACCGCCCCCGGCACCGCAGAGACTGCCGGGCAACCAGGAGTAAACGTTGAACGCATTGATCGCTCGAACGACCCTCTCCGCCCTGCTGATCGCATCGGCGGCTTCGGCCGCCTCGGGGCAGGGTGGCGGACCGACGGGTGCGGGCTACCCCCTCGTGCCCAGCAACCAGCTGCCGGAGCCGCTCAAGACCGTGGGGTACGACCAGAGCCTGGGCGACCAGCTGCCGCTCGACCTGCCCTTCCGCGACGAGGCCGGCCGCGCGGTCAAGCTCGGCGACTACTTCGGCCGCCGGCCCGTGTTGATGGTCTTCGCCTACTACGAATGCCCCATGCTCTGCGACATGGTGCTCCAGGGCGTGGCCGGCAGCCTGAAGACCCTCTCCTTCGACGCCGGCCAGCAGTTCGACGTCGTGGTGGTGAGCATCGACCCCAGGGAGACGCCCAAGCTCGCCGCCGAGACCGAGCGCCGAGATCCTGTCGCGCTACGGCCGGACGGGCGCCGAGGCCGGCTGGCACTTCCTGACCGGCGGGCAGGACGCCATCCTGGAGCTGACCCAGGCGGCGGGCTTCCGCTACGTACTACGACAAGGAGCGCGACGAGTACGCGCACGCCGCGGGCCTGATGGTCCTGACCCCCGGCGGCCGCATCTCGCGCTATCTCTACGGCCTCGACTACGCGCCGCGCGACGTGCGCCTGGCGCTGATCGAATCGGCGGAGGGCAAGATCGGCAACCTCGCCGACCAGATCCTCCTCTATTGCTTCCATTACGATCCGGTGTACGGCAGATACAGCGCCATGACCATGAACATCCTGCGCCTCGCGGCGGCGGCCACCGTGCTGGGCCTCGGGCTTCTGATCGTGCTCCTCAAGCGGCGCGACCGCGCGGAGCCCCGTCCCGTGGGAGCGGCCTGACATGAACCAGCAGTTGCCTCTCTTCCCCGAAGCCGCGTCGACCGTCGCCAGCGAGGTCGACCTCCTGTTCGTCGTCTGGTCGGTGATCAGCGTCTTCTTCACGGTGCTCATCGCCACCCTGATCCTCTACTTCATGGCGCGCTACCGGCGGCGCCACCCCGAGGAGGTGGGGGCCAGCCGAGCGCGCGGCCATGTGGCTCGAGGTCGGCTGGTCCGTGATCCCCCTCGTCATCATGCTGACCATGTTCGTCTGGGGGACGAAAGTCTTCTTCAATATCTACCGCCCGCCCGCGGACGCCGTCCGCTACAGCGCGGTCGGCAAGCAGTGGATGTGGAAGTTCCAGCACCCCACGGGCCAGCGCGAGATCAACACGCTGCACGTGCCGGTGGGGCTGCCGATCCGGATGGACCTGCAGTCCGAGGACGTCATCCACAGCTTCTACGTGCCGGCCTTCCGGGTGAAGCAGGACGCCGTCCCGGGGCGCGTGACCTCGGTCTGGTTCCAGGCCACCCGGCCCGGCACCTATCACCTGTTCTGCGCCGAGTACTGCGGCGGCGAGCACTCCAGGATGATCGGCAGCGTCGTCGTCCTGGAGCCGCGGGAGTACGAGAACTGGCTCGCGGGCGCCACGGCGGGCCAGACCATGGCCGAATCCGGCGCCGCCCTGTTCAACTCGCTCGCCTGCGTCACCTGCCACCGCGCGGCGGCGGACACCCCCGCCGGGACCCTCGTCCGCGGACCGAGCCTCGAAGGCGTCTACGGCAACCAGGTCCGGCTCGCGGACGGCCGCACGATCATCGCCGACGACGAGTACCTCCGGGAGTCGATCGTGAACCCGCAGGCCAAGATCCTGGCGGGCTGGGAACCGGTCATGCCCACCTTCCAGGGGCAGCTCACCGAGGAGCAGATCTCGCAGCTCATCGCCTACGTCCGGTCCCTGGGCGGCACCGGTGCGGGCGGATCCGACGGATCGGTCGGATCGGTCAGATCAGACGGATCAGACGGATCAGATGGATCGAGATAGGACGAATCGAAATCATGGAAACCACCGCAGTAGGAACTCCTCCTCCGGCCCTCCCTTCGGCGGAGACCGGCTTCGAGAGGCCCAACTACCTCAACGCCGCCTACGGCCTGAGGTCGTGGCTCCTCACCAGGGACCACAAGAGGATCGCCATCCTCTACCTGATCTCGGTCACCGTCTTCTTCGCCCTCGGCAGCCTGTTCGCCCTGTTGATCCGGCTGGAGCTGCTGACGCCCGAGGGCGACCTGATGCAGCCGGACACCTACAACCGGATGTTCACCATGCACGGCGTCGTCATGGTGTTCTTCTTCCTCATCCCGGCGATCCCGGCCGTGCTCGGCAACTTCCTCGTGCCGCTGATGATCGGGGCCAAGGACCTGGCCTTCCCGCGGCTCAACCTGGCGAGCTGGTACGTCTACAACCTGGGCGCCCTCTTCACCCTCTGGGCGATCGTCCACGGCGGCGTCGACACCGGCTGGACCTTCTACACCCCACTGTCGACCAACTACGCCAACACCTATGTGCTCTCGACCGGCCTGGGCGTCTTCATCAACGGGTTCTCGTCGATCTTCACGGGCCTGAACTTCATCGTCACCATCCACCGCATGCGGGCGCCGGGCCTCACCTGGTTCCGGCTGCCGCTCTTCATCTGGTCCCACTACGCGACGAGCCTGATCATCGTCCTGGGTACGCCGGTGGTCGCCATCACCATCCTGCTCGTGGCGCTCGAGCGGCTGCTCCACCTGGGGATCTTCGATCCGCGGCTGGGGGGCGACCCCATCCTCTTCCAGCACCTGTTCTGGTTCTACTCCCACCCGGCGGTGTACATCATGGTCCTGCCGGCCATGGGCGTCATCAGCGAGCTGGTCGCCGCCTTCGCCCGCAAGCGGGTCTTCGGCTACCGCATCGTGGCCTTCGCGAGCGTCGGCATCGCGGTCCTCGGCTTCCTCGTCTGGGGCCACCACATGTTCGTGTCCGGCCAGTCGGTCTACGCCTCGACCATCTTCTCGGTGCTTTCCATGCTGGTGGCCGTACCCTCGGCGGTGAAGGTCTTCAACTGGACGGCCACCCTCTACGAGGGCTCGATCTCGTACCAGACGCCCATGCTCTACGCGCTCGGCTTCATCGGCCTGTTCACGCTGGGGGGCCTGACCGGGGTCATGATCGCGACCCTGGGGATCGACGTCCACGTGCACGACACCTACTTCATCGTGGCGCACTTCCACTACATCATGGTGGGCGGCACGCTCCTGGGCTACCTGGGGGGCCTCCACTACTGGTGGCCCAAGATCACCGGCCGGCTCTATCCGGCCTTCCTCTCCCGGCTGGCGGCGCTCCTGGTGTTCGTCGGGTTCAACCTGACGTTCTTCCCACAGTTCATCCTCGGCTACCTCGGCATGCCGCGCCGCTACTGGTCCTACCCCCCCGAGTTCCAGGTGCTCAACGTGCTGTCCACGGCCGGCGCCTCGATCCTCGGCGTCGGCGTGATTCTGCCCCTCTGTTACTTCGTCTGGTCCATGCGCTACGGCAAGAAGAGCGGCGACAACCCCTGGGGCGCCGTGGGCCTGGAGTGGGACACCCCCTCGCCGCCGCCCACGGAGAACTTCTACACCACTCCGGTCGTGACCCACGGACCGTACGAGTACAACCGGGACGAGGTCCACAACCGCCTGACCCCCACGGAGGCCCGCGTTGGCTAGCATCTCGGCGGAACCGCACGCTCACGCGGGGCACGGGCCCGGTCCTGGTGATCACCACCACCACCCCTCGCTCCAGCACCAGTTCGACACACTCGAGCAGCAGAAGGAGTCTTCGACGCTCGGGATGTGGCTCTTCCTCGTCACCGAGGTCATGTTCTTCGGCGGCCTGTTCCTCGCCTACGTGATCTACCGGCGGTGGTATCCCGAAGCCTTCCTCCTCTCCAGCAACACGCTGGACGTGCTGTGGGGCGGCATCAACACGGCCGTCCTCATCTGCAGCAGCTTGACCATGGCGCTCGCCATCTGGGCCGCCCAGGTCAACTGGAGGAAGGGGATCGTCCTCTTCCTGATCCTGACGATCGTCCTGGGCGGAGTCTTCCTGGGGATCAAGACGGTCGAGTACAAGGACAAGTTCACCCACCACCACGTGCCCGGGCCGAGCTTCAAGTTCGAGGTGGGGCACGGGGAGGCCCATGAGGGCGGACACACGGCGGAGCTCGCGGCCCGCGACCCGCAGCTCGAGCGGCACACCCAGATCTTCTTCTCGCTCTACTTCATCATGACCGGCCTGCACGCCACCCACATGGTGATCGGCATGATCATCCTGGGCGTCCTGGCCTGGTACGCCTGGAAGGGGAAGTACGACTCTTCCTACTACAACCCGCTGGAGATGACGGGCCTCTACTGGCACTTCGTCGACATCGTCTGGATCTTCCTCTTCCCGCTCCTGTACCTGCTCGGGGCCCATACGACCTGACCGGAGACCGCCATGTCCGAACACGTTTCCTCACCCTGGATGTACATCGCGGTCTTCGCCGCGCTCATGGTCCTCACCGGCATCACGTGGGGCGTCGCCCAGGTCGATCTCGGCTGGGCCAACGACGTGGTGGCCCTGGCGGTCGCCGTCACCAAGGCGCTCCTCGTCATCCTCTTCTTCATGCACGTCCGCCACAGCACGCGGATGACGGCGATCACCGCGGTCGCCGGCTTCTTCTGGCTGGCCATCCTGATCGGCCTGACGCTCAACGACTACGCCACACGCTACACGCCGCAGCGGCCCGGCTCCGCTTTCATCGAATCTCCAGGGAAGTAGGCGTCACTTCAAACGGAACACGATCGTGACCCGGGTGCCGTCTTCGGGCAGCACCCCGGGCCGGACCCGGAAGCGGGTCGTCTCCTTCTCGTAATCGCGCACCGTGTAGCGGGCGTTGCCGATCTTGCTCCCGGGGCAGGAGTAGAGGCAGACCACGCATCCGGACTTCCACTTCGGGATGTTCGCCCGGTGGCCGCCGAAGCGCATGTCGAAGCCGCGGCCACCGGGGTCCTGCAGGATCTGATCGAGCCGCAGCGGCTCCTTCCGTCCCGGTACCCGGACGAGGATCTCGACGGGCGGTCCCTGGATGACCTGGTCCGGCGCCTTGGACGACGAGTCTTTGCGGTCGTCCCACACCCCCATTCCCAAGGCATTCCCCGGCTTCGCCCCCAGCCGCTCCAGCGCGTCCAGCACCTCGGTGTCCGTCACCTCGGCGCGGAACAGGGCCGCCATGGCCGCGCCTCCGTCCTTCCAGACGATCAGGTGGTATCCCGGCATGCCCAGCAGCTCGCGCTCGAAGGACGCCCGGGAGACAGCGGCCGGGAATTCGACGGCGCGGCCGGAGACGCGGACGGCGGACGGCGAGGCCAGAGCGGGTTGGGCGATGACGAGGAGGGCCAGGAGGATCATCTTCATGGCGTAAATTCCTATGGATCGGTATACGGAGAGCTCGCTCACAAGGATGGTACACTGAGCCACTTTTTCCAAGGCGGCCTGCAGTCAAGCAGGCCATCTATTGCGCAAAGGATGGGTCTAATGAAAAGGCGCTCGCCGGACAGGAAACTCTCGCTTGCCAAGGAAACGATCCGTAACCTGATGAGCTCCGAGCTGCGCTTCGTGGCCGGCAGAGGGAGCGACTGCACCGAACAGGACACCCATGGAGCCCTCAGTGCGTGTGACTGCTCGACCAGCGCCACCGCCAGCGACACCTGTGGCGCCTGCTCAACCATCCAATGGTAGAAGGCTCCCGGGCGTCGAGCCCAAGAGCTCGACGCCCGGTATCCCATGACTGGCATACAGGTCTATGACGTCCTGGCCGGCTATGTCGAGGACTACTTCGAGGCCCTCTCCGGTCTCTCCTACGGCGACCTCGAAGGCCGGCAGCACGGGTTTCATGCCAGTCTCGCCTTCGGCGCCGCGGGAATCGCCTATGCCTGCTGGCACACGGCGCTGGTACTCGAAGAGCCCGAGTTGCTGGACGAGGCCGAGCGCTGGCTCGCCGCGACCCAGGGGCGAGAGAGGGACAGGTTGTCCTTTCTGGTGCCGCTGTCCGAGCTTCGGGAGCGGCCGGCGAGCCACTTCCTGTTTGGTGAGGCTGGGCTGGTCTTCGTGCGGGCTCTCGTCTCCCACGCGCGGCAGGACGAGGCTGCGCTGGCCTCCGCGATCACGCGGTTCGCGGAGCTGAGCCGGGCGTCGCGGGAAGGCTCCCCGGAGCTCTACAACGGTGTGGCCGGCTGCCTTGCGGGTACCGCGATCCTCATGGCGTATACGGGTGATGCCCGGCTCCGGGAGCTCGGTGCGGAGCTGGCAAGCGATCTCGCAGGCCGGGCGGTTTCCGACGAGAGGGGGAGGTTTCTCTGGCCCGAGCTCCGGGGGCTCGGCCTCTCACACGGCAGCTCGGGGCCCTATCTCGCTTTGCTCATCCATTCGGTCGCCGCCGGATCGCGGCTGCCGGAATGGTACGCCCCGTCTGTCGAGAAACTGCTCCGCCTGGCGCTCGCCACCCCTTCCCGGCTCTGCCCGCGCGCATCGCAGCACGCGATGCTCTGCAATGGCTTCGCCGGCCTCTCTGTCCTGAGCGCGAGGGCCTACGGGGTGTTGGGCGGACAGGGGCTTCTCGAAGGGGCGCGGCAGGCCGGCCTTCTCGCGCTCGCTACCACTTCCGGCAAGCCCGATCTCTGCTGCGGCAGGGCCGGGGTGGCCTACGGCTGCCTCGCCCTGTCGCGCGTGGACCCGGAAGGCCCCTGGAAGGCGAAAGCCGCGGACCTTGCGCTCTCGACGCTCCTGTGCGAGCGTGAGGAGTGGCGGAAGGCAGGCCTCTATGGTGGCGAGGCCGCCATCCCGTGCCTCGCCTCGAGTCTCATCGCCGGGATCGCCACCGGCCTCCCGGCCCTGGACCTGCTGGAGCTATCGCCCTTCGGGACATCGTAGCGTAATGAACATGAAAGCCAACCGCACCCTGCTCGACCTCTTCCTCGAAGTCCAGATGCTCGACCGCATCCCCCGCGCCGGCTACGTGCTGCGCGGCGTGGCCGAGCCGGAGAGCGTGACGGAGCACGTCTGGCACGTCCTCTTCCTGGTCTGGACCCTGGGGGCGGGGATCGACGGGATCGACGTCGGCAAGGCGGTCGAGATCGCCCTGGTGCACGATCTGGCCGAGCTGCGGATCGGCGACCTGCCGCGCACCTCGTCCCACTACTTCCCCGAGGGGGCCAAGAAGGCCGCCGAGGCCGCGGCCATGGCGGACGTGCTCGCTCCCCTGCCGCCGCGGGTCCTGGCGCTCTACGACGAATACCAGCAGGGCACGAGCCCCGAGGCCCGTCTGGTCAAGGCGTGCGACAAGCTCCAGCTCATGATCAAGGTGGCGGTCTACGAGCGCTGGGGCACCGGCGCGCTCGCCGAGTTCTGGGACAATCCGGACAACTTCCCGGACGGCGGCTTTCCGGCCGTCCGGGAGCTGTTCGAGGAGCTGCGGGCGCGGAGGAACGCGGAGGTCCGGGTCTAGTCCACCCCAGTCTAGTCCACCCCAATACCGCGCCGCGACAGCAGCCTCCGCAGCTTGTCGTAGAGGTTCTGGCCGAGGAGCGACTGGGCGGTCTCGCTGATGTCGCGGATCACCACGCGCAGGTCTTCCGAGCCGCTCCAGTGTCTGCGGGCGTAGGGCTCCAGATCGCCGCCGAAGGCCTGGGACAGCACGGCCGTGGCGAGCACGAGGTCGTCCAGGAAGCCGGCGCCGCCCAGGAGAGCCTCTGGCAGGAGGTCCACGGGCAGGAGGAAATAGGCGAGCGCACCGCCGATCATGGCCCGGGTCGAGCCCGGCACGTTCTTGTCGAGCGCCAGGCGGGCGAGCAGGATGAAGACGTCCGGCACGAGGAGCAACGCCCGCACGGCACCTTCCGTGAGCTTGGCGCCGCGCTTGCCCTCGCGCTTCTCGATGGCGTGCAGGATCTTCTCGCGCAGGCGGTCATAGAAGCTCAAGAGGCCGTTGCTCGGCATATCTGTATCGCCGGTGAATGCCTCCTCGGCGTCCCGCTCGGCCTTGGCGGAATCGAAATCCTCGAAGTCCTCGGTGTCCCCCAGGGGGGCCGCGGACAGCTCATCGATCTCGTCTGTCGTTTTCTTCTTGGGCATGATGGTCTCCGGACACAGTCTATCCGTTCCAGCGAGGGTTCAATAGGCGTGCCAGGGAACGAGCGGCAGCGCCGCAGATCCCGCGACAACGGCATGGAGAATCTGCGGCGCCGCGCCGGAAAGGATCTGCCGTGCCTCCCACGGCGACGGCCCGGAGAATCTCCCAACGCCGCGGAGAAAACGATAAGCCCTGCATCCCGCGGCGGCGCCTGGGAGAACCTAGCGGTGCCGCGCCGCCAAGGATCTGCCCTGGATACCGCGACGGCGATCCGGAGAAAACGGCAACGTCCTGGATACCTGACGCCGTCCTGGAGAATCTGACGGCGCCACGCCGCATGGGATCTGCGGCAGATCCCGTGGCGGCGCCTGGGAGAATCCGCCAACACGCCGGAGAAAAGGACCACGACGCGTCGCCTTCTTCTCCAAGGCGTTGCAATCTTCTCCAGGACGCCGCCGCGGAAGGTCGGCGTAAACAAGGCGTTGAATCCGTAGTAGAATCCCTCCCTGTCCGGCTTGGCCAAAGGATCTGGAGGTGAGATGCTTTCCCCGATGGTGACAAGTACCCCGGTAGAAAGATGGCAGCGGAAAAGCCTCGGCGCCTTCTACTCTCCGCTGTCTCTGGTCGAGCCCATGGCCACCTGGGCTTTGGGCAGGGCTGATCAGTCCGTGCTGGATCCATCCTGTGGGGACGGAGTGTTCCTGGAAGCCGCAGCCCGCAGACTCCTGGAGCTGGGCGCCGGCTCTGAGCAGGCAGCCTCCCTCCTGCATGCCGTCGACTTGAACCCTGACGCCATCTGGATCACGAGAGAACGGGTGGAAGCCGAGCTTGGGGTGCCCTTCGAGAACACTCGAATCTCCAGCTTCTTTTCATTACCTCCTCCAGGTGTTCTCTTCGGTCCTCCGGCGGGAGTGGATGTCATCCTCGGCAATCCTCCGTACATCCGCTACCAGCAGTTCGCCGGGGGCAGCCGGGCTGAGGCTCTGGAGCGAGCGGCACACGCGGGAGTCCAATTGAACCGTCTCGCCTCTTCCTGGGCTCACTTTGTCGCCCATGCGATGGCATTCCTGCGGACGGGAGGGCGCCTGGCTCTGATCCTGCCGGCCGAGCTGATCCATACCACGTACGCGGCACCGCTCCGGGCCGAGTTGCGCCGGTCGTTCGAAGAGGTCCACGTCCTATCTTTCCGGAGGTCGGTCTTCCCAGAGGTCCAGGAAGAAGTCGTCCTCCTGCTTGCCGCCGGGAAAGGATACGGGCCGGGCCGGTTGAGGCTGGCCGAAGCTGACACCGCCGTGGATCTTGCCGAGCTCTCTGGTCCTGGCCGGTGCCGAGGTCTTCGAGGCAGGAGAAGAGCCGGAGAAGTGGATCCCAGGCTACACGGCCCATCCAGGAGCCGCGACCCTTGAGCATCTTCAGAATCTCGGGCTCTTGGGCCCCCTCGGCGACATCGGCAAGGCCAGCATTGGCTTCGTCAGCGGAGCCAATGAATACTTCGTCCTGACGGAAGAGGAGGCGATCCACTGGCGCCTGCCCGAGACCTCTCTCCGGCCGGCCTTGATCCGGGCACGCCAGATCCCGGGTCTCCAGATCACCTCGGCCGATGTCTCTCAAGCGCGGTCTCAGGGAGAGCGCTGCCTGCTCTGGGTCCCAGGAGAACGGCCGACCCGGTCAGAGAAGGCCTACATCCAGAGAGGGGAAGATCTGGGCTATGCCGGACGCTACAAGTGCCGCGTCCGCACTCCGTGGTACCGCGTTCCCGGCGTCATGATTCCGGACGCGTTCCTGACCTACATGAGCGACGCCGTGCCGCGTCTCTGCTTCAACCAGGCCCAGGTCGTATCCTCGAACACGCTGCATACCATCCGTCTGCCACGGATTCCCTCCGCCCTGCACAAGGCCTTCGTGGTGGCGTTCTACAACTCTGCCACCCTTCTGTCGTGCGAACGGACCGGTCGCAGCTATGGCGGAGGCGTCCTGAAGCTGGAGCCACGGGAGGCGGACCGGAGCCTCGTTCCTTCCGCGGACTTGGTGGCCCGTCACAAGAGTGCGCTGCTGAAGCTGGCTTCCAAGGTAGACGCAACGCTCAGGAACGGGCGCGAAGGTTCCCTGGATGAGGTCATCGCCGCGGTCGATGCCATCCTTTTCGAAGGCGAAGGGATCGCCCGAGGCGAGATGGTTTCCGCCAGGGCTTCTCTCCATGAGCGGCGGCAGGCCCGCGCCCGTCCGGCCCGTGGCAAGGAGCCGCGGGTCGTCTCCCCCCGATCCCAAAGTGACGCGTAAGACCAGTCCTCGCGTTGCGTCCAGTCCGGGTTGCCGCCCACTCTTTACGATGTATGAGTGGGCCGTCGCCGCGAAACCATCTCGCTGGCCGCAGGTCGAGAACCAGTTTCTGTCAGCTATGTGGAACTTCGACCAGGGATTCGCCGCCGGGCTTGCGGACCAGGGAGACAATCAGAACGGTAAAGGCGACTTCTTCACGGACCTGATCGCGCTGCTCCTGGAGAACTGCTCTAGCAAGGAGCTCTACGGCCGGGGTGCGGTGCCGGGGCTGATCTTTCCCGTACACAATCTCGATACCTCCTATCCGAGGAAGGGCCCGGTCGAGATCCTGATCGAGACCAAGGCGGCTGGAGCCCCGAAAACAGGCCGCAATCCACAACAAAAGAATCCCAAGGGGCGTCCGGGCAGCTCGGATCTGGACAAGAGGATCAAGGAAGCGGGCCTCAAGACCATTGACCTGAAGGCCGAGTGGGCCAGAAACGTGGGTCTGGGTGGCGGTCCAACGAGCGATCTGCTGACCTGGCTGGCCGAGAGCAAGCCTCGCGCATTCCTGTTCCTCGCGATCCGGGTGGTGGACAGCAGAGACTTCGAGCGGACTCTTTTCTTCGCCAATGCCGCCAACCAGATGATGAACGGTGTCGGTCTCGTGGCCTACGAGCCCGCCCCTTCCGGTGGCGGCTATCAGACATGTAAAGTCCCACCCCACCTGGAGCTCACCGGGTCCTCACCCGGGTCTGCACGGCACTGCGGATTCTACCGTAGGCCCGCGCTTGAGATCCCGCCCCACTTCTGTTATCTTGTCGTGCCCTTCGGGGTGAAGAAGGAGAGGATACGACCATGGCCAAGCGATGTGAAATCTGCGGTAAGGGTACCGTGTTCGGCAATAACGTCAGCCACGCGCACAACGTGACCTCGCGCACCTGGGAGCCCAACCTGCAGCGGGTCCGGGCGTTGATCGACGGCGGCGTGCGGCACGTCCGGGTCTGCACCCGCTGCCTGCGCAGCGGCAAGATCGTGAAGGCGCCGGCCCGGAAGTGGAAGCCCGAGGGCGAAGCCGCGAAGTAGGGGCGGTCCCGCCGTCTGACGGCGGCCGCCCTCCGGCATCCCTGAACGAATTCCCCGCCTCCAGCTAGCTCAGCGCTTCCAGTTGGGTGCCCGCACCGCCGCTGTTGCGGCGGCCCACCCGGAGCACGCCCGAGATGGCGCGCACCTCGGCGAGCAGCTTGTCGAGGTGTTTCCTGTCGCGGAGCTGGCAGACCACGCCGATCGAGGCATGGCCCGTCTCATGGGTCTCGGCCTCGATCTGGGTGATGTTGCTGCCGGTGCGGGTGATGGCTTCGGTGAGGCGGGCGAGCATGCCCTGCTGGTCCTCGGTCTCGATGAGCAGCGAGACCTGGTAGACCTCGTTCTTGCCCTGCTCCCACTTGACCTCGATCTCGCGCTCCGGGTTGTAGAGCAGGTTCTGCACGTTGGGGCAGTCCACCCGGTGGACGGAGACGCCGCGCCCGCGCGTGACGAAGCCCACGATGTCCTCGCCCGGCAGCGGGTTGCAGCACTTGGCGAGATAGGCCAGGAGGTCGCCGTGCCCCTTGATGACCAGGGGGCCGGAGGCGGCGCCGCCGAAGGGCAGGATCTTGCTGACCGAGCTCACCGCCTGGCGCAGCCGGCTGGGCTTCTCGGGGCCTTCCTCCAGCTTCTCCTGCCCCACCACCCGCTCGAGGATGTTCCTCGGCTCGATCTTGCCGAAGCCGATGCGGCTGTAGAGGTCTTCGACCTTCGAGAGGCCCTCGTCATGGAGGACCTTGGCGAGCTCCGGAGCCTCGGTGATCTTGCGCAGGGACAGGCCGTACTTGCGGATCTCCTTGTCGAAGAGCCGGCGGCCGATCTCCGTGGCGCGCTGCTTCTGCTGGGTGTTGAGCCACTGGCGGATCTTGCTCTTGGCGCGGGAGGTGACGACCAGGTTCAGCCAGTCGCGGCTGGGGCTGCGCGACGGGTTGGTGAGGACCTCGATCATGTCGCCGTTCTGGAGCGGGGTCCGCAGCGGCACCAGCTTGCCGTTGACCCGCGCTCCGGAGCAGTGGTGGCCGAGGTCGGTGTGGACCCGGTAGGCGAAGTCGAGCGGCGTGGCCCCGCGCGGGAAGGAGAAGACGGCGCCCTTGGGTGTGAAGGCATAGACCTCGTCGGGGTAGAGGTCGACCTTCAGGGTGGTGAGGAAGGTGCGCGGATCCTCGACCTCCTTCTGCCACTCCAGGAGCTGGCGCAGCCAGAGGATGTTCGGGTCGCTCGCCCGGGCCTCGTTCTTCCCTTCCTTGTAGTGCCAGTGGGCGGCGATGCCTTCCTCGGCCACCACGTCCATCTCGTTGGTGCGGATCTGGACCTCGAACGGCTGCCCCTGGTCGCCCACCACCGTCGTGTGCAGCGACTGGTAGAGGTTGGGCTTGGGCATCGCGATGTAGTCCTTGAACCGGCCTGGGATGGGGCGCCAGTTCTGGTGGACGATGCCCAGGGCGGCGTAGGTGTCCTTGAGGTTGCCCGTGACGATGCGGAAGGCGAGGAAGTCGTAGAGCTGGGAGATGTCGATCCCCTGGCGCCGGAGCTTCTCGTAGATCGAGTAGTAGCGCTTGACGCGGAAGCTGATCTCGGCGTCGATGCCCGCCGCTTCCAGGCTCTTGGTGAGCCGGCCGCGGATGCGCTCGGTGGCCGTCTGGCCGGCCTTCATCTTCTCGGCGATGCGGTTGTGGAGCTCGGCGAACTGGTGGGGGTAGAGGTGGTAGAAGGCCAGGTCTTCGAGGTCGCCCTTGACGCGCGCCATGCCCAGGCGATGGGCGATGGGCGAGTAGATCTCCAGGGTTTCGCGCGAGATGCGCCGCCGCGCCTCGGCCGCCAGGTGCTCCAGGGTCTGCATGTTGTGGAGCCGGTCGGCCAGCTTGACCACGATGACGCGGATGTCCTTGGCCGAAGCCAGGATCATCTTGCGGAAGGTCTCGGCCTGGGCCTCGTCGCGGCGCACGTACTCGTGGCGGCCGATCTTGGTGACGCCGTCCACGAGCTCGGTGACCTCGGTGCCGAACTCCCTCTCCAGCACCTCGCGGGTGGTGAGGGTGTCTTCGAGCACGTCGTGGAGCAGCCCCACGGCCACACAGGCCTGGTCGAACTTGAGGTCGGCCAGGAGCCAGGCCACGTTGAGCGGATGGATCATGTACGGCTCGCCCGAGCGCCGGACCTGGTCCTTGTGCATTTCCGCCGAGAAGTCGTAGACGGTACGCAGGAAGATCGGATCGATGGGGCGGCCGTGGGCCGAGAGGCAGGCGAGGACCTCGTCGAAGCGCGCCACTCCCGGAGAAGGTACGGGCGGTGCGAGGCTCTTGGAGAGCGGCATGAGAGATTATAAATCCCTCACCCTGCCCTCTCCCAGAGGGAAGAGGGCAGGAATGTGGGACAGAGGCCTACGCCCGGCGCCGGGCCGGACGGGGACGGCGGGACGGCGTCTCGCCGACCTGCGGCTCCTTGGGCTCGATCCGGGAACCCGTAGCGGTCGCAGCCTTGGCGCGCCGCCACTTGCCGCTGGGGCCGAAGAGCTGCTCCCAGAGGATGGCGAACGGGCCCGCGATGTAGATCGTCGAGTACATGCCGACGATGATGCCCACGACCATCACGAAGGCGAAACCGCGCAGCACGTCGCCGCCGAGGATAAGGAGCGACAGCACGGTGAGGAACGTCAGGCCGCCCGTGATGACGGTCCGCGACAGCGTCTGGTTGAGGCTCTCGTTCATCATCTCGAGCAGCGGCTTCCTGCGGGTCTTCCGCATGTTCTCGCGCACGCGGTCGAAGATGACGACCGTGTCGTTCACCGAGTAGCCGATCAGCGTCAGGAAGGCGGCGATGGTCGTCAGGTTGAACTCGAAGCCGAGCAGGGTGAAGAGGCCGAGGGTCACCACCACGTCATGGAGCGAGGCCATGACGGCGCCGATGCCGAAGCGCAGCTCGAAGCGGAACCAGATATAGCCCAGCATGCCGAGGAGCGACAGCACCACGGCCCAGAAGCCCTGCCGGCGCAGCTCCTCGCCGACCTGCGGGCCGACGTTCTCGACGCCCAGGACCGCGAACTCGCCCAGATATCCCCCCTGCTGGAGGGCGGAGATCACCGCCGGGCTGACGCCCGGGACCTTGGCGACCCGGTCCCAGGAGAGGAAGAGCCCGTTCTCGCGGCGCTCCCGGTTGATCCGCTCGGCGATGCCCAGGTAATGGGTCTGGGCCGCCTCCGGCCCCTGGGCCGCCACGCGGTCGGGGTCGGCCTTGAGCAGGAAGCCGGTGAGGCCGTCGATGCCCGTCTGGTTGAGGTCCAGGCCGGTCTTGCCCTGGTTGTAGGTCTTGGACAGGGCGGCCACGATGCGGTCGCGGCTCCCCTCTTCCGAGCCCTTGGCGACCGCGGTCTTGACGATCACCTTGTTCTCATCGGCCGAGCCGAAGCGCTGGATCTGGGCGTCGTTCATCCCCGCCTGCACGAGCAGGCCGCGCAGGCGGTCGACGTCCGGCTGCTCGCGGAAGCCGAGGGTGACCTGCGTGCCGCCGGCGAAGTCGACGCCCAGGTTCAGCTTATGGGGGCCGAAGATCGTGTAGAAACCGACGGCCAGCAGGATGAACGAGACGACGATCCAGTACCGCCGGTACTTCATGAAATCGATGTTGGTGTCGCGCAACAGCTCCATGGCGTGCTCCTAGATCGAAAGTCTCTGGACCTGGCGGCGGGAGAGCACCAGGTCGAACAGCCAGCGGCTCACGAACACCGCCGTGAAGATGGAGGCGATGAGGCCGATGGTGAGGGTGACGGCGAAGCCCTTGATCGGCCCGGTGCCGAACTGGAACAGGAAGAGGGCCGCGATCAGGGTGGTCGCGTGGGTGTCGAGAATGGAGGTGAACGCCCGGTCGAACCCGAGGTCGATGGCCGAGCGGACCGTGCGGCCGGCTCGCAGCTCTTCCCGGATGCGCTCGAACACCAGCACGTTGGCGTCCACCGCCATGCCGATCGTCAGGATGACGCCGGCGATGCCGGGCAGCGTCAGGGTGGAGCCGAACATCCCCATGCCGCCGAACAGGATCAGGACGTTCAGGAGCAGCGCCGCGATGGCGTTGATCCCGGAGAGCTTGTAGTACACCAGCAGAGACAGGAAGACCAGCCCGGTGCCGAGGAGGCCGGCGCGCAGGCCCGCTTCAATGGAATCGCGGCCGAGCGCGGGGCCGACCGTGCGCTCCTCCAGGTAGGTGATGCCGGCCGGCAGGGCGCCGGACTTCAGCACCAGCGACAGGTCCTGAGCCTCCTGCTGGGTGAAGTTGCCCTCGATCTGGCCGCGGTCGGTGATCCGGGACCTGCACGACCGGCGCCGTGACCACCCGGCCGTCGAGCACGATGGCGAGGCCGGAGCCCACGTTCTGGCCCGTCAGCTCGCCGAAGGCCTCGGCGCCCTGGGGCGTCAGGGTGAACGAGACGATCGGCTGGCCGAACTCGCCGCCGGCCGGGGTGGCGTTCGAGAGGTCGCGGCCGGTGACCGTGCGCCGCTTCTGGACGGCGTAGTAGAGCTTGCCCGTCACCTGGTTCTGGTCGTCGCGCTGGTCGCCTTCCAGGATCTCGATGGTCTCGGGGAGCCGTCCGCCGTAGTTGGCGAGGATCGCCTCGCGGCTGTCGACGCCGCCGCCGCCCTTGGGGAAGTCGACGATGCGGAACTCCAGGAAGGCGGTGTTCTTGATCAGGCGCCGCACGCGCTCGGGATCGTCGACGCCCGGGAGCTGCACGACGATGCGGTGGCCGGTGTTCGTGGGCTGGATCACCGGCTCGGACACGCCGAACTGGTCGATGCGGTTGGTGATGGTCTGCACGGCCTGGGTGACGGCGCCGTTGCGGACCTCGTTCTCCGCCTGCTTGATCATGGTGAAGGCCAGGTCATCCCCCTGCCGGCTGAGAGTCCCAGCGCTGGAGGGACCTCTCGGCGAGGTCGGCCACGGTGTCCCGGGCCTGCGGCGAGGCGCCGGAGATCACGAAGGACGCATCGCCGGTACGGCGAGCCGAGAGCCCCGCCACCTTCTGCTCCTCGGCCAGGTCGACCAGGCGCGCCATGTCGGAATCGGTCTCCGCCCGCAGGGCGTCCTCGGTGTGGACCTGCAGCACCAGGTGCATGCCGCCCTGAAGGTCCAGACCCAGATTGATCTTCTTCTCCGGGGGATACATCAGAGCCACCGCGAGAAGGATCGACGCGAGGATGAGCAACCCGCGCCACAGCAGATTTCTTTTCATGCATTACTCCCTTTTTCGCTCTTTTCGCCTTCGCCCTCGAGGCCGGAGATCGCCGACTTGGCGACCTTCACGCGGACGTTGTCGGCGATGCGGAGGATCACCGTCGCCCCGTCGACCGATATCACCTCGCCGTAGATACCGCCGTTGGTGAGGACGCGGTCGCCCTTCTTCAGATTCGCGATCATCTGCTGCAAAGCCTTGCGCTGCTTCTGCATGGGCAGCATGAGGACGACGTAGAAGATGACGAAGATGAGGAGCATGGGGACGAGGCCGCCCAGCGCGCCCAGCATGCCGCCGCTCCCGGAAGACGCCTGGAGGGCCAGGACCGTCGAAGGATTGAGGATTGGATTCATGTGCAAAATCCCGGCAGGGTCCGCCTGCCGTCAAGAGCTCCTTTGCTCGTGGGGATCGGAAGGAACCGGCAGGACCCGCAGATCGGGTCCCTCCGGCGAATCTCCGCCGGTGGTACGGCTGTTCCGTCAACGCACCGAGTTCGATAGCCTGCCTGAGGTCGGCCATGAAGTCAAGGTAAAAGCGCAGGTTGTGGAGGGTGCCGAGCACCGCCGCCGTCAGCTCGCCCGAGCGCGTCAGGTGGTGGAGGAACGCCCGGGAGGTGCGCCGGCAGGCCGGGCAGCCGCACGCGGGATCGAGCGGCAGCGGGTCGTCCTTGTAGCGGGCGTTCTTGATCTTGATCACGCCCTCGCGGGTGAAGAGCACGCCGTGGCGGGCGTTCCTCGCCGGCAGCACGCAGTCGAACAGGTCCACCCCCTGGGCCACGGCGTGGAGGATGTCCTCGGGATAGCCCACGCCCATCAGGTAGCGGGGCTTGCCGGCGGGCAGCACCGGCGCCGTCCACTCGACGACGGCATGGCGCTCCGGCTCGGTCTCCCCCACGGACACGCCGCCGATGGCGTAGCCGTCGAAGTCGAGCCCGGCGAGGTCCGCCGCCGCCCGCTCGCGCAGCTCCCGGTAGACGCTCCCCTGGACGATGCCGAAGAGGCCGCCGCCCGAAGGTCCGGGATCATCTCCCCTCCAGGCTTCCCGGGCCCGGCGCGCCCAGTCGAGCGTGCGCTCCCAGGAGGCCGCGGCCGCTTCCAGGGTGACCGGCCAGGGCGGGCACTCGTCGAGCATCATGGCGATGTCGACCCCCATCCGCTCCTGGAAGCCCACCACCCCCTCGGGCGTGAAGCGCAGGGGCGAGCCGTCCAGGTGGCTCTTGAAGGTCACGCCGTCCGCGTCCACGGTGCGCAGGCCGCCCAGGCTCCAGACCTGGAAGCCGCCGCTGTCGGTGAGGATCGGCCCCCGCCAGCCGGTGAAGGCGTGGAGCCCGCCCAGGCGCTCGACCACGTCGATCCCCGGCCGCAGGGCCAGGTGGTAGAGGTTGGCGAGCATGACCGAGGCGCCCGCCGCCTCCAGCTCCTGGGGCGTCACCCCCTTGACCGCGCCGAGGGTGCCCACGGGCATGAACGCCGGCGTCTCGATGACCCCGTGCGGAGTCGTGAGCCGGCCCCGGCGGGCGAGGCCGCCGGTGGCGAGGATCTGGAAGGAGAGGGGCATGGCCTACGGTTTGGTCTTGGGATTCTTCCCCTCGCCCCCCAGGTTCACGACCCGGGTCTGGACGTCCGGGAGGGAGCTTCAGCACGAAACGGTCGGCGGGGATGGGGGCGTTCCTCTTCATGTCGCTGAACTGGTACTCGACCGTGTCGCCGTCCGCCTCGATGTACCGGAGCCGGGAGGGGAAGAAGGTGCCGTCGTCGATCCACAGGGTCATCCCCTTGAGCCGCTTGGCGATGCGCTGGTACTTGGGCACCAGCTCCAGGCGGTAGGCGTCCCCCTTCTTCTCGGGCAGCTTGAGCTTCACCGTGAAGTACTCGAGGAGCGTCTGCAGGCTGCCGCTCGCCCCGAGGTACTTGAAGACCTGGCCCGAGTAGCGCCCCACCTTCAGGGTCTCGGCACGCTTCAGGTCGCGGTACCAGGTGGTCATCTCCTCGCCGCGGATGACGATGGTGATGGGGCTCGGCGACTGGTACTCCCAGCGCACCTGGTCGGGCGCGGCGTAGGAGAAGGTCCCCTTGGACTCCTCGGGCGCCGCCAGCAGCGAGCTCTCCTGCTGCTGGGTGAAGTGGGCCTCCAGGGTCTTGAGCTGCTGCTGCTCGTGCTTGACGCGGTCGACCAGGGCAGAGAGACGCTGGGGGCCGGTCAGGCCCGGAGCCATGGGATCGGGTACCGCCGGCGCCTTCGCCGCGAAGGCGGAGGTGGCGAGGAATAGCGAAAGCAGGGTGACGGCGATCGTTCTCTTCATAGGTATTTTCCGGGTGAAGCGTTTTCCGGGTGAGGCGACGAGGACGGTCGTTACGCCCTGCGCGCACAAGGAAGAACGATCGTAGCGTCCTATTTCTTCCGCGGGCAAGTCGATCCCCTCTTTCGGGCCGCTGCTTTCGGGCGCTGCGCCTAGTCCTCCCCCGCCCGCCCGAAGAGCAGCTCGACCAGGGGGCGGTCCTCCCGCCGGCAGAAGAGGTGGACATGGTCTCCCTCCTGGAGCACGGTGTTGCCCCGGGCGGCCAGAAGCTCGCTCCCCCGCACCACCAGCATCACCGCCGCTTCTTCGGGCAGGGGGACGTCGGCCAGCGCGACGCCGCAGACCGGCAGGGCGTCGTCGACGTGGAAGGAGAGCACGTCGCCGTCGAGCACCTGGGTGGAGCTGATCTCCAGGACCGCCTGGGGCGCCGGCGGCACGCCCGCCGCGAGGCCCAGGCGGCGGGCCAGCCATGCCACGGTGCCGCCCGGCACCAGGGCGCTCGCCACCACCACGAAGAAGACCACGTCGAACAGCCGCTCCGCCCCGGGGACCCGCTCCAGCACGGGGAAGGTGGCGAGGATATGGGCACCGCCCCGCGCAGGCCGACCCAGCTCACGAAGGCCGTCTCACGGAAAGGGAAGCGGAACGGCAGCAGGCAGAGCATCACCACCAGGGGCCGGGCCACGAAGGCCAGGACCAGCGCGATGGCGAGACCCACCCCGGCGACTTCGAGGAGGCGGGAGGGGAACACCAGGAGCCCCAGGACGAGGAACATCGTGAGCTGCCCGCACCAGGCCGCGGTGTCGTGGAAGTGGCGCAGGCCAGTGCGGTACGGGATCTCGCCGTTGCCCAGGATCACCCCGGCCAGATAGACGGCGAGGAAGCCGCTGCCGGCCAGGAGCGTGGGCAGGCCGAAGGCGAGCAGGGCCACGGCGAGGCTCAGCACCGGGTAGAGCCCACCAGCCTGGAGCCGGCTCCTGCGCAGCAGGGCCCGCCCGGCGAAACCGGCGCCGAGCCCGAAAGCGGCGCCCACCCCCAGTTGGAGCAGCACCTCCAGCAGGATCTCCAGGCCCGGGGTGCGCCCCGCGGCCAGGCTGCCCGTGAGCGACAGGGTGAGGATCACCGCCATGGGATCGTTGAGGCCGGACTCCAGCTCCAGCGTGGTGCCCACCCGCTGCCGGATCTGGAGCCCGCTCCCCCGCAGGACCGAGAACACGGCCGCGGCGTCCGTGGACGACACCATGGCGCCCAGGAGAAAGGCCGGACCCCAGTCGAAGCCGAGGAGCCGCGCCCCCACGGCCACCAGGGAGGCCGTGCCGATCACCCCCACGGTGGCGAGCACGGCGGCCGGCCGCAGCCCCGCCCGCAGGGCCGCGAGGGGAGTATTGAGGCCGCCGTCGAACAGGATCAGCACCAGGGCGGCCGTGCCCAGCCGGAAGGCGAAGCCGTAGTCCTCGAACTCGATGCCCCCGATCCCCTCCGACCCGGCGAGCATGCCGAGCACCAGGAAGACCAGGAACAGGGGGACGCCCGCGCGGGCCGAGACCCGGCTGAACAGCGCGCTGACCGCCAGCAGCAGTCCCAGGACGAGCAGGAACCAGGCCGTTGCCTCGGGCTCGAAGGAGAGGTGGGGCAAGGTCATAGCCTGAAGATATCCTCCTCTTGCGGATTGTTCCCCTTGGAAGCACGGTTGACACGCTCCCGGACGGATGCTACGTTCACCGCCCTCTAAAACCGGCCCCCCGGCGGGGGTGGAGTCTGCCATATGCCTGAGCTAAAGCTGGGAACCAAATACGGGTGCTACAACTGTGGCACGAAGTTCTACGATCTGGGAAAATCCAATCCCCTCTGCCCCAAGTGCGGCGCCGACCAGCGGGATTCCGCCCAGGCGGACTCGCCGGCCGTCAGCCAGGCCTCGCGCCGCCGGCGGAAGGCGGAGGTCCCGAAGCCGATCGACATCGAAGAGGATGAGCCGATCGACATCGCCGACGACGAGATGGTCGAGCCCGCCGACATGGAAGACGAGGATCTCGCCGGCGCCGAGGCAGAGGAAGATCTCGACGACGAGGATTGAGCGCGCCCGGTTGTCCCGGTTGCCCGTTCCGGTCGCGCTCGCCCTCGGCGGCAACGAGGGTACGCCGGAGGACATCCAGGAGACGCTGGCCCGGGCCCTCCGCCACCTCGAAGCTTCTCTCGGTCCCCTCCGCGTCGCCTCCCTCTACCGGACGGCACCCGTCTCCCCGGTCTCCCAGCCGGACTTCCTGAACACCGCCGCCCTGGCGCACACGGCTCTCCCCCCCGGGGAGATCCTCGCCCTGGCCAAGGCCCTGGAGCTGGCCGCGGGCCGGCGCCGCGGCGTCCGCTTCGGCCCCCGTCCCCTGGACATCGACCTCCTGCTCTACGGCGACCTCCAGTCGGACGCCCCCGAGCTGACCCTGCCCCACCCCCGCCTGCGCGAGCGCCGTTTCATGCTGGAGCCCCTGGCGGAGATCGCTCCGGACCTCCCCGTGCCTCCCGACGGAAAGACGGTGGCAGAGTTGCTGGCGGCGCTCGCTGGCGATCCCCAAGCCGTGGAGATTTTGGATTTTGGATTTTAGATTTTGGATTGGGGAAACCGGGCCAATGGATTTCTTCAATCCAAAATCCAAAATCGCAAATCCAAAATCAAACGGGGTCGCTGTGCACGAACACCTTGGACCGGGGAAGCTCGCGCTCGATGGCCCGGAGGACCCTGACCGTCAGCGCGTGGGCCTCTTCGAAGGAGGTGGCCCGCGGGATCTCCAGGTGGAGCTCGACGAAGCGCTGGCCGCCGCTCCGGCGGGTCTTCAGGTCGTGCATGCCGATCACCTCGGGAGCGAAGGACTCCACGGTCGCGCGGATGCGGGCGATGTCTTCCGCCGGCAGCACCCGGTCCGAGAGGTCGCCCATGGCTTCCAGGGCCAGCGAAGCCCCGGTGTAGAAGACATAGGCCGCCACGGCGAGCGCCACGACCGGGTCGGCCTGGGACCACCCCGTCAAGCGCACGACCAGCAGGGCGGCCAGGGCCGCACCGTTCACCCAGAGGTCGGTCGCGTAATGGAGGCTGTCGGCCTTCAGGGCCGGGCTGCCGCTGCGCTCCGCGGCCTGGGACAGGATGCGGGCCACGCTCACGCTCACCAGCATGGAGATGGCGAGCACGGCCATGCCCCAGCCCGTCTCCCGGGGCTCGCCCCCCTCGATCAGGCGGCGCACGCCCGAGAGGACCAGGCTGGCGGCGGCCCCCACGAGGAAGATCCCCTGCCCCAGGGCCGCCAGGTTCTCGAACTTGCCATGGCCGTAGGCGTGGTCCTCGTCCGGCGGACGGGCGCTCCTCCGGAGCACCAGGAAGTTGGCGCCCGAGACGAAGAGGTCGATCGCCGAATCGAGGGCCGCCGAGACCAGGGCCAGGGAGCCCGTGAGCCAGGCGCCGGCCGCCTTCAGGGCCACGAGGAACGCCGCCGCCGCCACGGCGACAAGCGGTGTCCGGCTCGGATCGAGCGGCGAGCGGCCCTCCATGGGATCAATCAGGGATGCTTGGCAAGCAGCGCCCTGGCGTCGGCGAGCGTCCTCTCCTGCTCCACGGCCAGCTCGGGCGTGGGCCGGCGGGCGAGCAGGCGGCGCAGGATCTCGCGCGCCTCGGCCGCCTTCGCGGGCTGGTGCTCCAGCAGGGCCTCGGCCAGGAAGAGGGGGTTGTCCCAGTTGTCCGGCCCCAGGGCCACGGCCTTCCTCAGCTCGGAGACCGCCTTCTCGCGGTCCACCCAGCCGGTGAAGAACGGCACCTTGGGTGCCAGTGTGTGGAGGCGGCCCAGGATGCGGTGGCCTCCGGCGTCCTCATAGCGCTCGTCGAGGGCGATCAGGATCTCCGAGTAGCGGCGGACCTTGTCGCCCACTCCCTGGCGCGCCGCGGCCATGCGGCCGAACACGTCGCCCCAGAGCCCCCAGTGCACGGCGGCCCAGAGGAAGAGCGGCCTGGCCTCGGGCACCGCCGAGACGGCCTTGGCCGCCTGGGCCGGGGTGAGGGCGTCGAGCTTCTCGCGGCTGCCGGCGGTCTTCTTCGCCAGCCGGTCGAAGGCGGCTTCGGCGACCTCCTTGCCGCGGGCGAAGACCTGCTGCTTGCCCTCCTTGCCTGGAGTCGCGAAATCCCCCTTGTAGTGGAGGGCCTGCAGCAGCTTCCAGGAACCCTCCAGCCGGTCCGGCTGCTCCTTGACGGCGCGCTCGTAGGCGGCGACCGCCGCGTTGACCGGACCCGCCTGGGCGCGGTCTCCCTGGTGCCCCTCCGCGCGGCGCGCCCAGGCGGCGTCCCCGGCCGCGATCGGGTCCTGTTGTGCGGCGAGGAGGGACGGGAAGAGCAGGAGGACGAGGAGGGGGAGGGCGCGCATAAGGGTGATTCTACAGGCGGGGGCTTCGCGCTATCATCTTCCCAATGACCGGTGACGGTATCTGTCTTCCGCTGGTCCCTCTTACGGATGTCGTGCACTTCCCGCGCACGGAGCTGAGGCTCCATGTCCTCGATCCATCCTACGTACAGCTCGTCCGCCACCTGGAGGCGCTCGACGAAGACTCGCGCTGGCTGGGCGTCGTCCTGCTCAAGCCTGGCCCGCGGCTCGATCCGGAAGGCCGGCTTGCCATCTTCCCCGGGGGCACGGCCGCCCGGGTGCTGGACCTGGAGATCCGTCCCGACGGTCATTCCGATCTGGTGCTCTACGGCGAGCTTCCGCTTCGAGCTGCAACGCGAGATCGCCGGCGCCGGCGCCCCTTACCGGCAGGCCCTGGTGCGGCTGATCGAGGAGCCCTGGTTCAACGAGCAGGAAGTGGGTGTCCTGGCCGTGCGCCAGACCATCGTCGAGCTGCTGCGCTCGCTCTGCGAGGAGCTGGGCGAGAAGCTCCCCCTGGACGTGGACGATCTCGCCTCCGGCGACTGCCCGTACGAGGAGCTGGTCAACCGCGTGGCCTGCCGGGTGGACCTGCCGGCCGTGCGCAAGCTGCAGCTCCTGACCGAGTCGCTCCTGGAGCGCGGCCTGTCCGTGCTGTCGATCCTCCGCAGCCGGAGGCAGGTCCTCGACATGCTGCGTCCCTACCGGCGTCTGGCGGACGGCTCGGAGCGCAACTGATCGATCCCCTCGCCCCCCGCCCGATTGATCCCCTCGCCCCCCGCCCTCCCGGTGGCCGGCAGCCCGCTGTGCTGTCCCTCCGCGACCCGGTCCACGGCTTCATCCGCGCCGACGCGCTGGAGACCGCCCTGGTCAACAGCCGGCCGGTCCAGCGCCTGCGCTTCATCCACCAGCTCGGCTTCACCTTCCTGGTCTTCCCCGGCGCCGAGCACAGCCGTTTCGGCCACGTGCTGGGGGCCATGCACCTGGCCGGCCGGGTCTACGACGCCCTGTGCTCCAAGAGCGAGGGTCTCCTCCCGCCCGGCACCCGCAGCCCCGAGCGCCGGCTCGCCCGGGCCGCCGCCCTGCTCCACGACCTGGGGCACGCCCCGTTCAGCCATTCCGCGGAAGACCTCTTCGAGGGCGGGATCGATCACGAGGAGATGACCCGGCGCCTGCTCCACGCGCCCGAGATCGAGGAGATCTTCGCCCGCCACGGCGAGGGGATCGGAACCTCGGACGTCGAGCGCCTGCTGGAGGGGGGCCGGACCTCTACGGAAAAGCTGCTCGCCAAGATCGTCTCGGGCGAGCTCGACGTGGACAAGATGGACTACCTCCTCAGGGACAGCCTCTTCTGCGGTGTGCGCTACGGCACCTACGACCTGGAGCGGCTGCTCGACACCATGCTGCCCATCGAGGATCCGGAGACGGGCTTGTGGGGGATCGGCGTCGAGGAGGGGGGCGTCCACGCGCTGGAAGCCCTGGTGATGGCCCGCTACTACATGTTCACGCAGGTCTACTTCAACGTCACGGGCAAGGCCCTGGAGCTGCACCTGAACGAGTGGCTGCGGGAGCAGGGGGTGCATTGGGCCGCGGAGCCGGAGACCTTCCTGGCGCAGGACGACGTCTCCGTCTGGTCCGCCCTGCGCACCTCGGACAGCCCGCACGCCCGCGCCCTCGTGGAGCGCCGCCACTTCCCCATGGCCTTCGAGACCCGCGAGCACCTCTCCCGCGAGGACAAGGAGCGTTTCGAGTCCCTGCTCCCCGAGCTGCGCGAGCGCTTCGGTCCGGGGAGCCTGCTGGTGTCGAACTCGGCCAAGGACCCTCACCGCATGGGGGGCCGCAGCCGGGTTCTCGTACGCCGTTTCGACGGCTCGCTGGAGCCCATGGAGAGCGCCAGCCAGTTCATCCGCCATCTCTCCAGGATCGACCGGTACCGGGTGTATACGCCGCCCGGGTTGAAGGAGGAGGTGGGGGCGGCGCTGCGGGAGAGGTGGGATTCAGCCTCAGGACTCTGAGGTGACTTCGCCGGCGGAAGAGGCCACGGCGGCCCGCCGCAGCCAACGGCTCAAACGGGCGGCATCCTGACAGTTGAGGACCTCTTCGCGTTGCGACGGGGTCATGGAGAGACCGCGCGCGTCCAGGACCGCAAGGATGGACTTGGCAATACCCGCAGCTTCCGCCGCCGCTTCCCGCCGTTGGATTTCCAGGTTGCCCTTGGCCGCAAGGGCTCTCACCACGGCATCATCGGCCAGGGCGAAATCGAGCAGAGCCGCCACGGACAGCGGCGCCACCAGACAGGGATCTTCGATCCAGGACTCCGGATCCAACAGGCGCCAGCTCTGGACCTCGGGGGACCACTCGCAGACCCGCTGGTTCTTGACCCAGACCGTAAAAATCCGCCGGACGCCACGGCGATGCATCCTCCGGGCCTTCTCCGCCACGTACCCTTCGTTCTGCTCGGAGACCACCTCGAAGGCGACCTCCTCGAGGTAGCGCGCGCCTGTCTCGGGATCGACGCCCTTCCTGGACACGCAGGTATCCGTGGCGAAATCCGATTCCTCGTCATGGCGGGTGAGCAAGTCCGCCGCTGCGCCATAGCCCGGGGCCACGTGCGCCTGAATGAGGTAGTCCAGTTGGGTGTGCTGGGAAGCGTGGGGCCAATGGGCCGGAGAGGCGACCACCCGCTGGCCGCCGATGATCTCGTCGCGCGTGACCTCCGCCTCGACAAGATGGTCGTCGACCCGCGGGAAAGATCCGCGCCCCGGCAAACGCAGGGGGAGTGAGCCCTCGGAACCGGGCGCTTTGAGACGGTAAGCCGGGCGGTTTTCGTCCATCCTTGGCATTATAACAGAGTATCCCGTCGCGGATTCAGGGAAGGACCGCCACCTCCGCCAGCCGTGCCAGCGCCGTTCGCCAGCGCGTCCGGTAGCTCTCCCAGACCGTCAGGCCGGTCGACAGCGGCAGGCGCTGAAAGCCTCCCTGGAGGACGTCGATCTCGCAGCCTCCGGGGGTGGAGTGCAGACGCAGGATCAATTTCGTGGGAGCGGGCCAGCCGGCGTCCAGGCGCTCGAAGGTGAGGCCCCAGAGAGCGGGCGGGTCCAGCTCCACCGTCTTCCCCCGCTCGCGCCAGGGACCGGCCGGGGGATCGACCCGCGGGGCGCTGCCGCGCAGGAGGAGCGAGCCCTGGGGGCCGGGCTCCACCTCCGCCTCGTCGGCCAGCCAGAGCGCCAGCTTCTCCGGCTCCACCAGCCAGCGCCAGGCCTCCTCCCTCGACAGGGCGAGCGCCTGGCGGCGGCGGAGCTGGACTCCGGGGATGTCCCCCTCGCGGATCGCTTCCATGATCTCAATCCAGTAGGTTGCGCAGGGCCGGCAGGGCTTCCGGGTAGCGGAAGGCGTAGCCCAGCTCCAGCAGCCGGTGCGGCACGGCCCGCTGTCCCTGGAGCAGCATGTCCGCCATCTCCCCCAGCACGGCCCGGATGGCGATGCCGGGGGCGGGCGCGAAGGCGGGCCGGTGCAGGGCCTTGCCCAGGACGCGGCTGAAATCCCGGTTGGTCAGCGGCCGCGGAGCGGTCAGGTTGAACGGGCCGCGGGCGTCCTCGCGCTCCAGGAGGAAGCGGATGGCCCCCACCTCGTCGGCGATGTGGATCCAGGGCACCCACTGGCGGCCGCTGCCGAGGGGACCGCCCGCCATCAGCCGGAAGGGCAGGGCCATCTTCGGCAGGGCCCCGCCCTTCGTTGCTCAGCACGATGCCGGTGCGCAGCAGGGCCCGCCGCACGCCCAGCGACTCGGCCTCGGCCGTGGAGGCCTCCCACTCGACGCAGACGTCCGCCAGGAAGTCATTGCCCGGAGGGGCGGACCTCGGTCACCGGTCTCGTCTCCGCGCGGGCCGTAGTAGCCCACGGCCGAGCCCTGGAGCAGCACCCTGGGCTTTTCGGAGGCCTGCTGGATGGCCGCCAGCACCGCCTTGCCCGAGTCCACGCGGCTGTCGCGGATGCGCCGCTTCTTCGAATCCGTCCAGCGCCCCGCGGCGATGCTCTCGCCCGCCAGGTGGACGATGGCGGTGTCGCCGTCGAGCAGATTGGACCCAGCCCTTGGCCGTCCGGCCGTCCCACTGGACGGCCCGCATGTTGAGGGAAATACCGGGAGGCAGGGCCGGCCTTCGTAGGGTTGCGCGTCAGGATGACGACCTCATGCCCCGCGCTCCCAGATCCCGGGCCAGCTCGCTCCCGATCAGACCCGTCCCACCGGTGATCACGACTCTCATGGCTTCCTCCTCCCAGGGCGATGCTATACCGCTGCCAGCTCCTCTTCCAGGAGCTGGCGCTGGTGGAGATCGGCGTAGAGGCCGCCCGTGGCGATGAGCTGGGCGTGGGTGCCGCGCTCGGACGATCCGGCCGTGGTCGAGCACTAGGATCAGGTCCGCGTCCTTGACGGTCGAGATCCGGTGCGAGACCAGGAAGACCGTGCGCCCGCGGAAGACCGTGCGCAGGTTGCGCAGGATCTGCTCCTCCGTCTGGGTGTCCACCGCGGAGAGGCAGTCGTCGAGCAGCAGGATGCGCGGCTCGCGCAGCAGCGCCCGGGCGAGGGCCACGCGCTGCTTCTGGCCGCCCGAGAGGGTGAGCCCCCGCTCCCCCACCATCGTGTCGAGCCCGTTGGGGAAGAGCGCGAGGTCGGACTCCAGCCCCGCCAGGCGCGCCGCCTCGGCCACCTCCTCCCGCGTCGCCTCGGGCCGGCCGAAGGCGATGTTCTCGCGGATCGTGGCCGAGAACAGGAACGTCTCCTGCGGCACCATGCCGATGGCCGAGCGCAGCCGGGCCAGCGGCAGCCGGCGGACGTCCATGCCGTCCACGAAGAGCGTCCCTTCCGGCGGATCGATCAGCCGCGGGATGAGGCTCAGAAGGGTGCTCTTGCCCGAGCCCGTGCGGCCCACGAGCGCCACCGTCTGCCCGGCCTTCACCTGAAGGTCGATCCCCCGGAGCACCGGCTCAGATCCCGATCCATAGGCGAAGGTCAGGTCCCGGAAGGAGACGTCGCCCCAGGATCGGTGCCGGGATCGACGAGAGGCTCCTCGTCGCGGATCGCTGGCTCGGTGTCCAGCACCTCGCGGATGCGGGCGAGCGAGGCCGGCCGCGCTGGGCCAGGTTGACCACCCAGCCGATGGCGATCATCGGCCAGATCAGCTTGCTGAGGAAGAAATTGAAGGAGACGAACTCGCCCACCGTGATGCGCGCCGCGGATCACCAGCAGGCCGCCGTACCAGAGCACCGCCACGAACCCGAGCCCGATCAGCATCTGGAGCAGCGGGTGGATGGCCGTCGACCAGAAGGCGAGCCGCCGGTTGCCTTCCAGGTACTCCTGGTTGACCCGCTGGAATTCCTCCTCCTCGCGCTCCTCCTGGGCGTAGGCGCGCACCACCCGCACGCCGGCCAGGCTCTCCTGCACCCGCGCCGAGATGTCCGAGAACCTCCCCTGGACGCTGGAGAAGAGCGGTGTGGATCCTGCGCCCGACAGAGATCGTGGAGAGCGACCACCAGGGGGGTCGCGATCAGGGCAGATGGCCGTCAGGACGGCGTTGATCCGCACCATGAAGAAGAGGCAGCCGATCCCCGTGAACAGGGTATTGGCGCCGTACATGATGGCCGGCCCGCAGAGCATCCGCACCGCCTGGAGGTCGTTGGTGGCGCGGGCCATCAGGTCGCCCGTGGGATGGTCGTGGAAGAAGGCGGGCGGCTGCTTTTCCAGGCTTCGAAGTAGTGGTTGCGCATCTCGAACTCGATGTCCCGGCTCATCGCCACCAGGATCATGCGCTGGAGATAGCTGAAGAGCCCTGGAGAGGGCGATGCCCACGAGGAGCCCGGCATAGCCCAGGAGCATCGCAGAGGTGACCCCGCGGCGCACCGCGTCGACGGCCGAGCCCACGAGCAGCGGCCCCAGGAGGCCGATGAGGACCGAAGCCAGGATGGAGGCCAGCCCGAGGAAGAGCTTGCGGCGGTGGGGACGGAGGTAGGGCCAGAGATAGGCAAGTCTTCGCAAGGTGGGCTCCCGGCGGAAGGATAGCACCGGAACCGGAGGGTTCTGCCCGCGCGACCTCACCCCAGCCCTCTCCTAAAGGAGAGGGAGCTTGAAGAGCAATTTGGATTTTGCTCCCTCTCCTTTAGGAGAGGGCTGGGGTGAGGTTCCACCGCCGGGTCATTTTCGGGTGAGGGCCATCAGCCGGTGAGCGATGCCGGCGAAGAGGGCGACCAGCAGGATGATCCCCACCACGATCCAGATCCGGCGCCCCTCGACGCCCGTCATCCAGAGGATGTAGGCGGGCCCGATCAGGATCGTGATCAGGAACCAGAAGCGGGCTCCCCAGCTCATGCGGGATGGCGGAGAGGATGGCGGGGGCTCGGGAGACGGCTCTGTCATCCTTCCTCCTCCTTGCCGATGGCGGCCAGCACGGCCCCGGCGCCCGCGGGATGGAGCGGCGCCGTCCGCCCGTCCATCTCCAGCACTCCTTCCAGGCGCAGGATCGGCCGCCCCTCCACCATGTACTTGGCCTCGTAGTTGGTGCGCGGCCCCTCGTCCCAGGGACGGTCCCGCCGGGTGACGCGCAGCCCCGGGTAGCCCTCCAGGATCTCGAAGACCAGCTCGCCGTAGTCCAGGAAATCGGTGGCGAAGTAGAGGTGCCCGCCTCGGCCGGAGCAGGCCGAGCACGAGGTCCACCGTCTCCGGGTCGAACAGCCGGCGCTTGTGGTGGCGGCTCTTGGGCCAGGGGTCGGGGAAGTAGACGTGGACGGCCGAGGCGAAGCCGGCCGGCAGCACGGAGGAGATCAGGTACAGGGCCTCGCCCCGCAGGGCCATCCAGTTGGCGAGCCGCCGCCGCCGCGCCCGCTCCACGAAAATCTCCAGGTACTCGCCCGCCACCTCGATGCCGAGGAAGCGGCGGTCCGGGTCCTCCTGGCAGCGGCGCAGGAGATAGCGCCCCTTGCCGAAGCCGATCTCGACCTCCCAGTCGCTGCCCTCCGATGGCCCGGGCACCAGCTCGTCCAGCGGCAGGGGCGCCGGCAGGCCGGCGAGAGGCCGGTCGCCCGCCAGAGTCGAGACCTGGACGGGCTGGATCACAGGAGGTCCTCGCGCCCCTGGGCCGCCAGCTCCGTCGACCAGCCTCTTGACCTCCTGCGAGCGCTCCTTGGGAATCACCAGGACCGCGTCGCCGGTGCGGACCACCACCAGGTCTTCGACGCCCAGCGACGGCGATCGTCCCGGCGTCGGAGAAGAGCAGGTTGCCGTGGGCGTCCACCGCCAGCCGTGTCGCCGCGGCCGGTGTTGCCGTCCTCGTCCCGGGGCAGCACCTCGTCCAGCGCCTCCCAGGAGCCGAGGTCGCTCCAGCCGCAGTCGAGCGGCAGGGTCGAGATGTCGTCGAGCTTCTCCATCACCGCGTAGTCGATCGAGTCCGCGGGCAGCCGGCCGTAGAGCTCGCCATCGAGGCCAGCTCCGGGTGAGCGGCGATCTCCTCCAGCCCGCGGGCGAGCTCCGGCTGGAGGCGCTCCAGGATCGAGAGCAGCGTCGTGCCGCGGAAGACGAAGATGCCGGCGTTCCAGAGGTAGTTGCCGGAGCCCACGAACCGGGCCGCGTTCTCGGCCGAGGGCTTCTCCACGAAGCGGCCGCACCCGGCGCACGCCGTCCGGCCCGGGCTCGGGCTCCAGCTCCAGATAGCCGTAGCCGGTCTCGGCCCAGCGCGGCGTCACCCCCAGGGTCATCACCCGGTCTTCCCGCTCCACCACCCGGCCCGCCCGCTCCAGGGCCTCCCGGAACGCGGCCGGATCGCCCATCCGGTGGTCGGCCGGCAGCACGGCCACCACGCCGCGCCGGGCCTCCTCCGGCATGGAGCGGACCGACCAGCCGATGGCCGGGGCCGTGTTGCGCCCCTCGGGCTCGAGCAGGACCTGCTCCGGCGGCACCTCCGGCAGCTCGCTGCGCACCGCGTTCGGCCAGCGCCTCGCGTGGTGCAGACCCAGACGTCCCGCGGCTCGACGAGCGGGCGCAGCCGCTCCAGGGTCTCGCGCAGCAGGCTCCGCTCCCCTTCCAGGGCCAGGAGCTGCTTGGGGCTGCTCTTGCGCGACAGCGGCCAGAACCGCGTGCCGCTGCCGCCGGCCAGGATCAGCGCCCGCAAGCTCCGCCCTCCTCGAAAAATCCGTTCTTTCGCATGGCGCGGGGAGTATACCGGGGGAAATGTCAGATCACGGTGAAGTGACTGCCCCGGTTTGACGTGGTCAAGGCACTATGGCAACGTCCATCCTTTCTGTCGTTGGAACATCGAACATTTTATGGAGGTTGAGAGAAAAATGCTAAAAAGCAGATTTGCTGTGACGGCCCTTGCCCTCGCCCTGCTCATCGCCCTCGCTCCCATGCCCTCGCAGGCCGCCCCCCGGGGTTCTCAAGGATGGACCGCCGCCGCCTCAGTACCCTCCGTATCGAGCCTGTTCGAGAAGATCAGCCGCTGGTGGAATCAGACCTTGAACGGTCCGGAGCGCCGGCAGACGTCCACGGCGCCGAAGCTCGGCTGCGGGATCGATCCCAACGGCCAGACCGTGTGCGGACCCGGCCCTGACCCCGACCCGCTGGTGGCGCCGGAGCCGGTCGATCCCAGGGAGTAAGGGCGGTTCAGGCAGGCGAGACAGGGCGGCCACGCGGAGCCGCCCCCTACTCGTCTCCCAGCTCCATCCCCATCACGTGGAAGCCGGCGTCCACGTACACGGTCTCGCCGGTGATGCCGCTGGCCAGCGGCGAGAGGAGGAAGAGGCCGAGGTTGCCCACCTCCTCGTGGGTGACGTTGCGGCCGAGAGGGGCGATGCCGGCGACCTTGTTGTACATCTTCATGAAGCCGGGGATGCAGCGCGCCGCCACGGTGCGCACCGGGCCGGCCGAGACCGCGTTGACCCGCACGCCCTTCTTGCCCAACTCGTAGGCGAGGTAGCGGACGCTGGCTTCGAGGGCGCTCTTGGCGATGCCCATGACGTTGTACTTGGGCACCACCTTCTCGGCGGCGTAGTAGGTGAGGGTGACGAGGGCGCCGCCTTCCGAGAGGAGCGGCTCGGCCTCGCGGGCCACGGCCACCAGCGAGTAGGCCGAGATGTCGAGCGCCGTCTGCCAGTCCTCGCGGGTCGTCTCGATGTAGCGGCCGTCCATGGCCGCCCGGGGAGCGAAGGCGATGGAGTGGACCACGAAGTCGAGGCTGCCCCAGGCCTCCTTCAGACCCTCGAAGGTCGCCTTGAGCTCCGCGTCGTTGGTGACGTCGCACTGGGAGAGGCGCGCCCCCGGCCAGTCGCGGGTGAGCTTTTCGAGATCCTCCCGAAGCCGCTCCCCCTGGTAGCTGAAGGCGAGCTCCGCGCCCGCCTCGTGCAGCCGCTCGGCGATCGCCCAGCCGAGGCTCCGCGAGTTGGCGACGCCCATGACGAGACCACGCTTGCCCTGCAGGTCGATCTGGATCATGGGGCGGTATCTTATCCGGCTTGCAGCCGTCATGGCGCATACATAGCCGTTGTTGCCGTGTCGGTGGGCTTTTTTGCTATGGTGTCTTCATGTCGCCGAAGCTCGAACAAGCCGAGCAGTTGCTCTCGGAGATGACCCCAGGAGAAAAATCGCAGCTCCTGCAATGGGTCGTGCGCGATCTCGGGGATTCCTTTCCCGGGATCGAGAGCAATCCGGGCGTCTGCGGCGGTGAGCCTTGCATCGTCCGGACCCGGATCCCTGTCTGGCTGCTCGTGCAGGCACGGAAGCTGGGCTCCAGTGAGGCAGAGATCCTTCGGGCCTATCCCTCTCTCCGAGCCGAGGATCTGGCGAACGCCTGGGCCTACTATCGGGGACACCGGGAAGAGATCGAGCAGCAGATCCAGGAAAACGAGGCTGCCTGATCCCCGATGGCCCGCCTCTACACGAACGAAAACTTCCCTTTGCCTGTCGCCGAGGAGCTTCGGCACCTGGGCCATGACGTCCTCACGGTCCAGGAGGCTGGGAATGCGGGGCAGGCGATCCCCGACGAATCAGTTCTGGCCTTCGCTTCCGGCGAGGGCAGGGCGGTGGTGACGATCAACCGCAAGCACTTCATTCGCCTGCACTTGTCGAGCCCACGGCACGCGGGGATCATCGTCTGTACCTACGATCCCGACTTCGTCCGACAGGCCCACCGCATCCATTCAGCTATCGAGGAGCAAGGCGGACTGGAAGGGCAGCTCCTTCGGGTGAATCGGCCATGAACCTCTTCGCCCTCACCCGCGCCCTGATCGATATCGACTCGACGACCGGCCGGGAGCGGGAGGTCGGCGACTTCCTCTTCCGGTACCTGGAGGACCTCGCCAGCCGGACGGGCGGCGCCGTCGAGCGCATGCCCGTCACGGAGGACCGCTTCAACGTGTTCGCCGCCTGGGGGGAGCCGGCCGTGGTCCTCTCGACCCATATCGACACGGTGCCGCCGTTCTTCCCCTCTTCCGAGGATGACGAGCACGTCCGCGGCCGGGGGGCCTGCGACACCAAGGGCGGGATCGCCTCCATGATCCACGCCATCCAGGAGCTGCTGGCGGAAGGATCGACGGGGCTTCGGCCTGCTCCTCGTGGTAGGCGAGGAGACGGACAGCGTGGGCGCCCAGACGGCGAACTGGGAGCCGCGGGGCTCCCGCTGGCTCGTCAACGGCGAGCCCACGGAGAACCGGCTGGCCCTGGGCTCCAAGGGGATGCTCTACCTGGCCCTCGAAGCCGAGGGGCGGGCGGCGCACTCGGCCTATCCGGAGCTGGGCGACTCCGCCATCGACAAGCTGCTGGAGGTGCTGGCGCGGCTGCGGACCGTGCCGCTCCCCGAACGATCCCGTCCTAGGGGACACCACGCTCAACATCGGCACGGTCTCGGGCGGCCGGGCCTCCAACGTGGTGGCGGACCACGCCCGGGCCGAGGTCACGCTGCGCACCGTGGGCGACACCTCTGAGTTGCGGCGGAAGCTCGCCGCGGCGGTACACGGCTCCCCGGGAGTACGGATCGCGGAGATCCGCGAGACGCCGGCCCTGCACCTGGGCTCGCTACCCGGTTTCGAGACGAGCATCGTCAAGTACACCACCGACATCCCCCGGCTGGGGGCGTGGGGCCAACCTTTCCTCCTCGGACCGGGAAGCATCCACGTCGCCCACACGCCGGAGGAGCGGGTCTCGAAACGGGATCTGATCGAGGCCGTGCGCCTCTACAAGGAGATGGTCCGCCGGCTCCTGGACCGGTAGACTCAAGCAGCCTATGGAAAACCCTGTGGGGAAAAAGATCGAGGTCGGCATCCTGGGCGCCACCGGCACGGTGGGGCAGCGCTTCCTGCAACTGCTGGAGAACCACCCCTGGTTCGAGGCGAAGTGGCTCGCGGCGAGCGACCGGAGCGCCGGCAAGCGCTACCGCGAAGCCGCCTCCTGGCAGCTCGAAGGGCCGCCGCCCGCGGATGCGGCGGACCGCATCGTCGAGGAGTGCGTGCCGGGCAAGGGGCCGAAGCTGGTCTTCTCCTCCATGTCGGGCAGCCTGGCCGGCGAGATCGAGCGCGACTTCGCCGCCGCCGGCCACATCGTGGTCTCCAATTCGGGCCACTACCGGATGGCGACGGACGTCCCCCTGCTGGTGCCGGAGATCAACCCGGGGCACCTGGGGCTGCTGGAAGCCCAGCGCCGGGAGCGGGGCTGGGAGGGCGCCATCGTCACCAACCCCAACTGCGCGGCCGTGGTGATGGTGATCCCGCTCGCCGCCCTGCGCTCCTTCGGGATCAAGCGGATGATGGTCACCACCTTCCAGGCCGTCTCGGGCGCCGGCTACCCCGGGGTGCCGTCGCTCGACATCCTGGGCAACGTCATCCCCTACATCGGGGGCGACGAGGAGAAGAAGGTCGAGAGCGAGCCGCAGAAGATCCTGGGCGACCTCGATGGGGACCACATCCGCCCTCTGCCGTTCGCCATCAGCGCGAGCTGCAACCGGGTGCCCTCGATCGACGGCCACCTGGTGCAGGCGAGCGTGGAGTTCGAGCGCCGTCCCGAGCGGGAGGAGATCCTGGAGGCCTTCGCCGCCTTCTCCGGCCTGCCTCAGGAGCGGGGACTCCCCTCGGCGCCGAAGAAAGTGATCCACGTGATGGAGGCCCAGGACCGGCCGCAGCCGCGCAAGGACGCCGGCCTGGAGAAGGGCATGGCGACCGTCGTGGGCCGCCTGCGCGAGTGCAGCCTCTTCCACTGGAAGTTCGCCGCCCTCTCCCACAACGTCCTGAGCGGCGCCGCCGGTGCCGCCGTGCTCAACGCCGAGCTGATGAAGAGCGAAGGGCTGATCGAGATGATCGCGATGAAGTTCGGCGGCAGCTCGGTCGACACCGCGGTCGCGATCGGACGGGTGGCCGGGATCGTGCGGGACTGCCTGGGCCGCCAGCCGGTGATCGTGGTCTCGGCCATGGCCAAGACCACCCGCCGCCTGCTCGAAGCCGCCGGCGCCGCGGCCGCCGGGGACCGCGCCGGGGCGCTCGCGGCCTTCGACGAGATCGAGACCTACCACCGCCGCGAATCTCACGGCGTGGTGCCTCCCGCGGGCCGGCCTTCGCTGGACGCCGCCCTCGATCCCTTCTTCAACGATCTGCGGACGCAGCTCGACGAGATCGGCGCCACCCGGGCGCTGACGCCCCGGGCCGCCGACGCCGTGGCGGGCTTCGGGGAGCTGCTGGCGAGCACCATCCTCTCCTTCGCCCTGAGCCACGACGGCGTGGACTCCGCCTGGGTGGACTGCCGGCGGGTGATGGTGACGGACCACGACTTCACCCGCGCCAAGCCGCTCTACGGCCCCACGGACGCGCGGCTGCGCGAGACCCTGCTCCCCCTCCTGCGCGCCGGGCGGGTGCCCGTGCTCGGGGGCTACGTGGGCGCGACCCTTGAGGGGGTCACCACCACCCTGGGCAAGGAGGGATCGGACTTCTCGGCCGCCATCGTGGGCGCCGCCCTGGGAGCCGAGGAGGTGCTGATCTGGACGGACGTGGACGGCATGCGGACGGCCGACCCGCGGGTCTATCCGGGCGCGCGGCGGGTGCGCACGCTCTCCTTCGACGAGGCGCTGGAGCTCTCCTGCTCCGGGGCCAAGAAACCCCACTACGGCACGCTCGGGCCGGCGAGCCGGGCGAACGTGCCCATCCGCATCCTCGACTCCAGGCATCCCCAGGCGGAGGGCACGGTGATCGGCCGGCGCAACCCGTCGGCTCCGCCCACCGTCAAGTCCATCGCCTGCCGCACCAACGCCCACTTGATCTCCACGCGGACCGCCGAGGCAGACGGCCTCCTCGGCAACGTCCAAGAGGTCTGCGACCGCTTCCGGCCGGCTCTCCAGATGCTGGAAGCCCGCCTGGACGGCGCCGATCTGGCTCTCGACCGCGAGGACCGTCTCCCGGACATCCACTCGGCCCTGCTGTCGGCCGTGGGCCACGCGGCCGAGCTATGGGTGACCCGGGGCCGTACGGTGGTCTCCCTGGTCTCGGAGGACTTCGCCGCCCATCCGGACCTCGTCGAACGCGCCCTGGAGGCGGGCCGGGGCTTCGAGCCTCGGCTCCTCCTCTCCGGCGTGGCCGCGCCCTCGGTGCGGCTGCTCGCCGAAGAAGACCAGCTTCCCGAGCTCATGGCTCGCCTCCATGACGAGCTCCTGCCGGGCGGACCGGACGAGGTCGTGGAATGAACCGGTTGGCCTTGATCGGCTATGGCCGCATGGGCAAGCTCGTGGAGCAGCTCGCCCCGGAGCACGGCTTCGAGGTGGCCCTCCGCCTCAAGGGAGAGTCCAACGCGAACGGGTCCGGCATCACCGCTGAGACCTTTCAGGGGGTCAATCATGGGATCAATCAGGGGATCGACGTCGCCATCGACTTCTCCATCCCGTCCGCCGTGCCTGCGAACGCCGAGCGGACCGCCGCCCTGGGTGTCCCCCTGGTCGTGGGCACCACGGGCTGGGGAAGCGAGATGGCGCGGGTGCGCGAGGCCGTCGAGCGGCACGGCGCGGGGCTCCTCCACGGCGCCAACTTCTCCGTCGGCGTCCAGGTCTTCTACCGCCTGGCCGAGGCCGCGGCCCGGCTGCTCGCCAATGAGACGGCCTACGACGCCTGGGCCTATGAGATCCACCACAAGATGAAGAAGGACGCACCGTCGGGCACCCTGCTCCAGATCCTCAAGGTCATGGAGGGGGCGGGCTACGGCCGCAAAATCGATGTGGCGAGCAACCGGGCCGGGGCCATCCCCGGCACCCACGTGGTCGGTTTCGACTCCGAGGCCGATACAATCCTCCTCGAGCACCGCGCCCGGAGCCGGGCCGGCTTCGCCCACGGCGCACTGCGCGCCGCCCGCTGGATGATCGGCCGCCGGGGCTTCTACGAGTTCAGCCAGGTCTGGGAAGAGATCGTCGCGGAAAAAACTTAGAATGAGGAACGCGCGCCCCCTTTCCGGGCACGCCTGGAGAACCCCCATGTTTCAAGGATGTGGCACCGCGATTGTCACCCCGTTCCGCGCCGACCTGTCGCTCGACGAGGAAGCCCTGCGCCGTACGGTGCGCCGCCAGATCGAGGCCGGGATCCACTTCCTGGTCCCCTGCGGCACCACGGGCGAGAACCCCACGCTCACCCGCGAAGAGCACCTGCGGGTGGTCGAGATCACCCTGGAAGAGGCCGACGGCCGCCTCCCCGTGCTGGCCGGCAGCGGTGGCAACGACACCCGCGAGGTCGTCGAGCTGGCCCGCGACCTCGAAGGGCTCGGGGCGGATGGCCTGCTGGTCGTCACCCCCTACTACAACAAGCCCACGCCCGAGGGGCTCTACCAGCACTACCATGCCGTGGCCCGCGCCACGCGCCTGCCCATCGTGGTCTACAACGTCCCCGGCCGCACGGCCCTGAACATCGAGCCGTCGACGCTCGCGCGCCTGGCCGAGATCGAGACCGTCGTGGGCGTCAAGGAGGCCTCGGGCAACATCTCCCAGATCGCTGCGATCTTCCAGGCCGTCCCGGAGAGCTTCGCCGTGTTCTCGGGTGACGACGCGATCACCCTGCCGGTCATCGCGCTGGGCGGTGTCGGGGTGATCTCCGTGGTCTCCAACCAGGTCCCCTTCGCCATGTCGCGTCTGACCTCCCTCTGCCTGGAAGGCGACTTCCCGGCCGCCCGGGAGATGCAGCGCCGGCTCCACGCCCTGATGGAGATCAACTTCGTCGAGTCGAACCCCGGCCCGGTCAAGGCCGCCATGGCGCTGATGGGGCTGATCGAGCCCGTCCTGCGCCTGCCCGCCGTGATCCCCCGTCCCGAGAGCATCCAGAAGATCGAGAAGATCCTCCTCAGTCTGGGCCTGATCCCCGAGAGCCCCGAGGCCGAGACCAACGTGGAGGTCCGGCTTGCCGGCTGAGGCCGAGATCCTCACCGGGCTGCGCGAAGAGATCGAGCGGCTCTATGCGGAGCCGCCCGAAGTCTATAAAGCGCGTCACCGGCAGCTCTTCGCGACTTTCAAGGAACGGCTCAACCGGGGCGAGATCCGTGCCGCCGAGCCGGACCCCGCCTCTCCCACGGGCTGGCGGGTGAACCCCTGGGTCAAGCAGGGGATCCTCCTGGGCTTCCGCATGGGCGTAGTGGTGGACATGTCCGTGGGTGGCCCGACCGGAGCCCGCCTGCCGTTCCTCGACAAGGGGACCTATCCGCCGCGTCCCCTCGATCCCGCGGCAGGGGTGCGGGTCGTACCCGGGGGATCTGCGATCCGCGACGGCTGCTACCTGGGCCGGGGCGTGATCTGCATGCCCCCCATGTACGTGAACGTCGGCGCCTGGGTGGACGACGGCTCGCTGATCGACTCCCACGCCCTGGTGGGGAGCTGCGCCCAGGTGGGCAAGCGAGTCCACCTCTCAGCCGCCGCGCAGCTCGGAGGCGTGCTGGAGCCCGTGGGCGCCTCGCCCGTGATCGTGGAAGACGACGTCCTCATCGGCGGCAACTGCGGCGTCTACGAGGGAACCGTCGTCAGGCGCCGGGCCGTCCTGGGAGCCGGCACCATCCTCACCCGCTCCACCCCCGTCTACGACCTCGTCCGGGAGACGATTCATCGGGCCACGGACGATCTGCCGCTGGTGATCCCCGAGGAGGCGGTGGTGGTCCCCGGCTCCCGCGCCGTCTCCAAGGGAGCGGGCAAGGACTGGGGGCTGTCCCTCTACACGCCGGTGATCGTCAAGTACCGCGACGCTTCGACGGACGAGCGGGTGCAGTTGGAGGATTGGCTGCGGTAGACGCCCTCTCCGCCCCGGACAGCTCCTGAAGCGTTCCGGACCGGTCCAGGAGGGTGGCGGACAAAGTCCGGGAACCGGCGGAACGTTCCGGGAGGACGGCGGAACGTTCCGGGGGACCGCCGGACAGGTTCGGGAGGTCCGCGGAAAATTCCGCGAGCGTTGCGGACGGCTCCGCCAAGCCGCAGGATCTGTCCGCCGCCCTCCCGGACTTGTCCGCCCGTCTTCCGGAACGTTCCGGAAGCCCGGCGGACGGTTCCGCGACCCTGCCGGACCCTTCCAGGAAACCCCCAAAGCGAGCCCGGAGGAGGGCGGACGGTTCCGCAGGGCCTTCCTGGCGATCCGGAGGCTTGTCCGACCGCCGGCCGGCCCTTCGGCGACCTTCCGCGGTCCTGAAAACCTCCGTCAAGTACCGCGACGCTTCGACGGACGAGCGGGTACAGTTGGAGGATTGGTTGCGGTGAGGCACTCGCCGAGGAGACACCCGCTAGAGCGACCATCCAGCGGGCGTCCTCTGAGACTCAGGTCTTAGTTGCCCGTGGATGTTTTAGTACAGGTACAGTAGCCGCAGAAGCCGCCAGAGCAGTTGCAGCCCGAGCAACCGAATGAGTTCGGATCACAGCCCGAAACACCGCAACCATTACCTGTGCAGGAGCCCGTGCAGACTACAGCCATAGCCTTCTGACGCCCCGCCATATCAACGACCATAAATCGTTGGGTTGCGACTTTTTTGTTTCGCCCTGCTACAAACCTTACCTCCATCCCGCCCATTTCTTGGATAAAAAGGGCTTTATCGAGGATGGCTTGGGAATTGCTGCTTTGTAGCTCGATTCGAAGGGGCAAGCAACTCTGCATGGAGCTTTGTCTGTCCGCTCCCTGTACCGGTCCTGTGAAAGTAACCAGGATAGCGCACAGCCCAAACGAGAATAGAAGAGTCTTACTCATGAATCCTCCGTTTCAAGTGCACCAGGTTAAGTTAAAAAGTCTAGGCAAGTTTAGGTGGCTTTGCAACACTTTCGCGAAGCTTACCGAGGACGCTCGCCAGGACCATCTGCGCCGTCGCCGAAGGCGACCCCAATTCCGCCCGCAGCAGCATCTTCATCTTGCTTTCCAGGGCCACGGCGATCCCGCTCTCCGGGGCGAAGGGGAAGGTGAGGAAGCCCACGCGGCCTCCAGGGAAGCCGAGGTGGCCGTCCGCGCCGTCCACCTTGATCGGGACGAGATTCGGGTGGCGGCCGATCAGGCCCCAGAAGAGGGAGCCGCTCGGCGTCTCCGGGACTTCCCAGCAGTCGTCCACGATCACCACCAAGGGATGGTGCTCCGCGATCTCGATCAGCGAGTGGCGCAGGGCGGAGCGCTCGTGCCCCGTGGGCATGTAGCCCGTTGCCTCTCTCGGGAATTCGAGCAGGACCACCGCCGGCTCGCCGTTCTCCAGGGAGGAGAGCGCCCGGGCGACGACGGTGGGATCGAAACGCCCATGATGGGGTGGTCTTTCGAAGACCCGGGCTCCGAGCTTCTGCGTCAGCAGGTCCAGGTCCCCAGGGCGGCAACCCCAGCGGACGGCAACGGCACGGCCCTCCCCCACGACCATCTCCAGGGCCAGGCAGCGCGCCTGCGCCGTGCCGCAGGTGACGATCGGCAATCCGGATGGGAGCTCGGGACGCACGCCCCGCCTCTGCCATTGGCGCCAGGCATGGCGCAGGTCGGCCAGTCCCTCGACCGGGGAGTAGAGAAAGGCGCGGCTGCGCTCGTCATCTGCAAGGCCCGCCAGGGCGGCGTCCATCGTAGGGAGGGGAACGGCACGGCCACGGCCGTCCGTGATCTGCCCGATGGTGGCGTTGAAAGGCTTGCCCCGGGCCTCGGCCGTCTGGAGCGGGAGAAAGTTGGCCGGTTGCTGAGCCCGCCGGCCCAACGGGGAAAGAGACTTCCAGAGGGCGGGGCTCTCCTCCTCGATCACCCGGTTGGCTTCCAGGATGGGATCGAGGCCTCCGCTCACTTCTCCTCCCCGGCCTCGTCGTGGATCTTCGCCAGCGCCGAATCCAGGGTGTCCAGGGCTTTCGAGCCCCCTTCCCGGAGCTGTCCCTGGAGGCGTTCGAGATCCCCGTCCAGATCCTCCCAGCGCTCCTTCGCCCCGGCGCTGGCATTGCCGTAGGACCGCTCCAGGCCCGCGCGGATCTCCGCCACCTCCTGGCGTACCTGCTCCAGGTTGCGCTCCCCGGCCACCTCGGCCCGGCGGGCGAGGAGACGGGTTTGGGCCTGGATCAGCTCGGATTGACGCTCCACGGCGCCCGAGCCATTGTCCACATTCACGCGCACCTCGCCCCCTTGGAGGCCCGTCAGGTCGCCCCAGAAAGTGCCGAGCCCGCCTCCCGCCCGGCGGTAGGCGGTCCACGCCACCAGCAGCGCCAGGATCGCGAGGATCAGGGCCACCCGGCCCGCACCACTACTGCTCTTCTTCTGTCCCCAGGCCATTGAAAGGTCCTCCGCTGGAGATTTTACAGGCTTGAGGCCCACAGTTGCGGGATTGCGCCTCATGGACTAAAATTTGGTTGATGCTCCCACCCTCAGGATTTGGCTCCTGAGGCGTCCGGGGGGAATTCCCCACGCGAGCGCGGAGGTTCAAAGGTGCGGCACCCCGCCCACCTTTGCTCCCCGTGCCGGCGGGACGAAAAGATTTCGACCAGGAGGACTTTCCATGGCCACTGCGACCGTCGAGACCCTGCAGTTTCAGGCTGAGACCCGGCAGCTCCTCGACCTGATGATCCATTCGCTGTACTCGAACAAGGAGATCTTCCTCCGCGAGCTGATCTCCAACGCTTCCGACGCCCTCGACCGCCTGCGCTTCGAGGCCCTCACCCAGCCCGAGCTCCTCGAAGGGGACGAGAAGCTGGAAATCCGCCTCGAAGCCGACCGCAAGAACCGCACGCTGACCATCCACGACAACGGTATCGGCATGAGCCGCGAGGAGGTGATCGCCAACATCGGGACGATCGCCAAGTCCGGCACCCGCGAGATGGTCGAGCGCCTGAAGCAGGGCGAGTCCCAGCAGGCGATCGCCGAGATGATCGGCCAGTTCGGCGTGGGCTTCTACTCCTCCTTCATGGCTGCCGAGCGCGTCGTGCTGGTGACCCGCCGGGCCGGCGAGACCACGGCCACCCACTGGGAGTCCACCGGTGACGGCACCTACACCATCGAGGAGGCCGAGAAGCCGGGCCGGGGCACCACGATCACCCTCCACCTCAAGCCTGAGGACAAGGACAACGGCGTCGACGAGTTTTCCGACCGCTGGGTGATCAGCCGCATCGTCCACCGCTACTCGGACTTCGTGAGCTACCCGATCATCCTCAAGGCCGAGAAGGACCCCGAGATCGAGGATCTGGCCAAGGAGCGCGAGACGGGCGAGAAGCCCGAGATGCCGCTCGAAGAGAAGGTCCTCAACTCCATGAAGCCGATCTGGACCCGGTCGCCGTCCGAGGTCACTCAGGACGAGTACAAGGAGTTCTACCGCCACATCTCCCACGACTGGACCGAGCCCTTGAAGGTGATCCCCTACAAGGCCGAGGGGCGGATCGAGTACCAGGCCCTGCTCTTCATCCCTTCACAGGCGCCGTACGACCTCTACTACGTGGCCTCGAAGCCGGGCCTGCAGCTCTACGTCAAGCGCATCCAGATCATGGAGAAGTGCGAGGACCTGCTGCCCCAGTACCTGCGCTTCGTACGCGGCGTCGTGGACTCGCCCGACCTCCAGCTCAACGTCTCCCGCGAGATGCTGCAGCAGGACCGCTTCATCACCCTCATCCGCAAGGGCCTGACCACGAAGGTGCTGGGCGCCCTGGCCGAGATGAAGGAGAAGGAAGAGGAGACCTACCTCAAGTTCTGGGGCGAGTTCGGCCGGGCCATCAAAGAAGGGGCGGGCTCGGACTACGAGAACAAGGAGCGGCTCCTGGAGCTGCTGGTCTTCCAGTCCTCGAACGATCCCGAGAAGCACACCACGCTCAAGGAGTACGTGGAGCGCATGAAGGAAGGGCAGAACGAGATCTACTACCTGACGGGCGATTCCCGCGCGCAGGTCGAGAACTCGCCGCACCTGGAAACCTTCAAGGAGAAGGGCTACGAGGTGCTTTACCTGGTGGACACGGTCGACGAGCTGTTGACCCAGTCGCTCCACGAGTACGGCGGCAAGCGGCTCAAGTCGGTGGGCAAGGGCACGGTCTCGCTGGGGAGCGAAGAGGAGAAGAAGCAGACCGAAGAGGAGCTGAAGGCGAAGGAAGAGCTGATGAAGCCTTTGCTTGACCTCCTTCAGCAGAAGCTCGACGCCAACGTGAAGCAGGTCCGGCTGACGAACCGCCTCACCAACTCACCCGTCTGCCTGGTGGGCGCCGAGCACGACTACAGCCCGCAGCTCGAGAAGCTCCTCCAGAAGGGCAAGGGCGGCGGCCCCAAGCAGCGCCGCATCATGGAGCTCAACCCCAGTCACGAAATCCTGGCCAGGATGACCGAGCGCTTCGAGAAGGATGCCGCCGACCCCCTCCTCGAAGACTATGCTCAGCTCCTCTTCGGCTACGGCCTCATCTCCGAGGGTGGCGAGCTGCCCGACCCGGTGCGGTTCAACAAGGCCGTGGCGGATCTGATGACGCGGGTTTAGGCCTCACCCCAGCCCCTCTCCCGCCCAGCGGGAGAGGGGGCACGGACGGGCACGGACGATCACGGACGGTTGAAGACAGATTCCTTCTCTCCGGTTCCCCCTCTCCCGGTGTGCGGGGGGAGGGAGGGGTCGGGAGAGGGGGCCAGGGGGTGAGGGTCCGGGAGGGGCACCGTCCCGAACCGCCGTTCCCGGCGGCCGAACTCCCTGACCGCTTCCGCCAGCTCAGCTCCTCCGAAGTCGGGCCACATGCGATCGGTGAAGACCAGCTCGGCGTAAGCGCACTCCCAGAGCAGAAAGTCCGACAGTCGCTTCTCTCCGCCGGTGCGGATCAGGAGATCCACATCCGGCACGGGATGGCCGTCGTACGGCGGATCGGCGAGCAGGCGCGCGAAGGTCTCGCGGGAGAGACTCCCCTGGCCGTTCAGGCGGCTGGCGGCGCGCAGGATGGCGTCCCGGGCCGAATAATCCACCGCGATCCTCAGTAAAAAGCGGTCGGCCCGGGCCGTCCTCGCCTCCGCGTCTTCGATCACCCGCACGAGCCCCGGGGAGAGACGGTCCCGGCGGCCGATGACGGAGATGCGGATGCCGTTGTTCGCGCACTTGCCGGCCTCGGCCGTCAGATAGCTGCGGAAGAGGCGCATCAGGGCGCGGACCTCCATGTCCGGCCTTCGCCAGTTGTCCGAGGAGAAAGCGAAGAGGGTCAGCGTCCCGATGCCGAGATCCCCCGCCGCCTCCACCACCCTCCGGACCGCCTCGACGCCCTCGACGTGGCCCGCCGTTCGCGGCCGTCCCCGCGCGGTGGCCCAGCGGCCGTTGCCGTCCATGATGATGGCTATGTGAAGCCCGTCTCCCTGGGGAGCTGGTACGAGGCGGAGCGCTGCGCTCATCTTTCCTCCTCAATAAATGACTTTGTATCGTAAAGCATATGGACGTGCGAAAACCCCGCCTCAACCCTCGCGGGTGGCGTGGATGATCGCCTCCATGTGATCGAGGTAGCGCTCCAGGGCCCTGCGGCCGGGTGGAGCCAGGCGGTACTCCGTCTTGGGAACCCGCCCCTCGAAATACTTCTCACAGGTAATGTAGCCCGCCTCTTCCAGTTTGCGCGCATGGACGCTCAGGTTGCCGTCGGTCGTCTTGAGGAGCCGCTTGAGGTCGTTGAAGCTCAGGTGGTGGTTGACCGCCAGGGCGCTGACGATGCCCAGCCGCATACGCTCGTGGATCAGGCGGTCGAGATCGAGCGCCGTCTGCGAAGCCGGCTCGACCGCGTTCGTGGCCTCCATATCCATATCCATGGCGCCGTCGCGCTTCAAGGCCTTAGCCACCGTGCCTCCACGCAATCAGGACGCCGAACACGATGTGCAAACCGCCGAAGCCTGCCGCCAGCAGGGCGTCGCCCCAGGAGGCCGGCGTGATCAGGGCCACGGCTCCCAGTCCCATGAAGGCAAGGCCCATCACCGGCACAGTCCGCACCGAAAAGGCGCCGCCGGTGACCACGCCCGTGCCGTACAGGAGGAGCCAGAGCCCCGGCAGCACGTCCGCATTGCCAGAGGTGAACAGGACGGGCGTCAACAGGGCGCCCGCGATGAGCGGCGGGAAGAGCCCGAGCGCGAACCGGCGGCCCGGGCCGGAGAACAGGTCTTCCTGGGAGCGGCGCGCCTTCCACACGATGGCGGCGGTGGTGATGAGGAAGGCGACCAGGCCCTCCCACAGCCAGACCAGGAGCCACTCCCAGGCCGTCGACTGCCGGCCCGCCACCCAGGCCGCCGCCAGAGCCGTCACTCCGGCGGCCACCTCGCCGAGGCCGGAGACCGCCGTGAAGCAGGCGGCGCCCTCCATGGTCTCGCGGATGAAACGCAGGTGGTCCATGGCCCGCAGGTGAAGGGCCGGAGGAGGGACGAGGCGCGGGCGTGCGGGTTGCGGATCGGTCACGGATTCAATGTACGCCGCAGCCCCGTGTTCGTCAAGCACTTTTTGGCGCAAAGTGTACGGAGGTATCTCGGTCCGCGCCCCCGCTCCGGGCATAAATGCCCGGGCTACGTTGAAGAAGCCCCCTGAAGGGGACTCCATCGTCTCCCTGCTTTGGAGGGAGACAATGGAGTCGGCTTTAGCCGGCTTCTTCTGCCTAGCCCGGGCATTTATGCCCGGGCGGGGGCGCGAACCGGCACAAGCTTGACCTCCCGGGAAACTTCCTGTTCCCTCCGCCCACCTCCACTGTCCAAACCCACGATGAGCATCGCCGTCCTCGCTCTGCCCACCGCTGGCCCCCTCCTTCCGGGGTCGCGTATTCTCTGGGCTGATATTCTTCGGGCGTACCTTTGGAGGCCTCTCACCCGACTCTTTTTTATTATGGACCTGGACCGTCTCACCGACGAGGAGCTGATCGGGCGGGCACGCCGGGAGACATCTGACACCAACGCCTGCCTTGCCGTCCTCTACCGGCGGTACTACCCCAAGGTGGCCGGCTGGTGCCTGCGCATCTCGGGCGACCGGCAGGAGGCCGCGGACCTGGCCCAGGAGGTCTTCCTGCGGGTCCACGAGCGGCTCGGGTCGTTCCGCGGGGAGAGCCGCTTCTCGACGTGGCTCTACACGGTCACCCGGAGCGTGGCCATCAACCGCGGCACCGCCGCCCGCCGCCGGCAGGCGGACCCGCTGGACGAGGAAGGAATCCCCGAGCCGGTCGAGCCCTCGCCAGGAGCGGACGAGATGGCGGAGAAGGGCCAGATCCAGGCGGCCCTGCGCGAGGCCATGGCGCGCGACCTGGAGCCTCTGGAGGCCAGGGTCCTCTACCTCCACTACGTGGACGGCGTCCCGCTCGCGGCCATCACCTCGATGCTCAACTTGGAGAACAAGTCAGGCGCCAAGGCCTACATCGTGAGCGGCGGGCGCAAGCTCAAGCGCCGCTTCGGGAAATGGCTGGCCCGCCAGTCCGCCGGAGGAGTCCTGTGATGCACCTTGAGGATTGGCTGCGCGCCGCCTACGCGGAGGAAGAGGCCGGCTGTCCGCCCCCGGAGGCGTTTCTCGCCGAGGAAATGGAGCGGCTGAGCCCCCAGGAACGCCGCCGGCTCGACGAGCATGCGGACCGCTGCCCGGCCTGCGCCGCCGAACGGGACCTCGCCCGCCTGTTCGACGCTGGCACCGAGGGCGTGCTCCCGGAAGACGTGGACTTCGTCGTTTCCCGCCTAGAAGCCGCCTCGCCCGTGCCGCCAGCCTCGGAGGGCAAGGTGGTGGCGTTTCCCACTCCTGCGCCGAAACCTGCTTCGAAGCCGCCGGCCCGGTCCAACATCTGGCGCCTGGCCGCGGCCGTGATCCTGGTGCTCGGCGCCGGGATGCTGTTTCAGTTGACCCGTCCCGGAGCCCCGCCCCTTCCGGCTCCGGGGACGGGAACCGCCGTCCGCGGCGGCGAAGTAGAGGCGGTCGCCCCCGTGGGCGAGGTCGCCGCAATCCCGCCGGAGCTCCGGTGGGAGCCTCGTCCGGGGGCGGTCTCCTACCGGGTGCGGCTCTCCACGGTGGACGACATGGTGCTCTGGGAGACGGCCGTGCCGGCTCCTCCGGCCCACCTGCCGGCAGAGGTCGCCGGCCAGCTCCACCGGGCGGTCGTCTACACCTGGACCGTAGAAGCGCTCGACGCCTCGGGAACCCGGATCGCGGTCTCAGAGCCGGTCCGGTTCCGGGCCCGTCCTGATCCCCAGGAAGGAGCGCCGCTGTAATCCTGTTGTAAGGAAGGGAGATCTACAGTGATCCGGGGGGAATCTGTCCGCCCGCCGATCCGGAGGTGACACCATGACCCGCAAACGTTTCCTGGCCATCCTCGCCGCTGCCCTGTTCCTCCTTGCCGGTGGACTGCCCGCCTCCGCTCGCCGTGGCTCCGGGTCCGGCGGCGGTGATGATGACGATGAAGGCGGCACCGGCCGCGGCGGCGGGGACAAGGCGCTCGTCCTGCGGGTCAACGAGGCCATCGCCGTCCCGGGCGGCACGGCGGTCGTGGTGCTGCGCACCTACGCGCCGCGCCCCGTCCGGCAGGGCCAGATGGTCGTGCGCGTCGTCCGCCGGCCCAAAGTCCAGAAGGCCCTTGGGCTCACCCTGGAGGAGATCACCCAGCCCGTCCGCCCTCTCACGCTGATGAGCGCCGTGGTCTACAGCCAGCGGAACGACTCGGCGACCCAGGCCAGCCTCACGGGCCAGCCGGACAGCCAGAACGTCAGGGTCCAGTTCACCTCCCCCTCTGGCACGGTCAACGCCTCAGACGGCCCCCTCGCCGTCTTTCGCTTCCGCGTCGACCCGTCGGTCCAGCCGGGGCAGGTGTTCGACCTGTCGATCGATCCGGCCGCGACGGGGATCACCGACGCGAGCGGCCAGCCGGTCGCCCTGGAGCCCCGGAACGCCACGCTCACGATCCGGCAGCCTTCCGCGCCGTACCTCATCGAGGCGGACGGCGACAAGGCCGAGCCGGGCGAAATGGCCGAGCTGTCGGTCAACACCTACGAGCCGTTCCTGGCCAGCGGCGGCCGGATCACGCTGACCTGGGACCCGAAGATCGCCGGCAGCGTCCCGACCGTCCTCATGGACCCCCGCTATGGCAAGGCGAGCTTCACCGTGAACACTGGAAAGCCCGGGCGGCTGGTGGTGGACTTCAAGTCCCCCGACGGCTCGTACAACAGCACCCCGGGATCGATCCTCTCCATCGCCATGCGGATCTCGCCGTCGGCGTCCATCGGGGCCACCTCGCCGTTCCGGTTCGAGCCTGCCGGGACGTACCTGCTCAACCGGCGGGGGAGGAAGATCCCGATCCGGATGGAGAACGACGAGATCGAAGTAAGGTAGACCCGACGAGGATCGCGATCCCCAAGGCCAGGGCGATCGCGATCCACAGGGCCCACGCCGTCCGCCGCGGCACCACCGGCGGCGCATCCCCCACCAGCACGTACCCCGCCCAGAGCGCGGGCTCGTTCCAGCGCGGATCGGCCCGCAGCCGCTGTTTCACCGCCTGAAGGGCCTCGGCGGGCGCCAGACCCCGGCTCAGCTCGAAATAGAGCTGCTCCATGAAGGCGGCGGTCTCGGCATCGCCCACATCCCAAAGGGTCGCCACCACGGCCCGGGAGCCCGCAGCCAGGAAGGAGCCGGTGAGCGAGGCCAGGGCTTGCCCTTCCTCCCCGGACCCCAGAGCCGTGCGGCAGGCGGCGAGCACCGTCAGGTCCGAGCGATCGTCGAGCGCCGCGATCTCCTCGGGAGTGAGGAGGCCGTCGTCATCCCCCGAGGCGCTCAAGAGGATGGCGGCGCCCTGACCGGGACGCTCGTCAATCACCGTGTGCGTGGCGAGGTGGACCACCCGCGACCCACGGCCCACGGTTTCGCGGAAGGCCTGCTCCGTGGCCCTATCGCCCGTGACTTGTGCCGTCCTCCCTCCCAGGAGTCGGGCCGCGGCGGCGATCTCCCGCGAGGCGGAAGGCAGCGGCGCCAGACCGAAGCGCTCCACGAGCAGCTCGCGCGGAGTGGGACGGCCCTCATGGTCCTCATCGGGGCGGGTCAGGCGGGGGTCTCCGAACCCCAGCAGGCGCAGTTGCATCGGCCTCTCCGGACCTCCCACCCCCCCGAGGACACTGAGGGCGGAAGCACTTGGCAGGTAGCTCACCGCCACCCGCTCGACCAGCAGCTCTCCGGGCGTGGCAGGGTCCTCCAGCATCTCGAAAGGCAGGTAGCGCAAGGCCCCGTCGGGAGCAATCCGCAACGGCTCTCCACGACGAGGAAGGGTACCGGCGGCCTTCAGGAGCACCCGCGAGAGGGCCGTCACGGTATTGGGCGACGGCGAGGAGCCATGGGAGAGGCCGCGATGAACGCGGACGACGGCGTCCAGTACCGGGCCGCCGGGCCCGAGGTCGTGAAAGTGGATGCTTCCTGGCCGGATCACCCAGAGGTAGAGGCTCTTCTCTCCCACGAAGTACTCCAGCACGGCCCCCTCTTTGACCCGCTCCCGCAGGGCCGCGGGACCGAGTGGAGCCGTGGGCCGGCGTCCGGAACCCAGGGCGTCCAGCAGGTCGCGGGCCTTGGCGCGCTGAACGACCCCGAGCCCCCGCTCACCCCACCCCTTGCCCGGCTCCCGCCGCTCGAGCTCTCCCAAAGTCTCCACCATGGCGGCGTAGACGGTCCGCTTGTCGCCGAAGTATCCGGCCCGCCGGGGACGCGAGATACCCGCCCTCACCCGCTCGATTTCCGCAAGGGCACGCTCGAAGCGTCCAAGAGCGCCTGCCAGGTCACCTCGGGCGCGGGCGATCCGGCCCAATCCCTCCTGAGCGGACCACTTCCCTTCCGCCGAGCCGCTCGCCTTCGCTACCTCCAGGCAGCGGCGGTAGATCGCTTCGGCTTCGTCCAGACGGCCGCGTTCGAGGAGGAGCCGGCCAAGATAGAAGAGATCCTGTACCTCCTCCGTGCGGTCCCCGCTCTCCTCGGCCAGCCGCAAGGCGTCACGGTAGGCGGCTTCTGCCTCCCCAGTCCGCTCCAGATTGAGATGGAGGGCCAATCCCAGATTCAGCCACGCGTTCGACAGGCCCGCCGTATCGCCCACCTGCTCGTAGACGCTGATGGCCTCCCGGAAGGCTTCCGACGCCCGCACGGGATCGCCCAGATTCCGATAGAGCACCCCGGTGTTGACCAGAAGGGCGGCGCGTTGACCTTCTCCGCCCTCAGCGAGAAGCCCTTTGTAGAGGTCCAGGGCTTCCCGGTAGGCACCTACCTTCTCCAGCGCCACCCCCTGATTCAGCCGGGCGACGCGGATCTGGTCCGCCGCCCACGGCTCATCGGGATGTCTCGCGGCCAGAGCCTCGGCCTCGGTGTAGAGGCCCAGGGCCGCCGAGTAGTGGCCGGCCGCCAGCGCGAGAGCGCCCAGGTTCGAGAGGTTGATGGCCTGTGCCTCGGCGTCTCCAATCCCCCGGTTGATCGCCAGCGCCTCCCGGAAGCTCTGCTCGGCCTCGGCGGGCTCGCCCAGCACCTGGAGCACCAGCCCCAGGTTGTTCAGCGTGTGGCTGATCGTCTCGCGGTCTCCCTCGGCGCGGACCAGGGCCAGGGCCTTCCGGCAGTCCGGAAGCGCAGCCCGGTAATCCCCAAGGTCCATCAGGATCAGACAGGAATTGTTGAGCGCCGTGCCTGCGACCGCCGGATCGGACGTCTCCGTGGCCGCCGCCACGGCGCGGTACTCCCGAAGGGCCTCCTCCAGACGGCCGGCCGTGTGGAGATCGATGGCCCGGTCGATCGACTGCCCGGCCAGAGGCAGGCTGGAAAGGAGGAGGATCGCAAAGGTGACCGTCGACATCCGGAGCATCGAAACACCAGGATATCCCCCTTCGTACTGTGGATCAGGGAGCGAAGGAGGCTCCCCGTCCATGATCAAGCTCCTGCTCTGGCTTCTCCTCTTCGTCATCAGCTGGCCGCTGGCCCTGCTGGTGCTGCTCCTCTACCCCTTCGTCTGGCTGCTCTCCCTGCCGTTCCGGCTGGTGGGGATCACCCTGGAGGCGGTCTTCTCCTTCCTCAAGGCGATCCTGTTCCTGCCCGCCCGCCTGCTTGGGGGGCCTTCTCCGGCCTAGCAAATCGAGCGGCGGACCGTCCGTTACCTCTGGCGGACGGTTCGCCAGAGGTGGCGGAGCTTCCGCTAGGGCTAGCGGCTCCCGCCGCGGGGGCGACCTCTTGCCCGCTATACTAGCGGGCAAGAGCAGCCTTTAAGGGAATAGGAGCCCAGGTCATGAACGAGACGACGAAGAAAAGTGTCATCCTATGGTGGAGCTTACATATCTTCCTCTGGCTAGGGTCGCTCGCCTTCCTACTATTCGCTCTTTCGTGGCGGATGCCTCCCAAAACGACCATGCCTGACGTAGGCGACTTAATGACAATCTTCTTTGGCGTCTCCTCGCTAGCCCTTGTCGCCTTTTCGCTTCTCTTTGCGGCGGCCGCCCTTGTGCAATGGGGCCAGCTCCAAGCTGAGGTGCGGCGGTTCACAGCAGCGGGGGAAGCGACTCTGGCGAAGGTAGACACCGCTACTCAGACGAACGAAGAGCGAGTGAACGCCTTAGACGCCAAAATTCAGAAGAGTAACGAGAAGCTCGAGCAGGAGTTGCGGGGCCGAGTTGATGCAGTGATGGGCGCGATGATCGGCACCCTACACTCGAAGCCGGACTCCGACACGCAAACCCCTGATGACCTGAACTACATAGCTGAGGCCATTCATCACTGCGAGGCAGGTTACGCTCGGCTTGAGAAGCTCGAAGGGAACGGTAAGTACATGGCCTTGCACAATCTCGTGTACTTCTCTTGCCTCGCGAATGTTCAAGGAGCGAATGACGATTTGCTGCTCAAAGGTCGGCAACTAAAAGACATCGGCCGGCAGCACAAGGATAAAGCCTCGTCCGCGCCATACCTCATGACCTTCTGCCGCGTTGCCTTACTTTATAGCTCGGATAGGAGCGAGATTGAACAGGCGCGAGGGATCGCCAAGAGCTTGGAGCGGATGAAACTCACTAGTCTACAAGCGAAAGAGGCCGCGTACCTCGCGGCCTCTCTCGAAGACAAATTGCAGGAGATGGCGATGCCGAGCTAGCTCTTGTAGCCGTCGGGATCGATCGAAGTGGCTGCCATGGTAATCATCTCCTTGTTAATGCTTTCATTTGATTTGTATACGCCGGAAACGAGAGGTGCGTCTAGCCCGAGCAAAACATCTAGCCGTCGGGATCAATAGTCGTGGCAACGTCCTGCACCGGGGGAGTCGGGCCCGGTTCCGCATCCGCGGTTCCGGAAACCGGTGAAAACCAGAGCAACAGGAGAAGGAGCCAAGTCAACGTTTCCCTCCTTTCGATCAGGGGCACCCCACTGTGCCCACGAAGTTGGTGTTCTAACTCCAAGACACCACGCGCTCGCGGAGCGGTTAGCCCTCATGACCGGCATACCCACTCGAAGCAGCTTCTTCACTCTGGTGCCGCCATGCTGGCGGCCAACATAGGCGTGAACTGCAAGGTGTGGGCTCATCATTGCTCGGCGTTGCAGCAAAGTCAATACCTCGCTTGTCTACTACCTAAAGAAGGTGCCACATCTAGCCGGAACGGGACAAAGGGCCCAAACCCCTCATACGACCTTGCCGTCGATTTGTTTTCGGCCGGAAGCTAACCACGTCAAACTTGGCCAAGGTTAGCACCTGGCTGAGATCTCATACTATGCCTCCTTGGCTCTTACTTGCAACTATTTGCGTTTTGTAAGAAGGTCATCCCAGAAAGGGCAATAGGCAAATGCCTCATTGTGTTTCTCTCTCAGAGAACATTGTCTATGGAAGAAGCAAGCTCCTGTTCTCGTGGCACGTTTGCTGGGAGGCATGTCAGCGATGCGGTGCCGACACTTTCGACGGTCATGGGCAGCCAAAAGACTGGCTGCCCATGATTTGGCTAAGGGAAAGACCGAGGGATCGCAGGAGGTTTCGAACCATCGCCACGGAACCACAGGCGGGCCAGCTCCGCCGCCAAGCCCTTGCACTGGCCGTGCGTATAGTAGTTTCAGCCGGTTGGACCGCGCACGGGCGCGGAATTTCAAGCTAGCACACCACACTACCCTCTGGGATGACGAGCCTTCCGCCAGAGGTGGCGGGCTTTCCACCGGGGTTGGCGGATACTCCGCCAGGCTGGCGGGCCTTCCTCTGACCTTGCGATGGGAGCGGCGGGCTGTCCGCCGCATCAAACCGAGGTCTCAGTGGTGGCGGTGGCGGATGGGCTAGGTTCCGCCATCGTAGACTCCCTCAAGAATCCGGACCTGGGCGGACTAACACGCAGTCCCCTCCCGGGACCTTGAAACGTTCCGCTCCCCCATCCGTCTTCTCCTTTGGATGCTGATGGCTTTCGAGGACACCGCCCAGAGATACCGGCGCCGGGTCTACTCGTTCGCCCGCTACTTCCTCTCCAGCCGGGAGGAGGCGGAGGACGTGACCCAGGAGGTGCTCCTCCGTCTCTGGCGGCATCAGGAGAGGGTAGACGAGGAGCGCCTCGGCGCCTGGCTGCTGCGGGTCACCCGCAACGCCTGCTATGACCTGCTGAGGAAGCGCCGGTCCGAGGCCCCGCTCGCCGCCGCGTCCAGCCTCGACGACGAGGAGGCCCGGGAGGTCGAGAGCGCCGAGCCCGATCCCCTGGCGCGGGCCGAGGCCACGGACTTCCGGCGGCGGCTGCTCGCAGCCCTGTCGGAGCTCGGCGAGCCGTACAAGAGCATCGTCATCCTGCGCGAGGTCCAAGGCCTCCCGCACCGGGAGATTGGAGAGGCGCTCGGCATGCCGGAAGTCACCGTGCGGGTGCATCTCCACCGGGGAAGGAAGAAGCTGCGGGAACGCCTGAGCTACGGGAACAATCGAGAGGTAGCACAACCATGATTCGAACCGACCACGACCTCCACTGCGAAGAGGCGCTCGACTGGATCGAGCCCTATCTGGACGGCGACCTGCCAGAAGACGAGGCTGGCCGGCTGCGCGGGCATTTTGACCGTTGCCCCGCCTGCGCCGCCGAGCTCGCCCTAGCCACGCGGATCCAGAGCGAGCTGCGGTCCCTGCCTCAGCTCGACTGCCCGCCGGAGGTGCTGGAGCGGGTCCGCCAGGAGGGCCGCAAGGACCGGGCGAGGGTCGTGCCTTTCAAGCCCCGCCATATCATCCACACGATTGGCCCCCGGCTCGCTGCGGCGGCTGCCGTGCTGGCCCTGGCCGTAGGCGGCGGCGCCCTGTTCCTCCAGGTCCAGAAGCCGTCCGACCAGCCGAGCCAGGAGGAGATCGCCCAGGCCACGGCCGACGCGAAGCTCGCCTTGGCCTACCTCGGAAAGGCGACCCGCCGGGCGAGCACCGATCTCCAGGAGGAGATCCTCGCCAAGAGGCTGGTCGTTCCCGCCACCCGCGGCGTCTCCCGATCCTTCGGCGAGATCCCGGATCTGCCGATCCCCGCCGGGCGGCTCGAGAAGGAGTTCTGAGATGAAGAAGATCGCCATTGCCATCACGATCCCGGTCCTGCTCCTGCTGGCGGCCTCCGCCGGCCAGGCCCAGGACCTCGCGGCCCAGCCCGGCTACGTGCCTCTCGACAAGCTCGATCTCTTCCCTCAGGAGAAGCTGAGCACCGAGATCAACATCGAAGGCGCTCTGCTCAGCCTGATCGCGGCGGGCACGAAGCGGAGCGAGCCCGAGTTCTCGTCCATGATCGCGGGGCTCAAGGCCATCAAGCTCCAGGTCGTCCCGCTGAGGGGCATGGACGAAAGCTCGCTCCGCACCAGGATCGGCCGAACGGTGCGGTGGCTGGAGGACCGCGGCTGGAAAGTCACCCTGAAGGTGCGGGACGAGGGCGAGGAGACCTACATCTACCTCAAAGAGAGTGGCGGCAAGATCGATGGGCTCACCCTGCTCTCGCTGTCGCCGGGCGACGAGGCCGTCGTCATCAACATCGTCGGCCGGATCGACCCCGCCCAGATCGGTCGCCTGGCCCAGCACTTCGACGTGGACGTGAATGTCAAGCAGCCGCCGCCGGCCCCCAGCGACAAGAAAGACGACAAGAAACCGGAGTAAATAAGGACCCACCCCTTTTTGAACGGAGGCGTATCGTGAAGCGAAGCGTCGTCCCATTCGTTCTGTTCCTTTCCCTGTCCTCCCTCTTCGCGGGCTGCGCCGGCACGCCATCCGTCGACAGGGTCGGCTGGGAGATCCAGCGCCGGTTCCCCGAAGCCCGTTTCGAGCGGGAGGCGCACTTCCATCTCGGCCGGATGAAGATGGGCCTGCTGCGCGGGCTCGTCCGCATGGTCCCCGGTAAGGTCGAGGGCCAGGAATTCCTCTCCCGCATCCACAGCGTCGAAGTCGCCACCTACCAGGTCCACTCCATGCCCGACCTCGACCGCCTCGCTAGCGACACCCGCTTTGAAAGGCAGCTCGCTCAAAACGGCTGGACACCGATGATCCGCACGCGGGAAGAAAACGAGCGTGCCTGGATTTTCGTCCGCACCGACCCGGCCGGCGCCCTGCGCAACCTCTTCGTGGTCAACCTGGATGAGAGCGAGCTCACCCTCGTCCGCATCGACGGCCGGATCGACCAGGCCCTGGCCGAGGCCATCGCCGCCCATCCCAAAAAGGCGGTGAAGACGGTGACGGGGGAGGATGAGGTGGATGCGGAGGATGATGTGGAGATCGCGGAGCCGGCAGGATTGTAGGACTGCGGCCCCGCCCGGGCATCAATGCTCGGGCGGGGGGTGCGGATCGCGATCATCCTCCCCGATCCCCCACTGAAATCGATTTCATCCCACGATCTCCTCTACCTTCCTCTACTTTTGTCCCCTTCCCCTCCCCCACCTGTACTCATTCTTTTGTAAGCAACGCAGTCAACTACCAGGCTGGCAAAGAGCTGGCTTGAGTTCCTTGGAGGTAATCACATGTCTCGAAGGATGCGGATTGCTGCCGTGATGGCGGGGGGGCTTGCGCTGCTGGGGACCATGGCCCAGGCGCAGGGACGGATCAAGGTCGGAGACGAGCTGGCGTACCGGGCCGCCACGCCCGCCGCCTATCCCCTGGGCGGGCCGAGCCGCCCGGTGTCCTGGTCGGAGACGGTCGTTTCGCCGGGGGCGACGTTCCTCCGGATCCATTTCCAGAAATTCAACCTGCCGGACGGCGACTACGTCACCGTGTCCAGCCCTGATGGGACGGACTTCTGGACGTACACGGGCAAGGGCCCGCGGGGTACGGGCGAGTTCTGGTCGTTCATCGTCGAGTCCGACACGGCCGTCGTCGAGCTCCACAGCAGCAGCCGGGCCAAGGCGCGCGGACGCTTTGGCGTCGCGATCGACCGCATCGCCCACGGCACGGCGCCGGCCTGGGAAGATGGCAGCCCCATCGAGAAGGTGATCTGCGGCACCAATGGCAGCGAGAACGTGGCCTGCCACTCGACAATCAACGTCCGGCCGGTGGCCCGCCTGTCCTTCCAGAGCGGCGGCTCGAGCTTCGTCTGCACGGGCTGGCTGGTGGCTGGCTCGAACGCCAACACCATGGTCACCAACAACCACTGCGTGGACAACCAGACCGAGGTCAGCACGGTCCAGGCGCGGTTCAACTACCAGACCACCACCTGCGGTGGCACCACTCAGGCGACGACGACCACCTACGCCGGCGGCACCTTCCTGCGGACGCACGTGGGCCTCGACTACACGATCTTGACCCTCCAGGGAAACCCCGAGGCCACCTGGGGCGAGTACACGGCCACCTCGCTGACGCCCACGGTGGGCGGGATCCTCAATTTCCCGCAGCATCCGGGCGGCGGCCTGAAGAAGATCGCCTACTGGAAGGACACGGCCCACACGCTGCGCTGTGACGTCTCGACGGTCAACGCCAATTACGGCGGCGCGAGCGCCAACAGCCAGATGGGCTATAGCTGCGACACCGAGGGCGGCTCCTCCGGCTCGCCCGTGCTCAGCGCCTCGACCGGCCGCGTCATCGGCCTGCACCACTTCGGCGGCGTCTCCTCCAACCCCTGCCTGAACAGCGCGACGCAGATGAAGAACGTCTGCGCCAACGCCGGCTCGCTGCTGAGCTGCGCGACGAACTGAGGCTTCCCTCTCGCGGGCGGTATTTCCCCTATGGAAATGCCGCCCGTTGTGTCTTGACAAGCCGTCTCGAACCATCAAGAATGGTCCTGGATGACGCGCTACCCCATTCTGTTCGGATTCCGGGATCTCATCGCCGGCAATGGATTCGTCGCAGGAGTCGGCGTCAATGGCCGGGCTCTCCTGGTGGATGAAGACGACGGCTACTGGATGTACGGAGTCAATCCCGGGGGTCTCTCCGCGGGCGGAGCTACGGCGACCGAGGCCCAGGCCGAGTTCCGCATGATCTACAGGTCTGTCCTGTTCGACGCCGCTGCCGAGGCGGTGGACTTCGAGAGCTTCAAGAGCGAGGTCGAGAGCTTCTTCAGCGAGACCAATGAGCCCACGAAGGTTGAGTGGGACGAAGCCGTTCAGGCCTTCGATAACTGAAGCTCAAGTAGTCACACCTGCGGTCCGGTACCCATTCCCGGATCGTCCCAGCCCGGCCGGCACCAGGCGTTCTCCCGGCCGGGCACCCTTGCCAGTCCCGCCGCCTCCAGACGCTCTCCGAGAAGGTCGAGGAAGCGGTGCTGTCCTTTGACGACGGCCAGGTTCAGGAACAGCTCACGGGCGACGCCGTTCTTCTCGATCACGAAGCGTAGCGCCTCCGTACCCGGACGGGGATTGCAGGCGAGCACGCGGGCGAAGGGCACCCGGCGCGGCAGGAAGGTGTGGAGCGGCTGGTAGGCGAGGGACTCCTCGTCCAGCGACACGGCCGGGCGGCCGGCCGTCCACCAGATCTTGATCAGGCTCACCCAGAAGAGAAGGCTGTAGGCGAACAACACGCCGAAGGCCCGGCCCCAGGCGTCCCGGTCTCCCCGTTCGAGGAAGAACATGAGGGCGCCGACCACCACGACCACCGCGATCCCCCAGACCAGCGCCCGGCGGCTGGTGCTCCGCACCCAGGGGCGGAAGGGAAAGGACTCCGTCAATCCGAAGCCCTCAGAACGTCTATCCGACCGATCTTCTCCAGATCCTGCAGCAACCGCAGCAGAGCGAGATCCTTGGACTTAGCTGCGAGGTAGTCGAAGATCACGAGCAGCGCCTCAATCGAGACACCTGGTTTCGGCCCAGACTGCCATTGCCGAGCGTCATGGCTCTTCAAACCCTTCGGCCCCAGCACCTTGACGACGAAGCCAAGGCGCAGGAAATAATTTCAATAGGCGCATATTCAAGAATTACCTCTGCGCTGCTCTCCCTGCCCTCTGGGAATCCGCTAAGGGCCAAGCTATAGGATCCAAAGTGTCGAAAAAACCTAGCCCATTGTCCTTTAGTAGAGAAGGTAGAGAAGGTAGAGAAGGTAGAGAAGGCAGAGAAGGCAGAGAAGGCAGAGAAGGCCCAAACCCAAGGAGGATAGCAATGCGAGAACTTGAACCCGCCCCCGCTTTCACCCTAAATACTACAGTACTGTGCCACCAGCCCTATCCTCTGCTGCCCAGACTCGATATACTATACAGCAATAATAGCTCCTTGTTGAATGGTGGCCAAGGTCACGCTGAGCAGGAGCCCACTTCTCATCGTGACCACGAAGATAGTGACCACGAACACGGGCATCTGGTAGAAATCTCAGACCACCCACTGGATCCTGTTGATCACACAGGCACCCATAAGCCAGGTTCTGTGCCTCACGAGAGACAGCAATCTCACTATGGCACAGAGCCGTCTTAAGGCAAGGCAAGGCTACTACTTAAGAAACCTAAGGCCAAAAATCGGAGGCAGCCCATGAGCCACGGCCATTCTCACAAAAGAAGCACAGGCGTAAGGATCATGCCGCAAGATTTGGACACCCTCCGCTACGACTCGGACGGCAACCAAGTCATCAAAGCATGGGACAGAATCGGCAAGGCAAGCGAAGATTACGTGAGGATATGGCATGGCTCTGGGCTTTTGGAGGAAGACATTAAAGATATCTCCTATGACGCGCGAGCCGATTGGTATCCGCTCGCCATGACAGTTGAATTACCATTTGATTTAGTTCAAGACGAATTGTCACGGGCATTGGACCGCCACAAAAAGAGAGTCCAACGTCTACCCGTACATCTTGAATTCGATTCAAATATATACCACATAGACCCTGAGGAAAAAATTAGAGTCATGAGGCTGATGCACGAAATCATAGATGTGTTATCACCTCATATGGAGATTGCCCTTAAACGTCTCAAGAGTAGGTACCACGATCTAGTCGTCCTAGAGCAAGGATTGGAAGATTTTTTTGATCTTAAAGAACCAAAGAGCCGAGAGAAGCACGCAAAAGAGATAGCAAATAACGGCCGTGTCTTATACCGTGCCCTCGAACGCTTCAGAGTACTCTTGGAAGAATCTTTGGTGTTAGCCCTAGAGGGTGCAGGGAGCAAGCGATTAGCCATTGAACTAGCTCTCAAGATTGTACGCGCAGACATGATAGAAGAACTCCTCGGGTTTGCCGACGGCGCCTAGGCTAAAGACGAAAGGGGAACCCGTGAAAGCGACCATTAATAGCCAGCTCAGAGCTTCAGAGCTGCCTCAAGTTCCCCTGGCAATAGTAGGCCTCGCAAAGGAAAATAAGGTTATCGCGTCCAGAGGTCATCTTTCGCTTCACATACATTCTCTGGCCGCCCGGGCTTGCAAAGCCGGAGCGGCCCTCTTGGACAAGTCATTCTAACCATAGTTCAACGATCCAAGGAACGAAAGAGGAGGAGCAAGATGACTAGCAATCGGAGTTTCGGTCACATTGGTGAAGTCGTAAGCTTCAAAGAGGCTCAGTCTCGCCGAGGAAAAGGCATAGAGAATCCGGCAGCAATTTCAGGTGTGCGAATGCTGTTGGCAGTATGGCGTGAACACCTGATTGCCCAGCCTCCCAGGAAAGTGCAGCAACAAGATCTCGAAACGAACTCGCCAAAAAAGGGCTAGTAACACCATTGACCGCCCCTGAAAAGGGAGGTACACTGCCGATGTTTGTGAAACCATCCAGATGCATCCAGGCAAAGAACGTCGAGGCACCCGAACTGCCCAAAGTTTTAAGTGGGGAGGTTCGGTCCCTCAACTGAGTCTCTTGGCCTAGGACGGAGGATTCATGGAGACAAGATCCTCGATCAGATATGAGAGTAAGCGGGAGGGGAGAAGCACGGCGTCAGAAGACGTAGAGAGGCGAGACCATCACCTGCTACGGATGCTGTTCGCTGTATGGGGTCAACACCTTAGGGCAAAAAAAAATAGCGCAGGTGCATCCTTGGCGGAGCGAGGGCCTCAGGCATCGAGGTGAGACTCCCTTAGCCGCGTGTCCTTGGAAGGTGCTATGTAGCTACATTTGGCAAAATTCCTCCTAGGTTCGTATACTAGGAGTTATGAGTCGAAAGTACAGCGACCAGCTCGCTCTCTTCGACCTCGGACCGGAACCCGAACCCGCACGGGAAGGCGTGGGGCCGGCTCCCCAGCCCGAGGAGGTCGAGGCGCTGGGCCGCGCGTTGCCGGACGGAGTCTATCTCGGCGGCTCGACGTGGTCCTTCCAGGGATGGGCGGGGCTGGTCTACGACCGTTCCTATTCCCAGTCGCGCCTGGCGCGGGAGGGGCTCGCGGCGTACGCGAAGCACCCGCTCCTGCGGGCCGTGGGTGTCGACCGCACCCACTACGCGCCCGTCGAGGCCATGGAGTTGGCCGCGTACCGTGAGGCGGTGCCGCGGAGCTTCCGTTTCCTGGTGAAAGCCCACGAGGCCTGCACCCTGGCGCGCTTTCCGGAGCACGCCCGCTACGGTGCCTCGCGCGGGCAGGAGAACCCGCTCTTCCTCGATCCCAAGTACGCCGCGGACCAGGTCGTAGCTCCCTTCGTCGACGGGATGGGGGCCGACGCCGGAGCCCTCCTCTTCCAGTTCGCCCCCCAGAGCCTGGGAACGCCCGCCCGCTTCGCCGAGCGGCTCCAGTCCTTCCTCGCCGCCCTTCCGCGCGGCCCCATCTACGCCGTCGAGCTACGCAACCGCGAGCTGATCACTGCCGAGTATGGGGAAGCCCTCCTGTCCGTGGGCGCCTGCCACTGCCACAACGTCCACCCCCGCATGCCCGACGTCCGCGCCCAGGCCCGGCTCGCCGGCACGGACCGGGCGCCCATGACGATCATCCGCTGGCTCCTCGGTCCCGGCATGACCTACGAAGAGGCCGGCCGGCGCTACGCTCCCTTCAACCGCATGGCCGCCCCCGACCCCGGCAACCGCACGGCCGTGGCCGACCTCGCCCGCGAGGCCCTGGCCGCTAGCAGGCCGTACCTCTGCACGATCAACAACAACGCGGAGGGGTGCGCGCCGTTGTCGGCGGTGGAGCTGGTGCGGGAGATTGTGGGCGGCGAAGGCTAAGGCATCCGCCGCGCCAACGAGCTGCCGCTCGTATCCGCGGCGGTGCTTCGGAAGCTGCCCCGCAAAGCCGTGCGGTCCGCGGACAGAGTCCACGAGAAGCTCCCGTTCGTGGTGCGCTTCGCTCCCCGCTCCGTGAATTCGAGGTTGACGTCGCGGCCGTCCACCGTCCCGGTGACGGTCAGGGGCGTCCGCGCCGAGGCCGGCAGGATGCGGCCGTTCTCGGACCACTTCTGGCCGCGGCCGACAATCCGGTCGCCATCCTGTTCGAGCTGGACGCGGTAGCCGATACGCAGGCCCTTGTACTCCGCGTAATTTGTGGACTGGATGGTGTTCGTCATCTCCCACCAGCCGGAGAGGTCGGTGTCGGACGAGGCAGCCCTCTCCTCGCGGTCTTCCTCGCCATCGTCATCCTCTTCGCGAGCTCGCTCCGCCTCGCGCGCCTCCCTTCTCCGGCGATCCCTGTCCTGGGCCTCCTCTTCCTCCTCGTCCGCACGGACGCGCCGCTCCTTTTCCAGGACCTGAGCGATGCGAGTCTCTTCCTTGTCCTCTGTGTCTTTTCTGTCCTTGGCGCGAAGCTCTTTCTCCTTCGCGGCGATCTCCTCCTCGCGGCGGTCGGCTGCGGCCTCGGCCTCGGCGATCCGCTCGCGGCGCTCCTCCAGCCTGGCGCGCTCGAGCTCCTCTTCCTTCTTCTTCTCGGCCAGCCGGGCCTTTTCCCTTTCCTCGCGCTCAGCCTCTTCCGCCTTTCGCGCTTCCGCCTCGGCCCTCCGCTGTGCCGCCGCGATCCGAGCCTGCTCCCCCTCTTCCTCCTGTTTCTGCTCGGCCGCCTGCTCTTGCCGTTCCGCTTCGGCCTCCTTCTCGGCCAACTGCTGCTGCTGGGCCGGGAACCCGTTGCGAGGAGGATCTTCCCGGCCCGGACAATAGGAGGCCGGGATCAGCCCTTCGACGAACAGCTCCCTTGGAGAACCATCACCGGCGCACTCCTTCTTCACGACCAGACCTGTAGTGGGATCGACAGGCCGGCTCACCACCTCGGCGGGCCTCTTCCACGGCTTCGGCTTCGAACGCTTCTGATAGGCCCGCGCCATCACCCGTCCCCAGAGGGGAGCGGCGAGGCGACCGCCCGTGGCGCCTTCCAGGATGGGCCGGTTCTGGTCGAAGCCGATCCAGACGCTGGCGGCCACCTCCGGTGTGTAACCCACGAACCAGGCGTCGGTCCCCTCGTTGGTGGTGCCCGTCTTGCCGGCCGCGGGTACCTTGAGGCCGGTCTGCTGCACCAGGTTCCCCGTGCCGCGCACGAGGGCCTCCTGGAGCACGTTCGTCACCAGGAACGCGACGGGCGGCTTGAGCACCTCGTGCTTCTCGGGCCTCGACCGCCAGAGGATCTTGCCGTCCTCATCCTCCACTCTCAGGATGAGGCGGGGCTCCACAGCTGTGCCCAGGGTGGCGAACGCGGTATAGGCGGACGTCAGCTCCAGGGGCGAGACGGTGACGGACCCCAGAGCCAGCGAAGGCACCGGCGAGACCGGCTCGTCGATCCCCGCGTCGAGCGCAAGGTCCGCGACCTCGTCGAGCCCCACGGCGCTCGCCAGGCGGACCGTGGCCACGTTCTTCGAGCGGACGAGCGCGTCGCGCATCGTGATCCGCCCCTCGTAGCGGCCCGTGAAGTTGCGCGGCTTCCAGATCTGGCCGTCCGGCATCCTCACCTGCAGCGGCTGGTCGAGGAGCGGCTGGCTGAGCACCCAGCCCTGGGACAGGGCCGCGGCGTAGACGAACGGCTTGAAGGCGCTCCCGGGCTGCCGCCGCGCCTGGGCCACACGGTCGAACTGGGAGTGGGCATAGTCGCGCCCGCCCACCCAGGAGAGCACATCGCCGCTCCGGGCGTCGAGCATCACGAACGCGCCCTGGAGATAGGGAGTGCCGTCCTCAGGCGTCTCGGAGACCAGCGAGTAGCGCGGTCCCTCGAACAGGCCCATTTCGCCGTCTTCCACGCGCTTGAGCTGCCGGCGCAGCTCCTCCTCGGCGGCCCGCTGGACCGTGGAGTCGAGCGTGGTGACGATCCTCAAGGGCTGAGCGTAGAGAGCCTGGCCGAACCGCTCTTCCAACTCCCGGCGGACCTGCTCCACGAAATACGGAGCGAGCCCGGACTCCACCTGCTCCTGGCGAGGCGCCCGGAGGACCCCCAGGGGGGACCGGCGGGCCACCTGGGCCAGCATGCGAGGGACCCGTCCCTGCTCCTGCATGAGATCGAGCACCAGGTTCCGGCGCTCCAGGGCCTTCTCCGGATGCCGGCGCGGATCGTAATGGCTGGGTGCCTTGGGCAAGGCCGCGAGCAGGGCGGCCTGCTCCAGCGACAGCTCCTGGGCCGGGCGGTTGAAGTACTGGCGCGCCGCCGCCTCGATACCCCGGGCGCGGTTTCCGAAGTAGATGTTGTTCAGGTAGAGCTCGAGGATCTCCTGCTTCGAGTACCGCCGCTCAATCTCCTGGGCCACGCGGATCTCGATGAGCTTCCGCCGTGTCGTCTGCTCCCGGCCGGAGATGCGCTCCGGGAAGAGGTTCCGCGCGAGCTGCATGGAGATGGTGCTGAACCCCTGGGCGTACTCGCCGGAACGGAGGTTGACCAGCATCGCGCCGCCCACCCGGGGCCAATCCACCCCCCGGTGCTCGTAGAAGCGCTTGTCCTCCACGGCGAGGAAGGCCTGCGCCACGTGGGAGGGCATCGAGGAGAGGGGCACGGCGTCGCGCTCGCTGGGGGCGAGATCCGCGAACGCCTCGCCGCGGCGGTCGAGCAGGACCGGCGCGCCGCCGGGCTGGTAGACGGCCAGGCTGTCGACATTCGGACAGCCGTCGAAGAAGCAGCGGGACCAGGAGAAGGAGAAAAAGAGCAGGACGGCGTAAGCCAGGGCGAGCAGATACGCGAGAGGACGCCTCATGTCCTCCCAACGCTCTTTCCAGTCCGGGCTCCAGCGCCATCGCCGCCGGGGGGGTGCGGTTACTTCCATGACGATGGCTGGCAGGAGCAAAGGTCCTGCCAGGACGGCGTGGGGCGGGATCGTCTTCGAGGACACACGCAACGGCACTACATATGAATCTCGTCTCTTTTTATATGGAAAGGTGGACCTGAAGCCCCACCAAGCCCACTTCTTATATAGGCGGAAACCAAAATTACCGGAGCGAACGTTCCGCCGGGGCCGGCGAAGCCACTTTCTATATAGAACGGAAGATTTTTTATATGAAGAGAGAGGCCGAGAAGGTCTCCAGAAGACCTGAGGCGCCCGTTTGGAAGCTCAGTCCGGGCTGTTCGGGGAGATTTCCATATAATTTTTTCTGAATTCCATATGGACGAAGAGACTTGCAAGGGCTCCAGGAGCCTCTTTCATATGAAAAGACGAGGCTTCCATATAGAAGGAGGGGCTCGTAGCGTTCCCGGAGCCTTTCTCCATATAATTTTTTCTGCTCTCTATATAGAAGTGCCCACTAATACTCCGGCGGCTGCGAGCTGCTGCGGACCACGATCTCTTCGAGGCGGGCCTCGGGCGGCAGGCGGAGGGCGAAGCGCACCGTCTCGGCCACGGTCTGCGGCCGGAGGAACCATTCCTTGCCAGGGGCGCCCGGGGTCGAGCCGGCGAAGAAGGTGTCCGTGGCGCCGGGGCGCAGCTCCATCACCCGCAGCTCGGGGTTCTCCTGCTGGAGCGTGCGCGAGAGCGCCCTCAGGGCGAACTTGGAGGCGGTATAGGGACCGCCCGTGGGGAAGGTCCGCGTCGAGACGTCCGAGGAGATCATGCAGACCAGTCCGCGGGACGCCTTGAGCTGGGGCAGGAAGGCGGTGGTGACGGCCCACACGCCCTGGACGTTCACCCGGAACGTCTGCTCGATCTCTGCCGGCGAAAAATCTTCCAGCCGCTTGAAGATGCCGATGCCGGCGTTGTTGATCAGCGCGTCGAGCCGGCCGAAGCGGGCGAGGACGGCGTCGCGGAAGGCCGCCACACTCCCCGGGTCTCCCACGTCGAGCGGATGGGCGAGGGCCGGGCTGGGCAGGCTCGCGGCCAGGCCCTCGATGGCTCCGAGGTCCCGCGCTCCGAGAGCCACGGCGTACCCCTCCTCGGACAGGACCCGCGCGAAGACGGTCCCCAGACCCCGCGAGGCTCCGGTGACGGCGGCGACTTTGAGGTTCTCCATATCATCCCTCTCCGGCACCCCCGCCCGGGCATAAATGCCATCCTCTTATACACATCTTCCGCCAAATTACGGTGAGTCGCTCGATGGTCTTCGCCCTGGAGGGGCGGGAGTTGCCCAGCCCGGGGTGTCAACCCCGGGGAACCGGGCACCCCCCCCATCCAAGTCCCGGAGGGCCGGCAGAGACGCTCCCGGAAGCCATGCCTGACAAGCACCGGATCTGTCGGCCCTTCGGGACTCGGGAATCTCGCGGCTCCCGTCCCCGGGGCTGACGCCCCGGGCTGGGCAACTCCCGCCCCTACCAGGGCGAAGATTCTGGCCGAAGGACAGGAAACGGACGAGGGCGGAGATGTGTATAAGAGGTTGGCATAAATGCCCGGGCGGGTGCGCTGCTCCTAGAATACGGCCATGAACGCCACGAACGGCGCTATCCGAATCCGTCGTGCCCTATTCCTCCTCCTCGCCTCGATGGCCCTGGGATGCGCCAGCGTGCCGCCCCCGGCCGCGCCAACGACCGCGGAGGCCACGCCACCCGCCGAGGCTCCGTCTCAGCCCGTCCCATGGGACCACGACTGGGCGCGAGGGGCCGTATTCTACGAGGTCTTCGTGCGCAGCTTCGCCGACTCGAACGGTGACGGCGTCGGCGATCTCGAGGGCCTCACGGCGAAGCTCGATTACCTGAACGACGGCAATCCCGCGACGGAGAGCGATCTGGGCGTCAATGCCCTCTGGCTCATGCCGGTGTTCGACTCGCCCAGCTATCACGGCTACGACGTGGTGAACTACGAAAAGATCGAGCCCGACTACGGCACGGGCGAGGACTTCGACCGCTTTCTCGCCGAAGCCCATCGCCGCGGCATCAAGGTCATCGTGGACTTCGTGATGAACCACAGCAGCGCGCAGCATCCGTGGTTCCTCGATTCCGCCTCCTCTCCCACCTCCGCCCACCGCGACTGGTACGTGTGGCGGGCCGGCGATCCCGGCTGGACCCAGCCCTGGGGCGGCAGCAACCGCACGTGGCACGAGAAGAACGGCGCCTATTATAATACTACGGCGTCTTCTGGGGTGGCATGCCGGACCTGAACCACGCCACCCCGGCCGTGCGCGAGGAGATGAAGCGCCTGACCGCCCACTGGCTCGCCCGGGGCGTGGACGGCTTCCGGCTCGACGCCACCCGCCACCTGTTCGCCAACGGCACAGGCGACCTCCAGAACGACCAGCCCGAGACGTACGAAACCCTGAAGGAATACTCGGCCAGCGTCCGGCAGAAGTTCCCCCGCGCGGTGCTCGTAGGCGAGAACTGGACGGACACCGGCAAGATCGCCGCCTACTTCGATACCCTCCCCATGAACTTCAACTTCCCGCTCTCCGAGGAGATCCTGGGCGCCCTGAACGCCGGGGAGGCCGCCGGCATCGCGGCGAAGCTGGAGGAAATGGCCGACCTGTATCCCACCGGAGCGATCGACGCACCGTTCCTCACCAATCACGATCAGAGGCGTCTGGCGACGGCCCTCGGCAACGACCCCGTGAAGATGAGAAGCGCCGCCGCCATCCTCCTGACCCTGCCCGGCGCGCCGTTCCTCTACTACGGCGAAGAGGTGGGGCTCCAGAACGGTCCGGGCAACAACGACGAATTCAAGCGCACCCCCATGCCCTGGGACGCCTCCCCCGGCGGCGGATTCACGACGGGAAGGCCCTGGTTCGAATTCGCGCCCGGAAAGGAGAGGGAAAACGTGGCGGCCCAGACGGGCGATCCCGATTCGCTCCTGTCGTATTACCGGAAACTGATCCGTCTGCGGCAATCCTCGCCGGCTTTGAGCAAGGGAACGTTGACATTGTTGTCTCCCGGCAACCGGAGCACGCCGGTCGTGGCGTTCATGCGCGAAGCGGAGGGCGAAAAGGTGCTGGTGGTGCACAACGTAACCGATCAGGAAGCGACGGCGGGACCCTATACAGTAACCGCTGCGGGCCTGGACCGGATCTTCGGATCAGGCGAGGCGCGCGGCGAGGGGACGGTGGTGGTGCCGGCCGGAGCGTCAGGAGTCTGGAATCTGCGGCCGTAGTCAGGCCGACGGCGTTCTGGACGTGAACGCTCGAACAATTGACGAATATGCACTTCCGCATTAGCCAAGACGAAGACCTTGTCGCTTTGGTCTTTTCCGCCTACGTTCCACGCCCCCTGATCGCCCTGGCGGCTTACACGACAGACGGGGCCATAAGTCTCCATTGGACGCGTATTGAAAGCCACTGGATACCTGCCATATAAGGCTCCGCCTCCACTCTCCCACAGAAGCTCCCGCCAGACGCCATGGTTCCATTCTTGACGAAGCTCAAGAACAGGCGTACAGTGAGAACATCAAGAGAATGAGTATCTTCCACCGTTTACAGTGCAGAAGGGGTGTTTGTCTGTAAGTAAATCTGGGCGGAGAGACCGCAAGGGTAATTCAAAGTTATGCGTGAGACGTAGGAGGCGTCTTGGTAATGTCAATAGACACTTTAAAGGAGACGAGGACATATGGCAGACACCATAGTTGATTATCTGACAGCTGATATGATTGGTCTCTGGGTCGGGCTTGTTGGCATAATAATAGCCGGATACCAAACTTACGCTGCGCATAGTGCGAAACGTATGTATCGAAACGGCTGCCGTATTCGCGTTCGAGATGCGAGTGATAAGGCTAAGCGCCTTGCTGACAACCTTGCTGAACTCTGCATGATCGCTCATAGCGAGAAGTTGTATACTCCCATTGCAAATACTCCTTCTGCCACCAGGGCGTATGCCGAACTACATAGGCACATAGGTGCCGCACTTGATGTTGGCAAGGATTGGGTGCGCTTCTGTGCGAGACTAAATGAGGAGCACCAGGACGAGTTCAAGGAGTCAGCCCTTACAGACAAGCAGCTTGAGGCGCTAGAAGATGTGAGGAAGTGCCTTGGTGAGCTTGAAAGCGAGCATGGCTCAGCCGTGGAAGCATATTCGTCAGATAGTCCTAAGCAGTTCGCAGCTAAGGTAGGATAGTACGCATAACCCGGCCGGTCGAGCGGACGGAAACCGCAAACAGCGCGGTTTCCGCGCGCTCACCGCCAAGCGCGTTGGCCGGCAAGGAACTCTGTAATGAGGAGTAGCTTTCCTTAAGTATTCTTAAGCAACAAAACGTCCCCCGATTGCATGGCTTCAGCCGATGGGAAAAACTGGGCGGCTTCATTCCATGTTCACCCCTCCTAAGATGCCATCCGAATCCTGATCGCGGGTCGGATTCCAAGTAGATCCTCCCCGAGCCGGGCACCGCTCAAGAGGCGAGGGAAGGGGGCGCGGCGCTAAAGGCTCGGTTTTTGCTTCTTGCTGTACCTACTAAGATGAGAGCCGGCCCACTTCTGTGCTTGGCTCATAGGAGGTGCCCATGATCCGCAAGCTCATCGTCCTTTCTCTGCTCACCCTCGGCATCGGTTTTGCTTCTTCGACGCCGGCGTCGGCGATTCTTCAATGCGATTGCGAACTTTGCTTCTCGAATCCCGGGGTTAAATGCTCCTGGGGAGTCGTCATGAAGTGTTCGAGCTTTTACAGCCAGTACTGCCCCCCTAATTGAAGAATGGGATTCTAAACCCCCAAGGGAATTCCCCCGGCTCTACCGGGGGAACAGTAGAAATTTGACATTTAGGATTTACCTTTCCTTGGGCGCTCTGGGGGTTATGGCGCTCTTTGTTAGCTATGAAGGGTCCACAATCTCGGTGGCACCCCATGAGGGAGTGCGCTAGAGCACTGATCGTGCCCAAATTCACAGGTTCCAGCCGATGAGAGAAGATGGCCCTCCGTCGGACGATCAGCGTGCAAGCTGTTTGGCACCTCCGCTTCGCTCCGGTGCCAAACAGCTTGGAGCGTTGCCTCTGTCCAAAGCGTACGTGGTACAACCCGAGCCAGCTTGGTGCGTTCGCTACGCTCCGGCACCAAACTGGCTTTTGCATGTAGCGGAACGCCTAGCCATGACGTAGGGCTCGGAGTAGAATTGGAGCAGCCGCTGCGCAGGAGAAGCTGCATACAAATATCGTAAGGTATCAGTAGTGCGGCCAGCCCCAGCGGTCGAGCGGACGGAAACCGCAAACAGCGCGGTTCCCGCGCGCTCACCGCTATCAGCGTGTGCCGGGCATACTAGTAGGGTACACTCAACGATAGATGGGCATAGGAAGTCACATCATGGCTGAGTCGGTCAGGTTTCTCGCCACCTTGTTCGGGTTCGCCATTCCTGCTTTCGGAGCCTACTGGGTCTGGCAAGACGCTAACCGCTTGAAGCAGAGCGGAGCATACGTTACTCCCGGATTGTGGGCCGCGCTTGTTTTCTTTTTCTGGCTGGTGAGCCTCCCTATCTATCTGTACCTGCGTCGAACTACCTGGCAAACCTCAATGAGCTCGCCACTAGCGACTCAAGGGGCTGCTCAAGATCCCGGCCAACATCGGCTCAGCCGGCCGAGCAGGGCCGAATTTAGAGTTCTTTACTGGGTAGTTGGGATTATATTTGCAGTGATGCTCTCCATGTATGCAACGTGGGTTGCAATCAGCCGATATCCCATTCCCGACAGCAACCCTATAAATCTCGGACTATTCCTGTTCTTCTTGATCGGTCTTATTGATCTCTTAATCATCGGCAACCTCATAGTGTTTAACTTCCCTGAGGGTGTACACATAGGGATGTTGACTGGTATTTTCGTCGGGGGTCTTCTAATCGCTGCTGCCGTGGGTTTGCTCACCTGGGGCATTGGTTGGTTCATTGCTGACAGGCCTTGGGTGCCGAAGGCCTTCTTCATTGCCATGACACTTTTATCGATCATACAGTCTTGGTGGTTACGGCGGAAACCGAGAGCTTCATCGAATCCGAGCACAAGGGCATGACCGATCGGCGGCCAACCCAGCAATTGAGCGGACGGAACCGGCCGCTTCGCGCCCGGTCCGCCGCTCATCTTGTCAGCGTATGCGCGGAGACCGGCGTCTCGAGGTCCGTCACGAGAAGCGCTACGACGATCGGCACAGGAGGACTGTTGTTATGAAACCGACCCGCAGCATGATTGACCAGTCGTTCGGGAAACTCGACGAAATCGTGAAGCAAACGATGGAGCGGACGGGTCTGCCGGGCATCGCCCTGGCCGTCGTCTTCGACGATCAGGTTGTTTACCAGAACGGCTACGGCTTCCGCTCCACCGAAACGAAGGAGCGCGTGCAAGCCGAGACGGTGTTTCAGATGGCCTCGCTGTCCAAGCCGGTGTCGGCGACGATCATGGCCGGGCTGGTCGGCGGTGGAAAATGGAACAACTATGAGAAGGGAACGTTCGCCTGGGAGGACCCAATCATCAAGTACGCGCCCAACGTCGTCCTGAGCGATCCGTGGGTGACCGACCACGTCACGTTCAAAGATCTGTTCGCACATCGCAGTGGGCTACCAGGCGCATCAGCCGGCAACGATCTCGAGTTGATCGAGTACGACCGCGACACGATCCTGCAGCGGCTTCGCTACGTACCCATCATAGGATTCCGCGACAGGTACGACTACTCGAACTTCGGCATGACGCTCGCTGGTGACGTGGCTGCCAAGGTGGCCGGGTCGAACTGGGAGGACATCTCGGAGCGGGTGCTCTTCGATCCGGTGGGCATGGCCTCCACGAGCATGCGCCACCATAGCTACCTGAAGCAGGCCAACCGTGCAGAGCTCCACGTGAAGATCGACGGCCAGTGGAAGCCAGCGTTCAAGCGCACTCCCGACGCCCAAGCCCCAGCCGGCGGCTGTAGCTCGAACGTCGTCGACCTCGCTCGCTGGGTGCGCCTCTCGCTCAAGGGCGGGAGGTTGGGCGACCAAACTATCATCGACAAGGAAGCACTGGACGCGACGCACACCCCGGTGATCATGAACGGGCGACCGCACCCGAACATCGCCGACCCGGCCTCCTTCTACGGACTCGGGTGGGTTATCGGCATGACGCCCTATAGGGAAGTGGAATGGAATCACTCCGGTGCATTCACCGTCGGCGCCGCCACGGTCGCGAAGCTCATCCCTAGTGAAGGCCTCGGCATCGTTGTCCTCACCAACGGTGGCCCCATCGGCGTACCCGAGGCCATCGCGGACGCGTACTTCAACCACCTCCACTCGATAGCGGTGACCTACGACGAGGTCTTCGCGTTGTGGCAGAAGAGGTTTGCCAGTATCTATGGCGAGCTAATCAAACCTTCGAAGCCGGAGAACCCGACCGCAGCCCGGCCGGACACCGCCTATGTCGGTACCTACACGAACCCCTACGTGGGTGACATCGAGATCGTGGCGCAGAACGGGAAGCTCGAGATCGTCGAAGGTCCGAACCACATGCGATTCACGCTCGAGCACCTGGACGGCGACACGTTCATCTACACAAATGCCCCCGAAATGCCCGACTACCCGGCGGACGTCAAGTTCACGGTCGGCCCCAACGGTGTCGCCACGGCGCTGACCAACTCGGCGTTCAACGCCACTGGGCAGGGCACACTCACGCGGGTCTGATGCCGTCTGGCGAAAAGCTCTGGGTCAAGCTCCGAAGAAGGAACCTTGACGAGAAGCCGCCGACCGCCAGATCGACGACTTCATCCCTGTCCCAAACTCGCGCCCAGGGTGACGAGAAGCTCGTCCAGTTGCTCGAACGTCTCTCCCATCGCATCCGCCGCCCCGGTGCCGGCGGCGTCGAGAGCTTCCTTCGAGGGATAAAGCTCGTGCATGACCAGCAACGTCTTGCCGTCTTTTTCCGCGAAGGTCACCGTCGTGACGGAACCCTCGTCACTTTCCTCATTGGTCCAGACGAGGCGCGAGTGCGGTGTTACTTCCTTGTACGTGCCGAAGAACGCCAACTGTGAGTCCCCGTGTGCGAACTCCAAACGGTACCTGCCCCCGACACGAACATCCATTTCGCAGGAAAGCAGGGACATTCCCATCGACTTCGGCACCCACCACTGCCTGAACAGCTCGGGCTTGGTCCACGCCTCGAACACGAGGCGCGCCGGGCCGTTGAAAGTTCGCCTGACGACGAGCTCACGCTCGGACTTCCGCTCCACCGTCGTACGGTTCTTCATGGGGGTAACCTCACTCTCTCTTCTTGCGTCCATCAACCTTCTCCTTCCGTTTCGATTCCTCGACAACTTTGTCCAGCTCGTCGAAGCGTGCGTCCCAGAGCTGGCGGTATCTCTCGATCCATGCAGCTTCCTCCTCCAGTCGGCGCGGGCCGAGCTTGCAGGTCCGCACGCGCCCGACCTTCTCCGTGGTGACTAGCCCCGCCTGCTCCAAGACGCCGACATGCTTCTTCATGCCCGTGAGGGTCATGCGGAATTTCTCGGCAAGGTCCGTGATCGAAGCGTCGGAACGTCCGAGCTGCTCCAGAACCCCGCGTCGGGTGGCATCCGAGAGCGCGGCGAACGAGGCATCGAGGCGGGCTCGAGCATACTGAACCATTAGGTTCAGTGTAACATGCGGATCGGCGGCATGCAAGGGGAGGCTTTCGACCGCGCCTCGAGCGCCGCCCAACGAGGCGTGCAGCGGACGGGCGCCGGTACGTTGAAACTTTTATGCCTTGAATATCCAGTAGCAACGTCGTAGTGACCGAAAGGTCTACGTCTCTTCGCTCGGCGACTCCCTTCGAGGATCGTTCATAGCCTGCGAGTACATCCCTTCGAGCACCTCTGAGGTGGCTCGGCGTCAGTTCTCCAGAGCGTTGTTTCCTGCGGTCGAACGTTGCTCCCGCACGCCTGCGCTGGACCCTTGCACCCCTGCAACGGTCCGTTGCCAAGGGACAACGGTCCAGCGCCACCGGCGCTGGACCGTTGCACCGGCCGGCGGTGGCGCCGTAGAGCACCGTGTTGCCGAGGAGGGTGTTCTCGCTGATCTTCAAGCGGAGCGGCGAGGAAGGGCGCCGCTCCCGAGCCGGCTGGCACCTTGTCCCGGAGCGATGCGCCCCGGGCCGAGAGGGGATCACAGTGGGAGGGCGCCGTTGGGGAGCGGGTTCGAGAAATGGCCCTGCAGGATCTTCCAGCGCCCCCCTTCCTTCTTGAGGACCAGGGTCAACCGGAAGGTGATGTCTCCGCCGTTGAAGCGCCAGAGCGCCTCATCCGCCGCCAGAACGAGATCGCCGACCTTCCGCACCTGCAGGAGCTCGCCGTCGGAGACCACCTGCAGACCGCCGTTGGGATAGCCGAGACCGGTCAACCAGGCGAAGATATCGGCCCACCACTGCACGATGTCGTCGTGGCCGGTGAATTTCTCGATCGCATCGGAGCCCATGAAAAAGGTGTTGGGAGAATCCGAGATGAAACTCTCGATTCCGGCGAGGTTGCCCGCGGTCGAGGCGGCGTGGAACTGCTCGACGACGGCCGTGATCTCGGCCTCGAGGTTGTGGTTGTGGTGCTTGGCAGGAGTGCGGGACGCGGCTTGAGCCGCAGCGGGAGCGGCAATTGCGGCAGTGGCGGTAATGGCGAAGCTGAGCAGACCAGCCAGGGACAGGGAAAGGAAACGGTTCATGGCGTTTTCTCCAGAGTCAGGTGTTCGCGGCGTCCATCGCCGCTCATCTCCACCTGCGCAGCGGACGCACGAAACTGCTCACGCGAGCGAAAAAAAGTTTGGAGGGCGAAGCGGGAGCTAGCTAGAGGCTGGCGGCGGCCTGGGCCTGGGCGACGGCGAGGCGGGCCTTTTCGCGGCGGCTGGCGTCGAAGGCGCTGGAGACTCCCTGCCGCGGCCATTGGGTCCACAGGCTCAACGCCTTCTGGTGCCAGAGGAGAGAAACGGCGGGAGCAGCGGCGTGATACTCACCCAACCGCGAGCAGGACTCGGCCAGCCGCCAGAGCGAGTAGAGATCCGCCGAGCCGCGCTTCTCGGCGATGGCGAGCCCCTGCTGGTAACGTTCGAGCGCCGCCGCGCGCTCTCCCCGCTCCAACTCGAGGTCGCCCAGGGCGTTCAGCGTGTCATGGAGGTCCGCCTGGACCTCGGCGTTCTCCGGCCTCTCCGCCGTCAGCGCGCGAGCCGTGTCCAGCGCCGCGCGCAGCATCCGCAAGGCACCGTCCGGGTCGCCGAGCCGGTGGAGCGGAGCGGCCAGGCTCCGCTGATACAGCACCCGCCGGCGCAGGTATTTGAAGTCACCCGGGGTCTCCTGGAGCAGGGTATCGACGATGGCGAGCGCCTGCCGGTAGAGCGCGGCTGCCTGACCCGGATCGGAAGCGGTGAGAACATCGGCGTTCTTGGCGTAGCTGAGGGAGAGGTCGAAGCGCGCCAGCGCATTGCTGGGGTCCACCTCGGCCATCTCTTCCGCGATCACGAGCCCCTGGCGGTAGTACCGCAGGGCGGAGGCCCCGTCTCCCAGGTTGATGAAGTTGGGGTTCCCGAGATAATTGCCGACCCAGTTGTAGAGAGTCTTCAGCTCCCGGCGGTAGGTGATGTTGGAGGGAAAGGCGGCCACCAGACCCTCCCGGATGCGCAGGGCTTCGCGGTAGGCGCCGAGCGTCGCCGCGAGGTCTCCCTGCTCGGCGAGCGCGTCACCCAGCCGGGCATGGCTGAGGGAAAGGCTATGCCGCGTAGAGCCGGTCTTGCCCGGGAACTCCTTCGCCCGGCGGCGGCTCAGATCCAATGTCGTGCGGTAGCTCTGCAACGCCCCGGGGATGTCCCGGGCCTGCATCTGCGCGTCCCCCAGGATCTCGGAGGCCCGGACCATCAACAGGAGGTCCTCGGAGGTGCCGGTACGGCGCGCGTCCACCCTCCGCGCCACCTCCAGGCTCTGGCGCAACGCGGCGATGCCGCCGGCGGTGTCGCCGGTCCCCGCCAGGAGGTCGCCCACGTGCATGTAGCAGGCGCTCAGCACGCGCAACGTAGGCAAATCCCCCGGCTGTCTCTCGGCCACGCCCTGGGCCAGCCGCAAGGCTTTGCGATGCGTATCGAGGGCGGTCCCGAAGCGGCCCAGGTTGGCGGCCCGGATGTTGCCCTGGACCTCTCCGACCTGTTGATAGGCCTCCGCCAGCTCCAGTTGCAGGGCCAGGTCTCCTCCGGCCTCGGCGCTCAAACTGTCCAGGTATTCGAGCGCCGTGTTCACCAGCATCTCCCGTGCCTCGGTCGAGCCCGGAAGGTCGCGGATCTTGTCGTGAAAGTCGAACAGGAAGACATGGGCCAGCTTGCGCACCTGCTCGAACCGCCGCTCGGCCCGGCGGGCCTGATGGGCGGTGGTCACGATGCCGCCCACCAGGCTCAGCACGACCAGCGCCGCGGCGCCCAGGGCGAGCTTGTGGCGGCGCACCCGCTTGCCGGTGCGGTAGCCGAAGGAGTCGGTGCGGGCGAGGACCGGCAGGCCTTCGAGGTAGCGCCGGAGGTCCTCCGAGAGCTGCTCCACCGAAGCGTAGCGCCGGCCGGGCTCCTTGCGCATCGCCATCCCCACGATGGTGTCGAGGTCTCCGCGGAGCTGTCTCCGCCACCGGTCCCATCGCTCTGGCATTGCGCCGTCCCGGCGGACCGCCGTGCTGGGCTTCTCGACCTCTCCCGTGCAGATCACCTGCTCAATGGCGGCCATCGAAAGGTTTTCGAACCGGTACGGCCGGCGGTCGGCCAGTAGCTCGTAGAGCAGGACGCCCAGCGAGTAGACGTCGGTCGCCGTCGTCATCGGCTCGCCGCGCACCTGCTCGGGGCTGGCGTACTCCGGCGTCAGGATCCTCATCGCCGTGAGTGTCTGCGGCAGGTGCGGCAGGCTCGTCTCGTCGAGCTCGGAGCTCACCAGCCTGGCGATGCCGAAGTCGAGCAGCTTGGGAGTGCCGTCCTCGGCTACCAGGATATTGCTCGGCTTGAGGTCGCGATGGATCACCAGGTTCTGGTGGGCGTACTGCACCGCCGAACAGACCTGGCGGAAAAGCTTCAGCCGGGCGGCGATCGGCAGCTTGCGGCTCCGGCAGTGCTCGGTGATGGGCTCGCCCTGCACGTGCTCCATCGCGAAGTAGGGCAACCCCTCGGCGGTCGTTCCGCCTTCGAGCAGGCGGGCGATGTGGGGGTGCTCCAGGCCGGCGAGAATCTGGCGCTCCTGCCGGAAACGGCGAAGCGCAAAGTCGGTGACCATCCCCTGCCGGACCAGCTTGATGGCCACCTGCTTGCGGTACTGGTCGTCGTCGCGGACGGCCAGGAAGACGGTGCCCATGCCGCCATGGCCGAGGACGCCGGTGACCCGGTACGGTCCGATGCGCCTGCCGGCAACACCTTCGGTGTCTTCCGGGTTCTCAGGGTCCTCGGGGTTCTCGCCGGCCACCAGCCCGGCCGCGTCGCGAATCAGGGGCTCGAGGAAGCCGTCGCCCGGAGCCTCGTGGGCCAGCAGCGACTCGACCTCCCGGTGCAGGTCGGCGTCGCCGCCACAGGCATCCGCCATCCAGGCGGTACGCTCCCCGGGCGGGAGGTCCACGGCGCCCTCGAAGACCCGCTGGACCTGCTGCCACCGCTCAGGAGTCATCGCTGTCGCTCATCCGGCGGTGCAGCCAGGCGCTCGCCGACCGCAGCTCCCGGCCGACCGTGGCGATCGAGATCCCCAGGGCCTCGGCCGTCTCCTCCAGGCTCAGCCCGCCGAAGAAGCGCAGCTCGATCACCCGGCATTTCCGCTCGTCGAAGGTGGCAAGCTCCTTGAGCGCATCGTCGAGGGCCACGACGTCGGCGGCCCGGTCTTCCGTGAACACGATCGCCTCGTCCAGAGGGACCCTCTGCTGTTCGCTGCCGCGCTTGGACGCGTGATGCCGCCGCGCGTGATCGACCAGGATCTGGCGCATCACCCGGGCGGCGATGCCGTAGAAGTGGGCCCGGTTCTGCCACTGGGGCAGGCGCTGGTCGGCGAGGCGCATGTAGGCCTCATGGATGAGCGCCGTCGGCTGGAGGGTGTGATCGGGACGCTCGCCCCGCAGATAGCCTCGGGCCAGTTGCTTCAGCTCCTGGTAGATCAGGGGCATGAGCTGGTCCAGGGCTTCTTCGCGCCCGGCACGCCAGTCCATCAGGAGCCGCGTGACCTCCGAAGCCGGCGGCGTCTCCACGGCTACTTCTCGCTCGCCGGCACGACTCCCGTCACCACCACGTTCCGCTTGTCCCGCGGGCTGCCGCGGAGGATGTTGGATCTCATGGAAGTCTCTCCTATTACCTATACCTAAAGCCGCTTCTCGGTGGCGGCGTCGAACAGATGCACGGCCTCCACCTCCACCACCAGGTCCACCGTCGAGCCCATCTTGGGGGCGCGGTGGGGATCGACCTTGGCCACGATCAGGTCGTCTCCGACGCGGCCGTGCACGATGACCTCATGCCCCAGAGGCTCGACGAACTCCACCTTGGCGGTGACGGGCACGGTGCCGCCGCCCCCTTCTCGAACCGCCTCGCGGATGTTCTCCGGCCGGATACCCAGCACCACCTTGGAGCCGTCTCGCCCGGCCGCCGCCGCGCGGAACGCCTGCAATGCCTGCGGCAAGGGCAGCCGGAACCCGGAGGTCACCACCATGGTGCCGCCGTCGGCCAGCGTAGCCGGGATGAAGTTCATGGGCGGCGTGCCGATGAAGCTGGCCACGAACAGGTTGGATGGCTTCTCATAGACCTCGAGCGGAGTGCCCACCTGCTGGAGCTCGCCCTTGCTCATGACGGCGATGCGGTCGCCCATGGTCATGGCCTCGATCTGGTCGTGGGTGACGTAGACGGTGGTCGTCTCCAGATCTTTCTGGAGCTTGGAGATCTCGGCCCGCATCTGCACCCGCAGCTTGGCGTCGAGGTTCGAGAGCGGCTCGTCGAACAGGAAGACGGCGGGCTTGCGCACGATGGCGCGGCCGAGCGCGACCCGCTGGCGCTGGCCGCCGGAGAGCTGCTTGGGCTTCCTGTCCAGGTACTCGGTGATGGCCAGGATCTGCGCCGCTTCGGCCACCCGGCGGTTCATCTCTTCTTTCGGGGTCTTGCGGATCTTGAGGGCGAACTCCAGGTTCTCCCGTACCGTCATGTGAGGGTAGAGCGCGTAGCTCTGGAACACCATGGCGATGTCGCGGTCCTTGGGCGGCACGTCGTTGACTGTCCGGCCGCCGATCTCGATGGTGCCGCCGGTGATCTCCTCCAGGCCGGCGATCATGCGCAGGGCGGTCGACTTGCCGCAGCCCGAGGGACCGACCAGCACCATGAACTCGTGGTCCTGGATGTCCAGGTCCAGGTCCGGGATCACCGTGACCGGACCATAGGCCTTTTTGATGCCCTTGAGCGTCACCTCTGCCATAGCTTCCTCCTGCCACTACATACAGGAACCGGGCTCTCCCGGCCCCACCCGTTGAGGCGGTATCAAGGAACTTTCTGGTCCGTGAAGACCGGCTCGGACGACGGAACTGGCATGGAGTCTCCTTGCGCGAAGCCTTCAAGGAATGGCTGATTCTAGGAATCTGGTGACAAGCCTGTCAATGCATCATTACAGGACAGAAAACCCCGTCTTTCCAGACTGGTAGGCCCTTTCTGCCGCAAAGGCCGGTCCGAGGCTGAAAACGTTACCACCAAGTGAGGTTTTCTCCCCGTGTCCAGGTCTTTTTGGCCGGAGGTGCGGGAAATTGCGAGCAGGCCGGCGGCGGCCGCCGCCCGAACCCTCACCCCTGGCCCCTCCAACACCATCGCCGGCAACGCCCGCCAATACTTCGGCAGCGAGTTCCTGATCTCGGTTCCGATCGTGCTCTTCGGGCGGCCGGACAAAATCTCTTTTCCCCGCCACCTGAAGAGCTTCGTCATCCCGATCACCTGGCGCACCCACCGGAGCTACCTCATCATCTGCATCGAGCGGGCCGCGGCAGACCGCGACGCCCCGGGGATGAGCTCACGGCCGGGCGTGATCGCCAACCTCCAACCCTGAAGCCGGGAGGTGTCATGGACGATGCCGCACCAATACAACCTGATCCTCGTCGCCCTCTCCTACGTGATCTCGGTCCTGGGCTCCTTCACCGCGCTCAAGCTCTGCCGCCAGCACGCCGGAGCACGCGGCGCCGAGAAGTGGCGCTCGCTCCTGGCCGGGGCCCTGGCGATGGGGGCGGGGGCGATCTGGTCGATGCACTTCATCGGCATGCTGGCCTTCGACATGGGCATGCCGGTGGCCTACGACGTGCCGATCACCCTGGCCTCGCTGCTGGTGGCGGTGGTCGTCACCGGCCTCGGGATCTACGTGGTGGGCAAGGGGTCGACCAGCCCGTGGCGGCTGGTCGTCGGGGGTACGGCCATGGGAGTGGGGGTGGCCGCCATGCACTACACCGGCATGGCCGCCATGCGGATGCAGGCCCATCTGTCCTACGACCTGGTGATCGCAGGGATCTCGCTGGGGATCGCGGTGGTGGCGTCGATCGCCGCCCTGTGGCTGGTCTTCAACACCACCCGCCTGTGGCAGATCGTCGCCAGCGCCCTGGTGATGGGCCTGGCGGTGTGCGGCATGCACTACACCGGCATGAAGGCGGCGATCATGCAGCACGACCCGGCGCTGCCGGCCCAGGTGGTAGGGCTCTCGCCCGACATCCTGGCCTACGTGATTTTCCTGGTCACCCTGGTGATCCTGTCGCTGGCATCGCTGTTGGGCGGCAACCGGCAGGCGGTTGCGATCCGGAGGACGGCGTAGCCGTGGTTCCGGGGGCGAAACACCTGGCAACAGACGGGCCCCTTCAGGTTGGCCGGCTCGGTATTAGACAATGATGCCAAACTTCACGCACTTGCAAGGTCAGTCTCTTGCTTCTCTCGACGTTTACATGTCGACCACCGGCGGACACTCGCTCGAAAACTGGCTTAGGGTCTCGGAGCGTACTCGAAGGAAGGGCCCTGAAGAGCAGCGACGGTTACGAGATATGAATGACGCAGTTTGATACCTTACATGTCCTCAGTACTCGGCCCTTCTTGCACGAGCGTGATAATCATGGTGCAATTACTGCAGTTGCTCGTCTTGCACTCCACCCCAGCTGGGGTACCAACCTCGCTGCAGGCTCCTGACCCAGAGCACCCACAGTCGTAGGCGGCTACGCTTCCGTCGGGGTAAGTCACCATCAATGTATCTCCTGCCGGAACCACTTCGCTGCCGGGAGGTAAGTACGCAACAGGGCCGCATGAAGTTGAATTAGCCTCAATAGTAGGTGAGGTGCTCATGAGCACCATGAACCCGATAGCCAAGATAGCGAGTAAGGAACCTATAATGGGCTTCATAGAATCTCCTTTCTGCTCGGGTGAGCCCTTCCTTCCTAATTTTAGAATAAGCAATTTCTATGCCCGGCGATTGGGCATCCCAGTGGTGGCACGGCGCTAACACGAGCGCGAAATGCTTGGCACCTCCGGCGGCTGGGCAAGGGGCCCACCCGCCCGTGGCGGCTGATCGGCGGAGGCACGGCCATGGGAGTGGGGGTGGCCGCCATGCACTACACCGGCATGGCCGCGATGCGGATGCAGGCCCATCTGTCCTACGACCTGGTGATCGTAGCGATCTCGCTGGGGATCGCGGTGGTGGCGTCGATCGCCGCCCTGTGGCTGGTCTTCAACACCACCCGCCTGTGGCAGATCGTCGCCAGCGCCCTGGTGATGGGCCTGGCGGTGTGGCATGCACTACACCGGCATAAGGCGGCGATCATGCAGCACGACCCGGCGCTGCCGGCCCAGGTGGTAGGGCTCTCGCACGACATCCTGGCCTACGTGATCTTCCTGGTGACCCTGGTGATCCTGTCGCTCGCGTCGCTGTTGGGCGGCACACGGCAGGCGGTGGCGATCCGGCGCACGGCGTAGCGTAGCAGGCGTACGGGCCGTCCCCCAGGACAAGGGGGCGACGAAACACCTGGCACCTCCTTCACGGGGCTCGCAACGCGGGGTTGACTCAAGGCTCGTCCCGCAGCAACTCGCGAGTTTCGAGACAGCCATGAAGAGAGCGGTCGCCGTGCTGGATTCGGCGATTCCACCGGGCGGCAGCCCAGCCGATGAGGCGCAGCTTCGGTCCGTGCTCACCCTTTGCGCCTATGCCCATGGCGAATGGATCCGTATCCATCCGTTCGCCAATGGAAACGGGCGAACCGCTCGACTTTGGGCGAACTGGTGCGCTCTGCGTTACGGCATGCCGCCCTTTGTGAGGCTCAAGCCAAGACCGAAGGGAAGTCTCTACGCCACGGCCTCCGCGCTCTCGATGCGGGGAGATCATCAGGTGATGATTGCGGTCTTCGCCGATATGCTCGACCGGAATTTAGGTGAGATTGCGGGGACGAGAGTGCCAAGCGCTTAGCGCTGGAGGGCAGGAGAACGTTCACGTGGGCCATCAGGGCCTCCGCGGTGGGTCCGCTTCATCCCCTCTGGGAGCAGGACGAGGCGCGAGCCGATTCGCCGGGGCGCGTTGCGATCCGCAGGCCGGTCGCCAGGGTTTTCAGGTTCTAGTCCGGCCGGGGCTTACGCCAGTTTCTCGGCCCCGGTTTTTACCACCCCCTCCAGGTAGGCCCGGGCCAAACCCCACAGTTTTCACCCGTCGAGAAATCCCATCCTCTACGGGCTTCAAGCATGCCGGCATCGAGGCTTTACCGTCTCGGCGTCTGGAGCAGTGGTAGAATAACTAGTTGCCGAACGGGAACTGAGCGCTACGACCCATGGAGAAGCGAAAATGATGACACCCGCTGACGTTGCCGCCTATATAGGTGCGGCCGCATGGCTTCCGCAGATCGGCTCGTGGATTAACGACTACTGGGCGAAGCCGGTTGTTTCCATAGTTCCTGCTCGCACGGTGCAGGTAGGCTTTACTAGGTTCGGTCCGATCTTCAACTTGGGATTGGCTCTTACATCTGACCGGAAGTCGGCGATTATCGAGAGTTTCGATGCAACACTTAAGCATCAGGATGGCGAAAGCCGATCTCTTGGTTGGGCCGGGATGAACGAGACTTTCAGCGAGATCACTGACCCGCTGGGAAACCGCCAGATCATCGGTCGTGAAACGAGTATCGCTTTCAAAATCGCGCCGGACGTGCTTCTAGAGAAATTTGTCAGATTTCAAGAGGCGCGCTTCACCGAGCAGACTCAGGGCGTTATAAACGAGCTTGTATCCCATTTTACGTTCCTCAAGAACACTTCTGAGGATTTTGTTGAGCAAGCTTTGCAGAGCAAAGAGTTTCATAAGTCTCTGGAGGCCCAGAAGAATTTCTTTTGGTGGAAGGCGGGCCGCTATGAGGTAACGTTCTCAATGGGCGCGGCCAAGCCACTAAAGCTTGAGAAGGCGTCTTACTATTTCCATTTAACAAACGCGGACATCGACGCCTTGAAGCAGAACTTTGCCACTCTGGACGCGGATCTTCGGAACATCATAAACTCGAACCTTCCAGCGCATGAGCCAGAGCCAGTGAACTGGACGTGGCGCTATGTAACGCTGCAAAAAGGCACAGGATAGGCTTCTTTGACTGCGAGAAGAAGTGGGGGCCAATAGTTGCAGGCCCCACTCAGAATAGGGTAGAGTCGACGGCGGGCGCGGTGGCTGTAGGTCGCGGGAGTCGCTGTTGCCGGCGGCTTTCGCCTTCTGCCGGTGCCTCAGTCGCGGCCTTGGCTCCGTTTCCCGCCCCCGCTCATCGAACCGGACGTGCGGCTCTACCGCATCCGGCTCTCGGACGGACTTCACGAGACGGCATGCACAGGGCTCCGGCAGCGGCGCAACTGGTGGGGGTTGACTATCCCCGCCTTCCCATAGATCTCGGCGAAGCTGAAGCGGCCCGTCCCCCGCGGCAGTTTGTGACGACGCCGAAGGAAACGGCGAGCCCGCTCGCCGACGTGCCAGTGGATGGCTTGGTGGGCCTTCGTCGTTGCAGCCGAAGCGGAAGTACTCGCACCACCCGGACAGCAGGCGGTTGAGACGAGTCCTCAGCTCCGGCCAAGGCATGGGGTTGCCTCGGTACAACAGAGCGTTGATCTTCTCCTTGAGCCTCTTCTGGGACTTCTTCGAGGGTTGGGCAGCAATGTAGAGCTGCCCGGTCTGCCAGTGCCGGACCGGACCGAAGGTGTAACCCAGGAAGTCAAACGGCTCGTTCCACACCCGGCAGAGCCGTGTTTTGGTCGGGTGGATCGTCAGACCGAGCTTGTTCAACCAGCGCGCTGACCTGCGCCAGGCTCTCTTCGGCTTGGCGTTGGCTCGCACACAGGATGACGAAGTCATCGGCATAGGAGACGATCTGCCCCAACCTCTCACAGGCTCCCGTCTTCCTCCAGTGACGCAGCAGGCGGTTGATATAGAGATTGGCCAGCAGGGGCGACACCACCCCACCTTGGGGGGTTCCCCGCTTGCTTTTCTTACCGCCTGTCATCCGCCGGTTCCCCCTCTCATCCCGCTCTTCCACCGGCGATTTCAGCCACAGCTTGAGCAAGCGAAGGATCTTCCCGTCGGCCACCCGTCGCGCCACGCTTTGCAGCAGCTCCGCGTGGGGAATGGTGTCGAAGTACTGCGTCACGTCAGCATCGACGACGTGCTGCTGGCCGCCATACAACCGCGCCTTCACCTCGGCCAGTGCGTCATGCGCACTGCGCCCCGGACGGTAGGCATAGACGTTGTCCTCGAAGTCGGCCTCGAAGATCGGTCCCAACAGGAGCATGACGGCGGTCTGCACCACCCGATCCCGAATTGTCGGGATCCCCAGGAGACGCTCGCCACCGCCAGGCTTCGGGATCCGCACCCGCCGTACCGCCTGCGGACGATAGGTCCCTTCCACCAGTTCCTGCCGAAGCTCGCCCAACCAACGGTCCCGGCCATACGCCTCGATGTCCTCGAACTGGACTCCGTCGACACCCGCCGCTCCAGCGTTGGCTTTCGCCTGCCGGTAGGCTTGACTCAAGGTCTCCAGCCAGCACACCTTGTCGTACAGCGAATAGAACCGGAAGTCAGGCTCCCGCTTGGCCTTCTCGTAAAGCTTCTTCCGGAGTCGCTCGACTCGATCGGGTTCTAGACTCATCGTCAATTCCCGGTCTCCTTCTCGTTCAGAAGCATGCCCGAACCAGGGCTCCGTCCCTCCACCGGCGTTACCCGGCTTCTTCGGTACCATGAGCCCCTCCGACTTCCACGCGGCCCGAAGCTGACCATTTCAGACCACCCCGGTTGGTGGATGCGACCCACCACCGCCATGGATCTCGCACGTTGCCTCGAAGACCTTGTCGCGCATGCTGACCCCACTACCCCGGCTGGAGAGGACGGGTTCTTCGGTCGATTGCTCCCCCGCCCCCCGACGGCCTTCCCCTTGTGGCAGGAGGGTCGGCTCCAGCGATGAGACTTTCGAGGCCTGCTCAGGGTTCACTCGCGTTTCGGCCTGCGCACTTGCACCTTGGTTGCGCCAAGGACTTCCCCGGAGGCTCCAGCCGGGCGATCTCTCACCTCGCCTGCTCCAGTGGCTACCGGGGCGTACCGACAATTCCCCGGACGGGACTTTCACCCGCTGGTCTTCGAGACCCAGGAGGTCTCTCCCTAAACTTCTCAGCTCAACGTCAGACCTCCTTTCGTGCCGCACTGCCACCCAAGGGAACAAAGCCTGCTCGGCTCTCCCTCCGCTTCCATGGCCTCCGGACGGCCTATCTCCGGCAAATCGAGGGAGCGGGGACGTTGGAGAGGCCCAAACACGGCGCTAATCCCCCAGAAAGACGATACTCACTTCCGGAAATCTCAGGCAAAAACACCCGCCGAGCACACCTCCGCCCTCCTCTCCATCGAGAGACGCTCAGGGGAGGACGGCTGTGGGGTCGCACAGCGCGCCCGGCTCTATCCACCCACAAAGGGCAAAGCGGGCGGGAAGCTCCCGATCGGGAAGAGAGCGGCACGGTCTCCCTTCCGGAGCTTCCCGTGGAGAAGCCGATCCCGCTTGGCCCCATTCCGATACCGCCCGTAGAAAGTTCCCCGTCGCCCAGACAATGTCCCAACATCCCTCGACAACGCTTTGCCTCCTGCGGCAACGATCTGCCGCCGCTGACGACGGAGCATCATCGCTGTACAGCGGCCTGGCTCCTGCGGCGGCGGATCATCGTCTCTCTTCGCCGCTCTGTCTCCCCCGGCGACGATCTGCCTCCCGAGATGCTGGCTCGCCGTCGTTCTACGGCAGCCTGCCTCTCGCGGCGCCGGCTCGTCCTCGATCTACGACGGTTTGCCGCCACTGACGCCGGCTTGTCGTCTCTGTATGGCGGCCTGGCTCCTGCGGCGGCGGATCGTCGTCTCTCTTCGCCGCTCTGTCTCCCCTCGGCGACGATCTGCCTCCCGAGATGCCGGCTCGTCGCCGCTCTACGCCAGTCTGCCGGCCTCGACGCTGGATCGTCATCGTTCTACGACGGTCTGCCACCCTCGGCGACGACTCGTCGTACGCGGAGACAGGACCGTCGCCGCCGGAGATGAAGCGTCGTCCGGATAGGACGGCTCGTCGTCCATGGAGGCAGACTGCCGTCCGGATGCGGCGGTCCGTCGTGCGTGGAGACAGACCGTCGTAGAGCGACGATGGAGTAGTGCGGGCAGCTTGGAGAACAAAAAAAGGAGGCGCGATGGACGCGCCTCCCAAAAGAGTGGACCCGATGGATGCTACGGCTTGGAATCGGTGGGAGCCGGAAGAGTGGGCGTCTCCGGCTTCTCAGTCGCGGGGGGCTGCGGGGCAGGCGTCCCGGCGGCGGGCTTCGCCTTGCGGCCGCGGAAGGGCTGAAGGCCGAATTCGGCGATCTTCTCCTCGCGGATGCCGTAGTGCTCCTTGATGGCGGCCCGGGCCAGGGCGGCCAGCCGGTTGCCCTCGGAGGCGAGCTTGCGGAGTTGCTTGGAGGCCTCCTGCTTGCTGGCCTTCATGGCCTCCTGCTGCTGGTTGATTCCCAGCGCCTGCGTCAGGATCGCTCCCAGCTTGATCCGGAACGGCTCAAGCTGGGTAAGCTCGTCCTTGTTGGCTTCCAGCTTGGTCAGCAGACCCTGCCAGTCGCCCCACATTCCTCGGTACGTCGTCTCTCTAGCCATATTTCTTATCCTTCTCTGAGCCTTTGCGGCCCATAATCCGGTGCCGTCATGACACCGGAAGACCAATCTCCTGGTACATCCAGCAACGATGCAGGAGTATACAGACTCTGTCGTGAAAATCATAGATCTTTTCTTCATGCGGCAGAGATACTAGCGCTCAAGGGCCAGGGCGTCCATTGCCCATCGAGGTACGAAGCCACGAGGCCCCCGGAAACGCGGGGAACCTGGGCCGGGCCCCATGGCACGGAACGTGTTACGTTTCCCGTGGACCAACACGGCGGGCCGGAAAGCCGGCGCGCCGGGACAAGGGGCCGGAAGGGAGGCTTGCACATGCCCACCGGAATCGGGCTGATGGGGTTGGGACGGATCGGGAGGAACATCTTCCGCATCCTCTACAAAAGCAACGACATACGAATCGAGGCGGTCAGCGACGTCGCAGACCCGGCCGCCCTCGCCTATCTGCTGCGCTTCGATACGATCCTCGGCCGGTTCCCGGACGAGCTGAGCATCAAGGAGGGCCACCTCTACGCGGCCGGCCGGCAGATCCGGATGTTCACCGAAGAGAAGGACGCCCAGACCACGCCGCCCTGGGGCGACCTCGGGGTGGACGTCGTCATCGAGGCGACCTCCAAATACCGCACCCGCGCCGAGGTCGAACGCCATCTCGCGGCCGGGGCCAAGCGGGTGATCCTCTGCTCGCCGCCGGCCGATCCGCCGGACCTCACCGTCGTCTTCGGCGTCAACGAGCAGGACCTGCGCCCCGAGCACAGGATTGTCTCCAACGCCAGCTCCACGGCCAACGCCGCGGCGCCCCTCCTGGAGATCCTGGGCGACGCCTTCGGCCTCAAGCGGGTCTTCCTCACCACCGTCCACGCCTTCACCAACCAGCAGCGGCTGGCCGACGTGCCGGACGACGACCCCCGCCGGGGCCGGGCCGCGGGCGAGAACATCATCCCCCAGGAGAGCAACTCGGCCGAGGTCATCATGGGCCTGCTGCCCGAGCTGAAAGGCAAGATCACCGGCCACTCCATGAACGTGCCCGTGCCCAACGGCTCCGTGGTGGACCTCGTCTGCTGGCACGAGCGGCCAGTCACCGTCGAATCCATCAACGAGGTCGTCCGCACCGCCACGGCAAGCGCCCGCTGGAAGGACGTCCTGGCCTATGAGGACGACCCCATCGTTTCCTCGGACATCCTGTTGACGCCCCAGTCAGGCACCTTCGACAGCCTCGCCACCATGGTGCTGGGGACCCATGTCTCCAAGACCCTCACCTGGTTCGACAACGGCTGGGGCTACGCCCACCGCGTCGTGGACCTCATCCGCTGCTTCGAGAAGCTCGATCAGAAGGAGGCCGCGTAATGAGCGTCAAGATCGGCATCAATGGCTTCGGCCGCATCGGCCGTAGCGTCTTCCGCATCCTCTCGAACCGGGACGACGTCGAGGTCGCGGCCATCAACGACCTGTTCGAGAACCAGCAGCTCGTCTACCTCCTCAAGTACGACTCCGTCATGCGCATCTTCGACAAGGAGGTCACGGCGGACGACGACTACATGTATGTCGACGGCAAGAAGATCGCCATGACCGCCGAGAAAGACCCGGCGCAGATCCCCTGGGGAAAGCTCGGTGTGGACATCGTCATCGAATCAACCGGCGTCTTTACCACTAAGGCGCAGCTCGAAAAGCACCTCCAGGGGGGCGCCAAGAAGGTGATCCTCACCGTGCCGCCGAAGGACGAGATCGACGCTATGATCGTCGTCGGCGTCAACGACGACACCCTGAAGCCCGAGCACCGGCTCATCTCCAACGCCTCGTGCACCACCAACTGCCTCGCTCCGCTCGCCAAGATCCTCCATGAGGCGTTCGGCATCGAGGAGGGGTTCATCACCACCGTCCACGCCTACACCAATGACCAGCGGCTGGCCGACGTGCCCCACAAGGATTTCCGGCGCGCCCGGGCGGCCACCCAGAACATCATCCCCACGACCACCGGCGCGGCCCGGGCCGTGGGCAAGGTGCTGCCCCAGCTCAAGGGCAAGCTCGACGGCATGGCCATCCGCGTGCCGGTGCCCGACGGCTCCATCGTGGACCTGGTCGCCAAGTTGAACGGCAGCCCCTCGACCGAGGAAGTCAACGGCGCCGTGCGCGAGGCCGCCGAGGGATCGCTCAAGGGCATCGTCGAGTACAGCGAGGTGCCGCTCGTCTCGAGCGACATCATCGGCAATCCCCACTCCTCGGTCTTCGACGCCCTCTCCACCCGCGCGGCCGGCGACGGCTACGTCAAGGTGGTGGCGTGGTACGACAACGAGTGGGGCTACTCGAACCGGGTGGTGGATTTGATCGACCGATTGGTGGCGGTGGGGTAGGCCGGGCGGATGGCCAAGCGGGTCGGCATCCTGACGGGCGGCGGCGACGTGCCGGGCCTGAACGCGGCCATCCAGCAGTTCGTCTGGCGGATGGAGGACGAGGGCTACGAGATCGTGGGGCTGCGCCGGGGCTGGGCGGCACTCCTCAACGTCAAGCCCTACCACGCCGAGGACAACTCCGCGTGGCTCGTGCCCCTCACCCGCGCCAGCACGCGGACGATCGACCGGAGCGGCGGCACCATCCTCCACAGCTCCCGCATCAACCCCGCTCTCACCAAGCCGAACGCCGTGCCCGAGCACCTGCGCGGCCGCGAGAAGACCCTCCCGGATGGCAGAATCGACCTCACGGACGCCACCCTGGACGTGCTCCGCTATCTCCATCTCGACACCCTGGTCGCCATCGGCGGCGACGGCACCCTCTCTTTCGCCCGCCGGCTCCACCAGGAAGGGGTCAAGATCATCGGCCTGCCGAAGACCATGGACAACGACGTCTACGGCACCGATTACTGCATCGGCTTCTCGACCGCCATCACCCGCTCCGTCACTTTCATCAACGACCTGCGCACAGTGGCGGGCTCGCACGAGCGCTTCCTGGTGGTCGAGCTCTTCGGCCGCTACTCGGGGGAGACCTGCCTCCTCGCCTCCTATCTCGCGGGCACCGACCGCGCCCTGATCGCCGAGGTGCCCTTCGACACCGAGCGGGCCGTGGCCCTGCTGGCCGAAGACAAGCGGACAAATCCCAGTAACTACGCCGTCTGCACCATTTCCGAGGGCTCCTACCCCGCAGGCGGAAAACCTTTCGAAACCGGCGAGGCTGACGCCGTGGGCAACCGCGAGCTCGGCGGCGTCGGCCGCTACCTGCGCGAGGCCCTGCAAAAAGAGACCGGAGACCGGGTGATCTATCAGCGGCTCGGATACCTGATGCGTTCCGGCCCCCCCGACTCGCTCGACCGCCTGGTCGCCAAGAATTTCGCCAATCTCGCCGCGGACCTGATCCTCGCTGGCAAGACCGGCCGCCTCGTCGCCATCCAGAACGGCCGCTACACCGCCGAGCCTCTGGACATCGTGGGAGAAGGCAAGAAACGGGTGAACGTCGAAAGGTTTTACGACGCCGAGAAATACCGGCCGAACATCATCGGAGTGATGGGTCTGCCGATGTTTCTGTGCTAGATCGAAGAGAGGAACGCAACCGCCTGGAGGACCGGGAGCCGGTCGGGAAATGTGCCTGACGGTGGCCGGACGAACAGGCGCCGCACGGGACAACCCACGAGAGCCCCCTTGAAGCGCTTTCTGGGCGAGGGTTTTGCGCAGTTTAACTCTGAATTTTAAGCTTGGCGCATTCGGGTAGCTCTTTCTTTTTGCCAAGTTTCCCGGATCGAGGTTTGGCGACCCGATCTAGACACTCAGCCCAGAGATGCTGGCCCGAATGCGCCTTTAAAATCGTTTCCCTGCCACTACTTACAGGCCTCAGGACAGGGATTGGTCAGGGATCGATAAAGAAGGTTGCCCTCCAGTTCAGCGTGCTGTCCCAGCCCACCGAAATCCGCATATAGACGTTTCCACCATCCTCGGGAGCGATATTCAGGATCTGCATACTGGCGTCCCCGATGAAGGGCCAATCGAGGGGCCCCCCAGCAGGCTGCGAAAGCTCGCAGATTGAAGCAACCACGCGCGAGTGGCGGTTGATAAGGTTGGGCCCAAACGGAAACGCAATAACGAACGTCCCATGGCCCCATCCGTCCCATGTCCAGGTTTGCATTGTCTTCCTCTCAGTTCTGTTAGTGTTGGATTACGAAACTCTCTTGGGTCCACCGAGGCAGAGCCCTGCCGCGCTCCGTACGGTATTGGCGCCTATATTGGTTCTCTCGATAGGACTTGCGACGCTGTGACTCGTTGGCAGCCCCGAAGCCGTCCGTACAAGATAGTTACAGGCACCTGAGGTTCCGGTCGCCACCATGGTCCGGCCTGCGACAACCAGCCCATGACGCACCGACTGACCTTGCGCAAGCTGGATATCGATCTTCGTTTGATACGAGGTCCCTTTCGCAAGGCGCTTGACTCCTGCCAGCTCGAACGTTTGTCCGGCTTCGGACTCGCCACTCTCAACGTTGCTCTTCAGCCCTGCTTTTGTCTGCGGCACTGCTACTCTCCTTTCTCGACGTGTTACTTCATAGTGTTCTTGTCGCCCTGTCTGTGGAAGCCGACATACCACAGGACGGTCCCAGAGAGGATCGTGCGGTACCGTCGACCGATTGGACTTCTGCTTTGACCATGTCCGTACTCCTTCTTGTCGAGGGTTTTCGGCTGACTCGACGGCCGCGACATCGGCCGTCGGTCCCCGTCCGGCACACGGAACACTCCGCGTTGGCCTTCACTCCCCTCACGCGGGATCGAGAGGTGAAAACCGGCAGGCGGCATCAAGAACCCTCAATCCAGCGCCTCAATGCCTTATAATCAGCATAGGTAACCGAGTCCTTTTTATGACTGCAGGCGCCTCCTCCGACGATGTCACGGGTCTCCTCTTTGCCTGGTCGCAGGGTGACCGCGCCGCGCTCGACCGCTTGGTGCCGCTCGTCGAGCGCGAGTTGCAGCTCCTCGCGCACCGCTACTTGCGCCGGGAGCGCGCTGGACACACGATGCAGACCACCGCGCTGGTCAACGAGGCCTATATACGCCTCATCGATCAGCGCGAGCCACGCTGGCAAAGCCGCGCGCACTTCTTCGGCATCGCGGCGCAGATGATGCGGCGCATCCTCATCGACCACGCCCGCAAGGTCGCCTACACCAAGCGCGGCGGCGGTGCGCAGAAGGTCTCGCTCGACGAGGCGTGCGTGCTTGCCGAGGGGCGCGCCGCCGAGCTCGTGGCGCTCGACGATGCCCTCACCGCTCTCGCCCGGGTTGACGAGCGCAAGAGCCGGGTGGTGGAGCTGCGCTACTTCGGGGGCCTCAGCGTCGACGAAGCGGCGGAGGTCCTCGGCGTCCACCCTGACACCGTCACCCGCGAGTGGCGGCGGGCGAAAACCTTCCTCCGCCGCGAGCTTGAAGTCGGCGGTGGCCGTTGAGCCCTTCGGTGAGCGGCGACGACCAGGAACGCTGGCGCCGTATCGACGGCATCCTCGAAGCGGCGCTCGAGCTGCCCGCCGGTGAGCGCGACACCTTCCTTGAGCGCACCTGCGGTGGCGACACCGACTTACGTCGGGAGGTCGACTCGCTGCTCGCCTACGATCGAGCCGATAGCTTCCTTGCCGCACCAGCGTCGGCCGAGGCGGCGCGGCTGCTGATCGGCGCCGCCGCACAGCCGCTCGTCGGACAGCGCATCGGTTCATTCGAAGTTCTCGGCGCCATCGGCACCGGCGGCATGGGCGAGGTCTACGTCGCTGACGACACCCGCTTGCAGAGGCGCGTCGCGCTCAAGCGCATCCCGGCGCACCTGGCCACGAACCCGGAGCGCATCCTTCGCTTCCGCCGGGAAGCCCTTACCACCTCGGCGCTCAATCACCCCAACATCGTCACCGTACACGAGATCATCGCGCACCAGGACGGAGATCTCCTGGTCACCGAGCTCGTCGACGGTGTCTCGCTACGGGAGCGCCTGTGTGAGGGTGCGCTGCCCCTCGCTATGGCGCTTGACATCACACTACAGATCGCCCGCGGGCTAGCCGCCGCGCACGCAGTCGGCATCGTGCACCGCGATGTCAAACCCGAGAACGTGATGGTCCGCAGCGACGGCCTCGTCAAAGTGCTCGACTTCGGCGTCGCCAAGTCGCCGCCGCGGCCGCTCGCCGATCCCGGAATGGGAACCACCCCAGGAGAGCTGATCGGCACCGTGGGTTACATGTCGCCTGAGCAGGCGCGCGGCCTTCCGGTCGACGCGCGCACCGATGTCTGGAGCCTCGGCGTCCTCCTCTACGAGCTTGCGACTGGCGAGTCGCCGTTTCCGGGCGCCACCCCCACCGATCGTCTGGCGGCGATCCTCGATCGCGAGCCGGAGCCGCCGAGCCGTCGCCGCCCCGGGCTGCCGGCGGCTCTCGACCGCGTCATCGCACGCACCCTTGCCAAGGATGCCGCGGGGCGGCACGCCGACGCCGCAGAGCTCGCCGCCGAACTCGAGCGCCTGCGCTCCGCAAGCGGCGAGGCCGTCGCGCCGGCGGCGCGATGGCACGGCGCCACCCAGTGGCGCGCCGGGATCGCGGCAGCGCTGGTGGTGGCGCTGGCGCTCGCTATGTGGCTCGCGTTCGGATCTTCGCGCCGAGTGCCGGGCAACGGCGCGGACAAGCTGCCGCGCCTCGCGGTGCTGCCCTTCGAGGATCTTGGTGCGCCGGAGAATGCCTATTTCGCCGCCGGGATGACCGAGGAGATCATCGGCGGACTGGCCACTGTCCATGGCCTCGAGGTCATCTCGCGAACGACCGTCACGCAGTACAGCCGCGCCGGCAAGCAGCTGCGCGAGATCGGCCGCGATCTCGGCGTCGACTACGTACTCGAAGGCACGGTGCGCTGGGACCGCAGCCAGCCCGGCAAAAACCGCGTGCGCATCACCCCGCAGCTCATCCGGGTGTCCGACGACACGCATCTGTGGGGCGACCAATACGACCGGGATCTGGCCGACGTCTTCGCCGTGCAGTCGGACATCGCGCGTCAGGTCATCCGCGCGCTGGGGGTTACCTTGTCCGCGCGCGAGCGTCGGCTGGTCGAGGTCCCGCCCACCCGCAACCCGGAGGCGTACCAGCTCTACTTGCGTGGCCTACAGATGCTGAATACCCGGATCGCAAACAACTTCGGGAGCAACCTCCTGGCCGGCGCCGATCTGATGCACCGCGCCGCCGAACTGGACCCGCGATTTGCTCGGGCGCACGCCCGCGAGGCCTCGGCGCTCGCTTACAACTACTTTGTGGGCGGGCCGGCGGAGAACCGGGAGCGCGCCCGCGCCGCCCTAGCGCGGGCGCAGGCCGTGGCGCCCGATGACCCGAGGGTGCGGCTCGCCGCGGGATTTGTCTACTACCATGGCGCCCGTGACTACCGCCGCGCCCTGCTTGAATTCGAGGCGGCCGGCCGAGCGATGCCCAGCAACGAGGCCGTGCCGTATGCGATCGGCTCCGTGCTGCGTCGCCTGGGCCGCTACGAGGAGGCGCTGGACCGCTTCGCGCGCGCTAGCGAGCTAGGGACTCCGGAGGGCATCGCCTCCTGGTTCATCGACAGAGACATCGCGGTGACGAACTGGACCCTCCGCCGCTATCCGGAGGCGGACCGCCTCTACGAGCAGTGTCTTCGCGTCGCTCCCGACGAGTGGGTGCTCTGGGCCGAGCGTGCTGTGCTGCAGCTGCATTGGAGGGGGGACACCGCCACCGCCCGTGCCGTGCTCGCGGATGCGCCGCCGACGCTCGAGGCGGAACTAGTCGAGCCTCGCGTCTTGATCGAGCTCTGGGACCGGCGTTTCGCGGCGGCGGTGGCGTTGGCGCAGCCGCGCCTCGACCCGCGCTTGGACCGCAGGCTCGAGTGGTACATAGCCTACGCCGACCTGCGGCTGGGCAGGTCGAAAGATGCTGCCGATCTTGCTCGCCGGCTCATCGCCACGGGGGAGGAAGGACTCGCCGCGAACCCCAACAGCGTTCCCCTCCACGAGTCTCTGGCCGAAACCTATGCTCTCCTCGGTGCGCCCGAGCCCGCGCTGACGCACGCTCGCAAGGCGGTCGCGCTGCTGGCCAACGACGCGCTCTGGGGCCCGCAGGCGGTGGAGAGGCTCGCCTTGGTACAAACGCTTCTCGGCGACCGCGAGCAGGCGCTCGCTCTCCTTCCCGGGCTCTTGGAGAAGGCCTACGACACACCTCTTGACGCCCAACGCCTGCGGCGCGAGCCCTGGTGGGATACACTACGCGGCGACCCACGCTTCGAGCGATTGCTCGCGCGCGCTGGTTCGCCGCCGAGTACCCGCATGCCACAAGCTCATTGAAAATGCCGCAGGGCTCGCTCGCGTGGCAATCTCACGGTATTCGCGCACTACGGTCGCGCGCCGCGCAATGGATCGGCCAGGTTTGTTGGGCGGACTTGCATCCGGATCGTCAAGTTGTACCGCTCAATCCGGCTCGTGGACATGCGCTTCTACCTCCGGCTCGCGGTAGACCGGGATCACCCGGGCGCCATGCACAGCCGCTCTGCAGAACGTCGCCTATGCCCCGTACAAGAACGCGCAGGAGCTTTTACCGCCACACCAGATCGCGCGTGATCTCCGCTAGCGTGGGGGCTCCGGCCATGGCCATGGCCAGGTCGAGCTCGTCGCGGAGATGGCGGAGCACCCACGCCGCTCCGGCCTCGCCATTCGCCCGCCGGCTCCACCAGGAAGGGGTCAAGATCATCGGCCTGCCGAAGACCATGGACAACGATGTCTACGGCACCGATTACTGCATCGGCTTCTCGACCGCCATCACCCGCTCCGTCACTTTCATCAACGACCTGCGCACGGTGGCGGGCTCGCACGAGCGCTTCCTGGTGGTCGAGCTCTTCGGCCGCTACTCGGGGGAGACCTGCCTCCTCGCCTCCTATCTCGCGGGCACCGACCGCGCCCTGATCGCCGAGGTGCCCTTCGACACCGAGCGGGCCGTGGCCCTGCTGGCCGAAGACAAGCGGACAAATCCCAGTAACTACGCCGTCTGCACCATTTCCGAGGGCTCCTACCCCGCAGGTGGAAAACCTTTCGAAACCGGCGAGGCTGACGCCGTAGGCAACCGCGAGCTCGGCGGTGTCGGCCGCTACCTGCGCGAGGCCCTGCAAAAAGAGACCGGAGACCGGGTGATCTATCAGCGGCTCGGATACCTGATGCGTTCCGGCCCCCCCGACTCGCTCGACCGCCTGGTCGCCAAGAATTTCGCGAACCTGGCAGCGGACCTGATCCTCGCCGGCAAGACCGGCCGCCTCGTCGCCATCCAGAACGGCCGCTACACCGCCGAGCCCTTGGATATCGTGGGCGAAGGCAAGAAACGGGTGAACGTCGAAAGGTTTTACGACGTCGAGAAATACCGGCCGAACATCATCGGGGTGATGGGGCTGCCGATGTTTCTGTGCTAGAGCCTGCGCAGCAGAAACGCCCGAAAGGACCTCAAGGACACCAAGGACTTCAAGGACAATAACTCTGAAGTCCTTGAAGTCCTTGAAGTCCTTGGTGTCCTTGAGGTCCTTGGTGTCTTTGTCAGCAGAGCTGGCCGGGACCGTTCGCAGCTCCTGGCCGGCCACGAAGCTCGAGGACGCCGGCAGCACGGTGCCCGGCCGGCTGTCGCCGTTGGTGTCGCGTCAGGGAAAGCGCACCAGATCGCGCGTAATGTCCGCCAGCGTGGGTGCTCCGGCCAGGGCCATGGCGAGGTCGAGCTCCTCGCGGAGATGGTGGAGGACCCACGCCGCTCCAGCCTCGCCATCCGCCGCCAAGCCCCAGAGAATCGGCCGGCCTACGAGCACGGCCCGGGCGCCCAGGGCCAGGGCCTTCAACACGTCCGTGCCCCGCCGCACGCCGCCATCCACGAAGACCTCCATCCCAGACCCATGGGACTTCAGGGCGTCCGCGATCTCCGGCAGGACGTCGATCGTCGCCGGAGAGGTATCGAGCTGCCGCCCTCCATGATTCGACACCACGATGCCGGCCACGCCAGCGTCGGCGGCCCGGAGGGCGTCGTCGGGCCGGATAATCCCTTTCACCACCACCGGCAGCTCCGTGATCGACCGGAGCCACGCCAGGTCCTGCCACGTCATGGCCGGGTTGAGCAGGGAGGCGAAGTAGACCGCGAGGCCGGAGTCGGTGATGCCAGCGGGGACCTGCACCTCACCATAACCCTCCGGCAACATGTTGGCCACGGAGAGCCCGGGAGGCAGGCGGAAGCGGTTCCGTACGTCCCGCTCCCGCCGGCCCAGAAGGGGCGCGTCCACCGTCAAAACCAGTGCCCGGCAGCCCGCGGCCTCGGCCCGCCGCACCAGCCCTTCCGTGGCTTGGCGGTCGCGGTAAACGTAAAGCTGGAACCACACCGGCCCCGAGGCGGCGGCCACCACCTCCTCGACCCGTGTGTTGGAAAGCGTCGAGAGAATCATCACCGTCCCCGCCGCGCCGGCAGCCCGCACGGTCGCCAGCTCACCCTCCGGGCAGGCCATGCGGTGGAACGCGGTCGGAGCGATGATGATGGGCATGGCGACCGGATGGCCGAGCACCGTGGTCGCCATCTCGCGGCGGGAGACGTCCACCAGCACGCGGTAGGCGAGGGTGAGACGGTCGTAGGCCGCGCGGTTCTCGCGCAGCGTGACCTCATCCTGGGCACCGCTCGCGTAGTAGTCGTAGGACTCGCGGGCAAGCTTCTCGCGAGCGATGGTTTCAAGCTCGAAAATGTTGACGGGTTCCATACGTTCCCCTAAAAGGACAGGACCCGTCTATCTTCTCGGCCTCGTGGAAGTCGATGGCACGCCTTGTGTTCCCTACCGATTCTACTTGGAGCCGCGGTTAATCAAAAGCGCTCTTATGCGTCTATTCCCTTGGGGCGCTCAGGTCACCTCAGACCATAGACGAGCATCACCGCACCTCCCCAATCGTTGGGAAACAGGTGCAGCAGGGACTCGCGTGGGCTCCCGTCGAAGCTGCCCACCAACCAGCCCATGTGCCAGTCGAAGCAACAAATGGCAAGGGAGTGAACGAAAGAATAGCCGGTACCGCTGGAGCGATAGACGTTCACATCGATCCCGTTGCGATTCCTGGCTTGAAAGATATCGGTGAGCCCGTCACCGTCGACGTCCCCGGCCCGCCACGCCGCAGACGGCGAGCCAGGCCCCATGTTGTTGGAGGAGAACGCGGTAGCGAAGCCTGTGCCATTGGAGTGGTAGGCAATCAGCCCCACGGTGCCGTGATTGTCGAAAGGCTGGAAAATGTCGGTGCGTCCGTCACCATCCATGTCCCCCACCAGCCACGCGAGGGCCGCCCATCCGTTCCCCATGTTGCTCGAGGCAAACGCGGTGGTGTAGCCCGTGCCGGTGGCGCGGTAGGCGATCAGCCCGAGGGTATTGTTGTTCCTCCAGGGCTGGAAGATGTCCGTGCGCCCGTCACCGTCCATGTCGCCCGTCAGCCAGGCAAGCCCTGTGGACCCTTGCCCCATGTTGGGGTTGTTGAACCAGAGCGAATAGCCCGTACCGGTGGAGCGAAAGACCGTCAGCCCAAGCCAGCCGTTGTTGTTCCATAGTTGGATGAGGTCGGTACGCCCGTCGCCGTCCGCGTCCCCGGTCCGCCACGCCACAGCCGACGGGCCAGCCCCCATGTTGGAAGAGACGAACGCGGTGGTGTAACCGGTACCGGTGGAGCGGTAGACGATCAGGCCGAGTATGCCGTTGTTGTTCCAGGGTTGGAGGATGTCCGTGAGCCCATCGCCATCCATGTCGCCGGCCAGCCACGCCAGCGCGGAGGCTCCATGGCCCATGTTGACGCTGGTGAAAGCGTTGACATAGCTCGTGCCCGTGGACCGGTAGACGTGCAGACCGAGTGTGCCGTTGTTGCTCCAGGGGTGGAGGACGTCGGTACGGCCGTCGCCGTCCATATCGCCTGACAGCACGGCCTGCCCGCTTGCGCCGGTGCCCAGATCGCCCAACCAGAGGATGTCGAACACTTGGGCTCGTGCCTCCGAGGAGGCCAGCGCAACCGCGGTGACCAGGAAACAGCAAAGTCGACTGAGTTTCATGCAGCCTCCTTCGTCAGGCCGGCAGGGATGCCGGCGGGTCCCAGGGAGGAAAGCGTACCGCACTTGTTGTGGAATCCCCATGACGGTCGCCTTGACAGGCAGACCCAATCGCGCAAGGCGCGCGAGCCTTCAAGGAGACCGTTCATGTTTCGACACCGACTCCGTTTCATCGTCCCCGCCCTGTCCCTTCTTGCGTTCCTGCCGGCGAGCGCGAGCCACGCCGCCGGCCAGTGGAACGGCCAGGACCTCCTCCACGTGCCGATCTCCTGGTGCATCGTCCAGGGAAGCCCGGCGGAGGCCAATCCGAACATTGCCGGAGACACCACCACCGACGCCCTGATCTGGCGGCGGCACGAGCGGCCCACGGACAACATCTACATCAACCAGGCCGGCATCAGCTTCCGCTCGGCCATCAACGACGTGTGGGGCAGCCTCAGCTTCCCCATCATCCCCGACCCGGACACCACGCTGGCCACTCCGGGCGACATGCGGGGCGAGGACGTCAACGTCTTCGGCGCCGAGTTCAACCAGATGCAGAACGATTGTGACGTGGCGTGGGCGAACCTCGGCCGCGCCGGCATCGGCATCACCGCCGTCAACGCCGGCCTGTTCCACGACGCCGCCGGCAGCTACATCGGCATCATCGGTTGGGGTGGCTGTGTCCAGAACTCCGGGAATCCGGGCGTTTGCGTCACACCGTACGACGGCGTCGTCACCGTCATCGACAATAACTATCTTTTCCCGACCGTTTCTGACCGTACGTTTCCGGACGGCAGCGGCAACCAGTTCATCCTGACCGATCCCTTCGACGCGCTCACGGGCCACGAGTTCGGCCACGCACTGTCCCTGCCGCACCGCAACAGCCTGACGGCGCTGATGAACCCGGGCATGGTGGACAACAACGCCGACACCCAGACCGACAACATCGGTCTCAACAACACGGAGGTGACGGCCCTTCGCGCCGCCGCGCTCCTCGTCAACGGCCTCGAGATCGATCCGCCCAACGTCTTCCTGCCCGGCAACGTGGCGGCCGCCAACCTGCCGGACCCGAAGCGCAACACGGCGATTCCCGCCTATCTCGACCTCTCGGCCCTCCGGGCGACGATCGACACCCAGGCAGACACCTTCAGCCTCGGCCAGCGGCTGTTCGGGCTGGTGCCGGCGACCGCCCCCGGCCAGCGCCACTGGTTCCTGATTGACAACGACGGCCCGGCGCGCGGTGCCACGGCCGACCAGCTCAAGGAGCTCGGGGTGCCGGAAACCGACTTCGTGGGCGCTGACGTGGTGATCCGGGCCGACGTGAGAGGCCCCAGAGTGACCGGCGGCGCCGGCTGGCAGCTCGTCGACGGCCGGCCCACCGACATCACCCCGAGCATCAAATTCGACCTCCTCGCCCTTGTCATGCACCCTCACTTCGCCGACCTCAAGCGGCCTCGTCCGCAGATCGAGGACCGCGGGGTCCCCGTCCACCACATCGTCAACGTGTCCCTGCCCAGCAAGCTCGCGGGCGTCAGCCGCGGCCAGACCTTCAACGTGGACGTTCTGGTGGAAAACGCCGACGCCCGGGCGGTCGACCGCCTCGACGCCAAGGAGACCGGCCGTGGCACCGCGGTCAATCTCGACTTCCCGTCGTTCCCGCACTGCTATCCGCAGGCTGACGTCAAGCCGGGAGAAACGGTCAAGATCAACTTCGACGGCCTCACGCCCAACCGGGGCTACCACGCCCTGCTCGGCGCCCGCATGGTGGAACGCGGCATCGCGGACCTCAACGGCAACGGCACGGTCGAGCTGACCATCCCCAAGGACACCACGCCGGGGCTCCACCTGGTGACCATCGGCACGGACCTCACAGCCCTGACCGCGGACTGCACGGTCACCGTGTTGGGGGAGGCCAAGAAGTGATTGCCCGGCTCGCCGTCACGGCCCTGATGTTCGGTTCCGTCGTGATCGGCGAGCGGCCGGTGGTCGAGGAGCATCTCGACCAGGCCCGCATCGAGGCGGGTGAAGCCGGGATCGAAGAGGTGATGCGCCACGGCCAGCGCCTCTTCGAGGCCCGCTTCAACGCCCTCGACGGGCAGGGGCGGCCGGGGACCACCGGAGACGGTATCCCCCGGCCGCCCGTCCAGCCGGCGTTCGTCCGCACCTCGGGCCCCGACGCCAACTCCTGCCAGGGCTGCCACTTCCAGCCGCGCACCGGCGGCTCCGGCGAGTTCGCGTCCAACGTCTTCGCCCTCGCCCAGGAGCGCGACCCGGTGATCACCACGATCGACGGTCGCGACAGCAATGAGCGCGGCACGACCTCGCTTTTCGGCGCTGGCCTCATCGAAATGCTGGCCCGCGAGATGAGCGCCGAATTGCAATCCATCCGCGCGGAGGCCAAGGCCGCGGCGCAAGCCTCCGGCGCCCCGGTCTCCCGGCCGCTCGAGGCCAAGGGGATCGGTTTCGGAACGATCACCATTCTGCCCGACGGCCGCGTCGATCCTTCAAAAATCGAAGGGGTGGATTGGGACCTCGTCGTCCGCCCGTTCCATCAGAAAGGAGCGGTCGTCTCGCTGCGGGACTTCAGCAACACGGCGCTCAACCACCATCACGGCATGCAGACCACGGAGCGCTTCGGCGCGGATATTGATATTGATGGCGATGGCGTCGTCAACGAGCTCACAACGGGCGACGTCACGGCCCTGGTCCTCTTCCAGGCCACCCTGCCCGTGCCGGGACGCATGCTGCCGGCCCATCCGCAACGCAAACTGGCGGCCGCGCGCGGCGAGACGCTCTTCGCGACCCTCGGCTGCGCGGGCTGCCACGTGCCCTCGCTCGTCCTCGACAAGCCTGTCTTCACCGATCCCGGCCCCTTCAACCCGCCGGGGAACCTGCGTGCCGGCCCCAGAGTCAAAAGCGTCGCCGTGGACCTGACGAGCGCCGGTCCGCTGCCGTCACCGCGACCCGAAAGGCTGCCGGACGGCCGCGCCCGGGTGCAAGCCTTCACCGATCTCAAACGGCACGACCTCAACGATGCTGAGATCCGCTGCTTCGCCAACGAGCAACTCCCTCAAGGGGCACTCTCGGCGCGGGCCCGCGGGAGCCTCTTCACCCAGGCGCCCATGCCCCGCCCCACCGGCGCTTTCCTCACCGCGAGGCTCTGGGACGCCGGCACCTCGGCTCCCTACGGCCATCGAGGCGACCTGACGACGCTGACGGAAGCCATCCGCTGTCACGGCGGAGAAGGGCGAGCGGCGCGCGACGCCTTCCTGGCCCTGCCGCCGGAGGACCAGGCGGCGATCATCGAATTCCTGAAGACGCTCCAAGTCCTGCCCCCAGGGGCGGGGTTGGTGATGGAGGAACCCGGCTGAAGCTGTGCCATCATTGTCTCCATGTTCCAAAGGCGCACCTGGTTGTGCGCTCTGGCGGTTGCCCTGCTGGCGGGGTGCCGCGGGAGCGGAGTGCAGGACTGTAAGGATCTGGCCAAGAAAGGGCGGTACGAGGAAGCCGCCAAGCGGTGTGCGGAGGTCTACGCCGCGGAGGGTGATCCCCGCGCGGGGGCCTCGGCCGTGCAAGCTCACTATGCCCTTGGGCATGGAGACGAGGTCCTTGCCTGGGCGGATCGGCTGGCGAAGGATGACAAGGTGCTTCCCGGAGTGTGGGGCTTGGCGGCAGCCGTCCACCTGCAGCGGGGCGAGGCCGAGGTAGCGGATCGGGAGTACCGTTCCGATCTCGCCCTGCACCGGTCCAGAGGAAATCATCAGCGCGTCGCGGACACCCTCATCCGGCTCGCCGATCTCGCCGGGCGCAGGTCCAGGTACCGCGAATCGTTCCTCTTTTTCAGGAGTGCCCTGGAAGAGGCTGTCAAGGCCGGGGATCGGGACCTGGAGGAGCTCTCCGCCAGAGGGATCTACTACGTCCTGTACGCGGTGGGAGACCTCAAAGGAGCCTGGCAAGCCATGGAGAGGGCTGGCGAGCTCGCGGGCAAAGAGGACCCTGGCGGCCAGGCCTGGATCTTCGCCAACCGCGGGAACGTTCTGACCGACGAGGGTCGGCTGGCCCTGGCCCGGCGCGATTTAGAACGAGCCCTGGCGCTAGGGACCGAGGCGAACGATCGCGAGTTCTTCCGCTCGACTCACCTGAACCTGACTAACATCCATCTCCGCCTCGGGGACATCGCCCGTGCGGCTCATCACTTGGAAGAAGCCTGGAAGCATGCCGAACCTGGAGAGCCGATGCCGTCCCTGCTGTACTACCGTGCCCGCGTGGCTCTCGCCCAGAGGCGTACCGCGGATGCGGTCCAAGCGCTCACGACCGCTCTGAGCCAGGACCCGGCTCCAGACTGGGCCTGGGACCTGGAGTATCAGCGCGGGCAGGCTGAAGAAGCTCGCGGCGACCTGGAAGCGGCCGAGGCAGCTTACAAGAAGTCGATCGAGGTCATCGAAGAGATGCGCCGCTCGCTCGCGTTCGACGAGCTCAAGACCTGGCTTCTCGACAGGAAACGCGATTCCTTCGAGGCGCTGTTCCGTCTGCAAGCCCGGTCTGGCCGTGCTGAGGAGGCCTTGGCGACGGCGGAGAAGGCACAGGCGCGGACCCTGCTGGACGCGTTGATTCACGCCCATTCCGCGGAGGGAGCGTCGCAGGAAGCCGCCTGGTCGCCCGATGTTGCAGCCGCGCGAATTGGGGACCTCGAGCGCCTGTTGCCGGTCATGAGTGAATCTCCTGTGGCGGCGTTACAGCCGATCGACCAGGTTCTCCGTGCCTTTGGAGACCGCCATGGCCTGGTCTACTTCGAAGCAGGGAACGAATTCTGGCTGGCCACGGTAAACCGTCAGAAGGTTCGCCTGCGCCCGCTGACCCTTCCAGCGGACGGGATCCGCCGGCTGGCAGAGCGGTTTCTCTCTCATCCGGAGGATGCCGGAGCGGCCGGGCAACTCGGCGAGACTCTTCTGCCCCCGGAAGTGCTCCCGGAGCGGGGGAAGACTATCTACGTGGTCGCCGACGGCATTCTGGGCAACCTTCCCTTCGCCGCCCTGAGGCGAGAAGGCCGGTATCTAGTGGAAGACCACCCGGTCGCCTTCATTCCCAGCCTGAACGCGCTGGCGGCTCTGGAGAACCATGATGCGGAGAGGCCGGGCCCCCCTCTTGTTTTAGCCGATCCGCAGGGGAACCTGCCGGCGGCGGCTTTGGAAGGACGCGCTGTGGCGAAGCTCCTCTCAGGCTCCCTCAGGACCGCCGGCACCGCTACGTCCCGGGAGCTCGAGAGAGCTGCTCGCGCGCGGATCGTCCATCTGGCCACCCACACCGGTTTGAGCGTCCGCGGCCCATGGCTTCTGTTGGCCGACCGCCGGTTGGGGGCCTCTGAGATCGTCACCCGCCGGATCGGCCCGCGGCTGGTCGTGCTCGCGAGCTGCGCTTCGGGCGTGCGGCCAGGACGCCAGATGTGGGGATCGATGGGAGCCGCCTTCCTGGCCGCGGGCAGCCGCGCCGTCCTGGCCTCCCTGTGGTCGGTCGAGGATCGGCCAACCCACGAATTCGTCCTCCGCTTCTATACCGAAGGGGGTGCTTCCGATCCCGCCGGAGCACTGGCCCGCGCCCAACGTGTTGCGATTGGCCGGGGTCAGTCGCCTACCTTGTGGGCCCCCTTCGTGCTGTTCGGGTCCGAACGGTTTCTGGACGAAGCTCGTTAAGGAGAAAAACCATGTCCAAACGCTGGTTCTCAAGCGTCCTGATCTTCGCTCTCGGTTTCGGCTGCCCCTCCCTGGTGACGAACGCCACCGCCCAGGAGCTTCCCGAAGACAGGGGAGAGTTGGAGGAAGGCCTCAGTTACATCAGCACTGAACTCGATACCACTCTGGTCAATACGGGAAAAGACGTCTATCTCGTGATGGTACAGCGCGAACCCGGCACCACACCAGCTGAGGTACCTCTCTCGTTCAATGGGCGCACCGTCACGCTTTCCAAGTACAGCCTGAACAAAGCGATCGCCTACCGGCTCGTGCCCATCGCGGTTCTGGCGGGTGAATTGTGGCGATCCTGCGCCATGGGGGACTGTGCGTTTATCGGACCGCTGCCGCCGCCACCTCCTCCCACGGATCAGCCCGATCCGTCGGCTATATTCTTGGAGCCCCAGCTCAAGTAAGCTGACGATCACCGGGGCCGTGCATGTTGTCACTGATCCATGAGACCAGGGAGTCGCCGGGGGCTCCCCCCGATCCGGAGCGGGCCGCGCTGGCCGCTCTGGAGCGGGGGAGCGTCGACGACGCCCTGGTCGTCCTGATGCGGGAATACGGCACCGCCGTCTACCGCTACTGCCGGCAGATGGTGACGGACGACGACCTCGCCCAGGAGGTTCAACAGATGACATTCGTCCAGGCCCACGAGGGCTTGGCGAGGTTCGGCCGCCGCTCGTCGCTCAAGACGTGGCTTTTCGGTATCGCCCGCCACCGCTGCCTGGATATCCTGAAGATGCACCGCCGGAGGCACAAGCGGTTCGGGCCGATCGAGGAGGCCCCGGACGTACCCGAGCCCGTCAGCAGCGTAGAGGACCGCTTGTCGGAACGCTCCGTGGCGCGGGTTCTCGAAAGCTGCCTGCGCGGGCTCGCGCCGCGTGTGCGGACCGCCGTGCTGCTGCGTTACCAGCAAGGGCTCTCCTATCCCGAGATCGCCCGCCTGTCGAACGAGAAGGCCCCGGCGCTGCAGGTGCGGGTGTCCCGCGCCCTGCCCCTGCTGCGCCGCTGCCTGGAAGAGAAGGGAGTGGCGCCATGAGCCGTTGTGACCGATTCGAGACCGAGGCCGTCCTCCTCCTGGAGAGGGGATTGCCTCTCGGTGAGCACTTCTCGGCCTGCCCTGACTGCCTTGCTACCCAGTCCTTCTACGGCCGTCTGCGCCAGAGGCTTGCCGCCGTGGGGGAAGAAGACCAGCCGCCGGTCGGCTGGCAGGCCGGAGTCTGGGAGCGGATCGAGCAGCGGCAGGGGCGGCGGCGATGGCGGCCCTGGTGGGGCCTTGTGCCGGCAGTATTGGGCGCATCATTGGCCGCATCCTTAGCCGCCGTCCTCCTCGTGCGGACGCCTGAGCCGGCAGCACCTGTCTTCCTCAGCGCCCAGATTGAAGCCGGGCCTTCCGTCCAGCGTGGAGAGGAAGCAAAGCCGGGGGACTCTCTGCGGCTCAAGGCATCCACGGGCGGCGCACTCCATGCCGAGCTGCGGGTCTACCGGAACGACGCCGAGCTGGTCCTGCGCTGCTCCACGGAAAGCCCCTGCTCCCGAAAAGAAGACGATCTGCAGGCCACCGTCGTCCTCGACGGCATCGGACGCTACCAGCCTCTCCTTCTGTTCTCGAAAAGCCCTCTTCCCAAAGCCTCAACTCACGGTCTCGACGCGGACACGGAGGCCGCGCTCGCCGCTGGCGCTGAGATTGAGTTGGGGAAGGAGATCGTGGTCCGTTAAATTGATTCATTGGCACAGCCCCTCTGAGACCAGGGAGGCTGAAGGGCAACGCTACCGGTGCCTGGACCGCGACCGGCGGGACAAAGCCTGTCCCTCTATCCCCTGGCTGCGCACCTTCCTCTTTTAGATGCCCAAGCTCTTCTCTTTGAATGGAAGGAGACCCACCATGAACCGCAGACTCCTCATGGCCCTCGTCGTCCTCGCAGCCTCTTTGTGGATGGACGTGCCAGACGCTCAGGCCTTCTGTAATTACGACTACGAGTGCGATTCCCAGCAATGCGTCAACAACCAGTGTGTCATCCCGTGCATCCCCCCTGGAGGCATCGACGACGTCCTCTACCAGACGCACTGTTGCAGTGGACAGGCCGTGCCGGGCAGCACCTACTGCGCGAACCCGGCTGATTACGGCACGACTTGGGCGTCCTGTACCCAGATCTGTGCCTGAGCCGCTTTGTCCATCAGGGCCGTCCTCGGCGCCAGAGCCGGGGAGGCCCACCCTGTAACGTTCTCCCGCTTCGCGACTCTGTACAGGCGAAAGGAGGACGATATGTCCGTAACCTCATCAAACCCGACCCTGGAATCGCTCTACCGCCCCCTGTGGCTGACCTATGGGCTCGTCCCGCTCCTCGCGGGGCTCGACAAGTTCCTCAACCTGCTGGCGGACTGGCCGAAGTACCTCAGCCCCTGGGTGGCGAATCTGCTGCCCGTATCGGCTCAGACGTTCATGTACGCCGTGGGGATCATCGAAATCGTGGTCGGCCTGATGGTGCTCACCCGCTGGACGCGGCTCGGAGCCTGGATCGCCGCCGCGTGGCTGGTCCTCATCGCGGTCAACCTCGTCACCCTGGGGATGTTCGACATCGCCGTGCGGGATCTCGCCATGGCGGTCGGCGCGTACACCCTCGCCCGGCTCGCCGAGATGCGGCAGGAAGCGCCGATGGCATCCGCGGGGGTCCCCACGCCTGGCCTGCGGGAGAGCCGGGCGTGACCGGCCTCTTCGGTCAGGGCGTGCACTCCTCCGCCAGATAGGTGTGGTACAGCATGCTGAAGTCCGTCAGCACCACCACGGGCTTGCCGTTCTTGTCCTGGGTGTCGCACTGCGCGACCTCGTGGCACAGCATGCAGCTCGACCAGGTCAGGGGCCCCGTCGCGTCGGTCGGCGGGTACTTCCCGGCCTCGATCGTCGCCAGGATCATGTCGTCGAGCGAGCTGTCCGGCAGCGAGAAATTGCTGCCGTCATCGCGGACCTTCACAGGCGGCACCTGGCTCGCCAGCGTCTGGTCTCCCAGCAGATAGCTCTCCAGGACCGTGTTGCGCGCGATCGAGACGTTGTCCGGGTTCCTCGGCAGGGGCCTGCCGCCGGGTTTGCCGCCTTCGGTCCACTGGGTGACCATGAGCCGGTAGTGCTTCCAGGGGGCGGGCAGAATCCCCTGCCAGGTCCGGTTGGCGGCTTCGGGGAGCGGCATCTCGTTGCTGGTGCGCTGGATCTGCGGCCGGGTGTACTGCGCCAGAGGCGTGTACTCCGCGGTGGTCAGATCCGCGGGGCGGTTCCAGAGATAGACATACTTGCTGGGCGGCGGGCTTCCTGAGGAGAGGAGCGGCTGGCGGTTGTTCCCCACGTCTCCGATCTTGCTCTTGCCATCGTTATACGTGGGGGTCAATCCAGGAGGTCCGTCCACGACTTCATAATTGTCCGCCTGCTCGAACGTCGTCCAGATCCATTGCGGCTGGCGGGCCGTCTTCTGGATAATGTGAAATCCGACCAGGCCGACCGGCACCTGCTCGATGGTGAATCCGCTGCCGGTCCCCCCGCCGGCCTGTGAATCGTCCACGACAATGGACGCCTTCGTCCAGTAATAGCGGGCGAGGATCTCCGGCTTCTCCTGCGGCCACGAGCGCGGGAAGATCCGCCAGGCGGCCTTGACCACGAGCGAGCCGTCGGGAAAATCGAGATCCCCGAATTCCCCCAGCCTCTTCGCGGTGGTGAGGCCGTTGCCCGTGATGTAGCCGGTCATCAGCGGGTTGAGCCGGGTCTCATAGACGGCGTAGTTGCCGAGCTGGTCGATCAGGGGCCAGCTCGATCCGGCCTGCAGGTTTTCACTGCCCCGCAGGTGCTCGGAGGCTCCGCGCTGCGCGAAGAGCTCCGTTCCGGAAGAGCCCAGATAGAAAACCTTTCGGTCCGCCCGAGACCGGAGAACCTGGGGGAAACGTGCCGCGCGCTCACTCCCGCTGAAGATCCGGAGGGGATCCTCGAACGTCTCCCACACCCGCAGGGCTCCTGGCTCGTCCCCGATCTTTTTCCCACCCTGCCCGGCGGGCGAATTCAGCGCCACGAACAGGGCCCACGAGTGGAGATCGAAATCGTCCTGCCTCTGCGCCGCCGCCACATCCCGGGGAACGGCGGGGCTCAGGGCGGGACCTCCAGCCGGCGGCGCGGCGCCGGCGAGAAACATCCCCAGCCCGAGCGCCGCCAGGATTACGACAGTGAGCACCACGACCGGCTTCAGGTTTCGGTCCCTCATAGATCCATGCTCCTTTCCATGCATGGGCTCTGCGATGGCGCCGGGAGTTATCTCAGCGGACTGGTATGCTTATTGCACATATAGAACTTTCTTGAGCTGGGGGAGGGAAACAGCAACACAGGAGGTGTTTATGCGCGCACGCAATCCACTCATTACAGCAGTCGTACTTTCCCTGGCGATGAGCGGCCCCACCCTGGCGGCCGCGTGGGCAGGCGGGAGCAACGGGATCTACGAGCAGGACCAGAGCAAGAAAAAGCCAAACCGCGGACGCGGGAACAATGGGGGCAATGGGGGCAACACCCAGGGAGACGAGAACACCCGGATGCGGTTCTATGGCCTGGACACCGACCGCGACGGCCGGATCACCCGCGACGAGTGGCGGGGCAACCAGAACTCCTTCAACCAGCACGACTGGAACGGCGACGGCGTCCTCTCCGGCATCGAGGTCACCCCGGGCGCCCAGCGGCCGGTCAGCGGCAACCAGTTCGACCGCCTGGACTTCAACCGCGACGGCCGCATCTCCCTCTCCGAGTGGCCGGGCGACGGCACCACCTTCGACCGTCTGGACCGCAATGACGACGGCGTCCTGACCCGGCAGGAATTCGCGGGGTCCCGGCGAGGATGACGGCAGGCGTCCGGCACCCGCCGCCACCCGTGCCGTCTACTGTCCCATCCGCTCCCGCAGCCGCCGCGAGAACCGTCCCCGGGCCCGATCGCGGACCGCCTCCTCCGTGACCGGCTGCGCTTCGGCCTCCAGGTCCGCCTCTCCTGAGGGAGCCGCGGCCGGCGAGGGCTCTCCGCCGAGGATCAGCCGCCGCAGCTCCGGCGACGTGGCGATCTGGAAGACCAGTTCCTCTCCGACTCCCCGAAGCTGGCCGGCCATCTCGGCCGCGTTCCCGGGATCGGCCTGGGGGAAGAACGGCGCCAGCCGCTCCGCCAGCACCTGCCGCGGCACGTTGGGGAAGGCCCGAGCCACCGCCTCCAGCCCCGAGGTGACCACCGGAGAAGGAGCGGCCTCGGCGAAAGCCTCCAGCAGATGGGGCTCCGTCGCCGTCCGCAGCTCGTCGAGCGATGGCAGGGGCGTGGTCAGCGTCCGGCAGGCGTTGATGATTCCCTTGCCGAACTCTCCGCCGTGATCGGCCGGCGGCGGATCACAGGCCCTCTCCAGCACCCAGCGGAAGACGGTCGCCAGCTTGAACTCCCCGCCGTAGCGGGCGATCAGAGCATCCCGTCCGTGGAAGGCCAGCCATAGGGCGGCGATGCCCGCCGTGGACGGCGTGGCGAACGACGTGCCGTCGCTCTGCACCACGCGGTTCGTCCCGTCCGCCGCCTTCCAGACGTTCCGTGCCGGCCCCGTCACCGAGACTTCCCGCCCATGGCTCGACCCGGACCACTTCCTGCGCGCCGACGTGCACCCGGCCACTGCGATGACCTCCGGATACGCGGCCGGCCACACCACGAACCCTACACGGTTGCCCGCCGCGGACACCACGATCACATTCTTGCCCACCGCGTGCTTGACCGCCTCGTGCACACCCTTGTTCTTCAGCCATCCCAGACTGATCGAGATGACGTGGCAACCGGCCTCGTCCACGGCGTAATAGATCGCCTTCCGGAGCCGGTTCATCCCGCTCTCGAACAGGACCGGCACCGGGACAAGAAACCGCTTCTTCGCCACTCGCAGCGGCACGATCTCCGCCTCCGGCGCCACGCCCGTCACGAACCCGGCGGGAACGACCAGGTTGTCGAAGCTCATCAGGACGCTCGCCGTCCCCAGGCCATGATCGCCGTCCGGGTCCTCGGAGCTGGCATTGTCGTCCACGAAATCGTGCCCCAGTTGGTCCAGCACGCGAGTGGCAGGCTCTGTGGCCGCATCGAACAGCTCGGGATGCCGGATGAAGCCGCTGTCCGGGTGCCCGATCCGGATCCCTCTCCCCCGCCTCTGGCCTCCCGGGGGCGGTTGCAGGGCCCAGGCCTGGTGAGCCCGGATCAGCTGCGGGCTCCAGTCGAACGAGCTCTCGTTGACCGAGGCCGGGGCCTGGCAGGCGTCGGCGATGGTATCCGCCGCCAGCACCTCCGCCTCCTCGGCGCTGCCCGCATCCGCCGCCGGGGTCGCCTCAGGCCCCCTTTCGACGTTGTCCTGCAGGATCGTGAACGACGGCTCCGCATCCGCCACGCCGGCCTGGCGGTGGAGCGCGTAGGCCACTTGCCAGGCCTCCCCGGGCGCCAGCGCCCCCTCCTCCGGCGGGACGAGGTCGAACGCCTCCGGCCGGCTCACATGGACGGGCTCCACCCGCCACCCCTCGGGCTCGCTGCCCAGGGCGCTCCGTAGCGCCGCCCGGGCCAGACCGGCCGGGTCTCCCTCGCCGGCTCCCGGCACCAGCTCCAGGTTGAACGCCTCGAACACAGGCTCTGTAATCGGCTCCTGAACAGGTGGCATGACAGACCTCCTCCTTCTTGTCGGCCGTTCCAATGTATGAGACGGCCGGACGCCGGGAATTCCCCCGGAGCCCATCGACTCCAGGGGAATTCCAACATTGGAAGAGCCTCTCAACCCATTGTATTTAAGTGCGGAAACATAGTTTCTAGCGGCTTCCACAATGTTTCCTGGCTTAAACATAATGTATTTAAGCCGAAATACAATGTAAGTCGCCCCGGAAACATTGTGGAAACCGCAAGAAACTATGAGGTACGGCCTTTTAACTATAGGTTGTCTCCTTTTTGGATAAGATCCCGCCGGCTCTACGAAAGGACGCGCGCGCCCATGGCCTTCACTCTCCACCCTACCCTCACCCAAGACACCGTCGAAGTGACCCGTCTCTCCCTCTGCCACGTGTTGCTGATGAAAGACTCCCGCTTCCCCTGGCTGATCCTGGTGCCGGAGCGGGATGGAGTCCGAGAGATCCACGACCTCTCGTCCGCCGACCGGGCAGTCCTCATCGAGGAGATCGCCCAGGCCAGCCTGATCCTCGAGCGCCTCTTTCGGCCTTACAAGATCAACGTGGGAGCCCTGGGCAATGTCGTGCCGCAGCTCCACATCCACGTCGTCGCCCGCACCCAAGAGGATCCCGCCTGGCCCGGTCCCGTCTGGGGCTCCGGGGAGGTGGTGCAGTATGGGAAGGCCGAGCTGGAGGAGCTCCGGCGGGGGCTGGAGATGATGTTCCGGAAGGGATAGGAGGCATGCGCTCCTCCCCTCTTGATGGAGAGGAGGAGTTGAGCAGGACGGAGACAGGGAACCGGCCGGCGCTTAGTCGCTCTCGGTACCGCCCGAGTACTCGTAGCTGGAGCAGGTTACGCACATGGCCCGGCAGCCAGCAGCGCAGGTCTCAGCGTTGGCAGCCCAGGCGTGCCCCGTCCATCCCGTGGAGCAGGTGAACGTGCAGTTGTTCGCGCCGGGGTCAGCCGACGTGGGCATCGTGAACGCTACGACCAGAAGGGCAGCCGCGAGAAGCAGTCGAGTCTTCATTCAGCATTTCCTTTCAGGAGAGGCCATGGCAGGCCGGTATGGCTCGGGCCGGGCCCCAGAACAGGAGCCCGGCGCGCGATGGCAGAACCGATCAAGAACCGATCAGTAATAGAAACGGTTTCGGTACTCGGTGGACTGGACGAAGGCAGAACCCACCTCGTTGTAACCCGCTTGCGGCGTGGGATTGCCCCAGTTGTTGAGCACGCCGACCCAGAAATTGAACCCCGCCTCGTCGATCGATTCGGCGTCGCGGCGGAGCATGGTCCGGTAGAGCGCCCTCACGAAGGCCTGGTCGTATCCGTCGGTGCCTTTCTCAAGCCAGACGACTTCCGGCACGGCGCCCCACTCCGCGTACTCGCTCGATTCGAGCAAGGAGGCGGCGATATGGCCCCGCCGGTGGTTGGAACAGCCGGTGTCACCGCCGCACTCGTTGAGGTAATTCGTCCAGGAGTCCCAACTCGCCTGATCCGGCTCGCGCCGGTAGAAATCGACGAACATCTGCCGCACGAAGGTACGGTGGTCGTCGATCGGGTTGCCCGGGGTCGCCAGGAACCACTGCGGCGAGCCCTGCCAGAAGTGCCTGAGCCCATAGCAGGGATCGGACGTGTAGCCATAGAGGACGTGCCATTGCCCGTCCCTGTACCGGGCGGGCACGACGGCGGTCCAGCCGTGCCCACTCCAGAGCGGTCTCCTGAGCGAAGCTTCAACCCCGAAGTCGGGAATCGTATGAGGGAAGTTCGCCTGCCGATCGACGTAGAAATGGATCACGATGGTCTGGTTGTAGCTGGGCGCGTCTCCGTCCTGCGCCCAGCCGCTCAGATAGCCGTTGGGCTCGAAGCCCGTCAACGCGCCGATGCCGTTGTCCGTACAGCCGGTCTGCGGAGTGGGATTGGGATTGACACCCCCGGGATCGCAGAACGCGGTACACCATTGGTACTCGTTGTCACAATTCTGCAGCGTGGTCTGGCGGGCCATCTCGCAATCGTCCGAGGAACCGCCGTTGCGTATGCAGGCCTGGTAGGTCCACTCGGCGTTGACATAGCAGCTGTACCGGTTTTCCTCGCAGGTGGAACACGGCGTGCTGGACTGCGCGAAGACATCCTGGTTCCAGAGAAAAAGCAGGGCCATGGCCGCGAAAAGCAGCCGGTAAAAAGGTTTGGAAGGGATTCGCAAGAGGAACGTGGGATTGCCCATGAGCCAGTCTCCTTGTTAAGAACGTTGGGTGCTGCTTACGAGCTGACGACCCACTTCACAGAAGGAGGTGCTTGGCTGGACCGCGGCGGGACAGCCGCCCACCGAAGGGCTCTCGGCGAGCGGCTGGGTGCTGGCGCCGGGTCTCTAGGTGGCCTGGTAGCCGTGCTGAGGGCTACTGGTGGCCTTTTCCAGAGCCCGGAGGGTCTCCCGGCTCAGCTTCAGCTTCTTTTCGGGCTTTTTCTTCATCGCGCCTCCTTTGGATTTCACTTCCATTTCCATGGACAGCAGGTGATATCTGGAAAGTGCAGGGACTTGTCCAAACCGAGACTCGCGAAAAGGGAATCCATCCGCCCCGATCTCTGTTATCCTCCAGGGGGATCTTCCGCCCCCCTTTCGCCATGGCACTGAGCTACTTCCATCCCGCTGTTTCCTCCTGGTTCGAGAAGCGTTTCGGCGCCCCGACGGAGCCGCAGGCGCGCGCCTGGCCCGAGATCCGGGCCGGGCGGCACACGCTGATCGCCGCTCCCACGGGATCGGGCAAGACGCTCGCGGCGTTCCTCTCCGCGATCGACGATCTGGTACGCCAGGCTCTCCTGGACGAGAAGGGCGGCGTCTTGCCCGACGAGACGGAGATCGTCTACGTCTCGCCGCTCAAGGCGCTGTCGAACGACGTGGAGAAGAACCTGGAGGAGCCTCTCGCGGGGATCCGCCGGGAGCTGGCGGCCATGGGGCTGCCGGACGTGGAGATCCGCACCCAGGTACGCACGGGAGATACACCGGCCTCGGTGCGGACGGCCATGGTGAAACGGCCTCCCCACATCCTGGTCACGACGCCGGAGTCGCTCTTCATCCTCCTCACCAGCGAGGGCGGGCGCCGGATGCTGCGGACGGTCCGGACGGTGATCGTGGACGAGATCCACGCCGTGGCGGACGACAAGCGGGGCTCGCACCTGTCGCTGTCGCTGGAACGGCTGGAGGCCCTAGCGGCCACCCCGGGAAAGAACGGGCGGAAGCTGGTTCGCGTGGGCCTCTCGGCCACGCAGCGGCCCATCGAGGAGGTGGCCCGGTTCCTGGTGGGAGCGGGCAACGTCGATCCCGACGGCACTCCGCGGTGCGCCATCGTGGACGCGGGGCATGGGCGGCGGCTGGACCTGGCGATCGAGGTGCCCTCGTCTTCACCGCTCGAAGCGGTGATGCCCCACGAGGTGTGGGACGAGATCTACGACCGGCTGGCGGAGCTGATCCGCGAGCACCGGACGACGCTGGTGTTCACCAACACCCGGCGCATGGCCGAGCGGGTCACCCGCCATCTCTCGGAGCGGCTGGGGGCGGACCGCGTCGCGTCCCACCACGGGAGCATGTCCAAGGAGAACCGGCTGGAGTCGGAGCGGCGCCTGAAGGCCGGCGAGCTGTCGGCCCTGGTGGCCACGGCTTCTCTGGAGTTGGGGATCGACATCGGATCGGTGGACCTGGTCTGCCAGCTCGGCTCGACGCGGTCGATCGCCACGCTGCTCCAGCGGGTGGGCCGGTCGGGGCACCATCTCGGCGGTCTGCCCAAGGGGCGGCTGTTCCCGCTGACGCGCGACGAGCTGGTGGAGTGCACGGCCCTGGTGGACTCGGTCCGCCGGGGGGAGCTCGACCGGCTGATCATCCCCGAGCGGCCACTGGACATCCTGGCCCAGCACGTCGTGGCCGCGGCGGCGGCGGAGCCCGAGGACGGGGTGCGGGAGGACGAGCTGTTCGCCCTCTCCCGGCGGGCCTGGCCGTTCCGAAGGCTGGAGCGGAAGGATTTCGACGACGTGGTCGAGATGCTCTCGACGGGCTTCACCACGCGCCGGGGCCGCCGGGGAGCGCATCTCCACCAGGATGCGGTGAACGGCGTGCTGCGGCCCCGGAAGGGCGCGCGCCTGACGGCCATGACGTCGGGGGGGGCCATTCCGGACCTCGCGGACTACCAGGTGGTGCTGGAGCCTGCCGGCGTGCAGATCGGCACGGTGAACGAGGATTTCGCCGTGGAGAGCCTGGCGGGGGACATCTTCCAGCTGGGCAACGCCTCTTGGCGCATCCTCAAGGTCGAGCAGGGGCGGGTGCTGGTGGAGGACGCCAAGGGGCACCCGCCGAACCTCCCCTTCTGGCTGGGCGAGGCGCCGGCGCGGACGGAGGAGCTTTCGGAGTCCGTGTCACGCCTGCGCGAGGAGGTGGCGCGGCGGGTCCGGGAGGGCTCCAGAGCCGCCGCCGTGGAGTGGCTGGAGCGGGACCTCGGGCTCGATGCGGCCGCCGCTTCGCAGCTCGTGGACTATCTGGCCGCTGCCGATCTCGCCCTGGGGACCATGCCCAGCCGGGACACGCTGGTGGCCGAGCGCTTCTTCGACGAAGCGGGGGACATGCACCTCGTGATGCACGCGCCCTTCGGCAGCCGGCTCAACCGGGCCTGGGGTCTCGCCCTGCGCAAGCGCTTCTGCCAGACGTTCAACTTCGAGCTCCAGGCCGCGGCCACGGAAGACGCCATCGTGCTCTCGCTCGGCCCCACGCACAGCTTCCCGCTGGAGGACGCGTTCCGCTTCCTCCACTCGAACACGGTGCGGGGCGTGCTCATCCAGGCGGTCCTCGACGCGCCGCTCTTCGGCGTGCGCTGGCGCTGGAACGCGAGCCGGGCGCTCGCCATCCCCCGCCAGCGGGGAGGCCGAAGGGTGCCGGCGCCGCTCATGCGCCAGCAGGCCGAAGACCTGGTGGCCGTGGTCTTCCCCGACCAGCTCGCCTGCCTGGAGAACATCGTGGGCGAGCGCGAGGTCCCCGAACATCCTCTCGTCGATCAGACCCTCCGGGACTGCCTGGAGGAGGCCATGGACATCGAAGGGCTGGAGAACCTGCTCCGGCGGATCGAGGCCGGCGAGGTGGAGCTGGTGGCCCGCGACGTGGTCGAGCCCTCGCCCCTGGCCCACGAAATCCTGAAGGCCCAGCCCTACGCCTTCCTGGACGACGCTCCCCTGGAGGAGCGCCGCACACAGGCGGTGTCCCTGCGCCGCTGGCTCGATCCGGAGACGGCTTCGGACCTGGGCGCGCTGGACGCGGACGCCATCGTCCGGGTGCGCGAGGAGGCCTGGCCGGAGGCGGAGACGCCGGACGAGCTCCACGACGCCCTGATGACGCTTGGCTTTGTGACGGCGGAGGAAGGGGACCGCTCTGGCTGGGGCCGGCTGCTCGATGCCCTCGCTTCTGCCCGGCGAGCGACGGTCCTGGAGAAAGATGACCTTCGTCTCTGGGTGGCGGCGGAGCGGCTGCCTCAGATGCTGGCCCTGCATCCTGACGCGAGACTGGAACCCGCGATCACGGCCCCGGGCCGGTTCGCTCGCGAGTGGGCGGCTCCGGAGGCGGCGGTCGAGATCCTGCGCGGCCGCTTGGAAGGACTGGGGCCGGCGACGTCCGAATCGCTCGCCGTCGACCTGGGTGTGCGGCGGAGCACGGTCGAAGCGGCTTTGGCATCCCTGGAATCCGAGGGCTTCGCCTTCCGCGGCCGGTTTACTCCCGGGCCTGGGATCGAGGAATGGTGCGAGCGGCGTCTCCTGGCCCGGGTCCACCGCTACACCATGGACCGTCTGCGGCGCGAGATCGAACCGGTCTCCCAGGCCGACTACATGCGCTTCCTCCTCGCCTGGCAGCGGGTCAATCCCGACGACCAGGCCGAGGGGATGGAGAGCCTGCACGCCCTGGTGGGGCAGCTCGAAGGGTTCGAAGCGGCGGCGTCCGCCTGGGAGGGGGAGATCCTGCCGGCGCGGATGAAGGAGTACGACCCGTCGTGGCTGGACGCCCTGTGCCTCTCGGGCCGCTTCGTCTGGGGCCGCGCCTCGGCTCCGGGGCCGGGTGGCTCGCGGCGGTCGCCCGTGCGAGCCACGCCCATCGCGCTCCTCTCCCGGCAGAACCTCCCCTTCTGGCGGGAGATTGCGCCAGCTCTGAATCCTGAAGATCTGGACCTCTCATCGAACGCCCGGTCCGTGTACGAGCTGTTGCGGACGCGGGGCGCCTCCTTCTTCGGTGACATCGCCCACGGCGCCGGCCTGCTCCACACGCAGCTCGAAATGGCGCTGGCCGAGTTGGTGGCCTGGGGTCTGGTGACGTCGGACAGCTTCACGGGCCTGCGGGCGCTGCTCACCCCGGCCCACAAGCGTCCGCCCGTGGACCGCTCGGGCCGGCGGGGGATCTCGCTCTCGCTCTTCGGCATGGAGAACGCGGGCCGCTGGTCGCTCCTCCACCATACAGGCCCTGGAGCCGAGGGGGTCTCGCGGGACGCCGTGGAGACGGCCGCGTGGACGCTGCTCCGGCGCTATGGCGTGGTCTTCCGCAAGCTCCTGGAGCGGGAGACCCTGCTGCCGACCTGGCGCGACCTCCTCATGGTGCTCCGCCGTCTGGAGGCCCGGGGAGAGATCCGGGGAGGCCGCTTCGTGGACGGTTTCTCGGGCGAGCAGTACGCCTTGACCGAGGCCGTGGGCCGCCTGCGTTCTCTGCGCAAGGAGCCCAGGAAGGGCGTCCTGGTCTCCGTCTCCGCCGCCGATCCCCTGAACCTCGTGGGGATCGCCACGCCAGGGGATCGCCTGCCGGCCCTGACCGGCAACCGTCTGCTCTATCGGGATGGCGAGCCCATCGCCACCCTCGAAGGCCGCGAGCCCCGATTCCTCGTCGACCTGGATATGGCGGCCCGGTGGCAGGCCCAGAACGCCCTGGTCAGAAGGAGCGTGGCTCCCAAGCTGAAGGCGTATCTGGGGCGTTCGGCCTGAATCCCGATCCCTGCCCTCCGAGGCCCCTCACCTCCCCAGCCCTCCTCTCCCGTCCCCTCCCTCCCCCCGCTCACCGGGAGAGGAGGGAGACCGGAGTGAAAGAAACGTATTTTTCTTTTTCTTCTGCCGGTGAGGGGTAGGGGATCGAAGAACCAGCTACTTCACGAAAAAGATGTCGCCTACATTTACCATTTTTCGGACAATCACTCTCCCCGAAATGAAATCGCTCTCTCTGACATTCCGGAGTAGGAGCGAGCGATTCTCCTCGCTCGGAAAGGAACAGCCTATGAGAAAGACGACGTTAGTCTTGCTGGTCACGACCGTGCTTCTGGTGCTGGCGGCAGTGAAAGGAGTGGGCGCTCTGCCTGAGACAGTGATCATCCAAACCGTCCGCTACGCCTGCATTGTCAGTCCTGACATGCGGGGCCATGTCGAAGGGGAATGGATAACCGATTGCAATGGCAACACGACGGGCTGGGGATGGGAGCCGGGCCACAACTGCACATACACGGACGTCACCTACGGCAACACGTGTGGTGGTGGGGGCGGCGAACCTGGCGGCGGTGGTAGGCCAGCGCGGTAAGGACCAAGAAATGAGCCGGGAGGAGGGCCGGCCCTCTGAAGGCAGGAGCCGGGCCCTCCCTCGCTCAGGGTCAGCTGTCCCGGAGATCCGGAGCCAAGGACGGACGCAGGAGAGAGTTTCCCGGAGAACCCTCACCTCCTCAGACGGGGGCCGAGCCAGCTCAGTCGTCCAGCCCAGAAATCAGGGCCCCGAAGCGGTCAGGATCGACGTTGCCGCCGGAGAGAACGACACCGATCTTCTTCCCCGCGGAGTCGGGCACCTTGCCATGGAGGAGGGCCGCGAAGGCGATGGCGCCGCCGGGCTCGACTACGATTTTCATGCGCGAGGCGAGGAGGGCCATGGCCTGGCGTATCTCGAGGTCGCTCACGGTGAGGATCCCCTCGGTCTGGTCGAGGACGATGGCGAGGGTCCGCTCGGCGGGGCGGGTGGTCTGGAGGGCATCGGCGATGGTGTCGGGCAGGGGGACCTCGACGATCTTCCCCGCTTCGAAGGAGCGCTTCATGTCGTCCCCCGCCTCGGGCTCGACGCCCCAGACGCGGATCTCAGGACGGAGGCTCCGGGCAGCCACGGAGACCCCGGAGAGGAGACCGCCACCGCTGCAGGGGGTGACGATCACGTCCAGGTCCGGCACGTCTTCCAGGAGCTCCAGGGCGAGCGTGCCCTGGCCAGCAATGACGGCGTCATCGTCGAACGGCGGCACGAGCACGGCCCCTCTCTCTTCCACGAGCCGCCTGGCAATCTCCTCCCGGCTCTCCCCGCCCAGCCGGTCATAGAGCACGACCTCCGCGCCGTACCCGCGGGTGGCGGCAATCTTCGAGGCGGGAGCGTCCTTGGGCATCACGATGGTGGCGCGTACTCCGAGCTCGCGGGCGGCCAGAGCCACCGCCTGCGCGTGGTTGCCCGAGGAGAAGGCCACGACGCCTCGCGAGCGCTCCTCGGGCGAGAGCAGCGTCAACCGCGAAAACGCCCCCCGCGCCTTGAAGGCGCCGATCCGCTGGAAGATCTCGCATTTGAAGAAGACGCTGGCCCCGACGCGCTCGTCGATCAGCCCCGAGGTCAGCACGGGTGTGCGGTGGACGTGGGAGCGGATGCGCTCGCGGGCGGACCGGACATCGTCGAGGGTGACGGAGGGGGTGTTAGGCGCCATGGATAGGCTCACTCTTCGAGGATCGCTACGAAACGGTCGATGACTTCTCTGACCTTCTCCGGCTTGAGATTACCGACACGGTAGAGGATCAGAGACCGATCCGCAGTGAACACTCGATTCGGTCGAATATTGCTTGGTTGTTTCAAACTCCCGGATGCGAAGTCGGCATCCACAAGGGAGATCGCGTAACGGTCACGAGTCTGCTGGCTGGTGATCTGGCAGAGGATCAGATCACCGCCGTCCAGCTGGCTGAGCACGAGAGCTGGCCGCCGCTTGGAGTCCGCAAGATTGGAGAAGGGAAAAGGGACGACGACGACATCTCCCTTTACAAACCCTGCCACGCCTCGTCCTCCTCGGGACGCAGCCAATCCCTCCCCAGAACAGGCTCGCTGACCCGAGCGGTTTCGAGGCCCGGTTTCAAGACTTTGACCTTCAAGAACTGGACGAAGTCGAGAATCTCCCCGAGGAGGGGCTCAGGCGTTTCTTTCAGCTCGTTCAACAGCAACTCGCGAGTGGTCATGGATCAGCTCCTGGAAACAGCCCCTAGTCTAACGCGTCCCGGCGGCGTGCGCTTCGGCAGGCCGGGGCCCACTCTGGAACACCCGGGCTTCGATGAAGATCCTCTTGAACTCGGGATTCGTGAGCCGGCCGGGAGCGGTGGGGCTCCCGGCCGGGCAGCTTCTACGAACGCCCGCGCCCAGGTAGGACGGCCTCGGCCTCGTCGCGGGTCTGGTTGTGGTCGGGGGCGTTCACCGCGCGGTCGAGCTCTCCGGTAATGGGACGATCCGGATCGGCGGAGCCGCGGCCCGGCTCCAGGCCTGCCGTGCGGGCGGCTTCGGGGTTTCCCCGGCGGGACCCATAGAACCGCTCCTGGTCGTAGAGGTCGTGGGCGTAGAAGTCCCTGCGGTCCGGGGACGGGGTGTAGCCCTGGTCGAACCGCCCCCGCAGGCCCGCCTCGTAGCCGTGATCGAGATCCTGGCCGGTGTAGTCCGGCAGGCCGGCGGCCATCGAGGACGAGAGCCCCTGGACGAGGACACGGTCGTGGTCCGGGTCGAGCCTGGCGTTGCCGATGGGGATCAGGACGTGGCGGGTGCCGAAGCCCCGGCCGCGGTCTTCGGTGAGCCGGTTCTCCTCGTCCGAGAGGGTGGCCCGCACCAGGGTCTCGGTGACCAGGGGGCCGAGGCCTCCCATGGCGGTGGCGCTCAGCGGTGTGCCGTAGGGCTCGACGCCGGTCGAGACCCCGTCGGCTTCCGCCTGCCTGGGAGGAGCTTCGAGGCGGGCGGTGCCGCCGGTACCGGTCTCTTCTCCCAAGAGGCTGGGGTCGAGGTTGACGTCCAGGTAGCGCACATTCAGGGCCTCGGTATCCACCAGGAGGTCGTCCACGGTCCCGATCCTCTGGCCGTCGGCGCCGAAGACGTCCCAGCCGCGCACGTCGGGATCGCCTTCGGAGATGCGGTAGTTGTGCAGCCTGCTCAGGGGGGTGACGGACGGCCCGGGGAGCGCCTCGTCGAGCCTGCCCGTGGGGGTCCGGTCGAGATGGAGATCCGCCCTGTCGTCGTTCATTGGAGTCCTCCTTGTCGTTTCAGGGTCCAGGGCGCGAAACGGCCGTGCCCGCCAGGAGGTATCTGCAAAGGGCGGGCCGGAAAGGAAAACGGCCCGGGAGAACCCGGGCCGTTCGAGAGCCTCGCGAGGAGGTGGAGCGTCACAAGGTGTCGAGCCCGGCACGGGTGGCCGGCTCGTTTTGCAGGCGCCGCAGGATGCCGGCAGTGAGCCGGAGGACCTCCAGCGTGGCCTGGTCGCGCTCCAGGGAGTCCTGCAACATGTAGAGGGCGGACATCGCTTCGCGCTCCACGCCGAGGACCCGGAAGGTGGACACCATCTCCAGGACCACGCTCCGCACCTCGGCCGTGCGGCCCTGGCGGAGCCAGACGCCGGCGAGGTCGAGGGAGACGAGCGACGCCTGATAGCCCAGGCCGGCCTCGTTGAGGTCCTGCCGGATCTGCTGGAAGGTCGCTTCGGCGGTGACCAGGTCGCCCAGTCCGGCGGCGATCTCACCCTCGAGCCGGTGGAGCTTGACCAGGTCGAGCCAGCCGGCGTGCGCGGCGTAGAGGGGCCGCATCCGCTGGAGCTGGCGGCGCGCCTGCTCGAACTGCCCGAGCTCGACCCGGAACAGGAGGATGTTGTGCAGCGTGTGGAAGACCAGCTTGGCGTCGCGGGCGCGGTCGACCATGGCGAGCCCGCGGACGAGGAGCTGGAGCCCCTCTTCGGGCTTGCCCGCGTAGCCGGTGTACAGGCCCTTCAGGATGGCCACCCGGCCGACCTCGTGCGAGTCGCTGTGCCGGCGGTGGATGGCATAGGCCAGGTCGAGCATGCGGAAGGCTTCCTTGAAGCGCCGCTGGTCGCAGAGCAGCGAGGCGTCCAGGTCGGCGATGCGGGCGTAGAGGAGCGGGTCTCCCGTCCCCTGGGTCCGCAGCTCCAGGGCGCAGGCCATGGCGGCCTCGGCCTGGGCGAAGTCGTCGGTGATGCGGTAGGCGTTGGCCAGCTCGGCCCAGGTGCGGGCCTGCATGTCCGTCCGGCGGTCGGCGCCGTACACCGCCGGATCGAGCCGGTCGGCGGCCAGGCGCGCCAGGTTCGCCATGTGGAGCATGCCGGCCGGATCCTCCTGGCGCAGGGCACGGCTCTTGTCGAGCAGAGACTCGCAGAGGCCCCAGGAGACCGGCCCTTCGGGCAGAACGGGCGCCTCGGAGCGGCGCAGGGAGCGCAGGAGCTCTTCAGCCTTGCGCTCGGCGGTCTCGCGCTCGTCGCGCAGGGTCCGCTCGTGCTCCAGGGCGCGGGTGAACGCCATCGAGATGGCACGGTCATAGGCGGCGTCCGCTTCGGCCGTGAGCTGGGGATCAGGGGCGCTGTCGGGCGTGAACATCGCCGTGGCGAGCGGCGACATCTCCTGGCGGCATGGGTCGCAGCCTCCAAGCAGATGGGCCACGGTGGCCGTGATGTCACGGGAGGGAAGGCTGTTCAAAAGGAAGCCTTCCAGGGTTTCGCGGCGTGGATGCTCGCTCATCCGTATCTCCTCAATCAAATCCAACGGAATAAAGCCAACTCTCTCACAAAAAGGGGCAACGTTGTCTTCAAGTCCTTCAACGGTCAGTTGCCGCCGGCCGGAAGCTGAGGATGGTCGTCCTCGATGACGATCGCGTTGCCGTTGGGGTCGATGCCCCAGCCGCGCTTCGCCGTCGCCTGCGGCTTCTTGCTCGCCGGCTTGCCTCCCGCCCAGCTCGTCAACCGGTGCCAGAGGGTTTCCGGCTCTCCCCCGACTACCGACGACCACAGGCCGGAGAGCCGGCCCAGGAACCCCGCGTCGGGGGCGGCCATCGCCGGCTGCGCGGCGACCCCCAGGAAGGTAACGAGCGCCAGCGCCGCAATCCCTCGGTGAATGGTTCTGCGGTACATCTCCTCTCCTCCTTTCGAGAGCCCTCCGGTACCGGCAAAGCCGGCCCTCCTTTTGCGCAACGCTCCGTTGCCGGGCTCTGGTCGTGTCTCGATCCTCGCGCCAGCAGCCCGGGTTCGGGCAGCGCTTCATGAGATTCTGCGCCAACCACTGCAAAAAGCGCGTCTATCTCTTATGGTGTCTCCTGGGAGGAAAAGCGAGCCCTCTGTTGAGCTTTTTTTGGGCAATCGCGAGCTCCTGGGCTGCGCACGGTGGGAGCATACCCTACAGCCGGGCGACGGCCGCCTTCCTCCGCAGCTGCAGCACCTGGACGTCGGGATCGACGACCACCCGCTCGGGCCGGAAGGAGCAGGGGATCTCGACCGTCCGCTCCTCGCCGGCTCCCAGGACCATCTTCCGGCGGGCATCCCGGTAGCCGGGCGCCGGCTTGCCCTCGTCCGTGAAGCGCTCGCCGGAGACGGCGGCCACCTCGACCGGCATGCGGCCGGTGCCGGCGTTCTTCACCTTGACGGTCACCTTCCAGGGCTCCCCTCCCCCGCCCGCCAGCCGGGCGTCGCTCAGCTGGTACTCGGGCACCACCACCTCGTGGAACCACTGCTTCACGAAGGCGTCGTAGGCCGCCGGGTCGGCGGCGAAGGGGCGCAGGGCGGCGGTGAAGTCCTGGAGCACGGGGTAGTCCGGCCCGTTGCCCCAGTCGGCGATGAACTTCTGGAGGCCGGCCAGCATCCGCTCGCGCCCCAGGTGGCGGTCCATCATCCAGAAGACCCAGCCGCCCTTGTCGTAGGTGACCGTGTTGTCGCCGTCCCGCGAGCCGTCGATCTTCACCAGGGGACGCTCGGCGTCGGCCCGCCGTTCGTCGCCGTACTGCTCCTCGATCCGCTTCACGAACTCCATGCGGGCGCTGCGGACCCTTGACCTGCTCGAAGAGGAGGGCGGTCGAGAAGTGGGACATGCCCTCGGAGAGGAGGTTGCCGCCCGGCCCCTTGCCGGGGGTCAGGAGGTTGCCCCACCACTGGTGGGCGCTCTCGTGGGCGGTGACCATGAAGACGGCGTCGGTCTTGACGTCGCTCTTGGTGAGGAAGCCGATCCCCTCCGAGAAGGTGATGTCGGTGGGGAAGCCCTGGGCGTAGGTCGCGAGGTTGGGGAACTCCGAGAGCTTGAGCTCGCGCCAGGGGAAGGGGCGGAACCACTCCGAGTAGTACCGGCGCGCGGCGTCCAGGGCGCCGCTCATCTCGTCGATGTTGTAGGGGTGCCCGGGGTGGTAGTAGATGGCCGTCCCCTGGCCTCGCCGCACGGCCCAGCGCCCGCCCACGACGTTGAACAGGCGCACCGGGTAGTCGCTCTTCCAGACCACGGTCCGCTGGCCGTCCTTCTCCGCCTCGCTCACCCGGGTGCCCACCGAGTTGAAGGTGTAGCCCGCCGGCCCGGTGACGGCGATGCGGGTGGTGAAGGGGTGGCCCACGCCGAAGAGCGACGTCCGTCCGGCCCATGTAGAAGTCGTCGGGGTAGACGCGCGGCTCGTAGTCGTTCTCGTCCTCCTTGATCCCGATCTCCTCCACGTAGCCGACGACCGGCGTGAAGCTGGGGCTGAAGCTGGTCAGCACCACGCCCGGAGGGGAGGATGAACTCGCTCGATGCCGCCGCCGTTCTTGGTGACCCCCTTGGGGAAACGCCCTTCGAGCTGAAGCCCGACGCGCACGCGCTCGCCGGGCTTCAGGGGAGCCGGCAGGCGTGAAGACGTAGAGGCCGGAGCGGTTCTCGGGCTTGTAGGCCTTGCCGTTCAGCGTCCAGCTCACCTTCTCCCAGTGGTTGCCGCCGGTCAGGGCGAAGCTGCTTCAGAGGTCTCGTCGCTTGTCGTTGACCAGCTCGTAGCGTGCCGCGGTTCTGGAACCAGCGGCGCTCGGGCTCGATGCGGCAGATCCAGGTCGACGTCGCGAGATCGCCGGCTGGGGGCGTCCTTCCAGGTGGCGAGGTTCTGCTTCCAGTAGTCCGTGCTGCTTCTTCTCGGATCGCCCCGCCCTGGAAGCCGTCGTCCACGGCCAGCCCAGAGGAGGACGCCGGCGACGCAGAGGGAGCGCGGCGAAGGGGGCCAGGCGGAGCAGGCTGCGCCGCAGACGGTTCAGGCTGGAGCCGGTGGACGGCGCCGATGGCATCCGCCTGCCGCCGCCCGAAGGCCCGCACGGCGACGGCAGTGAAGAAGACGGCCAGCCCGAGGACCATCAGGCGGTTGAGCAGGAGGGCCCGGCGGTCGAGCTCGAAGGTCCCCATGTCGCTCCACTGCAGCGTGCCCCAGATCCACCAGTTGCCGACCCAGTTCATCTGGTCCGTGAACTGGAGGTAGCAGGGTGAGGACAATGACCCCCAGGCCGACGCCGTAGGTGACGTAGCGCTGGCCGCTCACCGCCCGGACGGCGATGACGAAGCAGGTCCAGACGAGCAAGGTGGGGACCAGCAGGAGCCCCCAGACCAGGAGGAACGGCCTCAGGCTGAGCGCCACCTTCCCCTGGATGAGGATGGCGATGGCGCAGCCCAGGAAGGTGGCGACCACCATCAGCAGCCCCGCCGCGCTGTTGGCGAGCGCCTTGCCGAAGAGGAACGAGGCCGTGCGCGCCGGGCGTCGAGTAGGAGATGGCGGCGAGGCCCGTGGCCCGCTCGCGCTCGAGCGACTCGACCGTGTAGAACATCAGCAGCAGGCGAGGAGCAGCGAGAGGGTGTTCATGCGTCCGCGCGGCGGCGAGGCCCGGGGTGAGCAGCAGCTCGGTCTGGAACGCTCCCAGGGCGATCAGGCTGGTGCCCAGGGTCTGGAGCAGGATCAGCGCACCGAAGAGGTAGAGGCCCGGCGAGGCAAGGAGGTTGCGCAGCTCCGTGCCGGCCACCTCGAAGACGCCCGTGAAGAGGCCGACGCGCCCGCGCGCATCCCCAGATCCGCGAGGGTGCGGGGGAAGGGCACCACCGCGCTACTCCCGTGGATCCCCCGCTTGGCCTACCTCCGGGCGCGCCGGGCGCCGGCCGAAGCGGCCACCACCGGGCGCCGCCGGCGGACGACGTCTCGCCCTGGAGGTGGGCCGCCAGGTGCCGCTGGGCGAGCACGACCCCCAGCAGGCCCAGGCCCAGGAAGGCCAGCCGGGAGAGCACGAACGGCACGTCGAGGCCGATGCGGGCCGTGTTGTAGAACTCCGCCCCGCGGTCGAGCTTGAGCCAGGTCTCGTTGAGCCAGCGGAAGCCGGCCGGGTCCGACCAGCATCAGCAGGCGGTTGATCCGCGGGTCGAGCCAGGTCGGCGCCCAGTCCCAGAGGAAGAAGCCGCACAGGATCAGACCGCGATGGGGAACAGGAACACGGTGATCGGCCTGCGCCAGCGCTCGCCCAGGAAGAAGGCAACACCCAGGTAGAAGACCAGCGTCGGCAGGCCGAACACCAGAGCCGGGCGCAGGTAGTTGACGGCCACGAACGGCCCGCGGATCTCCGCCGCCTCGGGGTTGGGCAGCACGTGGTTGAAGAAGCACCGCGAGCAGCATGTGGATGCCCAAGGCGGCCAGGAAGCCGGCGAGGATCGCCAGGAACTTGCCCCAGACGTACTCCGCGGGCCGGAGCGGCGTCGACAGCAGCATGTCGCTGACCCGCGCCTCGTCGTCGGAGACGATCGACCATGCCGGCGGCGATCGAGCCGAAGAAGCCGTAGAGGATCGCAGATCAGCATCGCGAGGGCGAAGGCGAAGCTGAACTCGGAGGTGATCCAGGCCTTGGTGCCGCCCACCGACGCATCGCCCGAAGAGATCTGCATGTCCCCCGTGGACAAGCCCCAGGTCATGAGGGCCAGGAGGAAGACGAGGAACCAGAACAGGGGGCGCCGGAAGGTGTGGGCGAGCTCCTGGACGAAGATGACGCGGGTGCGCGCGAAGCTCATGCCGCACCTTCCGCAGCCAGAGCCCGTGCCTCCTCGGCCGCTTCCACCTTGGCACCCGGGACGGACGTCCTGCATCAGCAGGAGGTAGGCGTCCTCCAGGGTGGCGGGCACGGGCTCGAAGCCGGCGGGCGCCGCGCCGTCGGGCTGGTAGACGCGCACGCGGTTCTTACCCTCGACGAGCACGGACTGGATGACGCGCATCCGCCGCCGGTGGACCTCGTCCATCTCCTCCCGGCCCAGGCGCCCCTCGAAGACCTTGCCTTCGATGCCCTGGCGGGCCTCGCTGGGAGAGGTCTGGGCCACCAGGCGGCCCTTGCGGATCACGGCGAAGCGGGGGCAGAGCACGGCCACGTCCTCCACGATGTGGGTGGAGAGGAGCACGATGCGGTCGGCCGCCAGCTCGGCCAGGATCCGGTAGAAGCGCAGCCGCTCCTCGGGGTCGAGGCCGGCCGTGGGCTCGTCCACGATGATCAGCCGCGGGTCTCCCGCGACGGCCTGGGCGATGCCGAGGCGCTGGCGCATGCCGCCCGAGTAGGTCTTCACCCGGCGCTTGGCCGCGTAGGTGAGGTTCACCCGCTCCAGCAGCTCGGCCACCAGCTTCTTGAGGCCCCCGGGCGCCTCGACCCCCTTGAGCTTGAGGAGGTAGGTGAGCATCTTCTCGCCCGTGAGGTGCGGGTAGAAGCCGAACTCCTGGGGAAGATAGCCCAGCCGGCGCCGGACGCGCTCGGGCTTCGAGAGCACGTCCTCGCCGTCCAGCGTCACCTGGCCCGAGGTCGCCTCCAGCAGTCCGGAGAGGATCTTCATGAGGGTCGACTTGCCCGCGCCGTTGGGGCCGAGCAGCCCGAACATGCCGGGCGGCACGTCGAGGTTGATGCCCTGGAGGGCCGTGACGGGGCCGGGATATACCTTCACGAGATCGCGGATCGTCAGCATGGGGGAAGTCTCCTTGTTTTTCCAGGGCAGGGGGTGGCGCCGCTTTCGAGGGCACAATCTGGTCCCCGTCCAGCACCAATACGATGGGGCAGGAGGAAGGTTACGGGAGAGCTGGAAGACGGAAGCTCCCGGACAGGTTATCCTCTTCGTCCGCTACAGGAGGCACCATGATCAAGAAACTCCACCTCTTCGCTCCCCTCCTCGCCGTGCTCGCGCTGCCTATGGGAATCGCCCTCTGGGCCGCCGATTCCAAGCCCGCGCTTTCTGAGGACTACCGCAAAGAGATCGAGGCCTTCCGCAAGGAGCGCAACGAAGGCCTGAAGAAGGAGGACGGCTGGCTCACCCTGGTAGGGCTCTTCTGGCTGAAGCCCGGGGAGAACAGCTGGGCAGCGACCCCGGCAACGCCGTCATCCTGCCCGAAGGCAAGGCTCCGGCTGTGGCCGGCCTGATTACCCGCGAAATAACCCGTGACGGCGACAAGGTCCACCTGACCGTCGAGCCCGGCGTGGCCCTGACCGCCGACGGCAAGGAGATCAAGCCCGGTGCGCCCGGCATCGATCTCCAGATCGACGCCTCGGGCAAGCCCACCCTCCTGGAGCTCGGCTCCCTCAACTTCCATCTCATCAAGCGGGGCGACCGGCTGGGCGTGCGGATCAAGGACAAGCAGAATCCCCTCCGCGCCTCGTTCAAGGGCCTCGACATCTACCCCATCCGCCCCGAGTGGCGGATCGTGGCCCGCTTCGAGCCCTACAAGGACAAGAAGATCCCCATCGCCAACATCCTGGGCCTGGTGGAGGACAACCCCTCGCCGGGCGCCGTGGTGTTCGAGTGGCAGGGCAAGACCTACCGGATCGACGCCCTGAAGGGCTCGCCCGAGGGCGGCCTCTTCCTCCTCTTCGGCGACAAGACCAACGGCAAGGAGACCTACGGCGCCGGCCGCTTCCTCGACACCGACCCGCCCAAGGACGGCAAGGTGGTGGTGGACTTCAACACCGCCTACAACCCGCCCTGCGCCTTCACGGCCTTCGCCACCTGCCCGCTGCCGCCCGCGCAGAACAAGCTGGCGGTCGCCATCGAGGCCGGCGAGAAGGACTTCAAGGGCGGGCCCGCCCACTGAGGACGGGATAGGGATTGATCGCCTGGCCCTTCCACCACTTCTTCTCCGGCCCCATTCGGATGATGGCGAAGTGGAGGTGGGGGCCCTCCGGCGAGGCGTTGCCGGTGGAGCCCACGTAGCCGATCACCTGGCCGCGGGCGACCCGGTCCCCCTCCTTGATCCCGGGAGCGTAGTGGTCCAGGTGGGCGTAGTAGTAGGTGTAGGTCTCCGTGGGATCGAACTGGTAGATCGTCAGTCCCCCGAGCTCGCTGGTGAAGAGCTTGGCGATCCGGCCGTCCTCCACCGCCACCACCGGCGTGTTCCGGGGCGCCATGATGTCGATGGCCTCGTGGACCCGCCCCGCGCTGCGGGCGTCGTCGAAGGTGTCCGAGAGCGCCTCGCGGGAATCCCCTGGACGGGCACCAGCAGGTCCCGCTCGGCGAGGTCCGCCGGCATGGGCACCGCAGGGCGGACGGGCCGTCGGGGCCTGGGGTTGGGGCGCCGGAGCCGGTATGGGAGGAGCCGGAGCCGTGGATGACACGGCGGTACCCGCGAGGGTGCCTGAGGCATCGGCGGGACCTGCTCCTTGCGGTAGAGCCAGACGACCAGCAGCACCGTGGCCGCGCCCAGGACGAACCCGGCGCAACCCGCCAGGGGGACCGCCAACCCTTCTTCTTCTCCCCACCCGTCACGGCGAGCTACTCCCGGAAGAGGACGGGCGTGCCCGGCTTGACCAGCCCCGCCAACGTCAGGGCGTCCCAGTTGGTCAGGCGCACGCAGCCGTGGGACTGGGTCTTGCCGATCGTCCGCGGCTCGGGCGTGCCGTGCAGGCCGTAGTGCTCCTTGGAGATGTCGATCCAGACCACGCCGACCGGGTTGTTGGGACCCGCGGGGATCTTGGCCTTGGAGTGCTCGGGATCGGCGTCCCAGAAGAGGTCGGGGTTGTAGTTGAAGCTCGGGTTCCGGGCCACGCCCTTGACCTTCCAGTCGCCGATCGGCAGCGGGTCGTGCTCGCTGCCGGCCGAGACCGGGGCGAAGAAGAGGACCTTGTCGCCCCGCTCGACGGTCAGAGTGCTGGCGCTCTTCGAGACCACGACCTGGGTGCCTTCCGGCGCCTGGCCCTTCTCGGGGCGGGTCGACCGGACGGGCGTTGGGCACCCGGATCTGCTCGCCCGCCGCGAACCGGGCCTCGCGGGTTCAGCTTCTTCAGGAACTCGGGCGTGGAGTGGAACCTCTCCGACAGCAGCTCGAGCAGCGAGGTGTAGGCCGAGGGCCTGGAGCTTGGACTTCTCCTCCATGTCCTCGGGGATCTCGGGGGTGAACGGCCCGTTCGCGTCGTCGGCCGAGATCGTGTAGGCGACGAGCGCCTGGTTGCCGCCGGCGGCCAGCAGCTTCTGCCAGGTCGCGGCGTCCGGCTTGCCAGACGTGGGCAGGCCGTTCGCCGCCTGGAAGGCCGCGAGCGCCTTGCGGGTGTTGCCGCCCGGCTGGCCGTCGATGACCCCGGGCGAGAAGCCTGCCCGGTCGAGGAGGACCTGGAGGTCGCCACCCGATTGAGGGGAGGGACCGGTGCCCGCGGACGGCGTGGGCATGGGAGTTGGAGCCGCCGGAGCCGGATCGGGCTGGGCGGCCGGAGGAGCCGCCGGCTGCTGGGGCTGCGGCGCCGGCTGCGCCGGACGCTGCTGAGGCGCGGGTTGCGGTGCCGGCTGCGCTTGGGCGACCGGTTTCTGAGCCGAAGGCAAAGGCGGGCGCGCCAGGAGGGCGGCCGGCGCCAGGAGGAACAAGATCGCGATCTTCGCCGTATGTGTCAGCATGGGGTCTCCTAGGGGGCTCCGCCTTCGCGGCGGGTCGCCTTCCCTGAGATGCAACCTCCGAGCCATGCCCTCATGAAAGAATAGGGTGCCCATGGACGAAAAAAACCTCAGCCGCTACTTCTTCATCGCCGTCCTGATCGGCACGACGGTGATCTTCTTCCGGATGGTGCGGGTCTTCCTGGTGCCCATCCTGCTGGCGGCGGTGTTCGCGACCCTCTTCTACCCGCTCTACGAGTGGCTCCTGCGGCTCTTCCGGGGACGGAAGACCCTCGCCGCCTTCGTCTGCTGCCTGCTCCTGTTCCTGGGCCTCATCCTGCCGCTCTACGTCGTGGCGGACATGGTGACGCGGGAGGCGATCGACTTCTACCACACGGCCCAGAAACAGATCGCCGAGATCATGAAGACGGGCCCGCCAGGGTCCCCTCGCCCGCCTGCGGAATGCTGCCTTTCGTGCGCGACCTCCAGCTCGACCAGTTCGACTGGCAGGCGACGCCTCCAGAACGCCGCCTCCGCGGCCGGCACCTTCGCGGCCACGGTGATCAAGCAGGACGTCGCGGGGCACGATCCAGGTCATCGTGCTGCTCTTCATGACCCTGTTCACGATGTTCTACTTCTTCCGCGACGGCAAGGACCTGCTGCGGCGGCTGCGCTCCCTGATCCCGCTCGACCGGGAGTACAAGAACGCCATCGCCGCCCGCTTCTCCTCGGTGGCCCGGGCCACGGTCAAGGGGACGCTGCTGATCGCCCTGGTCCAGGGCACCCTGTCCGGCCTCACGCTCTGGATCTTCGGCGTGGGCTCGCCGTTCCTCTGGGGGGTGGTGGCGACGCTGCTCTCCGATCATCCCGCTGGTCGGCGCCTGGCTGGTGCTCTACCCGGCGGCCTTCATCCAGATCGCTGACCGGCCACCTCTGGCAGGGGATCGGCATCCTGATCGTCACGGTCCTGGTGATCGTCAACGTGGACAACCTGATGCGCCCGCGGCTGGTCGGCCAGGAGACCGGCATGCACGACCTGATGGTCTTCTTCTCGACCCTCGGCGGCATCGGCATGTTCGGCCCCATGGGCTTCATCATCGGCCCCATGATCGCCGCCCTGTTCCTCTCGGTGCTGGACATCTACAGCGCCGAGTTCAAGGACGACCTGGACGGCACCCTGCCCCTAGGATCCGAGACACCGGCCCTGCCCCAGCTCGAGCCGCCGGAGGTCCGGGTCGAGCCGGTGCCTGATCCCAGCCCTGGCCCTAGCCCGGGTAAATCACCACCCGCCGGTACGGCTCCTCGCCCTTGCTCTCCGAGGTCAGGCCGTAGCGCTCGACGATCTGGTGCTGGAGCCGCCGCAGGTGGTTGTTCTGCGGCGAGAGCTCCACCGGGCCGCCCTGGTCCAGCACCTCGTCGACGGCCTCCTCGACCTCGCGCAGCGCCTCCTCGTCGCCCGCCGCGGGATCGTCGACGCCGAAGATGGCGCTCAGGAAGTTCTCCATCTGGGCGATGGTGTTGCTCTTGACGACGTAGAGCGGGACGCCCCTGGCCTGGGCGTCGCGCAGGCGCCGGGGCTGGCGCCGCTCCTGGGCCTTGAGCGTGACCACCATGTCGGCCTCGTCGAGGTCGTCCACGATGTAGGCCGGCACGCGGAACTTGCGGAGGGCGCGCTCCAGCTTCGACTTGCTGACCGCGTAGGGAAAGATCCGCACCGGCTTGCCCCGCCGGGCCCTGGGAGGCAGGGTGGCCTGGGCGGCCTCGCCGTGCGTCGTCCGGGTGTCCGCGGGCTCCGCGGCGTCCGCGGTGCTCGCGGGCTCCGCAACCGGAGCCGCGAACCGGGCGTGGCAGCCCGCGCCGGCGATGTCTTCCGGCGGAAGCGCGCCGGGCCGGGCCGCGATCAGCCGATCGGCCGATCCGACGGATCCGGCCGATTCGACCTCTCGGCCGCTCCGGCCGCTCCGCCTTGCGGATCTCCACCCCGCCGCTCCTCGGTGCGCACCCGCAGCTCCGGCCGCGGCGGGACGTCGCGCAGGAAGCGGTCCACCACCTCGGCCACGTCGTGGTGCACGGCCAGGCGGTCCTTGTCCTGGATCTCGATCAGCACGTCGAAGGTGGGCGGCGCCTTGCGTTCGAGCACCGTCTTCTGGGTGCCGCGGCGGCGCGCCTCCTCGTCCGAGAGGGTGACGGCCTGGATGCCGCCGACCAGGTCCGAGAGGGTCGGGTTCTGGAGCAGGTTCTCCAGCGTGTTGCCGTGGGCCGTGGCGATGAGCTGCACGCCGCGCTCGGCGATCGTGCGCGCCGCCAGCGCCTCGGCCGTGGTGCCGATCTCGTCGATCACGATCACCTGCGGCATGTGGTTCTCGACCGCCTCGATCATCACGGCGTGCTGCTCCTCGGGCGAGGGCACCTGCATGCGCCGGGCGCGGCCGATGCCGGGGTGGGGGATGTCGCCGTCGCCCGCGATCTCGTTGGAGGTGTCCACCACGATGACCCGCTTGCCGAGGTCGTCGGCCAGCACGCGCGCCGCCTCGCGCAGCAGCGTGGTCTTGCCCACGCCGGGACGGCCGAGGAGGAGGATCGACTCCCCCGCCTCGATGACGTCGCGCAGGATGTCCACCGTGCCGTAGACGGCGCGGCCCACCCGGCAGGTGAGGCCGACCACGTCGCCCACCCGGTTGCGGATGGCCGAGATGCGGTGGAGCGTGCGCTCGATGCCGGCCCGGTTGTCCTTGCCGAAGCGGCCGATGCGCTCCACCACGTAGGTCGATGTCCTCGCGGCCGACCGGCTCGTCGGAGAGGACCTCGCCGCTGTCGGGGAAGCGGGCCTCGGGCAGGCGGCCGAGGTCGAGCACCATCTCGATCAGCTCGCCCCGCCGGGGGTGCGGCTCGATCCTCGCCCGCACCGCGGGCGGCATCACCGCCAGCAGCAGCTCCAGGTCGTCCGTCATCGCTCTTTCGGGCACGCTTGTAACCTTTTGCGACTCCGCTTCGTAAGGGACTGAGAAGGAGGGACTCGTCATGTCAAGGGTACAAACATGCAAAAGGCTTTCCGTCTTCCTCGGTCTCCTGCTGATGGCAGGCGCTGCCGGAGCGGAGACTCTAACCGAAAAACTCGACCGCACCGTGCCCCTCCAGGCGGGCTCCCAGGTGCGGCTCTCCAACGTCAACGGCGCCGTGACCCTGGAGGCCTGGGACCGCAACGAGGTCCACATCATGGCCGAGAAAAAGGTCAAGGCCGGCGACGCCGACGTGGCGCGCAAGTACATGTCAGAGCTGAAGATCGACATCTCCCAGGGCCCTGATGGCCTGCGGATCGACACCCAATACCCCCGTAAGGGAAGCGGCTTCTTCGACTGGATGTTCGGCAAGGACGTGAACGCCAACGTCACCTACCGCCTCCAGGTGCCCCGCCGGGCCGCGCTCCACGTGGTGAGCGTCAACGGCGGCGTCTCGGCGACCGGCACCCGCGGCCCGGCCCACCTGGAGACCACCAACGGCGGCATCACGGTCCGCAACGTCCAGGGCCAGATGACCCTGGAGACGGTCAACGGCGGCATCGACGTCATCAAGTCCGCCGGCGCCCTACGGGCCTCGTCCGTCAACGGCGGCATCGACGCCGAGCTCTCCGACCTGCCGGACGGCAGCGAGATCCGCCTCGCCAGCACCAATGGCGGCATCAGCCTCCGCCTGCCGCGGGACGCCCGCTTCTCGATCGACGCGGGCACCACCAACGGAAGGGTGCGCAGCGATCTCTCCATCGAAGGGGGCCAGCCCGGCAAGCGCAGCCTTCAGGGGGACCTGAACGGCGGCGGCGGCAAGCTCTACGCCCACACCACCAACGGCAGCATCGACATCAACGGCCTCTGACCGTTCCCCGCCGGACCGGTACAACGCTTGCAACACCTTTTCGTGGCGTGGAGGAACGCTCCTCTGCGCCGCGAGCTCATTTTGTAAAAAGGTCCGCCGGCAAGCCCTCCCCGAGATCCCTCAAAGCGGCCTTTCCCGTCGAAGCCCTGCCGGTGGGCCTCCTCAACTGAAGGAGGCAGTATGGACAAACAGAAATGGTCCCTTATGGGGAGCGCCGGTGTTGGAGCGGGTCTGGGCGCCGGCCTCATGTACCTGCTCGATCCTCAGGGTGGCCGCCGCCGCCGGGCCCTGGCCCGGGACAAGACGGTGAGCGCCCTCAAGACGGGCGGCAACGCCGCCCTCAAAACCGGCAAGGACCTGGGCAACCGGACCAAGGGCCTCGTCCACGATGCCGGCTCGCTGCTGCATCGGGGCGAGGTGGACGACAAGGTCCTTTGCGACCGCGTGCGCTCCAAGCTCGGGCGGATCGCTTCCCACCCTTCGGGCATCGAGGTATCGGCCCTGGACGGCCGGGTCAAGCTGCTGGGCTCCATACCCGTCTACGAGGCGGACCAGCTCCTCACCACCGTGGCCAAGGTCAAAGGCGTCAAGGACGTGGACTGCCAGCTCCAGTTCCTGGAAAGCGACGACGCTTCCCTCCAGAGTCATGAGGGCAACGGCAAGTCCCACTCCCTGCTCGCCCGCGCCTGGAAACCCGCCACGCTGATCCTCGCCGGCACGGGCGGCGCCGCCCTGGCGGTCGCGGGCTTCAAACGCCGCGACAAGGTCGGCGCGGCCCTGGGTGCGGCCGGGCTCGGCCTCCTCGCCAACAGCTTCACCCGCGCCCGTAGCCTGGGAGGGGATGGCTCCGTCGGGCTCGACGATCTCGACAGGACCAGCAATCTGGACGCCCCCCGGGAGGACCCCGGCCTCCAGGCCGTGCTCTCCGAGGACCGCGAGCTCCAGACCACCCTGGCCTGAATCCTCCCCTCTCCCGGAACGCAGCGCCCGAGGGGCGCTGCGTTCCGGTCACACACCTACTTCTTCGGGACTTCGTCCGGCTGGCCCACCCCATCGCTCATCGAGAAGCGGGAAGGAGGCTGAGGAACCGGGCAGGCGGTACGGGCGAGCGGGAACGGCGGGGGAAAGGCGAACCAAGAGAGGGGAATGGCGGACGAAGCTTCGTGCGTCATTCCCCTCTCTTATTTGCGGCTCCCCTCTCTTGGGCGGATCCTCCCCTTTCGTGGGCGGCGTCTCCCCTCTCTTGGGCGGTCATTCCCCTCTCTTCGTTCGGTTCTCCCCTTTCTTATCCGGGACTCCCCTCTCTTCGTTCGATTCCGCCCGAGAGAGGGGAGAACCTGCCCACGAAAGGGGAGAGCCCGCCCAAGAGTGGGGAATGGCGCGCGAAGAGAGGGGAATCGCCGCCCAGGAGAGGGAGAACGGCTAGATCTCGATGTCGTCGATCGATACCAGCCCCTGCTTGAGCGCGTAAACCACGGCCTGCGTGCGGTGGCTGAGCTGGAGCTTGGAGAGGATGTTCCCCACGTGGGTCTTCACCGTCTCGGCACTGACGTGGAGCTGCTCGGCGATTTCGTGGTTGGTGCGGCCGTGGGCGAGCTGGCGCAGGACGTCCTTCTCCCGCTCGGAGAGCTCCTCGACCAGGGGACCGCCCCGCAACAGGTCCTGGAGCACCGAGCCGGCCACGGCGGGATCGAGCACGGACTGCCCCCGGGCCGCGCCGCGCACCGCAGCCAGGAAGACCTCCGGGTCCGAGTCCTTGCGCACGTAGCCGATGGCGCCGGCCCGCAGCGCCGCCACCACCCGGGCGTCGTCCGTGTGGGCCGTCAGCACCACCACCTGGGTATGGGGCGAGAGGGCGCGGACGCGGCGGGTGGCCTCGATGCCGTCCATGCCGCCGGGCATGCTCAGGTCCATGACGGCCACGTCCGGCAGCCAGGCCTCCAGGTTCTGCAAGGCCTCCTCGCCGCTCGCGGCGGCGCCCACGATCTCCAGGTCCCCGAAGGATTCGAGGTAGCTGCGCAGGCCGGTCCGGACCACGCGGTGGTCGTCGACGAGGATGACGCGGATCGGGCTCATCGGGCCACTCCTTCCATCCGCGGCTGCCGCGTAAGGAGGTAGACAAGCACGGCTCCGATCGAGAAGGCACAAAGGAGCTGCCGGGGTCCGAGCACGATCAGGCGCTCGGATCCGACAAAGTACAACCAGACCGTCAAGGCGATTATGAAGGGGATGGGCCAATACTTCGAAGCCGAAGCCCAGGTCCATTTCGGCCAGGAGCTGCGGATCCGGGTCTGGCGATGGAAGCGGGTCAGCGCGATTCCCGCCAGCGCCGTACACAGGATTGCCGTAGCCCCCCACTTCCCTCTACTCGGAGTCAAGCTCCAGATGTAGAGAGCCCAACAGCCGACGACGGAGAGGAGGAAGGCTTGGCTCCGGTTCCTCGCGTGACGCAAGCGGGAGATGTCCGCCGGGGTGGCGCCGGGAATCCTCCGCAAGGTTGTACAAGCCCAGCTCAGGGCCACTCCTCCGAGCGTGGAAACGACCATGATGGCCCCGAACCAATTTCGCAAAGGAGGCGGAGTCGCCAGCAGGTAGAGTCCTGTTACGCAGACGGCGCCAACCATGTCGTACACCGTCCAGCGGATCCCTTTTTCGATGGCGGAGGTATCCGGCACGGGGGGCGGAACCAGAGGAATTCCAACGGTCACCGTGGTGCCGGTCCCGGGGGTGCTCGCGATCTCGAGAGTCCCTTGAAGCGACTCCGCGCGCTCCCGCAGGTTGCGCAACCCCATGCCGGAAACCTCCGCTCCGGGGCTGAACCCCTGGCCGTCGTCCGCCACCTCGAGGACCACGGCTTCCCCCTGAAGGCCGAGCCCGACGCGGACATGGGAGGCGCGAGCGTGCCGGGCCACGTTGGCGAGCACCTCCTGGGCGATGCGGAAAAGGGCCTCCAGGGCGCCGGGCGGCAACCGGTCGTCGGGGATCTCCTCGCCGAGCTCCACTGTCACCTGGGTGCCGCTCCGGTACCCGAGAGCTTCGCACTGCTCCCGCAGGGCCTCGACGAATCCCTTGATGGAGCCCAGGGCCTCGGGCCGGAGCTGATGGAGGAGGGCCTGCATCTCCACCATCGCCTCCTTCGCGCTCCGGCGGATGTCCGCCAGCACCGCCCTGGCTCCTTCCGGATCGCGCTCCCACCGTTCCTGGGCCGTGGCGGTGCCGACGTTGATGCTGAAGAGCTGCTGCTTGATGGAGTCGTGGAGGTCCCGCGCCAGCCGGTTCCTCTCCTCCTGGGCGGCACCTTCTCCGATCTGCCGGAGCAGGGCCTGCCGGATCTCCTCTGGGATCTGCAGCGCCGCGAAGCTCGGCCGCGGCGTCATCAGGTCCCATGGGCCGCCGGCTGGTCCACGCCAGCGCCATGGCCATGATGAGCAGGACGAGGGGCAGGATCTTTCCGAAGAAGAGGGCCCACCCGGAAGGCTGCGCCACGATGACGACTACGGCGATCACCAGGTCCCCGGCGGCGAGCAGAGTCCCCAGCCTTCTACGGTGGCCGATCAGGGCGAAGCCGCTCACCGTGTAGAGCGCGATCGCGAGCACCACCACGGCCGTGCCCAGGAAGAGGAGCGGGGCCTGCTCCTGATCGAAGCGGTGCACCACTCCCTGCATTCTCAACGTCCTGGAGTAGGTGTACGTCGCCGTCAAATACCCGAAGAGGGCCAGGAGGACCAGGTTGAGACGGATCAGGGTTCGCAGTGTCTTCATGACGGCAGCTTACGGAAGGGCCCGCCCCCGGATCATCGCCCGAACGAAGGATTTTTCCCTCCCCCGAACGGGGGAGCCCCCTCTTGTGGCAGAATCCAGGGCTTCTGAGGAGGGGATTCCTTGCGCAGAGTAGGTATTTTCGGCTGGGGCATCGTGGCACCCCGCTCTCCCAATATCGACGCGTTCACGGCGAACCTGGACTCCAGCGGGAGCTGGCTGGAGCCCTTCAACGGCTTCGGACCGGACAACTTCCTGGTCGGCGTGCCGTCGTTCTCGTTCGCCGATTACCGCGGCTGGATCGCCCAGCGCTTCCCGCCGGCCCGGTTCCACCAGCTCGAAGAGAAGATGGACCTGCCGGTGCTCTACGCCATCGGCTCCTTCATCCAGGCCCTCGGGCAGAACTCCGGGATCGAGCAGGAGCTGCGGAGCCTGGGCACCGCCGCCCACATCTACATGGGCACCGGCATCGGCTGCGTCCAGACGGTCGCCAACCAGACCCGCAATCTCGACCGCGCCCAGCGGCGGTGGGACCGCTTCTGGGCCGGGCGCAATCCCGGCCTATCAGGCCGCGAAAACCGGAGGCGAGGCCCCGGAAGGGGCGCCGCCGAGGCCGGAGACGGTCGAAGATCCCGAGGACCGCTATGAGGCCGAGGCCGCCTGGTGGCACTTCTGGGCCGCCTCCTCGCCGGACCTCGCCGAGTACCTGCGCGAGCTCGCCGAAATCGAGGGGCTCAACGTCCCGGGGGACATCGACAAGGGCAAAGTCAGCGTGATGAAGGAGAAGCAGCGGCGCCTGCGGCACATGCACGAGAAGTGGGGGGAGCCCACGCCGCCCTGGGGGTCCGTGTCGGCCAACTTGGTGTGGAACATCTGGAATACGCCGGCCGCGCAGATCTCCATGATGGGCCACATCACAGGGCTGGCCTTCGCGCCGGTCGCCGCCTGCTCCACCTTCGGCGTCTGCCTGAAGCTCGGCATGGACGCCATCCGGCGGGGCGAGGCCAAGGCCGTGGTCGTGGGCGCCACCGATCCGCCGCCCCTCCCGCTCTCCGTAGGCGCCTTCTACGCCGCCCGCGTGATCTCGGCCGACGCCGCGGTCTCCAAGCCCCTCACCGGCCTGCGCGGCACCCACGTCGCCGGCGGCTCGGTGCTGTGGATCCTGGGCGATCTCGACTACATGCGGGAGAAGGGCTTCCAGCCGCTGGGCATGGAGCCGGTGGCCGTGGGCGTCAGCTCGGACGCCGACCACATCATCACCCCCTCGGTCCACGGGCCCACGGCGGCCATCCAGCAGGCCGTGGCGGAGGCGTCCCTGCAACCCGGCGAGCTCACCACCTGGGACCTCCACGCCACCGCCACCCCGGGCGACTACCGGGAGGTCGAGACCCTGCGCGGCGTGGTGCCCGACTCGGTGCTGGTGACCGCCCGCAAGGGCACCTTCGGCCACGGCATGTCCGCCGGCGGCGGCTGGGAGCTGACGGCGCAGTATCTCGGCTATGAACGGGGGCGGCTCTATCCCACCGCGCTCCAGCAAGAGGAGCTCAACCAGCAGATCGCGGAGATCCACGACCTCTACGTGTTCGACGAGCCCTGCCCCGCCTCCAAGGGCGCCGCGGGCAAGCTGTCGATGGGGATCGGCGGGATCAACGCGTGTGTGATTTCACGGCCGTACGAGGACTGAGGCGGGTCTTGTAGGGGCGGCCCACGTGGCCGCCCTGGCCGATCCCGATCGATCTGACCGATCCGTCCGGTCCGCCCGATCCGTCCGATCCCCACCCAGGGCGGCCACGTAGGGCCGCCCCTACGCCCGTTCCTTCCCCTGCGGTCCTCGGGAACCTTCCGCAGTCTTCTCCCGCTTCCGCGGCCCCGCCGTCCGCCCCACCGCCTCCAGCTCCTCCTGCAGCCGGGCCTCGCTCATGTACTGGATCTTCTCGTTCCGCTGGTACTTCTCGGCGTCGACGATCAGCCGGTTGAGGAGCCGGGAGTGCCGGTGGTCGAAGAAGGTCTTGCGGATCTCCGGATAGAGGAAGCCCGAGACCGCCAGGACGAAGGCGAAGGCGTCCTCGAAGATGGGAATCCAGGGGGCGAGGATGATCAGGCTCCCGATCACCAGTCCCAGGAGGCCGATACGCCGCCCGGGCCATGGGATCGCCCCGCCGCCACAGATCGTAATTGCTCGCCTCCAGCCGGGTCTGCTCGATGGCGGCCGGGATGTACTGCGGCAGGGCGGTCTCCAGGACCTCCCGCTCCACCAGGCGCCAGTAGGTCTCGGTGCCGCCGCACTCCTCGTAGCTCTCGTGGATCTCGTCGAGCTTGGCGCGGGCTGTCTCTCGGAAACGCTCCGGCGCCTCGTCCGGGGCGAAGGCCCGCCGGGCGTGCTCGCACTCCTGGAGCACGGCGAAGAGGACGTCACCAAGGTCGTGGCCCGGGCCGGCGAGGTTCAACATGAGCGTGTCTTCTCCGGGGCCTCCGGCTACTGGGGCGGCGACCCCTGCTGGTTGATCTCGTAGCGGATGACGCCGAGCTGCTCCAGGAGCTTGTTGCCGTCGATGATCACGTTGCCAGCGGGCAGCTTGGGGATCTGGCGGATCTCCTTCTTCTGGAGCGCCTCGATCAACTGGAGGTTCACGTAGGCGTCGCCCGCGCTGCTGTTGAGAGCCGCCCGCTCCTTGCGGATGCCCTCGGCCACGGCGGTCTTCTCAGCCAGGATGGCCTGGGCCTCCTGCTGGCGGCGTACGAGGTAGGCGTCGGCGTTGCGCCTGGCCTGCTCGAAGTCGCCCTCGGTGCGAGTGAGCTGCTCGGCGAGCTCAGCCACCTTGGATTGAAGATTGGCCTGGTTGCCCTCCCGGGTAGCCAGGATCTCGGCCTCCAGCTTCTCCGCCGTCTTCTCCGCCTCCTTGCGGGAGTTGATCAGCCGCTGGTAATCAGGCTTGAAGGAGAAGTTGACCAGGAGCACCTGATCGACGATGACGCCGTAATCTCTCAAGTGGATGCCCAGGAGACGCGTGGCGTCGTTGGCCGCCGCGAAGCGCAGCTTCGGGTTGTAGAAGTCCTCCGAGTTGAGCCGGTTCAGCACGTCGCGCACATAGGACCGGGCCTGCGGGCGCACGAGGCGGTTCTCGACCTCCTCCGTGCTCGGAGCCACTTCCTTCCAGAGATGCGCCACCTTGACAGGGTCGATCCGCCAGCGGATGGTAACGTCGGTATCGATGTCGTTGCCGTCCCGGGTCTTGAAGCGCAGGTCGTCCTTGCCCTGGCTGTCCCCCCCTTGGACCTCCGCCGCCATCACCAGATTGCGCTGGGAGATGTCGTATGTCTTCCAGTCGTTGATGACCGGCAGGAAGAAGTAGGTCGCTCCGGCCTCCATCACTTCGTAGGAGCCGGTCAGCTTGTTGAACTTCACGCCCACCTCGGTCGCCTCCGTCGTGTGCGGGGTGCACCCGGAGAGGGAGGCGGCGAGCAGCAGGCCCAGAAGGGCGAGGGCACGGGTTTTCATGGCTTCTCCGCACCGAGCTTCCCGAGATCCGTCGGGTCCTCGGAGATGTAGATCGGTCCCTTGATGCCGTTGAGCAGGGCCAGACCGCGGCGCAGCCTCAGGAGCTTGGCGGAGCCGGCGCCTTCGAGAGCGCGGTTGATCTGCTCGGTGCCATTGGCTTCCGCCGTCCGGATGAGCAGGTCGGCCTCGGCCCGCTTCTGGCGCTCGTAGAGGTCTTTCTTCGCCCGGATCTCGGTGATCTGGGCGTTGAACTCGGATGTCCTGACGTTGATCAGGTTCTGCCCTTCGGCCATCGTCTGGTTGAGCCGCGTCTGCACCTCGGCCTGTTTGGCGAGCTCGCGGTTGGCGAGCACCGACTGGTCCTGGATCTTCTTCTGTTCCGTCAGGGACTGGAACGTCTCGGGGTAGTCGTACTGGCGGATCAGCACGTCGGTCAGTACGAGCCCGTTCGCCCCGAAGCGCTTGGCGAGCTCGTTCCTCAAGGCCTTCACCTGGGCGAGCCGCGCGTCGTGGTAGAACTGCTCGGCCCGGAGGTTACCCAGGAACTGCTTCACCAGCGGGTCCGTGAAACGGACCACGACCGCCTCCTCGTACGCCCTGCCGAACCCGAACCGGGAAGCCACCTTGTAGGGGTCGCTGAGCCGGTAGAGCACGGTCAAGTCCACGTCGACCGGGTAGCCGTCGACCGTGGGTACCTTGATCGCCGGCAGTTGGCGATGCCCGCTGGCCGCTTCCAAGGAGCTGTTGGTGAACTCCACCACCTGGATCTCCCGGGGGAAGGTGTGGACCCGCTCGTAGCCGGAGACCTCATGGGTGTAGCCGGACTCCACCGGTTTCTTCCGCAGGCCCTTGCCCGGGCCGTAGGAGACCTGGCGCACGCCCACCATATCCGGCGGCACGTAGGTCAGCACGCAGGCCCGCAGGAAGAACACCGGCACCAGCAGGAGCAGCAGCCGGAAGCCGACCTTGCCGAAACGCCCCCGCAGGTTCTGAAGGAACGGCGATTGGACGTGGAACCGCCTGGACTTTACGTTTTCAGACATGGTTGTCTCATGGGGTTTGAGTTGAGCACGTGCCTTCGCAGCTATCTACGAAACCCGGCTTCAAAGGTTATTTCTGCTGAATTCTACCACCGCCCGAACCCTCACCCCATGGCACGCCCCTTGCGGCAATTTTCATCTTTGCCGGAGGGCGGGCCCCCGCCTTCCCTACCTTTGACAGGAGGAGCAGTGCATGCAGGTACCCCTCGAAATCTCAACGCGATGGATCGATCTCTCCCCCCCCTCGAAGCCGAGCTCCGCAAGCGGGCCGAACGGCTTGAACGGCATTTCGGCCGTATCACGAGCTGCCGCATCGCGGTCGAGCGCCCCACGGGCAACCACCACCAGGAAGGCGGCCCCTACCGGGTACGGGTGGACATCACCGTACCCGGCTCCGAGCTGGTGGCCAACAAGGAGGCCGAGGAGATCTACGCGGCCATCCGCGACGCCTTCGACGCAGCCGAGCGCCAGGTCGACGACTGGGCCGAGCGCCGGCGCGGCGACGTGAAGACCCCGGTGCTGCCTCCCGAAGGGCCGGTGATCCGGATCTTCAAGGAGGAAGGGTACGGCTTCATTGAAGACCCGGACGGCCGGGAGATCTATTTCCACCGCAACGCCGTCCTCGATCCCCCCGGGTTCGAGAAGCTGGAGGTGGGCACGCGCGTCCGCTTCGCCGAGTCGCCGGAAGGCTTCGAGGGCCCCCAGGCGAGCACGGTCAGCGTCATGGGCAAGGAGGACTGAACCTCCGAACACGGGCACCGTCCGCTACGAAACCGGATCCCCCCTGAAAGCGGAAAGCTCCGGGAGCGCTCCCGGAGCTTTTTCCTTAAATCTGGCACTCACGTTGCAAGAAGGCAGTACGTAACCGGGCCGTACCGGGGGGAGGAGCGCATGCGACGATTTCTGCGGGAGAACGGGCTGTCCCTCGTGCTGTTCTGGCTGTTCTTCGTAACCCTCATCATCGGCCAGAGCATGGCCGGCTACCTCCAGAACAACGAGGATCTCCAGGAGCACGGGCAGCCTCCCGTGGGCTTCATCGCATACCTGGGGAGCCATCACTTCTGGGAGGCCACGACGGAGAACTGGGAGTCCGAGTTCCTCCAGATGTTCCTCTATGTGGTCCTGACGGTTTTCCTCTTCCAGAAGGGTTCCTCGGAGTCGAAGGACCCGGACGGACCGAACGAGGTGGACCGCGATCCCAACAAGTCCCGCAACAACAAGGACGCCCCCTGGCCGGTGCACAAGGGAGGGTTCGTCCTCAAGCTCTACGAGAACTCCCTGGCCCTGGCGTTCCTGCTGATGTTCCTGCTCTCCTTTTTCGCGCACGGGGCGAGCGGCCGGGGCGAGTACAACGAGGAGCAGGCACTGCACGGCCAGCCCCCGGTCTCCCTGGGAGAGTACATGGCCTCCTCACGCTTCTGGTTCGAGTCGCTCCAGAACTGGCAGAGCGAGTTCCTGGCCATCTGGTCGATGGTCGTGCTGTCGATCTGGCTGCGCCAGAAAGGGTCGCCGGAATCGAAGCCGGTCGACAGTCCCCACTCGGAGACGGGGAGCTCCTAGGCGGGGGTCGCTTCCCCCCGGAACCGCAGGCCCGGGTTGTCGCGCGCCTGTTCGAGGAAGGTGGAGACCTCCTCGATGAGGCCGAGCGTGAGCTGCTCCATCTCGGCCGCCTGCTGGAAGACGATCAGGGCGGCCAGGGCCTCGCGGTGGATGTCACGGGAGCGGAAGATGGGGAGCATCTCCTCGGCGAGGTGGCGGGCCTCGGCCGTCTTGCCCTGGCGGATGTAGACGCCGGCGAGGTAGAGCGAGACCAGGGCGGCGTCGAAGGCGAGCCCGTCTTCGGCAAACTCCTCGCGGATCCACTGGAAGGTCTCCTCGGCCGCGGCCCACTGGCCGAGCGACGTCTGGACCCGGCCCTCGATCCAGGCGAGACGCAGGACGTCCGAGCGCTTGCCCGCCTGCTCGATCAGGGCCTTGGCCTCGGGGATCAGGAGCGCCGCCTCGGTGGCGCGCCCGCTCAGGTTCAGGCAGCCGATCAGGTTGCACTGGCTCATCAGCAGCAGACGGGGCTCCCGCGGACCGTCGAGGAGGAAGAGACTGGTGCGGAAGCACTCCGCGGCCGCCTCGGGATTGCCCCAGTACTGGAGCGTCAGACCCTTGACGATCAGCGCCCGGCCATGGCGGTGCGTTTCATTGACCTCGCGGTAGAGGGCGATGGCGTCATCGAGGAGCCCGAGCGCCTCGCCGTATTGACCCTGAGCCCGGCGCATGGCGCCCTTGAGCTCGAGGATCAGGGCCTCGTCCACGGGATCGAGCCAGCTCAGGGCAAAGTGGCTCTCAGCCCTCTGGAAAGCCTGCTCCGCCTGCCGGAAGTCGGCGAGGACGCGCAGGGCGTTGGCCACGTGGGTCCAGGCCTTCACCTGGGCGGTTTCGACCGTCTTCTCCCCGTAGAAGCCGGGAGCCAGGTGCTCGGCCACGACGAGGGCCAGGCGGGCGAGGTCTTCGGCTTCCCGGGGCTGCTGGGGCAGGATATCCCGGGAACGGTCGACGAGCAGCTCGAAGAGACCCCACGTCCGGTAGGAGCCGTCGCTCAGAACAAGCCTGCGCCGGCTCACGGCATCCCGGCCTCGGAGCTGCTCCCACAGCGCTGGCGCTCCGGCGCGCTCCACTGCCAGGTCCAGGCGCTTGCGGAGGAGCGATGTGCGAGTCTCGCGGGGTTTGAGGAGAGAGAGGACAGGCTTGGAGGAAGGCAGCTTCGCGATCAGCCGCTCCTCACAGCTCTGGCAGGAGAGCACGTGCCGTTCCAGCGTGCGGCTCTGCTCGCTGGACAGCTCGCCCGAGAGAAACCTCTCCAGAGTCCTGAGGTCAGGATGCTGGTCCGTCATCAATCCTCCTGGAGGGGTCCCCCAGGCCGGAGAGTCCGGCCGGGGGGCTCCTCAAGCCCAACAGTCAGAAAATGAGGATCATTTCACCCGTTTCCGTTCCCGTTCCCACTCCCATTATTGCCACTGCTGCCCTGGAGTCCGGGCGGCTTGCCGTTCGGGCAGAGCCCCGGGCCCTCCGGCGCCTTGGTTCCAATCCCAGGATGGTTCTGCGCCGCCGTGAGATCGTGCAAGAACTCTAGCAGATCCTGGAAGATACGATTCGAGAGTCCCTGTTGGATTCGGTTCTCGCCGCGGGCTCCCTGGGGGGGCAGGGCATGAAGCTCCGACAGGGTTCCAAGAGACAGGGCGATGATGAGGACAGGGGTACAGACTTTACGGCTGGACATAAGTCTCCCTTCAAAAAGACAGGTGAAAACGGCCACCACGACCGCCCACCGCCCTCCCAGAAGATGGCCGTGGCCCCCCTCGACCAAGAATAGGGAATACAAACTTAAATATATCTAATCCGCGACGCTAAGGGAAGGGCCACGGAGGAGATTATTGTTAGTGATAGAGTTGGTCACAAATGCAGAGAGGCTACCGAAAGGAGGAGCCGTGTGAGTGAGATCGAGAGCCGTGGTTACGTTCATCCCGAGGTCCTGGTCTCGACGGACTGGGTCGCGAGCCACCTGGAAGACCCCGGGGTTCGCCTCATCGAGTCGAACGAGGATCCTCTGTTGTATGCGACCGGGCACATCCCCGGCGCCGTCGAAGTGGACTGGACGCGCGACCTGAACGACCCCGTGAGGCGCGACTACCTGGGCCGGGAGGGTTTCGAGGCCCTGATGCGGCGTATCGGCGTGACCCGCGATACCACCGTCGTCTTCTACGGCGACCGCAACAACTGGTGGGCCACCTACGCCTTCTGGGTGTTCCAGCTCTTCGGGCACGACAAGGCCAAGGTGATGGACGGCGGCCGCATCAAGTGGGTCAACGAGGGACGCCTCCTGGCCAAGGACACGCCGAGCTACCCCCCGAGCGGCTATCAGGCCGCGGAGCGCGACGACAAGAAAATCCGCGCCTTTCGCGACGAGGTCCTGAAGCACGTCGAGGGCAAGAGGCCCATGATCGACGTCCGCAGCCCCGCCGAGTACACGGGCGAGCGGCTCCACATGCCGGAGTACCCGAACGAGGGCGCCCTGCGCGGCGGCCACATCCCGGGCGCCGCGAACGTGCCCTGGGCCAAGGCGGTCAACCCGGACGACGGCACCTTCAAGCCGGCCGGGGAGCTGCGCGCCCTCTACGAGCAGGAGGCGGGGCTCGCGCCGCAGGACGACGTGGTGGTCTACTGCCGCATCGGCGAGCGCAGCAGCCACACCTGGTTCGTCCTCACCCACCTGCTCGGCTACGAGCGCGTGCGGAACTATGATGGGAGCTGGACGGAGTGGGGCAACCTGGTGGGGGTGCCCATCGAGCGCTGAGGTGTAGGGGCGCCCCCGCGTGGGCGCCCTGGGCGGCAGGGTGGGCCTTCCCACCCAGGGCGGCCACATGGGGCCGCCCCTACAGATCGAGGCAACGACATGGCAGTAGTACCGGAGAAGCTGACCGATACCCTGGAGACGATCGACATGGTCCCCGACCGGGCCGAGCGGATCCAACTCCTGATCGACATCGCCGACCGCTTCAGGGAGGTGCCCCCTCAGGTCGCCCGGCGGCCCTTCCCCCAGGAGAGCCTGGTGCCGGCCTGCGAGTCGCAGGCCTACGTCTTCAGCGAGGAGCGGCCGGATGGCTCGCTCGACTTCCACTTCGCCGTGGAGAACCCCCAAGGGGTCTCGGCCAAGGCCATGGCCGTGATCCTGGAAGAGGCCCTCTCCGGAGCGCCCCCCGAGCAGGTGGCCGAGGTCCCGCAGGACATCGTCTACCGGGTCTTCGGCCGCGAGCTCTCCATGGGCAAGTCCATGGGGCTGATGTCGATGGTGGGGATGGTGTCCGCGTTAGCGAAGAAGCAGGCGGAAGCGCGGAGGGCCTGAGGCCGGCCCTCCGCCGTCCGATTCCTACCGCCGGCCGACCGCCGTCACGCCCTCGCCCGTCTTGGCGAAGCCGGTGACGATGTACGTGCCGGAGCGCTGGTCCTTCTTGAGCTTGATGATCTGCTTGCGCTCGGCGTCCTCCAGCAGCTCGGAGAAGGTGCTGTAGCCGTAGTAGCCCTCGTTGAAGGAGGGCTTCTTGCGCTGCATGGTCTGCTTGATCATCGAGCCCCAGAGCACGTCCTTGTTCTCGCGGATCAGGGCCTGGATGGACTCGATCATCAGGCTGAAGGCCTCGGCCGTCTTCTTGTTCAGGCCGTCGAGCTTGGGACCCTTCTGCGAATCGCGCCAGACGTCCTCGTAGTAGATGAACTCGTCGCAGTTGTCCACCAGGAGGTTCGAGGACGAGTTCTTGACGCCGATGCCGATGACGTACTTGTTGTTCTCCTTGAGCTTGGAGACCAGGGGCGAGAAGTCGCTGTCGCCCGAGAGGATCACGAAGGTGTCCAGGTGCTCCTTGGCATAGGAGAGGTCCATCGCGTCGACGACCATCTTGATGTCGGCGCTGTTCTTCCCGGAATAGAACTTCTGCGGGATGTCGATCAGCTCGATGGCGGCCTCGTGGAAGGTGCGCTTGTAGTCGGAGTAGCGCTCCCAGTCGGCGTAGGCCTTCTTGACGATGATCTTGCCCTTCTCCAGGAGGCGCTCGAGGACGATCGTGATGTCGAACTTGCCGATGTCGGAGTCGCGGACTCCCAAGGCAATATTCTCGAAGTCGCAGAACAGGGCGATCTTCCGCTCGGTGTCCGCCGCGCGCTGGCGGTCGGGGACGGAGATGATGATCTCCCGGGTCATGGGCTCGTTCTCACCCGTGGGGATCACGTAGCTGTCGCTACCGCGGGACACGCGGTATTGAGGCGAATATTGCGGGGGCGGAGCCGGTGCCGGGGCGGGAGCGGGGGTGAACCTGCGCGGGGCAGGAGCAGGAGGCGGGGCCGGCTCCTCGTGGGCGGCCTCGAAATCCTCCTCGTCATCCTCCTCGTCGGCCGAGGGCTCCGCGGTCGTCGAGGTGGCGGCCCGACCGTTGCGCCGCTTGCCGCCGCGCCGTCCCCGGGAGCGCCGCTTGCGGCTCTCGCTCTTGCTCTCGCTATCCCCTTCCTTCTCCTCGCGCTCGGCGTCGGAAGCCTCGATCTCCTCCGGCTCGCCGTCCTCGTCTTCGAACGGGATCAGCTCGTCCTCGAAGTGGGGCTCGTCAGGAGGCAGCGCGCCCGGAACGGGCAGCATGGCCTCCGACTCCATGAACACGGGAGCGGGCGGGGGGGACGTGGGCTCGACGTACCAGTCGGGCTGGAGGGCGGGAGCCGCCTCAGCGGCTACATCGGCCGGCTCCACAGGCTCGAGAGCGGGCGGGGGAACAGGGGCGACCTCGACGGGCTTGGGGACCTCGGAGGTCTCGGTTTTCGGCTTGTTTCGGTTTTCTTCTTCCATGCCCTCAGCCGTAGGGCGCATCCACCATGGACTCAAGGTCTACTCCTTTGTTCGAGCCCCGGGAAGGGCTCGTAGGGTGGTCTCGGTCTTCTTCGAATCAATTGGGGCAAGCATTCAGGCTCGCTACGAGCGGCAACAGACCGGGGGTTGAAGCTCGGGCCACAGCGCGGAGGGAGGACCAGGCCGGGGGCAGATTCTACCACAGCCTCGAAGGGATGTACAAATTCTTGAATCGCCCTCCATCTGCCCTACCAAGGGGGATCAATCCAGATCGAACGGCCGGGGCGGCGGCCCCTCGCTCGGATCCTCCTCGGCGCGGCGCAGGGCCTCGCGGAACTTCTCTTCGAGGATACGGTCCCGGTCCTTCAGGGCGGCGACCTCACGCTGGAACACGTCCTCGGCGCGGTTCTTGTCGTCGTCCAGACCTTTCAGCAGAGAGTCGAAGTCCTTGCCTCCGGCGAGCGGCTGCTTGGGCTTGCGGTGGGAGAGGACGGCGCCCGTGGAGGCGTCGATCACCAGGTCGGAGCCACAGTCGGGGCAGGTGACGGTCAGTCGGTCGGCCATGGCCCCATTCTAGCCACATCTGCTACTTTACGCGCCATGTCTGACCCCGCTGACATCACCCCTCTGCCCAGCCGCGACGAAGCCTGGGACCTGCTCTGCCAGTACACGGAAAAGGAAGGCCTCCGCAAGCACGCCCTGGCCGTGGAGGCCGCCATGCGCCATTACGCCCGCCTCCAGGGCGAGGACGAGGAGCTCTGGGGCCTCACCGGCCTCCTCCATGACTTCGACTACGAGCGCTGGCCCGACGAACAGAACCACCCCTTCCGGGGCGTCGAGATCCTGGCCTCCAAGGGCTATCCCGAGATCCTGCGCACCGCCATCCTGGGCCATGCCCCCTACTCGGGCGTACCCCGGGAGACCCCGCTCGCCAAGGCCCTCTACGCCTGCGACGAGCTCGCCGGCTTCGTGACCGCCGTAGCCCTGATCAAGCCGAGCAAGAAGCTGGCGGACGTGGACCTCTCCTCCGTCAAGAAGCGCCTCAAGGAGAAGGCCTTCGCCCGCGGCGTCCACCGCGAGGACGTCTACAACGGCGCCGAGGAGATCGGCCTGCCGCTCGACGAGCACATCGAGAACGTCATCAAGGCCCTGCAGGCGGAATCGGACCGGCTGGGCCTGTAGAAGCCGCCCATATTTCCTCGATCCGGCGCTCCACCCGGAGGGTCTCCCGGAGCGCCGCCGCGATCCGGCGGAGCTCCTCGATCTCGTCGAGCCGCAGGGAGCGTCCCGCCCGGGCGGCCAGCCACTGGCTCAGCACCTGATACCCGCCCACACGGTAGGCCCAGACCTCGGGCTCGATCCCCTCGAAGCGCTGGTCCTCGGTGAACCGGACGCCGGTCCTCTCCAGGCGGTCCGAGCGCAGCAGATGGAGGTCGACCAGCATCGCGCCCAGAGTCGCCAGCTCCACGAAGGAGCCCCAGTCCCGGGGGAGAGGGATGCGCGGGAAGCCCCGCCGCAGCAGGTCGCCGTACCGGCGGCGGTAGGGCGGGCTATAGAGCACGGCATAGACGTACTGCAGCACCACCTCCGGCGAGGGCTGCTCGCCCAGGCGGGCCTCCAGGAGCCGGAGCCAGTCCGGCCCAAGGTTCGGGATCTGTCCGTGACCGTCCAGCCGTCCCTGCTCCGGTTCCAGGTAGAGGGGAAAGAGGCTGTTGATGTCGTACGCGCTCACCGCCTTGTGAGCCACGAGGACGTTCGCGACGAGCGCGCCCGGTCCTTCCTTGGCCTGCCGGGGGACGATCAGCCCCAGGTTCTCCCTTGCCAGGAGGTGGCGCATCACCCGTCTGCGCGGACGCTCGATGACGTAGTCCGCGTAGAAAATCGTCCGCAGATCGAACGGCCGGTAGAGGATGGTCAGGAACCGCTTGTCCCAATCAGCGTCCGCCCGAGCCCTCCGCATGGCCTCGGACAGCCTCCAATTCACCGTATCCCGCGGAGCCTCCGGCAGGAACTCTCCAGGGAACTGGGACGTCCTCAGGAAACGGACCCGCCGCTTGAGCTCCTCGACGTCGGTGTCGATCACAAACGCGTCCCGGCCGGTGACGATCCCCACTGAGCTGCTCGGGGAAGATCTCGGGGAGCGGCACGCCCTGGCCGTACTCCGCCTCCAGGGCGGCGTCGCGGGGGGAGAACAGGAACGCCGGCCCGGCCGGCTCGATCCGGGTCCACTCCGTGGTCTCTACCTCGTGCTCCGCGAGCCACCGGAGCTTGGCAGACCGGCTGCCCCAGAGATCGGCCCGCAGCACCTGTTTGGGCAGTCCGGGTTTTTTGATCAGGACAGCCACCGCCGCTCCTTGCCGAACGTCCTCGAAGACGTTGGCGTCCGCTCCGCCGTCCGGCGCCCGCTCCTTCTTCTTGCCGTTGCCGTGGAGGTCGAGCAGGTACATCTCGTCGAACGTCTCCATCAGCGACCGGCGCATCCCCCGGAAGGTCGGGTTGTCCAGATAGCCGTGGCTGGTGACGAAGGCCACGATCCCCTCGCCGGCCTCGTCGATCTTCCGCTGAGCGAAACGGAGAAATTTCACATAGTCGTCCTGGAGCCACTTCGTGTTGCGCTCTTCGAGCGCTTCCCCCTCCAATCGGCGGTAGGCCTCGTCCCGCCCCAGGCCCTGGTTCGCCGAGTGGCCGGACCACGGCGGATTGCCCAGGATCACCGTGACCGCGAGGTCCTTCTTCACCTTCCCGGCTTCATGGGATTCCCGGGAGAGGCTCGACATGCCGGGCAGGCTCGACTGGACCAACTCTCTCAGGTCCAGGGCGTTCGTGAGATAGAGATGGAACCGCTCCCCTTTCTCCAGCGGCCGGCCCAGCTCCTCCAGGATCAGGCTCATCTTCAGGTGGCCGATGGCGTATGGCGCCACCATCAGCTCGAAGGCATGGAAGTCCCGCAGCAGGTGGTCGCGGAGGAGAGGCGGCACGGCTCCACCTCCCATCTCCTCCCGGGCCGACTCGACGGCGCAGCGGATGGCTTCCACCACGAACGTCAGCGTCCCGGCGGCCGGGTCGAGGAGCGTCACCCCGGGCTCGGCCAGTCCCCGGGCCTTGCAGAGGCGGGTCCGCAGAAGCCCGTCGACCGAGCGCACCACGTAGGAGACCAGCTCCGGCGGCGTATAGAAGACGCCGCGCTTCTTCCGCAGGCCGGGGTCGTAGCAGCGCAGGAACGTCTGGTAGAAGTCCAGGACGGGGTCTCTCCCCCGTCCCTGGCGGAAGTAGCGGTCGAGCATGTCGCGCACCGGGGAGGCGGCCAGCAGGTCCACGATCTCGTCCAGGATCCAGCCCACCTCGGGCAGGGGCTCCGCGAGCGAGATGAACCGGAAGACGTCCCGCAGGATGCCGCTCTCCGGCGGGATGCTCTCCGCCGCCACCCGCCGGTCGAGCTCGCCCGGCGTCCGCCAGCAGGCCGCGAGCAGGCCGTAGGCAAGCGTCTGGGCGTAGAGGTCCGAGAACTCCTCGAGGTCGATCCCCGCCAGGAGGTACTCCGAGAAGGCCTTGTAGAAGCCGTAGAGATCCGAAGCCTTCTCCTTGTCCCTCTCCAGCAGGTCCTGGATCCGGTCGGCCAGGATGCGCGTGCGGGACGCCAGTTGCCGGGCCAGAAACGCCGCCGAGGTGCTCGGAGGCGGATCAAACCCGGCGAAGAGGTCCAGCACCTCCAGGAACCGTTCCGGCCCGTCCGCCAGCCGGCCCGCCTCGGCCCGGGCTACGAGGACATCCTCCCGGTAGAGCCAGAATTCACGGAAGTTGGTGAGCAGGAGGTTGGGGAACGTCCGCCGGTAGCGCCGGACCTGCTCGGACTCCGCGATCAGCCCCAGGTCCGTCCCTGGCCGTTTCGCCTCCACGTAGCCGGTGATCCGCGCGCCCCGCCGCACCTGGAAGTCGAGGAGGCAGCTCCACGTCTTGCGCGGGATCATGGTGACCCGCAGATCCCGCAGCCCCCGGTGCTCGCCGTACCACTCCAGGAGGTCGAGCAGATGGGGATAGAAGCTCTCCTCCCGCGAATCCCCGCGCCGCTCCGTCTCGAAAATCCGGTCCAGATAGAGGAGCAGGACTTCCCGCGGCTCGACCCGGACATCCCACGGTTGCCCCAGGGCAGAACGAATGGCTACAAGAGGAGCCGTCATGGCTCCCATTGTAGCCGAGATTGGATCTTTATCGCCGCCCTACGTTGTGGGCTCGGAGCTTTTCTGGCGGAAAGAGATTACGTCACTCCTCCGAATCGTCCTCCGCCACCCGCGGCTCCAGCTGCTTCACCCACTTCAGAAGCTCCAGCACCCGATCGGTCTCGCCCGCCCGGCTCGCCTGGGCGGCGGCGAGCGAAATCAGCTCCAGGGCCGACCCGTTGGGCTCGAGCTCCTCGGGCAGGCGGGTGATCTCCGGACAGGCCGCGAGCGACTGCCGCAGGATCGCCAGAGCCCGGTCGAGGATCGGACGCAGGATGGGGCGGTCCAGGAAGGTGAAGCGGTCCACCACCAGGCCATGGACGGCATGGGCCAGGTCTTCGAGCGTCTCCAGGCTGTCCAGGGACTCCGGGTTCTCCAGGAGATAACCGAGCCACCGCTCGGCCCGCTCCTCGTCCCAGGGATCGAGATCCTCCTCGTCTTCGGCGTCCTCGTCCTCCTCGTCGAGAAAATCCCCAGGCAGGGCCTCGAAGAAGGCGCCCTCCCAGCCGAGGTCCAGGTCCCTCAAGGATTCCGGGGGGACCAGCCGGCCGGTTCCCGGATCGCCTTCTGCGTCTTCGATCCCATAGACGGTCTCCGGCGGCTTCGCCTCGGCCAGCAGGGCTTCGAGCTCGCGAATCTGGGCCGCGACCTCCTTGCCGATCGAGAATTCGAGCTGCGCGCTCTCCGGATCGTGGGCGACCTTGTCGAGGAACTCGAGCCCGGCCTCGCTGATGTCTCCGGGGTTGCGCCGGAAGCGCTCGCGGAAGACCCGCGCCCGTTCGCCGGCGTCGTCCGTCCGGCCCTCGGCCAGGAGCAGGCTCACCTCCAGGGGACCGAGCGCGGCGCTCTCCGGGTCGTCCTTGCGCGCCTTCTCCAGGGATTCCCAGGCCTCCTCCATCTCCCCCTCCAGGGCGTGCCACCGCACCAGGTGCTCCCAGAGCACGGCGCGCAGGAGGGGCTTGAGCTGCTTCGAAAGCCGGTCCACCAGCTCCTGCTTTTCCTCGTAGAGATCCAGGTCGTCGTGGGCATCGAGCAGGACACTCAGGGCGGCCCCGTCACGCTCGTCGAGCCGGTCCGGGCGCTCGAACAGAGGCTGGACCAGGGCCAGAGCGCGCTCGGCGTCGCCATCGTCGAGCAATCCCGTGGCGATGTCCCCGGCGAGCGGACGGGGGAGCCGGCCGGACTGTCCCAACTCCTCCACCCGCTCCAAGGGCAGCTCCTCGATCACGAACAACCAGAGCAGCTCCGGATCGAGGGCCGGTACTCCACCAGCCCATTCCCCGCAGCATTTTTTGTATTTGGCCCCCGACCCGCACGGGCAGGGATCGTTGCGTTCCGGCCGGGCGATGGGACGCGGGCGGAAACCGTTGCCCGGCAGCGGAATCCCGTTCCAGATCGTCCGTCCCAACTCGGACGCGACACCTCGCCGGGCCTTTTCGTCCGGGAGATCTTCGAACAGCTCCGGGGCGCGCTCCGGAGCCTCCTCCCGCACCCACTCCAGGAAAGCCACCGAATCCTCCGTGCGCAGGGCTTCCACCACGGCCTCCCGGAAGAAATTCGCGATCTCCTCGGCCGTCTCTTCGTTATCGTCGTCGTACAGCTCGTCGTCCATGGGTTGGCCCGCCTTTCGGTGATATCTTACTTGGAAATAGCTGGTGAATCGGCAAGGAGAGACCGGTGGACATTACGGCACGCCGTGTTAGGATGAAGATCGCCGCCACAGGAGACATGCCATGGCTCTCCCTGATCTCTGCCCCAAGCTCACCTACGAAGATTACGTCCTCTTCCCTGATGACGGGATGCGGCACGAGATCCTCGACGGAGAACATTACGTGACGGCAGCCCCTACGAGGAAACACCAGCGGACCTCAATGCGGTTGGGCTCCAGGCTCCACCTCTTCGTGGAAGAGTGGAACCTGGGAGAAGTCCTCGCGGCCCCCTTCGACGTCGTCCTGTCGCTGCACGACGTGGTCCAGCCCGACCTGCTCTTCATCTCGAACCGGCGCTCCGGCATCCTGAACGACAACAATGCACAGGGCGCTCCAGACCTGGCAGTCGAGATCGTCTCTCCGAGGACACGCCGTCAGGACGAGGGGATCAAGCGCGAGCGCTATGACTTGCTGGGGGTGGACGAGTACTGGATGATCTATCCCGACCGCCGGATGGCGAAGGTTTACCGGCGGGAAGCGGGACGGCTCGTCCTCGCCGCCGACCTCTCCGCCGCGGCCGGGGATGTCCTCACCACTCCGCTCCTGCCCGGGCTCGCGATTCCTCTGGCTGACATCTTCTAGTCCACTTTTTTGAGTAACCTCCCGCCCCCGCCTGCGTATCTCCCTTGAGCGTCTGACGCTCCCCAACCGACCTCAAGGAGCCTGATCCCATGAGCCTTCGATCCTCTGGCGTCCGCCTTTTCGCGGGCGCCTTGCTGCTCACCCTCTCCCTCCCCGCCCAAGCCGCGAGCCCGGCGAGCACTGACCTCGCCACCTATGCCGACCAGGTCCTCTCCGCCGCCTATCCGGCCGACCAGCCCGGGGCCGCGGCGCTCGTGATCCAGAACGGCAAGGTCGTGCTCCGCAAAGGGTACGGCATGGCCAACCTGGATCTGGGAGTGCCTGTTTCGCCCGACATGGTCTTCGAGCTGGGGTCCATCACCAAGCAGTTCACCGCCGCGTCGATCCTCCTGCTTCAGGAGCGGGGCCAGCTCCGCGTGGAAGACGACATCACGAAATACCTCACCGACTATCCCACCCACGGGGAGACCATCACCATCGAGCACCTGCTCACCCACACCTCCGGCATCCCCAGCTACACGGGCCTGCCCGAGTGGATCTCCCGGGTGCGGGAGGACATGACGCTCCAGACCCTCATCGGCCTTTTCAAGGACAAGCCCCTGGAGTTCAAGCCCGGCGAGAAGTGGGCCTACAACAACTCGGGCTACATCCTCCTGGGCGCCATCATCGAGAAGGTCTCGGGCAAGAGCTACGAGCAGTTCGTCGAGGAGGAGATCTTCGCCAGGCTCGGCATGAAGAATTCGCGCTACGGGCATGCCCGCGAGGTGGTCTCCCGCCGGGCCTCCGGATATTCGAAAGACAATGACAGCGGGCGGGATTCCAGAACGCGGAGTACCTCAGCATGACCCAGCCCTACGCCGCCGGCTCCCTCCTGTCCACGGTGGACGACCTCGCGATCTGGGACAAGGCCCTGGGCAGCGAGGCCCTGCTCAAGAAGGCCTCCCTGGACCGCATGTTCACCCCCTACAAGCTCAAGGCCGGGACCAACACCCACTACGGCTACGGGATCGGGGCGACCGGCTTCGAGGGTCACAGGCTCATCGAGCACGGCGGCGGCATCTTCGGCTTCGTCACCCACATGGTCCGCGTCCCTGAAAAGGGATTGCTCGTGGCCATCCTCTCCAACAACGACTCCCCGGAAACGCCGCCGGACGCGCTCTCCCTGCGCATCGTGGCCAAGGCCCTCGGCAAGCCCATGGAGGACCGCAAGAGCATCCAGCTCGATGCCCAGACCCTGGATGAGTACGTGGGCGTCTACCGCTTCGACGAGCAGACCACCCGGACCGTTACCCGGGATGGCTCCAAGCTCTTCTCCCAGCGGAGCGGCGGCGAAAAGCAGGAGATCCTCGCCTCGGCCAAGGATGAATTCTTCTTCGTCAACAGCGGCGCCCGCCTCCACTTCCGGCGCGACGCCCAGGGAACGGTCACCGGCGCCGGCTTCACCCCGCGCTCCGGCCCCGAGGAGACCGGGACGAAGACCGACGAGACGCCCAAGGAACGCAAGGCGATCCAACTGGACCCGGCGGTCTACGACGCCTACGTGGGCGAGTACGAGCTGGCCCCCAACTTCTCGATCACCGTCACCCGCGAGGGGAACCAGATCTTCGGCCAGGCCACGGGACAGCCCAAATTCGAGCTGTTCCCCGAGTCTGAGACCCGCTTCTTCCTCAAGGTCGTGGACGCCCAGGTCGACTTCGTCCGCGGCGCGGACGGCAAGGTGACCAGCCTCGTCCTCCACCAGGGCGGCCGGGACATGCCGGGGAAGAGGAAGTAAGGGGCCTCACCGCCGCCGCTTCTTCTTGTTCTTCTTCCCGCGCTGCGTTTTCGAGCGCACAGTCGCGACCGTGCGCTCGCGCAGCCAGTCGAGGGCTCCGGGAGTCTTCTCCCAGGTCCCACGGGAGAGGGAGAGATAGGCCGCCGCCTCTTCCTCCGTCCCTGGCAGGTAGAACGTGCTCGGGGGTGGCATCCGTCGCGTCCGGAGCAGCAGGCCGGGGACGAACCGGTTTGCTCTGAGCGCGTTCTTGAGGCACCACCGGGCCTCGGCCGAGTCGCCCTCGCGGCGGAAACGGAAGAGGGCAAGAGGGAAGGCCATCAGGGCCGAACCGTCCTTACCGTACCGGTCGAGCAGGGCCTGGGTCTCCTCGTCCCGGTCCAGGGAGATCAAGACGTTGACCAGGGACATACGTACCCTCTGATGATCCTCAGGGTTGAGCCGGAGCATTTCCTCGAAGTGCCCCACCGCCTCCTCGGGACGGCCGAGTTTCAGCAGAGTCTTCGCATAGCCCAGGCGAGCCACCATGTAGGGCATCCCTTCACCGTACTCCCAGAAGCCCCCGACCTCCTGGAAAGCACCAGGGTCCATCGCTCGCTCCGCGGCAGCCATGGCCTGGGCATATAGACCCAGGGCGTCCTCAGGGTCGAAAGCCCGTTCGGCCAGCAGAAGGTACGCTTCGGCACAGTCCGGCCAGACCTCCAGAGCCTGGCGCGCCAGGAGCATGGCTCGCCGCCCCCGGACGTCGTAGGCCGCGTCCATGAGGTCCTCCGCCTTCTCCCGGGGGGTTTCGAATTCGAAAACCTCGTCGTCCGCCGTCTCCAGCATGCCCGGCAAGGTCAGGACGAAGCGGACAGCACCTTCCGGCGTCGAGACCCGCTTCTCCCACCGGCCGGCGTCGAGATCCTCCTCGGCCGTGGCCGCCAGCGCCGCAAGGAGGCCTTCGAGGAAGGCGAGCTGCCGTGCATCCGGCCGCACCACCACCTCCCAGCCCGAGACGTAGGCGACCGGACACCGGTCCCCGCCGGACCAGGGAAGGCCGTGCCGCTCCCAGAGATCCACATCCTCCGGCGGGGCGGTCCAGGGCAGCTCGAACGCGAGCGTCCACAACCCACGCCCGCCGTCCATGCGCTCGACGGCTCCGGCCAGGATCGTCTCCACAGCGTCCGCCTTCGAGACGAACCACAGCGCGGAGGGACCCGAGGCCTGGCGGGTCAGGATGAAAGAGCGGAGCCCCTCCTCCACCTCCGGCGCCTCCACCTGGACCAGATCGTCGGCGCTCAGATGGCGCCAGCAAGAGGACCTGTAGAGATCGGCGGCGGCGCTGGCAAAGGAACGCAGCCGCTCCAGCGTGACGCCCTCTCCCGTCAACGGACCCGGGCGGGGATCGGCCGGCGCCATGCCGGCGACGAACGCGTCGACCACTTCGGGCAGCTGCGCCAGCCGGGCCACCACCGCCACCTCGACCTCCTGCCCCTCCAGGAGATCCTCCAGGATCCTCGCCACCTCCGCGTCGGCCACCCGCACCTTGGCCGGACGGGCACGCCAGCGCTGGCCCGCGCGGGTGAGCACCTGCTCCAGCAGCTGGGGGATCTCCTCCTCCGCCCCGGGCTCCGAAGCCAGGATCTTCTCCGTCTCCGAGTTGAAACAGACGGCGAGCCAGGCACGCGCCCGCCGCCCCTCCACCGGCAACCACAAGGGCAGCGGAGTGACCGCCACCTCCCAGGTCTCGAACGGCCAATCCGAAGAGACCGGAAACATCCGGCCAGGCTCTACCATTCCGTACTCCTTTTACGGGCCGAACCGCCCGCTCCAGGCCCGATATTATGCAAGAAAGGAATGGAAATCTATAGGGATGACCGGAAGTGGTTACGGTGAAAGCAAAGCTGGAAGGCCGGCAGGGATGCCGGCGCTCCCAGGGGAGGCTTGCAGTACCATCCCCGGGTGCCACGGACATCCATTCTCGCTGGGAGCCTCCTCCTCTCCCTCCTGACCGCCTGCGGCCGGGAGGAGGCCGTTCCCCGGAATGTGCTGCTCGTGGTCGTGGACACCCTGCGGGCCGACCGCCTGAGCCTCTACGGTTACCACCGCCCCACGAGCCCCAACCTCGACGCCTTCGCTCGCGAGGGGGTGACCTTCCTCAACGCGCGGAGCCCGGCCGGCTGCACGTTCCCCTCCGTCAACGCCCTCCTCACCTCGCGCGAGCCGGCCCTCTTCCTGGACCAGCCGAGCGGGATGGGCATCCCTGAGACCGTGCGCTCATTTCCGGAGATCCTTCGGGACCACGGCTACTCCACGGCCGCCGTCTCGGCCAGCCCCATCGTGCGCAACACCCCGTCGAGGATGAACCCCACCGGCGGCTTCGGGAGAGGCTTTCAGACCTTCAACGAGGATTGCTGGAGGCGGCACGCCGCCTGCGTCAACGAGAAGGCGCTCGGGCTCGCCTCGACCCTCCCTGAGCCCTGGTTCCTCTACCTCCATTACATGGAGCCGCACTCCCCCTACCGCCCCGCCGCGGACCACCCCCGGAAGTTCGCGCCCAAACATCCCGAGGGCGTTCGCCCCTGGGCCCGCCGGGGAGAGGCCTTCCCCGTGACCCGCCGCCTCTACGACGGCAACCTCAGCTACCAGTTCGGCCCCCGGGACCTCGCCCATATCTCCGACCTCTACGACGAGGAGATCGCCTACTTCGACCAGCAACTCCAGAAGATCCTGGACGACCTGGAGAACCGCGACCTCCTCGACCGTACCGCGATCGTCCTGGCCGCCGATCACGGAGAGGAGCTGTACGATCACGGCCACTTCGCTCACTGCCGGAACCTCGCCTACGAGACCATCCTGAAGACGCCGCTCTTCCTGCGCCTCCCGGGAACCGGGCAGGGCCTCCGCCGCCATTCCCTCGCAAGCAACCTGGACATCGTTCCCACCCTCCTCGACTACCTGCGCCTCTCCGCCGCGGGCCAGACCTTCGACGGCAAGAGCCTGCGTCCCGTCATCGAGAAGGACCAGCCCATCCGCCGCCTCTCCTTCGGCCTCCAAGGCGTGACGCGGATCGCCACCGACGGCACCTTGAAGCTCACCTTCGACCTCGCCACCGGCCGCGCCCAGCTCTTCAATCTGAAAGCCGACCCTGGTGAGAAGACCGACCTCTCCGCCCAGCGCCCCGAAGACACCCGGCGCCTCCAGGCCGCCCTCCTGCGCTGGATGGAGACACGGGAAGGCTCCGCCAGCGACTCAAAACGGAAAGCCGAAGAGTTGGAGAAGAAACTTCGGGCTTTAGGCTATTTGTAAGGCCGGAGGGGCTACCTTCGTATCTGATACTATCGATCGCACAAGGAGAGCGCCGGATGCCCGCCACCGCCCATCTCGAAATCCCTCAAGACGTTCTCGACTCAGCGCGTATGACGGCGGATCAACTCCTTATCGAATTGGCGGTCTCTCTCTATGCGCAGGGCCGGCTCTCCCTGGGTAAGGCTCACGAGTTGGCGGGCCTGTCTCTTTGGGAGTTCCGGCAGACCCTCGGCCTTCGCCAGATCGCGCCTCATTTTGACGCCGAGGATCTGGAGCAGGACCTCGAGACCCTGCGCCACCTCAACCGGCAATGATCGTCGCGAGCGACACCTCCCCTCTCACCAGTCTCGCCGCTATTGGTCACTTTGAGCTTCTACGGACGCTCTACACAGAGATCCACATTGCTGAGGGTGTCTGGCAAGAGCTTAATCATGGAGGAAAGCGTCACCCCGGCAGTCACGAGGTCGAGAAGGCCCCATGGGTCCATCGCCACGAGGTGAAGAACCAGATTCTGGTGACGGTCCTCCGGCGCGATCTCGACCGGGGTGAATCGGAGACTCTTGCACTGGCGGTCGAGCACAAGGCCGACCTCATTCTCCTCGATGAGAAGGAGGGTCGCCATGCGGCAATCCGCTTGGGCCTTCGGCCCCTGGGAACTCTAGGTGTCCTGCTCCAAGCCAAGCACTGCGGTGCGATCGCAGAGGTCCGCCCCCTGCTCGATGCCCTCCGCGATCAGGCCGGCTTCTTCCTCGGAGAGAGCCTGTATTGGCAGGTGCTGGAGCAAGCAGGCGAAAAGGCCTGATGTCGACGAAGTCCTTGCCGCAGGCGTCTCGCGAGCCCTGGTTCCTGCAGAGAGCCGTCTCGCTGCTGTGATCCGCGTTGACCCCGGGACGCTGAACCGCTAGGCTGCCATCCGCCATGAATCCCCAATCACCGGCTGTTCAGGACTACTACCCGCAAGACTTCGCTCACTGCTACGGCTGTGGCCGCCTCAACTCGAACGGCCTGCACGTGAAGAGCGCGTGGGAGGGGGACCAGGTCATTGCCCGCTTCCAGCCGGAGCCGTATCACATGGCCGTTCCTGGTTTCGTCTATGGCGGGCTGCTCGCGTCGCTGATCGACTGCCATGCGATGGCGACCGCGGCAGCCTGGGCGGAGCGAGAGGCGGGGCGGCCGATCGGGCAGGGTGAAGTGCCCCGGTATGTCACGGCCTCGCTCTCGGTCGACTACCTCAACCCCACGCCGCTCGGGCCCGAGCTGAAGCTCCGAGCGCGGGTCCGCGATTACAAGAAATACCGGTCGATCGTCGAAGTATCGATCTGGGTGCAGGGCACGCAGACGGTAAAGGGAGAAGTCGTCGCTGTCCGCATACCAGAAACGATGAGCGGTGGTGGCGGGACTGGCGCCAAGCCGTCGCCCTAGCGGATCGATTCCCCGAGGCCGCCCATGATCCGCCGCCATTCCGCGCTCGTCCTTGCCCTCTGCACCCTCTGGACATTGATCCTGCCAGGCCTTGCCCTGGCGGCCCCGCAGGCCCATCCCAAGAAGGAGATGGCGGCCTCCTCCATCGAGCGCCACCGTCCCGAGCTGGTGGACCTGGCGAACCAGGTCTGGGCGTTCGCCGAGACGGCGCTCAAGGAGAAGCGTTCCGCGAAGCTGCTCGCCGACTATGCCGAAGCCCAGGGCTTCAAGGTCGAGCGCGGCGTGGCCGGCATGCCCACGGCCTTCGTCGCCACCTACGGCGAGGGCAAACCCGTGATCGGCATCCTCGGCGAGTACGACGCCCTGCCCGGCATCTCCCAGAAGGCGCAGCCCGACAAAGGAGCCCCTGGAAGCCGGAGCCCCCGGACACGGCTGCGGGCACAACCTCTTCGGCGCCGCGAGCCTGGGAGCGGCCGTGGCCGTCAAGGAGCTGATCGCCGCCGGCAAGCTCCAGGGCACCGTCCGCTTCTACGGCACGCCGGCCGAGGAGTCGGTCGGCGGCAAGCTCTACATGGCCCGCGAAGGGCTGTTCAAGGACGTGGACGTCGTCCTCGCCTGGCACCCGGCGGACGAGATCCAGGCCGACACCAAGAGCACCCAGGCGCTGGTCGACTTCGTGGTCGAGTTCAAAGGCAAGGCCGCCCACGCCGCCTTCGATCCCTGGAACGGCCGGAGCGCCGTGGATGGCGCTGGAGCTCTTCACTCCACGGCCTCAACCTGATGCGCGAGCACGTGCGGCCCAGCGTCCGCATGCACTACGTCATCAAGGACGGCGGCGACGTGCCCAACGTGGTGCCCGACCACGCCGCCGTCTGGGCCTGGGTGCGCGACACCAAGCACGCCTCGGTGGACGAGCTGCTGGAGCGGGTGCGCAAGATCGCCCAGGGCGCCGCGCTGGCCGCGGGCGTCGAGGGCACGGTGCGGGTCCAGGCGGGCGACTACGAGATGCTGGTCAACCGGGCCGGCGCGCGCCTCCTCCAGGCCAACCTGACCTGGCTCGGCCCGATCCAGTACACCGAAGCCGAGCAGGAGTTCGCCAAGACGATCCAGCGCGCGACCGGCGTCGAGCCCAAGGGCCTCGACGGCGAGATCAAGCCCCTGGACGAGAACCCCGGCCCTCCGGACGGCGGCTCGACCGACGTCGCCGACGTGAGCTGGAACGTGCCGGTGCTCCACCTCTCGGCGACCACCGCGCCCCTCGCCGCGCCCTGGCACGCCTGGCCCGTGGTGGCCTGCGGCGGCATGTCCATCGGCCACAAGGGGATGACCTACGCCGCCAAGGCCCTGGCCGCCACCATGGTCGACCTCTTCGAGAAGCCCGAGACCCGCGCCGAGATCCGCCGCGAGTTCGAGGAGAACACCAAGGGCACCACCTACAAGGGCTACATCCCCGACGGCCCGCCGCCGCTGCCGAAAGACTGAAAATTTGTCGGAAAGTCCCTGAAAACGGGCGGCCGAGGCGCCTTTTTCGGGAACGAGGCTCCTGAAACACTGTCCCGCCACCTTTTTTCATTGTTTTTTCCCGCCAAACAATGTTTGAACGGAAAAAACAATGTTTGACGGGCCCGAAACAATGTTTGGGCCGTTTTTTCATTGTTCTACGGCTCCAAACAATGTCTGAAGCCGCCAAACATTGTTTGAAGCCAGGAAACAATGTTTCAGCGGATTTTACGGCCTAAAAAGGGGGGTGACGTCTCCTCACCGCCGCTTCTTCCTTTTCTTCCCGCGCGGCTTCGACCGTGATTTCGAGCGCACGGTCTTTACGGTAGCAGTCACCGTGCGCTCGCGCAGCCAGTCGAGGGCGCCGGGGGTCTTTCCCCACGTGTCCATGGAGAGCAGCACGTAGAGGCCTGCCTCTTCCTCCGATCCCATGGAATACATGCCGGGCGGCGGCGGGACCCTGCGCGTGCGGAGCAGCATGCCGGGGACGAAACGGTTCGCCTTCAGCGCCAGCTTGAGGAGACGGCGGGCTTCGAGGGAGTCCCCCTCGCGGCGGAATTGCAGGAGGGCGCGGGGAAACGCCATCGACGCCGTGCGGTCCTCCTCATAGCGGCCGAGCAGCTCCGCCGCCTCTTCGTCCCGGTCGAGGACGATCAGGACGTTGACCAGTGACTCGCGAGCCCCCTGGTTGTCGTTGGGATTGAGGCGCAGCATTTCCTTGAATTGCTTCGCCGCCTCTCCGAGGCGCTCCAGAGCTACCAACGCCTCCGCGAGCCCCGAGAGGGCGCGCATGTAGGGACGCGTTTCGATCAGGCCCCAGAACGAGCCCACCTGCTCGAAGATCCCGGGCTCCATGGCCCTCTCCGCCGCAGTCAGGGCCTGGAGATAGAGGTCCACGGCGGCCTCGGGATCAGGAGCGCGGCTGGCGAGCAGGCTGTAGGCGTCGGCGCAGTCCGGCCAGAGCTCCAGAGCCTGACGCGCCAGGACCACGGCCCGCCGGCCGCGAGCCCGCGAGGCCCGTACGAACAGGTCCTCGGCCTGCTCCCGCGGGGTCTCCGGTGCCCTTCGGGGAAGCCCTTCCGCCAAAATGCGCGCCAGGAACTGGTTCGCCTCTTCGACGTTCGCAAACTCCTGCTCCTCCGTGAGCTGGGTTATCTCCCGCATCGACCGCTCGGCGAAGCTCCAGGAGAAGGCAGGCTCCTCCTCTTCGTCGGGCTCCAGCACCCCGGGGAGGCTCAGGACGAAACGGACCGGCCCATCCACCGTCTCAACCCTCTTCTCCCACCGGCCGGCGTCGAGATCCTCCTCGGCCGTGGCCGCCAGCGCCGCCAGGAGCCCTTCGAAGAAGGCCAGCTGCCGCGCGTCCGGCCGCTCGATGTCTCCAGGACCCGCGAAATAGGCGGCCGGGCACCGGTCCCCGCCGGCCCAGGGAAGGCCGTGCCGTTCCCAGAGATCGACGTCATCCGGCGGGGCGGACCCGGGCCGGTCGAACCCCAGAGTCCAGAACCCCGGACCCTCCTTCAGGAGCCACTCTAAATCGCCGTCCAGAAGGTCGTCGAGATCCTCGGGGTCTCCGAAGAGCCAAAGCCCCGCGACATGCGAGCCCTGGCGGCAAACGCTGGCGTAGCGCAAGGTCTCTCCCGCCTCGGGCGCCTCGACCCGGATCAGGTCTTCAGGGGTCAGGAAACTCCAGCAGGAGGAGTCATGGAAACAGGCCGCGGCACGGGCGAAGGAGCGCAGCCGCTCCACCGTAACCCCCTGTCCCGTCAACGCGCTCGGCCGGGGATCGTCCACCGCCATGCTCGCGATCAGCGAGTCCAGGACCGGGGGCAACTGGGACAGCCGGGCCACCAGCTCGACCGCGACCTCCTGCGATTCCAGGAGCTCCTCCAGGAGCCTCGCCACTTCCGCGTCAGCCACCCACACCCGGGCCGGACGGGAACGCCATTGCCGGCCCGCTCGGGTGAGCACCTGCTCGATCAGTTGGGGGACGTCCTCCTCCGCCCCGGGCTCCGAAGCCAGGACCTTTTCCGTATCCGAGTTGTAGCAGGCAGCGAGCCAGGCGCGCGCCCGCCGCCCTTTCACCGGCAACCACACAGGCAGCGGGGTGACCGCCACCTCCCAAGTCTCGAACGGCAAATCCAAAGAGACCGGAAACATCCGGCCGGGCTCCACCATTTCATTCTCCTTATACAGGCCGACCGCCCGCTCCAGGCCCGTATATTACGTAGGGAAAGAATGAAATGCCAGAGGTATGACCGGAAGTGGTTACATGAGCCCGCCGTGCCTGTGCGGCCTCACCCTTCGCGCGTTGCAGTGGATCCCTCGCGGCTTCTTGCGCACCCCAGCCCGGCGTTCGGGAATCTCAGGCTGCTTCGATGTCCTGTTGGGCTCATTTGGCCCCGCCGCTCAGCGCACATAACCGAGGCTGCGGAGGCGCTGCAGCTCCTCGGCGCTGAGCGACTTCGTGGTCTCGGTGTCTGGCTTGAGCCGGGCAGCGGCTGCCCTCGACCGCCAGCCGCCCAATGCCTTGGCCAGCCGCTCGACGACGGCGGGATGCCGGCCGGCCACGTTGTTCGAGTCGAAGCGATCCTTTGGGTACTCGTACAGCTCGTACTCGGGCCGGCCGGGCGGACGGATCGTGTTGTGAATCAGCTTCCACCCACCGTCGATGATCGCAAACGACTGGGCGCTGCCCGGGAACCCCGGTTGGCCCTGCGGCTGCTTTTCCATGATCACCGGCCGGCGCTTCCACGGGCGGCCGCTCGCGCCGTCGTGGTCGCCGCGGTCGTCGCGGTCGTGGCGCAGGAGCGGCAGCAGGCTCTGGCCCTGCATGCCCAAGGGCGCCGGAAGGCCGCTCAATTCGAGCAGCGTCGGCATCACCTCCACGAGCTGCACCGGCTCGTCGATCACCTTGCCGGACGGGAGGCCGGCCGGCCACCGGATCAGGAAGGGCACGTGCATCATCTCGCCGTAGACGCTCTGGCCGTGCCACATGCGGCCGTGCTCGTGGAACTCCTCGCCGTGATCGGAGAGAAACACCACGGCGACGTCGCGGTCGAGACCCAGAAACCGCAGCCGCTCGAAGAGGCGGGCCATCTCCGCGTCGAGCCCTCGGATCGACCCGTCGTACCAGTCCCGCTCGTGCGCCAGGTAGGCGGGGGGATCGATGCCCGCCTTCAGCATCTCCTCCCGTGTCGCCATCCCCTGGAAGGCCATGAAGCCGTTCTCGATGAACGTGCGCAGGCGCTCGCGCTGCGCCAGGTGCTCCTCGCGCTTCGAGGCGTTGGCGTAGAGGGCGTCATAAGGCCGCCGCGGCTCGAACGGGCTGTGCGGGTCGAACACGTGCAGGTACATGAAGAACGGCGTGCCGCGCCGTTCGCCGAGCCACGCCATCGCGCGGTCCACGTAGGTGCGCGCCGTCTTGCTCCCGTATCCGGATCGCCGGGAACCGAGGTCCGTTCGTGCAGCTCTTCGAAGCCCTGGTGCATGTTCGTGCCCGTGCCGGTCCATGTGACCGAGGAGAACGAGACGGTCGCATAGCCGTTCGCCCGGTACGACTCGGCCAGCGTGTTCGCCGCCGCCGGCAACTGATCGAGGTTGCGATGCACGCCATGTGTGCTCGGGTACAGCGAGGTCATGAACGATGCCGCCGACACCTTGGTCCATCCGCCCTGAGCGTACGCGGCGCGGAACAGTGCTCCCTGTCCCGCCAGCTTCGTGAGGAACGGCGCCGTGTCACGACGGTGTCCGTAGAGACCGAGGTGATCAGGGCGCAGCGTGTCGGCATGGATCAGGATGACCCCGCGCGGCCTGGACGCGGCGGGGGCCGCCTTCGAGCGCACCGCCGGCGTGCCCCAGAGCCCGAGCGTGCCGGGCGTCTCGCACGTGAGCGACAGCGCGATCGACGCCCGCCGCCCGCCAAACTCCGAGAGATCGATGGACTGGAATTCCCAGCGGTTGGGGGTCGTCACGGTTTGCTCGAGGACGATGCGCTCCTCGCCGTTTTCGGGCGTGACGGCGACGCGAAACGTCGGCGGATGATCCTCCATCGTGCCGAGCGCGAGGTCGAGGGAGGCGCCGCGCGGAATGTCAACCGGAATGCGGATCGTTTCGGGCGCCCGGCTCACCAGCGCCTCGCGAAAGATGTCGTTGAGCCCGTGCCAGCCCATGCCGGAGTCCACGGCCGCGAGATGTTCGCGGCGAGTGATCATGCGAACCGATTCGATCTCGAAAATGGCGCCGGCAACGTCGGTCGGCCGGACGAGCAGATGATGCGCGCGCGACATGTTGATCGGTATCGGGCTGATCAACCTGTAGGTCTGGAGCTCACCGCCCGGCAGCAGCGGTGACACGGCCTGCCAGGGATTCCCGCGAGCCGCGCCCTCGACCCGCGCGAAATCGAACGTTCCCGCCGGACGGGTGAAGAAGGCCACGTTGGCACCCGCCGATACCCGCATCCGGATCTCGACGGCATGCAACTGATCGGCGTTGCCGAGATCTCGCGTCCGCGTGACGCTCAGGATCGGGAAGTCGGTGGCGGACCGGCCGGTGAGCCGCCCCTCGCGAAGGCCGAAGCCCTCCACGTTGCGGCCCGCAATCCAGCCCGCCATGCCCGCCGTGAAGCGCCATTCCGTCGGGGCGCCCGCCGCGGCGCGCGCGGCAGAGCCTTCCACCATCTCCGGCTTGAAGGCGTCCACCAGCCGAATGATGGTGGGCGACGATGACGAGGAGGAGTTGCCGCAGCCGGTCGCAGTAACCGCGGCAATCGCGGCAATCGCGGCAATGAGCGCGGGGATCAGCAGGATTGGGCGCACGCGCCGGAGCATTCGGACCTCCTCGAGGGTCACCCAAAGGAGTTTCCTGAGGGCAAAAGCCAAGACCAGCGACAGCGCGAACAGACTACCAGCTAATTGAGCTCCCAACCGATCGCCGTAGGTGACGGCATCTCCGAGCTTGAAAGAAAAGTAGGATCGCTGCCGCTGTCAGTGGCAGCTTTCCGAAAGGGGATGGCGACGAATGTTTCTTCCAGGTAGACCTGGGTGGTTGCTCATCCAGGCCCCCACAGACCCGTACGTGCGGGACCTGACGGCCTTCAGGGCACCTATCTCGAACCCGAGCCTATTCCCCCCGAACTTACTAACAAGTCTGGTGTTTGGACGGACTCAGGTTTTACCAAAAGGCCCATTCTACGGGACTTTGCCGATGCTCTCTGTCGTCCAAGTTGCGGACTCCCTAGTATTTCGCATCTCGGGTTGGAACCTACCCCCCGCGTCGAAGTGAGAGGCCGCTAAGGCATGAGCTCCTTCAAGGCCGCCGGGTACCGGCGGCCTTGTTTTCTTCCGGGTGCGGGAGCGCCCAGCACGTTCACTGCGGTAGAGGCTATTGGCAATAGTCCGGAGGGCAAACCTCGTACCCTGTGCAGTGAGTATCGTCCTCGGTTTCGTGACACGCCCCCGTCGGACACCAATTACATCCATCCCCGATCTCTCTTGCCTTCGGCGCAGTGCCGACCAGCGGCCGCCTGCCCGGCCAGAAGTTCGACGTGCCGAACAGGAGGGTATCGGGAGTCTGATCCCCATTGGTGTCGACGACGACGGAGCCGATCCGTTTGTTGCTCGGGCCGTTCAGGCTCCATGGAATGGGCCTGCCGGGGAAAGTGATGCTTGCCGTGAGCTCCAGCTTGCGCGAGCCCTTGTTCCTCGGCGGCTTCACGGGGATGAAGGTCAGGCGCGCGTCGACCGCGAGAGGCCCGACAAAGGTCCCACCATTCTCCTCTGTGCGGAAGATACGCATCGTCGTCGCCCGCTGCTTTTCGGCGAGGGAGACGTAGACGTGGTAGGAACCGCAGGCGGTCTTGATGGGGACGATGCTCACCAGCGACAGTGCGCGGAATTGCATGCGCGTCACGGCGGCGCCTTTGGCGTCGAAGACGGCGTCATCGAGCCGCTCCACGACCGTATCGGTGCCGCCGAGCTGCCCGGGAACCCCGGTCTCAAGAGGTAATCCCTTGAACGCCACGCGGCCGGTGAAAGCTTCGGATCTCTTGCAGAAAAAGCCGGCGGGGATAGGGTTCTTGGCGAAGGAGTAGTGGGTGCTGCCGTCGGAGGCGGTGGTGAAGACGTCGATGCCGTGACGGATCACGGTATCGGCGGCCAGGGGAGGAATACCGACCAGCAGTACAACCGCGAGCGCTGCCAACGAGCTTGCTTTGTTCCTCATCAGAGCCTCCTTGTTTCGGTTATGGAGTGTTCAGAGCGCGGCCGGGCGAACCGCCCCTACCCTTCCAGGTGCCCTAGACTTGCTTAAGCGAGCCTTGGCGCAATAGCTTGCTTTCCTGAAACGTGCTTGACCCCCATTCGAGCGCGGCAGCATCTCCGACACGCACGAGTTCCTCGATGGCCGCAGCGGGCCGAGAGCGGCCGTCCTCGGCTCCAATGTCCTCTGAAATGTTTCCCCTCCGTTGATCACTCCCTATATAAGCCTGGTTGGCCGGCGAGTGGCTCGTCATGAAAGGCCGGTCTCGATTCCATCTTTTGAAGCTCACATCGCCGTCGGCGGGCCGTGTCCGGCTGCAGGGAGCCTGTGCGCGCCGGCACCGATCAACCTTGGAGCGATCAGAAAAGGGGTGTGCATGAGGATGAGATTGTTGATTCGACCTGACGCCTGGGGCGCTTTCCTGTTAGCCCTCCTTTGCGCCGCGTCTGCCGCCGGCGCCCAGACCGTCACCCTCCAGAGGGTGGGCGGCGGGGCATCGCCGGATTTCATCACCCAGGCGGATTTCACCCTTTGCCTGGACGACGTCACGGGGTTCGTGATCAACGCCCGCTCCGGCCCCCCGAACTCGGTCGTCACGTTCGACGTGACGCATTCCGTAGCGGGCGTCATCGGGATTTCCCTGTCCCAGACCGGTCCCTTCGCCCCGTCCGTGATGCTGCCGGTGGCCCTCGACGGCAACGGCAACGGCGTGAGCGCGCCGTTGTTCGTGCAGGGTGAGATGGTGGGCGAGACGGTCCTCACCGGCTGCTCGCCACAGGTCGGCTGTACCTTCAATCCCCAGACGATCGCCGTCGGGAACGTTGCCTCGCTCCTGCTCGAAGCGATCGACAGCCCGCTGGACAACAACCCGAACGCGGGCGGCGGCCAGCGGATCTTCCCGGACAAGCAGACCGCGGACGACACCGTCAACCGGCGGCGGGTGCGGGTGCGGGCGACGCTGTCGTCGCCGTCGTCCGACGTGCCGATCTTCTTCCGGTTGTTCGACGTCGACGACCCATCGAATTCCAGTGCGATCGACCCCAACGGCGCGGACGGCGACGATAACCGGGGCACGCCGCTGGCGACCTTGAACGCCGCGTCGTCGCAGACCGACGCCAGCGGGGCCGCGCAGGTCGAGCTGACGGTCACCATGCAGCCCGGCGACAACTTCCGGATCGCCGCAGCGTGCAATTCGACCTCCCTCGGCGGCGTGGTGGTGAACGGCACGGACCTGAGTGATGGCGGCGGCAACACCCTGCCAACCCAGCGGGCGAACGTGACGGACATGCTCACCGTCTGGCGGCGGCTGCACATCGAGATGGACTCGATGGGGTTGGTTGCGGGGAACCGGGTGACGGGAACGATCACGCGAGTGCGGCCCAACACGATCGCCAGCACGACGCAGCTCTCCGTCCGGCAGCCGCTCGAAAGCTCTCGCTTCCAGGGTGGGCTCGTGACGATCGACGGTGTAGGAGACTTCCCGGTCATCGACAACACCCGGGGTACGATCACCATTTCTGGTGGTGCCTTCCAGAGCGCGGCCATGGCCGGACGGGCCTACGTGCTGGTGGACGATGACGACTTCAACGCCGACGACCTGACGATGCTCGACGGAGACGAAGGAGAAAACGTGACCGCTCCGGATACCAGCCTGGTGCAGGACAGCGACGACCCAGGCCTGAACGTCTTCGCTCCCGCGTATGTCAGGCCGATCTACGACATCGGCGACAACAACGATTTCGTGCCGTTCGTCCTCAACGTCGCGAAAGACGCCCCGTCGGCGATCATCGCAACCTACGACTTCGATACCGTCGGGACGGAAGCCGACGATGACTTCTGGACCATCTACCTGCTGGGAGCCTACCAGTTCATCCAGCGAGAAGACATGGATCCGAGCACTGAGAAGATCGGGACCTTGGGCATTGTCGACGCGCTCAACGGGCGTGGAGCCAGCGTGTACAACGAGGTCGCGCGCACAGCGGAGGCCCCCGTCAGCGCAATCAACGCGATTACGGCCGCGCACGAGATCGGACACCTGTTTTACGGGCGGCACACGGATGGCGGATTGATGTCCGGGATAGGCACGACCTTCTCGGACCGCACCCTGAGCCAGATCAGGACCCTGAGGCAACCCTAGCCTAAGGCAACAAGGAGAACGCCATGAAACGGAAGATGATCCGCTCGCTGCTGGCGGTCGCGTTGGTGAGCAGCACAGCCGGGCCGTTGTCCGGCGCCCCCTCGGAAGGCGGTGCCGAGGGCGGCCTCGCGCTGACCCTCCGGTCATCCAAGCCGAGCTACGCCTTGGGCGAGTTGTTGAGCCTCGACATCAAAGTGAGTAACCAGACCGGGCAGACAGTGTCCCTGTCCACCGTTCCCGACGTCTGGACGGGTGCGGTCCGGGTCTTCATCGCCTCCGAGAGGGGAGATTTCAAGGAGTATCTCGGCCCGGGATGGGGGCTCAAGGACTTCGTACGCGCGGCCCAGGTCGAGATTCCGCCGCGCGGCAGCGTCGAGACGGCCACCACGGTGCTCTACAACCACCGGCCGGAGACCGGCCATTTGAGCGAGCTGTACGCCCGCGAGATCCGCGGCAAACGGGTGGGGACCGAGTATGCCTTTGCGCAGCCGGGTACCTACCGTTTGAAGGCGGTCCTGCAGACGGAAGGCGGCACCGTAGAGTCTGGAGTCGTGGAGATCGACATCCGGGAGCCGCAGGGAGTCGACCGCTCGACCTGGGAGGTGCTCCGGGAGGATCCGGAGTTGGGGTTCTTCATCCAGTCGGGCGGCCCCAATGGCCCACCGGAAACACCGCGGAGCCGGCAGCTCGAAGCTACGCTTCGAGAGGCTGGCCGGCTCGTTCCCGGAGGGCCGGCAGGCCGAAGGCATCCGCGCCGGTCTCGCCGAGTACCGTGCGCTGCTGGAAGCGCTGAGAGCGAGCCAGTTGCCAGACGATGAGCTCGAGGACTAGTCGCACGCAAGGGAGGCCCGCGCCGGCACGGCCTCCTGGTCTCCCTGGCGCTTCGTTCGTCTACTTGGTCTGATAGGAGAGAACTGACGGATCTTCTGCCGGCCGATCCTCCCGGCAGCCTCTCAGCACACGTAACCGAGGCTGCGGAGGCGCTGCAATTCCTCAGCGCCGAGCGAGTTCGTCGTCTCGGTGTCTGGCTTGAGCCGGGCAGCGGCTGCCATCGACCGCCAGCCTACCCCCCGGAACCGATCCCCCAAGCCCTCAGTTGCCGCCGCAGTGGCAAGAGATCTGGCGGCGCGCCAGATCTCTTGCTACCAAGCAAGATCCTGTTGAATCAATCACTTCCAGGCGTTCTCCCCTCCAGGGCGCCAGATCTCTTGCCACACATAGCCGCTTCCGCATGGAAGCCATGGGCGCCAACTCTCCTCTTCTCAGGGATTTAGCTCCAACCACCCGGGTTGGCGAGGCACTTGCTCTCTAGCGGCCCCGCCATGGCTCGACCTCTTCGCTTCATCACCGAAGGCGGCGCTCTCGTGGAGGTCACCACCCGGACCTTCCAGAGCCGCCTGCTCCTCACCCCCAAGCCCCTGCTCAACCGCATCATCCTCGGCGTGCTTGCCCGCGCCAGCCGCCGCTACGGAGTCGGCGCCGTGGCTTTCGCCTTCTTGTCGAATCACTATCATTTATTGCTACAAATCGATGACTCTCGCCAACTGGCCCGCTTCATGAACTTCTTCAACTCCAAGCTCGCCCGCGAGATCGGCCGCCTGACCGGCTGGAAACAGAAGGTCTGGTCCCGCCGCTACCAAGCCATCGTCATCAGCGAGGAGAAGGAGGCGCAGGAAGCCCGTCTGGCCTATGTCCTCGCGCATGGAGTCAAGGAGGGCCTCGTCTCCCGGGTCGAGGAGTGGCCCGGCGTCCACGCCGCCCCGGCCCTGCTCTCCGGATTGCCCCTTGAAGGCGTCTGGTACGACCGGACGAAGGAGTACCTGTCCAAGATCAAGGGGAAGAAGACCGACCCCGACCGCTTCACCGAGACCGAGACGCTCACTCTGGTCCCTCTTCCCTGCTGGAAGCACCTCTCCCCCGAAGCCTACCGCGCTCGAATCGCGAGCCTCATCCACCAGATCGAAGAGGACGCCGCGGCCCAGAGACAAGCCACCGGCCGTCCGCCCCTCGGAGCCGACGTCATCCTGAGGCAGGAACCGAGGACCGAGCCGAACCGGACCAAGAAGTCGCCAGCCCCTCGCTTCCACGCCGTCCGGAAGTGGATCCGCCAGGAGCTCTACCAGACCTACACTCTCTTCTCTCAGGCCTACCGTGAGGCCGCCGAGATGTTGAGACTGGGGAATCGCAACGCCCCGTTCCCAAGGGGCTGCTTCCCGCCGCCTCTGCCTTTCGTGGGATAAGCGCTTCTTCTCCTCGCGCGGAGCAGGGTCTTCCAGAGCGGAGCAGGGTCTCCTGAAGAAAAAACACCCTCGCCAGGATCTGGCGAGTCTCGCCAACGCGTGGCGAATCTCTCCAGCCCGTGGCGAGTCTCGCCAATCCGTGGCGACCCTCGCCAGCGCGTGGCGAGTCTTTCCCGGCGCTGAACAGGGTCTTCCGAAGAAAAAACGCCCTCTACAGAGGACATGAGACCTTCCGGGGAGGCGTTCCTTGAGGGCTTGACGCCGAAGGCTCTCTAGAATCGGGTGGAACTTACTCCCCCCCCCCGGGCCGAGCCCCCCCCCCCGGGCCGAGCCGAGCGGGAGGGGGCCTGACCGCGTCCAGGCTGCCTCATTCGGCCGATTTACGCCTGCAAACCTCTCCAACGGGACGCTGGGGACGTTCCGTCAGGGCTCGGCGCCGAGGGCTCTCTGGAATCGGGTGGAACCTATTCTATTCCTCCCTCCTCCGCGCCCGCCGTCGACCCGACCCTATTCCCCTCCTCCGAAGAGTGAGCCTTATTGACAGGATTCGAATTCCTTGACCCTCGTTGCACTTCTTCGTAAGCTCATCTAGCACTCTGAGACAAGTCTGTCAGCCGGGAAAGGCGCCGAAGCTGAACTCTCTTCCTGACGTAAGGCAGGAGCGGTCTTCCGTTTCCGGATTTGTCGCGTCTTTAGAAGCGAGAGCACTACCATCCATGCAACCGGAATGACTCCGTTGGGCGGCAGGTGTCTCAAAGAGCGCGCGACAACGGCGGACTTGCAGAGCCATTACGGGGACTTCGAGGAAACGAACAGGCTGTCCTTACCACTTGAGAGGGGAGCGCATGCCCGACCGCCAGACACAGCCCGGTCGCTCGGATTCGGATTACCTCCGGCAGAAGGCTCACCAGCAGGAGGCCGAAGCCTTGCGCGAAGACTTGGCGAACTACTTCGCGACCAGCGGCGCGGTGGTGGATCTCCGGGCCAAGCTGGGGGTCATGGTCGAGCAGGCGCTGCGCAAGGTTGTCAACGAGGCTCTGCAGGACCCGGATGTCCAGGACACAATCAAGAAGGAGTTGTCTGAGGCGGTAATCGCCGGATTGCGGCAGGAGATTGGCAAGAGTCAGAACGCAATCCTCAGTAACGTCAAAGGGCAACTCCTTCCGATCTGGCAGAAGGAGGTGAGGGCGGTGCTGAGCCAGGGTCTCCGCCAGCCGCGGGAACCTGAGACTCGCCGAGGCGATCAAGACCACGAGGAGCCATCCGTTGGTCCTCCGGCACTCCAGGACCCGGCGCTCCAGGGCCCAGGGTCACCCTCCCAAGCGCCAACTCCGTTCGATCAGTCGGCGGCCCCAAAACGGTATGACCGCCCTGATGTGATACCGCCAAAGACGAAGCCCCGGTGGCTGGTCCCTACCCTCGCCGCCGCCGGTGTCGTCCTTCTAATGTTCGGGGCCTTCCTCATCGGTGGGCGGGTGCAGCACAGGCCAGAACCGAGGAGAGATGACATCACTCCGACTTCTATTCCCCAGCAACCGTCGGAGCCGGATCGGCTGGCGGACACTTTCACCAAAAACATGCGAATCGCTGATGCCGCTCTCGATCCCGAGGACCCTCTGCTGGGTAGCTTGAGGGAGCGACCTTATGCAGAGCAGTACCATTGCTGGTTTGACGAGCAGGCCCGTCAGCAGCTCGACTATCTCGTAGGGAGCCGCAACGAGGACGCGAGGACCTTCAAGAGCACGCTGCAGGGCGCCTTTGACGAATGCGTACAGCAGGGTTATCGACTCGAGGTTAGCAAGCTGCCGGTCTTTGCCGCGCAGGGGATGGCCTACTATCTCCTGCGCGAGCAGCAGATGAAGGGCTGGACGATCTGCGAGGGCGACAAGGAGCCCGCGGGGCTCCCCGATCTGGCGAAGTTCCGAAGCAATGGAGAGGTTGGGCACAGCACCTACGACCTGCTTAACGGGTTCCTGGCTTGTAAGGGTTACCCGCCGGACTTCATCAGGATTGGTCAGGCCTCCACCGTCGAAGAGTACCTCTTCGTGGTCTATGCCGCCTTGAAGGAACTCGAGCGCGGGTGATGGGCGGTCCGTCGCGCAGTCCCGAGATCGGGCAGGCGTTCTATGGCTCGTTCTCGGGTCACCATGATTATCGCGTGCTCGCTGCGTCCCTCGATGTGAGCGACAAAGAGCAGAGCGAGATTCAGGATGCCTCCAACTTAGGCGGGACCGCCCTGACGGGGTCGCCGACCGGTTTCGTCTGGGCTGCCTACGACCTCGATCGACGGAACAGGCGGCGGGCCTTCTCCCGAACGGCCTTCCTGGGCCGTGGGGAGCGCGGCAACGACTACCTGGCCCATGTCCTGGTCCTCGGACCGGAGACCCTCGAGTTGCTGCGTGGTGATCTCTTCCTGCTGGCGGACCTCGGTCTTTTCGGCGGCGATAAACCAGTGACTGGTAAGGCACTGCCGAAGCTGGCCCTCGACCCCGAGGGAATCGAGCGGCACTCGTGCCGGCTGTTGGGGGCAGGAGCCGACCTCGGTCAACCGCACTTGGCGGCGGTTCTGTACGCGCTCTTTTCCAAGGGCTACATCGCGTTGCCCGAGGCGGACGGTGCCCGCGCCGAGGCCCTGTGCCGGGCGGTCCTCGCCGTACTGCCGCCGGAGGACCGGGAGCGCCTCTCATTCTGCTCACGATTCTCCCTGCCACGGGCCGCACCTTTCCATCTGGCTCTCTATCACCCCGAAGATCGCGAGCTCGCCCAGGCTCACTTGAGAGCCGATCCGGGGGAGGCGCTGCCGGACGGCGCTGCCGTCGACCTGTTCGAGACCTGGATCGCCGAAGTGGCCCAGGGAGTTTACCCGATGTACGGGCTCTCGCTTCGCGATCGTCCGGACGAGGTGGCGGCCCGGGCGGCGGCGTTCCGGAAATGGGCGGAGGCGGCCGTGGACGAGAAAGGGACGGCTTTGTCCGAGTCCCTTGAGGACTGGCACCTGGAGGATCTGGTCAGGGAACCGCGGAATCAGATCCTGGAGCCGCACCAACGCCTGAGGGTGGCAGCGGCCGTCCGCGAGGTCCTCCACCGGGTGAAGTCCGTCCTCTCCGGAAAGCAACCGCTCTCCTTCCTGGTCGAGGCTTGCACCGAGCTGAGGGATCCGAATCATCCTCACAAGCGGCCCCCCGAGCGCTTCCTGGGTAGCAGAGGCAATTCCCTCGAGCAAGTGACGGCCCGCATTGCTATCGCTCTGTTCGTGCCGGTCCCGCCGCGGCTCGACGGGGTCTACGGCCCGGACGGGGCGCTGACCGGTCCCGCGGAGGCCGCCGAATGGATCCAGGGCCTCCACGTGGCCAACCGCGATGTCTGCGCGGATCTGTTGACCGCTTGGCTGATCCGCTGGCGGGTGGCGCAGGACCCGGGGCTACTGGGCGAGGTCGGCAGGATTATCACGGCGGCGCAGCCAGAGGACGGTAAGGAGCTGGACCGCATTGTCCTGGATGTGCTGGTAGGGGTCGCTCCTCCGCCGTCCGCCGCCGACCGGAGTGCCTGGTTTCTGGGCATCCTGCGCGAGATGCGCCCACGCCTCGGCATCCTCTTTCCTATGGCCGACGCCGCGGCTCTGGTCGTCAAGGAACAGCTCCTGTCGCTCCTTGCTTTGGAAGAGGCGAAGGAGCTGGCGCCGGAGCTAGTCGAACGCTATCCGGAGGAAATTTTCGCCTGGCTCGAGCGGAGCCGCACCGGAGGGACGCTCGTGCCGGAGGCTGCCCTAAGCCCTTTTCTTCGCCAGTGCCGGATTGGTTTTCTCGAACGAGAGCTGGACGGCCTGGGCTGGGATGTCCAGGAGCAGCCGTTGGGGTGGGACTTGGCGGGAGAGCTGGCGGTGCAGGCCGCGGCCCTAGTCCAGACGAGCCAGAGCCGGGCTATCGTCGAGGATCTCGCTTGGCTTCTATGGGCGGCCTCCCGGGTGATCTCGAAGCACGGTAATCTTCCGAATGAGAAGGTCTACCGACAGATGGAGGCAGCCTTGAACGCGCTCCTGCAGCTCCTTCCAGAAGGACTGACGGACGTGGTTCTGCGGACGGTCTACCGCCTCGTGCGCTTCGGACGTGGCTTTCGGCCTCGGATTTCGGCGGGGCAGCTCGCCCGGGTGCGGGAGCGCGCGTGGGAGGACGCGCAGCTCGAGAGCCCGGACGACGAAGCCTTCTTCTACGTTCTAATGCGCGTCGCCTATCTGGATCGGGTTCTGTTCGAGGAGATCGGAGAGCCAAGCGATGGTCATTTGTGAGAAGTGTTTCGAGTCATACCCGGACGACAAGGTGCCGGACAAGTGCCAGAACTGCGGAACGGACCTGAAGAAGCCAGTCGCCGCAGAGGCCGCGGTGACCAGCGTGGTGCGGTCAGAGCCGCCGAGAAGAGAGCCTGTCCGCCGGGAAGAGCCCCTTGCTCGACGTCTGGAGCCGCCGGTCCGGAGAGAGGAGCCTATAAAGGAGGCGCCCCAGGTCCGCAGTCTCCTGCCCCAGGGTGATCCCCGGGAGCCGCCTGTCGGGGCAAGGGAATCGGAGGAGGCGCGGGATTCTTCCACGGCCACCCATCGGCCCGAGCCGGCTCCTGCCACCGAGCGCTCGCGGGTGTTCCGCACCGTCGAGCCCATCGCCCCCATGGATCGGGACGACAAACCCCTCGATCCCCGATACCTGGAGACCATTTCTTCGTTCGACGAAGATGAGGCCATCGTCACCGTGATCGGCTTCTCCGCGAGCGGCAAGACCTTCTTTGTCAACCGCCTGCGCAACGATCTGGCGGGGCCCTGGAAGAGGAAGCCCGCGCCGGCTGACGAGATCCCGGTGAGCCCGGAAGGAATCGAGCTCACCTGGTTCCTGCCGACTGATGGCAAACCGCAGGCGGACAGGAATCTCTCTTATCTCCTTCTGGATTGTGCGGGGGAGAGCTTTCAGCAGGCTCTTCGGCTTCAGGGTAGCTCAGAGGAGCTTAAAGGGGGATCGGTGGGAGCCTACCTAGCGGCACTGGCCTTCGCGAGCGCTTTCATCTTGGTGATCCGAGCCGAGGACTTGCTGACCATCTCCGCCCCAGAGCAGCCGAACGAGGCGCAGGGGCTTAAAGAGGAAAGGCGGCTCATCCGCAAGATCGTGGCCGATTTCGACGACATTATCCATGCCATCTTGATCGCCAAGAAGAGGCTTGCGGAGCAAGAGGCGGAAGAGTTCCTGCGTCAGGGAATCTCCCGCGAGGAACTCAAGGCCGCATTCAAACGCAGTGACCGCTGCCATCAGCCGATCTACATCGCCCTCTCCCTGGCCGATCGTCTGGAGGCGCTTCAAGGCGAGACGTATGACAGGGACCCCTTCCTCTTTGCGCTGGAAAAGGCGCCGGTTCTTTTCAAGACAATTCACCGGAGCTTCGAGAACTATCGCTTCGATTTCCTAACCGCATTCTATGGCCATGGGTCAAATCGAGAGGCCTTGAACGACAGCGCCGAGTGGAAGAGACAAAATATCCGTCCGGATTATCAACGCAAAAGCTACGGGGCTGTCGAGGCGTTCGACTGGATTCATGGCCTAGTCTGCGAGCAACGGTCTGGCTTCCGCCGGCCACGGCGGCTCCTTGCCGGTGATTTGCCGACACGGAGCGTCGTCGAGCTGCGGCGCAAGCTTGATCCCGCGTTCCGGAAGGCCTGGGGGAAGCGATGACTCCGACAAACGACACGCTCGACCTGCGCCACGTCCATCGCAGGATTGCCCTCCTGGCCTGGCTTGGCTATGGGATTGCCTTCCTCGGCTGTGTTTTGTTGATCGGCTGGGCCTTGCGCACGAGCTCAACGGGCCGGCCGCGGCTGGAAGACGGGAGCGGTCCTCTGGCCGAGGCCCTCAAGTGGCCCTGGCGCAACTTCCCCGGCGTGGCCCCGGTGGAGCGGGAGACGATCCAGCGCGAGTTCAAGCTCGACGAGCCTCTGATGGCCGCTGACCTCCGTCTCTGGATGGATGTTCCTGAAGCCGCTTGGGCTCACCCCAGGAGCCCTGCCGCTTTGGAGGAACTCGAGAACGCCTTACAGGCCATGCGCAGCCTGTCAAACCCGGGGGACCTATCCGTCGAGGCCCCCAGGGCAGGCGAGGAAACGCCCTATGATCCCGCCATCCGCTTGCTGAGCCGCGCCAATAATGCCCAGCCCGACCTGTGGATTGTGCTCTACGATCGTGGCGTCTTGCAGTACAGGAAGGGGAACTTTCCTGCCGCACAGCGGGACCTTGAAGCGGCGCTCCGGGTGCTCAAGCCGCTCCTCGACAGCCCGACAGTCTCCGTATACGAAGCGGCAATCCACACCAATTATGCCTTGGGCCACGCTCTGATCCGCGGCGGCGAAGGGGAGCCGTCAAATCAGCGAGCCCGGCGCAGATCGGATGCAGTAAGCGCCTTCCGAGCCGCCATTGTCGTGATCCGACCGCTTTGGAAAACCGGGGTCGAGCCGTATAGCTACGCTTCCCACCCGCTAGCCTTCTTCCAACTCCGGCCGACAAACCTTTCAACGGGTTCGCTCACCAGCGATCTGGTGGCCTCCTACATGTGGGCGCCTGGTTATCACGATTGTGAAGAGAAGCCCAAGGTAAATCCTTGTCAGAGCCTCGATCGCAGTGCACCCTGCTTTTTCCGCGACCGCGTCTTCTGCAACAGCTCGGAGCGGGCGGGCGGACCTTTCGGTCCTCCCTTCCTCCGGCTGTTCCATGCCTTCTACGGTGGTCAGGAGCAGGCTTGGAATGAGGAATACCGTCTCTGGGCACTTTCCAATGCAGTCGACCGCCTCGCCGAGAACAGTACTCTGGGAGACAATCCCTACGTGCTCTACAACCTCGGGTCTCTGCTGATCCAGGTTGGGGAATTCGAGCCTGCGGCCGACCTACTGGACCAAGCGGTCAGCTCACTTACGAACAGAGAGCCGAGTGAAGACCAGAACCGCATCAGTCGTCTCGCTGCCGTGGCGAGCATCCTGGCCGGCCGAGCGCCACGGGGCTCTTCACGAACCGCAGGCCAGCAGGACCCCAGTGATCTACGCGAGCTCTTTCACAGGTTTTATGACAAGGACGACACCCTTCAAGCGACCGAGTTTGCTGCCGCGGGTCAAGAGTTCGATCCAAGCGCCAGGTCACTCCTCGACCGCTGGCTCTTCCTTCGGCTCTGGCGCCAGCTCCTCGAGGAAGGTCAGTTCGAGCGCTTCAACCAGGAATACGATCGCCTGACGGCAGAGAACGGAGTGCTCACAGAGTTTTTCCAGCGCTGGCACGAGGAGGTTCTGACCCACTTCGGCACAAACGCTCTGGCCGAGGCCGACAAGCACGAGAAGGCCGGTGAGGTCAACCGGGCTCGTTTGATTCGCTGGTTCCTCAGCGACAGCGGCTACTTCCCGGCAGCGATCACCAGCCAGGCGAGAGGTGGCCTAATAGGGTGGTTGGGTTGGGCCTGGCGCAAGAGCTGGGCACCGGCTCTAACCGGACTGGCCCTCCTGTTTCTGATCCTGACCGGACTGTGGGTACGCATGTTCGTGTCCGCCCATCAGCGGACCTTCTTCAGCGTTCACCGCCTCGCCCGCAAGGGTCGGGACGCCTACTGAGGTCTTCTTGGAACTTAGACATCTCGGCTCGCTGGCCCTCCCGTTCACGGTAGCCCTGCTGCTGTCCGCTTGGGCGATCGCCGGCTTTCGCGCCCGTCAGGGCAAGACTTCGGGCAGGAGCGCGATCCTCCTGGCTGGCATCGCTCCCCCCCTGCTCGTCACCTGGGTGATGCTGGCCGCGATCCCCCGCTTCGGCGACCTGCGGGTTGCCCTCGAAGGGGTTCGTTTTCGACTCGAGGGACTGGGGCAAGGCCAGGGCTTCCAAGTTCGCGTCGGCGGCTCACCTGAGCAGGACCATTTGGTCGTACGCGACCTTCCTCCAGGCTTCCTCACTTTCCAACTCGACGGCAGCCGGGTCCAGGCCGACCTCACGCCTGATAGCGCGGAGACCGTGGAGGAGGAGGAAGCTGAGTCACGTAAGCCTTTTGCTGTAGTGCGGGTCAACGGCGTGCGGCCGTTCCACAATGCCATCCCGGTCAATGCGCCTTCCCGCATCGTGGTGAACGGGACGGCCCTCGACTTCGACCCCAAGCGACCGGCGTTCGGGGCCTCTTTCCCACAAGTCCCCCATCGCACCACTGAGGTGCTGGACCTTGAGATCCCTGTCTTCCGCGAGTTGCGGGCCGAGCAGGCGATCCATCCCCTCCGGTACTACGGCTCATCCGATCCTGACCTTGAGTTACTGGGACCAGAAGGTGAGCTGCTGGGCAGCTTCCTGGTACGCGATGGCCGTAATCCAGGCTTTAATCCTCTTTCCTGGTTCAACTTACCGGAGCTGCTCCGCCGACAGCTCTACCTAGTGCTGACGGACGAATCGGTGCGAGTGGAGCGCCAGGGACAAGAGCCGATCGGGTTCCAGCGCAGAGCCGCCACGATCGACGACGGCGGGAGCACCTCTTTCGCTCTCTTCCGCGTCGACCACGTGAAGCCCTGGCTGGATAGGGAGGCTCGAACAGCCGCTGCACAGAGAGGTGAGCAGGACGAGGAGAAGCCTCCCCCAAGCCGGGTGCAGGAGCGCCGGAGCTTTAGAGCGCGACTCGAAAAGGGCGTCCTCGACTTACTGTTTGACACCCCTTCCTACGTGCAACTCGGGACCGCCGAGCTCGAACGCTTGAAGCGGCGGGCGAAGCGAGCCGACGTCCCTGCACTCCTGCGCCTGGTGGGCCGCCGCTTTATCTTCACGGCTGGCGAGGGGCAAATGCTCTTAGAGTTTCCCGTTTTGGGCGATCCCCTGTCCACGGAGTTGTTCAGCCGCGTCGAGTTGCCCGAAGGCGGAAAGATACGTGTGACCACCCACACCGGCGCCCGTTCCTACCGGCTGGGAGATGCCTTTGAGATTGGAGATGCGGCGGCAGCGATCGTCCGGATTACACGGCTGGGAATGCCTTGGGGAACCTTGCTGCTACTCTGGGCCATGGCAGCCGTCGCCACAGTGACAGGCCTCGTTTGGCGTGAGAGGCTCATCTTGCTGGCGTTGCTGTCGGGAGTCGAGTTGCTCCTAGCTTTACGGGTGCTCATCGCCTATGAAGGAGCCTATATCGACCCGGCGGCGGCTTCGGCGGCGTGGCAGTCGCTGGGAGCCTTCGTCGCGGTGCCATTCGTCTTACAGGCGACTCTGGCGGTCTACGAGGGCCGGTGGCGAGCCAAGGATACGCTGATCCATGCTGTAGTGACGGTTGTAGCCCTCGCCACTATTCTGGTCCGTTCCCACGGTGAGGCAGGCGATTGGGTCGCAGTCCTGGGGGCAGTCCTGGGGAGCCCCATGCTACTCGGCTGGTTCCTGCGCTGGTTAGACCGGCGTCGGCTCGACTCCTCCGTGGACTCAGCCCGCCCCTTCAAGCAAGTATGGATAGCCGCCGCGATCCTCGTGGGCATCCGGTTGACAACTCTGCTCGGGCTGGGGTGGAAGGAACGGATAGACCTGGGACCCGTGCTGGCGGTAAGCATCTATTACACCCCCATGGCACTATGGATCTTCGGCCGCCTCTGGGCAAGTCGGAACGAGCCGAGGATCCAAAGGGTCTTGTGGATCCTCCTGTTCCTTCTCTACCCGCTGACTTCCTGGCTGGCGCGCGATCTTGGGGCCCTCTTCATCTTCCCTATCCCGGTGATGTTGCTGTTTGCCTTGGTGACGGTGGAGCAGGGGTGGCGCAAGGTGGGCATGGCAATCCCCTTCGCGGCACTGCTCGTCCTGTTCGTGGTCCTACCCTGGGTGCCCTCTCTGGGACTGTCGCCACGTTTGACAGGCTGGACCTCAGAGGACGTGGAAAAGGCGAGGTCCGATAGGGCTACGGCCGAAAACCTCATCGACAGCCGGACCAACACCACTCAGAACAAGCTCCGGTCCTGGAACTTGGTGGCTCCCACCGAACTGCGCCAAGTTGGAACTCAGGCTGCCGAAGGCTTAGTGATCGTGATGGCCAACCTACGCGACTATGCGGGCCGTGGCCCCCTTGGGGAGGGCTATCTCTCAGTACCTCTATCGGAGGCATTGCGTGCCACGCACCTGGACGACAACCTAAGCGCCGTCCATGTCCTGGCCGCATACGGCTGGCTCGGTGGCTTGGCTCTTCTGTTCTTCCTTTGCGCCTGGGGCGTCACGCCCATGCTCGCGCTCCAGGGCTCTGGTTCAGGAGGGCTTACTGGCTGGATTACCCCCCGTGTCGCCTTCGGGTTGATGCTCGTCTGGACGATCGCCGTCGCCGGCCTCTATATGTTCTCGGCCAACGTGGAACTGCTCTTGTTTACCGGCAAGAATGTCTATTTCCTGGCCGCAGCCTCGCGTAGCGACCTTGTAGAGGGAACCCTCCTCGTGCTGCTGGCGCTCTGGGCTCTAGCCTTTCGGAGCGGCGGGAGGCCTTGGCCGTGAAGACCGCCGCGCGCTGGCTCCTCTTCGTCGTTTTCCTCCCCTGGCTGGCGCTCTGGGTCTGGCGGGTGGCGGTGGGAATCAATAACCCGCTGGCGCCGCCCTCGGACCCAATCCACTCCGCACAGGGATATCTGGCCACGGTCGATCTCTTTCTGCGGCATGACTGGCTTGAGTTCGATCCTGTGCGAGAGGAGATCGTCCCGAGTTTCCAGAAAGGTTCGCCCATGGACCGGTTCTACCGCTCCTCTTACTTACAGCGCGACGTGGAGGCGTTTAACGGCGGCGACCGTTCAGTCTTCCGGGTAGACAACGGTCGCATCCTCTCGATCGACCCGAACCGGCACAACATCGTGCTGCCGTTCTCGCAAGTCCGCAACTGGCCGGGCCTCCTCACCTACCGGCCAGAGTCGGGGCGCAGCGGTGAGTTGCGAGGCGACGGCGTAGTGATCGCCTTATCCGGCCCCACACGGGAGATCCGCAGCCAGGAGCGGCTGCCTGAGATCACCGTGCCGTCCCAGGGGCTCAGTGGTCGCCAGAGGGCGGACGCTTCTGAGCGGCGCCAGCGGGGAGAGGCCGTCGCCGTTCTGGATGGCAACGGAGCTACCCTCGGAAAAACTCACCTGATCGGCGGGTCGATCCTGTTCAACAACCGGGGCTATGGGCGCGGCATGGCGATCTCGATCAGCGGCGAGCCGGTACCGGCGGGTAACCGATCACGCATGGATTCGGGCGACCTGCTCAAGCTGCGCTGGCGCAGAGGAGGCCAGGGTCCCAGCCAGTATGCCCTGCTGTGGAGCTCGATCCTGGGCGAAGCGCCGGTCATTTCGGCCTACCGGGCGGTCAATGGCCTCTGGCGACGGACTCCCGAGAAACCCGAACCGCGGCTCGCCGGTAACATGGTCGAGGCCTTGAATGGCGCTTTCCAGCGCCGGGTAAGAGGGGGTGGGCGCTACGTCATCCCCGAGAACCGGCGAGCAGAGGAGTTCGACCTCGCCCTGACCCTGGACGCCGAGCTCCAGGAAGAGGTTCAGCGCCGCCTGCGGGATTATGCGAAGGGGCTGCGTCGCGGCGATGAGACGCCGTTCCGGGCCGCAGTGACCTTGATGGACGCCCGCACCGGCGAACTCCTGGCCCTGGCCAGCTATCCCACTCCCGAGGACCTCGGGGACTGGGAGGAGGGAACCGCGGCTCGCGAGCGTCTGCTGCGCAACCACAACTTCTCGCGGCTGCCCATTGGTTCCGTGGCCAAGGTGTTCCTAGCCGCTGCCATCCTTCAAGAGGCCCCTTCTCTCGACTCGTTGCGCATCCGTGGCTATCCGGGAGGCGAGATCGACCAGATCCTGGGCATCGAGCTCGACCCAGTCATGGAGGACCACTCCATCCCGGACGGCGGCGACGGCTGGCTCGACTTCGACGAATTCGTCGAGAAATCATCCAACAAGTACGCCTCCACCCTTCTAACCCTGGCCACCGCCACCGCCACCGACGGCGACCGGCTGCGCCCGCCGCTCGCCGACCCGGACGTGCCCGAAGACCTGCCGTTCCAGGAGCAGTTCGAGTACGGCGGCGCGCTTTGGGCGAAGCGTCCGAATCTGCGACTGCCGATCGTGCGCAACACCCGGCGACCGGACCCGGAGAAGGGGCCTCGTTCTCCGGCCTTCTGCCGGCGCATCCTGACGCTGGAGTTCGCACCCTATGCCAACCAGCTCCGCAATCTGTTCGGCCTGGAGGTCTCCCGCAAGACGGTCCGCTCGGGCCTCGACCGACAGCCGCGCCGCGCCCCGGGAGAAGGTGACGACCTAGTCGACACCTCTCCCTGGCTACCCGTAATGGAGCACCTCTACGGCAACCGTGATTCGATTCCTCCGGATCATCCGTTCTATGGCGCCTCACCGGAACGCGAAAACCTCGCCTATAACCTGATGGATAGCTACCGCCAGCAGTACCTGAGCGTGGTCCTGGGCGGCGGCAGCTCCACTTGGACCATGCCGCGGGTTTGCGAGATCTTCTCCCGTCTGGTCACCGGCCGACAGGTGGACGCAAACTTGGTACGCCGCATCCGGCTCTGGGACGGCGGAATCATCGAGCCTGATCCGCGCCAGCTCCCGCCGCCTATGCCGATGAACCCGGCCGTTCGCCAGCGCATCGCGAATGCCTTGACACTGGTGGCGGGTCCCCAAGGCACCGCTAAGGAAGCTCCGCGCCACGCTCCTCGGCATCGATCGGAACTTCCAAGCCAAGGGCAAGGCCCTCGGCTTCTTCTCCAAGACTGGCTCACCGAATAACACTACCTTTGTACCGACCCGGACTGCGAGAGCAGTCGACACCCTGATCCGGAGCGGTGCTCTGCGACTCGACGACTGGGGTCGTATCGTCTACCGAGGCACGGGACCGGTGAAAGCCGAACATACCGAGGACTCCAGCAGCTCCGTGCCATCCCTCGACGCTCTCCGCGGCAACGCGGAGGACATGGCAATCCTGAGGCGCTATAGGGCCAACCCTCGCCATGTCATCAATATCTGCAACACCTGGAATATCAGCCGGCCGGAGGATCGTACCCAGTTTGAAGTCCGCCAGGGGAAGCTGGTGCGGTTGATCAGCACCAAAGAGATCAAATCGATCGGTGGCGCCTACGCCTTTACCATGGGCCTCTATGAAGGTGGCGCGCGGACTGGCGCGCCCGCAGGCTACCTGCCCCGAATCGACGTGCTCAATCATCAGCCGGAACGGGCCTTGACAGTCTCGATCATCGTTGAGACCCGTGGGAACGGCCCCACGATCGCTGTGCCCTTCGCCAAGATCCTAATCGAGGAGGTGCTGAAAAATGCCCTGGCGAACGGCTGGTAAAGGAAGTCAGGTGCTGATCGTCTTGGTGGCGCTGGTGCTCGCCCTAGTTCTGGGTTACGAGTTCTATGCTCCCCTCGTTGGCCAAGTCGCAGCCGGCGATGAGGAGGAGGCGCGGCCAGCCATACCGCGGGACCGGGCTGTTGTCAAAGTCGAAGCCTACATGGCGAGGCAGCCGGGTCACGGTCTGCCGACGTTGGCGGACGTGGTGAGCTTCTACGGCCTGGAGGAGGACACCATTGCCTGTACCGTCCAAGAGAACCATGGCGAGGCCGCGAGCACTAGTGCGATCCCGATCCTAGCAAGCAGGCCCCTCGAAATAGGTGACGAGATGATTCTATGCCTAGATTGAGAGGCGTCGGCGCATTATGAACGAAAAGAGGGACATTGGCCTATGAAATTAGGGAACCTGTGGCGCCGAGGAGGGATTGGACTAGGCCTATTCTTCGCATTGTTGGCCTTTTACTTGTGGCTGGCATCAAAGCACCTATCGCTTGAAACATCCGCTGGATTTGTATGCCTTTTGTTTTTACTCCCCTTAATGCATTTCTTTTTTACTGCCGCAGTCATAGCAAGAACTTCTCCTTTACGGAAAATTTTTCTATGGACAATCGGTCTGTGCAGCAGCGCTCACTTCGGCATGTGGGGAATCTACATCAACTCCCTAACGACGGCTGCAACATCAAAATTACTTGCCTTTTCTGGTTACTCCTGTATGTGGCTAGCCGCGGCCCTTACCCTAACATGCTTCGTACTTACCGGTTTAACGATGTATCGAAAGTTGGATAGCTCCGTAAAGTATTACCCGTTTTTAAGCATAAATTTTTTTGTTGCCTCTTTCTTATACTTAGCTTTTTTTCTGACATTCGGCATTGCATTCCTTGACAGAGGCCCCCACGGAGCACTTTATGTCGAAGATCTTACAAAACTGAACATAGCAGAGAACGCCAAAACTAGCCCACTTAAGGTCCAGGATTTCTATGGGTACTTCTTCTTCGAAGAAGGGTCTTCTACAGTCGAAATAGATGAGGAATATCTAGAAGAAGATGTACTATATGAAGCTTTGTTTGATAACCAATCAGAAACAGAGCGCAGAAGAGTTTGGCGGAAGCACACAAATGCAAAAACACTCAGAGAACTAATCGGAACAATAAACAAACACACCTGCTTCGATATCTTGCTCTGCGGGCACGCAAATGAGAGAGAGTTGAGTGCGGCTGCAAAGAAGAGATATCAAGATAATCGTGGATTGGCTGAGGACAGAGCCAATTGGGTCGAGACCCTTATCAGGAGGGAGCTTCCAAGGAAACCTGGGAATATTACGAAGCCCCTGGGGTCAACGGGCGATCAGTACATTTCGCAAATTGACCCTCAGAAACTACCCAAAGGTTTTGACCCAAAGCTATTGGTCGAGGTGGCCGTCAGACCGCAACATGATTGCCTAGATTCCAAGCTACAGAAGAGCCTTGAGGACAAGCAGAGGAACCTCGAACTCCTCGATTATCTTTATTTTATCGTATACACCATAACAACTACGGGCTACGGCGACATGATTCCAATCAGCCCAGAAGCTAAATTTATAACCGTCATGGCCAACCTGCTGGAAGTTTTCTTTCTCGTCATTTTCTCCAACATAATACTGGCATCCATAAGGCCGGGATCCGTCTACTTCAGATACTGGCCGACTGAAAAAATAGAAGGAGGAAGAAGGAAGATCGAACCAGAGAAGCTAGGTCCGTCAAAACCGTGAACGAATCAGCGGAGCCAATGGTTGACTTAACGCACATTCTGAAGATCTTCCGAAATCCTTCCTGTCTCCCGACACCACGGAGGTAGGCGACACCGCCCCCCACTTGGTGGTACCCTATTCCTGCTTCCTTATCGTCTAGGAGACCCCTTCAATGTCTGACCCGTCCTCCGCCTCTCGGGAGAACCTCCCGTCCAGGCCGTCGCGAATTACCGCGCTCCTTCGCCGGAAGTGGTCCGGGAAGGACGTCGCGATTCTCGTTTTGGCTCTGTCGTTCGTGTCCATGTCGGCTTTTGCGTTCCGGGAACCCATCTCCGAGGCCTTTGCCCAGATGCGGGCGGGGGCTCAGGGGGCGGAGACGGTGTCGATCTTCGATGTGGTGGTGGATCGGCAGAATCGACAGTATTTCGACATCCTCTTTGACAAGCCTCTGGGTCAGGGGAAGGTCGGTGAGGTTCTCGATCCGGCTCCGGCGGCTATCTTCCCCACCTTGGGTGGTTCCTGGAAGTGGCAGGACACCAATGCTTTGCGGTTTGAGCCTAGCGGTGGATTGCCGGTGGCCAGCGAGTTCAAGGTGGAGATCGAGCCTGAGAAGGTGATTCAGGAGGGGCAGGTCTTCACGGGGGAGACGGAGGTCACGGTCAAGACGGACAAGTTCCTGGTCGAAGACGTGACCGTGTTCGAGGAGCCGGCCCTCGAGGGGAAGGGGAAGGTGACGTTCCGCGGGGAGATGAAGTTCAACTACCCCGTCGATCCCAAGACTCTGGCCCCCTTGGTCAAGGTGGTGGACCCCGAGGTCTCCGAGCCGGTTCCGGTGGTGCTGGAGATCGACTGGAACAGCAACGTCGTGGGCTATCACACGGAGCCGGTGCAGAAGCAGCGGGATGAGCGGACGGTGCAACTCGTCATCGCCGCGGCGCTCACGCCTTCGAACGGCAACGCTCCCCTGGGCGAGGACTACGTCAAGGAGATTGCGGTGGGCTCGAGCACCAAGCTCGCCGTGCGTGGAGTCGAGACGGAGCCGGGGCCGCGGGAGTCGACGCTCAAGGTGACGTTCTCTTCCCCCATCTCCGCCGCCGTGGCCGAGAAGTACGTGACGCTCGATCCGGCCGTGAAGGCGCGGTTCGCCGCGGAGCGGAACGTGCTGTCCATCACGGGCGAGATGGAGCCGGGGTCGAGCTACACGCTGACGATCGGCAAGGGCATGCCCGCCACGGACGAGGCCGTGCTCCAGGAGGAGTACCAGGAGAAGGTGGACCTGCCGGACCTGGAGCCGTCGGTCGCCTTCCAGAGCCAGGGGATGTTCCTGTGGAGCCAGGGCCGGCACGCGGTGGCCATCGAGGCCGTCAACGTGCCCAAGGTGCGGATGACGATCGACCGCGTCTATCTGAACAACCTCTTCTTCCTGTTCCAGTACGGCGGCTTCTACGACAGCGAGTACGGCTATTTCGGCGAGCTCAATCACGCCCTGGGCGACCGCCTCAAGGAGGAGACGCTCGACGTGGGCGGCGCCAAGAACAAGCGGCGGGTCCACGCGGTGGATCTCGACTCGTTCGTGGACACCAAGGAGCCCGGTCTCTATCGCGTGTCCGTGGGCCAGCCGGACGCCTATGAGGCCGCTCAGCGGTGGCTGCTGCTGACGGACCTGGGTGCCGTGGCGAAGCGGGGGCCGGGGGAGATCCTGGTGTGGGTGTCGTCCCTCAAGGACCTCTCGCCCGTGGCGGACGCCAAGGTGACGCTGCTCTCGGATCAGAGCCAGACCCTGGCGTCGGGGCGGACGGACGGCTCGGGCGTGTGGCGGGTGTACGACCCCAAGGCCCTGGCGAAGGGCACGCCGTACATGGTGACGATCGAGAAGGGGGACGACTTCTCGTTCCTGCTGCTTGACCAGATGGGGATCGACACCACGGGGCTGGACGTGGGCGGCGCCGAGGCCGTGGGCGAGGGGTACACGGCCTTCCTCTATGGCGAGCGCGACCTGTACCGGCCCGGCGAGAAGGTGAACGGGCTGGCGATCGTGCGCGACGGGTCGCTCCGGATCCCGCCGTCCATGCCGGCCCTCCTCCGCCACAAGGACCCGCAGGGACGGGAGGTGGAGGTCCTGAAGGTGACGACGGACGCCAAGGGCCTGGGTCAGTTCCATCTGGACCTGCCGGCGTTCGCGCTCACGGGCAACCACACGCTGGAGATGGAGGTGGCCGAGAAGACGATCGGCCAGTACCGGTTCCACGTGGAGGAGTTCGTTCCGGACCGGATCTCGGTGGAGATCGATCTTCCGAAGGAGAACGTCGGGCCGGGGCAGAAGCTCGGGTACCAGGTGCAGTCGAGCTACCTGTTCGGCGCGCCGGCGGCGAACCTGCCGGTCGAGACGCGGGTGCGGCTGGTGGACTCGACGTTCTCGCCCAAGGGGTTCGAGGCGTTCACGTTCCGCAATAACGACCGCAAGCTGGACGACAACGAGATCCTCTCCGAAGACGGCACGCTGGACGCGGAAGGCCGGGCGAGCTTCGAGGTGGAGATGCCGGCCGGGGCGCCGGTGCCGTCATCGCTGGAGGCCGTGGTCACGGCCCGGGTGCAGGAGCAGGGCGGTCGCGGGGTGGCGGCTCTCAACCGGCTGCAGGTGCATCCCTATCCTTATTACATAGGACTGAGGAGAGCAGGGGGAGGCGAAGAGGGTTTCGCGGACCCGGGCAAGCCGGCCGGGTTCGAGTTCGTGGCCGTGTCTCCGGAGGGTAAGGAGGTTGCCTCGAACGGCCTGCGGGCCGATCTGTTCGAGGACCGTTGGAACACGGTGCTGCGCAAGGGATCGAACGGCAACTGGCAGTACGAGACGACGCGGGACCCGGTGCTGGTCTCGTCGAAGTCGATCCCGAGCGGCAAGTCCCGCGGCGGGTTCGAGATGACGCCGCGGAGCTATGGGAGCTACCGGGTGGTGCTCACCGATCCCGAGACCCAGGCTTCGACGGAGATCGAGTTCTATGCCGCGGGCTGGGGCACGTCGCCGTGGGCCATGAAGAACCCGTCGCGGCTGGAGCTGGACCTCGACAAGGCGGAGTACCAGCCGGGCGACACGGCCGTGGTGCAGGTGCGGGCGCCGTTCTCGGGCAAGCTGCTGGTGACGGTGGAGCGCGAACGGGTGCTCGACACGCAGGTCTATGACCTGACGGGGAACACGGCCACGATCCAGGTGCCGATCCGCGCCGAGTACCGGCCCAACGCCTACGTCACGGCCACGCTGGTGCGGCCGGTGGGCGACCTGGAGGTGGGCTCGGCAGGCCGGGCCTATGGGGCGGTGACGCTGCCGGTGAACCGGACGGCGAACAAGCTCAGCCCGCAGATCACGTCGCCGGAGGTGATGCGGCCGAAGGGGGACCTCCAGGTCGCCGTCAAGACGGTGCCGAACGCCGTGGTGACGGTGGCGGCGGTGGACGAGGGCATCCTCCAGCTCATCGCCCAGAAGACGCCTGATCCGTTCGAGTTCTTCTACCGCAAGCTGGCCCTGGGGGTGACGTCGTACGACACCTTCAGCCTGCTGCTGCCGGAGCTCAAGGGCACGGCGGCGGGCGGCGGCGAGGGCGAGCTCGGGATGAGCCAGTACGTGCGCACGGAGGGGATGCGCCGGGTGGAGCCGGTGGCGTTCTGGTCCGGCCCGGTGACGGCGGACGGCGAGGGCAACGCCACGGTGACGTTCAGGGTGCCGGAGTTCCAGGGGGCGCTGCGGATCATGGCGGTGTCGATCGACGAGGACCGCTTCGGCTCGTCCCAGCGCCTGACCCGGGTGCGTGATCCCCTGGTGCTGCTGCCCACGCTGCCGCGCATCCTCTCCTTCGGCGAGACGCTCCAGGTGCCGGTGACGGTGCGGAACGACACGGGCAAGCCTGGGAAGATCCAGGTGGGTCTTACGGCGCAGGGTCCCGTGACGATCGAGCAGGCATCGCAGACGGTCGAGATCCCCGTGGGCCGGGAGAAGACGGTGTACTTCACGGTCAAGACGGGGGACGCGGCGGGCAACGTCCGGTTCGTGGCCACGGCGTCGGGCAACGGCGAGAAGTCGAGCTCGACGACGAACGTGGGGATCCGGCCCGACCTGCCGGTGATCGCCGAGGAAAAGGCCGGGGCCGTGGACAAGGCCACGCTCGAGGTGGCGATGACGGAGGCGGACCGGTTCCGGCCGGAGACGCTGCGGCGGACGGTGCGGATCGGACCCGTGCCCCTGGTGCAGTTCACGGGCAAGCTGGAGCACCTGCTCCACTATCCCTATGGGTGCCTGGAGCAGACGACGTCCTCGGCGTTCCCGCTGATCTATATCGGTGACATCGCCCGGGCGCTCGATCCGTCGCTGTTCGATCCCAAGAAGGGGCATGGCGACCCGGCGGAGATGGTGCAGGCGGCCCTCCGGCGGATTGCCATCATGCAGCTCCCGGGCGGCGGGTTCTCGCTGTGGCCGGGCAGCCAGACGAACCACCCGTGGGGAAGCATCTATGCCACGCACTTCATTGTGGAGGCGCGGCGGGCGGGGCATCCGGTTTCGGATGCGCTCCACCGGGATGCCCTGGGGTGGGTCGCCAACGAGGTGAAGGCCAAGGGGACGTACGGCAGCGAGGAGCTGCAGCGAATGGTCTACGGTCTCTACGTGCTGGCGCGGGCGAACCGGCCGGACCTGGGGACCATGGACTTCATCCGCCAGAAGCACGCGGCGGCGCTGTCGGCCGAGTCCAAGGCCCTGCTGGCGGCGGCGTACGCGTCGGCGGGCAATCCACGGGCCACGCAGACCTTAGCGGCGAGTGTAGGACAGGTGCAGGAGATCGAACGGCAGACGGGCGGCAACTTCAACTCGTCCATCCGCAACCGGGCCCTGCTGCTGCTGGCCCTGCTGGACGCGGACCCGAAGAGCCCGAAGATCCCCGCCCTGGTGGACCGCCTGGCGCGCGACGCCCAGGCGAACTACTGGACCACCCAGGAGGAGAGCTTCACGCTGCTGGCCCTGGGTCAGTTCCTCCAGAGGCAGGCGAAGCAGCCGCCCTACTCGGGGACGGTCTTCGTAGGCGGCAAGGCGGTCGGGAAGTTCACCAATCAGACGGTCACGTTGCCGCCGATCACCGGCACGGGTCCCATCCGTATCCAGATGAACGGCGGGTACAAGTCCGGGTCGGCCTTCTACAGCGTGCTCACCCGGGGCGTGCCCACGGACGACGCCTTCAAGCCGGCGACGGCGGGGCTGGAGGTCCAGCGGGAATTCCTGAACCGGGACGGCCAGCCGCTCAACCTCGGCGACGTCAAACAAGGGGACCTGATCGCCATCCGCACCAAGGTCCGGAGCACGTCCGGACCGGTGGCGAACGTGGCGGTCGTGAACCTGCTGCCGTCGGGCCTGGAGGTGGAGAACCCGCGCCTCCAGACCACGGAGCAGCTCCCGTGGGTGACCGACGCCAACTTCCAGGCGGAGTACATAGACCTGCGGGATGACCGCATCCTGCTCTTCGCGGACCTGCCGCCGGACTCGTGGCAGACGTTCTATACGCTGGTGCGGGCGGTGGCGCCGGGGCAGTTCCGGCTGCCGCCGGTGCAGGTGGAGGCGATGTACAACCCTGCGCTGCGGGCGACCGGGGAGCGGGGGACGATGGAGGTCAAGACGCGGCAGTGAGCCCCTCACCCTACCCTCTCCCACCGCACTCCCCCCGACCGGGAGAGGGGAAAAAGAAGCGCCGGAGGATCGCCGTCGGCATCGCCGTGGCGGTCCTCCTCCTATCTCCCTGGTTGTGGTTTTGGACGCTGGACTGGCTCTTCCCCTTCCCTTGGGAAAACCTCCAGCGTCCTCCCGCCGTGGTGGTGACGGACCGCCACGGGGAGCCCTTGCGGTTCTTCCTGCCGGCGGACGACCGGTGGCGGTTCCCGGTGCGGCTGTCGGAGCTGCCTCCGGAGCTTCCCAAGGCTCTGGTGGCCTCAGAGGACCGGCGGTTCTACCGGCATCCCGGGATCGATCTGGTGGCGGTGGCGCGGGCGGCGTGGTCGAACCTCAGGAGCGGCGAGGTGGTTTCGGGGGCTTCCACGATCCCCATGCAGGTGGCGCGCATGGCGGAGCCGGGGCCTCGGACACTGGCGTCCAAGATCAAGGAGAGCTTCAGGGCCTTTCAGCTCGAACAGCGGTTTACCAAGGACGAGATCCTGGAGCTGTACCTGAACCTGACTCCCTACGGCGGCAACGTCGAGGGGGTAGGGGCGGCGGCGTGGTTCTACTTCGGCAAGGAGCCGGAAAGGCTCTCTCTGGGGGAGATCGCGTTGCTGACGGCGCTACCGCGGTCTCCAGGACGGTACGACCCCGTGAACCATCCCAAAGCGGCGGAGGCGGCGCGAGGCCGGGTCCTGCGGCAGCTTGCCAGCCGGGGGGCGTTTCCGGAGAAGGAGATCGACGAGGCGGAGCGCCAGCCGATCCCGTCCGTCCGGCGGCGGCCTCCGTTCGCGGCTTCCCATTTCACGGAGATGGTGAAGGCCCAGCTTCCCCAGGAGCCGCGCATCCGAACGACGATCGACCGCGCCGCCCAACAGGTGGCCGAGTCGCAGGTGGCGCGCCGCATCCGCGAGCTGCGGGACCAGGGGATTGGCAACGCGGCCGTGGTGGTGATCGATAACGAGACCCGGGCCGTGCGCGCTCTGGTGGGCTCGGCCGGGTTCCGCGACACGTACTTCCAGGGGCAGGTCAACGGCGCCACGGCCCGGCGGTCCCCCGGCTCCACGCTCAAGCCGTTCCTCTACGTAATGGCGATGGACCAGGGCCGGGTGCTGCCGGACTCCTACATCCTGGACGTCCCCACGGACTTCGCGGGGTACGTGGCGGAGAACTACGACGAGCGCTACCGCGGGCGGGTCACGGTGCGGGACGCGCTGATCCACTCGCTCAACGCCTGCGCCGTGCGGCTGCTGGCGCAGGTGGGGCTCTCGGAGTTCCATGGGCTGCTCAAGCGGGCGGGGCTGTCGACGCTGGACCGGCCGTCCGGGAGCTACGGCCTGCCGCTGGTGCTGGGCGCGGGCGAGGTGCGGCTGGTGGACCTCGTCAATCTCTACGCGAGCCTGGCCCAGGGCGGGCTGTACCGGCCGGTGCGGTTCATAGAAGCCGAAGATGGCCGTTTGGGATCGGACCCGGTCCGCCTGTTCTCCCCGGAGGCGGCGCGTCAGGTAACGGAGATGCTGACGGACGTGCGCCGTCCCGACCTGCCGGAGGCGTGGGACCTGACCCGCGACGTTCCCGGCGTGGCGTGGAAGACGGGGACCTCCTACGGCCACCGGGACGCGTGGGCCGTGGGATTCTCGGCCCGCTACACGATCGGTGTCTGGGTGGGGAACTTCGATGGCAAGCCGAGGAAGGGGATCTCGGGCAGCGAGCATGCAGGGCCTCTCCTCTTCGACCTGTTCCGGGCGCTCGACGGTGGCGGCGGTGGGCCGGTGCGGCGGGAGGGTATCGCTCCCGACGAGATCGAGGTCTGCTCCCTGTCCCACGAGTTGCCGGGGCCGTTCTGTCCGGAGCGGGTGAAGATTGTCTACCTGCCGGGCACGTCGAAGCTCTCAGCCTGTCCTCTTCATAGAAGGATGCTGGTGGACAGCGAGACGGGGGAGCTCCTGGCCGGGGACTGCGTGGGCCGGCGGCCTCACGCGTTCCGGCTGCTGACGATCTATCCGCCGGAGCTGATGGCGTGGTGGCGGTCACAGGGGGCGCCGGTCCAGGAGGTGCCCCGGCTGTCATCAGCGTGTTCGGGAATTCCGGACGGCGATCCGCCCAAGATCGTCTCACCGGATGGATCGACGCCCTACCGCATCCGGCGGGAGGCTCCGGTCGAGTATCAGCGGATCGCCCTGGTGGCCCAGGCGGCTCCCGGGGCCCGGCGGCTCTTCTGGTACCAGGACGGGACTCTGGTGGCGACCACGGAGACGGGGTCGGTGCAGGGGCGATTCCTCGATCCTGTTCGCGGCGAGCACCGGCTGGTGGTGACGGATGACCTGGGGCGGTCGGATGGGGTGACGTACCGGGTGGAGTAGACCGCTCACCGGGAGAGGGGGAACGAAGCAGAACCGGTAGAGATCGTAGGGTGCGCTGTGCGCACCATGACCGTCGTTGAAGGTGCGCACAGCGCCCCCTACGCCCCATACCCTTCCAGTCAGATTCCCCCTCTCCCGGTGAGCGGGGGGAGGGAGGGGACGGGAGAGGGGGCCAGGGGGTGAGGCCCATCCGGAATACCGGATAGGCCCGTACCTGTTGAAACCAAACAGCCTGGAGGGAAATCTCATCGCCAATCGTTCATATGACGGAAAGGCATTTGACACCTGGACCACACAGGGCTACAGTCCTATGTTTGTGGGGAAAGGTTAGGATGAGAATCCTACGCAACAGCATTCCGATGATCGCGGCCACCGCCGCTCTCGCCCTTCTTGGGCAGGCGGGCGTCCTTCAGGCACAGGTGCGCCAAGTCGGCGTCGGCGGACAGGTGCTCGGCGAATCGGCTCCGCTGGCTGCCGCCCACATCTACGCCTACCAGCTCGCCGATCTCAGCCTCCGCAAGGTGAAGACGGACGCGCAAGGCAACTTCCTCTTCAAGGATCTTCCCGCGGGCCTCTACAAGGTCATCGCCCACAAGGCCGGGTTCATTCCGGTCGTGGGCATGCTCACCCGCACGACGGCGCAGGCCTATCAGTCCCTCGAGTTCCAGCTCGCTTCAGCGGCAGGCCGGCAAGGGACAGGAGGAGGACGACTTCTGGTCGATCCGCGCCCGGGTGCCCGCCGACGTGCTGCGCGACATCGAGAAGGATGAGTCCTCGTTCGAGATCTCCTTCGGTGCCCCGGTTTCGGGCGGTCTCTCGACCAGCTTCCAGACCGAGATGCAGGCCCTGACCGGCGTCGACCAGATCGGCGCGGGGGGTGGCTCGGGTAGTAGCGGCCAGCTCTCCGGCGCCGGCGTCGGCCTGACGGGACAGGTCGGGAAGGTCCAGGTGGGACTGCAGGGCCGCTTCTCCCAGTTGAGCTCCAGCGGCTCGCTCCAGGGCCTGAGCGCTCCCGCCGCCATGGGACAGGCGAGCAGCCTCGCGCTCGACGTGAGCCGCGGGCAGGGCAGCCGGGTGAGCATCCTGTCGCTCAACAACCGCATGGACGGCGGGACCGCCGGCCTCAGAGAGTCGGGGGACGGCCCGGGTCCGGCTCCTGTCGACTTCGAGCACTACCAGGTGAGCTGGTCCCAGGAGGTCGGCGAGAACGGCCGTTCCGAGTTCAGCGCCCACTACACGGACGAGAACAACTTCCACCGCCAGGGCGCCGATCGACCCGCTGGACATCCCGGAGGCTTCGCAGACCTGGCGGGTCGAGGGCGCCTACACGGTCGACTTCGGCGACCGCAACTCGCTCCAGTCGGGCCTGCGGTACCGCGAGCGCCAGTTCGGCCTCAGCGATCTCGACCGGCCGGGCAGGGCTACGAGCCGCAGGCGCTGTCGAGCATCGACCTGTTCAGCCGCGGCGGCGTCCGGGTGCAGCCGGCGGTGCTCCTGGAGTACGGCCTCTACAGCACGCTGTCGGACGGCAGCCTGGCGCTGACCCCCCAGGGCGGCATCGTCCTCCAGCTCGGCTCCAACTGGCAGCTCGAGACCAGCGCCGCCCGCCGGGTCTACACCAACGCGGCCTACGGTCCGGACTTCCTCCCCACGCTCTTCGCGCAGCGCGACCTCTGCGAGCAGGGCAGCGACGTCCTGCTACCAGGTCAACCTGTCGCGCACGGACGGGGAGGACAACTCGCTGACCTTCGGCGCCGTCCACCGCACGATCGGCGACACCCTGCGGCTCTACTTCAGCGACGACTTCTTCGACCGGCTGGAGAGCCTCTACCTGGTGCGCGGCGACGAGCTGCCGGAGGTGCGGTTCGGCTTCCGCCACAAGATCTCGCCCCAGGTGGTGACCACGCTCGACTCCAGCGTGGCCGCCGGCGGCGGCGGCACCTTCTTCGCGGCCAACGGCCAGCCGTACGAGAACCAGGTGCGCTACATGGTGACCTCGCTCGACACCCAGTTCCTGGAGCTCGACGGGCGTCTTCGTGGCCTTCCACCACCTGGAGCAGCAGCTCGACTCGCTGAACGTCGCAGGCCGGACGGACTCCCAGATGGAGCTCGAGCGGCTGCAGCTCATGCTGAACCAGAACCTGAACTTCCTCCTCGACCTCGCTTCCGACTGGACCGTGCAGCTCAACATGGAGCTCAGCCGGGGCGGTACCTCCAGCCAGACCGCCGCGGACGACCGGGTCCGGCGCCGCATCCTCGGCGGGATCGCGGTCAAGTTCTAAGCCTTCCGTCTCTATCCCGCTTCCCTCGCGGTTCATCCCGCGGGCTCTGCCGTTCATCCCTGGCATTTCAGTTCCTCAACCGCTTGAATCCAAAATTCCGTATCACATCCGCTTTTCTGGACCAAAAACCCGAAAAGCCTGGAAAAATCGGGGGTTTAGGGGTGGTTCAAAATGCCGTTGCCATGGCATAGAAAGTGCTATTTGCAGTGGGGACCGGAGTGTTTAACTTTTCATGACGCGGGCTCGAATCTTCAGACTGGCGCTCTCCCTGACGCTCGCGTTTCTGGCGGTGGGTCTGGGAGGCCTGAGCGTCTATCGCAAGGTCCAGTCCTTCCAGCCGCTCGGGCTTCGAGGCGGAGCCGAGCGGCGGCGGCCTGGAGGTCGTGGCGGTCGACTCTCCGAAGACCGGGCTCCTCCAGGGCGACCAGATCCTCCTGGTCAACGGCGCTGATGCCACCTCCCTCGACCAGCTCGAGCAGCATCTTCGGGAACGTCCGGAGAGCGAGCTGTTCGTCCAGCGGGGGGAGCAGCCCTTGCCGGTCCACTACCAGCGCCCCGCCTTCGCGCCCGACTTCCCGTACCTGATCCTCTGCCTGATCGGCGCCGTCTACCTGGCGATCGGCCTCTACACGCTGCTCCGCCACGGGAGCGGCCAGGGTTTCCTGTTCTACCTCTGGTGCCTCGCCTCGGCGCTGGTCTACCTGCTGACGTCGACGAGACGTTTGGACGTGGCGAACGCTGCGATCTATCTGGTCGACACCGTCGCCTACATCCTGCTGCCGGCTCTCACGGTCCACCTCTTCCTGGTGTTCCCGGTGCAGCTTCCCCGGGAGAGCCGGGTGCGGCGTCTGATCCCGTTCCTCTATCTGCCCGGCGCGGCGATGCTCGCCCTGCGGCTCGACCTGATGCTGGCGAACGGCCGCTGGATCTTCGGCACGCCCAAGCCGGAGCGCATCGCGCTTCTGAGCCGGGTCGAGCTGATCCACTTCACCGTCCTGGCCCTCCTCGCCGTCGGCACGCTGTTCTGGCGTCTGCGCCGTAGAGCGGAGGGCTGGGAGCAGCAGCGGCAGATGCAGTGGATGGCCTGGGGCGTGGCCGCCGGCTACGTGCCGTTCCTTGCCTTCTACTACGCGCCCCTCGCGCTCCAGCTCCACATCCCGGCGCTGCTGACCTCGGCCGCGGTGGTGCCGCTGGCGCTGGTGCCGCTGACGTTCGCCTACGCCATCCTGCGCTACAAGCTGTGGGACATCGAGGTCATCGTCCGCGACACGATCTCCTGGACGCTCACCCTGCTGCTCGGCATCGTCGGCTTCTCGCTGGTCAACCTGGGGATCAACCGCGGCGTGGCCGAGGAGCTGTCGTTCGCCCGCAACCTGCTGTCGTTCCTCTCGGGCTTAGGCATCGCCGGCCTGCTGGTGCCGACCCGGGGGGCGATCTCTTCGGCCCTGGAGCGGGTGCACTACCGGGGCGCCTTCGGCAAGCGCCGGGCTCTGGAGAGCTTCGGCCGCGAGCTGCTCCACGAGCGCGACCTCGGCCGGCTCTGCGGCTCGCTCCTCCAGAGGATCGAGGACGGGGTCGACCTCGACAAGGCGAACCTCTACCTGGCGCAGGGCGACGCGTTGCGGCGAGTGTGGCGGAGCTCCCCGGGGAGGACGTGCCGGAGCGGATCCCGTTCGACGTCCTGGGCGAAGACTTCTGGCGGCGCGACGTCGACCGGCTCTCCGGCGTGGCGCTGCCGGGCGAGCCGCTGTCGGTGCCCACGCGGCTGTTCGTGGCCGGGTACCGCTATGCCTTCCCGCTCACGGTGCGCGGCCGCGGGGTCGGCCTCGTCCTCACCGGCTTCAAGCGGGAGGATCACTCGCCGCTCAACAGCGAGGACGTGGAGCTGATCCGCCACCTGCTCAACCAGGCGGCCCTGGCGATCGAGAACGCCCAGCTCATGGGCCAGCTCCAGATCCGGCTCGAAGAGGTCCAGCAGCTCCAGCACTACAGCGAGGGGATCTTCGAGTCCTCCCCCGCCGGCATCGCGGTGCTCGACGGCGAGCGCCGGATCGTCTCGGCCAACGCGGCCTTCGCGGCTCTGGTGGGCCGGGACCGCGTGGAGATCCTGAATCAGGCGCTGGAGACGGTGCTGCCGGTGACTCCCCTGCCCGCGCCGGGCGAGGGCATGGTGGAGGCGAGCTGGTGCGACGCCTCGGGAGCCGAGCGGTACCTGCAGCTCTCCTTGGCCGCCTTCGAACGGAACCTCTATGTGCTCGTGGCCCACGACGTCTCCGAGCGGGTGGCCATGGAGAACGCCCTGCGCGAGAACGACCGCCTGGCGGCCCTCGGCATGCTGGCGGCCGGCGTGGCCCACGAGGTGAACACGCCCATCACCGGAATCTCGAGCTACGCCCAGATGTTGCTCGAAGAGACGGCGCCCACCGATCCCCACTACGAGATCCTGAAGAAGGTGGAGCGGCAGACGTTCCGGGCGGCCCGCATCGTCAACAACCTGCTGGAGTTCGCGCGCAAGCGGCAGAACGAGAAGAAGCCCGTGACCCTGGCCCCTCTCCTCACCGAGTGCCTGGACCTGCTGGGCGACCGGCTCGGCAAGCGCCGCATCGAGCTCGACTGGGTACCTCCCGGGGAGAAGGTCCAGGTGATGGGCTGCGACGGCGAGCTGCAGCAGGTGTTCACGAACCTGATCGTGAACGCCATGGATGCCATGACAGAGACGGGCGGGAAGCTGACGGTGAGGATCGACGCCGGCGGATCAAAGGCGGGCTCAGTCATCGTGCGGGTGTGCGACAGCGGACCCGGCATCCCGTCCGACAAGCTCGACATGATCTTCCAGCCCTTCTACTCGACCAAGCTCAACCGCGGCGGGACCGGCCTGGGCCTGTCGATCAGCTATGAGATCGTGCGCCGGCACGGGGGAGATCTGCGGGTGGTGAGCCAGCCGGGAGAGGGTGCCTGCTTCCTGGTGGAGCTGCCGCGGTACACTGCCTCTCCCGTGGCGACCGCATGAACATCCTGATCGTCGACGACGAAGAGGTCCTTCAGGACATCTTGACCGTGCTCATCCGCAGGGAGGGGCACACGCCGCTGGTCGCCGGCACCGGCGAGGCGGCCCTCACCATCCTCGACCGCGAAGAGGTGGACCTGGTCCTGCTCGACCTCATGCTCCCCGGCATGCACGGCATGGATGTGCTGCGCGAGGTCCGGCGGCGCGATCCGGAGCAGGTGGTGGTGGTGATCACGGCCTTCTCCTCGATCGAGAGCGCCATCGAGGCCATGCGCGAAGGGGCTTTCAACTACATCCCCAAGCCGTTCAAAAATGAGGAGGTGCTGCTCACGGTCCGCAAGGGCCTGGAGACGCGCCGCCTGACGTCCGAGAACCGCTCGCTCAAGGAACAGCTGCGCCAGCGCTACGGCTTCGACAACATCATCGGCAAGAGCAAGCCGATGCAGCAGGTCTACGAGCTGATCCAGCTCGCGGCCCCTTCCAAGAGCAACATCCTGGTGCTGGGCGAGAGCGGCACGGGCAAGGAGCTGGTGGCCAAGGCCATCCACCACCACTCGCGGCGGTCCGAGGGGCCGTTCATCACCGTCAACTCGGGCTCCATGCCGGCCGACCTCCTGGAGAGCAACCTGTTCGGCCACGTGCGCGGGGCCTTCACGGGCGCCGTGGCCAGCAAGAAGGGTCTGTTCGAGCTGGCCAACAACGGCTCGATCTTCTTCGACGAGATCGGCAACATCCCGCTCGATACCCAGTCCAAGCTCCTGCGGGTGATCCAGGAGCGGGAGTTCATGCGCCTGGGCGGGCTCGACATCATCCGCGTGGACGTGCGGATCATCGCCGCCACCAACGCCGATCTGGAGTCCGCCGTCCAGCAGGGGATGTTCCGCGAAGACCTGTTCTACCGGCTGAACGTGATCACGGTGACCCTGCCGCCGCTGCGGAAGCGCACGGAGGACATCCCGCTGCTCGCCCAGCACTTCCTCTCCTACTACTCGCGGGAGAACGAGAAGGCGATCCGCGAGATCTCCTCCCGGGCCATGGAGATGCTGCTGGACTATTCCTGGCCGGGCAACGTCCGCGAGCTCGAGAACGCCATCGAGCGGGCGGTCGTGCTCTCGACGGGCGAGGTGCTCACCGAGGAGCTCCTGCCTTCTTCCGTGCGCAATCAACGGGGCGAGTCCCACTCGGCCGGCCTGATCCCCCCGTCCCTGCCGCCCAACGGCATCTCCTTCAAAGACGCCGTCAGCGAGTACGAACGGCAGATCATCATTCGCGCCCTTCAATCCTGTGGCGGCGTGCAGAAGCGGGCCGCCGAGCTGCTGCACGTCAAGCCCACCACGCTCCATGAGATGATGAAGCGTCTCAACATCTCATCCGAGAGCCTCGTAACGTCGTGATCCCCCTGAGCTGCGGCTAGAATTCCATCCCAGGAAAGGCATGTCCCCCATGGTCCGCAAGACCTCGTTTCTGACGCTTGTGCTCGCCTTCGTGGCGGCGCTGTCCATCGCCAACGCCGAGGGACCTCCTCCCCAGGCGGCCGCCTCTCTGATGGCTCCCCTGTCGCGCGGGGAGACGCTCGACCTGCCGCAGCCGCTCGACCCCCAGGTCCCCCGTCCAGACGCCTTCCTCGGCTACTCGCTGGGGGCCCGCTTCACCTCGTGGGACCGCATCGTGGCCTACCTCGAAGCCTTGGACGCCGCTTCGGACCGGGTGAAGATGTGGGAGTACGGCAAGACCTACGAGGGCCGTCCCCTGAAGCTCCTCGCCCTCTCGACCCCCGAGAACCTGGAACGGCTGGAGGAGATCCGGGGCAACATCCAGCGCCTGGCCGACCCGGCCGGACTGCCGGACGGCGACAAGGACCGGCTCGTGCGCAGGACGCCCCTGGTGGTCTGGCTGGCCTACGGCGTCCACGGCAATGAGTCCTCCTCGGCCGAGGCCGCCATGGGTGCGGCCTACCTGCTGGCCGCCGCCCAGGGGGAGACGAGCGCGATGCTGGAGAACCTCGTCGTGCTCCTCGATCCGCTCCAGAACCCGGATGGCCGCGAGCGCTACGTCAACGGCTACAAGCAGCGGCGGGGCAACGAGGCCAATCCCCGCCGGGCCGCGGCCGAGCACTACGAGCCCTGGCCGGGGGGCCGCCAGAACCACTACATGATCGACCTGAACCGGGACTGGGCCTGGGCGAGCCAGTCGGAGACGAAGCAGAGGATCGCGGCCTACCGCTCCTGGGAGCCGCAGGTGTACGTGGACTTCCACGAGATGTCGAGCGATTCGTCCTACTTCTTCCCGCCGGCGGCCGAGCCGATCCACCCGCAGATCGACCGTCGCGTGCTCTCCTGGCTCGATACCTTCGGCCGTGCCAACGCCGCGGCCTTCGACCGCCAGGGCTGGATCTACTTCAAGGGCGAGAACTACGACCTCTTCTATCCTGGCTACGGCGACTCCTACCCGAGCCTGCGCGGCGCCGTGGGCATGACCTATGAGATGGCGGGCGGCGGCCGGGCCGGCCAGGCTCTGACCCTGCCGGACGGCAGCGTGCTCACGCTCGCCGACCGTGTGGCCCGGCACCTGACGACCTCGCTCACCACCGTGCGCACGGCCGCCCGCAACAACCGCAAGATCATCGAGGACTTCGTGGCCAACCGTGCCAAGGCCGCGGCCGAGCCCGTGCGCACCTATCTGTGGGCGGCCGACCAGCAGGAGGCGCGGACCCTGGCCGAGCTGCTCAGCTTCCACGGCATCCGCGTCCGCCAGCTCGCCCAGACGGCCGACCTCTCCGCGCGGACTCTGGGGCGGGGTTCTGGGAATACAGCAGGCGAGCCGCAGAGCCGCCGTTTCGCCGCCGGCACCTACGCCGTGTCCACGGCCCAGCCGCTCGGCAACCTCATCGAAGCGCTCATGGAGATCGACTCGCCCATGGGCAAGGCCTTCCTCGACCGCCAGCGCCAGCGCCTGGAGCAGAACCTCGATCCGGAGTTCTACGACATCACGGCGTGGTCCCTGCCCCTGGCCTTCAACCTGCGCACGTGGGTGGTCTCGGGCGACGTGGCCGGCGGGCGGCCGCTCACCGAATCGGCGGGCGGCGGAATTCGCGCCGCCAGCAGCGAGGGAAATACCGGGGACCTCGGATGGCTGGTGCCCCCCCAGGGGACGGCCTCCTACCGGCTGGCCGCGGCGCTCCAGAAGCGGCGGATCCAATTCCGGGTGGCCCAGACGACCTTCTCGGGCGGTGGCGAGAGCTATCCGGCCGGAACCCTCTTCATCCCCCGGCGAGCCAATCCGGACGACGTCCGCGCCACGATCGAGACCCTGCTCCGGGAGGACTCGCTGACGGCCCAGGCCGTCTCCTCCTCCTATGACATCACGGGGCTCTCCCTGGGATCGCGCGACATGGCCTCCGTGCGCCCCGCGCGCGTGGGCCTGGTGAGCGGCGACGGGGTGGACGCCACCTCCTTCGGCTTCCTCTGGTACCTGCTCGACCGGGAGATCGGTGTCGACCACGACCGGCTCGACCTGGGCCAGCTCCGGCAGGTGCCTCTGTCGGACTTCGACGTGCTCGTGTTCCCGGGCGGCAACTATGACGACCGGATCGGCGACAAGCTCAAAGAGTCCCTGGACGCCTGGGTCCGCGCCGGCGGGGTGCTCGTGGCTGTCAGCGATGCCGTCAACTGGCTCCAGGACAAGGAGCTGACCTCGATCAAGCGCTGGCAGCCGCCGAAGAAAGAGGATGACGACGAGGACTCCGACTCCGAGGACCCCGAGGCTCCCGAGTCCGACGTGGAGAAGCGGCTCTCCGAGCGGCCGATCTTCACCCCTGGAGCCGTGCTGGCGACCCGCATGCAGCCCCAGCACCCGCTGACCCTGGGCCTCGCGACGCCGCCGAACGTGCTCTTCGAGGGCTCGACGGTGCTCCGGCCCACGGGGAATCCCCGGCAGGACGTGCTCGTGGCCGTCGACGATTCACCGGTCGTGGCCGGCTTTGCCTGGCCCGAGGCGGAGCAGCGCCTGTCGGGCGCTCTGCTCGTGGGGACGGAGCAGCGGGGCCAGGGCAGCGTCGTCCTTTTCGCGCAGGATCCCGCGTACCGCCTCTTCTGGCGGGCCACGACGCCGATCCTCCTGAACGCGTTGCTGTACGGTCCGAGCACGGGCCTGGGAGGACGGTTCTAGCTCATGCCAGCTGGCGACCGCGCCCACCACGTCGAGCCCATCACCGTCCGCTGGGGCGACCTGGACTCGATGGGCCACGTCAACAACGCCAAATACTTCACCTACTGCGAGTCGGCCCGCATGAGCTACTTCGCCGCGGTGCGCATGAAGGAGCACCGCGAGGGGGAGCGCCACGGCCCGGCCCTGGCCGCCGCCAACCTCAACTTCCGCCAGCAGGTGCGCTGGCCGGCCGAGATCGAGGTGGCGACCCGCGTCTCGGAGATCGGCCGCAGCAGCTTCAAGATGGAGTACGAGCTGTTCCACCGCGGTACGGACGACCGGGTCGCCGACGGCACGGGCGTCATCGTCTGGGTGGACTATGGGACGGGCAAGTCCATCCCCCTTCCGGAAAGCCTCAAGGAGGAGATCCGGCGCTTCGAGGGGATGGAGCCCGCGACGACAGCGGCTACGACGGCACCTACTTCATCGGCGCCATGACGGCCTCGCCGCCGGCCGTGCCCCTCCCGAAGGATTAAGAGAATAAATTTCTCTCAATTTCTTGGCTTGATTTTTTTAATATCTTGTAGCACAATCTCCTCAGGATTTTTGGTTCGAGCCTCCGGAGGCTACGTTTCAAGCGGGCGGCAACGCCCGGCAACAGGAGCCTGGGCCGCGACTCCAGCGCGAAGAGTTGCAGGGGCGGCGCAGGCCAAACGTAGAAAGAGAGGTTCTCATGCGAAGAGTGTCCGTTCTCGCGGTTCTGCTCGCCATGGTGCTCGCTCTGCCCGGTTGGGGAGCCCCCCACGCTCCCAGGGTTCCCGACCTGTTCCGCGATTCCGCCGTGAAAGCAAAGGCTCCGGAAGACGACGCGGCCGTGGTCCGGAGCCGCCTGGTGACGGTCAACTTCCGTTCTCTCACCTCCAGGAAGGCCTTGAACGATCAGGCGGCCGAGGTCCGGTTCAACCTGAACCTCTTCCCCGAGGTCTCCTACGTCGCCGCCCTCAAGCCCGCCAGGAACCCTGGCCAGAACCATTTCACCTGGTCCGGTTCCCTGGAAGGCGTTGAAGGAAGCCAGGTCGTGCTGGTCGCGGGCGGCGGCACGCTGATGGGCAGCGTGAGGACGCCGAAGGAAAGCTTCCGCATCCGCTACGTGGGAGAGGTGGGGATCCACGCGATCGAAGAGGTCGACACCTCCCTGTATCCGAAAGAGGCGGAGCCGATCCGCGTCGAGGAAGGTGAAGCGGGCGGAGCCGGGGGAGCCGAGTCCCCCTTCCTCGCCAAGCTGCTCGACGACGGTACGACGTTCGACCTCCTCGTCGTCTACACGCCCGCCGCCCGGGCCGCCGCCGGCGGCACCACGGCCATCCAGAACCTCATCGCCCTGGGTGTCACGGAGACCAACCAGGCCTATGCCAACAGCAACATGGTGCCACGCCTGCAGCTCGTCCACATGTCGGAGATCGCCTACACCGAGTCAGGCAGCATCCAGACCGACGTCAACCGGCTGCGGGGCAAGACGGAAGGCTACATGGACGGCGTCCATTCCCTGCGCGACACCTACAAGGCCGACCTGGTCATGCTCGTCGGCAACAGCTCGGCCGGCGGCTGCGGCGTCGCCTACGGGATCATGTCCGGCACCAACAACCGGGCTTTCGAGTCCTCCGCCTTCTGCTACACGGCCCGGAGCTGCATCAGCCCCAATTACACGTTCGGCCATGAGCTCGGCCACCTGATGGGCAGCAACCATGCTCCCGGCGATCCCACCGGCACCGGGGCCTACTCCTGGTCCTTCGGCTACAAGGACCCGGGCGCCGCGTTCCGCACCGTGATGGCGTACGACTGCCCCAATGGACTCTGCCCGCGCGTGCTCCACTTCTCCAATCCGAACGTCAGCTATAGCGGGCTCCCCACGGGCACGTTGTCCCAGAACAACGCCACGTCCATCCACAACGTTCGCTCGGTGGTCTCCAACTTCCGGCAGGCAGCGGCGCAGACGTCCTGCAGCGGGACCCCCGGGCAGTGGGCCGGCTGCCGTGGCAACGGCTGCAACGTCTGCCTCGAAAAGGTGAAGGACTATCCGCTCTACTACCACAACAATCCGGCCTGCGCGATCAACTACATCTGCGGCGGCCAGTACTTCACCTGCAACGCCAACTGCCCGGCCCCGACCGAGGCCGACAGGTGCAACGGCACGCCGGGGCAGTGGGCCGGCTGCCGCGGCAACGGCTGCCACGTCTGCGAAGAGCTGGTGGCTGAATATCCACGCTACTTCATCAACCACCCGGCTTGCACCCGCAACTTCACCTGCGACGGGCAGTACTTCACGTGCAACGAGAACTGCCCCGCTCCCACGGAGGCCGACCGGTAGGACCGGCGGCTCGATCTCCTGGTTCAGTCCATGTCCCGCCCGGGTCTCCAGCCCGGGCGGTCTTTTCTTGCCCGGCGATACAGCCGTTCGCCGGCGACGCTGGACTATAAGAGGATGGCCGGGGTGGTGGACAGCGTCCTTGGCGCGGCTCTTCACCTTAGCCGCAGATCTCTGGCGACATCTGGAGATACGCGCCAAGATCCCGGGATACGCCGCAAGATCTCCATCTATCCGCCAATATCTCCCCATCTCCTGGCGAGATCCCGGGATGCGCGCCAACATCTCGGGATACGCCGCGATATCTCCAGATATCTCCCAACATCTCCCCATCTCTGGCGAGATCGCCCCATACGCGCCAAGATCCCGGGATACGCAGCAAGATCTCCAGCTATCCGCCAATATCTCCCCATAGCTGGCGACATCTGGAGATACGCGCCAGGATCTCGGGATATGCCGCGATATCTCCAGATATCTCCCCGACATCTCCCCATAGCTGGCAATATCTCGGGATCTCGGCGCGTATCCCGAGATATCGCCAGATATCTGCGGATATAGGGAGCTATCTCCCTATCCCGCCACCCGCTCCCCCTCCCGCAGCACCCGCAGGAAGTTGCCGCCCAGGATCAGCTTCACTCCCGCCGTATCCACCCCGCGGGCCAGGAGGGCGGCGGTGAGGTTGGGGAGCTTGGAGATGTCTTCCAGGTCTTCCAGGGTGTCGGGGATACCGTCGAAGTCCGTGCCGATGCCGACGTGTTCCTCTCCTCCCAGCTCGATCAGGCGGACGATGTGGTCCACGAAGACGGAGAGGGGGACTTTGGGGAGGGGGTGCTCGTCGAGGATGCGCTGGCGTTCCTTCCAGACCTTCTGAGGGTCGCGCAGGTACTCCTCTTCGGTGGCTTCCAGCGCGGGCTTGATCTCCTTCATGCGCGCGGCGTCCGCACGGGAGGCTTCAGGGCCGACGAAGGCCGGGTAGGAGTTGGCCATGACAACCCCGCCCTTCCGGGCGATCTCGCGGACAAGGGCGTCCGGCAGGTTGCGGGGATGGTCGCAGATCGCCCGGACGGAGCTGTGGCTCGCGATGACCGGCCCGGGCGAGATGTCGAGGACGTGGAGGACGGCCTGGTCGGAGACGTGGGAGACGTCGGGCAGGATGCCCAGGCGGCTCATGCGCCAGACGATCCCCTCGCCTTCGCTGGAGAGGCCGTTGTGGATGGGCGCGTCCGTCGAGGCGTCGCACCACTCGTGGCTCGCCCAGTGGGTGAGGGTGACGTAGCGCACGCCCATCTTGGCGCACTGGTCGAGCGCGCCGGGGACAGTCAGTGGCCGGCCGTTCTCCAAGCCGAAGAGGACGGCGACCTCGCCGCGCCAGGAGGCCCGCTGGAGGTCGTCCGCCGAGGCGACTTGGACGAGTTGGCCCGGGATCAGGGCCTCGGCAGAGAGGCGGTAGAGCTCCTTGACGTGCTCCCAGCCACGCTCGGCGTCCAGGGAGGCGGGCACGTAGAGGGCGAAGACCACCCCGTCCACCCCGCCTTCCTTCAGGCGCGGCAGGTCGATGTGGCGGTCGTTCAGGCGCCGGGAGAGGTCGGCCGGGGTCTCCCAGAGCCGGGTGGGGACGTCGGTGTGGCCGTCGATGACGAGAGCTTCGTGGTGGAGGTCCATGGCGGGGATAGTGTAGCGGGAGGAGGGGGAATTCCCGTCTTCGCCGGTCTGTTGAAACGGTCGCCCCAGAGACCCAGCCTTGCCAGAACCTCCTCGGATCGGCTAGGCTTTCGGGTTCTTGGAGCCCAAGACCTTCCCCGCTGAACCGGGGAAACCTCTGAAAGACAAGGACGAGACCGTGAAGAAAGAGATCCATCCCACGATGCACATGGTCACCGTGGTGTGCGCCTGCGGCAACACCTTCGAGACCCACTCCACCAAGGACGAGGTTCGCCTGGAGATCTGCAGCGCGTGCCATCCGTTCTTCTCCGGCAAGCAGAAGCTGATCGACACCGCCGGACGCGTCGAGCGCTTCCAGCGCCGGTACGCTCAGGCCGGACAACGGGCCTAGCGCCGCTCGTCCCCGGCAACCTCTTGCCGGGCCGGGGCGGAGATCCTTTAGCATGACATCTGGTACGAGCGGTACGAGCCCTGAAGGCGAGCTGCTGGTCGGCGGACAGGCCCTGATCGAGGGAGTCATGATGCGCTCCCCCGGCGCCTTTGGCGTCGCCGTCCGCCGGCCCGACGGCTCGATCGCCTTCCAGCGCGGCAAGGTCCAGAGCCTCGCGAAGCGTTTCCCGTTCCTCAAGCTGCCTCTCTTGCGCGGCGTGGCCGTGCTGTTCCAGTCGCTCGCCATCGGCATCCGCGCCCTGAACTTCTCGGCGGAGGAAGCGATGGCCGGAATCGACGAGGGGAAAGAGACCCCTCCGGCGGCGGAACCGAAGAAGGAAAAGAAGGAGAAGACGTCGGGCTGGGCCGTCGCCGGCTCGATGGCGGTCGGCCTCGGAGCCGGCATCCTGATCTTCATCTTCCTGCCCCTGTGGCTGACACACCTCGGCGAGCAGTATGTGTTCGGCGGCCCCCTGTCGAGCCTCAGCTTCAACCTGGTGGATGGCGGGCTGCGGGCGTTGCTCTTCCTGGGCTACATCCTGCTGATCTCGCGGATGAAGGACATCCACCGGGTGTTCCAGTACCATGGGGCGGAGCACAAGGTGGTCTTCGCCTGGGAGAAGAAGCTGCCGCTGACGGTCGACAACGCGCGGGTCCAGAGCCGGCTCCACCCGCGCTGCGGCACGAGCTTCCTGCTGTTCGTGCTGCTGCTGTCGATCCTGGTGTTCGCGCTGATCCCGAAGACGGCGCCGTTCCTGGTCAAGTTCGGGGGACGGCTGCTGTTGATGCCGGTGATCGCGGGGCTCTCCTACGAGGTGCTCCGCTTCACGGCCAAACACCGGGCGGCGCCGCTCTTCGCGCTGCTGGTGGCGCCGGGTCTGGCGCTCCAGCGGATCACCACCCAGGAGCCGACGGATGACATGTTGGAGGTCGCCATCGCCGCGCTCGAAGAGGCGCTGCGGGAGGATGGCCTCCTGGAAGAGGCCGCATGATCGAGAAACTCGCAGAGCTCGAAAAGACCCATCAGGAGCTGACCCAGCGGCTCGCCGACCCCGCCACCTTCGGGGACCCGAAGGTATACCGGGAGGTGAACAAGACGCTGTCGGAGATCGATCCGACCGTCCGCCTCTACCGCGAATACGTGAAGGTCCAGAAGCAGCGGGAAGAGAACGAAGAGCTGCTCGCCGCCCTCTCCAAGGACGACGACCTCTTCGAGCTGGCCCAGGACGAAAAGCAGCAGCTCGCCACCCGCGCGGCCGAGCTCGAGGAACGGCTCCGGGTCGAGCTGACCCCCAAAGACCCGAACGACGAGCGCAACGTGGTCCTGGAGATCCGGGCCGGCACGGGCGGCGACGAGGCCACCCTCTTCGCGGCCGAGCTGTTCCGCATGTACAGCCGCTACGCCGAGCAGCAGCGCTGGCGCGTGGAGGTGATCGACCTTTCGGAGTCCGAGGCGGGAGGCATCAAGGAGGTGTCGGCCATCGTGGAGGGCCGGGGGGCGTACAGCCGCCTGAAGTACGAGGGCGGCGTCCACCGCGTGCAGCGGGTGCCCGCCACCGAGGCCGCTGGGCGCATCCACACCTCGGCGGTGACCGTGGCCGTGCTCCCGGAGGCCGAAGACGTGGAGATTGACGTGGACGAGAAGGACATCCGGGTGGACCGCTTCTGCGCCTCCGGTCCCGGAGGCCAGGGCGTGAACACCACCTACTCGGCCGTGCGCCTCACCCACATGCCGAGCGGCCTCGTGGTCTCCTGCCAGGACGAGCGCAGCCAGATCAAGAACAAGGCCAAGGCGTTGCGCGTGCTCAAGGCCCGGCTCTACGAGATGGAACGCGAGAAGGCCGATGCCGCCATGACCGAGGAGCGCCGCCGTATGGTGGGCTCGGGCGACCGCTCGGAGAAGATCCGCACCTACAATTTCCCCCAGAGCCGGGTGACGGACCACCGGATCGGCCTGTCGATCCACCAGCTCCCCACGATCCTGGAAGGCCACCTCGATCCCCTGATCGAGCCGCTGGTCAGCCACTTCCAGGCGCAGAAGATGGAAGAGCAGGCCCGGACGCACTGACGTTCGGCCTGCGCCCCCTCCCAAGCCCTCACCTCCCCGGCCCTCCTCTCCCGACCCCTCCCTCCCCCCTCACCGGGAGAGGAGGGAGAAGGAAGAGATTGACCAAATTCCCGATCCCGTTTCTTTTTCCCTCTCCCGGTGTGCGGGGGGAGGGAGGGGTCGGGAGAGGGTAGGGTGAGGGCCTCCCCCAGAACCTGCTGAAACGTTTCTCCTTCCTTGGCCACTTACCGCAAACAACGGGGACCAGAGATCCGTATACGCCTACAACAATGGGAAATGGAAGGAGATCCAATGAAAAAATTCACCTTGTTTACTCTGGGACTGCTAATGGCTACATCTCTATTCGCGGCACCACAGACGGAGATCATCGGGAGCTACTACAAGACGCCCGAACAGAAGGCCATGGAGTGCTACGGCCGCGGTCTCAAGGCGAAGAAAAAGGCGGATGGCGAGACAGACCCCGCGAAGCAGGCCAAGCTGTATCAGAAGGCCAAAGAGGAGCTGTCGAAGTCCGTGGGCTATCAGGCCCACTACGACGGCTACCTCGCTCTCGGCCAGGTCTACCTCGCCCTGGGCAAGAACGAGTCCAGCCTGGACGCGTGCACTCATGCCCAGTCGCTCAAGCCCAACAGCGCGGAAGCCAAGAGCTGTAGGGAGGAGGCCCAGGAGAAGATCAAGGTGGCGGCCAACCCGGGCGGCGGAGACGGCGGCAGCAACTGAAATCGCATAAGCTCTCCTCAGGATTGGAGGGCTTCCTCATGAGAAAGAAGACGTTGGCGCTGGGCCTGGCGGTCTGCCTTCTGGCGGCCGCCGGGTGTTTTGACGTCGAGCAGACGATGACGCTCCAGAAGGACCTCTCGGGCAAGGCCGGCTTCTCGATGAAGGTCGACATGGAGCCCATGGTGCTCTTCATGACCCGGATGCAGCGGGAGATGGCGGGGCAGAAGGGCGAGCCGACCGCGGCGGAGATCGAGAAGGCGAAGAAGGAGTTCCTCGCCTCCCGCAAGACCGAGACGTCCGAGAAACCCGACAAGGCCGAGATCGAGAAGAGCCTCCCTCCCGGCGTGAAGCTCCTGGACACCTCGTTCAAGGAGGACGGCTTGAAGATCGCCGCCAACTTCACCTTCGGCTTCGACCACGTCTCCAAGCTGGGCCTGATCAAGTTCCCCAAGAAGGAGGCGGAGCAGGAGGGCCCTCCGGGAGCGAAGAACCCGTTCGACGAGCCGTTCGGAGGCCTTCAGATCAAGGACGAGGGCGGTACCCTCCTGCTGACGAGCGAGGCCGTCAACCCGGCCGCCGATCAGAAGTCCCAGGCCTCCGAGATGGACCTCTCGCCCGAGATGAAGAAGCAGATGGAGGACGCCTTCAAGGGCCTCCGCTTCGCCTTCAAGATCGACGCCCCTTTCGAGGTGGTCGAGCACAACGCCACCCGCAAGGAGGGCCGCACGCTGGTCTGGGAGTACGACCTCAAATCGATGGAGAAGATGACCCCCGAGCAGTTGGCCCAGGGGGTCCGGGTGCGGTTCAAGAAGTAGGGCTAATAGAGATGCCTATCAGAACCATCAAGGTACCTGCCCATGTCAGCAAGGCTGCCCTCAAGGCTGCGACGGAGGCCGCGAAAGCCGTGAAGAAGGCGAACGAGACAACGTCAGCGAAGAAGAAGCCTCAGCGTCCTTCTTCCTGACTCTGCCCCGCCAGCCGCACCACCGCCGCCATGGTCAGCTCGGCGACGCGGTGGAGCTCCTCCGGGGTCAGGTACTCGTCCGTGCCGTGGCCCCGGTAGAGCACCATGTCCTCCGCGGGGCCGAAGTCCACACCGCCGGGGAAGAGGCGGGCCTGGGTGCCGCCGCCGATGGCCACGGGCTTGCCGGGCTTGCCTGTCACCTCCTCCCAGGCGGCGAGGAGGCTGGAGACGAGCGGACCCTCGACCGGCGCCAGGTGCGGCTCGCTCAGCAGGTTGACCTCGGTCGCGATCGTGGCGCCGGTACGGCCGGCGAAGGCGGTGGCGCGGCCGGCAACCTGCTTCTCCATGAAGTCCTTGGCAATCCCCTTCGGATAGCGGATGTTGATCTCGGCTATGGGAGCGCCCTGGTCCTCGCGCAGGAAAGAGAGGTTGGAGGTGAGGTCGCCCATCACGGCATCACGGTGGGCGATACCCAGGGAACGGGCGTCCGTCTCGGCGCCTACGGCGTTGCCGGTGAAGGCGGCGAGAGCGCCCCAGCGGTCCATCTGGAGATCCAGGGTCCCGAGGAACGCGGTCAGGTCTCCCAGGGCGTTGTGGCCGGAGGCCGGCGCGGAGGAGTGGCCGCCCCTGCCCTCGGCGGTGACTTTCAGGAGGTCGCCGTCGCGGCTGACCGAGAGCTTCGCGGGCGGATGAGCTTTCGCCCAGTCCACAGCGGCCCGGGAGAGATCGTCGAAAGCGCCGGTACGGTCCGTCCCCGACCTTTCCAGCACGGCCTCACCCCGCTCGGGGATGATCGACATGCCGCTGCCACCGCTCATTTTGACGACCCGCCACTTGCCGGGACGGGGCTCGGTACCCTCCGGCAGCGGTTGAGCCCGGAAGGTGAGGACGCCGTAGCCCTTCTGGGAGTGGGTCACGGGATAGGCGGCGTCGACGCCGATGGTCCGCTCCGGCATCGGAGCCCGCTCCAGGTAGTAGGGGATCTCATCCCAGCTCGACTCCTCGCCGTTGGCGACCAGCAGCTTCAGGGTCGAGTCGAGAGGCCAGCCGGCGTCCCGGAGACCCGCGAGCACGTAGAGGATGGCCACGATGGGTCCCTTGTCGTCCTCGGTGCCGCGGCCGATGATCCTGCCGTTCACGAGCTTCCCCTCGAAGGGGGGCGAGGACCACTGCTGCCCCTCGACGCCCTGGACGTCGCCGTGGGTGAGGAGGGCGAGGATGGGCTTGGGTCCGGACAGGGTGATCTCCTCCATCCGCCCGTCGTAGCTCTTGAATTCGAGCCCCAGTCCGCGGGCCCGCCTCTCCAGCCACTCCCGCTGCTTCACGAACTCGGGGAGGTCCCAGTTCTGCTTGCCCTGCACCTCGAAGGTCTGGAAGTGGATGATCTCCTGGAGATCCGTGACCATCCGCTCTCCATAGCGGGCGATCACGTAGCGCCGCAGCAGGCAGGAGGCGAACCGTGGGTCGTCCATGCCCGCAGTCACCCCGCCCGCTGCCTTGCGGAAAAGGGCGAACGCCTCGGCACCGGGGGTGTCCGGGCCGGGCAGAACCTTGGCGGCGTTCTGGAGTTGGGGATCGAAGTCTTTGCAGCCTGAGGTTGTCTTCGATGGTTGGGCAGAAAGAGAGAGGGGGGCGAGGAGGAGCGTGATGACGAGGACGGGCCAGGATCTGCGCATGGAGTCCTCTTATCACAGCGGGAAGGCTGAGGGGTCCAGGTAAAGAGGGTAGAATTTTAGACTTATATGGACTCCCGAGCACTCCTTCGAGCCGCAGCCCTTCTCCTCTCGCTCGCTGCCCCCCTCGCCGCCGCCCCCATCCGCGTCAGCGGTCAGATCCAGTCCGAGAAGGCGGCCCTCTCCGGTGCCCGGCTGGAGCTGTTCCCGGCCTATGAGAGCTATGCCGAGGCGGTCCGACGGCTGACGGAGAAGACCGGGCCGGCTCCCCTCGCGACGGCTCGTACGGACGCGGAGGGCGACTTCGAGATCCTCGTTCCGGAGAGCGGGTGCTATCGCCTGGAGGCGCGGGCCGAGGGGTATCTGGCGGAGGAGATCGCGCTCGTGCCGCTGGTGGAGGACATCGAATTGCCTCCCGTCACGCTATTGCGGGGCTCTCCCGTCGAGGTGCGGGCGGTCGGGCCGGACGGACGGCCTCTGGCGGGGATCGAAGTCCAGAGCCTCAATGCTTCCCTCTGGGATTGGGAGCGCCAGCTCCGGACCTGGAGACTGAGCCCTTCGCGCGCCACCACCGACCGGCAGGGCCGCGCTTCGCTTCCCTGGGCCGGGCGGTACGATCCCCGGAGCGTGGAGGCCGTCTCTCCACGGTTCCTCGGCCAGAAAGCCAAGGGCAAGCCGGATGAGGTGATCACCCTGCGGCTGATCCCGGCCCGGTCCGGGTGGATCGAGGCCCGGGACGGCGAAGGCAAACCGGTGGCGGGAGCCCTGGCCCGCTGGAACGGCCAGCCGGTGGGGATCACGGGACCGGAGGGACGCCTGGAGATCGCGGTGCCGGAGGGAGACTCCGCTCTGACCCTGGAGAGCCGCGAGGGATGGGGAGCCCGGATCGTGAGGACGGAGGGGAAGGGGATCCTCTCCGTGCGCCTCGCGCCTCCCCGCAGGATCGCCGGGCGTGTCGTCGACTCCGTGAGCCGCAAGCCCGTGGCGGGAGCCGTGGCCTGGAGCGGCTTTCCTCTCGTGGCACCACCGGTCCGCACGGATGCGGAGGGTAAGCTCGGCATCGACGTCCTCGGGGACGAGGGATGGGTGGAAGCCGGGGCCGCGGGCTTCCTCCCCGGAGAAAGCCAGCTGGCGAGGAAGGGCGCCCAGCCCACCGTCCTGCCTCTCTCGCCCGCGGTAGCACTCTCCGGGACGGTGGTGGACAAGAGGGGCCGGCCGGTCGAGAGAGTGAGGATCGCGATCGGCTACATGAAGGGAACCCAGGGATTTCTGGCAATGGCCCTGAGCCGCCAGGACGGCGGATTCCGGTTCCCCCGGCTCCCTCCCGGTGGCACCTTCGAGCTGACCGCCGTGAAGGCCGGCTTCGCCCGCACGCAGGCCACAGTGCGGACGGCAGCCGCCGGCCAGCCTTCTCCGCCCGCCCGGATCGTGATGGAAGACGGGCAGACCGCCTTCGGCCGGGTGGTGGACCAGGGCGAACAACCCGTTCCCGGAGCGGCGGTGACGCTCACCACAAGAAGCGAGCTGCCGCTGGACGCCGTCTCGGACGCCGAGGGCCGCTTCGAATTCCGCAACCTGAGCCCGAACCGGATCTCCGTGCTGGCAACCCATCCGGAGTACGCCCCCGCTTTCCTGAGCCATTTCGAGATCCCGTCCGGCAACTCCAGAGTCGACCTTGGGACCTTGCGGCTGCCTCCCGGAGAATTCATCGAGGGGCGGGTGACGAACAGCCGTGGAGCGCCCATCGAAGGGGCCGCGGTCTGGGTCCATGCGAGCGAGGCCCGCAATCCCTGGATGTTCTTGGATTCGGAAGATCAGGAGCCTCTGCGGACGGCGCCGGACGGCACCTTCCGCGCGGGCAACCTCGAAGGGGGCAAGCGGTTCCATATCCGGGTGGAGCGCTCCGGATACGTGATGGCCTCGCTTCCCGGGGTCGAAGCGCCCACGCAGGAGCCCTTGCAGATCGAGCTGAAGGCGGCCCGGAACCTCTCCGGCCGCGTCACCGGCCCGGAAGGGGAGCCGGTGGCGGACGCCTCCGTGACCTGGTTCCAGGCGGAAGGGGGCGGCGATTTCTCTTCCGAGGCCCTGGGGTCGAGCGACGCGGAAGGCAGGTTTCGCATAACGGGCTTTCCGCCAGGGCCGCTCACGCTCATGGTCTCCGCCGAGGGTTACATCCCTCGCCAGATCGAAGGGCTCCAGATCCCCAGCGACAGAGATCCCGAGGACCTGCAGGTCACCCTGCAGCGGGCGATCACGCTGGAGGTACGGGTGCTGAACGCTGAAGGAGAGCCGGTCCCCGACGCCAGGGTCTTCGTTCAGCCGCTGGAACCGAGAACGCCGGAGGACGACCGGTTAGCCGCCTTCTCACAATTCCACCTGCGGGGTCCGGACCGTACCGACGTGGCGGGGCGGTGCCGGCTGACGGTACAGAGGCCCGGGGTCTACGAGGTTTCGGCATCGAAGCAGGGTCCTCCCGCCCGCACCCAGGTCACGGTACGTCCTGGCAGCAACGCCGTGGAGATCCGTTTGCCCGCGGGCGCCGAAGTCTCGGGCCGGGTGGTGGACGAGAAGGGCTCCGCGGTTCCACACGCCGTCGTCAGCCTGCAGGCCGAGGGGTTCGAGCAAAGCACGTGGAGCGGGGTCGACGGAGCTTTCGTCTTCTCCGAGACGCCTGAGGGCGAGTACCGTCTGAAGGCCCTCCTGGAAAGCCTCACCTCGGAGGAGCTCACCGTGGCCGTGGCCGGACAGCCGGTCCGCGGGCTCGAGCTGCGGCTGGACCGGCAGCTCCCGGGAGCGACGCTGACCGGCCGCATCCTGGGGCTCTCGCGGGAGGAGGTCTCCGGGCTCATGGTGATAGCCCGCCGTCCGGGAGAAAAGCCCGTGGCCATCCAGGTCAACGGCGAGGAAACCTACCGCTTCGAGAAACTGCCGCCCGGCCAGTGGCAGATCCGGGCCCGTACCTTCGACGGCCGCTCCGCTCAGGGTACAGTGGAGATTCCACCCGGCGTCCCCGCCGTGGAGCTCGACCTCGAGTTCAGCGGCCTCACCCTGACGGGCCGGGTCCTGGTGGACGGTGCGCCTCTGAGTGGAGCCGGAATCGCATTCCATCAGAAGGAGGCCTTCCGCTCGGGCACGCAGACCGCTTATGACGGCACGTTCAGGCTCCGCAACGTCCCTCCCGGCCCCATGACGCTCATCATCGACGGTCCTGGAGGACTGAACGGCGTTCGAAGACTGACTCTGACCGAGAGCCAGGACATCAAGATCGAGGCTCACCACGAGCCGCCTGACGGGCGTGGTGGTCTCGGCCACGGGAGAGCCCGTCGAAGACGCGCTGGTCCGCCTCATGGCCTGGCTTCCGGATCTCCAGATGCTCTCTGGAGGGCCGGTCGTGCGCACTGGCCCGGACGGCACCTTCGAGGTCCCGCGGCTCGGCACAGGAACCTACAAGGTCAAGGTCTCCAAGGAAGGCTTCGCTCCCGCCGAGATCACGGCCGAGGTCCCGGCGGGCGGTGGCCCGGCACCCGTGGCGGTCGTCCTGAAACCGGGGGAGGGAGCTCCCCCAGGAAAGGGAGTAAAATTCAGGGCTCCGCGGGCCAGCCTCCTCGCGAGTTGACAGCGGATTAAAGCCGCACTATCCTGTCACCAATGCGGCGGCTTGCCGCAGGTGGATAGCTCGTGAGGGCTAGCGTGGAAAGGACTCCGAAAGGAGTCTTTTTCATTTCAGTCGAGGGCGTAATCCTAGCGAAGCCTTCGGCAACTCAAACCGACGAGGGAAGGCAAGCGGTGTGGTGGCGTCTCGACCGGTGGAGCGGACTCGGTAAGGTCTGCCCTTCGAGGAGACGCCCCGACGTTGGTGGACCCGGACAATGCCCGGTAGAGGACTGGAGCGTCTCTACGGCACGGTGTCGCCGATTTTCAACACAGAGGTTCCGGGGATGTTTTTGAAACGCCCCCGAAACCTCTTCTTGGCACTGGGGCACGGCGGTACCGTAGAGACGGCCCAGTCCTCTACCGGCGCCCTCTGCGGGTGCACCGCCGACGGGCCGTCTCTGGGAAGGCAAAGCCTGACCGGTCCAAGCCTACTGGCTGGACGCCAGCACCGCCGAGGAACGACCGCGGACACCGCCCGCCCTGGGAGCCCGGCCTCCACGGAGAAGAACTAACCCCAGTGCGGTCCGCCCAGAAGAAAGAGTAGAATTCAAACATCCCCTATGCCCCTCCGAGCCCTCCTCCAAGTCTCGGTCCTCGCGGGTTTCGTCCTCTCCCTCTGGACGTCTACCTCCCTCGCCGCTGAGCCCATCCGGGTCACGGGCCGCGTGTTCAATTGGGCACAGGAATCCGGCGTTGCGGGCGTCCGGGTCGAGCTGTTCCCGGCGTATGAGGGCCCCACCCGGCCGGCTCCCCTGGCCTCCGCCCGCACGGACGCCGAGGGTTCCTTCGAGATCGCCGCTCCCGAGAGCGGCTGCTTCCGGCTGGTGGTCCGGGCCGAGGGTTACGGGACCCTGGAGCATCCGCTCGCGCCGCTGGTGGAAGACCGGCATCTTTCCACGGCCAACCTGGAGCCGTCCCGGCCTTTGGAGGCCGCGGGCGAGGAAACCCGCGTCTCGCGGAGGGCCCTGGGAAGCGACCGCCCCTGGGGATGGCGGCTGGCCGGTAGGAACGAAACGCCCAAGGCCGCCGCCGCGAGCAAACCGGTGCCGCCCCGGCGGATCTCCGGCAAGGTGACGGACTCGGCGTCCGGCAAGCCCGTGGCGGGCGCCCTCGTCTGGAGCGGCTGGCCTCTGGTGGCGCCCCCGGCGCGCACGGACGGCGAGGGACGGTTCCACCTCGACGTCCCCAACGTTCCACCCAGGGAGGGGGTCTGGCTGGAGAGCGGCGCGGCAGGCTTCCTCCCAGCCGCCCGGCTGTACGCCCGGCCAGGGGCCACGGAGCCGGTGCTCGTGAAGCTCGATCCGGCCGCCGAGATCTCCGGCAAGGTGAGCGACCCGGCAGGCAGGCCGGTCGCCGGCGCCTCGGTCCTGGTCCTTCCGCCCCGCGCCATCGATCAGGGTGAAGAGTCCTCCGGCGCCTGGATTGGACCCGACGGCCGGTTCCGCCTGCTGGGCCTCAAGCCCGGCAGCGCCTACAAGCTGACTGCCCGCCGGAAGGGTTTTGAGAGGGCGTCGGTCCCGGCGCGGACCGCCCCCGCAGGCCAGCCTCCTCCACCCCCCGTCCAGATCGTCCTGGGGCAGGGCAAGACCGCCTTCGGCCGGGTCGTGGACGCGGCGGGACGGCCGGCCACCGGGGTCAAGGTCGTCCTGATCGACCCGCAGACGTACCGGGACCAGCAGGAAGCCACCACGAACGAGGAGGGCCGGTTCGAGATCCGCCACCTGAGCCCCGGGACCTACAGGCTCACCGCCCAGCATCCGGACCGCGCCGGGCTGGAGGTGCCGGAGGTCGAGATCCCTGCCACACCGCCGTCCGTCAATCTGGGCGACCTGAAGCTGCCGGCGGACGGGGCCATCGAGGGCCGGGTGACGGACAGCCGGGGAAAGCCCGTCGAGGGGGCGGAAGTCCACGTCAACGAGGCTCAGAACCTGGAGGCCAGCCTGAGCCTGAATCTCGGGGAAGGCCTGGTGGGCCAGCCCAGCCTGAGATCTCTCCGGACGGGTGCCGACGGCAGCTTCCGCGCGAAGGGACTCAAGAGTGGCAGCCTTTTCGATCTCCGCGTCCAGCACCCGGCCTACGCCGAAACCACCGTGCCCAACGTCGCGGCCCCCACCAAGGAAGCCGTCCGGATCGAGATGAAGGCCAGCCACAGCCTCAAGGGTCAGGTCGTCAACGCTGAGGGGGCCCCCGTGGCCGGCGCCTCGCTGGTCTGGCTCGAAAGGGGCGAAGGGATCGCCGGCCTCCTCGGCTCCCGGCGGCCCTTGGGGACGGCGGACGCGCAGGGCCGCTTCCAGGTGAGCGGCCTGCCCGCGGGCAGTCTGGACCTCGAAGTCAGCGCCGAGGGGTACCAGACCCGCTGGATGGAAGGCCTCAACATTCCCGAGGACAGGGACCTGGAGGACGTGAGGGTTGTCCTCGGCCGGGGCTCCTGGCTCGACGTGCAGGTGCTCAATACCGAGAGGGAGCCGGTGCCGGACACCCCCCTGATAGCCCATCCTCAGGACCTGCTCGAGCAGCAGAATCTCCTGGCCATGCTCCGGGGGGTCTTCAGCGATTGCACGACGGACTCTCAGGGACGGTGCCGCCTGAGCCTGCCGGAACCGGGCGCCTACTCCGTGCAGGTCATGGGGAAGCTTCCCGTCAACATCACCGTCCCTCCCGGCGGCACATCTTTCGAGATCGTCCTGCCGCGGGACTTCGAGGTCTCCGGCCGCGTGGTGGGAAAGGACGGCGCCGGAGTGCCGGGCATCCACGTCCAGTCGTGGTCCGAGGCTCAGGAGCCTTCCGGAGCCCAGACCGGGACCGACGGCACGTTCGTCTTCCCCAAACTCGCGGAGGGACGGTACCGCCTGACGGCTCAACAGCCGGGGGTGGGAGAAGCGTCTCTGGACATCGAGATCGCGGGCCAGCCCGTGCGGGACCTGGAGCTGCGCCTCGCGGAAACGGAGTCCGGGGTGGTCCTCACGGGCCGTCTCACGGGGCTGCCTCCCGAGGATCTGAAAGGAGCCCTCGTCCAGGCGCAGTCTCCGGAGGCCAACCTGTCCGGCTTCGTGAAATGGGACGGGAGCTACCGCATTGAAAACCTGGAGCCCGGGGAGTGGACCGTCTCAGCCCGTACGGGCTCCGGCCGCCAGGCAACGGGCAAGGTCTGGATCGAGCCGGGTGCCACGGCGGCGACCCTGGACCTCGACTTCGCAGGGGGCCTCACGCTCTCCGGGCGCGTGCTGGTGGATGGCTCCCCCCTCGGCGGAGCCAGCGTCCTCGCCGGAAACCTCGCCGACCCGGGATCTGGCCAGCTTGGCAGCACCGCGCACGACGGCAGCTTCGCGCTCCGCGGCCTCTCTCCAGGCTCTCTGACCGTCATCGTCCTGGGCTCTCCCGGAATCAGCGCGAGCCGGACGGTCGAGCTTGCCGAAGACGAGGAGATCGCGATCGAGATCACGACCGGGACCTTCAAGGCCACGGTCCTCTCGGCCACGGGCGAGCTCCTGGAAGGCGCCGTGGCGAACCTGGCGCTGCGGGATTCCGAGGCTCAGAACCCCTTCGGCAACGTCAGCGCCCTCAGCGGGCCCGACGGCACCCTCGACGCCGGCCGCCTGGCACCGGGCACGTACCGGCTGGAGATCCGCAAGGAAGGTTTCCAGCCCCGCGAGGAGACCGTGGAGATCCTCCCGGGCGGAGCGGTGGTGATGGAGGTGCGGCTGGCGGATTTGCTACCATGAGGCCGTTCTGAGAAAAAGGGAGGGCGTGTTGCCCCACGCCCCTCCCGGAACCGCTCAGGGCTTCGGAGATTCAGGATTGGCCGCCGGGGCTTCCGGTTCCTGCGGCCCTTCCACCTCCCGCTTCCGCCTGCCGAGCGGCTTGATCCCGAACTCCAGCAGCCGCGGGTTCTTCGGACCCAGGTGAGCCTTGATGGCGGAGCGCAACCGCGAGGCCGCCTCCTTCGCCGGGCCCATCAACTCCTGCAACTCCTTGGTCTCCTGCTGCTTGATACCCAGCCGGGACTTCCGGAGAGCCCCGCGGTTCTTCAACTCCGCGAGAAACTGGTCCACCGGGGTGAGGTAGACCGTGAAATCGGGCAGGTCCGTCGCATTTTTGACGTTCGTCAGCAGATCCTCCAGATCCGTGACGACGTCCGCGTGTGAGCTGTTAGGCATGTCGTTTTCCTCCTTTCTCTTTTTTGATCAATGGGGTTCATCCGAGCTGCTGAGCGAGCGCGAAGACCGCCTCCGTGAGCCCGCCGAAACGTCCGTTGCGCAGCGGCGCGCCGGGCAGCGCGACCACCACCTGCCGGCCCGAGAGCATCACGTGCGCTCCCTGCCGGCGGCTGCTCGCGAAGTCCGCCACGTAGCCGGCGAACAAACCAGCCACCCGCGCCGTGGGGAACTTCCGCGTGCGCTGGATCACCCCGCCCTCCGCGGTCAGCGACCAGTCCGGCATCGCCTGGAGCATCTCCTCCACCCGCTCGCTCTTCAGCTTGGTGCCCACGGGGCGCCGGGGTGGCCGCCGCAGCTTCGTCCCAAGGGACTGGATCTCCACCTTCACGGTCTCATTCATCTGCTACCTCCTTCGTAAAACCGGCGCCTCCATGACGCCGGAACCTCGTTGGTTTTACCGGCAGGGCTTTCGCCCCGGGGGAACCTCCATCAACGGCTTCAGCACGCGCATCAGGTTGGCCCAGCACACCTTCAGCTCCATCTGCTGGCCAGGAGACAGCGTCGGCAGCTCCAGGACCGGCGCCTCCGGCGCACGCCCGCGAACCAGCTCCTCCAAGTCCACTCCCAGGACGTCCGCCAGCCGGGCCAGATCCTCGACTGGGGGTCCGTGCAGCCCCCTCTCCCACTTCCCCAGCCGGCACCGCGACATCCCGAGGCGGCGCGCCAGAGCTCCCTGGCTCCAGCCCCGTTCCGTCCGGAGCCGCACGATCCTTCGGCCCAGCTCCAGCAACACCCCATCGCGGGACAGCTCTGTTTCCTCTTCGCGCTCTTCTCTCATCGCGGGGGGAATATTCGTCGGCCTGCCGCTTATCTGTCAATAGTGCAGCGCAATAGGAATAGGTTTGTAATTTATGGTCTAGCCAGGACCGACTCCGAATGGAGGCCGCCGGTACTGTCGCTTCAGGGTCAAATCTCCATTCCTCGACATTGGACCCGCCCGTTCTGAGGCTGGATTTCTGCTTCCCGTAATCGACCTGGGACACGGAAGTGGGGAGAATTCCTCCCCTAGGTAGATCGAATTACGCCCCGGTCGGGGAGACTAGGGGCACTGTTGCCATGTGGGGAGTCGCGCCGCGGGCGCCCTGGCCATGCCGGCCCGGTCCGCTTCGCCGCGCCAGGAGGTCTCCGATGTTTCTGTTCCGATCCCGCCGCGCCGTGGCCGCGCTCAGTCTCGCGGCCGCGTGGTTCCTTGTCCTGCCCGCGCCCTCACAGGCCGCCGGGCTTTGGGAAACCCCCTCGGTCGTCGCCTCCCGGGTCTGGTCGTGGATGGAGAGCCTTGGGTTCGTGAAGCCGGCGGCGCCGACGCGGAGGTCAACTGCACACAAAGAGAAGCAGGGTTCTGCAATTGATCCCGACGGCCAGACTGTCCCAGGGACTACCGTCACGGCTCCCCCTGCCTCGGCTGCGTCGGATCAGGGGAGCGCAATCGATCCTGACGGCAGGGACTAGCACGCTTCGCCGGATTCCTCCGAAGCTCACCATGCCGGCCCTCCTCTCCCAAGGGGAGAGGAGGAAGGAAACAGTGGCGAGTGTGGCAAAAAATATTCGGAAGCGATGACTTGGGAAACCCCCTGATCTTGTGCGAGAATACGGCACCAAGGAGGAACCCTCTTGTTCGATCATCCGACTCCAGAGGAGCTGGAAGCATTCGTGTGGGATCGCGGGCCAGCCGGGGGCTCTCGCAGGATCATCATCCACCTCGCCTACTGCGATGCCTGCTTGGCGATCGCGGTCCCACACCTGCGGGCAATCTTTGGCCAGGATGAGCCGCCCCCGAGGGTTCTGTCGTCCCAGGAAGACGCCGCATACGAGGGCGCGCTGGACCGGGCTTTCGCAGCAGCCGTTCAGCAGGCCCAGCAGCTCCAGAAGGAACGGAAGCAGGAGGCCTTGGCCCTGTTTGCCAATGAGGATCCCGACGTACTTCCCGAGATCCCGCCCCACCTTCGGGGCATCCCCGCGATTGAGGCCCTGCTTGAGCTGAGTTCCTCTTTGCGCCACGAAGACCCCGAGAGAATGCTCCGGTTGGCCGAGTGGGCTTGGTTTTACGCCGAGAAGGCCCCCATCCCAGAACTCGACGCCATACACCGGGCGGACTTACAGTGCAGGGTCCTGATCGAGTTGGGAAACGCCTACAGGGTGGTGGATAACCTCGACCAGGCTGAGTACGTCCTAGGGCACGCGACAATATTATTTTTGAACGGTACCCAGAACGAGTTCCTTGAGGCTCGGCTTATGGATATCCAAGCTTCTTACTATGGAGACAGCCGGCATTTCGATTTAGCGGGGAATGCTCTTGATTTTGTCTTCACTGTTTACATGAAGCACGGTGACAAACACCAAGCGGGTCGCGCCCTCCTCAAGCGTGGGATCTATCTTGGCTATCAAGGAAACGCAGAAGGGGCGGTCCGCCTTCTACAGCGAGGTCTGGGGCTCATCGACAAAGACCGTGATCCTGGCCTCGTCTTCCAGGCGCTCCACAACCAGGCCCGCTTCCTCATGGACTGCGGCCGCCTGCAGGATGCCCTGATGATGATCTTCGAGATCCGGAGCCGGCACCTCGATCCCGGCGGGCGGATCAACGAGCTGAAGGTGCGCTGGGTGGAGGGGCAGATCTACGCGGCCCAAAGGGAGCTCGACCGGGCCAAGCGGGCGCTGCTGTCCGTCAAGGAAGGCTTTGCCGAGATCAACCTGCCCTACAAGGCCGCCCTGGCCGCGCTGGAGCTGGCGGCGGTGCTCTTGCGGCAGGGGGACCGGGAAGGCTCGCGGGCGGAGGTGCTCCCGGCGGCCGAGGTGTTCCTGGCTCTCAAGATCCGCCGCGAGACGCTGGCCACGGTTCTGCTGCTCAAGGAGAATGCCCAGCGAGATCAGGTGGACGCCGCGCTACTCGACTACGTAATCCACCTCCTGCGCCGGGCGGAGGAGACGGGGGAGGAGTAGGCCGCAGGAACGGCGAGGTTCGAGCCCCTGCCCAAAGTGAACCAAAGAGATATAGGGCATAGGGGCTGGTCAATTGGAACTGGCCTGCTGGCGTAGCGCCTCCCAGGGAGGCGCTACGAGGGAACCTTTAGCCAGTGGAAATCACCCTAGAAGGGGCAGAAGTTAGGGTCACCCGTGCAGCAAGGCCTCACAGTAGACCAGTCGTAATCGCACCACCCATTTACCGGCTCCCCAGTCAGCTGGACACAGTAGGTGCAGTACTTGTCCAGGCAATCCCACCCTGTGCAGGTGGACGCGGAGACCTCCCGGACCGTGGACACCGACACCGTGGCGGCGAGAGCGAAGACCAGCATCAACAGCTTTCTGCGCATAGGTTCCTCCTTTCAAAACAACAGCGATGGGAAAGTGAGGATACCTTAACTTTTCCCCAGCAACAACTCACCCATTCGTTCCTTCTCCCTCCCGGCCCATGAATTTCTTCAAGGTTGAGAACAGGAGGCGCTGGAGCTGCTCGTCGCTCACGGCGTCGGAGGGCGGAGCTTCCGGCGCGGGAGGCTGGAGGTCCCGCAAGGCCTGCTGGAGTTGGACGGAGGCGTTGCTGGCGGCGGCGCTACGCCGGGGCGGATAGGCGAGGTGGAAGAACTCCGCGGGCTCCAGCCCCATGGCCCGTGGAATGAGGATGAGGTGCTCGGCCTTGAGCTCGATGCCGCCGGAAAAGACCCGGCTCAGGTAGCTGGGGCTCATGCCGAGCTTGCGTTCGATATCCCGGTTGCTGACGCCGAGGATTCGCATGGCGGTGCGGAGGATGTTGATGAGCCGCTGGACCTCAGGTTCCATTGTGCCGTAATTGTACACCCGATTCCCGAGATGCACAAAGGGAATATATGAGAACACCTGTTGACCATTAAGAACATCTGATGTAGAAAGGTCCCGATGTGGAATGACAGGTTCCAGCGATTTCCGCTTGGATCCAGAGACCCGGAGGACCGCGATGGCCGGTGAACGCAGGTTTTCGAATGCTTTCTCCACGGAGTACCTGGAGGCGGTGCGGGAGCGGGACGATCCCTCGACGGCATTGGAAGCGGACACGGCGGAGCCGTGGGAGGTGCGGGAGGCGGAGGGGCGGTATGGCCTCTTCCGCCCGTGGGAGAAGGAGGAGGATGGCTCCGTGGCGCGGGCGCTCTTCCGGTTCGAGGAGACGGCGTGGCTGTTCCGCTTGATCTGGCCGGCCCTGGGCCGCGACCGCCTCTACCGGCTGAGCCCCACGCCTGCGGCTGAGGGGTATCCCGTGGAGGCGGGGGATACGACGGTCGCGTATCTGCAGGGCTTCAATCCAGACGCGGTTTTCGCCGCGCACCTCGCGAGTTACCTGATCCGGACGCCTTACGCGCTGGCGTACCTCGTCTGGCTGGCCGGCCCCAGCGCTCAGCGGGAAGTGGGAAAGATGCTGGCGGATCTGGCAAGCGGTCCGGGCGAGGCGGGAGCGGGGGGCGAGTAAACGGGAAGAGAGGGGAATGCCGGACCAGGCTTCCCCGGTCATTCCCCACTCTTATTGGCGGCTCCCCTCTCTTGGGCGGGCTCTCCCCTTCCGTGGGCGGTCATCCCCCTCTCTTGGGGAGGCTCTCCCCTCTCTTCGTTTGGTTCTCCCCTCTCTTCCCTGAGACTCCCCTCTCTTCGTTCGGTTCGGAGGAAGAGAGGGGAGAGCTCGCCCGCGAGGGGGGAGACCCGAACGAAGAGAGGGGAAGGACGCGGGAAGAGAGGGGAGAGGGCGCCCACGGGAGGGAGGGCCGCGGCAACCTCATCCCCGCCCGGGCATAAATGCCATGCCATTCCACACATCTCGGGGTCTTCAGGAGGGATGGGATGGATCGCCAAGATCTGCCCTTCGAAGAGACGTCCCGCCGTCCCCGTGGCCTGTGGAAGGGTATCGTGGGCGGCCTGGGAACGTCTCTACCGACACGGTGTTGCCATTGCAGACGATGGGGGTTACGGGGATGTCAAGCCAGTGCCCCCGCAATCTTCAACGTTGGCCTCGGCATAAACGGGTCCGTAGAGACGTTCCCAGGCCGCCCACGATACCCTTTTGCAGGCCACGGGGACGGCGCCGGGTAGACCTGGGTGGTTACCCACCCAGGTCCCCCACAGACCCGTACGTGCGGGACTACCGCATACGGTTCTTCAGGTCACGGGTTCGCTACGCGACTTCAGGCCGCAACACAGATTCTCAGGTTCGGTAGCGGATACCGCTTCAAGAGAAGCTGAAACCGCTTCCAGGGCATGCTGGGCTTTCGCGAGCGGCGACTGAGCCACTTGCGCCAGATCAGCTTGACCCTTTGGTGCACGCTGCTCAGAGACAGCGAGTTCCCGGTGATCCCGTAGTACCCGCTGTGCCCTCGCAGCTTGCTGAGAAGTTGTGCCTGCTGCCAGTCTAGGGGCGCATGCCGGTTGCCTCGACACCACTCGTTGATTCGCCGCAAGAACCGGGTAATCCGGTCCGAAGCCGTCTTGCGCTTGACCATCCAGCGGCCCCGCCGAGACCTTTCCCAGAAATGGGTGAAGCCGAGAAAGTCGAAGCTCCTCGGCTTCTCGTGGGGCTGCGTTCTTCCAGACCCGTCTATCGGACCGGGCCGTTCGAAACGCACCAAACGAGTCTTGTCGGGATGGAGGCTCAAGCCGTACTTGCCGAATCGCTTCGGCAGCACCTCCAGCATCCGCCGAGCATCGCTCTCCAGTTGAAAGACCAGCACAAAGTCATCGGCAAAGCGGATCAGAAACGCTGCCCCTTGCAACCGGGGCTTCACCACCGCCTCAAACCACGTGTCCAGCACCTCATGAAGATAGATGTTCGACAGCAGAGGAGAAATGACTCCGCCCTGCGGTGTTCCTGTGGTCGGGTGGCTGAGGGTTCCTCCCTCCATCACGCCCGCCTTCAGCCACTTGTCGAGGGCGCGGCGTATCACCCCATCGCGCACCCTCTGGTCTAGAAAGCTCCTCAGCTGACTGCGATCTAGATCGTCGTAGAAACTCTGGATGTCAGCCTCCAGCACCCAGCCTCCTCCCATCGACATCAGACCTTCCCACAACTGCCTGACCGCCTGATGCGCCGATCGCTCGGGCCGGAAGGCGTACGAGCAGTCCAAAAAGTCCTGCTCATACACCGCTTCCAGTACCATCGCCACCGCCCTCTGAAGGACTTTGTCCTCGAAGGTCGGTATCCCGATCGGCCGCTTCTTCGACGGGTCACTCCCTTTCGGGACGTAGGCCCGGCGAACCGGCGGCGCTTGGTAGCGACCCGACTTGAAGCGGTCCAAGAGGCTCTGGAGATTCGCTTCCAGGTTCTCCTCGTAGGCCGCCCCCGTCTGACCATCCACCCCCGGGGCACCGTCTTTACGCGTCCGGCGGTAGGCTTCTCGCAGAAAATCCATGTCGATGTGGTGAGCCAGGCTCAAGAAGGCCCGCTTCGGATCTTCCCTTGCCAGTTGTGCTATCCGTTGAAGTCGCGTTGAGACTGTCTCAAGGTTCGGCGACCCTGTCATCTTTCCCTCCAACGAGTCCATGACCCGACCCCCCCTTTCCCTCCACGGGGTCCCTCGGGATGGTTCCCCCGCTTTCTCGGTACTGTTGAGGTGCTACGACGCCCTGAGTCCATCCCGCCGCGCTTCGTTTCCTTCGCTTGGTGGTACCGCGGCTGCGCCCGCTCATTTCGCTCCCACAGGGTGCGGACGCCCTCTGCTGTGGGCCTGGACGATTGGTCTCCCGGAGCCCAGCCGGGACTTGACCGCGGAGATCTCAGGGTTCTCCCAGGTTTCTGGGCAGACCCCTTTGTGTGCATGCCCTGGGCGGGTACCCCGGGGGACCCTCGACGCCAGGCCTATACGGCGCCGAGAATGTTGCCTTCCGCTCGTCCCAAGACGTCGGCTCCCCGATTGAGTCTCTCGAGGCTGGTTACCACGGCCTGCACACTCGCTGTCTACGCTTCGTGGCGCGGATTACTCCTACCACCACGCAAGACTCGCTTCCGGTGGGGGGCCAGCCCTTGCCGGGTAGGATTCGGACCTACTGGGTCCACTACGAAGGGTTTCCGGTTCTGTCTATTGCATATTCCTTCCTCCCTTCCCAGACTTGGCCTGGCGCGAGGGACGTCTCTCTCGCAGGGTACATCGGAACGATCCAAGGCAACCGATTGGATCTCCCCGCGCAAAGAACCAAGATCCAAGATGTGTGGAATGACATGGGCATTTATGCCCGGGCGGGGGCGCCGGTTGCGATCCCACTCCCCATTACACTACCCCCGTGCCCACCATCGCGGCCCTCCTCGCCGAAGCCCGTCCCCTGCTCGCGGTCACCCCGTTCGGCGCCTCCACACGCGAGGCGGCGCTGCTCCTGGGCAACGTCCTCGATCTCTCCGAGGCGCGTCTCCTGGCGCGCCGGGACGAGGAGGTCCCTCCGGACGCCGAGCGGCGCTTCCGCGATCTCCTGGCCCGGCGGCTGACGGGGGAGCCTGTCTCCTACCTCTTCAATGAGCGGGAGTTCTTCGGCCGTCCTTTCTATGTGGACTCGCGGGTTCTGATCCCTCGCCCGGAGACCGAGCATGTAGTGGAAGAGGCCCTGAAGGAGGCGCTTCCCCCTTCCCCCCGCATCCTGGACGTGGGGGCCGGCTCGGGGTGCCTTGCCATCACGCTGGCGCTGGAGATCCCGGGCTCGCGGGCCGTGACGACCGACCTGTCGCCGGGGGCGCTGGCCGTGGCGGCGAAGAACGCCCGGCGGCTGGGGGCGGCGGAGCGGGTCTCGCTGGTGCGGACGGACCTGACGGACGGGCTCGATCTCTCCCGGTTCGACCTGGTGGTCAGCAACCCCCCGTATGTGGACCGCTCGGAGATCCCGGAGATGTCCATCGAGGTTTGCAATTTCGAGCCCCAGCTGGCACTCTTCCCGCCCGGCTCCGGGGACTCGGTCCTGGCGCGGCTCTTTGCCCGGTGCGCGGAGCTGCGGCCCGGGGTAGCATTGATCGTCGAAATCGGACGCGGCCAGCTCGACACAGCCCAACGGCACGCGGAGGCCTCGGGCCTCGACCTCGTCCGCGTGCGGCACGACTACTCCGGAATCCCCCGGGTGCTGGTGTTGCGACGCCCCCTTCGCTAATTATCAAGAGGACGCATGGACAAGTTCCACATCGTAGGACCGACCCGCCTCGAAGGCCGCGTCCGGGCGAGCGGCGCCAAGAACGCCGCGCTGCCGGCGCTCACGGCCTCCCTGCTCACGGACCAGCCGCTGACGCTGCGGCGCGTGCCGGCCGTCCGCGACATCCGGACGATGCTCAAGCTGCTGGACCACCTGGGGATGGCGGCCGAGGAGGTGGACGGCGCGATCACCCTCCGCCGGGACCGGCCGAACCCGGAGCACGACGCCCCCTACGACCTGGTGAAGACCATGCGCGCGAGCGTGCTGTCCCTCGGCCCCCTGGTGGCCAAGGAGGGGCACGCCCGGGTGTCGCTGCCCGGCGGCTGCGCCATCGGCGTGCGGCCGATCGATCAGCATCTGAAGGCGCTGACGGCGCTTGGCGCGGACGTGCAGCTCTCCCACGGCTACGTGGAGGCCCGGGCTCCCTACCTGAAGGGCGCCCGCTTCCGCTTCGACATGGCCACGGTGACGGGCACGGAGAACATAATGATGGCCGCCGCTCTCGCCCACGGCACCACGGTGCTCGAGAACTGCGCCCGCGAGCCGGAGGTGGTGGACCTCGCGAACCTGCTGAACGCCATGGGCGCCCGGATCTCCGGGGCCGGCGAGGAGACGATCACGATCGACGGAGTGGACGAGCTGGGGCCGGCCGAGCACACCATCATCCCCGACCGCATCGAGGGCGGCACCTATCTGATCGGCGCCGCGCTGACCCGCGGCGACGTGACGCTCGAAGGGGCCAGCCCCGCCGATCTGGCGCCCCTGCTGGACAAACTGGCCGCCATCGGCGCCATCGTCGAGACCCGCGGCGACGGAATCCGCGTGTGCGCCGAGGGCGGGCTGCGCTCGATCGACATGGAGACCACGCCCCATCCGGGCTTTCCTACGGATCTCCAGGCTCAGTACATGGCTTTGATGACCTCGGCCCGCGGAGTTGCGGCGATCAGCGAAACAGTGTTCGAAAACCGCTTCCAGCACGCCCCGGAGCTGATGCGGATGGGTGCCGACATCCGGGTGGACGGCGGCAAGGCCAGGGTGCACGGCCCTTCGCGGCTCACGGGAGCGAGCGTGATGGCGACCGATCTCCGGGCTTCGGCGTGCCTCGTGCTGGCCGGCGTGGCGGCCGAAGGGGAGACCGTGGTGGACCGTATCTACCACCTGGACCGGGGTTATGAGCGTATGGAACTGAAATTGCAGAGCCTCGGCGCGCGAGTCGCGCGCTGGTCAGTTCCCATGGGCTCCTGAAACGCCTGGGCTTCGTCCCGCGCCGGCTCCCTCGCAGGATGCTCGGCACTTTCACCCTTATTCTCGCCGCCACTGTGGTGGACCCGCGGCCCGAGCTGGTAGAGCTTCAACTCACCGGCAAGCCGCGGCAGGCCCTCATGCGCGTGGAGGAGGAGATCGCCGAGCGCCCCGAGGCCTCGCGGCGTCTGGGTCTCGGCTATCTGCGCGGCCATCTCCTCGAAGCCCTGGGCCGGCTCGAGGAGGCCGGCCAGTCCTTCGCCGACACCATGAACGAGACGCCGGCCCTGAGGCTCTACGGGCGCTACCGCCTGGCCGTGGAGCGCCACCAGATGGGCCATCCCGAAGTGGCCGCGGGACTGGTGGCCACGGTGGCCGCGGGTGATCCGAGCTCGCCCCTGATCCCGGACGCCGTCCGCCTCCTCGGCCATACCCTCTCTGAAGGCGGCGAATGCCGGCTCCTGCGCGGCCTCCGCGCCGAGGCCATGCCCGCGCCGCAGCGGCGGGAGATCCAGCTCGCGCAAGGCGACTGCGCCCTGCGCGGCGGCTACCGCGACCTCGCCCGCGGCCTGTACGTGGGGCTGATCGAGGAGGACCGTTCCGACGGGGCCGCGCTGGCCGCCGCCGAACGCCTGGCCGGCATGGTCTCGGAATCGGAGCGGGGCCGGGTGCCCGTGCTGATCGGCATCACCTTCCAGCTGCACGGCGAGTCCGGCCGGGCGCTCCGGCACCTCCTGCCTGCCCGGGACGTCCTCACCGGGCGGGAGGCCTACGAGGCACAGCTCATGACCGGCCTTTCGATGGTCGCTGAGCAGCGTTACGGTGAGGCTTCCCTGGCTTTCGCCAGGCTCGCCACGCTCGCCCGGACGCCTTTCGACCAGGCCCGCGCCTTCTACCATGAGGGATGGGCGCACGAGCTGCGCGGGGCCTGGCCCGCCGCCGGCTCGCGGTTCCGCGCGGCCTTCAACGCCGAGCCGCAGGGCATGTCCTGGGCCGGACCGTCGCTGCTCTCGGCCCTGCGCATCGACTGGCGCAACGGCGCCGAGGGCTCCGCCCTGGCCCTCTACCAGCGGCTCTCGACCCGGCCGGAGTGGCGCTCCGAGGCGGTCCGCGCGGCCCTGTTCCTCGCTTCCTCGGACATCGTCCGCGGCCGGCGCGACCGCGCCCGCCCCTGGCTCGCCCAGGCCGCGCTCGGCACGCGGGAAGACCGGCTGGAGGCCGCCTACTGGAGCGGCCGGCTGGCCGAGCTCGAAAACGACCTGCGCGGGGCCGTGCTCCGCTATGTGGACGTGATGCGGACCGACCCCTACCACCCGCTCGCCCGGTCGGCCCGGGCGCGCATGGATTCGGCGCCGCTCGCCCGCGTGGCGGACGGCGAGGGGAGGCGGCTGGCGTCCTCCCGCCTCCTGGACGAGGTCTACGCCGCCTGGCTGCTCCTGGACGACGATCAGGCCGGGCAGTCGGCCCTGCGCCGGCTGGAGCAGATGCTCGCCGCGGACCGGAGCGCCGCGCCCTACCTGCGGCTGGCCGAGGTGCCGGTGCGGCGCTGGCCCTTGTGGAAGGCCGAGCTCGGCCGGCCGGAGGAGATGCTGCTGGCCCTGGGTCTCTGGGGTGACGGCGCGCCGGCCGTGCGCGACCACTTCCCGCTCTCGAACCCCTCGCTCGCGTTCACCGGCGGCCTGCTCCTCGCGCGCGGCGGCCAGATCTCCCGTTCGATCACGGTGGCCGAGGCCCTGCGCTCCCGAGCGCCCGAGCGCCTCCCCCTCGCGCTCCAGCCCGAGGCGTACCGCCGCCTCCTCTATCCTTTCCCCTACCAGAGCCACATCCTCGCCCAGGGCCGGATGCGCAGTCTCGATCCCCACCTCCTGACCGCGCTCCTGCGGGTCGAGAGCCGGTTCGACACCTCCGCGCTCCACCCGGCCGCCAACCGTGGCCTGACCCGCCTGCCGCCACCCACGGCACGCCGTCTCGCCGCCCAGCTCAACCTGGGCCGGATCTCGCCCGAGCACCTCTACCGGCCCGAGACCTCGATCGCCCTGGCCGCCTCCTACCTGAGCGCCTTGCAGCGGGATTTCGGGGGCGCGCAGATCCCGGCCGTCGCGGCCTACGCCGCGGGCGAGACCCAGGCCACGGTCTGGCGGAGCCAGTGCTTCAGCCAGGAGCCCGAGGAGCTCTTCACCAAGATCGGGGGACGGCCGGTGCGGGAGTACGTGCGGCAGGTGTTGGGAGGGCAGGCGGTTTACGCGGAGCTGTACAAAAACCTCACCCCACCGGCGCTGGAATCAAGGACAATGACACCCAGGACACCAAGGACACCAGGGACGCCAACGAAGCTCGCTGCAGGACGCGTTGCCCGTCCTTGAGGTCCCTGACGTCCCTGGTGTCCTTGTCTTTCAGCCACCCTACCTGCACCGCACGCGCACGCGGTGCCACGCGTTGTTCGCGTACCCCTTGAAGTTCCACACCTGCGACGCGTGCTCGGGCTGCGTCTGGGCGGCGGTATCCCAGGCGCGGCAGGCGATCTCGTGATCGCCCGGCCCCAGCTCGAGCGCCGCTTCCCAGAGGCGCCACGTGTAATCTCCGTCCTCGGTGTCGAGATCGGCCACCGTCCAGGTCTTGCCGCCCTCGGCCGAGACCTCCACCCGCGCCACCTGGCGGTCGCCGCCCGCGAGCGCCCAGCCGCGGACCACGACGCGTCCCGCCGGCACGGCGTCCTCCTCGGCGGGCGAGAGGATCACCGAGTTGATGGGCGCCTCCCCCAGCATCAGGCCCTGCTCCCACACCACGTTGTCCGGCCCGAAGTGCGGCGGGAACAACCGGTAGGCCGTGGCCTGGAAGTAGTTGTCCGACGGGGTCTCCTGGAGCGTGATGCGAGACAGCCACTTGACGCTCCGGGCGCCGATGTAGCCCGGCACCACCACCCGCAACGGAGCGCCGTGGACCGGCGGCAGCGGCTCGCCGTTCATGGTGTCGGCCAGCAGCACCTCGGGGTGGGCCGCCTTGCCGACCGGAATCGAGCCACCGAAGGAGAAGCGGTGGCCGTGGCGCTCGGTTTCGTCGAGCCCGGTGAAGGCGGCATGGCGCACCCCAGGGCGGGCTCCGGCCGCGGCCAGCACCTCCTTCAGGGGCACGCCGGACCACTCGGCGTTGCTCACCGCCTCCGTGCCCCAGGGGGAGCTCGTTCCTGATCGGCTTACAGGCCATCATCTCCAACCTGCGGTTGCCGGCGCACTGGAGAGTCGCCGTGACCGAGGCCCGGGGGAGGCGCCGCAGGTCTTCGAGCGACAAGGAGAGCGGGCGCTCCACCAGGCCGTCCACGGTGAGCCGGTACGCGGCTGGGTCCACCTCAGGGACGCCGCCGTGATTGCGGACGAAGAACAGCTCGTTGGGAGTGAGGAAGCTCCCGAGGAGCCGGGCGGGCGGGGGTCCGCCGTTGAACGGTTCTTCCTGCCGGACCAGCAGGTCGGAGCTCTTGCCGAACGGCCTCAAGGTGGGCTCGGACATCTTTCTCTCCCTCCTCGGGAATCGTACCGGGACTGTGAATCAGGGAGATGAGGGCTTCTTCTTCTCGATCTTCTTCACCACCGGCGGCAGCGGCCCGCCCGCCGGCTGGTCGGGGTAGATCACCACGTCCGCCTCGTCACGCAGCTCCTCCGTCCACTTCTCGACCTCCTGCGTGAGCCTCTGCTGCTTCAGGACCTCGCGGATGTCCTCGCGCACGTCTTCCACGGGCGGCGGCTGCTTGCCCTGGCTCTGCATCTGGGGGGCCAGCACGGTGCGGTAGTAGCGGTTGATGTCGTCCAGGCTCACGAAGACGCGGGGGCCGAGGCGCTCGTCCACGTAGGTGAACACCAGGAGCTGGCGGGCCACGAGCTGGCGCAGCTTCCTGAGATCGAGCCCGACCTCCTTCAAGGCCTTCTGGAAGGCCGCGTCGTCCGGGAAACGGGCGCGGATCTTCGCCACGTTCCGCTCGATCTCGTCCACCGGCACCTGCTCGAAGCCGAAGCGGTCGATCTCGTGGAACCGCAGCCGCTCCTCGATGAGGGAGCTCAGCACCCGGCGGCGGAACTGGGGCTCGGCCTCCCCTTCCCGGGGCTGCTCCAGGCCGAGCTTGACGACCCGCTCGACGTCCGAAGCGAGGATGGGGTCTTCGTCCACCACGGCCAGGACCCGGTCCTGGAGCACGGGCTTGGGGACAGGCGGTGCTTTAGGGGGAGGAGTGACCGCCGAATTCTGGGCCGTCTGGGGAAAGACCGCTCCAGGGATTGCGAAGACAGCGAGCACAACGAGCCTACCCATCCTCATCATGGGCGCCATGCTAGCATCCGGCCCGATCATGCCCGCAATCAGCGCAACCGGCACCCTCCTGAAGATCGGTCTGGCGCAGATCGATTGCCGGCTGGGAGATCTGGAAGCCAACGTCGAGCGCCACCTCGACTGGATCGGCCGGGGGCGGGAGGCCGGGCTGGACCTCCTGGTCTTCCCCGAGCTGTCCCTCACCGGGTACCGGCTCCTCCATCTGACGCCCCGGGTCGCCCTGCCGGCGGCCTCGCCCGTGCTGGCGCGGCTGGCCGAAGCCGCGGGTCCCATGCGGGTGATCCTGGGCTTCGTCGAAGAGGGAGAGACGGGCGCGCTGCACAACAGCGCCGTCCTGTTCGCCCCCCGGGAGGATGGGGACGACAGCGAGCCCGTCTATCTCCACCGCAAGCTCTACCTCCCCACCTACGGCATCTTCCAGGAAGACCGGTTTTTCAGCCGCGGCATGCGCCTGGACCCGTTCCCTCTCCCCTGGGGGGGTCAATTGGGCGTGCTGATCTGCGAGGACCTCTGGCATCCCGAGCTGGCGCGCCGGCTGGCGGCGTCCGGGGTGAAGCTGCTGATCGTGATCTCGGCCGCTCCGGGGCGGATCGGCGCCGGGGCCTTCCCCGAGAGCCATGAGACCTGGGAGCTGCTGACCCGCTCGACGGCCGTGCTCAACACCTGCTGGGTGGCCTACTGCAACCGGGTGGGCTGGGAGGAGGGCTCGTTCTACCCCGGCGTGAGCCATCTCGTGCAGCCCGGAGGCGAGGTCGCCACCCGGGCGCCCATCCTGGAGGAGCACCTGCTGGTGGCCGAGATCGACCTGCGCGACTCCGACCGCCTGCGCTGGCGCCTGCCTCTCCTCGACGACGAGCGCTTCGACATCGAGGGGCCTTCAGCGGGAGCCGGGGGGTACCGGTGAGCCGCCTCGATCTCAACGGCCCCTTGGCCGAGACCGTGCTGACGAGCTTCATCCGCGACGCCGTGGAGACCACCGGCACCCAGGGAGTCGTGGTGGGCCTCTCGGGCGGGGTGGACTCGTCCCTCGCGGCCGCCCTGGCGGCCCTCGCCCTGGGGCCGGAGCGCGTCCACGGCTTCCTCCTCCCCTACCGCACGTCGTCCCCGGAGTCCGAGCACGACGCCTGGACCGTGGCCGATCACCTCGGCATCCCTCACCGGGTGATCGGCATCTCGCCCATGGTGGACGCCTACTTCGACACCGCCGAGCCCGAGGCTCCCGCGGACCGCCGGGGCAACAAGATGGCCCGGGAACGCATGACGATCCTCTTCGATCAGGCCAAGAAGCTGGACGCCCTGGTGCTCGGCACTTCCAATAAAACCGAGATCCTGCTCGGCTACTCGACCGTCTTCGGCGACAACGCGAGCTCGCTCAATCCCCTCGGAGACCTCTACAAGACCCAGGTCTGGGAGCTCGCCCGCCACCTGGGGCTGCCTGCCGAGGTGATCGACAAGGCTCCCTCGGCCGACCTCTGGCCGGGCCAGACCGACGAGGGGGACCTCGGCTTCTCCTACCAGGTGGCCGACCTGGTGCTCTACTTGCTGTTCGACCTGGGCCTGCGTCCGGAGGAGGTGATCGCCCGAGGCCACGACGAGCGGGTTGTGGAGCGGATCGTCTCGCTGGAGCAACGGTTCCGCTTCAAGCGCCGGCTGATGCTGATCGCCCGCCTCTCGGGCAGCGCCGTCAACCTGGACCAGGAGATCCCGCGCGACTGATGGCTGGAAGCTCATGCCTGGAAAGCTGATCATCGTGGCGACCCCGATCGGCAACCTGGACGATCTGTCGCCCCGCGGACGCGCCGCCTTCGAATCCGCGGACCTCGTGGCCTGCGAAGACACCCGCCACACCGGCCGCCTGCTGGCGCACCTGGGGATCAAGAAGCCGCTCGTCTCCCTCCACGAGCACAACGAGCGGCAGCGCCTGCCGCGCCTGCTGGCCGACCTCCAGGAGGGGAAGACGATCGCCCTCGCGAGCGACGCCGGCACGCCCCTCCTCTCCGATCCCGGCTTCCTCCTGGTGCGCGAGGCCGCGTCCGCGGGCGTGCGGATCGAGCCCATCCCCGGCCCCGCCGCCCCGCTCGCCGCCCTGGTGGCTTCCGGCCTGCCGCCCTACCCTTTTACCTTCGCCGGCTTCCCGCCACCCAAGACGGGCAAGCGCCGCTCCTTCTATAAAGGATGGGCGGACCTCGGGCACACCCTGGTCCTCTTCGAGTCCCCCCACCGCCTCCTGGCCAGCCTGGAGGACGCCCTGGCCGAGCTCGGCGACCGCCCCGCGGCCCTGGCCCGCGAGCTGACCAAGATGCATGAGGAGGTCCTGCGCGGCCCTCTCTCCGGGATCCTGGAAGAGATGAAGGGCCGGCCCGCCATCAAGGGCGAATTCGTTCTCGTGATCGGGGTGGCGTAGCGCTCAGTGCTGCCAGGAGGAGATGGCGCTCAGGACCGCCGATTCGTCTTCCGGCGGGATCTCGTCGAGAGGGGCGCCGGCGATTTCGGCCAGCACCTCGTCCGGCATGCCGCGCTCGGCCGCGGCGTCCAGGATCCGCATGACGTGGCCGGGCGGGAAGAGGCCCGCGAGCTCCTCTTCCGTGAGGCTGATCGCCTGGGGGGCCTGGAGGCTCGGGCTCCTCGGCCGGAGCGTCTGTCACCGGCTTGGGCACCGGCTCGGGGTGATCGGCCACGATCTCGCCGGGCTCAGCCAGGGCCGCCGCCTTCTGCAGGGCGAGGGGCAGGTACCTGTAGATCCGCCGGATGGCGATCTCCTTGCCCAGCTCGGCAGGGTCCGTCCCCCAGGGCGGGCCCCCGCGGCGGTCCCGCACAGCGTCCACCTCGGCCCTCGACAGCACGTCGAAGCAGTGGCCACCGTCCTTGAACCTGGCATAGGCGTAGAAGTGCGTGATGTCGCCCCGGTCCCCCTCGGCGGGGACGTGCTCCAGCCGCTCCTTGAGGCCGTAGGCGTAGTCGAACAGGTCGTTCCGGCGCACGGCCTGGACGTTGATGGAGGTGATCTGGCCGCTGTTCAGAGCCAACGCGAGGAGCCCGCGGTAGCCCGGGGCGAGCTCCACGGGCTCGACCGGCTTGTCCGCTCGATGGCTCCCTTTCGGGACCGCCTTCGCCTTCTTGGGCCGCTTCGGGGCGGAAGTCTCGGTCATCAATGTTCCCTCTCTACGTGCCATGCACCTGTCGCCGGACGGCTTTTCCTGTGAGACGGATAACGCCTGGAGAGGGTGAGGAATTTCTCCCGGGCGGAATCTCCCCCCGGGGCGGCGGAGGTAGCGGCGCGGATTGTCCAGGAGGCACGAGCGACCGGCCAGAGCCTGCCGAATGTTCGATAATCAATCGCCGTCATGGATTGACAACCATATTGACGTCAGATATTCTTACGCCATGGCACCCACTCCGGAAGAACTGGCCCGCCGACTTCGGGAAGCCCGCGAGGCCGCCGGCCTTCGCCAGGAAGACGTGGCGCGCCATCTGGAGCTTTCCCGCCCGTCGGTCGCCCAGATCGAGCTGGGCAACCGGTCCGTGAGTGGGCTGGAGCTGGCTCAGCTCGCCCGGCTTTTCGTGCGTGACGTCCGGGATTTCCTTGCCGAGGAATTCGACCCGGGGCAAACCGTCCTCGCCCTCTTTCGCGCCACCCCGGAAATCGCGGGCCAGGAAGAGGCCTTGGAGGCCTTCCGCTCCTGCCTGGAGCTGGCCCGTGAGCTGGCGTCTCTCGAATCCCTCCTGGGAGTGGACCGCTCGCAGATCGGCGCCCCCGCCTATACCGTCGATCCACCACGTACTCGCTGGCAGGCGATCGAGCAGGGGGGGCAGGTGGCGGAGGAGGAGCGCCGCCGCCTGGGCTTCGGCGGGCGTCCGCTTGGAGATGCCTCGGAATTCCTGGAGGAGCAGGGCATCCGGACCGCCATGCGCGAGCTGCCGGACGAGGTCTCCGGGTTGACTCTCATGGAGAAAGGGCTGAGCCCTTCGATCGTGATCAACGAGCGACACCATCACCTGAGGCGCCGGTTTTCCTGGGTTCACGAATACGGCCATGTCCTCCTGGACCGGGGCCAGCGAGGGACCATCAGCGTGGCTTCTCGTCGCGACGATCTGCAGGAAGTGCGCGCCAACAGCTTCGCGGCAAGCTTCCTGATGCTGGAAGAGGGTGTCCGGACCTATCTGGCGGACCTCGGCCGCGGTCCCGTCGCAAGGGAGCGCTTCGAGATCTTCGACGAATCGGCGACCGTTGCGGCCGAGGTCCGGCCCGAGCCAGGCGCCCAGGCCGTGGGGCTGTACGAGGTCGTCCTGCTCGCCCACCACTTCCAGGTCAGCCGTACCGCCGCGATCTACCGTCTCTTCAACCTGCGCGTCCTCTCGCAGGGACGCCGAGACGACCTCCTCGCTCAGGAGAACGCGGGCCAGGGGAAGCGGATCGAGGATCTGCTCCGCCTCCCCCAGCCGGACCACACCGGTGCGCGGGAGAGCTTCCGGCTTCGTTTCCTGGGTCTGGCGATGGAGGCCTATCGCCGGGACAAGATCACCCGCTCGAAGCTCTTCGAGCTGGGCCGGCTGGTGGACTACGACCGTGAGACTCTCGAGGCGCTCCTCCTGAGCGCCGGGCTCGACGTAGAAGACGTCGAACCGCTCCTGCCCGAAGATCTCGGATAAGCCTTCGTTCGGGAGATCTGCCAGGGAATCCGCATGGCAGAAATCGTCAGCGGCACCAGCTTGCCGGAAAGCAAGGACCTCAAGGACACCAAGGACATCAAGGATTACAGACCATAACTCTGACGTCCTTGGTGTCCTTGAGGTCCTTGGCGTCCTTTTCGTCCTTGAAGTCCTCAGCTCACCGCCCACCCGTAAAGATCCGCCGCACCGTCTCCACCGTATCCGCCTCCTCGGCCGTCTTGTCCTCGCGGTAGCGCTTGACGCGGGCGAAGCGCAGGGCCATGCCGGCGGGATACTGGGGGCTCTCCTGCACGTCGCTGAAGGCGATCTCGGCGACCAGCTCGGGGCGGAGGTAGACGGTCCAGCCGTCCGTGCCGAGGGCGATCTCCTGGAGCTTCCGGGTCTGCCAGGCGAGCATGGCGTCGGTCAGTCCCTTGAAGGTCTTGCCGAGCATCACGAAGCCGCCGTTCTCGGGATCTCGGGCTCCCAGATGGAGGTTCGAGAGCCAGCCCCGGCGCCGGCCATGCCCCCATTCGGCGGCCAGGATCACCAGGTCCAGCGTATGCGCGGGCTTCACCTTGAGCCAGGAGAAGCCGCGCCGGCCCGCTTCGTAGGGCGCGTCCGTGGCCTTGGCCATGATCCCCTCGTGGCCCCGGGCCAGGGCGTCCTCGAAGAAGGCGTCCGCCTCCTCGGGGTCGGCGGTGACGATGCGGGGGACGGCGAGGCCCGGCACCGCCTCGCCAAGCGCCGCGAAGCGCTCCCCCGCGGGGTGGTCGATCAGGTCCTGGCCGTCCAGATGAAGGAGATCGAAGAAAAAAGGAGTCAGGGGAAGCTCGCCCCGCAGGCGTGGCACGTCGAGCTTGCGGCCGAAGCGGCGCATGGTGACCTGGAAGGGGTGGGGCGTGCCATCCGGCCGCAGGGCGATGACCTCGCCGTCCAGCAGGAGCTGCCGGGCGGGCAGGGCCTGGACGGTCTCGACCAGCTCGGGTACGGCGTGGGTGACCTCGTTGCCCCGGCGGGAGTAGACGCGGACGTCCCCCTCCGCCTTGTGGACCTGGACGCGGGCGCCGTCGAGCTTCAGCTCCAGGGCCGCCTCGCCCAGCCGTTCGAGAGCTTCCGAGATGTCCCCCGCCGGCTGGGCCAGCATGGGTTGGAGAGGGCGGAAGAGCTGGAGGTGGAAGCGGCCCAGGCCCGGCCGGCCCTCTGTCAGCACGGCCCGCGCCACCTCCGGCAACTCGCCCGCGAGCATCAGGGCCCGGCGCACCTCGTCCGCCGGCACCTCCGCCGCCGCGGCGAGGGCCTCGGCCATGAGACCGGCGAGCGCTCCCTGGCGCAGCTCGCCGTAAATGAGGCGCACCAGGAAGTCCTGCTCCTCCCGGGCGGCGCGGGCGAGGAGGTCCGAGAGAAGGTGCCCCCGCTCCGCCGTGGAGCCCGCGCCGCTCACCGAGGCGATGCGCTCGAAGGCGGCGTCCACTTCCAGAAGGGAAAGGGACGGCTCGGCAGCAGCCGATCCCGGCATGGCGTTCCTCACCGCGGCGCCGCCCAGACCGATCCGGCCCTGCCGCAGGTGGCCGGAGAGGAAGGCCACGGCGATATCGATCTCCTCCGGGGCGAGACGGCGCAACAAGTCCGCCAGGGCGCCGTTTTTTTCCGAGCGAGAGCGGGTCTCCGCGACCCGGCGAGAGGTGGCGGCGAGGTCGGCAAGCAGCATCGAGAGCTCCGGACCGGGGGTAGAACCGGTCTTCCGAGGGAGGATATATCGAATGGATAGAAGGCTTTGAGTTCTTTTGATGAACTTTGATCCAGTATTTGAGGACTCCTGATAAGGCAGAGCCTACACTCCCAATCAACAAGAGGGACCTGAAGACGCGAGAGCGAACCAGGGAACCTCGAGAGGTCCAGAGTGGAGAAGTTCTTGATTTGATTTTTTGAATTCTTTTAGGGGGGACACTGAGCCCGGGTGGAGCAATCCACCCGGGTTTTTGTGCTTTTGGACCCGGAGAACGGGCTATCCTAGGAAGCCGTGCTCCCCCAGCGCCTGCTCCTGGCCGCCGTCTTCGGCCTGCTGCTCATCGGGCAGGCTCCGGACAACCCCCCTGTCCATCCCATGGCGAAGGATCTCGACCGGCTCGGTTTTCCCGTGACCACGGGAGCCGCTCCGGGATACGTCGATGAGCGGGCGTGCGCTCTCTGCCACACCCGGATCTCCGAGTCCTACCGGGAGAAGGGGATGGCCCGGGCCTTCCGGCTCCCGCGGCCGGAGGCCGACATCGAGGACTTCGCGGCGCCGCCGTTCGTCCATGCCCCGTCGGGGCAGAGCTTCCAGATCGTCCGCCGCGGCGAGCGGCTCGTCTTCCGGCGCTGGCAGACCGATCCCGCGGGGAATCCCATCAATGTCTTCGAGCAGGAGGTGGACTGGATCCTGGGCTCGGGCGACCACGCCCGGACCTACCTCTACAGGACCGCCGGGGGCGAGCTCTACCAGCTCCCCCTGGCCTGGTACACCCAAACGCGGAGCTGGGGGATGGCCCCGGGCTTCGACCGGCCGGACCACGACGGGGTGCTCCGCCGGGTGCGGCGCGAGTGCATCTTCTGCCACGCCTCCTATCCCGACCTGCCGGCCGGGGCCGACGCCTACGGCGCTCCCCAGGTCTTCCCGGCCCGGCTGCCGGAGGGGATCGGCTGCCAGCGCTGCCATGGACCGGCCGCCGAGCACGTCGGGCTCGCCCTGGGCGGGATCGGAGACCGGGAGGAGATCCGGAACAGCGTCTTCAACCCCGGGAAGCTTCCCCCGGCGCAGCGCGACGAGGTGTGCATGAGCTGCCACCTCCAGCCTTCGGTGGCCCTCCCAGGCCTGCGCCGCTTCGGCCGGAGCGACTTCTCCTTTCGGCCCGGCGAGCCTCTTTCGGACTACCTCGTCCAGGTTGACGTGGAGGAAGAGGGGCGGACCGCCGCGGACCGCTTCGAGATCAATCACCACCCCTACCGGCTGCGCCAGAGCCGCTGCTTCCTCGCGAGCGGCGGCGCCCTCTCCTGCCTCACCTGCCACGACCCGCACCGCCGAATATCAGGAGGGGACAACGAGCGGGTCTCCCACTATCGCGCCGCCTGCCTGAGCTGCCACCGGCTGCCCTTGAAGGCCCATGCCAGCGATCCCGGAGACTGCACCTCCTGCCACATGCCAAAACGGCGGACCGAGGATGTGGTCCACGTGGTGATGACGGACCATCTCATCCGGCGGTCTCCAGGCGGACCGGAGCTGCTCTCCCCAAGAGCCGAGGCCGAGCCGGTGCTCACCGGCGTCCACCTCCTGGACAAGCAGGCCGCCCCCGGCCCCTTGGGAGAGGTCTACCGCGCCACCGCCGTGGTACGGATGGCGAGCACGGCGGAGGCGGTGGACTACCTGGAGCGGATGCTGGAGACCGCCCGGCCGGCAGAACAGGAGCCGTGGCTCGACCTGGCCCAGGCGCTGCTCCGGCGCCGCCGGTTCGCGGAGGCCGAGCGTGCCCTCTCCAAGGTTCTGGAGCGGAGGCCGGAAGACCCTCAGGCCCTCGAATGGCTGGCCCTGGCGCGGACCGGCCAGGGGAAGATGGACGAGGCGATCGCCATCCTGAGGCGTGTCGTGGCCGCGAGACCCGGGAGGGCCGATGCCGAGTACAACCTCGGACGGCTCCTCGCCGCCCGCGGCCGGCCGGCAGAGGCCGAAGAGCCCCTCGCCCGGGCGGTGGCGGCCCGCCCCAACCTTTCGGTGGCCTGGTACCACCTCGGCGAGGTGCGCGCCGCTCTGGGCCGGAAGGAGGAGGCCCTCCCCTGCTGGCGGCGGGCCCTGGAGATCGATCCCACCCATACCGCCTCCTACCTCTCTCTGGGCAAGACCCTCCTGGCCGAGGGTAAAAACGGCGAGGCGCTCCGCTGGCTCCGGCACGGCGCCCGGGCCGCTGCCCAGCGGGATCAGGTCGCCGCGGCTTTGCAAGAAGCGGAAAGGAAACCGGGCGAGAACGATCCCACAGGGGGAGGATCTACAAAAAACCGAGGATTTTGAGATCTTTTGATGAGCTTTGAGGGAAATATTGAGGACTCCTGATAAGACACTGCCCTACACTCCTCATCAACAAAGAGGGACCTGAGACACGCGAGAGCGGACGAGGGAACCTCGGAGCAGTTGAAGTCGCGGAGTTTCTTTCTTATCTTTTGAAGTCTCTTGGGGGGACCGAGGGCCCGGGTGGATGATCCACCCGGGCTTTCGTGTTTTGATGGGGCCGTGGACGACGTCCGGGCCTACTACCAGAAGATCCTGCCCTTCTACGACGCCGAGCTGGCCCACCGCGGGGATGCCGGGCTCTGGACCTGGGCGGCCTCGACGCCGGAGGGCTGCCGCGTCCTGGAGCTGGGCTCAGGCACGGGGCGGGCCACGGCGTTCCTGGCACGGAGCGCCGCCCGCGTGGTGGCCTTCGATCTTGCCCCGGAGCTCGTGGCCGTGGCCCGGCGCCGCTTTGCAGACCATCCCGGCGTCTCCTTCTTCGTGGGCGACATGCGGTACCTGGAGCTGGGGACCCGTTTCGACCTGATCGCAGCGGTGGATGATCCCTTCGTCCATCTGATCGGGGATGAGGACCGGCAGCGCGCCTTCGGGAGCGTGGCCCGCCACCTGGAACCGGACGGGCGGTTCCTCCTCGATGCGGCCTGGATGTCGCCGGGGCAGCGCCGGGCCGCGGGGAGACCCTCCGGCTTGGTGAAAGAGCGTTCGAGTGGCCGCCTTCAGATACGGGAGGTCTGCCGTTGCGATCCCGGAACGCGCCTCTGCGCCACGCGGTTCGAGTACCTCCTGGATGGCGAGCCCGCCGCCGCGGCCTCCTTCCGGGGGCGCCTCTGGTCGCTCGCCGAGCTCAGGCACCGAGCCCAGGCCGCCGGCCTCCGGATCACCCACCTCTGGGGCGACTACGACCGCAGCCCCTGGATCCGCGAGGCCTCGCCGCGCCTGATCGCCGAGCTGCGGCCTTAATGGTCTGTCCCGCCTGCCTGGGGAATTGAGATTGGATAGGCGGCCCTGTGGTCGCCTTACGCAGCATAATCGAAGACCGGGGCCTCGATGACGCGGACCGGCTTCTCGCCTCCCTTGATGATCTCTCGGAGACGATCCACCGTTTCAGGAGCGAAGAATTGTTCTCCGGTGTCGGTGTCCACTCGTGCCGGGACGTTCTCGATGACGAAGAGCCTGCCATGCATCTCCAAGGTGTAGGTGACGGCCTGTTCAACCAGATTTTCTTCCTTATTGATCGGCACGCCTGTTCCTCCTCGTCTTGAACTCGATCCAGATTTCGGGATCCGGCTCGTATACCGTAATGATCTTGATCAAGGGCCGTGAGGGATAGCTGCACTGGACATGCAGAGGGCGTCCCACTGCTGTAAAACCCAGGATGAGGCAGCTCGGTCCATACTTGTCTTCAGGATAATCCTCGATGACCTGCCCATTGGCAACCGCGTCCCTGATCTCTTGGGTTCGAATATCCCGCAGAAGGGTCTGATCGACCGCATGCTTGGAGAACTCGAACCTTCCGCTTCCGATCTTGCTTCGGATATCGTTGATCAGAGCCATATGAAATCGTCTGGATCATCCTGAAAGGATAGCACCCGCGACAGGGCTGCCGGACATCCCAGCCCTGTCCATCCCCCTACCGCCCCGGCCGGTTGAACTTCTTCATCAGGTCATCCAGCGTCGCGTCCGGCTTGGGCGCGGGCTTCGCTGGAGGACGCGCCCCCTTACCGCCGCCCGTTGGGGCGTTCTGGTCCGGACGCCCGCCGCGGCTCGCGCTGCCCGTGGACTGCCGGCCCTCGACAGGCGGCTGCTGGAGGGCCTTGATGGAGAGGCCGATGCGCTCGCGCTGGTAATCCACCTCCAGCACCTTCACCTTGACGATCTCCCCCACCTTCACGGCTTCCCGGGGATCGGCCACCCAGCGGTGGGTCAGCTCGGAGACGTGGACGAGACCGTCGCGGTGGACCCCGATGTCCACGAAGGCGCCGAAGTTGGTGACGTTCGAGACCCGCCCTTCGAGCACCATGCCCGGCTGGAGGTCCTTGACGCTGGTCACGTCCGAGCGCCACTCGGGGGTCTTGAACTCGGGGCGCGGGTCGCGGCCGGGACGGATCAGCTCGTTGCGGATGTCCTCCAGGGTGAACTTGCCCACGTTGTGCTCGGCGTCGGCGAAGCGGCTGAAGTCGAGCTTGCCCACGAGATCCGTGTTTCCCACCAGATTGGAGACCGGCACGGCCAGGGCCTGGGCCATCTTCTCCACCACCTCGTAGCGCTCGGGGTGGACGGCCGTGCGGTCGAGCGGGTTCTCCCCCTCGCGGATGCGCAGAAAGCCCGCGGACAGCTCGAAGGTCTTGGGACCGAAGCCCGTCACCTTGAGGAGAGCCTTGCGGGAGCGGAACGGGCCGTTCGTGTCCCGGTGGTGAACGATGGCATTGGCCGTGCGCTCGGAGAGGCCCGAGACCCGCCGCAGCAGGGGGGCCGAGGCTGTGTTCAGCTCCACACCCACGCGGTTGACGGCGCCTTCGACGGCCGTATCCAGCTCGCGCTCCAGGGACTTCTGGTCCACGTCGTGCTGGTACTGGCCCACCCCCATGGAGCGCGGCTCGATCTTCACCAACTCGGCCAGAGGGTCCTGGAGACGGCGGGCGATCGAGACCGCTCCCCGCAGGGAGACGTCGAGCGTGGGCAGCTCCTCGCGGGCCACGGCCGAAGCCGAGTAGACGGAAGCGCCCGTCTCGGGGACGATCGCCACCACCACCTTGTCGAGCCCCGCCTCCTGGACGGCCTTGCGGGCGAAGGCCTCGGTCTCGCGGCTGGCCGTGCCGTTGCCCACCGCCACGGCCTGGACGCCGTGCTTCTTGATGAGTGAGACCACGGTCCGCGCCGAGCCGGCCTCGTCCATTTGGGGCTGGATGGGATGGATCACGTCCGTGGCGACTACCCGGCCGGTGCCGTCCACCACGGCGAGCTTGCAGCCGGTGCGGTAGCCGGGGTCGAGCCCCATGACCGCCACCAGACCGAGCGGAGCCTGGAGGAGCAGGGCCTCCAGGTTGGCCCGGAACACGGCGATGGCCTGGGCCTCGGCGCGCTCGCGCATCTCGGAGCGGACCTCATTGGTGATCGACGGGCGCAGCAGCCGCTTGTAGCCGTCCGCCGTGGCCTCGGCGATCTGCCGTCCGCAGCCGGTCTCCAGGGGCAGGCTCCAGGAGCGGCCGAGGCGCTCGACCTCGCGGTCGTCGTCGATCCGCAGGTCGGAGATCAGGAAGCCCTCGCGCTCGCCGCGCAGGATGGCGAGCAGGCGGTGGGAGGGGATGTCCTTGCCCGGCTCGTCGTGCTCGAAGTAATCGCGGTAGACGGCCGCCTCGGGGTCCTTCTCCTTGTCAGGCAGAACGCGCACCCGCAGCCCGCCCTCGGTGGCCAGCACCCGGCGCAGCTCGGCGCGCTCGGCAGCGTTCTCGGAGAGGCGCTCGGCCAGGATGTCCCGCGCGCCGGCCAGGGCCGCCGCCGCGTCCTCGACGCCCTTCCCGGTATCTATAAAGGGACGGGCCATCTCCTCGGGCAGGTCGCGCGAGCCGGCGCGGGCGAGCAGGGCGTCGGCCAGCGGCTCCAGGCCCTTTTCGCGGGCGATCTGGGCGCGGGTCCGCCGCTTGGGTTTGTAGGGGAGGTAGAGGTCTTCCAGCAACTGCTTGGTGTCGGCGGCGCGGATGGCGGCCTCCAGCTCCTCGGTCAGCTTGCCCTGCTCGCGGATGCTCTCCAGGATGGCGTCCCGGCGCTCGGCCAGCTCCAGGAAGTACTCCCGTCGCTTGAAGAGGTTTTCGAGCTGCAGGTCTTCGAGGCCGCCCGTGACCTCCTTGCGGTAGCGGGCGACGAAGGGGACGGTGGCCCCCTCGGCGAACAACTCGGCGGCGGCCTGGACCTGGTTCGGCCGGCAGCTCACCTCCGAGGCGATGATCTCCACGAAACGTGGCTCCAGAACGGTGGTCTTGCTCATGATGCGAGGGTCTCCTTCGAACGGACGGGGTAGTTTCTCATAACGGGCCCCTGCCGGACCCTCACCCCTACCCCTCTCCCGTCCCCTCCCTTCCCCCCTCACCGGGAGAGGGAAAAAAGGAAGCCCAAGATCCTTTCTTCTTTTTCTTCCCTCTCCCTCCTCTCCCGGTGAGGGGGGAAGGGAGGGGGCGGGAGAGGAGGGCCGGGGAGGTGAGGGTCCGGGAACCTTTCCCCGCCATCGGCGTTAAGGTGGATTGGAGATGCGAGAGAGCTCATGAGCGTACCGATGCTTCTGGAACAACCGAGCGACGCGGAGCTGATGGCCCAGGTCAGGGCAGGCGACCGGGACGCCTTCGCGGACCTGGTGGACCGTCACAAGGACGCGGTGGTGAGCTACCTCACCCGCCTGACGGGCAACCGGGACCGCGCCGAAGACCTGGCCCAGGAGACCTTCCTCCGGCTGTTCCGCTCCGCCAGGGACTACACCGAGCAGGGATACCTCCGCGCCTATCTCTACCGGATCGCCACGAACCTCGTGCGGTCCGAAGAGCGGCGCGACCGGCGGCTCCGGCTGCTGATGCCGTTCCTCCACCGGGAGGAGCACGCCGAGCCGGCGGCTCCGTCCGGAATGCTCCGCCAGGAGCTCACCCGGGAAGTCGCCGCGGCGGTGGCAAAGCTGCCCCTGCGCTACCGGGTCCCTCTCGTGCTCCATGAAATCGAGGGCTGGTCCTACGTGGACATCGCCCAGGAGCTCGGGTGCCGGGAAGGCACCGTGAAATCGCGCGTCCACCGCGGACGCCAGCAACTGAAAGCCAGGCTCGAGCCCTACTGGAAGGGAGACACAGCATGGAAGACCACCGGCTAGGGGACCTCTTGCGCGAGATGCCCCGCGAGCAGGCCCGTCCGGGCTTCACGGCTCGCGTCCTCCAAAGCCTCGACTCGCCGGAGCGAGCTCATCGTCCCCGGCGTCCCTTTCGGCTCGCGCTGGCGATGGTGGCAATCCTCACGACGATCTCGGCGGGAGTCCTGATGGACCGCCGGGCCGAGTCGATCCAAGCCGCCGAAGCCCGGCGGATGCTCCAGGAGATCCGCGCCGAGCATGGACGGCTGGAGCAGGAGATCCAGGAATTGTCCCAGCCTCCCGTGGTGTACATCGGAGGCAATGAAGACGTCGATCTCGTGCTCGATCTTGGAAAAGTGAGCGGGTCCGAAGGCGCCACGCCCGCCGCCTACCATGGCGAGACGTTTTGAAACCAAAAAGGGAGAATGTTCACCATGAATCGTAAGCTTATTCGCGCCAAGATAATTCGTGCCACCGCCTGGAGCCTCCTCCTCGGGCTGGTGGCTCTGACGGGAGCGGCCCGCGCCGATGAAGACAAAGAACCGAAGAAAGTCGAGCGCCACCGGGTCGTCATGATCGACAAGGACGGCAAGCGGCAGGTCTTCGAAGGCGACGGTCCGATGATGCGCCGCGGTTACCTCGGCGTGGGCCTGACCGAGCTGTCGCCGGAGCTGCGGACCCACTTCGGAGTGCCGGATAACGCGGGCGTCATGGTCTCAAATGTCGAGCCTGGCAGCCCTGCCGACAAGACCGGCATTCGGGTGGGTGACATCCTGACCTCGATTGACGGCCAGGAGGTCAAGTCGAGCTGGGGCATCCTGGCGAGGGTCCGCGGCCTCGACGACGGCCAGCAGGTACCGGTGGAGGTCTGGCGCAACGGCAAGGCCCAGAACCTCACCGTCACCATCGTTCAGAGAGAGCGGCCGGAGCTTGACATGGCGCCCTTCTTCTTCCGCGGCGGGGAAGACGGCAAGCCCATGGTCTTCCACTGGAACGAGGAAGACATGAAGAACTTCCCCAGGGCGTTCAGGATCGAAGGACCAGACGGCGAGCGGATCCGCCACCGGATCGCCTCCCCCCGCGAGGCCGAGTTGGAGAAAAAGCTCAAGGAGCTGGAGAAGCGGATCGACGACCTTCAGAAGCAGCTCGAAAAGAGGAACTGAGGCCCCCGCCCGGACCCTCACCCCCTGGCCCCATAGGCGTTAACCTAAAAATGGGCCTTTCATGGTACCCTTAAGGCATGGATACTGGAGCGAGCCAAGCCGAGTGGAAGATCATCGAGAGCCTTCTTCCATCTGGATGGGAGGAGCAGGCCCGGCAGAAGGGAGCATTCCGGCGAGTCCGCTATACCCAGACCCCTGGAGACCTGCTGCGGCTCCTGTTGTTCCATGCCGTTCATGACGGTGGTTTGCGGCAGACGGTGGCTCAGGCCCGTCTGGCTGGATTGGCGAGCCTCTCCTCCGTGGCTCTGTTCAAGCGACTGCGCTCTTCTGGGGCTTGGCTCAATTGGATTGCCAGTGAGTTGTCGCGCCAGATGCGGGAGCAAGTGCGAGTGCCGGAAGGGCTTAGAGCCCGGATCGTAGACAGTACAACGGTTCAAGGTCCGGGCAGCCAAGGTACCGAGTGGCGGCTTCACTACACCTTGGACTTGAGCAGTTTAGCGTGCGACTGGCTGGAGTTGACCGACGCGCAGGGCAGCGAGTTGCTGGAGCGGGCGGCCGTGGAGGCAGGGGATGTGATCTTGGCGGACCGCAACTTCCTGCGACCCAAGGGAGTGCGCGCCATTGTTCAAGCTCAAGGCCATGTTCTCGTCCGGATGCGCTGGGTTCATCCGGTTCTCAAGGATCAGCAGGGACGAAAAATCTACGCTTTGGATCGAGCGGTGACCTTGCAGATTGGAGAGGCAGGGGACTGGCCAGTTTGGCTGAGCGATCCGAAGGGCAAGGATCTGCCCGGGCGCTTGGTGATTTTGAAGCTCCCGGCGCCTTTGGCCCAGAAGGCCGAGGAAAAGGCGATCCGCCGAGCGATGAAAAAGGGCCAGCAGGTCAGCGACAAGACCCGCTTGGCAGCCCACTACGTTTTGCTGTTCACAACCTTGCCAGTCGAGCGGCTGGAGGCCCCTGAGATTCTGGAGCTCTATCGCTTCCGCTGGCAGATCGAGCTAGCCTTCAAACGACTCAAGCAGATCCTCCAACTCGGACAACTGCCCCACAAGGATCGCTTGGTGGCCCAATCCTGGATCTCGGCCAAGATGGTGGTCGCGCTCTTATTGGAAACACTGTACCGAAACGCGCTGACACTTTCCCCCTGGGGATACCGGCTCCATGGGCTCCCCGCCTGAGCGGCCTCATCTCTGGCGCTGGACTCGACTGATGGTCGCAGCCCTCCGTCAGGCTTTGTGTCCCCTGCCTCCTCTTTCTGCTCTTCTTCAAGCTACTTCAGAGGGAAAGTTGACCCTTGCGGACTCTCGACGGAAGAGGCGACGCCCGCAGATTGAGAGCTTGGCTGAGCTTCTCAAGAGCTGGATTTTAGGTTAACGCCCATGCCCCCTGGCCCCCTCTCCCGCCCCCTCCCTCCCGCCCTCACCGGGAGAGGGGGAAAGGGAAGAAGAAACAAAATCCTCTCCTGTCTTTCTCCCTCCTCTCCCGGTGAGCGGGGGGAGGGAGGGGACGGGAGAGGAGGGCCGGGGAGGGGTACAGACCGGGGACATGGGTGACAAATCAGACCGGGTAAAGGGGTAACAGTCTCGGAAGAGGGCACATCAAGTGTCGAGAGGAGATACTTGATGCCGTGGGAGGAGACGACCCGAATGCAGCAGCGCGTGTGGTTCATCAGTGATCTGGAGAGCTGTTTGTACACAATGACGGAGCTGTGCGAGCGCTACGGGATCAGCCGCAAGACAGGCTACAAGTGGGCCGAGCGGTACGTGGCGCAGGGCGTGGACGGTCTGAAAGACCGATCGCGGGCACCGAAGGGTTGCTCGCATGGGACGGCGGCGGAATTGGTGGAGGTGCTGGTGGAGCTTCGTCGGTCGCATCCGACGTGGGGTCCTCGCAAGCTGCTGGCCGTTTTGCGCAAGCGCGAGCCGGAACTGGCTTGGCCGGCGGCGAGCACGGTGGGCGGGATCTTGAAGCGGCACGGACTGATAGAGGGCGGCCAGCGCCGGGCGCGTCGGCCCTATTCTCATCCGGGCCGGCCGTCGGTGCAGGCTTCGGCACCCAACCAGGTGTGGTCGGGCGATTTCAAGGGGCAGTTCCGGACGGGGGACGGTGTTTTGTGCTACCCGTTGACGGTGGCGGACGGATACAGCCGGTTTCTGCTGGGGGTGGAGGGCTTGGACTCGGTGTCGGAGTCGCAGGCCTGGCCGGTGTTCGAGCGTTTGTTTCGGGAGCACGGTCTTCCCGAGGCCCTGCGGACGGACAACGGCAGTCCCTTCGCCTCGGCGGGCGCGGTGGGCGGCTTGTCGCGTCTGTCGGTACGCTGGATCAAGTTGGGAATCCGTCTGGAGCGGATCGAGCCGGGCCACCCGGAGCAGAATGGCCGACACGAGCGGATGCATCGCACGCTCAAGCAGGAAACGGCGCGGCCGCCGGCCGCGAGCCGGGTGGCGCAGCAGCAGCGTTTCGATCAATTTCGGCGGGTGTACAACGAGCAGCGCCCGCACGAGGCCTTGGCTCAGCAGATGCCGGGCGAACTGTACTGTCCTTCGCCTCGATCCTACCCGTCCCGAGTCCCGGAACCGGAGTATCCGGGTCACTTCGAGGTGCGCTCGGTCCGTCGCAGCGGAGAGATCAAGTGGCAAGGCGAGTTCCTCTTCCTCAGCGAAGCGTTGGCTGGGGAACGGGTGGGATTGGAGGAGTACGAGAACGGGTTGTGGGCCGTCTCCTTCGGCTCCCTGCTCTTAGCGCGGTTCGACGAAAAGGAGAGGAAACTCTGCGGATAACAGGAGAGAGGCGGCTCCTACGCTCGCCCTCCGGGCTCCCTTCGGAGCCGCCTCTCTCCACCTCAACGGGAACTAATTAACCATGCCCACGAGTGTTACCCATGTTCCCGGTCTAAACTGTTACCTATCTCCTCGGCCGTTCAAGGTGAGGGCTTAAAACGCCACCAGCTCCCGAGCCGCCGCCACCACCTTCCCCTTGTCCGGCAGCAGCACCTTCTCCAGATTCTTGGCATACGGCACCGGCCGGTCCGGGTAGGCGACCCGGCGGATCGGCGCGTCCAGCCACGGGAAGGCCGCGTCGGCCAGGCGCGCCGCCACCTCGGCACCGAAGCCCAGGGTGATCGGCGCCTCGTGGACGATCAGCGCCCGGCCCGTCCGCTTCACGGAGGCAAGCACCGTCTCCTCGTCGTACGGCACGAGGGTGCGCAGGTCCACCACCTCGGCCTCCACTCCTGACTTCGCCAGCTCGTCCGCCGCTTCCAGGCAGACCCACGTCGAGGCGCCGTAACCGATCAGCGTCAGGTGTTTGCCCTGTCGCGATTTGATCCCCCGAACAATCAGCGCCTCTCCGATCCTGGCGACCGCGTCGCCGTCCGGCAGGACGCTCTTGATCCGGCGGTAGAGGAACTTGTGCTCGAAGAGCATCACGGGGTTGGGATCGCGGATGGCCGCCTTGAGCAGGCCCATGGCGTCCGTGGCCGTGGCCGGACAGACGACCTTGATGCCTGCCGTCTGCGCGAACCATCCCTCGGGATTCTGGGAGTGGAACGGCCCGGCCCCCACGCCGCCGCCCGTGGGCAGGCGGATCACGATCGGGCACGGTACCTGCCACCGGTAATAGAGCTTGGCCGCTACGTTGACGAGCTGATTGAAGCCGCAGGAGATGAAGTCGCCGAACTGCATCTCGATCACCGGCTTGTAGCCCAGCAGGGCGGCGCCGATGGCGATGCCGATCGTGCCGCTCTCCGCGATGGGCGTGTCGAGCACCCGGTTGGGCCAGCGGGCGTGGAGCCCCTTGGTCGTGCGGAAGGCGCCCTCGAACACGCCGATGTCCTGGCCCATCAGGACCACCGAGGAGTCCCGCTCCATCTCTTCGAGCAGGGCCTGGTTGATGGCATCCACGTAGGTGATCTCGCCCTTGGCCCGGATCGTCTGGATGGCCGGGGCTTCCACCCGCCGCGGAAGATCGGGGGCGAACACCGGCCGCATCGCGGTCTCCTCGGCCGGCGGCGCCGCGTCGATGGCGTTGGCGATGGCCTTCTCCACCATCTCGGCGATCCGCGCCTCCAGGCGCTCGCGGGCCGCGGCGTCCAGCACTCCCTCCTCTTCGAGGCGGCGGGCGTAGGCCGGCACGGGATCGGCCGCGCGGTAGGCGGCGAGCTCGTCCGGCGGCACCACCTTGAGCGAATCGTCCCCCTCGCTGTGCCCGCGCATGCGGCCGAGCATGGCCTCGAGCAGCGTGGGTCCCTGGCCGGCGCGGGCGCGGGCCACGGCGCGGCCGAAGGCCTCGGCCATGGCGTCCGGATCGTTGCCATCTACCGTTTCGGCGGCGATGCCGTAGCCGATGCCGCGGTCGGAGAGCCGCTCGGCCGCGTACTGGAGGCGGGCCGGCGTCGAGAAGGCGTAGTGGTTGTTCTCGATCACCAGGATGAGCGGCAGCTTCCACACGGCGGCCATGTTGAGCCCCTCGTGGAAGTCGCCCGTGGAGGTGGCTCCGTCGCCGATGAAATTCATGGCCACCCGGTCGCTGCCGGACTGGCGGAAGGCGAAGGCGCAACCCGCCGCCACCGGGATCATGGAACCCAGGTGGCTGATCATGCCCGCATGCAGGATGCCGTGCTCCGGCGCCAGATACCCATAGTGGAACGAGCGCTCGACGCCTTGCGAGAAACCCTCGCCCTTGCCCAGGAGCTGGCAGGCGAGCCGGTGCATCAGGTGGTCGGGATCGGGACGGCGGTCGCGGCCATCCGGCTGGCCGAAGCCGAAACCAGGGAAAGCGCGAGCCGGATCCAGATAGACGGCGAGGATGGCGCCGAGATCGCGGTGCAGCGTGCACAGCGCGTCGCCCGGCCCGAGGGCCAGGCCGGCCGGGATGGTGGTGGCCTCGTTGCCCACCTCGCTGTACCACTTGGAGACCCGACCGGTCAGCAACAGGGCCTCGAACCGGGAATCGAAGTCCCGGGTGAGCTTCATGAACGCATAACGGAGAAGCCGCTCCCGGGTTGTCGCGGGAGGGGCGGCGGCGGTCGGTTCGGGGGAATGGATGGTCATAGGGATTGGGACTCTATCAAGGGTTGAAGCCCCACCCGGGCATAAATGCCCGGCCTACGTTGAAGAAGCCCCCTGAAGGGGACTCAATCAGTCGGGTTCACCCGGCTGTTTTTGCCTAGCCCGGGCATTTATGCCTGGGCGGGGGTGCGGCTTGCGCAGACTGGGCCTTCCCAGGAATCACCTCTTCATTCCCCCCACCTGCTTCTCCAGCCGCTTGCGGTGGCGGTTCTCCGGGTCCATCTGGATCAGGATCTTGAGCGCCAGCTCGGCCTTGGCCGCGTCGCCCTGCTCGATGAAGGTGTCCACCTGCTGGACCCCCTGCTCGATGGCCTGCTGGCGCCGGGCGATCGCCTCCATCCGCTCGGCCTCGGAGAACATGGCCGAGGACCGCGGGTTCCCGGGCTGGCCCTCCCCCAGCTCTCGCGCCACCTCGCGGGCGGCTGACCAGCTGTGGTCCTCGATCGCCTCCCGGTAGCGGCGCTCGAAGACGGCCAGCTGCTCCTCGTGCTGGATGGCCGTCCGGGCCTCCATCCACTGCTCGCGATAGAAGTCGAGCGTGACACGGGGTATGTCCAGCTTCGAGAGAGCGTCGAGCTCCTCCTTCGCCTCCATCACCCGGTGGGCGGCGACCAGCTCCTCGAAACGCCGCCGCCGCCGGTCGATCTCCTCGCCCTGCCGGATCTCCTGCTCGGCGGCCTCCAGCTCGTGGCTGAAAGTCTCGGCCCGCTTGCCCGTGGGATCGTTGCGGGCGACCGACTCCAGTTCCTTCCGGGCGGCCTTGAAGTCGCGCCGCTCCAGGGCGGTCCGGCCCACGGCCAGGGAGGCTTCCGCCCGCTTCGACTTCTCGGCCTCCTCGGCCAGGATCCCGAGCCAGCTCTCATAGTGAGCCCGCTTGGAATGGTTGGGCTGGATCTCCAGAAGGGTCTCCAGGGCCAGCCGGGCCAGGGGAAGCTGCTTCTTCTGGAGGTAATTGGCGAGCACCTGCTCCGTCTCGGCCACGCGGAGGGCCGCGGCTTGCCGCTCCTCCTGCGTCTCGGCCTCGTTCTGCCGCGCCTCTTGCTGGGCTTCCCGTTCCCGGGCCTGCGCCAGCCTCTCCTTCAAGCGGTCGAGCCCCTGGGCCCGGGGAGCGGCCGCCTCGATCTTGGCCAGGAGCTTCTCCGCCTCCTCGAGCTGGCCGGCAGCGAAGGCCGCTTCGACACGGGAGAAGTCCGCCGCGTTGTCCTGCACCCGCTTCGACGCCCGCTCGATCTGGGCCAGCAGGTCGATCTTATCCGCGCGCGACAGCTCGCTGGAGCTGCTCCGGCGCGGCGGCGCCGCTTGGGGTGGAGTTGCCGCGGGAGCCATGGCCTGGGCCGCGGCCACGGCGGACACCGGGATCTCCCGCGTCTCGACCGCGCTCATGCCCTGGTCCACCCGCTCCAGAGCCTGGATGAAGGCCCGGGCATCCGGATACCGCTGCTCCCGGTCGCGCTCCAGGGCACGGCGGACCACGCGGTCCAGCTCTATGGGCACCTCGATCCCGGGCTTCCGTCCGCGCAGGGGCAGCGGGTCCTCCGAGAGCCGTTTGAAGATGAAGCCGTGCTGGTTCTCCGAGTCGAACGGCGGCAGGCCGGTGATCATCTCGTAGAGCACCAGGCCGAACGAATAGAGGTCGCTCCGGTGGTCGAGCGCTACGCCCGCGGGCACGCCGGCCTGCTCGGGCGAGCAGTACTGGAGCTTGCCCATGAACATGCCCACCTGGGTGATCTCGGAATGGGCGTCAGCCTCCAGGTTACGGGCGAGGCCGAGATCGATGATCTTGATCCGCAGGTTGCCGCCCTTGTCCTCGGTGATCATGAGGTTGTCCGGCGACAGGTCGCGGTGGATGACGCCCGTGGCGTGGACGGCCTCCAGCCCCTGGAGCGCCTGGACGCCGAGCCGCACGGCCACCCGTACCGGAAACGGTCCGTGGCTCCGGATGCGGTCTCCCACGTCCTGCCCCTGGATGTGCTCCCAGACCATGTAGAAGCTGCCGCCTGGCAGGGTCGAGAAGTCGTAGAGGATGGCGACGTTGGGGTGCTTGATCTGGGTGGCGAGGCGCGCCTCGCGCATGAACCGCTTCTGGGCCGAGGGGTCGGCCGCGAGGTCCTGGCGCAGGATCTTCACCACCCGCAGCTCCTGCAGGTGGACGTGGCGGACCAGATAGACCTCTCCCATGCCACCGCTGCCGAGGCGCTGGACGATCTCGTACTTGCCGTCGAGGATGGACCCCGGCTCCCGCAAATTCAAAAAGCACCTCCGAAGACTGAAGAGGGGACCTATTGTAACCGACGAATGGGTGGGGGCAGGAGGGGCCCGTCACCGCAGACCTTCCCCTCAGGCGTAGCGCCCCTGGGAGCGCTGGCATCCCTGCCGGCCTGCTAACTTCGCTTTTCCCCTGTACGGCGGCGCTCCCGAAGCCTCCGCTGGAGATCCTCGTAGACCTCCTCCCACCGCCGCCTCCCCAAACCCTACACATCTTCGTCTGCCCCGGAGGGGCAAAGGCGTAAAGCCTGGCGCTTCAGCGCCAGGAATGAGACCCCTCTTACCTCCGGAAGCCCCATAGGGGTGCAGGCAGGCGGCATCGAAGATCGTAAACCGCCTGCGTCCCTACAGGACTTGTGGGAATCAGGGCGTCCCCCAACCTGGCGCTGAAGCGCCAGGCTCTATGCCTATGCCCCTCCGGGGCGCAAACAACGTCACCAAATGAAATGTGGGTAAGGGTATGCCCCCCCAGGATTCGCCGATACGCCGACACGGCCTGCTGATAAACCCCAATAGGCGCCACAGGATACGCGCCAGAGGCGCTTCCTCTGGACCGTCAGGATAAGGCTGGAGCCGCAGTCACAGCAGCGGCTGCTGTCCCCGTTATTGACGAACATCCGGAACAAGCGTAAACTGGTAAAGTATGAAGAATGAGTGACATACCGCTTTCCCGGATATCTTGAGGCTGTCTGTAAGGCATTTCGGGGAAGGGAGCAGGAGAGTGATCTAAAGGTTAGCCCGGCGAGACAGGTATGAGTACTGACGAACGCTACGAAGTTGTTGCAGACGCTCACGGCGAAGGGGGTTTCGGTCGCGTCTCGAAACGCCGGGACAAGATCCTGGATCGCCTCGTCGCGGTCAAAGAGTTGAAACTGCTGCAGGATGAAGATGCTCGAGAGCGATTTCGTAGAGAGGCGAAGGCGCTCGCAAAGATGAGCCATCCTCACATTCCGGCCATCTACGATGTCCGCTTCGCAGACGACAGGATGGAAATCTATTTTGCCTTTGTAGAAGGTCAGACCCTTCGAGAGATCATCAAGGTGGGCGCTATACCAGCTCTTGAGCGCGCACGCCGTTGGTTCACCCAAGTCGCTGCTGCACTTGAGCACGCACACGGGAGAGGTATCATTCACCGGGACGTTAAGCCGGACAACATCATTGTCGCAACGGACGATGTGAATGCTCTCCTCGTTGACTTTGGTATCGCAATGACCCCCGGCGACGTGAAGAAACTCACGAAGAGTGGCTACGTCATTGGCACGCCCTCATATATGTCGCCAGAGCAGAGCAATGACGAAGAACTCGACGGCAGATCCGACCTGTACTCATTGGGTATCACGTTGTACGAGACACTATCCGGGCACCTTCCGCATCCCGGAGTCTACCAATCACTCTCTGACATGAACGAGGCAATTCCTCCAGCCATCGACGATCTTATAAAGGAGTGCCTCGTTCAGGACCGAACTGTGAGGCTTCAGTCAGCGGGCGATTTCATCAAACGTTTGCGATCCGTTTTTAGAACCGATGTTCCCCTATCAACCTTGTTAACTGAGGCGAGGCTTCACGAGGTGGTCGCGGCGTTACGCCAGATGTCGGCCGAAGATTTTGCTGCCAAGCCGAAGGGGCAGAAATTGCTTCTTCTTACGAGGCTCAAGGACCTCCTCAGAATAGATAAACCAGAACTCCGAACTGCCACAGCCCAAGTGATCGCACTCCTCACACGGCTTGCGCGCTTCGAGGGTGACAAGGAATATGCGCCAATTATTACCGCCGCGTTTCATTGGGGCTTCGACAAGTCGTACGGCGTCAATTGGACGGGGGATCAAGATATACGCGACGCGATTGCCGACGCCGCGAAGTCTGCGAATGCAGAAGCCCATCGCGTGTTAGCTGACGAGTTCGTGAAGTTCCTGAACAACAAGGAGGTCGTCAAGCTACCAGGATGGTATAACCACGATCTGAGAATCGAAGTAATGACACTGCTGGCGAATCCGGCGTGTAGTGAAAATGTGGCTGAACCTCTTGCGGGTCTCTACGATCAGATCAATGAGGCATCTCATTGAGGCGGGCTAACAACTCGGTCCAGCGGACGGCTAACGCCGCACGCTGACCTTCTAAACGTTACTGCCGATGAAAGGACCGGTGGTGGAATCCGAGAACCCTGTAGAGGCTGGCTTCCGGAAGGCCCTTGACCGGCATGGCTACGGCTTCCAGTATGCGGTCCTCGGTCATCTTCAAGATGCTGCTCGACGTGGTTCTTCTTGGACACCTGCCGCGCCAGAGTTCCCCGTAGAGGTCCGCGGACGCGATACTCGCGTGGATTTCATTCTTCAGCACCGTCGTCTTTCGATGTTCATGGTTTGTGAATGTAAGCGTGCGAATCCCGCTACCGCAAACTGGTGTTTTGCGCGAGCTGAGTGGCCTGAGGGTGACCGGGACTGGGCCGTGACCATGATGCCTGTTGTTAAACGCAACCCAGAGGGTCGCACCTTTGCTGCCTTGCGCGGATTCATGCACACCGACCGAGCATTCCAGATAGCACTCGAAGTTCGCACAGGTGAGCGAGGCAGCGAAACAGGGTCTGGGAGGGGCGAAATCGAGGAGGCTGCAACCCAGGTATGTCGCGGTTTGAACGGTCTCGCACAGTTTTTTGAGGAACGCACTGATATCCTGCCAAAGGGACAGACGGCGACCCTCGTCCCGGTAATCTTCACCACCGCCACACTCTGGACATCGCCGATTGACGTAGGAGCGGCTGACTTACTCACAGGCAATTTGTATACGAAACAGCTTGAGCTTAAGCAGCTTGGCTGGCTATGGCTTGACTATCCGCAGTCACGCGGCATTCAGCATTCCATTGTGCATCAGTCAGTCCAGCCAGGGCTTACCGACATCTTCTACGCAGAAGGCGTGCGTCGAATCGCAGTGATTAATGCCAGTGGAATCGAGGAGTTCATGTCCTTACAGCAGTGGGGCCGCTCTTGGGATGTCGGCTAACTTCGCTGCTCCAGCGGACCAGAAAGCTCCGCTTTCCAGCTGCTGAGCAGCATTCTCCGTCGGCGTCTCACGACACTCAGGGACCAAAATGATCGAGCCGGAATATGCGGAGCTTCCAGATCTCACAGATCGAAACTACTCCCCGAGGCAGGGTGAGACGATATTTCATTACTGCTCCGGAGCTTCGTTCTGGCCGCTCTGCCACAGTCGGTCCATCTGGTTATCGAGTGTATATACGATGAACGATGCGCAAGAGCTTGTGTGGGGCCGACGGCTGGTTGATGATGTTTTCGCAGCTCATCCTGTCGAGTTCTCGTCCAGCTTTTGCCGTTTTGTGCGTGATGGGCTTCAGGAGGCGGATCGGCATCTATTGCCGCTCGTTGGTTCGTTCTCCAAGAACGGCGACTTGCTCAGCCAGTGGAGAGCATATAGCGAAGATGGAAAAGGCTTCGCGATAGAGCTCGACGGAGTCAAAGTTTCTCAATCGCTGCCTGTGAACATGAAAAATGTCTTGTACGATCAGGAACAGCAAGAGGTGCTAATTCTCCAAAGCCTACGCAAGTTCAACCTTTATTGGCAACGGGGGGCTGCGGGGCGTTTGGCAGCGGCAAGCGTTTTACCTGATTTCGCGACAGACTTAGTTACGTTCAAACATCCCTCTTTTTTTGAAGAGCAAGAGGTACGTATGGTGCATCTGGTTACCAGAGCGGAAGGCTGGTGGCTTGACCCAGGCGGTCACAATCAGGACGATGTAGAGATACCTGGAGTCAAGGTCGCGAGGAGGGAGAGGGGTGGTCTGGACATACCGTACATCGCCTTACCACTGCAAGACCTCAGCGCTATAACGGCGGTAGTTCTAGGGCCTAAGAACCCTTCGTCCTTCGATGAGGTGAAAGACAAACTGAAAGATATGGGGTTCAACAACATCAATGTCCGACGCTCGGCTGTACCCTATCGCTGATGGCAGGGACGCCGAACCCCGCCGATAGAGCGGACGGCAACGGCGCCGCCGCTCATCGGTATCACGTTGGGCGTCATAGACCGAGCATGTACGCAGATCCGGGCAGGAGGGTAGATCATGGCGAGCTTGATCCCTGAGGTCACCACCGAGGTCTTGCAGGCCTTCGCCGATGCGTGGAATCGCCACGACGTGGATGCTCTCATGTCATTCATGGTCGACGATTGTGTATTTGAATCTTCGGCAGGTCCGGAAATCTGCGGTACTAGCTACGTCGGCCTTGAGGCCGTGCGAGCTGGATTTGCAGAGGTCTGGATGACCTTTCCTGATGCCCATTGGGGGAATGCGCGCCACTTTGTGCATGGGGAGCGTGGAGTGTCGGAGTGGACATTCACAGGAACACGAGCAGACGGCAGTCGTGTGGAAGTACATGGCTGCGATCTGTTCACCTTTCGAGACGGCAAAATCGCTCTGAAGAACTCCTACCGCAAGAACCGTCCACCCTTAGGCGCCCGGACGGCTGGTGAGCGCCGCTGAAGCAGCTCGTAGGCACCAGAACGAATCGACACGGGATTGGATCGAAATGTCAGGAATCGGCGTACTGAATGAGAAGCCCCTCCACGCATCACTGAAACAGTGGTACGCACGGCCGGGAGATCGATTGGAGGTCGCGGTTGGCGGGTTCGTGATTGATATTGTTCGAGACGATCTGTTGATAGAGATCCAGACGGGCAATTTCTCCTCGATCAAGCCGAAGCTACGAAGCTGCTATATTCCCATCAGGTACGACTGATCTACCCGATAGCCCAGGAGAAATGGATTGTCCGGCCGGCGACCGAGGATCACGGCAAAGTCATTCGCCGCAAGTCACCCAAGAGAGGGCGGTTGGAAGACCTTTTCTGGGAAATGGTGAGTATCCCGCAGTTATTGACGAACCGTAACTTTTCACTCGAAGTGTTGATGCTCAAGGAAGAAGAGGCGAGGCGGTTCGGGGGCAAGCGGCACTGGCGCAGGCGAGGATGGGTTCTTGAAGCACGCCGGTTGCTGGAGGTCCTGGATCAGCGGTTGTTCAAGGAGCCGGCGGACTGGCGAGGGTTTCTGCCGGAGGGACTGGAGTCATTCACCGCGAGAGACCTTGCGACAGCGATGAACACGGGCAGGGAGTTGGCCCAGAAGATGGCGTATTGTCTGCAAAAGGGGAGAGTGATCGAGTTGATCGGCAGGCAGGGGCGGGCGAATCTATATCGAGGGCTGGCACTTAACCCAGAGAAAGGCCTCCTTTGACCATTCGCCATCTTCCGCCGGTGACCATCGAAGGCCACCGATCCTCCGGTGCCGGCACGCCGGACCACCCGATGCGAGTGGCCACCCTGCGGGCCGCGGGAATCAACTCGGACGGTTGGACCGACGATCTGCGCCACGATGTCGAACGCTACTTCGACGATCTTGCAGGCGAATGGCACACGCGGACCGCGCCAGAGCACATTGCTGTCTTCGTCGACGCACTCACGCGTGGCTTGAACGAGATCCAAGCGGAGGGAGGCCTCGCCCTCGACGTCGGCAGCGGCATCGGAACTTACTCAACACTGCTCGCTGAGCGCTTCACAACGGTCCTTGCGATCGACCTCTCGCTGGCCATGCTGCGATTGGCTCCGGCCACGCCGGCTCACCGCGTCCGGGCCGATGGTGCGGTGCTCCCGGTCCGCGATGCATCCGCGGCCGCAGTTGTTCTCGTGAACGCGTTCCTGTTCCCCGCTGAAGTCGATCGCGTCCTACGCAAGGATGGACTCCTGATGTGGGTGAACAGCAGCGGTGAGAAAACACCGATTCATCTTTCGCCTGATCAGGTCGCCGCTCGCCTGCCTGGCAAATGGCAGGGCATCGCAAGCCGCGCTGGTGAAGGCATCTGGTGCGTGCTACAGCGTACTTAGCTTCAGGAGGAACCCATGCCCATCTCCATCCGAGGCCTCGCCCCACTCCTCGAAGTCTTCGACATGCCCCGATCCATCGCGTTCTATCGCGACATCCTGGACTTCGAAGTCGTCAGCACATCCGCACCGGGAGACCACTTCGATTGGGCGCTGCTTCGGCGTGATGGCGTCGATTTGATGCTCAACACGGCTTACGAGGCCCACGAGCGGCCGCCGGCTCCTGATCCCGTTCGCGTTGCGGCACACTTCGACACGGCGCTTTTCTTTGGTTGTCCGGATGTGGATGGGGCGTATGCCCACCTCCGCGCCCAGGGCGTTGATGCGGAGGCGCCGGTGACACAGGCCTATGGCATGCGGCAGGTGTATCTCACCGATCCGGACGGATTCAGGTTGTGTTTTCAGTGGCCCGATCCGGGTTGATGACGCTCCATGGACACAGTCTTACCTCTCTGGTAAGATGGTATTCATGAAGTCGGCAACCCGTGTGACCAGCAAGGGGCAGGTCGTCATTCCCAAGCCCGTGCGTGAGCGACTCCGGTGGGTGTCGGGCACGGAGTTGGCGGTTGAGGTCCTGGGCGATGGTGCCGTGCGCTTGACGCTGCTCGAGGCCGGGAATCCCATCGACATCCTCTATGGTTGCCTGAGGGACCTCCCAGGGGATCCTCTCGCAGATCTCGAAGCCGAGCACCAGGCCGAAATCGAAGCCGATGAGCGCCGGCAACGTCGCGGTCGTTGATTCCTGGGCGATCCTGGCGTTCCTACGCGCCGAGGAGCCCGGTGCGGCGGTGATGCGCCGTTATTTGCGCCGCGCGCAAAACGGCAACCTCCGCCTGTTGCTGAACGTGGTCAATCTCGGCGAGGTCTTCTACCGTCTCCTCCAACTCACCGATGAGACGCAGGCGGAAGAACGCCTCGCTCAGGTGAAGGCGCTTCCGATCGACGTCGTACCAGCTCGCGAATCCCTGGCCCTTGAGGCAGCACGAGTCAAAGCGGCGCACCCTCTCTCCTACGCTGACGCATTCGCTGTTGCCATGGGCCGGCTGGAGAATGCGCCAGTTCTCACCGGCGACCCGGAGATCCTGGCTCTGCCCCCCACGGTGGTCCGTGTCCGCAGACTCGACCGGCATGCGTGAGCCCCGGCCCCCGGTTCAGGCTGTGCTTTCAGTGGCCTGACCCGGGTTGATCGTTCACAGGGGGGTCAGGCGATTTCTTGCGCTTTCCCTGTGCCTTGTCAGGCTTCTCTTCATCCACTGTTTCCCAGAATGCCTCATGGCTGATCCCTTTGCCCTCACGAATCTGCTGACGCGAGGTTTCCAGGAGAGCCTGTAATCGCCGTACCATGGCGATCAGAATTGTGACTATCGGTGTCTGTTTGTCAACTTTGTGCCCGGGAGGTCCAATCGGTTGCCTTGGATCGTGAAGGTGTACCCTCCGAAAGAGACGCCCCGACGTTTGAGGACCCGGAAAGTGCCCGGTTCAGGACTGGGGGCGTCTCTACGGAACGGTTGTGCCGAGGCCCAAGATGAGTTTACGGGGGCGCTTTCTCGACATCTCCGTAACCTGACCGTCCGCAACGGCAACACCGTCCCGTAGAGACGGCCCAGTCCTCGACCGACGCCCTCTCCGGGTGCACCGTCGTCGGGCCGTCTCCTCGAAGCGCAGATCGGCACGATCCTCCTCGCCCTCCTGAAGACCCCGAGATGTGTGGAATGGCATGGGTGCGAACCCTGGGTGGACACGGCGTGCTCCATCCCAGCCTCCGGGGAATTCATCCCACGATCCTCTCCACCACCCCTGACGGGCCGTCCGGTTTCCCAGGGCTCGCGCCCTGGGCTAGGAATCTCCCCGCCCTACGGGCTCAAGACAGCACGTCCAAGGGCATATCCGGGACCTTGCCCCCCGGCGGATGGGCCGCTGACCCCCGAAAAGGCACTTTTAGGGGCGGCGGGCTTTCCAAAAGGGGCGGCGAGCTTTCCCGAAGGGGCGGCAGGCTTTCCATTTGGGGCGGTTTGCTTTCCCGTAGGGGCGGCAAGCTTTCCATTTAGGGCGGCGGGCTTTCCCGAAGGAGCGGCAGGCTTTCCATTTGGGGCGGCGAGCTTTCTCGTAGGGGCGGCGAGCTTTCCATTTGGGGCGGCGGGCTTTCCCGAGAGGTCTCCGGAGCTTCCGCCGGGGGTAAAAGTGCTTCCGCCGCGGTTGCAACAGGGGGCTGACCGCCTTCCGGGACTCCAAACCGGCTCGAAGGCGGAGCAACTCCTGCCTCCGCAGGACGTATACGCTCTTCCCGGGACGCCGATGCCGCAATGCGGTAGGATACCGGGGCCACTGCGAGGAGGAAAACCGGATGAGCAACGGCTATGAGCAGGCGAAGGCGCAACGGAACATCCTGGAACGGCTCGGCGACAAGATCCCGGGCTACCGGGGGTTCCAGGACCGCGAGCTGCGGCGCGACGTCGACCGGATGCTGCGCGAGCACCTGGCATCGGACCTGGGACGGCTGAAGGCCGCCGTGCGGGACCGGGCACGGAGCTACACCGACGCCGGCAAGATCGGCGTCCTGTCCGCCTTCGACCGGATCGACCGGCAGGTCGACGGGCTGTCGCAGGCGATCCGCTTCGCGGACTACGGGGCGAGCGGGCTGTTCGATCCGGTGAAGATCGGCGAGACCGAGCTTCGAGCGGATTTATCAGTTCGACCTCTCGGTGGTGGACGACCTGGCGCAGATCGAGAGCGACATCGCCAACCTGCCGGCGCCCGGCGGGGACGATCCCGCCGCCGCCCTGGAGAAGCTCCTCCAGATGGTGCGCGGCCTGGACGCCAAGTGGCGGCAGCGCGAGCAGGTCATCGGCGGCGCGGTCCAAGGCGGCGGCACGGACCCCATAGGCGTCTGACGCGAACCCTAGGAGATACCGACAATGGACGTGATTCAATATCAGGACCCCACGGGCGACACCATGGTGTCGCGCTGGCCGGCCAATGGCACGGCTCCCATCCGCCTCGGCAGCCAGCTCATCGTCGAGGAGAGCCAGCAGGCCGTGTTCTTCCGCGACGGCAAGGCCCTCGACACGTTCGGCCCGGGCCGGCACACGCTGGCGACGCAGAACGTCCCCATCCTGGCGAGCGTCTTCGGCATCCCGTTCGGCGGGAAATCGCCCTTCCAGGCGGCGGTGTTCTTCGTCTCGACCAAGACGTTCCTGGACCTCAAGTGGGGCACCAAGGAGCCGGTCATCTTCCGTGACCAGGACCTCGCGATGGTGCGCCTGCGCGCCTTCGGCAAGTTCGCCGTGCGGATCGTGAACGCCCAGGTGTTCGTCAATGCCGTGGTGGGCAGCCGCGGCCTCTACACCACCCAGGGGGTGGAGGACTACTTCCGCGACGCCATCGTGGCCCGCCTGACGGACGTGCTGGGCGAGAACCTGACCTCCATCTTCGACCTGGCGAAGCTCTATGACGAGCTGGCCATGGCGCTCAAGTCCCGGGTGGCCGACGACTTCACGAAGTACGGCATCGAGCTGGTGGACCTCTACATGGGCGCCATCACGCCGCCGGAGGAGGTCCAGAAGCTGATCGACGAGCGCAGCGGCATGGGCGCCATCGGCGACATGAACGCCTACATGAAGTTCAAGACCGCGCGGGCCATCGGCGACGCCGCCGCCAATCCGGGCGGCGGGGCCGGCGACACGATGGGGGCCGGCGTGGGGATCGGCATGGGAGCCGGTCTCGGCGCCATGCTCCCGGGCATGATGCGCGAGGCCATGCAGGGCAATGTCTCTCCGGGGGCTCCGGGGGCTCCAGCCCAGGCCGCTCCCGCGGCGGCGGCTCCCGCAGCCAGTCCCATGGCGGAAAAGCTCCGCCAGCTCAAGGGCCTGCTCGACGAGGGGTTGATCTCCCAGGAGGAGTTCAACGCCAAGCGGCAGAAACTGTTGGACGACATGTAGGCCCTCACCTCCCCGGCCCTCCTCTCCCGGCCCCTCCCCTCCCCCCTCACCGGGAGAGGAGGGAGAGAGTTAGAAAAGGAAAGAAGAGGGATTGATTCTGGTCTGTCCTTTTCCCCTCTCCCGGTAGGGAGAAAACGAAAGAGGAAGAGAAGGTTCTTGTTTCTTTTTCCCTCTCCCGGTGAGGGGGGAAGGGAGGGGACGGGAGAGGGTAGGGTGAGGGTCCTTCCCGCCGTTCCCGGATTCCGCTATTCTTCGCCCACTACAAGCGAGGCAATGTTTGATTGCTCAATAGTAGATTACAGAAACCCACCCGGGCCCGCCGGGGCGTGACGCTGCTCGCGCTCTTGCTGGCGGTCTTTCTCCTGGCCGCCGGTTGCGGCAAGGGGAAGGCGGTGGGGAATCCCAACCTCGTCCTGGTGACCTTGGACACCGTGCGCGCCGACCACCTGGGCTGTTACGGGAGCCGCGAGGCCGTGACTCCCTCGCTGGACCGCCTGGCGGCCGAGGGCCTCCGTTTCAACAGCGTATCGGCCACGGTCCCCCTGACCCTGCCGTCTCACGCCAGCATCCTTTCCGGCCTGCTGCCGCCCCATCACGGGCTGCGCAACAACGGTCTCGGCGCCTATCCGGCGGACAAGAGCACGCTGGCGAGCCTGCTGGCCAAGGAGGGGTACCGCACGGGCGCCTTCATCGGCGCTTTCGTGCTCGACCGGCGCTTCGGGCTCAACCAGGGCTTCGAGGTGTACGACGACGAGATCCCCCGCGATCCCCACGCCGGCGTCACCCTGGAGGCCGAGCGGCCGGGGCGCGACGTGATGGACCGGGCGCTCGCCTGGCTCCGTGGGGGGGACGAGGACTCCCGGCCGTTCTTCCTCTGGGTCCATCTCTACGACGCCCACGCTCCCTACGCGCCGCCGAAGGACTGGGCGGCGCGCCATCCCGGCCGGCCCTACGACGGCGAGATCTCGGAGGTGGACGCGCAGGTGGGCCGGCTGCTGGAGGAGCTGGAGCGCCGGGGCCTCGCGGACGGCACCGTGGTGGCCGTGGCCGCCGATCACGGGGAAGGCCTGGGCGAGCACGGCGAGATCACCCACGGCCTCCTGCTCTACGAGCCCACGCTCCACGTGCCGCTGCTGGTGCGCGCCCCGGGCCGGCTGAAGCCCCGGGTGGTGGAGACCCCCATGAGCCTGGTGGACCTCGCGCCCACGCTGGCCGGCCTCCTGGGCAAGAGCTTCCCCGCACCCGCGGGCCCCGGCGGACACCCGCTCGACGGCCGCGACCTCTCGAAGGCCCTGCTGGCGGGCGGCGATCCGCCCGCCTCGGAGGTCTACGCCGAGAGCCAGTACCCGGCGATCTACGGCTGGAGCCCGCTGGCGGCCCTGCGGCGGCGGGATCTCAAGTACATCTCCTCTCCCGATCCCGAGCTCTACGACCTGGGCGGGGACCCGAAGGAGACGGTCAACCTGGCAGCCCAGAAGGCCGAGGCGCGCGGGTTCGCCGCACGGATCGCCGAGATCGAGGCCGGCGCCGTGGACACGCCCCGGGGCACGGCACCCGACGCCGAGACCCGCGCTCTCCTGGCCAGCCTGGGGTACGCCGCCGGCCCCACCGTGCCGCGACGCCCGCAGACATCCTCCACGGGAGCCGCCAAGGGATCGTCCATCGATCCCAAGACCATGGTGGCCCTCTTCCAGCGCTTCGAGAAGGCGAACGCCGATCTCCAGGACGGCAAGCTGGACGCGGCCCTGGGCGAGCTCGACGCCCTGGTGGCGGCCGACCCGGCGAATCCGGTGTTCCGCGGCAAGCTGGCCGCGGCGTGGCGCGACCGGGGGGACCTCGAAAAGGCCGTGCCCCTCTACCGGCAGGCCGCCGAGGCGGCGCCCGACGGACCCCGAGGCCTGGTACAACCTGGCCGCCGCTCTCCAGGAGGCCGGCCGGCTCGCCGAGGCGCGGGAGGCGATCGAGCGGGCCGTGCGGCTCGACGCCACCCGGCCCGAGGCGCACAATACCCTGGGGATCATCGCGCTCGGCGAGGGCAAGCTGGAGGAGGCGCGGCGCGAGTTCGAGGCCGCCACGCGGCTCGATCCGCGCAACGCCGTGGCCATGAACAACCTGGGTAACGTGCTGCGCGCCATGGGACGGCCGGGCGAGGCCGAGCAGGCCTACCAGCGCTCGGCCGCCCTGGCTCCCCGCTACGCCGAGCCGCTCAACGGCCTCGGAACGCTCGAAGTGGAGCGCGATCAGCCCCTTGCCGCACTCTCTTATTTCGAGCGGGCTCTCGCGCTCGCGCCGGGCTATCATGAGGTCCGGCTCAACCGGGCCATCGCGTACGACATGGCGGGCAGACGCTGCCGCCGCCGGGAACGCCTACCGGGACTTCCTTGCCGCGACGGAGGGGAATCCCGGGTTCGCCGAGCAGCGCCGCGCGGCGCAGCAGCTCCTCGCCCGGCTCAACTGGCCGGACGGCGGCGGAGAGGAGGTGACGACGCTCCAGGACCCTTGCCGGTGCCGAAGTGTTTCGTGACGTTCCGTTCGACAGGCGAATGGACTTTGATTCCATACGATCCAGAAGGAGACGAGTCATGAATTCAAGAAAAATGTGGGCAGCCCTGCATGCTGCTCACGCTGGCGCTGGGCCTCGCCCTGCTGCCGGCCGCCCAGGCCCAGACGTCGGGCGCCAACCTGATCGGCCGCGTCCAGGACAAGGACGGCGCGGCCCTGCCCGGCGTCACCGTCACCGCGACCCAGAAGGACACCGGCCTCAACCGCACCACGGTCACCGAGAGCGACGGCACCTTCCGGCTGCCCTCGCTCCCCATCGGCCTCTACACCGTCACGGCCGAGCTCAACGGCTTCGCCACGGTGACCATCGAGGAGGTCCGGCTGAACGTCGCCACCCAGCGCGAGATCGACATCGACATGAGCCCCTCGACGATCGAGGAGTCGATCACCGTGGTCGACGAGGCGCCGCTGGTGCAGACGACCCCCTGCGATCGGCACGGTGGTCAGCGAGGAGCAGCTCGAGAACCTGCCGCTCAACGGCCGGCAGTTCGCCAACCTGGCGATCCTGGCCCCGGGCACGTCGCTGGCCTACAACTCCGACCCGACCAAGCCGGGCCAGCTCACCGTGGCGCTCAACGGCGGCATCGGCCGCAACGTCAACTACCTGATCGACGGCGGCGACAACACCGACGACACGATCGGCGGCGCGCTCCAGAACTTCAACCTGGAGAGCGTGGCGGAGTTCAACATCCAGACCCAGCAGTACAAGGCCGAGTACGGCCGCTCCACCGGCGGCGTGCTGACCGTGGTGACCAAGACCGGCACCAACAAGTTCGCGGGCAGCGCCTGGGGCTTCTTCCGCGACGACAGCCTGAACTCCCAGACCGAGTCGGAGAAGAACGCGGGCATCGACAAGCAGCCCTACGAGCGCAAGCAGTACGGCCTCGCTCTGGGCGGCCCGATCGTGCAAGGACCGCGCCCACTTCTTCGCCACCTACGAGAAGACCGAGCGCGACACCACCTACACCGTCGACACGGATCCCGACGGCTCCGGCTCCGAGCCGCCCGTCTTCCCGGACCTCCAGGGCCAGTCCGTCCCGCTCCCCTTCGAGGACGAGCTCGATCACCGCCAAGGTCACCGTCGAACATCTCGCCCAAGCAGTACCTCCAGGTGCGCTACGGCTTCCAGAAGAACGCGGACAAGTACGGCGCGAGCCCGCTCGCCGCGCCGGACTCGCTGGGCACGGTCGAACAACGAGTACAGCTCGATCCTCGCCGGCCACAGCTGCCAGATCGGCTCGGACAGCCTGAACGAGTTCCTGTTCCAGTACACCAAGTTCGAGAACCCGATCACCGCCGACTCGACGACCCGACCTCTACTTCCCCTCCGGCGCCCACCGCGGCCAGAACATCAACACGCCGCAGAGCGACCAACCAGACCAAGTACCAGTACAAGGACGACCTGAGCTTCACCCGCACGCTCGGCGGCCGCGCCAACAACTTCAAGGTCGGCGTCAACTACATCCACGAGCCCGACGCTCGGCGGCGACTTCTCGACCGGCACCACCGGCCAGTTCGCCTTCGCCGCGGACGATCCCAACTCGCCGGTCACCGACATCACCGTCTTCGGCGGCTTCTCCGGCAACGAGACGCCGGTCGACCAGTACAGCGTCTACGTCCAGGACGACCTCCTGCTCGACCGACCGCTGACCCTGAACGTCGGCCTGCGCTACGACTACTGGGACGGCTTCGACCTCGACCAGCGGACGCAACCCGATCTGGCAGACGCTCTCGACCCAGACCCGCTACAACGAGTACTACCTGCGCGACTTCCAGGGCGGCAAGGGCGGCCAGCTGGAGAACGACGACGACAACTTCGGCCCGCGCCTCGGCTTCACCTATGACTTCAAGGGCGACGGCCGGCAGCTCCTGCGCGGCGGCTGCGGCCTCTACTACGACTTCCCCTACACCAACGCCACCATCCTCTTCCCGGCCGCGGCCGTGCAGTCCAACTACGGCGTGGTCTACAACGTCACACAACCCCGCCGGCATCCGCAACCCCGACGGCAGCCTGCTTCCGTCCGGGCCAGCCGCTGCCGCCCAACCAGCTCCCCGGCGCGGCCATCCCGCCGCCGAACGAGGTCGCCTCGCCGACGCTCGCCACCCCGTACTCCGACCAGCTCTCGCTCGGCTACTCCTGGCAGGCCACCAACTGGCTGGGCCTGAACTTCGAGGCGGTCTCGATCGACTACCGCGACATCCCCTTCCGCTTCCGCGCCAACCCGCGTCGACCCGGCGCACCGGCGCCGCGCCGCGTTCCCGGACTTCGGCAACTTCCGCCTCTGGTACGGCGACGGCCAGGCCGACTACACGGGCGTCAACCTGAGCTTCCGCGCGCGCGCCACCGCACAAGCTCGAGATCCAGGGCTTCTACACCTACTCGGAGGCCGAGGGGCAACGTGCTCGCCGGCGCCGACGAGTTCCGCCTCACCGACGTCGGCCACCAGCCCGACCTGCGCGCGTCGGCCGCGACGTCTCGGTCAACCCGCTCGACCCGCTCTGCGGCGCCTGCTTCGGCCCGCTCAACACCGACGCCCGGCACCGCGTCACCCTCTCGCGCCGTCTACCGGGCCCCGTGGGGGATCAACGTCTCCGGCATGTACCGCTACCGCTCGGCCCTGCCCTACACCGTCTACACCACCAACGACCTCAACGGCGACGGCTTCCGGTTCGACCTGCTGCCGGGCGGCAGCGTCAACACCGAGCGCGGCGACTCGTTCTCGCAGCTCGACCTGCGGCTCTCCAAGGAGTTCACCTTCGGCCCCGTCGGCCTCGAGCTGATCGCCGAGATGTTCAACGTCTTCAACGAGGAGAACCCGGCCGCCCACACGCTCATCTTCGACGACGCGGGCAACCCGATCGGCGCCACGCCGACCGTCTACGCCGGCGACCCGCTCCAGGGCGAGCAGCGCCTGACGCAGCTCGGCTTGCGGGTCAGCTTCTAGCAGAATTCTCGCAAAGGCGCCCCCATGGGGCGCCTTTTCCCTCTTCTTTTTCCCGGGTTGGAGCGTTATCTTTCTCCTGCCGCACTCTAATTTCAGACGCATCTCGTTCTGTCGTACAGGTGTGCAGTCTTGGTGGATTTCTATCCAGGAAGGAGAAGAGCCATGAGTCGAAGGAGTCAATGGGCAGTCCTCGCGCTGCTCGCTCTGGTGCTGGGCCTCGCCCTGGCGCCGGCCGCCCAGGCCCAGACCACGGGCGCCAACTTGATTGGCCGTATTCAGGACAAGGAGGGCACGGCCCTGCCCGGTGTCACCGTCGTCGCGACCCAGAAGGACACCGGCCTCACCCGCAGCACCGTCACGGAGAGCGATGGCACCTTCCGGCTGCCGTCCGTGCCCATCGGCCTCTACACCGTCACGGCCGAGCTCGACGGCTTCGCCACCGTGACCATCGACGACGTCCGGCTGAACGTCGCCACCCAGCGCGAGATCAACATCGAGATGAGCGCCTCGACCGTCGAGGAATCCATCACCGTGGTCGACGAGGCGCCGCTGGTGCAGACGACCCCCTCGATCGGCACCGTGGTCTCCGATGAGCAGCTCGAGAACCTGCCCCTGAACGGCCGCCAGTTCGCCAACCTGGCCGTCCTGGCTCCGGGCACGACCCTGAGCTACAACTCCGACCCCACCAAGCCGGGCCAGCTCACCGTGGCGCTCAACGGCGGCATCGGCCGGAACGTGAACTACCTGATCGACGGCGGCGACAACACCGACGACACGATCGGCGGCGCCCTCCAGAACTTCAGCCTGGAGAGCGTGGCGGAGTTCAACATCCAGACCCAGCAGTACAAGGCCGAGTACGGCCGCTCCACGGGCGGCGTGCTGACCGTGGTGACCAAGACCGGCACCAACAATTTTTCGGGTAGCGCCTGGGGCTTCTTCCGCGACGACAGCCTGAACTCGCAGACGCAGTCGGAGAAGAACGCGGGCATCGACAAGCAGCCCTACGAGCGCGAACAGTTCGGCCTCGCCGTGGGCGGCCCCATCGTGAAGGACCGCGCCCACTTCTTCGCCACCTACGAGAAGACCGACGAAACGACCGCCTACACCGTCGACACGGATCCGGACGGCTCCGGAGCGGCGGCGCCCATCTTCCCGTCGCTCCAGGGCCAGTCCACCTCCATTCCCTTTGAAGACGAGCTGATCACCGCCAAGGGCACCGTGAACATCTCGCCCAAGCAGTACCTCCAGGTGCGCTACGGCTTCCAGAAGAACTCGGACAAGTACGGCGCGAGCCCCCACGCCACGCCGGACTCCACGGGCACGGTGATCAACGAGTACCAGTCGATCCTGGCCGGCCACAGCTTCCAGATCGGCTCGGACAGCCTGAACGAGGTCCTGTTTCAGTACACCACGTTCGAGAACGCGATCTCGGCCGACTCGACGGCCCCTTATCTCTACTTCCCCTCCGGCGCGCACTCCGGCCAGAACATCAACACGCCGCAGTCCACGGAGCAGACGAAGTACCAGTACAAGGACGACTTCAGCTTCACCCGCACGATCGGCGGCCGGGCCAACAATTTCAAGATCGGCGCCAACTACGTCCATGAGCCGATCCTGCGGGCCTCCGCCACCACCGGCACCACCGGCCAGTATTCCTTCCTGCGCAACGACATCAATTCGCCGGTCTTCCAGATCACCTTCTTCGGCGGCTTCTCCGGCCTCGCGACCCCGATCGACCAGTACAGCGCCTACGTGCAGGACGACCTCCTGCTCTCCGACCGCTTCACCCTGAACATCGGCCTGCGCTACGACTACTGGGACGGCTACGACCTCGACCAGAGCACCAACCCGATCCAGCGGGCGCTCTCCACCCAGACCCGGTACAACGAGTACTACCTGCAAGACTTCCAGAACGGCGGCGCCGCCCAGCTCGAGAACGACGACGACAACTTCGGGCCGCGCCTCGGCTTCACCTGGGACATGAAGGGTGACGGCCGGAAACTGCTGCGCGGCGGCGTGGGCCGCTACTACGACTTCCCCTACACCAACGCCACCATCCTGTTCCCGTCCGGAGCGGTGCAGTCCCGGTTCGGCGTGGTCTACCAGGTCACCGACCCCAACGGCATCCGCAACACCGACGGCACCTTCTTCCGGCCGGGCCAGCCGCTGCCTCCCAACCAGCTCGTCAACCCCGCCTTCAACGTGCCGAACGAGGTCGCCTCGCCGACGCTCGCCACTCCGTACTCCGATCAGATCTCGCTGGGGTACTCCTGGCAGGCCACCAGCTGGCTGGGCCTGAACCTCGAGGTGGTCTCGATCGACTACCGCGACATCCCGTTCCGCTTCCGGGCCAACCCCATCGACCCGGCGACCGGCCGGCGGCGGTTCCCGCAGTTCGCCAACTTCCGCATCTGGTACGGCGACGGCAAGGCCGACTATGACGGCGCCAACCTGAGCTTCCGGGCGCGCGTCAGCTCCAAGCTGGAGGTCCAGGGCTTCTACACCTACTCCGAGATCGAGGGCAACGTGCTCGCGGGCGCCGACGAGTTCCGCCTGACCAACGCCTTCCACCAGCCCGGCCTCGGCGTGGCCCGCGACGTCTCCGCCAACACGCTCGACCCGCTGTGCGACGCCTGCTTCGGCCCGCTCAACACCGACGCCCAGCACCGCTTCACCCTGAGCGCCACCTACCAGGGTCCCTGGGGCATCAGCTCCTCCGGCATGTTCCGCTACCGGTCGGAAGTGCCCTACACCGTCTTCCAGACCAGCGACCCGAACCGCGACGGCAACCGGCTCGACCTGCTGCCGGGCGACGAGGTCAACTCCGCGCGCGGCGACTCGTTCTCGCAGCTCGACCTGCGGCTCGCCAAGGAGTTCACCGTCGGCCCCGTCAGCCTCGAGCTGATCGCCGAGATGTTCAACGTCCTCAACGAAGAGAACCCGGCCGGCTACCAGGTCATCCACGACGCGGCCGGCCAGCCGGTCGGCGCCCGGCCCACCGTGTTCGCGGGCGACCCGCTCCAGGGTGAGCAGCGCTTGACGCAGCTCGGCCTGCGCGTGCGGTTCTAGGCTCCTCCGGCCTTTCGCCGGTCAGCCTTTCTTCTTTCTTTCGGTTTTTTGCCAGTCTTCGGGGGGCGCTCCGGCGCCCCCGTTTCCTTGCCACCGCGCCTGCCCGGCGGCCACTCGTTGGCCGAGGCCACCTCCTTGCGCTCCACCACCGGCACCGCGTTGTCAGCGGGCTCGATCCGCGAGCCGTAGCGGCTGGCGTACACCTGCGTGAACTCGGCGCCCAGGAACACGATCTGCGCCGAGTAGTAGGCCCACAGCAGCAGGATCACCAGCGACCCGGCCGCGCCGTAGGTCGAAGCCACGGTGCTCTTCGCGATGTAGAGGCCGATCAGGTACTTGCCCACGGTGAACAGCAGGGCCGTCACCACGGCGCCGATCCACACGTCGCGCCAGGCGATCTTCACGTCCGGCAGGAACTTGTAGATCATGGCGAACAGGAACGTGGTGATGCCGAACGAGACCGCGAAGGACAGGATCCGGACCAGCACGGTCCCGGCGCCGCCCAGCCCCTCCGCCCACTGGTCGACGGACGCCGCCGCCGCCGAGAGCACCAGCGAGACCAGCAGCAGGAAGCCGATGCCCAGGACCATGCCGAAGGAGAGCAGGCGGTTCCGGACGAAGCCCCAGACGCCGCCGCCCGGCTTCGGCTCCACGTTCCAGATGCGGTTCAGGGCGTTCTGGAGCTGTGCGAAGACGCCCGTGGCGCCGAAGAGGATCGTCACGAATCCGATGATCGTGGCCAGGACGCCCGAGCCGTGCTTGCCGGCGTTGGCGAGCATCGTCTGGATCGCCTGCGCCCCCTGCGGCCCCACCAGCCCCTGCATCTGGCTCACGAGCTGGCCCTGGACCGCCTCGCGGCCCCAGACCAGGCCGGCGACGCCGGTCACGATCAGGAGCATCGGGGCGAGCGAGAAGATCGTGTAGTAGGCGAGCGACGCCCCCAGGTCCAGGGCGCCGTCCTCTTTCCATTCCTTGAAGCTTTCCTTGATCAGGCCGAATCCGGACTTGACGTCCATGGCTGTACCTCCTGGCAAGATCGTCACGGAGCGGGCCGGTTGGGCCGGGCGGGCAGGGGCACCTCCACGGGCTCGAAACGGAACTGCGACTTCTCGAACGAGAACGACCAGCGCCCGGGCACCGGGCTGTTCAGGAACGGGGACGCCAGGCGCGGGTACTCCGCGGCCTCGACCGGCTTGCCCGCCGCCATGGCCTTGCGGCCCGGCACGAAGCTCAGCCGCGCGCCGTCACTCGATACGAAGCGGATCTCCTCTGCCACCACCTGCAGCCGGGCCCCGGCGGCGACCTTCTTCTTCCACGCCGCGAAGTCGCCGTCCTCCGCCTTGCGCCCGGCCTGGAGGCCGATGCTGGCGGGCTGGATCTTCGGGACCGCCACCCAGGCCCCGGCGAGGTCGCGCTGCCGCCTCTTGCCGTTGCCGTAGTAGCCGGGGAACCTCTCCACCGCCGGGGCCACCTCCCAGCCGCCCGCCGTCACCAGCGCCACGTAGGCGTCGCCGCAGCGCGAGAAGACGGCGTCCCCCACCACCTCCGGGGGCGACCAGGGCGGCGAGAGGTAGGCGTGGCCGGTGCCCGCGCCCGGCGTGTTCAGGCGGGCCACGATCAGGTTCTTGCTGGCCACCGCCTGGTCCAGCGTGTTGAGCTCATCGGCGTCGTCGCTCTTCGGCGTCTTGGTGCGGCTCCAGAGGTAGAGCGGCGCGAACTCCGGGTGCTCGGCATAGAGAGTCGCCACGATCTCCTGGCCACCCGAGACGCGCAGAGCGAGATCGCTCACCGACTGCGAAGTCCCCAGGATGTAGTCCGGCGTCGCGTAGCCGTACATGGCGGCGTTGACGTCCTTGCGCTTGGCGGGATCGATCTTGCGCCGCTCCAGGATCTCGTAGGGCTTCTGCTTCCTGCGGTCCGTCAGCAGGCGGACCACCCCTTCGGGGATCTGGTAGCGGCTCACCGGCAGCTCCGGCCGGTCCATGAAGTTGATCTCCTTGGGATCGCCCATGCCCGCGGCCAGCCAGGCCCAGGCCTCCCACGGGCTGCTCTTGCGGGAGAGCGCCCACACGGCCGAGGTGCGGCTCTTCGGCCCCGCGGGGTAGCCTCCCACCTGCTCCTGCGCCCAGGAGGCGAAGAGCACGTCGAGCTGCCTCTTGGCGAGCTCGCGCACCGAGGCCTGCGGCGCGTGGTCGGCGAGATGCAGCAGGCCCGTCACCGAGAGCGCCAGATAGCCCGGGCTCTCGGCCTCGTACCAGCCGTCCCGGTCATGGGCCTTGAGGAACGCCTCGGCGAAGGCCCCCCAGGCCTTCGCGGCGGGCGAGTCCGGCGTCCCCGCCACCGCCTGGGCCACCAGGCTGCGGGACATCGTGATCATCCGCTGGTTCTCCGTGTCGCCGAACCCCCACGGGTCCTGGATCAGCCCCTCGTGCGGCGGCTGCCCGCCCGTCTTTGCCAGGGTCTGGCGAAGGCGGCCGAGGAGATCGGGCGGCAGGGCCTCGGGATACTGGAGCACCAGCCTCTGCAGAGGAAGCTGCGAGCGGGCGCACTCGTTGGTGCTCCAGCGGGCGCAGGACTTCAGCACGCCCTCCACCCACTGCGCCGCCTCCGCCTTGAGAGAAGCGGCATCCGGCCGCCCCTCCGCCGCCAGGGCCGCGGCGGCCAGGGCTCCGGAGGCGAGCGGCTGCCGGCCGATCCAGTCCATGTTCCCCTTCATCCGCCGGATCTGGGCCAGCTCCATCTCCAGGTACTTCGCCTCGCGCTCCGAGAGCTTCTTCCAGGGCTTGGCGGGCGCGGCGGCGCCGAGGACGGCGAACAGGGCGCCCGCCAGCACCAGGACTGCCAGTGCGGCGCGCGTTATCCTGGATCGGCGGCCGGATCGGCGGGTTTCCGGGATGGACTGAGGGTCTGAGGTCGTTCGTCTCATCGTCGTACCTCCCTTGCAGGATCGGGGCCGCGCTTGGTCACGGATATTGCAAGCACATTGTTTTGGTAGAAGCGGACACCGGGCGCAAAGGCGCCCAAGGAGGTTTACGTTGGACTGGGGAGACCTGTTGAAGCTGTTCCTGGCCGTTGCCGCCGTGGCCCTGGTCCTGGCCGGGATCGTTCTGTTCTGGGCCTTCCGGGCGCTGCGCCGCATCCGCGTGCCTGCCGATGCGGACTTCTTCACCACGGTGCGCGCCGTGCCGCTCTCCCTGATGGTCGGGCTCGACCTCCTGGACCTGGCGCTCGACTCCTTCTCGGCGCCCATCATCTGGGTCATCCTCAACCGGTACGGGCTCCAGTCGCTGCGCAACGTCGCCTCCTTCGAGGCGCTGATCCCCATCACCGGTCCCATCCCGACCCTGACCCTGTCCTGGATCGCGGCGCGGGTCTTCAATCTCGGGCAGAGGTACGATCCCGACCTCATCGAGACCCGCCAGGTCGGGCCGGACCGCTACGCTCCCCGTCCCCGCTGAATGATCGGGTAATGAAGACCTGCATCATCATGAACCCCAACGCCGGGAGCGTTGACGAGGTCGCCCATATCCGGGAAGTCCTCGAGAGCCTGCCCGGCACGGATGTGCGGATCACGGAAAAGGCGGGAGACGCCGAGGCGATCGCCCGTGAGGCCGTCCGTTCCGGCGCCGGGCTGGTCGTGGCCGCCGGGGGGGATGGCACCCTGAACGAGGTGGTCAACGGTCTCTCCGAAGATTTCGGGAGCGCCCGGCTGGGCCTGCTCCCCCTCGGCACCGGCAACGACTTTGCCCGTTCGATCAACATCCCCACGGACCTCGACGCGGCGCTCGCTGTCCTGCGGGAGGGCCGCGTCCAGACCGTGGACGTGGCCTGCGCCACGCTCGGAGATTCCAGTCGCTACTTCATCAACATGGCGGCCGGCGGCTTCAGCGGCGTGGTCAGCGAGAAGGCGACCGAGGCCAAGGACCGCTGGGGTCCGCTCGCCTACCTGCGCGCCGCCCTCGGCACCCTGCCCGAGCTCCAGGGATTCGAGACCCGCGTCACCGTGAACGGCGTCGAGCACCTGACGCTCGACACCTACAACATCGTCATCTCGAACGGCCGTTTCGTGGCCGCGGGCATCCCCGTCGCTCCGCAATCGAAGCTCGACGACGGCCTGCTCGACCTCATGGTCGCCCCGGCCACCACCATCCCGCAGCTCGCCGTCCTGATCCCCCAGCTGCTGCTCGGCCGGCACACGGAGAGCGACCTCCTCCTCTTCCGCAAGGTCACCCACGTCGAGATCGAGTCCAGTCCCCCCATGTCCTTCAACGTGGACGGCGAATTGATCGGCGACGCCCCCGCCCGCTTCGAGGTCCTGCCGCGGGCGCTGGAGGTGGTCGTAGGGCCGGAGGAAGAGGCGGGATAAGATTTGCTTCCATGAGCGAATCGATCGAAGCCAGACTCCGCGATCTGGGCATCGTCCTGCCCGCTCCGCTCCAGACCCCTCCGGGAGTGCGCCTCCCCTTCACCTCCGTGCGGGTGCGGGGGAACCGCGCCTACGTCTCCGGGCACGTGCCGCTCAATCCGGACGGTTCCGTGACCGCCCTGCTGGGCAAGATCGGCAAGGACCTGTCGCTGGAAGAGGGCGCCCACGCCGCCCGCCTGGCGGGACTCGCCATGATCGCCAGCCTCCAGCGCGAGCTCGGGGACCTCGGCCGCATCACCGCCTGGCTGCGCCTCTTCGGGATGGCCAACATGGCCCCCGGCTTCACGCAGACCTCGGCCGTCATCAACGGCTGCTCCGAGCTGCTCCTCCAGGTCTTCGGCCCCGAGATCGGAGCCCACGCCCGCTCCGCCATCGGCGTGGCCGAGCTGCCCTTCAACGTGCCCGTGGAGGTGGAGGCGGAGGTGGAGATCCGGGGTTAGCCCCCCTTTATTGCCGATTTATTGCCGATTTATTGCCGACCTTATTGCGGGACCTTCCATACCGTCCTCCCATTGAGCGGCTGGACGGGCCTGCGGTTGCCTTTCGGGAACTCCGCGTTGCCGAGGAAGATCTTCTGGAGCTTCTCGATCTGAGCCTGGGTCATCGTGATCGGATTCGCCAGGACGTTCCACTGCACCCCCTGTCCGCAGGTCGGAGTGGTCAGCGAGCCCGCGTAGCGGTAGGAGGAGAGGTTCTTCGGCAGCAATGCCGCGAGGTTGAAGCTCGCGACGGTGATCTTGTCGCCCCTCCTCTCCGGCAGTTGATTCCAGATCTTGGTCAGCTCGGAGTTGGCCGGTCCCGGCTGAATGAAGACCCCGATCACCGCGATCCGCCCGCCGGTCGCATGCACCAAATGCATCTCAATGGGTGCGTCCTTGCCCGCCACTTTGTGCTCGCTCCGCGTATGGAAATGGAACTGATCCAGCCGAAAATCCACGTTGCCGATGCGGAGCGTCCCCTTGTTCGCCGGCTCACCGGAGGGGAGCGTGGCCTTGATCTCATGGCCGTTGTTCTCCACAGGGAGAGTGGGGAGGACGCCATACGAGGGCCTGAGGGGAGGCAGCTTCGCGCTCTCGGGATGGACGATGTCGATGGGCGACTGCTCGCCGCCATCTCCGCACTGGCAATTGCAGGGCGAGAGCCCGACCCATTTCCCGGGCCCGTTCTCCTCGGTGTACCCCCAGTTCCCTCCAGGGCAACCAGGGCCTGACTCCTTCTCCAAGGGTGAAACGGCGTGGCCCGCCGCCAGCACCAGGAACGGCAGGGCGGCGATCAACAGAATACGGCTCAGGAACGACCGTGGCGGTCTCATCAAGGCCTCCTCTCAGGGATTAGGACTCAATGGCTCTCTGTCGCGGCGGCGGCGGGAATCCCACGGCAGCAGAGCCGGGATGCGCTGCGTCCGGCCGGACGTGCACCACAGGGCCGGCGCTGCAGGGTCCGTACGTCGCGGCGTGCATCACAGCCGCCGCGAGGCGCAGATCTGGATTCCCGAGGCGCAACACCTACGCCGCGATGCGAGCCATGCGTCCCGCGGGGCGCATCGCGCGCCCCGCGAATTGCCTCATGCGCGTCGCGAATTGCATCGCATACGCCGCGAATAGCATCGCAGGCGTCGCGAATAGCATCACAACCACGGCGGAGCGAGACGGGGCGCATCGCGGGGCGAGCGATGCAATTCGCGACGGAATCGACGTCAGCCGCCAGTACGGACGGCCACGTCCGTCCGTCTGTAGAGCGTAGGCCTGCGGTTGTCTCCCGTAGTCTGGACGGCAAGGAACCCCTCCGCGGCCAGCTCCTGTAAAATACGGTAGACAGAGCTGCGGTCCGACAGGTAGCCGAGCTGATCGCAGACGTGGCCGCGGTGGAAGACCTCCGGGAGGTTCGAGATCGCATCCCGGATCTCGCCATAAAGCTCCCCGGCACGGCGGCGGGGAGCCGGGGTCTCCGCCACAGGGGCGGGAACGTTCTCCGCCGGCGCCTCGGCACCGCCTCCCCAGACCAACTCCAGGGCCTCCATCTGCTGGCGGCAGGCAGCCTGAAGGAGCTCGACTCCGGCGCGGAGATGCTCTTCAATGCGAGCTTTGCTCGCCTCGTACTCCTCGCGTGTCATGGCGGCTTCCAGTGAACCACGAGCACGGGCTGCCGCGCAAGATCAGGATTCATTGAATTTGCACCAATGCATAAATATACTTACCTCATAACTAAGGAGGTAAGACATGACCCGCGCGTCCACAATTCGAGAAGGGAACCGTCTTCTTGCCCTGCTCACCCTGCTCTTCCTGTCCGCACCCGCCGCTCACGCCCAGTTCGCCTGCCTGTCCCTGGGCACCGGCGCGGGCAATCCGGGCGTTTCGACGGGGAACCGCAATACCGCCCTGGGGGAGTTCGCTTTGGCCTCCAACACCACGGGATCGGACAACACCTCGGTCGGCGCCTTCGCCTGCAACGCCAATACGCAAGGAGACTCCAATACGGCGGTCGGCTCCTTCGCCCTCGTCTCCAACACGACGGGAGACGTCAACACCGCGATCGGCTCCGGCGCCATGCCAGTGAACACAACCGGGAACGCCAGCACGGCGGTCGGCGTCAATGCGCTCAACTCGAACACGACGGGCGGCTCCAACACGGCCCTGGGATTCCAGGCCCTGTTCAACAACACGACCGCCAACAACAACACGGCGGTCGGCGCGAGCGCCCTGGGCCTCAATCAGACGGGCACCGGCAACACCGCTCTCGGTTTTCAGGCCGGCCGGAACAACATCAGCGGCAACAACAACATTCATATCGGCAACCCCGCGCCCGGCAGCGAATCCAACACCATCCGCATCGGGAACACCCAGACGGCAACGTTCCTGGCCGGCGTGGATGGCGTGACCATCGCGAGCGGGACGCAGGTGTTCATCGACAGCACCGGCCAACTGGGTACGATCACCTCCTCCCTGCGCTTCAAGGAAGACGTGTCGGACATGGGCAACGCGAGCCATGACCTGATGAAGCTCCGTCCGGTCACGTTCCACTACAAGACCGACGGCTCTCATCTGCTTCAGTACGGCCTCATCGCGGAAGAAGTGGCGAAGGTCTATCCGGATCTGGTGCAGTACGACGACCAGGGCAAGCCCTTCACGGTGCGTTACCATCTGATCAACGTGATGCTTCTCAATGAGCTTCAGAAGGAGCATGGACGGACCGAGGAGCTTCAGGCCAAGTTGGATCAGCAGGAGGAACGGATCAAGCGTCTGGAGGCGTTGCTGGCGGGCGGCTCCAAGTCGCACGAAGCGCCTTGAGCGGAAAGACCAAGGACCTTAAGCAATCTTGGGGGTAGGGTATGCCCTACCCCGTACGCTTTCTTTTCAAGCGGCTTTGAAGATCCCGGCAGAGCTTGTTGAAGGATGGGGACCGCAACCTGCACTGCGCGAGATCCATGACACGCGTCATGGCTGGTTGATCTGCGGTCTCGCTATACTTTCTGAACCGGCGCTTGATCCAGGCCTTGCCAAGCCGCCTGTTCTCAGGATCATCGGGAAGATGGCCGTCCCGAGAGAGGTCGAGGTAGTCTCCAAGCGATTGGGCCGAGGCAATAAACCATGTCTCATACTCGATGTTGACAACAACACAGGCGATGTCGATATCGCTCCTGCCGGCACGAGCTATGTCCAGCAATTTCGGCCCGAGCCGACAAGGCAGATCGTGGTCTGCGTCGAGGAGGATCAGAATCAGTTCAGGATCTCCAATGGAAGGTTTGGTTTTGAGGATCCTGGCTGCCAAATCAACAGTTCGGGTCAGCTCAGCGGGCTGAATGAGCTTGAGCTTAGAGGTCCGGAGCGGTTTGAGGACCTCGACGTACTCACCACCCAACAGCTCCACCCATATACGTTCCAAGAGGATTCGAACGGCCCTATCCTCTCCATGACCCTCGACGATGGGAGCGATTCGGAGCCGCCTCAAGCCTTGACGTCCTCGCCTTCACGCAGATCGGAGGGTCGTTCTTCCTGTTGAGCAAAGTCATCCATGTCAGGATCCAATTGATCCATTCGAAGCAGCTCTCCAGGGGTGTAGAGATGGTCCTGAATTACGCTGAGACTCGCTTTATTGATTGGAGCGATCTGCGTTACACCGTTCTCAGACAAGACAGAGAGAAGACTATCGGTCTCCAAGTCGGCCTGATCCAGGAGATCGGGGCTGTGGCTAGTGATGATAATTTGCGTCTCCAAGGCGGCCTCCTGCAGAGCGTCCATCAAGGCGCCGGCAGCGGCTGGGTGCAAGGCCGTCTCGGGCTCTTCAATTCCTACTAGGCTCACAGGGCTCCTGGTTATGGAGAACTGCGCGATGGCGACAAGTGTCGCCAGGACGCGCAACGTTCCATCGGACATCCCCCCTGCATAAAACGTAGAAGGGATTGGTCCTAATTTTTGCGTGAACTGAAGAGTCTCATACGGCGGGATCACAACAGTTTCGACTTCCAAGATGTCTGGAACGATGGCTTCGAGGTAGCTCTCAACACGCTTCATCACTTCGGGCTGTTCCTTGCGTAACCGTGCCACGACATTCGCAAGATTACTTCCGTCCCCGCGCAATAATCCGATGCCATTCGGACTCTGAGGCCTCCTGATCACATGAGGATCTACATTGTAAAAGCCCATACCGGCCAGAAAGTCGTACACGGGACGAAATTCGGGTCGACCTGAGGCATGGACGAGATAGAGCCTGTCCGAGGAAGCAGGAGGCATGTTTTCAAATGAGGATCTGATGACCTCTCCATCTCTAACTTCATAGTAAGCGAGCGTTGATCCCGATTCCGAAAGGATGGCGAGGTCTTCTCGGCGGATGCCTCCCCCCGCCCATGGATCGCTTGAGATTTCCAGGACGTAGATCGCCAGACTCCGATCTGGAAACGCGATTTCAAGACGGAAAGAGATCTTGTCTTGCTCGCCTATGCCGCGCCTTCTGATCTCGTTGATCCCACCTCTCTTGGTCACGGCAAGGCTCAGGGAATCCTGTAACCCATCGCTCATCAAATGCAACGCATCCAGGAAATTGCTCTTCCCCGACCCGTTTCGTCCCACGAGGATTGTGAGAGCGCGAAGCTGAACATCCGCCAAGGCGATGCTCTTGTAGTTGCGGACGCGGAGCCGGGTCAGGAGCGGGGTGTTCCGCGGCGGATCCAGATCAGGCAGGCTCATCAGGGCAGTATAAGCGTATCCCGCCCCATCCCCTCACACCCCGGCTTCTTGAGGTCCACCGTCCACACGCCTTCGTACCCCTCGATCAGCAGGCTCCCGGGCTGGCCGGTGATCCCCAGGCGCTGAAAACATTCCGTCTTCGCTCCCAGGCGGATCAGCAACTCGGGGAGGGTATTCGAATGGGCCACGATCAGGACGGCCTTGTCCGCCGCGTGCTTCTCACGGAGATGGACTAGAAAGGCGGCCATCTCGCCGGGCTTGGTCGTGGCGTCGTCGGCGGTGATCGGAACGCTGACGGCCTGAGCGAGGGGGGCTCCCGTCGCGACGGTGCGGGTGGTGCGGCTGGTGTAGACGTGGACGATGCCGGCGGGCTTCAGGCGGGCGGCCAGGGCCTCGGCGCGCGTGGCTCCCGCGGGGGAGAGCGGCTGGAACGCGTCCAGGTCGCGGTCGGTCGGCCAGGAGGCGGCCTTCTCGGCATGGCGGACGAGGTAGACGGTGTCCAGGGCGGCGGCGGGCACCGCCAGGAGGACCGTGAGGAGGACAAGCAGGAGAAGACCCCAGATCAGACGGCGCCCCACCCGACCTCCCCTCCCAATGGGCCGGCGGGGGGTGCGGCGGTACGGCGTGAGGCTCGTCATCTAGTCCATCTGCTTTCTCAAAACGGTCGGGATGTCGTAGTCGTCCACGTTCGACCAGTTGGGTCCGAAGCCGTTCGGATCGTCGCCGCGGACGTTGGCGATGGCCTTGCGGTAGAACGGCACGTCGACGGGCTTCTCGGCCTCTTCACGCTCCTCGCGCTCGCGCACGGGCAGGGCGGCCAGGCTCGGAGCCGGCGCGGGACGGCTGATGGAGATCGGTGGCGACGGTATGCGCGGACGGTCGTCCCCGTTGCGGTCGAAGCCGGTGGCGATCACGGTCACCTTCATCGCCTCTTCGAGCGTGGGATCGATCACCATGCCGGAGATGATGTTGGCGTCCGGATCGACGGAGTCGGAGATGATGCGCGCGGCCTCGGCCACCTCGTGGAGCGTGAGGTCGTGCCCGCCCGAGATGTTGATCAGCACGCCCTTGGCGCCCTGGATGGAGGTCTCCTCCAGGAGCGGCGAGGAGATGGCCCGCTGAGCGGCTTCGAGCGCCCGGTGCTCGCCCTTGGCAATGCCGGTGCCCATGAGCGCCATGCCCATGCCGGTCATGATGGTGCGCACGTCGGCGAAGTCGACGTTGATCTCGCCCGGGAACGGTGATGAGGTCGCTGATGCCCTGGACCGCCTGGCGCAGCACGTCGTCGGCGATGCGGAAGGCTTCCGAAAGCGGCGTGCCGCGCTCGACGAAGTTGAGCAGGCGCTCGTTGGGAATGGTGATCAGGGTGTCGACGGCGTTCCGGAGCTCCTCGACGCCGCGCTCGGCGTACTGCAGGCGGCGGCGGCCTTCGAAGCCGAAGGGCTTGGTGACCACGGCCACGGTCAGGGCGCCGATCTCGGCCGCCAGCGAGGCGATGATCGGCACGGCGCCCGTGCCGGTGCCGCCGCCCAGGCCGGCGGTCAGGAAGACCATGTCCGCCCCTTCGAGCGTCTCGAGGATCTGGTCGGTGTCTTCGAGCGCGGCCTTGCGGCCCTGCTCGGGGTCGGCGCCGGCGCCGAGGCCCTTGGTGAGCATGCGGCCGATCTGCAGCTTGATCGGCGCGCGGCACTTGGCGAGCGCCTGGAGATCGGTGTTGGCGGCGATGAACTCGATGCCCCGGAGCTGGGCGTCGATCATGCGGTTGACCGCGTTGCCCCCGCCGCCTCCGACGCCGATGACCTTGATCTTGGCGGGGATCAGGTCGGCCGCTTCCTGAACCCGGAGGGACTTCTCCTTGGTGGTTCCCGGAGCGTCCTGGTCGTCGAAAAGAATCATGTCTAACCCCCTTTTCTGGGTTGAGCCGGTCCGTCTGGTCAAAGCAGATCCGAGAACATTCCGCGCAGGCTGCCCACCATCCCGCGCACGCTGAAGCCGGACTTCTTCTGTGCTTTACTCTGGCTCTCCTCGGCCGTGCGGGCGTAGAGGAGGAGCCCTGACGCGGTCGCCCACGTGGGGCTGCTGATCACGTCCACGAGGCCGCCCAAGCCGCGCGGCAATCCATAGCGCACGCCGGCGTCGAAGATCTGCTCGGCGAGCTCCAGGAGGCCGTCGAGCTGGGCGCCGCCGCCGGTGAGGATGACGCCGCCGCGCAGGCCTTCATCGGAAGAGTGCTTGAGGAGGTCTTCGCGGATCAGGGTGAACAGCTCCTCGGCGCGGGGCGAGAGGATCTCGCACAGCTCGCGCTTGGGGACGATCCGCGAGGTGCCGCCGGCCACCGTGGGCACGGCGATCCCCTCTTCCTCGGTGACCATGCTGGGCAGGCAGCAGCCCTGCTTGACCTTGATGCGCTCGGCCTCGGCGAACGGCGTGCGCAGCACCATGGCGAGGTCGTTGGTGAAGTGCCCGGCGCCGATGGGCGCCACGGCGCTGTACTGGATCTCGCCTTCGGCGAAGAGGGCGTACTCGGTGGTGCCGGCGCCGATGTCGATGAGCAGCGAGCCGAGCTCGCGCTCGTCGGGGGAGAGGACGGCCTCGGCCGTGGCGAGGGGCTCGAAGACCATCTGTACGACCTCGATGCCGGCACGGTTGACGCTGGTGAGCAGGGTGCGCGAGCGGGTGACGTTGCCGGTCACCAGGTGGACCATGACCTCCAGGCGGGTCCCCAGCATGCCCAGGGGCTCGTCGATGCCGCCCTGCTCGTCGACGATGAACTCCTGGGGAATGGCGTGGAGGATCTCGCGGTCCGAAGGCAGGGCCGCGGACTGGGCGGCCTCCAGCACGCGCTGGATGTCCTGGCGGGTGATCTCGCGGTCCTTGCGGGCCACGGAGACCATGCCGCGGGAGTTGACGCTGCGGATGTCGGCTCCGGCGATGCCCACGTAGGCACGGGAGATCTCGACGCCCGCCATGACCTCGGCCTCTTCGCTCGCCGCCTTGAGCGCTTCGACCGTGGCCTCGACGTTGACGATGTTTCCCTTGCGCGTGCCGCGGTTGGGAGCCAGGCCTTTGCCCACGACTTCGATCCCGCCCTTGTCGTCGCGCTGGCCGATGAGCACCCCTACCTTGGAGGAGCCGATGTCGATACCGACGAAGTAAGGTTCTGTTTTGGCCATGCCTGACCCTCTCATTTAGTTTGAAACTTCAAGCTCCGGTCCCACCCGGGGGCGGGGCCGACGGCGACGGCTGGACGACGATCCTGCGCGAGAAGCGCAGGTCGACGGCCTCGATCCGCACGTAGCGGCGGGAGAGCTCGGGCAGCAGCTCCACCAACCGCTCGACTTTGGGTCTTACCTGCCCGCTCCTGACCAGCAGAGGGAAGGGCAGGGCGTCCGTGTGCAGCCGGAAGTCCTCTTCCCCCAAGACCTCGATGCGTGAGAGCTGGCCCGACCAGGTCGGCTGCGCCCGGCCCAGCTCGGCGGCCACGGTAAGGGCGGCTCGGATGCCTTCCCCATGAGGCTTATGGGAGAAGCTCACGACCAGCAGCTTTTCTCTCCGGGCCTCCGCCAGCTCCTTGGGCGTCCGGACCGGCGCAATGGCCCGCCCCTCGCGGTCGGCATAGACGAGCTCGCCGTCCATGAGCAGCAGCGCCACCGGCTGGCGTTCCGCGATCCTGACGTGCAGCCGGCCGGGAAGCTCCTTGGCCATCTCGACCGACGCGATCCACGGGTTGCGCTCCACCCGGGCCGCGGCTTCAGCCAGGGAGAGCCGCACCAGGTTCCTGCCCTGGAGCGGCACCAGGGCCTGGCGCACGGACTCCCTGGAGACCCGGCGGGCCACCGTGCCGGCCGCTTCGCTCACCTGGACGTCGCGCAGCCCGAACTGGGGGGCGGTGAGCACCCAGGTGACGAGCCCCGCGGGCAGGCCCACCAGGACGAGGGCCACGGCCAGGGGCTTCGCCAGGGTCCAGAGGACGCTCCTGCGCTTGCGCCGGGGCGGCGTGCCACGCCGGCGGAAGTCGAGGACGCGCGCGCCCGCGCCGGGCGGCAGGACCGAGACGGCCGTCTCCGTCATCCCTGCGCCTCCTTCTCCTGGGCCACCAGGGTCTCGGCCAGCCGGTTGACGTCGCCGGCGCCGAGGGTGATCACGATGTCGCCCGGGCCGGCTTCCCCCGGCAGGCCTTGCAGGAGCTCCGGGGCGTCCTTCCAGGCCGGGCAGTAGTGGACGTTGCGGTGCCCGCCGCGCTGGGCCGCCTCGACCACCATCTCGCCGGTGACTCCCGGGATGGGCAGCTCGCGCGAGGGGTAGATATCGGTCACGATCGCCATGTCCGCTCCCAGGAGGGACCGGCCGAAGGCCTCGGCCTGGTCCTGCGTGCGGGAGTAGAGGTGCGGCTGGAAGACGGCGAACACCCGGCCCCCCGGGAAGGTCTGGCGGGCCGCCTGGAGGGTCGCCTCGACCTCCGTGGGGTGGTGGGCGTAGTCGTCCACCACGGCGGCGCCGCGCCAGGTGCCGAGGTGCTCGAAGCGGCGGTGCACGCCCTCGAACTCCGAGAGGGCGCGGCAGATGGTGTCGAAGTCGATGCGCAGCGAGAGGCCCACGCCCACGGCCGCCAGGGCGTTCAGCACGTTGTGCCGGCCCGGGAGGGGCAGCTCGACGCGGCCGAGGTCGATGCGCCCCAGCAGGCGGTCGCCCCGCAGGCGCACGCCGAAGCGGCTGCCGCCGCCATGGGGCTCCAGGTCGAAGGCCGAGATGTCGGCCTGGGGCGAGAAGCCGTAGGTGATGATGCGGCGGTCCGCCACCCGCGGCAGGATCTTCTGGACGTTCGGATCGTCGAGGCAGACGATGAGCCGGCCGAAGAAGGGCACGCGGTTGGCGAACTCGACGAAGGCGTCCTCGATGGCCTCCAGGCTGCCGTAGGTGTCCAGGTGGTCGCGGTCGATGTTGGTGATGACGGCGATCACGGGGGTCAGGCGCAGGAAGCTGCGGTCGAACTCGTCGGCCTCGGCCACCAGGTAGTCGCTCTTGCCCAGGCGCGCGCCGGTGCCCAGGAGGCGCAGGCGGCCGCCGACGATGACCGTGGGGTCGAGCTTCGCCTCGGTGAGCACGGTTCCCACGAGCGAGGTGGTGGTGGTCTTGCCGTGAGTGCCGGCCACGCCGATGCCGTACTTCAGGCGCATCAGCTCGCCCAGCATCTCGGCCCGGCGGACGACCGTGATGCCCCGGCGGCGGGCCTCCCGGACCTCGGCGTTCTCCTCCGCCACGGCCGAGGAGATCACCAGCAGCTCGACCCCTTCGAGGTGGTCCGGCGAGTGCCCCTTCTCGACCTGGGCGCCCATGTCCGCGAGCCGCTCCGTCGCCTCGCCGAAGGCGAGGTCGCAGCCGCTCACCTCGAGGTCGTACTCCAGGAGGATCTCGGCGATGCCGCTCATGCCGGCGCCGCCGATGCCGACGAAGTGGATCCGCGAGAGGTCGGTGAACCGGTTGAACATCAGCTCACCCCTCCCAGCTCCTCGACGCGGTCGGCGATGTCGGCCACGGCCCGCGGGCGGGCGAGGGAGCGGGCGGCACGGCCCATGGCGGCGAGGCGATCGCGGTTACCGTCCGCCAGCAGCTCTTCCAGGCGCGCAGCCAGCTTCTCCGCGGAGAATTCGTCCGAGCGGATCATCTCGGCGCCCCCGGCGTCCACGAGCAGGCGGGCGTTGTCCACCTGATGCGCCTGGGCGATGGCGAGCGGCACGAGGAGCGAGGCCCGGCCGGCGGCGCAGATCTCCGCCAGAGTGATGGCGCCGGCGCGGGAGACCAGCAGGTGGCTGTTCGCCATGGCTCCGGCCACGTCGTCCAGGAAGGGGACGACTTCCACGTTCTGCATCCCTCCATAGGCTGCCCGTGTCTCGTCGAGGTTGCGGGCGCCCGCCTGGTGGAGGATCCGGAGCTCCGGCAGTTTTTCCAGGAGCCGTGCCGCCGCCGCCGGCATGGCCTGGTTGATCTGCTGCGCGCCCTGGCTGCCGCCGAGCACCAGCAGCCGGGGAGACCCCGCAGGCAGTTGCTGAGGGATGGCGAAGAAGGCCGAGCGCACGGGCACGCCGGTCACGAAGCAGGGGCACTTGAGGTCCGCGATGGTCTCCCTGTAGCCCACGGCGGCCGCGGTGGCCCAGCGCGAGAGCCAGCGGTTGGCGACCCCGGCCCGGCCGTTGGGCTCCAGGAGGAGGATCGGACGGCGGGCCAGGCGTGCTCCGAACACGGCCGGCGCCGAGACGTAGCCGCCCGTGCCGAGCACCACGTGGGCGCCGATCTGCCGGATGAGCTTCGCGGCCGCCCGGCCCGAGCTGGCGACGGTCGTGAGCGCCTGCGCCTTGCCGAGCAGGCCGCGGCCCACGAGCGGCTTCGCGGGCAGCGGGAAGAACGGCAGCCCCCGCTGGGTCACCAGCCGCTCCTCCAGCCCGGCCGTGGAGCCGGTGAAGCTCACGCGCCACCCCCGGGCCTGCAGCTCCTCGCCCACGGCCAGCGCCGGGAAGACGTGGCCGCCCGTGCCGCCGCCGGCAAGCAGGACGTGCAGGGAATTGGGAGCCGTGGGTGCCATCGCATCGTTTCGCCGATTCGATCCGAAAAAATCATCCGTGCTGCGAGATGTTGAGGAGGATGCCGCAGATGCACAGGGTCACCACGAGCGACGATCCTCCATAGGAGATGAAAGGCAGGGGGATGCCCTTGGTCGGCATCAGCGCGATGGTGACGCTGACGTTGATCAGCGCCTGCATCACGAGCACACCCGTCAATCCCCAGCCCAGATAGCGGCCGAAGGCGTCCGGCGCCTTGGCCCCGGCCCGCAGGCCCCGCCAGGCGAGCACCGAGAAGGCGGCCACCACGGCGAGAGCACCGATCATGCCCAGCTCCTCGGCCACGATCGAGAAGATGAAGTCCGACTCCGGGTGCGGCAGGAAGAAGAGCTTCTGCACGCTCTTGCCCGGCCCCAGGCCGAACACGCCGCCCGAGCCCACGGCGATCAGCGACTGGAGCGCCTGGAAGCCGGTGCCCAGGGGGTCCTTCTCGGGATCGAGGAAGGCGAACAGCCGCTGGCGCCGGTAGGGCTCCATCATCACCAGGAAGAGGAGGAGCGGCGGCACCACGGCCAGCGCGGCCAGGATGTAGCGCCACGAGAGGCCGGCCAGGAAAATCATCAGGAAGAACGTCGCGCCCAGGAGCACGGCCGTGCCCATGTCGGGCTCCAGCAGGATGAGCGCCGCCGTGACCGCCGTGAAGAACCCGGCCGGCACCAGGAAGGAGAGCTCGTTGACCCGCTCCTCCTTCTTGTCGATCTGGTAGGCGAGGAACGGGATCAGGGCGAGCTTCGCCAGCTCCGAGGGCTGGACCGAGAAGCCGCCCAGGAAGAACCACCGCCGGGTGCCGTTGAGCTGGGGCGAGAAGAGCACGCCCACGAGCAGCACGAAGCAGCCGGCGAGCAGCGAATAGATCACGGCCGGGGAGCGCAGGCGCCGGTAGTCCAGGTGCATCAGGCAGGCCATGAGCAGGAGCCCCAGGCCGGCCGCCATGGACTGCTTGACCAGGAAGTGGCTCACCCGGCTGGCGGAGAACGCGGCGCTCGCCGAATACACCATCACCAGGCCGAAGAACATCAGCAGCACCACGATGGTGAAAAGCACCTTGTCGAACGCGAGCTTCTTCGCCATCAGGCGCCTCCCCCTGGATTTCGGGCCAGCTCGCCCTGGACCAGCTCCTGGAAGACCTGGCCGCGGTGGACGAAGTTGCGGAACTGGTCGAAGCTCGCGCAGGCGGGCGAGAGCACCACGGCCTCGCCCGGCCGGGCCTGGGCCGCGGCGGAGCGGACGGCCTGATCCAGGGTCCCCGCCATCTCGTAGGGTACGGCGCCGCCCAGGGCCTGCTCGAATTCGGCGGCGGCCTCGCCGATCAGGTAGGCGCGGCGGGCCTTGCGGCGCACCATGGGCGTGAGCACGGCGAGGTCCGCGTCCTTGTTGCGCCCGCCCAGGATCAGGTGGACGGTACCGTCGGCGAAGCCCTCGATGGCCTTGAGCGTGGCGCCGGGGTTGGTGCCCTTGGAGTCGTCGTAGAAGAAGACGCCGCCCCTCTCGCCCACCTTCTGAAGCCGGTGGGGTAGGCCCCGGAAGCTGCGCAGGGCGTTGCGGATCGCCGCAGGCTCCACACCCACGGCGCGGGCCAGGAGGGCCGCGGCCATGGCGTTCTCCAGGTTCTGGACGCCGGCCAGGGGCACGTCGGAGGCGTGGAACAGCTCCGTGTCTTCGCCATCCGGAGAGACCTCGACCACGCGGCCCTCGGTATCGGCCCAGCACCCATCCGTCACGGGCCGCAGCCGGGAGAAATAGCGGCGGCGGGCGCGGGTCTCGACCCCGACCGTCTCCGGGTCGTCGGCGTTCAGCACGGCCACGCCGTCCGGGTCCATGTCGCGGAACAGGCGCTTCTTGGCGGCGCCGTAGGCGGCCAGGGTGCCGTAGCGGTCCAGGTGGTCCTCGGAGAGGTTCAAGAGCGCCGCGGCCCTGGGCCTGAAGGTGTCGATCCCCTCGATCTGGAAGCTCGACAGCTCCACCACGAAGACGCGGCCCGGCGGGCCGTCCACCTTGTCGGCCAGGGGCTCGCCGATGTTGCCGCAGACCTCGACGGGGAGGCCCGCGGCGCGCACCATCTCGCCCGTCATGGCGGTGGTCGTGCTCTTGCCGTTGCTGCCGGTGATGGCGACCACGGGACCCTCGAGGAGCGGGAAGGCCAGCTCCACCTCCGCGATGACCGGGATGGGCACGCTCCGGCGGCGGGCGGCTTCCAGGATGGGGCGGTCGAGCGGCACGCCGGGCGAGACCACGACGGCGTCCACTCCGGCAGGAAGATCCTGGGAGCCGCCGCCCGGCAGCAGCTCGATTTTTCCGGCCAGGTCGCCGTTCACCTCGACCGCCTTGTCGTCCACGGCGAGGACGGAGACGCCGCGCTCCGCGAGCAGGCGAGCCGCCGCCCGGCCGGAGAGGCCCAGCCCATATACGAGCACCTTGCGCCAGGAGCCGTTCATCGCAGCTTCAGGGTGGAGAGGGACAGCAGCGCGAACAGGATCGACAGGATCCAGAAGCGCACGATGACCTTGGGCTCCGCCCAGCCCGAGAGCTCGAAGTGATGGTGGAGCGGCGACATGCGGAAGACCCGCTTGCCCCGCAGCTTGAACGAGGTGACCTGGATGATGACCGAGAGGGCCTCCAGCACGAACAGGCCGCCCACCAGCGCCAGCAGGATCTCCTGCTTGGCCAGCACGGCCACCGTGCCGATGGCGGCGCCCAGGGCAAGCGAGCCCACGTCGCCCATGAACACCTCGGCCGGATGCGAGTTGAACCACAGGAAGCCGATGCCCGCGCCCACCAGGGCGCCGCAGAACACGGCCACCTCGCCCACGCCCGGCACGTAGGAGACCTGCAGGTAGTTGGCGATCACCCGGTTGCCCGCGATGTAGGTGAAGATGGCGTAGGTGGCCGCGGCCACGGTGGTGGCGCCGATGGCCAGGCCATCCAGCCCGTCCGTCAGGTTGACGGCGTTCGACGAGCCCACCAGGATGAAGGCCACGAACGGGATGTAGAGATAGAGGTAGCCCAGGTCGAGCACCAGCCGCTTGATGAACGGGAACGTCAGCGTGGGGTTGAATCCCGGCAGGAAGAGCAGCGCCACGCCGAGCGCCGTCCCGGCCAGGATCTGGAGCCAGAGCTTGCCCCGGGCGGTGAGGCCCAGGTTCCGCCGGTTCCGCACCTTGAGGTAATCGTCGGCGAAGCCGATGGCGCCGAACGCCACGGTGACCACGACCACGACCCAGACGTAGACGTTCTTCAGGTCGCCCAGCAGCAGGGTCGGCACCACGGTGGCGAACAGGATCAGCAGGCCGCCCATGGTGGGCGTACCGGCTTTCACCTGGTGGGCCTGGGGGCCGACGTCGCGGATGTTCTGCCCCACGGACAGGCGGCGGAGCTGGCGGATGAACCACGGTCCCATCAGCCACGACAGGATGAGCGCCAGGACGATGGCCGCCGCCACCCGGAACGTGATGTAGCGGAAGACGTTGAATGCCGGGATCACGTCGCGCAGGGGAAAGAGGAGGTGGTAGAGCATCTAGTGGTGTCCTCCTCCGGCCTCGTCCTGTCCCAGGAGCCTGCGGACGGCGCGGTCGAGGCCGACCCCGCGCGAGCCCTTGACCAGCACCACGTCGCCCTTCCGGACCGCGCCCGCCGCCCACTCGGCCGCGGCCGCGGCGTCGGGCAGCCAGACGGCCTCGGCACCGGCTTCCTGAGCACCGGCCACCAGCTCGCGCGACAGCTCGCCCACGCCGGCCACGGGTGAGAAGCCCAGCCGGGCCGCCCGTTCGCCGGACTCGCGATGGAAGCGCGGCCCTTCCGGACCCAGCTCCCGCATGTCGCCCAGCACGGCCACCCGGCGCTCGGCGGGGTAGGCCGCGGCGCTCTCCAGGGCCTTGCCCAGGGCGTCGGGATTGGAGTTGTAGGAGTCGTCGATCAGGAGGAATTCCCCTTCGGCGCGGTGGACCACGCCGCGCATGGAGGCGGGCTTGACCCCGCGCACCGCCGCCGCGATCTCGTCGAGCGGCAGGCCCAGCGCCCAGGCGCAGGCCGCCGCCGCGAGGCAGTTCTCGACGTTGTAGAGCCCATGGAGGGGCAGGCGGACCTCGACGGATCGGCCTCCGGCTTCAAGCTTGAAGCGGCTGCCGACTGCGCCATCAGGCTCCGGCGCCAGATCACGCCCTCTGACGTCCACGGTCTCCGAAGTCAGGCCGTACCAGACCACCCGGGCGCCGTGGCGCCTGGCGATCCGCGTCACCTCGGGGTCGTCCGCGTTGGCCACGATGAAGCCGTCCGGCGCGAGGCCCGCGAGGATCTCGGACTTGGCCTCGGCGATCGCCTGCACGCTCTCGAAGAACTCCAGGTGGACGGGGCGGACGACCGTGAACACGGCCACGTCCGGCCGGCCCAGGAGCGAGAGTTGGCGCAGCTCGCCAGGGGTGGACATGCCCATCTCCGCCACCATCCACTGCGTGCCGTCCGGCACGTTCAGGAGCGAGAGCGGGAAGCCGTAGAGGTTGTTCAGGTTGCCGGGCGTCCAGTGGGTCCGGAACCGGGAGGCCAGGATCTCCGCCAGCAGCTCCTTGGTGGTGGTCTTGCCCGCCGAGCCCGTGATCCCCACGAGCTTCTCCGGCACGCGGATACGGGCAAACCGGGCAACGTCGTGGAGGGCCTTGAAGGTGTCGTCCACGCGAATCAGGGCGCCCGTGGACGTCTCCAAATCCTCTTGGATCATGGCCGCAGCCGCCCCACGAGCCAGGGCGTCGGGGACGAAACGGTGCCCGTCCGTATGCTCTCCGGCGAAGGCGAAGAACACCTCTCCCCCGCGGATCGAACGCGAATCGATCGACGCCCCCTCGATCCAGGCACCAGGGTCGCCAGCCGTCACCCGGCCGGAGACCGCCTGTGCCGCCTCAGCGACTGACAGCCGAGCCAAAACGCTCCTCCAATGCCTTGCCGGTCTCCTCGATGTCGGAGAACGGCAGTTTCCTGTCTCCCACGATCTGCTCGTTTTCGTGCCCCTTGCCCGCCACGATCACGGCCCAGCCCGGACCGGCGGCCGAGATGGCCTCGCGGATGGCCACGCGACGGTCGGGCATCAAGCGATAGCTCTGATTCCCGCTTGCCTTGAGGCCCTCCTCGACGGCGGCCAGGATGGCCAGCGGGTCCTCGCTCCGCGGGTTGTCCGACGTGGCGATCACCAGGTCCGCCAGCTCGCCGGCCACCTTGCCCATCATGGGGCGCTTGCCGGGATCGCGGTCGCCGCCGCAGCCGAACACGACCGCCACCTTTTCGACGTCCACCATCTCGCGGACCGAGCGCAGGGCCGCGTCGAGCGCGGCGTCGGTGTGGGCATAGTCGATGTAGACGGCGAACGGCTGGCCGCGGTCCACCGGCTCCATCCGCCCGGGCACGGGCCGCTGGGCCGCAAAGGCCGCGGCCACCGCCGCGTGCGGCAGCTCCAGCGTCTCGGCGGCCGCCGCGGCGGCCAGCAGGTTCGAGAGGTTGTAGCGCCCCAGGAGCGGCGAAGTGAACGGCAGATCCCCTCGCGGCGTCGACAGAATTCCACGGACTCCCGTGGTAGACAGCTCCACCTCGCGCGCCGAAACGTCCCCGCCTTCGCCGAACGTCAGCGCGTCCGGCATCTCGGCCGCCAGGCGCCGTCCGTAGGGATCGTCCAGGTTGACCGCCGGACGCCGGCCGGGTATCAGCATGCCGAAGAGCTGCCGCTTGGCCGCGAAGTAGTCCTCCATGTCCCGGTGGTAGTCCAGGTGGTCCCGGGTCAGGTTGGTGAACACGGCCGCGTCGAACGTGGCGCCGCCCACCCGCCCCATGGCGAGCGCGTGGGAGGAGACCTCCATGGCGACCGCCTGGGCGCCGTCATCCCGCATCTGGCGCAGAATCCGGAACAGATCCGACGCCTCGGGCGTCGTATGGCCTCCCGCGTACGTCCGGTCCTGGAACCGGTATCCCAGGGTCCCCAGAAATCCCGCGGGCTGGCCTGCCGCCTCGAAGATCGCCGTGATCAGCGTCGCCACGGTCGATTTCCCGTTCGTCCCCGTGACGCCAGCGAGCACCAGATCCTGGTCCGGGTGGCCGTAGGCGCGGGCCGCCAGGGGACCGAGCACCCCGCGAGGATCGTCCGTGACGAGCCACGGCACGTCAGGCCGGGCCTCAGACGCAGGTCCGATCACCGCGACGGCGCCCTTCGCCACCGCCGCCTCCGCGAAGGCACGGCCGTCGAAGCGCTGGCCGACCAGGGCCACGAACACGTCCCCCGGCTCGACCGCCCGTGAATCGTGGGCCACGCCCGTCACCTCGGGATCGATCCCAATATTTCCCTCAATACTCCCTGAGACCGGCAGGCCGCGCACCAGCTCAGAAAGACGCATGAGAGCGACCTCCCTGGGAAGAAGAAGGATCGCTCTCGGGACGGCTCTCCCGGGTGGTCTCCGCCGCACCGGGTGGCGAGCCGGCCTGGGGCGACGGCGGGTAGGCGGGCTCGACACCGATCCCCACGGCCGCGTCGTCACCGTCGTCCATCTCGGCATGAAGGGTCGCCGGGGCCGCCGGCGCCGCGGACGCCTGGGGAGGCAGGATCGCCATCAGGGTCTCGCCCGGCCACACGGCGAGGCGCTCGCGCTCGGGATGAATCCCGCGGTAGAGCAGCACCTGCCGGGCAATGGCCCCGAAGACGGGCGCCGCCACCTGGCCGCCGTAGTACTGGCCCTGCGGCTCGGCGATCGCCACCAGCCCCACGATCGACCGGCCGGTCCGCCGGGGCGAACCCGACGAAGCTTGGCAGGTAGCCGCGATAGCCGCCCCGCACGGGGATCTGCGCCGTCCCGGTCTTGCCCGCCACCCGGTAGCCGGCCACGGCCGCGGTCTTGCCCGTGCCGTCGATCACGACCTCTTCGAGCAGCCGCGTGAGCTCGACCGCCGTGGCGGGCGAGAGGGCCCGGCCCAGCACCGGCGGCGTGGGGTACTTCGGCACCCTCTCCCCGCCTTTGCTGACCGCGGCCACCACGTGGGGCTTGAGCAGGTTGCCGCCGTTGGCGATGGCCGCCGTGGCGCTCACGAGCTGCAGCGGCGTCACCGAGACTCCCTGGCCAAAGGAAACGTAGGCCTTGTCGATCGGCCCCCAGCGCTCGACCGGATGGAGGATGCCGCCGCTCTCGCCCGGCAGGTCGATCCCGGTGAGCCGGCCGAAGCCGAAGTTGCGGATCGTGTGGTAGAGCCGCTGGTCCCCCAGGTGCAGGGCGACCCGGATGACGCCGACGTTGCTCGACTTGGAGATCACCTGGGCGAAGGTCAGCACGCCGTACGGATGGTGGTCCCGCACGCGGATGCCTTTCCAGATGGTGATCCCGCCCATCCCGCAATCGATCCTGTCGCTGGCCCTCACCACTCCGGCCTCCAGGGCCGCGGCCGCGGTGATGACCTTGAACGTCGAGCCCGGCTCGTAGACGTCGGCGATCGCCCGGTTGCGCCAGCTCTCCTTGGAATAGCTGCCGAACCGGTTGGGATCGAACGTCGGAACCGAGGCCATGGCGAGCACGCCGCCCGTCTCCGGATCGAGGACGATGGCGGTCCCGCGCTTCGCCCCCCGCTCCTTGACGGCCTTCGCCAGCTCCTGCTCCACGATGTGCTGCACCGTGGCGTCGAGCGTGAGATGGAGGTCGTGCCCCGGCTCGGGCTCGGCAAAGGAGAAGTCCGGCGAGATCACCGTGCCGCGCCGGGCGTCGCGCAGCACCGTGCGCACCCCGGGCTTGCCGGCGATCTCCTTGTCGTAGACGAGCTCCAGGCCGGCCAGACCCTGGTTGTCCGTCCCCACGTAGCCGAGCACCTGGGCGGCCAGCTCCCGCATGGGGTAGTAGCGCTTGCTCTCCGGCAGGAAGTAGAGGCCCTTCAAGCCCAGGTTCCGGACCTTCTCGGCCACGGGCGGGTCGAGCTTGCGCGCCACCCAGATGAAGTCGCGGTCGCTCCGGAGGTGGCGGACCAGCTTCGCGATGGCTTCCGGGGTATCCAGCCCGGGCACCACCTCGGCGATCTTCCGCGCCGCGTCCGCCGGGTCCTCGATCTCCGGCGGCACCGCATACGCGGAGTCCACCTGGATCGAGACGGCCAGCTCACGGCCGTGGGCGTCGTAGATCGTGCCCCGCGGCGGATCGAGGGTGACCACACGCTGCTGCTGCCGCTCGGCCTTGCCGGTGTAGTGCTCATAGCGCACCACCTGGAGGTCGTAGAGGCGGGCCGCGATCAGCAGCACCCAGGCGGCGCCCAGGCCGGAGACGATGGCGAGCCGCCGGATCACGGCAGCTCCTCCCAGAACACCACCTGCTCCAGGGCCGGCGGCTGCATGCCCAGCTCCTCGACGGCTCGCCGCTGGATCTGCGAGGGGCTCGCGAGGTAGGCCGCTTCCAGGCGGCGCTGCCGCTCCTCGCGCGTGAGGCGGGTCGAGCTCCGTCTCCAGCTGGTCGATGTGGTACCCGGTGCGCGTCACTTCGAGATGGATCCAGGTGTAGGCCAGGAGGCTGACGCCCAGGCACACGACGACCAGCAGGACCAGCGCCAGCTCGCGCACGCGACGGCGGTCGCGCTCGCGCACGAGATAGGAGTTGACCACCGGCCGCGTGAAGGCGTAGGCGTTTCTCAACGTCGATTGACCTCCAGAGTTGCCTCCAGATTGACCTCCGAAGGGACCTCCGGCAGCTTGCGCGCCGCCCGCAGGCGGGCCGAGCGCGAACGGGGGTTCGCCTCCACCTCGGCCTCGCTCGGCCGCAGGGGCTTTCTCGTCAGCACCTCGATCAACTGGCTCTCCGAGCGCGACCGGCCCGTGACCGGATCGATCTCCCCCCGCGCCAGGTCGCGCAGGGTGTTCTTGACGATCCGGTCCTCCAGGCTGTGGTAGGAGATGACGACCAGCCGGCCGTCCGCTTCCATCAGGTCGATCGCTTCCTGGATGAAGTCCTCCAGGCCGGCCAGCTCCTGGTTGACCGCGATGCGCAGGGCCTGGAAGACACGGGTCGCGGGATCGATCCGCTCCTCCCATGCCGCGCGCGAGCCCTTGGCCTGGGCGATCAGGCGCCGGAGCTCGCCCGTGGTCTCGATGGGCTTCTGCTCCCGCGCCCTGGCGATAGCCCGGGCGATGCGCCGTGCCTGCTTCTCCTCGCCGTATTCCCTGATGATCCTTTCCAACTCACCCTCCGAGGTCTCGTGGACCAGGTCCGCAGCGGTCACGTCACTCAATCCCATCCGCATGTCGAGCGGCCCGTCGAACCGGAAGCTGAAGCCCCGGCCCGGCGTGTCGAGCTGCAGCGAAGAAACGCCCAGGTCGGCCAGGACGCCCGTGATCTGTTCACGGACATCGAGACCGGCCAGTGCCTCCTCGAGGTGGTGGAAGTTCGCGTGCACCAGGCGCACCCGGGGGCCGAACGCCGCGAGCCTCCGCCCGGCCCGCTCCAGCGCCTCGGGGTCGCGGTCGATCCCGATGAGCCGGACGTCCGGCGAGGCGTTGAGCAGGGCCTCGGAGTGCCCGCCCAGGCCCAGCGTCGCGTCGACGAACAGTCCGCCTCGCCCGGGAGCCAGCAGCTCCAGGGTCTCCGCGACCATGACAGGCAGGTGCTCGACGTCCAACGGCCCGGTCCGCCTCCCTTGGCCCTGACCCGCTCAGATTCCCTGCGCGCTGAGGGCATGGAAGTCCTCGTCCGTGAAGGGCTGCTCCGCGAGCCGGGCCACGAAACGCTCGTGACTCCAAACCACCAGGTGGTTGAGCTGGCCGCTCACCACCACGTCGCCGTTCATGCTGGCGCTCTCCCGCAGGATCTGGGGGATCAGGATCCGCCCCTGGACGTCCAGCCGCACTTGCTGCCCGAAGTAGTTGACCCGCTCCAGGTAGCGCATCTTGGTACGGTCGGTCGACGGCATGGCCGCCAGGCGCTGTTCGATCTCCTCCCAGACCGGCAACGGGTACAGCAACGCCGAGTCACCCTGGACTGACGTCACGAACAGATCTGGACCGTAGCGCTCCTCCAGCAACCGACGGAAATCGGTCGGGATCTTCAGTCGGCCTTTGTCGTCGATCTTGGTTGGAGCGCTTCCGCGGAACATACCCGCCCCCGCAAATACGGCTGTCTGAGGTGAAATCCTAGCAGTCCACTCCACTTTTGTCCATTTTTTTCCACCACGAGCTATCGAAGATCCGGAGATGCGCGAAAGTCAGGCGAAAGATGGTTTCCAGGGGGATTGAAAACGAAACGCCCGCCAATATTTCGACGGGCAATTGGCGGGCGATCGGCGGGCGATTCGCGGTCGTTCAGAGAAGCCGGGACCGGGGGATCAGAGACCCGGCGGCGGGATTTCGGGAACCGTGGGATCGACCGGCTTGGGGGTCGGCAGAGTGCCCGGCAGAGGAGTGGTTTCCGGGCTCGGCGCCACGGCTGGAGGCGCGGGCGTCGCCGCGCTCTCCGCCGCCGCTGCCGCGGCTTCACCGGCCAGACCTTCGAGATCCTCCCCGGTCCCTTCCTCCGTGGCGAGCTGGCGCCGGAATCCGGCGGCCTCTTCCGGCGGGCTCGCCACGATGAGCGACTTCTTCTCCAGCTCCACCATGTACTTGGCGCCCTCCTCGCGGAAGACGCGCTCCTGCTCGCGGGCCTGGATGGCTTCCTGGACCTCGGAGAACGGCGGGACGTGCGACTCGCGGCGGTCGATCACCTGTGCCAGGTGCAGGCCGCCACGCGCCTCCACGGGATCGGAGACCGCGCCCTTGGGCAGCTTCCAGACGGCCGTCTCCAGGTTCTTGTCGAGGTCTCCGGGCGAGACCCAGCCGAGCTCGATGACGTTGCTCGTGGCGCCGCGGGCGGCGTAGTCCTTGACGGCGTCGGCAAGCGCGGTGCCGGCGGCCACCTTATCGCGGATCTCGGCCGCGATGCGGGAGCGCTCCTCGGCGGGCGCGCCGCCCTCGTCGAGCACTACCACCTCGCGGAGCTGGACCTGCTCGGGCTGGCGGAACTGCTCCAGGTTCTTCCGGTAGTAGCGGCGCAGGTCCTCCTCGTTCACGTCGACGCGGCCCTGCACCTCGCGGCCCCGTACCTCCTGCACCCGCAGGGTGCCGCGGAGCTGCGCGCGGAGCTGCGGCTCGGTCATGCCGGACTGCGCCAGGGCCGCCTGGAACTCCTGAGCGGTCTTGATGCTGTAGCCCTCCTTGAGCCGGGCGATGGCGGCGTCCACCTGCGCATCGCCGATCTCGATGCCGAGCTGGTCGGCCCGCGACTCCAGGAGCAGCTCCTGGTACAGGTTCGCGTAGACGACCTCGCCGATCTGGGCCAGGAGGCGATCGCGCTCTTCAGCGTCCTGCTCGCGGCGCAGGATGTCTCGTGCCATCTCCTGGCGGCGCTCCTGGTAGTCGTAGAGAGTCGCGATACGGTCGTTGACCCGCAGGACGACGCGGTTGATCACCTCGGCGTGGAGGGCCGGGGCGAGGGTCAGGAAAAGCATCAGGCTAGCGATCGTTCTTCGCATGAGATTCCTTGTAGGAGCCTTCGTACCCGAAGGGTAGATTCCGCTCATAAATCGCGACATTGTAACGGCTTCTGGCATCCTGGACCAGCGACCGGAGGAGCCGGTCGGCCCGCTCCTGGCGCAGCCGGCCGAGGATCTCGCCCCGCGCCTGCTCCAGCGGCACCACCGCCGCCAGCTGGCGGTCCACCACCTGGAAGATGTGGACGCCGTAGTCGGCGGGCACCAGCCGGCTCACCTCCCCCGGCTGCAGGCCGAAGATGACGTCCGCGAAAGCCGGTGGCAGATCGGCCCGCGCCAGCTCTCCCTGGTAGCCGCCGGAAGCGGCGCTCGGGTCCCGCGAGAGCCGCCGCGCGACCTCCTCGAACGGCTCTCCGGCGGCGACCGCCTTCAGGGCCTTCTCGGCCGTGGCCTGGTCCTCGGTGAGGATCTGCCGCACCTTGACCCGCTCGGGCCGGGCGAACTCCGCGGCATGAGCGCGGTAGTAGGCCGCGACCTCGCCAGGACCGGGATCCTGCCGGAGGCCCTCGGCCAGCAAGGCATCGATCGCCTGGCGCGCCCGGCGCGGCCTGGACGTCCCCTGAACGAGCCCGCGATCCACGGCGAGCCGCTCCAGGAGCTTCTCGTCCAGGAACTGGTCGAACAGCTCCGAGAGCACGCTGCTCGCCAGGACGCCCCCCCCTTCGCCGGGATTGCCAACCGTCCGTTGGATGTAGCTTTCGAGCTCGGAGTAGCGCACCTCGGTCTCCCCGATCCGCGCCACGGCGTCCGGCGCCGGAGGCGGCGCCGAACGCGGGCAGGCCGTCAGGAGCAACAGCGCCACGGGCGCCAGTCTTCCCGTCAGTCTTCCCGTCAATAGTCCCATTCTCATTGGGCTCCCTCGGACAGCAACTCCAGGGTCTGCCGCGCCGTCGAGACGAGCTGCCGGCCGCCCCCGCCGGGCAGCGTGAGGACGCCCGTGGGGCTGAAGCTCGCGCCCGGCAGGTTGGAAACCATTTCGATCAGCCTCTCGACATCGATACGCGCGTCCCGCCGCAGCCGGATGATGAGCTCGCCGGCCTTCGCGGAAACGGACTGCACGCGCAGCGATTCGGCCAGCCGCTTCAGGGCCGCCACCTCGACCAGCGTCTCGACGGGCGGCGGCGGCGGACCGAACCGGTCGGCCAGCTCGGCCAGCATCTCCCGCTCCGGCGACTCGGCGATCTTCCGGTACAGCTCCATCCGCAGGTTGGCGTCGTCCACGTAGTCCTGCGGGATCGACATGGGCACCGGCAGATCGAGGGCCACGGACGGCGCTTCCTCTACGGTCTCGCCCCGCACCTCGCGCACCGTCTCTTCGAGCAGCTTGAGATAGGTCTCGATGCCCACGGCGCCGATGTGGCCGCTCTGCTCGCCACCCAGCAGGTTGCCGGCGCCGCGGATCTCCAGGTCCCGCGCCGCAATGCGGAAACCCGCACCCAGGTCCGAGAACTCGCGCAGAGCCGCCAGGCGCTTCCTTGCCTGCTCGGAGAGCACCCGGTCCTCCGGCACCAGGAAGTAGCAGTAGGCGAGCTGGTTGCTCCGGCCCACCCGGCCGCGGAGCTGGTAGAGCTGGGCCAGGCCGAATCGGTCGGCCCGGTGGACGATCATGGTGTTGACGTTCGGGATGTCGATGCCGTTCTCGATGATCGTCGTGGCCAGCAAGACATCGAAATCGCCGCGCGTGAAGGCGTGCATGCGCCGGGAGAGCTCCTCCTCGTCGAGCTGCCCGTGCCCCACGGTGACCCGGATATCGGGGACGATCTCGCGCAGCTTCCTCAGCCGGTCCTCGATCGACTCCACCCGGTTGTAGACGTAATAGACCTGCCCGCCCCGCTCCAGCTCGGCCTCGATCGCTTCCCGCACCAGGTTGTCGCTGTAGGGGAGGATCGCCGTCTCGACCGCCATGCGGTCCCGCGGCGGCGTTTCGATCACGGAAAGATCGCGCACGTTGGCGAGCGAGAGCTGCAGCGTGCGCGGAACGGGAGTGGCCGACATGGCCAGCACGTGGACGTTCTTCTTGAGCTGCTTCAGCCGCTCCTTCTGGGCCACGCCGAAGCGCTGCTCCTCGTCTACGATCAGGAGGCCCAGCTTGGGAAGCTGGATGTCTTTCGAAAGCAGCCGGTGCGTACCGATCAGGATGTCGACCTTGCCGTCCGACAGCCTCTTCTTCAGCTCCCGCATCTCCTGGGGCGAGCGGAAACGCGACACCATCTCGACGTTGATCGGAAAACCGGCGAACCGCTTCCTGAAGGTCTCCAGATGCTGGTCCGCCAGGATTGTCGTGGGCGCCAGCACGGCCACCTGATAGCCGCCGTCCACCGCCTTGAAGGCCGCGCGCATGGCCACCTCGGTCTTGCCGTAGCCCACGTCGCCGCATAGGAGGCGGTCCATGGGACGCTCGCGCTGGAGGTCCTCGCGGATGGTGGCGATGGCCTCGAGCTGGTCCGGCGTCTCCTCGTACGGAAAGGCGGTCTCGAACTGGTGGAGCAGGTCCGTGTCCGGCGGCAGGGCCGGCGCGCGGGCCACCTGGCGCTCGGCGTAGAGCTTCAGCAGCTCGCCCGCCATGTCGCGCATGCCCTTCTTGACCCGCGCCTTGGTGCGGTTCCAGGACGTGCCGCCGAGTTGGTCCAGCCGGGGCGCCACGCCTTCGATGCCGCTGTACTTCTGGACCTGGTCGATCCGCGAGAGAGGCAGCAGCAGCCGCTTGCCGCCCGAGTAGGCGATCTCCATGACCTCGGTCTCGGAGGCTGCTCCCGCCGCGGCAAGATCCCTCAGGGCCGGCGGCAGCCCGCCCGCGCCGTCGCCGCTCGCCCCCACGGAGCGCAGGGCCACGAACTGGCCGATGCCGTGGTCCACGTGCACCACGAAGTCGCCCACCTTGAGGTCGCGCAGGCTGGAGAGGAACGGCCCGAAACGGGACCGGCTCGGCCGCCGCTGGAGCTTGGCCTGGGACAGGAGCTGCTGCTCGCCGTAGACCACCACGCCGGCCGGAGGCAGCCGGAAGCCGCGGGCCAGATCACCGCTGACCAGCTCCACCCCGCCCCGGCCGATCCGCACCTCGCGACCCTCCAGCAGCTCCTCGATCCGCCGCCGGTGGGCCGGTGAGACCACTACGAGGCACCGCTCGCCGCGGGCGCGGGCCGTCTCCACCTCCTGTGGAAAGCGCGGAAGCTGGCCGTGGAACAGGTCCGTCAGGGTGCCCCGGAAGTCGATGCTACCGTCGCGGCCATCGCGATCACCGCGATCACCGCGCTCCCCCCCCATGACGAGGTCGCGCAGCCGGACGGCGGCCGTCTCCAGGACCTCCCGGACCTCGGAAGCCGGCTGCTCCAGCAGCTCCGGCGGCACGGCGAGCCGTCCATGCTCCCGCCGCGCCGCGAAGTCCCCCTGGAGCCGCTCGTCATGGTGCACCACCTCCGCCTCCAGGGCCGGCGGATCGATGGCGAACACGACCGGCGACGGCAGCACCTCGGTAAGCCCCACCGTGCGCTCGGCAAGAAGCGGCAGGTAATTTTCCCAGCCTGGAAATTCGCCCCGGGTCCGCAGCCCCTCCAGCAGCTCGGCCGCCTCCGGTCCCCAGTCCGGATCGGCCGTCTGGCCCCCTGAGAGCAGGTCCGCCAGCCGCCGCGCCTCCTCTGCCCCTACGGGGAACAGAGAGAGAGGAAGGATGCGGACGGAATCCAGCGTGTCCTCCGAGCGCTGCGACTGGGCATCGAACCAGCGGATCGACTCGACCGTGTCGCCGAACAGGTCGAGCCGCACAGGCGCGTCCTCCCCGGGTGGAAAGAAATCCACGATGCCGCCGCGGACCGCGAAGTCCCCCACCTCGTACACCAGGTCCGTACGCCGGAATCCATACCGGACCAGGTGCTCGACCAGCTCGTCAATAGGATGGTCCTCGCCCGGCTTGAGGGTGAGGACGGTTTTGCGGAGCTCCTCGCGGGTGGGCAGCCGCCGGAACAGCGCCCGTGGGGTGGCGACGACCGTGCTCATCTTCCCCGACGTGACGCAGTCGAGGGCCACGGCCTCCTGCGCCCGCACCATCAGGGAGGTCTCGGCCTCCTGGTAGGGGGTGAGGGAGGGAGCCGGGAAGTAGACCACCCCTTCCTCGCGGCCGAACAGGCGGGCCGCTTCGATCCACATCAGGGCGTCTGCCTCACGGGGCACCAGGACCAGGAGAGGACGGCCGAGATCCCGCGCCAGCAGCTCCCCGATCCAGGCCGCCGCGGGCACGGGCAGGCGCACCACATCCCCGAGCCCCTGGAGGAGGGACTTATAAGGCGCACTACTGCGGAGCGTCCGGGAGAGGTCCTCCCACGCCGGGTCGGCCATGCAGAGAGTCTAACGTTGTTCTCGGGATCGGCGATTCCGGGTGTGGTACCTTGCTGGCACCCCCCGCCCGGGCATAAATGCCATACCCTTACACACATCTTTAGTCCGAGCCTCTAGCTTCGAGGGCAATCACAAAGTCGCGGACGCGCTGGAGCCCAATCCAGAGGGCTTTCGGACCTGGAGGTCCATCGCGTTTGCGAGCCAGATACCCTCCCAGGCCAGCCACCAAAGACAGGATTTCCTGGAGACGAGGAGGCTCCGAGGGAGGAGCCCGCCGTTTGCTGACCCAGTACACGGCGTGCCACTCCGAGCGAGAAAACGCCACTTCGCAGGGCAGGTCGGGTACCGTCCGACCCAGCCGAGTCAGATACAACACACGCCAAGCCACGATCAGGTACAGCGCCAAAGCAACCTCGATCCGTTCCCGGCTCTGTAACTGGAGTTGCTCGACTTTGCACCCGTTCTTCAGGATGTGGAAGTACACCTCAATCTGCCAGCGACAGAGATACCACTGGATCTTCTCGCAAGCCTCGGCAAAGCTCTCCACGGGCAGATTGCTCAGCAGCAGCCAGTTGATCGGGTCCTCCCCGGGGGGAGGATCCTCCTCAACAGCCCAGAGGGCCGTCACCTCCACCGCCGGCAGCTTCTTGTCCGGGCGATACGGCGGTCTCAACAGCACTCGCGCTGTGCGCAGGCTCTGGACGACTCGACGGGGGGAACGGCCCCGGGCAGGGGCCAGATCGAACTCGACCTGGCCCAGACAGGGAGCTTGCCCCACCTTCTCCCGCAAAAGACCGCCCCCCCGAACCGCCCGGTTCTGGGCCGCTCGAATCAGCCACGCCGCCTGGTTCGCCTCAGCCGCCTCAAACAACTCGAACAGATCCGAGTCCCGGTCCGCCAAGTAGACCAGACGCACCTCCGCCACGTCCTCTTGAAGGGCACAGACGTTCTTATAGCCTTCGACCCAGCGCAGGCTTTCCTTGTCCTCCAGCGCCCTCGACAGACGATCCTGACGGTCCTTGCCACCGTGGTCGCTGGCATCGCGAACCCAGCGCCAGAAACCCAACACCCCCAAGCAGAGGCCCTCCGGTGTGACAGCGACCGTGGGATGGATGTGGAGCCCGCGAGTCAATTCGTAGTTCAGAGGACCCAGCCCCTCGATCTTGGGACGGCTGGTGAAATCCAACTCGCTGGTATCCTCAACGCACAGCACAACGGGATGCTGTCGCACGCGCTGCAGCGTCGCCTCTCGGTGAGGAGACAGCACCTTCTCGGCCGTGACCTTCTCGTTGTCGAAAAAACGGTACGCTGCTTGCGTTTCGCTCCACCCCCGTAAGGCTACGGGAATACTTTTTTCGGGCTGATCGGCCAACCGGCGCAGCATCAGTTCCAAGCGCCGGTTGAGTCGTTCATCTCCCAAGTCCGCCGATGAGGTCTCGGCCACCACCCAGTCCTCTGCCTCTTGGTCTCCTTCTCCGGCTTGCAACCTCATCTCGCCTCCTCTCGATCCGGTACCGTCTCTACGGATTGAGGAAAGCAGACCAGGAAACCTTTGTCCACTACCCACTACTATTTTGTGTGTAAGGGTATGGCATAAATGCCCGGGCTAGCCGAAAAGAGCCCCCTGAAGGGGACTCCAGCAGTCGGGTTCACCCGGCTGTTTTGCCTAGCCCGGGCATTTATGCCCGGGCGGGGGTGCGGGCAACGTCCAAAGCCGAAGCGGAGGCACCACGATGAGTCTCCTGTTTCCCGATAAGCCGGCCGAGGCCGAGGAGATCTTCCTGGAGCATCTCCGCCGGATGAGCCCTTGGGAGAAGCTCCAGATCGTTATGGATCTGAACCGAAGGCTGCGGCGGGAGGCCACAGCGGAGATTCAGACGCGCTACGGCCCGAACGTCTCCGAGCAAGAATTGCAGCTCCGGATGGCTTCGTCTTGGCTCGACCGGGAGACGATGATCAAGGCCTACGGCTGGGACCCTGAAGCCAAGCCCACGGACATCGATTTTGAATCTCTAAGGGAACGGGTGGATCGGATGGGAATGGACGACATTCTGCGGCAGGCCTTCGAGGATTCTGGGATCACGACGACGGGCTGATCACCGGCCTCTTGAGCGGCCGGCCCTTCAAACCGTCTTCATCGTGACTGCGGCAATTCCCGCGGCTGCGCCTGGATCCGCGCCAGCACCCACTCCCGGCCGCGCACGAATGCGAGCGGCACGACGAGGCAGGCCAGGATACCGCCAACCAACTGGGCGCTCCACGTCATCCAGGAGAGCTGCCCTGGAACGTGATTGAACCCGTACAGGCTCACGCCGATCCCCCAAATCAGCGCGGCGATGATCCCTACGCAAAGAGCCGATTCCGTTGTTTCATCCTGCACCTTGAACACCGTAGCCTCCTTTGGAACCCCCGCGGCCTCAACCGCTCCGTGGTGATTTTCCTAGAAAGCAAGGAATGTGCCACCGCGATTCCTCCTGATCTGGAGCCTACTTAGCAGTCGATGCGTCCGGCACCCGGGCCGTGCTAGGCTCCCATCGGTCTTTTTTCCGGAGGAGGGACATGCCGATCCGCTACCCACAAGAAGCCGTGCTCCGGGATGGGCGACGCCTGCTCATCCGTCCGTTCACTGAAAACGACGTCGACGCGCTGTACGAATTTTTCAAGCACTTGTCTCCGGAGGTCCGGCGGTTCGCCTGGGACCGGATCGACAACCGCTCCCTGATCGAGAACTGGGGCCGCGAACTCGATTATTCGAAGGTGCTCCCCCTGCTCGCCCTGGATGGCAAGCGGGTCGTGGCCGACGCCACCCTGCACCGCCGTGAGGGGAGCCCCCTGCGCCTGGTCGGCCGCGTCAAGTGGCTCATCGATCCCGAGTACCGGGGCGCCGGCCTGGGCACCCTGCTGGTCAACAACTTCATCGCCACGGCCCGGCTCGACGGCCTGCGCCACCTGACCTGCATGCTGATCTCCGACTTCGAGGCCGATGCCGTCAAGACGCTGAGCGACATCGGCTTCTCGGGCTACACCATCCCGGGCTACGGGACGGACCCCGACGGCAACCAGCACGACATGATCAAGATGGTCCTGAAATTGTGAAGGCGAAAATGTAGGGGCGGCCCCGCGTGGCCGCCCCTGGCAGGTCAGGGCGCCCACGCAGGGGCGCCCCTACAGGCTTCACGACAAAGTCACTGCTCGTCCCGCCCGTGGGCGTGAGCCGGCGGCGAGGTGGCTTCAACCGCCGTGAAGCGCTCGAGGACCCGGTAACGGTGTGCCGCTCCCTTCGGGACGACCCAGGAGTCTCCCTTTTCCAGAAGCACCATCTGCCCTTCCAGGTGCAGCTCGGCCCGCCCCTCGATGACGTAGCCCACCGTCTCGTACTCCCGCCGGCTCTCCGGCTTCTCGCTTTCCGCCGGCTCCTTCTCCCAGAGGCGCATGGCCACATGGACTCCGGAGGCGAGGTACTTCTGCCCCAGGGTCCCGTGAGGGGAGTGCCGGGAATCGACTTTGGTCACCGTGCTATCTGTCGTGGTATCCGTAGCGTTGCTCATGAAGATCTCCCTCCTTCGCTCTGCGGTCCTTTGCAGAAGCGCTGCCAGACCGCCGTGGCACGGGCGTTGCTCTGAGTCTCCGTGGGGATCCGTTCCCCGAGAAAGGAGACCAAGACAATGCCTGTGACTCTGCTGTCCAAAGGAGCGGAGATCCTGCTGGTGCAGTTCCACGAGCAGAAGGGAGACCGCGAGGGAGCGAAGGTGGGCGACCGGCTTCCCCAGATCGCTTTTGAAGAGGCCGCGGCCATCAGCACCGGCGTGGACTTCGAGGGGGCCATGCAGTCCCTGCTGGATGGGGGGCTCGTTCAGAAGGACGGCGAGGAATACGTCTTCGCACAGGAAGGCTACGACTACCTCTACAAGAGGACGGGGCACCGGGTCGGGGAGGGCTGAGCCCTATCCGCCCGACCGCTTCGCCTTGTAACCCTCCTTGAGCAGCTCGGCGACCAGCCGGTCGGCGTGGTCGCCCTGAATCTCCAGCTCGAAGGCGGGGGCACCCTCCCGGGTCTTCCCCGCCTTGAGCGCCCCGCCGCTCCCGCACAGCTTCTTCCAGGACGCCAGCAGGGCCTCCGCCTCCTCCCGCGTGAGGACAAGCGGCCCGGCGACGGTCACCGTCTTTCCCCCGCGCCCCGACCGGTCCAGGCGCACCCGCGGCGACTGCCGGAACGGCAGCTCACTGACTGCCGGCAGGGTCGGTTCCCGCCGGACAGCGTCTTCCTTCCTCGCCACGGGAGACTCCGTAGAGTAGACGGTGCGCCCCGGCTTTGACCTCACGGGCTGACCTCCTGGCTCACGGCTGCCTCCTGGAATGACTCCCCGGGTGCCAGCCGTTGTAGGATCTCCTGTACGGCACTCCTTCGAGTCGCGAACGGGAAGGTACTATCTTGGACGACATCCGTAACTTCTGCATCATCGCCCACATCGATCACGGGAAGTCTACCCTGGCCGACCGTCTGATCCAGCGCTGCGGAGGCGTGGAAGACCGGGAGTTCCGCGACCAGATCCTCGACTCGATGGACATCGAGCGCGAGCGCGGCATCACCATCAAGAGCAACACCATCACCCTCCGGTACAGCGCCCAGGACGGCAAGACCTACCGGCTGAACCTCATCGACACCCCCGGCCACGTGGACTTCTCCCACGAGGTCCGCCGGTCGCTCATGTCCTGCGAGGGCGCCCTCCTGCTGGTGGACGCCTCCCAGGGGGTCGAGGCGCAGACCGTGGCCAACCTCTACCTGGCCATGGAGTACGACCTGGAGATCGTGCCCGTCATCAACAAGATCGACCTCCCCTCGGCCGACGTCGAGAGGATCCGCGAGGAGATCGACGCCGACCTCGGGATCGACCCCTTCGAGGCCGTGCTCTGCTCGGCCAAGCAGGGAATCGGGATCGACGACGTCCTGGAGGCCATCGTCGCCAAGCTCCCGGCTCCCCAGGGCGACCCCGAGGCGCCCCTGCGCGCCCTGATCTTCGACGCCCAGTACGACATCTACCGCGGCGTCGTCCTCATCTGCCGGATTAAGGAAGGGACGATGCGCGCCGGCCAGAAAATCCTCCTCATGCACACGGCCAAGGAGTACGAGATCGAGGAGGTCGGCCTGTTGCAGCTCAAGCGCGTCAAGACCGATTCCCTGGAGACGGGCGCCGTGGGTTACATCATCGCGGGCGTCAAGGCGGTCTCCGAGATCAACGTCGGCGACACGGTCACCGAGGCCGACCGCCCGGCGGCCGCGCCCCTGCCCGGCTACAAGGAAGCGAAGCCGGTCGTCTTCTCCTCCATCTACCCGATCGCTTCCGACGACTACAGGACCTCGCCAAGGCGCTCGACAAGCTCAAGCTGAACGACGCCTCCCTGACCTTCCAGAAGGACTCCTCGACGGCCCTGGGCTTCGGCTTCCGCTGCGGCTTTCTGGGGCTCCTGCACCTGGAGATCGTCCAGGAGCGCCTGGAGCGGGAGCACAACCTCTCGCTCCTCCTCTCCGCCCCCTCGGTGCAGTACGAGGTGATGCTCACGAACGGCGAGCTGATCACGGTCGACAATCCATCCCTGTTCCCCGACCCGGGGAGCATCGACTTCATCCGCGAGCCCTTCATCAAGGCGTCGATCATGATCCCCGAGCGCTATCTCGGGACGGTGATGGAGCTCTGCCGCGAGCGGCGCGGGGCCAACACCACCTTCGAGTACCTGGCCGTGGGGCGCGTCCAGGTGATCTCCGAGCTGCCGCTCGGCGAGATCCTCTTCGACTTCTACGACCGCCTGAAGACGATCACCCAGGGCTACGGCTCCTTCGACTACGAGCTGATCGACTACCGCGAGACCGACCTCGTGAAGGTGGACATCCTGGTCAACGGCGAGAAGGTGGACGCCCTCTCGCAGCTCGTCCACCGCGAGAAGTCCCGGCCGCGGGCCCTCCACTACTGCGAGCGGCTCGCCGACACCATCCCGCGGCAGAACTTCAAGATCGCCATCCAGGGCGCCATCGGCGGCAACGTCATCGCCCGCTCGACGATCAACGCCTTCCGCAAGGACGTCATCGCCAAGTGCTACGGCGGCGACATCTCGCGGAAACGCAAGCTCCTGGAGAAACAGAAGGAAGGCAAAAAGCGTATGAAAATGGTGGGCTCCGTGGAGATCCCCCAAGAGGCATTTCTTGCCGTGCTCAAGGCCGGGCCCGATGAATGAGCCCTCACCCCCTGGCCCCCTCTCCCGCCCCCTCCCCGCCCTCACCGGGAGAGGGGGAAAGAAGAAAAGGAAAGAAGAGTATTTCTGTCTTCCTCTTTTGTCTTTCTTCCCCCTCTCCCGGTGAGGGCGGGAGGGAGGGGGCGGGGAGAGGGGGCCAGGGGGTGAGGGCCCGTGGAATGGCGCCCCCCTTGCACCCTGTTTTAAAAGTGATGCCTGAAACCCCCACCCCGCCCGGTATCATCCCCGTCTTCCCGCTGACCGGCTCGCTGCTGCTGCCGGGAAACCTGCTGCCGCTCAACATCTTCGAGCCGCGCTACCGCAACATGGTGGCCGACGCGCTCGAAGGGCACCGCCACATCGGCATGATCCAGCCCCTGATCCCCCGGCAGGACAACTCACTGGGTGGAAGCCGCCCAACAGCCGGACGCTCCCGAGCTCTACACCGTGGGCTGCCTGGGCCGCATCGACGAGTACGAGCGCCAGGACGACGGCCGCTACCTGGTCCTCCTGCGCGGAGTCTGCCGCTTCCGTACCAAGCGCGAGCTACCGCTCCACCGCGGCTACCGCCAGGTGGAGGCCGACTACTCCGGTTTCGAGCGCGACATGGACGAGCTCCACGTCTTCCTCAACCCCTCGCGGATGATGCGCGCGCTCCGCGCCTTCGGCGAGAAGCACGACCTGGAGTTCGATTACGACCTCCTGTCGAGCGTGCCCGGCATCTCGCTCCTCAACGGCCTTTCCGTGGCTCTCCCCTTCCGCCCGGCGGAGAAGCAGGCCCTCCTCGAAGCCACCGATCCGGTGGTAAGAGAAGACCTGCTCCTGACGTTGATGGGAATGGGGATCGAGCCCCTTTCGACGGACGAGTACTACTCGCCTCCGACCCTCAACTGATCCGAAGGAGAACCTCCCATCTCACAAATCGACGGTGACATCCGCGGCATCAAAGCCTCCGAAGTCCGCGCCCTGGAGCGCACCTACCGCCGCCGCGTGGACCCGCGGCAGGTGGTCTCCCCCGAGCTCGCCCGGCACCTGACCGAGACCTCCCGCCGGCTCAACCGGCAGATCGGCGTCCTCCTCGGCCGCGACGGCACCATCCGCAACGTCATCGTGGGCGACGCCCACAGCCTGACCCTGCCCGACATCGGCCGCCTGCGGGGCGGCGTCGGCCGCTTCCGCGGCCTGCGGCTGGTCCACACCCATCTGAAAGGCGAGCCGCTCACCCGCGACGACCTCAACGACCTCGCCCTGCTCCGGCTGGACCTGGTGGCCGCCATCGAGGTCCTGGAAAGCGGCCTCCCGGGCCGGATCGACCTCGCCCATCTGGCCCCTCTGGGGCCGGACGGAGACGGGAACGGGCATGAGCCTTTCGAGCGCATCCAGGCGCCGGACGTCCACCAGCTCCAGTTCGACGTCGACGCCACCATGCGGGCCCTGGAGGAAGAGTTCGCCCGCATCACCAGCGCCGCCGGAGAGACAGAGAAGGAGCGGGCGCTCGTCATTGGCATCGTGCCCGAGGACGAGCACTTCGAGGAAATGCTGGAGCTCGTGCGCTCGGCCGGCGTCGCCGTGGCAGGCACCTTGCGCCAGAAGCGCCAGCAGGTCCATCCGCGCACCGTGGTAGGCACCGGCAAGCTCCAGGAGATCGTGCTCGAAGCGATGCGTAACCGGGCCACGGTCGCCATCTTCGACATCGATCTGAAACCCGCCCAGGCGCGAGCTTTCGAGGACGCGACGGGCTTGAAAGCGATCGACCGCACACAGCTCATCCTGGACGTCTTTGCCCAGCGCGCCCGGAGCCGGGACGGCAAGCTCCAGGTCGAGCTCGCCCAGCTCAAGTACTCCCTCCCGCGCCTGACCGAGAAGGACGCCGGCCTCTCACGCCTGGCCGGCGGCATCGGCGGCCGGGGTCCGGGTGAGACCATGGTCGAAATCGGCCGCCGGCGCATCCGCGACCGCATTCGCGCCCTGGAAAAGCAGGTCGAGAGCCTCTCGCGCCAGCGTGACCTCCGCAGGCGCCGCCGCCGCGAGGAGGGTGTGCCCGTCCTCTCGATCATCGGCTACACCAACGCCGGCAAGAGCACGCTCCTGAACGCCATGACGGGCAGCGAGGTCGAAGCCGCGGACCAGCTCTTCATGACCCTCGATCCCACGAGCCGGCGCCTGCGCTTCCCGCGCGAGGGCGAGGTGGTGATCACCGACACGGTAGGCTTCATCGCCGACCTCCCGCCGGATCTCATCGCCGCTTTCCGTGCCACTCTGGAAGAGCTGGCCGACGCCGACCTCCTCCTCCATGTTGTGGACGCCGCCGATCCGCGCCTGGAGCAGAAGCTCGAAGCCGTCGAGCGCCTCCTGGAGGAGCTGCACCTGAACGAGGCCCCGCGCCTCATCGTCCTCAACAAGACCGACCTCCTGGAGCCCTACGAAGCCAACGCCTTGGCCCGCCGCTTCGCAGCCGTCGCGGTCTCCGCCGCCAAGCGGAAGGGCTTGGCTGAGCTTGTCCATGCCGCGGAGGGGCGGCTGGGACGAGAGAAGCCTCTGGTGAAGACGTATGGTGACGCTCAGCGGAAGTGGTGTAGAATGGCGCCAGGAGAGGAAATCCGTAATGCCTTTAGAGGATCTCTTGGACGAAGAGGACGAAGGCCCCGAGATCGAGCTCGCCATCATGGCCGAGATCCAACGTCGATACCAAGAAATCGAAGAAGGCAGAGCTGAGTTCCTGGACGGCGAGGAGGTGATCGTGGAGTTGCTTGCGGAACTCGAGAAGGCTCCCCCTCCTCATGGAGAGATCTAATGGCGATCACGACCGACATCGGAACGCTCATCGTACGGAATCCTGAGATTCGTGGAAACCGGCCTATTCTGGCAGGGACCGGCGTTTCCGTGCGCGGCATTGTGGTCAGGTACAAGCGCGGGTTGACTCCTGAAGAGATCGCCGACAGTTACGGGCACTTGTCGCTGGCTCAAGTCTATGCGGCTCTCGCCTACTATCACGCGAACCAAGAGGTGATCGAAGCCGATCTCGAAGCAGAAGACAAGCTCTACGACCAGTTGGTTAGCGAACAGGCATTTGATCCCGATGTTAAGCCTCTTTGGGCCGAAGAAGCAGAGCGCCGCTATCAGGAGTATCTTGACGGGAAGGTGGAGGCGGTTCCGGGTGAGGAGGCGCTGAAGAGGATTCGTGCTGCGCTCGATAAGGGCAGGCCTGATACGACGCGTACCGAAGCCCCCGCCCGGACATAAATGCCTCCCCTTATACATCTCGTTTGGTTCTTTGCGCCGGGGATGTCCAATCGGTTACTGTGGATCGTTATGATGTGCCCTTCGAAGAGACGCCCCGCCGTTGTGGTTCTGGAAAATGCCCGGTAGAGGACTGGGGCGTCTCTACGGAACCGTTGTGCCGAGGCCCAAGATGAGGTTACGGGGGTGCTTCTTCGAAATCCCCGTAACCACCACCGTCCGCAACAGCAACACCGTTGCGTAGAGACGGCCCAGTCCTCAACCGACGCCCTCTCCGGGTGCACTGTCGTCGGGCCGTCTCTTCGAAGGGCAGATCGGGACGATTCACCTCGCCCTTATGAACGACCACAAGATGGATTTGAGCTTCCTCTCCAGCCCCCCCGGCCTCTACCTCCACATCCCCTTCTGCTCCGCCATCTGTCCCTACTGCGACTTCGCGGTCCTGATCGGCGGGGCGGAGCGGCGGCGGCACTTCGTCGATCATCTCCTCTCGGAGATCTCCCTCTGGTCTCCTGAACGCTCCAGCTTCGATTCGATCGATACGATTTACTTCGGCGGTGGGACTCCTTCAGCTTTGACGTCTGAGGATCTGGACCGCATTCTCGATGCGGCGCGACTAAGCCTTTCCATCCGCGAGGACGCCTGGGTCTTTTTCGAGGCCAATCCCGAGGACGTCACTCCGGAGAGCGTCGGTGCTTGGCGGGATCTTGGAGTCCGGTTCCTATCCCTGGGGATTCAGTCTTTCGATACGGATGCTTTGAGGTTTCTCGGCCGGCGGCATACTCCGGAGGAAGCACGGCGCAGCGTGGAGATTGCACGAGCAGCGGGCTTCGATACGGTCTCGATCGACCTGATCTACGGACTGCCGGAACAGCCGTTCGAGATCTGGAAGCGCACTCTGGAAGAGGCGGTCGCTCTGCAGCCGGATCATCTCTCCTGCTATCAACTGACGATCCACGAGGGAACGCCTTTCGGTTTTCGGTTGGCGCGGGGAAAGATGAGCGAGCTTCCGGAGGAGGCTCAGGGGGATCTGTTCCTGTTCACGCACCAGTTCCTCCGCGATCATGGATATCCGGGTTACGAGGTGTCGAATTTCGCGAGATCGCCGGAGCACCGGTCGCGGCACAATCAGAAATATTGGCATCACGTCCCCTATCTCGGTCTCGGTCCCTCCGCGCACTCCTTCTCTGGATCGCGACGCTGGTGGAACGAACGGAAACTGAAACCTTACGAGATGAGGATCGACGCCGGCGAGAAACCAATTGCGGACAGCGAGGAGCTGACGCGAGGGAATCTTGCTCTCGAAGCGCTGATGCTCGGATTGCGGACGATCGATGGGATCGATCTCGATCGGTTCCGGAAGCGGTATGGCGTGGACCTGCTGAAACAGAACGAGCCGCTCGTCGAGCGGCTCGCGGGCGAGGGACTGCTGACGGCAACGGGAACGGCTCTGCGCCCGACGCTCGCCGGCCTCGCGGTCACGGACTCGCTGGCCCGGGCGTTCGAGATCGGCGAGCCTTGACGCTACTTCCGCTTGACCACCATCTCCATCCACTTGAATTCCTTGCCGTCCGGTCCCGGCCCGTACATCTCGTTCTTGAAGGTGTTGTCGTCCATCCAGGTCGACCTCCGAGCGCATGTAGGACTTCTGGCCGGTCATGGGATCCATCATGTCGCCCTTCAAGGAGCACTTGTTGCCGCTGTCGTCACAGGTACCGGTCGAATACATGATGCCGGTGCCCATGTTGTCCATCCAGGAGCTGACGTACTGCTTGGCGACGTTGTCGTAGCCGTCGGTCGCCCGGCCCTCGAAGGCCATGCCCCATCATGTCGCCCTTCCAGGTGGTCTGGACGTAGCGGCCGCCCAGGATCGTCTCGCCGTGCATGGTGCCGTTCGACTCCATCGGCGGCCTGGCTCGGGTCCATCCACATCTTGTTGGTGAACGTCCAGTCGCCGGCCATGCGGGCCAGGTGCTTGTGCGGCTCACCGGGCGTCATGGCCTTCTGCATGGCCGCCATCGCGGCGGCATCCATGCGGGGGCGGCGGGCGGCGGGCTTGTCCTGGGCGAAGACGGGCAGGGCGAGCAGGCACAGGGCAGCGGCGGTCAGTCGGATCTTCATCCTTCTCCTCCTTTTTCTGCTACAGACGTTGATGGGACGTGACAGCGGAAAGCAGGCTTGAATTACGCCTCGTTACTGCGTAGACTACCACTCGGAGCTTGATGGCGTCAAGCGAGAAAATTCCGGCGCGCTCCGGCACCGGTTCCGGCGCCTTTGCGGGGTCTCGATCCGTGTCGGCTATCATTGCGCCCGTATTGCGCCCGTATCGCGCCCGCTTTGAGCTGTGCCTTGACCCGCGATTTGCCCTGAATGCCTATGGCCTACGACTCCTCCGCCATCGAAGTCCTGACCGGACTCGAGCCGGTGCGCAAGCGCCCCGGCATGTACACCTTCACCGACCGGCCCGACCACCTCGCCCAGGAGGTGATCGACAACGCCGCCGACGAGGCCATCGCCGGCCACTGCGACGAGATCGCTGGTCACCCTCCACGACGACGGCTCCCTCTCCGTGGCCGGACAACGGCCGCGGCATGCCGGTCGACCTCCACAAGGAGCGAGAAGGTGCCGGGCGTCGAGGTGATCCTCACCCGGCTGCACTCGGGCGCCAAGTTCTCGGACAAGAGCTACCGCTTCTCGGGCGGCCTCCACGGCGTCGGCGTCTCGGTGGTCAACGCCCTGTCGTCCAAGCTGGAGGTCTGGGTGCAAGCGCGACGGCAAGGAGCACCACATGGCCTTCGCCGACGGCGACGAAGACCTCGCGAGCTCAAGGTCGTCGGCACGGTCGGCCAGCGCAACACCGGCACCACGGTCCGCTTCTGGCCCGACCCGAAGTTCTTCGACTCGCCCAAGTTCAGCGTGCCGCAAGCTCAAGCACGTCCTGCGCGCCAAGGCGGTGCTCTGCCCCGAAGCTGCGCATCCGCTTCGTCCACGAGGAGCGACCCGGAGGACGACGAGGAGTGGTACTACGAGGACGGCCTCACCGACTACCTGCTCGACGAGCTCGACGGCAGCCGAGCTGGTGCCGGACGACGCCCTTCATCGGCCACTTCAAGGGGCACGAACGAGGAGGTCGACTGGGCGGTGGTCTGGCTCGCCGAGGAGGACGCGGACGATCGTCGGCGAGAGCTACGTCAACCTCATCCCCACGGCGCAGGGCGGCACGCACGTCAACGGCTTCCGCGCCGGGCTGACCGACGCCATCCGCGAGTTCTGCGAGTTCCGCGACCTGCTGCCGCGCGGCGTCAAGCTCGCGCCCGAGGACGTCTGGGCGCGCTGCTGCTACGTCCTCTCGCGTGCGCATGAAGGACCCGCAGTTCACCGGCCAGACCAAGGAGCGGCTCTCCTCGCGCGAGGCCGCGGCCTTCGTCTCCGGCGTCGACCAAGGACGCCTTCGCCCTCTGGCTCAACCAGCACACCGCGGACGCCGAGCGGATCGCCCGCCTGGCCATCGACAGCGCCATGGCGCGCCTGCGCGCCGGCAAGAAGGTCGAGCGGAAGAAGGTGACCAGCCGGCCCGGCGCTGCCCGGCAAGCTCGCCGACTGCACGAGCCAGGACCTCGAGCCTGACCGAGCTGTTCCTCGTCGAAGGCGACTCGGCCGGCGGCTCGGCCAAGCAGGCGCGCGAGCCGCGAGTTCCAGGCGATCATGCCGCTGCGCGGCAAGATCCTGAACACCTGGGAGGTCGACTCCGCGCGAGGTCCTCGCCTCGCAGGAGGTGCACGACATCGCCGTCGCCCTCGGCGTCGATCCCGGCTCGGACAACCTCGACGGCCTGCGCTACGGCAAGGTCTGCATCCTGGCCGACGCCGACTCCGACGGCGCCCACATCGCGACGCTGCTCTGCGCCCTGTTCCTCCGGCACTTCCGCACGCTGGTCGAGGACGGCCACGTCCACGTGGCCATGCCGCCGCTCTACCGCATCGACGTCGGCAAGGAGGTCTACTACGCCCTCGACGAGCAGGAGAAGAAGGGCATCCTCGACCGCATCGAGGCCGAGAGGCAAGAGGGGCAAGGTCGAACATCCAGCGCTTCAAGGGCCTGGGCGAGATGAACCCGCTGCAGCTCCGCGAGACCACCATGGCCCCGGAGACCCGCCGCCTCGTCCAGCTCGTCCTCGACGACGAGGACGACCGCCGACGACGATCATCGACATGCTCCTCGCCAAGGCCCGCGCCGGCGACCGCAAGGAGTGGCTGATGAAGACCGGCAACCGAGGCCGAGGTGGAGGTGTAAGGCGTCATGGCCAGAACCTCCCGCAGAAAATCCGGCGACGGCAACGGCGCCGTCCCGTCCTCCCGTTCGCCGACGTCGAGCAGCATGCCGCTCGCCGACGTTCACGGAGAAGGCGTACCTCGACTACTCGATGTACGTCATCCTCGACCGCGCGCTGCCGCACCTCGCGGACGGCCTGAAGCCGGTGCAGCGGCGGATCGTCTACGCGATGTCCGAGCTGGGGCTCTCGGCCAACGCCAAGCCCAAGAAGTCGGCGCGCACGGTGGGCGACGTGATCGGCAAGTTCCATCCGCACGGCGACTCGCCTGCTACGAGGCCATGGTGCTCATGGCGCAGCCGTTCTCGCATGCGCTATCCGCTGGTCGACGGCCAGGGGAACTGGGGCTCGCAGGACGATCCGAAGTCGTTCGCGGCCATGCGCTACACCGAGGCGCGGCTGACGCCGTTCGCGCAGATCGCTGCTCTCCGAGCTGGAGCAGGGCACGGTCGACTGGGGGCCGAACTTCGACGGCACGCTCGAAGAGCCGAAGCTGCTGCCGTCGCGGCTGCCGCACGTGCTGCTCAACGGCGCCTCCGGCATCGCCGTCGGCATGGCCACCGACATCCCGCCGCACAACGTGCGCGAGGTGGTCGAGCGCCTGCATCCGAGCTGCTCGACGACCCCGAAGCTGCCGGACGACGCAGCTCTACGAAGCACATCAAGGGCCCCGACTTCCCGACCGACGGCGGAGATCATCACGCCGCGCGGCCGAGATCCGGGAGATCTACGAGACCGGCTACGGGCTCGATCCGCATGCGCGCCACGTGGGAGATGGAGGACGGCGACATCGTCATCACCGCCCTGCCCTACCAGGTCTCCGGCAGCAAGGTCCTGCAGCAGATCGCCGCGCAGATGCAGGCCAAGAAGCTGCCGATGGTCGAGGACCTGCGCGACGAGTCCGACCACGAGAACCCGACGCGCCTGGTGATCACGCCGCGCTCGAACCGGGTCGACCTCGACGGCGCTGATGGCCCACCTCTTCGCCACCACCGACCTCGAGCGCACCTACCGCGTCAACCTGACCATGATCGGCCTCGACGGCCGGCCGCGGCTGTACAACCTGCGCGACCTGCTCGCCGAGTGGCTGCAGTTCCGCATCGAGACCGTGCGGCGCCGGCTGCAGCTTCCGCTACGACAAGGTCCTCGCGCGCCTGCACATCCTCGACGGCTACCTGGTCGCCTACCTCAACATCGACGAGGTGATCCGCATCATCCGCACGCGAGGACGAGCCCAAGCCGGTGCTGATGGAGCGCTTCGCGCTCACCGACGTCGCAGGCCGAGGCGATCCTCGAGCTCAAGCTGCGCCACCTCGCCAAGCTCGAGGAGATGAAGATCCGCGGCGAGCAGAACGAAGCTGCATGAAGGAGCGCGACGCGCTCGAGAAGATCCTCAGCTCCGAAGAAGCGCCTGCGCAGCAAGGTGCGCGACGAGCTGGTCGACGGACGCCGAGGAGTTCGGCGACGCGCGCCGCTCGCCGATCGTCGAGCGCGAGGCCGCCAAGGCGCATGGACGAGTCCGCGCTGATCCCGACCGAGCCGGTCACGGTGGTCCTCTCCGAGAAGGGCTGGGTGCGCGCCGGCAAGGGGCACGAGCTCGATCCGACGCGAGCTGTCACTACAAGGCCGGGCGACGCCTTCCTGCACGGCGGCGCAAGGGCCGCAGCAACCAGCTCGCGGTCTTCCTCGACTCGACCGGCCGCACCTACTCGCTGCCCGGCGCACGAGCTGCCCTCGGCGCAGCGGCCAGGGCGAGCCGCTGTCGAGCCACGCTCACGCCGCCGCCGGGCGCGACGTTCGTCGGCGTGATGATGGGCGACGACGACGACCTCTACCTGCTGGCGACCGACGCCGGCTACGGCTTCCTCGTCGAAGCTCGGCGACCTCCAGACGCGGCAACCGCGCCGGCAAGGCGGTGCTCAACGTCTCGCCGGGCGCGCAAGGTCCTGCCGCCGCTCCGCGTCCTCAACCCGGACACCGAGCTCCTCGCCGCCGCCACCGACGCGGGCCGCCTGCTGATCTTCCCGCTCAACGAGCTGCCCCTGCTGCCCAGCGGCAAGGGAGTGAAGATCCTCAACCTCCCCGCCAAGGGAGAGCCGAGTCCCTGATCGCCCTGGCCGTGCTGCCGAAGGAGCCCACCTCATCGTCCACGCCGGCAAGCGCTACCTCAACCTCAAGCCCTCCGAGTGGGAGGAGTTCGCCGGCAACCGGGCAGCGCGGGGACAAGCTGCCGCGGGGGTTCCAGAACGTGAGCGGGCTGGAGGTGCCGGCCAAGTAGGGCCGGCCCTTTTCGAAAAGGCCTCCGGCGATAACAACGTAAGGCCTTGTTGTCGCGGCCGCTAATAGGGCAAGCCCCTAGGCGATAATGCAGGGATGCAAGCCACGAGAGACCAAGTGGATCGACAGGATGAATCGGTAGATCGCACCCCTCGTGGCCATGACCTGTCTCTCCTCCGCGAGCTTCAGGAATTGACTCCCGCCGAACGGATCGCCCGCAACTGCGCCATGGCGGACTGATCGAGAAGCTTCAGGCTGCGGCCCAGGACCCTGCAACCCGGCGCGATCTTCCGAAGCCTCGCTGAGCAATCTGCCAGACCCGGCGAGCCGTACGCCGACCTTGGCGGATCGTTCCCTAAGTCTGACGGAAGATCCACCAGACTTGACGGACGATCCGCTGAGCCTCACGGATGATCCGCCAAGCCTGGCGGACGATCTGCTAAGCCTGACGGGCGATCCGCCAGACCTGGCGGGCCATCCGCCAACCCTGGCGCCTCATTCGCCAACCCTGGCGCCTCATTCGCCAACCCTGGCGCCTCATTCGCCAACCCTGGCGCCTCATTCGCCAACCCTGGCGCCTCATTCGCCAGCCCTGGCGCCTCATTCGCCAGCCCTGGCGCCCCATTCGCCAACCCTGCGCATCATTCGCCACCCTGGCGAGTCATTCGCCAACCCTGGCGAGTCATTCGCCAACCCTGGCGAGACATTCGCCAACCCTGGCGAGTCATCCGCCAACCCTGGCGAGTCATCCGCCAACCCTGGCGAGTCATCCGCCAGACCTGGCGAGTCGTCCGCCAACCTTGGCGAGTCGTCCGCCAGCTTTGAAAATCCTCTGAGGGAGTCGGCGCCTCCGCTTCGTTCCTATAAACGACGAGGCATCGGGGCGCGTGGATGGGGTTGACGGATGCCCTTCTTGATACGTAGCTTCGGGAGACGATCTCCCGGATTGAACGAATAGCGCACGACTCTTCCAGACTCTCCTCCAACCAGGGCGCGGCTTTCCGCGCCCTGGCTCCTTTCTCCGCCACGGTCTTTTTCCGCTCCTGCTACACTGCCGCCTCTTCGGCCGGCCCGCCGGGCCGCCCGGACGCAATAAAGTTCCAGGAGGACGTTTCAAATGATTGAGATCGACCGCGAAATCACGCAGGACTTCGATCGCGCCAGCGGGCTCGAGTGGCTGGAGACCAACGGGCTGGGCGGCTGGGCCGGCACCACGGTGGCCGGCGCGCACAGCCGCCGGTACCACGGCCTGCTCGTCGCCGCCACCCAGCCGCCGGCGGAGCGCACGGTCCTGCTTTCCCGATTGGACGAAACCCTCCACGTCGAGGGCGAGAGCTTCGAGCTGAGCTGCAACCAGTTTCCCGGCGCCGTGGTCCCCAAGGGCTACGAGCACCTGACCTCGTTCCGCAAGGACCTCTTCCCGGCCTTCGAATTCGAGGCCGGCGGCGTCAAGCTGCGCAAGACAGTGGCCGCCGTGGACGGAGAGAACACGACGCTGGTGCTCTACGAGGTGCTGGAGGCGCCCGGCCCCTTCATCCTGTCGCTGCGGCCATTCCTCGCCGCCCGCGACCAGCACGCGCTGTCCGCCGCCAACCCCGAGATCAACCAGGAATCGCCGTTCGCGGACGGCATCCTGAGCCTCCATCCCTACCCGGAGGCTCCCGAGCTGTTCGTGCAGGTGCCGGGGGCGGAGCTCCTCCGCAATCCCCAGTGGTGGTACCGCTTCGAGTACGAGCTGGACCGCCGGCGGGGCTCGACTTCCAGGAGGATCTCTGGACGCCGGGCGTGCTCGGCCGCGAGCTGGCCGCCGGCGACCGGCTGGGGATCGTCATCTCCACCCGCAACCCCGTGGGACGGGACGCCTTCGCGCTGTTCGAGAAGGAGCGCAAGCGGCGCGAGAAGCTCCTCAAGGCCTTGCCGGTGCAGGACGATTTCGCCCGTTATCTAGCGCTCGCCGCGGACGGCTTCGTTGTGCGCAAGGGGCCGAACCAGAAGACCGTCATTGCTGGCTATCCCTGGTTCGGCGAGCGCAGCCGCGACACGATGATCGCGCTGCCCGGGCTGTGCCTGGTGACGGGCCGCCACGAGGACGCGAAGAAGATCCTCCGCGCCTTCGCGAAGAGCGCCGCCAAGGGCCTGCTGCCGGACCGCCTGCCCGAGAAGGGCGAAGTCCCCGAGTACACCTCGGTGGACGCCTCGCTCTGGCTCTTCGTGGCGGCCTGGAAGTACCTCCAGGCGGCGGGCGACGAGGCGTTCGTCCGCGAGGCGCTCCTGCCGGCCTTGCGCAAGGTCGTCCATCACTACGGCAAGGGCACCCTCCATGGCATTCGGGTGGCGGAGGACGGTCTCCTGACGGCTGGCGATGGCGGCGATGGCGAGGTGCCGCTCACCTGGATGGACGGCCGCGCCGGCAAGCCCGTGGAAGTGAACGCGCTCTGGTGCAACGCCCTCCTGATCCTGTGCGAGCTCGAGGCCCGGCTCGGGGATCCCGAGGAGGCCCTGCGTCTGACGCAGCAGGCGAAGCGCGTCCAGAAGCGTTTTCAGGAAGCGTTCTGGAACGAGGAGGCGGGCTTCCTCGACGACGTCATCGATGGCAGCGTGCGGGACGCCTCGCTGCGGCCCAACCAGATCTTCGCCCTGAGCCTCCCCTTCCCTCTGCTGCCGAAGCCGAAGGCGGCGCGGGTGCTGGCGGCGATCGAGGAGAGCTCTACACGCCCGTGGCCTGCGCAGCCTGGAGCCCGGGCATCCGGATTCCAATGGCACTGCCTGGTCGTGGCTGCTCGGCCCCTGGTTCACCGCCCTGGTGCGGGTCCACGGCGCCGCCGGCCGCAAGAGAGCCCTGCGGGCCATCGAGGCGCTCAAGCCGCGTCTGGCCGAAACGAGCGCCGGTTCCCTGCCGGAGGTTTTTGATGCCGAGGCCCCTACTCGCCTCAAGGCTGCATCGCCCGGGCTTGGAGCGTGGCCGAGGTGCTGCGGGCCTACGTGGAGGATCTCCAGGGCGGCGAAGTGAAGGCGAAGCCCCGGAAAAGCGCCTCGAAAGGCTAGTGTGCGGTTCTCGCGGGGGGGAGACGTGAGACGTTGTTCCCCCCCGCCGTCACTCACAGGTAAGCCCCCTCCTTCTTAGTCTTCTCCCCTGGGGGCCTCTTTCTCCTCTCTTCTCTACACTGACGTCCATCCGGGACTCGGGAGTAGAATCTCCCCGTGCCAGCGATCAAGATCCTCGTCGAAAAACATCCCGATGGATACGTGCCTATCCCTTGGAATCAAGGGAGTCGTCATCGGTCAAGGCAATACCTATGAAGAGGCCCTCACGGACGTGAAGTCCGCTATCCGATTCCACATCGAGACGTTTGGCAGCGACGCCCTGTAGTCTTCTATTGCCGCTGCCGCACGATGCCGGTGAGCCCGGCTAAGAAGAGCGGCACCAGCACCCAACTCACGGCGGAGATCAGCAGGGCGTAGGCGTCGAAACGCATCCCCAGCTCCGGGATGCGCTGGGGCGAGGGCACGTAGTTCGGCTCGCCCAGGAAGAGCAGCATGGGGAAGTGGCAGCGCAGGGCGACGCCCAGCGTCACCCAGGGGGTCTGGGCCTCCAGGCGGCAAGGGGTCCGGCATCGCGGCGGGCCGCTCGGTGTAGCTCACCAGCGACCCCGGCTGCGCGAAGACCCAGCACGACAGGGCGAAGGCCACCAAAAAGAGCGCGACGAGCCGGTGCGGCCGGGCGCCGTAGCCGATCGCCACCCCCAGGAAGAGCCACTTCATCCAGCGGCCGAGGAAAGGAGGAGCGCCCGGTCACGAGGTCGCGGTCGTTCATCTCCACGTAGACCCGCCGGGCCGCGCTCGTCCAGGCCCTTGTTCCTCAACCAGGCCTCGACGGCCAGATAGGTGCTCCGCTTGAAGGGCCGGGTACGCCGCAGCAGCTCGGTGTACTGGCACTCGCTCCCCTGGTGCGGCAGCTCGAGGTCGTCGAAGGTCATGCCGTCGGCGCTGATGCGGTCGGGGATGCGCTCCCGGATCGAGAGCTTGGAGAGCCGGGCCCGGTCGCAGCTTCAGCCGGGCCTCCTCCCGCCGGGCTCCTGACCGCCGGTGAGCAGCCGCCGGAGGAACTCCCGCCGCCGCCCGGTGCCTGTACGGCCGGTTCCGGGGCGGATCCGGCCGGATCGAACAGACGGCCGTCGATCACCAGCTCCTGGATCTGGGCGCCCGAGAGGTCGAGGCGGCCGCGGCACCTCCAGGTGGCCCGGCACCTCCCTGCCGGAGAGCGTCCGGCCGGGCGGCGTAGAGCTCGCCGTCGAAGGCGCAGAGCATGCGGCCGTTGATCGACGGCCCGCTGGAGCTCGACGTCGCCGCCGATGAGGGCGCGGTCGATCGACCAGCATGTGGGAGATCCGGACGGAGGTGCCGAAGATGCCGCCCAGGATCTCCGGGCGGAATTCGCCGTCCGGGCAGATGCGCAGGCCGCGCCCGATCTCGGCGCCGTGCAGGGCCAGGTCGTGCACGGCAACCCGTCCGCGCGGAGGGTCCGCAGCCGATCCGCGCCCCGCCGAAATGGACCACGCCGCCGATCTTCGCGCCGGCCAGACCCACGGGGCCGAGGATCTCGGCCCGCCAGCCGTCCGCCGTCGAGAGGCGCAGGTCTTCCCGGATCACGGCGCTCCCCAAATTGAGCCCGATCCGGGGCTCCTCCGTCCGGCTGATGCGCACGCCCCGGAGACCGACCTGGCCGCCCACCCGGGCGCCGAAGAGCGACATCTCCCCGAGCACCTCGGGCCGGAAACCGTGGACGGGCTGGCAGAGGAAGTCGCCGCCGATCTCGGCGCTGCTGGCGTTGAGGTCGCCGCCGACCCGGATGCCGCAGAGGTCGACGTGGCCGCCCACCTTGAGCCCCACCATGCGGACGGCGCCCTCGATCTCCGCCCTCGATCCCTCCAGGGACTGGCAGAAGACGTCGCCCGTGACATGGGCGATCTGCAGGTCGAGGTCGCCGTCGATCCGGAGGCCGTCGAATCCGATCTCCCCGAGCCGCGCCTGGCGGAAGGAGAGCGAGACCTCGGAGCGGAGCTGCGTGGCGTTGAGGCGCCCCGTGACCTCGATCTGGTCGAAGTTGTGGACGGATGGGCGGCCGGTCGCCGAGGAAGATGCGGGCCCGCGCGCAGCTTCAGCTGGCCATCCACCCGGGCGGCGAAGAGGTTCAGGTTCTGCCGGAACTCGCAGCCGGAGAGGTCGACCGTGTGGCCGAAGCGCGCCTCGGTCAGGTGGACGCGGCCGAGGAAGACGGTGTTGGTGAGGATCAGCCGGTGGGGAACCTCGGCGCCGTCGAGGTCCAGGTCCCCCTCGACCACGGCGCCGTCCAGCCGGACCGGCCGGCCCTCGCGGATCGCCGCGGCCAGATCGGAGGCCTGGAGGGTCTGACCGCCTCCGGCCCGCGCCTTGTCGAATGGGATGGCCATGAGGAGACAGTTTACGCCTCCCGTCTCCCTTCCGCTCCGTCTCGGTGGTACCTTTCCTCCGGAGTCGCGCATGAGTCCGAAACCCCGGCAAGTCATTCTCGTCGGCAACCAACAGGTCTCCCTGCCCGAGGGAGTGACGGCCCTGGACTGGTCGCTGGAGCGGGTCAACTACCAGAACCCGCGCATCCGCTCGTTTCTCGGCTGCATCCGGCTGATCGAGGGGGTGCTGGAGAGCAACTACGCCCTGCTCCACTGCTCGCCGGAGCGCCTGCTGGACATCTGGAGCAAGGTGCGGAAGGTCGCGCGACCTGATCCGCACCCAGCTCGCCCCGCTGCTGGAGGCCCCTCGCGCATCCCGCGCCTGGAGGAGGCGCGGCAGAGCGCCCAGATGGCCCTCGGGATGCTCGACACCACGTCCTGCGCGGGCTCGACCGCTTTCCGGACAACGTGCCGCCGGAGCAGATCATGGAGGTCCGCAAGCTCCTCTGCGTCTCGATCGGCCAGATCCACTCCTTCCTGCACGACACGTTCGGCGAGGTCATGGCCGCCGATCCGCGGAGCCTGCACGACGCGGACTACTTCCTCTCGCGCCGCTTCCCCCGCGACATCGAGGAGGCGGAGTGGCTCCATGCCACCCTGATCCGGCTGCGGCGAGTACCTGGAGCAGCTGGACGCGGACCGGCAGAGCCGCCTCTCCGCCGCTGGCCACGGCCATGCGGCGGGACGAGACGGTTCCCTCCCTGGCCGCCTGGGAGCCCACCGCGGACTTGCTCGACGTGCTCCTGACCGGGCTCACCCCGAAGCTCAAGGAGGTGCTGGCCCTGCGGGGCGTCCGCTTCTACGAGATGGAGATCCTCGACCGCCACGCCTTCGAGATCCCCCACCGCTGCCTCCTGCTGCTCGACCTGCACGAGACGGCCTCCGAGGCCCTCGACGGGATCAAGAAGGCCGTCGGCGGCTCGCAGCCGGAGAAGGAGCAGGGCGTGCGCGACCTGATCCTCTGCCACGCCGCCTTCAGCCGCCGGATCGCCTCCCAGCTCGCCCGAGATCGACACCGTCCTGCGCGACCTCGTGGCCTTCATCCCCCTGTGGGTCGAGGCGGTCGAGAAGCGCCGCGCCCTGCTGCTGCGCCGGAGCCTCGAAGAGGGCGCGCCCTCCCGCGAGGCCGAGTAATTTCCCTACTCCCGGCAGTCCTTCAGGCTGTAATGCCGAACCGCCGGCCCCTCCTCTTCGCCGCGGCGCTGGCCCTCCTCACCCTGGCGGCCTTCTAGCCCTCGCTCGCGAACGGCTTCGTCAACCTCGACGACACGCTCTACGTCACGCGCCAACCCCATGGTCCGCAGAGGGCCTCACGGGGGAGGGCTTCGTCTGGGCCTGGACGGCCAACGTGGCCAACAACTGGCATCCGCTGACGCTGGCTCTCCCACATGCTCGACTGCCAGCTCTTCGGGCTGAACCCGGCGGGCCACCACCCGACGAGCCTCGCTCCTGCACGTCGCGAACGCGGTGCTCCTCTTCGGCTCCTGCGGCGGATGACGGGCGCGCGTCTGGCGGAGCGCGCTCGTGGCGGCGCTCTTCGCGCTCCATCCCGCTGCACGTCGAGTCCGTCGCCTGGGTGGCCGAGCGCAAGGACGTGCCTCAGCGCCTTCTTCTGGATCCTGACGATGCGCGCCTACGGCGCGCGTACGCGCGCCGGCCGTCGCGCGGGCCGCTATCTCGCTCGTCGGCCCTGGCGCTGGCGCTCGGGCTGATGGCGAAGCCGATGCTGGTGACGCTGCCGTTCGTCGCTCCTCCTCCTCGACGTCTGGCCGCTGGGCGCCTGCGGACCGAGCCGACTGGGCCGCTGGTCCGCGAGAAGCTGCCGCTCTTCGCGCCTCGTCGGCGGCGTCGAGCGTCGTCACGCTTGCTCGCCCAGCACGACGAGCCGTCGGCCTCGCTCGAGGCCGCTCCCGCTGGCGGCTGCGCCTGGCGAACGCGCTCGTCTCCTACGCGACCTACCTCGGGAAGCGCTCTGGCCGCGCGACCTCGCGGTCTTCTACCCCATCCCGCTGGCGTCTCCGGCCTGGAAGGTGGCGGGCGCGCGCCGCTGCTGCTCGCCGTCGCTGACCGCGCTGGCCGTCTGGCAGCGTCCGGCGGGCGCCCTGGCTGCTCGTCGGCTGGCTCTGGTATCCTCGGCACGCTCGTGCCGGTGATCGGCCTCGTGCAGGTGGGCGGCGCAGGCGATGGCCGACCGCTACACGTACCTGCCGTCGATCGGCCTCTTCCTGGCGATCGCTGGGGGCTCGCCGGCCCTGGCTTCGGGCCGGCGCTGGCGGCGGCGCTCGCCACGGCAGTGCGTCGCTGGCGCTCCTCGCCTCGACGGCGGCCACGCGGGCGCAGGTGCGCCACCTGGCACGACAGCGTGACCCTGTACCGGCACGCCCTCGCCGTGACCCGGGACAACTACGTGGCCCACATCGGCCTCGCCAAGGCCCTCGCTTCACGCAAGGACTGGAACGGCGCGGCGGAGCAGTACCGGGCGGCGCTCGCCCTGCGGCCGGGGCTGCGGGCGTCCGGAAGGGGCTGGCCCAGGCTCTGCACGAGGCGAGATGTAGCCTTCACCAGCTCGACCCGCCGGTTCTGGGCGCGGCCGGGGCCCGTATCGTTCGACGCCACTGGTTCGTGGCCCCAGGGCGCCGGCCTTCAGGCGCCCGGCGTCGATCCCCGCCGCCTGGAGGTAGGCCTTCACGGATTCGGCCCGCTTCTTCGAGAGCTGCAGGTTGTGCTCGGGGGTGCCGTCGAGTCGGTGTGCCCCTCGACCGTCAGCTTCCAGTCGGCCTTGGCCTTGAGCAGGGCCGCGATGCGGTCGAGCGTCGGCTTGGACTCGCCCCGGATCACGTCGGAGTCGGTATCGAATTGATGCCGTAGATCCGCGCCCGGCCGAGTTCCTGGAGATCCTTGGCGATCTGCTCCTGCGGCCTCCCTACCAGTGGGGGCAGGTGCCGACCGCGCTCTCTTCCGGATGCCGTTCCACTGCCTCCGGAGCTTCGGTCTCCCCGCGTGCCACCAGACGCCGAAGATCTGCTTGCCATCCGGCGCGAAGCCGTGATCGCCGGCCCCTTGTCGTCACCGTCCTCGCGCCAGGTGAAGGCATGATCCTGCCCTCGATGCCACCGTCCGATCAGCCCGCCTTCGTGCTCGTAGCAGCCGGTCATCGAGGTCCCCTGCTGCCGCAGGTGAAAGTCGCCTAGTCCGTCTCTAGTCCCGCTCGCGTCGGGGAAGGGGGTCTTGGTGAGCTGGGTGCCGTAGGCGCGGACGTCCATCAGCTCGATGTACTTCTCGTCGCCGTGGTTGTTCGGATCGTCAGGCTCACCCAGCGGCCGGGCACCTCGGTGGAGACCGGGAACCTCTGGCGGTCCGCCTTGTCCTTGAGGGTGACCTGGGCCATCGTCTTGAAGCCGTCCTTGGCACTGGTGTCCGAGACCTCGACGAGTCACGTCCTTGGCTCCCCGGCCCTCGCCGTCGACCGATGTTCCCGTATCGAATTCCAGCCGCTTGAACGCCGTCCGTTCGGGCAGGGCGACGACGACCGTCTGCGGGGTGAGACCCTTTCGGGGCTGGCCCA
>CAWHUF010000003.1:0-47489 GCA_963832495.1 uncultured Acidobacteriota bacterium | reverse complement strand
GCGAACAGAAACGGCCCGTGCAACAACGCTTAAAACTAGCAGGATCAAGGACTTACACCGTTTGAAACCTTGGCATGGGCAGTGCGTAGCACAGACCGGAGAAACGATATGGATATTCCTCGCAGTGGACAGGCAGAGAAGCGCCGGATGAGGCGAAACATCCTCATCGTGGCGGCGATCGCGGTGGTCTCGCTGATCACCTTCGGGTTGTCCCGATTGGAGCCGGCGGCGCCGACGGTCGCGAAAGAAACGGTGTGGATCGAGACGGTCAAGCGCGGCCCCATGCTGCGCCAGGTGCGCGGCCCCGGCTCGCTGGTGCCGGAGGACGTGCGCTTGATCTCCTCTCCGGTGGTGGCGCGCGTGGAGCGCATCCCGGCGCTTCCCGGCGTCGAGGTCCAGGCGGACACGGTCTTGCTCGAGATGAGCGATCCCCAGATCTCCCAGGCGGCCCTCGAAGCCGAAGCCCAGCTCCGGGCCGCGCAGGCGGACTACAACGACCTCAAAGCCCAGCTCGAGAGCCAGGTCCTGGCCCAGCAGTCGCAGGTCAACGCCGCCGAATCGGCGAGCGCGCAGGCGGACCTCCAGGCGGAGGCGGACGAGAAGCTGGCCAAGGACGGGCTGATCCCGGAGCTGGACCTGAAGCTCTCGCGCCTCAAGGCGGAGCAACTCGTCAAGCAGTCCCGCATCGAGCGGGAACGCTTCCTCCAGAGCAAGCGCTCCTCGGAGGCGCAGCTCGCGGCCCAGCGCGCGCGGGTCAACCAGATGCAGGGTCTCTACGCGTTGCGGCAGCGCCAGCTCGAGTCGCTCAAGGTGCGGGCCGGCATCGCCGGCGTGCTCCAGGAGCTGCCGGTGCAGGTGGGCCAGAGCGTGAGCCCGGGCACGCTGCTCGCCCGCGTGGCCCAGCCGACGAAGCTCAAGGCCGAGCTGCGCATCCCGGAAGTCATGGCCAAGGACGTGCTGAGAGACCAGGATGCCGCGATCGATACCCGCAACGGCATCATCCCCGGCAAGGTGATGCGGGTCGCCCCCTCGTCTCAGGACGGCGTGGTCATCGTGGACGTGGCGCTCCTGGGGCCGCTCCCCAAGGGCGCCCGGCCGAACCTCCAGGTGGACGGCACGGTCGAGATCGAGCGTCTGAAGGACGTCCTCTTCGTGGGCCGTCCGAGCGTCGGCCAGGCGAACAGCAAGATCGAGCTCTTCAAGGTGAACGAAGACGGCAAGACGGCCGTGCGGGTGCCGGTGGAGCTGGGCCGCACTTCCGTCAACACGGTGGAAATCATCAAGGGCCTGAACGTCGGCGACCGGGTGATCCTCTCGGACACGTCGGCCCAGGACGGCTACGACAAGATCCGGTTGAACTGAAGAATATTTCAGGGAAATACTCAGGGAGATACGATATATGAACACATCCGAGCCGCTCATCCGCCTCGACGGGGTCACCAAGGTCTTCCTGACGGACGAGGTCGAGACGCACGCCCTCTCGGGGATCCACATGGAGATCCGCAACGGCGAGTACGTTTCGATCGCCGGTCCCTCCGGCTGCGGCAAGACGACGCTGCTGTCCATCCTGGGCCTGCTCGACACGCCCAGCGACGGCAAATACATGCTCAACAGCAAGCAGGTGGCCGACCTCTCCTTCTCGGAGCGGGCGCGCATCCGCAACCGCGAGATCGGCTTCATCTTCCAGGCCTTCAACCTCATCGGCGACCTCACGGTCTACGAGAACGTGGAGCTGCCCCTCACCTACCGCGGCATGGCGGCCAAGGAGCGCAAGGAGCGCGTCCAGGAGGCCCTGGAGCGGGTCGGCATGTCGCACCGCATGAAGCACTACCCGTCGCAGCTCTCCGGCGGTCAGCAGCAGCGCGTGGCCGTGGCCCGCGCGGTCGTGGGCAAGCCCTCGATCCTGCTCGCCGACGAGCCCACGGGCAACCTCGACTCCAAGAACAGCGAGACCGTCATGGACCTCCTGGCGGATCTCCACAAGGACGGCGCCACGATCTGCATGGTCACCCACGACCCCCGTTTCGCCCGCTACGCGCAGCGGACGGTCCACCTCTTCGACGGCCGCGTGGTCGAGGAAGAGACCGGGGTCCAGCGGGAGATCGAGAGCCGCGAGCTCAAGAGGAGCGGATTCGAGGTCGTCTGACAAGGAAATAGGTACCCCGCGCATCGTGCGCGGGTGATGTTCGCGCGCCTTTGACGGCTGCCGCACGATAGCGGCAGCCCTTTTTTTTGTCCCCTCGCTTGTACCAGGCTGGTAAAGTCATGGCATGAACCCCCTCGCCGCCAAGCCCCGGGTCCTCATCGCGGACGACCTGCGGGAGGTGCTGGAGGCTCTGCGCCTGCTGCTCAAGGCCGAGGGGTTCGAGACCGAGACCGCCTCCTCCCCCGCGGAGATCATCCAGGCCGTCGCCACCCGCGACCTCGACGTGGTGCTGATGGACCTGAACTACACCCGCGACACCACCTCGGGCCGCGAGGGGCTCGACCTGCTCACCAAGCTGCGGGCCATCGACGACTCCCTCCCCGTGGTGGTGATGACGGCCTGGGCCAGCGTGGACGTGGCCGTGGAGGTCATGCGCCGCGGCGCCCGCGACTTCGTGGAGAAGCCGTGGGACAACTCGCGCCTCCTCGCCATCCTGAGGAACCAGGTGGACCTGCGCCAGGCCCTGCGCCGGGGCAAGCGCCTGGAGGCCGAAAACGAGCTGCTCCGCTCCACGGGCGAGCTCAGCCTGATCGCCGAGTCGCCCGAGATGAGGCCCGTGCTCGAGCTGATCGAGCGCATCGGCCCCTCGGAGGCCAACATCCTGATCACCGGCGAGAACGGCACCGGCAAGGGCGTCGTGGCCCGCGCCCTCCATACCGTATCGGCCCGCGCCGCCGTGCCCATGGTCACGGTCAACACCGGCGGCCTCTCCGAGGCGCTCTTCGAGAGCGAGCTCTTCGGCCACGTGCGGGGCGCCTTCACCGACGCCAAGACCGACCGCGTGGGCCGCTTCGAGCTGGCCGACGGCGGCACGCTCTTCCTCGACGAGATCGCCAACATCTCCTTGAACCAGCAGGCCAAGCTCCTGCGCGTGCTCGAGACCGGGGAGTTCGAGCGGCTCGGCTCGTCCAAGACCCGCACGGCCAACGTGCGCATCATCTCGGCCACCAACGCCGACCTGCGCGAGGAGGTGGCCGCGGGCAAGTTCCGCCAGGACCTGCTGTTCCGCCTGAACACGGTCGAGATCCGCATCCCGCCCCTGCGCGACCGGCGGGCCGACATCCTGCCGCTCGCCCGCTTCTTCCTGGGGCAGCACTCCCTGCGCTACCGCAACAAGTCCTTCCGGGGCTTCGACGAGGCGGCCCAGGCGGTCCTCCTGGCCCACCCCTGGCCGGGCAACGTGCGCGAGCTCGATCACGCCGTGGAACGCGGCGTCCTCATGGGGCGCGAGGACTCCGACTGGATCCGGGCCTCCGACCTGGGGCTCCAGGGCTCCTCGTCCGCTCCCGCCCCGGCCCGGCTGGAGGACCTGCCCCTGGAGGATGTCGAGAAGGTGCTCATCCAGAAGGCGCTCGCCCGCTACGGCAACGTCAGCCAGGCGGCCCAGGCTCTGGGGCTCTCGCGCAGCGCCCTTTACCGGCGGCTCGAAAAGCATGGCCTCTGAGGGGCTGGAGCGCCAGCCGGGACAAGAGACGCCGGCTCCCGGAATCTCGCCGGGGCGTCTCCTGCGCGGCCTGCGCCGGGGGTCGCTCGGCTTCGAGGACCGCATCCTGCTCTCCGCCCTGGCGATCGGCCTGCCCGGCACCCTCTTCTCGCTGCTCTTCGTCTGGCTCGACCCGCACAGCCTGAAGCTGCGCTGGACGGTGACGTTCGCGGCCGTCTTCCTCTGGGCCTGGATGGCCGTCAACCTGCGGGAGCGGGTCGTGAGGCCCCTCCAGACCATCTCGAACCTGCTCTCGGCCCTGCGCGAGGGGGACTTCTCCCTGCGCGCCCGGCCGTCCCAGGAGGGCGACGCGCTCTCGCAGGTGATCCACGAGATCAACGCCATCGGCCAGGTGCTGCGCGATCAGCGGCTGGGGGCCGTGGAGGCCGCGGCACTCCTCCACCGGGTCATCCACGAGGTGGACGTGGCCGTCTTCACCTTCGACGGGCTCGGCCGGCTGCGCCTGGTCAACCGCGCGGGCGAGCGCCTGCTCAACGAATCGGCCGACCGCCTGCTGGGGCAGGCCGCGGAAGACCTCGGCCTCGCGGATCTCCTGGACGGCGAGGTCTCGCGCCTCCAGAGCCTTACTTTCCCGGGCGGGCCGGGCCGCTGGGAGATCCGGCGCGGCACGTTCCGCGAGGCCGGCCTCCCCCACCGGCTGCTGGTGATCTCCGACGTCTCCCAGACCCTCCGGGAAGAGGAGCGCCAGGCCTGGAAGCGCCTGATCCGGGTGCTCGGCCATGAGCTCAACAACTCGCTCGCCCCCATCCACTCCATGGCCTCCACCCTGGCGAAGCTGCTCCTCCGGGAGCCGCCGCCCGACGACTGGAAGGAGGACATGCAGCGGGGGCTCGAAGTGATCGGCAACCGCTCCGAGGCGCTGATCCGTTTCATGGCCGCCTATGCCCGCCTCGCCCGCCTGCCCCCGCCGCGCCGCGCCCCCTTCGAGCTGTCGGGCCTGATCCGGCGCACGGCGGCCCTGGAGACGCGCCTGCCCGTCTACGTGGAAAAGGGTCCGGAGGTGACGATCGAGGGGGACGCGGACCAGATCGAGCAGCTCCTGATCAACCTGATCCGCAACGCCGTGGACGCCGCCCAGCTGACCGGCGGCGGCGTGGGCGTGGGCTGGCGGGCGGACGGCACCTGCATCGAGGTACGGGTCGAGGACGAGGGGCCGGGGCTCTCCAACACGGAGAACCTCTTCGTCCCCTTCTACACGACGAAGCCGGGAGGGACGGGCATCGGCCTCGCCCTCTCCCGGCAGATCGCCGAGGCCCACGGCGGCACCCTGACGCTGGAGAACCGCACCCCGGAGCCGGGGTGCGAGGCGCTCCTGCGGCTGCCGGTGTAGGCCCCTGCCCCTCTCCCCGGCCGGGTGGGCGGAGGGCCGGGAGAGGGGTGAGGGTCTACTTCAGATAATCCAGCATCTGCTTCGCCGTCTCCGCGTCGGAATCGGTCGGCGAGAGCCGGAGGAACGTCTGGAGATGCTCCCGGGCCTGGGCCTTCTTGGCGTCATCCTTGGCGTAGGAGAGCCCCAGGACGTAGTGGGCCTTGGCGAACTTGGGGTCTTCCGGGGCGATCTCGACGACCTTCTCGAAGAAGACCGCCGCCTCGTCGTACTGGCCGGTACGGGTGCGCGCGGCGCCCTCGTTGAAGTAGCGCACGGCCGTCTCGGGACTGTTCGGATCGGCCGCGTGGAGGGCTTCCAAGGCCTCCCGGGCCTTCTCCCCGTCTCCCGCCGCGTTGAGCGCGTCGTAGCGGTTCCGCAGGCCCCGGACGTCGCCGGGCTTGAGGGCCAGGAAGCGGTCCGCGGTGGCCAGGGCGTCGCCGTACCGCTTGAGCCTCCATATAGACGTCGGAGAGCGCGGCCAGCGCTTCCGGCAGATCGGGGTTCTCCTTGACCGCCTCCTCGAACTTGGGAAGGGCCCCAGCCAGGTCACCGGCCTTCAGCTTCTCGACCCCGTCGTTGTAGGCGAGGATGGCCTTGTCGGTGCCCGTGAGCTCCTGGGGCGCGTTCGGGTTCGCCGCCGCCGGGGCGGGCTTGGTGAGGGTGAACGTCAGGCGGATGGTGTCCGCGATCTTGGGCTTGACCGGCCCCTCGAACGGGTTGTACCCCTCCTTTTCGGCCCGGATCTCATAGTTCTGGGTAGCGTCCAGGACGAGCAGCTGGGCCTGTCCCTTCTTGTCGGTCTTCTTCTCCAGCTTGTAGCTCGTCCCCGGGCGGACGAGGACGACGCTGGCGCCTTCGATGGGCTTGCTCGTCTCGTCGTCCAAAACGGTGACCAGGAGCCGCCCCTCTTCCGCGGCGTGGAGCGAGCCGGCGAGCACGGCCGCCAGCAGGAGGGCGGTGTATGTCGAGCGGCGAATGGGAGTCATGGGTCGTTCCTTTCTAGGTTGTGGAACCGGGGGAATTGTACCCAGGATGTCCTCCAGAATAACGCCGGCGGGGTCTGATACGATTCCGCCCCTCTAGAGGAGGTGCCATGCTGGCCGAACGGATTCCCGCCATTCAGTCCGCCCTGGCCGAAGCCGGCCTCGACGGCTGGCTCTTTGCCTGCTTCCAGCAGAACGACCCCATCGGGATGGACCTCCTGGGCCTTTCGGGTGAGGGTAAGCTGGTGACCCGCCGCTGTTACTACCTGGTACCCCGCGAAGGGGAGCCGAGGAAGCTCGTCCACGCCTTGGAGCCCGCCATGCTCGACCACCTGCCGGGCCCTAAATCCGTCTACCTCACCTGGCAGAAGCATCGCGAGGAGATGGCCAGGCTCGTCTCCGGCTTCAAGAAGCTGGCGGCCCAGTACAGCCCCAACAACGAGCTGCCCACGGTCTCGCGCCTGGACGCCGGCACGGCCGAGCTCGTGCGGGCCGCGGGCGTCGAGCTCGCCTCGTCGGCCGACCTTGCCCAGCGCTTCGCCGCCACCTGGACCCAGGAGCAGCTCGAAGGGCACCGCCGCGCCAACGTCCATCTCCACCGCATCGCCCTCGAAGCCTTCCACCAGGTGACCGACGCCCTGCGGCGAGGGGACGAGATCGACGAGTACGCCGTCCAGCGCTTCATCCTCGACGCCTTCGACCTCGCCGGCCTGTGGACCGAGTCGGACCCCATCGTGGGCGTCAACGCCCACAGCGCCGACCCGCACTACCAGCCCGGCGCGGGCGTGTCCTCCCCCATCCGCAAGGGCGACTTCCTGCTGATCGACCTGTGGGCCAAGGAGAAGCTGCCGGGGAGCGTCTACGCCGACATCACCTGGGTCGGGGTCTGCGCCGCCGCGCCCACGGACCGGCAGCAGGAGGTCTTCGACGTCGTGGCCGGCGGCCGCGACGCCGCCTGGGAGCTGGTGAAGAGCCGCTTCCCCCACCAGCCCGTGCGGGGCTTCGAGGTGGACGACGCCGCCCGCGAATTCATCCGCAAGGCGGGGTACGGCGACTCCTTCATCCACCGCACCGGCCACTCGATCGGCATCACCGACCACGGCCAGGGCGCCAACATGGACAACCTGGAGACGCACGACACGCGCCTCCTCCTGCCCATGACCGGCTTCTCCATCGAGCCCGGCATCTACCTCACGGGCGACTTCGGGGTGAGGAGCGAGATCAACGTCGCCCTGACCGCTGACGCGCCCGAGATCACCGGCGGCGAGCCCCAGCGCGAGCTGCTGCGGCTGCTGGCCTGACGGCCTTGGACGGATCGCGCGATGGCCGCGATGGCCGGCCGGGAGGCGAGGATTGGCGGGCGGACTCGCTCGCCCGGAGTCACCACAGCCGGCTCGACGCCGAGGCGAGCCGGCCCCTGGAGGACTTCGACGAGGAGAAGGCGGCGGCGCTCTGCGCCGAGATCACCCGCAATCTCCTGGGCGACTTCGCCCCCGCCCTGCTGCTCCTGCCCGGCACCGAGCGCCGCCGGTCCCAGGCCCTTCTCGCCTACGCCTGCACGCTCTTCGACTTCGCCCGGCAGCGCGGCGTCGAGGGGGAGCGCCTGGCGCAGATCAACCGCTGGGAGTTCACCCTGGAGGCCGCTCTCTCAGGACAGCCGGTGGGCCAGCCCATCTTCGTCCGCATGGCCCGCGAGAACGAGCGCCGCCGCTGGCCCGTGGACGCCCTCGACGAGCTCGCCGCCTGCGCCCGCCGCCGGGCCACCCGCTCTCAGCCTTCCATGGTAGCCGACGCCGACGTGGAGGCCCTGCGCCTGGCCCGGGCCGTGGCCACCGCTCTGCTGGAAAAGAGCCTCAATGCCGAGATCGACGGCCTCGCGAGCGCCCTCGTCCGCCTCTGGTCCCTCCAGCACCTGGGCGAGGAGATCGACCGCAAGCGCTGCCCCCTGCCCGTGAGTGAGATCCAGGAGGGGGACGAAGGCCGCTTCAACCGGGATCAGCTCCGCGAGGCCGCCCGCCGGGAGTGCCACCGCCTCCGCCCCCGCCTGCTACGCGCCCCCCGCGGTCTCGTAGACCTCCCCCACGGCTACCGCCGCGCCGCCGTCTTCTCTCTGCTGGCCGCCCTGCGCCTGCTGACGGAGATCGAGGACGAGAACCGGGACGTGCTCGCGGCGCCTCCCCGGCTGGGGGTGGGATCGCGAATCGGGTTCCTGCTGCGGGCTCGGTGGGTGGGACGATGAGTATGCTACAGTAACCGTCTATGGCGACTGACCCGAAGCAGCGGCTCACAATCCAGGAATATTTGGCCCATGAGCGACAGGCGGAGACGAAGAGCGACTATCTGGACGGCGAGACGTTCGCCATGGCCGGGGCCAGCCGCGAGCACAACTTGGTGTGTGGCGACATCTTCGGCTCTCTTCTCGTGCAGCTTAGGGGAAGTGGCTGTGAGGTCTATACCAGCGAAATGCGGGTGAGAACCCCTGACGATCTACTCACTTATCCGGACGTGGTCGTCGCCTGTGGCGAGCTGCTCTTTGATGACTCTGAGGTCGACACTCTGCTCAACCCGATCCTAATCGCCGAGGTTCTCTCACCGTCGACTGAAGCCTACGACCGCCTTACAAAATTGGAGCACTACCGGAGGACCCCTTCCATCGCCGAGATCCTTTTGGTGGCCCAGGACCGTCCTCGTATAGAGCACTGGGTGCGAGGGGGAGACGGCCGCTGGGTCGTTGAGGATGTCCAGGATCTCGATGCCACGGTCGAGTTGCTGTCGATCCAGTGCACGCTCCCTCTGAAAAGGGTCTACGAGCGTGCGCTCGGCTCGCTGATCCTCTCCACATAGATCTTCGACGCCGCCCGGAAGCCCAGGCTCAGCGTCTCCCCGAGTCGAGCCGCAGCTCGACGGCGTCGGCCGCCTCGTCGCGGCCTCGGCCGTCAGGCCGCTGCCCGGCTTCAGGCCCCGCCTCTCGAGGAGCTGGAGGAACTCGCGGCTCTGGTCGCCCACCCGGGCCACCCGCAGCGGCTCCCCGAGCTCGCAGTCGAGCAGGCTCGGCAGCACGACCTCTTCGACGACGCCGTGGACGTCCGGGATCGGATCGCCGTGGGGATCGGCCGAAGGGTAGCCCAGCATCTCGTCCATCCGCTCGATCAGCCGGTCCGAGACGGCGTGCTCCAGCTCCTCGGCCTCGGCGTGGACCTCGCTCCAGTCCATCCCCATCACCTTGACCAGGAACAGCTCGATCAGCCGGTGCCGGCGCAGCACGTGCACGGCGAGCTGCCGGCCCGAGGCGGTGAGCCGCACGCCGCTGTAGGGCTCGTAGGTCACCAGGCCGCTGTCGGCCAGGGTCTTCACCATGGCCGTCACCGTCCCCGGCGCCACGGAGAGGGCGGCGGAGATCTGGCGCATGGAGACCAGGGCCTCCGGATCGCGCTGCTGCTCCAGCAGGATGCACTTCAGGTAGTCCTCGACGGTGCTCGTCGGCATGAGAAACAGACTACCATGCTTGACATTTCACCTGGCTACAAGATAATTTTGGTATGTCAAAAATCCAGCTTCTCCCTACCCTGATCCTCCCTTTCGCCCTGCTCTGGCCGGCTGCGGCGGCGGGGAGAGCTCCCAGGCGGCCGATAAACAGGAAGGCCCCCTCCGCGTGGTCGCGACCACCAGCATCATCGCGGACACCGCGAGCGCATCGCCGGGCAGCACGCCAAGATCGAGGCGCTGATGGGCCCCGGCGTCGATCCCCATCTCTACAAGGCCAGCGAGAGCGACGTCCGCCGGCTCTCCGAGGCCGACCTGGTCCTCTACAACGGGCTCCATCTCGAAGGGAAGATGGGCGACATCCTGACCAAGATGGCGCGCAGCCGGCCGGTGGTCGCGGTCACCGAGGAGATCCCGCAGGACCTGCTGCGCGAGCCGCCGGAGTTCGCCGGGCAGTACGACCCGCACGTCTGGTTCGACGTCTCCATGTGGGGCACGACCCTCGAGCCGATCGCCCGCGAGCTTTCCGCCCTCGATCCGGAGCACGCCGAGGAGTTCGAGGCCAACGCGGCGGCCTTGGCAAGGAGCTGGACGCGCTCGACGCCTGGGTGAAGCAGCAGATCGAGACCATCCCGCCGGCGCAGCGGGTCCTGGTCACCGCCCACGACGCCTTCGGCTACTTCGGCCGGCGCTACGGCATGGAGGTGGTGGCCATCCAGGGGATCAGCACCCTCTCCGAGGCCGGCCTCAAGGACGTGGACCGGGTGGTCCAGATCGTGGTGGACCGCAAGGTCAAGGCGATCTTCATCGAGTCGAGCGTGCCCCGGCGGTCGATCGAGGCGGTGCAGGCGGCGGTGCAGTCGCGCGGCCACGAGGCGCCGATCGGCGGCCAGCTCTTCTCCGACTCGCTGGGCGCCGCCGGCTCCCCCGCGGGGACCTACCCGGGCATGGTCCGGGCCAACGTCGACACCATCGTCAACGCCCTGAAAGGAGAAAGCCATGAGCCTGCCGGAGATCGTCGCCGCCCGGTTCCCTCGCGAGGAGGCCCCCGGGAGAGGCCCGCCGGGGCGGTGCCGGCCATCGAGGTGCACGACCTGACGGTCGCCTACCGCACCCAGCCGGTGCTCTGGGACGTGGACCTCCAGCTCCCCGAGGGCCAGCTCATCGCCATCGTCGGCCCCAACGGCGCCGGCAAGAGCACGCTGCTCAAGGCCATGCTGGGCCTCGTGCCGCCGGTGACCGGCTGGGTGCAGATCTTCGGCGAGCCCTACGCCCGCCGCCGCTCCTGGGTGGGCTACGTGCCGCAGCGCGAGAGCGTGGACTGGGACTTCCCCACCAGCGCCCTCGACGTGGTGACCATGGGCCTCTACGGCCGCATCGGCTGGTTCCGCCGGCCGTCGCGGCACCACCGCGAGACGGCCCTCGCCTGCCTGGAGAAGGTGGGGATGCAGGACTTCGCCCACCGCCAGATCAGCCAGCTCTCGGGCGGCCAGCAGCAGCGCGTCTTCCTCGCCCGCGCCCTGGCCCAGGACGCCCGGCTCTACCTCATGGACGAGCCGTTCGCCGGGGTCGACGCCACCACCGAGCGGGCCATCCTCACCCTGCTCAAGGAGCTGCGCACCACCGGCCGCACCGTGGTGGCCGTCCATCACGACCTGCAGACCGTGGCCGAGTACTTCGACCACGTGGTGCTGCTCAACATGCGGCTGGTGGCGGCGGGACCGGTGGCCACCACCTTCACGGCCGAGAACCTGCAGCGCACCTACGGCGGCCGGCTGACCGTGCTGACCCAGGCCACCGAGGCGCTGCTCCAGAAGCGGGCGCTGCCGGGCCGCACGGAAGCGGAGGAGGAAGAATGGAGCTGAGCTTCACCGCCCGCAACGTCCTCATCGGCGCCACGATGCTGGGCGCCCTCGGGGGCATGCTCGGCAGCTTCGCCCTGCTGCGCCGCCAGAGCCTGCTGGGCGACGCCCTGGCCCATGCCGCCCTGCCGGGCGTCTGCCTCGCCTTCCTGCTCACCGGCACCAAGTCGCCCCTGCCGCTCTTCCTCGGCGCCCTCGCCGCCGGCCTCCTCGGCGCGCTCCTCATCCTCGCCATGGTGCGCTGGAGCCGGATCAAGGAGGACTCGGCCATCGGCATCGTCCTCTCGGTCTTCTTCGGCGTCGGGCATCGTGCTCCTCACCTACATCCAGAAGCTGCCGGACGGCAACCAGAGCGGCCTCGACAAGTACCTCTTCGGCCAGGCCGCCACGCTGGTGGAGGAGGACCTCAAGGTGATGGCCGTCCTGGGCGCGATCGTGGTCGCGGCCGTCCTCCTCTTCTACAAGGAGCTCAAGCTCCTCTCCTTCGACCGCGCCTTCGGCGCCAGCCTGGGCCTGCCCGATGCGCGGCTGGAGGTCCTCCTCACCCTGCTCCTGGTCGTGGTGGTGGTGGTGGGCCTGCAGACGGTGGGCGTGGTGCTCATCGTGGCCACCCTGATCACGCCCGGCCGCGGCCGCGCGCCAGTGGACCGACCGCCTGGGCGCCATGGTCCTGCTCGCCGCCGGCATCGGCGCCGCGGCCGGGGTGGCGGGCTCGCTCGCCAGCGCCCCGGTGCCCCGGCTGCCCACCGGCCCGGTCATCGTGGTGGTGTCGAGCGGCGTGCTGATCGTCTCGCTCCTCTTCGCCCCCCAGCGCGGCCTGCTCTGGGCGCTGCTGCGGGAGCGGCAGGTGGCCGCGCCGCATCCGGCGCGAGAACCTGCTCAAGGACCTCTAGCTCCAGGGCGAGCGCCAGGGAGAACTGGCGGGAGTTCCTCTCCTGGCCGCTGCTCATGGGCGTGCGCGGGCAGACCGGCCGCGAGCTGGCGCGGAGCGCCCGGCCGCTGGTAACGGCGGGGCTCGTCGAGCAGCCCCGCAGGACGCCCTGCGCCTCACCCCCGCCGGCCAGCGGGAGGCCGAGAGCGTGGTGCGCAAGCACCGCCTCTGGGAGGTCTACCTCACCCGCCGGCTGGAGCTGCCGAGCGACCACGTCCACCGCGACGCCGAGGCCATGGAGCACGCCCTCTCCGACGACGCCGCGCTCAGGCTGGAAGAGGCAGCTCGGCCATCCCGACGCTCGATCCCCACGGCCGGCCGATCCCGCCGAGGAGGGCCGGCATGAGCCCGACCCTGGTCATCCTGCTCGTGGCCGGCGCTTCGTGGGCGGCGAGCTGCGCCCTGGTCGGCTCCTTCCTCGTGCTGCGCAAGATGGCGCTCCTGGGCGACGCCATCAGCCACGCCGTGCTCCCGGGCATCGTCATCGCCTTCCTCGTCACCGGCAGCCGCGCGGCCCTGCCCATGGTGCTCGGCGCCGGCGCCCTCGGCGCTCCTCACCGTGCTGCTGGTCGAGCTGTTCAACCGCAGCCGGCGCCTGCGCGAGGACGCCTCGATCGGCGTCGTCTTCCCGGCCCTCTTCTCGCTCGGCGTGATCCTGATCAGCCGCTACGCCGCGCAGGTGGACCTGGACCTCGACTGCGTGCTCTACGGCGAGATCGCCTACGCCCCCTGGGACACGCTGACCTGGGCGGGCCAGCGATCTCGGCCCCAAGGCGCTGTGGGTGAACGGCTGCGTCCTGCTGGTGGACCTGCTGTTCGTGCTCATCCTCTACAAGGAGCTGAAGCTCTCGACGTTCGACGCCGGGCTGGCCGCGACCCTCGGCTTCTCGCCGGTCCTCCTCCACTACCTGCTGATGAGCGCCGTCTCGGTCACCGTGGTGGGGGCGTTCGAGTCGGTGGGGGCCATCCTGGTGGTGGCCATGCTGGTGGTGCCGCCCGCCACGGCCTACCTGCTGACCGAGCGGCTGGGCCGATGCTCGCCCTGGCGGCGGCCCTGGGCGCCGCCTCGGCGGCGGCGGGGCTACGGCCTCGCCCGCTGGTGGGACTGCTCGATCGCCGGGCGCCATGGCGCTGGTCACGGGCATCCTGTTCCTCCTGGCCGCTCCTCTTCTCGCCCGCGCACGGCCTGCTGGCGCGGCTGCTGATCCACCGCCGCATGGGCGGCCGGCTGGCCGGCGAGCTCCTTCTCCTCCACCTGCGCAAGGGCGGGGAAGGGCTGCCGGTCGAGGTGCTGGAGCGGCGCTTCGGCTGGGACCCCCGGCGCCTCCAGAGAGTGCTCTCGAAGCTCCTCCGGGAGGGCTGGGTCGAGCGCGCGGGCGAGGGGCTGCGCCTGACGGCGAGCGGCGCCCAGGTCCTGGAGTCCTCCGGGCGCATCAAGCTCGCCCATCAGTTATAGGATGGAAGCTGGAAAAAGAGGAGATTGAACATGAACTCGAGGACTGCCACGCTCGTCCTGGGCCTGGGCCTCGCGCTGGCCGCGCCCGCCCTCGCCCAGGATTTCTCCGGCCTGCCGGACTCCATCGTGACCGACCGGCCGGACTTCACAGAGAGCACTTCCACGATCCCCCAGGGCCATTTCCAGGTCGAGGGGGGCTACACCTTCACACGCCAGGGGGACGAGGAATCCTCGTCACTGGGCGAGCTGCTGCTGCGGATCGGCACCGGCGAACGGGTGGAGACCCGGCTCGGCATCGGCTCCTACAGCCAGGTCGATCCCGGCGTCCCCGGCTCCTCGACCCTGTCGGGTTATGAAGATCCGTTCCTAGGCATCAAGGTCCGGCTCAACGCGAGCGACCCGAACCTCCTCCCCCCGGGCATTCCCCAGATGGCCATCCTCCTCTCCACCTCCGTTCCCGTGGGGAGCGACGAGCTGACGTCCGACGAGTGGCAGCCGGAGGGCAAGCTGGCCCTGGCCTGGGACCTGACCGACTTCCTCTCCCTGTCGTCCAACCTGATCTACGGGTATCCCAGCGACGGCGATGAGCGCTTTCACCAGTTCGGAGCCACCCTCTCGGCGAGCTTCTCCCTGACCGACCGCCTGGGGGCCTACGTGGAGGCCTACGGCTTCAACAAGGAGAGCCTGAACGGCTCCTCGACCACCTACTTGAACGGCGGCCTGACCTTCGGCGTCTCGAACGACGTACAGCTCGATATTCGCGTTGGAGCCGGACTGGACGATCCCAGCCCCAACTGGTTCGCCGGGCTTGGCGGGGCCGTGCGGTTCTAGTAGCTCCCGCCCGGCTTCAGGGTCACGACTTCACAGGTGGTCCCGTCGTTCCCCAGCACCTTCGCCAGCTGCTCGGGCGTGCCGGTGAGGACGGGGAAGGTCCCCCAGTGGATGGGGATCACCTTGCGCACCCCCAGGAAACGGCAGGCGCGGGCCGCCTGCCGCGGGTCCATGGTGTAGAAGTCGCCGATGGGCAGGAAGGCCAGCTCGGGCCGGTACATCTCGCCCAGGAGCTGCATGTCCGAAAACAGGGCCGTGTCGCCCGCGTGGTAGAAGGTGAAGCCCTCGGGCAGGCGCACGATGTACCCCGACGCCACCCCGCCGTAGAGGATGTGATCGCCGTCCTGAAGGCCGCAGGAGTGGTCGGCGCGGACCATGGTGACCTGCATCCCGAGCACGTCCTGGGTCCCCCCGAGGTTCATGCCGGAGCAGTTCTCCACTCCCTTCCCGCTCAGCCAGTTGCAGAGCTCGAAGCAGGCCACGACCTTCTTGGGCTTGTACCGCTTGCAGATCTCGACGGCGTCGCCCATGTGGTCGGAGTGGGCATGGGTGATGAGGACCGCGTCCAGGCGGTCGAGCTCCCTGTGCTCCTTGGGGCAGGCGGGGTTGCCCTGGATCCACGGATCGATCAGCACGACCTCTCCGCCAGGGAGATCGCAGCGGACCGTGGCGTGGCCCAGCCAGGTGAACTTGGGACGCGGATGCTGGCTCATGTTTCGCCCTCCCTTGAAGTCATCGAACAGGGATTCTATCGAATAGGATGTCTCCCATGAACGAGAAGATTCTCCAACTCCTCGCCGTCCCCTTCGAGGGCGAGCGCCGGGACACCGCCATGGCCCGAGGCCCGGTGGGACTGCTTCAGGCGCACGGCCTCCAGGAGCGGCTCCGGAGCGCGGGCTGGGAGGTTCACCTGGACGAAGCAAAGATCCCGGAGGGCCTCGGGAAGCCCGCCACAGTGATCGCGGTCGGGCGCTGGATTGCCGAGGCCGTGGCCGCCGCAGTGGCCCGCGGGCGCTTTCCCCTGGTGCTCTCCGGCGGCTGCCTCGCCAGCGTGGGGGTGCTGACGGGACTGCAGAGATCCGGGATGGATCCAGCCGCCGTCTGGATCGACGCCCACGGCGATTTCAACACCGAGGAAATCTCGATCAGCGGCTACTGGGATGGGATGGCTCTCGCCTCGGTCTGTGGATTGAGCCTGAAGGAAGTGCGGGAGGGGATCGGCCTTCAACCTCTCGGTGTGGACCGGGTGGTCCACCTGGCGGGGAGGTCTTTCGATCCGCTGGAGATCGAGAACGTCCGGAGGCGCGGGCTCACCGCCATCCCCCCGGACCGGATCGCCACAGCGGATTCCCTGGAGAGACTCCGGCAGCTGGCGGCCCCGCTCTACCTGCACGTGGACGTGGACGGGCTGGACCCGGAAGACGCCCCGGCTGTGGGTTTCCCCGAGCCGGGAGGCCCGAAGCTCGAAGACGTCCTGCGCTGCCTCTCCGTCCTCCCCGCCCCGGCCGCCATGACGCTCTCCGCTCTGGGCTTCGACCGGGTCAACGATGAGGAGGCCGCGCGGACGGTCGAGACCTGCGCGCGGCTGGTGGCGGGGGATCGCAACCCCTGAAAAGGAAAACGGCCGGGGTCAACCGGCCGCCTTCGGGAACAAATCCGAGCCGAGTTGGCTCAGACCTGGAACTGCTTGAAGAAGTTGTCGCGGAGCTTCGCGTTGAACTCGTGGTCCGTCAGACGGTAGTAGATCGTCTGGGCGTCGCGGCGCGGAGCCACCAGGCCGTAGGCCTTGAGCTTCGCCAGGTGCTGGGACACGGCCGAGACCGAAACCCCGAGCATCTCCGCGAGGTCGCACACGCAGAGCTCCTTCATGTTCTCGAGCAAGTACAGGAGCTTGAGCCGGGTCGAGTTCCCGGCAAGGTTCATGAGCTCCGCGGCCTCCTCGATGTCCGGCGTCCCCTCCAGGTTCTGCCGGATCTGGGCCATTTCTTTAGATGACATGTTCGGCGCCTCACCTTTCATTTTCTTACCTCCACGTTTCATACAATTCAATCTCTATACCTTCTTACACTCCCCCCGGTGCACCCGGTGGGCCATGCAAGCTCAAGAACAGACCTGCAATTCTCACAGCGAAGTTGAACAATCTTGATTATACTCAGGTGTCGGACGGAAATCCAGTCTCCAGGAAAAAAATCTTCGGCGGCTTGTCCCGATTTGGCCCCGAGCCGCACCTTACACACTCCCAACAAGGAATCCTGTAATTTCATTCCTCTCTTGAACAAAAATCATCCAATAGAGCTATGAGTCGCTGCGGGACCTCCGGCTCCAGCCTGCGAGGGCGGGCCCACCCCTTGCACGGGTGGCTATAATTGGTCCCATAAAACGGGCCGCGAAAGGAGAAGTGAATGCCTACAAATGTCGCTATCGAGTACTGCACCAGTTGAAACTACTACCCTCGCGCCGCCGGTCTGGCGGCTGACATCGAGAGGAAGTTCGGTATCAGGCCCCAGTTGATCCGCAGCCACGGGGGCGTCTTCGAAGTCACCGTGGGGAACGACCTCGTCTTCTCCAAGAAAAAGCTGGGCCGATTCCCCCAACCCGGAGAGGTCGAAAAGGAGCCTCGAGGAGCGCGTCAGCGCCTGATCCCCTCCCCGCACGTGACCATCCCCCTTGTCCTATCTCTCCTCCTCGGCGCCGGCCTCCTCGGGCTGGCGCTGAGGACAGAGGCTCAGTCGCCGGGGGGCGCCCCCCCTTCCACCTCCCCGGCTCCCCCCGGCAACAACGATTCTGCTCCCCGTACGTAACGAACAACATAACGTTCTCGAATGTGTGGAGACTCTGCTGGCCCAGACGGGTGAGCCCCGGGTCCGGGTGATCGACGACGGCTCCACGGATCAGACGGCCGCCCTGGTAGAGGGGCGTGCCGCCGGGGAGCCGCGCCTCTCCCTCCTCTCCGCCGGCCCCCTGCCCACCGGCTGGCCGGGCAAGGTCCACGCCCTGTGGGTGGGCTCCCGGGGAGTCGAGACGCCCTGGGTCCTGCTCACCGACGCGGACACGCGCCATGCGCCCGGCCTGCTCGCCCGGGCACACGAGGCGGCTGCCCATGGGCGGCTCGACCTGGTCTCCGTGGCGGGACACCAGGAGGTGCAGGGCACGGGGGAGAACCTCCTGATCCCCGCCGTCTTCGCCCTGCTCGACGCGGTGCTGGGCGACTGGAAAGCCGTGGCGGACGGCGGCGGGCCGGCGGTCGCCAACGGCCAGCTCATCCTGCTCCGCCGCGAGGCCTGGGAGTCCACGGGCGGGTTCGAGCCCATCCGCCAGGCGGCGATCGACGACGTGGCCATCGCCGTCCAGATGCGCGCTCACGGCTTGCGCACCGGCTTCTTCCGCTGCGAGGACCTGCGGGTGCGCATGTACCGCGGCTGGAGCGAGACGTTCCGCGGCTGGCGGCGCAACCTGGGAGGGATCTTCGCCCGGCAGACCGGGAAGACGGCGGCGCTCCTCGCCATCCTCCTCCTGCCGCCCCTGGTGCTGCTCGCCGGTCTTCTGGGGGGCTTCTGGGGCGCGGCCGCCCTCCTCTGGACCGCCGGGGCCGCCGCCTCCATGCTCCTGCGCGCGGGCAGCCGGCATGCCCCGGGCTGGGGGCTCCTCTATCCCCTGGACGCCGTCCTGCTCGCGGGCGTGCTCTTCCTGGGCGTGCTCGACCGGCAGCGGGGCAAGGGGGTGACTTGGAAGGGGCGGGAGAGCAGGGGGTAATTTCTCACCGGGAGACAGCCGCCTCGTACCAGCACTGCTGCCCCGCCGTCTCCTCCACCGCCACGGCCAGGGTGTCCACCCCCGATCCCGCGAGGCAGGGGACGAGGTCGTGCCAGAACATGCGGGCGAGCAGCTCGATCGAGGTGTTGGCGAGGGGGAGCACCAGCGTGTCCTCCGCCGGGAAGCGGTAGACCCGCTCGCCGCACTGGACACCGATCGCCTCGCCCTCCCGCGTCCAGTGGAGCCGCTGGCTCTCGCCCGGGATCAGGGTGCGGCTGTCCAGCCGGGCGCACAGCCCGCGCAGCGCCCGCTTGAAGCTCTCGATGTCCACGAGCAGGCCCTCGGAATCCAGGTCCTCTCCGGAGAGCTCCACCCTCACCCGGTAGTTGTGGCCGTGCAGCAGCTCGGCCCGGCCTTCGCCGAAGAGCGTGAAGTGGGCGGAGGAGAACTTGAAGTCTTCCTTGGCGAGGACCATCCGGTAGCGGGACATGGCGGCGATTCTATGCCGCCCCGTTAAGATAGGTGCCCATGAAAGCCTCGCTCGCCACATTCCTCTTCCTCACTTCCCTGGCCATCCTGCCAGCCCTGGCCGAGCGGCAGTCCTTCGCGCCTCCGGAGACTCCCTTCCGGTACATGCCCACGCGCCAGTACGACCTCCAGCACCTGCGGCTCGACCTCTCCTTCGACTGGGACGCGAAGAGCGTCGCCGGCACGGCCACCAACACGCTCGTCCCCCTGCTGCCCGGTCTCCAGACGCTGGTGCTCAAGGCCGAGGGGCTCGACGTCCAGAAGGTGCGGGTGGGAGGCGCGGAGCGCCCGTTCACGGTCGATCCCGGCGCCGAGACCCTCACCGTACGCCTCGACCGCGCCTACGGTCCCGGGGACGAGTTGGAGGTCGCCGTCGAGTACTCGGCCCATCCGCAGGCCGGCCTCTATTTCGTGGGACCCGACACCGGCTACCCCACCAAGCCCCGCCAGATCTACTCCCAGGGCGAGCCTGACCTGAACCGCCACTGGTTCCCGAGCTGGGACTACCCGAACGACCGCACCACGACCGAGATGATCGCCACCGTCAAGCGCCCTCTCGACGTGGTTTCCAACGGCAAGCTGCTCGAAGTCACCGACCGTCCCGACGGCCGGCGCACCTTCCACTGGCGCATGGACGTGCCCCACACCATCTACCTGGTCTCGGTCGCCATCGGCGAGTTCACCAAAGTCTCGGACGAGTGGAAGGGGATCCCGGTCGAGTACTACGTGCCGCGCGAGCCCGGCGACGCCGAGAAGGCCCGGCGCTCCTTCGGTGACACGCCGAAGATGATGGAGTACTTCTCCGAGGTCACGGGCCGGCCCTACCCCTACGCCAAATACGCGCAGTCCGTGGTGGTCGACTACATGTGGGGCGGCATGGAGAACATCTCCGCCACCACCCAGACCTCGCGCACCCTCCACGACGCCCGCGCCGCCCTCGACTTCTCCAGCGAGGGCCTGGTCGCCCATGAGCTCGCCCACCAGTGGTTCGGCGACCTCGTCACCTGCCAGGACTGGCCGCATGTCTGGCTCAACGAGGGCTTCGCCGACTACTTCACCGCCCTCTACAAGGGGCACGCCCGCGGCGAGGACGAATTCGCCCTGGAGATGGACAACCTGCGCGCCACCTATCTCGCCGAGGACGCGGACGAATACCGGCGGCCCATCGCCGACCGGCGCTACGCCGACCCCATCGACATGTTCGACAGCCACAGCTACAACAAGGGAGCGCTGGTCCTGCACACCCTCCGCTTCCTCCTGGGCGAGGAGGGCTGGTGGAAAGGGGTCCGCGCCTACCTGGAGCGCTTCGCCGGACAGACCGTGACCACCTCCGACCTCCAGGGCATCCTCGAAGAGGCCACCGGCGTCTCCCTCGGCCCGGTCTTCGACCGCTACGTCCATGGCGCCGGCCATCCGGAGCTGAAGGTCAAGTGGGATTGGGACCCGGAGGCGCGGCAGGTGCACCTGGAGGTGCGGCAGGTCCAGAAGCTCGACGAGCAGACGGGCCTCTTCTCCTTCCCCATGGAGATCGCCCTGGTGGGATTGAAGGAGACCGAGATCCGGCGGGTCCACATCGCGCCCCGGGAATTCCAGGACCTCTACATCCCCCTCGGCCCGGACGACCCCGGCGACCCCGGCGATCACCGCCCGCGTACCGTGGTGCTCGATCCCAGCGGTTGGACCCTGAAGACGGTGGATTTCGACAAGCCCGCCGCCGAGTGGGTAGTCCAACTCGCGGGCTCGAAGCCTCTGGCGGCCAGGCTGGAAGCCATCCGCGCCCTGGGTGACCTGGGGGGTGCCGAAGCGGTGACGGCCCTCGGCCGCGCGCTCCGGGAGGAGCCCTTCCGCGGCCCTCGCCAGGAAGCGGCCAAGGCCCTGGGCAAGATCGCCACCGCCCCGGCCCTCGAAGCCCTGCGTGCCGGACTGGGTGACAAGGACAGCCGTGTGAGGACCACCGTCCTGGAGAACCTCCAGAGCTTCCCGGACAACCCCGAGCTGATCCCCATCCTGCGCCGCGCCCTGGAGCAGGAGGAGAGCTACTTCGCCCGGACCGCTGCGGCCACCGCCCTCGGAGCCTTCGAGAAGCAGCGTGCCGAGGTCGCTTCCATCCTGGTCTCGGCCCTCTCCCAGGACAGCTTCCGCGAGATGGTCCGCGGCGCCGCCTTGAAGTCCCTGGCCAAGATCGAGCCCAACCGCGCCTGGGAGCCCGCCCAGCGCCTGGCGAAGTATGGCGCCCCCATCGACAGCCGCGACGAGGCCCTGGAAGCCCTCGTCACCATCGGCCAGGAGAACCCCCGGCGGCGCGCCGACGTCCTCAAGGTCCTGGAGGGGTATCTCAACGATCCCTTCTACTCCCTGCGCGAGGCCACCTACCGCATGCTCGGCCGCCTGGGAGACCCGGCGGCCATCCCCGCCATCGAGCGCCGCGCCCGCTCCGAAGCGGACGGCCGCCAGCGCAGGAACGCCGCCAAGGCCATTCAGGAGATCCACACGAGCAACCTGAAGGGGAAGGAGGAGCAGGCCCTTCAGGAGAGGATTCAGCAGCTCGAGCGGGAGACGGAGGTTTTGAAGGAACAGTTGCGGGCCCTCACCCCCTAGGAGTGAGAGCCCGGGGAGGGGGCCTTTACCGCTTCTCCAAAGCCCCCTCCGCCTTGATCCGCCCCGCCCGTCCCACGAGATCCCCCAGCTCCCTCACCCGATCCTGGGTGCTCTTCGGCATCCCCGCCGAGGCCGCCCGGATCTCGCGGTTCACATCCGAAAGCATCCCCTTGGCCCACGGCGACTCCCGGAGGATCTCGGCGAACGCGCCCACGGAGGCGGCCAGCCGGAAGCCCGGCGAAGCCTTCTCCCAGGAGGGCGCCAGATCGGAGAGGCGGATGCTGCGCGCCGTCTCCGTCTGGTTGCCTACCACCGGCGCCCGGTAGCGCAGGTGCAGCGTGGCGATCTGACCGCCGGCCGGCACGTTGGGCCTGAGCTCCACCTCGTAGAGGGCGGTCACACTGTGGCCGGCGCCGATCTCTCCGGCGTCCACCTTGTCGTCGCGGAACCGCTCGTCGGCGATGGCCCGGTTCTCGTAGCCCAGCAGCCGGTAGCGCGCCACCACGGCCGGGTTGAATTCCACCTGCACCTTGGCGTCCTTGGCGATCGTCTGAAGCATGCCGGTGACCTCCTCCACCAGCACCCTCTTCGCCTCGTCGATCGTGTCGATGTAGGCGTAGCGGCCGTCGCCCTTGTCCGCGAGCTGCTCCATGAGGTGGTCGTTGTAGTTGCCCATGCCGAACCCGAGCGTGGACAGCTCGATGCCCCGCCGGGCCTCGCGGCCGATCTGGCCCAGGATGGCCTGGGGACCGGCGTGGCCCACGTTGGCGACTCCGTCCGAGCAGAGGATGATCCGGTTCGAGGCGTTCTGCCGGAAGTTCCGGATAGCCACCTCGTAGCCCATCATCAGCCCGGCCTCGGCGTTGGTCGAGCCTTCCGGCCGCAGCCGTTCGATCGCCTGCCGCACGGCCTCCTTGTCGCTGGTGGGTTCCAGCAGGAGCCGCGCTTCGCCGCCGTAGACCACGAGGCCGATCCGGTCCGTAGGCTTGAGCTGGTCGAGCAGCAGTGAGAGCGACTTCTTGACCAGTCCCAGGCGGTTCTCCATGTCCATGGAGCCCGAGACGTCGATCACGAACGTCATCACCACGGGCCGGCGGTTGGCCGGGTCCACCACCCGGCCGCGGATGTTGAACCGCAACATCCGGTACTGGGGTCCCTGGGTGAAGGGCGACGGCGCACCCTCGGCCCGGATGGCGAAGTCCCCGCGCGACGGCGGCGCATCGCCGTAGTCGAAGAAGTTCACGAACTCCTCGACCCGCACAGACCGGGGGTCCGGCAGGTTGCCGTCCGTCAGATACCGGCGCGCCACCGTGTAGGACGCCGTATCCACGTCCAGCCCGAAGGTGGACAGCCGGTCCTTCTCCGTGTCCTCGAACCCGTTGACGCCGGCCGACTTGTAGCGCACGTCCGCATAGGCCTGGCCCGGCTGAAGATTCCCGGCCCGCAGGGGCTGGCCGCTCTCGTTGCTGCCCACGGCGATGCGGCTTGTAGAGCCGCCCGCGGCTCCGCCCGGAACGCCGCCTACGACTCCACCCGGAACGCCCCCGACGACTCCGCCCTCGACGCCGCCTACCACCTCTTCCGACATCACCACTATGTTGTCCTCGACCTCGGCGGGGGACATGGGTTCGGGAGCGGGAGCGTTGGCGATATAGCCCAAGTTCTTGAGAGCCTGCCGCTCTCCCCGCGCCCTCGGCTTCGCCGCCGGAGGAGGCGGGGGCGGGGGCGGCGGTGGGGGCACAGGAGCATCAAGCTCCTTGGCTTCCTGGAGGAAAGCCTCGGCGTCCTGCTCGACGGCAGCCTTGTCCTTGTTCTCTGCCTGCTTCTTCCCGGACTGCAGCTCGTTCCCAGCCAACGGGGCCGCGTTGGACTCCGTGGATGGCGCGGGAGCCGCGGAAGGGGAAGGCGCCGGCTCCGCTTGCTGATCCCGGGGCGCCGCCACCCTCTCTTCAGCCTCTTCGGCCATCTCGGCCAGGGGAGCCGCCTGCTCGCGCACCTGGAGAGCCACCAGCCCGGCTCCCGCCATCACCACCAACGATGCTGCTATCAACCAGCGCTGCTTCGTTGCCATGGGGCTCCTCCTTTCGGCTCCCGGTGCCTCGGTGCCGACCGTGATCGAATCGGGAATCTCGCTCTTGATCTTGTCCAGCAGCCCGGCCGGCGGCTCGAAGTCCTCCCGCTCCGCCAGCTTCCGGGCGATTTCGCGCTCGTTCAGCCTGCTCATCGGACGTCCTCCTCGAGGGCCAGGGCCAGCATCCCCAAAGCCCGCTTCAGGCGCTTGCGGATGGCCACCGCCGTGACCCCCTCATGGCGCGCGATCTCCTTGACCGGCAGGTCCCCCCAGAAGAGGGCCGTGACGGTGAAACGCAATTCGTCGGGCAACGAGAGCACCGCGCGCCGTAGCCGGTCTCCCGTGGCCCCCCGGTCCACCGTCTCGTCAGCCAGCGGCGCGGGGTCCGGCACCGCCGTCTCATGCTTCTCTTCGAGCGGCACGAGACGCCGGGGCCGGCGCATGTGGTTGAGGAAAGTGGTGTAGGCGATGCGGAACAGCCAGGTCGAGAACTGCGCCCGGCCATCGAAGCCCGGCAAGGCATCCCAGGCCTTGCGGTAGGTCTCCTGGGTGAGATCCGCCGCAAGGTCCGGATCGCCGCAGAGCCGGCGCTGGAGAGAAAAGACCCCGCGGTAGGTCCGCTCCACCAGCTGCTCGGCGGCTGTCCGGTCCCCGGCGGCCACGGCGGCGAGCAGCCGCCGTTCTTGGGCTCCATCGGGTTGGTCCCGCACTTCGCCTCCCCAGACGCTTGTCGAGACTGCTGTTCGTGTCGTGTTCATCCTAAAGGCTTAGACTCCCCTGACCGAAAAAAAGTAACCGGGCTCGGTGCGTCCCTCTCTTCGTTCCGGTTTTCCCCTCTCTTGGGCGGGTATTCCCCTTGCTTCGTGCGCCTCTGCCCTCTCGTGGGCGGCCTCTGCCCTCTCGTGGGCGGTGTCTCCCCTCGCTTCCTCCGGCATTCCCCTCTCCTGGGCGGACTCTCCCCTCTCTTGATGCGGTTCCGCCCATCCTTGGGCGGGTTCTCCCCTCTCTTGATTCACTGCTCCCCTCTCTTGGGCGAGCCCAAATAAGGAAGGGGAGAGAGCCACGAAGAGAGGGGAATACCGGAACGAAGAGGGGGAGACCGGCGGGAGCGCTCCCCGTCAAGCGGGGAACCACTCCCGGGAGCTCGGGATCGCTATCCCGCTCCGTGCCCACTCTTCGTACGAGGTCGAAAAAGACTGCCGGGGATCGGGGGAGGCCTGCCCTGCGCCGCACCATCTCTAGCGCGCGTTTGGGGTCCCTTGGTCGAGAAAGGGGAACGGATTGGTGGAGGCGTAGATCAAGCCGTTCGTATCGAGGAGGATCATGGCTCCCGGGTCATGGCCTTCAGAGAGTCCCAGGTCATTCTCGGCCGCAGAGGGGCGGCGGCGATGGCCTCAAGGCAGCGATCCACACTCATCCTGGATCCTGGCTCCGGACGTTCGAGACGCACCAGCAGTAGACGGCCTTCACCCTGGCCCTGGATATCGAAGATGTCTCCGGGTTTTGCCGCAGGCAGGACCACACGCCGCTCTGCATCAACAGTCGAGGTCGCCATGGGCGGATTATCCTCTGGATCTGACCGAGAGTAACGCTTGCCCCGGCTCTCCCCTCAGGCAGGGAACCACTCCCGCAGACAGTGCTTGAGCTTCGCGAACGCGGGATCGCTACACCGCTCCGTGCCCACACTTCGTGCGAGATCGGAAAAGAGGGCCGCGGACTGTGGAAGGCCTACCGTGCGCCGCACCATCCCTAAGGCCCGCTTGGGATCGGAGGGTTTGAGCGCCCCCTTCTCCAGGAGGCTCTTGCCCTGAAGCCATTCCCTCAGTGGAACCGTGTCCCGCCATCGCAGGATGAGATCGACCTGGGGAGAATCGCTCCAGACCCAGATCTCCAGCTCCGGAGAGATGACGACGGCGGCGGCCCGGTCCTGCCAGCCCGACTCGCCGAGCCGCCTCTCGATGTCCGCCTCCAGAGTGGACCGGTCCTCTCCCTCACGGCCGCACCCCGCGTGGTCCAACAGGACCAGGGCGCGTTCGTACTGGTTGGCGAAGGGCCGCAGGAAATCGTGGGACCGATGGCAGCACCCGGGGTCCCGGTCGGGGTGGACATAGAGGTCGAAGGATACCGGACGGAATCCCAGGGACTGGTGCCGTGGCAGAAGCCCCCTGAGGGACATCTCCATGTCCTTGTCGGCAACCAGGAGAATGAGGTCTTTACGAGGAGGGGCCGCGCTCATCCCAGGACGCCCGCGGCGAACAGCGTTCCCAGCGTGGTCTCGTGCTTCCAGTCCCGGAGCGCCGGATGCTCGCTCCCGCGGACGATCTCCGTGGCCCCCTCGGCGTTCTTGCTGAAGCAGAGGATTTGCTCGGCCTCGACCGTGCTCAGGACCACGGGAGAGTGGGTCGCCATCAGGACCTGGGCGTTGTAGACCGAGGAGAGAGACTGCGTCATCGTCTCGATCGCCCGTGGGTGGATGCCGTTCTCGGGCTCCTCGATGAGATAGATGCCCTTGAAGTCTTCCAGATACGCCGGCAGGGTGAGGGCGAGCATCCTCAGCGTGCCGTCCGAGGCCATCCAGGAGGGGACCTTGAGGCCACCGCTGTACTGGAGGACGAGGTAGCGGTGACGATCCTCGGGCCGCTCGATCGTGTCGATGTTCTCCAGATCGGGAAAGGAGGTCTGGAGATGGGCGATCCACTGCCGGAAGCGCTCGGGGAACCGTTGGCGCAGATCGGCGACGACCCAAGGGAGGTTGGAGCCGTCGGGGCGGAAGCCAGACCCTAGGCCTGGCGGGCTGGCCTTGCGGATAAGGGTGCTATTCAGGACGAGTTGCTGGATACCCGAGCTTAGAACGCCTCCCAGCCAGTGAGTGACAGGAAATAACTCTTCATCAACCGCAAGATTGCCCAAAGCTGAGCGCCTTAGCATCTTGTTTGTACGAGTCTTCCAGGTTCTCAACTCTTTCACTGGTATTTCCGCGTAGAATGCGCCGCCCCAGTCAACTCCCCTATCTAAGGAGATGTGAGCTTGTAGATTATCTTCAGGCTTGGCGAGCGTGTCCGGAGTGCCTGACCTCACGGTAGTTCCCGCCTTGGCCTTTTTGAGGAGAACTCGCTCAGACTGAATACCTCGCTCCTGAGTCCGTTTATCAAGCCCAACCGTCACTTCATAGCGGACTACATCAGCTCCAGCTTTAATCGGGAGCCCACGCAACTTGTCCGGCATGCCAACTTCAATTGCCAGCTCGAAGTGCATTCCTTCACCGCGCCAGACCAAATCGTAGAAATTCTGCGTCCGCTCCTCGATCGCCGCATCAGGACCGTCCGAGATCAGCCGTCCCAAGAACGCGATCACGTCCAGGAAGGTCGTTTTCCCGCTGGCGTTGGGGCCGACGAGGACGTGGAACGGACCAAGAGGCTGGCTGATGTACCGGAGGCAGCGGTAGTTGAGGGCTTCGACGAGCGTGATCATGGCTCAGGGAGGATCATATCCGCTTTCCGCAAAGCCTCTGACGGTTGGGATCACGCGAGACCCGAAGGATCTCAATTTGAATGGCCTGGCGCTTCAGCGCCAGATCCGTGCGCCCCCCCCCTCCCCTCCGCCCTGAAGGGGTGGTGCTTTTCGGACCGTTGGGTCCCGCCCCTTCAGGGCGGCGGAGGGGTGGGGTGGGCTCCTGTTCCCGGCGCTGAAGCGCCGGGCTATTCAAATTCCGCCCCTTCGGGGCGCACGGCCTCTTCCCACTCCTGCAGAGCAGGACCGCTCGTCTCCTCGAAGAATCTCTGGACCTCCTCGCGGAAGGCCTCGAAGCTCGCGGCGTCGGAGGCGATGTCGAAGAGGATGGTCCGGAACGCCGTGCTGAACTCCGCCAGGGCCTCGGCCGGGCTCTTTCCGGAGGCGGCAAACCCTCCCGGATTGACGCCCTCCACCCAGACCTCGCCGCCTTCTTGGGTCAGCAAGGCCCGGCCAGAAAGGGAGACTCTGGCAACAAAGCCGTCTCCTTCGACCAACTCGCGCTGATCAAACACCAAAGGGCAGCGGGTCATTGGATGCCTCCAGGTTCATCGAGGTCAGCGATCCGTCCCCCCGTCCGATGCCGCGCCCGCGTATCGTCGAGAGAGCCGGTCTCCGACACCTCCCGCGCCACAGCCAGGGCCTTCTCCATCGTGCCGTGCACGTGAGACGGTCGCGGTGCCCCCGGAGACCCGACTTGGCGAGCGCCCGCAGGGGCTGGCCCTGGACGCCGCCCAGGACCACGATCATCCCGAGCTGATGGAGGCGGGCCACGGCGGATTCGAGGCTGACCAGGCCCGTGGCATCGATCGCGGGCACCGAAGAGAGGTCGAGCACCACGACCTTGATCCCCGTGGGCACCCTCTGGAGGGCGTTCATGGCCTTCTGGGCCGCGCCGAAGAAGAGGGGGCCGGCCACCTCGTAGATCAGCACGTTCTTCGGCAGCCCCTCCAAGGTGAAGGGGTGCTGATCCACCAGCCGGACATTCGAGACCTCCGCCATGCGCCGCATGAAGAGGAGCGCCGCCAGGAGCACGCCCACGGTTACCGAGACCACCATGTCGAAGACGACGGTGAGGCCGAAGCAGGTCAGCAGCACGAGGACGTCGCTCCGCGGAGCCACCCGCATGGCGTGCGCGAAGTGCTTGGCCTCGCTCATGTTCCAGGCCACCACCAGGAGCAGCGCCGCCAGCGAGGCCATGGGCAGGTAGTTGAGCACCGGCGCCAGCAGCAGCACGGCGAGCAGCACGAACACCGAGTGGAAGATGGCGGCGAGCGGCGAGCGCGCCCCGGAGCGGACGTTGGTGGCCGTGCGGGCGAGGGCGCCCGTGGCCGCGATGCCGCCGAAGAACGGCGCCACGATGTTGCCGACGCCCTGGGCCACCAGCTCGGCGTCCGGATCGTGCGAGCCGCCCGTCATGCCGTCGGCCACCACGGCCGAGAGGAGCGACTCGATGGCGCCCAGCATGGCGATGGCGAACGCCGAGGGGGCCAGCTCGCGGATGAGATCGAAGGAGAGGACGAGCGGCTGGCCGTTCGGCCCCGGCAGGTTCCAGGGGAGCCTCGGCAGCGGCGGGAGCTGCGGGATGCCGTCCGCGAACCGGCTGTGGATGGTCGCCACCTCGAAGCCCGGCACCCAGCGGGTGAGCAGCGCGGCCAGGATCCCCCCCAGGCCCAGGGCGATGAGCGGTCCGGGGATCTTGCGCGTGATCCGCGGCCAGACGATCAGCACGGCCAGGGTGAAGAGGCCGATCGCGAGGTCCTGCCACCGCACCGTGGGCAGCGCCCGCGCCAGCGCCGCCACCCGCTCCAGGTACTGCTCGGGCATGTGGGCGACGGAGAGGCCCAGGAAATCCTTGAGCTGGAGGGTCGCGATGACCACGGCGATGCCGGCCGTGAACCCGGTCGTGACCGGATAGGGCACGAACTGGATCAGTCCCCCCAGGCGGGCGACGCCCATGATCACCAGGAGGATGCCCGCCATGAGGGTCGCCAGCACCAGGCCGCCCACTCCGAACCGGGCGGAGATGGGCGCGAGCAGCACCACGAACGCGGCCGTGGGACCCGAGACCTGCACCATCGAGCCCCCCAGGGCCGCGATCAAGGAGCCGGCGATGATGGCCGTGTAGAGCCCGTACTGGGGCGCGACCCCTGAGGCGACCGCCAGGGCCATGGAGAGCGGCAGGGCGACGATGCCCACCACCATGCCCGCGAGCAGGTCCGAGCGCAGGTCGTCGCGGCTGTAGCCATGACGGAGCCGTTCACGAAGAGCTGTCCCCAGGCGCAAAGGGACGGAGGTAACGGCTGCGGCCAAGTCTGCGTAACGTCTGGGCATGGGAGATCAGCCCTTCTTCCAGAAGAAATAGAACGGGATGCCGGCCAGCACCAGCAGCAACCCGGGCCAGGTCGTCTGCGTGCGGTAGACCAGCAGGGCCAGCACCACGAGGCTCGCCCCGACAATATAGAAGGCCGGCACCACGGGATAGCCGAACGCCCGGTAGGGGCGTTCCGCGTCGGGCCGCGTCCGGCGCAGCACGAAGACGCCGATGATGGCGAGGATGTAGAAGAGCAGCACGGCGAAGATCACGTATTCCAGGAGGTTGGAGTAGAGGTTGCCGTACTGGACCACCCCCGCCTCGTCGACCGACCGCGTTCGCGGCAGCACCAGCAGCGAGGCCCACACTCCCTGGATAGCAAGTCCCACGGCCGGCACGTTCTGGCGGTTGAGGCGGCCCGCGCCGCGGAAGAAGAGCCCGTCGCAGGCCATGGCGTAGTAGATCCGCGCGCCGGCCAGGATCAATCCGTTGTTGCAGCCGAAGGTGGAGATCATGATGGCGATCGCCATGATGGCCGCTCCTCCCCCACCCAGAACCGTATCCAGCACGGCGGTCGCCACCCGGTCGTCCGCGGCGTTGCGGATGCCTTCGAGCGGCAGCGCCCGCAGGTAGGCGAGATTGGTGAGGAGATAGAGGATGCCCACCAGCACCACCCCGGCGACGAGAGCGATGGGCAGGTCGCGCCGGGGGTTCCGCAGCTCGGCCGCGGCGAAGGACACGTCGTTCCACGCGCCGGACGAGAAGAGCGGTCCCACCAGGGCCAGGATGAAGACGGCGAACAGGGCGAAGCCCCCCTCGCTGGCGTTCACCGCGGGCACGCCGGGGAGGTCCGGCGTCACCGTGACCGTGGTGACCGCGCCAGCGGGCGTCCAGAGATCCTCGAAATTGCCCACGGCCCGGCCCGCCGCCAGCCCGAGCACGATCAGGGCGAGGAGCGCCAGGGTCTTGGTCCACGTGAAGACGTTCTGGATCCGCTTGCCCGTCTTGATCCCCCGGGTGTTCACGAAGGTCAGGAAGACGATCAGGAGGATCGCCACAAGCTGCTGCGCCGACAGGCTCACGGCATACCCGTCGGAGAGAGCGACCGGCTCCACGATCCACGCCGTGGACGAAACCGCCGGCACCAGCACACCCAGGAAGCGGGAGAACGCCACCGCAACCGCCGCGATGGTCCCCGACTGGATGACCATGAACATCGCCCATCCGAAGAGAAAGCCCATGAGCGGCGAGTAGGTCTCCCGGAGGTAGACGTACTGCCCGCCCACCTGGGGCATCATGGCCGCCAGCTCGCCATAGGAGGTGGCCGCCGCCGCGATCAGCAGTCCGCTGAACACCCAGGCCGCCAGCAGCCACCCCGCCGAGCCGAGCTGGCGCACCACCCCCGCGGAGACGATGAAGATGCCGGAGCCGATCATGGACCCCGCCACGACCATGATCGAGTCGATCAGGCCAAGCTCGCGGATGAAGCCGCGGCCTTCCTCTGGAGTGGCAATGGGTTTCGACATGAGGGATCCCGAAAGTGGGATCAAAGATAGAGGATGGGCGATGGTTTGGGTAGGGGGGCCAGGCCAGCCTCCTTCGCCAGGGATTGAGGCGGTCGCCCCCCACCCGGGCATAAATGCCCGGGCTAGTCGAAAAGAGCCCCCTGAAGGGGACTCAAGCAGTCGGGTTCACCCGGCTGTTTTACCCAGCCCGGGATTTATGCCCGGGCGGGGGTGCGGTAATAGAGATCTGCCCCTACCCCTCCTCTTTCCGCACCATCTGCACCACCACCTCCATGTGCCCCGTCTGGGGGAACAGGTCGACCAGCACGATGCTCTCCACCTGGAACACATCCTGGAGCGAGCGCAGATCGCGGGCCAGGGCGGCGGCGTGGCAAGAGACGTAGGTGAGCCGGGCCGGGGGGAGCCTCTTGAGCTGGCTCCGGCTGCGCATCGCGAGCCCACCCCGGGGCGGGTCCAGCAGCACGCGGCCCACCTGGGCGGGGAGCCTGTTGATCCAGCTCTCCACGACCTGGTTCACCATCTCGATGTTGTCCACCCGGTTGCGCTTGACGTTCATGCGGCCGAAGCGCGAGCCGATCTGGTCCGCCTCGACGGCGATCACCCGGCGGTACTTCCGGGAGAGCGGCAGGCTGAAAGGCCCACACCGGAATAGAGGTCCAGGGCCGTGTCCCCTTCCCATGGCCCCACCGCCAGCTCGATCAGCTTCGGCAGCAGCCCGCGGTGGGACTGGAAGAAGCAGCGGGCGTCGTAGGAGTAGGTGAAGTCCCCCACCCGGGTCGAGACCTCGCCGTGAGGCAGCCCCTCGACGACCGGGGACGCCGTGACCTCCCCGCCGTCTCCCGCCGCCAGGTCCAGCCGGCGCGGCGCGTCCGGTCCCAGGACGGCTGGCGGCTCGGCGAGCAAGGCTTGAGCTCCGGCACCAGCAGGGGGCGGCGGGAGACGGGGATGACCGTGTTCGTGCCGCGGGCGTGATAGCCCACCTGCACGCCGCCCGCCACGGGATCGATGTCCGTGTGGATCTGAGTCTTCAGGCGGTACCCCCAGGGCTCTCCCGTGATCGCGGGGGTGTCCGGAGGCAGGGTGAACTTGCCGATGTGCTCCAGCGTCTCCCGCACGGCTTCGGCCTCGAGGCGCGACTCGGCGGCTTCGTCCAGGTGCTGGAGGTCGCAGACGCCCGTGAGGGAAAGCTCCGGCACGGGGTCGGGCCGGCGGTCCGGACCGGGCTCCAGGATCTCCACGATCTCCGCCCGGCCGTAGTCGGGCTTCCGTTCCGTGATCTTGATCCGGAGCCGGTCGCCCGGCGCTGAACGGGGAACGAAGATCGTCACGCCTTCGAACCGGGCCAGCCCCTCGCCGCCGGCCACGAGCTTTTCGATCCTCCCCATCAGCTCCTGGACGTCGGTCAGCTTGGCGCCGGGAGGAGGGGGCATGTCCAGCGGGAGCGGAGGCACGACCGATACGTGTCCGTCGAGGACTTTCTGGGCGAAGCCGTGGGCCTCGGAGCTCTTTCTCGTGGTTGCCGCGGCGGCCGCGCCTCGGACGAGTCTTCCCTGCGGGGGCGGAAAGGACCACGGCTCCCGGAGCCGTCAGGAGCACGGCGCGGCGGACGGCGGTCATCCGGACGCTGGTCGTCCGCACGCCGCGCCTCGGAGCCCCTCGGCCCTGGCCCGCCCGGACCGCGAGGTCCCGGACCACGCGATCCCGGACCACGTCCTCCCGGCCCCCGCCGTCCTGGACCCGACGGCCCTGCTCCCGGACCGCGACCGCGGCCTCCTCCTGGGCGTCCAGGCCCTCTGCCTTCTCCTCCTTGCCGTCCTCTCGTCCCACCTGTCCTTCCACGAGGATGTGAATGCGGGACGCCAGCTCCGGCAGGCGCCGGTCGACCTCGGCCCGCAGCTCCTCCACCCGGAACCGCCGGAGAGGTGGTGCGAGACCAGGGCCTCGTTCCGGATTCAGCCGCCCAGTGGGCGATGTCCTCCAGATGGAGATCTTTGAAGCGCTTCCCCTTGTCCGTGCTCCTCGCCCAGGAAGGTCCGCTCCAGCATGAACGCCCGCGAGCGGAACACCCGCGGCTCCCGCTCGAAGATCCCCGGCCCCGTGTCCCCGCCGTTGGTCGAGCCACACGTCCTCCACCGTCTCCGAGGTGTCCACCCCCTGCTCGCGCAGGAAATCAGCTCGGCCGGCGGCAGACCTCCGAAAGCCGGGGCCAGCCGCCGCCGGGAACGCCAGAGGTTGTAGCCCAGGCTCGGCACCACGTGGTCCATGGCAGACGCCTCCTCCGGAGCCCCGCCCCACCTCCACCCGGTCGCCCGGCTCCAGCGGGATCAGATCGTACCGGTACTCCGCCCGCTCCCGGCGCTCGGCCGCGGCGATCAACGCCCCCCGCGCCTCGGCGGTCTCGGCCGGGCAGAACGCCCGCGTGTGCACCAGCCGTGGAGCGAGCGCTGGGAGAGGATGTTCGGCAGCCGAGCGCATGGTCCAGATGGCCGTGGGAGAGGAAGACGTCGTGAGCGCCCCGCGAGCTCGAGCCCCCCCGGCCCACGTCGAGCGCCAGTCCCGGGGGATCGACGCGGAGCCAGTTTCATCCCCGGCGCGGGACCAGCCCTCGATGCGGAGGTCACCGAAACGGAGTTCGACGGGTCGCATGCGACGGCCGATCAGATCTCCCGGTACAGCCAGCGGCGGAAAGGTCCGAGGCAGTTCTCGACCGTCTCCCAGTTCGGCTCGATCAGCCAGAGGGTCGCCGCCACCGAAGAGAGCAGCGGTTGCCGTCCTGCGGCGTGAAGCAGAAGCCGTAGACCTCGCGCTTTTGGCGCACCGCCAGCGTCGGAGCCACCACCACGGTCTGCGACAGGATGCGGCCGTAGTGGCCGTGATCGCGGCCAAAGCTGAAGATCAGGTTCGCGTAGCGCTTGTCCGTGGTGGCCACGAGCGGATTGTCCCGGAGGCGCTTCTTGATCTCCTCCAGCGTGGTGTCCAGTTGAGCTGAAGGTTGCACCAGATGGAGTGCATGTACTGGGTGTTGAGCTTGACCGCGCTGGAGAAGAGGTTGAGGTCCAGGCCCAGCGTCTCGAATACGTAGTCGGCGTCCCGGGCGTGATGGGTGCCGAACTCGGATCGTCGTGCTTGCCCACGTCGGGGGACGGCACGAAGCTGTCCGCCTGGGAGATGTCGTTCGACCGCCGCATGCAGACGAAGGTGCCCCGCTCGATGCAGAAGTCCTGGCCGCCGTCGTGGCAGAGCGTCTTGATCAAGGTCGAGATGTTATGCGTGTTGCAGGAGACGATCTGGATGAACCGGTCCTCGCCGGGCACCAGGATCTCCTCGTTGATGCCGCGGGCGTAGGGCTTGCCGAAGCCGAACTCGCTCCCCTGGGCGAGGAAACCCTTGGGGCCGGTCAGGTTCTCGTAGAACTTCTCCTTGTTCTCATTGCCCGCGGGCGTGCAGTCCAGCACCACGGTCGCCCGTTCCAGGGCCTCCCCGGACTCGAAGCTCACCTCATGGCCCAGCTTCTCGAACTCCGAAGGACGTCCTCGTCCACCGCCAGCTTGGCGCCGCGCTGAATCAGGTGGTTGAGCTTCGCCCGGTCGGAGGCGAGCGGCGTCCGCTTGTGGAAGGTGACTTCATCGATTCCCAAACAGTCCCGGAAGTCAGTGAAGAGACCGAGCAGGGGCTCGCCGATCGTGCCCGTGCCCACGATGTGGACGATCTTTTTCATGTTTCCCTCTCGAGAGTACAGTATTGAACGGAAAAGAGCCGCAACCCGGCAGCGACGGGCGGAGATCAGCACAGAGGAGGGGCGAGCCGCGGCGAGCGCCTCCTGGGCGCGCTCGTTCATCAGGCAGGCGGCGTTGATTCGGCCGGTGCCGCGAGAAGGGCGCGGATCTCGTCGTCCTTGCCGGTCAGTCGCCAGCGGATCAACGACACCGGAATGACCCCGGCAGCATCGACCTCGGCGAAGAAGTCGGAGAGCTTGAAAGCGTTGCCGAGCTGGTGGCTGCGCTCGGCCAGCAGGCGCTCGATCTGGTATTTGCCCGTGATGTAGCTGCTGCCGTAGCTGGGCTGGCGCAAGTAGAGCTGCTGCTCGAAGCCGAGGAGATCGAGGTCTTTACGCATCCAGCCACGGGGGGTCCACTCGACGTGGAAATCGCGCGCCTGCTGGAGGGTGAATTCGTTGGCGTGGACGTAGAGGGACCCCAGCCCGCGGGCGGCGCGCTGGGCCAGCATGATCCAGACGATCTCGCGCACCCGCGGGTTGTCGTCGTAGAGGCCGGCGTGCATCATCATTTCTTCGACGCCGGTGGCCAGACCTTCGGAGCGGGCGGCGAAGATGTTGTACAGCAGGGGGCCGCGGCGGATCGGGCTGGGGTTCGGCTCCTCCCGCATGCGCGCCAGGTCCCACCAGTGGTAGAAATGGGTATACAGCGTCATGGGCTCGTAGTGCATGACGATCTGGAAGAAATTGCGCGACTCGAGGGGCACGAAGGCCCCGAGGTGGGCGCGTAACGCCGGATCCATGTAGCCACGGACCGGCATGATCTCTTTCTTTGCCAGAAAGGCGAGATATTTGCTCACCGCCTGGTTGGCCCGCCGGTTGTACTCCTCGGGGTTGGCGATCGCGGCCAGGGGCGGCAGACTGCGGTTGCGCTGTTCTTCGAGATGAAGGGAGGAGTGGGCGCGGTCGAGCTCCCGCCGCAGCAGCCGGACCTCGTCTTCCCAGGTCATCGGGATCAGGTGGACGTTGCGCAACGTCCAGGTGTAGTTGTCCTTGCCGATCCCCGACGGGCCGGTCTTCGAGGGCGCCTGCTCTTCGAGCCAGGCGACGAAGTCCTGCGTCGCCCGAGGGCCGCGGTGATGGAGCCGGTGAGGCCCTCACCGGCCCCGGCGGTCCGCTTTTGCAGATCCTCCAGCGCCGCCACCTGGCCGCGCATCGTCCCGATGCCGTCAGCCAGAGCTCGCGGGCATTGCCCACCAGATTCTGCCGCGCCTGCCGGAGCAGGGGCGGGATGGTCCGCAGCTCCGCGGCCAGTTTCGCCTCATCCGCCGCCGCCAGCGGGAAGGTATACGTCCACAGGTCGATGATGGCGTGGTGGGTCGGTCCCTCATGGGCCGGCGTGTCGCTCTGCTCGGTCCGCACCGAAAGGTAGAAGGCCGGATCGCGGGCCCAGGGGCGGAGCACCCGGTGGTTGAAGTCGAGCCCGTTCATCTCGGCCCGCACGAGGTGGTAATCGACCTGCTGCGCGATGGGCCAGCCGCTCGGATCGATCGCCCGCAGCCGTGCCTGGAAGGCGCGCAGCCCCTCGTGCTGAGCCGCCATGGCCGCCGCCCCATAGTCAGGCGCTCCATCGCGCTTCGGCGGTTCTCGAACGCCCGCCACTGCTCGAAGAGGGCGACCAGGGCACCGTAGCCCGCCGGCGCCTCCTGCGAGCGCACGGTGGGCGACAGCAGCATCGTGACGCGCAGCAGCCCGAGGGTCAGGGCGCGGCTTCCAAGGCGGTGCGGGGAGCTTCAGAGCCCATGGCAGATCCTTTCTCGTGCCCAATCTTGTCACGGCTGCTCCGGCGGGGGGATGTGCCCGAAGTTCGTTCCGGGTTTCTAGACGATCGCGCCCCCGTGCCGCCTCCGCTCGACCTCCAGCCGCAGAAACTCAGGGGTGTGCCGCTGAAACTCACCCGTGCGCCGCAGAAACTCGAGGTCGCGCACGGGCCGCACGAGCGCGCGCGGCAGAAACTCAGGGGCGAGCGCGGGCGGCTGGCCCCCGTGCACGGGCGGCACGGGGGTGTGCGGCGGAAACTCAGGGGCGAGTTTTTGCGGCACGCCCCCGTGCGGCCCGTGCGCGACCTCGAGTTTCTGCGGCGCGGGGTCGCGCGCGAGCGGCTGGAGCCCGTGCGGCGGCGGCTCGACGGTGCGTTCCGGCGCCTCGTCCCCGGCGGCCCGGACGTGGAGTCTGGCTCAGGGATGCGCGACGAGGATGAGGCTTTCCACCCGCCTCGCCAGGCAGTCGAGCACCGTGTCCAGGGTTTCGGGATCGAGGGCGCCGAGGCTCTCGTCGAGAATGACGAGGGGGGCACCCTGGAGCAGGGCGCGGGCCACGTAGACGCGGCTCCTCTCGCCGTGCGAGAGCTGCCAGCCGGTCTCTCCACCATCTGTTCGAGGCCACCGGGCATGCGGCTGAGGAGCGGCCCGAGGCCAAGCTCCTCGCAGACCGCGGCGGCTTCCTCCCGGGCGCGCGGGGCCGAGAGGTCGGGATGGCCCATCAGCAGGTTGAAGGATAGAGGGCCGGTGAGGATGTGGTTCTGGTGGAACTGCGGCACCCAGGCCACCCGGCGCCGGAAGCCCTCGGCGCCAAGAGTGGGAAATCGAGCCCCGAGGCGAGGAGCAGGCCGGACTGGGGACGCCGCGCGCCCGCCAGGAGAGCGGCGAGCGTCGACTTGCCGCCTCCGGAAGGTCCCGCGAGGAGGAGCCGCTCGCCGCGCCGGACGTCGACGCTCGCGCGGGTGAGGACGGGACCTCCGTGCCGGGATAGGCGAAGCGCAGCTCGCGGGCGGACAGGACGAGGTCGCCCGAGGGAGGCGTCAAGGCGTGGACGGGCGAGCCCTGAGGCTCCGGAACGGCCGCCGCCTGGAGCAGCGGACCGGCCTGGCGCAGGGCCACCCGCGCGTCAGCCAGCTGCCAGAAGGCCGCCGCGGCACGCCGCAACGCGTTCTGCGCGAGCAGGCACGCGCCGATGCCGGCAGCCAGGGCCGGAGTCCCACCGCGTCGCCGAGGAACGCCGGCGCGAGCACGAGGAGCGCCGCCAGCAGGAACCCCTGGGGCAGCAGCGTGACGAGGGTCCGCTCCACGCGGTCGCGGCGCAGGGAGAGCTGGTGGTGGAGGCGCAGCTCCTGGTCTTCGCTCTCGTGCCAGTGCTCGCGGGGGAGCTGGGCCAGGCGCGTCCGGTGCCCCACCATCCGCTCGACCAGGCTGTTGGTCATGGCGAGGCGGTGCGCGGTGGATGGGGAGAGGCGCGCCAGGGCGAGGGCGAAGAGGCCCACCGCGAGCGCGCCCCAGACGGCGAGCAGCCCGGCCGCCAGAGGCAGGCCCGCGAGGAGGAGGACGGCGAACGCGCCCAGCAGCTCGACGGCCGACACCAGTCCGGCAAGGCCGCCCGCGAGCACCGCCGCCTCCAGGGCTTCGGCCTCCAGGACGCGGCCCAGCAGGCTCCCGGCCCCTTCGGTGAGGAGGGTCTCGGGCGAGAGGCGCAGAGCACCGGCGAGCAGCCGCTCTTTCAAGAGGAAGCCGGCGCGCACCGCGAGGGAGGCTTCGAGCCGGCGGGACGCGCGGTGGAGCGGGACGAGGGTCAGCAGGAGAAGGGCCCAGGCCAGGAGCCATCCGGGCGCGGTACGGCCGGCGAGCAGCGAGCCACCGAGGACGCGCCAGGAGAGCAGGAAGAGGGCAAGCGCGAGGGCGTCCAGAAGCACCAGCCGGACGGCTCCCGAGAGCAGGCCGGCCGAGCGCGCCAGCGCGAGGACCGGGGCCGTGGGCGGCAGGCGCGCTTCGAGGACCGGCACAGTGACATCAGCCAGCTCTTCGGCGAGGAGCGCCTCGGCCGCGGCGTGCTCGCCCGGCCGTCGAGACCCGCCGCCGCGAGCACCGGTTCGAGCCGCTGGCGCGCCGCCGTTTCGAGCGGTCCGCAGGCCGACTCGGCGAGGGCGCGGGGGGCCAGGCGGGTCAGGCCGCCGTCCGGCGCGAGGACCCGGCCCCGTACGACCACGAGGAGCCGCCTTCCGCGGGTACAAGAGCCAGGGTGGCGCGGCGGAGAACGTTCCCGAGGTCGCCGTGCGGGACATCGTGGCGCGACACCTCCAAGCCGAGGAGCCCGGCCAGAGCGGATACCCACGCCTCAGGGGAAGCGAGCGCCGCGGGAGTCGGGCGCGGCAGGATACCTTCGGCCAGGGGGAGTCCGGCGCGGCGGGCGGCCAGGCTGAGGGCGTCTCCCGCCTGGTCGACGGGCCAGGTCCTCTCGCTGCTCATCCGGCCTCTTCCACCAGCCCGCCGTCTTCGACGCGCAGCCGGCGCCAGCCTTCCTCGCGCTCCAGCCGCTCGCGGACGGCGGCCTCGCGGTCGACGAGGGATCGGAAGCGCCCGTTCTCGCGGGCCAGGAGGTCGTCCGGCGCGCCGTCCTCCACGATGCGTCCGCCTTCGATCACGAGCACGCGCGGGAAGGCGCGGGCCTGCGCGACGTCGTGCGAGACGAAGATCAGGGTCGCCTCGCGGTAGACGTCCCGGAGGCGCGCGAGGAGGAGGTCGCGGGTCGCGCGCTGCAGGCCGCGGAAGGGCTCGTCGAGGAGAACGAGACGGGCCTGGCGTTTCAGGAGGGCCCGGCCGATCCGCACGCGCTGCCCTTCCCCGCCGGAAACACGGGCACCGCCCTCGCCGAGGGGCGTGCCGAGGCCGTTGGGGAGCTTCTCCACCACGGGTGCAAGCTCGGCTTCGGCGAGGATCCTCCCCAGCTCCGGGAGGGCGCCGTCCGGCGCGCCATAGACCAGGTTGTCGAGGCACGGGGCATTCCAGAGCTGCACCTCCGGATCGATCCACGCCGTAGCCGCGCGCAGCGCCGCGAGCCGGGCGGGGTCGAGCGGCAGGCCATCCGCGAGCACCTGCCCCGCCGCGGGCCGGTGCCAGCCGAGCAGGAGCCCGAGCAGGCTCGACTTGCCCGCTCCCGACGGCCCCACCACGGCCACGTGCGTGCCGGCCGGGAGATCGAAGTCGATGCCTTCGAGCAGGGTGTGCCCGCCGGCTCGCACCGTCACGCTCGCGAAGCGGATCGCCACGGGTGATCGGACGGATCGGTCCGATCGGTCGGATCCGTCGGATCGCACCGGGCCCACTGGCTCCTCCAGCGCGCCGAGTGGCTCTAGGAGCCGCAGCGTCACGCTTCGCGCCGCCGGCACCTGCCAGACCGCGCGCGCAAGGTCGAGGGCGAGGACCGGCAGCAGGAGAGCCCAGAAGACGAGGAGGAGCGTGCCGCTTCCCACCCCGTCCCGGCTGACGCTCCCGAGGACCAGCCAGAGGGCGAGGCCGTGCAGCAGCGCCATCTGGGCGACCTCGACGCGGATGGCGGTGGTCTCCAGGCGCCAGGCGGCGCCCGCCCACTCCCCGAGGAGCTGGCGGTGGGCGCTCCGGACCGCACCGGCGGCGCCGTGCGCGCGGATGGCGTGCAGGCCGAGCAGAGCGTCGAGGTTGAAGCGGGTCAGCGCGCCGGCGTGGCTGCGGAGCTTCAGGTCCTGCTCGCAGAGAGCGGGCTGGACCAGGAGTGGGAACGCGAAGGCCACCAGCACGGCGAGCACGGCGGGGAGCGCCGTCCGCCCGTCGAGCCAGATGATGCCGGCGGCCGTTGCCACAAGCCCGAAGGCGGCCCGGAGGAAGCGGCTCGCCAGGTCCGGCAGGCGGCGGATGCGGTGCAGAGCGTGCGCCCGCTCCGCCATGTCCGAGCGGGGACGGCTGCGGAAGTACTGGTCGGCAAGGCGGGGGATCTTGTCCAGGAAGCGCAGCCGCAGCCGCAGCTCCAGCCCGCGCGCGGCCCGGAGCGCCGCGGCCGCGGCCGGCGCCTCGACGAGGAGGAGACCGGCCACGAGCACCGCGGCGGCCGCGAGCGCGAAGAGCCGCTGGCCCGCCAGAGGCAGCTCGCCGCGCAGGTCGCACAGCCCGCGCAGGACCAGGCCGAGGGCGAGCATGCCGGCGGCCGAGACCGCTGCAGCCAGGGTCATGATGAGCGCCGGCACCGGACCATCCGCGCGCACCAGGTCCCACAGGAGCCGCGCCGGTCGCGCGGGTGGCTCCGTGAGCGCCGCGACCAGCTCGGGCGGCAGCCCCTCGGCGATTTCACCTTCAATAGCGCCAGGACCCTTCACCTTCAGGAAGACGGCGCCGCGCAGGCGCACCATCGGCTCGCCGTCGATTGTCCCGGCGTCTGGCTCGGCGTCCACTACGGAGAGGAGGCGGTCCGGGATGCGCTCCGGGTCCGCGAGGAGAGCGGCCACGAGCGCCCGGGCGTCTTCCCCCTTTCTCAGAGCGCCACGTTGGACCAGGAGCCCGGCGAGCCGCGTGGCCCCGTCGAACGCGGCGAACGTCCGGCACGACGAGTCCTGGCGCGCGGCATCCAACAGAGATTCCGCCGCCCCGGGCGAGAGGCCGAGGGCCCGGAGGCGGGCGCGGAAGACGGAGGCCGGCTCATCCGAGCCGAGCCAGCCGCGGACCGCCGCCGCCGGGATGAGCTGCTCGTGCCGGAAGACCTCGCGCTCGAAATCCCTGACACGCACCCAGCGGCGGCCGGTCGCGGGGTCCATGAGCTCAGCCACGGCCCGTGCCGCCGCCAGACCACGAGGAAGTGCGTCGAGCCGCCCGGCATGCGGACCACCAGGAGGCAGGGCAAGGTCCGGGCCTCGGGGAGGAACAGCCAGTCGGCAGGCAGCATCGTCTGGCTGACGTCGAGGCCGAGCGCCCCGGCGATGTCTTCCAGGGGTGTTGATCGAGGTCCCATCGACATCCGTCTGGCAGGCCTCGCGCAGGCGCCCGTAGCTCGCCGCGATGCCGAAGCCGTTGAGCAGGCATTTGAGCGCGGCCGGGCCGCAGTCCATGGCGGAGGTCTGGATCACCTCCGGCGCGAAGAGCTTGCGCGGCGCCGTCATGGCGCGTTCCCTGAGCGGCCGGCGCGCGGCGCATCGAGCGCCGAGCCGGCGAGGCGCAGGAGGAGCGCCGCGGGCGAGAGCCGCTCGACCTCGATCTCGACTTCTGCCGGTAATCCGTGGCGTAGCGGCACCCGCGAGCGCTCCGGGTGGTCGAGGGCCAGCTCGGCGCGGATCGTCCCCTCGCGCACCTCGCCGGAGACACGGGTCACGTGGGCGGCAAGGGTGCCGTACTGGGCCGCCGGAAAGCCGGCGAGCCGTAGCCGCGCGGGCTGGCCGGCCGCCACCCTTCCGAGCGCCGCGGGCGGCAGCCGCGCCACCAGGATGAGCCGGCCATCCGGAACCACCACGCCAAGGGTCTGTCCGGCGGAGACGAACGTCCCGGGGCGCAGCTCCGCGGCCTCGGCCACGGTGCCGGCGATAGGGGCGCGGACGAGGCGGCGGTCCACTTCGATCTCCAGGCGGCCGAGCGACTGGCGGGCCGCGCGGATCTCGCCGTCGAGCCGTTCGATCTCCGCGAGCAGGCGCTGCCGCTGCGCCCCCCTCTCCCGCTCCTTCACGCTTTCGTCGCGCCCGAGCTGCTCGACGGCCGCCCGGGCGCTCGCCACGGCCGCGGCCTGGCGCTCGGCTTCGGACACCCCGCGCAGGGCGTCGCGCTGGGCGAGGAGCCCCTGGTCCGAAAGCTGGGTCAGCCGGCCAGCCTCGTCGCGCAGATAGCCCGCCGGCGCCTCGGTCTCGCGCAGCCGGGCCCGCGCGGCATCGAGCGCGGCCCGTGCCGCGGCGCGCTCCTCGGTGGCGGCACTCTCCAGGAGAGCCAGCTCCGCGTTGCGGGCCCGCGCTTCGCGTTCGAGGGCGGTGAGGCGCGTCTCGGCCTCGCGCTTGGTCGCCCTCTGCGTCTCGGCCTCGATCCGCACGAGGACGTCGTCCGCCGCCACGCGGCGGCCGGGCTCCAGGGCGCTTTCGATCAGAAGCCCGTCAATGGGAGCCTGCAAGGGATGCGGCGCCCGCTCGGCTTCGAGCCGCGCCGAGGCCGAGACCTCGTAGAGCGGTACCCGCGCAACGACCAGCCACGCGGCCCAGGCGAAGAGCACGGTCAAGGCTACAGCCAGGGAAATAACCATCTCCCGCGAGCGGTCGCCGGACAGGGCGGCGGCGGTGCGGCCGAAGGTCTGGCTCATAGCGGCGTTACCGCAGTCCCTTGACCAGATAGAGCGCGGCCAGGGAGCTCCTCAGGTCGTAGGCATAAGCCTCGCCATCTGGGGTGATCTTGATGTTCCAGATCGGGGAACCTATGGAGTCGAGCTGCAGATCCTTCCAGTGCCGGCGTCTGCCGGTTGCAAGATCGATCTCGGTGATCCGGTAGAGTCTCTCGACGAACCCCCCTACATAGAAGCTTCTCCCGTCAGCACGCCACTGGATCGGGAGCTCTTGCGGGGCCACGCCCAGAACGGCATGGGGCTCGCCGCCGTTGATCGGGTAGATGTTCATCCCGTCGCCGCCCCATGAGGCGACTCTGACGCCGTCGGGCGAAGGAACGAAAAGCCAAGGCCCCTTACGGGTGAACGGGCGCGCCTCCCTGGTCTCGAGGTCCAGGGTGTAGAGCCGGCTACCCTTTCCGGGCTCGGTACCCATGACCAGGAGTTGCTTGCTGTCAGGGCGCCAGCGCGCATCGACGACGTCCATGGCTGCCGCTGGCAACGCCTGCGGCTCGCCAGCTCCCGTCGGCAGGAGAACCATCTGTTTCGGGTTGGTGGCACTGAGCGCCAATGCCCAGCGCCTGTCCGGCGAGAGCGCCAGGGCTTTGCCGTCGCCCAGCCGCACCGCGGGTGAACCGTCGGTGCCACGTAGATACACGGACGACCTCTTGCCTCCCCCCTGGCCGGACTCGGTAAAGAGAATCCAGCGCCCGTCCAGCGAAAGGTCCGCCAGCTCGGAGGTCTCAAACCAGGAGAAATCCCGGACCTCCGGCTCTCCCGGCGCCCGCGCCAGGAGCGCGACCCGCCGGTTGACCTGGGTAAGGAGCACTCTGCCATCGGGGGCGACGTCGTACAGAGCCAGCTCACCCGGGATGCGCAGGAGCGGCCGGACCTCACCGTTGCGGGCAAGGGCGTAGAGGCCGGACCCCCTTCCTCCCGGCCGAGTGGCGGCAAACCAGACCTCCTTGCCGTCAGGAGCCCACGCAACACACCCGCGAGGTGTCCATTCATTGAAGGTGGGAACGTTCCAGCCGCCGGACCGGGCCAAGGCCTTGCCGGTACGGTCGATCATCACGACCACCTGCTCGGAAATCCCGTGGGTCTCGCAGAAAGCCAGGGCATCCCCTGACGGGGCCAGCCGCAGGTCCCAGGCATAGTTTTCCGAGCGCCAGATCGGCGTGCCACGCGGATATTCGATCCGAGACCCCTCCGCCTCATACGACAGGATCGCGGAGGTCTCAGCATCGGGCGCCCAGTCGATCCAGAGAGGCCGGTCTGCTTCCAGGAGGGGCCGCGGCGCACCGCCCGCCAGCGGCACTCGCGCAAGCGTATCCCCGAGCAGGGTGCCCTCCTTGATCTTGCGGAGGTTGACCAGCATCTCGCCCCTTGGCGAGATCGACTGCAGAGTGCTTGGAGGCAGCCCGAACGGACGCGACTCGGGGCTGTCCGTACGCGTGGTGAAGATCTCCCCCCAATTTGCATCCCAGGCGGCGGAGTAGACGATCGTCTGGCCGTCGGGAGTGAACCGGGCATTCGTGATCATCCCGCGGCGGAAGGTCAGCCGCTGGAAACTCGGTAGCTCGCTCTGGCCCCAACGCCGCTGAACGAGGAGACCGGCGAGGAAGGCCACCGCGAGGAGCAGGCCGGCCACGGCTCCAGCGCGCAGAAGGCCGCGGCGGCGTCCCACCGGAGGTACTGGGGGCATGGGGAACGCCAGGGCCGTCGGGGCGGACGCCGACGCGACGAGGCTCTCCAGGTGGAAGGCCAGGTCGCTCGCCGACTGGAAGCGCCGGGCTGGATCCTTGTCGAGACAGCGGTGGACGAGCCGCACCAGTTGCGGGCTGGCCGAAGGGCACAGCGTCTCCAAGGGCACCGGATCCAACTCGATGACGGCGCGGATCGCCGCCAGTAGCGTATCGCCGGGGAACGCAGAGCTGCCGGTGAGCAGCTCGTACAGCACGGCGCCCAGCGAAAAGATGTCCGAGCGGTGATCGCAGGTCTCGCCCTTGGCTTGCTCGGGCGACATGTACCGGGCCGTGCCGAGGATAGTGTTGTCGACGGTCAAGCGAAACGCCTCGCCCTCGCCATCCCACAGCGGGGTGAACGCCGCGATGCCGAAGTCCAGGACCTTCAACTGTCCGCTGGCCGTCACGAACAGGTTCTCGGGTTTCAGGTCCCGATGGACGATCCCCACCTCGTGCGCGACCGCCAGGCCGCGGGCGGCTTGCGTGGCCATCTCGACCGCGGTCGCGACCGGCAGCTTGCCGCGCTCGAGGCGCTCTCTCAGGGTCGCGCCGGTCAGCAGCTCCGTGACGGCGAAGGCCGTGCCGCCATGCCGGCCGACGTCGAAGATCGCCAGGATGTTGGGATGGGACAGGGCCGCGAGCGCCTTGGTCTCCCGCTCGAAGCGCTTCAAGGCGGCGGAATTCTGGCTCAGGCGCGCGGGCAGGACCTTGATGGCCACACGGCGCCCGAGCCGGCTATCGAGCGCCTGGTAGACCTCTCCCATGCCCCCTTCACCGAGCTTCTTCTCGATCCTGTAGGGCCCGAGGATCTCCCCCTCGTCAATCGCGGGCGCCGCGGGCGCGGGGGGAATCGCGGGAACAACTGCGCCGGCCGGGTTCGGGAGCGTCGGCTCGCCGTCGAGGAAGCCGTCGCCGTCCGAGGCGGCGAGGAGGGCATCGAGCTCACGCCGCAGGGCCGGGTCGCCGCACCGGGAATCGAGAAAGGAGGCCCTCTGGCCGGCCGGCAGCTCCAGGGCCTCGGCGAGCAGATCCTTGACCTCGCGCCACTCCTCGGGGGTCACAATCGCTCTCCCCTTGCCTGAGCATCACGCCCCCTACATAGGGAGCAGACATTACCTGGTTTATTACCCAATTTCCTTGTTCTTACCCAATTCACGGCCCGCGATGCCGCCAGCGGGCAGTACGGCCACGCCCAAGGCACTCCACTTCATTCTCTCGACTTAGCCGCTTGAGCACGTGGCGGATCATGTCCACGCTGACGCCGGGGCACTCACGCTGGAGGCTGGCGACAGTGAAATCTCCCGCCATCCTGCGGATGGCATCGACGACGACCTCACTCTTCTCGCCTCGAGGTGCCTTGATTTGCCCGAGACGATCCTCAAGCTCGCGGTACGCCTCCTTCAGGACGTAGAGCAGGTAGCCCAGATAGGGCCAAGGGTCGTGCTTGCCATCATGCCAGCCCTGGGACGACTGCTCCAGGGTCTCGTAGTAACGGTCCTTGGTCTGCTCGATGATGCGTTCAATGCTGATGTACCAGCCGACCTCGAAGCCGAGCTGATAGCACTGTTGGAGCAGGAGGAGCCGCGAGACACGGCCATTGCCGTCGCGGAATGGATGGATACATAAAAAATCGAGGTTGAAGGCAGCGACGGCGAGGAGCGGGTGCAGGCGTCGTTCCTCGAGAGCATTGTTCCAGAAGAAGACCAGCTCGGTCATCGCTGCACCCGTGCGGCTGGCAGGTACAGTTTTGAATCGGACACGGGAACGGCCGTCGGAGTATGTCTCGATGATGTCCACATCTCTCTCTACTGTCCCGCGTCCCCACTCTGACCTCGCGAGATGCGGTGCAGGTCAAGGATGGTCTTCTCCGAAACGACGAGTCTTCCTGCGGACTCGTGGAGGAGCTTGAGGGCGTCACGGTAGCCGCGCACCTCTTCTTCGTTCCGGTCGCGCAGGGCCGGCCTGCCGAGGACAACGTCGCGGACGCGTGAAGCGTCGATCTCCACACCCTCGATACGGTTGGAAGAGATGGCACTCTCGATCAAGGCATGCTCACGCAGGGCCTTCAACCGTTGCGGCGACTGTCGAGCAAAAAGCTCCTGCTTGCCCTTGGCCTCGCCCAAATCGGCGAGATACCACGCCGTGGACATGGGCACATCAGGAGGTTTGGTAGTGAAGAGGCGGAGGGTCATCATGAGTTAGAAATCTCCAGGGTCACCATCCCCCCCCCTCGGGGGTCAACCCGCCAGCCTCCCCTCGCTCAGCGCCCGGTAGAGCCAGGCGCGGGCCGTGGCCCACTCGCGCTTGACCGTGGCGGGCGAGAGGCTCAGGGCCGCCGCCGTCTCCTCAATGCCGAGCCCGGCGAAGAAGCGTAGCTCCACGATCTGCGTCCAGATCCGCGAAATCGACGTCCCGGGACGGCAGGCTGGCGATCCCCTCGTCGAGCGTCACCCGCACGGCGTCCCGCCCCGCTTGGCCGCGTCGTGTGCCCGGGCATGATCCACGAGGAGGCGGCGCATCACCTTGGCCGCCAGGCCGAAGAAGCTGGCGCGATCCGCGAACGAGAGGCCTTGCTGACCGGCGAGCTTGAGGTACGCCTCGTTGACCAGCGCCGTCGGCTGGAGGGTGTGGCCCTGCGGCTGGCGCCGCATATAGACCGCCGCCAGCCGGCGCAGCTCGTCATAGAGAAGCGGCAGCAGCTCCTCCATCGCCTGGGCATCCCCTGCCCCCCAGCGCTGGAGCAGCCGCGTTACGTCGCCCGAGGAGCGCATGGGAATCCTCGCTAGAGAAGAGTCAGCTTTCAGCGCGTAAGTATATCCCGGACGGTCCCCTCCGGCTCCAAAGGACAGGATGCAGGGGCCGGGAGGAGGACTCCACCGCGCAAATATTGTAAAATCTCTATGTGAAGCCGCCCGTCTGAATCCTCCGGACTCCCGTCTCCTATCTCGCCGTGCTT
>CAWHUF010000002.1:0-5948 GCA_963832495.1 uncultured Acidobacteriota bacterium | reverse complement strand
CGTCATGGAGTAGGCGGACAGGGCAGAGTCGCGCCTCCTGCCCCGCCCGGGCATAAATGCCCGAGCTACCGGAAAACAGCCGGGTAAACCCGACTGATAGAGTCCCCTTTAGGGGGCTCTTTTGAACTAGCCTGGGCATTTATGCCCGGGCGGGACCCGGTACGAGCGGGATACCCGTCAATGAACCGAACGCTTGTTCGGTTATACTCCCGGCCCAATGTCCAATCTACAGGCAGCGACCGTCCAAGGCGCCCCTCCGGCGGCCCGGGAGAAGGTGCCGGCCTACTCCTGGTACGCGCTCCTCCTCCTGACCGTCGTCTACGTCCTGAACTTCATCGACCGGATGGTCATCTACATCCTGTTCACGCCCATCCAGGCTGAGATGAAATTCAGCGATTTCGAGCTGGCGGTTCTGGGCACGACCTCGTTCGTCATCTTCTACACCCTGCTCGGGGTCCCCTTCGGGCGCCTCGCCGACCGCGTGGTGAGGAAGAACATGATTGCCGCCGGGCTGGCGGTGTGGAGCCTGTTCTCCGGCCTGACCGGCTTCGCGGACAGCTTCTGGACGATCTTCCTCTGCCGGTTGATGGTCGGGGTCGGCGAGGCGACGCTCGGACCGGCGGCGTTCTCGCTGCTGAGCGACTACTTCCCGCCCCGCCTGCGCGCCACGGTGCAGGGGGTTTACGCTTCAGGGATCGCCATTGGGAGCGGCCTCGCCTATTTCCTCGGCGGCAGGATCGACGACTGGCGGTGGGCGTTCTACCTCCTGGGTTTCCCGGGGATCGCGGTCGCCGTCCTGGTCTTCTTCCTGCGGGAGCCGGCGCGCGGACTCACGGAGGTCGCGGCGGTCCGCTACGGCCGGGAGGACTGGAAGATGCTGTTCCGCTCCGTGCCGCTGCGCTACCTGTTCCTGGGCTACGCCCTGGTCGGCCTCGCCTCCAACAACATCGGCGTCTGGGTGGTCAACTTCTTCATCCGCGTCCATGGATTGAGCCGCGCGCAGATCGGCGACCTGTCGGGGATCCTGGCGGTGGCCGTGGGCGTGCCGGTGATGATCCTGGGCGGTTACATGGCCGACCGCTTCCGCCGGCGGGGCAGGGGAGGGCGGATGGCGTTCATGGCCTGGGCCGCCTTCCTCTCCGTTCCGCTTTGGCTCGGATTGCTGTTCAGCGACCACCTGGGCGCGCTCCTGGCCGTAAGCATCTTCCTGTACGGCCTCGCGCTGATCTGGGTGGCGCCCGCGACCGCGGACCTGCACGAGATCGCCGGCCCCCACCTGCGCGGGCTCGGCATCGGCATCTTCTTCTCGACGATCTACGTCGTCGCCTACCTGATCGGCTCGCCGCTGATCGGCTGGCTCAGCGACTGGCTGGGCGTCGCCGCCGATCCCGGGAAGATGAGGCTGGCGCTGCTGGTCTGCCCCGCCGCGTGCGCGTTGGCCGCGATCTTGCTGTGGCTGGGCAGCAGAGCCAGAGAGGCGAGCTCCGATCCGTCATGAATGGAGACGGATCTCCTTTGTCGTAAACTTTCGAGGTCCGGTTTTCCCCCTCGGGGCCGCGCCCCGCGATGGAGAGATTTAGCCGTAGACCTGAGCCTATGCCCGAGCTCGACGAAAAATTCCGTCTGCTGATCGAGACCCTTCGGGAGAGCGAGGAGCAGTTCCGCCTCCTCATCGAGGGGATCCGGGACTACGCCATCTTCATGCTGGATCCCGAGGGTTACGTGGTGAGCTGGAACTCCGGGGCTGAGACCATCAAGGGCTACCAGGCCGAGGAGATCCTGGGGCAGCACTTCTCCCGCTTCTACCCGGAGAGAGACATCGCGCGCCGCTGGCCGTGGCACGAGCTGAAGGTGGCGCGGGAGGTCGGCCGGTTCGAGGACGAAGGCTGGCGTGTCCGCAAGGACGGCACCATGTTCTGGGCCAACGTCGTCATCACCGCCCTGTACGACCGGGAGCACCGTCTGCGGGGGTTCGCAAAGGTCACCCGCGACATGACCGAACGCCGGCGGGTCGAAGCCCTCGAAAGGGCCGACATCCACCGGACCGAGTTCCTGGCGATGCTGGCGCACGAGCTCCGCAATCCCCTGGCGCCGATCCGTAACGCCCTCGGCCTGATCGGGACGGCCCGGCCGGACGACGCCACCTTGGAGTGGTCCAGGTCCGTCATCGAGCGGCAGGTCGCGCATCTGACCCGGCTGGTGGACGACCTCCTGGACGTGAGCCGGATCACCGCCAACAAGATCACTCTCCAGAAGGCGCCGGTGGAGGTCGCGCAGGTCGTCTCCGGCGCCGTGGAAGCGAGCCAGCCGTTGATCCAGGAGAAGGGGCAGATCCTCGAGGTCCACTTCCCGGAGGAGCCGGTCCGGGTCACGGGCGACCTGACCCGGCTCTCCCAGGTCGTGCTCAACCTGCTCAACAACGCGGCGAAGTACACGCCGGAAGGCGGCCGCATCCGGCTGACGGTCGAGCGCCAGGAGGGTGAGGCGGTCCTCCGGGTCCGGGACACGGGCATGGGCATCGCCGCCGATCTGTTGCCGAAGGTCTTCGACCTGTTCACGCAAGGGGAGCGCTCGCTGGACCGTCCGGAAGGCGGCCTGGGCATCGGCCTCACCCTGGTCAAGCGGCTGATCGAGCTGCACGGCGGCACGGTCCAGGCGCTGAGCGAAGGGCCTGGCCTCGGGACGGAAATGGTCGTGCGGCTTTCCCTCCTCGCCGGCGATCTTCCGGCGGACTCGTCGAAGAACGGCGAGCCCGGCCGCGCTTCAGCCGCCCGGCGGGTCCTCGTCGTGGACGACAACCGCGACGCCACGGAGACCCTGGCCCTCCTCCTCGAGCTCTGGGGCCATGAGGTGCACAGCGCTTTCGACGGGCCGTCCGCGCTCGCCATGGCGGCGGAGCACCGGCCGGAGATCGTCCTCCTGGATATCGGGCTGCCCGGGATGACGGGGTACGAGGTCGCGCAGCGCTTGCGCGAAGTGCCGGGCCTCGAACGGGCGATGCTGGTGGCGGTGACCGGCTACGGCCAGCGGGAGGACCACCGCCGGACCCGCGAGGCCGGATTCGATCATCACCTGGTCAAACCGGTGGAGCCCGAGAAGCTGCGGGAGCTGATCGATTCGGCGTTTTCCTTGGAGTAGGAGGTTTCCATGAGCCCTGTTCACGGCATCCATCACGTCACGTGCATCTCCGGAGACGCCCAGGAGAACTTCGATTTCTACACCGAGGCGTTGGGGCTTCGCCTGGTCAAGCGCTCGGTCAACCAGGACGTGCCCGACACGTACCACCTCTTCTACGCCGACGCCGAGGGGAATCCCGGCACGGACCTGACCTTCTTCCCCTGGCCGCAGATGCCGCCCGGGCGTCAGGGGACGGGGCTGACGGTCGAGGTCGGTCTGGCAGTGCCCGAGGGAAGCCTCACCTTCTGGGCGGAACGGCTCCAGGCGCGCGGCGTGGATCAGGACGCTCCCGAGGTCCGTTTCGGCGAGCGGGTGCTACGCCTGCGGGACCCGCACGGCCTCGAGCTGTCCCTGACCGAGACGTCCGCGCCGCAGCAGACCGTGCCCTGGCGGGAAAGTCCCGTCCCGGAGCCGCACCAGATCCGAGGCTTCCACTCGGTGCGTCTCTGGGAAAGGGATCTGGCCGTCACCGAACGCTTCCTGCGCGACGCCCTCGGCTTCGAGCCCGTGGGGGAGGAGGACGGCTGGCACCGTTTCGGCGCCGAGGGCGGCGGCTCCGGCAAGTGGGTCGAGGTGCGCGAGCTGCCGGGCGGCCGTCTCGGCTCTTGGGGCACCGGCGCCGTCCACCATGTGGCCTTCCGGGTCGCGGATGACGCGGAGGAGCTGGAGGTGCGGCGGCGGGTCCAGGCGGCCGGCGGCAGTCCCACGCCGGTGATCGACCGCTTCTGGTTCCGCTCGGTCTACTTCAAGGAACCCGGCGGAGTCCTTTTCGAGATCGCCACCGAGGAGCCGGGCTTCACGGTGGACGAGGACCTGGCGCACCTCGGCGAGCGGCTGATTCTTCCGCCCTGGCTGGAGCCGCACCGGCGGGAGATCGAGGCGGCGTTGCCGCCGTTGGAGACTACTCCCGCGCCGTAGCCGGCCGACCCAGCCCCCTGACGAGCTGCCGGTGGTCGAGCAGTCCGGAGAAAATCGTGGCGAGGCCGCAGAGGAGCAGGGTCACCCAGAGATTCGTCACCGTCGACAGGAGGGCGTTGATCACGTCGACCACCGCCGCGCGTTCCTCATGGATGAAGTACCCAAGGGAGCCGCCGAAAGCCCCAAGTCCCAGGAGCGGGAGCGCGAGCACCAGAAGATATCCCTGGGACGCGCGGCGCTCTCTCCAGAACCAGAGATAGAAGAAGAGAGTTCCGAACAGGACATAGATCATCTGCGCGGCCAGGATGCGCAGGGGAGGAAGGGGCGCCGACACACCGCCTACCGCTACAATCCCCTGAGTCCAGGGCTGGATTTTGTAAATGGCGTCCACCATGGCCCGAACCTGGGCGGCCTCCACGATCGTGTTTGCGGGGCTGATCGCCTGTAGCACGAAGAAGAGAGCGAAGGCCAATCCCAGAATCGCCAGGAATCCCTCCACGGCCGGCGGCGCCAGTTGAAAGCCTTCGAGCCGGGGTGTTGGACCGGCGGGGCTGTAGACCGAAAGCGAGCAACGCTCCGTCACGGACTCTCGCTCGACCTCGCCCAACGTAGCCCTGTAATACTGCCTCGCTCCCAGCATCAGGAAAAACGCCCCTATGAACAAGAGGAACGCCAGTGCCGGGTTCGCGAAGCAGGCGGCTCCGCTCAGGATGACCAGTCCCAGGGGCACCCAGTACCGCAAGCCTTGAAGATCGTTGAAGTGCCGCGTGAAGAAGCGGATGCGATCACGGTCTTGGGTCGTCATCTCGACTCTCCTTTGGAAACCATTTGGTGCGCTACCCCAGCGACAGCGCCAGTGTCAGAGATTTGGATCTCGACCAGCCCCGCCTCTTCGAGCTTCGGGAGATGAGAGGAGTGGCGCTCATCGTGATTCCTTCACTGACCGTCCCAAGGTCCCGGCAAGCTGCCAGTGATCGAGAAGCCCCGCCACGATCATTAAAGAGCCGCAGAGGAGCAGGGCCAGCCAGAGATGGATCACGGCGGGCCCGAAGTGGCCGACGATCCGGGCGATCTCGTCATTCGCCCGATAGAACAATCCCAGGGAAGCGCCAAGGGCGGAAAGCCCCAGCAGCAGGATTCCGAACGCCAGATGGTAGCTCTGGGATAGCCGGCGCTCCCTCCACAGCCACATGCCGAGGAAGAAGGAGCCGAAAAGGGCGTACAGCGTCTGGCCGAAGAGGGCTTTGACTGTCGACGGCGACATCGCCATCGGTCCGCCATTGATCGGTGTGCTACCTGGCCAGGATATGGTCCAGGATTCCAGTGTGTCCCAGGGCCGCTGGGCCAGAGATTCGTCCACGTCGATCCTGAAGGAAGGGCTGATCGCCTGCAGGATCAGGAAAAGTGCCAAAGCCGCTCCCAGGGTCGTCAAGAACCGGCGCGCGGCTGGCGGCATCCCTTCGGAGCCCGCGAGCCGCTGCATGGATCCGGCCGGACTGAAGACCGAAACCGTGGAGGTCTCCGCGAGGGGAAGGATCGGTTGCCGCTCGACTTCACCGAAGGTGCGCCTGTAGTACCACCTCGCGCCAAAGAACAGGAGAAACGCGGCCAGGAAGAAAGAGGCGCGCAGGATCAAGAACGGCCGGTTCGCGAAAAAGGTCGTGCCACCCACGCTCAAGGTGAGCAACCCCACGGGCACCCAGTACCGCAGTCCCTGAAGATCGTTGAAGTGCCGCGTGACGAAACGGATGCGATCACGGTCTCGGGTCGTCATCTCGACTCTCCTTTGGAAACCATTGGTGCGCTACCCCAGCGACGGGGCCAGTGTCAGATCCGGCTGCCAGCGGACAGCG
>CAWHUF010000001.1:0-14734 GCA_963832495.1 uncultured Acidobacteriota bacterium | reverse complement strand
TTCACCCCCTCTTCCAAGTAAAGCCGGTATGAGTCAGTGGGCGAGAAGCCGACTGTGGCCTCAGCGCAACGGCGCGAGCCGGTCCATGACCATCTCCAGAACCCGCCCGGAGCTCAACGGGCTCGCTTGCGACGAAGTCGTCGAGGAGACGTCCGATGTGACGCCGAAGGGCGGCGTCGAAGGGGACGCGCGGCCGAAAGAGGTGAGGGGTCGAGCCGTGCTTTCCTGGGCCACGTAACCTTTCTTGGCCAGCCGCTGAAGGAGCGTCGCCAGTGTGGTGTAGCCCTGCCGGAAATCGGGATCTCGCCGGGCAAAGCTCCTGGCTGATTTCCCGGATGATGAGAGGATAGCGTTTGCACAGGACGGCGAAGATCCGGAACTCGGACGGAGGGAGGAAGGGCAAGTCGGACGGTACACGCATGGCGGATTTAGAGACTTCCCTCCCGTTGGAGAGAACGAGTAACGACTGACGAGCGGATTATCGCTTGAGAAGATGTCACCACTACACATCTTAGCGAAACACGGCTCCGGCTTGAAGCAGGACGATGCCGCAGGACTCCCCCGGTCCATCCATTCCAGGAGACACATTTCCATACAAACCGTCATTTCTACGTGACGGTAGCCGCCGTCCCTCCGTAAACCCGACAGGGCGCAAGCCTTGGTTCAATGCGACTTTGCGGAGGTAGACCGGTTTCCGACGGGTTCTGGCACTCATTTGGAAATGGGATTGATCCCGGAGACCCATGCGGATGGTCACACAACTGCTTCAGCGTTGGAGTCAGGGCGACCCCGAAGCCGCAAAGGAGGTCCTGCCCCTGGTCTATGAGGAGCTGCGGCGGATCGCCTTGAAGCAACTCCGCAGCGAACGCGGCAACCACACCCTCGAAGCGACCGCCGTGGTCCACGAGGCCTATCTGCGCCTGAACGGGCAGCAGGGGCTTCAGTGGCCGAGCCGTGCCCACTTTTTCGCCTTCGCCGCCCATCTGATCCGGCGCGTCCTCGTCGATTACGCTCGGAACCGGAATCGGGCCAAGCGGGGAGGGTTGATGGAAAAGGTGACTCTCTCCGAGGTGGCCCAATTAGAGCTGCCGAAGAGCCTGGACCTGCTGGCTCTGGACGATGCGCTGTCGAGTCTGGAGGCGGTCGACCCGCGCAAGGCGACCGTGGTGGAGCTCCGTTTCTTCGCCGGGCTGACTCTGGAGGAGACGGCTGAGCAACTCGGGATCTCTACGGAGACCGTGAGCCGCGAATGGCGCCGGGCCAAGGCCTGGCTCTATAAGGAGTCTCCAGCCTTTCGAGAGGACCCTTTGAGCCATACCGCGCGCTGGCGCGAGATCGACCGGGTCTTTGCCGCTGTCCTGGAGAAGCCTCCAGAAGAACGGAAGGCCTTTCTCGATGAGGCCTGCGCGGGTGACCCCGGGATGTGCCAGGAAGTGGAACGCCTCCTCCGGGCGGATGAGCACGGAGCCACCTTCCTGGAGCGTCCTGCCGGCGAGCTGTTGGGGCTCTTGCCAGGCTCCCCGGCTTCCGACGTGGGGAGCTTCCTCGGTCCCTACCGCCTGCTGCGGAGGATCGGAGCGGGAGGCATGGGGACGGTCTATCTCGCCCGCCGGGAGGACAAGCACTACCAGCGGGACGTTGCCATCAAAGTCCTCCGCTCCGGCCTGGAGAGCACCGAGGCCTTTCACCGGTTCGTGGCCGAGCGGCAAACCCTGGCCCGGCTGGAACACCCCAACATCGCCCGTCTCTACGATGGCGGCAGCACCGAGGACGGGGGCCCCTATCTCGTCATGGAGCTGGTCGAAGGTCTGCCTGTGGATGAATACTGCGACCGGTACCGACTCACGGTCGATCAGCGCTTGGAGCTGTTCCGGAAGATCTGCTCGGCTGTCCAGTACGCCCACCAGAACCTCCTGGTTCACCGCGATCTGAAGCCGGCGAACATCCTCGTCACCTCCGAAGGTGAGCCCAAGCTGCTCGACTTCGGCATCGCCAAGCGACTGGAGCCCGAGCTCACCGATACGGGCAGCACACGGGTGATGACCCCCAGCTACGCCAGTCCCGAGCAGGTGAGAGGGGAGCCCGTGACGACTGCGAGCGACGTCTATTCGCTCGGTGTTCTCCTCTATGAGCTGCTCACCGGTCGTGGTCCTTACGGGGCCGCGAAGCGTCTGACATACACGATCGAACACGCGATTCTGGAGGAGGAGCCGGAGAGGCCTAGTGCGGCCCTGCTCCGTTCGGAGGAGCCCTCTCCGGAGGAGATTGCGCATGCCCGGAAAACCCGCCCGTCGACTCTTGAGCGGGGGTTGCAGGGGGACCTCGACAACATCCTGCTCATGGCGTTGCGCAAGGAGCCCTGGCGCAGGTACGGCTCGGCGACCCAGCTCTCCCGCGACATCGAGAACCACTTGCGGAGCTTCCCGGTGGTCGCCCGGCCGGACACTCTGGCCTACCGCGGCCGGAAGTTCCTGCGCCGCCACCGGGCCGGAGCCGTGGCGGTGGCGGCCATGGTCCTCCTGATGTTGGGTTTCGTGGCGAGCCTGATCGTGCAGAGCCGCCGCGTCTCCCAAGAGAGGGACAAGGCACGCTATGCCCTCTCCTTCCTGGTGGAGACTTTCAAGCAGGCCGATCCCTACCAGACCCGGGGGGAGCGATTGACCGCCCGGGAGATCCTGGACCAGGGAGAGGACCGTATCTCCCGGGAGCTGGCCGGCCAGCCGGACGTGCAGGCCGCGGTGATCAGTGCTATCGGAGAGGTCAACTATGGGCTAGGCCGGTATGAGAAGGCCGAGGCGCTCCTGGAGCGTGCACTTGCCTTGCGGCGCAAGGTCTACGGCCCAGGGTCCTTGGAGGTCGCCAATAGCCTGGAGCACCTTGGGCTCGTGAAACTCGAGCGCTCCAAGCATGCCGCCGCCGAGAAGCTCCTGCGCCAGTCTCTGGACCTCAAGCGGCGTCTGCTGGGTAGCGACAATCTCGAGGTGGCGAAGACCCTCAACCAGCTCGGGAGCCTGCTCGCCCAGACGAATGCTTCTCCTGCGGTCGAAAAGCTCCACGAGGAGGCTTTGACGATCGCCCGCCAGGAGGAAGGGCCGGTCGGCCCCACGATCGGCGAGACCCTGGTGGCCTGGGCAAAGCTGAAGCGCGACCTGGGAGACTATGCTGCGGCCGAGAGGCTCTTCCGGGAAGGCTTGGCGGTCGAGCGGAAGGCCCTGAGCCCGCGGGACCCCAGGCTCTACAGAGACCAGACGACCTTCGGAGAGATCCTGATCGACCTGGGCAAGTACAAGGAATCCGAGGTCCTGCTCCGCCTGACCCTGGCTGCACAGAAGAAAATCCTGGGCGGAGAGCACCCAGACATCGACGCCACCTTGAACAACCTGGCCCTGGCCGTCCACCGCCAAGGGCGCTATGAGGAGGCTGAGGTTCTCTTCCGGAGGGTACTGAGCCTCATGCGAACCCACTATGAGCCCAAGAGCTCGCAGGTAGGGGTGGCTCTGGGCAACCTAGCCATAGCTCTCGACGCTCAGGACAAGGTGAGGGAGGCCCTCCCGTACTACCAGGAGGCGTTGGCGATCCGCCGTCAGGTCTGGGGGGATCGGCACCCGCAAGTAGCCCAGGCGCTGCTCCTTCTCGCAGGGGCCTACCGTCATCTCAAGGAATACGACCGGGGACTTGTACTGGCGCGGGAAGCTCTGGACATCCTCGAAGAGGCGGAAGGTCCCGACCATCCCCATGCGGCCTATGCCTTGCGAGAGATCGGAAACCTCCACCTGGGCCGCAAGAGTTATGAGGAGGCGGAACCATACATGCGCCGGGCCTATGAGATCCGGCGAAAGGAGTTGCCGCCGGAGAGCCCTGATCTCGCGAGAGCCAAGCTCTCCCTGGCCCGTTGTCTGGTGGCAACCGGCCGCTTCACCGAAGCGGAGGCTCTGATCCAGGACGCGGAAGCCCAGGTGACAGCCGAGGTGAAGTCAGACCCAGACTTCATGAAGATGTTCCACGAGCTGAGAGAGAAGCTCGCGGCGGCGAAGGCTGGAACCCGGCCTTGATATGCTCCCCGCGATGAATGCGAGCACGAAAGTGGCCGTAGTGAGCGGAGCCGGCTCCGGCCTGGGACGGGAGATCGCTCTGGAGCTGGCGCGCCGGGGGTACATCCTGGCGCTTCTGGGGAGGCGGCAGACGCCGCTGCAGGAGACGCTCGATCTGGCCAACGCTCGGGAGAGCGGTCTGATCCTTCCTTGCGATGTGCGCGATGCCGTGGCGCTTGACCGGTGCGCCGAGGAGATTCACGCTCGCTGGGGCGGCGCCGACGTGGTGGTGCCCGCGGCCGGGGTGGTCTCGATCGCTCCGGTAGAGGAGACCTCGCCTGATGACTTCAAGGGGATGGTAGGCACCAACCTGACCGGTGCTTTTCTGCTGATCCGTGCCCTGCTGCCGGCCATGAAGGAGCGGGGCCAGGGATGGCTGATCCCGATCCTCTCGGTGGCGGCCCGCCGCGGCTTCCCTGGCTGGTCGGCCTACTGCGCCAGTAAGTGGGGGCTGGCTGGACTGGTGGCGGCCCTGCGTGAGGAGCTCAAGGGTACGGGTGTGCGGATCACGGCCCTCTACCCGGGAGCGACCGACACGCCGATCTGGGACCGCCTGCCCGGCGAGTGGAACCGCGCTGCCATGGTGCCACCTCGCGAGGTGGCTCGGGCCCTTGGCTACGTCCTCGATACGGACCCTTCGGCCCTGGTGGAGGAGATCCATCTGGGGCCCGCGGGAGGCGCGCTGTAGTGGTAAGGAAATCAACCTGGCCTCTGCTGTTGACGCCGTTCCTCCCCTTGCTGACTCTGATCCCGGGCGGGAAGTGGGCGCTGCCACTGGTGGCGCCTCTCACGCTCTGGTTCGCCTTCAAGGACGGGGTCCGCGAGGGGGACTACCTGCGCGCCTGGACGCTGGGGATCGTCTGGGCTTTCCTGCTGAGCGCGGGGGTGATTGTATTCGTCCTCTGGATGCCGGAGGCGGCCCGCGACGGCATCCTCCGCGGTGAGACGTACCGGCAGGAGATGTTCGGCTGGATTGCGACGGGCAACGGCAAGGAAAATCAGCCGTCAGCGTTCATCCCCGAGCACCTGCTCCATCTGGGGGTGTTTATTCTCCTCACCTGGGTAAGCGGTGGCTATCTGGGGCTCGCCTTGGGGGCTGCCCTGGTTGCCTACATGAGCTATTTCGTGGGGAGCTACGCGGCGGCGAGCGGGCACCCGTTCCTGGGGTCGGTGGCCGCCTGGGTGCCTTGGTCCGTGGTGCGGGTGTGCGCCTTCGTGCTGCTGGGGACGCTTTTCGCTCGGCCTCTCCTGGTACGCCGGGCGTGGCCCTTCAGCGGGCGCGAATACCGACTGATGGCTCTCGCGCTCTCCGGTATCCTCGCCGATCTCCTGATCAAGTCTCTCTCGGCTCCGGCGTACGGTGTATTTCTGCGGCAGATGGCTCGAAGCGCCGGCTTCGGCGGTTGATCCGGGCTCAATCAGCCCATCCTGCGGATCGCCTTGACGTTGTCACCTCCGAAAGTGCCACCAGCGCACTGGCCGGTGCTTGTTGCGATGCCCAGGTCCTGCCATCCCGGCGGGGTGGGCTGGTCCGCGCAGACCACCATGGCCGAGCCCACGGCTTTGTTGGTGTGGAGCTCGATCACCCAGGCGTCTCCGCCGCAGGTGGCCGGGCTGGAGACTACGTCGACCTTGATCCAGTCCGCCGGGATCGGCCCTGGAGGGCAGAGGACCTGCCGGGTGGCGATCTGGGCGGGCGCCTTGCCCACCAGGATCGCGGCCAGGAAAAGGGCACAGGCCAGCGTCAAGAATGCGAGCCGGGTCTTTGGCTGAAGATTTCGTTGGAAATGGGGCTGCCGTTTCATGGTGTCCTCCTCTTCCATCCAGGGCCTTGAAGGTGCAAATGTCCGGCCAATCTCCTATACTTCCCGCGCTTTCGAAGGACCAACCAGGGACCAAATACCTTGAGCGAGATCCAGGAGACCAGAGGGGCCTTGAGCGGCGCCGGCCGGCGGTTCGGCATCGTGGCGTCGCGTTTCAACTCGCGCATCGGCGACCTGCTGGTGACCGGGGCCATCGACTGCCTGCGCCGGCACGGCGTGGAGCCTGGGGACATCCATCTCGTCTCCGTGCCCGGTGCCTGGGAGATCCCCCAGGCGCTGGAGGAATTGGCCGTTGTTGGAAAGGTCGAAGGGCTGGTGGCGATCGGCGTCGTCATCCGAGGTGAAACGCCCCACTTCGACTACATCTGCGCTCAGGCGAGCCGCGGGATCGCGTCCGTGGCCGAGCGGCACCGGGTGCCGGTGGGCTTCGGCCTGCTGACCTGCGATACCTCCGAGCAGGCGCAGGAGCGCGCCGGAGGCAAGGCGGGCAACAAGGGGTGGGAAGCGGCGCTCGCGGCTCTCGAGATGGCCGATCTCTTCGCCCGCCTGCGCGGCTCTTCGGGCAACTAGCGGCGAATGGCGGCCCCGGCTATGATTGCCGGACGGATTGGGGCCGTTCCCGATCATGGGAGCGGCCCTTGCTTTCGTTGAAGTCTTCCACTGGGGTCTTTGAGGCGAGGTTCATGACGGCAGGAAAGCGGCGCACAGCACGGGAAATGGCAGTCCAGATGCTCTACCAGAGCGACCTCGGAGGCAGCCCGCTGGCTCACATCTTCAGCACGTTCGATCTCTCGGAGTATCTGGCCAAGGAAGCGGCCGCCGAGAAGAAGCTAGAGACGTCCACTCCGGCAGACGACCGGGCGGAGTACGCCCGGCGCAGAAAGCGGCTGGAAGAGGCCTTCGAGTACGCCAAGGATCTCGTAAAGGGAACGCTCGACAATCTCGAGAAGATCGACGAGATGATCCGCGGCCAGGCTGACAACTGGCGCTTGGAGCGGATGCCGCCTGTGGATCGCAACATCCTGCGCCTGGCCGTCTACGAGATGCTCCACGAGCGCGAGACGCCCAAGCTCGTGGTGCTCGACGAGGCCATCGAGCTGGCGAAGAAGTTCGGTTCGGAGCAGTCAGGGCGCTTTGTCAACGGTCTGCTGGACGGCCTGTTGAAGCAGCATACCTTTCCGGGCAGCCTGACCTGACCCCATTGATTTGGGAAGAGACAGAGAGCGAGAGAAGAGGGATGAGCACTCCATACGATCACAAAGCGGTCGAGGCCAAGTGGCAGGACCGCTGGGAGAGGCAGCGGGCGGCCGAGGTGGACCTGCGCCACGCCCGCGACAAATACTACATGCTGATGATGTTCCCCTACCCGTCGGGAGACCGCCTCCACGTCGGGCACGGGCGGAACTACATCCTGGGCGACGCCCTGTACCGCTTCCTGCGCATGAATGGCAAGCGTGCCCTGAACCCCATGGGCTGGGACGCCTTTGGCCTGCCTGCCGAGAACGCCGCCATCCAGCGCGGTGTCCACCCGAAGGACTGGACGCTCGCCAACATCAAGGTGATGAAAGAGCAGTTCCGGCACTGGGGCATCCTCTACGACTGGTCCAAGGAGATCGCCTCCTGCTTCCCCGAGTACTACAAGTGGAACCAGTGGCTGTTCCTGCGCATGCTGGAGAAGGGGCTCGCCTATAAGAAGATGGCGCCCGTCAACTGGTGCCCGAGCTGCCGCACCGTGCTCGCCAACGAGCAGGTGGTGGACGGCGCGTGCGAGCGCTGCGGCACTCCGGTCGTTCAGCGCGACCTGGAGCAGTGGTTCTTCCGCATCACCGACTACGCCGACCGGCTGCTCGCCGGGCTCGACACCCTGGAGGGGTGGCCCGAGAAGGTCAAGGTGATGCAGCGCAACTGGATCGGCCGCTCCGAAGGTGCCGAGATCCGCTTCGAGATCCCCGCCCTGGGCGAGTCAGTGACGGTGTTCACCACGCGGCCTGACACGCTCCACGGCGCCACCTTTATGGTGCTGGCCCCGGAGCACCCGCTCACTCCGCGTCTGATCGCGGGCCATCCGAACAAGGCGGAGATCGAGGCCTGGATCGAGAAGGTGCGCAACACGCCGCGCATCCAGCGCTCGGCCGAGGAGACGCCCAAGGAGGGTCGCGACACCGGCTCCGTGGCCTTGAACCCGGCCACGGGGGAAGAGATCCCCATCTGGCTCGCCAACTACGTGCTCCCCGAGTACGGCACGGGCGCCGTGATGGCCGTGCCCGCCCACGACGTGCGCGACCTCGCCTTCGCCCGCCAGGAGGGGCTGCCGGTCCGGCTGGTGTATCACCCGGAAGACCGTGAAGCGGACCCCGCCACGATGACGGAGGCCATCCTGCACGAGGGGGTCATCCGCAACGCGCCCCCCTTCGACGGCTTGAAGGACGGTCCGGAGACCATCCAGCGGGTCATCACGTGGCTGGAGGAGAAGGGCTGGGGCAAGGCCAGGGTCACATACCGGCTGCGCGACTGGCTGATCTCGCGCCAGCGCTACTGGGGGACGCCCATCCCGGTCCTCTACTGCGACAAGGACGGCATGGTACCCGTGCCGGACGACGAGCTCCCGGTCGAGCTGCCCTACGACGTCGAGTTCACGGGCCGCGAGGGCAATCCGCTCTCGCGCTCCAAGTCCTTCGTGGAGACGAAGTGCCCGAAGTGTGGCGGCCCCGCCCGGCGCGAGACCGACACCATGGACACCTTCGTGGACAGCTCCTGGTACTACCTGCGCTACCTCTCGCCCCAGGACCCGGCGCGGATGTTCGACCCCGAGCTGGCCAACCGCTGGATGCCCGTGGACCAGTACATCGGCGGCATCGAGCACGCGATCCTCCATCTGCTCTACGCGCGCTTCATCTGCCGGGTGCTGCACGATTTCGGCCTGGTGAAGCTGGAGGAGCCGTTCCAGAACCTGTTCAATCAGGGGATGATCACGCGCTACTCGGAGAAGTCGGGCCGCATCGAGAAGATGTCCAAGTCGCGGGGCAACACCGTCTCGCCCGACGAGCTGATCGAGGCGATGGGGGCTGACACCGAGCGGGTCTACACCCTCTTCATCGGTCCGCCGGAGAAGGAGGCCGAGTGGAGCGACGAGGCGGTCTCGGGCGCCCACCGTTTCCTGCAGCGGGTCTGGCGCATGCTCGAGCGGCTGTCCGAGGCGCCCCCCACGGCCCCGGCCGACGCCGAGTTGGAGCGGGACCGCCACGCCACCATCCAGCGGGTGACCCACAGCATGCAGCGGTTCTCGTTCAACACGGCCGTGGCGTCGCTGATGGAGCTGTCGAACAGCCTCTTCCGCTCCTTGGAGGAGAAGACCGCCTCCCGGCTGCGTTGCGAGGAAACTTTCGACACGCTGGTCCAGCTCCTGCACCCCATGGCCCCCCACATCACCGAGGAGCTTTGGGAGCGGCGGGGCTACGGCGAGAGCCTGCTCGAAAGCACCTGGCCGGAGCTCGACGAGAGCAAGCTCCGCCGCGAGCGCATCCATCTGGTCGTCCAGGTGGACGGCAAGCTTCGCGACCGTGTGGAGGTGGACGCGTCGGCGGATGAGAAGGAAGTGCGCGCCGCCGTGCTCGCCAGCCCCAAGGTGCAGGAGCACCTGGGCGGTCGCGAGGTGGCCAAGGCCGTTCTGGTCCCGGGACGGCTGATCAACTTGGTGACGAGGAAGTCGGCATGAGAAGAAGACTGAGCTTGAGGGCCCTTGCGGCCGCACTGATCCCGATCATTCTGGCCCTCTCCGGCTGCGGCTACGCCCTAGTGGGCCGCGGCAGTACCGTCCCTGCCGACATCAAGGCGGTCTACCTGCGGCCCTTGGAGAACCGTACGCAGCGGTCCCAGGTGGAGCAGGCCCTGACCCGGGCCATCGCCGAGGAGCTGGTGACCCGGCAGCGCTTCGCCGTGGTGGGGAGCGAGGCGGAGGCCAACGCCGAGATCCTGGGCGCCGTGACGGGCTTCGGCGTGACCCCGGTCACCTTCGACGAGGGCGGCCGCGCGACCGAGTACGAGATCTCAGTCACCGCCCAGATCACCTTCAAGCGGGTGGGAGAGACGGGAGAGGTGATCTGGAAGAGCGACCGCTACACCTTCCGCGAGAACTACCCCGTGGAAACCTCTTCGGCCGAGTACTTCGACCGCGAGGACCAGGCGATCGAGCTCCGCCTCGGAGCGCTTCGCCGAGACGCTGGTCACCAACCTGTTGGAAGGGTTCTAGGCAGGGCGGCCCCGCGTGGCCGCCCTCTCCTACTTACTTGCCAATTACTTGCCGATGGCGGCGACGCGCTTCGCGAGGCGGGACTTGTAGCGCGAGGCGGTGTTCGCGTGGATGACCTTCTTCTGGGCGATCTTGTCGATCACGCCCAGGGTCACCGGCAGCAGCTCGTTGGCCTTCGCCGCGTCGCCGCTGGCCACGGCCGAGCGCAGGCTCTTGATCGCGGTGCGCAGGCGCGAACGGTGCGCCCGGTTCCGCTCCCGCTGCTTGAGGTTTTGACGGTTGCGCTTCTCAGCCGACTTGGTATTCGCCATATGCTTCGTTGATCTCCATAGCCATAGAAAACGAAGTCGCACCGAAGTGCGACGGAGCTTTATACCATTGGGGACTCCCCCCGTCAACCTCCGATCTCGCGCAGCCGCTGCCGGGCGAGGTTGGCCTCGTCGCTCGTGGGGTACTGCCGGATGACGTGCTGGAGCTGGACGACCCCCTGGGAGCGCTCGCCCAGCTCGAGGTGGGCATAGCCCTTCTTGAGGAGAGCGCTGGGGATCTTGTCGCTGCGCGGATAGCGGGAGACCACGGCGTCGAACTGCTCGATGGCCTGCCGGAAGCGCTTCTGGCGGTAGTAGGACTCGCCGATCCAGTAGGTGGCGTTGTCCGACAGGTCGGTGTTGGGAAAATTCGCCAGGTACTCCTGGAACTCCCGCAGGGCGAGGTCGTAGCTCCCCTTCAGGTAGTCGTTGTAGGCCGCGTCGTAGAGGCTCTTGGGATCGGCTCCGCCAACCCCGCCCGTGGGCGGGGGGATTGCGGGGGGGGGGCCGGCGCCGTGCCGTCGGACGGCGGCACCGCGGTCACCGGACGGGCCGCGGACTCGCTGCGGAAGGCCTTGAGCTCCTGGTTGGTGGCCGCGATCTGCTGCGAGAGCTGGGAGAGGCGGTAGTTGGTGTCCTCGAGCTTCGCCTGCAGGGCGTCGATCTGGCTCGACAGGTCCTGCAGCTTGACCTGCATGTCGGCCTCGGTCTTCAGGAGGCCCTGCATCTGGGCGGCCACGTTGGTCTCGAGGTTCGCGACCTCCTGCTTGCTGGGGGCCTGCTTCTGCATCTGGAGCATCTGGCGCTGGATGTCCGAGAGCTGCGACTGGATGCTCTCGATGTCCTGCGGCGAGACGCAGCCCGCGGCGGCGAGCGCCGCCGCGAGGCAAACGGCGAGACCGTGCTGGTGCTTCTTCATATCAGCCGACGTTGGACCGGCCCGTGATGACCATGTGGGCGCGGCGGTTCTGCGACCAGCAGCTCTCCTCGTCGGTGTCGCAGACCTGCCGCTCCTCGCCGTAGGAGAGGGTGCGCAGGCGGCCGCCTCCGACGCCCAGGGAGGTCAGGTAGTCCCTGACCGCGTTGGCGCGGCGCTCGCCGAGGGCGAGGTTGTACTCGTTGGTGCCGCGCGAGTCGGCGTGCCCCTCGATGGTGACCGAGAACTGCGGGTTGCTCTTGAGCAGGTCGGCGTTGCGCGCCAGCTTGTCGCGGGTGTCGTCCGAGAGCGTGCTCTCGTCGTAGTCGAAGTAGACGTCGGGGCTGAAGCCGCGGCGCCGCAGCTCCTCGTTGACGATCTGCATGTCGGCCGACAGGAGCGGGTCCTCCGTCGTGTCGTCCACGGTGGGCGGCGCCGGCTGGTCGACCACATCCGTCGTGCTCGGGGTCGCCGGCGGCGCGGGCACCGTCGTCGTCTCGACGTCCAGGTCCGCGGGCGGGGTCGCCGGCTTCTTCTTGGGGCAGCCGTACAAGAACGTCAACAGAACCGGTACCACGTCCAGACCATCCACTTGCGGTTCATGGTATCTCCTCGATCGAAAAGGCTTGTCGGTACATCTCGGTCCTCCAGACTCTATCAGTCTTTCTCCGGAGCGCTCCGCGACCAGTCGGCCATGTCGTTGTTGCCCTCCGTGGTGAGCTGCCGGACGTTCGAGCCGTCCACGTCCATGACGTAGATCTGCTTGCTGCCCGCCGCGGCGCGAGGTGAAGGCGATCTTGCGGCCGTCGGGCGAGAAGGTGGGCGACTCGTTCTCGCCGGGGCCGGAGGTCAGGACCCGGGTCTCCAGCGTCACCACGTTGGTGACCGCGATCTGGAACTGGCCGTCCCGCCGGCTGGTGTAGGCGATCAGGTCCCCCTCGGGGCTCCAGGAGGCGCCGTCGTTGTAGGTGCCGTCGAAGGTGAGCCGCCGCTGGTTCGCCCCCTCGGAGTCCATCAGGTAGATGTGCGGGTTGCCGGCGCGGCTGGAGGTGAAGGCGATCTCGCCCCCCTTGGGGCTCCAGGCCGGGTTGGTGTCGATGGCGTTGGAGTGGGTCAGCCGCCGCAGGTTGCCGCCGCTGCGGTCGGCGGTGAAGATCTCGACGTTGCCGTCGACCGAGCGGGCGAAGGCCACGCGCCCGCCGTCCGGCGAGAAGCTCGGGGTGGTGTTCATCGAGCCGGAGGTGACGACGGGCGCTTGCGGCCGCTCGCCATGTCGGCGAGGTAGATCGACCGGCGGGCCGTTGAAGAACGAGGTGTAGGCCAGCGAGCCGCCGTTCGGGCTCCAGGCCGGGGACATGGAGGTCGAGCGGTGGCCGGTGATCCGCCGCTGGTTCGCCCCGTCGTAGTCCATCACCCAGATCTCCTTGTGGCCGGAGCGGTCGGCGGTGAAGGCGATGGACGAGAGGGAGATCCCGGGCCGGCCGGTCAGGTAGCGGATGACCTCGTCGGCGAAGGTGTGGCCGATGCGGCGGCTGACGTGAAGGGGCCGCGGTAGCGCTTGGCCAGGATCGGCCTGGCCGCTGCCGATGTCGAACAGCCGCCCCTCGAAGACGATCCTGTCCCCCTCGGCGCGCAGGTCGCCGAGGAGCAGGGTCTCGGCGCCGGGCGGCGGTAGACCGCGAGGTCGCTGCTGCACGTCGCCGCTCGAGCGCGAGGCCCGAGAGCGCGTCCGGCCCCTGGATCTCGAAGTAGCCCGAGAGCTCCGAGGTCCTGGCGCACCGTCTCCTCCATCTCCGCGCGGCCGCGCCGGCCGCGCCGCCCGAGAGGGCTGGGCCGCGGAAGGGCGGGATGGCCAGCTTGATCGCGCCGCTGGCCGCGGTTGAGCTCCAGGGCGACCTGGTGAGTCTGCTGCTGCTGCCGCCTGGGTTGGGGGGCAGGGTCTTGCGGCGGCTGCTGGGCGGCCAGTCAGCAGACCGGCGAGGAACAGGCGGACAGAGGACGGTCAGAGCGGCGATTGCTCGATCTCATGATTCACCTCGGTCAGCGGACGATCAGGTTGACGCCGAGGGAATCGTGCGGTAGGCCCCGGCAGGGGGGAAGGGGGCGGCGTTCTGCACGGCGCGGAGGCCGCCAGGTCGAAGGTATTGTAGCCCGGAAGACTCGGCGACCCGCAGGTCGGTGATCTGCCGTTGCGCCCGATGCGGAAGGAGATGGTCGCCTTGACGCCCTCGCCCAGGTCGGCCGCACCCACTTGGCGTCGATCAGCGACAGCAGCCGGTCCAGGTAGTAGCCGTAGGTGAAGTCCGGGTTGTCGAGGCCGCCGATCTCCGAGCCGAAGGCGGTGGTGCCGAGCGGGTTGCCCGTGGCGGCGCCGCGCCGGCCGGCTTGCCGCCGGGTCCCCTGGGCGGCCGTGCCGGCCGGGTCGGTGCCCGTGCCCTCCGCTCGGGGCGGCTTGGGCGGCGGTTTCGTCCGGAGTCTTCGGCGGGTCGGCGCGGCCCCTCTGAGGTGCTGGAGGGCTTCGGGGTCCGGGTTTCTCCTCCGGCTTCTTCCGTGGGCAGAACCGGGACGTCCTCCTGCCGGCTCCGGCTTCTCCGGTTCCGGTGCGGGGCGCTCCGGCTCTTTCGCGGGCTCGGGCGCGGGCTTCTCCGCCTTGGGCCGGCTGGCGGGGCGGCGCACGCCGAGCGCCTGGGCGGGGATGATCTGCACCGGCACGAACGAGAGCGGCGGGGGAGGCGGCTCAGGCGCGGCAGGACCAGGACCAGAGCGACCACCAGGACATGGAGCAGGGCCGCGGCGACCAGGCTCACCGCCTCCGGCCGGCGGCCGGCGGTCGCGACCGCGCTCGAGGATCCGGTCGACCGCGCAGGCTCACACCGTCCGCTCCTTCCGTGCGGCGGTCGGTCACCATGCCCACGCGGACGATGCCGCCGCGGTGGAGGATGTCGAGCACCTCGATGATCTTGCCGTAGGGCACGTCCCGGTCCCCCTTGAGGAACACCGTTCCTCCCCCGCGCGGCGATCCGGGCCTTGACCCGGTCCACCAGGTCCTCGGGCGCGACCCGCGTCCTCGCGCAGGTAGACCTTGCCGTCCCGGTCGATCGAAGCACCAGCGGGTCTTCCATCTTGATCGGCAGGTTCGTGGCGTCGGCGCGGGGGAGGGCCACCTCGACCCCCTGGTGGAGCATCGGCGCCGCGATCATGAAGATGATGAGGAGCACCAGCATCACGTCCACCAGCGGGGTGACGTTGATGTCCGCCAGGACCGGATCGTCGTCTCCACCAATGCCGTAGGTGAAAGCCATGGTCTGCTCTCTCTAAAGACGGTCCTAGGTGAAGTTTCGTTCCGC